>NZ_CM160044.1:0-5319327 GCF_056711605.1 Sphingobacterium sp. MAE | reverse complement strand
TCTAAAATTCTTAATAAGTTGATTTCCAATAAGCGACCAAAAAAATGTTGATAACTTTCTCTTAAGACGAAGATGACAAAAAAAAATCAGCTAAAAAACTAAAATTTAAAATTAATTTAAATTCATTAGTAACCAAATAGTTATATTAAAAAATTCACTTTTTTTAACAAAAAAATTAGCTTAATTTTTTTTTATTAACATTCCAAATTTTTTATTACTTTTTTCTTTTTTTATAGTTTATGGTCTATTTTTAACACTATAATTCTGCGCATCACTGACTACTAAAGCCAGAACTGAATCCAGTTAATCCATAGAAATGTTACCATTGATGTAACGACGTTTATAATAAGGAATCTTCCTAAAGTTAAGCAAAAAAAAAGAGGAATCATCATAAGATGGTTCCTCTTTTTTTTGTTTTATGATGATAAGAATCTAGCTGACCATAGCATCCGTTTTAATAGCTTTTGCAAGCTTTCTACATTCCGTAGCAATGGCTTGGGCATCATAGTACGCGATACTCCATTGATCCTGCTGTTCGGCATGTTCTATGATCGTATCGGGAATACCTAATCGCACAACTTTACTGTTATAGTGGTGATCTGCCATAAATTCTAGAACAGCAGAACCGATACCGCCTTGTAGACAACCATCTTCTACTGTTATAATATGTTCAAATTTCTGAAATACTTTATGTAACAGCTCTTCGTCCAATGGCTTAGCAAATCTTAAATCGTAATGTGCAGGATGAATTCCTTCTTCGGATAGTTGCAAAATTGCTTTACTTGCTTCGTTTCCTATTGCTCCAAATGTTAAAATTGCAACGGATTCACCATCCTGAATCAATCTACCTTTACCAATTTCAATTTCTTTAAAAGGTTTTTTCCAATCAACCATTACACCATTACCTCTTGGATAACGGATTACAAAAGGACCTTTATTTTCCAATTGAGCCGTGTACATCAAATTACGCAGCTCTTCCTCGTTCATGGGTGCCGAAACCGTCATATTGGGTATGCAGCGCATAAAAGCAATATCATAAGCACCATGATGCGTAGGACCATCTGCTCCAACTACTCCCGCACGATCCAAGCAAAAAACAACGTTTAGATTTTGCAAGGCAACATCATGTATAACCTGATCAAATGCACGTTGCATAAACGATGAGTAAATATTACAGAAAGGCATTAGCCCTTGAGTTGCTAATCCCGCACTGAAGGTAACGGCATGCTGCTCGGCGATACCAACATCAAATGCACGATCAGGAAAAGCTTTCATCATAATATTCATCGATGAGCCCGATGGCATAGCGGGTGTAATACCTACTATTTTAGCATTCGTTTCGGCCAATTCGACCAATGTATTACCAAATACATCTTGATATTTTGGCGCAGTTGGTTTGTCCTGCGCAGATTTCTTGATTTCACCGGTGATTTTATCAAATAGACCTGGCGCATGCCATTTGGTTTGATCCTTTTCCGCTAAAGCGTACCCTTTTCCTTTAACTGTTACACAATGTAACAACTTAGGTCCAGGAATATGTCTAAGATCTTCCAATGTCTTAGCTAGTTTTTTGACATCATGACCATCAACAGGTCCAAAATATCTAAAATTTAACGATTCAAATAAATTAGCATTCTTGAGTACTGTTCCTTTTATACTTTTCTCAAGCTTTTTAACTGCTCCTAAAGCATTAGGTCCCATTTCTGATATCTTAGATAGTACAGACGCGATATCATCTCTAAACCGATTATAACGCTTAGAGGTGGTGATACTGGTCAAATACTCTTTTAGTGCACCTACATTGGGGTCAATAGACATACAGTTATCATTGAGAATAACCAACAGATTTGATTTCTCAATACCCGCATGGTTTAACGCTTCAAACGCCATACCACCGGTCATCGCTCCATCACCTATAATTGCAATGTGCTGACGGTCTTTTTCTCCTTTTATCTGAGATGCTACTGCCATTCCAAGTGCTGCAGATATAGACGTAGAAGAATGCCCTACACCAAATGCATCATATATGGATTCGCCTCTTTTGGGAAATCCGGATATACCGTTAACAATTCTATTCGTATGAAAAGAATCTCGACGTCCTGTCAATATCTTGTGACCATAGGCTTGATGACCTACGTCCCATATCAATTGATCATAAGGAGTATTCATGACATAATGTAATGCCACCGTCAATTCAACAACGCCCAAACTAGCTGCAAAGTGACCACCATTAACAGAAACTAAATCAATGATATATTGACGCAATTCCTGACTAACTTGTTCTAATTGGTCTTCCTTGAGTTTTTTAAGATCAGAGGGATCATTGATTTTACTTAATAAATCTCCAGCATCAAACTGCATAGTATTGCTAATTACTTTAAAATATGGATACAAAATAACAATTTATTTATCATAACTTGGGTATTAATAACACTTTTTGTATTAGAATACTCAACAGTTGTAGAAGCTTTTAGTTTTAATAGTTTGAAATAAAAATGATTGTATAATTATGTAATTTTGTTTTTGATATGCAAGTAGAAGAAGGATACGAAATAAAATTACCACAGTTTGAAGGTCCATTTGACCTCCTCTTATTTTTTATTGAAAGAGATGAATTAAATATTCATGAAATACCTATTTCAAAAATAACGGATGATTTTCTATCCTACGTCAATCAGCTGCAGGCTTTGGATATGGAGATGGCCAGTGAATTTATTTTTGTGGCTTCGACCTTAATGCGTATTAAAGCAAAAATGCTTCTCCCAAGACCCGAATTGGACGATGATGAAAATGAAATTGATCCTAAAGAAGATCTGATTCAAAAATTGATTTTATACAAACAGTTTAAAGATACCTGTGAAGATTTAAAATTACTGGAAGATGAACGCTTCAAATTGTACAAAAGGGGAAATATTAATTATGATATTAAATTAGCAAGACCTGTAGTAAGTACTGGAGAAGAATTAAACAGTTTTGATTTATATAAATTGATGATGGTCTATGAACGTATGATGTTTCAATATAAGAATAGACCTCAAGAGGTAAAGCATACCGTGATCAGACATCCTTATACCATAGAGCAACAGAAAAAAGCGATTGCTGATCTTATTGAAATAAACAACCAATTGGATTTTCAATATATTCTTAAAAATTCTGAAAATAAAGTACAATTCGTATACAACTTCTTAGCGATACTCGAAATGTTGCAACAGAAATTATTGCAGATTGAAGTCGGTCTTGGTTACAATGAGTTCAGTATCCGAAAACGAAATGAAGATGAATTTGATTTAATGGATCTTGAAGAAGAATTAGCCGTTTAATAAAAAAGCAGATCATGATGATCTGCTTTTTTATTAAAATCAATTTGATGATTAATCTTTAAATGCATTCCAACCTTGAGCGGTGATAGGATAAACTTTTCCAGATTTAGCAATCATTTGGCATCCTTCGCTCGGTTGTGTAATATGACCAATAATCGTAATATCCATAGATCCTTTTATTTTATCATAATCGGATTGTGGTATGGTAAATAATAATTCATAATCTTCACCTCCATTGAGTGCACAGACTGTTGGATCAAGTCCAAATTCTCGCGCTGTTTCGTAAGTCATCGAATCCAACGGTATTTTTTCTTCATACAATTTGCAACCTTTGTCCGAAGCCTCACAAATATGGATAATCTCGGAAGCTAAGCCATCCGATACATCGATCATCGCATTGGGCTTTACTCCAATCTCAGCAAGTAACTCAACAATATCTCTTCTAGCCTCAGGTTTCAGTTGACGTTCTACGATATAATCTTTTCCTTCCAAGTCAGGCTGTATATTAGGGTTCTCTAGGAAGATATTTTTTTCGCGCTCTAATAACTGCAGCCCTACATAAGCACCGCCCAGATCGCCTGAAACGCAGAGTAAATCTCCTTCTTGTGCTCCTGATCGATAAGCGATCTGATCTTCATCAGCAAAACCAATACTCGTTACAGAAATGACTAATCCTTGTACTGATGCAGAAGTATCTCCTCCGATCAGATCGACATTGTATTTTTTACAAGCAATCAATGCGCCCTGATAAATTTCTTCTACAGCTTCTAATGGGAATTTTGAAGATAGACCTATTGAAAATGTAATCTGTGAAGCCTTTCCATTCATGGCATAGATATCACTCAAATTGACTTGAACAGCTTTATAGCCTAAATGCTTTAAGGGTACATACCGTAAATCAAAATGGATCCCTTCCAATAGGAGATCTGTTGATATTAAAGTTTTCTTATTCGAAAAATCCAAAACAGCAGCATCATCTCCAATTCCTTTAACCGTACTTGGCTCATTGATCTCGACAGCTTTAGTTAAATAAGAAATCAAACCAAACTCACCCAATTCACCTAAATTTGTTCTCTCTGTATTATCAAATTCTAACATATCTGTCTTTTATTTTAGTATTATAATCCCAATTGAGCTGATATTTCCAACATCCGCTCAATAGGGCGTTGTGCACGAGCAATCACGGATTCATCTAATGTGATTTCGGGGCTTTCATATTTTAAACAATTATAAAGCTTCTCCAGTGTATTTAACTTCATATGCGGACAATCGTTACAAGCGCAGGCGTTATTAGGAGGCGCAGGAATGAACGTTTTGCCTGGACTAGCCTTTTGCATCTGATGGATAATTCCAGACTCTGTGGCGACGATATAGGTGTTAGCAGGATCATTGATTGTAAACTTCAACATGCCCGAGGTAGAACCTACATAATCGGCAGTCGCTAAAATATGATCTTCGCATTCTGGATGTGCTATGAATTTGGCTTCCGGATGCTCTGCTCTCAATCGATCTATTTTATCTTGAGAAAATATTTCATGTACCATACATGCTCCATTCCACAAAACAAGATCTCGACCTGTTTTCTTTTTGACATAGGCCCCAAGATTACGATCTGGACCAAAAATGATTTTTTGATCTAAAGGAAGGCTCTCTACAATTTCTACCGCATTACTGGAAGTACATACAATATCTGAAAGTGCTTTCAATTCAGCTGTACAGTTGACGTAAGTAATGACCAGATGATCGGGATACTGTTCTTTAAATTTAGCGAACAGATGCGGCGGACACGAATCGGATAATGAACATCCAGCTTTTGCATCGGGCAGCAATACTTTTTTTGTTGGAGAAAGTATCTTCGCTGTTTCAGCCATAAAATGTACACCGGCAAAAACAATCACATCGGCATCAGTTTTTGCAGCCTCTTGTGATAGACCAAGACTGTCGCCAATGTAATCAGCAATATCCTGTATCTCTGCTTCCTGATAATAATGTGCTAATATAACGGCGTTTTTTTCTTTTTTGAGACGCTTGATCTCTTGTATTAGATCTAAGCTAGGATCAATGGGAGCATCAATATACCCCTTAGCCTCCATATCGTAATTTACTAAATCCATTAATTCTTCTTCTTAATTTGATTTACACTACAAAATTAAGAATACTTATTCAATAAATCTTTGTATTCAAAAATGATGTTTATAAATCCGATCGTAACTTACTGATAGTTAAAAATAGTATATTCATATTCAGCTAATTAACACACTTATCAACATTTCAATAAGCCCATATTTTACTCTATGTTAATAAGTGCCAATTTTTGGTCTAAAACAACTCTATAAATATTTGATTATTAACCAATTAACATAGTTACCAACATTTCGTAAAAGGTGAAATTTAATACTGTTTAAAGCTGTTAAAACAAGCTATTAATAGTCGACGACAGTTAAATATTTAAGACAGTTATCCACATCATTTAAAATATCGAATTGTAAAGGCGTCAAATTTGAATTTAAAGGCTCTTAGAATTGAATATTTGGAAATTATAGTTTATAATTTTCAAATAATGAAGTATAAATCGTTGTTAACAACAGATCCGCACCTATAGAAAGTAGCGAGGATATCAAAGAGTAAGTGATCAGGGGCTATAAATTTTAATTTTTAAAAATTATATATCCAAATCAATAGCACAAAGCTAAACTATTTTGATGCGATACAAATAAATTATTCGAAAAGTTATGCACAAAACTTTCAAATATTTAAATGTAAGCGACTTAAATTTTGATATAAACGCCCTATAAAGTCTTTAAAAATTTAAAAAATGAACAAAAGTTAGAAAACAGTATTCTAATCGAACTTAAATTTAAAATTTTAAAGCTTGAAGTAAATTATGAAGGATTGATAAATTAAAAAATATAAACCAAAAGTTTGATTTCAACAAGGATAAAAGGGGCTTGAAATGAATGTTGAAAATGGTAACCAGGAGAGTATGCTTGATTTAAAAAATGATTTAAGCTGTCTAAGAATCTCATTACTGAAAAATGGAAATTCAAAAATTCATTTATCGCACTCTAATGGCTTCAAAATGAATATTAAGGGCATTGACAATTCAATAAATCTAATATTTTTATAAAAAAAAACAGCTATTCAATTGTAAAGAGGTTTATTTTAACAGATTGATTCTATTAAAATCATATCCGAAAAATTCAATTTTTTAAATAAACTGGATTAGAATGGGCTAAAAAAATTTGAAAATAAATTTTCGAACGCTTTATTCTCAAAAATTGACGTCTGAGTAAAACTTAGAAAAAAGCATTTAAAAATTAAAGACTTCAACACCATAATATTTGAAATTGAAATTTTTAAAAAGCTAAATATCGCATTCTAAACGCGTCAAATAGCGATATAAGCTGTTTACAGCTGTATTATTTCTTGTAAAAAATTCAAAATTTTAATTTATCGCATTCTAAAAGGGTTTAAAGTAATATTTGTCAAAAATAAAGCCTCTGAGAATTGAATATTTGATTTTTGTTTCAATACTCAACCAACAATCAAATTCTCATAGCCTCAAATTCAACTTGACAAAACTAAACAAAGAAAATCAAACGTATTCCACATTCTCTTTTTTTAATAAATAATAATCTTTTTTATATAAAAAGGTCTTATTGTTTATTAGTGTGTGGAAAATGGGGATAAAACAGTGAATTTTTATTTTGATATGAAGATTTTATAAAGTTATTAACAATTTATTCACATTAAATTCATTTTAAACGTCTGATTTTTAATACTGTGATTTTTCACTGATTTTATTTTCAATAAAAAAATGTGAATTGTTTGTGTGTTAATTTATGTTGATAAAGGGACGATTTTGTGCTAATAACTTTTAGAAATTTTGTTAGAAATAGGAGATATCAACATTAAAAAAAAAGTTATCATTTTTATTTAACCTTTTATTTACACGTTTTCCACATTTTTTGTTAATTTGAATAGTCAAAATGTGCTGGTCACATGCTAATTTTATTTTATGTCAGAAAGAAAGGTAGATTTCCTTGTAATTGGGTCTGGAATCGCGGGTTTAAGTTTTGCTTTAAAAGCGGCCGATCATGGTAAAGTATTGATTGTCACGAAGTCCAACGAGGATGAATCAAATACAAAATATGCGCAAGGAGGAGTAGCGGCAGTTGTGGATAAGTCTGATAGCTTTGAACAGCATATTGTTGATACTCAGATAGCTGGAGATGGATTATGTGATGTTGAAATTGTGGAAAACGTAGTTCGCGAAGCTCCGGAGCGTATCAATGAATTGATTTCCTATGGAACATCATTTGATAAATCCGATGCCGGTGTTTATGATCTGGCAAAGGAGGGAGGGCACTCAGCTCATCGTATTTTGCATTATAAAGATATTACTGGATATGAGATAGAGCGATCTTTATTGCAGAAAATTCATGAGCATCCAAATATTGAAATGCTAACCCATTATTTTGCTATCGACCTGATCACACAACATCATTTGGGCGAATTTGTAGATAAACAAAGAGAAGATATCAAATGTTATGGGATCTATGCCTTCAACACCAATACGCACCAAGTCGATAAGATATTAAGCAAAATTACGGTGATGGCGTCGGGTGGTGCTGGACATATTTATGCGAGTACGACCAATCCAACCATAGCAACAGGCGATGGAATTGCCATGGTATATCGAGCAAAAGGGAAGGTGCGAAATATGGAATTTATGCAGTTTCATCCTACATCTTTATATAATCCAAGTGACTCACCTGCCTTTTTGGTTTCGGAAGCTGTTCGTGGTTTTGGTGGCATTTTAAGGCGTGTGAATGGTGAAGATTTTATGAAAGAATATGATGAGCGAGCATCACTAGCACCGCGGGATATAGTGGCACGAGCGATCGATTCGGAGATGAAAAAATCGGGTATTGACTACGTTTATCTGGATATCACGCATCGAGAAAAGGCTGATATTATCAAGCATTTTCCAAATATTTACGAAAAATGTCTGTCAATTGGTCTGGATATGAGTAAAGATTTTATTCCCGTCACACCTGCTGCTCACTATTTATGTGGTGGTATATATGTGGATGACTATGGTAGGAGCAGCATTAGCAATCTGTATGCTTGTGGTGAATGTTCGTCTACAGGTCTACATGGTGCAAATCGCTTAGCATCCAATTCACTCCTAGAAGCTTTGGTATATGCACATCGTATTTATTTGGATTCGTCCAAATCGGTATCCGACGCGGAGTATGCGGTGGGTGTACCAGAGTGGGATGATTCAAAAGCAAAGCTGTCTAATGAAGATATTTTGGTTACACATAACTTGAGAGAATGTCAAAAAGTGATGAGTGATTATGTGGGAATTGTGCGTTCGGATTTCAGATTAGAACGGGCACTCAATCGATTGCATTTATTGTATGGTGAGACAGAAGATTTTTATAGACATACGAAATTGTCGGTTAAATTATGTGAATTGAGGAATGTGATACAGGTCGCTTTTATTGTTACCAAGTCTGCCTTACTGCGAAAAGAAAGTAGGGGACTTCATTTTACTACTGACTATCCGCATCATGCAGATACATTAAAAGATACTATATTTTAGAAAGATTATGGCCTGTATATTACCAGTTAAGGGAATAAGTCCCAAGTATAAAGATAATTGCTTCATCGCGCCCAATTGTACGATTGTTGGTGATGTGGAATTAGGTGAACATTGTTCGGTATGGTTTAATGCGGTGATCAGAGGTGATGTCAATTTTATTCGTATTGGTGATTATACCAATATACAGGATGGAGTTGTTATACATTGTACTTATCAAAAGGCTGGTACCACGATAGGTAGTTATGTCAATATTGGCCATCAAGCCATGGTACATGGCTGTATCGTACATGATCATGTACTGATCGGTATGGGGGCAATTGTAATGGATAATGCCGTAGTGGAGAGTCACGTAATTATTGCCGCTGGTGCAGTTGTTTTGGAAAATACAGTATGCGAATCTGGTTACTTGTATGCGGGGGTACCTGCTAAAAAAATAAAAGCGATAACTGAAGAACAAAGGTCGATGTTACAACAGTTACCGCATAATTACGTTTTGTATAGTTCCTGGTTTGACTAATTCATATCATTCAGCTCTTGTAAACTGAATGATTCGTTTTGTTCCCAGTTTGCTCGTATAGTAAAGGTTTTGTTGAGATAAACAAGGGGTTCTGGTTGGGTCAATTTATACACTTCTCCAGGATCCCAGATACCATTTTTATTATCATCACGAATGACTCTTATCGTATATTTTCCTCCGGGAAACTCTTTGTAACCTAATTTTCCGGTGGCATTATTTAATATATCTCGTCGATATACTTTCTCCTTCTTTTCATCTATGAGTTCCACAATGTATTGTTTTGTGCTATCTATGGATGTAAAAGTAAACGTGATGTCACCATAATTATCGCTATTATCATAGGTGAGGGATAGCTTATGTTCCTTATTTTTTTCGCCAAAATAACCTTGCATAGCACCTTCTTCCAATACGATCTGATAGTTCTTTTGCTTCCTCCAATTGTATCGAATATGATAAAGGTTGGCTACTGTACTATCCAATTGAAGTTGAAAATTAGTCTTTGCTATACTGTCTTCCGTTAACTTAATTTTACTCTTGTCAATGGTTTTAATAGGTGTAAGCGATGACAATGTTAGGTGTTTGACACGGTCTACTTTTCCTGTTGAAGGCGATGTAATGGGTACAATTGACCGATCTAATTTGAGGTTGGTTTTCTTTATTAATATGGTATCAAGCACTGAATTGTTTTCTGATAGTACAAATTTAAGCGAATCTTTCTCTAGATTATTGATGTAGATATAAGCCGAATCTTGCATATTCGAATATTTTACAATCTTAGTTTTATCATTTTCATCATCGTTCAGTAGCGTCAGTTCGGGCTGTTTGATGCCTCTATTAAATGCTAAATGTATGCGCCCTGTATTCTCAATTTTTTTATCGAGTACTCTAAATTTTGTAGGAGTTCCTTTGGATATTTGAAGATTGATATTGGTCAGGTCTTTGTCCAGTACGATCGAATCCTTTAAAAATCCAATTAATTCATCTGGATTATTGTAGATCCGGTCATTATTGGTTTCTTTTAAAGCATAGATCCGGTACGTGTTTGCCCTTAGATTACTGATTTTAAAATTACCTACAGTATCTGTTTGCGCAAAAATATTAGCTTTCTTTTTGCCAAAGATAGAATCTTGGCTTATTGGTATCAATAATACCCTGACTTCTTTTTCTTTCTCCTTAGTCAAGGCATTGGTTACATTTCCGGATATCGACAATGAATCAATTTGATCTCCTGTAGCAAATACATAACTGTAATTGATAATCGGATTGCTGGCATTATAATCGACCAGGCCTTTACCAAAATTGATGGTATAGGTGGTGTTTTGCTCTAGCGAATCTGGCAATGTAATTTCTAGTATTTTCTTCTTTACTTTAAATTGGGGAGGCCTATCCATATCTGGAGAAATACTGATTTCCTTCTGCTGATTATTCAATTTGATATACTCATCCAAAGTGATGCTTATTTTTCTCTCTTTGAAATTTTTAGAGAAATTGGCTGGAGATTCATTGAGCACCACAGGTGCTATTGAATCTTTTGGTCCCCCTGTTGGCTGTTTTATGCTGGCACATTGCACTGTGAGCAAAATCAGACTAGAAAACAAGCTTAAAAGCATTAACCTTGTTATTAAGGTGCTTTTAACGCTTTTTAAGCTTGTTTTATTTATTTTTGAATGTAGACTCATAAATGAAATAATAATACTTTATATCGCTTTATTTTACATTGTTAATATTTTAATATCAACTATCTGGTATTCAGTTTGTTACGACATGTGTACCATTAAAACACTGATATCAGATGGTGATACACCTGATATTCTGGAAGCTTGACCTAGCGTCCTTGGTTTTACCTGTGCTAATTTTTGTCTCGCTTCTATCGATAGTGAAACTAAAGACGAATAATCAAAATCTGGATTGATTTCACGATCTTCCATTTTCTTCATGCGGTTAACAATCTCCATTTCTTTCTCAAAGTAGCTTTCATATTTGACTTTAATTTCCGCTTGCTCTATGGTCTCTTTGTCAAATTGGTTTAAGTACGACCCAAAATCTACATCTCCTTTTGCAAGATCATTTATATTGATTTGTGGTCTTCCCAATAGGTTGACAAGTTTCGTTTTTTGAGAAATCAGGCTTGATCCTGCTTCCTCCAGTATCGGATTCATTTTATCTACTGTAGTTGAATTTTGTTTTAGATACTGAATAATGTTATCTGAGTTTTTGATTTTCTCGTTCACTTTGTTCAGTCGGTCGTCACCTACTAGTCCCAGTTTGTGTGCTATTGGTGTAAGTCTTATATCAGCGTTGTCTTGTCTCAGTAGTAAGCGGTGCTCTGCACGTGAAGTAAACATACGGTAAGGTTCATCAGTTCCTTTCGTCACTAAGTCATCAATAAGTACGCCGATGTACGATTCAGATCTTTTTAATATTAATTCTTTATCATCATTGATTCGTTGATGTGCATTGATACCTGCTATGAATCCTTGTGCTGCTGCTTCTTCATATCCAGTGGTACCATTGATCTGCCCTGCAAAAAAGAGATGCTTCACAATAAGAGTTTCCAACGTTAGATCGAGTTGCATCGGTGGAAAGAAATCATACTCGATGGCATACCCTGGTCGGTACATTTTTGCATTTTCAAATCCTGGAATTAGTCTTAGCGCTTTTTGCTGTACATCTTCTGGCAACGAAGTAGAGAAACCATTTACGTAAATCTCGACAGTATTCCATCCCTCTGGTTCGACAAAGATCTGGTGTCTTTCGCGTTCTGCAAATCGGTTGATCTTATCTTCTATGGATGGACAGTAACGTGGGCCTAAACCTTTAATTCTTCCTGTAAACATGGGCGACCTTTCGAATCCAGTCTTCAACATTTCATGTACTTTGTCATTGGTATAGGTGATCCAGCAACAACGTTGCTCTGTTGGTAAGGGTACATCAGTATAGGAAAATTTACCCCTATTATCATCACCCCATTGTTCTTCCATGAGCGCATAATTGAGACTGCGTCCATCGATTCTTGGAGGTGTACCGGTCTTCATTCTTCCCGACTCAAATCCTAATGATACCAATTGTTCAGTCAAACCTGTAGCAGCCTTCTCTCCTGTTCTACCGCCACCGAATTTCTTTTCACCAATATGGATCACGCCATTTAGGAATGTACCATTTGTTAGCACGACTGCATCAGCTTCTATTTCTATACCCAATGAAGTAATGACGCCACACGCTTTACCATTTTTCACGATCACTTCTTTTACGGTATCTTGCCACATATCTAATGTAGGCAGTGCTTCCAATTGAAGTCTCCATTCTTCAGCAAAACGCATACGGTCATTTTGTGTTCTTGGGCTCCACATCGCTGGACCTTTTGACAGGTTCAACATTCTAAATTGGATAGTTGACTTATCTGCAATGATACCTGTATAGCCACCCATCGCATCGATTTCTCTTACGATTTGTCCTTTTGCTACTCCACCTATTGCAGGGTTACAACTCATTTGAGCAATAACGCCCATATTCATGGTGATGAGAAGTACAGATGAACCTAAGTTTGCTGCTGCGGCAGCGGCCTCGCAGCCAGCATGACCAGCACCTACTACGACTACGTTATATTTTTTAAACATGTTATTTTATTTCAAAGTTCCACGTGAAACGTGAGAATCGACTATTCTATTTTTTTATTTTATTCCTATACGTTTCACGTGAAACGTATAGGAACTGTATTACATTAAATCTGCAAGATGCATCCATCTTTCTGATTTTGCATCTATATTATTCTGTATATTTTCTATTTCTGTTGCTATGTTAGAAAGTTCTACATGGTCTACCGTTTCCAGTAACAACTTATTCTTTGCTACTAGCACGGCTTCTAGCTCTTGTATTTCTTTCTCTAATTTATCGTACTCCAATTGCTCTTTATACGATAGCTTTTTCTTCTCCTCTTTTACTACTTCTTTCTTTTGAACTGGAATATCTTTTTTCTGCTTTTGATCTTTTAGTAATTGATCTTGTTCAATTTTGTAATCTGCGTAGTTACCATTGTAGATGTCAATTTTCCCCTCGCCTTCAAAGATGAACAATTGCTCTGTTAATTTGTCTAAGAGATACCTATCGTGAGATACTAAAATAAGTACTCCACTATAGTTCATCAGAAAATCTTCCAGTACATTTAAGGTATCGATATCAAGATCATTAGAAGGCTCATCCAGTATAAGAAAGTTTGGGTTCAACATCAAGACACGCATCAGTTGTAAACGCTTACGTTCACCCCCACTTAATTTATTGACAAAACCAAATTGCTTTTCGGGTGGAAATAAAAAATGCGTTAATAATTGTGAAGCAGTGATGACTTCACCATTGGCCATCTTAATATATTCGGCCACGTTTTTAACGACGTCTAATACACGATCGCCTTCATTGACTTCCAAACCTCCCTGTTTGTAATAACCATACACCGTAGTTTCTCCTACTGAAATATGACCACTAGTCGCATTTTCAATTTGTGTTATTAGATTTAGAAAAGTAGATTTACCTGTACCATTTTTTCCTGCCAAACCAATACGATCTCCTTTTTTGAAAACATATGAAAAATCACTGATGATTACTTTATCTCCATAGTTTTTAGAGATATGTTCCAATTCTAAAATTTTTGATCCTTGTCTGCTGATCTTCATACTCAACTGAACAGAATCATTTGCCTTTTGAGCTTTTGATTTATCTTCAAGTTCGTAATATGCATCTATCCTTGATTTGGATTTTGTACCACGTGCTTGTGGTTGTCTTCTCATCCATTCCAATTCGCGACGTAAGAGATTTCTACTGCGCTCAACCATCACGGCATCGATGGCTTCACGGTCGGACTTCTTTTCTAAGAAATAAGAATAATTACCTTTATAAGTAAACAGCTTGCCCCTATCCAACTCTCTAATTTCAGTACAGATATTATCCAAAAAGTATCTATCGTGTGTCACCAATAGCACTGTTTTATTTCCTGTTGTCAACAGTTTTTCTAACCATTCGATCGTTTCGATATCCAGATGATTGGTAGGCTCATCTAGAATATATACATCTGGCTCATCGATTAAAAGCTTAGCAAGTGCAAGTCGTTTACGTTGACCCCCTGAAAGACTTTTGATATCTTGATGAAAATCGACAATGTTAAGTCTATTTAAAATAGTCTTGATATTATATTCGTATTCCCAAGCATTTAATGTTGTGATCTTCTCTGTAAGTTCTTCCAGTTTATTCTGATCGATTTCAGGCATAGCCAAAAGCTCTTCGTAATCTCTGATCAGTCGTTGTTCTTCGTTGTCTGTGGAATAAATAAAATCGTTAATAGAAGTCAGTCCATCGTACTTTGGATCTTGATCCAAAAAACCGATTTTAATTCCTTTTTCTTTAACAACTTTTCCGGAGGTAGGTTCTAATTTGCCACCTAATATGGAGAGAAGGGTTGATTTTCCTGTTCCGTTGATACCTACTAAGGCTACTCTATCCCCTTTTAGAAGTCCAAAATGTAAATCTTTAAAAAGCCATCTGTCATGAAATGAATGACTTACTTGTTCAGTTGCTAATATACTCACGTTAATTTCCTAATTTTCTTTGTTCAATAATTTTGCATAAAAAATCTATATATCTGATTATCAGTATATTGACTTTAAAATATAAGCATACAGATACCTCTGTATGAAAAAAAGTTATATATATCCTCCAATATTCAAAAATATGAAGGGGTAATAAATTATATGCAATAGTTAGCTTTATTGCTAACGTTATTATTTTATAAAGAGTAAATGATAAAACATCATTTAATTAAGAATTTTGGTACGTTGATCTCCTAACAACTGTATGCCCTGACTATCCTGATATTGATTATCTATTGAAAAATAGGTAATGCAGAATACAGGCATTTATCAATTTGATTATTTATCATGGATCAAATCGATAAATGTACCATGCAAAAGTAAGTAATTTCCGCCTTTTTGTATGTAATCTTATGAGAAGATGTATAGAAGATGAAATGCAGGTGATATTGACCTAGTTCAATACATAGTTTGCGATCAAGTTGAATCTTGGTATATCCACCTTAAAGGTAGTTTCGTCTATCAATTTAACCATGTTATAATGTCCTTCCATATAACCCATTTCACTTTTTAAATTGCAACCAGATGTATACTGATGCATTTGTCCAGGTTCGATAATGGGTTGCTCACCAACAATACCATCTCCGTACACTTCATTGTGATCTCCGATTGAATCGAAAATATTCCAATAGCGACTTATGAGCTGGATACTGTAATCACTTAAGTTTTCTATACTTATTTGATAAGCAAACATAAAATGATCTCTTTCTGGATTTGAATATTCTGGTTGAAAAATGCATTCTACCGAAATCTTTATTCCTTCTGTAATTTGAGTCGTCATATGAGTAATTTCTGCTTTGCAACTAAGTTACTAATAATGAGATTAAATACTCAAGAAATAAGAAGGTTTTACATTAAATTGAAAAACCATATGTGATATGGTCGACATTTTAGTAGGTTTGTAAATATGGAAAAAGGTACGTTATTTTTAATTCCAGTTCCACTTAGTGAACAAGCTTCGGCCAAATCATACACTTCTTATTTAGTGGAAACGATCAATAGCTTGGATGAATATATTGTGGAGAATGAAAAAACTGCACGTAAGTTTTTAAAACAGGCAGGCTTGAAAATTCCTCAGCAAGATTTGATAATATATGACTATGGTAAGCATGCTAGAGAAAAAGGAAATATTAAGGATTTCTTCAAAGGTTTATTAGCAGGTAAAAATGTTGGATTGATGTCTGAGGCCGGTTGTCCCGGCGTTGCTGACCCTGGTGCTGATATCGTAGCAGAAGCCCACCGGATCGGTGTCAAGGTTGTACCTTTGGTAGGACCAAGTTCTATTTTGCTGGCTTTAATGTCTTCTGGGTTTAGTGGACAAAAATTTGCTTTTCAAGGTTACTTACCGATCGATAAGGCTGATCGTACCAAAAGAATAAAAGAATTGGAGATCCAGGCATCAAAAGAAAATCAGACCCAAATTTTTATTGAAACTCCATTTCGAAATAATCAGCTATTGGCTGAACTTTTGAAAACATGTAAGGGACAGACAAAACTGTGCATCGCATGCGATCTAACAGATGAACATGAATTTATTAAAACAATGACGGTAGAACAGTGGAAAAAGAGGACGGATGATTTCCATAAAAGACCTGCTATATTTTTAATGTATTCATGAGGTTCTCCCCTACCCTATTGAGATTTAAATCACCTTATTCATAATAAAGTTGCTTAAAAAGGCTTTTAAGGATATTTCATAAGGTAAGTAAGTACTTATTTACCTCTTATTTTTTAGCATCAGTATGCTGCATCCATGGTGGCTTTGTCTGCTGCTGATAAAATTGATGATGTGTAGTTGACTAAATTGAGAGTGGTTGTTGAGTATATGTTGTTGATTATAAGCGTTATAGTTTTTTATATGTTAATATGAGTTTTAGTATTGACTACAAAAGGTACTATATATCAGCCAAGTCATCATACGATCGGTTATGTGCTATGCCCCACCCTGTTTGAATGATGTTGGATGATTTTACCTTACTAACAAATTATCAGAAATGATGATCTGTAATTTTTTAAGAATTGCTAAAAAAATAAAATTAAAGTGATAGAACTGGCGGGTGATCATAAATCCACAGATAAAGAAACTAAAAGATTTGGTATATTTACTGCATCACGAGAACTAGCATAGATGAATCAAGAAGAATTACAAGAACAGCTCTTGAAAGAATTTTCAAAACCTGAAGTTATGTATACTGCAATTGCGGTTTTGGTCGTTCATATTGTTATTTGGTTATTTTTTGCCAATACGATGCGAAAAACATTAAAACTGATAGCAACCGAGAACCAGTGTATAAAACCTAACCAAGTATTTGGTGTGGCCATTCCTTTGTTTAATATCTATTGGAATTTTGAAGTTGCGAGACGTTTACGAGATTCTTTAATCAATGAATTTTTCGATCGTAAGATTGCCATTGACGAAGCGCCCACTTATAAAAAAGGATCGCTCTACGGATGGGTTTATTTAGTGAAAAATTTACCTTTACCGGCCTTTATTTCAGTTATTGCAGTAGTTTTTCAATTTGTTACTTTGATCAATTATTGGGTGGAAATCAACAATTATAAACGTATATTAGAGCAACATAATACTTTTAGATCACAAGAAGAATTAGAGAAAGAGCATGAAGATTAAGGAAGTTACGGCTTATCTGGAACAGATAGCTCCATTAGATTTGCAGGAGTCCTATGACAACTCAGGGTTGATCGTGGGAGATCCGGATCAAGATATTTCAAAAATATTAATTTCTTTGGATTGCACTGAAGCTGTTGTTGCTGATGCAATTGCAAAAGGATGTAATTTAATTATTTCTCATCACCCTATTGTCTTTAAGGGCCTGAAAAGATTTAATGGAAATAATTATGTGGAGCGCACCGTTATTAAAGCAATTCAACACGATATTGCGCTGTATGCGATTCATACCAATTTGGATAATGTCACAGGAGGAGTTAACACGAAGATTGCTTCTTTGCTATCGCTTCAAAATCAAGCTATTTTGGAGCCAAAATCCGATCTTTTGTATAAATTGGTGGTGTATGTTCCGAGAAGCCATGTTGAATTGGTGAGAGAGGCGCTTTTTGAAGCAGGCGCAGGTCAGGTCGGGGCTAAATATGATCAATGCAGTTTCAATACGGCTGGTTACGGTACATTTAGACCTCAAGAAGATGCACAGCCTGCAATTGGTGAAATAGGTCTTCAGGAGCGTGTTGAGGAGACGCGTATTGAGGTTGTCTATACCAAGGCTATCGAAAGAAAAGTATTATTGGCCATGTACGAAGCTCATCCTTATGAAGAGGTAGCCTATGATACGATAAAATTGGAAAATAAAAATCAAGAAGTCGGAGCTGGTGTTATTGGAAATTTAGAAAATCCGTTATCAGAGCTGGACTTTTTGGCTTACTTAAAAAATAAATTAAATCTTAATGTTATTAGACATACCGCTTTACAGGGTAAGGCTGTATCGCGGGTTGCTGTTTGCGGGGGTGCTGGTGGTTTTTTGCTACCTGCTGCTAAACGATCAGGAGCTGATTTTTTTGTAACTGCAGACTATAAATATCATGAGTTTTTTGATGCAGAAAATAAAATTGTGATTGCCGATATTGGTCATTATGAAAGCGAACAATTTACGCAAGAATTATTGTTCGATATAATTACAGAAAAATTTCCTAACTTTGCAGTCCTAATAACAGAAGTAGATACAAATCCTATAAAACACTATTGTTGATGGAACAAACCGTAGAACAAAAATTGAAAGCATTATGGTTATTACAGGCCATACATACTAAAGTAGATAAAATTCGCCAAATTAGAGGTGAATTACCTATCGAGGTTGCAGATCTTGAAGATGAAATTGCGGGCTTAGAAACACGTATCGAAAAGATCAGAACAGACTTAGATGAGTTAGAAGATTCGATCGTTAAGCGTAAAAACATGATTAAAGACGCTCAATTGGCTATCAAAAAATATGAAAGCCAACTGAACGAAGTAAAGAATAATCGTGAATATGATGCTATTTCGAAAGAAATTGAAATTCAAGGATTAGAAATCCAAGTTTGTGAGAAAAGAATCAAAGAATTCGAATTCGAGATTCGTAATAAAACAGAAAACTACGATACTACAGTATCTAATTTAGATTATAGTAAAAGTGAGTTAGAAGGTAAAAAGAAAGAATTGGAAACAATTACTTCTGAAACTCAAAAAGACGAAGATGATTTGTTAGCTAAAGCTGAAAAAGCAGAAGAAAACATTGATGAGCGTTTAAATAAAGTATATTACCGTTTACGTAATTCATTTAAAAATGGTCTAGCAGTTGTTTCTATCGACCGTGATAGCTGTTCGGGCTGTCATAATAAGATTCCTGCTCAATTGCAATCAGAAATTCGTCAACGCAAAAAAATCATTATCTGTGAACACTGTGGACGTGTTTTAGTAGATGAAGGTGTTGTTTTGGAAATAGAACAAGATTACGGGTTTTAATAGCCCATACATATCGATATTGAAGCCCCTTTTGAAAAATTGGGGCTTTTCTTATTGCAACTTATTTGATATAAATAGTTTGTGTGTATAAAATGATAAATTATTGATTATTTTTGTAACACAATAAAAACCCTATTTTATTATTCAATATATGTTAAAACCTAAACTTAGATTTTTAGGATTAGTAATAGCTTTATCGGGTGCTTTTGCAGTAGAAGCCCAAGAAACTTTATTATTAAGAAGTCCTAGTGTGAGTGCCGATCATGTTGCATTTGTATATGGCGGCGATATTTGGATTTCGGATAAATCTGGAGCCAATCCAAGAAGACTAACCACAAACCCAGGAGTTGAACAAAATCCGATTTTCTCACCGGATGGCAAACAGATCGCTTTTACTGGAAATTATGATGGTAATACCGACGTCTATGTCCTCCCTATTCAGGGTGGGGAACCTAAACGAATTACTTTTCATCCTTCGTCCGATGTATTGAGAGGTTGGTTAAATAACAACGAAGTGTATTATACCACTACACGTGAGTATAACTATGCGCTAAGTCCGCGTTTATATTCGTCATCGACTACAGGATTGACATTGGACAAAGCGCTGCCCATGCCCGAAGCCTATCAAGGTAGTCCATCAAAAGATGGCCGCTATTGGGCTTATATCAAAAACACTGATCCTACTGAGCGTGATCGTGTCGCTTTTAAGCGTTATAGAGGCGGTGGCATGCCTTCAATTTGGATATTTGATACCAAGACTAATCAAATCGAAACCATCCCTGGAGAACGCTGTAATGACGTGAAACCTGTTTGGTTAGGAGACCAAGTTTATTTCCTATCTGACCGAGATAAAATTGTCAATATCTTTTCTTACGATGTAAAATCTAAGAAAGTGAATAAATTGACCAACTTTACCGATTATGATGTCAGAACTTTAGCTGGAAATGGTTCTGAATTGACTTTCGAACAGGCAGGAAAAATCCATATTTTTAATATCAATGCGCAATCGTCAACTGCTTTACAGATTCATGTAAGTAGTGATGCTCTTTACAAAAGACCGCATTATGATAATATGCGCGATGATATCCGCAATTTCACGATTTCTCCGACAGGTCAGCGTGCGCTTATTGAAGCGCGTGGCGAGATTTTTTCCGTACCCAAAGAAAAAGGTGAAGCGCGCAATATTTCAAATTCTCCAGGCGTGCATGACCGTTTCCCAAGCTGGTCTCCCAATGGTAAGTGGATTTCTTATATTTCAAGCGAGAAAGGAAAATATGTACTCCAATTACGGGATCAATTAGGAAAAGATGAACCATTGATCTATAACTTGGGTGAAACAAATTTTTATTTTGAACCTACTTGGTCACCAGATTCTAAAAAACTTTTTTATAATGATTCACATCTGAATCTATTCTACATCGATATCGATACGAAGAAAATAGTGCTGGTGGACGCTGATAAAGAAAGTGCGCAGACAGGTCGTGTTTTCAATCATTTTCAACCAAGCTGGTCTCCAGACTCAAAATGGATTTCTTATATAAAAACACTTCCAAATGCTGTTCCGGCGATGTTTTTGTATAATATAGATACCAAAAAGAGTACACAGATTACGGATGGAATGAGTGCCATTAGATCGACTTCGTTCAGCAGAGACGGCAAGTATCTATTCTTTACAGCTAGTACCAATGTTGGATTGACCAATTCGGGCCTGCATATGTCAGCAACAGAACGTCGTGCTAACTATGAAGCATATGCCTTTATTCTATCGAGTAAAACACCTTCTATTTTCAAAAATGAAAGTGATGAAGAGACGATAAAAGATGATCAAACTGAAGGCGACAAGCCTAAGGAAGTAGAAAAGTCTGATAAGAAGAAGAAAGACGTCAAGAAAGATACTAAGAAAGAAGATACTAGTAAAGAACCTGCTAAACCGGTCGTACAGCCGACAGTAATAGATTTTGATCGTATCAATAACCGTATTGTTGCTCTCCCACTTGGAGATGGTATATACGGTATCAACGGATCTGTTGCCAATCAATTGACTTATGTGAAGAACGGGACACTCTATGCCTATGATTTTACAGAGTTGAAAGAGAAAGATCTTGTTGCTGGTATCCGTGCGTATGCGATCAGTGCCGATGGCAAGAAAATGATTATTCAGACAAGTGCAGGTATTAGTATTGTAACTGCTGGTCAGAAAGTCGCTACTCCAACAACGGGTGTATTAAAACTAGATAATATCAAGCAGTTAGTAGATCCAGTTGCCGAGTGGAAACAGATCTTTGATGAGGTATGGGCGATGCAGAAAGACTATTTCTACGTTGAAAATATGCATGGCGCAGATTGGAATGCGATTAAAACAAAGTACGAAAAGTTCTTACCGTATGTAAGCCATCGCTCTGATCTGGGATATTTACTGAACGAGATGATGGGTGAAATGGTGGTTGGACATAATTATATTTATCCAGGTGATCAACCTTCTGGTCCTTCGGTAAGTGTAGGGGTACTGGGTGCTGATTATAAGATTGAAAATGGATTTTATAAAATTGATAAGATCTTTACACGCTTAGATTGGAACCCATCGTTTAAAGCGCCTTTGTCAGAACCTGGGTTAAACATTACACCTGGCATGTATTTAGTAGCTGTCAATGGTATAGCTGTGACTGCAGATATGGACTTGTATAGTTTATTTGACAATACTGTTGGAAAGCAGCTGAGCATTAAAGTCAATTCAAAGCCTAGTTTGGTTGGTGCTAAAGAATATGTCGTTAAGCCAATATCATTCTCTGATGAGATGAGCTTGAGAAGTGCTGAGTGGATGGAGCGCAATAGAAAACGTGTTGAAGACTTGAGTAAAGGACAGATTGCTTACATCTATATGCCTAATACCGGTGGTGAAGGATATACTGCTTTTAACCGTTACTATTTCTCTCAAATGGACAAAAAGGCGGTTCTTATTGATGAGCGCAATAATGGTGGTGGTTGGGTTGCCGATTACGTGATCGATTTATTATCCCGTGATTTAATAGCCGGATGGGGAATACGGGACGGAAAGGGATTCAATACTCCAGGTAATGGTATCTATGGGCCGAAAGCCATGATCATCAATGAAAATGCAGGCTCTGGTGGTGATATGATGCCGTATATGTTCCGTCATAAAGGTTTAGGAAAATTAGTAGGTCGTACTACTATGGGAATCTTAGTGGGTATCAGTGGTTATCCTCCTTTATTGGATGGCGGCAGAATTACCTCTCCAAACTTTGGTGTATATGATCTAAAAGGGAATTATATTATTGAAAACGAGGGTGTTGCTCCTGATGTTTTTGTTGAGCAAACACCAAAGGACCTCATAGAAGGTCGTGATCCTCAGTTGGAAAAAACTGTTCAAATCTTGTTGGAAGAAATGAAAACTTATCCATACAAGAATTTGAAAAAACCAGCAGATCCGATTCGTGTCAATTAATCTTTGATAACAGTAGATATAGAAGCCAGTTTCATCATTCATGAAACTGGCTTCTTTTTTATATATGGTGATCGTAAAGAAATGCTTTTAAAAACCAATCGCTTTTGGAAGAATTTGAGGTAATAAAATTTAAATATGATATCTTTATGAAATAAATTATTTGCGATACATGGAAGAATTAGGGATAAAAATAAAGCCAGGTAAGTCATTATTTAGGCTATTGTTATACATGATAGTTTTGGGTACAAGTATTCAGTTGGTATTAATGGGCTTGGTACTTTTGGTTATGAAGATCATGAATCCCGATAGCCCACTCAGTTTTTCGTTTTTTCAAGAAAATACAGCTGCACTTAAGGGGATACTGCTGATGAGTAGTATTTTTACATTTATTGTACCGGCATGGACGTTATATCGCTCAGAATCAAGAGTAAATCGTTATTTTGAGCGAACGGGAAATATTTCGTTAGTACAGTATCTGCTCGTCTTTGCATCTATGTTATGCTTTATTCCGATGATGTCTTTAATTGCGCATTGGAATGAATCTATGCAACTGCCAGATAGCCTACAAGGCATACAGCAGTGGATGAGATCTAGTGAGGACAGTGCCGCGGTCATGACTAAGCAGATCGTAGAAGAATCTACCTGGTTGGGGTTATTTATCAATCTGATCATCTTGGCTGTCGTACCTGCAATAGGTGAAGAAATGGTATTTAGAGGTTGTCTTCAACATATATTTGGGCGGTGGATAACGAATAAACATGTGGTCATATGGTTGGTGGCTATTCTATTTAGTGCATTTCATCTGCAGTTCTTCGGATTCTTTCCAAGATTGCTACTTGGTGCTTTTTTTGGGTATCTTTATATCTGGAGTAAAAACATATATTTACCGATTTTCGGACACTTTATTAATAACGCAAGTGCCACGATAACAGCGTTCTATTATACAAGAAAGGGAATCTCTTTTGAACAAATGAATGCTTTTGAGCAAGAACCATTTTGGGTTTATCTTGCAAGCTTAATATTTACTGTTATTTTTGTGGTATTATATTATCGTTCAACTAAAAAAATACCACATGGAGCAAGATTGGAAGAAAATTAAAGTCTATACAAATGCAATAGAAGCTGAAATCGTCAAACAAATGTTAGAAGAAAGCGGTATCCCAGCTATCGTATTGAATAAGCAAGATTCCTCTTATCTGGTATTTGGTAAGATTGAACTGTACGTCAACCAACAAGACGAAGAGCAAGCCATCATGCTGATTGATTCCACGATAGAAAAAGAAGATTAAGATGAAAACTAGAGCTATTACAGGTTTTTTCTTTATCGTGGTTATGGTTGGTGCGATGCTTTTAGGTGCTGAAGTTTTTCTGGGCTTCTTTACCTTATTGAGTGCTTGGTGTTTGTTTGAGTTCTATGGCATCGTGAGTTCCGAAGACCGGAAACCGAACAAGTTTCTAGGCATATTGACGTCATCAACACTGTTTATAACGACTGCATGCTATAGTTTAGGGTGGCTAGAAGCAAAATTTATATTGTTGTTCATTCCATCACTTTTAGCGATATATATTCATGCACTTTATCAAAAAAGGGACTTTCCTTTTAATGATATTGGCTTTACGATTTTAGGAATTCTGTATGTTGGATTTCCCTTCTATTGTTTTACAATATTAGGTTATATTTCTGGTGATTTTAACCACTTTTTGCCTTTGGGGTTTATGATTCTACTCTGGACCAGTGATACCGGAGCTTATTTGGCAGGTAGGTCTTTGGGAAAGCATAAACTATTTGAACGCATTTCGCCTAAGAAAACGTGGGAAGGATTTTTTGGTGGCATTCTATTAGCCGTGTTAGTCTCCCTGTGTTTAGGGCATTTTTTTGAAACAATACCGCAATGGCAATGGATAGTTACTGCGATTATCATTGGCGTATTTGGCACATTGGGTGATTTGGTTGAGTCCATGCTTAAGAGAAGCTTAAATGTGAAGGATTCGGGAAATATCTTACCTGGTCACGGTGGTTTTTTAGATCGATTTGATGGATTATTAATAGCTGGACCTTTGGTTTATTTATTTTTGTATTTGGTCAATTAGGATTATATATTTATGGCACATATCAATCAAAATACTTTTACGTTTTTAAAAGATTTACAAAATAACAATACACGAGAGTGGTTTGCGGAAGAAAAGGACCGCTATGAGGCAGCGTTAGCTGATGTCCGTTTATTTGTGGCAGATTTGATTATCGAATTATCCAAATTTGATCCTCATATCACAACCGATATTCAAGCCAATAAATGTTTGTTTCGTATCTACCGTGATACCCGTTTTTCAAAAGATAAAACCCCATATAAGAATTGGTTTGGAGCAGGGATTTCCAAAGATGGCCGTAAATTAGATGGTCCAGAGTATTATATTCATATATCACCGGAAAATTCATTTATCGCTTGTGGTTATTGGCGTCCAGAAAAGAAACATCTAGATGCTATTCGTCAAGAAATAGATTATAATGGAGACAAATTTAACCGTATTGTTGCCGAATTAAAAGAGTTAGGCGGTCTGGAATTAGAAACTGAAGATAAACTCAAACGCCCTCCTGCGGGATATGATGCCGATCATACTGCGATTGAGTTTTTAAAATTAAAAAGCTTCGTTAGTCATAAGAGCTTAACCAATAGTGATTTGACGGATAAAAAAGCCTTAGAAAATATCATCGATTCGTACAAAATCATGCTTCCGTTGAAGCAGTATCTGCATGAGGCGATCGACAATGATTAGTCTTATTGTGGAAGACTAATTTTACCCATACAGACAGCAGGTGAGTCTTTTATTTGACTCACATTGTCTGCGTTGCCGACTAATGTTTCATTGGCTAAAAGGGCAAATAAGACGGCTTCTTTAGCATCAGGATCAATGCCCAGATCAGCAAATGAGCTTACCAGATGCTGCGGTAATCCAGCTTTTATTTTATCAATTAATAAAGGATTGTGCAAACCTCCGCCACTGACATAGATATGTACTTGATTGAGGTGCTGCGATTGTTTTTGGATAGCAGTGACAATACATGTTGCCGTAAATTGATTTAATGTCGCCATGATATCCTCAGGACTGATGTCTAGACAATCGGATTTCATTTGACAGCTTTTCAAATAATCTAAATTAAATAATTCGGGACCGGTGGTTTTAGGGAATTCATCTTGCAAAAACGGTTCTTTAAGAAGTTCATGAAGTAAAGGTTCAATGACTTTGCCTTTTTTTGCAATTGCTGCATCTTTATCCATTTCGATATGAAACGATTCTTTTGCAAATTGATTCATCATAGTATTTCCTGGTCCAATGTCCGTTGCAAAGGCTTTTTGATCACTACCTTGATTTGGAATAAACGTATAATTTGCGATTCCTCCAATATTTAATAAAAAACGATTTTCTACAGGGTGCGAAAAAAGTAAGTAGTCACCGTAGGCTGCTAAAGGAGCTCCTTCCCCACCGGCAGCAATATGTTTTTGTCTAAAATCAGAAATGGTAATTATGCCTGTTTTGACCGCAATATGATCCCCATCTCCGATCTGAAGCGTACTATTGGGCATGGATGTATCTTTTGTGAGGCTTTGTGGGGCATGGTAGACCGTCTGTCCATGGCTCGCAATACAGTCAATATCTTCTTTGGATATTCCCCACTTTTGAAGAGCCTGATTGATCAGTGCTGCATGGACATGTCCAATATAGGCATTCAGACCACTTAACAGCTGCTGATCAATAGATCTTTTAGCAAATATACCTCTGATATATGTTCTAAACTCATCGTCGTAATCCATCGTTATAAAATTTTCTAAGCTTACGACGGTAGATTTACCATTATAACTAATTTTACAGAGTGCAATATCGAGCCCATCTAAGGAAGTTCCTGACATAAGACCGATAATGAAACGGCTATCTTTTTTTGCAATTCTGTAAAGTTTTTCAATCATTGAGTTCATAGGTTAAAAGTAGGAACAAAATAGCAGAGAACACACAAGATTTTTGTGATATCAATATATTTTGTAACTTCATGGCGTAATTAAATAGAAGATTAAAAAAAAATAAAATGAATTTTCCAGCTGAATTAAAATACACTAAAGATCACGAATGGATTCGTGTTGAAGGTGATGAGGCCGTTATTGGTATTACTGATTTTGCGCAACGTGAGTTAGGCGATATCGTATTTGTAGACATCAACACAATTGGTGAAGAAGTAGCTGCAAACGAAATTTTTGGAACGATCGAAGCTGTAAAAACTGTTTCCGATTTATTCATTCCAGTTACAGCTACAGTTTTATCTGTTAATGAAGCAATCGATGCTTCACCAGAATTAGTAAACTCAGATCCATATGGAGAAGGTTGGATTATTCGTATTAAATTGAATAATGCAGCTGATGTTGATGCTTTATTAACTGCTGATCAATATAAAGAAGAGATTAACGCGTAATTTTAAAACTTACGTTCAATAAAACCAGGAAAGAGCCGTCTACAAACGGCTCTTTCTTGGTTTTATAGGATTTCTATTTTGCTTGTGACATCTATATCATCTTTTTTGACTTTTGTTTCGATAGTCGCTGCTTTTAGATAATGTGTTTTGGGGTTTAACAGGTATTGTCCTGTCACTGAACCAATGGATTGTCCTTCAGCATTGATCTGACCTTCGGTAGTGATGGAGATACCATCAGCGGAGATGCTTTTAAGGGTATACGTTTGTTCTATTGGACCCAAAGCTTTATTATTGGAGATTGCTTTCCATTGTTCGCCCACCTTCAACTCCTTGCTCGGATATTCAAAAGCTGCTTCTTTCAACATATTCGGGTCAAAGAGATCATTGCCATCAGGAGCATCTTCGACATCTTTTACTTTTCCGTCCAAACTCATGACTGCTATAATTGGATTTTCCAGCATGGTTTTAACTTTTTCATGGATCTGTTTTGAAAACTCGTTAGCATCTGGATTTTTTGAATCATAGTTGATGGTCATCATACCTGCATCCATGGCCATGATCATCTCCGTAAATTTTGTTGAATACGTTATTGTGCTATCTGTGGCTGCCGTATTTGTCGTTAATGATAGCATAGTAGCATCAATCATAGTGCTTTGGGCTCCAGCATTGACATCTATTGTCATGTGCAATTTTTGCGCAATTGGATTATTAAGATCAGGCTTTAGCTTGAGTAATACTTCGTCTTGAGCATTAGAGGTCGTTATCAAGAAGAACGACAAAAATGCAAGTGAGAGGGGTTTGATCATGTAAAATTAGTTAGTATAATAAACCCTAAATTAAAAAAGTCCTTTGGTATACCAAAGGACTTTTTTAATTTAAGCAATATAAATGCTTTTATTTTTTGATGTAGGCAACTTCTTTTACAGCTTTTACCACTTTAGCTACACTTGGAAGTGCTGCTTCAATTAATGTTGCTGCATATGGAAGAGGTACGTCTGCTGCTGTAATACGAACAATCGGAGCATCTAGGTAATCAAATGCATTGCGTTGTACAGCATATGTAATTTCAGATGAAATTGATGCTAAAGGCCAAGCTTCTTCTACAATAACCAAACGATTTGTTTTCTTAACAGACTCAATAATCGTTGGGTAGTCAATAGGGCGTACAGAGCGTAAGTCAATTACTTCCACATTGATACCTTCTTTTGTCAATTCTTCGACAGCAGGTAATACAACACGTGGAACCATTTTACCGAAAGAAACGATGGTGACATCAGCACCTTCTTTTACCACATTAGCTTTACCAATAGGTAAGTAATATTCTTCTTCAGGCACATGACCTTTATCACCGTACATAACTTCAGATTCCATAAAAATAACTGGATCTGGATCGATGATAGCAGATTTTAATAAACCTTTTGCATCATATGGATTTGAAGGAACAACAACTTTTAATCCTGGAGTATTGGCGTACCAGTTCTCAAAATTTTGAGAGTGCTGTGCACCTAATTGTCCAGCGTTACCTGTTGGACCACGGAATACCATTGGAATAGAGAATTGACCTCCACTCATGGAACGAATCTTTGCAGCGGCATTGATAATTTGGTCAATAGCAACTAAAGAAAAGTTAAATGTCATGAATTCAACGATTGGTTTTAAACCATTCATCGCAGCACCTACTGCGATACCAGCAAAACCTAATTCTGCAATAGGTGTATCTATCACGCGTTTAGCTCCGAATTCATCCAGCATACCTTGGCTTACTTTATAAGCACCATTGTATTCTGCAACTTCTTCTCCTAATAAAAATATTGTTTCGTCTTTACGCATTTCTTCGTTCATCGCTTCACGAAGTGCTTCTCTGAATTGTATCTCTCTCATCAGTTGTAAAATAGTGTCAAATTTTAGATTACAAATCTACTATTTATTATTGATATTTTGAAGGTCATTACCGCCTAAATATCTGCTTTTATGTCATTTTTTAATAACAGGATGGCGAAAACAGGAATATAATCGAAATTTAAACTTGATATATTTCCGATAAAATTTGGAAAAGAACAGCATTACTATTCTCGATAGCCAGTGGTATGTTCCACGTGGCACGGTTGCGTTTTTCTACATAATTAGATATCCCGCGAAGCTGAATGGTTTGGGTTTGCGTTTCGGCAGCGGCCAAAAATACAGCTGCGCCTTCCATCGATTCTATTAATGCCTCTGGAACCTGAGTCAATAATTTTGCTATTTCGTTGGCATTTCCATGAACCTTATTGACCGTGATTCCTAGTCCGCTAGGTAGCTTATGCACGAGTTCTCGTGTTGTTGGGTTTTGTAATGCTTGATAATGTGCGGTACCAAAACCCAGTTCATCAATTGGAATAAACTGTTCATCATTTTCAGCTCCGAGCTCGGAAAATAATTCCCGATCTACCGAAACGACCGCGCCAATAGGCAAAGCACGGTTGAAACAACCTCCTATTCCGATATTAATAAGGAGATCGTAATTGTTGTGGGCAAGATGCTTGCCTAGGTGATATGCCGTTTGCACCATTCCGACCTGACTGATCAAGTAGTTGGTCTGTGGATATTGATCGATGCGATCGATATAAGGCTGAATTTCGAAAGTTGTTGCCGCTACAATGAGTGTTTTCATGTCATATAAACCTTTGTACAATATTACTTAATAATTTACGCAAATGTGATGGTAATCATTTTCTCAAAAGCAATATTCTGCTTGTAAACATGTATCTTTGTGTTATTATGGTATATATCACTCGTCGTGAGCGCTTTTGCGCTGCACATAAGCTTTACCGAGAAGATTGGAGTATTGAAAAAAACGAAAATGTTTTCGGCAACTGTTCTAATGTTAACTGGCATGGTCATAACTATGATTTGTTTGTAACGGTCAAAGGTGACGTAAATCCAACTACAGGTTTTTTGATTGATTTAAAATTGATGAAAACCATCATTCTGGAGCATGTTGTGAACAAGGTCGATCATAAAAATATTAATCTTGATGTCGATTTTATGAAAGATAAAATGGCATCTACAGAAAATATTGCGATTGCCATATTTGAAGTCTTACAACCATTATTCGAAGCAGAGCAGGTGCAATTGCACAGTATTCGTCTGCATGAAACTGAAAATAATTACGTCGAATATTTTGGCGATTAATCTTATACACTAATTTATTTAATAACTATGAGTAATCACTCATTTGAAGAGGAAGAGTTAGACGGCTACGTTAAAATTGATCAATATAATCAAGATAAAGTTGATCGTATTGCAGCTCATTATACAGATATTTTAGAATCTTTAGGCGAAAATCCAAATCGTGAAGGATTAATCAAAACACCAGAGCGTGTAGCAAAAGCATTGCAGTTTTTAACACATGGCTATGATATTGATCCGGCAAAAGTATTGCAAGGAGCCATGTTTGAAGAAGACTATAGCCAAATGGTAGTGGTAAAAGATATTGAAGTCTATTCGATGTGCGAGCACCATATGTTGCCATTCTTTGGTAAAGCACATATTGCTTATATTCCAAATGGTCATATCGTAGGTCTGAGTAAAATACCTCGAGTAGTTGATATTTTTGCAAGAAGACTACAAGTACAGGAGCGTTTGACCAATGAGATTCGAGATTGTATCCAAGAAACTTTGGGAGCTAAGGGTGTCGCTGTCGTGATCGAATGCAAGCATATGTGTATGGCGATGCGCGGTATTCAGAAGCAAAATTCTGTAACCACCACATCGGCTTTTACTGGAGCTTTTCAGAATGATGTGACACGTTCAGAATTCTTAAAATTAATTACGGCAAACTTGACGTAATTCATTAAAAAATACAAAACTTTTAAGTCGAATCTTTAGCTAAAGATTCGACTTTTTTTGCTTTAAAATTCCTTAATTTATAAAAATCTCTAAAATTGCAAAAGTGTTTCTATCGCCCATAAGGGCATATGTCATTTTTTATGTAACATTTCCTTAAATATTAATTTCCTTAAAATCAGTTTGTTATGTTTTAATTTTTCTGAATATAAATCATGTTCAGTAAATTTGTTGTTATGGACATTTGTAATGAGCATTTAGAATCCTACTTAGAGCATACCTGTGACGATGAAAATTCGTTGCTAAAAAGTATCAATAGGGAGACCTATTTGAAGGAAACAATGCCCCATATGTTGTCTGGACATTACCAAGGAAGAGTGCTTGCTATGTTGAGTAAATTAGCTGCTCCAAATACTATTTTGGAGATTGGTACGTTTACTGGATACGCTACACTTTGTCTAGCTGAAGGCTTGTCAAAAGAAGGTATCATACATACAATCGATGTCAATGCTGAGCAAGAAGAACGGGTACAGGGTTATTTTGACCGATCACCTTTTGCATCCCAAATTAAGTATCATATTGGCGATGCAGCAACAGTGATCCCGACGATTGAGGGTAGCTTTGATCTGGTTTTTATAGATGCTGATAAGAAGCGTAATCATTACTATTACGAATTAATTTTAGATAGAGTCCCGTCTGGAGGGCTGATTTTAATCGATAATGTCTTGTGGAAAGGCAAAGTATTAGATGAAAATCCAGACAATCAAACAAAGCAAATCATAGATTTGAATGAACAATTAGCTCAGGACCAGCGCATCGAAAAGGTTTTATTGCCCATTCGAGATGGACTTTTTGCATTACGCAAAAAGTGATTAGTGGACTAAATGATTCTTTATGAATTTTAAAACATTAAAAAACTATGTTGCTGTATTAATTTTGGTCGTCAGTAGTTATACTACTGTATCCGCTCAAAGCAATCAATTTTATATTGATAAATACAGCCCCGTAGCACAAGAGATGATGCAAGAACATGGTGTTCCAGCATCGGTAATTTTAGCTATTGCAATGCATGAAAGTGCACATGGAAATAGTAAGATTGCTAAAAATTTAAATAATCACTTCGGTATTAAAGGAAAAAATAATAGCAAAGTGATTAATTCAGCATATAAAGGTTATAAATCAGTACTTGATTCTTATAATGACTTTATATCTTTGGTTAAACGAAAGAAAACCACGACTCCCCTATTTGAGGATAATCGGGGACAAAATTACAAAGCTTGGGTAGGCGCTTTAGCAAAGGCGGGATATTCAAGAACTAAAGATTGGTCTTCGAAGATTATCAAAACAATCGAAATGTATGATTTAGATAATTTTGATAAAAATCCATCACCCATATCGAGAAAACTCACCGCTTCGAAGTAATTCTGCTCATACGATGAAAAAATTTGCTTTTATCCTACTTGCCATTACTGTTTTTTTTAGTTCATGCTCATCCAAAAAAAACACTGTTTATAAAAGTAAAAATCATACAGGTACTCCCTCTTCCAATCTTCCAAGTAAAACCAGACCAGCTGTTTCGGGGAATGCTTATGTTGAAAAATACAAAGATATTGCGATTGCAGAAATGAATAAGTATGGTATTCCTGCGAGTATCAAACTTGCTCAGGCCTTACTGGAGTCTGGCAATGGAAATAGTTATTTAGCAACACAGGCTAATAATCATTTTGGAATCAAATGTGGCGGGGTATGGAAAGGAAAATCCATTACTCGTCCTGACGATCGCTTTGATGATTGTTTTCGTGTATACGAAAGTCCTGAACAATCATTTCGGGATCATTCGGAGTTTTTGTTGCGCAAACGATATTCAGATTTGTTCCTACTCAACAAAAATGACTATAAAGGTTGGGCAAAAGGATTAAAAGCGGCAGGTTATGCCACCAATCCACGGTATCCGGACTTATTGATTGATATGATTGAACGATATGAATTGTATCGATACGATCGTGTAGAGACGCGTGTAGAGAAAGAGAAAAGAGAAGTTGTTGTTGAACGGGAGATTGTGCACAATGCAGTCGAAGCTCCTGTGGTACAAACAGAGCAAATCAAGAGTCCTGTAGCAATGCGTATTCATGAAGTGCAGGGTAAAGATACGCTGTATTCTTTGAGTAAGCTGTATGGCATCTCTGTGGATCAGATTAAAGCGTTGAATGGTCTTACGGATACCAATTTGTCTGTAGGTCAGCTTTTGGTGATTTCGAAGTAAATCATCAAAAGATGTTAAATATTTCACTTTTGCGATGCTAAAACGTAGTTTTACAGGAGTGAAGAATCTACAAAATATCGTTATACTCCTTCTTTTTTTTGCGATAGTACCAACAGCTATTGCGCAAAAGAAAATTGAAGGTATTGTTTCCGATTTCCACACGAAACAAAGAATTTCCAAAGTAACGATTCGCAATGTCAGGACCAACGAAGAGGTTTATAATAATACGAAAGGTGAATTTTCTATTTTAGCAGAGAAAGGTGATGCTTTGATCGCCATTTCACGCGAATACTTCCCAGATACTGTAGTGGTCAGTATGTCTCCCGTTATCTTATTTCATCTGAAACGGGAATCGATATATATTGACGAAGTTTCTGTAGTAGCAAAAAAAGATCCAGATGAAATATTGAAGAAAGCAAAAACCGATTATGAGAAAGCCTTTAGATTGTCCGAATCAGGAGATTTGTTCTCTGTGGGACAAAATGGAGCGGGCTTAAGTATCAATTCCATTTATAGTCTTTTTAGTAGAGAAGCTAAGAATGCGAAAAGATTAAAGAAATTGATTGAAAATGATTATAAAGACAATGTGATCGAGTATAAATTTTCAACGCAATTGGTAAGCCGTACGACAGGGCTTACTGGTGATGAACTTGATAAATTTAGAAGAATTTTTAAACCGAGCTACTTTTTTATCATCAGTTGCACGCAATATGAACTGACAAATTATATCAAAGATTGCTATCAAAAGTATCAAAAAAATCCTTCTCGATATTTTATTGAGCCATTACCAACAATAAATCCTATTTTAGTACCTTAAAATTAAGAAAAGAAAAAGAGTCGCTTGATATGAAGTTACAATCCTTATTTGCCTTATTAATTCTTGGTGTATCGTGCAGTACAGTTCGAGCTCAGGTTTTGAAAGACCTTAGAGTAAAGCCAGATTCAGTTATTTCGGAGAATAAACAAGAAAATGTCTCCTTAAAGAATATAAGACCTATTGTTCCTAAGTTAGAATTAGAAGTTGATTATTGGAAACATTGGACCAGTTTTGGAGTCAATATCAATCAAGCAGCATTCAATGATAATTGGAAAGGTGGTGGTGTCGGATCAACAGCCGTCGGATTAATTGCAAATCATAAATCAGATTATACCAGAGACAATTTCAATTTTGTAACTGAGATCGATTTGCGATATGGTAAGATTAGAAATAATGGGCAAATCGCGAAGAAAAACAATGACCGTATTTTTTGGGACAATAAACTGTCCTATAAATTGTCTCCGAAATGGGCTCTGTATACCTCATTGACATTTGAATCGCAATTTGATGATGGATTTAAATATAAGACAGAGAATGGTAGAGACACGATTGATTATATCGAAAATGCTTTTATGGCACCTGCGTATATTACGGAATCCCTCGGTTTTGAATATAAGCCAAGTCCTTCCTATTCGATTCGTTTTGGTACCGGTACGGCACGTCAAACTCTGATTCTTGATAATCGTATCAAGCCCTTAACTACCGAGCAATATAGTCAGAAATATCCTGACCGTAAACCACTTGAGAAGGATCAAGTAAAATATGGTGTTGAAGGAGGTAAAACTGTTCAAAATGACCTCGCTTTTCAGATCACCGGAAATATGGATAAAAACTTTACAGATAGATTGAATGTGAAAGCACGTTATAATTTATTTGCGAATTATAAAAAATTAAATGATCCTTCACATCGTTTGGATGTAACGGTTACAGCTAAAGTTTCTAGAGCGATCAATGTAAACTTAAATGGAATTATGGTTTACGATTCAGATGTTATTTCACGAGTTCAGTTAAGTGAGTCATTAGCTTTAGGATTAGTTTATAAGTTACCGAGATAATGTTGGCAAGGAAATACTTTTGCTGGTATGCTTTATTCTATTGCTTTTTATTCCTAACGGGTTGTAAGAGCAAATCGAGTGTGGTCAAAAAAGGACCTGCAGAGCAGGTCATACCTGTCAAGATCGATACAGTCATCAAGACGGTGATCGTACATGATACGGTTCCTAAGCTGAGTATGGGTGAGCATAAAGTATGGACCTTAGGAAAAATGGGGTCGCATGCAGGTATGAGACAAGAGACCGCTATCCATTATGATATACGTAAACCTAACTACGTTATTATCCATCATACTGCACAAAATAGCCTGGATCAGACCATTAGAACTTTTCAAGTTGAGCATACTAAGGTCAGCTCCCATTATGTGATAGGGCGCGATGGTGTCATTGTCCAGATGCTCAATGATTATGTCAGGGGATGGCATGCCGGCCTATCGAAGTGGGGTACGATCACTGATATGAATTCGATCTCGATTGGAATAGAATTGGACAACAATGGCAGAGAAGCATTTCCCGAAGCACAGATAGCAGCTCTTTTGGTCGTTTTAGATACATTAAAAACAAATTACGGAATTCCAACAGCCAATTTTATTGGTCATGCAGATATTGCTCCAGCTCGTAAAAATGATCCCAGTGTATTTTTTCCATGGAAAAAATTAGCAGATCGAGGATTTGGCATCTGGTATAATCCCGCTGAACTCGTCACTGCTCCTGAGACCTTCAATCCAATCGATGCACTGAAAATTATTGGTTATGATACATCCAATTTAAAAGCGGCAATAATAGCTTTTAAGAGAAAATTTGTGATCAATGATGTGAGTCCTGAACTGACGGTGTACGATAAAAGTATCTTATACAATTTATATTTAAAATATTAAGCTATTCTAGGGAATGGCTTTTTTTTCGATCTAACTTTTTCATTAGGTAAGCCAGAATCATAACGGCAAGGCAGCCGATCACATTGAGCCACAAAAAGGCTATGACATCCATCTTCCAGATTATAAAAATAATGACTTCCGACAGTATTGCGGCGTAAAATACGGCCTTCCCTCCTATCTTTTTCATGTAAAATGCTACGATAAAGATACCAAGTATGGTCCCATAAAATAAGGATCCTAATATGTTCACTGCCTCGAGGAGATTGCCCAGTTTACTTGCGTAAAGAGCAACAGCAATTGAAAAGATACCCCAAAATAGGGTGAACATGCGGGACCAAAAAAGATCCTGTTCAGTAGTCGATTGTTTATTGATAAATCGTTTATAGATATCCACAGTACTTGTAGAAGCTAAGGAGTTGATGGCACTAGCTGTCGAACCCATGGATGCAAGAAAGATGACCGCGATCAGCAAGCCAATTAAGCCCTTAGGGAACGTGTTGTTGACAAAGGACAAGAAGATGTAGTTGTTGTCGTTTGTTTCCGCTGAGGGGTTATTTTTCTTGATTAATCCAATGACTTCTGTTCGAATATCATTGAGCTGTTCATTTGAATGCTTTAGTGCTGCTCGGCTTTCATCAATGGTTGATTGGTCATCGAGGTCGATCGCTTTTGTTAACCGATCGATGGTTGTACGTTTCTCATTGCTCAGCAAGATCTGTTGCTTTTCCAGATCCTGATAGGAGCTGTTATATTCACTCTGTTTTAATTTATCGATCTCGGCTTGATTGAAAAATATAGGTGGCGTATGGTATTGATAATAAACAAAAACGAGTACTCCAATAAGTAGAATACAAAATTGCATCGGAATTTTCAATAAACCATTCATGAGTAGGCCTAGTCTGCTTTCTTTAATCGAAGAGCCCGTCAAATAACGGCCTACTTGACTTTGGTCTGTACCAAAATAAGATAGCTGCAAGAAAAAACCACCGATAATACCTGTCCATACGGTATATTGATTATTCAGATCAAATGTGAAGTCTATTGCATTTGTTTTTCCGGATTTTCCTGCGATGTGGAGCGCCTTATAGAGTCCGATATCGGATGGTAATAGTTTGACCACCAGTATTCCGGCGACAAGTAATGCCCCAAATATAATACTCATCTGGATCAATTGCGTGTGCGAAACAGCTTTAGTACCTCCATATGTCGTATAGATAACCACCACAGTTCCTATTAACAAGGTCGTGATCGGAAGGTTAATATGTAAGATGCTGGCGATGATCAGTGCTGGAGCAAAAATGCTGATACCTGTTGATATACCGCGTTGTATCAAGAATAAGAAGGCGGTCAATCCACGAGTTCGAATGTCAAATCGTTTTTCCAAAAACTCATAGGCAGTATATACTCGCAGCTTATGAAAGATGGGGACAAAAGTGATACACAGTACAATCATGGCCAAAGGAAGGCCAAAATAGAACTGTACGAAACTCATACCCGAACTATATGCCAGACCAGGGGCAGAAAGAAAGGTGATGGCACTTGCTTGAGTCGCCATCACCGAAAGCCCGACATGATACCAGGGCAAAGATTGATTGCCGAGTAGGTATCCGTCAATATTTTTGATTCCTCTACTTTTGTACATACCATACAGTACGATGAGCAAAAGTGTCAGAATAAGGACTATCCAATCGATCGTACTCATGAAAAATAATTCGTGAATAGATAAAGGAATAGTATGACCACAAGTAGGCTACACGCAACTAAAATATAAAAGCGCTTCCATTTTTGTGTTAAGGGAGTCTGTTCCCTATCTGTCATGTGGCTTTTGAGCGTAAAGGTAGCTATTGAAGAAAACTGCAATTACTAAACCAACAACAGCTCCTCCTATGATACTTAAAAATGTCTCGTTTGCAGTGAATGAAATTAAAGCTCCAAATATGACACCGATTAATACGATTAATCCTTTTGGATTAGGTGCACATGCGCTGTTTTCAACTTGATTTTCCATTGTAATGTCTATTTTATTTTGATTTTGATAACAAATTTACAAATAATCTGTAAGCTCCGGGAACTCCAGCGGGCAATTGTCTGAAAAATGACAATGATGTATAGACAAATCTACCACTTCCATAGTTAGCAATCAAGAGTGATCCATGATGAAGAGGTTCATTTTTATCTTGTATCTGGATCGGTGTCTGGTACCGACTATCGATGTCTTCAGCAAAGTATAATCCCCTTTCCTGGATCCAATTGTCAAAATCAGATGCCGTTATTTTATTGGGATAATCGAAGATGGGATTTTGTGCGTCAAAATGCACCACCGCAAGTTCTTCTGTTACCCTACTATTACCGATCCGGAATGGGTAAGGGCCAAATTGACTGGACAATAATTTATTGTTTACATTATATTGCTCCAAGACAGTACCCCCATTTTTGACATATTCGTTTAGTTTTGGGCTTATCTGATCCATGGTTTTCAATACATTAAAAGCTCTGATACCGACAATAATCGCATCATACTGCTGTAAGTTTTGCTGTAAAATCTGGGATTCAGACAATATATCCACCGATATGCCAATTGCTTTGAGCGATTCTGGTATCAAATCTCCTGCTCCGATCAGATAACCAACCTTTTTAATCGGCACTTGTAACTGCAGATTGCTGACCCTCACGGCCAGATCTGGAAACCAGTTAATGGTTGGGATATGATCGTAATGGATCTGACGATCTATCTTAACCTTTTCATCCGTATCAAAACGGAAGGATAGCGTATCCAATCGCGTCTCTTTTGTTTGAGCTTGAATCGTGAATTCTTTGCTGATGTGTTGAAGATTGTCCGAAAATTCTAATGTAAACACCTCTGGTGTTATTTTCCAGTTCTTATTGATGACTGAAGAAACTGTTTTCGTTATGTTTTTAGTATTGCTTTCATTATCAAAAGTCAGTGTGAGCTTCTGTGGAGTGCTGTTTTGACTGAGTACGACCGTTTGATTTGTCGATGCGGTGACAGCAGGAGCAATTACAATTGGATCGTAGATTTCTCCCCTCACAGGATCTGTAAATTTGTACTGAATAGGCTTTTTATAAGTTAGGGAATTTCCATTGATAAGCAATTCATAACTCACAGATGGGTAATCTGGATTTTCTGGTTCTCCAGTTTTATTAAAGTCTGAAAATTGGAATCGACCGATTAGAACCGGTTCGTTGAGCCAATACGGCTGGGTCGTTGAAATTGCGTCAAAGGTGCCAGAAAAGCTCGTTAGTGAATTATTTTCCAGCTTTTGATTGATAGCTTGTTCATTTATTTTTTTCAGTTGCACAGAGGCAATATCTGCTCTTACAATAAGTTGATTGTTTACCTTGATCTGGTCTCCAACAGCAAAATGTGCTCGGTCTGCTAAGCTCTCAATTCGTATTCCGGCGCATGCAAGTATCAAATCTTTGATTTCATTTGTTTTTTCTACTTTCCAATACGGATCATCGATCGTCTGGATCAGATTCAATACTTCAAATAATTGCGGTAGGGACTTTTCAGGAGCGCGGAGTTGATAAGACGCATTTATAGCTTTGATTTTGTCACTTATGATTTTGCCTTTACCTATTCTAGACCAAGATTGATCGATTCCTTCGAAGATGTCTATTTTAGCGGGTTTTCCAGCAATAAACTCAAAATATTCTTTCGATTTTCCTACTTGAGCAGCACTACCAAATCCTTGACTTTTATGCGATGATCTGCTATCCGCAGCAATTTCACCATAAGATTTTCCAATTAAGGGATTGTATTGCCCGATTTCTACCTGCAGTTGATTTTCGTTTATCGTATTCTGATTGCCAAAATTGTAGGTATTCCAAAGTAATCGTGCAGCTTGCCATGGTTTTACTTGCGTAAGTTGTTCGGGAAAACGAGTTGGATCTGCAGCAGCTAGAAAGGCTTCGTGTGCAAGTATTGCTGATGCTTGATGATGGCCGTGTCCGCCCCTTGCATCTGGTGGAAAACGGGTGATAATCACATCAGGTCTGAATTTTCGAATGATCCATACGGCTTCCCTAAGCACCTGATCTTTATCCCAAAAATTAAAAGTTTCTTCCGATGTTTTGGAAAATCCAAAATCAAATGCTGAGGTAAAGAACTGCTCACCATGATCGATTTTTCTTGCCGCTAAAAGCTCTTGTGTTCTGATCAAACCGAGTTCGATGCCCTGTTCTGTGCCAATTAAGTTTTGACCACCATCTCCTCGAGTCAGTGAAAGATAGCCTGTTTTATAATGTTTTTCTTGCGCTAGCCAAGCGATTAATTTCGTGTTTTCATCATCAGGATGAGCTGCAAAGTATAAGACAGAGCCCAGAACATTCAATTTTTCTAATTTTGATTTGATCGTAGCACTATTCCAATTTGTTGCTGCCTTTTGAGCATGAGCATGTTGAAAAAGTCCCAAGAAAAGAAGAACGTTGGTAAATAGAATTGATTTTAGCATAGATTAAAGGTAAATATATTGTGGTTAAATAAAAAACGGAAATTCTGTGGGGAGAATTTCCGTTTCTAACAATTAAAATATTTTCTTAAAATCTACCCTTTTAAAAGTTTGTTTTTGAGGATAGTCAATTCTTTAAGTGGTAACCTTTATTACCGCTAAAGATAGTATAATCTTTATTGCAGTTTAGCATTAATTTAGAACAAGTTTTCCACAACATACAGCTTATAAACATTTTCCTACTAAAAATGAGTTCTTTAATTGTTAAAACAAGTATTGCTAAAGTGCATTAAAACTATAATTTATTTATCGATAGAACCCAATACACGTTTCATAAACATGTTCATGGCATCTTTTTTACTGTTTCCTTCTTTCATTAATTTGTCGACTTCAACAGCACCATAAAGATTGGAGATCAATTCGCCGATCACATCAAGTTCCTCGTCTTTTAAAGGAGCTTCAACTAAAGATTCCAAGGTTTCGATTGTTTCTAAGACATAATCAACGTCGTTTTGTTCGATAAACTCGGTGATATGTTTAATTACTGGAAGCTTCATTGAATAAGTCGATTAAGGCGTCAAATTTATTTGTCTGTACTTGATTTACTAATTTACCGTTTTTAAAAGCTGCAAAAGTTGGCAAATTGCTGACATTCGCTAGTTTTCTAGATTCAGGAAATTTTTCAGCATCAGCGATAACAAAAGTTACGTTTTCATTTTCTGTTGCCAATTTCTTGAATTTTGGTTTCATTATTTTACAGTTACCACACCAAGTAGCTGCATATTGAACCATTACAATATCATTATTTTCTACAATTTCTTGTAAATTATCGTTTTCTAATTCTTGTACCATGATTTTGTTGTTTATTTATTGAGAAAGATGAATAAACAAAGGGGAAATGGGATTATCCCCTTTGTCAAAAGACTGCAATGTCGTCTTTATTATGGTTTAGTTACCAGCTAAATAGCTAGCTACACCGTCACGAGTCGCATGCATAGCTTCTTTTCCTTCTTCCCAGTTTGCAGGACATACTTCACCGAAATTTTGAACGTGTGCATAAGCATCGATCAAACGTAAATATTCTTTCACGTTACGACCTAATGGCATATCGTTTACAGATTCGTGGAATACGCGACCTGTTTCATCGATTAAGTAAGTCGCTCTGTAAGAAACTGCAGAACCTTCTACCAATGTACCGTACTCTGGGTGCTCTACTTCTTTAATATCTAAAATACCTAATACTGAAGATAAGTTACGTGTAGTATCTGCTAAAATTGGGTATGTTACACCTTCGATACCACCGTTATCTTTAGCTGTATTTAACCAAGCGAAGTGAACTTCGTTTGTGTCACAAGATGCACCGATAACGATTGTATTACGTTTTTCAAATTCTGGTAAAGCTTCTTGGAAAGCATGTAATTCTGTTGGGCAAACAAAAGTGAAATCTTTTGGGTACCAAAACAATACTACTTTTTTACCTTCTTGAACTGCTTTTTCGAAAACGTTAATTTGTAAATTATCGCCTAAATAATCGATTGCATCTACAGTGATGCTTGGAAAACTTTTACCTGTGAAACTCATAATATATCTTTCTTTTTTTTGTTGCTACAAAGATACCTCAAAATTGGTTAATAAAGAATCGATTTTATCAATGAGCTATCGTTAAAATCTATTTTTACATTGAGGGTACAATCAATTTTGTCGATATATTTTTTATAAATAAATTTTGCATATATCAGACAAAATTCTACCTTTGTAGCGTTCCATAAGGAAATTGAGATTCAATAAATCTTAATACTTTATAAGTCAACAAATTATACTGGGGGGGTTCCAGAGCGGTCAAATGGGACGGACTGTAAATCCGTTACTTCGGTTTCGAAGGTTCGAATCCTTCTCCCCCCACAGTATTTTTTCTCTCCTCTATTTTCATCAATATTTTACAAAATAAGTTTGGGATTAAGCAATATATTTGAAATATTTGCATACGATTTGTCGGCCCTGTAGTTCAACGGATAGAATAGATGTTTCCTAAACATTAGATAGCAGTTCGATTCTGCTTGGGGCTACAACTTTTAAAGAAAATCGCCGAAATCTTTAAGACTTCGGCGATTTTGATTTTTTCACATACAAGGTCCCATACAATTTGTCGGTTTTTTAATCCAAATGATTATAGAGATTCGAGATTTTAAGGTTTTCTTACGATATATAGGATTTTCAGAATTTTTTCCGATACATCTCTAAAAACCTAAATCCTTGATTTTTTGAGAGTTCTCAATTGAAACACTCTTCCCTATTTTCACCTCTAAAATAGATGCACTATTTACCTCAACTCTTTGATATCCATTTTCTATTTTACAATTTTGAGAATAAAGTCTATATTCTTTTTCACTTTCGTATTTTTTTTCTTTTGCAAAGACCCAATTTGTTAGCATTTGTATCTTCTCAATTGAAGATACTCCGTATTTTACAGATAAAATATTGTCAACATATATAATTGGAGAATGTACAATAGATTTTTTTTTATTATATTGAAAATGAGATGAATCATTCAAACTATCAAATAGAGTATCAAAATCATACTTTATACATATTCCGTTGTAATTATCAGCATAGTTAACCCAATGAAAATCACTCTCTTCCAACAATGTAAAACAAGTTACTCCAAATGATTGAATAAGCTTATTCCAATGCTCTTCTGATTCTTCTTCCAGCTCTCTATATGAAGATTTTTCTATTTTAGAAGTGTCTACATTATACCCTAAGATTTCAAACTCATATTTTTTTATCTCCTCACTTAGCAAGGCTTCTTTTATTCTTTTTCCTTGATTTTTAAACTTAATCCTTTCAACTCTGCACTCTGACTTATCTTCAAACATTAAGGGGTTAGTAAATTGAATTGTTTTATTTTTTAAACTTAAATATCCTCCATTAAAATCATAATATTTATATACATACTTAGGAAAGTATTCCGAATGGTTTTCAAGAAAACTTTCCAATAAGTATTTACAATATATTTCGTAGTCCATAATTAAAAGAGCTTATATCTTATCAGTAAATATAACTCAAACAATGTAAAGAGCCTCCGAATTGAGATAAATTATCACAATTCACTGTCTCGACTTTAAAACCTAATTTAGTGTATAAGTCTCTATTTACTCTGTTGTAATAATCTGTTTCTTTTCTGGTAGGTAAAGTATATTGAGGTAGCATTACTGTGTCATTAAGAATTATATTATTGAGATAAATACCTTTTGATACCGAATAGCAACCACTTCGTTTCTTCTTCTTACATTGACATTTAATAGTCTGATCTACAGGTCTATCTTCAATCCTCAATGTATGTAAGCCCAAATTATGAGCCGTTATTAATATATCATCTAAGTACTTATTATCTTCTCTTAGAAAAGGCATATTTGGATATATACTAACCGCTAGCTTTTCTTCACTTATAAATGATGCAATTCCATCAATATGACCAATAACATCATCTTCATGTTTTGGTATTATTATAGGTCTTATATTTAGATATTCTTCGATCATTTTCTCAATGTAATATTTTGAAAATGATGTATTATCTTCAATTACTTTTGAGGTTAAAAAGCCATATTTACTATTATTAATGAGATTCCCTCCGTCCCATATCAATGGAATATCTATTATCTCCTTTCCAATAAAAGCATTAACAACTTCTTTTGATAGTTGATTTATTTTTTTGAAATAACTCCATCTGTATCGATAGTCACAGTACATTGGAAAGTAAATAGGCTTTACCAATTTATTCTCATTGATAAAGCCTAACCAATCTCTTAACCAAATTTCATCCCAGTCTTCTAATAATATTGGCTGTATATTTTTATTATCTCCATTAGCAATCTTTTCATATAGATGATCTAAATCATTTGGATGAGATGTAATCAATTGAATATTTATATCATTTGGAATTTTTTGAATTAGCTCTTCAATTACGTTTGAAGCCTTATTAAAATTGTTCTTAAATGATTTTGGATAAGCTAAAATTATGTTATTTACTTTCTTAAAATCACAATTCATACGAAACTAGTTTTGTCCTAATTTTGCAAACGTAAAAAGGAGATTTTTGAACTCAAATTTCTCTTCTAATTTTGACAATCGTGAAGTTCCATTATTCTGTGTCTAATTTTTTTATCAAACCATTGTACAGAGACAAACATTCTTTTAGTATTTTTAAAGTGTGTTACAGTAATTTTCAATCCATCTTTACAATCTCTATATATCATAGTCAATGAGCTTGCTTTTCTATTAACTTCATCTCTAACAAAATTTAGTTTCAACTTCTTCTGCATTACATCAGGCAAGAAATCAAAAATGTTATTATCTCTTACGGTCACTTCATAAATAATAGAATTTCTATCAGATTTCGTAAAATCACTATGAACTAAATGATCTGTTTCATAAGATTTATAAGGTTCTATGTTATTTTTTGCTCTCTCTGCATAGTTGTATAATGTTTGTAAATCTTCAGTAAGCATATCATAATCAGTATCTTTAATTGAAAATATCTGACTTCTTACATTATTGATATTTACTATGAAAAATACGCATAGCAAAATTGATTTTAAATATCTATTCATAACTTCTTATAAAAATTCTTTTTGCCTTTATATATTGCTGGCGGATTTTTAGAATTGGAGTTATTGTTTTTTATTTGATTTTGTTTAGTGCCAATCTCTTTTTCTAGATCATTAAAACATTCTCCATTTGTAACGAGCGTAAAAATTTTTTTCCACGCATCTATACTATAATAATCATCAACAACTTTTGCTGTTTTTAAAACTATGAGACATTTTCCTTCGTAAGTCTTTATTGTTACTAAAGAGCATTTGATATTATCATCTATCCAAAACCCTGAATAGTTAGTTCTCAAAACTCTACCATATATTTCTTGAGTTTCTGTCTTTTGTTCTTTTTTAGTAATTTTTGCAGTCCAATCTTCTCCATCTTTCCATTTGATAGAAAACCTCTTTGATTTTTCATCAAGAATTACTCTTCCTTGTCGTCTTTCTTCATAGAATCTATAATATGGTTTATATTCATTTTGTCTCACCATTACAGGCTTATCATACTTAGATAATTGATAGCCATAAAATTGAATTTGATTTTCACTCTGTCCAAAAGTTGTTTCTGAAAACAAGAATGAAATAATGCACGTTAAAAGTTTAAAGTATTTGTTCATAATCGATCTTTTTTCAAAAATAGAGCATATATGCGTTTATTCAAAATATAAAAATAAGCCAAATTGCTTATGTGGTAAAAACTAAAAATATTGAACTTAATAAGGCTTTCGGAAATCATCTGAGAGAGCTTCGTGTTCAACAAAATCTATCACAAGAGGAATTAGCAAATGGAGCTAATATCCCTATCTCTCAAATTGGACGTATTGAGAGAGGAGAAGGAAATCCAACAATTAGTACTTTATTCCAAATTGCTTCAACTTTAAAAATTGAATTAAAGGAACTTCTCTTTTTTAATTATTCTGAATAAATCGCACCATAATTTATTATGGTTTATATACGGAAGAGTTTTTTGCGAACGCAAGATTTACCGAGGAGCAAAGAATTTTGCCGTATATGCCGTCTAATGCAGTATAAATCTCTATAAATTTTATATTACAGCTTTTTTAATATAAGGCTGCATGAGCAACCTTATATTCCTTAAAATTAATTGACAACATACAATTTCACATAACTACTAACATATTCAATCATTTCGTGTTCTGTAAGAAGATCGCTATGACCATTTTGAGCTAAAGTGTCTTTAAACGCTTGATAAAATTTAGCAATCAATTTATTTTCAATTTTTTCAATTTCATCATCTTCGTCAATAATTTTAGAAATTAAATCAATATTATGATTATCAATACCTTCTATTATATTGTATATTGATTCATCCAAATTTTGAATACTTTTTGATGGAATACCATCTTTTAATTTAATTGTTTTCATGTTTTTTTAATTTTTCATAGTATTCGATTTTCGTTTCATAATTACTAACGAGATATGAAACGATGCAGATTTTCGCATTAATGGTTACATAGGTATTTGATTTTTGAAAATATTTTATCACCTATGACGTTGTGATAATTATCTTCAGATTGACTTATTTTATTGTACACTTCTTTGCATTCATCTATGTATTTTGAATAGTTATGTCGTGACAAGTGAGTTGCTAAATCTTTTTTGAAACTTTTATTACAGAAGGCATAGACTTTATTTAATTCATCCACTGTTAAATCGCGACTTGTAAATGGAATCTTTTTAATATTATTATAACAATCATTTAAGTAATTGCCAAGGCTTAACCAGCTTTTAAGTTCAGTTAATGTTTCGAGTGAGATATCAGTAACACCAAGGACTGATCGAATTTTCCTTAATTGTCCATAGACAATTTCCATTCTAAGGAGGTTAACTTTAGCTAATTTAGATTCAGCCGATTTGTTATATAGTTTCAACTGATAATCAGACATAAATACTTTTCTTGTCTTTGGTTTCCCAATCGTTCCTCCCCAAGTGTCTATTGTTTCGAAGTGGTTGATAGAGTTACATACTTGAAAGGATTGATAGCGTTCCAAAATATCCATTGGTTTATAACCACCAGTATCTATATTGATACCTGTCTCTAATTTGGTAGAAATCTTAAATTCTTTTAGATCTCTTTCAAAATAGAACTCCGACAACATGTATGATAATGAAACAAAATTGCTGAAGCAAAAATCATTGTGATTACCATCGATTTTTATATCTGCATAAGTCCTATTATAGAACTTATGCAAACTATTCCTGATTTTTAGCATTTTAGCATTTGGATAATACTCAAGTTTAAGATTTTCCAAATGCACTACCATTTTTTCAGACTCAGTAGGCATTTCTATGTCGACTAAATCTAAAAATTTTTGATAGTCTCCAAAGGTGAAATTAGAAATAACTAATACTGTATAATCGATCATCTTAAGCCCTATTTTTAATAGCATTCAATACCTCATTTTTCGAGAAAAGTAACCTTCTTCCACATTTGGAATAAGGAATACAGTTATCTTTGATTCTCTTTGTAAGAGTTGTTTGTGAAATCTGTAACAAATTACAGATTTCCAATCGACTTAGTAAATCGTGATTTTCTTGATTAACTTTCATTGATTCTGTTTGAGATTCTTGTAGTTTTTGATTAAAGATTTGGAAGAAGACTTCAACTAAATTTTCAATTGATACCGTGGCTTCTATAGCAACCTCTTTTAAGTCGCATTTAGTGATAATTATTTTGTTCATATACAAATAGATTTGAAATTTTAAAAATTTTACAAGATGTTATTGAAAATAATTATTAATTAGGGTTTTAAATGTCTAATTTTTCTACCAATTGTGACTTTTGGAAGCTTGGTTCTATTTTATTATATCGGGCAAAAGAAGAGAGACTTTTATGATTGGTAATTGATCTAATAAGCTCAGAATCCATACCTTGATTGAAGAGGTAAGAGATAAAAGTTTTTCTACCAATATGGGTTGTTAATACTTCGTATAGTTTCCGAGGGAATTCACGTCGTTCTGAACCATAATATTTCACCTTAATGACATCCCTTGTCAATTCAGCTTGCTTTCCCAAATCTTTTAAATGAGCGTTCATTTTTTGATTAGATATAAATGGTAATAGTTTTTCCGTTTCATTGTTCTTATATTTATTAATGATATCGATTGCTAATGGATGAAGAGGAACGCTAACAGGTGTTTTAGTTTTTATTGATACATATTTTAAAATATCATTGATTATATTATTTTTCTTTAAGTTGGATGCATCAGAATATCTAAGTGATGTAAAACAAAGAAACATAAAGCAATCCCTAACTTGATCTAAGTACTTATTATTGCATAAGTCTAAATTTTTTAATGCCAGTATCTCTTCCTTTTGTAAAGAAATGATTTCAGGATCTTTTGCTGAAAAAGTAAATGTTTTATAAGTGATATTTTTATTATATGTGCGTTGACTACAGTAATTTAGAAATTGTTTAAGGGTCTGAGTGTATTTTGCCACTGTTACGTTTGAATGATTCATTTTAGTAATTAAGAACGAAACATATTTGTGATAAAACTCTGTATCGATCATACTAAATTCAATTCCGATTCTATTATTTTTGGAAAATTTGGAAAGTAGATCCAATGAAGTTTTATGTTTTTTAACTGTATTTTTAGCACATTTCAGTTCAACATTTTCAATATATTCAGCATAGTACTCCCAAAAAGTTTTATTGCTACTTGTTTTAACTTGATTCAATATATTTCTGATATAGGTCACAGAAACATTTACATTATTTAATTTTGCATCTAGATATATTTTTTCAAGTTTTGAACTATGCTTGTGTATTACAGCATTTAATTCAATACTGTTGATAACAGAAGGTTTAATTCGATGATTTTTAGAGTCCCAATTTTTTCGATCAACTGTTAATCCTGTTTGAGTCCATAAGCGTTTACCTTCAAAAGTAAAATCAATTACGATTGGAACATTTTTTTCTCTAAGAAGTCCTGTTTTTGCGTCAATTCTTTGTTCTAATTTTGCTGTTGCTTTTGCCATATTTTTGTTATTAAATTGTTTTAAATTAATATATAATAATATATAAATATTTGTATATCAGTTTATTGCAATTGTAATGACCTTGTATGGAAAATCAATGAGAAAAGTTGAGAAAGTCGTTTATAAATAATTGGTTTATATATATTCTTATACTTATTTTATAAATTAATTTTAGCTAATTTTAAAAATCAGAGAATAAAAAAGGCTTTCTATTATTAGAAAGCCTCCTGTATACATTATTTATTATATAATTACTTATTGTTGATTTTCTTCCACAGATTGTTTAAAATAATTAAATCATTGTCCGAAGAAATTTTAGCTGGTTGTGGACGTATCGCACACGAATATTTTCTATTAACTTTGAAGTAGTTTACTTCATCACTAATTTTATGTAAAATCCCTTGAAATATTCGCGAACCAACAGTAAGGTTTATGGGACATAGGTTATTGTTGGTTAGTTCTAATGATAGGCATCCGCAGTATCCAGGTTGAGCAATGGTAGATAATGTTAAACCTAGTCGTGAATATGAACTACGCATATTAAGGCTTAATAAAATATCTCTTGGAAGTTTTACATATTCAAGACTAGATGCAAGAACTGTTTGATGAGGGTATAAAGTAATTGTTTCTCCCAGTTGTCTTCTCGTTTCTGAAAAAAACGATTTTAAATCTTGAGATTTCCCAAATTCTTCATTAAGTGATGTTGTTATTAATGGGTTTCTACCTAATGATGAAACAAGAAAATTAGTTCCGAGCCTAAAATCAATACTAACTTCTCCTATTTGTGACTCTTCAAGTAATGGTCTAATTACAAGATCGTGCTTTTTAATTAGAGCATCAATTTCTTTATGAGAGAGTATTGTTGACATTATTTATTTTCCTTCCAATTTTTATTAATAAAATAATTTCCAATTGATTTTTCAACAAGATTATTTATTATACTGTAATAGTTGCTTTGAGTAATATCTTCAAAACTATCACCATTTGTTTCAATAAATTTGTCTTTCGAATTTAGCCATGTTCTCCATCCGTAGTCAAAAATACCATGAAGCTCATCTTTACAAGAAGCTTCAAATGGAATTAAATGATAAAAGTCATCAGATTCAATAGTTTTATACCTAATTCTTAGTTCTTCACCTGAAAGTTGTTGAATTGAATTAACTAGGAATTCTATTACCCTATTTGTCTTGCCATCTAGAAAGGTTTCCACCATTTCCATTCTTAATTTCGTGTCTGGATGGGTGTATGATTCAGAATTACTATATTGGAATGAAATATAATTTATGTATATATTTGAATTTATTCCAATATATTGTGAAGCAAATATATCGCAAAAATATTCAGCCAAATGATTAATAAAGCAGTTCATTATTCTATCCAAATTCTCTGCTGGAGTATTATCATCAACTTCTAAAATATCTGGGATTATTGAGGGAAAGTAATGATGTAAATCTTGGTGATTAAATCCAAATTCACTATCATTTATAATTAAATTAACAGTATTTCTTACGACACTCAGCTGATTATCAATGAAGTGACCTAACTCATGATATAAAGGAACTGTGCAGAAATAATCTTTGGACAAAGTAAATGGCAAATTTATTTTAACCAATTTTTTTTCAAAAGATATTCCAAATTTAAACTGTAGGTCTTTATAAAATAACTCTGTGAAAGATTCGAGGGAATAACTGAATGAATATAATTCCTTTTTTAGGCCAGTCACAATAATATAATCATCCGGGTTGATCCAATCTTCCATAGCATCCTTTAAACATAAAACCATTTCATAAGGTATGGTATTTAAAGTGTTGTCTTTCAATAGTGTGATACTACTTAAAATAAACTCTAAATAGGTCTTATAAATTGATAGCTGGTTAGGATCTGTTAAAGTATTAAAATCTGTGTCTCTAAGATGATCGAATAGACTAATTAAATTTTTATGGTAGTCTTGTTTGTGACTGTCTGAATATGTGTCTTCTCTACTATTTGATAGTAACTGTCCAACTTCTTCTAACTGAAGTTGTAAAACTTTAATTAATAGATCCATTAAAAGGATAATGCAAATTTTTCCTGTTCTTTATGCGCTAAAATTTGTTCTAGCTTATCTAAATCCTGATTTGATACATTATCAAGATTTAATTCTTGAAGCCAAGGTTTTGCTATTCTTGATATAAGAATTTTTAATCTTCTAGATTCTGGATCAGTTTCGAATAATTGTTTATTACCAGAAGCTAAATCTTTAGAATCCTTTAATATACTTTTTACATACTCTAAATAAGATGAATCCATTTTTGCATTAGCAATGAAATACTTAATGAATCCTAAATCCTCATTTTGGTTGTTTACAGCGAATAACATATATCTCAGATTAAGAATAAAATTTCTGTTAAAAGTGATTATTTTATACTCTTTTTTATAGAAAAAGTTATCAACACATGTTGGTAACTTTTGTTTTGTTGGTTCTTGCTTTAAGTTTTACAAAAATATAATAAATTTTTAGAATTAAAAAAATAAAGTTATATGTTGAGTAAAAATTAGGATTTATAAATATGATGAATATTGATGCGGGGTAATTTTGAATAGTTTCTGCATACAAAATCTCATACAAATTTTTCTTTTAGTATTAAATAGACAACTCTAGTATATTGGAAATCTTAAAAATTTATGCTTGAATAAAGTTTTAGCATTTCCAATTTTATAATGAAGTATGATATTTCATTATGAATGTGTCAATTCTGCTTGGGGCTACAAAATAATAAATGTGAGATCGCTCAATGACCTCACATTTATTATTTTATACGATGAGGAGACCCATCTCTAACCTTTGATCGCGCTCATAATCAATAGATATAAATTGCTTAGCCTTTAAATACCTTTAATTTACTGGCCATCACAAACATCATAATGCCGAATAAAGAAAATACACCATAAGAATAGCGTAAACTTGTCAGCTCTGCAATATATCCAATCAGAGGCGGTCCCATTAGGAAGCCCAAAAAGCTGATGCTCGATACCATGGCTAATGCTACACCCGAAGGGACATGTTTGTTTTGTCCAGCGACACTATATACCGTTGGTACATTGCAGGCAACACCAATACCGACCATCATAAAGGCAAGTGTTGAAATATAGAAGTCCGGAAAAATCACGGAGGTCATCATACCGGTAAACATAAGGATACCACTAATTTGCAAGGTGCGTTTTCGTCCAAGCCGACTAATAACAGCGTCGCCAATAAATCGACCTAATGCCATCATCACCATGAAGGAAGCATAACCCACGATAATAAACTGCTCGGGAGCATGAACGATCTCCTTAAAATAGACACCACTCCAATCAAACATGGCGCCTTCTGTTGCCATGCTAAAAAATCCAATGATGCCCAATTGCACTAAGCTACTTTCTGGTTTCGAGAAAAAAGAGGTCTTTTTAGTTTGAACCGCTTTTCCCGGTACCAGGTATCGGTAATTGATCGTCGTATTGATGACTATTAATATAAAAATAATCATAAAATGGGGTATGGTATCGACAGCAATATTCATGGTGAGCAGGCCAATGAGTGCACCTATAAATCCAGCAATGCTCCATGCGCCGTGAAAAGAAGACATGATTGATTTCTTGAATATTTTTTCAGCCGCCACACCTTGCGTATTGACCGCGATATTGCACATGTTGCCAACCACCCCAAATAAGAATAAAACCGCTCCCAATTCCCAGGCATTTCGTGCAAATCCTACCAAGCAAAGTACTAAAGCATAGATAATGGCTACAATCCGTAATACCTTTGCACTGCCGTATGTGGTCACTAATTTTCCTGACAGTGCCATCGTCACCAATTGTCCCACCGGTAGCATCAATAATATGGTTCCCAATTGGCCTTCAGTAAGATCTAAGCGCTCTTTGATAATTGGAATACGACTTGCCCAAGAGGCAAATGCTAGTCCTTGGCAAAAATAAAATAGAGATACGGCAATCCGAATGCGATTGCGTTTTTGATAAAGCTCTTCTTCAGAGTAGGTTAGGGTTGAGTCCATTGTTGATGTTATGAGTGACCAAAGTTACATGTAAGAAATTAAAATTTAGGTACAGGTCTATTTCTTCTTTCAAAATAAGACCCGATTTAATTTACACCAATCAGTACCGACGGTCAGTTTTTGATACAACACTTTGTTTTTAAAACAGTTTTAGTAAAGAGTACAATTTGTGCAATCAGTCGATGGATTATTTATTGGTTTTTAACAAGTTCTTAAGTAACTTTATAGAGTCATATCATCCATTAACCACCTATAAAAGTATGATCAAAAAATTTTTGTTGGGTACTTGTCTTACCCTTTGTGGAGCTGTGCTTACATTCGCGCAGCAGCAGCCGACTTTTTTATCGCATCCGACCTTAAGTCCTGATGGAAAAATCCTTGTTTTTAGTTTTGAAGGCGATCTATGGAAGGTCGAAAGTGAGGGCGGAGTGGCTGTCAGGCTCACCGGCATGGAAGGCAACGAAATTAATCCGCGGATATCACCTGATGGAAAACAGCTTGCCTTTTCTGCGAATCAGAATGGAAATATGGACGTCTATGTCATGCCATTAGCAGGTGGTGATATCCGTCAACTCACCTCTCATGAAGGGGCAGATGAAATAGACAGCTGGAGCTGGGACAGCAAAACGCTCTATTTTACTTCTACCCGTTACAACCGAATGAGTAGCTATCAAGTTGCCGCCACAGGCGGTACGGCAAAACGCTTATTTCCACATTATTTCAATTATATCAGTCAAGTCGTGGAGACACCTTCAGGGGAACTGTTGTTCAATGACAGTTGGGAGGGTTACAGTTCTGCAAACCGGAAGCGATATAAAGGAGCATTCAATCCCGACATAAAATCATATAATCCCAAGACAAAAGCATTTAAGCAATATACCGATTATAACGGCAAAGACTTTTGGCCTACTGTAGATCAGCATGGAAAGATCTATTTTGTTTCCGATCAGGGAAATGCAGAATATAACCTTTACCAGCTCATCAATGATAAGCCAACAGCATTGACCTCATTTAAAGAGTCTATTAAAAGACCTGCTGTGGCTGCCAATGGAAAAACGATAGCCTTTGAAAAAGGATATCAGCTGTTTCTCTATGATGTAGCATCAAAGAAAGTGACACAGCCCAATATTGCATTAAGTAGAAATCAGGTGCTTGGCAAAAGCAAAGAATTTAATGTCAATAGCAATATCAGCTATTTTGATGTTGCGATGGATGGAAAGAAAATGGCTTTTGTGTCTAGAGGTGAACTTTTTGTTTCGGACAGCGAAGGTAAGTTTATCCGTCAGATGCCGAGTCAAGGACAGCGCATTATGGAAGTAAAGTGGCTCAAGGATAATAAAACATTGCTTTATAGTCAGACCTATCAAGGATATCTAAACTGGTATACGCGTAGTGCGGATGGTACGGGCGAAGTCAAACAATTGACCCAAGATCTTCGAAACAATAGAGAGATTACATTTAATACGGATAAATCGCAAGCAGTCTACTTAAGCGGAAGGGACGAGGTTAGGGTATTGGACTTGACGAGTCTGAAAAGTAAAACAGTTGTTAAAGATGAGCTGTGGGCTTTCCAAAATTCATCTCCATCCTTCTCCCCAGATGGTAAATATCTTTTATTTACGGCTATCCGCAATTTTGAGCAAGATATATTTGTCCATCAGCTCGCGTCAAACCAGACAACCAATTTGACCAATACGGGTGTGTCAGAAACCTCTCCTTCTTGGTCTCCAGACGGAAAATATATCTATTTTGCCAGCAATCGTACAAAACCAGCTTTCCCTACAGGAATGCAAAATTCGAGTATTTTCCGCATGGCACTGGAAAATTTTGATGAACCGTATCGAAATAATAAATTCAACGAATTATTTAGTCAGCCAGTAAAAAAAGATACCATTGCGGACAAAAAGACTGATGATCAATCAAAAGGTAAGGATAAGAAAGATGAAAAAGCAATCGCCACCCATACACCTAGTGATAAAAAGGTAGTGGTGACTATTGATCTGCAAGGTTTACGAGACCGTATCGAACAAGTGAGCCCGGCTTTTGGAACACAGTCCGATCCGATCGCCATACAAAAAGGAGAAAAGAATTATGTTTTCTTCTCATCCAACCACGAAGGGAAATACAGTCTGTACAGAACGATTTATGAACCATTTGAAACGAGCAAAACAGAGAAGGTGATCGAGAGCGGGATTAATCAATTTACAGAAGCGAATGGTAAATATTTTATCCTCAATAAAGGTGCTATACAAAAATATAATCTTGAGCAAAATAAGCTTGATGCAATAAATATCAATTTCAAGTTTAACCGTGATCTAGAAAATGAGTTTAAGCAAATGTTCTATGAGACTTGGGCTGGATTGGAGGAAAACTTCTATGATAGTACTTTCCACGGTATCGATTGGGGAGTGATGAAAAAGAAGTATGAACCTTATCTGACAGTGGTTAATAACCGCAGCGATCTACGGATTTTACTCAATGATATGTTGGGCGAGTTAAATTCATCGCATCTCGGATTTAGTTCAATGGGAGCAGAAGAGCGCAAGCCATTTGGATTTGTGACCAATGAAATAGGCGTTCTGTTTAATCAGGAAAACCCTTATCAGATCGAGCATATTGTCAATAATAGTCCAGCTTCACGAAAAGGTGTAGATCTAAAAGAAGGGGATGAAATCATAGCAGTCAACGGCAATAAGGTGGATCCAAAGATCGATCGTGATGTCTATTTTACCTGGCCGTCACTGGCAGAAGAAGTCCAATTAACTATTAAGCGTGCAGGAAAAGAGATCATGGTCAATATCCGTCCCTTGACAAGTACCGCCTTTAAGGATCTTATCTACGATGAATGGATAAAGAGCAATCGTGGTAAAGTGGATACCTGGAGTAAAAGTAGGATCGCTTATTCGCATATGAAAAATATGGGCGGACCGGAATTGCAGCGCTTTTTAATAGATATGGCGGAACAAGAAAATAATAAAGAAGGTATTATTTTAGATTTACGATACAACACCGGAGGCAATGTACATGATGAAGTCTTGCGTTTTCTATCGCAAAGACCTTACCTGCAATGGCAATACCGAGGCGGTAAAATGGCGCCACAAAGTAACTTTGCGCCAGCATCAAAACCCATTGTATTGTTGATCAACGAGCAGTCTTTAAGTGATGCTGAGATGACTGCAGCTGGATTTAAAGAATTAAAATTGGGTAAGATCATCGGAAATGAAACGTATCGCTGGATCATCTTTACCTCGGCAAAGGGATTGGTAGACGGATCTAATTATCGCCTACCTGCTTGGGGCTGTTATACTTTAGATGGCAAAGATCTGGAATACACAGGTGTAGCGCCAGATATTTTTGTGCATAATACCATTGCTGATCGATCTAATGATCGAGACCCCCAGTTAGAAAGAGCTGTGCAAGAAATATTGAAAGATTTAAAATAAGGATAACATTTAAAAACCTAAAAAGACCAGATTCGGGATGTGAAATCTGGTCTTTTTTGTTTTATGATCTTACGAGTAAGTGGAGGGTTTATTCCATCATGAACCTTGTGATGATTGAACAAGATGATGATATGAATAGGTTGACGGATAAAATAATGACTATGCTTGCTGTTTTAAAAAGAAAACGGTCAGGCTGCGTGCTCCTTGGGCACCGCGGACTAGGTAAGCACCGATATCTGCTGTAGCAGAGGGGCCCATGACAAAACATCCATAAGTGGAAGCCTGAAAATCAATTTTACGATAGGCGGTATGCATATTTTCCGTGATTAAATCAGGATCCAGTAAAATGGCAAGATGCTGAGAAAGAAAACCCAAAGAATTTACTTGCAACGAATTTTCTGTTAACCATATCATGCCCATTTCTGCGACACCAAACTCAGCTCGAATGATCCCTAAGTCTACGTCCTCCAATTCCCTAGGATGGGCAATAGCTTGGATTGATTTGCTTCCCTCCCACTCCGAAGTTGCAGAACAAGTGACTCGTGTATCTGGAAGTTTTTGGCGCATGATTTCCTTTGCTTCATCGATACTGCCTACCTCATAGCTTTCTCCTCCAGAAAGTCCCAGATTTACGATAAATTTATCTTTTAGATTAGTACCTTGTTTTTCATAGGTTGGTATCGTTGGATAATCCACCTTTTGAGCAGGAAGATTCTGCCGTATAGCTGCTAATAATTCTTCTAGTGAACTCATTTTTTCAATCTATTTTTAATATACCAATCCCTAAAAGTTTCTTTTTTGATTTCTGGCAATTCGCGATGTTTACCCCAAGCATTTAGCTTTTTATGGTACAATAACCAATTCGGAGTCAGTTTCATTCCATAGTAAGCAGCTTTCTCTGCCAATCGGAATAATTTTGGATTCGCAAACACTTTTTCTACTGCCCCGAAAGCATAGTGAAGTGTTTTAGAGGATTCATTTATGTTGACCATGCGCTGCCTCCACAGACCGATCTGCTCCGCGATATTGATACGGACGGGGCACACCTCAGAACAAGAGCCGCACAAAGAGGAGTGGAATGGAAGTTCGCTGAATTTGGATTCATCAAACGTCGGGTCGATAATAATGCCAATAGGTCCTGAATAAGTTGCGCCATAGGCAAGTCCCCCACTGCGACGATAGACTGGACAGGTATTCATACAGGCGCCACAGCGGATACATTTTAAAGATCGCCAAAAATCTTCCATACCAAGACGACGGCTTCTGCCATTGTCCGTGAGTACGATATGCATTTCGGTACCCGATTCGCGAGGACCCATAAAATGAGAGGTGTAACGGGTCGCGGGAGTACCCAGGGCACTTCGAGATAAGAGTCGGATAAATAAACCCAGATCTTCCGTCTTAGGTAGGATTTTTTCGATCCCAATACTTGCAATATGCAGCGGTGGGATGCTCGCCGTCAAATCAGCATTACCCTCATTGGTGCAGACGACAAAAGCTCCAGTTTCGGCAATAGCGAAATTTGCACCTGTTAGACCAGCGTGGGCTTCCAAAAATTTGGGACGTGCATTATTGCGCATTGCTTCAGTCAATTGCTGTGGATCATCTTCGTTGGGATCCGTACCAATCGTTCGCGCAAAAAGTTCGGCGACATCTGCAGTTGTTTTGTGGATAGCGGGCATGACGATGTGACTTGGCATCTCTCCGGAGAGTTGTTGAATGCGCTCTCCAAGATCCGTTTCGATCAACTCGATCCCCCTAGCCTCTAGAAAAGCACCCATTTCACATTCTTCCTGCAACATGGATTTACTTTTCACGATTTTAGTCGCATGGTGACTTTTTAGAATATCATAAACAGTTTGATTGTGCTCAATGTCATCCTTTGCAAAATGAACGATCACGCCACGTTTAGTAGCTTCGGTCACAAACTGTTGGACATATTGGTCTAAGTGTGTCAAGGTATGCTCTTTGATCTGGGAAGCCAGATCACGCATCTGTTCCCATTCGGGAATACCAGAAGCTGCGGTATCCCGTTTCATACGGGCATTCCAAAGGTTTTTATCATGAGTCGGCTGATGGATGTCATCCATGTAGATGAAATCTGCCGCATTTTGGTCAACTTTAACTTTACTCATCTTCGTTCTAATTAAAAAGGACCGTTGTTCAATACTTGTGCGATATGTACAAATTTTAAAGGTGCCTTTTGGCGCTTGGCTATACCCTCTTGATGCATCAAGCAAGACATGTCTGGAGAAACAATACAAGTCACTTCATGTTGCATATAATCAGCGACTTTATCTTGCCCCATTTTAACACTCACGGCTTCATCTGTTACGCAAAACGTACCCCCAAAACCACAGCATTCGTCTGGACGGGTGATCCGTTCTATCGTTACCCCTTGTACCTTACCTAACAACTCCTCTGTTTTATTGAAATACGGTTCCTGCCATTCCGATCTGGACTGTATATGTAGGCCACGTATAGCGCTACAACTATTGTGTACAGCGACCTTATGATTATAAGTCGCCCACGGAAATTCCTTGACTTGCAAGATATCGGTCAAAAATTCGACCAGTTCGTATGTGTTTTTACGCACATGCTCTACTTTTTTAGTCTGTGGAATAGCATCAAAATGCATGCGAACATGCTTGACACAGCTTCCCGCAGGACCAACCATGTAATCGAAACTTTCAAAATTATCACAGAAGAGCTGTTCTGAAGAAGCTGCATTTTTTTGATCACCTTCATTTCCCATAGGTTGACCACAGCAGGTTTGATTTAAAGGTACGACTACGTCTACTCCAAGGCGTTCCAATAGTTCTAATGTTGCAATACCAACTTCAGGATAGATGGCATCTATATAACAAGGAATAAATAATCCTACACGCATATTGTTGATTTAGATTGATGGGCTAAGTTTACAAATAATATTCGAAAATACTGTTCTTAACTGTGATGGTACAGCAATAAAATGACGATAACGATCTTTTTTATAAAAAAGATGGCGACACCCGCTTGATCATCTCAGTGGTAGTACTAAAAACAAAATCCACAGAAAAGATATCCCGTGGATTTTGTTTTTTTTAAATGATTTGATTTCTTATTTTTTCTGAACTAAGAGCGCTTTGAGAACTTCGATCGTTTCATTTTTTGCTGCGATGGTTTCTTTAAGTGCCAAGATCGTTTCTTGATGTCCAGAGTTTTCTGAATATGTCGTTGAGGTTAATTGCGCTGTTTCGTTTGGCGATAAATACAGCTGATTGCTCGCTCCGACTAAGTAGTCCGTATTGATATAATTGTATGAAATTTTCATATCATGGATATGTTGAACACTCACCTTCTTACGTTCAGTTTTGAGATCATTGATCCCAACTTTAGTTTCGTTGATTAATTTACCGAGCTCTACGTATGTTTTTAATTCGCCTTTTTTCTTTAAATTCTCGAATAGGAGAAAGAAACGTTCGTTGTATGAAATTGACATTTTGTATGAATTGTTTTTACTATTGTTTTTTGATAGATGATATACTCATACTATCTTTGATTTTAGCATGTGCAAACATACATTTTATGTGTCGATCTGGTACGATAAAAGTGAACTTATTGTCAATTAAATAGCATCGGTAGATCCAAATACACTAGTAGAGCTGCAGTGCATCGATGATGACGGTATAGATATAATCAAGATCATCATCGCTTATGCAGTAAGGAGGAACGAGATAAATGATATTGCCCAATGGTCTGATCAAGATGCCTCGGCTTAAAAAATAGGGGTATAAGACCTCACTTAAAACACTAAAATAAGATGTTTTTTCATCCTGTTGTAGCTCGATAGCCAAAATAGTTCCCGTTTGCCTAGCATATTTGACCTTTGGATCCAGTACAATATGAGCAAGAAAGGTCTGATGCTTCTGTTCAATAGCTGTTATTCGATCACGAGTTTCCTTTTTTAATAAGAGTTCCATGCTTGCCAAGGCAGCTGCGCAGGCCAAAGGATTAGCTGTAAAGGAGTGACCATGGTAGAGAGCCTTTTTTTTATCATCGGCATAAAAAGCATCATAAATAATCGAGGAGCAAGTGGTCAGGCCTAAAGGCATGGTACCACCCGTAAGTCCTTTTGAAAAGCACATCACATCCGGATATTCGGTTAGGTGATCTGCCGCAAATAATTTACCCGTGCGCCCAAAACCGACAAAGATCTCATCTTGAATCATTAGAATACCTTTTTGACGGCAATAGTTCATGAGCATATTTAGATCTTCAGCTTTATGCATCAGCATACCAGCCGCCCCTTGTATCAAAGGTTCGTAGATGAAACATGCGACGTCGTCAACATACTGGTCGATTTCTTCGAATAAGGATGCTATATTGTCGTGGGTCGGTATATCGATAAAAATAACATCAAAAAGAAGATGCCCAAATGGTTCGGTCCATACCCCACGTGCACTCACCGACATGGCACCAAATGTGTCACCATGATAAGCATTTTGAAAGGCTAGGATTTTTGATTTCTTATGCCCCTTGTTCGCGTGGTATTGTACACACATTTTAAGTGCGACCTCCACAGCTGTCGATCCATTATCCGTGTAGAATACTTTTTCTTGATTGCTCGGAAGGAGCTTTAATAAATTTTCGGCTAGCTGTATGGCTGGTTCATGTGTAAATCCTGCAAATATCACCTGTTCAAGGGTATTGAGCTGGCGGTACACGCGGTCTGCTATGTAAGGATGGGCGTGACCATGTAGCGTCACCCACCAAGAGGAGACAGCATCGATATAGCGCTTGCCCTCGTTGTCATAGAGGTAAGTTCCTTCAGCGCGCACGATAGGCACGATCGCTGATGCCCCTTTCATTTGTGTATAAGGATGCCAATTTACTTTTTGATCCCGTGCTCTTAAATCGTCGTGCATGATCCCTCCTTGATTCCTTTGGCTAGGGGCTGGAGTCCCAATGTCTGGAACATCTTCATATCCTGAGATACACCGGGGTTGGGAGTCACCAATAATGTTTCTTGTTCACCAGTAAAAATAGAATTTGCTCCAGCCATAAAACACCATGCCTGTTCGGTTTCACTCATCTCAACGCGCCCTGCACTGAGTCTTACCATAGCCTTAGGCATGACGATACGGGCCGTCGCAATCATTCTGACCATATCCCAGATGTCGACCTTTGGATTATTTTCTAAAGGAGTGCCCTTTACTCGAGCTAGTGCATTGACAGGGACGGATTCAGGATGCTTGGGCATTGTTGCTAAGGTTAATAGCATAGAGATGCGGTCTTTGTGAGACTCTCCTAATCCAATGATGCCGCCAGAACAAACGGTGATGCCCGCTTTGCGGACATGGTTGATGGTATTGATCCGATTGTCAAATGTACGGGTCGAAATAATCTCGTCATAATAGTGTTCTGAGGTGTCCAAATTGTGATTATAAGCATATAAACCCGCTTCTTGTAGACGTATTGCTTGCTGTTCGGTCAACATCCCTAATGTACAGCACACTTCTAGCCCCAGTGCATTGACTCCCTTTACCATATCAATAATTCTGTCAAAATCACGGTTGTCACGCACTTCTCTCCAGGCAGCGGCCATGCAAAATCGAGTGGAGCCATTCTTTTTTGCCTTTTTAGCATGATCGATTACGGTTTCTGTCGGTAAGAGCGCCTGTACATGGATGTCAGTATGGTAGCGCGCCGCTTGACCACAATACGAGCAGTCTTCAGGGCAGCCTCCGGTCTTGACAGACAGTAAGGTGCACACTTGTACTTCTGCAGGATTGTGAAATTCTCGGTGCACCGTAGCGGCTTGGTATATAAGCTCCATGAGGGGCTGATCATAGATTTGCTGTATTTCTTCTTTGGTCCAGTTGTTTCTGATCTTTGTTTTCATATTGTATTCGTTTGTGTTAAAGAGTTAAACCATGGGCAAGATTGCTGATGGCTTGTGCCGTTATTGCGCTTAAATGCGGTATATGGATCACCCGAGTATCGGATGGTATGTGCTGGCTAATCACCTTTTTTGAATCGGGGTCGATGCCACCATTAAATAGGATATATTTCAAATGCAGGTTTCGTTGTTTTATGGCATTGATTGATAGCAAGGTATGATTGATGCAACCGAGATAGTCTTTGACTACTAGGGCAACAGGAACTGCAAATGATTGTATTAAATCAATCATAAAATGGTTATCATTAATCGGGACAAACAAGCCTCCGGCACCTTCTATGACCAGATGATTGTCTGTTGTCGGGACTTCAAAGTCCGCTAGAGCAATGCTGACCGCTTCTAGTGCTGCCGACTTATGTGGTGATGCTGCAAGCTTTAGTTTATACCGTTCGCTGTGGATGACCACATCGCCTTGTAGCAGATCATAGATGCGCATACTGTCTGTTGCATGCAGTTCTCCAGATTGAATAGGTTTCCAATAGTCCGCTTTCAAATATTGTGTCAATACAGCAGCACATATTGTTTTCCCGATTTCTGTCCCGATTCCGGTGATAAATAGTTGTTCTTTCATAGCTATTTAAAATGTTATTTTTCTTTTACTAAAAATAATAGCAACATGCTGTTTTGCTTACTTCATAGCGATAGGTTTTCTTGTATAAGAGATGCCAGCAATCGGATATCTTCTTTCGTATTAAACGTATGAAGGCATATCCTCAGACGTTCTTGTCCCAATTTTACTGTTGGAGAAAAAACCGCGTAGGTCTGTAGGCCTTTGTGCAATAGGACGTCTCTTAATTGCAAGAGTTGCTCATTATTTTTTACCGCAAGTGCTTGAATAGGACTTTCTTTTGCAGATAGAATCGGGAGACCCTGTGATCGAAAAAACTGAATATTTTGTTGCAGCTGATCAGCTAAAGATGGATGATTAAGGATATACTGATACCCCATTTTTAGCTGCATCCACGTCAGATCTGTTGGTGCTGTACTGTATATAAATGGTGAACCAAAATTGATCAAATAGGATTTGACGATAGCCTTACATAGTACCGCAGCTCCATGACATCCCATTGCTTTGCCATAAGTAACAAGAGTCGCGAAAACGTTGTTTTGTAAATCCGATCGATGAACCAATCCGTACCCAAATACTCCAAAAGCGTGTGCTTCATCGACGATTAAAGAAGCGCCATATTTTTCAGTCAACTGTATTATTTCTTTCAGCGGAGCGAAATCGCCTTCCATAGAATACAGGCTTTCAATAGCGACGTAGCAGATACCTTGGGTACGTTTGAGTTTATCTTCGAGATCTTGAAGATTATTGTGTTTGAATTTCCACTTTGTTGCGGTAGACATCATACATCCATCGTGTACAGATCGATGGATATACTCATCGACAATCACGGTTTCTCCTTTTTGTGGTAGGCATGAAAATAAAGTTAGATTTGCGATATAGCCCGATGGAAATAGTAGCGCGGACTCTGCGTGATGAGTTTGGGCAAGAAAATCCTCTGTTTCAAGTGCGACTTGGGTATGACCGCTTATGAGTCTAGATCCCGTGCTTCCGCCAATCAAAGTATGATCGTCTTGTATTGCTTGCAAAACTTCTGCATGGAACTCTTGGTTACGGGCCATACCCAGATAGTCATTGCTATAAAAGTCAGTTGCCTTAGCACGAGGTTTGAGCGCTCTTAAAAATCCTGATTCGGATCTTTGCATCAATCGGGTCGCCAATAAACGATACATCTTCTCTGTTTAATTGATGTACGATCCAATCGCCGAAATCCATTCTTTATACAAGCCTTGCTCTATAGCCTGTATATCCTCGGCATAGCGTTCCCAATTGGGCGAAAACAGTTGAAGCTGAGCAGTCATTTCTTCCAGATGCCCTTCTTCTTCGAGAATGATAGATTTTACCATTACTTTGCTTTGCTCTAGGTCGAGTGTATGTTGATAGATGGGATAAAGTTGATCAGCACGAACCTCAATAGCGTAAGTCACAAAGAGGTAAGCCGCATGCTTAAGCGCTGGTCCGCAGAGATTAAAAGTATCTTTGAGGTAACGGCAAGATTTAATATCCAACTGATGTAGGTATTGTCTGGTATATCTTGGAGCAATGAGATACTTGTCGTCATAAGTCTTGCACATATCGTTACTTAATTTTCCAATCTGTTTTTTCAGATAGTACGCATGCCGGTGTTCTTCAGCGGCATGTTTGAGCTGAATAATATCTACTTTTGTGGAGTGTTCACATTGTGATATTTTTCTAGCACCGGCATTTTCCATAAATGATAGTGTGTTCAACCACTTTGCGTGCAGTTGATCTTGTTGGACAATATGTCGGATTACTTGGTGAATATCCATAGCCTTAATTTTGAGACAAAGGTATTGCCCTAGTAAACACGTATCATGTGCCAGTTTTAATTTTTCAGCTAGTCCGGATGAAAAGCTTATTAAATTTGTTAAGAATCGAAGTTTTTTATTTTTTGTGTTATTTAATTCTGATAGTGAGTCGATTATGTCATTCAATGATCACGTGGATTCCTGCCAATTTTGCTTTGTATTTGATCTTTTCCATGAGGCCGTAGTAGCTCCAATTACGCAGTAGGAAGTCATCCTCTTTGGCTAATCGTTCTTTGTTAGATTGATTGACCAAGAGCAAGGTACCTGCTTGCGATTTGATACATATATCAATAAGTCTACGGCTGTACAGGTGTAGTCTACTATCGACATAGTTTTTTTCTTTTTCATGATAATGATCGAGACTTTTGAGTTTTCTTTTTCTTCCATTTCCACCCTTATTATAGGTGGAAGCTTTCTGTAGGCGATATCTAGCAGCCTGTATCGCTATACGTCGGTATAGAAACTCCTCTTTTGAGCCGATCTGATAGTTGTCTCTATCAATAGCCACTGAAATCGGATGTTCGATGGATAATGATGCTTCGGCGATGATATGTTTGTTTAGTGTATGTTCTTTATTGGGTATTTCTAGTGCGAGGAGTATAAATATCTTGCCTTTTACGATTTTAATGGAACTTGCACAGATTTTGAGTTGGCCGATCAATGCGCGTTGCAGAAGTACGCGTTTATCGGTTCTATCTTTTCCTAAATAAGTGCGGAATGGGATTTTAAAGAGATTCAGTTTAAAATCTCGGCTATGCTCATCATGACTTAATTTAAGTGACCGAGAAGAAAAGGGAATAGGCATATCTTTCTTATAATTGCGCAGGGAACGCTGTCCTTTCCAATATGCTAAGCGGTCAGATTGAAAATTTTTTATCAGAGAAGTATTCACCTTCGATAATATATCAGTAGGAATCTGTCCTTTAAAATAGCTTGAGAGCAGTCGGTATGTGGTATTCATACGTGACGTGTTTAGTATTCCCTCCCCATCAGTACTGCTATCGGTTAATGTTACTTTAACATCTGTTTTGAGGTAGATCAGATCTTTTATATTTTCTTGTACATATTGATGCGTAAGCACTAGATTTGCTCCCCGATACACAATATCTTGCCATTCGTATAATTTTTTAAAATATTCACTACGTTTTTCTTTATCATCGCAGTCGATGAAAATTTGAATTTTGCGAGTTAATATAGTCGTTTCACTGGCCATAATCCTTTACTTTAAGCAATTTGTTTACTAGGTTTTATTTTACTGTGCGCTTCTACAAATAACTTTTTAACGGTCGTAGGATCTAATTGTAGCTGTTGTGATATTTGCTCGAAAGACAACTGTAGTTCATAGCGCATGTGAAATATCTCGAATTGTTCATCCGTAAGATTTCCTTGCGCTATCATCTTTGGATTTTTGCTCACCTGACCTATTTTTTGATTACTGTTTAAGATCGCACGTAGCGTTCCAATTGTTTTTTCCACTTGCATATTGACTTCATAGTCCGATATGCCACCCAGATAATAAGCTATTCGTTCATAATTGAAGCTGTATTGTAGGCAAAGTTTAATGAAGAGCTGCTGTTCGATATTTAATGAAGGCAACAGGGTGTATATTTTATGTAGTTTATCCTTATTCTCATCCTCTAGTCTTTCCACATCGATCAAGTCTTCGACACACTCTTCTTTCGGCTCATATTCGTCCCTAAACTCTTGTTGATTTTTGAATGCATCTAGCTGTAAAAGACTTCTGTGAAAACGATTTCTAGACTTGTTGTAGTATGCATGGACTGCCGTGCGAATCTGAGTTTTTAGAAAGTTGAAAATATCTGCTTCGCTATGTACATTTTCGCGAAATAGCCACAAGCGTAAGAAAGCTTCCTGGGTGATACTCTCTGCAATGCATGTATCCTGTATTGCACGGTTGGCTCTGCGGTAGCAATAAGGATAGAAGTGCTGGTAGAAAAAATTAAGTCCCTTCTCTATGCCATTGTTCAGATAAGTAATTTGAATTTTGGTATTTTTTTTAATGTAAAGTTTGTTCATATTTCGATCTCTAATTGGTTGAAGATTAAAAAAAAACGTAGTCAGCTCCTATTTCGGTGGATTTTTTTATGGGTCGAAGCAGGACAAGTTGAGTGATTTATGAATGGGCAAATTGGTATTGAAGTGAAAAATGGGAATCTGATTTTTTTTAAAGAGCTGCTATTCTTTTTAAAGTCCTTTTAATTTTGAAAGGCCAACAAAAGGCTACTTAACTCAAAATTCAATGTTGTAATGACAGGCTATATAGCTATGAAAAGTCAAGCTTATATATCGCTATATTAAAACTTAAAGAAATAATTTAAGTCTTTTTTTAGGTCTTTAGTGAGTGGCTATTGCCCTCACCCTACGGCTGTACAAGCAACCTCCATACATGTTTTATAAAAATTAGATCAGGATATCTAATCGCTAGCTTTCTCACCATACAATTTATATCGCTCAATCGTAGACTATATCTTCAAGCACGATCAGGGTTAGCGGTAACAGGTAAGGGCATGTGCTCTAGCCCTACCTTGCTACCGTGCTCAATTAACCCTAAAGAGTTAAGTTCGCAATATTCTTAATTAATCTTTGATAAACCTGCAATTTTCCGGTGAGCTGCTACGATAGGAATATCTCCTCATCAGACAGCTCCATACTCGATAAGTATAAAAGTCCTTTGTTGTATATACCAGTGAGCCTATAATTTTAACAAACATAGCAGGGTTTTATTAAAATATAGTTAGGGTACTTGATGAGGCGATTAAACGCTCACCCTGCGGCTATACAAGTCGCCTCGATGCCTATGCTGTATGAGTTTGCAGACATAGGACATGTCGTTCTTCATGGTAGATGAATGTGTCATATTAAGGTGTCAAGTATAAAAATATGTCGCGCCAATATGTAATAGTAATCAATAATGAATGAGATTATTAATGCAATTATATAATGGTTGTGATAGTTTAAGTTTCATCATTAATTAAACTTAAACATAAACATAATTGTGTATCGCTTCAAAATTTGGGGTCATAAACAAGACCAATATGAGTAGACCCTAATTATATGTTTACCAATGCAATTTTGGAAAACATAAAATAGGATCAAAATCCATGATCATCTCATCTAGATGTGGCCAGTAGCTTTAACTATTGGAGTATATAACTCATGAATGGACCTGTTTAATTTTAAAGTATTTAGTGAGTAGTCATGCCCTCACCTTACGGCTCCACAAGAAGCCTCGATCTTTCAATACCAGTATGTCAAAGAACTTGCAAATGGAATCGGTCAATTTGGTAGAAAAATAACATCAGTTGTTTTTTACACAAACAAGCACATTTCCTTATTCTTACATTCTAACGCGATCGCTTAAGGATTATAATTGGTAAAGTCGTCCATAATATAGATCGGTTACTTATCTTTTTTTAATATCATCATATATTTATTCAAATTGCTGATCATGCTTGATATTGATACAAATATAATAGTAATTGGATTATTGAGCAAATAAAATTACACTTTTATTTATATTTTATTTGCGCAAATAATTATTCTATTTGTTACGTGTCAAGTAATAATGAAAATACAATTATAGATATTGGGATCCGGTTTCGTAAGCGAAGAGATGATTTGCGTTACTCTCAACGAGATGTCGCACATATGACCGGACTTACTATCAATACCATTGCTGCGGTTGAAAAAGGAAAGGGTACAACCATCTTCAATTTCTTATCGATCTGCCGTGCCTTAAAGATTCAACCTAAATCAATTTTTGAAAAAGAAATAGATTTAAAACCCTTATATGATATTGAGCCAGAATCTAAACGGCGCATTGAAACAACACAAAAGCTAGATGATTTGGTTTATAATTCTGACTTTTTTGACACCCGAAGACGTGTCTCGGAAGTATTGGCCAAACTGAAATCGGATAAAAATGACAGTAATAAGTTTTCTGTTTACCTAACAGAATATTGTAAGCATGATGTGTTAGAATATGAAAAAGTAGGCAACTTTAAGCTGTATATAAAAAAACTAAAATAAGGGTAATCAAACTCCGATCTCAAGCTAGATCCATGCATTTTGTTCTACTATCTATCCAGCCATTTTTTAAAATCATTGACTTTTTCTCGGCTCACGATCATATCCGTTTGTTGATCATGATGTAAATAAACACGTAGTCTTGAATTGCTGTGAATGGCGATTTCTTTAATATGTTTGATATTGATCAACTGGCTGCGATTGATCCGGAAGAAGAGATTGGGATCTACGAGCTGCTCGATCTGATCTAAGCTTAGGTCTAATAAATAATCGTGCTGATCCGAGCAACGACAATAAGTCCCTTTGTTCGCACTATAAAAGCAACTGATCATGTTTGTTTCAATCATTTTAATTGAAGCGCCTATCTTGATCGTAAAACGCTCTTTATAGTGCTTGACCTCATTGGTCAATAGTGATTTTATCTGAGCAAAATCAAAGGTCGGACGAGACTGAAATTGTTGTAAGAACTTATTGAAAGCAAATACCAGTTCCTCATCGATAATGGGTTTTAATAGATAATCAATACTATTGAGCTTGAAAGCCTTGAGCACAAATTCATCATATGCCGTTGTGAAAATCAATGCTGAATCAACAGTTTGCCCTTCAAATATTTCAAAAGATAGCCCATCTGATAGTTGGATATCCATCAAAATTAGGTCTGGATGAACATGCGTTGCAAACCATTCTTTCGCTTCTTTAACAGTATGTAACATGGTTTGGACGGTATAACCCATTTTTTCGATCTTTCGTTTCAGTAAACGTGCAGATGGTAATTCGTCCTCAATAATGATGATGTTCATGATGCTTTATTTTCTTTTTTTATCAATGGGAGTCCTACAATAAAATGATCAGTAGTTTTGGTTACCGTTACTGGATGCTTGGTCAATAGTGCATATCGCTCTTTAATATTCTTCAGCCCTATTCCCATACCGTTTATACTTTCTTTTTCTTGCAAATTGTTTTGGATGATAAGCCTGTCGTATTCTTTAAAGATGTGGATATGCAATTGGTTATGAAGACTAAGGCTGTTGTGCTTGATCGCATTTTCAATTAAAAGCTGTAAGGCCAAGGGTACGACTTGTTCATCCTGCTGGATATCTCCATCAGCAATATGAATCTCCAGCGATCCTTCAAAGCGGATCGCCAAGAGATTTAAAAATATGCGTGCGAAACTGATTTCTTGGCTGGCCTCTACAAGGCTTTTGTCTTTTTGTTCCAGTACATAACGGTATACTCTCGATAAGGAAGTCGTAAAATTAACCGCTTTTTGCGGATCTTCTTCGATTAAACTTGTGAGTACATTCAGACTGTTGAATAAGAAATGAGGGTCTAGCTGATTTTTTAAAGATTCAAATTGAGCATTGGCAGACTTGGTGAGTGCGGTCTGTTTCCTGAGCTGACTCTCTTTATAAGCTTTATAAAAATAGAAACTGAATATTAAAAGAGAAACAATAATACTGATCAGAGTCATATTAAAATAAGTCCCAATATGTTGTTTGGCTACAAAATCTAGTAAAGACTGATCGACTGCGATTTTGAGGATAGCAAATCTGATGATAAAAACAACGATCGGGGTTAGTACTGCAGTTGCTGGTATAAACAATAATATTCTTTTCACATAATGTGAATTTTGTGGAAATACTTGACAGACCTGACGGTATAAAAAGGTATTTACAAGATAAAGGAAAAAACCAGTTAAGAATCCTGATAACATACCTTTGGATAAGACAAAAGATCTTAAATCGAAATTAGGATCAGAAGCAAAGTTAACAGCGGTAATGACAGCACTAATGATGAGCGTAATGAGCAGGGCATTTATGCAAAGTGTTTTAAAAGGTTTCATCTTTTCCTATTTTACTGACCGCAGTTCTGAACAATCTGCTCCGCTCTTTCTTTACCCCATGCTGGAGCAAAAGGAAGTGCTGGTTTATGAGTCTCAAACAAATCTAGTGCTTTCTTCACAGCTTCGCACTCTTTGCTGATATCTTGTTTAAAATATTTTTTGCTTCCGATCTGAAACTCCGCAAGTCCTAATACCGCACGGGGATTGTTGGGATACAATTGAATTGCCTTTTCATACAAAGCGTAGATGGTCGGTGCTAAGGTCTTGGATTTTGTCATTGGATCTGTCGTCAATTCTGCAACCAGGTTCATTGCTTTTAAAGTCAGCCATTCCGAATTATTGTCTTGGCTGCTTTTGTTAAGGATGATTTTGGCGTTTTGGATCAGTTTTAATTTTTCCTCCGGATCTCTTATGGAAAAGGCAGTAGTTGTCCCGATGAGTGCTTGATAATAAAGTGGAATCCAATTATCAGGCTCCGCTTGTGCAATCCGTTCAAATTGTGCTGCTGCTTCGGTTGTATTTCCAGATTTCCATAGTGCTAAGCCTTGGGACATTCCTTTCTCATAAGGGGACTGTGCATAGGTGGCGACTGAGAATAGGGCAATAAATGCAATTATTAAAGTTTTCATATTGATATTGTTTTATACTATCAAATTTCATTATTTATCTAAATGCCAACAATTTTAATGTGCTCAATTGTTGTATTTATGGGACGAACTGTCGATTATAAGTTGTCTAGTTGATTTTGTTTTTTATTTGAAGATAGGGTCCAGAAAAATCCAACAAAAACAAATCGCTTGGTACTAGGGGTGATCGCAATACGATTGTATATACCTTGCTGATTTGGCTGATCGGCATATTGATATCCGTAGATCGGACTACTGCCCAGTAGATTATTGACAGATAAGTGAATGATCTTTTGTTGCGATATAAGATAGGACCAGCTGGCAGAGAGTGTATTGTAGGCGTCTGTCTTACGCTGTGTGTAAGACGGGAGATTAGGATCATGGTAGCTCCTTCCAGAAAGATAATTGTTTGTTAAACTGACTTGAGAGTGCAGAGCATTGATCCAATATTTTGCTACTACCGATAGGGTGTGTTTGAATAAATAGGAAGGGGTGACGGAAAATGGAGCATCAGTTTCATTACGTTTGGAGTCCGTGTAAGCATAGGATATCCAATATTGTAAGTTTTTGATCGACCTATTATCTCTGAAAAACAGATCAATACCCTGCGCATACCCTGTCCCTGTATTGGTAAATATACTGCTGCTATTGATGCGAGGGGTATCGTACTTGATCAGGTGATCGTATGTTTTTCTGTATGCCTCAACACGGACTGTCCTTCCTTTTTTTTCGTAATAATAATTGAGGATGTAATGATGCGCTTGTTGCCATTTTATTTGCTTATCGTATATGAGCATCTCCGGTGGCCCCTGTTGATGAAAATCACCATAAGCAAAAGAAAGCTGGTTGTAAGGATCGATGAGGTAGCCTAAAGAAAATCGCGGCTCCAAGAGAAAGGGTTCAGCAGTGCTTGAAGTCCCCCGAATACCTAATTTTGCAATGAGGTTGTTATTCATGGCATAGGTGGTTTCAGTGTAAAGAGCAGCTATAGAAGAGGTGGAGGAGGCTTCTTTGCGTATACTTGGGCTTGTAAAATCCTGTGTAAAATCAGTATAGAAATAGTCTATCCCAAAGATGCTTTTTAACCGGTTGTTCCATGATTTTGTGAACTTTTCTTTCACATGGACAGCGATCTCTTGATGTGGCATACCCATGCTGTCTGCTTGTAGTTTTTCATTTAGATAACCGATACCCATACCTGATTGCAAGTCCCATCCGCCACCGAGATTTTGCTGGTAATCGGTATTGGAATAACTGTTGTATGCCCTCTTTTTGATCGCTATAGGATGAGTATAGTTGCTATTTTTCTGATATAAGCCCATATCTTCAAAATTGAACGAAGCATAGGAGCTGATAAATCCAGCTTTTAATTTTTGACGATAGATGAGTTCTCCAGAAGCGTTTTCATAGGGTTTAGTCCAATCAATGTTGGGCGTGATGATTTTACTGTAAGGCTTGAGGTTGGTGTAAGAAGTATTGAAAGTAAGGGATTTTGTTTTCCAGTTTTGTGTATTACTCAGACCTGCCCCAACAGAAGAGATGGAAATCTCAGTTTTGTTGGGTTCGATTTGATTCGCTGTATTGAGAATCAGTACACTGGAAAGGGCATTTCCATATTCAGCAGAGTAGCCTCCGGTAGAGAAATTGATCCCTTTAAAAAGAAACGGTGAGAATCTTCCTCTTACAGGAACATCATTGGGAGAAGACGTATAAGGCTGTGGTACTCGAATACCATTGATGTAGGTCTGTGTCTCTGCTGCACTTCCCCCATGAACCATCAATCTTCCATTTTCTCCTGCTACCTGTGCGCCGGGAAGTGTCGCTAATGCTCCAAAAATATTACCCATACTCCCTGCCGTAGTGACAATATCCAACGGGGTCATCACGGTGTTTTTGCCCTTATCTCCAGCCTGCAATAGACCCGCTTGGATAACCACTTCATCCAATTGCTTTGCTTGCTCTTGGAGTTGTATCTGCAGGGGCTTATTTTGCGCGAGATCGAAGGGTATCGATTTAGATTCACGGCCTATTGCAGTAATTTTTAAAAGTTGATTTCCAACTTCGTACGTCATAAATGAAAAATTACCGAGGGAGTCTGTTGTGCCTCCATCATATGTCCCTACAATGAAAATATTGGCGTACTGCACCGCCTTTTTATTGCCGTCTGTGACGTTTCCATTGATTTTTATTTGACCGGAGACTTGTATAGAACAAAAAAGGATGATGGATAGGATGTACTTCATGTTTTTTCTAATTTGACCTGAAAATGTGAAGCTTTAGCCAGCGGAACAAATAAGATTGGATCAGTTGTTGGATTATGGGGATGAGCTGTTTATTGGTGGATATGAACGGAATTTGGTCAGATCGTCATGTTAATTGTATTCACTAAAACTGGTTGTACTTATTTGACTGGTTTTTTTATTTTTTTGTTTGATATAAAAAAAATCTAAGTTACATTTGAATATAGACATGACTTTGTAGCTCAGCTGGTAGAGCAATTGACTCTTAATCAATGGGTCGAGGGTTCGAGCCCCTCCGAGGTCACTTGATATAGAAAAGCTTTTCCATTTGGAGAAGCTTTTTTTATAGGACATAATTGAAGGAATCAAACCTGAAAACCAACATAAAGGTTTTTGCATTTTGCTAGAAGACTATAGGTTTGGTTGAATCTGATCATTGTAGTACTCGTCCAAGACACTTTTATAAATTTTTATTAAATTTATAATTTTAAATCAAACCTACAACTTTCTTAATTAAGTATGAAGAAGCTAATCTGTTTTACATTACTATTTATTTTGGTATGTTCCACTTATGCTCAAAACCAAGTCAAAGAAGAGTCTATCCGCTTATTTTTTAATGAACTCAAGGCAGCATCAGATGGAGCGAAACAATTATGGAATCAAGATCTGTACGGTCCTACCCTATTGATTGATCCCAGTACCCGAAAAATATATGCAAATGAATCGGATAACATGGGCACTCTAGCGCCCAAGGACAGTATTTATATTGGAATCCTACCTCAGGATGTAAATTTTTCCAACACGGCATTGGACTGGAACGGTAAACGTTGGGGGATGATCATGCTGCCTTTGCCAGAAAATAGAGACGACCGTATCAATCTGCTTGCTCATGAGTCGTTTCATCGGATACAGCCTGATCTGGGATTTGCACTGCACAATGCAGATAATAAGCATCTTGATGAGATGGAAGGAAGGATAAGCCTTCGACTTGAAATGGAGGCTTTGAAAAAGGCACTTCGTTCATCAGATCAAGATGAAATACGAAAACACTTGACCAATGCTCTGATTTTTAGGAAATATCGTTATAAACAATTTGCAGAAGGTGCAGTAAATGAAAATCTGCTTGAGATGAATGAGGGAATTGCGGAGTATACAGGAATAATTGTGACCAGTAGACAGGATGAACAAACAAAATCCTATTTAATTAATGGTATGGAGCGTTTACTGAAAAACCGAACTTTTGTGCGCTCATTTGCCTATCAAACTATTCCTTCTTATGGCTACATCCTTTATAAAAAGGATCATGAATGGAATAAGCAGATTAACGCTAATACAGATTTAACAGCCTTTTTTATCAAAAAATTCGAACTTAAAATCCCAAATCCAACACAACAGATTTTCAAAAAATTAGCAACAGCTTATAATGGGAAGATCATCTTTGAAGAAGAGACAACTAGAGACATCGAAAACAAGCGAGTAGTAAAAGCGTACAAAGAAAAATTTGTCGAATCGCCTCATTTTGAAATAAAGTTTGAAAGTATGAATTACTCTTTTGACCCCAGGACCATTATTCCTATTGGAGCATATGGGACTTACTATCCTACAACTCGAATCACAGATAATTGGGGTATCCTTACTGTTGAAAAAGGAGGATTGATCAGTGCTGACTGGGGAAAAATTTCACTTTCTATTCCAATTTCGATTGATAAGAATCTAATAAAAGGAGATGGATGGATGCTTGAACTCCATGATCAATATACTGTTGAGGCGGATGAACAAAAAAGAAATTATTATCTGAAAAAAAACGTCCAAAAATAAGTTTTTAGATCCATTTTAATTCAGCATGTACCATTTCAAATGAAACACTTACCTATTGATTCGTATGATACAATCAAAAGTATGGGGTCAAAAATTGTATCCTGAATCGCTTTTTAAGTAATTTTTTCCGCTTCTTCTATTTTTCGGTAAGTAGATCGCTGTAGGTGGTACAAAAATTTTAAAATGATATGTTGTTTTTGTGACTCAAGAAAAACGTTTTTAGATATTAATTGTTCTGATGATATTGATTAATGTTTATACTTCGTATTTTAGCTACATGAATATAAAAAGATTGACCATCATTTTTATTGGATTATTATCATGTTTTGGAGTATTTGCGCAAAATAACCCATTACCAGCGCATAATAATTGGATATTTGGACCATCGGTAGGTTATCAGTACCAAAGTGGAAGTTTCTTGAAAGCATCTGCTTGGGGATTATTTGCACCGAATGAGACACAATATATGAAAATTGATGCAGGTGCAAATTTTACTTGGATGGGAGGAAAGACAACCGTTATCCCTGAATTGGGATTTACTTATTATGTCAATGACTTTATCTTACTCCCTTTTGTAAAAGCTGAATTGACACCCTATACGGTAACTCCGAAGGTTGGAATCAGCATTTTCTCTCTGCTTGACTTTGGTGTAGGCTATGGTTTTGATTATAATACAAAAAAAGATTTTAAGCAGATTAAAGGTGTCAATTTATCTTTAGGTGTCAATATTCCCTTAAACTTTCATCTTTATTAGGCTTGATTATGAAGAATTTTGTCATTAAAGTAATTTGTATTGCTTTATTCAGTATTGGCCTGCAGGCAAGGGCACAGGAGACTTTATATGGTCCTACGTTGAGTTACCAATACCAAAAAGGAAGTGCTATAAAAACAGGAGGTTATTTTGCTTTTGCCTTTTTAGGTGAAAATATTTTGAAAACAGATGTAACGGCTAATTTCACCTGGACCCAAAATAAGTTTGCTGTAATTCCCGAACTAGCTTTTTCCTTCTATCCCCAATCTTGGGTCGTTGCACCCTTTGTGCGAACAGAAATCACTCCGTATACCATAACTCCAAAGGTGGGGATCTCGTTGGCGACTATTTTAGATCTGGATTTTGGATATGGATTTGCTACGGCTGATAAGCAAGACTACCGTCCAATTAAGGGATTTACAGCTTCTCTACGTTTTAACATTCCACTCAACTACAAACTCAATATGTAGTTTTCCGTTTATCCATGATGACGGATAAACTTGTCATGATCGCGATCAATATGCTGAGCGATTTGTATTTTAAAGTGAGCGATTAAATAATGAAAGATTTTAGAAATCTGCACCAATCGACTGGTCGGCTGATTCACCATCATCAAAAAGATTATCTTTTTTTTGGAGGGACAGCATATTTAGGGTTGTTGGTCAATGAAGCCTATATTGATGTGTATAAGGAGGGCTTATCCAGATACGGATTAAATAACGGAACCTCTCGTAATAACAACATACAACTTGATATTTTTGATGTAGCGGAACATCGTGCAGCGAGTCGATTTGGTTTTGAGGCTGCCCTTTTGGTATCCAGTGGTTATTTGGCAGCGCAGTTGGCCGTAAAATCTCTTTCCTCTGTAGGAAAACTTATTTATGCACCCCACACTCATCCAGCACTGTGGTTAGATACAAATCCGCAAGTGGTGGGAAATATGGATTCTTGGCTTATTCAAACGGTACAACAGATCAATAATGCGGTTGATGATCAACAATTTGTGATTGTTAGTAACTCCATGGATAATTTGACTCCAGAACATTATGATTTCAGCCCTTTGTTGACAATAAATCCCGATAAAAAAGTGATTTTGTTAGTCGACGACTCACACGGAATTGGGGTGGTGCGTGCCAACAGAACTTCTACTGATCTATCTATATTTGAGGGTTCGGCCATTGAGGTGGTGGTTGTTGCTTCATTGGCAAAGGGTTTGGGTACGGACGCAGGAATGATTTTGTCGTCCAATAAATGGATGGAAAGATTTCGGAAATCACCCTTTTTTACTGGGGCCTCCCCTGCTTCTCCTGCTTCGATGTATGCATTTACGCATTCGCAAGATATTTACATGGCCGCATTCGAAAAACTGCATCAGAATATAGATTTTTTTGCCAATTTAATAGGCGATCGTCTGAGCCATATCCCTAATTTTGCTGTTTTTAGCTCTACTGAACCTGAGTTATATGAAAAATTGGTGCAAAATGGATTTCTGATCTCTAGTTTTCCATATCCTTTGGAAACAGACCCTCCTTTGAATAGAATTGTCTTAAGCAGCTTACATCAGGAGGAAGATTTGAAAAAATTAGCCCAGATAATATGTGCTTAAAAATAAAGTCATCGGCTTATCATTTGTTTCACGTGGAATGATAAAAATAAAATTAAAGGTTTGATATTCAGTAATAAAGTGTATTTTTGTGATTCTTTGAAAAATGAGTTTAGCGATGTAAAATGGCTAAGCTGTTGTAAATGATCTCCTTTAGAATAATTTTAAAATAAAAAAAATGGTTAAATTATTTCCAAACGTCATTTTAAAGAGATACTTTTGCAACCCCAAAGTACATTGGGTTAAAGGTTGAGAAATAAATAATTACAGTAAAATTGATATGACTAAAGCAGAAATTATTGCAGAAATCTCTAACAAAACTGGCTTAGAGAAGGTAGATGTTCAAGAAACCGTAGAGGCATTCTTCAAAGTGGTTAAAAACGCAATGGTGGGTGGAGAAAATGTATACGTAAGAGGTTTTGGTAGCTTTGTTGTTAAAAAAAGAGCTGAAAAAACTGCTAGAAACATTTCTAAAAATACAGCGATCATCATCCCTGAACATTTCGTTCCTAGCTTCAAACCAGCAAAAGTATTTGTTGAGAAAGTAAAAAACGGCAATAAATAATCTTAAAAACAGATTAAAATGGCAAAAACCAAACAGATTATAGTAGTAGGCGTGGTTGCAGCATTAGTTGCGGTACTATTTGCACAACCTATCAAAGGTTTGGTAAACGAGAAGGAGGAATCTGCTGAAAAACAGCAACCTTCTTCTGAAATCAATTTGGAGAACATATCGTTAATGACAAAACAAGGATTAGATGCAAATTTAATCAAAGATATTTCCGATATTGAGACCCAAATTACAAAGTCATCTGGAGAAGAGAAAGTTTCTTTACTTCAAAAGTTGGCCGTAAAGTGGGACGATCTGGCTAAACCGGCACCTCAAGGGTTCATTTACGAAGAGATGGCTAAAATTTCTCCGAAATATGAATACTGGTTGAAAGCAGGAAATTCATATCGTACTGCTTACACAAATTTACAAGACTCTACTTTAGCTCAAGCTTTGACGCAAAATGCAATTCGTTCATACGAAGCTGCTTTGAAATTAAATGCTGCTAGTTTAGAAGCGAAAACAGGATTGGGAGCTGCAATGGTCTCGGGTACAAATAACCCAATGGCTGGAATTGCTTTACTTCGTGAAGTGGTTCAGGCAGATCCAAAAAATGTAGAAGCAAACAAAACTTTGGGATTGTTTTCATTACAATCTCGCCAGTTTGATAAAGCGATTGATCGTTTCAAAACAGTTATTGAATTGAAACCAGATGCGGAATCTTACTTTTATTTAGCCACAGGCTATGAAAATATTGGGATGAAAAGTGAGGCGGTTGCTGCTTTTAAACAAAGTAAACAATTAGCTGCTGACCCTTCCCTTTCACAATTTATCGATCGTAAGATCGCTGAGTTGAGTAAGTAATTAATTTAGTTTATAATCATTTAAAAAAAATTAGCTATGCCAAGCGGAAAAAAAAGAAAAAGACACAAAATGGCTACTCACAAACGTAAGAAACGTTTAAGAAAAAATAGACACAAGAAAAAATAGTCTTTCTTGTATAAGACTCCGATAGTATATTGCTGCATGAAAATAACGCAATTTTAGTATGGAAGTTTGATAATCTACACGTAATTTATTGCGTGTAGATTGTTTTTTTTTATAAAAAACGTTCTTTAAGGTTTAATCAGATACAATAGAATTAGCAGGGTATGCTAATCTGTATCGTAAATATGTAGCTGTTGGTAAAGGAATTAATTATTGATTCTACTCCTGAAAAAGGAGTTACTATTGCTTTGCTACAAGATAAGCAGCTTGTTGAACTAAATAGGGAAACGGTTAACAATAATTTTTCAGTTGGAGATATTTATCTTGGGCGAATCAAAAAAATTATGCCGGGATTAAATGCAGCATTTGTAGACGTAGGTTACGAAAAAGATGCTTTTCTCCACTATTTGGACTTAGGTCCTCAGGTTCAATCTTTGCTAAAACTTACTCGGATAGTAAAGAATGGCAGTTATCAAGAGAAACTGCTAAATAGTCTAAAACTTGAAAAGGACATCGATAAGGCTGGTAAGATATCGGATATCTTAAGCAAAAACATGCTTTTACCAGTTCAAATCGCAAAAGAACCAATATCAACAAAAGGACCTCGATTGAGCTCCGATCTATCTATTGCAGGTAGATTTGTCGTACTGGTACCTTTTTCAAGCGCGGTTTCCATATCCAAGCGAATCAAAGGAAGTAATGAGCGTACACGTCTCAAGAAGATTGTCGAAGGAATAAAACCTCCAAACTTTGGAGTTATTATCCGTACGGTATCCGAAGGAAAAGGTGTAGATGAATTACAGAAGGATTTACTGGATTTAATCTCTAAGTGGGAAATATTTACCAAGCGACTTCGGACAGCTGAACCTCCTCAAAAAGTATTGGGCGAAATGGATAGAGCTTCTACCATCTTGCGCGATCTATTGACAGATGAATTTACACATATTCATGTAAATGACCCTGTGATATATGAAGAGACAAAATCTTATGTCCAAGACATCTCTCCTGATTTAGAAAAAATTGTAAAACTTTATAAACATAAAGAACCAATTTTTGACCATTTTGGCGTAGAGAAACAAATCAAAGCTGCTTTTGGAAAAACTGTTACACTACAAGGTGGTGCTTATCTCGTAATCGAGCATACTGAAGCACTTCACGTCGTTGATGTCAACAGTGGTAATCGTTCTGCTAATAAAGAGAACCAAGAGGATAATGCGCTCCTGGTTAATATGGAAGCTGCAAAAGAAATTGCGCGTCAATTGCGCTTAAGAGATATGGGAGGGATCGTTGTTATCGATTTTATCGATATGCATAAACCTACTCATCGTAAAGAGTTATACAGCTTTTTGAAAGATTGTATGGCAACGGATCGCGCCAGACACACCATACTACCTCCAAGTAAATTTGGACTAGTACAGATTACGCGTCAACGTGTTAGACCAGAAATGAATATCGTTACAAACGAGAAATGTCCCGCTTGTGATGGTACTGGTGAAATCCGATCAAGTATTGTCCTGATGGACGATATTGAAAATAATTTAAGTTTTATTCTTCAAGAACAAAATGAAAAAGGAATATCACTATGTGTACATCCTTATATTGCCGCTTTTATTAAATCGGGCTTTATTTCAAAAAGAATAAAATGGTTTTTGAAGTTTCAAAAATGGATCAAAGTTGTTCCTGTTACTTCATATTATTTAACGGAATTCCACTTCTTTAATGCTAAAGACGAGGAAATAAAGTTATAATCGAAAGAAATTAAAAAGGGTTGATCCACAAGGTCAACCCTTTTTCTATTCATAACAATTAGAATACTAATCTATCCAATTGATCGTAATACCATCTTTTTCCATTTTGCGGAAATAAGTCATCTGCCGTTTGGCATATCGATGTATTTCTGTCTCCAATTTCTTATAAAAATCAGCATAGTTTAACTCGCCCAAAAGATATTTAGACACATACTTATATTCTAGACCGTAATATTGGAGTTCTGCATGACTAACACCTGAAACTAATAATCCTTCGACCTCTGCTATTAGCCCATCCTGTATACGCTGTTTTAGGCGGTTGGATATTTTCTCCCTTCTTAACATGACATCCGGATTTAATCCAATAACCAATGAATCAAGATTTTTATTGTTCATGGGCGCTAATGAATGATGTTTAAGCCATTCTAGAACTTCTATGCCGCGTATGATTCTTTTTTTTGTTGATAGATCTAGATAAAGATCTGGTGGTTTTTGATATTTAGATAATCGGGTAAGCAGTTCTTCGTGATCAAATTGATATAATGCTTCTTTAAATCCAGGTTGACTTGGTATTTGAGCATATTTGTTGCCTTGAAGGACACTTTGTATATAAAGTCCAGTGCCGCCGCATAAAATAATACGCTTGCCCTGAAACAACAGAGATTCATAAACGCGTTGAAAATCTTCAATAAACTGTCCTAAATGATATTTTTCTCCAGGATCGCATATATTAATAAGATGATGTGGAATATCGCCATATTCGGAAAGATCTTTACCAGTTCCGATATCCATACGGCGGTATACCTGACGAGAGTCTGCACTAATGATTTCAGCATTTAACTCTTTCGCTATTTTGACCGCTAAAGCTGTCTTTCCAGAAGCTGTAGGACCTAAAATAACAATAACTTTCTCCTTAGGCACTGTGGAAAGAGCCAGAGGAGAAAGTAATGTTTGTTGTTTATCTATCACACAACAAATTTAGTCCATTTTTCAGAACCATTATTGTTATTGACAACATTTTCTATAAAAGCCATACCGCGTACACCTTCATGCACCTGAGGGAAATCTTGCATTTCTGCAGTTGGCGTATTGCCTTCCAATTTTGCAGAAACTGTTTGAGCAAAATTACGGTAAATATTACCAAACGATTCTAGCAGTCCTTCCGGATGTCCTGCTGGGATACGGGTATTGTGACCTGTAAATGAACTCAATTGATTTGGACTATTATAGCTATTTCCTGTACGGAATACTTGACGAGGTTCGCCTAACATTTTTATGGTTAAGTTATTAGGGTCTTCATTTGCCCATTCCAAACCGCCATGCTCACCATAGATACGGATTCTTAATGCATTCTCTTCTCCTGCAGCAATCTGTGATGCCCAAAGCATGCCTTTAGCCCCATCTTCAAAACGTAATAAAACAGAACCGTCATCATCCAAATGTCTACCTTCAACGAAAGTAGTTAAGTCAGCACATAATTCAGTGATTTTTAATCCTGAAATGTATTCTGCAAGGTGAGCAGCATGTACACCGATATCACCCATTGCTAACGATTTTCCTGATTTTGCAGGATCAGCGCGCCATGCAGCACCAGCATTTCCTTCGCGCTCTGTCAGTTTACTCAACCATCCTTGAGGATATTCGACAACGATTTTACGAATCTTACCGAAATGACCAGCCTTTACCATAGCTTTCGCTTGTTTTACCATTGGGTATCCCGAGTAAGTATGGGTTAAGCAAAGTGTTTTATTTGTGCTTTTTACAATTTCTTCCAAAGATTTTGCTTCCTCTAACGTCAGCGTCATTGGTTTTTCAATAACGACATTGAATCCATTCTCTAAAGCCATCTTAGCTGGCGGATAGTGCATGAAATTTGGGGTAACGATCGTTAGGAAATCCATACGTTCTCCTTCAGGAAGTTGACTTTCTTTTAAAATCATCTCCTCATAATTTGCATAACAACGGTTTTCTGGAATGAATAAATCTTCTGCAGACTGTTTGTTGATTTCAGGATTGATACTGAATGAACCACATACAAGTTCGATTTTACCATCCATATTTGCTGCAATACGGTGTACGGCGCCAATGAAAGCATCATTGCCACCTCCGACCATACCCATTCGTAGTTTTCTCTTCATGTGATATATTTTAATTTTTTCTGTTTAGATTAATTGACAAGATACAAAAAATGATTTTATTTTATAAATAGAATCATCTTAAGGCTACCTAAATTTTCCTTCAAATAGCCATTTGGAAATTCCTTTTGTAAATTTTGGTATTGTTCGTTATCACGAATTAAAATTCTAGAGGTACCGTTTACCCAGAATTTGAGCGGATCAAGTTCAGATTTTTTGACGAACCCAATTTTTTCCAATGTCGACTCTTGACTCCAGTCTTTATCGGTGTATGTCATAATATCTTGTGGTTCGAAATCAGTGACAAAAGCTTTGATTAATTTGCTGATCCCTCCTACTACATTATAACCAAGTTTATTGCAAAAACGTATTAATTCAAATGAACGATAATTTTCAATTTGTAATTCAGGCATCTTCCGCCCCCCACTAAATACAGCTAAGGAAATAAGTTCACCATCTAAAAATAAACCATAGCGATATTTTCCAGGCATTGCTCCTTGTAGGTGATTTTCTTCTAAAAATGCGATCGTATTTTTCTTATCTACTCGAGCAACAACAGTTTTTCGAGCATAAGCTTTTTTTTGATGAAGTGCTAAAGCAAGAATTCGTTTTACAATGATATCATATTTACTGTGCAACATATCTTCATCTATATGAACTATTTTTTCATTTTGATCGCAAATTCTTTTTGTGATATTTGACCTATATAGATGAATGACAAATGGAAGATCCCCGCCTGTTATTTTGGTAAATGAAGGCGATTTTTGGGATATTACAAGTTCAGAGTCGAAGTTCTTTTGTAGTATATCACAAAAGCTTGCTAATATTTGATGGTATGGATCTGTCATTTCGAATAACAAAAATATGATTTATTGCAAACAAAGTGTGGTTTTCGATTGAATTTTAATGCTTACCTTTGTTCTTCAAAAAAAATAAAAGTATGAAACTTCCAATTGTGGCTTACGGAGATCCAGTATTACGTAAGGTAGCAGATGAAATAGATGAGGATTATCCAAACTTGAAGCAATTGATTGCTGATATGTTTGAAACCATGTATGCAGCAAATGGTGTTGGGCTGGCTGCCCCACAGGTAGGTTTGCCTATTCGTCTTTTTGTAATCGATGCAACTCCATTTGCAGAAGATGTTGAAGAAGAGAAAGAGATATTGCGCTCTTTTAAAAAGGTATTTATCAATCCGATCATGGTTGAAGAAACAGGTGAAAAATGGGCTTTTAGCGAAGGTTGTTTAAGCATTCCTGATATTAATGAAGAGGTGATGAGACATCCGAATATTAAGATTAATTATTTGGATGAGAATTTTGAGGAACATGAGATTGACTTGACTGGTTTAGCGGCACGTGTTGTACAGCATGAATATGATCATATCGAAGGTAAATTGTTTACTGATAAATTGTCAACGTTAAAGAAAACAATGTTGAAAGGTAAATTGGATACCATTTCTAAAGGTATGATTCGTGTAGGATATAAAATGAAATTCCCTCTCCAAAAGAAAAAGCGCTAACTCTATTAACGCTTTTTCTTTTATTCTCTAGTTTTATTTATCCACCGACTATGGGAAGAGAGAATTTATATTTGACAGCTAAGATGCGCACTACAAATACTAAAAGTGCACTCAGAAATGCATTTATGCTTTCATTTACACCAAAAAAAGGTAGCGTCACAAAAAGAATTGCTCCCGATAGGCAAGCTGTCGCGTATATTTCTTTTCTAAAAATTAGCGGATTTTCATTCATCAGTGTATCTCGTATCACTCCTCCCATTACGGCTGAAAACATCCCTAATATGACTGCTGCAATCGTAGAGCTTTCGTAAGTTAATGACTTTTGTACACCAACGATGGTAAAAAAGGCAATACCCATAGCATCAAAAAGGGTCAAAGTTCGAGAAAATTTATCGAGTTGATCATTGAGTATAGCAGAAAGAAATACGCCTATTAATATAGCAATTAAGTAATTGCCATCATCAACCCAAATAGGTCGAAGGTTTAGAAAAACATCTCTTAAAGACCCTCCTCCTATAGCGGTAACGAAACCGGTAAAGGTTGCTCCGAAAATATCAATTTTTCTACGATTTGCGGCCATAGCTCCTGAAATAGCAAAAAGCATCGTACCTAATAAATCAGTATAATATATATAATCGGTGCCTGTCATTTATCCGCATTGAATGATTTAAATATTTGTCTGTAAAGTTATGATTTTTTATAAAAAAAATATGTTTGTCATATTATAGTTGATTTGCCTATTAATTTATTAATAATCAGTATGTTATATCTGTATTGATTTCATATTCTATACTTTCTCTTTCTCTACTCATCTATAAGGCACGCGATATCTGATTATTTATCGAGTTAATACATCTGTTATACTCTATGGGGGAATAATTATATCTATAATAGGAAAAGGTATTGCGGTCTTTTACAAAATTATATCAAATGATATAGGGATTCCTCCCTTAGAAGTAATACCAACTACATACCAAATTCTGACCAACTTCGTATTTAATACCGGTATAGTAGGGGGATAACAGGGGGTTTATAGGGGGTTAGTAGGGGTATACCCCTACTAACCCCCTATAAACCCTAAGTAATGTCTGGTATATTCCCCATTTAATAGTGAAGTTGGTATGTAGTTGGTCAGAATTTGTCTTTAAGATCTGGTATATATGGTAAAGTAACGGAGGGATCGAGTAACGCAGTGATTTAGTGACGGAGTAAAGCAGTAACATAAAAGGGTAACGCAGTGATCGAGTAACTAGGTAACATAGTAACGGAGTGACGAAGTAACCGAGTAACGCAGTACTTGTATGATGATCCCATATATGGACAGGTGACGGGCGTGTCCGCACACAGATGGCCCCAGACCAATTAGCAATGTGATCCATAGCAAAAGCTAATCCATATCCGAACCAGCATGCTCATCAGGCGGCATCCAGATAAATTATCGGTCACATTTCTAGCCCTTTACCGTGTCGCGGTAAACTATTTCCGGAAAACATTAGGAAGTGAAGGATAAAAGTTCCTATCTTTGCACCACTCCGCAAGGGAGGAACGGCTGATCCGAGAGGGGAAGCACTGAAAAAAGAAGGGTTTAATTTAGTTTAAACGCAGAAACAGAAGGAAAACAAAAAAATAAATTTTCACATTTATTTTGGAGATACCAAAAAGATTTCTACCTTTGCAGTCCCAACGGAAACGAAGGGGGAACAAACAAGACCGATACCGGCGCAATGCCGACATCATATAAAGCCGAAGCGAGATGCGGGAGCGAAGAAAGTTCTTTAAAAATATAATCATGTAACGTAACGAGTAGTGTTGAGAAACAACGAAAGTTAAAAAAATCAACCTGTTCAATTTTAGAATTAGAAATAAAATACAAGACAATTCTATTTATTATAAATAGTCTTGATCTTACACTTCATTTTACAATGGAGAGTTTGATCCTGGCTCAGGATGAACGCTAGCGGCAGGCCTAATACATGCAAGTCGGACGGGATTGAAATTAAAGCTTGCTTTAATTTCATGAGAGTGGCGCACGGGTGCGTAACGCGTGAGCAACCTACCCATATCAGGGGGATAGCCTCTCGAAAGAGAGATTAACACCGCATAACATCATTTACCGGCATCGGATTATGATCAAATATTTATAGGATATGGATGGGCTCGCGTGACATTAGCTAGTTGGAGGGGTAACGGCCCACCAAGGCTACGATGTCTAGGGGCTCTGAGAGGAGAATCCCCCACACTGGTACTGAGACACGGACCAGACTCCTACGGGAGGCAGCAGTAAGGAATATTGGTCAATGGAGGGAACTCTGAACCAGCCATGCCGCGTGCAGGATGACTGCCCTATGGGTTGTAAACTGCTTTTGTCAGGGAATAAACCTTTCCACGTGTGGGAAGCTGAATGTACCTGAAGAATAAGGATCGGCTAACTCCGTGCCAGCAGCCGCGGTAATACGGAGGATCCAAGCGTTATCCGGATTTATTGGGTTTAAAGGGTGCGTAGGCGGTCCTATAAGTCAGTGGTGAAAGACGGCAGCTTAACTGTCGCAGTGCCTTTGATACTGTAGGACTTGAATCTATTTGAAGTGGGCGGAATAAGACAAGTAGCGGTGAAATGCATAGATATGTCTTAGAACTCCGATTGCGAAGGCAGCTCACTAAGTTAGTATTGACGCTGATGCACGAAAGCGTGGGGATCAAACAGGATTAGATACCCTGGTAGTCCACGCCCTAAACGATGATAACTCGATGTTTGCGATACACAGTAAGCGTCCAAGCGAAAGCGTTAAGTTATCCACCTGGGGAGTACGGTCGCAAGATTGAAACTCAAAGGAATTGACGGGGGCCCGCACAAGCGGAGGAGCATGTGGTTTAATTCGATGATACGCGAGGAACCTTACCCGGGCTTGAAAGTTAGTGAATGATCCAGAGACGGATCAGTCCTTCGGGACACGAAACTAGGTGCTGCATGGCTGTCGTCAGCTCGTGCCGTGAGGTGTTGGGTTAAGTCCCGCAACGAGCGCAACCCCTATGTTTAGTTGCCAGCACATTAAGGTGGGGACTCTAAACAGACTGCCAGCGTAAGCTGTGAGGAAGGTGGGGACGACGTCAAGTCATCATGGCCCTTACGTCCGGGGCTACACACGTGCTACAATGGATGGTACAGCGGGCAGCTACATAGCAATATGGTGCTAATCTCTAAAAGCCATTCACAGTTCGGATTGAGGTCTGCAACTCGACCTCATGAAGTTGGATTCGCTAGTAATCGCGTATCAGCAATGACGCGGTGAATACGTTCCCGGGCCTTGTACACACCGCCCGTCAAGCCATGAAAGTTGGGGGTACCTAAAGCATGTAACCGCAAGGAGCGTGTTAGGGTAAAACCGATAATTGGGGCTAAGTCGTAACAAGGTAGCCGTACCGGAAGGTGCGGCTGGAATACCTCCTTTCTAGAGCATTCAGGATTGAAGCTCGTTACGTACACACATGGTTTATATAAGAAACAAACAAGAGACAAAACATTTGAAGAAATGTGCCCATCCCTGATTGGATGGTCCAGAGAGATAGAAAGATAAGCTAGTCCCGTAGCTCAGTTGGTTAGAGCACTACACTGATAATGTAGGGGTCAGCAGTTCAAATCTGCTCGGGACTACCAAAAATACACGGGGAATTAGCTCAGCTGGCTAGAGCACCTGCCTTGCACGCAGGGGGTCATCGGTTCGACTCCGATATTCTCCACAGGTTTGCCCGGACGCTAAGATACTGCGTTCATATACAGGCATACAAAGAGTTCTTTGACATATTGAAAGAAAAAAAATTACAAGAGAAGACAACAGTAGAGACAATACTGTGGTGTGCCCGATGTATTATGAAGACCCTCGGTCAAGGCCGAACGGATTAATGCGTAGCATCATGGTTATATATCAAAAAGCAACCCATAGTAGCAAAAGGGCTATGAGGTGAAGAAAGTAAATAAGGGCACACGGGGGATGCCTAGGCTCTCAGAGGCGATGAAGGACGTGATAAGCTGCGATAAGCTTCGGGGATTAGCAAATGTGAGTTTGATCCGAAGATTTCCGAATGGGGCAACCTAGCATACTGAAGGTATGCTGTAAAATACGCGAACGCGCTGAACTGAAACATCTAAGTAGGCGTAGGAGAAGAAAATAATAATGATTTCCCAAGTAGTGGCGAGCGAACGGGAAAGAGCCCAAACCAACTTTGTTACGGCATGGTTGGGGTTGTAGGGCTGCAATGTGGCATTAGCAAACAGAAGTGGAATGGGATGGGAAGCCCAGCGATACACGGTGATAGCCCTGTACACGTATAGAATGCTAGCCTAGCAGTACCCTGAGTACCGCGGGGTCGGAGACGCCCTGTGGGAATCTGTCAGCACCATCTGATAAGGCTAAATACTCCTGAGAGACCGATAGTGAACTAGTACCGTGAGGGAAAGGTGAAAAGAACCTCGAACAGAGGAGTGAAAAGAACCTGAAACCGTGTGCTTACAAGCGGTCGGAGCTGGCAGGTCCAGTGACGGCGTGCCTTTTGCATAATGAGCCTACGAGTTACTCTTGTCTGGCAAGGTTAAGTGGTTCAGCCACGTATCCGAAGCGAAAGCGAGTCTTAATAGGGCGCATAGTCAGATGAGGTAGACGCGAAACCTTGTGATCTACCCTTGGGCAGGTTGAAGTTGCAGTAACATGTAATGGAGGACCGAACCGATAAACGTTGAAAAGTTTCCGGATGACCTGAGGGTAGGGGTGAAAGGCTAATCAAACTGGGAAATAGCTCGTACTCCCCGAAATGTTTTTAGGAACAGCGTCGGCATGGAGTCTTATAGAGGTAGAGCTACCGATTGGGTGCGGGGGAGTCAAATCCTACCAAATCCAGACGAACTCCGAATGCTATAAGATATGGCCGGCAGTGAGGCTTTGGGTGCTAAGGTCCAAGGCCGAGAGGGAAAGAACCCAGACCATCAGCTAAGGTCCCTAAATATACGCTAAGTTGAACTAACGAGGTCCGATTGCCTAGACAGCTAGGATGTTGGCTTGGAAGCAGCCATTCATTTAAAGAGTGCGTAACAGCTCACTAGTCGAGCGATCGGGCGTGGATAATAAACGGGCATCAAGTGTATTACCGAAGCTATGGATTCATACTGAAATATGTATGTCTGGTAGGGGAGCATTCTATTTACGGCGAAGCGGTCTGGTAATGGGCCGTGGAGTGGATAGAAAAGCAAATGTAGGCATAAGTAACGATAAGGCGGGTGAGAAACCCGCCCACCGAAAGACTAAGGTTTCCTGATCAACGCTAATCGGATCAGGGTTAGTCGGGGCCTAAGGCGCATCCGAAGGGAGTAAGCCGATGGACAACTGGTTAATATTCCAGTACTTTTTATAACTGCGATGTGGTGACGGAGTAGTGACACTGCCGCGAACTGACGGAATAGTTCGTTGAAAGGCGTAGGTATAGGGACGGTAGGCAAATCCGCCGACCCTGCTGAAACCCAATAGTACAGCAAAGCTTCGGCGGCGCTGATAGAGCAGGTAAACAGACTTCCAAGAAAACCCGCTAAGCTTCAGGTTATAAAAACCCGTACCGTAAACCGACACAGGTAGTCGAGGAGAGAATCCTAAGGTGCTCGAGTGAATCATGGCTAAGGAACTCGGCAAAATGGCCCTGTAACTTCGGGAGAAGGGGCGCTTCCTCCAGCAATGGAGAAGCCGCAGTGAAAAGGCCCAGGCGACTGTTTAACAAAAACATATGGCTTTGCAAAATCGAAAGATGAGGTATAAGGCCTGACACCTGCCCGGTGCTGGAAGGTTAAGAGGGGATGTCATCGCAAGAGAAGCATTGAATCGAAGCCCCAGTAAACGGCGGCCGTAACTATAACGGTCCTAAGGTAGCGAAATTCCTTGTCGGGTAAGTTCCGACCTGCACGAATGGTGTAACGATCTGGGCGCTGTCTCAGCCATGAGCTCGGTGAAATTGTGGTATCGGTGAAGACGCCGATTACCCGCAACGGGACGGAAAGACCCCATGCACCTTCACTATAGCTTAACATTGGAATTGGGTACAGGATGTGTAGGATAGGCGGGAGATGTTGAAGTGGCTTCGCCAGGAGTCATGGAATCAACCTTGAAATACCGCCCTTTCTGTATTCGGTTTCTAACTCGGTCATGCCGAGGACATTGTTTGGTGGGTAGTTTGACTGGGGTGGTCGCCTCCAAAAAGGTAACGGAGGCTTTCAAAGGTAAGCTCAGTACGCTTGGTAACCGTACGCGGAGTGCAATGGCATAAGCTTGCTTGACTGTGAGACCAACAAGTCGAACAGGGTCGAAAGACGGACATAGTGATCCGGTGGTTCTGTATGGAAGGGCCATCGCTCAAAGGATAAAAGGTACGCTGGGGATAACAGGCTGATCTCCCCCAAGAGCTCATATCGACGGGGAGGTTTGGCACCTCGATGTCGGCTCGTCACATCCTGGGGCTGGAGAAGGTCCCAAGGGTTGGGCTGTTCGCCCATTAAAGTGGCACGCGAGCTGGGTTCAGAACGTCGCGAGACAGTTCGGTCCCTATCTGTTGTGGGCGTTGGAAGTTTGAGTGGATCTGTCCTTAGTACGAGAGGACCGGGATGGACTGACCGCTGGTAAACCAGTTATGCCGCCAGGTGTACGGCTGGGTAGCTACGTCGGGAATAGATAAGCGCTGAAAGCATCTAAGTGCGAAACTAGCCACGAGATGAGACTTCCTTATAGGGCCGTAGTAGACTACTACGTTGATAGGTTGCAGGTGTAAAGGTAGAGATATCATAGCTGAGCAATACTAATCACCCGAAGCTTTCTCAAGCAACGCAGACACTGTTGTCTTCCTCTTTTAGTTTTTCTTTCAATTGTCTATAGATTAGTGTGTTGGATGGGATATTGTATATTTCATTTTTATGACTAATAAAAACATTTTAGGTGCCTATATCGGCGGTGTCTACCTCTTCCCATTCCGAACAGAGCAGTCAAGCCCGCCAGAGCCGATGGTATTGCCGTAACAGGTGGGAGAGTAGGTCGGTGCCTTTTTTTATACAGAAGCCCTTGCTAAACAGCAGGGGCTTTTTTGTGCGCTAAACTTTTTCTGTCTTTCGGATGCAGCATATCCCAATACCGGTGCTTTAGAACAAGCCATTCCGCTGCTACAGTATAATCAATAGCGCTGCTTCCGGAACCATGCCGATGCAGCTCCATCTCCCCCCTTTCCATATGTCCATGCCTTTGTCTGTGGAACTGTTTCTGATAAAGCTTACTTGCTATAGGATCAGTTTCGCTTCTAAGTTTTGCGGCAATCTGGTATCAGATGTTGATATTTTGCTGTTAACGGATAGGATATAGGAATAGATGTGTTATCACTTATTGGGAAATTGATCTAAATTCATTATTCTCCTATATGATTTTATAAATTGCAGCTCTTGTAATCTGCTCTAATCTGATATTACTTGGGCATATCATCGATTATTCTCTCAATAACTTCTTATGAAGACACCCTAGCGTTTATGATGAGATCTGATCATAGGGTTTGTATAGCTATCATGATTATATTATCTTGCTTCATATCGTCTATTATTTCCTCAATAATTTTAATTTGCAGGGAGAGTGTCGTAAGTAAATGGATTTTCGACTCCTTTATTGAATTGATTATCTTGTTCTATTTTTATTCAAGTTGTAAGATGCTCTTCAAGTATTATGAAATTAATTATTTGCATTCTTAATTTTAACTTTTTGCAATAGATTTACTGATTTCACTTATTGATTTTCCTCGTAGATTGAGCTGGTATTATATACAAATCATACCGATTTTAGCAATTTAAAGGATCATTATCCTAGTTTTTAGTCGATAGTTTGCTGCTAAATTTTTGTTAATAAAAATTTATTTCTCAGTTAATCAGTGATTTATTATTTAAAGTGAAAAATAAATTTGACTTTATTAATTTTCGATGTATATTTGCATCACAGTAAAACAAAAAGGTGATACCTTTTCGGGGTGTAGCGTAGCCCGGTATCGCGCCACATTTGGGATGTGGAGGTCGTAGGTTCGAATCCTGCCACCCCGACAAAAAAGCTCTAACTTTAGTTAGAGCTTTTTTTTGTGTCTTTATTTTATACTTTCAATATGATGAAAAGCTTTGCGTAGTCTATTTTCGATATAGTTGCTTTCTTCAAATTCTGTTGGAGCGTTGAATAGTTTGGAACCCATCCCTACAGCAGATACTCCAGCTTGAAACCATTCCGTCAGGTTTTGTTCTTCTAAGGATACTCCTCCGGTAGGCATAAACTTGAGTGATGGAAATAAAGGTTTAATTCCGTTTAAAAATTTTGATCCTAGTGCATCCCCTGGAAAAAGCTTTACTAGCGGAGCTCCTAGTTCTTCGGCAAGTGCAATTTCTGTAGGCGTCATACAACCAGGGATCCAAAGAATATTATTTTTTAATGTAACTTCCGCTATTTCTGGTTTAACAATGGGGCTAACAATAAATTCTGCTCCTATATCTAGGAAATCGAGGGCTTGTTGTTTTGTCTTAATTGTTCCAATTCCTAACTTTAAATCTTGGAAATGTTGATCTCGGTAGTTTAATAGTTGTTTGAAATTGTTAAAAGCTTCTGGACCTCTGTTAACGAATTCGAAAACACGTATGCCTCCGCTGTAACACGACTTTAAAATCTGGATACATTGATCGATATCGTCATGATAGTAAACGGGGATAATGGGAGAACTTTCAATCTTGGATAGGATAGTCTGCATGTTAATTATGATAAGTTGATGAAATCACCTTTGTTGAACAGTTTTTTAAAGCCTAGTTGAGTGGCTGTGTCAATAATTTCTTGTGAAGATTTATTTTCATATATAGCTGCAATTAAGCCTGCCATAAACGCATCTCCACTACCAATTCGATCGATGAGGGTATTTGTTTCTAAGATATCGCTTATTTTATTTTCTGATGGATTGTGATAAGTACCATAGAATAAATTATGATTGGCATTATCCATAAATCGAAAAGTATTAGCAACGTGCTTACATTTCGGATATTTTTCAAATATCTCTTGAGCAACTACACGAGCATAATCGAAATATTGGTCCACTGATGTTGAACGGGAAAATTGATCATTGATCGATGTTCCAAGCATTTTATTTTCAGCCCAGATATTGCCCATAATCACATCGCAATATGAAACTAAATGTGGCATAATGTCAAGAGGTTGTTTTCCATACTGCCATAATCTACTTCTATAATTTAGATCAACGGATATGGTTATTTTCTTTTCATGTGCCATTTTTAATGCTGTTAACATGAGATCTGCTAATTCGCTGTTTAGTGCCGGCGTTAGGGCTGTCCAATGAAACCAGGAGCAGTCCTTAAATAGATCATCCCAATCGATATCACCAGCTTTTAAAGTGGAAAAAGAGGAATGATTTCGATCATATATTACTTCTCCACTGGTTAAACCATTTGCTGATTGTAAAATGTAAGAACCTAAACGTTCCCCTCCAAATATAAATTTGGAGGTATTGACATTACGTTGATTCAAGATGTTCAGTATTTCTTTAGTTAGCGCGTGCTCAGGTGCAGCTGACACATAAGCACTAGGAATCGATAATGATGCTAGAGCAACCGCTACATTGGCTTCAGAACCACCAGGATAAGCGTATACAACAGATTGGTCGGTATTAAAAAAATGTTGATCCTTTGCTTGCAGTCTATATAGAATCTCTCCAAAACAAAGGACTTTGTTATTATCCATAAGTTATAAGTTTATAGTTCTAAAGTAGTGTAAATAATTGTATTTATATAAGATTTATGCCCATAATTTCGAAAACGTTTTAGTAAATAAAGTTTTAAGGAAGTTTCTTTCATAATTAATTATTTCCTAAAATTGGTAACTTTAAATCTAACAATTATAAAATGGGGATATTGGATACATTTTCTTTAAGGAATCACGTCGTTGTGGTTACAGGTGCTACTGGTGTACTTGGGAAAGCTTTTGTAGATGCTTTAGCTGAAGCGGGTGCTAAGATTGCAGTACTTGGACGCAATACAGAAAAACTGCAAGAGCGGGTTGAAGCTATTGAAGCAAAAGGTGCTGAAGCTTTGGCGATACAAGTGGATGTGTTAAATGAGGAGGATGTGATAAGAGCCAAGGATGAAATATTGGCAAGATGGGGTACTATTAACGGTTTAGTAAATGCCGCTGGTGGTAATATTCCAGGCGCAACTATTCAACCAGATCAAAATCTTTTTGATCATGATGTTAAAGATACATTAAAAGCAATTGAGCTTAATTTATATGGTACAATTATACCGACACATATTTTTGGACGTGTGATTGCAGAATCGGGTAAAGGTTCTATTATTAATATTTCTTCTTTGGCTGCCAGTAGACCAATAACTAGAGTTTTAGGTTATACCGTTGCCAAACATGGTGTCGATGGATATACCAAATGGATGTCCGTTGAACTGGCTTTGCGTTATGGAGATAAAGTGCGCGTCAATGCGATCGCCCCTGGTGTCTTTTTAACGGAGCAAAATCGAAATTTATTAATGGATTCAAACGGTGCGTATTCTGATCGTGCTCAAAAGTTTATTAATGGAATGCCATTTCAAAGATTAGGGGAGCCAGATGAATTAAAAGGAACTTTAGTTTACCTCTTAAGTGATGCTTCGGCTTTAGTGACTGGTGAAACAATCTTTGTTGATGGTGGTTTTAATTCATGGTGTGGTGTTTAATAAATAGAGATGAATAAACTTGAACAAACTTGGAGATGGTATGGGCCGAATGATCCCGTTTCTTTAGTCGACATAAAACAGGCTGGTGCTACAGGTATTGTAACGGCATTACATCATATTCCACATGGTGAGATTTGGCCAGTAGCAGATATTTTAGAACGTAAAAGTGTGATTGAGGAGGCTGGATTAGTCTGGTCGGTTGTAGAGAGTCTTCCTGTTCATGAAGCAATAAAAACTGCGAATCAAGAGGCTGCATACTACATGCGCAATTACATTCAGTCACTGGAAAACCTGGCGAAATGTGGAATCCAAATTATAACCTACAATTTCATGCCGGTTTTAGATTGGACGAGGACACAATTAGATCTATTGATGAAGGATGGATCCAAAGCGTTATATTTTGATTGGATAGATCTAGCCGTATTTGATATTTATATTTTAAAGCGTGTGGATGCCAGAAGGGATTATTCGGATGAAATATTAGCCGGGGTGGAACGAAAATTTGCTTCGTATTCGCCATCTGATTTAAGCGCATTAACTCAAGTTGTTTTAATGGGAATTCCTGGAGAAAAAGATCTTACACTTGAAGATTTAAATAATAGCATTGCTATATATAGTGAGATTGGTCGGGAAGGTTTATTGCGCAATTTATTACATTTCTTATCGTCAATCGCTGAAGTTTGTGAAAGTAGCGGAATAAAAATGACCATTCATCCTGATGATCCTCCATATGCAATTTTAGGTCTTCCACGAATTGTGAGTAATCAATCCGACTTGGAGGCCATCTTGGCAGGTGTTAATAAGCCTTTTAATGGAGTGTGTTTTTGCACGGGATCTCTTGGTGCAAGCCAGTCAAATGATGTCGTATCGATATTGGACAGGGTTAAAGACCGAGTTTATTTCGCTCACCTAAGAAATGTGAAAAAGGATCGTATGGGCAGTTTCTATGAAGCAGATCATTTGGATGGAGATGTCAATATGCATGCTATTATGCAGATTTTGGCTGTTGAAAATCAGAAACGGATTCGACCAATTCCGTTTAGACCTGATCATGGTCACCAAATGTTTGATGATTTAAATAAAGTAACTAATCCAGGGTATTCTGCTATAGGACGCTTAAGAGGGCTTGCAGAGCTTCGAGGTTTAGAATATGGGATTTTAGGTGAATAAAAAGAGAAGCATGTCGAACTTTATTAATGATAACTTTATTTTGCAATCGGATATCGCGCAACAACTCTATCATAATTATGCTAAAGACCTTCCGATTATAGATTACCATAATCATCTTCCTCCTGATCAAATATGCAGTAACCACCAGTTTGAAAATTTGACCCAAATTTGGTTATATGGCGATCATTATAAATGGCGAGCAATGCGAACTTTGGGAATTGAGGAGAAATATATTACTGGACAAGCTTCAGATTTTGAGAAATTTCAAAAATGGTCAGAAGTAGTTCCTCAAACAGTGAGAAACCCTTTGTATCATTGGACGCATATGGAACTTAACAATCCATTTGGTATCCATGAATTGTTAAACCCGTCTAATGCAAAGGATATTTATGCGCAAACGAAAGAGCAGCTCAAAGGTGCTAACTTCAGTACACAAAATTTGCTGACTCGATTTAATGTGGAAATGGTGGGGACAACGGATGATCCCATTGATCATCTAATCTTTCATAAGACATTAAATGCAAACGATGACTTTAAGACAAAGGTTGTCCCGACGTTTCGTCCGGATCAAGTGTTTCAATTATCAAAAGGAGATAAATTTCGATCCTATCTTCAAAAATTGTCGGACAGTTCTGGTACCCAGATATACCACATCGATTCCTTGCTCGAAGCGCTAGAACAGCGGATCAATTATTTTGACGCTTTAGGCTGTGTAGCTTCCGATCATGGATTGAAATACTTGCCAAAGAAGGGTAGCTTTAAGTTGACAGAAGTAAATGCTGTGTTTGTCGATGTACTCCATGGAGATGATACAAGGGCTTTGGAGTTTGAAGATAGCTTTACTTTTTATGTTTTGAATGAATTGTGTAAAAAATATCATGATAAACAATGGGCGCAGCAATTCCACCTGGGACCGTTGCGTGATACAAATAGAGGAAAATTAGCTGTTTTGGGTGCTGATACGGGATATGATTCGATTGGAGACTTTAAGCAAGCGGAACGAATGGCAGATTTTTTTAATGATCTCGATACAACAGACCAGTTGGCAAAGACGATTATTTATAATATCAATCCTGCCGATAATGCTGTATTTGGTACCATGATCGGTAATTTTCAGGGAGAGGGTATAAGAGGAAAAATTCAATTTGGTTCAGGCTGGTGGTATCAAGATCAGCTGGATGGGATGACGCAACAAATCAATGCGCTTTCTAATTATGGCTTGATAAGTTGTTTTATAGGTATGCTGACAGATTCGAGAAGTTTCTTGTCTTATTCTAGACATGAATATTTTAGAAGGTTGCTCGCTAATATCTTTGCTGAAGATATTTTAAAAGGCTACTTACCTCATGATATTGATATGATCGGAAAAATTGTTGCTGATATCTCTTATTATAATGCTGCTGAATATTTTAAAAAGTAGTGTACTTAATTTGTTTTAAGATCAAGCCAAAAGGCTTGATCTTCTTATTTCTATTGTATTTTCCAATTCGATTGTTTCAAAATCAGTATAGTGCGGATGCTTGATTAGGTATATTAGTTTTTTCATGGCAGTATGACCGATTTCGCTAGCGGGTTGTTTAATTCTGCTTAATGCAGGGTTTAAAGAGTCTGGAATGGAAATATTGGAAAATCCAATTACGGCTATTTCTTCAGGAACTCTAATATTAAGTTCTGCTAATATTCCTAGTGTTCGCGTCGTGATGACATCGGTAGCTCCAAATATGGCATTTAATTTATGTTCAGCATTTAAAGTTTTTTGAATCGCACTTTTTATTTGTTTGTCCAGTATTTCCTGTATCTTGGATATTGCATTCAATAAAATAATAAGGTTTTAATGGAATTTCAAATTCTCGTAATGCTTCTTTATATCCATTAAGTCTATCTTTTGATACCCCCAGTTGATGTCCAGTAATATGAAGGATATTGGTGCGGCCTTGTTCTAATAGATGTTTAGTAGCTTGATATGCCCCATCAAAATTATTCACTCCAACTTTATCTGTTTTTAATTGATTGACGGTCCTATCGAAGATAACGACAGGTTTTTGATTCTCTTGCAATTCCTTTAATAGATTTATATTTGATGTTTCGCTTACAGGAGAGATTAAGAGTCCGTCGATACCTCTGGAGTTTAATACTTCAATGCAAGATTTTTCCACAAGTACATCTTCCCTACTCTGCATAATGATGATATCATAGCCCGTTTCTATTGAAGCCTTTTGAATCCCATCTAATATTTCAGCGATAAAGGTGTTGTTTATAGCACATACAATAACTCCAATGGTATTGGTTTTGCCAATTTTTAGACTTTGAGCCACTTTATTGACGCTAAAATTCATCTCAGCAGCATAGTCCTGAACCATCTTTTTGGTTTTTTCACTTATTTCGTAACTATCGGATAATGCTTTGGAGACCGTGGAGATTGAAATATTGAGTGCTTTAGAGATATCTTTGAGGGTAGTCTTGGCCATTGTGCTTACTATTTTGGTTATTATGTATAGATAAAGGTATTTATAAATCTGAGATTAACCTAAATATTGTATCAATAGGTGAGGTTCTTTTTAGCTAGGATCAATCATTTTTTATTGATTATATCTTTAACGATAAATTAATCGTTCAATGTTACAGCAAGTTAAAGATAATATGAACAAATAAGACAGAAAACATTAGGAAGTGAAGGATAAAAGTTCCTATCTTTGCACCACTCCGCAAGGGAGGAACGGCTGATCCGAGAGGGGAAGCACTGAAAAAAGAAGGGTTTAATTTAGTTTAAACGCAGAAACAGAAGGAAAACAAAAAAATAAATTTTCACATTTATTTTGGAGATACCAAAAAGATTTCTACCTTTGCAGTCCCAACGGAAACGAAGGGGGAACAAACAAGACCGATACCGGCGCAATGCCGACATCATATAAAGCCGAAGCGAGATGCGGGAGCGAAGAAAGTTCTTTAAAAATATAATCATGTAACGTAACGAGTAGTGTTGAGAAACAACGAAAGTTAAAAAAATCAACCTGTTCAATTTTAGAATTAGAAATAAAATACAAGACAATTCTATTTATTATAAATAGTCTTGATCTTACACTTCATTTTACAATGGAGAGTTTGATCCTGGCTCAGGATGAACGCTAGCGGCAGGCCTAATACATGCAAGTCGGACGGGATTCAGGGAGTAGCTTGCTACAAACTGATGAGAGTGGCGCACGGGTGCGTAACGCGTGAGCAACCTACCCATATCAGGGGGATAGCCTCTCGAAAGAGAGATTAACACCGCATAACATCATTTACCGGCATCGGATTATGATCAAATATTTATAGGATATGGATGGGCTCGCGTGACATTAGCTAGTTGGAGGGGTAACGGCCCACCAAGGCTACGATGTCTAGGGGCTCTGAGAGGAGAATCCCCCACACTGGTACTGAGACACGGACCAGACTCCTACGGGAGGCAGCAGTAAGGAATATTGGTCAATGGAGGGAACTCTGAACCAGCCATGCCGCGTGCAGGATGACTGCCCTATGGGTTGTAAACTGCTTTTGTCAGGGAATAAACCTTTCCACGTGTGGGAAGCTGAATGTACCTGAAGAATAAGGATCGGCTAACTCCGTGCCAGCAGCCGCGGTAATACGGAGGATCCAAGCGTTATCCGGATTTATTGGGTTTAAAGGGTGCGTAGGCGGTCCTATAAGTCAGTGGTGAAAGACGGCAGCTTAACTGTCGCAGTGCCTTTGATACTGTAGGACTTGAATCTATTTGAAGTGGGCGGAATAAGACAAGTAGCGGTGAAATGCATAGATATGTCTTAGAACTCCGATTGCGAAGGCAGCTCACTAAGTTAGTATTGACGCTGATGCACGAAAGCGTGGGGATCAAACAGGATTAGATACCCTGGTAGTCCACGCCCTAAACGATGATAACTCGATGTTTGCGATACACAGTAAGCGTCCAAGCGAAAGCGTTAAGTTATCCACCTGGGGAGTACGGTCGCAAGATTGAAACTCAAAGGAATTGACGGGGGCCCGCACAAGCGGAGGAGCATGTGGTTTAATTCGATGATACGCGAGGAACCTTACCCGGGCTTGAAAGTTAGTGAATGATCCAGAGACGGATCAGTCCTTCGGGACACGAAACTAGGTGCTGCATGGCTGTCGTCAGCTCGTGCCGTGAGGTGTTGGGTTAAGTCCCGCAACGAGCGCAACCCCTATGTTTAGTTGCCAGCACATTAAGGTGGGGACTCTAAACAGACTGCCAGCGTAAGCTGTGAGGAAGGTGGGGACGACGTCAAGTCATCATGGCCCTTACGTCCGGGGCTACACACGTGCTACAATGGATGGTACAGCGGGCAGCTACATAGCAATATGGTGCTAATCTCTAAAAGCCATTCACAGTTCGGATTGAGGTCTGCAACTCGACCTCATGAAGTTGGATTCGCTAGTAATCGCGTATCAGCAATGACGCGGTGAATACGTTCCCGGGCCTTGTACACACCGCCCGTCAAGCCATGAAAGTTGGGGGTACCTAAAGCATGTAACCGCAAGGAGCGTGTTAGGGTAAAACCGATAATTGGGGCTAAGTCGTAACAAGGTAGCCGTACCGGAAGGTGCGGCTGGAATACCTCCTTTCTAGAGCATTCAGGATTGAAGCTCGTTACGTACACACATGGTTTATATAAGAAACAAACAAGAGACAAAACATTTGAAGAAATGTGCCCATCCCTGATTGGATGGTCCAGAGAGATAGAAAGATAAGCTAGTCCCGTAGCTCAGTTGGTTAGAGCACTACACTGATAATGTAGGGGTCAGCAGTTCAAATCTGCTCGGGACTACCAAAAATACACGGGGAATTAGCTCAGCTGGCTAGAGCACCTGCCTTGCACGCAGGGGGTCATCGGTTCGACTCCGATATTCTCCACAGGTTTGCCCGGACGCTAAGATACTGCGTTCATATACAGGCATACAAAGAGTTCTTTGACATATTGAAAGAAAAAAAATTACAAGAGAAGACAACAGTAGAGACAATACTGTGGTGTGCCCGATGTATTATGAAGACCCTCGGTCAAGGCCGAACGGATTAATGCGTAGCATCATGGTTATATATCAAAAAGCAACCCATAGTAGCAAAAGGGCTATGAGGTGAAGAAAGTAAATAAGGGCACACGGGGGATGCCTAGGCTCTCAGAGGCGATGAAGGACGTGATAAGCTGCGATAAGCTTCGGGGATTAGCAAATGTGAGTTTGATCCGAAGATTTCCGAATGGGGCAACCTAGCATACTGAAGGTATGCTGTAAAATACGCGAACGCGCTGAACTGAAACATCTAAGTAGGCGTAGGAGAAGAAAATAATAATGATTTCCCAAGTAGTGGCGAGCGAACGGGAAAGAGCCCAAACCAACTTTGTTACGGCATGGTTGGGGTTGTAGGGCTGCAATGTGGCATTAGCAAACAGAAGTGGAATGGGATGGGAAGCCCAGCGATACACGGTGATAGCCCTGTACACGTATAGAATGCTAGCCTAGCAGTACCCTGAGTACCGCGGGGTCGGAGACGCCCTGTGGGAATCTGTCAGCACCATCTGATAAGGCTAAATACTCCTGAGAGACCGATAGTGAACTAGTACCGTGAGGGAAAGGTGAAAAGAACCTCGAACAGAGGAGTGAAAAGAACCTGAAACCGTGTGCTTACAAGCGGTCGGAGCTGGCAGGTCCAGTGACGGCGTGCCTTTTGCATAATGAGCCTACGAGTTACTCTTGTCTGGCAAGGTTAAGTGGTTCAGCCACGTATCCGAAGCGAAAGCGAGTCTTAATAGGGCGCATAGTCAGATGAGGTAGACGCGAAACCTTGTGATCTACCCTTGGGCAGGTTGAAGTTGCAGTAACATGTAATGGAGGACCGAACCGATAAACGTTGAAAAGTTTCCGGATGACCTGAGGGTAGGGGTGAAAGGCTAATCAAACTGGGAAATAGCTCGTACTCCCCGAAATGTTTTTAGGAACAGCGTCGGCATGGAGTCTTATAGAGGTAGAGCTACCGATTGGGTGCGGGGGAGTCAAATCCTACCAAATCCAGACGAACTCCGAATGCTATAAGATATGGCCGGCAGTGAGGCTTTGGGTGCTAAGGTCCAAGGCCGAGAGGGAAAGAACCCAGACCATCAGCTAAGGTCCCTAAATATACGCTAAGTTGAACTAACGAGGTCCGATTGCCTAGACAGCTAGGATGTTGGCTTGGAAGCAGCCATTCATTTAAAGAGTGCGTAACAGCTCACTAGTCGAGCGATCGGGCGTGGATAATAAACGGGCATCAAGTGTATTACCGAAGCTATGGATTCATACTGAAATATGTATGTCTGGTAGGGGAGCATTCTATTTACGGCGAAGCGGTCTGGTAATGGGCCGTGGAGTGGATAGAAAAGCAAATGTAGGCATAAGTAACGATAAGGCGGGTGAGAAACCCGCCCACCGAAAGACTAAGGTTTCCTGATCAACGCTAATCGGATCAGGGTTAGTCGGGGCCTAAGGCGCATCCGAAGGGAGTAAGCCGATGGACAACTGGTTAATATTCCAGTACTTTTTATAACTGCGATGTGGTGACGGAGTAGTGACACTGCCGCGAACTGACGGAATAGTTCGTTGAAAGGCGTAGGTATAGGGACGGTAGGCAAATCCGCCGACCCTGCTGAAACCCAATAGTACAGCAAAGCTTCGGCGGCGCTGATAGAGCAGGTAAACAGACTTCCAAGAAAACCCGCTAAGCTTCAGGTTATAAAAACCCGTACCGTAAACCGACACAGGTAGTCGAGGAGAGAATCCTAAGGTGCTCGAGTGAATCATGGCTAAGGAACTCGGCAAAATGGCCCTGTAACTTCGGGAGAAGGGGCGCTTCCTCCAGCAATGGAGAAGCCGCAGTGAAAAGGCCCAGGCGACTGTTTAACAAAAACATATGGCTTTGCAAAATCGAAAGATGAGGTATAAGGCCTGACACCTGCCCGGTGCTGGAAGGTTAAGAGGGGATGTCATCGCAAGAGAAGCATTGAATCGAAGCCCCAGTAAACGGCGGCCGTAACTATAACGGTCCTAAGGTAGCGAAATTCCTTGTCGGGTAAGTTCCGACCTGCACGAATGGTGTAACGATCTGGGCGCTGTCTCAGCCATGAGCTCGGTGAAATTGTGGTATCGGTGAAGACGCCGATTACCCGCAACGGGACGGAAAGACCCCATGCACCTTCACTATAGCTTAACATTGGAATTGGGTACAGGATGTGTAGGATAGGCGGGAGATGTTGAAGTGGCTTCGCCAGGAGTCATGGAATCAACCTTGAAATACCGCCCTTTCTGTATTCGGTTTCTAACTCGGTCATGCCGAGGACATTGTTTGGTGGGTAGTTTGACTGGGGTGGTCGCCTCCAAAAAGGTAACGGAGGCTTTCAAAGGTAAGCTCAGTACGCTTGGTAACCGTACGCGGAGTGCAATGGCATAAGCTTGCTTGACTGTGAGACCAACAAGTCGAACAGGGTCGAAAGACGGACATAGTGATCCGGTGGTTCTGTATGGAAGGGCCATCGCTCAAAGGATAAAAGGTACGCTGGGGATAACAGGCTGATCTCCCCCAAGAGCTCATATCGACGGGGAGGTTTGGCACCTCGATGTCGGCTCGTCACATCCTGGGGCTGGAGAAGGTCCCAAGGGTTGGGCTGTTCGCCCATTAAAGTGGCACGCGAGCTGGGTTCAGAACGTCGCGAGACAGTTCGGTCCCTATCTGTTGTGGGCGTTGGAAGTTTGAGTGGATCTGTCCTTAGTACGAGAGGACCGGGATGGACTGACCGCTGGTAAACCAGTTATGCCGCCAGGTGTACGGCTGGGTAGCTACGTCGGGAATAGATAAGCGCTGAAAGCATCTAAGTGCGAAACTAGCCACGAGATGAGACTTCCTTATAGGGCCGTAGTAGACTACTACGTTGATAGGTTGCAGGTGTAAAGGTAGAGATATCATAGCTGAGCAATACTAATCACCCGAAGCTTTCTCAAGCAACGCAGACACTGTTGTCTTCCTCTTTTAGTTTTTCTTTCAATTGTCTATAGATTAGTGTGTTGGATGGGATATTGTATATTTCATTTTTATGACTAATAAAAACATTTTAGGTGCCTATATCGGCGGTGTCTACCTCTTCCCATTCCGAACAGAGCAGTCAAGCCCGCCAGAGCCGATGGTATTGCCGTAACAGGTGGGAGAGTAGGTCGGTGCCTTTTTTTATACAAATAGCCTTGTTGAAAGGCTATTTGCTTTTAAATCTGATTTGTTTATATCAACATTGTTGATTCAAAATATTTTAGGTGTCTATATCGGCGGTGTCTACCTCTTCCCATTCCGAACAGAGCAGTCAAGCCCGCCAGAGCCGATGGTATTGCCGTAACAGGTGGGAGAGTAGGTCGATGCCTTTTTTTATACGAAACCACTAGCACATAATGCTAGTGGTTTTTTGTTTTATTACACTTTTCTGAACGGTAATCTAAACCATATCTTTTATAATAATCATATTTATTCTGTTATTATCATAACAATATTACGAAAATCTACTTTTTTAGTCGTTTAATTTTTATAAACTTGAATATTGAAATGCATTTACGCATTTTGACATGCTATACTCGATTATGAAAATTAAATATATTGTCATTGCGCTATTAGTACTTGTATTTGGATACTTGATTTGGCAACGAATTGCGACCAATAAGGAAAAGGAGGCTACTCCTAATGCAGGAAAAGGAAAGACAGGTGATATGGCTGTATATGGTACAGTTATCTTTGCTGAATCATTTGCTGATAACCTTAATCTTACAGGAACAATAGAACCGGATGAACAGGTTGAGATTCGCTCGGAAGTTTCGGGTCTGATCGATCAATTGAATTTTTCTGAGGGTAGTCGCGTCAATAAGGGGGCTGTATTGGTCAAGATTGTAGCGGCTGATTTATTGGCGCAACTGGAACAGGCTAAAACGAGGACTCAATTGACATCTGAAAATGAAAGAAGAGCAAAATTGTTATTAGAGAAAGAGGCGATCAGCCAAGAAGAGTATGATATCGCTAGTGCTGATTATAGAACAGCAAAGTCTCAAATAGCTTTTATTGAAGCTCAGTTATCTAAAACCTATATTCGTGCTCCTTTTTCTGGTACAATCGGTCTAAGATCAGTATCGAAAGGGGCATATATCACACCAACATCTCCAATTGCAAAACTGGTCAAATCTGACCGTGTTAAACTTTCTTTTGCTATTCCAGAAAAGTATGTGAATAGAGTGTCTGTAGGTCAACGAATTTCTTTTAAAATTCCGGAATCTAAGGAAACTTTTGATGCTAAAGTTTTTGCAATAGATCCATCTGTTGATTTAACGACTAGAACTTTATTGATCAAAGCTATCGCGGAAAATACACATAATAAATTTGTACCTGGTGTATTTGTGAATGTTATATTGCCACTGGAAAGTATTGACGATGCATTAATGGTTCCGTCGGAAGCCTTGATACCGATCCAGAATGGTAAAAAAGTTTTTGTTGTCAAAGAGGGTAAAGCAAGAGAAGTGATTGTCGAGACGGGAGGAAGAACTAAGGATAAGGTGAATGTGTTGTCGGGTTTAATGAACGGTGACACTGTTTTGACTACAGGAGTAATGTCGCTTAAGAACGATGTTAAAGTGAAGGTTACATTACGTTAGTTGTTTTTTTATGAGTTTGTCTACAACAAGTATTAAGCGTCCCGTTTTAACGATTGTATTAAATTTGATGCTCATCTTATTTGGTATAATTGGTTATACTTATCTGGGTGTTCGTGAATTTCCATCCATCGATCCTGCTCAGATATCGGTGAGAACAAGCTATGCTGGAGCAAATGCTGATATTATCGAATCACAGATAACTGAACCCCTAGAAAAAGCGATTAATTCTATTGATGGTATTCGAAATATTTCGTCTTCGAGTAATCAAGGTACGAGTAATATAACAGTTGAGTTTAATTTAGGCAAGAATTTAGAGGAAGCGGCCAATGATGTGCGTGACAAAGTCTCTCAGGCAGTGAGAAGCTTACCTCAAGATATTGATGCTCCTCCTGTGGTATCGAAAGCTGATGCCGATTCGGAACCCATCATTACGATGACTGTTCAAAGTTCTGAGAAGAATATTTTGGAATTATCGGATTATGCCGAGAATACCATTTCACAGAGGCTTCAAACAATCCCAGGTGTCAGTTCTGTCCAGATATGGGGGCAAAAGAAATACGCTATGCGATTATGGTTGGATCCCGTAAAATTAAATTCATATGGCGTCACCGTATTGGATGTGAGATCTGCTCTAAACCTTCAAAATGTTGAACTACCCTCAGGAAAATTGACAGGCTCTAATACGGAATTGACAGTAAAGACTATCGGAAATTTAGCTTCAGAGGATGAGTTTAATGATATCATCATAAAATCTACAGGAAATAGTAGCATTCGGCTAAGTGATGTCGGAAAGGCTGCTCTGGAGGCTGAGAATTTCGAAACGAAAATGTCGGATTCGGGACTGCCCATGTTGAGTATGGCGGTCATTCCACAGCCGGGTACCAATTATTTAGAAATTGCGAAGAATTTCTATAAAGAATTTGATCAATTGAAAAAGGATCTCCCTGAGGATATTGTGATGAAAATAGCACTTGATAATACATTATTTGTCAAACGTGCTGTTCTGGAAGTGGCCGAAACATTACTAATTTCTGTTGTTTTGGTTGTGTTAATTATCTTCTTGTTTTTTCGAAATTGGTCTATTGCATTTCGACCACTAATTGACATTCCAGTATCTTTGATTGCAACATTCTTTGTGATGTATCTTTGTGGATTTTCCATCAATGTATTAACATTATTGGCGATTGTACTGGCAACAGGTCTAGTGGTAGATGATGGAATTGTGGTAACAGAGAATATATTTAAAAAGGTAGAAGAGGGGATGTCTCCTATTCAAGCAGCAATAAAAGGATCTAATGAAATTTTCTTTGCTGTGATATCCATTTCAATTACACTTGCAGCAGTGTTTTTACCTGTTGTCTTTTTAGAAGGATTTGTAGGACGGCTCTTTCGAGAGTTTGGGATAGTTATTGGGGCAGCTGTACTTATTTCGGCTTTTGTTTCCTTAACATTGACACCGATGTTAAATGCTTATCTGATGAAAGGTGGTGAACAGAAAAAGACTAAGTTTTATGATAAAACGGAACCTTATTTTGTTGCATTAACGGATGGATATGCCAATTCTTTGGTCAAATTCTTGAAAAAGCAATGGTTAAGTTACCCCATCATATTAGCTTGTTTTGCGCTTATCTACTTATTCTTTAATTTATTACCCAAAGAGACAGCTCCTTATGATGACCGTAGTTACTTAACTATGCGTGTTACAGCTCCGGAAGGTGTATCATACGATTATATGGATCGTTTTATGACTGAATTAACGACATTGGTAAATGATTCGGTTCCTGAAAAAGATGTCAGTTTGGTTATTACTTCTCCTGGATTTGGATCTGCTGCGGCTAACAGTGGTATTATACGCCTTGGTTTAGTGCAGCAAGAGGATCGAAGTAGGACTCAAGCTGAAATTGCTCGTGATTTATCTCGATTGACGCGTTCTTCTTCGGAAGCTAAGGTCTCTATTATGGAACAGCCAACGATTTCAGTAAATCGAAGAGGTGGACTACCTGTACAATATATTATACAGGCACCAAATTTTCAAAAATTGGAAGAAAAGATTCCTGAATTTATGGATGCTGTGAATGATGATCCTACTTTTTCGATTACTGATGTTAATTTGAAATTTAATAAACCCGAAGTATACGTGAATATAGATCGGGAAAAGGCCTTGAGTTTAGGTGTTTCTATTTTGGACGTTGCACAGACGCTGCAGATGTCTCTTTCAGGGCAGCGATTTGGTTATTTTATGATGAATGGCCGACAATACCAAGTGATAGGTCAGTTTGATAAAAAAGATACGAGTACACCATTGGATCTTGCTTCTATATTCGTTAAGAATAAAGATGGTGAGTTAATTCAATTGGATAACATTGTGAAGATTGAGGAACAGAGTAGTCCGCCGCAGCTGTACCACAATAATCGTTATATGTCAGCAACTGTATCTGCAGGTTTAGCTCCAGGAAAGAGTTTGGGAGAGGGAATAGAAGCAATGGATCGTATTAAAGCAAAGGTACTAGATGAGACCTTTACCACTGATTTAGGTGGTGAGTCTAGAGATTTTAGAGAGAGTGGATCAAATACCATGTTTGCCTTTGGCTTAGCTCTCTTATTAATCTATTTAATTTTGGCGGCACAATTTGAAAGTTTTATAGATCCCTTCGTTATTATTATTACAGTGCCACTTGCCGTGGCAGGTGCCTTATTTTCGCTTTGGTTATTTGGGCAATCATGGAATATCTTTAGTCAGATTGGCACAATTATGTTAATAGGATTGGTGACAAAAAATGGTATTTTAATTGTGGAATTTGCCAATCAGTTGCGAGAAGATGGTAAATCGAAATATGAGGCTATTATTGAGGCTTCTGCTGGACGATTACGTCCGATCTTGATGACTTCGTTGGCGATTGCACTTGGAGCATTACCGATCGCATTATCTCTCGGAGCAGCCTCTACAAGCCGAATAGGAATGGGAGTCGTGATCGTAGGGGGAACATTGTTTTCCCTTGTGTTGACGTTATTTGTTATTCCCGCGATCTATTTAATGTGGTCTAGAATAAAGAAACACAATCCTGAATTGTCGAATATTAAAGATTAATATGAATAAGATTTATTATTTATTAGCCCTGTTTTTTATTCCAATGTGCAATGCTTTTTCGCAAAATGTACTAACTGCTCAAGATGCAGTAACTATAGCTCTGGAAAATAATTTTGATGTATTGCTTACAAAAAAGGATGTTATTATCGCGCAAGAAAATGCGACGTATGGGAATGCAGGGATCTTACCCAACCTTACAGCAAATTTTACTCAAAATAATAGTAGCCAAAATTCTAAACAAACACAGATTACAGGTGAAGTTAGAGAATTGGAAAATGCAAAGAACAATAGCATGAATTATGGGGTTAGTCTAGGCTGGACCATTTTTGATGGATTTGGAATGTTTGCGCGATATGAAAAATTAAATCAATTGAAATCAAGGAGTGATCTGGAGTTGAAATCTGTTATTTTAACAACGGTGGGTGATGTGTTAAACATGTATTATACGATCGTTTTAGAAGAGAATTTATTGCATACGATAGATTCTTCTATCGCCATTTCTAACGATCGTTTAAAAACAGCTGAAAACCGTTTTCAAATTGGAAAGGCTTCAAAACTGGAAGTCTTGAATGTTCAGGTAAACTTAAATGAAGATCAATCCTTGAGGTTAAAAAAACTGGAAACAATTGCTAATTTGAAAACGGAGTTAAACCGATTAATGGCAAGGGATTTAACAATAGATTTTGATGTTGAATATCAATTTCAGTTTAATGAAAATTTGCAAATCAATGCCTTATTACAAGAAGCCAGCGATCAAAATATCGATCTTCAATTGATCAAATTGGATAAACGCTTAGCCGAGTTGGAACAAAAGGATGTCCGTTCAAAACGACTACCGGTGGTTAGACTCAATTCGGGATATAACTTTTCTTCATCAGAATCGAGTTTAGGCTTTGTTTCTCAATCTAACGCTAGAGGTTTGACTTATGGTGTAACTGCATCTTTGAATATTTTTGATGGATTTAATCAACGAAGGAGTGAACGTGTCGCTAAGCAAATGGTAGAAAAAGCTTCTATACAAATTGAAAGATCGAAAGAGCTTATCAATGCGACTATTTTGAAAGCATATCAAAGTTATATGACCAATATAAGCTTAACGAAATTGGAAGAGCGAAATGAGAAAATCGCTAAACAAAATTTAAATATAACTTTAGATAAATATAAGATAGGTACGATCAGCGCCGTTGAATTTAGAGACGCTCAGGAAAACTATGTCAATGCCGTGAGTAGGCTAAAGGAGGCTAATTACCAAGCAAAGCTTTCTGAGATAGGTCTAAAAGAACTTGTTGGCAACTTAGACTTGTAAGATTTAACAAGGGCACTAAGAGCCTAAAAGGCTGCTTAGCGTCCATCTTCGGTATAGAAGTCTAGGAGAGAACTCATATAAGGATCGTCCCAGCCATCTACGATATCAGCATAGTCTTCTTCTGGTATGTTAGTATGGTTAATTTCAATGGAAGTTCCCTTCTTGTGGTCATGTAGCTTGATCGTCACTATAGATTCGGACTCCTGCTCACCAAAATACCATTGTTGAACAATTTTCTTATTCGGGTCTAATTCGATAAATTTTCCTGTAATGGCACCATCCCACATCGAAAATTCGCCGCCGACAACTGGATTGATTTCTACTAAGTCTCCTGTCCAAAGACGTATGGTAATGTCGGTCGTCAAAGCTAAGTAGATCTCTTCGGGCTCTGCAGGTATTATGTAATATTTTTTGAAATCTTTCATATGAACAAAAATACATTTATTATAATTGAGAGTATCAATCTATTTTAATCTTTTCTGTACTGATAGAGAAATGAAAAAACAAAATGGGAGCCTGATCGAGTAAGACAAGTTTTTTGTAGAGTCTATTATGGATCGTATATCAGCAATAATCACTGTTAAGGAGCTGCTACGAGAACTATTTACTAGCTATAATCCCAATGGAGCAATGGAGGATAGGACTAATTTGAACTTAGAATGGGATGATGTACGATAAGTTGACAAATATCTTTTGCCACTTCTTCTTTTGATTTTAAGGTATATTCCTGAATATGTTCAGAGCGATCGATCACTGTTACTTTATTTGTATCTGTGGCAAAACCAGCGCCTTTATCTTGCATGGAATTGAGAACGATCAGATCTAAATTTTTACGGATTAATTTGCTTTTTGCATTTTCAACTTCATGATCAGTTTCAAGTGCAAAACCGATTAAAAGTTGCTTTTCCGTCTTTCTTTTTCCAACAGTTGCTAAAATATCCGTTGTTTTTTTGAGTGATATAGAAAATTGATCTTCTTTCTTTTTAATTTTTTGAGTTGCGACTTCAATGGGAGTGTAGTCAGCAACTGCTGCGCTCATAACAATTATATCGGACTGAATGAAATATTGCTCAACAGCTTCAAGCATTTCTTGAGCAGAGGTAATTAATATGCGATGCACATTCTTTGGTGTCTCCAAAGCAGTTGGACCACTAATTAAGGTTACATGTGCTCCCAATTCTGAAAGTTGTTTTGCTAATGCATATCCCATCTTGCCACTGGAATGATTTCCGATGAATCTGACAGGGTCGATCGCCTCATGGGTTGGTCCAGCAGTTACTAAAGCCTGTCTGCCGATTAAAGGTAAATCAATGGAGAGGTTTTTTGTAATAAAATGAAGTATTTCTTCGGGCTCGGCAAGTCTTCCTTCTCCAATTAACCCGCTCGCTAGTTCTCCATTTCCAGGATGAATTAATGTGTTTCCATAAGACTGAAGTAGTCGAATGTTATTTTGAGTCGAAGGATGTTTCCACATGTCTAGGTCCATTGCGGGAGCAATAAAAACAGGACATTTAGCTGATAAATAGACTGCCGTTAATAAGCTGTCGCAGATACCATTTGCTAATTTTCCAATGGTATTAGCTGTGGCAGGAGCTACCAGTATAAGGTCAGCTTTTAGTCCGATATGGACATGATTATTCCATTCCCCAGTTTTAGGGTCGAAATAATCGATTAAAACGGGGTTATTTGAAAGTGTTGACAATGTGAGCGGGGTGATAAATTCTGCCGCCTCTTTTGTCATTATGATTTGAACATTTGCTTTTTCTTTGACTAATAATCTTGTCAGATGTGCAATTTTGTATGCGGCAATACTGCCGCATACAGCAATTACAATATTTTTATCAGCTAAGCTCATATCCATTTAGATAAGGCAAGTTATTCTTGCTCTTTTGCAGGATTTCTGAAATAAATCTTATCGTGTAAGAATTCGTCAATTGCAATAAGAGTAGCTTTTGGCATACGCTCATAGTGTTTTGAGATTTCAATTTGCTCACGGTTTTCGAATACCTCTTCTAAGTTATCATTGTTAGTAGCAAATTCTGCAAGTTTGCCATTCAATTCTTCTTTGATGTCAACTGAAATTTGATTAGCACGTTTGCTGATCACTACGATTGACTCATAAATATTGTCAGTAACGATGTCTAATTGTCTTAAATCACGTGTTACAGTTGAAGTTGCTACAGTGCTGTTATTTTTTTGACTCATTGTTTTGGGTATTATCTTTATTATCTTTATTATCTTTTTTTTCTCTCGCGGCTTTTCTTTCTTTCTCTTGCTCTGCGATTGCTTTATTTACTGTTGCCATATAGGCTGTAGCAGCTTTCATTTTCTTTTCAGCATTATCGCGAATGGATTCTGCTTCTTTCAAATATTTACTATTTGGAAATGCCATTGCCAATGAACGATAATAATCAATCACTTCAGCATAGCGATCTGCCTGTTTAAAAGGTGTACTTTGATTGGCAAAATTATACTGAGACTTTAGCGTAAGGTACTCAATTTCTTCCGCATATTTAGTATCTGGATATTCTTTCAATACATTTTGTAATGCGATTACTGCTGCTCTATAATCATCATTTAATCCCATGTCATAGAGAAGCTTAGCATTTGAAAAGGCTTTAAATTCCAATTTGTCACGAAGCTTTTGAATTAAATCACCAGCTTCTTTTGCTCTATCTGACTCTGGATACAAGTTGACAAATAATTGTAATGCATCAATTGCTTTTCTTGTATTTTCTTGATCTAAACTAGATCTAGGAGAATCGAGGTAATAACAATAAGCAGACATAAAACGGCATTCTTCTGCTCTTGGACTATTCGGATAAACATCTGCGAAGTCTTTGAAATGATAGCGTGCTGATGTGTAGTCTTTCAGTCTGTAGTTTGCAAAAGCTGTGAAATAATAGAGATTCTCTGCTTCTGCTTGTCCTCTAAATTTACTTCTCAAATCTTCAAACAATATTAAAGCTTTGCTATATTTCTTATTTTCGTATAATTTGACTGCCTCTTCGTATTTCTGAGCGATGTTATTGCTTGCGCGCAACTTCTCAAATTTACTCTTACAGCTACTGAATGATACCAATAACAAAATTCCGGCACATAAAGCCGCTATACGCCTATTTAAAAACATTTTACAAAGATAAGTGAATTTGTAATACTAATCAATTAAATTTTTATGTTGCAATATAGTGCATTAATGAATGCTAAACAACGAAATACTTTCATATTAACTTTTTTTAACCTCTAGCTAAAGCGCAATTATTATTGTCATTTTCATGTTTAAAAACGATATGAATCGATTTGTCATCATTTCATTTTGGTAAATTTTGATTATATTTACATTCAAATTGTTAAAGTATGACATTAAAAGAAAGAGTTGAGCAAGCATTGGATACGATTAGACCTTATTTGGAAACTGATGGTGGCGATGTTAGTGTGGAAGAAATCACAGCAGATAATGTTGTTCGTCTAAAATTATTGGGCGCATGTGCTTCATGCTCGATGAGTATTATGACTTTTAAAGCGGGCTTAGAGCAAGCGATTAAGAAAGCTGTTCCTGAAATTACAGCGGTAGAGGCGATCAATATTACCGACATCAATGATCCTAATGCTACCTTACCAACGCCTAAAGCCTTATAATTGACGGCTTTAATTAACACAATTTAACAACAGTATTACTGTTTAAATCTTAGATTTGTGCTATGAAATTCAACTATCACTTTATTCTTGTTACATTTTTTATTTTTCTGGGATATGTTTCTTATTCCCAAGAACGTAAAATATTGCAGTTTAGTGGTATTGTACAAACAGTGAGCTCGGGCCTTCCTGTAGGGTATACGACAATTACGAATGAAAGCTTTCGGAATGAAACCTACATGGCTAATAATGAAGGCTTTTTCTCTTTTGTGGCGCATGTGGGGGATACGATCCGTTTTACTTCAGTAGGTTATGAAACCTATCAATATGTTATTCCTAATGTAGAGGGCGATCGACTCTCTACTGCTATCGTGATGACTAATCTCATTATTGAATTGCCAATGGTGACTCCTTATCCTTGGGCTAGTATTGAAGAATTTAATATCGCATTTATGAATTTGGAAGTCAATTCGGATAACGTGATTCGTGCCAAACGAAATATGTCTAAAGAATCAATTGATGCGATGGCTGCTATGATGCCGAGAACTGCTGATGAAATGCACAGCTATAATGTGAATGAAAATCATCGTGGAATGACTAATAAGGTTATCAATCAACGATACGCCAATCCATTATTAAATCCTTTTGCATGGGGAAGCTTGATTCAACAGATTTCTAAAGGAAAAAAAGGTAGTAAAAGCTCAAATTTTTAATCTGTCGCTTCCAATTTATTTAATTCCGATACACTTATTTTAGATGAAAAATAGGCAATCAGTCCTGCTATGCCGGTAATGGTAAAGAATACAATAATAAAATCGCTTAAACGCAATGCAATAGGGTAGCTGTCGATTAACATATTGGCTCCTTCTTCTACTTTTATTATGCCATAATGGATCTGTAAAAAGCAGAATATATAGCCAATTACTAATCCGGTTACGCAACCGATTAAAGAAATCATTAGTCCTTCATAAAAAAATATTTTCTGAATCATAGAATTGTCTGCACCTATGTTCTTTAAAATAGTCATGTCTTCTTTTTTGTCAAGTACGAGCATGGTTAATGATCCTACAATATTAAATAGTGCAATGATGCTAATTAATGTGAGTATAAAAAAAACTGCCCAACGTTCTACTCGTACATTTTTATAAAGAGTTGGATTTTGTTCCTCTCTATTTTTCACAATAAAATCATCACCGAGTTGTGTTTGGAGATTATCTTTGAATGTTTCCAAGTTTGTTTTGTCTTTCACATAAAATTCAATCGCAGAAATACGATTAAATTCGCCTAAGACTTCTTGGGCAAAAGAGATCGGCGTGACTACTAAATTATCAAAATCTTGTTGATTTTTAAATATTCCGGTTGGTTGAATGGATCTTATATTAAATTCGTCCGCAGGATTTGCGCTATTTTTGATACCTTTCCGTGGTGAATATATGTCGATTCGACTTAGGCCTGTGTGTATTGAAACACCTAAGTTTGCTTGTACCCCTGCTCCAATTACAGCATAAGGAGTACTATCTTGCATCAGGTTGTAATCTCCATTACTGATCAAGCTATCCTTGGCCTGATGGTCGATCGAATTGCCTTCTATACCTTTTATCGTGCCAATATATTGTCGATTTTCATACTGGAGCAATACCTTTTCTTGTAGTACTTCCGTATAATTGATTACGTTTGTATCTTTTTTTAGTGCCTGAATACCGGGATGATTGGGGTCGAATAATTTACCTTGTCTTGGTTCTATTTTTATTTCTGGGGCAAATTGGCTAGACATGGATAATATTAAATTTTCCATGCCATTGAATGATGATAAAAGGATTATTAAAGCTGCACTACTTACTAAAACTCCTACGATACTGATACCTGAAATAATGTTTATTGCATTGACTGATTTTTTTGAAAACAAATATCGCTTTGCAAATAGATAAGGTAAATTCATTATTATTATGCTCTAATATATGGATTGTTCACTTTTTCCGATCCGACTGTTGTGGTTGGTCCATGTCCTGGGTAAACGGTGACCTCATTCGGAAGGGTATAAATTTTTTCTTTTATATTTTTAAGGAGTAGTTCGTGATTACCTCCTGGCAGGTCTGTTCTCCCTATACTGTTTTTAAACAATACATCTCCACCAATAAGGAATTGTTGTTTTTCATGATAGAAGCATAGGTGTGCTGGCGAATGACCGGGTGCAAATATCAATTTTAACTCATCGTTTCCTATTTTTATAATACCTTCTTCGCCAAGAAAGGTTTCTGCGATAGGGGAGATCTCGTATCTGAATCCCATTTGGGGTGCATAGTTTTGCACTTCAATCAAAACAGACAGTTCTCCCTCATGAAATTGAGGGTATAGAGCGTATTGATCAAATATAAATCTATTGCCCAGAACGTGATCAATATGACAGTGTGTATTTAATAAGATTTTGGGAATTAAACCATTTTGCTCTATGAAATCTGTTAATAGTTTTTCATCAGCCTGACCATACATTCCCGGGTCTATTATGGCACAATTGCGGTGCTCATCATAGAGTACGTAGGTATTTTCTTGGTATGGATTAAAGGTGAAAGTCTTAATATGTAACATAATTTTTTAAAGTAATTTCATGATCAAAATAGTATTTTTAGCGGGGCTGAGTGAAGGTATTATACGTGCTGCAAAATCATCACAGTTCATTCCAAATTTCCCAATTTTTTTCTGCTTGTAGTACTAACATCTCTAATCCATTTTTGATCTTAGCGCCGTTATTTTTGCCATTTTTAAGGAATGTTGTTTCTGGGGGATTATACACTAAATCATATAACAGATGCTTATTACCAATATGATCATATGGAATATCCGGTGCATCTTCGATATTTGGGAAGGTCCCCACCGGAGAACAATTGATAATGATATAATATTCATTTAATATGTGAGCATCAAGTTCGCTATAGGTCAGGTTTGTTTCTGTTTTTGATCTACTGACAACTTTGTAGGAGATATCCAAGGCATTTAATGCATATTCAACAGCTTTTGCGGCACCACCATTTCCTAGAATTAATGCTTTTTTATGATGGTCATCTAATAAGGGTTTTAATGACTCCATAAAGCCAAACACATCCGTATTGAATCCCTTTAAAAAAGGTCCAGAAGCTGTATGTTTAATTTGTATACAATTTACTGCTTGAATAGCTTGTGCTTCTGGCGATAGCTCTTGAAGATACGGAAGCACATTGATTTTATGTGGAATGGTAACATTCACACCATAGAAATCCGAATCCTTAAATATTTTTTCAAATTCCTGAATATCTGCTATACTATAGAGATCATAATTGACGTCTGTAATATGTTCTTTATCAAATTTCTCTAAATAGTATTTTTTAGAGAAGGAGTGTCCTAAAGGGAAACCGATGAGTCCTAACTTTTTCATTTACTTAGGAGAATATTTTTTAATGATTTCTGAAATGATATGATTCCCCTGTAATTGAGGTAGATAATCAAAAAGGATATAATGCTTCTCAGGATCTGTTGCAAGACCCAATTCTAAGAAGACGATTGCATCATTGTATTTACCGTTTGCAAACAAATAGGCTACCATTCTGAAATATAGTTCTGCAGCCTCTGGATTATTAGTGATAGCTTCAGATACAATTTCAATGGCTTCATCGACTTTATCTTGTTCGAAGAATATAGATGAATAGTCCAGCCAGGCATCAATATCTAGGGGGTTCAATTCAACCACTTTGGCATATGCCTCTTCTGCTAGATCGATTTGTTTTAATTTATATCTTGCGTCAGCAATTGCAAACCAGTAATCTGGATTTGAATCATCTAACTCCAGTGCTTTTTTATAAAAGTGTAACGATTCAAAGTGGCGTTCTTCAAAATCAAGAGTTACACCAATGCCAAACCAGGCATCCGCTAGGTCGCCATCCATTTTGACTGCTTTTTTATAAAAAACACGAGCTTCTTCCATTTGCTCCAGTTTTTCTAAGCATTCTCCGATAGCACAATAGGTGTCAGCACTTGGTTTTTCATATTCAAATGTTTGCTTATAGACTTCCAATGCTTCTTGATAGCGATCAAGATTGACCAATGCATTTCCTTTGTTGAAATATGCAGATGAAAAATTTTCTTTGATTAAAATAGCGTAATCATAAGCATCTATCGCTTCAGGGTATTTGGACAATTTGTGATAAGCATTGCCTAAATTGTACCAAGCATAATAGGAATAGGGTTCCGAATCAATATATTTTTTATAAAATTCGACACTTTCTTCTTGTCTGTCCAGAATATCATAGCAATAGGCAAGTTCATACAAAGCTTCTTGGTTATCCATATTGAGTTCAAGCGTTTTTTTAAGATAATAAATCGCTTTTTCGAAATCTGCTTCACCTTGATAGACGACACTGATGTGAAAGTAGATCTCATCTTTATTATCGGACAAACTCAATGCTTGATATAACTGTTCTTTTGCTTCTTTAAATTGTCCTTTGGCGCCATAGACACCTCCTCTAATAAAGAATATATCTCCTTCAGATGGTTCTAATAACTCCGCTTTTGAAAGTGCGTTTAATGCTTTTTCGAATTGTTGGGTGGCAGAATATAACTGTGCTTGTTTTAATAAAAATGTCACATCAAAGGGGTGCTGATTAATGGCATAATCTGCAACCTGTAAGGCTTTAATAGGATCATTTTTTTCAATGTAATAATCAATAATTCCTTCAAATGCTTTAGAGTCAAAGAAGTATTGATCTTCATTTCTTATCATTTCTTCATAACGATCAACCGAGGTTTTTCTTTCCTCAGGAGATTCAAAATCAAATTCCTCTTCCATCATCCTTGTATAATCTATCAGTAACTCAACTTAGTTGAAAGTAGTGATTTTTAATAACTATGTCTAATTAATTTACAAATAAAATTAATTATTACTTAGCAAAGATACGGATTAAAGTGGGCAAAATAAAAAAGCCGATTCTTACGAATCGGCTTTCTAAAATTATATGTTATATATAATTATTTTTTGATCTCAACACGACGGTTTTGAACACGACCTTCTTCAGTTGCATTAGATGCTACTGGATTAGCCTCACCGTAACCGTTAGCTGTAATTTTAGAAGAAGCAACACCAGCGTTAACTAAGTATTGTTTTACTGCATTAGCACGGTCTTTAGATAAAGAAAGGTTATATGCTTCAGAACCTTCAGCAGATGCATAACCATCTAAAGTAACAGATGAATTGTTATCACGTACTTCTTTAGCAACTTTGTCTAAAGTAGCATATGATTGAGTTTTCAATACTGAGCTATCAAATTCGAATTGAATTGGAGCAACATAACCGTTTGAAGAAGTTACATTGTTAACAACTGGCTCAGGGAATTTGATTTGACGACCAGATCCATCAACTACTGCACCAGCAGGAGAGTTAGGCTCTTTATCGAATTTATCAGAAACACCGTCACCATCAGAATCAGTATTCAATGCACTAACAGTACTTTCTAAAGTAGATACACGTTGTTTTAATGCTTCAACTTCGTTACGTAATGAAGGATCTTTCAATTCATCATACATTGTAGCAACTGGGTTAGCAAAAGTCAAGTTTTGTTTGTCTCTTGAACCTAAAGTGAATTCTAAACCACCGTATACATTAGAGAAACGTTGTTTTCTATCACCTTGTCTGCTTGGTCCATATAATAAAGCATCGTCAGTGAAGTTCATTGTGTAACCTAAGTTTAATGCAACAACTTCAGATAATTTGAATTTAGCACCAACTCCAACAGGAACATACATACCTAAACGGAAGTCTCTATCACCAACTTTGTCACGATCTCCGAAGATTTCTTCACCCCATTTACCTTTGTTTTGGTATACTTCAGTTCCACCAAACTCATTGTTAGAAAATTGAGTAGGGTTAAAAGCCATAACACCTAAACCAACTTTAGCATAGAAATTAACTGAGTTTTCTCTTCTCAAGAAATCGATAGTACCTAATTGGAATACACCATTTAAGCTAGCTGCCCAATTTACTTCTGTTTCAGCTGATTTAGCTTGACCTTTTCCAACTGTACCTGATCCTGCTTCGAAAGCATCATTTTTGTTGAAAGTTTTGATTTTACCACGGTTACCTTCTAATTCTAAACCGAATAGGTGAGAGAATTGTTTACGAACTGTTAATCCGTAGTACTCACCTACTTTATTTTGGAAGTAACCAACTTTCTGACCGAAAGCATTATTTCCACCGATCAAAGTATTAGGGGTAGTGATACCACCTTGAACACCGATTGACCAAGTTCTGTATTGTGATCTTCCACCAAATACAGTTTGAGCTTGTGCTACATCAGCAAAGCCTAAAGCGGCAACTAAGGAAGCAGCAACAGCTGTTTTTTTAATTGTAGAATAGTTCATACTCTTGTTTTTAAGGTTATTATTAAATTTTAATTGTTCTAATTTGTATGTGATCTTTTGAAATGGAAACACGGTTTGGAATAATCAAACACCGTGCCGAAATTAAAAAAGCATCAATTGTTTTAATTCTAACTAGAAGAAAAACGTATTTTTCTTTGTTTTATTGCAAAGCAGTAAAACAAAAATCCGGACGAATCTACCAAATTTTTGTTTTACTTTATATTTTTTTTGTAAAATAGTGTAAATTATTACAATATGTAGTGTATAATAAACAATGTGATTGCACCAAGCAATGCAGATACAGGAATAGTTAATACCCAAGCCCATAATAGACTGATCGTAACTCCCCATCTTACTGCTGAAACGCGTTTAACAATACCCACCCCTATGATAGAACCTGTGATGGTATGTGTGGTCGAAGCAGGAATACCAAAATGCTCTGTTAGACCTAATGTTAGGGCACCAGCTGTCTCTGCAGCAACACCCTCCAAAGGGGTAACTTTCGTAATTTTAGTTCCCATCGTTTTCACAATTTTCCATCCTCCACTCATCGTTCCTAAAGAGATGGCCAAATAACAGGTCAGTGGAATCCATTCCGGCATGTGCTCAGTATTGGGTAAATACCCTCCTGCTACCATCGCTACTAGGATAATACCCATCACTTTTTGTGCATCATTACCTCCATGAGCAAAACTTAATGCTGCTGAAGAAACCAATTGTAATACCTTAAACCACTTTTCTGCAACTGCAGGTCGGGAGTTTTTAGCGATATTGATAATAATGAGGGTGATAATAATGGATATGAGCATCCCAATAATGGGGGCGAGTACAATAAATGCAATGATTTTTAGCGTTGCATCAATATTGATGGCATGGATCGGATCTCCACCTATGATGAAAGCGTAAGCCATTCCTGATCCGGCAAACCCACCGATTAGAGTATGTGAAGAACTTGACGGTACACCGTAGTACCATGTGAATAGATTCCAGCCTATCGCAGCTAATAAACCTGCAAAAATGACTTCTAATGTAATATATTCTTCTAATACAGTTTTTGCAACTGTATTGGCCACTTTATGGTCTGTAAAGTAAAAGTAAGCAGCGAAATTGAAAATCGCAGCCCACAAAACAGCCATAAAAGGAGTTAATACTTTTGTTGAAACGACGGTAGCAATTGAGTTGGCAGCATCATGAAAACCATTAATGTAGTCAAAAGCAATCGCTAGTATAATTACAACAATTAATAATGTTGACATCATAATATGAATGTGTTAATGTGTTAAAATCGCGATTATGCGTTTTTAACCAATATGCTTTCTAATACGTTTGCTACGTCTTCACATTTGTCTGTAGCGTCTTCCATTGCCGATAATACTTCTTTATGTTTGATCAAAGTAATGGCATCTTTTTCAAATTCGAATAAATCAGCGACTGCTTTATCAAAGATATAATCAGCTTTATTTTCAACGCTATTGATACGAACACATGAATCTGTAATATTGCGGATGTTTTTAAGATCTTTTAATTCGAAAATTGCTTTTGCTACATGATCTGTTGCCTCAACGATTAAATCAGCCATTTCAATCATAGGTTCTGTCGCCTTTTGTACTTTATAAAGATCCATTTTGTTAGAAGCTCCATTTATAAAATCTGCAACATCATCCAATGAACTTGCTAATGCGTGAATATCTTCACGATCAAATGGAGTAATGAAATTTTTACCAAGCTCGAGGTGAATTTGGTGTGTAATATTGTCTCCTTTATGTTCTAGATCTTCGATTTTACGAACGATTTCTTTACGTTTTTCCGCGTCGCTTGCGTTAACGGCTTCTTTTAGTAATTTTGACATTTCTATCAAATTACTACCTGCTTGTTCAAATAAAGGGAAAAACTTTTTATCCTTAGGAACGAAATACTGAAAAATGCTATTTAAAGACATATCATTATTAATTATTTTTTGCGAAATTACTAAGTTAATGTTAAGTTAATGTTAAGTTTTGTGGAATGTTAAGTCGTACATCCTTGATATTATGTTTGAGAAACTTTTTCAAGGGTAAACCCAAAAGTTGTCCCGATGCCTTCTGTACTTCTTACATTTACATTTTGTTGGTGTGCTTCTATAATATGTTTGACTATTGATAAACCTAGCCCAGAACCTCCAATGCCCCTTGATCTACTTTTATCGATCCTATAAAAACGTTCAAAGACGCGGCTTAAATTTTTCTCCTCAATACCATATCCGTCATCTGTTATTTCTACTAATACCTGCTCGAATAGGGGAAAAATACGGATTTGACTTTTTCCGCCATTTTTCCCATACTTGATCGAGTTTTCAATTAAGTTGACAAGAACTTGACTGATTTTGTGCTTATCCGCCTTTACCCAATAGGGGGTACCCGGTTTTATTTTTAATTGAATTTCTATATTATTCGATTTGGCTTTATCATCCAAGGATTCCTTAGTTTCTTTAATTAGTTCTACAATATCAAACTTTTCAATATTTAAAACCATTTTTCCGGATTCTAGTTTTGATATTTCATCTAAATCTTGGATGAGATAGTTTAAGCGATCCACATTTTTAGATGCTTTATTGAGAAAAGTTTTGGCCATCTCCAGATCTTCTTCCATAAGGCCATCTTGTAAAGTTTCTATATAGCCTTGAATCGAAAAAAGCGGGGTCTTAAATTCATGAGAAACATTAGACAAGAATTCTCTTCTAAATTTTTCCTGTGATTTTAATTGTTCTATTTCTATTTTTTTTGCTTTCGCCCAAGCTTTTACTTCATTTTCAGCATCTCCTATTGGGTCTGCAGTCACATGCTCACCTAGTGCATCCTTAAGATCTTTTCCTAATTTAAGGTTATGTATAAGCTTGTACATCGTATTTATTCTTTTATAAATATAGCGTTCAAATACGAAGTTGAACATCAGAAAACTGACAAGGGTAGCGATAATAAAAATAATTAGAAAGGACTTCCAATCCGAATGGTAGTAAAAACTAACGGCAGAAATAGCCAAACCAACGGCTAATGAACAATTTAAAACGAGTTGTCTAAAATTCATGTATATAATAAAAAAGGCTTTGGTAAAATACCAAAGCCTAAGTTAGTTATTACTTGTTAATAAATTATTAAAATTTTCCGATGATGGTCTTACCTCCGACTACCTTATCACCAATATTAACATGGATTTCTGTGCCCAAAGGTAAGAATAGATCAACACGGGAACCGAATTTGATAAACCCAAATTCTGCCCCTTGTGCAACTTGATCATTTTCTTTTATATACCATACAATACGACGTGCTAATGCGCCTGCAATTTGTCTAAAAAGTACTTCTACACCATTGGCGTTTTTTACGACTACTGTCGTTCTTTCATTATCTGTGGATGATTTTGGATGCCATGCAACCAAAAACTTGCCAGGATGATATTTGAAATAGGTCACAATCCCACTAACTGGATTACGATTAACATGTACATTAATAGGTGACATGAAAATAGAAACTTGTAACCTTCTGTCATGGAAATATTCATTTTCTTCCGTTTCTTCTATCACGACAACTTTTCCGTCAGCAGGACATAAAATCGTTCCTTCGTCGATAACAATTTGTTTTGTTGGACTACGGAAAAATTGAACGATTGTGATAAAAAGAAATGCTGAAAGGATATAAATAATCCATTTAATAACTTCAGGAGCATCATAATAGTCCGCAACTGCATTTATAATAAATATTACTAAAATAGTAATAGCCAGACTTGTATATCCTTCTTTGTGAAATTTCATGCCTATAATTTTTTTGCAAATATAATCAAATAGTCTTATTGTCCTTTTTCTCGATGAATTATTATTGGTAGTACAGTAATTTTTCCCTCAGAATTCGTATATATTTTACCGGTTACGGTCAGGATATCTACAACTGGCATACCGTTTTCTAATGATGGATAATAAAAGCTAATATTACTTAATAATGGTTTAAGCACATTATTGATCGCGTCTGATGAGGTTAACTTAATAAAATTTATTTTTGATGGTGTTCCAGATTTATCTAGCTTGATTTTATACTCAAACGTATCTTCTATAAATCCTTCTGAATCCATCTGGTTTAATGCACTCGTTAATTCTAAACTTGTAAACATGTTGAAATTAGAAAAATCATCAAAGTTACAGGCTTTAAAGGTCAATGACTCAGCTCTAAAAAATGTATCATACGGAATTATCCCAAATTTTGTTTTGCGGTATGAATTGTCAAAATAGTAATCGTTTCCTATGAGTAAGTTTCCATCCTGATATTTTTCTGTTGCGATTAGTGTTTCTTTGTCTCCTTTATTATAACCTAGTATTTGCCAATTGCCATCCTGTTTGCCATTGCGTATTTTTCCTTTTGCTACATAAAAATCAAATCCATACTGGTTGTAACCTTCAAACGGAATTGAAAATGAGTAGGTTCCTTCGCCATCTTTTATTTTCTGCGTGCCATTAGGTAACCAAAAGTCTTTTATATAGATGATGCTATCGGTGTACAATAGTGTCATTGCCAACTGGTTACTTGGGTAACGATGTTTGACTTCTCCTTTTGGCACATCTGCTATAAAATTAGCTTCCCATTTTAATGTGCCATTAGGGTGATAGGCTTTGAAAGGCCCATCTTTTATTCCATTTGTATAAACTCCTTCTAGAATTAAACGACCATAATTGTTGAAGTCTTTAAAAATACCATCAAATTTTTGTGTTTTCGGATTTAAAGGGACAACACGTTCAATGGACTTGAATTCACAAAATTTGTCGGAAAGAAAATAGTTCTTATCAAAGAAAAAACGAAAAGTATTATTCTCGACTTTTTCATAGTAAGTTGCTTTTTCTTGTCCTATAACCATGTTAACGATTTGAAAGTAAGCTATTAAGATAAACAGAAGTTTTCTCATAATTATCCTTGATATAGTTATTTAATGTGCTTCTAACCAATTTTTACCTTGTCCTATTTCTACGACTAGTGGGATCTCTGTTTTTATGGCGCCAGTCATTTTTGTTTGGATGATCTCTTTAAAAATGGATACTTCATTTTCAGGGACATCAAAAACAAGCTCATCATGCACCTGCATAATCATTTTACCTAATAGTCCTTGCTCTTCAATTTCTTTTTGAATACCGAGCATGGCAATTTTGATCAAATCTGCCGCCGAACCTTGAATAGGAGCATTAATGGCATTTCGCTCTGCAAACCCCCTAACGGTCATATTTGCTGAATTGATATCTCTTAGATAACGTCTTCTTTTGAGGATTGTTTCGACATAACCGTTTTCTTTTGCAAACTCTAAAACTTCACTCATGTATTTTTTGATCCCTGCATATTGAATAAAATATTGATCAATAATTTCTGCGGCTTCTTTGCGTGGAATAGCAAGACTCTGCGATAGACCAAATGCCGACTGTCCGTAGATTATACCAAAATTTACTGCTTTTGCATTTCTACGCTGATCTGATGTTACTTCTTCTAGCTCGAGTCCATAAACTCGGGCAGCTGTCGCACGGTGAATGTCATGCCCAGAAGTAAATGCTTCCATCATATTGGGATCTTTACTCAATTCGGCAATAAGGCGTAACTCGATCTGAGAATAATCGGCAGATAATATGACATTGTTTTCATGACGAGGGATGAATGCTTTTCTTACTTCGCGACCGCGCTCTGTTCGAATCGGTATATTTTGTAAATTGGGATTTGTTGAACTTAAACGACCAGTAGCTGCTACAGCTTGATTGTATGAAGTGTGGATGAGTCCTGTATCGGGATTGATCAATTCTGGAAGCGCATCTACGTAAGTCGATTTTAATTTCTGTAGCTGTCTAAAACTCAATATATCTTGGACAATATCTGATTTATAAGCTAATGCTAATAAAACATCTTCTCCTGTTTTGTATTGCCCCGTTTTTGTCTTTTTTGCCTTAGGATCTAATTTTAATTTATCAAAAAGAACTTCACCCAACTGTTTAGGTGACGCAATATTAAAATTTACTCCTGCTTTTTCGTAAATGGTCTGTTCTAATAATCGAATGTCTGTTTCCAGATTTTTTGAGAATTGTTGCAAAGCGTCAATATCGATGCGGACACCATTTCTTTCTATTTCTGCTAAAACGTACACCAATGGGAACTCGACCTCATTGGCAAGGCTTAGTGTATTTGTTTCCTCTAAGAGTGGTTTAAAGATTTCTTTAAGTTGTAGGGTAATATCAGCATCTTCGGAAGCATATTCTTTAATTAAATCAAGTTCAACATCTCTCATGTTTCCTTGTTTTTTACCTTTGCTTCCTATCAACTCTGTGATGGATAGTGGTTTGTAGTTTAGGTAGTTCTCTGCCAATACATCCATGCCATGCCTTGTATCTGGATCGATTAAATAATGGGCAAGCATGGTATCAAAAATAGGACCTTTGACAGCAACTTGGTATCGAGCTAATAATAAAATATCGTATTTTATATTTTGACCAATTTTTTCAATTTGATCATTTTCCAATATGGGTTTGAAAATATTGATCACTTCTTGTGCCTGTTGTCTATCTGCTGGTGTGGGTATATAATAGGCTTTTCCCTTTTCAAAAGAGAATGATAACCCTACAATATCAGCAAGGTTGGCATCTAAGCCTGTAGATTCTGTATCAAAGCAAAAGCTTGTTCGTGTCGATAATTGTGCTGCTAGCGCTTCTTGTTTCTCTTTTGTGTTGACTAAAATATATTCGTGTGGCGTATTTTCCAGGTTGTTCACAGGGCCTGCGTAGTTCTCTTCTTCGATCATTTGAACATCTTGTGGTAAGGAAAATAAGTCCATTTGTCCAGTTGTAGTCTTTGAACTTTCTGTACTATTGGCCATCTCTCCAAATACCCGTTTCCCAAGTGTTCTAAATTCCAATTCGATGAATAGGGGCTCAAGTATATCTTTATTGGGTTCTTCTATTAATAATTTTTCTTCTTCGAGTTCTACTGGAACATCCAATAATATCGTGGCCAATTTTTTTGAAATTAAGCCCTGCTCAGCATAATTTTCGACGTTTTCACGTTGTTTGCCTTTTAATTTGTCTGCATTGGCAATAATATTCTCTATTGAACCAAATTCCTGAATCAATTTTTTGGCTGTTTTTTCACCAATTCCAGGTATTCCTGGTATATTATCAACAGCATCTCCCCAGAGTCCTAAAATATCAATGACTTGGTTGACATCCGATACTTCCCATTTTTCAAGAATTTCTTTTACACCTTGTATTTCCGCTCCATTCCCCATACGAGCTGGCTTGTATATAAAAATATTTTCTGAAACGAGTTGACCAAAATCTTTATCTGGAGTCATGCAATATACAGTAAAGCCATTTTTTTCGGCTTTTTTCGCTAGGGTTCCGATGATATCATCTGCTTCGTAACCATCTTTCGTAATGATGGGAATATTGAAACCTGTGATCAATTTGAAAATATAGGGTATGGATGCCGAAAGATCTTCAGGCATTTTCTCACGATGGGCCTTATATGCTTCAAACTCAATATGCCTAGCTGTTGGTGCTTCGGTATCAAAAACTACGGCTAAATGTGATGGTTTTTGATTTTTTAATATTTCCAATAATGTGTTTGTAAATCCCATTATTGCACCTGTATTTAAGCCATTTGAGGTAATACGAGGTGTTTTGCTTAATGCAAAATAGGCTCTATAAATAAGGGCCATTCCATCTAGAAGAAATAGTTTTTTCACGAATTCTAATTTTAAGGTGTCTCTTACAAAGGTAATAAAAACGATAAACCTTAAGTTTAATAAATTTTTCCGATTTTTGTTGGATGATATATGCACAAAAGAAACTTTTATGAGAGGACTAGTAACAAAATCTACGGGTAGTTGGTATCAGGTATTGGGTGAAGATGAGCAACGTTATGACTGTCGTATAAAAGGAAAATTTCGTACAAAAGGGATTAAAAGCACCAATCCTGTCGCTGTTGGTGATTGGGTGCATTTTGAAGTGGAGCCTGATCTTGAAAGTGCTGTCATTAATGAATTAGAACCTAGACGTAATTATATCATTCGTAAATCTGTCAACTTATCAAAGCAAACACAGATCATTGGTGCTAATTTAGATCAAGCTTTTTTGGTTGTAACATTAGCATCTCCGCCTACATCACTTGGTTTTATCGATCGTTTTTTGGTTACCACAGAAGCATATAGCATTCCTGCAGTTTTGATTTTTAATAAATTGGATTTATTTAGTGAAGACGGATTAGCTATTTTACAAGATTATAAAAGTATCTATGAACATATTGGCTATCCATGTTATGAAGTGTCGGCACTGAATGGGATGAATATAGATCAGTTAAAAGACCTTCTGAAAGATAAGACGACACTAATTTCAGGACATTCTGGTGTAGGTAAATCAACTTTAATTAATGCGATTGTGCCTGAATATGCTGTTAAGACAGGAGACATTTCGGATTGGTCTGATAAAGGGAAGCATACGACAACATTTGCTGAAATGTATGATCTCCCATTTGGTGGAAAACTTATTGATACGCCAGGTATTCGCGAATTGGGTATTGTAGACATTGAAAAGCAAGAGTTATCTCACTTTTTTCCTGAAATGCGTGATCTGATGAATCAATGCCGATTTGACAATTGTAGACATGTCAACGAACCGGGATGTGTGGTTATGGAGGCGGTTGAAGCTGGTGAGATCGAATCATCCCGTTATGATAGCTATCTCAGTATCTATCATAACGAGAATAATCGGATGTAATATTAATTTTTTGAAATAAAATCTTGTAAATAAGTACATTCTCGGACTGCTGTTTGATAAAAAACAGTCTTTTGATATTGATTTTTTAGTTGATGAAAGTATTTGTTTTGGATTGCAAATTGATAAAATGGATTGTCATGACTACTTTCGTAATAGGTCCATCGCATATCATCTTTTAATTCAAATTCTTTTTGCTCACATTTTGCTAACATAAATGTACACTTCGCTTTGAATTCGGGAGTTGAACCCAACTCTCGGGCTTTTAAGTACCATTCTTTGGCAGTTTTAGTTTGTGTGTAGTTTCGTTCCCAATATTGACTTGGTCTGGCATTATTGTCATACGATGACCATTGGTAAGATACGAGAGACCATGCATTGCCGTAAGTACTTGTTTGGTAAATGCCATTTGCTAAATGAAAATAATAATCTGCTTTTTTACTATTATTTTTTTCTTCATTTATTAAAGACTGGTACTTTAACATACGTGCTGCGTACTCGAGTTTAGTCATACCAGAAGTTCCAATTCTTTTTGGATAGTCATTGATCGTCGTAATAAATGGATCTGGAGCTATTGTCTGGTCTGTATACCAATTGCTATATTCTTTGGATTTATATGTACCAGGTAGTCTTTTTAATGTTTTTACAGCATTCTTAAAATCTAATTCTCTCAAATAGGCGGTACCGATCAATTCGGTTAAATAATTCTTATTTATTTTTTTGATATCTTCTAGTAAAAATTGAACCATTTTTGATGGTTTATCAGGCGTTAAAATATATTCCTGAATTCTTAGCAATATTTGTGGAGTTAAATTGTCTTGCCAAAACTGGATAGTGCTATATTGCATATTATTTTCAAGTGTATCATTCACATGACCATAGTGATAAAAAGTATCACCTTTTACTGCAGCCAGGCTTGCTAGAGCAGTATCTCCTTTAATCAGATATTGATTGACAACGATATTTTGTATGATATTTTTAGCAATGAGGCTGTAAGAGCTATTTTCAAATGCATTCCAATAACTTGAATTTTCAGATTTATTTTCTTTACGTGCCTTTTCTTGTAGCCACTTTAAGGTTGAGATCAACTGATTTTCATTTAATGTTTTATTCGCTTCCCAGTCTTTCAATTGGGTTAACATATCTGTTATTCGTAATTGATCTTTAAGATTTTCATTCAGAGATTTAATATCTACCTTTTTGATGTAGTTCTTTGCTAAATCATTTTCTGCATTAAGCCAGCTTAAATAAGCTGCTGTGATTAATCCTAATTGTGGTTGAACATATTTTTTATCTTTATAGAGTGAGATAGCAAGTGCTCTAACATCTTGGAGGTGTTTTTGAATATCTTGTTTTTGTCCATCATTATACCCATTTGTGCTACTGCGACCTAGTGTATTGGGTTTGATGAAATAGTTTTCAATTTTATTGACTTCGCGCGTTAGGAGTACAGCATTAATCGTATTTGCTGGGTCTAGTTGATAACAGTTTTTAAGATATGTTAAGTTGATATTGCTGTTATTAAAACCAATAATTGCATTGATATTGAACTTGTCGGCTTTAGTTTTTGCATGTGCTAATATTTCGGAGTCTGTAGTCTGAATATAATGGAAGTTGTTATAAGCTAATATTCTTCTTTCGGGTGATTGTGTAAAAACTTTAGAAAATAAGAAAGCTGCTTTTACTGGATCGCCATTTTTTCTGGTAGCGCCGGCATAATTGGATAGAGCCCATCCTAGGATAGGAGATTTTGACTTTGAGCGTGCTATGTATTTCTCATAAACCATCATACTTTTTTCATATTCTTTTGCAAAAAGAAATAACCTTGCAGCCTGATATGCATAGCGCAGTGCGATGAAGTGATTGTCTTTGTCGTTAGAAATTTTACTTTCAGCTTCTACTGCAAATTGATTTATTTTATCAAAATTACGTTCATCTGGACTCCATGGATCCTGAGCTATATTAGTAATAGGTTCTTGATCTTTTGTAAAGATGAAATAATCCCGTTCCGACTTATTTTTTGGAAGTAGTAAGCTCTGAACAAAGGTGTTATTTTGTAGCGAATCAGGTAGATTTTTTAAGGAATCATTTTTTTTAAAAATCTGTATTGTTTCTGCGTTGTATTGATACATAAGAGCGTACACATCCTCAGTTTTGACTTGGCTGCCAAGGTGATCAATCCAGTCTGCCACGTTGACCATCGCTTCAGAAACAGGTTCTTGTTCGGTATAGAGAAATTGATAAGGGATAAACTGAAAGGCTGAATAGCTATTGTCCTCCAAATTGGGGAGAAAATAGGTTTGTTGATTGTCGTATGGATCCATCTCAGGACCGCAAGCGATATTAATCGCAATCTCACTAAAATATAGGGAAAGTGTTGTGCTAAAAAGCAGCAATGACTTCTTGTAAATCTGCATAACTATAATTGGATATTACTTCTGGTGCTAAATGATAAAATATAATTCTGTTCTCTTTTCCTTGAAGTTCTTTCTTTAAAAATTTTGCTGTCGCTATCAATTGCTCTTTAGTAACAAATTCATGACGGATCACATCTCCTTTTTTAAGATTGGCTTTTTGTAGATCTTGGTTTAGAATATATAATTCAGTTTTTGGATTTCTTGTAAAAAGGCCATTATCCTGAAAATCTGATTGGTCAATATACTTGGATATTCCGATGTACTGTTGATCACGGAACGCGACATACCAATCAAAAAGTGGTAAAGCGATGTCTAATTGTAACGGATAGTTTTTTAATGTACCACTTAAATAGGTTGTTAAATCCTGCTGATTTAAAATGGAGTTATGATCACCAAATTGTCTCAAGTTGCCCATATTATAGCACATAAGTGTTGCTTTTTTAACAGGAGGGACACCATTTGTTTGAATATTTTTCACTTGGTGGAGTCGCAAAGTTGATGTTACTGTCACTTCATTTAGTTCTGGAATTGTTTGTAAGAATTCGAGTAAATAAAAAAATTTATCTCTTGAACTTTTTGTCCAATCACAGTCTATTTGGAGTTCCTTGAACGCGTCTTTTCCTCCTTGCTTTACTTTTGCAGCTATAAAAGGTATCATTTTATGGGCAAGTCCTCTTATCTCTAGACTATCGAGCTCTGTAAATATTCTTTGGTTAATAAATACTACTGGAATAAGCTCCTGATTTTGATCCACAGTTTGTTCAAAAGAAATAGGTGATATGGGTGTGGGTTCAATTCCATTATCTGTAAAATCAATATCCATAACACGTACGAACAGGGCATCGGATTTCAACTCTTGGACTATTTTTTGAGATATGGTGTCAGGTTTATAAATTGTTTTCCAGTAATAAAATCCTACAGAATGCTCTTTTTTTTGACAGGAAATGAGTAATATTATGCTAAATGCAGCGCATAAGAATATTTTTATTTTGGAAAATGCCATGGATTTTTTCTTCATGAATGAATCGTTATGAATATGATTTTATTGAAAATCAAACAAAAGTATCAATAAGTTGTTTTGTTTAAGTTTAAAATAACCAAATAATTTACACTAAGATAAGGAGAGCATTTTAATGAAGACAGTTTGGAAATGGGTTATCGGCATCGTTGTGACGCTGTTAATAATGCTTGGCGGTGTCGTTTGGTATTTTAGTGTACACTGGAAGCCTCTATTGGACCAAAAATTTAAAGAACTTGTGGTCGCTTCAACAGATAGCTTGTATACTGTTGATTATGATGATTTAGATATTAATCTGGCTTTAGGAAATGTTACGGTTAGTAATCTTGTGCTTAGGGCAGATAGTAATGTGTATAGACAATTAGAGAGTGTTAAAAAAGCGCCGGATAATCGCTTTCAAATCGAAGTGAGTAAATTAAAATTTCGAAATTTCTCGATTAAAGATATGCTCATGAATAAGGAGCTTTATCTCAAAAATGTTGTATTGGATACGCCAATTATCCATATGATCAATGAATATCACTCATACAATGATACTGCATCTACCGAAGTCAAAAAACCGTTATATGATAAAATTAAAAATACCTTAAAAAGAATTCAAATATCTGGAATAGCATTGAATGGGGTTAATTTTAAATATTCTCAACTCCAAAAAAATATCTATCAAGATTTTGAATTAAAAAAAGTCAATATAAAGATCCAAGATGTATTGGTAGACTCTACATCAATATTAGATGTGAGTCGATTTTACCACACGAAAATGGTTGATATAGAAGTTCCTGGTTTTACTTATAAAACATCGGATGGCTTTTATAAAATAAACTTTGATAAGTTAAAGATCAATACAAAAGAACGCAATATCTTATTGACAAAGGTCGCCTATCAACCACTTTTGAATAAAGCTGACTTTTATAAAGCAAAAGGAAAGGGGGGGAGTTATATTGTGATGAAGTTTGACACAGTGCGTTTCGAATCTTTCGATTTTAACGATTTGATCCGCAATAAGAAAATATATGCGGCAAAGGCACAATTAAAAAATGGTCGATTGGATATTTACTCGGATAAGCATTATAAATCCACTCCGTTGAATAAAATTGGAAGATCTCCTCATCAGGCTTTATTACATATGAAGACGCATATGGCAATAGATACAGTATTAGTTCAGAATGCTGATATAAGTTATTCAGAGCTGAGTGAAAAATATAATCAAGTCGGGAAGATCACATTTGATAACAGCTATGCAACGATTAGTAATATGACAAATGATGTAGCCAGTTTGATCAAAAATAAATGGATGCGCGTCGATGTGATTACAAAAGTGATGAATAGCGGGAGGTTGCATGTTTTATTTGGATTTGATATGACATCTAAAACAGGTTTTCATACTTATAAAGGCACTGTTGGAGCGATGAAAGCTCCTGCATTTAACCAAATTTTACGCCCGCTACTGAATGTCGAAATTACTTCTGGTAATATCAAAAAAATAGCGTTTGATATGGAAGCAACTGATCACAGAAATTGGGGAAAATTTAACTTTGATTATGATGATCTGAAAGTTGCTATTTTAGAAAAGAAAGAAGATGGTAAACATAAAAAGAAAGGTCTGGTTTCTTTATTGGTTAATGAGCTTCTTGTAAATGGAAGTAATCCCAACCTTTCGGGAGAATATATTATTGGAAAAGTAAATTGGCATAGACACCCTGAGCATACTTTTTTCAAGACTTTGTGGCAAAGTCTATTGGATGGTATCAAACAGTGTGTTGGATTGAGTAAACAAAGAGAAGCAAAATTAATGCGTTCTGCTGATCGAGCACAGCATACTCTTGAAAAGGCAAATACTGTTGTTGGTAAAACAAAGAGCTTTGTCTCAAAGCTTTTCAAAAAAGATAAAGACAGCGAAGATAAAAAAGAGAAATAGAACAAAATCAAATTGATTGCAAATGAGTTTCACGTGAAATATCACTGTAATTTGATCGCTGCTCTTTTTCCTAAGTTATGAGTATGTTTGTGACAGATGGGGTCAATATTGAGTTTTTTAAAGTTCGTCTTTAAATATAAAAACGGCGTTGTGGATCAGATTATGTTGTATGTCAGCATGATCTGTGCTTTTGCTGTTATTTTTAATGTAGGATACGTGCGAGATCCTGAATTAGCAGATCTCCTAGATCGTATCATTCATGTGATGTTCTACGCTTTATTTATCATGACGGGGCTTCGTACAGCGTCGTCTATTTTTGCATTAAAGAAAATTGAAGTAGAACATTATTCGGGTTTAGTCATATTGACTTATTTCACCGTGATTATCATTGCACGATTTGCAAGTATTCCCGCTGTGGATTTATTTGGAAAAGATCAGTGGATTTATTTAGGAATATATCTTGTGTTTATTACAGAATTATCTAAGAGTACTTTATTTTTTGATAATTTCTATTTTAATCCTACGATTTTATTTGTGATCAGTTTTTTCGCATTGATTTTAATAGGTACGGTTTTATTGATGCTGCCTAGGACAACATTGCAAGCTCCTCTAAGTTTTATAGATGCCTTATTTATGGCGACAAGTGCGGTGTGTATTACTGGATTATCGGTAACTGATATTTCGACTAACTTTTCTCTTTTTTGGACAAACTATTATCCTCGTTTTAATACAGATTGGTGGATTGGGCATCATGACGTTCACGGGATTTTTTGGTTATTTTTTTTCTGGTGGATTTTCTTTTAAGAATCAATTGATGTTTGGGGAAATCCTTGGTGAAAATAAAGTGGGTTCCGTTGTCAAAACACTATTAACTATTATTTTTATAACCTTATTATTTGAGCTTCTTGGTGCATTATTAATTTTTAGCACATTAGACGCAACTCTTTTTCCATCTCTAGGAAATCAAGTTTTTTTTGCTATTTTTCATTCTATATCTTCTTTTTGTAATGCTGGATTTTCCATATTAACAAACGGAATAACGAACGATGGCTATAAATACAATTATAATTTCCAGTTGGCTTTATCTGTTTTATTTATACTTGGAGGATTGGGCTTTGGAATTGTATTGAATATATATTCTTATGTTAAGGATTCTACCGTGTATTGGTACCATCGTCTTATTACAAAGAGAAATTATAAGCACAAGGCCTGGAATTTTAGTTTCAATTCTAAGTTAGTTCTACTGTGTAATGCTATTATTATTGTCGTTGCAACGGTATTCTTCTTTTTATTAGAAAAAAATAAAACACTTTCGTTGGAACATGGGCAGGTTGGAGAATGGGTGACTTCATTTTTTATGGCGAATGCTTCTCGTTCTGCGGGATATAATAGTGTTGATTTATCGTTTATATCCATGCCGACAGTTTTACTCATCATTCTGCTGATGTGGGTTGGAGCCTCACCAGGTTCTACAGGTGGAGGTGTGAAAGTAACGACCATAGCTGTATCCATTATGAATATCATAGCCTTAGCTAGAGGAAAGGAGCATATTGAGCTTTTTAAAAGGCGTATAGCGAGTGAATCGGTTCATAAGGCCTTTGCCATTATTTTATTATCCTTATTTACAATAGGTATTAGTTTTATGCTCTTGGTGTTTTCGGATCCGGATAAGAGTTTTAAAGCATTATTGTTTGAATCGGTATCAGCGTATACGACTTGCGGACTTAGTTTGGGAATTACGCCATCTTTAAGTGTTGCAGGGAAATTTATTGTGATGGTGACCATGTTTGTTGGTCGGGTGGGCACTTTGACTTTATTAGTTGCTTTTATTAAGAATATAACACGGAGGAATTATACTTTTCCTGAGGAAAAGATACTCTATTAATCAGATTGATATGAAATATATTGTTTTGGGACTTGGGCATTTCGGCCGATCACTTGCTGTACATTTGACCGAATTGGGACATGAAGTGATTGGAGCGGATAAGAGTCTAATTATAGTGGAACAATTGAAGGATAAAGTGACACATACTGTTTGTTTAGATACAACGGACCGAGAAGCTGTTTCTTCTTTACCATTAAAAGATTGTCATGCGGTTATTGTTGCAATAGGTGAGGATGAAGGTGCATCTTTATTGACTGTGGCTTTAATGAAGCAATTAAAAGTAAAGCGGATTATTGGACGAATTGTATCTGATCTGCAGAAAACGGTACTTGAGGCTATGGAAATCGGCGAGTATATCATGCCAGAAGAAGAGGCTGCAGAAAAGACTGGCTATGCGTTTGGATAATATTGATATCGTGGATTCGTTTAAGGTATCGGATAAATATAGTATTATTGAAACTAAGGTTCCAGCAAGATATATTGGTATGACCCTTCGCGAAGCTAATCTTACTAATCTATTTAAGGTTATCGTTATGACAACGCTAAAGATAACGGAGACCAAAGATCATATCAAAAAGAAGGAGGTGAAAGAGGCATCTGGAATAGCAACTTCAGAAACTTTGCTGGAAGAAGGCGATATATTGGTTCTTTTTGGCGAATTGTCCAATATTAATAAGCTTATTCAAAAAGGTGAATAGATTAAATAAGTAGTGGGTTTGGAAAATAATATAAATTGTAAAATCAAATGTATATTTTTGGTTTTCGTAAGTTTTAATAACCTAATAATATAGATGAAAAATTGGTTTAAAGAAAATTCAGCACATCTGATCGTTATAGCGATTTTTGTAGCGCTTGTATTCTTTTATTTTACTCCAGTGTGGCAGGGTCAGACCTTGGCACAAAGTGATGTCGTGCAAGCTCAAGGTGCACAGAAAGAAATGTTCGACTATAAAGCACAGGATGGCAAAGCACCTTTGTGGACAAATTCGATGTTTGGAGGTATGCCGACCTATCAGATTTGGTCAGCAAGTGAAAATAATATAGGAACTTATATTCTAGCGGCTGTTAAAACCGTTTTTCCACAACCCATTGATATCGTTTTATTTTATTTATTGGGCGGTTATTTTCTATTGAGTGTCTTACGTGTTCGCCCTTGGCTGGCAGCATTGGGTGCTATTGCTATTGCGTTTACTTCTTATAATTTTATTTATATCGAAGCGGGACACGTCACTAAAGCTTATGCTATCGCCTTTATTCCTCCCGTTATTGGAGCTGTGATCATGTGTTTTAGAGGAAGCCGATTATGGGGACCTGTGTTATTAGCCTTATTTATGGCTCTTGAAATTCGTGTCAACCACTTACAAATGACCTATTATATGCTTATTGCATTGATGGTGTATGTCATCTTTGCATTGGTATATGCGATTCGTGATAAAAAAGTCAAAGAATTTTTTATAGCTTCAGGTTTACAATTGGCTGCAGTGATTGTTGCGGTTATGGTGAATGCTTCTATTTTAATTCCAACCTATGAATATAGTAAATTAAGTACGCGTGGTCATGCCAATATAACTAAGGTAGATGCTTCGAAAGAAAAGGGGTTGGATAAACAATATGCTTACGAATGGAGCCAAGGTGTTGGAGAGACATTGACATTTTTAATTCCGAATGCCTATGGAGGCGGATCAAGTGGCGTCTTGGATGAAAAATCAAATGTCGCTAAATTTTTGATGTCTACTTTTGGGGCACAGGGAATGACCAACGTTCAGGCTGCGGAGATTGCTAGTCGAATGCCTGTCTATTGGGGGGATAAACCGTTTACATCTGGACCATGGTATTTTGGTGCTGGGGTATTGTTTTTATTTATCTTGGGTCTAGTGATTGTCAATAATAGATTAAAGTGGTGGATCTTGACAACAACAGTATTGATTTTATTGCTGTCTTTTGGAAAGAACTTTACTTTAGTTTCAGACTTATTCTTTGACTACTTCCCGATGTACAATAAGTTCAGGGCAGTGGAATCGATTCTGGTTATTGCAGCAATCTTGATTCCGCTAATGGCTGTATTAACATTGAATGAGCTGATCACAAAGGCAGATAAAATTGAAAAATTGGATAAAAAAGTATTATATACTTTTATCGGTGTTGGCGTGATTTGTTTACTTGTCGCGTTTGTTCCTGATTTATTTTTAAGCTTTAAAAATAAAGATCATGCGCAATTGATCGAGAGTTTGACTCAGCAAGTTGGTGATCAAAATGCTGCTAATCAATGGGCAAATAGCTTGATCAAAGATCGTTCTGCAGTAGCAAGTGCCGATGCATACCGTTCTTTTGCTATAGTTCTGATTACTTTTTTAGCGATTTGGTTTTATATTAAGAAAAAGCTTTCCGCAAATGTATTAATCATTGGACTAGCTGTTATTTTTCTTTTTGATCTATGGAGCGTTGATAAGCGTTTTTTAAACGATAAATCTTTTATGGAGAAACGTTTGGTTACAAGCCAAGCATTTCAGGAACGAGAAGTAGATCAATTGATCCGTATGGATAAAGATTTGAGTTATAGGGTGATTGATCTAACTACCAATCCATTTTCAGATGCGCGTGCGTCTTATTATCATAAATCTTTGGGAGGTTATCATGCGGCAAAATTGATGCGTTTTCAGGAGATTTTGGAAAATCAATTTAATGGAGCAGTCAATGAAGACGTATTGGATATGTTTAATGTTCGTTACGTCATTACTGGTGATGAGCAAAAGGGCCAGCGTATTCAACGCAGAAGCTCTGCTGCTGGTAATGCATGGTTTGTCGATCAGGTAACTTTCGTTAAGGACAATGCTCAGGAAATGCAAGCAATCAGCAGCTTCAATCCTTCCAAAGAAGCTTTCGTTAGCGAAGAGTTTAAAGATAAATTCAATGGTCAACGTCTGGGTGTGCCTGTAAATGCATCGATCAAATTGACATCGTATCATCCTGATAAAATGGTGTATGAGTATTCTACTCCTACTGAAGCATTTGCTGTATTCTCCGAAGTATATTATGAGAAAGGCTGGAAAGCTTTCGTTGATGGTAAAGAAGTTCCAATCATCCGTGCCGATTATATTTTGAGAGCTTTACAATTACCAGGTGGAAATCATAAAGTAGAATTTATATTTGATCCTGAATCTCATAAGCTTGGAGGTATGTTAACTTTAATTGCGTCAATAATCTTAGGCTTAGGTTTAGTTGCTGCAGTTTATTATTCTGTAAAAAACGATAAAACGAAAAAAGCAACAACCTAATAGGTTATTGCTTTCGATATATTTTGTGTCAAACCTTTAGAATAGCTTGAGCTGCGGATCAGTTATTCTAAAGGTTTTTCTATGATGCGGTGTTATTCCTCTTAGTAGTACTGCGCTTCTGTGTTTGACTGTAGGATAGCCCTTATTATTTAACCAATCATATTCTGGATAATCCTTTGCAATATAATCCATATAATCATCACGATAGGTTTTGGCTAGGATGGATGCCGCTGCAATAGATAAATACTTGCCGTCTCCTTTGACAATACAATTATGTGGGACTTGCTGATAAGGGATAAACTTATTACCGTCAACTAAGATATACTCGGCTTTTAATTTTAATTGATCCAATGCGCGATGCATAGCGACATAGGATGCATTGTGAATATTGATCCGATCAATTTCTTCAGCAGATACACTTGCTACTGCATATGCAATTGCTTCTTGTTCAATAATACTGCGCAATTGCATTCTTTTTTTTGCACTCAGCTGCTTGGAATCATTTAAGAGCTCATGATGATAATCTTTGGGGAAAATCACTGCGGCAGCAAAGACGGGTCCTGCTAGACAGCCTCTCCCTGCTTCATCACAACCCGCTTCTATAAGTTCATCTTGAAAGTACGATAATAGCATCTTTTGTATTTTTTAAGAGACAAAAATACAATATATTATCAAATAGCCCTAGTCCGGTATCCTATATTTTGGCCTATGATTTTGTTGCTTGAAAATTATTATAGTTCGATTTTGTGAGGGTAATGTGAAAAATAAGGGTGTGTTTTACCCCATAAATATTGCCCTCATTGATTAGGATCTATTCTGCCTCTCCCTATTATTTAATGGCAATTGTTATGATCTGTATCGCAGAGGCTTTATTGTAACTATTGTGTTAAAATTCGGGATTTACATTTATTAACAATACTATTCTCGTCATTTGTATAATTATTTTAATGCATATTTCCTTGCAGCAATTTGTAGATAGATTGTTTCGAGAGAAAAGCTCGTTTTAAAAGTTAAGTGGAAAAGAAGAAATAAAAATCTTTTATGAAAGGAAGTTTAAAAACGTGTTTTATGATTTAAATAATTGGCTTTTGCTGTTAAAGTATATATGATGATCACAAAAAAGAAGAATATGATGAGGGTTACTTTCCTATTATTTTGGAGTATGCTATTGAGCTGGGGAGTTCAAGCGCAAACGAAGACTGTGCAGGGTATGTTGAAAGATGACAAGATCCGTGTTGTCGCTGGAGCGTCAGTAAAGTTGATTTCCGATCAGGATTCGCTAGTTACAAGTTCTTCGATCGCTGGAATATTTATTTTTAATAATGTAAAAGCAGATAAGTTTAAAATATCGGTTTCAAATTTGGGGTTTCAAAGGTTTGAACAAGAGTTTACCTTTCCTTTGGGAGAAACTAAATATATCATTCCAAGTTTCACTTTACAACAGTCGTCAGAGTTGTTGCAAGAGGTTGTTATTGATGGTGTCCCTACTGTTGTTGTCAAAGGGGATACTTTAGAGTATACCATGAAAGACTTAAAGTTGCGTGATGGTTCTGTTGCTGAAGATGCTTTAAAGAAATTGCAAGGAGTCGACGTGGATAAAGATGGCAATGTGACTGCGCAAGGTGAGTCTGTAAAGCGCGTTCGTATTAATGGGAAAGATTTTTTTGGTGGAGATGTGAAGACGGCTACTCAAAACTTGCCTGCCAATATCATCGAAAAAATGCAAATTGTCGATGATTACGGTGATATGGCGAATATAACAGGTAATAAAAATGGTGATTCGGAGAAAGTGTTGAATATTCAAATTGATCCGAAATATAATAAAGGTCAAATGGCCACTTTACGTGCTGGATATGGTACGGAAGATCGTTATCAAGCTACCGGTATGTGGATGGGCATGAGGGAAGGAGAGCAGATTTCCGTCTTAGGTAATCTAAATAACACGAACGCGCCATTATTTGATTTTAGCACCACTGGTGGTGGCGCTCGTCGTCAGCAAGGTGGCGGAGGACGTCGTGGAGGAGGTATGTTTGGTGGATCTGATGGTCTTACAAAATTGGGATCAATTGGACTGAATGCGAGAAAAGACTTTTCTGATAAATTGACTGTATATGGTAGCTATAGTTATAGTCATAGTAATAATGTCACTTTGTCTGAACAATTCCAAGAAAATACCTTGAGAGGAATAATTCAAGATGATAGTATAAAATCAAATGCAAATACGATTGGCGGGAGTCATCGTTTTGAAGCAAATCTAGAATGGAAACCTTCAGCTAAGGATTACATCAAGATCTCTCCTCAATTTGGATTTGACGAGGGGGATGCAAGCTCGTTGACAAATTCTATTACTTTTAGAAATGGAGAGTTTAATAATTCACAAGATCAAAATATTTTCACACAATCAACTGCTCCTCGATATGGTATTAGCGGCTTGTATAATAGGAAGCTAAGTGATCGTGGTCGAAATATCTTCTTGAATATGAATTATAATAATGCTAAAACTGATAAAGATCAGAATGCCATATTACAACGTTTGTTAGAAGATCCAAATAATGCCAATGCTTCTTTAAATTCGATTTATGAGAAAACAATTCAAGAAGCAAGTAATAAAAGTTGGAATGCTGGTGGCTCGTTGAATTATACAGAACCTTTATCTGAGAAAGGAAGATTAGAATTTACATATGATTTCAATAAGAATAAATACGATAATTCAAATCTGCAACAGGGATTTGATCGTGATGAAAATCCAATTGCTAATGATCCGAAGTTAAACTTTGATTATAATTATGATTATTCTTTCACTACGCATAAAGTCGGAGCTAATTACTTGTATAATGGTGACAAGGTAACTTATTCCATTGGTGCTGCTGCGCAACCTTCCCAATTGCGTGGTAATGCATTGAGTTCCGATCTATTGGTACCTATTCATCGTAATAATTTAAACTGGATGCCTATTGCACGATTTGAATACAAATTTTCACGCCAATCAAATATTTCCTTAAATTATAGCGGTTCAACAACAGAACCATCTGTTACGCAAATATTACCCTTTGATATGAGTACTAATCGCACGAGCATTGTGATGGGAAATGCAGACCTAAGTCCAGAATTTAATCATCAATTGAATATTAGGTTTCGCAAAAATGATTTTCAGAAGGGAAATAACTTCTTTGCTTTTTTAAATGCAAATTTGGCCAATAATAAAATTGTGAGCCTTAATAAGTCATATTTAGGTCGTTTACAAAATAATAATACTGGCGGGGTTGATACGACTTTAATTTCAGAAACACGTTATTTAAACGAATCAGATGATCATCCTTTTGGCATCAGTTCTTTTTATCATTACGGCAAATCGTTGAAAGAAAAGACTTACAATATCATGCTGATGGGGGGTGTTTCTTACAACAAAAGAATAGGCTATTCTTCAACAGATAGTTTGGACAATATTGGATTGAAAAATATATCTAACAATATTGTGTTTAATCAGGGTTTAATGTTCAGATATAATCCTTCCGAAAATTTTGAACTCAATCCGGGCGTTAGATATCAGTATAACCATACTAAAAACTCTTTAACAAATAGAACGACAAATATTTCATCTTGGACACCTACTTTAATCGGATCTGTTAATATCACGCCTACCACCATCTTTGGAGCCGATCTATCGAAACAGTTTAATCAGGGCTATGGTGATGGGATTAATTCCAATCCGTTTATTATCAATACTTATGTGGAACAAAAGTTTTTAAAAGGGCAACGTGGAACGATACGTTTACAAGCATTTGATCTGTTAAATGAGCAGACTAATATTTCTAGAACTGTAAGTGAGTCGATGGTTATCGATAGTCGTACCAATCGTTTGGGAAGGTATTTTATGTTGTTATTTACCTATAAATTTCAAAAATTTGCGTTGGGTTCCCCAACAGGAGATGGCGGAGGCCCTGGTGGAATGCGTCTGCCTCGCATGTAATCTTACCACCTATCTACCGAAAAATAAGTGGATTAAATGGTTCTGATAGCAATATCAGGACCATTTTTTTTATGCTATATCCCATCCACGTCATTTTTCCAATGTTATAGAATAGGGCTGTTTTTATTTAGTTATTTTTGCCTGTAAACAAATGCACTATGCTCACATTTGAAAAATTAACATTTGAAAATATCGATACCATTGTTTCCATGATGAAAGATTTCTATGCCATTGATGGATATGATATGGATCCTGCTGTAAGTCGAGAAAATTTTAAAACTTTTCTTGATGATCAAAACTTGGGTCAGTCTTGGCTAATTAAAGAAAATGATTTAGTGCTTGGTTATATTATTGTTGTTTATTTCTTTAGCTTTGAATTTAAGGGAAGGGTAGCTTTGTTGGACGAGTTATTTCTCAATGCTGATGCTAGAGGTAAAGGCGTAGGGAGAAAAGCTGTTGAGTTTGTCAAGGATTATGTTCAAGAGCAAGGATGTAAACTGGTATTATTAGAGGTTGAGTCTCATAATTTACCTGCGCAAAAACTGTATGAAAGTCAAGGGTTTGATTTTCACCCCAGAAATATAATGCGATACAGCATTAAGAATAATTAAAATAGAATCTCCAAATTAATATATGGAATACGAAATAATACGCTTATCCAATGGTATTCGTGTGGTTTTTCAACCACAAAATTTACCGATTACACATGCCTGCATGTTGATCAATGCTGGCTCGAGAGATGAAAAAGAAGGTAAATTTGGTGTTGCACATTTTATTGAGCACCTCCTTTTTAAAAGAACTGAACGTAGAAGCACGAACCAAATTTTGAATCACTTGGAAGCTGTTGGTGGAGATCTGAATGCCTATACAACTAAAGAATATACCTGTGTGCACGCTTCTTTTTTGACACCCTATTTGGATAGAGCATTGGACTTGTTTGAAGATATATTTTTTCATTCGACTTTTCCAGAGGAGGAATTAGAGAAAGAGAAGTCAGTTATTGTAGATGAAATGGCTTCTTACTTGGATAGTCCTGAAGAATCGATCGTAGATGATTTTGAGGATCTTTTATTTGAGAAATCGGGTTTGGGACACAATATACTAGGACTTGAAGAGCAATTGTTAGCCCTTACAAAAAATGATATTCATGATTTTATTCAATCCAATTACGACACAAACGAAATCGTAATCTCGATTACGGGAGATTATACGCTAAAGCAGGTGGAGCGATTGGCTAATAAAATATTTGCGCCCGTTGCTGAAAATAAAATTCAAAGAGAACGAAATGACGTGGTTCCTGTATTAGTCAGTCATGTGGAGTCTCCAAAACCAATCAATCAGGTACATTATATGTTGGGGGCTCATGCTTATAGTTTCCGTGATGATCGTAAGACAGGCTTATTACTGCTTAATAATATGTTAGGGGGAATGGGAATGAGTTCGATATTGAATCTTTCTATTCGTGAAAAACATGGTATCGCCTATACTATTGAATCGAACTATACGATGTTTTCTGACTCAGGCCTATTTAGTATATATCTTGGAACGGATGAAGAGAAAATAGAAAAGGCTAAAAAATTAGTTTTTAAAGAACTCAATAAATTATGCGACAGAGAGATGACATCTGGACAGCTCCAAAAAGCCAAACGTAAATTTATCGGTCAAATCGCACTATCTGAAGAAAATAGAATGAGTATGATTATTGCGGCCGCAAAAAATGTGATGGATTATAATCGTATCATAGAATTGGATGTTATCATTGAAAAGATAAAAACAATCACAGCTGTAGAATTACTGGAAATATCGAGAGATATTTTGGATCCTACGAATATGACATCGCTAAGTTTTGTACCTGAAGATTAGTTTTTCATGTATTATGATGTTGCTTTTTTAAGAATTTAAAGATAAAAGATGATTTGTTATTGCTTGTAAATCATTTGTTTAAATATTTTTAAATGGCCGGGTGGTTTTTATTGTATTTGATATTCAATTCAATTTCATTGTATATAAAATACAATTTCTCTAAGTTTGTTTATTAGAATAGATAATTTTAAATATGAAAACAGCATATGTATTTCCTGGTCAAGGAGCTCAATTCGTAGGAATGGGTCAAGACTTGTATAACTTAAATGATGAAACGAAAGCTTTATTTGAAAAAGCAAATGATATCTTGGGGTTTCGCATTACAGATATCATGTTTACAGGAACTGATGATCAATTAAAACAAACAAATGTAACTCAGCCCGCTATTTTTTTGCATTCTGTCATTTTAGCTAAAGCTTTAGGAGACCAATTTAAACCCGATATGGTGGCAGGTCATTCTTTAGGAGAGTTCTCTGCATTAGTATCTGCAGGTGCACTGTCTTTTGAAGATGGCTTGAAATTAGTTTCTCAGCGCGCAAATGCGATGCAACGGGCATGTGAACTTGAACCTTCCACTATGGCTGCGATTTTAGGTCTTGAAGATGCTTTTGTGGAAGAGATTTGTTCAAAAGTAGATGATGTGGTTGTGGCCGCAAATTATAATTGTCCGGGTCAATTGGTGATTTCTGGATCAATTTCTGGAGTGGATAAGGCTTGTGCTTTATTGACAGAAGCTGGTGCGAAGCGCGCATTGAAATTAAACGTTGGTGGTGCCTTTCACTCGCCATTGATGGAGCCGGCTAAGGTTGAGCTGCAGGCGGCTATTGAAGCTGTTGAGATAAAAACACCTATTTGTCCAATTTATCAAAATGTAGATGCAAGCTCTTATACAGATGCTGAAACAATTAAGAAGAACCTGATTGCACAATTGACAGGGGCTGTGCGTTGGACGCAAACTGTTCAAAATATGCTCCATGATGGTGCAGAGGCTTTTGTAGAAGTTGGTCCTGGTAATGTATTGCAAGGATTAGTGAAAAAGGTAAATCGTCAAGTTCAAACATCAGCAGCTAGCATTGCCGAATAATATACTTAATAAGGTATCGGTTTAACTATCATAAAAAAAGGAAGTCATTTTGACTTCCTTTTTTTATGATATATTTTTTAATTATAGACCAAATGACGTCTTTACTTGATCAACATAATCTAATTTTTCCCAAGTAAATAGCTCTACTTCGACTACTTTTTTATCTCCATTTGAGTTTTCAAATTCTTTGGTAACCTTTTTAGGAGTTCTACCCATGTGACCGTAGGCAGCTGTCTCAGAGTATATCGGATTTCTTAAACCTAACCGAGTTTCAATTCCGTAAGGAGTCATGTCAAAGATCTCGGTTATTTTTGATGCAATTTGACTATCATTTAAATTCACTTTGGCTGTACCATAGGTATTTACGTAAATACCCATAGGGTCTTTTACGCCAATAGCATATGAAATTTGAACTAATATCTCATCTGCAATGCCTGCTGCAACTAAATTTTTGGCAATATGACGAGTTGCATATGCTGCCGAGCGATCAACTTTAGAAGGATCTTTACCAGAGAAAGCTCCGCCCCCATGTGCGCCTTTACCTCCATAAGTATCTACAATAATTTTACGACCAGTTAAACCTGTATCTCCATGGGGACCACCAATGACAAATTTTCCTGTTGGATTAATGTGAAATTTGATTTCATCATTAAATAAACTCTGCAACTCCGGTTTTAATTGAGCTTTGACTCTTGGTATTAAAATATTCTTAATGTCAGCAGTAATTTGGTCACGCATTTCTTCTTCTGTCGAAAAGTCATCGTGTTGTGTTGAGATTACGATGGTATCAATACGAGCAGGTTTGTGATCTTCTGTATATTCTAAGGTTACTTGTGACTTGGCATCTGGACGTAGATAGGTGATTTCTTTATTTTCACGACGCAGTACGGCTAATTCATACAGTAATCGATGCGATAGATCCAAAGCGAGAGGCATATAGTTGTCTGTTTCATTGCTAGCGTATCCAAACATAATTCCTTGGTCACCAGCTCCTTGATCTTGCTTTGCTTTACGATCTACACCCTGATTAATATCGGCAGACTGTTCATGGATTGCTGATAGTACGCCACAAGAATTTGCTTCAAACATATATTCAGATTTCGTATAACCAATACGTTCGATTACTGAACGGGTTATCTTTTGAACGTCTAAATATATTTTTGATTTCACTTCCCCAGCAAGAACAACTTGTCCAGTTGTTACTAAAGTTTCGATTGCAACGCGTGCATCTTCGTCCCAAGCTAAAAAATTGTCGATCAGCGCATCTGAAATTTGATCAGCAATTTTGTCTGGATGTCCTTCTGAAACAGATTCGGACGTAAATAAGTAAGCCATATTACCTTTTTTATTTATATAATAAGGATTTGCGTTGGAGAGGTTTTCAATAGAAAAGTACTAAATAGCCTTGCTATATGATGGTTTTAGCACTTTTTTACTGTGGTTGCAATCTCCTGTTATATTCTCATTAAGAATAAACTACGCAAATCAATCCACATTTTTTTATTGTCGACACAAAACTACAATACTTTCTGTTAAGATTAAAGATTTCTTGTATAATAGTTTTAAATTGATGGATCAAATGGATCTTAATTAAGAATTTTGACATTGTTTTAAGAAATTAGCGAATAACTGTATATTTGATTTATGGGAGAACGTAAACAGATACTGTTTGTTATCAATCCGATTTCGGGAGGTAAGCATAAGACATCATTTAAGAAGCAGGTGTTAGATGTGCTTGATTTACAAAAGTTTGATCCTACATTTCAAGAGACTTCTTATGCAAATCATGCGTATGAAATCGGTTTGCGTGCTATTGAAGAACAGTATGATGCGGTGATCGCAGTAGGGGGAGATGGAACCATTAACGAATTGGGTTCTGCGCTAGCGGAGAGTGGTATCCCGTTGGGTATTGTGCCGGAGGGTTCGGGCAATGGTCTTGCATTATATTTGGGTATACCGTTAAATGAAACTGCTGCAATTCGTCGTATTAATAGATTTGAATTTGTCGAAGTGGATTGTGGTACCATTAACGATAGAAAATTCTTTAATATCGCTGGATTAGGTTTTGATGCATCCGTCAGTGAAAATTTTGCTAATGAGAATATTCGAGGACCTTTGGGCTATTTAAAATCAGCGATCAATGTACTAAGTAAATACAAGCCATGTGAATATCGATTGAGCATTGATGGTAAGGAATATGAGCGTAAAGCTTTTATGATTTCTGTTGCTAATTCACCTCAATATGGTAATAATGCCTACATCGCACCGCAGGCATCAGTTAATGATGGGATATTAGATGTGTGTATTGTCCATCAATTTCCAATGTATATTTTACCAAAAATGTTGTTTCACTTATTCAATAAATCGGCTGACCAGTCAGATTATGTAGAAATAATACCAGGTAAAAATATTATGATCGAGACGGCAGATAAATCTGTCGTACATATTGATGGTGAGCCAGTTGACTTGGGTAATTGCCTGAATATCGGTATTATTTCGAAGGCTTTAAAAGTTATTTGTTAAATAAAGTTATGAGTAAAAATAAGAAACAACAGTATGAAGGCGTTGTATATTCAACAGACAACAGTTTTGAATATCAATTTTCTGAATTATTAGAAGATCTAGAAACACTTCCTAATCAGCAACAACAGCTTAAAGTTCAATTGGATCGTAAAATGCGAAAAGGTAAGGTCGTGACTTTGGTTAGTGGATTTAGAGGTAAGCAAGAAGATCTGGAGATGTTGGCGAAATTTTTAAAACAGAAGTGCGGAGTTGGTGGTAGTGCCAAAGATGCTCAAATCGTGATTCAAGGAGATTTTAAACAGAAAATTTCAGAGTTGTTACTTTCAGAAGGATACAAAGTGAAATTGGTAGGTGGGTAATATGGTATTATTTAGATCTAAAAAGAATGCACTTAAGCGGCTATATTCCTTGTAACCATCTGTAAATTAATTATTAATAATCGTTTTAGCATTGTTTAAAGAGGGTTGATAGGTTAGAAGGTGGTGAGTGAGCGGTTACTTGAATTTGAAATTAAATCGTTTGTTTTCTTGCATATCAAAAAAAAAATGATTTTCATTGTAAAAAATTTATTGCTTTCTCCTGATAAACGATGCGAAGCACATAAATTCTAGTCGGAACCGCTGAGGTGATAACTGAATATTAAGAAATTGTAAAGGGAAATTAAAGTCTCTTTTATATTTCTAATTTATTTCGCTTTAAGATTTTAAATATGGCATAAAAGACTATATTTGCTTGACAAATTTTAAAACGAATACTTAGAAAAGCATATAATTAAAAAAAACATATTATATTTAACAACAGTAAAAAACTAAAAAATTAGAAAAATGGCAAACGCACCTAAAACAAGTCCTGCTGCAAAACAAGAGAGCAATAATTCAGGTTCTTTCTTTGCACAAGCTGCAATTATCATTTGTTTCATTCTCGGTTACCTTTTATGGAAATTTGTGATGGGTAGTCCTTCAAACTTTATTGATAATAATCCAGAAAACCAACCTTTACCAGGTAACTATTTAGGAATGGTTTATCACGCAGGTGCTGTAGTACCAGTTTTATTAGGTTTATTCTTTATGGTATGGGTATTCTCTATCGAGCGTTTCATCGTAATTGGAAAAGCTTCTGGAACAGGGAATGTTGGTAATTTCGTAAGAAAAGTACAAGTATTAATTAACGGTGGCAATTTAGATTCAGCTATTGCTGAGTGTGACAAACAAAAAGGTTCTGTTGCAAACGTAATCAAAGCTGGTTTAGTAAAATACAAAGCAGTTTCAGCTGATACTGCAGTAGATACAGAAAAAGCTACAATTGCAATTCAAAAAGAAATCGAAGAAACTACAGCATTAGAAATGCCAATGTTAGAGAAAAACTTAAACGTAATCGCTACATTAGTTTCTATCGGTACATTAACAGGTTTATTAGGTACAGTAACAGGTATGATCAAGGCCTTCAGTGCGTTAGCAACTGGTGGTACTCCTGACTCTGCTAAATTAGCAAATGGTATCTCTGAGGCCTTAATCAATACAGCAACAGGTATCGGTACTTCTACAATTGCGATTGTAATGTACAATATCTTGACTGCAAAAATTGATAAATTAACTTATTCAATCGACGAAGCTGGATTCTCTATCGTACAAACGTACGCTGCGAACCACAAATAGTAAAATATATGATTTTTGAAATTTTATTTTATGGAATATGAATTTCAAATGCATCATATAGTAAGAGATTGAATAATTAATTTATAAAGAAGTTTAAAAATGGGTAAAGCAAAAGTAAAAAGAGCCAGTACCTCCATTGATATGACCGCGATGTGTGACGTATCATTCTTGCTTCTTTCATTCTTCGTAATGACATCAACGGCAAAACAACCGGAAGCATTTCCGGTAGATACGCCAGCATCTACGACGAAAGATAAATTACCAGACTCTAATGTTGGTATCATTACCATTGGAGATAAAGGTAAAGTATTCTTTGGCGCTACAGATCGTGATGTTAGGGTTAAAACTTTAGAGAAAATGTCTTCCAGATATGGTGTTCAGTTTTCTCAACAAGATTACGACCAATTTGCGTTGATGGAAAATGTTGGCGCTCCAATGAAAGCTATTAAGCAAGTATTGGGAATGGAACCAAGCAAGCGTCTTGAAAAAGGGGTTCAAAATGGTATACCAGTTGATAGTACAGAAACATTATCAAATGAATTATACCAGTGGGTACAAACGGCACGTTTAGCTGCAGCAGAATTGAATAAGGAAAAGGAAAGTAACAAAGATTTTGTTGATCCAGGACCGTTAAAAATTGCTATTAAAGCTGATGGTGCAGAAAAGTATCCTTCAATTAATGCGGTAATCGAAACATTACGTAATCAAAAGCAAAATAAATTCAGTTTTATTACTGGTTTACGTGCTGAAGATAAATAGTGTTGATTTAATAAAAAGACATAAATGGCAGAATTAAATCAAGACAGTGGTAAGGGCGGAAAAGGTGGTAAAGTAAGATCAAAGAAAAACGGTGGTAAAGTCGATTTGACAGCCATGGTTGATTTAGCGTTCTTATTGATTACTTTCTTCATGCTAACTACGTCTTTAAATAAACCACAAGCAATGGATGTTGCGATGCCTGATAAAAATAAAGTTAAAGATGAGCAATCTGAAGTATTAACAGCAGATAATCGTTCGGTAACTGTTTTATTAGGATCTGACAACAAAGTTTCTTGGTATTACGGACAGGTTAAAGCACCTATAGAAGGTCCTACGGTTGCAGGATTCGGCGCTGATGGTATACGCAAGGTTTTAATTGAGAAAAAAGCTTACGTTCCTCGTGTTGCGGGCGGAAAAGATGTAATCGTGATTATCAGACCTAGTGATATGTCTACACAAAAAGATCTTGTTGACATCCTTGATGAGATGAAGATCGTAGATATTAAACGTTATATGATTGCGAAAATTAGTCCTGAAGAAATAGATGTTTTAAAACGTGATAATATCTATAATGACTAAGTTAGTCTTTATACAAATCACGAAAACTATAGAAATATGATTGGGTCAAAATTAGATATTTTTAAAAAGGAATGGCTTGATGTAGTATTTCAAGGCAGAAATAAGGAGTATGGAGCTTATGAGCTTCGTAAACTAGCTCCTAAAGCTACCAACGTTGGTTTGTTGGCAGTGGTAGTTGCCGTAGTACTATTAAGTCTTCTTAAATTATTCGGAGGAAGTCTATTTCCTGATAAACCTATTGAAGCCGCTCCAGTTATTACCGAAGTGACTTTAGAGGATTTGGAGGAAATTAAACCACCGGAGCCAGAAGAAGAAGAGCCACTTCCAATTGAGGAAGAGAAGCCTCAACAAGTTGCAATGGATATACCAAAAGAAGATTTGGTACGTTTTCCAGAGCCAAAAGTAGCTCCGGCTGCTCAGGTAAAAGAGGAAGTTGCTGCTCAGGAAGAGTTCAAGGATGATAAAAAATCACCAGCACGTATGACTTTAAAAGGTAGTGCGGCAGGTTCTTCAGTAGCAAGAGGTGAATTTGGTACTAAGAAGCAAGATGGTGCTATTACTGCAGGTGTGTCCAAAGGTGATCCAAATGGTGATCCAAATGGTGACCAAATCTTTAATGCTGTTGAGGTGCAACCTCAACCTCCTGGAGGAATGGCAGCATTTATGAAATGGGTAGGAGATACATATGAGTATCCTTCTGGAGCTTTAGAAAATGGAATTAATGGCGTAGTAGAGGTTTCCTTTGTCGTTGAAAAGGATGGTAGTTTAACAGATATTTCTGTAAAACGCGATCTTAAATATGGTACAGGTGAAGCTGCAGTTAGGTTGTTGAAAAAAGCTAAAAAATGGAGAGCAGGTATTCAAAATGGTCGTCCAGTACGTGTAGCTTATACATTACCTATCCGCCTAAACACAATTAATCAGTAATTAGTGGCGAATTTTAATTCAAATAATACAAATTACAGACAGAAATCGCCTATAAAGCGATTTCTGTCTATTTTAGGACTATTTATGTTCGGCCTATACTTTGGTTTAGGTCTCTTAGTGATCTTTTGGAAGGATTTACCTTTAGATATCAATCCAACATATAAAACTTTGTTTGGTATTGTACTTATTGTTTATTCCTTTCTGCGTTTTGTAAGGCTATGGCAAAGTAATTTTAATTAAGCCCTTATTACGAATCTGAAATCTTCATTATTTATTAATTGATTGCCATATGAAAAACAGCTTTAAAATAGTTTTAACATTGCTAGTCGCGATTTTAATTTTGGGAAGTTGTAATCGTTCCAAGAAACAAGAAACAACAGCTCCGACTCAGGATATTTTAAGAGGTAAAGTAAATGTCCTTGTTGATGAGACATTATATCCGATTCTTAAGGAACAAGTTGATGTTTTTCAAAGTTCTTACTCAGATGCAACTATTCAGTTACTCGCTAAGCCCGAAATTAAAGCCGTGAATGCCTTGCTTGCTGATTCATCTAGTGTTATTATTTTGACCCGTAAATTGACTGAAGCGGAAGGTAAAAATTTTAAAGATCGAAAAATTATACCCAAAGAGTATCAAATAGGAAGTGATGCAGTGGTATTGATAAATAATATTGCTGATGCAGATACTACAATTACACTTTCTGACGTTAAATCATTGTTAAGTGGTGAGCTTAAAGGTAAGTATAAGGTGGTTTTTGATAATGCTAACTCCAGTACATTGAGATTTTTGAAGGAATACTTATCTATAAATAAGATAGATCCGGCATCGATTTCCGCATTGGAAAAGAATGCAGATGTTATTAAATATGTTAGCGAAAATAAAGGTAGTATCGGTATCGTAGGTTACAATTGGATATTGGATATGGCTCAAAAAAAATCTGATTTATTGAATAAAATTCGTACATTGAGCGTTGAAAATGCATTAGGCGCTAAGAAAGATGGTTTGTTTTATAAACCCTCGCAATCCAATATGTCTTTGGGATTGTACCCTTTTACGAGACCTATTTATGTTTTGAATTATCAACCGAATATGGGCTTGGGTCTAGGGTTTAGTGCTTTCTTAACGGGCGACAGGGGACAACGCATTATATTAAAAGCAGGTTTGCTTCCTGTGACAATGCCAGGTAGAGAGATTATCATAAGAGAAGAAAATAGTTTAAATTAGAATATAAAATAGTACAACAATAGATTATGACAAACAGTAAATTATTATTTAGTCTGTTATTAGCAGGTTCTGTTGGCACAGCAAGTGCACAAAGTTTAAAGGATGCTAGAGCGGCTATTGAAACAGAAAACTACGGTAAGGCAAAAACAATTTTGCAACAATTAGTAAGTAAACAAGCTAAAGTTGGGGATAATTACTTCTATTTAGGTCAGATTTATTTAGTTAATGATAAGCCTGATTCAGCAGCGATTATGTTTAATCAAGGTTTAGCAGCTGATCCAAAATCATTGATTAACAATGTTGGTTTGGGTTATATTGATTTATTGAAAAAGGACAAAGCATCTGCTGAGTCTAAATTTTCTGCTGCAAGTGCTAATTTAAAGAAAAAGGATTACGAAGAATTGTTGGAAATTGGACGTGCTTATATTAAAGCTCCAGAGCCAGACTATGCAAAAGCTTTAGATTACTTAACACAAGCCAAAGCAAAGAATACTAAAGATGCTGCTATTCCATTGGCATTAGGTGATGCTTATAGAGGATTGAAAGAAGCAAGTAGTGCTTATACAAGCTACAGTGATGCTGCTGAATTAGATCCTGCATCAGTTCGTGCAAAAATTGGTCTCGCTGTTATCGTTCGTGGTGCACAGGCTTATGATGAGGCGATTGCTCAATTAACGACCATTACAGAAGAAAATCCTACATATGCACCTACTTACCGTGAGTTAGCAGAGACCTACAATATGTGGTCAAAAGCTCCAGGTACATCTGATGAGAAATATGTAGAATTGAATAAAAAAGGGGTTGAGCAGTATAAAAAATACTTAGAAGTCAATGGAGATAACTCTTTGGAAGCAAAGATTCGTTACGCCGATTTCTTGGTATATGCTAGACAATATGATGAGTTAGGAACTGTTTCAGAGGAGTTAGCTAAAAATCCTGATGTAGATCCAAAAATCTATCGTTACTTAGCTTATAACGCTTTTAGAAATAAAGAATACACAAAATCTGCTGAATATTTAGAAAAAATGTTTGCTAAGATGGATGCTACACGTATCATTCCATTAGATCATATGTATGCCGGTTTATCTGATGTCGCAAACAAAAAGGTGGAGTCAGGTATCGTTCATATTCAGAAAGCAATCGATGCAGATAAAGAATTGTTAGCTGAAGTGGCAGAAACGGCCTTTGCTAAATATCAAGATCAAGAAACTGCAACTGCAGTATCTTTGTTTGAAATCATCGCCAAGTATCCTGATACTGACTACTACTATGATTCAAATTATTATGCTGGTGAGGGTAACTATTTAATTGGTTTCAAAAAAGATCAAGAAAGTAAAGATGAGGAAGGAAAAGTTATCAATCAAGCTTTAAGAGATGAAGCGATTGCTGCCTTTGTAGAATCTCAAGCCCAATTAGCTATAATTGAAAAAGCGACTAAGCCTGAAGTATTAGACAAGTATCTAATTACCGCATTGTATTACAAAGCTTTTTCAGCATTAGGAGCTGATAATTTAGAAGCACCTAAAGGAGATTTCGTAGCTCCTTTTGAAAAATTAATCCAAGTGGTTAATGAAAAAGGAACACAAGAGAAAAATAAAGCATATTTAATTGATGCGCATACTTATATTGGTTTCTATCAATATAACAAAAATGAAATTGCAAAAGCAAAAGCTAGTTTTCAAGAGGTTTTAAAATTAGATCCTGAAAATGAAAGCGCTAAATCTTATTTAGAAGGTTTAAAATAAGCTGATCAATATTTTGAAAAAAGGGTGAAACATTTGTTTCACCCTTTTTTGATTTACCCTATTTTTTTCTTAAATTTAGGTTTTACCAATATAAACATTTTGATATGGAACAAGTTAGTGCAAATGCACCAATTGATTATTTACCAATTTTATTCCAACTTATTGTTGCAGCAGGATTTGGTATTGGAACCATTATTATTACACATTTAATTGGACCCAAAGTTCGTACTGAAAACAAATTATCTTCTTTTGAATCTGGTGTAGAAGTGATAGGCAATGCTAGACAGCCCTTTTCCATCAAATATTTTTTAGTGGCCATCTTGTTTGTCATTTTTGATGTTGAAGTTATCTTTATGTATCCTTGGGCTGTTAATTTTCGAGATTTTGGTTTCGAAGGTTTGATTCAGATGTTTGTCTTTATGGGTATGTTGCTTTTAGGATTCATCTATGTCATCAAAAAGAAAGCATTGAACTGGGATTAGAATAGTTCTAAATTATGCTAACCGCTTGATTTTTATTCAGAAAATGTTAGTTTTGATATGTGCGAAGGCACACAACTATAAACCACTTTAAATTATATTTCCATGAGCGATATTAAGTTGGCCAAAGCACCTCCGGGAGTTGAGGGCGCTGGTTTTTTTGCCACGAGTTTAGATAAAGCGATTGGCTTGGCGCGTTCAAATTCTTTATGGCCATTGCCTTTTGCCACTTCTTGTTGTGGAATTGAGTTTATGGCCACGATGGGGTCAACTTATGATCTTGCTCGCTTTGGTGCAGAAAGACCAAGCTTTTCTCCTCGTCAAGCTGATATGCTATTGGTAATGGGTACAATTGCAAAAAAAATGGCACCCGTTTTAAAGCAGGTCTATACACAAATGGCGGAACCACGTTGGGTAATTGCTGTGGGTGCTTGTGCATCTAGCGGAGGTATTTTTGATACTTATTCTGTTTTGCAAGGTATTGATGAAATCATTCCAGTAGATGTATATGTGCCTGGTTGTCCACCAAGACCTGAGGCAATTTTAGATGGCGTACTACGTTTGCAGGATATTGTGAAAAGTGAGTCTTTAAATAGAAGAAATACTCCTGAATATAGAGCTTTGTTAGAAAAATATGGAATAGAAACTTATGAGTAAATTTGATAACACCTATTTATTAGATAAGTTAATTTCTCAATTTGGTACCGATGTTTCACCACTCCGTGATGAATATGATCTTTTGACTGTTCATGTAAATGTTGATGCCATTATTGATGTTTTAACTTTTCTAAAATATGATGAAGAATTACAATTTATTCATCTGACAGATATTACTGCTGTTCATTATCCACTTCAAAAAAAGGCTTTTGAAATTGTATATCATGTCAATAGTTTGATTAATAATATTCGTATTCGTGTTAAAGTGGAGGTGGATGGTATAGATCCAGCAATTCCAACAGCAACTACCATTTGGAAAGGTGCAAATTGGATGGAGCGCGAAACATATGATTTTTATGGAATCCAATTTTTGGGTCATCCAGATTTAAGACGGATTTTAAATGTAGATGATATGGAAGTCTTTCCAATGCGAAAAGAATATCCATTAGAAGATCCAAATCGTGTCGATAAGAAAGATCTTTATTTCGGCCGTTAAAGTTAAAAAGCAGACCAATTATGAGCGATTTTATTACCAAGATATCCCCCAATAAACCTGTATATGAAGATAACGATCCTCAGGATGAGTTAATCACTTTGAATATTGGTCCGACGCATCCTGCTACACATGGCGTGTTTCAAAATGTTGTTCAGATTGATGGAGAGCGGATCGTAAGTGGTGTGTCAACAATCGGTTATATCCATCGTGCTTTTGAGAAGATCGCTGAGCACAGACCTTTTTATCAAATAACACCTTTAACAGACAGATTGAATTATTGTTCTGCTCCTATTAATAATATGGGCTGGCATATGACTGTTGAAAAGTTATTAAAAATAGAAATTCCCAAACGTGTACAATATATGCGTGTTATTGTGATGGAATTGGCGCGTATAGCAGATCATATTATCTGTAATGGGATTCTTGGTGTTGATACAGGAGCTTTTTCAGGCTTTTTATATGTCATGCAAGAGCGAGAGTTTATTTATGAGATTTTTGAAGAGATTTGTGGTGCGCGATTGACCACTAATATTGGAAGAATTGGCGGTTTCGAACGAGATTTCAATGATATTGCATTTGCAAAAATTGAAGAGTTTTTAAAACGATTTCCTCCTGTTTTGACCGAATTTATGGAGTTGTTTGATCGCAATCGTATTTTTATTGAGCGTACTTCCGGTATAGCTTCTGTGACAGCGGAAGAGGCTTTGGATTATAGTTGGTCCGGTCCTATTTTACGCGCTACAGGGGTGGATTATGATATTCGGGTTCAAAATCCTTACTGTTCCTATGAAGAGTTTGATTTTGAAGTCCCTGTTGGCACCAAAGGTGATGTCTATGATCGCTATATGGTGCGTAACGAAGAAATGTGGCAGTCTATGCGGATTATCGAGCAGGCGCTATCTAAAATAGCAAATGAGCCTAAAGGAGTTTTCCATGCTGATGTTCCTGAGTTCTATTTACCTCCAAAAGAACAGGTATATACCAACATGGAGGCATTGATCTATCATTTCAAAATTGTTATGGGTGAGGTGGAAACTCCGAAGGCGGAAGTTTATCATGCTGTAGAGGGTGCCAATGGAGAATTAGGATTTTATCTGGTGCACGATGGTGGACGTACGCCATATCGTTTACATTTCAGACGGCCTTCTTTTATCAATTATCAAATGTTTGCTCCTATGAGTGCAGGTATGTTACTTTCGGACGCAATTCTTAATATGAGTAGTCTTAACGTTATTGCAGGAGAATTAGATGCTTAGTGTCAAACATAATGAGATTGTTGAATTTTCTTCAACATTGCTAAATCAATTTGCTGAAGTAGTGGCGCGTTTCCCAGAGGGAAGGCAAAAATCGGCTTTACTTCCTATTTTACATTTAGTACAGGCTGAATTTGGATGGTTAAGTCCTGATGCCATGAATAAAGTTGCTGGCTATTTGGGTATTGAACCTATTGAGGTCTACGAGGTGGCCACTTTTTATACGATGTATTTATTACAGCCACAAGGAAAATATGTTTTGGAAGTCTGCCGTACCGGACCCTGTTGTTTGGTTGGTGCCGAACGTATTATGACGCACCTGGAGAATAAATTGGGCGTGAAAGAAGGTGAAGTGACGGCTGATGGCTTATTTTCTTGGCGGGGAGTTGAATGTCTTGCCGCATGCGGATATGGACCTGTCTTGCAGATAGGCCCTGAATATACGTTTTATGAAAACTTGACAGAAGCTAGTGTCGATCAATTAATAGATGATTTAAGCTCAAAAACGAATTAAAATGGCACGTAAACTTTTGCTAACACATATTGATGTTCCGGGAATCCAAACTTTCGAAGTATATCGTCAACAAGGGGGGTATCGTGCTGTAGAAAAAGCACTTAAGACGATGTCTCCTGATGATGTTGTTGAAGAAGTTAAGAAATCAGGTCTTCGTGGAAGAGGCGGAGCAGGATTTCCTACCGGAATGAAGTGGAGCTTCTTGGCAAAACCAGAAGGTGTGCCTCGTTATTTAGTCTGCAATGGTGATGAATCTGAACCTGGCACTTTTAAAGACCGGTTTTTGATGACCCACATTCCGCATGCGCTATTGGAAGGTATGATTGTTTCCAGCTATGCTTTGGGAGCTAAAACTTCTTATATCTATGTTAGAGGTGAGATGATGCCCCAAATCCGTATTCTGGAACGGGCGATAGAGGAAGCAAAATCTGCTGGTTTTTTAGGTAAAAATATCTTGGGATCGGGCTATGATTTAGAAATTTATGTTCAACCGGGTGCTGGAGCTTATATATGTGGAGAAGAGACCGCTCTGTTGGAATCTTTAGAAGGTAAAAGAGGTAACCCGCGGATAAAGCCGCCATTTCCAGCAATAGCTGGCTTATACGGTTGTCCAACTGTTGTCAACAATGTTGAATCAATTGCGGCAACTGTCCCCATTATCAATGATGGAGGTGAAGAATATGCCAAAATTGGTATTGAACGGAGTACGGGTACAAAATTAATATCTGCCAGCGGTAATTTGCTGAAACCAGGTGTATATGAAATAGAATTGGGTTTGTCTGTCGAAGAATTTATCTATTCCGATGAATATTGTGGAGGTATGGCAAATGGGAAGAAATTGAAAGCAGTTGTGGCTGGAGGTTCTTCTGTTCCCATTTTACCTGCAAATTTGATCTTAAAAACGGCGAATGGTCAAAATCGATTAATGACTTATGAATCCTTAGCTGATGGAGGCTTCCAAACGGGAACTTCGATGGGCTCTGGTGGTTTCATTGCTTTCGATGAGGATCAATGCATTGTCCGTAATACGTGGAATTTTAGTCGTTTTTATCATCATGAAAGTTGTGGACAGTGTTCTCCTTGTCGTGAAGGAACAGGATGGATGGAAAAAGTGTTGCATAAAATTGAGACGGGGCATGGTAGTTTGTCAGATATTGAATTGCTTTGGGATATCCAAAGACGTATAGAAGGAAATACCATATGTCCTTTAGGGGATGCTGCAGCATGGCCAGTTGCAGCAGCGATTCGTCATTTTAGAGATGAGTTTGAATGGCACATCAATCATCCAGAGGATGCATTGACAAGAAATTATGGATTAGCACATTATGCAGATCCTTTAGTACCGATTGTTTCTTAATTAGATTGATAAACGAGATACGAAGATGGCAGAAGAGGTAAAATTGAAAGTTATTATAGATGGTATTCCTGTAGAAGTAACACCAGGCACTACGATTTTGAACGCGGCACGTCAGATCGGTGGAGATATTGTTCCTCCAGCGATGTGTTACTATTCCAAATTGGAGGGCACTGGGGGTAAATGCCGTACCTGTCTGGTTAAGGTATCAAAAGGATCGGAAAAAGATCCTCGTCCGATGCCCAAGCTGGTTGCTTCATGTCGAACAACGGTTATGGATGGTATGGAAGTTGAAAATATCACTTCACCTGATGTTGTCGAGGCACGTAAAGCTATCGTCGAAATGTTACTTATAAATCATCCACTGGACTGCCCTATTTGTGATCAGGCTGGAGAGTGTAAATTGCAAGATTTGGGTTTTGAGCATGGTTCTGCGCAGACACGCTATGAGTTTGATCGCCGTACATTTGAACGTATTGACATTGGAGAGAAAATACAATTGCATATGAATCGATGCATTTTATGCTATCGCTGTGTATTTGTTGCGGATCAGATCACAGATAAACGTGTCCATGGTATTATAGGACGTGGAGACCATGCCGAGATTTCGACTTATATCCAAAATGTCGTTGAAAATGACTTTTCAGGAAATGTCATTGATGTATGTCCGGTAGGTGCTTTGACAGATCGAACTTTCCGATTTAAGAACCGTGTTTGGTTTACAAAACCTGTAGATGCGCATCGTGATTGTCCCACTTGCTCAGGTAAGGTGACTTTATGGTATAAAGGGGCTGATGTGATACGTGTGACCGCAAGGAAAGATGAATTTGGTGAAGTAGAAGAATTTATCTGTAATACCTGTCGCTATGATAAAAAAGAAACTCGCGATTGGAAATTAGAGGAACCAACGCCAATTAGCGATCAATCTGTGATTGCTTCTAATCATTACACGCGTTTTAATCCACCAGCAGTTATTGAAAATGATCCTGTACTACAGGAACAAAATTTAGAACAACTGGCTAGAACTGAAAAATTGAAATAATATGGAGTGGTCATTTGTCATCGAAAAATTTGCCCTTGTCACAATTGTATTTGTTGTCACACTTGTGATCGCGATGTACTCGACATTGGCGGAGCGTAAGATTGCTGGATTTATGCAGGATCGTTACGGTCCAGACCGAGCAGGAATTTTTGGCTTATTGCAACCATTCTGTGATGGTGGGAAATTCTTTTTTAAAGAAGAAATCATTCCTGCCGGAGCACATAAGGCTTTATTTATCATCGGTCCCACTATTGCTATCATTACAGCATGCATCAGTTCTGCTGTTATTCCATGGGGCCAATCGTTAACGATCGGTGATCGTGTAATTTCACTACAAGTTGCGGATGTGAATGTCGGTATTCTTTATATGTTTGGTGTCATTGCATTGGGGGTATATGGTATTATGTTAGGGGGTTGGGCATCGAACAATAAATTTTCTCTGATGGGGGCTATTCGAGCTGCTTCACAGAGTATCAGTTATGAGATCGCAATGGGATTATCCATTATTGCTTTATTGATGATTACAGGATCACTATCCCTAAAAGAGATCGTTGCAGACCAATCGGGATTTGTTAATTGGAATATTTGGTCTCAACCGTTAGGTTTTATCATTTTTATGGTTTGTGCTTTTGCGGAGTGTAACCGTGTTCCATTTGATTTGCCAGAATGTGAGACCGAATTGGTCGGAGGTTATCATACAGAATACTCTTCGATGAAATTGGGACTCTATATGTTCTCTGAATATATCAATATGTTTGTTTCTTCGGCATTAATGGCTTCTCTTTATTTCGGAGGGTATAATTTCCCTTTTATGAATGACTTAGGTCTTTCGGAGAATTGGATAACGATTCTAGGCGTATTGGCGTTCTTTATTAAAATATTTGCTTTTATCTTTTTCTTTATGTGGGTGCGATGGACTTTACCAAGATTCCGTTATGACCAATTAATGAATCTGGGATGGAAGATGTTAATCCCTTTAGCCATAGCAAATATCGTTTTAACAGGAATTATTACATTGATTAAGGATACATATTTTTCATAGAAAGGAACCGTTATGCAACCACTAAGTAATAGGAAAAAAGTTTTAGAACAGAAACCGATGAATTTTATGGAAAGGATTTATTTCCCAGCCATTGTAAAAGGTTTGTCCATTACGTTAAGACATTTTTTTAAAAAAATACCTACGATTAAATATCCCGAGCAACAACGACCTTTTTCTAAAAATTTTAGGGGACAACACTCTTTAAAACGAGATGAAGAAGGGCGTGAGCGTTGTACAGCTTGTGGATTATGCGCCTTGTCATGTCCCGCAGAGGCGATCACGATGATTGCTGCTGAGCGAAAAAATGACGAAAAGCATTTATACCGAGAAGAGAAATATGCCGCAGTATATGAAATCAATATGCTCCGTTGTATTTTCTGTGGTCTTTGCGAAGAAGCATGTCCTAAAGAAGCCATTTATTTGGATGGACCACATGTGACCGCCGATTATTTACGTAAAGATTTCATTTATGGAAAAGATAAGTTGGTAGAACCAAAATTTGATATTACAAAGTTGAATAGTTAATCAAAGACTTATGACCGTTTTTTATTTAGTTGCTTTCCTTTCTATTTTTTTCGCGCTGATGACCATCTTCACGAAAAACCCGGTGCATAGTGTTCTGTATCTCGTAATTACGTTTTTTACATTTACCATTCACTATATTTTATTAAATGCACAGTTTTTGGCTGTGGTGAATTTCATTGTATATATGGGTGCAATTATGGTGCTCTTTTTATTTGTACTGATGTTGTTGAATCTCAATAAAGATACAGAGCCTATGAAATCCAATCTAGTAAAAATGATGGGTGTGATTGCAGGTTGCTGTTTGGTAGTTGTTCTTTTTGGTGCATTTCGAGTTTTTGACTTGTCAAATCCTTTGATTGTAAAAGATCCTGATATCGGTTTAGTGAAAAATTTGGGAAAAGTGTTATTTAAAGAGTTCCTGCTTCCGTTTGAATTGTCTTCGATTCTATTGTTAACGGCTATGATTGGGGCAGTTTTATTGGCGAAAAAAGAAACAAGGAAAGTATAATGGAAGCAGCAATTCAACAATTACAAGGTGTTCCAATCAATCATTATTTGATTTTTTGCAGTATAATTTTCGTCATTGGTGTTATCGGTGTTCTTATTCGTCGCAATGTCATCATTATGATGATGTCGATTGAATTGATGTTGAACGCCGTTAATCTTTTATTAGCCGCATTTTCAGTACAACATGGTGATGCGTCGGGCCAAGTATTTGTATTCTTTATCATGGCGCTGGCAGCAGCAGAGGTTGCAGTCGGTTTAGCGATTATTATTATGGTATATCGAAATACGAAGTCAGTAGACATTGAGTCTTTACATAAACTTCGTTGGTAATTTAGAGCATTAAAAAAAGAAAGATAATAGCTATGCGTGATTTAATTTGGTTAATTCCTTTATTGCCCTTGATTGGATTTCTGATTAATGGGTTAGGACGACAGGTACTTTCAAAAGGTTTGGTAGGTTTTATCGGTAGTGCTACCGTATTTGTTTCCTTTCTATTGAGTTGTACCCTATTTGCATCTATTTATGAGGACCGTATAAATGGTGAAAGTGGAATTATACTGCATCATATTTTTGATTGGATCAAGATTGGGAATTTAGATATTTCTCTTTCTTTTCTGGTCGATCCTTTAAGTGCAATTATGTTACTCGTTGTAACGGGTATAGGATTTTTAATACATATCTACTCGATTGGATATATGCATCAGGATGCTGGCTTTGCCAAATATTTTGCCTATCTGAATTTGTTTATCTTTTTTATGCTGCTGCTCGTGATGGGCTCGAATTACTTGGTCATGTTTATTGGCTGGGAAGGGGTAGGACTATGTTCCTATTTATTGATTGGCTTTTGGTATAAAAATAGTGATTATGGCGCAGCAGCCAAAAAGGCTTTTGTTATGAATCGCATTGGTGATTTGGGTTTTCTCTTGGCTGTTTTCTTTATATTTAATGCATTTGGTTCTTTAGAATTTGCAACGGTTTTTCAATCTGCAAAAAACTATCCTGTAGGGGATATGACCTTATTAACGATTACACTTTTATTATTTGTTGCAGCGACGGGTAAGTCTGCTCAGATCCCTTTATTTACCTGGCTACCGGACGCTATGGCTGGACCGACACCTGTATCAGCTCTAATACACGCTGCTACCATGGTGACCGCTGGGATATATATGATCGCCCGTTCTAATATTATGTTTGTTCTTTCTCCTCTTACGCTTCAGGTCATTGCAATAGTAGGTGTCTGCACTGCACTTTTTGCAGCAGCAGTTGCACTAACACAAAATGATATCAAGAAAGTATTGGCCTATTCGACCGTGTCGCAGCTAGGTTATATGTTCTTAGGCTTAGGAGTAGGTGCATTTACTGGAGCTTTCTTTCATGTATTGACCCACGCATTCTTTAAAGCTTTATTATTTTTAGGTGCAGGATCAGTTATTCACGGGATGAGCAATGAGCAAGATATGCGTAAGATGGGCGGTTTAAAAAAAGCGTTGCCTGTCACCTATATCACGATGTTGATTGGTACTATTGCCATTTCGGGGATTCCTCCCTTTTCCGGTTTCTTCTCTAAAGACGAAATTTTAGCTCATGCTTTTGCTGCTAACCCAGTTTTTTGGATTTTGGGATTTGCCGGAGCTTTGATGACTGCTTTTTATATGTTCAGATTGATTTATCTCACGTTTTTCGGAACTTTTAGGGGTACGGAAGAGCAAAAACATCACTTACATGAGTCTCCTAAATCGATGACTTTCCCCCTAATCATGTTGGCTGTATTATCTATTTTTGGTGGAGTCTTAAATCTTCCAGAGGTATTAGGGGGAAATGCTTGGTTGGCTAATTTCTTATCCCCCGTATTTGCAGATGGTGCTCGTCTACAACATACGCATGCCATTGCGCATAGTACAGAATATATGTTAATGGGCGTATCTATTGTTGGAGTTTTAGTAATGGCATTTGTTGCTTACAATAAATATGTCAAGCAAGGGGTTGTTCCGCAGCATGATCAAGTGGCAAGGACTGGCCTTGCAAAACTTTCTTATCATAAATTTTATGTCGATGAAATCTATGATCAATTGATTGTAAAACCGATTAATTGGTTATCTGTATTTTTTGCACAGGTTGTAGATGCTTCAGGCATCGATGGTTTGGTCAATGCAATTGGTAGATCATCATTTATGACAGGAAAGGGAGTACGTCTTTTACAAAGTGGAAATGTAGGTTTCTATCTTTTACTGATGGTAGTTGGGGCAATTGCCATCTTTATATACGGTTTATTGAGTTTTTAACATTGTAATAGCTATTTGATAATCAATGGATAACCTATTTTTACTTATTTTAACCCCTATCATTGGCGCAATCTTTTTACTATTTGTATGTCAACATGCATTAGCGAAAAAAGGGGCGTTGATTTTGTCTTTGATCACGTTGGGTCTGACTATTCCTTTTATTTGTCAATTCAATGCTTCAGGTGACTTTAATTATGAACAATCCTATCCATGGATTGCTGCTCTTGGAGTAAATTTTCATATTGGTATTGACGGTATTAGTTTGCCTTTATTGGTTTTAACAAATGTTTTAGTGCCATTGATTGTGCTCACGACTTTTAAAAAACCTTTTAAAGGTGATTTCTATGCATTGATGTTTTTCATGCAAAGCGGTTTGATGTTAGTGTTCTCTGCTATGGATGCTTTTACATTTTATGTGGGATGGGAAGCTGCTTTAATTCCGATTTATTTTATATGTGCATTGTGGGGTGATGGAGATCGAATTCGAGTTAATTTAAAGTTCTTTGTCTATACGTTTTTTGGTAGTTTATTGATGTTGATTGCCATATTATATCTACACCAACAGGTTGCTACCCATGATTTTGAATGGCATTCTTTTGTATCACTCGATTTGGATGCTTCTACACAACGTTGGATATTTTGGGCATTCTTTATTGCTTTTGCTATTAAAATACCCATTTTTCCTTTTCATACTTGGCAACCCAATACGTATACTCATGCTCCTGCTGCAGGCACGATGCTATTAGCGGGGATTATGTTGAAAATGGGTGTTTACGGTTTATTGCGTTGGTTATTGCCCGTTGTGCCAGAAGCTGTTGCCAGCTATGGTCAACTAGTGATGGTTTTATGTGTTTTTGCTGTTGTATATGCTTCCATCATTGCTATCCAGCAACAGGATGCTAAGCGACTGATCGCGTATTCGTCTATTGCTCACGTCGGATTAATTAGTGCAGGTGTGTTTACCTGGAATTTAACGGGTATGAGTGGTGCTATGATGCAGATGGTTAATCATGGGATATCTGTTGTTGGTTTATTTTTCGTACTTGATATCATTCAAGATCGAACCGGTTCAAGGGATTTAAGAGATTTAGGCGGTATTGCAAAGCAAGCTCCACGATTGGCAATTGTGTTTTTGATTATCGTAATGGGAGCAATTGGCTTACCATTAACCAATGGTTTTATTGGTGAATTTTTACTATTAAAAGGCATTTATGAATATGGCATTTGGTATGCAGTTTTCGGAGGATTAACTTTGATTTTGGGAGCTGTCTATATGTTAAGGTTATACCAAAAAACAATGCTCGGAACAACATCTGAAAAGACTGCGTCTTTTGCAGATATTTCTGGTGTCGAATTATATACACTAATAATCATTTCAGCATTGATTATTTATTTAGGAATTTTTCCAAATAGCTTATTGCATATTTCTTCAGAGTCATTGGCTGTATTAACGACCTTCCTCGGAAGATAATTTTAGACTTAAACTTTACGAATAATAGATTCGATTATGGGGGCGATTATTACATTATCAATATTAGCATTATTGGTACTTTATTTAGGATTATTTAAAGCAAATAAATCATTATTACCGGTATCCTTAGTTGGACTCCTTGTCGTCATCGGTCTATTGATCAATGACTGGAAAGGAGTAGCTATACCTTTATATAACGGCATGGTCTTATTTGATCATTATGCGGTAGCATTCTCCATACTTTGTACCGTGATTACGCTCCTGGTTTTTATACTATCTAAAGGGTATTTCACGTCTTCTAGTGATCATGTGGCAGAATATTATACCTTATTATTATTCTCCTTAACTGGAGCAGTGTTGGTCAATAGTTTCCACAATTTGGCACTATTGTTTTTAGGGATAGAGATTATGTCTGTTGCCTTATATATCTTGGTAGGGATAAGAAAAAAGGATCCTGCTTCCAATGAGGCAGCGATTAAGTATTTCATTATGGGAGCGTTTTCTACCGGATTTTTGCTCTTCGGTATCACTTTGTTATATGGCGCTTCAGGATCCTTTGATCTTGCCATGATTAAAGGTTATGTCACCAGTCATCCTAATGAGATCTCTCCACTTTTTTACGGCGGTATATTATTGATGATTATCGGTCTGATTTTCAAAGTCGGTGCCGCACCTTTTCATTTCTGGACTGCAGATGTTTATGATGGAGCTCCGATCTTGATTACGAGCTTTATGAGTACTGTTGTTAAGATTGCATCTTTTGCCGGCTTGCTTCGTTTGTTTACTTTCTCCCTATTACCTTTACAGGATTTTTGGATACCAATCTTTTTGGGAATCGCTATAATCACGTTATTTATAGGTAATCTGTCAGCATTAATGCAATCGTCATTTAAAAGAATGTTGGTGTATTCCAGTATTTCACATGCAGGGTATATGCTGTTTGCTATTATTGGTGTAGGAATAAACTCTGCCAATGCTATTTTTCTGTACGGAGCTTCCTATTCTTTAGCTACTCTAACTGCTTTTGCCGGATTGATTTTAGTGAAACGCGCTATAGGTTCAGATCATTTCGAGTCCTTCAATGGGTTAGCAAAAAAGAACCCCTATTTAGCAGCTATCCTGACTATAGCGATGCTATCGTTAGCAGGTATTCCACTTACAGCAGGCTTTATTGGAAAATTTATGATGTTCAGCGCTGTAATGGCTGATTATCATATTCTGTTATTGATTTTAGCGGTTTTGAATGCGGCAGTTGCGGTTTACTACTATTTAAAGGTGGTGGTAGCGATGTATTTTAGAGGTGGTGAAGGAAAGCATATTCCAATAAATATTAATTATGTTTTACTTTTTATCGTGACCACCGTCTTAACGATTTTAATCGGTGTCTACCCAAACTGCTTTATGGGGTTAATTTAGACGGTATAATATTTGTGAATATTGCGTGCATAGTTTATATAAGCTATGCATTTTTTAGTTGGTACTTAGGCAGTAATGGTAAACTTTTGGATAGCGAATAGTTTTTCTATATTTGAGTAAGATTATTTCTACCTATGTTATGGCTTTTAGACCACATTCTAATGAATCTGCATTGATGTTTGCTGCCGCAAATGGTGATGAACGTGCTTTCAGTAAACTGTTTTACTGGTATTATAAACAGTTGGGAGCTTATGTTTTTAAAATAACGGATTCCCAAATTTTAGCTGAAGAGATTGTGCAGGATGCTTTTGTCAAGATCTGGCTACGGCGCAGTACGTTAGAGAATATTACCAGTTTTGGAGCATATCTATTAACGATCTGTCGTCACGATACGTTTAAAGCACTAAAGAAAATAGCGGCACATAAAGTTTTACAGGCAGAATTGGAGCAATATCTGATGCAAGAGGAGGAAATGGCACTTTTGGACAATCCTGCAGAGGAGTTTCGTACTATTATCGCAAAGTCTGTCGAAAAGCTGCCCGAGCAGCAGCGTAAAGTTTATATCATGAGCCGTTATGATCGGCTCAAGTATGAGGAAATTGCTCAAAAACTTGGACTGTCTCCGACCACTGTCAAAAAGCACATCCAGCTTGCGACTAAGTTTATACAAGAAGATATTGCAACCAATAAGTTTGATATCGGATTAATCATTATTCTGACGACTCCATTAATACTTTAAATTTTTAGAGCATATACATATACCGTATTTTTAGATGTTGGATTTAAAAATTGCGTTTTTTTCATCCAAAACCTCCGAGAGCAGTTTTACATTTTATAAGCTGTAGTTTTACTTTTTTTCTTTTTGCTTACTCCCTTTTTCATCTTTATATGCTCTATATATATGAAGCGGCAGATAATTGGATTGGAAATCCTCTTGATATCTGTCCGGATTTTGAGAAAAGTAAATTATGCAAGCAAGATTTGATTATTTATTTTGGCGTTATATCGAACGAAAGGCCAGCTCACTAGAGTACAAAGAGTTTTATAACTGTGTTCATAGTGGTGGCTTTGATCAGCGGTTACAGGAATTGATGGATGACAGCGCCAAAGTAACTGGTGTTAATGAAGTTGCTGATGATTGCTTTCGACCTGGAGCAGCAGAGCGTATGCTTGCTCAGGTTTTTATTGAATCGCCAGTTGAGATGCGGATTTCTCCGAACAAAGTTTGGTTACGTATCGCTATTGCAATTGCAGCCTCACTTTTGCTTTTTATTGGATTATATTTTTATGTGCAGCAGCAAGATATTAGGCTACCAGACATCGCTATTGTAACGGATATTGCTCCTGGAACAACAGGTGCTACACTGACTTTAGCCGATGGTCGGAGCATTCGTTTGACCGAGCAGGAAGAAGGAGCACTTGCATATGAAGCCGGTCTTACGATTCGGAAAACGTCCGATGGACAATTGATCTACGAATTATCCGCTCAGCAGCACCCCGCTTCTGGCAAAGAAAAATTATTGAATAGTCTGAATACTTCGCGTGGTGAAATGTATCAGGTGCGATTGCCTGATGGTACCCGAGTTTATCTCAATGCCTCCACTCAGTTAACTTATAGTCCAAATCTGGTGCAGGAAGGAAAACGTGTTGTGGAGCTGACGGGAGAAGCCTATTTCGAGGTAGCAAAAGACAAATTGCATCCCTTTGTGGTCAAGAGTCCTGGACAAGAAGTAGAAGTATTGGGTACACATTTTAATATAGCCGCATATGCTGATGAGCCTGTGTTCCGTACCACTTTATTGGAGGGGCAGGTGCGTGTTCACGCATCAGGAACGATAGGAAATAGCGACCGTGTGCTGCGTCCAGGTGAACAGGCTACTTTGACAGAGGGCGCATTTATAGTCAACGAGGTGATTGCAACAGATGCCATGAGTTGGACGAAAGGATATTTTCTGTTTAACGACGAGCCCCTGGAGAGCATCATGCGTAAGATAGCCCGATGGTATAATGTAACAGTTGAATATAAACCAGAAGCACCTTTGAACATGAAATTTAACGGAACCGTATCACGCTATGCTCATGTATCACAAGTACTCCGTAAGCTCGAGCTGACCAACGCGGTCCGATTCCATATTGAAAAACGAAAGATTATCGTAGAGCGATAGGAAACCGTTCACAAACTATCCGTTAACCCTAAATAAAGATGAAAAGATGAAAGATACAGAAAATGACAGCTGATTAGTATAGCGACATTCAACAGGATCAGGAGCATGTGGCGTGCCCCTGATCTAATGAGTTGAATTAAACAAAACTGCTTATGAATCAAGTTTTTATTTAATCGCTAACCAAATGTATAAAAAAAATACGAAATTCTGGTACGGCTCCAAAGGCCGTATTGTAAAAATACTATGCATCATGAAATTGACAGTTGTTTTATGGATTGTGGCATTTATGCAAGTCAGTGCAGCTAGTTTTGGGCAGACGCTGACCTACAGTAAACAGCATACAACGTTGCGGGAAGTCATTCAACAGATCAAAGAGCAGACCGGCTACGATGTACTTTGGCCGTCTGGAGCGTTAAATCCAGGAGAAAAAATTACAGTGAATTTTCGTTCAACACCGGTGCGTGAGGTGATTGAAGTATTACTGATAGGTAAACCTTTGGCTTACAGTCTAGACGATGCAACCTTTGTGATCCGATCTTTACCAAAGGGGTCACAGGTTGCGGTCAAAGGAGTAGCGGTTTCAGTACAGCAGATTACTGTTCGGGGGAAGGTCGTTGATGAAAAGGGAAAAGGTTTGCCAGGTGCGACTATTAGGCTGAAAGGTTCACAAACGAATATCGGTATAACCAGTAGTGAGTCTGGTGACTTTATGTGGAATGTACCTGGTCGAGATGCGATTCTTTCGGTTTCTTATATAGGTTATGAAACCAAAGAGGTAAGTGTATCGGGGGCTGATGTGGAGCTGATCATTCGTATGGTGCCGCTCCCACAAGGGTTGAATGAGGTGACTATTGTTAATACCGGCTATCAAGAGGTACCCAAAGAGCGGGCGACAGGTTCTTTCGATTTCTTGAACAAAGAGCTGATCAACAGAAGTAATGGAGCTAATATCTTGTCCCGTTTGGAGGGACTAACTCCGAGTTTATTGGTAGATAGAAGAGGTAATCGTGGTGCTCCTCGTCCTGAAGATATGAGTATCCGGGGGTTAAGTTCTATGGATAATGCAACGGTTCCGCCTTTGATCGTCCTAGACAATTTTCCTTATGATGGTGATATCGGTAGCATCAATCCCAATGATGTGGAAAGCATTACCGTATTGAAAGATGCGGCTGCATCCTCGATCTGGGGGGCGCGGGCAGGCAATGGGGTTATTGTGATTACAACCAAAAAAGGAGCTTATGATCGTCCATTATCTGTTTCGGTTACTGCTAATACGGCAGTCAGCGCCAAACCAGATCTGTTCAGTTTAAGGCAGATGAGCACATCGGACTGGATCGATGTGGAGACGCGTTTGTTTAAAGAGGGTGCTTATACCTCGGCGATCAATAACACCTCTTCCAGGCCTTTTCTGACTCCAGTAGTAGAGACTTGGGCACAGACATTAGGTTCCAATCCCAAGCTCACCGAGAGTCAGGCAGAGGCACAGATCGATCAGTGGCGTGACCTGGATGTACGGCATGATTACCTGCGCTATGCGTATCGGCCAGCCGTTAGTCAACAGTATGCATTAGCATTCTCCGGAGGTGCAAGGTCCTTCAACTATAATATCTCGGGGGGTTACGATCGGCAATTGCAAGAGCTACGTACGAATAATAGCGACCGAGCAACCTTACGGACAGATTTTTCGTACAAACCGTTAACCAATCTAGAGATCAGTGCTAGTACCCTCTATACCCAAAGGCTCAGTCGTTTGCGGGGATCTCAGAGTCCTGGTTTACAGTATACATTGGGAACAAACCCCTATATGCTCTTAGCGGATGAAGCGGGAAATCCTTTGGTGGTGGGGCGTGATATCCGCAGTCAGTTTCTGGATGAACAGGCCGATCCTCGTTATTTGGACTGGCGGTACCGTCCGCTAGAAGATATGGAAGACAGCTACAACACGATCAAAAACTACGACCTGTTGCTCAATCTTGCCGCGCGTTACAAGATTACTAATTTTCTGAAGGCCGAGCTGAGTTACCAATATGGAAGGGGATTGGGAGAAGGTCGTGACTTGTATCGAGAGGATTCTTATTATACCCGAAATAAAATCAATCTTCTAACTCAATTTCCGAACGGTGAACTCCTGCGCAATCTACCTTTAGGTGGTATTTTAAAGCAGTTCAATAGTAACAACAGAACATCTAATTTGCGTGGGCAGATTAATATCGATCAAAATTGGACCTATAAACATCAGCTGACGGCGGTAATCGGTTTTGAGCGCAGAGAAAATAATCGGACGTCCAATACCCGAACGGTGTATGGCTATGACGAGGATAACTTGACTTTTGCGGAGGTCAACAATACGATGCGTATCATCAATTTTGGGGCCTATCAAACTTTACCTAGCGAAATTTCTTTTTCTGATCAAACTCAGCGCTTTGTGTCGGGCTATGTCAATGCTGCTTATACTTATTTAGACCGGTATACACTATCAGGGAGTGCACGTAAGGATGCAGCCAATCTTTTTGGCGTCAATACCAATCAAAAGGGGGTTCCTTTTTGGTCGGCCGGGGCCAGCTGGGAAATTTCCAAAGAACCCTTTTATGCACTGACAGCATTACCGTATTTACGGTTGCGGGGTAGCTATGGTTATCAGGGCAATACCAATCCATTGGTCAGCGCTTTCAGTACGATTCAATATGAGCAATACCCAGACTATAATTATAATTTACCCTATGCCAATTTGCTTCGTCCTGCCAATGATGATTTGCGCTGGGAGCGTGTTGGCATGCTCAATCTAGGGTTGGACTTTAGACTTCGGGATAAGCGATTATCCGGTAGTATTGAGTATTATACCAAAAATGCCCAAGATCTGCTCTTCTTCGCTCCCTTAGGCTATAGCACTGGATTTCTTGGCGCATTATACAATAATACCGCTTTAAAAGCAAAAGGTTTTGATTTGAGCCTACATTCTGTTAACCTTTCTCCTACAAGCCATATCGGTTGGACTACCGATTTTTTCGTAAGTTATGCTGCCAATAGGGTGACAGCCTACAAACCAACTAATCCACCGACCAGCCAAAGCTTTGTGGGAACTGGTATAGCAGCAGTCAATAGTATTCATATGGTCGGCAAGCCTGCTTCGGCACTTTTTGCCTACGCTTGGGGCGGTCTGGATCCCTTAACTGGTGATCCGCAAGGCTATCTTGATGGACAAATCAGTAAAGATTACAGCGCTATTTTTGCTAGTGATCCTAGCCAATTACACTATTTTGGACCGAGCACGCCCACCTATATATCCGGATTCCGCAATACGTTTACATTTAAAAATATTAGCCTGTCTGCGAATATCACGGGCAAGTTTGGTTATTATTTTAGACGCGAAAGTGTTAATTATTCTGCTCTTCTACCAAGCTTTCTCAGCCCTGGAATTAAAGAAGGTCATTCTGATTATAGTTTGCGTTGGCAGCAGCCAAGTGACGAGCAGAAAACCGATGTGCCATCCTTTATTTATCCCAATGATTCCAATAGAAACGAATTTTACGAGCAGTCAGCCGTTTTGGTGGAGAAGGGGGATCATATTCGTTTGCAAGATTTGGTACTTGGCTACACCCTGGATAAACCACTTTGGGGAATGCGTGCAGCCCGCTTCTTTGTTAATATGAACAATCTAGGCCTCATTTGGCGCACCAATAAACAGAAGCTCGATCCAGATTATCAACCTGGATATAGTGCTCCCCGGATAGTTGCAATCGGATTGAATGCTAATTTTTAAAAGATGAATAAGATGAAAATGACCTTCATATATGTAATTCTAGGCTTGGGAATTATACTTAGCTCCTGTGAGCGGTATCTGGATCTAAAACCTGATAAGAGCCAGGTTGTTCCCGCTACCCTCCAAGACTGTCAGGCATTATTAAATAATGGTATCAATGGAGAATTTCTACCGCAGGCAGTCGAGGTTTCTTCAGATGATTATGTATTGAATAGTTCAGGTTTTAATACCATGAGCCTAGAGGATCGGCAGACGTCTATTTGGCAAGCTGATGCTCAAGTGCAATTTGGCAATTGGTCGGGTCCTTATAAAAGAATTCAGGTAGCCAACCAAATCCTAGAGACCCTATCGAAAATCACCCCTTCAGTTTCCCAACAGACCGAATGGAGCCGTATCAACGGTGCTGCGTTATTATTGCGGTCTATGTCTTTTTTCAGCTTGGCACAAGCCTTTACGCTGCCCTACGATCCAGCTGCAGCAGACCAAGAGCTAGGGATTCCACTTAAATTGACGCCTAGCTTGAGCGAGGCTATTAGCAGGGGCACGGTGCAACAGACCTATGATCGCATTCTTACAGATCTACAAGAGGCTGTAACTTTATTACCAGATCGGCAACCATCGGATATTCCCTCGCGGACTATCCCCATGCCTGTACGTGCAGCTGCTCAGGCTGCGTTAGCTCGGGTATATTTGAGTATGGGAGATTATCCAAATGCATTATTACATGCTGATGCCTGCTTGCAACGTTACAGTACCTTGATTGATTACAAAGATTTGGACGCAGATAGTTATGTACCATTGGAAGCTTATAATGCCGAAGTGCTTTATAGTTACCATAGTGGAGGGAATGTACCCTTTGGGAATGGAAGGATATTACCTGCCATTTATCAAATGTATGTAACCGACGATTTGCGAAAAGATATATTTTTTGGACCTGATATTACAGAGCCGTTCGCTTTTACCGGTTCGTACCAACCCTATAATATTTTTGCCGGATTAGCAACAGATGAGGTGTACCTCATACGTGCCGAATGCCGTGCACGGGCAGGGAATACCACTTTGGCTATGGCCGATCTCAATCTGCTACGGTCAAAACGATGGGACAATAATTTTACCCCATTGGTAGCGGCTACTGCACAAGAGGCCCTCGATTTGATTATTGCTGAACGACGCAAGGAATTGGTTTATCGTGGCCTTCGCTGGTTCGATCTCCGTCGACTGAATAAAGATCCTCGCTACGCAGTGACATTGACGCGTACCATTGATGGACAGATGTATACACTACCTCCAAATGATCTCCGATATGCGCTACCGATACCACGAGAAGTATTGGAACGGGAAGATCTGCCGCAGAATAGACGGTAATATTTAATATGGTTAAAAAGTCACCAGTAACCGAGTGATTAGTGACCTTGTCTCTATTCACTCATTACTATTATTAAAAAACAAAATAAAATGAAGATACAGATTATATTGATCGGCTTCTTGCTATGCTTGCTAAAGGGAGGTATATATGCGCAAGATAATGAAGAGGAGAGGCATACCCAATTGATGCAGGCACAGGAAAAAGGTTTAAAAATTGGAGATCAGGTTCCTGAGGTTCTCTTGGACAAAATTGTACATGCGGACGGAACACTAACTTCAGGAAAGCTTTCGGACTATGCCGACCGCTTGTTGATCTTAGATTTTATGTACACGACTTGTAGTTCTTGTATAGGAGGTTTGCCTCATAAGGATCAATTGCAAAAAGAATTTGGCGACCGTGTCAAGATCATGACAGTTGTCGGCGGAGAGTTGTATAGCCCAGGGATGATCGCCCGTGAAAATGCAGACTTTATAAAAAAATACCTGACGAACCCCAATAGTTTTTTAAGTATACGAGGGGTGCAGATCCCATGGGTGGTCGAGAATAAAACATTGAACACCTTATTCCCGCATATCTTGGTTTCGCATCTGGTCTGGATCTATAAAGGTAAGGTGCTTGCTTTTACAGAGGGAGACTATGTAGACCGGCATAACATCAAGATGATCTTGGCCGGAAAAGATCCGGAATTACCTCTTAAAAATGATTTTGTATCTGCTGTAGATGAAAAAACAGCCTTGATTATACAAGGGCATGAGCGTTTCACAGGCAAAATTTCGAAACATTATGTAGCGGTTTTTCCTGCTTATCAGGATGGTGTAGAAACGCGCTCGGGTACAATGATTGATTCAGTAAAAAGAACCCGTCGGGATTACATTATCAATTTACCGATTCTAAATATCTATACCAGCAGGTGGATGCAGGTTTTAGATTCCTTTTTTACATTGGATCCCACCAGTATCGTGTTAGAAGTTAAAGATCCTAGCATGTATGTTGGACTTCAGGATAAAAAAGAATATAATTTAGTTTCTCGTAATAAAACTAACATCTGTTATGAATCTGTTCGTCCTGCTACTGGACAAAATGATAAAGAAGTCGCCTTAACCACCATTCATGATCTGGATCATTTGCTTGGTCTATATGGCCGATTTGAACAGAGAAAAATGAAATCTTTGATTTTGGTACGAAGTGATAGTATTGATCGTTTACGGAGCAAGGGGATACCAAAAGCTGGAGATGTCAAGCTCGATCCTCCAAACATGATCATCAGAAATCAAAAACTGGATTTGCTTGTGTGGCAACTCAATCAACAGTATGGTAATCCACCTGTGTTTGATGAGACAGGTTATAGTGCAATGGTAGATATGGACTTGCAGTTAAATGGCTGGAAAGATATTCCTGCTTTGCGTGCACAGTTGAACACTTATGGATTGGATCTGCGGGAAGAGGAACGAGAACTGAAGGTATTTGTATTGACAGAACGGCATAAACCATAACGCATGATTGAAAATGAAAAATTATATTTTCTGCTGCTGGTTTGTTTTTATGGTGGTGTGAGCTACGGGAAGGACTTGGTACTGGATACGGCCGTCAAGTCAAGACAGCTGGCAAATGGCCTATGTTATTATATACGGCAGAATAATAGTTTATGCCGATTTTCACCTCATACAGTATGTTGGTTCGGCTCAGGAAGAGAAGCAGGAAAGGAGGATGGCTTATTTTTGAAACATATGGACTTTAACGGTACCAAACATTTTCCTGGCAATACGTTGGTCAGTACGCTCGAAAAGTGAGGAATCCGCTTTGGTAGCAATATCAACGCCACAACAGGTTATGATCATACCATTTTTAGGCTCACGGATATTCCTGTTCGTATCTGTGGCCTGTTAGATACGGCCCTTTTGATGCTTTTCGACTGGTCTTCCAATATCACCAATAACGACAACGATATCGAGGCAGAGCGTGGTATTATCCAAGAAGAGTGGCGCACCCGAACGGTTGTCAATCTTCGTGTACTGGACACTGGGATATTCCCCATGTTCTATGCAGCAAATCCTATGCCGACTGGATTCCGATTGGTGAGATGGAGGTGGTGACAACCTTTAAGCCACAATAGTTGCGGCGCGACACCATTATTTTTAAAGATACCCGTATTCCGGACAATGGAAAACCTATTGTGGCACGCGCCACAGACCCTGAATTGCAAGATATTCAATTAAGTATACACTGGAAACTTCCGGAAGTTACTAATAGTGAAAAGAAAACAGATGCCGATCTGAAGGACAAAATAATTGCCAATTTATTGGCAAATCGGTTCTGGAGAATAATTGACAAGGAAAAGAACCTGTATAATACTTCTTGCAGGTATTAGGAATAAATAACTGTATTGAAGTGGTTATGGACCCGAAATAATGCATTTAAGAAACACAGGGTGCAACAAAGAGGTGCATCCTGTATTTCTTAATGAGTAAACCTTATTGTATAAAACCTTAATTAGGTCTTAATCGAACATTTTCAGATTCCTGTTTGGTCATATTTGCAGCTGTAATTTCAGCTTGCAAAGGACCTGTGATTACAGGCCTCTCTATTCCGTCAATCAATTGTACTTCCGCATTAATCGTACAAATGCGTTGTTTTGGAGATGGACAATTTTGTGTACCTGTAACTATTGTGTAGTTAAGTGGATCATTTATTGAACCACTTCCATCATATAAAAATGAATTAGGCATAATCATAAAATTTAAATCTTTGCCTACTCTGAGACCAGGTTTTCGGCTTCCCCTGTTAACCTACTCTTTTCAGGATTTTCGGTATGCTCCTATTTTCCCTCCAGCCTGCAGTGCCTTTGGGTATTGTTAACAATATTTTCTTTAAATAGCTCCTGTTTTGGAGCGATTTTGAAATAACTATTTCGATAAGATTATGGACAGAGTCGTACATTTACAGATTCTGTTTTTGTCATCAGCGCTACAGTAATCTCAGCCTGTAGGGCTCCTGTAATGACAGGTTTTGCCACTCCGCCGATAAGCTGTACCTGAGCAAAAATGGCGCAAAGTCTTTGCTTAGGTGGTGGGCAGTTCGGGTTGCCACTAATGGCAGTGTAACTGCAGGGTTGACTTGGGTCTCCTCCTGTGTATTTAAACCAAGATGTTGCCATAATCTTAGTGCTTTTATAGGTCAAAAGCATAAACTTTAAATTGGAGCCTACTCTTTTCCAGGTTTTCGGCTTTCCCTGTTACCTACTATATTGAGGATTTTCGGTTTACTCCTTTATTCACTATTTTAAACAACATAACATTTATAGACATGATGTATTAGCCATCTATGGGTTGAGCCGTTGTAAATAGTAACATAAAGATCTAAAGAATTTGAAGGCAAGTGTTAGCATATCATTGACAATTCTGATGACAAATTTTGGGTAAATAAAAAGTGAGTATTTGACATTCTTTTTGTTAATAATTAGTCAATTTGAATTCTTTACACCTGATTTATTGAATTGATGCCTTGCTCTTATTTTCGATTTAATCGCTTTATTTTACCGAATAAGCCAATGAAATTAAAGAGGAAGTTAATTTTCATAGATGATAATCGGCATCTGCAAAACCACGATTTTAATCGGTGTCTACCCTAATTGTTTTATGGAGTTAATTTAGATGGTATAATATTTGTGAATATTGCGTGCATAGTTTATATAAGCTATGCATTTTTTATTTTTATTTCATGCTCTATAATTTATAGACAAATTGTATATTGTCAGTAGAATAAGTAATTGCAGATATTCATGATGTTTTTAATACCGATTATAACTACAATAAAAAGACTTTTTATTATTGCTGTTGTGCTGGGTATTTTGACAAGCCTAGGATTCGCACAACGAAATATTAAAGGTCGTGTCATCGATGGTAAAACTGGAAAAGGGATCCCTTTAGCTAGTATTTCTTGGAGTGGTCATCATGGTGGTACTTCTGCTGATACCCTCGGTAATTTTAATATTACCCTGCGGGATGAATTTGATCAAATTGCCTTTCGGGCAGTTGGTTATGAACTTAAGTTAATTGATCTTAATGTGGTTCAAGACTCTATTTTGAATATTTTTTTATTTGGTAAAGAAAATAAGATCGGAGAAGTAGTGGTCCACGCTAAAGGTCGTAAATATAAGGATCCTGCTTTGGCATTAATCGAAAATGTCATTGCTCATAAAGACGCAAATCATATCTCCAGATTAAACCACATTCAATACGAGGAGTATGAGAAATCACAATTCGGGACTGTAGATTTAAAAGCTAGAGTAGATAAGCTCCCTCGTAAGTTGCGGTTTTTGTTTGAGAATAAAGATACAATCAGTATACCAGGGAGTTCTATTTTACCTTTTTTCTTAGAAGAGAATGTTTCAGAAGTATATTCTACTTTTAAACCTTCTAGAAGGAAAAAAATCATTATAGGTCATAAAGTAACGGAATTAAATAAGCGTTATATCAATAATGCCAATATCCAAAGTTATTTTCAAGATCAATTTCGAAACATCGACATTTATGAGAACAACATTCAGTTGATCAGTAAATCTTTTCTCAGTCCAATAGCAGGAAATGCTCCATCATTTTACAAGTATTCCATTAAGGATACTTTAGTTCATAATGGTCTCAAGTATATTGAATTGTATTTTGAAGCCAAGTCAAAAATGGATGTATTATTTAAAGGATCTATTTGGATTTCTGATGATGATCGATATGCTGTTTATTATGCGGATATGGAACTTGGTGAAGAGGCAAATATCAATTGGGTAAATTCCATCAATATCGGTTTAGAGTTTGAAAGGCATTCTGCTGGTCAAATGATCCCTAAGCGATCTAATCTTCAGATTTTATTTGGAACGAGTAAAGCAAATGCGTTGTATGGAAAGAAAGAAACTTACTACTCAAAATATAAAGATGATCCGATCAGTGATCAAATTTTCTCCGGTATTCCTATTGAGAAACGCTATGTAGATCAAAAAGATACTGTTCAATGGGATCGTGTTCGTGTAGTGCCTTTGACACAGACAGAAGCAAATACCTATACCAATATTGATTCGCTATCCGAGATGAAATCTGTCAATCGATTGATAGCGATAGGTTATTTCCTCGTGCGAAGTTATTATAATGTTGGTAAATTTGAATTTGGCCCATTAGAGTATACTTATAGCTTTAATGAAATCGAGGGAAGTAGAATACGGTTAGGTGGAAGGACTACAGAGTTACTGTCCAATAAATTCTTTTTCGAGGGGTATACTGCTTATGGCACCAAGGATCATAAGCTGAAATATTATTTGAATGTGGCGCATACATTAAACGGTCAGTCTATTGTACGGTTTCCTGCGCATTATCTTTCAGCGACTGTTCAGCATGACGTTATGGAACCTGGTCGTGGTCTTAGCTATTTGAAAGGAGATGGGTTTTTCCAGTCTTTTAGAAGAAATAAACCGACTAAATGGTTGTGGAATGATATTTATAGATTAGAACATTTGATCGAATTTGGCAATCATTTTAGTGTCAAGTCGACCTTGACTCGTCACGAACGTAAAGCAGCTGGTGATTTGTCTTTTGTTACTTCAAATGCATCGCCAGATACTATTCCAGGTATTAATACCAATGACGTGCAGGTTACTTTGCGATGGGCTCCTGGAGAGCAGTTCTATTATCGTAATTTAGTAAGAACACAAATCCGTAATAAATTTCCGATTTTGACATTGCAGTACAATAAAGGTTTAGATGGATTCTGGAATGCAAATCAACGCTATGATGCCTTGCGATTTAAAATTTTCAAAAAGGTCTTCCTGTCTCCTGCTGGAACTGCAGATATGGAGCTGAACGCTGGAAAGATATGGGGGTCATTATATTACCCGCTATTGGAAATGCCAGATATTCAGGCGGATAAATCAGGTCCATTACAAAATTTTGATTTGATATCAAATATGGAGTTTGTTGCAGATCGTTTCGTTAAGTTTGCATATTATCACCATTGGGATGGTTACATTTTCAATCGAATCCCTTTATTACAGCGCTTAAAATGGCGTGAGGTAACAGGATTTAAGTTTTATTATGGAAAATTGAGCGATCGTAATAATCCCAATATAAATAAAGATCTCATCCAGTTTGATCGCGATGATCAAGGTATTTACAAGACACAAGTGATGGGCAATCAACCCTACATGGAAGGAATCGTAGGGATTGATAATATTTTTAAAATATTGAGAGTCGAATATAAAAGGAGGTTAACCTATTTGAATTTACCTCATGTATCTCGTGATACGTATGGCGTTTCACTTCATTTAAATTTTTAAATTTATGGAATATCAAAATCTGTTATATCAAGTTGATAGGCATATTGCTCTTATTACGATCAATAGAGCTTCTGCATTGAATGCTCTCAATCATCAAACACTAGATGATCTGGAAGCTGCTCTCATCTCTGCTCAAGGGAATATAGAGGTTAAAGGAATCATCATTACTGGCGCAGGTGAAAAAGCATTTGTTGCAGGTGCCGATATTAAAGAATTTGTTGCTCTTGGTCAAGCAGCTGCCCATTCTCTTTCTAAAAAGGGGCACTATATTTTTACAGAACTGATCGAAAAATCTAAGAAACCTGTTATCGCTGCAGTAAACGGTTTTGCTTTAGGAGGTGGTTTAGAATTAGCGATGGCTTGTCATATGCGTTTTGCTTCGGATAACGCAAAATTAGGGCTTCCAGAGGTTTCTTTAGGTCTTCTCCCAGGATACGGTGGTACTCAAAGATTAACCCAATTAGTCGGGCGTGGACGGGCGTTGCAGCTGATACTTACAGCAGACATGATCAGTGCTGATGATGGATTTAGAATGGGATTGATCAATGAGGTCGTACCCCCCGAGAGTTTAATGGAACGGGTGATTCAAGTCTTGTTCCGGATTTTCTCTAGATCAGCAACGGCTGTTGCTGCCGCTATTGATGCGGTCAATGCATGTGATGATCAAGCTAAAGATGGATATCAAGTCGAAATAGACCATTTTTCAAATCTGTTTTTAACGGATGATTTTAAAGAAGGAGTGGATGCATTTTTGGCAAAGAGAAGACCTAATTTTTAATATTGCGTTTAACTTGCTAATTTGTGTTTATGAAATAAAGAAGATATGATTAAAAAAAAAAGCGACTCTATTGAGAGTCGCTTTTGTAGCCCGTAGGGGAATCGAACCTATCGGGCATTAATCTCTTTATCAATATTTTACAACCATCCCTTTCCCAACTCACCGAATCGCTCACTGGTTTGACATACGTTTTAGCTGCAAGTGCTATGCTGCTAAGATACAAAATTTCTGTGATGTAAGAATGAAATATTAACGGAAAAGGGCTTTGCGAAGGCGGGGCTTTTACAAACTAAAAGTTCAACTAAAAACTGAACCGAGCAAAATCCATTTTCGTTTTTTCAAACTTACAAAAAAATAAAAAACGAAATGGTTTTTGCGGCTGAAATTGCGAAAATCGTCAACGCAAGGGACATTCACCCCGCTTTTGCAAAACCCATGTTGTACGCAGTCTCTTTAATCACTCCAAGGTATCCTCATTCCAGTACCTTGACAAGCAAAACAAATACCTCCTTGATAGTAATTATATTCAGGAAGAAACCCTGTTCCGCCACATCTTTCACAAGTTTCAGTTAATATTTTCTCTGATAATCATTTGTCAAAATAAATTGGAACCCCTTCTGTTTCATGAACTTTAATATGACAATCTGTACATAATGTTGTTAACGCGTCATCATATTCCCATGGCAACAAGTTCCTTATATAGTCTCTCCTTAAACCACCTATAATTTACTGATTATTAGTATTTTGGGTTTAAAATAGCTTGTTTTTTATTGCAAGAATTTGTATCTTAGAGCTTTAAAACCTTGCAAATATGTTGGGGAAAAATCCAGAAAAGAAGCCAGAATTATTCCGCCCAATGTTGGTGGATTTTATTGACCACGAGCATGAACTTGTTCTACTTTCAGAAAAAATAGATTGGAATTATTTTGAGAAAGAATTTTCGTCCTTGTATTCCAAAGTGGGCAATCCGAGCCATCCGATTCGGTTTATGGTGGGTTGTTTGCTACTGAAACATTTGTATAATTTGGGCGATGAGACGTTGGAAAAAGCCTGGATCATGAATCCTTATATGCAGCATTTTTGTGGCAGGGTTTTCTTTGAACAGGAATTTCCTTGTGACCCGAGTAATTTTGTTCATTTCCGAAAAAGAATTGGCGAAAAAGGTATCGAAAAAATCTTTGCCTACAGCGTAAGAATGCACGATGCCAAGACGAACACCTCAAATTTTGTTTTGTCCGATACTACCGTTCAGGAGAATAATACCTCTTTTCCTACCGATGCAAAATTGTGCAAAAAAGTGATTGATTATTGCAACAAAATAGCCGGAAATGAAGGCATAAAACAAAGACAACGCTACACAAAAGTCAGCAAACAAATGGTGCGCAACACCTACAACGGAAAACATCCCAAGCGGGCAAAAGCGGCAAGGAAATCTCAAAGACAGCTCAAAACCATCGCCATGAGACTGATTCGTGAATTGCAACGGAATTTTAATGCAGAACAGCAAGAATTTTATAAAGATTTAATGACATTGTACACCAAGGTTGTCACACAAAAAAGAAACGATGCCGATAAAATTTACAGCATTCACAAGCCTTTTACCCGATGTATTGCCAAAGGAAAAGCGCATAGCCAGTATGAATTTGGGAATAAGGTAGGTTTGATAACCACCGCCAACAAAGGCAAGAAAATCATTCTCGGGATTAAAGCATTTTTGCAAACTCCTTACGATGGTCACACCATAGAACCACTTTTGGAACAGATGGAAACCGGTGGTCAAAAGCTCCCAAAAGAACTCCTTTACGATAGAGGTGGCAGAGGAAAATCAGAAATAAAAGGCGTGAAAATCTCCATCCCAAGCACTCCAAGAAAAAAAAGACACTGCTTATCAAAAGCAGACAAAGCGCAAAAAATTTAGAACCAGAGCGGCAATAGAACCTATCATCGGACATTTAAAAACCGATTTTAGGCTGGCAAAAAATTACTTCCTGGGAGAAACGGGACCACAAATCAATGCATTACTAGTTGCAACCGCTTGGAACATGAAGAAAATGATGGAACTACTGAAACAGAAAATTATTTTCTTATTTTATAAGATACAAATTATGCTGTTTTCTAATCCTGTTTTTAAATATAAATTAAATAGTGGGTTTTGTTAAGGAACGACTATCTAGTTCTCTTTTTAATGCGATTGAAGCTTTTTTGACTTCTTGTGTCCAATCATCAGCAGCATTTCCGTCTGCTCCATCAGAAATATATTTCAAACATAGAAAATCGATTTTTTCCTGCTCAGCGACTTTCGCCAACGCAAAAGCTTCCATATCGATGACATTATATTCAGGATTGATATGCTCCATTTCGAATTGGTCGCCGGAACCGCAGATCCCGTTCGGGAGATGGCTTGTTTTAATTCCATATTCCAAAAGAATTGGTTCATCAGAAAATGGCGTCTCAAATTTCTTAAAACCCAATGCTCTTACATCCATATCCCGCTGGATAAAACGGTTGCAGTTAACAATAGTTCCTCTGTCAAAAACTGTACTTCCTGCTGTTCCCAAATTGATTATGAGATCTGGCTTAGATTTTTGAATGGCTTTTACAAGATGATAAGTCGCTTTAATTTTTCCTACACCAACAAACAATTTATTAAAACTCTCAAATTCTTTTCCGGCTTCTGATTCCAGAGCAAAAACCAAAAGGATGTTGCTGTAAAGCTTTCCGTTAATTGTCATTTTAGAGCACAGGTTTTTTCAGAAAGAACAAAGTCAATGTCCGTGCGCCCTGTGCACCGTGTACCAAAACGGCGCTGATGTCCGCTGTTGCAGATGGCCCCATCACAAAACAGCCATAATGTGAGTGTGGAAAATCTACTCTTTTGTAGGCGGTATGCATATTTTCGGTCAAATCTTCAGGATCCAGCAAAACAGCGAGGTGTTGAGATAAATAACCTAATGAATTGGTAACCAGAGATTTTTCGGTGACCCAGACCATTCCCATCTCCGCCACACCAAACTCTGCACGGAAAATACCCAAATCCACATCATTAAGATCCGCGGGCTTTTGCACGTGTATATCTTTATTCCCTCTCCATTCAGGCGTTGCAGAGCAAGTGACCTTAGCATCAGGAAGCTTTTTTCGCATAATTTCCTGCGCTTCTTCTACCGATGCGACATCATAAAAATCGACGGCAGCAATTTTGGCGTTAATTTCAAAAACAGCTTTAAGATCTGTCCCTGGCTTTTTATAATCCGGGATGGCGGGATAATCCACTTTTTCGCGGTTAGCAAGATTGGTTCTTACCGAACTCAGTAATTCTTCTTTAGTCATTGTTTTTTCGGTTTTTTTTGTACCAGTCTCTGAAGGTTTCTTTTTTCACGTCAGGCAATTCACGGTCTTCTACCCAAGGATCCAACGTGCTGTTTTCCAATAGAGATTTTGGGAGAATATTCAGCATATTGTAAGTGGTCTTTTCCATCATTTTAAAAGCAGTTGCACTGCCCAGCATTCGGTCAGCAGCAGCAAATGCCAGCCTTCTGCCAAAAGGTGTTTTATTTTTCTCCATCATCACTTTTCGCCACTCGATAATCTGGTCCGAAATATTAATATGAACGGGGCAGATCTCTGTACAGGAGCCGCAAAGCGATGAATGGAAAGGTAATTCTGAATAGGTGTCTTCATCAAAAGTAGGATCCAGAATAATCCCAATCGGGCCGGAATAAGTAGCACCATAAGACAATCCGCCACTCCTTCTGTACACAGGGCAGGTATTCATACAGGCACCACAACGGATACATTTGAGAGAATGCCAGAATTTGTCCATAGACAATCGTTTGCTCCTACCATTATCTGTGAGTACAATGTGCATCTCAGATCCTTCTCTTGGGCCTGAAAAATGAGAAGTATACTGCGTTGCCGGCGTCCCTAAAGCACTGCGGGAAAGTAGTCTGATAAAAACACCCAGATCTTCTACCTTCGGCAGGATCTTTTCTATACCAATACTGGCAATATGAAGCGGTGGAATGCTTGCAGTAAGATCGGCATTACCTTCATTAGTACAGACTACAAAAGTACCGGTTTCGGCAACGGCAAAATTGGCGCCTGTCATCCCGGCATCTGCCACCAAAAATTTGGGCCGGGCATTGTTCCTCATTGCTTCTGCGAGAGAATGCGGATCATCATCGTTGGGATCCGTACCAATTTTATCTGCAAATAGTTTGGCAATATCTTCTGTCGTTTTTTGGATGGCAGGCATTACAATATGACTTGGGCGCTCGTCTGATAGTTGCTGGATTCGCTCACCCAGATCGGTCTCCAGGACATCAATTCCTCTTTCTTCAAGAAAAGGTGTCATCCCGCATTCTTCCTGCAACATCGATTTGCTTTTGATGATGCGCTTTGCGCCGTGAGAATTCAAAATATCAAAAACAATAGCATTATGTTCATCGGCATCTTTTGCAAAATGAACTGTGATACCGTTTTCCTCTGCTTTTGTTGCAAACTGTTCAATGTAGTGATCCAAATGCGTCAGCGCATGTTCCTTGATTTGCGAAGCCAGATTCCTAAGCTCTTCCCATTCCGGAATCTCAGAGGATACTTTACTACGTTTAATGATAGTATTATAAAGATTTTTATCGTGTTGCGCCTCGTGAATATCATCCTGTTTGATGAATTTTCTCGCATTATCTTCTACGTTTACTTTTCCCATTGTTTGTGATTTTTAGAATGGTCCGTTATTCAAAACCTGAGCAATATGTACAAATTTGAGGTCTGACTTTTCTCTTTTGGCAATGCCTTCCTGATGCATCAGGCAAGACATATCCGGCGAAACTACATACTCGACCTGATGTCTTGTATAATCAGCAACTTTGTCCTGCCCCATCTTGGCACTCACCGCTTCATCGGTTACACAAAACGTCCCACCAAAGCCACAGCATTCTTGTGGCCTGTCAATCGTTTCTACTTTAACTCCTGACACCTTCTTTAACAGATCTTCGGTTTTATTAAAGTAAGGTTCCTGCCACTCAAAACGGGATGCAATGTGTAAGCCGCGGATAGAACTGCAGGAATTATGGATAGCCACCGTATGCTGGAAATCTGCCCAAGGGAATTCTTCTATCTTGAGAACATCGTGTAAAAACTCTACTAATTCTATGGTTTTGTGACGGATTTCTGTAACAGTTTCGGTTTGAGGAATTGCATCCATATGGAGCTTGACGTGCTTGACACAACTCCCTGCCGGCCCAACGATATAATCAAAATTCAAATCCTTAAAATTTTCACAAAACTGAGTTTCTGTCCTTATAGAATGTTTCTGATCGCCCTCATTGGCCATAGGCTGTCCACAACAAGTCTGCTGCAAAGGTACTGTGACCTCTACGCCCAATCGCTCCAAAAGCTCAAGTGTGGCAATACCGACTTTGGGGTAAATCAGATCTATATAACAGGGGATAAATAGTGCTACTTTCATTACAAAATTTTATAGAAACTCTAAATTAGCACTTTTTCTTCTTTTCCTGATTAGGCTTAGGATGAAAAAAGCCTATACGAGAGGTTATTTATATTGAGTAAAAATAATTTACCTGGCATTAAGACAATAAAAAAGACCTTTGAAATCAAAAGTCTTTTTTATTGAATATTAAATTCTATTATGTCAGCATTCCGCCGTCAACATTCAGAACCTGGCCGGTGATGTAGGAAGACATATTACTTGCTAAGAAAACGCAGGCATTAGCCACGTCTTCCGGCTGTCCACCCCGTTTCAACGGGATACCATCTCTCCATCCCTGTACGGTTTTCTCATCAAGGGCGGCCGTCATTTCGGTTTCTATAAAACCTGGTGCCACGGCATTGCAACGGATATTTCTGGATCCTAATTCTAATGCAATCGACTTAGAAAAACCAATAACACCAGCTTTAGAAGCCGCATAATTGGCCTGCCCCGCATTCCCTTTAACGCCTACTACAGAAGTCATATTGATAATTGAGCCCGATTTGGCCTTCATCATTGGCTTGATAACCGCTTTGGTCAGGTTAAAAACAGAATCCAAATTAACTTTGATAATCGTATCCCAATCGTCTTTGGACATTCTTAACATCAGATTATCTCTGGTAATCCCGGCATTGTTTACCAGAATATCAATCGTCCCAAACTCTGCCAATACATCTTCTACCAGCTTTTGGGCAGCATCATAATCCGACGCATCGGACTGATAGCCTTTGATTTCTGTAATATTACTTAATTCTGATTCTAATGCTTTTGCTTTGTCTACAGAACCGGCGTAGGTGAATGCTATTTTTGCGCCTTCTTTGGCAAAAACTTCTGCAATACCTTTCCCGATACCTCTTGTTGCGCCTGTAATGATGGCAACTTTACCTTGTAATAATCCAATTTGAAATGTTAGATAAATTAATCTTTAAAAGACAAATATATGAAATCGCCATGATTTGGAAACCAATCACCCATGAAGAGGCGATTGTGCATGACTTCAGAAAAAATATAAATATGCCTATGAAAAAGTTTTATTTATTAAGTTCATTATGATATTCATTTTTAAGTGATTCAATTTTGTCTTTCAACTCTTTGCTGATTTTGTTTGGATAGTTTTTCAGTTTTTTGAGATTGAATGCAAGAATTATTGCAGAGATACCTGAAAAAATAAATGCCACAGCTGTTATAACAACCAGAGAAATTCCGGCTAAAACAGGATTAAGAATAAGAATAACAGACCCGATAAGGCCAAGAAAACTGATCAGCGCCAGATTCCCCCACTGCAAAACGCCATAGCTTTTGAGATCAAAGGCAAAACCAATCCCCTGTACAGAACGGAACATCAATGAAAATCCAATAAAATAGGGCAAAGCAACAAATGCCACCTGCGGCTGAAAAAATAATATAATCCCTACAAAAAGATCCAGCAAAGCACCTACCAGATACCAGCCCCAATTGTCCAGATTATCCTTGTTTTGTATTGCAAATACAAGTTCCATAATCCCGAAAACCAAAAATGACGCACTGAAAAACAGCACCAGAGACAGGTAAGTGGCTTGTGGAATGCTAAACATGTACAATCCCATAATCACCAGTAAAATACCTACAATTAAAGGTAAATACCAATACTTAACTGTGTTTTTGATAGTTTTAAAAAATGTTGTTCCCATAATAATATGTTTTTGAAATTAAATTAACTCGTAGTGCATTATAAAAGGTTATTCATAATACGAAAAAAAATCGTATATTGTATTGACTACCAATCGAACACACTATGAATAACCTAGATGCAATTTACGATTTTATTTTAAACCTATTAAACTAAAATTGAGTGATTTAGAACTTATTGCCATAAATATTTCTGCAGAATATTTATCATTAGACTCAGAATATCAGTTATTTAGATATCTTTCAAATTCAAAACTAAAAGGAATGACACCTCTTGTTCAAGCATCCCAGCCGATGGTCAGAAAGCCAGAAAAACCGGACTGAATTGCTGTTCATGCGGTTTCCCAAACTAAAGCTGGCTTATGACCTTGGAATTGCCCTGGGGGACATATTCAATAAATGCAGGGACAAAAAGATAGCATTTACCAAGCTGGGACTGTGGCATAATCAGGTTGAGAATGCGGGCATCGCCTCTTTTGAGAGCGTAGCAAGATCCATTGCGGCACATCATCAATATATCCTACACTACTTCGACAACAGAAGCACTAATGCTTCAGCAGAATCTTTCAATGCAAAGCTCAAAGCTTTCAGGAGCGTCTTCCGTGGCGTTAGGGACACAACATTCTTCCTGTACAGAGTGATGAAATTGTATGCTTAAAAATCTTTACCCCCCAAACTTTCGGTATGATCCCTTAAAAACTTTACCCCCCAAACTTTCGGTATGATCCCGAATAATTGAATGAATCAGGATGCTGTAAAAAACAAAAAGCCTGCAAACGTTTAATTTGCAGGCTTTTGTATGTTTTGACTTCAAGATGTGTAGCCCGTAGGGGAATCGAACCCCACCTACATCAATCTATTTATCAGTAACTTACTACCTCCCCATTTCTCTACTCACCGAATAACTCATTATTTTGACATACGTTTTAGCTGCAAGTGCTATCTTACTAAGATACAAAATTATTGTGATGTAAGGATAAAATTATTGAATATTGACCTTGAGATTACTTCTGTTATCGATTGTTTTGACCAGACATACTTGCTGGTCGGCATCCCACATCCAAACCGCATCGCCATATTTTGAAGCCAACAGATCATTCACTGAAAATCCTTTTACTTCTTTACAGATCTCATCTCCTATCGAGACTTGAGCAGGTTTAGTTTCCAAATGATAATAGACATATAACCCTCTACCTTTTGTGGGGCTATATCCTTGATCCAAAACCGAAATTTCTGTTTCCAATCCTGTCGTGGTAGTTGTACAAACAAATATCGTTGTCGAAAAAATATCTTTTTTATAGTTCAAGCTCTCTCCATCATCTTCATATAAGGTAAAACTCGCTTTTTCATCTTCATAATTAGGAAAAATATGAACCATTATTGGATAGCTTACGTCTTCATGAATATACTGCATGACAGGCATCATCGGTACGATCGACCCTTTCTTGACAAATATTGGAATGGTACTTAAAGGAGCACGATAAGTGACGAATTGTCCACCTAAATATATTGTTTTTTTGTCGTTAAAATCATACCATTCGCCATCTGGCAAATAAAGTTTTTTAACGCGCTCTCCTTTTTTCAAAACAGGAGCAACTAATAATTTCTCTCCAAACATAAATTGATCATCAATTTTACTGGCCTGTACATCCTGTGGATATTCCATAAATAATCCGCGCATAATTGGGATCCCTATATCGTGAGCAATTCGACCATAAGAATACAAATACGGGAAAAGCTGATATTTCAGTTCAATCGCTGCTTTCGCATTTTTCTCGGCGGCTTCACCGAACAGCCAAGGCTCTACCGCATTATCACCTTCATGGTGCGCACGGCTCAAGGGATTAAATATGCCAAACTGCATCCAGCGAGTATATAACTCGGACATAGCCGGATAGTCCGTAATATCGCCACAATACCCTGAAATATCTGTTGTCCAAAACGGTATTCCACCCAAGCCCGCAGAGATCCCTACTTGAACTTGATTTGCCAATTGTCCCCATCCTTCGCGTACATCTGCTCCATTGCCGCTATCTCCAGACCAACCAAAACTATAGCGTTGCAGACCTGCATAGGCTGCTCTGGTCATTTGAAAAACTCGTTTGTTGGGATTTCGTTTTTCAAATTGCTCTTTCACGACCTTATCCCATGTGTGACCATATACATTATGAATTTCATCGTGCATACCCGCATGGTGCTTCATATAAAGACGATCTACATCTTCTTCATTACTCCAAGCTGGTTCCCCCATATCTGTCCAAAATCCATGTGCTCCATCTGAAATGGGTTTTTGCTGCAATTGCCCCCACCAGTCTGCCACAGCTGGTATTGTAAAATCAACAACACCACAATTTCCTCCCCAGGGCCAAGGCATATCGTATGCCTTACCCGTACGGCTATCCTGCACGAAAAAATGTTTTTCATTGGCTTGTTCCCACTGTTTCTTATTTGCTTGCGCAATCACTGGATCTTGGGATAAGATCATCTTAAAGCCGTCACTTCTCAACTTTTGCAACATCGACTTCGGATCTTTATAATTTCCTTTTCGCCACTCAAAATCCTGCAGATTTTGAGTCCACCCAATGTCTTGATAAATGATATCCAAGGGAATTTTTCTTTGACGAAATTGCGCAGCAATTTCCAATGCCTGATCCTCTTTGGTATACATCCCGCGACTTTGTGCAAAACCAAAAGCCCACTTTGGAGGCATAATTGGTTTTCCCGTCAACCCAATATATTGGCTTTGAATTTCCTTATAATCCTTACCAAAAATAAAATAATATATAAATGCACCATTTGGAGCTTCAAAAGAATAAGATTCTGTTGATTCTGTACCAAATTTAAACTCAGTTTTATATGTATTATCCAAGAAAATACCATAGTTATAATTACTCATAAAAAAGGGTATACTTTTATACAATGGGTCTTCTTGGGTACTATAGCACGGCTTATCACTATTCCACATTTTATAAGAACGCCCACGTCTATTGAGAGGCCCTGTTTTTTCACCAAGACCATAAAACTGCTCATCACTACGCATTGATTTATTAGCAATTATATGGTTGCCCCGATGGATATAACCTTGATCTTTATAATCACTAAAAATGAGCTTCTGCCATTTGTCATAAATAAGAAGCTGCATCGGACTCTTATTCAGTCGTATGCGCAATTTAGAGGTATAAATCTCAAAACTAGCTGGTTCATCGTTTACATGGATTGTCCCTACATCTTCTAAATGTTCTTCAAAAACTGCAAAAGAAGGATTGCTCCTTTGCAGCTTCCCTGTCGGATCAAACCAAACCCTTACAACCGAGTGACTATTAAACTGTAACTGTAGTTTTGCTCCCGCATCGCAGTTAAATGTAACGATATCGTGTGCTATCGTATAACTATTGCATCCTTTACCTGATTGTTTTTCTTGTGCAAATGTACTATGTAAAACTCCGAAGCTCCATAGTAATATCTGTAAAATTATTTTTATATTTTTCTGCATTATTCATAGTCTAAGACAACCATATCCCAGTATTTAAGACTAGGCAATGTGATGGTCAATTCATTTCCATTTTGATTCAAAGGCAATTCAATAGCGGCTCCGACATTTATATCTGGCGAAGCCATCCATACTCTTTTTACGGTTTTAGAAACTGGAATATGAATAATAAAATCTCTCAATACATTCGGTTCTTTTTGTGTACCATTTGTATCGCGCCATTCCATGGTCGTAGCATCTTTGAAATTGACAAAATGAATCACATCTCTATTGGCCAATTTTCGCCCGTAAGTACTGATTCGTCCTTGTACAGCACTTCCATTTATAATCGAAAAGTCCGCATGCTCCCCCTTCACTTCATATTGAAAAGCTTGTCCAGCATCACGAAGCAGATTTTGATACCCAACCATAAAATCATAATATGTAATAAGCTTATCTTTCAATGTTCCTTTTAACTGTAGATTGTTATTAGGAAAATATTCATTCGTCAGATAATGCTCCCCAATCTCTAAATGTGCACCTCCATTAGCAAAAATCACCGCATTGGTCAATAAGATACCTGGTTCATTGACAAATCCAACTTGATTTGATCGCCCATAATTCATATAAGCTGCTAATACGCTATTTTTTTTATAGTTGCTGTAACGGTAATTATCCCGAATGATCCCCACTAATTGATCGAAAGAATTAAAAGGATCCCAGACCTCAGTATAAAGAAAATCAACTCCTGTTTTGGAAATGCTATTTTCCTGCCCATAATTAGTCACCGCATTCATGACGTGAAATTTTTTAGGAAATGCCGCAATTGAAGCCTCGATAAAAGAAGAATAAGATTGATCGAGTTTGACTTCATGTCCATTATAATCATATACTTTTCCTCGGTCTCCCAATTGATCAATATGAAATCCATCGAAATTGAACACATCATATACGTCCTTATGCCGATTATTTAAGTAGTGCTGCCAGCTGACATTTGCCGGATTGGTCAGGTATATGCTACTGCGAAAAGGAAGACCCAGTGGATGCATGTCTTTTTCCTGATGTTTTTGATCCTTAAAAATATACCACTCTTCGCTGACACCATCACTAAATGCATGGTCCAATGCTCCAAAAAGCAAATTGTAAAACATCGCTTTCATTCCCTTATCGTGAATCGCCTTGATGTAACCATCAACAGTAGATTTATAATTAATACGTCCGATCAAGTCCGGCCAACTTGCTGCCGGATTTTGTGGCGTTCCAGCCAGTGGCTTTTGATGATCGTATTTCCAATCATAAAACTGAACACCGTTGATATGAAAGCGACTCAGGTTTTCAATGTTTTGTTCAATCGCATCTGGCGACATTTTATCATATTTGGAAACAAAACCATATCTTGGAAATTTGGTCCATTTTGATGAAACATCAACAGCAATGCTATAAAGTGGGATTTTTTCCGCATCATCACTTTTATAAACATACACCAAATAGCCCTTAAAATCATCTGAAGGTGGTGTCCAGACCCAACTTGTGTTGGACAAACTTTCTTCGTTTAGCACTTTACCCAAATGACTGTAACACACCATCAGGTTTTTTGTCGTCTTATCTTCTAAAGTAAACTTTACCTGATCTCCAGGCTTATACACAGACATATCTGTTTTTAAAGCTGATTTGAAGTATGTATTTCCATAAGTAATCGGATCCCGTTGTACATCATCATTATCTTTACAGCCTGCTATAATGCTCGTACATATCAATAAATAGCCAATTATCTTTTTCATATTTTTATTTATTGTTTTTCTATAACTATTGTTTCTTTCAACTGATCCAATGTGATGACATAGTTACCCGCTGATTTGATCTTCCATTTATTATCTGGATTAGAACCAGGGTTGCTAAACAAGACTTGCTCGACTTGCCCCGTTGGTTCAAGACCATTTTGGGTAGGTAAAAACCAAGCACCATTCCAATCGGATTGTTTATCGCAACTCAGTTTAAATTCTCCTTCTTTAAGTGGTCCCTCCCAGGTAAATAGATATGCGGTATTACCTTTCATCATAGCAGTTGCACTACCTATATTCCAACCACTTGACACCGCGTCTCCTACCAAATACATATTTTCAAAGGGTTTAAAGGGTGCAATATCCATCGTATTGGTACGTAGATCAAGCCTAATTTTGTATATTCCCGTGTTTATTTTCCATTTATTGTCCTGCTGATTTTCATTCTCAGACCATTTCAAGACTTTCTGATTCATGCCAATACCTTGATTATTATTTTCAGGACGTAAGAAGACTACATCCTTGTTAAAATCAGGAAGAGTTGCAATTTTAAATTCATCAGTCGAATTACTGGAATTCAAAACAGCATGGTAACGAAAGACAAAAGGATCGTTGGCATCTCTAATCATAGGCTGAAATGACCATCCAGAGAAACCTCCCACAAACCACAGATCACTGTACGCTGCCTCATCTGTTGCCAAAATATCAATCGTTAAAGTAATCAAGTTGACCTTGATCTGATAAACTCCCGTTTTGCTGATCCGGAAAGGTTCATCAAAAGTATCTTCAGAAGAAGCTCGGAAATAAAGCTTTTTATCATCTAATCGATTGTAAGAAGGCGCAAAATTCTTTAAGGTGGTGATAAACTTAAATTCGCCAGGATTCATAACCCCTTGCCAAACAAATGTCCCCGGACTACCCTGCACGACGTTTAATTTGGTCGCATGATCCGCATCCCAACCATTTGGCGTAGCACTTCCAATAAGATACAACGTGTTTGTAATGGCTTTATATGTCTTTACTTTTACATAAATGATCTCCGATACCTGAGGTGCAACTCCTTCTCCTGCTACTTGCGCAGAGACACGGGCGACCAATTCAGCTTCATCACCAGGACTGACGCCAAGTGTCTGTAGAACAAGCGTATTCAATTCCGCTGTACGGTAATTGACCGAGGTGTTACCTTTATCTAATTTTTCAACTATTTTTTTTTCAAAATTACTTCCTTTCAAAGCCAATTCAAACGTATAATGAATCGCGTCATTTGAGCCATAATTCGACCCTGGTGTCCAGTTAAACCTAACAGCATCATTTTGAGCGGTGGCCACACTTAGAATAATATTTGATTCACTTGTACGCAACACCAAGGCACTATCTGGATATTGAAGTTGTTCCAAATCATCTTTACATGATGAAAATATCAGCGGTAGTATGAAACAAAAACTGATGATTTGATAAATCTTTTTCATGATCATATTTTTTATCTTTTGTAAGCTTTCAGTAGGTATTCACGTCATAATCTGTTACAAAACCCTGCGATAGCATCAATTTAGTATCTTTAATAGAAATTAATAACCTATATTTTGAGTCAATTTGCGATTGGCGTCTATTTCTACCTGTGGAATTGGTAGCAACAAGTGCTTTCTTGAAGCATTGACCTTTCCTATACTATGCAAGAAATCCAATGCATAGTCTCCGTTATCCCAACGAATTAAATCAAACCAGCGATGCCCTTCAAAAGCCAATTCGATACGTCGTTCATGACGGATTTTTTCGCGCATTTCTTCCTGAGAAAGACTTGTAAGATCATTTTTGTTATTCAATCCTGCACGTTGTCTGACCATATACAGCGGTTCGATTGCTTGCACAGTATTGCCCAACTCATTCAAAGCTTCTGCTTTCATCAATAAAACATCAGCATAACGCATAGCAATTATACTAGCTGAATTGGTATTATAATCAGGTGATACCGATAAGGGAACCAAAAACTTACGGACATTATATCCCGTAGATGACATATTCGATTTGTAAGATTTACCATCAAAAAGTGGCCCTCCCTCGTAGAGAATTGTTTTATCTTTGCGCAGATCTCCTTTTTCATACTGACTCACAAATTCTGCTGTCGGTTGGTTCCAGCCATATCCACCGCCTACCCATCCCGAATTGCGAGGCCCCATGTAGGTGCTCAACCAATTGGCTTGATTTTCATCATCCCAAAATCCAGCTTTAGTCAGACCCAAATATTGGATCTCAAAAAGAGACTCTGCAGTATTCTTATTTCGAGCAGCACCTCCAAAACAATCACTATAATCAGCATTAAGAACATACCCAAGTTTTGCCACACGGTTGCACATCGATACCGTGAGCTCGTATTGTCCTAGTGTCAAGTAGACCTTAGCTAGAAGTCCCGTTGCAGCTCCTTTACTCGCTCGGCCTTTATCCTGATCTGCGTACTCTTCCCGGCGTGGCAGTAAAGCGATTGCTTCTTGCAGATCAGGAATAATTACCTCATTGTAGATTGTACGAGTAGCTATACGTGACTGGTTCAAGTCGTCATCAGGCTTGGTAGGAATCAAACTTAGCGGCACATCACCAAAAAGTTGAACTAGTAAAAAATAATAATTTGCTCTTAAAAATTTAGCTTCTCCAATCAACCGCTTCTTGAGTCCATCATCGATAGTCATATTGGGTACATTTTCTAAAACAGTATTGCAGTATAAAATACCCGGATTAGGACCTCTCCACAAATCAACTGCAGTAAAATTATCTGCTCCAGTAGAAAAATTAGCTAATTGAATTGTTTCAATACCATCATCGCCACCTCCAGCTCCTACAACACTATTTCCCGCCATAATATCTAAGCTCCATAAGCGCATATTGTATAACTTTGGACGCTGCATCGGTTGATAAGCAGCATTGACCATTGCTATGGCAGAAGCCGCATCTTTTACCGATTCAGCACTTGGATCTTCAATAGGTTCTTTGTCTAAAAAATTAGAACAGGATCCAAATAGTAGAGATACGAACATACAGGTTGTATAAAAAATATTTTTCATAATAATTTTTTTCATGATTTAAAATCTGAGATCAATACCTAAACTCATATTCCTCGTTAATGGATAACTGCTGTTATCAACTCCCCCAATGACTTCTGGATCAAAACCAGTATACTTCGTCCAAGTCAACAGATTCTGTCCCGAGAAATAGAATCTTAAAGCTCCCAACCCCGTACGTTTGAGTAAATGAGCAGGTAGCATATAGCCTAAGGTCACATTTTTAAGACGCAAATACTTTCCTTCTTCGATAAACCGATTTGAATGGCGCGTATTTTTATTGGGATCACTATATATTGCCCGAGGCATAGCATCACTCGTTCCCTCCTCAGTCCAACGATCCAATACTTTTATCGTTTGGTTACGGATAGTGTACATTCCTTCCAATGTTACCCGATTGGCATTATATAACTGATTCCCAGCGATACCTTGTAAAAATACCTCCAAATCAAAATTGTGATAGGAAAGTCGATTTCCCAGCGCAAATGACCAACTCGGTGTCGGGTTTCCTAAATACGTCCGATCATAATCATTGACGACACCATCTTTATTCAGGTCCAAAAACTTTATATCTCCTGGAGCTGTACTATTCGTAGGATCTGCTCCTTGAAACTGGTAGGCATAGCGATTTACCTCTTCCCAATTTTGGAAAATACCATTGGTCTTCCATCCATAAAATGCACCAACAGGTTGTCCGGCTGTATGTGATTGATATCCAAAATAAATAGGTACATCATCATGCAATTTGACAATCTTATTCTTATTGTATGAAATATTAAAATCTGAACTCCACAGAAGCGCTCCTTGTAGATTTTTGGATTTAATCGACAACTCACAACCTCTGTTATCCACTTCACCAGCATTGATCATTGGGGTGTAGATATCCGAATACCCAGTTGTAATCGGTACAACCATACTCACCAACATATCTGAAGTCTTTTTTATGTAAGTATCCCATGTAATATTAATTCGATTTCGTAGTAAGCTTGCATCGAAGCCAATATTGCTTTGCTTGATCGTTTCCCAACGGATATTTTGATTTGGCATGACCAAGGGATATAGCGTTGGTACCGGAATACCATTGAATACATACTGTGATGTTTTGAGTCGTGCTGCGGCGGCATAGGTATCCAATACTGCTTGATTTCCCGTCACACCATAACCAGCACGAATTTTCAAATCACTCCAGAAATCATTTTTGTTGAAAAAATTTTCTTCCGAAATACGCCAAGCGGCAGAAAATGATGGAAATGTACCCCATCGATTGGCACTAGCTATACGGGAAGTGCCATCACGACGAACAGTTGCCGTGATGAGATACCTATCTTGATACACATAGTTGACACGTCCGAAAAAAGATAACAAAGCCCATTCATTGCGACTGCCCCCAATTATCGGATCCAATAAACCATTATTAAGTTGATTGTTATTGTCCGATAAAAACTCTTTTTTGCTACCACTTATATAATTAAATTCATTGTTTTGAGCACTCGATCCGATCATCACATTAAGATCGTGGCCACCTTGAAACTTATTGGCATAAGTCAACGTATTGTCCCATAGATAAGTTAAGCTTTTATTAAAACTTTCACCCCGGTATGAGCTCGGAACTGCAATCGGTTTCCACTCATATTTAGGTGAAAAGTTGACGTTATCCCACGTCTTATAATCCAATCCGACAATCGTTTTAAAAGTGAAATTATCTAAGAAAGATGCTTCTCCATAAATATTTCCCAATAAATTATACCCTTTTGTCGTATTTTGCTCCAAGAGAGCTGTTCCTATCGGATTACGGAGATCTCCATAAAAAATAGCCTCGCTACCAGGACCAGAAAAATGGCCATCTTCATTATAAATAGGCTGCGTAGGTAGAGAGGCCAACGTATTGAGTACACTGAAAGATCCATTTTTCTTCACATCATGACTGAGAGTCAGATTATTTCCAAGTTTCAACCACGATCGCTGTTTCGTCTCATTGTTAAACTGCAACGTATATCTTTTATAAGATGTATTGATGACAATCCCCTCCTGATTGAGCATACCTCCGGATACATAATATGTATTTTTTTCACCGCCTCCTGAATAAGCGACTGAATAATTAGACAGACGATCCCGACGCAATAACTCATCTGTCCAGTCTGTACCAACATTCCACAGCGTAGGATCAGCAAAATCGGGACGCTGCATTTGATTGTTGTTAATCATCATTTCGTTGTGCAATGATGCAAATTGACGAGCATTTAACATTTTTGAAACACGAGTAGCCTGCTGTACGGCAAAATTTGCAGTAGCTGTAATCGCTCCTTTGTTTTTATCTCCTTTTTTTGTAGAGATTATCACCACACCATTAGCACCACGCGAACCATAAATTGCTGTAGCTGAAGCATCTTTAAGAATATCAATTGATTCGACATCATTTGGATTTAAAGCATTTAATGCCAAATCAGTAGGTATACCATCAATGACTAGTAATGGCGCACTGTTATTGATCGATCCCAATCCCCTGATTTGAATCAAGACATTGCTCCCTGGAGCCCCCGTATTTACGATCTGTACACCAGAGGCACGGCCTTGAAGTGCTTCCCCAATATTACTGACAGGTCTGTCTCTCATCGCCTCAGCACCTACCGAAGACGATGCTCCTGTCAGATCTCTTTTACGAATAGTCCCATACCCAACCACGACGATCTCATCCAGACGTGCGTCCCCATTAATCAATACGATTTGATATTCCGAGGAATTATCGATCGTTATTTCTTGTGTCAGATGACCCATATTAGAAATGATCAATACCGCAGCAGGAGATACCTGCAAGTTAAATCGGCCCTTTGAATCTGTACTTACTCCTTGATTACTACCTTTAATAATGACAGAAGCCCCTGCGATAGCTTGTCCGCTCACATCACGGACAAAACCTGAAATGCTTTTTTGCTGCGCAAACACATACAAGTTGACCAATAGCAACAGTATGGTAAACACAGGATACGACAAGCGCAAATACCTGTTTTGTTTCATAATAAAAAAATTGCTTTTACTTATTTTAAGTTTATAATTGTTTCCACAAAAAAGCATAATGATCATGCTATTTTGGGATTAAAACAAAAGTAATAAGAGGAGAGATGGAAAAAAACAGGACAACTGTTAAATATAGATCAAAAAAACACATTAATATCTATATATCAATGTGTTAAAAATAAAATAGCAGTATAAAAATATAGATTGTAATTAGCAAATCTTATTGATTCGGCCTATTTTCATGACCATATTATCAAATTCTTCACGCGGCACAGCTGCTTTGCTGCGTATTTTTGTACGGTAAGTATAGATCGTATTGGTCGAATAATGTAGAAAATTTGCGATTTTAGAGCTATCAGTAATACCCAGTCGGATCAATGCAAAAATACGAAGTTCTGTATTGAGGACTTCATTGGGTTTTATGACTAAACGTTCTTCTACCATCAACAAGGAATTAAAATCATCCACAAAATTGGGGTACAACTGGAGAAAGATATAGTCAAACGTCTTATAGAGTTCTTTGATTTCTTGATCAATCATGTTTCTAGATTTCAATATCTTCAATAATTCGTCCATTTTCTTTGCCATCACCATCTTTTTCAGGCTCAGTTGAAACCGTTCTAACTTATTGATATACATCGAGCACAAATCCAAAAACTGTCCAATATAAGTTTCTTTGATCTGATTGGCTTCTATCAATTTGATGTTGATGGACGAAATCTCATCATTCGTTTCAGCCAACTTTTGATTGGATTTTTGAAGAGCATCATTCAGCTTCTGCAATTCTTCGTTGATCACAAATACCTCACGTCTTACACGAGCTATTTTTCTCATCTGCATATACATATAAACCAAGGCCCAGATCAAAAATACAGACAGCAGGCAGACAACAGTTAGAAAAGTTGTCAGTACAGCTTTGCGTTTTGTTTCATTATCTTGATATGCAGAATCAATAATGGGAAATATTTTAGAGATTTCGTAGGTTCTAAATTGGGCATTGCAAAATATGGCATCTTCCATGGAAGATTTAATACATTTATAAGCTTCGGATATTTGATCGACATCAAAAAGTAAAGAGGCCAAAGCCTGCATCGAAGCATTCTCTTTGATCGCATTTTTGATATCGCAAATAGCAGATATCATATAATAGTGTTTCTGCATAGGTATATTGCCCTCTTTACGATAGACATTAGCTAGGCTGTAAGCTAATATGGCGCGTTCATGATCTTCAGATTTAGATTGTAAAAACATATCCAGCAAAATAGACTTGGTCTCCTTCAAACGGTTTTCATCATATAATTTTTCCGCATAAACAATTCTAAAATGGTTGCTTTTAGGATCAAGCTCAGCGATTAATGAATCGCGATAGGCATTGCTTTTTTGAAGATAGGTATTTGCATTGGGGTTATTAAAAGCATAAAATTTAAAAAAACTCTTCCAAGTATCATAATATTTGATCAACAACTCGTGTGGTAATTTATTCTTTTCAATCTCGAGCAATAATTGCTGCGAGTCAACATACATACCTGCTGTCAGATACAAAGATGCAAGATCGAGTTTACTCTCGTTTATCCAATAGAAATTTTTATTTTGATAGCTAAGATACAAATTTTTTGTAGCATAGAAGATTGCCAAATCAGATTTATATGTCGCATATGCCCGATAAAGTTGTTTTTGAATTTCATACTTTGCGACATCTGCTAAGGCTTTGTTCTCAAATGATTTTCTAAGCCCCAGAAGATAGCGCTCTTTCTTCTCCATATATTCAGCCTTCCCATCGATTAATATCAAAAGATCCTCTAATTCCGTTTCTTTTTGAATAGGCTGTGCAAAGAGTTGCACCCCTAGCACAAACATGAAAACAATAAAAATTGTTCTATTCATTCTATTTATCGCTTTATTAAAATAACATTCCCTTAAAGACTAATATAACAAACTTATCTATATTTAATGAGCTTTTTAGATAAGAAATAAATATTAAAGAATTTTAAATTTTCAACTATTCGAACAATAAATAGGTAAGAAAGAAAAAGCAATATTCACGGATACCTAGCTTTTGACAATAGTCATAAATATATTTATTATATTCTGGTTATTTTAATACTTACATAGGTTACAAAGCTTATTATTGTATGTAAGTTCGACCCGACAATCATTTAACATTACAAATACTTTGCGTTTTACTATTATATATGCGTGGCTTATTCCGAAGTATCCTTGTCCGCAGGAATATCATATTCATACAAAAATAACAAGATATGATCTCTGTTTTTAAGTGCACTTTTTCGAAATGTCAGCACAAGAGGATACGCAAGATTTATGACTTTCAAACAGAGCTTGCTGAGTAGTACTCCGATTGCAGGTCATTCTCCAATAGGATTATTGTTTTGATTGTAGTTTTTTTTTGAGCGCAAAAGCTCGTATAAAGCATTAGATATCTTGCGATCCCATAGGCAATCGTATTTTCGCTTGAAGTAGTTAAGCTCCCTGAGTAAGTGAGCTACACACAAACTGATGCCTTTGGACAATTGCTGTGAGATGACTGCATAGTTTACTGGAAAAAAAGTTTCCTAAAATCTTGGTAGCCAACGAAGTAGCACAAGTATCAAATTCCCTTTCGATAAGTTTAAAAAATTTAGTATTTCCCATAATAACAATTTATATCCATACAAAAAAACTGATTTTTTATCGTGCTAATCCTAAAGAAATTGATAAAAGTTATAACGTTAAATATTTATTATTAATTAATAAAAATAACATAAGGAAATAAGACAAATCATGGAAATTTGGCTTATAGCTGAGACTGTCTACTTATAAATAAAGAGTTACCTCCATGTTGATATTTTGAGAGTGTGGAGTTGTTACCTTTGAGTAGACAGCAAGTTAAGGGAATTTGATGACTTAACAAAAATTATGTCACAAGAAAGAAAATCATACCCGAAAAAGTTCAAGATCATGAGCATCGAACTGAGTAATACCCGAACAGATTTGAGTGCACTCGCCAAAGAACTAGATATCAGCCCTACATTGTTGTACCGCTGGCGGAAAGAATTTTCGAGTAAACAAAGCAGTAGCTTTCCTGGGAATGGTAAAGTTATTCTCAGCGCAACTGAACAAGAACTGGCTTTATTGAAGAAAGAACTGCGAGAAACGCAGATGGAGCGCGACATTTTAAAATTGTTGTACAGCGACCCCAGCTGTGGAATTGCCAATACAACCAAATTAATGGACTAAATTTCTTAAATTGTCTTGACTTTTAACGAACCCCTGGCCTTAAATGGTATTTAATAAGTCCTTCTTAAAATCTGGATCGGATACTGTATGTCCATCGTTATTTTGGGTATTTGATGAATAAAATGGTGATCTTGAAAGAGAATCCCGTACAGAAAACTTTTAACTATCAAAGGAAGATATTAAAGAATTTGGAATCTACACTAAAGATCACGAAGAACTCATTACGTATTTCTATGAATAGGGAATCATAACCATCTCGATAGAAAGTACTGGTAGCTATTGGCAAATATTATTTTCATCTCTTCAGGCCGCAGGATTTGAAGTCCTACTAATATCTGGAAGATAAACAAAGAATGTGAAAGCCCGTAAAACCGATGTGCTGGACTGTATATGGATACAGAAACTCCATTCGCTAGGCTTATTGTCTGGTAGTTTACTTTTAAGCGATACCTTTCAACAATTGTGTACCTACTACTATCACCGTTACCATTTGGTGGAGCAATCGGCACGCTATACCAGCAAGATGCAAAAAGCCATGCATTTGATGAATGTCAGGCTAGATGTTGCGATAAATGATATTACTGGCCAGTCGGGAACGGCTGTAATTGAGGCGATTATTGTAGGTGTGTGCGCCCGTGAACAGCTTGCGGCTTTGGTAAGTAGCCGTGTAAAAAGATCTCATCAAGAAATCATGGATTCCCTTCATGGTTGGCGTAGAGATGAATTACTGTTTGAACTTCAAGCTTGTCTGGAGTTCTACAAACTATATGAACATAAGATTAAAGAGTGTGACAAGGTAATTCAAGAGCTTCTTATTAAATTTTCACCTATGAAGGAAATTACCCCGACTAAGCAGGCAAACTTGAAAGCAAATAAGGAAAGACGAGATAAGCATTTATAAATTTTACGACCGACTCCGAATGTCTTTTTTCTTCAAGCTGGCGTAATTATCGAAGTTTGGAAATACCTAGACCGCCGTATTTCTACTTCCAATTATAGTCTGTCGCCTCGCTGCTACTTATCTTACGACAGACTTCCTCCGCCCGAATACTAGTCTCGGATTGTTTGATCGGAAAGGTGATTTGAGCTTCGATAAATTTCGACCTTTTCATCGTTTTTCCTCCTATTAAAATTAGTAATTCAAATCCGAATTCTCTACTTTTAAATACTCTAGTTTTGGGAGGAGGTCAAAGTGTTTTTGCAGATTCAGGATGGAAAGAGGAAACACTGTTGAAATTGGCGAACATCTACCGGTTTATACGGAAGAATTTTGAAGGGGCAAGAAGCGTTTCCAGATCTTTCAAGGAATAGCCGCAGAGATAACTTTCATTAAGGTACTGCATTGTTTTAACCGTAAAAAACGTTGTCGCTTACCAGGAATATATATGCGATATCATATGTATTGACAATAAACGTTTTCATGGTAGTGGTGATCGTTAATATTTCCCTGTAAGTCGCCTCCAAAATAGACTCAGCGACGATCTGTAGTGAAGATGGATCTGGAAGATTTTTTGATTGATTTTTTGTATCAACAACAGTTCTAACTGGTTTTTTAATGATAAGAAAATGATATAGTCCGAAATAGTATAGATTTATAATCAGAAGTACTAAAGGATAATCCTTCCCAGATAAACCGTCTTGAAAATATTGATTTGTTAAATTGTCAAAAAAAGTACGACCAATAGAAAAATAACGAATGCGGGAACTGTGATCCCTAAGAGGAACTGCCAGATAAAATGCAAAAAAGCCTGTTCAACCCAACTGTACAGCCGATCCAATCTCATTGTGACAAAGTATATATAAGTTGTAATGAGAAGAATCATGATTAATCCTACTGTGAAGCTACACAGGTAATACCTGATGCGACCACCTCTAAAAAGTGTTCCGGTTCATCAAAAGTAGTCATTATGTGTGCTGTTGCAATGCTATGAACGATAAGTATTGCGAGATCGTTATAATTTACCCCTTTGTCAGCTTTCACATGTGTTGTAGCTTTTTTTATCATACTATATTCAGGTTTATTGGGAATAATACAAATTCTTGATATTTAAACGAAAAAATGTTAAAATTGTTGAGTGGTAAATCTTAAATTTCATAAATATGGTAAAGGACCTTTGATTATGGCTGGCATTGAGAACAAGAATCTGTATCGATTATGTTCTGCTTTCGGTCGTGTGCAAATAAGTAATATCCTTTTTCAATATTGAATAGATGGATGGGCTCATTCCTAAATTATTCTTATAAAAGTGAGAGAAATGACTTTCATCATTAAATCCGAATTCATCAGCAATCTGTTTTAATGTAAATTGACCTGACTCCAATCTCTTGTTGATCAGCATTATCCGATATTGATTGAGGTAATCCCGAAAAGTCATATCAAAATTCCTTTTAAAATACGCACTAAAATAACTGATAGCAATATTAAAATGAGAAGCGATGCATTTTATCTTTATTTTATCAGGATAGTAGATATTATGGTGAATATAGGAAACCAACTGCTCCTTTTCAGGCAGATGGTCATTTCCGTTAAGTGCCATTGCATGCATCGTTTCTATGATCATACCAAAAATTGAAAATATCTGATGAAAAACTATGGGGGAAATAGCAATATTATGCAAAGTATCGTACAGTAATATATTGTCTATAGTCTGCCGTAATATTTTACGAATTTCAGGGGCAAACTCCAATTTTACTTCTTTCAGAATTCTGTTGTTCATAACACTTTCAGGATTGTTGCTCATATAGTCCTGAAATTTCCAGTGCTCTTTACTGCTGAAATAGTCATCCGTAAACTTAATACAAATCACACGGGTTCTTTTCTGCATAATAAAGTTATGCTCATCTTGTGGTGAAATAACAAATAAATCTCCAGAAACATAAGGAAATTGATTTTGGTTTATCTGATGTACTCCCTTTCCTTCATAAATGTACACAAGTTCAAAGTAGTTTTGACCATGGACTGCCAGATGAAAATCTGCTTCCTCAAAATCTAATATTTCCAGAGAATTAAACTGCTTGAATTTTGTCATGGTTATTTCTTAAAAATTCTAATGACATACAGAGTTTCTTTTTTTTTATCCGCTCGATTATTATGGTAGCTACCAGAGATAACATACCGCCGGCAACAGATTCCAAAAACCGCATTAATCCCGATTGCCAAACAATATCAAAGGTTTGACCATGTGTACTCAGGCCAACAATAATTACCGTTATGCACCCTATTTTTAAGGCTCCTGCCCATTTAAAAATTGAAATAAATATGCAGGTACAGAACAGTGAAAAGCCAACTGATAAAATTAGATTGTTAGTAAAATAAATAATAAAAGTGGTCAATAAAGCACCTATAAATGTACCTAGGAGTCTGTCTCTAATCAAGCTTTTGGCATTTTTTGGGAAATCGTCAAATACGACGATTGCAGACACCGCGCACCATATACCGCTCAGGTAATCATCTGAAAGCTGCAACAATGTATTGATCCAAAGACCAAAAAAATATGAAATGAGAATTACAATTGTCAGTAAAGAAGCCTTGACCACAATATCTGCATCAGGACGATCTTTAAAGATTTCGAGTTTCATTACTAATTTGTGTTCTGGTCAGCATAACACAAATATACAAATTTTTATATTTTTTATACAAATAAATACCTAGTGCTTTAAAATAATTTTGATTCGGAAAATAACTTATTGAAAGTAATGGTCAATTTTATAATGATTGCCTTTTGTATATCTGCAGGAATGATATTCCGCAAGGCAAAACTGATAGCTCAAGATGCGCACAAAGGAATCAACACATGGATTCTGTATTTGGCACTGCCTGCGGTTTCATTTAAATACATCCCTAAGATTGAATGGAGTACCCAGATGTTGTTCCCTGCACTTTCTCCGGTTATTATATGGGCAGGAAGCTGGCTGTTCATCGAACTGTATTCGCGATACAAACAATATGGACAGCGCTCACGCAGTACACTGGAACTTGCTAGTGGATACAGTAATACATCATTTATCGGATTTCCCTTAATCATGGCATATTTTGGTGAACAGGATTTGAGCATTGCAATCATCTGTGACCAGGTGACGTTTGTCCTTTTGTCTACAATTGGGATAGTCTGTGCCATAAAAGGAAACCGTTCTGATAAAGAAGGTATCAAAACATCTATATTAATCAAAAGATTATTTACATTTCCACCGTTTATTGGCTGTTTGAGTGCTCTTATTTTATCCAATCTGACAGATTTAAGCATTGCAGAACCTTTCTTTGATAAACTAGCGGCAACTGTAGGACCACTTGCCCTGTTTTCCGTGGGATTACAGCTCAAATTCAACGGATGGAAACAGGAAATATCACAAATTTCAATGACCGTACTTTACAAATTAATGACTGCTCCAGCATTGGTATTGATCGCAGCTTTAATTTTTGGCATAAGAGGCGATATTGCCCGTATAAGTATTTTTGAAGCTGCAATGCCTACATTGATCACTTCCAGCATTATTGCTGAGCAGTTTAGACTCAACTCCCGATTGATTAACCTGATTATCGGCATTAGTATTCTTGTAGGTTTCCTTACCACTGCATTTTGGAATAGCTTGATACAATTTTTAATCATCTGATTTACTAAAAAAAATTAAATCTTTTTTACATGATTTTATCAGAATAATACAAATATCTTCTTACCGGATTGGAGTAAATTTGTTATACGAGATCAGATTTCTAACAAATAAAAATGAAAATATGAACACGTTTAATAACAAAACAGTATTTATAACCGGTGCGGGTGGTGGAATAGGAAAAGCGATCGCCCTGACCTTTGCGAAGAATGGTGCAAATATAGCTTTAGCTGATGTGAAAAAAGAATTCGTAGAAAAAGTCGCGGAAGAAATTAGATCTATTGGAGGAAAAGTCCTAGCTTTAACTGTAGATGTAACAGATTATGTTTCAGTAAAAAATGCAGTAAACGACACGGTGAATACATTTGGGAGTTTGGACGTAGCAGTAAATAATGCAGGTGTAGTAGGTGTCGGAAGTATAGAAGAAATCGATGAAGCGGAATGGGATAGGGTACTTTCAGTGAATGCAAAAGGAGTATTTATTTGTACCAAAGCAATTTTGGAGGTGATGAAACCACAGAAAAGTGGAGCTATTATCAATACTGCTTCCATTGCCGGGAAAATGGGAATGGCTCATTTATCCCATTATGTCGCTTCAAAATTTGCTGTGATCGGTTTCACAAACAGCATCGCAAAAGAGGTGGCCGAAACCGGGATTACAGTCAATGCTATTTGCCCGGGTATAATTGGGACTGGAATGTGGCGTGGTGAAGGTGGTATTGCTGACCGATGGAAACAGCTCGGAGAAACGGAAGCTCAATCCTGGGAACGCAACAAAAAGACATTGATACCGCAGGGCGTAGATCAAAGTGCGGGCGACATCGCCGAAGCTGTGCTGTTCATAGCTTCCGCTCCCCATATAACAGGACAGGCTATTGCCGTTGACGGTGGTATGACCATGTAATAAAACAAGCTTATTTTCTAATTTATAAATTATCAAAAAATGGAAACCCAGATCGGAATTAAAAATGAAAACAGACAGGCTGTTGCCGAAATACTGTCTAAATTATTGGCTGATGAATTTGTAGTGTATACCAAAACGAGAAATGCACACTGGAACGTAGAAGGTCCAGATTTTCACTCCATGCATCTTTTCTTTGAAAGCCAATACCAGCAATTGGCGGATCTAATGGACGGCGTTGCAGAACGTATCCGTACCGTAGGACATTATGCTCCTGCAACGCTGAAAGAATTTTTAGAGCTTACACATCTTAGCGAATACAGTGAACGTAAAAATGACAGTGCTGGCTTTATTAAAGACCTTTTAGCAGATCACGATGCTATCGTAGAGTTTATCAGGGGCAGTATTAATACTATTGATGAAAAATACAAAGATGCTGGTACCAGTGATTATATAACTGGATTTATTGAAGTGCATGAAAAAATGGCCTGGATGCTCAGAGCACATTTAAAATAGCAATTTGCACTGTCCAACATTTTAGTAAATTTCTTAAAAATGCAATCTGAATATCTTTAGATTGCATTTTTTATACCGCATTATTTTAGACAAAATCAATGCAGGATATGAAAAAGAAAAAATAATTCAATGTTATCCCATTTTTACCCATCACAACCATCAAGAGGAGGATAAGAAAACAGGATTACATGAATATCAGAGTCTGACCTATAGTGTCCACCAAGGTAAGAGCTGGGAGAATTATCGGGGTAATCCCGTGTTGCCTAATCCAGGGATCTTGGATTTCAGGGACCCAAAGTTGATGTGGCATATAGATGTACAAGCATGGATCATGACCTTGACAACGACGCATTGTATCACATTTTTTTTTATCTAAAAATCTCAAAGAATGGAAGCTGGATAGTGAATTTGGAAAAACAATTGGCACGCATGGTGGTGTCTGGGAATGTCCAGATCTGTTTCCAATGGATTATAATGGTGTGACAAAATGGGTGCTGTTGGTTAGCATCAATCCCGGAGGATCTAATGGTGGTTCTGCCACGCAGTATTTTGTGGGTGATTTTGATGGTAAGCATTTTACGACCGCTGATACTCAGGTGAAATGGTTAGACTGGGGGCGGATAATTATGCAGGAGTCACTTGGAATAATGTGAAAGATCGTCATTTATTTATCGGCTGGATGAGCAACTGGCAATACGCAAATGAGGTGCCTACATCCACATGGCGGTCTTCGACAACTATACCGCGGGAATTGCTGTTGACACAGGTGGATGATCGCTATTATGTAGCGAGCAAACCCGCAAAGGAGATTACAGATGCTTTTCAAGTGTCGAAACAGATGGCTTCCAAAAGAGGAAAAGAAGTCTTGATGAGCAGTAGTCTTCCTGCAGGATTTCATTTGGATATCCATAAAATGAAAACCCAAGATTTTAAGATTGTTTTATATAATAAGGAGGGCAATGAATTGGTTATCGGCTACAATCAGGTTAAAGAACAGTTTTTTATTAACCGAAGCGAATCTGGGAATATTGCTTTCAGTCACGATTTTCAAAAAAAACATATTGCTCCTCGAATATCAAAAGAAAGAAAAATCGATATGAGCTTGTTTTTTGATGTGACTTCTGTGGAGTTTTTTGCAGATCAGGGGCTATCGGTGATGACGGATATCTTTTTTCCAGATAGTCCGATGACGCATTTAAAAATTGTAGGCAATGCTCCGTTGGACTATCAAGATATCATCTTATCTACCTATAAAAAATAATATAGGCATTTGCGGTGCTCATCCCCATAGATGATGGTGCTATATACAACAAAGGGATCCTATAGGATCCCCTTGTTGTATATGTTGATTTATATATCTCGTTGAAGTCTTCTAAAATGAAAAACTAACTATTGGATTATTTGATCGTTGATAATTACTTTTATTCTGGGTCATTTATGTGGTGCTTTTATGCAAGTATGTTTGTATGGTTTACTTATTAATTATCTTATACTTTTTAAAATAATTTTCTATTAAATCCTTGTAAAGTATAAGAGTCATGGTATTTATATTTTTGTTTTAGTCTTATATTGATCAATTTTTGACCTAAAAAACGGCATTCATTTTCATATTTTCACCCCTTATTTTTATTGCTATTGATCTCATTTTTAGCACTTTGTTTGCTTTTTGTATTCATATTTTGCTTTCGTAGCCTTTTTCCTCCCACTTGATTTTTCTAGATTTGAAACTGTAACCAATGCTTCTTTTTAGCATCTGCTAACAAGCAAAAAAGGGATAATTTAATAAATTCAAAAAAACCGATTTATGAGGATCATCTATTTCAGACCATGCTCGAGTATAAGGTATTTTCTAACCTTATTGATGTCGATAATGGTCATGTTAGGAGCACAGGCTCAAGTAAAAAACATTCAAGGAAAAGTCTTTGATACCACAAGAAAACCGATGGTAGGAGTTTCTATTTCCTTAATAGGAAAAGGGAAATCCGCTAAAACAAATATGGAGGGAAGATTCTCATTATCGGATGTTCATATTGGAGATAAAATACGAATAAGCTTTTTGGGCTATAAAATAATTGAAAGAAGTATAGATAGTACTACAGTCTATAATCTGACCCTTGAAACGAATGAAGAACGACTTGCCGATGTGGTGGTCGTTGGATATGGAACTTTGGATAAAAAGGAAATTACTAGTGCTATCACGCATGTGAGTGGAAAAGATCTGAATATATTTGGAGGAAATGGTGTACTGAGCTCTCTTTCCGGCAAAGTTGCAGGTTTAAGTGTTGTCAATACGGCACAGTCAGACCCGAATGCCTCAGCAAATCTACAATTGCGTGGTGTGTCTTCTCGAAATGCAGGACTTGGTCCATTATACGTGGTCAATGGCGTACCTGGTGGTAATGTAGACAACCTTAACCAGAATGATATTGAATCGATCGATATATTGAAAGGGGGAGCGGCCTCAGCTATTTATGGAACTCGGGGAAGTAATGGTGTGATCATCATCACGACAAAAAAAGGATCTTCTGATCCCTATGCATTTTATGATGGATATGCAAGTTTTGATATCCCAAATAACCGCATCCCTGTTCTCAATGCCGAAGATTTTGTAAAATACAACAGGGGGACAGATTTTGGTGCTAAAACAGACTGGTTTAAAGCCGTATCAAGGGATTATGCATTCAACCAAAAGAATACACTTCAGTTTGCTGGTGGAAATAGTAAAACAAACTATCTAGTTACGATTGATTTGCGAAATGCAAAAGGACTTGATCTCAGATCAGATAAAAAAGAATACGGTGCTCGACTAAATCTTTCGCACACAGCAGCGAGCAATTTATATACTGCGACAATAACGCTCGCTCCTCGTGTGCTGAAGTCCAATAATTCAAGCTATAATGCTTTTAATCAAAGTTTGACACTCAATCCGACTTTGCCAATCGTTGATGCGAGCAATCCAAATCGATTTAATTATATCAATACCGGATTTTCAGGATCCTACAACCCTGTGGAGGAACTCAAAACCGTACAGAGCGGCACGGAGGGTAAATATCTGGATTGGAATGCAGCTTTCAAGCTTAATATCTTAGATAACTTATTCACACAAGTAACTCTAGCGCAACAATCTAATGATTTTTTTGATTTTCATTTTACTCCGTCCTATAACACAGGTGCGATAAATGGTAATAATGGTCGAAATTCTGCAGGAAGAGATTATAAAAAAAATGACCAGTATGTATTTGAGTGGACGACAAATTATAAGCAAAATTTTGATAGTCATAATTTAAATCTCTTAGGCGGATATGCTTATAATTATTTTGTTGCCTCTGGAATGAATGCCGGTAATCAAAACTTTCCTTCGGATGTGCTGACTTATAATAATTTGGGCTCTGGACAATATAATATTCCGATCCCTACTAATCCGCAACCTGGTGACTATACATTTAGATCAGTCGGTTCATATAAAAATGATTCGAAACTTATTGCTTTTTTCGGTAGGCTCAATTATGATTTTGGAAAAAAATATTATGCTTCTGCCAGTCTACGGTATGAAGGTTCTTCCAAGTTTGGAAATCAAAACAAATGGGGATACTTTCCTGCATTATCTGTTGGATGGAGAATAATACAGGAAAAATTTATTCCTCAAGTGCCTTGGATAAATGAATTGAAACTTCGTGCTGATTATGGAGAAACTGGGAATCAGGATTTCGGAAGCTATCTATCTCTTGATACGTATCAAGGCTATGGTTATTTCGCATTTAATGGTACATCTTATCAAGTATGGGGTCCCAGCCAAAATACCAATTATGATTTGAGATGGGAAAAAGCACGAAATTTTAATATCGGTGCTGATTTCGAGTTATTCGAAAGAAAATTATCGGGAAGCATAAACTACTACATTAGAACAAATAGAGATCTTTTAGGATCGTATGATGTACCCGTTCCACCGTTTGTGTTGACAACAACTTTTGCGAATGTCGGTACGATGAAGAATTCAGGTTTTGAATTGCAGCTAACGAGTAAGCTTGTATCGAAAAATGATTTCAACTATTCGATAAGTTTTGCGGGCGCGACAAACAGCAATAAATTTGTCTCTTTTTCAAATAACGTTTACAAAGGACAAAACTTTCAGTTCGTATCCTATATGCCTTCTCCAGGTTCACCAGGTCCAGCACAACGATTGGAAGAAGGCAGGAGAATCGGAAGCTTTTATATGTACCAATCTGCTGGTGTAGATGCCACTGGTCGATTGATGGTCTATGATAAAGATAACAATATGATACCCGGAAATACGGCGAAAGAGGATGACAAACGGTTTGTCGGAAATGGATTACCCTTGTTGACCGCTAGTTTAGGTCATAATTTTACCTATAAAAATCTTGATCTATCGGTATTTTTGAGAGGAGCTTTTAAATATGATATCTTTAATACTACTGCTTTTTATTTGGGAACTCCTGTGACGCAATCTGGCGCTAATATATTGAGATCGGCTTATGGTAATGGAAAATATGCGACATTGATCAATCCCGAAACTTACTCGACACTCTCGGATTATTTCTTGGAAAAAGGAGATTTCGTGAAGATCGATAATATCACAGTAGGTTATAATATCAAATCACCAATTAAACAGATCAGCTCCATCCGCATATATGGTGTAGCTAGAAATTTATACACTTTTACCAAGTTTACTGGTGGTGACCCTGAGGCCATATCTGTCAATGGATTGACTCCAGGTATCAATACCTCATTGTCCTATTACCCATCCACAGCACAATTTCTTGCTGGATTACAGGTCAGATTTTAATAACTTAACGGATAAGAAAATGAAATTTTCATTACAATATATACTTCCCCTAACGATAGGTGTATTTATTTGGGGTAGTTCAAGCTGTACCAAGCTTGATGAAAAATTATATGATAAGATCACTTCTGATAACTTTTTACAGAATAGAGATGATGTCATACGCGATTTTTTGAGACCTTTTGAACATGCCTATTGGTCTATACAAGGCGGAGGACTTTTTTATGCACAGGAATTGTCAGGAGATCAGTTAATGACACCTAACCGGGATGGTGATTGGTTTGACGGAGGGAAGTACCAACGTGCGCACTACCATACTTGGACTATACAGGATGATTACACCAGTGATATGTGGAATGCACTCTTTCAAGGTATCAGTTTGGCCACGAATTCGCTAGAAGATATTGAAAAAGTAGACATACAAAAAGTAGAAATTACAGCAGCTGAAAAAGTAGGTTTTGTAGCAGAACTGAAAACACTGAGGGCATGGTTTAATCTTAGGGCATTTGATTTATATCGAAATATTCCATTGGTTACTAAGGTTAAAGGTGAAACAGCTACACCTCCGCAAGCGAGTCCTGCAGAAACTTTTACTTTTATTGAAAATGAACTTAAAACAGCAATTTCAGGACTGCCTTTACGTCAGGATCTTGGAACTACAGGAGTCGGTCGATGGACGAAGGGAGGTGCTGCTGCTTTATTAGCTAGACTTTATTTGAATGCCGAAGTGTATATCGGTATAAGTAAATATAACGAATGCGCAGTCGTATGTCAGGATATCATCGAGGGTAAATATGGTAATTATCAATTAGAAAGTATCTGGTCAAAGCCTTTTGATTATGATAATGCGAACTCCAGTGAAATGATTTATGGATTTCCGGCAACTTTGGCAAGGACACATTGGCAGTATAGTTCAGATATGTATTTCTGGATGGCTCCTCATCAAGCCCAAAATTTCTTTGGATTTACTGATTTTGGAAATATGAATACGCGCTTCGGGCTTCAGCCAGGTCGGGATGTGGACAGTGTGGAATATAACCACACGATGGGTAAACCTTTTGTCAAGTTTCAAAAGTATGCAGATGATCTGAGGTTGAAAAAATATAAAAATTTAGGAAATAGCAAAAGAGAGGGGATGTTTCTTTATGGTTATTTGCCTTATTACAACGATGCAACAAAACTTGTAAAAAGCAATAGAGGATATACCATTTTTGCCCGTGATCAGGTGGGTTGGTTTAAAGATACTCCTCCTGGAACAAAAATCATTGATAAGGAATCTAATATGAACCATGCCGATGATAATTCGGGATTATGGGTAGCCAAATATCCAATATATCCTTCAAAGGATCCCAATACCATATCCTCAGCCTATGCCGAAATCAGATTGGCTGAAATTTATTATGCCTTAGCGGAATGTAAATATCGATCTGGAGATAAATCTGCCACAGCCAAATTGTTGAATGCTGTGCGTAAAAGAAACTACCCTTCAGGATCTGCTAGTCTATATCTTGCATCGGGTGAACAATTAAATGATCAGGAAATGATTGATGAATGGGGACGGGAGTTTTTAGTAGAAGGTCGCCGTAGGACAGATTTGATTCGTTGGGGTAAATTCAATACAGACAAATGGTGGGATAAAGAACCAGATAATAATGATCATACCCTTATCTATCCTATTGGTCAGAGTGTTATCAGTCTCACTCCTTCATTAAAACAAAATCCAGGTTATTGATCTCAAAAAATTACTCCATATACATATAACATGATAGAATTTAAATATATATATGCTAAAATAGAAATGATGAAAAAATCAATTTTTCTTTTATTTGTTGCCTTTTGTTGGAACGGTATCGCTGCAAAGGCCCAACAGATAAAATCACCCGATGGAAAACTGGAATTAGACTTTGCTCTGTCCCCAGAGGGTACACCAACGTATGGATTGAAATTTAAGAACAAAGTTGTTATTAAGACGAGTAATTTAGGATTAGAACTGAAGCTCAAGCCAGAAGAAGAAGCTCATTTAAAGACGCTACCAGATGGTGAGATTCAGCACAAAAAACGGACTTCGTTATATAGTGATTTCGATATTGTGGATACAAAACTTCAAACATTTGATGAAACTTGGCAACCGGTATGGGGTGAAACTAAATCGGTCAGAAATCAATATAATGAACTTGCAATAACATTAAATCAAAAAAATACGGAACGAAAAATGCTGATTCGTTTCCGATTGTTTGATGATGGTCTAGGTTTTAGATATGAATTTACACAACAACAACATTTGACTTATTTTACCATTAAGGAGGAGCGTAGTCAGTTTGCGATGACTGGAAACCATATCGCTTATTGGATTCCGGGAGATTATGATACTCAGGAGTATAACTATAATACGTCTAAGTTGTCTGAAATTAGGGGATTGATGGATAGCGCATACGAAGGCGGCAATGTTTCTCAAACATCATTTTCGCCTACAGGTGTTCAGACGGCTTTGATGTTAAAAACTAGCGACGGATTATATATCAATTTGCATGAAGCGAACTGTCTGAACTACTCGACGATGCACTTGAACTTGGATGATAAAAATTATGTGTTTGAATCGTGGCTAACACCAGATTCACATGGAGATAAAGGTAAAATGCAAGCGCCGTTTTCATCACCATGGAGAACAGTTATCGTGAGTGATGATGCTCGCGATATATTGGCTTCCAAAATGACTTATAATCTAAATGAGCCTAGTAAAATAGCAAATACTTCATGGATCAAACCTACGAAATATGTTGGCGTGTGGTGGGAAATGATTTCTGGAAAAAGTAGTTGGTCTTATACCAATGAGTTTCCTTCGGTACAATTGGGTGTAACAGATTTTAATAAGGCAAAGCCTAATGGTATGCATGGTGCTACTACGGCAAACGTAAAAAAATACATTGATTTTGCTGCAAAGCATGGATTTGATGGTGTGCTCGTAGAGGGATGGAATACAGGGTGGGAAGATTGGTTTGGCAATGATAAAGATTATGTCTTTGATTTTGTAACACCTTATCCTGACTTTGATCTTAAAGGGCTCAATCGGTATGCCCATGATAATGGAGTAAAGCTGATTATGCACCACGAAACATCAGGTTCTATCCGAAATTATGAAAGGCATATCGATACGGCATATCGTCTAATGAAGCAATATGGTTATGATGCTGTAAAAAGTGGTTATGTGGGCCATATTCTTCCCTTGGGAGAGCATCATTATAGCCAATGGACAAATAATCATTTCCAATTTGCAATAGAAAAAGCTGCAGAATACAAGATCATGGTCAATGCGCATGAAGCAGTACGCCCAACTGGTATCGCACGGACATGGCCAAATCTAATCGGTAATGAATCGGGAAGAGGTACAGAATACCATGCATTTGGTGGGATCAAGCCTAATCATGTTACGATCTTACCTTTCACGCGCTTGATTGGTGGCCCAATGGACTATACACCTGGTATTTTTGAAATGGATCTGACAAATGGTGCTCACGTGAATAGTACACTTGCAAATCAGTTAGCACTTTATGTGACGATGTATAGTCCATTACAGATGGCAGCAGACTTTCCTGAAAACTATGAGCGTTTCCCAGATGCATTTCAATTTATTAAAGATGTTGGAATGGATTGGGACGAGAGTAAATACCTAGAGGCAGAACCAGGAGATTATGTTACGGTAACGCGTAAAGAGAAAAATACTCAAAAATGGTTTCTGGGTAGTGTAAATGGTCTAAATAACCGTAAATCAACTGTAAAATTGGATTTTCTGGATGAAGGAAAGACCTATCTAGCGACGATTTATGCAGATGGTGAAGATGCCGATTATAAAAATAATCCGCAATCTTATACTGTTAAAACGCGTAAGGTAACGAAGAAAGATACGATTAGTCAGCGTTGTGTAGCTGGAGGAGGATATGCGATCTCTTTTATTCCTGTGAACAAATAGAATATACGTGCTCACGGTATCTGATACAGTTTTTGTTTTCCGAAACTTATTTTGAAAACAAAAACTGTATTTTTTTAAATTAAAAATGAACAACTCTATACCTAATCCAGCTAAACAAAGCTACACGATTCCACTTATCACCATAACAACACTATTTTTTATGTGGGGATTTATTACGTATATGAATGATATTTTAATTCCTTACCTAAAACAGCTTTTCAAATTAACATTTTTTGAGGCCATGCTGGTTCAGTTCTGCTTTTTCGGAGCATACTTTATAGGCTCATTACTTTATTTTTTATATTCCATTTCATTTGGTGACCCCATAAACAAGGTTGGGTATAAAAATGGAATCATTGTGGGCATTATTATGGTGGCCTGTGGTTGCTTTTTATTTTACCCTGCGACCAGTTTATCTTCTTACCCTTTCCTTTTTGACTGCACTATTTGTACTTGGTGTAGGTTTTACGATATTGCAAATAACGGCCAATGCATACGTCTCTTTGTTGGGTGATGAACAATCAGCTTCTAGTCGTTTAAATATGACACAGGCTTTTAATGCTTTCGGTACGACAATAGCACCTATCCTCGGAGGATATCTGATTTTTGAATTATTTTCAAGCCCAGATGAGACATTTAGTGCGATGGCTACTAGAATTCCATATACTATTTTTGGATTTATATTGCTAATAGTCGCCGCAGTGGTAGCCAAAGTGAAATTGCCGTCATTTCATGCCACAGTAGAGACCGAAAAAACAACAGGTTTAGGTACATTAGTATTTCCCCATTTACGATATGGGATGTTGGCAATGTTCTGTTATGTTGGTGGTGAGGTCGCCGTCGGCAGTTTTATCATTAGTTTTTTAGAGCTTCCTACTATTATGGGATTGTCAGAATCAATAGCAAAAAATTACCTTGCTCTTTATTGGGGTGGAGCGATGATGGGTAGATTTTTGAGATCCTTATCGCTTAATCAGCATATACCAAGTCAAAAAAAGTCATTTTATATGATTTTAACGAGTATCGCTGTCTTTGGTTTAATTTATGCGATCGTTAATCTATCTTTTTCACAGATTAGTTTTTTCTTGGTATTTGTGGTTCTTAATTTTGTAGCTTTTAGTTTGGGTAAAGCGATACCTGCACGTACATTGATGCTATTTGCATCTGTCAATATGGTACTTTTATTGCTCACAATACTTGCTAGTGGATCATTGGCGATGTATAGTATATTGGGAATCGGAATTTTTAACTCAATCATGTTTTCAAATATTTATACTTTATCCATTTCAGGATTGGGAAGATCCACAAGTCAAGGTTCTTCATTGGTCGTGATGGCTATTTTGGGAGGAGCCTTAATTCCAGTTTTACAAGGATATATTGCTGATCTGTATGGAGTGCAGATTTCATTTGTACTTCCTACAATTTGTTATTTAGTAATTCTATTTTTCGGAATATATTGCCTGAAAAATATAAAATTTTCTGGTGTACCGTCGATAACCTCGCATTGAATTTTTTATTTTTAACTGATTAATATGAATTTTATAAGTCTAATAATCATGAAGGGTATTAGTGGTGAAATCTCTATTTATATTCATAAATATTAACAAATTGCTTTAAAGATCACCTTAAATTTTTTTTATATTAATGAAGGCTGAGGAATTGATATTAAGGCTATTTAAAGAAAATGGGAAAGATAGCCTTAATAATTAAATCCAAATTGATCCGAAATCTATTGTAATTTAAATTGATAGGATTCTAGTCTTTTGTTAATGAATGCTACACGGACAGGCTATTGCTGTCGATCGCTCATCGGCTGATCGAGCTATACTCGGAATAGACCGTAAGGCCCATAAAGTGGTCAATTTAAAAGACTAAATAAAAGGACCAGTATAGGACAATTAATGGGTTATCTTATACTGGTACCTTAATTTTGTGAATTTTAGTTAGTATCAGCCAACTTTAAGTATTTTTTATAGTTCTCTATCTTTTAAAAACAGATATGGGGATTTCAATGGTGTTAAAAAAACACGTAATTCTACAAGAAAATAAATATTTATACTTTTATTTTCTTGTAGAATTTAAAGCTTTTGAGACCTCAATAGGAAAATCGGATTCGATTACTTTAGCTCCATCCTTTTCAATTGCACGATAGGCCATGGCTCTTTGCGATAATGTTGTCTCCCTATCATACGAAGGCGCGGCACTAATCATGGCCCGCAAGCCCAAGGTTCTGAGTTTCTGATATAGCAGTTGATTTTCAGGTTTGATCGCAGCACCAATATAAACGATCATATGATGCATATCTACCCCAGCATCAATGTAGTCCTGCAATGCAGACAGACTTTTCGCTTGTAGAGACAACATCTGATCAGCGTTATAGCTCCGGTAAAATAGGGCCTCATCAGGAGTGTGTACTGTCAGCATGACATAAGAATAAGCATTCCGCTTGCGCAGCAATTCGGCGATCATCCTAGGTGGCACGTCCTTTTTATCAAGGTTAAGTACAGTTTTCCCTTTACACCATGCCAATGCATCTTCAAGTTTAGGTATATGACAATGTGTTAGCTTACCATGGCGATCTTTAAGACGAATAGACTGTATTTCATTCCAACTTTTGGCTGCCAGCAGGCCACTGGCATTTGTCGTACGATCCAGCATCGCATCGTGCATCAAGACAATGGTACTGTCTTTTGTGAGTCTAGGATCTACCTCAAAAAAAGCAAATGTATGCATCAATACCTCTTCAAAAGACTCAATAGCATTTTCAGCTAAGCCAGCTTCAACACTTCCACGATGTCCACTAATAATTGTCTGCATATCACTGTTAAAAGAAAAAAAAGCACCTATTTCCTTTGCATTTGCAAATGACCTATGATGCTTTGTATCTTTCGTTTGTGCCTGTAAACCGACCACAGAAAACATCAAAAAGATTTGGATTAAAAAAAATGATTTTTTCATAATAGATTATTTAAAAAAATAGGTTGCCTCAAATAATAGCATACTTGAGACAACTAAATTCATTATTGATAACTTTTTGCTGTTAGAAGATCTGTTGTAACAGATGTCTGTTCATAAACCTTACCAAAACGATCTGTAGCCACAACCTTCAATGTACTATTGGGGTTATTGACTTTTAACGTATATAAATGCGTTGTTACCGTGTTATAGTTGGTCGGATTTCTATTCAACACGCCTAAATGGTACCCTTTAGACCAAGCATCCCGATTGAACGTACTAGACAATTGCATATCACCTAATTTCTTATCATCCATAAATACTTCTACCTTCCAAGACGGATCAGCATTCCATACATTGGCGACTAAAATATTAGATTCATTAGCATAATTGAAGTAACCATAATCCCCGCCGTAAGCAAAATCTGCCCAATGCAATCGCATTTGGAAATTCCTAGACAGTTTTGTTGGTTTATAATACCAATCTGTCAATGTATTTCCCTCAACCTGAAAAACTCCATAGCCATTTGGCGTACCATCTCCGTTTATAGTCGATTTCCACCAAGCACCGCATGTAGCCCCATGGATATGCTCAAAAATAGTACGATCCCCGATTTTATGTATGAAATTTTCAGCATAATGTGTATGTCCTACCATGATATGCGTTTCTTTAAAACCTTTTAACAAATCAAATAAGCGCGATCGCATTGCAAAATTGCTATTCCTGATCGGAATATGAGCAAACAATATCAACATATGTTGTTTATTCACAAAAGACAAATCTTGTTCAAGCCAATCGAGCTGTTCCTTACTTAAGTTCATCGTATAACTGCCATCAGCAGCAAATACGACATTGTCCATACAAACAAAATGGACATTTCCTCTAGAAAAGGAGTAGTTTGAAGGGCCAAAATGACTCTCAAATAAGTTGCCGTTCTTAATATTCGAGCCAGACGCTGTTTTATCGTGATTACCAATAGTCGTAAAGACAGGCATCGTAGTTGATCCCAAAAGTGACTTCATACCCGCCATTAATTGCGGCTGATCAGCAACCACATCGCCCAATGAGAGGCCGTAGACCGGCAAATCCGTTGTGGACATCTCGCTTTTTATATCCGCTAACGTCTCGTTGGTAAATCGATATATATCTGCTGTATTGGCAACCTGAGGATCTCCAATACCATAGATTAGAAATTTAGTATCATTGACCTTATTTTTAGTCAATATAAAATTATATTGCTTAGGGTTCGCGGTACTTTCCAATGCCGAATAAAAAATTGGATTGTTTTTGTCATTAGCTACATTAATAGCATAAGCAGATGGTGCAGAGTAATAAACAAAACGAGCGGCTAAATTTTTCTTAAACTGATATATACCATTCTTGTCGCTCTGCACTACCTTAAAGCCATCGCTAACACTCACACCTGAGATCCCATTACCATCAGTATTCATAATACGTCCGTAGACATCATTACCGGCGATCAAATTTATAACATCCTTTTTATCACCGTGAGATTCTTTATGCTTCAATTCCGCAGCTTTAGAACAGCTCAGAAGAAGTCCAAATATAAGGAGATTAAAGATCGATTTAAAGTTTAACATAATCATATTTATCTATTTTATCAGTTTTTATTTTCAATAGTATTGAATAAAAATTTCCTACAAGAGCTACTATTTGTATGAAATACTGCTTCCACTACAACCAAATTATCTAGCAAAACTTGTTGGTAACTACAAAATTTTATTGTGCGAGTAACAAAACCTCTAGTCGTCAAATAAAAATATCATTAAGCCTATTGCGTTACTTTGATTAAGTATTAAAGTTCTCTATAAACACCTATATGGATATTTCTTTCAACTACTACCTAATAATCATTTACTATCAGTGACCAATTACGGCCAAAGACTGTCACACCTTGACTCTTTTTAGTTGGCAATTGCAAATAGATCTCCAATTTCTACTTTTAAATAGGGTTATCACACACCAAATAAAGTTTTGGGAGAAATTTGAAATTTCGTTACGATATTTTCTAAGTCTTATTGACAACATTTTTTTATTTTTTCTGCAGGCTTAGATGCTCGGAAATATTACAATATTCGAACTTTTATATTTCTAAACCATACGTTGTCATTATGATCCTGCAAAGCTATGAATCCCGCTTTAGCTTCACCTCCTGGTGTCAAAAAATCAGGCCAAGCCTTAAATTTACTATCTGCGATCCTACTATTCCATTCATCGTTCCAAAGCGTATATTCAACTACCTTTTTACCATTCAAATAATGTTTCACTTGACCATCTTTTACAATGATACGTATCTTGTTCCATTCTCCGTAAGCTTTTCCTACCTGTGGATTAGCAGCAATCATATCATACAATGAACCAGCCTTACGATTACCGTTTTTGCCTTTTTTTGCATCAGGATGATTGTCATTATCCAATACCTGAAATTCCGGTGCTGCTTCGTAAATGCGCCTTCCAGGTTTTTCAGTAACTAAATACAAAACCCCACTATTGGCTCCACTATCCACCTTATATTGTAAGCGTAGTTCGAAGTCCTTAAATGCAGTCGTGAATATAATATCCCCACGCTCGCTATATGCATCCTTTACTTTGTTCTTTTTATTGATTTTTAAAGTATGGTCTTCGATACTCCAAGCATCGGGTATGTCTACACGATTGTACCCTCTCCATCCTCTCATGGTTTCACCGTCAAACAAGGTTATCCATTCTCCTTTAATTTGCCCATAACCATCATTAGCCACAAAAGCCAAAAGACCTGCCAATAAAGCGATTTTTACATTCTTCATCTTTATTTATCATTTAAATATTACAATTAATTCTCCTGCCTTACTGTATTTTCGTTTTACAAACCGGTTTATACAAGTGTTTGCCCTAATTTCCTGACTTTACCAGAACAGCTGAAAATATCATCACGGATATCTGCACTGTAAGTTTATAAATGTTTAAAATCAACAAATCATATATTAACAATATAATAACCATACCTATATTCAAAATTGATATCAAATATATTTTGGCGTTACATAACCTGGATTTTGTACCATATTTGGATTCACAGCTATTTGTTGTGAAGGAATTGGGAAGACTTTTTTCGTAGTAACAGTAGGTTTGTGATCCCACAATGTTGCTGTCTCAAACTTTCCAAAACGAATCAGATTCGTTCGACGCTTCCCTTCAAAAATAAATTCACGGCCACGTTCGGCTAACAACTCTTCGAGCGTCAAACTCGCAATTGTGTACTGTCCTATAGGCCAATCTGTAACACTGAATGCCCTCTTTCTAACTGTATTGATTAATTCGACAGTCTCACTTGTTGCGATCTTATTATTTTTACGCATCAAGGCTTCCGCTTTATTGAAATAGATTTCCGCCATGCGATAGATCACTTGGTCATTGTTCCAATAATCCTTATCCATATATGCACCAGGCACATATTTATTAAATCGTGCTCCGCTATTTTCCTCGCCCTGGCTCATGTCAGATTTAGTATCACCAGTCGAATTTCGTTGTATTTCTTTGACAAAGATCAGCGGTTTATTTTTGTATTCCCTAGCGCCTAAGATTGGGGTCGTGGTTCCTTTCTTGTATTGTGGACCGATCAACATCCAGGTACTTTTTCGAAGGTCATTATCCACAAAGGTATCATAGGCCGTAGGTATTACAACGACCCCATTATTTCCTGTCTGATCCGCATTATAAACCTCTTTTTGATTATAATGCCAAAGGTCATTATTCCATTGGAATCTATATTTGGCAGCGACATAATCGTAAGCAATTGAGAACAAAACCTCATTGGATTCATTATTGGTCGACGAAAACATCGAGGTCAGATCATTGGCATTCTTATTCGTCGGATCGTTCTTTAGATTTCGATACTGTTGAGCTGTCAACATATGTGGTCTTCTGAGTACTCCGTCATGAGAGATATAGCTTGAATAATCGAATTGACCCGCACCGGTTTTCCCCTTTTTCGTCGTAATTAAAACAACTCCTACATTTGCACGAGTTCCGTAGATTGCTGCAGCAGAACCATCTTTTAACACAGTGATAGATTCTATATCATCCTGTTGGACAAGATTTAAACTCCCCCCTTGGATTCCGTCAATTACAATTAGGGGCTGATTTGTCTCACTCAATGTTGTCGCCCCACGCAATTGGATACTCGTATCCCAATTTGGATTATTGTTACCTCCAGTCCTCGTAATACTTAATCCTGCTACGCGGCCACGAATCAAATCTAAGAGACTGCGAACTCCGCCTTGGTTCATATCCTTAACTTCAACCTGTGTTACTGCTGACGTAACGTTTGCCCTTTTTTGTATTCCGTATACGACCACTACAACCTCTTCCAAGATATCCGTACTTTCGATGAGGGTCACTTTATAAGGACCGTTTTCACCAAGTAGAAATTCTTGTTTTTTATAGCCAATCATTGTCAATAATAAGATCTCACCAGTATTGGCTTTGATTTTAAAATTTTCAGATGCATCCGTCCGCGTTAAATGATCTTTGACTTGTACCGTTACCCCTGCCACCGGTTTTCCACGCACGTCTTTGATATTTCCTTCTACCAATTGCTGAAGATCATAAGCAAAAGCCCTATAAGATATTTCATACGAATGGGCCAGGCTCGGGAGAACAAGCCCCAGCAGCAATAGCCATGAAAATTTGTTACTCGAATTACTCATTGTCATTTTTATTAAATCAAATTAATTAATTGTCTCTATAAAATTGCCCAAACTACCAACCATCTTAATAAGCAAACTCAACATTCAATTTTCTAAATACCACATTTCATGAATAGTTAATAAATGGAATTGTAAAAATCAGGCACAAAACTTCCGAAGTCATTTCCTCATTATCAACCTTTTTCAGTGTAAAGATTCAATTGATCCGGAATATTGGATAATGATTTCATAATTTCCATCTTAAGCAATTCCTTTGCACGATATTTTTCTGGTATAGACTGAATTTGGAAATACTGATATTAAAACTATCTCCAATGGCAAAATAATCAGTTCCACCTAGAACTTCTTGGTACATGAGATCTCTAGATGTCTCCAAGTGAAGGCTATCGAATTTAACTATTGTTAATTGTACCTTTTTACAGAAAAACAGAGCTAACACGAAAGTGAAACCATCTGAACACAGCTTAGTAAACACGCGTTTTTCTTTCATACAAACTAGCATCAAATTGTTGTTGCTACAAAGATGATTATTTGGCTAGTCAACTATTCATCAATCAGTTCTTTAATCTCTAAAATCAAAACAACATAAAACGCAAAACATTAAAAAACAAATAGTTAACTAAATTGTCTAACTTATAAATCTAAATTAATTTTTACATGGAATCAAAAGATAACTACAGTACCTCATGAAAAAGTATATCATATTCAGCTCTAAAACATAATAATAAGATGTAATTCAATTCTAAGCAGTTTATAGAATTTACTTCCTAGGAAAGAAGAGCTTCGAAAGGATGGAAATTGAGAAATTTAAAAAATGGTGGAAATAGAAATTTTAGAAAGAAAAAGTAAGCTTGCTTTTTTCCTTATATTTCTCTTATTCTGTTCTCGAACAATTCAGGATATAAGGATCTATTTTTAATTTTCGACCTATAAGTATATATCGTTGATATAGAACATCGTAAAAATCTCGAAATTTTATTACTATCTGTAATTCCAAGTCTTATTAATGCATAAATACGTATTTCTGTTGTCAATTCGCACTTATGCACCTCTTGACGATCAATTTCCGGAAACAGATTATTAAAATCAATGACAAAATTGGGATAGATTTTTAGAAAAGTTTCGTCAAATTTTATTAAAAATAGTTTATACTCTTGATCAATAAATTCGGTTGAATTGAGCTCTTGCTGAATCTTATCTACTTTTCCTCCTTTAACCAACCGCTTTAAGTATACACGGTGATCGTTTAGTTTATCAATATAATCAGAGCACAAGTCAATAAACTTCGCTAAATACATCTCTTTCATTATATTCGTTGAAGTTAACTCCTTATTCAGATAAAGTAATTGAACGTTAGCCAACTGAAAATCAGCGTTGGAAAGATTCAGAAGCCTACCAGCTTCATTAAGCTCAATATTGCTGGCAATTAAATCATTATTCAATTGCTTTAAATTCTTTTTAGCTTTTTGTAATTTCTTATATTGAAAATAAACACCCAATGAAAGACACAAAATAATGGAAAATGCAATAATGAGTTCATTTCTTTGTCGAATAATCTTTACATTGTATGCATTGTAAATTTTAGGGAGTACTTTAATGATTTGTTGTGTTCGCCTATAAGCTCCACTGTACCTCGAATCTTGCAAAGAGGTTTCAATAAAACTATATGCTGTTTCAATATCTCCTGACTCATAGAGCAATATTGCCAATTTCCAAAGAGAGACATACTCTTTTACACCATGTTTAATATCTGTAATCGCTGAAATTGTTAGGTATCTCTTTTCATTTTCTTCATTATGTTTAGAACGCTCCAACATGGCCATAAGATATGCCACATGAGCCATATCTCGATCTTCAGTCGTTAATTTATTGTAAGAAACTGTCAGTATATTCAACGCCTTATCATATTCGCCGTTTAGACGAAGCCTATTCGCCTTATGGATAGTATACCATATTGGATTTTTCGAAGTATAAAAAATAAGAGAGTCAGTATACACTGCAATCGCATCATTATATGTATCGGTTGCTTTTCTATCAATAGTCAAACGTTCAGCCATTCCTTTACTAAATTCAAGTCTAGTAGTAAAATAAAGGAATTTTAAACTCTTGGGTATTTCTCTAGTCTTCAGATAAGGACTTTTAAGTAGTTCCTCACACTCACTATACATACCGACATAATTATAGGCTCTCGCAATGAGAATAAGTGACTCAATTTTATAATGCGGATAAGCCCTCAACTCATTTTCCGAATATGCTAACATTTGTCTTGCATAAGAAAGGGATATATCGATTTTTACATCAAAATACTTTTCATATAATATTCGATTTATGTTGAAACATTTTGCAGGATCTTTCGTTGTGTTCAGTTTTGATCGAATTAGTCTTATGTCATCCAGCTTTTTCTTAAAATACTCATTACGCTTTGCTACCACATTTTTCAGGTCAGAAAACGCACTTTTATAAGATAAATCTGAGGCTGTACGGGCTTGATCAACTTTCAAATAAGTAGTTAAAGCAAATAGAATAAATACAATTTTCATAGCACTTTGGTAATATTATCCGAAAATCATTTAGGATTTATATTTTCTAGATGTTATTCAACAGATATAAAAGATAGGTTATTTCCCCTCTATACTTTTATTTAACAGGCTTAAAAATAGCAAAACTAAATTAAGGAAATATCTCCTTTATATTAAAAAATCATAACCATACCATTGAAGTTTAAAATTATTATTTTAAATATTTGAAAAAACAATTAGTTATATGGGTTTTTAGATTAGACGGATTTCAATTCCAACTTTTGCAACTCTACATATATTTGCTATGCACAAGGATAAATTCGTTTTCTCTCAGCTTATTTTGTTTTTGGACAGAAATAAGTTCAATTATATTGTCCGCAGCTATCAGGAAGACAAATATGTGAAGCATTTCACCTGTTGGCACCAATTGCTCGCTTTGATGTTTGGTCAACTTTCCAGTCGTGAAAGTCTAAGTAATCTGATCATTGCCCTTGATACCCATCAATCTAAATGTTACCATTTGGGAATGGGCAAGAATGTCTCCAGATCATCGTTGGCTAGGGCCAATCAGGGCAGGGATTATCATGTATTCGAAGAATATGCCTACTATCTGGTAAACCAGGTAAGAGAAAAGCATTCTACCAATATCTTTAATCTCGGACGCAATGTTTATACCTTTGACTCACAACGATTGATCTGTGCCTATCTGTATTCTAGTAGGCAATGTTTCGCAAGAGAAAAGGCGGCATCAAAGTACATACATTATACGGTGTAGAAACACAGACACCTGGATTTTTCCATATTATAGAAGCTTCCGTTCACGACTCAAAGATCATGAAGGAAATCCCTTATGAACCAGACTCATATTGCGTATTCGACCGGTCTTACAACAACTTTAAGATGTTCTATAAAATCCATCAGATAGGAGCTTACTTCATGATCAGGGCAAAGAAGAACCTTCAGTACAAATCCATCAGATGGAAAAGTAAATTGCCCAAGGAAGTTCTTTCAGATTTTACGATCGAATTGGCCGGATTTTACGCGAAACAATACTATCCAGAGCCACTTCGCTTGGTCAGATATTGGGATGAAGAGCAGAAACGTGAGTTTGTATTCTTGACCAGTACCACCCATATTTCAGCTTTACAGGTTGTAGATCTTTATAAGAACCGTTGGCAAGGAGAACTATTCTTCTAAGCACTTTAAACAGCGCTTAAAAAATATCAACCTTTGTGGACATGTCTGAAAATGCCGTAATGATCCAGATATGGACTTGGCTGACCGGCATATTGTTGCTAAAATATCTTCAGAAGAGGGCTAAATATAACTGGAACTTGTACAACAATCTGGTGGGATTTATCAGGATGAATATTTTCATGAAAATAAATATCTGGCAATGGATAGATCATCCTTCTATTAGGCCGTCAGTAAATGGAAAAAATGAACAGCTACAGGTCTTTTCGGACTAAAAAATAAAATCATATGGAAATGATCTCAAAATCTCTGTTCTTTGAAGGATAACTTGTGTTTAAAATTTACTTAGGATTGTTATGACTTAATCAAATTTATTTTGATATAGTTCTATTTTTTTTTAAGGTATGGATGTTGCCCTTTGATAACAGAAGTCATCCTAAGAATTATCTTATTTCTAATTGCATTTAATACACTTATATTATGTTTCCGCTCTGCTATCTTCCGCTCATAATAAACTCTAATTCGTCATAATATTGTATAGCTGACATGGCACATAAATGCAACATTTTTTTAAATTCTTTATTGGCCATGTTACTCCCTCTATTCTTGCCTTTTATACTTATACCACTACTATGTTCAAAAGGAACTACTCCTGCATAGAAGGAAAGCTATTTACCGTTCTTATAGTTCTTGAAATTTGATGTACAACAAATTAGGTAGAGAGCTGTAAGATGACCTATCCCTGGTACACTTCTCAAAAGAGTATAGCTATTTTTGATAGTTTCACTTGCAATTCCGAAACTCCATTTAATATGTGCTGAATTTCCGATATAGATTGACAACTTTACAGATCCGCAAAAAGACCAGATTAGTCTGTGGTAAATTCTGGTATTCTCTACCACTTTTGAAATAACTTAAGTCCACCAAGATTATTTTCAAATCTCATTGTCTAAATTGGGCGTCTGTTTATTCCAACAACCTTTAGTAATGATGCGTCAAAATGAGGCTTTGAGATATCAAAACCTATGAAAAATTTTGTAGTTTCTTCCATTATAATTAAATTTAGCATGTCAATGATCTAACTTTTTTCTCCTGTAATTCAAGCCCTTAACAGTGGATAATGAACCCGAATTATTATATGAAAACTAAGAGAAAAAAATCGGCGATGGATTCGATCCTAAAATAGGTATTAGAAGCCTTAACGGAAGTAAAATGACCCACCGCCGATATTTAGTCTTTTTATTAGTAATATATACTTTTTAATAATAGCAAATTTAAAGAACGGAACTGAAGTTTAACTTACGGCTAAAGCACTTTCCGAACAAAAGAAGAAAGTATTTAAATTCTATTATTACGAAGGTAAAAACCAAAAGAAATTGCCGAACTCCTCTTGATATCATTAGAAACTGTAAAAGACTATCTTAAAGTATCAAAAAACAGATCGATGAATATAAGCGTAATACGCACCAACAATACTCCTTGGGAGCATTTGTATCCCTTTATTCAACCCTACTATCCTATAAAATCCTTCTCTATGTCTCATAGAGGAGGATCGTACAAGGCAAATAAATTTAGCCGAATCTATAAAAATGTGAGAGCCTCAACATTTTTAAGCTTCCGAGTCATCCGAATTGTTTTATCCCGAATCTCTGCCCTCAGTTCGTAATCATAGTCGCGAGCCAATCCTTTCTCATACGGCGAAGCACCTCGAAATTTCGATTTTTTCCCAGTTAATTTTACTGTGCCATCTGGCGCAATTTCTACAAAAGCCCACAACGGATCCTGGTAATGGTTCATGCGATTTAGCAATGGGTACTGCCTCAGAGTCTCTTCATCAAATGGGGCATCGCCAAATTTACCTGTCCATGCATAACACATGCTGTTGATCTGAAAATAGTTTATACCGTTGATATTGTTATAAAAGTCATTGTGGTGATGACCAGAAAATACTAGTTGAATTTTCTGAAAACCACTTTTCTTGTTCACTTCGTCAAACAAAACCCGTAGTTTCATAGCATTATCCAAACCATTGACATCGATACCGTAATGGCAAAATATAATGGTATATAAATTTGTCGACTCCAAGTCCTTTTTTAGCCAATCCAATTGTTCCTTTCCGACATGATTTTCGTAAGCGCCGCGTTGGTTATGTTTAGGGTTTACATCGTTTCCATCCAATACGACGATATGATATCCACTCATATCCACCGAATAATATGAGCATTCCAATCCCCAAAACTGGGCCACTTCCTGTTGACTAAATATCATTTCCGGATCATGGTTGCCCATAACGTGCAAACCTGGTCCATCAAAGCTATTCCAGATATCCATGATCTCCCTATTTTCAGGCTTTGGAGTACAAAAGTCCCCGAGCTGTACAATAAAATCAGGTTTTTTTCGGTTCATCTCCTTAATAAATAAGCTTAGCTTCTGAGGAACATCCGGGTAAAAGTCATGGTGTATATCCGCACACAATCCAAATCTGACAGCTGGAAAATTACTTTCCGCTATTCCATCTCGTTTAATAAGGGGTATAGCAGCCATTGCCATCACTCCCTTTTTTAAAAAATCAGTTCTATTCATCTTTTGATAATTTTATTGAGCCGGAAAAGGATCAGGATTTCTAAAATTATCCGTTCCTTTAATTAAGCCACATTTTTGCGTTGACAACGTCACCTCCTTCTAGTCTTCCGATAGCGTCATTCACGTATTGGTTATTATCTGAAATCTCAACCATCGGATTCTGAGAAAGATTATTGACAATTTCCTTAAAGAATTTATTGTAAGGCTGCAATTTATTATACTTTATTTCTGCAGTCTTACAATAATTCAATAGGAGTCAAAATGCAATACTCTTTACAACTGTTTTAAAATTTAACATCATTGTATATATTTATTATACCACTTTTAAAATTCAATATTATCTAATGCAAACCTTTCACTAGAAGGAGTTTATCCTCGAGAAAAATTCCTTTTGTATACAAATATTATCCGCTAGAGTGCCCAGGCCCGATCTCCTTTTTGATAAGGAAAATCTCCATCAAAACGTCCAGGAACCTTCACAAAGCGCAGCCCTCTTGTCATACCTACTTCCGAAGTAAAATATCCAGTTAACGTTATTTGTTTAAGCAAGGTGAAAAAATGATTTGCCACATCCTCTTTCATCTGATCAATTTTTTGTTTTATCACAAATGCATCTTCAAAATTTTTATCGGCTTCGTTGATTTCTTCCTCCTTCAGCTTAAGTTGTTCTTTACGTTTCTCCTGAAACTCCTTTGCTTCTTTATCTTGTGTTTCGACAAATTGAAACCTTTCAGCTGTAGTCAATTCCAAGAAGTTTTTACCAAAATCCTTCTTTGCTCTTACATTGACATTCTCTAGTCCACTCACAAATGCTATCTGATTTGTGGTGGAATAACAATCTCGGACCATCACTGGAATAAAACTACCAACTGCAGCATCTTTAGCACCTGGTGTACTGGTCTGGGGCAATATCGCCTCTGCAAGCTCCGTCAATAGATTGATATTTTCTTGATCAAACAGGACTTGTACTGTTTGATTTGTTGGTCGTGTACAACCTTCTAAAAAAAACTTGGCTCCTACAAAAGTACCTCCCATAATCATGGCTACACGTTGTATTGCTTCTCTTCTGTTCATTTATAGTTATACATTAAATTTATAGTTCAGCTCCCAACCTTTGCGATATGTCCGTTTGACAAACTGGTTTACTGCCTCAAAATTGGTGACACGCATGTTCTTATTATCCCAGATCAATTTCAGATTGCGTCCCGGATATTTGCCATCCACATTTAAATCTGCAGCACGTATTGCTAAATTCGCCATTAAAAGAGCTTCTGTAAGGGGGCCTGATATTTCAATCGGTGCACTAACCTCTTTTTTACCATAACCTGCCAAACAAGCATCAACCCATTGTACCTGATGCCCCTTAGCTTCATTTAAGACGCGATCATACCTCATCTTAATTAACTTAGCTTGTTCATTCAAATCCATAGGAAGCAAACGAGCATTAGCTCCATAGGTATCCAACAATATTTTACCTTTTGTACCTACCATTAAAATACCATTACCTCCGTCACCAAACTTATCATTCGCTCCCAACTCTTCAGGTCGGCTTGGCTGTATACCTCCATCCATCCAATGCAATTTAATTGGTCCTTGTGTACGTACTGTTTTAGGAAATGTCAATGTCGCATGCGATGATGGAGGACAGCTTTCAGGGAAATTACTTCGCTTAAAGCTATCTACGTATACACTGGTCACACTCGCTTCAACGTCTTGCACGTATTGTAAACCTAAAACCCGGAAAGGTACCTCTAATAAATGACACCCCATATCACCTAATGCTCCTGTTCCATAATCCCACCAACCTCGCCAGTTAAACGGAACCAACTTATCGACATAGGATTTATAAGGCGCAGTTCCCAACCATAAATCCCAATCAAGTTCTTTAGGTACTTCTGCGATTTGCTGTGGCCAAGATATACCTTGAGGCCATACAGGCCTATCGGTCCAGCAATATACGGTGTGGATATCACCAACAAGCCCTGCCTCAAACCATTCTTGAGCCAAACGAGGTCCATTATTAGATGCTCCCTGATTTCCCATCTGAACAATCGATTTATAACGTTTAGCAGCATCTGTTAGCACTCTAGCTTCCCACACATCATGAGTCATTGGTTTTTCAATATAAAGATGCATCCCTCGTTCCATAACAGCCAAACTTTGTAGTGCATGTTGGTGATCTGGGGTAGAGATAGCAACAGCATCAATATGCTTGTGTTCCTTATCCAACATCTGACGATAATCCTTATAATACTTGGCTTTTGGATATTTTGCCACACTTTTTGCAGCTCTACGATCATCTACATCACATAAAAAAGCTATGTTAGTTTGCTTATGAGCAGCAATATTATCAGTATTAACAACACCTTTTCCTCCTACCCCGATACTCGCAACCTGTAATGTATCACTAGGTACAGTGAAACCTTTTCCTCCTAATACATGTCTGGGCACGATCGAAAATGCTGTCGCTGCTATCGCTGCACTCTTTATAAAATCTCTTCTGTTCTTCATTTTTTATTATATATTTATAATATCTTCTCCGTATCTATAGATTTCCTTTTTTCAGTTCTTCTACGGCAAAATCTACTGCACGAGCCGTCAATGCCATATACGTCAAGGACGGATTGATACAAGCTGCTGATGCCATTGCTGCACCATCGGTTACAAAAACATTTTTTGCATCCCAAACCTGATTATACTTATTTAGCACCGAATTCTTAGGATCCGTACCCATACGTGCGGTCCCCATCTCATGAATCCCTTGCCCAAATCCATAACCATTATCGTAAGTCTTTACATCTTTGACACCTACAGCTTCTAGCATATCCTTCATTTCGTTCATCATATCTGGACGCATCTTCCATTCGTTATCTTTGATTTCCATATCCATCGACAATACAGGTAGTCCCCATTTATCCTTTTTTTCTTTATCTAAAAAAATCTTGTTTTCGTGATATGGAAGTATCTCTCCAAATGCTGTAAAGCTAACTCCCCAATCACTTGGTTCCAATAAAGCATCTTTCCAATCTGTACCAACTGATTTACCATCAATATCTCCAGACCAACGACCTCTGCTAGCTCCTCCTTGATAGCCAAATCCACGAACATAATCTCTTGATTTTGTATCATCTGGGGTATTTACAAATCTAGGTACATATAAACTACTTGGACGACGTCCAAACATATATTTGTCTAGATATCCCTCAATACGCCCTCTTGCACCAAGCTTAAAATGATGATCCATGGCATTATGCCCTAACTCTCCACTACTACTTCCTAGTCCTCCATCCCAGATATCTGTCGCCGAATTCATCAATAGCCAAGTGGAGTTAAACGCCGAAGCATTCACAAAGATGATTTTGGCATAATATTCATATGTTTGATTAGTTTCTGTATCCAGCACTTCTACACCTTCAGCCTTTTGTGTATCTTTATCGTATAATATACGGGTTACAATAGAAAAAGGGCGTAAGGTCAGATTTCCTGTCTTTGTAGCTGCCGGAAGCGTTGCTGATTGTGTACTAAAATAAGCTCCAAAATTACACCCAAGCCAACATTGATTCTGAAACTGGCAATTGATACGTCCTTCATGTGGAACAGTAATATTGGCAGAACGCGCATGAATAAAGTGTCTTTTACCACCAAATTTACCTTTCAAACGTGCTGCTAAATCCCTTTCTACAATATTCATCGGAATAGGAGGCATATACTCTCCATCTGGCAGAACATCCAATCTATCCCTATTACCTTGTATACCTGCAAATCTCTCTACATAACTATACCAAGGTGCTATATCTTTATAACGAATGGGCCAGTCCGTACCATGACCATCTTTCAAATTAGCTTCAAAATCCAAGTCTGAGAACCGATAACTCTGACGTCCCCATGTCAGCGAACGTCCTCCAACCTGATAACCACGATACCAGTCAAAGCGCTTGACCTCGGTATAAGGGCTATCTTTTTCATTGACCCAAAAGTCTAAGTTTTTCTCATTCAGTGCATAGTCTCTTCGTAGAACCGAATAGTCAGTCTCCATTTGCTTGGTCTTTCCCCCACGATGCTCATAGTCCCACAGATTTTCATTCGCATGATAATCCTTTACATGTTCTACATTTCGACCACGCTCCAGCATAATAGTCTTTAATCCTTTTTCTGTCAGCTCTTTTGCTGCCCAACCACCACTAATACCTGATCCAATCACTATAGCATCGTAAAAATTCTCTTGTCTCATTATTTATAATATTCTTATCTTAATATTCCTAAACCACACATCATCATGATGATCTTGTAAAGCTATGTACCCTGATTGTGTAGATCCTCCCGGCGTCAGAAACTCATTCCATGAATTAAATTTGCTTTCTGCGACCAAAGCCTTCCAATCCTCACTCCATAACTGGTATTTTACAACTTTTTCCCCATTGAGATAATGTTCTACATGTCCTTTTTTCACGATTATACGAACTGAGTTCCACGTATCATAAGGTTTTGATACCTGCGGATTAGCCGCTATCAGGTCATAAAGTGATCCTGCTTTCCTATTGCCATTTTTTCCTCGTTTGGCATCAGGATGATTTTCATTGTCCAGAATCTGAAATTCGGGTGCGCCATGATAGATCGGTTTATTGGGAACTTCTGTTACTAAATATAAAATACCACTGTTAGATCCTTTAGCTACTTTATATTCCAGTTTCAATTCAAAGTTTTGATATTTCACGGGATATATAAGGTCTCCACGGTCTGCATGGAATTTATCCATAGAACTTTTTCGATTTATTTTTAGAGTACCATCTTCTACACTCCATGCCTTAGGTGCATAAACACGATTGTACCCTCTCCACCCCGAGACAGACGAACCATCAAAAATATTTATCCATCCTTTTTTTTCTTGAACTTGACAAATCGAGATCTGCCAACAAAGAATCATTAACATACTTACAAATACTCGCATTAATTTATTTTAATATTTTATCAATAAATAGATTTCTCATCTTTTAATTCATCAAAAAAAATTCTTTCTTAACGAATAAAAGGAGCTTTAGCAGTCTTTTTTGGAGAATTGCCATCTACATAAGGCCATCCTTCCTGATCCCATTTCAGTTGACTCAACAACAAATAACGATCTAATTTTTTTGAATTATCTTCATTTACAAATCCATGATAAAACAACCAGTCATTACTATCGTCATCCTTCAAAATCTGCGCATTATGTCCATTGCCTACGAAACCTTCATTTTTTCCAATCAATACATCATGGTTATTGTTTATTAATAAGCCTCCTCTTTTATTAACGTAAGGTCCTAACAATGATCTGGATCGTCCATAAACGAGCTGATATGTGCTATTGAGTCCCTCACAACAGCTCCCTGTTGATCCAAAAAAGTAATAGTACTTCCCTTTCTTATAGATATACGCTCCTTCATACGCAGTCCCTGCTATCTTTACCTTATCTGTTCCTTTTTTTACAGCAAGTCCATTTTTGGTCAATTCAATAGCATATATACCATGAAAACTGCCCCATAACATATACTTTTTCTTACCATCGTCAAAGTAGGTTTGATCTATTGAGTTTTCCACCTCTATCGATTTACTATCAAAAATCTTTCCTTGATCCGCAAAAGGACCTTCAGGATTATCGGAAATAGCTGCCCCAATACCTGCAGTCCAATGTCCTCCCCAAGTGCTCATCGAATAATACAAGACATACTTCCCTTGTATATAATTAATCTCAGGAGCCCATATACCTCCTTTTGGAAGAAACGAAGGGCGTGAAGTATCAGTAAACGCCGTACCTACAAAAGTCCAATCAATCATATTTCTTGATTTCCATATCGGTACATTGCGTGTATCTTCGGTCGCATAAAGGTAATACCACTTGTCTTTAGCCCGAATCGCAGTAGGATCGGGCAATCGTTTGGAAATAACTGGGTTTGAAAAAACCTGTTTATCTGGTCCTTCAATCTGTCCCCAGACTCCCTTACAAGCCATACAAAATAATATAGCGCTAATTAATCGAATCTTCATCTTATCTTTTTTGTCTATGTATCAATCTATAACCTGTTATCACTACCATTGAATAGCCTGATCCTCGTCTGGAATCTTGGTATTACGTTGACGTTCCAATGTCATAGATCCTTTAGCAACATAACGAATAGGAAAATTAGGTATGGATGTGATATCACTGTACTCATATTCCATTATCACGGTACAATATTCGCGAACGAGATATGGTAGAGTTAAATCTGCCATTTTTCGAATATGATAAGTTGGTTGTCCTTTTACTACAAAATTAATAGCAGGAGTAGTACTCTCCAATTTCAACAGACCACGTTTACTTCCATCTTCTTGTTCTACTCCTTCCTCGAAGCGCATGATAATCTTATAAATTCCCCTATCCTCTGCCTCATCTTCGATCATTCCTGCATAAAAGAACACTGCATTTTCATCAACGACCCATGCATTTCTTGTACTCATCACCATATTCTTGTTGTCATTCAGAAAATTTACATTCATTGCTGTGGATGAATACTTTCCAGAATAATTATTAAAAGGAATCACGTGCAATAGTGCTTTACGCCAACCTTTACGGTTATTTGTCTCATATGAAGGGTCATCCAAAATAGTCAATGGAAGAACCCACTTATCGACAAGATCCAAGTTTTCGAACTTAAACCTAATTTTGTGAGTCGCGGTATTTGAACCTTCAGGAACCACGCATGTACCTGAAGGAAATTCATAAAACTCCAAAGGTAACTGCTTATAATAAAGGTCACTTCTATATTGAAACCTTTCATTGTTCATAATACTTAAAGTATCATTATCCACACCTATTTTAACAGAAATACGACGGTCATTTGTTTTAGATCCACTCACAATTACGGGTAGATCATATTCATATACACCATTAGCCTCATAGCGAAGATAAATTGGGGATATCCCCTGCGCATTTAATGGGGCTTTCAACGATATCAATTCTTTATATAATTCATCTTTCCATTCGTCATTACATGACACCATCGTCAAGGCGATTAATGATGCCACTATCGATTTATATAATCTCTTCATCTTAAAAACTTTCTAATTATTAATTTCTTAATCAAATGATTGCCATCCAGGTGCTTGTGTCATCCTTTTATTACGTTGCAGTTCATCCCAATGAATTGGCCAGAAATACATCTTACGTGAAAATGAAGCTTGTAATAATGGTACACGTATAGGGGAATAAAACAATGCAGCATTATCTTTTGTCATTAGTGTACTATAACCGTAGATCTGCTCTCCTTCCTCAACTGGAGCATCTTTCCAACGTCTTAAGTCATAATACCGTTGGTTCTCTCCCAATAATTCTATCTGACGTTCCTTTTTAATTTTTTCACGTAAAATAGTCTGACTTCCATAATCATTTACATTATAATTAGGCATACCAGAACGGACACGTATGGGCTTAATAGATGCACTCATTTCATCCACATTACGGGCGATTATATAACTAGCGGCACCATCCCAGGACGGCAAATTATAGCTACCTTTTAACTCGTTTAGTGCTTCAGCATACATCAATAAAATATCGGCATAACGTATGGTGATTTCTACTCGCGGACTAATACTTCCCCCATTTGTATTATTGTCTTTGGGGTTAATGTACTTCATCATACCAATACCTGTTGGTAACCAGTTGTCTCCATTAATGCGTCCGTCATTTTCATTTCTATAGTAAAAAATCTGTTTATTGGTCACGTTTGCTGTATTAGTTGTCGCACTAGACATTGCCCAGAAAGCACCGCTAAATGCCACTGAAGCATAGAAACGAGGTTCACGATTTGCAAACTCCTTCCATACATTGGCACGCAAGGGTTTGAAATTATTGATCTCTGTACTTTTTACAAACATATTATTAGCCCCAAACTTATTTATAATAGCTTCTCTATCAAAGAAAGTTCCATCATTCATATCATAAGCATCAGTTTGCTTTAAAGTCAATCCATGACAACTGTATCCACCTGCTACTTTTGGCATTTGATGTCGGGTTAATGCGATTACTCCGTACGAAGAATTAGTTTGATTTTCGCCCCTTGTGAATATCATTTCAGGATTTTCTGATGCATATAAATCCCCATTAAATAATGCTCTGTACGATTCGAACGGATCTATATCTGCCCAACCATCAGGAAAATTTCTATCTGAATATTCTGCATGATAAGGAGGAGTGATCGTTGCTGGATAAGCATCTGTTCCTTTTGTTCGCTTATCAGCTACATACAATTTGTAAACATTAAGATTGATCACATCTTTGGCAGCTGCAGCTGCTCTGGCCCACTTCTCTTCATTATATTGTTGTGCAATTAATTTATTTCCCTGATCGTCTACAAAATCAACCATTTCTACATTGCCATTTGCCAGGGGACTCGCAGCAAAGAGAAGTGCTTTTGCACGTGTTGCTAACGCTGCACCTTTGGTCGGACGAGCAATATTACGGTTATCACGTTTGGTAGGTAATTCTTTCGCTGCAATCGCCATTTCTGAAGCAATAAAATTGACCACTTCATCATAACTATTACGCGGGAATGATAAATTACTGTAAGTATTATCATAATCTACACTTTGATCCGGCATAATAGGGACAGGTCCATATTTACGCAACAATAACCAATATAAATAGGCCCTTATAAAACGAGCTTCGGCTTTATACTCTGCAACCTGTTTTTCAGAAAAAGCACTGCTTTCAGCAATACTGCGTATCATAATCGATGCCTGTCGAATACCTGTATAAGACTGTGACCAAGATTGATAATACCAATTGTGTGTATACTCTCCAAACTTAAACTGTCTATAGACTAAACCATTGCTTCCTTCGTTGAAAAACATATCATCCGAGTAATTGGAAATCGTATAATCACGATGCCCTATCTCAAGGTTATAGTTTAGCAGCTGACCATAACAGTTGGCAAGCCACTGCTCGGTATAATCCTTGCTTTTAAAAATTTTTTCTTCGCTCTGCCTATCTTGAAAATAGTGTTCAACATTGAGATAATCTTTACAAGAGTTCAATAAAAGACCTGTTGCAGATAGAAGTATAGCAATTATATATATTCTTTTCATTTGCCTGATATTATAAATTAGTAGTCAATCCCAAAGTGAACGATTTGGCCAAAGGATACCCCTGACCATTGCTGCTATTCATTTCAGGATCCCAAAGTTTAAAGGTCGAATAAGTTAAAAGATTTGTTCCTAGGAAGAAAAAGCGTGTGTTTTTTAAATGGAAACGATTGGTGAAACTTTGCGGTAATGTATAACCCACCTCCATTGTTTTCAAACGTAAATATGAACTTTCTCTTAACCAATATGTAGAAGCCCTGTAATTATTCGGATTTATATCATCATAACTTAATCTAGGGTAGGTAGCATTTACATCTTCATTTACTCCTTCTATCCATCTGTTTGACTCCACGACATCAGTGAGGATATTTCCCCAGCTTCCTTGACTGAATGGGTATACTGTAAAACCATTGATAAAGAAGGATGACTTGCCGGCTCCCTGTAGGTGAATACTTATATCAAAAGCTTTCCATCTCGTCGAAAGTCCAAAACCGTAAATCAAGTTCGGACGGGAGGTTGCTCCAATAGGTACAATATCGTTATTATCAATTACTCCATCGCCATTGATATCTTTGTACTTAATATCTCCTGGCATTACCGAAATGTCAACAGGATCTTGAGCAGCTTTACCGGTACGTCGAAAATCTTGAATTGGACTGTTTCGAATATCTTCGTAATCTTTAAATAAACCTAGAGCAATAAGTCCTCTATTTTGATTTACTCTAAAACCTGTATTACCAACATAAGGATAATTACTGAACTGTTCATCATACTCTAATATCTCACTCTTACTGTAAGTCATATTTGTTCGCAATGTAAAATCAACCTGTCCTATCTTTTGAGCAAACTTCAACTGTCCATCAAAACCTTTAGAAAGTGCCGATCCAACATTCGTACGTGGTTTAGTATCACCTAATCCAATAATTGACGGGATATACTGCCTGTCCATATAAATGCCATCACGTTGCTCATGGAAGAAGTCTATCGCTCCGTCAATCTTACCATTAAAAAAAGAGAGATCAAGCCCCATATTATGCTTGGTAGCGATTTCCCAAGAAGCGGAATTCGAAGCTATAGTCGAGTAAGTTATCCCTGTATAACTATTAGTGCTTTCAATATCACCCCAGTTATACCCCGTGGCAGTATTGGAAAAAGATGCTAAATATGGAAATCGTGAGGTTGTATAATCATTTCCAACCTTTCCATAAGAATAACGAATTTTGAGCATATTCATCCACATCAGGTTATCTTTAATAAATTTCTCCTCAGCTAAATTCCATGCAGCAGATACTGCTGGAAACAAGTCAAATTGATGTCCCGTAGCAAAATTCTCAGAACCATTATACCCAAAATTGAAATCAAAAAAATAGCGATCCATGTAACCATAGGTAAATCGACCTGCGAGACGCTGATTGCGTCGTTGTATGCCTTGAATTATGTCTGTCCCCAGATTCTGAGTATTTACTTTCTTCTCCTGGCTATACTGAAGAACTCCACCTAGTTTATGGTAATTCAAATTCTTATTATAATGCAGTTCACCCTGCAAGAACTCCGATCTGTCTCCCTGCGAACTCGATTCTTGCTTTAGTAATTGTTCAGTAACCACCCGTTTTAAAACCAGATCGCCATTCGAATTACGTAAACGCTCCGCCTCCCAGGCCTCTGGCCATTTTACTCGCCTGATATAGTTTTTATTGTTCGTATCAAAGCCAAAACGACCAATAAATTGCAAGCCTTCAGTCAATGAAGAGAGATTTTGTTCTAAAGTAACATTGGTCTGGATCTTATTGTCCCAATTTTCAATAAATCCCATTTGGGTCATTAATACCCAAGGATTATTCTTACCAGCGGTACCACGAGAAGCAATACGTCCATCCGCATATTGTATTGGTATAGCAATAGGATTCTGCCCCATCAATGATTGCCAAATCTCACTATACGTACCCCCTGGAAGATTCTGTTTACCCAATGAACCACTTAGTCCGACCTTTACCAGAGTAGAGTTTGTCAAGTTGATATCCACATTTGACCGGTAATTCCATCTTTTATAATTAGCATTGGTATTATAACCATTCAACATATCATCTATATCATACATCCCTCCTTCATCGATATAACTACCTGAGACGAAATAACGTGCTGTACTACCTCCTCCCGAAAAATTTAATGTCCCTCGATTGGTCATTGCACCATCTTTCAAAAACATATCCATCCAGTTGATATTAGGAAATAGCTCTGGATCCAATCCATCGTGGATTAGTTTAATATCTGATTCACTGTAAAATAACTCTTGGTTACGTGTCCGACGAGCTTCATTCATCAGCTCAGCATAGCTTACACCGTCCACAAAACGTGGAGTAAATGTACGTGTATTATATGTACTCTCTCCTTTGGCATTAATTGATATCTTTCCATCTTTTCCACGCTTTGTAGTAATCAAAATAACTCCATTAGCTCCCCTGGAACCATATATAGCAGTAGTTGAAGCATCTTTTAATATGGAGAAACTTTCTATATCCTCTACACTAATTTCATTCAAACTACGTTCAAAACCATCAATTAATACAAGTGCTGAGTTACCTGCACCAAAAGTAGAAATACCACGAATCCAAAATTCTGAAGAGTTACTTCCGGGTTGACCATTACCTTGCATGGCTAATACTCCGGCGACATTTCCAGCTAAAGCATTGGTTATACTGGATGTCGAGGTTTTTATGGTATTCATCTCTACGGTTGTTACAGCACCCGTAACTGATATTTTCCTTTGTGTGCCTAGCCCTGTCACAATCACCTCGTCTATTACGTTTTCATCCTCTTCTTCCAGCACAACATTCATTATAAGATCTTCTTTTATCAAGACCTCCTTCTTTACATAACCTACAAAAGAATAAACTAACCATTGGTATTTTTCGGATGAGATACTATACTGACCTGATCCATTTGTAGCAATTCCTAAACCAGGTTTATTTTTAATGGTAACAGACACCCCTACCATAGGTTCGTTTTTGGTATTTGTCACAGTACCTGTAATCACAACAGGTTTACTGCTTGCTTCCTGTGCAATTAATTGGGTAAAAGACCCAATTAAGATTATAAAAAATATTATATAATGCTTCATTGATTTATATTAATATGTACTTGATCTGTCAGAATTATTCTACCGAAATTGTGCGTATACGCTTGTTCACTTCTTCGGTAATGTAAAATATCTTTCGTTCAGCATCGTAAGCAATGCCACTAGGTTTATTGAATCTCGCCTCTAATCGTAGATCACCATCAATATATCCTTCCTTTTTTCCATCGGAAGATGGACTACCTTTGCCAGCATAGGTAGAAACCTCGCCTGTTGGAGTTACCTTACGAATACTATGATTATTAATATCTGCCAAATAAAAATCATACTCATCTACTTGTCCAGCATATAATGGATTTTTGACAAATACACCTTGTCTGATATAGCCAAATTTCGCCGTTGTACCAATGGCATCGACATCTCCAGAACTACCGCCAGCAAATACAATAGGAAACTCCAACTCTTTTGTATTCCAGTTATATTTACTCTTCCATATTGTCTGTGCAATCATAAAGTATGCATATTCTCCTGAAGGGTGAAAGAAAATATTAGGTTTAATATTTGAAGTACCTCCAACTTTAAACAATTCTTTTGAAGCCAGTTCCTTCGTAATTGGATCTGTAAAAGCCTTGAGAATTCCCCCTCCTATGTAGGTGTTAAAAAACATAATATTATCAGTCGGATGTGGAGCACAGGCATAACTTGTATAGTCATATATATAAGGGTGTACTCTTCTGTAATTTTCACTCCGTAATGTATATGCAATAGCTACCTGATTTTTATTATTTGTCTGTCCATTATCATCGGTCAGAAATAAGCTGTCATTATCAAAACTCAAAGAAATAGTTTGCATTTTCTTAAAGGAAGCCTGTCCATTGGTTATTAGAGTGGATACTCGTTCTTCATTCAAATCCACATGACGCACAGCGAACTCTGTTTCAACAACGAATAAACTATTACTTAAAGGTTCGAATAAGGCCCACATAGGGTTCCTAAAACGAGCCGCCTCAAATGTTCCATCGACAATAGAAGAATTCCCTAATTCATCAACCTCACCTACAAGCGTACCAACTGTAGAAGTAGCACGATACGTAAAATTTTCATCAAAGATATGTTCAACACCATTGCCTCTATCTATAACCACCCGAACAGCACCCGACTCTACTTGCTTCGTCACCATACAGTAGATTTGATTACCATCAGATCCAATTACTTTCAATTTCTTGTCACCAACATAAACATGTATCTTGGTAATATCTGTACCAAAGTTTTTACCTTCAATAAATAAACGAGTTCTAACTGCGCCGGTTTTCGGAAGAAAATCGGAAAATACAACAGGACTATTTGATTCATAATCAGTCCCGGTTGATTCATTTTTACCACAGCTCCAAATGCCAATAAGGCAGATAAAAACAAGCAATAAATAGTTTGATAATTTTTTCATTTCATAACAATTAAGATTTATTTCGTAAAGTTCTACAAATATGTCTTACTTTAATCTGCTACTATGCTGTGTCAAAAAAAATCTAGATAACATATAATATAAATAATTGATATACAATTAATTGTGTATTAATCAAAATTCTAAAATCTAAACTTTAACGTGGGAAAAAGTTTAAAAAAAATGAAAAATATAGACAAAACAAATCGCTTAAGCTTAAGCTTAAAAAAATGTAAGTCATCTACCTACTGTAATACTAAATTTCAAAAAAAGGAAAAGGAATTTGAGGTATAAAAGAAGGAGTGTAACTCAAACTCACATCTTTGAAAATAATAGATAATTAATAATTTGTAACCTCCTGGTTTAGCATTTCTCGACAATGCTGCGTTATTTTTTACTTTTGTTTTCATATTACAAATCAAGAATATGGAACAAAAAAGAAGACGATCATCACGTCAGTTAGTTCATCGTAGTCCATCTGAGATCTACGGTATATTGCAGAATTTCGAAGAACAAAAGGTCAAGATGACCACATGACCACAAGTTAATTTTGCACTAGTCACGTAGTTGCCTCAGGCAGTTTTTATACATCACGTAAGGACGAAGATCTGCATAGTAAATATTCCAAAAGTTCAAATTTCGTAAAAATAAAACCTGAAGCATCATAATTTATTAGCAGTGTTGAAACTGATGGACCGATGCCCGTATCTTCCATTTTTGCAAGCGTGAGTTTAGTAGCATTTCAATTGGATATCCACGGATAGGTGGATGCGGAGTATTTACGCAGACTGCTCATTGGATAGGGCATTAATATTCCTACTACAAAAAAAATATTTCGTTTATCATGAATGCGTCGATGGCCGTAAAAGTTTCAACGGGATATCAAGTCTGGTGAAAAGTGAACGCTTTGCCAGCTCGCAACAAAATCCTGATCAATTGCGGATTGAGCTAGAGCAAGAAGTCCTTGTCGAGCAGATCAGCATTGAGAAAATACAGAAACCATAAACTGATAAAAAAAAAGTTTCAAACATTTCGTAATTCCTGAAACACTTATCGATGAAGTAGTCGAACTCGATCTTATCAACCTTCCTCCTGGAAATGCGAAAATAGGCAATGAGGTAACTTATAAACTCAAATATACGCCAGCAAAGCTGAGCGCAAAGAAAATAATCCGCTACAAATAGCTCTTGCCTGTAGATCCCGCAGATGCTGGACTTAAGAACAAGATCGTTATTGCACCAATTGAACCGGGGCTGATCAGGAATTGTATGGACGATGCTTCATTGCTGACAGCTTTAGTAGTAGAGAAATATGCCTACCATATGCCCGTTTATCGCCAGATGTAATGCTTTGCACAAACTGGTGTCAAACTTGCTCACTCGATTATTCTGGGGATTGGGTGGCCAAGGCTGCAAATCTGCTAGAACTGCTTTAAAGATGAAATAATCCGTTCTGATTACCTGATGATGTACGAAACGACGATGAAAGTATTGAATAAAACAAAAAATGGAACAACACATCGCGGGTATTATTGGGCAGTACAATCCCCTGGAAAAAAATGGCATAATTTAAATATCATCCCAGAAGAGAGCAGCAAATACCCAAAATTATCCTAAAAAGATTATAAAGATATCTCCAATCGGACGCCGATCAAGTATATCAAAATCTAACAAATGAACATATAAAATTGCTCTGTTACATCGCACATGCAAGGCGCTACTTTTTCGATGCTAAAAACAATGACCCAGATCGGGCTGCATTGTAGGTATTCAGGTCACTATATGCTATCGAGCAGAAAATTAAAGATGCGGATTCTAAAGATTGTCTAGAAGCTGGACAAAATGAGGCAAAACCTATTTGGAAGGATTTTGGAATATGGTTAATCGAAAATATCGTGCTCTTAAATGAAAAAAGTACCACTTACAAAGCTTTTGCCTATACCATGGCCCGATTCAAGCGTTTAGCTTTGTATATTGAATGTAAAAAATTGAATATTGATAATAATCTCATCGAATCATCTATTAGAGGAATTGCATTGTGTTGTAAGGATTTTTTATTCTGCGGATCACATCTGACAGCGTAGCGCTGTATTTTACTCTTTCATCGCCACATGCAAAATGCACTAGGTAAACTTAATGGATTGACTAATTGATATCCTCGGTCGTATCTCCAACACTACACAAAAGCAGTTAAGCCAATTGTTACCTCATAATTGGGTGAAATATCAAAAAAATCTAACAATAACTCCCATTAAAGAAATAATAGAAATCGGTGCTTAACATATATTAAAAGCTAATTTTAAGCATTCATATACTATGAACATGTGCTAAACCGGGTGCTTACAGATATCTGTAAGTACTATTCCGACTCTTCAGAAAGAGACTAAAGCAGGTTTCTCTGTATCCCAGTATCCTCAAAGAAAAGTGCCTAGTTTAATGTTCAAGTTACTTCTTTAGCTCTGTTAATTTTTAATATAAAATTATTTTTAAAGATATGAGTTTAATTTACACTCTCATAAAAGTCGACTCCTAGGTTACGATATAAATGAAAAGATATTTTTCTTATTTAAACTCTCGTATTTTCTCTTCGAATGAGTTGGGAAAAAAAGACCTATTTTTAATCTTAGATCTATATGTGTATACTGTTGTAATAGAACAATGCAGAAATCGAGCTATTTTATTATTATCTGTGATTCCCAATAATATCAGTGCATAAATCCGCAGTTCTGTCGTCAGCAATTCATTTTTCTTTACGTCTTGTTTCTCTTCTTTAGGAAACAAGTTATTGAATTCGGTTACAAAATTGGGATACAATTTTAAAAAAGTTTCATCGAAATTTAAGATGAAACCTTTATACTCAGCTTCGATAAATGCTTTGGAGTCGAGTTCCTTTTGTAGTTTATCCATATTTCCAATCTTAAATAGCCGTTTAAAGACTCTTCTATAATCATCAAGTTTGTCAATATAATCCGAACATAAATCGATAAATTTGATTAGATAAGTTTCTTTAAGTAAACTAGCTGTTATCAACTCATTATTTAAAATAATAAGCTGACTATTAACAACTTGAAATTCTGCATTGGATAGATTCAAAATTTCACTGACATTATTAAGTTCCTTATTAACTAATTTGAGGTCTTCATTGATCTGTGCCAACTCCTTCTTATTGTTTTTCAATTTTAGATATTGCCTGACAATACCTACCAATAATAAAGCTATAATCAAAAAACCTCCAAATATTGCGTTTCGCTGTTGTATGATTTTTGTATTATAAGCTTTGTAAATATTAGGAAGAACTTGTGTAATTTGTTGTATCCAACGATATGCACCTGTGGACATAGCATCTTGAAGCGATATTTCTATAAATTTATATGATACTTCAATATCTCCCTCATGATACAATATGATTCCCAATTTCCATAAAGAAACATACTCTTTAACCGAATGTTTCAAATCGGCAATAGCCGAAATACTCAGATATAATTTTTCCTTTTCGCTATCTCCTTTTATTCTATATAGGTCTCCTATATAGAAGGCGACATGTGCCATCTCTCGATCTTCCGTCGTCAGCTTATTGAATACCTCAAAGAGAACGGTCAAAGCCTCATCATACTTACCATTTATTTTTAATTTATTTCCATAATAAATTGCCTGCCATATTGGATTTTTATCAAAAAGTAAGATCAAAGAGTCCAAATTTACAACAATCTCTTTTCGAATTTGTTTAAGTTTCCAATCAATAGTAACATGATCAGCCAAACTCTTATACAGTTCCAAGTTCACTAAAAAATAGAGTTGCTTTACATGCACTGGCAGGAACTCTGAATATACAAACTGTTTATTAAGGAGTTCCTCACACTCTCTATACATTCCTTTATAAGCATAGGAACGAGCAATATACAATATAGACTCATTTCTTTTATGCTTATCATAATTTAAAGATGTTTCAGCAATAGAAAACATTTTTTCCGCATAGTATAATGCGCTATCTATCTGAAGGTCGTAGTATTTATTAAATAATGCTCTACCTGTATCAAATTGCTTAATCGGATCATCACTATGGTCCAACTTATATTTGATTTCGGTTATCTGTTCACATTTTTTATGGAAGTAGGTCTCTCTACTTGCCAATACAGTATGGAGTTCTTTTAATGACTCTTCCAAAGAAATCGTCGACTGTGCATGCACTCTTAAGTTTGCATACATCATAATTATCGTTAGAATAATCAAAAATACTCTCATACAACTAACTAAATATTATTAAAAAAAATCCTGAAATTATAGATTAATACCCTCTTCGCTGTTATTCACTAGATTATTACGTAAAAGTAGCATCTTGACATTACTTAAAAACAACATTTAAGTTAAAAAAATATTAACGTAAGTTTCATTAAATGCAAATTAATTGGTTTACTCAGTCCTAGATTTTAAAATTTAGCATATTTTAAAACACGAAATAAATAGGTTTATTTTATTAGTGAACTCAAATAAAATTATTTTAAACGACATTTACAACTTTTCCTGTAAATAATTGAATCAGTAGCGTCCTAAATAAAATTTAGACTCTTAAAAATCACTTATTTTGTGACAAATAAGCTTGATTTTTTACTTAGTATTTTTTTGAACCCTAGGTTCTTTTCAAAAGACTGTAAATTGACCATTTTTATGAGGCACCTTTTCCTTTATAAATGGATCGTTTGCCCATTTCCAAAAATCAATTTTCACAAAAATATTCATCCTTATAAATCCGACCAAATTGGACAGGTTCCATTTATAGATGACCTTCTTTTGGATGTATTTCAATAGAAGTATTCCGATCAGTGCCGTCCATATCTGTATCTGAACCGCATTCTCTGAAGTTCCAACAAAACTGGTCACTTTGAGGCGCTGTTTGAGATGTTTGAAAAAGATTTCGATCTGCCACCGCTGTTTATATATCATTGAGACCATTGTAGGCTTCCATTGCAGGTTATTGGTTAAAAATTCATACTCATCTCCGGTTGTGCTGTCCAAAACGTGGACAAGTCTGAGCTTTTTGTTACCATATCGTTTTGCAGTAGCCCCATCCAATGTAATGAGCTGATCTTTAATGATCCCACCTCCTAACATAGCTTCACTCTGATAGCTCTTGATCACGCTATATTCCATGTTAACCTTACTGCGCGTAACAAAATAACATCCCTTGCTGTCCAAAACGTTCATCCACTGAAAATCAACATAACCACGATCCACAACAACAATAGAGCAAGCGGAAGTTGGGCAGAGCCCTACTTTACTTGCCGTATGCACTGCAAACGGGGTTTTGGGTATCCTCCGGGGATACCCATCTTTGTTTAAGACCCCATCAGCGTTATTTTCAGTATACTTAAAGGTATACCCGATTAATTTTTTAGATATAACTTATATCTTCTTATAAGGTTATATCGATTTTTCTGTATGTAGTTCTAACTATTTTAAAACTTGAATGTCCATCAGGAATACTTAACTATTGTAAATGTGAACAATAACAGCTTCCCTGTCGATCGGATATAGATGCCGAGTCAAGAAAATATCGGCAGAAAGTTGAAAGTTTAGCGTTTTGTACCTGGCGCACCAGCACACAGCAACGAACTCTATCGGGACATGTTACGGATGACCTGGACATGTGAACCAAAAGCCTTTCCGAAGGTCTTATATTCCACGTACATGATGTCGTATTCCCTGCAGGTCTCCTTGACGATGAGATTGATTGCAGGATAGTGAACATGGCTGATCTTTGGAAAAAGATGGTGCTCCACCTGAAAATTCAGCCCGCCCAATAGCCAGGTCAATATCTTACTCCGTGTTGCAAAATTAGCCGTGGAGTTCAATTGATGAACCATCCACTCGTCTTCTACCCTTGATGACTCTACTGTCTTTAGTTCCGTGTCGGATACGACATGTGCCAACTGGAACACCGTGGCCAGGCAAAGTCCGCAGGCAACACCTGTGATAAATAGACCGATAAGAACCGGTAACCAGCCTGCAACAAGGACCGGAACAATGATAAACAGTACGAAATGCAGGATCTTACTGATCCAAAAAACCAACTTTTCACGCAAAGGGAAAAGAAATGGTTCCGAATTTCTGCCAAGCTTCTGCCTGAAATATTTTTCATAGTCCTGGTAAAATATCCATGCAAGGTATGATACGCTGTACAGCAGCAGAAAATAGATACTGCTGGAAGCGGTGGTGCTTCCGCAATGGCTGATCGGGGTGTACCCTCATGAACTTGATCTCGATGTCGTGGTCTTCCCCCTCGATGTTGGTATAGGTGTGGTGGGCAATATTATGCTTCAGCTTCCAGAAATAGATATTCCCTCCCAGAAGGTTCAGGGAATACGAGAGGAAAGAGTTTACAGTTTTGTTTTCGGAAAAGGAACCATGGCCGGCATCGTGCATAATGTTGAAGCCGATCGCAGCAAGGTTTACGCCGAAGGCGATACAGAGCAGTACACCGATAGACCAATGCGGCTGGACAAATACCAAAATGGTGTACAGTACCACTGCTAGACCAAGAAGAACCGCTGCCTTGATAAAGATCCTTCCGTCTCCGGTTTTTTTTCTGGAATTTTCTTTAAAATAGTTGTTTATTCTTTCCTTCAGCGCTTTGGAGAACAATGTGTTTACATTGTTGAATTTGACCATGGTTTTCATTTGAACTTGAAGTGGATTTTAAATTGTTATATTTTAATCCGAAAATTAATCAAACCATTAAAATACACCAAATAAATTTTAAAAATTTACAAATCAGTCCTAGAAACGGTTAGCTTTGTGAGCAGCCCGCGCCCAGTTTCCACCGTGGCATACTTTATGGTCCTTCGTAGCATTTGCCCTCCGTCCTTATGCTATGTAGCGGATCCTTGATCTTTTTTAGTAAATTTGGTTTATGTCGTCAAAGTACTTTAAATATCGAAAAGCATTCCAGCGTAATGCACACCCGTACGATCTGGGCGTATTGACAGGTCTGAGAAGGGGCAGTGACGACAACCATTTTCTGTTGAAGATCTATAAGCTTGAGCTTTCTTCTTTCGAAGATTATTACCGCTACCACCTCGATCATTATCTGGCAAGGGATGAAGGAAACAGTGAAAAGGAGTTTTTTGCACATGTCTGGCAGCGTGTTGCCAGAAGGATCGAATATTTTGAAAGAAAGGATCCGTTCTCCTCCAAACATGCCCTGCATATGTCCAACATCGAAAAGCTACAGGAGTTTCAGAAATTCCTTTTGCCGAGGGACAAATGGAATATTGCGCCCAGTGATGTCCTCCTCAAGGAAAAAGATGCAAAGATTGCCGAACTGAATGAAAAGATCGAAACCTTGGAGAAAAAGCTCGAGAAACTCGAAGCGTTCAACGTGTCCGGCAAAGCGATGATACAGGACGAATACCTCTCCACCTTTATGGACCTGATCCACCAGATAAAAGTCCTGTCTCTTCCAAATGGGAGAAAGCTCGTGAGGAGTGATTTTGACAGCCCCTATTACAAACTCGTTGCCAAGTACTTTAGCCACAAGGGGAAAGCCATATCCATCGATACCGCCCGCAACTATTTTGTCAAAAAGGATCCCAAAGATGCCGCCAAGGGCGTGAAGATCGAAGAGCACGAAAAACTCTTCAGGATCGTGCCCAAAGACCAAAAATAACCCTCCCGTCCACTATCTGGACATGACCAAGCAAACTTGGTTGGTCATCCAACCTCTCGTAATATCCCCCAATTTTGTTCCGTGGCACCGCCCATATCGGTGGCCGCTACGAATCGGAAACAAATTTGGAAAATATGCATATAGACATCGTAACGAAAGAAGATCTCTGCAGGATGCAAAAGGAAATGATGGAGGAGATCAGGCAACTTGTGAGGGGAAATGTGAAAAAGGAAAATGACCGCCAATGGCTGCGCAGTGCCGAGGTAAGGAAGATGCTCGGTATATCGCCGGGAACTTTGCAGAACCTCCGTATCAACGGGACGCTGCCCTACAAAAAGATCGGTGGGAGTATGTATTACCGTGGGGATGATATCCAAAAGATGATGGAAGGGGGACATGGGAATGGATAGACACATGGGGATGCCCGGACATCTTTTCAGCACATACTTCGAGGAAATAACCGGCGCCGAGAGACTGTTACCTTCGCACATCGGTCTGGTCATGGCACTTTTCTATTACCATGACCCTATTAGCCCTTTCGACTTCTTCCATGCCAGCCGGAGCAGACTGATGCGCTTTTCACGTATAAAGTCGATAACGACCTACCATAAATGCCTTTCGGAGCTGGTAGCGTACGGCTATCTGGAATACATCCCCTCGTGGCATCCGATCAATGCCAGCAGGTTCCGGTTTATATTCGATGACACAGGAGGTAGTAATGGTCAGGGTTGATCCCAACAGCAAATCGGTACGTTACCCCAAGGAGGTGGACGAACGGCTATCGTTACTGGCACGCAAGCTGGGACGGACAAAACGGGAACTGGTGATACAGATGGTGGATTATTTCTATAAGAGCAAAAAGGATCCAGCAGACCTGAACGATGAAATGCTGAAAAAGGAACTGTCCAGCGGAATCAGCAGGATACTCTCCTTTATCCGTAAACAGGAGGGTGATCTGTTGGTGCCGATCTATTCGATGGCGAGTGAACTCTCGACTCTGGCAAAATTACAGGGTACGGTCACCAAGGCGATAGCCGAAGCGCAGCTCAAGGGAAATGCGGCTGTCGGGGAAAGCGTCAGTCACCTCAAAATTTTGGACAGCGACCTGAAACGGCTGATCGTAGCACTTGCGGAAAGGGATAAACTGAAATCCGGTTTCAGAAAGATACTGGAACATTATATCGCCCAAAGGGAAACCTTAGGTTGGCCGGTATCAGCCGCAAAGAAGGAAGAACTGGCAAAACAGGTGCGTCAGGCTTTAGAAAATTTATGACAAGAGGAAAATATGTTTATCAATATATCGGCATCCGAAACGGGAAACAACAAAGCTAGCTCCGCAGGGCTGGTGAACTATCTCGAAAAAGAGAACAGAAATATGAAAAGCATGGCCGAACATGAAAAGTGGTTCAATGGGAACAGGGACGACATCAGACCGCATGAGGTTCGGATCGGGCTGGACAACAATATCGCTAAGTTGGGAAAAGATGACAGCAAGTTCTTCCTGATCAACATCAGTCCAAGCCAGAAGGAACTGGCGCACCTCACCTCCCTTTATGGGGAAGAGGGCGCAAAAGGAAAAGCTGAAAGAGTTTGCTGTCAAGGCCATGGACGAATATGCAAAAAATTTCAAGCGGGACAATATCAGTAGTCACAAAGATCTGCTCTGGTTCGGTAAACTGGAGAACCATAGATACTATGGACACAACGACAAGGAAGTCAGGAACGGAACGAGGCAACGGGGAGAGCGCAAGGATGGCCAGCAGCTGCATATCCAGATCATTGTAAGCAGGAAGGATATTACCAATACAATTAAGCTCAGTCCGCAGAATACCTCGCGGGGTAAGAATACTTCCCATTCCAGGAAAATGGGGCAGTTTGACCGTACCGCATTTAAGCAATCGGGCGAAACCCTCTTTGATGGGGTGTTCGGATTTGAGCGTGGGCTGAAAGAAAGGATGCATTATGCCAATATGATGAAGAACGGAACGATGCAGCAGAAGGTACAGATGCATGCACTTGGAAATTTTATGCAAAGATATCCGAAGTTGCATGACGGCCATGTAACAGATGATCTCATGGCCAATATCCACCATGAAAAATATCCGGATGTCGGAAGTATGCTGTCCTCCATTGCAGGAGGGGCATGGGGTCTTTTTGACATGTTGTTAGAACCTGCATTCGATGCATCGGGTGCACAGCAGACTGTTGCGGGTGAGGAGGAACGGAAACGCAGGCGCAGAAAAAAGAATCAGGGGATGAAAAGATAGAACTGCCCTTTCTCCCTGCGGTACACATGCATTCCTTCTTCGTCGGAAAGCACGTAAACCTCGGTCATGGATGCAAGAGGTGTTTTGCTCTGCTCACACCACTTGTGATGTACCATAATATTGTATAACCTAGACCGGATTCTAGTTATTCCCATCTGCACCGCTCTGGCAAATTTACCCGCTGAGTCGGAAAGGTAAAGGGTATATGAACGCACCCACGCTCTTGTCCATCACACGTGCGCCCTTGACCCGATTCCGCCTCCTTGCGTCTTAGTTGCCTAAGCGGTGAAAATGGGATGGTGTGTACGAGATTGACGATAGATCAGAAATTTATCGAAGGATTACAATAATCATCATATTTATTTATCCTATGCCTAATGAAAAATAGCGAAACTATTTTATTATCCGATATGAAGATGCACGATTATAAACCGAAAAGAAATAATAGGAATCGTTTTTTGTATTTTATTTTTTTCACAATTTCCAGATTGAATATATGAAAGTATCATTTTAAGCGATTTGTACTTTTTAAAAGTGGAAGATGTATAGGGCCACTAGACATCTTCCTGGTAATGAATTTGTTTTCTTTTAATTATTAATCCATATTCTTTGAATATCCTTTGTTGTAAATTTTTAAACTTCTGGTCAGCGGCTTTAGGGACAGCGCTGGATACTACGATACCGGTATAATTCTTGAAGTCTTCTCCGATTTTTTTATTGATAATCGAAAAAGTGCTTTTGATCTGTTCCACAGCATCATCAATAGACTGACCCTTTAGTTCAACCAGATAATATTTTTTGGTTTCTTCTACTACAAAAAAGAAATCACATTTCTTTATTCTTTTATCGACGATTAAGCAATCATCAATCCGAACCCTACAGATGGTGTTCTGGGTTTTATTATTTAAGACAAACCTTTTACCTTTTTCCAAAGCAGATGAAGAATTGCTATAACATTCAGGTGTTCCACCTAATTTATTAAAAATGTCCTTGCAAACCATATTACGAATATCTTAAAGTCAGTAGACTTTCGAAAGTTTCACTAAGACCGCCTGAAACATCGTCAATATTTGAAGGACCGATTGATTTAAGTTCATCATCCATGGTGGATCTAGCAGTTCCGTTATTGAAATAATAGCAGGAGACATTATCATAGTCAATCCATTTTGAACTGGGAACCAGCTCTTCAACGTCCTTCTTCATTTCTGGATGCTCTTTTACTACATTTCCTGCTTGTATGAGATTATCAAGGGAAGTCAGTAAATAAGGACTGTGCGTAGTGATAATAAGTCGATCTCCAGATTGATTAATCCTTTCTACAATAAACTCTAATAAATCTTTCTGAGAAGACGGGTAGAGATTAAGTTCCGGTTCTTCTATAATAAAAATGTCATCTTCTTTTTTTTCCGAATTGGTATTATGTTGAACAACAAGTAACAAAGGAACTATAGATTGGATGCCACTTGACGCCTGAGATAATTTTATTGTGGTGTGATTCCCAACTTTTATATAGTCTGTTCCGTCAACCCATTGATATTGAGCTTGAAGAAACTCAATTGAGAGTTCTTTGATCTTTGTCCTTGCATTTTCAAACTTAGCTCCAAAATCAATCAACCATTTTGGAAGTGCTACATCGCTGTTCATCAAACTGAACACTGATTGAGAGAGCGTGGTAAAGAAAACTCTCTCGGCTGGAATATACAGAGGATTCAACGGTTGAATATGTTGATTGTCCTGAATGTTTGTTTTAAAATTTAATCCTTTAACCTCATAATATAGTCCATTGTTTTCATAACGGATCTGTGTGTCACCACTTATTTTAAAATCAATATTAGAGTTAGCCAGTGCCTTTTTGAATAGTTCAAAAGGATTCGCAGTCGTGCTTAAAGATCCAGCTTTAAAAATCGAAATAAGTTTTGCAACAGTACTTTTCCCGCTGGACGTGGTGCCGATATAGATATTAATATCTTTCAGCTGTACACTTATGTCGATCAATGGACCAAAATTCTTTACTATTATTCTTTCCATAGATTACTTTCCCCTTTTTTTTTCGCGTTCATTCTGTTCTTTAGCTTCATGCAGTGCAATGACCTTTTTCTGTGTTTCAATTAAATCCATTAAATGTCTAAGATTTTCATTTTTGCTCTCTAACTCATTGCTGATTTCAAGCACAGACTGCTGAAGCACCTGAACTTGTTTATCAAACATACTTTTGATAGGTTCTTCTTGTAGATAATGCAAGAAGAGATTATTATTGAACAATTGTGAGAATTTGATTAATTTTTCAATGTCTATCGATGGACGTTTGTAAATATCATATAAAGTGGATTCACTTACGCTGACAAAATCTGCGACAAATTTGACTTTGAGCCCCTTCTCTTTAACAAGACCATGTATTATTTTTCCTATGTGAACCGCCATAAACAAAGCTCCCGAATTTTCGTTGTTTAACAGGCTTGGCTTACTATCAAAATATTGCAGTAAATACTATGATTATTTTGTAGTATTGATAATAATTAAGTATATTCGTCTATTATATAAATAATATAATGACAATTAACATGAAATGATAGGTAAATAGACAGTAATTATAGTGTAATAAACGAGCCTTGTTATCGAAAACTACCGCATTTATCGAGAAACCCGAGGCGATAAGGGAACCACCCTACTTATTTTGTATTTTTGCAGAAATACGGGGTGGCTCTTATTGAAATTGGGTTTTGGGTTCTAGCGGTAGTACCTCGATACAACGTAGATAGGAGTTCACTCCGTTCTTGCAGTTCAGGCTTGTAAAACTTTATGAGCCATGAACATAACGAACTTTTCTTATATAAATCTCATCGTGCCCCCTGATTAAGGATGGCAAAGCCATTTAATGGCTTTTTCATACCTATATATGATTGGGCGCCCATCAAATAGGTATTTTTTAAATAACAAAGTTATGAACGTTATAAATCTATTTACATATGAAGCTATTTTACAGCTACATGAGGCGCTTATTTTCCAATATTCCGGACTTTTCAAAAATTGCTGGGATACTTCTTAGAAGATTTTCGCATGCCGCTAAAAGGCATAAACTGGTATATGTCCGGCAGGCATTTTTTACACCGCTTTTTTGTTTCGTATTGTTTAGTTATGCTCCTGCGCAGTCCGTTGGAGAGCGGACTGATGCAGGGCTAAATGATGTAAAGCCGTTACAGATCGGCGACACCATTCCTGAAGCGACAATTTCAAACCTACATGGCTATAAAGATATCAACGGAAAGCCAGCGACTACGGCAAAACTATCTGATTTCAAGGCGAAACTTCTGATCCTTGATTTCTGGGCAACGTGGTGCAGTCCATGTGTGGCCATGATCCCGAAGATGGACAGCCTCCAAAAAACTTTTGGTGAAAGTGTACAGTTTCTGTCCGTTACCTATCAAAACGAAAAGGAAGTAATGCCTTTTTTGGAGAAGTTCGAAAAGCAAAGAGATCGGCATTTCGACATTCCAGTAATGACAAATGACACTGTACTGCGTAATTTATTTCCCCACAACTACTTACCGCATTATGTCTGGATTGATGGAGATGGTATAGTAAAGGCCATTACGGAATCCTTTTATGTTACAGAGGACAACATCAAAAATCTGTTGAACACAGGGACCATAAATGCCCGAATGAAAACTGATGTTCCGATCACTATTGACAAGACAAAACCACTTTTTTATACGGAAAGACCTTACGGAGCATCCGGTTTCAAGCAATCCACCTTCTCGGGATATGTTGACGGAGCGTCAAGCGGATACTGGCAGAATATTTACGGATCGGATTCCGTACCAATAAAAAGGTTTACGGGCAGAAATTTGACCATCCCAGCGCTTTACAGGGCAGCATACCAAAAGCAACGCAACGAGACTATCCTCGAAGTAAGAGATCCGTCAAAACTAACATCAGAAACAACAATTTCTTCCGAATTTACGGATTGGCTCCGACAGGGCAATGCCTTCTGTTATGAACTTGTGTTGGACAGTGCACTGGCTAATAACGGCTACCACTTCATGAAGGCAGACCTTGAGCGCTATTTTCCCCAATATTCAGCGAGTATCGAAAATAGAAAGATGAAATGCCTGACCTTGATCAGGACATCCGATATTGACAAACTGTACACAAAGGGTGGTAAACCCGATGTACAGATCGACCGCTTCGGCGCAAAATTTACTAGTTGCTATCTTTTTGTCTTCATGGGAAGGATGAAATATTACTTACAGAAAAACCTTCCGCTGGTCGATGAAACGGGCTATACAGGAATGGTTGATCTGGATTTGGCAACCAACATGAGTAATCTGGAAGAATTGAACAGGGCATTGGCAAAATATGACCTCCAGTTCGTCGAAAAGGAGTCTTATATCGATGCATTAGTAATCAAGGACAGAAATCCTTAACCTAACCCAAACACATTATGAAAGAAAATATACTTTTAATTGCTTTATTCTTCTGTTTTAATTTAGCACATGCACAGCATAAGCTGAATGGTATCGTAGTTTCGGGAAGCACTAACAAGCCTCTTGCTTCCGTATCCATCAATGTCGATGGTGCAGCAGTTGGTATGACACTTTCAGATGGAAACTTTTCCCTTAACGTCAGGAATAGAACACCGACAGTCGAGTTCACTATCATCGGGTACCGAACAAAAGTCATACGGCTTTCCCTGCCTTTGGACACCCTATTATCGGTTGGTCTGGAAGAAGAGATAAACCAGCTTTCAGAAGTCACCATAATCAATACCGGCTACCAAAGCCTACCGAAAGAAAGAGCCACCGGATCGTTTGTACAGATAGACAATGAACTGCTCAACCGTCGGATCAGTACCAACATCCTGGATAGACTGGAGGACGTTACGCCCGGATTGCTGATCAACAGAAACGGAAGAACCGGTGAAGGGGCATTGGCCTCCATCAATATCCGGGGTCAGAATACGATCTACGGCGATGCGAGCCCATTGATCGTCATCGACAATTTTCCCTTCGAAGGAGATATATCCAATATCAACCCGACCGATGTGCAAAGCATTACCGTGCTGAAGGATGCCGCTGCGGCATCGATATGGGGGGCAAAGGCCGGTAACGGCGTGATCGTGATCACAACTAAAAAGGCAGCTTACAACCAATCCGCTCAGATCAGTATCAACAGCAATCTGACAATCGGTCAGAGACCGGATCTATTCTATCAGCGCCGGATGTCGTCGTCCGATTTTATCGAGATCGAAAAAATGCTTTTTGGGCAGGGCTATTATAATGCAGCGGAATCCGACATCGCAAACCCCGCGCTAACACCCGTGGTTGAACTATTGGTTGCCAAGCGCGATGATCCGACATTGGCCAATGAAATAGATGCGCAGATTGACGCACAGAAATCCCATGATGTACGGAATGATTATGAAAAATACTTCTATCGCAGCAGCAGTAGGCAGCAGCACAGTCTAAATATCAGTGGCGGTAGTCCGCAGCACCGCTATATGCTGTCAGCGGGTTACGATAAAAATCTGGACGATCTCGTACAGAATGGGTTTAACCGTGCGACGGTCAACGCTGGGAACACCTTCTCCTTTTTGAAGGACAGGCTCGAGCTGACCACAAACATCTACTTTACGCATAGCAGAACGATGATCGATAATCCCGGGACAAATCTGATCGGTCTCGATGGGAACAGTGCCTCCATGTATCCCTATGCCAGACTGGTCGATGATCAAGGTAATGCTCTTGCCATAAACCGGGATTATCGGAACAGCTTCAAACAAAGGGCTCTTGAAGATGGCCTGTTGGACTGGACGTATCGGCCTTTGGACGAAATCTATCTAACGGACAATACGGCCACTTCGAAGGACTACCGGATCAATGTGGCGCTTAACTATAAAATATTACCAAGCTTGACAATCGATGCTTTGTATCAATATGGCGGTACAGAAAGATTGACCCGAAATCTGCGGAGCGCCGAATCGTACTATGCACGGGACCTGGTCAACAGGTTTACACAGGTTAGTTCCGCAGGTGTATTGTCCTATCCGGTACCTCCGGGAGGGATATTGGATCAGACCAATACCGATCTGGACAACCACAGTATCCGGCTTCAGCTAAACTACGCCAAAAACTGGTCCGATATCCATGAAGTGAATGCCATTGCAGGCTATGAGCTTCGGGATTACCAGACCAGGGCAACAACCAACCGCATGTACGGTTATGAGGATGAACATGCTACCCTATCGAAAGCAGATTATATCCGTATCTACCCCCAATATTATAATACAGGCTATTCTACAACCGTGCCTTTTTACGACGGCGCTACCGAACTGACGGATCGCTATCTGTCCTATTATAGTAATGCTTCGTATACTTATTTGAAAAGATATATTTTATCGACCAGTGCCCGTTTGGACAGGAGCAATCTCTTTGGTGTGAATGCCAACCAACAGGGGGTTCCGCTCTATTCGGCAGGATTGGCATGGATAGCCAATAATGAAAGCTTCTATGATCTGGATTTTCTGCCATACCTAAAATTGCGTGTCACCTACGGTTACAACGGCAATGTAAATAAATCGCTATCGGCATACACGACTGCACGATATCTTTCAGGAAATGCCATTAACCAGACCTATGCCGCAATTGTGAACCCACCGAATCCCGAACTGCGTTGGGAACGGGTCAGGATGATAAACCTCGGGATAGACTTCGCCACCAGGGGAAACCGCATCAGTGGCGCCATAGAACCTTATTTCAAAAAAGGTATCGATCTAATCGGGGATATTGCCTATGCACCCTCCAGCGGGATAACAACATTCCGTGGCAATACGGCCAATACGCAGGGTAGAGGTTTGGATATCACCTTGAACAGCAAGAATATTAATGGCAGGTTCAAGTGGGAGACAAATTATTTATGGAGCTATGTCAGGGATAAAGTGGTGGACTATGAACTGACTTCGGGTACGACGAACTACCTTTATTATAGCGAAACTACCATCTATCCCTTATCGGGAAAACCGTTCTATTCTGTATATAGCTATCAATGGGCCGGTCTTAACCCTGAGAATGGCAATCCCCAAGGGTATCTCGATGGAGCGGTAAGTGAAGATTATACTACAGTCCTTGCTGCTGCTACACCGGAAAATCTGGTCTACAATGGTCCGGCACGTCCGACTACATACGGTTCCTTGCGCAATACGTTTTCATATGACAGGTTTTCGTTATCGTTCAATATTTCCTACCGGTTCGGATATTACTTCAGACAGAGAGGCATATCATACAATACCATCCTGACCGGACAGAGTTATCTTTTCGGAAGATATGCAGACCGTTGGCGGAAGCCCGGTGATGAACTTCATACAACCGTCCCTTCCATGCCCGATGGGCAGGTGTCAAACCGGGATCTTTTTTACATCTACTCGGGTGCCAATGTGGAAAAAGCCGATCACATACGTTTACAGGATATTTCTTTCAGTTATTCCCTTGCCCAAAAACAACTCTCAAAGATTGGCCTTGGCCAAGCACAGGTATACATATATGCCAATAATATCGGTATTCTCTGGCGAGCTACAAAATCCGGTCTTGATCCCGATTATGCAAATGCAGACTATACACCTGTCCGTACTTTAGGAATGGGCATAAGATTGGGACTTTAACGTTTAATCTCAAATCAAAAATTATGAAAAATAGCATATTTATCCTTTTATTTCTCTTTGGTACACTGCAGTCCTGCCAGGATGAATTCTTAGAAACGAAGTCTGATAAGTCCCTATTGGTTCCAACTACACTATCCGACTTTCAAAACCTACTGGACAATTTGGATGTTTTTAATATCACGCCAGCTTTACAGATAATCTCATCTGATGACTATTATAGTACAGATCTAAAAGTGAATTCATTTAATAATCTGTATGAAAAAAATTGTTATATCTGGGAACAGGATATATTTGAAGGAGCCTCTGCCCCAGACTGGAACTCCCAATATAAACAAATCTTTTATGCTAATGTAATATCTGAGGGATTGAAGAAAATATATCCTTTGTCCGAAACTCAGGAAGAATGGAACGCTATTAAGGGAAGTGCACTGTTTCATCGCGCATTTGCTTTTTATAATCTAGTTCAGATGTTTGCCAAACCGTATGATAAAAATACCGCAGATCAGGATTTGGGTATACCTATCAGACTTGAAGCAGATGTAAATATAAAATCTACAAGAGCAACGTTACAGCAAACCTATGATCAGATCATTAATGATTTAAAAGAAACTGAAAATCTTCTGCCTTCAGAATCGACCTATCAGACCCGACCCAACAAAGTTGCGGCACAAGCGCTTCTTGCAAGGGTGTACCTTAATATGGAAGATTACGAGAATGCACTCTTTTACGCCAAGAGCTGCCTGAAATACAATAGCACCCTCATTGATTATAATACTTTAAGCAAGACTGCTTCAAGCCCATTTCCGTCTTTACCAGGCAATAAAAATGATGAAGTAATCTTTTATTCAAGATTGACATCGTATACCTTTTCAACCTCCAGTAACACCACAGTTGATCCGAAACTTTATGATAGCTATAATAATGATGATTTAAGAAGAGTAATATTCTTTAATGCAACGGCAAATCCTGCATATTTTAAGGGAAGGTATACAGGAAGTACTTTACGTATATTTGGAGGTTTGGCAATCGATGAAATGTTTCTAATAAAAGCCGAATGCGAAGCTAGAGTCGGTTCACATTACCTGGCAATGAATGACTTGAATACATTATTGAAATCAAGATGGTCAAATTTAGTCCCTTATCCGGTATTAGCAGCATCACATAAAGACGACGCATTAAAACAAATTTTGGATGAAAGACGGAAGGAACTTCTTTTCCGAGGGCTGAGATGGGGCGATCTCAGGCGTCTTAACAAGGACAGTCGATTTGCAGTAACTTTAACACGCACTTTGAATAATCAGACTTATGTGCTTTTGCCAAATAGCAATAGATATACATTTCCTCTTGCTGCAGAGGAAATAAATTTTAATAATCTGGAACAGAACCCAAGATAATTTATAAAAGGTGCGGAACAAACATCTCCGCACCTTAAACACATAGCAATATTATAGACACTTATTGGGCGAATGTGCCCTCTTCGGTTTCTCTAATAATTGGGTTTGAAGCGGTATTTGGATCTACTCCTGCATCATACGAATTAGTGCAAACAAGATTCGAAGTATTACATTCATATTCCCCAGTTACCTGAACCCATTGATTATTTACAGGATTACGAGTCCACTTTACCGTACTTTGTTTGCTTTCGGCAAAATTGAAACTCATTAGCATTAAGGCTGCCGCTCCAATTAGAGCCAAACCTAATTTATTTACTTTTTTGACTGTTGCTATGATCTTTTTCATGGCATTATTATTTAAGGTCCTGTTCCCTTTCTAATTTGGAGACAGGAAAGTTGTTAACGCTACAATCCCCAGAAGCCCTGATTTTCACGTTGTATATTGTTAATTAGCTTTCAGCAGGAGGGGCTTTCCTCCTGCATAAATAAATCATTCAATTCCGGGCAATCTCCTTTCTAAGTTTAAAACCTGTTAAAATATCTCTCCTCCAACCATAGTGTGCATTCAGTCCAATAAGTGCGATGACAATCCATAGGATATTGAAGATAAGATGGACACTATAAGGTAATTTGCCGATTATTCCCCCACAAGAGCAGGGAATGCGTCCGAATATATTGGTCATTACGATGGCTAGGTAAAGCGTAAAAGTAACAAGTAAAAAGAGTGATCCCCACAGCGCTTTGATCTGGATCGTTGGAAAAAGTAGTCCGAGCATAAGGACGATCTCCACCGAAGGCACTAGCCATGTAAGCATATTGGCTACAGATTTGGAGAATACCTGATTTTGCATTTCCCATTGTGATCGGTCATAGTCCATGAGTTTACTGAATGCTGCATAGAAAAACAACAGCGCGATAAGTGCGGTGGTAACGACAAGTATTGTCTCTCTTTTGCATGTATGTTCTGTTAAAACTTTCATTTTCCCAATTGTTGTACCACAAAGTTACTCATGAAGTTGTCGCCAAACACAGTCGATTTTCCGAAGAAAAGTACAAATTTTCTGAAACTAACGGAAAATGGACGGTACCCGTTCCAAGATGTTCATCATTTCTTATTTCTTTCCCTGTAGTTTGCAGGTGAGAGACTATAGAAGCCATAAAATACTTTAAAAAAGTGTGACCCTTCTGAATACCCTACAGCTAATCCAATTGCGCTGGTTGTAAGATCGGTTTCTTTAAGCAGCTTCGCCGCCTTAGCCATACGCAGATCCCTGATATGCTTATGCAGGCTTTTTCCAAATAGGAACATAGCATATTCCTCCACTTTATGCCTGGCTATACCGAGATCCTGAACGATCTGGCTAACGGATGCGCCGCTTTCCATGCAATAATTGGCTTCAACGTACATGATCAGCGCATTGGCGATCTCCGCGGAAAGCTGCCTCTTTATATAGTTTCCGCTTTCAAGCAGTCCGTGGTATAGGGTGACCAGCCTGGCAGCGTTAACCACCAGTTCAGCATGGTATGTAAAAGGATCGGAGCGTACGATACGCATAGCTTCCCACAGGTCGGCCATGGGCTGTGCCAGACGGCACATCGGCAGCACGGCTATTTTATCGGTGCCTTCGAGTAGACAGTCCACCAACGGAGCAATCTGCGGAAAAGGCGTTCTGGTTTTCGTCAACCAATCCCTGTCCAGCGACACGACCATCATGTTATGCTTTCCCGAACTTGCCCTGAGCCGAAAATCAGTCTGCGGATTGTAGCTCATATACAGTACGCCGGCCATAGCATAGGATACCAAGGTATCCTGCAGATAGAATTTGACAAAGCCTTCTATCATGATGACGACAAATACGGTCGGCTTATCAACGCTGAAGTTGATCGATACCTCGTCCAGCGCCTGCATCTCGATCAGCTGCATATGGTTACGCAAAAAACTGGTCTGCTGGATCGACATATTATAATCAGGGTGAGCGACAGTATCCCAGAGGATCCCCCGGATGGGGAAACTGACATGATCGGGGCGGTCTGTGACACCGGACTGCTTTGCTAGTGTTCTTTCGTCGTGGTGTATGGTTACAGGATTATGCATAATTTGAACTCCATTCCTTTTTAATCAGCCATCCAATAGAGAGGGGAATATAAACAGATCCGTCCCGTCCTTCAAATTTATTCGACGAATGCGTAATTTACCAGGATAAACTGCAACCCGAGCCCCTGAAATCAAACTGGTCTGAAATCTTAAAATTAACACTTTTACATCATATAATTTGCTTTATTAGGGAAGGAGGTTACCGTTTCTGTGATCTGGTCACTTAATTTTTTTGACCCGTCCGGCTATTTTTGTTAAATTAGAGTATTCTGTAGCAAAAGGTGTGTCGGGGAACAGAAGATACTTTGGCCGCTCCGAAAGGCAGTTTCAACGAACCAGAACACCCAAAGTTACGGCTTGCAAAAAAGCGATAACATGAGGAACATCTTGCGTGAACACCCCCTTTTTGTGGATATAGGAGAAAAACCTGTCGCACCGCCTTTCCTGCTGGAACCGGACAGAAAGGATATGGGTGAGCGCTATTTCGTGGCGGAATCCGTGCAGGAGTCGCCAAGCTGCACGCTCAGTGTCTTCTCGGTATGGGAGGGCAGCTCCCATCTGCGGATCTGCAGGTATACTGTCAAAAAGCCGGTAAGTATTTTCTCTGTTCCCAATGAGGAGGTTGTGACGTTCCATCTGCAGTTCGGCAACGTTGCTGTATGCTCGTTCGGCAATATGCCTCCAAAAACCTGTCATGCGGACATGGGACAGCTGTTCTGGCAGGGGAAACAGACCCTGGAGTACCAGCTGACCCCGGGAGAGCATTTCCATGTAGATCTTTTTTTCAAAGGACCGTTCGTACCCCGTCTGTTACATGAAGGCCAAAAGATTGTCTTCTGGGAACAGGACCTCGAAGAGATCCCCGTTACGACCGTGTTTTACGAAACCGGACTTGAGAAAGAATGCCGGGTGCAGATCATGGATTTTGCCGAGAGGATACGTTCGTACGCTGTGTCGGAGTTCGGGTATGATAGTTTCTGCCAGTTTCTGCTGGGGAGTTATTTCAAACCGGACAGGGCTAAGGCAAGGGAGTCACTAAAGCATCTCCTCTATGGGAGTTCCGGGCAGGGCATCTCCAAAGACTATGATGGCCACACATTCTACGAAGGCATATACGGCGACGCTCTTTCCCGTCTGGAGCGTCTGGACAGGAGTCGCTTGCTGCAGCGCTTCCGGTATATGAGGGGAAAGTTAAACGTACAGCTCGCAGATTACGACAGTGTCCGCTCGCTTCTCCTCAGACCAAAGAGAGCCAGTACAAAAATCCACTATGACACCAGAATACTGTTAGGACTGTACTATTGGCTCGGAGATCTGATCGTTCAGGAGATCGAAGAACAGACGCATACCCTGAAAGACAGGGAAATGTTGCGGCTCTGCCTGATCGGCGTCTACCAGGAGGCGTTCGGCCTTCAACCTCCGGACAGTTTACGCATGGAAAATTATCGGCAGCGTGCAAGACCGTGGGAGGATGAGGACAGAACGGTCATCTATCCTGTCTACGAAAGTGTCCTCAGATCGGCAAATACTCCCAGGGCTGAGAAAGAGGAGCTGAACATGCCCAATTTCATGAAAGAAGTCTATTTCCACTTCCCCGATCCGGAGGAGAATGCCAACAGCCTTCGACACCCCTGGAAGGAACTGGCTTCGTGCTATGCACGTATACGGTCCGGACTGGAAACTGCAGAAGGGAAACTACCGGACGCCCTGCGCAAGGAAATTGCATCAGAATCATATCTCAACTATGTCGAAGAGGAAATGGAGGCTCTTACGGTTCTGGAAATACGTTATCTCTCCATGTTGCGCGACTACATGGAAACCATAGATGACAATACACTCCGCTGGTTTCTGGTGGTTCTCAAGTCTGAGCTGAACGAGCAGTCTACCAGACAACTGGAACTATGCCGCTTGCAGGGATACCATCTGCTGGTACTTTACAGGGAACTCCGGAAATGGCCAATAACGGATATTTCGGGATTTCGTGGGGAATACGCAACCATAAAGGAAATGGCGGAAGATGTACGCACATTGGCTACGGACATCTTCCTTATCGGCGAAAGGGAACTTGTCATGTGGTTCTGCAATATTCTCTGCCGCTCATTATGGAGGTAGCGTCGATTATGCACGGCAAACAATCTTCGTGTCGTCATTACATCGCATTTAATTCCCGTTTATTTACTTTCCCTTTCTCAACAGCCACCGCCTTTTCCATCAGGACAAATACGGATATTTATACACCAGTGATTACCGAAATCGGACTTACCCCGTCATTCGGTCTTTTCCTTCCGCAGGTAGGGTGAAAGGACAAAAGAAGGCATCGATCCGGAGTTTAGTCTTGGTATTCTTGTATCATATTTCGGTGTTTTATTACCGAGTGCTTCCTCCAGCTTGGCCATGTCACGACCGATCCGGGTATCCAGTAGTTTGGCGTAATGCTGGGTGGTCTTGATATCGGTATGCCCCAGCATCTTGGATACGGTTTCAATAGGCACATCATTGGATAAGGTAATCGTCGTGGCAAAAGTATAACGTGCCATATGGAAGGTCAGTTTCTTCGTTATGCCACATAGGTCTGCGATCTCTTTAAGATAGCTGTTCATCTTTTGATTACTGAGGACGGGAAGAAGTTTACCTTTGGAAACACAGGGCGGATAATCGCTGTATCTGGAAAGGATTTCCAGTGCCTTTGGCAGTAGGGGGATATTCGAAGCCGTTTCCGTTTTCTCCCGGTTGGTGAATATCCATAGTTTTCCTCCGAAACCTCTTCCGATATCATCATCAGAAAGCTTTTTGACATCGGCGTAGGATAGCCCCGTGTAGCAGCAGAACACAAAGATGTCACGAACATGTGCCAATCTGGGGATGGTTAACAGCTTGCGTTCGATACGTTCCAGCTCGTCCTCGGTCAAAAAATCTTTTTCTTTCGCTTTGGCAGAATTCTTATAGAATGCAAAGGGATCTTCCATAATCCATTTATGTGCAATGCAAAGTTTGACGATCTTTCGTAGATGCTTGATGTACTTTGCCGCGGACACTTCCGAACAGCCGAGTGCGGAGCGAAGGAAAAATTCATAACCGGCAACAAAGCCATGATCCATCTTTCGTACCTCAATATCCTTTAGGTTAAGACTTTCGTTCAGATACTTTCCGATATGTGAAAGGGAAGTGTTGTAACCCTTCAGTGTATTGGGCTTAAAACCGTTTCCCAACAGCACTTTCATCTGCTCGTTGTGTTCAAGAAAAACAGCCAGCAATGATTTTCTCGGGATATCCTTTCCGAGATACTTCATTTTAATGGATTCCGCAGTAATATCCTCTTCGCTTTTGGTCATCTGCAGATGGGTATCTGCCAATTTGTGTTCGAGGGTGTCCAGATAAGCGTTCAGGGTTTTGACATCCTCTTTGGTTCCCTTGGCACGGTTAGCCTTTGATATCCACTTTGCAGGATCGCATTCCCGTCCTGTGGAAACCTCTTTAGGTATTCCATCTACGGTAATACGCATGTAGATCGGCTTAGGGCCGTTTACGTAATTTTTTGGTTTCTTCAAGTAGAAGAGCAAGGAATAATTTGTACTCATGATCAAGTCATTTAAGTGAAACAAAATTAGCCTTGCAGCCGAACGAAATCAAGATGTCCATTTTTTAAACAAGCTGTGAAACAGCAGGTTAAACCATTTCCAGTGAGTAGTCTAGATTTAAAAAATGACTCACCGAATGACTCACTTTTTTATTGGGAAAAGTTGAAAGTTTTGTAGATACCGATAAAACAAAAAAGCCTGCAATCATTTGATTTGCAAGCTTTTAGTATGTTTTGACGTTTAAGTCTGTAGCCCGTAGGGGAATCGAACCCCTGTTTCTAGAATGAAAATCTAACGTCCTAACCCCTAGACGAACGGGCCATTTTGTTTATTAATGTGATGCAAAGATAAGCGCATTTTTTACTCTTCCAAAATAAATGTCACACCTTTTTCGTAACTGTTTGAATCTGAATAAAATTATTTTTTTTTCTCTTACGTTTTGAATACAAAATTGGCCTTATTCGACCACATATGCTAATAAATAGTCATTGAACTTCTCATAGTAGACATCAAAGGAGCGATTGTGCTTTTCACTTGTTAAGTATAATCTCAATATTCCTTCTTCTTCATATTCAAAGGGGGCGATGGTCATATTGTGTAGGAAGGAAACACCGATGTTGCCCTGCAGTTTGTAGACTGCTTCTTTTGCACTCCAGCAAGCATATAGTTGTTCGATACGATTTTTATCGTTAGAAATAAAGCTAAGTTCTTGTTCTTTGAGAAATTTATGTGCGATGCGCTCTACTTTTGATTTGATCAATTCCATATCAATGCCTACTTCGCCAGTTGAACTTACAATTGCGCCTGCGTAATCAAAAGAGTGCGTAAGGGATATTTTTTCAGGAAAATTGGCTAAGTAAGGTTTTCCATTTTTATCCGAAGGGCAGTCAATGTAAGCCGTTGTATTGAGCAATGTCCGCAATAGTACACGAGTAGCGAGCCAGTGCAATCGTCGCTTACCATTGGAGAGACTCATGAGTTTCTGTTCCTCTATTTCATCCAATTGTAATTGCTCAGCTAATGTTTGTTCATCTTCTTCAATTCGCCAAATTGCAAATTTGGTATGCTGATCCAATTCTCGTAGGTATACTAAGCTCATACTCAAACTTAGATAAATTTGATTTGATAAGCAATATTATTATATGGATAAAGCAGTAAAGATTTTGTTTGAGCCTATTTATCTTCATATTCTATATCCTGTTGTCGTTTTGTTTGTGTTTTCCTTTATTTTAAAACTTTTCATGACAGAAATTCTACTATAAACTATTATAAATCATGTAAAATTTCAATAATACTTTTCCTTTCACACTAAAATGGTTCTTGATGGAAGCGGAGAAATAGATAACTTTGTTGCTGATATAGCATATTTTAAATTGTAAATAACACAAATTTATCTAAGTTTGAAAATAAATGGTTAGTGTGGGTTCAATGGAAAAATTTGAAATTCAGTTTTAATCATATGTAATAAAGAAAAATCATGATTTTATCAGATAAACGTATACTTGAAGAAATTGAAAAAGGCCATATTGTTATAGAGCCATATGACCGCAAATGCTTAGGAACAAATTCTTATGATGTTCACTTAGGAAAACATTTAGCGACCTACAAAAGTCGTGTATTGGATGCTAAGAAACATAATGAGATTGATCACTTTGAAATTCCTGAAGAAGGATTCGTTCTAGAGCCCAATACATTATATCTTGGAGTTACTTTAGAATATACAGAAACACACCAGCATGTCCCTTTCTTGGAAGGAAAATCAAGCACCGGTCGTTTAGGTATTGATATCCATGCAACAGCAGGAAAAGGCGATGTTGGATTTTGCAATACTTGGACATTGGAGATTTCCTGTGCGCAGCCAGTACGTATCTATGCTGGTATGCCAATTGGGCAGTTGATTTATTTTGTTGTCGAAGGTGAGGTGGAAACGCTTTATAATACCAAGGGCAATGCTAAGTATAATACGAAAACGACAAAACCTGTGGAGTCGATGATGTGGAAAAATTCATTTTAAAGAAAAGGTACACGGCAATTAAAATCAATATTTCCGGTATTGCCTTCTTATAGCACATATTAAAAAAAAACACCAGCTTATCAAGCTGGTGTTTTTTTATCCTTGGATATAAATATGCAAAAAAGATTAATTTTCAAGGGTGCAAGACATAATCTATAAAAACTTTTTTTGATCTTTTATCCTCCGAATTCCATTAAATATGATTTTAAGAATTCATCCAAATCTCCATCTAATACAGCTTGAGTATTGGACGTTTCGTGATTGGTTCTTAAATCCTTAATTAATTTATAAGGATGTAAAACATAATTTCTTATTTGGGAACCCCATTCGATTTTCTTTTTGTTGCCTTCTATTGCGTCTGTTGCTTCTTGACGTTTTCGCATTTCAATTTCATACAACTGTGACTTCAGTAATCGGAAAGCATTCTCCTTATTTTGCAACTGCGATCTAGATTCTTGATTTTTGATGATGATACCAGTCGGTTTGTGATGCAGTCGCACAGCAGTTTCGACTTTGTTCACATTTTGACCACCAGCACCACCGGCACGGAATGTATCCCATTCGATCTCAGAATCTTTTACTTCGATTTCAATATTGTTGTCGATTAGTGGGTATACATATACCGATGCAAATGACGTATGGCGCTTACCATTAGAATCAAAAGGTGAAATTCTAACCAAACGATGGACACCATTTTCTCCTTTTAAATATCCGTATGCAAAATCTCCAGAAATTTGAAGTGTTACTGTTTTTATTCCTGCGACTTCACCTTCTTGAGAATCCTGTTCAGTCACTTTGTACCCGTTTTTCTCACCCCACATGATATACATGCGCATGAGCATAGCCGCCCAATCACAGCTTTCTGTACCTCCGGCACCTGCAGTAATTTGTAGAATTGCATCGAGCTGATCTTCTTCAGCACTTAGCATATTTTTAAATTCCAACTCTTCTACTGCTTGTAGCGCAATATGATATTGTTCATTAAGTTCTGCCTCTGTAGCATCTCCAGCTTGGTAGAATTCATACAATACTCCCGTATCATCGACAGAGGCGGCGACTGCATCGAAATGATCTGTCCATACCTTCTGTACTTTGATCGATTGCAATATTTTTTCTGCTGCTTTTGAATCGTTCCAAAAATCAGGTTCTAAAGTAATTGCTTGGTCTTTTTCTAATGCTTCTTTTTTGACATCAATGTCAAAGATGCCTCCTCAGGGAAGTTACACGATCCCTCAAATCTTGAATTTGTTCTTTGGTCATAATAACAAAGATACAGCTTTCTGCACTAATTGCCCAAAACCTCCTTGATCAAGTGTGATGATCGTGATCAATTTTTATATTTCCTCTAATCGTATACTTAGATAGTAGGGGAGAAATCATCAAATTTCTTGTATATATGCTACAATTAACATGGTAAATAAAACAAATTTATCTAAGTTTGATTAAAATAGAAATATATGTTACCAAAAATAGATTTTACACAGACTGCTGCTTACCGTTATTTAGCAGATCATTACATCAGTATCAATGCGCATAGCTTAAGAGATTTGTTTCAAGAGGATTCATTTCGATTTGAAAAATACAGTATTGAATTTAATGATCTGCTGTTAGATTATTCAAAGAATAGAGTGAACGATGAGACTTTAGCGTTGTTACGTCAATTGGCTAAAGAATGTCATCTAAGTGAAGCTATTGATGCGATGTTTGCCGGAGAGAAGATCAATGAAACAGAAGGAAGACAGGTGTTACATACGGCTTTACGTAATCAATCCGGAAAAGCAGTCTTAGTTGATGGTAAAGATATCATGGAAGACATCAATGCGGTGTTGGCGCAGATGGAGTCCTTTACGCAGCGTATACTTTCTGGAGAATGGAAAGGCTACACCGGTAAAACGATTACTGATGTGGTCAATATTGGTATCGGAGGGTCGGATTTAGGTCCTGTGATGGTGACTGAAGCTTTAAAAGCTTACCGTACACATCTCCATATGCATTTTGTATCAAATGTAGATGGAACGCATATTGCAGAAGCGATTAAAGGTCTTGATCCCGAAACTACTTTATTTTTAATCGCTTCAAAGACTTTTACAACTCAGGAGACAATGGCTAATGCCAACACGGCTAGGGATTGGTTTATAAAAAGTGGTGCCAATAAAGCTGATGTTGCGAAGCACTTTGCCGCTTTAAGTACGAATACGGCTGCGGTTGCTGAATTTGGTATTGATACAAAAAATATGTTCCAATTTTGGGATTGGGTTGGCGGTCGTTACTCTTTGTGGTCAGCGATCGGTTTATCGATCAGTTTGGCTATCGGTTTTGACCATTTTAAAGAGTTACTATCAGGAGCTTACGAGGCTGATGAGCACTTTAGAACTGCGCCATTTGAACAGAATATTCCGGTTACGTTAGGTTTATTAGGAATCTGGTATAATAATTTTTTCGAAGCAGAGAGCCATGCCATCTTACCTTACGATCAATATTTACATCGTTTTGCTGCTTATTTTCAGCAAGGTGATATGGAAAGTAATGGTAAGAGCGTAGATCGCAACGGTAATGCGATTGATTATCAGACAGGACCCATTATTTGGGGAGAGCCAGGTACAAATGGCCAACATGCCTTCTATCAATTGATACATCAAGGAACCAAATTGATTCCTTGTGATTTCATTGCACCTGCGATTAGTTTAAATCCGATTGGCAAACACCATCAGATGTTATTGTCCAATTTCTTTGCGCAGACAGAAGCATTGATGAACGGTAAATCTGAAGAAGTTGTTGTTGCAGAATTAAAAGCATCTGGTAAATCAGAAGAAGAAATTGAACGTTTGAAAAACTTTAAAGTATTTGAAGGAAATAGACCGAGCAACTCCTTTTTACTTAAAAAAGTAACACCACGTTCTTTAGGAACTCTAATAGCCCTATATGAGCATAAAATTTTTGTGCAAGGAATCATTTGGAATGTATTTAGTTTTGATCAGTGGGGAGTTGAATTAGGAAAACAACTTGCTGGACAGATTCTTCCTGAATTGGAGTCCGAAGATATTATTACGACGCATGATTCATCAACCAATGGATTGATCAATCAGTATAAAGCTTGGCGATCAGCATAGCTAGACAAAAAAAAGCGAGGTTAAGTGTACTTAATCTCGCTTTTTTATACGTTATTTATTATAAAAACTTATCGATATATCGCTTTCTTTTTATAAAGAAAGAATCTCCACGATTCTCAATAAATTTTGATTGATCGAGTCTATATGTTTAATTGCTTTTTTGAAAGATATGAATTCAACCTCACCATGGACTAATCCAGCCATTTCACCTTTGCGACCTTCTAATAAAGCCTCTACAGCAGCAACTCCCAATCGACTAGCCAACACCCTATCCATACAAGTAGGGCTTCCACCACGCTGTATATGGCCTAGTATAGAAAGGCGAACATCATATTTAGGGAAGTTTGCTTTAATTTTTTCAGAAACCACCATTCCTCCTTCAGCATCGCCTTCGGCAACGATGACAATGCGAGATGCTTTGCTTTTACGCGTTTTATCTAAGCGTTTCATAATGGCATCATAATCGACGTTAAATTCGGGTATCAATACCGCTTCCGCACCCGTACTGATGCCAGATCTGAGTGCAATCAATCCCGAATCTCTACCCATCACTTCTATGACAAAAAGTCGATCGTGTGATTCTGCTGTATCTCTAATTTTATCAACAGCTTGTACAACCGTATTAATCGCTGTATCGTATCCTATCGTAAAATCCGTCCCTGCAAGGTCGTTATCAATTGTTCCTGGGAGACCAATAATTGGAATATCAAACTCTTCAAGGAATTTAGAAGCACCAGTGAACGTTCCATCACCACCAATGACAACTAGGGCATCGATCTGATGTTGCTTGATGTTTTCATAAGCTTTTTGGCGGCCTTCTACCGTTCTAAATTCGTCGCTTCTCGCTGTTTTTAAGATCGTGCCACCGCGCTGAATGATATTAGCGACAGATTTTACATCCATGGCAAACATATCGCCATTGACCAAACCATCATAGCCTCTCCTTACCCCAAAAACATTCAAATCATTATATATACCTGCTCTAACTACCGCGCGAATGGCAGCATTCATCCCCGGAGCATCTCCTCCAGATGTTAATACTGCTATATTTTTAATATTACTCATATTTCAAACTTAAATAAATTGTCTCTTATATGCAATATAAATCAGTTGAATATAAAAAACAATAGTGGTGATATGATTTGTTGTAGGTGTAGTTGAGTACATATCCATGCTCTACTACATTTTTTCTTTTCCTAATTACAGACCTATTCTGTTCTTAAGAATAGCTTATTTTTTAGCGTTGAAGGCATCAATGCCACTTTGTAAATACTTAGCATATTCAACAGGATCATAGTTTGCTCCTGAAGGTGGGACTAAAACATTTCCTTCCGTATCAACGATAACATAGAGTGGTTGCGAATTGCTATTGAATTTAGAAGCTTGGAAATCGGAGTTTTTATTTCCGATATTTTTTATCTTTTTACCAGAATAAGCAGATATAATCTGTTCTTCAACGGGCAATTCCGTACGATCATCTACAAAAAGTTCCGCCATTACAAAACCTTCTTTTAATAATTTCGCGACATTTGGATCTGTCCAAACGTTTGCTTCCATCTTTCTACAATTGACACAGTTCCAGCCTGTAAAATCAATTAAGACAGGTTTTTTTAATTCTTTGGCTGTTTCTAAAGCTTGGTCATAATCATAGTAAGGATCAAATCCTTTAGGTGTACCACGCTCGTGAAATATCTCGGCATATTTTTTTACCTTACCATCTGAGTGTGCTGGTGAAGCATTTGCTATTCCTGCCGATAAATCAAAATCTTGAGTGGCGGATGGTGGTAGGAAAGCGGAGATTGACTTTAATGGTGCTCCCCATAATCCGGGAATCATGTACATCACAAATGAAAAAACGACAATTGCTAAAAATGTACGAGGAACCGATAAAAATTTTAACTCACTGTCATGTGAAAACTTAATTTTCCCAATTAAATAAAGACCCATTAAACCGAATATGACGATCCAAAGCGATAGAAAAACTTCGCGATCTAACCAGTTCCAATGATAAGCTAGATCCACATTGGATAAGAATTTTAGTGCTAGTGCTAACTCTAGAAATCCTAATACAACCTTTACACTATTTAACCAACCACCAGATTTTGGAAGAGATTTTAAAAGAGAAGGAAACATGGCAAATAAACCAAAAGGGATAGCGAGTGCAATTGAAAAACCAAGCATACCGATTGCTGGTCCTAATCGTTCACCCTTTGATGCGGCTTCTACCAATAAAGTTCCTATAATAGGTCCAGTACAGGAGAATGAAACTAGGGAAAGACTAAAAGCCATAAAGAAAAGACCTACTAAACCACCTTTATCCGATTTGGCATCCATTTTATTAACAAATGAACTTGGGAGTGTAATTTCGAAAGCCCCAAAGAAAGACGCTGCGAAAGCCACCAATAATAGGAAGAATATAAAATTGAACACCCCATTTGTTGACAAAGCATTGAGCGCATCCGAACCAAAAAGAATCGTGATGATCATTCCTAAAGCTACGTAGATGATAATGATAAAAAGACCATATAATAAAGCTTTACTGATACCATTGGCTCTCGATCCAGACTGTTTTGTGAAAAAACTAACCGTTAGCGGCAACATCGGGAAGATACAAGGCATTAATAGCGCTGCAAAACCCCCGATCAGGCCCGCAAGAAAGATTCCCCATAGTGATTTTTTTACTTCAGGAGTTGCTGTAATGGCTATATTTTGTGTGTTTTTAGCCGTATCTTGAGTTATTGTGTCGGGACTTTCAGAAAAAACCAAATCTGTAGGCACTTCTGATAGTGTTGAGGTATCGGCAGATTCGGAAAATTCGATTCCTTCTACACTAAGCAATGAGTCTTGCGTCGATGCGAAAGAGAAAATAGGAATGAATAAACTGAAAATAACGAAGTAGAGTAAAAATAGTTTCTTTTTAGCCATTTTTTGTAGAGTTCATATGTAATTTGTAAAATTAGAAAAAGGTGATGAGAATCCTCTTATCTTTTAGTAGTTGTAAAGTCAATTTTACTTCATGAAGACCAATTTATGGACTCTTCTTACTTGAAAGCTATCTTATTAGGGGCTATTTTTATAAAATTAACATCTTATTAAAGATCAAAGTGATCTTAAACAAAATAGTCGACGATCTCAACCGAACCTTGGTCAAAAGAAAAACGCTATTTAGATCGTTTTTTTACATGATCTAAATAGCGTTATATGTGTTGTAATTAGTTTTTACTATTTAATAGTAACTGTAAATGCATAATCGGTTGGAGGCAGACATTGTGTTTTATCACATGCTTGGTATTCAACAGAACCCTTTACCGTTGTAGTTCCCTTATTCAGTTTTACTTTTTGTTGGAAAACAACTTCCTTATTAAAATAACCTACATTCATTTTAAATACTTCTTCATACTTCATTGCTGGTTTTGGTTCCGCAGTTTTACCGTTTAAAGTATAATCTTTAGAAGCTGTATATGTAAATGAAGTTGGAATAGGACCATTTTCACCTATGTTCTGAGAATAGATATGCCAACCATCCTGAATGGTAGCTTTAATAAAGATAACAGCTTCCTTACTGTTTAATTTTTTCGAAGCAACAGTCCATTTCACTGGATTATGGATCTGAGCTACGGCACCTGAAATAGCAAAAAATAATACTGCTATTATTAATGTTAATTTTTTCATGGGTATATATTTGTTTTTTAATTTATAAAGCTATCATAAGCATTTGTTTCACTGTTTGTTATTGCTTATGATGGTTTCATCAGAATAATTTGTTATTATAGTTATTTAAATCGTTATTGTGTTTTAGTATGACATCAAAACATAGCTAAAGTTTAATTTAGTTTAGCAAATTTAGTGCTTTGATGAGATATATTTATCTGAGGATCGTAAATATTTTTTTACTTACAACACATACTTGATCTCATGAAGATTGAACGTCATTATTTCGCCATCTATTTCTGATTGTAATTGACCATTAGGCAATACCTGAATGATTTTTCCCTCTATTTCTACATCAGCAATTTTATAGGTCTTTATTTCATTTTTTCTAAAAAGATATTGATTGAACTCTTGCAGTTGCTGCACTTGATTTCCTTGTTTCAAGCGTTTATACTCCTGGTCTAAAAATAAATATAGTTCATTTGCTAAACTGGCTATATCATAATCCTCGTGGCTATCATTAATAGATTTTAGTGATGTAATATGTGGATTGTCTATAAATGTGGTCTGATTTATATTGACACCTATTCCGATAATACTCGTTCCAATCAGATCTCCTTTGATGCTGTTTTCAATTAGTAGCCCAGATATCTTTTTTTGGTTTACATAAATGTCATTCGGCCATTTAATTTGCACGACTTCCTTCGTTTTGGTCTTTAACCATTTCATTATTCCAAGACAGATTGCACATGATAAGGCAAATTGCTGATCGATTTTCAGAAAATGGGGGTATAGTAAAATTGATGTAATAATATTTTTACCCGGTTCTGTGATCCACATATTGCCCCTTTGACCTTTACCAGCATATTGTTCAACTGCTAAAATGGCAGAACCCTCATCCTGTGGCGTGAATTTTGACAAGTTATCCTTGAAATAATCATTTGTGGAAGACACTCGGTCGATAGTAATTACATTTTGACCAATGATAAGTCCTGAAAATGTGTTATTTTGCAAAGTGAAAAAAATTTAATTGTATATAATAGCAAAACTATAATATTTTTTAATGGATAAAAATAAAAGTTCGGAATTGTCAACGCGTCTGTCAGAGGTTGTTGTTTATGGTATGCAAGAGAAGAAAGCAAGTGAAATAGTGCGATTGGATTTGAGAAATATTAACAGTTCTGTTTCTGATTATTTTGTCATTTGCCATGCCGACTCACATATTCAAGCCAATGCAATAGCAAAAAGTGTGGAGGATGAAGTTTACAAAACATTTGGTCAAGATCCTCAATATAAAGAGGGTCATAGTATCGGAGAGTGGTTGATATTAGATTTTGTAGATGTGGTCGTTCATATTTTCAAAAAGGAAAAAAGAGCCCTCTATGCGATAGAAGATTTATGGGGTGATGCTCAAATTCAAAATTTTCAAAGTGCTTAGATTAGTAGAAAAATAGATTTAAAACGATATAAATAAGATAGAATGAAGAAAATACCAACTGGTAAAATAACCCCAAAACCGCCCAAGTTTAATATCTTGTGGTTAAGTTTTGCTTTGATAGTGGTCTTTTTTGCCTTACAATACGTTTTTAGCGATACAACGGCTAAAAAGATTACTTACAGTGAGTTTGAATCTACAATCTTACCAACAGGAGATGTAGAGCGGTTAGAAGGAACGAAGAAAAATGACCTCGTACAGATTGACGTTTATATTAAGAAAGATCGTTTAAAAGATGAAAAATATAAAGATGTTGCTCCTGGACCTAATGCGTTAGCTTTAACGCCAGTTACGGGACCACAATACTTTTTCACAGAAGCTTCTGCAGAGATTTTAGCTGCTAATTTAAAGGCCGCACAAGAAAAACTGCCTGCAGGTACACCTCGATTAAGTGTCAGTTATGAAGATCGTTCCAATCCTTGGGCTAATTATTTTGTAACCTTTATTTTACCATTAGTCGTGATGGTATTATTGTGGTTATTCTTAATGCGTCGCATGAATGGTGGTGGTGCTGGAGGTGGTGGCCAAATATTTAATATTGGTAAATCTAAAGCGCAACTTTTTGACAAAGAATCATCCATTAATATTACATTCAATGATGTCGCTGGTCTAGAAGAAGCAAAACAAGAAGTCATGGAGATTGTGGATTTCTTGAAAAATCCGCGTAAGTATACCAATTTAGGTGGTAAGATTCCGAAGGGAGCTCTGTTAGTCGGCCCTCCAGGAACAGGAAAGACATTACTTGCCAAAGCAGTTGCTGGTGAAGCGCAAGTTCCTTTTTTCTCTTTATCAGGTTCTGATTTCGTTGAAATGTTTGTCGGTGTAGGTGCTTCTCGTGTACGTGATTTATTTAAACAAGCGAAAGAAAAGGCACCATGTATTATTTTTATTGATGAAATTGATGCTATTGGTCGTGCTCGTGGTAAAAACTCGATGATGGGTGGTAACGATGAACGTGAGAATACTTTAAACCAATTATTGGTGGAGATGGATGGTTTCGGTACAGATTCAGGTGTTATCATCTTGGCCGCAACAAACCGTATTGATGTATTGGATAGTGCTTTACTTCGTCCAGGACGTTTTGATAGACAAATTTCGATAGATAAGCCAGATTTAATTGGACGTGAGCATATTTTTAAAGTACACTTAAAGCCTTTAAAATTGTCTCAGGAAGTTGATGCTAAAAAATTATCGGCACAAACTCCTGGATTTGCAGGCGCTGAAATTGCCAACGTTTGTAATGAGGCTGCTTTAATCGCTGCACGTAAAAATAAGACAGAAATCGATATGCAAGATTTCCAAGATGCAGTAGATCGTGTCATTGGAGGGTTGGAAAAGAAAAATAAAATTATCTCTCCAGAAGAGAAAAAGATTGTTGCTTATCATGAAGCAGGCCATGCGATTGCTGGTTGGTTTTTAGAGCATGCTGATCCATTGGTCAAGGTGTCTATCGTACCGCGTGGTGTTGCGGCATTGGGTTATGCCCAATACTTACCGCGGGAGCAGTTCTTATATACAACAGAGCAGTTAGTCGATAGTTTGTGTATGACTATGGGTGGCCGTGTTGCCGAAGATATTACTTTCGGACGTATATCAACTGGAGCTCAAAATGATTTGGAACGTATCACAAAATTGGCATATGCTATGGTTGCGATCTATGGTATGAATGAAAAAGTAGGAAATGTTTCTTTCCGTGATGGATCCGAACAATTTCACAAACCTTATTCTGACAAAACGGCAGAGTTGATTGATTCTGAAGTTCGTAACTTGATCACTGATGTTTATACGAGAACAAAACAATTGTTACTTGAAAAACAAGATGGCTTAATCGCTATCGCAGAGAAATTATTAGAAAAGGAAATCTTGTTCCAAAGCGATTTAGAAGAAATATTAGGAAAACGTCCATTTGATACGAAGACCACTTATGATGAATTTGTGAATAGTGGAGATGGAGGTGGTGTTCCACAAACGGATCTACCTTTAGATGTTTTACCAGAAGAAGCTAGTGTCGCAGACCCTAAAATTGGGATCAAAGAAGAAGATAAGCCAAACACATAAATTTAATTATACAGCGCTTCTTTTTATAAAGAGGCGCTGTGTTTTTTATTTCCTCCGCCACATGAATGTTAAAAATAGCAGTAGCAAAGAGCAGATGTTAGGCAAGATCAGACAGGCTCTAATTCAAAAAAGTGAAAATCCACATCCTAAATTCAAGAAATCTCCTTTATATCAGAATGAAGATGAGCTAGTTGACGTTACGTTTGCGCGAGAACTGACAGCTGTTGGAGGAAAGTTTTTGTATTGTGATGGTGAGATCAATCTCATCGAAAATTTGATTCATTTGACCGAAGAAAATAATATTAAAAAAATATTTACATGGGAAAAAGGTGTTCAAGATCTTTTAAATCCTTACGGGTTTCCTATACACACCAATGAAATTGAATTCGATGCTGCAGATGCTGGTATTACGTCTTGTGAAGTTCTGATTGCACGCAATGGAAGTGTTATGGTCAGCAATGCGAATGCTTCTGGACGTAGACTGGGGATTTATCCGCCTATTCATATTGTAATTGCAAAAGCTTCCCAAATGGTTTGGGATATAAAAGATGCTTTATCTTATATGCAGCGTCGCTATGGTAGTCAGATGCCCACGATGGTTTCTACCGTCACGGGACCATCACGCACAGCAGATATCGAAAAACGCTTAGTTTTGGGAGCGCACGGTCCAAAAGAATTATATGTTTTATTATTAGAGGATCGTTTTTAATTATATGATACAAGAATATCTGTTTTTAACTCCCGTAGCGAGTATTATTTTTGCTTTAACCATAGCTTCAAGTATTTATAGTTTTTCAAATCCTCAAGTACTGGGTGAAATGATGTTGCACCCTTATAGTATCTATCGAAAGAAAAGAGTCTATACGATCTTAACGAGTGGGCTGATTCATAAAGATTGGGGTCACCTTTTATTCAATATGATCACGTTTTATTATTTTGGATTTGGTCTAGAAAAGATACTCATTCAAATTAGTGATTGGGGTCATTTGCAATTTGCCATTATCTATGTATCAAGTTTGATTCTGAGTGATATTCCCACCATTTTTCAGCATAAAAATAATTCTGGTTATTACAGTTTAGGAGCCTCAGGAGCTATCTGTGCCGTATTGTTTAGTTATATTATGTTTGATCCAAAAATGATGCTCGGCATCTTCATGATTATTCCTATGCCTGCGTATATATTTGCAGTGCTCTTTTTAGGTTATTGTGTGTGGGCATCTAGAAATTCAAGAGACGGTATCAACCATGATGCACATCTATTTGGGGCATTATCTGGTGTGATTCTCACGTTGATACTTTACCCCTGGATTTTTAAACATTTTCTAAGCCAGTTTTAATTTATCCTGTCCAACTTTGGCGGTCAAGGCTTCTAAATTGGATAGCCTCCGCTAAATGATGGTTTTTAATATTCGCTTCTTTTTCCATATCGGCGATTGTTCTAGCGACCTTTAAGATACGATCATAGGCCCGCGCAGACAAGCCTAATTTTTCCATGGCAGTTTTAAGTAATTTCCTTCCCTCGGCATCAATTTGACATCTTTCCCGAACTTGTGTACTGCTCATTTGAGCATTATTATGGATATGTTGAAGGGTCTTAAAGCGTTCATTTTGGATTTTTCTGGCAGCCATCACCCGTTCTCTGATGTCCATGCTTTTTTCGGATTTTTGATCAGATGCTAGTTCTTTAAAAGCTACTGGGGTGACCTCTACATGCAGATCGATACGGTCTAGCAGAGGGCCCGATATCTTACTTAAGTAGCGTTGCACGGTACTCGTGCCACAGGTACAATCTTTTTCGGGATGATTATAGTAGCCACATGGACAGGGATTCATAGCTGCTATAAGCATAAAACTAGCGGGATAATCAACCGAAAATTTAGCTCTTGATATGGTAATACTACGTGATTCCAAAGGTTGTCTCATCACTTCTAATACCGTTCTTTTAAATTCAGGGAGCTCATCCAAAAATAATACACCATTGTGGGATAAGGAAATTTCGCCTGGCTGAGGGCTGGTGCCGCCACCAACCAGTGCCACGTCCGAAATGGTATGGTGTGGAGCTCGAAAAGGTCTTCTCGTCATTAGGGAATCTTTTGCCGATAATTGACCTGCCACAGAGTGTATTTTAGTTGTTTCCAAAGATTCCTCTATGGTTAGTGGTGGCAATATCGTGGGCATGCGTTTGGCAAGCATTGTTTTGCCCGCGCCCGGAGGGCCTATCAAAATCACATTATGACCGCCAGCGGCTGCTATTTCCAAGGCTCGTTTAATATTTTCTTGTCCTTTGACATCTCCGAAATCGTCTTCATTTTGATCGGTCTGATTTGTAAATTCATCCTCAATAGCAACAGTTGTAGCTTTTAAATTAGTCTTGTCATTAAAAAAATGAATCACTTGCAATAAATTATCCACACCTAAGACAGTTAAGTTTGAAACGATAGCTGCTTCTCTGGCATTTGCCTCTGGTAGGATAATACCCTTAAATTTGTCTTTTACAGCTTGAATAGCTATCGGTAAAATTCCCTTTATAGGTTGAATACGACCATCTAATGATAGCTCTCCAAGGATCAGGTAATCTGCTAGCCGATCCGCTTCAATTTGATTTGAAGAAGCTAATATGGCAGTTGCAATCGCCAGATCATATGCGGAACCTTCTTTTCGAATATCTGCAGGGGCAAGATTGATGACTATTTTTTGCCTTGGCATACGATATCCACAAGACACAATGGCACTTTCTATTCTTTGTAGACTTTCTTTAATTGCATTATCTGGCAAACCAACTATATAGTACCGCGTCCCTGCAGTTATATTTACCTCTACAGCTACAGAGGTTGCCTCAATACCATATACAGCACTACTATAGGTTTTTGTTAACATAAAAATGGTCTAAATGGTATTTAAAGTTAATAAAATTTATTTAATAATTCTGAGAATTATTTTTTTACCTTGAAAAATAACTCCAATTGTATTTTTTGTTCAAATTTGTTATATTGTAGCTGATGGTATTTATCATATATCAAAAAATATTGGCTTTTGGCAAACGATTTGCTTAGCTAATTGTATTATAACTGAATAAAACAATTACAAAGGATTAACATTTAAAGTTTAATAATATGAACGATAATAGTAAAGTAGTATTGGCATTATTAGCAGGTTTGGCAGCAGGAACCGCTTTAGGAATTTTATTCGCACCTGATAAAGGAACAGAGACAAGAGACAAGCTTAATGAATCCTTAGCTGATTTGGGAGACGCTATTCGTGAGCGTGCCGAAGAGCAGTTTGATCAATTAAACGATTTTAAAGAAAAAGTTGTTGCTACTCTCAAAACAAAAATCAATAAAGGAGAAGAAATTTTCGAAGATGAAATTACAGAGCATGCTTAGATCGCAGTAATTTTTTACCTAAAGAAATTATTATCAATACTATAATCAGAGGCCTAGCCTCTGATTCTTAAAATAGAAATAAATGGAAGAAGAAAAATTCTCGCTAAGTGGTACATTCCAAAAGACAAAGGAATATTTAGATTCGCAATTAAATTTAATTCGGCTAAAGACAGTGGAGCGATCTTCTCGTTTAATTGCAAGTTTGATTGTTGATGGTGCAAAAATAATTTTAAGTTTATTTATTGTATTCTTTCTATGTCTTGCTTTGGGATTTTATTTAGGAGAAGTATTAGGAAGCAATTCTTTAGGTTTTTTAGCTACGGCAGTTATATTTTTGCTTATACTCGTTTTGATTCGGGTATTTGAGCCGACGTTGGAGTCTAGATTTATGGATTTGTCAATTCGTCGATTTTCTGCCAAATGGACAGATGAATTAGAGGAAGAAGAAAATAGTGTGAAACAAGAAAATGTAGAAGATGACGAAACAAAGCAAAATTCATAACCTCGCAGAGCTTAAGGCGGAAATCACTCGTCTTAAAGTTTTAAAAAGTGAACAAGAAGCGTATTTGAAGTCGCAGATGACCTTGTTAAATCATAAAATTGAAACTCCCATGCGTATTTTTAATGTCGTGAAAGCCAATGTTCCGGGATTAAATTTGATTACGGGACTTTTCTCTCCGGCTAAAAATAGTGGAGGTACAGATTCTGATTGGTTAACCAAAGTATTGCGCATTGGTGTTCCTTTTGTCATGAATCGATTTTTCTTTAAAAAAGCTGGTGTTTTGAAAAAAGCACTGTTGTTATTAGCTTCAGAAAAAGCTCTCGGTCAAGTCAATCAGGATAGTATTTCTGGTATTATAGGAAAAGTTACCAATTTTATCAAACCTAAAAAAAATAAGAAAAGAAAAGGTACCATTCAGAATCCTCCTGTCATTGAAGATCAGGTCAATGAATATGGTATTCCATCTTATAGTGAAACCTATTAGACTAGATTTTTTTCTTAAGTTGAGATCATTTTGGCTTTTTATTCTTAAAATTAAATCTATTTACATTCGATGATTTTGATCTGGTTAGTAGAGTAACGCCAGATCAATCAATAGATGATCGCAATTTCTATTCAAGTACAACTTGTCATTTTTGTTAAAAGTTACCAATGCTTGAAAATACCAATCACATCGATTGAAGTCAGTAATACGGGTATCAACTAAAATTACCACATAAACTATTGATTAGTGCAATAATAAGGTTATTTTTGCAGGATATTTTATTGTAATGGGTAAAGACAAACTTAGAAAATTTGCGGAGATTGGTACTTTTGACAATGTGGTAGAACTGGATGCAGGTAAAGCACTTAAAGGTCAGTGGGCAAAATCGCACTTTAAAAATGATCATCCAATCGTTGTAGAATTGGCTTGTGGAAAGGGTGAATATACGGTCAATCTGGCAAAGCTTTTTCCCGAGAAAAACTTTATTGGTGTGGACTATAAAGGAAATCGTATCTGGAGAGGTGCTAAAACAGCTATTGAAGAAGGGATTCATAATGTTGGTTTTCTCCGGATTCAGATCGAGACTATATTGGAGCACTTTGATGAAAATGAGATTTCTGAAATTTGGATTACATTTCCAGACCCGCAACCACAAGAAAGCCGTGAGAAAAAACGTTTAACAAACCCCACCTTCTTAGGTCGTTATAAGTTTGTATTAAAAGAAGGTGGATTGATGAATCTTAAAACGGACAATGATGGATTCTACAATTATACTTTGGAACAGATTGAAATTTTGGGATTGCATAAACACGCACAAACTGCTGATTTATATCATTCTGATTTAGTCAATGAAGTATTATCGATTAAGACATATTATGAAAAAAAATATTTGGCCGTCGATAAGAACATCAATTATGTAAAATGGTCTTTTGATCAGATTTAATTCATAAAGATTATGATATAAGAGGAGTAAATTTTAAGTTTACTCCTTTTTTTGTGCATTTTAATTAACATCATCTTTATATAGCCCATCATTTAGTAAAATAATGTTAACATAAAACTAGGGCTATCTTAATATAGTGATTGCATTTTTGTGCAGAAGTAAAACCCGTTGACAAAACAATTTTGCATGAATCATTATTACCTATCACATTTAAAAAACGCACTGCTTGTATGTAGTATACTCAAATGCAGTTCTCATTCTCTTTTTGCGTCAGATCTCGCGTTCAACACTCAAGTATTACCAACAATTTTGGAACAAGAAAGTGTTTCCTTTCAAGGAAAAGTAGTGGATGGAAATGGGCGACCACTTGTTGATGTTTCTATTCTAAATGGCAATAAGAGCATTGGAAAGACGGATAAAGATGGGGCATTTTCATTGCATGTTACTAAGGGAACTGTTTTGACTTTTAAGTCATTGGGGCATCGCACCTATGAGGAGCATGTCAACAAACAATCAGCACATGTCGAAATCAGATTGCATGCTATCGAGCGCGCTCTTGAAGAAGTAGTTGTTACAGCATTGGGCATCAAACGTGAAGAAAAGTCTCTTGGTTATTCGGTTAGTACGGTAAAGGGTGAAGAGCTTACGAATGCAGTTTCGAGCAATTGGATGGATGCGCTGTCGGGTAAAGTGGCGGGCCTCAACTTGATGCGCTCAGGAGCTGGGCCAGTAGGATCAACAAAGATTATTTTACGTGGAGAGAATAATCTTACAGGAGAAAATCAAGCATTGATCGTTGTAGATGGTGTGATGATCAATAGTGGATCAGGTCGACGATCAGGCAATGCCTCTGATGCTATTTATGGTACTGGTGGTGATAATATGCCTGCAGATTATGGTTCTGGCATGGATGATCTAAATCCTGAAGATATCGAAAGTGTTTCCGTATTAAAAGGACCGGGAGCAGCAGCTCTTTATGGACAAAAAGCAGCCAATGGTGCAGTGATCATCACGACTAAATCAGGGGCTAAAAGAAATGGAAAGTCATTAGGGATAACATTAAATTCAAACACTTCATTTGAAAGCGTCAATCGTTGGCCAGATCTGCAATATGAGTATGGCCAGGGTACAGGAGGCTCAGATTATTACTCATATGGAACTTCGATTGATGGAGGGAGTACAAGCGGTACTAGTTCTGCTTATGGTCCTAAGTTTGATGGTCAGTACTTTTTTCAGTATGATCCCAATGTTCAAGCAGTAGGAACAGAGCGGACACTTTGGAAACCTTATAAAAATATCAATAGTTTTTTTGACGTTGGCAAAACGTATATGAATACCATTTCGATCGATGGTGGAACAGAAAAAACCAATGCACGTTTCTCTGCAACGAATGTTCGTAATACATGGATTGTTCCCAATACAGGTTATGATCGCAATACCGTCGCTTTATCGGTCAATTCTAGAGTTAGTGATAAATTGAGTATCACTTCTAAGGTCAGTTATAATAACCGTCATAGTGATAATCTTCCTGGAGCAGGTTATGGTAATCAATCGTTGATGTATTGGTATATCTTTTGGCAACCTAGTGCGGATGTGAACTGGTTACAAGATTATTGGGTAAAAGGCAAAGAGGACCGGAAAATCATGTATCCATTCAGCAGTTACCCTGAAAATCCGTATGCGATCTCTTATGAATTTATCAACCGTAATAACCGTAATACATTTACCGGAAATGCACAAGCCTCTTATCAGTTTTCAAAAGAATTTAGTGCACAGATCAGAGCATCTATAGATTTTTCCAGTGAAGACCGAGGACAGTTAAGACCTTATGATGCTGGTTCTAAATTGGCCGAAGGAAGTTATCGTACACAAGAAATCTTTTCTAAAGAAACCAATCTCGATTTCTTATTGAAATATGATAAAAAAATACATGAAGATTGGCAAATAACTGCTACAGGAGGTGGTGGTACACTGCGTAATAATTACCGAATGACATCCCTGGCCTCGGATGGCTTGACTTTTCCAGGAGTATATAACCATACCAATAATAAGTACGGTATCAAAAGTGTTCAGGATATTAGAAATTTTGAAATTAATAGTTTTTATGGTTTAATTACCGCAGGGTTCAAAGATTATTTATTTTTTGATGCAACGGGGCGTATGGACTGGTCAAGTACCTTAGCAACATCCATCGTTCCTGATAAAAATGTTGGGTTCTTCTATAATTCTTTCAATAGTAGTTTGGTACTATCAGAAGTATTTTCATTACCCAAAACTATTAATTTCGCAAAATTGCGTGCCTCTGTTGCTTGGGTAGGGTCGGGTGTTGATGCTCCCTATATGACACAATTTGGATATGTCGGTGGTAACCCACTGATTGGAGGCTCCTTGCAGAACCCAGCTACACTCGTCAATCCGTATATCGAACCGCTTTCAACACGATCAATAGAATTTGGAACAGATGTTCGCATGTTTAAGAATCGTTTAAATATTGATGTCGCAGTTTATCAGGGGAATACAAGTAAACAACATCTTTACCGTACAATAGATCCATCATCAGGTTACTCCAGATACCTGATGAATATGGGAGAAGTTCGTAATAGAGGATTGGAAATCGCTGTCAATACCAATCAGTTAGTCAATAAACACGGATTTAATTGGTCATCGAGTATCACCTATAGTGCTAATACCAATAAAATTATGTCTATTCCCGACTCTTCGATTGTGCTTCAGTATCGCTCAGTCGGAAGTGGTCAAATTGTAGGCTTACAAGGGGGAAGTATGGGTGATATGTACGGTATAGGATATCAACGTGCTCCAGATGGCCAGGTGATATACGATGAAAAAACAGGTGTAGCGTTATTAACAGAGCAAGTTGTCTATTTAGGTAACACAATTCCTACAGGTAAATTAAGCTTAGGAAATACATTTAGTTACAAAAATTTTAGATTAAATGTCTTATTCGACACGCAGTGGGGAGCAGTTGGTCATTCTTTGACACATTATAAACTCGCTGAACAAGGAAAAACAAAAAATACACTTCCAGGTCGTTATAATGGTATTATTGGAAATGGAGTTGTTTCCAATGGTGATGGTACATATCGCAAAAATGATGTAGTAGCAACCAATATTGACGAATATTATCGTTCACATTATGGTCAAGACAATGCCGAAGGAAGTACATTCCCAACCGATTTTATCAAATTTCGAGAAGCAAGATTAGATTATTCTTTCAAAAAAGATGTTTTAAAACGATGGGGTCTAGATAGGGCGACAATCGGTCTTTATGGAAGAAACCTATTTATTTGGTCTAAATGGCCAGCCTTTGATCCTGAGTTTGGAACATTAGATGGTGGAGATATTGTGAAAGGTTTTGAAATCGCTCAATTTCCTTCAACACGCACAATAGGGTTTAATTTAGTCTTGGGTTTTTAAGCTGAAATACAATGAATAATACGATAAAAAAAATATCTTTTGCTTTCTTGGCATTATCGATCAGTCTTCAGGCCTGTGATAAGGGTTTCATAGACTTAAATACAGATCCTGTAAAAACAACACATGCTTACCCTTCGCAATTTATGGCCAATGCATTTTTAAATGCAATCACAGCCAATATGAGTCGAAATAGAAGTTTTACCAATGAATTGATGCAAGTAACGGTTTCTATTGGTGAAGGAGATGGTAAAGTGTTTCGTTATGACTTTAGACCAAGTTGGTCAAGCTATCTGTGGGATCAACATTACAAGCAGCTTATGAACTTTAACGACATGTATCTGGCAGCCTCAGAAGGAATAGGTCTTAATAGATCCTATCAAGGAGTTGCACTACTTGGTCAATCATGGTTATTCTCCATATTGACAGATACCTACGGTGATGTCCCGTATTCAAAGGCATTAATCGGGAGAGATTCCCTTATTTTGGAACCACAGTTTGATAAACAACGGGATATCTACACCGGTATGTTTGAAAAATTTGAAGAGGCAAATCAATTATTCAAAGCAGGTGATGCTCTTGAAGCATCTAGTGATCCCATTTTTTCAGGAGATGTTCTGAAATGGCGCAAATTTTCAAATTCCATGTACCTGCGGTTATTGCTTCGTATTGCACACAAAACAGAGGTCGGTCCCAATGCAATTAATAAGATAAAAGAGATTCTAGAAGATAATCCAAATGAGTATCCGATCATGAGCAGTAATGCTGATGTTGCCGTTTTAAGATGGACTGGGCAAGGAGCTTATGTATCACCATTTATGGGAACTAGGGCACAGGATTTCCGTGCTACTTCTCTTGCATCTTTCTTTATTGATCATCTACGAGATTGGAACGATCCACGTCTCAACATTCCGGAATATGGGATTAGTAGTGTCAACAGATTGGGTATTGCACCTGTATCTGGAAACTATATAGGCGTAGAGAGCGGCTATGCTGCTGGAAACGCAGAAGATTACACAAAGTTGAGTTATTTCTATTCTTACGATCAAAATGCAGGGGTGAATAGTTTACAAACCGAACCATTGACTGGTATGTTGATGAATTATGCTGAAGTCGAGTTTATCAAAGCAGAAGCAATCATCAGAGGTTGGATTTCCGGATCTGCCGAAATTCACTATAAGAGTGGAGTAGAAAACAACATTAAGCTGTGGATTCCCAATTGGGCACTTCCGGTGCAAGATTACCTAACGAATGCGGACATACAGTGGGACGATAGTAAAACTGTCGCCCAAAAAATGCAAAGTCTGCATTTGCAGAAATATTATGCACTTTTTATGGTGGATATGCAGCAATGGTTTGAACATCGCAGAACCGGTTATCCAATTTTACCAAAAGGTCCAGGTTTGAAAAATAATGGTGAAATGCCAGCAAGAATGGTGTATCCAGTTATCGTACAGTCCTCAAATCCGAATAGCTATAAAGAAGCGGTTGCTAATCAAGGAGCTGATCTGATTAATACCAAAGTCTGGTGGCAAAAACCTGAATAGCTGATTCAATAGAAATTAAGATGAAAAAAATATTATTTAATACTATTAAAGTGATGGTGGTTCTGGTGGCCATGACATCATGTCAAGACACCAATTATCCAGGAGCAACAATTAGTTCATACATTGGTATCTTTGATCTTCGGGCTCTATTTAAAGGAGAAGTAGTAACACTAGATGCAGAAAAACTAGGTGGTTCCAGTAAGTTAGCAGCACTAGTCGTATCCGATCATAAAGGCGGCAATCTGCCTGATGGATTATTAGTCGTACAAGATACAAGACGTTTAGGAAAGTTGCGTGGTATTTCAATCGATCTTGGCGATGCTGCAATGAATTATCAACCTGGAGATTCGGTCATTATTGATATTATAGGCAGTCAACTTTTGAGGGAGGATGGTCTATTGAAACTTAAAAATATCAGAGAAAATCAAATTTTAAAGGTAGCTTCTGGACGACCGATTAAAAACAATGTGGTGACCTCAAAGGCCATATTGGAAAATCCCGAGGCCTATGAAAGTACTTTGGTTATTATTTTAAAGGGAGGGTTTAATCCAATTCCGAAAGCTGGAGATGTACTATCTGGAACTAAAGTCTTGAATGACGGTTTTGCAAACATAAAGTTAGTAACCAATGAGAAGGCTGAATTTTCCCAACAATCACCATATATTCTCGGGAATTATTATGGGATTGTTTTTAGTCAGGAAGGTGGTACAGGTCTACGTACTCCTTATCTGAGATGTCGGGCAAAAGAAGATATTTTGATGCTAAGTTCTGAAATTGAACTCGCATCCATTGTGATCACAGGTTTTGCTAGTGATGTTAAAGGTGCAGATACTAACTATGAATATATGCAATTCATGGCTACAGAAGATATCGATTTCTCGAAAACACCTTATGCCGTGGTTGTGAGCAATAATGCCAATGCTTCAACGCCTACGGGTGCACCAGCAAATGGGTGGGCAACTGGAGGTATGAGAACGTACAAGTTTAATTTAACAACAGGTATCGCTCGTAAAGGTACGTTCTTTTATGTCGGAGGAAAATATCAGATGATCAATGGAAGCGCTTCCACAAGTTTGGAAACTTCCAATTGGGTGTTAAATTATGATTACAATGAAAATAATGGATTTGATTTTGGAAATAAAACTTCAGGATTGTTAGCCAACAGTGGCAATGCCTTTGGCATTGCTGTTTTCAAAGGAACCACCGTGACAAAAGATTCCAAGCCCGTCGATGTGCTATATAATTCTGGTGGAGGAGCCCTTTGGGAAGGAAATAAAGGTTATCGTATTACAAATAATGATTTTTATGATGTCATCAATCCTTTAACGATGGAATCTCAACCCTTCTTCAAACAAGGAACAAATCAATTATTTCTAAAGTACAATACGGCAGATGTGGGTTATTTCGTAAGTTTGGGAGGTGAATATAATCTAACATTAGGACGCTGGACAGTAGCTCGTAATCAAAATAATGTAGAGATGAGCAAGACCTCGACCATTACGGAAATAGAGCATGAAAAAGCAACAAAACTGGTGGAGCAATAGCTGATTATAGAATATTAAATAACAAAAGGCTTGAACAATCTGTTCAAGCCTTTTGTTATTTATAAGGAATTTTCTAAACTAACTTTAGGTGGAAAGTTTTTATGTTTTCTTTTGCTTATTTTTTCGATATTAACAGGTTGAGGTATTTTTACATAATAACCTGTACCATCATACGGACGCTTTAATGGATCTTCTTGACAAGCTGTTGAACAACAGCCTTCTAGTTTTTCTCCGCATTCGTCGCATTGTGTAAAGTGCTCATTACAACTTGGACTAGCACAATTGATCATCTTGGGAGTTTGTTTACCGCAATTTTTGCAAGTAGATACAACCACTGGATTTATCGAGTTAACATCAACGGTCACTCTATTATCAAATACATAGCACTTCCCATCAAAATCTTTACCACCCGCTTCTTTACCATATTTGATAATTCCGCCATGTAGTTGGTAAACATCTTCAAAACCTTCGGCTAATAATAGCGCTGAAGCTTTTTCACATTTTATACCACCAGTACAATAGGTTAAGATTTTTTTTCCTTTGTATTGTTCCAGTTCTTTTACTTTTTCTGGAAATTCTCTGAAATTTTCAATATCCAATGTCACCGCATTTTTAAAGCGCCCCACATTGTGTTCGTAATTCGAGCGAACATCGAGCACAACAACATCATCACGATCTTTCATTTCCATGAAGTCTTTCGGTTCAAGATGAATCCCTGTTTTCAGTGTTGGATCGATTATTTTTGGATCACGTAAACCCGAGTGTACAATTTCAGTTTTGTAACGGCAGTGCATCTTGATAAAAGACGGTTCTGTTACATCATCAATCTTGAATTCGGTATGATTAAATCTACCATCGGCATAGATAGCATCCATGTAGGCTTGACAAGACTCAGGTGAGCCCGAAACCGTACCATTTAGACCTTCGTCAGCAACAATAATACGTCCAACTAGGTTTAATGATTTACAAAATTCTAAGTGATCCGCCGCAAATTTTTCTGCGTCAGCAATGGGACTGTAGCAATAGTACAGTAATGTTTGATAGTGTGCCATAGTTTTCATTGATACCGCTGCAAACGGCGTTTAATGCAAATGAATTATAGCGCAAACTTAGTTAAAAATTGGAAATTATGCAATTTTTAACATTTTCTCATCAGTCCATGAAGAACAAATATCATGATAAAATAAAAAAATATGATTGAAATAAATGATATTCATTACCTTTTCTTCAAAGGGTCCAATAGATATTCCAATCCATTTAATTTTATCTCATAAAGAGTGCCCAATTGAATTCCCAACTTTCCTGCTGGAAAACCCTTTTGGTGAAACCACACTAGATAAGGTTCGGGAAGATTACATAACGTATAGCCTTGGTATTTTCCAAAAGGCATTTTTACTGTTACGAGTTCTGTTAATATTTCAGGATTCATCATTAGTCTGCGGGATTACCATTTTTGATACGATATACAATCATTTTGAAAGCAATGACAAGGTGATTAAATAGATTGGGAATCGTACCATAATATTTTTGAAAGATTTCAAAACGTTCCTTTAAAGATTCTCGATGCCTTTGTTTGGACATGCCTCCGACCAGATAGCGAGCGACATGCTGATTGGCATTAACACATATATTAGCTTTCTTAGCAGCTTTTATTACCCAATCAATATCTGCACATAAGATATAACGGAGATCATAGGGTTCGGCAATGGTACGCTTGACATAAATTGCTTGATGACAGATGTTCATGCCATAACGAAAACTTTTCCAATTAAAATGTGCAGGAACTTGATGTCTACGTTCACCAATGATTTCACGTTGATCGTTTATCAAAAAGGTTTCACCGTATAAGATATCAGCACCTTCGCTTACTTCAGCGAGATTAGCCAATGTTTCTTTGCTGTACAGTTCGTCCCCCGAATTTAAAAAAAGAACATAATCCCCAGTTGCACGTGCTAGACCCTTATTCATCGCATCATAAATTCCTTTATCTTTTTCGGACACAAGAACAGCGATATTTGATTTGTATTTTTCGATCACATCCAAGGTACCATCGGTAGATACGCCATCAATGACAATGTATTCGATATGTTTATACGTTTGGTTAACAACGGATTTGATGGTATGTTCGATATCCCGTACATTGTTATAAACGACTGTAATGATGGAAAACGTAGGATTGTTATACATACTATTTTTTTAGTTCGTTGATTTTCTTTTTGGCAAAACGGATTCCTCTTTGCAAGAGTGAACCTTTTCTATGGGCATAAAAATACTTAATTGATTCATAAGCTTGTGTATGCTCTTTTATTTCTAGTGGAAATTCCGTTATTTTTTTATCAGCAAGTACCACCCTGTAGGTATTTTCGGCTGCGGTATGTGTACCAGAACCATCATTGCCAATATTTTGGGTTAATGAATTTCTGGGATAGAGTACCAAACCATTCTTTTTAAAAACAGAGGCATACCAGCGGATTGCCCAAGAATTAATCTTTCCCGCTTTAAATTCCTGCACCTGTTTCCAGAAATTCTCCTTTCCTTCTATACTGAATTGATGAATTTGTTCTGTCGTAAAGTCATCGGTCAATTGATGAATATCTGCGTTGAAATATTTCCAAGCACGATCCCATGTGGCCCATCCCCAACTATTTGCCACCCTGAAGAAAAATGTTTCAGGTAGATTCTCTAAATCTTTCAAGGGGTAGCCGTATCCTGATATTTGCATCACACGATCTTCATCCTGATAACGATCCAGAGCATCGTTAAAATAGCTGAGCGCGAATGGGGAAGTGGTGAGATCATCCTCTAGAACGATAATCCGACCATACTGCTTGACAATGTTGGAGACGCCATCAATTACATTGGCTGCCAGCCCGCAATTTGTATCGCGGAAAATGAGGTGTATTTTTTTAAACTTCCAATCGCTCTTGATGATCTCCCTCACCTGATCTACGGCAGGTTTTGATTTTTCATTCTTTGGAGCATCCGAATAGATAAACAGTTCGGAAGAAGAAGCTAAATCATTCTTCTCTAGAGCCTCTAAGGTACGTAATGTGTGATCCGGTCGATTGTATACAAATAAGATAATAGGTGCTGTTGACATTCTTATATTCCTAAGCAGTTATTTTCTTTATAAAATAGAGAGGTTACCTTTCTATGGATTGCACCTATTGCAATTCCTGAGAAGGGGATGTGTTTAAATCCTTGTTGTAGCAGATAGTCTATAGCGGGCTGATAGTGTTTTCTTTCCGCATCGTCTAATATGAGGACACCGGTATCATTTAATCTCTTAATAGCGTTTCTGCAACAAGATATTCGTTTCCTGCCATCAACAATAACGATGTCAAAAAGCTGATCTTGTTGTAGGATTTCATGCACATAATCATCTGCCTCTAAGCCAATATTTTTTATTGTTACATTTGCAGGCATTTGATTTTTAATACGTTCAAACCAATTTTTATCATGTTCGACAGCGGTCACATTTTTGACATGCTTTGCATAAAATAAGGTGGAATTACCTGCACCATATTCAAAAAGTAATAATTCTTTATTTAATCTACCATCGATAAAGTCTAAGAACGAATAGGTTAACCAAGGAATAGGATTACCGTTGGGATCTAATGATTCTTTTTTTAAATAGGAGTTTGTCCAGCCTGTTTCTACGAAATATCCTTTAAAAGCCAAAGAGAGCAGGCCTTTTATGAGTTTGCTATTCAGTAAGGATCGATAACTACCTGTTTTTTCCATATTTTTAAGTTTATAGTAGAAATAAACTTAACGATTTATTTTTAAAAATTTATCTTTTACAGTAGATAATAATCCTAGTAAAAAAAGTGATCTGATCATCAGAATCGCATTTGGCCGAGTTCTCTTAATGAATAGTAAGAAAAAAGTAGAAGCAAAATAAGCGATTAAAGTAGCATAAGCCGCGCCAATAATTCCAAATTTAGGAATTAAGAAGTAGTTCAATACAACATTGATAAGCGCTCCGAATGCCGTGCGGTAGAGGGTGATTTTGGTAAGCCCTTCAGCAATGAGAAACTGTGCGCTCGCTGTGCCTAAGAATGTAAATACACCTGCCCAAATATGCACTTGGAGCGTATGTAATCCTTCTCCATACTCTGGAGCATAATAATATTTAAAAAGAAAAGGTGCGAGTAATGTAACTACCAAAGCAACTGATAAACTGATAAATACCATGAGCTCGTATAAGTTACCCAATCTTTTCTGGTATAATTCAGGGCTTCCTTTCCTGGCGTTCATAATAGCAGGAAATAAGGATGTAGAAATTGCTACAGGCATGAAATACCAACTTTCACTGAGACTTACTACAATAGAATAAACCCCTAATGCCGATTTCCCCAATAGAGCGTCGATCATGAGTTGATCTATCTTCATATAAAAGGTGATAAACAAGGAGGAAAATGCTAGTGGCCAACCTAGTTTGATCAGCTCTCTAGCAGTCGCTTTATCATATTTCCAGGATGAAATACGATGACCAAGTTTACGGTAAAGCGCTAGATAGCCAATCTGTAAAATAATGACATCAAAAACTAGTGTCCAGATGAAAGCATCTAAAGGAGCTTTTACGAGGATGAGTATCAATTTTATTGCAGCAGAAAGTACATTACCTCCAACTTGTACCATCATAATCATTTTTCCCTTTACCTGTGCCTGAAAAAAGCTATCGATGATCTGTACGGCTTGAATAATACAGATTAATGATACAAGTGCAACCTGTTTGAAAGAGGCCGCAGGAGCTTCTGGTGCAAAATGAGCGATGAGGAAATAGGTGAGGTAAACAAGTGGCAAAACTAAAAAACCAGTTATGATCCGAATGCGTAGGGCAGAGCCCAAGAGTACATCTTCTCTTTCTGGATGCTGTAATAGTTGTCTCGTGATCAATCCATCGGTACCCATGGTGGCGATTCCAGTAAAAAAGGCCAATAAGACCAAAGGATAATTGTAAGTACCAAAGTTTGCACTTCCAAGATAGGAAGGCAAGGCAAATGAGGTCACCAACATTTTAACAAAAAGAGATCCAACACGGGCTAACAAAAGCCAACCTGTGTTTTTGAAATATTTTTCGAATGCTTCTGGATTAAATCCTGGTAATGCTGGTATTTTCATTATGATGCAAACCTACTGATTTTTTTTAGAGGTTTGCATGAGAATATAGTCGTAAATGATTAGAGTACATTAATAGCACTCTTGAATTCAGATAGACTAGGATGTTCTGGATCTAGATCTGTGACAAGATAATTGACATCATGAAGCGGTACCACTTTCATCTTTTGAACCGAGTTCAATTTTTCTGCAATACTGAGGATCACTAATTTATTGGAACATTTAATCATTGCTTTTTTGATCTGTACAACTTCCCAATCCGAATCTGTTACGCCATCCTGCGTGGAAAGGCTATTTGTTCCTAATAAACAAATGTCAACTTTAATATCAGACAATTCGTTTGTTACTTGGGATCCTGATACAATATTCGTATTTCTGGATAATTTGCCACCAATTAAAATAACCTCTAAATTTGGCTTTTCTGCTAGCTCTAAGGCCACTAAGGGGCTGATGGTGAAAATAGTACATTGAAGACTATCTGGAACAAGTCGAGCCAACTCGATCATAGTTGTTCCACCCCCAGCAAGAATTGTCATTCCATTTTGAAGTAGAGAAATGGCTTTTCTTGCAATTTCTTTTTTAGCTTCTTTTGCATATACATTTCCATCTTGAAATGGAAATTGAAAAGACTTTGATAATGCACCTCCATATACCTTTAGTACTTTTCCATTTTCTGCCAATTCATTTAAATCACGACGGATTGTATCTTCAGAAACATTGAGCTGAATGCTTAAGTCTGACGATAATACTTTATTATGTAAATTGATTTGGTGTATAATGAAAGCTTGTCTTTCCTCTTTTAACATGACAGATAGTTTATATAGTCGAAATTATTTATATACAAATGTAATTAAATGAAGGTATAAAAAATAAATGTTTTTTTAATCCGTATCCTTATTTTTTAATTTCGTCACCCCAGCTTTAAAACGAGGCTTAAATCCGGCAGGTTTGCTGCTTGGTTCTGTCGGAAGATCAGCTGCTGTTTCTTGTGCTGCGGTATTGGATGCATCAGTTGGATCAGGTTGTGCTTCGGCCTGTTGACCAACAGATGTTGTATCCTGTGCTGCTGTCGCCGGTTTCGTTACTCCAGCTTTAAAACGAGGCTTAAATCCGGCAGGTTTGCTGCTTGGTTCTGTCGGAAGATCAGCTGCTGTTTCTTGTGCTGCGGTATTGGATGCATCAGTTGGATCAGCTTGTGCTTCGGCCTGTTGACCAACAGGTGTTGTATCCTGTGCTACTGTCGCCGGTTTCGTTACTTTAGCTTTAAAACGAGGCTTAAATCCAGCAGGTTTGCTGCTTGGTTCTGTCGGAAGATCAGCTGCTGTTTCTTGTGCTGCGGTATTGGATGCATCAGTTGGATCAGCTTGTGCTTCGGCCTGTTGACCAACAGGTGTTGTATCCTGTGCTGCTGTGGCCGGTTTCGTTACTCCAGCTTTAAAACGAGGCTTAAATCCGGCAGGTTTGCTGCTTGGTTCTGTCGAAAGATCAGCTGCTGTTTCTTGTGCTGCGGTATTGGATGCATCAGTTGGATCAGCTTGTGCTTCGGCCTGTTGACCAACAGGTGTTGTATCCTGTGCTGCTGTGGCCGGTTTGGTCACCCCAGCTTTAAAACGAGGCTTAAATCCGGCAGGTTTGCTGCTTGGTTCTGTCGGAAGATCAGTTGCTATTTCTTGTGCTGCATTATTGGATACATCAGTTGGATCAGCTTGTGCTTCGGCCTGTTGACCAACAGGTGTTGTATCCTGTGCTGCTGTGGCCGGTTTCGTTACTCCAGCTTTAAAACGAGGCTTAAATCCGGCAGGTTTGCTGCTTGGTTCTGTCGGAAGATCAGTTGCTGTTTCTTGTGCTGCATTATTGGATGCATCAGTTGGATCAGCTTGTGCTTCGGCCTGTTGACCAACAGGTGTTGTATCCTGTGCTGCTGTGGCCGGTTTGGTCACCCCAGCTTTAAAACGGGGCTTAAATCCAGCAGGTTTAGCTATGTCCTCTTTAGTGGTTGTCGATTCATTAGCTTTTTCAAGAGTACGTTCTGGATTTTCAAGTTCTTGAGGTATGCTATCCTTTGCTGTTACGGGAGCTTTAAAACGAGGTTTAAAGCCTGTAGCTGTAGTAGTTGCAGGACTGGCTTGTGCTTTCACAGGCTGCTGTTCTTTCTCACTAGCTGGTTGCACTTCTTTTTTTTCGACAATCGTTTCTGCTAGATGATAACTTTTACGGAGCCTATTAAACCAAAATTTCTTGGTATGATCAAAACTTTTGGCCCCCATAGCAACATAATGTTTTTTAAATTCTTCATATAGTGATTGATCTGCTTTTTGTAAAGCAGCTAAGTCAATCTTTTTTTTAGCGAAAAATTCTTCAAAAGTCATCCTGAAAACATTTAGTCTACTACAAATGTATAGTATTTTATTAATCTTTAATAGCCTCAAAAGGATTAAAGCTAAATTTTTGGCATAAAAAAAGAGCGTAAAGCTCTTCTTTTATTATAATAAGTTTGTACTTATGCCATGTTGTGGTAGACCGCTTGAACATCATCATCCTCTTCGATTTTGTCTATCAATTTTAACACATCAGCCGCATCTTCTTCCGAAATATCAGTGTGTGATAAAGCGATGCGTTCTAACTTGGCAGAAGAAACCGCAATACCTTTTTCTTCCAATAAGCGTTGCATATTTCCAAAATCTTCAAATGAAGTTTGAACAACTACAACATCATTTCCTTCCTCATCGGCCTCTAGATATAATTCTTCAAGACCACCATCGATAAGTTCCAGTTCCAGCTCTTCAATATCCACATCCTCAGTTGCAGGGAATCTGAACAAAGATTTACGGTTAAAAATAAAATCCAAAGATCCAGTTTTACCCAAGGTGCCACCAGCTTTGGTGAAGTAGCTGCGTATATTGGCAACAGTTCTATTGGTATTGTCAGTTGCTGTTTCAATTAAGATCGGTACACCGTGTGGACCGTATCCCTCATATACATATTCTTCATAGCCTTTAGAATCTTTTTCAGAAGCTCTTTTGATAGCCGCTTCTACGCGATCTTTAGGCATATTTACAGCTTTCGCATTGTTTATCGCTGTACGTAATCTAGAATTTGACTCTGGGTGAGGACCACCTTCCTTCACCGAAATTGCAATTTCTTTACCTAAACGCGTAAATTGGATGGCCATTTTGGCCCAGCGTTTAAATTTACGTTCTTTTCTAAATTCGAAAGCTCTTCCCATGTTATAGTTTGTTTGTTTTAAGATTCTCAATCATATCGGCAGTAAGCTTTGCTAAATCAAAAGCAGGCTTCCAATTCCAATCCGCTCTCGCTGGAGAATCTTCAATACTAGCAGGCCATGAATCTGCAATCGCCTGTCTAGGATCATTCTCCGAGTAAGTGATTGCAAAATTAGGAAGAATTTTTTTAATTTCTTCAGCAAGTTCTTTTGGAGTGAAACTTACTCCAGTAAGATTGTAACTTGAACGAATCGTTAAACTTTCCTTTGGAGCATCCATCAGTTGCAAAGTGCCACGAATCGCGTCATCCATATACAGCATCGGTAAAGCAGTATCTTCCGATAGAAAACATTCATAACTACCTTTCTTCAATGCATCATAAAAAATGTGTACAGCATAATCGGTCGTTCCACCTCCTGGTTCCGCTTTCCATGAAATAATACCTGGATAGCGAATACTGCGGATATCCAATCCACGGTGCTCTTGATACCATTCGACAAGTCTTTCTCCTGCCAATTTACTAATACCGTAGATCGTGTTTGGATCCATGATACAATATTGATCTGTATCTGTTTTCGGAGAATGTGGTCCGAATACTGCGATTGAACTTGGCCAAAAGATTTTTTCGATCTTATATTCAACAGCTAGGTCTAACACGTTCAAAAGACCGTTCATATTGAGATCCCAAGCTTTTTTGGGATATATTTCACCAGTTGCCGATAGCATTGCGGCCAATAGATATACTTGTGTGGGTTTATATTTTTGAAATAAGGATTCTATCGCACTTTTATCAAGTACATTTAGGGGCTCGAAAATTTCCCCGTCCTTTAAATTTTGAGGTTCCCTAATGTCGGAAGTAACGACACTTTCAGTACCAAATTTTTCTCTTAAAGCTGTAGCCAATTCAGTTCCGATTTGGCCATTTGCACCGATTATAATAATGCTTTCTTTCATCGATGCAAATATAGTATTTTTATTATCCTAATCAATGTTTCAAAAGTAGCTTATAATCTTCTTTTTTCAATACTAATTGTTTGGTAAAGTATTTATTATCAAACTGTTCTTGTGCTGTTGTTTGATGTTTTACACCCGTTTTCCAGGCCTTTTTTTAATCGAATTTATTGATATTTTTTTCATTTTCTTTCTTGACATTACAAAGCAATCGATTGCTTTTTTTTCATTAAACTTGACCAGATTTATCAAATCAATTTATTTCGTTTTTAAATCTCCGATTTTACCGTATTGTTATACAACTTTAATAGTGTGTTGGATGCATTTTTTATGAATTTTTTTTGGACCTCTTATTTGTGATCATAATTCTCATACCATTACTACCCCGGGTCAAAAGATGATATCCGTTAAGAAGCTCTTTGAAGTGTTGCTCCTCTTGATGAGCGCGATGCCTATATATCCGCTCTTAAAGGAGCTTTGTTGATTACTAGTTTGACTTTTAAATACCGCATTGTTTTAAGATATTTTATTAAAATCGTTTTAACTTATTGATATTAATATCTATTTCCCCATTTTTTTGCAATAATCATCAAATATTTAGCTTGAATTTCGTAAGTTTGAGAAATAACAATATTCTACTTAGAATATTTATAGAAAAATTTCATAACAAATTAAAGAAAAAGTAACAAGATGAAAGTCGCAGTAGTCGGCGCAACAGGCCTTGTAGGTACTGAGATGCTAACAGTGTTAGCAGCGCGCAATTTCCCAGTTTCAGAATTAATTCCAGTAGCTTCAGAGCGTAGTAAGGGTAAGGAAATTGATTTTAAGGGAAAGAAGTATAAGGTGGTTACACCATCTGAAGCTATTGCTTTAAAACCTGATGTTGCTTTATTCTCGGCAGGAGGTGGTACATCTCTTGAGTATGCGCCATTATTTGCCGCTGCTGGAATAACAGTTATTGATAATTCATCTGCTTGGCGTATGGATCCGACTAAGAAATTAGTCGTTCCCGAAGTGAATGCACATGTCTTAACTGCCGAAGATAAAATTATTGCAAATCCTAATTGCTCTACAATCCAGATGGTCGTTGCATTAAAGCCGCTACATGATAAATATAAAATTAAACGTGTTGTTGTTTCTACATACCAATCTGTAACCGGTACGGGTGTAAAAGCAGTTGATCAATTGATGAACGAGCGTGCTGGTATAAAGGATGGCGAGAAAGCATATGCATATGAGATCGATTTAAATGTCATTCCTCAAATTGATGTATTTCAAGAAAATGGATATACCAAAGAAGAAATGAAGATGATTTTGGAAACAAACAAAATCATGGGAGATGATTCGATAAAAGTAACAGCAACCACAGTGCGTATTCCAGTAATTGGAGGACACTCAGAATCTTTAAACATTGAGTTTGAAAATGATTTTGATCTAGTAGATGTTCGTGCAGCTTTATCCGCGCAAAGCGGTGTCATTGTAGTAGATGATCCATCTAATTTGCAATATCCAATGCCAAAGGATGCACATGGAAAAGACGAAGTTTTTGTCGGACGTATACGTCGTGACGAATCACAGGCAAATACATTAAACATGTGGGTGGTTGCGGATAATCTTCGTAAAGGTGCTGCTACGAATACCATTCAAATTGCAGAAACACTGATAGAAAAAGGATTAATTTAATTCTTAATGGATATAAGAAAAGGAGCTGTAACACCTGTTATAGCTCCTTTTTGTTTTCTCATCTTCCACTCGATCGGATGCTGAACGGTGCCCTGGGTTTCTCGTTGCTCAAGCTGTTGCTGATCTGGTGACGACTTATAGCTTCGTTCCCAGTTTTTATGATGACGAGTATATACTAGTAGACCATGATTGCGGTTTACCATAGTTTGTAAGTAAAAAAGGGTTTGTACCATATGATACAAACCCTTTTTTACGTTTAATAAACGTGAATTATTTTACTGGAACAAATTTCCAAGTATCATAGTATTTGTTTGATCCGTTTTGACCTGTAGTTACATAGCCAACATTGTCGATTCCGAATCCAACAGCATCTTGTCTGGCCTGACCTTGGAATACTTGATTGTCAGCATTCCAAACATCAGTTGTAGGGTTATATTCCCAGATTGTGTTTATAACCGTTTGTTTTACACCACCTACGACATAAGCTAAATTGTTTAATACAAAAGTAGCTGTATTAGAACGTGTTAGATTGTATGTGTATGAGTTGTCATTGCGGTTTAAATTATTTAATTTAGTCCATTTAGTACCGTCATATTTGAAGAAGTCTTCAGGATATGAGCTATTATCAACACCACCACCTACATAAGCAATGTTATTGATGACAAAAGCAAAACCATATCTTCTGTTCGATTCTAATGGGCTATCTACAGCTGACCATTCATTTGTAGTAGGATTATATTTGTAGAAAGATTTTACATTATTATCAGTATTATTTCTAGAGCCTGTACCTACGTATCCAAATCCTCCAATTGAAAATGCAACAGCACCAAATCGTGCTTCAGCAGGAAGATCTGCAATTTTCGTCCAAGTATTATTTTTAGTATCATACTTATAAAAGTCAGATAAAGCATTAGATCCATCATAACCTGTACCTACATAACCATTGTCACCAATAGCAAAAGCAACAGCGTTGTTACGCGGTGCACCTGGAAACGCAGCCTTTTGAGACCAAGTTCCTGCAGATGGGCTGTAGGCCCAAGTATCTGTTTTACGAACATCTACTTGTCCTTCTTTTGAAAGACCTGTAGTTACGTAAGCAATATTGTTAACTAAGAAAGATACTGCTCCACTTCTTGCATCACCATCGAAAGCAGACGCTCTTGTCCATTCTACTACTTCGTCTGCATCATTTTTATCTTTCGATTTACAAGAGTAAGTAGAGAAAGTTACGACGCACGCTAATATGATAAGTAGCCAATTTTTCTTGTTCATAAACTGTTAAAATTTAGTATATAAGATGTTTAATTTTATTTTTGGTTTGTTATTTGCATCTTTTGCCACAATAAGTCGATCTGTATTTGAGAATAATCCTGTTGTCGGTAAACTCAAAAATAGTGAAGATTTATAATAGCTTTCTTTTTTAATATTATTTAGATATTCGATCAAATTGAACGTATATTTTGCATTTGCTCCAAAGTCATTAGCTCCAATATAGGTCGCTTGTTGTACTGTTGTTGAAAATGGTGAATTTACTATACTCATCGGATTGCCATATCCATTGGCCACCATTAATATCACACTTGATGGTGAGTTAAAAAATGAGTTATGGTATTTACTTTCTGTCTCTATAACGAGTTCTGCCTTATTGATTGCTACAGTTGGATCATTAACTAAAGCCAAAAGTGTCGGAAAAGTTATTTTGACCACAGCTCCTGTGCTACCTTCCAAGAAGACATCACCATCTGTCACACTACTAGTGAGTTCTGGATTTGCGATACTTAAAGCGCTGAAAGCTGTTCCTGTGCGGTCTGCTTCGATATTATTAAATTGATAAGCCTTATCTGCTAAATTAAATTTAGCAACGCCATTCACTTTAAAACCTTGCGCATTTACAAAGTTATAATGGATCTGCATGCTTACCGTATCTTTATAACCGATAATGGCTGTATTATTTTCTCCTGGTACAAGTGCAATACCTTTAAAATAATCAATAAAATTTTGATTTGAAGAAATTGTTGATCTTCCTTCTTTTATCATGGAAAATAAAGTACTACCTAAGTTATCGTCCAATCTAACGGCTAATGAATCTAATCTTTTAACAAAAGGTCTGAACGATAAGGTTCCTAATGCATTAGGATTATAGGCAAACTTTTGATTATTGTAAATAGCTGCACCACTTACAAACACAGGTCTTTCATTGATATCAGAACCCGAGTTGATCTCTTTCAACGTAATTTGCTCTTTTACTTCGTGAACAGCTATTGTCTGCGTTTTCGTGGTATCTCCGTAAAAATATTTATTGGGTTTTAAAACAAACGTGATGGAGTCGTATTGCGCTGCAGTTGGAATAGAAGCAGTCGTAATATTTCCAATTCCAAGACGCATATAAGAAGTTGAACGAACTGATCCCGTAGTTGTATTGCTGTTTTTTCCAACGAGGATCACTCCAGTTCCTGATGTGGGTACATCATCGAGTTGATAAGTAGATGCATTCACTTGAATCGAATCAACAGGAACGATGCCCATGGATTCATCTCTTGAATTGTCTAAAGAGAGCGAAATATCTTTATTACAAGCTGAAATGCCTATCAGTAATAACGCTGAGAATAAAAATTGAACACTACGTCTCTTAAAGTTTCTTATCATGCTTAAAAATTGAATAATGCAAATGTAATCAATGCGCATTGTTAATCAGTGTTATATTTTGTTAAATATGGTTAATTACCAAGGCGAATGCAAATCTAGTAATTTAAATTTGTTTTTAATTATGGCAAATAAGTTTAAATTATTGATAACACTTTCGGTATTAACCGGTATCGGAATGATTAGTATTCTGGCGATCTGGTTATACGGAAGCTATAATAATCGCCTTGAGCTCTTTCTTTCTTCAGCGGAAAGAAGCATGTTTAATGTAGTTCAAGATGTCTATCAAGCGCATAGCAACGATATCAAAAGGGAGCAAGGCGGGGCATTAGGTACTTTGCGCAAAAATCTGAGATCAAAATATACAGATGCTGAAATTGACACCCTTTTTAAAGATTTGGTTTCTAGCTATAAAGGTCGTCCATTTCGCGGAGATGCTGGCATGCACCAGGATTATAAGCAAAAGCACCTCAATGGTAAATCTGGCGGCGAACTGATGGCTCCTTATTTATTTTCACAAATTAAGATCTCTGATGCTTTGATTGTTGAGATAAAAGAAAAGTTTCATTCGGCACTTGAAGCGAAGGGGGTGCGTGCCGATTATGAAATTACCACTGAGTTATTTCCGCGTGATAGCCTTTTCGCTATTCGGAAGGAATATAGAGCCAAAAAATTATCTTGGACACGGCCCATCATGATCGACGCGGTCGAAAGTAAATTTTTGATCGTCAAATTTAAGCACGTTTGGAAAAATCTCCTGTTTGATCTTGGCTGGCAATTGGGTATTGCTATTCTTTTGGTCAGTATTTTTATAGGTTCTTTTATCTATCTTTTTAAGACCATCTTTCGGCAGAATAGACTGGCAGAGATGCAAAAAGCATTTGTTAACAATATGACACACGAATTAAAGACACCTGTTTCTACCGTGATGACCGCTATTGAGGCAATACAACTGTACGGCGTAAGGCATGATCATGAAAAGATGGACCGCTATTTGGCGATTTCCAGAAATGAGCTTGATCACCTCTCTGATATGATTGATCGTGTTTTACAGTTAGATGTAGACGAACATACTGGGCTGAAATTGGATAAAAGTCAAGTGGATCTGATTCAAGTTTTGAAAGATGCGGCAAACACTTTTGGAATTAATGTCAATAAACAAGTGCTCATATCTTTGGATCTGGATATCCCGTTTTTATCGATCAATGCCGATATCTCCCACTTGAGAAATGTCATTAATAATTTATTAGAGAATGCCGTTAAGTATTCTGGAGATCCTGTCGATATTAAAATTGCCGTGCAAGAATATGCTGATCATGTTGAATTTACAGTTTCTGATCAGGGTAAAGGCATCGCTCCAGAATATCAGAAAGAGATTTTCGAGATGTTTTTTCGAGTACCCGAAGGAAATTTACATCAGGTAAAGGGGTTTGGGATAGGCTTGGCCTATGTGCGTCAGGTTATTGTGCAACATGGAGGAAAAATATCCGTGAAAAGCAGTTTAAATAAAGGTAGTACCTTTATCATTAAATTACCAAAATAATAGCATTATGATTGATATCTTATATGTAGAAGATGAACCTAGTTTAGCTCTTATTGTTACAGATAGTTTGGAAATGAATGGCTTTTCTGTCAGACATTGTCAGGAAGGGCAGACTGCTTTACGATCATTTGAAAAGGAAAAGCCTGATATTTTGTTGATTGATGTGATGATGCCAGTTATGGACGGTTTTACACTGGCGACTCATATTCGAGAGCGCGATAGTCAAATTCCGATTATTTTTCTAACTGCTCGCGTACAAACGGATGATGTGGTAAAAGGCTTTCATCTAGGAGCAAATGATTATGTGAAAAAACCTTTTCGCATCGAAGAGCTTGTTGTGCGTATTCAATCGTTATTGAAAAATAGTCCAAAAATGCAGTTTAGCCAAAATTTGATGATTGGCGATTATGTGCTGGACAGTCTCAAGCAGACATTGAGTTACCATGGAGAAGCGATTAAATTGTCTTACCGAGAAAGTGAATTATTGCGAAGCTTATATGAAAATAGAAATCAAGTCGTACCAAGAGAAGATATCATGAAAACGTATTGGAGTTATGATAAATATTTTTCGGGTAGAAGTTTGGATGTTTTTATCAGTAGGATCCGTAAATATCTAAATAAAGATGCCCGCATCAAGATTACGAATATAAGAGGTATCGGTTATATGCTATCTGTCGATTAGGAAAGATTTATAACTTATTTTTTTAAATAAATTGCTCGTTTATAGTGGTTTAAAATGTTTTTATATTCAACTTAGATAAATTGGATATAAAATACAATTTATCTAAGTTTGTATGCAGTAAAAGAATTGTAAAATGAAAGATAGTGTATTGAGTAGAAAAGAGAAAATTATTCGTGAGGCTTTGAATTTATTTTCTGAGCAAGGATATGCAGATACCTCTACCAAAGCTATCGCTCAAAATGCTGGTGTGTCTGAAGCCTTGATTTTTAAACATTTTGGCAATAAAGATGCCCTATTGGTGCACCTGATTAAGGCTGGTTATCGCAAAGTGCTTACTCATCACAAAGGGATGATGACTTATGTCGATTCTAAAGATTTTTTGCGTAAGATGATCAATCTCCCTAGTAAATTGGTTGCGGATGAACCTATTTTTTGGAAACTTCAGGAACGACTTTCTCATCATCCTTTTTCGAAACAGCAACATGAGCAGTTCATGAAGCCTGTTCAGGCCATTATTGTACGCGCTTTTAAAGAACTGGGGTATAAAAACCCAGATTTAGAAACGGAACTCCTATTAATAGTCATCGATACCCTTTGGAAAAAAGAAGCTAATGGGGAACTTGATCATGCCATGGAGCTGGCTATTCTCCTCGAAGAAAAATACGATTTGATCTAATTTTTGATCTGTTTTTTTGAACGATCATTGCAAGTTTGTGCATGTTTTATCAAATTTGTTGCACAAACTGTTTTTTATTGTGTAAAAAATGTCCGTTCTTAGTACTCTATTTTATACAAACTAATTATGTTAAAAAAACTAGCTCTAGTTGTCGTCGCATTGACATCATCTATCTCTTTTTCACAAGCACAGGACAAAAAAGACTTTGTCAAGTATATCAATTCACCCCACAGTTGGGTAGATTCTGTATTTAACACATTGACTCCCAAAGAGCGTATAGCACAATTATTTTTAGTACGTGCACATACCAATCTTGGGCAGCGTTACATAGACTCTGTTGCTCAGGTGGTTAAAAATGAGCAATTGGGAGGTCTTGTTGTTTTTCAAGGAGGACCCGTTCGTCACGTCGATATGTTTAACCAATATCAAAAACTTTCTAAAGTACCGTTATTGATTACATTTGATGGGGAGTGGGGTCTAGGGATGCGTTTACCGGATTCGACCTTATCTTATCCTTACCAAATGACATTAGGAGCTGTTCAAAATGATCAGTTGATTTATCAAATGGGGCAAGAAGTTGCAAAAGATTTTCACCGCATAGGTATGCATTTTAATTTTGCTCCGGTAGTGGATATTAATAATAATCCCAAAAATCCAGTGATCGGTTTTCGTTCCTTTGGTGACAATAAAGAGAATGTAACCCGAAAAGCGAAAGCGTATATGGATGGAATGATGAATGGCGGTATTATTTCGTCCTTGAAGCATTTTCCTGGACATGGCGATACGGATGTGGATTCGCACCATGATTTGCCTCAGCTTACTTTTAGCAAAGCTCGATTAGAAGCTCTTGAAATGTTTCCATTCAAAGAATTGATCAAAGCGGGCGCACCTGCGATCATGGTCGCGCACATGAATATTCCGAGTTTAGATCCAGCACCAAATATTCCTTCTTCTATATCAAAACCTATTGTGACCGGTATATTGCGTGAAGAATTAGGTTTTCGTGGTCTTACAGTTACAGATGCTATGGACATGAACGGTGTCAAGAAATTTTTCCCTAATGGTGAAGCTGATGTTATGGCTATAATAGCTGGACATGATTTATTGGAAGTATCTGAAAATAGTAATCGTGCTATTGATCTCATCCTAAAAGCTATTCAAGAAGGTCGGATTAATCAAGCAGATGTAGATGCACGCGTTAAAAAAGTACTTGCCTCTAAATTATGGTTAGGTTTAGATCAATATCAAGCTGTCCATCCGACCAACCTTTATGGTGATCTGAATAGAACTTCTGCAAAGCAATTGATCGATCAGTTGGCTGAAGCCTCGGTTACTGTATTAAAATCAACAGATAAAATAAGAGCATTTAAAAAATCAGAAAAAACAGCAATTGTTAATATTGGATTAAAATCTCCAGCTGCTTTTCAACAGATTATGGCAGATGCTCTATCGGATGAGACAACGTATTATGTGACCGATGAAACAAGTCAGGATGAATTGAAAAAGATCATCAAAGAAGTTAAGAAAAATAAGCAAATCATTTTGGCAATTCATGATACACGTTCGCGCCCTCGTCCCCAATTGCCTGTCAATAAGGAAGTGGAAAATCTCGTTAAAAAGTTAGCTAAAAAATCGATTGTGACGTTCTTTACCAATCCATATGCGATCGATGGTTTTAAAGGTGTACACAAGAGTAAAACCATACTAGTGGCTTATCAGAATGATGAGTTTATGCAAAGAGCTGTTGCCAAAGCAATACTTGGGCAGTATGTGACAACAGGTAAATTACCAGTCACTATCAACAAATATTTCAAGTACGCTGCCGGAAAATAAGTCCTTAATCTACCTTTAATATATAAGAAAGGGTCTGATCAGTATTGATCAGACCCTTCTTTTTCTTTATTCGATTTCTTACTTCTTCTCTTGGATGATGAAGTCCGTCATCACTTTAGCACTTTCCTCCTGTACAAAGTCAAACTCCATCTTAGGTTGAGGTTTTCCTTCTTCCCATAGCGGTAAGCCTCTTTGTTTCAATAATGCATTTACACGATCTCTATTTTTCTTTTGATTATCGTCACGTTCTTTTTTAAATTTATCAAGTTGCAATGGTATTTTGGTTTCTTCGTCACGTTTTTCAAACGTAGCAATATCTTCCAATAAAAACTTGTACTCGGTTGAGTTTTTCATTCTTGCTTCATGCTCTTGCTCCAATTTTTTATTGATCTGCGTTAGATCGGCTACTTTTTTATAGGTACTTGATTTAATTTGATCCCATGGTAAAGCGGATGGTTCCGAACTTTCCCCAAATTTCTCTGCAGAATATTGTGTTGGAAAAGTCACATCAGGACTTACTCCTTTATGTTGCGTGCTGCTACCATTTACACGGTAAAATTTACCTAACGTAATATTGATCTGACCGTATTCAGGTGCTCCATTTGGGGTGTCCGGATCTTTCTCTTGTTGTGCTTTCAATAATAATTTACTTGTAGGGCTGATCACGCGCGACATATCGACCGCAGACTGTACGGTACCTTTACCGTATGATTGCGAACCTAAGATGACTCCACGGCCATAATCCTGTATAGCACCTGCAAAAATTTCGGAAGCAGAAGCTGAAAAACGATTGATCATAACACCTAATGGACCATCCCATGATACACCTGCATTGCGATCCTCTTCAACATCAATTGAATTGCGGACATCACGTACTTGTACGACTGGTCCTTTGTCAATGAATAAACCGGTCAGGTCGATCGCCTCTGGTAGAGATCCACCCCCGTTAAATCGCAAGTCGATCAATACTGCATCTACTTTTTCTTGTTTCAGCGTATCCAATAATAACCGCACATCACGCGTTGTACTTTTGTAGTTTGGATCACGTTTGCGGTATGCCTCAAAATCCATATAGAACTTTGGAATATTGATGACACCAACACGGTAAGTTTTACCATCTACTCCTTTTACATTTAAGATCTCTTTTTTAGCAGACTCCTCAGCCACGACGATGCGTTCCCTGGTTAGCGATACTATTTTAGGATGTGCGCCTATTGGTTGGCCAGCAGGTATAATTTTCAATCGTACAAGAGTTCCTGCAGGACCTTTGATTTTTGCTACAGCAGCATCCAATCTCCACCCAATGATATCTTCAAATTCACCGTCTTTTCCCTGTGCTACACCTACGATCTTATCATCTATGGCTAAGCTTTTATCTTTAAAGATAGGACCTCCAGGTATAATTTCACTGATAGTCACCATTTCATTGTCAATCGTCAATCGTGCACCAATTCCTTCAAACGTATTGGCCATGCCTTCATTAAAAGCTTGTGCAAAAGAAGGGTTGAAGTATGAGGTGTGCGGATCTACAGCATCTGTCAATGCAGTCATGATTAACTGAAATGCATCATTTGAATTTGTTTTTTTACCCTGAGAGATCAAATTGTTATAACGTTTACGCAAGGTCTCTCTTTGTTTGGTTTCCGTGCTATCTGTTTTTTTAGCAGTGGTCATTTCCAGATTCAACAAATCATATTTCACACGATGCTTCCATTGCGTGTCAGCTTCCGCCGTGTTTTTGAACCAGCCTAATTTCTCTCTGCTTGGAAGGAAATATTCATCCAATGTAAAATCTTGTTTAACATCCACTTGTTTGAGCGCATACTGCATGCGTTCCAAATAGCGCTTAGAGTACACATTGAAAATATGAAACGGAGCAGATAGATCACCATTTCTAAAATCTTGGGCGATCGTATTGCGATATTGTTGAAATTCATCGATATCGGATTGTAATAGGTAGTTTTTTCCTTGATCCAATGTCTTTATTAAATTGTCAAAAACAATCTTTGAAATGGAATCATTCAGTTGTACTTTTTTATAACTGGTAGATTCTAAGAGTCCTGCAACTTCTTTTGCGATGACTTCGTGTTGTGCGCTAGGCTTTAAACCTCCTTCTACTTCGGTTAGATTAACTCTCGGCTTCGAGCCACAGGAGACGATCGAAATAACAAAAAGGGTGAATATTAGCTTTTTAAACATATTTTCTATAATTTTAATAGTCATTTTTAATATATGAGATAGCGCTTTAAATCCAAAGAGCTAAATTTAAAGAATTTCAGGTCATAATTTTAACAAATCAACAAATTTATTTGATACTTTATCTCAAAAATCTCTACTATTTATATTTCTTGTAATAATAACTCATTTTAGTGAATTTAAGTATCTTTATCCAGTAAGCAATTTATGCTGTAATAATAATGTTATAAGAGGATCACAAGCTTCAGCTGGCTTATAATTCAATCGTATATGTGCCCAGAGCATCTTCTGCTTACGACCAAAAAATGAATCAGAGTGATCTCCGTAGTCGTTATTTATGGGTCATAGCAGCAGTAAGGAATAGCTAATAGCAACACATGATCGGTTTAGAATCAAGATCGATACATGAACTAAACAAAATTGGATGTAAGATGTTCATTTCATACCACGATAAGGAATTCATACCTAATATAATCATATGAAAAATTTAATAATGACAATTCTATGTTTTTGCGTCACAGAGGCGAGTTTCGGACAGCTTAAAAACGTTCGATATCAAGATGGAGATCAAGTCTTAACCGGATTGCTCAATACCGATGCGGGCGAAGGTGCTCCTGGTGTCTTAATTCTTCCAGCTTGGATGGGTATCGATGACGAAGCTACTCAAGCTGCCGTTCAATTGAGCAAGGAGGGGTACATGACCTTTGTTGCTGATATCTATGGAGAAGGTCATAAACCGACTAATGCAGCTGAAGCAGGGCAGCAGGCAGGTAAATATAAGCAGGACTATCAAGCCTATCAAAGAAGGATTCGTCTCGCTTTAGAGCAGCTGTTGAAGGCTGGAGCAAGTCCACGTCGTCTAGCTGTTATGGGCTACTGTTTTGGTGGGACGGGAGCCTTAGAGGCTGCAAGAGCGGGCTTAGAAGTGCAGGGTGTTATTTCTGTTCATGGCAACCTGGGCAAAGGTAGCCGTCCAGATGGAGCACTTAACACTAAAATATTAGTACTTCATGGTGCAGCAGATCCCCATGTTTCCGATCAAGAAATTTCAAATTTTAGAAAGGAAGTGGAAACAGCTCATGCAGATTGGCAAATGATTTATTATGCCGATGCTAAACATGCTTTTACTAATCCTGCCAGTGCTGATTTTCATCCCTTAGCAGCACAGCGCTCATGGAAACATCTACTCGTTTTCTTGGAAGAAGTTTTGAAGTAAAGAACTCTTCATCAAGCTGTAGTTCACTAATCTATAGCTTGATGAAAAGATGTCTTCAGTTTTGTAAAATCCTGATACGTATTTTCTGCTTCTTTATAGTCTTTTAGACGAATGTACACCTCCCCAAGTTTATCTAAAACGGCAAGTTCAAGATGTATATCCTTTCTTTCACGTGCCATTAAAAGGGCTGACAAGAATTCTTTTTTTGCAATTTTGATATTGTTGTCTAAAAGTTTGGACGAAGCCAATACATATTCTATTGCAGCTAATTCATTGTTGATTTTTTTACTTTCTGCGAGTTGTTGCGCCTGCAGTAAAAACCATTGCGCTTCGGTAAATTTATTTTGATCAAAGTATACTTGTGCGAGTTGCTGCCAAGCCACGATCTTACCTTCATAAGCCTTTGATTTATTGTAAAGGGGTATGGCTTTTCTAATGATATCCTGTTCTGCGCCATCATAGTTTTTCATCCCACCTTTGGCCAAAGCAATTTGCATCCACGCATTTGCTTGATCATGATAATTTTTTGATAGGACAGCAGACTTCAGATTTTCCTGTGCAGCACGTTCCGCTTTTTCAAATTTTCCTGCATAAAGTAAGACAACAGCTAAATTCTGATTCAGTATCGTTTTATCTTGTTTATTGTTTGCTTTTGCCGCGATTTGGATCGCATGTTCAAAATAAGCGATTGCTTGATCAGTTAAATTTTTATTCACCGCAAATAAGCCAGCCTCATTGAGCAGTGTATAGTTTGCGATATCATCATATTGCACTTTGATCCGCGCCAATAGTTCATTCCATTTGTCTATATCTGCAGGGACTGGATGAATTAAGTACTGAAATTGTGCTTGATCTGTCACACTTTTGATTTGTGTGAGCAATGTTTTATACCGCAGTTCCTGAGCTATTTTTTTTGCAAAATCTTTTCTGGTACTACTGTCAAATAGCTCTATTAATTGTTCTGTTTTGCTCTTAGGAGGAGGGAGAATATAGACCTTCGGGCCTATACCTTTAAAATCACGATTATACTTGATGATGGCATTCGTATTATCTGCGATTGATTCCTGAGCATACGACATGAAGCAACCTATCAAAAGGTAGGTACTGGTAAGAAAAGTAATTTTCCAATATTTCTTTTTAATCATGTATATCCCTGCTGTTAGTGAGGTTATTGCAAATATGGAGAAAAAATGTGTAAAATATCGTTAAAGGGATAACTAGAACGCTGAGTGTACCTGTTTTTTACGAAAAAATTAAATTTTCAAGATTTTACAGTGGGTTATAATAGACCAGTTTACGAGTCGATCATAATCTTAAATCTCATATAAAGCTCATCTTGATATCCCGATTTGCTCCAAATCAGTGGATGAACTGGTACATGTCCGTATAGTTTTCTCCACACACTGTAACTTTTTTATCGTAGCAACTGATTTGCTTCCATTAAGTTCTAACTTTTCATATATCTTCTTTATTTTAGCTGCTGATCAATTTTCTAAACTTTATCTTTTTGTAAAATGCCATCAAAGAGCAATCTATAAATTTTTTTATATAATATCTTCATCCTAATAATAATTTTGGAAATCTATTCTCAATGATGCTTAAATCTTTGTGTACTTATTTCAACTATTTTTAATTTACAAGAGTAACAAACCATTAAAATGAAAAAACCAGCACTATTTGCGTTGTTTTTTGCGTTGAGCAGCATCGCAATAGCACAAAAGAAAAGCGATCGACCCAACATTGTCTTTATCATGGCCGATGATTTGGGGTATGGTGATCTAGGGGCTTATGGGCAAAAGATCATAGAAACAAAACATCTGGATGCTTTAGCAAAAGAGGGCATGCGTTTTGATAATTTTTATGCCGGCACCTCTGTTTGTGCTCCATCCCGATCCGCTCTGATGACAGGGCAACATACGGGGCATACGCCAGTCCGCGGCAATAAAGAATTAGAACCCGAAGGGCAGCAACCTTTAGCAGACTCGGTGCAAACGATCGCGATGCTCTTGCAAAAGGCGGGGTACGCGACAGGTGCATTTGGCAAATGGGGATTAGGGATGGTGGATACTTACGGGTCTCCAAGCCGCAAGGGATTCGACGAATTCTATGGTTATAACTGTCAGCGACAATCTCATCGTTATTATCCTACTCATTTGTGGCACAATCAAGAGCGCATCGAGCTACAGGGAAATCATGGTCTGATGGCCAAAGGGCAGTATGCTCCAGAGCTAATCCAAGAAAAAACATTAGAATTTATTGAAAACAATAAGGATCGCCCTTTTTTCCTATATGTTCCGACAGTATTGCCTCATGCCGAATTATCAGGTCCTGATGATCAGTTTTATGCCCAATATGCCGATAAATTTGAAGAAAAAGCGCACAAGGGCAATGATTATGGTCCTGCAGCAACCATTCCGGGATATGCCTCTGTAGCTAAGCCACGTGCTACTTATGCCAGTATGGTCAGCCGCATGGATGCACAGGTGGGACAAATTGTTGCTAAGCTCAAAGCGTTGGATTTATTGGACAATACCATTATTGTTTTTACCAGTGACAACGGAGCACATCGTGAAGGAGGTGCTGATCCAGATTTCTTCAATAGTTCAGCTGGATTGCGCGGATACAAAAGAGACCTCTATGAAGGAGGCGTAAAAACTCCTTTTATCGTCTATTGGTCCGGAAAGGTGACTCCCGGATCTACTTCCAATTACTTAGGCGCATTTTGGGATATTATGCCCACTCTAGCAGAAGTTGCGCAGGCAGGAAAACCGCAATATACAGACGGTATTTCGTTTGTTCCGACATTACTTGGAAAACCTAAAAAGCAAAAGCAGCATGATTACTTATATTGGGAGTTTCATGAAGATGGCGGCCGTCAAGCGGTGCGTCGAGGTGATTGGAAATTGATTTTGCAAAAAGTCAGAAGTGGAAATCCTGTTGCTGAACTGTATAATCTAAAGCAAGACCCTAAGGAACAAAATAATGTGGCAGCTAGTCATCCTCAAAAAGTGATAGCGTTGCGCAAAATTATAGTAAAAGCACATGTAGAAACGAGTGATTTTCCTTTGCTTAATAAGTAATGGAGTAAAAATAGTGACGGAGTAACGAAGTAGATCATTACTTCGTTACTTTTTACTAGTCACTACGTAACTGGTTACTATTTTACTATCTAATCATCACATGTGGCTGATTGTGATAGGTGTCGCTTTTGTAAAAGCGAATGAGAAAATCCAATGTTTCGCGCGTTAATGGATAGAAAAACTGCTCATTGATTTCCTTTTCGTACAATTCATAATAATGCTGTACCAATCCAACTGAGAAAAACTTCTGCACCAAGAGCTGCAGTAAGTTTTGCGCATAATTTGTTGGTTCATTTGGCTCTTCCACAAAAAATGGATTATTTTTCAAGGGAAAGATGTTTTCGATGCCACCAAAAAATTCTAGACCTATTTTCGGATTATAGAATGCGGTCACCGGAGTATCTTTTGATGCATTTGGATTCGTTACCTCTTCGATTAGCGGTAGCCCTACTTGCTCGCGGTATGCTGTGGTGAGTTCATGGATGTAACCCGCAATTTCAGCTTCCGTCATAAATGCCAGAAGACCGTCATGCTTTTCATTAAACAATGCTTTTACATCCTCCACTTGTTGTTCTGCCTTTTCGATATGCGTCCTTTTGCCCTTTAGTGCTTCCACCAAATACGCTTGATCTATTTCTTGGTCAGCCGTCAGATCGATCTGACCAGCTTCAACAGCAGACATCATTCCTGATAGGTTCCAGGCATCTTGCCAAGGTACGATCTCCATATAGAATAATTGAGCAGCTTGGGGCTCTTGAAAGTTTTGAATCGAATTTTGATTGACAAAAAAGATTTCACCTGTTGTCAAGTGCTTCAATTGTAGACGCTCTTTCTCCAATTTTTCAAATTCAAAAAAGCTATCGATCCGTTTTCCAATATCGCGCACCTGCTCATATCGCGGATGTGCAGGTGATAGAGTCGAGGCAACAAATTCGCAAGATTTTAAGCCCAATAGATGTAAGCGGAAGAAAACAAAGTGATTGTCCCGCACACGGAAAGTCATTTGATTTAAGTACGCAGGATCATGTTGATAGCGACCCAAGTCGGCGATATCCATATGTTGCATCAAACTGTTGTAGTAATAGCCTCCCGTGATATAATTGGTTGCGATCACCTTTTCAGCAAAATTGCGAACTTCCAGATAATTAGCATCCGCTGCCAGAGCGTATTCCTTTTGTAGTAAGGAGTTTTCCGGAGCGACCTCATAATGTTCCTCCAATACCGCATAAGCAAGATCTGTAACTAGGGCAAGTAAACGCCCTTCTTTATCTAAGAAAAGATGCGGATTACGTTCGCTGAAAAATAACCATGAGAGCACCAGTACATCCTGTGGATTGATATCTTCTGGATAATAATCTGTTAATTCCTGATCCTCAAAAAATGGAAGCATCTTGCCATATAGCGCTTTGTGCTCTGTCCTAAAGGCATCAAAAAGCTTTGTTCCAGATACGACATCCTCGAGGTAGCAGGTCAAATAAACGCTGAGCGTTTTTATAATTTCAGGTCTGATCAGAGCATCCGTTTCTTCTTCGTCAAACCATAATGTGCTTAGCGCATCGTGTATGTCATTGGCTACTTGTAAATAATAACGATCGGCATCCGATCTCCCTTGATAAGGATGTTGTCCTAGCCAATCTTGTATATAAATTCGTTTTTTGTTCATCAAAATAAATCGTTAATGAGTTTAAGTTCTTATTTCTATCCATGAGCTCTTTTTTAGTCGGTTTTTATGAGTAAGGCGATGATACCGCCAGCAGGAATGCTGCTCATCTGGTTTCAAAGAGTAAGGTTACTGTTGAAGGTCTCCTATATAAAATGCTCATCCAAAAATAGCCAAATTTTTGAATTCCATAAATTGATTGTGAAGTAAATGAACAATTGCTAATATCTTCTTACTTTTGATGTATGGCTACACGAATTCCACTGGCAGAGCGCATGCGTCCCAAGAAATTGGAAGATTATGTTGGACAGCAACATATTATCGGTCACGATGCGGTTTTATATCATGCCATTCAACAAAAAAATATTCCTTCTATGTTACTCTGGGGCCCTCCCGGGGTTGGAAAAACGAGTTTGGCACTTTTGATGGCCAAAGAGCTGGGGCGCCCATTTTTTTCTTTAAGTGCGATTCAGTCTGGAGTCAAAGATATTCGTGACGTCATTGAAAAAGCGGAAAAGCTGATGAATATCAATCAGGAGCAACCTTTGATGGATTTTAATCAAGAACAGCCCATTTTGTTTATTGATGAGATTCATCGTTTTTCCAAATCACAGCAGGACTCGTTGTTGGGGGCTGTGGAAAGGGGACTGGTTACCCTTATCGGAGCCACCACAGAAAATCCATCATTCGAAGTGATATCGGCTCTATTGTCTCGCTGTCAAGTCTACGTGCTTGAACATTTAAGCAGCGAAGATCTGATCGGCCTGATCGAAAAAGCATTAAATGAAGACGAATACCTCAAAACATTAAACATTGAGATTGAAGAATACGAGGCCATTTTAAGATTATCTGGGGGAGATGCACGTAAGCTTCTCAATGTACTCGAATTGGTCAGTAATGCCGCAGTCCTGCATCATGAACCCATTACCAATGCGTTCGTATTGAAACAGGTGCAGCAGAATATGGCTATTTACGATAAGACAGGCGAGCAGCATTACGATATCATATCTGCTTTTATCAAATCGATCCGCGGATCAGATCCCAATGCCGCTATTTATTGGCTGGCACGTATGATCGAAGGGGGGGAAGATCCTTCTTTTATTGCTAGGCGATTGCTGATTCTAGCATCTGAAGACATCGGCAATGCCAATCCCAACGCCTTGTTATTGGCCAATACTTGCTTTCAGGCCGTAAATGTCATCGGCTGGCCCGAGTCGCGGATTATCCTGGCGCAAGCAGTAACGTATTTGGCAAGTTCACCTAAAAGCAATGCCTCTTACGAAGCCATTAATAAAGCTCAGGGAGTGGTGAAGCAAACGGGCGATCTTTCTGTACCTCTTCATTTGCGCAATGCACCTACAAAATTGATGAAACAGCTGAATTATGGTGCGGAATACAAGTATGCACATGCATACCCAGGTAATTTTGTGATCCAAGAATTTTTACCGGATGAACTGAGCGGTATGACCTTGTACGAGCCCGGTAAAAATCCGCAGGAAGAAAAGTTAAGGCAGGGCTTACGCGACAAGTGGAAGGAGAAGTACAGGTATTGATTTCATTTTAAATCTCAAGGGATATTGTTTACCTTTGCTGGGATAGGAGTAAGGCATGACATCAGATTTAACATTTACAGCGATAGATTTTGAAACAGCAACAGGGCATCAAAATAGTGCCTGTGCAGTTGGTATCGTGACCGTTGAATCGGGTATCATTACCAATGAATTTTATTCCTTGATCCAGCCTCCACGTAATGAGTATATGTGGCAGACGACACGTGTCCATGGTATCAAACCTCGAGATACGCAACATGCACCAACATTTAAGGAATTGTTTCCATCCATCAAAGCTTTATTGGCAAATAAATTAATGATTGCGCACAATGAGCTGTTCGACCGCAATGTCCTGCGTAAGACGATGCTTTATTATGGGCTATCTTATGAAGAACTCCAATTGGCCGAAATGTGGGAGTGTACCTACAAGATCTATCGTAATAAAGGTTTTAAACCTGCCCGTCTAAACGCTTGCTGTGAAGTGTTGGGCATCACGCTCAATCATCATGAGGCATTATCCGATGCCAAAGCTTGTGCCGAACTTTATCTGCGCCACCCCCATGTGGCAACGCTGGTAGAGAAATTGGGGGAATAAAAAATTAACCAACGAAGAGATCTGCCTATTACTCGATTACTGAGTCATTGACCAGTCCTTGTCACATCAGTGCCCACCGTATTGCTGAGCTCTGTATTTAATCTTCTATAGTCAATTTTTAATCTTTAGGTTAAGAGATCATTAGCGTAATTGTGTGTTTTTTTTCTTATGCTTGCATATGACATTATATTGTCCTATTTTCTTTTATAAAGCTTTTGATCATTCGTTTTTATACTGTTAAACCAGCTATTTGCCACGTTGTCTCTTTTTTTGTCCCCCTTTTGTCCCCTTTGTAAAATTGGTACTCGATTACGTAAAAATTATATTTGCCTTCGAGTTTTTAGAAGTTTGATCATCTTCTAAGGAATTAAATATCTGTATTTTTTATTTTAAATTAATATGTTTTACATCTTTGTTTCTATTGCTGTTTTGATTCTTTTTGCTGGTTTTTATTTTTGGAAGAGATTCAACCTATCCCGACAATTTTTAGATCGTGCTTCATTGACATTGCAATATCGATTTTATCCTCTAGAAAGTGATAGCTCCCCATCGGGCAAATCAAAGAATGGTGCGCTTTTATTTTTAGTGAAAAGAATAAGTCTAGATACACGTCATATTGTGATCAAAGAAGTAAAGCTGGATCATGCTGTTATCCATGTGAGTTTAGATCAGTTGATCATGATTACATTTCCCGCAGAATCAAATCAAGCTTACGAAGCTTCAATTCGTTTTCGCATTCGAGGACAATCGCGCCCATCTGATTTGATGAACCAGCGTCATGCTACCGTCGTAGGTTATATCACTTCCGAGTCAGCAGGTCGTATTCCTTTTAGTATTCAGATTCCTGTTTCACAATTTATAGAGCAAAGTGAGCAGGTTAGAGGATAAATCGCGGTGGCCAACGATTCGCTCGGAATGTTTTAGCAGTTTACTGCATGGGTGATTAGCTTGTATTGTTTTATGTTATATTCCTAGTTAGGATAAGGCTTATTCACCATCTACCCAAGTTTTATTCTTCATGCCCTGATTCGTCAGGGCATTTTTTATGCTAGATTACTTCTATTTCCATTTGCTTTTAACTAGATCTTGCAGGAAATTATCTACCACGCTTATTTCTTTTAGAAACAATCGTCACATAGACAGGTCATCACCTATTAAGTTCTATTTTATGCATTTTGCGATCAATATCAACCCTAGATTGCAATCAGGTGTCATATTGAGGATCAAATTTGCGACATACGCTTGTTGCATATAAGCTTCTATTTATATAAGTTTGTATATCTTATAGATTTAAATATGAAATTATTTTCAATGCAAATTTTAGAGAAAGGATTATTTTTTTCCCTGGTTGCACTTTTTTTTATTAGCTGTAAAAAGAATAATCCACAGCCAGAGCCCGAACCAGAGCCCGTAGTACGTACGAGCGATCAAATGATTCGGGACAGTATCTACTACTACTATAAGCTATACTCGTTATGGGCAGATCAGTATATTCCCCAATATGATAATACTTTTGAATTTACAGATCAATATACGTCTGCCGATGCTATTTTGCTCGGACTGAAGAGTTTGACCCCTGCTTATCCCAATTATGCTAGTTATGGTGGTTTTCTCGATCGTTTTTCCTTTCTCGATGGGCTCAATAATTATCATACCGGAACACAGTCGCGATTGAGAATGGATAGAAATAGCGGCTATGGTTTGTATATTTCTATGGGTACTGGCCGACTCCAAAGTCGCCAGACCTGTTATTTATTTTGTTGAAGGGGGATCACCTGCAGATAAAGCGGGTTTAAAACGTTCAGATATGATTACCTCCATTAATGGAGATAATGACTTTGCTGTTGCAGTTACCTGTGATGCTTCAGGATGTAAACCCGTTGATCAAAACGCGCTTAACCAGATGAGAACTCGGGTATTAAATGCATTGGAGGGCGGTGGGCTTCAACTTGAATTGTTGCGTCAGGATCAATCCACCTACAGTCAAAAGCTCGCCTATACTTCTTATATTATTGATCCACTTTATCGCGACACTGTGTACCAATACTCAACTAAGAATGTCGGTTATCTTGCCCTATCTTCTTTTGAAGAAATAGAAAATAATAATGACAATCAGCAAAAAATTGATGCTGCATTTCAGGGTTTTGAAAACAAACATATTGAGGATCTGATTATCGATTTACGCTATAATACTGGCGGATATGTCGATGCAGCCGTATATGTGGCCAATAAAATCGGCGGATCGGTTGCAGCAGGCGAGCTGATGTTGACCTATATTTGCAATGCCTATATGGACAAAACACATAAGGGAACGAACGGCATGTTTAGCGATACCTATTATAGAAAGACAAGTAATCTGAACCTGCGTAAAGTTTATTTTTTAGTGAGTGAGACAACTGCCTCAGCAGCAGAAATGCTTATTAATGTACTGAAGCCTTATCTTGATGTCCAGATTATCGCTACAGGTACACATACCTACGGCAAACCAGTTGGTTTCTTTGAGCAAATTATTGAAAATAAGGTATCTTTTTGGCCAGCCTCTTTTCAGTTGAAAAATGCCGCTGGCTTTTCAGATTATTGGGACGGTCTTCTGGCAGACAGAACAGATGTCACCGATTATATCTTTTTAGAATCCGGAGATACGCAAGAAACCATGTTAGAGACTGCTTTGGAAGATGCTGTACCAGGCAGTAAAAAAAAGGCTAATGCTCGAAAATCGACCAATCAAATTGCACCTCGCATGTTGCAGGATCAGCAACAGATCAATCGAATCCCCGAAAGAGGGCTATTGAAGAGTCAATAAGAACGTATTCCTCTAGCAGATCCTTTGCCATCGTGATTTTCTGTACGCTGTTCACCATTAGAAATTGAGCGAGCAGTAGGCAAAGTCTGGGCTAGCCTCCAGAATAAAAGATCAAAAAAGCTAGGAGCTTTTGTCTTTGCTTTATTGTTGAGGGCAACACTTCTTTACTAGACAGCGCTACCAAAAATACGTTCGTGACACAGCTCAGCTGCAGCCTGATCCGGTAAGCATTTTAGAAAACCCACTTGTACTTTGCTTATTACTTTTTCGAGCGTTGTATTCATTTCGGCAAAAAGATCTTTGTTCCATCGGATTGCTGTACAGCTGGGCAATACCGCAATGAAACCCTTAATGCCTGGCATTAGGTCGAATTTATTTTCAGGAGCCTGCTGCAGTCGTACAAAAGCTTTTAATACAATACTTTCATTTTTATAACAGGGAGTCTTACCGCTCCAAGGTGTTCCGTAGATCAAGACACCATCCTCCTTGATCCGTATCGAAGGATTATCATCGTTGAGCAACGAGGTTTCCGGGATATGCGATAGCCAAAGGCGACTATGGGTACTTTTGCCTGTTCCGCTCTTCCCCAAGAAAACAATACCCTGCCCATTTAGATTAATAACCGACCCATGGATCATGATGACCTCATGCAATAGAGCAGCCTGACCAAATAGCATCATTAACATCCAGCAGATCACCGTACTTTGCTCGTACGCGCTACTTTGAGGAATATAAATAGTCGATTGTGCAAAATCGCGGTCGCTATAGAGATACCACATGCCATCCCCCTGTTCATTTACGATGGTGGTGATATAGCCTTTTTCCTGTTCATAAAAACAGAAGCGGTCGCCCCAGGAAATGGACAAGTCACTGCGAAGAACCCCCAGATCTGCGACCTCCGGAGCTTTATCTGTACTCAAATTAACTTGGATTGCGGCCTTATCTCCCTGCTTGTACCACTCAAAATCTCGGAATGTCGGCAAGAGCTTCTCCAGATCCAGATCCGTTGTATAATTGATCTGCAGGGTCAGATCTGCTATTTTATATTGTTTTTTTATAGTTTCAGTTGATGTTGTCAAAGTCATAGCGTGTTCTTTAGTCCAAGTATAGGCGTTGTTTGCATATATTGGCCAAGGTTAAGTCATGTGTTACAAAAAGGCATAATTTATTTTCCCCATAGTCCAGCAGCCTATGGATCAGCGTATCGGCTGTTTTACGATCTAATGCAGAGGTTACTTCATCAAATAACCAGATATCCCCGTCGTGCATGAGCGCACGTGCAATAGCAATGCGCTGTGCTTGTCCTTCCGATAGGCCCATTCCAGACTCGCCCACGACCGTATCGATCCCCTCAGGCAGTTCCATCACAAATTCGGCACAGGCCACCCACAATGCCTTTTGGATATCGATATGTTCAGCCTTTTGCACATGCAGCATCAGGTTTTCCCGAATAGTGCCACTAAAGAGGGAGTTGCCTTGTGGTATATAGGCAAAATTGATGCGGTGAGCAGCAGAGAGCGGTCGCGTACCCGCTCGATCTGTTAATAAGATCTGCCCCTTTTCCGCTTTGATCAGCGCTAGCAGCAAGCGGATCAGGGTGGTTTTTCCTTTTCCGCTAGGTCCTACGACAGCAACGGGTTCGCCAGCACGTAAAGATAGATTAAGGTGATCCAAGACCCATTTATCCTCATATCGAAAAGACAAATTCTGGATTTCTAGAGCAGCTATACCCCGCAGGCGTTGCTGATCCATCTGAGGTTCAATTTCCCCAGACTTCAGTTCCAATAGCCGATCTGCCGCAACCCGGAATCGCACGAAACCAGGGATAAAGGTGATGAGCGCTAAGATCGGTGTCTGGATCCGGGCGACCAATTGAAGAAAAGCAGTCATGGTACCAAAGGAGATCTGCCCACTCTGCAGTCGGTAGATTCCCCAGATAAAGGTCAGTAGATAGCCCGCATTGATGCTGACTTTCATGACACTCTGTGTATAAGTCGAAAAGTTGAGCTGTTTCATTTTAAGTCCAAAGAGGTCCCGTTGGCTGTCGGTCAGTTTTTTTCTTCTCTTTGGGAATATGCCCATTGCGCGGATCAGCAAGCGAAACCGCAGGTTTTCTTGCAGGATATTGGAAAAATTACTTTCTTCACCCTTAACTTCCTGACTGAGCTTGCGCATTTTCTGAAAATAGATTTTTGAAAAAAGGAAGAGCGGCGACAGTGCCAATATCATCAGCGCCAACATCGGATCCATGTACCACAGAAAAACCATCGATGCCAGCAGCTGTATAGCTGTGAGTATAAATGAAAGCAAAGTCTTCGCTATCATATTGGCCACTTCCTCACAGTCCGTTTGAATACGGACCTGTATATCACCAGTATGCCAGTTTTTGATGAGTCTCCATACCGATAGCATTTGTGCATCCAGCATATTGCGCTGCAGTTCGAACGTGAGCATCATTTTAATGCGTTCATTGAGCCAGCCCGTATAAGCACGTATACCAAGGCCAACACCTACAGTTGCCACAATCCCGATCAAGGTCCATCTGAGCGGAATATCTGTCGGAGAGATCGCCATATCCACCGCTTTTTTGGAGAGGTACACAAATAGCAGCGAGAGCGCAATAGCAAGCAACTCCAATACAAAATAGAGGAGGAGTTTAGATCGGTATCCCTTGCTGATGGACCAGGCCCAGCGGATATGATGTTTCAGGTTGTTATGCGTCATCAAAATAGCGGACTCTTGTGGTCTTTATTTCTCCAATAATCCCTGCTGTTCGAAATCCTGGATAAGGATCTGAGCATCTTTATGTGCTTGTTCGGCAGTCACATCATATTCTTCACAAAGAAGATCGACCACTGTCGCTTGAGAAAATGCGGTTCCCTGTAATTGTTCCCAAAGCCATGCTGCCGAATCATTAAGGGTATATACAGTAGAGAGGTCAACCATATCCTGACCTGGATCCACAATCATGTGATCCGGACCAATTGTTCTTAATACTAAATCTGCTCTTAATTTCATGCTGTAAGGTTTAAAAAATAATTACTATTAGGTTTAAAAAATAAGTATAATCAAAGTTAATCATTCATATTCAGTATAGAAAATCAGCTTAAAATCCTTCGTTTTAAGCTGGCAAATAGGCGTCTTACCATGCGCAAGTGATACCATATCATTCCTCTTAATCGAGGCCAGCGGCTGTTGATATTTCGCGTGGTATCACTGTTATTAGGGTAGTGTAAAGTCGCAATCGCCAAGATATGCGGAGCAGATACATATTCTTTCAAGACCAGATTGCCATCTCCAGCAAGAACAAATTTCCCATTTTTTTTTCCCACATATCGGTGAAAAACAAATTTCCCCTCATATTGAGCTAAAATAGGAGATCCCAATGGTAAAACAGTGCCAAGATGAGCTACCACGATGACTCGATCGCCATTTTTGATAAAAGGCATCATGCTGTTTCCCTTCACACGGATACAAACCTCCTTACCTTCCTTCAGTAGTCGCTGCACTTCTTCAAAGTAAAGATCATTATTGACCATCCGCGATTGTGTCTTGTTCATTGTGCTTAAGTTAAGGAAGTTGGGTCATGATTTGTAGGGCAAGTTGCAGTTCGACATCTTTTAAGAGCACTCTTTTCATACCATCTAACAGATAGATCGTCGGTGAGGCCTTCGTGTCGTAAAGTCGTTGACGCTGAATTGTGCTGTTGTTATCAAATCCGTTAATCCAATTTTTCGCCAGATGAGGTTGGTAATTGATCCACCTGTCACGATCACCCCAAGGTTCGATCGTGACAATCTGGATTTGCTTCTTCTCAAATAGATCCGTCACCTCAGGCGTATCTTGAAGTAAAGCGATTATTTGTTTACAGTGGGCACATTCCGTGTCGTAAAATATGAGCAATATATATTTGGCATTCACATCGGATAATTTCTGAATATGACCGTCATAACGTTCAAAGCTGAAATCCTCCGCGACTTTCCCCATTTTATTACGCTGTACCAATTTATAAATAGGACGATAAGCCTCTTTTTCCAGATCCGTCAATTGATCTGACTTGATCAGGTATCGGAGCACCGATTCATAGCGTACATCATTGCGCATAGGGGAGTTTCCATCGTACAAATAATGTTCATATAATTTGATATAATAATCGAAACTAGTTTTATTTACTTTTGCCCTATCCAGCATGTTGGCAATAGCATGATCAGCAGTTGAGTCCGAAGTGCCGTTCAATGCGTTGAGAAAATCCGCCAATTTCTGTTCACCCATGCTTGGATCTTTTATTTTTGCCGTATCCTGCATATCCACCTGGTCCCAATAATGGAGTGCTTCAAGATCTGCGGCAGTATATACCGATGCGGTGGTATCGGTTGTAGCCATATCTTGTTTAGTCGATTTGTTGCGCTGGTTGCACGATATCAATAACCAAGTTGTCGCGCCAAAGAATAACCAAAGTTTAAAAGGTGAACATTTCATTATAATTGAGATTATGACAACAAACTTAAATAAATTGAACTTGATATACAATATCATTGAGGTGAAGTTAAAAATAATTGTTGCATGTAAATTTTTCAGCAGGACATACCGCTACTCATTGATTTAATTTGAAGCATCGTCAAAGAAAGCCAGGGAGGTCCATCCACATGCTTCAATTCAATAATTAGTTTGATGAGAACTTTTCATCACAGCTTTTGTTTTATAAATAATAGCTATCTTTGAGATAGCTAAAAAAGGAGCTTAATTAATTTATTTTTGTTTTAAATATGATTACAATACCTGCTAAAGAAATGCGTATTGGCATCACTTTCAGTGCATTTGATCTGCTTCATGCCGGTCATATTAAGATGCTCGAAGATGCTAAGCGTCAGTGTGATTATTTAATCTGCGGATTGCAGACTGATCCTACATTGGATAGACCAGAGAAAAACAAACCAACACAAACTGTTGTGGAGCGCTATATTCAACTCAAAGGCTGTAAATATGTTGATCAGATCGTGCCTTATGCCACTGAACAAGATCTACAAGATGTCTTGCGCTCCTTTAAGATCGATGTCCGTATCGTTGGTGACGAATACCGCGAACGTGACTTTACCGGACGTCAATACTGTGAAGAATCAGGTATCGAGCTCTATTTTAATAGCCGCGATCATCGTTTCTCCAGTTCCGGATTACGTCGTATCGTCGCCGAACATGAAGTTGAAAAAGGATAGAAAGTAACGGAGTGACCAAGTTAAAAAGTAACGGAGTGACCAAGTTAGTTATTAAATTAAAAGAATAGAAGACGTTTACATGAAAATAGGAATTACATTTGGTGTATTTGATTTATTGCATGCTGGCCACATTATGATGCTGGAAGAGGCGCGTCGCAATTGCGATTATCTGATCGTTGGGCTCAATACCGATCCTTCAGAAGTGTCACCAGAAAAATCAACACCGACACAGACAGTCGTTGAACGTTATATCCAATTGGAGGGATGTCGTTATGTGGATGAAATTGTTCCATACGAGACCGAACAGGATTTAATTGATATCATCAAAGCATTGCCCATTCAAGTACGTATCATTGGAGAAGAATATCGTGATATGGATTTTACTGGAAAGAAATATTGCGTTGAAGAGGGTATTGAGATTTACTATAATAAACGTACACATCGTTTTTCAAGCACAGGCTTGCGCAAAGAAGTTGCAGCAAAAGAAGCAAAGAAAGTTAGTCAGTAAGTAACCGAGTGACGGAGTGATGAAGTAACCAAGTGATCAAGTGATCAAGTAACGAAGTGACCAAGTAACGGATTTACACGGGTATTAAGTAAAAAAAAAGATTTATAAAAAACAGAATGAGCAATATCGTACATGTGATTTTATCGGGTGGAGTGGGGAGCCGTTTATGGCCTTTATCTCGGAAAAGCTACCCCAAACAATATCTTTCCCTATTTAAAGAGGGATCGTTGTTTGAGATGACTGTCAACCGTAATCAGGGACTCTGCAATCAGGTGATTGTTGTGGGCAATAAAGATAACAATCAATTAAGTCGTGAGGTGATGGAAAGCAACGGTGTGGAGTATATCGATATTGTGGAGTCTACGCCTAGAAATACGGCAGCGGCGATTGCATTTGCTGCGTTTGCGGCCCAACCCGACGATATCTTGGTCGTGACACCCTCGGATCACGTTATCGTAGGTGACCAAGGCTATACAGCAGCAATCCAAGAAGGTATTGAAAAAGCCAATCAAGGCTATATTGTCACCTTTGGTATTCAAGCGACCAAACCGGAGACGGGTTATGGGTATATCGAATACAAAGGAGACCAAGTATTATCGTTTCGTGAAAAACCAAATAAAGAAACAGCTGAAGATTTTATCGAGAGAGGTAACTTTTTATGGAACTCCGGTATGTTCTGCTTTCGTGCAGATACGCTTTTGCATGAGCTGCAGCAATTTGAACCTCGTGTCTACGCGACGGCATTAGCCGCATGGCAACATCAAAAAGATGGTATTCTCGACGAAGCACTATCAAAAGAGATTCCTTCCATCAGTATTGATTATGCTGTGATGGAACGCTCTAAAAAGATCCGTGTTGTAGCGACAGACTTTACCTGGTCAGATCTCGGTTCATTTGAGTCGATGTATGACTACTTGAAGGAAACTGGACATCCTACCGACGAAAATGGTAACATGGTGATCGGAACAGATGTCTATAGTGCATTTGTCGGTCTCCGAAATACCATTTTTGTCTATACAAAAGATGCCTTTTTGGTATTACAGAAAGAAAGTTCACAAGACGTCAAAAAGATATACAATACCCTCGAGCGGCATCAGTCCAAACTGATCGATTAATAGCATACCGCGTTGTTATTTGCTGCTTACTAACAGATCAATACTAAAAAATAAGCGCTGCACATGCAGCATAATATATCAAAAGAAAAGGAATTGGAACTTGAGTAGACCTAAGATCCAATTCCTTTTCTTTTTTAAGCGCTTTGCTCTTCGCCATGCCTACGCATTAATTCACTAATGTTCAACTGGGTATGTCATCTTTTCTTATTACTTTTTCTGCTTTAATAGAGCCAGTTGCAGCAAATCCCTATCGCTGAAATGATCACGATTTTCAGTAGGGCATCTGGCATATCTTCATATTTTAAATAAAAATAAACACTGGATTAAAAAAATTTCGAGGGATAATCCTACATTTGCACATGCATTACAAAATACACCATGCGACTATCTTATTGCTAGTGGTATTTATTTCCTTGTGCTCATGTATGAAGAAAGATTTATATCAGGGTGAAACCAGGCCTTCAAAAGATCATGAAGTTAACCCCGTTGGTTACCTTTACCCATTTGGCAAAGAGGCCCAAGGGATAGAAGCCGAGATCAGCCTGAATTTAGCACCAGATGCACAGATAGGAGCAGATTTAATCGCCTCCATACCCGCATTAAAGTACAACAAGAGTTTACTATTCTTGTTAACACAGGATGACTGTAAGCAATCTGCCTTTAGCATGACTTGGGCTGCTATCCATGGAAAACCGATCGATATCTCCGATCCCAAAAGAAAATACTATTATGATATCGAAAATCTGGAGGCCGATGATTTACCACCCAATGCCTATACATTAGGCAAAACATTGGGAAACACAGATGGTTTTGGAAATGAAGTCCGGTTTCATTTTACAACGACACTGGCTCCAGAATGGGATTTTATGAATGAGCCTACTTCTGTAAGGCCGGGTTTTACACAGAATTATTACCGTTTCTATATGAAATCCGGTCTGCGCTGGAACAATGTTCGCGAGCTGTTAAATACAGGCAATGCCATTGCCATTCATGATGTCAAGACATTGGCTGTAAATGATGTCGATTCTTTAGTAAAACACTTTGGTATTGCACAGCAGATCACGCAACAAGCCCTAGCAGGGCGGAGAGTGAAATTTCTTGCAGAACCCAATGGCAATAAGACATATCTAGCTGCTGCGATGCAGTTTCCAGATATTCAGACCATGACCGCACAGTCAGGAGCATCCATATTGATCCCCTATCAGGTAGCTCCCGATCTTAACAAAACAACCCTAGCACGTGTTTTTATCAACGATCCTGCACAAGCAAAAGATCTTGTTCTTCGTGCACAATCGATGGCGCCAAAAGATCGTCCTGCTGTGCATCTGGGCGTACATGAGACCGATCGCGAATGGGCCGAATTTCTCTTGTGGTTAAACAATACGTATGGCAAAGATGGTCAAGATAACATCTGGTTCCCCTCACAAGAAGAGTATTATGAATATCATTATTACAGACAACATTGTGCTATAAATGTGAGCAGGCAGGGAGATGAGGTAAAAATAAAGGTGAAATTTCCGAACCAACCGTATTTTTATTATACAGCCTTGACATTAAATATCCCAGGTTTAAAAATGAAGATGATCAAATCCGTGACTTCCAATGCTTCCGTAACTGGATTATCCTATGGCGATTTTGGTGATGGTATCAGCATTAATTTGGATGCGCGGCAGCATCTCTTTACGCACGCCGACCATTATGTCAAAAAGTACCTCTCCAAAAAATCGAAAAGTAGTCTTGCTGATGCGTACTATCATATTGGTGCTTTGAAAAATAATGAGCAGAAACAAGAATTGCTAAAAATGTTGCCCTAAATAAAAACGCCAAAGTGCAGATCTCGATTGCAGGGCACTGGGTTTAAACTTGAGTATCCCGAGTCTAGGTGTTTATTTAGGCAATCATCCTTGGCCAAAAATAAGGCTTGAGCAAGCTATGCACGATGGACTTTATAGCACCTCATGTTTTCTTCAATAGCACTAAATTCATTTCATATGTATCATGTGATTCCACAGTTAGGAGTGGTGCTGACGAGTGATGGAGCATCATCATTTTATGAATTGAAGTCAAGCCATTTATGTAGCCGATTGATTGTAGTTGTAGCGCTACAACTTTTGTAAAATATTATACTAATCCTTCTATTTTTTATCGTTGTGAATGAAATAAATTATAACTTTGTCATAAACAGTTTTAATATTATAATCAATTACTTACTTAAGACATAAAGAGCGGGTTTATTATTTATCCAAACTGTTTATATTAATCTATTATGTTATGTATAAAGGAAAAAGATTTCATCTCTTTTTAGTTAGTTTGGTTACTGTTTCGGTTATGGCGTCAAGTTGTTCTAAAGTAAAGGACTTGTATACTGAAACTGATACTTCACCATCCACGTTATTTCCAGATGGGGGCAATGTTCCCTCAGGCTTCACCTGGAATTCGGCGAAGTCTATGGATATCCGTGTAGCTATCGATGACAAGTTCGATGGTCAGTATTTTTATCGCGTAGAAATTTTCGATAACGATCCCTTACTTGGAACAGGAGCAAATTTATTGGCTGCAGGACAAGCGAAAAAAGGGCAAGATTTTGTCGGTCAGCTCATGTTGCCAACAATGGCCAAGTATCTTTATCTAAGAGAAACGTCGCCTTTAGGTATTGCTTCTGTTACGATGATCGCAGTTGATGCCGCTAAAAGCAGTATCAATGTAACACCTGGCTCGACAACTTCAAGTCTAAATTCCAATAAAGCGAGTGTAGCTCGATCTGCAGTTCGTACAACGATTTCAAATACGAATTCCTCTTCAGTAAGTACTTTTGCCGGACCTGCTGTTGTCGTTCCCAATGATGCTATTGAAATCAGCGGAAACGGAACAATATCGGTTGCTGACAATAAATCGTACGTGATCAAATCTGGAGTCACCTTTACCGGTAAAATTGACGCCAACAATGGCACAAGCAATGTAAAGATCTATGTGCAAGGTAAATGGAAAAATTCAAGCTTTGAATTCAATTTAGGTAGTAACAATGGTCTTTATATTACGGATGGAGGATCGCTCGAATTGATCAATGTGACGCAAAATACCAATGGCGGTTTTGTCAATTATGGTTCCGCAAATCTATCGAAGATGGAGACCAAAAACAATACGTCCTACGTAAACTACGGTACTTTAGATGCTGATAAAGCAGATATTACCAACGGTAGCTTTACCAACTATGGTGTAGCCACTATTCAAAACTTAAGTAGTACGACCAATGGCACAGTGATTCGCAATGAAGGTACACTTACTGTCAAAAATGCGACCTTAACAAATGCGACATTAGAAGCTGTTTGTCATACCACGATTCAGTCGTTGACAACAAATGGTGCGACGATTTCGATCTCGTCAGGAGCGTTGTTAAGCTTGGATAAATTGGATGCAGGAGGTACTAAATTTAATTTAGCTTCTTCTTCTATCTTAGCCGTTACTACATTGGCCAAATTCAATAGCCAGGCGAGTACGATGCAAGGACCAGCGTCTGGACAGGCATTAGCCCGTTTGAAGAAAGTAGATGTCAATAACCAGTATATGGCTATTACCTATTCAGGTAATTTAGAAATTGCTTGTTCGGATCATACTCCAAATGGAGAGTGGAATACATTTTATGTCTTGAACAGTCCAGCGAAGTTAGTTCCTTATAACAAGTCTACCGTTGTGATTGCAGGTACATCTTGTAATGCGGGAGGGAATAATGCGCCAGGAGGTAATCCAAACGACCAAACAGTGACCGAAGTCAACTTAGGTACATATTCGTACGCTTTTGAGGACAACTGGCCATCATTTGGAGATTATGATATGAATGATTTTGTTATGGATGTTACCATTACCAAAACTCAGAATTCAGCTAATAAAGTGACTAAAGTAAAACTGACAAGCAAATTACGCTCTGTGGGAGCGACAAGACGTCTTGCTGCGGCGATTCAATTGGATGGTGTTTTGGCCAATAATGTGAAATCTGTTACTTATTCTAAAGAAGATTTAATTGGGACCAACTTACCACTAGCTTCCAATAAAGTTGAGTCCGGCCAAAAATATGCCGTATTGCCAATTTGTGATGATGCACACAAAGCATTCGGAATTTCTGATACTAAATTTATTTCTACGCAAAATGGAGGATTTCAACCCATAGACGTTGTGATAACGGTAGAGTTCAATACGCCAATAGATGCATTTACGCAATTGAACCTGAATTCATTTATCATTACAAATGGATATAAAACAAATAGCAGAAATGAAGTACATATGGTCAATTATAAGGCCACCGATAAAATGAATACTACACTTGTTAGTTACCAAACGGACAAGGTTCATCAACTCGCTGTAGGTGACCCATTCAAATCCACGGATGGATATCCTTGGGCATTATGTGTTCCTGGATCCTTTAAATATCCAAGCGAAGGAAAAAATATTGTCGGTGTTTATTCAACATTTAAGCCCTGGGCATTAAGTGGTGGTACACAAAATACAGACTGGTATCTAAATAAATGATAGCTTTTACCGCCTAGTTTAACACTCGTAACTGATGTACTTCTGCTTCTACAGGAGTACATCAGTTATTTTAACAATAAAAAAAATAGAGATACATCATATCGTATTTCTTTAACAATTCACTTTTCGTATAAGCCCTAAATGAAGAAAAAAATACTCGTAATTGATGATAAGCCAGCCATAGGGCAACTGATCACCTTATATTTAAATGCGGATTATGATTTTCATTATTTTGCAAGTGCGATGGATGCTTATAATTGGCTTAAGGAGGGTAATAGAGTTGATTTGATCCTTTCTGATTACACCATGCCCGGAATGAATGGATACGAATTGTTGGTGATGATCAAGCAAAATGAATTTTTGAAGGATATTCCTGTAATCATACTTTCAGGCGAAGATAATACCAATACAAGGATCAGCCTACTCGAAGCAGGGGCTGAGGATTTTATTTTAAAACCATTTAATCCGCTTGAACTAAAATTACGCATAAAAAAAGCCTTAAAATAATGCCGAAATATAGTGATTATATTTATTATGGCCGTAGTCGAGAAAATTTCGAACACTTTCAATCTCAATTGCAAGAAACTTTTGGGGTAGAATTGAAGTATTTCGATGATTTCGAGACCTTGTATAAATATTTTCAAGAAAATATAGGTCATTTTCTATCGGTTATCTTTTATGAGCAAAGTCCGAGCTTAATGACGGATTTAAGACAATTGACCAAATTGAATTCTTATGATAGAGAAAAGCTGCTATTTTTGGTCGGAAAAGGATTTTCTTTGCTCGAAAAGAAATCATATTTCGAAGCAGGAGTGACCAATAGCATCAACTCCAATGCAAACAAAAATGTGTTCGAATCGATAAAAAAGTATATCCGTTTATACCTAGAAGCGAGATCACAGACCGAACAATTTAAGACACCAGCATCTTTATTTCCTAAACTTCGTATTCCGATAGGCAAGCGAGTGTTTGATATCGTCGTTTCATCATTATTAATTCTGATGTTATCACCTTTGTTGATCACCGCTTATTTGGCTATTATTATCGAAAGCAAAGGACCAGCGGTATATCGTTCCAAAAGGATAGGAGCTGGATATTATATGTTTGATTTCTATAAATTTAGGTCCATGTATGCGGACGCTGACAAACGGCTCAAAGAGTATATGATGCATAACCAATATGCCAAACAAGAAACAGTGGAGACCAGCAATGCTCAATCCTTTGCCAATGCCGATATTCCCCAGTTTACGATGGATGAGCTACGGGATGTATTGATCGATGACGACATCGTGGTCAAAGGTACAGATATGACTAGTAAGCAAAAGAAAGCAGCTTTCTTTAAACTCGAGAAAGATCCACGAGTCACCAAGGTGGGCCGTATCCTGAGAAAATATAGTATTGATGAGTTACCGCAATTGTTCAATACCCTGTTTGGTGATATGTCTATCGTCGGAAATCGACCACTTCCATTATATGAAGCCGAAATGTTGACTACCGATGACAGTGTCGAGCGTTTTATGGCGCCCGCAGGGATTACCGGATTGTGGCAAGTAGAGAAAAGAGGCGACAATGGAAGCATGTCCGATCATGAACGTATTAAGCTCGATATTGATTATGCCAAAAACTATTCCGTATGGATGGATATTAAGATATTGTTTAAAACGTTTTCTGCTTTTATACAAAAAGCAGATGTATAGCTATATACAAAAAAAGTATTCAACTTGACTATTATTATTTAACCTTAAATTTTCCACCGCGATCGCTCATATAAAACTTATTTGTGTGTGAAATGTGCTATATTTATGTAATTGCAAGACATACTTTGATTAAGATGAGAATTACGAGTTGATGAAAAATTATCGAATGAACACATATATCTATTTTAACACTTTCCTAAATAGTTATTTAGGAATAAAAAAAATGATCACATTATTTTTCTTTATCGCATTTTTCAGCCATGCGAGTTATGCGCAAAGTGTGATTAAAACGGCACAGGAGATCGATTATGCGCAACTTGTATTGCCACCTCTGGAAGATCTATTTGAAAATGCCAAGAAAAGTCCGAGTGTAGAAATGTTTGAATCCAAAATGATGGAGCAAGACAATCTTCTCAAATCAGAGAAAAGAAGCTGGTTAAAATATTTTAAAGTTGGGGGAACATGGCAATATGGTAATATCGGTGTAAACTCCATGTTTACTGATCAGTATACGCCATTATTTTATCAATATTCGGGTGCGACACAGAATTCATTTTTTGTTAATGCCGTAGTCGCAGTGCCTATAGATGATATATTTGATCGTTCTAATCGCGTTAAAAGACAAAAAATGCAGCGTAAATCTACTGAACTGGAAATGGAAAAGTGGTTAGATGAACAAAAAATGCGCATTATTGATTCTTATGTGAAAGTTCTGAATGCCGTATCGTTATTAAAGAAAAAAACTGAAAATCTGACGCTGACCGAAGCGCAGTTGAAAATCGTCGAATCCGATTTTGCCAATGGACACGCAGCGATCTCAGATCTCAATGCGGCAAAGAAAATGGAAGTTGAAGCTTTTGAAGCCTTTAAGTTGACCGAAAGTACCATTATGTCCGAACTATTACATTTAGAGATCTTAAGTAGAACAAAAATTATAAGTAAATAACAATGGGTATTATAATTTATATTATTAAATCTTTATACAGATTTAAATGGTGGTTAATCTTATTACCCATTTTAGTGACGTGTATCGTGATCTATTCGACTAGAAAGATGAATCGATATTATGAGTCGGACATGACCATTTATACCGGTATCATCTCTACCAATGGCAATGATCTTTCTCAAGATGGTAAACAAGATTGGAATGTCCTTAAAAATTCGTTGTTGAATGTAATCAATACGATTGGTTCTAAAGAAACGATGCGCGTCGTATCGTTAAAGCTTTTTGCTAGAACGATGATAAATGGAGATTTGACTAAAGATAATACCTTTATTTCCAGTGAGCATTATCGTGAATTACTTAATATTACACCCGAAGCTGTCCGCAAACTTATTGATAAAACCTCAGAAGAACGTACGGTAGAAAATCTTAAGAAGTACGAAAAAATCGATGCCAAGAACTTTGTGTACGGATTATTTAATTGGAACCATCCCTATTTTAGTTATGGAGCGTTAAGTAAAATTGATGTTAAGCAAGTTGAAAACAGTGACATTCTACACGTTACCTATGAAAATAACGATCCTGGTATTACCTTCCAGACTCTCAGTATATTGAGTGAGGTCTTTGCCGATGAGTATCGAAATCTTCAGTTTGGCAATACCAATAACGTGATTAAATATTTTGAGTCTGAGCTTGCCCGTATTGGAAAAGATTTATTCCTGAAAGAAGATTCCCTGACCAAATTCAATGTCGATAATCGTATTATCCATTATGACAAACAAACCGAGGCGGTGACCATTCTAGACAAAGATTATGAAATCAGAAAACAGGATGCTTTGTCAGCACGAAATAAAGCGCAGGCAAGTATAGTTCAATTAGAATCAGGAATTGATGCCAATATTAAAAGTATTAAAAATAATGCGCAATTTTTATCAAAACTTAGGGATATATCTGATTTGAATTATTCTATTTCTCAAATTGAATCTTATAAGCCAGACTCGTTGGGAGTGGTCAAAAATGCTTCTTCAGCATCCACTTTAAATGATCTACGTTCATCACTAAAAAGTAAGGAAAAAAACTTTCGCGATTTTATCGAGGATTATTCGGCACAAAAATTCACCAAAAATGGCTACCCAAATGCCAATTACGTCACACAATGGGTGGATGAATTGCTAAAATTACAGCAAGCACAAGCTGATATCTTGGTTGTCAATGATTTTAAAACAGAACTGGATAAAATGTATTCTCATTTTTCTCCAATAGGATCGTTGCTCAAAAGACAAGAACGCGGTATCAATTTTACAGAGCAAAGTTATTTATCTGTTTTAGGAGGTCTCAATGCAGCACGTTTACGACTCAAGAGCATTGAGATGAGTTCCGCAACACTTAAGGTCATCAATCCTGCGACCTATCCATTAAATTCCAAACCAACAAAACGTAAGATGCTGGTAGCAGGTTCATATTTCGGTACTTTGGTGTTTTTGTTGGGCTGTTTATTACTGCTGGAATTGTTGGATAGAACCTTGCGCGACAAGACGAGGACAGATCGTATCACCAAGGGGCAAGTTGTTGGTGCATTTCCTAAGAAAAAAAGTGGACGTTATCAAGATCAGATTATTAAAATTGCTTCGCAAGCGCTCGCCAATCAGTTATTTGTCTACCATAGGCTAGATAACGACAGCAATTTTATTAATATATTAAAGTTTGATTCCACAGTAGCAACCCGAGAGGTGATGCACCATGTATTGGAGGAATGGAAAAGTATTGGACTTCGTGTCGACATCTTGCAAGAGGGAGAAGATTTTAATGCCCGATCAAGAGCTTTTCTGATCGAGTATGCACTATTAGAGCAGATGAAACAAGCGGGCAATGATTATACGTTAGTAGGGCACACCAACCTCTTCAATGTCCCTATACCCACTTCGTATCTTACGCAAGCTACCGTCAATGTCGTGATGCTTAGTGCAGAGTCGACTTGGAAAGAAGAAGATGAGGAGCTATTTCAGGATCTTGTAGAAAGAAGCGGGGATGTACCTGTAGTCATTTGTCTTGTCAATGCAGATCGGTTTGCCATTGAGACCTTTACAGGACTACTGCCACCGTATAGTTTCTTGAGAAAATTAGAGTACAAATTTTCGCAACTTGGTATTACGGCTTCTAAAGCGTAAGGGGTTAGATATGTTTGACAAGGAGGTATTAAAAGGTATTTTTTTTGAAAAGCTAGTATTGAAGATCATTGCTCTCGCGAGCTGTCTTCTACTCGCTTTTTCTAGCGGTCTCTGGTGGGCTCTTGCCTCTTGTAGGTTTTGCACTGATACCGTTTATTTTTTGTTTTCTAATCGTTTGTGTCAAAAAGCCGTTTATTAGTTTTCTTTTTCTATTTACCGTATGTTTTTTCATCATGGGGGTATTGCGCTACGTGCGTATTCCTATGCCACCAAGTCTTGTGGTAGATTTAGCGATTTTATTCAATTTCATTGTTTTAGCACTCCATCACCTTTATCAAAATTATAACGCAAAATTCAAATTACCGGCATTCTTCTTTATTTCTTTATGTTGGACTGCCTATTGTTTTGTAGAGGTATTCAACCCCATTGGTACCTTTGGTAATTGGTTAGGGACGATACGTGCTACCGGTATCTATATCATTCTTTTTCAGTTCTTAGTTTATTACATCTTTAAGGATGCTAAGAAGTTAAAGATGTTTCTTGTTTTTTGGGCTATATTAACCTTACTTGCTGCGCTCAAAGCCGTAGGGCAAAAGTATATCGGTATGGACGTCAATGAAAAAATATGGCTTTATACACTTGGAGCCCATACGCATGTGATCTACAGCGGGATTCGTTATTTTTCTTTTTTTACCGATGCAGCAAACTTTGGTTGCCATATGGGCATGGCGATGGTTGTTTTCTCGATTTTATTTTTGTATGAAACGAATAAGGGTATTCGATATTTTTACCTTATTGTTGCTATTTTTGCCCTTTACGGTATGATGATATCCGGGACCCGATCGGCCATGGCCATACCTGTTGCTGGCTATGCTTTTTATATTATATTGCTCAAACAGTGGCGTTTGATTGTGGTTGGATCAATTTTATTCATAGCCGTTTTCGGTTTTCTATCTTTAACAAGCATTGGTAATAGCAATGCAGATATCAGACGTATGCGTACAGCGTTCCAATTCAAACAAGATGCCTCTTTCAATTTGCGTAAGGAAAACCAGCAACGGATGAAATCATTTATGGGAAACTATCCCATTGGTTTAGGACTTGGATCGGCCAAAAATGCAGGCGAAGGTGACCTCTTGCATGGTCTGCCCACCGATACCTCCTTTGTTTTTATTTGGGTCGAATCTGGAGTGATCGGTCTTGTGCTTTATATCTTTATTTGGATCTGTTGTCTGGTATCGTGCTTTTACTTTGTTTGGTTCAAATTAAAGGATCCCATGATTCGAGGTATTTGTAGTGCCTGTGGAGCTGGTATTGCGGGTATGATGGTGGCGGGTTACGGCAATGAAGTCTTGCACCAATTTCCAACCGGAGAAACAATTTATATATTGATGGCCATCGCCATGTTGTGCCCTTATTTAGATAAAAATAAACAAAATGAAGTCCAAGTCACATAAAGTTTCTTTTATAACCGTTAATTATAATGGGATTGTGCATACCGATCATCTGTTGCAAACCATTTTTGAGAAGGACTTTATTTTTGACTTTGAAGTCATCGTCATGGACAATGGATCTCAAGACAATGAGTTTGCGGTACTGCAAGCAAGATACCCACGCATCAAAGGAGCCTATCTGATAGAAAATTTGGGTTTTGCAGGTGGCAATAATCGTGCTATAGAGCAGGCCAGCGGTGACTATTTATATTTTATCAACAACGATACATTACTGCCCGAAGATGCCGGAAGTCAGATCGAATCCATGATCAACTTCTGTTCAGCCCACCCTCAAGTTGGAGGTCTTTCACCAAAGATCATGTACGCAGTACCCGAAAATTTAATTCAATTTGCCGGTAGCAGCCCATTAAGCGCTATCACATTAAGAAATCAGCAGCTGGGTTATCGAGAGCTGGATCAAGGTCAATATGATCAAATCCGTCAGATTCCTTATTTCCATGGCGCAGCCATGTTTGTTCCCAAAATTGTGATCGATCAGGTCGGTGTCCTGCCCGAATGTTATTTTTTGTATTACGAAGAATTGGATTGGTCCTGTACGATAACCAAGCACTTTGAACTGTATTATTTTCCCCAAGCCTTTATTTATCATCTCGAGAGTGCGTCCACGGGTATCGAGAGTCCATTTAAAATATTTTATCTCACGCGCAATAGAATCATTTTTGCCTATCGGCAGCGCCGGCAGGTCGTGAGACTACTCGCTTTATGTTATTTAACTTTTATCGCTTTTCCTAGTAATATCTGTATATATTTGTTCAAATGTAAATTACAGCACTGTTGGGCAATGGTACGTGGACTAAGCTCAGCGTATCGTTGGATCTTAGGCTTAAACCGTGATATATGAACATGATGCTTGCGCTTTTTTGGTATATTGATTTTTTGTTTTTCATCATTTTTAGTTTATGGGTACTATATGTTTTCGTATTTGCATACGCATCGCGTATACCCAACAGGCATATTTACCCCGGTACGGACAAAAAATTGCGCTTTGCGATCTTATTTCCTGCCTATAAAGAAGATCGTGTGATCATAGAAAGCGTACTTCACTTCAAAAAGCAGCACTATCCAGATGACCGTTATCAGATTGTGGTGATTTCAGATCAGATGAAGCCTACTACGGACCACATGCTAGGGCAACTGGGAGTCTTTATCGTCCATCCGCAAGGACTAAAACGCTCCAAAGCTTCCGCTCTTCATGCGGCGATGGACCGACTGGATCCCCAACATTTTGACGCCGTAGTCGTGATGGATGCAGACAATATTGTTTATCCTGATTTTCTCGATCAGCTCAATAATGCTTTTGTCGCTGGAGCTAAAGCGGTACAGACACATCGTACGGCTAAGAATAAGGGAACGAACGCAGCTGTTTTGGATGGTGTCAGTGAAGAAATCAACAATTCTATTTTTCGATTAGGGCATACGCGTCTGGGCTTACCAGCAGCATTGATCGGTTCGGGTATGGCATTTGATTTTACTTGGTTCAACGATCGTATTCGCCACATCGAATCCATGGGAGAAGATAAGTTTTTAGAATATTACTTACTCTTGGATCGGATCGATACTGCCTATTTAGAAAGTGTGATGGTACTTGATGAGAAAATTCAAAACAGTAATGACTTTTCGCAGCAGCGCAGACGTTGGATTGCGTCCCAAGTTGATATCTTCAAAGTTGCTTCAGCGCAATTTAGAAATGCGATCCAGACGCATAACTGGGCTTTGGTAGATAAGATTTTCCAATGGTCTATGCCCCCTCGCATCATGATGCTCGGACTCCTTCCGTTGATCTTTATCGGATCGCTTTTTATTGTTGCAGTCTCTTCTTTAAAATGGTTTTTTTTAATTATCTTGTACATGGCAGGATTAGCTTTAGCAATACCGGCACGACTGTATTCCAAATCCTTACTCATAGCCGTGTTCAGCATACCACGTATGTTTTTCGCGATGTTGAGTAGTATTATGCATTTCCGCTCTGGCAGATCGACATTTATCCATACCAAGCATGGCGATTCAGTGGACCATGACCATAAAGACCTATAGTTGTATCCATTAAGTAATAAAAAGAATACCCTTATTATTATGGCCTTAAAAGATAAAATCAAAGAATCACCACGTCTTAAAAAAATCGTTCACAGTCTGCTTATGCATCCCGTCAGAACACGTCCTCGATGGTATATTCGTTTATTCCAGTTTTTATACGTGCGCAGGGGTAGGGGCTCCGTTATCTACTGTAGCGTGAGGCGAGATCTCGTTCCGTTTCGCAAATGCGAAATAGGAGCATACTCCGTGGTCGAATCTTTTTCTTTACTCAACAATGCGGTTGGCGATCTCTTGATTGGTAGCCATTCGCGCATTGGTGTAGGCAACACCATTATTGGTCCCGTCACCATTGGTGATCACGTGCATATCGGGCAGCATGTGTTGATCTCCGGTTTAAATCACAGCTACGAGCAGGTTGATCTGAAAATATCAGATCAAGGCGTCACCGTCAATCAAATATGTATAGACAGCAATGTCTGGATCGGGGCAAATGTCGTCATCCTTCCCGGTGTCCATATTGGAGAGCATAGCGTGGTCGGCGCTGGATCAGTCGTGACAAGAGATGTTGCTCCCTTTACCGTAGTCGTAGGGAATCCAGCCAGGTGTGTTAAAAAATGGGATCCCGTACAGCATAAATGGATTAAAAATGGATAAGAGCCGTCCTGCAATCAGTGTGATCATGCCCGTCTATAATACAGAGGCTTATGTTGATCTGGCCATCCAGAGTGTCATGGCACAAACATTTCCAGATTTTGAATTGCTGCTCATCAATGACGGATCCACAGACAATAGCTTACCTATTTTGCAAGATTGGTCTCGCAATGATACCCGTGTCAAGATCTTTTCACAAGAAAACCAAGGATTATCTGCCGCACGCAATACAGGTATGATGCACGCATCCGGCAGCTATATCTATTTTATGGATAGCGATGATCTGATCATACCTACTACATTAAGTTCATGCTACGCCATTTGTGAAAAACAAGAATTAGATTTCGTGTTTTTTGATGCCGATGTTTTTGACAGTGATCTCGAAAATCCAGCGTTACTCAGTAACTTTAATTATCAACGCAAGCACTTTACACCCCACAGGGTTATGTCTGGAAAGGCAGCCTTTGATCATCTGCTTCACAATGGAGAGTTTTTTTCATCCGTATGTCTGTTATTTATACAACGCGATTTTTTAAATCAGATTAATCTAACCTTTCAAAAGGGTATCGTTCACGAAGATCAATTATTCACATCGTTGTTGTTTCTCAAAGCCAATCAAGTGGTCTATATTCCCACAGCATTTTTTTTACGTCGTGTTCGTATGGATTCCATCATGACGGCTCCATATGCCATGAAGAATATGCAAAGTTATTGGGTTGTCGGACATCAGTTATTGCAATATGCTAAAAAAAATAAAGCGATTCAACCTCTTGTGGATCTTTATGTGAGGGGCATGATTGACGCTGCCGTGTGGAAGGCCTACCTTATGCCTTTAAAAGATAGGCTTCGTATTTTTATAGTTTGTTTACGAGACTGGAGACCTTACGTCAAGTGGAAGACCTTTATGGTTTTATTGTTTAAGAAATATAAATAGGTCTATGAAAAGTACCCAACAACAAGTGCTATCCGGAGTTTTTTTTACGGCTGTAGCTAAATACTCCAATTTAGTGATCTCGCTTGTCGTCACCGCTATCCTTGCACGACTTTTATCACCAGATCAGTTTGGGGTCATCGCTATTGCTATGGTCATTATCGCGTTTTTAAATTTAATAGCAGATATTGGTCTTTTTCCAGCGGTCATCCAGTATAAAGATTTAGATCGTAAAGACTTGGGGCAACTATTTTCTTTATCCTGTTATTTGGGGCTTATCATTGCATCTGCCTTAATTTTTACTTCCCCATGGATTGCCCATTATTACCAGCAGCCTTTACTTAAAAATGTCATCAGGCTCTTGGCGATCGGTTTATTTTTTACCGCAAGTTCAGTGGTCCCCAATGCGATGTTCTACCGAGAGCGGATGTTTAAATTCATTGCGATCAGGAGTTTTCTTATTCAGGTCATCCTTGGGGTCATTTCCATTACTGCAGCACTATATGGAGCTGGTATCTATGCCTTATTGATCAATCCCATTCTGCATAGCATCCTTATATTTATAGTATCGTGCATACACTTTCCCTTGCCCTTTCGCTTTAAGATCTCTTTAGATGCCATCAGGCCCGTATTAAGGTACTCAAGTTTTCAGTTTCTGTTTAATATTGTTAATTATTTTGGTAAAAACTCAGATACGCTGTTGATTGGCCGACATTTGGGGGTGGGCTTGTTGGGTTATTATGACAAAGCTTATCAACTGATGTCGCTTCCCCTGCAAAATATTACGCAGGTCATCACACCTGTTATTCACCCCATACTTAGTCAAAAAAAAGGCCACCCATCCCAGCTGGTTTCCGCCAGTGAAGAACTGGTCAAGCTCTTGGCACTCATCGGATTTCCCCTTACCGCATTTCTATATTTTTCCGCAGGAGATCTGATATTTTTATTCTTCGGTCCACAGTGGGATCAAGCCATTCCGGTTTTTAAAATATTGAGCCTCACCGTTGGTATTCAGTTGATCTTGTCATCCTCCGGTTCTATTTTTCAAACAACAGGCGATACCAAAAGCATGTTTTTCTCCGGACTCTTTTCCGCCGTTTTAAATGTATCCGGCATATTGATCGGTATATTTTATTTCAGATCCATTCTTGCCGTCGCCCAATGTTTGACGGTGACCATCAGCATGAATTTTATTTTTACTTATCTGTTGATGTATATGCATATTTTTAAGAGAAGCATTTTATATTTTTTTATGCCACTCATCAAACCGGTTATTGCAAGTTTATTTTTAAGTTTAGTACTTTATATATGTACCCTAGTTTTTATTTCAGATATCGTCTGGTACGCATTAGCGATTAAGAGTATGGTTTCCCTACTTTTTTTTATCGGCATGGTCTGGTTCGGAGGCTATCGATCTTATGTAGAACTGTATTTAAAAAAAAATAATAAAAAATAAGCAAGTATTTTTAAGATATATGGATCGTATCGTGTTTTAGTGTTATGGGTTTAAAAATTTTGTTTCTCGTTTTTCATGGTTTTAGTGCGCACAATGGTATCAGTAAGAAGATATTTGGCCAGGTCAAAGGTTTTCAGGACTGTGGAGCCGATGTTAGGCTTTGTCATTACGAGGTGTTGGAAAATAACCACCGTGCTTGGTTGGTAGATGATCAACTGATTGTCGATTTTGGCCAAGGTAGTTGGGCTAAATTGAGAAAAAGATTTGATTTCTCAGCCCTGGTTCAGTATGTCCAACAAGAGCGGTTTGATTTAGTTTACATGCGATCCTATCACAATGCAAGTCCGTTTTTGAACGATGCTGTGCAGCAGTTTCGTCAATCGGGAGCCCAAGTTGTGATGGAAATTCCGACCTATCCTTATGACCAAGAATATATCCGTCTGCTGGACAAAATAGTGCAGTGGCCAGATCGTATTTTCAGAAGATCTCTGGCCGAGCGCCTCGATGCTGTCATTACATTTGCTCAAGATGAGCAGATCTTTGGACAAAAGACCATCCGTATTTCCAATGGCGTTGATTTCGATTCACTGCCAGTCCGCGTCCCCACTGCTCGTGTAGCTCATGAAATTCACCTTTTGGGGGTTGCCGAGATCCATTACTGGCATGGTTTTGATCGCGTGATCAAGGGCTTGGGCGATTATTATAAAAAGCATCCCCAGACGAAAGTATTTTTTCACATGGTGGGCAACCTCAGTGGCAAGGTGGAGCAAGATGCGATATTCGACGCCATTAGCGCAGGTGATGTCAAGGATTATGTGTTTATGCATGGAGCCCTGTGGGGTGAAAAGCTGGACAACATGTTTGACCTGGCAGATTTTGCCATCGGCAGTTTAGCAAGGCACCGCAGCGGAATCACCTACATTCGGACTTTAAAAACCCGAGAATATGCGGCACGCGGTATCCCATTTATTTATTCCGAGATTGATACTGATTTTGAAGGCAAACCCTATGTTTTAAAAGCAACGCCAGATGAAACGCCCCTCGATATTGCGCAAATAGTAGACTACTGCTCTACATCGACCTTATCCCCCCAAGACATTCGAAGGGATATCTATGATTTATCATGGAGTAATCAAATGAAAAAAGTGATTGATAGTTTAAAGCTAAACTGATGGCAGCATATTTAAATAAGATTAGAGACAAGATTCGATATAATGCAATTATCGAATGGTACAATTTATTATTCTTAATCACCAATAAAAAGCAGCAGATTGTACCCAAAGTGTCCACGATTGAAGCAACTATTGAAGAAATTATTGCTACCCGCTGTTCCGTTAGTCGATTTGGCGATGGAGAGCTGCTTTTGATCGGTGGAGAGGGCATTCGCTTTCAGCAGCGTAACGCCAAGCTGGGCGAGCGACTAGCTGAAGTATTGTTGAGCGATAAGCCCAACCACAAAGTATGTATATCCGATGCTTTTACAGATCTCAGCAGATACAACAGGAGAGCACGCAGGTTTTGGCGAGCACATTTTTATCTCTACGGTTATCTGTGGGACAGATACCTCAATAAAAACAAGACCTACGGCAATACTTTTATCACACGTCCCTATATCGATTTTGATAATAAGAGTCTTTCAGCGCATTGGTTTTCACTTTTAAAGCACATTTGGCAAGGACGTGATGTCGTTTTCATCGAAGGCGAAAAGAGTCGACTAGGCATGGGCAATGATCTTTTTGATCAAGTCAAGAGTATTAAGCGTATTCTCTGCAAGTCAAAGGGAGCATTTGATCAGTACGATGATATTATCCACGAAGCACTTAAGCTGGATCAAAGTACCCTTATTTTAATTGCATTGGGACCAACCGCGACCGTACTTGCTTACGATTTGAGTCAGTATGGCTACCAGGCCATTGATGTCGGCCATATTGATATTGAGTATGAATGGTTTAAAATGCGCGCTACGCATAAAGTCAATATTAAGTCCAAATATGTAAACGAAGTGCATGGCGGCGACCAGGTGATCGTCCAAGACGAAGAGCGCTATCAAAGTCAAATTCTAAAAAAGTTGGTATAACGGAATGAAAATTTTATATTATCTGCCCTCTCTTTATCCTGCAGGAGGATTAGAAAGGATCATTATTTTCAAAGCAAACTACTTTGCCACACATTTTCCAGATTATGAAGTCGTCATCATGACATCGGAGCAACGTGGTAAGCCCACTTTTTACCCTTTATCCGACCAGGTCAAACACATCGACTTGGATGTCAGCATCGATTATCCATTTGATCAGTCTTTGTTAAAAAAATTTTTTCTTTTTCCTTTTCGCTATTCTACCTTTAAAAAAAGATTTATAAAGGCAATTGAGCAAGAAAAGCCAGATATTGTTATTTCGACCATTAGACGGGAGATTAATTTTTTACCCTTATTGAGGGACGGGAGTTTCAAGATCGCAGAATTGCATGTGACAAAAGAATTTTATCGTCCCAATTTTGATAGCAATTTAAACAATTGGTTGCAGCAGCAGCGCGATCGGAGCAGAGCAAGTAAACTTAAAATGATGGATGCGGTTGTTTTTTTGACCCATCAAGAAAAGTATCTGTGGCCAGAACTTCAGCATGTACATGTCATTCCCAATCCGCTGGTTTTCAGTGCTACGACCATTTCAAGTTGTACCGCAAAGCAAGTGATTGCAGTCGGTCGGTATGTACCACAAAAAGGTTTTGATTTGCTGATCGCTGCCTGGGCCATCGTGAACGGACGTCATCCAGACTGGGTATTGAAAATTTATGGAGAGGGTACAGGTGTAGACCTGCAGGGCCAGATCGACCGATTAGCATTGTCCGATGTTTGTACCTTACGACCCACCACCAGTGCCATTGAAGAAAAGTATGGTGAAAGCTCGATCTTTGTGCTATCATCGCGTTATGAAGGTTTTGGGATGGTATTGGCCGAAGCCATGTCTTGTGGCTTACCAACTGTCGCTTTTAACTGTCCCTCGGGACCTAGTGAGATCATCAAGCATGAGGTAGATGGCTTTTTAGTAGATAATGGCCATATTGCACAGCTGGCCGATCGTATTTGCCAGTTGATTGAAGATGAGGCCCTGAGAAAAGAGATGGGGATGCGCGCAAAGGAAAACAGCGCACGCTTTCATATGCAGAATATCGCTCTGCAATGGAAAGAACTCTTTGATACGTCCAATCAAACCTTTAAATAACATCCGATTTATCCATTATGAAAAAGAAACTTAAACTTGCTTACATCGTTCCTGGGATATTTTATCCCAGTGGTATGGAACGGGTATTGACAGCCAAAGTCAACTATTTTGTCCATTATTTTGATTACGAAATCCATATTTTTGTTACCGATGGAAAAGGGCTGGAGCCCTACTATCCATTAGATGAAAGGATCCATTTACATCATTTGGACATTAATTTCGATGGTATTTTTAGGTTCTCACTTTTCAAACGGTTACGCTTATATATAAAAAAGCAACGGCTTTTCAAAAAACGGCTGGAAGCACAATTAACGGCCTTACGTCCTGATATTACGGTGTCCTTGTTGCGGCGTGATGTCAATTTCTTAAATGATTTAAAAGATGGTAGCCTTAAAGTTGGCGAGTTGCATTTCAATAAACTTGTCTATCGCCAATTTACCGACCGTCGTTTTCCAGTTTTTGTCCAGAAAGCGATTTCGTCTGTATGGCAGATGCAGCTGCTAAAAAATTTGCGTAAACTAGCAGCTTTTGTTGTCCTGACACATGAAGATGCCGGCTATTGGCAAGGTCTTGACAATATCTCGGTCATCCCCAACCCTTTATCCTTTTATCCCGTTCAGGCTGCCGCATTAGACAATAAACAAGTGATTGCTGTGGGTCGGATGACCTATCAAAAGGGTTTTGATATGCTTATTGAAGCCTGGAAGACTGTATCGTCCAAACACCCCGATTGGATTTTGAAGATCTATGGAGGCGGAGAAAAGGAAGCGTATCAGTTGCAGATTGACAGGCTCGGGATCGGCGCAACTTGTTTTCTGGAAGACGGTACCGATACGATTGGAGAAAAATATTATGAGAGTTCGATTTTTGTTCTTTCCTCGCGATATGAAGGGTTTCCTATGGTTTTGGGCGAAACTATGGCTTATGGTGTCCCTCCTGTATCGTTCACCTGTCCATGCGGCCCCCGTGATATTATTGTCCATAAGCGCAATGGTCTGTTGGTCGAAAATGGTCATATTCCACAGCTGGCCGATCATATTTGTTACCTGATAGAAAATGAGACAGAGCGCAAAATAATGGGCCAAAATGCCCGAAATGACGTTCAAAAATTTGATATTGCACCTATTGCTCTTCAATGGCGCACTCTTTTTGAATCTTTAAAACAAATTTAGCATACGATGATGAATAAAAAGATGAAGTCTCCTTGGTATCAAAAATATTTATCAGCCTACAATGTTTCTCCCAATGAGGTGCCGACGGCTGTCATAGATCTGATCGCTAGCCAGTTAAAACAGCAGCAGAGTGAGCATCCGCTCGTGACAGTTTCGGTCATTGCTTACAATGAAGATAAAAATTTATGGGCTTGTTTATGGGCTTTAAGCGATCTTTCATCACGATACCCCATCGAAATTATAGGGGTTAATAATAACTCCACCGATAGCACAGAAACTATTTTTAAGCAGTCCGGGATACCCTATTTCAACGAAGTGCAAAATGGCTGCGGATTTGCAAGAAAATGCGGACTAGAGCATGCTAGGGGTGCGTATCACATGAATATTGATGCCGACACCTTATATCCTGTTGACTATGTCAATATCATGATCGGTCATTTAGAGCAGACCGGAGTAGTTGCAGTGAGCTCCACTTGGGGGTATGTCCCCGATAAAGAGCATACCGCATTTTCATTGTGGCTCTATGAGCGCATGCGTGATATCTTTTTATACTTGCAGTCTATAAAACGGCCAGAATTGAGCGTTCGTGGGCTGGTATTTGCTTATCGTACCGCTTTAGCACAAGAGATTGGCATACGCACCGACATCAAACGTGGCGAGGATGGCTCACTGGCACTGGGGTTGAAAAAATTTGGTAAAATTGTTTTTGTTCGAAATAAAAAAGCCAAGGCGATTACGGGGTATGGTACGATCAGTGCAGACGGCTCCCTATGGAATAGCTTTAAGATCCGGTTTATAAATGGCATAAAAAATATACCACTAATCTTTTCTAAAAAAGATCAATATAAAGATGAAGACTCAAATTTAATTGATCCCAAAAATAAATAATCTATTTTTGTCTCCTTATAGCGATCTCCTATGTTAGAGTTTATATTTTGGTGCAGTTTGCTCTTAGTGTTGTACACCTATGTGGGCTATGCCATAGTCATTTATGTATTAGCCAAATACAGGCCTTATCGGACTCAGGAAGAGACGGTTTGTCAGCGTAAAGACGAGCTTCCAGAGGTCACGCTTTTTATTGCGGCCTACAATGAGGCGGATATTATTGCCGAAAAAATGGCAAACTGTAGGGCCCTAGCTTATCCCAATCATAAGTTAAAGATCCTCTGGGTGATTGACGGCAGTACCGATCATAGTGAAGTTTTATTGCAGCAGTATCCCGACGTGCAGGTCGTGAGTTCGCCCTTACGTAAGGGCAAAACGGCGGCGATCAATCATGGGATGGGTGTAGTCCATACGCCCATTGTTGTTTTCAGCGATGCCAATTGTTTGCTCAATACCGATGCCTTGACGATCATCGTCCAGCAATTTAATGATCCTAGTATTGGCTGTGTATCGGGTGAAAAAAGAGTTGCTTTTAGCGATGCCGATACCATATCGTCCAAAGGCGAGGGTACCTATTGGAAATATGAGTCCTTATTAAAGAAGCTGGACTTCCAGTATTATTCCGCAGTAGGAGCTGCTGGCGAGCTATTTGCGATCCGTACGGCCTTGTTTACGGTGATGCCAGAAGATACCCTTTTAGATGATTTTATGTTATCGATGGGCATTGCGCAAAAAGGCTATCGTATCGCCTACACCCCAGATGCCTATGCCGTAGAGTCCGGTTCGCTCAATATGGAAGAAGAGGCAAAGCGCAAACGTCGCATTGCAGCTGGTGGGTGGCAGTCCATCAGCAGGCTATTGCCTCTGCTCAATATCTTTGATTATGGCAAGTTGAGCTTCCAATATCTGTCGCACCGCGTACTGCGCTGGTCGGTCACCCCTTTTGCTTTATTTGCCTTGTTGCCCTTATCCATTATTATTGGACTAAGACATGTATCACCTTATAATGTGTTTCATATCATTTTTGTAGGTCAAGTATTATTCTACCTTTGTGCAGCTTTTGGGTATCTGAATAAAGATAAACCCAAAGTATCTAAACTGTTTTATATCCCCTATTATTTTATATTTATGAATGTAAATGTCGTGCTGGGGATTTACTACCTATTGGGCAATCAGCACCGTGGCATATGGGAAAAGTCACAGCGGAAATAATTTAGCAAAACATGATGGAGCAAAGAGCATTACATAACTTAAAATATTTGGAGAAGATCTTAGATCTGACCAGCGATACCTTATTCTTGATCGATCAAGATAATGTATGTGTTGATGCCATTATCAAGACCGACAATCCAATAATCAATCCTCGGACCGAGTTGATCGGCGCTAATATGCTCGATCTTTTGCCTTTATCCACTGCGCAGCTTATGGAGCAGGAATTTAATCAATGCCGTCAGACCGGGGACACGTCCAACCTGAACTACGATCTTCCAGCGCAAGATCAGACCTACTTCTTTAAATTTATTATCCATAAATTTGACGAGGAGCATTTGCTGTGCCAATATCGCGATATTACCCAACGCAGCAATATGAAACATCGTCTCAAATCTGCCTTAAAAGCACAGCTTGAAGTAGGCAAAGTGGCGATGATCGGTCACTGGCGTTTTGATTGCCAAGATCAAAACTTTTTGCATACCGGTTATTCCAATCTCTTGCGTACGAATTTGCTCGAAGCCAAAATTACGTCATTGAATGATTTGTTGGCGTCCATTCATCCCGATGATCGCGAAAAGATGCGCAAATTTGTCAACAGTGATTCAACTGAATTTAAAACATTGGAATACCGCATGATCCTTCCCGATCAGCCGATTGCGTATATCCGCGCTACAAAATATGCGAGATATTTGGAAAATGACCATACGATCATGGACGGATTTTCGCAGAATGTAAGTGACTTTATGAAAAATAGAAATGAACTAGAAATGGTGTTGGCCGTTGTTCATAATGCCCCATACAGTATTTTTGCTTGTCATACCGATGGGCAGCTGGCTTTTGCCAATAAAGCCTGCCGTCAGCAGAATGGTTTATCTGATGAAGAAGAGATTACCCATATGCTGGTGTACGAGCGATTGAAAAATTTTAGCTCAAAAGAAGAGTGGGAAGCCTTCTTTCAAAAAGTACAAGATGCGGCAGGTTATCTCCAGTACCGATGTGACATATCCTATCCTGAAATGGATATCATCGGTTCAGAATGCAGTTCCTTGATTATTAAAAATGGGAATGGCGAAGATATTGTCTGGACCATCCAGCGGGATATTTCCGATCAGATCAGATATGAAGAGCAATTGCTACGCTCCAAAGAGGCTGCTGAAGAGTCCGAAAAATTAAAATCAGCCTTTATTTCCAATATGAATCATGAGATCCGTACCCCTTTGAGTGCTATTATCGGTTTTGGTAATATTATTGCGGAAACACCAGATCCCGAATTGCGGAAAGAGTACGGCGAGATTCTGACCACCAATAGCAGCCAGTTATTGCGTTTGATTTCAGATGTATTGGAGATGTCCCAGATGGATGCAGGCAAAATGCGGTTTAATGCAGATCTGGTATCCCTCCAAAGCATCCTCAATGAGCTCTCATTAAGTTTCAGTAACTTAGAAGATCATCCGTTGCTTATTATCGATATACCCGAAAAAGAACTCACGGTCCAATTAGACCGCGGTAGAATCATGCAAGTGCTGGTCAATCTGATCAACAATAGCATGAAATTTACCCCTCCGCATGGTGCTGTTCATATCGGTTACCGGATAGGCGAGGACTTTTTTGAGCTTTATGTCAAAGACAATGGCATCGGTATTCCCAAACATCTTCAGCAATCGATCTTCAACCGTTTCTTTAAGATCAATGAAACGGCCAAAGGTACCGGGCTGGGACTGTCCATTTGCAAAGCCATCATTGAGCAGATGCATGGTACGATCACGGTCGAATCCGAAGAAGGTCAGGGAACCACCTTTAGCATCAAGCTCCCAATTCACAATCCTGATTTATAAAGCTGATACCGACCTATGAATAACCGTCCAACACCTCAACCGCTCCGCATCCGTGCCTCTTTGGGCAAAGTCGCCGCTGTGATATTGATGGTGGTCACCTCCCTATCTTTTCTGGCCTTATATGTCTCTCCCGATACTTTTGTATTGTTTCAATGGATCGGTGTTGTCCTGCCGATGTTGCTCTTTTGCAATTTGTTTGTGTTAATTATTGCTTGGTACAAAAAGAGTTGGTATAGTATTTGTCCGCTAATTGCGATACTGGCCAACTTCCATTACTATCCACATAAGTTTCAGATGCATCAACCGGAAGAAGGGAATTTGGCTGAGATTAAATTTGCGACATACAATGTCCACGAGTTCAAAATGATCTATAATTTATCTTCTATGGAACAGATTGCAGCGTATTTTTCGACCAACCAAGTCAATACCATTTGCCTGCAGGAGGTTCCTGCAGATTGTACAGAGGCAGATCTCAAGCAGATCTTTAGCAGTATGCCCTATGTCGTGATCACCGGAGGAGGGGGACAATCTGATCAACTCGCTATTCTTAGCAAATACCCCTTAGATTCGATTTCGACGATTTCCTTTCCCGAGCGTCCCAATTGTGCCTTATTGGCCGATATAGCGGTCAATAATGAAAAGATTCGTATTGGCAACTTTCATTTACAGACGACCAACTGGAACCAGGTCAAAGGGACACTCCTCTATCAAGAAGATACACGTCATCGCTGGACTGATGCGTTGGCTACGATCTCCAATAATTTCAAATTCAGAGGTCGCCAAGTGGATTCCCTTAGGCGCATATTGGATGGCTCGCCCTATCCGTTGGTCGTGAGCGGTGATTTTAACAATACCCCCGTTTCCTACGGTTACAAAACTATCAAAGGTGATTTGGAAGATGCGTATCTTGAGGCCGGCAATGGCTATGGCTATACTTACCGTTATTTTATGAAGCTGTACCGCATTGATTTTGTCTTGTATTCAGGAACAAAACTAAAAGCGAAAAATTACCGTACCGGTGATATTGATTTCAGTGATCACTCCCCTGTATTGGTCGATATGGCCATACATTGATCTTACCTGTAACAATTTTGGCCCAAATCACGTTTATACTCTTAAAAACTTCGTTATTTTCAAAAAATATTTTAATTTAATGGTAGCGGATTTTTGATTTTAAATTATATTTACAAATAATGTTACGGATGTGTCCCTAACATAGTGTAAGCTGCAAATGACCTATGGAAATTGATTTTTCACTTTATAATATCCTCATCGTCGAGGATTCAGATGTCAACCTCTACCTCTTGAAGGGTATTCTTGAAAAGGAATCATTCAATGTGTTTTCGGCTTCGGCTGATTCGGAGGCTCTTGAAACTTTAGAAAAGGAACGAATTGATCTGATATTGATGGATGTCATGTTGGGCGATTCAAATGGTTATGATCTGACCATGAAATTGAATTCGCTGGAGCACCACAAGCATATTCCAGTTATCTTTATTACCAACCTGCGATCACCCGAAGACATTGTTCGTGGTTTTGATAGCGGAGGCGTAGATTATATACCCAAACCTTTTAACAGACAGGAGCTTCTGCAGCGCATCAAACATCAGATCCGCATTATCTCCTCCAATCATACCATTAGCCGACAGACTGCAGAGCTCAAAGAAGCTATTCTCAATCGTGACCGCATGTATGCGATCTTGGCACATGATCTGCGCAGCCCCATTTCCTCCCTCAAAATGATCCTCAATATCCTCACGATGCAGACCGAAACACAAGATAATGGCTATGCCGCCATGGTCCATACCGGAAATGATATTGCCGAACAGCTTTTTAGTGTACTGGACAATTTGCTCAAGTGGACCAAATCCAGTCTTGGTATGCTGAGTTATATTCCTCAAAAACTGAATCTGAATGAGCTCATTTTAGGAGTTGTGGAGACCTTATCTCCCACAGCTAAATTGAAGAATATCAAACTCGACATCGATCTGCAGTCCGGATTAGAGATCTTTTTTGATGTGGACATCATGAAAAGTATCTTACGCAATCTGTTGATCAATGCGGTCAAATTTAGTCATAGCGATTCGCATGTCAAGCTGCACCTCTATCAAGACGAAGAATGGGCAGTCGTCGAGATCATCGATACCGGGGTGGGCATGAGCCCTGAGATTCAGGAACAATTACGTAACCAGGTTTCGCGAGAGGGGTCGGTCACTCCGATGCATGATCAAGGGAAGGGCCTTGGACTGTGGGTTGTCTACCATTTTATTCACCGTCATGGAGGAAAGTTCTTTTTCGAATCCGAGGAATACCACGGATCCCGTTTTGGATTTAAGGTCAAGCTGGTTAATCAGGATTTAAACAAGTAACATGCCGCAAAAGCAAAGATACACGGTATTTCGGACTGAGCTACCGTGCATGTTTATATTATGCGATGCTTTTAAAATAAGCAATCGTCTTTTTAAGACCTTCCTCCAACTGGATCTTGGGCTCCCAATTTAATTTGGATTTTGCCAGATCGATATCCGGTTTTCGTTGTTTCGGATCATCAGAAGGTAAAGGCTGAAAGATGATCTTTGATTTTGAACCCGTCAGTTCGATCACTTTTTCCGCAAGCTCACGGATACTAAATTCATTTGGATTACCCATATTGATCGGACCGATCGTGTCATTTGGACTTGCCATCATCTTGATCATCCCCTCGACCAGATCATCCACATATTGAAAACTTCGGGTCTGCGAGCCATCTCCATAGAGTGTGATATCTTGGTTGTTCAAGGCCTGAATGATGAAATTAGATACCACGCGCCCATCATTAGGATGCATGTTGGGTCCATAGGTATTGAATATCCGGATGATTTTGATCTTGACATGATTCATGCGGTGATAGTCCATAAACAGCGTTTCGGCACATCTCTTGCCTTCATCGTAACAGGAACGGATACCGATGGGGTTGACATTTCCCCAATACGATTCTGTTTGCGGATGCACGATCGGGTCACCATAGACCTCACTGGTAGAAGCTTGCAATATTTTGATGTTTAACCGTTTTGCCAATCCCAACATATTGATTGCGCCCATTACCGAAGTTTTCACGGTTTTGATTGCATTAAATTGATAATGTATAGGTGAGGCAGGGCAGGCCAGATTATAGATTTCATCTACCTCGATAAAGTAAGGCATCGTGACATCATGTCGGATGGCCTCAAAGTATGGATTTGATAATAGTGGCGCTATATTCTCTTTAGACCCTGTAAAATAGTTATCCAAAGAAATGACCTCATTGCCCTCATCGAGCAATCTTTTGCACAAGTGCGAGCCAATAAAACCAGCTCCGCCCGTTATCAATATTCTTTTTTTCATGTATATTCTTTTATAAGAAGTTGAACATTACGAAGATATAGATATAGCAGTTGTCAGACAAATTTATTCCGCTTCGTATTGAAATTTAGTAAATAATTCACTAATTTCGATACATGCACGTATCTACGGTAACCGCCTTATATGTTGAGAGTTAAAAATGGTTGCCGATGATGTTGTTTTAGTATACTTAGATGAGAGAAATTAAGAGAATAGCCTGTGTTGGAGCAGGGTATGTAGGTGGTCCGACCATGTCGGTTATTGCTCAAAAAAATCCAAATATTACCATCACTGTTGTTGATTTAAATCAGGCCCGTATCGATGCTTGGAATGACCCCGATCTAAACAATCTTCCTATATATGAGCCCGGTCTGGATGCGGTCGTTGCTGAAGCCAGAGGTCGCAATCTTTTTTTCTCGACCGATGTCGATAAAGCGATTGAAGAGGCCGACATGATCTTTATTTCGGTCAATACCCCAACCAAGACCTATGGCAAGGGCAAGGGACAGGCGGCTGATTTAAAATATATCGAGCTTTGCGCACGTCAGATTGCGCGAGTCGCCAAAGACGATAAGATTGTCGTCGAAAAATCCACCCTGCCCGTCCGTACAGCCGCTGCTCTCAAGAGTATCTTGGACAATACCGGAAATGGTGTTAATTTCCATATTCTTTCCAATCCCGAGTTTTTGGCAGAAGGCACAGCTGTGCCCGACCTGCACAGCCCCGATCGCGTATTGATCGGTGGAGAAGATCAGGAAGCCATAGAAGCTTTGGTGCAGATTTACGAAGCTTGGGTGCCCAGAGATCGCATATTGACCACCAATCTATGGTCTTCCGAATTGTCAAAACTCGTAGCCAATGCTTTCTTGGCACAGCGCGTATCTTCGATCAATGCCATTTCCGAGCTGTGCGAAGTGACAGGAGCCAATGTAGATGAAGTGTCACGTGCCATCGGTTATGATTCGCGTATCGGATCCAAATTTTTAAAAGCATCCGTTGGATTTGGAGGGTCATGCTTCCAAAAAGATATTCTCAACCTGGTTTACATCGCCCGCACCTATAATCTGACCGCTGTAGCAGATTATTGGGAGCAAGTGATTCTGTTAAACGATCATCAGAAAGACCGATTTGCGCAAAAGATCATCCAGACCATGTACAATACGGTCAATGGTAAGCAGATTGCATTCTTAGGCTGGGCGTTTAAAAAAGATACCAATGATACCCGCGAATCGGCAGCGATTTATGTCGCCGATCACCTCTTGGATGAAGAAGCCGAGATCGTGGTGTACGATCCCAAGGTTTCGGCCGAGCAGATCTATCGCGATCTGGATTACCTCGGTACGCGTTCTCCGGCAGAAAACCGCCGTTTATTGACGGTTGTAAACGAGCCTCATCAAGCCCTGACAGGAGCACATGCGGTAGCGATATTGACCGAGTGGGATGAGTTTAAACAATACGATTGGGCACAGATAAAAGAAGGAATGAAAAAACCAGCTTTTGTATTTGATGGCCGCAAGATTTTAGATAGAAAGCAGCTCGAAAGATTCGGTTTTCAGTACTATGCTATTGGCGAGTAGCAGTACGCAAGTTGTTTAGGATCCTGTCCTAAACAACTTTCAATTTTCCAGCATATGCTGATGTTCGATCGCCCAGGTCAATAGCGCATTATTTTCCTCCTCCAGAGAAAGCTTCCTGCAGATGCGGTGACGTGTGTTTTTGATGGTATATGGACTTAAGCACAGTTTATCTGCGATATGTTTGGTGGTGTAGCGATTGGCGATGAGTTTGAGTACCTGTATTTCGGCAGACGTCAGTTCAGACAGATTAGGGCTTATTTTTCGGTTTTTCTTATCCTGAGCGATACGTTGTATAGCGATATGGGTTCCAGCATATAGCCGACTTTCATTCAATGGTTTTATAATATAGTTTTCAGCATTGACCGCGATGGTCCGATCGATGCAGTGTTTCGAGTCATAAGAAGTGATGAAGATCAGCGAGAATTGCTTTTCAGCCTTATATTTCACCATCAGGTCGATCCCGTCGCAATCATCCTGCAGCTGAATATCGCAAAGCACCAGATCCGGCTGCTGCTCCCGCATGTAGTTGTCCACCTCTTCCACAGAAAGTGCGATATTGATCTCGATATTTTGGTAGAAGGCATAAAAATGTTGCTCGATAAAACGTGCAATGATCATTTCATCTTCAATAATTAAGATCTTTATTTCCATAGTCCTTTTTTAAATTCAAAATGATAGTGATACCCATTTTTAGGGTTGATACTGATCTCACCCTTGATCTGGCGGGCAAGATCCCTGATCAGCGCTATACCTAAGGACGAGTCTGCGACCAAGGTATCCGAACCTACGCCATTGTCCCAAAATACGATCGACAATTTGTCCGTTGACTGTGTGATCTCCAGCGTGATTGTAGGGGACTCCTGCCGTTCAGTCGGAAAGGCATACTTGTAGGCATTGGTCAGCAGCTCCGTGATGATCAGTCCCAGTGAAGTTGATATATGGGTCGGGATCCAATAGTCGAGCACACAGTACAGATCGATCGCTATCCTCTGTTTGGGATCATACAGCATCTGCAGGTAGCTGATGGTTTCCATCACCAATTGATCCAGTTTCAATTTATTGCCCTTGTTGTGCACCAGGAGCTGATTGACCAGCATCATGGTATGGATCCGGCTTTGCATCTCCTGAATAGCAGGGTTGCTGGTCACACTATTTTTATCCCCTTTTTGATATAGGCTGCCCAGACTGTACAGCAGTTGTAGATTATTTTTGACCCGGTGGTTGAGCTCATCGATCAAGGTTTCGATATATGTATTCTTTTCCAAGAGCTCCGATTGCTGCTTACTTAAGGCTGTATTGGCCATGTGGAGTTCAGCGGTGCGTTCTTCCACACGAATCTCGATCGATTTATGGTATTCCAGTTCCTGCTTACGGATGCGCAGTCGGATTGCAATCAGAAAGATAATCGTGATGCTCAGTACAAAAAGCTGGATCACGGCAGGGATATAGAGGAGTGATTTTTCATCCATTTTGATCAGCAAGATCACAATGAGCCCGATCCCTAATGAAAAACAGGTTGTGCCATAGGCAAGGAATCGCTGTGGTTCATCCACCTTTTTCCAGAGATATATAAATAGAGTCGACAGATACACAATATGTATCGCGCCCAAAATAAAATTAATACGGTTGGAAAGATAGTAATTTGACGTGGTATAGCAGTAGATAAAGCTGAAAACAGCAAAAGAGACCACCAATAAGCAGATGATGAGTGCCAGTTTATAAAACAGCGGGCTCAATTTTTTCAGATTTAGAAAATCCAGGAGCAGCAGATAGAAACTGATGGTTCCGAGCCGATAGAACAGCGGACCTATGGTCCATCCCAAGCGCGGGTTTTCAGCAAAAAACAAGTCTATAAAGTCTTTCTGCAAGGCAAAACTATACATGCCCACAGCCATTAAAAAGGTAAAGATCCAGATATAAGGTCGGTAGCGTGACACGATCCATGCCAGTGCAATATACAGGAGCAGTACGATGATCGCGCCTTCTAAGAAAGCGTAGATATTGGATTCCTTTTGCTCCCGTTTCAGGTAGCTCAGTTGATCTTCGATGTAAAAATCCAGCTGGGGGCTATAGCCTTTGATATGATGGATTTTCAACAGGCAGGTGTAGGTTTTGGTGACATCGATCTCCAGTGTAAAATGATTCCGGTCATCGCCTGGGGTGATCTCTTTGAGAGGTCTGAACAGTCCCGCTTTTCGGCTATCGATCGCGACACTGCTGCGGTCGTCGATCAGGGTCAGGTCCACATAGGTCAGGTTGTTAAACGAAAGAACATAAGTTTTCTTTTTTATAGTCTTTACTGGCCGGGATATGGATACGCAGCCAATAGATACCTTTCGCATCAAAATCATCCTGCTTGATTTTAGGGTTTTTGAAAATGGATTTATTATGGTAGTAAAACAGCGGACTGTCTTCGTTCAGCTGTTCCTGGGCAATGAGTACCGTTGGAATTTCATTTGTGCGCTGTATTCCTGCAGACCCTTTTAAAGATACTACAAGTAAAAAAAACAGCAAAAAAGGGGCAACGAGGTCAGGTTTCATTTGTCCCTACAAATGTGCATTATTTACCTGAATATTGAAGTTTATTACTGTGATTTTTTTTAAACTAAAGTTAAAAGAGACCCCAGGGTCTCTGTTATAACACCAATATTCACCCTACTTTTGATAGAAATTAGGAACTGTTTCACATTAAGTCTTTTAGATGTCTGGCAAAAGACCGCCAAAGTGGTGTATTATTTTTTATGAACAGCCTGATATGTTATTATTTGAGTGCGCTCACAATCGTACAAAGATTTTGTTTTATTGTTTAACATATACGAGGTATGATGATTTATGTTGTTATTTTAGTTTCCCTTGCTGCCTGTCTGCTATATTATATATATCAGGACAAGTACAGGCGTTCACAGTTTGAAGAGCACGTTACATTAAGTGCTCAGTACCGCATCCAAGATCACGCAGGTCAGTACAGCGGCAATCTCAAAAGTCGTTACGGATCCCTTATTTTCAATGCATCCCGCAGGGATGAGCAGCTCAGGGCCGTTGTGATTAGAAAAGTTAAGATATATCATAGAGGCGTATCGGTCAAATTAAATCAGTCCGCCATTATCCCCTTTGTAGAAAATAAAGATCAAGGATTAGCGATTTCGGTCCGTTTTCGAATCACTTCAGATCGGCAGAGCGTCGATCTTTCAGGTTGTCAAGTGTTGTTGGCTGGTGTATTAAACCTGAAGGGCGGCGACCGGGTTCCTTTCAAAATGAGCATGCCCATCGAAAATGTCTATCAGCACGAAGAAGAAGTCCATATCCAGCAGTTGGATCTACCGATATTCCATTAACCTAGTTTGTTTCCAAATTATGATTTAGTTGCTTAGTGCCTTGCTTGTCAAGGCACTATTTTTATGTTTCAACAACAGATCCACATCGCGATATCTGGAGCATTAAACGATGAATCCATGCTGATGATTTAATATTAAATAATGATTTGCTTCATGTTCAGCAGCTATATTTGTGATCGGAGGTACTGCAGTATTTCATCATCTTAACAGAAACAGTTTTTAGTTGAAGTGAAAACTTTATAAAAACAATTTGATTCGATACGATGTTAAACTTCACGACGTTAATAATATAGGTGATTGCAAGACAAAGTAGCCGTCCACTACGTTACTTGGTCACTGCGTCACTATTTTACTTGGTCACTGCGTCACTATTTTACTTTTTAATCCTTAAACCACCATGCTATTTATCCCATTGATCGCCCTATTGTTAATAGGCATTTATTACTTCTGGAACGCAAAGCAAACAAAAAACCAATTGGCTCAGCATGGCGCGATGTCCGTGAGCTATCTTTTTCAAGAACATCCGGGACAGTACAGTGGTGACCGGACTGTGAAGAGTGGGGTGATTGTGATCCATACCTCCAGTCACAATCAAAAATTAAAGCATGCTACATTAAAACGTGTTTCCGTCAAACATCCCGATCTACATATCCAGCTTGATCAATCGCTTTCACTTCCATTTCATTCTGAATTATTGCCCAAGCCCGAAGTCTCTATCCGTTACAAGTTGACCAATAAAGCACTGAGCAAGCTCGACTTGACCGGAGTCCCGACTTGTATTTCTGGTAAACTTCACTTTGAAGGCGGAAAGACCAGGCCTTTTCAGGTTATGGTTCCCATTTCGGGTTTGTACCATCAGCAGAGCAATCATTAGAGCGTTTGTCATCGTCCAGGCTAACTATTGTAGACGGTTTTACTCATCTCGCTTTATTGTTTGTTCATAAAATCTTATTACTTTTGATGCCATTCCCTTAATTACAGTTAGGGGGTTTTAAGCTGTTAAGAAATATTTGCACATCATGATGACTAAAACGATCATTATTACAGGTGGAGCGGGTTTTATAGGTTCGCATGTAGTCCGCACTTTTGTACATCAATATCCAGATTACCATATTGTCAATTTAGATGCATTGACCTATGCCGGCAATCTTGAAAATTTACGGGATATCGAAGATAGACCCAATTACACGTTTGTTAAAGAAGATATTACCGACGCTGCGGCCATGTTTCGTATTTTCACCACATTTCAACCTGATGGTGTGATCCATCTGGCAGCAGAGTCTCATGTCGATCGCTCCATTGCAGATCCTTCCGCGTTTGTGATGACCAATGTTATTGGTACGGTCAATTTACTAAATGCTGCCCGCGAAATCTGGAAAGATAATTTTGCAGGAAAACGTTTTCATCATGTTTCTACCGATGAGGTATTTGGTGCATTAGGAGCCGAAGGATTATTCACAGAAGAAACCGCTTACGATCCACATTCCCCTTATTCAGCCTCCAAAGCCAGTTCCGATCATTTTGTTCGCGCTTATCACGATACTTACGCCTTACCGATGGTATTGACCAATTGCTCCAACAATTATGGTCCCAATCATTTTCCAGAGAAACTGATTCCCTTATGTATTCACAATATCCTAAACAATCAACCCTTACCGATCTACGGTGATGGTAAGTACACCCGCGATTGGTTATTTGTGATCGATCATGCAACAGCTATTGATCTGGTATTTCATGAAGGAAAGAATGGCGATTCGTACAATGTTGGCGGATTTAACGAATGGCAAAATATTGATTTGGTCAAAGAACTGTGTAAGCAGGTAGATGAAAAATTAGGTCGACCAGTAGGAACTGCGGAGCAATTGATCACTTTTGTGAAAGATCGCCCGGGTCACGATTTACGTTACGCCATTGATGCCACCAAGATCAATCAAGAATTAGGCTGGTACCCTTCTGTTACTTTCGAACAAGGGCTATCCAAAACCATCGACTGGTTTTTAAATAATCAAGAGTGGCTGGACAATGTCACCTCAGGAGATTATCAGAAATATTTCGATCAGCAGTATAAAGGTTAGTTTAGTTAGTTAGTTAGTTAGTTAGTTAGTTAGTTAGTTAGTTAGTTAGTTAGTTAGTTAGTTAGTTAGTTAGTTAGTTAGTTAGTTAGTTAGTTAGTTAGTTAGTTAGTGAGATAGCTAGAAAAATTCTAACCTTCTAACCTTCTAACCTTTATCTAACCTTCTAACTTTAATATTTTAATTATGCTCGAATCTCATAAAGACTTAAAGGTTTGGCAGGAATCGATGATTCTTGTGGAAGATGTATATAAAATAACAGCTACATTTCCGAAAGAAGAGCTATTTGGTTTGACTAGTCAGTTAAAACGGTCGTCAGTATCAGTGCCATCTAATATTGCAGAAGGAGCTGGACGTAGGGGTAAAACTGAATTTATACGTTTTCTATATATTGCGATGGGTTCTTTAAGTGAATTGGATACACAACTTGAATTAGCAGAAAGACTTTCTTTTTATAAGCGAGACGAAGAAATATTTAAAAGAGTATATTATATAAAAAGTATGTTAGCGAAGTTGATTAAGAGTTTAGATAGGTAGAAAGTTAGAAAGTTAGATTGTTAGAAAGTGAAACTAACCTACTAATCATTTAACCTAATAACCTACTAACTTCTTCACCTTCTAACCATAATAAAAAACAATGCAATTCCTAGAAACAAAATTAAAAGGCTGCTTTATTTTAGAGCCCACTATAATTGAAGATGAAAGAGGATACTTTTTCGAAGCCTTCAATGACCGAAAGTTTGAGCAGATTGTAGGCGCTAAACCCCCATTTGTACAAGATAACCAATCCCAATCCCAGTACGGCGTAGTCCGTGGATTGCATATGCAAGCAGGTGAATATGGGCAAGCGAAGTTGGTGCGTGTACTCGAAGGAAAAGTATTGGATGTTGCGGTAGACGTGCGTCCCGGATCGGACACTTATGGCCAATCTGTCGCAGTAGAATTGTCCGCAGAGAATAAGCGACAACTGTATGTTCCACGTGGATTTTTACACGGATTTTCGGTCTTGTCCTATAGTGCGGTGTTCTTTTACAAATGCGATAATTATTATCATCAAGTAGCAGAAGACGGTGTTCATCCGTTAGATACAACAATAGGTATTGATTGGCAAGTTCCACGGGAAGATATGATTCTTTCCAAAAAAGATGAAGAAGCACAATCCTTTACAGCATTTAAAAATAAAAATGGAATCGGTTAATCAAAAGCAACGGATCGTTATTACAGGCGCATCAGGACAACTGGGACAGGAATTAAAAGTGCTGTTGGAACATGATGCTGCAAAAGAATGTTTCTTTTTAGATCGCAAACAGCTTCCGTTGGATCAGACCTTTATTATTCAAGATATTCTGGGGATGTATCAACCCGATGTGATCATCCATGCTGGAGCATATACCGCTGTCGATCAGGCCGAGTCTGAAGCTGATCTTGCTGATCAGGTCAATCACCTGGCTTCGGAAGAGATTGCGCAGTATTGTCATGTACATGGCACCAAGTTGATCGCCATTTCAACCGATTATGTATTCGATGGAAATAGCCGTATGGCGCTAACAGAAGACGCACCCGTGCATCCCATCAATGTATATGGACACACCAAGTTACAAGGAGAGCAGGCGATCCAAAAATGGTGCCCCGAAGCGATTATTATCCGTACCTCATGGGTGTACTCCACTTTTGGAAAAAACTTTGTCAAAACCATGTTACGGCTAATGTCCGAGCGCGAATCCATTGCTGTGATCAATGATCAGATCGGTTCACCGACTTCTGCAGCAGATCTGGCAAAAGCAATCGTCCATATTGTAGAGTGTGCAAAATGGGTGGGAGGTGTGTATCATTATAGCAATGAAGGCGAGATCAGCTGGTACGATTTTGCTGTAGCTATTCGCGATCTCAAAGGACTCGAGTGTGAGATCAATGCAATTCCCTCGACAGCTTATCCCACAGCAGCAAAGCGACCCAATTATTCGTTGTTAAATAAAACAAAGATTAAAGCGACATTTGGAGTAGAAGTGCCATTTTGGAAAGACAGTTTAAAGAACCAGTTTGTTAGTTAGTTAGTTAGTTAGTTAGTTAGTTAGTTAGTTAGTTAGTTAGTTAGTTAGTTAGTTAGTTAGTTAGTTAGTTAGTTAGTTAGTTAGTTAGTTAGTTAGTTAGTTAGTTAGTTATAGGGTGAGATAGCTAGAAAGTTAAGAAGTTAGAAAAATTCTAACCTTCTAACCATCATCTAACCTTCTAGCAATAAAAAACAAAAAAAATGAAAGGAATTATACTAGCAGGAGGATCAGGAACACGTTTACATCCCATGACATTGGCGGTGAGCAAGCAGTTGATGCCGGTGTACGATAAACCCATGATCTATTATCCATTATCCACCTTGATGTTAGCGGGAATCAATGAGATCCTCATTATTTCGACACCTCAAGATCTGCCGCAGTTTAAAAGACTGTTGGGAGATGGTTCACAGTTGGGTTGCCGATTTGAATATATCGAACAGCCTAGTCCAGATGGACTGGCGCAAGCCTTTATATTAGGAGAAGAGTTTATTGGTGATGATAAGGTCGCTCTGATCTTGGGTGATAATATTTTCTACGGTTCGGGTATGTCTAAGCACTTACAGTCCTGTGTAGATATTGAGGGCGGGATGGTGTTTGCTTATCAAGTCAATGATCCCGAGCGTTATGGCGTCGTGGAATTTGATGCAGATAAAAAAGCAATTTCGATAGAAGAAAAACCGGTAGCACCAAAATCAAATTTTGCCATTCCAGGATTATATTTTTACGATAATGATGTGGTCCAGATAGCCAAAGAAATTAAACCATCACCAAGAGGGGAATTGGAAATTACCGATATTAACAAAGTCTACTTGGAGCGAGAAAAGCTTCATGTGGCAGTTTTTGATCGCGGTACCGCATGGCTGGATACGGGTACTATTCAGTCTCTCATGCAAGCGGCACAGTTTGTACAGGTCATCGAGGAGCGTCAAGGGATGAAGATTGGTGCGATTGAAGAAGTGGCTTATCGTATGGGGTATATCGATAAAGCGCAATTGTTAAAAATTGCCGAACCGTTGCGTAAATCCGGATACGGGGAGTATCTCAATCTCTTAATTAAATAAATTTACCTACTTTTGTGAAAATTGCACTGTATAGAATGAGAAGAGTAATATTGTGGTTGTTTGTCATGAGCCTAATGGTTTCGGTACAAGCACAAACCAATCCAGCAAATATTAAAGTGGACGATTTAACGGATGCTCAAATTGAGCAATATGTGAAGCGTGCTGAATTAATGGGCTATAGTGAGTCACAATTGGATGGATTTGCACGTGCTCAAGGTGTATCAGCTGTCGAAGCTCAAAAGCTGAAAGACCGTTTACAGAAAATCAAACGCAATAAGCAACAGCCTAAAAATTTAGATGCAAGGCAACCGGCAGGAAATACGACTACTGGCCGTCAGGTCAATGGCGCTGCGCAGCAAGATTCTTTAAAAAATAAAAAATTACCTCAGGACTCCTTAGAGATCGATGAAAATAAATTAAAAGTATTTGGTTCAGATCTTTTCAAAAATAGTGATATTACATTTGAGCCCAATTTGCGTATGGCGACGCCAAGCTCTTATATTATTGGGCCTGATGATGAGATACTATTAGATATTTCGGGAGATAATGAAGCTTCCTATAAATTGCCGGTCAGTCCAGACGGAAATATAACGGTGGAGTATGTCGGCAAGATTGCGGTCTCAGGTTTATCGGTTACAGCTGCAAAAAACAAGATTCAATCTCGCTTGAGCAGTACCTATCCTGCCATTCGCTCAGGCAATACGCATGTGGATGTCAATATTGGTAATATTCGGAGTATCCGCATTACACTCACCGGAGCAGTCACCAAACCGGGCACCTATACTTTACCATCTCTAGCGACGGTTTTCAATGCTTTATATGCTTCAGGCGGTCCAGGTGAAAATGGCACATATCGTCAGATTCAAGTGATTCGTAACAATCAGGTGGTGACTACCATTGATTTATATGACTTTTTAGCGAATGGGATCCAACGGGGTAATATTCGTTTACAAGATCAGGATATTATTCATATCCCAGTATACGGCAGTCGTGTGCAGTTTGAAGGTGAGGTGAAACGACCTGCCATCTTTGAGACCGTATCCGGCGAATCTTTATTGGATTTAGTCAAGTATGCAGGCGGCTTTAGCGAAGATGCCTATACCGCCAAGATTAAAGTATTGCAAAAGACCGATAAGGAACGCAGTGTCAAAGATATTTATGCCGATCAGTTTGCCGATTACAGTCCCAAAGCAGGGGATCAGTTTACGGTAGAGCCTATCTTAGAGCGTTTTGCCAATCGTATCAGTATTTTGGGCGCGGTCTTCCGTCCAGGTTTATACGGTATGGAGCCAGGTATGACATTGAAGCAATTAATAGAACAAGCAGATGGTGTCCGTGAAGATGCCTTTTTAGAGCGAGGCATTATCAACAGACTAAGAGCAGATAACACAGCCGAGTTGATCAATTTCAATGTTCGCGAAGTATTAGCTGGAACTGTTGCAGATATTCCGTTAAAAAGAGAAGATAAAGTAGAGATTGCTTCTATTTTCGATTTAAGAGATGAATATAAATTTACGGTACAAGGTGAAGTACGTTTGCCCGGTGATTTTCCTTTTGCGAGCAATGCGACATTGGGCGATCTGATCCAAAAAGCAGGCGGATTAAATGAAGCCGCTAAAAATGCACGCATTGAGATTGCGCGACGATTAAAAAATCGCGATGTCAGCGATCCAAGTTCTTCACAAACCATCCAAGTCGATATTAAAGACGGTATTGTATCGGATTTGAACGTCGAGTTACAACCTTATGATGTGATCACGGTATTAGGTGATGCTGGTTTCCGAACCCAAAGACAAGTAAAGATTGAGGGAGAAGTTTTATTTCCGGGTATCTATACCATTTCAAGAGAAGATGAGCGCATCTCCGATATCATTAAGCGCGCTGGAGGTTTAACATCTTATGCCTACACAGAAGGAGCATCTCTAAAACGTACCGGAGTTTCTAAATTAAAGGCCGAAGAGAAAAAAGAAAAAGAACGCTTGAAAAAAGAGATGAGAAGGGATTCAGTTGATGAGTTAGAAGAAGAGGATGAATTTGATAAAGAAACAACAGCCGTTAATGCCAATGCTAAGAATAGTGCATTAGCAAAAGTATCACAGCAACAGGGTGCTTCGGCTACCGAAATTGAACCAAGTGATTTAGTAGGTATTGAGTTAAATAAAATTCTTAACAATCCTTACCAACGTGGAGACCTATTGGTATTAGATGGTGATATTATCACAGTACCTAAGGAGTTGGAAACGGTTAAAGTAATGGGAGAAGTATTAAACCCTAATAATGTGGTTTATGTCAAGGGTAAAAGCTTAAAATACTATGTCAATCAAGCAGGCGGTTTTACTGATAATGCTTTGAAGAAACGTGTATTTGTGCAGTATGCCAATGGATCTGTTAAAGGAAAAGATGGTGCATATCCCGAAGTAAAACCCGGAGCAGAGATTGTGGTACCTAAGCGTGCACCACGAGAAAAAATTAGTTCACAGGCATGGATCGGTATCGGTACTGGCGTAGCTTCAACTTTAGCGATTATTATCAGTTTGTTTAAAAATTAATATGAGCGGAACAAATAACACAGATGAGATCAGCTTAAAGGATTTCATTTTAAAAGTTCAAGAGTGGTCTAGGTATTTGTTTTCAAAATGGTATATCTTTATGATCATGGCACTTATTGGAAGTGGCTTAGGTATTTTTTACGCCTATACGCAAAAACCCAATTTTAAGGCATCGACGACTTTTGTTATGGAGTCCGGAGAGGGTACTAGTAGCGGAATGGGACAAATGGCAGGACTTGCAGCTCTCGCAGGAGTCGATTTAGGCATGTCTGGTGGAGGCATCTTCCAAGGAGACAATTTATTTGAATTGTACAAATCTAGAAAGATGATCGAATCTACTTTATTGTTACCGTCTGCCAGCGATAGCTCACAACTTTTGATAGATCGGTATTTAGCATTAACAGACACACGGACCAAATGGAAAGAAGAACATCCAGCATTATTACATATTGATTTTTCAAAGAGCATATCTAAAGATCTAGTACGTGCTCGGGATAGTATTTTACAGCGGGCTACATCAGATATCAATCGAAATAATTTAGTTGTTGGCAAGATGGACAAGAAATCAGCCATTATTAAAGTAGACGTTAAATCTACCGATGAGATTTTTTCAAAAGAATTTAATGAAGCACTAGTTGCTCAGGTCAATGATTTTTATATCAAAACGAAGACAAAAAAATCGTTAGATAATATTGCTATTTTACAAAATAAGACCGATTCAGTGCGGGCAGTTATGAATGGAAACATTGCTACCGCTGCAGTTGTTATAGATGCCACTCCTAATTTGAATCCTACTCGGCAAGCACAGCGTTTGGTCCCTACCCAAAGATCACAATTTTCTGCAGAGACCAATAAAGCTATCTTAAGTCAGCTGGTTCAGAATTTGGAAATGTCCAAAATGGCATTAATGAAAGAAGCACCTTTAATTCAAAAGGTCGATGAGCCCGTATTGCCGCTTGAAATCGATAAAATTGGCAAAGCTCAGGCAGCCATTATCGGTGGGCTTTTATTTGGTTTTTTAACGCTAATTATACTCGTATCTAGAAAGATATATTTAGATATCATTGAAAGTTAATATATGGATACCCTAAAACTTATTGGACGCACAAAGCAATTATTTGCTTTGGATATTGAAAACCATCAGGAACAACTTTCACAAATTGTTCAATCTTCCAGATTCTTAGTTATAGGAGGCGCTGGTTCTATCGGGCAAGCTACCGTTAAAGAGATATTTAAACGTTGTCCACGTAAACTCCATGTTGTGGATATCAGTGAAAATAATATGGTTGAGCTGGTTAGAGATATACGAAGCTCCTACGGTTATATTGATGGAGATTTTCAGACTTTTGCTTTAGATATTGGATCAGTCGAGTATGATGCCTTTTGGGAATCTGATGGCGAATATGACTATGTACTTAATCTTTCGGCACTAAAACATGTACGTAGTGAAAAAGATCCTTTCACCTTGATGCGCATGATTGATGTGAATATTTTTAATACGGATAAGACTTTGAAGCAGGCTATTTCAAAAAATGTAAAAAAGTATTTTTGTGTATCCACTGACAAAGCCGCCAATCCTGTCAATATGATGGGTGCCTCCAAACGTATTATGGAGATGTTTCTGATGCGTAGAAGTAAGGAAATCAACATCTCTACTGCTCGTTTTGCTAATGTTGCGTTTTCTGACGGATCTTTGTTGCACGGATTCAATAAACGTATTGAAAAAAAACAGCCCATCGTTGCTCCAAATGATATAAAGAGATATTTTGTTATCCCAAAAGAATCGGGAGAACTTTGTTTGATGTCTTGCATTTTTGGTGAAAATAGAGATATCTTCTTCCCAAAACTAAGTGAAAATTTACATTTGATCACCTTTGCTGAAATTGCCATTAAGTATCTTAATGCGATCGGTTATGAACCCTTTTTATGTCAAGATGAAGACGAAGCAAGAGCTTTAGTACATACTCTACCACAAGAAGGAAAATGGCCATGCCTATTTACAGAGAGTGATACTACAGGAGAAAAAGATTTTGAAGAATTCTTTACCGATAGCGAATTTTTGGATATGGATCGTTTTGAAAATCTTGGTGTTATCAAAAATGGATTAGTAGTAGAAGAAGAAAAATTACAGATTTTTGAAGATACCATTTCTTCAATTAAGGGAAACCGTAAATGGGGAAAAGAAGAAATTGTAGATTTGTTTCTTAAAATGATCCCTGATTTTGGGCATAAAGAGACAGGTAAATATTTAGATGCCAAAATGTAGATATGGATTATATCAATGATTTTATCTCTTTCGTAAGAGAACAGTATAATACGGATAAATTTATTCCATTACATGAACCTCGATTCAGAGGTAATGAGAAAGTCTATCTTTTAGATACGATTGATTCAACTTTTGTATCTTCAGTTGGCGCATATGTGGATGATTTTGAACGTAAAATGGAACATTTTACGGGAGCTGCTAAAGCAGTGGCAGTGGTCAACGGTACTGCGTCATTACAAGTAGCTTTACGTATCGCCGGGGTATCTTCAGGAGATGAAGTGATTACTCAAGCATTAACATTTATTGCAACAGCAAATGCTATTGTTTACAATAATGCCTCACCCATATTCTTAGATGTGGATCTGGATACTATGGGACTTTCCCCTAGAGCTGTCCACAATTTTTTAGAAGAATTTGGTGAATTACGAGAAGGTGGCTGTTATAATAAACTTACAGGAAAAAGAATAGCTGCCTGTATGCCCATGCATACTTTTGGCTTTCCTGTTCACTTGGACGAGCTAATTGCCATTTGTGATCAATGGCATATTCCTATTGTTGAAGATGCGGCAGAATCCTTAGGGAGCTATTACAAAGGTAAACACACGGGTACTGTTGGTCTTATTGGAGGATTTTCATTTAATGGAAACAAAACGATTACCAGTGGCGGTGGCGGTGCTATTATTTCTAATCATGTTGACTTAGGGATTAAAGCAAAATATCTGACGACTACGGCTAAAAAACCGCATCCATATGAATTTTTTCATGATGAAATAGGGTATAATTTCAGGATGCCCAATCTGAATGCAGCTTTAGCCTGCGCACAAATGGAAATGTTGGATACGTTTTTAGCTGATAAAAGAATTTTGGCAGATCAGTACGCCACTTTTTTTAACAGCTTAGGAGTCAAGTTTAGAACAGAAACAAAAGATACAAAAGCGAATTACTGGTTGATGTGTATCGAATTGGATGATCCAAAGGATCGTGAGCTCTTTCTGAAGGTGTCGAATGAAGATGGAATCATGACACGTCCTATCTGGACATTAATGACCCGTCTACCGATGTATCAACATTGCCAGAAAGATCATCAAACCAATGCGGAGTTTTTAGAACAGCGTATCATTAATATACCAAGTAGTGTACGATAAACTCGAAATAGCAGTTGTTGGGTATTCAGGCCACGCTTTTGTTGTACTAGACGCTGCGACAGAAATGGGATTTGCTATCAAATATTATACTGAAAAATCGAGCTGTGCTGCCAACCCATTTGCGCTAGAATATATAGGTGACGAAGGAAATGAATTTTTTGACTGGAGCCGTGTTGATGCTTTTGTATTAGGCATAGGCGATAATCAAATTAGAAAAAAAATTGCACATTTAATTCAAGCAAATAATAAAGAGTTTCCTAATGTTATACATCCTTCGGCAGTAGTCAGTAAGCGATGCCAGATGGGTATAGGAAATTTTATAGGCGCTCGCGCATGTATCAATACATTCTCCCAATTAGGCAGTTTCTGCATTTTAAATACGGGCTGTATCGTCGAACATGAATGTGTGATAGAAGACGCTGTACATATCGCACCTGGTGCAGTTTTGGCTGGTCATGTTCAGGTTGGGAAAATGACATTTATTGGAGCTAATGCTGTTGTAAAGCAAGGAATTACCATTGGTGAAAACGTAATAATTGGCGCAGGGAGTACTGTTATTTGTCATGTGCCAGATAATGAAGTATGGGCAGGAAATCCTGCTAAGAAGTTGAAATAGAATGAGTAAAGTAATTATAATAGCCGAGGCGGGAGTCAATCATAATGGAGATTTGAATAAAGCATTTCAATTGATCGATGCAGCGGTACAAGCAGATGTCGATTATGTCAAATTTCAGACATTTAAAGCCGATAAGCTTGTTTCAAAACTGGCTAGAAAGGCAGATTATCAAATTCAAAATACGGCAGATGGCGATGATTCCCAATTTGACATGTTAAAGAAATTGGAATTGTCACATCACGATCATGAGAAGTTGATCGCCTATTGCAAACATCAGAATATCAATTTCTTTTCAACGGCATTTGATCTTGAATCATTGCAATATCTCCAAGAAATTGGTTTGGATGTAGTTAAAATTCCTTCTGGCGAAATCACAAATTTGCCCTATCTAAGAAAAGCAGCGAAATTGTTTTCACGGGTTATACTTTCCACGGGGATGTGTACGATGGAGGATATCGAAAAAGCGGTTTCCGTATTTTTAAAGGAAGGAATTCACCTCCAAAATATTACAATTTTACATTGTAATACAGAGTATCCCACTCCTATGCTAGATGTTAATTTGAAGGCTATGAATACTATTCAGGAAAAATTTGGAACGAACGTAGGTTATTCAGATCATACATTAGGAATTGAAGTGCCGATTGCGGCGGTTGCGTTAGGAGCCACCGTTATCGAAAAGCACTTTACGCTGGATAAGACGATGTCGGGTCCTGATCATGCCGCTTCCTTAGAACCAACTGAGCTAACGGCAATGGTAAAAGCTATACGTAATATCGAACAGGCGATGGCGGGTAGTGGTATTAAAGAACCGAGTACTTCTGAAATTAAAAATATAACTATTGCTCGAAAGAGTATTGTAGCTGCTCACCCTATTTCGAAAGGAGAATTTTTCTCAGAGCAAAATATCACGGTCAAAAGACCTGGTAACGGTGTTTCACCTATGTTGTGGGATCAGGTAATTGGGCAAATTGCTCCGAAAGACTTTAAAGCTGATGATCTAATTGAATTGTAATGAAGAAAATTTGTATTGTTACTGCCACAAGGGCAGAATACGGTTTATTCAAACCATTGATGGATTTACTCCAGGCTGCTGAAGATCTTGAACTTCAAATTATTGCAACAGGAGCGCATTTGTCTCCTGAATTTGGATTAACCTATAAGCAGATTGAAGCTGACGGATTTACGATCAATGAAAAAATAGAGATTTTACTTTCATCAGATACCCCTTCTAGTATTGTTAAAACAATGGGTTTAGCGATGAATGGTCTAGCTGAAGTTATTCCGCGTCTTCAGCCTGATATGTTTGTAATATTGGGGGATCGCTATGAAATGTTAGCCATAGCAGCAGCTATCACCATATTTAAAGTTCCTATCCTACATTTACATGGTGGTGAGATTACAGAAGGAGCTTATGATGACGCCATCAGACATGCGATCACAAAATTAAGTCATTTGCATTTTACATCTACAGAAGAATACAGAAGTAGAGTCATTCAAATGGGAGAAGCACCTGATCGGGTTTTTAATGTTGGCGCTATTGGATTGGACAATGTTGCAAATTTACAACTTTTAGATAAGGCTGAATTAGAGCAAGATTTGGGTATTAAATTTTTAAAATATAATTACCAAGTTACATTTCATCCAGAAACATTAAGTAATTTAAGTTCGAAAGACCAATTTCAGATTTTGTTGGATGCTATTGAACAGCAGGATGATAGCTTTTTTATTTTTACAAAAGCAAATGCAGATACGGACGGAAGGATTATCAATCAAATGATTGATCAATACGTCAGTAAAAATCCAAATAAAGCTAAAGCATTTTTATCCTTAGGAACTTTGCGCTTTTTATCTGTTGTAAAACAAAGTACTGCTATTGTAGGCAACAGCTCTAGTGGCATATTAGAAGCTCCTTCTTTGCATACTGCGACTATTAATATAGGCGATAGACAAAAAGGTCGTACTCAGGCAAAATCCATCGTTAATGTTTCCTGCGACAGGAATGAAATAATGGATGGATTTGAGGCGGTTAAAGAAAGCAGTTTTAAAGATAATTTACAAAACTTGGACAATCCTTATTACAACGGAGGTGCTTCACCTAAGATTGTCAAAGTCATTCAAGATCTGAACCAATTATCTTCATTAAAAAGATATTATAATTTGATATGAATATAGTAGATAAACATATCCTTCATCAGGACAAAACAGTTCGAGATGCATTAGTCCGATTGGATTTGATAGCACCCGCTTCGATTGTATTTGTTGTTAACGAAGACAACGTGCTATTAGGTTCATTGACCGACGGCGATCTCCGTAGAGGTTTTATTAAAGGACTCGGATTTGAACATCATTTGTTAGATTTTGTGCAATCTAATCCTATTTACATTTATGAGAATGAGTTTGATTTAAAAAAACTGGATCATTTTAGGGAAAATAATTTAAAAATCATTCCGATCGTCGATCATGATTTGCGTATTATAGATATATTAGATTTTAGTTTGCGGAGTACCTTAATACCTGCCGATGCCGTATTAATGGCTGGCGGCGAGGGCAAGCGATTACGTCCGTTAACGAATAATACGCCCAAACCGCTATTGTTAGTGGGCGATAAGCCTATTATTGAATATAATATAGATCGATTAAAAGAAGTAGGTATCCGCAATATAAATCTTAGTATCAATTATTTGGGGGATCAATTAGTTGATTATTTTGGAGATGGCAGTATCAAAGATATTAATATTAAATATGTCAGGGAAACAAAGCCTTTAGGTACTATTGGTTCTATTTTGTTGGTCGACTATTTTCAACATGAAGATATCATTGTGATGAATTCGGATTTATTGACAAATATTGATTTTAATGATTTTTTCAAAACCTATAAAGAACGTCAAGCTGATATGATTGTTGCAGCAACATCTTATCATGTCGATGTCCCTTATGCTGTTTTAGAAGTTAATGAAACCAATTCAGTAAAGTCATTAAAAGAAAAGCCACGTTATACCTATTATTCCAATGCAGGTATCTATATATTGAAGAAGAGTCTATTAAATATGATACCCGCCAATCAATTCTTTGATATCACAGATTTAATGGATCGTGTTATTGAGATGAACCTAAATTTAGTCACTTACCCGATCAATGGGTATTGGTTAGATATCGGGAAGCATGAAGATTTTAAAAAAGCTCAAGAGGATATTAAGCATATTAAATTATAATATATGGAATAGCCACGGGGCTTTAGTCGTTTAATCACGAATTAATATAATTATTTAAAAATCAGTAATTTACAAGTTTCATACATATGAAAGGTTTAATAACAATCTGCGCCCGAGGAGGATCTAAAGGTATTCCAGGCAAAAATATAAAATTGATTAATGGAAAGCCTCTAATAACTTACTCTATTGAAGTTGCGCTAGCCCTTGCAAAAGAGCGAAATATTGATATTTTCTTATCTACTGAATCATCAGAAATCAAGGAAGTCGTACGTTTATTAGGGTATTCATCTATCAATATATCATATGATAGGCCAGATTTTCTTGCAAATGATACTGCTGGTAAATTAGATGTCATCGTAGATGTTAAAAATTACGCAGAAGCAGAAAACAGTATTAGCTACGATTTCGTTATTGATTTAGATGTAACCTCTCCTCTTCGTACGGTAGAAGATGTAAATATTGCGATTGATTCACTATTTAGTAAAGAAGAAGCTATAAATTTGTTCTCTGTAAGTCCTGCTAATAGAAATCCATATTTTAATATGGTAGAAGAGCAGTCAGACGGGTTTTATGGATTGTGTAAAACCGGTCAGTTTCTCACAAGACAGTCTGCACCTAAAGTGTACGATATAAATGGATCTTTTTATATTTTCAAGCGTAAGTTTTTTGATCAGGAGCATCGAACTGTGATTACAGATCGTAGTATGGTGTATCAAGTTCCGCACTTATGCTTTGATTTAGATCATTCCATTGATTTTGAATTCATGGCCTTTTTATTGGAAAACAAAAAATTAGATTTTAGATTTAATTATTGATAAGATGAAAGTACTCATAGTTGGTTTAGCTATTTACGGAGTTATAGGAAACGACTTTATTTAGATAAGGAATATGGAGCAACCTCTCCGGCAGCGTATTCTGCCATAAAAAAGAGGAGTAATTATTTTTATAAAGTATTTGCTTCCTATTATGGCCGTTATCATGTTCGAATAAATTGTATTTCACCGGGGGGGATCATTGATGAAAAAAAAGCATGCTTCATTTATTAAAAGATATAGTGACAAATCTCCACTAGGCAGACTGGGCAGGCCAGATGAAATTGCTCCGGCCATTAGCTTTCTGCTGTCTAATGATGCATCTTTTATCACAGGACATAATTTAATGGTTGATGGGGGACTGCTATTTAAGCCGTGGTTGCCACTGAATAATCATTTATTGCGCGTTTTGTTAAGTTAAAAATGAACTTAATTATAAAGAATAAAATATATGAATTATTGTACTAAATGTGTTATGCCGGACACTAGACCGGGAATTAGTTTTGACGAAAAGGGTAAGTGTTCTGCTTGTCAAGCTTATGAAAACCGAATAAATGTAAATTACGATGCACGTTTTGAGGAACTTAAAAAATTATGTGACAAATATCGCGGTTACAATGGTCCTTCGGGATACGACTGTATGATTGCAGTAAGTGGAGGGAAAGATAGTCATTTTCAAGTACATATGTTTAAAGAAGTACTAGGAATGAACCCTCTTCTGGTTACAGTTGAGGACAATTTTCCCATGACTGCAGCAGGAGTGCATAATTTGAAGAATATTTCTGAAGCTTTTGGATGTGATATTATCAGTATGAAACCTAATATCAAAGCACAAAAATTAGCCATGAAATTTACTTTTGAAAAGTATGGGAAACCCACATATTTTGTTGACCGGTATATCTATACCTATCCCTTACACATGGCTGTTAAATTCAATACGCCATTATTGATCTATGGCGAAAATGTCGGCTATGAGTATGGAGGATCTGGAGCGATTGAAACCTATTCTGCAAAAGATCAGATCAGTAATGGTGTTGGGTCAGGTGTTCCAACTGAAGAACTCCTTGAACAAGGGCTAACAATGAAAGATTTAAATTTTTTCGAACCACCTGCAGCATCTGAAATCGAAAACTTGGAACCTATCTATTTAAGTTATTTTGTAGAGTGGAATAGTTTTTATAATTATGAGCTTGCTAAAACTAAAGGTTTCCATGACTTAACACATGAATGGGATAGAACACACCATGTCGAAAATTTTGACCAGATTGATTCTAGAGCTTATTTAGTACACTCGTGGATGAAATATCCTAAGTTTGGACATGCCTCTGCGACTGACTATACAGCACGGATGGTACGCTACGGTTTACTGACAAGAGAGGAAGCTTTTGATTTGATCCAAAAACATGATCATGCATTAGATCCTCTTGCAATAAGAGATTTTTGCGCTTTTGTTGGATATTCAGAACGAGAATTTTGGGAAATTATTAACAAACAATATAACCTGGATCTTTTTAAGAAAGATAAATTAGGAAAGTGGAGTTTAAAATAATAATGAATGAGTTTTTTCAAAGAAGTTCTAAGGAAAATCAAATTTGATGGAGGGACCGACCGTATCGGTCCCGATATTTTGTTTACTTACTGGAAGCTATCTTTTAACAATTGGATGGTCGATCTGTGTAAAAGAGAATTTAAAAAATTTGAAATAAACTCAAAAATTAGACCTGGAGCCTATATTGTTGGATGTTCTCAGATTGAAATCGGCGATAATGTTGTGATCCGTCCTGGGACAATGATCCATGCCGAAACGGATGTTCAGGAGGTCACTGTCATTATAAAAGACGATGTGCTCATTGGATCCGGAGTCCATATGTACGTTTCTAATCACAATTTCCATGATCCGTCGGTCTCCATCTGTCATCAAGGTCATACCGAGGGTACTGTTATTTTAGAGAGGGGCTGTATTGGTGCTAATACTATTATTCTTCCTGGTGTCGTAATTGGTGAAAATGCGGTCTTTGGAGCTGGTTCGGTCGGTACGAAATCTATTCCAAAACAGGTCATAGCAGTCGGAAACCCTGCTAAGGTTATTAAAAATATTATTTAATATCTTTTAATTATGAGAATAATAATCTTAGATCATGAACCCTTTCATGATCGCAAAATTAATCATTATTATATCCATGATTTTTTATCACGTGGGCATCAGGTCGAATATTGGGCTTTGTGCGATATTCTTCCTTATATGAAAGATGCACCTTTCACCTATCGGATGGAGCAGGATTATGTAAAGTACCTGTTATCTATGGGAGATCTTTACTCGAGATTAAACGCTCTAGATCCTAAAAATGATCTATTGATCGTAGAAATTTGGTTTTTATATAGTACTAAAAATATTTTCAAAGCGATTGCTGACCGTGGTATGAGGTGGATTAGAATAGATTATTATTTAAATCCAACAAAAGTGTTGGAAACACCTCAATCCCTCAGCTCTCGATTTAAAGACCTTACTATTGGTTCTTTTTTTAAAAAAATAGTGAATTGGGGTTTTAATAGAATTTCAGGACGGCATTATGGGGTTCCTAATATTTTCTACATAACTGGTCAATCGCAACAATATATGCCTAGAGCGAAGCAGGTCGTCTCATTAGATTATTTTGACGTAATTGAATATCATAAAAAGAAAACTGAAGCGCCGTTATTCGATTATCCTTATATGGTGTTTTTAGATATTATGTTATTAGATCATCCGGATATCGTCATGTTTGGAATGAAAAATCGGATTTCAGAATCAGCATATTATGAAGCGATCAATCAAGTTTTTGACCAGATAGAAAAGTGCACGGGTTTACCTATTATTATTGCAAGTCATCCCAAAGCGCGCTATACAGATGAATTTGGACAAAGAGTGGTTGTCCGAAATAAAACCGCTTCGCTCGTCATACACTCAGATCTAGTGCTTACCCATGGGAGCTTATCTGTGAGTTATGCGCTTTTATCCAAGAAGCCCATCGTATATCTTTACTTAGAGAAATTCTTTTTTGAAAATGAGTTTTTAAGAATGATTTACAACAGTATGCTTAGAGCAAAGGAACTTTTCGGAGCAAAAGTAATTTCTGAAAATTTTGATTGTAAGGATTTGCAGAGCGGAGTGGATTTAGAAAAATATTCGAATTATTTATCTAACTTTTATTGTAAAAGCGATAAAAAGTCCGATAATTTTAATGTTATAAATAGTGGAATTTTAGATTTGATGAATGAAGATTAGTACTATATTTAGAAGCTCCTTACTAAAATCCAGTTTAATTTATACATTTTGCGATGCTATAAACAAGGCCGTTCCCTTTTTGATATTGCCCTTCTTAAGCTATTATTTAGCGCCTAGTGATTATGGTATTATCGCAAATTTTAATGTATTATTGGCTATAGTGAGTATTTTTATTATGCTCGGGGTAGATGGAGCCATAGGCGTAAACTATTATAAATTTAATAAAGCAGAAATGTCACGCTATATATTTAATGGCGTACTCTTGACTTTATTTACTACAGGTACGGTGCTCATCATTTTCTTACTATTTCATCAATTTATATATGAATTTGTAAAAGTGCCACAACGATATCTTGTGCTGTTAGTTGTAATGGCTTTTGCGACCAGTATGACGTCGATTAATTTGTCATTATGGCGTTTAGAAGAGCAACCTGTCAAATTTGGTATCTACGAGATATTGCAGACCATTGTTAATATCGGTATTTCTTTGATTTTTGTAGTCAGCTACAAGATGGGATGGGTAGGTCGTGTCAATGGGATGTTGATTGCCTCTCTATCATTTGGTATTTTTAGTTTAATTATTTTATACCGCAGAGGATATTTAAAGTTGAATATTGACCGGGTCTATCTTCGGGATATTCTGTATTTTGGTCTTCCTTTAATTCCGCATGCACTGAGTTTCTGGATCCGATCTGGTATTGACCGTATCTATATTACAACATTTATAGGCGAGAGCGACACCGGGCTTTATGCTACAGGTTTTCAGTTTGGCGTACTGGTTTCATTTTTGACGCTGTCTTTTAATAATGCTTTTGCACCCTATTTATTTAAAAGCTTAAGTACGGAAGATCCGGCCCAATTGTACGATAACAAACTCAAGCTGGTGAAAATCACTTATTATGGAATCGCCGTGTTAATAATCACGTGTTTGCTCTTTACCCTTTGTTCCAATTTTATATTGACACATTTTTTCTCCGAGCAATATATAAAAGCAAAGGAATTTGTGTTTTGGGCTATATTATCGCAAACGTTTCAGGGTATGTATCTGCTTTTCGTAAATTATATATTCTTCGTCAAGAGAACAAAAGCGCTGGCCACGATCACGTTTTTTTGTGCTTGTTTACAGTTGATCTTGAGTTATTTTGTTATTAAACAATTTGGAGCTATAGGTGGTGCCTATTCAACTGTTATTATTAGTTTTGTTAATTTTATTCTTGTTGCTTATTTAAGTAATCGTGTTTATAACATGCCCTGGACAAAATTTCTATCCAGCAAGTAAAATAGTTTGGTATCTATTTTTTTGAAGATGACGTTATGAATTATTTAATCGTATAAAAATGAATGTTATTCTAATAAGTAGTAATATCACGAATTCTGGAGGAACAGAGCGTATTGGTATTGGCTTAGCCAATGAGCTGGTCAGGGATCCAGATACACAGGTGACTATTATTAGTCTTTTTGGTTCGGGTAAACCTTTTTTTGAAGTTCATCCGAATATCACCATCCATACTTTGTTTCATAAACATGTGAGTTTGTTTCTACTACTCCCGACAGTAATTTGGAAGATCCGCAAAATTCTAATGACAGCGGAGGAGAAATCCGTCATCATAAATATAGGTGCATTGTTAAGTGTTTTTTCCATTGTCGCCAATTTTGGACTTAGACATTGTAATATCATTTGGGAGCATTTTAATGTCTCTTTAGCTTTTACTAGTAAAAAAGAAAAATTTGCGAGGTATATGGCCAGTCGTTATGCAGATGCTGTTGTTACACTGACGCTTAAGGACAGGGCGATGTATTTGGAACATTTTAGCTGTCGTGCACAGATCGTCTGTATCCCCAATTTCTTGACGTTTAGTCCTCAAATTGAGGCCGTGGACCAGAGGCAGGTAGCGCTTGCTGTTGGTAGATTGACCGAGCAGAAAGGTTTTGATCGATTGCTTCGAGTTTGGTCACAGCTGGATGATAGATTTAGAGATTGGCAGCTCCATATTATTGGAGATGGTGAAGACCGTGAGAAGCTAGAGCAGCTTATTGTCCACGAACAATTGCATCATGTACATCTGATCCCGACGACTAAAAACGTGGATCACTACTATAGAGAAGCTTCTATTTATGTCATGACCTCGCGTTGGGAGGGTCTGCCTATGGTTTTAATCGAAGCACAATCTTTCGGATTACCGATTATCAGTTACGACTGTCTGACGGGGCCTCGAGATGTCGTTTCCAATGGTACCAATGGTTTTCTAGTTGAGGATGGAAATGAAGTTGGTTTTTTAGCCGCTTTAGAAAAGTGCATGGATGATCATGATTTGAGAGCTTCTTTGTCTAGCCAGGCGCTTAAGGATAGTAAACGATTTGATAAAGTTCAAGTGGTACAGATGTGGAGAGATTTGTTTAGCACATTAATGGAGCAATAAATATGGTAGCGTACTGGATCGTTTTTGTCATTATATTATTTTTCTGTATAACCGATTTTTTTAAAATTGCGGTTGCAGAAATCTATAAAAAGGCCATTTTGATTTTCCTATTGATATTATTAGGCCTATTTGCCGGCCTACGATACAAATGTGATAATGATTATGACGAATATATCCGTATCTATAACCAGGTACCCACTTTGCACGAATTTTTTACAGGTGGATATCAACTTAGTGATATTTATGGAGAACCATTATTTGTCATCACCAATATCGTGTTTAAGACAATTGGCGCAGCAGACTATGTCTATTTAACTTTTATATCTTTTCTCAATTTATTTTTCTTGTACAAAAGCATCACGGCTTTTTCCAAATATTGGTTTCTGTCCTTGTTTTTATACTTTTCCTTGATGTATCTCGGTGGCGGCTTTACACAGATCAGATTTGGAGTAGCCACTACATTAGCCTGGTATGGAATAGTGCAGTACTATCAGGGCAAGATAAAGGTTTCTATTCTTGCTATTTTTTGTGCTTTAATGTTCCATGTCAGCGCTCTTTCTATTTTAATCGTATTTATGGCCAATCGTTTTTTAAAAACAAATACATATACCGTTTTAACGATTTCATTTTTATCCGTTTTGATCACGTTGTTCTCATTTGGGGGCATGCTCGGGAGCTTCATAACACTATTTGCAGGAGATAGCCGGTACGAATCCTATTTAGACTCCGAGGTTTATTCAGAAAAAGCAAATAGTATCGCGATCTATTTTTACTGTATCAGTATTTTGATTTTTTGGTTTTTCAGAGCACAGATGATCAGAGAATTGGGCGAGCAACGATTTTATTTTCTTTTTAAGATCGGCTTAATGGCTGTTTTATTTGGCGCATTGTTCAATCAGATGGCCATTCTATCCCGATTTGGACTTATTTTACAATTCTGCTATATCTTTATTTTGCCCCATACCTTTGGTTTGAAACCAGTGCGACTCCTTATGCTGCTATTTTTATTTATGTACGGCATGTTCAGGTATAGCCAATTTTTAGGAGAAGAATCCTTTATACAAGATTATAAAACTGTCATCACCAATAAATAGTAACATATGATCCTATCATTTATAATTCCTGCCTTAAAAAATACAGGGCCGATACTAGTCGTTCGTGATATCATCGGTCACCTGGTACAGCAATATCCCGATGATCAGATTACTGTTTTCTACCTTGATCAGGTGGAGGATCCTATTGCTGTCGATTGTTCTGCTTTTTGGCTAAAAGCTGCGGGAAGCGAATCTTTGCTTTTGGAGAGTGATATTATCCACAGCCATGGTATACGTCCGGATTATTATGTTTTTAAAAATCGAAAGAAGATAAAAGGTAAATGCGTCAGCACGATCCATAGTCTGCTGTTTAATGAATATCGTTTCAAATATAATAGACTTGTGGCCTATCTTATCCAATTCATATGGTCCCGGCTTGTGAGTCGTCATGATAAAATAGTTGCTTTAACCGCAATTATGAAACAACATTACACGCATTTGGTGCCAGAGGCAAAACTGATCGTTATCAATAACGGGAGGAACGTTACGACACAGGATATTGATCCAAATGATCGAGGTATTTTTGCTGAGTTAAAAGAAAAATATAAAATAATTGGTATTGCCTGCGTTTTAAATAAAGGCAAAGGTTTACATCAAGTTGTAGAGATTCTACCACAATTACCCGATTTTGCATTCGTCATTATAGGAGATGGTCCCGAAAGAAGTATTTTGGAAGATCAAGCTGCGCGTCTGGGATTAGGAGATCGGTGTTTGTTTTTAGGAACACGGTCAGAAGGCTATCGGTATAATCGTTATTTTGATTATTATGTATTTCCGTCATATACGGAGGGTCTCCCACTTTCATTATTGGAAGCTGCTGCGCTTAGTAAAGTTGTTATCTGTTCGAGTATACCCGTACATCATGAAATTTTTACCGACCAAGAAGTTTCATTTTTCCGTTTAGATGATCACGAAAGCTTAATTCAAGCCATTCATGATGCCCAATTGAAAGGCAGAGATTTTCAAGCTAATATCTTTAAAAAATACAATGAGCGGTATACCGCACAAATTATGGCCCAGTCATATTATACACTTTATTCTAGTTTAGCTCGATCATGAAATATCTATATGCCTTTTTTGTAATTGTTTTTTGTTCGTGTCAACAAGTCCAGTCCCAGCGTTTAGTCGAAAACGGGCGGACTGACTTTGTCATTATGACTCCTTCTCTGGCATCAGATTCGACCCTTAAGTCTGCGCAGATCTTACAGCAGTACGTACAACTCAAATCAAACGTCCTGATACCGATCCTTGCGGAAACGCATATCAAAGATAAAACTCCCGTCATCAGTATAGGGAATACGAGTTTGTTTAAAATTGCAGACAGCAATAAGGTTGATCGTTTAGGTTATGTAATCAATAAAACCGATCGCGCTATTGTCTTAGGAGGCATCACAGAAAGAGGGATCCGTAACGCCGTCTACGGGTTTCTTGACCGATACTTAGACATCCAGATGTTGGCTGCAGATGATATCCATTGTGTACCGTCCAGTACGATCGATCTGGATATTAAACAAGAGCTGGTCAATCCGATCTTTAAGACATTTGATATTTATAATCAGACCTCATATTCAGCTTCCTATACCGAATGGTATTCTTTAGAGCACAATTATAAGGAACCTACCCGTTGGGGATTTTTTGACCATAGTTTTTTTAGATTGGTTCCACCTAAAGTATTTCAAAAGACCAATCCCAATTTCTATTTATATGAAGGAGCGTACGCGACTCAGTTAAATCTAGCAGATGTTAAGTTGCGTCAGTACATGGTTGATACTTTGACCAATTTGTTTAGAGGCTATGCCCACAAAAAATACTGGTTAATTGGACAAGAAGATATTGGTAAATTTGGAACTTTATTTGGATCACAAAAAACGCTGACCAGCTTTTATCCCTCAGAGACAGATGCCCTTATTCATTTTATAAATACTATTGCCGGTCATTTTCCACACCATGTGATCGGAACATTTGCTTATCATGAAACCCTCCCTGCACCACAAAAGGAACGGCCCATATCCAATGTACTGATCTGTTTTGCGCCAATAGATGCTTACCGTCATTTAGCTCTTTATGAAGGTGTTAATAAGCGTTATGGGGATGAATTGGTCAAATGGAGTCAAATGACGGATCATGTAATGGTGTGGGATTATTTAAGTAACTTTTCTGCACCTCACCAATTTTACCCTAGCATACTGAAACTCAAAGAGAATCTCGATTTTTATAAACAGTTGCATGTAAACAGTGTCTACCTCGAAGGTATCCATTCCGATGAGGAGCCCTTATCCGAACTATTAACCTTTGTTGCAGTACGTATCATTTGGGGAGACCAGCGGCCAGTTAAAGATATTGTACATGAATTTTGTAAAAAATATTATGGAAGTGCCAGCCAGGAGGTCGAAGAGCTAGTCTGGGCTATCCAGCATCATGTCGTCCAAAACAAGGATCAGATTCGTTTTTTTGGAGGCACACGCCAATATTTAGGTGAAGCTCAGCTCCAGCAGTATCGTGCTCTTTTGGAGGCTGCAGATCGAAATGCCAAAGGCAATACCGTTTTAGAAAAACGAATTGCAAAAGTAAAATTAGGTCTTTTAAAAAATTAATAATTTAAGATATGAAATTTTCTGTTTTAATGTCGGTGTATTTCAAGGAACAAGCGGATTATTTGAGGCAAGCCCTTGAGAGTTTAATGTGTCAAAGTACTCCACCTAGCGAAATTGTGCTTGTCAAAGATGGTGCTCTTACAGAGCCATTAGATCAGGTGATCGACGTCTTCAGCCAACATAATCCAGGCATTTTGATCGTGATCGCCCTCCCTGTGAACAGCGGACTTGGCCATGCTTTGGCGGCAGGATTAGCAGCATGTAGTTTTGATCTGGTGGCCCGTATGGATTCTGATGATATTTCAGATTATTTTCGATTTGAAAAGCTCCTTAGTTTCTTAAAAAATAATCCTCAAATTGATATTGTGGGAAGTACCTTACAGGAATTTTCAGAGCATGTCGGCGATTCAAACATCATTAAAACGTGTGCAGCGGAACACGAAGATATGATTAAGGGCATAAAGCTTCGGAGCCCCATGAACCATGCTACTATTCTATTCCGAAAATCTCGGCTAGTAGAGGCGGGCGGATATCAGGGCAATACGATCTTTTTTGAAGATTATGCGCTATTTATCCGTTTATGGCAAAAAGGTTTAAGATTTCACAACCTTCCAGATATTCTGTACCATATGCGGGTGGATTCAGGCTTGAATTCTATTCGAAGAAGATGTGGAGTTCATTATATCAAAAAAGAGATCAATTTCTTAAAACATGTATATGAGATAGGAGCCTTTACAAGGATGGATCAGATCAAATACGGGATATTGAAGTTCCCCATACGATTATTGCCGCCACGCCTGGTCCTGTTTGTCTATAATACATTCCTACGCAAGCAGCTTTAGCTCCCTGTTAACTACCGCTCATTGCCCATTGGAAAAAGATTGCTATGCGTCACACTTGACCCGTTCTGATGCGAGTCACTACAGCTGGCAGGTTTAAGCAAGATCTACGATGGTCTATTTATTTCCAAATCATTTGAAATAAGACTATTAAAAACCATCGCCCCATGATTGTGATTTATGATCAGCACAGATGGCGTTGCTGATTCCATGTTAAATTCATGTTCTATGACGGCCGATTCTGCTCCACAGAATTGGCCGTCATTTTTTTGTTTTGCTTACAACGAAATAGGGAGGCTTTTTTCTAAGAGCATCACGCACTCTTCGCAATCGGTTGCTTTTTTGCCATTTTTCGGTATATCGACATGTCCAACATAACGGATTTTTGTGCGGTATTTTTATTCCGCATATGGCAGTTCGTTTATTACTGATAAGGCGCTAAAAGGTACTAGAAGTTGCATAATTTTTTAATATCGGCTTTGTCGACATACAAAAAATAGTCTTCAATATCAATTTTTGCAGCAATTTTGTGAGCTTACACCGCTTAAAAGCGTTTAAATTCGCATTAAAGAGAAATTTTTCATTTGACCTGTAACGTTTTCATTAGATTTAACGTTAAGTAAATAAATAGCGCAATTTTCGCTATATTTGCAACTTTAAATATTTAACTAGATTTATGGCGTATATCTTTACCGTTATATTATTATTTTTACTTGAACTACTATATTTCAAGATTGCTGATCGGTACAATATCATTGATAAACCTAACCAACGTTCATCGCATACGACCATTACTTTGCGAGGAGGGGGTATTATTTTTTATATCGCGATACTTATATTTTTTATCCAGTCCGGCTTTTCTTATCCCTGGTTTATGTTGGGTCTGACCCTTATGGCCACGATTTCTTTCTTGGATGATATTGCCGAAATTACTAGTCGGCTAAGATTGGCTGTTCATTTTACTTCGGTTTTATTGATGGCTTTTCAGATGGGTATTTTCTCACCACCTTGGTATTATATTATAGTCACTTTTATTATTGTGGTAGGGGCTATCAATGCCTATAATTTTATGGATGGTATCAATGGTATTACTGCGCTGTACAGCCTAGTAGTATGTGGGCTGTTGTACTATGTCAATAGAACCGTTGGGTTTATCGAGCAGGATTATCTGATTTATGCCCTTTTAGGAATAGTTGTATTTGCATTTTTTAATTTTCGCAATCAAGCCAAGTGCTTTGCCGGCGACGTCGGATCGGTTGGTATTGCCTATATCGTATTGTTTGCCTTAGGTACTTTGATTTTTAAAACGGGTGATTTTATTTATATACTATTCCTTGCTGTTTATGGTCTCGATGCCGTTTGGTCCATTGTACGTCGACTTTACCTTGGAGAAAATATTTTGGAAGGGCACCGTACCCATTTGTACCAATATCTTGCCAATGAAGTTGGATACAACAGGCTTGCTATCTCTGGGCTATATGGCACGCTTCAATTATTGATCGGTATATTGGTGATCACCTTCGCGCGTTATGATCATACCACACAGTTGGTGTTTGCCATCGTTGTTCTTGTTGTACTGAGCACGGTATATTTAATATTAAAACAGTATATCATCAAAACCTATGTTTCCAACAAGATGGTCCAAAGTCACCGATACGCTACAGATATTAAAACTTAGGCTTACGATAGTCTTTTCCCACTGACTTCATTACATTTACCATGATCAAGTATATTCAAGGCGGCAGTGCGCAAGATGAGCGCGGAGGTATTCGATTTGTCAATGATTTTGACATGACCCCGGTCAAGCGTTTTTATATTATCAAAAATTTGGATACCGTATTAATTCGAGGATGGCGAGGACATCGTATCGAGCAGAGGTGGTTCTATGCATTATCCGGTTCTTTCTCGGTAGATCTTGTGAAAATCGACGATTGGGATCGCCCTTCTCCAGATTTAGAAGTTCAAAATGTGGTTTTAAAGTCTACCCATCTGCAAGTACTTTATATTTCTGCAGGCTATGCAACAGCTATCCGTGCACTCGAGCAGGGAAGTGAACTTTTGGTACATGCTGACTATCCGGTTGTACATGCTTCCGAAGATAATTATACCTATCCAGTCGATTATTTTGTCAGTATGATTAGATAAAGGACTTATCTAAATCTACCCCTACTTAATTTTACACCGACCGATAAGCAGCTGTTTTTTTTAATAGCAGCTTTTTTTTTGATCTGTTCATTCTTCGTTAATAGCGTCCTAAGCTTACTCATACTTCCATTTAATCAACTTTTACGTATTGATCAAAGCGTCGAGGGTTATTTTAACAATTTTTTAATTTGGAGATTTAATACTTGTTGAGTACTTTTGTTACTCAAAGACTAATCAACCCGATGTTGGATTCGCTTATTACATCCAAGACAAGACTCAAGCTTCTGATCAAATTTTTTGTTTCAGCTAGCAATCAGGGCTATTTGCGTGGATTGGCAGATGAGTTTCAAGAATCAACCAATGCGATAAGAAAAGAATTAAATCAACTGGAAGATGCGGGTTTTCTGACTAAAAAATCAGATAAAAACAAGATCTTCTATCGTGCCAATACCACACACTCCTTATTTAAGCCGCTTCAAAAATTAATTCATACTTTTTTAGGAATTGATGAACTCGTGGATCATGTTCTTGCTCAAGCAGGTGATATTCAGTCGGTCAGCTTGATCGGTGACTATGCCAAAGGGCTTGATTCTGGACAGATTGAAGTACTTATTTTAGGAGAAAATCTAAATGAGGCATATTTATTGCGGTTAGCGGCAAAGGTTGGAGCGAAGCTGAAAAAAGTGGTGATACTTTATTGCAATGTTCCCCAGCACGATGGGCATTGCATTCAGTTGTATACCAGCAATGTAGTAGTATAATTATTTCAGATAAATGAGTAAAATATTAATAACCGGAGGAGCCGGATTTATCGGATCCAATTTGACAGAACATTTCTTAGGAAAAGGTTTTCAGGTCGTTGTTTTGGACAACTTTGCAACTGGTCACCGTCATAATCTGTCGCAGCATGCAGATAATCCTAATTTTTCTTTAATTGAAGGCGATATCCGCCATACTGCAGACTGTGAGTTGGCTGTACAAGGTGTAGACTATGTGTTGCACCAGGCAGCTTTAGGATCCGTTCCCCGTTCGATCAAAGATCCACAGACGACCAATGAAGTGAATGTCACGGGTTTTTTAAATATGCTGGTTGCTGCCCGTGATGCAAACGTAAAGCGTTTTGTCTACGCAGCATCTTCTTCTACATACGGTGATTCTGAAAATTTACCAAAAGTAGAAGATATTATTGGTAAGCCTCTGTCCCCTTATGCGATTACGAAATACGTCAATGAGCTTTATGCAGATATCTTCTCCAAAAATTATGGTTTAGAGACCATTGGTTTACGTTATTTTAACGTATTTGGTCGTCGTCAAGATCCAAACGGAGCTTATGCTGCTGTTATCCCCTTATTTGTGAAGAAATTTATGAATCACGAAGGACCAGTGATCAATGGAACTGGTGATTTTTCACGTGATTTCACGTATATCGACAATGTGATTCAAATGAATGAATTGGCGATGCTGACGGAGAATAAAAACGCTATCAATACGGTTTATAATACAGCAGTAGGTGACCGCACCACATTAAATCAATTGGTGGCACACCTAAAAGAATATTTAACCGCATTTGATGCCGAGATAGCACACGTTAATGCTTCTTATGGACCAAACCGTCAGGGCGATATTCCCCATTCATTGGCATCCATTGAAAAAGCAAAAACGTTATTAGGTTACCAACCGACCCATACTATTGATAAGGGTTTGAAGGCGGCGGTAAAATGGTATTGGGAAAACTTAAAATAGAATAAGTATCGAAGCATATTAGTTGTAAAAAATTTAGAACACCAAAATTATAAATAGATGAAAAAAATTGCAGTTATAGGCTTAGGATACGTAGGATTACCACTAGCTCGCTTGTTTGCAACAAAATTCCCCGTGGTCGGTTTCGATATTAACCAAAAGCGTATCGATGAGTTACGTACAGGAAAAGATTTAACATTAGAAGTGGAAGATGATATTTTGCAAGCTGTTTTGGCTGAATCTAATCCGCTTTCAACAGGTACTAATGGTCTATGGTGTTCTAACCAACTGACTGATATTGATGATGCGAACTTCTATGTCGTCACGGTGCCTACACCAGTTGATAAAAACAATCGTCCAGATTTGACACCTTTATATAAAGCTTCCGAGACAGTTGGTAAAGTATTGAAAAAAGGCGATATCGTGGTTTACGAATCTACGGTTTATCCAGGTGTTACAGAAGAAGAGTGCATTCCAGTTTTAGAGAAAATATCAGGATTAAAGTTTAATGTAGATTTCTTTGCAGGTTATTCTCCAGAGCGTATCAATCCAGGAGACAAACAACATACCGTAGAGAAAATATTAAAAGTAACTGCAGGTTCGACGCCAGAGATTGGTATTGAAGTCGATGAAGTGTACAAAACTGTGATTACAGCAGGTACGCATTTAGCACCTTGTATTAAAGTCGCTGAGGCAGCTAAAGTAATTGAAAATTCACAACGTGATATCAATATTGCTTTTGTCAATGAGCTAGCTAAGATTTTCAATATCTTAAATATCGATACCCATGCTGTTTTAGAAGCAGCAAGTACCAAATGGAACTTTCTTCCATTCAAACCAGGATTGGTAGGCGGTCACTGTATTGGTGTTGACCCTTACTATTTAGCACAGAAAGCACAAGAGCATGGCTACCATCCCGAGATTATTTTGGCAGGTCGTCGTTTGAATGATTCGATGGGCGAATATGTTGCATCGCAAGTCATCAAGACCATGATCAAAAAAGGTATCAATGTTAATGGTGCAGAAGTATTGATGTTGGGTGTGACTTTTAAAGAAAATTGCCCAGATGTTCGCAATACCAAGATTGTGGATGTTATTGCAGCATTAGAAGATTATGGTGTGCAGGTGACGGTATATGATCCATGGGCAAATCCAGTTGAAGTACAACATGAGTACAAATTGTTGAGTACGAAAGAGCTACCGACAAATAGGTTTGATGCTATTGTTTTAGGTGTAGCGCACAAGGAATTCTTAGATTTGGATTTGGATGCGTTTAAGAAAGACAGTGCGATTGTATATGATGTAAAAGGTGTTTGGAAAACAAATGTAGATGGTCGACTTTAAATATTGGTTGATAAAGGTTATGGTCTAAGAAGCAAATTATATTTAGGAAGTTAAATAAAAGGAAATGTTTGAAAATAAAACGTTATTAATTACCGGAGGGACAGGTTCATTTGGTACTGCTGTTTTAAATAGATTTTTGGATACAAGTCATTTTAAAGAGATTCGTATATTCTCACGCGATGAGAAAAAGCAAGATGATATGCGTAACCTTTATAGAAGTGATAAAATTAAATATTATATCGGTGATGTGCGTGACTATACATCCGTTGAACCAGCAACTAGGGGAGTGGATTATGTGTTTCATGCGGCAGCTTTAAAGCAAGTTCCGTCTTGTGAATTTTTCCCTATGCAAGCTGTTAAGACTAATGTTGAAGGTACACAAAATGTAATTCGTGCAGCTGCATCAAATGGTGTGAAAAAAGTAATTTGTCTGAGTACAGACAAAGCTGCTTATCCAATTAATGCGATGGGCATTTCTAAAGCAATGATGGAAAAAGTTGCTGTTGCCGAAGCCCGTAATCTAACAGAAACTGTTGTTTGTTTGACCCGTTATGGAAATGTGATGGCCTCAAGAGGTTCTGTAATACCTTTGTTCCTTAATCAGATTCAAAAAGGTGAGCCTATTACCATTACGGATCCCAATATGTCTCGTTTCTTTATGTCCTTGGAAGATGCTGTTGATTTGGTATTATTTGCTTTTGAACATGCTAATCCAGGTGACCTTTTTGTTAACAAAGCTCCGGCAGGATCAATCGGCGATTTAGCGAAAGCATTGATTGAATTAACTGGTAAGGAGGTTCCTGTTAAAGTGATTGGTACACGTCATGGAGAAAAACTTTATGAGACTTTATGTACCCGTGAAGAAATGATGAAAGCCGAGGATATGGGCGATTTTTACCGTGTGCCAGCGGATAATAGAGATTTAAACTATGCGAAGTATTTTTCGGAAGGTGAACAAGATGTATCTAAGATTGAAGATTATCATTCGCACAATACGCAGCAACAAGGTGTAGAAGGGCTTAAAAAGCTAATTTCAACATTGCCTCTTATCAGAAAAGAAGTTTTTGGCGAAGACGTGATGCAATATCCATACTAATTTTATTATGATTGATTTTATAAAAGGTGGAATAGCCAAAGACGATAGAGGTCAAATTCGGTTTGTCAATGATTTTGATATGTCTTTGGTTAAAAGGTTCTATATCATTAAGAATGTAGATTTAACGTTAGTTCGGGGCTGGAGAGCACATCGCATCGAACAGCGTTGGTTCTACATTCTTTCTGGTTCTTTTGCCATTGATATTGTGAGAATTGATGATTGGGACATTGCTTCTACAGATTTACCTGTAGAACGCTTGTTTTTAAGTACGAATGAAAATCAAGTACTGCATCTTTCGACAGGTTATGCTACAGCTTTTCAGGCACTAGAAGAAAATTCTGAATTATTGGTTTTTTCAGATTTTGGAATAGAAAATGCTCCAAACGACGATTATACATATCCGCTGGATTATTTTATAAATAGAAAATGATAAGAATAGGAATTACAGGTCAAAATGGTTTTGTAGGAAGTCATTTGTACAATACGTTGGGATTATTCCCAGAGGAATTTGAAAGGGTCGATTTTAAGCGTGATATTTTTGAACAGGATCAAGAATTAGATGCTTTTGTTTCAAAATGTGATGTCATTGTACATCTAGCAGCCCTCAATCGTCATGAGTCTGATGAAGTGTTGCACGATACTAATATAGCTTTGACGGTGAAATTGGTTCATGCTTTAAAAAGAACAAATTCGCAAGCACATGTATTGATTTCATCTTCGACCCAAGAGGAGCGTGATAATCTATATGGAAAATCTAAAAAAGCGGCTCGTGAAGCATTAGTGCAATGGGCGAAAGCCAGCGGAGGAAAAGCAACAGGATTAATTATTCCAAATGTGTTTGGTGCTTTTGGTAAACCTTTTTATAATTCTTTCATTGCTACTTTCTGTTACCAGCTGACACATGGTGAAATACCTTCGATTGCCCATGATGGGGAAGTGAAATTGATTTATGTGCAAGAGTTGGTAGATACAATCGTTAAGATCATAAGAAGTAATGAAGGTACAGCTGAGTTATTTATTGAACCAACGGCGACTAAAAAAGTATCTGAAGTACTCACGTTATTAAATGAATACAAAGCAAAATATTTTGATGGAGGAGAGATACCTGTTATTCATAATACTTTTGAACATAATCTATTTAATACTTACCGTACTTATATCGATCACGCAACACATTTTCCCGTAAAGTTTACACAACATATTGATCCAAGAGGAGCATTTGTAGAAGTTATTCGTTTAGGAATTGGAGGACAATGTTCGTTCTCGACAACTGTGCCTGGGATAACAAGAGGAAACCATTACCATACCCGTAAGATTGAACGATTTGCTGTAATTAAAGGAAAGGCCCTTATTCAACTCAGAAAGATCAATACCGATGAAGTAATGGATTTTTATTTAGATGGGGAAGAACCAGCTTATGTGGATATGCCGATTTGGTATACTCATAATATCAAAAATATAGGAGATGAAGAGCTTTATACTATTTTTTGGATCAATGAGCCGTTTAATCCAGAGGATGCAGATACATATTTTGAAACTGTCTAAGCGTTAAACATATCATGAAAAAATTAAAAGTGATGACGGTCGTTGGTACACGACCTGAAATTATTAGACTATCAAGAGTATTAGCGGCACTTGATGCTTCTGATGCTATAGAACATACTATAGTCCATACAGGACAGAATTACGATTACGAATTGAATCAAATCTTTTTCGAAGATCTGGGTTTGCGTAAACCGGATTATTTTTTAGAAGCTGCAGGAAAAACAGCTACCGAAACGGTTGGAAATATTCTAATTAAAATAGATCCATTATTAGAAGAGTTGCAACCTGATGCTTTTTTAGTATTAGGTGATACTAATTCTTGTTTATGCGCAATTCCAGCAAAAAAACGTCATATTCCTATTTTTCATATGGAAGCAGGAAATAGATGTTTTGATCAGCGTGTTCCGGAGGAAACCAATCGTAAAATTGTGGATCATACATCTGATATCAATTTAACATATTCAGATATTGCGCGTGAGTATTTGTTACGTGAAGGTTTACCTGCTGATCGTATTATCAAAACTGGTTCACCGATGTTTGAAGTACTACATCATTACCTTCCTGAAATTAATGCATCTCAAGTTTTAGAGAAGTTGAACTTGGAGAAAGGTAAGTTTTTTGTAGTTTCATCACATCGTGAGGAGAATATCAATTCGGAGAAAAATTTCCGTGGATTGATGACATCTTTAAATGCTATTGCTGAAAAATATCAATATCCGATTATTGTTTCAACTCATCCTCGTACACAGAATATGATTGATAAGATGAAAATTGAAATGCGTCCGGAGATCCAATTTTTGAAACCATTAGGTTTTCACGATTACAATGCTTTGCAAAAAGATGCTTATGCAGTATTGTCAGATTCAGGAACAATTTCAGAGGAATCTTCGATTCTAAATTTCCGTGCTTTGAATATCCGTCAGGCGCATGAACGCCCAGAGGCAATGGAAGAAGCATCCGTGATGATGGTAGGTCTTTCTCCTGAACGTATCTTACAAGGCTTGTCGCAGGTATTGCAACAGCAAGTAGGTGAAGAAAGGAACTTTAGACCGGTTGCAGACTATTCGATGCCAAATGTTTCGCAAAAAGTAGTACGTATTATCATTTCATATACAGACTATATCAAAAGAACAGTTTGGTCTGAGGAAATTTAATATGCGAGTATTAATGATAAATACTGTATGTGGATTTGGAAGTACTGGATCTATTTGCGTTGATATTGCAACTATGTTAAAAGAAGATAATCATGATTGTTACATTGCCTATGGTCAAAGTACTACTGATTATCCTCAATCTTTTAAAATAGGATCAGTAATAGAAAATTATTGGCATAATGCAGGTTCGAGAGTTTTGGGAAAACAAGGGTATTTTACTAAAAGAGGAACTAAAAAACTGATATCATTCATAGAAAAATATGATCCTGATGTTATCCATTTACATAATTTGCACGGTAATTATCTAAATTTGGATGTTTTATTTACATTTTTAAAGACTTATTCGGGTAAGGTAGTTTTAACGCTACATGATTGTTGGGCATTTACTGGTAAATGTGCACATTATACCGATGTCGCGTGTTATAAATGGCAAACGCAGTGTGACAATTGTCCTCAGGTCAAAAAATATCCATCTAGCTTATTTTTTGATCGTTCTAGAGTAATGTTTGAAGATAAAAAATTATGGCTTAATTCTATTCGTAATTTGACAATAATTCCTGTTTCCAATTGGTTAGCTGATCAAGTTGGAAAATCTTTTCTAAGTAAATTTCCTGTAAAAATGGTTTATAATTGGGTTGATTCCAATGTTTTTAAACCATATAATAAGGTACACTGCGAGAATGAATATGGTTTAGATAATGGTAAATTTACTATTATCTTAGTTAGTGCTTCTTGGGCAGTAAATACAGTCAAATGGCAGGATTTAATTTCTTTAGTATCATTATTAGATACTGAGATTTACCAGATTGTTATTGTTGGTAAAAATAACAGTAAAAATCTGTTACCAGGTAATTGCATTTCCATCAATTATGTTGATGGGAAAGAAAAATTGGCAAAATTATATAGTACTGCTGATGTATATGTACATTTATCAACTGAAGATACCTTTGGAAAGGTTATTGCTGAGGCTATGAGTTGTGGCACCCCCGCTGTTGTATACAACTCAACAGCGTGTCCAGAAGTAGTTGGTGAAAATTGTGGATACATTGTCGAAAAAAGAAATGTGCTAGGAGTGAAAATTGCAATTGAAAAAGTAAGAAGTAATACAAAAGATTTTTATACCCACTACTGCAGAAACCATGTATTAAGTACATTTGATTACCAAGAAAATATTAACCGAATTATTGACATTTATAAAAAGTCTTAAGTAGTATGTTAGTTAATTTATTTGTCATATTCCTTATTGTTCTTATTGGATTTCATTTTAAAAAAGAATATGGTAATAACTGTGATTTATATTTTATTAGAAAGAGATTTATTAAGATTATTTGTATTATATTAATACTGCAATCTGGAATGAGAAATGTAGCAGTAGGTGCGGATACTTATGCTTATTTTCTAAAGTTCGAAGATATTAAATCTAGGACATGGCGAGAAATCTTTGAATCTATTTTTGATTATTATCAATTGGGTATAGGTAAAGATGTTGGCTACTCCGTATTTCAAAAACTTGCCCAATATATTTCTAGTGAATACCAGGTTTTTCTTTTTGTTATAGCTATCTGTTTTTTTTTATCATTAGGCTTTTTTCTATATAGAAATACTAATCATTTAAACGATCTAATTTTAGCTTTTGTAATTTACTCTGTACTTTTTTATGAATTTTTTTCTATTACGGGGCATAGGCAAACCATAGCAACTGCAGCGATATTATATAGTTTTGAAATGATAAAAAGAAGGAAAATAGTTCCTTTTCTTATTATTGTTTTATTAGCATCTTCTATACATAAATCTTGTTTGATATTTTTACCATTTTATTTAACCGCTTATGTTAAAAAACCAATATGGGTATATCGCTCTGTTTTAGTATTGTTTCCAGTATTTTTTATTTATAGAAATACTTTATCTGATTATTTTAAAGTCTTGGGTGGTTATGAGGTTTATGATCAATATGAAGGTGCGGGTACGTACGTTTTTACAGCAATGTTTTTGTTAATTGCTATAGTTGGATTATGGCGTAGTAAGGTTATTTTAACAAATAATCTGAATGCTCAGTATTATTTTAATGCATTTGCATTAGCAATGTTATTTGTCCCTTTAACTTGGGTAAACCCTACTGCAATGCGTATAGTACAATATTTTTCCATATTTATGCTTTTATTAATACCTGAAATTATATATTCATTTAATTATGTATCCGTACGTATTAGAAAGGAAATAACTGCTTTAACTATATTGGTACTACTTGTTCTTTTTATGAGATCAAATTGGAATTCTCCTCCATATGGCTTCTTTTGGGAAGAAATGTCTTTAGGCGATAATTATTTTACAAGATGAGTAAGCGTATTAAATATATAGGGTTTTATAACCATCTGGATTCTACAATTCAAAGAGTTTCTGCATTATCTGCAGTGAATAAAATGAATTACGTAATTGAATGTCTTAATGAATTAGATTATGAAGTTGATATTGTTTCTCCTTCTTGGGTTATTAACGGGGGTAATAGGTTTTTTATTCCTTCTAGTAAGGACAAAATAGGGAGGAACAATTATATCTACACACCTTCTATAGATGGGAGTCTTAAATTTTTTCAGTATTTGGCAATTTTAATGGCGTCTTTTTGGCTCTTTTTTTATTTAGTTTTTAAATCTAATAAAAATGAAAGAATTATTGTCTATCATTCTCTTTGGTTGAGCGTTCCCTTGTTTTTTGCTAAAATCATTAGAAAGTTTTATACAATTTTAGAAGTTGAGGAAATCTATAGTGATGTTTCTGCCTTACATAAAAAATTTGCGAAGTACGAATTACGGGTAATAAATCAAGCTAATTCTTATATATATTCAACGGAGTTGTTGGAAGAGAAAGTGAACAGAAGTAAGCCATCTATTATTTTATATGGTAATTATAAAGCATTTGATAGGTTAGGCAGTTTTCCATCTGACGGGAAAATTCATTTACTTTATGCTGGTATAATTGATTCGCATAAAGCTGGTGCTTTTAATGCTATAGAGAGCGCTATCTATTTGAATGAAAATTATGTGTTGCATATAATAGGTTTTGGGGAAGTTAGAAAGTTAGAAGATCGAATTTTGAAAATAAATGAAATTTCAAAATGTAAAGTTTATTACGATGGTAGTAAGTTTGGAGAGGATTTTATTGAATATTCTCAAAAATGTCATGTTGGATTAAGCACTCAAAAGATGTCAGGTAGCTATCTTGACACCTCGTTTCCTAGCAAGATATTAACTTATTTAAGTTTAGGATTAAGAGTTATATCTTGTAGGGTTAAATGTGTAGAGATGTCTAAAATAAACACTGCTATGGTGTACTATTCTGATGATAATCCCAAATCTATTGCGCAAGCAATTATGAATATAAAATTTGATGTAAATTTTGATAGTGTAAAACTAATTCACGACTTAGATATGCAGTTTAAAGTCGATTTAAAAATTATATTGGAAAATGAATAAAATGATTTATTGGGTTGATCGTATATTGGAATCATTCCTATTAAGGTATAGAAAGTGGGTCTTTTTAATTGGTATTGGTAGTAATGAAAATAGTATTTCTATTTTGGGGCCAACATCAATAAAGCGTGCTAAAAGTATCTCGGTGGGAAAGAACGTCACTATTTATCCTAACGTCTCTTTTAGTGGTTCTGGTGAGATAATTATTGGTTCTAATGTTCAAATTGGTGAAGGAACTATAATATATTCACATAGAAAAATAGTTATTGGAAATAATGTAGCAATTGCGGGTCAATGTTATATAATAGATTGTAATCATGGAATAAGTATAAGTGAACTTATGCAAGATCAAGAATTAATTTTCGATGAGGATGGAATATTTATAGGTGATGATGTATGGATAGCTGCTGGCAGTAAAATAATCAAAGGAGCTAAAATTAATGATGGAGCAGTAATTGGTGCTCTAAGCTTAGTAAATTGTGAAATTCCTGCTTATGGAATTGCTGTTGGAATTCCTGCAAAAGTTAAAAACTATAGAAATTAATCTTAATTAAATATGAAAGCGTTTAAAATTGATATTCCCGTTTTAATAATATTTTTTGCTAGGCCAGAACCATTGGCTAAAGTTTTTGAGCAAATAAAATTAGCAAAACCATCAAAATTATATTTGTACCAAGATGGTCCTCGGTTAAATAGACCAGACGATATTGACAATATTAATCAGTGTAGAGAAATTGTAAAAGACATAGACTGGGATTGCAAGGTTTTCTTATAAATATCAAGAAAAGAATTATGGTTGTGATCCCTCAGAATTTATTTCTCAAAAATGGATGTTTGAAAGTGAAGAATATGGAATTATTTTAGAAGATGACGATGTTCCTTCTCAAAGTTTTTTCCCTTTTTGTAAAGAGCTTTTAGAAAAATATAAGGACGACGAAAGAATGGGGGTAATTTGCGGTATGAATAACATTGGTTCTATTGATAGCCCATATTCATATACTTTTGCACGAACTGGTTCTATTTGGGGGTGGGCTACATGGAAAAGAAATGTTGATTTATGGGAAGAAAATTACGATTGGTTAAGCGATGATTATTCGCTCAAATTACTAAAGAAATCGATTGGTGATTCAGATTTTAAAAGTTTGATTAAGACTAGTTTAAGACATAAGGAATCTGGTAAAGCTTACTATGAAACTATTGTAGGATCTTCTGTTTTAATGCATTCGAAGTTGAATATCATTCCATCTAAAAATTTGATTTCAAATATTGGTATTGGAGCAAATGGCACTCACGCCCTTGATTCTTTATCTAAGGTACCTAAAGGTATTAGAAGGGTTCTGTTTATGAAAACATTTGAGTTAAATTTTCCTTTGATCCATCCTAAATATGTTATTGAAGATGTTAGTTATAAACAAAAACTCGACAAGATAATGGGGAATGGATATCCATTAATAAGATTTTCTAGATTAGTGGAATCCGTTTATTACAGGATAATTGAAGGTGACTTCAAAAGCATTCTTAGTGGGATGAAACGACGATTGAATATTAGAAAATAAGGGGTGCTTTTTTCATTTTAAATTTTATGTATAGATATATTTTAAAAAAATTGAATTAGTTAATATTATGAAAATTACTTAATGTAAAAATGGATAGTTCGCAACAAATTAGAAAGGGCGCTTTGTTTTCTTACATCTCTATTATTTTCAATGTAATAGTTGGTTTATTGTATACGCCATGGATGATTAAACAAATAGGAATTTCAGACTATGGATTATATGTATTAGTGACGTCTTTTTTGACTTACTTTATTATGGATTTTGGACTAGGAGAAGCTATTGCAAGATTTGTAAGTAAATACAGAATAGAAAATGACCAAAATAAGATTAATCAAATATTAGGGCTCACTTCTAAGATTTATTTGTATATAGATTTGTGTATATTATTTATTTTAGTTGTTATCTACTTTTTTATAGAAAAAATATTTATTGAATTAAAGGTCGTTGAGTTAGAGAAATTTAAAGTAATTTATATTATTGCAGGTTTATTTAGTTTGATTTCTTTTCCTTTTTCGTCGTTAAATGGTGTAATTATTGCGCATGAGAGATTTGCTTTTTTGAAACTATGTGATCTTATTAATAAAGTTTGTACAATCCTATTGATGATTACGGCCCTTTATTTGGGCTATAAACTTTACTCATTGGTTTTTATTAATGCTGTTGTAGGAATTATCCTTATTTGTATAAAACTTCATTTTTTAAAAAAAGAAACGAAAATTAAGGTTGACTTTAAGTTTAGGAGTAGTGTTTTAGCGCGTCAAATTTTTGGTTTTTCAGTTTGGGTTACAATCATTGGAATTGCTCAAAGGTTGTTAATAAATATTGCACCGACTTTATTAGCCGCTAATTCAGGTACAATCGCTATATCTGTATTTTCAATTGGAACGATAATGGAAGGCTATATTTGGACGTTTGCTGGAGCATTAAATGGTATGTTTTTACCAAAAGTAACGGCTTTGAATGAAAATTCAAAAGATCGTAAAAAAATTACAAATTTGATGATAAGAGTAGGGAGGATTCAATTATTAGTAGTTGGTCTATTAGTTGTTGGCATAATTGTATTTGGTAGAGACTTTATTAGATTATGGATGGGTAAGGGTTTTGAAGATTCTTATCTTGTTGTATTATTATTGATTCTTCCAGGATTAATCCCTTTAACTCAAAATATTGCGGCAACGTTAATGTATGTAGAGAATAAGTTGAAGTATACAGCATGGATATATTTAGCTTCATCAACTGTAAGTATATTGATTTCACTTTATTTTATTCCTGATTTTGGTGCAATTGGTGCTGCAATTGGAATATGTGTAGGGCTTACATTATTTCAAGTAATTGCAATGAATATTGTTTATCATAAAGTAATGAAAATTGATATTTTTTCTTTTTTTAAAGAATCTTTTTTAAAGATGCTCCCTTCTTATTTTGTCATCTTAATTTTAGGATTCATCCTTGATAAGTATATTCCAACAACTAATTTTTTTATATTTTTTGCAAAGGCCTCTTTGCTGGGGATTATTTATGTAGCTGTTATGTGGAAATTGAGTTTAAATAGAGAAGAAAAGAATATTTTTTCATCTTTGATTGTTAGACTTTTTGCAACTAAAAAGTAGTATTATATGTGTGAAATGAAGGATAAGAACATATTAGTTATATGCAGAAGTGCTTGGAGAGATGATAATAGTATCGGCAATACTTTATCTAACTTTTTTAAATATTATGATAGCAATAGATTATCAAACTTGTATGTTAGGGAAGAAGAACCTCAAAACAATGTTTGTACAAATTATTTTAAATATTCTGAAAAGGATATATTAAAAGGACAGGCTGGAAAAGTATTTGAAGGCAATTATAATCAAAATACAATCAATACGTCAAAAGATGTAACAAAGAATAAATGGATTCGTATTTTTCGGTCATATTTACTTTTGTGGATTAGAGAGTTAATTTGGAATTTTAGAAAAAGAAATAATCCGGTTTTGGATTCTTTTATTGAATTAAATAGGCCAGAAATAATTTTTGCCCCAGTTTACGATGCTATTTATATGCATAAAATTATTAAATATTTATCTTGTAAGTATGATTTAAAGGTAGTTTTATACCATTGCGATGATTATTTGTCATATAATTGTTATTCCTTTTCTCCTTTATTTTGGATTAATAGATTTCTCATTAGAAATTCAATTATGGGCTTAGTTAAGAAGTCACATATTAACTTTTGTATTTCGGAGGAACAAGTTACTGTTTATACCAAAATCTTTAATAATGAAGTGAATTTTGATATTCTTTATAAATCTATACAAGACATAGATAAAAAGGTTAATAGAAAAATTTCTTTTAGAAATGAATATAGTATTATTTACGCCGGTAATCTGGAAGGTGGTAGAAATGTGACTATAAAGAATTTCATTGATGTAATCAAAGAGATAAATTTTAATTCCGAAATGCAACTTCGTCTAGATATCTTTTCTCAATCAACGAATAAATTTTTTGAAACAGGAACTGATTTGATCTCATTTCATGAATCCATTCCTTATGTTGAAATTAGAAAAAAGATTAGAAATGCTGATTTTTTATTACATATTGAATCTTTTAGTAGGCAAGAGAGACTGTCAACAGCACTTTCTTTTTCAACGAAAATTGTAGATTATTTAGAAGCGCAGAACTGTATTATAGCAATAGGCTGGGAAAAGTCAGCTTCAATAAATTACCTCAAACGAAATAATTGTGCTATTGTGATCTCAGATATAAATAACATGGAGTTGCAAATTTTGTCTGCTGTTCAAAACTTCAAGGATATTCGTGAAATCGAAGATAATGCATATAGAGTGCTTGTTGAAAAACATTCCTCAAATCGTGTGATCACAAATTTTTATAATATACTTAATAAGTTATGACAGGTAGACAACAGTTTGAGAAATTTAAAATGATTATAAATTTCTTTACGTTTTTTTTTCAAATTTTCGGAAAGGGTTTTAATAAATTTTTATTATCAATTTTAAAGAATACTCCAGGGAAATTGGGTTTATTTTTTCGTTATATTTTTGTAAAAAATTTGACAAAAAAAGTTGGTGAAAATGTATCAATAGGACCTGGTGTATATTTTTTTAACCTTGAAAATTTAGAAATTGGTAATAACGTAAGTATTCATCCAATGTGTTATATTGATGCAGCGGGAGGAATCATAATTGGAAATGATGTTTCAATTGCTCATGGCTCATCTCTTATTTCGACAAATCATACATGGGACGATTCTAAAGTTTCTATTAAATATAATAAAGAAAGTTTTTCGCCGATTCATATAGAAAATGATGTTTGGATTGGATGTGGTGTTAGAGTTTTATCAGGTGTTATAATTCGAAAACGTACTGTTGTTGCTGCAGGTGCTGTTTTGAATAAGAGTTATGATGAAAACTGCCTTTTAGGTGGAATTCCAGCAAAAATTATAAAGAAAATTAATGTTTAATTATAAACTTATTCGTATTGCGACTGTTCCTATCTCTCTTAAAGTTTTACTTAAGGGGCAGCATCGCTTTATGAAATATCAAGGATTTGATGTTTTAGGTGTTTCTTCTTCAGGGAATGAATTGGAAGAAGTAAAGAGCGAAGAACAGATTCCTGTGCATGCGATAGAGATGACAAGAACGATTTCTCCTCTTCAAGATTTAAAATCGCTATGGAATTTTTATAAGTTATGTAAGAAAGAGAAACCTATCATTGTCCATTCGCATACTCCGAAAGCGGGTATTGTAGGTATGCTGGGAGCTCGTTTGGCAGGTGTGCCTATTCGTTTACATACAGTAGCTGGAATGCCATTAATGGAAGCGACGGGGATGAAAAGAAAAATTTTAGATTGGGTAGAAAAATTGACTTACAGTGCGGCGACTGGAATTTATCCAAATTCTAAAGGTTTGTACGATTTTATTATCCAGCATCACTATACGTCAAAGGAAAAATTAATGGTTATTGGTAATGGATCCTCAAATGGTATTGATACCTCTTTCTTTTCAAGAGAAAAATTGGACGAAACGGATTTAATTAAATTAAGGACTTCGCTTTCGATTAAAAACGACGAGTTTGTCTTTGTCTTTGTTGGTCGTTTGGTGGGTGATAAAGGAATTAATGAACTTGTGTCTGCTTTTGTACAGTTAAATAAGCCTAATGTTAAACTTTTGCTTGTAGGGTCATTAGAATCAGATCTTGATCCTTTAGCAAATGAGATACAAATTGAAATTGATAGTAATCCTAATATCATTACAGTAGGATTTCAAAAAGATGTGAGGCCCTATTTTGCTATTTCCAATGCTTTGGTGTTCCCAAGTTATCGGGAAGGTTTTCCAAATGTTGTGATGCAAGCTGGAGCTTTAGAATTGCCAAGTATTGTATCCAATATAAATGGTTGCAATGAGATTATTATTGAAGGGCAAAATGGTACGATTATTCCTGTTAAAAATATGGAAGTGATTCGCGATGCGATGATTAAGTTTGTTGATGATAGTCTTTTTTACAATAAACTAAAATCCAATTCAAGAAAAATGATTACAGATCGATATGAGCAAAAAGTAGTATGGGATGCTTTGTTTAATGAATATAATCGTCTGATACAAAAGAAAGGATTTAAGCATGTATAAACACTTTTTTAAAAGGATTTTCGATTTTTTTGCTGCTTTATTTGGTCTGATTCTATTATCGCCTATATTTATCGTAGTTGCCATTGGACTTTATTTTGCAAATGCTGGTAAACCTTTCTTTTTTCAATCACGCCCAGGTAAAAATGAACGAATTTTTAAGATTATAAAGTTCAAGACTATGAATGACAAGAAAGACCCAAATGGAAATTTATTGTCAGACGCTGAACGTTTAACTTCCATAGGAGCTTTTGTAAGAAAGACTTCATTGGATGAGATTCCACAATTGATCAATGTATTGAAGGGTGACATGTCTTTGATTGGACCTCGCCCGCTATTGATACAGTATTTACCTTTGTATAATGAAGTTCAACGTCGTCGTCACGAAGTTAGACCTGGTATTACAGGTTGGGCACAGGTGAATGGTCGGAATGCAATTTCTTGGGATAAAAAGTTTGAATTAGATGTGTGGTATGTGGAACATATTTCTTTAGTTACTGATCTAAACGTATTCTTTACAACCTTTAAAAAGGTGTTTAAAAGTGAAGGCATTTCAGCTGATGGGCATGCCACCATAGAACCTTTTAATGGACATAATTAATGATTGAAATATGTATTTGTTAGGTGCAAGTGGTCATGGTAAAGTCATAGCAGAAATTGCAGAGAGCAATGCTTTACTAATTGATGGTTTTATCGATACCGATATCAATAAATTATCTTTATTGGGATATCAGGTTTTTCACCAAATCCCACCTGAAATTATAGAGGTTATTATCGCCATTGGAAATAATAAAATTCGTCAAAAATTAGTCAATAATAATGCTAACTTTAAGTATTCCAGGTTGATACATCCGAAAGCTAATGTGTCAAATCGAGCTCTTTTAGGAGAGGGAACGGTGGTGATGGCAGGAGTGGCATTGAATGTCGATGTGACCATTGGGGATCACTGTATCATTAATACCAATGCTTCTGTTGATCATGATTGTGTTATTGGAGATTTTGTGCATATCTCTCCCAATGCTGCTTTAGCTGGAAATGTAACTGTAGGTGAGGGAACACATATTGGAATTGGCGCAAGCGTAATTCAAGGGATTAAAATTGGTAAATGGTGTACCATAGGTGCTGGTGCCGTTATAATAAGAGATATTCCGGACGGATGTACCGTCGTCGGAAATCCAGGAAAAATAATCAACAAATAGAACCATAAAATTTAAATATCATGTCAGATAAAATTTGGCTTTCGTCACCACATATGGGTGGCCATGAACTGCAGTATATTCATGAAGCTTTTGATGCAAATTGGGTTGCACCTTTAGGACCAAATGTAAATGGTTTTGAAGAGGATTTACAGAATTTTCTACGTGAAGACGTTCAGGTAACAGCATTATCCGCTGGTACTGCGGCATTGCATTTAGCTTTGATAGAATGTGGAGTTGGCTATGGTGATGAAGTGATCTGTCAATCCATGACCTTTTCAGCTTCTGCCAATCCAATAGCATATCAAGGGGCTATCCCAGTTTTTATTGATTCCGAAACGGAAACTTGGAATATGTGTCCTATCGCGCTTAGAGAGGCTATAACTGATCGCTTGGCCCAAGGAAAAAAACCGAAAGCAATTATTGTTGTTCATTTGTACGGCATGCCCGCAAAAATGGATGAAATATTAAGCGTTGCACATGAATTTCATATTCCGGTTATTGAAGATGCTGCTGAGGCTTTAGGTTCTACTTATAAAAGTAAGGCATGTGGTACTTTTGGTAAGTTTGGTGTATTGAGCTTTAATGGTAATAAAATCATTACCACTTCCGGTGGAGGTGCCTTAGTTTGTAAGACAAAAGAAGATAAAGATAAGGCTGTTTTCTTGTCTACTCAAGCTCGTGATGATGCTCCACATTATCAGCACTCGCATATAGGTTATAATTATCGTATGTCTAATATCTCTGCAGGTATTGGGCGTGGGCAAATGGAGGTTTTAGCGACTCGTGTTGAAGCACGTCGTGCTATGACAGATTTTTATGTTGATTTATTTTCTGGATATAAAGGTGTTAAAGTGTTAACTGCACCCTCTTCAGATTTTTATTCAAATCATTGGTTGGCAGCAATTACGATCGAACCACTTGAGGCTGGTCTTACTCGTGAAGATATAAGATTGGCCTTGTTAGAGTTGAATATTGAATCTCGTCCTTTATGGAAACCTATGCATTTACAGCCTATTTTTGATGGTTCACCTTACTATGGAGCTAAGGTAGCTGAGGAATTGTTTGAAAAGGGATTATGTCTACCGTCTGGATCAAATTTAACTAATATGGAGCGTGAGCGAATTAAGGAGGCTATTGATCAGGTTTTTTCTAAATAGCATTTCAAAGTTTTGATAGCTATTCGAAGCTCTATATATTAATAGTAGAGCTTCTTAATAAAATTCTAATGACTGAATTTTTAATTATTTTGAATAGACTAAAGTAAGTTTATAAAAGTGTGATTAGAAATATTTGGTTGATTAGGCATTATCTTTGCTCTAATGCAACAACTTTCCTAATATCTTTTTTAATATTATATTAAATGGGGGTAGTTTGGTTAAAATAATATATTTTTGTCATAATATTAAGCATAATAAATTTTTTAAATTTGAATAGAACATGCGATTAATTTTAAAGTGTGGTTTTGCATCAGGAGTGTTTACAGCTATCCTAATGATTTTTAGTTCTTGTGGATCACGAAAAAATATGGTATATTTACAGCCGGATTCCACACTTTTGAGTACGGTTTATGATCAACATATTCCGACCATCCAGCCTAATGATATTTTGACAATTGTAATTTCAGCTGCTGATCCTAAAGTTACGGCACCTTTTAATCCTGTCAATTCAATGTCTTCGGGAAGTTTAGCTCAATCTGCTGATATGGCTTTACGTCCTACATATACTGTTGATCAAAATGGAGATATTACCCTACCTATGTTAGATAAAGTTTATGTAAAAGGATTGACTCGATTGCAGGCGATTGATAAAATACGTAATGAATTGAGTCGGTATATAAAAGATCCTGGAGTAAACATCAATTTTAATAATTTTCGAATATCTGTTTTAGGTGAAGTGGCGCGCCCGGGCTCTTTCGTATTGGAAACGGAACGTATTACTATATTAGAGGCTCTTGGTTTAGCAGGGGATTTAACTATTCGAGGTGTACGTCAAAATGTGATGCTAATACGTGAGATTGATGGTCAAAAATCTACACATCGATTGGACTTGACAAAGCAGGAAACCTTAAATTCACCATATTATTATCTAGCACAAAATGATGTGATCTACGTAGAACCCAATAAATCACAAATTAATAATTCTAAATTAGGTGCGAATACGAATATTATTATTTCAATTGCAGGCCTTATTATAACCGTAATTTCAGTATTGACACGATAATTATCATAATGGAACAGAAATCTATACAACATAAAGACGATCAAGAAGGAGAAATTAATTTAAGACAGCTTTTTGAGCAATATGCCTTTTATTGGAAATGGTTCCTCCTATGCGTTTTGCTGTCCTTGGGAGTGGCATTATTTTATTTACGTTATGCGCAAAAGACCTACATTACTACTGCTAAAATCTTGTTGAAAGATGAACGTAGTGCTTCAGCAGGAGAATTGGCTGGAATTGCGGAATTAAGTAGTAGCATGGGGTTAGGAGGTGGGAGTCGTGGCTCATTTGTGACCGATCAAATTGCCGTTTTATCGTCAAGACGTCTAATGCGGAAAGTCGTTGATCTACACAATTTGAATATTTCCTATTCACAAAAAGGACAAATTCGTTCCTCAGAAATATTGGAAAAACATATGCCTTTCACTATTCAACTGCAGGGTGCACAGGACAGTGTGAGTCTGAGTCTTCAAGTTCGGACTAAGGATAATAAAGAACTTGAAGTAATCAATTTGATTGATGGTCAAAAGTATATTACAGGATTTGATAAAATTTTGAAAATTGGTGCCAATAATGTGATTTTTAATAAGAGCGATAATCCAATTATAAATTCCTTAGATTACGTGATTTTGGTAACGCCTAAAAATCAAGCAGTTGACGCTACGCTTGCTGCTATCAATATTTTTCCGGCTAAAGAAATTCAATCGTATATTGTCAATTTCGCTATGATCTCTCAATTGAGTAAAAAGTCTGAAATGGTTTTGAATAGTTTGATTGAAATATATAACGCTGATTTGACTAATGATAAGTTACGTATGACTCGTGCAACCTCCGACTTTATCAATAAAAGGCTGTTGTTGATTTCTAAGGATTTATCGGGAGCAGATGAGCAAGCTGCAGACTTCAAGTCAGCCAATTCGATGGTAGACATGGCAACGGAAGCTGGTGTATTCTTAAATAATGCTTCCGAAAACGATAAAAAAGTACTGGAATATCGTACACAACTGCAACTGGTTGACCATATGAACGATTACTTGAAAGGTGAAAAGCAAGGTCGGTTATTACCTTCTAATATAGGTTTACAAGATGTATCTATTGTTTCAGCAATTGAAGGATATAATAAATTAGTTTTAGAGCGAGATGACTTGCTTAAGTCTGCATCGGACTTAAATCCGACGGTGATTGGCCTTAATGAAAGTATCAATGAAAGTCGAAATAATATCCGACGTTCTTTAGAAAACTATCAACAAGTAACAAAATTAGCTTTAAATAATATTGAACGTAAATCGAATGAAATTAAGGGTCGTATTAATTCAATTCCGAGTCAAGAGCAAGGGTTTAAGAAAATTTCCAGACAACAACAGATTGTAGAGTCACTTTATTTGTTATTATTACAAAAGCGTGAAGAATCTGAAGTGAAAGCAGCCGCTACTCCAGATAATTTGAAAATTATTGATGCAGCTTATGGAAATGGTGCACCCGTATCTCCTAATAGGAATACGGTCTTAATGGCCTCTTTGATTTTTGGTTTACTTGTTCCTTTTGGTATTTTATATATTAAGTTTCTTCTTGATAATAAAATTCATTCACGCAAGGATATAGAAGATGCTGTTAAAATACCAGTTCTTGGTGAGATACCATCTGCGGAAGATACTATTATTCATCAAAATGATCGCTCATCTCTGGCTGAAGCTTTTCGAATTTTGCGTACCAATATGAACTTTATGTTTGGCGCTGATAAGAAAGATAGTTCTAAAGTTGTCTTTGTAACATCTACTATTGCGGGGGAAGGTAAATCTTTTGTGACCACTAATTTAGCACAAATACTTTCCATGTCTGGGAAACGGGTATTGTTAATTGGTGCAGATATTCGTAGTCCGAAAGTATTGGATTATTTAGGATTATCACACTTACAACATACTAATGTCGGAATTACACAGTTTTTGATTAATCCAGAGATGGATGTGGATAATATTATTATCAAGAAACCTGGAAATTATGATTTTGATGTGGTTTATTCGGGATATATTGCTCCGAATCCCGCTGAATTGTTGATGAATGGACATTTTGATGATGTTATTAAATATGTTCGTCAGTATTACGACTATATATTAGTCGATACGGCTCCAGTAAGTTTGGTAACGGATACCTTATTAATCGCTCATAATTCCGATTTAACATTATATGTTTCTCGTGTGAACTTCTTGGATAAGCGTCTTTTACAAGTGCCTCGTGAGCTTTATGTGGATGGGAAATTGAAAAATTTAGCATCTGTTGTCAATGATGTGGATTTTGCTCGTGGTTATGGCTATGGTTATGGCTATGGCTATGGTTACGGAGATAAAGGAGATAAAAAAGCTGGTTTTGCTAAATTTTGGCAAAATTTTAAAAGTAAAATTGGTTCAAAATAAATAATAATTAATATTATAAAAAACGCATTTCTTTTTATAAGAATTGCGTTTTTTTGTGTTTAATTAGGATTTTAAATAAATGAAGGTTTCTTAATTTTCAAAATTAAAAGTACACTATTCTAGTGTATGGCTCAAAAATTGCTTGAAACCTTCGTGGAAAACAAGACTTGGTCACATACAATTCTTTATTTGCAACAACAATGTGACTAATAAACCGTTTTTTTATAAGGTGTCTACAATAAAAACAAATTAATTAATATAATGAAAAAGTTATTTTTTACGTTTATTTTACTTAGCTGTCTGGCGACTGCTTCCGCTCAGTTTTCTCGTCCTATTAGTATAGGAGCCGGAGCGGGAGTTTCGTACGGTCTTACAGATTTTAAAAACACAAAAGTACATTTTGCTTGGTATGGCGAAGGAGATTATTTAGTAAGTCCTTTTATATCCGTTGGATTACAAGCACAAAAAGGTGAACTGAGTGGTCATAATGGTGAAAACTCTTATAATAATAGCTACTATGCTGGAAATGCAAATGCTAAAGTACGATTAGGGCAATTTATGGATTTACCCGATAATTATAGCAATTATACCTTAGGTGCGAGTAATTTGCAAAGGATTCTATCCAATATATATGTTGGTGCAGGAGTGGGATTAATGAAAAATCGGATAAAGAGTAATCTTACTGCTGCTTATCGTGAAGGAGTAGTTAATCAAGGTGGTGAAATTGCTGAGGATCGATCGGGCATTCACTTTATTGTTCCAATGAATATTGGAGTCGATATTCCTTTTGGCAGAACCCTTTATGGACCTAAATGGGCGATCAATGTCAATTACCAACATGGACTGACCTTTAATGATAATGTGGATGGGGTTGTGCTTGGAAAAAATGATCAGTATGGAGTGATGACCGTAGGTGTGAAGTATGCATTTTTTAACCGTAATTAATTTTGACACTTACTTAATTAACATTAATAAGAATAGTAATGATGAATAATATGAAAAAATACGTTCCGAATTTTACCATCGGTCTGGTTTTTTTAGCAGTTTTGATCGGTATGCAGGCTTGTAAATCAAGTTCATCCCTATATCAAGCTCCTAAAGTAAATGCTTTTCGTGCCGGAACGCTTCCTGCGCCTCCGGGAATGGTCTATGTCCCCTCTGGAACGATCCTTTTTAAAAGTTCTCTGGATACGGCTGATACCGGTAAAAATGTAAGTCTAAGTGCCTTTTTTATCGATGAAGCCGAAGTCACCAATAAACAATATCGTGAATTTATCAACTGGGTGGCCGACTCCATTGCCGTAACCGATTATTTGCAAGATGAACAATATTTTATTAATGATGGTGCTCCTGCCGAAGAACGTAAAATTGACTGGAAAAAGGTGAAGAAAGTATCTCCCTTATGGAAAAGTAATGATCCAACAGTAAGAGAGCGTTTAGCGCCGATGTTGCTCGTACAGGGAACAAAAAGAATCCTGAATCCCGAGATGCTGCGCTACGAGTTTTCCTATCAAAAATCAAAAGGTAATGCCAAAAAAGAGTTTGTCACAGAACGCGTTCCGGTCATGCCTGTCAACGATATCTGGTCGAGTGATTTCCCCAATGCACAGCTCGCTTCCCTCGATATGAACTATTTTACCCATGAGTCTTTTGATTATTACCCGGTAGTAGGTGTAACCTGGAGACAAGCGCGTGCTTTCACCGACTGGCGCGGTAAGGAGTTTATGGCTACGATCATGAAGAATTCATACCTGAGTGGTTACCAGTTGACATTAAGTCTCCCTACAGAAGCGCAATGGCAATATGCTGCGGAAGGCAAGTTGGATCCGAGAGATACGACGACCACAAAACGCTTAACGATTGATGGTGCCGAAGGTAAAGACAGATTAGCGGTCAACTTTAAGCAAGGGGATGGTACTTATGCACGTGATGGTGCTACGTTTACCCTACCGGTAAAGTCCTATACCCCAAATGCATTTGGACTTTATAATATGGCTGGGAATGTGTCGGAATGGACCTTAGATGCTTTTAGTCCGTCTGCAACGGTATTTGTCAATGATCTGAATCCTGCACTTTTATATGATGCCGATGAGCAAGATGCGGATGCACTCAAAAGAAAGGTCGTCCGTGGTGGTTCTTGGAAAGATAATGGGGAGCAGCTGAATACGGATACACGCAATTATTCGGTGGACTATGAGCCACATTCGTACATCGGCTTCCGCTGTGTAATGGCTGCCTTTGAAATGCCTACGGTACAAAGTAAGACTAGAAAATATTAAAAGCATAATGCTCATGAAGATATGGATAACAATGGCAATGGCTGTAGGATTGATGCCAGCCTTTGCACAACAAGAGATACCAGATAGTTTAAGATCGCAACAGGTCACTGCTGCTGCCCAGGGAGAGATATTAATGGATACCATACCGACAACGGATGGTTTTTACCAAGCGAATAACTTGGAAGATGCCGTTCCTTTTGCGTATCCGGAAGTGAATATGAAGAATATCCGCTTCTATAAACGGGTATGGCGCGATATTGATCTAAAAGATGAAAAAAATGCGCTTTTGGCGACACCGGGGAATTCATTGATGGAGATTATTATGAAATCGATCGAAACAGGCAAATTGTCCCTGTACAGTCCTGATGACGATTCTTTTAAATCGAGAATGAATGCCAATGAGGGCATGGCTCGTTTTACCGATAGTGTACTGGTGCCCATATTTGACGATGAAGGAAACCAGATCGACTCCAAGATGACCTTAAATGAATTTGATCCGACCCGCGTCACGAAATTCCGGATCAAAGAGGATATCTTCTTTGATAAACAACGTAGCCGTTTAGAAAGCCGGATCATTGGCGTAGCGCCCTTAATGAATATCACGACTTCTGCGGAATTGGCTGAATCGGTGGGTTCAACTCCTGCATTTTGGTTGTATTTCCCACAATTGCGCTATAGCTTGGTCAAAGTGGATATTACAGATCCGGATAAAGGTTTGTATGATATGACGATGGATGATCTGTTTGTTCAAAAAAAGTACGCCAGTACCATCATCCGTGAATCCTCTGCGGGTGCCCTTAAATTGGGTGATGAAGCACAGCAGGCACAAGATGCACAGCAGATCGAACAAAAGATCGACGCGTACAAAAAGCAATTGTGGACGAGCCCTAAAGGTGTAAAAGAAGAAAATTTGGAAGAGTTTATCCCAAATGCACAGAAACAGAAAAAAGCAAAGAAAAAATAAGCGCAACTTAATTTTGCTATTATAAAAAAAGCATTCTCAATTTGCTGAGGATGCTTTTTTTGTTTACTGAGCCAATTACTATATAGTTTTTCGAAGTGAATATCAACGACTTTTAAATTATGTCGAATTTTCGTTTTTCAATCTTATAATCTTAATCTTCATCCACTCCAAATAGTTTGGAATAGAGCTGTACAAATGGATAAAAAAATACTTCTTGTGGCGCGTATTTAAAATAACGCTTCATGTTAGACCAAATCCGATGTGCTCCTGCTGGTCGAGCAGATAATGGTGAAAATGAGCCATCTTTATAGCGATCATCATGATATCCGAAATTACCAGAATAAAAAATTTCATCCATCATCCAGTCAGCCTGCCAGTTATCAGGATAGGGAAAGGGAAGGGATTGTGAGGGCAAACCTAGATACTTGACCAAAATAATATGTAGTAAATGTGTCCAACCTAAAATTCCGGTATGCTTGTAGATCTCTTTCAACGCTCCAGAATCAATTTGTGAAGAGACCGTGTAATAAAGACGAGCAGAGTCGCAGAGTTGTCGTAACCCTATTCCGAAGGAGAGTAAATGTTTAAAGATGTGTACATTAACTTGTAGTAACTGTAATTCTGGAGCCAAGGTTTTAATGGTCGTGCCATTTATTAAAAGATCTTGTTGCTGCTTGTGATATATTTTCTCGAGCTTCCTTAGATAGCGATATTGAAGTGGATTGCGAATATGAAAGAGGCGTTTATGATGCTCAATCGTAATGCTCTTCCAATCATAAAATAGACTGAATCCAGCAGTATCCTGAAATGGTATATTTTTTTCTTTTAATAATTCTCGCGCTTGTGCATAACCTTTATTTTCAAAATACCAATCGATATCACCGGACATACGATGTTCGGGAATATCGTAACAGCAAGCAACACCTTGTCCTTTTTGTAAGATAGGCTGAAGGCCCATTTTGGTGAAAGCGGTATATTGAGCTGCAATTACTTCATTCATTTTCTTATTATGACGTTCGATCTGATCGACTCTAACTGTCCATTTTATAAGTAGTGCTTGTGGAGGAAGTTGATCATCTTTAAGATATTTGAAGCTATCATAAATTAGTCCTTCAACGGTATGGTTTTTAGCATAGCATTGAATCTGTGACCAATCACTTTCATTTAATGGTGTTTCAATTATAAGAGATTCTTTCCCCCATAATCCAATCCGCAATAATTGAAAAAAGATATCTTTAAGTTTATTGTCCATTTACTTTTAAGTAACGTTCATTTCAAAAATAATGATTTTATATGATTTTTGTTATAATTTAATTATGTTCATATGATAACCAATTAGGCAGGACCCTCTTTACCGATAGTCTCCCGGTTCCATTTTTGACGATGAGGGTAACCAGATCGATTCCAAGATGACCTTAAATGAATTTGATCCGACCCGCGTCACGAAATTCCGGATCAAAGAGGATATCTTCTTTGATAAGCAACGTAGCCGTTTGGAAAGTCGTATTATTGGCGTAGCGCCCTTAATGAATATCACGACTTCTGCGGAATTGGCAGAATCTGTGGGTTCAACTCCTGCATTTTGGTTATATTTTCCGCAGTTGCGCTATAGCTTGGTTAAAGTGGATATTACCGATCCCGATAAAGGTCTCTACGATATGACCATGGATGGTCTGTTTGTACAAAAGAAGTACGCCAGTACCATCATCCGTGAATCATCTGCGGGTGCCCTGAAATTGGGTGATGAAGCACAGCAGGCACAAGATGCACAGCAGATCGAACAAAAGATCGACGCATACAAAAAGCAATTGTGGACGAGCCCTAAAGGTGTAAAAGAAGAAAACTTGGAAGAGTTTATTCCGAATGCACAGAAACAGAAAAAAGCAAAGAAATAATAAGCTCAATTTAATTTTGCTATTATAAAAAAAAGCATGCCCACCTACTTTGAGCATGCTTTTGTTGTTTCATGAGTTTTCCCTTTAAGATTTCATGGTATTTGATTTTCCCTTCTTTTTTTCGGTAACAAGCCAATATCTGGACGCTCACTGTTTCTAAGCGTTAATAACTCAAACATAAATTCCTTAGGGAATCAATTTCACAATCAATCGTGCAAGGACTTATTGTACTTTTTTATCTTCAAGAATTGTTATCAATTTTTTATTTAGATAGAGTTTTTCTTTACCAACTTTGACAGATTGAAGGATATCTGCTTTTTCTAATGCTATTAAATAGTTTTTTTATACGAGTAAAAATAGCAAAAATTTACTCTCGTTTATCAAATACAGGTAATATTACCCTTGTTTATATATTGTTAATAATTTCTTTAACTACCAATAGCCTTATCCTTCACTGTCATTTCCATCAATTGGTTTCCGTGATAAGCCAATAACTGGACGATCATCGTTTTTAGATATTAAAAGGTATTGAGGTGAGTAAGTTAGACTCTAATGTCCACCAGACAATTCATGTTGTGATTAAAAATAAATTCTAACCATTATGAACTACTCCTGTTTATCACCAACATTAAATCCTATCTTTTTTCTTTCTTTTGGGATGGGTTCCTCTATCTTGTCTTGGAGACGGTCAATGTATTCGAATACAAGCTCCATATTTTTATCTTGACCATCTTGTTTTCTAGAAATTTTTTCGACAGCATTTTTTATTTCAGCGATTTCGAGACGGAGGTCTGTGTTATCCGTTAATAACTGACGCATGCGTGTAAATACACGCATTATCTGTATGTTTATCTTGATAGCAATGTCGCTTTTCAATACGGAAGATAGCATTGCGACTCCCTGTTCAGTAAACATCATTGGCAAATATCGACTACCACCTCTTTTATCAGCTTTTGAGGTCACAATTTGTGACCTCAAAAATTCAAACTCATTTTCTAATAGCTCAAACATGAAATCATCAGGGAAACGGCTTATATTTCTTCGTACTGCTTGTTTTAAGACCTTAGTTTCAATGCCATATAATTCTGCGAGATCACTATCCAGCATTACTTTATGCCCTCGGAATACATATATTTTATTCAGGACCACCTCTTCGGGTAGTATTGATAGCGTTTCTTGTTTCGCCATAATTGGTTAAATGTATTGGTGTTCAATGTCTAAGATAGTCAAAAAGTAATGATATAACTTAACCTTTAGACTCATCTCCCGTATGTGGTTGAGCTAATCCTAGTATAGGCCGTTCACCATCACCGTAAAATTGTCGTTGCGACAATCCATGATGCCTATTGAAAGTAAATCAACTTATTATGAACTATTCGAAGAGATAGTTGAATTTTAATACTTTTTGGTACACCTTTTTAGAAATAGTAGCGGTGTAGTTGGTCTTTTTATTTAATTTTTAATTCCATCAAAGCCGATGGAATTAAAAAATCATGGGAAGTCGTGTGTCTACGCTAATTAGATACTTTAACGAATATTTTTCTGATTACGCCATTTTGCTCAATAGCCTTTACACTCAATAATAAATTTGGAGCCTCTTGAAATACTCGACAATGTATTCTTTTTATATATCCAAGCTTCGTACCGTTGAATGTTACAATTACAGCTTCTTTATCATGTTCATTATCTTTTTCCAACGCATATTGGAGTAAGTCTCCGTTCTTTACAAAGTTTCGAGGAATCTGAGCATAAGAAAGACCTGAAATATCGGTTAAGAAATGAAGGTCTGTAGTAGTATGGTATTCTGCCAGAAATTCAAAGTTGTCAGTTGCCGTTAAACCTTGAGTTTTGCCAAGCAAATAAAATTTGTCATCTGCCTTATCAGGATTAACTTCCCAAAAGTCTAAAAAATTTTTAACATCAGGACGATCCGTTTTTATTAATCTATGGGAGAAAATAGAAAGTACATTTACATCATATATCTTGTCCAAGTTTTGAAACTCGAAATAGGGTATAAATCCCTCTTTATTTCTTAATGCTTTAGCTTCAGGTAAATATTTAAAGGTAACGTTATTATCGTTGTCTTTTTCCAAAAGTCCAACAATATGCCTACGGGATCCCGACCCCTTACGCCATGCAAGATATATTTTTGAAAACTCACTCATTGATAATAGATATTATGTTTTTGTACCGCAAAGTTAGCAATTTTAATATCAACTCCTTCCTCATAGAAGATAATTTATAAAAGGAGTGCTCTTCAGGAAGCACATGATCTATATTAAGTATAATTTCCTCAATCTTTTGAAAATCCCAATTTTTTAAAAAAGCCGTTGCTTGCTCGAAGTCGGACTTCAGCTCCAGCTTTTTAAAGTGACGTAGTAAATCAAAATGTGGCACCTTACGCTTATCTTCCCAATGCAATTCGGAGGTTCCTCTTCGGACATAAGCATCCATCATCTGTTTATCCTTCAATATCTTTTCAATTCTATCTTCAGTAAGTTCTCGACCTAATGAACTCCCACTATCGTAAATTGGCGCCATATTTTTTATGGTTAATTTTCTAAGTTCAAACTCTTTACTGACTAATTCTCGACTATAGACAAATCCTTTTTCTTTCTCTTTTTGAGCTCTTTCGAGCATATTACCTATGTCAACGTCTTCTTCGGAGATAAATGAATCTGATATAAAAGCCCAATTTTCTTGATGTCGGTCGGAATTCCCAATTAGAGCATCAAACATCAAAGTCTGTAGGAAGTTGTGTATATGTTTTGACAGATTGAAATGATGCAGTGTATTTTTTAGAAGCTGATAAGAATATTCATTTCTCGTTTCATTTTGCTCCGGTATAAATTTAGGATTGAATGTGACCATATAACGTCCAACTTCTACAAGTTGTTCATTATCTCTGTTAATCATGGATCTGCTTATACAGCCGATCTCACCTTTGCTTTTAGCCACGTCATATCTTAATACTTCTAAATTGAGTAATTTACCTATTTGATATGCAATTATTTCAGACCAAAATTCGTCTTTATAATACTTTTCTGGATTATTTCCTTTACCAGGCTTTCGCTCAGATCGTTTAAAATACCAAAGATCATCATTCTCATCCTGTAGAATATGTTTTTCTCGCGTACCTCCACTATTAAGCCAATAAGTTTCCTGCCAGCCAGTTGTATCTATAAATTTAACATCCATCTATGTTTTTAATATTACTTGTTACGTATTGGTTTGATTTTTAAATAGATAACCTAAATGATAGTATTATTTATAATGATCATCCTTATCCCTCAGCTGATTTCGATAATAAGCCAATAACTGGACGTTCGCCATCTCCGTAAAAGTATTCGAATAGTTGGCTAGGTAGAAGATTGAAAGCGGTGGCTAATCCATAAACTTCGTCAGCATATAGCTCATTTAGTTTATTAAGTTTTAGCAAACGACTAAACCTAGTTTTATCTATGTCAGCAGCGTTATAAAAATCCGACTGTGAATGTAAAAATGGATGGACAAGTGCTTTTAGTAAATTCTCTGATTCAATTACAAGATTCAATTTATTAGCTTTTGATGACGCAAATACTTTTTTACACAATATATTTAAGTCAAAATTATATTCGACAGAAAAATCATAAAAACGTTTCCCCATTAGAAATACTTTATCTGACAACAACTTTTCAATATTGTCTATTTCTTTTGTGATTTCTCTTTCAGCATGCTTTTTTTTACTGATGAAATCTATAAGTTCATTCTTGAATATAAGAATATACTGTTTTTTATATTCAGGAATTTCTCTTGATTTTAAAATCTGAGAATTTTGTTGCATATTTATTTTATTATTCTTATATTTGTTAAACAATCAGTTAGCTGATTGAAGTCTCGTTAACGAAACCAGCAAATTTTATTAACGCGAGACCTTTAGGAGCATATTGTCCCAATTTTGTATATTCGTACATTATTTGGGAGTAGCTCCTACTGGAAATCGTGTTAGGCCCTTGCTGGTGCCAGTTAGCGATGGAAGGTAGGAGCTATTCCCTTTTTATATAAGCCCTTTTTCTTCCGCGCGAGACTTATTTTCATTGACCAATGTTTTATTAATCAAATCATGATGAAAAGAAAAGAGTCCACAAATCCGATTTTACATCTGCCGATCCAGGATCGGGCAGGGCAAAGCGCTATCAATGCACTGATAAAAAACAAGCTCCGCCAGCCGGAATAACTTGTATACCACTAAAACCAAAAGGACCCCATCTACCGATGAAAGGCGATCAATAGGAATGGCGAAGAGCCACCTTGATAGCTAAACCCCTTGTTGGTTTTACCGATTCATCTATGCAGTCTATCATGCTATAGCAATCAATTTTTGTTCTTTTATTCTTGACACACTAAAAGTAATGAATTATTTACTGCAAAGCAACACTATAGCTGCTCGATGTATAGAAATTCTGTATAGAATGAATCGGTTTTTTAATCTAGTATAACACAAAATGCAATCGCGTACACGAATGATAACCCTTGATGATGACCATTTAATTGCATTTTTTCACCTTATTTTTTAACTGTTGAGCTGTTGTAGCAGATCGTTGGATTGCTAGCGTCCATCCCGCTTAACTAGACTTAACGTAATCTTTAAAAATATGCTAAAAAATAGCAAAGGGGAAAGGTATGCCCTGTCCCCAAAGGAAGAAATATGCTTGGATGTAAGTCAAAAACGGGATCTAATGACTAAAAAGAAGCCTATGATAACAGACTTACAAGAACACATGCAGGCACATGCTCCTGTGGAATGGAAGGACAGCCTCCTCGATCCACTGGGCATCGCGGGCCATACCTATGCGGAAAAAAAGGAACACTATGATTCCCTGCTGATCCGTACAACTGGCCAGGGGGACCCCTGGACTGCTGTGGTGCGGCATGAACGCGCAGATATGCTTCGGATATCGCTGGTCAATATGACCCTCTGCCAATGTTACCTATTTGCGCTGGATCTACCGATGGACTTTCCGCTCGATCATATCCTGGTACTGGGCGGACCGCGACATGCCTATATCCCTGATGCCACAGATGCCCCAGCGGATCTGTACAGCTATGAGCTGACGGTGCCCGCAAATACCGAACGGGAAGAATATAGGCAGCGGATATTGAATGAGCTGAATGCCCACTTTGAACTCGAAGTGCGCACGGAAATGCTTCATATCGTAAAGGGAAGCCGTCCGATAAGCCATCTGGAGCATGAGGAGGTTGAGATCCTATGGGATGAGCAACTGACCGTGATCATGAAAACAAAAAAAGGAGCGCGAGTAGGGAAGACCTATCCTATACTGGCGCAAAGCAATTAAATAGTCAAGTTTCAGTGTTTATAAATCCCCTTTCTACCGAGGGCTAAAAAAGACCTTAGGATCAGGTCTACCCTCGGCATGAAAAGGGTATAGGCACATTATGTCTAAAAATATGATAAAATTATTAAATATATATAGCACCAGTTTTTGGAAATTGATCCAGAAGCAGCCTGGGGGAAAGGATTTTCTGTTTGCTGGAAAGATGTTGCTCGTGATCCTGATGATGGGAGGTGCCATGGAAAGCGGGGCGCAAGTTGATGGGATCAGACCACTGAAAATTGGTGATACCATTCCTGAAGCATTATGGAATATGCCCTTGTCAGCTACGAATATTCGATCTGGAGAAAAAAGTATCAAATTAGGTGATTTCAGAAATAAAAAATTGATTATTCTCGATTTTTGGGCGACATGGTGCAGCCCCTGTATAAAAGGTATGCCCATATTAAATGATATTGTAAAATCTAATAGCAACATCACCGCGATCTCGGTGGGAACTGAAGATCGGCAGAAAATCGAAAAATTTTTAGAAAATCAACCCTTGACATATCAGACTGGATTTGAACTCCCCGTGCTCGTTGAGGATAAGCACTTAAAGCTATTTTTCCCTCATGCACGTATACCACACTATGTGTGGATAGATGCAGATGGAAAGGTAATGGCATTTACTTCTTCTGATGCGCTATCGGCAGAAAATATCACCAAGGCGCTGGAAATGGGACATGTAAAAACTGAAATGAAAATCGATTACGATAAAACAGGTCCCTTATATGTAGTGGATAATAGATTGCCACAATGGGGGGACTTGCAGTATTTTTCGCTGCTCAGTAAAGGTTATAAAGAGGGTATGGGATCGAGTAATCGCCGCCGCGTAGTAGATGGCAAATTGGTCGGCAATTTATTTACCAATGCAAGTATCTATAAAATGTATAGCTACCTGATTGATCAGATCGACCCGGACAATTTTAAAAATGAGTTTCAATTTGACGTCCGAGACATGGAACAACTGATGGTAACCCCTCATTCGGGAAGGGACATCGAATGGAAAAAAAAATATTTTTATTCTTTTGATTATTGGAATTTGAATTCAGCACCTTCAAATCAATACCTCGATATGATCCAGGCACTCAATTTGGCCTCTCCGTATGAGCTCATCATTTCCAAGAAAAAAAGATCTTTTTATGTACTGCAAGATAGAAATAAAAAGACGAATAAATCTGCAGATGCACATCTGGATCAATCAGACTTTGCATTTGACGTTAAATCAACACCCCGACACCTGACCGTATATCTCAATAATAACGCACATCTTGATCTCCATGTTATTAACCGCGCCACTACAACAGTACTGCATCGGTATGCTTTAAAAAATGCTGTAGGGATAACTCAAATCAACAAAAGACTCAAAAATTACGATTTACAGTTGGTGAAGAAAGATATGTTGGTCAACAGCTATTTGTTTAAAGAAAAAGGAGGTCATCTATGAAAGCGAGCTATATCTTAAGTGGTGTAATGCTACTGTTTTCAATGCAGTTATATGCCCAAAAATCGATCAGGATTATGGTTCGGGATGACCATGGGCTTCCGATAAAGGATGTAAATATGATGCAAGTAGGGAGTTCTGATGTATTGGGTGTCTCTAATGAAGAAGGAGAGGCTGTTTTGACTTTCAAAAGACAGGATTCTGTGGTTTTCTCTAAAATGGGCTATGCACGATTAGCAATGCATTTCTCGTCTTTCACATCATCATCCTTGCAGGTCACCATGTTTCGCACTTTAAAGCAGTTGGAAGAAGTTACGGTCAGTACGGGATATCAGGTGATTCCCAAGGAACGTGCTACAGGATCCTTTACGCTGGTTGATCAAAAAACATTGAATGAACAAGTTGGAATGAATGTCGTAGACCGATTGCCTTATGTAGTGGGGAGCATGACGAATGATCAAAGGAGCAATAGCCCCTCCATCTCTATTCGTGGACTGAGTACCATACAGGGAGAAAAACAACCCTTGATTATCTTAGACAACTTTCCTTATGAGGGTGATCTCCAGGCGCTAGATCCTGCAAGCGTGGCAACGATTACTATTTTGAAGGACGCTGCAGCAGCAAGCATATGGGGGGCTAAAGCAGGTAATGGCGTTATTGTGATCACAACGAAGAAAAGTCAGTTCAATAGACCTGTGCAAATAACAGCCTCCGCTCGGTATAATATAACTGATCGCCCTGACCTGTCGAAAGTACATCAGATCTCTGCGATAGAAAATCTTGATCTTGAAAAATTATTATTTGAAAAAGATCATTATGCGAGCAACTTTCGGGATATGCCCACTGCTGTGACACCATTTGTGGAATTGCTTAGAAAAGAACAGCTCGCTGATATAGACCGCGAAACGTTGGAAGAATATTATAAATTTTACCGTAATAAGGATGTTCGGGATGCCTATAAAAGTCATTTTTATAGTGCAGGAACGCTGCAGCAATATCAAATAACTTTGGCTATGGGCACGCAGAAACTTGCTTCGAGAGGTGCAATCGGATATGATCGCAGTTTTTCGAATACAGGTGCTGCGATGAAAAGACTGAATATTGACTTCAGTAATAAATGGCAGCTCACTAACGCCATCGCATTGGAAACAGGTGTGCGGTATACTGATTTGTCGACGGCAAATGGAAGACCTGCATTTGGTAGTATAACGGCAGGCGGAAAGGCTTTGCCTAGTTATTTTTCGTTTACCGATAGGGATGGAAGTCCTCTGGCTATTTCAAAAAGTTATGATCAGTCTTTTCTTAACGGTCTTTATTCGGGTAAACTTTTAGATTGGACTTATATACCGCTCACAGATTATACGCATGTGACCAATACGTTAGCACAAAAGCAATTGCTCCTGGATGCTAAAATAAATATAGGAATCTGGAAAGGACTGCAAACGTCTATTGAATATCGATACACAAAACAACCTCAAGAAAATGTTGTGCTGAATTCGGTTTCCTCTTTTTACACCCGCAATTTGATAAATCTATATAGTGAAATAAATGGGAATACCGTCAAGCAGCACATTCCTAATGGTGCTATTCTGAATACAGAGGATCAGGATTTTACAGGTCATAATGGACGTATGCAGTTCAATTATAATCTGACAGCTGGCAAACATCAGGTACATGCGCTGCTCGGTGCAGATATGACCAACAATGAGCGCTACGGGAACAAATATATGCGCTACGGATATCAACCAGAACTACTTAAATATAAGGAAGTGAATTTCCTGTCTCCAGTAAAAAATAGTATCACGGGAGCAATGGAATTTATTCCCAATGAAGCTGGACTGAGAGGAGTGCAAAATCGTTATTTATCTTTTTTCTTTAATGGAGCTTATACCTTTAATAACCGCCTGAGTGTAACAATGAGCGCTAGAAAAGATGGTTCTAATCTCTTTGGTGTAAAGACAAACGATAAATTTAACCCTTTGGGATCAGTAGGAACAAGTTATGTACTGCGTAAAAGAGATCATAGCGATCACATGTGGCTGAATTACCTCAAGTTAAGAACGACTTATGGGATCAGTGGAAATGTTGATCAAACGCGCAGTGCGGTGCCCATAATAAGCTATTTGTCCGTCAATAACTATACACAAAATATCTATGCAAGGATCGAAAGTTTTGCAAACCCAAATTTACGATGGGAAAAGATAAAAATGTGGAATGTTGGTGTGGATCTATCTGCTTTTAGCGATCGCCTAAGTTTATCTGTAGAATATTATAGAAAGGATGCATATGATTTATTCGGTTTTGCTGAAGTCGATTATACGACTGGTGTAGGCACTTCGATGGTTAAAAATGTTGCGGCTATGACAGGAAATGGAATGGATATCGAGTTAAAGACAGTCAATGTGGATAAAACGGTCAAATGGATCAGTTTTCTGAATCTTTCTTATTATCGGGATAAGATAACACATTATTATCAAGGATCTACCTATGGTTACAACTACGTAGGTAGTGAGTCTCCCAATATATCAGGACTGGTCGGAAAACCGATATATGGCGTGTATGCGTATCAGTGGCGCGGACTGGACGAACAAGGAAATCCAGTTGGTGTACTTGGAAATCAAAATTCGATAGATTACAATCAAATCACGAATACGGGTACAAAGATCGATGATCTGGATTATCACGGCCCTGCATTACCGACTTTTTTTGGAAATTTTAGAAATCAGATTTCCTATAAAGGGTTTGAATTATCGGCACTTATGCATTTTAATCTGGGTTTTTATTATAAAAAAAATGCATTGTCTTACAATAGCTTGGTCAATAATGGACAAGGGCATGAAGAATATAGTCAGCGGTGGCAACAGGCGGGTGATGAATCTTGGGCTACAGTACCTTCTTTTCAGTATCCGTTAAATGCCGCAAGAGATGCCTTTTATCGTGCTTCTTCCATAAATGTCATCAAAGGGGATATCATTCGACTGCAATACATCAATCTTTCGTATCAACTTCCATCAGGATTGATAAAAGGTATTAATAATATCAATGTGGGTATTAATGCGCAGAACTTGGGTGTATTGTGGCGTGCAAATAAATATAAAATCGACACTGCTTTATTGGATGGAGCTCTTGCTAGTCCTAAAAATTATAGTGTTTCTTTAAATATGACGTTTTAAACTATGAAGATATGAAATATAAAATAAAATTAATAATCATAATTGTATTGCAAATACTAACCATAGGCTGTGATCAGTTTTTGGATGTCAAGCCAAATAAAAATCTTGTTGTACCAGCTACATTGGATGATTGTCAAGCTTTAATGGATAATAAGGTTTTGATCGAAAAGGGTTTGGGTTCGGGAGAGGTCTGGAGTGATGATTACTTTCTGACAGATGCTAATTATCTCAGTCTCGCTGAGAACTTTAGGACGATGTATCGTTGGGATCGTAGCTTTATCTATGAAGGAGCATTTAATGACTGGAAAACTACTTATGACCAAATCTACTTGTGCAATTTAGTACTGGAAACCTTAGGCAAAATAGATGCTAAGGAAAATGAAAAAATGTTTTATAACGATGTCTTAGGACAGGCTCTATTTCATAGAGCGCACTATTATTTCCAGGCCGTTATCCTCTGGGGAGCGGCTTATCATCCCAATAATGCAAAATCAGAACTTGGAATCTCATTGAGATCCAACTTGGATGGTGATGAAAAAACTGTTCGCGCTTCTGTAGAAGAGTGTTATACGTATATTTTAAATGATTTAATCCGTGCTCTGGATGTACTGCCCGAAACATCAATATCACCTGTAAGACCGACGCGATATGCGGTAGCGTCATTGTTAGGTAGGGTATACTTGTCCATGGGTGCTTTTGATAAGGCACGTCAATATATCGAAATCGCACTCGATCATAACGCATCGCTTATGAATTTCAATTCGATGAATAGTAATCTCGCAAATTCATTTAAACAATTCAACGTTGAGGTTATTTTTGAATCGAGAGGTGTGTATCCAGCCATGTTGACAGCAAAGAGAGCCAATGTTGCAAGGGAATTAATCGATCTTTATGATCAGAAGGATTTACGGTTGAAGTTATACTATGCCTATATAAGCGCAGGGCAGTATACTTTTAAAGGAAGCTATGAAGGCAATGCTACTTTTTTTAATGGTATATCGACCAATGAGAACTACTTAAACATGGCTGAATGTTTGGCTCGAGCCGGGACTCTAGATTTAGCTATTGATCACATCATCAATTTATGGAAAAACCGCATGTCAGATTTTAATATCGATCAAGCAAGATCGGACTTGAAAGCAATGAATCAACATAAATTAATAGCGATGATTTTACTGGAACGCCGAAAAGAGTTACCATTTAGGGGATTAAGATGGATGGACCTCAAACGGCTCGCTGCATTGGGAGAAATATCGACCATGACTAGATCAGTAGATGGTCAGGTATACGAGCTCAAAACAGATTCTCGTCATATGCTTTTACCGATACCAGAAAATATAGTAGCACTGACAGGCATCAAACAAAATTAGTTTGAATGTATCAAAATAAACCAGCCCATAGTTAATTTACTATAGGCTGGTTTGTTTGGTAGAAACTTTTCAGTATAATGTTTTACTCACTTCTGGTCTCGATAGCGGCCGCAGTCACATCCGAAGGATCTTGAAACGTATTGAGGTACGATTGTAAATCTGGTGTGGATGGATTGCTCGTATCAAATTCAATAGTGCAGGGTACTTCAGGGATACCGTCGCAATCTGGAAGTGTGTTCATACTTGAAACAAGCTCGTATGCACTTGCATTTTTAGCATTTGATAAAGGCTCATTATTCTTCAAATGCCATTGCTGCGTTGTTACGGTCTTGTCAACCTTCGCTACTTCCTTCTCACCATCGTTTTTCGTAAAGGCATTTGCTCCTAATACCATTCCTGCTGCCAGGGCACACACACTTGTTGCGCCGATGGCTCTTTTTAATAATGTTCTCATATTGCTATTTTTTTAATAGACAGCTGCAAGCTCAACTGTTGTTTTGATCATGTCTCGGCAATGTGCTCTTTTTTGTCCTATTATTCCGCAGGGGAATCTGTATATCTGGTATGTCGCAATTCCGAGAGATGCTATCCCTTTCTGGGTCCTATTCTTCTTTTTATAGAACTTCTGAAAGGCAGTTGAATACCGCATCTGTTTATATATCAAATGTCAAGCATTTTATTGTGGTCTGCTGGATGCACAACTGCTACATATTTTGCGCGGTTTTCCATATTGATGGATGCATATATGACGCTTTTTACGGAATTCGCCGGTTTGCGCGCTGGATCGTACTACGAGAGATGGATAAAAGCATCGCCATTTCGCGTTGCGAAAGGATGGCTCTGAGCATCGGCATATCACGGTAAAACCGGAGATAACGCTCTGATGGATTTTGGATGAGGGATAGCCGCCGTAGCTGAACGAGCTGTTTTTTCTTTTTACTGTGGAGTACATCGACCAAAACCGCCACTTTAGCGTCTTTTTTCTTGTATTTATGTACCGTCTCATATGGTAATGCGAGGATATGGCTTGGCCGTATACCAACGATATGTCCCTGACTGGGACGGTCTGAATATAAATGCTCCGTAGTCGTCAGAGCCATGCCGGGGAGAGCGACGGAAAAGATTTTATCTGTTTCAGACGCGTCATTTTCATAAATGCGGGCAATCAATCCACCACACACGATGTAAACATTTTTTTCTCGGCTTCCTTCTTGATATAAAACTCCCCGAGTCGAAACTTGGTGATAGGTGCTATGGTCTAAAAGCCAATTGAAATGGGATCTTTTTATTTTGGCATATTGACTCCAATACGTGAGCAGCTGCTCTACAGCCTGCTGATGTAAGACGGTATGTTTTTTCATTGATTTTGTTGTTAGATGGTTAGAGAGTTAGATGGTTAGAGAGTTATTGGGTTAGATGGTTAGAGAGTTAGATGGTTAGACCACTCCGTCACTCGTCACTTGTCACTTGTCACTCCGTCACTCCGTCACTTGTCACTCCGTCACTCCGTCACTTCGTCACTCGTCACTCCATCACTCGCTTATTAAAAGAAAAATTAGTCTATAATAATAATTGCCGGTTGAATTGATGAAAATATTTCTGAATAGGTGTTTTTATAGGGTGAATGCAGGGGTTTTAAAAGGTTAACTGTTTTCTGTAAATTTTTAAATGTCAAAAAGTTTGAACATGATATTCCTTTATGGGATTAGTTGACTATTTTGTTGCAGTAACACTTGTAAAACGTGTTTTTGTAATAAAAGATAATTTTGTCTTTTATTATTTAGTTCTTATCTTTGTTTCCATGAAAATGGACATTCAGAATTTGGAAGATATAAAAGTATTGGAGCTTTTACCTGATGAATTTGTTCTTGATGAAATTTATCGTTTTGAAGAAATGTCGGACCCGGGCCGTGGACTTATTTTGTTTGCTATTTCGTCTCCGATGTACCATATAAAGGAATCTGTAATTCATAGTTTTGGCGCTGATTTTGGTTATTGTTCTTCCAAATGGGTACAATATTTATATCAATCCAAGACAATAATCTAATATGGGTTTTTTTTCAAAAACATGTGAGTATGCTTTGAGAGCCGTATTTTATATCGCCAGTAAATCTCAGGATGGACAACGTGTAGGTATAAAAGAAATTGCCGAGAATATTAATTCACCAGAGCATTTTTTGGGGAAAATATTGCAAAAATTAAGTCGGCAGGATATCATATTATCAGCTAAAGGACCTAATGGGGGCTTTTACATGGATACAAAAGGGCTAAATCGACCCATAGCCGATATCATTAGTGCTTTAGAAGGTGATGATATATTTACGGGCTGTGGTATGGGCTTAAGTTACTGCTCAGAAAGCAACCCTTGTCCGCTACACCATGAATTTAAAAAAATTCGTAACCAAATGACGCACATGTTGCATATGACCTCTATTGGGGCATTTAATACCGAATTACTCCATGGAACATTAACACTGAATAAATAATTTTTTTAATCAAATAAAAGACATTTTTATCTTTTATTAATACTTTTTATAACATGACAAACGAGCAAAAACAATTGGTAAAAGCTACTGTACCTGTATTGAGAGAGCATGGTGTATTATTGACCACACACTTTTACAACCGAATGTTTCAGCACAATCCCGAATTAAAAAACATGTTTAATATGGGTAATCAACAAAATAGTAAGCAACAAACTGCTTTAGCAATGGCTGTGTTAGCTTATGCAGAAAATATTGAAGATCCTTCGGTATTGCTACCTGTAGTAGGCAATATTGGTCATAAACACACGAGTCTTGATATCCGACCAGAACATTATACGATTGTAGGTAATCATTTAATAGCATCTATTCAAGAAGTTCTCGGCGAAGCTGCTAGCCCAGAATTGGTAGATGCTTGGACAATTGCTTACCATCAACTGGCCTTATTAATGAGCGGCCATGAACAAGGTCTGTATAAAAAGCATACCGAGCAAAAAGGTGGTTGGACAGGTTGGAGACCTTTCGTTGTAAAACAAAAAGTAGTAGAATCAGCAGAGATCACTTCATTTTATCTTTACCCTGCTGATAACGGTTCTGTAGAAAATCATCTTCCAGGACAATATATTAGTTTGCGTTTATTTCTTCCTGAATTACAATTATTACAACCACGCCAATACAGTATTTCAAGTGCTCCTAATGGCGAATATTATCGTATATCTGTAAAAAGAGAAGCGGGTAGCCCATATCCCGATGGTATGATTAGTAACCGTCTTCATGACTATATTAACCCAGGCGATATGGTAGACCTTTCAGCACCTGCTGGTACATTTGTGTTAAATGTAGCAAGCGATTCACCAAAAGTTTTTATCAGTGGTGGCGTGGGACAGACGCCTTTGTTATCTATGTTTGAGGATTTAACTTCAAATAAAAACATCAATGTGCCAATAACTTGGGTACATGGTTGTAGAAATGAAGAAGTACATGCTTTTAAAGATAAGATTAATGAAATAACTGCTGTAATTTCCAATATCAATCAGCATATCTTTTATGAACAAGTGAAAGAGGAACAAAATGACAAATACGAAGGTTGGGTTGATCTTGAAGTGCTAAAAGATAGCATACTTGAAAGTGAGACAGAATATTATATTTGTGGACCTGCTCCCTTCATTAAAAAACATTATAATTTTCTAATAGAAAATGGTGTGCAAAAATCGGTCATCTATTTTGAGGAATTTGGACCAGCATCATTGCAGTTGAATTAAGATGATCAGTAGCCGACAGCAAACGACTACTGTCGACTACAAACGTTTAATAACCGGCTAATATTTTTAGTTTTTATCATATTTGGTTATCTAATTAATGATTTAAATAAACCATATTATTATGAAAAAAACAAAAAGTAACTTAGGTAAGTATGTTGGTTTTAGTGGAGACTGGAGTTTTAAATTTTATTTTGGCAGGGAAGAAAATAAGCCGATTTTAATTGGGTTTTTAAATGGGCTCTTTGAGGGAGAGAAAGTTATTCAAGATCTTCATTATCGGCCTGTGGAGCAGGATGGCGATCTTGAAAATGAACGGAAGGTTATTTTCGATCTGTATTGTACCGGCATTGATGGTGAGCATTTCATTATTGAGATGCAGCAGCTTTATCAAGATTTTTTTAAGGACCGAACCGTTTTTTATACATCCAGGCTGATCAATAAACTTATTCCCAAGGGCTATAAGGGAAATACATATGAACTTCCCGAAGTCTATTTTATCGGTATTTTAGAGTTTGAATTAGGAGAAACAGAACCCGGAAAGTATTTTTACGATGTTGCCCTCTGCGATAAGCAGAGTAATCGTGTTTTTTATGAAAAGCTTGGTTATAAGCTATTGGTATTACCAAATTTTAATAAGGATGAGACTGATATCAAGACGGATATGGATATGTGGCTATATCTATTGAAAAACATGAGTAAACTTGATAAAATACCGGATTTTTTGGATAAGCGGGTATTTGGTCTTATCTTTGACATAGGCGAAGTCGCAAAATTAACACCGGAGGATAAGATGGCATACGAAGCAAGTTTAAAACATAAGCGTGATGCAGAGAATACCTATGCTACTGCTCAGCGTCTTGGTCATGATCGAGGTTTAAAAGAAGGTTTAAAAGAGGGTATAAAAAAGGGTTTAAAAGAAGGTCTTGCCCAAGGCGAGCAAAAAAAAGCCATGGAGACAGCTTTGAAATTTAAAATGATGGGTTTACCACTAGAACAAATTGCTCAGGGTACCGGGCTTACCATCGACGAGATCGAAAAACTAAAATAAATCAAATAGATCATATAGATAAACCTATAAAGCCATTCTGGCCAGAATAGCTTTATAGGTTTTATACCATCCTTACCGTATCCGTTAATGAAACTAATCCATTATTTTCGGGCTTTTAAAACAGTACTCATCATAGACTATGATCGTTACCAGTACCCATACCATCGAGGGCAGAGAAGTCCTGTATTTTTCCGTTACTACTTTTGAATATTTCTTTTTCCCAGCGCTTCAATAGGGTAAATTCTTGCGGTTTTTCCTCAGGCTCCTTCGGAAAGGGCAATCTACAAAAACAAGGATTTTTTAACATTCTGCTCCTTTGATCTGTCATCATCTACATTCATTTTCATAAAAAAAGACTTCAAAATTTTTGAAGTCCTTTTTATAATTATTATAGGTAGATGAATAATCAAATGAGTGGAACAATATCTTGTTAGTAAAAGATATTGGTATATCATATCTATTTATTGGAAAGCTTTTTTCTGAGAATAGTAAAAACTGAATAATATGTACCGCTATTACCGTTCTTATGTAGAAGATCTAATCCGATGATAGATTCAAATTTACTAAAAAGTATTACATAACGCAAGATAATATAGGTTATTATAGCCTATTTGTTTACTTAACTTTCTGTCAGCAGTTCTATAGCGCTCTGTTACAGCTCGCTGAGGTAACCGATGACGGTACGGTCTGGTGGCAAATGTGCTTCATCAGGAGATATTGCTGTTATTTGTTTTTTTAAAGAAGATCGAGAATGCATCTACATTAAATAATTTTGGGTTACTTTTTTTATGATATGGCGTTGACTGCAGCCGCAGGTTTTATGATTTTTAAAGCTATGGAAATTGATCTCGTTGACATATTTGTTTTTCAAAAGTTGATGATAAAACGTTAAAAATGTTTCATATTCCGTTTGAAAAGAGAGGTAAAGATGGTTGTAGTAGAAATCATTCCAATCTTTTTATTAAAAGAAAAACCCGTAACATCAAGTTACAGGTTTTCTTTTATAAGCCCCATTATGAATAGAATCCTATGCATACTTAAATATAGTCATAAATAGTATAAGTATCAAATGCGGTTAAAAATATCGTTGATTTTGAATTTTGTTTTGGTCAATTTTGGATGTCGATTACAATCACATTAAAAAAGGATACGCTCTTGTCTATTAATAATTATTGGATATAATGGTAGAGACCAATATTTTGTATCATGGGATTTAATCTGCTTTCAAGTATTTTTAGGCGAACATGTTTTCCTTTGATGGTGTTAAATTGTAAAATTCTTCTTGAGCCTATTGTTGTTCCAGATGCAACTTTAGTCCAAGCATTATTTTGTAGCACCTCCAGCTCAAATTTCTCTACACGCTGTCCATATTTGATAAACTCTGAAATATCGAGCAGATTAAATTCTTGCTCTTTTCCAATGTCAAAGACAAAGGTTGCAGTATCGACTCCTTTTGTTGTCCAATATTGACCTGTTTTCTCCTTTTTTGTTATGATTTCTTTATGCTGATTGATGAGTTTCGCAGAAGTTGTTTTCAACAAATTATTAGCAAAAATTTGATCTCTTAAATTTTTCCACCCAATAAGCGCCTGTTCATCCTTTTCGTGAATGAGACCATCTTGTGATGGAGGGATATTCAGTAATAATACACCATTCTTGCCGACAGAGTTAAAATATATATCCAAGAGCTTTTCGGGGCTCTTTACTTGGTCATTTTGATTTTCATGGAAAAACCAGCCCGGTCTGATGGAAACATCTGTTTCGGCAGGATACCAAACTAATGCTTCTGCTTTTTCGATCTGACTTCTTGATCCTAAATCGCTATTTCTCATGTCACCTTTAGGTTTTATAGTCATGTCCTGCTGCGATTCACCTGCTACGGCATCCTGTCTGAGCGCAGCAGTTGGTACGACAGACCACTCTGTATCTCTTCCATAACCTGTCTCTGTACCTACCCACCTGACATCTGGTCCCATCACGGCGATGACGGCTTCGGGTTGAATGGCTCTTATGGTCTTATAATACCTTTCAAAATCGTACTCTTGTTTTTTGCCATTTGGACCTTCTCCGTTTGCACCGTCAAACCATACTTCATCTACTTGGCCATATTGTGTCAATAATTCTGTCAGTTGTTTGACAAAAAAATCATTATAAGCTTCTGTTCCGTAAACGGCTTCGTGTTGATCCCAGGGAGATAAGTAAACACCAAATTTTACACCATGTTTACGACAGGCATCGGATAATTCTTTCATAACATCGCCTTGACCATTTAAATAGGGTGAGTTTTTAATGGAATGTTCAGTTGTGGCTGTTGGCCATAAACAGAAGCCATCATGATGTTTTGCTGTTAAGATCAATAGTTTTATCCCTGCTTTTTTAGCAATTTTTACCCATTGTTCGGCATCTTGTTTTTTAGGGTTAAATAATTTAGGATCTTCTTTGCCATCTCCCCATTCTTTACCGGTAAAAGTATTGATCCCATAATGTATAAATCCGGTTACTTCAAGCTCTTGCCATTTAAGTTGACGTTTGGTAGGTCTTACATGTGCCGCTTTTCTGATGATGTCTTCTTTTGTGTCCTCAGGTTTTAATTCCACATAATTCTGCTGTGCAAGTGTGATTGATGCAAGACAAATAAGCCCGCATAAAATCGGTATTTTGATGTTTTTCATTTTTGTTGATACTACAATCACCATACTGCAGAAATGCAATATGGTGATTTAATTTTTGGGATTAGCTTAATTATTTTGCACCTTGATTGGCCATTAATGGCCATCCCGGATTTTGGTATATACTTGACGATTCCGGTGAACCGTCTGGTGAAGTTATGGTAAAGTGGCTCATAGCAATTGGATTTAAATAATGTGCACTGATCCATTTATACCCGTCGAGGACTAAATTGGTTGCCGCTAAGTTGATGCGGTAAGGTCTAAGATAATTGCTTTCTGACTTTAAGGAAACATTACCCGTTTTTCCGGGAGTATTAGGCGGTATCAATGTTGAAACTCCTTTTTCATCTTTGTACCAGTCTTGCATAGGTCCCCATATTTTCATGCCTTCAACAATATAAGGTTTAGCCGCCAGTTGGTCCAATGCTCTCCAGCGTTTTAGATCGGCAAACCGCATGCCCTCTGCCACTAATTCCAAACGTCTTTCTCGTCGGATATTATACAAAACTTTATCCGATAATAATTGTCCCGCAGAGTACGCCCCAAAATCACCTTTTGCTTCCATATTCATATCGGTGTTATTCACCGTATTCATATAATCGGGATTGACTCCAGCACGCTCCCTGATTTGCGTCCAGTATGCCTGCGCCTTAGCGTTGACCGAACCATTTTTAAGGTAGCTGGCTTCGATATAATTTAAGTAAGCTTCAACGGCTCGGAATACAATAGAACCGGTGGTACTGGTTGCACCTTCAGATTGTGCGATCAGGTAACTGAACCCTTTCTTAAGGGCATATCCTGTTACATATCTGGTTTCAGCAATACCTAAAATATCTGGGTTTCCCTCTAGGATATCTTGTCCATTGGTATTCTTTCGATCGGTATAGCTTAACTCTCCCGGGGCTTTCATAAAGATCTGCAAACGATTGTCACGACCAGCTTTTACACTAGCGATAAGATCATCTCCTTGATAGCCTGAGTTGGCCGCATAAATCGGTAGGCCATTGGCCATGGTGAAGTTTTCCACCAGTCCTTTGGAGTAACCCGAATTGCCTGCATTTCTATTCATATAGTGGTTTACAGCGTGCGTTACATTTAAGGGGAGACTATATTGCCTCCAAAGAAGCACTTCACTATAGGCATTTAGGTCAAAATCACCAAACATCTTGAAATAAGGATTGTTTGATGAGTTAAATCCATTATCTTTGGTATTGTTGACTAAAGTCACTCCATCTGCTACCAACTGCGCAGACTCCATAGCCTGTGTCAAGAAGTAATCGATTTCTTGATCGATATTCATGGCGAAATTAGGATTTGATTTTGCTCCGGGCCATCCGGGGCCACCCGGTACTTGAGCAGTTCCTTTATGGTATTTCAGCCAGGTCGCTTCATGCAGTGCAACCCTAGACTTTAATAATAAAGCTGCATTTTTAGTAATTCTTGTTTTACCGGCAGATGATGAGATACCTAATAATGAAATAGCGGAGTCGAGGTCCGAAATAATAAAACGAGCGACTTCATTTCGGGGTTTGCGCACAGAGATGGCGGTTAATTCCTCTAGATTATCTTTTAAGGTATTTTTTAAGATAGGAAAATCTCCCAATGCCTGTACTTTGTTGAAGTATTCGTAAGCCCGTAAGAAATAGGCTTCACCGATATAATGCTCAATATTGAGTTTATTGCCGGTGATGCTGTTACTTTTCCATTTGGGTACTACCGATTCGATGAAATAATTGACCTGACGGATATTCGTAAAATCCCAGTCTCCCCCTGTGGCACCTACCCGCCATTCGCCAGGTACCCATCGTGTAGCATAACCTGAGGTTACTTGATTGTCTGTCCCGTTATCATTCGCAAATGTACCCAACCCCCAACCTGCATGTGTCGGGAAATTGTAACGGGTTATGGTATATGCAGCGAGATCAGCTTCGGTATTTAAATACTCGGACGGTGTTACATTGGACAAAGGTGCTCTATCCAAATATTTATTACAGGATAGCAATGTGCTGAAGGCGAGTACAGCTGTGCAGAGTTGTTTTATATTATTTATATAGCTTTTTTTCATCATTCAAATCATTAAAAATTCACATTTAATCCAAAAGAATAGATGGTTGAGAACGGGTAGGATTTACCATCGTTCCAGCCTCCTAAACCAACCGTCTCCGGGTCAAATACTTTTGCCATTTTTGTAAACGTCAATAGATTCTCTCCGGAAGCATATACACGGATTTTTGACAGTCCGATCTTTGATAGTAATGCTGGATGGAAGGTATAACCGATCTGTGCATTTTTTAACCGTAGATAAGCGGCATTCTGTATGTAGCGTGTCTGGGTCTGCTGATTTTTTTGTGTGTTGAAGTACGGTCTTGGTAGGTATGCATCTGTATTGACACCTAATACATCATTTTGTACCATCACTGAACTTTCGTCTCTGAAGAAATCCATATTTTCCTGGAAACCTGCCGATTGCCACATACCGCCATTGGCACCCCAGAAATATGGTCCATTAGGCACGTGGTCCCGTTTCCCAATTCCCTGAAGAAATACTCGAACGTCAAATCCTTTATAAGCTGCAGTAAGATCTAAACTGTATCTAAAGCGGGGCAGGCTATTGCCGATAATACTCAGATCACCTGGATTGGTCAAGGTATTTGCTCCGTTGTTGACCTGTCCATCTCCATTTTTATCCAAGTACATCACATCACCTGCCTGCCACTTGGTCGCAAAAGATTGCTTTGTTTGCGCTATGTGAGCATCCATCTCTTCTTGAGTCTTAGCTAAGCCGATGGTCGTATACCCCCAGATTTCACCATTCTTGCGGCCATCATACCATTGATTTAAATTGCCGTTTGGATTAGGGTATTTGGTTACCGTCTGTTGATCGTCTGATAACACAGCACGGACGCCATAGTTGAAATCTCCGATATCGTCTTTCCAGGAAAGTTCTACTTCAAATCCTTTGGAATACATTTCTGAATTATTGATGCGAGGTACCGCTGTTCCCAGAATCGCAGGTAGATCGGGTGCTGGACCAATCATGTCATAAGTATTTCTTTTATAGATATCAAATGCCAGTCCTAAACGATTGTTGAGGGCAGCGACATCCAGTCCCAGATTCCAGCTCGACACACGTTCCCAGGTTAAAGAAGAGGAAATTAAATTTGGAGCACTTGCAGAATTTGGTTTCACACCATTGAGTAACCAGCTTCCTTGTCCAGCTGTAACCGGCATGATGGAATAGAAAGGATACCAGTTGTCTGTTCCCTGATTACCCAGCTCTCCGTAAGATCCTCTAAGTTTGAATAACGATATTTCAGATTTTAAAGGCCAAAAGGCTTCGTTGGAAATATTCCAGCCTGCAGAAAATGAAGGGAAGAGATTCCATCTTAGGTCGGTTGGAAATCGGGATGAACCGTCATAGCGGGCATTTAATTCCAATAGGTATCGGTCTTTATAGCTATAGTTGACCCGGCTAAAAAATCCTGCGATAGCCCAATGTTGATAACCACCATTGGTTTTCGGGTCTAATGTTGCGGTATTTAAAGTAGGGATATCGTCTGTGATCAATCCGCTCATCGTTCCGCCTAGTGTTCTGTACTTATTCAATTCTGAATTGAATCCTGCTAGAACGGTAAACTGGTGGTCTTCGGCAATATTAAAACTATAGTCCGAAAATAGATTGGTACTGAAGTATTCATCTTTTTGCGCAGTTTCGCCTACACTGGTTCCTCCAGCACTGTTGTAACCGACTGGTACAAGGAAAGGTTCTTTGTTTACAGCATAAGCATAAGCTTTTAGGATTTCGCTGTGATCATTTCTATTGGTGATTCTGTAATTGACATTACCGGTGATATTCCAGCCTTTGATCGGTTGATATTTTAACTGGATCTGCTGATATAAAAAGTCTTTTTGGTAATTGGTGCGTCCTCCGTCCAATAATTGATTTATTTCTGAAGGTTCTGAAAAGAATCCATTATCATCGCGTACAGGAACTGTTGGCCAGCGTCTGGCAATATTGTGATAATAAAGATCATTCATATGCGTTGCTTTATCAAAATCTTCTCTTACAAAACGGGTATTTGTCAATAGATCTAGTTTATCGGAAATTTTGATATCTAATTTTGTAGCAAATGAAAAACGTTTGAAATTATCGTTAGCATATTTATTTAAACCATCCTGATCCATATAATTCAGTGAAGAATAATATTTAACACGGTCTGATCCACCGTTCACACTCATGGTATGTTCATGTGAAGTGGAGAAGTTTTTGTAAAATTCTTCAAACCAGTTGGTATTGGCGTTCGATCCCGTATAGTATTGCCATTTTCCATCAGCCCCTGCTGTGGAGACTGTACTGATTTCGCCATTTTGATAGGCCATGATTTTATCAAGGACAGTTTGTGAAAATTTGGCTGCTTCGCCATCATTAGCCGCGACTTCATTGTAATAGTAAGCAAATGTTTTAGAATCCAGCATCGTTGGTAAACCTCTTGGAGCACTTAACCTGATATTATTGTTGTAATTGACCACTGGTTTTCCGATTTTCCCTGCCTTTGTTGTAATTAAAATAACACCGAAAGGAGCTCTAGATCCATATATCGCGGCTGAAGCTGCATCTTTTAGAACCGAGATATTTTCGATATCCTGCGGATTTAGCGCATTCATATCACCTTCCATACCATCGATCAATACCAATACAGATGAAGAGGAACCCACACCGATTGTACCTGCTCCACGGATATTGACACTCATGGTTTGATTGAGTTCGCCTCCAAGTCCTGCAGTCTGTAAATTTAATCCAGGAACCATTCCCTGTAGTGCTTGTCCTAAGTTTTGAACGGGTCTGGATTCGAGTTGCTTTGCGCTTACTGTAGAGACGGAACCGGTTAAATTTATTTTTTTCTGTGTTCCATAGCCGACAACCACGACTTCATCCATGGCTGAAGAGTTTTCTTCCATGATGAAATTCATCTGAGAACCCGCTGGCTTTTCTGAAGTAGTATGACCTACATAGCTAAAAACGAGTATTGATCTAGCGTCTTTAACAGATAATTTAAAGGTCCCATTTTCACTGGTTGTGGTCGCGTTGCTTGTTCCTTTCTCTTTGACAGTCACACCGGCTAAAGGTTTGTTGTTTGCATCTGTGATACGACCTGAAGCAATGGTTTGCTGTTGAATAGATACAGTTGGCGTTGTCTTTGTATTTTCGTCCTTTGGCGTGATTAAGAGTGTTTTTCCATTCAATTCGTAATCAAAGGGTTGATTTGCAAATAATAAAGTCATCGCCTGTTGCAACGAAAGCTTGTTGAAGTCGATAGAAATCAGTTTAGCATGATTAATTAATTCGGTATTGTATACCAAGTTATACCCGGTTTGTTTACGGATACTGGATAATATTTCTTTTAAGCGTGCATTTTTTACATTTATGCTAATCTCTTGAGAGAAGACATTAGCAGAGACTTGTAAACCTGCGATAATTAATAAAGTTGTTATTTTCATTTTCAGGAAAAAACCATGACATAATATTGTAGAGATCCGATTCAAAAAAATGAATAACAATTCCCTACAATGCATCAGAATATTCATACATTTGTTCATTAGGTTAGTGATTAGTAGTATTTTAAGTTTGTTTCATTACCCTTTTTGATAGGGTCCAGCTGCATGGCCGTGCGGCTGGATTTCTTTTTTAGATTGTTGTTTAGTTGTTTTTTATCATAAGCTTTTTATTAATTGGTTGAATCGGTTATTGTTTTACAGCATGGATCATCTGCTCATTATACTGAAATGTAACAGGTCCAGTTTTTTCCAACATTTTTAGTACATCTGAAAGTCTTACATGCTTTGATATCTGCAGGGTATAGTGCGTATTGGGAAGTGAGTTGTAATCTACTTGTACATTATACCAGCGCGATATAGCACGTAATATGGTAGACAATTTTTGATCTTCAAAATGAAAATCACCATTTTTCCAAGCCATTATTGCTGCTATATCAGCTTCACTTTTTTTAGAAACACCAGAGGTATTATTGGTCGTTACACTAAAGTTTGGCTTCATCAATATGGTTTGGTTTTTATTATTTAGAGCGCTTATTTCGACCTGACCTTCTAGGAGCGTGGTTTGTGAATAGGCTTCATCTTGATAGGAATTGACATTAAAATGAGTTCCTAATACGCGTATTTCTTGCATTTCGTTCTGTACGATGAAAGGGACAGTTTTCTTTGCGACTTCAAAATAACCCTCTCCTTTCAAGTGAACTTTTCTTTGTTTTTTAAAGTCGACATTATAGGTTAAAGAGGATTCCGAATTTAACCAAACATGTGTGCCGTCAGGAAGTATAACTTGATATTGCCCACCTCGAGGTGTCTCAATCGTATTATTGCCCATAGCATTTGTGTTCTGTTCATTTCCAATGATATAGACAAGCTGTCCACTCTTATTTCTTTGGATCGTCAAACCTTGTTCTCTTAATATGGTGTGTGCATGGATGTCAGCCTCATCCAAGGAGATAACTTTTCCATTTGCCAATCTTAATATCGCCTTATTTTTACCAGGCAATACATTTTCAGCATTATTCGCGATTTGCTGGTACGTTGTTTCATTCCATCTTTGATAATAATACGTGATACCCGACAGTGTGATCAATACAGCTGCTGCTATGGCCGCCCAGTGCCTCCAGTTGTAAATCTTTACTTGATGAGTTCCGATACGATTTTCTATCTTTGATAAGATTTCAAGCCTAAGATCCTCCGTAAAAAAAGAATCATCCAAATGTTCATGATGGCGATATGTCGCATGAAATTTGGATAATAGTTCCTCCTCTTCAATAGATGTTTCGCCATTGAGGTATTTATCTAATAAGGTTAGAAATTCTTGTTTTCTCAAAATTTAAGGTTATTTATATATAAGAGTAAATAAGGGATGGCTATCCCTAGTCAATTATTTATTTTTTTTATCGATTGATTAAAAAAAGTATAAATAGCTCTATACTGAGTGTTTTTCCCAATTGACTACGCAAGTAAACTAATGCATTGGCAATGTGATATTCGACAGTTTTAGTACTTATAGCCAATTTTTCTGCAATTTCTTTATGAGTGAGATGCTCCAAGCGGCTCAATTTAAATACTTCTTGGCAACGTGAGGGTAGCTCTTCTATGATCTGGTCTATTTGCTGTTGCAATTCTTTATATTCCATGAGTTCCTCATTGGAATTATCTTCCAACGTGTCAATAAAATCCAATATATCATCATTAATAACCTGTTTTCTAAGCTGCCGCAGTACTTCATATTTAACAGCTGCATAGAGGTATGATTTTAAAGATAGTTTTATGAAAAGTTTTGAACGGATTTCCCAAAGATTAACAAATACCTCTTGTATGACATCATTGCATTTTTCATGATCTTGGAGTATCCGAAAACTAGATTGATATAGATATTTCCAGTACTTATTATAAATTTCTGTAAGTGCCGAATGTTTGCTCTCCCTTAACTGAGCTAATAGCTCGGCATCCCCATTTGGAGTATTTTTCATAAAATTTGGTAGACTAATGGTACAAGATATATAATTACCTTGCTAAAAACAAATTATGTATGACATAAATTGTTTTTAATTTATCTCGGATATCTATTTGATAGTTAGTTTTTTATGGCAGGTTTAGGTTTTTATGGATGATTATAAGATAAGAAGACAGAAAGTTACCTTCAGCAGGATGTATATTCGTGGGGAGAAAGCTGGGAATTGATGGAAGGAAACTATGAGCTTCAGCGTTTAAAAAAGGCCTAATCAATTGATCAGGCCTTTTCTATAGAAGATTAAATTAAGATTAGTTTGCTGTTAATGCTACTGCATTTAACTGTCTTGATGTACCATCGGGACCTACAGCGACGATATTATCAAAGATAACACGGGTGCCCGGTGTGATACCGTTTAAGGCAGATGCCATGCTGGAGCTCAATTGATTGCCTGAAGTAGACAATACAATCGCATCAGCACGAGGCTTTGCGATAATCATCGTAAATTTAGTAACTTTAAAGTTAGCGTCAAAATCAAAATTATCCAATTTTGCAAAGATGGCATTCTGTGCTTTTAGGGCTACGGTAGCCATGGAACCACCGGTTTTGCCTGCAAATTTTGCAATGGGATCTGGGATACGTTTGACACGGAATTCTGTCGTGCTCAAAGTCTGCATCTTACCAGGTGCTACTTCAGCAGCAATTGATATCCGTGCGGTACCTGGCGATGATACGCGCGCAATGTATTTACCGCCCGATCCAGATAGGCTTCCACCGGTCATACTCACTTTTACTTTATCTGTCGGCGTACCAGCTGCTGAAACAGATAACGGATTATCAACACCGATATACAAGACATTCATCTTGTCGGGAGATACCACTGCGGATGGACGTGCGACCTGATAGGTCTGTGTCGCCGTGCGGTACTCTTTCATCGAACCGTCTGTTTGTTTCACTTGAATCACACCTGTCCAAGAGAAAATCCCTTCTTTGCTCGTCGATACATGGTAAACTCCCTTTCCATCGACAATCTGTAATGGCGAACCATTCACACTGATGGCAGGCTGGGATTTGGAATCTGAAGCGGTCAGAAATACTTCAGCTTGATAAGGTTGTCCTTGTACCAAGTACGATGTAGGCGCTACTGCAACAGCTGCAAATTTGTCTAAGTTAACAACCGCCTGATCCATTTTGCCCAAGATTAATTTCACCACATCCGATTCCGCATTTTGGGCATCCGTCTGGATTTTGGTTAAGATCGTCATGGCTGCGGTCAGGGGTGTGCCGCTTCCGAAATTAATCTCTTCCCAAGTTTTCTTGCCATTGACAGATTTTTCTGGGTCTTTTGCCTCTAATGAAAAAGAAACACTTTTTTGTTCTTCAGGACTTAATAAGGCCAGGAGTTTTGCCCGGGTCTCATTAATTTTATCCTTAAGCACGGTTCCCTTTTTCTCATTGATCATGAGATTGGGCGATATATCTTCGTTTTCTCTTTTGACAAGATCTCCTTTTTCTGGATCGATGCCGCCACCTTGTTTGGTGAAGTCTTCTTTTAATGCATTGATATAGGTATTCAGTTCACCGATAATGGATTGTGCTTTTTTAGCTTTATCGTAGATGGGTTTTGCACGGGCAGGCTCCTCTTTCAATTTGGTACTTTCAAATGCCGCAAACAATTGCTGTACAGCCGTGTTGACATTTGAGCGTGATGTTTCGAGACTATTGTTGATGTTCTTAAATGCATCCAAGATGGTATCGGGTACATTCAATGCAAGTAATGCAAGTAGTACCAGATAAAGAATGCTGATCATTCTCTGTCTTGGAGTTTCTCTTCCTAATGCCATTTTTAGTGATTTATATGATACATGGATGATTAAACTCGTGGCTGGTTCATAGCACTTAACATATTGCCATAGATGGCATTTAAAGCGTTTAGGTTTTTGGCCAACTTGCCCACTTCTTCTTTGAATGCCTTGGAATCATCTAACGATTCATTGAAGTTTTGCATGGTATAATTTAAATTCTCGTAAAATTGGTTCATCGATTTTAAGTGCGAAGCAGAATCTTGAAGTTCGCGCTCGTACATCCCGTTTAACTGCTGCAAATTGGTGGTCAACTTACTCACTTGCTCGTGGTAACTGGTCGTATCTGCAGAAGAATGGGACATCTGTACCAAATTGGCCGATGCCTGCTCAAAAGCGAGACTCATGCTATCAAATTTGGATGTTGCTAATTTCAGTTTTTGAGTAAAATCTTCCGTTGCTAGGGAAACATCAGAAATTTTATTGATCGCCGACATCTTCTCACTGAAATCACGTAATCCTCTTCCTAAATTGCCGATACTGGTCTCGTCAATATTTGCATCTGCAAACATTTTATCCAAAGCGACAGTTGCTGATGGACCGGTAGGGCTATGGACAACTGGGGTTCCACGTACTGGAAGTTCTCCCGTATAATTTTCATCCAATTCGGGATAGACGCGGCTCCAGTCTGGTTCTGGTGCAGGTGGATTGAAACCCATTAGAAAAAATAAGATAGCTTCAACTCCCAATCCGATTCCGATCATATAGTTGGCATAAGATCCTCCAATATGCAGGATCTTAAAAAGTACGCCGATGATCACGATACTTGCTCCCCAAGAAATGGCGACGTTCAACCATTTCGAATTGTCTTTTTTCTTACTCATAGTTTTTAATTTTTAAGCTGATTATATGTGAAATATGATTATGACAAAAAATCGTGCCATTGATACCTGTATTTCGATTTAGTTTTTATCTCTACGTCTAAACCTCGAATATGTTTATACGTTCAGATCGAAACAACGCAGATGCACATGGAATCGCTGCCCACTCCCGTTCAGTAAAATAGATCTTTAGGTACAGTTGATTTTTTTCCATAATCCAATGCGCAAATTGAAAAGAATCTGTAGGTTCATTGTACAAGTCATTTTAAGTAACGTTGATATCAAAAATAATGATTTATTGCCGTCTTTTTTGTTATTATTTCATTATGGCCATTATCGTGGTCAGAATGCCTATGTAGCGTTTGCTGGTTTACTGCATGTAAACTCCTTTGATTTTGATCCCTTATTTTTTTGTGCATAAGGGTTATTCTTCGTTCAGCTTCGCGTACTCTCTGGGATTTTTTACGCCTAGTTTTTTCAGCTCTTACTACTTCACTTGTTGTGAAATTTCTCGTTCGGGTCAATGAAGTGCGGGCTTTTTTGCTATAGCTTCATCTGCTTTTTACTTTCATTGGTACCATTTCAACCCTTATCACTCACTTTCATCTCCATGAGCTGGGTTGGGTCATAAGTCAATTACTGGACGATCACCAACTCCCTAGAATTTTTTTTATACGGTCATGATACGGCTTGAAAGCAATTCATCATGTTGATATTATGGTTTCTACAAGCTCTTTCTTACCTTTATTCTGTTCTGCTTGGTCAACCCTCTTTTCTTTCGGAAACGTAACCAAGTTAAGGTTTAAGCCATGCTCCGTGGTCGTCAGAACCATGCCGGGGAGAGTGAGGAAATGATTTTATCTTTTTTAGCCGCTTCATCTTCATGAATGTGCTAATCAATCCCGCACACACGATTTAAATATTTTTTCTCGGCTTCCTTCTTTATATAAAACTATTCGAGTCGAAACTTGGTGATAGGTGCTATGGTCTAAAAGCCAATTGAAATGGCATCTTTTTATTTTGGCATATTAACTCCAATACATGAGCAGCTGCCCTACAGCCTGCTGATGTAAGTTGTTAGGGTTTTTCATTGATTTCGTTGTTAGTGGGTTAGAGCGTTAGATGGTTAGTTATCCACCGATTGTGAATAAATGTTGTGGATTTGTGAGTTGGAGGTTACGGCTATAGGAAAATGTTAATATTTTGTGGATAACTTGTTTATTTGTGTGGATAACTCTACTGCAACTCATCCGGATGTATATTGGCATAAATTTAAAATTCTGTTTTTTGTCCAGTTATGAACAATTGATGTGTATTCATAAGCTCCATGTGGAAAAATGGAGTGTTTGTTCTTTTGTGGAATACGTTTTCCACATTTTTTCGTCACTTGTTCATTTCTTCACTTGTCACTCGATTATTAAAAGAAAAATTAGTGTATAATAATAATTGCACGCGGAATAAATAAAAATATTTCTGAATAGGTGTTTTTATAATGCGAACCTAGGGTTTTTAGGAGGTTAAATATTTAAAGGCTTTTTAAAGCTTGTATATCGAGATGCGATGTGTTTTGGGAAATTATTTTCATCAACTGCGATCGTATGTTGAATTTAGGGTAAATGCAAGGGTCCTAAATAAACGATTATCGGCGCCAGATAATCGATGGTATTACTAATTATTAATGAAAAATCATGAAAAAATAGCATGTATCCTGATCCAGATCAACCCACCTAAAGGTATTCCTGATAGGGCTGGCTGATTAATAGTTTTAATTCAAAAGAACGATAAAACTTTTAACGATTCTGATGGCGTAAGTTTTCGATAGATGATGAAAAATATCGACATCGGATCAGTATAAATTTGTATTGATCTAAAAAATAAGTATATTAATGATTTGTTAAGATAATTTCTTGTTGTCTGTAAACCTATTTTAAACTTTTTGTTATGCTCGAAAAACGTATCGTCTATCGCTTTCCCTGGTATGCTGTACTCGTTCTGATAACGGGTTATAGCGCTGTATTCTATCAGGTCAACTGGGATAGCTTTGTTGACCTCCCTTTTCTACAATTTTTGTTTATTGCCATCGGATATAGCGTTATATTTCTAGCGGTCAGGTACTTTATGGTCGACAAGTACGGATATTTTCGGTCTGTTGTACAGATTCTGTGTGCTCTACTTGGCTTATACATACTTTATGTGCTGCTGATCGTGGCGCTATTGTTTTTACTGCCGAGACCATGGACGAGTTCGATCTATAATCCTGACCTCCCTATTTCTCTTGTGCAGGTGGCGCTGGGTGTGGCCGTTTTCTTTTTTAAATATAGTGTGTACGCTTTTATCCTGGTTTGGCTGGAGTCCTTCCAGCATGTTTGGATATGGATGGAAAAGCGGTTGTGCCTGGTGAAAAAGCTGCAGATCCGTAAGACAATATACCGTCGCGATGCCTCTAAAGGGGAGCTGCGTGCACTGGTCCGTGACGAGGTTGCGCACCTGTTGCGCAATTTGCTGCAACAGCTATATGCGTGGAATAACACGGTTTCTCAAACGAAAAAGCAACATGTGGATCGATTGCTGCACTATGTTCTCGACGGCTTGTCGGATGAAAGGAATCATGTTGTGACACTGGAACAGGAAATGGAAGCGGTAGAAAGGCTTAACCAGATCTACCCCGGAAAGCAGGTGAGGCTGCAGTACCCGGATCGCTTGGCAGGCCATCTGGTACCCCGATTTATGCTGGTATCCCTTCTACAAAACTGCCAGAAATATGCTCTGTATGATGGCTCGGCGTTGTTGGAGGTCCAGTTGAGCAGAAGCAGGATGGATATCCGAGTGTATAATAAAATCGCTCCAGCGCAAAATTGGGACAGCATGACGGGTGGAACGGGTATGAACAGGTGGCGCGATATGGTCAAGCATTTTTATGCCGGTGCCGCTGAGGTGGTAAATCAGGTACAGGAAGATCGTTATCTACTGACGATCACGATTGACTACACGAAATAAATTTGATAAATTATGCTGAAGAAAATTAGAGTAGGAATAATCGACGATGATCAAACCGCTATTGATTTTTTAAGTGCCTATATTGCCAAGACCGATGGGCTGGTAAAAGCTTTTGAAACCGTTGATCCACAAAAGGGATTGACAAAGGTGAAGACCGGTACCATCGATCTATTGATCGTGGATATGATGATGGCCAATCTTTCGGGTATAGAATTAATTGCGCAGATCAAAGAACTGCAACGGCCAAGCCGAAAATCCAGCCTAGGGATGCAGGTAATCATCTGCTCGGGCACCAATAAATATGCTGCCGAAAGCTATCATTATAATGTGACGGATTATATGTCCAAACCGGTTGAATATTCACGTTTTATAGAGGCTATTGATAAAGCCAAGCAACATTGGAAAATCAGGCATCCCATGCTGATACGCGATGAGCAGATTTTCCTGGTCAAGGTCGGTCATCAATACCACCAAAAAATGGTACGGATAGATGAAATTATATGTTTGGAAGCGGATGGTATGGATTGTAAGTTGTGGTTTGCAGATGACAAACTGGTCGTCGGAAAGCCCATGTCCTACGTCGTAGAGCGCTTACCTCGTGACCGCTTTATTCGATGTCACCGCTCCTTTGTGGTCAACACGGATTATATCGTTGATATTTTCACCAAGAAAATTAAGATGCGGTATTTGGCAAAGGAGGTGCTGGTCGGTGACCGAAGGATCTATAAGGAATTCAGTTTGTGGGAAATGTCCAATAAATTGTGATGAAACTCAATTCTAGGACAGTTCTTCGAGTGGATACCAGGCTCGTGAAGTCTTCGGATTGAATCGTACTGAAATAGGAGTGTTCAATCTTCACGGTGCGCCCACCAGGGAGTGCCTTAATCGTTTATGTTCTTGTATGATGCCCAGTCGCTATGTCCAAAATCAAGCTTATCGAACAGATGCAGGAGATTATGGCTCAGTATGTACAAGAGCAGCTGCAGGAAGACCTTAAACATTATCCTATTGAAGTTTTGCTGAATGAAATTATTCAACGTTTTCCTTTACAAAAGCATTCCGACCATATACATGCGCTGTTGAAGCAGCTGACTGATATCACGGTCAGATATCTAAACATCCCCGGTGTCATGATCAATGAGGTACCCGAACATGTCGATACAAAATGGGTCATGCAGACCCTGGGCATTACATCTTCCACTTTTTATCGATCGGTCAACAAAATCTTACTTTTTCCGGTCATCACAATCGGAAGCCGCCCGTATTACTTAAAGTCTGATGTCATCTTTCTATTTAACAGATCCAGAGGAAAGGGACCCTATATTTTTGGAAAGTTTGCTCGAATAGCAAGAAAGCAACAGTAGAGGACGATCAAAGTCCACACAATCTGTGATCACTTCTTGTGAATCTGTAGCCACATCTTTCAAAGAAGTGACGCCTTCTTTGAAAGATGTGGCTGCTTCTTTGAAATTTAGAGGTACTTCTTTGAATCAAGTGAATGCTGTAGGCTGACTGAATCTATTGCCGCACAAGATGTGACCGCATGTTGGCAAGATCAAAGCCCTTCTTGCCAAGATGGGATCACTGCCGGTCAACAAGTCGTTGGTTCTTCCTAACAAGGGACTACTTGTTAGGAAGAAGTAGTCCCTTGTTCAAAAGTTGTTGTCGTAAATGGTCTCGAAGTGGTACCTTGTTTTGCAGAAGTGATCACATGTTCTAAAGATAGGGTCACTTGTTTAAAAGACTTGGTGGATGGTTTAAGATATGCAGCACGTAGGACAAACATCTAACTACTTCTTTCCAAGATGTGATCACTTGTTATCAAGATGTGATTACTTGTTTTGATGATATGATCCAAACTTTAAAAGATGGTCCTCCTGAATATCAAGAAGTGATCCCTGTTTGCTATCAATTTTTAGTTTGATCATCTATTAGTTCTTATAAAAATACTAAATAAATTAGTATTTCAATGTTTTTATCTTTATATTTGCCTTATAACCAATACTTAATAATTATGGCAAAGTCAAACCGACATCTCGGGAAATACGTTGACCCCAATACAGACTTCGGGTGGAAGTTTTATTTTGGTAGAGAAGAAAACAAAATTTTATTGATTGAATTTCTTAACAGCTTATTCGAAGGGCAAAAAGTAATTTCTGATTTGAGTTATAAAGCGGTGGAACATGATGGAGATCATCAGGATATGCGTCGTGTTGTCTTTGATCTGCTTTGTAAGGGGAGTAATGGCGAGTACTTTATTGTAGAAATGCAACAGTTATTTCAAGAGTTCTTTAAAGATAGAGCGGTGTATTATACTTCTCGATTAATTAATAAACAATTGTCACGAGGTAAAAAAGGCAACGATTATTTTCTTCCTGAAGTTTATTTCATTGGTATATTAGAATTTAGAATGGATGGAATTAAATCTGCTCGACCTGTTCATGAGCCGGAAAGTCGCTACTTTTATGATGTCGCATTATGCGATAAGTATACGCATGAAGTTTTTTATGACAAGCTGGGCTATAAAATGGTGTCCCTTCCGTCTTTTACAAAGAAACCAAATGAACTTAATAGTGTCATGGAACAGTGGTTGTACCTACTTAAACACTTGAGCACCATGGATAAATTACCGTATTTTTTGGATAAAAGGATATTTGGCCTTATCTTTGAAATAGGAGAGATAGGTAAATTAACAGAGGAGGATCTCATGTCATACGAAGCAAGTTTGAAACATAAGCGTGATGCTGAGAGTGTATTTAATTCAGCATTGAAGGCAGGTCGAATATCTGGTCATGCTCAAGGAGTGATTGAAGGAAAGATTGAAGGAAAGATTGAAGGAAAGATTGAAGGTGAGCGAAATAAAGCTATTGAGACGGCCATTAATTTAAAAAAAATGGATATTTCGATTGAAAAAATTTCTAAAGCCACAGGGCTTTCTATACAAGAGGTTGAACAGCTTTAGCTGTCTTTATATAAGTGATGAGGCTTTGAGTAAAATAGAATATGCTGTAACTGTAAAAAGTTACAGCATGTTTTTTAATAATTTGTCATAAAAGAGGCCTTCCCCGGTCAAGGGGAAGGTCCTGTGTATATGAGGTAGGTATTAGTCTCCTTCGGCCAATGAATTGGCCTGTGTGCTCCAGCCCGGATTTTGATAAATAGAAGAACTCTGATAATCACTTGATCCTGGAGTTTCTGTGGTTAATCTAAAATGTGTTGTTGAAATGGGATTCAAATATTTATTTTGATTCCACGTGTAACCATTAAAAGCGATGTTGCCACTATTTACCCGATAGGGAAGTAAATATTGACCATCATTTTTGGAGGATACATTGGCACCATTGTTCCCAAATTCTATTAAATTAACCTTGCCGATACCGTGGCTAGGTTCGGTATATAATTTATAATTTTCATCCCAAAGATTGAATCCTGCAACCATAAATTGTTTGACTCCATCTAATGCCCGCCATCTTTTGAGATCATTCCAGCGCATCGCTTCTGCTGTAAACTCAACTCGTCTTTCGCGACGAATATTGTAAAGCGTAGGAGAGATGAGGGTAGCTGCCGAATATTTAGCCCAATCTTCCTCTTTTGAGAGATCGGTATTGGCAATTGTTTTATTATAGTCAACATCCACGTTACTCCTTTTGCGAACTGCTTGCCAATACTTGGTACTATTGGCATCTAATGAACCGTCCAGTTCATAATTAGCTTCGACATAATTTAAGTACGCTTCTGTTGCTCTGAAGACGACACTGGCTATGGTACTGGTTTTGGTAGGGGCTTGCGCGGCATCGGGGGTAAGTCCTTTTTTTAGTGAATAACCAGTAGGGTTTCTATTTTCATTTTGACCGATAACAATTGGAGGTCTGTAATAATATCCTTTTCCATCGATACTCCATTCGTTAAATGATGGATCATTGGCTAACAAATCACCGGTTTTTAAAATATTGTACCCTATTCGAGGGTCTCGATCCTTAAATACAGCTTCGTAAGAGGCATCTCCAGCATAGCCTGAATTGGAAGCATAAATAGGAATCCCATTTTTCATTAAAAAGGATTGGACCATGCTTTTTGTAAACCCAGCATTTCCTCCTCCATTTCGTTGAATATAGCCAACTACATAATGAAAGACATTAATATCAGCACTTGTGCTGTAAACACGAGAGAGGAGTACTTCAGCATTTCCTTCTAGTGAATTGCTATTAAACATGGCCGGATAATCTGCTGCCAATGTATATTGATCTGCGACAATTTTTGCAGATGCTTTTGCATTGTCCAAAAAGAATTTAATTTCCTCTTCGATATTAATCGAAAACCCTTTTAGGTAATCTTGGTTAGCGCCTGGCCATCCCGGGCCTCCAGGAACACGATTGGTGTTTTTGTGGTATTTTTCCCACGTTCCTTCAAATAGTGCTACTCTACTTTTAAAGAGTGCCGCACAGAAACGATTTAATCGATTTGATGCAGGTGCTCGATCGAGCATTAATTCAAAAGCTTTATCCAGATCAGCTAAAATAAAACGTGCGACCTCATTCCTTGGCCTACGTCTGCTGAGTTCTCTAATTTTGTTATAATCTTCAGGAACTTCTTCTGTAATAATCGGGAAATCACCTAATGCAACGAGTTTGTTAAAATATAGATAGGCTCTAAAGAAGTACATCTCACCCAAATAATGTTTGATATGGGTTAAGCTTCCTGTAATTTGTCCGTTTTCTATCCGAGGGGTGACGGTATTGATAAAATAATTGACTGATCTGATTCCTGAAAAGTTCCAATCTCCTCCTGTATCACCAACACGCGTCTGACCGGGAACAAAAAGTGGTTCTGGAGTGGATGCTGCCTGATTGTCGGTACCGTTATCCAATGCAAATGTCCCCAAGCTGTAAGAGCTTGGTGCGTGGGAGGTCAGTGCACTATATTGTCCTGCTGCATAAGAAGCAAGATCTTGCTCTGCAGTGAGGTAAATTTTGGTAGATATATCACCTAAAGGTTCTCTGTCTAAAAATTTGTTACATGAAGAAAGAGTTCCGATAAGGACTATGCTCAAATATATAATTTTTTTCATGATCGTATCGATTTAAAATGTAAGAGATGTACCAAAAGAAATCGTCGAAGACAATGGATAAGTCTTTCCATTTCCATAAGGGCCATTGGTCGCTTCAGGGTCGTATATTTTAGAGATTTTGCTCCATGTAAGCAGGTTCTCGCCACTGACATAAATGCGCATACGCTGAATTTTGACTTTATTCAATACTGCCGCGGGCAAGGTATAGCCTAATTGTACATTTTTAAGCCTAGCGTATGCGCCACTTTGAAGATATTGGGTCTGTACCTGCTGGTTCATGCTGTTGCCCAGGTATATTTTCGGGTAATAGGCTTGTGTATTTGCTCCAAAAACAGAGGTCGTGTTTTCGGGTCTGTAATAATCCAGATGGCCTTCTAAACCTGTGGATTGCCATTGTCCGCTTCCTACTCCCCAAAAATTGGGATCGCTAAGCCAAACATCTCTTTTAGCAACTCCTTGGATAAAGGTGAAAAAATCAAATCCTTTCCAATTTAGACCGATATGAATACCAAAGTTATAGCGAGGGGTACTGTTGCCGATAATACGTCGATCGCCAGGATTGTCAAGCGTATTGGCTCCTGAATTCACTTCGTTGTCCCCATTTAGATCTTTATACATGATATCTCCTTCACCCCAATTGGCACCCCAGGTTGGTTTATTATGGGTTAACCAACTGGTCATCTCTTCATGACTATGTGCTATACCCTGCGTTTCATATCCCCAGATTTCACCTAACACTTGACCATCATAATAGGTGGATAGGGATCTGGATTCATTTGGATATTTTTTTACGCTGACTTTGTTGTCGGATAAGTTTACGCCGATACTATAGCCTAATGTATTTATTTTATCTCTCCAATTGACTTGAAGCTCCCAACCTTTATTATCCAATATCGAATTATTGGTGTTCGGTAATCCTGTTCCATATACTGCGCCGATTTCTGCAGCGGGTCCTACCATACCGTCTGTGGTACGGATGTAGTAATCAAAATTGACATCGAGTCTATTTTTAAATGCTGCAATATCCAGTCCGGCATTGACATTTTTTACTTTCTCCCAGGTCAGTGACTCACTGATCGTGCCTGGTACATAGGACACCGTGGGTTTAACGCCATTTATTAACCAATTTCCTCCATTTACGGTGATAGGCTGTGTCAAATAAAAGGGGTAATATAAGTTTGTGTTCTGATTGCCCAGTTGTCCCCAAGAGATGCGGGGTTTGATCACAGAAAAAATCGTGCTGTTGTTTTTAATAAAATCTTCTTCTGCAGCATTCCATCCTAAGGAGAAAGAAGGAAACCAGGACCAGCGCTGGTCGTTTAAAAACCGTGAAGAACCATCATATCGGAGGTTGACTTCCACCAAATAGCGGTTTTTAAAATCATAATTTAAACGGCCGAAAAATCCGGCTGTTGACCAGTCGTATACGGTAGCGGAAGTGATTTTGTCGGTCCCTCCTGCAGCTGAAATTTCTGGTATAAGGGAAGAGAATAAACCTGGACGCATCGCACCTAAATTTCTGTATTTTAGCATTTCGGTATTCATGCCCAGCATACCTTTGAAATAGTGGTGACCGGTACGTTTTTCGTAATCAGAATAAATACTGGTTGTATACATATTTTGATTTAGAAAAAATTGATTGGCTTCTGTTGCACCTGCAGTTCTACTGCCATCAAATTGGAGTAGCAAAGGATCACCTTTTACATTGTACTCGTAGACCGGGTTGATGTTACTTTGGTTGTTTTCATTTATGGTTCTAAGCCCTGCTTGCAGATAGATATTCCAATCCTTTACAGGGTGGATCACGAGCTGTCCCTGTAGATAGATGTTATCGTTGTTGGTCATGGACCGACTTCCATTGGTCAGCTGAGCCAGTTTTCCATTACGCATATAATTCCCATTGGGATCTTTAAAGGGCATCATGGGCCACATTCTCTCTATATCATGATACAGCAATCCGCCCATATCGCTGTAGTACGGATTATCCAATTTGGTTCTTGTAAAACGAGAAGTAACATTGATATCTACAAAAGGATTAAGCTTGGCATTGATCTTAGCCATGGTGTTGAATCGCTTATAATTGTCTTCGCCATATCTTAGATTTCCATTTTGATTCAGATAATTTCCTGATGCATAGTACTGTATTTTTTCAGAACCGCCATTAAAATTGATATTATTTTCTTGTGACCAGGCTCTTTTATAGTGCACGTCATACCAGTTAACATTATCGTTGGCCTTTTCATGAAATTGCCAATTTCCATTGCCTTCATTTGGAATCGTGGTGGTGGTAATTTCACCCTTTATAAACTGTTGTATACGCTCGATGGTATTGGCATCGAAAATGGCTTGTCCACCTCCATTGACCGAAGCTTCGTTAAAATAGTTTGCAAAATCATAGGAATTGAGTAGAGTGGGCATATTGATCGGTCCGGAATTTCGGAAATTATTGGTATAGCTGATCGTGGAGTGACCTGCCTTACCTTTTTTTGTGGTGATCAAGATGACTCCAAAAGCAGCGCGAGAACCGTACACGGATGCTGCTGATGCATCTTTCAAAACAGAGATACTTTCGACGTCATCTGCATTAAGATTATTGATATTGCCTTCAATTCCATCAATCAATATAAGTGCGGAGGCTGAAGATCCAGTTCCTATGGTGCCTGCTCCTCTGATATTTACATTCATCGTTTGTCCTAGCTGCCCACCTAATGCATTACTGGTGATATTTAGACCGGGAACGGTACCTTGTAAGGCTTGACTTAGATTGGTAACAGGCCTGTTTTCGAGAACTTTGGTGTCTACAGTGCCAACAGCACCGGTGAGATTACGTTTCTTTTGTGTTCCAAAACCGACAACAACAACTTCGTCTACGGTAAATACATTGTCCAGTAGCGTAAGTGTTAAGATGCTGTTTTCGGACAATTTAACGCTCGTAGGTTGATATCCTAATGATCGAATCAGAATTTCGTCGCCAAGCGAAGCCATAATCGTGAAATGACCATCTTTATCGGATTGTGTCGACGAATTTTTGTCTTTGATCTGAATAGTTGCCCCTTCAATTCCTTTTCCTGCCGCATTCAGGAGTTTGCCTTTAAAAATACGCTGCAAAAAGCTATTTACGTGATCGGCACTATTGCTTGCCTGTGACGGTATTGTTTTTTTAGCAACTTCTTTTTTAACAATGATAGCCTTATTTTCTATAACATAGTCTAAATGGTGCAATTTTAGAACTTGATCTAATACATTTTTTAGATTTTCTGCTTTGAAGTTGACGCTTAACTTCATGTGATTGATGATGGAGGTCTGTGAAATGACGTCATACCCTGTTTGTTTCTTGATTTCAAGAAAGAGGTCGGTCATTTTTATTTCCTTTTTGTTCAAAGTGATCTGCTGACTATGAACTTCTGCGTAGGTATTCATGAAGAATACGAGCATCAAAATAGGGATTAATTTCATTGATAATATCAATTTGTTAGATGGACGTAGGAGAGACTTCCACCTAAAATAATTAGGTTTTTTCATTATATTTGATTGGTTATTAATGTTTACATGGACTTTTGATGACTATTTGCCGGAGAATTGCCGTTCTCCGGTTATTTTTTTAAGTACATTTATTTTCGAATCTGTAACCTCCTTCCTGTTAAATCAAAATGTGCAGCCCCAGTTTTTTCGAAGATATCTAACACTTCATGAATAGATCTATATCGCGAAACGGTGGCCCAGATGTTAACGTCTTGTACCGGGTCGATGAACTCGATCTGTATATCATACCAATCGGCTATCTTACTCATGACTTCACTAAGGGGATCATTATTAAAAAAGAAATAACCATCTTTCCATGCTAAAAAGGGTTCCACATCGACGTACTTTACCTTTTGATTAACGCGATTGGTGGTCGTGAGCTGCTGTCCCGGAGCTAGAATAATACGGTCATTGTTGATGGATACTTTCCCTTCTAATAAGGTGGTCTGACCGGATTGATGAGAAGCTCTGACATTGAATTTTGTGCCCAGTACTTTTATTTCTTGTTGTTCGGTATGTATTTTGAAAGGTTTCATTTTATCATGTGCTACTTCAAAATAGGCCTCGCCTTGTAGCCATACTTTTCGTTCCTTGCCGGTGCTATTGGCAAAAAATCGTAATGAGGAGTTGCTGTTGAGCCATACCTTGGTGCCGTCGACAAGTACCATTTTATATTCACCACCGCGAGGAGTACTGAGGGTATTGTATACGGGCTTCTCATTTTCTGTGTGTTGAGCAGTATAGGTTAAAAACCCATCCATTGATTTGCTGATCTGTACACCTTGGATGGAAATATGATCATTGGCTTTCATTTGTTCGAGATCTAGTTTTTCACCTGTTGAAAAAGTAAGATGAGCTTTCGATGATCCGATGGCGACCGGTTGACTGTTGTTTGTGGAAGCCATATACCAACTCCCGATGATGAGCAGTAAAATTGCAGCAGCTATAGCCGTATATTTCACCCGGGCTCTTATCGGTCTGATGGTATCTTTTATCTGGAAATTGCTCATTTCCTGGAGATGCTCATAGGTCTTATTTTCAATGTTTTCTGGCAATAGGGTGTCTTTGGACTCCTGAATATACCAAGTGTCGAGGAGCTTTTTTTTCCGCAATGGAAATCGTTCCATTGCGGAGTTTTTCGAATAGTTCAAAAAGTTTATTATTCATAATTGCAAATGACCTATATCCAAGGACGGGATCAGGTTAAAAAAGAATGACAAGAGTATTAAAAAAATAAATGCGTAAACTTAAATCTGATTTTTTTTAACGCTCTGCCTATATGTGTTTTGACCGTATTAATGGAGATGTGGAGTTCTTCTGCTATTTGAGCATTGGATTTTTCTTGAAGATGACTCATCTCAAATATTTTTCTCATCTGTTCCGGTAGAAGGGATATTTCTTTTTCTACCTGTGCCAATAGGAGATCTGCATCATCCTGTTCTTGATGATCGATGTAAAAATCGGAAGGGATCGTGTGTTGAAACTTACGAACAACGACCTGATGGGCATAGATATCCAATATCTTATTTTTTACGGCTTGTACTAAATAGGATCTGGGGTTGGTTAGTTTGGTTAATTGATCTCTTTTTGACCATAAATGGGTAAAAATGTCTTGAACAACATCTTTAGCAAGATCTCCGTCTCCCAACATCTTGAATGCATGTAAGTAGAGCATAGCATAATTGGACTGATAGAGTTTGTTAAAATGGGCTCCATCATCCCGTTCTGGCGCATCATATTTATTCATGTTGTTTATTACTGATTAGGTAGCAGTTGTTCGTGAAAAACAGTACAATATTACAAATTATTTTAAAATGCACGTAAAATAAAAAATGTTGAGCTGTCATTCTATTGGATACCCTTGCCGTCTTACTTACATAATCGATATCAATTTTATGAGTTACCGTATGATGAGATCATTTTTTATTTTTCTATTCACATTCGTGCTTTTTGGTCAGTCTACCCGCTGTGGTGCACAAGAAATAATCACGCCTAATGAGCGGCAATTAAAATGGCAGCAGGCTGAATTGGGTGCAATTTTTCATTACGACTTGCATGTTTTTGATGGCAAAAAGTATAATCAAGCGCGCAATAGACTGGTTCCTGTGCCCGATATCCAAATTTTTAATCCCAGTCAGCTGGATGTGGAGCAGTGGGTATTGTCTGCCAAGGCCATGGGTGCAAAATTTGCATTAATAACCGCAACACATGAAACGGGATTTGCGTTATTTCCTTCTCAATATAATCCCTATAATGTCAGTCAATTAAATTTTAAAGAAGGTAAGGCCGATCTTGTTAAAGATTTTGTCGACGCCTGCCGCAAACATGGTATTAAACCGGGTGTCTATCTGGGGATTCGTTGGAACAGCTTTTTTGGGGTACATGATTTTGTTGTGGATGGCACGGGCGAGTTTCAGTTGGGGCGTCAGCAGTATTATAATAAGATGGTCGAAGGGATGGTGCAGGAAATCTGTACGAACTATGGTGAGCTCTTCGAAATCTGGTTTGATGGGGGGGCGAGCTCCCCGGCTAAAGGTGCGCCGGATGTGCTGCCTATTGTCAAAAAACTCCAACCGAACTGTCTCTTTTATCATAATGATGAGCTTGCTGAAGCCAGGTGGGGCGGTTCTGAATCGGGGACAGTGGGTTATCCGAATTGGTCTACTTTTACATTTCACTATACCGGAAGTGGTGAATCTGCTCCAGCAGCAATTGCGGCAAATCATTATCAGCTCCTTAAGCAGGGTGATCGTGAGGGCAAATATTTTATGCCAGCGATGGCGGATGCTCCTCTTCGGGGAGCTCAGGGTCGCCATGAATGGTTCTGGGAACCTGGTGATGAGCACACGATTTATCCGCTGCAAGATCTGCTGAATATGTACTATAAATCTGTTGGAAGAAATGCGACCTTGATACTGGGGATAACACCAGATACAAGCGGATTAGTTCCGAAAGGAGATTTCGATAGGTTGAAAGCATTTGGCGATGCGGTCAATAAACGTTTTTCTACGCCATTAGCAAGAACACATGGTACAGAAAAAATAATTCATATCACACTTCCTAAAATACAGCATGTGAATCAATTGGTGATACAGGAAGATATTAAATATGGACATCGGGTATTGTCTTTTGTGGTTGAAGCTAAAATTGGAAGCGGTTGGAAAGTAATAGACCAGGGCACCGCAATAGGGAATAAATACATGAAGTTGCTTGCAGAACCTGTCCATGCAAAATCTTTTAGGCTTCGTCTAGTGGAAACGAAAGCTACCCCTTTCATTAAAGATTTTTCAATTTATGATGTCAACTAAACGCAAAGAAATGAATAGAATAACATTACGGGATTTTTTAATTGGAGTATGTTGTATACCTCTGTTGGGACAAGCACAGCAACGTCCTAATGTCATTGTATTTATGGTTGATGATATGGGCTGGCAAGATACTTCTTATCCTTTTTATAAGGAGGTAACGCCATTCAATACCTATTATGAAACACCCCATATGGTGCAATTAGCAAAAGAGGGAGTTGCCTTTACCGATGCTTATGCTACTCCTGTCTGCACGCCATCGCGCGCTAGTCTGATGAGTGGTATGAATGCCAGCAGACATGGTATCACCAATTGGACCTCTCCATTTAAAGACCGTCCAACAGATGCCGCTGATCTTACTTTTAATAGACCCGAATGGAATTATAATGGATTAAGCCCCGTTAAAAATATAAATAATACAGCTGTTGCTACCACTTTGCCTCAATTACTTAAAGATAACGACTACTTCACGATCCATGTGGGTAAAGCCCACTGGGCATCAGCCGGTACTCCGGGTTCAAACCCTTATTCTATGGGTTTTGTTGTGAACGTTTCTGGTACATCTACAGGTAGACCTGCAAGTTATCATGGTCGGGATAACTTCGGAAGGTTAACGACAGATTATCACGGTACTGAAAATCTTCAGGAATATTTTGGTCAAGATATCTTCCTGACAGAGGCCATTACGCAGGAAGCGTTGAAAACACTTGATTTCCCCATTGCACAAAAACAACCTTTTTTTCTGAATCTGTGCCACTATGCCCTTCATGATCCGTTGATGCCCGACCCTCGTTTTTATCAAAAATATGTAGATAAAGGTCTTTCAGAACAAGAGGCGAAATATGCCTCTATGATTGAAGGGATGGATAAAAGTTTGGGTGATGTGATGACGTATCTGGACAAAAAAGGGATCGCAAATAATACGTATATCATCTTTATAAGCGATAATGGTGGCTTGACACTCCCGCCTTCTAGAGGAGGGAAAGCATATACCCATAATAAACCGCTCCGGTCTGGTAAAGGTTCTATTTATGAGGGTGGGATCCGTGTGCCTTTAATCATTAAGGGACCGCATGTCCAGCAGGTTGGTCGAAGGGTCGGTGAGCCTGTAATAATCGAAGATCTATTTCCTACTATACTGGAAATGACACAAACAACAGGTGAAATACAGCAGATTGTGGACGGTGAAAGTATGGTACCTTTATTGAAAAGTAGAAAAACGGTTGATCAGAATCGATCCTTAATTTTTCACATCCCGAATAAATGGACGGCAAATGATGGTGACGGATTTAATTTTAGATCGGCCATTAGAAAGGGAGATTTCAAATTGGTGAAAAATATACGAGATCAGTCATTAGAACTCTATCATCTTGCAGATGATATCGGAGAACGTAATAATTTAATTGACAATAGGAAATACAACAAGATCAAACAAGAACTGATAAGTGAACTAGAGCGTATATTGACCAACAATAGCGCGCCAATGCCTGTTCGTAAATAAATATTTTGAGTAGCATTGCTTTTATTAGATGGAGTGACGGCTGGACCATATGTCGACAATCTAGATGAACTCGTCTTCATATATAAAAAGCCTTAGATCGAATTGACCTAAGGCTTAAAGATAAACATGGTCAAATAATTCAACTTTTAAATTTAGATATTGATTTTAAATTTTTACATATAGGCCAAAAATAATTCAAGTATTAGGCTGGAACTATTGACCAAGATATCGTGATGCATAGATGCCCAATCTGGACCAGCACTAAAATAAAGATATACAAGTACAGTTCAAAATAAGAAAAGCTCTTTCACCTGCTTGAAAGAGCTTTTACAAAGAAATATACGCTATAAAGCTAACTATAGCTAATATCAAGATATACTAAATCAATTAGATCTGATCAAGAATATTAAAATTCCGTGTTTCTATCCGAAGTTATCCAGTATTTTGTACGTCAATATGGTGTTCATCATACGTTTTTTAAAAGAGCAAAATAATGAGGAGCCCAGGCTCCCCGATTTCCAGTAACCCTTGTAGCGACCCAATTGGAGCCTTTATAATTTAAAATTGTCTATTAAATTTTAATGGTCGTGTTTCGGAAGTGGTGTAGCGGGTAGAAGATGATTCATGTATCTATGTGATAAAACTGCAAATAATGAGGTCAGGTTATTATTTTAACGATTACCGATAAGAGATCCATAAAAACGGCCTGATCAATTGATCAGGCCTTTTCTATGGATAAGGAGATTATTGTACATCCCAGAATATTCTTCCTTCTGTCTTATTCTGTTCGAGATATAATGGATTAGCAATCAATTTATTTAATGCATCATTATAATTGTTATTATTTGCCGCGTTTGGTACCGGTAGGGTAGATCTTCGAGGTATTAAAAATGTAGTGCCTCCAGATTTTATCTCATCTAAGAAAGCAGTACCATCTGCAGGATTAGCTTGTGTAAAAGTCTTAAATTTAGGAAGGCCTGTCCGTTTCCAAGTAGCCCACGCTTCTTCGGGTCTCATAAAGAAATTGACCCAAGCTTGTGAAATGATTAATTCCAATTTATGCTGCTGGCTTCCGGTGTACTGTACTTGTGGCTGTGCCAGGTACTGATCGATCTTTGTATTGTCTATCGGATTGTAATCGGAAGCTGTATTATTTGCGGCGGCAAGAACCTTCATTCTCACTCCCCATTCTTGATACTGCTCCATAGATGCTCTTATTCCAGATTCATACCATGTTTTTGCATCTTTTCCACCTTTTGAAGCACCTGCTTTCTCTGAAATTTCGGCCATCATAAAGCATACTTCCGCATAGGTGATCTGCGGAGAAAATAATTTCATCTCATCATTATTGTCATATCTCGGGTAGTCGATATTTCTTGCCCCACCAGCGGTTTCTGCATTTCCTCCATTTTTGACAAAATAACGGCTTTGGATCTGAGAAATAGCACGAACGGTATAACTTACAGGTCCTGTGCTGGTCGTTTCGTTAAAACTCACATATTCGTTATATTTTTCATCGGTAGACAAGTCGGGTGAGGCTGGCCTGCCAATATATCGGTCTGTATATAATTTGTAGGCAGCATCAGTAATGTAGTTCGGATGATATTGCTTTAATCTAGCTTCAACGGCGTCATTGTCTGGATTATTATTTCCTGTACCAAATCCGTTTCTTCTCACAAGAAGCGGAAGCCGGGGATCACTATTCGATTCCAGAAAGGTGACAAACGCATTACTTGCTAAATATTGGTATGTCAATACAGCTGTATCCCAAGTATCGTTATTGTGTTCGATATTGTGGTAATAGATACAGGATTCAGCATTTGATGCTATCAATCCTCCTGGATTTGCGAGTACATCGGTGAGTACAGATTGAAAATGAGCATTGTCTACTTTTTCAAATCGTTGCGCCATTTTTATACGAAGGGTATTTCCAAATTTAATCCATTTATTCACATCTCCTCTGTAAAAAAAATCATTATTACCTAGCGCGATCTGATCTGCAGGTTTAGAATTCAGTAACGCAACGGATTCTTTAACCAAATTATCAAATAACTTGTAATTTTCCTCGTACATATCATATTTGGGCGTGCTATTTCCTAATAATCCCTGCAATGCGTCGGCGTATGGAGCAGCACCATGGGTGTCGAAGACCAAGAAAAGCTTGATAGGTCTGCAGTATTTTGGCAATTGCCGCAATATTTTTAAAACGGTCTTTATCAATTCTATTTTCAATGACTGTACTGATCAGATAATTGAGTTTATTTCCATAATTATTATAATAATAATTATAATACGGTAGATATGGTGTAGGGTTTTTGCTTGCCGTTGGGTTTGCATAAATGGCGTCAGACCCACCATTGTTGCCGACAATATATTGCATCAGCTGCATGACACCACTGTATTTACCCGCTAAATCTCCGCGGGATGCATTATTCCAGTTTAAGGTCGCATTGGTGAATACAAATTTTGGATCGGTCGACACTAACAGTTCTTCGTTTGTATTCATCTCAACCATATCTTTTTTACAGCTTGCTAAAGTCAACGAGAAAAGACTAAAGAGCATTATTCTATTTATTTTTTTCATGATTTAATTCTTTTAAAATTTAACATTTAAGGAAACCGAGAAACTTCTGGAGTAAGGTACACCGCCATATTCATATGGAGTCAATGGGTTATTGGATTGTATGGATTCAGGATTCAAGCCAGCCTTTAATCCATTATAAATGTAAAATAGATTTCTTCCCGTGATCCCCAATCGCGCATATTCTAATTTGAATTTCTTCGTTAGTGATGCGGGCAGTTTATATCCAATCGTTATTTCACGCATCATGATCCATGAATTATCCATAATCGGGTCCTCCACATTGGCTCCCCACCCATAATTATAAGCATAGAAACTAGAAGCCATCATCGGATTTATTAACCCTGATTCTACCGCTTCCTTATAAGTCATTCCACCGACTGCTACCGTTTTGCTCGGATCCAATTTGGAGGGTGCTTGTGTTCCTTCTTTAAATACGCCATCTAGCATAATACCGTCATAAACAGTATTCCCTTTATAATCTGTTCGCGCAATGCCACCATGCGCTTGATCTCGGCCATAAAGTGATTCTTCAAGTGCTCCTCGTCCCATCGCATACTTATAGGTGTGGGAGTAAAACTGTCCACCTATACGTCCATCTGCCTGAGCATAGAAGTCGAAGTTTTTATAGTATAAACTGGTGTTAAGACCTCCAATGAAATCGGGTTCAATTTTTCCCAGAACTTTTCGTTCAGGCTTGCCCATATCTGCTTCGGTGCTCCAATAATAGACATAGGCAGGATTAGGACTGCCCGTTTTACCTCCGTATTCCAGTATTCTTTTTCCATTGTTTGGATCATTGGGATTACTTTCATTGTTGTATAGGGCTGGTGCAGATGCATAAGTATTATTATATCCAGAAGTAATGACTCCAAAATCGCCACCTTCGTAAGCCCATATCTCTGGTCCCGCATCAACTGAACTCATTAATTGCCATTCTTTGATGTCGGGATGCAATTTTTTGATCTTACCTCTATTGACCGTGTAGTTGAATTGAACATTCCAGCGTAAGTTTTCATTTTTTATCGCATCTACGTCCAACATCAGCTCAATACCTTGATTTTGAATATTTCCGGCATTTATTCTTCGTGTTGAGGATCCTGATTCAATCACATTTCCTAGCGTTAATATTTGATTGAAAGTATTAGTCTTATAGTAGGTGAAATCAATGCCAAATCGATCCTTTAAGAAACGGATATCGGTTCCGAGTTCTATGGATTGCTGAATTTCAGGTTTCAAATCTGTATTGGGTATACTGGATATATTAGGATTGGCTGAGATGATGCTGTTTTTATCCTGATCATATATCGTAGACTGGTTAAATCCTCCTGCACCCACACTTGTGGCATAGGCGGCAGACCCCATTCCTACTCTTGACCAAGACGCTCTTAATTTTCCAAATGAGAACGCTTCAGGAAGTTTGTCCCAAAGGTATCTGTAAATACCCAAGAGGCATTGGCAGATGGATAGAAAACAGAGTAGTTATTTGTTCCTGCTGTGATCCATGTTGGATAGAGTAAGGACGAGTTCCAGTCATTTCTAGCAGACATTTCTAAGAATAATTGATTTTTATAAGCTAAGTTCAGCACTGCAAATACACCAAGAACTTTATAATTCCCTTTTGTATAATTGTAAGTTGGATAAATGGTATTGACAGAATTGGAGAAAGCAAATAAGCCAGGAACCACCAACCCGCCATTTGTATTTTTACCCCAATTTTCATTAGCACCGTTCCCGTACATTTCTGACGCTACCTTTAAGTTGGTCGTTAAATCGCCATTTAAAAAATCCTTACTGCCATCCAGCATAAATAGGAAGTTATAATTATTACGTCTGCTACCATTAACCGCGTAATATCCGCCATTGCCTAAATATGGACCTGCACCATACTGTTTATTTGTGGTCAAGGTGTTGTATGTGGTGTAATTGGCTTGAGCTGAAGCTCGGATGTTTTCTGTTATTTGCGCGCGCAATGCCACATTCCCAATGATGCTTTCTTCATCCCTTACCTCATTATAATAATCGAGTCGGTGTAAGAAGTTGGCGAGTGTTCCATAGACTGATTGCGATTTTACAGCGTTTGTGACTGGATCGCGGTATTGTTTATAAAAGCTTGCCAAATCTAAGCTTCTAGGCATATAATAGGTGGTTAACAAGCCTAAATTTTGTCCTTCGCGATAAAAACCTTGATCATAGGCATTCTCGGCAGCTGATTTTGCATAGTTAATACCAAAATCAACCGAAAATATATCGTTGATCTTTCCACTAGACTTTAAACTCAGGGCATCTCTTTTAAATGAATTATTCTTTAAAACGCCTTTGTTGTCTGTGTGCGAATACGAGATTCTGAAAACAGCTCTTTCGTTACCGCCGTTGATCGCAAAGTTGGTATTGGAATAATGGCCGTCTTGATAGAGTGCTTTCCAATTATCTTTCTGTGGAGAAAACGGTACTTTTTCTCCATCGGTATAATACTGGTCGACGAGCTGTCCTTCCATAGCTGGACCAAAATTTGAAGTCGAGGTATTGGGATTGCCCGAAGGTAGAAAGTTTCCCTCATAACCATTGCCGACACTACCTGCTCCAAATATGTTTTGTAGCTTGACATGCGGTGCATAAATTTTTTGGATTTGATAGTTTTGAGAAAAATCTATTCCCAATCCTTTGCGTGCCATTCCCCCTTTGGAAGTAATAACAACTGCTCCGTTTGCACCTCGAGATCCATATAATGCGGTAGCGGCGGCACCCTTCAAGATATCAATGCTCTCATAGTCATCTGGATTTAAGTTTTTTAACTGCGACCCCCAGTCTTTCCCACCATAGGTGTCTGTAATGTTGTTTTCCATAACAATACCATCGACAACAAAAATCGGAGAGTTGTTTTTGTCGAGAGATTTTGCTCCACGTATGGTGATGCTTGACGATGACGTAACTCCTGATGTACCGACAGCATTGATGTTCACTCCTGCTACTTTACCTTGTAGAGCATTGACAACATTCACCGCATTGACCCGCTGAATTTCTTCTGGTTTCACACTGCTCGCCGCATATCCCAATGCGCGCTGTTTTTTGGTAATACCCATCGCGGTCACGATCACTTCATCTAAAGCGCCAGCATCTTCTTCTAGCGTCATGTTAATCGTTTTAGTTGATCCGACAATAAGTTCGGATATTTTAAACCCGACGTTTGAAAAACGCAGCGTTTCACCCTGCGCTGCCTGAATCGTAAACTGACCATTTGCGTCTGTCTGTGTGACGCGGGTTGTACCTTTTACCGCTACCGTTACCCCCGAAATAGGTCCTTTTGCGTCTGTTACTTTTCCGGTAATAGACTGCTGTGCAAATAGGGAAGAGGCACTAAATAGGGTACATAAGGCCAAACCCGCACTTTTTTTGTAAAAATAACTCATAATAATTGGTTGATTGTTGTGGTTAGTTTTTGTGAAATAGTGTTTGTAAAAAGTTGTCTATAATAAAGGCTGAAGTACCTAGACTCTGAGCCTGTTTGTTGAAATCAGAAATTTTGAGCTGCGTTGCCTGTGCTAACCTGGGGATACAGAATTCGTTGATTGCAGTCTGTATCTGCGGAAGCAGTATTGTCCCTGCACGAGCGCCTCTTCCACTAATAATAATAGCTTCCGGATTGAGGATATGGATAAGTGTCGCAATGCCCTTTCCTAACATATAACCTATTTTGCCGAGGTGGGCAACGGCCAGCTGATCCCCGTTTAATGCACTTTCTAGCAGAGCGTCGCCTTGAACCAATAGGTTATTATAGTGCTCGCTTTCTAAACTTGATTTTTCTCCAGAATGGATGGCGGCCTGAACATTCTTTATTGCTGCAGTCAAGGAGGCCTCAACTTCTAGGCAACCCTTTTTTCCGCAGGAACATAATTCATTGCTGTTACTCAGTGGGATATGGCTAAATTCTCCGGCATATCCACTTGATCCTTTAAATATGTGATCATTGACGATCATACCTAGCCCCACTCCCCAATTGAGATTGATCACTAAAGAACTTTTAATATTTTGAGCTGCTCCAAATTTTTGTTCGGCGAAGGCAATACAGGTAGAGTCATTCTCAATAATAGTAGGTACCTGAAAATGATCGGATATTGTCTTCTTGATATGGTATAGTACAGACTGCTTGTCAAAGGAATCATTGATACCCTTGTCGGTATCCACAAAGCCTGGCATACTGATCCCTATACCCAGGAAATTAGTCAATGGAATCTTTGACTCGCTTATTATTTCCTCTGTCAATGCAATGATGAGTGATAAAGCGCTATCGTTGTCTGATAAAGGATTATAAAAATCAACTTTTTCGACGATGATACTGTTTCCTAAATCAAAAATATAAACGGATGTATAAAATTGATCGAGCGAAATCACAAGTGTATAAGTGTCTAAATTGGTGTTTATTTTAAATTGAACAGCTCTTCTGCCCCCTGTAGAGGTTGCAAATTCATTACCTTCTATGAGCTCCATCTGTAACAAAGACTGGATAGACTTTGTAATAAGCGGTACACTTTTATTAAATGTTTTACTCAATTGTGCAATGGACTGTAACTTTTGAAAGTACAGCGCCTTTATAATTTGGTTATTCATAATTGGATTGGTTTTCCGTTGAGATGAAATTACAATAAATATTATGAATGACATAACACTTATAGGTTTTTTTTAAAAAGTTTTTTTTCTTCGTGCCAGAATTTCAGAAATAGAGGCTCTTTTATCTATTTAAAACTAATTTGCATACCTTTAATAATTTTTTTTGAAATGCTTTTTTGTAACGTTTTACTCAGGTTTATTATTATGTTATATATAATATTTTTGAAACGCTCATATGAGCACCATAAAACGATCATTTTTTAATATAAATTGGTGTTGAAAAATTTACATAACAGGAAAAATGTCATTGCCTCACACTTTTTTATAATCTGATCGGGGTAGTCGACCGATGAAGTTTTTTATTGTGCTCACGCGCTGAGCAGATGAATGTCTTTATTAATGCTGGATGAAAATTTATGGTTTAATTCGTTGAGTGATTCTTAGAATATTAAAATGCGCTTTGTCATATGCTTTTGGATAGGCTGGATCAACACTTAATTATAATAGCTGATCTTGCTATAATGGTCGATAGGTATCTCCTTCATACTCAATACTTATAAAAAGGTGCGTTTTCTTGCGTATTTTATTTTTTATGCTTATCCTTACAGTAAAATAGAATAGTAAACCATTTATTTTAACGAGTATAAACCATTATAGCCCCATTAAAGTCCTGTTTAAAAACGGACGGAAAGGGTATAACTAAGCTTACATGATGATGAAAACCGGTCAATATATCTTTGGATTTTGCATACTATTGCTGCTTGTCCAACCTCTTTTTGCGCAAATCCGTACAGGTGCGGATCAAACTTCTGAATATCTCGACGATTTGAAAGGGAAAAGAATTGGTATGGTGGTCAATCCTACTTCACGAATCGGAGATCAATCCAGTGTGGATAGCCTGATCGCACTTGGGGTCAATATCGTGAAAGTATTTGGTCCGGAACATGGCTTCCGTGGCGATGTCGGCGCAGGGGTAAAGGTGACAGATGCCATCGATCCGAAGACCGGGGTCAAAATCGTTTCTTTATATGGTAAGACCAATAAGCCGACTAAAGAGATGCTGGAAGATGTGGATCTGATGATTTTTGATATTCAAGATATCGGTGTTCGCTATTTTACGTATATCGGAACCATGCACCGTGTCATGGAAGCTTGCGCCGAGCAGGGGAAAGAGCTGTTGATCTTAGATCGACCTAACCCTAATGGATACTTTATCGACGGACCTATTTTGGATATGGCGTTCAAATCAGGAATCGGTATGCATCCTGTGCCTGTCACCCATGGTATGACCGTCGGGGAATATGCGCAGATGATCAATGGGGAAGGCTGGCTGGCAAATGGCGTGCAGTGCAATATCAAGATTGTGCCAGTGGCAAACTATAGACACGACATGGAATATATACCGCCTGTACATATGTCTCCGAATATCAATACCTATCAGGCTGTCCTGTTATACCCCTCGACTTGCTTATTTGAAGGTACAGTGCTCAGTGAAGGAAGAGGCACTCTATTTCCATTTACCGTGATTGGTGCGCCTGAATTAAAGGATATATATGATTTTTCGTTTACGCCAGTCCATATACCCAATATGAGCGCAACCCCCATTCACCTCAATAAAGCATGCTATGGCTTGGATTTAAGAACAGTCGATCTACAAAAATTAAGAGCATCTAAACAAATCGACCTTTCGTGGTTGATCGAGACCTATCAGAACTATCCGAATCAAAAAATATTTTTTGATCATAAGCAAAGTAAAGAAATTGTCGTATTTGATAAGTTAGCGGGGGGACCTGCGCTAAGGGAGGCTATTATTGCGGGTCAGTCTGCGGATGAAATTCGTAAAAGCTGGGAACCAGGACTAGCGACCTATAAAGAAATGAGAAAGAAATATTTAATTTATGATTAATGTTAGTCCTTTACGATACTTGGTCACTTCGTAACTCTGTCACTATTGGTAGAGTTAGAAGGTTAGATAGTGAGTGGGTTAGTTAGTTAGTTAGTGGGTTAGATAGTTTATGTCATATTAAACCGATGATATCATCTCCAATTTTAAGATCCTTATGGGTTGGAATAATTGTTTTATTTTGCACACAGCTGTATGGACAGGTGCAGGATAAACGCATTAGTGGAAAGGTTGTTGATGAGAACCGATCGCCTATATCATTGGTTACGATCAGCCTGTATGATCACACTGAAAAGTTAGTTTTGAGTACTGCAACAGATCGTTTGGGGAAATTTCAGATGAAATTTGATCAAACAGGACGCTATTTTGTAAAAGTGAGTCATATGGGCCATCAAGAACAGCAGTCTGCAGTTTTTGATGGGGCAACGATCGATCTGGGGACCATTATGCTTAAGCCAGTGGCCAGTACATTGGCAGAGGTGACTGTGGAAGGAAAGAAAAAACTGATCCAAATCGACGGTGGTACACTTATTTACCATGTCGACGGCACGATTGGAGGACAGGATGTTTCTGTTTTGGAAGCATTGAAAAGAGCTCCAGGTGTCTATGTTGAAAATGAAAGTGACATTACGCTCCATGGAAAAAGTGGGGTGCAGATTTTATTGGATGGTCGTCAGACTTTTCTTTCTGGAAAAGAATTGACAGATCTGTTAAAATCATTGTCATCCAATAATCTCAAGTCCATTGAAATCATCAATAGCCCAACGGCTAAATACGATGCTACCGGATCAGCAGGTATTATCCATATTAAAACGAAAAAAAATCAAGTAACAGGGCTTAATGGTACGATCAGCAGTACTGTAGCGTATGGTATCAGTGCTAAACAGCTGCAAAATGTAGCGCTCAATTACCGCAAAGACAAATTAAATGTATACGGTAATTATAGCCATACTTTGGGCAATTACCACTATTTATACGGCACAAATCGTCAGCAAAATGGAAAGGCCTATGATAGCCATACGGATGATGTGGATAAACGCCAGAAAATGTCTACGCAGGTGGGGGTGGATTATAATCTGAACGATAAAAATACCATCGGTTTTATGGCAAACGGTAATTTTATCTTTGGAGGGGGGATCACCGATACCCGGACAGCAATCAGTACCCTGCCGTCCTTCGTGATGGAAGAAACCCTAGATGCTATCAATGATTATTATGGACAAGGTACTGCTCGTTATCATGTTAACTTCAACTACAGATACGAAGATACGCTGGGCAGGAGTTTGAATATCGATGCGGATTATGGTTTTTTTGATAAGTGGAATAAAAATTTACAATCCAATACCTACCGCGATGCGCAACAAAGCATTTTTCAGGAAAATCTATATCGGACGCTCAATGGAATCGATATCGATCTAAAAGGAATCAAAATAGACTATGGTACGAAGCTCTGGCAAGGTAAGCTGGAAACAGGTTTGAAATATTCGAATGTGGGTTCTCGAAACAATTCGAGGTTTTATCATGTAGGTGCTGCCGCTGATAGTTTGGATAATCGACGCTCCAATGATTTTCATTTTGATGAGCATACCTCCAGTGCTTATGTGGATTATAAACGAACGCTAGGAAAATGGTCGCTCCAGGGTGGATTAAGATTAGAAAATTCGCGTTCAACAGGCCAGTTATTTTACAAAGAGAACGGTGCGGATCTGGACGATGAAATTAATCGTAATTTTACCAATCTCTTTCCATTTTTTTCTGCTACCAGACAGTTTGGTGAACAGCAGACCCTTTCTTTGTCCTATGCCAAACGGATCGAAAGACCAGCTTATGCCGATCTGAACCCGTTTATTTATATGCTGGACGAATTATCTTTTTGGCAGGGAAATCCGTTTTTAAGTCCATCGCTCACCCATCGCTTTACAGCTTTATACTCTTTAAAAAGTGCCACGGTGATCTCGTTTAACTTTGCTTATACGGATCAGTTGAATGCGAAGGTAACGGATACGCTCGATAGCGATAAAATGGTGATGATCAGCAAGAATGTAGGTACTCAAAAACACTGGTCGCTATCGCTGACACAGAATTTTGCACCTAAACCGTGGTGGGATCTTACTTTTAATGGTCTTTTTTATTATATCCAAAATGATGTTTCTTTTGATCAGTATAGAAATCTGAACTTGCAACAGACAGCAGGTCGTGTGAGTTTAATACAATCTTTTAAGCTGCCTTATAAGATGAAAGCCGAACTGGCGGCTGTCTATCATTCAAGACGTCTCAGTGGTGCCAATACGCTGAGCAGGGCTGTTAGTCAGGTTGATATTGCTTTTCAGAAAACGATGCTACAGGATAAAGCGACGGTCAGGTTTGCGATCAATGACATCTATAAAGGGAATCAAAGTAAGTACACGCAAAATTTCCCTGGATTTGTTTCGAATAGCTATGGTTACTACGAGTCCAGGCAGGTGCGGTTGAGTTTCAGTTATCGATTCAGCAGTGGAACGGCAAAAGCACAACGCGCACGGAAATCGGCATTGGAAAGTGAAACTGGAAGAATTCCCTAATTATACCACATCAGTTGAGGATTTATTCAGGCTTATGGTGCTAAATCGATCAAGATAGCACCTATTTTGTTACATTTCTAATTTTTGATCTTTTTTAAAAATTTGGACGTTTAATGCCTAATTATACCTGTTTTTCTTACTTTTCATGTACTTTTTAGCTTAAAATTGAAATAACATTTCATTTATTTTTTGTACATTAGTATAATATGGAATTAGCAAATATTACAAAAGAGCGGCTTGTAGAAGCTCAAAAAAATGGATATACTGCAATTATTACGAAGTACAATTCAAATCCTTTGGATCCCATCTGGATCTTTGAAAAGGTAAAAAAAGATCAATTTTTTCAATTTTCGGAAGACCTTCAGGACACGTATCAACTATGTTACCCCATCTCGGATGCTATTGAAACGGTAGAAGAATATCCGTTTATAGGAAAATTAAAATTACCGGATTAAAGATGGCGCATGAGGTCGGCCTGATATGAGGGGATGATGAGATTAAATCATAAAAAATAATATCAATATCAAGACGACGAACAATAAAATAGCCTTCTAATAAAAAACCCGCAACATCGAGCTGTTACGGGTTTTCTTTATATAAACCCTATTATGAATAGAAAACTATACATAATGGAAGATAATAAAAAATATGATCACTAGCAAATATAGTGAAACATATTAGGATTTTCGGGTCCTCACAATTGATCTTTTTTGTACGCTGATCTTTTAAATACATGCTCTCTAGCCAGTACCTGACATAAAGCCTTGCTGATGAAAATAGCATAAGTGATTTGAAATGGGGTTGCGAACTTTTGGTTGATGGCAAAGATGATGTTAAAGCGATCGGTGGTGGTTATGTGCCTGTATGAGTCCTAACTACAGAGTTATTTTATAAAACGGATAGCACGATTTTTAGAAACCAACGACCGCAAATTGGTCGGATGGGACAAAATTTTGGAAGGTGGATAGCCTAAAAATACTCGATCAATACCTTAGCACGGGTATATGCTAATGATCCCTACCCTCGGGCACTGACGGCAGTGCAACGCAAATAGGTAAAAGGCATACAGCTGGCGCTGTGGAATGAATTTATTCCAAATCGAAACCAATTGGAATATATGCTTCTGCCCGCAGCGGAAGTGGCGTGGTCAAAACCGGAAAATAAAAATTTCGAAAAATTTATTGAACGCTTGAATCTGGGACATTTTCAGTCTTGGAGCTGGAAAGGTTGCACCCCCATTATTATACACGTTAAATTCGCCTTTTCTCCCTTTTCTATTTTGATAAGCGGTGTATTTTTTGTTAATTTTGAGTTGTGTCATACATAACACTAACAACCTAATTTGCTATATATGAAGTATTTTTTATTATTATGTTCCACTTTTTTGATGTTCTGTTTGGGCCACGCGCAGAGCCGTACAGAAATTCTCCTGGATAAAAATTGGAAATTCTCCCGAACTGAAGATCCTACTTTCACACAACCTGCCTTTGATGATCAAAAATGGCAGTCTGTGCGCATTCCTCATGATTGGGCTATTTATGGGCCATTTTCATCAACAAATGACAAGCAAGTCATGGCTATTGCCCAAGATGGACAAAAGGAGGCTTTGGAACACGCTGGACGTACTGGCGGTCTGCCTTTTGTTGGCGTTGGACAATATCGGACGCAATTTAGATCACCTGAATTTACGAAGGGTAAAAGAGCTCAGTTGGTATTTGATGGTGCCATGAGCAATGCCCAGGTATATATCAACGGGCGGAAGGTAGGCTATTGGCCGTATGGCTATAATACTTTCCATTTTGATGTGACGGAATTTCTTTACTCGGATGGTGCCGAGAATACGTTGGCGGTTCATCTGGAAAATCTTCCACAATCATCACGATGGTATCCTGGAGCCGGATTATACCGCAATGTGCATTTAATCATTACAGACGATATTCATATCCCCGTTTGGGGTACACAGGTCACCACGCCAATTATTAAAGAAGAATATGCCCAGGTGCAGATCAAAACAAAAATTAGAACAGGCAATGGACAAATAAGCAGCTATACGCTAAAAACAGTTATATTAGATGCTAAAGGTAATACCGTCGGGCGTATTTCAACCGATCTATCGGCTTATGATGATCAAATTTTTACGCAGGAAATCAGGGTTGATCGTCCGGCACTATGGGATTTAGACCAGCCTCATCTGTACCGTGCTGTATCACAGCTGTATGGTGATGCACAGCTGAAAGATGAGGTGGAAACCCCATTTGGTATCCGCAGTATAGCGATTATTCCTGATCAGGGCTTTTTCTTAAATGGAAAGCGCCTGAAATTTCAAGGGGTATGTAACCACCATGATCTTGGGCCGTTGGGGTCTGCTGTCAATGAAGCTGCCATACGTCGACAAGTGCGTATAATGAAGGATATGGGTGCAAATGCCATTCGAACTTCACATCATATGCCTGCTCCGGAACTGGTTCGTATCTGTGACGAAATGGGCATGATGCTGATGATCGAAACTTTTGACGAATGGAAAATACCGAAGATGAGCAATGGATACAATCGTTATTTTGATGAATGGGCGGAAAAGGATTTAGTAAATGTTATTCATCATTATCGCAATAATCCATCTGTGGTGATGTGGTGCATCGGAAATGAAGTGGAAGAGCAGAGTGTCAAGACGGGGGCTAGAGTGTCGCGTTTCTTGCAGGATATCTGCCACAGAGAAGACCCTACGCGTCCCGTGACAAACGGTATGGATAGACCCGATGGCGTTTTATTTAACGGTATGGCAGCATCTTTGGATGTCGCAGGATTTAATTACCGCCCGCATCGTTATCAGGAAGAATACGAACGTCTCCCGCAGCAGATTATTTTAGGAACAGAAACAGCATCTACCCTGAGTTCAAGAGGAATATATAAGTTTCCTGTACAACGAAGATCGATGGCAAAGTACGATGACCATCAGGCATCTTCCTACGATATGGAGCATTGTGGCTGGTCTAATCTGCCTGAAGATGATTTTATTCAGCACGAAGATCTACCTTATACGATCGGCGAATTTGTTTGGACAGGATTTGATTATCTGGGCGAGCCGACTCCTTATTATACGGACTGGCCAAGCCATAGTTCCTTGTTTGGTATTGTCGATTTGGCCGGTATCCCTAAAGATCGTTATTATTTGTACAGAAGCCATTGGAATAAAACGGCAAATACCTTGCATATACTGCCGCACTGGACATTTCCGGGACGGGAGGGTCAGGTGACCCCTGTATTTGCCTATACCAATTATCCGACAGCTGAACTCTTTATCAATGGGAAAAGTCAAGGTAAAATAAGTAAAGACACTTCGGTCACACTCTTTAATTCAAATGATAAAACTGTTGATAGACAAAAACGGTATCGCTTGATGTGGATGGATTGTAAGTATGAACCAGGCACAATAAAAGTAGTTGCTTATGATCGAGACGGCCGTGTCGCAGCAGAGCAGGTGGTCCATACAGCCGGCAAGCCTCACCGTATTCAGCTCAAGGCAGATCGTAAAAACCTGAAAGCTGATGGAAAGGATTTATCTTTTATTGAGGTCAGTATGGTTGATAAAGATGGAAATTTGTGTCCAGATGAAACACGTGAAATACAATTTAAAGTGAAAGGTTTGGGCCAATTTAAGGCTGCAGCTAATGGAAATCCAGCCAGTCTGGAGTCTTTTCAATTGCCTTTTATGAAATTGTTCAGTGGCCGACTGACAGCTATCGTCGAATCTTCGGAACACTGTGGGAAAATCATCTTCGAAGCCTCTGCGAAGGGTGTTAAATCTGCTAAGCTAGAGCTGATATCCGAATAGATAGATCACCTGCAGTAGCGATTTGAATGGAGGTCAAACCGCAGCGTTCTAGACTTGTGCTCCCAATTTTATGCCTACCGAAAGCCTGATTTATTGATCAGGCTTTCGCTTGATAGGAACTGATCACTCCGGCAGTCCCTCATGCGCTGAATAAAGGAATAATGAGCCCATAATCACGATGATGTGCTAAATCAATAAATATTTCGAAATAGCTGTTTTATACTGCACGAGTATCTATTTAAACGGTTAACGAATTACTCGTATTTTTTGCAGCTGCCACCGGGCATGCTAATTTGTAGGAAATAATTATTTTCATCAAGTGCGATCGTATGCTGAAGTTAGCGGGCAACCACTTCACTAAAAGTCTTGATCGAGTGTTCTCGATATGCAACCGCTATGACAAACAAACCCTCTTCTTTCCAAGATGTGATCACTTGTTGTCAAGATGTGATCCAAACGTTAAAAGATAGACCTCCTGAACGTCAATAAGAGATGACTTTATGGCATCAATTTCTGATTTTATAGAAATTGTTGTCCCACATTTGCCGTTTCTTGTCCCACATTTTGATTTGCTGTCCCATTTTGTCCCACATTTCGATTTGTACTCCGATTCGATTTTATGTTTGCTTCATGATGTTCGTCCGGAAGGGCATCAGTTATCATTTATTTATTCATGGAGCAAGAGCTCAAAAAAGTAATGACTATGAGAAAGAAAAAAGTAATCTTAGACTACTCACAAATTAACGATGATGGGTTTAACACGTTGGTTGGAAAAGTACTGGACTGCCTGAAAGATCATGCGGTCCTGGTTGATTTGCCTGTAAGTTTGGAAGATCTTCAAAGTCAAGCAGATGATTTTAAGGTAAAGTGGCAGAAAGCAAGCCGCGGCGGCAGTGTGTTGGAAATTGCAGAGAAGAATGATAGTAAAAGGATCGTGGCGGATAGTCTTAAAAAGACGGCATTCTACGTTAATATGGTAGCCGATGGATCGCGTTCCATCTTATTGAGTTCGGGTCTTATCTTGGAAAGTGATGCTAAAACAGCACAGATCCCGGTGCAAGTGCAAGGTGCTGCACTTGTCGATGGTAGACAGAGCAATCAAATGCAAGTCAAATTTAAGCCGATCAAAGATGCTTTGTTGTACGAGTACCAGGTGACGAGTGATTTAGATCAGTTTGATCAACCTGTATGGGGGGAAATCTTTCAGACGAGTACGAGCTATGCTAATATTTTCTCTCCGGTAAAGCCAGGTTTTACCTATCATTTAAGGATACGTGCGCGTAATCGAAGAGGTATCGGGGATTGGTGTGAGCCCGTTCGTCTAACAGCACGCTAAACGATTGATATGGCGAAGATGCTGGTCAAGCGAATCAGACAGGGGAACAACAGTACCCTGTCTGAAATCTATGTCGACGATGTGATGATTAGCTATGGTCTAGAAGATGCGGTAAGGGAACGTAAAATAAAAGGTGAGACTGCGATTCCTGCTGGTGAATATCCGCTTATATTAAATACCTATGGCGCCATGAATGCGCGATATAAACGTAAATTTCAGGCCGTACATCAAGGTATGGTGGAGATCAAAGAGATCCCGAATTACAGCTATGTATATATCCATATCGGAAACAATATCGGTGATACGGCAGGTTGTCTGCTGGTCGGACAAAGCTGGGAGTTGATCGAAGGCGATTATGAACTTCGACGTTCAAAAAAAGCCTATATCGCTCTTTATCAAAAGCTGATCAAGCTCATGGCGAAGGAACAGGTTTTTATAGTGATCAGTAACGAAGTGAACAAGTGACGGAGTGATCTATTCATAAACTCCTGCTTAACTATCTAACCGTCTAACTATCTAACCGTCTAACTATCTAACCGTCTAACTATCTAACCCTCTAACTTTAAAATAACAATGAAAAAAATTATCAAAAAAATAAGTGGAGCTATCCAGGTGATTTTGCTTGCTCCGATCCAATTGCCAGGTAAATTTATCCATATCATCAAGTATATTGGTCTTGGACTTGGTATAATCGAATCGGTCATTACGGACAAAGATGAACAGGGGCAAAATAGCGAGGAACCAGACTGTAAAACTACGCCTGCACAATTGCTTTCTGATGGTGATGATTTAGTGCCTCCTGCTAAGGAGAGTTCCGAATCTAAAAATGTATCCGGTCGTGTGATACGATACGATCTGGAAACTGGTAAGGAGGTGTCGGATGAAACCGAATGATATCCGGCTATCGGCATGGGGAGGTACGATATGCTCCATATGGGGAAGTTTTACTTTTGGAGACCTGTTACAGACCATAATCTTAGCGGCTGTGGGGACGCTCGTTAGTTTTGTGACCAGTCGTTTACTGGGGAAATTGACCAGACGTAAGTAGCCAATCCATACTTTTGTCGTTAATTTAACTACTCAAGAGCCGTTCTGATGGTGGAACGGCTCTTTTTTGTTGATTCTCAGGTGAATGTAATCGATAGATACTCATGGAGATCATCCGCGTAGGAAATATTGGGACTTCTGCGTAACCTTTGTTTTCAAAATATTGGTCGATATCTCCCGTCATACGGTGCATAGGAACGTCATAGAAAGCAGCAATCGCTTGCCCTTTTTTTAAGATCGTCTGGAGTCCAGAATTTGTAAAGGAAGTATATTGTGCCGCAATGACTTGGTTCATTTTGGTATTATGGCGTTCGGTCTGGTCGACCCGAACAGCCCACTTTATGCGCAACGATTGTGGAGGCAGCTGATCGTCTATGAGAAAGCTTAAGCTATCGAAAATCAATCCTGCTACGGTATGGCTTTTCGTCCAGGAATGTAGTTTTGACCATTCTGAATCCGATAATGGATCAGAAAGTATGAGCGATCCTTAGCTCCATAATCCCATGCATAATAATGGAACAAAATACTTTAAGTCAATTGTCTATAAATATGAGCGCAGGCTTAATCAAAAATAGTCATTTTTATGAGTATTCAGCACATCTGTACGGAGGAATGTATACTGGATCAGCTGATGCTTTCAGTCCCTAAAGAAAAGACATGGAATAGTCTGCGCTTTTGCTTGTAAACTCAAATTAGTACAGCTTTCTTAATAAAATAATCATCATCATATTACAAAATTATGCTTATATTAACGCTACCTTTACCGGAATTTTTATCATCGTTTGATAGTGTTTGAATGCAAATCTTTTGAAGTGCCACAAATGAATTAAAATGATTTGTACTTAAAAAGAACACTCCATAGAGCTCTTGTGCGATAAGGATTCTTTTATAGATGTTTATTTTTTTTGATTTATTTTAATTGTTTTATCAATGATCGATCATAACAGCTTTATTCTGTCGGTTCTAGACCATTCGCCGCAAGCAACCGCAATCTATGACCATGCTGATCTAAATATTGCGTATGCCAACCAGGTCATGCTTGAGATTTGGTGTACTGATACATCCGTGATTGGCACCACTCTGTGCAAAGCTTTCCCCAATTTTGCACAGGAGGGTTTTTCTTCTATTCTGAAAAATGTCTGGAAGACAGGGATTACATATCGTGCGCAGGATGTAGCAGCGACGATCGTAGCTGGGGACAAACACATAAAACGTTTTTTTGATTTTGAATATAAAGCGCTCCTTGATGATGCGGGGCAGACCCATGCCATATTGCACACGGCAAGTGATGTCACGGAACGCAATCTCACTAATAGACGTATGGAAAGGCAGAGCGATGAACTGTCGTTGAGCTATAAACTTGACCGCTTTGCAAATACCTTGGCTCACGATCTCAAGAATCCCTTGTCAGTATTAAAATTAGGGAATGATTTTTTGAGCAGAAATACATATGCCTCTGCTGAGGTTACCAAGCGATGGTATAAAAATTTTGCCGAATCGATACAAAATATTGAATCTATTATCAATCAGACGCTCCAGCTTAATGAAGTAAGAGGGGTAAAAAATATAGCTGCACTAGTAGAGATCGATAAAAAGATCGGAGGCTGGATCGATGAGGTAAAGTTGAATTTTCCGAATCAGCACATGGAATTTAAGTTGGGACAATTATATCCTGTAAGTGCAGATAAAGGCACGGTCTATCAAATTTTTGCGAATCTAATCGGTAATGCTGTTAAATACGCCAAGGAAGCAGATGCTTATCTGCACATCTACAGCGAGTCTACGAACAATGGCATCGTGTATGTTTTTGAAGATAACGGGATCGGTATTCCTGAAGATGAATTAAGTCAAATTTTCATGATGCAGGTGCGTGGTAGCAATGCGGCACATCGATCAGGGACTGGAATCGGATTGTCACTGGTCAAAGACCTCATGGAATTTATGGGTGCAACCATCAACCTCTCCAGTGCCTTGGGCAAAGGAACAATCATCCGATTGTTTTTTCCGCACGGTGTTGAAGAGTGCTAGAAGAAATCGAGCGATTGTTGGGTGATGATTAGAGCACAAACTGTCAGGTCTTCAGATATTTGCGAAAATAGAGGGTCATCACGTTTGGAACGGCATGAAAAGTAAAATTTTGTACCATGTGCATCTCGGTTATGCGCAAAAAAATGGGGTATTTCATTTAGGATACTACAGGCCATTGCGAAGTGTATTGCTTTGTTGTGGTCAAAACCTGAGAGCACTCCCAATAGCTGCCCTATGACCTGCGCGACAACGCTAAATTTGGGTCGAATACGCATTCTTCTTCTACGCTTTGCGTCAGCGCTACTGACACTTTCCAGTGGTATAGCGCTCATGTAGGTATCGATACGCTAGTGAGTTGATACAGATCGTCAATCATTGTGCACTTAAGCGCTAAAGCCAACTATTTTCAGCTAAACATGTGCATCATCCTTGCAGACAGGTCAAGTTCAAGCTTTTATTGCGATATATGGTATGAGGTAGTCTGACGGCATGAACTTTCTTGATTATAAATCGGCTACTAAAATGATCTAATAAAGTGGTGATAGGGGGGGGATTTGTGTCTTTTTTATTCATGGAAGGAATTTAGAACGATGGACTGCTCAAATTTAAAATTTTATTAATATATTCAGCCTGTGCCAATATAAAATAAAGATTAACATTATGTTATGGTTTCTTTTTCACTGAGCCTTTTATGATTTTTGATGCTAATATTTAATATTTTTGGTGCCTTGATCAAGTCGATAAGACTTCGTCTGTGATTTCGTAAATTAAATTTTAATGAAGCAATCATCTATTATTGAATCTCTGCGTCAAGAAAATGAAGACGGCTTGGTCGCCATCTACCGGTTATATAATCGTTCGCTACTTTTTTTTGCTCGTAAATATGGTGCATCTGTGCAGGAAGCAGAAGAGGTGGTGTCCGAAGCTTTTCTAAAAGTTTGGGAAAAAAGGACCGAATTTGAACATCTGGATAAGATCCGCTCTTTTTTGTATGTGGTGGTCAAAAATTTGTGTTTGAACCGCAACAGAAAAAGTAGATTTGTTGTGCAGATCGATGACATCACTGATTATGAAGAGGTGCTTGTGGAAGATACGGATTTTTTGATGCAAATCGTGCGTACAGAGTTACTTGCGCAGATAAATCAAGAGGTGAATCTGCTGCCTGAAAAACAGAAAATGATTTTTGAGATGAGCTTTATGGAAGATTTGACCATCGAGCAGATCAGTGCCAAATTGGCGATGACACCAAATGCGGTGTACGCTAACAAATCCCGTGCTTTGACCACTCTCCGCCAAAAATTGGACCTGAAGAATTCCTGTGTTTTCTTGCTGATATTTAAAGATTTACTCTAATCTTATGCGCTGCTAAGTATGTTTAGGCGGTTTTTTACTTCTGCTGTATAAACTGATGTAAGGTTTTTCAACTTGTTGTGTTATAAGAGTAGGGACTACTTATTATTTATGCAACACATCGATCAGATCGTTTCTTTAATCAAGGATAAACTGCAAGGAACACTGTCTCCGGAAAAAGAACTCATGCTAGAAAAAATACTGCTTGACCATCCGAGATTGAAGGAAATCTTTCAAGAATTTGATTCATCGGAGCGGATCCTTCATGCCGTATCGGAGTATCAGCAGTTTCTCCATGTCCATGCTCAGGAACGGGAAGAGGTTTTATTGCACGATCTCTTGATCAAGGTAAAGCAACAAGGACATCATCAGGGCGCTGATACTTTCCGATATCTGATCAAGAGACGTCGTTATTTATATCTTGCAGCTTCTTGTTTTATGATTTTTTTGCTTGCAGGCTATTTGATCTTGGAGCCGCAAAGGAAATCACAATATCTGCACCATAAAATGATCGCTGATTTTGATCCAGGAAAGAAACGTGCTCTGTTAAGCATGGATAATGGTGAAAAGATTGTCTTGAGCGATGCTCATGAGGGTATAAGTCTGATGGGTGCATTAAGCTATACAGATGGCACAGTGCTAGCAGATGAACGCGAAATTGCTGCTAAAGTAATGACTCTTCGTATTCCTAGAGGTGGCGAATACCAGGTCGTCCTATCCGATGGAACTCATGTATGGCTCAACGCCGATTCTAAATTGATCTATCCCCAATCTTTTGCAAAAAATCAACGCGAAGTAACCTTAGTCGGGGAAGCGTATTTTGAAGTGAGCAGTGACAAGAACCGTCCTTTTATCGTGCATACGGAAGATCAGAAAGTTGAAGTATTGGGTACACACTTTAATATTACAGCTTATCCGGAGGAGGCTGTGTCATTGGTATCACTGGTTGAAGGTAAAGTTAGGGTTTCGCATGAAAACCAGCCTGCGCATCTTTTGATACCGGGACAGCAGGCAGCCTTTAGGGATGGACAGATACAGGTTTATCCTGTCCATATGGAGGAGTTTACCGCTTGGAAAAAGGGTGAGTTTATATTTAATAATGAGCCGCTGTCTACGGTTGTTCAAAAATTGGCCCGTTGGTATGATGTAGAACTGATCTTGGACGAAAAACTCAAAAATATGAAAATCTGGGGCTCTATTGGAAGAAATAGCCGTTTTAGTCATGTGCTGCGACTGATCAAAATGACCGATGAAGATATCCACTATAAAATTGAAGGAAGGAGGGTAACATTCATGAAATAAATGTACTCAGGGATGTTGAACAAAATACCGGAATAGCGCTAACTATCCCGGGAATAAAGTTCAAGTGATGATAATCGCATATTGTAGATACTATATTTAAACTTAAACCAGTCAAAGGTAATGAAAAAAAATAATCTCGGAATGGACAAAAGGCTCCATTCCCAGCACTTTAAATACTTCGTCATGATGAAATTTTTGATCCTGTTTATTTTCTGTTCTGTTGTGCAGCTTCAAGCAACTGTACGGGCGCAGACGGTCACGATTAAACAAAAAGATATGCCCTTTGTGAAATTCCTAACGGAATTAAAGAATCAGACGGGTTATCATATTTTATGTAAAAGTGACGTCATCAAAGAGGTGAAAAATCTAAACGTCGATCTGAGCAATCAACCGATAACTGCTGCATTGGATCAATTGTTGGCTACCCGTAATCTCCAGTATACGATCGATCAAAAGTCGATTGTGATTCAAAGAAGAAAGGCGACTGTTCTTCCAGATCGGCGCGCTTCGATCCAGGCGGATGTCGACCAGCAGCAGCATTTTTCTGGACGTATTACGGATGTTGCGGGTGAGGTACTTTCGGGTGTCAGTGTTGTGGTGAAAGGGAAGTCGGCGGGCGGAATTGCTACGGATGCTGAAGGACGCTTTTCGATCTTAGCCCATTCTGGCGATGTCGTGGTGATATCTTTTATAGGATATAAAAAGCAGGAAATTGTGCTTGGTAATCAACAGGTCTTGGAAATTCAGCTTCAACAGGAAGAGAAGTTGATGGATGAAGTCGTGGTCGTAGGGTATGGCGTACAAAAAAAGATAAATATGACAGGTGCCGTTGCAACCTTGTCTGGCAAGGAATTGGAAAGCCGTCCGATTACCAATGTCGGTAGGGGACTACAGGGACAGCTCCCTGGACTAACGATCCGAAGTCAGAACACAAGTCCGGGAAATGCTGCTCCTGAGATGCGAATCCGTGGTGTAGGGACTTGGGGCGATGCCAATCCGTTGGTGGTGATCGACGGTATACCCGGTGGCAATCTCCATATTTTGAATCCGGACGATATCGAAAACGTGTCGGTGCTGAAAGATGCGGCCTCTTCATCGATATATGGTGTACGCGGAGCAAATGGCGTAATATTAATCACGACTAAAAAGGGAAAGACAGGTACAACGAGTCTCAGTTTCAATAGTTACTATGGACTGCAGACTCCTACTGCTTTACCACATTTTTTAGGTTCTGTAGATTATATGTTGCTGCAGAATGAAGCTAACCGAAATGCCAACCAGGGTCCGACCTACAGTGAACAGGATATCGAAACGGCGCGAAACGGTAGTGACCTTAATTATTTTGCCAATACCGATTGGATCGAAGAAGTATATAAAAAGAATGCTGCACAGCAAAATTATAACTTGAGCCTGCAGGGCGGTACAGACAAGAGCAACTACTACGTTTCTTATGGTTACCTAGGCGAGGGGGGACTGGTGGTCGGTGATAATTTTAAAGCGGGACGTCATAATGCGCGTATGCGATTCAATACTGAACTGATCGATCGTATTAAGATCGATGCCAACTTGGGGTACATTGATCGTGGTTATTACGGTTCGGCGTCGGGTACGAGTGCGCTTTCGGGTGCGACTTCCATCCGTCCTTTAGTGCCTGTAAAATTTTCAAATGGAAGCTGGGGCTATCATGGTGGACAAAGTAATCCGGTGGCGGTGGCAACAGATGGCGGTACCAACCGTTTTACTTCACAAGAAATTACGGCCAATATCGCAGCTACACTTAGCTTGATGAAAGGTTTCGATCTTAGGGGGCAATATGGCTTAGTAAAATATAATTCGAAGCGAAACACGCTTCTGAAGACAATCAATTATTTTAGTCCCGATGATAATAAATTGATCTATCAGACCAATAATCCAAATAGCATCAAGATGGACCATTATTCGGGCACTTATCAAACATTCGTGGGTACGGCCAATTACATAACAAGTATTCAAGATAAACACAATATCACCGGACTGTTGGGGTTTTCAGTAGAAGAAACTTTGGGAAATGACTTTTGGGCTTCAAGACAAAATCTCCCGGTCCAGGAACTGGAATCGCTTGCTGTCGGTACGGACAACCAGTTGAACAGCAGCTCCAGTAACCAGAATGCGTTGATGTCTTTTTTTGGAAGGATTAACTATGACTACAACAGTAAATATCTGCTGGAAGGTAATTTTCGCCGTGATGGTTCCTCGCGATTTCATAAGGATGTGCGATGGAACTGGTTTGGCTCTTTCTCTGCAGGTTGGGTTTTGAGTGAAGAGCAATTCTTTGAAAATATGAAGGGATTCTGGGATCTTGCCAAGATTCGCTTCTCTTATGGTACACAAGGAAATGACAAGGTAGGACGTGATTTCCCGTATATGGCGACCTTAGCTTCTGTACAGATGACCAGTAACAATCCGATTGGCGATGAAGGGCAGGTAGGTTTTAGGCAAACGTTTATTCCTAACCAGTTTATTACCTGGGAATCTGCTGAAAAAACAAATATAGGGGTAGATTTAGCATTTTTAAATAGTCGGTTAAGCTTGACCGGAGAATATTTTATCAATAATACGAATGCGATTATTTTAAATCCGCCGTTGCCCGATGTGATCGGTGTGGGTACTGCTTATCCTGCACAAAATTCGGGATCAGTACAGAATAAAGGATGGGAACTGGTTATGGGCTGGCGTGATCAAATCGGAGATGTTAAATATGCGGCCAATTTTAATCTTTCGGACGTCAAAAATAAAATCACCAAGCTTGAAAATTTCGCGAATAATCTAGGAGATCAAGTTCGATTGGAAGGATATCCATTGGATGCATTTTATGGATTTGTGGCTGATCGAATTGCTCAAGAAAGTGACTTTAATATCGTAGATGGAAAATACGTTCCTAAATTTCCATTCCAAAAGGGTGATCTGGTGGCTCCTGGTGACCTGATTTACAAACCTGCAGATGCAGATGCAACAGAAATAACGGTATTGAAAGATCGTGTAATTCTTGGCAGTGAAATTCCTCGTTATACCTATGGATTTAGAGGTGATCTGGACTATAAGGGGTTTGACTTTAGTTTCTTTCTGCAAGGGGTAGGCAAAGCCGATGGCTATTTGGGCGGCGCTGCACGTCACCCTTTTATTAATAACAGTGCTATGCCTCAAGATGTGCATCTGGATCGCTGGACTCCAGAAAATACCGATGCTTCTTATCCCAGATTGGTTTATATGCGTACTCATAACACACGTCTATCGTCCAAATGGATCGAAGATGCAGCTTACCTGAGGTTAAAAAATATACAGATTGGATATACTTTTCCAAAAGCGATGATGGAAAGAATCAGGGTTTCCAAGTTGAGAATATATTTCTCTGCGGATAACCTATTGACCAAAACTAATTTCTACAAAGGTTATGATCCGGAAATACCTGCTGGTAATACCGGTGGTTATTATCCGCAAGTGAAAACCTATGTTGTCGGCCTCAATTTTAACCTTAAATAGTCAAGATCATGTTACTTCAAAATTATAAAACCCGTACCTTAAAAATGATGATGCTCATTGTGGGATTGGCTGCATTGACCAGTTGTACTAAATTTCTGGATCGCTATCCGCAAGATGAAATTGTGGACGATACGTACTGGAAGACACAAGAGCAGTTGGAAATGGCGGTTACAGCGATATACTCGCGTGTAAAAGCGAAGAATATCGTGGATATGGAAAACTTGGCCGAAAATACGATGTGGCCGACCACAACTGAATATAAAGATATTGGATCTGGTGTATTTCCGGTCACTCAGCCTACAGTGGATGCTGAATGGCGCAATATGTATCGTGATATACGAGAATGTAATGTCTTTTTGGAAAAGTACGAAAATGCGGAAGAAACTACTCCAGGTGCTAATGAACAGCTTGCTGCTGAAGTACGCGTGATCAGAGCTTTGGGATACAGTTTTTTGACGTCTTTTTACGGAGATATTCCGTTGTCTTTGGTACCCCTGAACCCAGGTGATCCTGAGCTCTATGATGGTAGAACGGCACAAGCAGAAGTGGTTGATTTCCTATTGGAGGAGCTGGATGAAGCTGCTGCTGTGCTCCCGAAAGCAATTCCAACAGCGAAAAATCTAGGACGTATTAGCAAAGGTACTGCCCTTGCGTTAAAAGCGCGGATTGCGCTGGCATATGGACGATATGAAATCGCTGAAAAGGCGGCCAAAGATGTCATGGATCTAGGTGTATATAGGTTATATACCACTGGTAGTCCCAAAACTGCTTATCAGGAACTGTTTACACGCAATGGCAAAGTGGCCATGGGGAAAAATCAGGAAACGCTGTTTGCCAGATTGCATAAAATGGATATTATTATGCATAATTTAAGTAGGGAAATTCAGGTCCCTGATCAGTTTGCACGTTTTGTGCCAACCAAATCGCTTGTTGATTCTTATTTAGCATCGGATGGTCTACCGATCGATAAATCACCATTGTATAAAGACGATACTTATGAAGATGTTTTCAAAAATAGAGATCCGAGAATGACACAGACGATCTTGGTGCCGGGTGATAAATGGGGTGGACGATATGATGGGAGACCGATTGCGAGCAATCCGGACCCCACCATCTTCCAAGTTCCTAAATTTAGTCAAGATGGCCGTGGATCGGTAACGACAACGGGGTACTATTATAAAAAATATGTGGAGCTATCTGCTGTTCCAAATTATAACAGAGATGATAATGATATTCATCATATCCGGTACGCAGAGGTATTGCTGACCTATGCGGAGGCGCGAATGGAGCAGGGCAAACTGACCCAGGCTGATCTGGACATTTCGATCAATCTGTTGCGTGATCGTGTGGGGATGAAACGTATGGAGCTTAGTTTTTTAGCACAGCACGGTATGGATATCCGTACCGAAATCCGCAGGGAAAGGCGGGTAGAACTGGTGTTGGAGGGACAACGTTATTTTGATGTCCGAAGATGGAAAGAAGGAAACCGTCTAGCGGCTGATATCGAGGGCGTAAAAGCTTCTTGGTTTCCGCAGCTAGCAAGTGCTGCTTATCGTAAAAATAAAGATGGTTTTTTGGTCGTGCAGTGGAACCGTGCTTTTGAAAATCCCAAAAACTACCTGTGGCCTGTGCCGCAGACACAGTGGGAAAGAAATCCAAATCTAGGACAAAACCCGGGTTGGTAATATAGACCAAACTGCTACTCATAATGGTAGTTCTTTAAATAACCTGGGTGGTAACATGCGGAGAAATAATCCTATTATTCTCCGCATGTTGTGTTTCATGTCGCTATGGGTTGTAGGGTATCTTTTTTTATTCTTGCTCTAGCTCTTTATTATCCTTCTTTATTGATCGCCCAATAGCCTCCGCTTTTACGGGTACCACAATATTCGATTTTACCTTGTTCTTGTAGTTTTTGTAATTTGCTTTGCAATAATGTGGCCTTGACGTCAAATACGGTCAAATAAAAGGAGAGACGTTGGTTAGGGTGACCCGCAATCAGCTCATACAATTGATCTAAAGATACCGGATCTTCTATTTGCTCCTGTTGGTCGAGCACTCCGGAACTATATTCATCCCTATTTTTGGTCTTTTTTATGATCATATGATCTTCTGCGTTTTTATTCTTTGCACGTTGTGGTCGAGATTTAATATACGTAACTGTAGGTTTGTTAGATCGTGTTCCGATCGCGGTGTACTGGACCGCTTTAATCTTTGTGAGTTCATTATTCGTATATTTTTTCAAATAGGAATAGACATTGCCTGCACTTATTGATAGATTATATCGGAGTTTGAGGTCTTCAATAATATCCTTGGGGCTTCGCGGTGTCGAAAAGTAATCTGTATGCTTGACTAGGTCATCAAAAGTTCTACTATGAACCTTCCTTAAGGTGCTTGTCGTCTTGTCCTCTTTAACTATATGATCGTTACCCGTGGATTGATCCATGAACAATACCTCATTTGGCTGCCTATTGATGTCATCTACCAGTTCAAGCTTGAGGACCGCTTTCTTTTTTGTACCATCATAAAAATATTCAAATAGTGTACTAGGTGTTATCCCAAATGCGATCGCTAATGAACAGATTTCATAGGCATAAAATTGATCATATGATCTATTAAATAAATCGTTGATGCGAGCTTCACTTAAGCCTGTTGCGGCGGAAACATCGCTTTTACTGTTTAAAAATAGGCCAAATAGTTTTTCTAATGGACTGCCAAAGGTCTGTAACCGGGTTGACGGCAGGTTTTTAAAAAACTCATAGCACACTACAGTCAGGTCCAATTTTAAAGCATGGGAGACCCTAAAGAACGATTTTGCGGTCAACTGTTGCTCCTCGTTCTCAAGTAGATGCGCAAGTTGATGTATCGTTTTATTGACAATTGATTTGTCAGGATATACCGAGGAGATTTGTGCTCTCAATAAGATCTCGAAAGCACGTACATCGTATTGTTTTGGGTCAATTTTTTTCATTTTAGGCTGATGCTTTAAGGTTGGTCAATTTAGCATAAATAATTAATTTTTTAGCCATTAGTTTTGACACTGGAATATCTGGATGAAAGGATGGAATAAGCAGTTTTTTACGAGCAGGGTGCCATTCATGATATCCCAATCCAGTAGGTAACTGATAGGGTAGCGGGATGTCCACTTATGTTGTGCTAAAGTCAGCGATTTGATCGTGGTTACTTCATTAAAGACAACTATCAATATTGAAGTACAATGGCGTTGGCTCTTGAGATTTTGAGAAAAAATAAGCACGATAAGTTTGAAGCTTATCATGCTTGGAATTGGAAAACTAATCGATGTTAATTAAGGTAATAGTACTTGGTCAATGACGTGGATCACGCCATTGGTCGTTAATAAGTTCGCTGGCGATATCGTCGCTGCTGTTGCATTTTTATTTCCTTTTACTTTTGCGCCACCAGATAATGAGATCATGACTTTGCCACCATTGACAGTCGCTGGCTGTGCAGCTTCGGTCAGATCACTCGATAAAACACGTCCTGAAATGACATGGTAAGTCAGAATGCTGGTCAATACCGCTGGATCGGCAGCTTGAATAGCCGCAACTGTTGCAAATCCTGCCTTTATAAAGGCGTCATTTGTAGGAGCAAATACTGTAAGTGGACCTGTTCCGGATAACACTTGTGCAACATTGGTCGAACCTTGGCTGGCTCTTAATACAGCAGCTACTAAAAAAGTGAAATTCGAATTTGCTTGAGCAACCTGTACAATATTGCCCGTGGGTGGCATCAAAACCGTATTGATCACATGAATCACACCATTAGTAGCCATCACATCAGCTTGGGTTACTGCCGCGCCATTGACAAAAACACCATTGTTGTTTTTAGTAATAAATACATCAGCTTCTGCTTGGGTTTTGACAGCTGTATTGGCTGCATTTGGAAGTGATGATGAAACCGTCTTTTGACTTAAAACATGATACAATAAGATCTTCTTTAGATCGGCTACTGGTAATGCTTTAATTTTGGTTTCGGAATCCAAGCCTGCAGCCACAAAAGCAGCATTGTTAGGCGCAAATACAGTAAATGGTCCATTTCCTGCTAATACATCAACTAGATCCGCTTGGATCAAGGCAGACTTCAGTAAAGAAAAATCTTTGTTTGTACTAACGATCGCAGAAATAGTGGTTACTTCTTGTTCTGGATGATCATCATCTTTACAAGAGCCCATAAAAATTAACGTCGCTATGCCCAGGATAGCAGCTGACTTTTTGAAGAGTGTAAAATTTAATTTTTTCATCATTTAGTATATTTATATACTAAAATTACAACCAAACATCATACCAAAGGGATTAAAATAGACCTTAATTTCTTTTGATTTTTATTTCTTCTTTCGATATGGTATATATTAATACTTTTTTTAATGCCAATTAGGACAGATAATTATAATTATTGAAAAGTTGGATTTTCATTTATTCCTATACAAGATAACTTTTACTCCATTATTTTTAAATAGGCAATAAGACGAGACATGGCTTTTACGGGTTTATTTCATTTCTTATTTGGATTGTATCTAAATTAAGTTAAATTTGTCGAGCCAGTGAACGATATGAGCGATCAAAATAAAATATTGTCTTGTAAGTCAATCGATGCCAAGAGCTTCGAACAGATTTATATACGGTATTGGGATCAAGTTTTGCAGTATGCGATCTGTATTGTCCATGATGAATCTTTGGCAAAGGACATGGTGCAGCATGTTTTTGTGTCCCTCTGGGACAAGAGAAAAGAGCGTCAGATTGAACATATCGAAATTTATCTCAAAAGGGCGGTAAAATATGCCGCATTGCACGAAATCAAGAAAAGATTGATTATTGATGATAAAATGGATCTGAATGATGTTGATATCATCTCCGATCAGGAATCCGATCAGGACATGATGTATCAAGATCTTCATCTGGCCATCGATCATATGATGACAAAACTCCCCTCCAAGAGTAAAGATATGTTTGTGCTTAAATTTAGAGATGGGCTAGACAATAGTGCCATTGCTGATGCGCTAGACCTATCCGAAAAAACAATTCGTAATAAACTCTCTATTTGCCTGAAATCGGTTAGAATGAACCTGAAAAAAGTAGGTTTTTAAGGCGCTTTATTTCCTTATTTATATTAAGTATAAATAAATCGGGACAATTTCTACAAAAACGACACTATACTCATAGAGGGTGTTCGTCAATCACCATCAACAGATATCCTAATTTCCTTATGACAGCATAAGAAGGAATGGCGTCTTGCTCTTTCCACTGATTGGAAAGCGGTGTGCATTCCTGTTATTCTGTGAGGTACCAACAAAATGAGGTGTTTTTTAAAAAGTTGTAAACATTTGGAAAATTTAAAGCGATAATAAAACAATTAATGCAAGCTAAACAATTATTTTTAACAGGATTTTTTTTACACATCTCGCTCTTACTGTGTGCACAAAAAATAGAAACGTTTAATCTATCGGGTTACGTAAAAGACACTTTTGGAAAACCTATCGCTGGTGCGACTATCTCGATAAAGGAATTGGATTTGGGAACAACCAGTGATGTCGATGGATCCTACCAATTCTTGAAATTAAAGCAGGCACATTTCAATGTGCGCGTATCAAGTGTCGGTTTTCATTCGGACACGAGGAAAATTAATCTGGCAACAAACACCGGTACCTTTTTGGATTTCCAGCTTCGTCGGGATGAAAAATCACTCGATGAGGTCTCTGTTGTTGGGAAAACCTTAAACCAACGTAAGGTGCAGGAAATAAAACAGTCGGGCTATGCGGTCAATGTGATCGATTTAAATACACAGGTGGATAAGGTGGCTGATCTCAATCAGCTGTTGAGACGCTCTCCTGGGGTGACCATTCGTGAAGACGGGGGAATGGGGTCTGACTTCTCCTTTAAAATCAATGGCTTGGATGCCAAAATATTTATCGATGCGGTACCCATGGAAAATTACGGGAGCTCCATGACCTTAAATAATATTCCGGTCAATTTAGTTGACCGTATTGAAGTGTATAAGGGAGTTGTGCCCGCTTACCTGCCAACGGACGTGCTGGGTGGTGCTGTCAATATCATCACCAAACGTAGAAATAAACAGTTTTTTGATTTTAGCTATGGTTATGGCTCTTTCAATACCCACCAAGCCTCCTTGATCGCCAATATGAGGGATGCAAAGACCGGATTGATGGTGAAAGCGGATGCGTTTTTCAACCATTCGGACAATAATTATAGGATGTACAGCAATCCGAAGTATGGGATTAATCTCGACGGATACTTCAAATCCTTTGTTGATGAAGAAACAGGGATCGTGCAGAATCAGTTGGTGAAAGTCGATCAAGCGCGACGTTTTCATGATGCTTACACCTCGGGAATGGGAAAAATAGAGGCTGGTTTTGAAAACGTGAAATGGGCAGATCGTCTCCTTTTTGGACTGGGCTATTCGGAAAATAACAAGCAAATCCAAATGGGATCCAATATCAAATCGGTATATGGTGGTCGATGGTCTGAAAATAAATTCCTGACTCCAAGTATCCAGTATCGAAAAAATGGGCTTTTCCTTCCGGATTTATATGTGGATATTTTTGCAAGCTATGGTGATAGCCGGACAGATGTGAGGGATACCGCAAAATATATCTATTACTGGTCTGGGATACCACAAAGTAATGGGATATTCAAGGATGAAGCTTATGATCAGATTGTCAACAAGAGTTATATCGCAAAGACCGATTTTTCTTATAATCTGAATAAACAAAAATCGCAAGTGATCAATTTGAGCTATAACCTCAGTACCAATCAGCAAAAGAATTTTGATCTGATGAAAACCGAGGAATATCGGGAAATCAACAGCAGGCCAAAGCGTCTGAATAAACACCTGATCAACTTGGCTTGGCAGGGGCAATGGCTCGATGAAAAACTAAGTTCTGTGGTATTCTTTAAATATTATGGTATGGATAACAGCTATACGGCAGATGAGCGGAAATACGATAGTGAGGGCAATCTGATTGCAGGGGATGTGGTCAAGTATGACAACTATAAAGATTATAAAAGCGGTGGTTTGACCTTGAGATATCTCTTGAAGAAGGATATAGGAATCAAAACATCGATTGAAAAATCATATAAATTACCTTCGGTAGAACAGCTCTATGGTAACGTAGTCTATGTATTGTCCAATATTGACCTGAAACCTGAAGAAGCGAATAATGTAAATCTAGGGGTGTTTTATAATGGCTATTTCAGGGATAAACATTTTATCAATTTGGATGTCACTACGTTCTTACGCAACACCAATAATTATATCCAGATGGTCAGTGCTGGTAATTATTATCGATACTCCAACTTGGACGGAGCACGATTGTATGGGATCGAGTTTGATGCGAAATATGGCTATAAAGATTTATTTCGGGTCAATGTCAACGGGAGTTATGATAAAGCAATTGTAACCAAATTGCAAACCGATGAATCTATTGATCCGGCAGCATCCATCCTACACAAACAACTGCCCAATAGACCGTATCTGTATGGAAATGTGGATATTTCAATTGGAAAAAATGACTGGTTGGGAATGGGAACCCGTATTGAACTGACCTATATGAATCAGTATACGCATAAATTTTATATGAGTTGGGAGAACCTAGCATCGCAATCGACCAAGCTCTATATTCCGAATCAAGATGTGCATTCTGCGATTTTGTCTTACTCTTGGAAGCGTAATAAATACGGGATTTCTATGGAAGCTAGAAATTTTACCGACGAAAGACTTTACGATAATTTTGGACTGCAAAAAGCAGGTCGTGCATTCTATACAAAATTGAGAATGTCCATATTTTAATTTAATTTTTAACAATTATACTATACAACTATGCGTTTTTTTAATACTTATTTTAAAAAATCATGTCTACTGGCCACAGTGGCTTTAAGTTTTGCTGCCTGTAAAAATTCTTCTGATCATCCGGCTCCAGAGGAAATCACGAAAGACTCCAAATATGGTGTGACCATTCAAGTGGAAGCAGCAGGTGAAAAGCACGATTATATTTTACCTGTAGAGGATCTGATGAAAGAAGGTTCGGTATCACCTGTAGGATTTGGTATTGACGTAACAGGAAAAATAGACCAGACCTATGGTGTACGGGAGGGATCCAATATTTTTATAACGGAAGGTAATGCTGTTTTTAAATATTCGGTCGCAACGGGTGATATTGTTGAAAAAGGAAATGCGGTAGTTTCTAACCCGGGCAACTATATGGGGATGATGAAATCCGCATTTATGGATGGCCGTTTAAACTTTATCAATTGGGCGGCTCAATACAATGCGACAACGGAAGCTATTGATAAGCGCTTATTTATTATCGATACAGCAACGATGATCGTGAAGGGCGAATCGGCATTGAACTTTAAAGTTCCGGCAATCGCTAAAGCGGGTAAACCAAATGAATTTTATGAAAAATCAACAATCCAATTGTCTCCAACTAGTTTAGGTATTAGAAATGGGAAGATCTATGTCGGATTTTTATACCTAACACCAGAATGGGCTGCTCCATCAAAGCAAGTCGCTTATGTATTGACTGCGGACTATCCAAGTTTGCAAAATCAAAAGATTGCATCTAATGATCAATATGGACATACAACAGGTACTTGGTATCAAACAAAATCAAGTTTCTTTGATGAAAGCGGGAACTATTATTTTACAACGATCCGCGAGGATAAATTCTACACCTTGTTGCGTGTCAAAGCAGGTACTACAGAGATCGATCCGGATTATGCCTTTGATCTGTCCAACTACAGCTTGTTCTCGGAAGGATTTATGGGGCAGCAATCGGATCAGCATACTTACCTAAAAGACGGAAAAGCACTATTGGGCGCTTATATTTTTGATATCAACAAGAAGGTGATGGTCAAAAATCTGAATGATTCTGGATTAGGGAAAGTTCAAATTGTACCTTCCAACGGTGTACTAATCGAGGGTAGTAAAGCATATGTTTTTGTTAAAACTGTAGATTCTCAATGGTATATCGCTTGTTATGATACCGATAAAAATGAATTTAAAAGAGGAATTCAAATCAAAGGTGGTATGACATCGGCATACGGTATCGTTAAATATTAATAAACACGATCAAAAGAGCTTTATGCTTTTTTAGCTATTTAAAGAGGTTATCTTTTTGAGATAACCTCTTTTTATGTTTTATTATAAACGTTTATCAACTGAGGTAGTGTTTTTAATATGATGCTTAATACCGTTTTTAAAAACGGATCATCTGTTTTTTCATATTGGCAATGTGAGCAATTTCTGTTATTCCTCAATCTCCTATTTGTTCAAGGTATTCTAATAGGTTTAGAGTATGTTGTTCCCGACTGATTGGAATTACTTCTGAGTACAATTGGCTGCATGGAAGAAGCCGCTTTATTGAATAACCTAAGATGCATTATTGTACTGTACTGACTCTTAGGTCATAATCCTATATGACTACGCTGTCCATATTCGTAGAATTGAAACATATAGAATCCTTTATACCTTTTATTGACTTGTTTTTTCACGGATGATATACATGCTTTGGCTGTTTGAAGAATAAAAAGCAAATCCATTAGGGGAAATGTAAAATGACGGTCGAAATGTTATTGCGGGATAGGATGATTCTACAATGGTATAAAATCTATTTTTATAATTGTCAAATTTTTCTTTTTCCACCGCAATATGAGGACTGAAAAAATTAAAGTCATTTTCTCCAATTTTTGTTTGAAAAAAAGCTTTACCTCGCCAGTTCGTGACGCTAAACCCCGGACTTCCGCCTCCAATATTATGGCTGTATTTTAATTTTTCTTCTGGATGAAAATACAAAAAATTAACATTTTCGGGTAGATAAGGATCTATTTCTCCTGTCCAAAAAACATCCTTTCTGAAGCGATTGGCTGTCTCCTGATCATCAGGACTTTTGTATTCCGATACTTTTTGCCACAACAGGTACCATTGCTTGTTTTCATAATAGAAAAACTGCATATAGTATTGATCATTTTTGGTCACATTTTTTAAAAACCAATATGGTACATTCTTTTTTACCTGTTCAATTTTTTTATTTACTTTTTCTTCGTTCCAATTTAGGTCTTGATTTAAAATTTGAATAGCATGTCTTGAGGTACCGCCATTTTGAGGCCAAGTAGTATAGTAAGATTGATCATCAGTGGTGAAAATTATAAAATCATCAATGAAATCGGGCCAGTATTGATTTAGGTTTAACTGTAAGCTGTCTTCAACAGTCCCGTTGTTTTTTATCTTATAATAAACCATATCACCTTGGGTTTTCACATTTTTTTCGGCATCACAAGAAACAATGAGTTGGTTATTGACGGACTGAAATATGCGTATCGGATTGGGTGAACTTGAACTCGATACTTGGGTTTTACAAAATAATTTTACCTCGAAAATATCAGAACGATAATTTTCATTGATTTCTTGAACAGCTATATATGCGGAATCCAGTGGTTGTTCGTTACGTTCTAAAATACCATGACAGGAATAAGAAAAAATTGAAATGAGTAAAGTAATGAAAGTGGAGGTATTCACAGATTTATCTTGCATGTGATATGATTAACATATTATTTTACATCGTGTTTCAGGTGATATGGTGACTCCCCAGATTTTTAATTCGTACGCTTATTATTATCCGGTAATTTACTGTAAAGGAATATTTTTCTTTTGGCTTTAGTTTGATCTTTATTCTTACGAATTGTTTCGATTTTTTGAATTTCATTTCCTACATATTTGCGTAGTAACTCATAAATACGACCAGACTCTAGCACAAGTTCAAAATCTTTAGTAAAGTCAATAATCATTTCAGCAATTGATCTTGGTGTATGGAAATAATCTGTATGAAAAATAATGTATTTCATCATATCACGTTCCCATTTATTGCCGGATCCGATGGGTTTGGTAACAAATTTATCTCCCTCATCTTTTAACAGCTTATTTTTGGCAAGCACGTATTTTATTTGAAATTCTTGGGCATGTTTAATGACCTTTGGATTAATGGACAATGCTTGATCGGAATTGAAAAAATCAGTAAGCGTAATTTGATAAGCGTCGCATATCTTTTTCAATGTTTCGACCGAAATTCGAATGGTTCTGCTATGGTAAGTTCTGAAATTACGGTATCCAATCTTTGCATACGCAGCAAATACTTCAAGTTCCAATTCTGTTGCTTTCATCATTTCATTGAAACGGTCTGAAATAAATTTTGCTAACTCTTTATTGACTGTTTTTGCCATTATGTTGTATGTAAAATATTTTTGTTCATTATATTTGTATATTTCATACAGTTTTATTATGTTTGTATTACAATCAGTTGACTGATTGGAGTCTCGATACCGAAACGGCAAATTTCAATAGACACGAGGCGTAGGGTTTGCAGCCCCCCAGACTTTTTGTATTTTTACAAATAGAGGGGGCAAGCTCCCTATTCGAAACTGTGTCTAAGGTTCTTTGCCGTACCAGGTGTCAGTGTAGAGTAGGGGGCTTGCCTTTTTATGTAAAGCCTGATTACTCGACTACAGACTCATTTTCATTGAATACATATTTTAACCAATGATATGATGAAAAGAAAAGAGCTTAAAAATCCAATTTTATGGCCGCCGACTCCAGATCGGGAAGGGCATCATGCCATTGATACATTGCTAAAAAACAAGCTTCGAGAACCGGAATAGTTTGCAGATTCTTAAAAACCAAGAAGGACCCATCTACCTGTGTCGGGCGATGAAAGCTGGCGATAATGGTTTGCTGCCATGTTGAGAGCCCTGACCTTGCTGGTTTTGCCGATTCATTTATGCAGTCTCGTATGCTATACCAATCAGTTTTTGTTCTTTTATTCTTGACACATTAAAAGTAATGAATTATTTATTGTAAGCAAAGCTACATTTGCTTGTTGTATAGAAATTCTGCATATTTGAATCGGATTTTATTTCAAATACATCCATATAAAAGCGCGATGACCAAGTTAACCCTTGACGAGAACTTAAATGTATTTTTTTAATCTTAATGATTAGCCGCAGAGGCTGTCTTGGTGACACGAAGATTTCTAAAGTATTGATCGCAGGACTGCGCCTACTGTAATCTTTAGCATGATGCTCATATTAATAGGGAAAGTTACTCGCGATCATCGATGGAAAAAATATGTTTTTGTGCTTCTTAGGGCGTAAGTTGATCATGGGTCAGAATATAAATGATACGTCGCGGTAAATTAATGAAACACCATGCAGCTATGATCCTTGAGAAGCTGATCTGTAGGAATATAAAAAATAAGGTTTGAGTGTTTATAAATCCCCTTTCTGCCGAGGGTAAACAAATGACTTTGGGATCGAGTCTCCCTCGGTATGAATGGGTACATTAGAGCTAGCAATCAGATAGATCACGATAATGAGTAAACTTTATACATATATTCCGGTTGATTCATTTAAATGTTATCAAGTCCGGATCTTGAAACAGAAAAGGAGGTCGTGAATGAAATGGAATGATATTCGTCTTTCGTGTGTAGGAGGTACCACCTGTTCGATCGGAGCTAGTTTTTCGTTTTGAGATCTTGCTCAAACAGCGATGATGCCCGCTTTAGGTATCCTGATCAGCTTTGTGACCAGTCGATTCTTTGTCAAGTTGAATAGGAGAGAATGCTAGAAAGGTAATGGAGTAAGACTAATGATTAACGAATAGTGCACTAAATTGGGTATAGCTCAAAGGTTAAAAATATTCCGTTAGGATGTCTCTAATCCAAAAATAACAAATAAGACTGCCCCAACTAAGTAGAGGCAGTCTTTTAACAGGAGATCAGTGGTATGTTAATAATTTTTATTTTGAACTAAACTTCCTTTTCCTGCATCAATGGCACTTTGCGGTATCGGCCAAAGTTCATTTTTACCAGCAGTGAAGGTTCTTTTTTCCACTAGGAATCGATCGGTTAAATTTGTAAAAGTAACTTCACCTGTAGTGGCATTGACGGATCCTTTGGATAGACTTCCGTATACGGTTGCATTCATCACATCGTTGGCAATACCCCAACGGATAATGTCAAATCTGCGTCTACCTTCACCGGCTAATTCAACTCTAAATTCGCGCCTAACCAGCTCCCTTAACTTGCCTTGAGAGGCATATTCAGATTCATTTACTTTAGGTAAACCTGCTCTTACTCTTACCTTGTTGAGTTGATCGTAAACGGTCGCATTAATTTGATTTAGTTCAATTTTAGCTTCAGCATTTAGCAGTAAAATCTCCGCATATCTTTGTAAAATAATATTCACGCCTACATTCCACACATTACTATAAGATGAAGGGTTTTGAAGATATTTACGGTAATTATATCCTGAATTAGATGCGTTATCTGCACTTGCCGGATGATCTTTGGTATCGCCTAATGGGTCGAAGTATTTTCCAGCATACAATGCGCCTGGGTAGACGATCGTAGCAGCTAGTCTTGGATCTCGATTATCATAAGGTTTAGCAGGGTTGTAAGTCGTAGAGGAAGCAATGGTTTTTCCGTCCTTCGTTTCGTAAGCGTCTACCAGGCTTTGGAGCGGAATAATCGAACTCCAACCTCCAATGGTATTCGGCATCATAATACCCAGCTCGGTATAACCAAATGTATTTTCGATGTACTGGATATCTGAAATGACTTCTAAGTTATTTTCGTTGGCAGCCTCAAACAGATTGGCATAGTCATTAAATAATTGATAATGGTTGAAATCTATGATTTGCTGCGTTGCCTTCAAAACATCAGCATGTTTATTCTGAAAAGCATAAGTTCGAGCTAAAAAACCTAAGGCTGCGCCTTTGGTCATTCTTCCTTTTTCAGCTTGAACGACAGGTAGATCTGCTGCCGCGGCTGTTAATTCATCTTCGATAAATTTAAATACCTGTGCCCTTGGGTTTGCAGGAACTGCGGATTCTTCAATGGTTAAGGTTTTGGTGATTAAAGGCACGTCACCAAAAAGAATAGCTAAATCTAAATAGCGATAAGCGCGCAGTGTTTTGACTTCTGCTATTAATCGTTTCTTTAAATCTGCCGCAATTGGAGCTTGATCAATATGCTCTAAAATCCAGTTTGCCCTTCTAATATGTGTGTAGGTGTATCTGGAACTCGCATTACCTGGGTTTGTCGGGTTGAACGATCCATTACCGATCTGTTGAAAGCCTTCATGTGAAAAATCATTATGTGAATTGTCTGAGGCACAATCCATGTAAAAGATCTGACTTCCGGACTCCCATCCATTATATAATCCCGTTACCGCAAAAAGCGTTTCTTTTTCTGACGTCCAAAATGTTTTTTCACTTAATCGGTCTAATGGCTGTTGGTCTAATGACTCGCAAGAAGCTAATCCTAAGGCACATGCCAATACGATGTATTTATATTTACGTAACATTCTTTTTCTTTTAAAAGTTAACATTCAAACCAAAAATATTGGTCTTTACCTGTGGGTAATAATTTCCTCTTGAATCTGCTGGTGCTTCTGGATCAAATCCATTGGCAAATCCTGTAATTGTCAATAAGTTTTGACCACTGTAGTATACTTTTGCTCCTTTGATACCAATTTTGTTCAATACACTTTGTGGTATATTGTATCCTAATGTGATGTTTTTCAAACGGACATAACTTGCATTTTGAACCCAAAAATCGGAAGGATTTGTGGAGGCCGAATTTTGACTCCATGAAGTTAGCGCACGAGGCATCGATCCATTTGGATTATTGACAATATGGAAACGGTCGGCATAAATTTCTGTTGGTTTATCCGAACCGGTAATGCTACCTAAGGCTTCACCCCAGAGGTATCCTTTTACATCAGCAGCTCCTTGCCAAAACATGTTGAGATCAAAATTTTTGTAGGAGAAATTCGTCGTAAGGCCGAAAATAAATTTAGGATCAGGTGAACCTAAATAAACACGGTCATTTCCATCAATTTTACCATCACCGTTTTGATCTTTGTAGATTAAATCGCCTGCACCAACATCACCCGTTACACCTTTAACTTTTGAATCCACATATTCTTGATCGGAACGGTAGATACCCAATGTCTCATAACCATAAAAGGAACGAAGTGGTAAGCCACGATCACGGACATAAAAAGTAGAATGTGGCTCCGCAGCATCTGATTTCCACTCTAGGATCTCATTCTTAATATAAGATGCATTTGCACCGATGTCAAATTTAAATTCTCCAGCTCTGTTAGCATAATTTGCTTGAACTTCAAGACCTCTATTTCTAACTTTTCCGGCATTTTGAGTCGGAGAAGGAAGTCCAAATTGAATTGGTATAGGTAAAGTTGTATATAAACGATCGGTCGTGCGATTGAAATAATCGATTACAAAACTCCACTTGTTTTTAAAGTTTAAATCTAAACCGATGTTGGAACTGACCGATCTTCCCACAGCAAAGCTGGATTTGCTGCAACAGAAACGGTGCCTCCAGACGCCAAGGCATTGCCAAATGCATAGTTAAAACCAGAGTTGATGGTATAAATGCCTGGATACCACTCGTCGTTGGTCGGGTAAGCGTTTTCGCCTACACCAGTTAACGTTTGATTACCTAAGATACCCCATCCGCCTCTAAGTTTTAATTCAGATATGGAATTTGCTAAACTTGAATTTTGAAAGAAATTTTCTTGTGCTATGCGCCATCCTGCAGAGAATGATGGGAAGGTATTCCACTGATTGCTACTGACAAATCTGGATGAACCATCTCGTCGCACATTGGCTTCAAATAAATACTTATCAGCAAACACATAATTGATACGACCAAAATAGGATCTTAAAATCAATTTTTTAGCTCCACCATTTGCCACTTGTCCAGATGGGTCTCCTAGTACTAATTCTTGCAATTCAGTGCCTAAAAAGTTCTGACGGTATGCACTTGAAAAATCAGCACGTCTGGTTTCGTCCATAAAACCACCTAACACATTAACTTGATGCTTGCCAAAAGTCTTGTCGTAGGTTAGTAAGGATTGAAGCGTCAATAATTCTTCTTGATTGTTATAAACCGTTAAGTTATTTACACCTTGTTTTTGACTGGGTAACCCCGTGGTGTTATCATAGAATTGAATTTCCTTTACAAATTTTGAAGACATATTATCTCTAGGCTGGAAACTCACGACCTGTTTAAATTTAAGCCCTTCTACAATTTGGTACTCAGCGGATACATTGATGTTGGCATGTTTATAGATCATGGCATCAGTCGATTTCATGTCTAACCAGGCAATGGGATTTCCATCGCCATAATAGCCATAATATCCATTGGAGTATTTATAGGGAATAAAAGAGGGGATGCGGTTGGCTTGTCTAAAAATTTGAGCCATATCTCCTGTATATGGATTTACAGGCTCGTTGATTCGTTGATAGTTATAGGATAAGCCTAAATTCATCGAAAGCTTTGACGTAATTTTAGCTCCCAGATTTGTTCTAAAGTTATAACGGTCGGACTTAGCGACGTCGATAACACCTTTCTGGTCCATGAAACCCAAAGAAGCCATGTAATTTACTTTTTCGGTAGCACCAGAATACTGCAGATTGTGTGACTGCTGTAGACCGCTTCCAGAATATAATAAATCTAACCAATCGGTATCGGGATATTTGTCGGGATTAGATTTATTTTTGAATCCTTCTAAGTCTGCTTCTGAAAATCGTAGTGCTAATTTTTGATTTGCTAATGCTTCATTCAAGATAACGGCATGATCGTATGATCGCATATATTTGGGTAAGCGTGTCGGATCTTGCCAGCCCGCATAACCGCTATAGGTTAATTGCGGATCGCCCATTTTCCCTTTTTTTGTGGTGATTAAAACAACCCCATTGGCCGCTTTAGATCCATAAATTGCGGCACTAGGACCATCTTTTAGGACAGAGATGTTTTCAATATCATTGGGGTTGATATTGTTCATGGAGCTCTCAACACCGTCTACCAAAACTAAAGGGTTGGCATTGTTGGTAGTACCCAGTCCACGGATACGAATCGTTCCGCCGTCTTTGCCGGGTTGTCCCGAGTTTTGAATGATCGTGACCCCCGCAAATTTACCTTGTAATGCCGTTGACACATTGGTTACTGGACGATCTTGTAGATCTTTACTGCTGATTGCTTGTACTGCTCCAGTTAGGTTCACTTTTTTCTGGGTTCCAAAACCAACAACTACAACTTCATTCAACGTTTCGTTGGATTCGGTAAGTTGTACAGACATATTGGCTGATGTGATGACCTGTTGTAATTTTTCAAATCCAACTAAAGAAAAAACTAAGGTTTGGCCCGACTTAGCTTGGATTGAAAATTTCCCTTTATTATCCGTTGAAGTCGCTAATGCAGGATTTTCTTTAACAGTTATCGTGACACCGTTAAGGGGACCGGAACTGGAAGATACTGAGCCCGAGACAGCTTGCTGCTGGTTGAGCTGAGATTGCATACTGTTATTATCTGCATGATTTGCACGTACATGATTGGGCAAAGTCAAAGCCAACATGAGGGCAGATGTCATGGGATAAAAGCTAGTTACAAAAAAAGGTTTAGTAATCTTTTTTATCATAATGTATTAATTAGTGAGTGTGGTTTAGTTATGATTTGACATCATAAGTGTCCAAAATACACCAAAAAAAATTAAAACAAAAGGAGTGCAAAAAGACAATCGATTGCGTAAAATGAGGCGTTCAATATTTACAATTGAAGATTAAAAACATATTCTCACCTGTCTTAGCTTGGGACAAGGATAATCAAAAACGCCTATATTTTGTTGAGATTTTATTCTTGTACGTAGCTTATTTTAAGACCAAGCAAGCTGTTTTTTTAGGGTAACTAGGTCAGGTACTCCTATCTCCTTGCGCCAATTAATTTGATATACCTGAACATGTGTACACACTGCTCTATGCATAAGCATGGCCTGGGGTTAAAGGTGAAATATAGCTGATGTTGCTACAGAACAATCAGTCGATGGAATCTGGAATATCGCTGCATCACGCTGTCATTATGATGTTAAAGGGTCACTGTGTTGCGATTGTGAGCCCGCCAATATAAACCCCCATGATGTAACGTGATTGAGTGATAGGGTCACTGTGTTACGATTGTGAGGGCTATTAAGTGAGTAGCAAACGACCTTCTTGGTCTTTTGATGTAACATCTTATTGTTTTGCAATTGAACATGGAGTTGTTACCTTTGTGCGTTTTCAAATGTTGACTCCGAGTTAACCATTTTTTAAACACATTAATCCGCTTTTAAATTAAGTACCCATTTCATGACAGTAAGAGTTCTGATTTTTATCGCCCTAGCATTTACTTCCTTTTCATTGGCCGCTCAGGTGACTCCTCGTATTTCAAGTTCCTTAGATTCCAGTAAAGCGACCGTTTCGGGCAAGCCTAGATTGATCTTTCAGCTTGAACATGAAAGTGGCGGCGAATTGAAGATGAATGAACGTACTAAAGAGACACTGGCTGATTCTTATTACAATGGCATCAACTTTCGCATTGGTTTCCAGAGCCAGTATAAAGATTCGGTGCAGAGTGTGTACAATGAATTGTACCATTACCCCATCTATGGTATTGGTGTGTACAGCAGTACCTTTGGTCAGGAGCATCTTGGAGACCCCTTTGCAGTATATGGATTCGTAGCGATTCCGATCGCTCCAAAAGTAAATAGTAAATGGAATTTTAACTATCGCATTGCACTGGGTTTATCGGGTCGATTTAATCCTTATAATGAGGAAGAAAATCCATTGAACTTGATCATTGGAAGTAAAAATAATGTATATATCGATCTGGGGGTACAGGCCAATTATCGATTGAGCTCAAAATTTCAACTGGGTGCTGGACTTGCGTTCCATCACTTTAGCAATGGTGCCTTGGCATTGCCCAATACAGGGATCAATTTGTTGCCCTTAAGCCTATCGGTTTCCTATAGTCCATCAAGCCAACCTTTTGATTTTAGAAAATCGGTGATCCGTCCAATGGATGATAAACAGGAGCTTCGCTTTAATTATGCTTTTGGATTTAAGCAGATCGACCGTGAAAATGATAAACAATATTTTAAATCAACACTCGGTGCTTACTACAGCAAACATCTGGGCTATAAGTGGCGCATCGGTGCAGGAATGGATGCTTTCTATTCGGCAAGCGGTCACGACCAAAAAGTGGCGGGAGACAAAGCGGGTTCGTTTGGAGCATTGTTCTCGTATGGTCCTGCGTTTTATATCGATCATGTGCTCAACCCCAGATTATATTTAAATGGTAACGTGGGCGCTTATCTGCACCGCAACAAATTTAATGGGGAGAGCAGCCCGATCTACCTCAGGGCAGGGGTGCGGTACAAAGTGTATCGTGATATCTTTACGGGAGTTTCTATTAAAGCACATGCTGGAAAGGCTGATTTTATCGAGTGGACCATGGGGTATGGGCTTCAGTTAAAAAAGAAAAAAAACCACTAATACGTATTGCTTAATGAAGATGAATTGAACGGCTAAATTTTAATGGTTTGATCAATGTCCATATTTCTTGTAGGAATTAAGAGGTTCATATTCGTGAGTGGATCACTACATGAGGTGTACGGTCAATATGATCATCTGATATATGAAGACATTTAGCATGGATAGGATAGCTTTTAAAGCAGATTCCAGAATATCATGATGATGGAACATATCTATAAGGAGGATTTCAGAGATTTTCAGACAGCTCTGAATAAAGATGAAGTCAGAGCTATTTTAGTTGGTGGGTGTACCGTTATTTTGCATGTTTATTTTCGTAGAACTGATGATAAAGAAGGTGCCCTCTTTATGGCGCACCTTCTTTATTTAAAATAATAGCGCAGTTAAAATGGGGTTGTTTTTACAGGGCTAAACTTGCGTGTTATTATTTTAGAAGTTCTGCTAAAGCTTGATCTAGGCTTGCACCACGCATATTATGTTTAATAATACGACCTTCTGAATCGATCAAAAGTGCATAGGGTATACCTTGGATATCATAGCTTTTGGCAATTTGACTATCGAAACCTTCCCGTGCATTATACTGATTCCAGGTCATATGCTCTTCGGCCATAGCCTTGGTCCAGTCTTTTTCCTTCTCATCCAAGGAGATGCTGACAATATCAAAACCCTTATCTTTCCATTCGTTGTAGGTATGTCTTAAGTGTGGAATTTCTCCGCGACATGGACCGCACCACGATGCCCAGAATTCTAATAAGATGTACTTCTTGTCTTTTGGAAAAATAGAGAGCAACTGAACAGGGGTGCCAGCTTGATCAACCAACGGACCGTCTATGATTTTGGCCCCTATTGCTGTTGCTCTAGCTCTGGAGATCATTTCTTTTAAATCGTTGTACGTTTTTTTGCCATTCCAATGTGGATCAAAAATAGTCAGCAGCTCGTCCATTTGAAGGTTAGAAAGTGTCTCTTCTCCGTACCCCATGATCATGTAAGTCGCTTCATCTAAGGAAACTCGTTCTTGAGGATTGTTTTTAATAAAGTTCCATTTGCGTTCAAAAATTTGTTTTTTAAGTGGATCTATTGCTTTCAAAATAACGATTCCTCTTTCGGTATTGAACTGTTCTTTTTGAGAAGGACCATAGCATTCGGTCATATAGGCCTGATCGAGAACGTTGATCTCCTTCTTTTCTTTTTGGTTCATGTTGGTCAATTGGTCTGCCATGCTTTGTGCATGTGAACCTTCAACAATAGGCTTGACCTGAGGTAGATTGGGTCTATAATAATAGGAAGGTAAACTGTCGATGTAGCCCGTAAGGCGGATATGGCCTTTGTCAAATAGAATGTACTGGCCTTCCAGGTGGACTCTTCGGCCGTTGCCGATGATGCAATCGTCATCCTGATCACGCTTGGTCCAGATCTTCATAAAAAGATCTTGGGTAAGATCTTGGGCGTCTTCTTTGGATTTTACTTTACGAAGAGCCTGTGAAAGGAGTATATAGTATAGGCGGTCATAGAGGTGTTGAAATGCAGTAGCATTTCCAAGCTTAACAAGCTCGAAAAGTTGCTCATCGCTACAGTTCTGGTATTCCGTCAGGTGCATCAACAAATATAATATTAATTTGTATTACATAATGTAGTCTGTTGTGAAGTACAGAATCATTGTTATAAAAATGTAAATTTTGTTATAGTGCGACCTGTGAATATGTGTTTATGTCCTGCTAACAAGCATATTTGACAAAATCTTGATGTAGATCAAGATTTTAATCCTATTTAAAAGCGTACGTGTTTTAAAAAAGATCATGTTATTAAAAAAATATATGTTATTTCTGGCCGCAATGTGCGTGCTTTCTTTTGCTGAGGCCCATAGTCCGGTGCCTGCAGATTCGCTCCGTACAACAGAGAAAAAAGATCGTTCTGCATATTTGATGGTCAGTCAGCAGTTGACTTTATCTGCGGCGAATGATTTGAGCGCCTTAGTGAGGGCAAAAGCATTGGAGTTGGGCAAACAGGTTTCTGTTGCTGTAGTAGATGTGAATAGTCAGGTTATACTGATCAATTGAGGAGATGGTGTAGGGCCACATAATTCGGAGGCATCTCGACGCAAGGCTTGCACGGCCCTTTCGACGAAAACGGCAACATTGATTTTGGCTAAAAATGCGCAAGCCAATCCAGCAACAGAAAATTTAGCGCATCTTCCCGAATTGTTGCTGTTAGGTGGTGGGGTGCCGTTATATTATCAAGGAAATGTTATTGGCGCAATCGGGGTATCGGGGGGGGGAGGTCTAGAAAATGACGATCTGGTCGCTCGAGCTGCTCAATTGCTGGAATTTGAGCTTGTTGCAAAGTAGGAATATGTACAAAATGAAATAAATTTTACTCTAAATAATAATAGCTATGAAAAAAATAATTTTAGCCGCTTTACTGTATCTTTCTTGCAGTGCAGCTTTCGTTCAGGCACAGACCTATCAACTGTCAAGCCATATTCTGGATATCTCGACGGGTCTTCCTGCTCCCGAGGTGCCTGTTAAACTGCAGAAGTGGAATGAAAAAGATGATACTTGGACAGTAGTAGATCAAAAAATTACGGATGAAAATGGACGTATTAAAGATTTTTTGGAACAAAAAAGTGCGGCAAAAGGAGTTTATAAACTGACCTTTTTAGTTGCCGATTATTTTAAAAGTAAACAGGTAACCAGTTTTTATCCCTTTATAGAAGTGGTTTTTGAAATCAAAGATAATAAGCATTATCATGTGCCGATTACTTTATCTCCTTTTGGATATTCCACCTACAGAGGAAATTAAAAACTGTCCCCTAAAAAGGCAATCATAAAAAAAGAGCATCTTATTCAAGATGCTCTTTTTTTATGTGGAGACTACTGGGTTCGAACCAGTGACCCCTACCTTGTCGAGGTAGTGCTCTAAACCAGCTGAGCTAAGCCTCCATTGCGTATGAACTGGTGCAAATAAAACAATTTTTTTAGAAATAAAGAAACAGTTGGGATAAAAAAGATTAGTGGATTATAATACGGTATTGTTAAGTGATTGTAGCGCAAGTGGTTATGGAGTTATTAGGTTATTAGGTTAGTGGGTTAAGAAGTTAGTAGGTTAGTGGGTTAAGAAGTTAGGTTACTTCGTTACTAGATCACTTTGCCACTGGTTACTAGGTTACTTCGTTACTAGATCACTTTGTTACTGGTTACTTCGTTACTGATCACTTTGTTACTGGTTACTTCGTTACTGGTCACTAATCACCATAAGTTTCTTGTAGAATAAATTTTATTGCTTCTCTAATGCGGTTCATGCCTTCTACCTGCGTAATGTCGATTTCGCAAAATGTACTGTCTGTTGTCTTGGTATGGAGTACTAAGTAATAAATTCCGGCAATCAATAAACTGGTCACAGCTCTTAGATCCACTTGTTTGTCTTTTAATTCTTCATCTGCAAAAGGAAAGAATAATGCGCTTACATCATCTCTTGCTTGCGATAGTTGGGACATCATTTCCGATCGTTCACTGAGTTGCCACAGGATTACCTTTTGCATTTCTTCGTTAGCACTAAATTGTACGATCTGATCCAGTAACATGTGTTCGAGCAAGTGACGTGAGCTTGTTTGCGCATTGTTTTTGAATAATGCTTCAGCACTATCGCTCGCAACGATCCAGTAATCTTTTGTTTTAATATAGGTTGCTATTAAGTGATCAATGTGTCCAAAATATGCTGAAATAAGTTTCCGGTCTACCCCTGCAGCTTTTGCAAGATTGGTGGGCGTTAGACCGGTATAGCCTTTTGCTGCTAATACGGTACCAACAGATTGTATAAGTTTCGACATCGTCCTACTTTTGTCGTTTTTTTCTCCTTGATATGTTTTTCTAACCATTTTAAATAGTTTCGGATTCTTATGAGCTGCCTGGCGCAAGTTAACTCCATCTATGTAGACAATTGTGTGTACAGACTGTTTTAAAATATCACTGTAAATCACTTAAATATATACGTACAGTTTTATTTTTTTACGAGGTCTAAATGGCGTTGGCAGATATCTAAGTCAAACATATAAAAAATATTTTTCTAATCAACGATAATTATCGCATATTTAGGAAAATTATAATTTTACACCGTCTGAATTAGGCTTAATTGCTTTCCAAATTCATCTGTTTATTCTTTTTATCGAGAGATAATTTTAAAATATAAGATCTGTACGACTAAATAGAAAAAAGGGAGGGCTAAACCGATATTGTGGAGAGATCATATGCTGGGGCCGACGTTTTTTATTGACTTTAAAATTGGATTTTGTATTTATATTTCCTATTTTCAACTCTACTAAAACCTTTTAATTATGAAAATTGTCTCCTATTTGCTGACAGGTATTACTTTATTTATTGCAGAGGCTGTGTTTGCGCAGAAGAATCCTGTGTTCCCCGGTTGGTACGCTGATCCTGAAGGTATTGTTTACAACAAGGAGTACTGGATCTTTCCAACCTATTCGGCACCATATGAAGATCAAATATTCTTTGATGCATTTTCATCCAAGGATCTCGTGACCTGGAAAAAACATCCCCGAATTATCGATACGGCGGAAGTAAAATGGGCCAAGAAAGCGATGTGGGCACCTAGTGTGTTACAAAAAGATAATCAGTACTATCTATTTTTTGGAGCCAATGATGTACACCAGGGTGAAATTGGAGGAATTGGCGTAGCTGTTGCCGATAAACCTCAAGGACCGTATCAAGATGTACTTGGCAAACCGCTGATCAATGAGATCGTCAATGGTGCTCAACCCATTGATCAGTTTGTCTTTAAAGATAAAGATGGTCAATATTATATGTATTATGGTGGGTGGCAACATTGTAATGTGGTCAAATTAAGTGCTGACTTTAAAAGCTTAGTTCCTTTTGAAGATGGAACAATCTATAAAGAGGTAACACCTGAGAACTATGTCGAAGGACCATTTATGTTTATCCGCAACAATAAATACTATTTCATGTGGTCGGAGGGCGGATGGGGTCTTCCAAATTATAAAGTGGCTTATGCGATCGCTGATTCGCCATTTGGTCCATTCAAACGAATAGGAACGATCTTAGAACAGGATCCCGCTATCGCAACTGGCGCTGGTCATCATTCTGTCATTCAAGTGCCAAACAAAGATCAGTATTATATCGTGTATCACCGGAGACCATTGGGCAAAACAGGTGCAAATGAGCGGGAGACTTGTATTGATGTAATGACATTTGACGAAAATGGATATATTAATCCTGTAAAAATGACTTTTGAAGGGGTAAAACATAAATTGAAATAATACGACATGATCATTTGCTTGCTTTTATGACACCTATAAGCCTTGATGATGATCGCTTAGCTCTAGTATGGCCAATGAACGAGTTATGCACAATATGTTCAAATCAGGCTATATGTTGTGGAAACCAGATTTGTTATGCACAGCGGATTCGACATGTGTTGATAAAATAATAGATAAAAGCGTTTCCACATTTGCTTTTGAATTATTTTTCGTCTTTTATTGACAAAATAAGTGTGTTATCCACAAAAATGCTATTTCATGCTGAATATGTACAGGATCGTTTATGCACATATTGTGAATAAACAAAGCTTGTTTGTGTATAAACACTATAGGCTCCTAAAGCGGATCGCGAGTTAAGCATGTATCATGTTATGTAGAGAGATATTGGTGAAAACTTTTATTCATTAGAAAATTGATGAATTTCTCCCTCCAAATTGTTGAATTACCCCCTTCCTTTAATCAGAACTGTTGATTAATATTGGACGATTGATTACCCTTTCGTTATACCTATTAAATAGCTATAACGAAAGGGGTAAATCTTCAGCCATGATAAACGCAATTGGCTTCTTAAATAAGTACTGATCAAAACAAATATATTTTTATGAAAAAAGCACTTTACTTTATTTTTCTATTGCATCTTGTCACGCAGGTAGGGGCGCAACATTTGCCGAAGAAGGGTTATACTTTAGTCTGGTCTGATGAGTTTGATGAAGAGGGATCTGTAAATAATCAAAACTGGCAATTTGAGAAGGGCTTTATGCGTAATCAAGAGCATCAATGGTACCAGCAAGAAAATATATCCTGTAAGGATGGCATATTGAAGATCGAAGCACGCAAAGAGGTTAAACCCAATCCCACTTATAAACCAAATAGTCAAGATTGGGCAACTTCACGTAAAGACATTAGCTATACATCTGCCTCAATCAATACTTCTGGCAAACATAGTTGGAAGTATGGCATATTTGAAATGCGCGCCCGTATTCCAGTAGGGAGTGGGTTGTGGCCGGCATTTTGGACATTAGGTGTAGAAAAAGAATGGCCTTCTAATGGTGAAATTGATATTATGGAATATTATAAGGGTGATATTCTTGCAAATATTGCTTCCGGTACGGATAAAAGATGGCAGGCAAACTGGCATAGCCAAAAAAAAGCGGTTTCCGAGCTGGGCGGAAAAGAATGGGCAATGCAATTTCATGTTTGGAGTATGTATTGGGATGAACATGAAATTGCATTGTATGTCGATGATATCCTGATGAATAAAGTGAAGCTGGATCAATTGGTCAATCGGGACGGGACAGGATTTAACCCTTTTAAACAGCCGCACTATATCTTGCTCAATTTAGCTTTGGGTGGAATGAATGGTGGCATTATTGATGAAAAATTGTTACCTGCAACTTATGAGATCGACTATGTGCGGGTCTATCAAAAGGGAGTTCAAGATCAGGAAAATACAGCATTTGTCCCAGGAAAGCTGTGGTTGGATGATCAAGGTAATTCGATCAATGCCCATGGTGGCGGAATTCTTAACCACAATGGCACCTATTATTGGTACGGTGAAAAAAGAGGGGGGACCGAATCACAGGGGGTCAATGTCTATTCTTCCAAGGATCTCTACCATTGGAAATTTGAAAAATTAGCTTTTTCACCTGCAGATGATCCCAGCAGTGATGTCGCATGGGGATGTATCATCGAACGGCCGAAGGTCATCTACAATAAGAAGACGAAAAAATTTGTGATGTGGTTTCATCTGGAGCTGAAAGATCAAGGTTATGCTGCAGCACGAGCTGCGGTTGCTATTAGTGATGCTCCTGCCGGTCCATTTACGTTGGTGGACAGTTTCAGACCAAATGGTCATATGTCACGAGATATGGGACTCTTTGTGGATGATGATGATGTTGCTTATCATATCTATTCTTCAGATGAAAACTATGAACTGCGTTTGGCAAAGCTTACGCCTGATTATTTAACTCCTACGACCGCGGATACATTATTGTTCAGAAATCATCGAGAAGCTCCGGCTTTGTTCAAATATAATCAGAAATATTATCTCTTTACAAGCGGCTGTACAGGTTGGGCTCCCAACAGGGCGGAACTACATGTAGCGGATCATCTGTTTGGACCTTGGACATCTTTAGGTGATCCGATGCGCGGACCCGACGCGCACATCACTTTTGATGCACAATCTACTTTTGTATTGCCTGTTGTAGGTAAGAAAAATGCTTTTATATTTATGGCTGACCGTTGGAAACCTAAAAACTTGTTGGATAGTCGCTATATCTGGCTCCCGGTTGATCTACAAGATGGTAAAATAACCGTTCCGTGGAGAGACAAATGGAATCTTGAGGGATTTCATTTTTAAATAACGGAGCCTCTAGGAGCTAAGGTCTCTAGGATGCTGCGATTTGGGGGGGTCGCGGTTTTTGAATAAAACCTGTGGCTAGCCTAAGCTAACCACAGGTTATGTATGTTGTTTAGAAAGAAAGATCGTTTGATCGAGGCTACTTTGTTTTCACTAGTGTCACGCTCGCAGTAGAAGCTGGTATGGTATAGCGATTGAATGGATCTTTTTGGAGTCCTTCAATCACATAGCCACTCTCGGGATTGATATTTAGCAAGATATTTGGCACCCTGTCCGATTGACTGGTATTAAAACTCAACACCACACTTTTATCTTTTTGGTTGTAACGCAGCTTTTCGATTTCTCCGGCATCCGTAGTCAGCCAGAGATGCTCTTTTGCTAGAAAAACACGGCCTCTGGAAGCGGTTGTGATCCTCACTTCGATATTGTTTTTATCTGCTTGAAGATGGCCGCTAAAAGCCAACCAGCCAAATTCTGGATGTTGGATAATATAGGTTCCTGAATTAACGGCGTAACCATAAAACCCGGTACCATAATCACCCGATATGCCATCGTTGGCTAATGTCGAAGGATAGGAGTGAAATGCTGCAGGACCAAAACCATCTGCTGTAACATTGGCCAGTGCACCCATCATACCGGCATGACCGACACGAAGAAGATAGAAATCATCGGGATGGTCACGGTATTCGGTCAGTACAGGGATGGCGTTGAGTGCCGATCCATAATGGTGGAGTTGACGTTCGATGCGGGATAGTTTTCCGCCATATACAAAATCCCAATAACGACGGGCACTACCGTTGTACCCCCAGTGTGGTACGGTTGGCATATAAGCCAAAATTGCATTTAAGGTGACTTGAGTTTTATCGTCGAAACCAAAGTAGCGCGACCATAAATATACCTCCTCCTGTCCGGTAGAATCCCAGGGCATTTCACTTCCAAAGGGATAATCTAGGCTTTTCCAGTGTTCTGCACGTTTGCGCATCGCGGCTTCCAGCTTATTAGCGGCATCGGTTAGTCCTTCCCGACGAAGATCATGGAGGATCAGCAAAAATATACTGCCTTCCATCTGTCCAAATTGAGCGTAATAAGGTGCTTTCTCGATCATAGCCATGCTGGTTTGAAAAGCCCGATCTAAATACACATCCCAGCTTTCCTCTTGTACAAGATTACGATAGTCGCGAGCCAGTCTGTACATCACCCAATGTGCTGCTGCCACATGGGGGTAGTTGTAGGAACGGCCGATGTTGTCCGCTTCTTTTTTTGGCCATGCTGACCATACTTTCCAATTGATGTCGGCATCGTAAGTGCCTGCTGGCAGCGAGTCTGGCTCGTAGTAAAATAAACTTTTGACGACACCATATTTTTGATCCCCTTCTTTATGCTGAATACGGCCATACATCGTTTCGTTGACAAATCGTTTAAGTTTGTTGATCTCTGTAGGATTAGGTTGGACGACTTGCTTCATAATCGCAGCTAGCCAGCTAGCCGCTCCTGCTTCATCACTGAGGCCGGCATACCAAGCGCGTTGTTCTTGGGTGACAAGCTTTTTGTCCTCATAATCGTAGGTGATAACAGATGGAGATCTGCCAAAGCGGTCTTGATCATTTTCGTACCACTGTGCGGTCGTTAAGAAATTTCCCAGATCATTCACCACATCTTTTTCGGATTTGATGACTTTATATTGAATGGTTTGCTCGGCACCATCCTGATAGGTGATGGTCAATCGTGCCCGTCCCCATTGTTGGCCTTTTACTTCATATTGATGCCATTTGTGTGGGGTATCTTGCTGTTTAGTAACAGTTAATGCGCCCTCTGGATAAACTGAGATATGGGCAATGGCTTGATCATGTTTGATAAAAAGTTTGACCGGATTATCTAAAGGAACAACATATCCAGGAGCACCAATAGCAACAGGTCTCTTGTTTTTCAGAAGCGTGTTTTCAATTTCTTTGATACTGGGCGATAGCACAAACTTAAGGGCAAATGTCTTGGATTCTTTTGGCTTCAAAACAGTAGAAGTCGGTGTGTTCCATTGTTCTACTCCTTTCCAGTCGGTTTCTGCAAGTGCCTTGCTGTGGATCATCCATTCGTGGAAACCTTCAAAAGTAATGCTTTTTGGTGTCGGATCACTGTTCAGCGGGTTATAGGCCTCAAATCCTGCATTTGTGTAAGGAAGTACTAATAAGCTCGGACCGTTTCCATGTAAATGGTTGACCTGCATATAGCCTGCATCTTGACCAATATAAGGATCGAAAAATACATTTTGAGCATGGGCTTGATTCAGATTTTTCCAATCCATATTGTTGTTGAAGGGAAGTGGGATGCCCAGAGATCCGATCTCAATAGCTTGATCAGTAGGATTGCTGATTTGAAATTTCAAGATGAGATCGCCATCCACATTCTCCCAGCTACGCACCACTTTTAAGGGGATATTTTCCAATGTTGGAGTGATATCTGCTGCGGCTAAAGTAGTTTTAGAAACTGCGATTTCGATTACTTTTTTACGGTCTTTGGCTGATGAATAACTGGACCATTTGGTTTCTCCTTCATATTTCAGGCGGATGTTGATATCGCCGATATGAAAAAAATTGTTACGGTCCCGTTTCGCTAATAGCTCAACAGGTGTATAGTCGAAAGCGGCATCACCGTTCACTTGTTGAAAGGCGGATAAGGTTTGTGATGCATGGAGAATCTTGATCTTCAATTGGTTCAGCGCAAAGCTTTTGGCCCCTTGTTCTATACCCAATGTCGCCGGCTGGCTTTTGGTCGCCTTCCATACAGGATGCTCATCCTGTTGGCTAAATGCGGGATGGATATAGAATAAGGTTAATAGGAGGTAACAACTTTTCTTTAAATTCATTTGGTAAGATTTAGAGATTATAATACTTCAACACATGATCAAGTGCAACGATTACAAATTTGACTTATTAAGTCCTTTTTTAATTACCACATTTTAACCGAATATACCATGTTATTGATATAAAGTGATAAATATTTGCTTTGTGAACCGCTAAATCCTAAATTTAATGTACTAATGACATTAATCGAAAAACCATTCTATTTATGAAACCAATTCAATACCGAGTTCCTGTTCCCAAGGATAGGACCGTTTTTATTCAGGAGGATTTTTTGGATAAGTTTTATCCCCATATGCATTGTCATGAGGAGTATCAATTAATCTGGATCAAGGAGGGCAATGGACAGTTGTTGGTTGATGATCATGTCCATGATTTTGAGCGCGGGGATATTTTCCTATTGGGATCAAACCAAGCCCATGTCTTTAAAAATGATTTTAGGGTTGGGTATGTGCAATCGGTTTCTGTTTTTTTTAATGTGAAGGGATCCTTGTCCGCGATTTTGAATATGCCTGAATTAAGTATGCTGTTGGATTTTATAGATAAAAATGGTCGCGGTTTTAAAGTTCCTACCATACACTTGGCACAGATCAGTAGAAGGATAGAGGCGCTTAAGAACTCCGATAGCTTAGGTCAGCTTGTCAGTTTTTTTTATTTATTGAAATCTTTGAATAGACTTTCCCTCAAACTTAAACCGCTTTCGGGTGTCACTTCTGTTGATTTTGGTACGGGAGGTTCTTTTCGGATTACGGCCTTATGTGATTTTCTTGAAAATAACTATAAGGAGAATATTGGCTTAAATGAAATCGCCGAAAGGGCAAATCTGACTCCGCAGGCTTTTTGTCGTTATTTCAAAAAAAGTACAGGGAAGACTTTTGTTTCCTATCTGAATGAATTGCGCGTAAGAGAAGCTTGTCGCCTATTGGGAGGTCAAGATTATGATTGTATTTCCATCGTGGCTTATCATTCTGGGTTTAATAGCATCACCAATTTTAATCGGGTTTTTAGAAGCATTGTAGGTATATCGCCTAAAATGTATGTGGCAAATTATAAAAATTTGCTCTATGAGTAGACGGTGCAGGTTAATATCCAATAAGTAATGATTAAAACGCGGTTAGTTTAGTTGTTTAATAGTTCCTTTCTTTGATAAAGAAAATTATAAATTAATTAAGTAAAGAATAACTATGGCTGAATTAAATTGGAAGGGCGTATATCCGGCAGTGCTGACCCCCTTCAAGGAGAATGGTGAGATTGACTTTGATATGTTTGCTAAAAATACGGAAGCTCAGATCGAAGCGGGGGTACATGGTATTATCATTGCAGGATCATTGGGTGATGCAGCGGTGTTGGATACAGATGAAAAATTTGAATTATTGACTTATGCTATTCAGGTGATTGCAGGCCGTGTACCGGTGATCTTGAACATTGCTGAAAATACCACTAAAAATGCCATTAATTTTGCAGTTAAAGCAAAAGAATTAGGTGCAGATGGTTTAATGTTATTGCCGCCAATGCGCTATAAAGCAGATGACCGTGAGGTCGTTACTTATTTTAAAGCCGTAGCAGATGCGACAGACTTGCCTATTTTGATTTATAACAATCCGGTGGATTATTCGATTTTTGTGTCGACAGCTATGTTTGATGAATTGAAAGATTGTCCAACGATTGTGGCGGTTAAGGAGTCCACTCGCGATCTGACAAATATAACACGAATGAAAAATAAATTTGGCGACAGATTTCATATCTTAGGTGGTGTAGATACCATCTCTTTGGAGGCGTTGGTTGTGGGTGCAGATGGTTGGGTTTTTGGATTAGTAGACGCTTTTCCAAAGGAGACAGTTGCGATGTATAACCATGCGGTAAATGGTGAATACGATAAAGCTTTGGATATCTATCGCTGGTTTATGCCTTTGTTAGAATTGGATATTCACCCTAAGCTCATTCAATATATTAAGCTGGCTGCAGCTGCCGAAGGAATATGTACGCCGCACCTACGTGCGCCGAGACTGCCATTGGTGGGTGAAGAAGCTGAAAAAATCAATCAGATTATTGCTGATGGTATTGCTAATCGTCCTCAGTTAAATTAAGATCTGCGGATCAAAAATAATTAAGGTACTGTAGGCGATTGGTGGATACTATTCGCCTACAGTTCGTTTGTAAAGAAAAATTCCGATATATAATGAATCAATCACAAGTATTTTTAGATGAGCGTGTTCGCATAGCGGCAGAAGCATTTCAATTTTTGAAATCCACGACGATCGGTGAGCGTGCCGTATTTATGCATGCTGTTGCGGATAAAATTGAAAAGCTAGGACCGGAGCTGTTGGAGACTGCTCATGCAGAGACCGCACTGCCTTTGGCCCGCCTCACAGGAGAGAAGGCGCGCACAGTAGGACAATGGCGCAGTTATGCCAATGCCGTAGCACTAGGGATTTACACCGAAGCTCGCATTGATTTAGCAAATAGTGAAACAGGTAAAAATGATATTCGGAAATTTAATTTGGGTATAGGTCCAGTAGTTGTATTTGGAGCAAGTAACTTTCCATTTGCCTTTTCTACTGCCGGTGGAGATACCGCAAGTGCCATCGGTGCAGGTTGTCCAGTGATCGTGAAAGGCCATTCGGGACATACCCGTACGTCTACGATAATGGCCGAAGCCATCGCTGCTGTTGTCAAAGAATTCGGCTGGCCAGAGGGGGTGTTTAGCCATATTCTTGGAGCCAATATCGAAGGAACTGATACCAAAATAGGGGCCTATCTCACGGGTCATCCTCTTGTAAAAGCGGTCGGTTTTACAGGATCTTATTGGGGCGGGAAAGCTTTGTTTGATATCGCCAATCAACGCGAAGAACCGATTCCGGTATTTGCCGAAATGGGCAGTATCAATCCGGTGTTTGCCTTTACGCATATGCTGCAAGAGCGTGCTGAAGCATTGGCTAAGGAATACGCGAGTTCACTCACCATGGGTGTGGGACAGTTTTGTACCAATCCAGGTGTATTTATCGCGGTTAAAGGCGATGGCTTAGATCGCTTCAAAAATGCACTGGCGTTAGAAATTGGGGCAATCCCACCAAGTACAATGCTTAATTCGGGTATCTATACGCATTTTGAAAAAAATAAGACAACATTAAGTAACCAAGAAGCGGTCACGGTAATCGCCGAATCGGGGATAGAAGCTAGCCAGGGACAAGGTCGCGCAAGAATCATCAGTACCTCGGCAAGCAATTTTTTGAAAAATCAGGTTTTGAGCGAGGAAGTGTTTGGTCCTTTTGCAGTATTGGTGGAAGCGGACAGTGCAGAAGAAGTACTGACTATTGCGCAGGAACTTAAAGGTCAATTGACCATTACCATTGCGGGTACTGCGCAAGATGTGCAGGAGCATCATGATGTTTTCAATGTCGTGAAAGATAAGGCGGGTCGACTTTTATTTAATGGAATGCCAACTGGAGTAGAGGTAGTTTATGCGATGCAGCACGGCGGTCCTTTTCCTTCCTGTACGGATCCTAGATTTACTTCTGTAGGACCAGATGCGGTGAAGCGTTTTGTACGACCTTTATCGTTTCAGAATTGGCCCGATGAATTTTTGCCTGTGGAGCTGAAAAATGAGAATACACTAGGCATTTCACGTATCGTAGATGGTAGTGCGACAAAAACAAGTATTTAGCACATTTTTGTATAGCAATTGATGAAGAAAACATTTTTTTGTATTGACTCCCACACCTGTGGTTGTCCAGTTAGGTTGGTAGCAGGAGGGGGACCGGTGCTGAATGGCCATTCGATGATGGAGCGCCGTCTGCATTTTATGGAAGAATATGACTGGATCCGTAAAGGATTGATGTTTGAACCCCGTGGTCATGATATGATGAGCGGGAGTATTCTTTATCCACCTACAGATCCCAATAATGATACCGGTGTCCTATATATTGAAACAAGCGGATGTCTTCCGATGTGTGGTCATGGTACCATTGGTACCGTGACGATTGCCATTGAAGAAGGATTGGTCATCCCCAAAGTACCAGGAAAGTTGCGTCTGGAAACACCAGCCGGATTGATCCTGATCGATTATGTGCAAGAAGGTCCAAAAGTAAAAACGGTCAAGCTGACCAATGTGAAATCTTTTCTTTATAAAGAAGGACTTACGGTGATGTGCCCAGATTTGGGAGAGATTGTAGCAGATGTAGCCTATGGTGGAAATTTCTATGCCATCGTTGATCCACAGAAAAATTTTAGAGATATCAGCGATTTTTCGGCTAGTCAGCTTATCCACTACGGTAAGATTATTCGCCGATTACTCAATGAGCAAACGGAATTTGTTCATCCTGAAAATGAAAATATCTATGGTCTCAGCCATATTCAATGGACGGGAAAACCTACGCATGCTAATTCTACGGGACGTAATGCCGTGTTGGTAGGTGAGAATGCCTTGGATAGATCTCCTTGTGGTACCGGAACTTCTGCTCGTATGGCACAGTGGTATGCCAAAGGGAAGTTGAAAAAAGGCGAAGAGTTTGTGCATGAGAGTTATATCGGTTCGCAATTTGTCGGTCGTATTGAGGACGAAACAACCATAATCGGACAGCCTGCGATTATTCCTTCTGTAGAGGGATGGGCAAGAATTACGGGATATAGTCAGATCATTATTGACGATGACGACCCATATAAAGAAGGATTTCAAGTTATGTAATTACTATTAAAACATCAAATAACGTGTCAACACATAATAAAGGAAAAGTTGCTATCATAGGAGCAGGTATTGCAGGATTGTCTACCGCTTATTACTTGCTACAAGATGGTTGGGAAGTTCAAATTTTAGAGAAAAGTGACGGGCAGGACAATTGCTCTTATGGCAATGCAGGAATGATCGTTCCTAGTCATTTTACTCCGCTGGCAGCTCCGGGTATCGTAGCGCAGGGGGTAAAATGGATGCTGAACAGTAAGAGCCCATTTTACGTCAGACCCTCCTTGAATTTCTCCTTGATAGACTGGGGACTGAAGTTCTTGAAACATGCCAACGAAAAACACGTCAACCGAAATGCAGCGGCTATACGCGATTTGAATCTTGCGAGTAGCCGGTACTATGATCAACTGGCTCAACAGGAGGGTTTTGATTTTGAGCTGAGGCAGAATGGGATTATGATGCTCTACAAATCCAATCACGTGGCGCATGAGGAAATAGAATTGGCAGAAAAGGCTCAAAACTTGGGATTGGATGTAGAGGTTTTTGATCAAGCGGGTATCCAGGCCTTAGAGCCTAATCTCCGAATGGACACAATAGGTGGAATATTGTATAAATGTGATGGTATCCTGTATCCACCCAAATTGATGGAAACATTAACAGACTATTTGCTTGCTCATGGTGCCCAGTTCAGCTTTCAAACGGAAGTAACAGGATTCAAGTTTTCCGGTAGAAAAGTATCCGAAATCGTTACTTCAAAAGGAGCGTTTCATGCGGATGAAGTAGTCGTAACTGGGGGAGCATCGCTACCCGCATTAGCTTCTAAGTTGCAGTTGAAGTTGCCGTTAATGCCAGGGAAAGGGTATTCGTTTATGCACCATACCACAGACAATAGCCAGATGGTACATGCCGCGTTGTTACTGGAAGCACGTGTAGCGGTGACGCCTATGAACAATCAGATTCGCTTTAGTGGAACGATGGAATTAGGTCCTGCTAATGATAAAATATATACCAATCGGGTCAAAGGAATCGTCGAATCTATCCCTAAATATTTTCCTGATCTACAGGTTGACTATCCGCAAGATATCTGGTTTGGCTACCGACCATGTTCGCCAGATGGGCTTCCTTATTTGGGCAGAACTTCAAAATACAGCAATGTTAGCATTGCTGGTGCAGGTGGTATGATGGGGTTGAGTTTGGGTCCTGCTTACGGAAAAGCGATCACGGCTCTATTGTCCAATCAGCCCACAGAAACGGATATCACAGGCTTTAATCCAGATCGATTCCAATAGACCATAATAAACCTAAATGATGAAGAAAAACAACAATAACCCTAACGTAAAGCAATTTATTGTCATTGGCGTACTTTGTATGGCTTCTTCGCTAACAGATGCCCAAGATATGGATTTGTACCAACATACGACACCCATTGAGCCTTATATCATTCAATATCGTCATGACCTGCAGGCTGTCAATTATTTCTACGGTCCAATGCCTAAAAACTGGGGCTTTCAGCAATCAGCAGCCTCACCCCAACAGATCAATCGACTGATATCGATAGATGACGATTATTTGGCGAAACTGAAAAACTTTGATTACAAACGGCTCAATACCAATGGTCAAGTTGATTATATTCTGTTGAACCAAAAAGTGCAGCGACATCAGGAAGAACTCAAAGAATCATTAGCATCTTATAACCACCTGAAGTCTTACTTGCCCTTTGCTGAAAATATTCTTCAATTTGAACAGAAGCGTCGTCGAGGAGCTGCTGTTGTCGGAAAGGATGTCGCCATCGTTTTAGAAAAAACAACCGGTCAGGTCGAGGAAGCGATGCAGAATCTTGAAAATGGATCAGCGATTGAATCTGCTGATGTCAATTTTTTGGTCAATATGGTCGAGTCATTGCGAACCCGATTGGAAAGTTCATTTGACTTCTATCATGGATATGACCCGATGTTTACGTGGTGGGTGCCTAAATCTTACGAAAGGTTAAACGAAAAACTGATCCAGTACAAAGCTGCTCTGCAAGCGAAGAGCAACTGGAAAGTGTTTAATGATGGCAGCCATATCGGGGGCCAGCCTATTGGAAAAGCGGCACTCAATAAAAAGCTGCGGGAAGAAATGATTGCTTATAATGCGGATGAGCTTTTGCGAATTGCTGATCAGGAATGGGAATGGTGTGTGGCGGAATTATTAAAAGCTTCTCGTGAGATGGGATTTGGAGACGATTGGAAAGCTGCACAGGAAAAGGTTAAAAATACCTATGTGCCCGAAGGTCGACAGCCCGACTTGATCAATGAACTGTACGACAGAGCGCAAATGTTTATTAAGCAGCATGATCTCATCGCGATTCCTGAATTGGCGGATGAGACTTGGGGGATGATTATGATGACTCCTGAACGGCAATTGGTCAATCCTTTTTTTACGGGCGGACGTGAGATCAGTATTTCCTATCCGACCAATACGATGACTTATGAGCAGAAGATGATGAGCATGCGGGGCAATAACCCACACTTTTCATTGGGTACGGTTCAGCATGAACTGAATCCAGGCCATCACCTACAGTATTTTATGAATAAAAGATATAAGCCTTATCGTGAGCAGAATTTCAATACACCATTCTGGACCGAAGGCTGGACGTTATATTGGGAATTACTGCTCTATAGAATGGGTTTTGCAAAGACACCGGAAGAACGTATCGGGATGTTATTTTGGAGAATGCATCGCTGTGCGCGGATCACCTTTAGTATTAAATTTCATCTGGGCGAATGGACACCGCAGCAATGTATAGATTACTTAGTCAACAAGGTCGGTCATGAGCCTGCAAATGCACATGGCGAAGTGAAGCGATCGTTTGAAGGTTCTTATGATCCTTTATATCAGTTGGCTTATTTGATCGGTGGTTTACAGTTGCTGAGTATCAGCGATGAATTGGTAGGATCGGGGAAAATGTCCTATACCGAATTTCATGACCGTGTCATCAAGGAGAATTACTTGCCCATGGAGATGCTCAGGGCAATATTGACCAACCAGAAGCTTGAAGCTAACCATCAAGCGAAATGGAAATTTTATAATTTTAAATAACCGCAATCTAACCCTCAATCTATGAGTAGTCAAGAAAATAGTCAAGATTTCAAAAAGTTATTGGGTTTATTGGACGCCACGATGCTGGTTGCCGGAAGTATGATTGGTTCGGGGATCTTTATTGTATCGTCAGATATTGCCCGAAATACAGGTTCTGCTGGTTGGCTGATGGTCGTATGGTTGATCTGCGGATTTATGACTTTAGCGGCAGCTTTGAGTTATGGCGAGCTCAGTGCCATGTTCCCCAAAGCTGGTGGTCAGTATGTTTATTTGAAAGAGGCCTATGGACCTGTGGTCAGTTTTACATTTGGATGGACTTTTTTTGCGGTTATCCAGACGGCCACGATTGCAGCTGTGGGGGTTGCTTTCTCTAAGTTTACGGCTTATCTGTTTCCGGTGCTGGATGAAGATGTTTATCTGCTGGTGATCGGAGATTATCATGTATCATCTGCTCAGGTGTTGGCTATCGCTGTTATTTTACTGCTCACCTTGATCAATACCGGAGGGGTAAAAAATGGGAAAACGGTACAGACAGTGCTGACGCTGATCAAGATCTTAAGTTTGGTCTTATTGGTCATTTTTGGTTTTGCGGCTTTTGATCTGGAGGTGTGGAATCAAAACTGGTCTTCGGAGCATATGTGGAACCTGCATCGGTTAAATGTGGATGGATCGACAGCAGATTATGCTACGTTTGGTGCGTTTGGTGCCATGTCTGCTGCACTAGTAGGGGCATTGTTCAGTAGTGATTCGTGGCACTCCTCTTCTGCTGTAGCGGGAGAAATCAAGAATCCGCAACGCAACATTGGTTTAAGTTTAGCTTTAGGAACCTTGATTGTGACGGTGATCTATATTTTAACCAATTTGATGTATACCGGTGTATTGACGATTGAGCAAATGGCCAGTGCTCCTAAAGATCGCGTGGCGATGCTTGTGGCACAGGAAATCTTTGGCCCCGTTGGAATCGCCATCTTGGCGATCATGATTATGGTCAGCACTTTTGGATGCAACAATGGATTGATTCTGGCTGGTGCAAGGATCTATTATTCGATGGCTAAGGATGGCTTGTTTTTTAAGAAAACGGGAACCTTAAATAAGAATGCCGTACCGGCATATGCCTTGTGGTTGCAGGCGGTGATTGCCTCGATATGGTGTTTGACAGGTAAGTACGGGGATTTGTTGGATATGATTACCTGTGTAGTTGTCATCTTTTATGTGTTGTGCATCATCGGCATATTTTGGTTAAGATATAAACGTCCCGAAGTACCAAGACCTTATAAAGCATTTGGCTACCCATTTATACCGGCGATCTATATCGTGATGGGCTTATCGTTTATTATTTTGTTGGTCATCTATAAACCACAATTTACTTGGCCGGGCATCATCATTACCCTTTTGGGTATTCCGTTATACTATGTTGTGAAACAAAAGGAAGCGAAGACTTAATCTTACTTATTTTCATCATGCCTGATTATGGATAAAGGCATGATCTATACGATATAAAAAATAATACCTATGAAGTTAACATTAACCGCTGCTTTAGTGCTGCTCTTGCAGCTTACGACAATGGCGCAGGGGACATTGGACGATTATAAACGAGCCAAAGACATCAGAAGTTCATTTGCTAAGGTGTACCAAGTACCGCAGCAGATTATCTGGTCTGAAAAAGGAGATAGTTTTTCCTACCGGGTCACGCAGAAAGATGGCAAGAGGAGCTTATATCTGGTCGATGCGCTGAACAAGAAAAAAATAGATACCGATGTTGCCGCGATTGAAAAGCAGCTCTCATCGCAGTTGGGCAAAGAAGTGAAATTAGGCGTTTTGTGGGGGAGAGATCTGAAAGTGCTGACGGCAAACGAGGTGGAGTTTACCGAAGAGAAAGTGGTCTGGAAGTGGAATGCGCAGGAAAATAAACTGAGCAAGTTGCGGGATGTTCCTACAGCAGGTGCTGATCGGAGATCGGATGGCTATTGGGGAGCACGATGGGATGATAGTAAGGGTGAGCCTGTGGATTCTCCCGATAAGGTCTATACCGCATATATTAAAAATAGTAATATTTACATCAGCAAAAAAGGCGATTCGAAAAGCGAGAAACAAATGACCTTTGATGGTAGCCCCGGAGCGTATTACAGTGCTCGTATCCAATGGTCCGATGATTCAAAAAAATTGGCCGCTTCCAAAGTACGAAAGGCAGAAATTAGGCAATTGACTTTATTGGAATCTTCTCCTGTCGATCAATTGCAACCTAAACTACAAACCAGAGACTATAATAAACCTGGAGATGCTTTATCACAATATTATCCTACTATTGTTCATCTAGCGGATGGTCGTGTGATGTCGGTAGATCCAGCTCAGGTGGACAATCAATTTTCATTATCTGCGATCGCATGGAAGCAGGATAATAGTGGAATCACATTTGAATATAATCAACGTGGTCATCAACGTTATGATGTGATGGAGTTGAGTGCTGTAGACGGAAAAACCAAAGCAATTATTTCTGAGCGCAGCGCTACATTCATTGATTATAGCGGAAAAAAATACCGGAATGATCTCAAAAAAACAGCCGACATCATTTGGGCCTCGGAACGTGATGGATGGAACCATCTGTATCTGTTCGATGCCAGAACTGGAGCATTGAAACATCAGATTACCAAAGGAAACTGGGTGGTGCGTAAAGTCGTTAACGTCGATGAGGATAGCAAAAAAATTATTTTTGAGGCGAGTGGTATGGATAAGGGATCGGATCCCTATTTAATCCGTTATTATTCGATTGGCCTTGACGGTAAGGGAATGAAAGAACTCACCCCCGAACCGGCTAATCACCAAGCAACATTTAATAACGATCAAACCTTATTTGTGGATCTCTATTCTTGTGTTGATCAAGCGCCAAAGACAGTCTTACGACGCGCTGTAGATGGGCAGATCGTCATGGATTTGGAACAAGCTGATATTTCGGACCTGGAAGCCACGGGATGGCGCAAACCAGAGGTATTTAAATCCCTTGCTAGAGATGGTAAAACCGATATTTGGGGGATTATTGTTCGTCCTAGAAATTTTGATCCCAACAAAAAATATCCTGTGATCGAATATATCTATGCTGGTCCGCATAGCTCTTTTGTACCCAAGTCATTTTCCGCTAATCCTTCAGGACTTACTGAACTTGCGGAATTGGGATTTATTGTGGTGCAGATCGACGGAATGGGAACATCCAATCGTTCGAAAGCATTTCAAGATGTCGCTTGGAAAAATCTAAAAGATGCGGGCTTTCCTGATCGCATTGCCTGGATGAAAGCTGCCGCGCTTCAATATCCTTATATGGATATCGAAAAAGTTGGTATTTATGGTACTTCTGCCGGAGGACAATCTTCTGCTGGGGCACTGTTATTTCATCCTGAGTTTTACAAAGTGGGTGTTTCCTCTTGTGGTTGCCATGATAATCGTATGGACAAAATATGGTGGAATGAACAATGGATGGGCTGGCCCATCGGACCTGAATATGCGGCATGTTCCAATATCGAAAATGCGTATAAATTAGAAGGAAAGCTGCTATTGATCGTTGGCGAGTTGGATGATAATGTGGATCCGGCATCGACTTATCAGTTCGTCAATCAGCTGATTAAGCATGGTAAAGATCACGACTTCATTATGGTTCCGGGCATGGGACATGCTTCTGGTGGTGATTTTGGTGAAAAGAAACGTCGCGATTATTTTGTCAAACACTTGCTTGGGGTAGAACCTCCAGCTTGGAACGCTTATTAAAGAAGGTCTAGGATAATCAGGGATTTAAACTGATGTAAAAACTTCGTTTAGCCGTGCAACGTGCCAGGATGAGCACTTTAATCAGGGTAAGCAGATCTACACAGTCATTTCTTTAGGAATGAATAAAAATTGAGCTTAGTAGCTCATGAAGTCGAGCTGAGGGCTAGTATGGCCTTTAAAGAATAAACCGAGCTTGCGAGCTCACAAAGTAATGATATACCAATGAAACCATCATGAGCACCCACGCATAAAAGGCGATGAATATTGCTCATGATAGGTTCATTACAGATAAAAAACAATTTATATCAATGAAAAGTTATACAGTTTTTTTACGTTTTATCCTCGTCGCCACAATCCTAACCAAAGGGTTAAGCCCGGTACAGGCGCAAAGTGGTGATCAGATTTTGGATGGAATCGGTGAAACGGGAATGATCGCACGCTATGTATTTAATGGGGATCTGAAAGATTGGTCCCGCAACAATCTGCATGCAACCGCTGGTCGGAATGCGACATTTATCACCGATAAGCGGTTTGGGAAAGTATTGTCGTTGTCGGGCGAAAGCAATGATTTTATCCAGATTCCTACTGATGCTTTGACCGATATGGAGTCGCTGAGTATTTCGGGCTGGGTGTATCTGCGTTCGGAAAAAAAAGGTCAAGTATTTTTTGACTTCGGAAAGGATGCACGCAAACATTTCTTCGCTGCTCCTGTTGGAACAAAAAGTCAGGTTGGTTTCCAGAGTTTAATTACTTCAGGAAAAAACAACCAAAAAGGAGCAGTTTCTTCAGCGATCACGTTGAATAAATGGGTGTACCTCACTATAGTGGTGGATATCCCTTCCAAAACGATGTTGACTTATGTCGATGCTGTGCCCGTTGGTGAATCCAAACAGATTCCGCGTGAGTTGACGGAGGTTTTTGGATCTGCAGGAGAGAAGAATCAGTTGTATATCGGAAAATCACTTTTTGCAGGATCTCCTACGTTGGATGGGATGTTACATGATTTCCGGATCTATCGCGTTCCGTTGAGTAAAAATCAGCTTACCGGAATTTATACCAATTCACAGCGAGGTAGGAGTAACGTTGCTGTAAATGTAACCAAGGTGGAGGATAACCTGCCCGATTTTCCTTTAACGCAAGCACAACTCTACAATGCGTACTTAATTGCTGTGCCAGATGTACAGGTGGAAACGGCATTAGGCGATTTGCCGCGGTTACCGAGTTATGTACAAGGAATGTATAAAGAGGATATGGTAGGGCCTAAAGTACGTGTCATTTGGCCTTCGCCAAATGATAATAGTACTGTTCTGGAAGCTGGTCGCTATACCATTACAGGTCGGGTCCCAGGTACAGATTTGCAACCTAAAGCGATCGTGACTGTCAAAACAGGTACTGCAGCAGCGCCAAGCTTAAAATTGGAAAAATTTGATTTAAATCAGGTTTCATTGCAGGCCGATGCGCAGAACCAAGAAACAAAATTCATTGAAAATCGCGATAAATTTATCAGCACATTAGCAGTTACTGATCCTAACTCTTTTCTTTACATGTTTCGTGATGCGTTTGGGCTGCCACAGCCTCCAGGAACTAAACCTTTAGGGGTATGGGATAGTCAGGATACCAAACTCAGAGGACATGCCACAGGTCATTACCTAACTGCTATTGCTCAGGCGTATGCCAGTACAGGATACGATAAAACCTTGCAAGCGAATTTTGCCGAGAAAATGAACTATATGGTCAATACCCTATACGAAATGGCACAATTGTCGGGTAAACCGCAACAAGCTGGAGGTACAGCTGTCGCTGATCCGACAGCAGTGCCTTATGGTCCTGGAAAATCAACCTACGACTCGGATCTGAGTCAGGAAGGTATCCGTACCGACTATTGGAATTGGGGAGTTGGGTATATCAGTGCCTATCCACCGGATCAATTTATCATGTTGGAAAAAGGAGCCAAGTACGGTGGCCAGAAAAATCAAGTTTGGGCTCCCTATTATACCTTGCATAAAATTTTGGCCGGTTTGATCGATATTTATGAAGTGAGTGGCAATGAAAAGGCACTTCAAGTGGCGACCGGTATGGCAGATTGGGTACATGCACGTCTCAGCCAACTACCTAAGGAAACGCTGATACAAGTGTGGAGTACTTATATTGCCGGAGAATTTGGAGGAATGAATGAGACTATGGCTCACCTCTATCGGATCACGAATAAAGAACACTATTTGAAGACTGCACAGTTGTTTGACAACATCGATATGTTCTTTGGAAATGCGCAACATGCACATGGATTGGCGAAAAATGTCGATACGTTCCGAGGATTACATGCCAATCAACATATCCCTCAAATTGTAGGTAGCATCGAGCTATATCAAGCTTCCAATCTGCCTGAATACTATCGGGTAGCCGATAACTTTTGGTATAAGGCTGTCAACGATTATATGTACAGTATAGGAGGAGTTGCAGGGGCTCGAAATCCGGCTAATGCAGAAGTGTTTACAGCAGAACCTTCGACCCTATATGAAAATGGTTTTTCTGAAGGAGGACAGAATGAAACGTGTGGTACTTATAATATGCTGAAATTAACCAGTAACCTGTTTCTTTTTGATCAACGTGCAGCATATATGGATTATTACGAACGCGGATTGTACAATCATATTTTGGCTTCTGTTGCTGAAAACTCAGCGGCTAATACCTATCATGTATCCCTAAGACCTGGCGTACAAAAGCAATTTAGCAACGCCAATATGACCGGTTTTACCTGCTGCAATGGTACCGCGATCGAGAGTAGTACCAAATTGCAGAATAGTATTTATTTTAAAAGCAAAGATGATCAGGCTTTATATGTCAATCTATTTATTCCTTCAACTTTGGAATGGACGGAACGCCAGTTGACGGTAGAGCAGAAGACAAGCTTTCCAAAGCAAGACGAGACGGAGCTGACCATAAAAGGGAATGGAACATTTGATCTACATGTGCGTGTACCCAGCTGGGCAACCAACGGATTTTATGTCAACATCAATGGTCAAGATCAACAAGTGCAGGCTCAACCAGGTACTTATTTGAAATTGAGCCGTAATTGGAAAAATGGGGATCGTATCACCTTAAAAATGCCTTTCCAATTTCATTTAGATCCAGTGATGGATCAACAGAATGTTGCCAGTTTATTCTATGGCCCCATCTTATTAGCTGCTCAAGAACCCGAAGCGAGAAAAGATTGGCGTAAAGTAACTTTAGATGCGAAAGATATCAGCAAATCCATTTCAGGTGATCCACAACGTTTGGAGTTTAAAATCGATGGGGTAGATTTTAAACCATTTTATGAGACCTACGGAAGACACTCAGTTTATCTGGATGTTACATTGAAATAATTGCAATTTATACTGAAAACTTGGAGGGGTACTTTGTTTGTCGAGGTACCCCTCTTTGATACATACTGATCATGAAAAAATTATTCTTTTTAGTGCTCTTTGCTTGCTCAATAGGTTCAGTACCTGCTCAATCGTTGAAAAAGCATGAAATGCCAAATACCTTAAATCCATTATTGCCCGGATATTTTGCAGACCCAACGATAAAAAAAATAGGAGATACCTATTATATCTATGCCACGACAGATGGTAACGGTTGGGGAGCAGGACCATCGCAGGTATGGACTTCCACAGATTTTAAGAATTGGACCATACAACCCATGAACTGGCCCAATACCCATTGGTATTGGGCTCCCGATATGACTAAAGGATACGACGGAAGATATTATTTATATTATAGTCAACCGGTCGAAATATTTGGTGCGGTATCGGAGACACCGATAGGGCCTTGGCAGTCCCTGGCTGATGATCATCAATCGATTATACCCAATTATATGATTCCGGGTGTGATTACCTTGGATGGTCAAACGTTTACCGATCATGACGGACTCATGTATATGTATTGGGGCACCTGGGGGATTTATCCAGACCACGGGTGTGCCGTGGGGTTAATGAATCCGGATATGAAGAGTTTTAAAAAGATCGAATTGATTCCCAATACCGTGGCAAAGGATTTTTTTGAAGCTCCGTATATGTTTGAACGCAATGGTATCTATTACCTCATGTATTCTTCTGGTCATTGTGAAGATCATACTTATCGTGTCCAATATGTCAAGAGTACAGTTGGCCCGATGGGGCCCTTTGAATATCCTGCTGATAACCCCATCTTGGTAACCAATGAAGATGGTACGATCCATGGCCCGGGGCATCATAGTGTGTTGGAGGAGGATGGTCGGTATTATATCGTTTACCACAGGCACAATAATCCGCATTCGGGTGGTGGTTTTCATCGTCAGGTTGCAGTAGATGAATTATTTTTTACTGCTGACGGAAATATTCAAAAAGTAGTTCCCACACATCAAGGGATTGCTGATCTCATCAAACCGAAACCTTATCCCGAAGATCTAGCGTTCGGAAAACCTGTGCAGGTGTCTTCTTCTTATCATGCTGATTTTAGAGCGTCTTTTTTGGTGGATGACAATAACGGAACTTTATGGCGAGCAAAAGAAAACCATCAGCCAGCATGGTTAACGATCGATCTGGAAAAGATAACAGATGTAGAAACTGTCGCCATCCAATTTGAATATCCTACTTATGCGTATCAATATCGGATCGAAACATCAACAGATGCTAAAACCTGGACGACATATGATGACCAGTCCAATAATAATCGTTGGGCAAGTCCGGTCTTGGCCCACGGAAAGGTGAAGGCAGGCTATGTACGCTTGCATCTCTTGCAGACACAATTGCCGGGGCTACCTCGTGGAGTATGGAATATCAAGGTCTATGGTAAGTCGCTGGACCAGCAAACGGTCTGGTCAGCTCCGCAAATTATGCCTCCTGAAGAAACCATTTTTGGTCCTTTGATCCACATGGATGCGGAGGACTATCAGGAAGGGGAGCGTATCACAACGATTCAGAATAAAGGTTTACTTCAAGGAACCCTAGATAGTGAAAAGCCTATTTATGTGAAAAACTATCAAGGGAAAAAAGCATTTTTATTGAATGGTTCAGTTTCCCTTCGTTCTACATTTAAAGTGCCCCAATCACTCGCGGGCAACAGCCCCTATACAGTCTCCATGTGGATCAATAATCCACGAATCGATCGTTTTGAAAGTGTGGTTGCTTGGTCTAAAGGTAATCAGGATATCAGCAAAGCGATCGTTGGCTACGGCAAAGATGCGCAGCGAGGAGCTGTTACACATGGTGCCTGGCCAGATATGGGTTTTAAGACGCTACCGCAGGAGGATCAATGGCATCATATAATCATCTCATTTGACGGTTATATGGAACGTATATATGTTGACGGAAAGCTGCAACGTGAAGAAAATCGCATGTTATTTGTTCATCCTGCCGATTATTTTGTGGTAGGTGCTTCTGATTTATTGGATCAGCATTTTTCAGGTTATATCGCAGATATTAAGATGGCCAATATCGACTTATCTGCTGATATAATAAATGAAGAAAAGAATTTCTCCAATCCAAAAAAATTATTTTTTGCTATACAGACCGATAATCTTGCTACAGGAAAAATCAGCAAAGTGCGCAATCATGGTGCGATCATGGCTCATGAGGTTGCGGTTGATCGAGGAGAGGTTGTCATACAGGGTAACCGTACTGCACTGAAAATGGATACATGGAAAGATCCCATTTTGACCAGCATTCTTACTCAGCCGTCCTACACCTTAGCTTTTGATTGGTTTGATGGCCACCGTTGGAATCATGGTTTGGCACTGTATGATCAGGGCAAGACGGTGTTTTATAAGAACAGTAAGCAAGATCAGGTACAAAATATCAATAAATTACTTCGGATAAAGGATGGTGAAGTTGTTTTTCAGCACGCTTTTCATTTTTTTCGTGCATATCCTAAAAAATTTAATATAGACCAGATAGAGGAAAATTATCAGATCTGGAAAGCAAAAAGTGCAGCTGATTTGAACAGGTATGCGCCTAATATCGCGGTGAAGCCGTATTGGATTAACGATGACGATTTCTTTGTCCAGATCCGTGCAGATCAAGCAGACCTGATGTATCTATTTTCGACAGATCAATATGATTCGGGTTGGATTCAAGAGCCTTACTATTTATTTAATCGTGCGCATCTGGGGAAGACCATTTCGATTTTTGCGAAAGATGAGTTTGGAAATGTGAGTCAAGCACAGCTGATCGCTGTGCCGAAGCAGAAATCATCTTTACGGGTAAAGGATTTCGATCAAAACTTTACGTTAGAAGAAGAAGAAATTCCGGATTGGGACGGTTATCAAGTCGGTGTATATCCCGATAGTACAAAGGTGGGGATTAAGGGTGTAGATGGGCAATGGACCTTGAGCTCTAAGCATACAAAATGGGGTGATGCCTCCTTGTTACCACCTTTTATATATAAAGAATTGGAGGGGGATTTCACCTTAGAAGTTCAGGTAAAAGATGTCGCGGGATTAACTTCTAAAACCCGCACCTCGAGTGAAGCTGGTATTATGATACAGGCTATAGGAAACCCAAATGCTTACATGAATAATACCGTGTTAACGGGTTGGAATTTGGGTAATCTTGCCAGAAGTATAGGCGATCAGATCCATCAGGAAGGAAATAATGGAACGGGATTGCAGTATTCACCTTATATCCAGGTACAAAAAGTGGGTAGTTATTTCTTCTTGCGCAGTTCTCAGGATGGAATCACATGGATCGATCTTCCGAATACACCTTTCCTTCGTGAAGATCTGAAAGGGAAAAAGCTGCGTGTAGGACTGTATCAGATTGCAACCAATAATCAGGAAGGTTATGGTGTATTTGAGCAGTTCAAGATATGGCAATAATCCGGTGATATCAACGGAAAATATAAACCGTGATCGTCTAATCTTCGGGAGGCGATCACGGTTTTATCTTTAATAAGGGGCTATGATTAAGTATAATACGATTTTTTTTGATCATAATATAAGTGTTATTGGTTAAATTCGGATTGAATTCAAACCTGATTCTCCTTTACCTTCGAGTATCTATTAAACAACTAATATTAACTAACCAAATTAATTAATTTATGAAAAACGTAGGTCTTTTATTAGTCCTCGTGGTTCTCCTTTCGTTTGATGTATTTGCTCAACAGGTAACAGGTGTGGTCCGGGATGTATCGGGAAGTGCCATGGTCGGAGCGACGCTGAGAAATTTATCTACCCAGATAAGTGCACAAACCAATAGCAAAGGAGAGTTTACGATGGTCGCAAAGCCGGGAGATATGGTCGAGGCAAGCTTGCTTGGATACGAATCAAAAAGGCTAAAAGTGGAGGCACAGTCGCCGCTCAATTTTGAACTGAATACGACTTTCTCCACTTTAGATGAAACGGTCGTCATCGGTTATCAAAAAATCTCTAGAAAGAAAACTACCGCAGCCATTTCCAGTATTTCGGGTAAAGAATTGGCTAATCTTCCCGCGGCAAGTTTTGATCAATTGCTGCAGGGACGCCTATCGGGTGTAAATGTACAGAATTTTACAGGTGAACCAGGGGCATCTCCTACCGTTCAAGTACGTGGAAATACAAGCTTAAATCGAGAGTATGATGAGTTTAGCGTCGGTAATGCCCCGCTGTATGTTGTAGATGGAGTACCTCAGCCTCCGCAACAATACACTTCTCCAGTGACAGGTACAGGTACAAATTTTATCGCAGGTATTAATCCGCAGGATATTGAAAGTATTGATGTGCTGAAAGATGCTTCTGCTGCCGCTATCTATGGATCGAGAGCATCAAGCGGTGTCATCCTGATCACCACGAAAAAGGGTATCAGTCGTGAACCACAGGTGATGGTTTCGGCATATTCAGGCTTGACACAGCGCCCTGAGTTGCGAGATGTAGCGATAGGAGCTGAAGAGAGACGTCAAAAAATGCGCATTTTAGAAGAATTACAGCAATATCGACCTGATATTGATAATCGAAACATATCTTTTCTGCTTACGGATAGCTTAAATCCTGCTTTTAACGGAGCTACCGATTGGCAGGATATGTACTACCGAAAAGGAATGGTCAATAATGCTGATCTGAGCCTGAGTGGAGGGGGATTTGGGGGATCAAATTATCGTTTCAGTGCCGGCTTATACGACGAGAAAGGAATTGTGAAAGCCACCGGATTTAAGCGCTATTCAACACGGCTAAACTTAATGTCCAAGGCACTGAATGAACGGTTGATGATCAATCCGATTGTTGCTTATTCGCGTACAGAGCGCACCCGAGCTGGTGGCGGCGGAGTGGGGGTAACAGCTAGATACACCCCTGCATCTTATTTCAACCTCAGTGAAACCCGAAAAAATTATCTTTTGGGAATGTATAATGATGATTCGGATGTCAATACGGGTAATCAGTTTACCTTCAACCTGAATCTGGGGTATGATTTTTCAAAAGCGTTAAAATTTACCTCTCAAACTTCTTATATCTATTCCAACAGTAGACGTGATGTGAGTACACCCTCATCAGTGGCTAATTTTACAGGAAACAGACAAGATGTCTTTTCAGATAATCAGGTCAACGTGTTGTCATCTAATTATTTCAGTTATACTAAAGAATTTAACAAACATAGCCTGAGCATGATCTTGGGAAGTGACCTGGAATATAATCAATACCGGTCAGTGGGGGCGGGTGCTTCGAATGGTTCTTCAGACCAAATCAAAGTCATACAAGGATTTCAGCAACGTTATCTGACGGCTTGGTCCGATTATCAGGCTTATAGTATGGCTTCATTTTATTCGCGACTGGCATATGACTATGATTCTAGGTATCTCGTTTCTGCCAGTATCCGTGGCGATGGATCATCCCGCTTTGGCGTCGGTAATAAATGGGGGTATTTTCCGTCGGCTTCCGTAGCATGGCTCGTTTCGGAAGAATCCTTTATGAAAGACAAAGAGTCTTTGTTTTCGATGTTAAAACTGCGTGCTAGTTTGGGTACAACGGGTGGACTACCCGGAAATAATTACTTGCAATATAATCTTTATCGGGTCAATGCTGGAAATTTCTGGGGAAATAACAATGCAACCTCTTATAATGGTGTCACCGCGATAACGCCCAATCTGGTAGATGGGGTAGCACAGCCTAATATCAGCTGGGAGCGCTCGACACAGTGGAATATCGGTGTGGATGGAGAAATTGCTAATGGCCGTTTTTCTTTTGCACTGGACGTCTTTAACAAGGAAAATAAACAATCCTTGTTTGATGTTGCATTGCCGGTCACAACAGGGTATGATCGCGCATTGACCAATTCGGTTGGCGTAAGGAACTATGGTGCTGAAGTGGTGCTGATGGCTAATCCGCTTCCAAGAACAAGTCCTGTTCAGTGGTTTAGCCGATTGAATGTCTCCTATGTGAAAAATAAAATCATGAATCTGCCTAATTCGGGTCGCGATTTGGTGGTCGCCGGTTCCCGTTTTGATAAAACACATATTCTATCCGTCGGTAGCCCGATCAATACTTTTTACTTGTACCAAACGTTAGGGATTTTCTCAAATCCTAATGATATTCCAATCAATCCGCTGACAGGTGACCGCTATAATTCTGGAGGAAGCCCCTTTGCTCCGGGTGATATGTGGATCAGAGATGTGGATGGAGACTACATGATTGATCCCTTCAATGATGGCATCAATCCGGATAAACTTCCGCTAGGCGATCCAAATCCCAAATTTACCGGTGGCTGGACGAATAATGTGACTTGGAAGAATTTCAATGTTGGGGTACTCTTCACCTTTTTGTTTGACAGGGATGTGCTCAATCTATATCAATCTGATTTATTTGAGAATGGTGCAGCGACCAATTCAACCGATGGTTTTGCACAGTATGCGACACCTGATTTTAGTAAGATCAATATCTGGCGTAAACCGGGAGATCGAGCCGATTATCCAGCCTATCCTTTAGGATCTTGGCGCTATTATACCGTTGCTGGTCAAACATTTTTCATGGACAAAGGTGATTATTTCAGAGTGAAGAGTGTGAGTCTTTCTTACAGTCTGCCCAATCGTTTAGTCTCGGGATGGGGGATGAAAAGTATTCGCATGTATGGTATCGTAGATAATTTAATGATGTTCCAGCGTTCGAAAAGATTACCGGATGCCGAGGCTGTAAATTATTACGGTGAATATGAGGGTAATGGTTATCCGATCCCGAGCAAGTTTACTTTTGGTGTTGAATTACAATTTTAATCAGAGCGTCATGAAAATATTATTTATAAGCAATTATTGGAAATGGGTACTTCTTGTGACTATTGGTTTGAGCTCCATATCGTGCTCTAAATTTTTAGAAGAAGAACCTCAAAATTCCACCTTCAAAGAAGTATACTGGAAAGATCCAAAAGCAGGTGAAACTGCGATCGCTGGTAATTATTCCTTATTGAGAAATGCCTTGATGGATGGTTTTTCTGGAGTTGGAAATCGCTATTATATCTATGGGGATATGACTCCTGATATTTATATCGGTATCAATCGGGATAGTTACAGTCATCCCGAAATCGGAAAAGGAAATTGGACCAGCAATTATTTTGCACAGTCTTATGGCAATTGGACCGTATTTTATAAAACAATAGCAATGTCCAATATCATTCTCAAAGAAATGCCGTTGGTCTCAAATGATATCTTGATCTTAGAGCAGGCAGATCCAGAAGCTTTCCGTAAAAAAATTATGGGACAAGCTTATTTTATTCGGGCTTTTTCTTATTTCATGTTGACTAAAATATGGGGAGATGTTCCTTTAGTGACAGAGTCTTATGATGATCCGATCAGTGCGCCTCATCTGGGTCGTACTCCTAGAGTTGAGATCATGAAACAGATCGAGGAAGATTGTCGCCATGCAATAAACTTGTTAAGCTGGGGCTATAAAACAGTCGCAGAACGAGCTGTTACAGCAAATAGAGGTTCGGCTTATGCCCTATTGGCACATTTGTATCTTTGGCGTGCGACGACAACTGATCTCGCATCGAACAATCCGATCATGAATGATGTGAGTAGTGCCGATACGACGATCAATACTTTACTCGCTCAAGGGGGGTACACACTTGCAGATACCGCTAAATATGGTGATATTTTTAAAGGAAGATCGAGCGAAGGTATTTTTGAATTGAATGTAAGTGAAAATACATTAGAAGGATCGAGCGCTCATATTGGGATGAAATTTTTGAACAATAGCTATATCCCAACGTATGGTGCAGAAGCCGATTTCTTTACCAAACCAGCGTATTTAAGTAGTCATTTTTACAAGATCGAAGAGAAAGAGGATTGGGTCTGGCATGAAGACATTAGGCAATGGGTCTGGGAAACCGTACAAACTCGGGGACTCGATACATTGGATGTACGCTTTAAAAATAATTTTGTGAACTATACAACGAATAAACCGGTGTGTATTAAATATAGCAATATTGTCTTTAGAAATCCAGGACAGCAACTTGAACCCTATAACAGTAATAACTTAATCTTATTTAGATTGAGCGATATCAAATTGTTGCAGGCGGAAATAGCGCTCTATCAGAATAATCCGAGTCGGGCGATTACCATTATCAATGCCTCAAGAACGCGATATGGAGGTGATCCGTCGATTTTATTAAAACCGGGTCTAGCAAAAACCGAAGTGATGAAAGAATATATGATCGAACGCGGAAAAGAGCTGTATCTGGAAGGTCATCTATTTTTTGATATGATCCGCACCCGGACCTACTCAGATCATATCGCTTGGTTAAGCGAGGCTCGTTTTAAACAGGGTGGTTTTTTCTGGCCTGTAGATCCTCGTTTATTTAGTGAGAATAGACTTTTGGTACAGACAGAATACTGGCGTGGAAAGATTTAATGACGCATTTAGAAACTTAAATTCTTTAGAAATAATGACTAAAATAATAAAAAAAACTGGTGCATATCTATCATTTGCCTTGTTGTTTTTTCACATATTGACTTCATGCACGAAAGATGATTATATCAACGATGGAGGTATTCATCAAGCGAAAGTGAATATGACCACCTATGATTTTCTGGCATCGCATCCAAAATTTGATTCATTGGTGCGGATCATCGATCGGGCTAACTTAAAAGAGCTGGTGAACAGTGATATCACTTTTTATGCGACAACAAATTGGGGCGTAGCGGCATACGTGAGTGCAAAAAAGCAACAGCGTATCGCAGAGCTAGGGGATGAAAATATCTCTTTTACCATTGATGATATTGATCCAAAACGATTGGATTCATTGAAGATCTATATGTTTAAAGGAAAGGTTGAGCGCGAAAAACTCGATGTCAATGGCGCATATTTTAGCAATTTATTTGGCCCTATCAGTGGGGTACGATTTCAGTTGGGATTGAGGAGAACAAGAGATTATAGCTCTTATGTCGATTATGTGGATTATTTATATTATGCAAAAGTGAATGGAACGCTGGATGCGGAAGAACCAAACCAAAATGCGATCCCAGAAGCCGAGCGGGATCAACGCGTAGATGTACAGACTTCAGGAATTATTACCACCACAGGTGTGATCCATGTGCTGCATGGTGATCATCATTTATTTTTTAATAAAGAAAAAATGGCTGCCAATTAATTTGAAGATCATCTTCAAGATTGGGAGCTTAAAATGCTGTGTTTATAAAATTATGAGGAGTAAAAACTCAACAAAGTGATCTATACTGCTCATGATAGCATTATGACCGATAAAAATAAAATATATTCCAATGAAAAAGAATAATATAACCAGATATACGATCCTTTTATGCGTGATGGCCGGTATGATCCTCTCCTCCTGTTCGAAGATTGAGGAAGGATTTTTGAGTGATACCATTCGGTATCGTGACAGTGTGATTTACTGTAAGCGGGGAATGACGCTCACACTTTCGGATCGGATCAATGCAGATGGATCGACGCCTCCATTTGATTTTAAGATGATCAACCTGCGCAATAAATTGACGGGAGAACCTGCTCCGGCAGAATTTTCAAAGACCTACGAAATTGAAGTTTTTAAAGAAGGAATGACGTTTAATGCTGCCACTGATACCACTGTCGCTCTTCTGAAAGCAAAGCGGGAGTTGAAGCAGGTAACACCAATGGAATTTAACCCGATCAGCGGGCAGATCAGTTTTAATCGCGCATCTGCAAATCTACCTTTAGGGGTCTATACTTTTGATTTGCAGGCAACGAATCGCAAGGGCACCAAAATCTATAAAGCATTTGCCGAGATACATGTGATCGAACCATTTTTTGAGGACGTTTTTGCAATAACATATGCCTCGCTTACGGGATCAAATGCATCAGAAACGTTTACACCGGCTTATAATAGTAATATCAAATTGACCTGTAAAAAGGTTTCTGATGAAGGTGCACGTGTGATCCTAAAAGTTGTTGATAAAAATGGTCGCGCATGGGACCCAAGTGCGAGACAGGTCATCAAGCGTGGAGATCGTCCTACGTTTGAATCGCACGTTCGTTTCAATCCGGTTGTTGCCACAAACAACGCATTGGTATGTGATTATGAAGTAGCTCCGTTTCCCCTAACAAAATTCAATGATGGGAAGACAAATTGGGATTACAATATTTATTACCGTATACCGATGCGCTTTGCAGCGATGGATGGACATCCTAACCATAATATCAATCCTGTATTTGGATTTCGTGTTTTGATGGAAGGAACATTTGAAGTGGAAGTGAAGTTAACGAATGTCGCGGCGATCAATTCATCAGGAACGCCTACGACAGGAAATTAAGTCAATCACACATGCTGCGCAGATGTAACGATAATGAGAAGTGATGGAGAATGTCTCCACCATAGTCATCACTAAATAGATCGCATCATATCCAAGAGCTGAGGGAAGTTAATTATTTAACTTCCCTCAGCTCTTTTGGGTAAAAAACGGTTATCAAAAGGTAGTTTACAAGGACTGGACTTCTTTATTTTTAGTTATGTTTAGGGTTTTACCAAATGCTGGGGAACATATGAAAATTATTGAAAAAGAAACGATTGATGCGATACTTAAATACGATAAATTGATTGAAGCGCTGCGCCAGATTTTTCAATCAACATTCACGATGCCAGTTCGGCATCATCACTTTTATCAAAATGCTGAGGGAACTGAAAATACCCTTATTTTAATGCCTTCCTGGACGGACAATTATATTGGAATCAAACAAGTTGTTGTCGCTCCTGATAACCATACCAAACAACTACCGGCTATTCATGCCTTATATACCTTATTGGATGCCGTCACCGGGCAACCTGTAGCGCAGATGGATGCAGCAGGCTTGACTTCCCGAAGAACAGCCTGCACTTCTGCTTTAGCGGCATCTTATTTAGCTCGAGAAGATTCAAAAACTCTGTTAATTGTTGGAGGAGGGAAAGTTGCTCAACATCTTTTGCAAGCGCATTCGGCGGTACGTCACTATAGTCAAGTATTCATCTGGACACGTAATCCATCGAAAGGGGCGACATTGGTATCCGACTTGCAAAAGGCAGGATTTGATCACGTGACCTATGTCGATAATTTGAAGGAAGCAGTGGGTCAGGCAGATGTGATCTCCTGCGCTACGCTGAGTCATGAACCTTTGATACTAGGAGAATGGATTAAGGCGGGTACCCACTTGGATCTAATCGGGTCTCATACGCCTAAAACACGCGAAGTAGATGATACAGCCATTATGAAGAGTAGCATCTTTGTCGATTCGCGAGCAGGTGCGCTTCATGAAACAGGGGAACTAGCGATTCCAATTGCTACAGGAGTATTGGATCCGCAAAGTATAAAAGGGGATATCAAAGAACTCTGCTGTGGGGAAATTAAAGGGAGATCATCATCGACTGAAATTACACTCTTTAAATCGGCGGGACTGGCTATCGAGGATCTCGCGGCGGCTTTGCTCGTGTATCAGTCCGTTGTTTGATCTTCGGGTATCTGAATCATAACGGATGCTTGAAAATCATATGTCCCTGAATAGCATGTTTTAATATGAGATGAGTGATTATCTTGGATTGTGGTAGTACCATGGGTCATCATTTTAAAATAAATAGGTTTAATTCCACGGTCGTTCATATCATCGGAATGGATATCTTTTTGCTCATTTTTCTTCCTTTTTTAAAATAAAACAAACGTTACGCTCTGCAGACCGTTATATAGGTAGAGAATAAGAGTGGTTAGCATAAAAAATGAAAAATAATGATGAACGAAGAATTAATTCAACTTTCACAAAAATTTCCCGCCTGGTTATGGAATACAGTATTTATCCTATTTTCTTTTCTGATCGGTATTCTGATAAAAATTCTATTTATACCCATTTTACGTTATCAGGCAATAGCGCAGTCTTCCTACTCTTTATTTCGATCTTTTATACGTCGATTTAACAAGATTTTGAGCCTATTTATTCCGCTCGTTGTCTTTAATGGTCTGTTGCCCTTGAGTCGATTCAATACGTCGACACTTCATATCGTCAGTAAAATTAACGAAATCTTATTGGTCAGTTTTTTTGCGGTAGTTTTGATCCAAGCCATTAAAGTTTTTGAAGATTACCTGTATCATCGCTTCGATATCAATAAGGAGAATAATCTACGTGAACGGAAAATCAGAACGCAGATTGTGTTTATCCGAAAGGTTTTTGTTGCTATCATTATTGTCGTATGTTTTGCCATTATCTTATTGAGTTTTGAAAGCATGCAAAAAATCGGAGCTGGATTATTAACAGGTGTTGGTGTTGGAGGTATTATCATCGGTTTTGCTGCACAGAAGTCGCTTGGCAATTTATTGGCAGGTTTTCAAATTGCGTTTACACAACCGATCCGTATGGATGATGTATTGGTGGTAGAAGGGGAGTGGGGCAAGGTGGAAGAGATCAATCTGACCTATGTCGTGGTCAATATTTGGGACAAGCGACGCTTGGTCTTGCCGATCACCTATTTTATTGAAAAGCCTTTCCAAAATTGGACAAGATCTACCGCGGAGATTTTAGGAACTGCTTTTATTTATGTTGATTTTGGTATTCCTGTACAACAATTGCGGGAGAAATTAACCTCATTGCTTGAGCATCATCCTTTATGGGATGGGAAAGTTAATGTATTGCAGGTGACAGACCTGAAAGAAAAGACGATGGAGATTCGCTGTTTGATGAGCTGCCGCAATTCAGGACAGGCTTTCGATCTGCGTTGTTATATACGCGAAGAGATGATTAACTATATTCGAACAACTTTTCCAGAATGCTTGTCGAAAACGAGAGTGAATTATCAACCGGATGCGATTGGAATAAAATAAGAAGTATAATGCTATGCGAATAGGAATAGGTCATTGACCTATTCCTGTATTCTTTTGATCGCTTCTTCGGTGTCTAAGGATTGATGATTTTCGTCATAAAATACCTCAGCAATATCTGCTTTTGAAATCAGAAAGAATTTTTCATTTTTTGAATTGATAAATGTTGTCTTGACCACATTTTGTCCATCTTCCATTAAATTTTCACTAAATGTGGGACTCAGGTCATATGTCTGTTCATTTAAAATATAGAGCATAGGTAAATCGTATAAAATGAATGTTTAAGGTCTCACATTTTTAGCGTAGGCTGAGCTTTTATTCAACCAAACTCGGTATGGGAGATCGACTATTTTTAATGGTGAAATATTTTTCAGGATAAATCCACCTTCTTCTTCTAGGTATGCATCTGGATTTTCGCCATCTGCAATATGTAATACTTTAAAAATGGCATCTTTGTCCGTTTCATTAATATCCGATTGGAGCAACTTAACCTGATTTTCCAATAACCAAACACTTACATCTTTATTGCTGAGTGCCACAACATGTGTAATTTCGGAATCAAAATTAGCTAATTCCTGTGCTGCTTCGTTCGGGAAAAAATTATTTAGGTAATTTTCATAGATCTTTCGGTCTTTATTGCGTAATGCATAATTTTTGATGATCAATCGATGTGGATGTCGATCAAAATTAAAATTTGTTGGATTTTCTAAAAATCCATAATGCTGATTATACAAGATAATCCTGGCTTCCATATTATTTTTTTCTTCTTCCATAAGAGTCTTTTTAATCAATAAATTGCTATGAGTACCTTATTACCAAAGGCTTAATCTGGCATACTTAAATCTAACGATCGGTGCTTTTTTTGTTATGGATACGGTAAGCTATCGTTTTATTTAATCGATGTCTTAATTTTAACAATTTAACTTCCATTAAGTTCAGTTTAGGATGAATATAGATGATGTTTTGATTTCCATTCAAATGTTGTGCAAGTATAGCTTTTGTTCTTAGACATTATGATGATCCAAGAGTGTTTATTCGGAATTATGAGTAGGTATCGTTCTATATTCTGAATTTATTTATGTTTTTTGTATTGATCGAAACTATACTGGCGAAAAATAGATACTAGGGATTAGTAATTTTAAAAAGACAAACCTGTATGTAGATAAATTATGCTGAAAAGGAATGTAAGGCGAAATGATGATTAAATCTATTAAGATGTTAATCATATTGATGATAAAAGATAATGTTATCAAAAACATTGCCTTTTTATAAAGTTATCAAGCGATAATTTGATTTCCATTTTGATCATTAATATGGTCTATTAATGTAGGATTAAGGATATTGCAAGATTTTAACATTTCTCTAACGGGATATTTTTCAACAACATTTTTTAAAGATTGCAAGTGCTTTTCATGATGTAAATCGGTACCAACAAAATCATACATACCAGATTTGACTAGTGTCATTGCTATTGCCTTTACATCAACACCATAATATCTACTCAGGGACAATAGATTTAATTGTAGTAAGCAACCTGCATCTTTAATTTGTTTGTAAATATCAAAATTAGTATGATAGTAATTGTAACGTTCTGGATGTGCCAAAATAGGCTTATATCCTAATTTATTTATATTTAGAATAGTTTGAAATAATGCTTTTGATTCCGATAGATAAGACATCTCGATCAGTACATAACCTCCTGGCATTAAACATAAATCGTTGTTTTGAATTAATGTATGCAAACCATCGTCTATCATATGCTCCGCAGCAGGAAAAATTTCAATATTGCTACCAGCTTTTCTTAATCCTTCGAGCAGAGCTTGATGAGATTGTGTGATGCTAAATTTAGTGTTAGGATGAACACCATCCATAATATGAGGAGTACAGATAAATTTTTTAAATCCTAAACTGTTAAGCTCCTTAATAAAACCGAGCGACTGCTGCACCGAAGTACTTCCATCATCAATCCCTGGAAGTAAATGATTATGCATATCGACTTCTAGAAATTCCAATTGAATTATCGATCTAACAGAAGTAGATTTTTTTTCTCTTTTAAATAGATTACTGAAAAAAGCCATGTTTCGATATGGGAATTATTTTTCTTTTAACGAAAAATTTAATGTTACAGATAGTATTTACACCTATTTAAGAAAATATCAGCAGGAAACGATTACTATAATATCATTAAATTCTTTGTTTTTAATCAAAAATATATCAAACAACATGCCAGTTTTAAAGATTATACATGATGGCTTTGCTTATCATCTATGTAAAATGCTGAAATAGAATCGTATATAATTGTGGGTTTGCGAATATTATTTTTTTTGTAAAATTATTTTTATTCAATTGTAGCCTTCATTATTATATGGTTTCCGTTGCAAGTATTTTATGTTTTGGCACTTGATTAAAAAAGCCGATTATTTTAAGTTTAGGATATGTTATTATTCTTAAGAGTATATCTCTGTCGATAAATTATTAACAAAATCTCTTTTCTTGTAGAGAATGAACTACAAATTGATGAATACTCCTATATTTTAGCTGCTTTTAGGATATATGGATGATTAAAATAGTTATTTTTGCTTGTATTTTAAATCACAAATAATTCGGCATTAGGCAAAAATATCTAGGAAGATGTTGGCGTTCATCTGTTAACTGTAAAAATACGAACTCTTGTCCACAGTAAAAAAGAAAAAGACATTCCTGCTCAGGAAAATATTAATAGCAGCACTTATTGCTTCTTTTGCTTACCTCATGACGATATTTATATATCAGTACTTTGAGCAGCAAAAAGTAAAAGAACGGCTTAATGCCGCCTATGCAGCTTTGAATGAGCGATCATCTGGATTATACGGCTTGTTTTCTGTGTATAATGAAGCGGACAACCTTTTTCGATTACATACCGTCAATTTTGATAAAAAAAACTACGATGCTTATAAAAATAAGTTGGACACGGTCAAATTATTTGTTGATTCATTATCCAAATTAACACTACATGACCACAATTTGGAAGTCAGCGCTGCGGATGTTGCTCATAAAAAGAGATTATCGACAGAATTTGCTTCTCTCAAGCATACGGTCGATCAGCTGATCTTTTTTACCAGTGATTCTTTGTCAACATTATCTTCGGAAACTAAAACATCTTATCGGGAGCCTAAGTTTGAGAAACTGGATCCGATTGTCAATCGGATCATGAGTGATAGCTCTTTCAATACACTCAAACGCGATACGACAATCCGAAAAAAGGAAAAACTATTTAACCGGATTTTTAAAGCTAAAAATGATACGCTAGTTGCCAGTACCATCACACAGGATTTTAGTATGATCCAAAGAGATGTGATTTCGCGTAACATCGAATATTTGATCCAACAAAATAGAAAGGTTTACCGCGAGAATTTTAGCGCACTTCAAGAGAAATTTACGGCATTGCAAGATAAAGAAAAGGAACTTATTCAAGCTAATCGTGACTTGTTGGACAATCTGCGAAAAGGTATTGATAAAATCAGGGATCAGGAGACGGTACAGCTTCGTCAAGCGCAGGCAAAGGATCTGATGCTCTATCAAGTAAACACGGTTAATTTCAGAAATCAACTTGTTGCATCGTTTATTATTATCCTCTTATTAATTATTATCACCTTTTTCTATCAGTCCAACGCTGTTGCTTATGAACGGAAACTACAAGAGGAGCGGGATTATGCCGATAAGATAGCTGCTGAAAAAACGACCATTTTGGCCAGCGTAAGCCATGAGGTTCGCTCACCTCTTACTTCGTTGCGCGGTATCATTGATATTTTGAGAAAGAATAATGACAATAAATTAATTCTACCAGAATATTTGGATTCGGCATCGCATGAAATTGAGGTGATCAATACGACGGTCAATGATATTTTGAATTTGAGTAAATTGGAGGCTGGCGCACTGGAGGTTCAATACGAGTATTTTGCAGTGCATCAATTGCTCTTGGATATCATTAAGGTTCATGAGCATCAGGCTTCAGTAAAAACTATCAGACTCGTGGCTAAGATTGATATTGATCCCACCTTACTCATCTATAGCAGTGCTTTTAGAGTCAAACAAATTGTCTCCAACTTATTGAGCAACGCCATTAAGTACACCCCAAAAGGAGAGGTGTATGTCGCTGCATCCATGAAAATCAAAAATGGTGAATCATTTCTTTCTGTTGAAGTGAAGGATAGTGGTGTCGGTATTTCGGAAAAAGAGCAGGCTCTGGTCTTTAGACAGTATTATATGGCTGGTGCTAAAAATCAGTCGAGTAGCTTTGGTCTTGGTCTGTATATCTCCAAATTATTTGCCGAGCAATTAGCAGGAACCATAGACCTGGTCAGTGTACTGGAAAAAGGATCGACCTTTACACTATCAGTGCCTATCAAGCAGACGAAGAAGATCGAGCAGGTGCCACAAACGTATGTGCTGGAAGATCTTCCTGATATAGATATAGTAATCATTGAAGATAATCGGATCAATATTCTTTATCTGAAACATTATTTTAAGAATTTTCCTAAAATACATATTTTTGAAAAAGGGGAGGCCGCACTAGCCTATATGGAAGAGCAGCCTGTAGAAATTGTGATTACCGATCTGCATATGAACGATATGGACGGCTGGGAAATTCTAAATCGGGTTCGCAATAATCCAGCATGGCAGCATATCCGTGTTTTTGTCTTTACAGCCGATAGTATGTATATGGAGGTAGAACAGCAAAATCATCAAATTTACTTTGATGCTAAGCTGAAAAAACCGATGGATGCCCATGATCTTGTTTCTTGTATTAAGGATGTAAAGTGATCAGTGTAATTTATTGTTTAATATAAGCTTCATAGGCATGTGTCAGAATCTGACCATCCTCAGTTACGCGATTGAGTGTTCTATTATTCTCCAAAACATAGCGTAAGGAGGTTTTTTGATTGTTTTTCTGCGTATTCAAGATCACATTTTTATTGTCTGCGATCGTGTATGATCCTTCTTCATAGATGCTATTGACCTTATCGCCTTTTATACGCACGATTTCATAGGAGTAATCTGGCTTAAAATGTAATTTGAGATAATTATCGCCTCCCCCATAAATGATTTCTGAGGACATATCTTTTCTGAGCCAAACGGTTTGGCTTAAGATATTGATTTCTTCGGGTTCAATGTTTTCTTTTGAACTGCATGCCGCTGAGCACAGTGTAATCGTTAGCAGGACAAGTGCTAAAATCTTTTTCATAAGGGTAATATATGGTTATGTAAAATGACAAACTAAGTGCTCTTTTATAAATGTAATGACCTGTATTCTATTACATTCAACGTTTTATAAAGCAAATATAACAGCACGAGAAGCTTTTATATAGAGACCCTGGGGTTCTATTTGTAATAATTTACCGTTAATATTAAGCTATTTTTTCAAATACTTAAAATCTTATTATTAATGCGCAAAAAAATGATTCAACGTGATCAAAAAGATCGGATGCTTTGCTCATTAATTACAAAATAAAACAAAAGTATGAGCCCTGTTACGAAAATTAAATGCTTCTGTTGGGGTAATGAAAAATTGTGGACAAAGTCTAAAGATTAAAGAAACACCCGATTAGGTGTTGCCCATTACATATAACTGTGTGAGGTCTGGAGTGGGGTTACCGCCTATGGTTTCAAGTGTTATGGCGAAGGCCTGTGCTGCTGGGATCTGGTGCATTATAGTCACCTGGTCGGTTTTGTCCAATGGAAATACACCTGCATCGACAGGTTTGCCATCGACGATTGCCCATAGCTGATACTGCTTGCCTTTTGGTGCAGCAGGTAGATTTTCTAAGCTCAAGTATACATCTGTTGTTTTTGTATTCCAAAAAACATGGGCTTTGAGCTGCGGGTGCTGCTCCACACCGACCAGAGTCACGGTCTTGATCACGGGGTCTTGCAACAATTTCCATTTCTCTTGGATATGTTGAAGCTTTTGCTCAGTGGACTGGTTTTCTACTAATGCCTGTACTAGCATATCTTGATCATTGACACTTTGATTGTGGTAAAAGATATTGGCACCGATACTGGCCACCAGTAATATCGAAGCTGCAATGGCCCAATTGCGTGCGGCCAATGTGCGTACTGGTCTTTCTGCTGCAGATGATGGTGACGCCATCGGTTTGATGGACGCAAGATCTTGTTGTTGTGGTTCCAATGGACTCGAAGAGGTCGTCTCCTGTTGCGATAGTGTATTCCAGATCGCAGCTTTCAATTCGGGAGGAGGGGACATAGCTTGACGAGTGGCAAGATTTTCTAAGGTCATTTCTGCCTCCAAAATCGCTTGCTCTACTTCAGTATTATGTTGACGTATGCACATCAAGATACTCACCTCTTCTTCACTGGCGAGACCCATCACATACGCTTCTATAATTCCTGACGATATGTATTCTTTAGTATCCACTGTTATTCGTATTCTTTAAGTATTTTTTTTAATTCTAAAAGTGCGCCCCGAGTACGGGTTTTGATCGTCCCTAAAGGAATATTCAATTTCTCGGCAATCTCCTGCTGCGTGTACCCTTCGTAGTACGCCATCTCAATAAGCTCTCTCCACTCTGCTCGTAATTCATTCAATACATTTTTAAAACCAATATGATCAACGTGTGTCGAGATGCTAAAGTTATGTCTTTCTTTAACATCTACGATATCTGGAAGAGATTGGTTTTTTTGTTCGTTTTGAACACTCTTAGATTTGACATAATCGATAGCCGAGTTGCGGGCTATATTGATGATCCAAGTATAAAGCTTGCCACGTGCCGCATCAAATGAATCGATATATTTCCATATTTTGACAAATACATCCTGAATTACTTCATCCGCATATTCTTTGAACGACACGATCCGGATCACGATTCCATAGAGCGCCCCTGCATAATGATCGTATAGATAATTAAATGCACGTTGATCCTTCTTTTGCAGTAAGGAAATGAGGGTGTCTTCTTCTAAATGGTGTATCGGACTCAATCAATTAGTCTTTGAGTTCCAAATATATGTATTTAGATTAATAATTTATGCATCTCTTTAAAAATTTAATGCATTGGTAATGATGCACTAACATCGCAGCTCTTTTTTATCTTTAAAATAGTTGTTGCACATGAAATCCGCTTGCACCATAATGTCGTATATGATAGAAATGACATCTTTAAAAAACTAAGAAATGAAAACGAAATTAAATTTTATGGCACTCAGTCTGTTAGTCATGGGTGTTCTATGCAGCGGAAATGTACTGGCACAACATGCCGACAAAATGAAAACAGTAATGGTAGGCGGAGCACCTATGTATCCAACTAAAAATATTGTGGAGAATGCGGTCAACTCAAAAGATCATACCACATTGGTCGCTGCTGTCAAAGCTGCCGGCCTTGTCGAAACATTATCGTCAAAAGGTCCTTTTACGGTGTTGGCACCTACCAATGAAGCATTCAATTTATTGCCAAAAGGTACGGTGGATAATCTATTGAAGCCAGAAAATAAAAAGATGTTGACACAGATCTTGACCTATCATGTATTGGCTGGAAATTTTAATGCTGCTACCATTTTAAAAACAGTAAAAGAAAAAGGTGGTAAAGCTCAGATGGTAACGGTAGAAGGTGGAATGTTAACGTTTTGGATGAAAGGGAAAGATCTGTATATCCGCGATGCAAAAGGAAAGGATGCTAAAGTCACCATAGCTGATGTACAGCAGTCAAATGGTGTAATCCATGTGATCGATCATGTTTTGATGCCTTAAGCAGATCTTGTATTGAAATTCCTATAATTTTAAATCCATTTTAATCATTTATAATAGCTGTAATCCAATCTAGAATGGGGTTGCAGCTTTTTTTATACATTAATGTGCATATCGTTGGTGTTTCGAAGTATTAATTGCTTAAGTTTATTTACTGTAATAGCAGGAAAGTTTAATAGATTTTACTGGTTTATTTTTTATAAAAAATTTTATAAATTAACATATAGTTCCTGCTTGTTTTATGGAATGGGATCGAATTCTTCTATTATTAATTTAGGTTAATAGTCAACTTGTTTTTATTTTTAATATAAAATATAGTATAATTTTATACCTTTGTTAAGCTTAAGGAATATCACATTCTATAATCATCAACATTATGAATTATAACTTATTAAAAGAAACGATTGACCTGATCGAGCAATTCGAATACGAATGTAAAAAAGGAAAAACATATAGCGAAGACAGCAAAGGCCTTCGGAAATACATTGTCGATCACTTTGAAGCAGAACTACTAGCAGAACCCGATTGGGAAGGGAAAGCGGATGGACGCAATGCTGAGAGTGTGATCAGTACGCTAATTGTGCATATGAATCGATATGCCAGGACGTATTCCAAATCGGCTATTCATGATTCGGCGTTTTCTACACAAGAAGAGTTTATTTATTTGATCAATCTCAAGGTTTTTGGAGCCATGATCAAAATGGAACTCATCAAACGTAACATTCATGATAAGCCTCTTGGTATGCAAATTATCAATCGGCTTATTCATCAAGGATGGGTAGAACAAAAAAATTCGGAGAAAGATAAAAGGAGTAAAGTCATATCCATAACAGCTGAGGGGTTACGAGTCCTGGAAGATCAAATGCATAAAATTCGTCAAGCAAGCCAAATTGTTACAGGTGATCTGACGCATAAGGAAAAGATGGAATTGATTCGGTTGTTGCAGAAATTAGCACATTTTCATCAATCCATCTATAATCAAAATATTGATGTTGCTGATTTACTGAATTCAGTATCAGAAAATTATCCTTATAGTGATAATTAACGGGTACATACTCTAGATTGTAAAAGGGTCTGCATGATAATAGGGGGGCAAGGTGTCAATTTATGATATTTTGTGTCTTTTAAAAACAAAAAGTGTATAAATGAGGTTATTTATTTACTCTTAAACTAACAAATACCATTAATTTGATTTCAATGAAGATAGCGATTATAGGTTCAGGTTTCTCCGGTCTTTCTGCAGCGTGCTATGCGGCTAAAGCCGGTCACGAGGTACATGTTTATGAAAAAAATAGTATCCCGGGTGGACGAGCTAGGCAATTTAAAACAGACAATGGTTATACCTTTGATATGGGGCCTAGCTGGTACTGGATGCCTGATATTATTGCTGATTTTTTTCATGATTTCGGTTATCAACCCGAAGATTTTTATAAGCTTGTAGCTCTTGATCCTCAATTTGAAATGATTTTTTCAGATGGAAATTTTGAAGTTCCAAAAAATTATGATGAGTTGCGCGTGATCTTCGAAGATATAGAAGCAGGAAGTGGCCAAAAACTGGATGAATTTATGGAAGCCGCTCGCTATAAGTATGAGGTCGGGATGAAAGAGTTTGTCTATAAACCCTGTCACTCATGGTGGGAATTCTTTTCACCAAAGATTGCCAAGAGTGCCTTTAAGTTGGATTTATTATCTGACTTTAGGTCGTATGTCAAGAAATATTTTACTCATCCCAAACTGATTGCCTTAATGGAGTTTCCTGTCATATTTTTAGGGGCTTCACCGAAAAATATTCCGGCGCTTTATAGCTTGATGAATTATGGAGGGTACGCCTTGGGAACATGGTACCCAATGGGCGGGTTTTATGAAGTGATCAAAGCGATGCATACTGTCGCAGAAAATCAGGGTGTAAAATTTTATTTTAATCATCATGTGGAGCGGATCGATACGCAACATGATCAGGTAAGTACATTGCTGATCAATGGTGTTTCTATGGCATTTGATGCGGTTATCGCCTCATCAGATTACCATCATACCGAAACGCTGTTGGACGAAAAGTATCGCAATTATACCGATAAGTATTGGGAAGATCGCATATTTGCACCATCGAGTTTAATTTATTATCTTGGATTTAGTGAACCAATACCAAATCTGAAACATCATACCCTGTTCTTTGAGCATGATCTGGATATTCATATCGATGCCATTTATAAGGAAAAAAAATGGCCGGATAATCCCTTGTTCTATAGTTGCTGTCCTTCTAAGACCGATCCTGATGTCGCGCCTGTAGGCCATGAAAATATTTTTCTATTGATGCCATTGGCCATTGGGATTGAGGATGATGAGGCTGTCAGAGAGCGTTATCTGGATCAAATGCTGGCACGATTGGCTAAGCATGTAGGGGTAGAAGATCTTAAATCCAAAATTGATTATAAGAGAAGTTACTGTGTAAGTGACTTTATCGCTGATTATCATGCTTATAAAGGAAATGCATATGGCCTAGCCAATACCTTGGGGCAGACTGCGGTTTGGAAACCGGCTATTAAGAATAAGAAACTAGCTAATTTATATTATACTGGTCAATTGACTGTTCCGGGACCAGGGGTTCCTCCGGCTATTATATCCGGAAAAATAGTTGCAAATGAAGTTCATAAACTTAACCTAAAGCACCATGAAGAAACTGTTTGATGAATTATCTTACGAGGTAAGCAAATCCACGACAAAAAAATACAGTACGAGTTTTTCATTAGGTATTATGGCGCTCCATCCCTCCATCAGGCAGGCTATATATGCGATCTATGGCTATGTTAGGCTGGCAGATGAAATTGTAGATAGTTTTCATGGCTATGATAAACGGTTGCTGCTGACCCGTTTTATGGAGCAGACGGATCAAGCGCTCAATGAGCAGATTTCACTTAACCCGATACTGCAATCTTTTCAGGAGACGGTACATCGCTACGCAATAGATCGTAGCTTGGTCGATCAATTTCTGAAAAGTATGGAGATGGATTTGCATCAAGTGACATACGATGAAGATCGGTACAAGGAATATATACTGGGTTCGGCAGAAGTGGTGGGACTGATGTGTTTACATGTTTTTGTGGGTGGATGTAAAGAAGAATACCAAAAATTGAAACCTTATGCCATGAAGCTTGGTTCAGCTTTTCAGAAAATTAATTTTCTCAGAGACCTGAAAGATGATTACCATATCCTGGGGCGTACTTATTTCCCGGATGTCGATATGCGGGGGTTTGATAACCATGTTAAATTTGCGATCGAGCAGGATATCGAAAGTGAATTTAGGGAAGCACTAGTCGGAATAAAAAAATTGCCAAGTTCTTCTAAATTCGGAGTTTATCTTGCCTATAAATATTATTGGTCATTATTGAAAAAAATTAAACAGATTCCTGCCCATAGCATATTAAAAGAACGTATTCGTATCCCCAACAGTCAAAAGCTTTCTTTGATGATGAGCTGCTATGTACAATACAAGATGGAGGTGGTGAGACCATTTCGCATATTTGGTCTGTAATAATACGAACAGTTATAGCAGGTGTTTTGGATCCTAACTTAGGCCTCAAGGGTTGATGTTAGCTTAAAATTTATAAATATGATATATCAGATAGAGACCACACAGCAGTTGAATTGCGATATCCAAACGGCTTGGGATTTTTTTTCGTCACCCCATAATTTAGCTAAGATCACCCCTAAAAAGATGAATTTTGTGATTGTTAACCAATTAGCAGATAAACCCATCCATCAAGGTCTGATCATCGATTATAAAGTCACGCCTTTGTTGGGCATAAGGATGAAATGGCGAACTAAAATAACACAGGTAGAAGATTATGCCAGTTTTACGGATGAGCAGTTAAATGGACCTTATACACTATGGCGTCATTTTCATGAATTTACGCCTAATGAGGAAGGGGTAATGATGAGGGATGTCGTGACCTATAAGCTTCCATTGGGATATTTGGGTCGAATCGCGCATAAATTGATGATACGCAACAAACTCGTGGATATTTTTGCTTACCGATATGAAGTATTAGAAAAAATGTTTAACACTAAAAATCAATCTTGATGAATATCTTAATTGTAATAGCGACCTTCTTTTTGATGGAAGGAGCGACTTGGTTGATTCACAAATATGTGATGCACGGATTTCTATGGATGTTGCATAGAGATCATCATGACCACAGTACCGAGGGACATCTGGAAAAAAATGATTATTTCTTTATCATTTTTGCAATACCTGCTATTATACTCATGTATATCGGTAGCCAGCAGGGATATAGTTATATTTTCTACATAGGATTGGGGGTGACGTGCTACGGTCTGGCTTATTTTTTTGTGCACGATATTTTTATTCACCAACGGATCAGTTTTCTAAGCAATACAAAAAACCCCTATTTATTGGCCATAAGGCGTGCGCACAAGCAGCACCATAAACATCTAGGGCGAGAGCAGGGCGAATGTTTTGGATTTCTTTGGGTGCCGGTGAAATATTTTAAAATGTATTTTAAAAAAGATTAAAGATGCAGACATATACGTATATACTGATCAATTTTTTGACGGTTATCATTTGTTTTATTTTTTCATTTGATCGCAGAATACAGTTCAATAAACATTTTAAAGCATTTCTTAAAGGAAGTATTTTGGTGGCAATTCCATTTATCGCATGGGATATCGCCTTTACTAAAATGGGAGTATGGTGGTTTAACTCGAGCTATACCATGCCTTTTAGAATCGGTGGTTTACCGATCGAAGAATGGTTGTTTTTTATCTGCATACCGTTTTCATGTGTGTTTACTTATTTCTGTCTGGATAAATTTTTCAACCTCAATTGGGCAAATAAGTTGAATACGATCGTGGTGTGGTTTACCGTGTTGGTGTGCTTACTGGTGGCGTTCTTATTTCACCAAAAAATATATCCTCTGGTTACGGTGCTGATCACTGTAGCGACTGTACTTTATCTGCATTATATCGCAAAAGTAAGTTGGATAGGAAAGGGATCGTTCGTCTACCTGTGTTTGATGCCGGGTTTCTTTATGGTAAATGGGGTACTGACGGGTACGGGTCTGGAATCGCCAATCGTTAATTACAATCCGGATCAAATATTGAATATCCGTATGCTGACGATTCCAGTAGAGGATGCGGTGTATGGGTATGCACAATTTATGCTCAATATCTACTTTTTTAAACGGTTTCAAAAAAAATAACGATCATGAAAAATCACTACCGCTATATCTGGATAGCTAGCTTTTTGGTGATGCTCCTGTTTTCCGCATGTGCCATGATACCTAAAGGTGTACAGCCTATCCGTGATTTTGATGCAGATCGCTATTTAGGTAAATGGTATGAGATCGCCCGTGTTGACAATCGTTTTGAAAAAAATCTGCAGCGGGTCACTGCTCAATATCATTTGGATGATGATGGTAGTTTAATCGTATTGAATAGGGGCTATGATACCGTAAAAAACGAGTGGAAATCGGCCAAAGGTAAAGCAAAGTTCAGATCTCAGAAAACGACTGCAGCATTGAAAGTTTCCTTTTTTGGACCTTTCTATGGTGGATATAATGTTATTGCATTGGATCCTGCATATCGCTATGCCTTAGTCGCAGGTCAAAATTTTGACTACTTGTGGATCCTTTCTCGCGACACCACGATTCCGGAGGATATAAAAGCTTCCTTTATCAAAACAGCTCAAGCGATTGGTTATGATACCAGTCGATTCGTATGGGTAGCACATGACAAAGAAATAGGAGTTGGCGATGAAGAAAAATAAAGTAGTTATTTTTTGGTTTAGACGAGATCTGCGCTTAGCAGATAATAGGGGTCTGCAACAGGCCATCGCTTCTGGATACGCGGTACTGCCTATCTTTATTTTTGACAGCGATATATTGACCCGGCTAGCAACGCGTTATGATAGACGTGTAGATTATATTCATCAGGCATTGCATGCGATGAATGTGACTTTGCAAAAGCATGGCTCTACGCTGCACACCTATTCAGGAGTCCCGTTGGATGTGATAAAAATGATCTGCCAGGAGTATGATGTACAGGGGTTGTATTGCAATGGCGATTATGAACCGCAGGCGATCAAAAGAGATGATGCTGTGCAACGTGATCTAAAAGAGATCGGTATTCCATGCTATGCAAGCAAAGATCAGGTCATATTTGAAAAGTCGGAAGTTGTTAAAGCGGATGGAAGTCCCTATACTGTATATACGCCTTATGCTAAAAAGTGGAAGAGTATGCTGCAGCCTGCACACTACGGGCAGGAGACCATTGCCCTGGAAAATTTTTATAAAGCAGCATTTCAAGATATTATAAGTCTAGAAACATTAGGCTTTCAAAAGACCGACCTCGTATTTGAACAGCCGCAACTGGCGATAGATATCATAAAAGATTATGGAGAAAAGCGTGATTTTCCTGCGCTGGACCATACCACCCGACTGGGTATCGCTTTGCGATTTGGAACGATATCAATCCGAAAATGTGTGGATTTTGCGTTGAAAAATAATGAAACTTGGCTTTCTGAATTGATTTGGCGTGAGTTTTTTATGCAGATCCTGTACCATTTTCCACAGGTCGTGACAGCTAGTTTTAAACCAAAATACGATGCCATCGAATGGCGAAATAATGAGGTGGAATTTGAACGATGGTGTTCCGGAAAAACGGGATATCCCATTGTAGATGCTGGCATGAGGCAGCTCAATGAGACGGGCTTTATGCACAATCGGGTACGGATGGTGGTTGCTAGTTTCTTGTGCAAACATCTTCTCATCGATTGGCGTTGGGGTGAAGCTTATTTTGCACAAAAATTATTAGACTACGATCTTGCTGCAAATAATGGTAATTGGCAGTGGGTAGCGGGTTCAGGATGTGATGCCGCACCCTATTTTCGGATTTTCAACCCTACGGCACAAACATTAAAGTTTGATGAAGATCTCCTATATGTTAAAACTTGGAATCCAGATTATGGACAGCTCTTGGAAGCTCCTATTGTAGGACATGAATTTGCTCGAGCAAGGGCACTTCAAGCATATCAGGCGGCACTGCAAGATAAATAGCAAAAAGATATTATGGACAGAAATAAAGTTGTATTGGTTGATGAGCAAGATCATGCTCTGGGAGAAATGGATAAGATGGAAGCACACGAAAAAGGAATGTTGCACCGTGCGTTCTCTATATTTATCTTCAATAGTGAGCGACAGATGCTGATCCATCAACGTGCTCAGCACAAGTACCATGGAGGTGGATTGTGGACCAATGCCTGCTGCTCTCATCCACAATGGGGGGAAGAGATTAAAGCGAGTGCATCGCAAAGATTAGCCTATGAAATGGGATTAAAATGTGATATCGATCATCTCTTTTCTTTTATGTACCATACTCCAGTTGAAAATAACTTGATTGAGCATGAATATGATCATGTATTGATAGGATATACCGATGATCAGCCAAACTTCAATCCCGATGAAGTGCAAAATTATCAATGGATCGATAAAGCAGAACTGATGAAACAACTAACGGAGCAACCGGAGAAATTTACATATTGGTTTAGGATGGCTGTACCACAGATTATTGATGAGGTACAAACCTATTAAAAACTGCTCACGGCTATCAGTGCACAGTTCAATCTGGTACAGTTCTACTAATTCATGTTGAGTTTGATACTTCTACTGTTTCAATAAACAGCAACAAATCCTGCTATGCGACGTTTTCCGCTTGATATAGTTGTTGCGCTTGCCGATCTCAAACATCGCTATTTGTACAGATACTAATCTTGGTAGCTCTTGCATAAATCGGCATGCTATATCGGCTCCAGATAGCCGTTTTGTCCCATTAACAATCCATTTTTATTCCTGTGTAAATCGTTGCCATGCCCTGATGATGACTGCTTATACTATGCAATGGGTACCAGCCTTTTTTTGAGTATTTACCTTGTTTTCTTTCTATTATGATGATTTATTTGAGTTTTCATTGATTGTTATCAATCGCTCTATTCAGGATTTGAGCCATGATTTGATACATCGTTTTCGTATGATGTGCAATCGTTTGCTTGAATAATGAAATAGGAGCCGTGATTTATTTTTGTTTACAATTGCTGGACTATAACCAAGAGTTACACGAATAAAAACCTAATAATCACGATATGGTTAAACACAATTACTCAAAGCACAGGAGCTGGTCCAGATTATACTGTCAGCTTGCATTTTTAGCACCACTTTCGTTGAGTACACTGCCCAATTTGGCAGGCGCTCATCCCCTGTTTGCGATGGAAAAAGTAGATTCAAAAGGGGTATGGCAACAACAAATTTCAGGAAAAGTAGTTGATGCAACTGGTAGGGGCCTGGGAGGCATAACGGTCAGAGAAAAAGGTGGCAAGGGTTCTACTTCCACGGATATGAATGGTCAATATACCCTCGCTATCACAACTTCTAATCCGATTTTGATCTTCAGTTCTGTCGGTTATATCCATCAAGAAGTGGTTGCATCTGCGGCATCTGTTGTCCGTTTGGTAGCGCAGGAAGATATGCTTGATGAGGTGGTCGTGGTCGGTTACGGTAGTCAAAAGAAAACCAACCTGACCAGCGCAGTTTCACAGATCGATGCCAAAGTGTTACAGAATCGACCTTCGCCCACCGTTGTTAATATGCTACAGGGAGCAGCTCCGGGCTTAGTGATCAGTAGAAATTCGGGTAGACCGGGGGCGCAAGGATTAAATATGGAAGTCCGGGGTGCCACTTCTGCCAATGGTGGTGTTGCTCCTCTGGTTGTGATTGACGGTGTGATCAGTTCGGAAGGTACGTTTATGGCTTTAAATCCCAATGATATTGAAAATATCAGTGTGCTGAAAGATGGTGGTGCAACAGCTATCTATGGGGCGCAGTCAGCGGGTGGGGTGATATTGGTCACGACAAAAAAAGGACAAAAAGGACAATCACGGATTTCATTGATGAGCAATATGGCTTGGCAAATGCCGGCCAATATCCCTAAAAGATTGTCCTTGATTGATGAAATGAATTATGTCAATATCGCACGGGCAAATGCTGGTTTGGCTCCTGAGTATAATGAGGAGGATCTCAACTATGCGGTGAATGGACCTACATTTGTGCTGGGATCGAATGGACAATGGCGGACTTACAATCAGGAAAATCTCATTGACCAAGTCGTCAAGAAGTCTTACACGATGAACAACACCAACCTGCAGTTTTCGGGCGGTAGTGAAAATGTAACCTACATGGCTTCATTGGGCAATATGAGTCAAGCGGGTATGTTTAAGGTCGGTGAAGACCATTTTACGCGATGGAATGCGCGGGCCAATATATCGGCTAAAGTCAATGAATATATCAAATTAGATATCGGGAGTGCTTATATTAATCAAGCTACTGATAATCCACAGGATGGGGGCTATGGACTAGATGGGGGCGGAAATGGTATTTTACGTCAATTTTTCTCTTCCAGAATGCGTTTTCCGCTTTTCAATGAAGATGGCACCTATTACCGAAGTGGTACTTCATCAGCATTTGGGTATGCGTTATTGAAAGATGGTGGATTTAACCGGGACCGTAGCAGTACCTACTTCAACAATGCGACCGCGACCATACACAAGTTGGTGAAAGGTCTGGAGGTTAAATTGATGTATAGCCGTGAAGATATTACGAAACAAAATCGCAATTTCAGACGAACAGTGACCTTCTATTCGGGTCCTACAGCCAATACCGCAAGTCAATTGAATAATCCGAATAATTATGCAATCACGGATCATAAAACGTTGAGCCAGAATTATCAAGCTGTGGCAGATTATAACGTTAAAATTGCGGATGATCATCATTTCCATATCATGGGCGGGTATCAGCTCTATGCTTACGACTATCAAACCTTAAGTGCGTCGACAAAGAATTTGTATGTCAACGATAATCCGAGTTTGAACTTTACCTCAGATCGACTCAATAAGTCCAATTCGCAGTCGGTGTCTACAGAGAAAATGCAATCTTACTTTGGTCGTTTCAATTACAATTATAAAGAAAAATACTTATTTGAAGTCACTGTACGTAGTGATGAAAGTTCACGATTGACTCCAGGTGAGCGCGTTAAGGTCTTTCCTTCCTTTTCAGCGGGTTGGAATATGTCGAAGGAAGCCTGGTTTGATGGTTTATCATCTATCGTCAATGAGTTGAAACCACGCGTATCTTGGGGTAAAGTGGGCTCCAAAGTCGGGATAGGGTACTATGATTTTATTGCTCAGCTCTTGACTGGATCAAATGTACTGTTGGGCGATAGTAGACAGACTTATCTCAATCAGGGTATGATTCCGGCAACAAATCTATCTTGGGAAACGATAGAGACTCAAAATTTTGGTTTAGATTTTAGTTTCTTGAATAGAAAGTTAAAAGGTTCATTTGATTATTATAATAAGTACAACAATAATATGTTGGTTCGGGTGAGCTTACCTGCAACTATTGGTATTGATGTTCCTAAATCAAATGTTGGAAAAATGAAAACCTGGGGATGGGAACTCAGCTTGGGTTATCAAGATAAGATCGGTGATGATTTTACTTTTGGAGCATCATTTAACCTGGCGGATAATCAAAATAAATTGGTCAAGTATGGTGGTGCTGATCATATCGTTTATTCAGGCGTCAATAATCTAGTAGAAGGCTATGTGCTGAATTCGATCTGGGCCTATAAGACCAATGGCTATTTTCAGACGGAAGAGGATCTAAAAAATGCACCGAGCTATGCGAAATTGATCAATAAAGCGGGCGTACCTGGATTGGGCGATATCCGTTATGTGGATCTGGATGGCAATGGAGAGATCTCTCCGGGTAAAAATGTCCTTGGTGATACCGGTGATTTAGTGTACTTAGGCGACATCAACCCTAGATATCAATACGGTTTCAATTTTAATTTTGGATATAAAAATATCGATTTCAGCATGTTTATTCAGGGGATCGGTAAACGTAAATTCAAACCTAGCAATGAATTGATCCAACCTCAGTTATATTCGTATTATTTACCGATGAACTTTCATATGGATTACTGGACTCCAGAAAACCGCGATGCTGCTTATCCAAGACCTTACTTAGAAGGAACACAAAATTTTCAGAATTCGGATAAATGGTTTATGAGCGGGGCTTACGCACGTTTGAAAAATATTCAGTTGGGTTATTCTTTGACCAAGGAAACCATGAAAAAGTTACCATTCTCACGGGTACGCATGTATGTTTCTGGAGAAGATTTATTGACAATTTCCAAATTGGGTATTTATAAAGGTGTGATCGATCCTGAGATGAAGCCTGAAGATGGTAAAGTATCGCCATATCCATTTGCAACATCCATTTCCTTTGGTTTAAATATTGATTTTTAATTAGACAGTGATCATGAAAAAAAGAATTTTATATCTATTAGTAGCTTCTGTATCGTTAGGTTCACTTACTTCTTGCGATATCAATGAAGTGCCTGAAACTGCTATGAGTGATGCCAATTTTTGGAACACTGTGGCAGATGTGCGATTGGCCGCTAATTATTTTTACTCGACAGTACCGGGCTTAACCACTGCGGATGTAACGGTCGATAATTGGTCGACAGATGCATATCCCAATACCTCATCCAATACGATTAGTGATGGTTCTCGTGTTGCTCCTGCAACCAGTAACGATTATAGTTATTATGGGATTTTTCAGGCAAATAAGTTGATTGAAAAGTCCGAAGAGGTGATAAAAAAGGGAGGTGATCAGACACAGATTAACTGGTATGTCGGTGAAGCACGGTTTTTTAGAGCCTGGTATTACTTTGAGATGTTCAAACGTTTTGGAGGCGTACCTTTGATCACCAAAACAATGGCTGTTGATGATCCCGATGTTTTTAAAGAGCGCGCCTCTAGGGAAGAACTGTTGCAGTTTATTTTAGACGATGTTGACTATGCCATATCCGTATTGCGATCGGCAGATGAATTGAATACGGCAAAAGAGTATGGTCGTATTTCTAAAACTGCGGCTTTGGCTTTTAAGTCAAGGATTGCATTATTTGAAGGAACGCGCGAGAAGTTTAATCAATATGGCGATTCAAAGAAACATCTGACTATAGCTAAAGAGGCTGCTGAAGCGGTGATCAATTCCGGAGCACATGCCCTGTTTAGTACGTCGACAACAGGAAGCCAGGGGGAGACCAACAACAATGCGTACTATAATTTATTCCAAGAAGCGGGAGAAGGTCGTGCGAATAAGGAAAATATTATGGTCAAACTTTATGGAGTCAATCGCGAGAATAGTATTATATCTACTCCGGTACAACGCTATTATGAGGGTAACTCTGTGGTGCCCACTCAAAATTTTGTAGACAATTACCTGATGGCTGATGGATTGCCTATTCAAAAATCACCTTTATATCAGAAACCGGACAAGTCCATGACTCATGCACAGTATTTCAATAAGAAAGATCCGCGGATGAGTTTTAGTATCTTTAAGAGAGGGGATGAATTTATCTCCAGTAGTAACTATACGATCCCAAATCCGAGTTATCAGACGAGTGGATATGGTATTCGAAAATATGCCAAAAAAGATTTTTGGACACTGCAGGCTTCTTACATCGACCGTCCCGTGATTCGTTATGCTGAGGTATTGCTAAATTATGCAGAAGCTATTTATGAATTGGATGAGCAGATAAGTGATGCTGTATTGGATCAAACGATCAATGCATTGAGAGGGCGATTGCCTCAAGTGAATGTGGGGACTGGTGATGCACCTCAATATGTCGCCATGTCAAAATTGAGTAATGCTTTTGTCAAAAGTAATGGGCTCAGTATGCGCGAGGAAATTCGTCGTGAACGGAAAGTAGAGCTGGCTTTTGAAGGACATGGATATTGGGATCTCATCCGTTGGAAAACAGCAGAAGTAGAATTGCCAAAAACATTATTGGGGAGTTATTTATTTACAGAATATCTGACAGCTACGGGTGACAAATGGTCGGACAAAACGGTTGTCAATGATCAGAACTATATTGTCCTACAACCCGCATCGTTACGTAAGTTTGATGTGGAGCGAGATTATCTATGGCCACTACCCACATCGGAAATTGCCAAAAATCCAAAATTGGTGCAAAATCCAAAGTGGTAGAAATTGACAAAATATCTCGAGTTGACCTCGGGATATTTTGTTTTTAATTGTAAAAATTAATGAATCTAGCGCTAACTATTTTTTTTCGCTAAGGCAATATCGGATCGCATCATTTCATTTATCAGTTGTGCAAGGTCGTATTTAGGTTTCCATCCCAATTGTGTATTTGACTTTGTTGGATCACCTACCAAAAGATCAACTTCAGTAGGTCTATAATATTTTGGATCTACTTTTACAACTATCTTTCCAATTTCCAATTGATATTCTGGATGATGACAGGCTTTAATTTTGGCAACTTCTGTTGCCTCATTTCCTTCAAAAGCTAATTCAATACCCACTTCGGCAAATGCCATTCTGACAAACTCTCGAACATAAGTAGTAACTCCTGTTGCTATAACAAAATCTTCGGCGACATCTTGTTGTAACATAAGCCACATTGCTTCAACATAATCTTTTGCGTGACCCCAATCACGTTGAGCATTAAGATTGCCTAGATATAAGCATTCTTGTTTACCCAGAGCAATAGCTGCAGTGGCCATCGTAATTTTTCGAGTAACAAAAGTTTCTCCTCGGCGTGGAGATTCATGGTTGAATAAAATACCATTACACGCATACATGTGGTAAGCTTCACGGTAATTTTTAGTGATCCAGAACCCATATATTTTAGCAACCCCATAAGGAGATCTTGGATAAAAAGGTGTGGTTTCTTTTTGAGGTACTTCCTGTACTAGACCGTACAGTTCAGATGTGGAAGCTTGATAAATACGTGTCTTTTTTTCTAGTCCTAGAATACGAACTGCTTCTAAGATACGTAATGTACCAATTCCATCGACATTAGCAACGTACTCGGGTGAATCAAAAGATACCTTTACGTGTGACATCGCCCCTAAATTATAAATTTCATCCGGCTGTACTTCTTGGATAATGCGAATGATATTGGTTGAATCAGTTAAATCGCCATAGTGCAACTTAAAGTTTACATGGCTTTCATGTTGATCCATATAAATATGGTCAATACGTTGGGTATTGAAAGAGGAGGCTCTGCGTTTGATGCCATGTACCATATACCCCTTTTCTAATAGTAATTCTGCTAAATAAGAGCCATCTTGTCCTGTGACACCAGTGATTAATGCAATTTTCATTTTATGCTTAATTTAAGTAGTATCTAATACTTATAATTTTACTTCTTTATAGTTGTTTTGATTTTTGAGAAACCACTGATATGTGATCTCAATACCTTCTTTCAGTTCGATCTGATGTTTCCAACCCAATGCATGCATTTTGCTGACATCCATTAGCTTACGAGGTGTCCCGTCTGGTTTACTACTATCCCAAATAATATTTCCTTGGTACCCAACTATTGATTGAATAAGATGTGCTAATTCTTTAATGCTCAAATCTATGCCTGTACCAACATTGTATAGGTAATCAGGTAATTGGTTCTCTAAAGCAAAGACTACAGCTTTTGCTAAATCATCTACGAATAAAAATTCACGCATAGGATTACCAGATCCCCATAAAGTTACATAAGTATTCCCTTGAATTTTTGCCTCATGAAATTTACGTATCATCGCTGGTAATACATGAGAACTAGTTAAATCGAAATTGTCATGAGTACCATATAAATTGGTAGGCATTAGGCTGACGTAATCTTTTCCAAACTGGTTACGGATAGCTTGACAAGCTTTTACACCAGTAATCTTAGCTAATGCGTACCATTCATTGGTTGGTTCTAAGCTGTCAGTCAATAGACTAGATTCTTTTAAAGGCTGATCTGCAAATTTGGGATATATACAAGAAGATCCTAAAAAAATAAATTTTTCTACTTTGTTTTCTAGTGATTCGTGAATGAGGTTATTCTGAATCTGCATATTGTCCATTAAAAATTGATATGGATAATTATTATTGGCCAGTATACCTCCGACCTTTGCAGCAGCATCAATAACAATTGCAGGTTTTTCTTGTTTAAAAAACTCCTTTACCTGTAATTGATCTCGTAAATCTAATTCGCTGGAACTGCGGAAAATAAAATTATGATAACCTAAGTCTTCTAATTTTCGTTTTATAGCTGAACCTACCATACCACGGTGTCCTGCTATATATATTTTTTTTTCTTTCATGCTTATTCTTATTGCTTAAAGCATATTTTTAATTCTTGATTTTTTTATCTATAATGTATAGATCAATCTAATGCGTAAGCTTTTTCTTCCTATCCTTGATGCTGGTAAATGCCTAAGTAATCCATTCAGATTACTTAGGCAAATTACGAAAGAATATTTGAAATAATTACAGAATTAATAGTATGATACCAAACTGTTTTGTCTACATCTGTCAATTTACATAGTTGCACAGCTATGGTAATATTCTTAAATTTTCTATCGAATATTGGGGGATTTTTAATGGTAAAAAATAGCCCATGTAATTTTGTTACGGGCTATTTTTATTTTTTTAGGGATTAAGCTGCAGAATATGATTAAACTTCAGCAATGATTTTTTCTTGAATTTCCTCATCAAGATCTTCAAATATCGAATTTTGAGATTTGAATTCGGGAACTATTTTTTTAAGTTGCTGTACCAATTTCATATCATTTATTTCTCCTTTACCAATCGTAGTGATGTCTTCACTGAGCTTGTGGATCAGATGGCATTTTTCAGCAATATCTTCGCGATTGACCTGTGCTATCATGATCTTTGGATGATGAGTTTTTTGCGTATTTTCATCATTGGCAAGTAATTCCTCAAATATCTTTTCCCCAGGTCTTAATCCAACAATCTTAATATCGATATCTTCAGGATAGCGGTATCCTTTTAATTTGATCATGCGCTTGGCAAGATCTATAATTTTGACTGATTTGCCCATGTCAAAAACAAATATTTCGCCTCCCTTTCCCATTACACCTGCTTCTTGAACCAATAAACAAGCTTCTGGAATCGTCATAAAGTAACGTGTGATATCTTCATGTGTAAGCGTCAATGGTCCACCATGTTCCATTTGTTTTTCAAACAATGGGATTACGGAGCCATTAGATCCGAGGACATTACCAAATCGGGTTACGATAAAATTAGTTTTTCCAAGAGAGCTGCAACTATTGACATAAATTTCTGCAGCACGTTTGGTAGCTCCCATGACATTAGTCGGGTTTACTGCTTTATCTGTAGAGACCATGACAAATTTATGGATACCATAGGCTACCGCAAGATCAGCCATGTTTTTGCTGCCGACCAAATTGGTCCAAATTGCTTCATATGGATTTTGCTCCATCAAAGGAACGTGTTTATATGCTGCTGCATGGAAGATCATCTGTGGACGGTAGCGTTTAAAGATCCGTTCCATAAATACCTTGTCGCGCACATCTCCTACAATACACTTGACACGGTCAGGATGTGACGCTTTTAGCGATTGTTGTAAATCGTACAGCGGTGATTCGGCTTGATCCAATAAAATTAAGTGACGGTAATTGCGTTGTGAAATCTGACGCGACAATTCCCCTCCAATTGAGCCGGCTGCACCAGTGATTAAAATAACCTTATTATCCAATTCTGCATCAATACCTGGATTTTCAATTTTAATGGCTTTTCTTCCTAATAAATCCTCAATCTTTAATGCTCGAATTTCACGCTTCGCGCCCGAATTCAACATAACACGAGAGTTTGGCATTATTTTCAGTTCGACATTCAATTGTTGAAAGTGGTCGGTAACTTGGACTAAACGCTCGGGATCATTGTTTTCGACAGCAATAATGACTTCGGAAATCTTATATTGTTCAATAAAAGCGTGATCTATTTTTTCTAAATATAGAATGCGAAGCCCTGCTATGCGGTTACCAACTCGTGAAACTTTATCTTCAACAAAAGCGACGATGTGATTTTTCACGCGGCGGTCGTCACGTAATAGAGAATAAGCGACTAAACCAGGTCTTGAAGCTCCAAAGATCAGTACATTGCGGTTTTTACGATTGGGTAGAAATAACATTTCATAAATGCTTCTATAGGTTACACGAGCAGCAACCAACATCACCATCGTAAAAAAACTGTGCATAAATAGAATGATATACGACAGACGTAAAAAATCACCAGCTATCGTACCTTTAGGTATATAATAGCGAATAGCTATGGTTGGGATGGCCAATAACATAAAGGCAAGCCATACCGTTTTGAAGATTTTTGTAGCATCTTGAATCCCTGTTTGTCGGATAATGCCTTTATAGGTGCGCATCATCGTAAATGCTAGACTATAAACCACTAGAATGAACACACTCTTTTTAAGCATCATGGCTGTAGAATATTGTTCATGGATGCTATTGAAGATAAAGTTGGAAATAGCATAACATCCAAATACGATCACTAAATCGATCAAAAGTATCACCCAGCGCGGGTTATCTTTCCGTAGTTTTTTCTTTATCAGCGTAATATTAATCATGTTCGTGTTTCAAATATTAGGTAATTACTGATATATGGCTCAAGGAAAAATAGCTTATAGACATCAGATCCCATCGTTACTTTCATTAGCGTGATATAAGTAAAAACCAATTCCCAAATTTTGCTTCCTGTTGAAAAAATCGTGCCAAAAGACATATAATGTCTGATCTTAATCAAGCGAGGGCCTTTAAATAATTTTATAAAAGCGCTCTTCCTATCAGATGATCAAAAAAGCTGTTTTTAGTCATTAAAACAGTTATTTTTTCATTTGTATTCAAATCGCGTAATGTTTACATTATTTATGGTTTTGTAGCTACAAAGCTACAAATTTTATTGTTACCAAGTTGATTTAGTTTCTAAAGTCGCAAATGTCGTTAATTATCTCGTGAAAGAGAAAAAATAATATCAATGATTGACGAATAGTCGATGATGGTTTTGTGTATTCGTTTTTAAGTAGTGAAATTTCTAGGCCCATTATTTTTAGTTGTAAAATTCCAAAAGAATATGAAATTATTGTCATCATGATCTTAATGGTTTAGTTTTGAGGCTATTTTTTCGGGCAGTTATCCAGATATCTGTTTTTTTTTATGGTAGCTTTGTGCGGTTAATATGAATTCAATCATGAAAGATAAGATACAATTTTATAGTTATTTTAAACTTGTGATAGGCAGTATTATTGTCGCTGTGCTGTCGGGGATATTGGCGTATTCTCTTAAACATCTGACCACCTATTTTCAAGATTACCTTTTTGAGCTCGTGCCGGTCCTCCATATATACTTATATCTGATCTTTCCTTCTATAGGAATCACGATTATCTATTTTTTGAGAAAGTCTTTTTTCCAGAACAGGAAGAACAAAGGAATTCGTGAAATTTATCGTTCATTGGATACGCGTCAGGATCATCTTCCTTTTTATAAAATCCCATCACACTATATCAACGGTTTTCTGACAGTTATCTTTGGTGGATCTACCGGGATAGAGGTTTCTACTGTGGTCGCTACAGCAACTGTTGGCAATCAGTTTAGTGAAAAAGGATGGATGCCTATGAAATATAAGAGAGAGTTAATCTGTGCTGGAGTAACAGCAGGGGTGGCGATTTTATTTGGGTCTGTCCTCGGTGGCTGGTTCTTTGCCATCGAAGTTATTGCAAGGGGATGGAAAAAAACAGTGCTCCTAAGCAGTAGTATAGCTGCAGTTATTGCTTATGTTGGGATCTATTATTTTGAAAAAGAAACGTTATTACCCTTCTCTGTTCAAGATTGGCATTGGTACGGTTTGCCATTTATGGCTTTAGTGGCTGTATTGGCAGCTCTATTGGCACTTTATTTTATGAAGCTGGTACTTATTTCTAAAAAACTATTTGCAAGGATTAGTAATAATTTTCTTCGTGTTAACATAGGTGCTATCGTGATCGGCACTCTAATTTTGTTTTTCCCAGCATTATATGGCGATAGCTATCATGGGCTTAAAGAAATGATCGGATTGCTTATACAACCTGCTGCATCAGCCGTTATACCATTTTCTTTGCTGCTATTGATTTTATTAAAACCATTTGTTGCTTCTTTGACCTTAGGTGCGGGTGGAGACGGAGGGGTATTTGCACCAAGCATCGTTGCTGGAGCATTTTTAGGAATGGCTACTGCAATCCTTTGTAATCTGATTTTTGGCTTAGATTTGATCGTGCTTAATTTTGCTTTGATCGGTGCTGCTTCGACATTGGCAGCAGCGATACACGGTCGGTTTACTGCCGTTTTTCTAATCTGTAGTATGGTTCCTAATGGCTATAGCTTAGTATTGCCTTTAGCAATGGCAGTTTGGTTGGCCTATGCAGTGGCAAAAAGATTAAATCCTTATAATGTATACACTTCTCCAGAAGTAGCCTAATCATAAAGGCGGCAAATGAATGCTCATGATTTGTAACATAAAAAAAGCAGCTTCCGATGAGGGAAGCTGCTTTGCAAGAAAATATAATAGTAATTAGTTTATTCTTACATTAACGGCATTTAAGCCTTTTTTTCCGTTTTCAATTTCGTAGCTAACGCTATCGCCTTCTCTAACTTGATCTTTTAAGCCTGAAATGTGTACAAATACATCGTCTCCACCATTTTCAGGGGTAATAAAACCAAATCCTTTAGTTTCATTGAAAAACTTTACAGTTCCTTTATTCATTTTATTTAAAAATTATATTGATACAAGGATAGGTTAAATATGTTAATAATTTTCTAGTGATCTTCAAAAAAGACTTTCAGATGACAATTCTAATTGTCTTATACTTCCTTTGTAATAAAGAAGATAGGAATTAATAATTGCTAAATTTTTATTTTCATTTATTGCTAAAAGGTTTTATCTTTATTTTTGTTAAATCAATTATTTCCCTACAATCATGTTGGAAATACCCAATTTATGTCAATTTAATTTACCACATATGATTTTTAAAACCCTAAAATGGGGGATAGCATGGAGTTTAAGCCTATCCTTATTTTGTACAAGTACTGTATCTGCCCAAAAATTAAATGGTAAACCTATCGATCCTGTTGATTTGGTTAATCCTTTAATGGGAACAGATTCAAAACCTTCGCTTTCAAATGGAAACACATACCCGGCAATTGGACTGCCATGGGGCATGAATATGTGGACACCACAAACAGGGAAAAATGGAGATGGTTGGCAGTACACCTATGCTGCTGATAAAATAAGAGGATTGAAACAAACGCATCAACCTTCTCCCTGGATGAACGATTATGGACAATTCTCTTTAATGCCTGTGACGGGTAAAGCGGCTTTTGATCAGGAGGAGCGAGCAAGCTGGTTTTCACATAAGGCGGAGAGCAACGCCTTATTATTATTCGGTATACTTAGCCGATCATGATGTTACGGCAGAACTTACACCAACAGAACGTGCGGCTTATTTTAAATTCACATTTAATAAAACGGATTCTGCATTCGTTGTACTTGATGCCTTTGATAAAGGATCTGAAGTACAGATTATTCCTGAAAAAAATATGGTGATCGGTTATTCTACACGTTATTCGCGTGGTAAATTGACCAATTTTAAAAATTATTTTGTTTTAATATTTGATCAACCTTTTGATAATTATTCAACTTGGGAAGGTAAGGAACGTTTCAAAGGCAAATTAAAATCTACGGCAGATCAAACGGGAGCTATACTGGGTTTTAAAGTGAAGGATAAGACTAAACCTGTTCAGGTGCGGGTTGCCTCTTCATTTATTAGTGCCGAACAAGCATTACTTAATCTAAATGAATTGGGGAACCGTAGTTTTGATCAGGTAAAAGCTGATGGAAGAGCCATCTGGAATGAAAAATTGGGACGTCTGGCTGTTGAAGGAGATAATATTGACCAAATGCGTACATTCTACTCGACTTTGTATCGTACTTTATTCTTTCCGAATAAGTTATATGAAATCAATGAATCGGGAGAGAAAGTCCATTACAGTCCATATAATGGAAAAGTACTTCCGGGTTACCTATTCGGTGGCACTGGATTTTGGGATACCTTCAGAGCGCTATATCCATTCTTAAATCTGATGTACCCATCTATCAATGTGGAGATGCAAGAAGGACTTAAAAATGCTTATCTAGAGGGCGGCTTTTTACCAGAATGGAGCAGTCCAGGTTTTGCAGATATCATGGTTGGTAATAACTCTGCTTCTGTAGTGGCTGATGCCTTTATAAAAGGATTAAGAGGATACGATATCAATACACTCTATGAAGCGTTGAAGCATGGTGCTAATCATGAAGGACCAATGACTGCAGTGGGCCGTAAAGGAGTTGAATACTATAACAAATTGGGTTATGTGCCTTATGACGTGGGAATCAATGAAAACGCAGCACGTACACTTGAATATGCTTATGATGATTTTACAATTTATCAATTAGCTAAAGCATTAAAAAAGCCGAAAGCAGATATTGAATTATACGCTAAAAGAGCACAAAATTACCGTCATCTATTTGATCCTTCGACCAACTTGATGCGCGGAAAGAATAAAGATGGAAAATTTCAGAGCCCATTCAATCCACTGAAGTGGGGTGATGCGTTTACCGAAGGCAATAGCTGGCATTACTCGTGGAGTGTTTTCCACGATATAGAAGGACTGATTGAATTGATGGGGGGCAATAAACAATTTAATACGATGTTAGATAGTGTATTTACACAGCCACCAGCTTTTGATGATAGTTATTACGGTGGTACGATCCATGAAATCCGTGAAATGCAGATCGCGAATATGGGACAGTATGCACATGGTAATCAACCTATCCAGCATATGATCTACTTGTATAATTACAGTGCGCAGCCTTGGAAAACACAATATTGGGTTCGTCAGGTTTTAGACCGTATGTATCAAGCTACTCCTGATGGTTATTGTGGAGATGAAGATAATGGTCAAACTTCGGCTTGGTACGTTTTCTCTTCGCTTGGATTTTATCCGGTTTGTCCTGCTACCGATGAGTATGTATTGGGAGCTCCTCTTTTTGCAAAAACAACGTTAAAATTGGAAAATGGAAAAACAGTAGAAATCATCGGGAATAAAGCTAGTGCTCAGAATTTTTATGTCAATGATCTAAAAGTAAATGGGAAATCATATACCAAAAATTGGTTGAGTCATCAAGAATTATTAAAAGGGGGTACATTATCATTTGATATGACTTCTAAGCCAAACTACAATCGCGGAGCTACATTAGACGCTGCTCCTTATTCGATGAGTACAGAATTTAAAGCAATCTTTAAAAAATAATAAAAGATGAATTTTATTAAGATAGTGAGTGGTGTCATGGGGTTGATTGCTTGTCAATCAGCCCTTGCTCAAGATAATTGGCAGCATACCGAGCATGATCGCCAGGTGGCAGTTGATACGGATAGCATTACAAAAGGAGGGTATACCTTAATCTGGATCAATAAAGACCAAGATTTTAGCCCTGCATTAAAGGAAAAACTGATCCATACATTTTTTGTTAATTATCCCAAATTGGCGAAGACCTATAATAAAAAGACGATGAAAAAAGTCTCTTTTGTCATTGATCCTGATTATGAAGGTGTCGCTGCAACAGCAGGTGGCATCGTACGTTATAGTCCATCATGGTTTGCCAAAAATCCGGGAGATATCGATGTCGTGACACATGAAGTGATGCATATTGTGCAGGGATATCCGAATGGATCAGGTCCTTGGTGGATTACAGAAGGTATAGCCGATTATGTCCGATTTGTGGATGGTATCGATAATGCTGGAGCAAACTGGAAATTGCCGGAATGGAATGCAAAACAAAACTATTCGGATTCCTACCGCGTGACCGCCCGTTTTTTCTACTGGATTGAAAAAAAGGTCAAAAAAGGATTTGTTAAAAATCTTGATGCTGCCATGCGTGATAAGACATACACAGAGGGATTTTGGAAAAAACAAACCGGAAAAACAATTGATGAGTTGTGGGATAGCTACAGCAAAAATCCCGCTTTATAAAACTTAAATCCATGATCAATAAACCACTTCTATACTTAGGTCTGTTCTTGTTTCCGAGCCTATTGCAAGCGCAGTCATCTCATTTAATACAATATGTAAAACCGTTAATTGGTACTGCCCGAATGGGACATACATTTCCAGGTGCAACCGTACCTTTTGGCTCTGTACAGTTGAGTCCCGATACCGATACTATTCCTTATTCAGTAAACGGTCAATATAACGGTGATGTTTATAAGTATTGTGCGGGATATCAATATGATGATCCTACAATTGTAGGATTTAGCCATACTCATTTTAGTGGTACTGGACATTCGGATTTGGCAGATATCTTAGTGATGCCTACCCAGGGGAAAGTTCAGCTCAATCCAGGCACGGCAGACCGACCACAAGATGGTTATCGCTCACCCTATTCGCATAGCAATGAAGTTGCTGAGGCAAACTATTACAAAGTGCTATTGGATAAACATCAGATCAAAGCAGAGATGACGACCACGACCCGTGTCGGAATACATCGATATACATTCCCAAAATCGGATGCCTCCCATTTAATCTTGGATCTGACAGCCGGTATCTATAACTACGAAGGGAAAAATGTATGGACTGTAGTGCGGGTTTTGAATGACTCAACATTGGTGGGATATCGCCAGACGAATGGTTGGGCTCGTACGAGAACCGTTTATTTTGCGATTAAAACCTCCAAAGCATTTAAAAATTATGGTACTAAATATGAAGATGGCAAACAGGTATATGCTGGTTTTTGGCGTAAATTTGATCAAAAGAATAATTTTCCAGATCTAGCGGCTCATCAAATTAAGATGCACTTAGATTTTGATACGAAGGAGGGAGAAGAAGTCTTGATGAAAGTGGCGTTGAGTCCAGTGAGTATGAAAAATGCGCTCGCCAATATGGAACAAGAGGCGCCACACTGGAATTTTGAAAATTATGTTCAGGCCGGACAGCAGTCTTGGGAACAGGAGTTGAACAAAGTTCAAGTGGATATGCTCAATAAGGAAGATTTGGTGAATTTCTATACAGCGATGTATCATGCCAGTCTGATGCCGACGGTATATATGGATGTCAATGGGGAATATAAAGGTTTGGATCAAGAGGTGCACCAAGCAAAGGGATTTATCAATTATACTTCCTTTTCGCTGTGGGATACTTTTCGTGCATTTCATCCCTTGATGAATTTGATCAACCCAACACGAAATGCCGATATGGTCGCTTCGATGATGGCGCACTATGATCAAAGTGTGTTGCATATGTTGCCGATCTGGTCGCATTATGCCAATGATAATTGGTGCATGAGTGGTTATCACTCGGTATCGGTCGTGGTAGATGCAATTTTGAAAGGTGTCTATAAAGGCGATGCAGAGGCAGCTCTAGCAGCTTGTATACAGACAGCAAACGCTCGAAAATATGAAGGAATCGGACCCTATATCGATATGGGCTATGTCCCTGATGAGTTATCAGGAACTTCAGTTTCCAATACCCTGGAGTATGCTTATGATGATTGGTGTATTGCACAGCTTGCCAAAAAGTTAGGAAAAGATGATGTTTATGAGACCTTTATTAAACGAGCTGCTAACTGGAAAAATGTCTATGATCCGACAATCGGGTTTATGAGACCTAAAGATTCTAAAGGAGTATTTAGAGCAAAATTTGATGCGCTGGAAACTCATGGGCAAGGTTTTATAGAAGGAAATACCTGGAACTATAGTTTATACGTACCGCATCAGCCTGCAGCAATGATGGAGATGATGGGGGGAAAGAAAAAACTGGAAAATTATCTGGATTCTTTATTTACCATGGAATTGCCGGATAAATATTTTGAACATACTGAAGATATAACGCGTGATGGGATCATCGGTAATTATGTTCATGGTAATGAACCGTCACACCATGTGGCTTATTTGTATAATTTAACGGACAGTCCTGGGAAAACACAGGCACGTGTACGCCAGATCATCCGCAATCAATATCATAATGGTCATGCAGGACTGGGTGGCAATGATGACTGTGGACAGATGTCGGCTTGGTACCTATTTACAGCTTTGGGATTTTATCCTGTAGCACCGGGTGAAGATGCTTATTGGATAGGCAGTCCATTGGTCAAATCGGCGAAGATTAACTTAGAGCATGGTAAGACGATCACAATACAAGTGAAAAATCAATCGGAAAAGAATGTGTATGTGAAAAAAGTAAGTCTAAATGGGCAAACTTTATCGGGATTGAAACTATCTTATGAGGCGATCAAAAATGGTGGCGAACTGCAATTTGAGATGGCAAGTAAACCAAGTAAGTAGTAGATTACTTTATACATCAAGCACAGTCGATCAATATCATAGGCAGGACATAGACTAAATATCAGGTTTGAAAAATGTCAATGGTCAAATATACACCTAAGAAGATAAGTAAAATTAAGATCATACAAGCGGTAGCAATTACCAGTTTTGTGGTCTTAATTTTTCTGCAGCTCCGATTGATATCGAGTGTTTATAAAATCGAACAACTTGATTTTTTAAAAAATGAAAAAGCGGGAATTAAGTTAGAATATGAACAATCGATCATCAATGATAAGGTCTATCGTGGTGGGCAGAAGATCATCGATTCCATCTTGATTCCGCAATACACCACATTGGAAAAGCTAGTGCGAGAAGATCAAAAGCTTTTTAAACAAAAATTGTATCAATTAGGAGATCAAGTCTTACTAGCACTCAAAAAAAAGGCAAACTTTACTGTTGAATTTGAAAATATAGTTCGGAAACAAAAACTTGATCGCGCAGAATATAATTATGCGCTATATATGGACCGGCTTAGTCTCACATTTGATGGGAGCACCTATTATTCCTTATTTGATATCAGTACAGGAGATCCTAAGGGGTTAATAGATGGTCATCTGGAGGTTGTAAGACCCCAAAATATTGTCTCCGCAATTACCGTTACACTACCTTCTGCGTATTCTAATTTAGTAGGTTTTAAACTTTATGTGAGTAAGCATAATCAGGTCAAAAATATCCTATTGGCCATTGCACCATTTTTACTGTTATCCTGTAGCAGTATTATTGTCATTGTTTTTTTATTTTTCATCACCATGCGCAATTGGATCAGGCAAAAGAAATTGAACGAAATTTCTGCTGACTTTTTCAACCATGTGACGCATGAATTTAAAACCCCGCTCACCACAATACAGGTATCCGCCAAAAATCTGAAAGCAGATCTAGAAGACAAAAAATGGACAGGAGGCTTTAGAAGTGTTGAGGTCATCAACCGACAAGTGCAGCGCCTGGACAAATTGGTCAATCAGGCCTTGGAGGTTTCGTCTTTCGACCCGCAGGCAGCACAATTTGATGAACATTTTTTGATCACAGATTTATATGATATTATCCTCGATAGTCAGATCAAGTGGAAAAAAGAAGCCACAATTACCTTGTTTTTTGATGATCACATAGCCGAATTGTGTGCTTATTATGACCACTTTATGTTCACGACATTAATCACAAATTTGATCGAAAATGGATTAAAGTATAATGTAAGTAATGAAAAAAATGTGCGTGTGCAAGTTGTACAGCTATCTACGAAGCTGTTGGAAATTGAAATTCGTGACAATGGTTATGGAATCGAAAAACGTGACCAAAAGCGTATATTTAATAAGTTTCAAAGGGGTGATCAGCTGCGGTCTATGACAGGACTGGGCTTAGGATTATATTTTGTTCATAAAATTGTTGAGGTCCATAAATGGAAACTCGATCTGGATAGTACAATAGATGTAGGAACTATTTTTAGAATTACAATTCCAATTATTAAAATAGTATGGAAGGGAAAATATTGCTGATAGAGGACGACGCAGATCTAGGTTGCGAAGTGCAATGGTATCTGGAACGAAGCGGTTTTGAAGTGCACTTGGTCGATGACGGTGATCAAGCATTAGCGCTAAGTAAAAGACAAAATTTTGATTTACTACTTGTTGATGTGCAGTTGCCATCTTTTGACGGCTTTGAATTAATTAAGCGTATCAAAATATTGAAGCCAGAATTTCGGTTTTTATTTTTGACTGCAAGAAATGCGAAAGAGAGCTGCATCACGGGGTTGAAACTGGGGGCAGAAGATTATATAACTAAGCCATTTGATACCGAGGAGCTTTTGTGGCGTATGAATAATATTTTAGCACGTGGAAAAGAAAAGAAAATGGAGGAATTACAAATTGCTGATGTTACTTTATTCTGTAGTGCGATGGAAGTACGGGTGAATGGTGGAAAAACGCTTCGTTTGACAGCCCGTGAATTTGAGCTTTGGAAATATTTATTGCAAAATCTGGATCGTGTATTGACCAGGGAAGAAATCTTAAATAAAATATGGGGCGAAAGTGATTATTTTATGGGCAGAAGTTTGGATGTCTTTATTTCTAGGATACGTAAAGTCTTACAAAATTCAACTCAATTGAAAATTGAAACGGTATACAAGGTTGGCTTTATCACCCGACTGCTCAAGCATGGATAAAAAAAATCTTTGTTAACAATTGATTAACAAGTTTTTGAAATAGGCTTTTCTATATTAGACTACTAATCCGTTTTAGTAAATCTAATTAAGCCTATTATGAACAAACTAACCAAATCTAGGCGATTGTTGCTTCTTGTTAGCATACTGTTGTCTTTTAGTGCTTGCCAGAAAACTGAGGTCAAGAACTATGAATTATTACCTGCTGAAAACGAACCAGAAATGGATATTACCATTTATGGTAAATTGACCGTGAACCATGAAAATAGTGGTGGTATTACTGCAGGTGAGGGTTCTCCAAAAGTTGTCGATAATGACTATTCAACCAAATTTTTAATTAATCCCTATGTCAATGATCTATTTCTACAATTAACTTTCCCTGGTGGGATTGCTGTCACCTCTTATGTATTAGCTTCTGCAAATGATGCTTCAGGACGAGATCCGAAAGATTGGGATCTCGTTGCTTCCAATGACGGTGAAAATTGGACCACACTGGAGAGCAAAACAGGATATGCTTTTCCTGATCGTAATTTTAAAGTTCGTTTTGACATCTCCAATACAGCAAAATATAAGTTTTATAAACTGAATATTAAGGCAATTGCAGGTGGAACAGGCTTATTTCAACTGGCCGAGTGGCGGCTGATCTCCGATCCTCAAAAAAGTACTAATCAATAATTAACCTACCAGATGATGAAAAAAATAATCGGAACAATAATCGTTCTTGTCGCTTTTTGCAGTAGTTTTTGGGGCAATGAAGCTGTTGCGCAACAGGCAGGACAAGTACTCGTAAAAGGAGTCGTGCGTGATGAGATGAATGTCAATCTTTCAGGAGTAACAGTTACCAATTTAATGACTAAAACTTCTGCTGCAACAAAAGAAAATGGGCAATTCGAGATCCTTGCTAGCCGAGGAGACTCCTTGACCGTTACTAATGTGGGATATGAATCTTATCGTGTTGCAATCAATAATGCCATCAATTTAAATATTATTTTGAAAGCTATCAATAACGGTATTAATGAAGTCGTTGTTGTAGGCTATGGGCAACAAAAGAAAATTTCTGTTGTGGGTGCCCAATCCAGTGTGAATGTTGAAGATCTGAAATTGCCGGTAGCCAATCTGAGTACCATGCTGGCAGGACGTATCTCCGGACTTGTTGGAGTACAGCGTTCTGGACTCCCGGGTGCAGACGGTGCCGATCTCTGGATCCGTGGTATTTCAAGTATGTCGGGAAATACAGGACCCTTGGTCGTCGTCGATGGAGTGCAGGGGCGTGATATCAATGGCCTAGATCCAGAGGATATCTCCTCGTTGACGATCCTGAAAGATGCATCAGCGACAGCGGTTTATGGTGTGGCGGGTGCCAATGGTGTGATCTTAATCAGTACCAAAAAAGGTATAACAGGCAAACCTGCTTTAATGTTTAATTACAATCAAGGCTTTACATCATTTACAAAAAGACCCGAACTGACGGATGGAGTGACGTATATGCTCTTGCGCAATGAAGCTCGAATAGCGACAGGTATGCAAAAAGAATATTCCAATAATTATATCAACAATACTATTCTTGGCAATGATCCTTACCTATATCCCAATGTCAATTGGATGGATCAGCTCTTTAAAAATTCGGCAAGCAACCGTCGCGCAAATTTTAGTGCTCGAGGAGGATCTGAATTTGCAAGTTATTATGTGTCTGGAGCGTATTATGATGAGTCAAGTTTGCTCAGGACAGATGATCTGCAAAAATATGATGCTACCACACGATATAAGCGGTATAATTTCACTTCGAATATCTCCATGAACTGGACATCAACAACCAAATTCGAATTGGGGACGCAAGGTAATATCGGTAACATCAATTATCCAGGAGTGAGGCCGGAAGAAGCTTTTGGCAATGTGATGCAAACAAATCCAGTGTTGTATCCTGCTATGTATCCGGGAAATTTTGTTCCTGGAGTGAGTTCAGCTGGAGCACAACCTAATCCGTATGGACAAATAACACAAACGGGTTACCAAAATATATTCAGTAATCAAATCATGACAAATGCTCGATTGACACAAGATCTTTCATTTTGGTTAAAAGGATTGAATTTTTCAGCATTATATTCCTTTGATATCTGGAATGAGCATACCATCAATCGAACCCGAAATCGGAGTACTTATTTGATCAATCGCTTATTCCCATACGATGATCAGGGAAATCCAATCTTGAATATTATTTCCCAAGGGGCAGATGATCTCGCATTTTCAAAATCGAATAATTCCAATAGACAATTTTATACCGAAGCGGCATTGAATTATAATACCGTGATTGCAGAGAAACATCAGCTATCGGCGATGTTATTATATAACCAACGGGAGATCGTGGAAGCCTTTGCAGATAATGTGACATCGTCGCTACCTTTTCGTAATATGGGTACGGCAGGTCGTGTGACCTACTCCTATGACGATAAGTATTTTATTGAAGGTAATTTTGGTTACAATGGCTCGGAAAATTTTGCTCCAGGGATGAAGTTTGGATTTTTCCCTTCATTTGGTGTCGGTTGGGTAGTTTCCAATGAGAAATTTTTTGAACCGGTAAAAAATGGGATTAACTTTTTGAAATTGCGCTATTCTGACGGTAAAGTTGGAGATGGTAGTAATGGCGGAACCCGTCGCTTCGGTTACCTGACTTTAGTGAATACCGGTGCCGGCGGATATACTTTTGGTAACGGTACCAATAATACGGGCTATGGTGGAACTGCGATTTCAGATTATGGTACTAATGTGCAATGGGCTGAGTCTCTCATAAACAAAATCTAGGTCTTGAAATCAAAACATTGAAAAGTAAATTATCATTGACAGTTGATTTTTTTAAAGAAAAAAGAACAGGTGTATTTTTACAGAGAGCTTCACTTCCTGACTATGTCGGATTGACCAATAATCCTTGGGCAAATTTAGGTATTATTGAAAACAAGGGGATAGACGGAACTCTTGAGTTGGCTCCTTTTCCGGTTGGAAATGTCCATGTAGACATGCGTGCTACTTTTACTTATAACAAAGATAAGATCATTGAGAATGACCAACCTAAACAGCCATTTCCTTATATGGAAAGAAGGGGCAACAATGTGTTGGGGATCTATGGATATCAGGCCGATGGTTTGTTTCAATCGCTAGAAGAGATCCAAAATCATGCTGATCAAAGTGCTTTGGGAGCACAGCGTGTCGGTGATATTCGGTACAAAGATCTAAATGGTGACGGACTGGTAGATGCCAATGATGTCAGCTGGATAGGACATGGTGATGTGCCTAATGCTGTCTTTGGTTTTGGTGTCAATGTTTCCTATAAACAGTTTTATTTTGGCGCATTTTTTCAAGGTACTTCGGGGGCTGAGCGCCTTATTGGTGGAGATGGTATTATACCTTTCAATAATAGCACTGGAGCGGAGAGAAGTAATCTCTATACCATTGCTGAAGATCGCTGGATCGAAGAAAATCCTTTAGAAAACCCCTTTTATCCACGTTTGGCTTATGGTAATGCTGCAAACAAGAACAATTCTGCTGCTTCTACTTGGTGGGTGAAAGATGTGGATTTTCTACGTTTAAAAACAATGGATATCGGCTATAATTTTAAAAAGGACTTTTTGCAGAAGATAAACATGAAAAATGCACGCATCTATATACAAGGCGTAAATCTACTTTATTGGAGTAAATTTAAACTCTGGGATCCTGAATTGAATACAGGAAATGGAACTCGCTATCCAAATGTGCGGACCATATCAATGGGCGTACAGGCCACATTTTAACTTTTAATCTTACAAAAATGAAAATATATAAATATAGCTGGGTGTTAATTGCAGCTTTAGCTTTGGCATCTTTCAATAGTTGTAAAAATTATTTGGATCAGGTACCTGATGATGTTATTACGGTAGAGGATATTTTTAAATCCAAAACGAATACGGATAAGTTTCTCGCCAATATCTATAGTGTCATTCCCAATGAGTTGGTACAGCGATTTACGAATTCGGGCAATGCGGGTCCGTGGACTGCGGCTTCTGATGAAGCCAAATATACCTGGGATTTCAATTATGCCAACAATATGACTTCGAGTGTGTGGAGCAATACCGATGGTGTTGTCGCAGGATTTTGGAACAGTTACTATGAGGGTATTCGCAATGCATCTTATTTTATTCAAAATATCGATAATGCAAATCCTGTTGAGGTGACTTCAGTCATGAAATCGACTTACAAAGCTGAAGCGCGCGCACTTCGGGCACTGTATTACTATTATCTAGTGAAGACCTATGGGGCTGTGCCACTTATTGGAGAGCAAATATTGGATATCAACGCACCCTTAGAAGATCTTAAACTAGCAAGGAGTCCCTTTGATGCCTGTATCGATTATATTGTAACCGAGCTGGATGAAGCTTACCAAGAATTACCTTTTGTACCGAGTAACAATGAATATGGTAGGATCACAAAAGGTGTCGTGAAAGCATACAAATCTGAGGCGCTGTTATTGAAAGCAAGTCCATTATATAATGGTAACGCTGATTTTGCAGCTATTAAAAATGCAGATGGAACAGCATTATACAGTGCAACTGAGGATCGACAAAAGTGGCAAGTAGCAGCAACAGCCTCTAAAGAATTTATAGATGAATTTGTACCAAACTATTATGATCTTTATCAGGAAACCAATGCAGATCCTTTTGTCGCAGCATATTTATCCTGCCGTAATGTGATGACGACAGATTGGAATCGGGAATGGATATTTGCCCGATCGAACAGTGGAAACAATACGCAGTATGATCGTACACCAAAACATGTTGGTTTTCCGTCGGCAGCTCAAGGTGGTGGTGCGCTCGGAGCAACTCAATTCATCGTCGATGCTTATTTTATGAAAAATGGATTGCCTATTTCTGATCCTAAATCAACGTATTCGGAAGAGGGATTTGCCAATTATAAGGCACCGTATGATCCCGCAGAGCGTACCACATACAGGATGTATGTCAATCGCGAACCACGTTTTTATGTCGGGATCACTTACAGTGGAAGCTATTGGTTAAACCAAGCAAATAGTAGTGCTCCGGTTATTTCTTTGTTCAACTATAGTGGTAATTCAGGACGATCGCAAAGTACATCCGATGTAACACCGACAGGTTATACGGTGAGAAAGAATGTGGGATCTAATGGTAATAGCAGAGGAGCGCTATTGTTAAGATTAGCAAATATATATCTGAACTATGCAGAGGCGCTTAATGAATCTTCACCTGGACATGCAGATATCATAAAATATGTCAATCTGATTCGCAAACGTGCGGGTGTACCTGGATACGGAGAAGGAGATGTTGCGCTTCCTGTGGGGCAGGTAGCGATGCGTGAAGCTATTCGAAAGGAACGTCAGGTAGAATTAGCTTTTGAAAATGTGCGTTATTTTGATGCTCGCCGTTGGAAAATTGCTGAAAGTACGGCTAGTACTGCTGTGTACGGAATGAATCTCAATGCAGACGGTAATGACTTCTTTAAACGGACCCTTATTGAAACCAGGATATTTAAAAAAAGGGATTATTTATTCCCAATTCCAAATAACGAAGTGTTGAAAAATGAAAAATTAGTACAGAATGCAGGTTGGTAATGTTTGTTTGTAATCGAATCAAGGTCCCAAAAGGGCCTTGATTTATTTATTGCGAGCCATCTTAAATCCTTTGGTATTCATAATAACCAGAGCTTATTTAGGAGTTAACGTGAAGATGTGTAAATTTATAAAAAACTATTTTTAAAGATTAAAGCATGACCTTTGTCTATTTTGATCGAAAAGAAAAACAACATAATGAATTTAAAAAAAATTGTAGGATCGCTTTTTTTCATGTTCTCCATCTGTGTAAGTGGAGCACAATCTCTTAGTCCAGTTGATTATGTCAACCCATTGATCGGTACCCAGTCCAAGTACGAATTATCCAATGGCAACACCTACCCGGCTATTGCTGTGCCCTGGGGAATGAATTTTTGGACGCCTCAGACCGGTAACATGGGGGATGGTTGGGTATATACCTATACTGCCGATAAAATTAAAGGGTTTAAACAAACCCATCAGCCGAGTCCATGGAATAATGATTATGGACAATTTTCAATCATGCCGACAACAGGTGAACCGGTCTTTGATCAAGAGAAACGTGCAAGCTGGTTTTCGCATAAAGCAGAAATCGTGAAACCTTATTTCTATAGCGTTTATCTGGCAGATTGGAATATAACTACAGAGTTGACCCCATCGCAGCGCGGAGCGATATTTCGGTTTACATTTCCTAAAACAGCAGAAGCAAATATCGTTGTCGATGCCTTTGATAAAGGATCTTATGTGAAAATTATTCCAGAGGAAAATAAAATTATTGGATATAATACCCGAAATAGTGGCGGTGTACCAGAAAATTTTAAAAATTATTTTGTAATCGTTTTTGATCGTGCTTTTGATTTTAAAGCTGCGGTAAAAAGTGGTGCAATCAAGAGTAACGTGCTGGAATTAGAGGATAATCACGCCGGAGCCATCATCGGATTTAAAAATTTAAAACGAGGCGAGCAAATTTTAGCTCGAGTAGCATCATCGTTTATCAGTTTTGAACAGGCAGAACTCAATCTAAAAGAAGTGAATGGTAAAACATTTGATGAAATTGCAACCGCAGGAAAAGCTAAATGGAATGAGGTCTTAGGACGTATTGAGGTCACAGATCCAGATATAGATCGTTTAAAAACTTTTTATTCCTGTTTATACCGTTCGACTTTATTTCCACGTGATTTTTCGGAGATAGACCGTCAAGGAAACCGCGTACACTATAGCCCTTATAATGGTCAGGTACTTCCTGGTGAGATGTTTACCGACACGGGGTTTTGGGATACATTCAGAAGCTTGTTTCCTCTGTTAAATTTAGTGTATCCCGAAATGAATGACCGGATGCAAGCGGGTTTGGTAAACGCCTATAAGGAAAGTGGATTTCTACCCGAGTGGGCTTCACCAGGACATCGCGAATCGATGATCGGTAATAATTCTGCTTCAATCGTTGCGGATGCTTTTGTGACAGGGAGGAAAGGGTACGATGCTCATATATTATGGGATGCTGTCGTGCACGGAGCGCATCATGCGCATCCTAAAATTTCGGCAACTGGAAGGTTTGGTCATGAGGTCTATAATCAAATGGGTTTTATTCCCGCTGATAAAAATATCAATCAAAATGTGGCTAGAACATTGGAGTATGCTTACAACGATTGGAGTATCTATCAATTTGGTAAAGCATTGGGTAAACCCGCATCTGAAATATCCATCTATGCAAAGCGTGCCCTGAATTATAAAAATATTTATGATGCCGAGACAAAATTGATGCGAGGTAAAAAATCCGATGGTACTTTTATTGCACCTTTTGATCCAAGTGCTTGGTCAAAAGAATATACCGAGGGAAATGCTTGGCATTGGAGCTTTTGCGTGTTTCATGATCCTCAAGGACTGATTGATCTGATGGGAAGTAAACAAGCCTTTAATGCGATGTTAGATACCGTATTTGTGATCCCAAGTGATGAAGGTATGAAAAGTAGAAGCATGATTCATGAAATGCGTGAAATGCAGATCATGAATATGGGACAGTATGCGCATGGCAACCAACCGATTCAGCATATGCCTTATCTGTATAATTATGCTGCTGAACCTTGGAAGGCACAATATTGGGTACGAAAAATAATGGATAAGCTTTATCTGCCGACTCCAGATGGTTACTGCGGTGATGAGGATAATGGACAGACATCTGCATGGTACGTTTTTTCAGCGTTGGGTTTTTATCCTGTAGCACCGGGATCGGGAGAATATGTACTGGGGTCGCCACAATTTCAATCCGTTAAGTTAAAATTGCAGAATGGGAAAGTATTGACAATTGATGCCACCAATCAAGACAAAGGAAATGTCTATGTCAATCAAGTCAAGATCAATGGAAAATTGTATACCAAAAACTTTTTTAGGTATGAGGAACTGATAAAGGGGGCGAAAATACAATTTGATATGTCTGATCAGCCCAATAAAAAAAGAGGAATAAAGGATGAAGATGCTCCTTATTCCTTTAGTAAAATGGAATTAAAGTAATGTAATCATTGTTCATCATCTCCAGATCAAAATTGTACTGGGAGTTGGTATACTGATACACACAATGGCATCAAATGGATGGCACTGTAAAAATGGGGTAGACAATTTTTGTCTACCCCATTTTTGTGAATTACAGGTAAAATATGATATATTTAACCGCAACCACGGGGGAATTTAAATAATGACTAAACGCTTAACAGTTCTTTTTTTACTTTATTTTTTTGTTTTTACGGGTATTGCCCAAGATTTGAGTGATAGTACGAGTGTGTATCGCAAATTGGAGTACGTCATGGAAAATCAAGAACTTTATGTGAAAAAGAAGGAAGATCAAATCGCCAGACTTAAAAAAGAAGCGGTCATGATCCAACATGATAAAGGTTTATATCTGAACAAAAACTACGAAATATTTAAAAGTTATAAAAAATTTCAATCTGATTCGGCGCTTCATTATATTATGCTTTGCAGAAAATTGGCTTTGAACAAATCAGATTCCTTAGCAGTTGTGATTAATCTGGATCTTGCGTGGATTTATTCTTCAATAGGAAGATATATCGAGGCAGCTCAGGTGTTGGCGCAATTGCAGTCTCAGACTTTACCTCAGGCTCTGTTACCTAAATATTATGAAATTTACAGTGCTTTTTACAGCCATTATGGACAAAGCAATAATCATGATCAATATTATCAGGCAAGTGAACGCTATCGGGATTCCCTCCTCATGGTTCTTGATCCAACATCATCTGCATATAAAAGTACAATTGCCATTAAAACCCTATTTCAGGGAAAGAGAGATGAGGCCAAGGCATTATTTAAGTCTATGTGGATAGATCATGAAGAAAATTTGGAACAAAGAGCTCTTATTGCCTATTTCATGGGATTGATCTATAAGCAAGAAAAGAATATTGTAGCTCAACGCTATTATTTTGCTCGCTCAGCGATTGCTGATATTGAAATTGCCAATCGAGATAATGCTTCTTTACAAGACTTGGCTTTGACTTATTATGAATTACGGGATTTTGATCATGCATTCAAATTTATTGAAAAAGCAATTGATGATGCCATGGGTTGTAATGTTCGTTATCGTATCGTTGAGGGGACCTCTTTTTATCCGATTATCAATGCCGCTTATCAGAAAAAAATTAATACTCAAAATAAGCAATTGCAAATGATGCTCTTTGTCATTAGTTTTTTATCGGTGATTTTGATTATTGGTTTGATATTTATCTTTAGGCAAGTACAGCGATTGCGGCAAACAAGAGAGGAGCTATCAGTGACCAATACCAATTTACGAAAGTTGAACGATGAGATCAATCATAAAAATAGTCAACTTTCCGAATCGAATCATATAAAAGAGGAGTATATAGCCCAATTTTTTGATCTCTGCTCCAATTATATTGACAAAATGGAAGACATCCGTAAAGCGCTTCTTAAAAAAGCAAGTGCGCAACACTGGGATGCGATCAAAGATCAATTGAAATCCACACAGATGGTCGAGCGGGAAGTACAGCAGCTGTATATTAATTTTGATCGTATTTTCTTAAATCTTTATCCTTCATTTGTAGTAGACTTCAATAAACTCCTCGTCCCAGAAGAGCAAATTCTACCGAAGAAGGGTGAGTTTTTAAATACCGAACTTCGTATTTTTGCATTGATCCGACTAGGTATTACGGACAGTGTAAAGATTGCCAGTTTTTTACGATACTCGTTGCGAACGGTGTATAACTACCGAACCAAAGTGCGCAATAAAGCGATCGGAAATCGCGATGATTTTGAAGATTTTGTCCGCCAGATAGGCGTAATTGATCGTTCTTAACGATCAATTAAGTACTTTTTGACTTATGTGTATTTTTGTAAAAATCTCATTTGTAATTATTTAAAAAAATAATCCAGTACTTTTTAAGATTGCACCCTTTTATTCCGATTGGGGTTCTAGTAGCTTTGTTTGAGCCACAGAGCGGGGGAACTCTATGGCTATTTGAGTAGTTCTCAAACTAATTCTAGAAACCATTTTATAAATACTTATGATTTTCTTTACTAAGAAAGCAACTCTTTTTATGTGGCTAATTTGTTTCTTTGCGATGATGGGTTCATCTTTTGCTCAGGATAGAATGCAGATCAGTGGGCGTGTCATTGACGCTCAAGATCAAAAACCATTAGGTGGAGTGACGATTGTTCAAAAAGGAACAACAAATGGCGTATCTTCTCAAGAAGATGGACGTTTTCAAATTTCGGTTCCAGCAGGAACAGCCCTTTTAGTGACCTATGTCGGTTATGACAGCAAAGAGGTACTAGCGAATACCAGCAATCTTACCGTACAGTTAAGTGCATCGACCAATCTGTTGGACGACGTCGTAGTGATTGGCTATGGCTCTGTCAAACGAAAAGATGTCACCACTGCGATTTCATCGGTATCAACCAAAGATCTTGAAAAAAGACCGATCGTCAATGTGGGGCAAGCGATCCAAGGGAAAGCAGCGGGTGTAGCCGTGATGCAACCGAATGGTGCACCTGGCGGTGAGTTCAATATCCGTGTACGTGGTACAACTTCTTTTAATGGAAGTAATGATCCGTTGTATGTAGTCGATGGTGTACCTGTGGATAACATCAAATTTCTATCGCCCAATGATGTGACTGATATTCAGATTCTCAAAGATGCATCTTCTGCCGCTATTTATGGATCGAGAGCTGCCAATGGCGTCGTCTTGATCACGACTAAAACAGGTAAAGTTGGGGAGGGAAAAATTACATTTGGAGCGCAATTGACCTCTAACATCGTGAACAATACCGTAAATGTGTTGAATACGCAGCAATATCGAGATCTTCAAAACGAAATAGGTATGGTCAACCTTCCTATTGGATTGACAGATCAAACCGATTGGTTTAAAGAGACCTATAAAACGGGTATTCAACAAAATTATCAATTGACGATTTCGGATGGTACGGAGAAATTAAGGTATTATCTTTCTGGAGGTTTTACAGATGACAAAGGAACATTAAAAGGTTCGTTTTTTAAACGTTATAATTTTAAAGCTAATATTGACAATCAAGTCCGTAAATGGTTAAAAGTTAATGCCAATATTACCTATTCTGATTACAATGATAATGGTATTACATCAGGTTTAGGCTCTAATCGAGGAGGAGTGGTGACTGCTGTAATTACAACACCGACTTATGCACCGATATGGGATCCAACGGATCCGGAGCGTTACTATAATAATTTCTATGGAATCAATAATATCACGAGCCCTATTGAAAATCTCGCCAGAACAAAATATAACAACAATCGCGAAAATAGAATATTAGCATCGGGAAGTGCCTTGATCACCTTTGATCCCAATTTGAATTTTAAATCTTCCTTCACTTTAGACCGTAGAAATGGTTTATTGACTACTTTTTTAGATCCGTTGACCACGACATGGGGGAGAAATCAATATGGTGAGGCATCAGATATCCGTAACATGAATACGGTATTGACATGGGATAATGTATTGACCTATAACAAACGATTTGGAAAACACCATATCGAAGCCATGACTGGTTCGTCCTGGACAGATTCAAAGTACACCAATAGCTATATCAATGGATCGCACTATGCAAACGGCTTGATACAAACATTAAATGCCGCAAACAAAATTTTGTGGACTGCCGCAGGCTCTGCATCAGCAAACAACCTAGAGGTAAAAAGTGGTACAGGCTCGGGGGCTACAAGCTGGGGGATCATGTCCTATTTCGCAAGGGCGATGTACAATTACGATGGTAAATACCTGTTGACAGCAAACATGCGTGCAGATGGCTCTTCCAAATTAAATCCAAATCATCGGTGGAGATATTTTCCTTCGGTTTCTGCAGCATGGAGACTCTCATCGGAAGATTTCTTGAAAGATGTGGAGTGGATTGATGACTTAAAGATAAGAGGTGGTTGGGGACAAACAGGTAATCAATCGGGTCTAGGTGATTATTCTTATTTAGCATTCAATGAAATAGAAAGATTACCATGGTTTGAAACTAAATATCAATATGCGACTCCAAATATTACGCAATCTAACACGTTGAGATCTAGTGATCTAGGTTGGGAGACCACCACTCAGACAAATGTAGGCTTTGATCTTACCGCTTTTCAAAATAGAGTAACCTTGACGTTAGATTATTACCATAAAAAGACAACGGATATGTTGATGGAAGTTACGCTTCCAGCAGGATCGGCAGCAGCAAATGTGATCAAGCGTAATGAAGGAGAGATGACGAATAAGGGTCTTGAAATTGCGCTAGGATCAAAAAATTTAGTAGGTGAATTGACATGGAACACTGACTTTAATATATCATTCAATAAAAATCGTCTCGATAAACTGGTACTAAGTCAGCTTTATAATGACGCGATGACCAATGACAATGTGCATGATTATGCTGTTCGAAATGAACCTGGACGTGCACTAGGAGGTTTCTTTGGTTATATTAGCGATGGTGTAAACCCAGAGACCGGTCAGTTGATGTATCGTGATTTGAATGGAGACCAAAAAATATCATCTTCAGATAGAACGTATATTGGTGATCCAAATCCCAAATTTACTTACGGTATGACCAATAGTTTCTCTTGGAAAAACTTTGATCTCAGCATATTTATTCAAGGGACTTACGGCAATGATATCTTTAATGCAAGCCGTATGGAAACCGAAGGCATGTATGATGGCCGTAATCAATCTACAGTGGTATTAGACCGCTGGCGTGTGCCAGGACAGATAACCCATGTACCGAAAGCGGGATTTGATATGAAAAACTCGACTTATTTTGTGGAAGATGGAAGTTATTTGAGATTGAAAAACATCTCATTGGGTTATGCTATTGCTCCAGAACGATTGAAAAGAATGGGTATTCAAAAAATACAACCTTATTTATCTGCTAGCAATTTGTTGACCTGGACCAAATATTCAGGTATGGACCCTGAAGTCAACCAGTATGGAAACTCTGGACGTGTACAGGGTATCGATTGGGGAACTTATCCGCAAAGTAGATCATTTGTAGTTGGGGTAAACGTAGAATTTTAATGGAATAATCATGAAAACAATAGCTATAAAATTATTTTTCAACTTGCTTATCATCACTCTTCTGGCCTCTTCTTGTTCTTTAAATAGAGACCCATTAGATAGTTATTCGGATGATACTCAGGGAAAGACCGAATCAGGAACTCAGATTGTTTTTAAGAACAAGAGTGAAGTGGATAATTTCTTAACGGGAATTTACCAACAGATGCGCGACAGACAAGAACATTGGTATGTAGATTTATTACTCATCTCCGAATCACATGCCGACAATGCCTATGCAGGAACAACAGGGGCTGAGGTTTTACCCTTTGAGAATAATTCCATTGAAGGATCTAACTCCGTTATCGATCGGGATTGGGGTCGTTATTTAGAAGATATCGCTCGTGCTAACCGATTAATTATTAATATCGATAGTGTAGCAGATAAATCCGTAAGTGATTCGGATATTAAATCATACAAAGCACAAGCTAAAATCTTCCGTGCATTGGCGATGTTTGATATGGTACGTATTTTTGGATCTATTCCGGTCATCACGACGCAAGCTGCAGATATTACAGCTGAAAATATTGAAGAGGTATATCCACAATATTTTCCGTTCCAAAGCACCGAAGAAGAAGCATATCGTCAGATTGAAAAGGATTTAGTGGAAGCATTGGCGGATGCGCCTAATGGATCTGCAACTGATAAAACACGGTTTACAAAATCTGTAGCCAAAGCCATGTTAGCAAAAGTATATGCTGAAAAACCGATTCGTGATTATGCCAAAGTAATCCAATATGTAGATGCACTAACAGCTGATGGCTTTGACTTGAATACCAATTATGCTGATATATATGCGATGAATGCTGGCAACACTGACCTGGCACAGCGCAATACACGCGAATCCATATTAGAAGCACAATTTATGCCTGGAGCAGGTAATTGGGCGACATGGATGTTTGGTCGTGATCTGGCAAATTATGAAAATAGCTTTACATGGGCTAAGTGGGTCACCCCATCTCGGGATTTGATTCAAACTTATGAAAATGAAGGTGATCAAATTCGAATGAATCAATCCATCGTCTATTATGTAGCCAAATGGAGTAATTACTATCCAGCTTCGCATTATCCATTTATGTTCAAACTGCGATCTTCAATGAGCAGTATGGTTAAATTAAGATATGCTGATTTATTATTACTAAAAGCCGAAGCATTGATTATGCAGGCAAGTCCAAATTTGACTGCTGCTGCTGAAATCATTGATCGTGTCCGTGAAAGAGTAAAACTTCCAAAATTAGATAATGCTACACGAGCAGGCAAAGATCGTATGTTGGAAGCATTACTGAAAGAACGCCGACTGGAATTGGCGTTTGAGGGACAGCGTTGGTTTGACTTAGTTCGATTGGATAAGGTAGAGTCTGTGATGAATGCTGTATATGCTAAAGATTCGGCACGTAAATCTCAAGTCTATCCCTTTAATCAGTATTCATACCGCTTGCCTATACCACAAGCCAAGATCGATCAGAATCCAAATTTGGTACAAAATCTAGGATACTAATTAATTTAAAACTTTATGAAACGTAAAAATAATAATACTATGATATATACACTCTTGTTGTCCTGTTTAATGACGGCAACATCATGTAACCGAGACAGCTATACACCTTCTGCTATAGATGCCATAAAAGATAATGGCGATATCACCATATATACAACAACAAATACCCGTTCGCAAGATTTTAGTAAAGGGTTTATAGATTTCAGTACAAAATTTAATATGTCGCCCAATACGATCACCTTAGATCCTACTCAAAAGTTTCAGACTATGGATGGTTTTGGTGCAGCAATAACGGGATCTACTTGTTACAATCTGATGAAGATGACTCAAGAAGATCGGACAAAATTTTTAACAGAAACTTTCTCCGATGACAAAGGTATGGGAATGAACTACATTCGCATTGCTATTGGATGTTCGGATTTCTCTCTCAGTGAGTATACCTGTTGGGATAAAGAAGGTAAGGAAAACTTTGCTTTGCAGTCAGAAGAGAAACAATATGTTCTGCCGGTATTGAAAGAAATACTTGCCATCAACCCATCGATCAAAATTATGGGATCTCCTTGGACTGCACCAAAATGGATGAAAGTGAACAATCTAACAGATTTAAAACCTTTCGATTCTTGGACAAGCGGTCAGTTAAATCCTAAATATTACCAAGATTATGGATGGTATTTTGTGCAGTGGCTGCAGGCCATGAAAAAAGAAGGAATCCATATTTCTTCGATTACAGTTCAAAATGAACCTTTAAATCGTGGAAATTCGGCTTCTATGTATATGACTTGGCAAGAGCAACAGGCTTTTATTAAACAAGCCTTAGGTCCACAGTTGAAGGCTGCTTCTTTAGATACAAAAATCTATGCCTTTGATCATAATTATAATTATGATAATATCGCAGATCAAAACGATTATCCAGTAAAAATTTATAATGATGCCGGAGCAGCTTCCTTTATTGCTGGTGCAGCATTTCATAATTATGGTGGTGATAAAGCGGAGTTATTGGATATCCATAATCAACGCCCAGATAAAGAATTGGTGTTTACTGAAACATCTATTGGTGAATGGAATGAAGGCCGTAATCTTGAAAAGAGACTGATGGAAGATATGCGTGAGGTCGCTTTAGGAACTGTTAATAATTGGAGTCGAGCAGTCATTGTTTGGAATCTGATGTTGGATAACGATAAAGGTCCGAATCGCGACGGAGGTTGTCAAACCTGTTATGGTGCAGTAGATATCAGTAAATCTAACTTTAAAAAGATTACACGCAATTCCCATTATTACATCGTGGGGCATCTTTCAGCTGTCGTAAAATCTGGAGCGGTGCGCATTGGAGCAAGCGGTTACACGGCGGAAGGCCTGATCTATACGGCATTTAAAAATATAGATGGTTCGTATGCTCTAGTATTGCTAAATGATGCTAATGAGAATAGAAAAATAACCATAAATGATACAAAAAATCACTTTAGCTACGAAGTTCCCGCTAAATCGGTGGTTTCTTATCGTTGGGCTAATTAAAATATGACATTATGAAAAGACTTATTTTAAATTTCCTGTTGGGTACGGCTGCACTAGCAGCTTTGTATTCCTGTAAAAAGGATGAAAAATATGTGTATCAAATAGGAGAACCTAAAATCGAACTGAAATCTGATGTTTCATCGGCTCATTTTGGAGATAGTTTAGTATTTAAACTCCACGCATCGGATCAAGAAATAGCATTGTCAACAGTAAAAGTACAACTATTTTTTACCGATGATAAAGTGTCTGAAACTATTATTCGCACAAAGGAGAACGGGGAATATAGCGGAAAGATTTTGATACCCTTCTATAAGAATATTCCAAACGGAAAGGCGACATTGAAATTTGTCTTGCAGAATATAAGTCAAAAAACGACTGAGCAAGCTTATGAAATTGAGTTGACTAGACCTGATTTTCCTTACTTAAATTTAGTAACTGAATCTAAATCGTATAAAATGGAAAAAGTAGGGCCAAATGAATATGCTGCGACAGAAAGTTTTCCATCTTCAGTAAAAGGATATATTCATGCTCCTAAGGTAGGAACACAAGGAAATGAAATGAATTTTGGATGGGTAAATAATACGGTAGATATTGGTTCTATTGCAGAGATTCCATTTACTAATTTAACAACTGGTGTATATAGTATCAAGTTTAACACCTTGACTTATGCAGCATCACCTTTTATTAATATTTATATGAATGGTACGTTGTTCAGTCGTATCGATGATGATCATTTTAAAGGAGAGATGGAATTGAAAAATGGTGATAAAATTGATTTTGATGGAATTGATGGCTTAGAAAGCTGGTGGATTGATCCCGATTATTTTACTCAAAAATCAGATGGAACAATCAATTTCAATGGTATCAATGGTAAATACCGTGTGACAGCAGATTTTAAAATGAAATATTTTGTTGTAGAAGCGATGGATGGAACAAACTTAGCGACTTTAAAGGCAGATGGTACAGGAGCCATCTGGATTATTGGCGAGGGTATCGGTAAACCAACTATTGCAGTTAACCAAGTCGGGTGGAATCCGGGGAATGCTTTATGTTTAGTACCAATAGGTAATAAAAAGTATCAAATTACGGTTAAAGCGGGTGAGTCTATTCATAAAGACAATATCAACTTTAAGTTTTTCCACCAAAAAAATTGGGGAGGTGAGTTTGGAGCAACAACGATCAGCACTGAAAGTGATTTAATATTTATTGGCACTGGAACAAATGGTCGAGATTCGGGTAACCTCGGCATTGTTGCTGGTAAATCACTTACTGTAGGTGAAAGTTATATCCTAACGGTAGATCTGAGCCAAGGGAATAGCAAAGCAGTGTTGACTGTAGTAAAAAAATAGGTCATCAATGCATAACAATAAAAGGTAATATTGACCAAATAACTAAGCGATAATATGACATTTCAGACAAAATGTCTATTATCAACGCAACTATTGCAAAGGGCTTGTACAAACATCATTGTACAAGCCCTTTTACATATCTGTAGTTTTTTTTGCCCAATAACAATTCTTCATTCGAATCTATAAATCCAACCTTTTGATTTTCCAATGTCAGTTATATATAAGTTTTTATAGCGGATGTGTGACTGATCATTTTGATAAAACCCTATCATTTTGATTGACAATTTTGGACGTAATTTGGCTTGAATTGTAATGAAATTGTTGTTTTAATGTCTGTTTTCATTGTTTTTGTGCTGATGGCACGTTATTCGTAGTAGTGGCAAATAAGTTGGCAAAAGAAGGATAGAAAAAACGAGAAGAATGCCCTGGATCTGGTATGATTTTGATCAATCAATCTTAGAAAAAATAAATGAGCATAATATATTGGCGAAAAGATCGTAAAAAATAAAGGTACGAGTCAATATGAGATATGTGTTATCGTTTTTGATGGAAGAACCTGTGTTAAAACTTATTAACTAAATCAAGGCAAATAGAAAAAATAATATGGATACAATTAATGAAAATAAAGCAACGGATTATATAACTGCTTATTATAAAGAAATACATGACGAAATACGTCAATTGTCTAGTCGGGAAAACTTCGCAGGCATTCTTCAGGCAGCTGTGAATTTCTTGAAACTTTTACTTACAAACGGGCAAATACAAAAGATTGGAGATCGGATCAAAGTGATGGGATGGTTACATAAACGTGGAAATGACTACGTAAAATTTATCATTGAAAACTTGTTTGTGAGATCATTTGATGGGATGAAAAGAAGATGCACGACAGTAGAGTGGAATAACTTATACAAAGGTATCCCTGTTGCTTTGAAGAAAGTATATATTGCACAAAAAGCATTGGCATAACCTAGCTTTGTTGTTATATTATTAAAATCAGATTGGGTATCCAGTATATATTGGATACCCAATCTGATTTTAATAACTCCGATGTACTTCGTATAAGCCTAGACCTAATTGCCATACATCTATAGCCCTAAAATAGATTTTAGATCTTTTAATTCCTTTCTAAAAGACCAGCTTACTGCTGATTCTGCTAGAACAAATAAGATGAATACAGTTGTCAAGCTCATGATGATTAAATTTATTTGACTTGGTATCAATATTTCTAATTTATTGATAAGAGATATGAGGGTTATTTTATTGAAGTAACAATAAAGAATGCCAAAACCAGATGCAATAAAAGTTGTGATATAATGAAAGCTTTTGTAATGAGCTAATTCGATACGTAGTTCATGGTAAAACCAGTTTGCATCTTGTCTATTTTCAGAATTGATGTTCTCTGCCTTTTTATAAAAGGAATAAAACTTGCTGATATAATAGATGGCAAAGATGAGCATAATGGTGTAAAAGAAATAGTAGACAAGAGCAAGCTGCTTGGTAAATCCAAAATAGGTGGGTAAAAAAGCCAGAAGGAGCATGCCTAGCACCTGCACTGAAAATTCAATTTTCATTTTCGATTTGACCGACCGGATGATGTTTAAAGTATTCATATTTTTTAGTTTAAAATTGTTATAATTTTTTAATGTATGTCCAGTAAGTCATCAGAATTTGCAAACGTTACATTTTTTTTTGATTTTTTTGAAACTCGGATTTAGTACTTATCTATTATGCTAAATTGCTAGCTAACTTTTATTTTTATGAATTTATTCAGACAGTTCTGTCTGCGTTGGATTCTTGTATCTTCTTGCTAATTCATACCTTTGTCATTGAAAATGAAGAAAAGTAGATTTTTTATCGAGGTAGCTTATTTTGGAAAGAATTACCATGGATGGCAGGTTCAAAACAACGCCGTTTCTGTTCAAGAAAGATTGAATGATGCATTAGCTATTTTATTGCGTGTGCCGACGGAAACGATTGGAGCGGGAAGAACAGATGCTGGTGTTCATGCAAAACAGTTATTCGTTCATTTTGATGCAGATGCGACAGGAATATTGGCCAATCCAGAGCGTTTTTTATATGCGTTAAATGGACTTTTGCCTCATGATATTTCCGTTAAATCCGTCGTTCCGATACATGAAGATGCACATGCACGTTTTGATGCGATACGCCGTTCTTATGAGTACCATCTTCACTTTGAGAAAGATCCTTTTAGATATGAATACTCTTCATTTCTAAGGGATATTCCCGATGTTGAAAAAATGAACAAAGCTGCGGAATTTTTGTTAGGAAAAAAGGATTTCAGTTGTTTTAGCAAATCGAATACACAAGTCTTTACTAATATATGTACCATATCAAGAGCGCAATGGATCTGGGAGGACGAAGGAAAACTTGTTTTTCATATTACCGCGGATCGATTCTTGCGTAATATGGTACGTGCTATCGTTGGAACCTTGTTGGAGATCGGAATAAAAGGTAAACCAATTTCATTTATGGAAGAAGTCATCGCGAGTCAGAATCGATCAATGGCAGGAACATCAGTTCCAGCTCATGGCTTATATTTGACGGAAGTGGCCTATCCTTACCCTGTAAACTAGAAAAAGTGAGTCAAGAGAAAATACTAGGAAAAACTTATGACGTAAATTTGTTGCGTCGGATGGTCAAATATATGAAGCCTTATGGTGGTGTTTTTTGGATATCCGTAGTATTGACGATTTTACTGGCAGCTGTCGCTCCAGCATTACCGATGCTGATCCAGTATACACTGGATAAATACATTTTACAATTTAATACAGCAGGATTGAGTTTGATGTTCATCCTGATGATCGTATTGTTAATTGTACAGACACTCGTACGGTATTATCATACTTTAATGACCAATACCTTGGGGCAATCTGTGATTCGGGATATTCGTATTGAAGTGTTTAATCATATTACAAAACTTCGTTTAAAATATTTTGATCAGACACCTTTAGGGAAATTGATCACACGTACCATTTCAGATTTAGAGACTATATCAAATATCTTTTCTGAGGGCTTGATCCAAATTATTGGCGATTTATTGCAGCTCATCGTTATTCTAGGGGTCATGTTTTATACGGACTGGAAACTAACATTAATTGTATTGGTACCTATGCCGCTTATGGTCGCCGCAACTTATATTTTTAAGGAGGCGATGAAATCTGCTTTTCAAGATGTTCGTAAATGGGTTTCAAATTTGAATACCTTTTTGCAGGAACATATTTCAGGTATGGGTATTATCAAATACTTTGCTCGGGAAGAACAGGAGATGGATAAATTTAAAGAGATCAACGGTCACCATCGCAATGCTCATATCCGTGCAAATTGGTACTTCTCTATATTTTTCCCTGTTTTAGAGATTATCATGGCCATTTCATTAGGTTTGTTGGTCTGGTTTGGAGCTAAGCAGATTTTGGGAGATGTGATCTCTCCAGGAGTTGTGGTTGCATTTATCATGTATATTAATATGATCTTTCGCCCAATCCGAGAATTGATCGATAAATTCAACACCTTACAAATGGGAATGGTAAGTGCTGAACGTATATTTGAAGTATTGGATACCGATGAACATACTCCTAATTCAGGAACATTAGAACCCGATCATATTCGTGGAGAGATCGAATTTAAAAATGTATGGTTTGCTTACAATGATGAAAACTGGGTGTTGAGAGATGTCAGTTTTAAAGTTGCTCCAGGTGAGACACTAGCTTTAGTCGGTGCGACGGGGGCAGGGAAATCATCGACCATTAATATTCTAAGCCGTTTTTACGAAATCAATAAAGGACAGATTTTATTGGATGGTGTTGATATTCGGCAATATGAGTTAAATTTTCTTAGAAAAACGATAGCAACTGTACTTCAGGATGTATTTTTATTTTCAGATTCCATCTTACACAATATAGATCTGCACGATGAGCATATCACGCGAGAATCTATCATTGCAGCTGCTAAACAGGTCGGTGCACACGATTTTATTATGCGTTTGCCGGGCGGATATGACTATCAGGTTCAAGAAAGAGGAGCCACCTTGTCATCAGGTCAAGCCCAGTTGATTTCATTTATTAGAGCATTGGTGCATGATCCACGTATTTTGGTACTCGATGAAGCCACATCTTCTGTTGATACAGAAACCGAAGAGCTCATCCAACATGCTATAGACAATCTAATGGTAGGAAGAACAGCTATAGTGATTGCACATCGACTCTCTACCATTCAAAGGGCAAATAAAATTATCGTATTGGAAAAAGGAGAGATCATGGAGGTGGGAACCCATCATGAACTACTCAATATCGATGGTTACTATAAGAAATTATACGACCTGCAATTCCATTCTGCAGGTATTTAAAGCATTCCTAAGCCCATCTTCAAATGTGAGATGGGCTTAGGAGTATAAATCTTACGAAGAGCGTTTCGAGATCAGCAAACTATTTTATTTAAAAAATTATTGCACAGGTATTGTGGTTTCGATATAGCTGTCTTTAGCGATAGTTTCTTCTGCTGGTATATGGATATTGGCACTAATCTCGGATCCCCGTCCGATCAGTACATTGCTGCCGATAGTACTATTGGCCCCGATATTGACGAAGTCTTCAATAATTGTATTACTTCCAATGACAGCATTGCTGCTGATGATACAGTGATTGCCGATCTGTACATCTGGTGCTATTGATGCTCCTGGTAAGATAATTGTACCTTTGCCCACTTCTGCTCTTTTTGAGATATTAGCTTTGGGATGTAGTAGCGAGCAGTACGCCCAACTGTGATTTTCTAAAACAATGCGTTGACGTAATCCTGAATCATGAACGGCAATGAAAAATTGTTCATCATCGTTATTGACCTCATGACGAAGTTTAACAGGATAATCAAAAACGGATGCTATTAGCAATGATTTATCAATAAGACCTAATATTCTGATATGTAGTTCTTCGGCAGTTTCAACTGAAACTTTAGCGTGTGCTGTAGCGCCATAAATATATAACATAACACAAAAGTAAAAATAAGCAAATCAAAAGTTCAATTTAATTGTTATTATAGGGAGTGCTGACTATTACTGTGTATTTTGTTATTGTAAAATTGGAAGTTTCTTGCCAACTGATCAAAATAGCAGCGAGAAAACGACCTTGGAGGCCGTTTATATGAAGGATTGAAGAATCATCACAGATACGTATCAAAGGCTGATAGGTGTTCTTTAAAATAGCTAATAGCGAACAAATTTCCTTTTGATTATACACTAAATATATTGTGTTTACAATCAAATTTATCTAAGTTTGTCATCAATCAATTTAATATATAAAAATGATTCAACGTATTCAAACCATTTATTTACTCGTTGCTGGACTGATTTTGTTTGGCTTATTTTTGTTTCCTTATGTTCATTATAATGACCTTGTAGGTCTCGGAAAAGACGTTAAAGTTACAGGTGTGTATGGTACATCAGCAGGCCTGCCGACACATGAAACTAGTTTTTGGTATATATTGCAAATCATTGCAACAGTGGTCGTGGGGCTATTGCCGATTTATACCATATTCAAATTTAAAAATCGAAAGACTCAAATCAAATTGATCATACTAGATATTGTTTTGATTATTTTGCTTGCGATCTGGTTATATGCAAGTGCTAGTGGTCATTTGGTTACTGTCAATCAATTTTTAGGTGCTGGAACGATCGGTGTAGGTTTCTTTTTATTGCCAATCTCGATTATCTTTCTTTCCCTAGCCCTTGGAGCAATTCGTAGAGACGAGAAGTTAATTAAATCCGCAGATCGATTGCGATAATATAAAATTTAATATCATATAGCAAGCTATGTACATATTACATAGCTTTTTTTCATTTTAAAAAATGAAACCAGCATAAGCATCACGTTCACAAACAGCAGTGAATATGCTTATACGAGCTTTATTACCGTTAAAAAATAAATTATATTCTAATGAAAATAAGTGTAAAATATTTAGTAATCTTTTGTGCATTTTTATTTTTAGGGCAGTTTGCCTTTGCACAGGTTGGTCAAGTTGAAAAAGATCTACTTGTGGTTGATGAAATTCAAATCGATGTTAAAAGTGTGCAAATTGATGCTAAATCGAATACGGCATCGGTTGAATTGTTTTTGACCTCCTATACTAGAAATGGAAGAGAATTAAAGTTAAATACTTTTGGAACGCAACTCGTGGATATGAAAAATAAAACTTATTTATTTGGAACGATTACGTTGGGCAAGATCATGGTAAAACTGGAGGATAAGCAAAATTATATTAATTATTTAATGAAAACGGATGAACCCGTTTTGCTGAAAGTAACGGTTCCAAATTGGGGAAAAGTGAAACCAAAAGAAATAGTTGTAGTCTTTGAAGATAGTGAAGAAGAAGGGCATTATATAGAAACGGCTGTTCAATTGTAATTGAACAGCCGTTTACCGTTAGTTTTGTTAGCCTTATCTGCTATAACGAATTTGTTGACGATCCATCATACCCATTTGATCTTTCATCATTTTAATCTGATCAGCCAACAATTTGTTTTTATCTGCTTTTTTAGCTTCCTGTAAATATTTCTCTGCCTCACGTTTGTTGCGTTTGGCCATAGAGATACCAGCTAAGCTGAGTTTTGCAAGAGCAATATTGTGATCCATATGAAGACCCAATGTCAATGCTTTTTTGAAATACTTCTCAGCTTGCATAGGAGCACGTTGCGATTCGATCAAGCCGATCAACATATTATAGTAACCATATTGAGCAGGTATTAGCTGTTTCTCATAGTTTGTGATTTTATTTAACCATTTTTCAGCTTTTGGCATATCTTGTTTGCGAAGAAACCATTGAGCCAACAACATATATTCGTGGAAGAATACCGTTACAAATCCAATAATTGTCAGCAATATCCCTAAAATACCCCATCCCCATTGGCCGAACCAAAATAAAGCAACAGTTCCAACCAATAGCAAACTGCTAATAATAATTCTTACAAGATTTGACATATGTCTATATTTAATGTAAATGTATACCAAGTTTAATTTTGCAAATATCCGTTAAATTGTGCGCTAAAGCAACTTGTTTAGTTGTTATTTTGTAAAATTGTATATTTAAAGTATGGGAAAACGTTTTGATCAATCTTGGGAACCTATTTTAGGTCCACTTTTAGATCAGCCTTATATGGCTGAACTATCATTTTTTGTACAGCAGGCGAGAAATCAGGGTCGTGTATTTCCACCTCGAGAATTGGTTTTTAATGCATTTAAGCTAACAGGATTTGATTCTTTAAAAGTCGTTATTTTAGGACAAGATCCTTATCATAATGATGGACAAGCACACGGGTTAGCATTTTCTGTTCCGGATGGTATTGCTTTACCACCATCGTTAAAAAACATATTCAAGGAGTTGGAGACTGATATTCCAGGTTTTAAAACACCGCGATCTGGAGATTTATCGCACTGGGCAAAGCAAGGGGTACTCTTGTTAAACGCAACATTAACAGTCAATGCCCATCAAGCTGGTTCACATCAAAAAAGAGGATGGGAGCACTTTACTGATCAGGTTATAGAAGCTATTTCCGATCAGAAAGATGCTGTTGTGTTTTTATTGTGGGGTGCATATGCACAAAAGAAAGCAAGTTTAATAGATGGGAGTAAGCATTTAATTTTGAGTACCGTTCATCCCTCTCCTTTGTCCGTTTATCGTGGTTTTTTTGGTTGTCGGCATTTTTCGCAAGCAAATTATTTCTTGCAAAAACATGGAGAAAAACCAATCGATTGGAAGCTGGTGTAAATATGTTAAGCAGTCATTTCTTCTTCGAGTAGGGATTGTAGCTCTTGAGTGGAAATATGATGTAGGTGATTTACTTTTAACTTTTTGTGGTGAAGTAGGATATGCGTGACCATGAGATGACTATCATAAGTGACTTTTAGGTCTTTAAGACTTTTTATTCTTTCTTCAGTTTCGCCTATAATGGCATATTCGAAAGTGCCTGTGATGGTAAATCGCTGAATGAGTAGTTGGTTGTTTTTAAGCAAAGTGAAGTCAAACCACGCTCCTTCTCCTACACCGCCAAGATATTGAGCATTTTCTGGGATATGGAGGGGCTTGTGTTTGTGTAGCATACTACCAATAGTAATGTCTTCTGGTAATAAGGCAGCCTGACTGCTATATACATTTTCGCTTAATTTCTTAATCAGGAATAGGAGGGATTGGATGCGTGACATCCTGAAATTATGTAACCCATGTTGCGGAGTATAACTGTAAATCATTTTATTTTCGGCCGAATTGACCAAATTACTTATTGGACTTGCTTTAATGGTTTCTGGGAAATTGATCGGATGAATCCAAGAAAATTGTTTGGAAGAAGCAAATAGTAGGCGGGTAATGAAGCGCGAACAGTTGTTGTTGCCTTTTGCTACGGCCCCGTAGGGATAAGAACCTTTTTGAACCCAAGAATCAGCAAATTTTTTCGCCTGTTTAAAGTTTAGACTTTTTACAATAGAAAAATACAACTCTCCGCTACCCTGCATAGCAGGCTTCATACTTTCAAAATGCATTGCTATAGTTTCTAAATTGGAAATATCCCCATTGTCAAATGTTGCTTTGATCGCAATGTTTAAAAGGGGATCCGAATCCTTAGATCGTGCTCGACCATATCCCCTGGGTGAAATATATCGTCCGAAATCGTAATATAATAATTCACCTGTGTTGGCGGAAATAAGTACAATACCTGTATGTCCAACTTTAAAATTTAGATTTTTTACAATACCAATTTTTTTGAAAAACATCATCCATTTTTCATCACCTCTTATTGTGGCGTCTGGCCAAGATAAAATAAGTGCAAAATCATGATATGCTGTTGGTTGATCTCTCATAACTGTCTTGTAAAGGTAATAAATATAATGTACAGACCTGACCTTTTCGATTGCGGTGAGTGTCCATCAGATTATGTGTTTAAAAACTGCTACGATTAATGGTAGGTATTGGCGTCATCCACGTATCGCAAACGGTCTAGGGCTACGGCGGATAAGAATGGAGTGAGTTGAATGTAGCTGAGAAGCTGGTGCTAGGCTGCGATACATCATAATATTGCTTTTGTTGCAAAAGCTTCTCTACGTTTTACATGAAGCAAGATGAGAATGGCAATCACATCTTGCTTTTATATTTCTGATTCAGAATCAGTAGGACATTACAAAAAAAATTAAATGTTCTTTATCAAGAGCGTTCATGAACTATTAACCTGTATTTTAATGATAATCAACATTTCCTCCTGGTTATCTTAACCTAAACCAATACCCTATTTAAATAGTAGCAGTTGCTTTTAAAATTAGTTTTAATATTCCAATGGAATAATGGGCTCTTTCTTGCTGGTGGACATAATCATCATCGTCTGAAAAGTCTTCACAAAAGGAATCTTGGCTATTTTCTCCATGATAACTGCTTCATAAGCTTTGATATCTTTGACATATACCTTAAGCATAAAATCACAGCTACCCGTTACGTGGTGACATTCCGTAACCTCAGGAATCATTTTCACGGCTAAAACAAATTCTGGAATAGCATTATGGGTGTGAAAATCCAAAGATATCTGTATAAACGATTTGATTCCTAAACCTAATTTCTCTTCATCAACAAAAGCATGATAGCTTTTAATAAATCCTGAATTTTCAAGTTTTCTAACACGTTCTAAAGTCGGAGCTGGAGAAAGGCCAATACTTGATGCTAATTGCAAATTGGTAATGCGTCCGTTCTCTTGCAATAATTTAAGAATTTTTAAATCTGTTTTATCTGGCAAAAATGGCATATTCAACTATTTTTAATGGTGATATTCTGTAAATATACACAATTGTTCCAAATTTAATTTGGTGATGGTGCGTGTTTTTGGTTTTTAATTTTTTATATAGCTTTTGTTTATAGTTTGAATGATGTATTATAGATTTTCACTATCTTAAATCATTTATTTGTAAAAAAGTGATATACGTTAAGCTTAGAACGCGTAGAAAGTGACTTTTGTCACTTTTTTAATCAAAATGAGGTTCTAAACTGCTAAAAGTAACGTTTTATTGACAGGTAAATCGTAACTTTGTCGTTCAGAAGATTGTGGGTTTTACCCGAGTGCAATTTTTTAAACCGTGAGAGCGAACTATGAGTACTAAAGACGACGATTTACTAAAAGAGCTAGAGCTCGAAGAATATAAATACGGGTTCACGACAGACATCGAAATGGAATTTGCACCGATTGGTCTTACAGAAGACACCGTGCGTTTTATTTCGGCAAAGAAAAATGAACCTGAATGGTTATTGGAGTGGAGATTGAAAGCATTCCGTCATTTTCAGACCTTAAAAATGCCTAAATGGCAAAATTTTGAAACACCTGAAGTTGATTTTCAAGGTATCTCTTATTATGCGGCACCTAAGGTGAAACCGCAATTAAATAGTTTAGACGAAGTAGACCCAGAATTGTTGTCTACGTTTGCTAAATTGGGGATCCCATTGGATGAACAGAAAATCTTAGCAGGTGTGGTTGCTGTAGATGCTGTATTTGATTCGGTCTCTGTGAAAACGACTTTCCGTGAAAAACTAAAAGAGCAAGGTGTCATCTTTTGTTCTTTTGGAGAAGCTGTTCAAGAGCATCCAGAATTGGTGAAAAAATATTTGGGGACAGTTGTTCCTCAAACTGATAATATTTATGCGGCATTAAATTCTGCTGTATTTTCTGATGGGTCATTTGTATATATTCCGAAAGGCGTTCGTTGTCCGATGGAATTGTCTACTTATTTTCGTATCAATGCGCAAAACACCGGTCAATTTGAGCGTACGTTGATCGTAGCTGAAGAAGGAGCATATGTTTCTTATTTGGAGGGTTGTACTGCACCTATGCGTGATGAAAATCAATTGCACGCAGCAGTGGTAGAATTGATCGCTGAAAAAGACGCAGAAATAAAATATTCTACTGTTCAAAACTGGTATCCTGGTGATAAAGATGGTAAAGGTGGTATTTTTAACTTTGTTACAAAACGAGGAATCTGTAAAGGAGACAATAGTAAGATCTCTTGGACACAGGTGGAGACTGGTTCTGCAATTACATGGAAATATCCAGGTGTAATCTTGAAAGGCGATAACTCAGTTGGTGAGTTTTACTCCGTAGCGATGACCCGTAATATGCAAGTCGCTGATACAGGCACCAAGATGATTCACATCGGAAAGAATACAAAATCAAAAATTATTTCTAAAGGTATTTCTGCTGGTAAAAGCCATAACAGCTATAGAGGTTTGGTGAAAATCGGTCCTCATGCAGACAATGCAAGAAACTTTACACAATGTGATTCTTTACTAATTGGAGACCGTTGTGGTGCACATACTTTTCCTTACATCGAAAATCGTAATAATACAGCAACTTTAGAGCACGAAGCAACGACTTCAAAAATTGGAGAAGATCAAGTCTTTTATCTCAATCAACGGGGTATTGATTCTGAAAAAGCTGTAGGACTTATTGTCAATGGTTACGCCAAAGAAGTGTTAAATCAATTGCCAATGGAGTTTGCAGTAGAAGCTCAAAAATTATTAGCAATCTCATTAGAAGGTTCAGTAGGATAGATATAAAAATATAGTTGCGTAATAAGAGCTAGCTAATAGCACTTGAGGCAATACACAATACTAATAAAGAAATGTTAAGTATAAAAAATTTACACGCGTCTGTAGACGGCAAACAAATTTTAAAAGGTTTAAATCTTGAAGTAAAAGCAGGTGAGATTCATGCCATCATGGGGCCAAATGGCGCTGGTAAAAGTACTTTAGGAAATGTTTTAGCTGGTCGTGATGCGTACGAAGTAACTGAAGGTGAAGCTTTATTGGACAATGTTGATCTATTGGATTTATCTCCTGAGGATCGTGCTCGTGAAGGTCTATTCTTAGCTTTCCAATATCCAATCGAAATACCAGGGGTATCAAACATTAACTTCTTAAAGACAGCGGTTAACGATATTCGTGCATATAAAGGTTTGCCTCCTATGGAAGCAAAGGAGTTCTTAAAAACGGTTAAAGAAAAACAACAATTGGTTGAATTCTCTGCTAACCTAGCGAATCGTTCATTAAATGAAGGATTTTCTGGTGGTGAGAAAAAACGTAATGAAATTTTTCAATTGGCGATGTTAAATCCTAAATTATCTATCTTGGACGAGACAGATTCAGGATTGGATATTGATGCTTTACGTATCGTAGCTAACGGTGTGAATCAATTGCGTTCTAAAGATAATGCTTTTGTAGTGATCACACACTATCAACGTCTTTTAGATTATATCGTGCCTGATGTTGTGCACGTATTATACAACGGACGCATTGTGAAATCTGGTCCTAAAGAACTTGCTTTAGAATTAGAAGAAAAAGGTTACGATTGGTTAAAAGAATTAGACGCACAAAACGCATAATCACCCTAAATCTTGTGAAAGAATAGAGTTTTTTAAGCGATTTGATTAAAATATAAAATGAATACATTAGTTTCAGAATCATTACTTCAACAAGTGTTGAACAGTTTTCAAGAGCAAGTGGCAGAGCCTGCTTTTTTGTCGACGATACGTCAGCAAGCTTTTGATCGCTTTTCGGCAGTTGGCTTTCCTACTGTGAAAGATGAAGAATGGAAATATACCAATATTCATAAACTTATCGATCAATCATATGTATTGAATTCGGATGTGGATATTGAAGGATTAGATTTTAGTGCTGGCGAAATTCCAAACTTGGATGCTCACCGCATCGTATTAGTTAACGGTCAATACATGCTTTCATTCTCTTCGTTGGAAGAGGAAAATGGTCTTATCGTAAAAACTATGGAAGATGCTGTAGAGGAACCTGCTTTTAAAGCTCATTTTGCGCAGCATGCTGATAAAGCCAATAACCCTTTCGTAGCATTAAATACTGCCGGTTATACAAATGGTGTTTTTATTGCATTAGCAAAAAATACAATTTTATCAAAACCAATTCATATTATCCATGTTGCGACAGGCCGTGAAGATTTCTTCTCGCAAACACGTAATCTGATTGTTGTAGATGCCAATGCTGAGGTAGAGATTATTGAGTCCTATATGACAGTGGATGGTGCTGCTAAAAACATTCAAAATAAAGTTTCGGAAATCGTGATCAAGGAGAATGCGAAAATGCAGCACTATTATTTGCAAATCGCAGAAGCTGTCAGTCATTATTTCAATCATACCGAAGTATATCAAGAGAAGTATAGCCTTTATAATAATTATAACTGTAACTTCCCTGGCGCATCTTTTATTAGAAATAATATCAATATACGTCTTGATGCCGAAAATGTAGAGAGTCACTTATATGGTATCAATTTGACAGATGATAAACAGTTGGTGGATAACCATACGGAAGTCGATCATATGAAACCGCATTGTGAATCTTACGAATGGTACAAAAACATTACGCAAGGCGAGTCAACAGCTGTTTTTAACGGTAAAATTTTTGTGCGTGAAGATGCTCAAAAAACGAACGCATTCCAGCAAAATAATAATTTGTTGATTTCAGATCAATCAGCAGTTTATACAAAACCGCAGTTGGAAATTTTTGCTGACGATGTTAAGTGTTCACATGGTTGTACCATCGGACAGTTTGACAATGATGCCTTGTTCTATTTAAGAGCGAGAGGCATAAGAGAACAAGCAGCACGTATTTTATTAGTACATGCATTTGCATTTGATGTAACAAGTCGTTTTTCAAATGATGTTGTTCGTCAATATGTAGAAGAATTAGTTGAAGAAAGTTTAACAAGCAAATAGGTCACTCCCAATTGCTCTATCTATAAAAAAGCGTTTGAACTCTAATTCAAACGCTTTTACTATGAAATAATTTCAATTGCTGGATTTACTTTTAAAATTTCCTGGAGAAAAGTATCCTCGGAATTTGGATTGATAAAGACATCATCATATATATTAAAGTGTACCACCAGCCCCTTTTGATATGGATTAAAAAATGGGTACAGTCCTCTAGTTTGATTTCGTTCAATTTTTCGGATTGAAGGAATTGAAATTGTCTTCTGTTCTAAAAAATGATTCAACTTCAAGGATTTGTCAACAATACTATATTTTGGAAATATAAAAATGATGTACCAGATGGAACCAAGAAATACGGTTGATAACAGTGCACTTAGATAAATTCCATTATTAATACTTCCATAATATTTAAAAATAAGGATAGTTAAGATAATCAGTAACCAAATGCAGGTTCCTCCATTGATTTTTGGTCTATAATTTTTCATAATGAAGTATTTTTGTGGTATTCAATACTTTAAGTTAGTATTTTTTCTGCTATTTCCATATAAATTTTTCAAGATATAGTAATTCATAGGTCATTTGATCTTTTAAATTGATGAATAGTTGTTTTAATTTTTGATTTTGAATAAATACATAGTGGCTTCAATTTCTTTTACACGTAATAGAATACGCATCTTAGGTCTGGCACTCGTTTTTGTAGTGTCCATATATATCATCATGTTTCGTGTGATAGATCAACGTTTGGAGCGATTGAATAAACGTATTTTAAAGGAGGTATCATTAGAAAAATCAGAGCTTGTTCAAAAAGAATTTGACGATTTTGATCGCATTTTTCACTTAATGGGACTTGCTGCAGATGAAGGTCAGCAAGAGTTTATGAATAAACTCATTGAACAAGACAGCGTTAAACGATTTCTTGTTGCCTATACGTACTGGAAGCCTGAATCGGGAAATTATTCAAAAAGGCTCACATGGTATGTTGATTCGCTAAATATAGACTCCGCTATTATTAGTAATGAATTATCTGTTGACCGCTCTTCGACTCGTTTTATAAAGAGTAACAAAGGAATGTACATACATGCTTATGTCACGACCAGTGCCGGAATATTGCAGCTGACATTAGATCTACATAAGTTGAACGCTTATTTTTGGGGAAGAAATTTTGGAAGGCATGCCTATTTTGAAGTTTATGATGCAGATGGGATATGTCTCATTTATCCTGATGTAAAGCGTATTGGACAAAAGAGAGTGACGACCTGGAAGAGATACCCATTAAAAGATAGTACAATGGTGTCGGACTATATACACATGGAAGTTTTGATGGAAGAGTTTAAGCTTCAAGGCATATGGTCAAACAGTAAACTTTTTGTAAATGTATTATTAATAATGACAGAAGAAGAAGTTCGCGATATTGGTAATACAACTTTTCTTCTTGGAGCAATTGGAATAGCTACTATGTTGGTTTTTATGTTTTTAATTGATTTGCAAAACAGAAAAGCGAAGCAATTGATGTTAAGGAATTTGGAGTACCAGAAAGAAGATGCTTTGCTGCGATTTGAAAATTTAAAAAGAAAAGTCGATCCTCATTTTTTATTCAATGCATTGGGTTCTTTGCAGCAATTAATAGGTAAAGACCCAATCCAAGCAAAGGCTTTTGTGGGCAAAATGGCAAAGGTATACCGTAAGTTCTTAAGTCGTGATGAAACTGGGTTGACAACAATAAAAGAAGAAATCGTACTAGCAGAAGAATATTTTTTTCTACAAAAGATTCGCTTTGCAGACACCTTAAATCCTTTAGAAATCAATATTTCGACAGAATCGATGGCTTTATATATTCCCCGTTTTAGTTTGCAGATCCTGATCGAAAATGCGATTAAGCATAATGAGCTCAATAGGGAAAAACCACTGTCGATCTCCATTATTGAAACCCACGGCCAGCTTGTTGTGCGAAACACGGTGTTGTTAAAAAATCCAGATGTGGATTCAGCGGGCTATGGAACACAAATGATCGCACATGTGTATGATTTTTATCATGTCCAAGGTTTTGAAATACAGTATACTGAGGCATATTTTATAGTTTACCTCCCCTTTATTCATATCGATAGTCAATAAAGTTAAAATAATAATTTAATAGCGCTAGACTATTCTTCTAGTATTACTGCGGATTCACTCCTGAAATCAACGCCTTCACTCGGTTTTGCTTTTTGGAACGATAATATATTGGCATCTTCACCACCCTATATCTATGAGTCCTATATTAATTTAATACAAATGAATAATCTGCCTTTCAAAAGAAATTCAGCATTAGCAAGCTTAAGTTTCTTTTCCATTTTTATCCTCAATTCTTGTCAGCTGCTCAGTCCATTAGGCTTAGGTAAAAAGAAAGATGTTGTCGCTGATTCCACAAAAAAAAATTCGGCTTTGGTATATGATAAGTTTTTAAAAAATGCCAAAATTGATAGCGGAATTTTTAATGTGATTAATAAAGAGAAAGATTTCTTTTTTGAGATACCTGTAGAAAAGCTAGATCAAGATTTTTTATTGATCAATAAAATCTCTTCAGTGCCATTAGCATTGAACGAAGCCGGTTTAAATAAGGGAATGAATTACGAAAATAAAGTTATTCGTTTTTCTCTGAAAAAAGCACGTAAAGAAATTTGGGCTAGTGAAATCAAGCCACAGGTTGAAGTGCCTAAAGAAGATGCGATAGCGCGTTCAGTAGCGGATAATTTTACACCATCTTTCATTGAATCCTTCAAAATTGAGGGATATAATAAGGATTCTTCTTCGGTCATCATCAAAGTGAATAAAGTATTCGATGGTACGGAAAAAAGTTTCAATGATGTATTTACCAATATTGGTCTAGGCACATCACCAAAGACTGCTTTATCGATTATCGATCAAATGAAATCATTTGATAACAATATTGTCATCCGTTCCGTTTTATCGACTCGAGTAACAGAGGGCAATGAATCGATTCCGATTAGTTTGACGATAACAAGTAATATATTAGAACTGCCAAAGAATGCCATGAAACCTAGATTCTCAGATCCAAGGGTTGGTTATTTTACGACTCCGCGTTGGTACTTTTCAGATAAACAGCAAGAATTAGAGAAGCGGGAACTCGTAACTCGTTGGCGTCTAGAACCTCGTGAAGAAGATGTACAACGTTATTTAGCAGGTGAATTGGTTGTGCCTAAGAAACCTATTGTTTTCTATATTGATCCGGCTACTCCGCAACAATGGCGTCAGCAAATCATCGAAGGAGTACATGATTGGCAAAAGGCTTTTGAAGAAGCTGGTTTTAAAGATGCGATCATTGCAAAAGAAGTTCCTAAAGAAATGGATTTTGATATGGATGATGCCAATACATCTGCAATTACCTATGCGGCATCTCCACAGGCCAATGCCATGGGACCCTCAGTTGTAGATCCTCGCACTGGTGAAATTCTAGAAGCAGACGTTATTTGGTGGCACAACGTAATGACCGCATTGAACTCATGGATGCGCGTACAGACTGGTATTATTGACCCAACAGTTCGTGGTAATATATTTTCGGACGAAAAAATGGCGCATGCTATTCGTTTTGTGTCTTCTCATGAGATTGGTCACACCTTAGGGCTGAAACATAATATGGGTTCTTCTTTTGGCTTTCCTGTAGACTCTTTGCGTTCGGCATCTTTTACACAAAAGATGGGTGGTACAGCAACATCCATTATGGATTATGCTCGTTTTAATTATGTTGCACAGCCTGAAGATCAAGTGCAAGCCATTACACCAGTGATCGGGTTGTATGATAAATATGCGATTGCATGGGCTTATCGTTGGTATCCAAATAAAACAGCTTGGGAAGAACTACCATTGTTGAAAAAAGAAATCGAAGCCAAGCAAGACAATCCTTACTATTGGTATGGAGAACAACAAGACCCTAAAAATACAATTGACCCAAGATCACAATCTGAGGATTTGGGCGATAATGCGATGCTTGCCGGAACCTATGGTTTGAAAAATTTAAAACGCATCATGCCTCAAATTATTAATTGGACAACGACTTCTGGTCAAGATTATTATAAAGCAGGTAAATTGTATATGGCAGTGATCGGTCAGTGGTATACTTATGCCGATCATGTATCTAATAATATTGGAGGTATCTACTTAAATAATCCTGTTTTGGGAGATGGCAAAGATGCTTATGCAGCAGTACCACGTCAGACACAAATAGAAGCATTAGCTTATTTGAAACAACATGTCTTCACGCTGCCAGAATGGTTGTTCCGTAAGGAATTGATGACAAAAACTTTCCCATTAAAAGATAGTCCAGTAGGATCATTTGAATATGCGCCCTATACATTAAAAAGAGAGTTTCAATACAGTTTGTTGTATAATTTGCTTCAAGACCAACGCTTACTGCGTATGACAGAGATGGAATTATTATTTGGACGTAGCCAAGCTTGGAGTGTAGAAGAATTTTTGAAAGCACTGCGTCAAGATATTTTTGCAAAAACGATAGCAAAGCAAAACTTAGATATCGATGCACGTATGTTGCAGCAAAATTATATCGATATTTTATTGATTACCAATAATAAAAGTATGGATAAGTTAAACACAAAGAAATTATCTTTTGTGGACCAATTTATGCAAACAGCCAAGCCAACTTTTTGTCCGATACACGGCACAACACATGCGGTTATTGATGAATCTCATTTACGTAATGTACATGTTTCGGGTATGAGTAGAACCGCTGAAATGTTGACCGTAAAACGTGCTGAACTCATTCAGATCCAAAAGTTGTTGAAAGCGGCACAATCATCAGGCGATTTTACCACACAAGCACATTATCAAGACCTATTAATGCGAATTAGTAGTACTTTAAATATGAGTAAATAACTAAATCTATATATCAAAAACAAATGAACAAATTCTTACTCTTTATTGCGTTTTCTTGTTTCCATTTACTGACTTTTGCCCAAGAGACAGTCATCTTAAAAGGAAAGGTGTTGGATAGCAAGACGCAAGCTCCAATTTCAGGAGCAACTGTATTTATTGAAAGTACAGCAGTAGGGGAATCTACTGGGGTATCTGGCCAAATACAACAATCGGCTTTGGGGGCCGTGACTGATCATACAGGTAGCTTTACGTTAACTGTTCCTACAGATGTAAAGTATTTTACAGTTTCTTTTGTGGGTTATCAGAATAGACAGATCCAGGTTGCCAAAGTATTTAATACGATTTATTTGGAGTCTCTTGAAAATGCCTTACAAGAGGTTATCGTGACTGGATATAATCCAATTGCAAAGAAAAAAAATACTACTGCTTATACTAAACTTAAAGTCGATGATATCAAGCAAACAGGAGTATCGAGTATTGATCAATTATTAGAAGGTCAGGTAGCTGGGTTACAATTGACCAACTTAACTGGAGGACCAAATTCAGCTCCGCAGATCCGTATTCGCGGTACTGTATCTATAAATGGTACGCAGGATCCACTTTGGGTAATCGATGGTTTGCCCATTGAAGGAACAGCTCTGCCAAACTCCTTTGATAAGGATAACTTAAATAGTTTACAAAATTTACCTATCGCGGGTATCAATCCTGATGATATTGCCGATATCACGGTATTAAAAGATGCAGCGGCAACATCCATCTATGGTGCTAGAGCAGCCAATGGTGTCATCGTCATTACAACAAAAAAAGGTAAGCGTGGTCCTACCCAAGTTGCAGTTTCTGCCAATAGTTTTGTAACTCAAAAACCAGATTTTGATCGCTTGAACTTAATGAATTCGTCGCAGAAAGTTGATTTCGAGTTGGCTATGGCTCAACGTAATGATTTAGATTACAGAGCCGGTAAAGGTGCTATTGCACGTTTATTGAATCAGTCAAATGAGTTGGATCTCTTCCGTCAGAGTGGCTTATCGGCTTTATCTAATAATACGCAAGATGCTATTCAAAACTTAAGGAATCAAAATCAAAACTGGGGGGATGAATTGTTCCGTGCAGCACTAAACCAACAATATTCAGCATCCATCTCTGGAGGGTCTGATAATCATGATTTCTACCTATCTGGTGGTTTTTATGATGAGCAAGCAGCAACAAGGGGAGTAGGAATGCGCCGTTACTCATTGACATTAAATAATAACTTTACCATTAGTAATAAGTTAAAGGCCGGAATTAATTTATTAGGTTCAACAACTGGAAGAAATAACTTTATTCAAGACGCTGATGCGTTTACGAATCCTGTGAATTATATCCGTTCGGTTAACCCATATCTCTCCAAAAGAGATGCACAAGGTAAATTTGTTTATGACCCCGATATTGATGGATATGAAAATGCATATATCCCGTTTAATTCTATTGAGGAACGTCAAAATACAAGCTATAACTTAGATAATAAAGCTTTAAAAGCAATTGCGAACTTATCTTATCAAGTATTGCCTTCCTTATTGTTACGTACTGAATTTGGTCTGCAGTTTGATGAGAACCGTTCAGAGAGATTTGCGGACAAGGAGTCTTACAATACGAGAAAATTAAGAGAGGGTACACGTTACTATGACTCTGTCGCGAAAAAGAATAAGTACTTCTTGCCTGATGGCGGAACCATTCAAAATGATAATCGGAGCATCTTTCAATATAACTGGAAATCCTTTGCACAATATAACCTAACCTTAAATGATAAACACGATTTTGAATTTATGGGTGGTACAGAATTACGTCGATCAAAATCTGTTGGAATTGCTACTAAAGGCTTTGGTTATAACCCAAAAACCTTGACGACTCAAAGTATTCTTTTTCCAAATGCAACGAATATAGATAATCCATTATATCGCCAATATGCCAAAGTAATTGGGGAGACATCTTACGCATCTTTCTATGCGAATGCTTCCTATACCTATAATCAAAAATATAATGTGTACGGAAGTATTCGTTACGATGGTTCAAATATGTTCGGTGTAGATCCCAAATATAGATTTTTACCGATTTGGTCAATCTCTGGTTCATGGAATGCCAGTGAGGAAGATTTTATCAAAGAGCAAACTTGGATTTCGAATTTAAAAGTTAGAGGTTCTTACGGTATTCAAGGAAATATTGATCGGAATACCTATCCTTTCATCATTGGTAATTACAGTACAGGAACAGTATTACCAGGGAATACAGAAGAAACGATTGTGGTTACTACACCGGCAAACGATAAATTGCGTTGGGAGAAAACAAAATCATGGAACCTAGGCTTAGATTTAGCGGTCTTAAAAAATAGACTACAGTTTACAGTAGATTATTACAACCGCAAATCTACAGATCTAATTGGTACAAGTAGTTTACCTTTAGAAAATGGTTTCGAGAATGTACAACGTAACTGGGCTTCAGTAAATAATGATGGTATTGAATTCATGATCAGTAGCCGTAATATTGTACGAGAAGATTTTACTTGGTCTACCGATTTTAATATTGCACATAACCGTAGTAAATTGACTCGTGTTATCAGTAACCCGAAGGCTTATTCAGTAGATGTACGTGAAGGAGACCCAATTAATTCTTTATATGTATTAGAAACCGCTGGCTTAGACAAAGACGGTCTACCTCAGTTCTATAATGATAAGAGAGAGGTTGTTTCTTATGAAGATTTTTATGGTTTATATGATGGATGGGCAGATTTTCTACCGGGCTATAATGTGTCAACAAGCCTAACAGAAAAGACATATCAGGAGAAATTTAAATACCAAGGTTCATTGGATCCTAAATTTATTGGAGGTATGACCAATAGATTTCGTTTAGGAGCCTTTGATTTAGCAGTTTCTGCAGTATTTAATGTGGATAAATGGATGCGTCGTACACCAACTTATAATCCATCTATGGTGGATCGTGGGTTTAATTATACTACAGATGTTTTAACAGCGGTACAGGGTGGGGCAGCTGGTATTCCAAAAATTGGCTCTTCAAATTCAGAATTAAATGATCGTTGGATGGCTTATAGCTGGATGATGGACAATGATCCAGTCGGATCGTATAAGAACTTAGATATCTGGTCAAAAAAGATGAGTTATGTGCGCATCAATAGTATTCGTTTAGGGTATACCTTGCCTAAATCTATTGCTAGTAAAGTACAGGCATCAAACATTCGCTTTAATGTCGAAGGACGTAACTTATTGGTATTTGGATCAAGTTATAAAGGTTACTTCGATCCAGAGACTTATGGAAATAACTACGCGCAACCCATCTCTAAGTCTATTTCCTTTGGTTTAAATGCATCATTTTAATTAAGCTAAATATGAAAAAGAATTTATTATTTATCGGATTACTTGCAGCAGTTTTATTGACCTCTTCTTGTAATAAGTATTTAGATATACAACCCGTAGGAACGGTTATTCCTAAAACAGAATCAGATTTTAGAGCCTTAATGGTTTCGGCATATATCAGTTATCCAGCGCATAAATCGCGACTGAATTTGCGTACAGATGAATTAATTTTGGATGAATATTCAGTAGATATTGGAGAAATTAAAGATTTATATCTTTGGAATGATCAGAATCCAGATGTGAAAACCTTTCCTATGGCTTGGGAGACCATCTATAAGTCAATTTTTTATGCAAACTATGTGATTGCTGAAGGAAAGAATGTGGCTGGAGACTCTGATGAGATGCAACAAATTCGTGCGGAAGCCTATTTAATTCGTGCTTATTCGCATTTCGAATTGTTAAATACCTATTCGGAAAACTTTAATCCGGCTAGTGCAGCAACAGATCGTGGTATACCTATTTCTTTACGTGTTGATTTGGAACAATTGTTTAAACCAGCTTCGGTAGAAGAGGTATATGCACAGGTATTAGCGGATATGAAAGAGGCTGAAGCTTTGTTGCATGTAAGCGATAATGCAAACAATGTAAAATATAGATTTTCCAAAAGAGCATATTATGCTTTTGAAGCTCGTGTACGTTTGTATAGAGGAGAATGGTCATTAGCAGTGGAAGCCGCAAATAAAGCTTTGGCAATAAATGCTGATCTGGAAAATTTGAATCTGCCGACTTCAAAAATTCCGACAGATTTCGAATCAAAAGAAATGATCCAGGCTTGGGAAAGAGTAGGAGACTCGAAAGTGAGTCGTTCAACTTTTATTAATCCTCAGTTTATGGCAAGTTATTCAAAAGGGGACTTGCGTTTAACTCGTTTCTTCCAAAAATCAGGTCATGATTATGTTTCTGCAAAAGGAACAGATACACGATATAATTCTACGTTTAGAAATGCAGAATTGTATTTGATTAAAGCCGAAAGCGAAGCGCAGTTGGGTAAAAAGGATCAGGCAATAGCTTCGTTATCTACTTTATTGAAAAATAGATTAATCCCAGAGACATACTCAGAAGCAATACAGAGATTGGCAACTTTATCCAATGACGCTTTAAAGGCAGAGATTATTGCTGAAAGAGGACGTGAATTGACTTTAGAAGGTTTACGCTGGTATGATTTAAAACGGAGTAGTAGACCCGCGATTGAACACCATTATTTGGATCAAGTTTATCAGTTGCAGAAAAATGACCCCCGTTATGTGATTCGTTATCCAAAAGAATCAATTTCGAATAATCCAGATTTATAAAATTAACGCATTTTTATAAAATTCAATCCTCATTCTGAAAAGAATGGGGATTTTTTTATAAATTCAGCACATGTTTAAAAAGATATTAATCGTAGAGGATGAAAATTGGGCTTCGGAAAGTTTACTGGAGAAATTGAGCCAATTGATTTCCTCAAAGTTTGAATCTACGGTTAAAACGACAGTGCGCGAAGCTGCCGATTGGTTGCTTAAAAATGAGGTCGATCTCATTTTTATGGATGTTCAGCTTGGTGATGGACTCAGCTTTGAGATCTTTGATCAAGTAAAAATCAACGTACCTGTTATCTTTACAACCGCTTTTGAAGATTATGCATTAAAAGCATTTCAACATCAAGGCTATGCCTATCTATTGAAACCTTATGATGAAGACGAGTTACAAGAAGCTCTGAATAAAATTACACCCTTTTTTGCTCAAGAAACCGATGAGGTAAAGTACAAAAGTCGTTTTTTGGTACGCTATGGAATAAGGCTAAAATCTATCCCAACAGTTGATATTGCTTACTTTATGGCTGAAGATAAACTGCTTTATGGATATACCAAAGATGGCGATCAGTTTATTGTGGAAGATACTATTACAGGACTTGGATCAAGGCTAGATCCAGAGTTCTTTTTTCAGATCAATCGCAAATTTATCATACATATTGATTCCATTTCGGATATGTTAAAAGTAGGACGAAACCGTATTCGCCTGCAACTGCAACCAGCTCTGCCGGTAGGAGTTGAAGTCATAGTCAGTGAAGATAAATCATCCGATTTTCAAATGTGGTTGGATCGCTAAATTTTTTCTATTTTTGTGCCATTATGAAAGTCGCTTTATATACAACATTTTATTTCTAATCTGAGGACAATTTCGTTCATTAGGTTTTTTGTTTCATGAGGTCAGTGATATTGTACTATCACTGACAGTTGTATTTTACTGAATTATTTTATGGAAAAGAAAAATTGGTTTCAGACCTATCTCTATATTTGGATTGGACAGTTTGTATCGTTATTGACCAGTTCTGCGGTTAACTTTGCTGTAATTGTGTGGTTAAGTTTAACCCACAAATCTGCAGAAGTATTGGCCTTGGCCGGAATAGCTGGCTTATTGCCTCAAGCATTGATCGGCCCATTTGTTGGTGTTTTTATCGATCGTTGGGACCGCAAAAAGGTGATGATTTTTGCAGATGCTTTTATTGCGCTTTGTACTTTGCTCATGACATTTGTCCTTCAAGGATCAACTGTCGGCTTATCTTTGATCTATCTGTTATTAGCATGTCGCTCTATTGGATCTGCTTTTCATGCTCCTGCGATGCAAGCTATAGCACCATTGATGGTGCCCGAGGATAAGCTCTTGCGTGTATCAGGGATCAATCAGATGCTTCAATCGGTGAGCAGTATCGCAGGACCTGCACTAGGTACATTGGCTATTACTTATTTTTCAATTTCACAAGTGCTTTATCTCGATGTTATTGGTGCTGCTGTAGCCATTATATCCTTACTCTTCGTGACCATACCACATCTAGCGGTAGAGTCCACCTTGTCGATTGCACAGGTTTGGGATGATTTGAAACAAGGTATGAAAGCCATCTATCATAATCGTGGATTGAGCCTACTGTTTTTGTATGCCATGATCGCCACTTTTTGTGTAATGCCTATAGCCATCATGTTTCCTTTGCTGACCATTGGTCATTTCAACGGTGGTAAATGGGAGATGAGCGTAATTGAAATTATCTGGGGAGTTGGTATGTTAGTCGGAGGTGGCTTGTTGAGTGCATTTAAAGTTCAGTTCTCGAAAGTGATCATGATTAATACCATGCATATCGTGCTGGGATTGACATTTGCATTTTCAGGCTGGTTTCCTGCTACCTGGTTTATCCCATTTGTCGTAGTGACTGCGATTGGAGGAATGGCGATGTCGCTGTTCTCTGCCTCATTTATGACCACTATACAAGAAGAAGTAGCTCCGCAAATGTTGGGACGTGTGTTTTCCCTTTATTTTAGTCTTGCTATTTTACCAAGTGTCGTTGGACTACTTTTTACCGGTTTTATTGCAGATGTTATTGGAGTTGCTCATGCTTTTGTGATCGCAGGAATACTGATGATGGTTGCAGGCATATTATCCTTTTTTACACCAGCAGTAATGCGCTTAGGAAAGAAATAGTTTAAAATCTCCTGAAAAAAATAAAAGCTTCCAAATTTTGGAAGCTTTTATTTTGAGCGAAAGACGAGATTCGAACTCGCGACCCCAACCTTGGCAAGGTTGTGCTCTACCAACTGAGCTACTTTCGCATTTGTCTTACAAAAATACGGCTTTATTTGAATTTTTGCAAGACCAATTTAAAAATTTATCAATTTAAAGGATCGCGTCTGCACAATTCATCCCATCAATCGCTGCAGAAATAATACCTCCAGCAAAGCCAGCGCCTTCAGCGCATGGATAAAGTCCTTTAATTTCAGGATGTTGTAATGTTATTTTATCGCGCGGAATGCGAATAGGAGATGATGTCCGAGATTCTACGGCAACTAGGATCGCTTCATTCGTATAATATCCTTTCATCTTTTTCCCAAAAATAGGTAGCGCACCACGTAGCGCCTCATATACAAACTGTGGCAATACTTGAGTTAAATCAGCAGAAATTGTACCCGGTTTGTAAGAGTTTTCAGGGAGATCTTTGGAGATACGTCCTTCTACGAAATCAATCATACGTTGGGCAGGTGCGACCATTTTGCCTCCACCAGCTTCAAAAGCGCGTCTTTCTATTTCACGTTGAAAATCTAATAGGGCAAATGGATTACTTTCAGATCCCTCAACATCTTCGAGATTGATTTGAATGACTGTACCTGAATTGGCATGTGGATTATTCCGCTTAGAAGGTGACCAGCCATTGACCACAATTTCATTGTCTGCTGTAGCACAAGGAGCAATAACTCCACCAGGACACATACAAAAAGAAAACACTCCGCGACCATTTACCTGCTCCACGAGACTATAATAAGCCGGTGGAAGATGTTCGCTTCTTATTTCGCAATGGTATTGCGCCTGATCGATAATCTCTTGTGGATGTTCGATGCGTACTCCCAAAGCAAAGGCTTTTGCCTCTAGTAACCAGTTTTTTTTACGGAAGAGTTCAAATATATCACGTGCAGAGTGTCCCGTTGCGACGATGACATGGCTTGCAGTTAATGATGTACCATTGGCAAGTGTAACTCCCGTAACGTGACCGTTTTCCGTATTGATATCGACCACACGCTGTTCAAAAATAACCTCGCCTCCATAAGAAATGATGGTCTCACGAATCGCTTGGATAATATGCGGTAATTTATTAGTGCCAATATGTGGACGTGCATTGACCAGGATATCTTCATTTGCACCGTGAGAGACAAATAGTTTTAATACTTTTTCAACATCACCACGTTTGTCAGAGCGTGTATACAATTTGCCGTCTGAATAAGTTCCAGCACCTCCTTCGCCAAAACAGTAGTTTGAATCTTCATCCACGATACCCTCGCGATTTAACTTGGCAAGATCGCGACGACGGTCCTGTACACATTTGCCACGCTCGATGACGATCGGTTTTAGACCTTTTTCAAGACACTGGAGTGCCGCAAATAAACCCGCTGGCCCAGCACCAATAATTAAAACAGGTTGTGAATCTTGGACAGATTGATAGTTGATCTTAAAACTTTCGGTAATGGGGTGCTCGTCTATAAAAAAGATAATACGAGCTCTAAAAACAACATGACGACTTCGGGCATCTATTGAACGTTTACGGATTTTAAATCCTTTAATCCGTTCAAGTTTTATATTCAAGGATTTGGCACCTTGATTTAAAATGTAAGTATCGTCTTCCATTCGTTCTGGAGCGATAGCCAATTCAATTTCTTTCTGCATAAATTTCTTGCTGGGTTTTTATCCCAAAAACAGGTCAAAGTTAAGGATATCTACTGTATTTTTTTAGTGATTAGTAGGTGTGCACCTAAAATTATTCTTATATTCGTGGGAGTGGTATAAGCTTTGTAGTAAGCATATCATTAAAATTTATTTGAAATATATTAATTCAACGAAAAAATGAAAAGATTATTAGTCGCATTCTTTGGTTTAATGGTCGCATTATCTTTCAGTTCATGTGGGTACAATACAATGGTATCGCAGGACGAAAATGTAAAAGGTAAATGGGCTCAGGTTGAAAATGCATATCAGAGACGTGCAGATTTAGTTCCTAATTTGGTCAATACCGTTAAAGGAGCTGCAAAGCACGAAGAAAGTACATTAACAGCTGTTGTTGAAGCTCGTGCAAAAGCGACTTCTATTACGGTAGATCCTACTAATTTGAATGAAGAAACGATTGCACAATATCAAAAGGTACAAGATCAATTTTCTGGTTCTTTGAGTAAATTGATGGCGACAGTAGAAGCTTATCCTGATTTGAAAGCAAATCAAAACTTTTTAGAACTGCAAGCACAATTAGAGGGCACTGAAAACAGAATTTCAACAGAGCGTAGAGCGTATAATGAAGCTGTACAGCAGTTTAATACTACGGTAAGAAGCTTTCCTAATAATTTGATGGCAGGTATGTTTGGCTTCAAAGCGAAAGGAACCTTTACAGCACAAGAAGGTGCAGATAAAGCACCAGCAGTATCTTTCTAAATATACCACAATAGTTTACTAGAAAAGATGAATGATGGGCTTATCTTGTGCACACATTCATCTTTTTTTATTTTTATAAGACTTTAGTAATGGGAACATTTTCATCAGAACAGCAGGAAAAAGTGGTGCATGCCATCAGTATAGCGGAGAATAAAACTTCGGGTGAGATACGAGTGGTGGTTGAAAAACACTGTCCTGGAGAAGTTTTTGATCGGGCAACATATTATTTTGAGAAATTGGCGATGCATAAAACTGCTTTAAGAAATGGAGTTTTAATTTATTTGGCGCATGAAGATCATAAGTTTTCGATCATTGGAGATGCTGGTATTCATAAGAAAGTATCGGACGATTTCTGGGAGTGTACAAAAGAAATTATGGTGCAAGAATTTCGAAAAGAACAGTTTGTAGAAGGATTGATTCAAGGAATTGTGCATGCTGGAGGCCAATTGGCAAAATTTTATCCGAGAGAAGAGGATGATATTAATGAATTACCGAATGATATTGTTTTTGGCGATAGATGAAAATGAATAAACTGAAGGAATATAGGTCATTGACCAAAATTAGATTTTCAAGCATCAATATTTTTGCATTGACGATTGCTATGCTGTGCAGTGTGGTCAGTTTGCTTGCTCAGGATTTTCCGGCTGTACCAAACCGATTGGTCAATGATTATACAAAAACATTGACATCAAGTCAGGTGGATCAACTGGAACAAAAGCTCCTAGCTTTTGAAGACTCAACTTCTATACAGATTGCCGTAGTCCTGATGAATTCGACAGGATCTTATGATATTAGTGATTATGCAGTACGACTTGCTCAACAATGGGGCGTTGGAAATAAAAAGTACAACAATGGTATCATGCTCCTTGCAGCAATTGGAGATCGGGCAGTTACTATTCAAACTGGATATGGTATAGAAGGATCTGTCCCCGATGCGATCGCACATCGAATCATTGAAAATGAAATAAAGCCTGCCTTTCGAGCGCAAGATTATTATACAGGAGTAAACCGTGCGACAGATGCATTGATTTCATATACTAAAGGAGAATATAAAGCAGACCCGAAGCAACCAGAAGGAAAAGGTGGTGGTTCAAAAATGTTGATCATCATTGTGGTTGTCATGATTGTTATTGCTCTAATCTCACGCAAAGGGGGCAATGGCGGTAACGGCGGTGGTAAAGTAATGAATGGTAGAGGAACTTCTGATTTGTTTTGGTGGACTTTACTTAATAGTCTAGGTCGAGGTGGATCTGGCGGCGGCGGCTTCGGCGGCGGTGGTGATGGAGGTGGCTTCGGCGGTTTTGGTGGTGGCGGCTTTGGCGGAGGCGGTGCCAGCGGCAGATGGTAACAGATAACAATTAGAGAATAGCAAAGGATAAATAAATTTTTAAGATAACGAAGCCATCATGAGCAAGTGTGATCAAACACGGATGAATTTTGCTCATAATAGCTTCATAATAGATCAAAAACAAATTATATACTGATGAAAAAAGGAATATTATTGGGATTAAGTTGTATCCCAGCTTTAATTTTTGCACAAGAAAACTTCACCTTAACAGGTAAGGTAAAAGGTGCTTCGGATAAAGCAAAAGTTTTTATGCAATATGTTGAAAATAATGCACGTAAAATTGATTCTACGACTATAACTGGAGGACAGTTTAAGTTTAATGGTTCAGTTGCTGGACCAGTAAAAGCTTATGTAATACTTTCTGCCGATGGCACATCCATCAAAGAAATTCAAAACCCTGATCTAACACAAGTTTATTTGTCAAGTGGTGTCATTAAGGTAGACACTGATGGCGAAATGAAAAATGCTATTATTTCAGGTAATGCTATTAATACTGATTTTGCAAAATATCAAGCAGCAACCAAGTCTTATACAGATGCATTTCAGGGTTTAAATAAACGCTATGCTGAAGCTACGGATGAGCAACGTAATGATCAAACTTTTATAGCAGGTTTACAGAAAGAAGCAGGTGAGATCAATGAGAAACAAGAAGTAGCGGACGAACAATTTATTCAGGATAATAAATCAAGTTTTATTACATTGGATCTACTTTCTGATAAGTTAGATAGTGAAAATGTCAATTCGTTAATTATTCCAAGTTATCAAGCACTTTCTGCTGATCTGAAAAATAGTAAAAAGGGTAAAGAATTAGCGGCTAGAATTGAGAAATTGAAGGCAGTTGCTATCGGTTCAATGGCACCCGATTTTTCACTGCCAGATACTGCCGGAAATGAAATCGCATTGTCTTCTTTAAGAGGTAAGTATGTGTTATTAGATTTTTGGGCAAGTTGGTGTGGACCATGTCGTCATGAAAACCCCAATGTAGTAGCTGCATTTAACAAATTTAAAGACAAAAACTTTACTGTATTTGGTGTCTCATTGGACAACCCGGGTAAAAAGGATGCTTGGATGAAAGCAATCGCTGACGATCAGTTGGGACAATGGCCACATGTATCAGATTTGCAAGGTTGGAAATCAGCACCAGTAGGATTATATGAAGTACGTGGTATTCCACAAAACTTTTTAATTGATCCGACTGGTAAAATTATTGCTTCAAATCTTCGTGGAGAAGAACTACAAGCTAAATTGGCAGAATTGCTAAAGTAATAGCAGTGTAAGGATACTATTTAAAGCTTTTCGATTCGTCAAAAAGCCCTTTTATTTTTACTATTGTAAATGCGTATTTTTTTTTACCTGATATGGGCAACGGTTTTAGTGACCAGTTGCCAGAACAAACAAGAAGCGGGAGTACCGATTCTTAATCTAGCGGCTTTATCCGCCATTCCTTTGGAAAAGCCAATCGATAGTTTGGCAAAGGGCGATACCTTTATTGATGTTCAACTGCCTGTAGGAGCACGTATTGAAGAGTTATCTAAAGATGATTTAAGTCTATTGAAAGCTGCGGCCTATCGTTTTTTTGGTAAAGTTAAATTAGTCGATAATCAATATGTTGCAGATATTAAAGATGGAAAAGAAATTGAAGTTTCAGATGCTGTTGTTTCTGCATATTTGAAGGCCATATCCAGTACAAATGCTTTTGCAGATTCCCTTAAAAAGGAAGGACAAGAGATTCAATTGCCCGCTATCACGGATGAATACCGAAATGCTTTATTGAAATAACGGTAAACAGGCGTGTCAAATTAACGATTGCCCCAATGACTACTTAATTTTTAGAAGCGTCGATTGAAATAAAAAAAGGAAAACCAACGCTATAAATTTTGGTTTTCCTTTTTTTTAATTAAAATGATTTGATCGTGTACTACAACGTTTATAATTATAAGTTTCACACTATTTTCCTATTTTTTTTACTTTACTTCATCGTGTAAACAGAACTATACTTCGATAATTTTTCCGTACTTCTGATATTGGAAGGTTCGCTTTCGTTTTTCATACGGTCGAGTGCTGTCACAAAATAATAATACTGCTCTTTTGGATTGATATCAATATCGGTATACTGCAGATCATCTTCATGATAAGTAATGTGGATGATCTTGCTGCTATTGTTTAAGTCTAGTTTTTCCCCCTCCTTGAAACGATATACCACATAACCATAAGCTGACTCACCATCTGCAGCACGATCAGGTTTTTGCCATACGAGATTATTCATTCTTTTATTATCTGATGGTTTTAGTTGTAATCCAAAAGGAGCATGCGGTGGAATGCTATCGATCCATGGCATAGTTGGTGGTAAAGAAGATGCGTGATACAAATTACGTTGAAGCGAATCTTGTAATCCAGCAAGATTATCGGTTAATGATTTGGAACTAAAGAAAATACTACCTTGGACATTTGGCTGTTCGCGTAGATAACGAATTTGCCGCGGAATTTGGCTCCGGTCGGTCCATCCTGGTTTTTTTTCATTTACCCGGTACGCTCCATGTCCGATATAAAAATGACGGCCATAAGTATGATTTTGCCACCATGCTACTAATATTTCATAGGCTGCAGCGCGGTTTTGAAATGGAAAATAAATCTGAGGATTGATATAATCGATCCATCCCTCTTTGATCCACTTTACACCATCGGCAAAAAGAGTTCGGTAACCGCTTAGACCATGGGTATTAGAACCATCTTTATTTGCATCTTTATTGTCCCAAATACCAAATGGACTAACGCCATATTTGATGTAGGGCTTCTTGGCCTTAATCGCAATTCCTAGATCACGTATGAGTATATCTACATTGTTTCTTCTCCAATCATCGATATTCGAAAAATTGTTGGCATATTGCCCGAATGTGATGCGATCAGGTATCGGAGTGTTACGACTATCAGGATAGGGGTAGAAATAATCATCAAAGTGTATTCCATCAATGTCATAATTATTGACCACGTCCATGATGACACCAATTATATATTCACGAACCTCAGGAATACCTGGATTGAATAGTTTTTTGCCTGCATAAGTAAAAAACCATTCAGGTTTCTTTTTGGTAATATGATCTTCAGAAAAATGATTGGGATTGAGTGTTGTAGATGCACGATAAGGATTAATCCATGCATGTAATTCCATTCCTCTTTTGTGACACTCGTCGATAATGAAATCCAAAGGATCATAGAATGGATCGGGAGCTTTTCCTTGTTTACCTGTTAAATAACGACTCCATCCCTCTCTTCCACGACCGTAAAAAGCATCTGCCGATGGTCGTATCTGAAAAAGAATGGTATTCATACCTGATTTTTTGTGCTCATCCAAAATATGAATAAGTTCTTGCTTTTGTTTTTCAACATTGGTGCCTGTGGCCAGTGTGGGCCAATCAATATTTCCGACAGTGGCAATCCAAACACCACGAACTTCTCGTTTGGGGCTAGGTTGGGCGCATAAAAGTTGTGCTGTTAGTGCGATTAGAAAAAATACTCCAAGTAAGTGCAGAACGTGTTTAAATCTCATTTGTTTAATGATAAGTTAACAAAGATAATTAAGCTTTATTGATAAAGTATTAAATCTTTGTAAGAACTTTGTTGTTGTTTTATATTCTGTAAATTGCAATGTTTTTGGACTGTCCTAAAAACATGATTTTGATAGCGCTTTATAACTATAGAATGAGCAAAGAACAAATTTCCGTTTTTGATATGTTTAAAATTGGTATAGGACCTTCCAGTTCGCATACCTTAGGCCCATGGCGAGCTGCACAGCAATTTACGAAAGTATTGCATGATAAAGCTGTGCTCGATATGGTGGAGTCTGTCAAAATTTTACTCTATGGTTCTTTAGCGAAAACAGGGACAGGACACGGAACAGATATTGCAGTCCTTTTGGGATTAAGTGGAGATGATCCCGTTACTTTTGATGTCAATCAAGTAACTCCAAAAGTAGAACATATCAAATCTGTACATGAATTGAGATTGGCAGGTACCCATCCAATCTCTTTCTCCTATCAGGAAGACTTACTTTTTCTTTATAGCGAAAGTTTACCCTATCATCCTAATGCAGTTACTTTTCAGGCTTTTTTAAAAGATGGTAAAGCACTTAGTGAGACCTATTATTCGATTGGCGGTGGATTTGTGGTACAGGAAAATGAAACAAGTAACACTTCTACAGAGGTTGATTTACCTTTTCCAGTTGAAACCGCGCAGGACTTATTGCACTGGTGCCGGAAGACTGGATTGAAAATATCTGAACTCGTTTTAGAAAACGAACATGCTTGGCGTGAAGAAGCAGAAACGCGTGCTGGTGTTTTAAATATATATAAAACAATCTATGAGTGTATATATCGAGGCTGTCATACCTCTGGTACTCTTCCTGGGGGGTTAAATGTTGAAAGGAGAGCTGCAAAGCTAAATCATCGATTGCTTAAGGATCGTACTTATCATGATTATGACAGTTGGATCGCTGCTATAAAAGCCGGTGGAGAAAATTTTCAGTATATCTTGGATTGGGTAAGTTGTTTTGCTTTGGCTGTTAATGAGGAAAATGCTTCTTTTGGTCGAGTTGTGACCGCACCAACGAATGGTGCTTCAGGTGTTATTCCTGCAGTATTACAATATTATATCACCTTTCATCATGGTGGTTCTGAGGATAAAATCATTCAGTTTATATTAACAGCATCAGAGATTGGGTCAATCTTTAAAAAAGGAGCTACGATTTCCGCTGCTATGGGTGGTTGCCAGGCAGAGATTGGAGTCTCATCAGCAATGGCTGCAGGTGCATTAACAGAGTGTCTTGGAGGGTCTCAAAGACAGGTGCTAATGGCAGCAGAAATAGCGATGGAACATCATTTAGGTTTGACGTGCGATCCGATCGGTGGATTGGTTCAGATTCCTTGTATTGAGCGTAATACAATGGGAGCGATCAAAGCCATTACAGCTGCACAATTGGCTTTACAGTCCAATCCTGATAAAGCTAAAGTAAGTTTGGATGCGGTCGTAAAGACCATGTGGGAAACGGCTTTAGATATGAATGTTAAATATAAAGAAACAGCAGATGGTGGATTGGCTGTACAAATACCACTAAGTTTACCCGAATGTTAATTTTTCAGATTGTTATCGCGCCATAATCAGCTACTCGGTTGGCAGAAATACAGGGTGAATATGAGCCACGATCTTTAAAGAATAAATAGTAATATATATGAAATATTGTGCTATTGCCTCTGGCAGTAATGGAAATTGTTATTATGTCGCTAAAGGGGATACGGCTATTTTAATTGATGCTGGCATAAACAGTAAGCACATACATCTGCGTATGTATAACTTGGGCATATTGCCTACACAAATTAAAGCCGTATTCATCACACATGAGCACAGCGATCATATTCGTGGTTTATCTGTCTTTGTCAAAAAGTATAATATACCTGTATATATTACAAATGGAAGTTATGAAGGTACACGCTTGAATCTTCCATCACATTTGGTTCATATCATCGCACCAGATGCGGTGACAGAAATTGGTGACATGAAAATTTATGGTATTCCAAAGTACCATGATGCTAAAGAGCCATGCAGTTTTTTGGTTTCAGACGGAGCGCATAATATTGGAATTTTAACCGATATCGGACGCCCTTGCAAAAATGTTGAACATGTGATTAAGCATGTTGATGTGCTGTTATTAGAATCTAATTTTGACGAAGAGATGCTGAAAAATGGTCGTTACTCTTACTTTTTAAAAAATAGAATTAGTAGTGGTTGGGGTCACCTTTCCAATACTGTCGCTCTAGATTTGTTTAACACACATCGTACATCCAGATTAAAGCACTTGATGTTAACCCATCTTTCTGGCGAAAATAACAGCGTAGAACTTGTTCACGAAACTTTTAGATCGCACTGTGAAGATATTTTACTTTCAGTGGCAACTCGCTATGAGGAAACCGAAGTTTTTGATGTAATCAATTTGAATACCCTTCAACATGATATGAGATCAAGTATGTGCGGTTAATAAAAGGTTGATGATTGATCGTGTCATACTTCGAAACTATATTAAGTATTTTATCCCCTATTCAACATACAATAGCAGTCCTTCAAAATTTATCTAACGCAATATCTCTGTCTTGATTTTAATAGTTTAAAAAACAGTATTTTTTTGATTCTATTAATTAGTTTCATTTGTTATTAAAATCTGAATTTCATGTAGGTAAGTGTGTTCTTTTTATAGTGAAATATATGCCTACGGCTCTGTAAAGTGGAATTTAACGTAAACTCACTTAGAAATCATTATTATGTAATTATCCTTGTAATAGGAAAAAAACACACACATTTTGTGCAATCGTGTGCGTAAAAATAGAACAATCGTTTGCGATGCAATTAAGTTAATTCTTTTGTTTAAGATGAAAATTAAGCTAATGTAAAATTTGAGTTACCATTTCAATTGCTGTAAATTAACCTAAAATTTACTAACCAAATCAATTGTTATGAAGAAAATTTTACCAATTTTTCTCTTCTTTTTGATGTCGTGTAATTTATTGTTTGCACAGGTAACTAATATTACTGGAACAATAAAAGACGAAAAAGGAAGAACATTACCTGGGATAACAATATCCGAACGAGGTACCAAAAATCAAGCTTCAAGTGGAGGTGATGGAAACTTTACTATTAAAGTTAAAGGTATTCCTACTGCCTTAATTATTAGTGGTGTTGGGTATAAAAAACAAGAAATACCAGTGAATAAAGATGCGCATGTCACCATTAATCTTGAAGAATCTACTAATGATCTGAGCGAAGCTATTGTGACAGGTTATACTACAATTAGCCGACGAAAAACAACAGGATCTATTTCGAGTATTACGAGTAAAGAAATTGAAAACTTGCCAGCAGCTAGTATTGATGTTCTTTTACAAGGTAAATTGCCAGGAGTCAATGTCCAGAATTTTACAGGACAGCCAGGTGTTAAGACTTCTTTGGTAATTCGTGGAAACACAAATATTCCAAGATCAAGCGGTGACTTTGATGCAGATAATTTAAGTAGTAATCCTTTATATGTACTCGATGGTATACCAGTATCAGATGATGAGATTAAAAACTTTAATGTTACTGGAACAAATTATTTAGCGAGTTTAAATCCAAATGATATTGAATCTGTCGATGTATTAAAAGATGCATCTGCGGCAGCATTATATGGCGCTCGAGCAAATAATGGGGTTATCATTATTAAGACGAAAAGAGGGGTGCTTGGAAAGCCTAAATTGAGTTTAAATACCTACCAAGGTTATGTGACGAAACCAGGAAAGGTGGAAACATTGATCGGTGCCGCAGAGCGTAGAAAAAAGATGGAATTAATTTATAAATATGCTAATGATGCACAAGAGCAAAATATTCCTCAATTACTTACCGATAGTTTAAATCCTGCATTTAATAATAATAATGATTACCAAGATCTATTTTATCAATCAGGCTACGTTCAGAATTATGATTTAGCTGTATCCGGTGCTACTGAAAATGTAAATTATCGTATCAGTGGAGGTATGTACAACGAGAAAGGAATAGTTAAAAGTACAGGTTATAAACGGTATTCTTTTACCAGTAATGTAAATTTTAATATTACTCAGAATCTTGAGTTCCTAACTAATTTTAAAGCTTCTACAGGCAAAAGATTAGAAGGAAAGGGGACCACTGATTTCTTAAAACAAGGTAGATATAGAAGTGTATTCGGGATTAATCCAATCAGTATGCCAACTTCATTGCTAGGTATGAGCGATGATGATGTAAATAGTATCATTAATCCATATGATTATCAGCGGAATGATAATGTGAACGTTGATCTAAGTGGAGTTGGAGAATTACGTTATACTTTCTTAAAAGACTTTCGTATCAGTACAAGAAGTATTATTAATTATTCAACAGCTAAAAATGACTTTGCTTCTCCTTCCATTATTAATACAGATGGTTTAGCATACGCAAAATCGACTTATACACAATATCGAAAATACTTATTGACCAATAATATATTGTGGACTAAGACTTTAAATGATAAACATAATATTACTGCAACTTTTGTGCAAGAATATGAGACTCGTAAAAATGAGGGCTTATATTTGCTAGGCAGAGATATTCCAAATGATAACATTCAGGTTATTAAAGGTATTGCATCTCAAAATTTAAGTGGCTATTCCGATCAATCTACATATGCAAAGTTATCCTTTCTAGGAGCTGCTCACTACGATTATAAGGGCAAATACCTTTTTGATGCAGTTTATCGTGGAGATGCTTCTTCACGTTTCGGAAAGAATAATAAGTGGGGATATTTTCCATCGTTAGGAGCAGGATGGATTTTAACAGAAGAAGATTTCTTATCGCAGTCGGAATGGGTTAAAGAACTGAAACTACGTGGAAGTTGGGGTAGAACAGGTGATGAAAGTAGTATCGGTGATAATGATCGTTATAATGCTTATATCGCTGGTAATGGGAATTACCCAGGAAATTATGGTAGTACATATGGTGGTGGTACCGCAGTTATACCAAACTATGCCGGTATAACAAATGATGATATCACTTGGCAAAGAACGGAGACTTGGAATGCTGGTGTAGATGCATTGCTTTTCAATGGAAGACTGACGGTCAATGTAGATGCTTATGTGAGAACTACGACTGGACAAATGTTAAGTGTATGGATTCCAGAATATACTGGATATCTGAGTACATTTACAAATGCAGCCGGTGTGCGTAATTCAGGTCTTGAAATTAACCTAATGGGAAAAGTATTTGGTAGGGAAAAAGCTTTACAATGGACACCATCTATTAATTTTTCATTCAATAAAAATATAGTAACAGCTCTTCCAGATGGAAATCGTGACCTGTATTATGATCAAGCAGTTTATGTTGTTGGGAAACCATTAAATATGTTTTATGGTTATTTAGTAAATGGTGCAATTAGTACTTCCAATGATATTATTGTAAATCCATATACGGGTGCTGTGGGCGCTTCAAAATGGGGAACATTACAGCCGGGATATCCAAATTGGGTCGATGTAAATGGTGATTATAAAATATCGGATGCAATAGGTGAAAATGATATGACTTTTTTTGGTGATCCAAACCCTAAAGTAACAGGTGGTTTTACCAATTATTTTAGTTATAAGGATTTCTCATTGCAAATTCTGACAACGTTTACTTTTGGAAGAGATATTATCAATAGTACTTTTGCGCAGCGTATGTCTAATGGGTTCTTCTATGGTAATCCTAAAGATCTTTCAAAAGCGTCAATTGGTAATTTAGATAATTATGATTTTTGGCAACAAGAAGGTGACATAAGTCGTTATCCTGCCGCGAATCCATATATGGGATTATATGCCTGGAGAGCTGGTCAATCGATGTTCATGGAACCAGGTTGGTACATTAGAATCAAAAATATCAACCTAGCGTACCGTTTTGATAAAACAAAACATGCTTGGATGAACCGTGCAGGTATAAATTCATTCCGTATTTATGGTACTATGGACAATGTACATATGTTTCAAAAATTTTCAGGGATTGATGCTGAACGTGTTGATGGGAGAGGATTTGACTATGGAGATGGTTATCCACTACCATCAAAATATACATTGGGTGTACAATTCGAATTTTAATAGATACTATTATGAAAATACAGTTTAAACAATATATAAAAATTGTGGTAGCGGCCTTGATTTTAATTGGTTTATTTGGAACGAGTTCATGTAATAAAGACTTGGAAAATAAATTGATAAACGATACGTATTCAGATACGTATTGGCAAAATGAAAAAGATATCAATGGTGCCGTTTTAGGGACATATGGTTTATTCCGTAAGGCAATGACTACAAATCAATGTTTTTTTATTTGGGGAGATGCACCAATAGGAATATTAACGACGCTTGAAGGAACAAATCATTCAGGAGTATATACATCTGGTAATTTTGCACTTCCATATCGTGAAACAGGGGTTCATAATTGGACAAACTGGTATCGAGTGGTAGATTTAACCAATCTGATTATTAAGCGGGTACCAGAACTTGATGATAATAAATTTTCATCGGGAAATAAGAACTATCTTTTGGGGGAGGCATATTTCATGCGGGCGCTGGCTTATTTTTATATGTCTCGTGTCTGGGGCGATCTTCCATTGCAAACTACGCCAACTGAAACGGCTAATCAGGCTATTTTGAAAGGAAGAACTCCTACAGATGAAATTCTTAAATTAATTGTCGAAGATGCACAAAAAGCATCATCATTATTAACTTGGGAGGGTGTTGAAGGCAACGGTAGACGTCGTGCTAATAAAGCGGCTGCATTAGCTTTATTAGCCCATACAACTGCTTGGCAAAATGACTATGCTAAAACTATTCTTTATACAGATTCAATAATTTCAAAAAAGGAAATCTTTTCATTGCAACCAAAAGGAAGTATTCGTAATGTTTTCAAAGATGCAAATGCAAAAGAGAATATTTTTGTATTTACAACTAAAGATAGTGAAAATGAATCATCACAATATGATGGTAATGTAAACATATTTTCTGCTGCAGTAGGATTCATAACTGTTTCGAATCAAATTTATGTCAACATGCCGTTTAATGTACCAAATTATTTTATTACAAATTCAAAACTTGATGAAATTTACGGAGATAACTCAGTTGAAGATTCGCGTAAATTAGAATTCTTTCGTAATATGACGAATACTGAAAACAATTCTTTAATGAAGTATTCAGATATTGTTTATAAAAATGCTGCCACCAATTCGGACCCTCGACTAGAAAGTAATTATGTGATATTCCGTTTGGCTGATATGATTTTATTAAAGGCTGAAGCACTAAACGCTTTAAATCGTGATGGAGATGCGTTGACAGCTGTAAATAGCATACGAACAAGAGCAGGTGCAAAAACGATGTTAAATAGTGGTGGAGCAAACCTTAAACGTGATATATTAAAAGAAAGACAAAGAGAATTAATTGGAGAAGGACATGCGTATTTTGATATTGTGAGAAACACATGGAAATCAGGAAATAATAATTTATTTGTTCAGCTGACTTCATGGAGTATGGATGCCGGAAGATTAGCTCAAAAAGGTTATTTATTTCCTATTCACAATTCGATCTTAAATACTAACCGTTTAATTTCCCAGAACCCATATTGGATGGGCAGATATTAATGAAGAAAACTATGAAAAACATATTATTTTTAACAGCAACATTTATTGTCTTTTTTACAAGTTGTAAAAAAGATGACGTAATCGATGGAGGATTAAGCACTGAATATGTAAATATGACTACTTATGATTTTTTAAAATCACACCCCCAACATTTATTCGATACGACTTTGATGATTATTGATAAAGCTGGACTTAAAGATAAAGTCAATGCGGCTAAAACATTTTTTGTCCCTACAAATTATTCAATTCGCAATTTTCTGTTGTCTAAACAGCAAGAAATTCGTAAACAGAATGAAAAATTGAATTTTAATATTGATTCGTTATTTAAATACTATACGCCTAAGATGTTACAGGATTCGATGAGTCTCTATTTTTTCTCGGATAGAATTACGCGTAATGATCTGACAGAGAAAGGGACTATTTATCAGACGGAGGAATCATCTACTAAATTATTAGCAACTTTAGAACAATCAACAAGTAATGATTACTTGGTAGATGGTATTATTTCGCAAGGACCAAAATTTATTTATTTGACTAAGATTATTGGTGAACGTGATATTATGAAAAATGGTTCATTGAATGATCCCTCAGGTAATACAAAGTTAAATGATATCAGGGTCTTGTGCCAGACAACAGGACTTTTAACTAATACAGGAGTTATACATGTTCTGAATAACACACATATTTGGGCTTTTAGGAGATAATTTTAAATTGAATCAAAATGAAAATTAATTATAAAAAAATTATTATAGCCACTGCGGTTTTCTCTCTTTTTTACACAGGGTGTAAGAAAATAGAAGTCGGTTATTTGAGTGATAATATTCGTTATGGATCTAATCCTATTACGGTTGATCAGGGCACATTTTATATAGCTACAGGAATTATTCCTGATGCCTCCACTCCTCCATTTAAAATCACTTTATTGGATATTAGAAATAAAGAGACCGGAAAGCGGGAAGAAGCTTTTTTTAAAGAGTATGATGTTATGGTTTGGAAAGAAAAATATGATCCTAAAACAGATACCACTTTAGAATTAATAAACAATAAAAGAGCTATTGAAAAAAGATTACCTTTTACGGTTTTGGAAAAAAGTGGGCAATTTATGTTTACTCAGGCGACTGAAAATATAGCTGCAGGCGATTATGAAGTTGATTTACGTGTTGAAAATCCCAAGGGAACTAAAGATTATAAAGGAATAACGACTGTTCGACTTTCTCCTGTTAAGGAATATACGTATGAGAATGCACCTTACTTTATCGCTGTTGAAGCAAATAGTGAAACAAGTATTCGTTATCCATATGATGACCAATGGATTGATCAAACTAAAGGTCAAACCACAAATACAACGTTAAAAATAACACGGGTTGCAGATGGACCAAATCAAATTGTACTTAAAGTTATTGACAAAAATGGAGCAGTGTTTCCAGGTAAAGCATTAGAGAGAAGACCTTCTGGTAATGATTTTCTTAAAACATTGTCAACATTTGCATATAAAACAACTGTTACTGATACTGCTGTTTTATATGATTATGCTCAGACAAGATTTCCAGATATTTACTGGGATACTCAATCAAATGGCCTTAACTGTTATTATAGAATATACTCACAATGGATAAAATCTGTAGACTACGCTGATTCTAAAAATTGGAATCCACCATTTGGTCTAAATTATTTGACGAAGGAGGTACCAGTGAAATTAAATATTCGTTTCAATACGAAAATTAATAGACCTGGTAAGTATATTTATGAACTTCATTTGAAAGCAACTAAAAATCCAAATGCAAAATAATTTATAGAGTGATTTAATTATATTTTTCAATATAGTGCTAGGACTCGATTTTAATTGTCTTTTGTTAAGACTTCAAGAATTGATAGATTAATCAAGAAAACCTCGAACTTCAGTTTTGAGGTTTTCTGTTTTAACGGAAAACTAATTTGATCATTTATTGTCTGGAATATTCAAATTGACTATTTACTCATACATGGTTGAAGCCGTAAAAATTGTTGGATATGTAAGCAAAGTCTGCGCGCACGGGATAGCACTTTTTATTTCATATTCAGTTCCGCTTTTTAAGCCATTTATTACATAATAAGTTTTCCTTGGTCCATTCAATGATCCGGTCCAAGAAGAGTGAATTGTGAAAATTGTAACGATTGAGCTTATTAGAATCTTAAGTATTTAGTAAGATTCAACCAACTTCTTTTATAGATAGATTTTCTGTTATAATATAAGCATCAGTCAAGATGCCTGATTTCAACTTAATATCAGAGTCTTGTTTATTTCTTTTTAGAATAGCCTTTGAAAAGATGAACCGGTTTATGAGCGATATTGCGGATATGTAATTTATTTTTACTCTTAAGTAAGCATACTCCTGGTAGGGATACTTTGCACTTTGATCTAAACATTTTGTCCCACTTTTACTTTTGAGCACTTCAATTGAGGAAATAGTCTTTTACTATAATAATCATCTTTGTTAGCATTGACATAATAAATTTCATCGCCCATTCTCATCAATTGATTCTTTTGTAAAAAAGTCACTATATACCATCATACTTTTTGAAGTGATACCTATCACATACTGTGGTGATAACAGAAGTTGATAATATCAATTCGCACTCTGTTTATTTTGCTTTAAAAAATAGTGCAAATGTAGTCGTGTTCGGCAACAGCTTGTATTTGGTTGCAATGGGTGCATAGTAAAGAGGAGGCTCTGTCTTCCGATAGTAAACTTATGACTGCTGAAATATTTGATGCGTTAGTAATTCGCGATGGTCAGCTTTATCATTACGAAGAATAGAATTTTCTGATGTGAAACCTGCTGAATTCCTGATTTTGATGATGAGGTGGATTGGGTATAATAAGTTTTTGATGGGAGTCGTATTTTTTAAAGGGCGTGTATTCTATTTGTCGATTTTTAAGGGAGGAAAATCTAATAGGGAGTCTGAAAGGCTATATCAAGTAGTTGGTGAGTTCATTTGCTACATTTTTGAGGTGTGTTGTCCCGTTTTACTATGGTGTATCAGTAGATACTGAGATTAAATGTAACATGGTATTCAGACGCCTTATTATTGCGGGTTTTCTTATCGCATACGCGTTCTATTATTGTTGCGCTATGGTAGATTTTATATGCGCATATGCAGGTAGAGGTAAGGTAATACCGTCATTTTCGTATATGTAATATAATGCATGCGCCAAACAGATGAGAAACTCGCGAATAGCAATAATCTTATCTCCAAATTGTGCATTGTCTAGAGATCTCTTCAAAGTTAGTTGTTCCATTAATTCATCCATGATCTTATACCATTTTCTTAATGAATGATAAGAGAAAAACTTACAAATCAAATCGTAGGGATTTTTTTTGTCATTACAGGTGAATTTAGGTCCATACGAGTAGTTGAAGTAATCGTTTCTTGTCGCGAATAATTTTAAAGGATTCTGGTGTTTCGTGAGGCCACATTGTTTGAAAATGACATAGGCAACTTCAATCTGTTTGATCATTTGATTACAATTGTAACCATTTTCGGGATGACCTCCAGTGGACATTGCAGGATAGGCCCCACTTATAACAAAGAGATGGATATCATTTTGCCAGTTAATGAGATCGGTTTGGTTGCGGAAAAAATCATGGATGTAGAGCATCGGATTATCGATAATCTCCTTAGTTAAGTAGCGAAAATTTTTCGCTTTTAGTTTCTTTTGTGTATTTTTCATAATCATTAGTTAAGTTATGCTTCTGGTAGAAGCTATTATATTATAGTTGTTTGTTAAAAATAGGATATTATAATATCTTTTACAAATTAAATTAAAAATAATGTCTGGTATTAAAGAACGTGTCCTGTTAATCGCGGAAAGTAAAGGGATCAATAAAGCAGTTTTCTTTGAAGAATTAGGGCTTTCATATGCTAACTTTAAAGGTGTGCAAAAATATTCCGCACTAAGTTCAGATACGATGGTCATTATTTTAAATAAGTATGTCGATATAAGCCCTGTATGGCTCTTGATGGGGATTGGGGAAATGTATAAGAATGATTTTGGTAATATGAGAGATCATGCAATCCCTTATCAACAGACCGTTGCTTCGCAAGATAAAGATAGTCTGATGGTCGATTCTTTGAATAAAGTGATCAATGCGCTAGAGCAGACAATACGTAGTCAAGAGAAAACAATTCTTGCTCTTGAAAAACAAATAAGTTTTTTAGAGAAAAAATGATTTTGGATATTATTTTATCCTTTTCGTTTTAGCATACTTAAACATAGCTATTGCACTTACAAACTTATCTACCATTATATTCAATCATAATAATTTAAAAAAATAACGGATTAAAGGAAGTTTATTGCTGAGATTTTAGCTTAATTTTGTTGAATGAAGGTATTCTGTTTATAAAGTACGGTCCTTCTTGAAATCTTTTAATATCTACTAATACTGCGTTTATGTTGCAAAGACTATATTTTTTGTTTACTGTATTAATTTGTTTTATTACTCTGGATACTTTTGCTCAATCGGCCGGTGATCGTCCTGTCTATACATCAGAATGGGGGCATCTTTATCGTGCTGAAGATAATGAAAGAGATTTATTGGGTATTTTTTCTACGGAAGCGCCGATTTACGTTTTGGATTCTAATCAGACACAATATAAGGTGAAAGTGAGTAATGGAGATATTGGTTTTATCAAAAAGCAACCACTTCAAAAGGCGATGTCTGGGAAGAGATCGGAGGGTGAACCTGCTCAATATTTTTATCGAGGTAGTCAAGGAAGTCAATGTCCTCATTTTTTTGTTCAGGTATCTGAATTACGGGTGCGAAAAGCTCCAAATGTGGCTAGTATAGCTGTTAGAAGAGCCAGATTGAATGAATTGATTTGTGTGGATTACATTCCGCTTTATTCGGACGGTTGGGTATATATTGGTGATCATTTTCATGAAAAACCTGAATTCATTCAGGCTAAATTTTTAGGTACTGAATTAACTTACGCTAAAGTGTTGAAGGATTATTTTGAGGTAAGAGGTAAAGACCAAAAGCAAGAAATGGTATTGGCAGGAAGGCTGCGGGAAATCGCTTGGACTGATGATAAAAAATTAAAAGAGGCTCTGACTTTTTGGAAACAATCATTTGAAAATGCTGGTGTAAAAGATCCAAAAATAGATATAGATTTTGAATTGCTTGTCGCGGAAAGGTTTCAAAATAGACCAACATTTGATGCTATCATGAGTCAAGTAGAGGAACTTCGTATGCACTTCGATTGGAAGGGAATGCTTCTTTATGATGGAAAGATAACGGATAATCAGATGAAACAATTGGGTATGAAAAGGGTGGAAGAGATTCCTAATATGCCCGAATGTGGATGGGAACCGAAATATTATTATCAATCTCCATCATCTATTGTCGCATTTGAAGAAAATAACAAGGGTAAGTTAGTCGGGTCTGTCTATCAAACCTCCTTCCTGGAAGGTGTAGTATTACGGATTGGTCAGGAACGTGTGGATGCTAACTATGATGAACGGGAATTTGTTGAAAAATTCGGACACTTATTGACCGTCACGTGGATAGATACTCCGCATGTCTATCATATCCCAAATGGCGACGCCGGCCTCTTTATCATTACTTTTGAAAATGGAAAAGCTGTTCGATATGAATGTATGTTTTATTGTTAGGAAGGTTAGATGTTGAACATGTTGGATCATTAAAAAGGTTAGGTAAATATTGAAAATAAAGGGCCTACAGTTTGTAAGTCCTTTATTTTTTAAACCAGTTCCATAGCGAATAGATTGGCAATATGTCTTTTTAATTTGTCTTTTACTTCATTTATATTGGGTTTATAGCCCAACTCTCTTTCCATAGAAGTGACATCTTTGTCATCAATACCACAAGGTACGATATTTCCAAAATAGCTTAAATCTGCATTTACATTAAATGCAAATCCATGCATAGTGACCCATCGGCTTGCTCTGACACCCATTGCACATATTTTACGTGCTTTTTCGTTATCAGCATCTATCCATACACCTGTGAAACTCGGATATCTTCCTGCTTGAATACCGTAGTCTTGCAAAGTCAGGATAATAGCTTCTTCTAATGTGCGCAGATATAAATGGATATCTGTAAAGAAATTATCTAAGTCGAGTATGGGATATCCTACGATCTGTCCAGGACCATGATAGGTAATATCTCCTCCGCGATTAATTTTGTAATAGCGAGCTTCTTTTTCTTCTAATGCTTTTTGATCGAGTAATAAATGTTCTGGTTTACCCGATTTCCCTAAGGTGTAAACATGGGGATGCTCGTTAAAAATTAAAAAGTTTTCCGTTGACAATTCGGTGTTGTTAACACGATTATCATGCTTTATTGCTAAGGTTTTCTTAAAAATCTCTTCTTGTCTATCCCAAGCTTCTTGATAGTCTACTAAGCCCCAGTCGATAAATGTTACTTTCTTATTTTGCATATTGATATGGCTTTATGCCATTTATACTTTTGTAAAGAATTAAAATACACTTGGTTATTGTCTTCAATGCGATGTTATCCAAGCGTATTTTAGATATAAAAATTTAAATTAGTAAAGCAGATTATTGTAAGGATACCGCGCATTGTGCATATCTACAATGATTTCGTAAAGCTTCTGTTTGAACTCTTCCAAATGTGTTTTGTTTGTTGCGGAAATAAAAATAGCAGGATCAGCATTTTTTGCCATCCAACTGTTTTCAAAATCTTCTAATGTAACAGTACGTTCGCCGTCTTCTCCTTCTTCAACTGTGGGAACAAATGCATCTATTTTGTTAAAGACGGTAATAACGGGCTTATCCAATGCGCCTATATCTTTTAATGTTTCATTTACTGCTTGGATATGATCCTCAAAATTGGGATGCGAAATATCTACTACATGGATCAAAACATCTGCTTCGCGAACTTCATCTAAAGTGGATTTGAAACATTCTACCAAATGATGCGGTAGTTTGCGAATGAATCCAACTGTGTCCGATAATAGGAACGGTAAATTGTCGATAACGACTTTACGCACTGTTGTATCTAAAGTAGCAAATAACTTATTTTCAATCAATACATCTGATTTTGAAATCATATTCATGATGGTAGATTTCCCAACGTTGGTATAACCCACTAATGCAACACGGATCATGTCGCCACGATTCTTACGTTGGGTTTCATTTTGTTTGTCAATGGTTTCTAATCGATCTTTGAAAACACTGATTTTGTTAAGGATAATCCTTCTATCCGTTTCAATCTGACTTTCACCCGGGCCACGCATACCGATACCACCGCGTTGACGCTCTAAGTGGGTCCACATACGTGTTAATCTTGGTAAAAGGTATTGCAATTGCGCTAATTCTACTTGTGTCTTTGCTTGCGCACTTTTTGCGTGGCTGGCAAAGATATCCAAGATGAGGTTGGAACGATCTAATATTTTGACTTTGAGCTCACGCTCGATATTTCGAAGTTGTGAAGGTGTCAATTCATCATCAAACACCACCATGTCAATTTCTTCGGCGATGACAAAAGCTTGGATTTCTTCCAATTTTCCACTGCCCACAAATGTTGCTCGGTCTGGATAGGCCAGTTTTTGTGTAAAAATGCCTTTTGTGACGCCGCCTGCTGTTTGCACTAAAAATTCAAGTTCCTCTAGGTATTCTTGAGCCTTTGTTTCAGCTACTCCCTGTGGAATAACGCTCACGAGAATTGCGGTTTCTGGTTTTACTGCGGTATCGTATATTTTGATTTTTGCCATTATTTTCTGTTATAGTTTTGTATTGTATATTAAACTTGTGGAAATGTTAGCCTCAAGGCTTGACAAATAGGGGATGAAAGGATCAGTTTTCATATCACGAAGTCCTAATAATAATACAAAGATAATCGTTTTTAGTTTAATTGTTTTATCACGAAAGCTTATCCTTTCATTTTATTAAGAGCGCTTATGGGCTGTCTTAGAAAGAAATAGCAAGCGCGCGAATGATTACGAAATTTTATCCCAAGTGATACCGTCCGATTTTTTTGCGAGGTACTGTCTGAGTAATGCATGCCGTTCTTCGATCATTTCGGGATCTTCTTTGAAGATGTCTATGACTGAGTTTCGTGCTTCGGATAACAGTTGTTGGTCAGTAGCGAGGTTTGCTAACTTTAATTCTAATACACCTGACTGTTGCGTGCCAGAGATATCGCCTGGGCCCCGAAGTTCTAGATCTACTTCTGCAATTTCAAATCCATCATTGGTACGTACCATGGTATTCAACCTTAATTTTCCTTCTTTACTAAGCTTATTTCCTGACATCAGTATGCAAAAGGACTGCTCTGCTCCCCGACCTACACGTCCTCTTAATTGGTGGAGTTGTGAGAGACCAAAACGTTCCGAATTTTCAATCACCATAACGGATGCATTGGGCACATTGACCCCGACTTCGATAACGGTGGTTGCAACCATGATCTGAGTTTCATGTTTTACAAAACGTTGCATTTCAAAATCTTTGTCCTTTACTGGCATTTTGCCATGTACAATACTAATTTTATAATCAGGAAGTGGAAATTCACGTTGTATATTTTCCAATCCTGCCTCTAAGTATAATAGATCTAGTTTTTCACTTTCTTTGATCAGTGGAAATACAACATAAACTTGTCGGCCTTTTGCGATCTCTTCACGCATGAGGCCAAACATGCGTAGTCGGGAGCTTTCGAAAAAATGTACGGTCTTGATGGGTTTTCTTCCTGCCGGAAGTTCGTCTATAACAGAAATATCCAAATCGCCATACATGGTCATGGCCAGCGTGCGGGGTATTGGTGTTGCAGTCATCACGAGCATATGTGGTGGGATACTATTTTTACGCCACAATTTAGCCCGCTGTTCTACGCCAAAGCGATGTTGTTCATCGATGACGACAAAACCCAGATTCTTGAATTGTACTTTATCTTCGATTAAGGCGTGGGTTCCGATGAGAATATCTAAAGTTCCATTTTCTAATTCTTCATGGATAACACGACGTTGTTTGGTTGTGGTTGAGCCAGTCAATAATTTGATGTTGCAGATGTCCTCACCGAGTAATTCTTTCAATCCGGTAAAGTGTTGTGTCGCTAATATCTCCGTTGGTGCCATCATGCAGGCTTGAAAACCGTTGTCGATAGCTAAGAGCATGGTCAAGAGTGCAACCACCGTTTTTCCGGATCCTACATCTCCCTGTACTAAACGGTTCATTTGCGCTCCAGTCACGGTATCTTGTCGGATTTCTTTAACGACACGTTTTTGTGCATTTGTTAATGGAAATGGGATACGTTCTTTGAAAAAAGTATTAAACTTGTCACCTACTTTAGAGAAAATCTGCCCTCTGAATTTTTTAGTGTTGAGCTGTTTGTTTTTTAGTAATTTGAGTTGAATATAGAATAATTCATCAAATTTGATCCGCTTGATTGCTTGAGTCAGTTCTTCCTGGCTCTGTGGAAAATGAATAGCAACGGTTGCCCGGGCTTGATCCATCAATTGATGTTTTTCCAATAGATATGCCGGCATTTGCTCGGGAAGTTGACGAAATACAGTTTCTAATGCTGTTTGCTGTAGTTTTTGAATTCCTTTACTGTCTAAATTGAATTTTTTAAGTTTTTCAGTGGAAGAGTAGACCGGCTGTAGCGTCATGTTCCCTAAGTTTTTTGCTTGGGCTTGATATGGCTCCATTTCGGGATGTGTAATGGATATTTGTCCGTTAAAGACGGATGGTTTTCCATACATCACATATACCGCACCTACTTTTAACGATTTCTGGAGCCAGGTAATGGACTGAAACCACACTAACTCGATGCTTCCGGTTTCATCTTTGAATTGTCCAACTAATCTTTTGGCTTTTTTCTCTCCAATTTCTTTAAGCCCAATAAGCCTTCCTAATACCTGAGCAGAGTACATATCGGCATCAAGCTGTCTTATTTTATGAAAGACAGTACGGTCAATGTAGCGAAAAGGATAGTAGCTGAGCAGATCACCAATAGTGAAAATCTGCAATTCTTTCTTAATTACATCAGCTTTCTGAGGGCCTACGCCTTTCAGATATTCTATGGGGGTTATTAAAGATAAATCAGCCATTCTTCTAATTCGCTAATTTAAGGAATTTACTTAAAATTTTAGCAAAGTACTCTTATTGTTTGGTCATTTGTCTTGATTTAACGACATCATGTTGAGGTTTTGATTGATAATTGGCTGATAAAATACGCTTTTTAAAATTGGAATGGTTAACCGTGATGGATCATAAATGAAACTAGGTCATTGACTTGAAGAAATAAAAGTAAATGTATAGGTCTAAAATAATAAAAAATGGGGGTGATCATGATTTATGATCCACCCCCGCTCTTGTTATAGTATATTAATTTCGATTAAAAATTTCCTTTATTGACATCCCACCAGAGACGTGTGCCGCCATGATCGGCACCGCCAAGTAATGAAATGGCATTTTGTACTTCAGTCGCATTGGTGTTATACTCATTTTGCGGGAATGGTAAACGACGAATCTGAATCTTAGTGTCGATCAGACCAGCACTATTGTTAACCGCAACAGGGAATAGTTTTGGATATCCAGTTCTCCGGAATTCACTCCATGCTTCTTGTCCTTCAGGAAAGATAGCCAACCACTTTTGGGTAATGATGCGTTCCAGTTTTTCTTCATTAGTGGCTGCATCATTCCATTGTATGGTTAAGCTTGTCGGTGAGTCTGCATTATTGCTGGCGTTAAATGGATCAACGTAGGCATCAGCTTTACTGGTATTGTCTTGTAAATATGTGGCTAGACCACTTACACCCCACTGTGCAAAAGAGGTTTCAACACCTTTTTCATAAAGAGATTTTGCTGTTCCACCAACATTTGCCCAACCTCTTAGGGCTGCTTCGCTACGTAAGAAATACACTTCTGCTGCAGTCATTAAAATGGGTGCAGTGGTTGCAGTAAATGAGGGTGTACTCCCATTTGTATTTAAAGCAGATAATACTTGGTATTTATCTTTTTCAATAGCTGCGGCACCTGTGCGGATACCAATGTATTTTCCAGCAAATCCTGTTGTCAGTTTATCAACCGCTACGGGCTCCATATATTTGGAAATACGAGGATCTTTGTAACCCGTCATGTAAGATTGTAAGGAAGCATTCATACGTGTATCTGCCCAGTTTTTTGAAATAAACCAAAGTGGATTGCTAAATGTACCATCTGTAGGAACTTTAATTTTAAAGTTTTCACTATTTGCTTCGATAACTCCACCATTTGCAGGGTCCAACGCTTTTTCGGCTTGTATTTTTGCTAATTGTGGATCTGCTTTTACAATACGAATTGCAAGTCTTAAGCGAAGAGAATTGGCCAATTTTAACCAATTTTTGAATCGGGATTGGTTATCCATATTTGGGTAGACCAAATCAATTTCTTCGATTTTATCTGTCATTGGACTTTCTGCACTAAAGGCTTTTAAGGCTGTAGTAGCTTCGTCCAATTCTGTAAAGAAGGCGTTATAAAGATCGGATTGTTTGTCATAAGGAACGTCACCTGATGTGCCTACTTTACTGTAAGGGATGGGGCCATAAATGTCGGTTACACGGTTGGCCGCTGCAACTTTAATTACTTTTGCTGCTCCCCCAAGAGCTGGATAGGTTTTATCCAATCCGTTTTTTTGTAATTTATCAATAGATTTGATCACATCTAGATAAAGAACTTTAAACGGTTCGCCATTCCAACCATTCACCATAGCATAATTCAGATTGTTTTGACCACTATTGAAAGGAGTAGGGGACATAAAGTAACCGGAGAATACATCTGCATTTAGATTTTGCTGAAGTTGGTATGAATTTGGATCACCGCCTCCAGAGAAATTGTAAATGGCCATTTGGGCTGTTTTGAAGAATAAGACCAGATCTTTCCCATCGGCAGCGAGATCTTCATCGGTTAATCCGGTGTTGTTTTTGTTGTATTCTTCAAAGTTTTTTGTACAGCTGCTCATAGCACTTCCTAGTACTACACAGGCTAACATCAACTTACTTATATTTTTGAAATTGTATTTCATCGTTGTTTTTTTAAAATGTTGCATTCAAAGTAAGACCATAGTTACGGGTTGGTGGCATCATAAAGATATCTACACCGCTTAGGGTATTACCGGTAGACATGGTTACTTCTGGATCAAATGGTGCTTTCTTAGTCAAGTAGAATAGATTTCTACCTACTGCTGAAACGCGGAGTTTTTTAAAGAAACTGTCATTGATATTAAAATCATATCCTAGTACCAATTCACGTAGTCTAACAACTGTTCCATCGTAGATATATTGGCTACTTACAGGTCCCATTCCACCGACAGTGGTATACCATTTTTCGGCATCAACATTGGTCACTGTAGTACCTGAAGCTGTGATGCCATTAATAGCAACTCCGCCATTTGCACGGGCATCGCCACTTGTTTTTGAAACACCGTAACCGTCAAGAAGCGCTTGCGTGATGGACATGACTTCGTAGTCAAATTTGCCGTCGATCAAGAAACTTAAATTGAAGTTTTTATAATTGAAGCTATTGTTCCATCCCATTTGCCAAATTGGATTTGAGTTGCCTAACTTAGTATAGTTTGAATTCTTTTGTGGAGATCCATCTTCAGATACTAGAATACGTCCTTGATCGTCACGCGCAAAATCTTGTCCATAAATATCTCCGAAAGAACCGCCAACTTCAAATTTGGAAGCATAGTTATTACGTCCATCTCCGGTCAATGCAAATTCTTTAATGCGATCATCTAACTTGATAATTTTGTTTTTGTTATACGTAAAGTTTAAACTTGTTGTCCACGTGAAGTTGTCATTTTTGATGGCATCTAATGATACTAATGCTTCAACTCCTTGATTTTGGATATCACCAGCATTGATAGCATATTGATCATACAATGATGCTTGACTAGCCGCAATTTTGAAGAACTGATTTTTCGTATTTGTTTTGTAATAAGTGACATCTACATTTAAGCGGTTGTTCCACATACGCCATTCAGTACCAATTTCCAATGAATGGGTTTTTTCTGGCTTCAAACCTTTGAGAAATGCGATATCATTAAGATTGATGACCCCGTATGCATTGAGGTTATTGGTCAATAAAGTGGTATAAGGTGGTAAATCATTTCCAACGATAGCATACGATCCTCTAATTTTGGCCATGTTGACAAAATCGGGCATATTTAACTTGTCATTTAAAACGACACCTAGACCTACCGATGGGTAGAAGAATGAATTTGATTCTGTAAAAGCTAGGGTACTTGACCAATCGTTACGTGCTGTTAGATCCAGATATAACCACTGATCGTAGGATAAATTGGCACTAGCAAAGACCGATTGTAATTGTCTTCTGTTGTTCAATAGACCTGTTGGAGTTGGTGTAGTTGAATTTTGGATGATAAACTGATTTGGATATTGTAGACCAGCTGTACCACTGTTGTAATCGACACCTTCTGTCTTCCAGTCTGTGATACTGGTACCTACTACACCTGCAATTTGAAATTTATCGTTGACATTGAAATTCATGTTGGCGATCAAATCTCCATATTGCTGAGTAATGGTTGTATTGGTATAACTATATCCTCCATTAGGTCGGGCTAAAATAGACTGTGTACCTGCATATGATTTTCTATCCCAAACTTCACTGGTACGATCGACACTTCCACGTGCTTGAACATTGATCCATGGTGCGATTTGATATTTGGCACTACCGTTTAACAATAGACGGTTTCTTTTTGAACTATTTTGATTTCTGTTGACGATCCACCAAGGGTTTTGTTGTGTGGTTGGGTCATCTGAGAGCGTAAACCAGTTTTGATCATAAAGATTGCGGCTTGGATTGAATTTCTCAAATTCTTTATAAGGAGAAATGTCAACACTGCGAGGCAATAAATAAAGTCCCACTAAAGGATTATAGTAAAAACCAGATGTCGGTGCATTGTCTAGTTTTTGAGTAATATAATTAGCACTTCCTTCTACCGTTAGTTTGTCGTCAAAAAACTTGGCGCTTTCTTTTAGATTGAAGTTGTGACGGGTCATGTCATTATTTGGCGTAATTCCTTTTGCTAAAGTGTTGGCGTAAGAGAAGTACGTTTGATTTTTCTCGTTTCCTCCAGATAATGTCAATGAGTTGGTGAAATTGCTACCCGTTCTTAGGAACTTGTTAACATTATCAAAGTTCGTTTGATCATTTTTTGCTCCCCAACTGGTTACACTTGTCGTGCTAGCATTGCCTCCGGATCCTTGCCCATATTGATTTTGAAATTCTGGTAACGAGGTTGCTTGCTCGATCTGTGCACTGGAGGAGAAGTTAACTGTGGTGCGGCCACCTTTTCCAGATTTGGTCGTGATTAAGATAACACCATTGGCTGCTTGACTACCATATAAAGCGGCAGCTGATGCTCCCTTTAGTACGGAAATATTCTCCACATCTTCGGGATTGATCATGGCAATAGGATCTCCAGGATCGCGTTGACCTCCAAATACATTGTCAGGTTGTGATCCTAATGTCTGATTATTGATCGGTACTCCATCAACAACATATAAAACTTGGTTATTTCCTGAAGCTGATTTGTTTCCCCTTAATACAACTTTGGCAGATCCACCTGGTCCGGATGAACTGGAAGCAATGTTGACACCTGCTACTTTACCATTTAGGTTATTGGCCAAATTGGTGCTTTTCACACGATTCAATTCGTCGCCTTTCAGTTGTTGGGTCGAATAGGTCAACGATTTTTGAGCGCGGCTGATCCCAAGTGCTGTTACAACTACACTTTCGAGTTGTTGTGTCTGAGGCACTAGACTTATGGTTAAAGTAGTCTCATTGGGAGCAAGTGTTACGGTTTTGGTTTCATACCCAACAACACTGATGCTCAAAATACGATTTTTATCGTCAACGTTCACTTGGAAAACACCGCTAGCATCTGATGAGCTGGCTTTAGATGTTCCCAAAACTTTAATAGTAGCTCCCGCTATTGGTGAATTAGACTGGCCATCCACAATAGTACCCTTCACCTGCGTGTTTTGGGCAAGAAGTAAAGATGCTGAAAAGAGCATTGTTGGAACAATACCCAAGATCTTCAATGTTGTTTGTAATTTACTATTCATTTAGTAATATGTGTTATGATCTAATTATGTCTTTACACATTTCATAAGAATAGATTTATAAGCAATGGCTAATTCAATTTAGCTCATTGGTTAGTAGATGTCTTATATTGAATATAGGAGGGCACGTATATAATAGACGTAAAATAAAATCAATATAATTTATTAGCGAGACAGGTTTTTCTCGTAATGGGAATCTAAAGTACTATTGTTCTTGAAATTTTGAAAGGATTTTATAACAAATGTGATACAGTATTCCTGTTTATACTATCTATCTATCTGTTTTACAGTCGATTTATTTTGTCATATTTTTTAGACACCTGTTATTTTGTATCATAAAGGTCTTCGGGTTTCAGAAATTGATATTTTCTATATCATTAGAATTTAGTATAAAAAGACAGCCATAGCTGAATGCTATGGCTGCCTTTTATTAAATAACGGTTGTGTTAATTACTTAGAGAGTTCGACGACAGGTTTATTATTGACACATTTTACGCCTGTCGGATACATATATTCACCTACTGGGCAATTTGGTTTTTCAGCTTCAAGGATATTCTTTTTTAAAGAATTGTAAAGTGCAATATCTTTTTTGATTTCAGTTAGGTTAGCTGTCGTTAAATAAGGGATATAATCAAAGCCACAATCTCTTAAAAGTATAGTAGTCGTCCAATTATCTTTTCCGTTGCACGTGAGGTTATTCAGATAGTTGTCTATCTTAGTTTTTACAGGAGTTATTTGTGCTTTGCTATCGGCTAAACTAAGATCTTTCATATATAATAGCTTGGCTTTTCCATTTTCACAGATAAGTTGAATAGGTGCAGAAACATGCCAAATGCCTTCTTCACAGGGTTCGTAGATAATTCCTTCTCGGATTCCTGCATCTATTCCTTTAGATTCAAGTTCACGATATTCATTCCAAAGTTTTTCAAATTGTGTTTTAATGCGTTTGTGCACAGGGAAATAGCTGTGTCCACACCAATAATTTGCCGCTTTTTCAATGGTCCAATCGTTTAGGTTCTCGCATTTTTCTGAAGCAATGAGCTGCTCAATGGCTTCTCTTTTTTCTTTGGCTAGTTCACTCCATTGCAGTGAAGTTGTTTCATCTTTTTTACATGCGCTAACAAGTAAAATAAATAGCGTAAGATAGCTGAGTTGTTTGATCATGATCATAAAGGTTATAGATTTAAAATATAAGAATTGGACAGAGTATCAGTATTAAAGTACTAATCCTAAAAATTTGGCAAATTCTGAGCACAGATATAAGGTATACATGGTTAATAATCAATTATTAACCATGTAAACGCATTTAGAAATTGAAATGCTACAAATAATTTTTCCTTTTGAAGAGAATTTTTAATTTATCGAAATTAAAAATAATAATGGCAATGAAAATCAGACTATATGCCCAGTATTTATATGGATCTACCTGTTCTTGAAAATAGGTAACAGCCAGTGTAAATGCAATAATTGGGTTGATGTATAACATGATGCCAAGTGTCGAAGAAGATATTTTCTTTAACGCATACATGCTTGAGAATAATGGTATTATGGTAAATAGTAATGCTATGATTAATATAATGCTCCAGAATGTGCCTTCTTGAGGTATTGGACTTTGATCCATTATCATTTGGGGTATAATAAATAACGTACACATGGCTAGCTGTATCGCTAGCATATTGAGTTTGTCAAAACCTTGTATGATACGCTGTAAGACCAGATAGAAGGCATATAGTGAACCAATCGTTAAGGACCATAATACTTCTGTCAGAGACCCCGTTGCTAGCATGAATACGCCGGCTATAGCAATAATTAGAGATAGTTTTTGAGTGGTATTTAAGTTTTCTTTTAAAATGAAATAACCGCCTGCAGTAGTAATCAATGGGCATAGAATATAAGCGAACGCACCCGCTTGTACGCTAATACTGTTGATGCAATAGATATAGGTGTACCAATTTGCAAATAGTAGAATAGCTGATGCAAGCGTAAGATAAACGATTTTAATTCTTTTATTCTTAGGAAGTAGTTGAAAATTGCGATAGTCTTTTTTAAGATCTTTTTTTCTGAAAATAAAGTTGAAGAGCCAAAGAAGTGAAACGGCTAATATGATACGGTAATGCAGAATATCCTCTGCTGACCAATTTTTTAACAAGCGAATAGGGACAGCCATAAATCCCCAAATTAAAGGACCTAAAAAAGCCGCTAAGAAATACTTTCCGCGGCCTTCAGTATCTTGTTCTTTGGTTATCATTAATCTTTCCAAGCAATCACGGAAATTTCTACATTTACATTTTTTGGTAGTGTCTTAACAGCAACACATTCACGTGCCGGTTGTACAGTGGTGAAATATTGTGCATATACTTCATTGACTGTCGCGAAGTCATCCATATTGCTTAAGAAAATGGATGCTTTAACAACATCTTCAAATCCATAACCTGCGTTTTTTAAAATAGCATCTACATTTTTTAAAACTTGATGAGCTTCATCTGCAACTCCTGTTGTGATTAATTCCATCGTTTCTGGAACTAAAGGAATCTGTCCAGATACATATAATGTTTTATCGGCTTTTATTGCCTGATTGTATGGGCCGATTGCTGCGGGTGCTTTTTCTGTATTTAAAATAATTTTTTGAGACATATGTTGGTATTTAGGATGCAAGGAATATTTTATAGATCAACGCCAATATAAAAACAATGATAGCTATGGCATTGATGATATGCATAGCTTTTAGATTGCCGTTGGTGGGGCGATTGGGGTCTTTTTTTCTAAAAAAGTACATGGAACTAAGTTACGCTTGTAAATTGATAATCGCAATGATTATCTTTAAACAATCAAAAATAAAAGATAATGAATAAACTTGCTATAGTTGGTGGCAAAATCTTCTCAGATTATGATCTGATTGAACACAAAGCTCTACTCGTTGAAAATGGAATAATTACAGCTATCGTAGATCCAAAAGAAATTCCAACTGATTGGGAGCAATTGGACGTCAAAGGTGCGAATATTTGTGCTGGTTTAATTGATTTACAATTATATGGCGATGGAGATGACTTGTTTTCCGCTGAATTGACAGCCGCGTCTTTGCAGCGAATTTCGGATGGACTAGCTCGTAAGGGAACGACTTCTTATATGATGACTTTGGCAACAAATACATTTCATGTTTTTCAACAGGCTATTCAAGTTGCTGGTCATTTTAAGCATGACGCATTATTGGGATTACATCTGGAGGGACCATTTTTGAATAGTAAAAAGCGTGGTGCCCACCCTGCTGATTTGATTGTGAAACCTACGAAAGAGAATATCAAAGAACTGCTAGGCGATCATCCTTCTGTCGTGAAAATGATGACCATTGCTCCAGAGTGTATAGATGACGATGTGCTTGAATATTTACAATCTTATGGACTTTTATTAAGCGCAGGTCATAGTGATGCTACATGTAAGGAAGGCACGAAGGGATTCGATCTAGGTATTCCTACAGGAACTCATTTATTCAATGCGATGTCAGCTTTGCACCATCGAGAGGTGGGAATGGTAGGAGCAATCTTTAATCATGCTACAGTATGCGCTAGTATTATTTTAGATGGGCATCATGTGAGTTTTGAAGCTGTTAAAATTGCAAAAAAACAGATGGGTGAACGTTTATTTTTAATTACAGATGCTGTAGCAGCTTGTTCGAAAGGGATTTATCAGCATGTCTTGAATGATGGTTACTATTCGCTGCCAGATGGTACGATATCAGGTGCTGCTGTCTCTTTATTTGAGTCGGTTAGAAATGCTGTACAGCAAGTCGGTATCCCATTGGATGAGGCAATCCGTATGGCTACTACATATCCTGCTCGATTGTTGAAGCGAACAGATATTGGTAATCTAAATCCCGGTAGTATTGCTAATCTTTTAATCTTCTCTGCGGATTATAAACTTCAGGAAGTGCTGGTTAAAGGAAAGTTAATATCGAAGTAGTTCTGTCGATACAAAATCATAATCCGTACATTTGTAGCTTATTTTGAAACAACACATTAACATTTTTGAATGAAACATCACTTATTAATACTATCAGTTGCTTTATTTTTATTTTCATGTTCTTCCAAAAAGAATAGAAAACAAGAGCAGGTAAAGGGTACTACTGAAGTTAAATTGCAACATCCGGATGCAAAAGATAAGCCTCAACGTGAGAAAGTAAAAAATAATATTGAAGAGAAAAAGGCTGAAGAGAAAAAAGAGGTTGTAGTTGAGCTTCCTGAAGTGCAACGTGAATTTCGTGCTGCATGGATCGCTACTGTAGCGAATATCAATTGGCCAAGTAAGAATTTCTTGTCTACTGATGAACAAAAGCAAGAGGCTATCCAAATCTTGGATTTTTTGAAGAATAACAATTTTAATGCAGCTATTTTTCAGGTTCGTCCATCATCTGATGCTTTGTATCAAAGTGATTTGGAACCTTGGTCTTATTTCCTAACAGGAGAACAAGGAAAAGCTCCTTTTCCATATTATGATCCATTAGAATTTTGGGTTGAAGAGGCACATAAAAGAGGTATTGAGTTACATGTTTGGTTAAATCCATATCGTGCGCACCATACTTCCGGAGGTAAGCTGACAGAATCTTCCATGGCTAAAAAGATGGGTAATTCTGTCGTTCGCTTGAAACAGGGATGGTATTGGTTTGACCCATCGAAACAATCAACGCAAGATCATGCTTCACGTGTTGTGATGGATATTGTAAAACGTTATAATATTGATGGGGTACACTTTGACGATTATTTCTATCCTTACGCAGAATATAACGGTGGTCAAGATTTTCCTGATAGTGATAGTTGGAATGAATATAAGAAAAGTGGTGGTACATTGACACGTGCGGATTGGAGAAGAAACAGTGTGAATACATTTGTAGAGCGTATTTATAAGGAAATTAAAGCAGAGAAAAATTTTGTGAAATTTGGTATTAGTCCTTTTGGAATTTGGAAGCCAGGTTATCCAGCAGGTATTCAGGGGTCAAGTCAATATGATCAATTGTATGCGGACGCAAAATTATGGCTGAATAAAGGTTGGGTGGATTACTATACGCCACAATTATATTGGCCTATTCAGCCGGCCAAACAGAGTTTTACGACTTTACTAAAATGGTGGGAGAGTGAAAACACGATGCGCAGGCATCTGTGGCCCGGCATTAATACTGTGGGTAAACGTACGGCAGAATATTCTACTGAGATCGTCAATCAAATTGCGGCAATGCGCAACATTGTTCCGGATAGCAAAGGTATTGTTCATTGGAGTTTAGCAGGTTTGACCAAAAATCCTAGTATGGCAAAAGCTATTTTTGAAGGTCCATACCAAAATAAGGTGTTGATTCCTAGGACACCTTGGCTGAATGCAAATCCGATGTTGAAACCAACTTTGTTGTTGACTTCAGAGAAAGATTTTATTTTTGCAAAATGGCAGCACAAGCAGATTGACCAAGTGTTTCATTGGGTTCTTTATACCAATTATGGAGGAGAATGGTCTTATGATATTCTAGATCCATCGATAACAGCTCGAGAACTTCCGAAAATTAAAAATGGCAAAAAGCTGCAATATGTTGCGGTTAAAGCTGTGGATAGATTGAGTAATGAAAGTCCATATATTGCTGAAAAGATTAAGTAATCTAAAAAATATTAAAAAAGGGTTGTCCAACTTGGATAACCCTTTTTTTTGTAAAGTATGATTTTGGTCGATCACGTCGTCTATGAATGGAAGTCATGGATGTAATTGCTTGATCGGGATCGATTAGGAATTGATTTTTTTCTAAAGTATATTTAATTATATGGAAGAAATTTATAAAAAAGCTGGTGAGTCTGTTATACGGATGTCTCAGTTAATGTTACCCTCCAATGCCAATTTTGGAGGTAAAATTCATGGTGGATATGTGCTTTCTTTGATGGATCAAATTGCTTTTGCAGTAGCCTCAAAATTTTCTGGACATTATTGTGTGACAGCATCGGTTGGAAAAGTTAATTTTTTAAAACCGATTGAAGTAGGGGAATTGATTACGCTTATAGCTTCGGTAAACTATGTTGGCAATACTTCTATGGAAGTCGGTATTCGTGTTGAATCCATGAATATTCAATCTGGTGAAATAAAGCATTGCAACTCTTCTTATTTTACGATGGTGGCAAAAGATGAGCATGGACATTCTGTTCGTGTTCCGCGTTTGATATTGTCGAATGAAAAAGAGGTGTTTCGGTTTTATAAAAGTATCATTAAAATTGAGATTGATAAAGAAAGGGAGCGCGCAATACTTGATTTGGAATCTGATTCGGAGGAACAGTTAAATTATATCAGGGAACGCTATGATGTTAAGATCATGTTGTAATGATTTTTCTTTTTTATGTTTAATTTGTGCGCATTTCTGCATTTTGTTTTTTAAATTTTTGCTCGATTCAATCGATTGTGTTACAAAGAGATGATTTAGGGTTGTGTTTTAAGGCATATTATTAAAATAATTACGCATAATCTTGCAAAGCTTGGAACCTTTTTATACTATTGTAGTGTAATGGTTATAAACCAGTCGGGAAAAACCACCGATTTTAACAATTGCAACTAACTAAATTATTATTATGAATAAAAAATTACTCTTATTCTGTTCGGGAGTGATGTTATCTACCAGCTTGTGGGCGCAAACGAAAACTATTTCGGGCAAAGTGACCAATGCATCTGATGGAACATCCCTGTCGAATGTGACTGTCAGTATTAAAGGTAAAGCAGTCAGTACACAAACTAATCCAGATGGAAGTTTTACAATAAAAGCTGAACCTGGAGACGTCCTCATCTTTAGTGCTATTGGTTCTAAGTCAACACAGCAAATCATTGGTTCTAGTTCTACCATCAATATTGCGCTTTCTGGAAGTGAAGAAGCCTTGGGTGAGGTTGTTGTCACAGCTATGGGGATAAAAAAAGGAGAAAAAAGCTCTGGGATATGCTGTTCAAGATATCAAAGCTGATGAGTTGATGAAGAATAAAACTGCGAATGTTGTCAATTCATTAGCAGGTAAAATAGCCGGTGTGAATGTAACACAATCATCTGGAGCGGCTGGAGCAGGAGCACAAATTATTTTGAGAGGTGGTACATCTTTAGAAAGAGATAATCAACCTTTATTCGTTGTTGATGGAGTTATTTATGACAATTCAACGGTAATAGGGGGGAATAGTAGTTTTGACGGTGCACAAGCTACATCTTCGTCTAATAGCAATAGGGTAATGGATATTAATCCTGAAGATATTGACAATGTTTCAGTTTTGAAAGGACCAGCAGCAGCGGCTTTGTATGGATCTCGAGCAGCAGCAGGTGCTATAATTATCACAACGAAAAAGGGACAGGATGGTCGAACTGAGATTGGTTTTTCGAGCCGTTTTTCTAATAGTTGGGTAAATCGGTTACCAGAACAACAAAGTAAATTTAAGAGAGGGTATTTTAATAGTGCTGGTAAATTAGATACTTATACGACTCAATCTTGGGGGGAAGAATTTGGAGCTGATGATATTATGTATGATAATATTAAAGATTTTTTTCAAAACTCTACCATATTCGATAATGCTGTAAATTTATCCGGAGGTAATAAGAATGGTACTTTTTATTTATCGGCCTCTCGTTTTGATCAACAAGGTATTATTCCCAATACAAGTTTTGATAAAACGACATTTCGGTTTAATGGTGACCAAAAATTTGGAAAGTTAACTGTTGGAACTAATGTTGGTTATTCTTTAGCAAATACAGATAAAACCTTGACATCAGCTGGATTATATGGTTCAGGTGGTACTGGTGCTTTGGAGTCATTGTATGGTTGGTCCCGAAGTGATGATATGAAGAAATATCTTAATGATGATGGTACTAAATATCGAATGTTTGCAGGACTTCAGCCTTTAGAAGATGATGTTGAAAATCCTTATTGGACAATTAATCGTAATGTTCTTGGTGATAATACAGAGCGTTTTACAGGAGGCATTAACGCTACTTTACCCATTTTTGATTGGTGGAATGTGACTTATCGTGTTGGTGCGGATAGCTATTTGACCAAAAATTCAACTCGATTGGGAGAGGATGGAGCTGTAAAAAAAATATGGCAAAATGGAATGATGTCCGAAAGTGACTTTAAGTACAATTATTGGTCATCGAACTTGATGTCAGATTTTAATAAAAAGTTCGGTGATTTCGATCTAGGTGCATTAGTTGGTTTTTTCTCAGAACAAACTAAGACAACCAATAATCAAAGATTGGGCTATAATTTTGAGGTGGAAAATTTCTACAGCTTTGAAAATATTGCCGCTTCTAATAAACAATTTAGGGTCAATAATTCCACAAAAAGACTTTTTGGTTTATACGGTGAATTGCGAGCTTCATATAAAAACATACTTTATTTAAATGTAACTGGAAGAAATGATTGGACTTCCACACTTCCTGTTGCAAATAGATCCTACTTCTATCCGTCGTTAGGTGGTAGTTTTGTGTTTTCAGAACTATTGAAAGATAGTGGAGTGGATTGGTTAACTTTTGGAAAGCTTCGTGCTTCTTGGGCAAGAGTTGGTAAAGATGCTAATCCATATGTCACCAATACTTATCTTTGGAGACCTATTGAATATTTAGGTGGTATAGTTGGAGCTGGTAACAACTGGCAGAAAGGAAATCCTTTATTAAAACCTGAAACGACAGGTTCTTTTGAAATTGGAGCCGAATTAAGGTTCTTTAAGGGAAGATTAGGTATCGATTATGCTTATTATACGAACAATTCATATAATCAAATACTTTCCCCACGTCTAGGTCAATCAACAGGTTATATATTTGTTTCTGTCAACGGTGGTGATATTTATAATAAAGGTATGGAGTTGTCATTGACAGGAAAACCAATAGTAAATAATAATTTTACATGGGAGTCAACTTTGAATATGTCTAGAAATAAGGGTACTGTTGATAATTTGTTAGCAGGAGTTAATATTTTGTATGTGACTGATGTTCAGGTTGGTAATGCAAAAGCTGCTTCCTTCAACGGTGGTGATTTTATGGGTATTTCTGGTTCTAAATGGACGCGTACTTCAGAAGGAAGAGTGGTTTTAGATGCCAATACGGGAATGCCTACAAGTGACAATCAAACGACTTATAACATTGGTAATCGTGAACCAAAATTGACAGGAGGATTTAATAATAGTTTTACTTATAAAAATTTCAACCTTTCTTTCTTATTGGATTTCAGAATAGGTGGAGATATATATAATGGGACAGATTATGCAATGACGCTTAATGGTATGAGTAAGCGTTCGGAAGATCGTAATGAATTGATTTTAAATGGAGCAGTTCGCAATGGCGGTACCGAACAGGCTCCCATTTATGAAGATAAAACCTTTACTTTTTTAGCAGATGAAATTTATGATATTAAAGGTGTAAAAACTAGTGGACGAAAGATTATTCAAGATTATTGGAGTGACTTTTATGCTCGTGAAAGTTCAAATTTTATGACTAATACAAATTGGTTAAGGTTGCGTAATATTTCAATGTCTTATAATTTTTCAAACGGAATTCTAAAAAATGCTGGGATTTCGCACGTAGTAAAAGGTCTAACTGCAACAGTAACAGGAAATAATTTATGGCTTTTGACAAACTATAAAGGTATGGATCCGGAGACATCTGCCGCCGGTTCTGGGGTAACTGGTTCAAGCTCTGTTGGTATTGATTACAATGGTGTACCTAACACAGCTGGAGTTATGTTTGGATTAAACTTTAAATTTTAAGATAGTAAGCTCATGAATAATTATAAAAAAATCTTATCACTACTAGTGGTTTTAACTCTGTTTTCATCATGTAGTAAAAAATGGTTGGATATTAATGTGGACCCCAATACACCATCGAGTACTGTTGCTTCTGTTAAAAGTCGATTGGCTTGGATACAACATTACTATTTGTATGCGCAAGGAACAGCTGGTACAAGGGCAGGATATGTTACCCAACAATTGACTTTTATCAGTAGCACTGGGCAACAAAGTATGGCTGCAGGATGGAACCCCGTTGCAGGTATGTCGACCACGCCATATCAATTCTTTTTTGTAGGTGCAGGATCTAATTTTAAAGATTTGGAAGAAAAAGCCACAGCCGAAAATGCTTACCATTATCTAGGTGCTTTGAAAGCAATTCGTGCTATGGGATTTATGTTGATGACGGATTGGTATGGTGAGATGCCTTATAGTGAAGCACTGGGGGAAATCAATACGCCAAAGTTTGATGATGGTAAAATGATTTATGAAGGTTGTCTCGCTGATATTGATCAGGCAATAGCTTATTTTAATATGACTCAGCCCAATACTGCGACAGCATTGTCTGAAGGAGATAGTTGGAATGCAGGAAATGTAGATAAATGGCTGAAAATGTGTTATGGTTTGAAGGCAAGATGGTTAAATAATCTATCTAAGAAATCGAGTTTATATAAGCCTGATGAAGTATTGGCTGCGCTTGAAAAATCTCCGTTATCTATAGGCGAAAGTACGATAATATCGCATCAGGATGATCCTGCGGATAATATTGGGGATATTTTATTTGCGGACCCCGTGAAAACTTCAATTGTTTTTAATAATGCTGGTATGAATACCAATACTTTAGTGACAAAATGGTACGCTGATATTTTGACGAATTTTGATAATACTGGAGTAGAAGACCCAAGGGCCGATAAGCTTCTCCCTTGGGCACAATATGGATACCCAAAGCAGTTTGTTCGATCTAAAGGAATTGATATGCAATCAACTATCCGTATGAATGCTGGGCCAATAGCTGCTTCTTATAATGCGGACGGTAATGCCATTCAAAATAATGGTCGCACAGTTCCACCGCATTCTTGGTATGTTAATTCTGCAAATTCAGAACGCTGGGGAGATACGGTGTACGTTTCAATAAAAAGTAGTTCGAAAGGTTACGATAGTGATGTATCTGACACGTACAAATGGAAGGATGGGGTGGTAGCAGCTTCGGGAACATTTTATTCTCGTCCTGATGCCCCAACTCATTTATTAGGGTATCCTGAAATGTGTTTTATAAAGGCAGAGGTTTTATTTAATAAAGGAGATAAAGCTGGGGCTTATAATGCTTATGTTTCTGGTATTAAGGGTCATATTGATTTGATGAATATGAAGCTAAGTACTTACGGAAATGAAAATGTAAGTAAATCTCCTATGGCTCAGAGTAAAATAGATAATTTTCTTAATAAAGGTGTTGGAACTGCTGCAGATATTACTTTGGCAAAAATAATGACTCAGAAGTTTATTGCTTTATCATTTTCGCAGCAAAACTGGAATGATATGAGAAGATATGATTTTAGTAGTATGGTGTATCCAGGTTGGAAAGTACCTTATGAATATACTGTAACTTCGGCAGCACAAACAAAAATACCACAAGGGAAACAATTTAGGAGGGTGCGCCAAGTCTCACATGAAATTAATTACAATTCTGAAAGCTTAAAAGCTTCGCATCCAAATGCTTTGAATGATGATATTTGGTCATTTCCGGTTTGGTGGGACATAAAAGAATAATTTATCTTTGAGAGCCGCTATTTGCGGCTTTCGTTTTAATATGATAATAGTTAGAAGTATGAAATATTATTTAAAATTAATTTTAACCCTATTTCCAATTTGGCTTTGTGCACAAACACCTGTTATTATCCAAAAACCTATTCTTTGGAATGCAGAGCGGGAGCAGCTTTCTTTGGAATATCTTAAAAATAGGCATGGTATTGTGCAGCAAAAGGCTGTGATCAAACCAACAATGGTGGTCGTGCATTGGACAGCTAATAATAGTGTTCAAGCAACTTTTAATACGTTTAATCCCGTATTATTGCCTGGGAGGCCAGAATTGACTAAAGCAAGTCCGTTAAATGTTTCTTCGCAATATGTGATCGATAGAGATGGTACGATTTATCAATTTTTGCCTGATACTGTATTCGCTAGACATACCATTGGTTTGAATTATTGTGCGATCGGTATTGAAAATATTGGTGGCGATAAGTATCCACTTACCGACAAGCAGTTGTTGGCTAATGAGGCGCTCATTAGGCAGTTAAAAAGCAAGTATCCAATAGATTTTGTAATTGGTCATCACGAATATAAGACCTTTCGTAAAACTAAATATTGGAGAGAAACAGATTCAAATTATATCACTTCAAAGTCAGACCCTGGAGATGATTTTATGATAAAATTAAGAAGAAGGTTGATTGATTTGAATCTATTATCTTTATAACAGGATTATAAAAAACAAAAAAGGAGTTCTTATGAACTCCTTTTTTGTTTTTGTATTATTTCATCTGATTTCTTGAAATGTGGATGTTTTTTTAATCATATTACTATCTCTTCTAAAATGTTTGATGTAATTTCTTGAAAAATCATTAATTGCTGTTTTGTGCCGCACTTTATTAAAGTAATAATAATGTTACAAAACTGTGTATTAATTACACTAATTATGCTTTTGTAATTCTTAATTATTGTTAATATGTTTTTGATATTCAGTTATTTGCGATGTTTATTGAGTGTTTTTTGTTAAAAAATGTTAAATAACAGTTAATGGTGTATATAGGAAATAAAAGTGACTACTTACTTTGTTTTGCGTTTTTGTAAGTGATTTAGTTAAAAAAACGAAAACATCTACTTACATTTATTCACGAATTATCATCTATTTGCCAGTATGATAGACATGCTACCATTAATTTTTAATAAAATATGAAAAGACTATTTGGATTCCTTTTATTGACGAGTTTTCTTACTTTCACTTCATGTGCTAGTAAATCAGTAGTCATAAATCAGACTTCATTCACTTCTCTAAATAAAAATGCGCAAATTTTAACCGGTGCAGATCAGCTTTCATCTTACTTGCCTATGTTAAAAGGTAAGAAAGTAGGTGTTATGGGAAACCAAACTTCTATCGTAGGGGCATCTAAGGAACATCTAGTAGATGTGTTATTGCGCGAAAAAGTGGATTTAAAATTTGCCTTTGCGCCTGAGCATGGTTTTAGAGGTGATGTGGAGCGTGGAGAGAAATTTGGTAATGATGTTGATTCAAAAACAGGATTGCCATTATACACTTTATATGGAGGTAATCAGAAACAAGACTCTATTGTAAATGCAATTGATGTCATGATTTTTGATCTTCAAGATGTCGGCGCGCGTTTTTATACCTATATCACTTCCTTGCATCGGGTGATGGAATTATGTGCAAAACACAATAAAAAACTTATTGTATTGGATCGTCCAAATCCGAATGGTGATCAGGTGGATGGTCCGGTAAGACATGATGATAAGTTTAAATCAGATGTTTCTTGGCATAAAATAGCGATGATCCATGGTTTGACCATTGGTGAATTGGCTAAGATGATCAATGGTGAAAAATGGTTAGAAAATGGCAAACAATGTGATGTGACCATTGTACCTGTTAAAGGATATGACCATAAGATGATGTATGATCTTCCTGTTATTCCTTCGCCTAGTTTGCCTAATGCTCTTTCAGTCAGACTTTATTTGTCATTGTGTCTTTTCGAGGGGACAGATATTTCTGTAGGACGCGGAACGGATTGGCCTTTTCAAATTATTGGTTATACCAATCCAGTGTATGGCTCATTTACTTTTACTCCTGGTGAACGTCACGGTATGACTAAGCATGTAGAAGGTAAAGGTGCTATTAATTATGGGATTGATCTTCGAAGTGTAGTTCCTTCTGAACATAAATTTACTTTAAAATACGTGTTGGATTTTTACAACAAAACTCCAGATAAATCTACCTTTTTCGCTCGTCCTGCATTTTTTGATAAACTTGCTGGGACTGATCAATTGAGATTGCAGATTCTTGCCGGAAAATCGGAACAGGAGATAAGAGCTTCGTGGGCAGCTGATTTAGCTGCATATAAAATGATGCGCAAGAAGTATTTATTATATCCTGATTTTGAATAAAACAAACTAACTAAATTTCAATATAAAAATTCATTTATTATAAAACGCTACGATACAATGAGAAAATTTATACTATTTTCTGTTGCTGTGGGTCTGAGTGTGCCTTCTAAGTCTTTCAGTAATGTGAGCAAAGAAGGAGTGCTGAATAGCCCTAATGTAACACAGTCACTTTTAGCTTCATCCAAAGCTGCGCTTCAAAATGCAGTTCAGGGGGTGGTGACAGGGCCAGATGGGCCAATGGCGGAAGTAAGTGTAGTAGTTGTCGGAGGGACAGCCTCTACAAAAACAGATACTCAAGGACGTTTCAAGATTACGGCTCCTATCGGGAGTAAGTTGAGATTTACGTCCATTGGTTATGCTACAAAAGAGGCAACGGTAAGTTCTAACACTGTGAACGTTATTTTAGAATCAAGTAATGAATCTTTGGAAGAAGTGGTAGTTGTTGGTTACGGTACACAGAAAAAAGGGAATGTAACAGGTGCTGTATCGACTATCAATGTAAAAGAAAATTTACAGAGTAGACCTATTGCGGATGTTGGTCGTGCTATCCAAGGTACAACACCCGGATTGAGTGTTACAATACCAAGTGGAGAAGTAGGTTCTGATCCAAAGATTAGAATTCGGGGCGCAATTTCTTCTATACAAGGAACATCTAATCCTCTTATTTTATTAGACAATGTTGAAATACCAAGTATTCAATATGTCAATCCTGAGGATGTTGAATCTATTACAGTTTTAAAGGATGCTGCGGCCTCTTCGATATATGGTGCTAAAGCAGCTTTTGGCGTTATTTTGATCACAAGTAAGACGGGAAGTTCAACTGAAAAAATCAATGTTAATTACTCTAATAACTTCTCTTTTCAGAATCCTTTTAAAAGATATGAAATGGGTCGTCTTAATGCATTGAAATATACAGTAGACGCTATGGATCGGGTTGGAGAAACGGAAACTGGAGCTTTTTATAAAATAAATAGAGAGAGTTACGAAAAAGCTGTTGATTGGGATAAAAAATATGGTTCTACGATAGGATCAGATGACCCTACAGTCTATGGGAGAGATTGGTATGTGAATCCTACAGCGCCAACTAAAAAATTTGGTATTCGTACTTATGATCCCTATGATTATATGATTAAGGAATGGGCGCCTACTCAGACCCATAATCTATCGTTAAATGGTAGCATTAATAAAACAAAATATACGGCTTCATTTGGTTCCTTAAACCAAAGTGGTATGTTGAAACCTGGTGATGCAGATAAGTTTACAAGATATAATGCTGCTTTGCGACTAAGTACAGAACTTAATAAGTTTATTACTGTTCGTGGTGGAGCCATGTTTGCTCAGCGAAATAAGACATATCCATATGCCACAAACTCAACTACAGCAGATCCATGGTTATACATGTATAGATGGAGTTCATTGTATCCAATGGGAAATGACGAAAATGGAAATCCAATCAGAAGTCCTTGGAGTGAAAACAATGCGGCAAATGATGCATCGATGTTACGTAACTACATTAATTTAAATGCAGGTGCGACAGTTAATATTAAGAAAAACTGGAGAGTAGATATTGATTACAATTTTACGAATGAAGATTTTTCTTGGAGAAAAAATGGTACGAGATATACCGCTGCAAATTCTTGGGTTGCTGCAAAGCAAAGGCTGGATGCGAATGGTAAACCTGTTTTTGTTAATAGTGATGGTCAAGTAGTTTCTGCAACTGATGCGGGAGCAATACAGGCTTATGATTTGTCCAATGACATGTATACCGCGAATGGTTCTGCACAGGATCATATTTACATGCGATCTGAAAATGAACAAAAACATACTTTTAATGCATATACGACCTATGATTTAAATTTAAATGATAATCATGTATTTAAATTTATGCTAGGTATGAATCGGGTGGCTTCTGCTGGTCAGTATCATTGGACGCAAAAAGCTGATTTAATTGATATCACTAATCCGCAATTTGATCTTGCTGTTGGAACAATAACGGGTAGTGGAGGCGAGTATTGGGAATCTCAGTTGGGATACTTTGGTCGGGTCAACTATGCTTATAAAAATAAATATTTGTTAGAGGCAAATCTTCGTTATGATGGATCGTCTAAATTTCCTACAGATTTGAAATGGAGATGGTTTCCTTCATTCTCAGCGGGCTGGGTAGCATCAGAAGAGAGTTTTATGGAATGGGCGAAGCCAACGTTGAACCAATTAAAATTTAGAGGTTCATGGGGTATCATCGGTAATCAAACTGTACCTTCTGATTTGTATATTTCCAACATGCCTGCAGGTCAAACAAGCTGGGTAATCGATGGAACATTAACAAATTCTGTTGGATCTCCAAAATTGAATGTTCCGAATGTAACCTGGGAAGATCTGGAAACGTTGGATGTCGGTATGGATGCCAGATTTTTCAACAGTAAGTTGGGACTTACTGTTGATTGGTATCAAAAGAAAACAAACAATATGTTTGCTCCTTTAGAAGGTACTACTTTGACTTTAGGTTCAGCACCTCCGATAGGTAATTATGGTACTTTGACTACTCGAGGTCTTGAGATTGCTGTTGATTTTAACCATCGCTTTGAAAATGGCCTTGGAATTAATTTAAGAGCTAATATTGATGATGCTAAATCGGTATTTAGCGGTTATACAGAATCAAGAACCACAGGAGTAAATTATGACGGTCGTGTATATGGGGATATCTGGGGATTTGAAACTGATCGACTGTATCAGTATGATGATTTTGTGTTGGATGCAAATGGAAAGACACAATTAGTTAAGCTGACGCAGGATATGTCAAAATATTATACTGAAGGTGGTAGTCTAGCGTATTTATTGAAGGAAGGACCAAATGGCGAAAAGGCTGTTTATCAACCCAAGTATCAAAATTCATCTAATTTTTATTACGGACCTGGGGACGTAAAGTTTAAGGATTTAAATGGCGATGGAGAAATCGATAATGGTGCAGGTACAATCGATAATCCTGGAGATATGAAAATTATTGGAAATTCTACGCCTAGATATCAATATGGATTTAGAATAGGGGCTGATTTTAAGGGTTTTGATGTTTCAGCATTCTTTCAAGGAGTTGGTCAACGTAAAGTGTGGGGGACTGGATTTTTGGCTATTCCTGGCTTTAATGTTTCTGATGGCGCTATGCCAGCAAGTTTTGTTAATGATTACTGGACTCCAGAAAATCAGGATGCATTTTACCCAGCCGCATTCAATAATGCTGGTGGTACCAATGTAAACAATATGCAGATTCAATCTCGATATTTACTGGATATGTCATATTTGAGAATTAAAAATCTGACAATGGGATATACGATTCCAAAGCGTATACTGGATCGTGCAAAAATTAACAATTTAAGGGTGTATGTATCATTAGAAAATTTCTTTACTTGGGATAAGTTAAATGGCTTGCCAGTTGATCCCGAGGAGGTTGAAGGAGAATCGATTTTTAATGCTACTAACTATAATGGTGGTCGTACAGGTGTTGGTACTCCAACATTCAAAAGTGCATCATTTGGTGTTCAGTTAAACTTTTAATATTAGAAAAATGAAATTAAATAAACATATTATAGCAGTTTTGCTGTCTGCGGCAGGTTTAGTTTCTTGTAATAAGGACTTATTAGATCGTTCAGAGACAACGAAAGTGATTGATGCTGAATTTTGGAGAAACCAAAGCGATATCCGATTGTATGCAAATGACTTTTATACAAACTTTTTTGTTGGGTATAATTCAGGGTTTGGTGTTGCGTTTGCTCCGCTTAGAGGGTATAACTGGTCGGATGATTTTACATCTGAAGGAACGCAAGCAAGTTTTGAATCCACAGTACCTACAACGCGTGGTCCTCTTACAAATACAACTTTGCCGACAACAGATATGCTAACTCAGTATTCTGGGCCTTCTTGGAATTTCTACTGGGTACGCAAAGCAAATGTGATGTTGAATCGCATAGAAGATAAAGCAAAACCTAATTTATCTCCAGAAGAGTATAACCACTGGACAGCAGTTGCTAAATTTTTCAGAGCTTTTGAATATTCCCGTTTAGTAGGTGTGTTTGGAGATGTTCCTTATTTTGATGCGGAAGTCGATCCATTGGATTTTGATACGATGTATAAAGCTCGTACGCCAAGAACGGAGGTGATGGATAAAGTGTATGATGACTTTAAGTTTGTACTGGAGAATATGCGCGTAGATGATGGTAAAGGGTATGTAGGTCGTTATACAGCTGCTGCTTTAATCTCAAATTGGATGTTATTTGAGGGTACTTGGGAACATTACCACAATGTGGATAAAACAAGAGCGAAAAAGTTTTTAGAGTTAGCCGTTGAAGCTTCTCAATATGTAATGAATTCTGGTAAATATTCTTTTGGTAGTGATTTTAAAAGTTTATTTGCATCTGAGGATCTAACGGGTAATCCTGAGGTTATTTTTTTTAGAGCATATAATGATGCCGTAAAGGTGACACATGCAATTGGTTCTTACAGTAATGGTACTGAAGGACAGGATAAAGCTTCAAATTTAAATTTATTGAAATCTTTTATCTGTAATGATGGTCAAGTTTGGCAAAACTCTACAACAGCTAAAGCTGGTGACTTTTCGTTAAAAGCGTTAGCATCTTCTAGGGATCCAAGATTTGAAGCAACTTTTATGGATACAGTTAACACGGCGTCTAAAACATTAGCATATGTTCATAAATTTGCGAGCAGAGATGCCTTGAATTATATCGGTAAAACCTATCCTGCGAAATGGGCAAGTAATACCAATACAAATGATGCTCCTGTAGTTCGTTTAGCAGAAGTGGTCTTAAATTGGATTGAGGCTAAACAAGTATTAGCGGAAAATTATGGCGGTGCTGCTGTGGGGCAAAATGACTTGGATAAATCTATTAATGCAATCAGAAGTAGACCTTTAGATGCTGATGCAACTAGAAAAGGTGTTAAGAAAACTGCGCCATTATTATTATCTGCTATTCCTAATGATCCTACTCGTGATGGTGACGTGTCTCCATTGATGTGGGAAATACGTCGTGAACGTCGTATGGAATTTGTATACGAAGGATCTCGTCTGAATGATATCAGACGCTGGAAAAAATTGGATTATATGAATTTTAACAAGCCTGAATATGCGGCGGGTCCATGGATCAATGCTTTGAAAGATTTACCAAAAAATAATGCTGGTAATAATTTGGCAGATTCGTACAAAAATAGATTAAAGGTAATGAAGGCAGATGGTACCATTGTTACATTTAATGGCACAAATGCTAGTGATTTAGTTGGTTACTATGTTGTTGCAAACTTTGCAAATCGCGTCGATTTCAAAGAGCGTTCATATATGTCTCCAGTTGGACTTAATCAGGTTCAGCAATATGTGGATAGAGGATATACGTTAACACAAACAGCAGGTTGGTAGTTATCGACTACTGAGTTAATAAAGAGCCACTTAATTTTAGGTGGCTCTTTTTGTTAATTTTAAATTCAATTTGACAAAATTATCTTACGGTGTTGCTAGTATGACTGCGTATTTGTGTTATTTAATTTATAAAGTTGCACAAAAACGCATTATTTTATTTTTTATGACTATCTTTACAATACGAATTAATTCCTATGATGATAAAAAGAACCTATAGTATTATTTGCATGTTGATTTTTGCATTTAATATATTGAATGCACAATCTTTCAAATTTGCTCATGTCACCGATACACATGTTGGGGGAGCGACAGGTGAAGAAGATTTGCGTCGTACAGTAAAAGATCTGAATACTTTAAAAAATATTGATTTTGTTATCCTTTCAGGTGATATAACCGAATTTGGTGCCGATCATGAATTGATACTGGCTAAACAAATATTGGATAGCTTGTCCTTGCCTTGGTATGTAATTCCTGGTAATCATGATGGTAACTGGTCTGAAAATGGAGCCAATACTTTTCGACGTGTTTTTGGTGGTGAAACTTTCTTTTTTAAACATAAAGGTTTCATGTTTTTGGGGACTAACTCAGGACCAAATATGCGGATGAGTCCAGGACAGATTCCGCGTGAAAATCTTGTTTGGATGGATTCAATTTTTAGTGCTAATCCCGATCGTAAGATGCCTTTGATCTACATTAATCATTATCCGCAGGATTCTTCTTTAAATAATTGGTTTGAAGCTTTGGATCGAGTAAAGTCTAGGAATGTGCAATTGGCTTTTTGTGGACATGGTCATGTAAACAAATTATACGATTGGGAAGGGATACCAGGGATAATGGGGAGATCAAATCTTCGTGCAAAAAGTGAATATGGCGGTTATAATATTGTAACGATCGAAGAGGGTAAGGCTACTTATCAAGAGCGTACAGTTGATGGACGCTATTTGGATCCTTGGGCAGTGGTCACATTAGAAAACCATCATTTTGAGTTGGAAAAAAAGAAATATCCGCGACCTAGTTACATCGTTAATGATAAATATGGGTCTCAAGTCTCTGTAGCTTGGGAGTTTCAAGATGCGAGTGATATTGGTGCTGGAATGTCCCTTTATAAAGATTGCATTATCACGGCTAATACCTCAGGTGATATTTTTGCATTGGATAGCAAAACAGGCAAAAAGAAGTGGTCATTCAAAACGGGAGGTAAAGTATATTCAACACCAGCGGCATGGAAAGGTGTTGTGGTGGTAGGCTCTTCTGATCATTATATTTATGGTATAGATGCAGAGACGGGTATGTTGAGATGGAAAGTGAAAACAGAAAAAGCTGTTCTCGGTTCGCCATTGATTCATAAGGGTATAGCATATATTGGTGGATCTGATGGAGTGTTTAGAGCATTGGATGTATTGACGGGAAAACAAAAATGGAATTTTAATGGAGTGAAAGGATATGTTTCTACTCTTCCGACTTACTATCAAGATCTACTGATTTTCGGTTCATGGGGAAATGGCTTTTATGCTTTAAATGCAAAGTCGGGTGCTTTGGAATGGGAGTGGAATAACGGACATGCTAATCGCATGTTTTCTGCAGCAGCTTGTTACCCTGTTGCCGTTAATAATACCATTTTTGTAGTGGCTCCAGATCGTTATATGACGGCACTAAATGCAAAAGATGGACAAGTTATTTGGAGAGAGAAAAAGGATACAATTCGTGTTAGGGAATCCATGGGACTTTCTGCTGACCATAAATATGTTTATGTTAAAACAATGGATGGAGATTTGCTTGGGGTTTCCACAAAAGGTAATCAGATGGATGTCGCTTGGAAATCTAATTTGAAACTTCCTTATGAATTAGCCCCTTCTGCGATAAACACGAATGGTAAAATTGTTTTTGTACCGAGTCATTCTGGATTATTATCAGCACTAAATGCTAAATCAGGTCATATGCTTTGGCAATATAAAATTTCAAATGGTATGGTTAATCCAACATTAGTTTTGGGTAATAATGAACTCGTTTGCAGTACAATGGATGGTAAGATTGTTAAACTAAAATTTTAACTTTATAAAAGTTCTAAATTATGAAATTAAATACACAAAACTTATTACATTTACTGCGTATTTTTATGCTTGTTTTTGCATGTTTTGTTTTTAACTTTGCGAAAGCGCAAAAACAAGCATGGATTAGAGTAAACCAATTAGGTTATACACCTGCAGGTATAAAGGTTGCGGTATTTGGAGGAAAGGTAAAAGGAAATTATACTGAATTTGAACTGATAGAGGTAAAAACAACAAAACGCGTGTTCTCTAACACTATTGGTAAAGATTATGGTTCATATGGACCTTTTGTTCAGAGTTTTAGATTTGATTTTTCAACATTCCGGGATACAGGTTCTTATTATTTAAGAGTTGGAGAGGTGAAATCACCTGTCTTTAAGATTGGAAAAGATGTTTATAAAGGGGCTGCGGATTTTGCGCTCCGTTACATGCGTCAACAAAGGACGCTGTTTAATCCATATCTACAAGATAGTTGTCATACACACGATGGTTTTGTATTACATGCAAATAAGGTTGGTATCACTGATAGTACACGCATTGATGCAGGTGGCGGTTGGCACGATGCTTCTGACTATTTGCAATATTCTACGACCTCAGCAAATGCAACTTATCATCTTTTGGCTGCTTATCGGGATTTTCCAAAAGTATTTGGTGACCAAAAGCAGGCAAATGGACTGGATGGGAAAAATGGTCGTGCTGATGTGCTTGATGAGGCTAAATGGGGATTGGATTGGTTGATCAAGATGCATCCTGCTCCGAATTTGATGTTTAACCAAATTGCAGATGATCGTGATCATACCAATATGAGAATGCCTGGTGAAGATCCTTTTTATGGAAGAGGATTTGAAAGACCGGTATATTTTATTGATGGCGAACCACAGCAACGTGGTAAATTTATGAATAATACAACGGGAACAAGTTCTACAGCAGCTAAATTCTCGAGTGCGTTTCATCTGGGAAGTTCTTTGTTTCAAAGTGATGATCGTAGATATGCAAAAGTCTTGGCAAAAAAAGCAAAGACAGCCTATAGCTTTGCATTGATAAAACCAGGAGTAACGCAAACGGTATCGGTAAAATCGCCCTATATCTATGCTGAGGATAATTGGGTAGATGATATGGAATTGGCAGGTGCAATGTTTTATGGAGCGACTAACAAAAAGAGGTTTTTAAAGGAGTCAATGGCATATGCTCGACAAGAAAAGATTACGCCTTGGATGACAAGCGATACCGCAGCGCATTATCAATGGTATCCATTTATTAATCTTGGTCATTTTGAGTTAGGAAAACAATTAAAAGGCAATGATCGCGAGGAGATTGTCTCATACTATAAGTCTGGAATAGATGCTGTTTTAGCTAGAGCTCAAACTAATGCTTTTTATCGGGGAGTGCCTTTTATCTGGTGTAGCAATAATTTGACTGTATCCTTTGCTATTCAGTGCTTATGGTATAAAGAATTGACAGAGGATGAGCGCTATGATGAATTGGCACAGTCAAATATAGATTGGCTGTTTGGGACTAACCCTTGGGGGACTAGCATGGTTTATGGTTTGCCTTCTTGGGGCGATACACCGGTTAATCCACATTCTGCTTTTACCCATTTAAAGAATTTTCCAATTGATGGTGGATTGGTCGATGGTCCTATTATGACTTCGACATATCGTAATCTGATTGGTATCAAGTTGTTAAATGAGGATCCGTATGCAGCATTTCAAAGTGATTTAGTTGTTTATCATGATGATTACGGGGACTATAGTACGAATGAACCTACAATGGATGGTACCGCTTCTTTGATATATCTGTTGGCTTCTCAAGAGCAAAAGGCATTGGAGGAGCCTCCGGTAAAAAAGTAGTGTTGGATTCTTATGGAGCGATCATAAGGGGTGATAGTCTGCAAAAAAGGCTTGCACTTGTTTTTACAGGACACGATTTGGCTGAGGGAGGATTAAAAGTACTGAAGACATTAAGGGAAAAGTCTATAAAAGGATCATTTTTTTTAACAGGAGATTTTTTGAGGACAACAAAATTTCGTTCTGTTATAGATGAGATTAAAAAGAATAAACATTATCTTTCTGCCCATTCTGATAAGCATCTTTTGTTTAGTGATTGGAGTAATAGAAATGGATTATTAGTGACTAAAGATTCATTCATCCATGATTTGGAGATGAATTTTAGAGAACTAGATAATTTGGGTTTTCGAAGTGATAATAAATATTTTATTCCGTCGTATGAATGGTATAATAAAGAGATTGTCGTTTGGAGTAAGGAGATGGGGTATACGCCCATTAATTATACACCAGGATTGCGAACTGCGGCAGATTATAGTTATCCAGAAATGGGAAAACGATATTTATCTTCTGATGATATCGAAATGGGAATATGGAAAGAGAGTAAGCAACCCAATGGTTTAAATGGATTTATCGTGCTCGTACATATGGGTACTGATGTACGTAGAAAAGATAAATTCTATGATCGTTTGGGAAAGATAATAGATCAGTTAAAGAAAGAAGGATATCAATTTGTAGATATTCGTGAGTTATTACAATAGAATAAAGGACAATATAGAAGATAGGATGATAAATACAACCGAAAAAGAATCGCATTACCAGGATTTAGAAAAAATGACTGTTTTGGAGTTGTTAACGAATATTAATAACGAAGATAAGACCGTTCCAATGGCTGTTGAGAAAGCTATTCCTCAGATCGAGGCTTTAGTTAATGAGTGTGTTGCTAAGATGAAAAACGGGGGGCGCGTTTTTTATATTGGGGCTGGTACGAGTGGACGATTAGGTATTTTAGATGCTTCTGAATGTCCGCCGACATATGGGGTTCCTTTTGATTGGATTATCGGAATGATTGCAGGAGGAGATACAGCTATTCGTAAAGCTGTAGAGTTTGCAGAGGACGATACGGAGCAGGCGTGGAAAGATTTAGCTGAATATAGTATCAATGCGACAGATGTGGTGATTGGTATTGCTGCCTCTGGAACGACGCCTTATGTAGTAGGTGGTTTGAAGGCTGCTAACGCAGCGGGATTAGCAACAGGTTGTATCGTATGTAATGGTGGTTCTCCGATTGCAAAAGTGGCACAATTGCCAGTTGAGGTTGTGGTAGGACCTGAATTTGTTACAGGCTCTACTCGTATGAAAGCCGGTACTGCTCAAAAATTAGTATTGAACATGTTGAGTACCTCAATTATGATTCAATTGGGTCGTGTTCAGGGAAATAAAATGGTGGATATGCAACTGTCAAATCATAAGCTAGTCGCACGTGGGGTACGTATTATCATGGATGAAACGGATGCTACTGAAGCAGAAGCAACGGAATTGTTGGAAAAATTTGGTCATGTACGTCAAGCGATAGAAGCTTACCAAGAAACACATTAAACATAAATCACCTATTATAAAACAAACTTATGTCACCAATAATTTTATTGTCTTTTTTGGTTATCTACTTTGCTGTTTTACTTGCTGTAGCGCATTTTACATCAAAGGGGTCTTCGGATAACTCTACATTCTTTGTCGCAAATCGTAATTCAAAATGGTACATGGTTGCTTTTGGAATGATCGGTACCGCATTATCTGGGGTGACTTTTATTTCTGTCCCTGGAGCAGTTGGAGCTTCAGAATTTAGCTACTTTCAATTTGTATTGGGAAACGCGGTAGGATTCGTTATCATCGCCTATGTATTACTTCCTTTATACTATAGGATGAATCTTACTTCTATCTATACCTATTTGGAGGAGCGATTTGGACATACAACTTATAAGACCGGTGCTGCTATTTTTCTTATTTCCAGAACAATTGGTTCTGCATTTCGCCTTTATTTAGTTGCTATTGTATTGCAACATTTTATATTTGATGCTTGGAATATACCTTTTGTCGTTACAGTTGTTATTTGTTTATTACTGATTTGGCTCTATACGAATAAAGGTGGATTGAAAACTATTATCGTAACTGATACACTACAGACAACGTTTTTGATAACAGCTGTTATTTTATCCATCTACTTTATGGCAAAAGGTTTAAATTTTGGAATTGTGGACACCTTTGAGGCTGTGAAGGAAAGTAGCTATTCTAAAATATTCTTTTGGGATGATTTTGTTGGTAGCAAAGCTAATTTTTGGAAACAATTTTTAGGAGGTATTTTTGTAACAATTGCTATGACCGGGTTAGATCAGGATCTAATGCAAAAAAATCTATCAATGGGAACGATCAAAGAGGCTCAAAAGAATATGATAACCTTTACAAGTGTATTTGTCGTGATTAATATCTTCTTTTTGGCTGTTGGAGCGTTGTTATATATCTATGCAGAGAAAAATGGTATTAATATAAGTCAACTGGCAACTCGTGATTATCTATATCCGGAAATTGCTTTAAATCATTTAACTATCCTTCCAGCAATTATATTCATGATGGGACTGACAGCTGCCACTTTTGCTACTACAGATTCAGCTTTGACTGCCCTGACAACTTCTTATTGTATAGATTTTTTGAATTTTAATAAAAAAGAGAATCCAAATGATCCAGTATTGGTGAAGCAACGCAATTATGTACATTTTGGTTTTTCAATTGTAATGCTGTTGGTCATCTTAGTTTTCAAATTGATAAATGATGATTCTGTTGTAAATGCCATCTTTACTGCCGCGAGTTATACTTATGGACCATTATTGGGACTATTCGTTGTTGGTATCGCTACCAAATATGCTGTTAAAGACAAGCTTGTACCTTTTATCTGTGTGATATCTCCTGTTATTTTATATATATTGAAAACTTATGTTATTGAGGTTTATACACCATATGTTATTGGGTTGGATTTAATTATCATTAATGGATTTATTACATTTTTATTGTTAATCCTTACCTCTCCAGGTAAAGCCTCTGTTCAAGAGCTTGCACATAATTAAAAAAAGTTAAGTGATTTGTACGTGCAAAAAAATTAAGTTAAGTTTGATTAAATTAGTTTTTTTGTACGTATGTATCAATTGATAGAAGAAACAGCAGGATTTATCCGCAAAAAAATAGGCGATTTTCAGCCTGAATTTGGAATAATACTAGGTACTGGCTTAGGAAAATTGGTCGATGAGATCGAAGTGCAGTTTTCGCTAATGTATTCCAATATCCCCAACTTTCCAATCTCTACAGTGGAATTTCATTCTGGCAAATTGATATTTGGTACTCTTAATGGTCGTAAAGTTATAGCGATGCAGGGGAGGCTACATTATTATGAGGGATATAATATGAGAGAAATTACTTTCCCCATCCGTGTTATGAAAGTATTAGGTATTCAGAAACTGTTTGTTTCAAATGCTTCAGGGTCTTTAAATCCTACTATTCTTAAAGGTGATCTGGGAATTATCTCTGATCATATTAATCTTTTACCTGATAATCCTTTACGAGGTTCTAATTTAGCAGCTTTTGGACCACGTTTTCCAGACATGAGTCAACCCTATAATCAGGAGATGATCAAGCAAGGTTTGGCTATAGCCAAAGATAAGGAGATTCGTGCACATGAAGTAGTTTACGTAGCCGCACCAGGCCCAAATTTAGAAACTAAAGCAGAGTATCGTTACATGAGCATTATCGGTGGTGATATCGTTGGTATGAGTACGGTGCCAGAAGTTATTGTTGCAAATCACATGGATTTGCCCGTATTTGCCATCTCTGTCATTACTGATGAAGGTTTTCATGAAGATTTGAAACCTGTTTCTTTGCAAGATATCGTAGATATCGCTGCAAAAGCTGAACCAAAGATGACGTTAATTTTGAAAGAATTAATAGCTTTGCAATAGTTTTTCAACAATGCTAGTTCAAATATAAATGAAGGTGACCTTGCGCTTATTAGCGATTTTTTGTTGTATTATTGGTTTTATAAATCAAGTTCATGCACAAAGTAATGATGAATGGAGTAGTGCTTTAGACTCCGCTAGGGCAAAAGAGGATTCGAAAAAAGATTCTGTGATTTTGTCTGCTAAATATATTCGTTATACCACATTGGATATGATGAAGAAGGGCACTTATACTGTTCAAATCGATACATCACACCGTAATTTTCAATATTATAATAAACAAAATTTGCCCTGGAATCCGAGTATTAATTTGGGTTCTTACGGTCTTGCAACACGCGATTTGTTATTTCAACCAACAAAAACTATCGGTTTTCAAAGTGGTTTTCATAGTTTGGAACGGACGTTATATCGCCCAGATTCTATCCAATATTTTAGAGCACGAGCTCGATTTTCTGAACTTTATTCTGTTGGATTTTTCTTTAATGACCAAGTATTTCGTGCTCGACTTGCACAAAATATAAATCCAAGACTTAATATTGGTGGGGAATTTCATGCTACAAAGGCGGATGGATATTACACCAATCAGAAGTATTCTGATATTAAATCAGCTTTGTTTGCTTGGTATGAATCCGAAAATCATCGCTATAATTTATTGTCGAATCTAGTTTTCAATAAATTGGACGCAACGGAGAATGGTTCTATTTTGGCAGATAATATTTTTAAGGATGCTGAAAAACAATCTGCAGACCGATATCCTGTGCGTCTACAGGGATTAGGAGATAATAGACCTCGAAACGAATGGCGGGATAATTCACTTTTTATTCGTCAATCGATGTTCTTGGGGCATATTGATACCGTTGATGCCGGTAAACCTACGATGCAAATTTATCCTACTAATAGCATTGCCCATAACAGCTCGGTTCGTATTCAGAAATTTAACTTTTTTAAGAACGAAACGGATGGTAATGGAGCTTTTCCTTATGGACCTTCTCAATTAAGCCAGGATACAACAGAGATTACTTCGATTTCAAATGAATTTGAATATAGTTTTTATTTACGGGGGAAATCTATTTTTAAAAATGAAGCGAAATTGAATGTAGGATTTCAACATGATATGTATTGGTATACAGATAGCGGGATTAATAACCGATTCTATCAAAATGGAATGTTGAAAGGGGAGTTGGGCTATAAATTTTCTGACCGAATAAATATTACGGGTAAGGTGAATCAGATCGTGATGGGACACAATTTTGGAGATTATCTGTATGAGGCAAAAGCAGATTTTTTATTAAGCTCTAATGTGGGGAAAATAACGGTCTCGGCCTATTCTCAAAATAAGTCTCCTGAGATGGTGTTTAATCGGATGAATTATACTTATCATCAATGGGATCGGGATCTTGACAAAACCAAGACCCAAAATTTAGCATTCCATTATAGTAATCCAAAAATTGGTTTTAATGGTAAAGTTGAATACTTTTTGATGGACAACTATCTTTATTTTAGAGAGATTGACAATCCACAAAATGATGCGCGCTTATCAAAAATAATCGAACCTGCACAATTGAGCTCTGCTAATCTTTTGAAAATATCTGTTGGACAAAAGTTTAAGTTTAGAAGATTTACACTGGACAATCTGATTGTCTATCAAAAAACAGATCAACAGGCGGTTCTTGCCACTCCGGAAATCTATACATGGCACAGTTTGTATTATAGTAATGTTCTTTATAAAGTTGTTGATTTTAATATTGGTGTTGATGCACGTTTTAATTCTCCATTTACAACACCATCTTATTCAATTAATGCAAGCCAATTTTATAATGATAATACTGGGATTAAATTTTCTACTTACCCGATATTTGATGCATGGGCAACTGCAAACATTCAACGGGTCACATTATTCATCAGCTGTAATTTTGTAAATCAATATTTGGGACTGCCAAAAGGTTATTATACTGTTCGTCGTTATCCGATGAATGACGCTAATATTCGATTTGGAGTTTCTTGGAAATTCTATGACTAAAAATATTGAAAATTATGTGGGTGGCTTCTAGTGGATTGCGTTTTTATGCACAAAAAACTTTTGAAATAATTTTGAGAGTCAAAATTTTGCTGTACATTTGCATACGCAATTAGGGAAAGATATTAAATATCGATAACTAAAAAGGAGAATTAGCTCAGCTGGTTCAGAGCATCTGCCTTACAAGCAGAGGGTCACTGGTTCGAACCCAGTATTCTCCACAAAAAAACAGAGGTGTTTTAAAATACTGAAAAGGAGAATTAGCTCAGCTGGTTCAGAGCATCTGCCTTACAAGCAGAGGGTCACTGGTTCGAACCCAGTATTCTCCACAAAAAACAAAGGTGTTTTAAAATACTGAAAAGGAGAATTAGCTCAGCTGGTTCAGAGCATCTGCCTTACAAGCAGAGGGTCACTGGTTCGAACCCAGTATTCTCCACTTTAAAGCATCGATTTTATCGATGCTTTTTTTGTTTAAGTCTATTTTTATCTATTTCCTATATACTTTATATTCCGTATCACATAGCTGTTTTTAATTGATCTTGGGAAAAAATACTTCAACTCATCCAAAAGATTATGATTTTAAAGATGCGGGAAGACTGCGAATTATCCTTGAAACATTTATATATTTGATTGTATTTTATAAACTTATTATAAATGAATTTAAAATTTATTTCGGTAATAGCTTTTGTGTTCTTATCTAGCGTAACAACTTTTGCACAGTTGAAAAAGTATGATTGGAAAGAGGCACGTGAAGAAGGCTATACGTATCGTTACGTAACTAACGACCCTACAAATTCTCGTTTTTATACATTGAAAAACGGTTTAACAGTGATTTTGAGTCCTTCAAAAAAGGTTCCTCGTATTCAGGCATATATTGCTACTAAAGCTGGTAGTAAAACAGATCCGGCAGATCACACGGGTTTAGCGCATTATCTTGAACATATGCTTTTCAAGGGGACTGATAAATTTGGGTCTAAAGATTGGGCGAAGGAAAAACCATTACTTGATCAGATTGATGGGTTGTATGAACAATACAATTCAACAAAAGACGAATCTAAACGTAAAGAAATCTATAAACAAATCGATCAGGTATCTGGTGAGGCTGCTAAATATGCAATCGCAAATGAATACGATAAGCTGATGAGTGAAATGGGTGCCGAGGGAACCAATGCCTTCACTTCTTTTGAACAGACCGTTTATACTGAGGATATTCCAAACAATGTCATCGATAAATTTCTTGCTGTACAAGCCGAACGTTTTCGTAATCCCATATTAAGATTATTTCATACAGAACTAGAGGCTGTTTACGAAGAGAAAAATAGGGGGCTCGATAATGATGGACGTAAATCTGTTGAGGCTATGTTTGAAGCGATGTTTCCTAATAACAATTATGGAAAACAAACAACTATCGGCACGGTAGAACATTTAAAAAATCCTTCATTAAAAGCAATACGTGAATATTTTCATACTTACTATGTTCCGAACAACATGGGGGTAATTATGTCCGGTGATTTCGATCCAAATGAGGTTGTGAAGAAAATTGATCAAGCATTCAGTTATATGCAACCAAAGGAAATTCCAGTTTATAAATTTGACCCTGAACAGGATATTAAGCAGCCTATAGTTAGAGAAGTTAAAGGCCCTGAGTCTGAATTCTTGTTTTTAGGATTTCGCTTTCCTGGAGCATCTACTAAAGATGCACAAATGTTGAATCTGCTTGGAAATATGTTGACGAATGGTTCCGCAGGCCTAATCGATCTGGATCTGGTGAAATCTCAAAAATTATTGGGTGCAGGTGCATTCCCTTATGTTCTGAAAGATTATTCAATGTTGATTATGCAAGCAAATCCTAGCCAAGGGCAATCCTTAGATGATGTCAAATCTTTGATTTTAGTAGAACTGGAGAAACTTCGCAAAGGAGATTTTTCTGATGATTTGATTACTTCAATTGTAAACAACGAAAAGAAATCGGAGATTTCAAGAAATGAAAGCTATAGTAATCGTGCTGAGGAATTGATGGATGCTTTTACTTCTGGTGTAGATTGGTCTACAGAATTGAGTTATTCGGATAACTTAACTAAAATTACCAAAAAAGATATCATGGATTTTGCATCTAAATATCTGAATGATAATAATTATGTGGTAGTCTATAAGCGTAAGGGTGTTGATGATAATGTTGTAAAAGTGGAGAAACCACCGATTACGCCTGTAGTTGTAAACCGTGATGACCAGTCTGCTTTTCTCAAATCTATTGCAAAAATGCCAGAAAGTAAAATTTCACCAGTTTGGTTAGATTATGCCAAAGATATCCAAAAGGGTTCCTTAAAAGGTGTTGATGTGATTGCTGTTCAAAATAAGGATAACGCTTTATTTAGTTTGACCTATCGCTATGATATTGGAAAATGGAATAATAAGTTATTGGCTATTGCGGCAGATTATCTAGAGTTTTTGGGAACTAAAAACAAATCAAGTGAAGATTTTAGTAAAGCATTTTATAAGTTGGCATCTGATTTCTCGGTGACTTCTGGAAATGAAGAAACGCGGATTAATATTTCAGGATTAAATGAAAATTTTGAACAAACAGTCGCATTAATCCAAGATTTACTGAATAATAGTGTAGGTGATGAGGAAGCCCTAAAAGCTTATATCGGGCGTTTGAAAAAATCAAGGACAAATGCAAAAGAGAATAAGGCTTTAATTATGGAAGGACTAAAATCGTATGCAAAATATGGTTCTAAAAATCCTTTTAATAATGTGCTTACGGATGAGGAGCTAAATTCAATTAAAGCATCCGATTTAGTTGGTATTTTACATGAGCTGGCGAATATGAAACATCAGATTTTGTATTACGGTCCTAAAACAACGAGTGAGCTTGTTGCCGTATTGAAGCCTTTAAATACAAATACCAATTTTACTAAGGTTCAGAAAGCGAATAATTTTGCAGAGTTGCCTACCCCTAAAAATCAAGTGTTATTTGCTAATTTTGACATGAAACAAGCTGAAGTGTTCTGGTTTAGAAATTCAGAATCGTATAATTCGAAATACAGTCCTACTGTAGCTTTATTTAATATGTATTTTGGTGGTGGCATGGGAAGTATCGTCTTTCAGACAATTAGAGAATCTAAAGCACTAGCTTATTCTACTTATGCCAATTTTGCTTCTCCTGCAAAGAAAGAAAATCATTATTCTGTTGGTGCTTACGTGGGTACACAAGCAGATAAATTTAATGAAGCCGTTGTGGGAATGAATGAATTGTTAAATGATTTACCTGATGCTCCGAAAGCCTTGGAAATTGCTAAAGTAAGTTTGGTTAAATCGTTGGCAAGTGATCGCATTACAAATGCAAATATTTTATCAAATTATTTAAATGCTCAACGATTAGGACTTGTCTCAGATATTCGTAAAGATATATATGAGCAAGCGCCTCAATTAACTTTTGCAGATTTAAAAACTTTTCACAATAAAGAAATGAGTCGTAGACCATACGTTTACTGTATTGTCGCAAAAGACGAAAATATGAAAATGGAAGATCTGCAAAAGCTCGGAGAAGTTAAGAAATTAACTTTAGAAGAGTTATTTGGATATTAATTGTGAAGGAATTAGAAAGAGCAGGATTTTTCCTGCTCTTTCTATTTACAATACTTTTATTTTGATATTGCGGAAAGAAACTTCATCTGTATGGTTTTGCAACGCAATTTTTCCTTTTTGAAATGTACCAAAGTCAGGATAGTTTTTCATATTGGTATTGGCGACCATATCTATCCATGCTTGTGTATTGGTGCTGTCTTCGAATGTCAATTTGCCATTTAGCCAAAAACTAACTTTGCCTTTATCTTGGATGATTCGTGATGCATTCCATTCATTGAAAGGGTTAGGTTTCGAATTTGTTCCAATAACCTTTACAGAGTAAAGAGATCCTGCCCAATGTGTAGAATCTACTTGATGACGTGGTTCGGAATTGGCATTATCCAAAAGTTGCATTTCAAGACCTGTCACAAATGTCGCATCATATTTTGGATCTTCTTGCACATCGATAAACACACCGCTATTTCCTCCTTTAGCAATTTTCCATTCAAATTTTAAATCAAAATTTTCATAGGTTTCATTGGTAACTAAGTCTCCAAATATTCCCGTTTTTACTGTGGGATCACATAATATTGCCCCATCCTTTACAATCCATTTGGAAGGTTGGTTTCCCTGATTGTAAATGTGCCAATTATTGATGTCTTTTCCATTAAAGAGTAATTGCCATCCTTCTTTCTCTTCTGTTGAAGTTAAGATGTTATTTTCATGAATTTGCCTGCAAGAAGTTAATAATGCAAGTGATAATATGAGATATGATAACTTTAATTTCATATGCTTTGGTTTTTGAAACAAAATACGAAAATTTGGAATGTAATTCGAGTTAAATGAAATAGCCAATGTGAGTGGCATTGGCTATTTTAATTTCTTCTATTTTTTAAAAGTGGATAAGCTCTTCAATTTGCTCATCTATGGCTCTAATTGTTTCATCATGAATAAAAGTGTATTCCTCATTAATTTCATTTTGGATTTGTGGTAAAAATATTTTCAAAGGTAAGACATGCATCCGTAAGTAATTACAAATCCCTGTGAGGTGATCTATTCCTCTCAAATTGCCGTATCGCCCAGATGAAATGCCTACTAATGCCGCTTTTTTATGATAAAAACTAATTGGAAAACTACATGCATCTATAAAAATCTTAAGTACTCCAGGAATACTTCCATTATACTCTGGCGTGATAAAAATAAATTTATCTGCATCGGAGACAAGTTGTTGTATCTTTTGAAATTCGTCGCTTCTCTGACCATACAAATCAGAAACAATAACATCTGCAGGCAGATCTGTTAAAGGTAATATTTGACAGTTTTCGCCACTTTTTTTTAACTGCTTCTGATAGTATTGTGCAATTTTTAGTGTCTTACTTTTGGGACGATTCGTTCCCGAAATTATTAAAATCATTGTCTAGTTGTAACTTATAAAAACCCGCCGAACAAAGTGGATGTATATCCTGATTTTTTGTATCTTAGCATCTTGAGGATCTATTCCTTTAGATACTTTCAAAAGTAATAAATTAAGCACCATTTAAGTGTTTTTTACAAGGAAGAATTTATGAATGAACAGAATAATCCTTTTTTGTGACTTTAGATTCACAAAGTAATATTTTATAAAGAAAGAATTTCATTCGAAATGGGTAAAATTATATCAATTGCAAATCAAAAGGGTGGTGTTGGTAAAACGACAACATCAATCAATTTGGCGGCTAGTTTAGCTGTTTTAGAATATAAAACCTTATTGGTTGACGCTGATCCGCAAGCAAACTCTACTTCTGGAATTGGATTTGATCCAAGAACGATTAAGGAAAGTATATATGAATGTTTGGTAAATGATTTGGATCCTCGCGATGCAATTCAAGCTACAGAGACCCCTAACCTAGATTTATTACCCGCTCATATTGATTTGGTTGGTGCTGAAATTGAAATGATCAATATGCACGAACGTGAATATAAGATGAAAAAAATCTTAGATCAGGTTAAAGATGATTATGATTTTATCATTATTGATTGTTCTCCTTCTCTCGGTTTGATTACCATTAACGCATTATCCGCATCTAATTCGGTTGTGATACCAGTACAGTGTGAGTATTTTGCACTTGAGGGATTAGGCAAATTATTGAATACGATTAAAATCGTTCAGACACGTTTAAATACCAGTTTGGAAATTGAAGGTATTTTGCTGACGATGTACGATGTACGTCTTCGTTTATCCAACCAAGTGGTAGAAGAGGTCAAAACACACTTTACGGATTTAGTATTTGATACAATCATTCAGCGTAATACGCGATTGAGTGAAGCCCCAAGTTTTGGTATTTCTGTTATAATGCACGATGCATCGTGCAAAGGAGCTATCAACTATTTAAATTTGGCTAGAGAAATTTTACATAAGAACGGACATCTAAAAGAATTAGATTCAACAGTTACACTATAATATGGCAGCACAACAGCGAAAAACAGGTCTAGGAAGAGGATTAGGTGCCTTATTAAATGATAGTACCGATCTGCCTGAACGGAATTCAGATGCGGAAATATCTCGAATAGAGGCTCCAAAAAAATCAAAAGAATCTGGGAATATTAGTACGGTAAATGTGGATGCTATTGAAATGAACCCATTTCAGCCCCGTACTGATTTTGACCCCCAAGCATTGCAAGAACTTTCTGAATCGATCCTACTGCAAGGTTTGATTCAACCCATTACTGTTCGGAAAATCGGTGAAAATAGTTATCAGTTAATTTCGGGAGAGCGTCGTTACAGGGCTTCAAAATTGGCAGGTATCACTGAAATTCCTGCTTATATCCGGACAGCTAATGACCAACAAATGTTGGAAATGGCTTTGATCGAAAATATTCAACGTGAAAATCTGAACGCTATCGAGGTGGCTTTGAGTTTTCAACGTATGATCGAAGAGTGTAATTTGAAACAAGAGGAATTGGGGGAACGGGTAAGTAAAAACCGCTCTACTGTAACTAACTATCTGCGCCTATTAAAATTACCGCCAGTCATTCAAGCGGCTATCCGCGACGGAGAATTGACAATGGGACACGCTCGTGCACTTATTAATGTTGCAGAGGTTGATAAACAATTGTATATTTTCAAATTAATTGTTGATTTAGGGCTGTCTGTACGTAAGGCAGAAGAACTTGTTCGCGAGATTCAAAACGGAAATAAAAAAGAAAACACAAAAGGATAAAAATGCACCTAAATCTTTTCAATTTCAAAAAATTGAAGATGATTTGGCATCTAAGTTTTCATCTCGGGTCAAGTTAAATCTGAAGAGTGCAAAAGGAAAGGGAGCAATTGAAATTCCTTTTGAATCCGAAGATGATCTGAGTCGTATTTTGGAATTATTAGACTGGTAAGATGTATAGAGCGATCAGCTTATTGTTTTCAATTTTTATATTTTTTGTGGCACAAGCACAGAAAGTTGATTCTAAAGGAAAAGTGGCTTTAAAAACTATTGCTGTATCAGATTCAACTAAAAAGGTTTCAGCCGTACAGGATACAATAAAAAAAGAAAGCCGTAGAGAAAGAAAGCGGAGAGAAAAAGCCGAAGAAGAAGCAAAAACTCCAAAAATTTTTAAGGATTCTACACGTCTTGCTATTGAAGCAAAAACTGCGACAGCTTGGAAACGATCTTTGATCCTTCCTGGATGGGGACAGTATACAAACAAAGGTCTGTGGTGGATTAAAATACCAATCATCTACGGAGGATTTGTATCTACAGCGCTTGTATTTGATTTTAATAATCGTTACTATAAAGAACTTATTGCAGAACTCGATTACCGTTATAAAAATAATAATGCGGTAAATAATCCCGCATATGCAGGAGCTCAAACCCAAGGTCTTATCAGTGCAAAGGATTATGCTCGCCGTAATCGTGACCTCATGGTGCTTTTGACCGTGGGTTTATACGGATTAAATGTTGCTGAAGCTTATGTAGATTCCATGATTAAAAATCGTTGGAGCATTAACTCTGAAAAGTTAACATTTACAATTAGGCCTACAGTTTTACAGGGACCATCGACAAATTTTGCTTATAATGCTGTTCCAAATATTGGATTGAAATTATCCATGAAAATAAAATAAAAATATATAACTTAAATTTGTATTCAAGCATGACTGCAACATACTAATTTGGTCTTCTTTATTAAATATGATCTGAAAAAGATATGAAAATTGTATTATTCGGCTACGGCAAAATGGGCCAAATTATTGAGAAATTTGCTCAGAAGAGAGGGCATGAGATTCATTTGATTGTCAATAGTGAAAATCGTAACCTAATTACTGTGGCTAATTTAGTAGGCGCGGACGTTGCGATTGACTTTGGTGTACCTCAGGCTGCATTATCGAATATGGAGTTGTGTTTAGAAGCTAATCTTCCTATCGTGATGGGAACAACTGGCTGGTATGAACATCTTGATGCGATTAAAGAGAGATGTCTATCTGTTGATGGTTCGATTTTATATGGATCTAATTTTTCGATTGGTGTAAATATTTTTTTTCACATCAATAAAATGTTAGCCAAAGCAATTCAGCCTTATAAAGCATACGATGTGCAAGTAGAAGAAATTCATCATATCCATAAATTAGATGCTCCAAGCGGAACTGCTATTACAATAGCTGAAGGAATTTTGAATAATAGTGATGTTAAAACAGCTTGGGTCAATTCTTTAGTAGGCGATGGCGAAGAGGAGATCATCCCTAAAGCAAACGAATTATTGATAGAAAGTCACCGGATTGAAGAGGTACCAGGAACACATACGGTTGTGTATAGTTCGGAAGTTGATCAGATCGAATTTAAACATACGGCACATAATCGCGATGGTTTTGCTTTAGGTTCTGTAATTGCCGCTGAATGGTTATTTGGAAAACAAGGATTCTATCAAGTAACAGAAATGTTTGATTTTAATAGGTAATGCAATTCACTTTTTAACGTTAAAATTACGTGGTTCTGTAACGAACCTAATAGGTATGATACTAATTGAAATATTAGGTTATTAAAAAATAAAACTTAGAGAAACTTATGTGGTATATTATTTTTGCCTTCTTAACAGTTGTAGCCCATTATGGGCTTTGGAAATTATTTGTTAAAGCAGGCAGACAGGGGTGGGAAGCACTAGTTCCATTTTATCGGGAGTATGTGATGGCTCAATTGACTGGTCGTGCAAAATGGATAGTAATCTTATTACTAGTACCGATTGTAAATATCTTTATATTTTATGGTCTATACCTAGATTTGATAAAGGCATTTGGGAAAAGACGATTTTGGGAAAATGCTGCGGCTGTTTTAGTTCCATTTATCGTATTGCCCATATGGGCTAATGATCCTTTAGTCAAGTACTTAGGAAATCCTAATTCTGAAGAGTTTAAAAAGAAATATTTTTATAAAAAATCAATGGCTCGAGAATGGGCTGATGCAATTGTTTTTGCAACTGTAGCCGCTTCTTTGATTCGTGGTTTCTTGATTGAAGCTTATATGATTCCAACAGGTTCAATGGAACGTACGTTGCTAGTTGGTGACTTTTTGTTTGTCAGTAAGCTAAACTATGGGCCACGTGTCCCGATGACGCCATTGGCATTTCCTTTTGCGCACCATACGATGCCATTGACAGGTGGAAAAGCTTATTCTGAATTAATCGAACTACCTTATAAACGTTTGCCTGGATTTCAGGACATCAAAAGAAATGATGTTGTTGTATTTAATTATCCTATGGAAGCAGATGCTCCTTATAACAGACCTGTTGATAAACGTGAGAATTATATCAAGCGTTGTGTAGGTATGCCAGGTGATGAAGTTTCCATGTCAAATGCGGTATTATATGTGAATGGTAAACCTGGCTTTAATCCTCCAGAGGGACAATTGGACTATATCGTGGTAACAGATCAAACGGGATTAGATATGCGCGTCATGAGAGGTAAACGATTAGAAACAGTAGACACCGGTCAACCTAATATTTATCAGGTTTTTATGACAGCAGATGAAGCTGCAATGGTTAAAGGCTGGATGAATGTCAAAGAAGTGGTACCAAATATTCGTAAAGCTGGTGAGAATGAAGATGGAACATTTCCACATGTATCTGCTCTGAACTGGAACTTTGATAACTTTGGCCCAATTAAAATTCCTAGCAAAGGTTGGACAGTACAATTAGATAGTGCAACCATGCCACTTTATGAGCGTGCAATTACTGTATATGAAGGAAATAAGTTAGAGAATAAGACCGATGGGATTTATATCAATGGGGTTAAAGCTAATTCATATACCTTTAAAATGAATTATTATTGGATGATGGGTGACAATAGACACAATTCATTAGATTCACGTGGATGGGGTTTTGTTCCAGAGGATCATATAGTCGGTAAAGCATTATTTACTTGGTTGAGTCTTGATGAATTAGGTTCTGGATTATCTAAAATAAGATGGAATAGGATATTCAAAGGAATAGAATAACATAGCATCATAAAAAAGAAAGGGCTTTACACTGTGTAAAGCCCTTTCTTTTTATTTCAATGCATTTAGGTATCTTTTTATAGTTTCCTCCAATCCAAGGTAAAGTGCGTCTGCGACAAGTGCATGCCCAATGCTAACTTCTAGTAATCCTGGAATATGCTGATTAAAATAGGTTAAATTGTTTAAATCAAGATCGTGTCCGGCGTTAATTCCTAATCCTACTTCTCTAGCTTTTAAAGCTGCATGAAAATAAGGTCTAATGGCTTCATCTCTTTCTTCTAAAAATGCTTGTGCGTACGATTCGGTATATAGTTCAATTCGATCTGTACCTGTTTCAGCAGCAGCCTCTACCATATCTTCATCTGGGTCAACAAATATGGATACTCGAATGCCCTGATCTTTAAAAAGTTTACACATATCACTTAAATAAGCCTTATGTTTAATCGTATCCCACCCATGATTTGAAGTAATCTGACCCTCTACATCTGGTACTAATGTCACTTGTGCGGGTTTGTTGGCTAGGACGAGGTCAATAAATTTCTGTTCTTGACAATTGCCTTCGATGTTTAATTCTGTTTGAATATTGGCTTTCAAATCAAAAACATCTGTATAACGAATATGACGTTCGTCCGGTCTTGGATGAACAGTGATTCCATTTGCACCAAAGCGTTCGCAGGCTAAAGCTGCAGCTAATACATTTGGGTTGTTTCCTCCCCGTGAATTACGGAGAGTAGCTATTTTATTGATGTTTACAGATAGTGCGGTCATGTTTATTCCAATCTTTTAAGTAAAAATACAAAACTATTTGAATGCATGCTTATATTAACACTAATTTGCTTGATAAAGAGCATATTCTTTATTTGATTTTTTTTAACTTGCATCAATATGGAAGGATTTGATTATAGTCTGTTTAGAGGTTTCCGTTTATTGGATGTCATCGATATTATTTTAGTAGCGATTATTATTTACTATGTGTATAGTTTAATCCGTGGCACCATCGCTGTTAACATTTTAATTGGTGTTGCTTTATTTTACGGTATCTATATTATTGTTAAGCAAATGCACATGCGTTTGTTGACCGAGATATTTGGTGGATTTATTTCTGTGGGATCAATCGCTTTGATTGTGGTCTTTCAACAAGAAATCCGGCGATTCTTATTGCATATCGGAAAGAATATCTCGATGAAACGAAAGAAAATTTTATGGTCATTTTTGGTAAGTAAACGCACTGTTGCGAAAGATAATTCTGAACATCTTAAACCTATTATTGAATCTTGTCGTAGTATGTCGAAGTCTCGTACAGGTGCTTTATTAGTCTTTTCTAAATACTTTGATGAGGAATATTACCAAAGCAGTGGTGAATATATTGATGCACATATCTCTAAGCGTTTAATAGAAAGTATTTTTAATAAAAATAGCCCTTTACATGATGGAGCTGTTGTTGTAGTAGATTTTAAAATTATGTCAGCTTCTTGTATTTTACCTTTATCAGATAGCGAAGATCTACCTTTGCAGTTTGGCTTGCGCCATCGCGCTGCTATTGGAGTAACAGAGGTTTCGGATGCTGTTGCTGTTATTGTATCGGAGGAAACAGGTGAAATATCATTTGCTAAAGATGGTAATGTCAATATGAATATTACGCATGAGGAATTGGCCGAATTACTTAAAGAAGAGTTATAAATGCCCTTTTTCCAAAAAAAAGGGCATTTATAACTTAATTCTATTTACTGGCTTCTTGAATAACCTGTGTATTTAATTTAACGTATTCTGTGTTGTTTTCTTTTTGAGCAATTTCTAGTCCTTTTTTTGCAGTAGCAATAGCGCCTTTTTTATCACCAGCTTTTAACTGGATCTTTGCCTTCCAATAACGAATGTAAGGAGCTTCAGGATTTCCCTTTTCAGCTTCATTAGCCCAAACCAATGCTTTATTGAGATCAAGATTGTTAGTTAGATAAAATTGTGCGGCTTGTAGATAAGGTTTTTTATCCCCTTTCATCGCTTCATCAATGTTTGCTAAGATTTCTTTAGTTTGATCTACTTTTATCGTAAACTTGGTATATGTATTTTCCCAAGCTAATGATAATGTCGCGGCATTAGTAGTTACATTCTCAAACTGCATGGTAAATGTTTCTACTTTGTTGGAAAGTTTTGTAGACTTAACATTAAAACGGAGCAAATCGTCTTTTTTATCGTATGTATAAGCTCCCCATTGATTACTATTTTTAGTGAGGATGATCGTCCATTCTCCTTGAGTAGGAATGGTTAAGATACCATATGTACCAGCAGGAACTTTATTTCCTTCTATTGTAACTTCTTCTTCGAATTTAATAACAGGAATGTTGTTTGCTCCAGTCCTCCAAACTTCATTATAAGGAACTAAACCACCAAATATAACACGTCCATTAATATTTGGTCTTTGATAAGAAAGTGATAGATTTTTAATTCCTAATCCTTGTGTGATGGAAGTGGTGCTACTAGCTTGTGGTAGTTTTACTTGAGCAAAAGAAGTCGAAGATAGACTAAATGTAAGTAACGTTGCTGCACACAGTGTTAAAATAGATTTTTTCATTCTGAAAATGTTTAATTTTCACTAAAATACTGGTAAATAATCAGAATAAAGAATTTTTGATTTTAAAAAACAAAGACCGATAAATCATTTCAACGGTCTTTGTTTCATCGTTCTATAAGCTGTTTAATACTGCTTTAGCTTCTTTAAGTTGCTTCGGAATTGCATTTTGAATAATATTTTTATTTGTAAATCCTGCAATTGCTTTATTTAACTTTTCTAATTGAGCAGGGGGCAATTGATCTCTTAAAATTCTTATTTTTTCAACGTCTTGAATACCTTCAATTAACTTTTCAAAACGAATAGATGTCATGTTGTTCGGATATACAAAATAAGTGTCGCCACCTAACCAGGTTCCATAACGAGTGTCTTGACTCGGATTTGTATTCCAACAATCAAATGCCCATCTTAGGTAGCCATCAAAGCCTCTTTGCAAACTGTGCCAAGCTAACCAAGTTGCTTCTTGATAACCAGAATTGGTAAATGTATTTGGGAAAATTTCAGAACAGCACGTATAGAAAGTTGTTTTGAATCCTTTCTCTTTGCGGGCTTTTAAGATTTGAGGAGACATATCTTCTCCTAAGGTAATACTATAATCTGCAAAATTATCTGAAATTTCAGGATGATATGCACCTGCAAGGGATGATTTGAACTGTGGATCAGCTTCTTTAATGATTGCTATTGCGCGTTTCATATCTTCAAGTGGTCTTTCATCCATTGCGATTGTAGTCCATTCAAAATATCCTTTTTGTTTTAGGTGCCTTGCAAAATCTTTTATAAGGGTAACCAGTGTTCTCTATATTTTGGATCATCTGTTTTAACTTTGAGAATTTGGTATTTACCCGATGTTTCATCAAAATATTGAAAATTCATATTCCATGGAATCATACTATAACAATTGATATATTCTGAAATACCAATTTCACGCATGAAACTTACCCATTTATCAAAAATGCTATAATCGTATGACCAAGAGCCATCCCTCTTTTTTGTCCATTTGATCATAGCTTGGTATTTATCATAAGTTTGTCCATTCCAAGGGTCGTTGATGATACTTGCAGTGATGTTTTTTTGGCCAGCGTCCCGTAACCTTTCATAATATGGTTTCATGGCATTGAAGTGTGCTGAAGACCATAGCTCGACTTCATGTTGTCTCGCAATAGAGTAAGGGTTTTGCCAAAGATCTAAGTGATAAGCCCAATTTTTTGCTTCTGGTAGTACATGTGTCAATACTTCTACTGTGTAAGGAATAGTTGTATAATAATTTGTACCTTTTAGTGTAAGTGACCCTTTATAGATTCCCGCCTGCGCGTCACGGGGAACTTGTATACTTAACCAGAGGGGTCTGGTTGTATTTTTATCATATTCAAAAGTTGATTGATTAGTAATACGGTCTGCAACTAATGCCGAATCTAATACTTTACTGATACCACAACCATTTGTTAGATCTCCAGGGAGGTCTGTCATTACATAAGAAATATACCCAATGGCAATATCTTTTGTTCCGATTTCTTTTGCTTCACTATTTCTTAAAGATGAAGAACTCACTTCAATTTTATCATGATTTTGGTTGCTCCAAAATACCAATTGTGTATGTATTTTCTCGCCCTTCCAAGCTTTTGTATTCCATGATTTATTCCATGTTTCTGCTGTTGGCGGGTTTGTTTTAGAATAGCTGTAATCAGCTGTGCTAAAAGCGAAATTACTTTTCTCTTTTAAATTGTTCCACTTTTCAGTTGTTTGAGGAGCTTTAGGGTCTTTTAACTCATTTATTCTTTGGGAATAGCCCAGTTGGGCATAAATGAATAGACCAAATAGTAAACAATAAAACGATTTTTTCATATTTAGGGTATAAGAAAATAGCGATTATTTTCAAGAAATAATCGCTATTTGATTGTAATTAGTATTTTTTATTTCTGCCCGACTCTGTGACCTTTAGTTGCAAAGTATAAGATATATAGATAAGCAGGAACCATGGCATAAAGAAATGCATGTTGAAAATCAACATGTAAATTGTCTTTTAAATAACCATATATCAAAGGCCAAATAGCTCCACCTGCAATACCCATAATCATAATCGCAGAACCTGTTTTAGTGAAACGACCTAGACCTTTAATACCAAGTGGAAAAATTGCTGGCCACATCAATGAATTGGCAATACCTAATAAGGCTACAAATATAAAGGATGTAATTCCTGTAGTAAATACGGAAATAACGGTAAATAAAATACCCACCATGGTACAGATACGTAGTGCTAATTGTTGAGAAACAAATTTTGGTATAGCAATAATACCAACAATATAACCTAACAGCATGCAGCCCAACGTAAATGTCGTCGCATAGGTAACTAATGCTCCATGAATATTCAATTCTCTCGCATAAACGCCAATAATATCACCCGCCATTACTTCTACTGCAACACAGAAAAATATAGCTAATGAACCTAGGAATAAATGTGGGAATTGGAATACGCTTGTTTTCTTCTCTTTGATAACAACAGCACCGTGTTCATCTGTATGTTCTTCTTCTGCGTTAACATCTACTTCTGGTAAATGTGTTATTTTAATAACGATAGCAAATAGAACAAATATGACTGCTAGTGTGATATAAGGGGTATGGACACGTTGTAGTAAAGAATCTAAGATGGCATTTTTTGCGTCCATATCAACCGCAGCTTCTAGTTTTGCTGTGACAGCAGAGGAATCTTTTAAGAATAGAGTTCCGAAAATTAAGGGAACAATGATACCTGCTGATTTGTTGAAGAAACCAGCAATTGATATTCTTTGCGCTGCACTATCAATTGGGCCAATGATACTTAAATAGGGGTTTACAGCAGTTTGGAGTAATGCCATTGCTGAACCTTGAACAAAAATACCTGTTAAGAATAGAATATAGCTTCTGCTATCAGCTGCTGGTATAAAAATTAGAGAGCCTACGCCAAGAAGAACTAAACTAAGAACAAGACCATTTTTGAAGCCAATTTTTTTCAAAATCCAAGAACTTGGGATTGCTAAAAAGAAGTAAGCGATGTAAGAAGCAAATGTTACAAAAAAGGCTTGTAAATCTGTTTCTAAATTACAGGCAATCTTTAAGAATGGGATAAGAGTTCCATTTGCCCAAGTGACAAATCCTAAAATGAAGAATAAGGCGCAACACATTGCCATGGGGCGAAATGCTGTTTTTCCTGAATTTGGTTGAGAATTCATTTTTTTAGTATCAATTAATTGTTTTTTTAGATTAAAAATTAGAAAATGTTGATTTTTTTTTTGTCTCTATTCAAAATGTGTTTACACAATCGATTGATATTGGTTTATAATAAAAAATCAATTCTTTTCATTACAAGACTAATTAAATAAATTCAATATTGGAAATAAAAAAGGGGGATTTTGAGATTATTTAGTAATATTTTTAATAGAAAAAGGGAGTTTCATGCCTAGTACGAACCTCCCTTTTTTAAAACCGTATTAGCAAACCAAATTCAGTTGGTTTTCTTTATACGAAGACAACTGAAGAAGCCATTTGTTTTTAAAATAAAATTATTTTGGTATAATGGCAACCGTTAATCTGGATATACAATTGAGATTTCCAGATTCATCTGAGATGCGGACATCCCAGATATGTGTTTGCTTTCCAATATGTACAGCAGTACAAACAGCTGTCACGAATCCTGTTGCTACAGGACGTAAATGATTGGCATTAATTTCGAGTCCAACTCCCTTTTGTACATTGGGGTCAAGAATTAGATTAGAAGCGATACTACCGATAGATTCTGCCAATACTACAGAAGCTCCTCCATGTAAAATTCCAAATGGTTGTCTTGTCTTATTATTGACAGGCATTGTTGCTGTAATTGAATTATCGTCAATCGCTATAGCCTTAATTTCAAGCAAGCCTGTCATATATTGATCAAGGATGCTATTTATTTGTTCAGTGCTGTAATTCTGAAACCAGATCATGGACATTGTTGGAATTAAAATAACGTTCTTGAATGATGATACGATGGTGATTCAAATGTCCTGCAATAACATATAATAAAGCTTTGACACTTGTTAGTCTTTCTGATGCCATTCCTTTTCTTTCCAATTCCGGTTCACTGAAATTTTCAAAAAGAAACATATTTGCTTTTCTGAGATGTACAAATTCTTTACTCAAGGAGGCTAATGTACGTTCGCCATATCTGGAGTTTTGGATAAAATACTCTTGATCATATCCTAAAAGTTCTTTCATATCATTTCGAGAAAACCTCAGAGCACGATAAGCCATGATCCGTTCGTTATCCAAAATATGTCCAATAACTTCTTTGATTGACCATTTATCTTCAGCATAACGATAATCGCCTTTTTCTTCGGGTATGGTATCGAGGAACGCTGGAAAAGATAAAATTTGCTCTTCCAGTACTTCCATGACATCGCCGACTACGGTCTCAATGTACGTGGAATACACCGCTGGGTATTCATCAGATTTCAGTGGGTTCATATGTTAGATTACTTTTTAATATTATTCTAAATGTTGTTCCTTTACCAATTTCAGAATCTTTTACAAAAATATGTCCTTGGTGATAATGTACCATTCTTTTGGTTAGACTCAGCCCCAATCCCCACCCACGTTTACGAGTAGTGAAACCTGGTTGAAATACCGTTTCAAAATTTGATCTTGGAATTCCTTTGCCGGTATCACTAATGTCAATAAAAATTTCCTCTTTCGCAATATTTTCGGATATTTTAACAGTTATTTTACCTTCTGATGCAATTGCATTAACTGCATTTTTTAATAAATTTTCAATAATCCAATCAAAAAGAGGAATATTGAGCTTTGCTTCGACATGTTTATCTCCTACAAGCTCGAAGATAATTTTGTCACTTGTTCTAACTTTAAAATACCGAATGTAGGATGCAATCACTTCATATACATTCGCATTGTGAAGAACAGGTGTTGACCCAATTTTAGAAAACCGATCTGCAACGATTTCGAGTCGCTTAATGTCATTTTCCATTTCGTTTAGGGTTTCATCGTTTTCCGCATCAAATTTTAATTTGATCAATTCTACCCAACCCATTAAGGAAGATATTGGAGTCCCTAATTGATGAGCGGCTTCTTTGGTTAATCCCACCCAAACGAGATTTTGTTCTGATTTTCGAATAGAATTGAATACAGTATAACCAATTATCAGAAAAATGGCTATTAACGATAGTTGAATATAAGGAAATACTCTGAGCTGTTGAAGAAACCACGAATCTTTGTAATACACCATCCATTTCGCTCCATTATCTAATTTTAAAATAATGGGAGCATGGCTTTTTTTCATAAAGTTCAATTGCTTCTCAAAATAGTGAGGATCATATTCCAAATGATGATTTGTACTGTCTTTGCTAGTGGTTTTAATGTTAGTTTTAGTGGAATCTAAATCTCTCCAGAAAACAATATTTTCTTTTTCATCTGTGATGATTGCTGGCACAGCCAGGCTATCTCTTACAGAATAGACAAACGTAATAAATTCATCGTCCACATCAGGCATTGTCATAATGCTTTTTGTACTCATAGCCCACACCTCTGCTTTTGTACGCTCTACTTTAGATAGATTTTTGACCAGATAATTGGTATACAAAAGAGAGGCCGCCGCAATAATTGCGGCGAATATAAGTAAGAAAAATTTCCAACGTTGTTGATTGTATTGATACGGATTCATATAAGCCAATGAGGAATCTTGTTTTTGCAAATTAAGGAATTAATTGAAATTAATCTTTGTCGACAACATATATCTAATGATAAACTGTTAGTTTTATTATTTTATTGTGGTTATCAATGTTATAGTTTCATTGAAATGAAAATTTTGTGGTAATTTTGTGTCATGAGTTCTGAAAGAAAAGTAAGGGTGCGCTTTGCACCAAGTCCTACAGGTGGGTTACACCTTGGAGGAGTTCGTACAGCTTTATTTAATTATTTGTACGCACGCAAACATCAAGGTGATTTTATTTTGCGTGTTGAAGATACAGACCAGACACGTTTTGTTGCTGGAGCAGAAGAATATATTAATGAGTGCTTAGCTTGGTGTGGTTTGACACCAGATGAGAGTCCATTAAAAGGAGGACCTTTTGGACCGTATCGTCAAAGTGAACGTAAACCTTCTTATCGTCAATTTGCTGAGCAATTAATCGAGAAAGGATATGCCTATTATGCCTTTGATACAGCAGCGGAGCTCGAGGAACAACGGAAAGATCAACCAAATTTTCGCTATAGCCAAGAGAATAGATTAAATTTAAGAAACTCATTAAGCCTATCGAACGAGGAAACTCAGGAGTTGCTATCAGCAGGTATTTCACATACTATTCGTATTAAAGTTCCTACGGATGAAACAATTTCTTTTACAGATATGATTCGTGGTCAAGTGAGTTTTGATACAAATCTGATTGATGATAAGGTACTATTAAAAGCTGATGGTATGCCTACCTATCACTTAGCAGTTGTTGTTGATGATAAAGCAATGGAGATTTCCCATGTTTTTCGTGGCGAAGAATGGTTGCCTTCCGCTCCAATACATATTCTGCTTTGGGAATATTTAGGATGGAATGAATACATGCCCAAATGGGCACATTTACCCCTAATTTTAAAACCTGATGGAAATGGTAAATTGAGTAAACGCGATGGAGATCGATTAGGGTTCCCAGTGTATGCCATGAATTGGAAAGATGCTCAATCTGATACAGTGACAAAAGGATTTCGCGAAATGGGATTTTTACCAGAAGCTTTTGTCAACATGTTGGGAGTACTTGGATGGAACGATGGAACTGAGCAGGAACTTTTCTCGTTAGAGGAATTGATTGAAAAGTTCTCGGTTGAGCGTATAAGCAAAGCTGGGGCTAAATTTGACTTTGAAAAAGCTAAATGGTTCAATCATGAATGGATTAAGAAAACATCAAATGAAGCTTTACTACCGCAGATTAAAGATGTATTGGCAACACATCAAGTTGAAAATGTTTCGGATCACTATATTTCCGAAGTTTTGAGCATCGTAAAAGAACGCTTAACCTTTATTTCTGATTTTTGGGAGCAAGCATCATTTTTCTTTGTACAGCCTGATAATTATGATTTAACAGCTGTCAAGCCGAAGTGGTCTGTGGAGAAAACGACTTTCTTTCAAGAAGTTAATGTCGAATTTTCTAAATTTGACTCTTGGGATGCTTCAGTTTTGGAGACATTCTTTAAAGGGGCAATTCAAGCTTCAGGGATGAAAATGGGGGAATTGATGATGCCTTTCCGGATTATGTTGGTAGGAGGTAAATTTGGACCAGATGTATTTCAAATTGTTTCATTTTTAGGAAAAGAAGAGGTTATTGCTCGTGTTGATAAAGCGCTAATAGCTTTTTCTGCAGAGTAATAGATCTTATATAAATTAAAAGCAGGGAGCCCTATGCATTGCATAGGGCTCCCTGCTTTAGATATTAGCCGAGAAGCTCTTGTATGTCTTCTGCGGATAGTGATTTGATAAAACTTTCTTCAGTCGTGATTAGACTTTGAGCAATAGAACGCTTTCTATTTTGCATCGCAAGTATTTTTTCTTCAACAGTATCTTTAGATATGAATTTATAGATAAAAACATTCTTGGTTTGTCCAATACGATGGGATCTATCTACAGCTTGTTGTTCAACAGCTGGGTTCCACCAAGGATCAAGAATAAATACATAATCGGCTTCAATAAGATTGAGACCAACACCACCTGCTTTGATTGATATTAAAAAGAGTTTGGTATCTTTATCTTCTCTAAATTGACTTACAGCTTCATCTCTATTTTTAGTACTTCCATCTAAATATGCGTAATTGATATTCTTTTTATCAAAATAGCTTTTGAAAATATTCAATTGTTTTACAAACTGAGAAAATATTAACACTTTATTGCCATTTTGCAACACTTTTTCCAGTGTTTCAATGACCGTGTCAAATTTTCCTGAATTGCCGGTATAATCTTGATCGACCATCTTAGGATGGTTGGCCAGTTGTCGTAATTTGATTAAACCTTGTAATAGCGCAATTTGATTAGATTTTGCTTTTCCTGTAAGTTGATTATCTAAAATTGCATTGCGATACTCGGATTTTATTTTTTCATACAGTTCATGCTGTTTTTCAGACATTTCACAGTAGAGTACTTGCTCCGTTTTCGGCGGTAATTCTGTTGCAACCTGATCTTTAGTTCGACGTAAGATAAATGGTTTGACGATCGTTTGGAGTCTTTTTGCCTTCTCTTCATCTTTCTTTTTTTCGATAGGCTGAACAAATTCTTTTTGAAAATAGTTGTAACTACCCAAAAGACCTGGATTTGTAAAATGCATCTGTGTCCATAGATCAGAAACGGAGTTTTCTACAGGAGTTCCGCTTAACGCGAGTTTATGTTGACTTTTTAAGCTTTTAATTGCCTTAAAAGATTTTGATGTTGGGTTTTTTATATTTTGACTTTCATCTAGAATGATGTAGTTAAAATAAAATTGACTTAAGAATTCCTCATCAATACGGGTAATGCCATAGGTGGTAATGACCAAATCATAAGAGGTGAGTAATTCTGGGTTTTTTATTCTATTATTACCAGTATGTAGATATATCTGTAAATCTGGAGCAAATTTGTTTGCCTCATTTTGCCAGTTATAAATAAGTGAGGTCGGTAAAATTAATAGTGAAGTTTTAACAGCATGTTCTGTTGTCAGGATTTCTTTTTGACGCTGTAATAGGGCTAATGTCTGAACAGTTTTCCCTAGACCCATATCATCTGCAAGACATCCCCCAAATTTATATTGTTGCAGAAAATTAAACCAATTGTATCCAGCTTGTTGATAAGGACGCAATTGCCCTAAGAAATTTTTGGGTAGAGGTGCATTCGCAATTTCTTCAAATTCAGCTAACTTTTTTAATTTGCGACTGAAGGTAAGTTCGGTATGCTCATTAATTTCCAATAAAAGACCAAGATGAATTTTATTTAATTTTAATTCATTTTTATCTTTAGAAAATTGAAACAAGTGATTGTATTGTGCAAACCACTCTTCGGGGATCATCGCTATTTCTCCGTTTGGTAAAGTAAATTCTTTAATATTATGAAGAATATGATGTCTCAATTGAATAAAAGGAATTTCAAAAGGACCAAATTTTGCAATTGCTTTAATATCAAACCAGTCGTTGTCTTCATTGATTGAAATATCAATAGAGGTCTGACCAATGAAAAACCTCTTTTCAGCTAGATCTTGTATAATTTCAAACCCTTTCTCTTTCAAAACCGTATCATTTTGACTTATCCAGTCAAAAATAGACGATCGCTTTCCCAGTATTTCTTTTGGTATTAAATCATTCGAATATTGGTGGGTTCTCTCTAGCCCAAGATCAGTTATAATCTGCGCTTGTTTTTCTTCCCAGACAACAGATCGCTTGATACGGTGAAAGGTATAAAGATCTTGTTCTTCATTGTACTCCATTCGTACATTGACTTTATTATCTTTACCTGAAGAAAATATATACGGACCATATTGAAATTGTAACTGTACATGATAATCACCTTCTTCATGATAATTTAACTTCAATATTGGATTGGCATTATGTTGATGGTTTTTTATTTCAAAACCCTCCGCGTAGACGTGATACTTTTCTATCAAGCTACAGACAAATGTTTCAAAATATTTTTTCTCTGTACTGCGTGATACGGATATGAATCTTTTGTTTAAAAATGGACTCAGTTTCTTTCCCTCTAATTGTTGATCGAAGTGGAATAGTGTATTGTTCAGTAGCATCCAAGCTTGTTCATTGACGATTACCTGGGCATTCTTGAACATGAACTCCATGCGATGGTCTTCATACTTAATGGTTGGAAAGTATCGTGTTTCTTCTTCAGTTCTTCTAAAATGAAAAAGAACTGAAGCAGGCTGCGAAGCAATCTGAACTTTTTGATCAGCAGGATAACCATCTTTACTCATTAAGAAGATCGGTTTTTCTCCTACAATTTCAAAAAATTGAATAAGTACCTGATCAATTTTTGTTCTCAAGACTTCATACAGATTTTTGTCAAATACCTTTGAGAAGAAATCAACGGGTCTAATAACTTTGTTATGATGCTTTTTGATGAGGCTAGTTTGCTCGATCTGGTCAAGTAACCGAATTAATTTATAGTCCAATTCCTCAACAGCTTGAGCATATTCATTTACCGTATTGCTAAATACGCGTTTATATCGAAGTGAATAAGATCCATTGGGATTTAACTTGACCGCATGCGGCTCAATTAAATAACCCAAATAGGGATGTTCACAGATGGAATAAACAATTCGGTATGATGAAGATAACTTTGTTTGTTGCATTAAATATATTCGTACCCTCTAAAAAGGTTTCTAATATACAGATTAATCTATATGATGTGGCTAATATTTGTTAATAATTTATACTGAATGGGCATAAACAGCGATTTTGTTTATGCCCATTCAGTGATATTGATTTTGATGCAGGTACAATTATAATCCTCGAATTAAATTGTTCCCTCAAAAACAAATGTTGCAGGGCCTTTTAAGTAAACTTCGGTAAAAGTGAAATCTTCTTTAAAAAATGAGATGTATAATTGTCCTCCTAACACGCGAATGGGTATGGTTATCTGTCCATTTCTATTTTCATGTAATGCTATTGTCATTGCTGCAGCTGTTGCTCCAGTACCACAAGCAAAAGTTTCATCCTCTACACCTCGTTCAAATGTACGTAAGAAATAACCCGATTCACCTTCTTTTTCAATAAAGTTCACATTAATGCCTTCATCTTTATAGGTGGTATTGTTCCGAATTTTATAACCAGCACTGAAAACATCTAAATCAGAAAGGTTATTTTCAAATATAATATAGTGAGGTGAGCCTGTATTGATGACATAAGCATCTCCATCACGATTTATCTCATGAACATCAATCATTTGAAGGTCAATTAATTTATCGTCTAAGTTCGCTTTGTGAATGCCGTCAACTGCCAAAAAGGCAGTGTTGTCACGAATGATTCCTAAATCTCTTGCATAAGCTACAATACAACGTCCTCCATTACCACACATTGTGCCTTGTCTTCCGTCGGCGTTATAATAAATCATCTCAAAATCAAAATTTTCTTTTTCTTGCAATAACATGAGACCATCTGCGCCAATACCAAATCTTCGGTCGCAAAGCTTATGGATTAAATCTTCATTTTTGCTATCGAAATGCAGATTTCTATTGTCGATTAGAATGAAGTCATTGCCAGCGCCTTGATATTTTGAAAATTTAATTTTTGATTCCATTTGAGTGATTCTATCTAGCAAAATTAACTTTTCTGTTACATATAACATAACGAAAGTTAAGTTTTGTTAAAACGATGTTTTAAAGACTCCAATTAACATTTTTTAACGTGCCTAATTAGCAGAGAAATTTGAAATGGTATTACATTTGAAAAGGAACTACTATATTTATGTAGAATAGTTTTTCGGGGTAAATATTGAGTTTAGAATATCATATTTAATAAAAATTTTAGAAGCTATAGTTTATGAACAAAGTAGGTTTAACTTTATTAACAGCAGTCTTCGGAGGAGCCGTAGCCCTTGGGGGGTATAAGCTTTTTGAAAGTAAAAAGTTTGAAGGGATGTCTATCGAAGACAAACAAAAGGTATATTTTGCGAACAACCCAACTGGAGTGATTTCTTCAACAGGAAATCCAGATTTTACACAAGCAGCTGCAATTGTGTCTCCAGGCGTTGTTCATATCAAGACAACATATACAAGACAAGCATCTCAAGGAGGAGGATCAGGTTCGCCGTTTGATATGTTTGAAGAGTTTTTTGGAACACCACAAGGACGTGGCCGTCAACAAAGACAAGCACAACCCGTACAGGCCTCAGGCTCTGGGGTAATCATAACGGAAGATGGATATATCGTAACCAATAACCACGTTGTGGAAGATGCAGATAAAATTGAGGTTGTTCTTACGGATAAACGTTCCTTTGAAGCTAAAGTAATTGGTCGTGATCCAAATACCGATTTAGCACTTTTAAAAGTAACCGCTAAGGGATTGCCTGTCGTAAAATTGGGTAATTCAGATAACGTCAATATTGGAGAATGGGTATTGGCAGTTGGATATCCTTTGGGCTTACAATCTACAGTAACTGCAGGTATTGTGAGTGCTAAAGGCCGTCAGATCGGTATATTAGGAGAAAGCCAACAACAACCTCGTGGTTATGGAGGTCAAGAGCAGCCGGTCGCTAATTCTTCAATTGAATCATTTATTCAAACAGATGCCGTTATCAACAGAGGAAATAGTGGTGGTGCACTTGTAAATGCTCAAGGCGAATTAATAGGTATTAATTCTGCAATAGCTTCCCCAACGGGAGTGTATGCTGGATACGGGTTTGCAATACCAGTAAATCTAGTTAAAAAAATCGTTGACGATTTTAAAGAATTCGGAAATGTTAAACGTGGATATATTGGTATTACTTTTACAGAAATTAATCCTGAATTAGCAAAAGAAAAAGGCTTTACAGATGTCAATGGATTATATGTTCAGGATGTCGTTAAAGGCGGCGCAGCAGAATCTGCAGGAATTCAGAAGGCCGATCTAATTACAAAGATCAATGGTAGAGTAATCACTTCTTCTCCAGTTTTACAAGAAACTATTGGTCGATTACGTCCAGGAGATAAAGTAAAATTGACTTTCAAGCGTGATGGTAAAGAGCGAGAAGTAACGGTGACCTTAAAGGGAGAAGAGGTAAACAAAGCTGCAGAAGCAGGAAAGTCAAGTAAAAGTGCTACAGAAATCTATAATAAATTAGGAGCAAGTTTCCTACCTGCTTCTTCTGAAAAGAAAAAAGAACTGGGTGTTAATTCAGGCGTTGTCGTGACACAAGTTAATAAAGGTGGAGTTTTTGAATATTTTGGAGTAGAGAGAGGACTAGTAATTACTGAAGTGAATGGTGTACCTGTTAATAATGTTGACGAGATTGAGGCAGCATTAGCTAAAACAAAGCGTAATATTGTTAGCTTAAAAGGTGTTCCAGAACGAGGAAGTACAGTAGTGATCAATGTTCCTATCGAATATTAAAAATATTTAGGTTGGTTATGAAGGTGGTTTCGATTTCGAAATCACCTTTTTTACTTTAATATGGGTGTGTACTCTCAATATTATCACTATTTTTAGGCATGAAAATTTTAATGGTTTGTTTAGGTAATATTTGTCGTTCGCCATTGGCACATGGTATTTTAAATCATTTAGCAGAAGGGGAAGGATTGGATTGGACAATTGAGTCTGCTGGTACCGGAGATTGGCATGTTGGTCAAAGTCCAGATCATAGATCTATTGCTGTTGCTCAAAAATACAAAGTAGATATTTCACAACAAAAAGCGATGCACTTTAAGCCTAGTCTATTTGAAATATATGATCATATCCTAGTAATGGATCATCAAAACTATAAAGATGTAGTGGCACAAGCATCGTCAAAAGAAGAAAAGGAGAAAGTATCCTTATTTTTAGTTGATGATATTGTACCAGATCCGTATTTTGACGAACGTTTATTTGAACCTGTCTACCAGATGATCGAAACCCGATGTAAAGAATTAATTCAAGAATGGAGGTAGTTTTTCAGATCTTTTAAAATCTCTCAGTACTATTTTCAAGTTAGTAGATAGATTACACACTTGAGAAGTGTCAGGTGTTGTACATGAAATTTAATAATCTGAATGTACTATGTTTCATATTCACTCTGGATATATTAGTATATAAAACACAATTTATCTAAGTTTGTGTCTATATCTATAGTTGTATTTATATGAATGCGTCAGAAGTAAATAAAAAATGGGTGATTTTGCAACATGAGATTGCTCAATCATTTGATATGGATTTACCCGATTTAAAAGTATTTTTATTTTTGATTGGTGTCCAGGAATTAGGGAAAGGTCCGCAGACTTTTTCGAAGAGAGAAAAAGAGGAATTGATGCATATCGCAAATTGCCGTCTTTTTAGCGCGATGGGCTTTTATGAACTTAAAGGATTGGATGAACAAGGTTGGCCACATTGGGAGCTAGTTAAACCAATTCCTAATTATACTTTATTAGAACAGGAGTTGATCATCAAGTCTTTGATCATAGATTATTTCCAAGAGCTAAACGTCATTTAATAGATTATAATGAAAAGGATTATTTTAAGTGTATTTTTTTGTGCTTTATCGATCGCACTATTTGCAGCGAAGCCTGCTTATAAATATGTGCGTATCCAAACGGGTAAAGGGACAGTTGTTTTGAAGCTTTATAATGAGACACCTAAACACCGGGACAATTTTATCAAATTGGTGAAGGAAAATTATTTTGATAGCTTGCTTTTTCATCGGGTGATACATAATTTTATGATTCAGGGGGGGGATCCTGATTCTAAAAATGCAAAGCCAGGTCAACAACTGGGAGAAGGTGGGCCAAGTTATACCATTCCTTCTGAAATTCAATCAGGATTATTTCATAAAAAAGGAACTCTAGGAGCTGCACGTGATGATAATCCTGCAAAAGCTTCTTCAGCATCACAATTCTATATTGTCCAAGGGAAAAAGTTTACAAATGCAGGTTTGGATAGTTTAGAAACTTTGCGAATGAAAGGTGTCAAATTTACGGAAGCACAACGTGCTGCCTATACAACAGTAGGGGGAACACCACACTTAGATGGCAATTATACTGTATTTGGCGAGTTGATCAATGGAATAGAAGTGATTGATGCGATTGCTGATGTGAAGACGGACAAAAATGATCGCCCTATAACGGACGAACGAATGTATGTTAAGTTATTGACGAAGAGAGAAGCAATTAATTTGGAACGTGAATTAAAAGGATTAAAACCTAAAAATGGTTTATTCACTAAGATTGCTGATATGTTTTCTTCTTCTGATTATTAATTTCCAAATAGATTTTTGCTTTGAAAATAGTTACATATAATGTGAATGGTCTGCGTGCAGCGATTAAAAAAGATTGGCTAGGTTGGTTAAAAGAAGTCAATGCAGATGTTGTCTGCTTGCAAGAAATAAAAGCTACTCCAGATCAGATCCCTGAAATAGCATTATTAGAGCAGTTAGGATATGAACATTACTGGTATCCTGCTCAGAAAAAAGGATATAGTGGAACGGCTATATTTACTCGAATAACACCTAAACATGTTGAATACGGTTGTGGACATGAAGATTATGATTTTGAGGGACGAATCATTCGTGCCGATTTTGATGATTTATCTATTATGAGTACCTATTTTCCATCTGGCACTACTGGTGATACTCGTCAAGATTTTAAATATCGATTTTTAGCTGATTTTCAGAATTACTCCAATCAGCTTTTATTAGAGATACCAAATTTGATTGTGTGCGGAGATTATAATATCTGTCACCGTCCTATTGATATTCACAATCCGAAGTCAAATGCTAACTCTTCAGGTTTTTTACCAGAAGAAAGAGAATGGATGGAAAATTTTATAAACTCAGGTTATATTGACTCTTTCCGTCACTTAAATCCAGATCCGCATCACTACAGCTGGTGGAGTTATCGCGCAGGAGCACGTGCTAGAAATTTGGGTTGGCGTATTGATTATAATATGGTATCAACTGCTTTAGCAGATAGAATTGAATCCGCTACAATATTAAATCAGGCGATACATTCTGATCACTGTCCAGTTGTCCTTAACTTAAAATAATATCTAAGTTGAAGTGAAGTATTCGATTTTAACGATCGAATAAAGATCAAAAATAAAGGGTCTCATTCTATAATGAGACCCTTTATTTTTGATATGATGTCAACAGCTATCTTACGGCTTGTATGATAGACAATTGTTGCGCTACTTTTTCAGCGATTGTAATAAATGCCCTTGTTGTTGGATCTTCTGCATCTATGGCAGTTGGAAAGCCATTATCACCCGCATCAGATATTCCTTTTAATAATGGAATTTCACCCAAGAAAGGTATTTTGTATTCTTCGGCCAATCGCATTCCACCACCTTTGCCAAAAATATAATATTTGTTTTCAGGTAATTCGGCAGGAGTAAAATATGCCATATTTTCAACAATACCTAATAATGGTATATTTATGGAATCCATCAAGAACATACCCATGCCCTTAATAGCATCTGCTAAAGCAACCTGTTGTGGTGTAGTTACAATAACCGCACCTGCTATAGGATAGTTTTGAGCAACAGTTATATGGATGTCCCCTGTGCCTGGGGGCATATCGATTACTAAATAGTCTAGATCTCCCCAGTCTGTATCATTTAACAATTGTTTGATAGCAGATGTCGCCATAGGCCCTCTCCATGGAATAGGTTGATTTGGATCCGTAAAAAATCCAATAGATAATAACTTGATTCCAAATTTTTCTATTGGCTGTATTTTGACAGTGCCATCTTCATGTTGCACTGACTGAGGTTTTTCACCCTCAAGCCCAAACATAATAGGAAGTGATGGCCCATAGATGTCTGCATCTAAAAGTCCAGTCTTTGCCCCTTTAGCATGTAATGATAAAGCAAGATTTGCTGCAATAGTAGATTTGCCCACACCACCCTTTCCAGAAGAAACGAGTATGATGTTTTTGATTCCTAAAAGTTGATTTCCCTCTTTACCCAGCACGCGTGATGTCATATGAACATCTACTGCAATGTTCTTGTCAATAAAATGTGCGATTGCATTTCGACAGGCATGTTCAATATGATCTTTAAGCGGGCATGCCGGTGTCGTTAAAACAACTTCAAAAGATACTTTTTGATCTTCAATTACAATATTTTGAATCATATTGAGTGTAACCAAATCTTTTTTCAAATCTGGTTCCTCTACATATGATAATGCTTCTAGTACTTGTTCTTTGGTTATCATCTGATATATGGATGCATGTATATTAAACCACAAATTTACTGAATGATAAATTAAAACTTGTCATAAAGATGTTTTTAATGATATTAAGATTTAATTTTTACATTTGGATATTCAAACCCGAGTGTCATACGTTTTTATAATATGTCCAATAATCTTAAGACTCTTCTTCGCTCCAAAAAAATGCGAATCTTGTACATCGTACTGGGAGTTATTTCTATATTTATAGTTGCAGGAGGTGTTTTTGCATACCAAAAAAGGGATGGCCTGTTGCTGTCTGCTATTAACAAGGCAAAGGAAAAGCTTGCAACTAAATATGATTTAGATCTCAAAATTCAATATTATTCTTTCAAGGGGCTATCTTCTGTACAATTCCAAAATATCATCTTACAGCCTAAGGGAAAAGAACAATTAGCCCATATACAAGATCTGACGGTCTCTGTTCGTATATTTCCTTTATTATTTGGAGATGTTAAGTTAGGTCAAATAATAATGAATAATAGTGCTGTTACATTAATCAAAAAGGACTCTACGAGTAATTATGATTTTCTGTTTAAGAAAAAAAATAGGGATAGCACGACAAATGATAAAATCGAAACTAATTTTGCAGATTTGGCAGATCGTATGTTGAAAAGTATATTCTTTAAGATTCCAAAGAATATGGATATGCAAAATTTTGAACTTTCATATCAGGATGATAGCACTTCGCAACGGATTTCAATTCCTGAAGCTGAAATTTCTGGTGGAGATCTGAAAACAAAATTTTTACTAAATGAGCATGAAGCCGTGTGGAATTTAGAGGGTACTGTAGATCCCGATGGTAAAGAATTGTATGTCCGTTTATTCTCAGATGCTAAAGATGTCGAACTACCTTTACTAAGGCGTAAGTTTGGGTTAAAAGCAAGTTTTGATGCCATTTCCTTTCGTCTGAATAAGGTCAATCGTAAAAATAAAGAACTTTTATCCTTATCAGGTGAGTGGGGTTTTGAAAATTTAAAACTTAATCATTGGAGAATTTCTGATAAAGATGTTTTATTCCCTGAGGGGTTGATGAGTGGTACATTAAATATTGGGAAGAATTATCTGGAGGTAGATAAGGAAAGTAAAGTTAAAGTAAAAGAATTTGAGTTCAATCCATATGTAAAATATGTCCATAAACCCAGTAAACAATTGGCACTTGCTATACATACTGATCGTATTGAAGCTCAGAAATTTTTTGATGCGATTCCACAGGGTTTGTTTCATTCATTAGAAGGAATACACGTTTCTGGACACATGCAATACGATCTAAATTTTGCGTTGGATTTCAAAAAACCAAATGAAGTTGTCTTTACTTCAAAAATGGATGACAAAGATCTAAAAGTAGAAAAATGGGGTAATGCTAATATCCAAGAATTAAATACAGCTTTTACTTATACTGCTTATGAAAAGGGAGAACCCATGCGTACAATTATATTGGGGCCTCAAAACAAAGATTTTACACCGTTGGGACAGATTTCAAAGTATATGCAAATATCATTAATCAATACGGAGGATCCTTTCTTTTTTTCGCACAATGGTTTTCAAGAAGAAGCATTTCGTCTATCTATAGCAACAAATTTGAAAGAAAAAAAATTTAAGCGAGGAGCAAGCACAATCTCGATGCAACTGGTGAAGAATGTTTTTTTAAATCGTAATAAAACCGTTGTACGTAAAGTAGAAGAAATTATATTAGTCTGGTTGATGGAAACATCCAAACAAGTGAGCAAAAAGAGACTTTATGAAGTGTATCTGAATGTAATTGAGTGGGGTAATAATGTTTATGGTATTACGGAGGCTGCGCGCTATTACTTTGGTAAGAAACCCGCAGATTTAAATTTAGGAGAAAGTATCTTTTTATCAAGTATTGTTCCTAGACCTAAGACCGGGATATATTCCTTTGATTGGACAGGACATCTGAAGTCAAATATTCTTCGCTATTTTAATACCTATGGTCATATCATGGTCAAGACGAAGCAGATTAGCGTAGATTCCACAATGTCAAATTATGGTTTTTATCAAGTACAGTTAGTGCCACATCTGCGTTCTGCAAGACCTGCTTTTGTAGACTCATTGCAAGCTGACTCGTTAGATATAGGAGTAGGGGAAGACAGTTTTTTAGACTTGGACGAGACAACTGATGCGCACAAACGCTCTATTTTTGATAAATTGATAGGGCGAAATAAAGAAGAAAAATAAATGAAGCAGATAAAGATAGATCAGTTACATTTTGAATTGATGATTGATGACAATCAAATTCAGAAACGGATACGTTTGATCGGCGTTGATATTAATCATCGTTATGAGAATAAAAATCCGGTATTTATTGGAGTATTAAATGGTTGTTTCATGTTTATGAGCGATTTACTAAAGCAGGTTGTAATTCCATGTGAAATGTCTTTTGTAAAGCTGTCGTCTTACCATGGAACCAATCAGGGTGATATGCATGAACTCATCGGATTAGGTATAGATCTTAAAGGAAGAGATGTTATTATTGTCGAAGATATTGTTGACTCGGGGAACTCTTTAAAATATACAATCGCAGCTATTGAGAAAATGTTGCCCGCTAGCGTTGTTGTGTGCACTTTATTATTAAAACCTGAATGTTTACAATACGATTTTGAAAACATTCAGTATGTAGGTTTTGAAATTGAGAAGGAATTTGTCGTCGGTTACGGTATGGATTATAACGGCCTCGGACGTAATATTCCAGATATTTATAAAAACGTTCCTGCTTAATTCCTAAATGAACAAGAATTAAGGTGATCATTGACCATTCCTACAGCTTGCATATAGGCGTAACAAATGGTTGATCCGAAAAATTTGATACCTCTTTTTTTTAGATCTTTAGAAATTAAATCAGATTCTGCAGATGTAATCGCTACATCTTTTTGTGTGGCAATACTATGCTCTATAGGCTCCTGATTAGGCATAAAACTATAAAGATATTGGTAAAAGCTACCAAATTCCTCCTGTATCTTGATAAAAATCTGAGCATTCGTTATAGAAGTTTCAATTTTTCTTCTATGGCGAATGACTCCAGAATTTGTCAAGATATCTTCCACTTTTTCTGATGTGAATTTTGAAACTGCTTGTACATCAAAGTCGGCAAATGCTTCTTTGTATTGCTCTCTTCTTTTTAAAATAGTAATCCAGCTAAGTCCAGCCTGAGCAGATTCTAGAATCAAGAATTCAAAAAGAGTTTTATCATCTTTGACTTGTTTACCCCATTCTAAATCATGGTATTCCATATAAAGCGGATCATTCCCGCACCATAAACATCTCGTTGTTGACATTGGCTATCGTTTAATTTTTTGATGAAGTTAAGAAAAGCATTTGTAATGTTTTTTTTCTAAGCCAAATTTTATCCTAACTTTACAACTCTTAAGAATTTCAAATCAATGCAGGTGAGGTTAAGCTACGTTATTCAGTTTATTTTTTTCTTTTTTATGTTGTTTGTTCAACAGGCAAAAGGACAGGAGCTGACCGATTCAATGGCTGTGCTTTCGACTGATTCAACGGCAGTACAAGATACATTAGCTCAAGTTATGGTTCCAAAAGGGCAAGAATTGCTTCATCTTTCTGTTGCTAAACCTTATCGCATATTGGACATTGTTGGAGATGAGATTGTGCTTCATAATTTGAATTCTTATGCTGTAACACAGTATTTTATAACAAGTGACCTTCAGGGTAAGGATAAAGTGCATGTTGGAGTTTTAAAATATGAGCGTAAAAGATGGGTGCTATTTACCAGTTTATTTCTCTTCTTGGCATTTGCTATTGTTCGTTTTTTCTTTTCTTCAGATGTCAAATTAATAGTTTCCGCCTATTTTAACGAACGTATAATTGTACAGGTCAGTAAGGAAGATACCATTCTCACATCTTGGCCTTTTATTTTTTTATATCTTCTTTTCTCTTTAGCCCTTAGTCTTTTTGTCTGTATATTTTATGCTTATATCTTACAGCGGTTTGATTTCCTGTCATTTACCAATTATTTAAAAGTTTCAGCGATAATTGCAATTATATTTGCTTTGAAAATAGGGTTTATTCGATTTATCGCATTTGTTTTTGAAATACAGCGTTTGGTGAAAGAATATGTTACAATCTTATATTTAATTTACTTTAATTCATTGTTATTTTTACTGCCGATTGTACTTGTCGTAAGTCTTGTCCCACTCAGTTATCTGTCTTATATCTTTAGTTTCACTGTAATTGTAGGTATTTTATTGTTTTCATATCGCTTTTTACGGACAGCTCTGAATGTGGTATCTCAACAGCAGTTTTCAGTTTTTTATTTAATTTTGTATCTTTGCTGCCTAGAAATAGCACCTATTTTAATATTGGTACGACTACTAAGCTAATTAAATGATAATATGCAAACTTCCGACGTAGAAAGAGCAAAAAAGGTAAAAAGTATATTGGTAACCTTGCCAAAGCCTGAAAATGATAAGTCACCATATGCTGCATTAGCACTGAAGTATAATTTAAAACTTGATTTTAGAGGTTTCATCCACGTAGAGGGTGTTCCAGCTCGTGATGTTCGAAAAGATAAAGTAAATCTTGCTGATTTTACGGCTGTTATTTTTACAAGCAGAAATGCTGTAGATCATTTCTTTAGAGTCTGCGAAGAAATGCGATTTGAAGTATCCTCAGAATTGAAATATTTCTGTATTTCTGAGACGATAGCATTGTATCTTCAAAAGTATATTCAATATCGCAAGCGTAAAATTTTCTTTGGTAAACAAACGGCTAAAGATCTGGAAGATGTACTGAAGAAACATAAAGATGAAAACTTTTTATTCCCTTGTTCGGATGTTGCTAATGAAGAAACAAGTAATTGGTTAAAGATTAATGGTTATAAGTTTACACCTGCAGTTTTATTTAAAACAGTAGTGAGTGACTTATCTGATTTGAAAGATGTATTCTATGATATCATCGTTTTCTTTAGCCCTTCTAGTGTACAATCTCTTTATGAGAATTTTCCCGATTTTAAGCAAAACAAGACGAGAATTGCTGCATTTGGAGCAAGTACGCAACAAGCATTATTAGAACATGGATTAGTTTTAGATATTCCTGCACCGACACCCAAAGCCCCAAGTATGACAATGGCTGTCGAGGAGTATGTAAAGATGGTAAATAAGTAAAAATCTCTACATCTGAATTATTCCTTACGCGATTGATCGTCAGAATAATTCTCTGGTCTGTTTCATCTAGATGGATGTAAAACGCTGTAGGAAAGAAGGATTTTTAGATACGGTAAGATAGGTTAATAAATAGGCTTAAAAGGGACTGAACAGTCGTTGCTGTAGCATAAATATTATTTTGGATCACCATAAATAAAATATAAAATACGATATAATGACATGTGTCATTTAGTTATTTAGAATATTTCTACTAACTTATGTGCTAAATTAGTACTTTAGCGATAGTGATTGTTTTTAATCGCGGCATAAGTTTAAGTAGAAATATTTTTTTTAAGTTTGTAGTAGTTGTAAAAACAGATAGCTTGTGAAATTAAAACCAGTTGATAGTATCTCAGGAATAACTCCAAAAGAATTTGTGAAAGATTACTTAAAAAAAGGTCAGCCTGTAATTATTAGAGACTTTATAAGTAAGGAGAGTGCATGTTGGAATAAATGGAGTTACGATTATTTCAAGAAAATTGCGGGTCAAGAGCAAGTAGATGTATATGGACGTGAAGAAGATTCTCAAAATCATGCAGCGAGTCCTCCCGTTGGAAAAATGACTTTAGCAGAATACCTTGATAAAATAAGTGCAGAGCCGACTGAGTTGCGTTTATTCCTTTTTAATCTTCTTAAAATAAGGCCAGAACTTAAAAAGGATGTTACCTACAATGACGTTACCGGTGGTAAAGTGATACAATGGCTTCCCTACTTGTTTTTTGGAGGTGAGGGGTCATCAACTCGTAATCACTTTGATATTGACATGTCCCATGTATTTATATCACAATTTCAAGGCTCTAAGCGAATTTGGTTATTCCCAAATGATCAATCTGACTTATTATATAAATTGCCCTATAACTTTCATAGTATTGCCAATCCTAAAAAAAGTACTGAAGAAGAATATCCAGGATTGAAATATATTGAAGGTTATGAAGCTGTAATTAATCCAGGTGATACACTTTATATGCCAGCTGGATGGTGGCATTATATTCAATATGATACAGAAGGATACTCCATTTCTGTTCGAGCGCTGGCAAATACGTTCTCTGAAAAATTGAAAGGTGCACGTAATTTATTTATAACTCGTTACTTTGATGATGCGATGCGTAAAATATTTAAAAAGAAATGGCTAGATTATAAGATTGAGATGGCTAAAAAAAGAGCACAGCGAGCCATTAGAAAAATAAAATAATATCAATTTTAGTAGATATAGAAAAGCTCCGTCTGTTTTAACAGATGGAGCTTTTCATATGTTATTCTTCATTTTCTTCGTTGATCGCATTTTTGTAAAATAGGATGTAGGGATCAGAGTCGTATATTTTTGCATTCGGGTCATGTTTGAAAGGAATTTCTGGATTGAATATTTCCTCTAAAATGGTTTTCAAAAATGCTATAAATTCTTTTTTTACTTCATCTAAATATATGGACTCTAAGATTTCGGATTTCGCATAAAATAAAGTTCCTTCTTCTCTCATCTTTCGCGCAACATATAGATTTGGTTCAATACCGACTCGACCAGTAACCTGTTCATAGACATAGGTGTAAAATAAGGTTTGAACAAGTGCCTTGTTTTCTGTATTCTTGATGAATACTTTATCCAATCCTTTAAAATTTACTTCATCAGCTCCTGTTTTATAATCAACGATTCGAACTTTGACCGTTTTATCTTTTAAAAGAACCTCATCTACACGGTCAATTATGCCATATATGCAGACCTGTTCTTCTTTTCCCTGTACTTCAATTGGAAAATTCATCACATAATCTTTATCGTTCTCTAATTCTATAATTTTGATACCGATAAAATGATCGACATCATGTTGAATAAGTAGCCTCACATATTCGGAAGCAATTTTATGCATAATACGCTGAAGGCTGTTTAATGAGTTTAAACCTGTTCCTTCCAGTTGATACAATTCGATAATTTCAGAAACTATCAAATCATCAATTGTGATTAATGATTTCTCTAATTCCTGTATGGGTACAAACTGCTCAGCACCTTTAAATGGCAGGTAGACTTTTTCCATCACATTGTGTATAACAGTACCCAAATTATTCATTTCAAATTCTTGTGTAATACTGGGAGGTTCTTTGATTTCTGCTACGTATTTCAAAAAGAACTGTAATGGAGATTGTAAGTAAGTTGTGAGTGCTGTTGCAGAAATCTTCTTTTTCTTTTCGATAAAATCAACGTATAATTTATCCCATATTGCACCTCTCTTTTCCACTGTCAACTCTTCTAGATCTGGTAAAAACGTAATATTCTGCTGTTGATTATGTTTTAAAAATTTGAAATTACTTTCAAACTCCAACTGCTTGATAAAACGACTTTCTTCACCAGAGGAGCTTTCACTAACAATGCCGTTATAAAGAAGATGAATGCCTTCACTGTATTGAAAGTGACGATAAAATAAGTAAGCAGACAGAGCATCCTGATTTTCTAGAATTGGCAATCCGTAAGCTTGTCTTAATGAATTAGGAATAAATGTTGGGGAGCTTGAGGTTTTGGGTAATATGCCCTCATTGGCACCTAAGACATATACATGGTCAAAATTAAGACAGCGGCTCTCTAATAGACCCATGATCTGTAACCCTTCGAGCGGGTTTCCTTCAATAGCCGAATTGATATTGGCAATTGCTTTACTGATCAGTCCCAATTGAAAAGGTAAGCTCAGCGGTTGAAGCGATTCTAAGCCAAGATTGAGCTGGTTTAATGTCTTTCTTACCTCGATCAACAAGTTGCTGTCAATTTGTTTTATACGGTCTTCTTGAGCAAGATTAGCAAGTAAATTGTCAACGATATGAATGAGTATAGCAATAGTTTCTTCGATTCGGATAATCGGGTGGAAAAAATGTACCAAACTTGAACTTTTGAATACAAGTTCTTTAACTTCCACTTCAAAGAGCTGTTTATCAGAAATTAATTTTTGAATGGATTGTTTTTCCTCTTTTGAAATGTTAGTCAATGGATGATTAACGAATGTTTCAATAAGTGTATAAGGTATCTTTGTTTTTTTCTGATGGGTGATCAAGTGTTGGACTTCCATCCACAATTCAATAATGCCATAGATGGGCGATTGCGTTAAGGGAAAACCTGTTGTAATGTTTGGTTTTACATCAGGCAGACTTTGTAATAAAGAAACCAATAATGATTCGTCAGCAAGAAGAATGGCCGAAGATTTACCATCCTTTTCATTATTTTCTAAGATATCATGTAGTAGTTTTGTCTGGGATACATTACCCGTTGCTGAGTATAGATGAACTTCGGATTGACGAGTACCAATTACATTGGAGCTATCGCCTAAGGCATTTATCAAACCGGTTTGATAAATATTCCGACGGATGAATAGACCCGCTTCCTGTTGTTGATCATCTAGATAATAGGCATCTGCATCAAAGTAGAAGAGCGCTAATCCCTCATCTTGCCATTTTTTAAATAGAGTAGCTTCTGTTTTGCTCAGAGCATTGAATCCAACAAATATGATCGTTTTATAATTTTTATGGAATTCTTGATTTTTTGCTTTCCCATCCACAATATCCCGATAGATTGTTGGCATATTTGTCATTCTCTTCGCTTTTAATTGTTCTTTAAAAGCGCGATATAAGACCGGAAGGCGTCGCCATAGTTTTAAAAACCTTTCTTGTACTGCAGAGTGTCCTGCGATGGAGAAAGATTGCCAAAATTGACGTATAAAGTCCTGTTGTTCTGAAGTAAAATGTTGAAATTGCAAATCAATCTGTGTATTGTCAAACAATTCCATAAAGATTTCATCAATATCAACTAAATCATAGTCAATTTGTGAGAAGTCACCTAATATAGTTTCTGCGATCGGATAAAATTCTTCTAAAGTCTCGGCTTCATGACCTTCCTTGGATAATAGGTCGTTATGCAAATGATAAAGAATGAAAAACTGTGCAATAGGAGTTGCTTCTGCCAAATGGGTTGACAAACGGAAAAATTCTTGTATTGTGAAAAATTGTGGTGACCAAATTGCTTGTCCATACACTTCAGCTAGATGTTGTTTAAGATAAGTGATCGGCCTTTTGTTGTTAAATATAATAGCAGTTTCGTGTAGATCCGCTCCGAAACGATTCTTTAAATCGATAGCGACGTCTTTTAAAAATGGATTCATTTTCTAATTTTTTGCATGTAATAAAACCTCTACTAAATCATTTGACTTGGCATAAAATAAGAATCCTTTTACATTCTTATAGCCTAATTCCTCCAGTGTTCTGACATATTGCTTCACCTGCTTTTGATGGGACATCGCTTCACTTTGGGTAAATTTAAAGTCGAGTACAATCGTCTCTTTTTCGCTAGTAAATACTTTGTCGGGGCGTAAGGTTTCACCTTTAGCAGTGATGATGGCCGATTCATTCCAAATTTTAAAATCACCAGTCAGCCACATATTGATTTGTTGGTGTTGCCATATTTGATTGACCTCATGAAGAATTGCAGATTTCTCAGCCGGTGTAAATATGCCTTCTGAAATATATAGATTAATGATGGTTTCAATTTCCTCTTGTGTAGTTACAATGGACATGATTTCATGCGCCATGACACCGTATTGTGAGGCTTTGTCAAGTAATAAGATGCTGTTAATGGTACGTTGTGAGGATTTATCAAAAGCCTTATCCAATTCTTTTGAAACGGGATAGTGTTCCAGAGCGATTTTTCCTATTTCAACCTGATCACTTTTTTGTCGAGCTATGATATGATCGATGTTTATTTCATTATTTACTAAAGTAAAGTCTCCTCTATGATTATCCAATACTTGATAGACGATATCACTGATTAAATCATTCTTTACGTCCACGCCTATAATTTCTCCTGTTTTTTTGTCGATGAGCTGTTTAAAAGCAGGTGCGGATATATAAAGATGTTCTATTGCTCGAGTGGTTGCAACATAGAAAGTATTGAGTGCATCCATATAATTAAAAACCATCTCTTCATAGTACTTCTGATATAGGGTAGATTGTCCTAGAGAAGAAGTATACTTAATCGGTGCTTTCCCTATGGCTTCAAGAGCTGTTCCTTCGGTATCTATCCAGAAGTTGCCATTGACCATGCCATCTAAAGTCCAATTGCAAAATGGAATCATAACCACATCATAAGCTAATCCCTTTGATTTGTGTACTGTAGTCACTTCAATAGCATCTACTTTACCAGAAGAGGGTAATACCGATTTTATACCATCTTCTTCCCAAAAGATCAAAAATTGATTAATCCCGCGCTCTCCATTTGCCGAAAAATTAGCAATCATATCTTTAAAGGCCAATATATAAGGCAGATGGGCATTATGTAAAGAAGTCAATCCGTAAGCTTCTATCAACTTTTCAACCAGATGGACCAAAGGAAGTTTCTGCCAGTGCTCCCAGTTTTCCAGCAGTTCTTTTGGTAGCTCTCCTTGCAAACTATGAACATCATTTTCTTTAAATTTTAACCAGACATCTGCACTAAAACTTTTCCCTTTTTGAATAATATGATAAAGATGTGTGAGTTTTGCTTTATATAATACATGTTTATCACTATTGAATACAAAAGCCTTAAGTGTTTCAATCAGTAATTGTATCCCCTCATTTGCCTCTAATGCAAGTGCATCTCCAGATATAACTTCAAATTGTAGCTGTTTTTCATTTCTATAATTCATCAGTTCATGGATGATCAATCTTGCCTGCTTATTTGATCGTACAAGAATTCCAATCTGATTTGCGCGATATCTGCCCGATGTAATCCACTCTTCAATTTGTTGACATAAGGAGCTCACAGCAAGTTCCTCCACCTGTGAGCTTCTTCTTACATTGTTTTCTACTTCCAGATATTTGACAGTAATAGAACCTTGTTGTAACTTATCTTGGAGTTTGGACTTTGGTACTTGTTGTGAAGCGCCTTCGTAAGCTTTTATAATCATATGGTTATAACCCATTTCATTCCACCAAGATTGTCCTTCATCGCTAAGATCAGCTGCAATATGCTCGTTTAATAGTTTTTGAATATGACTTGGGATAGTCTCAAATAAATAGTTGTTAAAATGGATAATATTGGGCAGACTTCTATAGTTGACATCCAAGGAGCCATTTTCTATCAATTCTTTTAGGTCTTCTTCATTTGAAATATGAAAGGCTTGGGCGACTTGTTTTTCTGCTTGTTGCAGTAAGATGCGCCAATCACCATTTCTCCAACGGTAGATACTTTGTTTGACATCTCCAACAATTAAATGCTCTGAAATATTTCCAGAAGCATTTCCAAGTGCGTTGATTAATAATGGGCTGTAATTTTTCCACTGGATACGTGAAGTATCTTGAAACTCATCAAAAAGAAAATATTGGTAACGGTTTCCGATTTTTTCCCAAATAAAAGTAGGATCTCCATGTTGATCTAATCCCAGTTTATTCAATTGAATTTGAGCATCTGAAATTAATTGAGCATTGTTTTCCTTACGCCATTGTGCCAATAAGTCACTCATCTCTTTCATAAGACGGAGATAGTAAAAATTTTTTTGGAATGCTTCGTAAGTGATATAAGTACTGAATTTATCTTGTAATATTTTAAAGTTTTTTAGAAGTGGGAATAAGGCTTGCTTCAAAGCGTAATTGATTTCTTTCTTACCGTTTAAAAAAGCATCCTCCTTATCCATTAAATCAACATATTTAGTAATAATCTCCTGGAGTTTAGACGTACTTTGTTTGAACACATTGATCGTTGCATTGGATAACGAATAAATAGGATTTCTGCTTTTTCCCTTTAACTCCGCAGGATCAATGTTTAAGGATTTAAATGTGGTTGTAAAACTTTTGATCTCTTCGTTTAGGGCTTCTAAGAATACTTGAGTAAAATTTTCTATTTCCTTATTTAAGGTATTAAATACTTTATCCGAATTTTGTGATAAAAGATGTTTGTCAAATTCTTTGAAGTTTTCTGAAAAGATTTCATTTGCCAAGTTAGTTAATTCTCTACGGTAGTTCCAATTTTCATTATTTGATATCTTTTTTTCGGCAAATTCAATGATCCATTCCAGTAGATCCGGACGCTTATCCAAAAGTTGGTTTAACATGACAGTAAGCTCTTGTCGCACCCTACTGGTATTCATTTCTATTTTATATGCTGCATCCAAATTGAGCTCATATGTAAAACTTCGAATAACTTTTTGAGAAAATCCATCAATAGTACTAATGGTAAAGTGACTATAATCATGTAAAATCTTGCGATAGACCCGGTACGCCTTTTCTTGAATGAAGCTTGTATTCCATTGTGAAAATTGTGTCAACAATAAACTTCTATAATCCTGTATTTTTCTACTTTGATCACCCAAAGCCAAACCCTTCAATACGGATAAAATTCTTTCTTTCATCTCAGCCGTTGCTTTATTTGTAAAAGTGACAGCTAATATTTCTCGATAACTGTTTTCTTTTGAAAGTAATAGCGTTAGGTAATGTACAGTTAAGCTGAACGTTTTACCAGAACCTGCAGAGGCTTTTAATATTTTTAATGGAGCTATTAATGACATGAATTCAATTTGATTTGGAAGGATGAAAATACGCTTATTAATTTGAATAGACAAAACTGTATGTATGTCTATTATTTAACAATAGACGTAAAATTACAAATAAATTTCTCGAATTAAATTCCATTATTTTTCTGTTATGAAGCCAGATTATATTCTTTAAAACGGATGATTTTTAAATCATTCTACGGTTCAGAATGGATGCTAAGGTAGCATCTTTCTTATTACTTGGAAGTTGACTCTTATATTTAGCTTTTTACTTTCACAAATCCTTTGTATCTTTGCGTCCCCTCTTACATGAAGTACGGGGGATATGTTGAATACATAAATAACAAGAAAACATGGCAACTAAAATCAGATTGCAAAGACATGGTAAAAAAGGACGTCCTTTTTACCACTTAGTAGTAGCAGATGCACGTGCTCCACGTGATGGTAAATTCATCGACCGTATTGGTTCTTACAACCCGAACACAAATCCAGCGACTATCGTTTTGGATTTTGAAAAAGCTTTGGATTGGATGAATAAAGGTGCTCAACCTACTGACACAGCTCGTACTATCCTTTCGGATAAAGGTGTTTTATACAAAAAACACTTATTAGGCGGTGTTAAAAAAGGTGCATTTGATGAGGCTGCTGCTGATGCTAAATTTGTTGCTTGGACTGAAGCTAATGATGCAAGAATCGCTGGTAAGAAAGACGGTTTAGCTAATACAAAAGCTGAAACTAAGAAAATTGCATTAGCTGCTGAAGCTAAGAAAAAAGAAGAAAAAGCTGCTGCTATTGCTGCTAAAAATGCTCCAGTTGCAGAGGAAACTCCTGCAGAAGAAACTGAAGCTCCTGCTGCAGAAGAAACTGAAGGATAATTTTTCTTTCATACAGTATCAAGAAAGCCGGTTCGACATGATCCGGCTTTTTTTTTAAAAAGAAAATAACTCCTATTTCCAAAGTAGTACTGCAATTTTGTATTTATATTTTTAAATTTGCCCTTTCAAATTAGAACATGACCATAGAAGAAAGTTTTTACATCGGTTATATTAGTAAAACACGAGGATTAAAAGGAGAGCTGCAGCTTTTTTTCGAATTTGAAGATTATCAAGATCTAGATTTTGATGTCTTATTTGTTGAAGTCAATAAAAAATTAGTTCCTTATTTTGTTGCTAATATTAAATACCAAACCAATAGTACCGCTTATTTGAATTTGGAAGATGTAGATCATATCGATAAAGCACAGCCCTTAGTCCGTAAGAAGGTATATCTGCCTAATGATAAAATGCCTGAACGTGATCCTGATGATTTCAGATATACGGATTTAATTGGGTATCTAGTGATTGATGAGGTACATGGAGAACTTGGAGAAATTACACATGTGCAAGAAATGCCACAACAATTTATAGCCACCGTTGATTTCAATGGCAAGGAGCTTATGTTCCCATTAAATGATGATTTAATGCTCGGTATTGATTCAGAAGATCAAGTATTGGAGGTTGATTTGCCCGAAGGCTTAGTTGAGTTGTATAAAGAAATTTAACATCTTCACTATCGAACATGAAGAAATATAAGCCACTACACATCTTTGTGTAGTGGCTTATTTATTTTATCTGATCTTGTTTTTATAGCGCTATAAGCGTATAATTTTTTGAGCAAGTTTCTAATATTATTTTGATTATAAATTTCTATTACCGATATTAGCCGATGCTTATAGAGAAAGGCAGAGGGACTAGACCCAATGAAGCCTTAGCAACCTGTTATTTTATAAGGTGCTACATTCTACCCCAACTCAGAGATGGGAAAGATAAGTTGAAACAAGTTTACTTGTGCATTTCGATGTAAGCCAACCAAAATCATATTTAAAAAAAATTAATGAAAATCGTTGATCATATCAGTAATGCCAAAGGAAAAACTTTGTTTTCTTTTGAATTGTTGCCTCCAGCCAAGGGGCAAGGTATCCAGAGTATTTTTAAAACAATGGATGCACTAATGGAATTCAAGCCTCCCTTTATCGATGTGACTTATCATAGAGAAGACTATATGTATAAGAAACACGAAAGCGGTTTATTAGAGCGTGTGGCTTATCGTAAACGTCCAGGAACAGTTGCTATCTGTGCCGCTATTATGAATAAGTATAAAGTGGATGCTGTTCCTCATCTTATATGTGGAGGATTTACGAAAGAAGAAACGGAGAATGCATTAATTGATCTAAATTTCTTAGGTATTGATAATGTGCTGGTACTAAGGGGAGATGCACGAAAAGGTGATTCTGATTTTATTCCAACAGATGGTGGACATGCATTTGCAACGGATTTATTGCAACAGGTGGTTGATATGAATCAGGGACAATATCTCCATGAAGATATTGCTATATCTGAAAAAACAAACTTTTGTATTGGTGTAGCGGGTTATCCAGAGAAACATTTTGAAGCGCCAAACTTCAATACAGATTTCAAATGGTTAAAAAAGAAAGTAGAAATGGGAGCAGAATTTATCGTGACCCAAATGTTTTTTAATGTAGAAAAATACAAGGAGTTTGTTACAAAATGTAGAGAAAATGGTATTCATGTTCCTATAATACCCGGATTGAAACCGTTGACAACTAAAAAGCAATTGATTACCCTACCTAAGATTTTCCATTTGGATATTCCCGAAGAATTGAGTGAAGCGGTCTCCGCATGTAAAAGTAATGCTGATGTAAGACAAGTGGGAGAAGAATGGCTAGTACAGCAGTGTAAAGAATTAATCGATTTCGGGGCTCCCGTTTTACATTTTTACACCATGAGTAATCCCGGACCGACAAAAAGTATTGTAGAAAAGTTATTCTAAATCAACCTATTTAACGATCAGCCTGCCACGTAAATGTAGCGGGCTTTTTTTATAGGCTGTATTTTTTTGTTAAAAAAAGTTAATCTAGTTCAATTGAAATCTTCTTTCATTATATTTAATTGATTATATATCATCAATTAAACCTGGATCATTCATGAGCTATCAGAAAGTGAACAATATGTTAGGCTGGCTATGTGCCATCATAGCAATAGTAGTTTTTATTATTACGGCTGAGCGGACAACAAGCTGGTGGGACACCGGTGAGTTTATTGCTTCAGCTTATAAACTCCAGATTGTTCATCAGCCAGGAGCACCATTGTTTCTGATGGTACAGAATATCTTTTCAAATTTTGCATTAGGCAATGTGGCTCAGATTGCCTTTTGGATGAATATCGGATCTGCTGTATGCAGTGGTTTGACAGTATTATTTTTATTTTGGACCATTACAGCGTTAGGAAAAAAGATCAGTCATTCTGATGATAAACCAATTCATAAAAATCAAGTTATTAAAATTATGGGAGCAGGTCTTGTCGGTGCCTTAGCCTATAGTTTCTCCGATACATTTTGGTATTCAGCAGTAGAATCAGAGGTCTACGCGATGTCCTCATTGTGTACTGCAGTAGTATTTTGGGCGATATTAAAGTGGGAAGCTCGCGCAAATAAACCACAAGCAGATCGATGGCTTATCGTTATCGCTTATATCATCGGACTATCAATTGGGGTTCATTTATTGAACTTATTGGTGATTCCAGCTATAGCTCTTATCATCTATTTCAAGAAAACAGACCGGACAACTTTATGGGGAATCAGTAAAGCAATGATAATTGGACTCGGAGTACTGGCATTAATTCTTTGGGGCGTGATTCAGTATCTCATTAAGTATGCCGCCAAATTTGATTTATTTTTTGTCAACACCCTCGGGCTGGCATTTGGGTCAGGGATATTGGTTTTTGTAGCGTTGATTCTATCAACATTAATTTATGGTATCTATTACTCCATAAGAAAGGGGAAAGTTGTGTTAAATACGGCATTACTAGCAACCTGCTTTATTCTTTTGGGATACAGTTCCTTTACCATGGTTCTGATTCGAGCGAATGCCAATCCTTCCCTAAACAATAATGACCCTAAAAATGTTTTTTCTTTCTTAGGTTATTTAAGTCGAGAACAGTACGAATCAGAACCATTGATAAAAGGTCCATATTTTGATGCAAATCCAACTGGAGTCAATGAACGTGTTGATTATAGAAAAGACAGTCATTAATATGCCGCAATAAAAAGGTCGTCCAGTTATCAATTTGATCGAGAAACCATATTTCCAAGGATTTATAGTCAGAAACCCTATCATCAATATTTTTATAAAGGCTATTTAGGAATTGAAGAAGGCCGAAAAGCCAATTTTGCTGATAATTTAAAATTCTTTTTTAATTATCAGATTGGACATATGTATGCGCGATATTTTCTATGGAATTTTGTTGGTCGGCAAAATGACCAACAAGGAAATGGTTCATTAACAGAAGGAAATTGGTTATCAGGTATTAGAGCTATTGACAATCTACATCTTGGAGGCCAATCCAAATTGTCTGATGAAATGATTCATAATCCAACTAGAAATACTTACTTTTTTCTTCCTTTATTGATAGGACTCGCTGGTGCATTTTGGCATTTTAAGAGGAATAAGAAGGATGCGATTGTCGTGGGACTATTATTTGTTTTTACAGGTTTGGCTATTGTTATATATTTAAATCAATCTCCATTACAACCACGTGAACGGGATTATGCTTATGCAGGATCATTTTATGCCTTTGCCATTTGGATTGGTTTAGGGGTATTTGCTATTTCAGAACTATTAAAAAAATATGCAAACGAAAGAAATACAGCCCTGTTCGCAACATCACTGTGTCTATTTGCTGCGCCATTAATACTTATTAATCAAAATTGGGATGATCATAATCGATCTGAAAAATCCTTAGCAAGGGATGTTGCAAAAAATTATTTAGAAACTTGTGCTCCCAATGCAATTTTATTTACTTATGGTGATCATGATACTTTTCCATTATGGTATTTGCAAGAAGTAGAGGGTGTACGTCGAGATGTCAGGATAGTGGTCATTAGTTATTTGACTTCTGATTGGTACTTTCGGCAGGTGAAAAATGCAACTTATCAAGCTGCCGGATTACCGATAACCATTCCAAATGAAAAGGTGGCAAAAGGTATTCGAGAATCTTTGCCTTATCATGACCTGAATTTAGTAGGATCTACAGATATTAAATTATTGTTAGATTTCTTACTATCCGACAGTAATGATCATAAACTACAAATGAGAGATGGACAATATGAAAACTTCTTGCCCACAAAACAACTTAGACTTGCTGTCAATAAATCTGAGGTAATCAAAAATCGAGTAGTGCCGCAGGAATGGGAAAATGAAATATCAAATCAATTGGAGTGGACTTTTGGAAATGATTATGTAACACGGGCAGACCTAGGGCTGATGTCAGTTCTTGCCAATAACAATTGGCAAAGACCAATTTATTTTTCAAGCATGGTGCCTAGTGAAAACCTCATGGGATTGGACAAATACATGGTCGATGAGGGATTTGCCAAACGTCTGATGCCTATTGATGCAAAACTTTCAGAAGGGGAATCCCTAATAAATATAGATAAATTATACAAAAATATTGTTGAAAAATATGCTTGGGGCAATATACACCAAGCAACTTGTATTGATACAGATTCCTTCAGATTTGCAGGTATGTATGCAGAAGAAATCTTTGGAAAAGCAGCAAGAACTTTGTTTGCACAGGGTAAAACAGAACAAGCAAGACAAGTTGCTGTAAAAGCATTTAATGAACTACCACAGCGTCTATACAGTATGGCTGATGTGACAAGTTATGTAGATGTTATTGATACTCTTTATAAAACTGGAGAAAGTAAATTTGCTAATCAACTTGTTGATCGTAATCTCAAATTTTTAACAGAACATATGGATTATTATCAACAATTGGCTACAGATAAACCCGAAACAGGACTAGAAGTTCAAAATATAAAAATTGCTCTTGACTCTGTTGATCGGTATGAACGGATACTCGCAAATACGAAAGAAAAAGGTCGGTATGCTTATGTTGCTGATCTGAGCAGAAAATATAAAATGATCTATCTAAGAGATTGATTCATACAATGAATGAGACCAGTAATTATATCAAAGTACTGGTCTCTTTTCGTTTTAAAATATAAGGTAAACATTTCTTTACAAGGTCTGTCGACTCTTTCTAAAATCTTACCCCTAGACCAAAACCTAGAAGAAAGGGATTTATGCTCACCTTTGCAGGAATATTTAATCCAGTTGCAAGGTTACTTGCATCCACATTGACATCTGTTTTCAGAAAGATGTGTTTCACATCAAGATTTACAAAGAAATTTTTCGAAATGTTAATGTCAACACCCAACTGAGTTGCTAACCCAAAGGCATTATCATATTTTACGTTTTTAACTATATTTCCAGCATCTTCATTGTAAAATATAGTATAGTTAGCCCCAACACCGACATATGGTTTAATAGATGGACTAGGATAGAAATGATATTGAACAGTTAAAGTTGGTGGCAACAACCAAACACTCCCCAAGTCAATATTATTATTCGTGCTACCACCAATAGCCGATAAATCCGAATTTGTAGTGGATACTTTGTGTTTCGTGGTTCCTAGAATCAATTCTGCCGCGATGTTTTTGTTAAAAAAGTAAGTGAAATCCAGTTCAGGAATAAACTGACTTGAAATAGAAACATTTCCGCCGATCGTGGATACATCAGCATTTTCGATAGGGACAACTCCTACACCTCTAAGACGTATCTGCCATCTATCAAAGTCTTTAGTTTCTTGTGCCTGACTTATTCCTAATCCGAATAATAAACATACAGCAGTTGCAAATAATAACTTTTTCATATTTGAATGTGTTAATTGTGATTATTCAAATATAAAGAGGTCGCAGCTTTAAATATGTGACAAAAATCAAGAGTAGTTATGAAGGTAATTACTTTCTAGATCGAGTAAACTATCGATATTTATCATCAGTGATTCTATTTTTTTTGAAGAGGATGACGTAAAAAAAGGGAAGCTATTGCCTCCCTTTTTATTGTTATTATTGACCTTTTTTCACTTCTTTGGCCCAAGAATCTTTTAGCCCAACTGTACGGTTGAAGACCAAATGATCTGGTGACGAAGAGGTATCTAAAGTGAAATATCCCAATCGGATGAATTGATATCCTTTTCCCGGTATCGCATTTAACAAATCAGGTTCTATATATGCTTTGCTAATTTTTAAACTATCGGGATTAATCGATTCTTTAAAATTTTCAGATGCAGCAGGGTTTTCATCGTTAAATAAACGATCATATAATCTAATTTCAGTTTCCTTAGCATGTGGAACAGAAACCCAGTGAATGGTACCTTTTACCTTCATCCCGGAAGTATCTTCTCCAGATTTTGAATTAGGGACATAGGTACAATGAACCTCAATTACTTGACCATTTGCGTCTTTGACGAAGTCATGGCAGGTTACGATATAGGCATTTTTTAAACGTACAGATAGACCAGGCCCTAAACGGAAAAATTTCTTTGGAGCATCTTCCATAAAGTCATCACGTTCGATCCATAATTCATTTGAAAAAGGGATCATACGTGAACCTTCGCCACCTTCAACCTCAGGGTTATTTTCTCCATGTAACTCTTCTATATGGTCGGTCGGGAGATTAGTAATCACTAATTTAATAGGATCCAAGACAGCCATTCTTCTCCATGCTGTTTTATTCAAATCCTCACGAATACAGAATTCTAACAAACTTACATCAATCATGTTTTCGCGTTTAGCGACACCGATTTTATCACAGAATGCACGAATACTCGCCGGTGTATAACCTCTTCTACGCAGACCAGAAATTGTCGGCATACGCGGATCGTCCCAACTTTCGACAAATTTATCATTGACCAATTGCAATAGCTTACGCTTACTCATCACAGTATAAGTCATGTTAAGGCGAGCAAATTCATATTGTTTAGAAGGGTAAATCTCTAGTTTTTCAATACACCAATCATATAGCGCACGGTGTGGAATAAATTCCAGTGTACAAATGGAATGTGTGATTTTTTCAATGGAATCTGATTGTCCGTGAGCAAAATCATACATAGGATAGATGCACCATTTGTTACCAGTGCGGTGGTGATGTGCATGCTTGATGCGGTATAATAAAGGATCACGTAAGTGCATATTTGGATTTGCAAGATCTATTTTAGCACGCAATACTTTTTCACCATCTTGGTATTTACCATCTTTCATTTCTTGAAAAAGAACCAAGTTCTCTTCAATACTACGACTACGATTCGGGGTAGGAACTCCAGGCTCAGTTGGTGTACCTTTTGCTGCCGCAATTTCTTCGGCAGTACTATCATCTACATACGCAAGATCTTTTTTGATTAAGTCTACAGCATATTGATATAAAGTATCAAAATAATCCGAAGTATATAATTCCTGTGCCCAGCTAAAGCCAAGCCATTGAATGTCGTTTTTAATGCTTTCAACGTATTCTGTATCCTCTGTAACAGGGTTAGTGTCGTCAAAACGTAAGTTAGTCTTGCCATTGTATTTCTGACCTAAACCAAAGTTTAAGCAAATAGATTTAGCATGACCGATGTGAAGATAGCCGTTTGGCTCGGGAGGGAAACGTGTTAATACACGTCCATCATGTGCCCCATTACGAAGATCCTCTTCGATAATTTCTTCAATAAAATTTAATGATTTCTCCTCGTTTATCATAATACAAAGTTAAGTATTACTTCGAATTATCCGTAGTAGTTCTTACATTTTAAAGTAAGTTGTTTTAAGAGAAAAAATACTGTAATAAAGAGTGTAATAGTACTAACAGTATAAGGAAGGAAAATGAATTCTTTAAATAGTAAAAGGGTCGGTTGCCCGACCCTTTTATATCCTATCTATAAGAAAATACATCTCCAAGATCTTCATTACTAGTAAAAGTACAATTAAGATCTGTCAATGCTCCGGTACCGATATTAATGACCATTCCATGTACAGCCAGATCATTTCTATCTTTCCAAGCATTTTGGATAATGGAAGTTGTACACAAATTGAATACCTGCTCTTGTACATTTAGCTCAATTAATCTGTCTACTTTTTTCTCATGATCCTCTATAGCGTCTATTTCAGCCGCATGTAAACGATATACATCTTTGATATGGCACAACCAGTTATCAATAATACCAAATTGATTGCGACTCAATGATGCAGCAACACCACCACATCCATAGTGACCAGCGATTATGATTTGTTTTACTTTTAAAACATTGACCGCATAATCCAGTACAGATAGCATACTCATGTCTGAATGCACACACATGTTTGCAATATTACGGTGTACAAATACTTCTCCAGGTTTAGTACCTGTGATTTCATTTGCTGGCACACGACTATCTGCACAACCAATCCATAAAATTTCTGGATTTTGACCTTTTGCTAATTGTTGAAAACGACCTGATGTATCATTCTTAACAAAGTCCATCCATTCACGATTTCCGTCTAAAATTTTTTTAAATCCTAATTCTAAATCTTTTTCCATTTTATATATATATTAATACAGTTCATATGTAATTGAGCTGCATGTTTTATCCCTGATAGGATACAAATCTCGTTAATTAATTGTTTTTATTTTATTATTTTTTCTTGTATTCAACATCTGTCAGTTCAATACGCTTTCCTTTGGTCAATGCATTTTGTTGAAAATCTTTAATGACCTCAATGACATCCTTATCAATGAATTTACTTGCTGTACCATTGATAACAATCAAACCAACAGATTTAGGTAAGCTATAAAGCTTTTGCTGTATAGGTGCTTTATTTAAAAAAGATACCTCCTCTGCCAACGTGATGACAGCTTTATCGTAGTCATCTTGTTTTACAATATCAAATTTAAAAGCATTTTGCATATTCGCTTTTAAAATATAAAAAGTAGCTACCACAAGTCCAATACCCACACCCATGAGTAAGTCTGTCAATACAATGGCTACAATTGTTGCAAAGAAAGGAATGAATTGATCAAGTCCTTTTTTATACATGGAAGTAAATAAAGCGGGTTTGGCTAATTTAAATCCAGTTTGCAATAAAATAGCCGCTAGACAGGATAATGGAATAAAGTTTAAAACATTAGGGATGATTAGAATTGCTAATAGTAACCAAATACCATGAAGTAATGCCGATTGTCTAGTTCTTCCGCCAGCGTTCACATTGGCTGATGAGCGTACAATAACTGACGTCATTGGTAAACCTCCCAATAAACCACTTGTTATATTGCCGACACCCTGAGCGATAAGTTCACGATTAGTGGGTGTATTTCTTTTGAATGGATCAATTTTATCAACCGCCTCGATACTTAATAGAGTCTCTAAACTGGCAATAATTGCAATGGTGAAAGCGACTATCCAGACCTCTTTATTGATGATTTGCGTGAAATCTGGAAGTGTAAATAGCCCTGTGAATTCAGCAAAGGAATTGACAATAGGTACAAGTACAAATTGTGACTCTGCTAATTGAAAACGTGTACCATTAAAAACAAACGATAAGCCTATTCCAAGAGCAACTACAATTAATGGAGCTGGGATCTTGTTTAGCTTTGGAATTTTAGACCAATAGATTAAGACAATCAATGAAAGTATACAAATTATCAAAGCACCGGGGCCAATTGAAGACATCAATGTGTCTGTAAATGCGCCGATTCCATGCCCATTATCAAGCTCAAAAGCATGAGTTTCCATCATACCAAGTGCCAACGGAATTTGCTTCAATATGATGGTGATCCCAATTGCAGCAAGCATTCCGACGATAACAGAAGAAGGGAAATAATTTCCTATCATGCCGGCTTTAACGACTCCAAGAATCAATTGGATAACACCTGCAATAACTACAGCTAATAAAAAAGTTTCATAGGCACCTAGGCTCTGAATAGCGCCCAAAACAATGACCGTAAGACCAGCTGCAGGGCCACTGACGCTCAAAGGTGATTTACTGATAGAAGAGACGACGACACCGCCAATCACTCCTGTTAACAATCCTGCAAACAATGGCGCACCAGAGGCCATTGCAATGCCCAAACATAGTGGGAGTGCTACTAAAAACACCACAACACTAGCGGGCACATCATATTTTAAGTCTCTTTTCGATAGTTTTAGAAAAGCAGACATACGAGTTCCAAACATTAGTTTTTGTCTAAAATTTTACCTGATATTTTACAATATTTTGCTCTAATCAGACGTGATTAAAGTTTATTTCATGCACGAAGGCACAGAAAGGGAAAATTAACAGTTAGGAGGCGGCGTAGGAACAGAAGGGTGGAATGCGCGAATACTTTTTTCATTTTTCAAGTAATGCTTTTGATTCCCATGATTATCAGTAATGATGGCTAAGAAATAGGATTCTTCCGTTTTAGCATTAAAAAACTTTGAACCAGATTCATTACTATCACTGTGTGCACCATTGTTGTTTTCAATTTCTAATTGGAGCACAATTTGAAGAATTGTGTTTTGATCTAATAAAGAAGAAAATATAGGCGTTATCGATATGCTCATCTTTACGAAAAAGATTAAAGCACATAATAGAGCTGCGATATTTCTAATTTTTTTATTAAACATTTTTTTTCAAAGCTGTATCTGTTCCTTTTTTAGAGTACGTAAAAATACATTTTTCATGTTAAAAAATTATTAATTTTTTGAAAAAAAGTCCTTGCTGACAAAAAAATTACAAAGACTCAATATTTCGTTCTATATTTAATCTAAGAAATATAATTTGTAAAAGGTGGAGGTATTTTTAAGATAAGGACTGGTTCCTTTATAAAATTAGTATATTAAAGAATGGAAGATCAAGCATTATTTATTGAAAAAGTAAAAGCATCCTATAATCCTAAAGGTGCCTACATTTATTTAGGAGCCGGTATTTTAGAGGGGAATATCCTTGCTGATGCTCAAGTTAATTTAGCTTTAAAAATGATGAACCGCCATGGTTTGATTGCTGGGGCAACGGGTACAGGTAAAACGCGAACCTTACAATTGATTGCTGAACAGTTGTCCGACAGTGGTGTTCCTGTTTTCATGTTGGATGTCAAAGGTGACTTGTCAGGTCTAGCTCTAGAGGGCCAAACCAATCAAGCACTGATCGATAGAGGTAATGCCGTTGGTGTTCCATTTCAGCCCGCTAGTTTTCCTGTTGAATTGTTTTCATTGACTGGGAATAAGGGAACCACTATGCGGATTAAAGTATCCGATGTTGGTCCGATTCTATTAGCACGAATTTTGGAATTGAATGATACGCAAACTGGAGTTTTAGCCGCAATATTTAAATATGCGCAAGATCACAATATGCCTTTAATCGATTTTAATGATGTTAAAAAATTATTAAGTTATCTGGCCGATGGTCCAGGCAGTGAAGAGATTAAAGATGATTATGGTAAAATAAGTACATCAAGTTCTGGAACTATTTTACGTAAAATAGTGGCTATAGAGCAACAAGGAGTCGCGCATATATTTGGCGAGAAGGAATTTGATATCCGAGATTTGTTTCAAAAAGTAGATGGTAAGGGAGTTATAAGTTTATTGAATATTTCGGATGTTCAAGACCAACCAGTGCTATTTTCAACTTTTTTATTAAGTATTTTAGCACAATTATTTAAAAATTTACCTGAGGTAGGAGACTTAGATAAACCAAAATTGGTTTTCTTTTTTGATGAAGCTCACTTGCTGTTTAAAGATGCTTCAAAGACATTCATGACACAAGTCGAGCAAATTGTTAGATTGATTCGTTCCAAAGGGGTTGGTATTTTCTTCTGTACTCAATCTCCAACAGATGTTCCAGAATCTGTTTTAGCCCAATTGGGCAATCGTATTCAGCACGCGTTACGTGCTTTTACGCCAAATGACGCCGAGAACTTAAGAAAGACCGTCAAGACTTATCCAAAATCGGATTTTTATGCAATTGATCAAATTCTGACATCATTGGGCACCGGGCAAGCATTGATTACGGTGTTAAATGATAAAGGAATTCCTACAGAAGTCGTGGCTACACATCTTGTACCCGCTCGAGCTGTAATGGGACCAGCAGATACGACGACCTATGATGACCTCATAACGCGTTCAGATCTGTATACCAAATATCAGCAGCGCGAAGAGAATCGTTCCGCAGCAGAGATCATCGATGAGAAAATGGAAATTGCTGCACATCAACAAGAGCAATTGACCCGTGCCAAAGAAGAAGAAAAGCGTTCAAAAAACACTTCAAGAAGACAGACCCCATTAGAAGCTGCACAGAAAACGGCAACAACAACCTTAGCTAGGGAAGGGGTCAAGCTGTTAGGAAAATTAGCAAGTGGTTTGTTAACAGCATTCTTTAAGAAAAAGTAATCTAATATGTATATATTTGCAAAAATTTAAACTAGAAACGACCTAGAAATTGGATATGAGTAAACCAACTTTATTAATTTTGGCAGCAGGTATGGCTAGCCGTTACGGATCATTGAAACAGATCGATGCTTTTGGGCCTCACGGCGAAACTATTATTGATTATTCTATCTATGATGCTATCAATGCTGGGTTTGGCAAAGTAGTATTTATAATTCGTGAAGAATTTTTAGATAAAATGAAAGAGGTCTTTGACGAAAAATTGAAAGGAAAGATCGAAGTAGATTATGCTTTCCAAGATTTTGATTTGAAGAAATATGGCATTGACCGTGAAATAGAGCGTGCTAAACCTTGGGGTACTGCACATGCGGTATTGAGTGCTAAAAATAATGTCAATGAACCTTTTTGTGTAATCAATGCTGATGATTTTTATGGAACAGGCTCCTACCAAAAAATGGCGAAATTCTTAACAACAGAAGTATCAGATGAGCAAATGGCGTTAATGGGATTTCAAGTAGGCAATACGCTATCCGATTATGGTTATGTATCTAGAGGTGTTTGTGAAGTAAGTCCTTCAGGACATATGGAAAGTGTAACAGAACGCACTAAAATTTATTATAAAGAACTTGACGGTGAGAAAAAGATTGTCTTTGAAGAAGGCGATGTCATTACTGAATTGGATCCAAAAAGCCGTGTATCAATGAATTTTTGGGGTTTCACTCCTAAGGTTTTTGAAGTTGCTGAAGGTATGTTCAAAGATTTTGTTGAAAAAAATGCAGAAGACCCTAAATCCGAGTTTTTTATACCTTCTGTAGCAGATTATTTGGTGCAAACTAAGCAAGCCGATTTTAAAGTTATCCCGACATCATCAAAATGGTTCGGTGTTACCTATAAAGAAGATAAGGAAATTGTACAGGCATCTATTTTAAAATTAATCGCCGATGGAGCTTATCCAGAAAAATTATTTTAAGATATAATCATAGTATTTTCTTAAACCCGTCACATTTGTTACGGGTTTTTTTTATGTTTGAATATTAGGAAGTATTTTCATCCTAGTATTCAAGTCCATTATAAACATGAAAAAAATATTGAAAGTGTTATTATATATCCTAATCAGCATAATCGTGATCGTTTTTGTGTACTGGTTGTCAGAGCGCATTCTTTCACGCATGAGTGCACATAGGGAGCCCTCTATACTGCCGAAAGAGGTTGCCGTGTATATTATGTCCAATGGTGTTCATACTGATCTGGTAGTACCTGTTAAAACCAGTCAGATGGAGTGGTCCACGTTATTTCCCTTTCAAAATAACAAGGGAAAAAAAACAGATTATAGTTATGTGGGAGTAGGCTGGGGTGATAAGGGTTTTTATTTAAATACTCCAGAATGGAAAGATTTAAAAGCTTCTACTGCATTTGTTGCTGCAACTGGTATTGGCGAGACAGCACTTCACGTAACTTATCATAAAGAAATAACCGAAAGCGAGCTATGTTTTAAGTACATGATTGATACGGTACAATATCAGTCCCTCATTGATTTTGTGAAGTCATCGTTGGAATATGATACTGAAAATAAACCCATTGTAATTAATACCAGTGCACAGTATGGAGATTCAGATGCTTTTTATGAAGCAAAGGGATCATATAGTATGTTTTACTCATGTAATACTTGGACAAATGAAGCCTTAAAAAAAGCAAATATGCCAGCAGGTATTTGGGCAACATTAGACAAAGGGATATTGAGTCACTACAAAAAGTAATTGTAACGATCTAAAGACCATGTGGCAGTTGGCTGAAACCTCTATTGTCGTGCTGTAATATCAGATATTGATAGATGTATATTCCAGTAGAACAAAAGTATGGTTTTGATAAAATAAGTAAAAAAAAAGCCCGAAGACAAATCTTCGAGCTTTTTTATTTGAGGAGGAGTTAGATTACTTAACTTCTTCGTATTCTACGTCAGTTACATCATCACCACCTTGGTTACCTTTGTTAGCTTGACCAGCATCACCTTGAGGTTGTGAACCGCCTTGTGAAGCAGCATACATCTCTTCAGAAGCAGCATTCCAAGCATTGTTTACTTCTGCAGAAGCAGAATCGATATCAGCAAAACTTCTAGCTTCAAAAGCAGCTTTTAATTTTACTAAGCCAGCTTCGATAGCAGCTTTTTTATCTGCTGAAATTTTATCTCCGTATTCTTTTAATTGTTTTTCTGTTGAGAAAATCAAAGCATCAGCACCATTGATTTTGTCTGCTTCTTCTTTCATTTTTTGATCCGCTTCAGCATTTGCTTCAGCTTCCTCTTTCATTTTTTTGATTTCTTCGTCAGATAAACCAGATGAAGCTTCGATACGAATATTTTGCTCTTTTCCAGTTGCTTTATCTTTAGCAGAAACTTTGATGATACCATTTGCATCGATGTCAAATGTTACTTCAATTTGAGGAACACCACGAGGAGCTGAAGGGATATCATTTAAGTGGAAACGGCCAATCGTACGGTTTTGAGCTGCCATTGGACGCTCACCTTGTAAGATGTGGATTTCAACAGATGGTTGATTATCAGAAGCAGTTGAAAACGTTTCCGACTTTTTAGTAGGAATAGTTGTATTTGCTTCAATTAACTTAGTCATTACACCACCCATAGTTTCGATACCCAATGATAAAGGAGTAACGTCTAATAATAATACGTCTTTCACTTCACCAGTTAATACACCACCTTGGATAGCAGCACCTAATGCAACAACTTCATCAGGGTTAACACCTTTAGAAGGCTCTTTTCCGAAGAATGCTTTTACTGCATCAACGATTGCAGGGATACGTGTAGAACCACCAACTAAGATGATCTCATCGATATCACCTGTACTGAATCCAGCATTTTTCAATGCAGAACGACAAGGATCGATTGTGCGTTTGATCAAGTCAGCAGCTAAGCTCTCAAATTTAGCACGTGATAAAGGACGAACTAAGTGTTTCGGTCCTGTTGCATCAGCAGTGATGTATGGCAAATTGATTTCAGTCGAAGTTGTGCTTGATAACTCAATTTTAGCTTTCTCAGCAGCTTCTTTCAAACGTTGCAACGCCATTGGATCTTTTTTCAAGTCAAAGCCATTGTTTTCGTTTTTAAACTCATCATTCAACCAGTTGATGATTACGTTATCAAAGTCATCACCACCTAAGTGAGTATCACCGTCAGTAGATTTTACTTCAAATACACCATCACCTAATTCTAATACAGAAACGTCATGTGTACCACCACCACAGTCAAAAACAACAATTTTCATGTCTTTGTGTGCTTTATCTAGACCGTAAGCTAAAGCTGCAGCTGTTGGCTCGTTGATGATACGTTTAACTGTTAGACCAGCGATTTCACCAGCTTCTTTAGTTGCTTGGCGTTGTGCATCATTAAAGTATGCAGGTACTGTAATAACAGCTTCAGTTACTTCTTGACCTAAGAAATCTTCTGCAGTTTTCTTCATTTTTTGAAGAATCATAGCCGAAATTTCTTGAGGCGTATATTTACGGTCGTCAATTTCTACACGAGGTGTATTATTGTCGCCTTTTACTACATTGTAAGGTACATGTTGCGCTTCTTTTACAGACTCATCATATGATAAACCCATAAAGCGTTTAATAGAATAAATAGTTTTAGTTGGGTTTGTGATCGCTTGACGTTTTGCTGGATCACCAACCTTACGTTCTCCACCTTCAACAAAAGCAACGATAGAAGGAGTTGTACGTTTACCTTCATTGTTAGCAATAACTACCGGCTCGTTACCTTCCATTACAGCAACACATGAATTGGTCGTACCTAAGTCGATTCCTATTATTTTAGACATATTATATATATTTATTTTTTACTAATCTGTTTGTATATCTACCCTAATCAACCCTTGTGCCAATCATTTTGTTTGCATGAAATTGGATGAAATTAGTAATGTAACGTCAGTATTGGTGACAAACTGTCATTTCTGTGTTTATTTATTATGTCTGAATTGTACAAATGGCAAAATTTTGTCATATTGTGTCCCTAAATAAAAAAGCTATTTTATGCAGTTCGACGAATACATATCTTATTTTCAAACCATATTAGATGATCCACAGCAATATGAAGTTTATCAAGATGAAGAAATTTTAAGCTATACGAAGCTAAATTGGTCACGTATGAACCGTTGGTTGAAAAAATTCCAGCCAAATGCTGAAACCACTTCTTTTATAAATGGAATATCAATAAAGCAACATTGGATTTTGATTACAGAACCTTGGTGTGGAGATGCAGCACATTCTGTACCCATGATTTACCAGTTGGTCAAAAACAATCCAGCTATTGTATTGGATATTCAACTCCGTGATTCGGAACCTTATATCATTGAACAATACTTGACCAATGGTGGCAAATCTATTCCTAAATTAATCATTCGCAACGAACAAGGTGAAGATATTGCCGTTTGGGGGCCACGCCCTCAAGGTTGTACAGATTTATTTGTTATGATGAAGGAGAAGGGAGCTGAATTTCATGAGATAAAAGAAGAAATTCAAAAATGGTATAATCATGATAAAGGAGTTGCTATACAACAAGAAATAGTAAGGCTACTATCCTGATAAATATTAGAACAGATGATTTAGTAGATAATCTGTTCTAATATTTGTCTTCTTTGCTCAGATTCATTTCCTCCTCTACCTCTAAATATACTGCCAGAAAGCAATTTGAAAAAATCATTAGCCGTCATTTCTTTCGCTTTTTTATCTCTCCACGAATTTGAAATTTCATCATTCGTAAACTTGACTTCTGTAGCCCAGTAATTAATATGCATTTCAGGAATTACAAGTCCTAATATCATACCAGGCAATCCATTAGTTAAAACAGGACCTGCAGAAATTGGAATCTCTTCCGAATAAAATGCAATAAGATATAATGAATCTTTTGTTGCTCCGTTGACACGTCTACACTCGTAACCAGCAATGGTTCTAAACTCATCCGTAAATCGCCAAGTAACTTGTTGAAGACTGTCCTTGATCAGGATTTTTTCATCTATTTGTAATTGTATCTCCGAAGTTCTGGATCTGAGATTTTGAACATATATTTTCTCACCCATCTTATTATTTCCTCTCATCATTCCCCCCATACGATTTCCTCCATTATTATTTCTTTGCGAGCCACCTGCACCTGCACCTCCGCGAGAACCTCCCCCTGAGGAACGACTACCTTTTGTAATACCAGGAGCTGTCATTGTTGATTTTACTGGTGTACTCGTATCGCTAGGAGACATGACAGTTTGATTCTCATCAAATTGTAATACGAAGTTTGAGGTCGAACTTTCAGGCATCTCATCGATATTTCCCATATACATCATACCCCTATTATTACCTCCATATTTTGCCATTATATCTCGCATTCGTGCTTTTGTATACACGACTTTCTCATATTGGATGCTACCTTTCGTTGCAAAATATGCATGCTGGGCAAATGAGTTCATCCCGCTTAATAAAAGCATAAAACCTATTAATAATCTAGTCATTTTTCTTTCCTAAGTTTTTGTTAAAATCCCATTTCAATCCGACCATGAAGTATTGCGTTAAGAGCTGTTGCTGTGATTCAGAAAAATTACTGCTATCAAATGATCGATTAATAGTATTAAATGTTTTAAAAATATCAAAAGCTTTTAAACTCAATTGAAGATTATTGCTCATCAATTTTTTATTTAATTCGAGGTTCATATAAAATTGGTGAATAGCCTTTGTGAACACTTTATTTTTACCTGTATAACCATAGTTAACCACCTGCACTAAATCAAATTTGTAAGGGAGGAAATATTTAATATCAGCATTAAGATTAGTTCTTAAGCTGTTGTTATTTAATTCAGGTTTTAAAAGAGTTTCTTGTCGGTCGATGCCGATATTACTGAAAAAGTTGAAATCAATCACTTTAGAATTTTGTTTATTTAATCCAAAGCCTATACTCGCATTGTAATTTTTAGAATTGTTTAATTCACCATTGATAAAATCGTAACTATTACCATAACTTAGATTTGCATTGGGATTGAACTGAAGTAAATTATTGAATATTGGCTTGCTATACCCTGAATAAACTCGCGCAGACCAATTGACTTTATCACTAATATTTACATAATTACTAGTCGTAACACCAAGTGTATCGAGCACCCTTTTGTTTGCAATCGGGTTATGAGTAGTACTAATTCCTGCATTAATATTGAAACTAGAACTTCTTAAAATACTAAAACTGTTGAAATTGAAGTTATAAGAATTTTCGGTCGATTTTTTTAAATCAGGATTCCCCAATTGTATAAATAATGGATTCGTTAATGGTTGTAAAGATTGCAATTGTCCAAACGTTGGAATCTTATTAGATGTACTGTAACTGACCATCAAATTTTTATTTAATGTTAATTTATAATTGATGTTCATATTTAGGTTATTATCCCAAAAGTTACGCTTTAGGTCAATATCGCGATATGTATCGATTAATTTTTGATTTTTATAGCTTATCGTATTTGAAATAGTGACGTTTATTTTGTCTTTAAGATTATAGTTTATTTGAATATTAGCCCCTTGATTGAAATTTCTATTTTCTTCATTTTTTGAATATAGAGAATCCAATTTGGTGTATTTTCCCAATTCATCTATATTAGACGAATTATTAAGACTTTTGGAAATATTGGTATTCATCGTATACCCTAAGGTCAAATATAGATCCTGGAACACTTTTTCATTAAGATTTAAAGAAGCACCGATTCGATTGCTGGTGCTGGAGTTAACACGCTGCTGATCCAGCACCACGCTATCAACTACGTTTTCTTTATAATAATTTGTCGTAGAGTTTACCTGTGCAATAGATTTGTTTTGCGATATCTGGGTATTGAACTGTGCATTTAACGATCTACCATTGTTATTTAATCTTCTTCTATAATTAATGCGAAAATCCGCGTTATCGTTATTGCCATTAGAATTATTTCTTTCTTTAAAAGTATTTGTTAGCGTAGTATCGTTATTCGTTATAGTGCGATTTGAGGTACTTTTACTTTGAGAATTTGATTTACCCGCATTGAATTGAACATCCAAATTCTGGATAGAATCAATTTTGAATCGAACTTGTGTTCGGAAATTATTATTTTTAGTATCATCATCTGAAGTGCTGTAGCCCGTAGTTTCTCGCGTTTTATCTGGAAAAATCTCTTTACTGTAGGATTGCCTCTCATTAGAAGCGCTATTATTATTAAAATTGTAACTAGAGTTTAAGGACAATCTTTTCTTTAAAAACACGTTATCATAATTAATACCAATATTTTTGTATTCTGGTTTGCCTTGTATGCTCGAATTGGACCTGATTCGAGAATCATTTCCGCCACCCATGTTATTCCAATTGCCAGTCAATCCGATACGTTCCGTCCTGTTGAATTTAGCAGCAAATAGTGCTGCGTCAAATAAACCTTTTGTTCCTAGAGCAGCATTTGCATTTCCAAAAATTCCCTTTCGCGCTTCCTCTTTCAGTACTACATTGACGGTTTTGATACGTACTCCATCATCAACTCCAGTTAATTCAGCCTCATCAGATTTTTTCTCGTATACCTGTACTTTGTCAATAGCATCTGCTCTAACATTGCGAATCGCAATTTTAGGGTCATAACCAAAAAATTCTTCACCATCTATCAATACCTTTGATACGGTTTTCCCTTGAGCAGTAATAGTTCCGTCCGAAGACACAGTCATTCCCGGTAATCTTCTTAATAAATCTTCAAGCTTGGCATTTTTTTCAGTTTCAAAACTACCCGCATTATACTCTATCGTATCACCCTTTATTTTTATAGGTAGTTTTTGTGTGATTACAACTTCCTCAAGAACATGAGCTCTAGAACTGATTTTAATATCATGTAAATCTATCTTTGTATCTTCTACAGTGATGAGGTCACTAAATAGTTCAAATTTTGGATAAGTTACAAGTACGCGATAATTACCTTTTTCTAGAGGTTGAATAGAAAAGTTGCCTTCCTCATTTGTACGAGTAAATACTTTTAATATAGAATCCTGTGCAGATAGTAAAATCACAGAAGCATTCATGAGGGGTTTGTTTTCACCTTTATCTAAGACCTTACCTTTTATAGAGGATTGACCATAGCTCAATGTTGTACAAAAAAATAAAACCAGAAAAAGGATCCTGTTCATCATAGTATTTAGGTGAAGTTATGTCGCAAATATAGAATATTAAGTGGGTCCGAATATTTCTGTAATCACAATGTTATAAAAACAAACAACTATTAACAATAATTAACAATAGACGTTGTTTTTACAGCTAGAATAGACAACAGTAGAGTTTGCAAATAATAAATATTTCTTAGCTTTAAAAAAAATAGCCTGTATGAATATCGAAGAGCTACGTGAATATTGTATAGCTAAGCTTGCAGTTACAGAAGAGCTTCCTTTTGGACCAGATACTTTGGTTTTTAAAGTTGCCGCTAAGGTTTTCCTGTTAGTTGGTTTAGATCAATTGGATAGTTTATCTTTTAATGTCAAATGTGATCCAGAGTATGCCATTACACTGAGACAAGAGTATGGACAGACCGTATTTCCTGGTTATCATATGAATAAGAAGCACTGGAACACTGTGCATGCAAATCGCGAATTGACAGATCAGAAGTTATTGGAATTAATTGATCATAGTTATGATCTTGTGTTTGCATCATTGCCTAAAAAGATAAAAGAAAATCTTTAATAACAGTTGAATTTCCTTTAATTGTCAAGTTTTAGAGACAAGGGGCTTTTTTCTCCGCTAAATTTAAGTTGTTACCCCAACAATCTTAACTTTGCGCCACGTTAATAATTCTCAATATACATTAACGATATTTTACACTAAAATATTAATTTATTATGGAACAAAAACGAATTCTCTCGTTTATGATTTGTATGATACTGCTTTTTGGATTGAATAGCTGTATTAAAGAAGAAGCACTGAATACAGAGGCTGATATAGAGCAAGCGAGCATTCCTAACGATGATTTAATGCTGAGTACAGCACCTTCTATTGGTAATAATACGATTATTTTCAAATTAAAACGTTTTTCAGGTACTTATCTTCATGCACCAGAATTTGTGGTAACGTCAGGGGCGAGCATCTTACCTGAAAGCGGTACAGAACTTGATTTTTCAGTACCACAGCAATATACTGTTACTTCTCAAGATGGTGCCTGGTCAAAAACTTATACAGTCTCATTTGTCGTCGACGAAGGAGCAGATTTTTATGCTGCATTTGAAAATGCACAAGTTGTTGACACGGACAATCCTGTTGGTCATTATCATCAGTTTTTTGAATTGACAGCACAAGGTCAGAAAAAGTTCATATGGGAAACCGCAAATGAAGGCTATAATATTCTTGCTGGGACACTTGTTGGAGATGAAAAGGATCTTGTGCCATCTTTTTATCCAACTTCGCAGGTTACAGATGGTTATTTAGGTAAGGCCGCTAAATTAGTGACGAAAGATACCGGTCCATTGGGTGGGATGTTCGGTTCACCATTGGCTGCTGGTAATTTGTTCGTTGGAGAGTTTAGGTTGACTTTTCCTACGGTAAATTCTACTCGATTTGGTATTCCTTACAATAGCGATACTAATCCCATAGCATTAAAGGGCTTTTTTAAATACAAAGCTGGAGAAAAATTCCTAAATAACTCCAAAACATCACAGCTTACTCAAGACACCTGGGATGGATATGCAATTTTGTTTGAGAAGACAGCTGATTTAAATAAAAATTTCTTAACAGGTACACATGGTTTTAAAGATGCCCGTATTGTCAGCGTGGCTAGAATTGGTTCCAAAGAACAAATTGAAACGGATAAATGGACCGCATTTAATGTGCCTTTTTCTTTTGTGGATGGCAAAACTTTTGACCCAGCTAAAGAATATATGTATACTATAGTATTTAGTTCAAGTATAGAAGGAGATATTTTTAATGGTGCTGTAGGAAGTACTTTATTTATTGATGAGGTAGAGCTTGTTACAGGTCAAAAAAAATAATGATGTATATAAATAATAAAACTATTGTAATGAACAGAATACTCTATGTTGTAGCTATTTGTTTAATGGTTACCCAATATGCCCAGGCGCAGGACAGTACAGCTAACCGTGGTGCAAATTTTTTTAATACAAATATTGATTACGCAGTAAAGGCTCAATTTAGTGTAGGCGGTAGTAGTCCATTGGGTATGCCTCGTGAAATAAGAAAGATTGAAAGTTTTAATCCCGGGTTTAGTTTTGGTTTAGAAGCAAACGCTACTAAATGGATACATGAAAATGGAAAATGGGGAGTGCGATTAGGACTTCGCTTTGAAGAAAAAGGAATGAAGACCAATGCCCGTGTTAAGAATTATCTAACAGAAGTGGTTAAGGATAATTCAAAAGTAAGAGGTTACTATACTGGAAAAGTACAGACAAATGTGAGTAATACATATTTTACTATACCTGTTTTGGCTGTTTATAAACTTTCGGATAAATGGAATTTATATGGAGGTCTCTATTTTTCAAGATTGATTGACAATACATTTGATGGATATGTATCGGATGGCTATTTAAGACAAAATACGCCAACAGGAACAAAAATATCGTTTGAAGACGGAAGTCAGGCCACATATGATTTCTCGGACAATATTCGGAAATTTCAATGGGGTACCCAACTTGGGACAGAATGGAAAATGAATAAACATTTTAAATTATTGACAGACCTTACATATAGCTTCAATAATATTTTAGAAAAAGATTTCAACTCGATCGATTTCAGTATGCATAATATTTACCTTAACATAGGTTTTGGTTATTCTTTTTAAACAGATTGAGATGGATTTCCTGATCGATTATTGTCAAAATGGAAATCAAGATTTTGATGATGTTAAAAATTAAAAATGGCCTGTTAAATTGTTAACAGGCCATTTTTAATTTCGGATAAACAGTTTGTTTGAAAGATTGGTCTTCCTTTTGGAAAAGATAACTTACATCTTCAAACCGATCTCTCGCAAACGTTCATCTAAATATTCACCTGCAGTATAATCAGGATAAGCCTTTGGATAGGTTTCGCTGATGCAAGAATCTAAACAAGCTAAGCTCATTGATGCTTTAGGATGTAAGAAGAAAGGAATAGAAAAACGCGAATTACCCATTAATTCACGCGGTGGATTAACGACACGGTGTGTAGTCGACTTTAACTTGTTATTTGTTAAGCGCTGCAACATGTCACCAACATTGATAACGATATCTTCGCCTTTGGCTTTAATAGGAAACCATTCACCATCCTTTGTCATAACCTCAAGTCCGTCAGCACTCGCGCCAATTAATAAAGTAATTAAATTGATATCTTCGTGTGCTCCGGCACGAACAGCATCAGGTGCTAATTCATCTGGATTTTGGATCGGAAAGTAATGGATTGCCCGTAAAATAGAGTTACCGTTTATAACGAATTTTTCGAAATAATCTTCTTCTAGTTCCAAATAAGTTGCAATTGCTTTTAATAGCTCGCGACCAGTATCTTCTAGTTTTTTATATACTTCGGCGGTGATCTCACTGAATCGAGGTAATTCGGCAACTTCCGGATTATCAGGGAAATCAGTTTTACTATATTCTTCTCCAACGATTGTTTGTCCTCTTTGCCAAAATTCTTTCAAATCTGGAGTCGTCGAATCTTTTGCTTTTTCACGACCTTTTGTTGTATACCCTCTTTGTCCGGCAAGTTCAGGAAACTCATATTTCAATTTTGTTTCTGTCGGTAATGAGAAGAATGCAGGTACGATTTGATACAATTCGTCTATTAATTCTTTTGATAGACCATGATTAGCAATAGTAACGAAACCAGTTTCGTTAAAAGCTTTTCCAATGTCTTGGATAAATTGACCGCGTTGTTCTGAATTCCCCTCAGTAAAGTTTAACAAGTCAAGTCTCGGTATATTAACTAAAGCCATACGTTTATGTTTGTTTGTACAAAGGTAACCGATTTAATTTTGAATATAAAAACACAAATGTGAATAACTGTAAGGGTGTTTTGTTTAAGTTGTTGGTTTATAGTTGTTAAAAGTTTTCCACATTTTGATAATGTGGCATATTGTCAATTATAATCGGTATTTTAATAACTTGGTAAGGCACTATTCATTTCCGTCAAATATTTATTAAAAATTTAATATTAACTATTTGAAATCCAAAAAAAATAAATTAGATTTGTTATGCTTGCATAGTAAATAACAAAGCGGATTATGAGTCAAAATAAAACTATCGATTATTTTTTAAAAACAGGTTGGCAGACGATTGCTAATAAGTATAATCAAATTGCTACGCAATATGGTTTTACACAAGCAGCTGGCTATATTTTAATAAATATTCATAAAGAAGGCACTCCAGTGTCACAAATAGCAAATCTAACAGGAGTGAAAACAACCAGTTTGTCTCGTGTGTTAAATAATTTAGAGAAGCTAGGATTTATTTATAGAGAAGCAAGTGCATCTGATAAACGATCAGTCAAAGTTTATCTAACAGAATTAGGCAAAGAAAAGAGAGAAGTTGCAAAAAATGTCGTGCGTAATTTTAATCAATATTTAGAAGATAACTTATCAGAGAAAGAGCGAGTTCAACTGATGAAATCTTTAACCAAATTAAATGAATTAGCGACTGCTTATCAAGAAGAAAACAGTACCATCGATCAATAGTAGACAACCATTATTGATAATAAAACAATTAAATAAATGAGTAGAAACATTAGAAAAGTAGCAGTATTAGGTTCTGGAGTAATGGGCTCTAGAATCGCTTGCCATTTTGCTAACATTGGTGCAGAAGTATTACTCTTGGACATTGCTCCAAAAGAATTACTACCAGCCGAGACAGCAAAAGGACTTACTTTGGAAAGTAAGATCGTGCGCAATCGAATTGTCAATCAGTCTTTAGAAACGGCTGTCAAATCTAATCCATCTCCTATTTATAGTAAATCTTTTGTAAAAAGGATTGCAACAGGAAATTTTGATGATAATATGTCAGAGATCGCTTCTTGTGATTGGATTATTGAGGTTGTCGTGGAAAGATTGGATATTAAAAAATCTGTATTTGAACGTGTCGAGCAATACCGTAAACCCGGTACTTTAATTACATCAAATACGTCAGGTATTCCGATACATTTAATGACAGAAGGTCGTTCAGAAGATTTTAAAGATCATTTTTGCGGAACTCACTTTTTCAATCCTCCACGTTATTTACCATTATTAGAAATCATTCCTACGCCACATACCAAGGTAGAAGTAGTTGATTTCTTATTAGAATTTGGAGATAAAATGCTAGGTAAAACAGTTGTATTGTGTAAAGATACTCCTGCATTTATCGGTAATAGGATTGGTGTCTATTCCATGTTAGCATTGACACATTTAGTTGAACCGCTTGGTTTGACTGTGGAAGAAGTAGACAAATACACTGGACCAGCAATGGGGCATCCTAAGTCCGCTACTTTTCGTACCGCTGATGTTGTTGGTTTGGATACTTTAGTAAATGTTGCCAATGGACTTGCTCAAAATGCTCCCGATGATGAAGCCAAAGGTGTCTTTCAATTACCATCTTTCATAACCCAAATGGTTGAAAATAAATGGTTAGGTGAAAAAACTAAAAAAGGATTCTACGAAAAAGTAAAAGATGCTTCCGGAAATTCGGAGATTCAATCTCTAAATCTCAAAACATTAGCATTTGGATCACAAGAAAAAGTAAAATCAGCAACTCTTGAAGCAACAAAACAGGTAGAAGATATCCGCAAGCGAATGAAGGTATATGAACAAGGTAAAGATAAAGCAGGAGAATTATTTCGTGCCATGCATTACCCTTTGTTTGAATATGTTTCCAATCGTGTACCGGAGATTACGGATGATTTTTTCCGTATTGATGATGCCATGCGCGCCGGATTTGGCTGGGAGATAGGTCCTTTTGAAGTCTGGGATGCCTTAGGAGTTAGAGAGACTATTGAGAAAATAAAATCAGAAGAAAAGCGCCTCCCTGGTCAACGTGGACAAGTAGCACCATGGGTTCATGATATGTTAGCCAGTGGTTGCGAGTCATTTTATAAGATTCAAAATGGTGTACGCCACTATTATGATATTACCTCCAAATCATATAAACCTATTCCAGGAACAGAAGATCTGATTGTTTTAGATCACATTCGCGATAGTAAGACTATTTGGAAAAACTCAGGAGTTTCTATTATTGACTTAGGCGATGGTATTATCAATTGCGAATTCCATACCAAGATGAATACTATAGGTGGCGATGTGATTCAGGGAGTCAATAAAGCAATTGATTTGGCAGAAAAAGAATACCGTGGATTGGTCATTTCTAATGAAGGGAAGAATTTTTCTGCAGGAGCAAATATCGGCATGATCTTCATGATGGCCGCTGAGCAAGATTACGATGAGCTCAATATGGCTGTTCGTGCCTTCCAAAATACCTCGATGCGTCTCCGCTATTCTTCCATTCCAGTAGTTGTAGCACCATTTCAAATGACATTAGGTGGTGGTTGTGAATTTTCTATGCATGCTGATTTTGTACAGGCGCATGCTGAAACCTATATGGGCTTAGTGGAGTTTGGTGTAGGTGTAATACCAGGAGGGGGCGGTACTAAAGAATTTGCTTTGCGTGCTTCAGATGAATATAAAGACGATCAAATAGTTCAAAATACATTAAAAGATCGCTTTTTGACCATTGGAACAGCAAAGGTGTCAACCTCTGCTGTAGAAGCTTATGAACTAGGTTATTTACAAAAAGGTAAATATGCCATCACGATGAACAAAGCAAGGCTCATTGCTGATGCCAAAGAAAAAGCCTTAGAATTAGCTAATGCCGGATATATTCAACCTGCGCAACGGACAGATATTAAAGTGTTGGGAAAACAAGGTTTAGGTATTGTATATGTAGGAGCAAGTTCAATGCGTGCAGGTAATTATATTTCAGATCATGATAAAAAGATTTCCGAAAAATTAGGAACTGTTTTATGTGGTGGTGAATTGTCGGAACCAACAGAAGTGTCTGAGCAATATTTGCTCGATCTTGAGCGTAAAGCTTTCTTAGAATTATGTGCGGAACGTAAAACACTAGAACGCATCCAATTTATGTTAACAAAAGGAAAGCCGTTGCGAAATTAAAATTTAAATCTCACATCTAAAAAAATTATGGAAGCATACATTGTAGCAGGATATCGTACAGCAGTCGGGAAAGCTCCTCGTGGAGGATTTCGCTTTATGCGTGCAGATGATTTGGCCGCGGATGTAATCAAACATTTGGTCGCATCAGTTCCAAATTTAAATAAAGAAGAAATTGACGATGTAATCGTTGGTAACGCAATGCCAGAAGCAGAACAGGGATTAAACGTAGGACGTTTAATCTCCTTAATGGGCTTAGAGACAGATAAAGTTCCAGGAGTGACTGTGAATCGTTACTGTGCATCAGGACTGGAGACCATAGCTACGGCAGTAGCAAAAATAAAAGCTGGTATGGCTGATTGTATTATTGCAGGCGGTGTTGAAGTGATGTCTGGAATGCCTTTTGGAGGATGGAAAATTGTTCCAAATCCACAAGTGGCCAAAGAAAACCCAGATTGGTATTGGGGAATGGGACTCACTGCTGAAGCAGTTGCCAAAGAGTACCATGTCTCAAGAGAAGATCAAGATGCGTTTTCTTTAAAGTCACATCAAAAAGCAATTGAAGCAATAAAAAATGGACACTTAAAAGATGGTATAGTTCCGATCACAGTAAAAGAAAACTATCTGAAAGATGGCAAAAAACTAGAAACAAGAGAATATATTGTCGATACAGACGAAGGCCCTCGTGCGGACTCTTCGATTGAAGCATTATCTAAGTTACGTCCTGTTTTTGCTGCTGATGGTGTTGTCACAGCCGGTAATTCATCCCAAACCTCAGATGGAGCCGCTTTCGTCTTGGTTGTTTCTGAGAAAAAAATGAAAGAATTAAATCTAAAGCCTATCGCTCGTCTAGTTAGTTATGCCGTGGCAGGTGTTCCCCCAAGAATTATGGGGATAGGACCTATTTTTGCGATACCAAAAGCCTTGGAAATGGCGGGGTTGAACAAAGAGGATATTGATCTATTTGAATTGAATGAAGCATTCGCCTCACAGTCTTTAGCAGTAATTCGTGAATTAGGGCTCGATGAGGAAAAAGTCAATGTCAATGGTGGTGCCATTGCATTAGGGCACCCACTTGGTTGTACGGGAGCAAAATTGACTGTTCAAGTGTTGAATGAGCTGAAGCGTAGAAATAAGAAATATGGTATGGTTACTATGTGTGTAGGAACTGGACAGGGAGCCGCCGGTATTTTCGAATTACTGTAGACCAACAAAAATCAATAGAACCATAGTACGCATGCAGCAGCTTGTTAAAGATGGGATGGATTACAGATCTCAGCATCGATTCAAATAAGTTATTGACAGAATAAGTAAATTCAACAAGAGTAAAAACATTTTTTTAAAAATAGAAGCAAAGAAAGAGGATCAAGTTCTTTAACCTTTGCTCTTTAATCAGAAAAATTATGAGTAACACAATTAAAGGCGGAGAATTTGTCATCAAAGAAACCTCTTACAACGATATTTTTATACCAGAAGAATTTGACGAAGAAGCAAAGATGATCCGTCAGACCTGTATTGATTTTTTAGATACAGAAGTTTTAAATAAATTGGACCGTATCGATGCTCAAGAAGAGGGTTTGATGCCAAGTTTGATGGATAAAGCGGGCGCACTAGGTATGCTAGGTGTATCCATTCCAGAAGAATACGGTGGCTTTGGCAAAAATTTTAATACTTCGATGCTGGTAGCAGATGCAGTAGGAGGAGGGTTCTCTTTTGCAGTAGCATTATCTGCACATACAGGTATTGGCACACTCCCTATTCTATATTATGGGAATGCCGAGCAAAAAGCAAAGTATATTCCTAAATTGACTACAGGAGAGTGGAAAGCTTCCTATTGTTTAACAGAACCTAATTCTGGTTCAGATGCCAATTCGGGTCGTACAGCAGCAAAGTTAAATGCTGCAGGTACCCATTATGTCATCAATGGTCAAAAGATGTGGATTACAAATGGTGGCTTTGCTGATATTTTTATTGTCTTTGCAAAAATTGATGATGATAAAAATTTGACAGCCTTTATTGTAGAGAAAGATTTCGGAGGGATCAGTATGAATCCTGAAGAACATAAATTAGGGATTAAAGGGTCTTCTACCCGTCAGGTTTTTTTCAACGATTGTGAGGTCCCTGTTGAAAATATGTTATCCGAACGCGAGAATGGATTTAAAATTGCCGTCAATATCCTAAATATTGGTCGTATAAAATTAGGAGCAGCAACGATTGGCTCATCTCGAATGGTGATCACACAAGCTGTTAAATATGCCAATGAACGTGTACAGTTTAATTTGCCTATCTCAAAATTTGGAGCCATTCGTTATAAGTTAGCCGAAATGGCCACCCGCTTATTTGCTACCGAATCAGCAGCATATCGTGCAGGACAGAATATTGATGATGCTTACGAAACTTTAGTTGCCGGGGGTATGGATGAAGCGAAAGCAAAGTTAAAATCGGTAGAACAGTTTGCTATTGAATGTGCTATTATTAAAGTATGGTGTTCAGAGATGTTAGATTATGTTGTAGATGAAGGAGTACAAATATATGGAGGAATGGGATATTCAGCTGAGGCTCCTATGGAACGAGCTTATCGTGACTCCCGGATCAATCGTATTTTTGAAGGTACAAACGAAGTAAATCGATTATTGGTCGTTGATATGCTTTTGAAACGTGCCATGAAAGGTGAAATAGATCTAATGGGACCAGCAACAGCTGTTGCTTCAGAATTGTTGGCTATCCCTGATTTTGGAGAAGAAGATGAAACAGCATTTGCTGCAGAGAAAAAAATTATTGCGAATCTGAAAAAAGCAGGATTATTGATCGCAGGTGCTGCGGTTCAAAAATTAATGATGTCTTTATCTAAAGAGCAGGAGATTTTAATGAATATTGCCGATGTGATTGGTTATGTATATATCGCTGAATCGGCATTATTAAGGGCAGAGAAATTGTATCATACAAAGGGATCAGAAGTAAGTGCTGATGCTACCGATATGGCTAAGATTTACTTGTATTCAACGGTAGATAAAGTCAATGTAGCAGCTAAAGAAGCACTAAATTCTTTTGCTGAAGGTGACGAATTAAAAATGATGCTAGTAGGACTACGCCGTTTTACTAAGTCAGAACCATTTAATGTGAAAGATGCTCGTCAACGTATCGCTAAGAAATTGATCGATGCAAATAAATATTGTTTTTAGGTTAAACATATGATTATAGGTTTGCAAGCCGTGGTGTTTTTACCACGGCTTTTTTATTTGGTAACTTTTTCGTTTGTCTGTTGCCCACAAGGATAATATTTCTAAATTTGGGGTTTCAATATTAAAACCTATTTACATGTCATCTTCGAAATCATTCTCCTTAGCTGAGGATTGGGTAGTTGTTATTTTAGGCTTAGGAATTATTTTCTTAGCTATCTTTGGAGTTATTGTACCCCAACCAAGCTTTAGCTGGAGCAATTTTTCAGAACTTAAAGATCTCGTATTTTCAAATCATAACCTGCAAGCAATTGCTACACAATTTGGACTTGTTTTTATAGTGGCTATTCTGGGAGCGACATTATTAGGCAAATCAGTGAAAAATTTATTAATCGTATTTCCTACCGTTTATATCTTGACTATGCTAGCATTGATCCTCGCAGGGAATGCATTTGTCAAAGATTATAACCTAGAAGCAGTTATTTTTAGTTTAGCCATAGGATTAGCGATCAGCAATTTGTTTAATCTTCCAGATTGGTTTAAGAATGCGTTAAGTACGGAGCTTTATGTCAAGATCGGTTTGATCTTACTCGGCACTACCGTCATTTTTGGAGATATACTGAAAGCAGGTTTTTTAGGACTGATTCAAGCATTAGTCGTTGTGATATCGGTCTGGTATTTTGCTTTTTGGATTTGTAAAAAACTAAAAATTGATAAAGAAATGTCTTTGATGTTATCGAGTGCTGTATCCATTTGTGGTGTTTCAGCGGCTATTGCAACCTCTGGAGCAATTAAAGGAGATAGTAAAAAACTTTCCTATGTCATTTCACTTGTTTTGATCACTGCGATTCCGATGATGATTTTTATGCCTTATCTAGCCGAGCTGATGGGACTATCACAGCAGGTGACCGGTGCATGGCTTGGGGGATCTATTGATACCTCAGGTGCTGTCGCAGCATCAGGTAGTCTAGTTGGAGAAGAAGCTTTAAAAATAAGTACGATAGTAAAATTCTCCCAAAATGTTTTGCTAGGGATTGCTGCATTTGCCATTAGTATTTATTGGAGTTATTCCAAATCTGTCGATGACGAAACTAAAAAAGAAAAACCAACATTGAAAATTATTTGGGAAAGATTCCCAAAGTTTGTGCTCGGTTTTATTTTCGCATCCCTGCTTTTTTCCTTTTTAATCTCTCCCGAAACTAATGCCGAGATTAAAGGAAGTTTAAAATTTATTCAAGGACTTTGGTTTACACTAGCATTTACATCCATTGGATTAGAAACGAATTTCAAAGATCTCTTCCAGCAAGATAATAAAAAGCCCCTCTATGCATTTTTGATAGCGCAAACTTTTAATGTTATTGTTACGCTCATTATTGCACTCCTGTTATTTCAATAAGGCAGATTGAAAAATAGTTTTTAAGATTTATAAAGAAAAAGGAGAACCGACATTCAAGTTATCCTTTTCTATACCTTTAAATCATGTCAACTTATTCACCGTCTTATTGAATTTCTTTACTAAAACATGTAATGACAAGCGAAATAAGACGAATTGTTCAAAAATAAAGATGAATATATTGTTGATGGCTCACCGATATATCAATTCAGAATTATTTATTTTTTAAATTATGATATTTTGTAGTCCAGTTAGATAATATAATTTGGAATGTTTTCTTAATTTTTTATGGAATTCAGTATCTTCAAGCATCAATTTATCAAAGTAATATCCCAAGTATGAGTGAAAAGGAATTATTAATACAATATCGTATAACAGGAGATTTGGATCTTCTGGGAAAATTGTATGCTCCTTATATGTCATTATTGTATGGGGTATGTTTTAAGTATCTGCAAGATGTAGACAAAAGTCAAGATGCAGTTATGCAAATTTTTGAAGAGTTGATTCGAAAATTGCGTATTCATGAAGTTGATAATTTTAAAAGTTGGTTATACACCTTCTCAAAAAATTTCTGTTTAATGCAGTTACGCAAAGGAAAAGGAACTCACTATGTTGACATCGATGAACAAGTTGCAATTGGCAATGATTATTTAGATGAATCAGATCCTAAAGAATGGAGTGAAAGTCAATTTGAAAAATTAGAAAGTTGCATGCTGACTTTAAAACCTGAACAGGAGCGTTGCATCCGTTTGTTTTACTTGGAACAAAAGTGTTATAAAGATATTGTCGCTTTGACGGGCCTCGACATGAATCAAGTGAAAAGCTATATTCAGAATGGAAAGCGAAATCTGAAAATTTGTATGGAGAATAAGTAAAATGGAAAATAATTATCAATTATCCAGAATTCAGAACTACATCAGTGGTTTGATGAATAAAGAGGAAATGTTTCAATTAGAAAAAGAAGCATTAGAAGATCCTTTTTTGCAGGATGCCATTGAAGGTTATCGCATGCAAAAGGGAGTAGATGTGCGACAATTGAGTTTATTGCAGCAGAGACTAAACCGTCGCGTTGAACAAACTAAATCTACACGCAATGCTCAGTTTTACACTTGGCAACGATTGGCTATTGGATCCGCTGCGGGCGTCATTTTTGTCGTATTGATCGCATTTATCTATTTTAGAAATTTTACTTCACCTAGCAGTCGTACGACTGAGGTCGAATTAATCAATCCAGAAAATAAGATTGCTATTGAACCGTTGTTAACTGGTGGAGATGCCTCTCCGATAGGAGGATGGAATGCATTTGAACAGTACCTGCAAAAAAATACACAGGTAAAGGATCTGGGTGGAAAGATTGTAGTTCAATTTAGTGTTGATAAAAATGGAAAACTTACGAATTTTATTTTTGATGGACAGCCAAATGAAACTTTAAAGAAAGAAGTATTAAGGTTGATCGAGCAGGGGCCTAAATGGCAAGGTAATCAAGGGAAATTAATTATTCTTTTTCCTGCTGATGAGCATAATTTCAGTCAAGTCATAAAACCGCCACACTGCTTCGGTGTGAAAGAGGAAAGCAAGTAATATCGAAATCTTAACAAAGGTTCAAGAAGATAGTTTTTTATATCACGAAAAAGGAAAACATTTTTTTTAGGATATTAAAAAACTATCTTTTTATTGTTGTACTAACGGTTTTATTCTTCCCAACGTATTTTATCAGCAATAGGAGATCGAATAGGTTCTCTAGCTTCCGTTTCGTGGTGGCCTAAATAGAATAACCCAATGCATTTTTGATGTTCTTCCAACTTTAGGAAGTTTCCTAAATGATTGATGAGCCCCGGAGTTGCCCAATATCCACCTAAGCCCAAGGAATGTGCTGCTAGCCACATATTCTCAATAGCACAGGCCGTAGCAGCCAATTCTTCCCATTCAGGCACATCACCAGTATAATTAACGATCAATGCAATAGCAACTTTTGATTGTGTAGCCTTCTCACCCATGGTGATTTCTGTTTTTTCCAAGTATTTTTCTGCGGGTGTGACCGCCTTATAAATACGCGAAAGTTCAGTGCCTAGACGAACAAGACCTTCGCCCTTGAAAATAGTAAAACGCCAAGGTTGCGTTCTTTTATGAGTAGGAGCAGCATTCGCCGCTTCTAAAATCGTTAAGATATCTTCTTTATTAACATCTTGATCCGTAAAATTAGCTTGAAAAACAGATCGTCGACTTTGTATTGCTTTTAAAACTTCATTTGATTGCATATATATTATTTTCTTAAGCTTCTGATATGAGTATCAAGTTAATTATTATTTTTCTTCCCAAAGAGCGGCAACATGTAATATTGTTAAAACTGCTTTTTCCATATCTTGTTCCGACACCCACTCTTGTTTTCCATGAAACGCATGTCCACCTGCGAAAATATTAGGACATGGCAATCCCATAAAAGATAAGCGTGAACCATCAGTACCACCGCGTATGCTTCTGCGTTCTGCTCTCATACCCGCTCTCGTAATTGCCTCTATTCCAATTTCCATGATTTGAGGAAATTGATCCAAGATCTCTTTCATATTGCGGTATTGCTCCTTTATTTCAAAAGTATAGCTACAGTTTGGATATTGTTCAACTATATTTTTCGCGATAGATTCCAATTCCGCTTCATGTTTTTGTAAATTTGAGGTTTTGTGATCTCGAATGATAAAGTGGATTTCTGCTTTTTCAACTGTACCAGAGATATTTGTAGGATGCACAAATCCATCTTTCTTGTTGGTACTTTCTGGGGAAAGGCGATCTTGAGGCAAGGCAGCTATAACGGCACTTGCAATTTTTATAGCGCTTTGCATTTTGCCTTTAGCAAATCCTGGATGTACTGAGACGCCATGAATAGTCAATATTGCTCCATCTGCAGAAAATGTCTCATCTTCTATTGTACCTGCTTTCTCACCATCCATTGTATAAGCAAAATCTGCGGCTAATCGTTTCAAATCGGCTTTATCAACACCTCTTCCGATTTCTTCGTCAGGAGTAAATAAAATTTTGATATCACCATGCTTGATTTCGGGATGTTGCATCAATAACCGAGCAGCATCCATGATTTCAGCAATTCCTGCTTTATCATCAGCACCTAATAAGGTTGTACCACTTGCCGTGATGATGTTATTGCCAATTTGATTAGCTAAATCAGGATGATCAACATATTTGATTATGATGTTATTGTCATCTGGTAATACCAGATCCTGACCTTGGTAGTTTCGGTGAACTAAGGGTTTTACATCTTTACCCGAAGAGTCCGGCGATGTGTCCATATGCGAACAGAAACATATCGTCGGTACTTTTTTATCTGTATTAGAAGGTATAGTTGCGTAGATATAACCATTATCATCCATTGCAGCATCTACAATACCTAAAGCTAACAATTCTTCAACAAGCAATTTGCCTAGGTTTTTCTGCTTCGCTGTTGATGGACAAGTAGGTGAACTTGCATCTGATTGTGTATCTATTTGAACATAACGTTGAAATCTTTCAGATACTGAAAAATCGTTGATGTTGTTGATCTCGAAGTTACTCATATACTTTTATTTCATTAATGTGATCGTACTGTACAAAATTACAAAAAATGTAACCATTAGCGAATTTTGACTTTTATAGTTTAGCATTTGTTAAATCATAATTTATTTTGTAAATTTATAAAACTTAAATTTTGATTTTCAGTATGTTGCGTTTGTTAAGAGCAATGTTTCTTCTCCTCGTTATTGTGCAGTTATTTTTACTCTTGAGTATAGATGATTCCTATCGGGAATTGGTCTATATTGGTCAATTGATTTACTTATTTATTCCCTTATGGGCATTTAGAACATCAAAAAACCGAAGATTTATGAAGAAATCCTTTCAGATATATGTAATTTTTTGTGGGCTTTACAATGTTTTCTTTGCCTTGGTCTTAATGGCAAAACATGTGCAGATAACTCCCTACTTCGGAGCAAATTTGCTCATAAAGTCTATCCTGCTAATGATTGGACTCGTCAGCATATATCAGTACAAAAATTGGTCTAGACTATTTTTTAGTTACATCAATCAAAGACATTTAAAAATGTAAGCAGAACGTAGTGTTCTGCTTCATCTTAGTTTTGATTATCTGCCCAGCCAAATACTTTTGACAATAAATCTGTACTTCTAGATCCACCAATATTTTCTCTGATTTGCAGTTCTTGATCCGCTACTTTTACAAATAAGCCATCAATTGCTTTTTGTGTCACGTAACTCGTCAAATCAGTTTCTACTTTTTTCGAAAATGGAAGGTTATTATAAGCACTAGTCAATTGATTCCAATATCCGGATACATTATTGGCGCCCATTGCTTTGTCGATAACCGGTGAAAATTTTGAAGTTAATTCATTAGATGTATTCGTTTTGAAAAATGTTGTCGCCGCATTTTGATTGCCACTCAATAAGATGTTGTAAGCATCTGTTATGGTCATTTTTGATAGGGAATTAGCAAAAACAGTACCCGCCTCACTTACAGCTGTTTCTGCAGCTCTATTCATGCTACTTATAAATTGATCACACAAAGAACCCATACCGACTGCTCGCAGTGCTTTTTCAACTTTTTGTGCCTCCGATGGCATTAATATTCTAACAGCAGCATCACCCAAAAAACCATCCTTTGCAGACAAAATATTTACACTATTTTTCAAGCCCTTGCTCAATGCTTCTTTAACACCTAAAGTAGCTTCTTTTTTAGTAATATTTATTGGAGCATTTGCTGTAGTTGTTTTGGTAGTTGTACTATCTGTAGATTTTTTATTTTGATCAGTTATAGCACTTAGGCTTTTTTTTAATTTCGAAAGCCCCTTCGATTGTGCTTGAGAGTGAGTCGCAAATAATAACCCTGAGGCAATCAAGGCGTATGATAAGATATTCTTCATGTCTATTTTTTTTGTAAACTTACAAATTAGAACCTGAAATGACTCAAACGTTTAATAAGGAGACTTATTATTTATATTAACGCTTATCAATAGCAAGCTGGAATAAAACCAAATGTAACTTTAAAAGGAAAGGTAAGTAGCCACCAAAGTGTCAAATTGTGTCAGGTTTTAATCTGACACAATTCAAATCATTTATAATATCAGATCAATCGTCACAGGAAAGTGATCCGACGGAAATTTTCCTTGATAGGTATCCGTCAGTATAGCATAGTCTAAAACCTTTATTTGAGGTACAACAAAGATATGGTCAATGCGTTCTTTAGGTTTGATGCTTTTACCCCAACCATTAAAAGACGAGCTAGGTTCGTAACGGCGAGGGCTCACGGTATAGCTATCAACAACTGTTTTACTGTTTGCCAACGTGAAATAGGCTTCATTATGTTCATCAACATTAAAATCTCCGGTTAAGATCAGTGGCAGATTTCCTGCCAACTCTTTTGCTTTAGCCAAGATTAATTTAGCACTTTCTTTTCTCGCTTCTATACCTACATGGTCAAAGTGGGTATTCATAAAAATAAATGATTTACCACTTTTTTTATCTTTCAAGACCACCCAAGTACAGATCCGTGGTAATGCGGCATCCCATCCTTTATTCGGTTGCTTAGTATCAGTAGCTGACAACCAAAAGGTACCACTCTTCTTTGCTTCAAAGCGATTTTGATTATAAAATATAGAAGAGTGTTCTCCTTTTTCCGCACCATCGTCACGACCAACACCCACAGATTTAAAATCCGGTAGACGATCCTGTAGGTCCTTTACTTGTTCTATAAATGCCTCCTGTATTCCAAAAATTTCAAACTGATGATATTTGATCAGATTGGCAACAGCATCTTTACGCTCATCCCACATATTTCCGGTATCATGATCATTTTTCTGTCTGATATTATAGGTAGCTACACGCATTTGTTGTGCGATGGAATAGGATAAACCTGTAATTAAGATAAAGAATGTAAAAATAAGTTTTTTCATTAGCATATAGTTTTATGCGTGTAAAGGTTAGGAGTATTTTTATAAACATTTACACGAAGGTTATTATTCAGAAGTTGAGGTCAAGGCATGATAATTAGCCTCAGTCCATTTTAAGCAATGAATGGATCATAGTCAGAATTCATTATTATAAGTTAATGACTATGATCCTTTATACATATTACTTCAGTAAAGTCTTTAACAATTCAGGCTCGTTGGTCGTGATATAATCAATCTTTTGGTCAAGTAGTGATTTCATATCAGATTCCGCATTGACTGTCCAAGCGTTAGTGGTTAATTTCAATGCCTTTGCCTCTTGCAACCAAGTTGGATGTTTCGTGAACACACTCAGGTGATAGTCGATACCTGTCAGCCCATCTTTTTTGATTTGGTCAGGAGCAATATCGCCATTTAAATAGGATACTTTAGCTTTCGGATCCAATTCATGAATCTTTTTACAGGCATCATAACTGAACGCAATATATTCTGTTACTTTTTCAGCTTTTAATTCTTTTACTAACGCAACAGCTTTTTCAGTAGCTTCCAGTGTACGCTCTAACCCTAATTTGTTTGTTTTTAATTCCAAGATTAATTTTAGTCCCTTAAGTTTTAAACCTGCCTTAATAAATTCTTCAAGCGTAGGGATTTTTTCACCATTCGGATGTGTTTTAGCTAATAAATCTTGATATGTGGATGTGGCTATATCAATTCCATAAAAATCGTTGTCATGATTGACCACGAGAATATTATCTTTTGTTAAGTGTACATCGTATTCAGATCCCCAAAGATTAAGCTCTTTAGCTGCCTTTAAAGAAGCGATCGAGTTCTCTGGTAGCTTAGTGTTTTTAAATGCTCCACGGTGAGCAATAATTTTTGTTTGTGCTGTTAATTCGGAAATTCCCATAACGGCCATAGCGGCAAGGATTACTAAAACTTTTTTTTTCATCAGATATATTACTTCGTGAGCCCGTAAGCTCGGTTTGTGACTTAAAAAGGAACGATCATGTGTCTTTTATTTATCTAGACCTTTAAGCGTGATTAGCTCATGATGGTTTCATGCTATAAATCATTTGGCTATTGCCATAATGTTAAATCATGCACCATTCATGACAGATTAAGCAGATTTTTAGTTTGAAATCTCTCCAGTTTCTGGTGAACACTCTTACTTTATAGATTTTTGAAAATTAAATTTAAACAAAAAAAATGGTACCTAGATAATGATCAATCAATCATCTAAAGTACCATTTTTTTATAATCTCCTAATTAAGGAAATATTAAGTTTTATGTATCTTATCTTTTACCTTCCCACTCCGCGTAAAACTCATCTAAAAAAGAAAGCATAAATGCATGTCTTTTTTCGGCAATTGCTTGAGCAGCTTTTGTATTCATTTTATCCTTTAGCAATAAAAGTTTCTCATGAAAATGATTGATTGTAGGTGCTTCAGAATGTTTGTAGCTTTCTTTATCCTGATATTCTTGAACAGCAATATTAGGGTTGTACATTTCTCTGTTTTTGTGTCCGCCATAATTAAACGCTCTGGCAACACCAATTGCACCGATTGCATCTAGGCGATCAGCATCTTGAACGATTTCAAGTTCCTTTGAGTGGAAAGCGATTTCTCCTAGACTTGCTTTAAATGACATGTTTAAAATAATTTTTTGAACATGGTCAATAACCTCCTTATCTAGATCCAATGATGATAAAAATTCACCGGCAACACGCGGACCAATGGATTCATCTCCATCATGGAATTTACTATCCGCGATATCATGAAGTAGAGCAGCTAATTCACAAATTTGGTAATCCGCATCTTCCGTTTGAAGAATTAATTTTGTGTTGTTCCATACGCGTTGGATATGAGACCAATCATGACCAGATTCAGCAAATTTTAATCTGTCCTGTACAAATGCAACCGTACTTTCAATAATCTTATTCATAAATTACTTTTGGTTTTTCTCGAGTTCCCTCGTACAATTCGTATTCTAATAGACGACAATCCAGTTTACCGTTATAAAATTCTACCTTTCTGGAAGCACGTAATCCAATTTTCTTTGCAAGATCAGGATTTCCAGTAAAAATATAACCTCTATAACCCTTGCAGTTTTGTTTTAGAAAGTCACCTACACGTTTATATGTTAATTCCAGTTGACTATGATTACCAAGGCGTTCACCATATTCTGGGTTAAATATAGCAATTCCTTTTTCTTCTTGCGGTACAGTTGTATCTGCAAAATCACAAACTTGAAAATCAATCAGCTGATCTACACCCGCTGTCTTGGCATTCATGATCGCAATATCTACTGCCTGCTGCGAAAGATCCGAAGCTACAATTTTTGGATTTGCTTTTTTGTTGACCTGTTCTTTCAGATTTCTTCTCTCTTGAAAAAACACCTCTTCGTCATACCCTATAAAGTGCATAAACGAATAGTTCATGCGGTAAAGGCCTGGACGACGATTGGTCGCGATCAATGCCGCTTCGATTGCCAAAGTACCTGAACCGCACATTGGATTGACAAAAGACGACTGACCATCCCATTTAGAAGCTAAAATTGTGCCAGCAGCTAATGCTTCTAGCATCGGTGCTTTTCCGGGATGTTTACGGTAGCCATGCTTTGCTAATGTTTCACCAGATGAATCGATGAAAACCTCGGCACGATCATCTTTCCAATACAAATGCACAACAGCTTTATTACTGTCAGAACCTGAGTTAGGACGGATGTCTTTCTTTTCTTTGATACGATCTACAATAGCATCCTTAACCTTCAAATTTGCAAATAATGGCGTAGTGATTGTTTCATTATCCACATTCGAAGTCACAGAGAAATATCCATCAAAAGCAATCAGTTCTTCCCAAGCGATGTTTTTCAATTCATCGTATAGCTCTTGAGGGTTTGATGCCTTAAATTCTTTGATAGAATATAAGATCTGCGAAGCCGTACGCAAGTTTAAATTTAATTTAATCGTTTCATTCAAAGTGTTAAATAATTCTACACCAGTAGAGAATGAACGTTTGATCTCGAAGCCAAGTTCTTCGACTTCTTGTTGCAAATAAGGAGAAAGTCTCTTATTGCAAGTGATGATGATTTTATTGGGGGTGTTGAAAACTTCCATAATATTTGTACAAAGTTAGTTAATCTCTTACTCAAAAAATGCTTATTTTTACGGTTTAATATTTTTGATTATGGAAATTAGAGGAAAAGTACACGAAATAGGTGCTACGCAACAAGTAACAGAGTCATTTAAAAAGCGTGATATAATCGTGGCTTACGCTGAGAATCCGCAGTTTGTTGAATATATTCGCTTTGAAGCTACTCAAGATAGAACATCAATTTTTGATGGTTTAACAGTAGGTGAAGAAATTGAAGTTTCTTTCAATTTACGTGGTCGTCCTTGGACAAATAAAGAAGGTGTAACAACATACTTCAATTCATTAGTTGCTTGGAGAGTTACAAAATTGGCCAATACTGCCGCTTCAGCTCCTGCTCCAGGTTATGCTGAAATGCCAGCTCCAGTTGACTTGTCAGGTTCAAATGACGATGATGATTTACCTTTCTAGTCCTGCGACAATCTAAAATATAAAAAAGCTTCAATTGATTCAATTGAAGCTTTTTTATTAGCCTGAAACGTATTTACCTAGCGGTATCTTTCGAATACTATAAGTGAGTAGTATACTGATCAAAAGTGTAATAAAAGTCGCTAATGGAATCTTTAAAAACGTTCCAACTGGTAATATCGGATGTACATAATTTAGTATAAGAATATGACAGAGGTATATACCAAAGCTATAATGATCGATCCAAATGGCCCATTTAGGAAGTGTCCTACTTTTTGATACGGATTTGATAAAAATAAATAAACTAGCTGCTATAAGAACAGTATTAGGTGATAAGTACCCATATAAAAGAGGGCGAAACTCATGCGCATTCAAACTCATTGTATAGGTAAAATAGGAAGTACCCCATGCGGTAATGATAAAAATACCCAAAAACCACCATTTCAAGGAACCAAAATCTTTTATGTTCAAATAATAACCTAAAATTAAGTATCCCGTGTAGCTAGAGAAAAATGTGAGATCTAATTTAGGCAGATAAGTAGGTAAGTTTTTATTAAAAATAAACAAGGAGACAAACCATAAGATCAGAAATATTTCCAGTTCTTTTGTTGTTGCATGTTGCACTATTTTTTGAAGAAAAGGAATTGCTAGATAAAGACCTATGATCATGTATAGATACCACAAATGTGCATTTGCACCATTTTTAAGTCTGTAGACAATCGTTTCAATCAATTCATCTTTCCCTAAATGAATTACATCCGTATTGTAAAAGATGTAAATTATAGTCCAGAAAATAAATGGATAGCAGAGTTTAAGTAATCTTTTTTTATAAAATTCACTTGTATTTTCCTCCTTTGTCAATAGGAGAGCCCCTGAGAGCATCACAAAAACAGGGACAGAAAAGCGTGTAAAACTATTGATTAGGTTGGCATATTTCCAATCAAAACCAGCTATATCAGAGCCATTGAGATAACCCGATGAGGCATGTATCGCAATAACTGCAATAGTTGCAATAATACGTAGGATGCTGATATAGCTGAGTTTGTGTGGCATCTTATCCGTTAGTCTGCAATTGGAATACGATTCTTTTGCACATACTGTACCAAAAATACCAAAGTAAGTAAAGCGCCAATTGTCGCCATACCAACACCTACCAAAGAGGGTGTATTGTAAGCCAGTCCATAGATAATCGGAATACCCCCTAAATAGGCACCTAAAGTATTTCCTAAATTAAAGGCAGCCTGACCACCTGCAGCAGCCAATGTCTCTGCTCCTTTAGCAGTTCTAATTAACATCATCTGCGTTGGAGGACCAATAGTAAATGAAACTAAGCCAGTAATAAAGGCCATGATATACGCAGACCATTGAAATGGAGAGATAAAAAAAACAATGACTAGACATATTGCCATGGAACTAAAACTAGCAATGGCCGCTTTTGTTGGAGAAATGGTATCTGCCAATTTTCCACCTAGAAGATTGCCAAAGAACATGCCAATACCAATTAAAACCATAATGAGTGGCACCCGATTCGCTTCAAGTCCAGATACATTGGTAACTAATGGAGCGATATAGCTGATCCAGGCAAAAAGCCCTCCAGTCCCGATGGAAATAATAGCCATCAGCAACCAAGCCTCACTCTTTTTAAAAAAACTGAGTTGTGCGATGATGTCATTGTGTTTAGAAGATTCAATTTTTGGCAACCACAGATATATCATCATAAATGTAAGCAGACCAAGAGCACTGATGACACCATAAGTAATGCGCCATGAGTAATGATGACCGATATATGTTCCGAGCGGTACACCAGCCAAGTTTGCAATGGTCATTCCCGTAAACATGATCGATATAGCTTGAGCCTCTTTTCCTTTCGGAGCTAATCTTGCAGCAACAACAGACCCTACACCGAAGAATGCACCATGGGGTAAGCCTGACATAAACCGAGAAAGTTGAATAGTAAAGTGAGTTGGTGAAATGGCAAATAATCCATTAAAAATGAAAAATAGAACCATTAAAAACAGCAATACATTTTTAGGCGGGTATTTTCCAGATAATAATACTAACGTTGGAGCTCCAACAACAACCCCTATCGCATATAATGCTATTAAATGGGCAGCGGTTGGAATGTCGATGTTCAAATCCTTTGCTATATCAGGTAAGATTCCCATCATCGAGAATTCTGTCATTCCTATAGCAAGACCTCCAAAGGCCAATGCAATAATTCCTTTATTCATATTTTTTGCTCAGATAGTGACGAGCGCGTCATTAATGATAGAAAAAGCCATTTAATGATTAAATGGCTATGTGTATGTTTAGTTTGTTTTATTGCCAACGCTTTTGCGGGACACAAATTACGTCTTTAGTTTTCCGTAAAATGATAGGGCGCTGATCATATTTATTTTCTAAGACCAAAGAGTCCTTTGAATGGGAAGCAACTTTAAATCGAGGTAGATACTGTCCCTGACGGTAGCAGCCCGATAATTTTTGTTTTCCATTTTCTTTAACATAAATACCGTCCACAATTACGCTGTCACCACGGACAACATAGAGACCTTTAGCATATTCAACCCAGGAACCGTTATTGTAGCAACTATCTGCAATTTGTTTTGTTTTCGAATGAACATACATACGCGCATAGATCGAATCACAGGTAAAACGAAATTCCGTAAGTGTGTATTGCAGCATTTGGTCCTGATGAGGAATACGATCTTGCTTCCATTCTCCTTGCAAATAACTTGCACCTTCACTCTGCATTTCCGAATTAAACTTACAGCTCCCAAACAGCAAAAGCATACCTATTGTAACGAATAGGTATGCTTTTATATTTTTACTTTTAGTTAGATAGGACATCATAAGCTTATTTTAAGCTCCCGACCATATCTTCAGGCTTTACCCATTCATCAAATTCTGCAGCAGTTACATAACCCAATGCAATAGCTGTTTCTTTTAATGTTGAATTATTTTTATGCGCTGTCTGAGCAATTTCTGCAGACTTATAGTATCCAATTTTAGTATTTAAAGCCGTTACTAACATTAAAGAGTTATCTACTAATTCCTTAATACGAGCGTAGTTTGGTTCGATACCGCTAGCACAGTGCTCTTCAAATGATATACATGCATCACCGATTAATCGAGCAGATTGTAAGAAGTTAGCCGCCATCAATGGTTTGAAAACGTTCAGTTCATAATGACCCTGCGTACCACCTATTGTGATCGCAACATCATTGCCCATTACTTGAGCAGCAACCATAGTTAAAGCTTCACACTGAGTTGGATTTACTTTTCCAGGCATGATAGAAGAACCCGGTTCATTTTCAGGGATGATGATCTCACCAATACCTGAACGTGGACCAGAAGCCAACATGCGGATATCATTAGCGATTTTATTTAAAGAAACTGCTAATTGTTTCAATGCACCATGAGACTCAATGATGGCATCATGAGCAGCTAAAGCTTCAAATTTATTCTCAGCCGTGATGAAAGGATGACCCGTAAATTGTGCAATATATTTCGCTACTAGTACATCATATCCAGCAGGCGTGTTTAATCCAGTGCCAACTGCAGTACCACCCAATGCCAATTCAGATAAATGCGCTAACGTATTTTTAACAGCTTTAATACCGTAGCTCAATTGAGCAACATAGCCTGATAATTCTTGACCTAATGTCAAAGGGGTAGCATCCATTAAGTGCGTACGGCCAATTTTGACAACTTTCATAAACTCAGCAGATTTCTTTGCTAAGGTATCACGAAGTTTTTCAACACCTGGTATGGTCACCTCAACTACAGCTTTATAGGCTGCGATGTGCATACCAGTAGGATAAGTATCATTTGAAGATTGTGATTTATTTACATCATCATTCGCTTTTAAAACAGGCTCACCTTCTCCAATTTTGAATCCAGCTAATACCTGAGCACGATTTGCAATGACTTCATTTAAATTCATGTTCGATTGCGTACCCGAACCTGTTTGCCAGATTACCAATGGAAATTGATCATCCAATTGACCAGCTAAGATCTCATCACAAACAGCTGCGATAGCATCACGTTTCTCAATAGGTAATACACCTAATTCAGCATTAGCATAAGCTGCAGCTTTTTTTAAGTAAGCAAAACCTTCGATAATTTCATGAGGCATAGATGCTGCAGGACCGATTTTGAAGTTGTTGCGTGAACGTTCTGTTTGAGCTCCCCAGTATTTATCTGCTGGAACTTGAACTTCACCCATGGTATCTTTTTCTATTCTAAATGACATAGCGTTTGATTTTTTTGATGTAACAAAGTTAAGTAAAAATATAGAGAACAGCCATTCAAAGAGTTCATCTTAATTGAATTTGAATGTCATAATTTCTTCAAATCTCCCTAACCATTCAATCGTTTTGTTAATTGTTCATTGATATGGTGAAAAATTTGAATGGGTTTTAAAGTGCGCCAAGGAAGATCATTAAGATGTCCGCCAAAATTGATATAATAGTCGATGTTATTTTGCATAAATTCCGTAACAACATGCTGTCTAAAATTGACAGCAGCTATCCAGCCATCCTCAATATCCTGAAACCACTCTTCATAATAAGTGTCATCAGAAGCATGGAAATTAAGTAGATTTTCACCTATCAATATAAAATGATTGATTCCCTCGGCGATCATTAAATCAATCAATTCACGTTTCAAGATCATGATATCGTTGTCAATTGCATCATTCCATTCGCCGATAAGCTCGATGATACCATACTGCTTCTCATAGTCCACAAATAGTACTTTTAAATACAGCGTATGTGAACCAAAATCATCCCATTGGGGATGTAAAAGGAAATTATAAATCTGTTTATCGTATTCAAATTCATTATATATTGTTCCATAAAAAGGAGATTGTTCATCTTCCGATGCAATATAATCATGTCTCCAATTGTAAAAAGGTTCAATTTCGTGCATTTTGGCAGATTATTTGATTGTTACAAAGACAAAGTTGAGAAAACTTTCAGATATTAACCACTTTTAATAACTTTTGTTTTAACATAAAAATCACGTCATTTATTGTGGTATTAATGAATAAAACTTAGTATTTTTGAAGCATCTTTTCATATGCAAGGAAGTATAAAACGGAATATTTTTGTAGCAGCAACATACGCAGGAGTTTTACTCGTGGGTCTATTGCTTGGGCAGAAATATGCCGATGAACAAGGTAATAAACAATCGACTTCTATTCTAGCCGGTGGATTAACTGGAAATTCTGAGAAAGTTCAATATTTAGTTAACTTAATTTCAGATAATTATGTGGATAAAGTGAGTCTAGATACCATTCAAGATGAAGCCATTCAACATATCATCACCCGATTAGATCCGTTTTCTACATATCTTAAACCCAACGAACGTTTAGCGCAAGCAGAAGCCCTTGAAGGAACCTTTGATGGTATTGGTGTTGAATATTTTAATCTCAACGATACACTGCTAGTTGTGGGTATGATCGCTGGTGGTCCAGCAGAAAAATCAGGAATGAAAATTGGCGATCGTTTAATTAAAATAGCCAATCGAAATATTGCCGGTGTTCGTGTTACCGAGCACGTGGTCGATAAATTAATTCGTGGTAAGAAGGGTTCTACCGTTGATATCATGATCAAACGTAATGATGAAATTCTAACTACACCTTTAAAAGTTGTACGTGATCAAGTATCCGTAAGTACATTAGATGCCTCCTACATGATAGCACCTAAAATTGCTTATGTAAAAATCCGACGCTTTGGGCATCAGACTTCCGAAGATTTTAAAATTAAATTGCGTGACCTGAAAAAAAGTGGCGCCCAAGATCTGATTTTAGACCTTAGAGGTAATGGTGGTGGTTATGTACATACCGCCATTGAAATGGCCAGCATGTTTTTCAAAGAGAAACGCCTGTTGATGTATACTGAAGGAGCAAACGAGTTACGTCGTGACTACTTCTCTACCGAGCCTGGCAACTTTAGTGACGGTCGTATTGTTGTTCTTATTAATGAAGAAACAGCCTCGGCAAGTGAAATTGTGACCGGAGCTCTACAGGATTTGGATAGAGGTACCGTAGTCGGTCGCAGATCTTATGGAAAAGGATTGGTTCAAGAGCAGTTTGACTTTGCAGATGGATCTGCAGTCAACCTGACTGTTGCTCGCTATTACACGCCATTAGGACGGTGTATTCAAAGAAAGTATACTCGGGCAAATTATGATCAGTCTAAATATATGACCACATTTGATCTTTGGACATTGGATACAGAGTATAATACACATGAAATGTATACCACTAGCAAAGGCAAAATGTTATTTGGAGGAGGAGGTATACAGCCTGATATTGTAATCCCTATAGACTCCAATGAAATAAGTGCCAAGTATAGAGAGATTTATCATTCCAATAGTATACAAGAGTTTGTCTATGATCGTTTTACAAAGAAATTGCCAGCATACTCAATAGAAAATTTCTTAAGTGGTTATAATTTACCAGATCAAGAATTTAATGATTTTATTTCCTTTTTATCTAGAAAAGGTATTGCGGTCAATAAGTTAGAGGCAGATCGCCTTCATCAGATCATTCAGTCTGACATCGAAGCTTTGGTCGGGCGGTATTATTTTGGTAGAGAAGCTTATTTTAAGATCAAGAACAGGAAAGATCAATTTGTTGCAAGTGCCTTACGTGCATTAGGTATTCAGATCAGCTAGTTTTTCAATTTTAGATCACTCCAGATCGGATAGTGATCAGATAGCTTTCTTTTGACCACGTGATAATTTAATACCTCAAATGCAGGGCTGGCAAAAATATAATCAATCTGAAAGATCGGCAACATTTCATAATGTGTGACTCCCCAGCCGGCACCTTTTTCTTTAAAGGCATTATGAAGACCTTTGCTCACTAGATTTACAGAATAACTCATTGGTGTATCATTAAAATCTCCCATCACGATGTACGGAGAAGTACAGGCGTTCATATGTCTTTTTAAAGAACTAGCTTGCTCACTTCTGAATTCAAAAGCATTTTTTAGCTTTCTGCCCAAACGTCTTGAAGCTTGATTGTGGGTTTCATTTTTACTTGATGGATTTTGAATAAATTCTTTATCTTCATTTTGAAGCGCAAATGATCTGAGATGAACATTGTATACGCGAATTGTACTGTCATTTTTCTTAATATCAGCATAAGAAATTCGATTGATACCATAGTCATTGTCTAAAATATTTCCTGAATTCACAATCGGATATTTCGAAAAAATAGTCATACCATAAGCCTCATAATCATTCTTAGAACTTTCAGCAAAGTAATGATAGTCATACCCCAGTTTGATTTTAAATTCATTGGAGATGACGTATTTTCCTTTTATTTTACTGTAATATTCCTGAAAACATACGATGTCAGGTTTGATACTATCCAATATTGTCAAGGCATCATTTTTAAAGTTTTTCTTAGCATCGTGTATATCCTTAAAAAGATGAGCATTGAAACTTAAAACACGAATATAATCTGTTGTTTTTGCAGTAATTGGAGCGGTGGACCTGGGGTTCCAATGTTTGGTTAATAAAGGCCATCCGATTAGGATGGTCAGCAAAGAAAAGATTAGCATTTTTGGCTTTCGTAATAACCAATAAGCAATAAAACCGATGTTTATAAGGAGAATAGGCAGGTATCCTAGACCAAAAAAAGCAATTGGCCAAAATGTCTTAGGATTGATGAAAGCGGCTGAATAACTAATCAATAAGGCAACAATGGCAAGAATGTTGAAAATGAAAACCGTCCTGCTCAAATAACCCAATCTTTTTTTTACGAGTGCCCGCCTAGCCATCTATCTTATTGTTATTGCTTGCTTTAAATAGAATTTCTTTTTCGTGAGTACTTAAACTATCGTATCCGGATAAAGATATCTTATCCAATATTTGGTCGATCTGATCCTGATTGGGTAAATCATATCGGTGTTGAGGCATTGATCGTTCACCATGTCCGACTACTACTTTTAGTTTTGAACGTTTTTTATCTTTCTTTTTAAATATTTTAGACCAATCCATACCAGATTGCAATGCATAAGTGTACCCCATGCCAAATATAACAGCGCAAAAATAACTGATAGCAGCTGGTTTATTTGTTAGTATGAAGAATAAGAATTGTATGGCAAAATACACAATAGCAATGGTCTTTAATTTTACATTTCCAAATAATAGAAGCCTCAGTTCATATTTAGGAACTAAAGTCGCTATTGATGCTAAAATGGCCGCAATAGTGATCGAACCTGTATTTAAATAAGGATTAGGTAAATTAGAAAAAAGTGCAAGATGTGAAAAGATCAAAAAGATCAGTCCCGCAAGCAACCCAGAAAAGATATAAATAAACAGAAATTGTCGTTTATTTAGAAAATTGAAGAAAATATTCCCTAACCAATAGAGCCATAAACAATCAAAAGCAACATTAAATAGTCCCGTATAAAGAAAATTGTAAGTCAGTAGAGACCAAGGCTGTTGAATAAAAGCTTGAAAATTTGTAGGTAAACTTAATTGATCGACCGTCCATTGAAAAAGAGGTGTAGGTATAATCTTCAATTCAAAAAGAATATCAAAAAGATAGATCAAGATAAACAGAGCAACATTTCCACTGATAATAAATGGAATAGGGGATCCTGAACCGAAGGTTGTCCTGATAAAGTTTTTGAACGAATTTTCCCTCATGTTATAAAGATAATTAATATATTCCTTTTTTAATACCCCAAGCTTTTAGCAATAGGTAACCAAATAATGCTCCTCCAACGTGCGCTAAATGGGCAATAGACCCTCCTGAATTTGAAAATCCTAAATAGATTTCAATCAAGATCATGATTGGGATAAAATATTTCGCCTTTATCGGTACAGGTATAAAGATAAGTGCAAGCTTGAGATTGGGGAATAAGTAGGCAAAAGCTAACAACAAACCATAAATAGCACCAGAAGCACCTACCAATGGCGTATTATAGATTGAAACTAAAGTTCCTAAACCTGCCTGAGATATATTAGGGCTATCGCTATATACCATGCCCGAGATCATATCAAACTTTAGACTACTGCCTGGATTAACTACACCAGCGATTTGATACACTTCAAATGCCTGTACGCCAAATTGAAGAACCAGAGCTCCAATTCCAGTTAATAAATAAAAATTTAGAAAACGCTTTGATCCCAATACCTGTTCGATGATCGGACCAAACATCACTAGTGAAAACATATTAAAGAAAATATGTGTAAAACCTCCATGCATAAACATATAGGTAATGATTTGCCACACATTGAAAAAAGGAGAGTCAGGATAATAGACCCCAAAAAGTCTCGTTGAGTTTTCAAAGATCATCGAACCAACAAAACAAACCACATTTATGATAAGTAAGTTTTTAGTTACTGTAGGTAAATTTGAAAGAGGGTTAGCGCTATTCATAAATTTAAATTAGTTTTTACTAAACTTTTCTAGGAGTTCCTGTAAGGTAATGGTAATAACGATTGGTTTTCCGAAAATAGAAATATTTGGAGATTCGCAAGCAAATAATTGATCAATAAGTTCTGATATCGCATTGTTATCCAAGAAAGTTCCTGGTTTTATTGCAGCATTGCGTGCTAGGCTTTTCGCTAAATTTTCGCGTTTTTCAATTTTAAAATCGCTCAAATTGTTTTTATAGTCTTCTAAAATCTGTTCAATGATTTTACGTTCATCAATTCCAGTCCCTAGATCTGCAGGAATACCGTCAATAATGTAACTATTTTTACCAAATGAACGAATTTGAAACCCTAAACTTTGGATATCTTCCAAAAGATCTTGCATCAATTCATTATCTGATGGATTTAAGTCAATACTTTGTGGGAATAAACTTTGTTGGCTCAATCCTTTGTGTTGGTCGAGCTGTGATTTGAATTGTTCAAACAAAATACGTTCGTGTGCCGCCTGTTGATCGATGAGCATGACTCCAGAATGAATCTGCGAGACAATAAATCTATTGTGGATTTGAAAAAACTGCTTGGTAGTTACTTGACTATTAACCCCGGGTAGTTGATGAATAGAACGCTCTTGCTGCTCATGTTCAAGCGGCAACTGCATGGATTCATCTCGCTCTGTGATTTGATATAAAGTATCCCAATTTTGTGGAATGGCCGATTTTTTCTCAAAACCTGCCATATAGTTATCAGCACGTGAAAATGTTGTTTTAGTGACTTGATCCGGTTCAAAAGGATTAAAATCAGGGTTGAAACTAACGGTAGGCACAATGATTTCATCCAAAGGTTTTGGAGTAATCATGTTCGAAAAACCTGTTTCTTGCTCAAAATCCAGCGATGGTGCAATGTTATAGCGACCGAGGGATCTTTTGACAGCAGATCGGATGATGGCATAAATCGCTTTTTCATCTTCATATTTAATCTCGGTCTTCGTTGGATGAACATTAATATCGATTTTTGAAGGATCAATATCAATAAATAATACATACAAAGGAAAGGTCTCTGCAGGAAGAATTTCCTCAAAGGCATTCATAACAGCATGATTCAGATAATGATCTCTGATAAATCTTTTGTTGACAAAGAAAAATTGCTCACCCCTTGTTTTTTTAGCAAATTGAGGCTTACCGACAAAGCCATTCACCTTAATAATAGAAGTATCCTCTTCCACAGGTACTAATCGCTGATTGTATGTATTCCCAAAAAGATGAACAATACGCTGTTTTAAGGTCTCCGCTGGTAAATGAAACATTTCATTTCCATCACTATGTAGAGTCAAAAAGATCTCCGGATTAGCTAATGCTATCCGTTGAAATTCTTCTATAATATGGCGCATTTCTACCGAGTTACTTTTTAAAAAGTTACGGCGTGCGGGTATATTGAAAAAAAGATTTTTAATAGAAATATTGGTGCCTGCAGCTACTGCTTCAGGAGCTTGAGTGATGATTTTTGAACCTTCGATCTCGACAACAGTACCCAATTCATCCTCAAAGCGACGTGTTTTCAATGTTACATGCGCAATGGCTGCGATAGAAGCCATCGCTTCTCCACGAAATCCCATTGTACGAATGGCAAACAAGTCTTCTGCTTTACGAATTTTGGAAGTAGCATGTCGTTCAAAACAAAGACGTGCATCCGTCACGCTCATTCCACAACCATTATCAATCACTTGAATTAATGATTTTCCAGCATCTTTGATGATCAATTGTATCTTGTCAGCTCCAGCATCTATAGCATTTTCAATCAATTCTTTAATAGCAGCGGCAGGTCTTTGTACGACTTCACCTGCTGCAATCTGATTGGCAACATTATCTGGTAGTAATTGAATAATATCCGACATATGATGCGAAGTTACGAAATTAATGAGGAATGATTTTAATTCCGTTAGAAAGTTGTCGTATAAATTACATTACTTATCAACTTTCATGCTTTAAATTTGATACACCAACTAGGTGTATCAAATTTAATCTGGATTATTTCATTTCCAACTTTAGGAATCGGGCCGTTTCGCTATCCTTATTTTTGATTAAGCCTTCTGGTGTACCAGAAAATAATACTTTACCACCATCTTTACCTCCTTCAGGACCAATATCGATGACCCAGTCGGCGCACTTAATCACATCTAAATTATGCTCAATGATCAAGATGGTATTACCACGGTCAACCAAGCGGTTGATCACACCCATCAACACATTCACGTCTTCAAAGTGTAGACCCGTAGTTGGCTCATCCAAGATATAGAAGGTGTTACCGGTATCTTTTTTAGAGAGCTCAGTAGCCAATTTAATCCGTTGAGCTTCACCTCCAGATAGCGTTGTCGATGACTGTCCCAATGTAATATATCCTAAGCCAACATCCTGCAATGTTTTTATTTTACGATAGATAGAAGGGATGTTTTCGAAGAAAACAACAGCCTCATCCACACTCATGTCCAATACATCGGATATGGATTTACTTCTGAAGCGTACTTCCAAAGTTTCTCTGTTATAGCGTTTTCCATGACATGTTTCACAAGGAACCTGAACATCAGGTAGAAAGTTCATTTCAACGACTTTCATTCCCCCACCTTGGCAGGTTTCACAGCGTCCACCCTTGACATTAAAGGAGAATCTTCCGGGTTTATAGCCTCTTATTTTCGCTTCAGGTAGTTGAACAAACAAGGTTCTGATATCTGAAAATACACCTGTATAAGTAGAAGGATTTGATCGTGGTGTACGACCGATCGGACTCTGGTCGATTTCAATCACCTTATCAATATGCTCTAATCCATCAATACTCTTAAAGGGGAGAGGGATACCTTTAGCACGGAAAAAATGTTTATTTAGAATAGGATATAATGTACCTGTAATCAAACTTGATTTTCCAGAACCGGAAACACCAGAAACTAAAATCAATTTTCCTAACGGAAAATCTACAGAAACATTTTTCAAATTATTTCCTGTAGCTCCTTTAAGTGATAATGTTTTTCCATTGCCAGCTCTTCTTTCAGAAGGGATGGCAACCTCTTTTTTGCCATTTAAATAAGCCGCTGTTAAAGATTTTGATTTCAAAATATCTGTTGGTTTTCCCTCAGCCACCACCTGACCACCGTTTACACCTGCGGCAGGCCCCATATCAATGACATAATCGGCATTCAAAATCATGTCTTTATCATGTTCAACAACTAATACCGAGTTGCCGATATCACGTAAATTTTTTAAAGAATTGATCAATCTTTCATTGTCTCTTTGATGGAGACCAATACTCGGCTCATCCAAAATATACAAGACATTGACGAGCTGAGAACCGATTTGTGTCGCAAGTCGGATACGTTGAGCTTCTCCTCCAGAAAGTGATTTTGAAGAACGATCTATAGTCAGGTAGTTTAATCCCACATCCAATAGAAATCCTAAGCGTGATTGTATTTCTTTTAAGATTTCAGTTGCGATGATCTGTTGGCGTTCATCCAAAGAAGCGTTTACATTTGAAAACCATTCGTACAGGGATTTGATATCCATATGCGCCAGTTCATAGATGTTTTTACCTGCAAATTTAAAATGCAACGATTCTTTCTTCAATCGTGCTCCTTGACAAGTTGGACAGACTATTTTCGAACGGAAATCATCTAAAGAAGACATATCGTCGCTAGATTTGCCTGATTGCTCTTCAAGCATTTTGAAAATACCCGAAAATTCGATCCGATAATCGCGTACATCATAACTACCATATGAAACAGCTACTGAAATAGGTTCCTCAGCACCAAATAGTAACGTGTCGAGTTGTTCTTCTGTTAATTTCTCTAAAGGAGTGCTCAGAGAAAAATCAAGTTTTTTAGCAACCGCTTTTAAAACTTGGAAATTCCAAGTTTCCTTTGCAGGGCCTAGTGGCGCTAAACCTCCTTTTTGAATACTTAATTTACGATCAGGAATAACGGTATTTTTATCAATTTCAAAGATATAACCTAGACCATCACATTTTGGACAAGCTCCATATGGCGAATTAAAAGAGAAGGTATTCGGTTGTGGCTCATCATAAGAAATACCCGATTCAGCATCCATTAAGTAGCGGCTGAAAAATTGTTCATCATTTTCCTGATTAGCCACTTTGATAATTCCTTTCGCTGTTTTCATCGCTTGCATAACAGATGTCTGCAGGCGCTTTTTATCATCGGCAGTTACTTTAAGTCGGTCTACTACAATCTCAATATCATGTATTTTATACCGATCCACTTGCATCTTTGGCGTGAGATCTACAATTTCACCATCAACGCGAACTTTTACATAACCCTGCTTACGGATTTGTTCAAATAATTCGCGGTAGTGACCTTTACGGCCCTTGATAACAGGAGCCAAAATATTGAGAGCTTGTCCATCAAAATCAGTCAGAATGCGATCCACAATTTGATCATCAGACATGCGCTGCATGCGATTGCCCGTTATATAAGAAAATGCCTCACTCGCACGTGCAAATAGCAGACGCATAAAATCATAAACCTCAGTAATGGTACCGACTGTCGAACGCGGATTTTTGCTCGTCGTTTTTTGTTCAATAGAAATAACAGGGCTCAATCCGGAAATTTTATCGACATCAGGTCGCTCCATGCCACCCAAAAACTGACGGCTGTATGCACTAAATGTCTCCATATACCGCCTTTGACCCTCTGCATAGATCGTGTCAAAAGCTAATGACGATTTACCACTACCACTTAGTCCCGTGATAACAACCAATTCGTTTCTAGGAAATGAAATGTCAATATTCTTGAGATTGTGTACACGTGCTCCAAATACTTGAACTTCATTTTGTTCACCTAAATCTGGTGTGATTTTCTTTGTCATGTAACCCCTGTTTTCTTCCAAACGCAGATGAATTTCTGCAAACATGCAAAATTACTTATTTTTAATGAACTTTAACAGTGCTCATATCTTTATTATTGTCACGACATTGCAAATCTATAGCTTAAATAATGGGTATAATTTGTACTTTGCCATTTCACAACTTATATGAAGAAATTAGACGTAACTAAACAAGAAAAAGAATCCTTAGAAGAAGCGATACAATTTTGGGAAAAGGAGAAAATAATCGATGCATCAACCGCTAGTGCTATGGTCAATAGTATTGATGTAAAAAGCTTTGATTGGAAACGATTAGCACGCTATGCTTTTTGGGTTGCGCTGGCTTCTTTGGTGTTTGCCGTATTTTCTTTGATGACAGATACAGCCTTTCTCAAATTTGTCGATACACTTTATGAAGCACCAAATATTTTGTTTTGCTTATTCTTTGCTGCACTAGCCGTTTTATTTTATACATTAGGATTTCGTTACAAAACAAAATTTCCCAATAAAAATCTATCTATTGAAACCATGATGCTCATCGGAGTATTCGCAACAGCAGCATGTATTGGGTTTTTAGGTAAAGTGCTGGACAAAAATAGCATGCATTATTCTTTACTATTTTTATTGTCGGTACTCATCTATGGATACCTCGCCAATCGCCTTAAGTCAAAACTGATATGGGTTTTTATGCTCATCGCTTTAGGGATTTGGTTTGCAACAGAAACAGCCTACCATAGCGATTGGGGATTTAAGTTCTGGGGAATGAATTATCCATTGCGTTTTACCATTTTTGGTTTTGTCTTAACATTAGTAGCTATATACATACAACCACGATTTAAGCAATTGATGGAATTTCAGTCCCTCAGCTATCTCATTGGGTTATTGTATCTGATGGTTTCATTGTGGTCCCTTTCTATTTTTGGCAACTATTCGGATTTTTATGAGTGGACATTAGTACGACAATATCATATATTCTACTGGGGATTATTATCTACTGCAGTATCGGCAGGTTTAGTGATCTATGGTTTAAAGATGAAAGATAATACCACCAGGGAAATCGGTTTCGTATTTTTTGTATTGAATGTCTATACCCGTTATGTCGAGTATCTATGGGATAATATCAATCGTGCTATCTTCTTCCTCATCTTGGCGATATCCTTTTGGTTTGTGGGCCGTTGGGCAGAGAAATTGTGGCAAAAACGCGAAGAAGGTATTGATGGATAGGTACACTAATTTTTGATCGACCCAAGGGCAATCCGATCAGAATGAAATTGTAAATCCAACTCCTCGGGAAGAAGTTATTTGCAAGCTTACATCATGTTTGAGGTATTTTCGAAGCCGTGTAATAAATACATCCATGCTACGGCCATTGAAAAAATCACTGGTGCCCCACACTTCTTGTAAAATTTCTTCCCGTGTCACAAGAGAACCCGAGCGCTTACTTAGAAATAATAAGAGCTTGGCCTCCCTTTCTGTTAATTTAAATTGTTCGAAAGGATGAGACAAGATTAAGCGTTGTGGAAAAAACTGATAACTGCCCAATGTTATCGAGATCGTGAGCTCTTTCTTTTTATTCCGCTTTAAGATATTTTGGATACGCAATACCAACTCTTCTGGATCACAGGGTTTTGTGATGTAGTCATCGGCACCTATTTTTAGACCGGTTAATTTGTCAATTTTTTGCTCTTTGGCAGTTAAGAAAATAAAAGGAAACTCAGGGAAACGTTCCTTTATTTCTTGCGCTAATGTAAACCCACTTTTAAGAGGCAACATTACATCAATGATTAACAAATCATAAGGAAGTGTATTTTCATACAGCGAAAATTCAGCAGGACTTTGCATCCAATGAACTTCATATCCCGAAAGTTGTAGATAATGCTGCAGCATAAAGCCAAAATCAGGATCATCCTCGATTAACAAAAGCTTAGTTTTCATGTGGTATCGAAATATTAAATGTGGTTCCTTGATTCTGTTTACTACTGACTTGAATATTTCCTTGGTGGCGGTTCACGATATTGTTGATTAGATATAAACCCAATCCTAAACCTTTAGTATCATGAATGTTATTTTTTTGTATGCGGTAGAATTTTTCAAAAATATGAGGAATCTCCTTCTGAATTATCCCAATTCCATTATCACGCACTTGAATCTTGCATAGGTTCTGATCATTTGTGATGGATATATGCAATTGCGTAGCACCATACTTGATACTATTATCCATCAGATTCACCAATATGGTGTTAAAATCAACATCATTGAGCGGAATAACCACCTTTGTAATATCGTTCATTTCAAAGTGGATATCAGGATGTGCTAGCTTAAAATCGGATAGCAATGTTGCTATCTGATGATTAGCGATCACGATATTAGAAATTTCTTTTTTTGGTTCATTCAGGGGCTCTAAAGTCTGTTCTAGGCGCTCCAATTGTCTGGTCATGACTGCTATTATAGTAGGGTCGGGATGTTTTTCTAAAGTTTTTAAAGCGACTTTTAGGGTTGCAATAGGTGTTTTAAGTTCATGCGAAATATTGTCAACAGTGTCATGTAACTGCCCAATTTTCTTCTGTTGCTTTTTAAGATTTTGATAGGTCTTATAAAATAAGAACAGTAGGGCTATTAGGATCAAAAGTGTATTCAGTAGTAGGAATGCCAATTCTTTGAAAACAACCCAATTGATATTAACAACTTCAAAAGTTGATTTTCGAAGCACAAGAAAACTATATGGTTTATCCTCTTGTTCAACGGTTATTGCCGATTCCTCTTTTGTCAATTGTTTCACCGTTCTTTCCGTAGCCCATGTTCCCGAAGATAGCTCTAATGGATGCATGAGATTTCCGTTCGTTTTATACACCACAATCGGATTATTCAATAGCTTTTGCTCGGTGTTTTTGAAAGTGATCTGTAGAATTTCTTTTTGTAATTTTACTTCAAGACCTAATGGAGAGAATATACTATCCACATAATGAGTCAGTACATGTTGAGCCCGCTTTGCTTTTTCTGAATAACTGTTTTCTAGTTGAGCAAGTGTAATGTTCCCTTGGACCAAATTGATATAATGAGCCGTAGCATCTTGGTTATTTAATAGATCGTTATCAAATAATGCATCTGTATCATCAATTTGTCCTAATTTTTCTTTTGTCTTTGAATAGATTTCCCGTTTCTTCAAATGAAAAGAATTCATTAATAAATATGTCTGGATACCAATGAGGACTAGAAAGAGGATAACGAAAATATAAATATAGTTTTTAGACTTCAGTTCCATATACAAATATAAGTTCCGCTTTTGAATAAATGGAACCTTAACCTTCCATTAACCCTTCATTAACCGAAGTTTTCCCTGACATGAGACACTTTTGTACCATCAATTAAAAAAGCATGAAGTATCTTATTATTTTTTTATTATTACCTTTTATTGGACAGGCTCAAGGGAAGCGTTTAGCTGTTAAAGTCTGTGATCAAAGCGAACGTGCATTGACAGATGTTACCGTTGTATTATTAGATAGTGCAGGGAAATTAATATACACGTCCCAGGTAGATACAGCAGGTAGATTCGACTATACTATTGCAGAGAAAAATCTATACAGGCTGGCAATATCTCACTTAAACTACGAAAATCAAGAACTCTACTTTCGTTCCGATACCGTGCAAAAATTGGTGTTGATCAAGCTCAGTCCAAATGAAACCAAACTTGAAGAAGCACAAGTGACCGGCAAGCGTCCTCGAGTCATTCGAAAGATTGATCGATTGGAGTTTAATGTCCAAGGCAGTAATTTATCCGGATTGAATAGTTGGGATATTTTAAAGCGGACACCTATGGTGATGCTCACGGGGAGTAATATTGCTGTCCGTGGAGATAAGAAAGTTGCAGTCATGATCAATGAAAGAAAGGTGATGCTGACAGGAGAAGAGCTGAAGACACTCTTAGAGAATACTGCGGGATCAGATGTGCAAGCTATTGAGGTCATCACCAATCCACCTGCAAAATATGAAGCAGAAGGGAGCACAATCATCAATATCAAAATGACCAAATCACAACTTTATGGATACCGGGGAGTGGTGTTGGCTTTGGCAGAGCAAAGTAACTATGCAAAACAGCTCTTTGGACTGACACAATATTATAAAAATGAAAAAATTAATCTGCGTGCTACCTACAATTATGGGAGAGGGACATACGCGCGATATGGGACTGATTTTGTATACTATCCCAATGAACAAACATCATGGGAAAGTATCATGACTCGCATCGATCAAAATAATAGTCAAAACAGTTATGTGTTCTCTTTCGATTATACACCTGATACCTCTTTGACTATCGCTATAGGATTAAATGGTTATTACGGACCCAAGTCTGCTGGAGTATATCGCGTACCGACTTCTATATATAATAAGGATGGTCAACTGGAGTCTTCTTATTTAACGAAGAATGACCATGTAGATTCTCGGAAAACCAATAACCTGTATTTACAGGTTAACAAAAAGATAAATTCCAATTGGAATGCGAATTGGTCGTCATATTTTACAACAAATCGAAGATCTAATCTGCAAGATGTATGGACCGATTTAAATTTTAAAGACCAGGAACCGACAAGCACACGGTTTGTAAGTGATAATGCGAGTCAAAATCAGCTGTTATCAACACAACTCGATTTTTCCGCAAATTTAAATAAGGTCGCTCTAGAATTTGGAGGAAAATTTAGTACTGTAAAAACAAAAAGTACTTTATTGTTTTTCGATGATGAACGAGGTAGTTTTCAGGAAAGAGCTGATAAGAGTAACGTTTTTGATTACGATGAGCAGCAATTTGCCGCTTATGCGTCTATGGAATATAAATGGGGTAAATGGAGCTGGAAAGGAGGATTACGTTTGGAAAATACGGCATTGAATGGTATCGTTTCTGAACCTGCAGACCGCAATCATCAAAATTATTGGGCACTCTTTCCAACATTCTATGCCCAATATCATACAGATCAGGAATATCAGTGGGGATTTTCCTATGGCAAACGAATCAGCAGACCAGCATACTCCTGGTTAAATCCTGCGAAGTCTTATTATAATTTGTTTTCTTACTTTCAGGGAGATCCACGGTTGCGAGCCACAATTATTCACAATCTTAATATCATGTTTACAAAAGAGAACTGGAATGTGGACTTGTTCTATCGTTATGAGCAGTGGCCATCCATGGAGATTTCTATTCAGGATAATATCAATCATCAATTGATCTATCAGTATACAAATATTAAAAAAGGGCAAGGTGCCGGTGTAGATTTGAGTAAAAGTTTCCAGCTGTTGAAAAACTGGAGTTTAAATACACAATTGGAAGGAATGTATAATGTAAACTACTATCAAGGAAGAGATCTTGAGTTATACCGCAATCAGGTGTGGATGGCCAATGGTAATGTCAGCTCAACTTTCCTGCTGAATAAAAATGTCGATTGGAATTTGGAAATTGGCAATACCTTTGAGTCGCCTACCATACAGGGGCCTTTTAAGATTTCTGGTTACTCAAGTACCTACCTATTGACCAATCGGAAGTTTTTTAATAAAAAATTTGAAGTAAACTTTTCCTTTATGGATATTTTTAAAACTGAAAAGCAGCGAGTATCATCACAATATGCTGACCAGAATAATTATTATAACGATTATCGCGATACACGTAAAGTAAATGTAACACTTCGTTATCATTTTGGTAATCAAAAAATTAAAAATAGTGCCAATGTGCCGAAAAAAACAGAGGAACAAGGGAGGTTATAAGATAAATGAGTAAATATTAAAACCCAGATTTGCACAGAAATCTGGGTTTTAATATCGCTGAAAACACTTTAATTTATTTTCAGGGAATAGGTGATATTAACACCACCTGCTGCTAACATATCATGTACAGAACAATATTTTTTAACTGCTAATTCTGCTGCTTTTTGGGCTTTGATCTCGTCAATATTACCTTTTAAATAGAAGCTAATGTGAATATCCGTAAAGATATTTGGAATTTCTTCTCTTCGTTTTCCTTCGACTTCCACTTGTATATCTTCAATCTCTTGACGTTGTTTGGTCAAGATCGACGAAAGGTCAAATACACTACATGAACCTAAAGCCATTAAGACTAACTCCATTGGTCGCACGCCTTTTCCTTCACCTCCAATAGCTTCTGAGCCATCTATATGAACTTTGACATTAGACAATTCACTTGCGGCTTCAAAGTGTACCGCTTTGTTTTGGCGATTTAGTGTTACTTTCATGTTTCTGTACCTCGTTGTATACACAAACTTAGCTAATTTTGCGTTGATTAACAATATAATCGCATGGATTACAAAAACCAATTTATATGCTTTTAACGTGAGCTATATCAGCTTCATCGTCATATTCTTTTTCATATTTTCTTGTGTTTAGTGCTATCGAGTTGATAGGATCTATAGGCGATTGATAAACAATAAAAAGGGTGATCATAATTATGATACACCCTTTTACCAAACCATTTAGTATTAATATTACGGAAGTTTTACACCTCTAAAGTCAGAAATATTCAACCTGGGAACCTGAGCTCCATATGTTTTGTTTATAGCTTCAATAAATACATTTGCCATCAATGCATTTCCAATGGGAGTTAAATGTATGCCATCCAAAGAAAAACCGTTACCAGTAATGTATTTTGCACTTACAGCAAGACCATCGATCCTGATTCCATTTTTTACTGAAGTTAAGAACGCATTGACATCTGCCACAGCCAATCCTTTAGATGCAGCTACCGATTTAATTGTCTTATTGAAAGCATTGACACGAGCCACTACTTCCGCGGCTTCAGTAACATCTAAAACAAATTGATCTCCTACACCATTTCTAGGATCAAGTCCATAAGGATATGGATTTACAATATTTGTTTTTTCATCTGGTATATCTGTGCGACCAAGCAATCCTGCTGATGAAAAAGGTAAAATAAAATAATCGGCATTTGTAGCAGCACGAGTTCCATTTTTTGTTCTGATATAGATATCTTTAACTCCAGCAGATGGATTGGCAGCATTCACCCCTGCTATTAAAAGTTCGCGTGTCACCGTTGTAAAATAAGGTACTGCTGTAACATCCGGTATGGTCGCTAATACACCCTTTTGACCACCTTTAGTGAGTTCTGTGACATAAGTGTTTAAACGAGCATCGAATGTCGATGTTGCTGTTAAGACAGTGGTTGGATCTGGTTCTTTAGTAGTTGGATTAATTTTTACAACACCGCCATTTGTTGCCCAACCTAAGGCATCATTATTTCCAAGAGAAAAAGTGAAGAACGTATGATTTTGCGATGTAGAGTAGGTAAAATAATTCATCGTTGGTGGAGTACCATCAGGTAGTAGACGTTCGAAGTACATATTTCCTGCAGCGGTACCTATACCTGGTGCAAAAGCCATATCCATACGCATGCCCGGTACACCTAAGTTATTGATAGGCTCTGTATATTTTATTAATAATTTGGGAGTCGCCGAACGATAAGCTAATTTATCCGCAACCTGTTCCGTAACTGGCTGGCCATTCACGAGTGCTTTTAGACGGATATAACCTGAACCATTGGACTGCTCTTCACTAAAAAATGGAGACTTAAACTCTCCGCCACCAACTTTTTGAAGTTGCTCAGCAATAAGTAAAGGGAAAGCTACTTTTTGCCCCTCTAGATATAAGCCTCCATCAGCAAATCCTGCAGATAGCGAGTTTCCAATAGCAATATATTTGCTAAAATCAGCTTTTGTTCCTGCAGAGGGAGTAAATTCGTCTAGAGTTGGTTTACATGCTGTGATACTCAGTATAGCTAATGCAACTCCTATATATAGATTTCTTCTTTTCATGATCATAACATTTTAGTATAAATGCTTAAAATTTGTAAGTCAAACCAATGCCTGGTGCGTAGATATTCGTTGTATACGTTCCCGATAGATGGCTGTCGACATTATTCGCTTCACGGGGTAATATTCTTTGGTATGCAAATGAACCTGTCAAATCAAATTTAGGCGACATTTTGTAGGTGAAACCACCAGCTACCAATATGCGGTTATTATCTGGAGTTTCTGGATATACATAATCTTTCCTTACAGGAGTTGCAATATATCCACCACCTATCCGAAGTTGTAATTTCTCTGATGGTAGGTATTCAATACCCGCTTTTATAGAACCTGCCTTTGTATAATTCTTTGGAGAATGTGTATCTGGAGTATTTGCTCCGCTATAATCAAAATTTAATTCCTTATAGACGTCATAATTGATCACAGTTCCATCTACAGCCATTTTCACCTTCTCACTGATAGGGAAAGTTACACCTACGGCAAAAGTAGAAGGAAGAGGAAGTTCTGCACTAAATTTGCTATCTCGCGGAAATGTTCCTTCTGCCGCTTCAGGTACAGTGAATTTCGCATCGCCATCTTTTAGTTTTGTCAACACTTTCGAACGGTAGCTCATCGAGATCGCAAATTCTTCATTTAAATTATAATGCACCCCGACATTATAGCCTGTACCAGTTCCCGTTCCCTTTAATTCTGCTAATCCAGATGTTCCATCTTGGAAATAAACAGGAATAGCACTTTGTAAATCGACAGATCCAATATTGTAAACAAATCCACCACCAATACTAAAGTTGTCCGTTAATTTGAAACTCACAGTTGGTTGTATATAGATCGCACGTAATGATAAACTTACTAAACTGTATTTACCTGTCCATCCTGTTCCCCAATCCACTGCACCACCGTAAGGTGTATAGATACCTATACCAGCTTTCCACCACGTGTTTTTAGGACCTACTGTCGCAAATACAGAAAAGGGAGGTGTGATCTGATTTCTAGTGTGATCAACTACTGAACTTCCTGTTGCTTGAAAAGCAGATTTGAACATAACACCATTTCCGTTAACAGAGATAGCATTGTGACTCATTTTTGAAAGTGCTCCTGGACTATAAAAAATAGAAGATTCATCTATAAAGTAGGCAGAGCCTGCACCGCCCATACCCACAGATTTTGGACTCTGAAGATTAACTTGAGATCCCTGTGCAAAAAGTAAGGAGGGGGATGCACAAAGTAGGGTAATTAGTAACTTCTTCATATACATCATATTTGGTTTATCGTTTGTGTTTCAATTACAATGCTAACATAGTAATTTTTTGTGGTTTTTTGATATTTTTTTGGCAAATATTGATAAATATTTATTTTGAATGAAAGACCACTAATTATTGTGATTTTTGTGGCAACATTAGACATAAATCATTAAATTGCTAAAAAATTAATTATGGCAACAGTAACATTCAAAGGCGGAGCAGTAAATACAGTTGGAAATTTACCTGCAGTAGGAAGTCAAGCTCCAGATTTTAAATTAACAGCAGGTGATTTATCCGATAAGTCATTGGCAGATTATAAAGGAAAGAAAGTAGTATTAAATATTTTTCCAAGTGTCGATACCGGAACATGTGCAGCGTCAGTTCGTGCGTTTAATCAAGCAGCGTCAGGTTTAGAAAATACCGTTGTATTGTGTATTTCTAAAGATTTACCATTCGCTCAAGGCCGTTTCTGTGCGGCAGAAGGTTTGAATAATGTAGTTACATTATCAGAGTATAAAGACAATAATTTTTCAGAAACCTATCAATTACGCTTTTCTGATGGTCCTTTAGCAGGATTATTCAGCCGTGTAGTCATTACATTGGATGAAAATGGAAAAGTATTGTACGAAGAGCAAGTTGCAGAAGTGACAGAAGAACCAAATTACGAAGCAGCATTAGCTTCATTGAAGTAGTCGTATCCATAAAATAAAGAGGATGGCAGGTGAAACATTCTCTTTTGTAAAATTACAATAACAATAAAAGGGTGATCACAATGATCACCCTTTTATTGTTATTTTGTTTTTTCTAATGCTTGCAATATATCTTGGATAATATCTTCTTGATCTTCTAAACCAACAGACAAGCGTACGCTGCCAGGTTTAATTCCGAGATTTAAACGTTCATCCTCCGTTAACTTAGAATGTGTGGTTGATGCGGGATGAGTAGCAATTGATCTTGCATCTCCTAAATTAGAAGTATATAAGATCATGTTTAATTCATCTAAGAATCTAAATGCCCTTTCTTTTCCACCTGCAACCACAAATGTGACAATGCCACCTCCAGCTTTCATTTGCTTCTTCGCTAATTCATATTGTGGATGTGAAGGAAGAAAAGGATATTTAACATCTTCAATTTCAGGATGTGTCTCCAAAACAGTCGCCAAGGCGAGCGCATTGCTACAATGTCTATCCATACGTAATCCCAATGTATCTAAACTTTTGGAGATGACCCATGCATTGAAAGGTGATAGGGAAGGACCTGTATGACGGATGAAAAACATTAATTTATCGATCAATTCCTGTTTACCGACTACCAATCCACCAAGTACGCGGCCTTGACCATCCATGTACTTGGTTGCCGAATGAATGGATAAGTCAAAACCATACTTTAAAGGCTTTTGTAAATACGGCGTTGCAAAGCAGTTGTCAATGGCCAATATAATATGGGGATACTTTTTCTTCAAAGAACCTAACCACTCCAGATCAACCAATTCAAGACCTGGATTAGATGGTGATTCTAAGAATATAATTTTTGTATTCGGTCGAATTGCTTTTTCCCACTCTTCAGGATCGACTGCATCCACATAGGTTGTTGTCACTCCCCAACGTGGAAACAATTGTGTAAACAATTGATGTGTGGAACCAAAAATAGCACGAGAAGAAACAATATGGTCTCCACTTTCAATAATGCCCGCAAAAGAAGCAAACACAGCTGCCATTCCTGAAGAAAAAGATAGGCCTGCCTCTGCACCCTCTAGGATACAAACTTTATTAATAAGTTCAGAAGTATTAGGATTTGCATAACGTGAATACACCATTCCTTGCTCTTCTTCAGCAAAAATAGCTCTACCCTGCTCAGCACTATCAAAGATAAAACTTGAGGTTAAATATAGAGGTACCGAATGCTCACGTGTTGCAGAACGATCGGCTTGTTCGCGTATGATTTTAGATTGATCTTTGTTCATGATAACGTAAAGGTACAAGTTGTAAATTTTATTTTTTATATTTAATCCAATAAAATTGTATAAAAAATAATCATCAGAACAACTGAAGTTTTTAAATTATTTCAGATTGTAATCTGAAATAATTGCCTATCATACAGTTAAATCGATTGACGTGCTATTTATGTTCATTTATCTAAAATCGGTGAAGTCTAAATTAATACTATTAAAAAGCTAGGATAAGTATGATTTGTAATAGAAGATCGGAGTATTTATGTTTTATTATGGATATTAAAGAAGCGGAAATGTGCGGTCACCGTTCCGCTTCTTTAATCTGGATCATCTCATTTTTTATTTCTGCGGCATATGTTTAGCCATTTGATCCATAGAAAATCCTAGACCTTTAGCAATACCAAGACCAAGATTCATATCAGCTCTAAACCAATGGCACAACTGGCGCATGATAATTTCATCTCTTTTTGGACCTTCGATTCCAGACATTGCACCAACAATATTTTCAATAAGATGTTGTTTTTGCTCTTCATCTAATAAACGGTACAGATCACCTGGTTGCGTATAGTGATCGTCTTCACCAGGGGCGTTGCGGTCATAATGATCGGCCACCACACTATCCAATTGTAATGCAGGCTCTTTGTAAGCTTGATCTTGGTAGTTGCTATCAAAACTGTTGGGATAATAATTTGGAGCAGAGCCTTGATTTCCATTGACAGTCATCTGACCATCACGTTGATAATTATTGGTCATAAAAGGACATTGGTTTACCGGAATTTGCTCATAATTACCCCCCAAACGGTAACGTTGTGCATCAGGATAAGATAGAATGCGACCCTGCAGCATTTTATCTGGAGAAAAACTAATACCATCTACCACATGTGCTGGAGCAAAAGCAACTTGTTCCACATGAGCAAAGTAATTATTAGGGTTTTGGTTTAGTTCCATTTCTCCAACTTCAATAAGTGGATACTCTTTTTGCGACCATACTTTTGTTAAGTCAAATGGATTCCAGCGGAAAGTTTTTGTTTCCGATACGGTCATAACTTGAATATAAAGTTTCCATTTTGGAAAATCACCCTTTTCAATTGCGGCATGCAGATCACGTTGCGCATAGTCCATATCTTTAGCACGCATCTCATCTGCCTCAGCAGCAGTGAGATTCTTGATGCCCTGCTGTGTCCTAAAGTGAAATTTAACATACACCAATTCATTTTTTGCATTGATCATCGAGTACGTGTGACTTCCGTAGCCATGCATATGTCTATAGCCATACGGTGTACCACGATCCGACATTAAAGTCGTCACTTGGTGCAGAGACTCCGGATTTAGTGACCAGAAGTCCCACATCATGGTTGGCGATTTGCAATTCGTATAAGGATCTCTTTTTTGTGTATGGATAAAGTCAGGGAATTTTTTTGCATCTTTAATAAAGAAAACAGGAGTATTGTTGCCTACTAAATCATAGTTTCCATCTTCTGTATAGAACTTGACTGCAAATCCACGCGGATCGCGTTCCGAATCTGCAGATCCTCTTTCTCCACCCACAGTGGAAAAGCGAATAAATAATTTCGTTTGCTTGCCAATTCCATTAAAAAGTTTTGCTCTTGTATATTGGGAGATATCATGCGTTACTGTAAATGTGCCATATGCGCCAGAACCTTTGGCATGTACAATTCTTTCTGGGATACGCTCTCGATTAAAATGAGCTAATTTTTCATGTAGAAAGTAATCCTGTAAAAGCACCGGACCTCTAGGTCCAACCGTCATCGTGTCTTCATAGTTGACAACAGGAGCTCCCGATGCTGTTGTAATTTTTTTGTGGCTGTTATTTTCCATTGCTCGTATTATTAGTTTCTATCTCTTTGTTGTTAGACAAATTTAGACGAAATGGACGGGCTTATCTTATTGATAATCTTGATGACGTATCAATATTAATGATCAATGAATTATTTTTTAAATTACTTTAATCAATCGATTGCTTAGGAAAAATGGTTTTATCAAATTTTTATTACTCCAAAATAAAACTATATTTAAGATTTAAAACCTATTCTCTAGATATATGTTAACATTTCTTTTCTCTAGTTTACTCTTTGTACATGGTAGTATTTTGCCATCTGAACCTGTAAATCCTCCGAAACCATATGGGGCTATACCTTCCGAACGACAACTGAAATGGCATGAAATGGAGACTTACTGCCTAATTCATTATACACCAACTACCTTTCAAAATAAGGAGTGGGGATACGGTGATGCCGATCCGGCTATCTTTAATCCAACTCAATTTGATTCGAATCAAATTGCAAGAGCAGCAGCTTCCGCTGGTTTTAAGGGCTTGATTTCTGTTGCTAAGCATCATGATGGCTTTTGTCTGTGGCCGACCGCAACCACAACATATAGTGTGGCAGCTTCACCTTGGAAACAAGGTAAAGGTGATATGGTCAAAGATTTTATGTTAGCAACGCATGCCAATAAGATGAAATTTGGTGTATATCTTTCCGCATGGGATCGCAACGATATGCGCTATGGTACTGTCGAATATGCGGAGGCTTATCGGGCACAATTGACGGAATTAATGTCTAATTATGGAGAATTGTTTACTTCATGGCACGACGGAGCCAATGGAGGTGATGGTTATTACGGTGGATTGAAAGAGAAAAGAACCATCGATCGCAATACCTATTATGCATGGGAAGAAAAAACTTGGCCTATCGTACGCAAGTTGCAGCCCATGGCCATGATCTTTAGTGATGTTGGTCCCGATATGCGATGGGTCGGAAATGAAAAGGGATTTGCAGGAGAAACCTCATGGGCAACTTTTACACCAGAAGGCTTAGATGGGAAAAAAGCAGTTCCCGGATTAGTTAATGAAAAAACATTGACATCTGGAGTTCGAAATGGAAAATATTGGATTCCTGCTGAATGTGATGTTCCGCAAAGACCAGGCTGGTTTTATCATGCAGAACAAGATGCTCAGGTGAAAACACCAAATCAGCTATTTGAAATCTATTTAAAATCTGTCGGGCGTGGTGCGAATATGAATCTTGGGCTGGCTCCTATGCCATCAGGTCAATTGCATGACAATGATGTCAAATCTTTGGCGGCATTTGGAAAAAAGGTCGATAAAACTTTTAAAACCAATTTAGCAAAAGATGCTCAAATTAAAGCATCTGCTATTCGTGAGCACTCCATTCAAGAGTATGGAACATCGTATATCCTCGATGATGATCGCTATAGCTATTGGGCGACAAACGATGATGAGCATCAAGCTTCATTAGAAATAAAGTTGAATGGTAAACAAACCTTTGATATTATTCAGATACGAGAAAATATTAAACTCGGTCAACGACTTGATAGTGTTTTGGTAGAGCAAAAAGTGAATGGCCAATGGGTGACATTGACAAAGGCTACAAGTATTGGCGCTAATCGATTGATGAAATTGGAAAATCCGGTTACGACCGATGAACTGCGGGTTCAGTTGTTTGCTCCAGTCGCTATTACGGTAAGTGATTTTGGATTATATAAAGAGTATAATGAAGACTTTGAATTTGAAGGTGCAGGATTTAAAAAATTAAATGCAAGGGAGTTTACAGTTAATTCTTTTTCCCAATCAGCAAAGGCACTTGATGGTAAGAGCGAAACTTTTGCCTCCGTACAAGCATATAAAAAGGGATTTGTTTTCGAATTGAAAAGTGATGTCTTAGGACTCGGTTACTTACCGCGTCAAGATGGACAAACAGCGGGTACAGCGACCAAGTATAAGATCTATACCAGTCACAACAAGCAACAATGGGAAATGGTGAAAGAGGGTGAGTTTTCCAACATTAAAGCAAATCCCATTTTACAACAGATCATTTTTGATGATGTCTTAAAGGCAAAATACATCAAATTTGTTCCAACTGAAACGTTAACGAAAGATGTCTTCACAGTAGCAGAATTTGAATTATATTTTAAATAAAAAATGAAATTTACAACTAAATCAACCTTATTGGCTCTGTTATCGATCACCTCTCTACAAGCGTATGCACAAAAAAGAGATGGTCTAACGATGTGGTACGATAAACCAGCTACTCGATGGGAAGAAACGCTGCCATTAGGAAATGGATTGATAGGAATGATGCCAGATGGTGGAATTAAGTCCGAATCCTTGGTGTTAAATGAGATTTCTATGTGGTCGGGCTCAGCTGAAGATCCCAATAATTATGATGCATATAAAAGTGTTAGCGAGATTCAAAAATTATTGATAGCAGGGAAGAATAAAGAGGTTGAGGATCTGGTGAATAAGAACTTTGTCTGTAACGGACAGGGGTCTGCTTTTGGAGCAGGTGCGAATGCACCATATGGTTGTTATCAGAATTTTGGATTTTTAAAATTTAATTTTGAAGTGGATGCATAGCATATTTCTAATTATGAACGATCATTAAATATTGGAAACGCTACTGCACATACTTCTTTCACTTCTTCGGGAGTAGACTACAAGAGAACTTATTACACTTCTTTTGATCAAAATGTAGGCGTGATACATTTAACTGCTTCTCAGAAAAAAAGTATCAGTTTTGCTGTTGCTCTGGAAAGATCGGAAAATATTGATTCTTATGAGATTAAAAATGGTGAAATTGTTTTATTAGGTTCTTTACCAGATGGTAAAGGAAGCAAAAACTTACAGTTTGCCAGTAAGGTTAAGATCAGCTTTAAGGGAGGGAGATTGACGGATAATGGAAAACAGTTAATTTTGACAGGTGCTGATGAAGCTACAGTCCTTTTCGCAGCAAGTACAAATTATTATGGTACCGATCCACAAACGGTTGTCGGTAAGGATATCTTAGCTGTTGAAAAAAAAGCTAATAGTACACTATATAGCAATCATAAAAAAGCTTATGCAAAGAAATTTGATCGTGTTACTTTAAACATTGCAGATCATCAGCTTAAGGTCGATACGCCGACTCCGCAACGTTTACATCAATTTTTTGAAAATCCAGCTTTGGATAATGGATTGGCGGCATTGTACTTTCAGTTTGGTCGTTACTTGAGTATTTCAAGCACAGCTCCAGATCACAAAAATGCATTACCTCCAAATTTACAGGGGTTATGGGCGCATCAGATCCAAACACCTTGGAATGGAGATTATCACTTAAATATCAATGCACAAATGAATCACTGGGGAGTTGAAGTCAGTAATCTTTCTGAATATCATAAACCCTTTATAGCAATGATCAAACGTATTGCAAAGACAGGTGAAAAAACAGCTAAAGCTTATTACAATGCACCAGGATGGGTTGTTTATATGATGACAAACGTCTGGGGTTACTCAGCTCCAGGAGAAAATGCATCTTGGGGATCGAGTACAGCTTCAGGATGGTTGTGTAATCATCTTTGGGAACACTACCTATTTACGCAGGATAAAGCCTATTTAAAAGAAGTATATCCTGTATTAAAAGGAGCAGCTGAATTTTACGATTATATCTTAGTGAAAGATCCAGAGACAGGCTGGCTGGTTACTTCACCGTCCGTTTCTCCAGAAAATGGATTCCGTCTTCCTAATGGTGAAGTCGCTTCCGTAGTAATGGGGCCTACGATCGATAATCAGATTGTTAGAGAGCTGTATGGTAATTTAATTCAGGCAGATAGTTTGTTACAGATGAACGATCCTTTTATCCACAAGTTAAAGGAAAAATTAAGTCAAATTCCACCAGCGGTAGTGGTGAGCAAAAGCGGCCGTGTTCAAGAATGGTTAGCCGATTACGAAGAAGTAGAGCCACAGCATCGTCATGTATCACATTTGTATGGCCTGTATCCGGCTAATTTTATCTCGCCTCAAAAAGATAAATCTTGGGCAGACGCAGCTCGTAAGACGCTAGAAGTAAGAGGAGATCAAGGCACAGGATGGTCACGCGCTTGGAAGATTTTATTTTGGGCGAGATTGCAGGATGGCGATCATTCCCTAGAGATATTAAGACAACTGCTAAAACCCGCATTTGTTAATGAAACGACTTACCAAGGAGTTGGAGCAGGTACTTACCCAAATTTGTTCTGTGCACATCCTCCATTTCAAATAGATGGTAATTTTGGAGGTTCAGCAGGAATTGCTGAGATGCTTCTTCAAAGCCACGCAGGCTTTATTCATTTACTACCTGCTCTACCCAAAGCGTGGAAAGATGGAGCTGTAAAAGGATTAAAGGCTAGAGGTAACTATACGGTGGATATGACATGGAAAGATGGCAAGGTGATCCACTATGAGATTGGTGGACCAAAAAATACGGTCCTTAAAGTATTAAATGGTTCAGAATATCAAAATTATACAATAAAATAATTAGTAAATAAATTTATGTAAATTGGTTGTAGATTTAAGTGTAATCTACAACCAATTTTTTTATGAACCTATCCGTTTTTCGTTGCATTATTTTTTTTATCATCTTTTTGGGTGCTTGTGACTTAGATACAAAACAAGTACAAAAGAAAAAAGGGGGTGTGATCTCCAAGAACATCCTTACTTTCAAGCAGCACTAAATAAAGTGGAACACATGAAAAATTTCTATGAAAACATGCCCGTTTTTCCCGAAATAACGTCACGGAATTTAAAAGGTGATTCACTAAAATTTGATCAATTTCTTGCTGGAAAGATGATTATTGTTGCGATCTGGTCGAGTAAGGGTAAGAATTCGAAAATGGATTTGCCAGTTTTGTTAAAAAAAGAAGCTGCATGAAGTAAAATGGGGGTGCAGGTTGTTTATTTGACCGATGATGAAGATGATGAACGTTGGCGAAAAAGTAACCATCTTATAGGACTTGGGTCAAACAGCTATTTGTTAAATGTGACGGATCGTGATTTTATTAAAAACAGCTATGACGTTGTTGCTACACCTCGTTATTTGTGGATAGATCCCAAAACACGAGCGATTATTGAGCTGGTTGGGGCAGATCCAACTTTGCCTGATTTCATGAAAAAACTAAAAAATAAATTATAAATGGATTTACGATTATTGTCTATTATATTGTTTAAATTTGAATAATTAAACAATATCTGTTTTTTTTTAGTTTTTTTTGATCATGAAAGTTGTTCAATTTACCGTTCCTGTTCCAAATCAGGGCTCTGTTTGTGTACAAGAGGATCTGTTGGTGGAGTTCTACAGTAACTATCATCGGCATAAAGAAATTCAACTCACATACATCTTAAAAGGAGAGGGTACTTTTTTGATTGGCAATTTTACGCATCAATTCAAACAAGATGAAATTTATATTGTTGATGCCAATGAACCACATATGTTTCAACGTTCGGAATTGATCCCAGATCCCTTATTAAAAGAACAAATTCATGCCATTCATATTTTCTTCGATTACAACAGATTCAGAGATTTTTTGCAATTACCAGAATTGGAAGAAGTTCGTTTCTTTCTGGAAAATATCAATGTAAGTAAAAAGTTAGATGCAGGATCAAACCCTGCGATCAAACGAAAATTCTTACAGATTAATGAAGCAGACGGAGTAGAACGGTTAACTGCATTTGTCAGTTTAATCGATTACCTTACTGAAAAAGTAGATCTTTGGACATCGCTATATACTGGGATTCCACAGAAAAAGTATTCTGATGCAGAAGGGATACGTATTAATGAGATTTTTCAATATACATTTAAGCATTTTGAGCAAAAGATATCGCTAGAAGATATTTCGGGAGTTGCTCATATGACCCCGCACGCATTTTGTAAATATTTTAAGAAACATACGCGAAAGACTTATATCACCTTTCTTAACGAGATTCGTATCGAACAAGCCTGTAAAATGTTGATCCATGGTCTATCGGAAAATGTATCGGATATCGCTTTTAAAACAGGTTTTAATAATGTGGTCAATTTTAATCGCGTTTTTAAAAAAATCACTAAACTCTCTCCAAGTGAATACTTAGTACAACATAAAATAAAAGACATGAACTAATACTCATCCATACCCTATATTCATGAATATCAAATTACAACCCTTATTTTTAAGCTTTTTCCTTTTTCTTTTCTTTCCAAGTTGTTTTGCACAACGTTATGCCATAGATACGTTGCAGTATCAAGGAACCGATCAAAAGGTAGTGAACCTCGTAATTTTAGGCGATGGTTATACACAAGCACAATTGACAGATTTTGAAGAAGATGCCAAACGTTTCACGGATTATTTCTTTCAGACAGAACCTTTTCGTCAATACAGTAATTATTTTAATGTGTTTGCAGTCAAAACACCTTCACCAGAATCTGGTGCAGCACATGCCTGTAGCGCGAGTGACTGTGTGCATGGCCATACAGATTTGAGTAAATATCCTGCGCGATTTAATAAGTTTACAAAAAAATATCCCGTTCCTGTTGCCTCTCCCAATACCATATTTGGAAGTAGCTTTGATAATGGAGGATTACATCGATTGGTCGTTCCCCAGAAATATCGGGTCATCGATCAGGTGTTGAAAGATCATATTCCAAATTATACACAAGTTGTAATTTTGGTCAACTCTCCCTTTTATGGAGGTTCTGGTGGTAAGTATGCGACTGCTACAGTTAACTTTATGAGCAATGATATTGCAGTACATGAGATCGGTCATTCATTCTCTATTCTGGCAGATGAGTACTGGGCTGGTAATCAGTATGCCATAGAGGGACCCAATCGTAGTCAAGAATCCGATCCAACAAAAGTGCCTTGGAAGCATTGGGTGGGTACGCAAGGTATTGGCGTGTATGCTTATGGCGGAACAGGATCAAAGTCTACTTGGTTTAGACCTCATGAATTTTGTAAAATGCAATATTTGGTAGCTCCATTTTGTGCGGTATGTCAAGAAGTTTTTGTGGAAACGATACACCAGAAGACGAATCCAATCGTCGCGACCTTGCCAGTAGAGAGTAAACTAATAGATGCAGATAGTAGTATGTCTGTTTTTACGCTAAAATTATTAAAACCATCTCCCAATACATTGGATGTGAAATGGTATCTCAACGATCTTTTAATTGATCAAAACATCGATTCGATTTATTTGAATGTAGGGATGCTTCAATTGGGAGACAATCAATTAAAAGCGGTTGTGAAAGATACAACGTCTTTAGTTCGGATCGATGACCACCATAGCCATCAATACGAAGCAGTATGGTCGATTACCAATAATAAAGATCGTGAACTTAGCGCCCCATTATCCAATTGGGGAGATACGTTGGAGACCTGTTTTAATGGTGGACAGGTATTGACTATCAAACAGGCAAGTCGCGGATTAACGTACAATTGGTATCGTGAAAATCAAGTAGATGTTCCTTTTGCTTCTGGCCCTAATGTGAGTGTGAATGAAGTCAAAGAATCAACTAGTTATTTCGTTGAAAGTGTGTGGAAAGGTAAGACATCTCCTCGAAGCAAAGTATTAGTTAAAGTTTTTGATATGATTGAAAAGCCTAGTGGTGCGAAGCTGAAGTTAGATAAGAAATTAGGTAAAATTCGTATTTCTTTAGATGAAAAATATGATGATCGTTACAATTACATATGGTGTAACGAAGATGGTACATTGTTGTATGAATGGGATGAGTTTAATGGCGAATATGTGCGTCCTAAAGGAAATAACAATGAATTTGTCTTGAATAAGTCAGATAATAAATCTAAAGTATATGTGCTAAAAGTTAATAAATTAACAACATGTCGTAGTGAAAGATTGGAAATCAATATTCCTGAATTTTAATGTTTAGAAGTAATAAGTATCTTTAAAGTTATTGTTGTATAACTAACCTTAGATATTTTATGAAAAAGAATGCCCAATTTAATTTGAGCATATCTTCTTTATTATTCATCTTTTTATTAGCCGCTGCTTCATCATGTCAAAAGAATAAGAAAATTTCAGATGAATTAGAAGAAAATGTGTTCGCCGTAAAATTCAAGATTAAAGATTTTGAAAGCGTGGTAACGCCACTGCAAAAGACCAGTGCCGTCAAGAAATTAGCCTCTGGAAAAGTCGCAGGAAGTGCACAAGAAGAGATTCTCTTTCAGTGGACTTTTGATTTAGGTAACACTGATCCTGCTATAGCAATTAATCCTTTACCTATCATTGATTATAATAACGGTAAAGTTGATTATAGCTTTACAGCTGGATGGCCAACGACTGGCAAATCAATCAACTTCAAAGGAGCACAGTCAGTTCTGATAAAACTGCCCGTCCAAAAAATTGAATCTCTTCATATCTTGAGCATGGATGTGAATAGCTCGGGAACTGGACCTCGAGCAATATTGATTGACTATTCAACCGACCTCGGAAAGTCTTTCTTTACACTTTCAGATACCCTCCATTATCCAATTGAATTGACAAATAATGGTGTCGCCAAATTTGCCGTGAACCAATCATTGACTGGAATATCTACCGTAGAAAATAATGATGTTTGGATTCGTCTGCGTTTATTTGAAGGCAAAAGACCTACTGGCAGCATCTACAATCCCACGACTGGCACCTTTAAAATGGACAATTTAGTGATAACAGGAGTGGTCGATGGATCAGTATTGAAAAATAAACTCTATTATCATATTTATAATTCTGAAAGTCAGGCATTGGTTAAACAAGGAGGAATCTCTGCTCAGGAAACCTTTGAGATCGACCTGCCTTTAGGAACTTATTATTTGAGTGTAGTGACTAAAAACTCCAATAGTCCCATTGTTTTTGCGAATAGTGGTCATCGAAATGGTTTTTATATGAGTAATTCATTTCAGGAAAAAGAAGTGGAAATCTATGCTGCAAGAGATACATTTGAGGTGAGCAAAGCAATGGAAAGAGTGTTGACATTAGATCGGATCTTTAGCGAGATTAATGTCGAATTTACGGATATCGAAGATTTAAGTAATATTGACAGTATCCGTATTCAGCAAAAACATCCTAGCTTTTATTATTACCCTTTTAGTAACAGCAGCAATACCCAAATGGATGCCAGTGTCCTGCTGATAGAACCACAATTTACAGCAAATAACAAGAAGTTTTATTTTAATCAATTTATGGGATTTCATGAAACAGATCAATCCATTAAGTATGAACTGAAAGTATTTGCTGAAGGCACTATAATTCGGACATTCGAGCTGAGTACTGATGTTAAAAACAATATGCAAGTTCTTTTTAAAGGATTACTCTTAGCCGGGTTAGATCCTATTCAGGGATTTACAATCCGAAAAAATGAAATCTGGAATGGCAAGCTAGATGTCGATTTTTAAAAATGAAGAGACCCGCATGGGCTAGGTTGTTCTCAAAAGAAACCAGTTAAAAAAGGGTGTAACTGCAATGCCCCCAGAAAGTGTCTAACTTTTGGGGGCATTGCACACTTCAAAGAAGCGACATCCTTTTATCAATTACAAAACCTTTTTTAATAAAGTATTCCAACCCACAAGGTCAGAAACAAATTTTTCCAGATCAGCAATTGCTACACGCTCTTGTTGCATCGAATCACGGTGACGAATAGTAACCATGTTATCTTCTAATGATTGATGGTCAACTGTAATACAGATCGGTGTACCAATAGCATCTTGACGACGGTAACGTTTACCTATTGAATCTTTTTCATCATATTGAACATTGTAGTCTAATTTCAAAACAGACATAATCTCACGCGCTTTCTCCGGAAGACCATCTTTCTTGGTTAAAGGTAAGATAGCTGCTTTTACCGGTGCTATTGCAGGAGGGAATTTCAATACAACACGGGAATCTTGTTTTTCATCTGTAGAAAGATCTTCTTGGACCAATGAATTACATAATACCGTTAAAAACAAACGATCTAAACCAATCGATGTCTCTACCACGTAAGGGATATAATTTTGATTGATCTCGGTATCAAAATATTGCATTTTTTTACCAGAGAACTCTTGGTGTTGTTTCAAGTCAAAATCTGTACGGGAATGAATACCTTCTACTTCTTTAAATCCAAATGGAAAATTGAATTCAATATCCACTGCTGCATTAGCATAATGTGCTAATTTATCATGATCGTGGTAACGGTAATTATCTGGGTTAAACCCTAAAGCTAAATGCCATTTAAGACGAGTTTCTTTCCATTTGTTGTACCATTCCATTTCTGTACCTGGACGAACAAAAAATTGCAATTCCATTTGTTCAAATTCACGCATACGCATGATAAATTGACGCGCAATGACTTCGTTACGGAAAGCTTTACCGATCTGAGCGATTCCAAAAGGAATTTTCATACGGCCAGTTTTTTGCACGTTTAAGAAGTTAACAAAGATACCTTGAGCAGTTTCAGGACGTAAGTATACTTGTTCAGCACCATCGGCCATTGCTCCCATCTGTGTAGCAAACATCAAGTTGAATTGACGAACATCAGTCCAGTTTTTTGTTCCAGAGACAGGACAAACAATATTATGATCTTCAATAATTGTTTTCAAACCAGCAAGGTCGTCAGCGTTTAAAGCAATGTTTAAAGCTTCTAATAAAGCAGCTGCTTTATCCGTTTTACCATCCGCTTCGTAACGGGCTATTTTATCTTCGATCAACTGATCAGCACGATAACGTTTTTTAGAATCTTTATTGTCGATCATGGGATCGTTAAATCCATCCACGTGACCTGAAGCTTTCCAAGTCGTTGGATGCATAAAAATAGCAGCATCGATACCGACAATGTTTTCATTCAATTGCACCATGGATTTCCACCAATAGGTCTTCAAGTTATTTTTCAATTCAGAACCTAATTGACCGTAGTCATAGACAGCACTTAAGCCATCATATATTTCACTCGATTGGAATACAAAACCATATTCCTTGGAGTGTGATACTATACTTTTAAAGAAGTCGTCTGTTTGTTTGCTCATAAGTAGCAAATATAAATATTAGTATTTAGATTTTAGATAGTAGGGCTTAGATATTGCGATTTAGATTTTAGTACGACATGAATGCATACGTCCATCTGTGTGAAAAGCCTCTTTTGCAGCAATTGAAATGATTCCTGCAAAAGGGGGGGCAAAGTTGCCGATATCACATGTGTTTTCTGTGAACCAGCAATAGGGTTATCTGCTCTCTATTGTATTAGATCACGGATTTGTTGTGAGGCATTTTTATTATCTACCTTCTTAACAATATGTGCAATATTTCCTTGTTCATCAATGACAAATGTTGTACGCGCTGTCCCCATGTATTTTTTGCCGTACATGTTTTTCTCGACCCATACGCCGTAGTCATTGACAATTTTTTGGTCTTCATCCACCAGCAGTTGAAAGGGTAGTTCATGCTTGTTGATAAATTTTTGATGCGATGCTTCTCCATCAATACTGACACCTATAACTTCGAAACCTTCCTTTTTTAGAGACTGGTAATTATCTCTAAAATTGCAAGCTTCTGTCGTGCAGCCTGGCGTATTATCTTTTGGGTAGAAATACAAAATTACTTTTGTGCCCATAAAATCTGACAAAGAAATGCTTTCTCCATTTTGGTTTTTAGCCGTTATTGCAGGTGCTTTTTGTCCTACTTCTAGTGTTGCCATATGGTATTATTATTAGTCTTACGTACTAAGATACTGATTATCTCGTGAAATTGGCTTCATAAACCCTTACATTGTCTTTCCAATCTTTGACCTCCAGTTTAAAGTTGTGTTTTCCAGCACTTAAATTAGATTCAAAAGTATGCCAAATATGACGGTTTTTAGGGTCATACTTCATCAGTACCCATTCGCCATCGATATAGGCATTAAAGGATTGAATACCGGATAAATTATCTGAAATGGTAAAGTCGATCTGTTTCTGGGCAGAGACATTTTTATTATTCACTAAATTACGAGCCGTAATCGTTGGTGCGATTGTATCGACTGCAATATAGAAATCGCCAAAACTGCGTACCGATCCTGTCACTAAGCCATTTTCATATTTTCCTCCTTGAGATCCACCATCAGTGGACATAAGCATTGCTTTGCTGTAAAGTTCCTTTGTGAGCTCTGCAGTTGGTCTAATGCTTAATGTGTACGAACCAAATACAGGAGTAAATTTATTATGAATACGCTGAAGTTGCGAGTAGGCATTGACAGGTTTGGGACCTTCGCTATATGTAAAATTCAGATTGTCGTACAAGGTGTTTTTAGGAACAGTCACCTTTACATTATCAGCTTGAAAAACATTGTCAAGTAGAAAATTGAAGTACTTTCCTGCGTTTGATGGAGTATTTTTCACCACGTAGGTAGCATCCCTTTGCACTTCAAAATTTATTTCTGTTGCATTACCCTGTACATCTTTTACAACGTAGCGAACTTGATGCACTTGGTCATCTTGGAGTTCCATAACACCATTATTTTCTAATTGATAGTAGATGTCTATCGGGTTTCCAGGCTGCTTGAAACTTTTTTGTACGCGAACATTCGATTTTTTCCAGTAGGGGTAATCGATGTACGAATGGATAGCACGTGTTTTATCAAATGGAATTGCTTCGAATAGGACAGTGCTGATATTTTTGTTGTCCAAAAACAGTTCAATCGAGTATACTCCATAGGTAAAGGAAATACCTTTGCGTTTATCCACGGTGTTAATCCCTAAACCAAATCTGCCATTAACAGGAATGGGAGAGTTACCAGAAAGACTATAGTTGCCATTTGCAAGCGCTTTTACAGTCTGGTGTCTTCTTGGTGTATTTTCATTGAAAATGGGGTCTGCAAGATCATAAACCGTTAGACCTCGAATAATGGGTTTAATATCATCGGGAAAGGTAAGTCCGAATAATTGAGTGTTAAAAGGAAGTTGCTGCTTTGTGTCGCGGATTTCAAAATGAAGATGTGGTCCTGCCGAACCACCCGTATTACCAGAGTTGGCTAAAAGCTGACCTTTTTTTAAATTAAACTGCCCTGGTTTTAGGAATAAATCAACATCAAAGCGCTTTTGTTTATATTGTTCTGCTTTTATAAAAGCATTTAGTTCATTGTTAAAGCTTTCTAAATGTAAATATACAGAAGTATACCCGTTAGGATGATCGACATAAACCGAATTTCCGCCACCACCAATTTGTACACGAATACGTGACACAAAACCATCTGCTACAGCATAAACAGGTATATTAATTTTCTGCTGTGTGCGGTAATCATCGCCACCATGAAAATGAGTAGCCCTCAATTCGCCAAATGAACCAGATGCCTGTGGAGCGATATCCATAGGCCGTCTAAAGTAATTTTGTGGATATTGACGATGTTTGATGATATCTTGTGCTTGTATCGTTGTCGTAGCTAGAGTAAGCAGACTGATTATAAAACTTAATTTCTTCATAATCGCTTACTTAATAACACAACTAAACATTTGCTCTTGACCGATATATCCAACTAAAATATCACCAATAATTACTGGTCCCACGCCTGCAGGAGTTCCTGTATAAATTAAGTCTCCTTTTCGTAAAGTAATGAACTTGGATATATATACAATTAGATCTTCGTAAGAAAAAATCATATCTTTTGTATTTCCCTGTTGTACAAGCTCAGTATTCTTGACTAATGAAAAATCAAGATTTTTAAGATCACCTAAATTTTCTTTAGGTATCAGTGTACTGATAACTGCTGAACCGTCAAAAGATTTCGCAAGTTCCCAAGGTAGCCCCTTTTCTTTATGTTTTTGTTGTATATCTCGAGCTGTAAAATCTATTCCTAATCCGATGGCATCAAAATATGTATGTGCAAATTTGGCACTTATATGTTTACCCTCTTTACAGACACGTAAAACGATTTCAGCTTCATAATGAATGTCATTCGAAAAATCGGGGTAATAGAAGTCTTTGTTGTCTTTTAGTAAAGCTGTATCTGGTTTCATGAAAACAACGGGTTCTTTGGGAATGGGGTTGTTGAGTTCTTTAGCGTGGTCTATATAGTTGCGGCCTATAGCAATAACTTTCATCGTGATCTATCTTAAAATTAAGGCACCTGAGTATATGAGTTTTGGTGCGGAATATACAAACTTAGCAAATGTAGAAAGTAATTCAAATTGATTCGAGCTAAATCCCTACCATATTAGAATTTAAAAGAGGTTTAATAGAGATATAACAGGGGGTTAGTAGGGGGTTAATAGGGGTATACCCCTATTAACCCCCTACTAACTCTAGGTAAAAGGTATATTATTCCTAAATAAATCATATATTTTGTATATATTTGGTATTGAGTAGGATAAGTGTGATTGTGCAACCAGAACAATATAAACTAATAAACCGATGGCAATTCAAGAAAACGGTCCTAATGGACCTTTTAAAGGTAAAGTAGGTTCAGTATATGGCTATAAGCTCAATGGCCAAAATATTATTAGAGGTGCTCGAAATAAAAATAGAAAACCTCCAACCGAAGCTATGTTGCTGAATCAGCAGAAGATGAAGGTTGCGAATAATTTTATTGGATCGGTAAAAGCTTTAATGCAATATGGCTATCGTAATATTGCGCCCAAAGGAAGCAAAATCGGTCCATTTCAATTGGCACAACAACACATCTTAAAGGAAACAATGGAATTGGACGCAGATTGCCAATATTATGTCAATGTTGAAAAAGTTTTTATTTTTAAAGGTCCTCTTTCTCCTCCGACAGGTTGTTCTGTTGAAAGGCATGGCAAAATGTTGCATATGAAATGGATTGTTAATGCGGATTATATGGATAAAATGTACAAAATGAGCTTCGCATTATTTAACACAAAGGAATTTATACAACTTGATATTGGTGTCGCTGAGGTTAATCAAGGCTCTTGTACAGTACCGTTAATTGGATCTTTTGACGAGAAAAATCCCATTCACGTATATTTTGGAATATGGGATTCGTACCTTGATTTAAATTCCGATTCGGTGTATTGCGGTATAGTTGAGTAGGAATTGCCCTAGGGTTTGCCTATTTTTAACGGATGAAAGATTTAAGAGCTGTATTTTTTGATTTTGATGGGACCTTGGTAGATTCTGAACGTTTTTATTTTGAAGCATGGAAACCCATTCTTAACCAGCACTTTGCTGTTGATTTGGATTTCGAGACTTGGATTCAGTATTTTGCAGGACATACTTTGGCCCGTAATATACTAACGATGAAAGAACTCTGGGGAGTTGACGTTAAGGAAGAATTCATGTGGAAAAGTACTAGGGAAAATTATGCAAATCAAGATATGTTAACGATCCCTTTGATGCCACACGCAAGAGAATTAATTGATTTTTTGGTGGAAAGGGACATTCAGATGGGTTTAGTGACTTCCAATTTTAGGCCAACCGTTGAGCGCATGCTTGAGCATTACGGCTTATTGCAACATTTTTCATGGTTCGTAACGCGTGAAGATGTTGTTAATCCTAAACCGAACCCAACTTGTTATCAAAAAGCCTTGTTATTATCCGGTTTTGATACATCAGAAGTCGTTGCTGTAGAGGATACCGCTACAGGATCTCGTGCTGCATATGATGCCGGATTGACATGTATTGCTGTAACAAAGCAAAAAGCTGAACGTGATCGCTTGGATTTTGTCAACCATCTTTTATTCGATCTTAAGGAGGTTAATGACCTACTCAGATAGTTTTATGTAATTTTTTGTAAAAATTAATCGTTTTAGCTTTGTTATTTTTAATATTATCTTTAATATTACAGCAGTAAGAATACCTTATTATGATGAATCGAAGAACCCTTGTTAAGCAGTTATTTATTATCGCAGGAGGAATCGCCATATTGCCTTCTTGTCTTCGTGAACAAGGGGGAGCATCAATTGTGCTCCAAAATATTAAGTTATCAGCTTCAGATGAAGATTTTTTGGCAAAGCTTGCTGAAATTGTTATTCCTAAAACAGACTCTCCAGGAGGATTAGAACTAAATTTGCATTTATTTGTGATGAAGATGGTCGATGATTGCGAAAGTCCTGAAAATCAACAGCATTTTTTGAAGGGGCTAGCTATAATGAAAGAGCGATTGGACTCGAGTACGCTGGATCAAACTTTAAGCTCCTTAACGGCTTTGGAGAAAGAAAAAGAGGGAGATGAAGCTACTTTTTTCAAGATATTCAAGAACCGCACTATTCAAGGTTATCTAAATTCTGAATATGTAATGAAGAATAAATTGATTTATAAATTGATTCCTGGTCCTTATGAGCCTGCAGTAAAATTAAAAGCATAAAATGGCAAATATTAATATAGATAGTCAAAAGAATAGAACTTACGATGCAATTGTGATCGGTTCGGGGATCAGTGGTGGATGGTCTGCTAAGGAATTGTGCGAAAAGGGGTTGAAGACTTTGGTTTTAGAGCGAGGTCGGGATGTGAAGCACATTAAAGATTATCCAACCACCAATATGAATCCTTGGGAATTTGAACATCGCAATGAGATGCCTTATGCCATAAAACAGGAAAATCCAATCGTTAGTAAATGTTATGCCTTTCACGAAGATGCGGCTCATTTTTTTGTCAAAGATAAAGAGCATCCTTATGTACAAGATAAACCTTTTGATTGGATTCGCGGATATCAAGTAGGGGGCAAGTCGCTTTTATGGGCGAGACAGACACAACGTTGGTCTGACTTTGACTTTGAAGGTCCAGCTCGTGACGGTTTTGCTGTGGACTGGCCTATTCGTTATGCCGATTTAAAACCATGGTATGATTATGTTGAAAAATTTGCAGGGATTGCTGGCGATAAGGATGGTCTGCCCGAATTGCCTGACGGTGAATTTTTACCAGGATATCCGCTTAATATGGTAGAAAAATATTTCAAGCAATCGGTATCCTCTCAATATCCAGAGCGGAAAGTAATTTCAGCACGCTGTGCACACCTTTCCAAACCGAATCAAATTCATTTTGATCAAGGACGTGTACAATGTCAAAATCGTACTTTATGTCAACGAGGTTGTCCATTTGGAGGTTACTTTAGCTCCAATGCCGTAACGTTGCCTTGGGCTGCAAAAACAGGAAATATGACTCTCCGTCCTTTTTCTGTAGTTCATTCTATTTTATATGATGAACAAAAAGGTAAAGCTGTAGGTGTTCGCGTGATCGACACCAATACCAAGGAGGAAATCGATTTTTATGCGCGTATTATCTTTGTCAATGCAGCAGCAATCAATACAAATTTAATTTTGTTGAATTCGAAATCCAATCGTTTTCCTAATGGTCTAGGTAACGACTCGGGTGTACTGGGAAAATATGTTGCTTTTCATAACTATAGTGCCCGGATTTATGCAGAGTATGAAGGACTGCAAGATTATACTACTGAAGGAAGAAACCCAGCGGGTGGGGGATATATTCCTCGATTTAGAAATTTACATAAACAAGAAACGAACTTTCTTCGTGGATATGCGGCAGGTTTTGGTGCTTATCGTGGTACCTCTGCTGATCGCTCAGGTGCTGGGGAATCCTTGAAAAATAATTTATTAAATCCGAAATTAGGCAATTGGCAAGTCGGTTCCCATATGATGGGAGAAACGATTCCAAAAGAATCTGGCCAAGTAACATTGGATACTAAGAAAACAGATGATTGGGGAGTTCCTTTACTTCATATTGCTGTCGATTACGATGATAATGATGCAAAGATGAAGAAAGATTATCTCGATACGATGGAGGATATGTTTAAGACTGCCGGATTTACCAATATTCGACGTGATGATGGTAGTCAGGCTCCAGGCCTGGACATTCATGAAATGGGGGGAGCGCGTATGGGCTTGGACCCAAAAACGTCTATACTAAATAAGTGGAATCAAATGCATTCGGTACCCAATGTTTTTGTTACAGATGGTGCAGCAATGACATCAACTTCTACTCAAAATCCTTCTCTAACTTATATGGCTTTTTCTGCTCGTGCAGTGGATTATGCGATAGCAGAAATGAAAAAAGGAAATTTGTAAGATTTATTAAAGATTAAGCTTTTTTTAGAAAAAAGCTTAATCTTTAAAATTAAAATGCTAATTTAAACCAATCTTGATTAATGATTATCTGATTTAATCAAGTTACAATAGTCTAGAAAATCCTTGAAACAGCACTGGTGATGCGGTGTATTTAAGATTATTGTGCAATTTATAGACTAAAGCTTGAAGAAGAAATTATGATATCATGACCAATTATAATGGAAGTTCTCTCTTGAAATATAAATCGAGTTAAAAAATAATAACCATACTGAATTAAAAAAATTGTTATAGTGTCTTTGAAAGGGAATTCTATTACAATCTTTATTTTTCTAATAAGCTAAAACGATTAAACAAATTATGATATTAAAATCAACTATGACCAAAACTTTTCTTAAGGCATAAAATATGCTTTTTTAATAGATTATAACCAACAAATAAACATGTGTTAACATTTTGAGGGAAACTTATGGATTCATTTTTTTTCCTAAAAATGGCTAAAACGATTAAACAAATCTAAATCATTTTAAAAATTATGAACAAATTTGACGCAAGAACATTATTGCAGTTAAAGAAAAAATCAAAATTGTTTTTTTCATTAGCTGTTATTGCTGGATCTATGCAACATGTCTATGCATCGTCAGTTACTTCGTTAGGATACGTGGAAGTATCAGAAGCAAAAAACCTTGTTGCTAAACAAGGTCAAGTAAGTGGAAAGGTATTGGATGGTACAGGCAATCCAGTACCAGGTGTGACTATCTCGGTAAAAGGATCTCCTGGAGGAACTCAGACAGGACAAGATGGTAGTTTCAGTATCAATGCTAAAGTCGGAGATGTACTCGTTGTATCGTCTGTAGGGTATAAGACCTCAGAAACAAAAGTGACAAGTACCACCGGTTTAACGATTCGTCTCGAATCAACTGCAGATCAATTGGATGAGGTCGTTGTAGTCGGTTATGGTACGATGCGTAAGTCTGATGTGACCGGATCTATAGCTATGGTGAAAGGTGCAGACATGATCAAAGATCAGAATTTTAGTCCATTGGACAACCTAAGAGGTAAAGCATCTGGGGTTAACATCTTTTCCAATTCCAGCCAGCCTGGAGCTTATGGTAATCGTGTTATTATTCGTGGTGTTGGTACGATTAATTCTTCTTCAAGTCCATTATATGTTGTCGATGGAGTTGTCATGGAAGATTTTCAATTGTTGAATCCGAATGATATTGAAAGTATTGAGGTATTGAAAGATGCTTCTTCTGCTGCAATTTATGGCGCTCGAGGTGCAAATGGAGTGATCATGGTAACAACTAAGAGAGGAAGTAAAGATGGTCGAAAAACCATCAGCTATCAAGGATCAGTCGGTATCAGCTCTGCTCAACGCCATATGGATCTTTTAAATGCGCAAGAGTGGGTTGATGCCTTTATGATTGGCTTGGAAAATGAAAATAAATATGCAGCAGATTACCTTTTAAAAAATAATAAAGATTGGAAGCCATGGTCACTTGATAAAAAGGACTGGTTTAATGACCCGAACTATTTTGATGCTAGTGGTAATCCACTTTATGATACGGATTGGCAAAAAGAAGCAACTCGAACAGCAATTTCACATAACCATCAATTGAATATCCAACAGGGAGATGAGAAATCATCGATCGGAGCTTTTTTAAATTATACCGATCAGCAGGGGATCATGAATAACACTTGGAATAAGCGTGTAAATGGAAAATTAGCATATGATTCAAAACCCACATCTTGGTTATCGACATCTGTCAATTTAACTGTAAATCATACTTGGGGACGTTATACGCCTGAAGATGGGGGAGGGCAAGATGCAAGACGAACAATGATTGAAATGTTGCCATGGTATCCAGTTCGTAACCAAAATGGTGATTATACGATGTCGTCTTCATCTACTGTATCGGATAAATTGGGTTTTGAGGGTATGTCAAATCCGGTTGCTATTTTGGATTTACAAAAGCGTATGCGCTATAATACCCAGATTTTTGGAAATGCTGGTTTGACCTTTCATCTTGCTGATGGATTAGATTTAAAAACACAATTAGGTATTGATAATCATCAAAAAACATATAGAGGATATTCTTCTGTTTTATTAAATAATATCTCTGCTCCAAATGGTTGGGCTGAAATTAACCATACCAATACATTATACTGGCAAGAGGAAACGTATTTAACGTATAATAAGCAGTTTGATAAGCACCGGATTAATGCAATGGCTGGTTTGTCGTGGCAAGCTCGTACCTATGATTTTGATAACTCAAGAACAGAAGGTTTTCAAGACGATTTTTATGAATATTATAATATGGGAATTGGTACAATTCCATCTGCACCAGGATCAAATTGGAATAAATGGGCAATGAATTCTTATTTTGTCCGTGCAGCTTATTCTTACGATAATCGATATTCAGCAACTGTTACAGGTCGTTATGATGGTTCTTCCAAATTTGGAAAAAACAATAAATATGCTTTTTTCCCATCAGCTGGTTTAGCATGGAATGTTTCTAACGAAGATTTTCTGAAAGGTAATGAAACTGTTAGCAATTTGAAATTACATACCAGTTTTGGTTTAACAGGGAATTCTGAAATTGATCCCTATAAATCATTAGCCAATGTTACTGCAGGAACAATCTTATTAAACAATGTTCGTGCACCTTATTCTTATGTAGGTTCCATTTCAAATCCTGATTTAAAATGGGAGAGAACAGCTCAGTTTGATTTCGGAGTTGAGTTGGGTTTATTTCAAAATCGGTTGAATTTTGATGTTTCTTATTATCATAAAAAGACCACAGATCTATTATTGGATGCACCGCTACCTACATCTACTGGTTTCAGTACAGTAATGAAAAATATTGGAGCAGTCAAGAATCAAGGGCTTGATATGATGATCACAGGTACTCTTGTGAATAGTGAGAATTTTAATTGGAAATCTTCTTTAAATTTAAATTACAATAAAAATAAGGTTGTACAATTGGGAGAGAACAATGCCGATATTTTAATGAATAATTGGGTTGGTGGAGCTAATAGTATCATCCGTGTAGGAGAAAATCTCAACAGTTTTTACGGTTACAGAAGATTAGGTGTTTTTACACAAGCTGATGTAGATGCAGGTAATGCAAAATCAGAAGATATTGGCCGTGCTAAACGTACAACTGAAAAAGAAATTATTGGAAAAGGGTTACCAGATTGGACAGGTAGTTTTATCAATAATTTAAGTTACAAAAACTTTGATTTCACTTTAGATCTTCAATTTGTTAAAGGAGTAGAAGTGATGCAACAATTTTATCACTCTACTTATGACCGTTTTGGTATTACCAATGGTTTAAAAGAGATTTTAACAGATGCTTATAACGGTACAAATCCCAACACCATGCAACAAGCAATTTATTTGACAAATGGTGGTCATAGAGGACAAGAGACCAATGTAGATGATTCTTGGATCGCTGATGGATCTTATTTAAGAGTCAATTTAATTCAATTGGGATATACATTTAATCCAGAAATATTGAAGAGAGCAGGAATGTCTAGATTAAGAATTTATGCAAATGCCAACAATCCATTTTTGTTTACAGCGAAAGAGTTTAAAGGTTATGATCCAGAAAGTACTTCTCAAGGGACTAGTCAATTTGGACAAAACATGACCTTTTTTGCTTATCCAAGAGCGAAGACGTTTTCTTTAGGTGTTAATGTAACTTTTTAAATCGTAGAACTTATCAAAATGAAAAATAAATTATTTATGTTGTTATTGGCCGGAATGGTATTAACAACTTCTTGTAATAAATTTTTGGAAGAAGATCCAAAATCAGGTATAACTTTGGATAGTTATTATAAAACTCCAGCGCATGCTCTAAATACAGTTAATTCTCTTTATCGTATGGGTGCACCACAACAGTATTCTTATGCATCGAGTGCTTATATTGGACCTACGGCATCTGTAAATACCATGTTAACAGGATATTTTACCAATAGTTATGAAGGGCAAGAACGAATTTGTCAGTTCTCAAGAGAATTGACTCGTCAAAACAATACTAGTTTGATCTCTAATACAATGAATTCTATATGGGCGGATTCGTATAAAGCTATTAATATTGCTAATGCGGGTTTAAAATATATTCCAGAGATAAAGATGGATGAAGCTACTGCAAATAAACTAATGGCTGAAGCTAAATTCTTTAGAGCTTTTAATTATTTCTATTTAGTGAAAACATTTGGTGCTATTCCGTTTTACACAACACCAAATGAGTCTTTGGAAGATGAACTGTATTTAGATCGTACAGATGCTTCTAAAGTTTATGAACTTATCGAATCAGATTTGAAGACAGCTGTTGATGTTCTTGCTGCATCAAAATTTGCGACTAACGGACATCGTATTACAAAATATGTAGCCGCTATGACTTTAGCAAATGTTTATTTGCAACAAGGTAAATTTGCAGATGCAGCAGCAACTGCGAAAATTGTTGTAAATTCGGCGCATAAAATGACGCCTAATGGTAACCTTGAAGGTTTGAGTGCTTATAATGAATTACGTCGAGAAGATGATTTGGATGAGGTTATTTATGCACAAGAGTATAATGCAGATGTTAGAGATGGAAGTTGGTGGCCTACTTATGGTTTTAGCTCTTCAGCAGTATCTGTATTTGATAAATATTCAATCTTTGAACGTGTATATGGGCCAACAAAGCAGTTTTTAAATGTGTATGATACCAAAGATCTTCGTATTCAACCCAACCAATTCTTCCATTGGAAGTATACAAATCCGAATACGGGTAAGGTTTGGGAATCTAGTGAGGCTGGTATCTGGTATTATGTTGATGAAGAAGCATTACTAAGAACGGGTAAAGCAACAAAGGATTGGAATTTTTATCGTTATCCTGAAGCCTTATTGATTGCGGCAGAAGCAATTGCTAAAAGCGGTAGTGTTACTGCAGAAGCGGCTGGTTATTTAGCACAAGTGAGGGCTCGTGCTAATACGGAAGGTAAAACGGTTGCTCAATTTACTGCGGAGTTGCAAGGTTTATCAGTAGATAACTTTGTGAAAGAATGTTGGATTGAGCGGTTGAGAGAATTTCCATTGGAATTTAAAATGTGGGATGATATTTTAAGAACAAAAATGTTTCCAGTTATTTCTGCAACTCAGGCAGGTGTAATCGAATTTAAACCATTGATAGGAGCTGCTAATGGTTCCGGAGCTATTTTTAAAGAATCGGATTTATTATGGCCAATATCTGTAGAAGAATTGCAAAGAAATAAAAAATTAACGCAAAACGAAGGCTATAAATAAAATAGAAAGGCTGTCCTGAATAGGGATAGCCTTTTTTAGATCTCATCACAAATATGAAATTATTTAGTTTTTGTGCAGTTTTAATGATTCAATTGTGTATAATTCCGTTGTGTGCACAGGAAAAGGTGCCATTTGATTTGGCAGCTTCACAAACCATGAAGCGGATTTATCAGTTTTTTGGAAATTCGGATAATCGGTTGTTATTGGAGAAATATCCTTTTGATGAAAATTTTAAAGCTGATTATTTAAACAATAATGAACAAGCGGCGCAGCAGAAAAAATATGCTTATCTATGGCCTTTTTCGGGTAGTTTTTCGGCAGTGAATGCGTTGATGGAGTTGCCAAAGCAAAAAAAAGAATATCAAAAAATTCTGGATAAAAAGGTGTTGATAGGTCTTCATGTCTATCGTGATGAAAAACGTCTACCAGTAGGTTATGCTTCTTATTTGAACACAGCAGCTGCCTCTGATCGTTTTTATGATGATAATATTTGGTTGGGTATTGATTTCACTGATAGTTATTTGTATACTAAAAAGGATGTATATCTTACAAAAGCTAAGGAGATATGGACTTTTGTAAAAAGTGGTGAAGATAGCCTGCTAGGAGGAGGAATCTATTGGTGCGAGCAAAAAAAGGAATCAAAAAATACCTGTTCCAATGCTCCTGCTAGTGTATTTGCACTAAAACTCTTTGAAGCAACAAAAGATAGTGTATATTTTCTAGAAGGAAAACGGCTTTACCGTTGGACAAAAGAAAACCTGGAAGACCCTACTGATGGACTTTATTGGGATAATATGCGCTTAAATGGTCATTTGGATAAAGCAAAATATTCGTATAATTCAGGTCAAATGTTGCAAGCTGCCGCTTTATTATATCGATTGACCAAAGAGAAGCACTATTTGATTCATGCTCAAAAAATAGCTGAAGCCTGTTATTCTTATTTTTTTCAAGATGTCACAGGACAAGACTTTAAGCTGCTGAAAAATAGTAACCTTTGGTTTCATGCTGTGATGATGCGGGGTTTCATTAGTTTATATGAACAAGACCAAAATCCGAAATACATCAATGTATTCGCTAAAAATCTGAACTATGCGTGGCGGTATATGCGCGATGAAAAGGGATTGTTCTATGCCGATTGGACGCTTAAGAATCGAAAAGAGAAAAAAGATTTACTTGATCAATGTGCATTTGTAGAAATGTATGCTCGATTGGCAAAGCTTAATTACTAGCAAAAGAGGCTGATTTTTTGTTGATCATATAAAAACCAGCCTCTTTTATCAATTACTATAATACATTCATCCTTGTTCCATCCCATCCGACAGCTTTGACCTGTGTCGTGCCTGCTGGAGTGTGTACAATGGTATTGGACGCATCGTTTGAACCAGCACCAACGAAGGCTACCTTTACCAATTTTTCGCCTGTGTATGTTTCAAATGCTACTGCATTTTTCCACGCATTATTTTGAATAATGATTTTACCTTCCTTTTTTTCAAAACCAGCTCCTGTGTTTCCACTTAGGGGTGATTTGTTTTTATAGATGTCAGCACTATTTGCGGTGATATAATGTAATACTGGTGTCGAGGGTTTAGAATATTTTGCAGCATACCGTTTTATTTCAGCAATATCTGAAGCGGTGATTGTCATTTGTGCGCAGGTATAATCATCTACCCACAGATCTATTGGTATGAGCATACCAGACTGTTCAAAGAAATCTGTGAGGTCTAATTTTGCTGCATCACATGCATTTTTGATGAATTCAATTTGATAGTATGCATCTTGCTTTTCTGGAGTTTCTGCAGCATTGATGGCTTTTGTATAGATATCGCCGTAGAAGTTTTTATGTTCCCAGACATTTCCTTTTCCTGCAACAGTAAAGTATAATTGTAATTGCCAAAGGGGAACTAATTTTACGAAGTGATCTCCGCCCCAATCACGTGGACGTTGACGATCCCATCGGTCTGGACCTGCCTGTGTTAACCAAGGTTGACGGTGTACAAATGCAGATTCCATATAAGAGGTGATTCGACCTCCAATTTTAGGTTCATCGTAATCTTTTAAGCGCTCTCTTTCTAATTTTGGACTATGACTATTGTAGACATATTGTGTCCATACCGAATAAATGTTGTTGGTTACTTCTGTTGTACCGACCCATTTCATATTTGGTCGTACTTGATTGACATGACCAAATTCATGGGCTACTCCCCAAGAATTTTTTCTAAGATTAGCGACGTTAGCGACATCTTTCATGGTATTATCGTGAAATGCAGCTCCGATACCATCGGCATGCATAAACCCTTGCCAGATCACACGACCAAACATCCTATTCTTAGGAACTCTTTTAGTTTGCGCTAATCCCATAATTTGGTGTTGAATACCGATAATAGAATCATATAGCTGGATCAGTTCTACGCCTTGGTGAGGTGCATTTTGCTGTAATGATTTGACCGAATATGCCAGTTGTACTTGTTTTCCAACAATGTCTAAAATTGGACCCGAGGCATTTGCCAGCATATCATCCCAATCTTTATTGGTATGCTTACCTCGTTCAAATACATCATTCACTTTCCCACCGAGTATGTGGATATTGATCTTTTTTGACGAAACTTTGTCTTCTGAAAAATATTGAATGTATGCATTTCCTTTATTTTCAATTTTGAAAGCATTATATCCTTCTTTGAGCTGGTAATCTTTTTGTTCAAAATTTTTATCATCCCAATTCGTTACACGAAGAGCAAGTGTTGCTCCATTGGTCTTTCCGACCCATACAATTGCTTCATCTCCTGCAGAGAAATAGATACCTGTTGGGTTTTCATATTGAGAGTATGGACTTGTTTTGAGCTGTTTGCTCAAGATGATGGGAGAGAGGTAGTTTGTATAGGCACGTAAACGTTTTTGAAGAGGATAGGATCCATCTTTTAATTGTCTTGCGGCTCTCTGCAAAGTTGGGTTGCTGATACGCGCAATATCTTCATCGTTGACATTCTTTTTTATTTGACTGTAATCGTTTTTTGCAAATAGGTGGCTATAGTCCTGCTGTGCATAGGATTGTATACTGATAGCAGATAATAATAAAAATGTAAATAATTTATTCATCTTAGTCGAATTGGTTTGTTGGTAACACCAAATATAGTTCAAAAGAGCTTCCTCTGTATTGCTTCGATTTCAGACAAACGTTTGTGTAATAGAGGTTTTACGTTTTATAGTTTTTGCTCTGTTTCTTCAATTATTGATAACGAGTGTGAAAGTTTGTATTTCAAGTTGATATGTTTGTCTTTTACTGTTTTGGAGTAAAACAAGATATTCGTTATTCGTTATGGCGATTTATCATATGAATATTGGATGTATTCATGAATCTGATTATTTAACTCTGCAAATCGATCAGATCATGGATTCGTTTAAAATAAAAATTCCCTTTACTTATTCAGTAAAGGGAATCTATATCGGATTAAATATATCCTTATACGTTTACTGTAGCATCCATTTTAAAATCATCATCTTTAAGATGTACGATTTCCATTGACTTTTCGTAGTTAGTTGATTTTTTAGAGAAGAAGTCATGTTGTGTTGTTTCGGTGTTTAAGCCGTTTAAAACAATTGGATTTACTTGTTTTACTTCAAAAATTGGATCAAATCCAAGATTCATTAATGCCTTATTTCCGTTGTAACGTACATACTCTTTTACTTCTGCTGTTAAACCAACTTCTGTATAGATTTCTTCTGTATATTTCATTTCGTTGTCATACAACTGGTTCAGCAAAGTAATAAATTTTTGTTTTACCTCTTCCTGATTTTTTATTTTTTTGAAGACTTCTTGTGCCATTAATCCAACAAAAACACCGTGGATAGACTCGTCAGCAATGATCTTTTTGATGATGTCTGCAGATGCCACCATTTGTCCTTGTCCACATAACCATAAAGGCAAGAAGAATCCTGAATAGAATAAAAATGACTCTAGAAGCACAGATGCAGCTAAGGTCATAAATAATTCTTCGTTTGTTGGATTTTCCTTATCTAATACGCGATAGTAAGAATCAATGGTAGAGGCTTTGAATTGCAAAAATTTATTTTGTTCTACCCAACCGAAAATATCATTGATTTCGTTTGTCGTAGATACTGTTGTAAAAATAGTTGAATACGATTTTGCGTGAATAGCCTCCATCATACACATATAGGATAATACAGCCTTATTTTGTAAAGACTCTGTGTGGTCAATGATTTTTGGCATACCTGTATGGCTTTGTAATGTATCTAACAAAGTCAATCCGCCCAATGCTTTTTTATAGCATTCTTTCATTTCCCAGCTTAATCCTTTCCAACTATCGATATCTTTTGAAGGGATATATTCGGTATCAATCCAGAATTGTCTAATATTTTGCTCCCAAAACATCAAGGCATAATCATTATCTGGCGTATTCCAGTTTACAGCAGTATATTGTTTACTCATTATTTTTACAGCGAGAATTATTGAATGTATCTGTTAATAAAGCTATTCAAAAGTTTTATTAGCTTTTGAATAGCTTATGGGTTTTATCTTTGAATGAAGAATTATGCAGAACAAGAAACACAATCTTCAATAGATGATTTACGTGTACGTGTATAATACAATGACTTAAGGCCTAATTTATGTGCATAAATATAATATCTAGATAGGTCACGTGTATTATCCTTCGAATTGGTGTGCAAAATTGTACTTACCCCTTGATCTATGTGGCGTTGGATAACGGATACTAATTTAAGCACCTTGAATTGATCCATGTCGTATGCTGATTTGAAGTAGAAGTAATTATCATTTGTCAAATAAGGCATTGGATAATATGTTGTACTATCTCCATACTCACGAACTTCGATGATATCTACAATTGGCATTACTGATGCCGTTGCATTCATGATATAAGAGGTGGATTGGTTCGGTGCAATAGCCAATCGATAAGCGTGATATATACCATGCTCTTGAACTTCTGCTTTCAATTTTTCCCAATCTTCAATTGTTGGAATATGTACCCCTTCAAATAATTCTTTAACCTTATCTGTTTTTGGTAAATAATCGCGTTCTGTATACATGTTGAAATATGATCCATCTGCATAAGCTGATTTTTCAAATCCTACAAATGTTCTTTTGCGGTCACGTGCGATTTCCATAGATGCCTCCAAAGAGTAGAAGTTCATCATCATAAAAAATGCGTTGGCAAAATCTAATGCTTCTTCCGATTCGTACATGATAAAGCTTTTAGCTAAGTAACCATGTAGGTTCATCGCACCAAGCCCGACTGAGTGAAGTTCTTTGTTTGCTTTAGCGATGGATGGAACCATTTTGATATCGGTAACATCAGATACCATTGTCAATGCACGCATCGCCAATTTAACAGATTCTTTCACGCGTTTATTGTCCATTACGGTTGCAATATTCAATGAACCTAAGTTACAGGAGATACCGTATTTGATTTGATCTTCTTCTCCATAAATATTGATTTCTGAAACTTCTGATACCTGCATGATTTCGGTACATAAGTTAGAGAATTTTACTTTACCAATACCATTCAATGCATGAACACGGTTGGTGTTTTCTTTATAGAAAATATATGGGTAACCTGACTCTTTTTGTGTTTGAGCCACTTTTACCAAAAGGTGACGTGCGTTTATTTTTTTCTTTTTGATATTTGGATTCGTGATCAGCTCTTCGTACATCTGGTCCATATCCATCTCGTCCAATGGTATACCATATTCTAGCATCACAGTATGTGGATAGATTAAATAACAAGCTTCATCTTTTTCCGCTAATTCCATGAATTTATCAGGAATAATGATACCGATAGAAAGTGATTTTATACGCACTTTCTCATCAACGTTGATTTTTTTACAGTCTAGAAACTCTTCAACGTCGGCATGGAATATATTCAAATATACCGCACCAGCACCAGGGCGTTGACCCAATTGGTTGGCGTATGAAAACGTATCTTCCATGATTTTCATGATGGGAAGAACACCTCCAGCACGACCTTCCACTCCTTTGATAGCTTCACCTCGAGCACGAATTTTTGAAATATTGAATGAAACACCTCCTCCTATAGAAGATAGCTTCATTGCTGAATCAACAGCATAACCAATGCCATTCAAATTGTCTCCAATCTCATCTAAGAAACAAGATACCAATTCACCAGAACGTTTTTTACCTGCATTTAAGAATGTTGGTGTTGCTGGTTGATATTCTTGATTGATAAATAATTCGGCATAAGCAATCGCTTTTTCCACACCTTCTTGACGTGCTAAAAATAAAGCTACTGCTACTACGCGGTCTTCATAGCGTTCCAAAAATTTCTCACCTGAGTCGTCTCTTAACGCATAGCTCTGGAAAAATTTAAATGCAGCCATAAAGGATGCAAAGCGGAATTTTTTTGCAAAAACAAAATTATAAACGGTTTCCATTTCTTCGTATGTAAACCATTCGTAGAAATTGATATAGTAATTTTGTTCAATTAAATAATCGATTTTTTCTTTTAGTGTATAAAAGAATACGGTATTCTTATTTACATACTCTAAAAAATAGGCACGAACTGCCTCTTTATCTTTATGTAAGCTAAACTCGTCCTCATGTTTGATCATGATTTCGTTGTTAAGCAATATCCAGTTTTTTGCTACCTCGTTTGCTACCATCGCAGTTGTTCTTTATGATGTCAATAAATTGGTTAATATCCTCCATTGTACCAGACAATTCAAATTTGAAAGCCAATGGGATGTCAAAATCCGCTGAAATTTTGTCAGCTGCTAATCCGAAGTTTTGCCCCCAATTGCGGTTACCACTCGAAGTGACCGAATAGATTTTTGAAGCATTTGCTTTCATAAAAACTGAGGTCGCTTCGGGTACTTGTCCGAAATTAGTTGTAAAAGTCACGAGATGCCCCGATTCTTCAGCAACAAGATCTGCGGTTATTTTATGTCCTTGCCAGCCTGTGATTTGCGTGACCTTATCCATAAAACGTTGTACATTTCCTGTTTTGCTATCGTAATAAATATGTATCATGGATTATAAAAATTTGATACCAGATTATTATTATAATGCGATTGCTCCTAATTCTTCAGGCTTGAAACCGATAATTCGGTGTTGAATTTCGTCATTTTCCAAAACGATAACGGTCGGAACAGTGCGTACTTTAAATTTTGCAGCTAAATCAGGTTGATCAAATGGGTTGATAGACTCATATTTGATACCTTTTTGATCTAGATATGCAGATACTTGAGCACAAGGTGCACAATCGTTTTTCTCGAATTTGATGATTCTTGCCATGATTTTTACTTAAATTTAAAATCGCGCTTCCTAAAAGAAGGCGAGTTGAGTTGAATGATTTTAACAAGTTTGAGAAGCCTAATTTCTCAACTCTAACAAATATCATAAATTTAATTCGAAGCTGTAATTTGACTTTTCCACATTGGTGGAAAAAAGTGAGCGATATATGCCTTTGCGCATGCGCAATATTTGTATTCGATTGGTTATCAGTATTAAATTAATGTTGATAACTTTAGAACCTCTAAAATATATGTATTTTAAGAATGTTTTTTCTGTCTAATATTAGTGTCATAAAGTGACTACATCTTCTAGCTTTTATTTAATTTTTTACTATATTTTGACAGCTTATTATATTACAATATATATGAAAAAATTATTTTACGGTTTATTATTTTTGTTATCTCTGGAAGCCTCTGCACAAGAGAATATTACCTTCCAGCAACCTTCTTCTGAAATTTTAGCTTTAGCTGATTTTATTCGTCCTCCTCAAATGCGTATATCAAGTGATCGTAATTGGATTTTGTTTATGTATCGTCCTACGTATAAATCACTGACAGAACTGGGGCAGGAAGAGATGAAATTAGCTGGTCTTCGGATTAATCCAGTCACAAATGTTTTAAGTGCAGAAAATTTCTTTAATAAAATATCATTAAAGAAAATTGCTGATGATAAAGAGTTTACAGATTTTAAAGGAATGCCTGAAAATCCAGCATTGTCAAATGTAACTTTTTCTCCAGATAATAAGAAATTGGCGTTTACCCAGACAGATGCTACAGGTACTGCATTATTTGTATTGGATTTAACCACGATGCAGGTCACACAATTAACATCATATGTATTAAATGCTACTATGGATGCGCCATTTAAGTGGTTCAGAAATTCGGATCGTCTTTTAATTTCAACATTGCCGGCTAATAGATCCAAGTTAATTGATCAAACTAAGGATCTACCGGCAGGACCAATTGTTTCGACAAGTGATGGCCAGGTTTCGCAATTGAGAACTTATCAAGATTTGTTGAAAAACCCACAAGATGAAGCAAATTTTGAAACATTGGTACAATCTGAGTTAAAGATCGTAGATCTAAAGGGTGGAATAGAAATGTTTAGGGAAAAATCTATTTTTGCAGGAACTTCATTTTCTCCAAATGGTGAATATATCATGGTTACTACAATTAAGAAGCCCTATTCTTATATTGTTCCCTATTCTAGATTTCCACAGGAGACAGCTATTTACGATCTAGCAGGAAAATTAATCACGCAGGTCAGTGATGTTCCTTTGATTGAAGTAATGCCTAAAGGATTTTCCGCGACACGTACGGGTAGACGCAATCTGCATTGGAGAGATGATAAGCCTGCAACTTTGGCTTTTGTTGAAGCGCTAGATGAAGGAAATCCAAGTAAACAGGTGGAGTACCGCGATGCGCTATATACATTGGACTTTCCTTTTACAGGTCAGCCAAAGCTCATCACAAAAACTAAAGATCGATTTGCTGGTGTTACTTGGGGTAATGATCAGTATGCTTTGGTCAACTCACAATGGTACGATACACGTAATGTGAAAACGTTTTTGGTTGATCCTACTTCTGGAAATTCGAGATTGGTCAATGATCGTAATAGCCAAGATGTGTATAATGATCCAGGAGATGTCTTTAGAGATCGTAATAACTTTGGAACTTATCCGATGTACATTCAAAATGGAAAAACCTTGTTGGTTGGAAAAGGTTTCACCAAAGAAGGTGAGTTTCCTTTTATTGATGAATTGGATCTCAAAACGTTAAAAAAGAAACGTCTTTATATAGCTAAAAACTCGGATCTTCAAGAACGCATCGTACAACTTATTGATCCCAAAACAGGGGACATGTTGATTTCTTTGCAATCAGCTTCTGTCTTTCCGAACTATTTTACAAAAAATATGAAATCAGGGAAGCAAAAAGCACTGACTCATTTGGAAAATCCATTTAAAAGTTTAGAAAAAGTGCATAAGGAGATTTTGAATTACAAGCGTAAGGATGGTGTTGATCTTTCGGGAACATTGTATCTACCTGCTGGTTATGATTTCAAAAATAAAAAGAAACTTCCTTTATTAATTTGGGCTTATCCAAGAGAATATAAGGATAAAAATACTGCAGGACAGACTACGGCAAATCCAAAAGAATTTACTTATCCTAGCTATGGATCTTTCATTTACTGGGTATCTAAAGGTTACGCTGTATTGGATAATGCGGCATTCCCAATCGTTGGAGAGGGAACACAAGAACCAAATGATACTTTTATCGAACAATTAGTCGCTAATGGTGCTGCTGCGATCGATGCTGTGGATAACTTGGGCTATATTGACCGTAAGAAAGTTGCTGTGGGAGGCCATTCTTATGGAGCTTTTATGACGGCACATCTTTTATCTAATTCAAATTTATTTGCAGCCGGAATAGCGCGCTCTGGTGCTTACAACCGTACATTGACGCCTTTTGGATTTCAAAGTGAACAACGTAATTTCTGGGACGATCCCCAATTGTATATGACCATGTCTCCATTTGTGAGCGCCGATAAAATGAAAACACCTTTATTGCTTGTACATGGGGGAGCAGATAATAATCCGGGGACATTTACCTTACAAACTGAACGTTATTTTCAGGCATTGAAAAATCTTGGGGCTCCTGTGCGGATGGTTATTCTTCCTCGAGAGGCACATGGATATGTGGCTAAGGAGAATATTTTTCATTTATTATGGGAGCAGGATCAGTTTCTTGAAAAATACTTGAAGAATTAAGAATTTTAAAAATTAAAGGAAGAGGCCAGATGTTGTACATTCATCTGGCCTTTTTAGATTTCTCCTCCACATGATCAATGAAGTTTATCGGCATATGCTCGACTTCTCATTATGATGGCGACTATTTTGATGATGCAAATACTTGTATCAATTTTTCAAAAATCCAGTGCCAAATTTAATTGGTTTTGTTTATCCTTTGCTATCAATTCTTTTGGTCAGTTAAAGCGCAGATTTGACTTGTATAGGAAGTACATAATCGCCCCATAAAAGACCTATTTTACCCGATTTATCAACATCAATTTTAAATTGTTCTTGTGTTAGATTATTAGTTTCACTGGATACATTAACGCGCAGGGCGTCTTGATTTTTATCATATTTTGTACCCCATTGATCCCATGTTTTATTGAAAATCACAATGGTTTCCTGTTCTCCTGGAATCGTATATAAACTATATTTTCCTTTCGGCAACTTTTCACCTTCGACAAGGACGTCGTGATCAAAAGCTACTGTGGTTGCTTCATTTGCTCCGGTACGCCATACTTCTCCTATTTTAACGATGTCAACTCCAATTTGTCGTCCTTTTAAAGAAGGGCGGCTATAGTGTATATCAATTGTTACCCCATCATTTGTAGTGACTTTAACACTATCAGGAGGGCTTGCTCTTTTGCTTTTGTCTGTCTGTCCAAATACCGTGGTGCAGATGATGCTTAACATGAATAGAATAGCTGTTGTTTTCATAATATTTTTTAGTTTAAATATATGTAAAAAAAATATATTTATCTTATTAATAGGCTGTTCTATTCTCAATTTGTTTTTGGATATGCTATTCGTTCCGAGATCTTTATTGATCAAAAGTAGTGATCATCATGTGATTTGTCACATTCTTAGAAAATGTAAAAAATAAGTGTATGCAAGTAAACTTGTTTGTTAATTATGATTAAAATTAGATCGATAAGGTTTAAAATAGGTATTGGATGTGGATAATGCAAAAAGGGAAATATGCTTTTATTTCATATTTCCCTTTTTTAGATTTTGCATTTGAAGCTCTTATACTAAATATTCAAATAATGTTTGATCTTTATTTAATTCAATATATTCAAATTTATTGTCCGTCATTCTTTGTAACAAAGATTGATAATCTGCCGGATTATTCAATTCAATACCGATCAAAGCTGGCCCACGTTCGCGTTCCGTTTTTTTGATAAATTCAAATCGGGTGATGTCATCTTTTGGACTTAGTACTTCGGATACGAATAGTTTTAAAGCCCCTGGACGGTTCGGGAAACGTACAATAAAGTAATGTTTGTATCCTTCATAAAGGAGTGATAATTCTTGAATTTCACTCATACGGTTGATATCATTGTTTCCACCTGAAATGATACATACTACTTTTTTTCCTTTAATCTCTTCTTTATGGAATTCTAAGGCTGCCACGGATAGGGCACCTGCAGGCTCCACAACGATTGCATCTTTATTGTAAAGTTCTAATATGCATGTACATATTTTTCCTTCAGGTATGGATCGAATATCATCTAAATACTGACGGCTGATCTCGAATGTCAGTTCGCCAACTTTTTGTACAGCAGCACCATCAACAAATTTATTAATCTTTTCTAGTTCTACGGGTTTTCCGACTGTAAATGCAGCTTGCATGGAAGCGGCTCCTTGTGGCTCTACACCGTAGCATTTGATATTTTGATTTTTGTTCTTCAAATAGTAGCTCGTACCTGCAGAAAGGCCACCGCCACCAATCGGAATAAAAACAGCATCAACATCTGGCAAGTCTTGTAAGATTTCTACGGCTACTGTTCCCTGTCCTTCAATAATCTTGGGATCATCAAAAGGAGGGATAAAAGTCATGTTATTTTCTTCGGTATAAATGCGGGCAGCTTTCTGACAATCATCAAATGTGTCTCCGGTCAATATAATTTCAATATTACCATTTCCCCACATTTCTGTTTGTGTTATTTTTTGTTTTGGTGTTGGTCCAGGCATAAAGATAACGCCTTTGATATCGAGCTTTTTGCAAGAAAAAGCTACTCCCTGTGCATGATTGCCAGCACTGGCACATACGACACCTCGTTGTTGCTGCTCTTCACTTAGGGAAATAATTTTGTTATAAGCACCTCTTAATTTGTATGATCTGACGATTTGTAAATCTTCTCTTTTCAGATAGACATCTGCGCCATATTTCTCAGAAAGATAAGTATTGTATTGCAAAGCAGTGCGATTGACGACATCTTTGATACGGTGGTAAGTGCTTTCTGAGTCGATTTGTAAATTAGAAAAATCTAAACTCATTTTGTTTTATTATGATTAGGTGATTGTTTGTTATAAAAAAACGCCATTTCGACTTAGAATAAAAGTAATTAAGTTTTTTGACTTTTTACTTGTAAAGTTATTCTTTGTCAAAATGACGCTTTAATAAGTTTTTGTTTTATTAAACGCTTTCTGCGAATAAACTTCTGAGATCATCGTCGCAAATATCTTTTTTTGCATCTGCAAGAATTAGAAAGCGCTCATATGTTTGTGAGAGGGCTTCTTTCTCTAAGGTATAGCCTAGGCGTTCCAAGTGATGTTTTAAAGCATGGCGACCAGAGCGAGCGGTTAAGATAATACCTGCTTCTTCTAATCCTACATCTTCTGGACGAATAATTTCATAAGTCTCACGGTGTTTTAGAAATCCATCTTGATGGATTCCAGAACTATGTGCGAATGCATTTCGTCCAACAATTGCTTTGTTTGGCTGAACGGGCATATTCATCATTTCACTCACTTTACGTGATAGATAAGTGAACATCTTACTATCAATATTTGAGGTTAAATTACCGAAAGATTGATTATGTACTTTTAGAATCATTGCCACTTCTTCCAATGAAGTATTTCCTGCTCGTTCACCGATACCATTGATGGTACACTCCACCTGACGGGCACCATTTTGGATTGCCGCAATAGAGTTAGCGGTTGCTAATCCTAAGTCATTGTGACAATGTGCAGAAATAATAGCTTGATCAATGTTTTTAACATTTTCTTTTAAAAACTTGATTTTTGCACCATATTGGTCTGGTAAACAATATCCGTTTGTATCTGGAATATTGACTACAGTAGCACCTGCAGCAATCACTGCTTCAACCATCTGCGCTAAATAAACTAAATCTGCACGACCTGCGTCCTCGGCGTAAAATTCTACATCTTCGACATGCGATTTTGCATATTTTACTGCAGCCACAGCACGTTCTAATATCTCTTCGCGCGTGGAGTTGAATTTATATTTGATATGCATATCAGAAGCTCCGATACCTGTATGAATACGTGGTCTTTTTGCATATTTTAGGGCTTCTGCAGCGACTTTAATATCATTCTGATTGGCACGTGTTAATGCACAGATGATAACATCATTTACCGCTTTTGATAACTCAACAACGGATTGGAAGTCTCCAGGGCTAGAAACTGGGAAACCAGCTTCAATAACATCGACTCCCAGTTTCTCCAAATCTTTTGCAATATCGATTTTTTCAGGAGTAGTTAATTGACATCCTGGTACTTGTTCGCCATCGCGAAGAGTTGTATCGAAGATGTATAGATGATTTGGATCGTGTAACATAGCTTTACGTTTTTATTTTAGAAACTCTGTTCAGTCTATTTAATAAATTCTAATACTCGTGCACCCATTTCTTGTGTGCCTAATATTTTATCTGCAGGTGTGTTTGCATTTGCGATATCGCCTGTTCTCCAGCCCGCTTTTAATGTTGCAGCAACGGCTTCGGTAACTTCTTTTGCTTCGGCCTGTAAACCGAAACTAATATCTAACATCAACGCAGCAGATAGGATCGATGCTAACGGATTGGCTTTATTCTGTCCTGCGATATCGTGTGCTGACCCATGAATAGGTTCAAAGAATCCAGTACCATCACCGATGGAAGCAGAAGCCAGCATACCCATAGAGCCTGCGATTTGTGAAGCTTCATCTGTCAGGATATCTCCAAATAAATTAGCGGTCAATACAACATCAAATTTCTTTGGATTTTTAACTAATTGCATGGCAGCATTGTCGATGAACATATGTTCTGTTTCTACATCAGGATATTGTTTTGCAATCTCTTGAACAACTTCTCTCCATAGGCGAGATGTTTCCAAGACATTTGCTTTATCCACGGAGCATAATTTTTTGGAACGTGTACGGGCAGCTTCAAAAGCCTTGTGCGCAATGCGCTCTACTTCATATCGATTGTAATTCATTAAATCTGAAGCGAAATTATTGTCTTCAGAACGATTCTTTTCACCAAAATAGACATCACCGGTTAACTCGCGGAAAAATAATATATCTGTTCCTTTTAATACTTCTGGCTTAAGGCTTGAAGCATCTAAAAGTTCATCAAATAACAAAATTGGACGTAAGTTTGCGTAAAGTCCAAGCTCTTTTCGGATTTTTAACAATCCTTGCTCCGGACGAACTTTTGCTGAGGGATCATTGTCATATTTAGCATGCCCTATTGCTCCAAATAAGATGGCATCGCTTGACTTTGCTTTTTCTAAAGTTTCGTCAGGCAATGGATTTCCAGTTGCTTCAATAGCAACATGCCCCATGATGGCTTCATCGAAACTAAATTCATGACCATATTTTTGTCCGATTGTCTCAAGAACTTTTTTACCCCAAATTGTAACTTCTTGTCCTATTCCATCACCAGGAATAACGAGTATATTTTTTTTCATCAGATTAATTATTTTTGAGTGTAGGATTTCAACGGTATTCATGAACTCATATCACTCGTTTTTTATGTTTGTGATGAAACGATCATCAGCAAATCTACATGATGTTGGGAGTAGTGTGCTGAGGATGGTTTCATGCTATGCGTATTGTAAAATATCTTCAATGGACTGAACCATTCCTTTATCTAATATGATTTTCTTTTCCAGGCATGACGGGAGTTGTGTTTCAAAATGGCCGACATAAATTAATGTCTTGCCATAGGTACACAATTCATCTACTACGGCATTGAAATGTTGTGTTTGTTCGTAATCAAGACCTTGGCAGGGTTCATCCAAAATCAACAATTCTGGATTCTTTATGACAGTCCTTGCTAATAAAGCAAGGCGCTGTTTGCCTAAGGGTAGGGTATTTAATAATTTATTTTTATCTTCTTTTAAATCAAAAAAATCCAATATTTGATCTAATAATTGTTGTTTTTCAAAGCTGAGGTTACGGAATAATCCAACAGAATCAAAAAATCCGGAAGCGACACTTTGCCAAACTTTAGCTGTCTGATCAAAGTACCAATGCATCTCAGGTGAAATAATTCCTAAATGAGCTTTGATGTCCCATATACTTTCTCCAGAGCCTCTTTGCTTACCGAACAGAACGATATCATTGGCATATGCTTGCGGATGATCTCCATTGATTAAACTTAATAACGTCGACTTTCCTGATCCATTATGGCCTTGTAACAACCATTTTTCACCCGCTTTTACTTCCCAATTGATCTTTTTTAATACTTCTTTTTCCCCATATCTAACATCCACATTGGACATTTTTACCATGGTTTGGGAAGTTATACGGGGAGATTTTTGTAAAAAATGTGGAAGTGGTTTTCTTGCACGCTCTTTTTCTCGTGACAATGCTGCTGGTGAAGAAACCTCCTTTAATTGCCCTTGTTGTATTTCCGCAAAATGATTGATACATGTTGGTAGCGTTTGATCATTACTGATTAAGATCAAGGTCACACCCGCTTGTGCTAAGCCGTCAAATGCATGATTGAGTTCCTGTCGCGATTGGCGATCCAGGCCAGTATAAGGTTGATCAATAATCAAAACCTGTGGCTTCAACCATAATGCTTTGATCAGCTGTAGTTTTTTATGTTCTCCACTGGACAATTCGATGAGTTGTGTATGTTGAACATTTTCAAATCCAAAAGTTTCGAGGTATGGTTTTACGTCATCGAATTGCAAATGTTTTTCTTTTCCAAAATGTTGAAATTCGGCCTGTACTGTTAACGTATCGTTGGTTTGATGCTTATTGTATCGTTGCTGATAATAAAAATTTTTATCACCTTCTAGATTGGTGAATTGGTACCAATTGGAGACATATAACACTTCTGGGGGAAGAGGTGAGCTGTTATCAAAGTTGACATTTACAATTCCATGATATGAGACATGCCTCGCAATAGCTTGTGCCAAAGTGGTCTTTCCCGTCCCGCTTTTACCACCGATTAACCAGTGTTGACCTGGTTCAATTTGCCAATTCAAGTCTTGCAATACCACATGATATTGGTATTGAACAGTTAAATTAGCAATATGGACGACAGGTTCTATCATTATCTTGTTTGTTCGAAGGTTTCGATTGCAGCTTTGTTGTTTAAGATGAAATCAATATCATCATAACCATTGATCAGGCATGATTTTTTGTAAGGATTGATTTCAAAAGATTGTTGAGCTCCTGTTTCAGATAAAGTAACCGTTTGGTTTTCAAGATTAATAATGATTTCGGTAGCAGGATTTTTAAAAACGGTATCAAAGATTGTTTCTAAGAACTCATCTGTAACCTGAATAGGCAATACGCCATTATTCAACGCATTTCCTTTAAAGATATCGGCAAAAAAACTACTGATAACCGCATCAAATCCATAATCTTGGATAGCCCAAGCGGCATGTTCTCGGCTAGAACCGCAACCAAAATTTTTACCTGCGACTAATACTTTTCCTTGATAAGTAGCATCGTTCATCACAAAATCAGTTTTTGGTTGATTGTTGCTGTCGTAACGCCAGTCACGGAATAAGTTATCACCAAATCCTTCACGTGTAGTCGCTTTTAGAAAGCGAGCTGGAATGATCTGATCGGTATCTATATTTTCAATCGGTAAAGGAACTACCGTTGTTGTTAATGTTTCAAATTTTTTCATCCAAATAATTATTTACGAGTGTCTGTTCTTAACTGTATAAATGAACTCGTTTCACTCGGTTTGTTTTTTAATGGTGATGAAGCTATCATGAGCCGAGTATTTATCTCGGTTTGTGAGCTGCTTTAAGCTCATGATGGTTTCATCCAATTCATTATTTACGAGTCTCTGTCTTCAAATGTATAAATAAACTCGGTTTGTTACTTAATGGTGATTAAGCTATCATGAGAAGCATATTTATCTTTATGTGCGTGCCTCGATATACTCATGATGGTTTCATCCAAATAATTTATTGATACTAATGTTTTTTATTTTAAAACTGCCCTCACTTCTCGTAGTTTCATGGTCATACTTACCGCTTCCTGATCAGCCCAATTACTATAATCTTGAATAGCATCTAAACGTTCCTGATCACTCAAATATCCCTCTTCTACCATCTGTTTGGAGTTGGCCACCTTTGACCATATTTTTAGTTTCTCTAGATGTAATGGATTACTACGCTCATAATGTTCATCTGCATTGAACACTTCTATTTGATCAAATCCATGCTCTTCAAATATTTCCTCCAGATCATAGCCTATTCTATTGTTCATACCAGCATCATTTCGCCACATGAGAAACATGTGATAAAAATGTTGCATGCTTCTTGGTATTTTTGGATTCCAATCTATCGCTTCATGATTATAATCTAAAATCGATACTTGCCCATTGGGCTTTAATAACGTTTTCAATTTATCAATCGCTTTATCTAGTGTTGAAATCCACTGGAAGGTTCTTGCTGATACGATTAAATCAAATTTTTCAATACTTTCAAAATCTAACAAATCGCAATGCACCAATTCCAGATTGGGTATGTTTTTGAATAAACTTTTTCCTTCGGTAATAAATGAGGCAGTATTATCAATTCCAATAACATAACCAGATGGCCCTACAATTGTAGCGATGTCTTTGGTGATGGCACCTGTTCCACATCCAATGTCCAAAATACGCATTCCAGGTTTTAAAGCAGACTTTAACGTACGATAATCCTGATCCAAAGTTCTTTGGTTAAAGGTGGTAGCGGAGCTCTGCGATTCTCTATGGATGACTTTATTTTCAGTGACTGCTACGGTCTGACAAATTTGGCACATAAGTGAAGTGATTAAAGAACAGTACTATTCATATTTAATTTATATCAATTCCCGTACATCCGTAATAATACCTGTAACAGCTGCGGCAGCGGCAGTTAAAGGTGATACAAGCATGGTACGAGCATTAGGACCTTGACGTCCTTCAAAATTTCTATTTGAAGTTGAAACACAGTATTTCCCTGCAGGAATTTTATCTTCGTTCATTCCTAGACAAGCTGAACATCCAGGTTCACGTAATTGGAAACCTGCGGCTTCGAAAATCTTGTCTAATCCTTCTTCGATGGCCTGTTTTTCTACTTGCTTAGAGCCTGGGACGATCCATACCTCTACTTGTTCTGCTTTTTGTTTTCCTTGAACAAAGGCAGCTACTTCACGTAAATCTTCGATGCGAGAGTTAGTACAGCTTCCAATAAAGACATAGTCTACAGGTTTCCCCAAGATCGGCGCATCATCAGTAAAGCCCATGTAGTTGAGTGCTTTTTGATAAGATGGTTGTTCAGATTCTGGTTGCGATTGTGTAGCAGGAATATGTTCGGTGATACCCATTCCCATTCCTGGGTTGGTACCATAGGTGATCATCGGTGCGATATCTGCTGCATCAAATTCTAATACCGCATCAAATTGTGCGTCATCATCCGAATATAATGTTTTCCAGTATGCTAGTGCTTGATCCCATTCTTCACCTTTAGGGGCAAATTCACGTCCTTTTACATAATCAAATGTTGTTTGATCAGGTGCAATTAATCCACCTCGAGCTCCCATTTCAATACTCATGTTACAGATGGTCATTCTTGCTTCCATACTTAAAGAACGGATCGCAGAGCCAGCATATTCAATGAAATAGCCTGTCCCACCTGCGGCAGAGATTTTTGCAATAATGTATAAGATAATATCTTTTGCACCTACTCCTTTTTGCAAATCACCATTTACTTCGATTTTCATCGTTTTGGGTTTTTGTTGCAATAAGCATTGTGTTGCAAAAACTTGTTCCACTTGAGAAGTGCCTATTCCAAAAGCAATAGCACCAAATGCACCGTGGGTAGAGGTATGGCTATCTCCACATACCATGGTTTTACCGGGAAGGGTAATGCCTAGCTCTGGGCCGATAACGTGTACAATGCCTTGATAGGGGTGACCGAGACCGTATAAATTAATTCCAAATTCAGCACAGTTTTTAGTCAACATATCGACTTGGTAACGTGATAATTCTTCTTTAATCGGAAGATGCTGATTTAAAGTGGGAACATTATGATCTGCCGTGGCGACAGTTTGGTTGGGACGAAATACCGGTAAGCCTCTTTTTCGTAAACCGTCGAATGCTTGTGGTGAAGTTACCTCATGGATAAGGTGTGTGTCTATATAAATAATATCTGGAAATCCTTCTTCACGTTTGACGACATGCGCATCCCAAATTTTTTCTACTAATGTTTTTGACATTTTCTTCTCTAATGTTAATTTTTTCAATTTAATTCGGCTGTTTTTAGGAACTTCCTAAAAACAGCCGAATTTTTGCAGTCTAAATTACGAAATTTTAAACAGTTTTTATAGCTTTCATTGCAGTCATTGCTTGACGTAATTTACGACCAACAATTTCTACTTCATGATTACGTAAAATTTCATTAATCTCCACTAATTGAGCATTATCTACGGAGCCGTCTTTACCCGTATTGTAATTCTTTCCTACTAAATCAGTTTGTACTGTTTTCATGAAATCAGCTAATAATGGTTTACAAGCTTGATCAAATAAATAACAACCATATTCAGCCGTATCTGAAATGACACGATTCATCTCGAATAATTTTTTACGAGCAATTGTATTTGCAATTAATGGAGTTTCGTGTAACGACTCGTAATACGCAGATTCTGGTTTAATGCCAGCTTCTACCATCGTTTCGAAAGCTAATTCAACACCAGCTCTGATGAAAGCAACCATTAATGTATAATTGTCAAAATACTCTTGCTCTGCAATTTTGACATCACCTGCTGGTGTTTTTTCAAATGCTGTCTCACCTGTTTCAGCTCTCCATTTTAAAAGATTGGCATCACCATTAGCCCAGTCTTCCATCATGGTTTTACTAAACTCACCTGAGATAATATCATCTTGGTGTTTTTGGAATAATGGACGCATGATATCTTTTAATTCTTCTGATAATTCAAAAGCTTTAATTTTAGCAGGATTGCTTAGACGATCCATCATGCCACTTACACCACCGTGCTTTAATGCTTCAGTGATTACTTCTACACCATATTGAACTAATTTGGAAGCATACCCTGCATCAATGCCTTGCTCCACCATTTTGTCGAAAGACAAAATAGAACCTGTCTGCAGTAAACCACATAAGATGGTTTGCTCACCCATTAAATCAGATTTTACTTCAGCAACAAATGATGATTTCAATACACCTGCTCTATGGCCACCTGTACCTACGCAATATGCTTTTGCTTCAGCCCATCCCTTTCCTTGAGGATCATTTTCTGGGTGAACAGCAATTAAAGTAGGAACACCAAAACCACGTACATATTCTGCACGAACTTCAGATCCTGGGCATTTTGGTGCGACCATGATAACCGTAATATCTTTACGGATTTGCATGCCTTCTTCAACAATATTGAAACCGTGAGAATATGACAATGTAGCTCCTTCTTTCATCAGAGGCATTACGGCGTTGATCACAGCTGTATGTTGTTTATCAGGTGTTAAGTTGATCACTAAATCTGCTGTTGGGATCAACTCTTCGTAAGTGCCAACATTAAAATTGTTGTCCGTAGCATTTTTCCAAGAATCTCTTTTTTGCTCAATAGCTTCTTTACGCAATGTATATGATACATCTAAACCGCTATCTCTTAAATTTAGACCTTGATTTAATCCTTGTGCACCACAGCCTACGATTACGATTTTTTTACCTTTTAAAGCATCCACACCGTCTGCGAACTCACTATTGTTCATAAACTCTGCTTGACCTAATTGATGTAATTGATCTCTAAGTGGTAGTGTGTTGAAATAATTTGCCATTGTTATTATTAATTTCTTATTGATGGTTTGTTGATTATTCTATTTATTATTTTTAATTACTCTGCGTTGTGCTTGGGCATATCCCCAGTGCAAATTATCGTGCGATAATGTCGCGATTAGTACTTCTTCGATTGTTTTCATCTCAGAACCATACGTTGCGGTCGCATACGGTGTGATGGATTTGAAAGTTCCCTTTGCATAGTCGCTTTGAATCTGATCGATCGTTGTTAGCGCTAAAGATTTAAATTCATCCACTTCTGCTTGCGTCACCTCGCGTGTTGGTTTTGTGTCTTTTTTATAATCGTCATTGTACTTTACCGTTGAAGCATTTGCTAGGATGCCAGTACGAACGTAGCTCAAAGTTTGAGTGGAAACAACGATATGTGCAAAATTCCAAAAGATATTATTATTGAATCCTTCTGGTATTTGGTTTAATTCGTCTATTGTTAAATCATCGATCAAGCGGATGAAGGCTTTGCGACTATTGATGATAAATTCAAATATATGTTGTGTCATTTTTTACTCTTTTTAATCGATTTATTTCATTACTCTAGATTGAAGCTAAGCCAAAGTGTGGTTACATGGTAAACACATTATCTCCTTTTTCAAGATATTCGTTTTCAACAACTTCTTCAGAAGGCTCTCTTCGCTCAAATTCTTTTAGCTTAGCATGAAATCCTGCACTTTCTTTAATGATAGCGATACGTGCACCGCGTACAAATTCGATTAAGTTATACTTAGTCAACTCTTCTGTTAGTTTATCAATTTCCTCTCGATGTCCAGCAGTTTCAAATACGGTGTAATCTTTGCGGATTACAACTGCAGATGCGCCATATTGACGCAATAGTCTTTCTACATATACTTTTTCGGTAATGATATCTGTTGGGACTTTATATAAAGCCTGTTCTTGCCAGATGACTTCATCATTCGTATTATAATAGGCTTTCAGTACTTCTACCTGTTTTTCAATTTGACGACACAATTTGCGGACTACTTCCTCAGCTTCCGCGATTAAGATTGTGAAGCGGTGAATGCCTTCGACTTCGGAAGGTGAAGTGTTTAAGCTTTCGATATTGATTTTTCTTCTTGAGAATATGGTTGATATTCTACCGATCATACCGATAGAATTTTCCGTATATATCGTAATTGTATATTCTTGTTTTTCCATTTTTACTTCAATCTAATTTCTGAAACACTAGTTCCTTGGGCAACCATAGGGAATACATTGTTCTCTTTGCCCACCATTACCTCTAGTAAATATGCGCTATCGTGATCCAACATGGTTTTTAACGCTGTTTTCAATTGATCTCTTTCAGATACTTTTTGGCCATCGATGTAGTATGATTTTGCTAGTGCAACAAAATCTGGACTTGTAATATTGACAAATGAGTATCTTTTTTCATTGAAAAGCTGTTGCCATTGGCGTACCATTCCCAAGAATTGATTGTTTAAGATCAAGATTTTTACTTTAGCACCAAATTGCATAATCGTGCCCAATTCTTGTAATGTCATTTGGAAACCTCCATCACCGATAATCGCAATAACATCACGATGAGGTGCACCATACCAAGCCCCTATAGCTGCAGGTAGACCAAATCCCATTGTTCCCAGTCCGCCTGAAGTGACATTCGATTTTGATTGTTTGAATTTTGAGTAGCGGCATGCGACCATTTGATGTTGACCCACATCTGTGGTGATGATCGCATTACCTTCTGTCAATTCGTTTAGTAAATTGATCACTTCACCCATGGTTAGTACATCACCAGTTGGATGAAGCTCGTTTTGGATGACTTCTTTAATTTCTTCTTTTTCTAACGTTCTGAATTGTGCCAACCAATCGGTATGGTCTTTTTTTTCAATCAATTCAGTCAGTTGTGGCAATGTTTCTTTACAATCTCCCCAAACGGCAACAGTTGTTTGTACATTTTTATCAATTTCTGCAGGGTCAATATCAAGATGAACTACCTTTGCCTGTTTCGCATATTTGTCAAGACGTCCAGTTACACGGTCATCGAAACGCATACCAATAGCGATTAAGACGTCACATTCATTTGTCATCACATTTGGCGCATAGTTGCCATGCATACCTAGCATTCCAACATGTTGTGGATGATCTGTTTCTAGTGCGCTCAGTCCCATTACGGTTGCCGCGGCAGGTATTCCTGACTTTTCTAAGAAAGCTTTAAATTCTTGTTCAGCTCTCCCTAGGATGATACCTTGACCAAATAAGATAAATGGTTTTTGAGCACTATTGATTAAAGCTGCAGCTTCTTGTACATATTCTTTTCTGACGATTGGAGAAGGACGGTATGAGCGTATGTGTGTACACTTTTCATATCCTAAATAATCGAATAACTCCATTTGAGCATTTTTTGTAATATCGATCAATACGGGACCAGGACGACCCGTACTAGCAATATGAAATGCTTTGGCTATTGCTGTAGGAATTTCTGATGCTTCTGTCACTTGGTAACTCCATTTGGTGACAGGTGCGGTAATATTAATGACGTCTGTTTCTTGAAAAGCATCTGTACCCAATAAACTAGCGAATACTTGTCCAGTGATACAGACGATAGGATTACTATCGATCATAGCATCAGCCAAACCAGTTACTAAATTTGTTGCTCCAGGACCAGATGTCGCAAATACAACACCGGTACGGCCAGAGGTTCTTGCAAAGCCTTGTGCTGCATGGATACCACCTTGCTCATGACGGACAAGAATATGAGTCAATTTTTCATTGTAATCATATAATGCATCATAGATCGGCATGATCGCTCCTCCAGGATATCCAAATACGGTATCAACACCTTCACACAATAAGGCTTCTAATACCGCCTGCGAACCTGTCAATTGATTAATAGGTTGAGGCTGCTTCGTACATTCCTTACTTTCAGTTTTTTCCAGCGTACTCATTATTTTTAATTTATTCGATTTGTAATTCTTTTGTTTTTGTTGATTATTCGGTCTTTTGCTTTATAGATCTGTTACACAGCCATCTGAAGCGTCGGAAACGGTTTTTGCGTATTTGTAAAGCACTCCCTTAGTTACTTTTAGTGCTGGTTGTTTCCATTGTGCACGTCGAGCTGCAATTGTTGCTTCATCTACTTTTAAGTTTAAAGTATTGTTGACCGAATCGATTTCAATGATATCATCATCTTCTACCAATCCAATTAAACCTCCTTTGTACGCTTCAGGGGTAATGTGTCCCACGACAAAACCATGCGTTCCTCCAGAGAATCTTCCATCAGTGATCAATGCAACCGATTTTCCTAATCCTGCACCAATGATAGCCGAAGTAGGTTTTAACATTTCAGGCATTCCCGGTGCTCCAACAGGTCCTTCGTTTTTAATAACCACTACATCACCTTTTTTAACGCGTCCTGATGAAATACCTACGATAAGATCTTGTTCGCCATCAAACACACGAGCTGGACCGACAAATTTCTCCCCCTCTTTTCCTGAAATTTTAGCAACAGAACCTTTCTCTGCTAAATTACCATAAAGGATCTGTAAGTGACCATTTGCTTTAATGGGATCACTCAATTTATGTATGATCTTCTGATCATAATCGATGACGGATTTCACATCTGCCAAATTCTCTGCCAGTGTCTTACCTGTTACAGTCAAACAATCACCATGCAATAAGCCTTCGTTCAATAGATACTTTAAAACAGCAGGGATACCACCATATTGATGTAAATCTTGCATTAAGTATTTTCCGGAAGGTTTAAAATCTGCTAAGACCGGTGTCTCATCCGACATGCGTTGAAAATCGTCTTGAGTGATGTCTACTCCTATAGATTTACCAATTGCAATAAAGTGCAACACAGCATTGGTACTTCCTCCTAAGATGATGATCGCACGAATGGCATTTTCAAATGCTTTACGTGTCATGATATCCGAAGGTTTGATATCTTTTTCTAATAAGATACGGATATATTTACCTGCTTCTAGACATTCATCTTTTTTATCTTGTGAAACAGCTGGGTTAGAAGATGAATAAGGTAAACTCATACCTAATGCTTCTATGGCAGCAGCCATGGTGTTTGCGGTATACATTCCGCCACAAGCACCTGCTCCAGGGCAAGTATTACGGATCACACCGTCATAATCTTCGTCGGATATATTACCACATATTTTTTGCCCTAAAGCTTCAAATGCGGAAACAATATTTAAATCTTCACCTTTATAATGGCCTGGGGCAATAGTTCCGCCATAGACCATAATCGCTGGACGATCCAGACGGCCCATTGCTATAATAGCTCCAGGCATATTTTTATCGCATCCTGGTATCGCAATCAATCCATCGTAATATTGTCCACCACAGATGGTCTCAATACTATCAGCGATAACATCTCTACTCACCAACGAGTAGCGCATACCTGCTGTACCGTTGCTCATCCCATCACTTACACCAATAGTACCAAACGTAAGACCTACTAAATCATTTGACCAAACTCCTTTTTTAACAACTTGTGCTAAATCATTTAGATGCATATTGCAGGTATTACCATCGTATCCCATGCTTGCAATACCTACCTGCGCTTTTTCCATGTCCGCATCCGTCAGACCAATACCATACAGCATCGCTTTTGCTGCTGGTTGTGTTTCATCTTGTGTGAATGTACGGCTGTATTTATTCAATATGTTTTCCTTATCAGATGATGACTTCATAGTTCTCGTTCTCTAATACTAAATTTTTATATCTTCTTTGAATAGAAGCACCTATTGTATGCTCCCAGTTTTCTTTATATATAATATGATCGACTTGTTTTATTCCTATGATCTCTGCTGCCGTTCCGGATAAAAAGGCTGAATCAGCTTCATGTATATCTTGAATAGTTAGTCGTTTCTCAATTAAGTCAATTCCTAATTTTTTGCAAATAAGGATGACATTTTTTCGTGTTATCCCAGGGAAAATATTCTGGATAGGGGGGGTGTAGATTTTGAAATCTTTTTCTATGAATAAGTTTTCACTTGAAGCTTGCGCTACATAACCATCTTGATCCAATAATAAAGCTTCATCAAATCCATGCTGGATTGCTTTGCTGCTAGCTAGGATTGAATTAATATATTGCCCTGATATTTTAGATGAAATCGGAAATGATTTTGAACTCGGACGTTCGATATCTGAAATTTCCACTTTCAATAAATTCTGACCCAAATATGGTCCCCATTCCCAAGCGGCCATCATGATTCTAGCTTCGGTTGATGAGGTCAAGTGCATATTAGATCCTGAAAATACCAATGGTCGAATATAGGCTGAACGTAAGTTGTTAATAGCAAGTAATTCATAAGCACGGTCGATCAACTCACGATTGTCCCAGGAATAAGGAATGTTAATCGCTTCACAAGATTTTTGTAAACGCTCGAAATGTTCGAGTGCCTTAAAAATACGAGGTCCATTATGGGTGTTATATGCCCGAAGGCCTTCGAACGCTCCATAGCCATAGTGTAATGCTTGCGTATACAAGTCAAGACCTGTCGCAAAAGCTTTGACGTATGATCCGTCTAAGTAAATTAATGTGTTCTCGTCGTAATACTTCATAGCCTATGATCTACCCCCTCTAGTAAATATTAAAAAATAACTTGTTTTTGTTTCCCTTGGGTAAATGTAATTTTAACCGTAAACTTTGGTGCTAAAATTATTTCTTTAAGTTACTCCGAATAAAAATAATTGGCAATAGCTATATTTGACTTTTTTGATTAAGTATATAATTTTGAATTATGTGTTTTTACAAAATTTAATTTTAACAATTTCAATAATATTGATATTTTAAAGTGCGTTAAGTAGACCGTATTTAAAATCGGTCTACTTGGTCTGAAAAATTTTTTTTTGATTTTTGTGTGAAATTCTTCTTAAAAAAGGATAATTGTGAATTTATTTGATTTTTTTATACACGCTGGAGTATCGGTTTTCGAATCCTTTTATTGGCTTAATAATTAGATTTTTGGTCATGAATGCTAGGTGTAAAATTCTTGTAAACTAATGGGAATAATTGGTTTATAATCATGTCAAAAATAAAAATGTACTGTTATATTTTATCTGCATTGTTACCATGATGTTAATATCTATTGGTAAAAGTGGATAAATAGCATCTATTTTTTAAATCTCTGGAAAGTTATAGACATCTTATTGGCATTTGTTAAGAAATGTATATAATAAGTGTAGTCAGTTATGATCTGATGTAGACCTTTGAGCCCTGATGTTTGGTGAAGAACAGTTTATATTTTGGTTTTATAAACATCATGTTGATAAAGGTATATAAAGTGTGAAGTTCTTCCATTTTCTAGGAGGTTATAAACATGTTGTAGACATCTTGTTGACAAGTGTTAAGAAAACGATATACGACGTATAACAAGTTATGATTTGAGATAGGTCTATAAGTGACCATTTAACTGGAAAGAATTTTTCCATTCATTTATAAACAAGATGTGGATATCTATTTGGGACAAGTGGATAAAAATACAAAAGCCTCTTATTTTTAAGTAAGAGGCTTTTAGATATCATCAAGAGATGAGTTATGCTTCAATAATTCCTTCAGCTAATATCGTAACGACATTGTTTTTAGCTTCTACCACACCACCTTTGATGCTTAAGGTTTGCTCGTCTTTACCTTGCTGAATAATTAGTTTTCCATCTTCTAAAGTAGAAATGATAGCAGCGTGATCTTTTAAGATTTGAAAAGATCCTGCAGTACCTGGAACAGTTACCGCAGTTGCATCACCTTCAAATACTATTTTGTCAGGAGTGATTATAGATAATTTCATTTTATATAATAGTATTTAGTAGTTCGTATTAAGTACTTAGACTTTTACACTGTATTTAGTATGGAGTATTTAGACTTTTGCTATCGATTAGCATCTAAAACCTTCATATTAAGTTTTCGAGATCTAAATACAAGCTACTAAATACTAACAACTAACTTAAACTGCTTCAGCTAATAATTTTTTACCTTTTTCGATTGCTTCTTCGATGCTACCTACTAAGTTGAAAGCTGCCTCAGGATACTCATCAACAGCACCATCAAGGATCATATTAAACCCTTTGATTGTATCTTTGATGTCTACCAATACACCTTTTAAACCTGTAAATTGCTCAGCCACGTGGAAAGGTTGTGATAAGAAACGTTGAACACGACGTGCGCGTTGTACGGTTAATTTATCTTCTTCTGATAACTCATCCATACCTAAGATGGCGATGATATCTTGTAATTCTTTGTAACGTTGTAAGATTTCTTTTACGCGCTGTGCTGTATCGTAGTGCTCGTTACCTAAAACAGCAGGGCTTAAGATGCGAGAAGTCGAATCTAATGGATCTACTGCAGGATAAATACCTAACTCTGCAATTTTACGTGATAATACAGTCGTTGCATCTAAGTGAGCAAATGTTGTCGCTGGAGCAGGGTCGGTTAAATCATCCGCAGGTACGTATACCGCTTGAACTGAAGTAATTGATCCGTTTTTAGTAGAGGTAATACGCTCTTGCATTAAACCCATCTCTGTTGCTAACGTCGGTTGGTAACCTACTGCAGAAGGCATACGGCCTAATAAAGCAGATACTTCAGAACCCGCTTGTGTAAAACGGAAGATATTATCAATAAAGAATAATACGTCTTTACCTTTACCATCTTCTTCACCATCACGGAAATATTCAGCAATCGTTAAGCCTGATAAAGCAACACGTGCACGTGCACCTGGAGGCTCATTCATTTGGCCGAATACGAAAGTACATTTCGATTCTTTCATCAATTCGGTATCGATAGCATCTAAAGGCCATTGACCTTTTTCCATCTCTTCCATGAAGTGCTCACCATATTTGATAATGCCTGATTCCAACATCTCACGCAATAAGTCATTACCTTCACGTGTACGCTCACCAACACCAGCAAATACAGATAAACCACCGTGTCCTTTTGCGATATTGTTGATTAACTCTTGAATTAATACAGTTTTACCTACACCGGCACCACCAAATAATCCAATTTTACCACCTTTAGAATATGGCTCTAATAAATCGATTACTTTAATACCTGTGAAAAGTACTTCAGTTTCAGTCGATAGATCTTCAAATTTAGGTGGAACATTATGGATTGAACGACCATTAGTTTTATCTAAATTTTTGATCCCGTCAATGGCATCACCCACAACGTTGAATACACGACCTTTAATTTCTTCACCAATAGGCATTTTGATTGGAGCACCTGTGTCGACAACTTTCATTCCACGAACCAAACCTTCGGTTGCATCCATAGAAATTGTACGAACACGTTCCTCACCTAAGTGTTGTTGAACCTCTAAAACGACACGTTGACCATTTTCTCTCTCGATAATCAAGGCATCGTAAATTTTAGGTAGATTTTCATTGTCGGCGAAGTTGACGTCAACCACTGGGCCGATAATCTGCGCTATTTTACCAATATTGGGCATATTATGGGGACTAAATATTTATTAATCAATTTTATAAAGGCAATATAAACCGCCTCTTTTTGGTCAGCAAAAATAAGCTTATTGTCGCTGAAAAACAAATAGAAATTTCAATTAAATTCTTTTTTATTGAAATATGTCAATTTGTTATTCATTCTATTAATATATGTTCTCTAAAAAAGATAATTTCAGCTTAATATGACGGCTTTATCCATTTTAAAGACACTATTCATCTTTTTTTGTCATCATTGGACAAACGATAAAAAATCCTGATTTTAATTCAAACATAGAACGAGTTTGAATCAAATACAACTCCGATCGTTACATATTTGTTGTATCATGGCGCTGATTATTCGAAAACATATTGAATTATTTATAAACAAATCCTATTCTCACTCTTTATCTCGAATAAAATAAGGGCAATTGCACGATGCAATTGCCCTTATTTTAAATGTATTAAAAATTCGTTACGATCTTTTGTTTAATTCATCTTGAAGTTGACGTTTTAATGCTTGTTCTTTTTCAAGTGCCTTTTTTCGGAATAACGCAAGCTCTTCTTGTGCTTGATCTGCCGTTTTTTGATATTCATCAGTATTTACTTTCGCTTTACGGTAAGAGAATAGAAAGGTTATTGTACTGATCAAGAGTACGGCAATGATTAACCAAACGATACTGCTATAAGCTGATTTGGTAGTATTGATTCCTAAAAAAGAGAAACTATCGGCTTTTTCTTGTTCCTGAGCCAATTGGTCTTTTAATATCTGAACACTATCTTGTAATCCTTTGGTTGTCGATCCGTAATTTGAGCTTGCAGATTTTAATGCAGTAATTTCTTTTTGAAGTTTGCTGACAGTATCTACTACATTTTTTCTGATGATCTCCAGATTTGATTTGCGTACCATCTTGAAATCATAATTATTTTTTGAAATGTAGTTCAAATGGTCAAACTGATTTGCAAGACTACCTTTACTCAAACCTTCAGGGCCAAATTTGTTAGCAGCTGCTGTTGTTGGTTGAGCTACTGGAGCTTGGGCCGAAGCGAATTGCTGATGAGCGCATAGAAGAGATACAGTTATAACTAGTGATTTTAAAATATGCATAGATGAATTAACGTTACAAATTTTTTACAAAATTAATGATTGCTTCTAATATATACTAAAAAGTTAAGATTTTAAGTTTAAATGTTGAAATATTTTTATTAAATGTGTATTTCTGCAAGATAAATAAAGAATATGCAATCCTAATTGTTTAGGTGTTCATCCTATTTGTTGTTTTAAAAATTACGCTTAGATGAGCACTTTTTTCACAAGTTCTCGATCGATTATTTTATGTACAGATCAATCGTTTTTTAGCTAGAGACTGCTCGTAAATTTAAATTTGATACCCAATTGAAAATTGCTAATGGTCTTAAATATTTCTTTCAAAGTTGCTTTTTCAATTTTAGTTAGACTATCGATTCGAATATAATTACTGGGTTCAGATTTTGAGGTTAAAATCTCATTAGTTTGATTTTTTAATCTCAGGGCCATCATGTAATAGTATGATTGATATAATTCTTCGTATTGTGTCTGATTGAAGATCCCGAGCTTAACCAATTTTTTAAGCCTTTCGCCAGTATTTTCTTCATAAATTCTATTTTTTAATGCATATACACGCACCAGATCCACAATTGGAGTCATCGCTTTTTTGATATTTAAAAATTCAGCAGTTCCAATGGTTTGTGTTTTTATGGCATTAAAAAATGTTAATGGTGGTTGATATTGCAAAGCATTCTTTGCGATGAAGGAGAAGAAGCGTTCATTTGGTTTTTGTAATTCTATATTTAAAAATAATTTAAGTTCATCGATGATTTCTTGATCTCCATAGAGTCGCCTACAATCAAAGAACGTTGAAAATTTAATCGCATTCTCGGGCATGGTATCTTCTATCCAATTTTTATAATTATTTTTCCAATGGGATAAAGAATGTGTCCATTTAGGATTGCTCGCCATAAATTCACCGGTACAGTATACAAATCCAATTTTATTTAAATAATCAGAGACTTTCTTTGCAAAAGTTAAAAAATAACTTCTAACAAGTTCACGATGTTCATTCGCTTTATCTTCGTATATAATGGCATTATCTTGATCGGTTTTGAGTGTTTGTTCCTTCCTGCCTTCACTTCCTGTTACCATAAAAACAAACTTTGCGGGAGGTTCTCCAATTTCTTGGATCACTTTTTCAATCACTTTGATTGAAATGGTATCGGCAATTGTGGTGATCACTTGGTTGGCAATTTCTGCATGGACACCGCGCTCTAGCAATTGGTTTATAATTTTAGGTACATTATTCCATTTATCTCCGAGCTCATCTATAGATTCAGCTAATTTTACAGATTGTATAAAAACTAAGGGAGATTGCCCTTGCTCACTTAGTAAGCGATTTCGGCTTAAAAAACCAACATATTTACCTTCTTTTTCGACTAAAAGATATTTGGTTTTCGTTCGGAACATCATGAGAACGGCTTCATATAGAAAGGCTTGATGAGAGATGCTGACAATCGGATTGTCCATCACCGACCCGATCGGTTGTGTAGCTTCTATTTGCTTCCCTAATACATTGTCGCGTAATGTTATATCTGTTGCGTATCCGATGATTTCTTCTTTTTCCGTTATAAAGATGCAGCTAATTTTATGTCTTGACATTTTTTGTGCTACTTCGAAAATAGGCGTATGGTAGGGAACGGATATAATATCTTTATAGATGATGTTATCAATCTTTCGAGAATATAACTGATCAGCTGCGTAATAACTTTCTTCAAATGGTGCTGGCGATTTTACGAAATGCGAAAAATCTTCTTCTAGCATTTTGCGTCCAAATGAATTTGTAAAGAAATGAAAAAAATCCTCATTGACATGACAGAGTTCAATAAAGTCTTTACGGGGCAATCGGTATATGGTTGTTCCTTTTTTGACCATGACAGATTTTAATGCCTTTTTACGGTTTAGCAGAATAGATATTCCTCCAAAGCAATAAGTATGATGATGGATCTCAATAGAATGTTTATTTTCACTAGTATCTAAGAAAAAAGTTTCGTATTCACCTTTATAAATGAGATCTATTCCTTCAATATCTGTCACATTCTGTCGGTAAAGCAGCTCTTCTTTTGTAAATGTATATTTCGTCATCAGGTCTACTAAACTTTTTTGCACGGAATCGGGCAAGAGTTGAAAAGGTTGAGTTGTTTTTAATAACGATAAAATAACCTCAGAATTATTCATATAAGCGGATTTAAGGTTGAAATATAGGAAGAAATTGAGCTTGTTGGTTTTCAACATCTGCTATTGAAAGTTCATTTCTGCGTATCATTTCAAAATAGCATTTTGCAGTTATTTCGGCATCTTTTTCAGCATGATGCATATTTTCGGGCAATGTTGTAAATAACGCTTCATGTAGGAGTGCTAGATTCATATAAACCATATTGGGATTTCGTACATACTTTTTGCTATGCCATAAGGTACAAAAATAGCGGAATTGTTCAAATGGGATAGGCAGTTTTACTCTAACAAATTCAGCGCACAAGACTTGTAAATCAAATGATAAGAAATGACCAACAATTAAAGGGTTATATTTTTTTAGATCATGTGCTAATTTTCGAAGTACGTTTTTTTTGTTGTCACCATGCTCTCTCAAAAAATGGGGTGTTAAACCATGAATTTTTTCTGATTCTCGACTTATAGGGATCAGTGGTTCATAGATGTATTTGTTTGTGCGTTTGATTTCATTAATCTCCATGTCAAATATGATCCATGCTAATTGCAATACATGAGGCCAATTTTGAATATCGCTGTATTTTTTATCCCATTTTTTAGGAAGATCGGAGGTTTCTGTATCCAGAAATAATATATACTTTTTCAAAAAGTGTGTCGCTATGCTATTTGTTATTAAAAATAAGTAAATTATCGATCATATGGAAAGCCAACAGGTAAAAAAAACGGATCGGCTACACATGTTGTACAGTTGTGTTTTTTTGAAACTCGGTAGGTGTGATTCCAAAAGACGCTTTGAAGCAAGTCGCAAAATAACGTGGATCAGAAAATCCGGTTGCAAATGCCACTTCGCTAACCGTAATTGATTTATCTTTTTCCATGATCTGACAGGCATGTTTTAAGCGAATATTTTTTATAAACTCACTCGGTGATAAATCAAGCAGTACTTTGGTTTTACGGTATAGTGTCGATTTGGATAGTGCGAGTATCTCCCCAAGCTTAATAATATCAAATTGATCGTCACCTAAGTTTTCTTCAACAACCTTGATCATTCGTTGTAAGAACTGTTCATCTACAGGAGTGTAATCCAAAGTTGCGATATTAATTTGTGTATTGTTATTGAAGTTGATCTGCTTCGTTCTTTTATTGATGATAAAGCTCTGAATTTTGGCTTCCAGTACTTTAATATCGAAAGGCTTACTGATATAGCCGTCGGCTCCAGCTTGATAACATTCAATTCGATCTTCTATACTATTCTTTGCTGTAAGCAATAATACTGGAATATGGTTAATTTCGGTATGCTGCTTGACAGCTCTACATAGGCTAAGTCCATCCATTTCGGGCATCATAATATCACTGACAATAATATCAATATCGACTTTGTTTAAAAGGTCAAGACCTTGTTTTCCGTCAGAAGCGACATGGACATGGTATTTCTTTGATAAAATACTTGACATAGTCTGCTGCAGATCTTCGTTATCTTCTACCAGTAAAATATGCAGTTTATGGAGGTCTCCAGAAGTGATTTCATGGATGGCTGTTTCGACATCATTAATTTCATAGATTAGTTGATCTTTTTTAGGAAAGGACTCATCCCATATTTGATATCCTTTGTTAAGGTAAAATTCCTTATCAACAGGTAGTATGATCTGGAAGCAAGTTCCTTGGTCAGGTAAACTCTCGACACTGATTTTCCCAAAGTGAATGTCTACTAATTCTTTGGTTACTGACAGACCAATACCATTGCTTTCTTGATTGACAAATGATTTATTGGTATAAAATGGTTTAAATATTTTATCTAATTCATCTTTATCGATTCCCATGCCGTTATCACGTACAAAAAGATAGAGCAGTTTTTGTCTATTGTCTTCTTTTATATAGTATGACAGGGTGATTTTACCATCTTTATGTGTGTATTTAAAGGCATTAGAGAGTAAATTGAAAAGGATTTTATCCATTTTATCCGCATCATAATAAACATCGGTTGTACATTCTCCATGATTGATTTCAAATTCAATATTTTTTCGAACGGCTAACGGGCTAAAAAAAACATGGCTCAATTGATTTATAAATGCGGGCAAATGTTCTTGACTAACTTTCAATTCCATCAAATTATTTTCTATTCTTCTGAAATCCAAAATTTGTTGTAATAAACGTTTTAAGCGATCTAGATTTAATCTCATTTTTTCGAACTGGCTTAAATGATGCTTTGTTGTCATTTGGACGTCGTCTACTAAGCAAGAAATAATGGTTAATGGTGTCAACAGGTCATGCGAAATACTTGTGAAATAACTGAGTTTGGATTGCGCCAGTGCGTGTGCATTTTCTTTTTCTATTTGCGCAATTTTTAGATCACTTCTTAATTTTAAACGGTGTAAAGTAAAATTAATAAAATAGTAAAATATACCGATCAGTAGGCATGCATATAAAAAATAGGCTAAATTGCTCTCATAAAATGCAGCTTTTTTGTAAATATTAATTTCGGTAATCGCCGTATTCCATTTATTATTTAAATCAGTCGATTTTATTAAAAATCGATAAGATCCTTTTCCTAGATTATTATATGCTGCGAATACCCGATCTCGGGATGCATTGACCCAATCCTGATCAATACCTTCTAACTTATAGGCATAGCGAAGTTTATTATCCTGGGTATAGCCAAGTGATGAAAAAGAAAATTCTATATTTTGATCGTCGGGTTCTAATGTCAGTATCTGTTGATTGAAATTAAATTTTTTTTGATTGGATTCAAGGACAATGGACTTATTATTAATCTTGATATCTGTTACTTGGACTTTAGCTCTATAATTTGGAATATTACTATTATCATCCAATCTAACCATTCCGTTATATCCTCCAAAGTACACCGAGTTTGATTTTTTATCAATCGTAAATGCTCTTTTGGAAAACATATTGACTTGCAGACTGTCAGTCGATGTAAATTCTAAGATGTCTTTATTGAGTGCATTTATTTTAAATATATTTCTGGTACTAGAAAGCCATACGGTATTATCTAGGCAAACGATATCCAGTAGTTGGTTTTTTCCAAATAAAGCCGAATTTGCTAATTCCTCCATTTTCTTTATACCAGTTTGATAATACAGTAAGCGATTATCTTTGGTTCCGATCCATAGGTTGTCATTTTTATCAATATCTAAGGATTCAATTTGATTCGTTTTAAGAATTGCCGTCGATTGACCAATATGTTGTAAGATCTGATCTGGATCATTTTTATTGATATAATAAATGCCGCTTCCCTTGGTGGCTATCCAGATGTTTGATTTTTTATCTTCAGCTATGCTAACCGCTTGATCTTTTATCTTTGTGATCAGCTTTATTTTCTTGCTGCTAGCATCTCTATATAATACACCTTGACTTGTTGCGATCCAAGTTCTCGACTGACTATCTTGGAAAAAGAAGATGGGAACCCCGGAGTGGTTTGCTTCACGCTTTAGATCTATCTTATGGTTTAACTTGATATTGTTATGCTGCTTTTCGAAAACATTTATAGTGGCTTCATAAGCAGAACCGACCCACAGTTCCTGCTGTACATCAATGGCACAGCTAGCTGCTCTAATGGAGATCAATTCTCGTAAATTGGCATTACTATATGTGTTTAATAAACCATCGTTTGGGTTTAAACTTCCAAAGCCAAAGCGCTCCAGATTGAACCAAAATATGCCCTTTTCATCGCGGTATAACATATTCACATTGGGCGCGATGCTATATCTACTTTTAATTTCTTTAAAGGTGTAATTTTGAATCAGGGGCTTATCAAAACTAATCGTTGAGATCCCTTTTCCACCGATAGAAAGCCACAATGTCCCTAATCGATCTTGATATATATCATTGAAAATATTGGTTGTATGATCAAAATAGGGAGCCATATTGACTTCTTTGAGTGCTCCGTTTATATATTGAAAGGTCGATATACCAGAAAACGAAAGGATCCAAATATAATTGCGATGCCGATCTTGCACGATGTTATAGAATAAATCTTCCTTTCCAATGTTTCGACGCTTGTTTTTAATTGCTATTTCTTGGTATAAGTTCTTCTTATTGTCCGGATTAAATAAGTAAACTCCATCTCCCCAGGTACATACCCAGAGTTGTTTGTTATGATCTTCAAATAGCTTGAAGGGATTATTACGTGTTCCAACTTTTGGATAAGCAATGAATTGATTTTTCTGTATATCTAACTTAAATAAGCCTTGTTCCCAAATTCCTACCCAAATATTGCCTTTTTTGTCTTCAAATATGGTATTAACAGTTCCTGATGGTAATTTATAAATAGAATTATGATCATCCTGATAATTTTGGATGATGGATAAGTCTTTGTTATATACCACAATACCGTTGTCAGATCCTACCCATAATCTGTTTTTTTTATCAATTAACAATGTTGTTATACGTGTTGTGGATTGTAGTTTGTTTTTGAATGGTTTGATCACATAACTTTCTTTTTCTAGCGTATATAACCCTTTCTCTGTACCTAGAATGAGGTAATTTTGATATTCTACTAATGTTTTAATGTTTTGATTTGTTGCTGTTTTGCCCTCTATGGTCTTTAATTTAAAATTAAGAATATTATACGCATCATACCTACTTAATCCCTGTGTAGAAGCAAACCAGATATAGCCATCCTTATCCTGACAAGTTTGATTGATGGTGAGGGAGGGTAATTCATTATTTTTAGCAATGGGATTCAATCCCATTTGTTGGCCATTAACTTGGATATGAAAAAGTAAATATATGATGAAGAAGAAGATTTGATATGTATTTTTCATAATCAATTGGTTTAATCTAATCAGATCTACAATTTGTCCTTGACTTCTAGCTGTTTTAATCGCCTTACTCTATAAAGCCGGTGAATTAATTAACATAAGAAGAAAGGGAGACATCATTTAATTCCTTAATAATGGTTAGCGCTAAATTGCTATTCCTTGCGTCTTAATTGAGTATCTAACTGGTTCAAAAGTCCGATTCAAATTGGTATCTTTTTTAAAGATATAGAATGTTATTTAAAATAAATGTAAAATAAACACTTATTTTTAAAAAAATGGGTTAAATGTCGTTTTCCGAGCACTATTGCTATATAGTAGATTACTCAAACTATTAAATGATCCAATTTTGTATGTTGAATAAACCCAAATTAAACATCAGATATATGCATTTTAGCTAGATTTGATTTGACCAATCTTCAATAATATTTAGATCTGCTAAACGCTGTTGATTGGATTTTTTTAACCTTAAAACCTTAAGATATGCGCAAATACTTTATTGTATATTTTCTTCTGATTACTTATTCTGTCTTTGGACAAGATCTTAAAAAGAGTGATGTTTTGGCTCAATTGAATCTGGCGAATCACTATTGGCAGTCCAACCATAAGCCTCAAGTTTGGGCATTTTGGGATCAAGCGGCTTATCACAGTGGAAATATGGAATTTTATAAAGAGTTTAAAAATAAAACCTTCTTAAAATATACGGAAGATTGGGCGAATTTTAATGAATGGAAGGGTGCAAAATCAACCGATAAAGCGAATTGGAAATATAGTTATGGGGAGACTGATGATTATGTGCTGTTTGGCGATTGGCAGATCTGTTTTCAAACGTATATTGATCTTTATCATATCGATCCCCAAGCTTACAAAATAGCCCGAGCTCAAGAAGTGATGGATTACCAAATTCATACCAAACAGCATGATTACTGGTGGTGGGCCGATGGACTATATATGGTGATGCCCGTGATGACCAAGATGTACAATTTAACTAAAAATCCGCTCTATTTAGAAAAGCTACATGAATATTTGGAGTATGCAGATGGTATCATGTATGATCAAGATGAAAAACTGTATTATAGGGATGCGAAATATGTTTATCCAAAACATAAGACTGCCCATGGAAAAAAAGACTTTTGGGCAAGGGGTGATGGTTGGGTATTCGCGGGATTAGCAAAAGTGCTACAAGATCTACCCAAAGACAATGCTCATTATAAACATTATGTAAAACGTTTTCAAGATATGGCCGATGCTATTGTAGCGTGTCAACAGAAGGAGGGTTTCTGGACGAGAAGTATGCTGGATCCAGAACATGCACCAGGTAAAGAATCTAGTGGAACGGCTTTCTTCACTTATGGACTTCTCTGGGGAATTAACAACGGGATTTTGAATCGTGAAGAATTTGATGGTGCAGCAAAAAAAGGATGGCATTATTTAAGTAATATTGCTTTACAGCCTGATGGGAAAGTCGGTTATATTCAACCTATCGGAGAAAAGGCCATACCAGGTCAAGTCGTTGATGCCCATTCCACATCACCATTCGGTGTGGGAGCATTTTTATTGGCGGGTGTTGAAATGTACAGATATTTAAACGAATGATGATGAAAAATGTATGGACATTATGGGTATTGATATGCTTCGCCACTGTGACTTATGGGCAGAAGAAAAATACTATAGCATGGAAAGAAACTTCAAGAGCCTTTTGGTTAAAGGAGATGGATCGTATGGCAAGACCGGTTATGCGTAGTTTGGCTCATGACAGTCTAAAGATCAATATGCCTCAAATTACTTCTATAGCGGTTGACAATAAAGAACATCGTATTCAAGTGCAATATGTAGAAGTATTAGGTCGAGTTTTAAGCGGAATATCGCCTTGGTTGGCTTTGAATGACGGTTCGGAAGAAGAGCAAATATTGAGAAAACAATATCGCAATTGGACTATTCAAGCATTAAAAAATGCCTTGGATAGTAATGCAAATGATTTTATGCGTTTTGATCTAGGTGGGCAGCAATTAGTGGATGCCTCATTTATTTCAGTTGCTTTTTTGCGTTGTCCTTGGTTATGGGATCAGCTGGATCCTGTAACTCAAGGCCATTTGGTCCAGGCAATCAAAACGACACGTCAATTTAGACCCGTGTTTTCCAATTGGTTACTTTTTTCTGCCATGAATGAAGCTTTTCTAGCCCAGTACAGTAAAGAATGGGATGTTATGAGAGTAGATTATGCCTTGCAACAATTGGAGCAATGGTATGTTGGGGACGGGATGTATATGGATGGTCCTCATTATGCATATGATTATTATAATAGTTATGTTATTCATCCTTTTTTATCTGGAATTATGGATGTCATCGAGCAAAAAACTAAAAATTATGATGGCATGTTTGCGAAAATCAAACTACGCAACCAACGATATGCCATTATATTGGAAAGGTTGATTAATACAGATGGTACTTTTCCACCATCCGGAAGATCAGTCATTTATCGTGGAGCAGCCTTTCACCATTTGGCAGACATGGCCCTGAAAAAACGATTACCCAAAGAGCTGACGGAGGGACAAGTCCGCGCTGCTTTATCTGCGGTTTTGAAGAAAACATTTGAAAGTCCATCTACTTATCATCAAAACTGGTTAACGATTGGTCTATATGGAGATCAGCCCGGATTAGGAGATTTTTATAACAATCAAGGAAGTCCATATTTATGCAGTACGATTTTTTTACCGCTTGGACTATCTGAACAAGATAGTTTTTGGACTTCAAAAGAAGAAGAATGGAGTTCTAAGCGTATTTGGTCTGGACAGGATTGGAAAAAAGATCAAAGTAAGACCATTCAATAAAAAGCTATTAGTCATGAGGTTAAGTACATTTTATAGGGTTTTATGGGTTCATTTTTATATGATCCTTTCCTTAAATTTCTGTTTTTCGCAAAACCCACAGGTTCAGACCATGGACGTTGGAGACGGTTGGGCCAAGAATACGGTCAATACAGCTGTTTTTCGAAAAAACTCTCTCGTCAGTGATGCGAAGTTTCAATACATAGCCTACTACAACGAGAAGGGAAAAGTTGTATTAGGAAAAAGAAAGTTGAGCGAGAAGAGCTGGCAGCTACAGGTTACTGAATATTCGGGCAGAGCTCAGGATGCACATAATATTATCAGTATCATGATTGATGGAGAGGGATATTTACATGTTTGTTGGGATCATCATAATGGTGAGTTACGATATGCTAGGGCAAAACAGCCATATACTTTGGATTTAGGGCCTGAGCGGTCTATGATCGGGAAAGATGAACAGTATGTTACCTATCCTGAATTTTTCAAAATGCCTGATGGCTCACTATTGTTTCTTTATCGTGATGGCGGTTCTGGGTCAGGAAATCTTGTGATGAACAGTTACGATCCCACGAATAAAAAATGGACTAGACTACATCGTAATTTAATCGATGGAGAAGGGAAACGAAATGCTTATTGGCAGGCTTATGTCGATAACCAAGGAACGATACATCTGTCTTGGGTATGGCGAGAAAGTCCTGATGTAGCCAGTAATCATGATATGGCATATGCTTGTTCAAAGGATGGAGGGCTCACTTGGGAGTCTACTGCTGGAGCTCAATATACATTACCCATAAACGAATCAACCGCGGAATATGCGGTGCGTATTCCTCAAAACAGTGAGCTGATCAATCAAACATCGATGGCTGCAGATGATGATGGTCATCCATTTATTGCGACTTATTGGCGCGCAAAAGGTTCTACTATTCCTCAATATAAGCTTATTTATTATAGGAAAGGTGCTTGGCAAGTCCGTTCTTTTGATTTTAGAAAAATGTCTTTCAGTTTGAGTGGACATGGAACAAAAGAAATACCTATAGCGAGACCCCAATTAATGGTCAAAGGTAAAAGAGACAAGGTTGCTGTTATGCTCTTGTTCCGAGATAAGGAAAGATTAAGTCGAGCTTCTGTATTGACCTTAAATAAGTTGACGGATAATGATTATCAACTATTTGATTTGAATGACGAATCATTAGGAGCATGGGAACCCAGTTATGATACTGAAATGTGGCGAAACAAGAGGAGATTATCGCTGTTTGTTCAAGCTACTGATCAAAAGGATGGTGAAGGACTTTTGGAGTCTGCTCCAAGCAAAGTTAGAGTTATTGAATGGACGCCTAGTCTAAAACCAATAAAAAATACAATCAAACATTAATTATGAAAAAATACCTCTTTAGGATGATATCCTGCTTCATACTCATTTTATTTTATCCCATGGATATGTTCGGACAAGGGACAAGAGATACTGTTTTTAATGTTAGAAATCCAGATCTGAATCTCAGTCCCTATACCGGCATGAACCGTCAACATTGGTTAGATGCAGCCGAATATCTTTTAAAGGGCGCGTTTAGTTATGTCAGTAATCTGGATAGCCCAATGGAGTTTCCTAAACAACCAGGAAGAAGCTATCCGAGAGATGGTATTCATACGGAAACAGAACGATTGGAGGGACTTTGTAGGACCTTGTTTATTGCTTTGCCTTTGATGAAGGAAAATCCAGATTATGAAATTGGAGGTCTAAAGATTTCCGATTATTATCGGCATCAGATTACGCAGCTAGTGAATCCACAATCTGCGAGTTTCATACCACCTTTACCCAAAAAAGGAGGACCAAGTCAAAAGCTTGTTGAATTCGGTGGTTTGGCAGTAGCGCTTATGGCTGCTCCCGAAATTTTATGGGATCCATTATCCCAAGAGAAAAAGGATATTTTAGCGCATACGCTCTTAAGTTATGGCAACGGACCTACTATTGATATGAATTGGCGTTTTTTTAATGTCATGATTTTAAGCTTTTTTAAGAGTAAAGGTTACCCGATACGTGAAGATTATTTAAAAGAATTGCTGGAGAAGTGTTTATCTGATTATAGGGGGGATGGTTGGTATAATGATCAGCCCTATTATGATTATTATAGTATGTGGGGGTATCAGATGTACGGAACATTATGGGCTACCTATTATGGAGACCAGATGTATCCAGATTATGCGAAGAGGTTCAGGACTCATTTGCGAGAAATGGTTAGTCATTACCCTTATATGTTCAGTAAGGACGGGGAGATGATTATGTGGGGGAGAAGTATTGCCTATCGAATGGGAGCTGCTGTGCCCTTTCCTCTGATGGGTTTTCTAGAGGACAAAAGCATCAATTATGGATGGATGCGACGAATTGCATCAGGAACACTGCTACAATTTCTCAAACAGCCTGATTTTTTATCTGAAGGTATTCCTACACTTGGTTTTTATGGAGCTTTTGAACCTGCTGTGCAGGAATATAGCTGTAGAGGGAGTGCTTTTTGGCTAGGTAAAATATTTTTAGGATTGCTTATTCCGGATGATAATATATTTTGGACAGCAAATGAAAATTTAGGTGCTTGGGAAAGGGAGATTCCAAAAGTGAATGTCTTGAATTCTTTTGCTCCTGATGCTGAAATATTGATTACTGATTATGCAGAAATTGGCGCAGCAGAGATCAGGGCTTGGTGTGATAGTAAGACAGTGGGTTATTATCAGGGAACTGAAAATTATAATAAGCTGGCTTATAATAGCGCATTTCCTTGGCAGGCGGATGGAAAGAATGGTGAAGTATCGATGAACTATATGTTTCATATCGATGGGACAAAATGGGAGGCACTTCGCCGCTATAAATTCAAAGGCTATCAGAATGGAATTTACTACAGGGATGCGGTATTAGCTTCGGATTCGACGATCAGATTGCAACTTGCAGATGTGATACTTCCTAATGGGATCTTGCGTGTGGATCAGGTGTATAGTCAACAAACTGCTGCGCTGCGTTTGGGACACTATGCTTTGCCTCAATATGAGGGTAGGGCAATTGTTGAGCATCAAATTAAATATAAAAAATGGACAGCAACGATCATCGACAATGGACAGTATCAGTTGGCTATTATTCCTCTTGAGAACTGGGGAAATGTTGAAATCGTAAGTGCTCAAGGTTTAAATCCAGTTACTGCTAACAGTAAAGTCTTGAATGTAATTGGAAATACCAGTGCAAATCAAAAGCGTTTGTTCGCGACGTTGATGTTATGGAAAAAATCGGGTGAGCAGTGGAAAAATGAAGAATTGTTCCCTGTAAAAAAATGGGAACTAAACTTGGATCAAGTAAAAATCAGTTGGAAAAATGGTCGTTATCAAACCGTGAGTTTGACAGCCAAAGATCAACTCTGATATTACCTTAAATAATTATTTTTCAAATGATCATAGTCCCGTGAAAGATGATTTGAAATAGACTTGAATACGATAAAGGCGGAGTTTTTGAATTGTGAAACTTAAATGCAAGCGTGCATGCTGATGAGTAAGAACTAGCAGATACCGCAACAAAATTTTAAAAACCATTTTATGTAATAGGTAGCGAAGGCACCCTTTACATAAAATGGTTTTTACTTTTTATTGATTTTTAGTGAATAATTTCCTCTCCTGAATAGATTTTGAACCTTATTGAATCGATTTCAAACCGTTTATAAGCGAATCCGCTATAATTTTGACCTAACAAGGAATTCGAAAATAGCTCAGCAGCGTGTTTCTTTTTCTTAACAATGGAACTGTATCGAGCGATTTTCTTGAGTTTGATAAGAACCAATTATAAACAAAAATATAAACAATACGACGATGGGATCAAGTTGAAATCAACCTGTAGGGGGATTATAGGATAATGGTATGGTCCTATAATAAATTGAATAAAATAGTAATTCTAATCTAAAAACCAATTGTAAATTATGTTAACCCACTATTGCAATAAATACGCAAAAAACACATTGCTATTAAATAGTTTATTTTTAATAGCGATGACTACTTATGGTCAAGGAACTTCCATAAAAGGAACTATTCGAGACGCTTCTACAGGAAGAAATATAAGTAATGTCACCGTAAAGGTAAAAGGAAGTTCTGCAAGTACACAATCAAATACGGGCGGTAGTTTTACCATTCAGGCAAATATCGGAAATACCTTAATTATTTCTTCAGTAGGATATCAGGAAAAGGAAGTGATCGTGCCACAGGGGGGTGTTGTCGATGTTACGCTTATTCCATCTGAAAATGTACTTGAGGAATTAGTTGTGGTCGGATATGGAACACAAAAGAGATCGGATGTTACGGGGTCTGTGGCATCAGTACCAAAGGATCGATTGTCAAAAATTCCGGTTACGAATGTGATGCAGGCTATCCAAGGTGCCGTATCCAATGTTTCGGTTTCGCAAGCATCCTCTATACCTGGAGATGCTCCATCTGTTCAAGTTCGAGGTAAGAACTCGATCAATGCATCTTCAGAACCTTATATTGTCGTTGATGGAATTCCGCTATCGCGTACAGATGGTTCTATTAATGATATCAATCCCAATGATATTGAGTCGGTCGAGATCTTAAAAGATCCATCAGCTGTTGCGATTTATGGTGTGAATGGTTCTAATGGTGTTATTTTGATCACCACAAAACGCGGTACATCCGGTACCCCCCGTATTCGTTACAGTGGTTATGGCGGTGTAGAAAATGTTGCACATATTCTTAAGCCCGTTTCGGGAGAAGAGCTTTTAAAGCGTTATGCTGAATATTCCCGCATTAATAATAGTCCGCTATATAATGGTGGTCCGGTTCGCAATCGGAATGAGTTTGATAATTACACCAATGGTGTGACCATCGATTGGTTGGATGCGGTGATGCAGACCGGTGTGATCCAGAATCACAATGTCAGCTTATCAGGTGGAAGTGAGAATGCCAAATACTATGTCTCTGGAGATTATCTGGATCAAAAAGGCGTTTTATTAGGATATAACTATAAACGGTATTCATTTCGAACGAATACAGATTTTAAACCAACTAAATATTTATCGGTAGGTACATCATCTTATATCATAGCGCATAATAGAGATGGTGGACGCGCGAGTCTTCTACAGGCTGCTGCAATGAGCCCTTATGCCAAAATGTATAACGATGACGGCACTTTAACACAGCATCCCATGTATTCGGAACAGCTTTGGACCAATCCACTTTTACCAACGACATTAAATCCAGAGCGTCGTCAATTTAATATCTCCTTAAATGGTTATGCAGATCTTAATTTTGGGGAGCTTTACAAACCGCTGGCTGGTCTGAAATACAAGTTCAATGCAGGATATACTTATGTCCCTGGTCGTACCAACGAATATGAAGGGGAGAGTGTTTATAATTTTGCCGGGATGGGTCGTATCACCAACAGTGAATCTCAGTCATATACAGTAGAGAATATATTAACCTATAACAAGGATTTTGGTAAGCATCATCTTGATTTCACAGGATTATATGCCTCCAAAAGTAAATATTGGCAACAGGCTATTGCTACAGGAGAGGTATTCCCTAATGATGCCTTGGAATGGGGTAATCTAGGTGCTGCCGCCACACAGAAAGTGTCTTCTCAAGCCGACTTGTACCGCTCTATTTCCCAAATGGGTAGATTAAACTACTCTTACGATAGCCGTTATTTATTTACAGTAACTGCACGTCGAGATGGGGCCTCTATCTTTGGTAGAAATAATAAATACGGCATGTTTCCATCTGCCGCTGTCGCATGGAATATACATAATGAATCGTTCATGAATAGCACTAAAGATGTGGTGGACAATTTAAAATGGAGAATATCTTACGGTATTTCTGGAAATGAAGCTATTGGAATTTATGAAACGCTTTCGTTAATGGATGCCAGTACTATTGCGATGAAAGGCTTATCCAATACGGCATTGAATATTCGTAAGAGAATGGGAAATGATGATTTGCAATGGGAAAAAACGAAGGGATTCAATACAGGGATTGACTTCGGATTATTTAAAAGCAGAATAAGTGGAAGTATCGATGTGTATAAGACCAATTCTTATGATATACTTTTAAAACAGCGCCTTCCAAGACTTACGGGTTTTGAAGATGTGTATTTTAATATTGGAAAGGTTGCTAATACAGGTATAGACCTGACGCTGAATACCAAAAATATTGTAAAGAATGATTTTACTTGGTCCAGTACGTTTGTATTCTCCCGCAATAAAAATAAGATTGTAGAAGTTTATGGTGATGGAAAAGAAGATCTGGGCAATAGGTGGTTGATCGGACATCCGCTGGGTATCATCTATGATTTTACCAAAGTGGGGATCTGGCAGGAAGAGGAAATAAAAGCGGGAGTTAATAAAGGATGGGATGAACAAGCAGAAGCAGGAAGTGTAAAATTAGCGGATCTAAATGGTGATGGTCTAATTAATGAGGACGACCGATCTGTATTGGGACAAACTGCCCCGAAATGGACCGCTGGACTTACCAATACATTTAGCTATAAAGCATTTTCATTAAATATTTTCATCAATACGGTGCAAGGAGCACTACGCAATAACCCGCAGATCGGTTCGGCTGCAGATGAAATGGGACGTAAAAGTACGCCAGCAGAATTGGGCTATTGGACTCCTGAAAATAAAAGTAACGAATGGCGTTCATTGAGTAATCGTTCCAATACCTATGGGTATGGATTTCCATCAAATGCAAGTTTTACACGGTTGAAAGATGTGACCTTAAGTTACAATATGCCACAAAATACCTTGAATAAATTGGGTATCAATGGGGCTACGGTTTATGTCAGTGGCCGAAACCTATATACATGGACCAATTGGATTGGCTGGGATCCTGAAGCTCGAGATATCACTCGTGGATCTTCAAATGATAACCTAAACTATCCAATGGTTCGCACCTATGTACTTGGAGTTAATTTAACCTTTTAATGAAATCATGAAGCTATCATGAGTAAACGCTCATGATAGCTTCATCACCGATAAAAAACAATATATACTGATGAAAAAATCAATAAATATTCAAAATAAGTTATTACCTGTCTTTGCGATCTTTTTGTTAGGTTCTGCATCTTGTAGTAAGAATTTTCTGGAAGAGAAACCCTATTCTAATTACGAAGCTGGAAATAGTGATCCATCAACAATAGAAAATAGGGTTTTAGGTTTGCATGCGACTTTTGGTCAATTGTGGGGTTACAGTGGGCGTCAAGGATTTTTGTCGTGTTGGCAGATCGGTACTGATATCGCAAATGCTGGTTCTACGGAAGGTGTGGAAAATCCTTTTTTTCAATATGCCGATCTCAATCCAGAAAATGGTGGAGTAAGTTACTTATGGCAACGCTGTTACGAGTTTATTAACAATGCAAATAGCATTATCGAAGCTGTAGGAGATACTAATCCAAAGGCAGCAGCAGAAGCAAGATTCTTTAGAGCTTATGCTTATCATATGTTGGTCACGCTATGGGGCGATGTGCCTTTGTTGACTACTTCTATTAAAGTTCCAACGTTCAACTATGTACGAAATTCTACTGTAGAAGTGGACAAAGTGATTGTTGAAGATCTGGAATATGCGGCTAAGGAATTGGCTAATGTTGGAGAAGCTGCTGCACCAAGCCGGATCAATAAAGATATGGCAAGACAATTGGCCGCTGAAGTTTATCTTCGAATGGGCATGAGAGATCCTGCTTATTTTGCTAAAGCAGAAGCCATGGCAACAGCCATCATTGAAAGCGGCAGTTATAAATTAATTGACAGTCGTTACGGCAAATACTTAAATGAGGGTGGGGATGCTTTTCGAGATATGTTTAGACAGGGCAATATGCGCCGCGCTCAAGGAAATACCGAAGCCATATGGACTTTTGAAGTTGAATTTAATCGCGAAGTGAATGGTGGAACCATCGATAATCCGCAGCATCGTCGTGTATGGCAACCTTCCTACCATAAGTGGGATGGAATGTTAAATGCTGATTCTCTAGGTGGAAGGGGTAATGGACGTTTGAGATTAAGCAATTTTATGAAGTATACAGTCTGGAAAGGACTTCAAGGTGATATTCGGAATAGCAATTATAATATCCGAAGGACTACGAATTATAATCGACCTAATATGACCGTCAACAATGTTGTAGTAACACCATGGAGTACAGAAATCGGTCTGGATGCCGATGGTTATCGTGTTGCTAAAGGTGCAGGGGTTAGAAATGTGACGATAAAAACTGGTGATAAAGTGATTCCTTTTCGTACAGACAGTCTGGAAGTATGGTATCCTTTCCCAACTAAATGGGGTGGTTATGATCCTTTGGATGATTTTGGTTACGCATTGGTCAAAGATTGGCCAGTTATGCGGTTTGGAGAAACGTATCTATTAAGGGCAGAGGCACGTCTGAGACAAAATAACCTAGCTGGTGCGGCTGATGATATCAATAAGTTGAGAGACCGTTCTTTTAAAGAAGCTCGTAGTCAATCTGGAAATACAGCTCTAGGAAAGGTTCTAGCATCAAACATGACCATTGATTTTATCCTTGATGAACGTGCCCGTGAATTGATATCAGAAGAAAATCGTAGGATGACCTTAGTGAGAACGAATAAACTTAAAGAACGTATTGGATTAAATGGTGATCAAGGACCTGCGAATAAAATCATCAGTGGTTTCCAAGATTATAATGCTTTACTTCCTATTCCTTTGAGTGAAATTCAATTAAATAATAAAGAGGGAGAGGGACTTAAACAAAATTTAGGTTATAAATAATCTGTTTTATGTTATTGTCATAACTGTAAAAAGGTCAATTTTCAGCATATTGAAAATTGACCTTTTTTGTTAGGTATGGCTTGATGCTTTTAGTGCTGAGTTTGGGGCAGCTGCACATAACAGTGCATAACAGTTTACGTATAAAAATCTTTTAATTTAGTTGATGTCAAATACCTAAAATATATCATATGAATGCTGTTTTCGGAGTATTATTCCATTTCATTGGCGGGTTTGCGTCAGGAAGTTTTTATGTGCCCTACAAGAAAGTAAAGGGATGGTCTTGGGAATCTATGTGGATCTTGGGAGGGCTATTTTCTTGGATTATCGTACCACCTATAGCTGCCTGGTTAACCATTCCAGATTTTGTAAATATCATCCGATTAGCCAGTTATTCCACCTTGAGTTACACGTTTATATTTGGTCTTTTGTGGGGCATAGGCGGATTAACCTATGGTTTGGGGGTTCGGTACCTGGGTGTTTCTTTGGGTAGTAGTATTATTCTTGGTTTAAGTATGGTTTTTGGATCATTGATGCCGAGTATCTATTATTTCTTTAACGAAACGGCAGGCAAACATGGTATTGATTATTTTTTTACTACTCAGTCAGGTATCTGCATTTTAATAGGCTTATTGATTTGTGTTATTGGTGTTTGTTTATGTGGTCAAGCTGGTATATCAAAGGAAAAAGACCTCACGTCACTTTCAACGGAAACTAAATCTGATTATAATTTTGGTTTAGGCATTGTGGTCGCTATTATTTCAGGCGTGCTTAGTGCTTGTTTTAATTTCGGAATCGAGTCTGGTAAACCCTTGGCCGATGTCGCCAATGAAATATGGAAAACAAATCATCCTAACCATGGAGAGTTTCTTTATCAAAATAACGTTACTTATATCATTATTCTTTGGGGTGGTTTTACGACAAATTTTATCTGGTGTGTCTATCTGTTGTTTAAAAATAATACCTTTTCAGATTATACCAAAGCAGATGCTCCGAAAGGTAAAAATTTATTGTTGTGTGCGTTAGCGGGTACGACCTGGTACTTGCAATTTTTCTTTTATGGAATGGGTGAGAGTCGCTTGGGTAATGGTGCCAGTTCTTGGATTCTTCATATGGCATTTATTATTTTGATTTCAAATGCTTGGGGGGTGGTACTAAAAGAATGGAAGGGAGTGAATAAAAAAACATATCGATCCATAATAGCTGGAATAGTGACAATTATTATTTCAATCTGTGTCGTCGGATTTGCAAGAACTTTAGAAAATTAATTTAATATATATAGCAGTGAAAACGTACAAACATGTCAATTACTTGTGGGACGATCAAAAAGCGAAATCATTGGAAGGCGATGAAGTTGCTTTATTATTATATCGTTCAAATATTTTAGGCGCAGATCTAAGAATTACCAATTATGGAGGAGGTAATACTTCTTGTAAAGTCTGGGAGAAAGATCCACTCACAGATGAAGATGTTGAAGTGATGTGGATAAAAGGATCTGGAGGCGATATTGGTACTTTGAAAAAATCAGGACTTGCAGCATTATATCTGCAGCGTTTACGTCATCTAGCAAATGTCTATAGAGGGATCGATTATGAAGATGAAATGGTGGAATTATTCAATCACTGTATTTTTGATTTAAGTTCTAAGGCTCCTTCGATTGATACGCCATTGCATGGTTTTCTACCTTTCAAACATATTGATCACTTACATCCTGATGCTGCAATCGCAATAGCCGCAGCAAAAGATGGAAAGAAAATTACGGAAGAACTGTTTAATGGTGCCATTGGTTGGGTAGATTGGCAACGTCCCGGATTTGATTTAGGATTACAACTGCAGGCTTGTCTTCATGCAAATCCAGATATCCGCGGTATTATGTTGGGATCTCACGGTTTATTTACCTGGGGGGATACTGCTTACGATTGCTATATCAATTCACTGGATATAATTGAAACCTGTGCCGCATATCTGGAAAAGAATTATGGTCAAAGAGGTCCTGTATTTGGCGGACAAAAGATCGAAAGCCTCCAAAAGGAAGACCGGAATGCTCAAGCTTCAAAATTAGCCCCTATATTAAGAGGATTTTGTTCAAGCGAACGTCATATGATCGGACATTTTACAGACGATGAACGCGTATTGGAATTCATTAATTCTCATGATCTGGAGCGATTAGCTCCTCTGGGAACAAGTTGTCCCGATCATTTTTTAAGAACTAAAATTCAGCCTTTGGTACTCCACTTGGATAAGTTAGAGAATTTGGATGATGTGGAAGAACTGAAAACAAAATTGGAACCCTTATTTGAAGACTATCGTTTGATGTACGAGGAATACTATGAAAATTGTAAGCATGATAATAGTCCCCTTATTCGAGATAAAAATCCAGTCATTGTTTTATATCCTGGAGTAGGTCTGTTTTCATTTGCAAAAGATAAACAAACTGCTCGTGTGGCTGCCGAGTTTTATACCAATGCCATCAATGTGATGAAAGGTGCAGAAGCTGTTAGTGCGTATACAGCACTGCCAAGGCAAGAGGCTTTTGATATTGAATATTGGTTGTTGGAAGAAGCAAAATTGCAACGTATGCCACGACCTAAAGCTCTTTCAGGTAAAATTGCGCTAGTGACCGGAAGTGGTGGCGGTATTGGTAAAGCTATTGCAAAAAAAATGGCACAAGAAGGAGCTGTTATCGTGTTAAATGATATCAATGCCGAACGACTTGCAGCTTGTGAGCAAGATTTTGTATCGGAATTTGGTAGAGATGCCGTTATTACCACGATCCTCGATGTAACAAACGAAGCGCAGATTAAACAAGCACTTAATGATGCTGCATTAGCATTTGGAGGTGTTGATATCATTGTCAATAACGCAGGATTATCCATTTCTAAAACGATTGAAGATCATACTCAAAAGGACTGGGACTTACTGTATAATGTATTGGTTAAAGGTCAGTTTTTAGTTACTCAAGCAGTTACTCCAATCTTAAAGGGACAAAATATAGGGGGTGACATTCTTAATATTGTTAGTAAAAATGCGTTGGTCAGTGGTCCTAACAATGCGGCTTATGGCAGTGCTAAAGGAGCACAGTTACATTTAAGCCGTTTGTGTGCTGCGGAATTAGGTCTATCAAAAATACGTGTAAATGTGGTTAATCCTGATGCGGTTATTTCTGATAGTAATATTTGGGCCGGTGGATGGGCAGAAGGCCGCGCACTAGCATATGGTGTAAGTGTTGAGGAATTGCCAGCTTATTATGCTAAACGTACTTTATTGAACGAGATTATTCTTCCTGAGGATATTGCAAATGCTTGTTTTGTTTATGTAAGCGGTTTGTTAAATAAATCTACAGGAAATGTTCTGAACGTCGATGGCGGGGTTGCAATGGCATTTGTACGCTAATTAAAAGCAATTAGATATCGAGTGGAGGAAATTCACTCGATATTTCTTTAAATTATTAATCATTAACCCATTTAATTATGATACTAAACAAACAGGTCGTAGATCAACATAATAATCAATTACTCGATAAACATAAAAGAAATTTTACTCATCTCTCTTCGGATATTACCCATCTAGACTACATTTTAGAAAAGCTTCAGCAATTTCAAATTGCAATACCTAGCTGGGCTCTTGGTACTGGAGGTACTCGTTTTGGACGATTTTCAGGTGCCGGAGAGCCAGGAACTTTGGAGCAAAAATTAGAAGATGTTGGATTATTGCATGCTTTAAATAAATCCAGCGGAGCGATTTCTTTGCATATTCCTTGGGATATCCCTACGGACGCTGATAAAATAAAGCAATTGGCAGGTTCTTTAGGGATCGCATTTGACGCAGTGAATTCGAACACTTTTCAAGATCAACCCCATCAAGCCTACAGCTATAAACATGGTTCATTGCATCATGTCGATCCAAGAGTGCGTAAGCAGGCTGTTGATCATAATATTGAGGTGATTAATTATGGAAAATCACTTGGCTCTAAAGCGTTAACAGTTTGGCTGGCTGATGGATCGTCCTTTCCGGGTCAATTGAATTTTCGTGAAGCATTTCAAAATACGCTTGCTAGCTTACAAGAAATCTATCATCACCTTCCAGAAGATTGGAAATTATTTGTTGAGTATAAAGCATTTGAACCTCATTTTTATTCCACCACAATTGGAGATTGGGGACAATCATTATTGCTGGCCAATAAGCTAGGTCCGAAAGCATATACCTTGGTTGATCTGGGGCATCACTTGCCGAATGCAAATATTGAGCAGATCGTGTCTTTATTGTTGATGGAAAAAAAATTGGGTGGTTTTCATTTTAATGATAGTAAATATGCCGATGATGATCTTACGGCAGGGAGTATCAAGCCTTATCAACTCTTTTTGATCTTTAATGAATTAATCGATGGGATGGACCTTCACGGTATGGATCACGCTTCTGGTTTAGGATGGATGATTGATGCTTCACACAATTTAAAAGATCCGTTGATTGATTTATTGCAATCTGTAGAAGCCATTAAAATTGCTTATGCACAGGCGCTGTTGGTTGATCGTGAAGCTTTAAAAAAGGCACAGCAAAGCAATGATATTGTGAAGGCCCAAGAACTATTGCAAGATGCTTTCCGAACAGATGTTAGAGCGCTAGTGGCGGAGGCAAGATTGCGAATGGGAGGGGCAATTGATCCTGTCCAGCTTTTTCAAGAAAATGAAATCAGAAGTCAATTAATCGCGGAGAGAGGTTTAAATACTGTGGCAACGGGATTATAAGAGCGAAAGCATGAATGATAAGAAAATTCCAGTTGTTGCTATTTTTGATGTTGGTAAAACAAATAAGAAGCTGTTTCTTTTTGATGAGCATTATCACATCGTATTCGAACGTTCGGCTCGGTTTTTAGAAACAACAGATGAAGATGGTGATCCATGTGAGAATCTAGAAAGCCTTCGTTTGTCTGTATTTGATTCTCTTCATGAGATATTTCGAAAAAATGAATTTGAAATCAAAGCAATAAATTTCACTTCTTATGGGGCTAGTTTTGTTTACATTGATGAGCATGGACGCCCATTGACACCGCTATACAATTATCTCAAAGAATTTCCAACTGCTATTCAAGAGGATGTATATGCAAAAAATGGTGGCAAAGAATCATTTTCGATGATTACCTCTTCGCCAGCTTTGGGAAGCCTAAATTCAGGCTTCCAACTCTTGCGGTTGAAAAAGGGAAAAACCAGCTATATTTAAACAGGTTAAGTTTGCGCTGCACTTGCCGCAATACTTAAGCTTTCTGGTTTCTGGAAAAACATATTCGGATATGACCAGCATTGGCTGTCATACGGGTCTTTGGGATTTTGAGAAAGGTGATTATCACGATTGGGTGAAAGAGGAAGGTATACAGGAAAAATTGGCTCCTATTGTACAGGGAAACGAGGTATTTGATGGCGCATTTCCAGGTAGCCCTTATCGTGTTGGACCTGGTTTACATGATAGTTCATCAGCCTTGATACCTTATTTGTTGAATTTTCATGAACCCTTTATTTTAATCTCTACAGGTACTTGGTGTATTGCTTTCAACCCTTTTAATCATCGTGCTTTAACCGTTGATGAGTTAAAACAGGATTGCTTATTTTATCAATCCTATGCAGGAACTCCTGTGAAGGCATCTCGATTATTTGCGGGTTATGAACATGAGTTGCAATCGAAACGAATCGCTGATTTCTTTCAGGTGACGATTGCTAAATTTCGTAATCTACAAATTAACTGGTCGATTGTTGATCAATTATCATTGTCGGAAATCGACAGTGGTTTAAAGGCTTTTTCAACAATACCATTAGAAAGATTTCAAAATTACGAAGAGGCTTATCATAGTTTAGTCTTGTATTTAATCAAGGCACAAGTTCAATCAACTAAGCTTATTTTAGACACCAATCAGGTATCTAGAATATTTGTCGATGGCGGGTTTAGTAAAAATCATATTTATATGAATTTATTAGCAAAGGAATTTTCTGAAGTGGAGGTTTTTGCTGCCTCTATGGCGCAAGCGACGGCACTGGGAGCAGCTCTGGTGATCCATGAACATTGGAATAATCAATCTATCCCTAATGATATTATTGAGTTACGTTATTATAGAGCAAATTATTAATCTTCTTGCACATGGAAAAAATATTTCATCGAATTTTAAGCACCATATTGGGGGGTATTTTTTGTATGACGATATTCACTTGCACGTATGCTCAGGAGCAATATATTTACAGTTTTGGTTCCAAAATAAAAAAGGAGAAAAATGAAATAAATATCAATGATGCGATCCGTTATGATTCGCAGAGCGGTTTTGGATTTGATTTTGGGACAGAAAAAAATATTTTTCTTAAAAATAACTGTTTGATCAGCGACAAGCCTTTTTATTTCTCTTTTAAATTACCAGAAGGTGCATATAAAATAACAGTTCGATATGTTCCTCAAAAAAATAGTTTTACGTGTACCATACGTGCTGAGTCAAGACGCAATTATTTAAACCATTATGTGGTCCATTCAACCGGAATGCATGAACAAACATTTGTGGTTCAGGTAAAAGATGCAAAAATTAGTGCAACAGAAACCATAAAATTAAAGGAAAGAGAACGTCATAAATTGGATTGGGATGATAAATTGACGTTAGAGTTTCAGGGGCAAAATTTTATTGAATCTATTCGACTTGAAAGCGCAAAGGGTATAACGTCTATCTTTTTAGCTGGAAATTCTACTGTTGTGAATCAAGAAGAAGAGCCATGGGCGTCTTGGGGCCAAATGATACCGGCATATTTTGACGATCAAGTCGTTGTGGTCAACCAGGCGGAGTCTGGTCTCTCGCTAGGATCATTTCTTTCTGCTTATCGATTCAATAAAATATTGACAGATGCTCAACCTGGTGATTATCTATTTGTAGAATTTGGGCATAATGATCAAAAAGAAAAAGGCGAATATGCAGGTGCATTTTTATCGTATTCGGATAGGTTGAGACTATTTGTAAGGGAGTTTAGGAAAAAAGGAGGAACTCCTATTATTGTCACTTCTACAGCACGAAGAGCTTTTGATGATGATGGAAATGTTGTCAATACTTTAGGTGATTTTCCAGAAGCGGCTCGAATGGTTGCCGATGAATTGAATGTTCCTGTCATTGATCTCAACTTGATGACAACTCAATTCTATCAGGCATTGGGAGTTGAAGGTTCAAAAAAAGCTCTTGTTCATTATGCTGCAGGAACTTTTCCTAATCAACCTGAGCCACTAGCTGACAATACTCATTTTAACACTTACGGTGCTCATGAAATAGCATTGATGGTTTTACAAGGTATTGAGAAAAGCAAATTGCCACTTGCCAAACATATTCAAAATTTTGATGGGTATGACCCCATTCATCCAAATGATTGGAGGAAATGGAATTGGCCCCCCAGTATGATCACTGGTGCCACAAAACCTGATGGTAATTAAGTGAAGTCAATGTGACGCCATAAAATTCTGAATTAAGGAAGAAAGTTGAAACGGAATCTTGTTTCTAAATATCAATTTTAGGGACAATCAATTATAAAAATATTAAACCTAGAACGATGATTTTAAAAAAAAGGATTTACAGTCTATCTTTTTTGTTGTTACTATTAGGAAGTCATTCCTTTGGACAGCAGGTGGGGAGTACCATCGAATCCAATGATTCAAATACGCCTTTACATTTACTGCAGCCTGATTATCCTGTTCGTTATGGTGAAGTGACAACATCGGGTATTAAAAAAACATTAGATCGCGTATATGCTTATTTGAATAACGTCACTCCTGTGATGTTGGAGCATGCGCAAAGCCATAAGCCAATAAAAGATATACATCTGATCGATACGAACAGTATTTTTAAAAAAGGTGATTTTCGATTGATCAGTTATGAATGGGGAGTGACCTATGGTGCTATGCTTCGTGTCACGGAAACCACTCATGATCAAAAATATGCTGATTATACACATCGTCGATTAGAATTGATTGCAGATGTGCTTCCTCAATTTCGTGCTTTGGAAGAACAATATCCGGGCTACCGTTCGCCTGTACATTCGGTATTGCAACCACATGCTTTGGACGATGCTGGGGCGATGTGCGCAGCTATGATCAAGGCACAGCGATCCAATGCCTTAAAAAAGGATATTAAAGGCATTACTCATCATTACATTGATTATATTTTAAATAAAGAATTTCGCTTGAGCGATGGCACTCTGGCGCGAAATAGGCCTCTACCGAATACACTTTGGTTAGATGATCTGTATATGAGTTTGCCTGCTTTGGCACAGATGTCTATGTATAGTGAAGATCCTCAATATATGGATGAAGCGATCCGGCAATTTTGGTTATTTACTGATAAAATGTTTTTACCAGAGAAGGGTTTATATCGGCATGGCTGGGTGCAGGATATGGATCCGCATCCTGCATTTCATTGGGCCAGAGCCAACGGGTGGGCATTATTGACTATGGTCGAACTTTTGAATGTATTACCAGATAAACATGCCGCTAAGGGTGCATTATTAGCACAGTATAAAAAACATGTGCAGGGTTTGGCATCCCTTCAAGATGGTACAGGTTTTTGGCATCAGTTGCTGGATCGAAATAACTCTTATTTAGAAACATCGGCAACAGCAATTTATGCGTATTGTATAGCTAGGGGCATCAATGCGGGCTGGTTGGATAAAAAAGCTTATGGACCTATGGTTCTTCAAGCCTGGAATGCCGTTGATTCTCAAGTCAATCATGAGGGGCAAGTTATGGGTACTTGTGTAGGTACAGGTATGGGGTTTGATCCTGCTTTTTATTATTTTAGGCCTGTCAATAAATTTGCGGCTCATGGTTATGGTCCTGTTTTACTTGCTGGTGCTGAAATATATGAATTGATTAATAATAATAAGTACGTGATCAACGATAGTTCGGTACAGTTTTAATTTTTGGATAGAGCGATCAGTTTAAAGTAATTATGCATAATTTGAAAGGATGATGATGAAAAAACTATTTCTTTTCCCACTATTGTTGTTATTGGGATTTTGTGTCAAGGGACAATCTTCTGTTTATCTCTTTTCCTATTTTGTAGATAATGGCGCTGATGGATTGCATCTTGCTTACAGTTTGGATGGTCTAAAATGGGAACCCCTACACCATGGTAAATCATTTCTCAAGCCTATGATCGGGAAAGATAAACTGATGCGTGATCCTAGTATTTGTTTAGGTCCAGATGGAAATTTTCATTTGGTATGGACAACTGGATGGTGGGATAAGAGTATTGGTTATTCGTCTTCTAAAGATCTTATGCAGTGGACAGCACAAAAGTCTATTCCTGTCATGGAGGAGGAGTCTGAAGCAAAAAATGCTTGGGCTCCTGAGGTCTTTTATGACAAAGCTGAGCAACAGTACCATGTCATGTGGGCAAGTACAATACCTGGACGTCATCTGGAAGTGAATACAAGTGCGAGTGAGAAAGGATTAAATCATCGTATGTATAGTGTTTCCACACGAGATTTTACTGTTTTTTCTAAAACCAGTTTATTTTTCAATCCAGATTTTAGCGTGATCGATGCGGCTATTTTTCAGAAACATAACAACGAGTATATGATGTTTCTGAAAAATGAAAACTCTAATCCACCAGAAAAAAATATCCGATTTACGGTCAGTAAAAGTTTAAAAAATGGGTTTCCTACAGAAGTTTCTAAACCGATCACCGGTAGCTATTGGGCTGAAGGACCTGCTCCTCTACTAGTAGGCGAATATATCTATGTCTATTTCGATAAATATCGTGACCATCAGTATGGTGCAGTCCGTAGTAAAGATGGTGTAGATTGGGAGGATGTTTCGGATCAGGTTAGTTTTCCAAAAGGGACAAGGCATGGTACTGCTTTTAAGGTAGATCGAACGATATTGGAAAATATATGGAGAGCCAGTGAGTAATTGTACTCATAAATTTTAGCATTATAGTTTCGATATTAACTTCTTGTAAAAGGAATAGGTGGCATAAAAAAAAGGTTTTCAGACAGGGAGAATGAAAACCTTTGTAAAAAACCAATTCACTTATTATGATAAAAATTTATGGACTTCTTTGATCATTTTAGTTATGTTGCTATCAAGTATACTAACTTTTATGAGGAAGAAGACTGTAATCGTACACATTAACATGTGCCTGAAATCTTACTTTACAATACTAAAGAAACAAAATGAATGGATTGTCCTGTGCTGTCATGATGTGAAAGTGATATCCCTATTTTTTAATCCTATCATTCATTATGCTATGTAGGCATGATTTGATCTTGATGGGGCATCTTTGCTATCTGATGATTCTTTGGACAGTAGATCAACTGATTTCAATGATTTGATGGACATAGCAGGTAAGTTCAGGATACTTTTCCATATAAAATTCTATACTTTAGATACTTTCATACAAAGAATCGACCTATGTTAAATATCCGCATTACAATTTCTATCCTATTTTATTTATTGTTAGCGACCCTGGTTGAGGGACAGTCTAAAAAACAAATTCAATATCTTTCTGGAACAGATAATGCGCATACGGTAGCGTGGGATTTTTGGGTCACTGGTGGCCGAAATGCAGGTAAATGGACTCAGATTGCTGTGCCAAGCCATTGGGAACAGCAGGGGTTTGGAGCGTACAATTATGGTCGCGACTATGTTACCTATGGTAAAAATTTTCAATTTAATGATGAGAAAGGTTTATACCGTCATCATTTTGAAATACCAGCACAATGGAAAGGAAAAAAAGTGGCTATTGTATTTGAGGGATCTATGACCGATACGGAAGTAAAAATTAATGGTCAGTTGGCAGGAGAGGTCCACCAAGGTGCTTTTTATAGATTTAAATATGATATTACGGATAAAATTCGGTTTGGAAAACCCAATTCATTAGAAGTAATGGTATCAAAAATGTCAGATGAAAAAACGGTAAACAACGCGGAGCGTTTAGCTGATTATTGGATTTTGGGCGGTATCTACAGGCCCGTTTATCTGGAAGCAACGCCACAAAAGCATATCAGTTGGACTGCTATAGATGCTCAGGCTGATGGGAGTTTTCGTAGTCATGTTTACTTGGAAGGATTGACCCAGAAAGAAGAGCTATTACTTGAGATCAAAGATCGTTTGGATAAGACTGTTGCTGTTAAAAAGTTTACTGTACAGCCATCAGATTCTGTTAAATTAATTGAACTGTCTGTAGATAAACCATTGTTATGGACAGCAGAAACACCTCACTTATATCATGCTGTTTTTACATTGGGAAAAAAGAATGAAGAGGTTTACGAACATCAAGAACGTTTTGGGTTTAGAACAGTAGAGGTTCGGGAAGGCGATGGCATTTTTGTAAATGGTGTGAAAGTCAAAATGAAAGGTGTGAATAGGCATGTTTGGTGGCCTGAAACAGGACGATCAGTGAATCGCGATATCGATTTGAATGATGTCAAGCTGATTAAGGAAATGAATATGAATGCTGTGCGTTGTTCCCATTATCCACCAGACAAATCTTTTTTAGAAATCTGTGATTCTTTGGGTCTTTATGTATTGGACGAGTTAGCTGGTTGGCAGAAAGCGTACCAAACGCCTGTAGGAAAAAAATTGGTTAAAGAAATGGTTATTCGTGATGTGAATCATCCATCGATCATTCTTTGGAGTAATGGGAATGAAGGGGGACATAACAAAGAACTGATCGATGAGTATAAAAAATATGATCTTTCTGGACGTACGGTGATCCATGCGCATCACCGACCTGGAAACGAGATCAATGGTATTGATTGTAATCATTACGAAGATTTCTATTCCACCAAAAAGATTTTAGAGGGACCGCATATTTATATGCCTACCGAATTTTTGCATGCTCAGGACGATGGAGGCGCAGCGGCTGGTCTTGCCGATATTTGGGAGTTGCATTGGAATGCAAAACTTGGTGCAGGAGGTTTTATTTGGGATTTTGCCGATGAAGGTTTAGTGCGAACAGATTTTAATGGACAGATCGATGTCAATAAAGTGAATGCGCCGGATGGTATTCTCGGTCCATATCGTGAAAAAGAAGGTAGTTTCTATGCGATAAAAGAAATTTTTTCACCCGTTCATATTACCTTAAAACAATTACCAGCAAATTTTGATGGTGCGATTGAAGTTGAGAATCGCTATCATCATACGAATTTAAAAGAATGTTCTTTTGCGTATAAACTGGTGACTTATCAACGACCTGATGCAGATCGGGCTGGCATGGATGCTATTGGTGGACAGGTGATCAATAGCCCAGCAATAGCCCCTACAGAGAAAGGTGTGCTCCAACTACAGCTTCCTAACGATTGGAACCAGTATGATGCACTCTTATTAACCGCTGTAGATTCGCATGGAGAAGAAATTTATACATGGACATGGCGAATAAAGGATAATAAACGGATCACTGCCGAAATTTTGCCCATAAAATCTGCTAGTGCTGTAACATTAACGGATGATAGTACCAATTATATCTTGAAAGCAAATGGAATAACGGCTTTCATTGCAAAGAAAACAGGACTTCTTGTAGATCTGGCGAATGATTACAGTATGAAATTGGCATTCAATAATGGACCTATATTAACGGATGGACAATCGCATGTCAAAACAGCTAAAACCTGGAAAGACGGTCAAAATCAGATTGTCGAATTTATATTGGAAGGTGGTTTGAGTCTCATTCGTTGGACTATGCATCCTGATGGTTGGCTGAAGCTGGATTATGCCTATCACATAAATAAACCAACTTTATACGCCGGTGTTAGTTTCAGTTTTCCTGAGAATTATATCATTAGTGCTAAATGGTTGGGGAATGGTCCTTATCGCGTCTGGAAAAATAGGATGCAGGGGGTAACGTTGAATACTTGGGAAAAAATGTATAACGATGGGCATGCGGGTATCGGACCATGGATATTTCCTGAATTTAAGGGATATTTTTCAGATGTAAGTTGGGTGCAATTTAATACAGTGCAAGGTAAATTCTTGGTCGCAACAGAACAGGATAATATGTTTTTACGGTTGTTCGAATTTTATGGGATCTCTGGCCCCAAAGGTTATCCTCAATTGCCTTCAGGAGATATATCTTTTTTAGACGCTATTCCGCCAATAGGAACTAAATTAGCATTGGGAATCAACAATAATGCTGCAGTTAACGGTCCTGCGGGTGAGTTGAATCAACTACATGGAGAAACCACCAGAACCTTATATTTTTACTTTGGAATACCTAAAGGAGAAAAGGAAAATACACAGTTCGTGATGCCTAAAATAAATGTGTTAACTGATTAATTGATTATTACCGTTCATACCAACTTATTTTTTATGGGTATAGAAAAAGGGCTTTGAAAAAATTGGTATTCAGGATACTACAGGACAGCTCTTGGTGAAAATGTTCATACCTTTAAGATCTTTACTGTTGAGATGATAAGCTTATATGACCTGATTCATAGAGGTAGTACAGGAAACAGAGAAATATACATATGCTGACCAGAATCAGTACAACTATAAACCATCAATAAAAATCTAATATAATGAGAAAAACTTGTTGCTCTTTACTTGTACTCCTAGCTTTTGTTGTGTTCTCCCATGTAAATGGACAACATAAATTTCCAAATGGAGCGCCCATATCAGATTGGTTTGAAACGGTAGTACCTACTGCTATTGAAAGTTTAGGACAAAAATATAGCATAACAGATTTTGATGTTATACAAGATAGCACGATCATACAAACAGCCAAGATCCAACGCGCAATAGATAAGGCGTACGAAAGTGGGGGTGGTGTAGTGGTTATACCTCGAGGTGTTTACCTCAGTGGATCCTTATTCTTTAAACCAAAAACACATTTACATCTGGAGGAAGGTGCTGTATTGAAAGGGAGTGATGACATTGCAGACTTTGCATTGGCAGAGACACGTATGGAGGGACAGACCTTAACCTATTTTTTGGCTTTAGTGAATGCCGATCAAGTTGATGGTTTTACGATTTCGGGTAAAGGGACTTTAGATGGAAATGGTCTTCGTTATTGGAAATCTTTTTGGCTGAGACGTCAATTTAATCCCAACTGTACCAATATGGACGAAATGAGACCTAGATTATTGTATGTTTCCAATAGTAAAGATGTACAGATTTCGGGCATTCGATTGGTAAACTCTCCTTTTTGGACTTCTCATTACTATAAATGTGAAAATCTGAAATTAATCGGATTACATATTACGGCACCAAAAGCGCCAGTAAAAGCCCCCAGTTCAGATGCTATTGATCTGGATGTATGTCATCAAGTATTGATAAAAGATTGTTATATGTCGGTCAACGATGATGCTATTGCTTTGAAAGGTGGTAAAGGGCCTAAGTCTAATCTGGATCCAAATAATGGACCAAATTATAATGTGATCATTGAAAATTGTTTTTTTGGTTTCTGTCATAGTGCTTTGACCTTTGGTAGCGAATCCGTGCATAGCTATAATATTATATTTAGAAATAATACTTTAGATCAAGCACAGAAGCTTCTTCAATTAAAGATGAGGCCAGATACTCCGCAGGAATATGAAAATATCCTGATTGAAAATATTAAAGGAAATGTACAAAGCATGTTGTATATCAAACCCTGGACTCAATTTTTCGATTTAAAGGGTGAAAATCAAATTAAAATGTCCTATGCAAAAAATATGTTATTGCGTAATATCGATCTTGACTGTGCTATCGTATTTGATGTATTGAATTCACAACAATATGTGTTATCCAATTTTACATTTGAAAATATGAATATTCGTGCTTCAAAAGATCCAGTTATTCATCAAGAATATATTCAGAATTTTACGCTTAAAAATGTCACTGTCAATCATAAAAAACTATAATTTGCTAACCTCAAAAGTTTCATACCTAAATGATGAAAATTAAACTTTTATGGATCATGGTTGTGCTGATCAGTTATTTTGATTTATCAGCACAGAGAAACATGGAGTTTCTCAACAGAGGTATGGTAGGTCTGAAAACAACGGATAAATCGGTTTTTTTGAGCTGGAGATTGTTAGGTACGGATGATTATGAAACCGCTTTTACGCTTTATAGGCAACAAGGGGATGGTCCTAAACAAAAATTAAATAGAAATCCTTTGATTAAAGGAACTAATTTTTTGGATCAAACTGTTGACCTGAAACAAGAGGTGATCTATACATTGGCTCTTGTCCAAGCTGGGAAAGAAGTAGAAGTGGATAAAATCACGTTGACTAAAGATCAGCAAATCCAACAATACCTAAATATTCCTTTGCGAACTCCAGCTGGATATACACCCGGAGATGTTTCTGTTGGAGATCTGGATGGTGATGGCAGTTACGAATTGATTGTCCATCAAACTGGAATTGCTCATGATAATGCGCATAATGGCATTACATCTGAACCTATTTTTCAAGCTTATCAATTGGATGGTACTTTTTTATGGGAAATCAATCTAGGTAAAAATATTCGGGAAGGGGCACATTATACACAATTTATGGTCTATGATCTGGATAATGATGGACGTGCAGAATTGGTTTGTAAAACTGCAGATGGAACAAGAGATGGGCTGGGTAAGATCATTGGGAATCCTTTAGCAGACTGGCGCGATACGGTAAGGACTTCTATAAATTTTGGAAGGATTTTGACTGGTCCCGAATTTTTAACAGTTTTTGATGGTCTGACTGGAGAAGCGGTGAGTACGGTTGATTATCTTCCAGGTCGGGAAGATCTTCGTTCTTGGGGTGATACCAACGGAAATCGTGGCGATCGCTACTTAGCTGCTGTTGCCTACTTGGATGGGGAGAACCCGAGTGTGATCATGACTAGAGGTTATTATGAAAGAACCGCCTTAGCTGCTTGGGATTTTAAAGATAAAAAATTAGTGAGTCGTTGGGTTTTTGATACCAAAGGGCGTAAACATCCTTATTCGGGACAGGGTTATCATAGTTTGTCGGTAGCAGATGTCGATCAAGATGGTCGGGATGAAATTGTTTTTGGGTCTATGGTAATCGATGATCAGGGTAAGGGTTTGTATAGTACAGGTTTGGGACATGGTGATGCTTTGCATGTTGGTGATCTTGATCCAGATAGACCAGGCCTAGAAATCTTTGGTATCCATGAACTAAAAGGAGGTAGAAAAGGGATTGGTGTTAGTTTATTAGATGCAAAGAATGGTGAGCTTTTATTTAAAAATGCGATCGATCAAGATGTTCCGCGTGGAGTAGCTGAAAATATTGATCCAAACCACCGTGGGGCTTACTTGTGGTGGTTGGGTTCTAAGGATATGTATGACACGAAAGGAAACATGGTGGGTGTTGCGCCTGGTTCAACTAATTTTCTGATTTGGTGGGATGAGGATCTAAGTCGGGAATTGCTAAATAGCAATTATATTGAAAAATATAATACAGGCATTATTTTTACTGCCGAAGGCGCTTCTTCTATTAATGGTACCAAAAAAACGCCTAATTTATCTGCAGATATTCTTGGGGATTGGCGCGAAGAACTTATTTTAAGGACAAATGACAATCAAAATCTGCGGATCTATACGACAATTATTCCTACCGATCATCGTATCTATACTTTAATGCACGACCCGCAGTATCGTTTGAGTATTGCTTGGCAAAATGTAGCTTATAATCAACCCCCACATACAGGTTATTATCTTGGCACTGGTATGCAAACTCCAGTGAAACCTATTCTAAAAATTGTAAAACCAAATAGAGAAGTAATCCGAAGATGAGGAAATTCATAAAAGTAGTTAGCAGACATCGTGATTATTTAAATATAAGAAATATGTTAAACGCCAGATGGATAATTTTAGTTTTACTAGCTTTCGTATTTATTTCTTTTGTTGCGGATCAATATCGACCTACCGTGTATTTAATAGGAGATTCTACGGTACGCAATAGTAATCAAGAATATTGGGGATGGGGAACTTTGCTGCCTGAATTTCTGGATAGTAATCAAGTAAGTGTCAATAATCAGGCTATGGCGGGACGGAGTACACGTACTTTTGTTAAAGAGGGCCGGTGGGCTAAAGTTGATTCGATGTTGCGACCTGGGGACTACCTGTTAATCCAGTTTGGACATAATGAAGGGAGCAAGCCTGACACGAGTAAACAAGGATACCGTGGTGTATTGCCTGGGATAGGAACAGATTCAGTAGTTTTGGATTGGGGAAGTAAGGGCAAAGAAGTAGTATACTCTTATGGTCAAAATTTACGTCGTTTTGTTATTGCGGCAAAGAATAAGGGCGTGACCCCAATATTGATATCTATGATCCCACGCAATCAATGGGATGGTACAGGTAAAGTAAAACGTGCTGATCGGGATTATGGTCTATGGGCGAGGCAAATTGCAGAAGAACAAGAAATCGCATTTCTTGATCTGAATCGTATTACTGCTGATAAATATGATCAACTTGGAGCTGAGTTGGTGAAGAAAAGATTTTTCCCTGGCGATCATACACATACCAATAGAGAAGGTGCTATGGAAAACGCGGCCTCTGTTGTTCAAGGTCTTAAAGAAATCCAGAGCTCATTGATCAATTATTTAAAATAGGCTTAATGATGACGAGCAATTTGCTGTCAGTATAAACTCTTGGGATGGATAAGGGTATTGACCAAGGATCAGTTGCGGATTGGAAGACGAGTTGTGAATGTTTGATGAATTGCCGGAAGTTGTTGAAGTGCATATACTTTTTGTACAAGTAGTAGGATAAGAAAACAGATGTAGATTCTTGAAGCAAAATAAAGTCTTCATCTATGATTTTTAAAACATATTGAAATGAATATTGGGAATAAATTAAAATTATTAAATCTTGTTGGACTGCTATTTGCATTTTTTAGTATGTCATTTTTACTAAAGGAAAATAAACCAACTTTTTTTATAATCGGAGACTCTACGGTAAAAAATGGACAAGGTAATGGATCTAATGGTCAGTGGGGATGGGGAAGTTTTATGGATCCCTATTTTGATCTTTCTCAGATTCATGTGAAAAATGAAGCGTTAGGAGGTACAAGTACAAGAACTTTTTATAATAATCCAAAATTATGGCAACAGGTGTTAGATCGTATTCGACCAGGAGATTTTGTGATCATGCAATTTGGACATAATGACTCAAGTCCCATTGTCGATACCTTACGTGCAAGAGGAACAATTAAAGGTAATGGTAATGAGTATCAAGAGGTATATAATCCCTTATTGAAGCAACATGAGGTTGTTTATAGTTATGGTTTTTATCTGCGACGTTTTGTGAAAAATATAAAGGATAAGGGGGCTACGGCTATTATTTGTTCTCCTGTTCCTCGTAATAGCTGGAATGGTCAGTACGTTAAATCATCTGAGTACGCGATTTGGGCTGCTGAAGCAGCTCAAAATTCGGGTAGCTTTTTTATCCCATTACAGGATTTGGTCATTGCTGAATATGAGAAACTAGGAAAAGAAAAAGTTGAAACCACCTATTTTGATACTAAAGATGCAACTCATACCCTACAAGCTGGTGCTCTATTGAATGCAAAGCTCGTTGCGCAACAGCTAAAACTTCAATCCCGCATCGGTATTAAAAAATTTATGAAATAAATGATGTTAGAAATGGGCTATCTAGCCCATTTTTTTGTGCTTTTAGTTGATCCATCAGGATACCTCAGGATGCGCAAATCCTAAAATAAGTGTATACTAGCTATTTGAAAACCGGTACTAAATCTGAATATCGTTGATCCATATTCTTATTCCTTACTATTTTATGATCTTAAATGACAAAATAACGTAACGAAGAATAAATGCTGTACTTCTATTTTAGTATTTCGGAGGATATTATTATAAAACTATTCCATTATAAATATGAAAAAAACAAAACACTGGTGTTATATGCTTGTGCTACTTACTATCGTCACCATAGCAGGTTGTGCTAGCGCTAAGCAGGTGAAAGCTCCATCTCAGCACATATCTTCCAATCAGGTGTTGCAGTCGCTGAGATTGACAAATCGTTATTTTATGGATAAATGGCCCGATACGGGAAAGCCTATTTATACGAACAGGTGGCGCCCCAGTAATATCTGGACAAGAGCTGTTTATTATGAAGGGTTGATGGCATTATATCAAATCGATCCTGATCAGAGCTATTATAATTATGCTGTAGATTGGGGAAATAAACATAAATGGGGCATGCGCAATGGTGTCGAAACACGAAATGCAGATGATCAGGCTTGTGGTCAAACGTATTTGGACCTTTATGAAATCGACCCACAACCGCAGCGGATTAAGGATATTAAAGCCAATATTGATTTTATCATACAATCGGGTAAAGTCGATGATTGGACATGGATAGATGCGATTCAGATGGGTATGCCTGTTTTTGCAAAATTAGGTGTCATGAATAACGATAAGACCTATTTTGAGTATATGTATAAAATGTACCACCATTCAAAAGTTATTGAGGGTGGAGGACTGTATAATAAGGCCGATAAATTATGGTGGCGAGACAAAGATTTTGTTCCACCCTATCAGGAGCCTAATGGACAAGATTGTTATTGGTCAAGAGGGAATGGTTGGGTAGTAGCCGCCTTGGTTCGTGTGTTGGATTTGATTCCTCAAGACGAGGCTCATCGGGCCGAGTATCTTCAAGATTATAAGGATTTAATGGAAGCTCTATTGCCTATACAGCGAGCAGATGGCTTTTGGAATGTGAGTTTACATGATGCTAATCATTTTGGAGGAAGAGAAACCTCAGGCACCGCTTTATTTGTATATGGTATGGCTTGGGGAATTAATAAAGGTCTTTTAGATGAAAAAACATATCGACCAGTTGTTGAAAAAGCTTGGATAGCCATGTCTAATGAAGCCATTCATCCTTCTGGTTTTCTAGGCTTTATGCAAGGGACCGGTAAGGAACCAAAGGATGGACAACCCGTAAGTTTTTCAAGTATGCCCGATTTTGAAGATTATGGTTTGGGGTGTTTCTTGTTGGGGGGAACAGAGGTTTATAAGATGCTGAATAAATAACATATCTTAAGATACCCAATTTGAGGTGGAATCTGATGATAAGAGGAGAATAATGAAAATATAAAGTGAGATGCAAGTCTACTATTGGATCATGCTCATGGTAGAAGATGCATGAGCAAAATTAGTATTGAAAAAAATAAAGTATAATGGAAAAAGTAGCTTTTAAAATGAAACTAAAGCCAGGAATGCTGGAAGAATATAAAAAAAGACATCATGAGATCTGGCCAGAATTGGTTGATTTACTTCATTATAATGGGATTTCTGATTATACTATTTTTCTAGATGAAGAAACGGATACACTTTTTGCTGTGCAACGTCTTTCTGGTCATTCTTCTCAAGATTTAGGTAATGAAGTCATTGTTCAAAAGTGGTGGCTATATATGCGCGATCTGATGGAAGTGAATCCGGATAATTCACCCATATCAAAAAATCTACAACATGTATTTCATATGGATTAATGAACTGGAGATAAAGAAAACAATATGAAAAAAATATATGTGTTTTTGTTGATTGCATGTGCTATGAATATGGGTGGTCAATGTTATGGTCAAAATCTTTGGCCCCAAGTTACTAAGGAGATGAAACCTTGGACAAGATGGTGGTGGCTGGGATCTGCTGTAGATAAGGAAAACATAGCACGTGAATTGACATTGCTGGAAAAAAGTGGATTTGGTGGAGTAGAAATTACGCCTATTTATGGGGCGAAGGGCTTCGAAAATAAATACATCAATTTCCTTTCTCCTAAATGGATGGATGTTCTGAACGCAACAACAGATAAAGCGACTAAACTCGGTATGGGGGTCGACATGAATTTGGGTACAGGCTGGCCATTTGGTGGTCCGCAAATCCAAGAAAAGGATGCTGCTACGAAATTGATATTGGAAGAAATCGTTTTCAAAAAGGGAGAGCAACTCACATTTCCTTTAAAACCACAAGATTCCAAACATAAATATGCTGCATTGCAAGCGCTGCGAGCTTATGCAGCAGGCAATAAGGAGATCAATCTTGACGTGAATATAGATCGTATTTCTGGCTATTGGACAGCTCCTGAAGATGTTAGAATATGGGCATTATTTACTGCAAGAACCTATCAAAAAGTAAAGAGGGCAGCTCCTGGTGGTGAAGGCTATACGCTTGACCATCTAGGGAGTCAATCCGTAAAAAACTATTTAAATAGATTTGACCATGCATTTGATCATAAAAATATAAAAGTCAGAGCTTTCTTTAATGATAGTTATGAAGTTTATGGTGCAAACTGGACGGATACTTTCTTATTGGAATTTGATCGGATGAAGGGATATAAATTACAAGACCACCTGTTGGATTTTGCGGGGAAGGGTGGAGATGTCAATAAGACGGCAAGAATTAAATCTGATTACAGAGAGGTGGTCGATATGTTGTTAACTAAAAATTTTTTAACCCCTTTTACAGCATTTGCACAGCAAAATGGAGCACTATCTAAAAATCAAGCACACGGTTCACCGGGTAATTTGATTGATCTATATGCAGCTACCGATATTGCTGAATGCGAAACATTTGGTTCTAGTTATTTTCAAATTCCTGGTTTAAGAAGGGATTCGGCGGATGTCAGAAATGTAGATCCCGATCCAATGATGGCAAAATTTGCTACTTCGGCAACAAATGTATATGGAAAAAAATATACCTCTTCGGAAACATTTACTTGGTTAACCGAGCATTTTAAGACCTCTTTATCTCAAACCAAACCTGAGGTCGAACAATTATTTCTTGCCGGTGTCAATCATATATTCTATCACGGTACGACCTATTCACCTCAAGAAGTACCTTATCCAGGCTGGTTGTTTTATGCTTCTGTTAATTTTGTTCCTCACAACTCTTTTTGGGATCATCTTTCCGGCTTAAACCAATACATTACACGTGTGCAGTCTGTGTTACAGTCGACGAAGGCAAATCATGAATTATTGGTTTACTGGCCTGTATATGATCTGTGGAATGATGCAGAGAAATTGCAGCATGCATCGCATAGTGATGATGGGAAAGAAGTATGGGATAAAGCTTTGAAAGTCCATGATGTTGATGACTGGTTACACCCAACAGCTTTTTATAAGGAAAGCATAAAATTGCAACGCCGCGGTTATAGTTTCGATTTTGCAAGTGATCATATTTTGAATCAATCCATAATCAAGGGAAATCATATTTTAACTTCTAAGGAGGCTCATCCTTATCAAGCGATCTATATTCCAGCTTGTCATTATTTTTCGGAAAACACAATGAAGAAAATATTGCAGTTAGCCGAAGATGGTGCTACGATAATTTTTCAAGCCATACCTAAGGAAGTTCCAGGTTTTAGTCAATTGGAGAAACGTACTGCTATGCTTCAGCAATATATCGGTTCGTTAGGATTTGATCAGGAAAATAAAAATCAATATACTGCTTATGGAAAAGGAAAAATTTATTTGACTGCGGATATCCATACTGCTTTAGAAACAGAAGATATTTTTCCTGAAAGAGTTAGTCAAACTGGATTAAAGTTTACGCGTCGTATTTCAGAGGATCAGATTTATTATTATTTAGTAAATCATGGTTCAGAAACTGTCGATAAAACTATTGAGCTTAATGCAAAAAGTAATTATTATTCTCTACTGGATCCACAAACGGGTATGATCTATGCATTGACACCTACAGCGGGAAAAATTCGTGTGCAGATCCAACCCGGATATTCTTGGATCATTTTAGTTTCTCCAAATCAAAAGACCGATAAGGTATATGTTTATATGGATTATTTACATTCGGAAGTACAGCTGACTGCGCCATGGAAAGTTAACTTTATTGCGGGGGGGCCAACTTTACCTCATTCAAGAAACGTAAAAACCTTATCCTCTTGGACCAAGTGGGATGATCAAGAAGCTGTTAATTTTTCGGGTACAGCTGCTTATGAAACCAGCTTTTCTCTGAAAAAAAATGATGGAAAACGCTATCTATTGAAATTGGGAAGAGTGGCTGAAAGTGCTCGGGTATTTATTAACGGTCAAGATGCTGGGATTTTGTGGTCAATTCCCTTTCAGACCAATATCGAACAATTTTTGGTTGATGGTGAAAATAATATACGTATTGAGGTTGCTAATTTAATGGCTAACCGGATGCGTTATTTAGACAAAAATAAAGTGTCATGGCGAAACTATCATGAAATCAATTTTGTCAATATCAATTATAAGGAATTTGATGCTAGTGATTGGGAACCCATGGATAGTGGGTTGATGGGGCCTGTTGAGCTTTTTAGTTATTGAAAATAAAGTTTTATATCTGACTAAGAGTTTTGTATTGGCGAGGTTCTAATTTTTAGTATAGGTCAGGTATTATCATCATTTTGTTTAGTGTTAATTACTTGGTTTATTGATTATTACCCCTCTTGTTGATGTGGGAGCCACCTTTTAAGCAAAAGGTGGCTCTTTTTTTTATAATCCTGAACAGAATTGGCAGGATTGAGCAGGATGGATAATTTATCTTATCCTTCTACATTTATACATCATTATAAATCTAGAAAGGTCTTGGTTGAAACTGTAACCAGTAATTGACAAGGGAATAATCACTTTAGCTTTTCTATGTAACCATTGCTTAATACTGATTTTTTATATAAAAAAATCGATAGAAATAATATCTAATTACATCTAAATTATAACCAAATGAGAAGCAGTTTCAAAATTGAGTTTGAACATGTTTTAAAAAAGTACTTGTTGCTGGTCGTGATATCCATCTACAGTACTGTTCAATTGTATGCTCAAACAACATTAAGCGGAAGAGTCCATGATGAGAAAGGATCACCCGTTGAAGGAGTTACCATTCAGGTAAAAGGAAAACCCGCTGTAACAAAAACAAATGTTGAAGGAAATTTTACGATCACAGGCGCACCTGTAGATCTATTGGTGGTTTCAAGCGTGGGTTATGAGTCGCAAGAAATAGCTGTGAGAAGTCAAACACGATTTAACATTATTTTAGTACCTAAAATTGATGTCATGGATGAGGTCGTTGTCGTCGGCTATGGAACCATGAAAAAAAAGGATCTAACTGGAGCTATTGCGAGTATTGGGGAAAAAGAATTAAAGGCAATGCCTGTAAAAGATGCTTTACAAGCCATGCAGGGTAAAGTGGCAGGTGTTGATATTACTTCTAATCAAAGACCTGGCACAACTGGTAGTATTCAAATCCGAGGTGTTCGTTCATTAAGTGCAAATCAAAGTCCATTATATGTGGTGGATGGTATGGTGCTGCAGGCAAGTGGTATTGACAATATCAACCCAAGCGATATTGAATCCATTGATGTCTTAAAAGATGCCTCTTCAACAGCAGTATATGGAGCTCGCGGTGCGAATGGTGTGGTGCTAGTGACGACAAAACAAGGAAAAAAAGGCAGACTGACATTAAACTATGCAGGAACGGCTACTTTGGAAAAAATGTATGATGTCACGGAGTATATGAATGCGGCAGAATGGTTGGATTATGCACGTTTGGCAAAAAACAAAACGACAACTCCTGATTATAGCAAGGATTTTTCTTTATGGGGTTCTGTAGCGGCTTCATGGGAAAATATTGCCAAAGGTTGGACCAATAATAATACGTTATGGAATCCCGACCTCGTTGGAAACTACGATTGGGCTGATGCGGGTAGAAAAAATGCCTTGTCCACAGAACATACGTTAAGTATTGCTGGTGGTGGAGAAAATTCTAGGGGTTATGGGTCTTTTGGTTATTTGAAACAGGATGCCACTCAGCCGGGACAAAAATTTGATCGGTATACTTCTAAGGTAAGTTTTGAAGCGACTCCGACCAAGTGGTTTACGATGGGTGCATCCATCAATACATTTTTCTCTGATCAAGATTATGGATATAACTTTTCAAAGTCTGTGACAGGAGCGGGGGACTACTACGGTGCTTTACGTGGTATGTTACCTTGGACAGTACCCTATGATGAGAATGGTAAATATCTGCGTAATCCTGCTGCAGGTGATATTAATATCATTAATCCAATTAACGAATTAGAATATAATACCAATCAGCGACAAACTTTTGGAGCTAATGGAAGTTTCTTCGGTCAACTTGATCTCGGTCAGATCTATGCTCCATTAAAAGGCTTACGTTACAGGATGCAATTTGGTCCTGAGTTTCGCTATTATCGTTTAGGTTTAGCCAATGCTGCAGATGGAATAAACGGTGATGGCAATAATGCGGTTACTTATTCTACTAATCGGAATCTGGCTTGGACATTAGATAATTTAATTTATTATGACCGTGATTTTGGCACGGATCATCATTTGGGCGTTACTTTATTGCAATCCTCCACGGCTCGCAATACTGAAAATTCAAATATGAAAGCTACAGATGTATATAGTGCAGAAGAATTGTGGTACAATATATCTTCTGGAGGTTTTATTGGGTCATATGGTACTGGCTTATCGGAAGAGCAGATGAATTCTTATATGGCTCGTCTGAATTATTCTTATAAAGACCGCTATATGCTAAGCGCATTTGTTCGTTGGGATGGCGCTTCTGTATTAGCTCCAGGCCATCAGTGGCAATCCTTTCCTTCAGTTGCAGCTTCATGGCGTATCGATCAAGAGCAGTTTATGAAGGATGTCTCTTTTGTCAATACGTTAAAAGTACGTTTGGGAATTGGTGTTGTGGGAAACTCTGCAATAGGTCCTTACCAGACAAAGGGTTTATTAACTCAGAATTTTTATAATTGGAGTTCGACAAACTCTACCCCAGGATATATTGCTTCGGATCCATCAGCAGCTAACCCTCAGAAAATGGCGAATCCAGAGTTGGGATGGGAGCGTACCACACAATATAATCTAGGCTTAGATTATGGTTTCTTCCAAAATCGGATTAGTGGAGCATTTGACATCTATAAGACAAAAACAAACGATTTATTGCAAACAATGGATCTCCCTCCAATTTTGGGCTACCCGAAAATTTATGCAAATGTAGGTAAAACTCAGGGTTGGGGTATCGATCTACAGATTAATACGGTAAATATTAAAAAAGAAAATTTTCAATGGATGACATCGATTACCTGGTCAAAGGATAAAAACAAAGTGGTGGAATTGGCCAATGGAAGAACCGAAGATCTAACAAATAATTGGATCGTAGGACAAGAGATTTCAGTACCCTATGATCTGGTATATGATGGGATTTGGAAGACGGATCAAGAGGAAGAGGCTAAAAAGTATGGTGCAAAACCTGGACAAATTCGAGTGAAGGATCTAAGTGGCCCAGATGGTGTGCCTGATGGTAAAATCGATCGTAATTATGATCGTCAGGTTTTAGGATCTTATCGTCCCAAATGGTCTGGTGGAATCTCCAATACCTTCAATTACAAAAACTTTGAATTGTCATTTTTTATTTATTCACGTTGGGGGCAGACCATCAACGCAGGAGCAGAAACATTGGGAGGACGTTTCATGATGCGAAAACTCGATTATTTTATTCCTCAAATCAATGAAGATGCTGAATATTATCAACCCGGTATCAATGGTGAGGCTGCAGATCCGAACAATTCGTCCATGAACTACCGCGATGGCTCATTTGTCAAATTGAGAAATATAAGTTTTGGTTATAATTTCCCAGCTGAAAAATTGAAAAAATTGGGGATCAGTAATTTTAAGGTGTATGGTCAAGTGATGAATCCAGCCATGTTATATTCAAAAATTGACTTTTTAGATCCTGATTTATCGACGTACAATAACAATACGGTGCAGGCTGGATCTGCTATTACGACAAGAGGGGCAGTAATAGGTGTTAATATTGGCTTCTAATGATATGAACGTATTACATTTTATAGAAAAAAAGAAAATGAAAAATTATAAGATATTACTTGCTTCCCTGTTGGGAGCTGCTGGATTATTCGTTTTGAATAGCTGCAGTAAGAAATTTCTGAATGAAGAACAGATTACTATTCCAGATACGGATTATTTTAAGACCGAAAAAGGTCTTGATGATTTGTCCATTGGTGTTTATTCTAAACTGAAGTTTAAGTTTAATTATACATGGGCTATGGCACTTTTTAATTTGGGTGTTGACGAATTTACGGATGCCAACAATCCCTCGCCAAGTTTCAATAGTTATAGTATGGATCTGAATCCTGCAGAATCAACTTATGGAGGAAGTAATATTGCTCCAGTCTTTGACAATATGTACAGTGGCATTGAATCTGCCAATACGTTGATTCAAAATGTTCCACTTTATTACGATAAGTCCAATTCTAACTATAATACGCGTTTGGGAGAAGGTTATTTTATGCGTGGTTATTTTTATTTACAATTGCTTGTACAGTTTGGTGCTGTTCCGTTAAAATTGACACCATCTCAGGGAGTTCAAACTTTTTTTAAACGTGCTACAGAAGAAGAGTGTTTTTTACAAATTGTTTCAGATTTGAAACAAGCGTATGATTTACTACCGCCATCTGCGACTGAATTTGGTCGTGTGACCAAATGGGCTGCGGCGCATTACTTATCAAAAGCACAATTAACACGTGCTAGCGAATTATATGCGGGTTGGAATGCTTCATTTGTTGCTGCTGATTTGGATGCGGTTATCAAGTACAGTTCAGAGGTGGTTAATGCACATCCTTTAGTAGATGATTATGTCAAACTTTGGGATTATCAGAGGGCAAATGGTGCCAATGAGAAAGTTTCAGAGGTGGTGTTGTCTGCACAGTTTTCGGACGATCAGGCGACTTGGGGTCGATATGGTAATCAAATGCATCTGTACTATCCTGCTGTTTATCAGGATTTAGCTGGGACATCTCGTGATATATCTGGTGGACGTGAGTTTTCTTATGCCCGAGCTACAAACTACACGATGGATGTATTTGACCGTGTAAACGATTCGCGTTTTTGGAAATCGTTTATCACCATGTATGGTAGTAACAACAGTAATGGAGCTCCATCGTGGAACGCTAATAATGCAGCTTTAGGTCCAGTAGGAACTGTGGCAGGAACTAAAAGATTTAAAGGTGGAGAATTGGCGATTAAATATATTGTCAATAACGCAGGGGATGCGCGTTATAAGGCTGTTGCTAGTGATGCAACAGGAGTATTAAAAAATGGTGTGATGCAAAATACGCATACTTTTGTTCGCTATTTTGAGGGGCAGCCTCAGGCATGGGTAGGTGTTCATGGTAATAATGGGTATTTTGGGGTGCAGTCCAGATCGGTCGCCTTATCTAAATTTAGAGATGGCTATCGGATAAATATTGCATCACAATTTGGAACCCGTGATGCGATCATGGCGCGCTCGGCAGAAGATGTATTGATGGTGGCTGAAGCTTATATCCGTAAAGAGGATTATGCTAATGCAATCCAATGGATAAATAAACTTCGAGCTCGAGCTGGCTATAAAGCTGGTGAAGATCGTGCGAAAAATGTAGATGGTGGACAAGCATACAAAAATAATTCATATGCAGTTGGAAAAGGAGGTGGTTTTTCTGCTGATGGAGCAATTTATTGGGAGAGAAACTCCTATTATGAATCGAATAATGATATGGCTGTATCAACAAGTGAAACAGCTTCTAACCTATTGATTAATTCGGTGAATGATATTTATAATTCTGTTGTTGATAAGCCTATATATGAAAAGATTGGAGCGACCTCCAATGCACAAAAAATGATGAGTTTTTTACTCAATGAACGCACGCGTGAGCTTTGTGGTGAACTTTATCGTTGGGAGGATCTGGCTCGTACCAAAACATTGGAATCTCGATGGAAAGCATTTAACGACGGTTTTGTGAGAGGCAATACGGCTTTCAATCCTAGTACCCATTACTATAGACCTATTCCGCAATCATTTTTGGATGCAATTACCAATGAGTCAGGAGCTGCACTTTCACCTGCTGAAAAACAAGCTATGCAAAACCCTGGATATTAATAGTGACTATAATCAAGAGACCTATCGATATTAAGATAGGTCTCTTTGTTTTCACCTTTTAAGGTCTAGAGGTATCGTATAGTATCTACTTTTTAAGATTTAAGATATATTCTTTTAAATCTGTGCTCATTAATCGTTATTTTAGGCATTAATCTTAATTATAAAATGACCAATTCAACCTCTCAATTTTTAAAGACACTTGAAATTAGTGATTTTTCAGCTACTCCCAAATATCTACAACTTGCGAATACCATCATTGATGCGGTAAAGAATGAGGTACTCAAGAAGCATGAAATGCTACCATCCATTAATGAATGTAGTGCTTATCTTGAAATATCTAGAGATACGGTTGAAAAAGCATATCGCTATTTAAAAAAGAATGAAATTATTGCATCTAATCCTGGGAAAGGATATTATGTCAATAAAATTGATGTTCAGTCCAAATGTAAAATTGCATTATTCTTAAACAAACTCAGTGTTCATAAAAAAATAGTTTATGATTCATTTGCCAAAGAGCTTGGCGACTTCGCCAATTTGGATTTGTTTGTGTACAATTCAGACCTTTCTTATTTGAAAAATTTGTTAGCAAATCTGACTAAGACCTATGACTATTATGTGCTTTTTCCACATTTTAAAGAAGGACGAGATAAAGCTCCAGAAATTATCCGTCGGATTCCAACGGATAAATTGATGTTATTAGGGAAATTTATCGATGATGTCCCTGGAGACTTTCCCGCTGTTTACGAAAATTATGAGCAAGATATTTACCTAGCATTGGAAGAGGCGAATGAAGCCTTGAGTAAATATAAGATGCTGAAATTGGTATTCCCGGATTATAGTGATTTTCCAAAAGCTATTATAAAAGGTTTCTATAAATTTTGCCAGCAATATGCTTTTGAACATGAACTGGTATCCGAACTCAATAAAGAAAAAATAACAGTGGGTACCTGTTACATCAATATCATTGAAGATGACTTGGTCAAATTACTGAATAAGGTATTACAAAAAAAGCTCATCATTGGCCAGGATGTTGGTATCATTTCCTATAATGAAACTCCGCTAAAGAAATTTATATTAAATGGTATCACGACAATATCTACGGATTTTGAAATGATGGGAAGAATGGCGGCAGATCTGATTAAGAATAAATCAAAGGAAAGGGTGGAAGTACCTTTTCATATTAAAATAAGGGCATCTATCTAAGTTAACCCTTTTTTTTAAAAAAAGCCATGATGGATATCATGGCTTTTTTAATATGATGATCATCCTCTTATTTTTTTGAAGAGGTCGGGTATTGTTTGAATATTCCTTTCACGACTTTAGCAATATTGGTCGTTGCCTTTTCAGGACTATTCACTTCACCTGAACCACGTGCTTGCCATACGACTTTATTTGTTTTACGATCTACGGCTTCTACGATTAAGTGAGCATAGCGGTAGCGCTCTTTAGCAACAGGGTAGCTCGCATATCCGTAGTAAGGTGAAAACCAAGGTCTGTACCAGTTCCAAGGACCACCCCACGCGTAAGAAGTACCGTATACCAAGCGGCTTTTGTTATTGACAATTGTTATATAGCGAAATAACAAATCTGGATTGTCCTTACTATAGGTAAGTCCTTTTGCATTTAATTCGCTATTACTTGCATCTAAAATATTTGTGCGGGCAATATCATTATCAAAATAAGATTTTGATAGTGAGTCTACAGGTGGTAGCCACCCATAAGTACGATATTGTGAGAAGTCAATTTTCTCATCGCGCATCGTATTGTATTGATAAGAGGCGCAAGAAGCAAGAATTAGACTTGCAAATAAGAAATAAATTATTTTTTTCATGACCAATAGGGTTAATTTTCTTTTAATTAGACAAATAGATCTATTAAAGGTTTAATAAAATGTTTAAAAAAAATTATTGATAAACAGCAACCAGTGGCATAGAACGACCAGGACCAAAAGCTTTAGGACTTATACGCAAAATTGGAGGGGCTTGAAACCGTTTAAATTCTGCATTATTGACCAATTTGGTGATTCTTTCTACGGTACTTTCGTCAAATCCCAATGCGATTATTTCTTCCTTTGATTTCTGTTTCTCCATGTATTGAAATAGTATTTGATCGAGTAAGTCATAGGGCGGCAATGAGTCTGAATCTTTTTGGTCAGGTCTCAATTCTGCAGATGGTGCTTTATCGATTGTATTGACAGGAATTATTTCTTGATTGCGATTGATATAACGCGCAAGGTCATAGGCTTTAGATTTATATACATCCCCGATGACAGAAATGGATCCCGCCATATCTCCGTACAAAGTGCCATACCCAACAGCAGCCTCACTTTTATTGGATGTATTCAAAACAATGTGTCCAAATTTATTTGAAATCGCCATCAGCAATGTACCTCTTGTTCGGGCCTGAATATTTTCTTCTGCTACACCGGGTTGCTGTCCTTCAAAAAACGGAGCTAAAGTCGTTTCGAAAGCTTGCGTAATATCTTTTATAGGAATAATATGATGTGCACAATTCGTGTTTTTAACGAGATCTAATGCATCTTGAATGGAGTGGTCAGAAGAATAGATTGATGGAAGTAATATTGCTAATACATTTTCAGCTCCCAATGCTTCGCAAGCAAGTGCCGCTACTAAAGCAGAATCTAAACCACCAGAAAGACCTAATACCGCTTTCTTAAAACCTGATTTACGAAAATAATCGCGAAGTCCTGATAATAGCGCTTCATGGATCAGTGCTATTTCTTGATCTTGAGGTTCGGTATATGTTATCGTCGATTGTATGGTTTGATTGCTGTAATCTACGATCTGCAAATCTTCTTCAAACTTTTTTAATTCACAACAAATTGCTCCGTTTTCATCCATAGCCAATGATCTTCCATCAAAAATGATATCCATATGAGCGCCAACTTGGTTGACATAAATCAGTGGACGTTTAGCTTTGGCTACCTGCGATCTTAAAACGGCAAGTCGATCTTGATAATGGCTATATGAAAATGGTGAGGCAGCAATGTTGATCAATAGATCGGGGTTTTCTTGGAGTAGCTCCTGCATAGGATCACCTACATATGAATTATTCCCTTGGTCATCATCCCACAAGTCTTCACAGATGGTCAATGCTATTTTTGTATTTTTATACGTCAAACAAGTGAATTGACGATTGGGTTCAAAATAACGATATTCATCAAAAACATCGTAGTCTGGTAAAAGCCCTTTTTTACTGACATGGATAATTTTACCATTTTCCAAACAAACGGCAGCATTATAGAGTGCTTTCCCTTCAGAATCGGTATTGGGTATAGGAGCTCCAATAATGCATAAAATATCTTGACAATGCGAGGCAATGATAGTTAAAGAATCACGGCAGTTATTTAAAAATGCTGCGTTTTGCAACAAATCTTTTGCAGGATATCCTCCAATTGCTAATTCCGAAAAAACAATAATCTCAGCTTGTTGTGCTTTTGCCTTTTCAATAGCAGCAATAATTTTTGAAGTATTGGAACTGAAATTACCGATATGATAGTTTAACTGTGCTAAAGCTATTTTCATTTTACGATGTTATGTAATGTACTAAAAGAATATGAGAGCAAGATAAGAAGTTTTTAGGGTACCTTTTGATCGAAATGTAATTTTTCTGTTTTGATTTTGAATAGAAAAGGGATCTTTATCATGATAAAGATCCCTTTTCTATATGCTATCGTTTTGTGTTTATTTAATTCTGATTCTTTTATCATTTATGTATGAAAAAATGAGGATTAAATATTCACTATTTGATAGGTAATTAGTTGCTGATTGAAACAACTTCAATTTCAGAGTATAAAGGAGAATTTGCAGGCACTTTATCCTTTACCGTTTGATCATATCCAAAATAAGAAGGTGCTACAATTTTGATTTTACTTCCCTTTTTTAAGCCTTTAATTGTTAATCCTCCTACATTGACATCTTTGCCTTGGAATGACATCTTTTTAGGAAAGAAGGCAATTTGCCAAGCCGCAATAACTCGATCTATTGTAAAAGTTGCTGGAGTTCCTTCTTTAGATTCATCGACTAGTGTTCCTTGATTCTCTCCATTCAACAAAGTAACTTTGTATTTTGTTACTGCAGTTGGAAATACTAGAGCACCATTAGATTGAAACTGATAGGTGTAAGAAGCGTCTTCTCCTTCTGTAATCAAATCGTACCAAATACCTTTAGCTGTATCTAATTTTGGATTAGTGAAGTTTTTCATTGCGAATGATTTTAATTGAGGCGCTTGTGTTTTAAGGATGTTTTGGATTCTTGCATTTTCGATAGAATCCTTAATTCTTTGTTCCTCTGCTAATTTTGAAAAGTCATCTGATTTACTACATGATGCTAAAGCAATAATCATTGCCAACATTCCAAAAAGGATTTTTGTAAAATTTTTCATAAAATTCTTAACTTACTTGATTATAGTGGTTAAAACGAGTTGTTTTCAAGATGTGCTACAAAGAAAGAAATAAAATATAAACATTTATATATTTTATATAATTAAAATGTATTTCAATTAGGAATTTTATCAATCACACATACTATGTGAGAGTATTAAATGGTCCGTCGAAATGACTATAATAGTTAACAATATCTAAGAAATACTAATTGCAAGTTATGTGCTAAAATATGAATATTACTTAGATCTCCCAATAATAAGTTTACAATTTTTGTAATAACTCCAACAATTTTTTACTGGACAAATAGGTGAATTTACGGTCCATCACACGAAAGTCTTTATCGAGAATTAAAGTTGCAGGAAATGCATATCCTTCTTTTCTGTATGCAAGTAAAGTTACAATTTCATGTATTGATTTTTTTGAGTTAGGATTATTATTTTTAAGTAACTTCCCTTCGAATAAGAATGAATCTTTACTTTCAGCATTGAATTTTACAGCATAGAATTTGTTATTCAGGGCAGCTATGACTTCTGGATTTGTAAAAACATCTTTTTCCATTTTTCTGCAATAGCTACACCAATTCGTGTGAAAAAATATGAAAACTGGCTTTGGTCTAATATTAAGAGAATCTGATAACTGTGGAAAGGTCATCCATTTAATTTCTTGCGCCTGAAGTGATAGGCGCAAGAATAGATATAAGATTGTTATTATTGTAATGCGCATTAGTGAAAATGACCAATTTTAATACCAAAAGTTATTGTACGTGGCTTTGTCGGACCGTAGATATAATTTGAATCACGATTAGCTCCTCGGTCAAAATCTTTCTGGAAGGCATTGAACATATTTTGTACGCCTCCAAATAATTCGAGATTAAAATCTTTGTGAATAGCAAAAGTATAACCCAATCTTAAATTTAATTCCATAAAATCATGTGTATTTTTCAGTGTCATGATTTCTTGTTGTATATGCGAAATTTTCATATCTCCGGTATATACACCAGTAACATCGACGGCGAATCTCTCTGTTGCTTTCCAATTGGCATTTAAGTAGCCATAAACATTTGGAGTTCGTAAAAAATCTTTAGACATGATGGCTTCTTGGCCTGGTTTGGCCTCTGCGATCAATTGTTCAGATTGGAATCTGGATCGTTGGATTGTTCCTCCTGCTTGTAAACTGAATATACTTGAGGGGGCAATGTTTAGTTCCACGTTTGTTCCAAATACATAAGCATCTGTACCGTTTCGCATTTCTTCAATCATGATATCGTTAGATTCGGATTTCAAAACAGTTGTAAAAGGATTATTCAATTGCGTGTAGAAACCTTCCACTAAAAGACTGGTCTGTGTATTTCCAAAGTTTCTGCTTAAATTAAATGAGCCTGTATAGGCATTGGAATATTCCGTTTTTAAATCTTCTCCTATTAATACAAATACCTGTTTTCCACCAATTGAAGTGACGTGCATATCTTCATTAAAGGCTTGTGGAGCACGAAATCCACGTGCATAACCTCCGCGAAACTGAATATTGTTATTGATATCGTACAAAATAGTTAGACGGGGATTCCATGATCCGAAATTTTTCTGACTACTCCGTTCCACCTGCTGCAATTGATAGTTGCCATCCACAAAAATATAGTCATATCGCATGCCGATCAATGCTTTAAAAGAGGATATTGGCTTCCATTCATATTGTGCATAGGTACCTACTCCTTTTGTTTTTTGGTCAATAATGCGTTGATAACCTGGGATCTGATCATTTGTTTTATTATAATTGAACTCAATACCACCTGTGAACACATCTTCATCAAAATTATTGGTGTATTGTGTACCTGTTACGAAAGATACATCGTCAGTATCACCATATGAATTTGCCGCTCTTAAACTATCCGTTGCTGTTGGAGCTTCGCCCAGTCCACCATAAAAGCTTTTACGTGTTGTTTTCTGTCCCGAGGCGTAAACAGATATTTTCTGTTTGTAATCTGACAGATAGTGATCATAGGTGATCCCGCCGATAAGGGAGCTTGTTTCCAACTGTTCGGTGATAGCTGTAAAATGAGGCGCCTTGTTAAATTGATCTCCTCCTCTTCTGAATTCCTGAATGGTACTAAAATCTACGGTTATTTTATTGACATCGGAAGGTTTGAAAAAAGCTTTAGTACCAAAAGTCGTATTATTTAGTTTTGTGATTTCCGAAAATCCATCTTTATTTTTGTCAAAAGGTTGTCGATTACGATACATACCATAAAAGGTAACACCGGTTTTCAGGTCTTCATCTACATATGAGGTATTGAAATCTACTGTATTATCCCAGCTGCTGCCACCGATTAAAGAATTGGTGGATTTGATTTGCCAGTCGTTTTCAACAGGATCTTTGGTAATGATATTAATGGTTCCGGCAATTGCGTTTGCTCCAAATAGGGCAGAACCACCACTACGAACGACTTCAATACGGTCGATCATACTTGTGGGAAGTTGGTCTAGTCCATATACACTATTTAAAGCGCTGAATACGGAACGACTGTTGATCAAAATTTGTGAATAAGCACCTTCGAGACCATTGAGGCGAACCTGTGAAAAGCCACAGTTTTGACAGTTGTTCTCTACGCGCACTCCCGGTTGATAGTTTAAAGTCTCAGACATAGCGACAGACTGTGTTGCCTGAAAAAGTTTAGGACCTAAGACTTGTACGATAACCGGAGCTTCTTTTTTACTTACTCCATAGCGGGTGGCGCTGACAACAACTTCATTGAGATGTAGATTGTCCCTATTTAATTTAAATGGTATGATTGTATCAGAAGGAAGTACCGTTTGTTTTAAGGTTTGGTATCCTATAGCACTTATTTGTATACTTTGTTTTTGGCCCGTTATTTTCTGTAATTCAAAATTTCCGCTTGTATCAGATACAGTTGTATGAGTTCCGTTTTCCAGACTGATGGTTGCTCCAGAAATAGCTTTCCCTTCATGATTGCTGATTTTTCCTTTTAATGAGTGTTGTGCATAGGTATGTATACTGATTAGCATAAAGCAAATCAACAGTTGTATATTTTTCATGAGGATATTTGTCTTTTATAGTTACAGATTGATCATGAGCTAGGCTATTCATGATGAGCGTGTTGCCATATGGAACACGGCTATCATAAATGTCAATTTGAGCAAAAGGCTCATGATACGTTCACTTTTTTTGTTTAAAATAATTAATATAGCACAGTTGATCGCGATGTGACTTGCGACTGCACGACGAATAGCATTCTTCTCTGACTTAGACGAATGCGAAAGATGATGATATTTTAAACTAACGGGGGAGGACCTCTAAGGAAAGCATGGTCGACGACACAATTTGTGAAAAGAGGTGTGTAGACCTGATAACTGTAAACGTGAAAGATAGTCCGAATGGGATCTTCAAAAACTATAAATTCACTTTGAACAAAATTTTGATAATAGACAACATTTAGAAAATCAATTTGATCATCGGATTCTTGCTGTCGGGGTTGATCGTCTGTAAAATCATACGGGTGATTGTGCATGACAATCTCGCCGTTTGACTTGACTTCTTTGTGCATAAAAATAACACCAGAAATAATGATCAAGCTGATCAATGCAAGTTGCATGGATGCTAAGACCTTTCTGATATTTATTTTATATGACATGTCGCTAATAAAAAAAAGCACTCGATTTATACGAGTGCTAAATTATTGAAAATAAACGTAGCTTTCTATGGAAAGTTTATTTTTATCAGATTATTTTATAAGTTGATTGTTATCATCTGGAAAAACTAAGCTTGGAATATGTTTCTTCGCCTCTTCCATCTCCATTTGTGCGTAGGATATGATGATCACAATATCACCTACCTGAACCAGTCTTGCTGCTGCTCCATTTAGACAAATAGTACCAGAGGCTCTTTTGCCAGGAATAACATATGTTTCTAAACGTGCACCATTGTTATTGTTAACGATTTGAACTTTTTCGTTTGCAATAATATTTGCTGCATCCATTAAATCCTCATCAATTGTAATACTACCAACGTAATTCAATTCGGCCTGTGTAACCCGAACACGGTGGATTTTAGATTTCATTACCTCTATAAACATGTGGCAAAGTTAGATTTTTCTTGTAAAAATGTAAAGCTATTAAGTATAATGTGACAATTAATTCAAAATCATATTATCAATTAGGCGCACATCTTCCACTCTGGCGGTAACCAGAGCGACATATTGTTTACCATTTTCAATAACGATAGCTTCCTGTAATGTGGTTGTTTCGCAGATAGCTAGATATTCTAAAGCGATGCCATCACTCGTTTCTAACTGATTGGTGGCCATTTTTTTCAATTCAGGCAAATCGATGTTCTGAACATTATTCTTAATAAATTGAAGTGTCCTGAACAAGGCCAGCGCTTGTTGCTTTCCCTGTTCAGAAAGGCGCATATTTCTAGAACTTAAGGCAAGACCATTGTCATCTCTGATGATTGGACAGAGTGCAATGGTGATCGGTAAAGCTTTTTCTTTGATCATCTGTTCAATAACCATCACTTGCTGAAAATCTTTTTGACCGAAACAAGCGATATCAGGTTGAACTAAATTGAATAATTTATATACGACTTGTGTAACTCCTTGAAAATGTCCAGGTCTCATTTTACCTTCCCATATTTCATCCAATCCATGAAGGTTGATATGCCATTTTTCATCTTGATCAGGATACATTTCTTCCACTGTAGGTAAAAATAGAATCGTACAATTAGCGGCTTCCAATAAGGCAATATCCTGCTCAATTGGTCTGGGATATTTTTCTAAATCTTTAGGATCATTGAATTGTGTGGGGTTGACAAAAATACTGCAAACGGTTATATCTGACAACGGTTTAGCGTAATTCAATAACGAGATATGTCCTGCATGTAATGCACCCATTGTTGGGATAAGAGCTATTTTTTGCTGGTTGACTCGCGCTGTTTCCAGGTAATCTTGAAGCTCTTTTTTAGTCTTGAAAATTCTCACTTTTAGAAATTTTAATGCAGGGCAAATGTGAGGAATATATTTGTGAATATAAAACGATGATTTGTAAGGAATTGTATTGTCGGGATATTTTACGTATCTTTGTAGACCGATTTTACTGTTCTAATAAAAATAAAATAAATAAAAACTGGAGATGGCAAAAACGAAGATATTGTTTATAACCCACGAGATGTCGCCTTTCCTCGAATTAACTAAAATTTCTGAAATTACGCGTCAATTGCCACAGGCTATGCAAGAAAAAGGATTTGAAATCCGAATTCTTATGCCTCGTTTTGGTAATATCAATGAGCGTAGAAATAGATTGCATGAGGTGATTCGTTTGTCAGGCTTAAACATTGTGGTGGATAACAATGACAATCCGCTAATCATTAAGGTAGCTTCATTGCCTGCGGCACGTATGCAGGTTTACTTCTTGGATAATGAAGACTATTTTCAGCGGAAAAAAGTTTTTCGTGACGAGAATGGAGAATTTTTTAATGACAACAATGAGCGTTCGGTGTTCTTCTGTAAAGGAGCATTGGAGACGGTTAAAAAATTAGGTTGGTCGCCTGATGTGGTACATTGCCATGGATGGTTTTCAGCATTGGTGCCGGCTTATTTGAAGACGACATATAAAGATGATCCTACTTTTAAGGGAGCCAAAGTGATGTATTCGTTATATAACGAAGAATTCTCAGGTACTTTAGGAGATAAATACAGAGAGATTGCTCCTGAAGGTGCATTGACGCAAGAAGATGTTGCTACTTATGGTGACGGAAGTTATGTCAACATCTATAAAGGTGCATTGGATTTTACAGATGTAGCTGTTGTAGCTGAGGAAGGTGTGAATCCTGAAATTCTAGCATACGCAAAAGAAAAAGGCGTTCAGGTATTTGAGCCGAATGGTGATGAAGACTATGAAGCTTTTAGTGATCTGTTTGATCAATTCGCTCCGGTAGAAGAAGAGTCAACGGTCTAAGGAAAAGATAGGTAAGAACAAAAGCGTCTAAGTAATTAGGCGCTTTTTTTTGTTCCATCTACCAGCGCTAAAAAAGGATGGTCTGATTAGGGATAGAATGGGTTATATGAAATGATCAAATCTATCCTGTGGTTGCTAATTGTTTTATGATGGAATTAATGGTAGGGATGATCATTTAAAATGTTACCTTAGCTATATTATGAAAATTAAAGTTGGCTTTGGCTTTGATGTCCATCAATTAAAGGAAGGACATCCATTTATAGTAGGTGGAGTTGAATTGGATCATCATGCAGGTGCATTTGGACACTCTGATGCAGATGTTTTGGTACATGCAATTTGTGACGCATTGTTAGGTGCGGCTAATTTAGAGGATATTGGCTACCATTTTCCCAATACTGATGATCAGTGGAAAGGTATTAATAGTCTCGTTTTATTACAACATTGTATTAAATTGATTGCAGATAAGGGATATACTTTAGGAAATATTGATGCCATGTTATGCTTAGAAGCTCCTAAGATCAAACCCTATATTAGTCAGATGAAAGAAAAAATCGCAGCAGCATCAGGTCTTGATGTGGAGGATATCTCTATTAAAGCAACGACCAATGAAACGATGGGTTTTATTGGGAGACAAGAGGGCGTAGTCGCTTATGCAGTTTGTTTGATTGAAAAAGCTTAACGTTTCTTTTTGCTTCTAAAAAAGAAACAAGCGATGATAAAACTGACGGCAGTCAGTACAAATCCGATATAGAAAGGAGCTCCTGGTAAATAGAGAGCTTCTTTTTTGTCTGTAAAATGGGCAAATAGCCAGCTCATCACCGGTGGGCCAATGATGGCTGTTAGACTGATGATACTCGTCAACCCACCCTGTATCTGACCTTGTTCATTGGATGGTGTTTCGTTGGATATCAAACTCTGGATCGCAGGACCGGCTATTCCAGCAAATACATAGGGTACAATAGCTAAAAAAATCAACCACGGAGCAAAGGCCATCCCCATTAAAGGCATAGAGATCATATAAAGACCGCAACCGATTAAAATACTTTTTTCTAAACCTAGTTTGGGAATAATAATACGAATAAGACCCGCTTGAACGACAGCTACTAATGCCCCAACAAAGCCTAAAGATATACCGACCATCCTTTCATCCCACTGATATCTTTCCATGGTGTAGTAAGACCAAGTACTCTGCACAGCATGCGAAGCAATATTGATTAAAAAAATACAGAAAAAGAGTTGTTTTAAGTGAGGATATTTGGCCAGTTGCTTGAAAGCGCCTACTGGATTGGCATTTCTCCATTTGAATGGTCTACGATTATCTTTTTGAAGGGATTCAGGAATTAGAAAATACCCGTATAAAAAGTTGAGAAAACTCAATATCGCTGCAGCATAAAATGGAATCCGCGCACCATAATGCCCCAACAGTCCGCCTAATAATGGCCCTACAATAAATCCTAAACCAAAGGCAGCTCCTAATAAACCGAAATTCTGAGCTTTCTTTTCCTGTGAGCTGATGTCTGCTATAAATGCAGCAGCAACGGTATAACTTGCGCCAGTAATACCGGCAATAAATCGACCTATAAATAACCAAAGAATAGTCGGTGCTAAGCCCATTAAAAGGTAATTGATGGAGAAACCTAGTAGTGAAATCAATAAAATAGGTCTTCTTCCAAAGCGATCACTTAAGTTGCCTAATACAGAGGCAAAAAAGAACTGCGTAAGGGCATAGCAAAACATAAGCAGTCCGCCATAACGAGATGCATCACTCAATGTTCCACCAATTAATTCTTCTATTAATTTGGGCATGACCGGAATGATAATACCCAATCCGATGACATCAATTAAGACAGTCAAAAAAATGAAGAATAAACTTTTTGAGGTACTAACGGACATATATACTGCGTTTTGTTTTAATCACGTAAAATATCAATGAAGCGATAATAAAATTAATCATCAGGTGGACGCATCCAAGTATAGATGGCCAAGATATTTGAGTTTAAATCTAAACTAAATTTCTGAAATACCAAGCTTCAGTGATATTCAAAATTGTAATTCGATCGTTTGCATGGTTTGGGTTTAACCCAATAGATTTGATTAATTGTGCGATATGGACCTGAATAGGTAATAATTTTTATTGATTTTAACTTGTTTTTTAAGTTGTGAATGATTCTTTTTTAGGTTTTTTTTTTACGGATGTTGTATGGAATGGAGATTCCTCAAAATATTTGTAATATCTTTGTTGTCATGCATATAATCTTTGGCACATTATCTGATGTTGTAGCGAAGAATTATGTTAACATATTTATAACGATCAAATCGAGAAAGAATAAGGTTCAATGAAGAGAGAATCAAAAAAAAACCAACTGCAACCAGAGGATGTCAAGCGGTATACACGTAATTTCTGGAAATTTATTATTGGAATAATAGCTTTTGGATTTCTATTTATATTTAGTGTACGCATGGGGTTATTTGGCAAATTGCCATCTTTTAGCGATTTAGAAAATCCTAAAAGTAATTTAGCTTCTGAAGTTATTACCGAAGATAATAAGGTTTTAGGTACTTATTATATTCAGAATAGATCTAATGTAAAATATAGTGAACTATCACCGTTTTTGGTCCAAGCACTGATTTCAACAGAAGATAAACGTTTCTATGATCACTCAGGGATTGATTATACGCGCACGATTACGGTTATTTTCCACACACTGACAGGGAATAAACAAGGTGGCAGTACCATTACCCAACAATTGGCACTCAATTTATTTTCGGATGGCCGAGCTAAAAGTGCTCCCAAACGTATCATTCAAAAATTTCAAGAATGGATTACTGCTGTTCGATTAGAACGTAATTATACAAAAGAAGAGATTATAACGATGTATTTTAATACGGTAGATTTTGGAGCCTATAATACTTTTGGTATTAAGTCTGCTGCACGTACCTATTTTAATACGACTCCAGATAAACTTACCGCTGATCAAGCAGCATTATTAGTCGGGATGCTTAAAGGTCCCGGTGTTTATTCTCCAGTAAGATATCCTAAAAATGCATTATCACGTAGAAATACAGTTTTAGATAATATGAATAAGGCTAACTTTATTTCTTTGGAGGAAGAAGCTGCCGCTCAGGCAAAACCGCTTGGATTACAGTTGAAAATTGCAAACTATGGTGAAGGTCTAGCACCATATTTTCGTGCAGTATTGAAAGAAGAGATCAAAAAGGAGTTTTCAAGACTTTCGATCACCAAATCTGACGGTACTCCTTATGACTTGGATCGTGATGGATTGAAGATTTATACAACGATCAATATGACGATGCAACAATATGCGGAGGATGCTCAAAAAGAATGGATGAAATCATTGCAAGTAAAATTCAATGCGCAGTGGAAAAGTAGAGATGCATTTAAAGGAGCTAATGCCAAATTATTGACTACAGGTATGCGACGTTCTGAACGTTATCGTATACTTAAAGAGAATGGACTTTCTGAAGATGAAATTAAAAAAGCATTTAAGGTAAAAGTACCGATGTCAATTTTTACTTGGAAGGGCTCAGTTGATACAGTTATGACTCCATTAGACTCTATTCGATATAATAAATTGATGTTGCGTAATGCGATGATGTCTATGGAACCGAAAACGGGACATATTAAAGCATGGGTTGGTGGCATTAATTTCGAACACTATAAATATGATCAAGTAAAAATGGGTACTCGTCAAGTAGGATCGACAGCAAAACCTTTTACTTATGCCGTTGCAATTGATAATGGCTATTCTCCATGTTACAGTATTCCCAATTATCAGCAAACTTATGGTAATTGGACACCTCGCGGGACAGCTGAAGGTGGAAACCCAATCACGTTAGCAAATGGGCTAGCTTTATCTCAAAACTATGCGACCGCATATCTTGTAAATCAGGTAACACCAGAGGCGGTTGCAGCTTTGACCAAGCGCATGGGTATCACAAGTGATGTTCCTAATTATCCTTCCATTTCACTTGGAGCTTATGAAGCTTCTGTATTTGATATGGTAGGCGCTTATTCTGCTTTTGTCAATCACGGTACTTGGATAGAGCCAAATGCAATTTTAAGAATTGAGGATAAAAATGGAACACCTATTTATGAAAAAGCTCCTAAAGTGGTCAAAGCATTGAATAGTGAATCTGCCTACATTATCGTGGATATGTTAAAATCTGTTGTTTCCAAAGGTACAGCAAGAAGAATTCAATGGAAATATCATTTAACGAATCCGATTGGAGGTAAGACAGGTACTACAAATGATAACTCAGATGCTTGGTTTATCGGAATAACACCTGAATTGGTTTCGGGTGTATGGACTGGTGCTGAAGATCGAGGTATAAGCTTTGCGAATATGCAAGATGGACAAGGTGCGGCAGCTGCGATGCCGGTATTTGCACTATATATGCAGAAGATATACGCTGATAAGAACCTAAATTATACGAAAGGTGATTTTGAACTTCCTGAAGGAGGATTGACCCGAGTGGTAGATTGTTCCAAATACTGGAGTGGGGGCGGAAGTGCCGGTAGTGATAGTACGGGTTCTGAATCAAGCTTAAATGATGATCGGTTAGGTTTTTAAATAATATTAAATATAGGTATAAAGCCAGGTAATATAGTTTTTCGAAATTTGTTATCTGGCTTGTTTTATTGAAGATGAACGTGTTTGATTATAAAGAAGAGCTCAAAAGAATTCCACATAAACCGGGTGTTTATCAGTATTTTGATAAGCAGGATATACTGATTTATATCGGTAAGGCCAAAGATCTCAGAAATCGGGTAGGTTCTTATTTTGTAAATGAAACGCAACACAACGGTAAGACAAGGGTATTAGTGCGTCAGATCAACCGTATTGCTTTTACAATTGTAGATACAGAGATTGATGCTTGGTTGTTGGAGAATTCATTGATTAAGAAGCATAAGCCTAAGTATAATGTATTATTAAAAGATGATAAGACCTATCCGTGGATCGTTATTAAAAATGAACGTTTTCCTCGAGTTTTTTGGACACGCAAGCATATTAAAGATGGTTCCCGCTATTATGGCCCTTATGCGTCTATAGGGATGATGCACATTGTGCTGGATGTCATCCGGGATTTATTCCCGTTACGTACTTGTAATCTGGCATTGACTCAAGAGAATATTGCTCGAGGTAAGTTTAAGATCTGTCTCGAATATCAGATCGGAAATTGTAAAGGACCGTGTGAAGGTTATCAGTCTGAAGAGGATTATGACCAAAATCTGAGCGATATAAAAGATATTTTGAATGGTAAAATTTCGGTTGTCACCAATCGGATTAAAGAGCAAATGCAAACAGCTGTTTCAGAAATGAATTTTGAAAAAGCACATGCTTACAAGATGAAATTAGACAAATTGGATTTTTATCAAAGTAAATCCACCGTTGTCAATTCATCCATCACGAATGTAGATGTCTTCAGCATTGCATCGGACGAGAGCTATGCTTTTGTCAATTACTTAAAAGTAATGAATGGTGTTATCATCCAGACACAGACCGTTGAGATGAAACGGCGGCTGGATGAGACCGAACAAGAACTTCTAGCTTTGGCTATTCCTGAAATTCGAGATCGATTCAAAAGTTTATCACGAGAGATCATCGTTCCTTTTGAATTGGACATTCAAGAAAATGATCAAATCAAATTTACAGTTCCAAAATTAGGCGAGAAGAGAAAATTATTGGATCTATCGCTGAAGAATGTGGCTTTTTTTAAGAAAGAACGCTTGTTGCATTATGAGAAACTAAATCCTGATGTAAGAGTTGATCGTATCTTGACGCAGATGAAGAAAGATCTGCGGTTGAATGTGTTGCCCCAACATATCGAATGTTTTGATAATTCCAATATACAGGGAAGTTATCCTGTATCGGCCATAGTGGTATTTAAAGATGCAAAACCATCAAAAAAAGATTATCGACACTTCAATGTGAAGACAGTGGTTGGGCCTAATGATTTCGCTACGATGGAAGAGGCGGTATATAGGCGATATAAGCGTGTTTTAGATGAAGGGACCGGATTGCCTCAGTTGATTATTATTGATGGTGGTAAGGGGCAGTTAAGCGCTGCGTTGAAAAGCTTAAAGTTATTGGGGATAGAAAAACAGGTGACGGTGATCGGTATTGCCAAAAGATTAGAGGAGTTGTATTATCCAGGTGATCAATATCCCCTATATTTGGATAAAAAATCGGAAACACTAAAAATTATACAACACCTTCGCGATGAAGCCCATCGATTCGGAATCACTTTCCATAGGAACCAACGTAGTCGAAAGACTTTTGTTTCTGAATTGGAGGATATCCCTGGAATAGGAAAAACCACAGTGGAGAAACTGTTGACGACCTTTAAGTCTGTCAAGAAGATTAAAGAGGCGCCTGAAGAAGAGCTGAAAAAATTATTAAACCTCAAACAGTTGCATGCTCTTTTAACTTATTTTAATCGCATTGATCAGAACTAAAATTTATACTATAGAAAAGCCTCTAAATTTTAGAGGCTTTTCTTCTTAATTGTAATTGATCAAAAAATATAATCTAGAATTAGTCGTCGTAACCGAATCTTTTTAAGTAATTCTTTTTACTTCTCCAATCTGGGATTACCTTAACAAAAACTTCTAAGAATACTTTCTTGCCAATAAATTCTTCAATATCTTGACGAGCATAGGTACCTACTTTTTTAATCATGGAACCTCCTGTACCGATGATAATATTTTTTTGCGAATCTCGTTCTACGATGATCTCTGCAGCAATCCGTGTGATCTTAGGTTCTTCTTTATAAGAAGTGACAATGACCTCAGAACTGTATGGAATTTCCTTGTCGTACAGTTTGAATATTTTTTCACGAATCATTTCCGAGACAAAGAAACGCATTGACTTGTCTGTCAGTTCATCCTTTTCATAGTAAGGGGCATGTACCGGAAGTTTTTCCTTGATATAGTCCATGACACCAGTTACATTGTGGTTAAGAAGTGCTGATACAGCAAAAATAACTTCCGGATTGATGGTTTCTTTCCAGAATTCTACTTTAGCCATCACTTCTGCTTCGTTAGATTTATCAATTTTATTAATCAGAACGGCTACCGGAGAACTTGTTTTTTTCAATTTCTCGATAACATCATTTTCATCATATTTTTCATTGATATCTGTAACAAATAAAATAATGTCCGCATCGATTAGCGATCCTTGGACAAAATTCATCATTGATTCTTGTAGCGAATAGTTTGGTTTGATGATACCTGGTGTGTCTGAAAAGACAATTTGGTGCTCCTCATCATTCACTATTCCAATAATGCGGTGTCTTGTTGTTTGAGCTTTAGGAGTGATGATAGACATCTTTTCACCCACTAAAGCGTTCATTAGCGTAGACTTACCTGCATTAGGTTTACCGATGATGCTTACGAATCCTGCTTTATGCGACATTTTTTTTAATTTAATTAGGATTACAAAGAAACAAAATATATCTTTGTGCTCCAATTCGGAGGTAAAGATATCTTGCTTTTTTGTATTTAAAAGTAAGATTGACCAAAAAATATATTGCGGGATGGAGCAGTTGGTAGCTCGTCGGGCTCATAACCCGAAGGTCATCAGTTCGAGTCTGATTCCCGCTACTAAAGAGTCCGTTGCAAGACACGGATTCGAAGACATTAAAAATACATTGCGGGATGGAGCAGTTGGTAGCTCGTCGGGCTCATAACCCGAAGGTCATCAGTTCGAGTCTGATTCCCGCTACTAAAGAGTCCGTTGGAAGACACGGATTCGAAGACATTAAAAATACATTGCGGGATGGAGCAGTTGGTAGCTCGTCGGGCTCATAACCCGAAGGTCATCAGTTCGAGTCTGATTCCCGCTACTAAAGAGTCCGTTGCAAGACACGGATTCGAAGACATTGAAAATACATTGCGGGATGGAGCAGTTGGTAGCTCGTCGGGCTCATAACCCGAAGGTCATCAGTTCGAGTCTGATTCCCGCTACTAAAGAGTCCGTTGGAAGACACGGATTCGAAGACATTGAAAATACATTGCGGGATGGAGCAGTTGGTAGCTCGTCGGGCTCATAACCCGAAGGTCATCAGTTCGAGTCTGATTCCCGCTACTATAAAGAACCCCTTAGTCAAAAGCTAAGGGGTTTCTTTTTGCCTGTTTTTTAGAGAACATGTTACTAAAGCTATGATCGTAACAGGTTAAAAGTAGGTTGTGAAACTGAAGGTCGTTTAATTCGTACTGTCTCTATATCCTGAAGTTAGAGAAATTGGTGATATTCCTGAGTCACTGAGGTATTGACTGAACAAGAGTGTATAATTGCTCGTATAATAAAAAAGAAATTAATTGATTTTCTTATTCAAAGAATTGCAAAAAGGCATACAAAAGCAGCTATCTCCTATGGATACCTGCTTTTTTTATAGTGTCTGTATTTTTGAGTTTTTATTGTGTCTACGGATACGCTAGATCGATATATCAAGAGATAAAAGAACAGTATGATTTGTAATTTCAAATTGAACTATGTATTAGTTAGCTAAACAAACGATTGCGTTATTTTATGCAATCGATTTCGTTTCATATTAAATTTATATTAAGTAATCTTTACACTATTTTGCAGAAGATAAATTATGATAATTAACTAATTTACTGATTATCTTGAAATTAAGTTTATGAATAAGAGATTTACAAAACCTTTTTTTGTGACTAAATTTTATCCCATTACGTCAGCTTTGATGTTGGCGCTAATTGCTCCAAGCGTAGCTGAAGCACATGATGATGGTGATTTAATTAGCTCAACAATCAGCAGTTCGCAGCAGAAAATTTCTGGTACTGTTACTTCTAGTTCAGGTCCATTAAGTGGCGTGACGATTTATGTGAAAGAGAATTCCACGATTGCGACTTCAACAGATAGCAATGGACGCTATTCTATTCAGGTAGCAAATGGTCAGACTTTAGTATTTTCAGCTGTCGGATTTGACAAGGTTGAAAAACCTGTGCAGGGCGCAACAGTGAATGTCGTACTTGTAGCATCAAATGAGGCATTAGAAGAAGTGGTTGTTGTTGGTTATGGGAGCCAAAAAAAGGAAAGCTTAACTGGTTCATTGCAGACTGTAAAAGGTGATAAATTGCGTGATATTACTTCTCCTTCAGTTGAAAACATGTTAAATGGTAAAGCTGCGGGTGTATATGTCGCTCCGGGAACGGGAAGACCAGGCGCAAAAGGTGGTGTAGTCATTCGCGGTCAAGCCACTTTAAGTGGCACGACAAGCCCATTATGGGTTGTCGATGGTGTTATTCTTGGATCTAGTGCTGGTGATTTAAATCCAGATGATATTGCTACCTTAACGGTATTAAAAGATGCAGCTTCAACGGCTATATATGGTTCACAGGGAGCAAATGGTGTGGTTGTCGTCACCACAAAAAATCCAACTGCAAATAGCACTTCAATCAATTTCTCTTCAAAAATCGGATTTAATCAGCTTACTACTGGTAATTTGAAAATGATGAATGGTGCTGAACTTTATGATTATTATGCTTCTTTTGCAAACCAAGCGGCAATTAAATTTCCCCGTTGGAATGCTGATTTGAGAAATAGTGATTTCGACTGGTGGAAAGTGGCTACACAACATGGTTTTACCCAAAATCATAATATTTCTATCCAATCGGGTACTGAAAAGCTACAATCTTATCTATCATTGGGTTACTACAATGAAGTAGGTGCTGTGAAAGGCTATGATTACGATCGTTATAATTTCCGTATGAATACGGTTTATAAACCGACGAAATGGTTGACCGTTAAACCAACTTTAGTTGGAGCACGTAGAGGAGTAGAGGATAGACAATATTCTACAACAGCGATGTATTCAAATTTCCCTTGGGATAACCCATTTGATGCAGATGGCAAGCCGGTTCCTCATCGTTATAGCGGGTGGGTAAATAGTGCGAACACAAACTACCTATATGATTTACAATGGGATCATAGTGCCAATACCAATTATGAGTTCAGCGGTAATATGGACTTTGATATCAAATTCACCAATTGGTTGACTTTTTCATCCGTTAATAACTACCGCTATAATACTTATAGTGCTGCGGGGTATACAGATCCTCGTTCTAGTGGAGGAGAAAGTGTAAAGGGACGTTTAACAGATTACCGCTCAGAATATGCGCGTCGTTATACCAGTCAGATATTGCGTTTTAATAAATCTTGGGGTAAACATGCTGTGAATGCATTAGCAGCTTATGAATTCAATGATTATTGGGACAAGACATTAGATGTTTATGGTACAGGTTTTATTCCTGGCTTCGAAGTGTTAAATGTTGTTGCTAAACCAGAACGTACTAGAGGAAATATTAATGAATGGGCAGTCCAATCTTTATTATCGAATGCAAATTATGCTTACGATGGTAAATATTTGGGACAGGTATCTTTCCGTCGTGATGGTGCTTCCAATTTTGGAGATAACGCTAAATATGGTAATTTTTTCTCCGTGAGTGGAGGATGGAATATCAATCGCGAGAGTTGGTTCAATGCCGCCTGGATTGATAATTTAAAAGTCCGTGCTTCATACGGTTCAGTAGGTAACCGTCCTAGCGAATTATATCCACAATACAACTTATATTCTGTTTCATTGGCATCAGGTTATAATGAAAATTCGGGAGCTTTGATTTATCGGATTGGAAATAAAAATCTGACTTGGGAACGTACCTTTACAACAGGTGCAGGATTTGATGCAACCATGTTCAACAATCGTGCTCGTGTCACTTTTGATTACTATGATAAAAAAACGGACAATATCTTATATAACGTGCCAATCAGTGGAATGACGGGCGTCACAAGTGTGTATAAGAACATTGGAAAGATGCAAAATAGAGGTATTGAGCTTACTTTAGGCGGTGATATCATTCGTAAAAATGACTTCACTTGGAGCTTGGATATCAATATCGGCCATAACAAAAATAAGTTAACCGAATTGATTAAGAGCAAAGATGTTAATGGCAACGATGTGACAAGACCTCTTATCATCGATGATGGTTTAGGCATCGCTGGTTCTGCTAGTCGAGTTTTGGAGCCAGGATTACCGGTTGATACTTATTATATGCCGATATGGGCTGGGGTCAATGTGGAGACTGGTGCTCCAGAGTGGTATAAAGTTGAAACCGATCAGGATGGTAATCAAACTCAAGTCAAGACTTCTAATTATTCAGCAGCGACCTTGCAGAAGGCAGGAAAAGCATCCCCAGATCTATTTGGTGGATTCAATACAGGAATCACTTACAAACAGTTTGATCTCAATGCATCATTTGGGTACTCCATTGGTGGGAAGATCTATAATTATTCTCGTCAAGAATATGATTCTGATGGAACCTATACCGATAGGAATCAGATGAAATTGCAAGACGGCTGGAGTCGATGGGAAAAACCAGGAGATATTGCTACGCATCCAATCGCTAAATACAATAATAACGATAAAGGAAATTCTACATCAACGCGTTATTTAGAAGATAGTGATTTTTTAAGATTGCGTTCGTTGACCTTGGGATATAACCTGAAATTGGAACAATATAAATTGAAAAATGTCCGTGTATTCTTTACGGGGGAGAACTTGTTTACCATTACGAACTATTCAGGTGTGGATCCTGAGATTTCGATCAATGAAGATACAGGCGCTATCTTAGGTTCGGCAGGTCCAGCTATATATCCTGCTACACGCAAATTTATGTTTGGTCTTAATGTGACATTTTAGTTAAAAGAGAGAAAAATTTTATGAAAAAGATACTATCTATACTATTAACAGCTGCTACCATTACATCATGTAATATAGATCGGTTCCCCCATAATTTAATGGATTCGGATAATATTTCTAGCAATCCAGATGCCGGGATAAATGGCGCATATGGACAATTGAAAGCCTGGTCGGATCCGATGCATCGAGCTGGCGAGTATGCCGGCGATAATATGATGATTCGCGGAGCTTCGACGGATGCATTTTATGAGTTTATTTCGTATGCACGTACGCCAAATAACGGACGTTTATCTGAATTTTGGAATGCGGGGTATAAGGCTATTGCGCAGTCATCCAATGTGATGAAAATCATTACTGAAGGTGAAAGTCCTGAAAAAGACAACCAATTAGGGGAGTGTTATTACATTCGTGGCATGATGTATTTCTACTTGGTTCGTGCCTATGGACGTCCTTATTACCAAAGTCCTGAAACCAATCTTGGAGTGCCTATTGTAAATGGTACCCCTGATGATGTTTTTAATGATCTGCGTTTACCTGACCGTGCTACGGTTAAAGCAACGTATGAACAGGCGATCAGTGATTTGAAGAAGGCAGAATCCTTATTGACAATTAACAAAGGCAATATCTATGCTTCTAAGGGAGCAGCTCAAGCCATGTTATCTCGGGTTTATCTGTATATGAGTGGTACATACCAGTCCCCAAATGCCGAATACGCAAGATTGTCAGTAGAGTATGCGGATAAAGTGATCAACTCTGGAGACTATACCTTGTTGGATCGAGACAAATTTATGAAATATAATACCTTTACACCAGAGAATAATGCCGAGACGATCTTTGCCATTAAAAGAGTAGCATCTGAATTTTCGGGTTATGATCATTATTATGGTGTTGGTGGTATGTATTCAAATATCGGCGGTATGGGCTGGGGTGAGATGTATGCAAGTGCAAAATACATCGATTTGCTAAATGAAACAGGTCGTAACGACTGGCGCCCAGACAACTACCGTATCGTTGATGCGCGTGCTTCCTTTATAGAACCCACTTATTCCGAAGATGAAAAGACAGGGAAGTATACCGAGGTCTTTCGCTTTATAAAAGAAGACGCTGCAAATACATTAAATTATGCCCAATTTATTATTGAGCGAACAGGTAACACCGTTACTGCTATAGAGGTAATTCCAAAAACGGCAACTACTGCCGAACAAAGAATACCTTATGCATTAACCGTGATCAACGTCAATGAAGGAACCTATAGTATAAAATACAAGGATGGTAAAACGTATAATGGGGTATTGGATTATTATATTTCATTAAATCGTGTATATCCTCAGTTCTATATTACGAAATGTTCTAAAGAAGGTGAAAATTCGCAATTACATTCACCAATCATCAGCAGATTAGGAGAGGTTTATCTCAATAGAGCAGAAGCACAAGCAAAACTGGGTAATTACGCTGCAGCATTAGCGGATTTAAATAAAATAAGAACCCGCTCGATTACAAATGGTGCGTATTCATCCTTAAATGCTTCAAATGCAAGTACATTAATTGATAAAGAGCGTGAATTGGAATTGGCATTTCAAGCAGAACGTAGCTATGATGTATTTCGTAATGGTAAAGCATTGACGCGTCAATATCCAGGACCGCATAATCAATCTGAGGTTATAGCGCCAACGGACTTTCGTGTCGTATACTATATCCCGCAGAGTGCGATTAATTCATACCCTGGAGTGTTGACTCAAAATCCAACACAATAGATTAAGTTGATCATTTTAAGAAAATGGCTTTGCAGATTTGCAAGGCCATTTTTTTTTATCGTATTTCCTCTCTTGTTTTCACGCAAACGATTTCATGCCTTTCGAATTTGTGACATTCATCTTATACCATTATACTTGTTTTACTTTAACCTAATTCAATTTCTACAATCATTATGTTATCCAGATTTTTAATTTTATGTTTTGTTATTTGTACGTTATTTGCAAATAGTCGAGCCCAGCACATTTACCCCATACCTCAAAAAACAATTCTAAAAAAAGAACATATTCCTTATGCAGGTATCGTACTAAAGGGGAATATAGATCAGCAGATCTCCTCTATATTGACACCCTATTGGGCTAAGTCAGGTATTCCTGTTCGATTTAAAATGTCAAAAACGGTGACAAATCAGGAAGGATATGATTTATCTATTGGTCCAAAGAGCATTGAAGTCACTTATAAAACTCAACGAGGTGCTTTTTATGCTGCTCAAAGTTTAAAACAACTTTTAGATACTGCTAAACAAACCTCCTTTTTACAAGAGCAGCTTATACATGATTTTCCTGATGTTGCCTTTCGAGGGACAGTCGAGGGTTTTTACGGCGAGCCATGGAGTTTCGAAGATCGCATTGCACAGTTGAAGTTTTATGGGCAATGGAAAATGAATACGTACTTGTATGGTCCTAAAGATGATGCTTATCATTCATCACCCAATTGGCGCGAACCATACCCTGAAGAAGAAGCAAAGCGCATACAGGATCTAGTGCAGGTTGCAAAAGATCATGAAGTAGATTTTTATTGGGCGATTCATCCAGGTAAAGATATTAAATGGAATAAGGCTGATAGTTTGGCCGTATTGCATAAGTTTGATTTAATGTATGATTTGGGAGTAAGACACTTTGCTGTATTTTTTGATGATATTTCTGGTGAAGGAACAAAAGCAGAGAAACAAGCAGGTTTGTTGAATTACTTGCAAAAGGAATTTGTCGAGAAAAAGCAGCATGTAGGGGCATTGATCATGTGCCCGACGGAGTACAATAAATTATGGTCCAATTTAAAGCCAAATACTTATTTAGATCTATTGGGAGATCAGTTGGATAACAAGATCGAGATTATGTGGACGGGCAATTCAGTTATCCATGATGTCACGAAAGAAGGACAAGTTTGGGTCAATAATCGTATTAAACGACCTTCATTTGTTTGGTGGAATTTTCCAGTAAGTGATTATGTTCGAAATCATCTTTTGTTAGGACCTGTCTATGGTTTAAGTAGCGAGATTAAATCTGATATGTCAGGTTTCGTAACTAACCCAATGGATAAGGCAGAAGCTTCTAAAGTCGCTATTTTTTCAGTTGCGGATTATTCTTGGAATTTGAAATCTTTTGATTCAAACACTTCTTGGCTCCGAGGTATACACGAAGTAATGCCTGAGATTGAAACATCATATGCTTTATTTTCAAAACATAATACAGATCCTGGCCCAAGTTATCATCAGTATCGACGTATAGAATCGGAAGGTTTTGGTCCATTAATAGATAGTTTATTAAATGTTACACCGAAATTTAAAACTTTTCCCATTGCATTAAAATCTGAGAATTATATTTTACTCCAAGCTGAGTTTTCAAAATTTGCTCCTGCTGTCCAGCATATTGTTGAACGTTCGCGTAATCAAAAGTTAGTAAGCGAATTAAAACCTTGGTTATTTCACTTCGCAAGCTTGGGCCAAGCAAGTTTATCGCTACTGGATCTTTTAACTTCAAAAGATGACCAGGAAGCTTACCGGCATTTTCTTGAACTGCAGACGGAGCGTAATAAGTTGGTTGATATTGATCGAAATAATAATCGGAATCCCTATCAGCCCGGTATTGTAACGGGTAGCCGTCATATATTACCCTGGGTGGAGAAATCGTATTTTCATTTTGCACAATTATTTCGAGAAAAAGGTTTTGCAGTGCCTCAATCCATTGATCAGGCTAGTGGCCATGTAATAACGAGTTTGGCTCCATTAAAGGCTTTACCCATCTTGAATGATGTGATTACAGGAAATAGACCACAACAGATCCTGAAATTAAGTCCTATGTTGGAGGTTGTTAAATTAAATCCTAAAGATAATATTGGTCTGGAGGTCACCTCTTCCCAGTTTATAAAAGACGTACTTTTTGAAGTTTTGCCAAAACAAGAGTTGCTGAAATTAGAATTTAGCGATGATGGGGCGACCTGGTCAGCAACTAAATCGTCTAAATCTAAAGCTGCCCGATTAATCAATAGCGCAGACCATATTGTTGAAATTAAGATCCATAAATTTGAACTTGTACTGCAATAGGTTGTATGCTATTTAGTATTGTTGGAAAGTCTCAGTATGTTCACTGAGGCTTTCTTTTTAGCAACTCCTTTGGCTGATCGGAACCAGCTAATTGCAGTCAAAATCGGATTCTGACTATAAAATTTTTATAAGCGCATAATCGCTCTGTTTAATCGTGTTATACCTGATTGTTGTCATGGATTAGAAAAATGGTAGAGATTACGATAAGATTAGATTGATTTTCAAAAATACCAGGTATAATGTGTAACTTTGCCCACTGAGTTAAATTGTATTTAAATAAGTTGCCGTGAGGTAACGAGAATAATATATAGTAAAAATATGGCAAATATTGTTGCAATTGTAGGTCGTCCAAATGTTGGGAAATCCACGCTTTTTAATCGTCTGACGGAGAGTAGAAAAGCTATTGTTGATGACTTTAGTGGAGTGACGCGCGACCGTCACTATGAAACGGCAGAATGGATAGGGAAGAATTTTACAGTTATTGATACTGGTGGGTTTGTACATGGATCGGATGATGTTTTTGAAGAAGCAATTCGTGACCAAGTTCATATCGCAATAGAAGAAGCATCTGCTATTATATTTATGGTAGATGTAACCACAGGAATCACTGATTTAGATGATGAGATTGCTGATATTTTAAGAAGAAGTTCTAAGCCTGTATATGTGGCAGCAAATAAAGTTGATCATGCTAAATTACATCATGATTCGGCTGAGTTTTATGCATTCGGTTTAGGTGAGATCTATAATGTTTCTTCAGCTACAGGATCTGGTACAGGAGAGTTATTAGATGCAGTAGTTTCCACTTTTGAAGATGAACCCGAAGACGATACGACATTACCAAAATATACGATTGTAGGTCGCCCTAATGTGGGGAAATCTTCTTTAACAAATGCATTGTTAGGTGTAGATCGTAATATCGTCACTCCAGTAGCTGGTACTACTCGTGATTCGATTCGTATCCATTACAAACAGTTCGGTCATGAATTCTTATTGATCGATACCGCTGGATTGAGACGTAAGTCTAAAGTGAACGAAGATATTGAGTTTTACTCTGTCATGCGTACGATCAAAGCTTTGGAGGATTCGGATGTTGTTCTGTTGATGTTGGATGCCAATGACGGTATTGAAGCGCAGGATATTAATATTTTCCATCTTGCAGAGAAAAATAGAAAAGGGATTGTAATCGTTGTCAACAAATGGGATACCATTGATAAAGATAATAAAACAATGAAAGAGTTTGAGGCTCGTATCAAAGAGAAAATCGCTCCTTTTACAGATATTCCTATTGTTTTTACTTCCGTTACTGAGAAACAGCGTATTTTCAAAACTTTGGAAGTTGCGGCAAAGGTTTACGAAAATAAAACAAAGAAGATTCCTACTTCAAAATTAAATGAAGTGATGTTGCAGGTGATCGAAAATTATCCGCCACCAGCTCTAAAAGGTAAATATATCAAAGTAAAGTATGTTACCCAGCTTCCTGGACGTACACCCATGTTTGCATTCTTTTGTAACTTACCACAGTATGTAAAAGATCCATACAAACGTTATATTGAAAATAAACTGCGTGAGCACTTCGATTTCGAGGGAGTTCCAATTCAAATATATTTTAGACAAAAATAGAAACTGATATTTTTCTAGACATGGAAAACAATCTTTATTTATACAATACGTTAACACGTAAAAAAGAAAAATTCCAACCATTACATCCCTCTTTAGTAGGGATGTATGTTTGTGGGCCTACCGTATACAGTGATGTTCACTTGGGGAATTGTCGTACTTTCGTGTCGTTTGATTTGATATTTCGATATTTAAAGCATCTTGGCTTTAAAGTCCGTTATGTACGTAATATAACAGATGCAGGCCATCTGGAAGGAGATAATGATGAAGGTGATGATAAATTTGCTAAAAAGGCTAAACTAGAACAGCTGGAGCCGATGGAGATTGTGCAAAAATATACACTTGGTTTCCATGATGTTTTACGTCTTTTCAATACTTTACCTCCTAGCATCGAGCCTACAGCTACCGGTCATATTTCAGAACAGATCGAAATGGTTCAACAAATCATTGCGAATGGATATGCTTATGAAGTCAATGGAACCGTATATTTTGACGTTGAAAAATATGTGAAAGATTATGATTATACCGTTTTGACTAATCGTAAGCTTGATGATATGTTGAATAACACACGTGAACTCGGTGGTCAGGATGAGAAGCATGGTCGTTTGGACTTTGCCCTATGGATCAAAGCTAAGCCAGAACATATTATGCGTTGGCCTTCGCCCTGGAGTGTAGGTTTTCCGGGCTGGCATATCGAGTGTTCTGCTATGAGCCGTAAATATTTGGGTGACCAGTTTGATATACACGGTGGGGGAATGGATTTGGCAGCAACACATCATACCAATGAAATCGCGCAGTCAGAAGCATGTAATCATACCACTCCTGCAAAATATTGGATGCACACCAATATGTTGACGGTAAATGGTGCGCGCATGTCAAAATCATCGGGAAATGGCTTTTTGCCACATCAATTGTTTACGGGAGATCACCCTTTATTGGAACGTGGTTATACACCTATGGCCGTGCGTTTCTTTATGTTGCAGGCTCATTATAGAAGTACATTGGATTTTTCTAATGAAGCATTAGATGCAGCTGATAAGGGCTTTAAACGTTTGATGACAGCCATTAATCTATTGGATAAATTGAAACCTTCAAAAGGTAAGTCAGCATTGAATATTGCCGATTTACGTGCAAAATGCTATGCTGCAATGGATGATGATTTCAATAGCCCTATTTTAATTGCGGAGTTATTTGAGGTCGTTCGGTTGATTAATTCAATTTATGACGGAAAAGCAGCTATTAGTGCTCCTGATCTAGAAGAGTTGAAAACATTATTACAACATTTTGTTTTTGATATTCTCGGACTGCAAAATGATCAAATATCCAGCAATGATAGTATCGATGAGATTATGTCTATTGTCATCAAATTACGCGATGGTGCTAAGCAAAATAAAGATTTTGCAACATCGGATCGTATTCGTGAGGAACTCAATGCCATCGGTATACAACTGAAAGATAGCAAAGATGGGACGCTTTGGAATAAGATTTGATAGTTAGTGTCGAATTAATATCAAAATATTACATGAATATATGGAATAAAATGTCGGCAATAGTTTTCATGAGTGCTTTTTCAGCACAAGTGTATGCGCAGATTCCCGATAAAGTAGGTAGTTTAATCCGTGCAGATAAAGAAGCTGCATTGATTTCTAAAACAACTACACCGCATCAGGCACTTCTGTCCATTGTCGATAAAGAGTCTAAATTTTTTGTTCCTTCAGAGGTCAATGCTTTAGATTACCTGAATAATAGACCCAATATACCAGATGTATTAACTTGGGAACCTGCATTAGCGATGGTTTCAAAAAGTCAAGAATTTGGTGTCACTACGGGGCCGATGGAATTTCAAAAAGTCGGAGCCAGAAAACGTTTTGGGCAATATTTGACGGTCTGGAAAAGAAATAAAAAAGGAAAATGGTTAGTCGATATTCGAGCTGAAGTCGAAAATTTTGGCAATAAGGAAAATTCTGAATTGGAATTTTATGAGCCAAGCGAAGCATGGTATTTAAAGCATCGTTCACAAGTACGATTAGATCAACGTAAAGAGATTGTTTTTGAGACGGACAAGCTTTTGTCGACCGTATTAAAAGCGGATAACCAAGCTGGTTATAAAGAGTTTTTACATGAGGACTCGCGTTTGCTTTTTCCTTGGATTCAACCCATAGAAGGTAAGAAGGATATACTGGCATATTTGAAAAAATCCCGTATAAATATCATCACAACTCCTGAAAAAGTGGGTAGAGCTTATAGTGGCGAATATGCCTATTCTTTTGGAACTGCTACAGTGAATCTGAAAGATAAAGTTGTCAAATATAATTATATTCGAATCTGGAAGTTAAGCGAACTGGCAAAGGATGATGTGTCAAAAGCAAACTGGAATGTATTGGTTGAAATGATGTTCGAGCGATAGTCGACCTGTATACATTTATACATAAAATGAGAAAGGGCTTCAAATCAAATTTGAAGCCCTTTCTCATTTTATGATATTTGATCTTATTTTTTAGAAATCCAAACTTTAAGTTCGTCACATTCTTGAAAGTCATCAGCAATATCGATGTAGGTACTTTCTCTTTTGGATTCAAACCAAGTGTTCAGTTTGCGATTAACCTTATCTTGTCTTGCTGCTTCTTTTATTTTTACATAATCTTCATCCAAATTAGCTTTGTGAGGAGCTACACGGGATTTTAGATAATTGAAACGTAGGCCAACTTCACCAGTGCGATCTGTAAATTGAGCTGGTTTAGAATACTCTCCTGGTTTTAATGGATCGATAGCTTGGAATACAGATGCCTCTAACTTATCTACTGGTATTAGTGTAGATCGTGTTTCACCTTCTTGGTTAAGTACCATACCACCATTAAATTTGGTTTCTTCACTGTCCGAATTTGTTGTAGCAGCATGATAGAAATCCAATTTACCTGTTGTTACTAAGTTGTAGATACTGTCCATTTTTGCTTGCGTTCGTTCAATACTAGCTGTCGTTGGTTTGAATTTGATCAAGATATGTCTCACATGTACTTCTTCACCACGTCTTTCCAAGACTTGTAGAAAGTGAAATCCATATTTGGTTTCAAATACGGGCGAGATCTCGCCAGCTTTTAATTTAAAAGCCATAGCAGCAAATTCTTTTACCCAGTTGTCACGCGTGTTGAATCCTAAATCTCCACCATAGGGGGCAGAGCCATCTTCAGAATATAGACGAGCGACTGTTCCAAACTCAGAACCATCCATAACTTGCTTGCGAAGCCCTTCTGCTTTTGTTTTAAACTCAGCTTTCTCTTCTACAGTTAGTTTAGGAAACATCACAATCTCACCAATTTCAACTTCTGTGTTGAAGTATGGTAAACTGTCTGTATTTAGGGCTTCAAAATAACGTTTTACTTCGATAGGAGTTACATCAACTTTCTGAACAATATTTTGACGCATTTTATTCGCTTTCAATTGTTCAAAAATGCTAGGACGCATATCTTCTTTATATTGCAGTAAAGATCTGTTTAAGAATTTTTCCAGTCGTTCCTGTCCGCCAGCTTGTTGCGACATATAACGTAAGCGGCTGTTCAAATTATCATCTACCTCTGTTTCACCAACTTCAATGGAATCGATTACAGCTTGTTGTGAAAGTAACTTTTGCGTCAACAATTGTTGAAGCATTTCACATTTGAAATTTTCATTTGCTTTATTACCGCTCGAAAGATATTGTGCATATTGCATATCAACATCTGACTGTAAGATAATACCAGAGCCTACTGTCGCAACTACCCGATCGATTACTTGTTTTTGAGCAAATACTGTTTGTGCTGTCACAAATACCAATAATAGCAACGTATATATGTTTTTTTTCATTAGAATAATATGTCTTTTAATGGTGATGAAGCTATCATGAGCAGTTATGACTTTCTTTTTTAAGCTATTTAAGCTCATGATGTTTTCATTCGAGGAATGTAAATTAAATACTTTTAATAAATAAACTGTTCAAACTTAAAGTTTTGAAAGCCTGCACAAAATTATTAGAATATATTAATTATTCTTAATTTTATTTCAATAATATTTCCAAGGTATCTTTGCCTTTTTCTGTTCCATAATGACAAAGAAATACGTAACATCCATGGAACAGCTAAAATAAGTATTTACACCGTATCAAAAGTAGTTTTAACCAATTTTAACACTACTTTTTAACACAAAGTTTTAATTTTGAAAACATGAAAAAAATTCTGCTTTTTATTTTGACCTGTTTCCCTTTTCTAGGTTGGTCCCAAAACATGACGATGTTTGTCGGTACCTACACATCTAATACGGCGAGTAAAGGTATATATGCTTTTGACTTCAATGCTAAAACAGGTGCAATGGAGTTGATTTCCACCACGCCAATGATTGATCCGTCTTTTCTAGCCCGTAAAGATAATATTATATATGCAGTAAGTGAGCAAGGTAAAAATAAAGGAAATTTAGCTTCATACTCTTATAATAATGGTCAATTTACCTTATTGAATGTCGTGCCGACAAAGGGTGATGCTCCCTGTCATGTAGCGGTCAGTCCCTATAAAAATTTGATTGCAGTATCTAATTATTCAGGAGGTTCATTTGTACTTTATGGATTAGAACCAAATGGTGTAATTGGCAATTTAAAGGAATTTATACAACATGAAGGTAAAGGTGTCGATAAAGTAAGGCAAGAAGGTCCACATGTTCATTCTGCTTTTTTCTCCAAAAAGGGAAATGAACTTTTTGTTCAAGATTTAGGACTAGATCAAATCTCGATTTATAAGTTTATCAACCCTAAAAAACCTGATGTCAAATTGGCTGAAGATCCTGCAGAAGTATTTTCTTCGGCCGGCGGTGGTCCAAGACATATCGCTTTTGATAAGAAAGAGAAATATATGTATGTGCTGTTGGAAATGACAGCCGATATTGCCGTATATAAACGAGACGGCCAAGATTGGTTATTTGATCAGTCTATTAATATTAATCCTGACGGATTTAAGGGTGCAAATGGTGCCGCAGATATTAAAACATCTCCAGATGGTAAATTTCTTTACGCAACAAATCGAGGAGATGCAAATACCATTGGTATTTTTTCAATTGCCAAAGATGGCAAGTTAGTAAAGGTTGCAAATCAAAGTACGATGGGCAAGGGACCACGTAATTTTAATATCAGTCCAGATGGTAAGTTTCTTTTGGTGGCTAACCAGACGACCAACGAAATCGTTACTTTTAGTCGAGATGAAAAAACAGGACTATTAAAAGAGACTGGAAATCGTGTTCATGTTCCAGCCCCAGTCTGTATTATTTTTTAAGCGGTTCATCCTGTGATGAAGAGTCGTCATGCGTACCTGTACCTTTAAGCTCATGCGTCTCTTCATCATACATGCCCTCCAACTCATCCATAATGGTGCCCTTCCATACTTTTATACCGGTGATATAGGCAACTCTTCCAATCATGTGTGCGGCTACAGGGGCAGTTAACATGAGAAAAAATGCTATAGCAATTGTTTTGGTTGTCACAGAGACATCCGGAAACACAATGGCGGCACAAAGTAATAATAATCCTACACCTAAGGTGGCAGCTTTTACGGTTACAGATAGGCGTAAATAAAAATCAGGCATTCTTAGTATACCAATGGAGGCAAAGAGAATGGCTAGTGCACCAATGGTGCTCAGTACGGCAATAATGATATCAGTCATGGTGATCTTGTTTTTCTAAATAAAATGCAAAGGCTATTGTTCCTAAAAACGCAATTAATGCGAGAATCATTGCTACATCAAGAAAAATTGCTTGAGCGGTAGTGATACTGTAAACCGTGATGATACCAATACCTGTAGTAATGATCAGGTCTAAAGCAATTACACGGTCTGCCACATCAGGACCTTTAAAAAGACGAATAAATGTGATTACTGTAGAAAGAATCAAAATTGGTAGAATCACATAATCCAAATATTCAGTTAAGCTCATCGTAGAATTTCTAATAGTTTACGTTCAACATTGTTTTTCAACTCTGTCATGAATTTTTGTTTATCATGAAGGTACATGACATGGATATATAAAATCTTTTTATCATCACTAACATCAAGAATCAATGTACCTGGTGTCAATGAAATGAATGTCGATAAGAGATTGATCTCAAAATCAGATTTTGCATCCATCCGGTATTTTACAATTCCAGGTTTGAAAAAGTATTTAGGAGTAATGACATCATAAGCTACTTGTAGATTAGCGATAATCATTTGATAAAAGAAGAAAAAGAGAAAGCTAATTGTTTTTGGTACACGATAAAAATAACGTTGATCCACTTCATTGCGATTCATCACCCATAGGATAAAGAAACCCAGCAAGAATCCAAAAAGAAAATTAGTATAGTACATTGAACCTGTTAATGCTACCCAAATAAAAGATAGCAGCAGATTCATTAAAAACTGTTTTATCATATGTTCTTTTTATTTACCTAATACTGCTTGTATATAAGGTGTTGTGTTTAACATTTCAGATGATATACGATCAGCTACTTGAATAATAATTTCTGCATTTAAGCCAATATATAAGGAGCTTGCTGCCAAGATACAAATGGGTAGGATTAAAGCTATTTTTCGAATACCGATTAGATCCTTAAACTTATCTTCAATGGTATCTGGATCTGGTGATTTTTTCCAGAATACTTCAGACCAAAATTTTGCAATGACAAATAGCGTGATGAAGCTACCCAGTATGAGTGCTCCTGCATAAAAGTAGTGGGCATTTTCAAAGGCTCCTTGCAACAAATATATTTTTGGCCAAAAACCAGACAACGGTGGAATACCCGCCAGTGAAAATAAGACGATGGCAATTAATAACGAAATTTTAGGATACTCAGCATAAAGTCCCCCTAATTTTTTCATGTCCATAGAGCCACGCATCTGACGAATCAATCCTGCAATTAGAAAGAGATTCGTTTTGACCATGATATCATGGATTAAATAAAATACTGCTCCCAGAATAGCTAATTTGCTATACATACCTAATCCACCGATCATAAATCCAATATGACAAACAATCAGGTAGGAAAAAAGTCTTCTCACGTTTGTCTTTATCAATGCGCCAAATGCACCGGTTAAAATGGTTAAAATAGAGAGCACTAGTAGTAGATCACGAATAAATTCATTCGGAATAAAAATCAGCGTAAAAACCCGAAACAGGGCATAGATGCCTACTTTGGTGAGCAGACCTCCAAAAATTGCAGCAACTGCCGATGGAGGCGTGTGATAAGAAGAGGGGAGCCAAAAATAAAGGGGGAAAATAGCAGATTTAATACCAAACCCAATCAAAAAGAAAGTGGCTGTAATATCAACTATTGCCCGGTTTTCAATTTTGGGCACTATTAAAGCCAAATCAGCCATATTTAATGATCCTGATATACCATAAAGAAGCCCAATTCCTGTTAAGAAGAACGTTGAGGCAAGTATATTCATGGCCATATATTTGACAGCACCTTCTAATTGAGCTTTCCGGCCACCTAATGTCATCAGAACAAAAGAGGATATAATAATAACTTCAAAAAATACATAAAGATTGAAAATATCACCGGTTAAAAATGCACCGTTTAATCCCATTACTAAAAAGTGAAAAATGGGAAAATAACCGTACAGTATACGTTGGCGTCCGATACCTGTTGCTGAGAAAATAGATACTGCAAGAGCAGCTATAGCGGTCAATAGGACTAGAGTTGAGCTTAATAAATCGGCTACGAATACAATTCCGAAAGGAGCTTCCCAATTTGCAGCATGCATAATGAGAATATCCCCATTGAATACTTTTGTAAACAATTTGACAGCAAATATTAAGCTGATAAAGCTACCACCTATGCTGAGTACGCGCTGTGGAACTGTTTTTCTCCAAAAACCAAGCTGTAAGATTGCTATAAATAAATGTACAAGTACTGTTGCTATAATTTGATTGTCAATCATATATCTTCGTCTTCGGGTGTGTTTAAGTTATCTAGATCATCCGTGTTGATTAATGCATACACACGTTTTAATAATACGATGGCAAAGGAAGTCAAGCCAAAACTGATGACAATGGCTGTTAAAATCAACGCCTGAGGTATAGGATCTGCATATATATCTTGAAAGACTTTCAATCCATCACTGATAATCGGTGGTTTTCCTTTTGTGATATTGCCTAATAGAAATATCAGCATATTTGTTCCATTGCCTAAAAGCATAATTCCTAGAAGTAATTTTACCATACTTCTTCTTAAAATCAGATATATGCCTGTTGCGTATAGTACGCCTATGAGTAAAATAAGTAGTAATTCCATTGTTTTGTTAATCTGAACTTAATGAAATAGTAAATAAAATAGTTAAGACCACTCCAATGACCACCAGATAAATTCCTATATCAAAAAGGAGTGCAGTACCGATCATACCAATAACAGGAATGGGATGCTCTAACCAAAGTCCTGTCATCACTGGTAAACCAAAAATGGCGGGCATAAACATGCTAAAAGCAGATATTCCCAATCCAATAGGAATTAGAGACAGTGGTTTATATCGTAATATTTTCATCGTTTCATTGGTACCATGAGCAAAACTATGTAATACAAACGCAATCGATGCGACTAGTCCACCAACAAAACCTCCTCCAGGAAAATAGTGTCCTCTTAGCAATAAGAAGAATGAGAATAAAAGCAGTATAGGAAGTAGGTAGCGTGAAGCTGTCTGTAAAATTGTACTTTTCATATTATTCCTTCTCCGATGATTTTAAACGTAATTTTAATAAACTATAGACTCCGAGAGCAGCGATACTGAGCACAATAATTTCAAACATGGTATCAAAGCCCCTGAAGTCAACGAGCAATACATTAACAACATTTCTTCCTTTAGCCAGTAAGTAGGCATTTTTACCGTAAAATTCGCTGATAGCGATATCGGTAGGTACGTGCAATACACGAATGGCAACCAAGGCTAAGATAATTCCAAACACAATAGCCACCACTACATCTCTGATTAATACCCTTTTTTTTGCTAGATTAAGAAAAGGAGGTAATTTGAAGAGTACAAGTACAAAAAGAACAACTGTTAGTGTATCGATCGTAAATTGTGTCATAGCCAAATCTGGGGCACTATAAAAGACAAACAATAAACAGATACCATAACCGATGACACTTGTCGCTACCACAGCTGTAAGTCGCGAGGCAGTGCTTAGTGTGAGTGCAACAGCACCAAACACAATCAAAACGGTAACCACTTCATAAACACTAATGGTAGATAATAGATCCCAGTTGATATGAAGTGGACCACCAAGATAGAGTTGATAAGCTAATAGTACTTCTGCAAATATGATAATTTTTAAAAGATAGGAACGTAAGTATCCATTATGAAAGTAGTTGGAGTAACTTGTTGAAAAATTGTAAATGCGCTGATATGCTTTTTGAAAAATAGTCAATGGCGCAATAAAATTTAATCTTTCAATCCACTGCAATTTTCGTGGATTTGGTTTATTTATGAAATAAAGGATAGTCCCTAAAATAATAGTTAGGGCACTTAATAGTAATACTAAATTAAAGCCATGCCAAATTTGAAGATGAAAATCCGTTTTCACTTTCATGATACTATTGACTGTAGGTTGAGCGATCCAGTCCCCGATGATATGGGGAAAACATCCGAATAGAACACCTAACAGAGCAAGTATTAAAGGTGGTATCCATAGAGACTTAGCTGGCATATTGATTTTTTCAAACTTTTCAGGAAGAATGCCCATAAAAGGCTTAATACCGGCCATGAATCCTGCTGAAACCAATAAGATGTTAGTTATCACTGCAGCAACAGTCAGATATATGGCTACATGTTGCTCACTGTGTAGGGTTGCTTCATAGATCAAATCTTTACCGATAAACCCCAAAGTCAAAGGCACACCAGCACTGGATAAGGCTGCCAAAAATCCGGCAATTGCTACAGGTAGTAAAACTTTTCTCAAACCCTGTAATATAGAGAGATCTCTTGTATGAGTAGCATGATCAATGATGCCTGTAATTAAAAATAAAGTTGCTTTGTAAAGTGCGTGGACAACAATAAAAACCGCAACAGCGATGATAGCATCTTCAGTTCCAATTCCTAATAAAAAAACTAAAATCCCCAATGCAGAAATTGTGGAGTAAGCGAGCACTCCTTTCATATCGGTTCTAAAGAGTGAATGAAAAGCGCCATACAGCATGGTAATCCCTCCAATAATCATTAAACTATAGGTCCATGCTGGGTTGCTGCCCAAAATTGGAAAAAACCTCGCAAGGAGATAAATTCCAGCTTTCACCATAGTTGCGGAGTGTAGATATGCTGAAACAGGGGTAGGGGCTTTCATCGCTCCAGGTAACCAAAAGTGAAATGGAAATTGTGCCGATTTGGTCATGGCACCTAAAATTACCAAACCTAATATATAAGGGAATAATTCATGATCTTGAATGAGCTGTGCTTTTTCTGCTAATTCAGAAATCGAGTAAGTCTGAGCAATATTACCCATGAGCACAAGCCCAGCTAATAGAAAAAATCCACCTAGTCCGGTTACACTTAGGGCTGTTAGTGCACTTTTTCTAGAAACTGCATGGTCAATATTGAAACCGATTAAGAAAAATGAGCTAATACTGGTCAGTTCCCAAAAAGTAAATAATAGAAAAATATTATCGGAGAGCACCAGCCCAAGCATGGCCGACATAAATAGGCACAGATAACCAAAAAAACGATCGATGTAAGGATCATTTTTTAAATACGATTTCGCATAAAAAAAGATACATGTTCCAATTCCTGTGATTAATAATGAAAATAGGAGTGACAGACCATCTAACCTCAAGTCAAAATTTACACCTAATGACGGAATCCAATCGATATGTTGAACGTATGATTTATCCCAACTTATCAAAGGAATATATTGTAGGTAATAAAGAAATAAAAGTAGCGGTATGAATGCGAGAATAATCCCCCATTTGGTTTTAACAAATCTGCCAAATGGAACAATAAGGCTCGATGTTATTAGTCCTAATAGAACAGTAAATAGCATTTAGTCTTTGTTTTTAATATTTGTGAAAGGCTACAATATAAGAAAAATTGATGGTTTTTATTGATGTTTTGCTCAATATGGAATAAAAAAACATAAAAAAGATCCTGTTTTAGCATTACTCTGTTTGGTCAGGTTGCGCTATGAAAGCAAATTTTCAATTTTAGAGAGAGGTTTTTGAATATTGCTTTAAACCCTTTTCTTTCCGATATGAATTGTAGATAACATGATACCAAATCATGATTTTTCATGGACAGTGTTTGTGGAAATATATTGTTTAAGATGATCGATGCAATAGAAAAATGTCAGAAACATTAAATGCATAAACTCATATTAGAAAGCATCATCATGATGTGCATAAAAATGAATATATATTATTAATATATATTCCCTTTAGAAATAATTTGAAGGAGTTATGGTTTTTAACAAAATTTAACATTAACTTCGTTTTAAACTAACATGCCAGACCGCTAACAGATTAATTAGTTATTATTTTTCTCTATTTACCAGATTTATGTTTTAATGACCAGTACCGTTAATAAAGAATTATTTGAGCAACATTATAAAAGCTTATGCCATTTTGCTTGGAAGCTCTGTGGAGATCTTACTGAAGCAGAAGATCTGGTACAAGATGCTTTTATTGCCTATTTTAACCATGAAGATCATGTTTCTACAAATGAATCTGCGGTAAAAAATTTCCTGTATACCTCGGTCCGATATGCATTTTTAAATAGTAAGCGTCGAGAAAAAGTTGTTGAAAAATATTGGTTAACAACACCATTTAACGAGTATAGTCAGGAGTCTTTAGAATTAAACATCATCCATTCGGAAGTTATTGCAGAAGTCCATAAAATTATGCAAAGCATGCCGACAGGGTGCCAGATTGTATTTAAGATGGGATATTTTGAAGGTTTGAGTAACCAAGAAATTGCTAAAGAATTGAATTTAAGTATAAATACGATAAAAACTCAGAAACAGCGCGCATTAAAAACAATTATGAAAAAGTTGCACCCTGAATTTTTTCCTATTGTGCTTCTTTGGTTTACCATAATTCGATAATTTGTACAAAAATATATTGAAGTAATATTTATTTGTAGTCAGTACTCGCATTCTTACGCTGCAATCATATCAGACCATCACCAAATCCCTAACAATTTTATAGCTATCGATGTATTTTTTCATTTAGCACATCTGTTAATCTGAATTGCTCCTAGGAATTAGATTTAATTTTATTTTTTTTTATTTGTTGTCACCCATTTTGTTCGATAACGTTTCTTTATGATATATTATGAAAAGTAAACCCTTTGTTATAGCTGAAATTATTAAAAAATCACTTGTTGAAGAACTAACAGGAGATGAAATGGCTATGCTTGAGTTTTGGATAAACTCAAAAGAGGAAAATAAGCAATTATTTGATAGTTTTAAGAAATCTCACACTATAGAAGAGGATTTAACTATCATCAACCGTATTGATCTTAACCAAGCTTGGAATACTTTAGAAAAAAAAGGTAAGGAGTTAAAAAATTCGAACCATGACTGGAATTTGAAAATTTGGATTCCTTTAATTGCTTCCTGTTTTGTTTTGTGTTTCTTTTTTTTATATCAAAATAAAACAATTCACAATTCAAAGATAATCGCCATTCAATCCACCAAACATAAAAATGATGTTAAACCAGCTTCGAATGATGCAGTGTTAATATTGGATAATGGTGAAAGTTTTGATCTTAGTAATCGCAATAATGAACAACTAACCAATAATATTAAGCTTCGAAATGATCAATTGGAATATGTTAAAGGTAAATATGAAGGAGGACAACCTAAATATAATACTTTAGTTGTTCCGAAGGGTGGCTATTACAAGCTCGAATTGTCTGATGGTACAAAGGTTTGGATAAATGCGATGTCAAGATTGAAGTTTCCAGAATCTTTTGGATCAGGGGAACGTAAAGTACAATTGGAAGGTGAAGCTTATTTTGAGGTTTATAAAGATGCTCAGCGCCCCTTTATAGTCCAAGCGAATGGTACTGATGTTAAGGTATTAGGGACACATTTTAATGTTGATGCTTATAACAAAAAAGTTCGAACAACTCTCGAAGAAGGAAAAGTAGAAGTGTCTACAGCAGATCATGCCATCATACTGCAGCCCGGTGAGTTCGCAGAGTCGGGTGATGGAAGACTTGATAAAGGCATTGCAGATCTAAATAAGGATTTAGCCTGGCATAATAATGAATTTTATTTCAATAAAGATAATATTCAATCTATTTTAGATCAGTTATCTAATTGGTATAATATAAATCCAAAATTTGATCAAGGTATCAATAGAAATAAAGCAATCACCGGATCTATTGATCGCAATGTTCCACTTTCTCAAGTACTCGAAATGCTGGAATATGTTAGTGATCTGCGGTTTAAGATAGACGGAAATCAATTAATTATTAAAAATAAATAACACGATGTATGGAGAACAATTACTAGACACAATTATTAAACAAAAAAAATACAGAGATGTTGCAGCATCCCTGTACCTATTCTTAATTAAGAAGCTAACCAGAAAAAATTAACTCTTTAACCAAATGTAAATGTATGAATAACTTACCATTTGGCAAAAAGCGACCTTGGGATTCTCAAGACTCGTTATTTTGCAAACCTTTACGTATTATGAAAATTAGTACCTTTTTAATGTTTGCGTTCGTCACTGGTGTCCAGGCTGAAGGTATTGCGCAAAAGGTCAACCTTAATCTCAAAAATGTTAAGGTTGAAGATGCGTTATCAGCTATTGGCAAGCAAACGAAGCATCGTTTCCTTTACAGTGATGATGTCACTAAAGGAGCGAAACGAATTAGTTTAAATTTAAAAAATGCAAGTCTTGAAGATGCACTTGAGCAAGTTTTAAACGACAATAATTATTCTTATAAGGTTATTGCTAATACGATAACGGTTAACAATATTCCCAAAAGTACAACTAAGACAACTGAAGAGGTAGTACAAAATGTTGTTACAGGTACAGTAAAAGATAAAGACGGAAAGCCTTTAAGTGGCGCTAGCATAACTGTAAAAGGAGGTTCTGTATCCACGCAAACAGATGAAAGAGGTAATTTTAAAATAAATGCCGATGCGAATGCAGTATTGACAGTTCGTTATGTAGGCTTTTCAAGTAAAGAAATATCTCTCGGAGGACGCTCAAGTGTATCAATTACACTCGAAAGCAGTGCTGAAAATATAGAGGAAGTTGTTATCACGGGTTTAGGAGCTAAGATCGATAAAAGAACTTTTACAGGAGCAACAGCTAAGGTTAATATGAAAGATATTGAACTTGGAGGTTTGCCTGATCCTTCAAGAGCCCTAGAAGGTCGTGTGGCAGGTGTATCTGTTCAAAATACCACAGGTACTTTTGGTTCTGCACCCAAAATCCGTGTTCGTGGCGCTACTTCTATCTATGGTAGTTCAAAACCGCTTTGGGTAATTGATGGAATCATTATAGAGGATGTATCAAATGTTTCATCAGATGATTTATCTTCAGGAGATGCACTAACGTTGATCAGTTCTGCTGTTGCTGGATTAAATGCTAATGATATCGAGTCTTTTACAGTATTGAAAGATGGATCCGCGACCTCTATTTATGGTGCACGCGCCATGGGTGGAGTAATTGTAATTACGACAAAGAAAGGTATTGCAGGAAGGAATTCCGCAAGTTATGTTGGTGAATTCACTTCAAGAGCTATCCCTTCTTATAATAATTTCAATATTATGAATTCCCAAGAACAGATGGCATTTAATCAAACTCTAGAACAACGAGGATGGTTAACGATGGCAGATGTTGCCAGTCGATCAGAATCGGGAGTATATGGTAAAATGTATGAGTTGATTAAGTCTGGCCAATTAGAAAATACCCAAGAATCTCGAAATGCATACTTGAGAGAAGCTGAATACCGTAACACAGATTGGTTTGAACAATTGTTTAGTAAAACAATTATGCAAAATCATTCAGTCAGCCTGTCTTCGGGTACTGAAAAAGCGCAGTATTATACTTCTATAAGTGGTGTATTTGATAATGGATGGGCAAAGAAATCCGATGTGAAAAGATACACTGGAATGTTTAATGCATCATATAACTTATTTGATAACTTAAAGCTAGACTTGAGAACAAATGGATCGTATAGAGATCAAAGTGCTCCAGGTACTTTAGGTTCGTCTGTTGATCGTGTTTCTATGCAGATTAAGAGAGATTTCGATATTAATCCATACTCTTATGCTCTAAATACTTCGCGTACGCTTGATCCCAATGAGTTTTATACGCGTAACTATGCACCTTTTAATATTTTGCATGAATTGGATAACAATTATATGGATATTAATGCTGCCGATATCAAGTTTCAAGGTGAATTAAAGTGGAAACCGATCAAAGCTTTGGAATTAGGGATATTAGCAGCGACCAGATATCAACAAACGTCACAACAGCATTACATTAAAGACGAGTCCAATCAGGCTTTAGCGTACCGTTGGATGCCTACGACGTTTATCCGTGATGCAAACCCTTTTTTATATACAGATCCTGATGATCCATACGCAGTACCAGTTTCTGTATTGCCATATGGGGGTATCTATAATCGTACAGATAATAAGATGCTAGCACAGGATTTTCGTTTTACTGCCGCATTTGACAAGACGTTTAATGATATTCATAAATTGTATGTGTTTACTGGAGCAGAGTCAAATTCTGTAGATCGTAATAACAATTGGTTCAGAGGGTGGGGCTTACAATATGAATTAGGTGAGATTCCATTTATCGATTATAAGTTATTCAAGAAAAGTCAAGAGGAAAATGCAGATTATTATTCCATTGATAGAAAGAAAAATGGCGATATATCTCCAGCACGAAATCGACAAGTAGCATTTTACGGTACCGCTAATTATACCTATGATAACCGTTACACCATTAATGGTACCTTACGTTACGAAGGAACAAACCGTTTAGGGCGTACTACATCTTCACGGTGGATGCCAACCTATAATGTTTCCGGAATGTGGAATGTTATGGAAGAAAGCTTTTTTAAAGATCTTGAGACACCGTTTTCAAATTTAAGTTTCAAAGGTTCTTATAGTTTAACAGCGGATAGAGGGCCAGATTTTGTCACAAATTCAAAAATTATTATTCAAAGTTATAACCCTTGGCGTCCAAGTACTTCAGATAAGGAGACGGGTTTGAATATTAATAGTTTGGAAAATTCTGAGTTAACGTATGAGAAAAAGCATGAGTTAAATATTGGTACTTCAATCGGGTTATTTAAAAATCGGATTGCTTTCGATGTTGATTATTACCAACGTAAAAACTTTGATTTAATCGGCATCGTAAATACACAAGGACTTGGTGGAGAAATAACTAAGTATGGTAATGTTGCGGATATGAAGTCCAGTGGTTTAGAATTGAGCCTTTCCGGTACAATCATAAGGAACGAAAGCTTCTCATGGACCTCTAGTTTCATTTATGCAAAAGCGAAGAACAAAATAACATCTTTAGAGAACAACAGTAGAGTTTCAGATCTAGTAGCCGCTGGTGGTTATGGAGTAGAGGGTTATCCCGTAAGACCATTGTTTTCTATTCCATTTAATAGAATTATACAAAATGGTTTGCCTGTGTATAATTACATTGATGGGCAAGAAACAACGACAGGTGTTTATTTCCAGAATCGTGACAATATAGATTTCTTAAAATATGAAGGGCCTACAGATCCTACAGATATGGGTAGTTTTGGTAACGTATTTTCATATAAAAATTTTAAACTAAATGTCTTCCTAACCTATTCTTTTGGAAATGTGATTCGATTGGACCCTGCCTATAAAACAGGTTACAGCGACCTTGATGCTACACCAAGAGAATTTAGAGATGCTTGGACTGTTCCTGGTGAAGAAGCATTTACTAATGTTCCCGTTATCTTAGACTCTCGTTTTATTCGTAATAATAGCCAATACAGCTATGCTTATAATGCGTATAACTATTCTACCGAGACAGTGGCAAAAGGTGACTTTATTCGACTAAAAGATATTTCATTAGCATATGAGTTGCCAAAGCATTTTGTGCAATCTATCCATATGTCAAATATTGGTCTTAGATTCAATGTCATTAATCCATGGTTAATCTATGCGGATAAACGTCTTAATGGACAAGATCCAGAGTTTGTAAACTCAGGAGGGGTAGCGTTACCAATTGCAAAACAATATACTTTAACCTTAAAAATGGGATTCTAAGAATATGAAAAAAAGATTATCATATATATTAATTTCAGCTGGAATACTAGCAACAGGACTTTCTTCTTGTAAGAAGTACCTTGATGTATTACCCGATAATAGAGCTGAGTTAAATACTACGGACAAAATAGGTAAGATGTTAGTCGGTGCTTATCCTGAAAATGCTTATGTAATGGTTGCTGAATTATCGTCCGATAACGTCGATGATGTAGGACCTGTTTACTTAAATTACTCACGTTTTTTAGAAGAAATTTATAAGTGGCAAGATATTACTGAAAGTAATAATGATGGTATTGACAATATTTGGAGTGCTTGTTATAGTGCAATTGGAAGTGCTAATGCGGCATTACAAGCTATAGAAGAGGAAGGCAATCCTGCTAGTTTAAATGCTCAAAAAGGTGAAGCACTGTTAGCGCGTGCTTATAACCACTGGATTTTGGTAAACATGTTTGCACATAATTATTCGAAAAAGTATTCATCTACTGATTTGGGGATTACTTATATGACAAAGGGGGAAACAACTTTAGATCCAAAATACGAAAGAAATACAGTTGAAGAAGTTTATAATTTTATTAAAAAAGATGTTGAAGAAGGCTTACCTCTAATCAATGATGCTTCTTATGCTAATTCAAGTGTAGCAAAATATCACTTTAATCGTGCGGCTGCATATACCTTCGCTTCTCGTTTGGCATTATTTATGGAAGATTGGGCTAAAGTAGTAGAATACTCTAGCGAAGCATTAGGTAGCAATCCAGCTACGACATTAAGAGATTATGCTACTATTGCTTCTTTTGCTGCGGCATATGGTAATATTACCAGAGAATATAATGCTAGTGCTAGAAAAGCAAACTTTCTAATTTCTACTGCCTATTCTGCTATGGGTACAACGTTTGGCGGCTACACTACAAACAATAGAATTAGTCATGCGGGAACAATTGCAAAGTTTGAAACAACTTTCGCTCGTCAAGTTTTTGGTACAGCTACTTTAAGTACAGATTATAGAATTCGTGTATTTGGATATACAAGTACGACAGCGAATAAAGTAATTTTTCCTCATGTCGCTTATATGTTTGAGTATACGGATCAAGTAGCAGGTATCGGATTTTCAAGAGGGGTATTTGCACCGATTACTTCGGAAGAAGCATTATTAAATAGAGCTGAAGCAAATATTCATTTAAAAAATTATGCCGCTGCTATTGCTGATATGCAAATTCATGTTAATAACAACACCATTAACAATCCTTCAGTTTTAAGTGAATCGTCCATTAATACTTGGGCAAATTCATTTGCTTATTTTACAGCATCAGCACCAACACCCAAAAAGAAATTGAATCCTGATTTTGCGATTGAAACAGGTACACAAGAGAATATGATTCATGCCGTATTATCTTTAAAGCGCTTACAATTTCTTCATACAGGTTTAAGATGGTTTGATGTAAAACGTTATGGAATCGAAATAACAAGAAGAATAGCTCCAGCAGTTTTTAATGCTACAAGCTTTCCAATAACCGAAACAGAAAACATTTTGAAAATCAGAGATAATCGTCGTGCTATTCAACTTCCTCAAGATGTAATTAATGCTGGTTTAACTTCTAATCCTAGATAAAGATGAAAGTGAATTATAAATTAATACCTATATTAATATCATGTGGTCTACTATTTTCCGCATGTAGCAAAGAAGATAAATTGGATTCTAAAAGTGTTTTTGTGGATTCAGAAATTCCTAAAAATGCTTTAGATAATTATTTATATAATACTTATACTAAACCTTACAATGTTGAGATATTGTATAAGTATGTTGATAAGGAGTCTGATATGACTTATCGTTTAGTACCAGCCCCTTATGAGTCCTCCATTCGGCTGTCTAAACTCATGAATTTTCTTATAATGGAACCGTACACTGAAGTGGCAGGCAGTAAACAATTTTTGAAAAATAACTTTCCGAAAATTATAACCTATACTGGGTCAGTACCTGTTCAGACAAATGGTGTTATTATTTTAGGAACAGCAGAATCAGGAACTAAGGTATCCCTATATAATTTGTTAGGATTGAATGAAACTAGTGGTAAAGATGTTGCATTTTTAACAGGTCAGTTTTTTAAGACGATCCATCATGAGTTTCAACATATCTTGAATCAAAACAAGGCTTATCCGAGTAATTTTAAGGAAATTACTGGGACGAGTTATGTTGAGGATGATTGGAACTCAACATATCCTGCAACAGCAGTAGGAATAGGAAATGCTATTGCAGCTGGTTTTATTTCACCTTATGCTTCAAAAGCTGATACGGAAGATTTTGCTGAATTGTATTCTTATTATGTAACACGTAGTCAGGCTGATTTTGATGCTATGCTTAATGTCACAGGATCCACAGCAGCTGGAAGAGCTCTAATTTTATCAAAATTGGCAATTGTTAAATCTTATATGAAATCTGAATGGGAGATAGATATGGATGTTTTGCGTGCAAATATTCTAGCTCGTTATCCTCAACTTAGCACCTTTGACCAAACAACTTTAAATTAAGAAAAATGAAATTAAAACTATTTATTTTAGGAATAACCATTTTGTCTTTGAGCGCAAGTTGTGAAAAGAAAATGGATTATATTTTTGATGAAAGTCCTACCGATCGTTTAAATGCAAGTGTTTCTAATGTTTACTCTACACTGCAGTCTAATAAAGATGGATGGCTTATTAAATATTTTCCGAGTAGTGCATTAGAATTTGGTGGATATACTTTATTTGCAAAATTCAATAATGCTGTAGATGTTACTATTGAGGGAGATTTTACGACTCTGGCGGCACAAAATAGTACCTATACCGTTGTACCTGGAGCAGGACCTATTTTAACTTTAGATACATACAATAGAATCTTTCATTATTTTGCATTACCTGGATATTTTAATAGGAGTAGTAGTTATTTTTTACCTGGTTTTGTAACGGCTCAACTTGGAGCGATTAATGAAGGAATGAAGGGCGAAAATGATTTCTTGGTAACAAAAGTTTCCGCAGATTCAGTTGTTATGGAAGGGCGAAAGTCTTATAATAAGATTGTTCTCTTACCAATTAAATCGAGTGAGGCTTCTTCAATTGTTACAACCTATCGTTCGGCAATAATAAAATTTCATGCATTTTCAAATTATAAATTTGAAGTTGGTACAGAATCAATTCCTGCAACATTTGCCACAGCACTTACGAAACGTGCTTTATTGATTGCAGGCAATACTAAGCCTTATTCATATCGCTATACACCGACTGGTCTCGATTTTTATACCGAGTACGATGTTAACGGAGTTAAGTTTAGAGAATTGAAATATGTTGAACCAACAGGGACATATACAAAAGGATACTTTACTAATGACGCTGGTACCATTAAGTTAGTACCACAAAGTTAATTACTGCAACATTATTGTTGTTGTGATGAGTAAGCAACAATAATGTTTCATATGTTTATTTAAAGGCCTTTTCAGTTTATCTGGAAAGGCTTTTTCATAGTATGAAGGTGATTTGTTTTTTTAAATTTTAAATGTAATAATATCTTACCCTTTATTGTCTTGCTTTATAATATACAATTAAAATTGATTATGAAATATTTATCTACAGGGCTGTTGGCTCTATTAACAATGAATCTCCTAGCGCAGGAGCAAAGCTCAAAAAGAAAGTACCTACCGATTGAGATTATGTATTTTGGCGGTGTTCAATTTAATCACGCTGGTAATTTAAATTCGGTATTGAAAGATTCGGATGCAGGGCAAATTCCTTTATTTGGATGGAATGCTGGACTAGGTACAGCTTATCGTATTAATAAAACGTTAATCGGAGTGAATTTTAGTTTATCAACAAATGGTAAAAAAAATAACACCTTGAATACTGGAGATTTTACCATATATGTAGCGAGTAATGCTATACGAACTGGTAATTTAGTCTTTAGTCCTCAACTTGGCTTAGGCGCTCAATCATCTACTTTTATTATTGAAAAGCAAAATATGAATGGAACCTTTCAAGATTTTTTAACGAATCAATCAAATGAGACTAAGTTGGAGCATACAGCAGCTATAGTTGATATTAGCGTTGCATTGAAGACGACTAATAAAGATCGTACCCTGTTCTCTCCAGAGTGTAGAGTCGGTTATAAATCTTCTATTTCTGCTAATGAGTGGAAAGTAACGAATGCCACAGTTACCAATGCGCCGAAGGATAGATTAGGCAGTTTTTACCTGCAATTAGCTTGGGGTATAGGAAGATAAAATATACGTGTAATTATATCTTATCTCCTTAAAAAGGGGAATTTTAACATGATTGGTTCCCAATATGTTAAAATTCCCCTTTTTATCTTGAAGTAAAAAGTTTTTATAGTTACAAAGTGTTTTATAATAATCTATGAATCCATTCAAGTTATTGATAGTTGTGATTCTACTTAAGTAATTTTGCCCATGTCTTGTATTTCCCCTGCTACTTAGCATATTTCTGACGCTTCAACTTTTTTGTCTCTCATGCAAATTTATTTTGCGACGTTGAGCAGTAATACCTATTGTAACTATATTTAAAAACATACCATCCACCAAAATTCACAGACCATTTCACAAACATTTTTCTCAACAGAATGAAGGTAAATTTGTTTTAATTTTGAAAAAGACTCCGTGGGAATTAATCTTGTATTCGAACAAAGTCACTTTCATTATCATTCAGTATATAGTGGAAGGATTGCTTTAGATCTGGTATACACGATTATAAAGATATGGGTTCTTTTGTGCGTAATGTATTGCACTACGGTGCAATACAAATAGGAAAGGAGTGCAATATATCTTAAACCTGTAACCATGGTCTGAAAATAGTGATATCATGGTGAAAATACTATAAACACGGACTTAACACGGACTCACCACGCACTTAACACGGATTCTTATTGGATTTATGCTGTATAGTGTACGAATATAATATGTACAATGGGTGAAGAAAACTCGAATATCCGGCTTACATTCGCTATACTTATTGATCAGCTTACAACAATGAAAATTAGGTTTATGCCACTTTAAACAATGTTTTTTTTTAGATATTTAGTAAAGGGTTATCAGCATCCTCAAGGGATGGATTGGTATAAGCTTGATTTACGTGTGATCGGATAACGATGCATCAGCGAGTCCGAGTCAAAAATGAAAATCGCATACTTTTAAGTCTATTTATAAGCTTCGATTTGACCATAAAGGGTTCATAAGTAATCAATAGCATCACGATATCAGATTCAGTAGTATGATTGTACATTGTCATAATAATCATAGGTGTATTATTATATGTTTGCCGATGTAAGTTAATTTTTGGCCCTGATGGTATTTTGACAAATTCATTTTTTGATCTATTGGAGAGAAAGTGTGATTAAAAAAAATCCGACAGTTGCAAGTTTAATAAAATATAGGGTTACAATCTATTGTTGCATCGATAAATTTCTCATTGTTAATACAAAATTTGATTAAACTATTGAAAATAAAAAAAGGTTTTCAGACGGGGAGAATGAAAACCTTTTATAACCAATTATAAACCTATTAAGGTGTTGTAAATATATAGTTTTTTTTATGATTGCCAATGTTATTTTTGTTTTTTTTTTATTATTTTTTCCTCATTTTAATGAAAATTATGGTTATTTTTTTATTTACCCATAAAATTATGATGTTTTTACTTTTTTTGATGAGTTTTTCGATTATTTTATATTGTGAAATGTTTTAAAATTAATTTTTTTAAAGAATTTTGTTTAATTTTTAATGTTAATATAAGTTTTTTTTTGTTTATTCTATTTAAATAGAATATTTTTCAATAAATATGATGTATTGTCTATAAAAACAGAAGCCACCTGATGAGGTGGCTTCTGTTTTTATAAAAATATTAAGTTTTTTTTATTTCTTCAAGTTATCAGCTCCTTCGATGATGGCATCAACAACAGCTGGATCTTGTAAGGTAGAAGTATCTCCTAAATTTGATCTTTCCCCTTCTGCAATTTTTCTAAGGATGCGACGCATGATTTTTCCAGAGCGAGTTTTTGGAAGATCAGATACAAATTGGATAATATCTGGTTTGGCGATAGCACCAATCAATCTCGTAATCGTCTGCATAATATCTTTACGCGTACTTTCATCATCGATATGATGGTGTGCGATTACGTAGGCATAAATACCTTGTCCTTTTACAGGGTGTGGATAACCTACTATTGCCGATTCGACAACATCAGAGTGCATATTGATCGCATTCTCTACTTCGGCAGTACCAATACGGTGCCCTGAAACATTTAACACATCATCTACACGGCCAGTGATTTTGTAGTATCCTTCAGGGTTTCTATAGCAACCATCACCGGTGAAGTACATGTTTTCATAGGTTGCAAAATAGGTTTGACGACAACGCTCATGATCCCCCCAAGTGGTACGTAACATACCTGGCCATGGGAACTTGATACATAGATTGCCAGAGACATCATTTCCTTCAATCTCTTTTCCATTTTCGTCCATAAGGGCTGGTTGCACCCCTGGTAATGGCAACATCGCATATCCCGGTATAGTAGGTGAAATCCCAGCCATAGGAGCGATTAAGATACCGCCATTTTCAGTCTGCCACCAGGTATCAACAATTGGTGCTTTTTCTTTACCCACTTTGCTATTGTACCAGTGCCATGCTTCTTCATTGATAGGCTCTCCAACAGATCCCAGTTTGCGGATGCTGCTCAGATCTTTACCGTCAATAAACGAATCGCCAAAGGCCATTAACGAACGGATAGCTGTTGGTGCTGTATATAAAATATTGACTTTATACTTTTCAACGATATCCCAGAGACGACCAGCGTCAGGAAACGTTGGTGTTCCCTCAAACATCAATGAAGTAGCTCCCTGCGAGAGTGGACCATAGACAATATAAGAGTGACCTGTAATCCAACCAATATCTGCAGTACAGAAATATACTTCTCCCTGCTGATATTGAAATACATTTGAGAAAGTATAACCCGTGTAGACCATATAACCACCTGTGGTATGCACAACTCCTTTTGGTTTCCCTGTAGATCCAGAGGTGTAAAGGATAAATAACGTATCTTCCGAATCCATCTCTTCAGCAGGACAAGCTGGGTTTCCTTGTGTTTCTACCTTCTTGATCTCGTCTTCCCACCATACATCACGACCTTTGATCATGGATACAGGTGTACGCGTTCTTGTCAATACAATTACTTTTTCAACGGTATCACATTGCATCAGCGCATCGTCTACAATGCTCTTTAATTCCAATACTTTTGGACCACGATAGCTACCATCGGACGTAACCACTACTTTACATGCTGCATCATTGATACGGTCAGCAATAGATTGTGCTGAGAAACCTCCGAATACGACATTATGGATAGCGCCGATACGTGCACATGCCAGAGTTGCAATGACCAATTCAGGTACCATCGGTAAATAAATACACACACGGTCTCCTTTGCGGATATTGTTATTTTTTAGAACGTTGGCAAACTGTTCAACCTTCTGTAAAAGTTGTTTGTAAGATAAAATACGATGTGCTTCATTTGGATCATTGGGTTCCCAAATAATAGCTGGTTTATCTCCTAAATTATAAATGTGACGATCTAGACAATTTTCTGTAATATTTAATTTACCACCTTCGAACCATTTTACATTAGGTTCCGTGAAATTCCAATTCAGAACATTTGTCCATTTTCTTTTCCAAAAAAAGTTTTCCGCTATCTCTCCCCAGAAAGCTTCCGGGTCTTCTACACTTTTTTTATAAACTTCTTGATATTCTTCAAATGATTTGATTTGTAGACTCATATTTTGGTTTTATTAATTTCAATCCCTAAAAACGCAATTTGGTTGATTAAACAAGTTCATTAGGAATCAGCTAATTTAGTTTTTTTTGCGACAAAAGGCAATTTATAAAATTTATAATTTGAAATTTAACTTTTTTATAACACTATTGTTATATTGCTCATGATATAATAGATTGATCTGTATGGATGTACTAAAAAAAGTATATTATTTTTTGATTTTTAGCAATATACTAATTGCTCTTGCGGCGGCTTCACAATGCGTATTGACATATGTGATCTTGGATCAGGAGGTCAATGGTTATATCGCACTAATTGAAGGAGCAGCGACACTTGCTCTTTACAATTTTAGTTTAATCTTATCCAAACCTCAACATCCCGAAAGATCAATATATGCCCGAACAAGATGGGTTTTTAAATACGAACGATTTTTATTGATCAATACCTGTTTAGCAGCATGTATATGTATATGGTGTCTTTTTCATATCCATCTTTATGCGATCTTTTTCTTAGGTATCATCGGGCTTGTGAGTGTATTGTATAGTCTTCCTATCATTCCTTTAAGAGGACGATGGGGGGGATTAAGACAGATTCCAGCAATGAAAATTTTCCATATTGCTTTTGTCTGGGTGTTGAGTAGTATATTTTTACCTTATGTCGAGTTGTACAGCAATAATATTTTGGTAAATCTCAATTTATTATATTATCTCGCTGGATTGAAGTTTATTTTCTTGATTATCTGTACATTGCCTTTCGATATTCGAGATATCAAACAAGATTCGTACTATCATCTCCGAACATTGCCTAATATGCTCGGAGAAAGTAGAGCAAAGAGCCTATGCTATTTATTGCTAAGCTTACATAGTCTCTTGATTTTAGGTGCTCCTTATGATCTCGTGCTCAAAATGGGGCTTTTACTCACTAATGTAATCATTGTACTTTTATTGAGGTTGATTGTTTTCAAGAGGAATGACCATTATCATTATGCTTATTTATTAGACGTAAGTTTGGTTCTTCAATTTGTAGTGGTTGTCTTTGTCCAATATTTTGCCTGACCGCAATGTAAATGCTTATTTATTAAAAAGTGCAATAATCTTTTCAGCAACAACATCAGATAGTTTATAATAACTCTCAAATGTCCAGCCTGCTACATGTGGACTTAATAATACATTGTCTCTACTGGCTAAATCAGAAAACCAGGATTGCTCTGCAAGGGCAGGAAATTTTTCAACAGGTAGCACATCAAAAGCTGCTCCTATGATTTTACCTTCATCCATCGCTTTTAAAACAGCTGGAACTTCAACAATTCCCCCGCGAGCACCTAACAAGAAAAATAAGGGTTTCCTAAAATGATGCAGATATTCTTGATTTATCAACCCTTTAGTTTCTGGAGTTAGCGGGATGTGAAAACTGAGTACATCCGCCTGTTTGACCACTTCTTCCATAGCAACTTCTTTGGCAAATTGATCTGTAAATCCCGTCTTATATTTATCATAGGCAATCACGTTAACATCAAATCCTGAAAGTTTTTTTGCCATCGCTTGTCCATTATGACCATAGCCAATGAGTGCAACAGTTCTTCCTTTTAATTCATAGCCTCGATTGGGTTCTCGACGCCATAGACCATTTTTAATTTCTTGATTTCCGTTGTTGAGATGATTCATTAAAGAAAGTAACATGCCGATCATATGCTCTCCAACAGCGTCTCGATTTCCCTCATTTGCACTGATGAGTTTAATTCCTTTCGATACAGCATAAGCTTCATCGATGTTGTCCATACCCGCTCCACAGCGTGCGATAAATTGCAGATTACTTGCTAAATCTATAAACTGTTTGTCAACTTGAAATTTCGATCTGATGACTAATCCGGTATAAGCTACGATTGCATTTTCAGCATCAGTTCTGGAAAAGTCTGGTTTGTAATCATAAGCAATACCAGCTTGCTCCAATTTTTGAAGAAGTACGGTATGCGCATCATCTACGATTAATACTTTTGTTTTCATTTGATTTTTTATTTCATAAAATCAACACTTAAAAGTGTTTTCAATTGATGTTGTTTGATTTTCTCTGGAAGTATGGTCATCAGCGTATTTCGAGCCATGATACTGATCGGGTTTTGCCATTGTGCGATCTTTCCTATAGTCCAAGAAGTTTCTGTGATATACCGCGTCCTTTTTAATCTCCTTTGTTCGAAATGTTTAAAAGCTAGCGTGACATCCTCTGTCTTCTTCAATTCGTCCACTAATACGGCTACGTCTTCTATCGCTTGGCAAGCACCTTGTCCCATGTTTGGAGTAGTTGCATGTCCAGCATCTCCAATAAATAAGATATTGCCTAATGCAAGATGTTTTAGAGGTTTAATATCAATGATATCATTCCAGATGAGTTGTTCGTCTTTTGTTTCGGCTAACACCTTTGGTATAGGGTCATGGTAATGAGCAAAATTCAGCCTGAGATCCTCGATGGTATAATTACTATACTGAGCACTATTTGGCTCCGCATTGATGCAAGCATACCAATAGATCTTGTTTCCAACAAGTGGAGTCATTCCAAAACGTCCTTTACTACCCCAAGTCTCGAAACCGGTCTTGAGGTTTATGTGGGCATTGTCAATGGTGGCACGCCAACAGGTATAGCCTGCATATCGAGGAGCTGAATGAGGGATTAATTGCTGTCTTAGTTGAGATTTTACACCGTCGGCAACAATCAAATAATCAGTTTTGTGTACAGTTCCATCTTCAAAGAAAACAGCAATACCAACTGCGTCTTCTTCAACTTTGAATGCTCTTTTTCCTAAATGCAAGTCCGTGATATTTATTTGCTGGAGTAGAAATTGATGTAAATCGGCACGGTGGATGGCAAAATTATCCTGTTCATATTGCGTGCTGATCTTCTTGGTCTCGGGAGATGCTAGAATTTTCCCTTGTTCATCTAGGATATTATAATTTTCTAAATAATGACCCAGAGGGATCACCCCATCTTTAAGATCTAAATAGTCAAGTGCCTGTATGGCATTGGCTGCTAATCCAAAGCCAGCACCAATACCTGCTAATATTTTTGCACTTTCAAAGATTGATACCTGTATCCCAATCTTATTTAAACCAATTGCTGCGGTTAATCCAGCAACTCCACCACCAATTATCGTAAATCTTTTCACATACAGCGAATTAATTATTCAATAGTCAAGGTACGATCTTTTTTATTAATGCAAAATTTCAATAGACGTTTTTTAAAGGAGGAAATGTGTCGATGATAGGGTGTTTTTATCCATTCTTCGGTATCGATTAGCTCAGCTACATCTTCGGGCTTATGAGCGGCAAGCAGCAAAGGCATTAAAAAATCTAAAATTTTTTGATGCCACTCCTCTTTATTTCCCCAATAGTGCAGTATCCAAGAATCAGCAACTTTTAAATTTCCGTGTTTTTCTAACACAACCGAGAATGCGAATTGTTCTTTTACACGACAAACAATTTTTTGGTCACACAGTGTATCATTGAATAAAAGTACATCATCTAATAATTTGATTTTGTCCTGCTGATTTAGTGCGATGATGCCAGAATTCCACATACGAATCGTATCATCCATCACGATATTATTAATTTTTGTACCTCCAATGATTTTCCACATCCTCTTATGGTCGTTGGTAATCTGCTTATCCGATAGGAACCGCTCTTTTAAATGAAGAAAATTGTGTCCGGAAGAAAGCTGACCGATCAGTTGATCTAAAGGTGCAATTGCCATCGTATCTGAATCTAAAAAGATGAGGTGACCATCATCTTTTAAAGCAGCATCTTGCATGGCTTTAATTTTAGTCCTATAGAAATATTGAGTAGGGCCTATCCAATTCTCGAATGTCTGAAGATCGATATGGCGAATCTCAATTAACGCTGATAACCACTTATAATATTCAGGATGGTCTGTGTAAATGACATATTTAATTGCTTCGCTTCTAAATTTTACAAGACTGAGCAAACTGAATATGGTCTGAAGGTGATAAGCAAATTTTTCACCTAAAGCGATATATATAAAAGTGGTCTTCAGATTCATAAAAATCAAATCAGGTTAAAAAACAAGATATTAACTTACAGTTCGCTGGCAATTTCATTAGTCAGGACTATAAAGTCATTGACAGTCAGTCTTTCTGCACGTAGCTCGTACAATGGATTGTCAGACATTTTATCTTTTGTAACTACCGCCGACAATGAATTTCGTAATGTTTTTCTTCTTTGATTAAAAGCTGATTTTACCACTCTCCAGAATAACTTTTCATCACAATCTAATTCCTGACGCTCATTTCTAGTCATTCTAATCACCCCAGAAAGCACTTTTGGTGGGGGATTAAATGCACCTGCTTTAACTGTAAAAAGATATTCAACATGATAGTATGCTTGTAAGAAAACACTCAAAATTCCATATTCCTTACTACCAGCTTTTGCCGTACACCTTTCAGCAACCTCTTTTTGAAACATACCCGTCATTTGAACCACACGATTGCGTTCGTCCAATATTTTAAATAAGATCTGAGATGATATATTATAGGGGAAATTACCGATAATAGCTATTTTTTCATCAAAATGCTTTGCAAAATCCAGCGTCAGAAAATCACCATGAATCAATCGGTGTTCTAACTGAGGATATTTGTCTGCTAAAAATTCGATAGACTCATCATCCACATCAATCATCCATGTTTCATATGCCGTATTTTGCAGTAGGAAATCGGAAAGAACACCCATTCCAGGACCAACCTCTAGTACTTGTGTAAATCCTAACGTAGGATTTAAAGCATCAACTATTTTTTGTGCTGCATTTTTATCATTCAAAAAGTGTTGCCCTAAATGTTTCTTGGCTCTTACTGTACTCATATTATGCTCGTATTTGCTACAAACTTAGATAAATTTGTTTTATTCACAATTTTAATTAAGTCATATAATAAAAAATAAAGTTAACGATTTAATTGCTTTGAGCTCGAAAGTTCGTTCTGCTCTTACAACGTCATTATTTTATTATGGAAAAAGCAGTAACTTGTCTAGTAGGAATGTAATATGATAAACCCAATGATAGAAAATTTATTATCCGTTTCTTTAGTTAACTATGAAGACGCGCATTATGAACAATTGTCCTATGTGTTAGATGAAAAGCAGCGCCACTTCACAAAAACTGTATATCAATATATTGTAATTGACGAAGTTCAAAAAATCAAGAATAAATATCCCATTACTATATTATATCACGAAAATCCTGTTGGTTTTTTCCTATTAGATCGTACTGTGGATCACCTGCTCTTTACGGGTAATCCAAATTCGATATTATTGAGAGGATTATCTTTAAATCCTAGTTTTCAAGGGAAAGGAATCGCAAGACAGGCATTGTTATTATTAGATTCCTTTGTTAAGAGTCTAATTGAGGATATTGATGAGATTGTGCTGACGGTGAATATTGAAAATCATCATGCGTATCAATTATATCGCCAAATAGATTATCAGGACAGTGGTAGATTTAAAAATGGTCGTTATGGTTTACAGCATATGCTTTTTAAACGAATTTGATATTTCGATCAAACCTTGACTATTTCGTATAATTTTAATTACTTTTGAGTCAATAATTTCATTTTTTACTATGGCTGACAAATTAAAAATAGGTATTACAGTAGGCGATATTAATGGTATCGGATTGGAAGTGATTATTAAATCATTGTTGGACAATCGTGTATTAGAATTTTTCACTCCAATTGTTTATGGTAATACAAAAGTTGCGTCTTTTCATAGAAAGGCATTAGGCGTCAATGATTTTAGTTTTAATGTCATCAATGATCCTGAACAGGCAAATCCTAAACGTGCTAACATGATTAACTGCTGGCAAGAGGATGTTAAGATTACCTTAGGGGAAGAAAATGAAATTGGGGGCAAATATGCCTTTATTTCGTTAGAAAAAGCTATTGAAGACCTGAATGCTGGAAAGATAGATGCGGTTGTGACAGCTCCTATAAACAAACACAATATTCAACAGGAAGGCTTTCATTTTCCTGGACATACAGAATATTTGCAAGAGAAGACAAATGCTAATGATGTGTTGATGTTTATGATTTGCGATGAGCTTCGCGTTGGTGTTGTGACAGGTCATATTCCGGTGAAAGATGTTGCCGAGCATATTACAGAGGAAGCAATCATGAATAAATTGGTGTTAATGAATGATAGTCTAAAAAAGGACTTTTGGATTCAAAAACCAAAAATTGCTGTATTGGGGCTCAATCCTCATGCAGGAGATAATGGTGTGATCGGTACGGAAGATGATACGATCATTAGACCAACTTTGGAAAAGGCGCGAGAGAAAGGAATGCTTTGTTTTGGACCTTATCCTGCAGATGGTTTTTTTGCTAATCATGCATATGAAAAATTTGATGCTGTATTAGCGATGTATCATGATCAGGGATTGATTCCCTTTAAGCATATAGCAAAACGTAATGGCGTTAATTTCACTGCTGGTTTGCCCATTGTGCGGACTTCTCCCGATCATGGAACAGGTTATGATATTGCAGGAAAAAATATTGCTGCACATGAATCATTTATGGAAGCGATATTTCAGGCCGTCCATATTGTTGGCCGTCGTCGTGAGCAAGCTGAGCTTACCCAAAACCCATTAGCTTTTCGCAAGCTCTCTCGAGATCGTGACTAGCAAATCGCTAATAATATCATTAGTCTTGTGTGCTTATATCATAAGACTAATGCCTATTTTATAATAAATTCCTTACTTTTGCATCCTAGTGGTTTTTTAAGGACCTAGATTCATGCTATGAGTGATAATTTACAACATCCTATTTTCCCAATCATTAAAGAGTTAGCCGAAAAAACGAGCACGGAATGCTACGTTATTGGCGGTTATGTGCGTGATCGAATCATGCAACGGCAGTTTAATAATGATGTGGATATTGTTGTTATCGGAAGTGGAATTGAATTTGCTACTGCTCTCGGGAATCTTTTAAAAACGAAAGTCGCTGTTTATAAAAGTTTTGGAACAGCAATGCTGGTTTTTGAAGGATTGAATGTCGAATTTGTCGGTGCCCGTAAAGAATCTTATCGCAGCAATTCGAGAAAACCTATTGTTGAAGATGGCACTTTGGAAGATGATCAAAATCGTCGTGACTTTACAATTAATGCCATGGCTTATTCATTGAATAAAGAAAATTATGGACAATTGTTAGATCCATTCAATGGAGTAGGAGATATTGAATTGCGGACTATTCGTACACCACTTGATCCTATTGTCACTTTTTCGGACGATCCTTTACGCATGTTGCGTGCAATTCGTTTTGCTACACAATTGAATTTTAAAATAGATCTGGATGCCGTTCGGGCAATTACTGATACGAAAGAACGGATACGTATTATTTCTAAAGAGCGGATTATTGATGAAATCAATAAAATTATTTTATCGAAAAAACCTTCTATAGGTTTTAAATATTTATTTGATACAGGTTTGTTACCATTGGTTTTTCCTGCTATGCAAAATTTATATGGTGTAGAGATTATTGATGGTAAGGGACATAAAGATAATTTTTACCATACGTTAGAAGTTTTGGATAATGTGTGCGAAACAACAGATGATCTTTGGTTAAGATGGGCAGCTATCATGCACGATATAGCAAAGCCTGCTACAAAGAGATTTGACAAGAAACTAGGATGGACATTCCATGGGCATGAGGACAAAGGAGCAAGAATGGTTCCTAAGTTATTTGCTGAGCTGAAACTGCCATTGAATGAAAAAATGAAGTTTGTACAAAAGCTCGTATTGTTACACCTACGACCGATCGTACTGGCTCAAGATATTGTTACTGATTCGGCAGTACGTCGTTTGTTGTTCGAGGCAGGTGATGATATCGATGCGTTGATGCAATTATGCCATGCAGATGTAACAACAAAAAACGAATATAAAAAGAAGAAATATCGTCAGAATTTTGAATTGGTCAAGCAGAAGCTTAAAGATGTGGAAGAGCGCGATCAAATTAGAAATTGGCAGCCCCCGATTTCTGGAGAAGATATTATGGAAGTCTTTGGAATAGGTCCTGGCCGTGAAGTTGGAAAAATAAAAAATGCCATTAGAGAAGCAATTTTGGAAGGGGAAATACCTAATGCCAAAATGGATGCTTATCATTTTATGGTCAATAGAGCTGAAGAATTAGGCTTGACTATTAGAAAGGCATGGGATTTGAATACAACTGTTAAATAAAAAAAGTAATTTTAATTGTTTCAATTTGTATTGAAACTCATCTTGTTAACAAACAAAACGAATATTAAAAATGGCTATTTATAGATTCAGAATCACTTTTGAAGATTATGAGGATGTGTATAGAGAAATCGATATGCTTTCAAAACAAACTTTTTTAGAATTACATGAGGCTATCCATAAGACAACTGCTTATGAAGCTGAACGTACATCTTCCTTTTATGTCAGTAATGACCAATGGAAAAAAGGAACTGAAATTGCTTTTTTACCAACTGCCCGTAAAGTATCAGAGGGTGTTTTATTAATGGAGAATATTCGTTTAAGTAAGTTTATCGATGATCCTCATCAAAAGTTTTATTACATCTATAATTTTGATCACCCTTATGAATTTCATGTGGAATTGATTAAGATTTTGAAAGAAGAGGAAGGTAAAACTTATCCAGTAGTATTTAAAACTGTAGGAGCAGCTCCTAAATCTTTAGGAGCAGCCAATTTTCCAGTCGCAGATCCGCTAGATGATGATGAGGAGGAAGAAGTTTTGGTTGATGAAACACAATATGGTGTGGATGACGACGAAGAATTTGACTTGTTTGACGGAGATGATGAAGAGGAAGAAGATAAATCTGAAAAAGAGAGTGGCGGCTCGTTTGACGAATATTAATGTTGGATAGTAAGCAAAAGCATAAAAAAACGTTAATCTCAATAGTAGGTCCTACAGCGGTAGGTAAGACCGCTATGGCGATTCAGCTTGCCCAGCATTTTGATACTGAAATTATATCGGCAGATTCAAGACAGTTCTATCGAGAAATGAATATTGGGACAGCTAAACCAACGCCATTTGAATTAGGTCAAGCCCCCCATCATTTTATTAACTCTCATACGATTGAAGCAGATTATTCTGCGGGTGATTTTGAAAGAGATGCCCTTGATAAAATTACTTCCTTGTTTGAAAAAAAGGACATTGTCATTATGGTCGGTGGATCGGGTTTATTTGTGCAAGCAGTATGCGAAGGTCTTGACAATTTACCGAAAGCTTTGCCGGAAGTTCGTGAACAATTAAATAAAAGATTTGAAACTGCTGGTATAGTACCATTGCAAGAGTATTTAAAAGAAGTAGATCCGATCTATTATACTCAAGTTGATCTTTCAAATGTCCAACGTGTGATTCGTGCTCTGGAAGTGTTTGAGACTACAGGATTACCGTTTTCTAATTTTTTAAATCATACAAAATCGGAGCGTCCCTTTCATATCGTGACTATTGGACTAAATATGGATCGAGTTGCTTTATATGAACGTATCAATAAACGGGTCGATTTAATGTTACAAGAAGGATTATTGGAAGAGGTGAAATCATTGATTCCTTATCAGCATAAGCCAGCGTTAATGACTGTCGGATATGCTGAAATATTTGCTTTTTTAGATGGAACTATTTCTTGGGAGGAAGCTGTTGACAAAATAAAACAGAACTCGAGAAGATATGCGAAGAGACAAATTACTTGGTTCAAGAAGAATAAAGATACCACTTGGTTTGATCCGCAAGATAAAAATCAGATTATAGACTATATTCAATCCTAATTTTTGCATTTATCAACAGAGTTATCCACATTATGTTAATAACTCTGTTGATAAAGAAATATAGATAAAAAAAAGCGCTATGTTAAGAGTATGAACGTAGCGCTTTTTTTTTAGATCTAATAATTTTCTATTCTACAATCATATTCCAACCAAATTCATCTGTAATTCTGCCATAACGAAGATCATCTAAATAAGTTAATACTTTTTTAGAAAAATCGCGACCTTCAACTGGCGGCAATTGAAATAATTCACCTTCATATCCGATCGTAGCAATTGGTGTTAATGTCGCGGCAGTTCCAGCTGCAAATGCATCTGTCACAATACCTGCTTTAATACCATCGATAAGCTCTTTTACGGACACTCTGCGTTGTTCTGTTTTATAACCCCACTTATCTGCGAGTTCCATAATAGTACGGCGTGTCACTCCATGCAATATCGTATCACCATGCGGTGTAATGATACTATCGCCGATACGGAAGATGAGGTTGGCTGTACCAGCTTCCTCGATGTACTGATGTTCCGAAGCATCTGTCCACATCAATTGGTCAAAACCTTCATCATTCGCTAAGCGAGTTGGATATAGAGATAATGCATAGTTACCTGCATTTTTTGAAAATCCTACACCACCTTCAGCTGCACGGGTATAGTGTGTTTCTACCTTTAATTTTAAAGGATTACTATAATAAGCACCTACTGGACTAGTAATGATGATAAATTTGTATGAATTAGAGGGGTGTACGCCCAATGCCGCCTCTGTTGCGAACATAAAAGGACGAATATATAAAGAGGTGCCAGGTGCATTAGGTACCCAATTACTATCAGTCGATAGTAGTTTCTTTAATCCACCTAAAAAGATTTCTTCGGGTACTTCAGGCATTTCTAAACGTGCTGCAGACTTGTTAAATCTTTCCCAATTTTTGTCAGGACGGAAAATACTGATGGTACCATCTTGAAATTTGTACGCTTTGATACCTTCAAAAATAGCTTGACCATAATGTAATGCTGACATCGAAGGACTTATATTAATATCGCCATAAGGCACAATACTAACATCTGTCCATGCTCCATCTTGATAGTTTGCGACCAACATGTGGTCGGATAATATTTTTCCAAATTTTAGATTGTTAAAATCTACTTGCGAGAGTCTCGATTCTTTTGTGGGCTCTACGCGAATTGAATAATTTTCTGTCGCGCTCATTGTATTTAAATTACGTATGCTAAAGTAGGAAAAAAACTATGAATTTGAAGGATAAATACACAGTTTAAGCTATTTTGTTCTATTACAATATATTTTATTATAATAAGATAAAATTGTCTCTTTTTTAGGATTCGCGTTTTTTTTTATGGACACTAACTTATTAGGGATGAAAGGCAAATCACTTTTTTGTCATCGTTTTATAGCAATTTCTTAATTTAAAATTTCTTCCATATTAAATTTATATGAATTCACATAGAAATCATAATGTGGCATGTTATTTGGTTTAACGCAATCACAATGGTTAACTGTCCAAGACAGTAGACTTTAAGTTAGCTCACACTTTTTAAACAGATATTAATTAATAACAACAAACTAAATGATTAAAGCCATGCAAGAATTAAACAGTAAAAGAAATGCATTGGAAGAGGATGAATTAGAGTTTGATCAAAAGACAGCTGTGGAAAAAAATGGATTTTCACTAAATTTTATTTTAGGTTTTTTTGTTTTCCTTTATAAAACAGCTATCAAACCGTAAGTACTTCCTAATTTTTCAGTAGAGACAAGTACTCAACAAATGAATAGGAGAAATCTAAAATTTCTCCTATTTTTTTATTATCGCTAATAGGGGCTCTAAGTAATCACGGTTATTGGATAACCTCGGAACTTTATTTTGACCACCAAGTTTTCCTTTTGATTTCATCCATTCAAAGAATGTATAATTAGGGGCATTATGAATCACGGGAAATTGTAGTGCCATGTTTTTATAACGTTTCGCATCATAATCAGAATTAATCTCTCGGAGCGTTTCATCCAATATTTTGCAGAAGGTTTCAAAATTATCAGGTTGTTGTTCAAATTCTATAATCCATTCATGAGCTCCAGCTTCACCTTCCTTGAAGTAAATCGGACCAGCGGTATAATCTTTCACAATAGCATGGGTTATTTCACTCGCCTTCTTTATAGCATCCTCAGCATTGTCTACGATAAGTTCCTCTCCAAAGGTATTGATAAATTGCTTTGTACGTCCTGTTATCTGAATACGATATGGAGATAGGGTGACAAATTTAATGGTATCTCCGATCATATATCGCCATAAACCAGCGTTGGTCGAAATAATCAAAGCATAGTTTTTATTTAATTCTACTTCATGCAAGCCTAATGTTTGCGGATTTTCGTCGTATAGATTTTCAATAGGTAAAAATTCGTAATAGATACCATAGTCAAGCATTAATAGTAATTCTTCAGAATCGGACATGTCCTGTAAGGCAAAGTATCCCTCAGAAGCATTGTAATTCTCTAAATAATACATTTTATCGGAAGGAATCAATTTTTTAAATTGTTCACGATAGGGTTTAAAACTTACACCTCCATGCGTATAAAATTCTAAGTTAGGCCATACCTCCAGTAAATTATTCTTTCCTGTAATTTCCAATATTTTCTTTGCCAGTACAATATTCCAAGTCGGAACTCCTGCTAGATTAGTGACATTTTCATGAATGGTAATATTCGCAACCTTTTCTATTTTTTCCTCAAAGTCAGGAAGCAAAGTTACTTCTAAATTGGGCGTTCTTTTGAACTCAGCCCAAAAAGGGAGATTTCTTAATAATATGGAAGATAGATCGCCATAATATGAATCTGAACTAAAACTATTAATTTGTGAACTACCTCCGAGTACAACAGATTTACCGCTGAAAATTTGGCTCTCTGGCTTATTGTTGAAGTAAATTGTCAACATATCTTTGCCACCTTGGAAGTGACATTCAGTTAGGCACTCTTCACTTACCGGGATAAATTTACTCCGGTCGGATGTTGTTCCCGAAGATTTAGCAAACCACTTGATATCTGAAGGCCACAATATATTTTGCTCCCCTTTGATCATACGATCAATATAAGGTTTTAACGAATTGTAATCTTGTATAGGAACTCTGTTTTTAAATTCTTCTGGAGTTAAAATACTATTATAATCATATTTTTTGCCCCACTCTGTTGCTTCTGCTGATGATATTAAACTTTGAAACCATTCTTCTTGTACATCATGTGGATATTTCATGAACAATTCAATCTGATGAATCCGCTTCTTCATGAACCAAGTTAATAGTGAATCTAATATTGCCATATCAAGTGGAGTAAGTTTAAGTATTTAACTTTTTGCGACGGAGTTCGAAATGTTGTCCCAGATAAAATTTACGCGCCATTTCATTGCTAGCAATTTCCTCGGGAGTACCTGTCAACATAATTTTTCCTTCTGTTAGTAAATAAGCTCTGTCAGTAATGGACAATGTTTCTTGAACATTATGGTCAGTGATGAGGATTCCGATATTGCGTGTTTTGAGTTTCGCTACAATCGTTTGAATCTCTTCTACCGCAATTGGATCCACACCCGCAAATGGCTCATCCAACAGGATGAAAGAAGGATTGGCTGCTAGAGCTCGGGCTATTTCTGTACGACGTCTTTCGCCTCCAGATAATAAATCACCTCTATTTTTACGAACCCGATTAAGACTAAATTCGGCTAGTAGTTCTTCCAGTTTTTCCAAACGCTCTTTTTTATTGGGGTAGTGTATTTCCAATACAGAGAGGATGTTGTGTTCTACAGACAGCTTTCTAAAGATAGAAGCTTCTTGGGCAAGATAACCAATTCCTTTTTGAGCACGTTGGTACATGGCATCCTGCGTGATTTCCTGATCATCTAAATATACATGACCTTCATTGGGCTTTATCAATCCAACAATCATATAAAACGAGGTGGTCTTTCCTGCTCCATTAGGTCCTAAAAGACCTACAATTTCGCCTTGCTCTACTTGGAAAGAAACATCGTTCACAACAGTACGTTGTTTGTATTTTTTGATGAGATGTTCAGCTCTTAGTATCATTTTATGTCGTATTTTAACTCAAGATAACAATCTGATTATTAAAAATATATTTTAATATCGAATTCCTTTTAAATTTAATTGTAAATTCTTTTTACCCCGCCATACATTTTCTTCTATGCTGTAGCACATATCAAATGGTTTGCCACTATTAATGGTTTCAATATGTTCAGAAAGTCCAAACCCGATACAATCAAACGAAGGCGAATGCTCTTGTTTAACAGTCATTTTTAAATGATTGGATCCTACCAGATAGGCCGATCCAATAAGACTTACTTTTTGACTTAAAAAAATGGGACTTTCATTTTGTGGTCCGAAGGGTTCGAACTGACTTAATATACGGTGAAATTTGGCATCGATATCCTGAAGATGGAGTTTTGTATCGATCAATATTTCTTGTGTTAACATTTCAGGTTTGATAAGTCGAGTCACCACTTGTTCAAAACGATCTTGAAATAATTTAATGTTTTCAATTTGCATGGTCAGCCCTGCGGCATATTTATGGCCTCCAAATTGATCCAATAAATCACTACATTCACTTAAAGCCTCATATAAGTCAAAGCCGATCACCGATCGACATGAGCCAGCAATGTGCCCATTGGTTTCTGTCAGAATAATGGTCGGTCTGTAATATCTTTCTGTAAGTCTGGAAGCAACGATCCCAATGACACCTTTATGCCAGTCTGATTTATATAATACCGTTGATTTTCGAGTTTTAAGCGAATCATTGTCATCGATAATGGCCAATGCTTCTTCCGTTATTCTGAGATCGAAATCCTTACGTACATTATTTTGATCATCAATATTGATACTAAAATCCTTCGCTTCTTGCAATGATTTTGAGATCAATAATTTTACAGCGTCTTTTGCATGATCTATTCTTCCAGAAGCATTGATTCGGGGCCCAATCTGGAAGACAATATCATTGACAGTAAATGTCTTTGTTTTATTGGTGGAAAGATCAACCAAAGCCTGTAATCCACAGCACGGATTCGTATTTAATTTGATCAATCCAAAATGTGTCAGAATACGATTTTCACCTGTGATCGGTACAATATCAGAAGCGATGCTCACGGCTACTAAATCCAGATATTGATAACAGATATCCAAGGACATATCATTTTTCATGATGAAAGCTTGAATCAGTTTAAAGCCTATTCCACAGCCTGATAATTCTTTGTAGGGATAATTGCAATCTTTTCTTTTCGGATCCAATACCGCAAATGCAGGAGGAAGTTCATCACCAGGTAGATGATGATCTCCTATAATAAAATCGATATTTTTTGAATTTGCATATTCAACCTTATCGTTTGCTTTTATACCACAATCCAATGCAATAATTAAAGAAAAGCCATTTTCGGCAGCGTAATCAATGCCTTGTGTAGAAATACCATAACCCTCAGCATAGCGATCTGGAATATAGAATTCGATACGCGAGTGAAATTCCCTGAAAAAACTGTACACCACAGCTACAGCTGTAGTACCATCCACATCATAATCGCCATAAATTAAGATCTTTTCATTTTGGCCTATTGCAGTAGTAATTCGTGCAATGGCTTTTTCCATATCTTGCATCAAGAATGGGTTGTGGAGCTGGTCTAAAGACGGTCGAAAAAAATGTTTAGAAGCATCAAAAGTCTCAATATTTCTACTGACTAATAATTCTGCTAATACTGGATTAATACCAAGTTCATTGCTTAATTGATTAACTTTTTTGACTTCACTTTTAGATTTTAGTACCCACCTTTTTTGCATATCTTTGCATCGTAATTATGTGTAAATATACGTTTTGTCTATTGACTAACCTAATAATACAATAGGCTAATCATGGTGTGGTATATAACACGCAAGTTTCCAATAAATTAAAGATGGCACTAGCACATTCCTTATTCGAAGGCTCATTTTCGGTCGATGCTTCGAAAAAATTTATTCCTTTTGATCCGACTATTCATCGTGCCATAGATCGTCCTTCCTCCATGTTTATCCATGTTCACCCTTTTCTCATTGAAACCAATGACGGACTTGTTTTATGTGATACCGGATTAGGACAAACAAATCCTGACGGTGAACTATTCCTTCATCAAAACATTAAAAAACTTGGATATGAAACGAAGGATGTGAAATATGTGCTGATGTCACATCTGCACAAAGATCATGCTGGCGGAATGGTCAGTTTTGAGGAAGGAGTAGGCCGTATTGCATTTCCAGAAGCAGAATATATAGTACAGCGTGGTGAATGGGAAGATGCCTATTCGGGAATTAATAATTCTTATCGAACAGAAATTTTTGATGTAGTGCAACGCAGCGGTAATTTGCAGTTAGTGGAAGGAGATGGGATTGTTAACGACGAAATACGCTATAATTTAAGTGGTGGTCATACACAATACCATCAAACTTTTCATATTGAAACAGGTAGTAAGCACTATTTTTTCGGTGGTGACGTTTTGCCAGAACCACAAGAGATTTTTCAAAATTATAATGCCAAGTACGATTTTGATGGACGGCTGTCAAAGGAGTTGCGTAAAGAATATTGGAAAGAAGGTGCTCCACAGGGTTGGATTTATTTATTTTATCATTCCAAGACCGTGGCAATTGGTATACCTGAACGACAAAAAGATGATCGTTATACCATTGTAGATCTAAAGTAACACAAAAATTTTACTATAAACATAAAACAGTTTTTTTGTTTATCTGGCTGTTTTATAGTTTCATTTTGCCGATGATTAGCAGCTAAACAGGTGGTAAAATGCTGATATGATTGAATTTTTAGCTAAGTTTGTATGAAGCTGTTTGATCATAACTTTTTCTTTCAGCGAATAAAATAAAAATTAGTTTTATAATAAAGCAAAAAAATATGTCTGTTGTAAGAGAGTCGGATCTTATTGGTATTGGGAAAAAATATCAAATTGAAACTGAAGCTGGAGACAATATGGTCGTGGTTATACATGACGATGGTCGAAGAGAATTATATCGTTATGACGAGGAAGAAAGTGAATCTCGTTGTGTGATGACTTTAAGCGACGAAGAATCTAGACAGGTCGCAGGTATTATCGGTGGATTATCTTATAAACCAAAAGCTTTGGAGACCATTGAAGTTGCATTAGACGACTTGAGAATTGAATGGTATAAAGTGGAAGGCAAATTTGAGGGTGCTAACAAAACAATTGGTGAGCTAGAAGTACGTCAGCGAACAGGGGCATCCATTATTGCGGGGATACTAGGTGAAAATACCGTTATTAATCCAGGTCCTGATTATATGATTAGTCCAGGTACAACCTTAGTTATCGCAGGGAAGAAGAATAATATTAAGTTATTAAAGGAAATATTAGTGTAACATACTCAAAACAAAATATATTTATATGCCATCACACACACTTATTTTAGAAATCGGAATTGCCGTTGGTCTTGTTGCTTTTGTAGGCTTGATAGCCAACAAGCTAAAGTTTTCTGTTATTCCATTTTTTATATTGATAGGTATGGTGTTGGGCCAACATGCTCCCCAGATTGGTACTATTGATCTTACATTTACCGAGAGTAAACCCTTTATAGATTTTATGGGACGCCTTGGCGTTTTATTTCTTCTCTTTTATTTAGGTCTTGAGTTTTCTGTAGGTCGTTTAATTAAATCTGGAAAATCAATTGTCACAGGAGGTACTGTTTATGTACTGCTCAATTTTATATCGGGTTTACTGATCGGGTGGATGATGGATCTTCCCTTCAAAGAGATGATGGTACTGTGTGGAATTATGACAAGTTCTTCAACAGCTATTGTTGCCAAGGTATTAACCGATTTGAAGCGAACCGCTAATCCTGAAACAGAGGTAATTATGGGGATGATTATGTTTGATGATTTGTTTATCGCTATGCATATCTCATTCCTTTCGGGATTGATTTTAACAGGAAGCAGCTCGTTTTGGACTGTAGCTGGTACTTCATTATTGGCATTAGGATTTATCTTGACATTTTTAATTTTAGGAAGGAAGCTGGTTCCTGCGATCGACAAATTATTACAGGTTAAGTCGTCCGAATTATTTGTCCTTGTTATTTTTGCATTGCTATTTATTACGGCTGGTTTTTCCGAAACTATACATGTTGCAGAAGCAATCGGTGCCTTGATGGCTGGATTGGTTTTAGCGGATTCCCAGTATATCAAGAAGATTGAAGCTATGGTTTTGCCTTACAAAGATTTCTTTGGAGCGATGTTTTTCTTTAGCTTTGGTTTATCAATAGATATGCTTTCGCTTGGAGGTGCCGTACTATGGGCTTCTATAGCAGCAGCTGTTACGATCTGTGGCAACCTGGCATCAGGTTATTTTGCAGCCAAATTTTCAGGGATGAAAAATAAAACTTCGTTTGATATTGGATTTACATTATCCGCACGGGGAGAGTTTTCGATCATTATGGCTAATATTGGAAAGGCGGGAAGTTTATTGCCCGTTATACAGTCATTTGTTGTTGTATACGTATTGATACTTTCCATCGTATCACCATTATTGACAAAAGAATCTCGGAATATCTGGACAAAATTATTTGGCAAAGATGAAATTAAGCCTAAGGCAATTAAAAGATTAAGTGATTTGGAATCTGGTCAAACACCATAAAAAAAAGCGAATCCATTGGATTCGCTTTTTTTTACAAGAAGCCCAATTCTAATTTTGCTTCTTCGCTCATCATATCTTTTGTCCAAGGTGGATCGAATGTCAATTCTACAAGAGCTTCCGTTACTCCTGGTACCGCAGCAACTTTTTGCTGCACTTCGTCCATGATTTGACCAGCAACTGGACAACCAGGTGCGGTTAAAGTCATCACTATCTTTGCAATACCATTTTCTTTCGTTATGATTTCATATACCAAACCTAGGTCAACAATATTTGCTGGCTTCAGCTCGGGATCATATACCGTTTCTAACGCTTCTTGAATAGCAGGTGCAATATTTAACTTATCTAAAATTATAATACTCATGTTGACGATCGTTTAGTGTTAGCTTGAATTGCCTCCTTGTAAATAGATAGCAATTTATTTTTATTCTCCTCAGGAGTAAAATTACTAAAATAGAATGCTTTTGTTGTTTGTCTAATGTTAAATTTTTCTTGTTGACTATAATCTTTCCATTGCTGCAAAGTTATCAACATATTATCCACATCTTGTGGATTAAATAATAAACCCGTCTTATTGGGGATTATCAACTCACTCAATGCTCCGATATCACTACCTATAACTGGAGTTCCGACTGAGAATGCTTCGAGTATGGTCATAGGCATACCTTCAAACCACAAAGATGGAACGATTAATGCTTCCGCTTTTTCAACCAATGGTATTATTTCAGCACGAGATTTAAAGCCTAAATAATGGATATTGGTATTTTTTTGAGCAGCTTCGATGACCTCTTGTTTCAAGATACCATCTCCAATGATCAGTATTTTGATATCAGTTTTTGAGAAAACCTCCAATAAGTTTAAAATTCCTTTTTCTTCAGTCAGTCTACCAATATATATAAAATAATCTTCTGTGGGCGATATGGAACTTTCAATAGGAAAAGTGAAATTGGGTTTAACAACAAATTTCTGTGCCTCCACCGGCAAAGTTGAATTAACGAATATATTTTTTGCAAAACCCGATAAAGTGATATAGCGATCGACCCTATTCCATGTTCCTATTTTTCTATGAAACCAATAGTTTGCAGCCAAAATAAATGTTTTGATGGCTGAGTTGTCCATGACTTTATTTTTGATAGCCGTCCATGGAAAATTTTGACTCAAACTCGAAAGGAAGAGTTGATTGTTGTGATAAAGAATAGCAGAGGGACAAAGTAGACGAAAATTGTGTAGGGTCATCACCAATGGAACCCCCAATTTATAAATTGTTCTGATAATAAGCGGCCCGCTGGCATAGTGGGTGTTGTGGATGTGAACTAAGTCAGGATTGAATTCGGCTAAAGTTCTTTTTACACGATATAAAGCAGCTATATTCCAAAAAGAAAAAATTGTTTGTAAAGCACCTTTCCATCCCTTTTTATTTTGAAAAGTGAGCGATAACACCTCATGATCCACAGCTAGCAATTCTTGCTCCTGTTGAAAAACGGTATCTTCACCACCAGGGCTTTGATAAAAAGTATGGATGATTAAAATGCGCATGAATACTTGCTTTTTTACAAACTTAGATAATTAAACTCTTTTCATCGTAGTGAACTCAAAACTTTCTTTTTTTAATTCTTATCTTCGCATATCTTAAGGAGATGATGATTAGATAATATGCAGCATTTACAACAATTAATCGTTGACTCGATTCAAAACAGTCAATTTCCGAATCAGCCCGCTAATCTTTACGATCCAATTCGTTATTTTTTGAGTTTAGGAGGTAAACGTATTAGGCCCACTTTAACCTTATTGGCTGCTGAAATGTTTGGTATACGAGAAATTACAGATGCCTTACCTGCTGCAAAATCGATCGAGTACTTCCATAATTTTTCACTTATACATGATGATGTCATGGATCAGGCACCGCTACGTAGGGGCAAACAGACCGTGCACGAAAAATGGAATTTAAGTGTAGCCATTCTTTCAGGAGATGGGCTGTTAGTGAAAGCGTATGATGAATTGGCAAATTGCGACCCAATTTATATTGCAGATCTATTAAAAACCTTCAATCGTGTTGCGATGCAGGTCTGCGAAGGACAACAAATTGATATGGATTATGAACATGCTGATGCAATCAGCATGGAAGAGTACATTGAAATGATCAGATTGAAAACCTCTGTATTATTAGGAGGAGCATTGCAAATGGGTGCAATTTTAGCTGATGCAAGTCTTCATGATCAAAAATTGATCTATGAATTTGGTGAATATATCGGTATTGCTTTTCAACTTCAAGATGATGTTTTAGATGCTTATGGAGATCCAGAAACTTTTGGTAAGCAAGTAGGTGGCGATATTTTGATCAATAAAAAAACCTATCTATTGGTCAAATTATTGGAAATCATAAAAGAAGAAGATCGAAACTCCTTACAAAACTTATTAAACTCTACCTGGGCAGATAATCCAGAGAAATTGAAGGACATGCTGACATTATATCAAAAATATAGCATAAAATCACTTGCAGATCAATTGAAAGAATCTTATACACAACTTGCATTTGAAAGATTATCTGCGATCGATATACCAAATGATAGAAAGAATGCGTTAATAACATTATCAAATCAACTCCTCATCAGAGAACAGTAGAAAGCGCTATTATTTGTCTATTTTATCTTTATTTGGTAAAAAAATTCTTAATTTGTAGACTTAGTTCATCATAATATACGAAACAACTAAAAATGGAACCGTTAAAAGTAACAATCTTTCAAGCTTATATTTTTTGGGAAAATATAGAAAAAAACTTGAGTAATCTTGCGCTTAAACTTTCAAATTTGAGAGAAAAAACGGATCTCATTATCCTACCAGAGATGTTTAATACGGGGTTTACCAACAATGTTGAGAAGTGTGCTGAGACATCTGATGGTAAGACGATGCAATGGATGTTCCATATGTCTCAGACTTTAAACTGTGTTGTTGCAGGTTCTTTGATCATTGTGGAGAATGGAAAATATTTCAATCGTTTTGTATGGATGTCTCCCGACGGTACGTATGTAAAGTACGATAAACGTCATTTGTTTGCAATGGCAAGAGAGGACCAATACTTTACAGCAGGGCGTGAACGTATTGTCGTTAATATCAAGGGATGGAATATTTGTCCTATGATTTGTTATGATATCCGTTTCCCAGTTTGGTCTAGAAATGTAGGTGGAGCTTATGATTTATTGGTGTATACTGCCAATTGGCCAGATAAACGTTCGGCTCATTGGCGTACATTGATCCCGGCGCGTGCTATTGAAAACCAAGCATTTGTTATTGGTGTGAATCGCGTGGGACATGATGGCAATGACATCTATTACTCTGGAGGCTCAATGTGTATTTCTCCATTGGGGGATGTGGTATATTATAAACCTGAAGATGAGGATTTATATACATTTACGATTCAACCTCGAGATCTTCAAGAAGCCAGAAAATCATTCCCATTTCTGCAAGATGCAGATAGCTTCAATATAGATTAATAGTTGTTATTTGTATGGTCTATCCAATATTACAGACATAATAACTGCTTTTCTAAGATCAAAATCTTCCGCGATAGTTTTTTCTTTTTGTTCAGAGCCTGACGCTTTAGCTTTTTTGCTTACTGCCAAACGATGCTCTTCTCTTTCTTTCTTAAATCGTTGGATTTCATTTGTTTCTTTAATTTTTTCAGAATAAAATGGTGCTGGAGAAACTGCTGGTGTTTTTTGCGGAATAGATTTATACGTAGCAGGCTGCTGTTTCGTTTTCGCAGGATCAGGGGCAATACCTTTTTTTCTTTTTAGGGCAGCCTCTTGTTCTTTCATATAGTTTTGATATGACTTAAAACCAAAGATTGCTAATGCAATTAATAGGGGTACCAACTTTTCCATAGCATGAAGATAATAAAAAAAACAATTTAATTTTTGTTATACCGTGTAAAACTTTATATTTATAAATATAAACCTATTTGACTAACGCGTTCTAGTTCATTAATTTTTTTTGAAATAAGTAACAGTTGGTTAAAAAGTACGATATAGTATAACCTAAAAAGACTTTAATTATTATGCTTAATGAAGATTTAATTGGAAAGATAGAATTCTATGATTTTCTAACGGGAAAAGCGACTACTGCCATATCACGTAGAATGCAGCGTAATTTAAAAGATGTGGGAATCAATATTACGGCTGAGCAATGGAGTATTTTGTACAATTTATGGCAAGAGGAGGGACTTACGCAGCAAGAGTTAGCCACACGAACTTTCCGAGATAAACCGAGCATCACTAGGCTTATTAATAATTTGGAAAAATTAAATCTAGTAATCCGTGTTAACGACAAGGAGGATCGTAGATCCAATTTGATTTATTTGACAAAGTCAGCACGCAAACTAAAAGATGTTGGCATGCAACAAGCCAATAAGACCATTGCTGAGGCGCTTGAAGGTGTATGTGCTGAGACTATTAGTATTGCACAAGTTACCTTACAGCAAGTTATTTGTAATTTGAGGAAATAAAAACAGCAGGGGTTTTATGATAATACCCCTGCTGTTTTTATTCCCTCTTGCTGTTTTATTTAAAACATTTTTGCTTCAAAATCGGTATGACTTTCGATCAGGCGTCCTTCTCTACCAAAGTAGATGTCTTGAAAACTTAACGTATTGACCGCATCAACTTTTCTAAAAAACTTGTCGGCACTGACATCAGATAAAGTTTTGAAACCACAAGCTTCCATAATTTCTACTGTTGCACGTAAAGTATTGCGGTGAAATTGTGCAACACGCACATATTTGTCATTCACATCTAATCCTTTGTATAGATGTGGCTGTTGTGTTGCAACACCAACAGGACAAGTATCTTCGTTACATTTTAAAGCTTGAATACAGCCTAATGCAAACATCATACCTCTTGCACTATAACAAGCGTCTGCTCCAAGCGCAATGACTTTTAATAAATCGAAACCGGTCACGATTCTACTGGATACTAGTAGTTTGATATGTTTCTTTAAGCCAAATGCAATAAGAGTTTTTGTTACAAATGCTAATGCATCATATAACGGCATACCTAGATTATCTGTAAATTCAAGTGGTGCAGCTCCGGTCCCACCTTCAGAGCCATCAATAGCAATGAAATCAGGGAAGATCTGTGTCGTTTGCATAGCACGGCAGATTTCGATAAACTCTTGTTTGTCACCGATACACATTTTGAATCCTACAGGTTTGAAATCACTTAATTCCTTCATTTTATAAATGAACTCCATCATTTCAATAGGATTTGAAAATGCACTATGTGCCGGTGGAGACATCACATCTGTCCCCGGAATGACGTGACGTATCGCCGCAACCTCAGGAGTATTTTTAGCTGCAGGTAGGATACCTCCGTGGCCAGGTTTTGCTCCTTGGGAGATTTTCAACTCGATCATTTTGATATTTGGACGAGCTGTTTTTTCTCTAAAAAGTTCAGGATCAAATTTACCATCATGGGTTCTACATCCAAAATAACCTGTACCCACTTGCCAGATCAAGTCACCACCACTGTTATGATATTCACTTATACCACCTTCACCCGTATTGTGTGCGAAATTTTGTAGTTGAGCACCTTTGTTTAAAGCTGTAATGGCTGTTTTACTCAATGCACCATAACTCATTGCAGAAATATTAAAGACGCTTAAGTTATAGGGATGTTTACATGATTCATTTCCTACTACAGTCCGTAAATCATGATTTTCAATATGACAAGGAAAGACAGAGTGTGCAGCCCATTCATTTCCTACAGTTTGAGGATCGGTTTGCATACCGAAAGCAACAGTCTCTCTTTGATTTTTTGCACGTTGGTAGACTATTGAACGTTGACGTCTGTTAAAGGGACGGCCATCGGTGTCAGATTCCCAAAAATATTGACGTAATTCTGGACGAATAGACTCAAAGAAATATCGGAAATATCCTACTAAAGGATAATTGCGTAAAATAGCATGTTTATGTTGGAAACTATGATATATAGCTACAAATAAAAGAGGCATTGGAATGACTAATAACCAAAACCACTGTGGTGTAAAAATAAGACCAAAGGAGATTATAATCAAATTGATTACAGTCATGGTGCCAAGAATTAATTTTCTAACGGTCATAATTTAAATAATATTTAGACTCTACTTGAATAAAATTTGATCATTGACCAATCAAATGTGTTGGACTGGCGTGATACATTTTTTAATGTTATTATACTTTCAAATATTGAACCAATGTTCGATTTTGACAAAGCAAAAGTACTAAGTTACTTGTTGTAAACGAAAATTATTGGCAGGTATGAAGAAGATTTAAAATCTTGGTAAAGAAATGATATTTAGCTTTTTCTTTTCACAATCTCTTGTGATAATAGTTGATAGATTTGTTTCCAATCATCCTGTTCTCTGATAAAATTTAAATGCTTTTTTATCGTTATTTTGTCATTTCTAACAGCAGGTCCGGTTTGAACCTCTTTTGGAATCTTTGTTTGTACTTTTTTTGCTGTTTCAAGAATAATCGGTCGTACTAAATCAAAGGGTAAATCATGCTTTTGCAAAAGTTCATAGCTGATCTGGAAAAGTGCATTCGTAAAATTATTAGCAAATACCGATGCCACATGAATCGCTAATCTTTGACTTGTGCTACATGCAAAAGATTTAGGCGCTATGGTATGGATGAGTGTTAATAGAGTGTCCTGTGTTGTCGGTGTATTCCCCTCAATACAGAATGGAATCTGGCTGAAGTCCGAATCTTCATTTTTAGAAATTGATTGAGGTGGATAAATGACTCCGTAATGTTTAAACTGATGTAATACGTCCATCTCAGTTGCTCCAGAGCAGTGTACAACAATGCCTGATACATCTGTTGGAAAATCTACGATCAAGGAACTGATCGCTTGATCGGATATGGCTATCACATATAAATCTGCATCTCTTTGCATTTCAGAGATCGCGCTTATGCTGTTCGCATCTACAGCAAAGGCCAATGCTTGTGCATTGGCCTTTTGTCGACTGAATATTTGTTTTATTTTGTGACCTTGATGATGAAAGTTTTGTGCAAAATGAGTTGCTACATTTCCACTTCCTAAGATGACAATATCCATTAGCTTTGTTTTTTATCTAATCGTTTTGCTTCACTATTTCTTCTAAATATAGACATGAAGAATCCGATTGACATCACGATTGTCCCACACCAGAAGAAATTAATATATGGGAATTTAATTGCTTTGAAAACAATCCATTTTTTCTCTGGTAATGGTTTTTGATAGACCATAATTTCTAGCTTATCTTTTTTAGGCAAGATATTCGAAAAACGGAACCGTAATCCTTGTTCGTTCACATCCTTATTAAAATCGTAAGAAGTACCGTCTTTAATTAAAAATATAGGCTCTACATGGTACTCTTTGTTGTCAGAAGCCACCACTTTAATTTTCAACCCGACGATCACATCTTTATCTCCTTTTGGGATATTCTCTAAGTGTGCGTTTCGATTCACCCCTTCAATAACGAAAAATCCATTTCTATAACGGAGTGTATCGCCCACGTTAGCCTCATAAGTTGCAGGTTCTTCGTAATCTTCAAAACCCGTTTTTTGTTCGGCAGGAATATTCGCATTTTTTGCCTGCTGATCCGAAGCCGCAGCTGTGATCAGGGTGTAAATATCATGAGTAAAGTAATGTTTAGTTGCTGGAGTACCAATCAATCCTCCCATTTTTTCATTATTTTGAGCAAATGGCATCAGTACAAATGAACTTTCGACTTTTCCACTTTCTTCATCAATTTTTTCGTATTTTATTTTATAAAATACATTAGGTTGAGCAACACTATCACCGATATAGGTAATACGGTAATCACCCATTTGAACAGGCTCTCCCTCTGTTAAAAATAAGTTATCTCCAGGTTTCTCCACTTTATCAAACCCTGATACCGCGATATAACCGGTGTTATTGATGGAGATGACTTCGTTTGTAGAAGCAGCTACCATAGCTCCAATTAATAGCAGTCCAAAGCCAATATGTGCTACAGACGAACCCGCTAATTTCCATTTCCCTTTTATAGCATCGGCTAATACACGGATATTAGCAAGAATACAGAATAAAGAAGAGAAAGTAATCAATATGAAAATGAGGTTTGTATATGTTTTAGTGATATAAGAAACGACAGCAGTCAATACAACCGCAACGATTAAGGAGGCAATAGTAGATGCGAAAAATTTTCTAGGATCTGTTTTTTTATATTTTAAAAACTGAGTAATAGATGTTAAAATCATAATAATAACAGCAAAACCTGATTGCCATTTATTATAATGTTGGATAGGATCTAAAGGAGGAGCCACTTTGGTTCCAAAAATAGCATTAAAGACGGGGATTGATGTGGACGAAATCATTTGAACACAGGCTACAGTCAGTACTAAAGCGCCGATGAACAACCAAAATTCTCTAGAATAGATATCTTCCTCCTTTTGTGTTGTGGGCATATGTTTTTTTCGCACAACCAAGGCTACAACCATAATGACAAAGAATGTGGCATTAAATGCGATCAACTGTCCGTTTAAACCAAGATCTGTAAAGGAGTGAACAGATGTTTCTCCAAGAATACCACTTCTTGTTAGATATGATGCATAGATAACCAGTACAAAACTCACCAATGCTAAAAATGTGGCAGTGAAATAAGAATGACCGGAGTTTTTGTATGCGATCATGACATGGACAGCAGCAATTAATGTAAACCAAGGAATAATAGAAGCATTTTCTACTGGATCCCAAGCCCAAAAACCACCAAAGTTAAGGGCTTCATACGCCCAAAAAGAACCCATAATAATACCTACTCCCAAAATCATAACCGCAAAAAGCGCCCATGGCAATGCAGGTGTGATCCATTCTTTGTAACGTTTGGTCCAAAGTGCTCCAGCTGCGTATGCAAAAGGAACGACCATAGAAGCAAACCCTAAGAATAGTGTAGGAGGGTGGATCACCATCCAATAATTTTGTAATAATGGATTTAAGCCTCGACCATCGGGAATTAAGGAAAGATAATCAGCTTGACTGAAAATTGGGCCTTCAATAGCCTCTCGTAATAAGATAAAAGGCGAACTACCGAAGTGAAATCCAAAAATTTGAACCCCTACTATCATCGAAGCCAAGAATACTTGACACAACATGATAAAGGTCATCACGGGACCTTCCCAATCCTTTGCTTTAAACAGTAGAACTGATCCTAATACACTTTGCCAAAACATCCAAAGCAAAAAACTACCTTCTTGACCTTCCCAAAAACTGGAAATGATATAATGCGTTGGAAGTGCTTTCGAACTATGGGCCCAAGCATAATGATATTCAAATAAATGATTGTATATGATGTAAAATAATGTCGACCCAATTGCAAGAATTGAAACGGCATTTATCCAAAAGGAGATCCTAGCGATCTTTAACCAAGATTTGTCCTCTTTATTCGTATTAGTGGTCGCAAAATAATAACTGATGAAAGAAAGTAGTGCTGTTCCAAATGAGAGAATAACGAAAAATTGACCTATTTTTCCAGGCAATAGATTCTCGCCTACGTAGTTTACGTCCATTTATGAGGTGATTATGAAATATTATTTATTAAAAGCTACTGCGTTCGTTTCGATAACTTCAACCTGATCTTGGTTGTATTTTGAAGGGCATTTCATCAAAATTTTTGATGCGTGAAATACATCGCCATCCATTTTTCCTGTTAACACGATCTGTTCTGAACGTTCGATATCTTGTGGTTTTGAACCATTGAATACCACGACGCATTCAGTACTATCGTTGTCATACATGTAAAATGAAAAGTGATTGGCATTTGTTTTTGGATCGTAATGCAACGCTTTTTCTTTATTAAGTACACCTACAACATAGAGCTCTGTCTTTTTCTCTTTCGCTTCAGTAAAAGTTGAATATGTACTTGAATCTGTGTAAATAACAAGAATCATAGCAATAGCAACAGCAATGATGGCGATTAGAACAATGGAACTTTTTTTCATTCGAGTAATTTTTTAATGTTCATGATCATTTATGAACAGTTATTCATGTTTATTGATGAGCTGATTTAAGCTCATGAAGGTTTCATTCTAAAAAATTTAACACCTTATCGACTACAAAATTACAAATAGATTGGCGAAGTAACTAAATTTGCAACTCTGATAGTTTATTTATAACCTTTCTAAATAATTACTTGTTATCGAAAACATATCTTTAAATGATTCTGCACGAGATAGCTAGAATCTTGTTAAATATTTTTAATTTAGTTTATATCTTAATTTTTACAATCAGTTGAATAACATCAAAATAATTATTCTGTCTTTCATGTATGTATGTTTAGCAATATGTAGTGTCAAGCATTCATGGTCACAAACAAAAAATATACGGCATGAAGTTGTTATTCAAAATGATAATGATGTTTATTTGCTGACTTCTCAGGATCGTTATTATACAAATGGAATTAACATCAACTATCGATTGGGGCTAAGGTCGGATACTTCTCGACTAAAAAATCGGGTACTGGATATAGAATTTGGACAAAAAATGTACAATGGGATTAACTTATATACGACAAAGTCTTTACAGTGGGATCGTCCTTTTGCCGGTTATTTATATTTGTCCGGAGAATTGAATCAGTTTTATAATGATGATCAAGTATTAAGTTTAAAAGTAGAATTAGGTCAAGTTGGCCCACTTGCAAAAGGAAAGGAAGTCCAACAAGTAATTCATCAAGTATTTAAGATGTATGAAGTTTCAGGTTGGGATCAGGAAATATCGAATGCTTTTGGAGTTGATCTTGGTGTGAAATATCAAAAATTAATTTACAGATCGATAAACAATAATTTTGAAATATCTGGTGTGAGCTCCAGTACATTAGGGATGAATCATATCAATGCGCATATAGGGTTGCCTATACGCTGGGGAAGCTTACGCTCATTCAGTCATTCGGTTTTTACAAAGGGGCATGTTCAAAGCAGGAGAAACGATCGCGAATTATTTTTATACTACGTACCTGCTGTTTATTTTAATGGTTATAATGCCACTATTCAAGGTGGGTTGGGGCATCAAGACATCAACAAAGGACAATATCAGATTGAAAAAATAATCTATAGCCATAAAATCGGTTTTATGCTTGCAAACGGTAGATCATCTTTAGGACTATCCTATGTATTTCAATCGCGTGAGGCAAAAGAGATGCTTTATAAAACACATCAATACGGTACTATATTTTATGGATTAAGATTCTAAGGAATCTACGGCTGCCACCTGAAATTTATTGCCCGTAAATTTTGTTACAAGCATGCTCGCTACCGTATCCCCTGTTGCATTTAAGATGGTAGCTAAGGGGTCAACTAACGTTCCGATTATCATAACTGCAGGAACAGCTTCAATAGGTAGGCCAAGAACTGAAATCATAAGCATTTCGCCAATATATCCACCATTTGGAATTCCTCCAGCGACAACGCTTACCAGTACAGTAATACCAAGTGCTGTGATGAGCGTAGTAGGATCAAAGAAATCTTTCCCTATTAGTAGAAAAGCAACATATATTTTAAAAATAGACGATATACTCGAACCTTGTTTATGCAAGGTTGTTCCTAATGGGATGACAACATTTGCGATCGCATCTGGAATTCCAATATTTTTTGCGGCAAGTAAATTCGCGGGCATCGTGGCCAAGCTGCTACATGAACCTAACGCAGTCAATGTGGGTACAATATTGTTTTTCCAGAATGACGTTAGACCGTATTTTCCATTAGATATAAAAGCAAATACGCTAAAACCCAAAATGAAATAGAGGGTACCAAAAAGGTAGTAAAGACCTAGAGGTTTAGCATAGAAACCAAATAATTGTGGACCTAAGCTACTCACTTGATAGGCAAAATATGCGCCTAAACCTAAGGGTGAAATTTTCATGATTAAAATCAGTAAATTCTTCATTACCTCGTTTCCACCATTCAAGAAGGCGAGAAAAGGTTGTGCAGCGGTACTGGATTTTCGAGTGGCAATGCCAACTAAAAATGAAAATATAACGAGGGCAAGCATATTTTCCCTGGAGAGTAATTTTCCAAATTCTGAAACCGTAATAAAGCGAACCATTTTATCGCTCCAGGTATCATCAGGATTGTTGTCAAGCAGATGAGCCCCATCGGCTACATGTGGAGCCTCCAAAGGAAAAAAATAAAGTACCGCAATAGTTGCGCAAGCGGAAATTAAAACCCCCATTAAAAATACCATACTCATCGTACCAATTATCTTTCCTAACTGGTTTGTACCTTCAATATTGGCTACTGAGGAAGAAATAGCGAAAAATACTAAAGGAATAACCGCTACAAATAGTAAATTAAGAAAAATATCACCTATAGGTTTGATATAAACCACCACTTGGGGTAGATATATCCCTAAAATACTACCTAGAAGAATACCTACAATAAGTAGGATGATATTCCCATAATTTTGGAGGAATAAATTGATTGAATATGTCATTGTGAAGACTAAATTAGTTTTTTTTCTAATATGTTTTATTAAAAATGTTTTAATAGCATATTTCACTTAACATTTTAGATCAATAGCTTAATATATATTCAAATTCTCGATATGAAATTTATATAAATTGAGATGAATATGGATCTTTCCTTATAGGATTGAGCAAATTTTATCCAACCATATTTTGTTGAGGGTATAGTGAGCCTATCTTTCAATTATAATTTAGGCAATCGTCCTAGCCTTTTTGTTTGTTAATATCATTAAGGTTAGATAAAGATGAATAACACTAGAATACATGTATCGATTAAGATCTATTTATTTTACTTTTGTTCCATATGCAAGAAATGGAATTTGTAACGACAGGAGATGGTTCAAAGACATTGTTCAATGAACAAATAGGCGAGTGTTATCACTCCAAACATGGTGCAGTTCAGGAAAGTAAACATGTTTTTATTCATACAGGGCTTGATTATTATATACAACAGCATCAGTTAGATAAAGTTGCAATTTTAGAAGTCGGGTTTGGAACAGGTTTAAATTTTACACAAACGCTAGCTTACATTGCTGATAAACAGGTTGAGATAGATTATGTTGGAATAGAGGGATTTCCATTACCTCTAGAAGTGATCCAAGAAATTGGTTATGATGCTTTTGTGTCAGAGGAAGATTGGAAAAATTATATCTCGCATTATAAGGACGCATTAACTGGAACCATGCAGATCAACAAACAAGCGCAGTTACATATCAATCATACTTTATTGATGAATTTTAACTCCAATAAGATTTTTGATATCGTGTACTTTGATGCATTTGCTGCGGTCCATCAACCCGAAATGTGGTCAGATGAAGCATTAGCACATGTCGCTAAATTTATAAAGCCAGGAGGCGTATTTGTTACCTATGCGATCACTGGAAATCTTAAAAGAAGCATGAAGGCTTTAGGATTTACGATTGAAAAAGCTCCTGGTGCACCAGGAAAAAGGGAAATGCTACGGGCAACAAAAATTTAATAGAGAAGAGCGAGCCTATCTGATCTTTTTCTGGTCAAAATGGGGCTATCGTCCTTTCTATCCCATAACGACAAATGATAAAGGCATCATCTTCTTATGATGATGAAGTATTCTTGTAAGAAGAAGGGATTAGCAGTGATTAAAATAGTTAGCGTGCTAATTTTTATGTTCAACATGCTGCAAGACCCTAAGATAGTATGCAAAAGTTGGATCCCTTCTTGGTTCGGAGCGATCCCTTCTTCTCAAGAAGGGATCACATGTTATTCAGAAGTAAGACAATCTTTTCAACAAGTAACCCCTTTTTGAAAAGATTGTCCTGATTATTTGGTTTTATCTTAGATTCTTTACAAGAAGGACCTCAATGTTTAAAAGAAGGGATCCCTTCTTTTAAACATTGAGGTCCTTCTTCTCTACATGCAATCCCTTCTTATTAATAAGCAGTCCCTTGTTTGTAAGATTTAGCTCCTTGTTTATAAGTTTTGGTCGCTTGTTTTCAAGCTATGATCGTTTGTTTTCAGGATATGATCACTTTTTTAGAATATTAAACCAAAACTATTCAAGTTGATCCTTTTCTTTTCACTAAGTACAAGGTTATTAAACAAACATAGAACCGTTTTGGTAGGTAGTCTGATCTTTTTTAGAAAGAGGGTGTCCCTTATTTGAAAGATTGGATCGCTTCTTTAAAAGAAGGAGCTCCTTCTTTTAAAGAAGCGATTACAGAAAGCCAATATATCGAGTAAAATATCTCCTATTATCGTTTAAAGGCGTATTTCCTGTTAACAATCCAATAAAAAATAAAATCTTTATAAATTTGAAATATACTTGTTTAGCTAACCTTTTTAAATTATTACAGCTATATTTCTAATAGTTTTCTAATAATTTGCCTCTCTATTCCAAGCTAAATTTGTCTTAACAAACGAATTATATTAAAGACAAATTATCATGAATAAAAAGCCGCTGTTTGCGTCATTATTATTGACCATTGGTCTTACTGGAGTACAAATAAGTAAGGCACAAACAAATGATTTTGGAAATCCCAAACTTACCCATTATTTAAATAAGGAGCATACTCGTTATGTGAGCTTCAGTGGGTATGCAGAACTGTGGGCACGTTATACTCAATTAAATCCAGGAAGCCTTGTTAATAATGAACCAGTAGGAAGTGTATCCGATTTATCATTGCGCCGTATTCGTGCCAAGATGACGTATAAACCAACTGAAAATTTGTATTTCGTACTGCAAATGGGACCCACAAATGTCAATGTTAATAGTAAAAATAATACCTATATGGATCTTCTAGATGCATATGCAGAGTATAGCTTTAGCCCTAAGCTTGCAGTAGGTGCTGGACGTTCCACTTGGAGAGGACTATCTCGTTTTACAACAGGACCTCAGGCAACTTTACTCTATGATCTTCCCTTATATGCGACTTCAAATACAGGTATTACAGATATGACTGTTCGGGAGATGAGTGCTTATATTAAAGGTCAACTTGGACGTTTTGATTACCGACTGGTGGTGGCGGACCCTTATACGGCAACAAATGCTGATCCGGAATTAAATGTCGCTAAATTTAGTAAAAATGAAGCCCGTAAAGATGTGTCAGGTTACTTTAGATATGCATTTTTTGATAAGGAGAATATTGAAACGCCATTTAATGCGGGTACCTATCTAGGGAAGAAAAAAGTATTAAGTGTAGGTGGAGGTTTTGAATATATGAACCATGCGCTATGGCATTTAGATGCTAATAAAGCAGTACAAAACGACGATATGAAAAGTGTTGCGCTCGATGTTTTCTATGATGCGCCTCTCAATAAAGATAAAGGAACGTCTATCAGTGCATATGCTATGGCTATGCATAATGACTACGGACCCAATTATGTCCGATTTTCTGGAACAAATAATCCAGCTACGGGAGTAGTGGCTGCCAATGCAAGTTTAAATGGAGCTGGGAATGCTTTACCTACCGCAGGAACGGGTAATACATTTTATGCTCAAATAGGAGGTACATTGCCCTATTTTAGCCGCAATAATCATAACCTGCAACTGCAGCCCGCAGTATCCATACAACTTGCCAACTACAATGCTTTAAAAGATAATAGTGCGATATACGATGCTGGAATATCGATGTTATTTCATGGAAATAGTAGCCGCTTGACCTTCGATGCTCAAAATAGACCAATTTATAGTATGAATGCAGCAAAAGAAAGTTTGGTCACCGATCATAAATGGGCCTTTATCCTCAAATATAGAATAGATTTTAATTAATAATAACATGAAAAGAAAAAATTTCATACAAACATTAGGTACTGTAGGCGTCTTGGGCGTAACAAGTTCTAATTTACTAGCAGCAAATCATAAAAAAGTAAAACCCGTGTTTTTTCATTATCTGCTTTTTTGGCTGAAACCTGATCTTTCAGTAACGCAAGTTGAAGAATTTAAACAATTTTTTGAAGGACTCAAAAAATTGCCTTACGTCAAAAATGTACGTTATGGTAGACCTGCCGCTTCAAGTCCACGTACTGTTTTAGATAATAGTTTTACGTACAATGTCTCGATGGAATTTGATAGCCTCGAAGAATTAGAAGCTTACGGAAAATTACCGCAGCATCTTGCTTTGGTAGCGCAGTATAAGCCTTACTTTGACCGTATGATGGTTCACGACAGTGTATATGAAAATTTGTAAAAATAATAATAGATCTTAAAATTAATAAAAAATGAAAATTATCTCAAAAGCAATCATGCTTGTCAGTTTAGCATTTATTGGTCAATCAGTAAAAGCACAAGAAAACCATGGAAACATCACATCGGTAAAAGTAGAAGAAAGTGAAGGTAAAATGCCCGCGATACGCTTGATCAATAATCCTGACGGAACTTGTTCTTTTGAAAAAGGATATATTCCAACATTGAAACATGCCAGTACAACTACTTTTTGGTCTAGCAATAAAACAGAGGATTGGGAAAAAAATGCTCACCCTGCTCCCAGACGTCAATATGTAGTGACACTAAAAGGCAAAATCCGTTTTAAAGTCAGTGATGGTTCCACATTTTTGATTAAACCAGGAGTGATCTTACTCGCAGAAGATTTGAAAGGGAAAGGCCACAGTTGGGAAATGGTTCATACCAAAAGCTGGGAACGTTTATACATACCGCTACAAGAAGGGGCCGATGATTTATTTGTCGCCAGTTATGACTCGAAAAAATAGAGATGCCAATAGGAGAAATACTATTTTTTCAATAGTATAATGATCAAAGTAAAGATAGATTTTGCTGTGCATGCTGTATATAACAGTATGCATAGCAATTTCTTGTTGATTTTATTTTATTTAAAAAGTATCTACATTTGTTTATATGAGGGTATTGGTCGTAGAAGACAATGAACGTGTAAGTTCGGTATTACAAAAAGGATTAAAGAGCCAAGACTATCAAGTTAGTGTTGCCCCTGATGCTGAATCTGCTTTAAAGCAGGTGAAGTTACTTGATTATGATATGCTCATTATCGATATTATGCTTCCCCGAATGAGCGGCATCGAATTGAGCAAGCGCATGAAATCGATCTATCCTAAAATACCGATTATTATGCTCACAGCTCTTGGTCAAATCGATGAAAAGATCGCTGGTTTTGATGCCGGAGCAGACGACTATATGGTAAAACCCTTTGATCTTCGCGAATTATATGTCCGCATTGCAGCTGTTCTAAAAAGGAATAAAGAGTTTGGCGGTTGGGAAAATAATGAAACTTTAGATTATGATTCGCTATCGGTCAATTTGAGAAGTAAAAGTGTGGCACGCAATCATATGGACATTAAATTGACCCCAAAAGAATTTGATCTACTTGTATTCTTTATGCGCCATCATGAAACGTTATTGAGCCGTGATGAGATCGCCAGAAATGTATGGGGAAAAAATTTTGATACTGGGACTAATTATATTGATGTATACATCAATTATCTTAGAAAAAAAGTAGATAGAGATTTTGAAACTAAACTTATCCACACCAAATCAGGACATGGTTTTATCTTATCAAATAAAGAATGAAAATAGCTTCTCGGACCTCGTTAGTATTTACGTTATTTTCTGCGGCAATACTATTTCTTTTTGCCTATAGTATCTATTTCTTTTCCGAGAAAAATAGGGAGGAAGAATTTATAGACCGGTTGAGGTATAAAATTACTTGGCGTGCAGAATTTATTTTTGATGCCAAAGTGAGTGAAGCGCAATTGCGTCAGATTCATGAACAAAATAAAAAAATGATCAATGAGGCTCAGATAACAGTTTTTGACAATCAATTTCAAAAGCTCTTTGTAGACTTTGGGGAACAAAATTATGATCGAGCTCTATTAGAGAAGATTCGAAATAAAAATTTTATGACTTGGAATCAGGGTGATGAGCTGTTTATGGGGATGCATTATCCTTTTCAAGGCAAACAATACTATCTTATTGGACATGCGTATGACCAGACCGGTTATGCCCATATGCAACGTTTACAGCAACTTCTGATTAGTATTTACATCGTTGCCATTATTTTTATATTTATAGCTTCTTTTTTCTTTGCCCAATATATTCTAAAACCAATCAAACATATTATTAATGAAATTAGGGACGTCTCTGAACATAATCTAAGTAAAAGGGTATATTATCGAGAAGCAAAGGATGAACTCTCTGAATTGATCGATACATTTAATGGGACTTTCAATCGACTGGAGAAATCGTTCAACAACCAAAGACATTTTGTTTCTATTATATCCCACGAATTTCGGACTCCTTTGTCCGCTATGATCGCTGAACTGGAACTTGCCAAAGAGTTGAATACTACCTTGGAAGATTATAAGCATTCGATCGATACCGCTTTACTAGATGCTAAAGAAGCAACTGTTTTATCTAATTCCTTGTTGGATTTTGCACGTGCGAACTATGATAGTTCACAAGTTAGTTTTAGTTCCCTGCGATTGGACGAAATTCTAGTTGAATCAAAATTTATGGTTCAGGATAAAGATAAGGATTACCGTGTCAGCATATCTTTTGATTATGAATTGCTCCATGCTGGTGAAGATCAAGATGAAATTTTGGTGATGGGCAATGCTTATTTACTTAAAGTGGCTTTTGCTAATTTGATCGAGAATGCGTGCAAATATAGTGCTGATAAGCATTGCTTAGTAGAGATCATGTACAATAAAGGGATTGCAACAATACATATTTCTGACAAGGGGAGAGGAATTTCATCTGAGGATTTACCGCATATATTTGAACTTTTTTACCGATCAGCATCTTCTCCAGACCAAAATGGACATGGTATCGGACTTTCAATTGTGCAGCGGATCATTGATATGCACGATGGTCAATTATTTGTTCAATCTGCAATTGGTGAAGGTTCAACCTTTACAGTGCAATTTAATAGAATTGTTTAATACATGGATTAGGTGAATAAGTCTGGTGATTACTGACTGATCATAATCTTCAAGTAGTGTAGCAGAAACAATATCATCGTATTACATTTATGAGTTAGCATGCATCATATATAATAAAGTGGAAGTAGATCATACTGTAAGATGGATTTTTTCAGTACTAGTATGCTAGATTATAAACAGTATAATGGTTTTTAAAGCAATTTATGTTCATTTACTTTTTTAATTTTATTATATTTAGCAAACGATTTATTTATGAAGACACTAAAAGGACCAGGAATTTTCTTAGCCCAATTTGTTGCTAACGAGGAACCTTATAACACACTTGAAAATATTGGTAAATGGGTTAAATCTCTCGGATTTAAAGGCGTACAGTTACCGACCAATGATCCACAATACTTTGATTTACAAAAAGCCGCTGAAAGTAAAACGTATGCGGATGAAATAAAAGGAAAATTAGGGGAGATAGGTTTAGAAATTACGGAACTTTCTACACATTTGCAGGGCCAGTTAATTGCAGTTCATCCAGCATATGATCAGCTCTTTGACGGATTTGCTCCGGCAGAAGTTCGTAATAATCCAAAAGCTAGAACCGAATGGGCTACACAGCAATTAATATATGCCGCAAAAGCATCTGCAAATCTAGGATTAAATGCGCATGCGACTTTCAGCGGTGCTTTGTTATGGCATATGGTTTATCCTTGGCCACAAAGACCTTCCGGTGTTGTTGAACTTGGTTTTAAAGAGTTGGCGAATCGTTGGGTTCCCATCTTAAATGAATTTGACAAGCATGGAGTAGATCTTTGTTATGAGATACATCCAGGGGAGGATCTGCACGATGGTGTGAGCTACGAGCGCTTTTTAGAAGCTGCAAATAACCATCCACGAGCGTGTTTACTTTACGATCCATCACACTTATTATTACAAGGTATGGATTACTTAAGTTATATTGATCATTACCATGAACGCATCAAAATGTTCCATGTGAAAGATGCGGAATTTAACCCTACAGGTAAGCAGGGGATGTATGGAGGCTACAGTAGCTGGTTGGATCGTGCAGGACGTTTCCGATCGTTGGGAGATGGACAAGTAGACTTCAAAGGGATATTTAGTAAACTTGCCGCTTATGATTTTGATGGCTGGGCAGTGATGGAATGGGAATGTGCATTAAAAAACAGCGTAGATGGTGCAACTGAAGGGGCAGAATTTATAAAGAAACACATTATTAAAGTAACTGAACGCGCGTTTGATGATTTTGCAGCATCGGGAGCAGATGATCATTTTAATAGAGAAATTTTAGGTATCAAATAGGAATGAAAATATATAAGGGAAAAAGAGTTTTCCATTTTATATTGTAATTTTAGAACTTATAAAAAAAGCGGATGCCAGTTTAAAACCAGCATCCGCTTTTTTTATTTATCTCGATCAGAATTAGTGACCTTGAGTACCGTCTACACCATGAGAGTGACCATGAGATAACTCTTCTTCAGTTGCAGGGCGCACATTTAAAATTTCAATTTCGAAATGTAATGATTTACCAGCCATTGGGTGATTTAAGTCAGCAACAACAACTTCTGGAGTTACTTCTACAACTACAGCACGGAATTGGTTACCTTGGTTATCTTGTAATGGGATAACTTCTCCAACTGGAGGTAAACCCGTTTCTTTAAACATATCTGCTGGTAATTGGGCAACAGCACGTTCGTCTTTTTCACCATATGCATCTTCTGCAGATAATTCAAATGCAGTAGTGTCACCAACATTTAAGCCAGCGATGTTTTCTTCAAATTTAGGAAGCATCATGCCAACACCGTATAAGAAGTCTAAAGGATTTTCTGTTGTTGTTTCTTCTACGAAAACTTTTTCGCCGTTTTCGATTGTGTGAAGTTTGTAAGTTAACGCTACTACGTCATTAGTTACTATTGCCATTTGTTTTGATTTTTGGGATTTTCCCCGTTATTATTCTATTATTTTTATAAGTTCTGCAATCGTATTCTGTGGCAGACTGCATGTTTTATTTCTACAAAGGTAGGCTTTTGATTTTAAACCCTCTCTATTTAATAACAATGGTAGACTGCCTTTTGTTCCACCTAATACGATTTTATTCGGAATGTAATAATGATCTAGCTCTTTACGAAATGCCTGAGCATCCTCTCCAGTTAGCGCAATCTCATTGCAACCATATAATTCTTCTAACAATAATATTGCCCAATTTGAATAAGCAGAGCCATATGTCTTGATTTGTGGAAATACATTTGCAAATAATTGATCTGATATCGCTATATATCCCTCATTATCAAATAGTAGTCCTATTTTTTTTAATTGATGACAGATTGTAGATGTAGATGACGGAATGACATTATCCATGACTTCACTTTTTCGAGCAATTAATTTTTCTGCATTAGAAGCGCTGTAGTAGAAGGTTTTTTCATGATTGTCGTAAAACAGTTCGATTGTTTTATCTAATAATCCTTTTGCTGTAAAAAGCCATTTCTCTTCGAATGTAGCTTCATACAATGCTGTAAATGCAGCGATAGTGAAAGCATAATCATCTAAAAATCCGGGAATACTCCGATTAGAATCTTTCGGTTGATGGAGCATTGTGAAATCTTCTGCAATCAATTCATGCATCAAGAATTCCGCATTTTCCAAAGCGAGTTCTAAATAGTCTTGCTTATCAAATACACGATACGCATCGATTAGACCATTTAGAAGAAGTGCATTCCAAGTGGCGAGCTGTTTATGGTCAAGTCCCGGATGAATACGTTTTTTTCGGTAATCAAATAATTTTTTCTTAATTGTACGCAGATAAGCTTCCCATTCTTCGGAGGTATATCCTGCTTCTTGAGCCATTTGATCTGCATCAATATCACAATTCAGGATATTGATTTTTTCTTCTTCCCAATTTCCCTCAGCTGTAATATTAAAGTAAGCGATAAATAAATCAGCATCATCGCCCAAGATGGTTTTAATTTCCGATAAATCAAAAGTATAAAACTTTCCTTCTACTCCTTCACTATCTGCATCCAAGGCTGAGTAAAAGCCCTTATTTGGAGCTAACATCTCTCGCTTGGCCCATGTAATTGTTTCTTCAACAATACGTTTGTACAAAGGTAAAGGATGTTGTTGATATGCTTCTGCATATAAGGAAATCAGTTGGCCATTGTCATAAAGCATTTTTTCAAAATGAGGTACATGCCATGCACTATCAACCGAGTAACGAGCAAACCCACCACCAACATGGTCATAAATACCACCTGAGGCTACTTTTTGAAGCGTAAAATGCACCTGATTTAAGGTTTCATGATCATGTGCTAAGACGGCATAGCGTAATAAGAATAACCAGTTGTTTGGAAGAGGAAACTTAGGACTACGGTGATAGCCGCCATCTTTTGGATCGAACAGTTCTTTCCAGGGGTTGATGATATCTTCCAAGTCATCCAATTTATATTGTTCAGGAATTGGATTTATGGGAAAACGTTCACTTTGTTGAATACCTCTTGTCAATTTGTCAGCATATTCCAGTGTCACCTCAGGTTGTTCTTCCCACATTCGGGCAATCTGAATTAATATATTTTGCCAATCATGTGCTTTGAAGTACGTGCCACCGTAAATCGGTCTACCATCAGGTAAACAGATACAGTTTAATGGCCATCCGCCCGCATTAGTCATGAGTTGTACTGCAGTCATGTATACTTGATCAATATCCGGACGTTCTTCCCGATCAATTTTGATCGGTACATAGAACTTGTTCATGGTTTGAGCGATCACTTCATTTTCAAAGCTTTCCCGTTCCATGACATGACACCAGTGGCACGCAGAGTAACCAATACTGATGATGATCAATTTATTTTCTTCTTGAGCTTTTTTTAAAGCTTCCTCTCCCCATGGCATCCAATGAACTGGATTGTGAGCATGTTGCTTCAGGTAGGGAGAATTTTCAAATTGCAATTGATTTGCCATAACCCGAAGGTACAAAAAGGAATTATACTATAGTATTTAAAAGCGTTGCCGAGTTGGAAGTCAAAGTATTAAAATCAAATCCATCATCAAGTACTAAGTGTACGACCTGTGAAGTTGATAATGGAACCGATTCATTGCTGACGTATTCAATAAAGTCGGATAGGCCCGGGTTATGACCAAAGATAAAAAGCGTATTGATATGTGCAGGTACCTGATTGATTAATGTTAAAATATCCAAGTAGGTTGCTTCATAAAGTTGATCTTCTTTAATCAAAGCAATTTGTGGATATTTAATCGCTTTAATAAATATTTCGGCTGTTTGGTATGCCCTATCTGCTGAAGAAGAAATACAAAGCGTAGTTGCATCAGCTTGCATGTGTAAGGACAATTGATAGGAAATGCGTTGTGCTCTTTCAATGCCTTTGTCTATTAATATACGGTCGAAATCCCTTTTGGAAAATGACTGTTCAGCCTTTGCATGACGGACGATATAAAGATTTTTAGACATAATATGATGTTATCTATATAAATATACTAAATCCACTTATATTTTGTTTCAGACTGCGTGAAATTTAATATTAAAAATATATTTTTGGGCATTGAAAAATCATCAATAATTTTATGTTTTATAAACGAATATTATTTTTGAATTTCACCTTACAATTTTGGTTTTTAAATATATGTATAAAAGTATATTAGCAGTTTTATGTCTGTTAAATTTGTTGTTTTCCTGTACTCGCGTCGATGAAAATTTATACGCACAAGATCCTGATCAATTGGATTTAATAGCTAAACCTGTAGATTCTGTACTATTTGATGATGAAAAGGGAATTGTTAATATAAATATTATGGCAAATGCCAATTTCTTTGGCTTTAATTATAGTAAATTTCTGATAGATATCGCTAAAGAAAATCATAGTTACTGTCATCCAGATGTGTTGTATTTTCCTCAAGGATTTAATGGCTACAAATATTGGATGGTATTTACCCCTTATTTTGGAGCGGTTGGTACACATCAGAATTCGAAGCGATTTGAAAATCCCACTGTTGTTGTCTCAAATGATGGTATAAATTGGGTAAGCCCTGTTGGTTTGATTAATCCAATTATGGCAGCTCCTTTTCCACAAGAAAGTATAAGAGAGAATAACCGTGATCCCAAGCAGGGGTTTTGGTCAGATGTTGATTGGGTATATGTAAATCATAAATTTCATCTATACTACAGAGCTAGTTTCATTTCGGCATCATCATTAAAGAAAAAAGTTGAAAAAAATAGTGAAAATGTAAAAAAGTTAGAAGTGGACGCTCAAAGGACGATTGTACAACAAACTTCATCAGATGGCGTTAACTGGTCTCCCATAAGCATTGCTTTTACGAGTAATCCACCTTATACTCCTCGTAATAATCATGTTTTATCTCCATCTTTTATTCATGATGGAAATAAATTCACAAGCTATGAAATCGAATTAAATTTTGGTAAGAAAAATTTTAAAGGTAATGATCCTTCTTATGTAATCCGAAGAAATTCCAGTGATGGAATGAATTTTGATTACTTTAGAGAAAGCAAAATTGTAAATTTTCTGAATAAACCTTGGTTAAAATTAAATCCAGCTTATTCACCTTGGCATATCCAAGCAACATATGTTGATGGATATTATTTTTTATGTATGGCAGTAGGCGATGTTAAAAAGTATACTTCAGAAGCGCTGTATATTGCCTATTCAAAAGATGGTTTAAATTATCAGGTTTTCCCAAAAGCTATCGTTGAGAACAACGCCTACAGATCTTCAATCTTTCCCATGAAGACCGATGAGAAGATGATTCAAATGGGAGCTATGATAGCAAATAAATCAGGACAATTTAGGTATAAAGAATTTACACTTAGTAAAGAAAAGATTGATAATTGTTGGAAATAGCATATTTTTTTGAGTAGAGGTACCTATTTTGCTACCTTTGCTATCCACTAGCTATTTAGTGCTAAAATGTTTGTATGCAGTCAGACCAAATATTGATATCAGTAATAATTCCAATTTATAATCAAGAATTATACTTGGAGGATGCTATACAAAGTGTCTTAAGTCAGGATTATGGATTTTTGGAATTAATCTTAGTCAATGACGGGAGTACAGATAAGTCGCGGGAAATTTGTTATAAATATATAGAGCAGTACGATCATATACGTTATTATGAACAGACAAATAGGGGGGTGTCGGCTGCCAGAAATAGTGGATTATCGGAAGTAAATGGCTCATATGTGTTTTTTTTGGATGGCGATGATAGAATAGATCGCAAATTTTTAAAAGAAGCTCTGAGAATTGCCGAAAAGAATAAAAGTGATTTTGTCGCCATTGGCGAAGATTATTGTTTTCGTTCTAAGCATATTATGGCCTTGCCTACATGTGCCATGTTTTTAAAAATGGAATTTCTGAGGTCCCATCCAGATATTAGATTTCCCAATGGAATCCAACCTTGTGAAGATGGATTATTTTCCCATCAGTTGTTAGCGTTAACAAATCAAGTTGCTTTATATCCGGAGGGAATGTACCATTATCGTCAGCATGATGATCAAAATCATATTCTAATTAATAAAAACACGACTAAAGTTTTAGCTCAGATTCCAGAGTGGCTACAATTCTCAAAGGCTTTTATTTAAAAAATAGCCTTTATAAATCCCATGCTCTTCATTTAGCATTATTTATAGAACATGAACCTTTTGAACTTCGTTATATAAGAATGCCATTTGAAGATCCACAAAAAAGCTTTTTATTTTCACTAATTAAAACTTTCATGCAACAGCATGTGATGCCATTCTTATGTGATAATGAATTAACTGAACTAAGTATCCCATTCAGATTCTTTTTGACAGCCGATGATCATAAACATTTTGACGAGTTTTATGTAAATTATAAGTGTAAGAAAACTAAAAAAATTAAGATGCAATTGTTTTTTATCAAGCTGATTCCAATATCTAAATGGAGAAGAGAATTTAGAAAGAAAGTCCGTAAGAATTATAACAAGTTATGAAAATACTCCTAATCCAACATGTGTATTTTTTGAACGGGACTGGCGGAACTGAAAAAATCTGTTGTGTTCTCGCTAATAATTTTGTAAAAAGTGGACATCAGGTTGAAATTGCAACAAATGAAAATATTTCTGGAACTGCAATGTTTCCCTTGGTGGATCAGGTAAAAGTAACCAATATTTTTGATGCAAATATTGATCAAAAAGAACTGATCCCAATCTACAATTATAGAGGAAAAAAACCGTTTTTATGGCTATATTATAAAATTAGGAAGAAGTACGCGAAGCTATATAATGTTTTTTTAAAGAAGAGGATGGGAGGTGAAGGGAATTTATTTATCTACAATCTAGAGAGGCGTTCCAAAGCATGGAAATTATACATAGATCAGTTGAAACCCGATCTTATCATTACAATGTCTATTAGTTCGTTACTGGAGATTTCATATAAAAATGAAATGACCATTCCAGTTATTAATTCAGTAAATGGAAGACCAGACTATGATTATACCAATATTTTTGGTGGAAGGAAATCACTTGAAGTTAACTTGTTAAAAGATTCTTTTCAACATCTAGCTGGAGTTCAAATATTATTTGATAGTTACCGTGAGTACTTACCAGATTCTTTTAGGGGTAAAACTGCTGTAATTTCCAATCCAGTTCCTAAAATTGATAAAAGTGTAGATCATTCTGTTGTAAAAGATCGGTATAAAATAATTCATGTTGCACGATTAGATATAGGATGTAAGCAACAGCATTTAGCAATTAGGAGTTTTGCGCAGTTAGCATCTAAGTATGTAAACTGGGATTTTGAATTATGGGGAGAAGGACCCGATCGACAATTATTAGAAAAGCAAATTTTAGAGCTCAACATGCAAGAGCGGATTTTTTTAATGGGATTTACAGATAATCCAATTCAAAAATTGAGTGAAGCAGATGTATTTGTTTTTCCAAGTAAATATGAAGGCTTTGGCTTGGCTTTAGTTGAAGCAATGTCAGTAGGTCTACCTTGTATTGGTTTAAAGAGTTGTTCAGGTGTTAACGAACTCATAAAGCATGAAAATACAGGTTTTTTAGCAGGAAATGTTGACGAATTGATGTTTTTTATGGATAAAGTGATGGAGAACGCAACCCTTCGTAATTATCTTGGAAGGAATGCCAAGAATTCTGTAGAAGTTTTCAATGAATCAAAAAATTCAGCAGATTGGAATAAATTTATTAAGGAAATATGTAAATTATCTATCCAAAATTGAAAAGTTTATTTTATGTCTAAAAAGAAGGTCTTATATTATATGCCTGATAATCCTTTGAAAGGAAAGGGGGGGAATTTAACCAGGTGTAATCAGATGTTAACCTATTTTCAAAAAAATTGTAATACACTTGATGTCACTTTTATTTTTTCGATGGATTGGGACGAGGAGAGTGAACAGGTATTTAAATTGAAATATCCTGATTTAAATCTAAAGATTTTTCAATTAAAAATGTCCAAATCAAATTTGTTTAAATATTTGATTAATGACAAAATTCCAAAGGAATTAAATAGAGCTTTTAATAAGAATACCTTAGATCTTACAACACCTTATTTTAGAGGTCTTTTTAAAAAAGAAATTCAAGATAACCATTATGATATCGTGATGATTAGTTATTCTACTTGGGGAAATATAATTGATGATATTCAAGGACCTTATTTCATTTTAGACACGCATGATTTTATGACATTGCAGTATAAAATCAATTATGAAGATAGTATAGATTTTGATATTGGAAAGCTTTTTAGAAACGAAATGAATGTTTTGAAAAAGTATAATGAAATTTGGACCTATTCCATTGAAGAACATTATATTTTCGATCAATTTACTAATTCAAATGTTAAATTAGTACCTGTTTCGTCTGCTGTAAATAGTAATGATCTAGCAGCTCCTATCAAGTATTCGGTTTTGTATGTAGCTAGTGATAATCAGCATAATGTCAATAGCATACAATGGTTTATAAATCGTGTACTACCTTTATTAGGTAATGTTAAAATATATATTGTCGGTAAGATATGCTCGAAAATTCAGGATGAAGCAAATATTGTTAAACTAGGTCTTGTTAATGATCTAGATGCGATCTACAAACAGTCTAAAATTACAATTTGTCCAATGTTAACTGGCACAGGAGTTAAAATAAAAGTATTAGAATCATTATCTTATGGGTTGCCTGTTGTAACAACTCGAAGAGGTGTAGATGGTTTGGTTAATAAGTCACAAAATGGATGTTTAATCGCAAATGAAGAAAAGGAATTTGCGAGATATATTTTAAAATTATTATCAGATCAGACATTTTATACTCAACATCAAATTGAGGCGCGCTCATATTTTGAAAAACATCATCATCCCAAATTAGAAACACAGTTTCTTGATAAAATTTTTATGGAAGTATAGTGTGCTATTGATTACATTATACTTCCATTATTTTCTCAACTGTATTGAACTTCGCTGTAGCCTGGAGTTCTGCGAATGATTCTTTCTCTTACAGTTTCCTTGTAAATCATTTCATTTGGTATAAAGTTAGCTCTGCAGCTAAGCGGATGGAAAAGGTGGTAGCAAACAGCAGCCCATTTCAATCTTTTCTTTTTAACACCTGAATTAATCAATCGTTCAGCAAATTCATAATCTTCCCATCCCCATCCTTCAAAACCATTAAAATATCCGTTTATATTGATATAATCTTCTTTCCAGAAGGCTAAGTTACATCCTTTAACATTATGGGAACTTGTTGGATCAGTTTTGAATATTGTAGATAGTAAAGGAAAACGGATAGCATTAAAACGCGTAACCATACCTGCCGAAAATGCATGGAGGTTACACTTCTTAGTTGTTAAGATTTGCTTCGATCTTGTTTCTCCTATCATAGATCGGCTTCCTTGTACAAAAAAACCTTTTTCGGCGGCCTTTAAATGATCATTAATAAAATGTTTATTCAAAATGATATCGCCATCAATTTCTATTATATAAGATGATGTGCTTGCATGAAGTGCTTTATTCAAGATAATACATTTTCTAAAACCTTTATCTTCATGCCAGATATGTTTGATGTTGAGATTGTGTTTTGACTCAAAATTTGCAATCAATTTACTTGTCCTAGCATCAGATCCATCGTCAGCAATTATAATTTCATCGGGAATTCTTGTTTGAGATGCAACACTGTCCAATACTAAGCCCAATGCTTCAGGCCAGTTATATGTTGAAATTATTAAACTAATACTCATATTCATCTTATGCATGGTAGTACAATCTCTTTTATATTCATATAACGAGAATTGTCTTGTTTATGTTACAATAATAATGTTAATTAATGTAAATATTACTTTTCATTGGAATTTTATATTTTTGTATTGTAAAGTTGCTCATAATTCAAATAATATGCCTAAAAACAAGATTTCCGCATTTATTATCACCTATAATGAAGAGAAAAATCTCCCCAAAACACTTGAAAAATTAACATGGTGTGATGAAATCATTATTGTGGATTCTTTTAGCACAGATCGTACAGTTGCTATTGCGAACGAATTTGGAGCAAAGGTAATTACTAAAAAATTTGAAGGTTTTGGTAAACAGAAGCAAACAGCATTGGAAGCTTGTCAATATCAATGGAAATTGTCTTTGGATGCTGATGAAGTATTGGACGATCAGTTAATAACAAGTATTAAACAAGTCCTATTGAATAATACAGATTGTAAGGCATATTATATCAAAAGGAGACAGGTCTTCATGGGTAAGATCTTTAAATATGGTGATGAGTCAGCAAGAAAAATTTTACGGTTAGTTTCTGATCGAGCAAGTTTTACTCAAGATATTGTTCATGAAGTATTAAAATCTGAGGGAAAAACTGAAATTTTAGACGGCTATTTGTTACATGATAGTTATGCATCTTATGAGGCCTATATGAATACGGTAAATAAATATACTAGCCTTAATGCCCAAAAGGCTTTAAAAAAAGGTAAAAATTATTCCTTATTACAAGTGGTAGTCAAGCCGAAAATACAGTTCTTAAAAAAGTACTTGTTAAACCTTAATTTTTTAAATGGAATAGAAGGATATTATTGGAGTAAACTTTCTTCTTATTATGTTTTTATAAAGTGTCTAAAAGTTAGAGAGATTAATAAACTCAAACCATAAATTTATTTCCCTTGTAAAATATACTCTTCCAAATGTTTGTAAATGCTATTTTTATCAAAAGATTCCAATACAAACTTGCGGCCAGCATCACCCATTTTACGGCGAAGATTTGAGTCTTGTAAAATTTTTATCTTTTCTACAATTTGTGATATATTATTTGTTTCGGTTAGAAAACCTGAAATATGATCTTTGACCAATTCGGGATTACTACTGATATTAAAAGCAATGATTGGTTTCTCCGCTAATGATGCTTCCGCTAAAACGTAACCAAAACCTTCCCATAGGGAACTTAATACAAAAATATCGATATCAATTAAAAAACTTCTAGGTGAATCTGTGAATCCCAAAAAATGAACATTATTCAAAGTTCCTTTTTCAGTATTATAATTCTTTAATTCCTCCTCCAACTCTCCTTTTCCTGTAATATATATCTGATGCTTAACACCTTGTTGAGAAAGCTCTAGAGATAAATCAATTAGAAATTTTTGATTTTTCTGTGGAGCTAGTCTTGCCAAGTTTCCAATAATCAACTCATCTTCTGTATGATTTGGAACGATTCTTTTATATTCTAATCGATCAAATTTTTGTATATCAATAGGATTATAGATCACCTTGATTCTATCTTTTGGAAATAATTGACTATTGTTTGCTAGTATTGTTTCTTTTGTTGCTTGTGAATTCGCTAGCACATCGGTCACATAATTTTTGAAAATACGTTGATTTAAAAATGTATTTTTAATCGGAATAGCTGATCCTCTCCGATAAATAATGCGTGGAACTTTAGCTGTATGTGCAGCATAGGCCGCTATTTTTAAATCCTTTGGATTATTGATTAAAACGGTTTCAATCATTAATTCCTGAAATTTAGACATTAAAGCACACCGTTTCAATGGATTCAAGAAGCTAAAATTATTTAGGTTAATGGCAATGTAAGTAATCGCAGGAAAATCAAGTAATCTTGTTTTTAATCTACTATTAGAGTCACCAAAAAAATAAACCTCGTGACCAATGTTTGCGAAGTGAACTGCCGCATCGAAATGCCACTTCTCTCCACCACCCCAAGATTTTATAGTGTTAAAAAATGCTATTTTCATTGTCGAGTTGTCTGTAAAGATTCATCCATTGATTCGCTAAGGTATCATCATTGAATTGTCGTGCATATTCCAATCCTTTTTTACTCATTTCCTCTTGCAGAACAGGTGAATCTAAAATCGTATCGATAGCATCACTCAGTTGGTCGATATCGTGAGGGTTGACATAATAAGAGGATGGACCTCCTGCTTCTGGGAATACACCAGAAGCTGTTGTAATTACTGGAGTGCCGCTATATAATGCTTCAATAATTGGAATTCCAAAACCTTCAAATATAGAAGGATAAACAAATATTTTAGCAATTCTATAGAGTACAGATAATTCCTGCATAGATAAACCCTGTAAAAAGATAACACGATCTTGCATGCCTTTAAGGGTTATAAATTCCTGGATTTCTTTTGCATAAGCGGTTGGTTTCCCAACAATGACTAAAGGTATATCCTTATTTAGAATAGCTTTGACAATTGACAATGCATTTTTTCGAGATTCAATAGTCCCTACATTTAAGATGAAATCTGTTGGTAAACCAAGTTTGATCCTTAAGTCTTTTTTTTCCTCTTCGGTCTTGATGGACTTAAATGATTCATGGCAACCTTGATAAATGACTTTGATCTTGTCTTCAGGAATATGAAAAAATTCACAGATATCTAGTTTAGTCTGTTCGCTGATCGCAACGATTTGATCAGCATGCTCGCAAGCATATTTGAACTTCTTGTGATAAACAGTACGATCGATCTTTTTATATAGCTCAGGATAACGTATGAAAATTAAATCATGTATGGTCACAACAGATTTAATAGAAGTTTCCTTTAGGCCAACTGGAATTTCTCCAGATAAACCGTGAAATATTTGAATCATATCCCTTTTCAGGTCTTCAACAATACCATCTCCTCGCCAGTAACTTTTGAAAGTTCTATTAATAAAACCAGCAGGTTGTCTTACAATATGATTGGGGACAAGTTGATTGTATTCTTGTTTTCCAAGATGCGGAGTGTATAATAAATAGTTCTCTTCAGGAAAGTATGCACGTAAAATACGAATTAAATCACGACTATAGTTTCCTAAGCCCGTCTGATTATTAAAAAAACGCTTTGCATCAAATCCTAAATTAAGCATATTTATATTTTTGATTTTATTCGTTCAATACAATTTGTCAGTTTATCTATAATTATATCCCATTTATAATTTTCCTCAACGTATTTCATACCATCAATACCTTTTTGTTTAACTATAATAGGATTATTAAGCAAATTAAATAAAATTTTATGTAGGTCAGTTTCTGATTTATAGCATACTAGAGCACCTTTACTTTTACTTTCATGCTCAATCATTACATTACATCGTTTATTAGCAATTACCATTTTTCCTAATGATAAAGCTTCTAGTGCTATCAGGGAAAGGCTTTCATAAATTGAGGGGTTTACGACTGCAAAAGAGTTTTGTATTAACGCCGTTTTTTCTGATTCAGATACAAATCCAGTATAAATAATATCTGGATGCTCTACTTTTGGCATAAATAAATCACCTGTGAGAACTAATTTTAAATCTATTTTATATTTGTGCTTAAAACTAACAAAATAATCTAAAAAATTGTTTAGCTTACCTTCAACAATTCTTCCACAAAATAGTAAATAGGGACTGGATAAATTATCTTTTATCTTTTGAATATCATCAACATTTGCAGGAGTAATATCTACCCCAACTGATATAACTTCGTTTGAGGCAAGTTTGTGTTGAAAAATTTTTCTGCACATTTCCTGTTCAGTACTAGTATTAAATGCTATAAAACCAACTTTGGTAAATAAGTGGGAATTAATAGAGCGAAATAACATGCTTTCCAAATGAGCTGTTGGTATCAAAATAGTTTTTTCGGGCGCTATAAGTGCACCAAAATGAGTTATAGCGTTTTCATACGTTAAAAATATCAAAACATCATATTCCTTTTGATGCTTTTTAATAAAATTTAGTAAATTATCAGAATAAAAGCCATGATGTTTCATTAACTTATATTCTGCATCTTTTTGATAATTCCAAATAGGAAAAATGGGGAAAATGATATTAGATAATTTTAAACGATAAATTAACCGTCTAATTTTTCTTGCTTTTTTTGTCTTTTTTTGTAATTTTCTGTATAGATCCTTGTCAAATGGATTATTGTTAAAACGTCTAATTTTAACTCCGTTTATTTCATCACATTCTTCTTTTAATTCAGGAATGAATGTTGTGTAATCTTTTATTGTTGTGGTTAGTACCTCAACATCATACTTATTGACTAACCTTTCAGCTAGCATTCTACAATGAAATTCGGCACCGCCGGTTACATCTAAACCATAACGTACCGTTATAAATCCAATTTTCCCCATTTAAATAATTTGATTGATGCTTGAAATAACCATTTCGGAAGAGACCAAGTCGATCGCTTCAGTTCCATCACAAAGGCAGGACTTATTGCCGTAAACAGAATTAGGTCTATTTGGATGTTCCACTTGTATGCAGTCTGAAATCGTTTGTCCATATCCTAGAAATCCAGCAAAAGGATGAGTTGCCCCCCATATTGATAAGCAACGTACGCCCATTAAAGAAGCCATATGCATTCCGGACGAATCCATGCTGATCATTAAATCTAAATTAGAGATAATGGATAATTCTTCCTTGAGTTTGAAACGACCGATCGTGCTATGCACGTTGGGATATAATACCTGCCATTTTTCTGCTTGTGTCTGCTCAGTTTTACCGCCTCCAAAGATATAGACATCCACATTATTGTGCGATAAGTAACTAATTACCTCTTGCATTTTTTCGAGTGAAAAAACTTTGTAGGGATGTTGAGCAAATGGTGCAATCCCAATTTTTTTACTGTCATCATTAGCAAATAGAGCATGTGCTAGATTGGGTAATGGCAATTGATTTGGTACTAATTTATTTTGAAGTACAAATTGAAAACCCAGTTGGCGAAATACATCCGCATAGCGTTCAACAGTGGGTTTCAAGGGTTTCAGAACCTTGTTAGGGAAGCGAGTCAGTTCTTTTTTCTCTTTACGCCCTTTATCCAATTGCTTTACCTGTAAGCCAGAGAACTTAAAAAGAGCCGACAAAATCCTAGATCTTAAATTAAAATGTAGATCTGCAACAGCATCAGCACCTTCCGATGCTAATTCTTTCTTCAGGGCTATAATCCCCTTTAATCCCTTATGTTTTTCCTTAGGATAAAAACTATGAAATTTGATATTGGGCATTCCTTCAAAAAAGGCTTGAAAAAGCGGGCGACTGACCATAATGATGGAGACTGATGGATATTGCTCTGCAAATTCTTTCAGCACAGAAGCAACCATGGCAACATCTCCCATGGCAGAAAAGCGTGTAACAATTATTTTTGAAGGTAAAGCCATTATTTAGCTGCCTGATATAACACGGGATTTAAACTTGGGTCATTATACATTTTCATCTGTTTGTAGACCTTCATATATTTTTTGCCTGCTTGAATATCCGAAAGCAATTCGTCAATACTTTGAGACAAATCAATGCGCTGTTCCAATAATACATTTAGTTTAATTTGACAAGCATCGATATGACTTTGCTCGACATCTTCACGTAATGTCTCTTGCTCCATATGGTAGATTTTCAATGCAAGTATCGACAAGCGGTCTATTGCCCAAGCTGGACTTTCCGTATTGATTTTAGCATCCTCATTTGGAGTAATATGCTGAAACTTTAAAAGATAATAACTATCTATATATTCTACTGTATCTGTGCGGTGCTGATTGGACTCATCAATTCTTCTTTTCCAGTATAAACCTTCTTTAGGATCGATCTCTGGATTTCTGACCACATCTTCCATATGCCACTGTACCGTATCAATCCAACATTTCATATAGAGTAAATGTTCTAATGACGACGATTCAAATGGATTTTGAATAACTTGATCAATTTCGTTTTCAACGTGATAATCTGCGATTGCACGTTGAAAAATAGTGTTAGCTAATGCACTTATCATACTACAAACTTAGATAAATTTGTTTTATTTACAATCTTAATTGCGTCATATATAAAAACAAATTTATTCATCAGAATCTCTTTTAGACGGTCTTCATGATGGATTTGCAATCGTCACGCGCTTTTGTCTGATTCCAAATTATTTTATAATTGAAATATCATGATAAATGAAATAGGTAACTTAATTTATGAAATTCAATAGTAAACTGGGATAAATACCCAGAATCACGACTACAATAGTAATGGAAACAGCTATAGAGATTAAAAAGATATTGAATTTGGGTAAATCTGTAACTGCTTGATTTTCTCTTAAAAATGCTTGTAAAGGAATTTTAAAATAATAGAATAAAGAGATCACCGATGTTAGTGCACCTACGATAAGTAAGATGAGTAAGGACACTTCATTTACAACTTGATATTGTTCGAAGACCTTGGAGAATACCAGAAGTTTACCGATAAAACCAGCAGTAGGAGGCAATCCGATCAAAGAAATCAAGAGGATTGAGAAGCATACGAATAGAAGAGGATATTTTTTGCCCAAACCGGTATAGGATTCAATTTTAGTGTTGCCAATCCCATTTTCCAATTGATCAATCAATATGAAAACAGCAATATTCATCAAAGCATAAATCGTGATATAGAATAATAGGACAGCGATATCATGCTGGACATAGACGAGAGCTACCATCAACAAGATACCCGTATGGCCAATAGAAGAATAAGCCATCATTCTTTTCACATCTTTTTGTTTTAAGGCAGCTAAATTTCCGATCAGCATCGTGGCGATAGCAATGATGATAATGATCGTGGTTAGAAACTCGGAATAATAGAAAGGACTAGCGGTCCAACTTGCCAATAAACGTGATAAAAGAACGAGGGCGCCGATTTTAGGAACAGTTGATAAATAAGCAGTGATCGGAGTCGGAGCGCCTTGATATACATCGGGACTCCATACATGAAAAGGAGCGAAACTCAACTTAAAACCAATGCCAGTAAGCAGAAATAGAAATGCGATGCTGCACATGATTTTAGGAGCTTCAATAAGTCCTTGTATATGTTGTGCCGAGTCAAAATTTAAGTTTCCCGTGAAACCGTATATCAGCGATAATCCATATAACATCACTGCAGCACAGATGGAACCGAAGAGGACATATTTCATTGCAGCCTCAGCCTCAAACTTCGTTTTGGAAAAGTATCCTACCATCACGTACGAACTGATGGATACAGTTTCTATAGCAATAAAGATCAACAGCCAATTGCTGCTTAGAGTCAATAGATGCAGTCCCAAGGTTGCAGTGATCAAGACCGCATACAAATCTCCAATTGGGCGAATTTGGTTTGAAAAACGCTGCTGTATGAAAACCGATATGAATAATGTCGATACCGATATGATGATGCGAGATAGAATGGATAATTGATCAATTTTGATCATTTCAAAAAATCCAGATTGACCAATGAATAACTGATGCTGATCCAAAAGGAAAAATAAACTAATGAGTAAACCTGCTACAGTAATGATAAAGGAACTGAATTTCCATATTTTGTCTACAAACAAACTGCAAATGATACTGCATACAAAAGCAATCATTAAAGTAAGCTCCGGCTTGAAAAGGGGAATACTTGCAATGATATGATCTAAGATTGATGAAATTGATGAAGCAAATGCTGACATGTTCTTAGTTATACTGTTGAATAAATGCAACCAAATTGATAACCGAGGCGTTCATTTGATCAAATACAATAAATGGGCATATCCCCAAAATCAACGCAAGTGCTAATGTAGGGAACAGGATGAGTTGCTCTCGTCCAGTTAAGTCCACCAGAGCCGTATTCCAAGAGTCGCCGCCTTTCAACCTTGTTTGTCCAAAAAACATACGTTGCAGAGTCCATAATAGATAGGCAGCACTCATCAGTATACCAACAGAACCCGCTATAGCCATCCATCTCGGAAGACCAGTACCGAGACTTGCAGAATTAAATGTACCAATAATAACAAATGCCTCTGCTATAAATGCCGAGAATCCAGGTAGACCTAGTGAAGCAAAAAATGCGATCGCAACATAGGCTGTGTACTTGGGCATAATGGTAGCTAAACCTCTAAAATGTGGAATGTATCGATCATGCACACGATCATAAATCACACCGACTAAAAAGAATAAAGCAGCAGATAGAAAGCCATGGCTAATCATTTGGAACATTGCTCCAGAGATACCTTCTGTAGTAAATGATGCTAAGCCAAGCAACACAAAGCCCATATGTGATACGGAAGAATAGGCAATCAGACGTTTTAAATCTTTTTGAGCCAAAGCGTTAAAAGCCCCATATAAAATAGAAATGACACCAATGAGACCTAGCCACCAGTTACTTTGTGCTGCAGCATCAGGGAAGATGCTAAAGCAAACGCGTATGATACCGTATCCACCAATTTTTAATAATATACCGGCTAATATGATCGATACTGGTGTTGGAGCTTCCACGTGGGCATCAGGCAACCAAGTATGTAGCGGAACAATGGGGACTTTAATGGCAAAAGCAAAGAAAAGTACGATAAAACCAATTAAGCGGGCAGATATACCAAATATTTCTTGATAACCATCAAGCGCAAATATAGAACCATCCACATAGTTATCTGGATTCATCATATGGATCATACTAAAGGTATGAGCACCTGTTACTGGATTAATGACAGAAAAATAAAGACCAACAATAACCAACAGCATAAATACAGAACCAAATAAGGTGTAGATGAAGAATTTCATCGCAGCATACTCTCGTCGTTCTCCACCCCATATACCAATCAAGAAATACAGGGGCAGTAGCATCACTTCATAAAAGAGGTAAAATAAGAAGAAATCCAAAGCACAAAAGATACCGATCACCGCCATATTCAATAACATCAATAAGGCAAAGTACCCCTTCAGGCTTTTCTTCATATTCCAAGAAGCACCGATAGCCATTAACATCACAAATGTACTTAATACCAATAAGGGCATCGATATACCATCTACACCCAATAAGTAATCAATTTCTAATTTTCCAATAGTGCCCAAATCCAGTCGGATCCAAGGTAGCTGTTCGACCAATTGATACCCTGCTAATGTATTGATACCGGTGGAAGTGGGGTTAAAGGAGAAATAAGCCATTCCCGCCAGAACAAGCTGTACAGCAGTTATAGCAAGGGCAATGTATTTATAAACATCTTTGAATCGACTAGGAAGCGCAAGTATGATCGCTGTGGCTAGAAGAGGTAAAAAGATTAATAAGGATAGTGTAGGCATTTTCTAACGTAATAAAAGATAAACTAAACCAACTATAACAAGTAAAAAAACAGAATATAAATAGGTCTGTAGTTTTCCATTCTGTGCTGACCGTGCAAAATTTCCTAATGTAAGTGCAATTTTCCCAAAAGCATTAACAAGGCCATCAACAATGTTTTTATCCAACCAATGACTCAAAAGGGCTATTTGCTGGATTAATTTTGTAAATATATGGATGAAACCATCAACAATATGGCGATCTATCCAATAAGAAAATTTACTTAAATTCAACACACCGTTGACTATAACTTTCTCATTAAAAAGATTGAGATAACCCTGATTGAAAGATATTCGATTGGCAAGGCTATTGGCATGCAGTGGATATTGTCCTTGAGCATACCATCTCCATCCCAATACCCATACCGATAGTGCACCAGCAGTTAAGATTATTGGAATAATAAGATGTGCGGTATGATTAGTTTCATAGGGATACTGTACAAGCAATCCATCCATGACCCATGCATCATGGTAGGAAATGGGGTTTATGGAAAATAGGGGAAAGAAACAGCAAATTCCTAAGAAGTACATGGGCCAGAGCATCAATTTAGGAGAGTCATTCAAATGAACTGATGACCCCAATAAATTTTTAATGCGTAACTCCGAAAAGAAGGCTTTAAAAATGAGACGTCCAATATAAAATGCAGTCATGATGCTGACGATAATCAAAATTGTCGGCACGATCTGAAAGATGGGACCTTTTGCTGCTGCCCATTCAAATGCAGAAATAATAATACTGTCCTTAGATAGATAGCCTGAAGTCAGGGGAAATCCTGCGAGTGCTAATGAAGCAACGGTCATTAAAATAAATGTTTGAGGCATATATTGACGTAGTCCCCCCATGTTACGCAGATCTTGAGGGTCAAAATCAAGTTTATGATGTACTTTAAGATGTGCCATCTCATGGATGACAGCTCCAGCACATAGAAACAGTAAACACTTGAAAAAGGCATGAGTCAATAAGTGAAACATCGCTGCATCCCAAGTACCGATACCGATACCCACCATCATATAGCCCAGTTGTGAAATCGTAGAAAAGGCTAACATCTTTTTGATATCATACTGCGCTAACGCAAAGTACGCTGCAGTAGTAGCCGTTATCGTACCAATGATGACCATGATCAAAAGTACAGTATCATTAAAAAGCGGAAATAAGGTACTCATTAAAAATACTCCCGCGGCAACCATGGTCGCAGCATGTATTAATGAAGAAACGGAGGTAGGGCCTTCCATGGCATCAGGTAACCAGACATGTAGTGGAAACTGCGCTGATTTTGCCATGGCCCCTAAGAAAAACGAAATTCCAGTTACCGTTAACCAGATCGCATCCATACTGTTGTATGGTGATATCCAGAGTCCATTTTCAATAGTTGTGTTCGCAATCAAACCATCGTTTCCAAATAATGTGACGAGATTTAAAGTGCCAAATTGCGAGTAGACAATGGCTATACCAATTAAAAATCCCAAATCACCGATTCTGTTGACTAAAAAAGCTTTTTTATTGGCTTGTACAGCAGCATCCTTGGTATACCAGAATCCAATCAATAAATAGGATGCAAAGCCAACAAGTTCCCAAAATACGTACATGAGCAGTAAGTTGTTCATGATGACAAGTCCGAGCATTGCGAAACAGAATAAACTGAGATACATCCAATAACGGTGTATTCCAGCATCGCCGTGCATGTAGGATTTCGAATAAATATGAACAGGAACTGCTATGGTAGAAACCAGAAGCAGCATCAGCGAACTGAGGTTATTCAGCAATATACCAACCGTAAATGTCGTGTTGCCTATTTTAAACCAGGTGATTTCAGAGGATAGAGGCATGGCATTCCATACATCAAGAAATGTCAGTAAGCTCAAGACAAAACTGCATATAATCGCTAACGTCCCAACGAGACCTGATTGGTCTTTTTTACCAACAATAGCTTGATATAGAAAAGCCAATAAAGGGATGACCACAGTTAAAAGTGCAGTACAAATAGGCGATATGTTTAATAAAAAGTCCAATGCTAATCTTTTAATTCCCGAATTTGATCCGGATTAACGGTTTTGTAGTAGCGGTATACGTTGAGAATAATAGCTAACCCAACTGCAACCGCAGCTGCAGCTAATACAATTGCAAATAAGGCAAATATCTGCCCACTATAATTGATCTTGTCATACTTACCAAAAGCAACAAAATTGAGAATAGCAGCATTGATCATCAATTCAATACCCACCAAAATCATAATCGCATTCTTTTTTGCTAATACAGCATATAGGCCGATACAAAAGATACAAGCTGAAACAACTAAAAAGTGTGTTAAGGTGATCATTTCTGTAAATCCTTTCGTGATAAATGCGATGCACCTATTAAAGCCATCATCAAAAAGATGGATATCACTTCAAAAGGCAACACATATTGAGTCATAAATTTAATACCCAGTTGATGGATATTATTATCTGTGCTTTTGATAACGGTATTATTTTCGATAGCTGTAGTCATCCACACCGCAGGGGTCTGTTGCCATTCTATAATACCGAAAATCATCATTCCTAAAAATGCCAAGATCAAAGGAAGTACTTTCCATGTAGGGAGCGAAAACAAAGATCCCGTAGTCTGTTGTAGATCGTTGAGCAATTCTTTATTCGAAAGCATAAAGGCGAATAATAACAAAATAAGTACACCACCGACATAGACCATGATCTGTGTGATCGCGACAAAATCGGCTAATGCAAATAAATAGAGGCCCGCCATAGCGAATAATACTACAAAAAATAAAAATAGGGCCCGTGCTATATTTTTTAAACTCACCACCAATATAGCTGAACCGATAGCTAGGGTTGCGAAAGCGTAAAATAAAAAAAGTTCTATATTCATTATTTTGCTTTTGCCGCCTCCTTTTCAGCTTGAAATTTAGTCCATTCCGATTTTCTTTGCGCTACCTGATCATCTGTCATGTCCGAAAATCCATAAATTAAATCGGTCAGTTTGGTTGAACTACGATCATATTGATTGGTCATAACAATACATTCTGTTGGACAGACCACGGTACACAATCCACAGTACATGCATTTAGCCATGTCAATATCAAACTTTGCTGGATATAATCGTTTGACACTGCCATCAGAAGTTTTTCCTATCGCTTCTGGCGATTTGATGGCCTCAATTGCAATACAGTCGACAGGACACGCTTTGGCACATAAATCACAGACGATACAATCGTCAATTTCAACCTCAAGTTGATAGCGTGCAACTTCAGGGATGGGCATTTTGACTTTGGGATATTGAACTGTCGCAATACCGTCCTGCTTGTCAAAATAATTATCTTTTGTAATATCCAGTTCTTGACGCGCCTTACGAGCACCAAATAGATGCTTTACTGTCAGAGATAATCCTTTGAAAGCAGTCGTTAATGCATGAAAAGCAGTTTTGAATATCATATCAATTTAACCAAATTAAACAATTACTAAAATTCTCCAGATTGCAGAGATTGCCATACATAGAAATGCTAGTGGTGTTAATACTTTCCAGCATAAATTCATCAATTGGTCTGCACGTAAACGAGGCAATGTCCAGCGGATCCACATCTGCACACCAACTAAAAAAAGCGATTTTGAAAATGTCCAAAATATTCCCCAAGCAAAGCCTGTTGTCCAATCGGCAAGCTTCAATGCGCCAATATTAGGTAAAGGAGTGTTCCAAGCCCCTAAGAAGATGACCACTCCCAACATAGACACTAAAAACATCATCGCATATTCAGCTAAAAATAAGAATGCAAATTGTATCCCTCCATATTCGGTATGAAAACCACCTACTAATTCTGATTCTGCTTCGGGTATATCAAATGGGGCACGGTTACATTCTGCCAATGTCGCGATAAAAAAGATGATATAGGTGACGATCATATGTGGAGCCTGAAAGATATTCCAGGCGAATATTCCACCAACATTTTTGATCGACCAGATACCTAAAAATTTGATTTCTTCTGTTGCCAGTACGCCTTGATTGGTTGCAATATCATTTAAGTTTAATGTTTGTGTCAGCATGACCGCAGCGATCAATGATAAGCCAACAGGGATTTCATAGGAGACCATCTGTGCAATGGCACGCATCGAACCCAGTAATGAAAATTTATTGTTGGAACCCCAGCCTGCCATTAAAATCCCGATTGCATCAATGGATACAATGGCCATAATAAGGAATAAACCCGTATGTGTATTGACGGGAATAAAATCTTGTGACCAGGGCATAACAGAAAACCCCGTGAAAACGGCCACGAAAATAATGATCGGAGCCAGACGGAATAAAATTTTATCAGCTAAGAGTGGAGTGATTAATTCCTTTTGTAGCAGTTTTAAGATATCAGCAATGGTTTGGAGAGAACCATATTTTCCAGTTTCCATAGGACCAAGTCTGTCTTGAACAAACCCAGCTATTTTACGTTCAGCATATACTGCAAACAACGTGAAGATCGCTATAAACATGAATATAGCGACAGGAACAAGGATATGGATAAATAAATCTAACAAGTCTTATTTGTAATGATTATGAATAAGTGAAATTCTAGTAGGCAAATTTAAGTAAAAGGTATGAATTAAGAGCAGGAAAAACAAATTATATACTGGTTTAATAGACATTTGTTTTTAGAAACAAAAAAAGCATCTTAAAAGATGCTTTTTTATAGAAATATTTTAACGATTAACGTTGTGTAATTTCAACATAATTACGTTCTGTTTGTCCAGTGTAAACTTGTCTTGGACGACCGATCGGCTCTTTGTTTTCACGCATTTCTTTCCATTGTGCGATCCATCCCGGAAGACGACCTAATGCAAATAATACGGTAAACATTTCCGAATTAAATCCTAGTGCGCGATAAATAATTCCTGAATAGAAATCGACGTTTGGATATAATTTTCTGTCAATAAAGTATTGATCGTTTAATGCAGCTTCTTCCAATTTTTTAGCGATATCTAAAACAGGATCATTTACTCCTAATTTTTCTAGAATATCATCACATGCTTTTTTAATAATTTTAGCACGTGGATCGAAATTTTTGTAAACGCGGTGACCAAATCCCATTAAACGGAAAGGATCATTTTTATCTTTTGCTTTTGCTAAATATTTTTCTGCATCACCACCATCATTTTTGATTGCTTCCAGCATTTCAATGACAGCTTGATTAGCACCACCGTGTAATGGACCCCAAAGCGCATTGATACCGGCAGATACCGATGCGTATAAATTTGCATTTGAAGAACCTACGATACGTACCGTAGAAGTCGAACAGTTTTGTTCGTGGTCAGCATGTAAAATCAACAATTTATGCATGGCATCAATGACAACAGGATCAAAAGTCTTTTCTTGATTGACTTCTCCAAAAATCATATTTAAGAAATTGTCGATATAGCCTAAATTAGTTTTAGGATAGACAACAGGATGACCTAAAGATTTCTTTTGAATCCAAGAAACAATAGTCGGCATTTTTGCCAATAAATTGATGATTGTTTTATCTTCTTCTTCTGGTGTAGGGTTAGGATCTAAAGATTCTGGATAGAATGCCGATAAAGCACCAACTAGACATGATAATTGTCCCATTGGATGAGATTTTGAAGGAAAACCTGCAAAGAAGTTCTTCATGTCTTCATGGATCATCATTTGTGATTTGATGTCCGTGCGGAATTGTTCTAAAACGGCTTTTGTAGGAAGATCTCCGTATATCAATAGATAAGCAACTTCTAAGAAAGTCGATTTTTCAGCTAATTGTTCAATAGGATATCCGCGGTATCTCAAAATACCGGTTTCACCGTCTAGGAAAGTAATGGCACTTTTTGCTGCTCCTGTGTTTTTAAAACCTGGATCTAAAGTAATATATCCAGATTGATCTCTCAATTTAGAGATGTCAACTGCTTTTTCGTTTTCTGTACCAGTAACAACTGGAAATTCGTATGACGAACCATTTAAAATAATAGATGCTGTTTCAGACATAAGCTTCTTATGTTATCATGTGTTTATGCAAATGTAATAAAATTGATAGCTAATATACTAGATTTTCGTAATAATAATGCCATAATCCGCTTGTTTTTGACTTTAATTTTAATTACAAATGGCAGTTTTTACTCATAACTGCCATTTGGTTATCCAAAAGTTTTAGATGGATAAAAAAGTTAAAAATATAATTTTTTAAGTATAATATAAGAGATCTACACGATCGGAGATTGATCGTTTTCCGCTCCATAGTAAGGATCCATATGTTATTCTTTTACAGTAAAATTGATTTTAAAAAAGCTTAGTTTTTAATCAACTTGAAAACCATATTTTTTATAGATATTTTTAGCCGATGATGACTGTAGATAAGTCATAAAATCAGTTGCGGCCTGCTTATTTTTTGATTTTTTTAATTTACCAGCCATGTATTTTGCCGATATATTTTCATGATCTGGAATAGCAATACTTTCAATTGGATGATTTTTTATCTTTTGAAAGTAGGCTTCAGAATACCATACCGGAGCCACATCAGCTTGTCCCTCTAGTATTCTCAAAGGACTTTCCCGATGATGAATTTTAGTGAGGTAAGTTGATTTATCGGCTACTTTTTCTTCCATAACAGCATGAATGAGTTCTTCTCCGCCTGCTTTCCGATAAGCCGTTTTTATTTGTTCTCCAACCCCTTCCCATGCTGGATTTGGCATACTGATGCGAACATCTTTGCGTTTCAGATCTGTTAAAGACTTGATGTTTTTTGGATTTCCTTTAGGAACCATAAGGGTCAGTTTATTCGTCGCATATGCAATTGTGTGATCGAAGTAGTCTGCCATTTCGGTGATCCTTCTTTGACCAGCCGTATAGATATCAGGTGTATGGGTGATCTTCAGATTACCAATCGTCAAAGATCCACCCTGTATTTGTTTAGCTAAAATTCCAGGAGGAAGTGTTTCTACAAAAATACGTTCATACTGTGGGTATTCCTTTTTAAACGTTTTGATGAGATCGTCAATAACCATAAACTGATTTCCTGCAAAGAAAATAACCAATTGTGGGTTTTCGATCTCACCGTATAGATCAGGAATATTATCAATACCTGGAATCGTAAAATTTACTGCAGATTCAGGTGGTGTATTCCATGGGGGATGAAATTGGTAATCTTGGGCATATGTAAATGCTGTTCCTAGCAGAAAAGCAAGAAGTGTTTGAAAGAATATTTTCATGTGTTGTCCTTAATTATGGTTTAACAATATTCCATCCTTGATGAGCTCTGATGATCAATTCACCGTTGCCACTCGGTACATAACCGATAAAGTCAAAAAGCTGTTCTTTCGTGAGGTTTCTTTCCTTTAGCGAATTGGTACATTGTGCTACAATAACACCTCGGGCAATTAGCTTTTTGAATTGTTCCTCATATTTAGACGTGCTTTTTAGAAAAGCCTCCGTTCCTCCAGAAAAAGTAATGAGCTCTACTGTTAATTGTCCCTTTAATCTTGGATCATCTAATACATTATTGATATTTCGAATCGCTTTTTCAATCGTTTTAGGATCGTTACTATCCAATTGATAGATCGTATGATAAGCTTTCTTTTCGGCAATAGCTCCCTGAAATGAAGCATTTTTAGTCAATTCCTCTTGGGTCTGAGCGGATAATTTCCCTACACTTAGTAGAGAAATGATCATGATCATCATCGTTTTATTCATTTTTTAAAAATTAAAAGGTCCAAATTTATGTTGTATTGCACTAATTTTATCGTTGTAGGGTGGGTAAGGAGAGTCCTTTGGTTTCTTAGCTAAATTGGGATAGTCTTTTTCTTTATTTGCTTTGATAGGTCTCGAAAAAGAATTGATATATGCTGCTACATCATATGCCTCCTCATCTGTTAAGATGGGATTGTCATGTGTAGCACCTAAAGGCATATTCCCTTTAATAAATTTCATTGCCGTCAACACGCGTGCCATTCCTGCACCATCGTTGTAGGAATCATCACCCCATAATGGTGGATATTGATAACCCCTACTATCTGTAAGTTTTTGACCTTCCCCATTTGCACCATGACAACTTTGACACTGTTGTTGAAATACGGCAGCACCATTTTTTTGATTGGCGGCCCGTTCTGGAATGGTGACTTTCACAAATCCCTGACCAGCAATTCTTTTTCCAATAGGTACATTTTTGCTGATATATTTGATATAAGTAATTATGGATCTCATTTCAGTACTGTTGACATCAATAGCATGACCATTCATACTGCGTTCAAAACAACCATTGATACGTTCTTCTAACGATTCTATTTTATCTTCTCTTCCGATGTAAATAGGGAAAACACCCGTTAGACCAACGTAAGGTGCAGCAAATGATTTTGTGCCACCATTGAGATGACAATTGGTACAAGCTAAATGATTACCGATTTTTGTTCCATTGTTCTGATAAAAATAATTGTAAGTCTCCCGAATCAATTTTTCCCCATAACTTGCCATCTTATCTTCGTCAGTTTGCTCATAGGGACTTCGTTTTAATTGATCCACATGTGTGATCATTTCTTCACTTTTATGCTCTTTGGGAGAAGACTTATCAGGCAGAGCATTTGTCATGTAAGCAAATAAAATGATAAAGCATACTAATATACTCGTGATCACCATAATGGTACTACTACTTCTCCTAATTTTTTTTATTTCCTCTTCCATTCATACTTGGGTTTAAAACAAAAGTAGCTGAATCGAAAGCAACACTATAATTCAAAATTATTATTACTCATAACATATGGTTATGAGTAGATTTTACCTTTATGCTGCTGTATAAAGTTCATAAATTTAATAGGTAGACCGGTTAAGCCGCCGACAAGATGTGTGATATAGAAATAACGTTCTATACTGAAATTATCAAATTCTATAATTTTGAGTTCACCATTTTTAAGTTCTTCTTGGATAGCATGAATGGATAAAAATGCTGCAGCATGGCTATATTTGAGATAACGCTTTATACTTTCAGAAGAAGATAACGTAATTTCTGTATGAAGGTGTTGTATAGAAACTCCTGCTTCTTTTAATTTCCGATCAATAATATCGCGGGTACCAGAACCTGCCTCTCTAAAGACGAGAGCTAGTTTGTAGATATCGTTAAGCGCATATTTATCCTCATTGCATATCATATTATTGCATCTGGTGACCAAAACAATTTCATCTTTGATATAAGGAATAAATTTTAACGATCTATTATCGGGCAATCCTTCTGTAATACCTAGATGAATCTCATTTTTTATCAGCAACTGTTCAACACGTTTTGAATTTGCTTGGATCACCTTAATTTCATTTTGTGGAAAATGCTGATTAAATGCTACTAGCATTTTAGGTATGACATACTGGGATATAGTCGTACTTATGCCGAGTAAAAGATTTCCATTTTCCTTTCCAATGATTTCGTTGATTTGATATGTAGCCAGATTATATTGCTCCAAAATAATTTGTGCATGATGATAGAGGATTTTTCCAGCAGGGGTAAGTGCTAGCCGATTTCCTAACCTTTCAAATAGGGCAGTACCTATTGAATTTTCAATTTCTTGAATATTTTTACTCACTGCAGGCTGAGAAATGAACAGTTCCGATGCCGCTTTGGTGAAGTTGAGTGTATGAGCTGCAACATAAAATACTTTTAGTCTAAAATCGAAATCCATATAGCCTTATTGTGATGTCATGTATTGCTCCAAATCTATAAAAAAATAGATGCGATTTCATGGATTAACAACATTGTCACAATAGCGAAGAGCTTTATAAAGGGTTTATTATTCACAAATGTATCTTTTATGCACATTAAATCTGGCAAAAGTTTATGTCATATCCTTCTTTTGTTGTCGGATGATTACACTGCAGTACGCCTAAATCTTGCTGGCACAAATAGGGTATAGGACAGCCCTGTAAGCTGAAAACTTGCAAGCATTTTTTGTTTTACTTTTATAGGGGACAAGTGGCTGTATGTGACTATCGAAAGAAAAAAATAAAATATTTCTTTTGTTTGTTACGATTTATTCGTAGACTTGTGTATAATTAGTAGTTTAATAATCAGATATGGAAAAGTTAACAGCACAAGAAGAACAAGCGATGCAAGCAATTTGGAATCTTAAGGCATGTTTCGTGAAGGAGATTTTAGATCATATTAAAGGAGAGAAAATGCCTTACACCACATTGGCTTCTACAGTTAAAAATTTAGAAAAAAAGGGATTCGTCAAATCTGTTAAATATGCAAATGCCAATCGATATGAGCCCCTTATATCTGAAGAGGATTACAAGGAAAAATTTATGCACTCCTTTGTTGGAGATTATTTCAAGAATTCATACAAAGAGATGGTGTCATTCTTTGTGAAAGAAGAAAAACTTTCTGCATCTGAATTGGAAGAAATCATGCAGATGATTAAAGATAACAAAAGCGAATAAGTATGGAAAATATCCTAAATTATGCTATTCAAATTAATGTATTACTTACTGTTGTCTACTTAGGTTATGCATTTTTATTAAAAAACCTAACATTTTATATGCTCAATCGGGTGTACTTGTTGACAGGTATTGTCTTTTCATTTGTATATCCGTTTCTTGACATACAATCTTGGTTTAGTAAACCCATTCCATCCGTTGGGGAGATCGCGATGGATTGGTCTATGTTTTTGGATCAAGATGTTGAGCAATCATTTTTCACTTTAAATAACATATTGATTATCATATTGGGTATAGGTATTGCTGTTTTATTTATACGGTTTTTGATCCAGATGATCAGTTTGTTGCGCATTCATATCTATTCGGAACCTGCACAATGGCAATCTTATCTTTTTAGAAATGTTTTTATACCTATTGTTCCTTTTTCATTTCTGAATAAAATCTATGTCAATCGAGACCATCATGACGAACCTGAATTATTGGATATTTTTAAACACGAAGATATCCATGTTAAAGGTCTGCACTCTATTGATATTTTGATCAGCGAATTTACTTTAATCAGTAGCTGGTTCAATCCTTTAGTCTGGTTGATGCGGAGAGGGATACGTGAAAATTTAGAATTTTTGACAGACCAACAAGTACTTAACCATGGAGTCGATAAACAAGCATATCAATACAGCCTGTTGCGTGTCAACAGTAGTGGGGGTGCTGCTACATTAGGGAATCAATTTAGTTTTAAAGCCTTAAAAAGAAGGATTATGATGATGAATAAAAAACGATCAGCAAAAATACAAATGAGCAAATATGCTTTTATGCTTCCTGTATTTGTATTAACTGCTGCAGCATTTACTTTAAATAAAGCTGAAGCGAAGATTACAGAAGCGGTAGATGCGGCTAAGGAAATGACTTTAGCACCTGTCGTATCAGAGGTTCAAAAACCTGTTGATACGATAGAGAAAGAAATCGATACCAAGCCAGATACATTAAAAGGAAAAGTAATCGGTTTTAAGGTAAACACCGATACTGTTATCAGAGGAAGTGCAATAGTAGATGCTTCTTTTAAAACAACTGAAGGAACTGGTGCCAAAACCATACGGCTATTCGGTAATAAAACCTTACCGAAGGGAATGTTGTTTTTTGTAGATGGAAAGGAAACTCAGCTTGATGATCTTAATGGTTTAGATCCCTATGAGATTAAGCAAATGACTGTACTCCAAGGGAGTGGTGCGACATCTAAATATGGGGAAAGAGGAAAGGATGGTGTGATTGAATTGGAGACCAACTCTTCTGTGGATAAATCTTCAGCACCAACAGTCTCAGAATCTACTAGTAGTTTGAAGAATAAAAATGACGGAATTGAAATTAAGCAAAGAACTTCTGCAACTTTCGTGAGCACCACTTCACCAAGGATTACTATTCATAAAAGAGATAGATTGGCTAATGACCCCTTATATCTAGTTGATGGAAAAATCTATGAGGGTGAAATAAGTTCAATTCAACCTGATCATATCGAAAGTATAGAAGTTTTAAAAGATGCTTCTGCAACTGCGCTTTATGGAGCCAAAGCAGAAAATGGCGTCATCATCGTAACAACAAAAAAGGAAACCTCCGGAAATTCGACTACATTAAAAAGTGATAACGGAAAAACAATTAAGGGAGTCAGCATTAAAGTGAAAAATAACCACGATTCGGTAAAAACTATACCTGAATCTCAAATGGATGAGATCACTATTATTGGTATTAAAAAATAGAATGGCCTTCATCATAAGATAAAAAAAACTAAAAAAGCTCTAAAATTTTTAATTTTAGAGCTTTTTTAGTTTTTTTCAGACTTTTATCTTGGTTCAGATACGGTAAAGGGTTGATAGGGACTCAGATTGAATGTAAAATTTCCATTTGAATCCGTACCGCCAACACTTCTGACTAGAGCCCTAATTGTATATGTTGCATTTGGATGGTATTGTTTAACTTCAAAATTGTAGAAAAAAGGCTTGATTTTATTGGTACCTCTAAATTTATCAGCTAATGCATGGTGATCATCTACGGCGATGACTTTTCCATTCTCCAATAGTTCGACACCATCGATCTCTAAAAAGTTTTTTCCACCTGTAAAAAAGAAACCAGCTTGCACGCGGCCTGTAGTATACACCTTTTTAGTAACATCAATTGTCATTTCTTTAAACTGCTCAGTAACTGTAGCGGGACTCCATTTTGCTACAGTATATCCCCCGCTTTTATAATAATCAACTTTCAATTCATCCAATCGATCATAATGTTGATCCAAACGAAGAGAAAAATCACTAAAGTCTTTTTTACTTTGAGCTGTCCATCCTGTTTCAGCAACAGCAAGTAACCGAGGGAAATTTTGTACATTCATATCCTTCACCTCTTGTGGAAGAGCTGTCCATTGATTTGCTTGAACACCTAAAATCAGCTTTTCCTCTTCTGGACTGAGACCCTGACTGGGGTCATATTGATAAACACGTGCTATGGTATTGATATTGCCATAAGCTAGATCGCTCATCGTCCCATCATCCCGGTCAGCTTGTGTGATATCAAAATACATAGGTGCAGTAGGAGTTGCCACGCTTTCAAATCCATTTTTCACAGCTTGCTTAATAGCATCCGCACCTAACCAACTCATGATAGCAGTTTCTTTCGGTAGATTTTTAGCATCCACCAGAATATCATTCCATCCCATTGGTTTTCGGCCTTTGCTGCTGATGATATGAGATACACGCTTGACAAAATAACTCTGTAATTCGGTAACTGTTTTAAGATTATTTTTTTTCATGAAATCCGTGACATGAGGTTCCTTTTCCCACAGATCGTGGCGAACTTCATCACCACCAAAGTGAATATATTGTCCAGGAAATAGTCCTACAACCTCAGTAAACACATCGTCAAGAAATTGGTAAACAATTTCTTTAGTGGGATCTAATGTGTTGGGAGTAAATTGATTGCCCCAATATCCCCATGAAGAAACAAATGGAAACACATGATTAGGGTAACTGTTCTGATTAACTCCCAATTCCGGATATACCAAAATAGTAGGCCAAGAGTGTCCGGGTACATCAATTTCAGGGACAATCGTGATGTGGCGTGCTTTGGCATAAGCAACTACCTCTTTAATTTGTTCCTGCGTGTAGAATCCGCTGCGTTCGGCAGGTTGATGGGTGGTGTGGTGGAAAACAGTCGCTTTCTCGGATGTTAATTTGGGATACTTTTTGATTTCAATGCGCCAGCCTTGATCGTCAGTCAAGTGCCAGTGGAAAGTATTCATTTTATAGAGCGCCATGACATCCAAGTATTTTTTGATCACATCTACACTATAAAATGTACGGCTTGCATCCTGCATATATCCGCGCCAATGGTATCTCGGAGCGTCTGTTATCGATGCATTTGGAACAGTCCATCTGCTATTCTGGACGATAGTTTGCTTTTCAATTGTACTAGGTAACAGTTGCCTCAACGTTTGTGTCGCATAGTACAGACCAGTCGCAGAGCTAGCTTTAACAATGATGTTATCCGATTTAATATCCAATGTGTACCCTTCTTGCGGTACGTTTTTTAATTGCTGATCAAGAACAAAGTGAATTCCTTTTTTACGGGCATTTTCTTGTTCGATTTTAAGATCAAGTCCTGTTGCGGTTTTAATTAATTTTACAAATTCCTGTATTTCAGAACGATTTTCCTTATTTATGTAGATCAGCGTCTGGGGATTTAAAGAAAACTCGCCATTTTGTGCAATCATCTCGCTAGGTTTGGGTATGATCGCAAAGCGTGATTCCTGTGCTTCTAGTTGATACGAAAGCAATAAAATGGCTATAATGGAAAGACATTTTTGCTTTGTTTTTTTGATATAAAACATGCTTTATTCGGTTTTTGATTGATATTAGTTCCTTTAAAGGTAGAAAATCATTTTAACTTAAAATGACGCTTTTCGATATCAAACGTTTGCGCTTTTTTGGGATGGCGGCCTCATAAAGAAGGAAGCCGTTAATCTGTTTAACGGCTTCCTTCTTTATTTTGTATTTAAATTTGTCATCGTCAGCTCAATCCCGATATGGACAAAACTATGGATCATTTTTACTGCGTGGTCGATCAGGCGTGGAAGTTCTTTCTGTTCCTCAGGATCAAATGGACCTAAGACATAATCAATTTGCCTGCCTTTTGGATAATTATCACCAATTCCAAAACGAAGACGTGGATAAGCTTGTCCTCCGCACAAAGCTTCAATCGATTTTAATCCATTATGCCCCGCAGCTGAACCTTTAGGTTTAATCCGTAATGAACCAAATGGAATAGCCAGATCGTCGACAATCACTAATGTGTTTTCGATAGGTACCTTTAGCAGTTGCATGTAATAATTCATGGCCTTACCACTTAAATTCATATAAGTCGTGGGTTTGATCACATACACGTTATGTCCACGCTGCTTGAACTCGGAGTAGGCAGCCAGTTTTAACGTTGAAAAAGAAGCATTGGCCTCTTTCACCAGTTGATCAGCAACCATGAAACCAATATTATGACGCGTGTCGGCATATTCTCTTCCGATATTGCCTAATCCTACGATAAGATAATTCATTGTTTAATACTTAGCCTGCAAAAGTAAGGAAACCTTTTCAAATACAATAGACATGCTATGCTTTAACTGGTAAAATAACAACGATTAGCTGACTCCTTATCCAAAGTGACCTTTAATGTAGTTTTTCGTGATCTCGTGCTGCGGATTGTTAAAGATATCGATCGTAGCACCCTCTTCTTTGACTTCACCCAGGTACATAAAGATCGTTTTATCAGCGACACGCTGTGCCTGTTGCATATTATGAGTAACGATGACAATGGTATATTGATCCTTTAACTGATGGATCAGTTCTTCAATTTTCAACGTACTAATCGGATCTAAAGCCGAGCAGGGTTCATCCATTAAAATAACATCAGGTCGAAGTGCAACTGCACGGGCGATACATAAACGTTGTTGTTGTCCGCCGGATAATCGGGTTGCTGGTTTCTTAAGATCATCTTTCACTTCATCCCAAAGATATACCTCCTCCAAAGCCTTTTGAATCACAGCAGGGCTTGCATCCAAATTATTCAACTTTAATCCGTAGGCGATATTTTCCTGTATACTTTTTGGGAATGGATTTGCCTTTTGGAAAACCATACCGATTCTTTTGCGGATATCCGTCACAGATATCCCTTTTTGGTAGATATTCTGACCGTCAATACTTACCATTCCTTCAATTCTGGCATCTGGCACCAGGTCGTGCATACGATTAAACGATCGCAGCAAAGTACTTTTGCCGCATCCAGAAGGGCCAATTAAAGCAGTGACTTTTTTTTCAGGAAATTCAATATCAATTCCCTTTAAAACATGTTTAGAACCAAACCAGATATTCAGGTCTTTGGTATATAAATTATTGGTCATTTTTTCTGTATTTATAACGAATGTAGAAAGCGGTTAAATTCATTAAGAAAACCACCATGATCAGTACGAGTGCAGTTCCATACGCTAATGGACGAACTTCTTCAATAGATTGATGTTGCGTCGATAGCATGTAAAGATGGTATGGTAAAGCCATAAACTCTTGACTGGTATTGACAGAAACATCTGTGATATAAAATGCAACACCTGTAAATAAAATTGGAGCAGTTTCTCCAGCAGCTCGAGATAATGTCAAGACAACACCAGTCAATATACCAGGTAATGATGCAGGTAAAACAACATCTTTAATGGATTCAAATTTTGTCGCTCCTACAGCGAGAGCAGCCTCGCGCATACTGGCCGGAATACGGAGTAATGCTTCTTCTGTTGTCGTGATGATATAGGGTAATGATAGAAGACCCAGCGTCAATCCTGCAGATAGGAGCGATGTTCCGAAGTGTAAGCCCTGTACAAATAATGCTAATCCAAATAAACCATAAATAATAGAGGGAACACCCGATAGGTTACGGATTGAAGCTCTAATGGTGCGCGTCAACCAAGTATTCTTAGCATATTCATTTAAATAGATTGCGCAGCAAACGCCAAATGGAATAGAAAATAGAGCTGTGATTAACGTTAAAATAACAGTTCCGATAATCGGAGAGAGCACGCCCCCCTTTGTCATGCCGTCTGTAGGTAATTCGCTGATGAAAGACCAGGACAAGGAAGACCATCCCTTTGAGAAAATTTCGTATAGGATGACAATTAAGAAAAAGCATACCAATCCCGTTGAGAGCAGTAGTGATCCCCATTCAATAACAGGAGTTATTTTTTTAAAATTAAGCCGCATGATATTTTCTAAAACGATTAATAAAATATTCACCAACCAAATTGGCAATTAAAGTCATAAAGAATAAGACGATCGCAATAGCAAATAAAGCAAAGTAATGTGTCGTCTGATAAGGTACTTCGCCCATTTCAATGGCAATAGTTGCTGTGATGGTCTTGACCGAGTCAAAAAAGTCTTGCGGAAAAAGTGCCGCGTTTCCCGTTGCCATTAATACGGTCATCGTTTCGCCGATCGCACGTCCCAGCCCCAACATAACTGCAGCAATTATACCTGGAGCAGCAGCTGGAATCGTGATTTTAATTAACGTTTCCCATTTACTGGCACCCAAAGCATAACTCCCTTCACGATAGGTTTTGGGGATGGCATGTATGGCATCTTCAGATATGGTAATAATAGTTGGCAATGCCATGATCGCAAGTAATAAAGAACCGTTTAAAGCATTTAACCCATTAGGTAGATCCGTAAGTTCCGCGATTTTTGGTCCCACCAATACAATGCCTAAAAAACCGATGACAACAGATGGTATGGCAGCCAACATCTCGATTAAAGGTTTTAATATGTTTTTAACCTTTGGACTTGCATATTCTGAGATGTAAGCTGCTGTTCCAATACCCAGAGGAATAGCAATTACCATAGCACCAAATGCAACGATTGTCGTACTGACGATCAGGGGTAAGATACCGTAGGTCGGAGTAGCAGCTGTGGGATTCCATTCACGGCCAGTTAGAAAATCAAAGGGTTTAACCTCTAAAAAGAAGGAGATGGCGTTATATAATAACATCCCAAAGATTCCACCCAGAAGTGCCAATACCAAATATCCTGTCAGCTTGAAGGTGTATTGTGCAACACGATCAATTACAATTCTATTTTTATACTTCATAACCTATATTAGTGAATAACATAATACCCTGATGCTTCGATTAGATTTTTGCCCTTAGCATTTTTTTCAAATGAAATAAAGGGTTCTACCTTTTTCCAAGACTTTTCGGGAATAAATTGGAATAATGGACGCTGGAAATAATAGCGATTTTGACGAATAGCCTCTTGATCCAATGGAGAAACTGCCGTATTCGTGTTATCAATAATTTTTAAAACCTTGATACCTTGTTGGACATTGGTATTTTGCGAGATATAACCTGCACCGACATATCCGATACCGGATTTATCCAATTTTACACTTTCCAAAATCTGGGAATTACCCGTCATTTCTTTAGCAGCCTGACTAAAAGTAATTTTTAATTTTTTCTTGACAAAAGAGTATGTTCCAGAGCTACTTTGTCTACCATAGATAGTAATGGGCGATTTATTATTTGATAATTTTGACCATGAATCTTGTGTTCCATCTAAAATTTCTGCTAAATCTTTTAAGTTGATCGCTTCAAGGGGATTATCTTTATTGACGACAAATGCGGTTGCATCCTCGGCAAAGACAACCGTTCGCAAAGGAATGTTCTTCTGTTTAAATAGGTTTATTTCGTCTTCCGTTAAAGGGCGAGAAGAGTTTGCAATATCAGCTTGCCCGTTGAGTAGCGCAGTGATGCCCAGACCAGAGCCTCCTCCAGAGATGGCAATACTAAAATCAGCATTCTCTTTTGAAAATTCCTCTGCAAGATTTACAGCTAAATTGACCTCGGTGTCTGAACCTTTCATTTTGATGGCATGATCCGCATCAGCGCAGCTTTGAGTCAAAACAAGGATGGAGAATAAGAAGAGCTGTGGATATCCAAAAATGTGCTTTTTCATTACTTTTATAAAACAAGTCGAGACTTTAAGATGTTTTCAAAAGTAATGATACACTGTTAATTCGTCATGAACCAAATGTTAAGAAGGTGTTAATAATTAATTTGCTAAACTTTTCTTAACAAAAAAGGCATCGAATGATCGATGCCTTTTAAAAGCTGTTTAATAAATCTGGAAAGATTATTTTTTACCACCTTTAGTTGCTTTCGCAGCTTCTTGTTCTGCTTGACGTAAAGCACGTGACATAATAACAGATACGATAGTATCGTCAGAATTGTTTAATACTTTAGCGTTTTCTAAAACTACTTGAGCAACGCGGAAAGATTTACCAACTTCCAAAGATTCCATAGGAACTTCAATTTCTTGAGGTAAGTCACCAGGTAAAGCTTTAACACGTAATTTACGTAATTTTTGAACTAATTTACCCCCTAATTTAACACCTGGAGAAGTTCCAGTTAATTTTACAGGAATATTTATTGTAACTTCTTTCTCGTCATTTAACTCTAAAAAGTCAATATGAGTAACTAAGTCAGTTAATGGGTGGAATTGAGCGTCTTGAACGATAGCTTTTACAGTTTTTCCATCAAGGTTTAAGTCAATGAAGACAACCTCTGGAGTGTAAAGAACTGCTTTCAAATCAGCTGCGGATACAGAAAGGTGTGTTTGTGTAGAACCACCATAAAGAACTGCAGGAACATTACCTACGTAACGCAATTCTTTTGAATCTCTTTTCCCTACGTTCTGTCTTACAGAACCGCTAATAGCAATTGATTTCATCTTTAATTTGATTAAATTTTGAGGTGCAAAGATATGTATTTTTATTTATAATAATAGGTTGATAGCTATTATTATAAATAAAAAAACCTTTCTCTGCAAAAGAGAAAGGTCATATTATATCATTAATGGTCAACAGAATGATTATTCAACCTCGAATAAATCAGAAATTGAACCGTGTTGATTGACATTTTTAATTGCTTTTCCAAATAATTCAGCAGTAGATAACACTCTGATTTTAGTGGAAAGTTTCATTTTTTCTGGATCTAATTGAATCGTATCTGTAACAATCATTTCTGATAATACCGAATTTTCAATAGTTTCGTATGCTTTACCTGATAATACAGCATGTGTACAAACCGCTCTAACAGATTTGGCTCCACTTTCCATAATCAATGCCGCCGCTTTTGATAATGTGCCAGCCGTATCGCAAATGTCATCGATCAAAACTACGTCCTGACCAGTTACATCGCCAATGATAGACATCGACTCAATTTCATTAGCACGTTTACGACGTTTGTCACAGATGATCACTTCTGCATTAAAGAATTTTGCAAATGTACGAGCGCGGTAAGAACCACCCATGTCTGGAGATGCAATCGTCAAGTTAGGAAGATTCAGTGATTTGATGTAAGGGACAAAGATAATTGAACCATCTAAGTGATCAACAGGGATATCGAAGAAGCCTTGGATTTGAGCAGCGTGTAGATCCATGGTCATGATGCGGTGTGCACCTGCAGCAGTAATTAAATTCGCAATCATTTTAGCACCGATAGCCACACGAGGTTTATCTTTACGGTCTTGACGTGCGAAGCCAAAATAAGGAACCACTGCGGTAATGTAATGTGCTGAAGCACGCTTTGCAGCATCAATCATCAACAATAATTCAAATAAATTATCTGTTGGCTGATTGGTCGATTGAACGATAAATACGTCGCTACCACGAACAGACTCATTGTAAAAAGGCTGGATTTCTCCATCGCTAAAACGAGCTAACGTTTTATCTCCAAGAGGTTTCCCATAGGAAGAAGCGATTTTTTCTGCTAATTCTGTAGTGCCAGAACCGGCGAATAACTTAACCGTGTTGAATTGCAAAGGCATGGTTTTTTATTTTTGATATAGTGGATTAGAATAGAATTTTCTGTTTGTATGTTGCCAATTACTTTCTAATGACTTAAAAAAAAAGGATTGTTTTTGATAACAATCCATTTTTTTCTTTTTTAAAGTTGCTCGACCTGGATTCGAACCAAGACAAACAGTACCAAAAACTGTCGTACTACCCTTATACTATCGAGCAATCTATCTTAAAGATTTGTTTGATATTGCAACCGCCCTTATCCTTTCGATGGTGCAAAGTTAGATAAATGTTTTTAATTTCAAAATCTCAATCGAAAAAAAATATCAAAAATTTAAATACTGCCTCATTATGAGCATAAAAAAGTATATGACCCACTTCCGTACTGATTGCGTTGTGCCGACACCTAGTTTCAATCGTCAAAATCTTACGGATATAAATTTTCGCTCCCCGTACATTATATATTGGATATAATCCACATGAGGTTATTCAGTTTTTATAATTATTTGGAAGTATCTTTTTAATAAAAAAGTGAAGTCATGTTCCGTCTGTGAAGCGTAAGTTCTGTATGGGTTCGATCGCCATGCTATATGATGGATAGTCTATGCTCTCAGGCAATATGTTGCAGCACTTTAAATATACTTCTTTCGATAAGTTTGAACCCATATTTATAAACGCATCATAAATAAAATAAAAATAGCAATGTGAATACAAATTGCTCTATAAATTTAAGATCCTAAAATAGGAGGGAGGATAAGTAATGAAAGCGGTTACTTATGCGGAATATATGGCGAATTGTTTTGTGAATAAGTTGGGCTTTTGCGGATCAATTTGCAAAAGTGTTAAAACGAAAAAAGGCTTACCGAAGTAAGCCTTTTTAAATGTTGCCCGACCTGGATTCGAACCAAGACAAACAGTACCAAAAACTGTCGTACTACCCTTATACTATCGGGCAAACATGCTCAAAAGAGTAACACTATGGAAGCGTGTTGGTCACTTTTGATGATGCAAATATACGGTGCTTTTTCATTTCTGCAAATAAAAAAGTATCATTAAATCCATTTTGATTGATTTTCAGGCTGATAATTTTAAAATTTATTTTCAAGAAGGATTTGAAGCCGAATTTTGAGACAGATGTCACGGTAACAAATTTGACTTTTACTGGATAAAAAAATATAATTTATTCGTTTCTTATTAAATATCCTTATTTTCGGAACGTATTATAATCTTTATACAGTATAATTTATGAACTATACTAAAATTAACAATGTTTTAGGGTGGACGTGTGCAATTATTGCTACGGTCACTTATATGTTAACCGCTGAAAGGTCAACGAGTTGGTGGGACTGTGGCGAGTTTATTGCCTCCGCATATAAAATGCAGGTCGTTCACCAACCAGGTGCTCCCTTATTTTTGATGATTCAAAATATATTCTCAAACCTTGCGGGTGGAGATGTAACACGTATCGCTTTTTGGATGAATGTGGGATCTGGTGTATGTAGCGGTATCACTATTCTGTTTTTGTTTTGGACCATTACAGCATTAGCGCGTAAAGTGGTCACAAAATCTATAGACGGAGAATATACAAGTGTAGATCTGATCAAAATATTTGGATCGGGTTTGGTAGGAGCATTAGCTTATGCCTTTTCAGATACATTTTGGTTCTCGGCAGTTGAATCCGAAGTATATGCGATGTCATCGTTATGTACAGCAGTTGTTTTTTGGGGCATTTTGAAATGGGAAAATCATGCAGATGAGCCAGGAGCGGATCGTTGGTTGATTCTGATTGCTTATGTGATGGGTCTATCAATTGGTGTTCACTTATTGAACTTACTGGTTATACCGGCAATTGCATTGGTGATTTACTTTAAAAGAGCCAAAACAATTACGAGTAAAGGAGCAATTCAATCCTTCTTATTAGGTGTTGTCGTACTGGCAGTTATTTTATGGGGTATCATTCAATATTCGGTTAAGTTTGCCGCTTATTTCGATTTATTCTTTGTGAATACCTTAGGACTGGGATTTGGAACGGGATTTACATTTTTTGTTGTTTTATTAGTGGCATTATTAGCTTACGGTATCTGGTATTCAGTCAAAAAAGTGAAACCGATTTTAAATATCGTATTGATCAGTGCCTCGTTTATTATTTTTGGTTACAGTTCTTTTGCCATGATTATGATTCGTGCAAAAGCAAATCCAACCTTAAATAATAGTGATCCTGAAAATGCTTTTACATTTTTAAGTTATTTAGGTCGTGAACAATATGCCAGTGAACCTTTATTTAAAGGGCCTAACTTTGATTCTAAAATCACAGGTGTAGAACCCACTTATTCATACCGAAAAGATAAAGATAAGTATACGAAGATCCAGACAGGGTCTACTTATCAGTATGATAAAGAAGTTCTATTCCCACGTGTATATAGTAATAGAGATGGACACCCAGGGTATTATCAAGATTATTTAAGATTAGGAGAGGGACAGTCCCCAACTTTTGGTGATAACCTAAAATTCTTCTTAAATTATCAGATTGGACATATGTACGGACGTTATTTCCTATGGAATTTTGCTGGTCGTCAAAATGATCAACAAGGTCACGGTACTTATACAGAAGGAAATTGGATTTCGGGTATTAAGCCTATAGATCAGATGTTGGTCGGTGGACAGGATGCACTTCCTGATTCATTGAATACAGACCCATCAAACAATAAATATTTCTTTTTACCATTAATCATTGGACTGATTGGTGCATTCTGGCACTTTGGGAAAAGGCAAAAAGACGCGGGTGTCGTCGGGCTGCTCTTTTTCTTTACAGGATTGGCGATTGTATTATATTTAAATCAAAGTCCATTACAACCACGTGAACGTGACTATGCGTATGCAGGATCGTTTTACGCATTTGCGATATGGATTGGCTTGGGTGTATTTGCAATAGCAGATTTCTTGGGTAAGAAAATGAATCCAAAGACTGCTGCAAGTTTGACGACGGTAGTTTGTCTATTAGCAGCTCCCGTTTTATTGGCTAAGGAAAATTGGGATGATCACGATCGTTCCCATAAGTTAACAGCTCGTGATCTTGCTAAGGATTATTTAGAGTCATGTGCTCCGAATGCGATATTGTTCACCTACGGTGATAACGATACCTATCCATTATGGTATGTACAAGAGGTGGAAGGTGTACGTACAGATGTACGTGTCGTCAACTTAAGCTTATTAAGTGCAGATTGGTATATGGCTCAAATGCAACAAAAAGTTAATGATGCAGATGCCTTACCGATTAATATTGAAAAAGAGAAATTCAAAAAAGGTGTCCGCGACGTCATGTATTACCAAGATGTTCAAGTACCTGGACATGTTGATCTGAATTTAGTATTGCAGATCATGCTATCGGATGACCCTAAAAATAAAGCGCAGTTGAATTCTGGTGAGTTTGAAAACTTCTTACCAACGAAAAATCTAGCATTAGCGGTAGATCGAAATGCTGTCATTCAAAATAAAACAGTACCAAAAGAATGGGAAAGTTCAATTCCTGATACTTTGGCATGGACCTATAACAAAAACTATGTGACTCGTGCAGAATTGTCGATCTTATCTATTTTGGCAAATAACAACTGGAAAAGGCCTATTTATTTTGCTGCAACAGTGCCAAATGATAACTATTTAGGATTAGATAAGTATTTAGTACAAGAAGGTTTTGCCTACCGATTGATGCCTGTGCAGGTGGCAAAAGAGAATGAAGGTTCTCTAGTAAACGCAGATGCTGCTTATACTGCTATTACCAAAAAATATAGTTGGGGCAATATGGCGACTTCACCATACCTAGATCCAGAGTCTTATCGTATGATCGGGTTAATTACCAATTCCATATTGGGAAGTACCGCGACGCAGTTGATGGAGCAAGGAAAAGACAAAGAAGCAAAAGAAGTCGCTTTACTGGCTTATGAAAAAATGCCAAAACGTGTTTTCTTAATGCGTGATGCTTTAAATTATACTCCGATCATCAATATCTTGTATAGTGTTGGAGAAACTCAAAAAGCAACTGATATTGTCAATCGCAATCTCGTATTCTTAAAGCAAAATATGGCATATTATAATGCTATTGCACAAACGAAAACAGAGTTAGAATATGCAAATATTCAAACAGCGCTAAGGACATTGGGTGTTTATAAGAGTATTTTGTCTCAGACAAAAGAGACAAAATTACAACAAGAAGTCGAGCAGCTTGAAAATAATTATAAAAAGCAATTTGGCTTAGAATAAATACTGTGATACACAAAAAAATAGGCTTACAATTTTGTAAGCCTATTTTTTTGTGTCTTATATTTTAATTTGACGGAACAAGCTTGAGCGTTTAAAATATGAAATGAATTGTAAAGGCTTGTTTACAAAGTGCTAAATCGATAAAATTGTTTTGAACTTTCAAGAATTTTAGATAATTTGTCGCTTCATCTAACAATTAATTATAACCAAACAGTTTTGAAGTTTCATCTTTATTTTATTGCATATCATGGTAACATGGATGGCTTCGGAGAAAATTAAAAATTAATTATGGTAAATTATCAAATAAAGGAAAGTGCAGAAGTCTATGATGCTATTGTCGTCGGATCAGGAGCCGGTGGTGGGATGGCGGGCTATATCCTTGCCAATGCCGGGCTAAAGGTACTGATGTTGGAGGCAGGTCCTTTTTACGATCCAGCAAAAGATTCATTACAGTTACGTTGGCCTTGGGAGTCTCCGCGACGTGGAGCTTCGACCACGCGGCCGTTTGGAGACTTTGATGCCGCATTTGGAGGCTGGCAAATCGAAGGAGAACCCTATAGCAAAGTAGCAGGTACTGAATTTGAATGGTTCCGTGCTCGCATGTTAGGAGGACGTACTAATCACTGGGGTAGGATATCGCTGCGCATGGGACCTGATGATTTCAAACCCAAAGATGGTGTCACCGACGAATGGCCAATTACTTATGATGAAGTCAAACCATTTTATGATCGTGTAGACCGGATGATCGGTGTATATGGCACCAAGGAGGGTATACACAATGAACCCGACGGGATTTTTATGAAACCACCAAAACCAAGATTAAATGAGTTGTACATCGCAAAAGGAGCCAAGAAAGCAGGAGTCCCTGTTATTCCGGGCCGTGGAGCCGTGCTGACCGAAGTATCGAAAGAGATCAAAGGTAGAGGTACATGTTTTTACTGTGGTCAGTGTGGTCGTGCTTGTAAAGTGTATGGCGATTTTTCATCTTCATCTTGTTTAGTCATACCAGCAATAAATACAGGCAATCTGAAAGTAATTGACAACGCTATGGTGAGGGAAGTCCTGACCAATGATGAAGGGTTAGCCATTGGTGTTTCTTATGTGAATACCAAAGATATGCAAGAATATGCCGTAAAAGGAAAAACAGTTATTTTAGGAGCTAGTGCCTGTGAGAGTGCGCGTATTATGCTCAATTCCAAATCTAAAGCTCATCCTGGTGGAGTGGGTAATAGCAGCGGTGTAGTCGGTAAATATCTGCATGATTCTACCGGTGCCAGTCTGTCTGGTTTTTTACCACAATTGTTAGATCGAAAACGTTATAATGAAGATGGTGTAGGAAGCGTGCATATTTACTCTCCATGGTGGGAAGATAACAAAAAGCTTAATTTCCCTCGTGGATATCATATTGAATATGGAGGTGGACTCCATATGCCTTCGTATGGATTCTTGAATTGGGTCCCTAATGTAAATAATAATGCGAAAGGTGCCGATGGAAAGCAAAAGCCATTAGGTGGATATGGAGAGTCATTGAAGCAAGACTACAATAGCTTCTATGGTGCAAATGTGGGTATGGCTGGTAGAGGAACCGCTTTAGCACGAATTGATAACTATTGCGAGATTGATCCCAATAAAGTAGATAAATTTGGTATTCCTGTGCTACGCTTCCATTATAAATGGGCTAATGAAGAAATAGCACAGGCCAAGCATATGCAAGAAACGTTTCAATCCATCATGCATGAAATGGGGGCTGTGATCACCTCTAAGATTCCAGGTGCAGATACACTCTATGGCTTGGAGGCGCCAGGTAAGATTATACACGAAGGAGGAACGACCCGCATGGGTAATGATCCTAAAACTTCAGCATTAAATAAATGGGGGCAGGCACATGATTGTAAAAATCTGTATGTCGTAGACGCAGGACCATTTGTTCAACAAGGGGATAAAAATCTGACTTGGACGATATTAGCCCTGTCGATGCGCACTGCAGAATATATTTTACAAGAAAAGAAAAACTTAAATAGCTAGGACTCATGAATAGAAGAGAATCACTAAAAGCATTAGGTCTCATTGCAGCAGGAACGGGCCTGTTGGCAGGATCCTGTAATACCGATAAAAGTAAAACAGTAGCGGTAGATACTTCAGACCGCCTTCCAGGAATACAGGATTTTGAATATGAACGCACAAAAGCACTATTAGAAGAGAAATTTTTTAACGAACATGAGTTTGCGACCATTACTGTATTAGCCGATATCATTATTCCTAAAGATGCGTCTTCGGGAAGTGCCTCAGATGCAGGGGTGCCCGACTTTATTGAGTTTATCGTGAAAGATTTACCAGATAATAAAATTCCAATGCGGGGTGGCTTAAAATGGCTAGATGTACAATGTCAAAAAAGATTTGGACAAGCATTTGTTAATTGTAAGCAGCAGGAACAATTGGATATCGTCGATGATATTGCTTATCCTGAATTAGCGAGACCTGAAATGCAGCAAGGAGTTGCTTTCTTTTCACTCATGCGCAACCTGACTGCTTCTGGATTTTATACCAGCGAAATCGGAGTAAAAGCAATCGGTTTTCAAGGAAATACACCAGGCGTGTGGAACGGTGTTCCAGATGATGTATTGAAACAACATGGATTTGATCCAACTAAATTTTTTGGATAAAACATAAAAAATAACTGCCTGACATATTTAAAAAAGGACGTTCAGACCCATGCCCTTATTTCTATTTTATTAGAAATAAGGGCATTTTTTTTATTCTTGTTAACCTCTTGTTTTTCAAGAATATTTGTAAGTTTGTCAAAGGTAACCAGCCTATAATATATGAATCGACAACTCAAACTTTGGGATGCTATTATGATTGTAATGGGATCAATGATTGGAAGTGGAATTTTTATTGTTTCATCAGATATGATGCGACAGTTAGGTTCGGGATGGTGGGTCATAATCGTATGGGTCATTACAGCCGTGATGACTGTTTCTGCAGCCCTATGTTACGGCGAGTTGTCCGCTTTATTTCCCAAAGCGGGAGGCCAATATACCTACTTGACTGAAGTCTTTGGAAAAATGACAGGCTTTTTATATGGCTGGAGCCTATTTACCGTTATTCAAACTGGAACTATTGCTGCAGTAGCAGTGGCATTTGGAAAATTTACAGCCTACCTCATTCCTGAACTCAATAACGCTCCCCCCTTATACCAAAATGGCTCCTTTAAGATTACCTGGATTCAAATACTTGCGATGTTCGTTATCTTAATACTCACCTTTATCAACACTAGGGGAGTACGAAGCGGAAAAATAATACAATCCTTTTTTACATCATCAAAGATCATTGCCTTAATTCTACTCATAATAGGCGGTATATTTATGATCAAAGAAAATCATTTTTCTGAAAACTTGAGTTATGGCTTAAATTCCTATCAAAATTTGAAAGGTCTCGGCTGGACAGATATCAGTGGTGGGATTTTGTTAGGAGGTATTGCTGCTGCAATGGTAGGTTCAGTTTTCAGTAGTGTTGCTTGGGAGAACGTCACTTTTATTGCAGGGGAAATTGAAAATCCCAAACGCAACGTTGTTCGGGCGATGGTGATCGGTACATCCTTAGTGATGGTGCTTTATTTACTCTGTAACTATGTGTACTTATCTGCATTAAGTAGGGAAGAGATTGCATTTGCTGTCAATGACCGTGTGGCGGTCGCGACAGCCAATAAAATATTGGGCGAAACAGGAACGATTATTATGGCTATTCTAGTCATGATATCTACATTTGGCTGTGTCAACGGTATTGTGCTCTCCGGCGCAAGGGTATTTCAACGGATGGCAAAAGATGGTTTATTCTTGAAGCAAGCTATACCTAATAATAAATACGAAGTACCTGAAAAATCACTATGGTTGCAGGGAATATGGGCTTCACTACTATGTTTGAGCGGTCAGTATGGAGACTTGCTTGACATGATATCTTTTGTGATTGTCTTATTTTATATGATCACGGTATTTGCTGTGATTTGGCTTCGATTTAAACAACCAAATTTAGAACGTCCTTATAAAACGGTAGGATACCCGATCGTTCCTTTAATTTACTTACTTATTGGAGCGGCATTTTGTATCTTATTGATTTTATATAAACCACAATACACATGGCCTGGTTTTATTCTTATTATTCTGGGACTACCTGTTTACTGGTTGATAAACAAGAAAAGAACAGCTACGATAGATTCATAAAACAAGCTTATGAGAGCCTGCTTGCTTGTTTTACCCGGTATACGATAAATCTTGTTCTGGATGGTGCGTAGAAATTAGAAATGTATACAATGATTTTATAGGAAGGGTAGGGGCATTTCTAGTTTTTAATGGTGCTTTTATGTCGTTCATCCGACAATAAATTCATCTTTTATTCGGATTTTTTCGAAAAAAGTGGTACGTTTGCTTAAACATTCCCTTAATGAAACAGTCGATTTTATTAGATGGACCAAAATTTCAGATTACCATTCAAAGACTTTGTCGTCAATTGATTGAGAATCATGGAGATTTTTCAAATACAGTTATAATTGGTATACAACCTCGTGGAACTTTCTTAGCCAGATGCATTGTCAAAGAATTGGAGAAAATGTTGGGTACATCAATTTTAAGTGGTGATTTGGATATTACATTTTACCGTGACGATTTTCGTAGAAAAGGTAATGATGGTCCCATTTTAGCTAACAGCACAAACATCAATTTTATTGTAGAAGGTAAAAAGGTCATTTTGATGGATGACGTCCTTTGGACTGGTCGAACCATTCGTTCTGCGATGGATGCCATTCAAGCATTTGGTCGAGCCGAACGTATCGAACTACTTGTGCTCGTTGACCGTCGTTTTTCAAGACAGATCCCGATCCAACCCGATTATATTGGAATTCAAGTGGATTCTATTGATTCGCAAAAAGTGATTGTGAACTGGCAGGAGTCGGATAATCAGGATAGTATTATCTTGGTAACAGAGAAAAAATAGAATAACGAAAATCTGAATACATTATAAAATGTCATCAACAGCTGAACACTTAAGTACACGTCATTTGTTAGGAATAAAAGATTTGAATGAATCCGATATCCAATTGATTTTAAATACTGCGAGCAACTTTAAAGAAGTTTTAAATAGACCGATCAAGAAAGTTCCCTCTCTGCGTGATATTACAATCGCAAATGTCTTTTTTGAAAACTCCACGCGCACACGCCTATCATTTGAGCTAGCAGAAAAGAGACTTTCAGCAGATATTGTCAATTTTGCAGCCTCATCTTCTTCTGTAAGTAAAGGTGAGACGTTGATCGATACGGTCAATAATATCTTAGCGATGAAAGTGGATATGATCGTGATGCGTCACCCATATGCTGGAGCAGGCGTGTTTTTGAGTAAGCATGTAAACGCACAAATTGTCAATGCCGGTGACGGTGCACATGAGCATCCTACACAAGCGTTATTAGATTCGTTCTCGATTCGTGAACGTTTTGGTGATGTAGCTGGACGTAAAGTAGCAATCATCGGTGATATCACCCATTCACGTGTAGCACTATCTAATATCTTATGTTTACAAAAACAAGGTGCAGAAGTTATGGTCTGTGGACCAACTACGCTAATTCCTAAATATATCACTTCATTAGGTGTTAAAGTAGAACATGATTTGATGAAAGCATTGAACTGGTGTGATGTAGCGAATATGTTACGTATACAATTGGAAAGACAAGATATCGCCTATTTTCCATCTTTACGCGAATATACCATGCTTTATGGCTTAAATAAAACCCTATTAGATTCACTGGATAAAGAAATAACAATTATGCATCCAGGACCGATCAATAGAGGAGTAGAGATCACATCTGATGTTGCAGATAGTTCACATTCGATTATATTAGATCAAGTGGAAAATGGTGTAGCCGTGCGTATGGCAGTCCTTTATCTGTTAGCAGGACAGCGAGGTTAACAACAAATTGTTTAAATAGATCAATATGCCTGGTTTTATTTTTAAATCAGGCATATTTTTTTTGTATTAAATACGTTATACTTCTAATAATGTTAACAATTGTGAATAACTTTTGAGGAAAACTCCCTATTTTAGGCTTAATTTAGTACTTTGAAGATTACTATGAGTTTTACTTGGCTTTATTGAGTTAAGTGCTTGTAATATAAAATAAAACATATAAAATATTTTACATATTATGTATAAAAAGATTTACCAGGTAGGGTTTGCGCTAAGTTTGATGGCGACACCAGCTTTAGCACAGCAGACAGAGTGGCAACAAATCAACAAAGCATACAAGTCCGGAATGGAATTGTTTGAAAGAGGTAAGTTTACTTCTGCTTCCGAACAATTTAATCGTGTAGAAGCTTTACGTACCAAATCATCATTACAATTAGATGAAACAGAGGAGCTGACACTCCTAAAAGAAAATGTTCGCTATTATCAAGCGGTATGTGCTCTTGAGCTTGGAGAAACAGATGCTGAAGCACAATTTCTGAAATATATCAAAGACTATCCTTCAAGTGCGAATGCTAAAGCTGCATATTTTCAGATTGGAAAATCGTATTATGCAAAGAAAGATTATGTAAAAGCAATTGAATGGTTTACCAAGATCGATAGTAAAAATTTAGCAGGAAATGAAAGTGCAGAGTATCGTTTTAAATTGGGATATTCTTATTTTACAACTAAGAATTATACGGCTGCAAAACCACTTTTTGAAGCTTTAAAAGATCAGAAATCGGAATATCAAGAAGCATCTATTTATTATTATGCTTACTTATGTTATCTAGATGCGGAGTATAAGACTGCTTTGAATGAGTTTGAACGTCTGAATGGATCAAAAACTTTTGAAACCAGTTATCCGTACTATATTACAGCCTTATATTTCTTAGATAAGCGATATGATGATGTTTTGGATTATGCTTTGCCCATTATGCAACGCACCAAACAAGAAAATGAAACGGAATTGTTCCGTATTATCGCAGCGACATATTTTATTAAAGGAGATCTGAAATCATCTAAAAACTACTACGATAAGTTTCAAGCACAAGATCAGGGAAAGACACAAAACAATCAAGATAGTTACCAAATCGGTTATATCGCCTATAAGTTGAAAGATTATGATAAGGCGATTACAGAATTGGAGAAAATGACCGAACCTGATGCTTATTATCAAAGTGCGATGATTACATTAGGTGATTCATTCTTGAAAAAAGGTAATAAACAAGCCGCTCGTAATGCATTCTTCAAAGCATCTAAATTAGATTTTGATAAAGATCTGCAAGAAGAAGGTTTATTTAATTATGCTAAACTTTCTTATGAACTGGAATTCCACCAAGTTGCGTTAGCTTCTACGCAGGAATATTTAAAAACATATCCAAATTCAAAACGTCAGGAAGAGGCTAAAACATTGTTAGCTGAAGTGTTGCTGAGTACTAAAAATTACCGCGAAGCTGTTGATATCTTAGAAACTATTCAGAAAAGAGGAAAAGAAGCAAATGTAGCTTACCAAAAAGTAACGTACTATAGAGGTTTGGAATACTATAATGAGCGTGCATTTGAAAATGCGATCTCCTTATTCATGCGTTCAGAAGCGAATCGTTATGATGAAGAGATTTATGCATTAGCTACTTACTGGAAAGCAGAAGCGATGTATGAGGTGCGTAAATATGGTGAAGCAGTAACGAACTTCAATAAATTTTTACGTTTACCAGCAGCTAGCAAAACGGATGTGTACAACTACGCCAACTATGCATTAGCATATGCCGCATTTAGAAATGGTAATTACAATACCGCTGCGAATTATTTTGAACGCTTTTTAGCGACAGGTGGTTCCAAAGGAATTGAATTAAATACCCGTAATGATGCTATCGCGCGTTTAGGAGATTCGTATTTCTCAGCAAAAAATTATGGTAAAGCCATGGAGCAGTATGATCGATTGATCAATGCAAAAGCAGCAAGTCAAGATTATGCTTTATTCCAACGCGGTATTATCCAAGGGCTACAAGGTAATAATGAAGGCAAAATTGCAACGCTTAAATCTGTAATCGCCAAATACCCATCGTCAAACTATGCAGATGATGTTTCCTTCGAGATTCCTTATACCTATTTCTTGATGGGACAGTCAGATCAAGCTATTTCAGGATTACAAACGATGGTGGAGAAATATCCACGTAGTAGTTATGTGCCTCGTGCTTTGGTTACAATTGGTTTAGTACAATATAATCAAGATAATAACGAAGCCGCTTTAAAGACCTTCCAACGTGTAGTTGATCAATATGCGACTACAGATGAGGCCAAACAAGCGATGCGTTCTATTGAAAATATTTATTTGGACAATAGTGATGCTACTGGCTATATCAAATATGCTACTGGTACCAATATTGGAAATTTAACTACATCTGAGCAAGATAGCCGCACCTTCTCTACTGCTACCACCTTGTTCTCAAGATCAAATTATCAAGGTGCAATCGAAGCTGTCAATGCTTATTTTGACAAATTCCCTAAACCAATTCAAGAAAAATATGCTCGTTTTATTCGTGCAGAAAGTAATGCCGCACTAGGTCATATCGATGAGGCTCTACACGATTACAACATTATCTTGAATGATTGGACAAGTGCTTATACTGAACGTACTTTGGTCAGTGTGTCACGCTTGTATTTGAAGCAGAAGAAATATAATGAAGCGACACAATTGCTCAAAAAATTAGAGTTGACTTCTGAATACAAATCGAACTACAGCTATGCGATCAACAATTTAATGGTGAGCTATTTTGAGATTGGTGATTATAAAGAAACGTTGAATTACTCCAATGCAGTAAGGAATTACGAGATATCATCGGAGGAAGAAATTGCTAACGCTTCTTTATATGCAGGTAAAGTATATTTGAAACAAAGCAAGCGTGCAGAAGCTCTGAAAGAATTTAATTTAGCAGCCTTAAAAAGCCGTACAGTTATTGGTGCAGAGGCACGCTATAATGTTGCTTTGATGCAGTATGAAAACAAGGAATACGAAGCAGCTATTAAATCAGCTTTTGATGTTTCAGATTCATTCTCTTCTTATGATTACTGGGTAGCAAAAAGCTTTATCTTAATGGCTGATGCTTATGTCGGAAAAGGAGATAATTTCCAAGCAAAATCTACTTTAGAGAGTGTGATTGAAAATTATGATGGTAAGGATGATATTTTGCCTACAGCAAAAGCTCGTCTAGAAAAATTGAACAAAAAGAAATAGGAATAATGAAGAAGTTGCACAATACAACAGTGAAGAAATATACATTAGCAACCTTGTTATTGGGTGCTGGAATGCACTCCTTTGCACAAGAAACACCAAAAAAAGTTGATCCTGCTACACCAGTGACAATCGATTCTTTTGATGTCGTACGTGATTATAAACCTATTCTTGCAGATGCGGTAAAAATCCGTCGTAGTCCTGATATGACTAATAAAAGAGAATATCAGCCAAGATTGACCTATAATAATATCACAGATAAAAAACTAGATATCAATACTGGATTGCGCGAATTGAACGTCAAAGAACTGCCTTTCTCGCAACTAGCGGATCAAACCAGTAACTATGTTAAATTTGGCGTAGGTAACTATAACACGATTCTAGGTGAAGCATATTTAGCCGTTGATCAGTTTGAAAATACACGTTTTGGATTATTTGCCAAACATTTGAATCAAAAAGGAAGTATTGAAGGACAAAAGTTCGCAACACAAGATATCGGTATTTTCGGACGACGTGTTTATGAGCCTTTTACTTTAAATGGTACTTTAGGTTACAACCGTTATGCAACAAACTTCTATGGACAGGTCTTTGATCAGAGTTCTAATCTAATCAATACAACTCCAGAAGCACAAGCTTTTAATGATATCTATTTTAATGGTGAGCTGACCAGTAATACTGATGTGGATAAAGAAGGAGCAGTAAGTTACTCGGCAAAAGCGGATGCTTACCTATTTAAAGATAAGTACAATGCAAAAGAGAATTCATTTGCACTGTCGGGTTATCTGAATAAAAAGATCAACACCTTTAATGTTGGAGCAAATTTAAGCGCAAGCTTTAATTCTGTTGAGGACGTTGAGGTATCGACAAAAAACCATGTGGCATCCATTAATCCGTATATTAAATTCAAAGGCGATAATTATAATGTGACTCTAGGAGCTAATCTCGTGTCGGAGTTTGGTGATAGTAGCCGGTTTAATGTATTCCCAACAGTAGAAGCTGATTTTGCTGTAGTACCAGAATATGTGTACTTATTTGCAGGAGCAAACGGTGGAGTGAAACAAGGATCATTACGTGGTTTTGCAAAAGAAAACCCTTACTTGAATAGCAATATTGAAGTGCGTAACACCTTAGAAAAATTAAATATCTATGCAGGTCTAAAAGGTAATGCAGGCGCAAATTTTGGTTATAAAGTAAAAGCATTTTACAAACAGATCGAAGGACTTCCTTTATTTATCAATAGTAGAGAGGAATTGGGAGAAGGATTTGTTCCCTATAAATTTGATGTTATTTACGATGGCTATTCCAGTAAAGCAACTCATTTTGGTATAGAGGGAGAGATGAACGTTCGTGTTTCACAATTGGTTAACTTAGGGGGTAAGATCAATATTGATGATTACAAAGTAAAAGATACGGAAGAAGCATGGTCATTGCCAAAATTCCGTTTCTTAGCCAATGCAAGATTTAATATTTCGGATAAATTCTTTGTAGATGCCGAGTTATCAACGCAAGGACAAACATCAGCTTTAGCCTATACGTATACAAGTGCTACAGTACGATCTGAAAATCCATCGAAAGTGACGATACCTTCTTTTGCAGATTTTAATGCCGGTGCCGAATATCGGATTAAGAAACAATTAGGCGTATTTGTAAAAGCAAATAATATCTTTGGAACCGAATACGAGCGTTATCAATACTACCCACGTCTAGGTTTTAATATAATTGGTGGTATAAACTTTTCTTTTTAATACAAGAAGATTATAACTTTGCGTTAGCAAATAAGGAACAAGAATGAATTTAGGTAAAAACATCAATAATCTATTAAAGCGTTACTCAGAAGTTTACGTTAAGGGCTTGGGGGTGTTCAAAAGAAAGCATTCTGCGGCACAGTTAGATAGACAGCGTGATCTGTTTTTACCACCTATCTCTTATGTGGAATTTGATTCTACAGCAGAAAATGGGTTTAACTTTATTCATTATATTCAGCAACAGCAAAATCTAAACCTGGATGCAGCCACGCAAGTATTGCAAGATGCTGTGGCAGATTTAAAAGATCAACTGATCCAAAATGGACAAGCAAAACTGGAAGACTTAGGTCATATCGTGAGCTACGGTTCTAGTTTAGTTTTTAAACCATTAGATTTATCAGGATTTAATTTTGAACCGATCAAACATGTTGTTGTTCCAGAAATAGAAACTGTCATTCCAGACCGTGAATTGGAGGAAATTATTCCTCTGATTCCTGTTGAAGAGCAGGAAAGTGTCGATGATGAGCTTGAAGAGGAGAAAGAGGTAGATACCGTAGAAGTAGAAGAAGAGATTGTTACTGAAGAACTAGACCCAATTCAACCGGATCCAGTTGTCGAACCGGTGGAAATAGAACCTGTTGTCTTTACTCACGAACAAACCGTGGAGCAAGAGCCCGTAGTGTTGTATGAAGAAAGAACGACACAGTCCAATACGATGTGGTATTATATTTCTGCCGCAATCATTATTGTCGTATCTGTCATCGTAGCTTTCATGCTCAATCCAACTTTAAAAGATCAACTGTTTGGAAAGAAGCCGGCAGTTGCTCCTGTTGTTGTTGTTGCCCCCGTGGATACAGTAGCAAAAATAGACAGTACGCAATTGAAACAAGATTCAACAGCTCTAATTGACACGTTAAACCAGGATACGGTAATACTTCCTGCAGCGACAAAAGAAACGCTTGTTGTCAAAGAGTCTGTGCCGGTAGCACAGCCCAATTATCAACTGGTCATTGCCACTCCGAAAACGATGGCATTGGCAGAAGAAGAGGTCTTAAGGTTACGAAAAAAGGGATATACAACTGTGCGAGCAGTGGATAGCAAATTTAAGAGGAATAAAAAACGCGTGATTTGGGACACCTATATAACAAAAGAAGAAGCAGATCGTGATCAGGCAACGGTTGCGAAAACTTTCTCAGGAGCATGGGTTGAAAAAATATCGAAATAGTCTAATATAAACAATTTTAAAAATATACATTATTATGTCATTGATTCAGAGCGACAGCAATCTTTTGGACACCATTAATCACGCAGCACAACAGGCGGTACCTGTAGTCAGAGAAGAGAATTTGAGTTTAATTCAAATGATGATGAAGGGGGGATGGATTATGGTTCCCATTTTATTATTGTTGTTTATTGGTTTAATTATCTTTTTTGAACGTTTCCTAACTATTCGTAAAGCGGCAAAATATGATGTTTCATTGATGTCACAAGTAAAAGCAAGTGTTTTATCAGGAAAATTGGATGCAGCTTTAGCTGTTTGCCGTTCTAGTCATTCTGCATTAGGACGTATGTTACAAAAAGGATTACTACGCGTAGGTCGTCCCATCAAAGATATTGAAGGCGCTATTGAAAACGTAGGTAAGCTTGAAGTGGCTAAATTGGAAAAGAACATTAATATTCTGGGAATCATCGCTGGTATTGCACCGATGCTTGGTTTCGTAGGAACTATTTTTGGAGTTATTACGATTTTCCATGAGGTAGAGATGGCTGGTGGTATTGATATCGGTTCGGTATCTGGTGGTCTTTATGTGAAAATGGTTGCTTCGGCTTCAGGTTTGACGGTTGGTATCCTAGCTTACATTGGTTACCATATCTTAAATATGATGGTTGAACGTTTGATCTTACGCATGGAAACGGATGCAGTAGAATTTATTGATTTATTAGATGAACCTGGCGTATAATCGCAGGATCGTATCACTAATTCATCAATTAAAATTTATTAAAATGAATCTAAGAAGTAGAAAAAATAAACCAGCAGCAGAAGTACATACTTCTGCATTGAATGACATCATGTTCTTTCTGATGTTGTTCTTTTTGTTGGCATCTGCTGTCTCCAATCCGCAAGTAGTGAAGTTATTACTTCCAAAATCTAGCGCAGGAGAGCAGTCGGTATCGAAAAAAACATTGACGGTTTCTATTACATCGGATCTAGCTTATCATGTTGAAAAGGCAGTTGTGCCCTATGAAGCATTAGAAGCTGCAATCCAGTCACAAATGAAAACGGGAGAGGAATTGACTATTATGATGTATGTAGACAATAGTGTGCCTATTCAGAATGTGATTTCAGTAATGGATATTGCCAACAAATTAAAGATAAAAGTTGTTTTGGCAACAGAACCAAAGAAAGATTAAAGAGCATTAAACCTTTGAACAGGTTGAAGTCTAATTTTTAAAGAGATAGGAGATATAATACATGGCTTACCATCTTCAACATGAGGAAAATAACTTCCCAAAAGCGCTAGGGATTTCTACTGCTATTATGGGGATTTTGGTATTGATAGGTTTCTTTGTCATTTTTGGCACCAAGACACCTGATGAATACGGTATGGGTGGCATGATTGTCAATTATGGTACAGCAGAAGAAGGCATGGGTGACGATTACATGAGTGTGGAAGAGCCCTCGGTAGATCCCAATGCTAATCATGTAAAACCTGATCGCGTCGTTCCGGAAGAGATTCCGACACCAACACCTTCACAGCAAGTCGCAGATAAAGCTGTCGTAACACAAGATGTAGAAGATGCACCTGCAGTGACCAAATCTTCAAAACCAGTCAAAACAGTAGCTCCTGAAACCACTAAAGAAGTCAAGGATAGTAAACCTACTGTTAACTCAAACGCCCTTTATAAAGGTAAAAAGAATAATGGTACAGGTTCTGGTGACGGGACAGGTTCCGTACCTGGTAACCAAGGAAGTAAATTGGGAGATCCTTTAGCGAGTAATTATGGTGAAGGTGGTTCTGGTAACGGTAATATGATGCTTTCGATTGAAAACCGAAGCTTTACACAGCGACCTCAGATTGATGACAATGGACAGCAGGCAGGAAAGGTAGCAGTAGAGTTCCGTGTTAACCAATCTGGAGTGATCATCTATGCCCGTGCGGGTGTAAAGGGTACAACCATTACGGATCCAGGTTTGTTGGAAAAATGTGAAAGAGCTGTTCGTGGAGCTCGATTGAATCAATTGGCAAATGCACCTGACTCCCAAACAGGTAGAATTGTATTCAATTTTAAGTTAAGATAAAATTTATTGTCAATGCAAAATTATAATGAGGTAATCGAGTATTTATATGCTCGATTACCTATGTTTACCCGTGATGGAGCTTCGGCATATAAAAAGGATTTAGATAATACTTTAGCACTGCTTGATGATTTGGGCAATCCGCAGCATCAATTCAAGTCTATCCATATCGCAGGAACTAACGGAAAGGGATCATCATCCCATATGTTAGCCTCAATTTTTGCAGAAGCAGGGTATAAAACAGCCCTGTATACTTCCCCACATTTATTGGATTTTAGGGAACGTATCCGTATTAACGGGCAAATGGTCGACGAACAATTTGTGATCGATTTTGTCCATAACCAGCAAGCATTAATCGAACAAATTCAGCCGTCATTTTTTGAAGTGACCGTGGCTATGGCATTTGATTATTTTGCAAAAATGCAAGTCGATATCGCAATTATCGAAGTGGGTTTGGGTGGACGATTAGATTCCACTAATGTGATCCAGCCTTTAATCTCCCTGATTACCAATATCGGCTTTGACCATATGAACATGCTTGGAAATACCCTCGCAGAAATTGCATTTGAAAAAGCAGGTATAATCAAACATGATACTCCAGTTGTCGTTTCAGAATACAATGAAGAGACAGCTCCGGTATTTGTAAAAAAAGCTGAACAGGAACAGGCATCGCTTGAGTTTGCTTCTGAAAAACTGCAATCGAGCATAATAGCAGTCAACGAAGACTATTTGCAGATTGATGTGGTCAACCTGCAAGGTCAGACAGAACAGTACGAACTGGATTTAAAAGGAAGTTATCAATCGAAAAATATCTTAGGTGTTTTGCAGATCGTTGATCAGATGCGTAAGCTAGGGTATGATCTGCCGCTTGCATCCGTTAAAAATGGTTTGCGAAAAGTACAATCCTTTACGGGACTTCAAGGACGTTGGCAAACATTGTCAAAAGATCCATTTGTTATCTGTGATACTGGGCATAATGAAGATGGAATCAGGGAAGTATTAAAGAATTTGGATAAGACAAGCTTTAGACAATTGCATTTTGTGATAGGAGCAATGAAGGATAAGGATTTGGGGCATATGTTGCCACTCTTACCAAAAGATGCAATTTATTATTTTAGTAACCCCGATATGCCTAGAGCAATGCCCTCCGTGGAACTGGCAGCGGAAGCACATCAATTGGGATTAAAAGGTAATGCTTATGGTCCGGTAGTAAAGGCTTTTGAAGCTGCTAAGGAGCACTATCAAAAAGGAGATTTAATCTTTGTTGGCGGAAGTAATTTTGTAGTGTCCGAAGTACTCTTACAGCTCAAATAGTGATCTAAAAGTTTCTATACAAAAGGATTTAATGTTTCCTATATTCAAATATTAAAAAATACAAAAGGCTATCCATCATTCGATTCGATAGCCTTTTGTGTATCATGATCTCTTACTTCCTCATCATCCATTTTTGACATTCTTCGAATGACATGCTGGGGTAGAAGCTAGGATGAATTTTACAGGCAATGACTAGTCATTGACCGTCAATTCACCTCTGATATTTTTTTCGACCCAATAAGCAACTTCTTTTTGGTCTTCAAGCTCTCCTTGAAGATACATGAGCTTGGTTACAGCCGCTTCAAATGTCATGTCGTATCCATTGAGCACACCAATAGCTTTTAATCCTGTGCTGGTCTCATATCTTCCCAATTCGACCGAACCGACTTTACATTGCGATATATTCAGAATGTTCTTACCATTATCGATCGCTTCTTTTAATAGATCCAAGAACCATTGATCTGTCGTAGTATTACCTGAACCGAAAGTTTCCATCACAATGGAGCGAACATCGGAATTGAGAACAGCTTTAATTGTACTAGCGCTTATTCCTGGGAAAAGTTTTAATACCGCTACCCGATCATCTAGTTTAGTGTGCAAAATAAACTCTTTGCCACTGTTATTTAAGAGTGCATCTTGATTATATTGTAAGTGTATGCCCGCTTCTACAAGAACAGGGTAGTTGGGCGATCGGAATGCCTCAAATTTAGCTGAATTATATTTAAATGATCGGTTTCCTCTAAATAATTTATTATCAAATAAAATGCAGACTTCCTGAATCATGGATATGCCAAAATGTTTAGTAGAAGCGATTTCCAATGCTGTCATCATATTCTCACGTGCATCAGTACGAATTTCACCGATAGGCAATTGGGATCCCGATAAAATAACGGGCTTTTGCAATCCTTCTAACATAAAACTAAGCACAGATGCCGAAAAGGACATCGTATCTGATCCATGTAAAATCACAAAACCATCATATTCATCATAATTATCTTTGATAATCTGCGCCATCTCAATCCATATTTCAGGCTTCATGTTTGATGAGTCAATAATTGGATCAAATGAATGTACCGTCAATTTATAGTCTAAACGACTCAAATCCGGAAGATTACGTTTGATCAATTCAAAGTCGAATGGAACAAAGGTTCCGGTTTCATCTTTGACCATTCCGATGGTGCCACCTGTGTATATGATAAATATGTTACGCATAATATGATTTAGATTCCAAATATTCTTTGTGAGTTTTCAGTTGTTATTGCTGCCACATCTGCTATTGATACCTCTTTAAGGTCTGCGATTTTCTGCGCGATATAGTATAAGTAGCTGCTTTCGTTTTGCTTTCCTCTAAAGGGAACAGGTGCCAAATAAGGGGCATCTGTTTCTAAAACGATATGTTTCAGATCAATTTGTTTAACCACTTCATCCAGGCCAGCTTTTTTGAAGGTAACCACTCCGCCGATTCCCAATGCAAATCCGAGATCAATCGCCTGTTGTGCTTGTTCAAAGTTTCCTGTGAAACAATGTAATACACCGAAAAGCTTCTCATCTTTCAACTCCTCCAACAATTCAAATAGTTCGTCAAAAGCTTCACGGCAATGAATATCTATAGGTAAATGGAGGTCTTTAGCCCATTGCACCTGTTGGCGGAAGGCATCCTTTTGAATTTCTAAGGTCGATTTGTCCCAGTAGAGATCAAGACCAATTTCCCCAATGGCGTAGACTTGATGCTGTTGTAATGCGGTATAGATCTGCGCTAATTCCTCCTGATAGTTTTCTTTTACATCGCATGGATGTAGACCGAGCATTGGAAAACAATTTGCAGGATAAGCATCTACAGTCTTCATCACGGCTGAAATAGATGCGCTATTCACATTAGGAAGAAATAAGCGCTGTATATCGTTATCAAAACAACGTTTCATCTGTTCTGCTAATGTATTGCTATCGACGTGGTAGTATATATGGGTATGGGTATCTGTTAATAACATGGATTATAGTTATAGCGACGGTAAAAATAAAAGATTAGGTTGATATGACCTAATCTGATAAAAGTTAGCCATTATCATCATGATGTAAATATGTTCAATGCATTGAAAATTAATAAGTAATAGGGATGTTTTGTTGCGAATATATATTAATTGTGGTTTTTTTTTGATTTTTTTGGTAAAAATCGAATAAGCTATCTTTTTTAAGTATGGTTTATTTAGAACTAATATTTTGTCTGCTCAATGTTTAAATTAATAAGGTTTTATTAGTTTAATCTATTGAACAATATAGTATCCCTACTGATTATTCGATCACAGACATTTGTGATCATCTGCTAAGTGCCTAAAACAATGATTCCATAAAAAAAAGCGCTTATCGGTTATCCGATAAGCGCTTTTAACGTAAAAGATTATTTACTTATTTTTTAACTGGCGTAGTTGTAGTAGCCGGTGCAGTTGTAGTAGCTGGAATTGGAGTTGGAGCAGCAGCAGGTGCTTTTCCAGGAATAATATCAACAACTTCTACATCAAAAACTAAAGGTGCATATGGAGGAATTTGTCCTGCATTGCGCTCACCATAAGCTAATGCTGAAGGAATAACCAAAGTTGCTTTTGAACCTTTGTTCAATAACTGGAATGCCTCAGTCCAACCTGTGATCACACCATCCACACCTAAATGTAAACGTAATGCTTCATAAGGTCTTTGTGGATTGAAAACTTTATGTTTTTTAGCTAAATCTGCTTGATTCGTATCAAATACTTTTTCGTTAGTCAATTTACCAATGTAATTAACAACTACCGTATCGCCAACAACAGCATTTTTACCTGTTCCTTGTTTAGTAATCACATATTGTAAACCAGAAGCTGTTTTCTTTGGTTCCAATTTGTTATTTTTTAAGTAAGCTTCAACTTTTCCAGCTTCAGCGCCTTTTAACTTTGCAGTTTGCTCTTCAAAGTATTTTGTTACTTGCTCACCCAATTGTTGATCAGTCAATTTACCTTTTTTGAAGTGTTTTTGAACTTTCAACGTATAGATGATATATTTGTCAGCAAATGCTGGTTTTGGTTGTTGTGTTTTAGCAGCTACAGAATCTAAATCGATTTTGAATACCAAACTATCACCTTCACCTACAAATTTGAATAAACCTGTTGGATCTCCTGGATTTTGTTTGATGATACTATCTGGATATAATTGTACGATCTGTGGAATCCCAGCATCGTAAGTACTATTTAATAATGAATCTCTATCAGTCTTAACAACCATGTCTACTGATAATAAATCACCAGATACAGCTTTATCAGCACCAGCATCTTTAGCGATTTTGTACTCTAGGCCGCCCTCAGCCTTTTTGAAATTTTGGCAAGCAGTGAATAAGAATCCTGCTGACGCCAATAATAGAATTGATTTCTTCATTTCAGTTTAATTGCTATCTTTATTTTGTTAATATTTCTTTATAATTTGGTAATGCAGATTTAAATGTATCGATAACCGTTTGTAGATCATCGTGCGAATTTCCTCCTGATGCATTGAGATGTCCACCGCCATTGAAATAGATTTTACAGATTTCATTACAAGGAACATCACCAATTGAGCGCAAAGATAATTTAATTTGTTCAGTTCTGTCAATAATTAATGCAGCTAAACGAATTCCCTTTATCGATAAGGCATAATTGACAAGTCCTTCAGTATCTCCTGTGATCACCTCAAAGCTTTTTAGATCTGCTTGCGTGACATAAATCATAGCGGTATTGTACTCTGGGAATACCTCTAAACGATTAAGTAGGCAATATCCTAAGAATTTTAATCTTCCTTCAGAAGAGCTGTTGTAAATTGATTCATGGATAGCCCAGTTTTGAGCCCCACAGTCAATTAAGCTTGCGATAATGCGGTGGATCTCTGAAGTTGTAGAACGGAAACGGAATGAACCGGTATCGGTCATAATACCAGTATATAAGCAAGTCGCCATATCCGCAGAGATGTTTTCTTCATCCTGCATTTCCTCTGTGATAAATCTAAAAATCAATTGTGCTGTTGCAGCAGCTTTGGGGTCCCAGTAAGCATAATCATGAAAACCTTGTGGTTCCAAATGATGATCGATCATGCATTTAAGACCGGTTGCTTTTTCTACAGGAACTGCCATGTCGTGGATACGGCCAAGGCCATTGAAATCTAAGCAAAAGATGATTTCTGCATCAGCAATTAATTGTTGATTTTCTTGCACCTCTCTGGTATAGATGCGCACATGTTCCAGACCTGGAAGCCAGTCTAAAAAGGCCGGAAAGTCGGAAGGAACGATAAGGCTTACATCATGTTTATGGGCTTTCAGCCAATAAAATAGACCTAATGAAGAACCAAGCGCATCGCCATCTGGCTTATAGTGCGTCGTGATTACAATTCTTTTAGGTTCGGATAAAAGTGTCTTTAGTTGTTCTGATGTCAGCATATTCGTATTAAGTCTGCAAACCTACTATAAAAAAAAATATTTCTAGCATTTTTTTATAAACATTTGAGACGATTTTGATCGTTTAATTTTTGTTTTTAAATTTTTGAATTACAATTTGTTAAAACTTGTAAGCGTAAAGTTTGTGATCTCGTTTAGAGCTAATTAAATACGAGGCATTATTCCCAAAATCAATAGGCCCAAAATAGAATTTGGATAGGCCCTCGACAGGAAAACCATTTCTGACCAATCCATCTTCACTAAAGATATAGATCATGCGATTATTCGTGCCGACAGCGACAAGATCATTGTTGTTCGTCACCTTGAAGAAGTTGGGTCTATTGCTCACTTCATCTACAAATTTATATTCAAAATATTTAGTATTGTCTTTCTGATTGTAAACCGTTAGATTGTTGTCACTAAGCACGACATAATCTTTATCTGCACTACCGCTCACATCTTCAAAATTGAAGGTGAAATTTGATCCCCAGTCGCCTACTTTTGATTTGATAGGCTCACCGTCAAATGGTACTTTAATTATTTCTCCTTGAGTTGCCGGAACGATAACGAAAGAATTTTTCTTGTCAGAAGTCGTAATTAATCCAATTGGATTCTTTAAGGTCTGACCATTGGTATTGAGTTCTTGTTTATTGACTAGGCTTCCTATTTCATTAAAGAAATATACCGATCCTTGACTCGTTGCAGCGATAATATAATGTTGATTGGCAATGGTAGTTGCTTTTAGATCATATAAAATTTTACTATCAACGGTAGGGTTTTTCCAATTTTCGATTTTTTTACCAGTAAGGTCATACGCAGCAATTTGATTGGAGCATGGGATATAAATCCTTTTCTCATTATTGAAAGTTGATAATATCAATCCTGCGGAGGCATTATTTTCTAAACCTATAGAAAAACCAGGAAGTAATTTGCCATCAGGTGAAAATCGGTAGAGGCGACTTCTGGTGTTCAATAATATGCTCCGATCTTGCAATTGTATCGGTTGTCCTAAGATTTCTCCCTGAAATAAAGTCTTCCATAATTCTTTTCCCGAAGGACTAAGAGCATATACAGTATGATCTTGTTCTTGTACTAATAAGAATTTGCTATTTTCTGTTTGATTAAAGACCCATGGATTATTGATCAATTTCGAGTTCAACTGAAACGTCCATTCTGCGGTACCTCCAAGACGATTTTTAGATTTGTAAAGCGCATAGAAACCTGAAACAAATTCACCCTCATTGCCACTTAATTGAAAAGATGTTGAATAAAAGTTTTGATAGCCAAATTGCTCTTTATCCCTAAAATCTTTGGCATACTCTGATTTCAAGTTGTTAATGATGGTATTTTTAGCCGTCTCAGGTTCAATATAAAATGTCACATTTGCCCGGTTACTCTGAATCGCACTATGATTTTTGAAGATGGCAGTTCCAGACATCATTTGGTTATCGAAATAGGCTTGACGATACTTGCGTAAAATTCCAGTTTGATTTGCAATCACAAGCACTTTACCTATTCTGGTAAAGTAAGGACGCTGGAAAGTTTTGAATGGATCTCCAAAACTTGAATATAAAATATTGGAGTAGTCAAACTGGTAAATATCATCACCTTGATTGCTACTTATTTTTTTAGCCGTTTCTACAAATTTAGTACTATCCGCTAGACTGACTAAACCAAGCATGGCCTCATTGTCCAGTTCTGCAATAGCAAACTCATCGTTCCACAGCGATAATATATCGGATTGAAAAATCACCTTTCCTTCATTTTCAATTAATTTCTGGTGGCTTTTTATTTTGTCAGCCTCTTTTCGATAGGCAAATAAATCATTCAGACCACTATGAAAGCTAGTGATATTGGAGAGGCTATAGTTGATATAAGAAGCTGTGTTTTTTGGTAAAAAGTTAGCCAGAGTTTGTACCTGTGGCGATTGATTAGCGAAAAGATGAAGGTATTGATGATGGTTCAAATCTAGCTTTGTTTCTCCCTTAAAAATTAGAGCATCATCCTTGAAATTCAAATTCCATGCAGTAGATCCTTGTAGAGAATCGATTTGATTCAGATAGACACCAGACTTACTGCGCATGATTTTTTTTGCAAATGCTGCAAGTTGATGATTATTGAAATATAGACTTAAAGGAGTATTTTTACTATTCTGTTCAATAAAAAACTCAATTTGTTTAGAATCTAATTTTTTAACTTTTTTATCCATTACTTGATAAATAATGGGGCGTTGGTAACTCGCGAAAAGTATATTCTCATACAGTGTACAATATAAAATAGAGTCTTTGATTCCCTTATCAAAACTATAGATGCGATGGCCTAAGGTGTCTGTATGATTTTGTTTGTATGTGTTGTCAATTCCTTGAAAGATAGTTTCTAAGGCCTTGTTGTTTAATTTTTCATTTAAGGCTACTGTATATAAGGTTGCTATTCCAGATGTACTTGGATGGTAAGAAAGAATAATTTCGACATCTTGCACCTTTGCTTTTAGGGCTTCTGAGCTAAGAAAATCTTGTTTTAATGTTTTGAGGTTGTCAAAATCTTGTTTTCCTCGAATAGCTTCAAATAATTCAAAATGTTGAAATATAGTATCTGTTGTTTCGTTGTTTCTGAAGGCAGTAATAAAATAAGTGTCTTCCGGTAAATATTGAAGTGCTTTTGTCGCATTTTCTTGCCTGCTGCTGCTGTCGGAGAAGTAATAGATGGAAGCCGCAACTACGGCTATAAATAGTAAGACAGTAACAATAATTGTATTTCTCATATCTAATAACAAACCTACTAAAAAATATCTGGAACCTGAGTTATCTTACCTAAGAACTCCTTTTGTAACAATAAATTTAATAAATATTCTCCTTTTCTGAGGAAGATTTGATACATTTAGCCAACATTAATAAAATATAGACATAATTTTAAATTAATGAATAAGAGAATCATCCTAGTGGCTGCATTTTTTGGTGCACTAGCTGTTATTTTAGGCGCTTTTGGAGCACATGGTTTAGAAGGAAAGATAAGTGAACAACATATCGAAACTTGGAAAACCGCTAATCAGTATCATTTTTACCATACGTTGGCCTTGTTGTTCTTATCAACTTTTTCAAGAGCAAAAACAGCATCCATTCGTGTATCATTTATCGCTTTTATAATTGGATTGCTTTTCTTTTCAGGATCGTTATATCTGCTCAGTGTACGGGAGATCACAGGTTTCGGCAATCCAGCTATTTTAGGCCCTATCACACCTTTAGGTGGAGTAGCCTTTATTGTCGGATGGTCAGCCTTGTTTGTCGCCGCTCTAAAAAATAAATCATAGTTATACGGTAGTAATACTGTAAAAAATAAGCCCTCGAAGAAATTAACGTTTTTCGAGGGCTTATTTTTAGTAATTTTACATGATACTTGAAATGAATATGCCAGAGCCTCAAAATTTATTTTTCACAGACCGGACGACTGTTTTTGTCGATGTTATTTTGCCTTTAGCACTGGCCAATACCTATACCTATCGTATTCCGGTGGAATGGAACGATAAGATTCAGGTCGGTGTTCGTGTCATGGTGCAATTTGGAAAGAATAAGATTTATTCTGCTATTGTAAAACAAATCAGCAAGGAAGCGCCTAAGCATTATGAAGCAAAGTATATTTTAGATATTATCGATGAAAAACCGATTGTTGATGCCGCACAATTGCTCTTGTGGGATTGGATAGCTGATTATTATATGTGTTCTTTGGGAGAGGTCATGCAAGCTGCATTGCCTTCTGCATTGAAGCTCGCAAGTGAAACTAAAATTGTATCGGCTATACCCGATGATTTTGATCGATCGACATTGACAGACAAAGAATACCTGATCATTGAAGCGCTTGAAGTCGCAGGAGAACTAAAAGTAAACGATATTGTCAAACTATTGAGTCAAAAATCGGTATTCCCGATCCTGAAAGTCATGTTTGATAAAGGTATTGTTTTGATTTCGGAAGAGATTACAGAACGATATAAACCCAAGACTAAAGTTTTCTTCTCTTTTGCCCCAGAATTTCGAGATGAAGATGGGAAACGAAATCTATTGGATGGACTAAACCGAGCTCCCAAACAGCAAGATGCGGTTTTGGCATTTATGCAATTAGCAAAAATGGGTACAGATGTCACCCGTCAGATGATTATGGAAGCTTCAGGCTGTGGTTCAGGCGCGATTACTGCACTTATAGATAAGGGGGTGTTTCAAGTTAAAGAAAAGGTGGTCAGTCGCTTTCAGGGAGAGGATATTGAGTTGGATGCTAATTTTGAATTTAATGCGGATCAACAACGTGCTTATAACCAAATTCAAGAGTGCTTTGAAACTAAAGACGTTACTTTATTGCATGGGGTGACTGCATCCGGAAAAACCCAGCTATATATTCGATTAATTGAGCAAGCAATAGCTGCTGGAAAGTCTGCACTATATCTCTTACCTGAAATTGCTTTAACAGCTCAAATAACCGCGCGCTTAAAATTGCATTTTGGAGATAAACTGGGAGTCTATCATTCCAAATTTAATGATAATGAACGTGCAGAGGTGTGGCATAAAGTAATGAAAAATGAGTTTCAGATTATTGTAGGCGCACGTTCCTCGGTCTTTTTACCGTTTCAAGATTTGGGAATTATCTTAGTCGATGAGGAACACGAAAGTTCATACAAACAATATGATCCAGCTCCAAGGTATCATGCGCGCGATACCGCTATCTACCTAGGTTATATTCACCAAACGAAAGTTTTATTGGGTTCAGCAACGCCTTCCATCGAAAGCTTTTATAATGCAAAATCAAATAAATATGGTTTTGTACAGCTATTAGAAAGGTATGGTAGTGCCCAACTTCCTGATATCCATATTGTCGATATACCACAAGAAGGAAGAAAAGAAAATATGTTTTCATATTTCTCCGGTAATTTACTGAAAGCGATAGAAGGAGCACTAGAACGAAAAGAACAGGTTATATTGTTTCAAAACCGACGTGGTCATACCACTATTATCCAATGCAATACCTGTGGTTTTGTCGCTAAATGTGTAAACTGTGATGTCAGTATGACCTATCATAAGAGTTCAAATATGATGCATTGCCATTATTGTGGTCACGTGGAACCTCCAATCAAAATATGTCCAGCATGTGGTATGCCTCATATAGAAAGTAAAGGTTTTGGAACGGAGCGGGTAGAGGAGGAGTTAGAATTGCTCATGCCCAATGCGCGCATTGGCCGTCTGGATTTGGACTCGACAAAGGGGAAAAATGGTTTTGATAAGATCATAGGTGCCTTTGATGAACATGAATTTGATATTCTAATCGGTACGCAAATGGTCGCCAAAGGATTGGATTTTGGTCGTGTGAGCTTAATTGGTATTATCAATGCCGATACGATGATTAATTTCCCTGACTTTCGTGCTTATGAACGAGCTTTCTCACTCTTTTTGCAAGTCGCAGGTCGCGCTGGTAGAAGAGAAGCCGGTGGACAGGTCATCATTCAGACCTATACGCCAAAACATCGTGTTTTGGAGCAGGTAGTTGCACATGATTATCAAGGAATGTTTGATACTGAGATAAAAGAACGTAAAAACTTTGCTTATCCTCCTTTTTATCGGGTGATTCGTATTGATATTAAGCATATGGATATCCAAAAATGTTATGATGGAGCTAAGAAATTTGGATCAGCGCTAAGACAGCAGCTAGGCGCTAGAGTTTTAGGTCCTGAAACGCCATTGGTAGGAAGAGTACGGAATTATTTTATCCAAACCATAACGCTTAAAATCGAAAGAAATAATATCAGTATTGTTAAAGTAAAAGACTTAATCAAGCATGTGAAAAATGATTTTATTGCAGATAAATCAAATAGCGGGACGCGTATCGTGATCGATGTAGATCCTTATTAAATCATTGGCTTGTTAAATGAAATTAGCCAAAAATTATTAATTTCAAATGAAAGAGCTTGCCAGTTAATTGATTAGTTGTGAAAATGTTCTTATAGTGGTAATTATTAAATAACAATAGTATTTTTGAGTCATAATGGCGTATAAATTTGTAGATAATTATAGGGAAAAAGGTGCTCGTAAGCAATTGGTGCAGCTACTGAAGACAAGAGGTATTACTGACCAAAATGTATTGAATGCTATCGCTAAAGTACCTCGTCATTTTTTCTTTGATGAGACATTTTGGAATCAGGCGTATAAAGATATCGCTTTTCCTATAGGAGACGGGCAAACCATCTCACAGCCCTATACTGTTGCTTATCAATCGGAATTGCTCCATGTAAAAAAGGGAGATAAAGTGCTGGAAATTGGAACGGGGTCTGGATATCAGACCTGTATCTTAATGGAGCTGGGGGCAAATGTTTACACCATAGAAAGACAAGAAAATTTATACCAGAGAACGATACAGGTTTTACCGTATATGGGATATAAACCTCATTTCTTCTGTGGAGATGGTTCCAAAGGAATTGAGCAACATGCACCATATGATAAAATAATTGTGACTGCAGGCGCTCCCTTTGTGCCGGAGATTATGCTCAAACAATTAAAAATCGGTGGTATATTCGTAATACCAGTTGGTGATGAAAAAGAACAAAAAATGGTAACCATCATTCGAGCTGGAGAAAATGATTTTGATCGAATCGAGCTCGATACCTTTAGATTTGTTCCTTTGGTGGGGGATCAAGCTTGGTAAAAACCAAGCTTTTTTAGTTATTTAAATCAATAAAATAACAGGATTAAAGGCTTATATCAACTGTTAGTTTGAGTTCAAGAGTGAATTTTAGAAGCAAACTAAGCTCATGACCTTTAATGACGAAATGAAGCATGTGTGTTTTCAAAAAAATAGATCATGAATACAAAATACGAGTGCTAGTACAACAGGTTTTACTTGAAATCATACACTCATAAATAATTAAATTTTGATGAAGCCAGCATGAGCATACCGCTCATAAACAGCAGTTAAGATGCACATGCTAGACTCATTATGGTAAAAAAATATTCTCCAATGAAAAATAAAATTATGGACATATACCTTAGTAATAAGGTACAGATCGAGCAAGAAGTAAAGAAACTGGACCGAGCAATTAACCAAAATAGTTTCTTCCGTCTCGGTGTGATCATCTTTGGCGGTGCTGCTTTATTTTATTCATTTCAATTAGAAAATCTACTGCTCGTTCTGATTTTATTTTTTGCACTGATATTTCTTTTTGCTTTCCTGGTAAGTAGGCAAAGTAAATTAGAGAAAATTACTGCGTATCAGAAAGCATTGCTGGCTGTGAACCTAAATGAAATTGATGTCGAAAATAAAGGCGTTAATATGTATGATAATGGGGCACATTTAGAAGATAATAAGCATCCCTATAGTGCAGATCTGGATATTGTTGGAAGCCACTCTCTATTTGAATTGTTAAATCGTTCAACCACAAAAATGGGTTTATCCGTTTTAGGACAATGGTTACTTACTGATGCAAAAAGAGATGAAATTGTAAAAAGACAGGAAGCTGCGGCTGAAATTGCAACTGATATCACATGGAGCCAAGATTTTCAAGCAAAATTGTTGTCAAATTTGAACCAAAAATTAGATGTTAAATCTTTTCTAGCCACGTACTTTCAGTCTGCAGATTTCTCATTCGGTCATTCATTTATGCGCTTATACGTGAAGCTAGCCCCGTTTTTATTTATCGGTGCTGTTATTCTTGCGGTTATTATTCCCGCTGCAGCATACATACCAGTGGTAATCGGATTGGGACATGTTTTTTGGTCTATGGCCAATGGGGGAAAAGTTTCTTTCTTCTCTAGTCGAATCGATAAAGTTGGCAATCTACTGGATTCGTATGCCGCAAGTATGGAGCTAGTTGAGAATCGAACTTGGAAGGCAACTCGTAATCAAGAATTACAGAAACAACTAAACATACAGGGGTCATCAGACTCAGTTTCTCATGCCTTTAAAAAACTGGGTAAACTGATCAGTAACTTGGATGCTCGAAATAATATGATGGTCGGAACAATCTTGAACATGATATTCTTATGGGATTTTAAGCAGGTATTGGCTATCGTAGATTGGAAAGCAAAGTACCACGTTAATATATTGGAATCATTTGATACGCTTGCTGAAGTAGAAGCACTGGTAAGTCTAGGTACCTGGAACCGTAACCATCCTGACTGGACAGTCCCAATATTATTAGAACAAATGGATTCACCTGTAGAAGCTGTTGATTTGGCTCATCCTCTGATTTCTGCTGATAAAGCCATTGCAAATACATATACCAATGTTGATCATCAGATCGCATTGGTTACGGGTTCAAATATGGCAGGAAAGAGTACATTTTTGCGCACTGTCGGTATTAATGCTGTCTTAGCTTATGCCGGTGCAGTAGTACCCGCTACTTCTTTTAAACTTCCGATCTTTCATTTGATATCCTATATGCGAATAAAAGACAATTTGAATGAGAGTACTTCGACATTTAAAGCAGAACTGGATCGTATGAAATTTATCTTAGAAACAGTAGCGCAGCGTGCTGATAGTTTCTTTTTAATCGATGAGATGCTAAGAGGAACTAATTCGGTCGATAAGTATTTGGGATCAAGAGCCATTATTAAAAAATTGATCATGGAGAATGGTAAGGGGATGGTTGCAACACATGATTTGCAATTGTCGACTTTAGCAGATGAATATCCAAAAATAGTCAAGAATTATCATTTTGATATACAGGTGATTCAAGACGAGATGCTGTTCGATTATAAACTCAAGATCGGAGAGTGTAAAATATTTAATGCTTCAATGTTGTTAAAAGGTATTGGAGTCGACGTAGAACAAGGAAGAAATTAAATAAATAATGACATTACAAGAAAGAATTGAACAGTCGAGAACACATCATTTTATAACTGTTTTCCCGTTTACAACAAACCATCATTCCACTTTGTTTGGAGGTAAAGCTATGGCTATTATGGATGAAGTAACATTTATGTGTGCAACCAGATTCTGCAGAAAAGCACTTGTAACCGTCTCTTCAGACAAGATTGATTTTGAAAAAGCGATCCCTGCAGGTAGTATGATCGAAGCAATCGCTGAGGTTATACACGTTGGGCGAACAAGTTTAAAAGTAAAAGTTGAAATCTTCTTAGAAGATATGTATAAAGACGGTCGCGAATTGGCTGTTAAAGGTGTTTTTTCTTTCGTAGCCTTGGATGATAATAAAAAACCAATACCCGTATTAGAGGGGCTTGAAATCGAGGATTAAATCAGATTACATCTTCATGAAATTACGAATGGAATAACACAAGTTGGTTATTCCATTCGTTTTATAGGCGACAATTCTTTTAATTCCTCCTCTGTGAAAAGCCTATAGTGAACTTTAAATGTTTTCCCTAAGGATGATTCCAATGAAAATCCACCTGGTCCAAACCCATCGAGGACATCCAGGGTGAAATGCGAAAATTTCCAATATTCAAATAAATCGCGATCGATCCAAAATTCATAACCTTCCGCAAGGCCGATCATCGCATCATTCATTCGGGGGTAGAATCCACCTTTTTCAAAACATTGTGGTTGTGTACCTTCACAACATCCCCCTGCCTGATAAAACATCAAATCCCCATGAGTGCTTGATAATTCCTTTATTAGTGCTTTTGCTTTTTCCGTTAACGCTAATCTTTCTACCATAATCCGTTCTATTTTATGCTTTATTTAAAGCTTTTTAAGGGGGTGTTTTTAACGATAACCAAAGTGCCAATAGTATGACAGTGGATCAATTTGTTCCCGAATGTTATTGCTGAAAATCTCATCTGTTTTGCTTGATTGTATCCTGCAATAATGTGACCATCTTTCTGCTTGACCTGATATTAATATTGGTCACCCGCGAGGAGTAATTTTGCAAATTGGGCTCAGATACCTACGGTATCCTTTTCGATAATTGAATTTTGTTATTCCACATGATACATTAAGAATTAAAAAAAATGGGATTATAGTAATAACCCCATTTTTTTAATTTTATTTTTCGAGATTAAAAAAAACCAAGTTTTTCTTTACTGTATGAAATCAACATGTTTTTTGTTTGACGGTAATGATCAAGCATCATTTTATGGTTTTCACGACCGATACCAGATTGCTTATAACCTCCAAAAGGAGCGCCAGCAGGGTACGAATGATATTGATTGACCCATACACGTCCAGCTTGGATAGCACGTGGGATTTGATACAGCTGATGTGCATCACGTGTCCAGACTCCAGCTCCCAAACCATAGATGGTATCATTAGCAATTTCTAACGCTTCTTTCTCATCTTTGAATGTTGTAACAGCTAATACAGGACCAAATATTTCCTCTTGGAAAATACGCATTTTGTTATGGCCTTTAAATAAAGTTGGTTTGATATAATACCCTTCTTCCAGACCTTCGCCCAAATGATTTTCATCACCACCAGTTAACAGCTCAGCACCCTCTTCTTTACCCAGTTTGATATAAGACATAATTTTGTCCTTTTGGATTTTTGAAGCTTGAGCACCCATCATCGTTTCTGGATCTAAAGGATCGCCAACTTTAATTTGATTGACACGATCGATCACTTTAGCTATAAAACGATCATAGATATCCTCCTGAATCAGTAAGCGAGAAGGACAAGTACAGATCTCTCCTTGGTTCAGGGCAAATAAAACAGCACCTTCTATTGCTTTATCTAAGAATGCGTCGTCATGATCCATGACCGAACTAAAGAACACATTGGGAGATTTACCACCTAATTCCAATGTTACAGGAATGATGTTTTCCGTAGCATACTGCATCACCATACGGCCAGTTGCAGTAGAGCCAGTAAATGCGGCTTTTGAAACCTTAGGATTGGTGACAAGTGCACGACCTAATTCTCCTCCAAAACCATTAACGATGTTGATCACTCCATCAGGGATCAAGTCACCGATTAATTCCATTAGGACAAGAATAGATACAGGTGTACTCTCTGCTGGCTTTAATACCACACAGTTACCTGCGGCTAAAGCAGGGGCCAATTTCCAAACAGCCATCAAAATTGGGAAATTCCAAGGAATAATCTGCGCAATAACACCGATTGGCTCATGAACAATTAAAGAAACGGTGTTTTGATCCAATTCACTTAAAGATCCCTCTTCTGCACGTATTACACTGGCAAAATAACGAAAGTGATCAATCGCTAATGGAATGTCTGCATTTAACGTTTCGCGAACAGCTTTTCCATTGTCAACCGTTTCAACTGCTGCAATGTATTCCAAGTTTTGCTCGATGCGGTCTGCAATTTTATTTAAAATGATGCTTCTTTCCGTCGAAGAGGTTTTTCCCCAGGTTTCAAATGCTTTTGAAGCTGTATCAACAGCTAATTCTAAATCTTCCTTTGTAGAATGTGCAACCTGTGTAAATACTTTACCATCTAAAGGAGAGATATTGTCAAAGTATTTTCCTAATGTTGGTGGAACAAATTTTCCACCTATGTAATTACCATAACGCTCTTTAAACGACGGTCTTTGAATTGCTGCCATAATATTTGTTTTTTATAATGTTATACAAATTGTTGTATCTCAAATTTAGCAAAAGTGTTTGCTTACTTATAGCATTATGGTTTCAAAGGGTAGCATTATAATTTCATCATCAAAGCGGCAGATAACCCATAAATCGATATTGGAGGCGGTGATTGTAGATGAAATAATCCAATATTCGACATAATTATCTTGTATTTTAAAGACAATTTGTCTAAGTTTGATTACCAGCCAATTATAATAAAAGATAGGGATATGATAAACAACAGGCTTGTAAATTCGTTGCCATTTTCATCGCGTCATGAACTTTCTACGCTGGTAGAGAATAGGAGAGCGTTTACTTTAGAAAAATCTAGAATTAAACGTATTTGAGACTTATCAAAGATCTGAGAAAGTTGCTTTACAATTTGATGATCTGGTGATTATCAATATGATTCATGGAAAAAAAATTATGCACCTCCAGCAACGAGATTCCTTTGAATATTTACCTGGTCAGACCATGATATTGCCTGCATACAGTAAAATGCAGATCGATTTTCCAGAAGCTACTTTTACAGCTCCTACACAATGTACCGCTTTGACAATAAGTAAAGCGAAGATAGATGAAGTGATTAACCATCTTAATGAGCATTATCCAAAAGCAAATGCAGTAATGGATTGGAAATTAGACTTAAACTTGTTTCATCTGTATAACACTCCAGAATTGACGGATTTGATTAATAAATTATTCCAAACCATCACTAGTGATAATCCGTTGAAAGATGCCCTAGCTGATCTTACCTTTCGTGAACTTGTTATCCGTTTACTTCAAACGCAATCGTTACTGTCTCTTGATATTGGTAAGACAAAAAATAATACAGCTTTAGAGCAGATCCGAAATTATATACATGCCCACCTTTCCGAATCCATTACAGTGGAAGTCTTAGAAAAGCAGGCAAATATGAGTAAGTCTAGTTTATTTCGCCTTTTTAAAAACGAATTGGGGATTACACCAATAGAATACATTATCAGGACACGTATTCAGCAGGCAAAGAGTTTGTTACGGAAAACAAAAAGCGTTAAAGAGACTTGTTTTCGTGTTGGATTTAATGATGTCAATTATTTTGTTCGTCTCTTTAAAAATAGAGTAGGTATAACACCTGGAGCTTATATCATATGCGGGTAGGCACTATCTTTTTAGCGCTCGATCCAGCTCTCTTTTGCCTTCTCTGTCTTTGATGGTATCACGTTTATCAAAGTCTTTTTTACCTTGCGCTAAAGCTATTTCCACTTTAGCAAAACCTCTAGGACTGATGAAAATACGTAGCGGAACGATAGTAAAACCTTTTTCCTCTCCTTTCAATCTTAATTTTTTCAATTCTCTCTTTGTCAATAACAATTGACGATCACGCTTTGCCTCGTGATTGTAAAACGATCCATGCGAATACTCTGCGATATGCATGTTTCTTAGATAAAGACCGTCATGAAAAAAATTGCAAAAACTATCATTGATATTTGCTTTTCCTTCTCGAATTGATTTGATTTCTGTGCCAAGCAGTCTAATTCCAGCGACATATCTGTCAAGCAAATGGTATTCAAACGATGCCCTTTTATTTTTTATATTGATATCTGATGATATTGCCATAATTTCTTAATATATTTATTCCCATTCCATTTCCAAATACAAACCCAGCTAAGTTTGTGATATGTAAAGCCACGGAAAAGCAAATATAAATATTATAATGGTGTTTTTTTTAGCATTGTTATTTTTTGGATTTTAATTTAAGTGTTAAATTAAAATTATTTTTACGATATTTATATGTGAAAAATATGACTAACATTAAGTGAAAGTCAGGTTTTGTTTTCGTATGTTTGCATCGTTTTTGATTTAATATTGTATTTCACGCAGTATTTAGGAAGTCATTTTGTATTAATCTATTTGGAAGTAGGAATTGAAAGTGCTGATGATGAAGCTGATATTTTGGTAATCATTGCAGTCAAAAACAATTATAAAATTTAAGAAATACCTTTTAATCGCATGAGTAAAGGAAAATTAGGCGAGAGAATATCGCAATTTAAAATCGTTAGTGAGTTAAAAGCTAAAGGCTTATATGCTTATTTTAGACCCATTCAGTCGAGACAAGATACCGAAGTAAAAATTGATGGCAAACGTGTTTTGATGTTTGGTTCTAATTCTTATTTAGGATTAACGACGGATGAACGTATTATCAAAGCTTCTCAAGATGCATTAGCAAAATATGGAACCGGTTGTGCTGGATCTCGTTTTTTAAATGGTACTTTAGATATTCATGTGGAGCTTGAAGAGAAATTGTCGGCTTATGTGGGGAAAGAGTCAACTATTTTATTCAGTACGGGTTTTCAATCAAATTTAGGACCATTATCATGTCTTACGGGACGTAACGATTATATCTTATTGGATGAACGCGATCATGCTTCCATTATTGATGGAAGTAGATTGTCTTTTTCTAAAGTGATCAAGTATGCGCACAACGATATGAACGATCTGCGTGCAAAAATAGCTAGATTACCAGAAGAAAGTGGCAAATTGATCGCAACAGATGGTATCTTCAGTATGGAAGGGGATATCGTTAACTTACCAGAATTAATAAAAATTGCAGACGAGTTTGATGCGACAGTAATGGTCGATGATGCACATAGTTTAGGTGTGATCGGAGAAAAGGGAGCTGGTACAGCGTCACATTTTGGACTAACTGATAGCGCCGATTTGATTATGGGTACCTTCAGTAAATCATTTGCTTCATTGGGCGGATTTGTTTCTGGAGATGCTGATGTTATTGAATACTTGAAGCACTCTGCACGCTCGGTCATGTTTAGCGCTAGTATGACTCCAGCTTCTGTTGCTTCGACATTGAAAGCTTTGGAGATCATTCAAGCAGAGCCTCAACATATTGAAAAATTGTGGGCAAATACAAATTACGCTAAAAAATTATTATTAGAAAGTGGTTTTGATTTGGGTGCGACAGAGAGCCCGATTTTACCAATTTTTATTAGAAATAACGAAAAGACATTCTGGGTAACTAAAATGCTTCAAGACGATGGTGTTTTTGTCAATCCAGTAGTTTCACCTGCTGTTCCTGCGGAAGAATCTTTGATTCGTTTCTCACTAATGGCAACACATAGCTTCGATCAAATTGATGAAGCGATCGAGAAGATGGTTAAAGTCTTCAAATTAGCAGATGTTGAATCATTAATCTAAGTGTCTATTATGATACAGGTTATCCCCGTTGAAACTAAGAAACAGAAACGGTTATATATAGATTTTCCGCATACTTTATATGCGGAAAATCCTTATTATGTACCAGAGCTATATCTTGCTCAGTATGATTTGCTAACTCCTGGCAAGCATCCCTTTTACAAACATTCCTCAACACAATTATTTTTAGCGTACAAAGATCAGAAATTGGTCGGTCGTATTGCTGCAATTTGGAATGTGAATCACAATGCCTTTAACCAAGTGCAGGAAGGTCAGTGGGGATTTTTTGATTCCATAAACGATCAAGAAGTTGCAAATGCTTTATTTCAAGCTGCAAAAGATTGGGTAAAAGCTAAAGGTGGAACGAATATCGTCGGTCCAATTAATTTAACGACCAATGATACCTGCGGTTTATTGGTGGAAGGATTTGATAGTCCTCCTGTAGCCATGATGCCTTATAATTTTGCTTACTATCCAGATCTGGTAACAAATGCCGGTTTCCAAAAGAAAATTGATTTGCGTGCTTATCTGGTGATGGAAAATAAAGCAAGTAAACGATCTGTTCTTCTGCTGGAAAAACTAGAAGAGCGGTTAAATCGTTCCGGAATTAAGATCCGTCAAATGAATTTGAAGGATTTTAAAAATGAAACAGAGCGAATCAGAGAGATTTATAATAAGGCGTGGGATAAAAACTTAGGTTTTGTGCCCTTTACGGAAGATGAATTTAATTACGCAGCTAAAGAAATGAAAATGATTGTTGATCCTAGATATGCTTTGTTGGCAGAAAAGGATGGTAAAGTCATTGGATTTGCTTTAGGTATTCCAGATATCAACCAAATTTTAATTAAAATCAAGCGCGGAAGATTATTACCTACCGGGATTTTCAAATTATTATTTGGATTGAAAAAGGTAAATCTGATTCGTGTTCTGATGCTTGGGGTACTGGATGAGTACCGTAAATTAGGAATTGAAGCCTGCCTTTATGGTAGCATAATTAAAAATTCTGGAGACGGATTTACCGTTAAAGGAGCAGAATGCTCATGGATGCTTGATACTAATTATATGATGAATCATGCTATCGAGCAAATCAATGGAGAATTGTACAAACGCTATCGTCTGTACGAGCAAGCGCTATGAGAAAAAAAATCTTAATCACAGGCGCAAGTGGTTTTGTCGGTTATCATCTCGTTCAAGCTGCCTATGAGGCAGGCTTGGAAGTGCATGCAGCCGTTAGGAAAACCAGTGATGTCAGTGAAATAAAGTCTTTTGTTGATCAATTTGTTTATCCTGATTTTAAAAATAAGGATTCATTATTGGAACTGTTAGAGCTAGAGCAATATGCCTATATTGTTCATGCAGCTGCAATGACAAGAGCAAAGAACGAATTAGATCTTGTTGAGGTAAATGTTGGGTATAGCGAATGCTTGGCAGACGCAGTCTTTGAATCCAATATACCGCTTGAACGATTTGTTTTTATTAGTAGTCTCGCAGCGATCGGACCAGTGGCTTATGACGCACCTGCGATCAATGAGCAAAATGATTATCACCCTGTAACAGCATATGGCCGTAGTAAAGTCCTGGCTGAAAAGATGCTTGATAAATATGTTGACAATAAACTTTCCATTATCCGTCCTACTGCAGTATATGGACCCAAAGAGAAAGATCTTTTTGTGTTGTTTAAAACATTAAATACGGGTTTAGATGCTTATATTGGAAAATCACCTCAAAAATTAACTTTTGTTTTTGTAAAAGATCTCGTTAATGCTATTCTGAATGCATGCTTTTTAGATAAAGGCGGCAAGAAAGTTTATAATATTACCGATGGCTTAGTGTATGACCGTTATGAAATGGCAACAATTTTTAAAAAATATACTGCTAAGTCCCTATATAGATTACACCTTCCACTTCGCTTGGTTAGAGGTGTGGCTCAAGCAATGGATCTCGCATATAAAAAATCCAAATCAATACCGGTATTGTATCCGGAAAGATTAAATGAATTGACAGCCGCTAGTTGGGCATGTGATATCAGTTCATCAATAAAAAATATTCAATATAAACCTATTTATGATTTGGATGCTGGCTTGAAAGTTACAATTCAATGGTATCGTGATCATAAATGGTTAAAATAACAAAGAGAGATGAGTGGTCAAAAAATAAACAAAAAACTTTTTCAAGATAGAAAGAGAACAAATATATTGAGTAATCCAGAACAGAAATTTATTTCGTATTTAGTTCCGCGTATTCCAAATTGGATTTCATCCGATGGACTAACAGCAATTGGTTTGTTTGGTTCCTTAATGATTATGGTAAGTTTTATCCTAGCGCAATATTGGGATATTAATTATTTATTATTAGGTATAGTAGGTTTTTTTATTCAGTGGTTCGGTGATTCACTTGATGGTAGAATTGCTTTTTATAGAAATAAGTCTCGTAAATGGTATGGATTTTCTTTAGATATTGTCATGGATTGGATTAGTACGGTGATGATCGGACTGGGATATGTATTCTATGCTAAAGGTAATTTTGAATTAACTGGTTTTGTTTTGGTGGCTTTGTATGGTTGGGCGATGATTTTATCCTTGCTGCGCTATAAGGTAACCGACAAATATACAATAGATGCAGGTATCGTTGGACCAACAGAAATCCGCGTTATTATTTGTCTTGTATTGCTGGTTGAGGTATTCTTCGTAGGTGCCATCCATTATTTAGTGATGGGAATCTGTGCTATTCTTTTTGTTATCAATGCTATTGATACTAAAAAATTACTGGATTTAGGAGATATCAGAGATGCTGAAGAGAAAAAAACGAAAGAGCCTGAAAACGTTTAACATATGAATGCAAAACTAAAAGAATTCTTTAGAGCGCAATTATCAGCTTTTGTAGGTGGTCTTTCAGATTTTGGCATTTATACTTTCTGCTATAAAGTACTCAGTATTTCGCCCGCATTTTCAAATGTAATTAGTGGCTCTTTAGGAGCGGTCGTTAATTTTGTAATCAACCGTTACTGGTCTTTCAATAATACTTCGGCCCCACTTGGAAAACAGCTCGGTAAATTTGTAATCGTAGTTGCTGGAAGTATACTCCTAAAGTCACTTGGCATTTATCTGTTGGATGACAGATTACATTTACATCCTTTGCTATCAAAAGTGATTGTGGAGATTATTGTTTCGTTAGGATTCAATTATACGCTTCAACGCTTTTGGGTTTTTAAAAAGTAGCGGTAAAAGAATTAATCCATATTAGGATTGTCAGGTCATCTCAGAAGAGATGACCTTTTTTATTCCCTTTTACTATAAAAAAATAAATGTTTTCGATAGCTATGCATTTTTTATAAAAATGATCGCTCATCAAATAGTTTTATGTGATATAGATCGAGTATTCATTTAAGGGATCATTAGAACTGGATTAGGGCAATTATGCTGCTTTTTTTTAATGAAAGTCGGAGAGGATAAATTTTTAGTCTGCTAAAAGGAAAAGGGTTTAATAAAATGTATGATAAATCTTATACTTTAAGTAGACGTGTTAACATGCAAGTATTTTATCTAAGGGAGAGTAGTGATGTGAAATGGATATCTGATTGCTACCAACTACATATCAAATTCTGACCAACTTCGTATTTAATACCGGTATAGTAGGGGGATAACAGGGGGTTTATAGGGGGTTAGTAGGGGTCTACCCCTACTAACCCCCTATAAACCCTAAGTAATGTCTGGTGTATTCCCCATTTAATAGTGAAGTTGGTATGTAGTTGGTCAGAATTTGTCTTTAAGATCTGGTATATATTGAAAAGTAACGGAGTATCGAGTAACGCAGTGATTTAGTGACGGAGTAAAGCAGTAACATAAAAGGGTAACGCAGTGATCGAGTAACTAGGTAACATAGTAACGGAGTGACGAAGTAACCAAGTAACGCAGTATTTGTGTGAAGAACCCATATATGGACAGGTGACGGGCGTGTCCGCACACAGATGGCCCCAGACCAACTAACAATGTGATCCATAGCAAAAGTTAATCCATATCCGACCCAGCATGATCATCAGGCGGCATCCAGATAAATTATCGGTCACATTTCTAGCCCTTTACCGTGCCGCGGTAAACTATTTCCGGAAAACATTAGGAAGTGAAGGATAAAAGTTCCTATCTTTGCACCACTCCGCAAGGGAGGAACGGCTGATCCGAGAGGGGAAGCACTGAAAAAAGAAGGGTTTAATTTAGTTTAAACGCAGAAACGAAAGGAAAACAAAAAAAATAAATTTTCACATTTATTTTGGAGATACCAAAAAGATTTCTACCTTTGCAGTCCCAACGGAAACGAAGGGAAACAAACAAGACCGATACCGGCGCAATGCCGACATCATATAAAGCCGAAGCGAGATGCGGGAGCGAAGAAAGTTCTTTAAAAATATAATCATGTAACGTAACGAGTAGTGTTGAGAAACAACGAAAGTTAAAAAAATCAACCTGTTCAATTTTAGAATTAGAAATAAAAATACAAGACAATTCTATTTATTATAAATAGTCTTGATCTTACACTTCATTTTACAATGGAGAGTTTGATCCTGGCTCAGGATGAACGCTAGCGGCAGGCCTAATACATGCAAGTCGGACGGGATTGAGATTAAAGCTTGCTTTGATTTCATGAGAGTGGCGCACGGGTGCGTAACGCGTGAGCAACCTACCCATATCAGGGGGATAGCCTCTCGAAAGAGAGATTAACACCGCATAACATCATTTACCGGCATCGGATTATGATCAAATATTTATAGGATATGGATGGGCTCGCGTGACATTAGCTAGTTGGAGGGGTAACGGCCCACCAAGGCTACGATGTCTAGGGGCTCTGAGAGGAGAATCCCCCACACTGGTACTGAGACACGGACCAGACTCCTACGGGAGGCAGCAGTAAGGAATATTGGTCAATGGAGGGAACTCTGAACCAGCCATGCCGCGTGCAGGATGACTGCCCTATGGGTTGTAAACTGCTTTTGTCAGGGAATAAACCTTTCCACGTGTGGGAAGCTGAATGTACCTGAAGAATAAGGATCGGCTAACTCCGTGCCAGCAGCCGCGGTAATACGGAGGATCCAAGCGTTATCCGGATTTATTGGGTTTAAAGGGTGCGTAGGCGGTCCTATAAGTCAGTGGTGAAAGACGGCAGCTTAACTGTCGCAGTGCCTTTGATACTGTAGGACTTGAATCTATTTGAAGTGGGCGGAATAAGACAAGTAGCGGTGAAATGCATAGATATGTCTTAGAACTCCGATTGCGAAGGCAGCTCACTAAGTTAGTATTGACGCTGATGCACGAAAGCGTGGGGATCAAACAGGATTAGATACCCTGGTAGTCCACGCCCTAAACGATGATAACTCGATGTTTGCGATACACAGTAAGCGTCCAAGCGAAAGCGTTAAGTTATCCACCTGGGGAGTACGGTCGCAAGATTGAAACTCAAAGGAATTGACGGGGGCCCGCACAAGCGGAGGAGCATGTGGTTTAATTCGATGATACGCGAGGAACCTTACCCGGGCTTGAAAGTTAGTGAATGATCCAGAGACGGATCAGTCCTTCGGGACACGAAACTAGGTGCTGCATGGCTGTCGTCAGCTCGTGCCGTGAGGTGTTGGGTTAAGTCCCGCAACGAGCGCAACCCCTATGTTTAGTTGCCAGCACATTAAGGTGGGGACTCTAAACAGACTGCCAGCGTAAGCTGTGAGGAAGGTGGGGACGACGTCAAGTCATCATGGCCCTTACGTCCGGGGCTACACACGTGCTACAATGGATGGTACAGCGGGCAGCTACATAGCAATATGGTGCTAATCTCTAAAAGCCATTCACAGTTCGGATTGAGGTCTGCAACTCGACCTCATGAAGTTGGATTCGCTAGTAATCGCGTATCAGCAATGACGCGGTGAATACGTTCCCGGGCCTTGTACACACCGCCCGTCAAGCCATGAAAGTTGGGGGTACCTAAAGCATGTAACCGCAAGGAGCGTGTTAGGGTAAAACCGATAATTGGGGCTAAGTCGTAACAAGGTAGCCGTACCGGAAGGTGCGGCTGGAATACCTCCTTTCTAGAGCATTCAGGATTGAAGCTCGTTACGTACACACATGGTTTATATAAGAAACAAACAAGAGACAAAACATTTGAAGAAATGTGCCCATCCCTGATTGGATGGTCCAGAGAGATAGAAAGATAAGCTAGTCCCGTAGCTCAGTTGGTTAGAGCACTACACTGATAATGTAGGGGTCAGCAGTTCAAATCTGCTCGGGACTACCATTAACAACACGGGGAATTAGCTCAGCTGGCTAGAGCACCTGCCTTGCACGCAGGGGGTCATCGGTTCGACTCCGATATTCTCCACAGGTATCCGCGCCGTATAAGATATTTACGGCATATTAAGCGGAAACAAAGAGTTCTTTGACATATTGAAAGAAAAAAAATTACAAGAGAAGACAACAGTAGAGACAATACTGTGGTGTGTTTGATGTATTATGAAGACCCTCGGTCAAGGCCGAACGGATTAATGCGTAGCACCATGGTTATATATCAAAAAGCAACCCATAGTAGCAAAAGGGCTATGAGGTGAAGAAAGTAAATAAGGGCACACGGGGGATGCCTAGGCTCTCAGAGGCGATGAAGGACGTGATAAGCTGCGATAAGCTTCGGGGATTAGCAAATGTGAGATTGATCCGAAGATTTCCGAATGGGGCAACCTAGCATACTGAAGGTATGCTGTAAAATACGCGAACGCGCTGAACTGAAACATCTAAGTAGGCGTAGGAGAAGAAAATAATAATGATTTCCCAAGTAGTGGCGAGCGAACGGGAAAGAGCCCAAACCAACTTTGTTACGGCATGGTTGGGGTTGTAGGGCTGCGAAGTGGCATTAGCAAACAGAAGTGGAATGGGATGGGAAGCCCAGCGATACACGGTGATAGCCCTGTACACGTATAGAATGCTAGCCTAGCAGTACCCTGAGTACCGCGGGGTCGGAGACGCCCTGTGGGAATCTGTCAGCACCATCTGATAAGGCTAAATACTCCTGAGAGACCGATAGTGAACTAGTACCGTGAGGGAAAGGTGAAAAGAACCTCGAACAGAGGAGTGAAAAGAACCTGAAACCGTGTGCTTACAAGCGGTCGGAGCTGGCAGGTCCAGTGACGGCGTGCCTTTTGCATAATGAGCCTACGAGTTACTCTTGTCTGGCAAGGTTAAGTGGTTCAGCCACGTATCCGAAGCGAAAGCGAGTCTTAATAGGGCGCATAGTCAGATGAGGTAGACGCGAAACCTTGTGATCTACCCTTGGGCAGGTTGAAGTTGCAGTAACATGTAATGGAGGACCGAACCGATAAACGTTGAAAAGTTTCCGGATGACCTGAGGGTAGGGGTGAAAGGCTAATCAAACTGGGAAATAGCTCGTACTCCCCGAAATGTTTTTAGGAACAGCGTCGGCATGGAGTCTTATAGAGGTAGAGCTACCGATTGGGTGCGGGGGAGTCAAATCCTACCAAATCCAGACGAACTCCGAATGCTATAAGATATGGCCGGCAGTGAGGCTTTGGGTGCTAAGGTCCAAGGCCGAGAGGGAAAGAACCCAGACCATCAGCTAAGGTCCCTAAATATACGCTAAGTTGAACTAACGAGGTCCGATTGCCTAGACAGCTAGGATGTTGGCTTGGAAGCAGCCATTCATTTAAAGAGTGCGTAACAGCTCACTAGTCGAGCGATCGGGCGTGGATAATAAACGGGCATCAAGTGTATTACCGAAGCTATGGATTCATACTGAAATATGTATGTCTGGTAGGGGAGCATTCTATTTACGGCGAAGCGGTCTGGTAATGGTCCGTGGAGTGGATAGAAAAGCAAATGTAGGCATAAGTAACGATAAGGCGGGTGAGAAACCCGCCCACCGAAAGACTAAGGTTTCCTGATCAACGCTAATCGGATCAGGGTTAGTCGGGGCCTAAGGCGCATCCGAAGGGAGCAAGCCGATGGACAACTGGTTAATATTCCAGTACTTTTTATAACTGCGATGTGGTGACGGAGTAGTGACACTGCCGCGAACTGACGGAATAGTTCGTTGAAAGGCGTAGGTATAGGGACGGTAGGCAAATCCGCCGACCCTGCTGAAACCCAATAGTACAGCAAAGCTTCGGCGGCGCTGATAGAGCAGGTAAACAGACTTCCAAGAAAACCCGCTAAGCTTCAGGTTATAAAAACCCGTACCGTAAACCGACACAGGTAGTCGAGGAGAGAATCCTAAGGTGCTCGAGTGAATCATGGCTAAGGAACTCGGCAAAATGGCCCTGTAACTTCGGGAGAAGGGGCGCTTCCTCCAGCAATGGAGAAGCCGCAGTGAAAAGGCCCAGGCGACTGTTTAACAAAAACATATGGCTTTGCAAAATCGAAAGATGAAGTATAAGGCCTGACACCTGCCCGGTGCTGGAAGGTTAAGAGGGGATGTCATCGCAAGAGAAGCATTGAATCGAAGCCCCAGTAAACGGCGGCCGTAACTATAACGGTCCTAAGGTAGCGAAATTCCTTGTCGGGTAAGTTCCGACCTGCACGAATGGTGTAACGATCTGGGCGCTGTCTCAGCCATGAGCTCGGTGAAATTGTGGTATCGGTGAAGACGCCGATTACCCGCAACGGGACGGAAAGACCCCATGCACCTTCACTATAGCTTAACATTGGAATTGGGTACAGGATGTGTAGGATAGGCGGGAGATGTTGAAGTGGCTTCGCCAGGAGTCATGGAATCAACCTTGAAATACCGCCCTTTCTGTATTCGGTTTCTAACTCGGTCATGCCGAGGACATTGTTTGGTGGGTAGTTTGACTGGGGTGGTCGCCTCCAAAAAGGTAACGGAGGCTTTCAAAGGTAAGCTCAGTACGCTTGGTAACCGTACGAGGAGTGCAATGGCATAAGCTTGCTTGACTGTGAGACCAACAAGTCGAACAGGGTCGAAAGACGGACATAGTGATCCGGTGGTTCTGTATGGAAGGGCCATCGCTCAAAGGATAAAAGGTACGCTGGGGATAACAGGCTGATCTCCCCCAAGAGCTCATATCGACGGGGAGGTTTGGCACCTCGATGTCGGCTCGTCACATCCTGGGGCTGGAGAAGGTCCCAAGGGTTGGGCTGTTCGCCCATTAAAGTGGCACGCGAGCTGGGTTCAGAACGTCGCGAGACAGTTCGGTCCCTATCTGTTGTGGGCGTTGGAAGTTTGAGTGGATCTGTCCTTAGTACGAGAGGACCGGGATGGACTGACCGCTGGTAAACCAGTTATGCCGCCAGGTGTACGGCTGGGTAGCTACGTCGGGAATAGATAAGCGCTGAAAGCATCTAAGTGCGAAACTAGCCACGAGATGAGACTTCCTTATAGGGCCGTAGTAGACTACTACGTTGATAGGTTGCAGGTGTAAAGGTAGAGATATCATAGCTGAGCAATACTAATCACCCGAAGCTTTCTCAAGCAACGCAGACACTGTTGTCTTCCTCTTTTAGTTTTTCTTTCAATTGTCTATAGATTAGTGTGTTGGATGGGATATGTTATATTTCATCTGTATGACTAATAAAAACATTTTAGGTGCCTATATCGGCGGTGTCTACCTCTTCCCATTCCGAACAGAGCAGTCAAGCCCGCCAGAGCCGATGGTATTGCCGTAACAGGTGGGAGAGTAGGTCGGTGCCTTTTTTTATACAGAAGCCCTTGCTAAGCAGCAGGGGCTTTTTTGTGCGTTAAACTTTTTCTGTCCTTCGGATGCAGCATAGCCCAATCTCATTGCTTTAGAACAAGCCATTCCGCTGCTGCAGTATAATCAATACCACTGACGCAGCAATTAACAATCCTGCTGCCGCAGATAACCCCTTTCACAGCCAAAGATATCGACTTGCTACGGCAGTACTGCAGACGCAGCACACTTACATTTCTTCTCCTTCATGTCCGACCTGGTTCCGGATATGGCTATTGGCGGCACGGTTCCACTTCAAGCTCATCCTCCATATCCACGGCAGGCAACTCCTGCTTTTGAAATACGCTTAAAGCCCACCCCGTGAACTACTCTAAAACTGGTTTTCTGTATTCAGTTTGTAAGCGATGTGGTTTCCTTTTGAATGGATCTATATGAGCGGTGCTGCTAAGATCTTTGTTTGCCACTAAACTTTCCTCAAATAGAAATCAATAAATTACTAGTGATGAAGTTTTAATATTTATTTTATGAGTTTTATAAACTGCTTTATAACGAGAGGTTTACGTATTAATATCCTTATTATTAGTGTTTTCCTTTCTTTTGGTATAGTATTTGGCTAAAGAAAGGAAAGAATATTTTATTTATGAGAGCAAAAATTGCATTTTTTTTGGGAGGATTAATATTGTTAATATCAGCTAGTTCTTGTGTGGGATATTATCACGATCACGGACCTAGGCATCCACATGGACACTATAAGAAAGGTCATAATAAGCATTATAAAAAAGAACACAAGAAGCATAACAGGGGCCACGGTAAGCATCGAGGAAGACATTAATTGTTGGGTGATCATAGATTATGATCACCTTTTTTATTATCTTTTGAATATCCTCCTGGATTAATTTATTACTTGTTGGACTATAACTCTATTTATAAAGCTCCTTTTGAAGTATGATGACCATCATCTACCATGAGATGATTCCAAGAATTTGAATAATCATTATATCGATTCTCGGATTGTAATGTCAGCATCTAATTCGATCGTTTCATAAACAATCTCTCTTTTTTTTAATCGATATTCTAAAATATGGATCATTTTTTCGAAAGCGATTTTTCCAATATTTTTTGCAGGTTGAGAGATACACGTGAGTGGTGGATTGAATGAAAATGCATAGTTTGTATTTGAGAATCCAATCAAAGCAATCTCTTCTGGAATTTTAATTTTCTGTTGCGCTAATAATCCTATTGTGCGATTTGTCAATAGATCGGTAGCCGTAAAAATTGCGTCAGGAAGGTGCTGTTCTTTTTCTAATTCTTTTAATTTAGATAGAATTTGCTGTTCTACGATTTGAATCTGGGATAGATCACAGCGTAAAAGAAGAGTCTCATCGAAAATTATTTTGTTCTGTTTTAAGGCTTCTTGAAAACCGATGAGCCTTTCATTGGTAACACCATTAGTAAGTCCCGTGATATGCAAAATATTACGATAATTTCGATCAATAAGTTCCTGTGTTGCTCTTTTGGCAGCTTTCTTATTGTCTATTCCAATTTGAAATGTATTGAAACTGTTATTGATACGATCAAATATAACAATAGGGCAATCGCTATGATGTAACTGTTCTAGATAATTTAAGTTTGCTCGATCAGATACCGGTGAAATCAATATGCCATCTACCCCTTTGGAATAAAGAATATCAATGCATTTCTTTTCAATTGACGGATTTTCTCTGCTTTGCATAATAATAATATTATACTGTTGAAACAGTGACGATTCTTCAATTCCTTCTAAAATTTGAGAAAAGAATGAATTGCTTATTGTTGAAACAATGACACCGATAATGTTTGTTTTACCAGTTTTTAAACTTCTTGCTAGTGCATTATATTGATAATTATGTTCATGTGCATAGGCAACGATTTTCTCTTTTGTCTCTTTCTTGATCTCATGGCTATCGGAGAGTGCTTTGGAAATCGTAGGGACTGATAAGTTTAGCGCTTTTGCAATATCTTTAAGAGTTAATCTTTTCATAATTTCCTAATGTAACTCATAAAGATAATAAATTGTGTAAAGATTAGTCTATTAGAAGCCATATATTATAATTGAAATAATTAAAACCTCTGAATTCTTTCTATCTTTGCATTTATGAGTACATTATTAGACATAGGACAAAAACCATATCATCATTATGGATCTTATTTAAAAAAGAAATATGATGGTCTGCGTGTGTATAAAGTCATTGTAGATGGCAATTTTACTTGCCCTAATCGTGATGGAAGTAAGGGGTATGGTGGCTGTTCGTACTGTAATGTGGATTCATTTACTCCCGAATCAGCTCGTAAATTGCCGACTATTCGTGAACAGGTAGAAGAAGGTATCAAACGTGCTAGAGAAGGTTATCGTGCAGATAAATTTATTATTTATTTTCAACCTAATACCAATACTTATGCTCCTGCACATTTTTTAAAGGCGATGTATGATGAGGCATTAGCTGTTTGTCCAGAGGATACAGTGGGGTTATCTGTAGGTACACGTCCTGATTGTATTGATTTTGAAAAAGTGGCTCTTTTGGAGAGTTACTGCGATCGTTATGATGTTGATTTGGAGATGGGCATGGAATCAATTTACGATGAAACTTTGGATAGAATCAATCGTGGCTGTTCACATGAGGAATTGCAAGTGGCTTTGAAATTAGTGGAAAATAGTCCATTAGAAATTTGTGTGCATACTATTTTTGGCTTCCCTTGGGAATCTAAAGAGATGATGTTGAAATATGCTGATGAAATCAATAAACATCCGCAGATCAAATTTGTGAAGCTGCATCATTTACATATTGTAGAAGGATCCATTATGGGCGTTCAATATAAACGGGAACCTTTCCATGTTTTTTCTATTGATGAATATTGTGACTTTTTAGCGGAGTTTATTCCATTATTGCGTCCGGATATTGTCATCCAAAGATTATTTGGGTTGGCTGATCAAGAGTTATTGATTGCTCCAAATTGGGGGATGAAAAAATCAGCGATTCAGTCGTATATTGATAAAGCACTTGAACGAAAAGAGGCCATACAGGGTTCTCAATATAGGGGATAAAAAAAGGTTTGCTAATAGCAAACCTTTTTTTATTTTTCTATGATTGATTTTAGATCTGCTGGAGAATAATTGATTGATTTTAATGTTTTGTTATCCTCTGTTCTGAATACTAAAAACAAGCCATCTACTTCTTTGTAGTAACTGTCTACATCTTTTGTATTTTTATAGTGGTCTATAGTGGCTTCTGCTTCTTCTATCGATTGACAAGCTTTACTCATATTGGAGCGTTGAACTTCTTCAAATAACTCATTAAACTTATCTTTTAGACCAAATTCTAGAACGGCACCTGCCAATACATACTGGATATCACATAATGCATCTGCTACTTCTACAAGATCGTTATTTTGAATAGCTTCTTCCAATTCTTTCAATTCTTCTGCAATCAGAGATACGCGTAGTGCACTGCGTTTCTCACTTGGAATTGTTGGTTTTTCTAATATCGGATGTTGGAAAACTTTATGAAATTCAGCTACGGATGTTAATGTTTTTGGATCAGTCATGTTATATTTTATTTGTTGCTAAATTATGTAATATTATCTAATTTAAAAATTAGGTGTAATAAAAAAGCAGCTGTGAAGCTGCTTTCTGTATAAAGGAGTAATAATTAAATTAAATGCTTCAATTGAACTAATTCTCGCTCTTCAATATATCTCCAACGACCTCTAGGTAAATCCTTTTTAGTCAAATTGGCATAAACAACGCGATCTAGTTTTACGACTTCATAGCCTAATGATTCAAAAATACGTCTTACAATACGATTTTTACCACTATGGATCTGTACGCCAATTTCTTTTTTACTTCCACCTATTACGTAGCTCAGGTCATCCGGTTTTACAAAACCATCTTCCAGCTCAAGACCGAATACAATTTTATTGAAGTCACCTTGAGTTAAACTTTTATTAAGTTCTACGTTATAGATTTTACTGATATTATTGCGAGGATGCGAAAGCTTTTCTGCTAAATTACCATCATTTGTCATCAACAATAAACCTGTTGTATTTCTATCTAAACGACCGACAGGGTAAATACGTTCTTTTGTTGCTTTTGATACTAATTCCATTACAGTGTGACGTTCTTGCGGATCATCAGTTGTAGTGATATAATCTTTTGGTTTATTTAATAAAACATAAACCATTTTCTCACGTTTCAGACGTTCACCGTTATATTTGATGTCATCTTTTGCAGGATCTACTTTAGCCCCTAATTCAGTGACAGCTTCACCATTTACGCTCACAACACCTGCTGCAATCAATTCATCTGCTTTTCTTCTGGAACATACCCCAGAATTAGCGATATAGCGATTTAAACGAATTAAGCCGTCATTTTGAGATGAAGATTTAGCACGCTGAGGTCTTTCAGAGCTTCTTCTTTCTGTAGATCCTTCTTTACGATCTTCTTCACTATTGAATTTTTTATAAGAAGATTTGTATTGTCTATCTGATTTATCCCTAGCAGGACGCTTAAAGTCTGTCTGTTCTCCTTCAGATTTTTGAAAAGATCTACCTTCTTTATTAAAAGGTTTGTCAAAACTTCTTTTTCTATCTGAGTTTTCACCGTCTTTTTTGAAAGGTCTATCACCTCCAAAAGATCTACCTTCTTTATTGAAAGGTTTGTCAAAACTTCTTTTTCTATCTGAGCTTTCACCATCTCTCTTGAAAGGTCTATCGCCTCCAAAAGATCTACCTTCTTTATTGAAAGGTTTGTCAAAACTTCTTTTTCTATCTGAGCTTTCACCGTCTTTTTGGAAAGGTCTATCGCCTCCAAAAGATCTACCTTCTTTATTAAAAGGTTTATCAAAACTTCTTTTTCTATCTGAGCTTTCACCATCTCTTTTGAAAGGTCTATCGCCTCCAAAAGATCTACCTTCTTTATTAAAAGGTTTGTCAAAACTTCTTTTTCTATCTGAGCTTTCACCGTCTCTTTTGAAAGGTCTATCGCCTCCAAAAGATCTACCTTCTTTATTAAAAGGTTTGTCAAAACTTCTTTTTCTATCTGAGCTTTCACCATCTCTCTTGAAAGGTCTATCGCCTCCAAAAGATTTACCTTCTTTGTTAAAAGGTTTGTCAAAACTTCTTTTTCTATCCGAGTTTTCTCCATTAAATTTTTTGAAAGGTCTATCACCTCCAAAAGATTTTTTGTCGTTACTATATGGTCTGTCTGTGTTATCTTTATTGCCGAATGATGAACTTCTCGGTCTTTTACTATCTTTGAAATTAGATGATCTATCATCTTTTGAACGATCACCTCTTGGTTTGAAGTTTTCTGAGGTACTTCTTGAGTTTTTGGAGTTGTCATCACGACTGTTCCGTTTATTGCTGAATGGCATCTTATTACTATAAAATAATGTGAATGGCAAAGTTAGCTATAATATTCTTTTTTTTCTAGGATTTAATTTAAATATTTTTTTTGTGGATTTAAAGTTACAAAATAATCAAGGTTAAAATAGCTTTAAACCCTGAAAATGGTAAGTGTTTGTTTTTTAAGTAAATAGTCTTTATCTTTGTAGCCTTGAATTTGTACCAAGCTATTTTTTGATCGATTTTATCGTGGATAGGGTAGCATTAAGGGAGTGAATGTTTAGAAAAAAAGTACTATGTTGTAGTCTGATTTTGTCGGCGTTAGTGTTGTCAAAATTATACTCAAACCCAAACACAATTGCTACAGGTGATGATAAGATCATTGCTATGAAAGCGCCAAGTAATCTTGCTCATGAGGAAGATGAAAAGGAAAAGAATGATAATGAAGAAAATAATCATTATTTAAGTTCATTGACATTTGCTAATGATACATTACCGATCGATCGGCCACATGTTGAAAGCAAATTGTTACGATATTTTAAAAACTTCTCTTTCAGTAAGAGAGGCTCTTACAGTCTTCATAAAAAAGCAGAGACCTATCTGCCGCAGATTGAAAAGATTTTAGCATCCTATGGTATTCCTGAAGACTTTAAGTACGTTCCATTAGTAGAAAGTGGATTGGACAGAGGAGTAGTTTCAACTAAAGGCGCTGGTGGTTATTGGCAATTTATGCCTGCAACTGCAAGACTTTATGGGTTGAAAGTAAATGGAAGTGTAGACGAGAGACGGGATTTGGTTAAATCCACTCATGCCGCAGCTAAATACATTAAATCACTTTACAAACAGTTTGGAAATTGGACTCTTGTAGCAGCTGCATATAATGTAGGTGGGGGTAGTCTTAAGGGCTCCATCAGACGCCAGAAGGAGGATAGTTATTACAATTTGAAATTGAATAATGAAACTGGATCGTATGTTTATAAATTGATCTCGATGAAGGAAATCATTGAAAACCCTCAAAAGCATGGTTATAAGCGTTATGCTAATCGGGTTGACGAAGAGGATCCAAACAAAAACATGTTATAAAAAAAGGGCTTGAATTTTTCAAGCCCTTTTTTTATGTTATTATTTATCTTAAATCTACGATTTCATATCCGCTATATTTGTTCTTATTAAAAGTAAATAGACTGTTGTCTAAGCTCTTATTTGGGGTCTGACTTTTAATCGTGTAATTATATTGACCTCCATTTTTATCATAAATGGTAGCATCGTGAATCAACTTTGTTGATTTATTAATGCGAAGTTTGATTTTAGTATAATTCTTTTTCGTATCAGTTGGCGTTAACTGGACGACATTAAGTACTGTAGTCCCAGCTTTTTCATTACCAACTAAGGTATATTTAAAACCTGTTTTATAAAAGCTGAAAATATTGCTTGGATCTATCGCATCTGTATTCTTTTCTATTTCGGCTATTTGAACTTCTTTTTCATCTTTCAATATGGTGTGCAAATTTTTACTGTCTGATATCAAATCTTGACTGTTCATCGTAATTTGATATTTATTATTTTTTTTGTCCAAATAAAGAATTCCAGTATCTGAATAACGCCCTTTATTGGCTGCTTGAACCACTGAAAAAGAAAAGTTTGCTTGAATAGTTTGATAGCTATCATACTTTTTACTCACCTCAGCTAATAATTTTTTTGCAGCATCTTGCTGTGCAAATGCTGGCATTGCGCCTACTAATGTGATGACACCTAGTAATACGGACATTGTTTTTTTCATTTTTTTAATCCTTCCTTAATGTTTCTAAAAACTGTTCTAAAGAATATTCGTCGGGATAGAGTACTTCACGGGCTTTGCTGCCTTCAAAAGGTCCAACAATTCCTGCTGACTCTAACTGATCAATTATTCTCCCAGCTCTATTGTAGCCCAGCTTTAACTTACGCTGGATTAAAGATGTTGATCCTTGTTGATGCATGACAATCAGGCGCGCTGCCTCTTCAAATAATTGATCTCTATCGGAGAAATCAAAATCTGTTGAACCAGATCCATCGCCACTTTCGTCCACATATTCAGGTAGCATAAATGCGGATGGATATCCACGTTGACCACCAATAAAGTCAGAAATCATTTCTACTTCTGGCGTATCTACAAATGCACATTGAATACGTATTAGATCACTACCTGTCGATAACAACATATCTCCTCGACCAATTAATTGGTCAGCACCTCCAGAATCTAAAATAGTTCGTGAATCTACTTTAGATAAAACGCGGAATGCCAAACGTGCCGGGAAATTGGCTTTAATCGTACCTGTAATGATATTTACTGATGGACGTTGCGTGGCAATTACTAAGTGAATCCCTACGGCACGGGCTAGCTGCGCTAAACGTGCAATGGGCGTTTCAACCTCTTTACCAGCGGTCATCATCAAGTCGGCAAACTCATCTACTATAAGAACTATAAAGGGTAAGAATCGATGACCCTCCTCAGGGTTTAATCTGCGATTGACAAATTTTGCATTATATTCTTTTAAATTACGTACTTGTCCATTTTTTAACAAGTCATAACGTTGATCCATTTCGATACAAAGTGAGTTTAATGTATTGATAACCTTCTTTGTATCTGTGATAATGGCATCTTCTTCGCCAGGTAGTTTCGCTAAAAAGTGACGTTCTATTTTTTTAAATAATGAAAGTTCTACTTTTTTTGGATCGACTAGTACAAATTTTAATTCTGCTGGATGTTTCTTATATAAAAGAGATGTCAAAATAGCATTGATACCTACTGATTTACCTTGACCTGTTGCACCAGCAACTAGTAAGTGAGGCATTTTGGCCAAATCTGCTATATAAACTTCATTCGAGATGGTCTTTCCTAAAGCAATCGGAAGATCCATATCTGTTTTTTGGAATTTTTCAGTTGCAATTACAGATTTCATCGAAACCATTTCTGGATTGCTATTTGGTACCTCGATCCCGATCGTTCCTTTTCCTGGCATCGGTGCAATAATACGAATACCTAGAGCGGCTAAACTTAAGGCGATATCGTCTTCCAGGTTTTTGATTTTCGAAATACGTACACCAGGCTTAGGGATGATTTCATATAAGGTTACAGTTGGACCAATGGTCGCCTTGATATGTTCAATCTCAATGTTATAGTTTCTTAACGTATCAACAATTTTATTTTTATTGACTTCTAGCTCTTGTTGGTTAATCGTAATTTTCCCCGTTCCATAATCTCGCAATAGGTCTAATGTTGGATGTTGGTATCCTGCTAGATCTAACTTGGGATCATATTGACCAAACTGTGCAACGAGATCATTAGCTGTAATGATTTTTTCTTCTTTTAATGATTCGACCTCTAATTCGTGATCCGTTTCGGGAGTGTCCTCTATAACTGGATCTAATTCTATCGGGTCGTCTACCGTAAATGAAATGCTGTTATCCGAAGCAACCTCTGGTTCTTCCTTAACTTCACGAGCTGGTTCTTCAATTTCAAATGGAATCACAACCTTATTTTCAGGTTTGATTTCCGAGATGGGTAAAACAATCTCTTTATGGGGAGGAGGCAGGTCTTCATTTAATCGAATATCTCCATTTCTATGAGACTGAAATTTATCGTTGAGGCTAGGTGCAGGAGTATAAGTCTCCCTTCTATTGATTAAAGGCTCTGATACGATCGGTTCAGAAGACCGAATCGTGTTGGTATAACTATCTTCTTCCTCAACATTTAATTCGTCCTCATCTTCTTCGCTGTTTTTACGTGAATCGAAAATACTGAATTTAAGGTCCAGATTGTATACTAAGATCAATGTTGTTAAATACGCAAAGATCAATATACCAGCTACACCTACTGTACCGATTTGAGCCTCCAATAACTTATTTGTCCAAAAACCAAACTTTCCTTCTAAGATATGGGGAACTTTGGCAAAAAAACTATGTAGAAATCCTAATGTAACAGATATGAAAACAATCGCTATAAAGGAATAGATAATAGTACGGTAGACCGGTAGGATTGATTTTTTGTACAATAATTTATACCCAATTACAAAAAATACAAGTATAAACAAGAAAGAAGCTACACCAAACCAATTGTAGATAAATTGATTTGCGAATAATGCACCGTATTTTCCTAGTCTATTTTGTACAACAGGAAGCTCTATATCAGGATTATCGATTTCTTCGGCTGTATTCATCACGACGCCCCAACCACCATTATTAGTGGCGATATAGCTTTGATCTTCTGACCAGGTGAATAAATACGAAACAAATGCAATCCCCAATAAGACTGCACATAGTATGAGAAATGCACCTAAAATTTTTACTAATTTTTGTTGCATTTCTGATAAGTCTCTAGCTGGAGCTTCCTCTTTATCTTCTACCTTCTTATTCTTGGGAGTCTCTTTTTTTGTACTCCTCTTAAATGATGTATTAGCGCTAGATGGTCTGAATGTATTTCCTTTATTTGACATGAATGTTTCACAGTTATCCTTCATACAAACTTAGGTATTTAGAAGGAAATTTAATTGTCTTATAAACCTTTTATTTTTTGTTGTAGCATTTTATTTATAACAAACGTTTTTTATACAGACGATCGTTGAATTTGTTGAAAAATAAAAAAATAAAAATGAAAAAAGTATTATTTTTTGGATTCAGTGTAATAGTTTTTATGCTGACATTAAATTCATGCAATAAGCTAGATGATGATTTCACTTATGTAGAAATCTCTGCAGTGTCTGCCGTGAATGTTGTACCTGGTTCTGCTGGATTGGATATCGGTCTGGATCAGAATAAATTGAATAATAATTGGGAAGGTGTTTTTTCTTATAACCGATATTTGTTTTATAAAAATGCTTATCCCGGCAGTAGACTAGTACGCGTTTTTGATCCAAGATCTAATACCGGAGATACCGCATTAGTAAGTAAAAAGGTAATCTTTACACCGGGTAAATTCTATAGCCTTTATGTGATCGGTAAAGACAAAGTTGATGTGCTGGCTACTGAAGATGATTTTGGTACATTAAAGCCTGGATATGCTAAATTTAGATTTATGAATTTAAGTCCTGAAGCACCTAAATTGACGCTTACGTTAAATGATGTGGATAGTTTAGCTGTTAAAGATAAAGCTTATAAGGATCTTACTCCTTTTAAGACTATTAAAATTGCTGATGTATATAAGCTGAAAATAAATGGTGCTGGAATGACTGAATTGTTAGGGGATTTTAAACCTGAAGATAAAGAGGTGTATACGATTTATGCTTCGGGCTTAACCTCGAGTAGCGATACCAACAAAAAATATGGTTTTCAAATTATTAAGCATAAATAAATATTTCCGTTATAATTTTGGTTGATTATAATCATGAAGCCTGTTCTGAGAAGAACAGGCTCTTTTTTATCTGGAATAATTCGTCCTATTTTCAGAAACTGTATTTAATCGGATTGGTAAGATGTAACTAACATTGACGGGAATACCTCTTTGCTTTCCAGGTTCCCATTTTTTCATTTTTTTAGCTACTCTGAGTGCTGCCTCGCCGGTACCATATCCAAGATCACTTTTGATTTTAAAATTTCTTGGTTCCCCACTTTTATCGATAACAAATTCCACTTCTACTACTCCGTTTATTCCTGACAACAATGCTTCTGATGGAAAATTATAGTTTAGACCTATAAATCTCATCAATGATGCGATCCCCCCCGGATACTCAGGTTGCTTACCTGCGCTAATCGAATCGTAGGGTGTTTGCTGACCTAATGAATCTGTTGTAACGCCCGAAATCAGCTTACCTGCTGTGAAAGTCTCAACGAACGTATATCGCTTACCATTAAAATGACCTTTCCATTCGCCTTCTTTTTTATGGTTTACATAATTTCCTTCTTCATAGCTATATTTATCGCTATCATCCGAGACTGCGTAGCCATTTCCATTTCTTAATAGCATGTTTCCTATAGAATCGATATAGGCTAAATAGAGCGGTTCTTCGATTTTATATTTTCCTTTTTTATTTATGGTGTAGGGAAAATATAGGATGGATTTAACTCTACCATTCTCATGATAGTAAAAAGCGGTATCGATCTGTTGGGAATGCTTCGAGTACATGACTTCAGATTTCATGTTTCCGTTTTCAAACAGTTCATATTTTTTACCTTTAAATTTTGTTGCAAAAATATCGGTTACTTTACCTTGAAGCTTGAGCGCATTATTTGAAAGGTAAAACTCCTCGACAATCGTATCATTAGATTTTTTTTCAGGAATAGTTACTATGCGTGCGTAGTATGCTTTTTCTAACTCTTTGGTTACTTTATCTTCTTTTGTATATAAGGTCTGAATATTGATTTGACCATAAGCGATGGTACATGTAAGTAGCGATAAAAAGATAATTAGCGCGATATTTCTCATTAAATTTAAAATTTTGATGCAAATGTAATTTTATAAAGTGTAAAGATAGCAAAAGTTTATAAAACAAAAATGACCGATCAAATCGGTCATTTTTATTTTATAAATTTAAAAAAACTTACTCAGCAATAATTAAATAGTAATTTTTCTTTCCTCTTTGTGCAATGATATATTGATCATTGATCAAGTGTGATGTGTTGATTACTTGGTCGATATCTGTCGCTTTCTCGCGGTTGATCGATACACCACCACCTTGTAGCATTTTACGTGCTTCACCTTTAGAAGGGAATACCTGTGTATTGACCGCTAACAGATCTAAAATATTGATCCCGCTGCTTAGCAATTCTTTTGAAATATTAAATTGCGGAATACCTTCGAATACATCTAAGATCGCTTCATGGTCCAATCCATTTAAGAATTCAAGCGTACCATTACCAAATAAGAAATCTGACGTTTTGATTGCCGTTTCATAAGCTTCTTCCGAATGGGTACGGATGGTGATGTCTTTTGCCAAAGCTTTTTGTACTGCTCTTGTATGTGGAGCAGCATCATGCTCTGCTATAATGGCGTCCAGTTCTTCTTTTGATTTTAAGGTGAAGATCTTAATCCAGTTTTTAGCATCATCATCTGAAGTATTTAACCAAAATTGGTAATATTTATAAGGGGAAGTCTTCTTTGGATCTAACCATACTGCTCCTGATTCTGTTTTACCAAATTTTTGACCGTCTGCTTTCTTAATTAATTGTGTTGTGATCGCAAAAGCAGTTCCTTGATCTTGACGACGAATAAATTCGGTACCTGTTACGATATTTCCCCATTGATCCGAACCGCCCATTTGTACTTTACAATTGTGATGTTTCCAGAGATAATAGAAGTCATACCCTTGAATCAGTTGGTACGAAAATTCTGTAAATGAAAGGCCGTTTTCACCTTCCAAACGCTTTTTTACAGAATCTTTAGACATCATATAGTTAACAGTAATCAATTTACCCACATCACGAATAAAATCCAAAAATTTGAAATCTTTGAACCAGTCGTAATTGTTAACCATTTTGGCGTCGTTTTCACCTTCTCCAAATGCCAGGAATTTCCCTAATTGATTTTTCAAACAGTTCACATTATGATTTAATGTGTGTTCGTCCAATAGGTTACGTTCTGCAGATTTGAAAGAAGGGTCTCCAATCATTCCCGTTGCACCACCAACCAAAGCGACAGGCTTATGTCCTGCATTTTGGAAGTGTATCAATGTCATGATTTGTGTCAAGTGACCTACGTGTAAAGAGTCACCAGTTGGATCAAAACCAATATAACCAGATACTTTTTCTTTATTTAGTAAGTCTTCAGTTCCTGGCATAATGTCTTGAAGCATGCCTCTCCAGCGTAATTCTTCTACAAAGCTCATTGTGTAAAATGGATTAAAAATTTTAATATAAGCCACAAATATAAGAGATTAAGCTGTATATTGAGTCAATATTTATCGTTAAATGACTACGACGGGTATAAAAATGATGTTATGAATTTTTTGTCACACTTTTATTTCGAACGTTTTGCAACGACTCCAGAGCGAGTTGTCGGTAGTTTACTACCTGATCTATTGAAAAATGCAGATAAGAATTTTGTACTCAGACCGAATAATTTTGAAGATAAACTTAGTGTCAATCCTTTACATTTGGATTTATTGAAAGGATGGAATGGACATGTCGAAGTGGACCGCTTATTTCACAACTCGGATTATTTCTTTCATCACACGCACGAAATTAAAGAATCCATCCGGCAGGAGCTAATCGGCTTGCCGATCCGTCCATCTTTTTTTGCCCATATTGCACTTGAATTACTGTTGGATCATCTTTTGATCGTGGATAAAGCAATATCTATTGCTAAATTGTATACCGCATTGGAAAAAGTGAACCGTAGTGCTTTACGATCTTTTTTAATGATCAGCGAATTGAAGGACATAACCAAGTTTGAGACCTTTTTTGATAAATTTCAATCCTCGCAATATCTGTACGAGTATGCTGATATGCAACAGCTTACTCGAGCTTTATTTCAGATTTGTAAACGTTTATGGTCTTTTGAAGTCGGAGAGGAGCAGGTTTTATTGGTAAACAGTAAATTAACGGCATATATGGATGCAAATTTGATCGATTTCCACAAGATTTATCAGTATATCCAATATGAAATGATAGATTTTGAATAGTATGCGTATTATATGCTTACTATCCATCTATTTTTTTTATTTTCGTAACCAATTACATAACTTATTAACATAAACTACATGTTTAAAAGACTTTTTCGCAAGAAAAGTGTTGATCAAATTATATACGACTCCCAACATGGAGAGGGTTCTGGGCTTGCAAAAGTACTAGGTGTAAGAGATTTGGTTTCACTTGGTATCGCTGCCATTGTTGGTGCTGGGATTTTCAGTACAATTGGATTGGCAAGCTATGAAGGTGGACCAGCGGTTTCACTTTTATTTATTTTCACCGCTTTTGCATGTGTATTTACAGCTTTATCTTATGCGCAGTTCGCGAGTACGGTTCCCGTTTCAGGTAGTGCATATACTTACGCTTATGTTGCTTTTGGCGAATTGTTTGCTTGGATCATAGGTTGGGCATTGGTTTTGGAATATGCTGTATCTAATACGGTTATTGCGATTTCGTGGTCACAGTACTTTGCTTCCATGCTTGAAGGATTTGGGATCCATATACCGGCATGGCTATCTATGGCGCCTGGTTATGCATTGGATGCATCTAAGAAGCTTGCAGAACACGGTGCAGCAGCTTTAACTGCTGCTGATAAACATGGGTTAGAAGCTTATTTGAGCGCTCCTCGCGTAGGAGGGGTACCTATTATATTTGATCTTCCTGCGGGCATTATCACCGTCTTAGTGACTGCTTTAGTTTATATCGGGATTAAAGAGTCTCAGCGTGCTAGTGCTATTATGGTGATGATTAAAGTTGGGATTATCTTGGCTGTTATTTTTGGTGGTATGTTTTACGTTAAACCGGAAAATTGGACACCATTTGCTCCAAATGGAATGCATGGTGTCATGGGAAGTGTTGCCGCTGTCTTTTTTGCTTTTATCGGTTTTGATTCTATTTCAACAACAGCTGAGGAATGTAAAAATCCACAGCGTGATCTGCCTAAAGCCATGATCTGGTGTTTGGTGATCTGTACGGTCCTATATGTAGCCATTACGTTGATATTAACGGGAATGGTCAACTATACGGAATTGAATGTAAAAGATCCGTTGGCTTTTGTATTTAAATATGTTGGCTTTGACTATATGGCAGGTATTATATCGGTTACTTCAGTGATCGCTATTACAAGTGCCCTATTGGTCTATCAATTGGCACAACCGAGAATCTGGATGACTATGAGTCGTGATGGACTGATGTCCAAGAGGTTTGCTCGTATTCATCCAAAATATAAAACTCCTTCTTACGCAACAATTGTGACAGGCATTGTCGTTGGCGTACCTTCCTTATTTTTTAAAATGGACTTTTTCGTTGATTTGACTAGTGTAGGTACTTTTTTTGCTTTTATCATGGTATGTGCGGGTGTACTGTATATGGATTATTCCGGATTATCTGAAAAATCAAAATTTAGGGTACCTTATTTAAATGGTAAATATCTGGTTGGGGTGGGGTTATTGACTGCGATTGTTTTGATCGGGATATACGGTCAGTCTATTTTAGTAGAATGGAAGAACTTAACCTTTATGGAGATCGTCGAGCATAAAGTGCTGGTAATTATTTTTTGGTTGACCTGGTTGGGGCTGAGTATCTATAGTTTTAAGATGAATTTTTCATTATTGCCCGTTACCGGTATTTTGATCAATCTTTATTTGATGACAGAACTGGGGGCCAGTAATTGGATTATATTTATTATATGGCTCATTGGAGGTCTCGTTATTTACTTTTTGTATGGATATAAACATTCAAAACTAAATAAGGAAAGTCTTTCTCCCGAATTGTAAAGACATAAAAAAAGCTCTAAATTATTTTTAGAGCTTTTTTTATGTCGTCTAGAATCTCCAAAGGAGTATTCGACCCACTTTATTTCCTTGTTCCATTCGGATTACCTCTACTTCTGCGACATTGAGTTTTTTCAGTTTGTGCTGCAAACTTCTAATATCTTCTCGATGTGCGACCAATGTGGAGAACCATTTTACTTGATCTTTATAGAACTGACTTTCAAAGATCATTCGTCCGATAAAAGCCTTTTCACCACCATCACACCACAGCTCGCTTCCTTGACCTGCAAAACTTTGAACGATATGCTCCTGCTCTGCCGACTTTAAGCTTTTTATCTTACGGTCTGCTTGTGCCAATGCTTCTAATTGGGATGAGAAGAATGGGGGATTACAGATCACCATATCATATTTTTCATTTTCAAGAATGATATCCTTGAAGATGGCTTTGGGATTATTTTGTAACCTAATCTGAACATTATTTTTAAGTTCTGTATTTAGGCGGACTATCTCAATGGCATTTTTGTATGCTTTTTTTACAATCTCCGAACCTACAAAGGACCAACCGTATTCATGATGACCTACAATTGGGTAGATACAATTAGCTCCAACTCCAATATCTAAAATTTTGACTTGCTTTCCTTTTGGGATCTCGTTGTTGTTTCCTTTAGCTAAGATGTCAGCAACATAGTGGATATAATCTGCACGACCTGGAATTGGTGGACATAGGTTTTCCTTTGGAATATCCCAAAATTGAATATTATAGTATTGTTGAAGTAATGCTTTGTTTAAAAGTTTTACTGCTTCTGGATTTGTAAAATCTATGGTTTTTGTACTATAATCATTAACAAAAACAAAAGGTTTGAGTTCAGGAACGATTTTAATTAATATATTAAAATCGTATGCATTAAGATGTTTATTTCTAGGGTGAAGTTTTTTTGTGGGAGCTGTTGCTGTTCCTGCCATAATGTTGTATTTGATGCAAAAATAAGCTTTTATTTTAACACATTTCTTAAATAATAATAGCTTGCATTAAAATCTAATAAATGATTGATCGATATTTCTTTTTCCTTTTGTCCTGACAATTATTGGGTATAGCGGCATTTCAATGAACCTGAAGGGAAATGGGGATTTTTAATAAATAAAAATGCCTCCAAATCGTGTTGATGTATTTGGAGGCATAACGTTTTCAATAGTATGTTTTATTAATTGTTCTTTCGCTTTAAGTCTATCGTAGTGGTTTGTGGTAAACTTAAAGGGACCCGTTCAATGGTTACAAAACTAGCATCCAATCCAAATCCTTTTTCTTCAGAAAGACTTAGTTTTTTGAGATAGCCATATATTTCCATAATGATACGTTCCGACCAGCTCAACTGATTTCCTTTTGACAATACTTTTTCCAACACGACAAATTTAAAATCTCCGGGGATTTTGTGTTTTTTTAAAGTATCGTATTGGCTTGTGATATCGATTTCACCTTTTTGAACCATATCTTCAACGACTTTTCTAAAGAGCAAACTGATACGTTGTTCTTCTCTAAAGCCGAGTTTGAAATCTATGCGAATGAGCTTTCCCGGAATTAATTGATCGATCGTATATTCGCGTGTATGCGGGTGGTCCATCACATCAACGTGAACCAACCAATAGACGTCAGCGCGTTTTGGTTTTTTATTCAATATGGAATAAATGATCTTGGATTCAATTTCTGATTTGAAATTGGCACTAGTCAAATACACTAAATGTGATGCGTAAGGTGGTACGGACTTGTCTTCACTCAATTCTGAAATGATAGGATAGTATTTGTCGATATTGATGAAATTAACAAATCTGTTTTTAATGCGTCTAGCACTCCACCAAGCATACATGATGAGAAATAGGAGAGAGGCTAATAATAAGGTAAGCCATCCGCCATGCGCGATTTTAACTCCATTTCCGACTAAAAACACCAACTCTAGTATGAGGTAAAAACCTGTAAATAAAACAATCACATATTTATTGACTTTTTTAGCTGCAAGGAAAAATGTCATTAAGACGGTTGTCGTCAAGAATGTTAAGTTTATCGCTAATCCGTATGCAGCTTCCATATTACTGGATTCTCCAAAAATTTTAATAATCAGCATACATCCAGCCCACAGAATCAAATTGATTGAAGGTACATATAATTGTCCTTTTTGATCACTTGGGTACCGAATGGCAACCTTTGGCCAAATATTTAACCTTACAGCTTCTGATATGAGCGTATATGATCCAGAAATCATTGCTTGACTGGCAATAACTGCAGCCATGGTGGCAATCGCAATACCATAACCAAGAAACCAATGTGGCATGATGGCATAAAAGGGGTTGTTTTCTCCTAAGACTTTCCCTTCTTGGGTTAATAACCACGCACCTTGACCAAAATAATTAAAAACGAGTGTTAGTTTTACGAAAATCCAACTAATTCGAATATTGTCTTTGCCACAGTGTCCCATGTCAGAATATAACGCCTCAGCTCCAGTTGTACATAAAAATACTGCCCCAATAATAAAAAGTGCATTGGGATAAGCAATCAGTAATTTAATGGCATAGTACGGATTGAGAGCTTTGAGCACTTCATATTCGAGGTGAATATTGCTAAGCCCCAAAATACCAATCGTCGAAAACCAAATAAACATGAGTGGCCCAAATATCTTACCGACGACGGATGTTCCAAATCGCTGAATGGCAAATAAAAGGGTGATGATGGTCACCACAATTGGAATTGTCGGTAGACCAGGATACTTAATGTCCAAACCTTCAATCGCAGAGGAGATGGTGATTGCCGGTGTAATCATACCGTCGGCAAGAAGCGTTGCTGCTCCGATCATCGCAGGGAAGATCAACCATGGTGCTCTTTTGCGTACCAATGAAAAGAGGGATAGGATACCTCCTTCACCTTTGTTGTCGGCCTGCAGTGTAATCAGTACATATTTTACAGTTGTTTGTAAGGTTACTGTCCAAAAGACACAGGATAACCCACCAAGAACAAGGTCTTTGTCGATGACCCCCTTATTCATGATAGCCTTAAATACATAGAGCGGAGAAGTACCAATATCTCCAAAAATAATCCCTAAACTAATTAGGAGACCTGCAAGGCTTACCTTTTGTGCGGTACTTTGATGACTTGTCGTCATTTTTTTATTTGATTTAAGTAAAAAAACCTTCATTTTAACACGAATATGAAGGTTCGTTGCAATTGAAAAACTCGTGCCAAATTTTAGCAATTTGTTTGACAACGCCAAATCTTGTTAAAAATTGTTAAAACACAAATTTTTATTCCATATAAGTTCATAATATCTAAACAAATAACCTACTTTTGTTGTTGATATATTGGTTTAGAAATATTATATTTGATTAAACTATAACCAATCTAAGAAGTCGTATATACAAATGAAAATTAATTTTAAGAAAATAGCTTATTTATGTCTGCTCTGCGTGGTAACGTTGACAGGAAGCTTGGGCTATGCTTCTGTATTACACGCTTCATCTTCTACTAAAAACGAGGATAATCATCATTTATTTTCCTTGGACAAAGCTGATGTTTTAAGTTTTGTCGCAAATCCGGACAATACCAAAGATGCGGATAAGTTAATCAACAATGTTAAGGTTTTTTATAATCCCATTTCTGAACAGATCAGTTTATCTTTTAAATTGAATAAACAGAGTTCTGTGGCCATTAAAATTATGGATGCTTTGGGTAATGAGGTTGTTCAGTTAATGAATGGAAGCTTAGATGCCGGTAATCAAAATTTATCTTTTGATCCGAGTGGTAAACTTAATTCTGGTTTTTATTTTATCCGAGTAGTTTCTGGCTCAGAAACGGTTGTAAAGAGATTCTCTGTTCGTAAATAATCGAAATAATATAACATAAGAAAGGCTTAAATGATATCATTTAAGCCTTTTTCTTTTTAATTGGGTATCTCGTTCTCTTCAATCCACAAACCATCAGATTTGATGATATTGATAAGCTCGTCCAATGCATGTGCAGAGCTCACGTTTTTCTTGACTACTTGTTGTCCACGATATAGTGTGATTTTGTCTGGACCAGCTCCTACGTAGCCATAATCCGCATCAGCCATTTCACCTGGACCATTGACAATACATCCCATGATGCCAATCTTTAATCCTTTCAAGTGATTTGTTCGATTTCTGATCATCTGTGTTGTTTCTTGGAGGTCAAAGAGTGTTCGACCGCAGCTTGGACAAGAAATATATTCTGTTTTAGAGATCCGTGATCTTGTGGCTTGTAGTATACCAAATGATAAGGATACGATTTTGTCCAAAGGTGTCGCTGGTGACTCGATCCAAACACCTGAACCAAATCCATCTATTAACAGTGCTCCCAGATCAGTTGCAGCATATAACTGGATTTTAGAAATCGGCTCTTCTGGATTCATAATATCACCAATAGGTCCAGAAAATGCAGCTGGATCATAAGTTCTTTTAATAATCACAGGATTATCTAATCCAATTTCTTGTAGATTTTTAAAAAATTGTCTTTGTTCCGCCATTCCATGTGTGGCTGTTGTTTCTAAGACAAATACGATTGTTTTATCCAGCTGTAGGTTTTCAAATAAACTTGTCGCTAAATCCGTGTTTTTTATTTTGATCAGATTGAGTACAGGATCTTTGTCTGTAGATTGATTGAATTCTTCCAGTGTAAATAAGGGATGGATATTAGCTTTGTTTTGTATATTTCTCCAGGTCTTGTAGTTATAGAGTTGCTTTAAATTTGCCGGCATATTAAATGAGGGCAATTGATCAGCTAAATACACAAAATCAACAGATTGTTCACCCATATGATATTTGTCCAATAACATATCATATCGATAACCTGCTTGTGACAAAACGTGGGCATCTTTCAAGTTTTGTGTAGATATATCGACAACAACGCGGGGCACTAAGGATCCTCCAATAAAAGTATTGACTTCTTTGGATATATACGGTGTAGCGATATTATTATCTGTTAATTTTAAGATTTGGGGTACCTTTTCCGTATTGATATCATGTTGTCTTTTTGTATATCTATTTACTAAGGCGATTGCCACTGGTGCTTCTTTTTCTGGCTCCTCGGTCAGAGATACGCGCACAGTGTCACCCAATCCATCTTCTAATAAAGTCCCAATTCCTACGGCTGATTTGACTCGACCATCTTCTCCGTCTCCAGCTTCGGTAACGCCTAAGTGCAGCGGATAGTTCATGTTTTCGGAAACCATTTTCTCAACTAAAAGTCGATAAGCACGAACCATTACCTGCGGATTGCTTGATTTCATGGAGATACATAAATTATAGTAATTTAAGTCTTCACAAATTCGAATAAATTCCATGGCTGATTCGACCATTCCTTCTGGCGTATCACCATAATGGCTCATGATCCGGTCAGAAAGAGAGCCATGATTGGTTCCGATACGCATAGCCGTGCCATACTCTTTGCAGATATTGACTAGTGGCTTGAATTTTTTATAGATGCGATCTAGTTCTGCTTGATACTCGCTATCAGTATAATTGAGTTGATCAAATTTTTTCTTGTCGGCATAGTTGCCTGGATTCACACGAACTTTTTCAACAATTCGTGCAGCCACTTCAGCTGCATTGGGTGTGAAATGAATGTCAGCAACTAGGGGTACCTGATATCCCCTGAGGCGCAATTCTTTTTTTATATTGGCTAGATTATTTGCTTCTTTAATAGATGGTGCGGTGATCCTTACATATTCACAACCAGCGTCAACCATTTTTATGGTTTGCTCCACAGAACCTAGGGTGTCCATGGTGTCAATGGTTGTCATGCTCTGAATACGTATCGGATTGTCCCCACCCATCGGTACATCCCCAATCTGCACTTCTCTTGTTTTCCATCTTGAATACGTGGTTTGCGAGTTGCAATAAATATCAGGCAATGTCAAAAGTTTACTTGTGTCCATATCTAATTGCAAAGTTATGTATTCTACTGCACTTATTTAAGCTCTTTTAATAACGAGTTATCGATACAGAAGTAATGCCACCATCGATGGAAATCTGGAATTTATTTTTTGCTTTATCAAAATTAGGTGTAGACAGTGTTCCTTTTTCATTGCCTTTTATAAAACTATCGTCAGCATTTACGGAAGACAAGGCCATTTCTGTCATGATCTGACAAGCCGCATCTTTCGGAATGGCAATTTGAATTGAAGATGCTCCAGCATCAATATTAATATTAGAATTGGTTTGCGGATAACCTAATTTTAGGTCCAAATTACTAGCACCAGCATCAATTGTTAGATTTCTAAGTTTGAAATTTGACAAATCACCTTGAATATCTGCAGCGCCTACATCTAAGTTTAGGTCCCAAATGATATTCTTATTGAGCTTGATCAGCGTTGTGTTGCCTTTTGAGTTTATTCCCTTCTTTGTTTTTCCGCTTAAATCCAGCGTCGTATGCTCTTCTTTTGAATCGGCATTCAGCGAAAGAAAATATTTATTGGAATTATTGGTTGCTTCAAATAAATTTGAATCAGTTGTGTCTTTTAACTTGATCTGTGTAGCACCTAAATCAATATTGGCCGTTGCATGTGTGATATTGCCAATTTTTTTAGCGGATACAAAGTTTGAAGTTCCCTTAAAGTCTTCTTCATCCATATCGATATCGATGTGGTTGTTTTCCATGATACGAGATATAAAACTTTGATTGGGGGTGGTGATACCGATATAGGTAAATACCGATAAAATAACACATGTTGTTCCGATAGATATCATATAACCAATATCTTTTTTGGGAACTAGAATATTTACTCCTACCAATATAATCAGTAATGGCCAGTAGCGAAAAACCTCAAACCAATTGAAATCTATAACGTCCAACTTACTTAAAAGCAGTATGATTCCAATGAATAAAAATATAATACCTGTTGTGATTCTCTTTGCGTCCATAATATAATCGTTTATTCTTTTATTTTTAAACTACATCACAAATGTAAACTAAAAATAAATTTTTGATTTTATAAATTAGGTTATTCATGTACTAATCTCGGTAAAATATATCATTTCATCGGTAATTGAGTTAAGCTATTTATGAGGAATGAGTATTTAATAGTTATTTAGAAGTATTGGTTATCTTTGATGCGAAGCATATTTTATCATGGCACTATAAAAAACCAATTTGTATATTATGGTGTTATAATAGTATCTTAGATTTTAATGAAGAAAAAACACTGTAAAAATATATGATATTTCACCATATTGGTTCTTATTTGCTATTGCTACGCTCGGTTTTGAAGAGACCAGAGAAAGGAAAGATTTACTGGAAAGAGACCATGCATGCCATGAACGAAATAGGTCTCGGATCGCTTGGGCTTATTGTTATTATCTCCACCTTTATCGGAGCGGTTATGACGATGCAGATTGCTTTCCAATTGGTTTCTGATTTAATTCCGAATTCAATTATTGGCTCCATCAATCGAGATTCCAATATTTTAGAATTGGGACCTACTATTTCGGCATTGGTGCTCATGGGCAGTGTTGGATCTTCCATCTCCTCACAGATTGGTTCTATGCGTGTGACGGAGCAGATCGATGCTTTGGAAATCATGGGAATTAATGCTCCCGGATATTTGATATTACCTAAAATACTGGCAGGTATCACGATGGTACCGGTTTTAGTGACGATCGCTATTTTTTGTTCTATTGTTGGTGGTCTTATTGGCGGAGCGCTTTCTGGCGCGGTAACACCTTCAGATTACATTATGGGTATCCAAGAAGGGTTTAATGGTTTCACCGTTACGGTTGCATTGGTGAAAGCTTTGGTCTTTGGCTTTATTATTACCTCCATATCTGCATATAAAGGTTTTACTGTAAGTGGTGGTGCTCTGGAAGTCGGCCAAGCAAGTACGAAGGCGGTTGTTATTGGTTGTATAACCATCTTGGCAGCTGATTATTTGATAACGGCGCTGATGCTTTAATTTCTTTAAAAAATTATGATACAAATAGAGCATATTTATAAATCCTTCGGAAGTAACGAGGTACTGAAAGGTATCGATGCTACTTTTGAACCGGGTAAAGTGAGTTTAATTATTGGTGGTTCGGGATCTGGAAAAAGTACTTTGTTAAAATGTATGGTTGGTTTACACGAACCTGATAAAGGTCGTGTTCTTTTTAATGGTCAAGATTTTTCAAAATTGAGTTTTGAAGATCGTATTCCAATCCGTAAAGAAATTGGCATGTTGTTCCAAAATTCGGCACTCTTCGATTCTATGACTGTAGAGCAGAATATTATTTTCTCGTTGGATATGTTTACGGAGATGTCCAAGTCTGAAAAATTGGATCGTGCTAATTTTTGTTTGGAGAGAGTAAATCTGAAAGGACGCAACCAGCTTTATCCTTCAGAGCTATCCGGAGGAATGAAAAAGCGTGTAGGTATAGCTCGTGCAATAGCCATGAGTCCGAAATATCTTTTTTGTGATGAGCCAAATTCGGGCTTAGATCCAGAAACTTCAATCTTGATCGATGAACTGATATTAGAATTGACACAGGAATATAATGCAACCACCATTGTGGTGACACATGATATGAATTCGGTTATGGGAATTGGTGAATACATTCTTTACCTCTATAAGGGACAAAAGTTTTGGGAAGGTTCAAATCAGGATATGATGCGGTCTGATGTAAAGGAGTTAAATGATTTTGTATTTGCAAGTCCATTGATGAAGCGCGCAAAAGAAACGATGTAATCTGTTGATCTTTGCTTATTTGTTTTTAGATTTACGTATCTTTGCGCCAAATTATTGATTTTGACTACAACAGATATACAATTATTGACACCACAACATTGGAAAGATTACGAGTTAATCGATTGTGGTGATTTCGAAAAATTAGAGCGTTTTGGCGATTTAGTCTTAATTCGTCCTGAACCACAGGCTGTATGGCCAAAAACATGGTCAGAGGCGGAGTGGAACAAACGTCATGACATTAAATTTAAAGGTCGTTCTGCTACTTCTGGTGAGTGGATGAAAAAAAATCCTAAAGCACAAGATCGCTGGCATATACAATATAAAAATAATGATGTTGCTATTAAGTTCCGTCTGGGATTGACCTCGTTTAAACATGTCGGTATTTTTCCTGAGCAAGCTGTCAATTGGGATTATATCTCCCAGTCTGTACGTGCCTTTGAAACAGATAAACCGAAGGTTTTAAATTTATTTGCCTATACTGGCGGTGCCTCATTAATCGCGCGTGCTGCTGGTGCTGATACTACGCACGTAGACTCGATCAAACAAGTGGTTACTTGGGCTAATGAAAATCAAGAATTATCAGAAATTGACAATATTCGCTGGGTGGTAGAGGATGCTTTGAAGTTTGTAAAACGTGAGGTAAAGCGTGGAAATAAATACAATGGTATCATATTGGATCCGCCAGCTTATGGACATGGTCCGAAGGGAGAGAAGTGGAAATTGGAGGATCATATCATGGAAATGATGAACGATGTTGTACAATTATTAGATCCTAAAGAACATTTCTTGATCTTGAATACGTATTCACTGGGTTTTTCATCAGTGATCGTAGAAAATCTAATTCGTACTGCATTTCCTAAAGTGGAAAATCTAGAAGTTGGAGAACTTTATTTACAAGCTACAGCAGGGCCTAAATTGCCTTTGGGTGTCTTTGGTAAATTTAGAAAAGTAGCTCAATAGAGATATAAATTACAAAAACAACAAAGGAGTAACATGTTTAGTTACTCCTTTGTTGTTTTTGGACATTAGATTCACGTAGATCTGATCCCTTAAAATTTGATCCCGGCAAGTTCCCTTTCGGCATTGTTGAGCTGCTCGGGTATGCGCTCTATAACATGATTTGAAAAGCCTTTCAAATCATTTTTTAATTTATCATAATAAGCTATTCCTTCTAAAAGCTGATTTTTAAATTTTTCTAAATATTTTATTTTCTTATCATTGACGGTATCGGCATTCATTTCTACGTATTTTTTTATATGTGCCACATAGAGTTGTAGTTCGTTAATAAATAGAAATGGACGGTTATCATTTTTGATCAAATCATCTTTTCCATAGATATGGTTGATCATCTGGTCGAGTGAGCATTTACTTTTAAACCACACCGTATTTGGACCTGGACAAATAGATACAGCGCTTTGTTCTTTAGGTTTTAAAATATCGTATTTTAAATAGGCAGGTGCTGCAAGTCCGTCGCAGAGACATGTTTTTTCAGTAATTCGTGCAAATTCTTTGTCATAGTCTTTTTGTTCTAATGATTTTGCCTCTAATTCTTGAATTTTTTTGTGTTGATATGCGCGAGATGCCGTACAAAGGGGTTCAGCACCAAAATCTGTGTTGGATACAAGGTATTTCTTGATACATGGACTTCCGGGTCTTCCCTGTTGTATTCTTTTTAAACGTAGACGCTCTGCAGAGCTTTTTCTAAAATTATTGAAAGGTACTCCGAGTGGTGAAGCTTCACTGATATAAAAGTCCTGTTCTTCTGAAGTGGTCAGTGCCATTAATGTTTCTTCGTCGACAGTGGTAGCTTCGGGTACGAGTAAAAATGGAGACCCCCAACCTACGGCATCAAATTCATAATATTGGAGTAAAAATTGATGTTCGCTAGCCGTTCCCACTCCGCCTTGTACCGTGTACTTAATGGGTGGAGCTTGTTGAAAATTTTTGTCTTTTTGAATCCAATATTGTTGATAAATATGAAACAGCTCTTGCTGTAACTCTTGTTTTTTATTTTTGAATTCAGATAAAATAGGGCCTAATAAAAAACCATCTGTAGCAAATGCATGTCCACCACAGTTTAAACCCGACTCTACACGGAACTCGGAAACCCAAACTCCTTTTTTTGCTAAATACTTTGCTTGTATTAATGCAGATCTATAATCACTGACCTTTAATGTTATCTTCTTTTTAAACGTGCCGTCATCTTGTTGCCAAAAAGCAGGCAATTCGGCGACATATGCGTATAGCTTGGGGTTCATACCTGCAGAAAGAATAACGGAAGATTGTAACTGCGAATTTGCATATCCTCTTAATGCTGCTAGTGCATCTGAAAAGATGTCGTCCTGTGCATTTCCGTTTTTATCATAATTGATCTTATCCACTTTAGACATGATATTGACATCAATATCTCCGGCTTGGATCCATGTTCTGAGGTTTTGTTTTTTCTTTGCCTTTTCTACAATATCGGTTTCGGATAGCATGTCATGGTAGATCTTTTTTGCAGGATGAGATTCCGGTATGAGTTGAAAATAGCGATCAATTTCAGAGCCTTTTTCAAAAAATTCGGTACGCATATGCTCAATCTGTTCTTGGACTAATTGAGCAACCAGGTTGAGATAACTTGAAATTCGGTGCGACCTAAAATCGGCCTCTGTTTTTTTTATGGGAACATATTCTTTCTTATTTATCTGAGAATAATATGCCCGAATACGTTCAATTAATTCATCATCTACGATGGATATAACAGATGATATCCCAAATCGAGCGACTTTTAACGGGGAATCTATTGAGAATGCTAATCCCAAAACGGGAATATGGAATGAGTGCGTCATATCAGTTTTATTTCAATACGAAATACCGAATAAAAAGGATATGAAAAAGTAATGTTTGCCTGATTAAAAAATGATATAAATCACTTTTTAGTGAATGTGAAAATGTTTTCTGCTTTTATATGGCTACCTCGATGTATGTTAGCAGCCATGTCAGTCTGGTGGTCGGTACTTTTTAGATTATAGCAAATGATTGGAAATGCTAGAAAGAAAAAACAAGCGGGGTATCTTAACCCGCTTGTTGTGTTTGTTGTTCTTCTTTAGCAATTCGAGCTAGCTCTTCTTCAAGATCGAGTTCAACGCGAAGATTATTAACAATATGTTTTTGTCTATCGGGAGTATTTTTCCCCATATAATACTCTAATAGTTGCTTTATTTTATTATCCTTGGATAAGAATACTGGATCCAAGCGCATATCTTTTCCGATGAATAGACCAAATTCGGAAGGGGAGATCTCACCAAGACCTTTAAAACGTGTGATCTCTGGTTTGTTTCCTAATTTAGCGATTGCACGTTGTCTTTCTTCATCCGAATAGCAATAGATCGTTTCCTTTTTATTACGCACACGGAATAGTGGTGTCTGTAAAATAGAGACGTGACCTGCTTTAACAAGATCTGGGAAAAATTGCAAAAAGAAGGTTAACAATAATAGTCGTATGTGCATACCATCAACATCGGCATCTGTCGCAAATACAATATTATTATAACGTAAACCGTCCAAGCCATCTTCAATATTTAGGGCATGTTGCAACAAGTTGAATTCTTCGTTTTCGTAGACGATCTTTTTGGACATCCCATAAGAGTTTAATGGTTTTCCCTTTAAACTAAAAACAGCTTGTGTCTGTACATCTCTAGATTTGGTAATAGAACCTGATGCAGAATCTCCCTCTGTAATGAATAATGTCGTTTCTTGATTTCTTTCGTTTTTATCGGAGAAGTGAACTTTACAATCGCGGAGTTTACGGTTATGTAAGGATGCTTTCTTAGCACGCTCATTGGCCAGTTTTTTAATTCCTGCGATATCTTTACGTTCTCTTTCGGATTGAAGGATACGTTTTAACAAGGCATCAGCTGTCTCCGCATTTTTATGCAGATAATCGTCTAATGCTTTTTTAAGAAAATCATTGATGAATGTTCGCACAGTAGGGCCATCTGGTCCAATACTTTGAGAACCAAGTTTTGTTTTTGTTTGCGATTCAAAGACAGGTTCTTGTACTTTTATGGCAATTGCTCCGATGATAGAAGATCGAACATCTGAAGCATCAAATTCTTTTTTGTAAAACTCACGTATTGTTTTTACCAAGGCTTCGCGGAAAGCTGCTTGATGTGTTCCTCCTTGCGTAGTGTGCTGGCCATTGACAAAGGAGTAATACTCTTCACCATATTGCTGACCGTGTGTTATTGCGATTTCGATATCTTCTCCTCTCAAGTGAATGATCGGGTAGCGCATGGACTCTGTATCGATATTCCGTTCTAAAAGATCTTTTAGACCATTTTCAGAGATGAACTTTTGTCCATTGAAATTAATGGTTAAACCTGAATTTAAGAAAACATAATTCCAGATCATGTTTTCGACAAATTCTAAGCGGTATTTATAATTTCTGAATATGGTTTCATCGGGGTAAAATATCACAGCGGTACCGTTACGTTGCGTGGTTTCTTTTTCCTCGTCAGACAATAACTCTCCTTTGCTAAATTGTGCGATACGTGTTACTTTTTCGCGGTATGATTGTACGGTAAATTGTCCAGACAGCGCATTAACCGCTTTTGTACCGACACCATTAAGCCCTACGGATTTTTGAAAAGCTTTACTATCGTATTTACCTCCTGTATTAATTTTTGACACGACATCTACGACTGATCCGATTGGGATACCACGGCCATAATCCCGGACGGCAACTTTATTGTCATTGACCGTAATATCGATCGTTTTACCAGCGCCCATTACAAACTCATCAATAGAGTTGTCGACTACTTCTTTTAATAAGACATAAATACCGTCGTCGTAGGCAGAACCATCTCCTAATTTCCCAATATACATACCGGGACGCAAGCGAATATGTTCTTTCCAATCGAGGGAACGTATACTATCTTCGTTATAAGTACTCATGTTTTTTAATTATTCTTCGGTGTTTAGCAAAAATAGTAAAATAAAGATTAAATATGTGTAGTCAATTTCTTAATTCAATTATTTAGAAGGGCAGAAATCTACAAGCTATCTTTGGTTTGGATAGTGAGCTGTAAATTCTATAAATATTTACTTTAGATTGCTGATTATTTATTTAAATTTAGGAAACGTTATAGCAATAAATTATGGGATTGTTTGATAAAATAAGAAATGAGTTTATCGATATCATCGAATGGGTTGATGATAGTCATGATACGATTGTGTGGAAATTCCCTCGTTATCAGAATGAAATAAAAATGAATTCACAGCTTACTGTACGTGAGGGACAGGTTGCGGTGTTTATGAACGAAGGGGTGATCGCCGATGTTTTTACTGCTGGGAGACATGTGCTGACTACGCAGAATATGCCTGTGATGACCACCTTGCAAGGATGGAAATATGGATTTAATAGTCCTTTTAAAGCGGATGTGTTTTTTATCAGTTTAAGACAATTTACCAATCAAAAATGGGGAACTAAAAATCCGATTATGCTACGGGATGCTGAATTTGGTCCTGTACGATTACGGGCTTTTGGATCGTATGCTTTTCAGGTTAATGATCCTGCTGTGTTTTTAAAGCAAATTGCTGCAACCAATCCAACATTTACCGTTGAAAATATTAATGAGCAACTTCGCAATATCGCGGTCACTCGCGGGATGGATGCTATTGCTGAGTCTAAAATAGCCGTTTTGGATCTGGCATCTCATTATGATGAAGTATCCAACTTTATCCAAGAGAAAATACGCCCTGAATTTGAAGAGATCGGGTTGAATCTGAATAAATTTTTGATTGAAAATATTTCATTGCCTGAAGAAGTTGAAAAAGTATTGGATAAAAGAAGTAGTATGGGTATTGTTGGAAATCTGGGCGCTTACGCTCAATTTCAAGCTGCAAATGCTATGGAAAAAGCGGCTGAAAACCCCAATGGTGGAGGTCTTATGGGGGCTGGACTGGGGGTAGGACTCGGAGCGGGGATGGCTGGCCAGATGACCGGTGTGTTCCAGCAAAATAAGTTTGACGGTAACCAACCTACGGGTGCCTCTCCATCGGCAAGCCCACCAGTAATACCACAAGCTGTCCAATACTACCTCGCGATCAATGGTGTGCAAGAGGGGCCATTTACGATTGAGCAGTTGAAAGATGAGATACATACTGGTAAACTTACTTCTTCTACTCTGACTTGGAAAGCAGGGATGGAAAATTGGATGGAAGCGCGTGAAATAGAAGAATTGACAAGCTTGTTTCATGCTGGTCCTCCACCAATTCCGGGGGCATAGATTCTGTTTATGAGTTTTGAGGATAAAACAACGGAAATCAGTCAGGATTTGAAGTGTCAGGGCTGCGGAGCGATTTTAGCCTATCAGCCTGGTACGTCATATTTAAAATGTGCATACTGCGGTACTGAAAATCAGATTGTGGAACATGCGGGTATTGGAGCTGCCATACAGACGATCGATTATGATGAATTTACAACTGCAATGCGGGATATTCACGATGCCCGGTTTACGATCACGGCTGAGGTCGTGCACTGTCAAAATTGTGGAGCAAACTCAACTTTGGATCCACATGTTACAGCAGATTTATGTGCTTTTTGCGCCTCTCCTCTGGTTATTGATCATCAAGAAAGACGAATTGTCAAACCTCATGGTTTAATTCCGTTTGTTATTGACGAAAAGAAAGCATTTCCGCTTTTCAAAAAATGGGCTGGGGGATTATGGTTTGCTCCAAATGATTTTAAACGTATATTTAATGCGCAGAATAATAGGTTAAAGGGAGTTTATATTCCTTTTTGGTGCTATGACGCTAAAGCAACCTCTTCTTATCAAGGTCAAAGAGGGGAGTATTACTACGTCACGCGGACGCGTCGTACTGCAGATGGTAAGTCAGAAACCTACGAGGAACAGCAGACACGCTGGTATTATGCGTCTGGCCAAGTGTTGAATCGCTTTAAAGATGTTTTGATTAGTGCATCAACATCGTTACCCAATGATTTTGCTTCGAAAATAGGTCCTTGGAACATGGCCTATTTAAAACCGTTTAATGATCAGTATTTGAGTGGATTTATTGCTGAAACTTTTAGTATCGATCATATTGCCGGGATTCAAGCAGCGAAAAGGGTAATGGAAGATATCATTAGCGATACTGTGCGATCTGACATTGGTGGCGATACGCAAAGCATAGATCATATTGATTCGGATTATGAGGACATCAGGTTGAAGTATATTTTACTTCCCGTATGGTTGTCTGCTTATCGGTATAAAAGTAAGAGTTATCAGATTATGGTGAATGCATTTAACGGTAAGGTATATGGACAGCGACCTTATAGTTTTTGGAAAATAACCTTGTTTATATTGCTGATCATTGTCATTATCCTTTTATTAAGTAATATGGGGTAAATTTGAGGCACTGATAAAAATAAAAAATGGTCTTATTGATTTCAATAAGACCATTTTTTATTGACTCTTTTTAATTGTACTATTTATTTAATGAGAGTAAGAAACCAATTGTAAAGTTGGCATCCCAATCAAAAACAAAGGTATCGCAGTTGGTTGCATCTTTAATTGCTTTATAGATGTTAACACCACTTTTGATTTTGACTTTGTCAGTATTGTATGTTTCGGGATTGTTTAATACCGTAAAACGTTCTTCTCCTGTACGTGTTTGTTGTGCTAATTCAAAAGGAACTCCACCGATGATAAAACAGATTTCTCTATTGGCTGATGGAATTTTTGCTGTCAATGATTTTACTTCATTATAAACATCTTCATCTTTGAGGTTCTTTTCATAATATTTAGCACCTGGAGCCTCCAGTGAATTTGTCTGTCCTGCAACCCAAGAAATTTTGGTGTTACCCGAGCCAATATCAACAACAAAAGAATTATCTTGATAAGAAGGAGGCAATACGCATTTAAGGGCAAATTTACCCTCTTGTTCTGCTGTGACTAAATTGACAACAAATCCCATTTTCTTAAGCTCAGAAACAATGATAGTTGTTTTAGGTTCTTTTTGAGCTCCGGAACTGATCACAAAGTGTATGTTTTTTGATTTTACGCCCTTATCAAACATGGTTCCGATATAATCTTTAAGACCTTTGCGAATATCTTCGGTATTGGCCATACCTTCATATACGAATGATTTGCCAAAATCTTTGGAAATAATCTCCCAATGATTTTCTTTATCTATATTCACAACAAAAGAATTGAAGCCCGAAGCACCTACTTCTATTACTCCTTTGTATTCACCGTTTACCGGTTTTTCGGGTTGGTAATTAAAAGTTCTTTTATCATCATTTGATTTATGGGCAGGATTTGAAGAGGTACTGTTTATTGTGGTATCTGCAGTGGATGTTGCTGTACCATCAAATTTACCCGAATTAAATGCCCAGTAGCCAAGTGCAATAAGTGGAATGGCAATAATTATTGCTTTAATTGGCCAGCGTAATCTAGCCCAAGTTGATTTTTCTTCCATAATTTTTATAATATAATTTGTATAACGATTAATCTAATAATGTAAATCCTTTGTCTATTTTTTCTTCGGGTTTGAGTTCGTAACTTGAATCGGCCATTTGACTGACATTCAACACTTTCAAATTGCGCTCATCAACTTTTCGGATAAACTCTTCCAGTTCTACCTGCGTAGGTGCTCCGCCCACCGTAATATTATTGTTTTGATCTAAAAAGTCTAGATTAGATCTGATCGAAGCAATATTTTGGCTGATAGCACCTGTTGCCGCATTCATTGCTTCTTGGAAAGCCCAGCCATCTTTGATATTAAATACGTCGGCAAGCCCTTCTGTCGCATTTTTCATTTTTTGGGTAGCTTCGAGTTTTTTTGAAATAATAGATATACTACTGTCCAGTGTGCTTACATAAATACGGGCGGCACTTTCATTATCTTTCAATACTTCCAAAACTTTAGCAAATTGGTTGGCATACTGTACATAGCTTCGTGCATTTTGTTCTTCCGATTCTCCTTCTTTACCTAAAAGAAATGCTTTTGTGCGCGTCTCTTTTGCATTTCGCAGGTATGCGTTTGCTTTTTCGGTATTGTTGTTTTGAGTTTCTTTTTTAGCGCTTTCATCTAAATTTGCGGCTTCTGCGGTAAAGCGCTTTGCATAGATATACTTTTCTTCTGCGGTTTTTTGTGCTGTTTCACCACTTTGAATCATATCGATACGGACGCCATCTACATTACTAATTTTTTCTTTAACCCTTTTTAGGGTGTCCTTTGCATCTTTTGATAAAAGCTGTAACGTCTCTATGGGATTATTGCGGATGATCGCTTTTTCACCTTTAAATAATAAGACAGTACCCAATCGATGTAGTAACGCAATGATTTTTGGAGCTAATAATAATAGTGTTAATAATAGGATGCTGAAAATGACAAATAAAATGCTTTTTGCAGCATATTCCAACATGATCGGAAGAAACTTGAAAAAAGCGAAAGCACCTCCGAGTACTAATGCCCAAAAAAATATACTGGAGATTGTCTTCTTGGCTTGAGGAGTTTGCATCTGCGCGGGCAAATGATCACCCAATACTTGAAAAATAGGTAACTGAGATTTTATTTCAGCGGGTATATTGATATAGTGTTCTTTCTTTTCCATTGATTTGTAACTTATGAGATTGATCTCTCTATAATTGCTAAGGTTGTTTGAATATCGTTAACTACTTCATTGACAGCTGCGTTTCCAATCGAAATTTTTTGTTCGATCTCTTTTAATTTGGGCTCATATTTCGTGTTAATTTGAGCAAGGGCAACTTGTTTTTTCTGTAAGTCGTCTTGAAGCTTAGAAATGCTGTCGGTTAATGTTTTGATTTCATTGTTTAGTGTTGTCTTTTCAAATTCACGGTCTTGTTCTACCTTTTGTATTTCCGCTTCCTTTTGTTGTGTTTCTTTGGCTATGGTTTCTTTCAGTTTGTTAGCATAATTAGTGCCAGTTGTTTTTAACTTTTCTTTGGTCAAGCTACTATCCACATATTTCAGTGAAGTATAGGATGCTTTTAACGTATTTTCATCTACTTTTCCCATTGCTGCAGCTGCATTCCACACTTCAAAAAAATCTAATCCTTGTTCGTTGAGTCTTTCTAATATGCCAAGAACTTTCAGTTTCATTTGTTTGATATCAGTAGATCCATCATTGGCTGTTATCGGAATAGCGGGGGGCTGTTGATTGTTTGAAAGTGGATTTCCTGCGACGGCAGCTGTGTATTCCTTCGTGATCTTTGGAGGAATAGGTTCTTCTTTTATATGGGGCGATGGGGATCGTTCTTCAGATGGAGTCTCTTGGTGGTCTGTAAAAATTAGCTTTTTAAGACTATTCAATATACTTGAGCTTTTATTGTTTTCTTGATCAGTCATAATCTGTGTTAGTTTAGTTAAGTAAAAATAACAAAAAATGGCAATCTTGGTTCATGTCATTTGATTTTTAAAATGATATATGATGTAGCGCGATTTTCTAACCGAATTTTAGGGAATGATTGGTGGTGTTGAAATCATTCTATTGGTATTTTGAATATCAGATCATGTGTTTGTACAATATTATAGGACATAAAAAAACTCGAAAATTTAATTTTCGAGTTCTTTGTGTTTAATACGAGATGTGATACTCAGGTACTATCTTCCGAAATCATCTTGTACACGAACGATATCGTCTTCATTCGAAGGGTTTTCGATATCGGTGTGTTGCCAAATTTCAGCTAATATGCCATAACCATCTAATCCAATTAACCTGTGGCGTTGTCCTTGACGTAATTTGATAATACTACCTGCTGTCAATGTTTGAACAACAGATTCATCATCGGTATCTGATACCATAACACCAACAGTTCCGTGAATTACTTTCCAAATTTCGGCACGACGGTGGTGATACTGCCATGATAATCTTTTTTCGGGTGCTACCACGAGAATTTTTGGACTTAATTTTCCAGAAATTTTTAGATCTTTTACATCTAATCCGTCGAAATATTCGTCGGCAAATTTTTGGGCTTGATCTTCGTTGATGACAAAGAAACCGCCCCAAGGTCTGGTTTGATCAGATTTATCAATTTCAAATCCTTTTTCTTTTAACGCTTTATCTAATTCCTCAAATAGCGTTGATTTATCCGTTATCATAAATATGTATCTTAGTAAGTCTATTATATGTTTATTTGAGTGATAAATATAAATAAAATCTTTTAAATAAAAATAGCATAAACGTTTTAGCTATTTTTAACGATCATACTACTGGGGCTGATATATTGATGCTGTTGAGTCATGGTGAACACTTTATCGTCAGATCGATACGTATAAATAAACCTAAAGCGTAGTAGGTTTTCATTTTTTGACTCGGACTCGCTAGTGGCTCATGATCCGATCACAGGTAGATCTAGCTTACGCTGGTCTATCGCTTGAAGAGATGGATCAGTGTTTGTTAAATCTCTAAAAAAACATGGTCTGGCGTATAATAAACCTAGTTTTTCGGATTATTAGCTTATCAATAAGTATAGCTAAAGTCAGTAGGTTATTCGAATTTCCTTCATCTGTAGCGCACACAATATTCTTACCATATACAGCATAAATCCGTGTTAAGTCCATGGTGACTGCGTGTTAAGTCCGTGTTTTTAGTATTTTGACGATGATAGTACCATTTATAGACCCTGCTTACCTATATCAGATATATTGAAATGGCATCCTATTATGATCGGGACGTAGTGCCATAGATGACGGACAAGAGGCGCTATTACTTGATCTTAGAGCAGATCGTATCCAGTATAATCTTGACCAAGATTTCGGTAATAACCATCATTGGGTGTTTTGATATCAATATCAATAATTTGAAAAGTGGTATGGTTTAAAATATACAACAGATTGTATAGCGGTGTATGATGCTCATGTTTTTTACGATACCTTACTTCATCAGACTTAGATCGTATCATTATTTCCTCTCAGAATATTTGATTAGTTTTGTAATTCCACATTAAAATTATCAGTATGTCAGAAATAAAAATAGATCGTGAAAATACGGCTTTTATGCAAGCTGTTGCTTTTGTTAATCAAACAAATCAACATATTTTTCTTACTGGAAAGGCTGGAACCGGAAAAACGACATTTCTGAAATATATACGTGACCATAGTTATAAAAAAATGGCGATCACTGCTCCGACCGGAGTGGCGGCTATGAATGCGGGAGGGACTACTCTTCATTCGCTTTTTTGGTTGCCTTTTGGGACTTTTATTGAAGATCATGAATTGAAATGGGACGAACAAGATGGCCACATCTATAACAAAAGCCGTTTGTTTAGTACGATTAAATTAACGAAACAGCGTCGTACTATCCTTCAGGAGCTGGAACTGTTGGTGATCGATGAGGTGTCGATGGTTCGTGCTGATACATTAGATGCTATCAATGTTATCCTGCAATCAGTACGTCGTGATATGCGTCCATTTGGTGGTTTGCAATTGCTTTTTATTGGCGATTTATATCAATTGCCTCCTGTCGTGCGTGACCATGAGTGGCAGGTGCTACGCAATCATTATACTTCGGTATTCTTTTTTAATGCTAAAGTGCTTCGTGATAATCCTCCGATTTTATTGGAGTTAGATAAGATCTATAGACAGCAGGATGAAGGTTTTATTTCCATCTTAAATGCCATTCGAAATAATAACTGTGATACGGAGATGTTGAAGGAACTGAATACGTATTATAAACCTGATTTTGAACCGAAGGAAGGAGATCAATTTATTACGCTTACTTCCCACAATCGGAATGCTGACGATATCAATGGTAAAGCACTGGCTAATCTATCGGGAAAAATGCTCAATTTAAAGGCTGTTGTCAAGGATGATTTTGCACAGGGATCTTATCCTGCCGAAGAAATTCTGTCTTTAAAAATTGGTGCTCAGGTGATGTTCATACGGAATGATACGGGAGAGGATCGAAAATACTATAATGGCAAGATCGGTACGGTGAAGGATATTAATCTGCAAGCGGGCACAGTGGTTGTCAAATTTCCGGACGGGAGTGAGGATGTGACAGCGAAACGAGAGACTTGGGAAAACATCAAATACAACTACGATAAGGGACAGGATCAGATCAAGGAAGAGGTATTAGGTACATTTTCGCAATTTCCGCTGCGGTTAGCGTGGGCGATCACGATCCATAAGAGCCAAGGTTTGACATTTGATAAGGCGATCATAGATGCTGGAACTTCTTTTGCGGCAGGACAGGTGTATGTTGCACTGAGTAGATTGACGAGTTTAAAAGGATTAGTATTGAAATCCATTATTCCGGCATATGCAATCAGAACGGATAGCCAGGTCGTCGAATTTGCTTTGCGTTCTTCATTTCAAACGGATATTAAAGAAATTTTGGAGCAATGTCAAAGAACTTATCTGGCACAAAATTTAATCCAGTGTTTCCGTTGGGACTATTTGACTACTTCCTGTCAAGAACAGGTGGTTGCATTGGCCGACCGCAATATTGACAATAAAGTGGAAGCCGAGGCTTTTTGGTCTACGATGCAATCAAATTTGCTTACGCAAGAGAAGGTGGCGCATAAATTCATTACTCAATTGTACGAGCTATTGAAAAAAACCGACCAACATGTCGATTATGCTTTGATATGTGAACGTACTACATCTGCCGTCAACTGGTTTTTACCTAAGATGGATCAAGATCTGGTCGCCGCATTAGATCAGCACATAAAAGATTGGCAGATTAAGAAGCGAACAAAAAAATATATCGATGAAACCAAAGAGCTGCTTTTGGATTTTAAGCGTAAGCGCGAGCAGCTTCAACAATGTTTGACTATCGCTGATGCTTTATCTAAGAAAGATGATTTTCAACAAGCTTTGGAGCAGGTGCAGGAACAGTCTAAGACAAAAGAAAAAGAAGACCTTGTGGTGCAAAATGAGGAGGGAGAAAGTGCTAAAAAGCTTGATACTAAACAAGTAACTCTCGAGCTTTATAAGGACGGTGCTACTATCGAAGAAATTGCGGTGAAAAGGGGGATGGTAGCAGGGACTATTTATGGGCACTTAATTCATTTTGTTGGTACAGAAGTCGAGGCTACAGAATTGATCGAACAGGATAAATTGGATCTCATTATTAATACCATAAAGGCACATCCTGGTAAATCTTCCTCAGAATTGAAGATGATGTTAGGGGCTAGTATCGATTATCCTCATATTAAAATCGGACAAAAAGTTTTAGAAAATCCAGTTCATGATTAAGATGTTTCAAAATATGTGTATGTTTGTAAAAGTTAGCTATAAATAGCCATGGGAAAGTCTAATAAAAACCCAAATAAGTGGATGGTTTTTATCTCGTTGCCACTGCAAATGGGAGTCACCATTTATTTGATGTATATGTTAGGCACATGGCTAGATGAGAAATACCATTTTTCTAATGGTCTTGCCATGAAAATATGCACATTTATCGGTATTTTCGCCTCACTTTATCATTTTATACGAGAAGCTAATCGATTGAACAGGGATGAATAATTACATTAAATTTATTGCAATACTTCTAATTTTTACTGTTATCCTTTTTGGGGCACACTATTATGCGTTACCATCTTTTGGGATTACTGATTTTAAAAGTTTAACGGGTTTTGAACTGTATAGCTTATATGCATTTGAATCTGTTGCATCATTAGTGCTAGTAATTGTTATCCTGATCTCCGATGCTGTAATGCCCAAAAATATTGGTTTTATTTTTTTGGGATTGATCACGTTAAAGGCTGCATTAAGTTATGTGTTTTTTAGAGGTGGTTTAAATCATTCGTCGGGTGATATCTTCGAATATAATTTTTTAATCGTGTTTTTTCTTTACTTGTTTTTTGATGTATTAGTCGCATTTAAGGTCATTAATAAAGAAGTGGAATCAGTCAATAAGTAATTTTAATAAAAAGTTCAAATTAATCGCAAAAAATGACAAATAATATTGTATTTTTGCGCAAAAATAAAAAAACAGAACATGGGGAGCGTTAAGAAAGCATTTCTTTTTTTTGCAGTGATTTTATTTACTGTTAATCCGTTTTTTGCTAAAGCTAATGAAGTAAGCGAAGAGCCTAAATCTCAAGACGAAGAGATTAAATCCTACATCGAGCATCACTTGCAAGATGATCATTATTTTTCTTTATTTACAGATAAAGAAGCGGGTAAAACTTTTGGATTCCCATTGCCTGTAATATTAATTGATGGTGGAATTAAAGTTTTTATGTCTTCGGCATTCGATTTCGGAAAACAAGTAGTCGAAAAAGATGGTCAATTTTATATATTATACCATGGTAAAATTTATAAAACGGATGCTGCGGGTACACTTAATTATGATGAACATCATCACCCTACCAATAAAAAACCTTTAGACTTTTCTATCACGAAAAATGTTTTTGGTTTACTGTTAACGACTGTAATATTATTTTGGGGCTTTTTAGGCCTAGCAAAAACATACAAAAAAGGTGCTAATAACTTACCAAAAGGTTTTGGACGTGTGTTGGAGCCCATGGTACTTTATGTACGTGATGAGATGGCGATTCCAAATATTGGACATCGTTATAAAGAATTTATGCCTTACTTATTGTCGGTTTTCTTTATGATCTTGGTTTTAAATCTTTTGGGTTTAACACCGCTAGGATTCAATGTGACTGGTAATATCACGGTTACTTTCTGTTTAGCAATCTTTACATTTTTATTTATCAATCTGAAAGCAAATAAGGATTATTGGAAACATATTTTCTGGATGCCAGGTGTACCAGTTCCTTTCAAAATTGCTTTAGCACCCATTGAGTTTTTAGGTTTATTTACTAAACCATTCTCTTTAATGGTTCGTTTATTTGCCAATATTACGGCTGGTCACACAGTTGTAATGGGTTTAATTGCCGTTGTTTATTTGCTACAGGAGCAACTATCGGTAGGTGGAAGTATCGGTGTGTCAATGTTATTGACGACCTTCCTTATGGTAGTTGAAATATTAGTCGCATTTTTACAAGCGTTTATCTTCACCATGTTGTCATCTCTATTTATTGGAATGGCTGTCGAAGAACATAACGAGGCACATCACTAAGAAATTTTTTGTTTAATTATATTTAAATCATTTATTATGTACAATTTAATTGGAGCAGGTTTAATCGTTATCGGAGCAGGATTAGGTCTAGGTAAAATCGGTGGTTCAGCAATGGAAGCAATCGCTCGCCAACCAGAAGCAGCTAGTAAAATCCAAACTGCGATGATCATTATCGGAGCCTTATTAGAAGGTTTAGCTTTCGGTGCGTTATTATTAGGTAAATAATCACCCAATGAATTTAAAAGTATTATTTATGACGGTTGGTCATAAATAATACTTTCAATTAGACGAAATACAAAAAATATTATCATACATCAATGGAAAAATTAATAGAACAGTTTTCATTTGGTTTGTTTTTCTGGCAAGTCATCATCTTATTAATCATTATCTTTTTATTAGGTAAATTTGCTTGGAAACCGATCATGGCTGCTTTGGCAGAACGTGAACAAGGTATTTCTGATGCTTTGGAATCTGCTGAAAAAGCTAAGTTGGAGATGGCACGTTTGACAAATGAAAATGAATCCTTATTGAAGGAAGCTCGTGTAGAACGTGATCTTATCTTGAAAGAAGCTAAAGAAATGAAAGATAAGATTGTTGCTGAAGCAAAAAATGTAGCGCAAACAGAAGGTGCTAAAATGATTGCTCAAGCGTCAATCGAAATCAATGAGCAAAAGAATAAAGCAATGGCAGAAGTAAAAAATCAAGTTTCTACTTTAGCATTGGATATTGCTCGTAAAGTATTAAGCAAAGAATTTGAAGACCAAAATAAGCAAGAAGCGTTGATCGCAGATTTGCTTAAAGACGTGAAAGTAAACTAATCGGTCATTCAAATTTTATCATTAAAGAAGTATGTCAGTATTTAAAGTAGCATCAAGATATGCGAAATCATTAATTGATTTGGCAAAAGAACAAGGTAGTTTGGACGCTATCAAAACGGATATGGATCAATTCATCGAAGTTTTGAAAGCTAATCCTGAGCTACGTGCAGTATTGTCTAATCCAATTATTAAATTGGACAAGAAAGTAAATATCTTAGAGGCATTATTTAAAGATAAAATCAATCCTGCTATTTTATCATTCTTCAATATCATGATCCAAAAGGGTCGTGCTGAAGTGATCGAAGCTGCTGCTCATGAGTTTGTTCGTGAGTACAATGAAGTAAAAGGAATTGTAAACGCTACAGTAATATCTGCAGCACCACTTTCTGATACTAATTTATCAGAATTAAAAGCAACAATTGCCAATCAAATTAATGCACAGGTATTGATTACAAATAAAGTTGATCAATCGTTGATCGGTGGCTTTGTGATTACTATTGGTGATAAACAATATGATGCAAGTATTGCAGGTAAATTAAATAGATTAGAAAGATATTTTGAAGGTCAACGCGTATAGTGTTGATTTTAACATTTAACAAAATCAAGAACCCCTTATAATAATAACAATGATAGAGGTAAGACCAGATGAGGTTTCGGCAGTTTTAAGAGAACAATTGTCGGGCTTTAAATCAGAAGCCGAACTAGAGGAAGTTGGTACCGTACTTAGTATTGGTGACGGTATTGCTCGTATTTACGGCTTAACTAAAGTTCAGTCCGGTGAATTGGTTGAATTTGATAACGGATTACAAGGTATCGTATTAAACTTAGAAGAAGATAACGTTGGTGTTGTTCTTTTAGGTCCTTCAGACATCGTCAAAGAAGGTGATACTATCAAACGTACTAATCGTATCGCATCTATTAAAGTAGGTGAAGGTATGTGCGGTCGTGTTGTAAATACATTAGGTCAGCCAATTGATGGTAAAGGACCTATTACAGGTGAGACATACGAAATGCCAATCGAGCGTAAAGCTCCAGGTGTATTGTTCCGTCAACCAGTAACTGAGCCATTACAAACAGGTATCAAAGCTATTGATGCGATGATTCCGGTAGGTCGTGGACAACGTGAGTTGGTAATCGGTGACCGTCAGACAGGTAAAACTGCTGTATGTATCGATACAATCTTAAATCAAAAAGAATTTTATGATGCTGGTCAACCGGTATTCTGTATCTATGTTGCTATCGGTCAAAAGAACTCTACCGTTGCGAATATCGTTCGTACTTTAGAAGAGCGTGGTGCAATGGCTTATACCGTTGTTGTTGCTGCTTCAGCTGCTGATCCAGCTCCATTACAATTCTACGCGCCAATGGCGGGTGCTGCTATCGGTGAATTCTTCCGTGATACAGGTCGTCCGGCTTTGATCGTATATGATGATTTATCAAAACAAGCGGTAGCTTACCGTGAGGTTTCATTATTATTGAAAAGACCTCCGGGACGTGAAGCATATCCAGGTGATGTTTTCTACTTACATAGCCGTCTATTAGAAAGAGCTGCGAAAATCAATGCTTCTGATGAGATTGCTAGAAATATGAATGATCTTCCTGAGTCTATCAAACACTTGGTAAAAGGTGGTGGTTCATTGACTGCTCTTCCTATTATTGAGACTCAAGCGGGTGACGTTTCTGCGTATATCCCTACAAACGTAATCTCGATTACTGATGGTCAGATTTTCTTAGAGTCGAACTTGTTTAACGCAGGTATCCGTCCAGCGATCAACGTGGGTATTTCTGTATCTCGTGTAGGTGGTAACGCTCAGATCAAGCCAATGAAAAAGGTTGCTGGTACATTAAAATTGGATCAAGCACAATACCGTGAGTTAGAAGCTTTCGCAAAATTTGGTTCTGATCTAGATGCAGCAACTAAAGGAGTTTTAGATAAAGGTATCCGTAACGTTGAGATTTTAAAACAAGCGCAATACTCTCCGGTTTCTGTTGAAAAACAAGTAGCCATTATTTATGCAGGTACTAAAGGTTTATTCCGTTCTGTTCCAGTAAATAAAGTGAGAGAGTTTGAAGAAGAATATTTAACGTTGTTAGAGCAACGTCATCCAGAGGTTTTAAATGCTTTTAAAGCAGGTAAATTCTCAGATGAATTAACTTCAGTATTAGAAACAGTAGCTAAAGACTTAGCATCAAAATATTAATTAGATATGAGTATAGAGTATTGAGTATAGCGAGTTATACTCAATACACAGTACTCAATACTCAAATCTCAAATTAAATATGGCAAATTTAAAAGAAGTAAGAATCCGTATCGCATCGGTAACATCGACACAGCAGATTACTAAGGCGATGAAAATGGTATCTGCAGCGAAATTAAAACGTGCTACTAATGCAATCGTTCAATTGCGTCCGTATGCGAATAAACTTCGTGAAATTTTGGCAGATGTATCTGCAAGTGTAGAAGGAAGTAACTCTCCTTATACGGTAGATCGTGAACCAAATAAAGTGTTGATTATTGTTGTTTCTTCTAATAGAGGTCTGGCTGGTGCTTTTAATGCGAATGCAATCAAAACTGCTAATAAGTTAGTTGCCGAAAAGTATGCTGATCAATTACGTAAAGGTGATGTAAGTATGATCACCATTGGTAAAAAGGGATACGATTTCTATGCTAAAAAGCCTGCTTATAATATTATTGCCAATCATAGTGATTTATTCGGTGCTTTGAATTTTGAAAATACTTCAAAAATCACTGAATTTGTAATGGAACAATTCAAAGAAGGTAACTTTGACCGTGTAGAGGTGGTGTATAACCAATTCAGAAATGCTGCGGTACAAATTTTGACTTCTGAGCAAATTTTACCATTACTTCCTACGGAAGATACTGTTTCGACTAAGGAAAAAACTGCTGAGGTTGATTATATTATCGAACCTTCGAAAGAGAAGATCATTGAGGAATTAATTCCTAAAGCTATTAAAATTCAATTGTACAAAGCTATTTTGGATTCACATGCTTCTGAGCATGGTGCTCGTATGACAGCTATGGATAAAGCAACTGATAATGCTGGAGATTTGTTAAAAGCATTGAAGCTTTCATACAACCAAGCGCGTCAGGCTGCTATTACTACAGAGTTAACGGAGATTGTTTCTGGTGCAGCTGCATTATCAAATGGATAATTAAGAGTAATATCAATATAGAAAAAGGCGATGCACATACATGCATCGCCTTTTTTTATTTTATGATTTTTTGTTGGTTATTATAGAGTCCTATTAAAAGGCTATTTCCTTTATTATCGACTTTAATTCCTCCAAATTTTGCTTGCTCATATCTTTGAGCATGACCTTCCTGAAAAAAGAAAGACTCTGCACCAATGTTTAGATTGTTCCTGTTGGATTTTGTATAATTAATCAAAAATTCACCGTTATTCAATGGCGTCGTATGCTGTTGGACGCGTACTCCTTGTGCTATGTTCTTTTCATTTAATCTGACCACAAGATAGCCTCGCAATGGAGCTTCTTGTGTGTCAAGGCTATCTGCTATGCTATATCTCAATTGCATATAATCACCTTGCATAAGTGATCTTGGATCTATGGGAGATAATTCTAACAGGATCAGTTTTCCATTCTTAAGGATGTTTTCTTTTTGAATTATAGTGAAACTAAAGTAAGCTATGATGGCAATTAAATTTGCAGCGATGATCCAGTTTTTATATGTTTTCATTCTTGACTTTCTTTGAATTTATGATATAGTAAATGACTAGAAACACGAGTCCAGATAGCATTAAAAATATGGATTTGGTCAATAGCGAAAAGTTTAGGTTGTAGTAGAAATGCGATAGAAAAAATAATAATGCAATTATTCCTAAATAAAAACCAAATTTATATTGATAATAGAAACAAAATAGTATGAGCACTATGGCTCCTGATATCCCGGGATTAATAATTGTTGAAGCGAGTATGAAGGTGACGAATATATAAATTAATATTTGGGTATTAGACTTTACAGTATCAAATTTTGCTATGATTTTGTGCACGATAAATAAGGTTGCAAATGAATATATGATCGATAATGCGTACAATGCGATGGCAGAGGTATTGAAAGGTGATGCTTCAGTCTCAAAATGTGATAGTACAATAAACGCTGTTGTTGCTATTGTCGAAAGTGCGAGCGCAACTCGTATAGGTTGATAGAGTCTACTGATGAGGTTTCGTTTGGAAAGGATTGGTGCTTCTTGTGTCAAGATATAGATTAACGCGGCTATGAGTACCATGTTGATTAGTGCGATAAAGATTAGATTGTCCGAATTATGGTTGGTCAGTGCTATGCATGAATAGATGATAAGAAGTATGTTTAAGAGAGACATGAGATAGCGCTGTACTATAGCTAACGTGCATAGATTAATCATGAGGCATGCGATGAGCATATTATTGATATCATCATGATCTAAACCATAGATCAACATCCATCCTCCCACAACGTAGCAGGTGATACTCGCAGTATCTATGATGATGCTGTTGTATTTTTTAACGCACCATAATGAAAGAATGAGTAATATGGATCCGCAGATTATTACATTTAATTTGTCATCGAGTAGGTGTAGTGAAAATAAAGCGGCTAAAAAACATAAAACACTGCTGATCACTCCGAGTATAGATAGTATTTTTATGGTTATGTTTGATCTGTTTTTATCTAAATGTGCATACTCAGCTAATACGTTATCCGTATTGATTTGAAAAGCGGGATCACTGTCTTTACTTAGTCTTTCTATTTTATCTCTTATTGCCTGTTTATTTTCCATTGGTCCATTTTAATTGAAGATTTAATAAAAATTTAATAACTGCTGTTACACCCATAATAAATAAGATACTGATGATAAGTAATGCGATGTCATCATTATAAATTTCCAGGATGATACAATTGGTCATGATCAATAAGCTGAAAGCTATAGAGCCAATAAAAAATGTGCTTTTGTTTGATAATGCATATCGTATACTGTATAAGTAAAAAGCAATTGTGCCACAGATCAAAAGTGTGCCTTGTTGGAGTTTGGAGTCGAAGATCACGAAACAGATGCCCACAGTTGCAATCGTAGTAACTGCTAGTGCTAACGTATTTCTAAACCACAGGGGAATGTCTGCTTTGTCGTATTTATTTAATGTTAGTAATGCTATGAGTGCCAGACCATCGATGAAAAATAATAGGGTGGTTAAACTTATTGAGTCAAAATTGTTAGACACCTGTTCGTTGAATAAAACGATTGTAACATTGGTCAGCACTATAAATAGTAACCAAAGGGGATAAAAATGAGTGATAATAACCCAAAGTGTAATGAATAGCGTCCATGCCAGAAAAAAGTCGTAGGCATTGGCTCCTGTTTGATATATTTGACCAAAAACTGCAAATAGGACTCCTACTAACATTGCAGCCGCAGTTATTAGCATCTTTTTATAAATTTCTTTGATCCGCAACTGAATGGCGCAGATGATACTGGCAGCCAATAGTAAGAGTATAATGCCTATTTTGATAAATTTATTGAGTTCAGCCCAATTGAAAGCAAAGAAAAATACAATTCCAGATACGACAAATCCCAATCCCAAAGTCAATAAAAATAGATCTAGAAACTTTTTCCAATCTTTTGGTTTGGCATAGATATATTTTTCTAATAGTGATTCGATTTGTTTTTTTGACCGATTACTGTGCTTACTGGTAATCATGATATCTTCCCGATCTATTTTTTCCATTTATAAATTTAATAATAAATAGTGGTAATTATCGGCTGTGTTTTTTTGATGCATGGACAGCATTGGAAAGGAGAATTCTTGTTTTGCTATGCGCTATTTTGGTTTTCCACATGAGTTATTAACATTATGTTGATAACTCATGTGGAAAACCCACTATTGCTCTTAATCTGCTAAAATGAAAAGAGCTCGTATATGTTAAAATAAACGAGCTCTTCTATATCTAGGTTTCAAAAGGAATTTACCATCGTATTAAAGCTGATCCCCATGTAAATCCAGCACCAAAGGCTGCTAGACAAATGAGATCCCCGTCTTTTATTTTGCCAGCTTCCCATGCTTCACACAAGGCAATTGGGACAGATGCAGCTGTGGTATTTCCATATTTTTGAATATTATTAAATACCTGATCGTCATTGAGCTTAAGGGTTTTTTGAATAAACTGTGAAATCCTCAAATTTGCTTGATGGGGAACCAATAGGTCAATATCTTGTGTAGTTAAGTTATTTTTAGTCAATGCTTCTCCGATTACTTCTGGAAATTTTACTACCGCTTTCTTAAAGACGGCTTGACCATCCATTACTGGAAAGGCAGTTCCATCTTCCAACATCTCTGCTGTCATGAGCATTCCTCCGAGTTCTTGTTCAGGCCATGTTGGTTTTTCATCGAGCCAAATTCCTCCTGAAGCACCTGGATAATACATAGCTAATTTTTCAGCATCTGCACCATCAGCGTGTAAATGTGTACTTAATATTCCCTTATTGGCATCTTTTGTCGGTTGAAGTACAACTGCTCCTGCTCCATCTCCAAATATAACCGACACATTGCGACCTCGTGTCGAATAGTCCAAGGCAAATGAATGTTTTTCTGAACCAACTACTAAAATATTTTTGTACATACCTGTTTTGATAAACTGATCGGCTACAGATAATGCATATATAAATCCTGAGCATTGGTTTCGAATATCCAAAGCTCCGACTTCTTTCATTCCCATTTCTCTTTGAAGCAAGACCCCACAACCCGGGAAATAGTAGTCTGGCGATAATGTTGCAAAGATGATGAAATCAATTTCTTCGGCAGTGGTATTGGCACGCTCAATGGCTATTTTTGAAGCTTCGACCGCCATAGTTGTAGTCGTTTCGCCAATGCGATCGGCATATCTTCTTTCTTTTATACCTGTTCTTTCTTGAATCCACTCATCGCTAGTATCCATAAAACGAGTTAAATCTTGATTGGTATAAACATTTTTTGGTACATAGTATCCTATACCTGCAATTTTGGATTGAAACATGTGCTTATATTTATGTTAAGTTCAAATTAAGTAAAATTACGTAATTTTTGAAAATTAAAGTACTTTTGTAGCATGAGTACAGAAACTGCACAAGAAACCTATTCCTTGTCCGAAATTTTAGCTTCCGTTAAAGATTCCAACCGACTAATTCTTTGGAATGATGATATCAATACGTTTGATCATGTTATTTTTTGTATGATGCATCATCTTCAATATTCAGAACCAGAATCCGAAAGGATTGCATTCAAAGTTCATAATGAGGGTAAGTGTGCTGTCCTAGAAGGGTCGATGACTGAAATGGAAGTGTACCGGAAAATTTTGAAGGCAGAGGGCTTGACTGTTTCTGTAGAATAATTTCTATGGTGTGTTTGCTACCTGATTGCATTAAGTAATAAAGTGGTTACGAGTCGTTTTTGTTCAACAAAAAAATACATTTTTGTAAGATTACTGCTTACAATTATATTATGCTCTCTAAAAATCACACCTATTCCTTTGCTTTTTTAATCACTATTTTATTCTTTCCTATATGGGCTTTTGCTCAATCTGGTAAAATATCTGCCATACTGGTGGATGAAAAAACTGGTGCTACTGTCCATTATGCTAGTGCCTCTTTGCTTACGGGTACAGCCCAAGCTTATTTAAAAGGCACTCAATCTGACGATAATGGTGTCATTACTTTCCAAGATGTCCCAGATGGTACTTTTACCTTGCGTGTTACGTATGTTGGCTACGCTGACCTCATAAAACCTAATATTGTTGTTTCGAATGCTTCAAATTTAAATCTTGGCAAATTGATGCTCAAGTCTTCTGGTGAATTGCTAAGTGAGGTTGTGGTAGAGGGAAGAGTTCCGGCGATGCAAATTGGGATTGATCGTAAGGTATTTAATGTAGGAGAGAGCTTGGTCAGTGCAGGTGGTACTGCAACTGATTTATTGGCCAATGTACCTACATTGCAGGTCGATCAAGATGGTACGGTTAGTCTTAGAGGTTCTAATGTGAAGATATTGATCGATGGTAAGGAGTCTGCAATGGCAGGTAATGATGTGACGGCTTTATTACAGAGCTTACCGGCGAATTCCATTGATAAAGTGGAGATTATTACGAATCCTTCTTCTAAATATGATGCCGAAGGACAGACGGGCATTGTGAACATTGTCTTGAAAAAAAATATACGGACGGGTCTGAATGGTGCTGTTAATGCTTCGGCAGGTTCTTATGATAACTACATGGCTGGTCTGACCCTTAATTATCGGGACAAGAAGTTTAATTATTTTGGAAGCTATAATTTCAACCGCCGTAATATGGTGGGTAGCGGTAAGGTGGATAACACTTTATTAGATAATAATAGTCGCATCTATAATGAATCTGAGTCTTCTCGTAAAGGGAAGGGACATAATGTTAAAGCTGGAGTGGATTATAACATAACGGATCATACTACCGTGGGGCTTTCTGGTAATATGAGCATCCGTAATAATGACCGTTCTGAAGATCTGAATTATCAATATTTCAATCACCCTACACTTATAGGTACTAGTAATCGTACTTCACGTCAATTTGAAGATGACTTTGCGTACGACTTGAATTTTGATTTTAGACATCAATTTAAACGATCTGGTGAAGAATTGACGGCTAATGCTAGCTATGGAAATGATAAAGAGGATGGAACAAATGATTTCGTACAAGAGTTTAGTGGTCCCACTCTGGGTAGTGGTCGTAAAAATGTGACTTCTGAAAACGGAAAGGTGATCAACTTACAAGCTGATTATGTTTTACCTTTTTCTGAGACCAGTAAGTTTGAAGCTGGATACCGGACGCAGATCAGAAAATCTTTTGATACGCAGTTTTCAGATACGTTGGTTGTAAGTAATGGGGATTATCTGCCCGATTATAAGATCAGTAATGATTTTGACTTTACAAGTACCGTTCATGCTTTATATGTGAATTATCAGAATAAATTAAGCAAAAGGATTGGTTATCAATTGGGATTACGTGGCGAGCAGTTTGAATTAAAATCAACTTACTTTTCAAAGGATCCTGACGTACTTGATAAAGAAACAAATGCTAATCAGGATTTCTTTCGCTTGTACCCGACTGTTTTCTTGACGTACGATCTGGATGATAATGGTGATAATAAATTGCAGTTGAGTTATTCTAGAAGAGTGCAGCGCGCCAGAGGGTGGCAGATCAATCCATTTCCTGATGTGACCGATAATATGAACCAACGCCAGGGTAATCCAAATCTGAAACCTGAAGATGTACATGCTTTTGAGTTAAGCTATGCAAAAACTTTTGGTAAAGTAAACTTGGTCAGTTCAGCATATTTTAACCATACCAATGAAGTGATTCAACCTTACGTATTCTTTGTGGATTCAAATAGTGTGACTTACAGTAAATGGGAAAATTTAACAAGCCGTAATTTATCTGGTCTTGAATTTATTGCTAAAGTAAATGCAACAAAAGATTTTGATTTTACATTCAACCTGAACTTGATCAATACCAATTTTAAAGCGAATGACTTGTACCAGTTGCCCAGTAGGAAGGGATTTTCTTATAATTCTAATTTAACCATGAACTATAGGATGACACCAACATTTTCTGCACAGGTTAGAGGCGAATATAATTCTTCTCGAGTAATGGCTCAAGGTAAGATGAATGCGATGAAAGGTATAGATGTAGCTTTGAAAAAAGACGTCTTTAATAAGAAAGCTTCTGTTATGCTGAATGTACGTGATGTATTTAATTCTAGAAAAATGGAAGGGTATACGGAGACACCGAAGTTGATTTCTAATTTTGAAAGACGCTGGATGAAAAGGATGGTTACTTTGTCAGTTTCGTATCGATTCGGAGGCCAGGATTTAACAAAGTCTAAGAAAAAGGAGACCAATACAAATGAAATATCCGGAGAAGAATATTAAGATATATTCTTGATTCCGATGATTTTTTTTTAAATTTAATCCATATAAATACTAGATATGAAATTAAGAACAATCGTTTTAGCAGCTACTATGCTCGCGGGTACTGCAAGTGTGGGTACTGCTGTCGCACAACAGAAGAAAGAAGTCCCTGCATATAAGGTTTTGGATCTACCAAAGGTAGATTTGAAAAATTTTAAAAAAAATAAGCAAGGTGCATATATTATTTTCGACGGTACTTCCATGACCGGATGGAGAGGTTATAATAAAACCGTAGTTCCTAAAAAATGGACTGTCGATGAGGGTGCCATAAAATTTGATAGTAAGGCAAATGTTGGAAATGATGAAGGTGGAGATTTAATTTTCGCACACGATTTTAAAAATTTCGAATTGGAGTTGGAATGGAAAGTTGCGAAGGGGGCTAATTCAGGTATTTTCTTTTTAGCGAAAGAAATTGAAGGTCAACCGATCTATATTTCAAGCCCTGAATGTCAAGTGCTGGATAATGAAAATCATCCTGATGCGAAGATGGGTGTGGATGGTAATCGTAAATCAACATCTTTGTATGACATGATTCCGGCGAAGCCACAAAATGGCAAGCCATTTGGTGAGTGGAACAAAGTGAAAATCGTTGTGAACAATGGCAAAGTTGAACATTGGCAGAATGGTGTCAAAGTGGTCACCTACACACTTTGGGATCAATCTTGGATTGATTTATTGCAGAAAAGTAAATTTAGTGAAGCAAAATGGCCTTTGGCGTATGAGCTCTTGAAAAATGTTGGTGGTAAAACCAAATCAGGTGTGATTGGATTCCAAGATCATGGTGATGATGTTTGGTTTAAAAATATTACCGTAAAAAAACTATAATCTCATTTTAGATATAAACAAAGAGCGAGCTTAATTTTTAAGCTCGCTCTTTGTTTATATCATTTTGCGTTTCTATATTAAGATCGAGTAGGGCTGGCCATGCTGGTCGCTATTTCACTCTTTTGATTGCTATAACCGTTTTCGGAAACGAATGATAGGTGGTCAATCCTTGCTAGAGGATTTCTTGTAGTTCTTTAAGATTATGGATCATATGGTTGATATCTTGTGGTTTTTCAATTTGTGTTGGATTGAAGAATATCGCGTCCATTCCTACATGCATAGCTCCGCGAACATCGGCATCGATATTATCACCGATCATGATGGAATGATCAGTTTTTGCATGGGCTTTATCTAGTGCATAATTGAATATTCTGGGATCCGGTTTATTGACTCCCACCACTTCCGATATGAATATGTTTTTAAAGTATTTATGGAGATCACTTGTTGCAAGTTTTACTTCACAAGCTTCTTTGAAGCCATTTGATATCAAGTGTAAGTTATAATTATTATACAGATAGCTTAATGTTTCATGTGCATGAGGAAATAGATTTGTCTTTTGCGGACAGATCAATAAATATTCTTCCTCAAAATCATTTGGGAAAAGGGAAGGGTCTACACCAAGCTGTGTGAAGGTGTCTGCAAATCGCGCACGGCGCAGTTCTGCTTTATCGATTTTACCGTGATGGTATAAGTCCCATAGTCGATGATTATTGATCGTATAGGTCTTAATAAATGTCGTAGAGGATTCTTGTTGAAAGAGTTGATCAAATTGGTAGTGGTAATAGAGTTCATCCAATGTCTCTTCCGCATTTTTGTCAAAATCCCAAATGGTATGATCTAAATCGAAGAATATATCTTTTTTTTCTTGTTGAAACATAGTACAAATATAGGGTAAAAGGACTGATTGCAAGAAATATCGAAAATTCGATTTTCCTCTTAGTGTCATAAAGTCTAACACATTTTTTTATACCTCCCATTATCGTTATTTTTGTTCCGTTGCAATATATCGTATGAAAAAAGCACTTGTTTTATTTTATTTTCTAGTATTTTATGCGACTTCTCAGTTGATATGGTGGGGGGTTATGCTTGCTCGATTTCAACCTGAAAGAAAGTCGATGATTATTGGTGAGGGTATTTTTTTCTTACTGATCTTTTTGTGGGGAGCTTTGCGATTAAAAAAGCTTTTTGTACGTGAGCAGAAGTTACAGCAACAGCAGCAAAACTTTTTGCTGGCGATAACGCATGAACTGAAATCTCCATTGGCTTCTGTAAAATTGTACATTCAGACCATTTTGAAAAGAGATCTGGATAAAGAACAGCAACAGGTTTTTTTGACAAATTCTTTGAAAGATATCGAACGACTGGACGATTTGGTTGAAAATGTGCTGATCACAACAAAACTTGAAAGCCGTAACTATAATCTTCCTAAGGAGAAGTTTAACTTAACTGAATTAGTCGAACAGATTGTCGACCGTCTTCAAAAGAATGCTTGTAGAACACAGGTGCTGAAGCCTAAATTGGATGCTGATATTATGTTGTATGCTGATAAATTTGCTATTAGTAATGTGGTGACTAATTTGATCGAAAATGCCATTAAATATTCTCCTCCATGTGCCAATGTTGTTGTCAAATTGACAAATGAGGCTCAAGGAATTATTTTTTCTGTTTCTGATCACGGAATTGGTATCAGTGATGCGGAGAAAAAACTTATCTTTAATAAATTTTATCGTGTTGGAAGTGAAGCAACACGTAAAACTAAAGGTACTGGTTTGGGGTTGTATATAGTGAAGACGGTTTTGCAAAAGCATAACGCGTCTATTAAGGTAAAAGATAACACTCCTTCGGGGAGTATTTTTGAAGTAACATTTGATAAAAATGCAAAGTAAACAACGCATACTACTCGTAGAGGACGAAGAACACTTGTTAGAGGCTATCAAGTTGAATTTGGAGTTAGAAGGTTACCGTGTGACAACAGCTACAGACGGAAAAAAGGCTTTGAAAATATTCAAGGAAGAACGTTTTAATTTAATTATCTTGGATGTTATGATCCCTGAGATCGATGGATTCCAAGTGGCCGAAACTATTCGACTTCAAAATACGGAAGTCCCTATTATGTTTTTAACAGCTAAAAACAGTAGTGAAGATCGTATCACAGGTCTTAAAAAAGGGGCTGATGATTATTTAATCAAACCTTTTAATCTGGAAGAGCTTATTCTTCGGGTGGGTAATTTGGTTAGAAGAAGTTTGAAACCAGATGATCTGAAAGAGATTAACTCTTACCAAATCGGTGATAAGACCATTTATTTTAATTCCTATGAGTTGCACCATGCAGATGGTACGATTACATCATTGACCAAAAAAGAAACGATGTTGTTGAAGCTGTTAATCGAGCGTCGCAACGAAGCTGTTTCTCGTGAACAAATATTAGAAACGGTCTGGAATTATGATGTTTATCCGTCGACTCGTACTATCGACAATTTCATATTGACTTTCCGTAAATATTTTGAACCTGATCAAAAGCATCCTATTTATTTCCATTCCATTCGTGGCGTTGGATATAAATTTACGGACAATAACCACTAGTACTCTATGATGACATTTAAGGCTCGCGTAGCTGTTATTATTATTGCATTATTGTTAATTGGTTATGGTGTATATGCGGGACATTATCAGACTTCGATCCTTATAGCTGGGGGAGTTTGTTATCTTGTTTGGAGCCATCTACGTGAGAGTTCTGTTGCGATGGCTAGTGATTCTTTTCATAAGCAGAATTATGCTAAAGCAAAAGCATTACTGGCTGAAGTGAAGAATCCGGATCGATTGCGAAAAGGCCGTCGTAATATTTATGAATATATGATGGGTACTATTTCTTTACATGAAGATCGGATCGATGAGGCAGAATATCATTTTCAGCTAGCATCTCGATTGCCATGGAAAAAGGATAATGAAAAGGGAATGATCTTGATCAATTTGTCCAATATCAGTTTAAGAAAGGAAGAGTATGAACGTGCTCAGACGTATATTGATGTTGCTAAAAAGTTGAACTTGACCGAGCGCCAAGCTAGTATAATTGGTAAAATACAAAACGAAATTTCAAAACATATATAGTGATTACTACTTTACAAAACGATTTATTGATTAGAGCTGCGCTTTCGCAGCAAACTGAACGCCCACCTGTATGGATGATGCGTCAAGCAGGAAGATTTATGCCAGAGTATTGGGCAATAAAAAATAAATATTCCTTTTTGGAAATGTGCAAAACTCCAGAAATTGCTGCAGATGTAACCATGTTACCTGTTGATCTATTAGGAATTGATGCCGCAATCTTGTTTTCGGATATCTTGGTTACAGCGGAAGCAATGGGGGGAGATTTAAGTTTTGAACAAGGGGTTGGTCCTCGTTTTGCAAATCCAGTACGTTCATTTGCGGATGCGGATAAATTAGCGACGGATTGTCTACCTAAATTGGAATACGTTGCTGATGCTATTAAAGTTATTCAACAACGTTTGAATGGAAGTATACCGCTCATTGGTTTTGCTGGTGCACCGTTTACTATTTTAAGTTACTTGGTCGAGGGTGCGTCTTCAAAAGATTTTAAGCTGACTAAGTTAATGTTGAATAATGAACCAAAATTGGCTCACACTATTCTTCAAAAGATTGCTGATGTAACGGTTGAATATTTAAATATGCAAATCGCTGCTGGTGTAAATGCTGTTCAGCTTTTTGATAGCTGGGCTTTGGCATTATCTTGGAACGATTACAAAGAGTTTGCTCATTATTATAATAATCAAATCATCTCGAGATTGAATCGTCAAGATGTTCCTGTAATTTCTTTCTGTAAAGGTTCTTCTGTCTTTGCTCCAATTATGGCTGAAGCAAAACCAGATGTAATTTCTGTAGATTGGAATGCTGATCTGAAAAATATCAAACAATCTTTACCTGCTGGTATTGCGGTTCAGGGAAACTTAGATCCGTTTGTACTATATGCGGATAAAAAAGTGATTAAGGATAAGATTCTTCAATTATTTGAACGTATGCGTGGTGAAAATGGCTTTATTTTTAATTTAGGTCATGGAATCATGCCTGATATCCCTTTTGATCATGTAAAATATGCAATTGAGGTTGTTAAGGAATTTAGATACTAACAACGGGCAATTACTACACAAAACAAGGAACAAATTTTTGTTCCTTGTTTTGTTTAAAGACTGTGAACTTTTTTAAGCAATAAAAATATTCGACTATATTTGTCTTAATTTTATACGACCATGGTGTACTTATACGCTAAAGCAATTCATATTATATTTGTCATTTGTTGGATGGCAGGCTTATTTTATATGCCTCGCTTATTTATCTACCATACCGAAGCAAAAGATCAATCCAAAGAAGCCTATCATGTCTTGCATAAACAGTTTTCCATCATGGAAAATCGACTGTGGTGGGTAATCACGACTCCTGCGATGTATATCACTGTGATTTCAGCTTTAGTGATGTTGTATATAAATCCTGGATTATTACAGATGGGATGGATGCAGGTCAAACTCCTATTTGTTGCCGGTATGATCGTTTATCATTTTGTCAGCCAACGCATGATGTTCAATCTAAGAGATGAAAAATCAACGCTGAGCTCTTCAAAACTTAGAATGTGGAATGAAGTATCAACTGTTCTATTGTTTTCTATTGTCTTTACGGTAGTTCTTAAATCAGCATTAAATTGGATCTATGGTGTTGTTGGCCTGATATCGTTAGCGATTTTATTGATGGTTCTCATTAAAGCTTATAAAAAATACCGTATTTCAAAGGGAGATAAATAAAACCCATGTCCGGTCTAGGTTAATTTGTAACGTGTTGAACATTACCCACCTACTTTAAAAATAAAAAGTATTTGTACTTCATCTTCTCTATTGATACCTGCTCCGTAACTTTTGAGAATAAATAATAGTGTACATTTGCAAGTAAATAAAACGTTTTTATGTCATTTGAGTCTTTAGGATTATCACACAATATCATTAGTTCTGTTAAACAGTTGGGTTATCTAAAACCTTTTCCAATTCAAAAACAAGCCATTCCAGTCATCTTATCAGGTAAAGATCTGATGGGAATCGCGCAGACAGGTTCTGGAAAAACTGCATGTTTTGTGATGCCTATTTTAGAGAAATTGCAAGTTGAGGTTGTTAAACGTGACCGAAATATTGAAATATTAGTTCTAGTTCCTACACGTGAATTGGCGATTCAGATTGATGAAGTTTTTAGAGCTTTCACCACGAATTTGAAACGCGACATCAAAACGATGGCGGTATATGGTGGTGTATCTATCAATCCACAGATGAAGGGTATGCTTGGGGTTGAAGTTTTGACCGCTACTCCTGGTCGATTGCTAGATCTCATTAATAGTAAAGCATTGAGCATTAGTCATATTCAGCATCTTGTTATTGATGAGGCTGATAAAATGTTTCAATTGGGGTTTGAGGATGAGCTGAAACAACTTTTAGCTTTAATGCCTCAGAAAAAACAAACAACTTTATTCTCCGCAACGTTAAATGATAAAATAGCAGAAATCAATCAACTTCTTGGAATTAAACCTGTGGTGATAGAGGTTGCAAGTGAAGAGGCAAATATTGACCATATCGATCAGATTGCTTATCATGTCACTGCCGAATCTAAAGGTCCATTTTTACGCTATCTGATCAAAGAGAACAAGATGACTCAGGTTTTGGTCTTTGTGTCTTCTACACGTACAGCAGATAAGCTAGTGGATAAATTGTTGAAAAATAAAATTAGAGCTATCTCGATACATGGTCAAAAATCACAAGGGAGTAGAAGAGATCATCTTGACTATTTTAAAAAGGGTGATGTCCAAGTTCTCGTGGCTACAGATTTAATCGGTCGTGGAATTCATATTGACGGCTTACCTGTTGTCATTAATTTCGAATTACCTCGTTCTCCTTTGGACTATGTACATCGTATCGGTAGAACAGGTCGTGCAAATGATGTCGGTACCGCCATTACACTATTGACAGATGAGGATTTACATCATTTTTCTGTTATCCAAAAGAAAATGGGTAAAACGGTAGCGATCAAATCTACTGAGGATGTGAATTTGCATGGATATTAATCGATTTTGTTAACCCACTTCCTAGTGGGTTAACTGTTTTTGGTGCTTTTGCATCTTCGCATGTTGAGAACTACGCTATATGTTTTATGCGTTTAAAAATCAAAAATAAGGTTGTTCGATTTCGTTGAATACAAAATTGGTACTGTCGTAGTTGATGGAAACATCGGGGGCATAATAGGGTATATCCATAAAACTCATGACAGCACCCGAGCCTAGTTTTAAGGTCTTTCCTTTCTGTAGCAATGCAAATGGTTTTCTTTTTTTTACTCCACCACTATTTGGCATGTAAAAATAGTCTCCAAGTAATGTGTCGCCTAAAATATTTCCTCTGATTTCACCCGAGTCTTTAGCGCTATTTCCGTATTTTACGATATATTGCCCATAAAAATAATTTTCGCGTTTGGTAATTTTCAGGTATGCCGTGTCTCTTTTTGAAATTGCTAAATAGTGTTTCGAAGGGTAATCTACTGTATTGGAATGGCAACTTATGGCCAATAGTATGATGCTCAGACAGAAGTATCTTAAAATTAGCTTGGCTGAGATCTTATCAATATGTAACATGGAAATTTATAAATGGTGTGTATATGATCGTTGTATTTTTGAAGCTATACACTGATCATTCTGATATATAGTATGAAACTGAATTTTGTATTTCTTCGATTAACTCTTGATCCATGTACTTGTATTCATCTGCTATGTCCAAAATTATTATTTCTAAATCTTTAGTTTCATTTGGAAATTGTTGTATTAATTTTTCTTTATGATGCTTTTCCATAGCAAATACAAGGTCAGCCCATAAAAGCTGTTTTCCATTTACTTTAATTCGGGCATTATTTTCTGTACCAGCCGATTTTGCTCGTATTGTTTTATGTTTCTTATAAATGGTTTCTGCTGTTAAACTTCTCCAGCGGTTGCGGCTACAAATAAACAATACATTTTGCATTTACATTTCTAAGTTTTTTTAAGCAGAAGATTTAATTATTTTAATAATCTCCTGCGGAATTTTAAATTAAAGGTCGTTTTTATCACATTGGGTTGATCGGCTAATAGTGTTCCATAGTTAGGTCCAAAATTTTTGATGTATGGTTGTTCGTTGTGTGCATCTAAACCTGCTTGATCTGTCCATATTTCATAAAACGTAAATACATTTGGATCTTCTATACCTTGATGTAGATTGTAAAGCTCGGCTGCGGGCTCTAGTCTTGTTAAATGGACCATTTCTAGTAAGATTGTTTTGATCTCCTCACGATGTTCTTCTTTTACTCGTAATACTACTGTTAAATAAATTTTCATTGTTTTAGATATGATATAAATAAGTTGTACATGATATATTGTTTATTTTTTGATGTTACACAGATTGGGTTTTACTATTGTCTTGACCAATGTACATACTAACCCAGTTTTAGTTTTTTACCTGTGCATATTATATCAAAAATATCGTTTATTCCTATCTTCTAAAATAGGATTTTTTTAATAGCTAAACCAATTGTACTTGCATTGTTATCTAAAATTTAGGTGCTCTTGTTGGATCTTTTTGAAATAATGTATAATATTACATTTAATCTTCCAAATGATTATAAAGCTAGATCGAGAATATTTAACATATTTTACTACAGCTTTATTATCGAATAAGAAGGAAGTCTTATTTTTAGAATAATCTTTATGAAGAAATTGAAATTTTTAGTTGCTGTTCTATTGGTGACAGGATCTAGTCTATGTGGATTTGAGAGTGTTGCACAAACATTGAAAAAGAAAGATATAGGCTTACAATTGTATTCTGTTAGAAGTCAGATCAAAAACGATACGGACTATTTTCCTGTATTGAAAAAGTTATCCGCTATGGGCTATACTGCAGTTGAGGCGGCAGGTTTTAGTGACGGAAAATTTTATAATAACTCACCGCAGGAATTTAAGAGTAAAGTGGAGAAAGCAGGGATGAAAGTGATTTCATCGCATGCTACAAGAAATCTTTCAAAAGAAGAATTGGCTACTGGTGATTTTTCTAAAGCTTTGGAGTGGTGGGTTAAGGCGATAGAGGCGCATAAGGCTGCTGGGATGCAATATATTGTTACTCCTTGGATGGAAGTTCCAAAGACAATAAAAGATCTGGATACACAGTGTAAATACTTAAATGAGGTGGGTAAACTATGTCGCCAGCATGGGATCAAGTATGGGTATCATAATCATGCTCATGAATTTCAAAAAGTGGAAGATAAAGTGATCATGTTAGATTATATGATTGAACATACTAATCCTGAAGATGTATTTTTTGAAATGGATGTTTATTGGACGGTTATCGGTAAATCTAGTCCTGTCGATTATTTCAATAAATATCCAGGACGATTTACGGCACTTCATATAAAAGATCACCGTGAAATCGGTCAAAGTGGAATGGTCGGATTTGATGCGATCTTTAAAAATGCTAAAACTGCTGGAGTGAAACATATTTTTGTTGAACTTGAAGAAGTAACGGTTGATCTGGATAAAGGTCTCAAAGAAAGTATTGATTATCTTTTAGCTGCTCCGTATGTTCAAACAAGTTATTCTAAATAATTACTCGGATTAGATGAGTAAGATTTTATAAAAAAGCACGAGCGAATCACTCGTGCTTTTTTTTTATCAAATGATTTATTATTCGCCGAAGCAGAGGTATTTTAGCTCCATATATTCGTCTAATCCATGTTTGGATCCCTCTCGGCCGACTCCTGATTCTTTTACTCCTCCAAATGGAGCTGCAGCATTTGAAATCAATCCGGTATTGATACCGACCATTCCAGCTTCTAGTTGTTCAGAAACGCGGAAACAACGATTTACATTTTGTGAATAAAAATAGGAGGCTAAACCAAATGGGGTATCATTGGCCAACTGGATAACTTGTTCTTCAGTGGTAAATTTAAACAGAGCACACACGGGGCCAAATGTCTCTTCTTGTGCTATAAGGGCATCATGGGATAGATCTGTCAATACCGTTGGTTCAAAGAAAAGTCCTTTCTGAGGTTTTCCACCTGTTGCAATTTTTCCACCATGTTTAACGGCATCTTCAATATGGTGTTTGACTTTTTCAAGTCCTTTGCTATTGATGAGCGGACCAACTTCAACTCCTTTATCCAATCCATCGCCTACTTTCAGTTTTTTTACGGCTTCAGTAAGTTTTTGAGCAAAGGTATCGTAGATATTTTCTTGGATATAAAAGCGATTGATCGATACACAGGTTTGTCCTGAATTTCGAAATTTACCAGCTATAGCTCCTTTTACTGCAGCTTCGATATCAGCATCTTCAAATACGATAAATGGGGCGTTGCCACCCAGTTCCATCGATACCTTTTTGATGTTAGAAGCAGCTTGTGTTATTAGTGTTTTTCCAACTTCTGTCGAACCGGTAAATGATAATTTTCTGATCACAGAATTGGTTGCCAGCTCTTTTCCAAATCCAGCACTATCTTTACTGGTGACCACATTGAAAACACCTTTTGGTATACCGGCTTCTTCGGCTAATTTTGCTAGGGCAATTGCTGAAAATGGCGTTTGTGAGGCTGGCTTTAGAATAATGGTACAACCTGCTGCTAATGCCGGAGCTACCTTACGTGTAATCATGGCTACAGGAAAATTCCACGGGGTAATGGCTGCGACCACGCCAATACCTTGTTTGATCGTCATCAGTCTATTTCCATTTTGAGCCAATGGTAGTGTTTCGCCATAAGCGCGTTTGCCTTCTTCAGCAAACCACTCGACAAATGAATTACCATAGTCGACTTCGGTCAACGATTCCTTTAATGGTTTACCGCTTTCGAGTGTTATTATTTGAGATAAGTGCTCCTTATTTTGTAAAATAAGTTCGTACCACTTTCGAATTAGGGAGCTACGTTCGGCAGCTGATGTTTTACGCCACGAGGTCCAGGCTGCTTCTGCTGCGGCTATCGCTTTCTGGCACGCAGCAATTTCAAGATCTGGAACGGTATCAATGACTTTTCCTGTGGAAGGATTGACGACATCGAATGTCTTTTTATCGGAAATGAATTTTCCATTTATATATGCTTGATTAAGCAATAAGGGATTTTTCATCGTTTATTAATTTTATGAAATGAATTTTTTTCGATTTTGCTCAGTAGGTATTTCACAATGATCCTTTTTGCCAAACCATCGATATCTATTTTTTGCTATATAATCATAACAGCAGTCTCGCCAAGATGTTGGGAGATACTTGAAAATGCCCATTAATTTATAGGGATATCCTAAATCTTGGGCAATATAAAGAGCTGCGGTACTTTTTATTAAAATTTCTTGGTTTCTAACGTAAACTATCGAGTCTATATTTGAGGGAAGCCTGTGAATGAAACTTTGCCCCAGTTTTGACTGCAGTGTAGCAAATCTAAACTGATCCTTCTTATCTTTATGAATGATAAAATTGACGGTGCTATTGCAAAAATTGCAAACTCCATCAAATAAAATAAGCTGTTTGATATCTTGTTTTATCATTTGATGTAATAAAATAAAAGGGAGAACTTACGAACTCCCTTTTACAAGTATGATTATAGATTCTTCATAATGGTATGACCCATTCGATCTCTTTTTGTTTTTAAATAGACCTCGTTAAAAGGGTTTGATTTGATTTCTATCGCAACATTTTCAACGATCTCTAATCCATATCCAACTAAACCAGCTCTTTTGGATGGGTTGTTAGACATTAGGCGCATTTTTGTTACGCCAAGACTACGTAATATTTGAGCTCCTACTCCATAATCTCTTAGATCGGCTTTGAATCCGAGTTGAATATTAGCATCTACGGTATCGACTCCAGTTTCTTGAAGTTTGTAGGCTTGCAATTTATTCACTAGACCGATGCCACGACCTTCTTGGTTCATGTAAACGATGACTCCTTTTCCTTCTTGTTGGATCATTTCCATGGCTTTGTGTAATTGTGGTCCACAATCACAACGGCAAGAACCAAAGATATCTCCCGTAAGGCAAGAGCTGTGTACACGTACAAGAATGGGTTCATCTTCATTCCACTCACCTTTGTAAAGCGCTAAATGATGCTCACCTGTATCCTTTTGTGTATAAGCTTTTAATTTGAAATCGCCAAATGCTGTTGGCATATCCACTTTCACCTCTTCGACGATAAGTGAATCATGCTTTAGACGGTATTCGATCAAATCTTCAATGCTGATGATTTTTAAATCGAATCTTTTAGCTACTTCCATTAATTCTGGAAGTCGAGCCATTTCACCGTCTTCTTTTAAGATTTCAACCAATACCCCGGCAGGTTCAAAACCGGCAAGGCGCGCTAAGTCTACCGTAGCTTCGGTATGACCGGTACGGCGCAATACGCCACCATCTTTGGCAATTAATGGAAAAATGTGTCCAGGACGTCCTAATTCGACAGGATCTATATTGGGGTCAATAAGTGCTTTTATTGTTTTTGAACGATCTGATGCTGAAATACCTGTTGTACAACCATATCCTTGTAAATCGACAGAAACGGTAAAGTTTGTTTCGTATACAGCGGTATTCTTTCCAACCATCAGCTCAAGTTGCAGTTCCTCACAACGTTCTCTCGTCAACGGCGCGCACACTAATCCTCTACCATGCGTAGCCATAAAATTAATTATTTCTGGTGTAGCATTTCTTGCTGCTGTAACAAAATCACCTTCATTTTCGCGGTCTTCATCATCTACGACAATGATCACTTTGCCCGCTTTTATATCTTCGATTGCTTCTTCAATCGTATTTAATTTGAAATCCATGGATATCTTAAATGTATATATGCAAAGTTAGTATAGAATTCTATTTTATTTATAATGTATAAGTCAAAATGAGCTTATTATTGCGCTTTTGCCTTTTTCTTGCTCATCTTACTTTTGATCCAATTGAAGCCGGCTTCAGCTTTTAACTTATACTGGTCGATATCAAATAGTGCCGAATCTGTTGTGGATTTGTAAGTTAGGAATCCTGCCAATGGAGATAATACGATAATCGCCATCCACATTCCCAGAATAGGTGAGATGGCTCCATCTTTTGCAGACTTTTCTGCTACTGTAGAGATGATATGATATATTAAAAAGAAGATAATAGCCATGATAACCGGAAGTCCCAATCCTCCTTTTCGGATAATCGCTCCTAAAGGTGCACCAATGGCAAATAATAATAAACAGGATACTGCTAGCGTGAATTTTCGATGAAACTCAATCCGATAGCGAATATCTTTTCCATTTAAGTCTTTATAGTCAGGCAATTTATTATTCAGATCATCTTTCATGTAGTTCAACTGACTCAGTGCATTTCCTGTAATTTGTGCCCGCTGTTCAACTGGGATCACATCTTGCAATAGATCGTTGAAGGGCTTGATTTTGGCCGGTTTAATCTTTTCATTTCCTTGTCTATTGTTAAAATAAGGTGAATAGAGATTAAAACGATGATCCATCGTATTAGATAACAGGTGTTTGACACTGTCCAATTTCATTTTATTGGAGTCTGTGTACACTTTTAGTTGCTTCAAATTTAACATGGCATGATGGCTCTTGAACAGATTTTCGTCTGTTCGTTGCATCTTATTCCATTCCATATCAAATTTTTGTTCTGTTTCTTTGAACTTGAATCTGGTGAACTGTTGACGGGGATCATAACTTTTTGAGCTTTTAACACGTGCGTCTTCATAGCGGATCCCATCTTTGAGCTTTAGGATCATATAGCTGTTGTCGGGAGAATTGTATATAAATCCTTCTTTAGCGATTAATACGGTATTGCCGGCATTTCCACCTTGATTGTCATAAATCATTAAATCATACAGGATGGTTCCATTTTCATTTTTGCCTTTGGCGCGAATGGAATAGCCTGGAATGGTGTTATTAAAAATACCGGGTTTAATGAGGAAGTCAGCCTTTTTATTGCGCACGTCATATAGCAATGAACCCATTTTCAAATTGACAATAGGTAGTATATAATCCGAAAATAGGAAGGAGCTTATGCTAAAAAAACCAACTAAGATAAAGAGAGGTGTCATGGCTTTTCTGAGTGATACTCCAGCAGCTTTGATGGCTACAAGCTCATAGCTTTCTCCCAAATTACCAAATGTCATAATGGATGACAAGAGCATAGAAAGTGGCATAGCCATAGAAATCTGAACCGCACATTGATAGCCGATTAGTTTCAGTATGACATACCATTCAAAGCCTTTTCCTATTAAATCATCGATATATTTAAATAAGAAAAGCATTAAAAGCACAAACATCACAATACAAAAAGTGACGAAAAATGGCTTTATAAAGGATTTAAGAATAAGTAAATAAATCTTTTTCATCCGATCACATGTTCCTTTCTAAAGCTTATTTTTTTTGAAGCTTCAGAGGTCTATTTTTTAAAGACCTAATTTAGATGCAAAGATATACTTTTTTATCCTCCAATTACACTTTGGAGATATTCAATTGAATTATTCCAAATCATTTTACGGTTTTCAACATCATCTTCTTTTGCGAAATCTGTAATTCGCAATGCAACATCATTTGTTAGTTCGTCTTGGTCGATCTCCAATTCGAAGTAATAAGGCTCATCTTCAAGCCATTTATAGCGTATCAGCTTATTTTCCTTAATATTGACGATTTTAGCTTTGTGACCTTCATCATCCCAAACAAATTCATACACGGATTCGCGATAATTAACATCATCAGCGAGCCATTGTGAGAGGGCATTAGGTTCTTGTAAAAATGGGAACAGAATTCTAGGTGAAGAATTTACAATATATTCTAAGTTTAATTTTATTTTTTCTGCCATATTGCATGAATATTTATTTTTTATTTATTAAAAAAAATCTATATTTGCATTCCCAAAAACGGCGGGGTAGCTCAGATGGTTAGAGCGCAGGATTCATAACCCTGAGGTCGGCAGTTCGATCCTGCTCCCCGCTACTAAACTCAAAAGCCCCTCTTTATTATTGCGTATGGGTTATACTTTTATAGTATTATATGTAATAATACATATTTATTTTGTCTTTGCAATTATTTTATAAAAAAGTTTTGGATTAAAAAAAATAAAAAATATTGCCTTTTTAGGCGGTATGTTTTTTTATCTAGTCACTTTTATTTTTTTATGATTACTATTTGTTTCATTATAAAGGAATTGCGTTTTTTTTGTGCATAAAGGCATTAAAACAATGAAAAAAAATAAAAAAAAGCTTTTTATTTGACGGGTAATTACTATATTTGCATACCGAAAAACGGCGGGGTAGCTCAGATGGTTAGAGCGCAGGATTCATAACCCTGAGGTCGGCAGTTCGATCCTGCTCCCCGCTACTAAAAGCTTCAAGTTTACTTGAAGCTTTTTTTATTTTTGTCTCTTTTTCCCTTTTTATATCATTCTTAATCACTCTACAAGGAAGGGATTCTATCTTAGATTTCAATATGTTTATTGATGAGGGATAGACAATAAGCCAGCGCGGTACGGTAGTATCAACTTTTGTCTTCATGAGAGCCTCTTTAAGGAGATCTAACCACTAGGGATGATCGAATTGGAGAATGTATTCAGTATACTGCTAGTGAGTCTTCATGATGAGGGGAAGCGGTATGGGTTATTTATAATTGTGATTCGACGTATTTTTTAAAATTATTAAGAATAGCTTGCCATCCTTTATGTTGCTGCTCTTCTGTATGTGTGGTCTCACTATCAAAACTTTGAACGATGGTAACTACATTTTTATTTTCGAAAAAAGTAGTGCTTACTCTTCGGTTATCTTCGAGACTGTATGAAATATGTCTTAAAGGTCTTACTTCATCGTATTGTCCTCCGAAATCAAAACTAGAGCTTTTGTCTTTTGCAGTCATATGAAAACTAAATCTGCCTCCATTTCGAAGATCATTGGTTGCTGATGTAGTTTCCCAATCATCGCTGGCTGTGTTCCATCGCATAATATGTTCAGGCAGCGTGAATAGTTTCCAAACAAACTCTAAAGGAGCATTGATATCGGCACTGACAGTTATTGTTGACATAATTTTTTTATTTATAAATTGTAAACTTCTTTAAATATAACGCTTTTTTAATCTTCGTCATAGAGCATCTCCACATCTATAGTTGTTTCTTTAATATTGAGGATACCTTTTTCATCGATTATTTTTATTAATCTCCCTGCGAAAAAATCTGCTGGAATTCCGTATGGGAGATGATAGCTAAAATAATTTGTGAATATGATGATAGGTTGTATTTTATTTATTTCTTCTGTCAGGATGTCATCATCATTGTATATAGATTTAACCATTTCTATATAAGAGTTTTGATCAGCGTAGTAGTTATTATAAAAACTAACAAATTTTTCATCGATATAATCGTTATAAAACTCGGATTTACTGACTAAAAGATGATTTGATAGCGGGTTTGGTAATTCAACTTCTGAATAAATAGTATCTTTAGTGTCGTATACGCCGCCATATAAACTGCACAATAATGGTATTTCAGGCAAGATAAAGTTTTCGACTCCAGATTTGGACTCGAACATTTTAGTGTACTTTTCTAATATTAACTCATTGTCGTTTTGATTTGGGCTATTCTTCAACAAACTTTTAAAATATTTAATAGAGAATTCACCGATCACTTTATGATTTTCTATTTCTAAAAACCGACCTAATGTATCCGTTTTGAAGATAATTTGAGAATTATTTAAGGCCATTGCATCCAAGAGTAAATCTTCTGGAATATCTTTTTTTTCTGGATTTAAATTTTCAATAATTTTCCATTCGATGCGATATCCATCTTCTAAAGAGTCTAAGACAATAAATTGTGCAATATAGGCGCGCTCTTCATGTTTTACAAGTTTGTGATCAACGCTATCCGTATTTTTTTTAATGACCTTAAATTTGAAAGTATCTCCTTGATCCCAATAAGCAATAATAGGTACATGGCGTACAGTGTCTTGCACGTTAACCTGTGCTTGCGAGGCTTGGAAAAATAATGTTATTAAAAATATAGATGTGATTATTGTTTTCATTATTATACAATTTTTAATTGTCATCAAAAGCTAAACTTTTCCAGTTTTCTTTTTTTAGGTATTTTATCATAATTAAAAATACAATCCAGGCGATAATAGCTATTGCCCAAATGATTGTTTCGTATTGGTGGATGACAATATGCAAATAACCTACAATGGCTAAGAGCCCTAATACCAAAAGATTGATCAACACTCTACTTTTCCCATTTTCTGCTGCTTGAGAAAAAGGATAGGATTTAACCAAAAAGAGCATTACGAGAACACTCTCAATACCTCCGACAGCTGTAGCTAGCAGAATGTCATTGGTGACATGTGCGCCAAAAAGTGGTACACAAATGATTAGAAATATCAGATTGAAGGGTATAAAATATTTCAGAAATGCAGATTTTAGTACTCCTGACATTAGCTCTCCAGTTTGCTGGATAGGTGCGGCATAATAGATCCATGCTGCTTTGTATTTTTCACTTTTAGTGATCAGTTGGAAGACGGTCAATACCGTAAATAACGATAGATAAAAAATCATGATATAGAGCCCTGATGTATTGACATTATCGATTCGTTCCGCGAATGTATCGTTTTTCCCTTGCAGAAATAGAAATATAAAATAGATGGGTAAATAGGCCATGGTGGGATAGAGCTGCATCTTAAATTCTCGAGATCGTGCCGTTATCAGCCAAATGATGGAAAATCCAGCTTTTTCTAGTGGACTGTTGGTGACTATTTTTTCTATTTTCTTATACAATGGAACTTTTCCTTCTGGATATTGTTGTTTTTTCTCCACTGGGTTATCTCCTCCTGCCAATTGTGCGATTTTTGAATTGAAATCTTTAGAAAATAACTGTGATGATCCTGAGATGGCTATAATGAGTAAACATATGCTGAGTGCAGAGAATGAAAGTGTAAGCGTACTGAAGTCTTGTACAAGTAGTGCTTGGAATGAAGCGATCCAGGTGCCCGGAGAAAGCCAGAGTAATTTTATATGATGGACACTGGTTTGTCCTTCTGTAAAACTTTGCATCACTCTAGGACCAATTTGATAGCCTAAAAAGATAAAAATGGAAAAAAATATTTGGATGTAATTGATGACATCTTTAAACTTTTGAATCGATAGAAACCGTAAACACAAGGAATAAAAAATATTAACAAAAAATACAGCGATCAAGGTGACGAGTATTAATTGGATCAAAAAAGTAAAAGCGGCTAAAATGCTCCAACTTGTAAACACAAAAATTAACCCAGGTAAGGACATGGCCATCAACTGTGTTGAAATCTTGATAAGCATATAAAGTACTCTTGAGAATGCTACTGTTTTATCATTGACGGGTCTTGGCAATATGATATATTGATCTTTATTGTCAAGTAAGATTGTGGAGAAATCAGTTATCAGGGATAACGATAACATGGACAAAATTAGTGTTAAAAACAATGATGTTGCGAGAAATTTGTCAGGAATGACAATAACAAATGCGAGAAACATCAACCCCATCAGGAGAAAAATAAAAAATTGAAACCATGTTGAATATTTGGATGGTTTCTTGTTTTGATTTTTTGTGAATGATGCTAAAGGGCGACGATCATCGATGATCAATTTTGTTTCTATAATTATTTTTAATTGCGCAACATCAATTCCCATATTTGTCCATAATTTGCTAAATAGCAAAATGAATTTTAACGTTAGTTTTTGCATAGGATATTAGCGGATTGCTGAAATTATATGTGATGCCTCTACACTTCCATCTTCTTTGCCCGTGAGTTTAGAAAAGATTTGTTCTAAAGATTCGGATTGGTATGTTTTCAATTGTTCAAAGGTGCCATCTGCAATGATATGCCCCTCAGAAATTAACATGATGCGGTCGGATACTTTTTCCACTACATCCATCATATGCGAACAGTAGAATATTGTTTTACCTTCTTTGGCTAAAAGGGAAATTAATTCTTTGACTATGATGACGGCATTTGCATCTAGACCAGACAAAGGCTCATCCAAGACGATGATCTGTGGATTGTGAATAATACCTGATATCAGTAACACCTTTTGACGCATACCTTTTGAAAAGGTATCCATTCTATTATTTATGGTTTGTTCGAGACCAAATGCTTTGAGCAATTGTTGAGACCTTTGTTTAATCAGTGTATTTTCCATACCGTAGAGCTGACCTACAAAATCAAGATATTCCAGGGGTGTAAGCACATCATATAGCTCTGCATTTTCGGGAACATATCCAATCTGGCTTTTTATAGCTAGTGGATTTTCTTTGATATCGATATCGTTGACCATGACTTCGCCTTCAAAATCATTGATCAATCCTGTAAGAATTTTTACTGTTGTTGATTTTCCGGCTCCATTTGGACCTATATAACCGATGACTTGACCCGGGTAGATGTCTAAGTTGATTCCTTTTAATATTTCTTTAGATCCGTAAGATTTGCGAAGATTGGAAATTCTGATGATTGGTTTGCTTACTTCCATAAAATAAATTATTATGAGCTAAAGATATAAATTCGAAAGCTAATTACATTAATTTAAGAGAGAAGTAAGGTTAGTTTTGTGAGGGGGTAGGAAGTGGGGCTCCAAATGGAACAAGATGTGCGAATAAAATAATTGATAAAAATATTATTTTATTGGTGATCGGTATATTTATTGACAATTGCTAAAAAATAACTGTTAGTCTATTTTTTAGCAATTGTTGACATATGATTTGATCTGATTTTATGGAGTTAAATTAGTCATAGTTGATCGGGTAGCCCTCATCATCTAAATCGTCGCGTAAGTCTTCTGGTGTCTCGGCCAGTAATTTATCGATTTCACTTACTTTAACTTCTCCTTCTATACGCATGCCATCTTCATCAAGTTCATCTTCTTCTAGATCTTCCAGATCAGCATACTCATCACCAACATATGGATTTGAGTTATCGTACGTCGAATCATCATCAGCTGCTCCTTCTGCAACAGTTTCATAATCACTGGGATGGTCATAGTCCGGATCATCATCATCTACATCCAAGGAAAATGATTTTTTTTCCTCGTCGTAGGCTAATTGATCGGGGTTTGAATTGTTAATATCTTCGTCTTCAGTTGTTTTATTTTTATCTATCGACATTTTATATTCTCCTTTCTGTAAAAAATAAACAAACTAAAAGCCGAAAAGTTTAAAAATTAGGATTCAATTTTAATATCATATTCAGTTAGCAGACCTGGTAGACTGAGGAGTGAAAATTTGGCTTTTTTTAATTTATTTCTATTTGGAGAAAGAGTTAAATTTAATGCATCACGAAAATCTACCTGTTCAAGATTGGTTTGATCGAATAGGGCTTGATTTAAGTCACAGTGTTGAAAAGATGATCCGGTTAGATCGGATTCTGAAAAATCTACTTCTTTTAATTGACAGTTTTTAAAGGATGTCTTTTTTATCTTAAGCAGATAAAAAGAAGCGTGATCGATATTGCAGTTGTCAAAGGTAAATGATAAACCAAAAGTATTGCATTGCTGAAATTGTAGACCTAATAATTTACAGTTTTTGAAAAATACTTGTTGGAATGTGGTTCCAGAAAGTTCGGCTAACGAAAAATTACAATCTACAAATGTACAATCTGTGAATATGCTGTTGTTCAATTTGTTATTGGAGAAATCACATTTTTCGAAGCGACAATTATCGTATTCTGCCTGTTGAAATACATTTTTTTTAAAATCAATGGAAACTATTTTCTCCCCTTCGTAATATGCGCTAATCATATTCAAAAGTAAAGAATTTAAATCAAGAATATAGGATCAATCCATCCTTTATTTTAGGTAAGATGATCGATTTAATCGATGTCACTTTATGCATCCATCACCATAATAAGGAGTTGATGTCCAATGGGGACACATAGCTATTTTGCGATGAAGCAGAATTCATTTGCTTTAGTGTGCCATTCTTTAGCTAGGTTTACTTGTTCTGCACTTCTAATCCAAACTGTCGAATGTAGTGTTATTGTGGTCATGTGGTTTTAATTTATTCGGTTTCTAATTTTGTTTTTAACCTTTGAAGGCCTACTTCTAGATCTTGACCTAACATTTTGTCAAAGTCCATAAATAGCAGCATGAGATTCATGGGGTAATTCATATGTCCATCAAATCCCCAAATTACTTTTGTCATATTGGACGATAAGGAGTCGGTGATCATATAGGCCTTATCTTTTGATTCAAACGGTTTGATAAATCTAATTTCGAAATCAATACGTTTTCCTTGTTCAATTTTGACAATTTCCTGCTCGCCTTTTCCTACACTATCCGCTTTACTGTCCCATGCAGAAATAAATCCGACAGTTCCATCGGTACCCTGATATGTTTTTTTCATCAGCGGATCCATCATTGCCCATTTGCTGAAGTTGTTTTGATTTCTGAGGTATTTAATATAGTCGAATACCTCTTGATTGGGTTTGTTAATGGTGATTTCTCTTTTGACTGCATAGTCTTTTTTAACAAATAGTGCGATGATCAAAAGTAGTACTACGATGGAAAGTAATACAAATACTATTTTTTTTAAAATTTTCATATAAGTAGATTTAAGAGTTTACATCATCACTTGTTTTGGAAATTTGTCAGCGATTAGGTTTAAATCGATTCCGTGTTCTAGGTATGCTTTACACCCATCGAGTACTGTTGTGAATCCGCCGGTAGAATCCATTAAAACTTGTAGTAGTTCATCTCCCGATTGTTGAAAATCTTTCTGATAGATCGTGACATATGTCCGATCTATAGATAGTGATTTGAAATTGAATTCCACTAAAGTTTCGGGTGGTCCCCATCGTACTGTAATTTTTTCATTGGTAATAATATCTTGTACTTTAACTGTACTTTTTACAGCATACATTTCCCATTCCCAAATAATTGTTTTGCCAGTTTCCAGTTTTCCGGAGCTTTTGGTAAACCAAAAATGGACCGTAATCGCAGGATCTATAAATGCCTGGAAAACCTGTTCAACAGGTTTTCTAATTAACATTTGAGCTGTCACACATATTTGATTTTTCATCACGGGTATTACTGAATCTGTTTTAGATAATTGATTATGCCGATAACATCTTGCTTTCCAAAACCTGCATCGTGGGCCTGTTGATAAGTCTCGATTAATACCTTGCTCAGCGGACTATTCGCTCCTTCGTTTTTAGCTAGATTGATATCTTTTAACATGAGATCTAAAGCAAACGCAGCTGAGTAATCTTGTTGTAGGAGAAGTGGCGTTTTTACCTTCGTGGCACCACTACCGCTTGCGCTTTCATTGATAATTTCTAGCATGTCTTCTCTCTTTATACCACTTTGCTCACCAAATAGTACGGTTTCGGCAAGTCCCTGGTAAATAATGGATAGAAAATAATTGATAGCTAATTTGGCTGAGATACCTTGTCCGGTAGGACCGAGATGTTTTACTGCTTTACCCAGCTTTTGAAAATAGGGCAGTACCTCCTGAAGATCTTTTTCATCACCACCTGCCATAATAATCAATGTCCCCTCCTTGGCCGGTACTGTACTGCCAGCTACAGGTGCATCGATGAAGCGTGCTTGCTTTTCTTTTAGCTGGCGCGCTGTGCGGAGCGTAAGTTCTTTGGAAATAGTACTCATATCAACGAATAATTTTCCTTCAATGTCTTCAAGTTGAAAAATATCTGCGTATAGATCTATAATGGCAGCATCGTTGGAAACCATTGTAAAAATGATATCACAGTTCTTGACCAATTCAAGGGCACTGATATAGACTTCTGATCGATCTGTAAAAGGTTCTGATTTGCTGGGTGTTCTATTGAAAACAGAAAGCGGAAATCCAGCATTTTCGAGATTTTTTGCCATCGGAAACCCCATGTTTCCGAGTCCGATCCAACCTATCTTTTTATGATGCATATGTTCTAAGTTTACAACAGATATAACAACTCATTTTTAAGTTAGTTTTTATCATCTGTAGTGTTGTGTTTTTTTTGATATTAAATTTTAAATCAATAGGTTATAAAAATAAAAAAAGATAATCTAAACGTATCTGCCCCTTAGGAGATGAAGCGGATAAATTATCTTTTCTATACTACTGCTAGTACATTTTTTATAAGAAGGTGGATCCCATTATCGCAACTACTTACTTTCGTACTGATATATCTTGAGATACAATTCTTCTACCTTTTTTCTTGCCCAAGGTGTTTTTCTTAAAAAAACGAGTGAAGATTTTATACTTGGATTTTCATTGAAGCATTTGACGTTGATGCGCTCACCTAAGCCTTCCCAACCTCCAAAGTAGGCAACCAGGTATTCTAATATGGTGTCCAATCGTTGTCCATGAAGTGGGTTATTTTTTTGTTCCATTGTTTGTCTGTTTTTTAAAATTGAGATCTTGAAAGTCAAAACTGAAATCTGTCTGCGGAGAAATCGGTTTCATTGTAAATCCAGCGACCTGATTGTTTTGAATGTCCATATATACAAATGCATCAGCATACATAAAGCGATTATACCATTTGACAGCATAGGTGTTGTCTTGATAATAGAATAGTTCCCCAGTGAGCTGTGGCGAACGTTTAGAAATAAATTCTAACTGTCCATTTTTATTCATATGAATGTCTACTTCCCCAAGCCAATTATCATTATATGTGCCTTCTATGGATTGATGGTGCTGATTTTTTATATTTTTATGCTCATCTACGATCTGCCATGTTTTTTGCGTTATGAGATCGGCATCGGCATTATTTTTTGCGATCAGATCTTGATAGGTCGTGATCCAATGTTGATCTGGAATACCTAGGTAGAAATCTTTTATACTGTTGCTTATGGCAGTGAATGCAGCACCTTCTTGTTGATTGGTCAATACGACAATGCCTAGCTTTAATTGTGGAATCATAACGATTTGAGTGACAATCCCTTCTAAACCTCCGGTATGCGAAACTTCCAATTTTCCTGCTACATCTGTAAGGACAAATCCTAGTCCGTAATTCTTAAATAGGGAGTGGTATGGTGCAGTGGTCCGCACCGGCATAATGGTCTGGGGACTCGTCAATTCTTTCAGTTGTTTTTTAGATATCAATTGTTTTCCTTGATGCTCCCCATTATTTAGATGAAAGATCATCCATTTGTTGAGGTCTTCAACATTTGAGTATATTCCACCAGCCGCATCTAAGATTGTATTGGTATATCGTGTGCTAACTTGATTTTTTCCATCTATCGGTACGTGAGGGGAAATGACATCGTCTCGATCCATTAATAAGTTCCAGTTTGGAGCTGAATGATTCATCTCTAGTGGTTTAAAAATTCTTTGTTGAATAAATTCTTGCCACTGTTGTCCAGATACTTTTTCTAATACTTCTCCAGCGATGATGTATAAAAGATTGTCATAATCATATTTTGTACGAAAGGCGGAAGTTGGTTTTAAAAACTGGATATTATGGACGATGTCTTTTGGGCTAAAGTCATGTCCGTCTGGCCAGATCATTAAATCTCCTGCTCCTAAGCCTAAACCACTTCTATGGGTCAGCAAATCTCGAATCGTAAAATTTTGACTGACGTAGTCATTATATAATTTGAATTCGGGGATATATTTTTGAACTCGATCATCCCAATTAATTTTCCCTTCATCAACCAAGATCGCTAGTGCAGATGTTGTAAAAGCTTTGGAATTAGATGCAATACCGAAATTTGTACTTGCATAAACCTTGTTTTTTCTGTTTAAATCTGCAATACCGTATCCTTTGGCCAAGATGACTTGATTGTCTTTGACAATACCTACTGCAATTCCGGGTACATTAAAAGCGGACAATGCTTTTTGAACGAGAGAGTCTACGGTATTTTCTGCTATTTGCTGTGCAGATAAAGACGATCCGCTAAAAAATAGGAGTGTTATGAAGGCTATTTTTTTCATTCCTGTGTTATTATTGTCAAATATCTAAATAAAACAACAATTGTCTAGCCTTTGTATAAAAAACAATCGTATTTATTCGCGCTAGTTTAAGTGCTTTTTGCTCCTCGGGTCAATTTTTCTACCGTATCCCACTGTTCATCAGTCACCGCATCGAGTCCATTGAATTCTCCGGCACCTTTTAGCCATTCTCCACCATCTATCGTGATGACATCACCATTGACATAAGCTGAATAATCAGATACGAGATATGCCGCTAAATTGGCCAGTTCTTGTAAGTCGCCCGTGCGACCTAATGGAATTCTATTGATAGGGTTGAGGGTTTCACTTAGGTTGCTTGGAAAAAGACGGTCAAAAGCGCCAGTGGTATGAAAGGGGCCTGGTGCAATGGCATTCAATCGAATCCCTTTACGTCCCCATTCTACGGCTAATGATCTTGTCATCGCCAATACGCCTGATTTGGCGCAAGCTGAAGGAACTACATATCCTGAACCTGTACTTGCATAGGTAGTCACAATATTCAAAATCGTTTTATCTTGATCTTTATTGGCAATCCAGATTTTTCCAAGAGCTAAGGTGCAGTTAATGGTACCTTGTAGGACAATTCCTAAGACAGATTCAAATGCACGGTGGCTTAGTCTTTCTGTAGGGGATATGAAATTTCCAGCAGCATTATTGACCAGAACATCAATGGAACCTAGTTCTTGAATACCAAAAGCGATGACTTTCTCTACAGATTCATAATCACGGACATCGCATGCTATAGCGATGCACCTACCTTTTGTTTCTTGACTTAGTTCTGTTGCGGTTTGCTGTATGACATCATCTTTGCGGCTCGTGATCAGGCATTGGGCACCTAATTGTAAAAAATATCTGGTCATGGCTTTACCAAGCCCAGTACCACCGCCGGTAATTAAAATGTTTTTTCCTTTTAATGCATCATCACGAAGCATGCCTTGTGTCGTACTCATTTTGGATATCATTTAGTGATGTATAATCAATGTTATCAACCAATTTACAAAAAATATGTGCTTTTGGTACTATTTATTTTAAACGTAATAATTTGATCTCTTTAATTTCTAAAGTTGATTTTGATTAATTCTGTTTATTCTATTTAACATAGCTTACTTCATTTTAATGAGTTTTTGAAAGGTAAATAAATTGAAATAAGCAACTGTGAATCATGTAGATTGAAGAGGTAGATTGTAATGGATTGATATAAAATAAAAAGTATATTTGTTTGACCTAAATTTTAAAATTATGAAGAAGTATATCTTTATCATGGCTATCCTGCTTATTGGGCTACCTAGTTTTGGACAGCATGTACGGCAGCTGTTTGGATCAGGTGCAAAAAATACGATACCTGGAATGAGATCTAATTTACATAAATGGCAAGATTCTACTAATTATAAATTAAATGTGATACCTGATTATTTTATGTTGGGCACTTTTAGTGATTATTTGGATCGGTTTAATGGTCGTAATAAGGAAATTAATATTGATGAATATGGTTCTTCAGAAAAAGCATTATTCACGTATTTAGCTGCATTTTTAGAAGATAATTATCAGGTGAAAATTGAAAAAAAAATATATAATGATATTCAAAGCGAATTGAATAATCCACAATTGGCTCAACATTTTAATACGTTTTATACCGATGATGGTCATTTGATTGACGAAAATTTTGATAAAGATGAAAGTAGGAAATATTCATTTTTACTTGGATTATATATCCGGTATGGGGAGCGGGTTTATGATGATGTTTATAAAATTAGAATTATAAATTCATCAAAAGATAAGATTTTATATCCTTTACTGAAAGATCTGGGCTGTAATAAAATTTACTATAAAATGTTAAGAAATTTTATTCCTGTGAGTGAGTATTTCTATTTTGAGGCTACCCCGATAATGATTAAGTATTTTAAAACGGTTGATTCTATAAAAGCAGATGATTTGAATGTTTTTGTTCAGCATCCGTTTTTAAAAAATTTAAGAGAGGAAGATAGGAAAGAAATGGAACGGGTGATGATGGAAAATAAGGAAAAGGAGATGCAGATGTTGAAAAACTGGTTTTCTGCAAATGAATTTTAATGATATAGTTTTGAATTAAAATAAGAAGACCTATCTCTTTTGGAAATAGGTCTTCTTTATTGAATAGCGTTAATTATGCTCCTAATTGAACACGTTTGAACGCTGTAACTGTTAAACCTTTAGAAACTGAATCTAAGAATTGTGCGATAGATTTAGAGTTATCTTTAACGAATTCTTGGTTCAACAAAGTTGTTTCTTTGTAGAATTTATTCAATTTACCAGCAGCGATTTTTTCTGCCATTTCAGCAGGTTTTCCTTCAGCGATGATTTGTTCTTTAGCAATAGCCATTTCACGCTCAATAGTATGTGAATCTACACCATCTTTATCGATAGCGATAGGGTTCATTGCAGCGATTTGCATAGCTACATCTTTACCCGCTTCTTCAACACCATCAGCAGCAGCTGATAAACCTACTAAAACACCTAAACGGTAGTTTGCGTGGATATAAGCAACAACTTTCTCAGCAGAAATAGTTTCATATTTAGAAACGTCAATTTTCTCACCGATTTTACCTGTTTGATCGATTAATAAATCAGCGATTTTAGTACCACCGATTTCTAACGCTTTTAAGTCTTCTAAAGAAGCAGGTTTGTTAGCCAAAGCAACTTCAGCAACTGACTCAGCGAAAGCTACGAAATCAGCATTTTTAGCTACGAAATCTGTCTCACAGTTTACTTCAACTACGATACCTGATTTACCATCAGTAGCAGCTTTAGCAATGATAACACCTTCGTTAGAATCACGGTCTTGACGGCTAGCAGCAACTTTAGCTCCTTTTTTACGTAAGTAATCAACAGCAGCTTCAAAATCACCGTTTGCTTCTACTAACGCTTTTTTACAATCCATCATACCTGCGCCTGTTTGTTGACGCAACTTGTTTACATCTGATGCAGAAATTTGTACTGACATGATATATTTCTTTTTTAAATTTTTGACTTATTATTTTCTTGACAATATTAACCTAACTCTTGTTAAGCTAATATAAAGTTTACCATTTCTTTTTAGAGCAATGTTAAACCAAAAAACCGGACAGATAGGTTAGTCCAAGAAAAGAATTCTTTTCCAGAAACCAACGCTACGCTATCCGGTTTGGAATAAAAAATATTATTCTCCGTCTTTCGCTTTACGAGGACGTTTAGCTTCTGAAGCTTCAGTAGTATCAACTTTAGCTTTAGCTGCAGCTGCTTCTTTTTCTGCTTCGTCTTCTTTATCACGTTTACGTTCGTCCAAACCTTCTTGGATTGCTTGACCAATGATTCCAGCGATTAAGCTAATAGATTTACTAGCGTCATCATTTGCAGGGATTGGGAAATCAATGTTTGAAGGGTCAGAGTTTGTATCTACCATTGCAAAAGTAGGGATGTTTAACTTGATTGCTTCAGTTACAGCGATGTGTTCTTTTTTCACATCGATGATGAATAAAGCAGCCGGTAAACGGTTCAAATCAGCAATACCTCCTAATAGAGATTCTAATTTGATACGCTCACGTTGAATCATCAACTTCTCTTTTTTAGATAATACATCATATGTACCATCTTTTTGCATTTTGTCAATAGTAGACATTTTTTTGATAGACTTACGCACTGTTGTGAAGTTTGTAAGCATACCACCTAACCATCTTTCCGTAACGAAAGGCATGTTAACTGCCTTCGCTTGTTGAGCGATAATTTCTTTTGCTTGTTTTTTCGTTGCTACGAATAAAACCTTACGACCTGATTTTACGATTTGTTTGATAGCTGATGCAGCTTCTTCCAATTTCGTAAGCGTTTTGTTCAAGTCAATAATGTGGATCCCGTTGCGTTCCATGAAAATGTACTTAGCCATTTTCGGATCCCATTTACGAGTAAGGTGACCAAAGTGCACACCTGCATCCAATAAGTCTTGATAAGTTGTTCTTGCCATTTTTTGATCCTCCTTTGATTAACGTTTACTGAATTGGAATCTCTTACGAGCTTTCTTGCGTCCTGGTTTTTTACGCTCAACCATACGGTCATCACGTGTTACTAAACCTTTAGCACGTAAAGCTGGTTTAACTTCTGGGTCTAATTCAACTAATGCTTTCGCAATAGCCAAACGAACAGCCTCAGCTTGTCCTTTTACACCACCTCCATTAACGTTCACTTTCGCATCAAAATTCCCAGCTTGACCTGCTACTTCTAATGATTGAGTAACAATGTATTGCAATGGCAATGTTGGGAAATATTCTTTGTAGTCTTTACCATTAATAGTAAGGACTCCGCTACCAGCAGTTAAGTAAATGCGGGCAACAGCAGTTTTTCTTCTTCCTGAAGTATTAGTTGTTGACATGTCGATTCTCCTTAAAATTTAACTGGTTTTGGATTTTGAGCCTCTTGTTTGTGCTCAGTTCCAGCATAAACATAAAGATTTTTAAACAATTGACGACCTAAACGGTTTTTAGGAAGCATACCACGAACAGCTTTCTCAATGATGCGCTCAGGGTGTTTTGCCAATAATTCTTTTGGAGTGATGAAACGTTGACCACCCGGGTATCCCGTGTAGCGAACGTAAGTTTTGTCGCCCAATTTATTACCTGTCAATCTAATTTTTTCTGCATTGATAACGATAACATTATCTCCGCAATCTACGTGAGGGGTAAACGATGGCTTGTGCTTTCCGCGAATTACTTTCGCAATTTCGCTTGCCAAGCGCCCCAAAATCTCGCCTTCAGCATCAACAACGATCCATTCTTTGTTGATGGTGTTCTTGTTGGCAGAGACAGTTTTGTAACTTAACGTATTCACTTGCTTTTAATTAAATAATTAATAATATTTTATTCACTTCTTTTCCCTGTATCTCAAGGGTCTGCAAAGGTACTTTTAATTTTTTGATTACGAAAATCTATTTTACTTTATTTTAGGGACTTTCATTATCCATAAGTATGTTTTACTCTAGTTTAAAATAAGGAGATCGTCAAAAATAACCCATTGAATTGCAATACCGTTATTTACAATTGTCGTTTATTAGTATATTGCAACATAATTAACACAGTAATTGGTGAACGAGAAGGATTATTTATGTTTAAAAAATATTTGAAGTATGCGCTATTAGTAACAATGTTATCTGCAGCTGGAGAAACAGCATTAGCACAAAATAGTACCCCAGAAAAACCTTATTCGCAACAATTAAAAAATATAGAAGCTTTTTTAAGAAAGGGTGATTATAAACAGGCGATGGATTCGTTAGATGCGATTACAACGCGTTATCCCAAAGCAGATGACGTTTATTTTACGAAGGCAGTATTATTTGGACAGATGAGAAATGCTGATCGTGCTCTGGAGGAAGTAAATAAAGCGCTCGAAATAGATCCTAAAAACGAATATTTAAGTTTTAGTATTGATGTCAATAAGGGTAAAGGCGACCTAGCAAGTGCAATCCGGTCATTGGATATGTTAATGAATAAGGATCATGTCAATATCGCTGCATTAAATAGGGAAAAAATCATGTTATTGTTCAATAATGAACAAAAGGAAGAGGCTTTTGCACGTTATAAAAATGTCCGTGAATCGGCCGGTGCTACTGATACATTGGATGTCATTGGGGCTACTTTGTTATTGGATAAAAACGATTTTCCTGCTGTAATCAATGTTTTGGAACCTTGGGCTAATAAAAAATCTCCTTTAGCACAAGTATATAGTCAATTGGCGCAGGCGTATCGTGAAAATAAAGAGCCTAAAAAATCACTTGCTGTTTTGAATGCGGGTGTTTTAAATACTAAGGATGATTATCTTTTTTTGGATTTAGCTGATGAATATCGTTTATCGGGTAAAGGAAAACTTTCATTTGAGTACTTAAAACAGGCTTTTTCGTCTAAAACTATTGATTTTTCGGAAAAAAATAGAATTATTTTATCCCTCTTGGCTCCGAATAGCAGCTTCACACTCGATCAGGCGCAAGAGCTGGCGAATATTTTAGTAGATATGCATCCGCGTGTAGCAGAAAGCCATGTCGCAAAAGGGCAAGTAAACTGGATGCGTAATGACCTTGTTGGTGCACAATCATCATTTTCGATTGCCGTAGGGATCAATCCCTATCAAATTGACGCTTGGCGGATGTTGATCAATGTCGATCTGGCCATGGAGCAGTATGATCAAGCGATAGCGCATGGGGGAGAGGCTTTACACAATATCCCAAACAATCCTGTTATCTTGTATTTCAGTTCGATTGCCTATACATTAAAGGGTAATTATGAGCTTGCTCGTAATTTGATGGAAGCTGCACTGAATAATGGGCAAAATGAAAATGCTATTTTTCAATCCAATATATATAGCGGACTGGGTGATATCTACCATTCACTTAAAATGGAATCAGCGTCGGATGTGGCCTACAGAGAAGCGATTCATCTAGATAGTACAAATGTAAGTGCTATGAACAATTTAGCCTATTATTTGTCGTTAAGAAATCAGGATTTAGAAGATGCGGCCCATTTTGCTGAAACTGCAAATAAGTTGAGACCAAATGATGCAACCTTAGAGGATACGTATGCTTGGGTGCTATTTAAACAGGGTAAGTATGCTGATGCTTTGGTCTGGATCGAAAAAGCTATTAAAAATTCAAATACGATTTCTGCAGTTTTATTAGAGCACTATGGTGATATTCTAATTAAAAATAAAAAACCTGCAGAAGCAATGAAGCAATGGAAACTAGCGTTAAGTAGAGGTGGTCAATCAGAAATAGACTTGGATAAGTTAAAAGAAAAAATAAATGCGAAAGCTTATGTGGAGTAGATCTATTGCTATAATGGCCGTGCTTTTAATATTTGCGTCTTGTAGTACGAAGAAGAAAGTTGCGAAAGTGGAGAGTGATCCTGTGGAGATTCTGACGATAGATAAGGAAGATTCTAAGACCGAAATTGCGCAAAAATTTTTATTATCTAACTTGGAGTTTACGACGTTCTCGGGCAAAGCTAAGAGTAAAATAAGCATTGGAAAATCTTCTCAAGATGCAACGGTGAATATCAGAATAGAGAAAGATAAGAAAATATGGATTTCTATTACTGCATTGTTAGGTATTGAGGTTGGGCGAGTTTTGATTACACCGGATAGTGTTCAGATATTAAATAAATTTCAAGGTGAATATACTGGAAAACCATTTAGTTACTTGTACCAATATGCAAGTGAGGATTTGACTTTTGCAAATGTACAAGATCTGCTTTTGGCGAATTTTTCTACAAATCTGTTAAATGCCAATAATTTTGAAGTGGATCAAAAAAGTATACCGATGCAATTGAAGGGTCAAAAGAATGAACTTACTTATAGGTATGTAGTGAACCAACAAAATAAAGTGGACTCGTTTAGCTTAGAACAAGTTGCTAAGGGACAAAAATTGGAAGCAAATTATGCAGGCTATTCAAATAACGGAGGGATGTTGTTTCCGATGGCACTTGAATTACTGATTTCGGGAGGTGATACCGCTATAAGCGCTAACTTTAATTATAGCAGAGTATCGTTCAATGAGGCACTGGAAATGCCTTTTACAATCTCCAACAAATACAAAGTAATTAATTAATGTTAGCACGATAATCCTTAAGATTTATTACTTTCGCATCTGGGACTGTTTTTAATGAAAAGATGTTAATTCGGACTCAACTGCTAGTAAAAGATTACTATAGATGAATTTAAAAAAGATAATACTAAGTCTACTTGCGTTTTTTTTGATGCTTGGAATCGGTTTTTCACAAACCCGGGCGGAGCTTGAAAAGAAACGTGAAAAAATAAATCGTGAAATAGCGGAACTTCAAAAGACGCTTAAGGAGACTACGACGGAAAAGATATTGACGCAGAAGCAGGTGAGTGCGCTGAGTAGTCAGATTAATCTTCGTCAAGAAAAAATTACTACCATTAGTTCTGAACTCAGTTTGATTAATCGCCAGATTAATGTCAATACTGCTGCTGTTGATAAATTGAAGGCTGAGTTGGAAAAGATGCGCAACGATTATGAGAAAATGATCATGTTTGCGTTTCGAAACCGTAATGCTTATAATAAATTGATGTTTATTTTCGCTTCAAAAGATTTTAATCAAGGGTTTCGACGTGTAAAATATTTGCAACAATTCAATGATTCACGGAAGTTAAAGGCGAGTGAGATTGAAGGGACTAAAAAACAAATTGAACAAAAGATCGCACAGCTTCAGGCTGATCGTAATAAACATAAACAGTTATTGAACGAACAAGAACAAGAGAAGAAAACGATCGCTCAGCAACGTGCTATTTTCTCGAATGAATTAAATTCTTTGATTACCACTGAAAGAGGTGTAAAACGCGATATTACGCAGAAACAAAAAGAGGAGCGTAAGTTAAGATCTGCCATTCAAGCAATCATTAAAAGAGAGATTGAAGCCGAGCGTAGAAGACAAGAAGCTGCTCGTAGAGCTGCAGAAGCTGCTGCGGCAAGAAGTGCTAAGAAAAACGACACTAAAGTAGAAGAAAAAGAGTCATCTAAATCTACTGCCCGTAAGTCGGATTCAGAGGTGTTGCGCGCTACTCCAGAAGCAGCCCGTCTATCGGCTGATTTTAGATCTAATCGCGGACGATTGCCATGGCCAGTTTCCAATGCTAAAATATTACAAAGTTTTGGTACAGATAGGACAGGAAGAAACGTGTCTGTGAGCCATGAGTCCTTGAAATTACAAACAGCAAGTGGCGCTACGGTTAAGTCGGTATTTTCTGGAACTGTAACAAGTACGTTAACGTTGAATGGACTTAAGGTGATCATCATTTCACATGGTGAATTCTTCTCGGTGTATAGCAACTTAGCAAGTTTTAGTGTTTCGAAAGGACAGAAAGTGTCTGCAGGTCAGTTTATTGGAACTGTTGCTAACGATCCTGATCTGGATGCGCCGGTACTGGATTTTCAAGTTTGGCAGGGTCAAATTCCGATGAATCCACAATCTTGGTTAGCAAATTAAAAAAATATAGAAATAAAAATTATTATGTACATTTGTTTTTAAGGTATAAGTGTATATACTCAAAGAGAATATTGAAAAACAGTAAATCATAAGTTATGTTGACATCAGGGTTATTAATAATGGGTATTGGGGGTCAGGAATTAATTATAATCGTTGTAATATTATTACTATTATTTGGCGGTAAAAAAATTCCTGAATTGATGCGTGGATTAGGTAAAGGTGTAAAAGAATTCAAAGACGGACAGAAAGAGGATTCTACAGATGATACTAAAGAGAAAACAACAGAGAATAAATAATTCTGTTGTGTGTTAGAAATAAGATTTTACCTCTTCGTAAAATCTTATTTCATTTTTTACCATTTCTAATCTTGTAAAAGAAAAGCGTATTTGAAAAAAATTATACTTTATTCTTAGGACGATTTAGTTCTAATTGTCAACCATAATTAAAAAAGATGATTGAAAAAAAGAGGACTCTATTCACCATAGGCTTAGCCATCACGACGTATTGTTTGTGTGCACAAGAAAGGTCTATAGATGAGATGAGAAATTCTACGCAAGCAATTATGTCTGCGAGTATTGATCGTGAAAATGCATCGATCTTACAACAGCTTGACAGCATTAAATTTGTTAATATAGGAGAGAAAGACGCCCAATCGATCGTCTTTGATATTGAAGATGTCAATGTTGTTCGAAAACTAAATTCCTTAGAACGTGAAGTCCCCTTAGACTACAACCAACATGTTCGCAAGTATATTGATCTTTACAATTCGAAAAATTATTCTGGGCATATGTCCCGAATGCTGGGACTGGCGCAATATTATTTTCCGCTTTACGAACGTATTTTGGCTGAAGTGGGCGTTCCTAAAGAAATAAAATACCTGTCGATTATTGAGTCTGCTTTAAATCCTCATGACGTATCACGTGTTGGAGCAACAGGACCGTGGCAATTTATGTATGGTACTGCTAAGATTTATAACTTAACGATGGATACGTATGTTGATGAACGTAAGGATCCTATTGCATCCAGTTATGCTGCTGCCAAATATATGAAAGAAGCTTATGCCGAATTTGGTGATTGGCTGTTAGCGATTGCTTCCTACAATTGTGGAAAGGGTGGAGTCAAACGTGCGATTTTAAGATCTGGAAAGATTCAACCTACATTTTGGGAAGTCGCACCTTATCTACCTAAGGAAACCAGAAATTATATTCCTGCTTACATCGCGATGACTTATACCTTAGGCTATGCACAGGAACATGGCATCGAAGCTCAGGAAAGTGAAATCGCTTTGAATACGCAGGTGTTAGAAGTTGATAAGTTTATTTCGATAGCTGAGGTTGCTAAGGCAATAAATGTTTCAGAAGAGAGCTTAAAACTGCTTAATCCGGCTTATAAGAAAGGAGTAGTCAATGGCTCCGATGAAATTCATCGCCGTTTAATTATTCCTGCACTGGGTGACGGCATCAATAAAGATCAACTTTATCTAGCGCTCAATACAACAGTAGAAGCTCCTGTTCAATCCATTGCGGCTGTAGACGCTGATATTCGTAAGAATAGTAAAGGTAGTGCCCAGCCTAGTCGCCATCAAGTGCGTAGAGGAGAAACCTTGGCTATAATTGCGAGAAAGTATGATGTTAGTGTTCAAAATTTAAAAGCTTGGAATAACGTGAGCGGATCTTCTGTAAAGGCCGGAACTTCTTTAGTTGTCAATAGCAATGGAATAAATAGCCGATTAGCTCAGAAAGCTACTGCAAGCTCGTCCAAAAAGTCAACTGTTCTGGTATATACTGTCAAGAAAGGTGATACACTTTCTGAAATAGCGAATAATAAGGGGGTGTCTCTATCTAAATTGAAAGCGGATAATAATTTATCACACACAAAACTAAAGCCTGGAATGAAATTGAAAATCAATAAGGGTTAGCATCAAGATGTCAATCTATAAAAAATTAAAAGCCTTCCATACGGAAGGCTTTTAATTTTTTATATCGTTTTATGCTCTTATACAAGCCACGCTGCATCATCTTCTGCTTCAAAACCTTGCAGATTAACTTCTACATGTTCCTTCAAGATGGTCGATAGTTTTAATCCATAATAATCACTTACAATAGGGAATTTTGGGTGACTTCGGTCAATAAGTACGGCAGTACGCATTTTCTTAATTGGAACGTTTAAGAATACCCCTAATCCATAAGCAAGCGTTCTTCCGCTATTCAATACATCATCAACTAAGATTAAGGTTTTATTTTTAGCTCCTTCAATGGGTTGATCGGTCTCTGCTTTTAATGAACGACTTGTTTTACTCATCGTCACCTTTAAGAGCTCAATATTTTTATCTGATATTTCTTCTAATATTTTTTGCAAGCGTTGTGCAAAAACATAACCTCTATCCGCAATACCTACTAACACCAACGTATTTTCTTCAAAATTATCTTCTAAAATCTGATAAGCGATACGTATCGATTTTTGTTTGATTTGTTCTTTATCTAGTATGAGCGTTTTCTTTGACGACATAATGGTATTAAATTTATTTAAGCGTAAAAGTACTAAAATCTTTGCAAAAAAAAGTCCGAATGTCAATACATTCGGACTCGTTATCGTGGCGTGAAAAAATCAAATTAATTGAATTTATCTGCTTTTTCACCATTTAATATCTCAGCAGTAAGTGATTTGTTATCATCAGGTAATCTACCACCATCATAATAATAACGTCTCCAATATGCTTCTCCTAAGTTGCTAATCATAACACCTTTGCTTGAAGAAGCATGGGCAAATTTATTATCACCAATATAAACCCCAACGTGCGTAATACTTTTACTTCTGATCTTAAAGAACACCAAATCACCAGCTTTTAAATCATCTTTCTTTACTGGTTTTATTTGAGAATATTGGTTACGGCTATTATAGCCTAAAGTTGTATTAAAAACTTTATCGTACAATTCAAAAGAGAATTTTGAACAATCGATACCTCTTTTGGAGTCACCTCCTAAGCGGTAAGGAGTTCCTAACCATTCATAAACAAATTGATATAATTTTGTGTTTGTAGTTGCTGAAACCGCAACACCCATGATTTGGGAGAAGTATTCTTTAGCGAGATTGTCCGGGTCTGATTCCGGTTTAGATTGGGTTTTGGTTGATTGTGCCTGCGACACTAGACATAAGCCTATAAATAGCATTGAAGCTAATATTTTCTTTGTTTTCATTAAATCGCTTTTATGTACAACTTTAACTTATTCTTTTATTATTAGATGTTAACTATTTTGGACATCACTGTTGCGAATATAATACAACTCATCTTACTTTGCAAAAAATATGACAAGTATTTAACGAAGTTTTAACGTTTTTAACACTTTTTTTATTGAAACGCAATTTATCGAGGTAGAATAAATTGTAAGCATCCAACGACAGGTATATGTGTATTATAAAAATTACATGTAGTACTTAATAATATGTTATTTATATATAAGATGAGCTTTTCTTAAGAAATATCAAAAAAAACATTAATTTATTTTGATACTTGATAAATAATCCCTTATATTTACGAAAGTAAAATAAAAAAGAATGAAAACGACTACAATTATTACATCGATTATTATTACCACCGGGATAAAACTTAGGAGGAGGTAGTTTCGTTGTATAGAAATGTAGACAAGATATTTCGCAAACGCCTTCCTCTCTGAGTGAAGGCGTTTTTTTTTATGCTTTAAAACAAACAACTAAACAGTATACATTATGAAAATTTTAAAATTTGGAGGAACGTCGGTAGGCTCTGCAGATAGCATCAAAGCAGTACTTCGTATTGTGAAGAAATCGTATGATTCCGGGGAACAACCGTTGGTAGTTTTATCGGCCATGTCGGGAGTCACAAATTTATTATGTAAAATGGCCGTAGATGCTTCTGAAGGAAAATCATTTCATGAAGATTTAGCATTAATCGAAACCAAGCACTTTGAGGTGATCAAGAAATTAATCACAGTTAAATATCAAAATCCAGTATTCACGAAACTAAAATTATTTTTCAATGAAATTGAAGAGTTATTACAGGGGATCTATGCGCTAAGGGAGCTGAGCGAACAAAGTAAGGATTTGATCGTCAGTTATGGCGAACGTTGTTCGACTTTTATGGTATCTAAGATTTCGGAACAAGATTTGGCGGCATCACTATTTGTCGATGCATCGCATTATATTAAAACCGATTCTCATTTTGGACATGCACATGTCAATGACCAGTTGACAGAGCAACTTGTTAAATCTTTGTATCTAACAAATAGCGATAAACTCATGTTTGTAACTGGGTTTATAGCATCTAATGAGAACGGACGAATGACGACTTTAGGTAGAGGTGGGTCAGATTATACAGCTGCAATCTTTGGTTCTATTTTAAATGCAACAGCGATCGAAATATGGACAGATGTAAATGGTATGCTGACAGCGGATCCACGTATTGTTAAAAAAGCATTTTCATTGCCCGTTCTATCCTATACAGAGGCTATGGAGTTGTCCTATTTTGGTGCTAAGGTCATCTATCCGCCCACTATGATTCCTGCTTTTCTAAAGAAAATACCAATTGTTATCCGCAATACTTTTGAACCTGATTTTGCAGGTACTTTTATTCAATTTGAAAGTGGTAAAACAACTTTACCAATAAAAGGTATCTCTTCGATCGAAGAAATATCTGTTATCAATCTTACGGGTTCGGGTATGATTGGTAAATCTGGATTTAGTGGTCGATTATTTACTTTATTAGCGCGAGAGCAGATCAATGTGGTTTTGATTACGCAGTCTTCGTCTGAGCACAGTATTACTTTTGCAGTCAATCCTGAGGATGCATTACGCGCCAAGAGTTTGATCGAGAATGAGTTTGAATTGGAAATACAAGTTAATAAACTCATCCAACCAGAGATCGAAAACAATTTATCTGTTTTAGCCATAGTAGGTGAGAATATGAAAAAAACTCCAGGAATGTCTGGCCGGTTATTTTCCTCTTTGGGAAGAAATGGGATCAATGTACGTGCTATAGCTCAGGGATCTTCGGAGTATAATATATCTGTTATTATTTCAAAGAGTGATTTATCAAAAGCACTGAATGCTGTGCATGATGCCTTTTTTGCGGAACTTAAAAAAACGCTTTATGTGTTTAATTTGGGAACAGGAAATATTGGTTCTACTTTATTTAAGCAATTGGAGAGTCAATATGATTTCTTGTTGAGTAAAAACGATCTTGAGATCAAGGTTGTCGGTATTTCAAATAGCAAGAAAATGTTGTTTAAACTAGATGGTGTTGATTTAGCAAATTGGGATACGGAACTAATGGAGCAAGGGGAAGATGCTGACCTAGCCGTTTTTGTAGAACGTATGAAAGGCTTTAATCTTCCAAATTGTGTATTTATAGATAATACAGCAAGTCGATTGCCTTCTACTTATTACGAGGGAATTTTTCAATCTAATATTTCGATCGTGACGTGTAATAAAATTGCTAATTCTGGAAAGTACGAACAATATAAAACACTACGTGAAACTGCTCATAAGCATGGTGTGGACTTCTTTTATGAAACCAATGTTGGTGCTGGTCTGCCTATCGTGCGTGTTTTGAAAGACCTGATGTTAAGTGGTGACCGTATCGTTAAAATCGAAGCTATTCTTTCTGGAACGATCTCTTATATCTTTAATAATTTTAAAGACGATGTATCTTTTTATGATGTGGTAAAACAAGCACAAGATTTGGGTTATACGGAGCCAGACCCTCGTGACGATTTAGGTGGAGTCGATTTTATGCGTAAAATGTTGATTTTAGCGCGTGACGCAGGTTATACCATCGAAGCGGAGGATGTCAATTTAGGCGCCATATTGCCTGAAGCATGTTTGAAAGCAGATTCAGTAGAATCTTTCTATGAAGAACTTAAAAATGAGAACAGTTATTTTGAGGCCTTAAAAGAAAAGGCTCGTCTTGAAAATAAAGTGATCCGTTATATCGGGAAATTGGAAGATGGAGTTGTGTCTATTTCTGTACAGATCGTTGATGACAAGCATCCTTTCTATGCCCTGTCGGGAAGTGATAATATTATCTCGTTCACCACAGAGCGTTACAAAGAAAGACCATTGGTGGTTAAAGGACCTGGTGCCGGTGCTGAAGTAACAGCTGCAGGAGTATTTGCAGATTTAGTAAATGTAGGCGCTTAATCAAAAGTTTCACAGACCTGTTATTGCTTTGGATAACAGTCATAAAAATTAAATATGAAAACTTCTCTATCGAAGAAAAAGATAAATCTGGATAATATGTTGGATCACGTTCATGTTTTCGCTCCAGCAACCGTAGCGAATATGATTTGTGGTTTTGATATTTTGGGGTTCGCTTTAGATGAACCAGGAGATGAAGTAATCATGCGGAGAAAAAGTACTGCAGGTGTTGTCATCACTAAAATTACGGGTGATGACGGTCGTCTTCCTCTGGATGCAGACAAAAATACAGTGTCTGCATGTGTACAGTTTCTACTGCAGCATCTGGAGTTACATGATGAGGTGGGAGTGGAAATAGAACTGCATAAACATATGCCTATAGGATCAGGTTTGGGATCAAGTGCGGCAAGTACCGTTGCAGGTCTATTTGCTATTAATAAAATGTTGGGTGATCCACTTTCAAAAGAAGAACTATTGCCTTTTTGTGTGGAAGGCGAACGACTGGCATGTGGACATGGTCATGCGGATAATGTAGCGCCTTCGTTATTTGGTGGCATTACATTGATCAGAGGACATGACCCATTGGATCTAATTCCTTTACCTGTACCAGAAGAACTTGTTGCTGCTGTGGTGTTTCCGCAGGTTGATGTTCCCACACGCGATGCGCGTCAACTGATTAAAGAAAAGGTGCTGTTAAAAGATGCCGTCATCCAATGGGGAAATATTGCAGGATTAATAGCAGGATTGTTTAAAAATGATTATGATCTCATATCGCGAAGTATGCAGGATGTACTCATCGAGCCAACACGAGCGATCTTGATCCCCCAGTTTTATGAGATGAAGCAAATTGCATTAGAAAATGGTGCGTTGAGTTTTGGAATATCGGGTTCTGGACCTTCAGTTGTAGCTATTACAAGAGATAAGGAGGTTGCTAAGCAGATTGTTGATCAGATTAAAGCGCATCTCTCCGAATCAGAAATTGAAAGTTATGGTTATGTATCGGGTGTAAATGTTGATGGCCCTAAAGTATTAAATTAAGATTATTATGAAATTTTACAGTACCAATAATAAAGCATTACGTGTTTCTTTCAAAGAAGCAGTTTTTAATTCATTGCCTGCCGATAAAGGACTTTATATGCCTGAGGCCATTCCTCAACTGGATCCTTATTTTATAAAAAATATACAGCAATATTCGCTGCAGGAAATTGCATTTACAGTAGCGCAGGCTTTTATTGAAGATGATATTCCTGCAGATGTGTTGAGGGATATTATCGCGGATGCTATTAATTTTGAAGCACCTGTCAAGTTTTTGAGCCCAGATACTGCGGTATTAGAACTATTTCACGGTCCTTCGTACGCCTTTAAAGATTTTGGAGCTCGGTTTATGAGTCGTGTAATGGCTTATTTTTCGGGTGCAGATGATGCTTTATTGGATGTTCTGGTCGCGACATCTGGAGATACGGGTGGAGCCGTTGCGTTAGGTTTCTTGGGGGTAGCAGGTACACGTGTCACCATCTTATATCCAAAAGGTAAGGTTTCTGAAATTCAGGAATTACAGTTGACCACCAATGGACAGAATATAAGAGCCATTGAAATTGATGGAACGTTTGATGATTGTCAAGCATTGGTTAAACGTGCTTTCAACGATCCGGAGCTTAATGAACATCTGAGATTAACTTCCGCTAATTCCATTAATATCGCACGTTTGATCCCACAGACATTTTACTATTTTTATGCTTATGCACAGTTGAAGGCACAGGGTTCAGATCGAGTTGTCTTTACGGTTCCAAGTGGTAACTTTGGTAATATCGGTGCCGGGTTATTGGCTTTCAAGATGGGTCTTCCGGTCGAGCAGTTTGTTGCTGCTACCAATGCGAACGATACCGTGCCCCGTTTTATTAAATCTGGAAAATATGAACCCAAGCCATCTGTACAAACATTAGCCAATGCTATGGATGTTGGTGATCCTAGTAATTGGGTTCGTATTCAAGATTTATTTGATAATAATCTCGATGACTTAAAGAGCATGATCACTACTTATACCTATACGGATAAGGAAACTAAGGCTGCTATGGAACAGTTACATCATACTTATCATTATGTTGCTTGCCCACATACCGCTATTGCTTGGTTAGGTTCACAAGCCTACCGCGGCGAACATCCAGGTTCTTATGGATCGGTGTTTCTATCCACAGCGCATCCTTGTAAATTTCCGGATGCTATTTCTGAGCAGGTATTCAGTAAAATTAAATTGCCTGTAGGGGTAGAACAGTTACACAACAAACCTAAAGTTGTAGAAGCTTTTTCTGCTGATTATGCTGTTTTTAAGAATTACTTAATTACGCATAAATAATTGAAAAGGCCCATTGAGATGGGCCTTTTCAATTCTCATGCTCTTCGTGATGAATTTGGATTTAATTTTCTGATAAATTTAATTAGCAAGATGTTTCAAATAACTTGAAAACCTGTACTTTTGTTGCGATGAAAAAAATTATTCTGAATAAGGGGAAAGATAAGGCAGCTTGGCAACTTCATCCTTGGGTGTTTTCTGGTGCAATAAAACGGATAGATGGTACACCCGATAATGGGGATGTTGTTACTGTTTTTAATGCAGAAAATGAGTTTATTGCTTTCGGACTTTTTCACGATTCATCTCGTGTAGCTGTTCGTTTATTAGAATGGCACCCTGATCAGCAAATCAACGAACAATGGTGGAGAAAGCGTATTCAAAAAGCTGTAGACGCACGCCGCCATTTATTAATTGAGGGAAAGAATGATACGGCAAGGTTGATCTTTGCTGAAGCAGATTTTGTGCCGGGATTGATTGTCGATAAGTATGCTGATTTTATTTCAATACAGGTGCATGCAGCTGGTATTGAAAAAATCAAGGATGTGGTTATAGATGAACTTAATACATTATTAAGTCCTAAGGGAATATATGAGCGTTCAGATCTGAAGTCGCGTGAACATGAGGGATTGCCCGATACAAATGGTTTACTTTTTGGTGAACTCCCTCCTGAATTTGTAGAAATTATTGAAAATGGTATCCGTTATCAGGTCAATATTATTGATGGCCAAAAATCAGGTTTTTATTGTGACCAACGAGAGAATAGGGCGTTAACAGCTCAATATGTGAAAGGTAAAAAGGTCTTGGATTGCTTTTGTTATTCAGGAGGTTTTACGTTAAATGCTTTCCATGAAGGTGCGGCAAGTGTTACATCTGTAGACAGCTCTGCTTTAGCGATTGAAACGTTAAGACGCAATATACTGTTAAATGGCTATAGTGAAGAGAACCATATCGCGATCCAGTCGGATGTGAATAAGCAATTGAAAGTTTTTGCTGAAGAGCATCAAAAATTTGATGTCATTGTCTTAGATCCACCAAAATATGCTCCTTCCAGATCTTCACTGGAACGTGCATCACGTGCATATAAGGATCTTAATCGGAGAGGTTTATTGCTTTTAGAATCAGGAGGCTTATTGGCCACTTTTTCATGTTCTTCAGCCATGGATATCGATACTTTTAAACAAGTATTGGCATGGGCAGCATTGGATGCGGGCAAAGAAATACAATTTATCAGACAATTTCATCAGCCAGATGATCATCCGGTGAGAGCATCATTCCCAGAAGGGGAATATTTAAAAGGATTATTAGTAAGAGTTATTTAAAAAAACAAAAGAGGTTTCTAATATGAGGGACCTCTTTTTTACGTTATGGAAGTACAAAATAATAAGATCAGACCTGAGTTTTCTATTTTACTCGCAGTTAGTTTTGCACATTTATTAAATGACTTGATTCAGGGAGTCATTCCATCAGTTTATCCCTTATTGAAAGAAGAACATCAATTAAGTTTTTCACAAATTGGTATGATCACATTTGTGTATCAAATTGCAGCATCGATTTTCCAACCTGTCGTTGGTTCTTTTACCGATAAAAATCCGATTCCTTATTCCCAAATTATCGGTATGACCTTTTCAATTGCGGGTATGGCGCTGTTTGCTTATGCACCTAGCTACGCACTGATTTTATGTGCTGTATTTCTAGTTGGAATAGGATCATCTATCTTTCATCCTGAATCCTCACGTGTGGCCTATATGGCATCAGGAGGTAAACGAAGTATGGCGCAGTCGATTTTTCAGATAGGAGGAAATGCAGGAACAGCATTAGCTCCTATTATTGTTGCTTATTTGGTTTTACCACAAGGACAGTCTTCTATTGCTTGGTTTTGTGCGATTGGGCTTATCGGTCAGCTTGTTTCGTTTTACATTGGAAACTGGTATAGTAGGAGGCTGAAAAATAGAGCCAAAAATGCTTTAAATGCTATCAAAATACCTGATCTCTCGGAAGCCCGAGTGGTGTCAACTGTTATTATATTGATGCTATTAATTATTTCTAAGTATTTTTATATCGCTAGTATTACCAATTACTTTCAGTTTTATACCATGGAAAAGTTCGGTATAACAGAGATTCAAGCACAAGTATATTTATTTTACTTCTTAATTGCTGTCGCAGCTGGCACCTTATTAGGTGGTTTATTTGGCGATCGTTTTGGAAGGAAATACGTCATATGGTTTTCGGTATTGGGAGTAGCACCATTTTCTTTACTGCTGCCTTATGTTGATTATACCATGACAGGGGTTTTAGTTGTGATTATTGGTTTAATTTTGTCTTCCGCTTTTCCTGCCATTATTGTGTATGCACAGGAGTTGTTGCCCAAGAAATTAGGTATGGTATCTGGATTGTTCTATGGTTTTGCTTTTGGTATGGGAGGTTTAGGTTCTGCATTGTTAGGATGGCAGGCCGATCACACATCGATTGAGTTTATTTATCATATCTGTTCTTATTTGCCTTTGATAGGTGTAGTTGCCTATTTCTTGCCCAATCTGCAAAAGACTCCATATAAAGAAGTTTTGTAAATCAGCTTAGCAGTTATATAAAATAAATAAAGCGCTCTATAGAGCGCTTTATTTATTTTATAACATCAAGCCAACCCTTGGCCATTAGACTAGCGCCTGCCAATGAAGTATGGACACCGTCTGTTGTCCAATAAGATCCAGAAGCTTTACGCTGTGCTTGATCAAAAATCGATTGGTACGAAATTAGTGCCGCATCAAATTCTTTGGAAATCTCAACACAAGCATTTTGATAAGCTAAGAAGTCTGGATACCAATCGTCAGTAACATGTTTTACATCTTTTACTCCAAATGGTTCTCCAATGATCAATTTCACTTGAGGTAATTTGGATAGTGTTTGTTGCAATAAATCTTGATATTGTTTTTTAAACAGTTCAGGTGTATTTGTTGCTCCACTATCTTTTGTTCTCCAAAAATCATTCACCCCAATCAAGATACTTAAAATAGTAGGTTGAAGATCGATGGTATCTTGCTGCCATCTATTTTGCAAGTCAGGTACTCGGTTGCCACTGATACCGCGATTGTATATTTTTAGATTTTTGTCCGCATATTTTTCAAGCAGACTTGCAGCAGCAAGATTGACATAACCTGATCCTAGGGCACCATTATCATTCACATTTTTATTGTTTCGATCTCGACCATTATCGGTGATCGAGTCTCCCTGAAATAGGATAATATCGTTCTGATTTATAGTAATCTTTTTTGATTTCTTTAAACTGGTCATACTTTCAGCCTGAGCAGAAAACAAATTAGCGTTCGTTAATAAGGTGGCGCCAACAATACTTTTGGTAATAAATGATCTCCTATTAGTTTTCATATTTGGTTATACGTTGATAGCTTAAATATAAAAAAAACTAACCATACTTTTCAATACCGTCAAGGATAATTTTACATGCCTTCTCAATTTCTTCGTTTGAAATGGTCAAAGGGGGAGCGACGCGCAACGCTGTTTCACAGTGTAGATACCAATCAATCATGATTCCTTGTTGTGCACAATAATTGCTGACATTATATACTTGTTCAAAGTTTTCAAGCTGCAGGCACATCATCAATCCTTTACCTCTAATTTCTTTAATTTTAGGATGTTGCAGGAGGTTTCTAAATAATTGTTCCTTTTCAGCTACTTGTTCCACTAATTGATCTTCTAGGATTACTTCTAAAGAAGCTTTTGCTGCAGCACAACTTACGGGGTGTCCACCAAAGGTCGTAATATGGCCCAGCATAGGATTATCTTTGATCACATCCATCACCTGCTTAGCTGCTACAAATGCACCTAGTGGCATGCCACCGCCAATACCTTTGGCAAGCATTAAAATATCAGGAACTATACCATAGTGTTCAAAAGCAAATAATCTGCCGGTTCTACCAAAGCCAGTTTGGATTTCATCGAATACCAGTAATGCTCCTGTTTCATCGCATCGTTTACGTAAAGCCTGCATATAGGCAACATCTGGTACACGTACTCCAGCTTCTCCTTGAATGGCTTCAATAATGACTGCAGCCGTTTTATCTGTAATATGCGCTAGGTCTGCGATATCATTGAAAGTTATGAATTCAATCTCCGGAAGTAGCGGTGCATAAGCCGTATGGTATTCTTCATTACCGATAAGACTTAAGGCTCCTTGTGTACTACCATGGTACGCTTTTTTTGCAGCGATAATTTGTCTTCTACCTGTAAAACGCTTTGCGACCTTCATGCTTCCTTCAACAGCTTCAGCTCCTGAATTTGTAAAATATACGGATTCAAAGTGTTTTGGAAGAACGGCTAGTAAATCGCTTGCAAATTCAACTTGTGGGGCTTGTACAAATTCACCATATACAGTCACATGTAGGTACTTCTCCAGTTGTTGTTGGATCGCTTGGATTACCTTAGGATTTCTATGTCCAATATTACTGACATTGAAACCAGACACCAAGTCCATATATTCTTCACCATTGGGTCCATATAAATAAACTCCTTCTGCTTTAGCTATTTCAATCATTCTAGGTGAATTAGATGTCTGAGCGGTATTGAGAAGAAAAAGTTGGCGGTTATTTAGCATCTTATGATTTGTTTAAAAAAAAGAAGAAGTCTTTTGGACTTCTTCTCATATGCGTATTAATTATTGTTTTTTCGATTATTGAGAGATTTGATCAAATATTCTCGGAACTCCTGCTCTACTTGAAAAAATTGAGAGGATCGCGAAGTTCCAATAACTTTAGAAAATTTCTCACGGTAATTTTTCTTGATCTCCAATTCTTTGGCATCATAAGCGATGACATCTCGAGACCCTCCTCTTAGATTATTTCGGGAAGGACTGTTTCCCGTTTTAGCTTTTTTAACGCTCCACATCTCCTTGGAGTATTCATTATAAATAGGAAAAAAATCTTGAGCTTCTTTGCGTGATAAATTTAGCTCTCTTGTAATAAAAGCAATTTTTTCATTTTCAATGATTTGAAAACGTTCATTGTCCTGTGCATAAGTTGTTGATAAACCTATGATACAGAAACAAAATATGATCATTATATTCTTAATTTTCGACATCATTATAACGTATATTTAAGATAATCCTCAATATCTTCGTCCTTAACTTTACTATTTGTTCCTACTATATCTTCATCGTCGATATATTTAGCAACATAGAGTAGATCGTCACTATTTCCTGTTTGTGCCAAGTAATTAATAATTTCCTGATCAGAAACATGACTCAGGTTTTTTTGTTCATCTTGAACGTTGTTATTTTGTATTCCAAAGTAACCACCTATACTTAAAACGGTTGCCAGAGATGCAGCTACCGCATATTTGTTCCAAGAAATTTTTCTTTTGATAGAACGAACAGTAGAAGTCTCAACAGGAATATCTAAATCCAAATCTGCACGAATCGTTTTAGTAATTGTAGCATTTAATGCTTCAAAATAACCCTTAGGAGCTTCAAAGCCATCTTTAGAAACGATTTGCCTTAAATTGTCCGTAGTTATTTTAGCGGATAGTTGATCATTGAATTCATTGAAATATAAAGACGGGGTTACAAATCCATCTTGAGTTACTTTCGATTTTAAATTATCTTCCGCTACTTTTATTAATATATCATTTTGTAAAGAAGAAAAGTAATGATCTGGATGACTAAAACCATCGGTTTTAACCTGATCTTTTAATTTTTCTTCAGATACTTTACTTAAGATATTTTGTTGAAGTTTTTCAAAATAGCCAACAGGTACATCGATATTTTTTTTCTGTAATGATTCCAATTTGACCTGGGAGATTAGAGACTCATGGAGATCTTTAAAGTATCCTTCAGGCACATCAAAAGGATTTACACGTAGTGAATCGGGTAGATTATTGGCTTCCATTCCCTCATGATATGTGTTATTTTCCTTCATAGTAAATCATTAGAGTATCTTAATCAAAAAAGGTTTAATCGTTGTTATGAAAAAAAGCTTCTATTTTTTTTACTGCTAAATGATACGATGCTTTTAAGGCACCGACACTTGTTCCTAATACTTGTGAGATCTCATCATATTTCATATCATCGAAGTATTTCATGTTGAAAACAAGTTTTTGCTTTTCTGGTAATGTTAATAAAGCTTGTTGCAATTTCATTTGTGCTTTATCACCACTAAAGTAACTACCACTTGATAAAGAGTCAGCTAAATAAGCAGAACTATCGTCATCCAACGATACGTTCTGCTTCAGTTTTTTCTTATTCAAGAATGTGATACATTCATTGGTTGCGATGCGGTAAAGCCATGTATACAATTGGGAATCCTCTCTGAAGTTTGCCAAATTGCGCCATACTTTGATAAATATGTCTTGTACAACATCATCCGCATCATCATGATCAATGACCATTCTTCTCACATGCCAATATATTTTTTGCTGATATTTAGTCAGCAGATGATTAAATGCTTCTTCACGCGTACTTTCGTTAGCAAATTTTGAAATAATTAAAGCATCTTCCATATAGTGACGTTGTGATCGTTGTTTTTTATTTTCTATTAATAACACGTTGTGCAGCCGCAACAATTGCAGCAGCATTCAAACCATATTTTTCCATTAATTGAGCGGGAGTACCTGATTCACCGAAGCTATCATCAACTGCAACAAATTCTTGTGGACTTGGTAAGTTTTTCGCTAATACTTGAGCAACACTGTCACCCAAACCGCCTAAACGATTGTGTTCTTCAGCAGTTACTACACATTTTGTTTTAGCAACAGATTTTAAGATCGCCTCTTCATCCAATGGTTTGATCGTGTGGATGTTGATGATCTCAGCATCAATGCCCAATTCTGCTAATTGCTCACCAGCTTGGATTGCTTCCCATACCAAATGACCTGTAGCGATAATCGTTACGTCAGTTCCTTCATTTAATGTTACCGCTTTTCCGATTACAAACTCTTGATCAGCAGGGGTAAAGTTAGGAACAACAGGACGTCCAAAACGTAAGTAAACAGGACCTTCAAATTTTGCAGCAGCAATTGTTGCAGCTTTAGTTTGATTGAAATCACAAGGATTGATCACTGTCATGCCTGGTAACATTTTCATCAAACCGATATCTTCTAATATTTGGTGAGTAGCACCATCTTCACCCAATGTTAATCCAGCGTGTGAAGCAGCTATTTTAACATTTTTGTCTGAATATGCAATAGATTGACGAATTTGATCGTAAACGCGACCCGTCGAGAAGTTGGCAAATGTACCTGTAAAAGGAATTTTACCACCAATTGTCAAACCAGCAGCAATTCCCATCATGTTTGCTTCAGCAATACCAATTTGGAAAAAACGCTCTGGGAATTCATTTATAAAATCGTTCATTTTTAATGAACCGATTAAATCAGCACATAAAGCAACAACATTTTCGTTTTGTTTACCTGCTTCTAATAATCCAGCACCAAATCCTGAACGGGTATCTTTTGATTCTGTGAAAGTATATTTTTTCATTTTTTACTAGTATGGAGTAGTTAGTATGGAATAGGTAGTATATAGATTTTTTTTAATGACGTTTGATGGTCAATTTCTAAATACTAATGTCTTAAATACTAATATCTAATATAATTAATAATCGCCCAAAGTTTCTGTTAACTGACCTAAAGCCGAAGCCAATTGATCATTGTTTGGAGCAACACCGTGCCATTTGTGAGATCCCATCATGAAATCAACACCATTACCCATTTCAGTATGTAATAATATAATAACCGGTTTACCTTTACCTGTATGCGATTTCGCTTCTTCAAGTCCAGCAACTACAGAGGTCATATCATTACCTTTTGCTACTTCTAGTACATCCCATCCAAAAGCTTCCCATTTCGCGCGAAGATCGCCTAATGAAAGAACTTGATCTGTAGAACCATCAATTTGAGCACGATTATAATCAACCGCTGCAATCAGATTGTCTACTTTATTATGAGGAGCATACATTGCTGCTTCCCAAACTTGACCTTCTTGCAATTCACCATCACCCATTAAAACATACACTAAATTTGTGTCTTTGTTTAATTTTTTAGCTTGAGCAGCACCAATTGCAGCAGAAAGTCCCTGACCTAAAGATCCAGAAGCAATACGAATTCCAGGAAGACCTTCGTGAGTAGTCGGGTGTCCTTGAAGACGAGAATTGATTTTTCTGAAAGTAGCTAATTCGCTTACTTCAAAGTATCCTGCACGTGCAAGTGTACTGTAGAAAACGGGCGAAATGTGACCATTTGATAAGAAAAATAAATCTTCACCGATGCCATCCATATCAAAAGATGGATTACGTTTCATTGCATTGAAATAAAGAGCAACTAAGTAGTCCGTACAACCTAATGATCCACCTGGGTGGCCAGATTGACAAGCATGTACCATGCGTACGATGTCACGTCTTACTTGTGATGCAATTTGTTCTAGTTTATTGATATCTGCACTCATTTTAATATATTGATTTCACAATTAGCCGTAAAGTTAGTCATTTTTAACAGAGTAGGGGTTATAAATTGTAAATTTTAAGGATAAAATAGCTATTCAAATAACGTCTTCTGGATCCCTATAAGAACAACATATATTTTTTTTGAAAACATGGCATTAAAAAGTCTTCCAAAAAAAATGTCCATGGAATAACTTTGATTGGGATTTTCTTGATTTCTTCCTCCATATGATTTCTTTTGTTCATATCCGAGCCCAATATATGGCGGTTAAAATTAGCGCAAGGGAGAGGTGTCCAAAGGTATTTTCAATCCATAAAAAAAGCCGTTCACAAGATGGAACGGCTTTATATTTGATATCGTTTTATACTTACATCGATTCAGCAACAACTTCTTCAACTTCTGGCACCATACGTTTTAATAAACCTTCTATACCAGATTTTAAGGTGATACTTGAAGAAGGGCAACCACTACATGATCCCCGTAGCTCTACTGTCACAATACCACTATCAAATGATTTGTATGCAATAGCACCACCATCTTGCTCTACTGCAGGACGTACATAATCATGCAATACCTGTTGGATCTTGATTTCGATATCCGACCCTTCAAAAGTAACATCCTCTGTATGTTCGATTGGTTTTACAGCAAGTTCAGATTCTATAGCACCTTTTATGAAGTCTTTTAATAGCGCTTCGATATCAGTCCACTCAGCATCATCACTCTTCGTAATGGTCACAAAATTACTTGCGAAAAATACGCCGTTTACAAAGTTAAATTTAAATAATTCCTTTGCGAAAGCAGATTCTTGTGCTTTATCCTTATCCGGATAATCCAAACTACCGTTGATCAACAATTTATTGACCAAAAATTTCATCGTAGATGGATTCGGAGTGGATTCTGTATATACGTTAATTGTTGCCATATTAATCAGTGTCTATTTCAAAAAACAAATATAAGCTAAATATCAGGTGATGTTAGTCATTAAAGCGTAAAAGCTTATAGACTTACACCGGTATAGTTAGCAGGGCTGATTGATTTTAATTCTGCCTTTACTTGGTCTGTCACCTTTAAGTTGTCCACAAATTCGGCTATAGTAACTTCCGTTACGTGCGTATTGGTACGTGTCAGATCTTTTAAAGCCTCGTAAGGTTTTGGATATCCTTCTCTTCTCAACACTGTTTGTATCGCTTCAGCAACGACAGCCCAATTGTTATTAAGATCCGCCTGTAGCGCAGTTTCATTTAAAATCAATTTGCGTAGACCTCGTAATGTAGATTTTATTGCTATTAACGTATGCGCAAATGGAACACCAATATTACGTAATACGGTTGAGTCTGTTAAATCACGTTGTAAACGAGAGATCGGCAATTTTGCAGCTAAATGTTCAAATAGTGCATTTGCAATCCCTAAGTTTCCTTCAGCATTTTCGAAATCAATAGGATTGACTTTATGCGGCATCGCTGAAGATCCTATTTGACCAGCTGTAATTTTTTGCTTAAAATACTCCATGGATACATAGGTCCAGATATCGCGACACAAGTCGATCAGAATTGTATTAATACGTTTGAATGCATCACAACTTGCAGCAAAGTTATCATAATGTTCAATTTGAGTGGTTGTTTGCGAACGGCTCAAACCAAGTGATTCATTGACAAATTTATTTCCAAAAGCGACCCAGTCGGTTTGTGGATATGCGACATGGTGCGCATTAAAATTACCCGTTGCTCCACCAAATTTGGCCGAGTAAGGCACTGCTTTCAGTTGCTCAAACTGACGTTCAATACGTTCTACAAAAACTTTAATTTCTTTACCCAAGCGCGTTGGGGAAGCGGGTTGACCATGCGTACGTGCCAACATGGATACGTTTGACCAATCTGTAGACAATTGTGTTAATTCTTGAATCAATTCTTCAATCGCAGGTGTGTAAACATGTGCAATAGCATCTTTCCATGAATATGGGATTGCTGTGTTATTGATATCTTGTGAAGTTAATCCAAAGTGGATAAATTCCAAAGAATCATGCAATCCTAATTTTTCAAATTTATCTTTCAAGAAGTATTCAACTGCTTTTACATCATGGTTAGTTACTTTTTCAGTATTTTTAATCCAAGTTGCATCTTCTTCTGTAAAATTTCTATAAAGGTCACGTAATTTTTCATTTAACGAGCCATCAAAATGACTTAATTGTTCAATTCCTGATTCAGAAAGTGCGATGAAATATTCAACTTCTACTAAAACTCGATATTTGATTAAGGCAAATTCTGAAAAATAAGCCCCTAATTCTTGAGTTGCGTTATGATAACGACCGTCTACTGGAGATACGGCGGTAAGTGATGATAAGGCCATAATACGTTTTTGTTTGTGCAAAGGTAAAAAAATGAGGGGAGCTTATCAATTTAAATCAGAGGTATATAACAAAAAAAAGCTCCAACAAGTGGAGCTTTTAATATTTTTAAAATCAGTTCCCTGAAATTAGTGAGCAGCTTTTGCTGAATCAATAGCAACTTTAGCTGAATCAACTACAGTTTTAGCTGAATCGATAGCTGTGTTAGCTGAATCAATAACAGTGTTAGCTGAATCAATAGCTAATGAATCAGAAGTAGTTTCTGATTTGTTAGCAGTACCATTACAAGAAGCGAAAGCTACAGTTAAAGCTAATCCTAAGAAAGCGAATTTGAATGAATTTTTCATTTTGATGTTATTAAATTTTATTAAATTTTTTTATTCATAGGTTTATACCTTAAATATGAAAAGGTAACCCATTTATTTTTATTTTTTTTTAAAAGAAAGCTTACATCACTAAAATGTAAGCTTTTATGTTGTCAACAGTACTAAATTATTTTTTAGTAACAGCAGAATCAACTTTCGCAGCAGCAGAATCAACTTTTGCAGCAGCAGAGTCAACTTTGTTAGCAGCTGAATCTAATACAGTAGCAGCAGAATCAACTAAAGCAGCAGCTGAATCAGCAGAAGCGTTAGTTTTAGTTTCAGCACCACCACAAGAAGCGAAAGCTACAGCTAATCCTAAGAAAGCGAATTTGAATGAATTTTTCATTTTGATTTTTCTAAATTAATGGAAACAAAATTGTTATTTAAACATTAATACTTAGAATGATAAAAGGTAACCTTCAAAATGGATTATTTTTTTATTAAATATTTATACGTTGATTATCAGTTATTTATATTTTATGTTTTTTGTAATTTATCTGTTGATTTTCTGTTGGAAGAACTTTTTATTTTAAATACCGTATATTGAAGAGACAAATTGTTGACAGTTAATTTTAAAGAAGGAGACTATGTTTGATAAAATGAAAAATATTTTAGACCTCTTGAAGGTCGTTGATTTAGAAAAACTGAACGAAATTTCTCAAAAAATTGATTTAGGTCAGGTATTGAATGCGGTATCCAAGATGGACGATCATCAGTTGAGGGGAGCGATGAAGCTGCTAACCGCATCCGGTAAGAAAAAAGAGTTGCCTCCTATTAACGGAGATTTCTATCATATTGAAGATAAGTTATCTACTGAAGACAAGATCATCCAACTGAAAGTGCGTGATTTTATGGAGAAAGAAATCAGCCCTATTGTTAATAATTATTGGTTAAGAGATGAGTTTCCGTTTGAAATTATTGAAAAGTTTGCGGCATTAAATATTTGCGGATATACCTATGAGGGCTACGGTTGTGCAGGCGGGAGCTCTTTGATGGAGGGAGTGATCGCTGCAGAGATCGCTCGAGTAGATGCATCGATAGCGACATTTTTCGGTGTGCAAAGTGGCTTAGCTATGGGCTCTATTTATATTTGTGGTTCAGAAGCGCAAAAAGAAGAATGGTTGCCGCGTATGCAGCAGATGAAAGTTATTGGTGCTTTTGGTTTAACAGAGCCCGAAGTCGGATCAGGTGCGGCAGGAGGGTTGACTTGTACCTGTAAAAAAACCGAATCTGGTTGGGTTTTGAATGGACAAAAGAAGTGGATTGGAAATAGTACTTTTTCAGATATCACCATTATTTGGGCACGAGATCTGGATGATGGACAGGTGAAGGGTTTTATCGTGCGTAAGGAAAATCCAGGTTTTGCCGTAGAAAAGATAAAAGGAAAGATGGCACTGCGAATTGTTCAGAATGGTTTGATTACGTTGACTGATTGTGTGGTACCAGAATCCGACCGATTGCAAAACGCCAATAGTTTCAAAGACACAGCTAAAGTGTTGCAGATGACAAGAGCGGGTGTAGCTTGGATGGCAGTGGGTTGTGCAAGAGGAGCTTATGAAAATGCACTTGATTATACGCGCAAGCGTGAACAATTTGGAAAACCGATTGCCTCATTTCAATTGATTCAAAACCATTTGGTCGAAATGCTCTCTAATTTAACGGCAATGCAAACCTTAGTTTATCGTTTATCTGAAATGCAAGATAACGGTGATTTAAAAGATGAACATGCTTCTCTAGCTAAAGTTTTTTGTTCATTAAGAACACGAGATATTGTATCCAAAGCACGAGAAGTAATGGGCGGAAATGGAATTTTATTAGAATATAATGTTGCTCGATTTTTGGCCGATGCCGAAGCAATATATTCTTATGAAGGAACAAAAGAAATTAATTCTCTAATTGTAGGGCGAAGCATAACGGGTTTCAGTGCATTTGTCTAACACATTATTTATGAAATAAAACTAAAAATAATTTTAGTGTTTTTGTGATTGCTGAAAGTTTGCTAGGTATAATTGAATTGTAAAATTTTTCAGTCTGCATTCTTTTGTCAAAAAATAGAAATACTGAAAGAAAGTGAGAATCAGGCTGTACACATTTGTTCTTGGATTAGAAATGTTATATGATTGCGTACTTAGGCGATTCTCTATCAATAAAAAAAGATCAGGCTAATAAGCTCTGATCTTTTTTTATTGACAGATGTACGATTTAGATGAGCACTCCTTGAATGATGTTCATTTTCTGTAGATCGTGTCGATTTTATTACAAATCTTTAATTAAAAACAAATTTCTGCCTGAAATAATGGTTGGTCATTTCTGTATACGCAGGACATTATTATCCTAAAGCGACATCCAATGTCATCATTAAAATAAATCCTCCAATAAATCCTATTGTTGCAATATCTGAATTTTTATTTTGTTGTGCTTCTGGAATTACTTCTTCTACTACGACAAAAATCATGGCTCCTGCCGCAAATGCCAGTGCGTATGGAAGTATCGGAGTAAAGGTGACTACAGCCATTGCTCCTAAAACACCAGCAATAGGTTCTACGATTGCCGATGCTTGTCCGTAGAAAAAACTTTTACGTCTGCTCAGTCCCATTCTTCTTAAAGGCATAGCGACAGCAATACCTTCTGGGAAATTTTGCAGTCCGATTCCTATTGCCAGTATAACTGCGCCTGCAATTGTCGCTTCTGGAACACCTGCTGCAACACTCCCAAAAAGGACACCCACGGCAAGTCCCTCAGGAATATTGTGAAGTGTAATGGCTAAAATCATTAGCGTCGTTTTCTGCCATGGGGTCTTTACACCCTCTACTTTCTTAAAATTGATATGTAGATGCGGTAAAACCTTGTCTATGCTAAATAGGAATGCGGCACCGATGAGAAATCCAACGACAGCTGGGACAACTTGTATAAAACCTGTTCCCTCACTCATGTCGATCGCCGGTATGAGAAGGCTCCAGACACTTGCAGCTACCATAACCCCGCCCGTAAATCCCAGCATGCCGTCCAGCACATTCTTATTCATTTCTTTAAAAAGAAACACAAAGGCAGCTCCTAAAGCAGTCACTAGCCAAGTAAACAATGTTGCATACAAAGCTGCTAAAATCGGGTCGATGCTTTCAAGGTAGGAGATAATTGATTCAATCATAGTATATGCTAATTCTTTATTTTATCCATCTTAAGATCTATTCGTTTATGGGTGCAACAGCGCTTTAACAAGGCGAAAATCTATTGATTTTGCTGGCCATTTTAGTTTAACTGTGTTTTAAAACTTCAAGCTTAAAAATATAATAAGTCCGAGATGGTATTTAACAAAAGTAATAAGTTAGATTGAACTAACAAATATATTTCTAACATTTTTGTTAGTTTGTGCTAATAATAATTAATTCAGCTATTATTAGCATGCAATTGCATTACCTTTAGAGGTCTCATTGTGTTGAATTGATTTTTAAAATATCCATGTCCCACGTTTTGACCGAGTTGCTTTTTTAAGCAGCTGCTTCCTGTGCTTGGTCTATTTTTCCTTTTTTAAAGATGGCATTTAATACAATTGCTATTGCGCCGTCTCCAGTTACGTTGCAGGCAGTACCGAAACTATCCATGGCGATGTATAACGCTATCATTAAAGCTTGATTTTCAGTATTGAATCCAAGCATACTGCCGATAATGCCTATAGCCGCCATAATGGCTCCACCTGGTACACCTGGAGCTGCAATCATCGTGACCCCCAGCATACAGATAAATCCCATCATTTGTACAAAATCTATAGGAATGCCTTGCATCATCATGAGTGCAAGTACACATGCAACTATTTTTAGTGTGCTACCCGCAAGATGTATTGTCGCGCATAAAGGGATACTGAAATTGGCAATATCTTCATCAACACCTAGTTTTTTTGTTTGTTTTAGCGTTACAGGAATCGTTGCTGCGGAAGATTGTGTTCCTAAGGCAGTGAAATAAGCAGGTAGCATACCGATCAATAATTTGAATGGATTTTGTTTAGAAGCTATACCTGCTATGATAAATTGAATGACAAGTAAAAGAATATGAATGACGAATATAATACCGATGATTTTAATAAAGACATGTAATATCGTGAATACTTTACCGGTATAAGTCATATCGTAAAAAATACCAAGAATAAAAAAGGGGAGTAGTGGTATGATCATTTTTTCAATGATAAAACTGATCACTTTTTCAAAATCAATAAATACTTTTTCTAATGTCGAGTTTTCCAATTTTGATAAACCGATGCCAATACAGAATGCAAGCACCAATGCAGACATGACATCAAATAGCGGTGGAAATTCAATGGTAAAATATGGGCTAAGTGTTTTCGTGCTTTCGGTAATGAGCTCGGTATTGATCTGATTTTGGAGCAAAGATGGAAATATGCTCATACTGACTGTGTATGAAAAAAGTCCGGCAAATAACGTAGATCCGTATGCGATCAGTACAGTCGTTAGTAATAGTTTTCCTGCAGTTTTTCCAAGTTGGGCAATTGATGGGATAATTAATCCAACGATAATCAATGGGATCAAAAATTTCAAAAATTGGTCAAAGAGAAAGTTATATGTTGTCAATATGCGCCCTAATGATTCAGGAAGATAGAGCCCTAGTAGAATTCCAGAAATAATAGCAATGATTACTTTAAAAAGAAGATTCTCCGTAATTTTTTTCATTTGATTCATAATTATATATTCATTTATCCCGTTTTCCTGTTGTAGAAATCAAAGGCGAAGTCACGAAAATAGGAATTTATAATTGAAAAGGTTGCTATTCTTTTTGGAATAAGTGGTCGATATTGGTTGCTTTTATAGGGTTAAAATGAAATCCTTCAATATTTTTTTTGTATTTTTATACAGTTGAATTGCGTTAGGCGATACAGATGATATCAGCAAAATTAGCATGTGTTACTTTGATCAAGTCATGGGGGTTGATTTCAATCTGTAGGCCCTTTTTGCCGGCGCTAATGATTATTTTATTTTCTAAGGAGGCGAGTTCTTCTAGGTATGTTGGAAATGCTTTTTTCATTCCTATAGGAGAACAGCCACCTCTGATATAACCCGTTACATGCTGCAGGTCTTTCATCGGGAGCATTTCACATTTTTTATTACCAGAGATATGAGCTAATTTTTTTAAGTCTACCTGTGCATTTCCTGGTATAACAGCGACGATATAGGGATCTTTCTGTCCAGTTAGCACTAGGGTCTTGTAGATCATTTCTACTCGAATTCCTAAAGTTTTCGCCACTTCCGTTGCACTTTGGTGCTCATCTTTTACTTCATAATTCTTTAATTCATAAGTAATGTCCAGGTTGTCGAGGATGCGAGCAGCGTTAGTTTTTACCATTTCTTTGAGATGTGTTTTTCTATAATCTAATAAGCGTCATGTAATAAAAAATGAATGTAACGATGTTTTTGTAAAAAAACAATTTGTAAATCTATGGTGTGAAATTTAAAAATTGGACTTTGATGATTATGGTGTTTTGGTTTTTATTGAAATACTAAGCGTTTGTTTTATGAAAAGTAATCGTATTGTTTTTGTGAATTATTAACAAAAAAGGGATTGAACAAATAAAATGAACAATCCCTTTTTTATTTAAAATCTTACTTCATTGTCAAAATAATATGTCCTGTTCTGAATGCTTAATTGTTCACATAAGCCTCCTGACTATTCCGAAAAACATAACCTATTATATTTTAAATAAGGGTTTTTGTATGGTTGACAGTCTGGTTATGTTATTTTTTAGAATGCATATACAAGTGCAAGTGAAAACTGTCCAGCATTTTTTGTTGGAGAAAGGTCTTGCTTGACAAACATTTGTGAATCGCTGTTGTCCAATCTAATTTCGGGGATAAATGTAAATCCATGATGTTTGAAGTTTGCTGTTAGAGTGGTTGCGATAATTTTATTACTGCTTGTTTCGGTTGCGGGCATTTCCTTTGTTTTGAAGTATTCTCCACGAATACCTATGCCAATATTTTCATTGATATTCACCTTTGGATATAGTGCTACTCCCGCATATCCACCTTCACCTTTTCTATTGTAATTTGTCGCATTTGCTCCTAATGAAAACATAGGGGAGAATGAATAGTTTCCTACGAAATCAATCAAGGTTCCGGAGCTATAATTAGCTGCGCCACCTTGTGAAGAACCCGTAAGAAAGTTTAGATAAAAACTTGATTTTTCATTTGGTGTTACTGATAATTGCGATCCAATGTGCGATACGCCATTTAGATCTTGGTATACATTCCAGTCATTAAAGATTCCAACCATCAGCCCCACTTTGTCAGAAAAAGCGTATTGCGCTTTTATTCCGGCATCTTGAAAAGGTCCGGCGCCAAAAAGATAAGAAGTAGAATAGTGAAAATTGAATGAAGGGCAAATAACCTCGTAGCCCACAAACGTACCCATAAATCCAGCTGTCAGACTAAGTTTTTCCGTAAGTGCGTACGATATATAAAGATTTTGAATATGAAAACTGTTTTTGTCATCTCCATCTTGACCATCTCCATTCAATATAGATCGATACTGGCCTCTTGGTCCAAAGGATAGTTCACCGACGAATGATGCTTTTCCAGTCGTTTTTTTAAGAGCAAGGTCGACCATTCCAATGGATACAGAATTGTTGTCTTCTGTAAAATAGGTATTGATATTCGGTTGTTTTTGAAAATCATATTTCCAATATGTATCTACCGAGCCTGATATTTCCAAGTCTAATAAGTCGTATTTTTTACTTTGCGCGTATATTTTTCCAAAAAATATGACTAAAAATAATGTTGCTGAGATGATTTTTTTCATTTTTTAATGTTTTTAAATGTTTGTTTTTAATTTTTACTCATTTAAAATCACTAAAACCTCTAGTTGTTATATGTATTTGTGCTGCATGTAGATTTTTTTTAATTAAAATTTATAGTTTTTAGCATTTATTCTAGTTGTTTTTGTGTTTTTAGGTTGATTATGTTTAGGATCCTACTGTAAATATATGATTTTTTTTATATTTTATTGATTTTTTAATTATTTGAAGTTATATTTGAATAAAATAAAATCAATTACATTTGTTTTTGGTTATTTTGTAACAAAAAATAGTATTATTTATGAAATTATTAAACTTAAATCTTTGAATATTATGAAAAAATTCATTCCTCTTATTATTTTGGTATGTTTAGCAATTGTCGGCTTACTTACACCTTCATTAGAAGTCACTAATGTAGCAGGTGTGGAAATTGACACAGGTGATACCGCCTGGTTGCTAGCATCGTCTGCTTTGGTATTGATTATGACTCCAGGTTTAGCATTCTTTTATGGTGGGATGGTCAGTAAGAAGAATGTAATCTCCACGATGATGCAAAGTTTCATCTGTATGTGTATTATTTCTGTGCTGTGGGTCATCTTCGGCTTTAGTTTAGCTTTTGGAGAGGATATTGGGGGTATTATTGGAGATCCTCGAACTTTTTATATGATGAAAGGCATGTTGGGTAATGTGTCTTGGTCAGCTCTGCCTACGATCCCGCTCGTATTATTTGCGATGTTTCAACTGAAATTTGCCATTATTACGCCCGCGCTTATTACAGGGGCTTTTGCCGAACGTGTTCGCTTTAACTCGTTTATGGTATTCATTATTTTGTTCAGTATTTTTATTTATATGCCCTTGGCACATGCTACTTGGCATCCAGAAGGTATACTAGCTAAATTTGGTGTTTTAGATTTTGCAGGTGGTACTGTTGTGCACATGTCTGCTGGATGGGCAGCGTTAGCATCAGCTATATATCTTAAGGGGCGTAAAAAGCCAACACACTCTCCAGCTCGTATTAGTTATGTGATTTTAGGAACAGCTTTGCTGTGGTTTGGCTGGTTTGGATTTAATGCTGGTTCTGCTGGTGGTGCAAATAGTCTTGCAGCATATGCTTTTGCTACAACAACAACCGCATCAGCTGTAGCGGCTATTGCTTGGATATTTGTAGATATCATTCGTGGCAAAAAACCATCTGCTATGGGCGCTTGTATTGGAGCTGTTGTTGGATTGGTGGCCATTACACCTGCAGCGGGTTTTGTTACCATTTCACATTCCATTGTTATTGGACTTGTAGCTGCTTTAGTCAGTAATTTAGTTGTGTTCTTACGTAGCAAAACAAGTATTGACGATACCTTAGATGTATTTCCTTGTCATGGAGTCGGTGGTATGGTTGGTATGATCCTTACAGGTGTTTTTGCTAATAGCAGTGTCAACAGTGTCGTGACGACCAATGGCTTATATTTCGGTGAAACGGGTTTGTTTATCGCGCATGTAGTGGCGCTTATTGCTGTGTCTGTATTTGCATTTTTCGGATCTCTTCTTTTGATTAAAATAACAGATCTAATCACGCCGCTTCGTGTACATGAAGTGGAGGAAGAACTTGGATTGGATATTACTCAACATGATGAGGAATTGTAACACTAACATTATTTGAACCAATATTAACTCTTGTAAAGGTGCAGTATTTGCTGCACCTTACTTGTTTTTAGGTCAGTTATTAATTTAATATCATCCTTTTTTTAATTTTCAGTCCTCACCGACCATCATTAATCTTTCTTTTCTATAGCTTTGATTAATGGTCTAATCTTGCTCCAGTATTTTTTATAGGAGGTGAACTTACCAAGTTTATTTTTTTATCTACATCCCTGTGAGAAACCAACAGTAAGCGCCATTGAGACATTTCTTCTGCTTCCTTTTTCGCTTGAGCATGTCTGTTGTTATTGTTAATTATAAAATTTCAGATAGGTGAAACGATTTGAATAGAAAATTTCAGATAACTTTGTTCAAAGATTACCCTATTATGTGATGGTGTGTGATCTAGACTTTGCGGAAAATGGAAGAAATCAATTATTCTGATAAAAATAGACGACTGGTGCCTACCCGTTTTAAACGGATGTTCTTGGTCGTATTTGCATTTGTTTTGCATTATTTAGTTTCTTACATCCTCGATCCGTATTCTGCCTATTGGCAAGATTATTTTAAAAGAAGCATCTCTGAGATTGTAGCAGAATGGGCGGTTTCTTTTTTATTTTGTTTTCTGATTTCTGAAGTAAGTATTTTTATCCATCGAAAGTTGAACATGCGCGTTCCTTGGACACAAAATAAATCGAAAAGGCTTTTCCTTGAAATCACCCTTAATTTCATCGCTGTACTGACGCTTATTTTGATGAATATGATTTGCTATGCGATCATAGATCCTCAGTCTGCTCAAATAGAATCAGTTCCTTCTATGGAGGAAATAAAAGATATTTTGCAATGGATCGTCGTGAGTTTAGTGATTTCTTTTATGATTATTTCCATCAATACCATGAGTTATCTGATCAACAATTGGATTGAAACAGCTACGGAAATGTCTGCCCATAAAATAAAAGCTGCTGAATTAAAACAAGCATCTGTAGAGGCTGAGCTTAATGCATTGAAGATGCAATTGGATCCTCATTTTATATTTAATAATCTCAGCGTACTTTCCGAATTGATATTGGAAGATCAACAGCTTGGATTCGAATATTCTGAAAATTTTGCTAAAGTGTATCGGTTTTTATTAGTGAATAGTAAAAAAAATATGATAACGCTCGATGAGGAAATTAGATTTTTAAATGCCTATATATTTCTAATAGAACATCGCGTTGGTAGTGGTGTCAATTTTACGATTGATATCCAAGATCATAGTCGTCATATGTATATTCCCTCATTGACTTTACAATTGCTCATTGAAAATGCAATTAAACACAATTCTACCAATAAGCGACGTCCTTTAATGATTCATATTTCTAATGCCGAAGTCGGCAAGGTTGTTATCGAAAATACGTTATCACCTCTTGATCATTCGGAAATTACATCGACTGGTATAGGGCTTAATAATATTACAAGCCGTTTTCAGTTGCTGGGAGAACAAGTTCCAGAGGTGACCAGAGATCAACATACTTTTCGCGTGAGTATCCAATTGGTAACCTATGATAGTGAACATACATAGGTATATGGTTGCACGGGTTACAGGATGTTGCCGTCGGTCAGATCAATTCAAATATTGAACCCAAACAGGAATTTCTATATTAAAATATGGAGAGCTGAATTGATTTGGATGAGCTTAGGAATAGTGTTTAAAAAACGGGGTGTAAAACTGTTTTGATACCCTTTTGATTTTTTAAATTGGTGATTATTAGTGCTATATTGGGTGCTCTGTAAGCCAGTGTTTTAATGGCATAAAATGTCATTTATTTTATTTTTCGTACCTTTGTGCCGTCATATGACACGGAGGCCATGTTTTTTTCCGTTAAGACAGTCTCCTTTTTGGAGCTCTGTCTGAGTTGTTCGCCATATACTTGTTAAGTATAAAAGAGGTATTATTTTTTTATATCTCGTCTTTTAAAAGATTCATTTCTTTTTCATGATTGCTCTTCATCGAACTAAGAGTAAAATGTATTTATTATCAAGTTGATTGAACAAGAAGTAGGTCTACGATCGAACTCAGCTTTAGGGATATGTTTGTGTTATTAAAAATAACATGAATGTATTTGCTATTTAAAATATGCCCAATGTGACGTGACAATTTGTTTCATATCAAAAAAAATAAAAATGGATAAAAACAGAAAAGTTAAGATAAAAGTTGAAGACTTGACAATTGTGTTCGGTAAACAAAAGAAGTTGGCTCTAAAATTACTGGGTGAAGGTTGTACAAAAAAAGAGATTCTAGAAAAAACCGGTTGTACGATCGGTATTAATGAAGCTAATTTTGAGATCTATGAAGGAGAGTTTTTTGTCATTATGGGACTTTCTGGAAGTGGTAAATCGACTTTACTAAGATGCCTGAACCGATTGAACGAGCCTACTATGGGTAAAGTTTTTATCAATAATGATGATATCACCAGTAAGAATAACAAAGAGCTTTTAGAAGTGCGGAGAACTGAAATGAGTATGGTCTTTCAGAAATTTGGATTATTGCCTCATCATACCGTTTTGACCAACGCTGCTTTTGGTTTAGAAATTAGAGGCGAGGACAAAATGTCTCGTGAAGCGAAAGCTCAAAAAGCGCTTGACATCGTCGGTCTGAATGGTTTTGAACAGCAGTTTCCAATCCAGCTGTCGGGTGGGATGCAACAACGAGTAGGCTTGGCTCGTGCTTTGGCAAATGATCCGGAAGTCTTGTTAATGGATGAAGCATTTTCAGCACTAGATCCTTTGATCAAAACCGAGATGCAGGATCAGCTATTGGACCTTCAAGATACTTTGCAAAAAACTATTGTATTCATTACGCATGATTTGGATGAAGCCATCAAGCTTGGTGACCGTATCGTGATTATGAAAGATGGTATAATTGAGCAGATTGGTACGGCAGAAGATATTTTAACCAACCCTGCGAGTGATTATGTGAAAGCTTTTGTGGATAAAGTCGATCGAAAATCTATTATCACTGCGGGTTCATTGATGACTGAGAAGCCGACATTGGTCAGATTTAAAAAAGATGGCCCTGAAGGAGCGCTCCGTAAGATGAGAACAACTGGATTGGAAATATTACCTGTAGTGGATATTCATGATACTTTCTTAGGCTTTGTCAATATTAATGAGGTTATTCAAGCTGCCAAGCGTAAAGATCCAACTGTAGAGTCTATTATTCATATGAATGTGCCGTCTGTATCAAAAGATGTGACGGTGGAAGAGATGTTGCCATTGATTTCTGAGACACGATCTCCAATAGCGGTGGTCAATGATCAGAATAGATTGTTGGGCATAGTGACACAAACGTCGCTCATTATCGAAGCAACAAAGTTTAACGAAGAGGAAATTAACGAATTAAAAGAAAAAGCAAATAATCAATAACAATGAGTAAAATAATAGATATAGGTCAATATATTGAAGTTGCAATTAATTGGCTTACAGAAAATTTTAAGCCTTTATTCGATTTTATAAAACATACTGGTAATTCATCCATTATCGGATTAGAGTGGATATTTTTAGCGATACCATTTTTTGTGGTGATTGCACTTTTTACAGGTTTGGCATGGTGGAAATCCGGCAAAGGAGTTGCGATCACAACTTTATTAGGACTGACGCTGATTTACATGATGGGGTTTTGGAGGGAGACGATGGAGACTTTATCATTGGTTTTGGTTGCAACGGCTACAGCTTTGATACTTTCTGTTCCCTTGGGTATTTGGGCTGCAAAAAATAAACTAGCTGCGAAGATTATCCGCCCCATGTTAGACTTGATGCAGACGATGCCTGCTTTTGTTTATCTGATACCGGCAGTGTTATTTTTTAGTATCGGTAAAGTTCCTGGAGCATTTGCGACTATTATTTTCGCTATGCCGCCAGCTGTTCGTTTGACGACTCTGGGTATCGATGCTGTGCCAAAGGATATTGTTGAAGCAGCACGTGCTTTTGGAGCTACCAATCGACAAATCTTGTTTAAGGTGGAACTGCCTTTAGCGATGAAAACTATTTTAGCAGGTATAAACCAGACTATATTATTGTCCCTATCCATGGTCGTGATTGCTGGAATGATCGCAGCAGGAGGTTTAGGAGAAAAAGTACTTGAAGGAATCAATAATCTGGATATAGGACTTGGATTTGAAAGTGGTTTGTCTGTCGTCATCTTAGCCATTATCTTAGATAGGATAACACAGGGTTTTGTACAGAATAAAAAATAATATGAAGAACATGAAATTAGCGTTAATCTGGGGTATTATCTTATTGCTAAGCGCTTGTCAGCCAGATGGTAACAAAAAATATATCAATGTAGGTATGGTGGATGGCTGGGCAGAAGGTGTTGCCATGACCTATGTTGCAAAGGCGGTTCTAGAAGAAATGGATTATCAACTGGTGATCCAGCGCGCTACACCCGATATGATATTAGCATCCATGAACAATGGCGATACAGATCTTTATATGGATGTTTGGCTTCCTTTGACTCATGGTTCTAAAATTGCAAAATTTCCCAATCTTGTTGATATCGGTACGAGTTATGCGCATGCCAGAAATGGTCTGGTTGTACCCGATTATGTGCCTATCAATTCGATAGAAGAGTTAAGAACACACGAAGGTCAATTTAATCATCAGATCATGGGTATTGAAAAAGGAGCTGGTATCACGGCTGCGGTAGATCGTACCATAAAAGACTATGATTTAAACTATCGACAGGTCAATTCATCCACCGTAGCGATGATCACTGAATTGCAGAATGCGATTAAAGAAAAACGCTGGATTGTCGTCGCGGCATGGCAGCCACACTGGATGTTTGGCAAGATGAAGTTGAAATTTCTAGAAGATCCGAGAGCATCTTTAGGAACCGCAGAGCAGATCAAGATTTTTACGCGCAAGGAATTTCCTGCTGAGCAGCCCGAGTTGACACGTTTCTTTTCTCAGGTTCATTTTGATATGGGCACTATGGCCAATTTATTGATGAAAATGGAAGAAAGTAAAGATAAAGAATCTACCGCAAAACAATGGGTTGCAGACCATCGATCTTTGGTCAATAGTTGGTTGCGATAGTAAAGATCTTGATGATTTTAATGGACTGAATTTTGTTTAATCTTTGGATTTTTGAATTTCATATAAAAAGCAAGTACTTTCGTATAATATTAAAATTTCTTCCTACCTTAAAGACTAGATTTGTTTAGCAGCATCGTTAATGTATGATGATTAATAATGCGGTATGGTTATATCTTAAATTAAGAATAATGATGGTCAAGCAGGTATTAATTTTTAAAAGCTCAGTAAAAACAAACGAAAAGAAAAACTTTTTAATGCAGATCTTAAAGGTTAATATGCCGGAAGTACAATCTGCAACCTTGGATCTGGATGACGAAGATTCTATCTTTCGTATAGAAACCGAAGGATGTTGTATGGATCGATTAATAAGTCTTCTACAAATTCATGACATTAAAATTGATTTCTTGGATCGATTTATAGTTGAAAATAGGAAAGCTGATACGGCATAAGGATACTTTTATGGTGTTTTCGCATAAAGATCTTTTTGTATGAAGATTGGATTTTCATTATTAATGCATAAAAATGCTTATTTTGTATTCGTATTTTTTTATTGGATAGTATTAAAACATAGAGGCTGCACTTTGGCAGCCTCTATGTTTTAATACTAAAAACGGTAGGCGATACTACCTAAGATATTTCTTGGCATTTGCGGATTGACCGTTGTCCAACCTTTAAAGTAAGTTTGGTTGGTCAGATTATTTGCTTTAACAGCAAACTCCATATGTTTGTAACCATAAGACAGGCTGGCGTTCAGTAATGTATAAGACGGCAGTACAAAAGTTCCTGTAGGGACACTGTTGGTAATGATATTTTCACTAGCGTGATTAATTCCAAAACCAATACCTATACCTTTTAACGTTCCTTGTTGTAAAGTATAATTTGCCCAGATATTCGATAGATGTTTTGGGCCAGCTTCAGTAGGACGAAGGTTATTCACAGTAGCAGCAGCTTTTTTTGTTTTACTATCATTAAAACTATAGCTTAGGATGATATTAAGGCCTTGAATAGGAGCTGCAGTGAAATCAAAATCAATACCGCGACTTAGGCGTGTTCCATCCTGTACACTGATGTTGTATTTTTGTCCGTCGATTTCTACTGTTTCAGGACGGATCATGTGGTCGACACTGATGTCATAGTAACTGGCAGTAAGACCGATTTTATCCTCAAGTAGATTGAATTTTACACCAGCTTCCCACTGCGAAGCCTGTTGAGGTTTGAAATCACCAGATATACTAGGGTGTGGTTGTACCACAGGTGATACGTTTTTAAAACCATTTTGATAGTTTGCGAAGAAGGAAACCTGATCTTTGATCGCTTCATAAACGAGACCGGCGCGTGGCGAAAAGGCTGTTTGGTTAAATGCTCCGGTAGTCGTATCCTTATCGATGTTATAAGTTCCTTTGTTATTGAAATAATCCATGCGTAAAGCAAGGTTTAAATGCAATTGTGAAGTTATGTCCAATACATTGGAAACATATGCACCAAATACTTCGGTGCGGCCGCGATTGTTGGTTTTTGAACCATTGGAAGCAGCAATTGCGGCGTCAATAAAAGCAGCGTTAAATTTGTAGTAATCCGGATCGTCGTATGAAGTATTGATCTGATCCGTCTGTACATAAGGAGAGTTGTGCGTTTCTGTTTTTTGAGAAAGAAAATCTAGGCCCACAAGTAATCTATTGCGCATACCACCGATATGAAAATCACCTGTAAAATTTTGTTGTGCATTGAAGTTAGTTGCTACATAATTTTGAAGAGCTGCATATCGGTTAATCAAGGTGTCGTTGGTATTTTGCAAGTACATAATGTATTGAAAGTAACCATCAGATTTACGTCTGTTATAATTGACAGTTGTGTTGGATGTCCACTTCTCATGGATACGGTAGGTCACATTTCCACGCAAGTTGGTACTTGGGTTTTTAAACGTTACATCATTGTTGGTGTAAGACTTGTTAAAGTTAAATTGTAATTCATCAGGCGTTCTTTGCGAACAATTGACGGGAACGATTGAGGAATACCATCATAGGATTAGTCGCTTTGCTCTGATAAATTTCCGCATCCAGTTGAATGTCTAATTTGTCATTTGGTCTGTAAAGTAAAGAAGGTGCAACAAAAAATGATTTATTAAATCCTGCGTCCTGGAATGTCCCAGTGTGCGAATATGCTGTATTGATACGGCCGAGAAGTTTTTTGTTTGCTGTCAAAGGGCCGTAAACATCTGCTGTCACGCGATGTTGTGCATAGCTACCAAAGATATAATTGACACGTCCACCTATAGTATCCAACGGTTTTTTAGTGATGTTATTGATCAATCCACCAAAGCCAACTGCAGCACCACCATACAAAGAACCTGAAGGACCTTTAATCACCTCGATTGTTTCTAAATTAGCGGGATCAGGATTCGTGCTGGCAATGCTGACCACTCCATTGACCATCGCTGCCTGTGTCGTAAATCCACGTAAGGTGTAGTAGGAGACTCCATCTCCGGGGCGACCGGTCGCTGCCCATAATTTGTCAATACCCGAAACATTGGCCAATGCATCGTCATAATTTGTATTTACTTGACTTTTTAGCAATTCTTTGGTAACAACAGCATAAGATTGCGAGTTTTCCATATTGCGAAGAGGCATTTTAGATACGTATAAGCTTTGTTTGCGCGTATACTTATTCTTGTTAGTGCCATTGATCACTATTTCTTCTAGTGTGGATTGGTTCTCGGTAAGATAGATGTCAGCAATGGTATTTCTTTTTTCTTCTATCTGGATCTCTCGGGTCTGAGATTGAATGCCAATGGCTGAGATATAGATTTGTGCAGGACCGGGTTTTACTGATTTTATGAGATAAGAACCGTTGGCTCTAGTAGAAACGCTGATGTCCTGAGGAAGTAGTTTGACCGTGATGCCTTCAACTGGCTTTCCATCCGCGGAGAATATCTTCCCATATATATCTGTTTTTTGTTGCGCCTGCGCTTGGAGAGCGCATGGAAGCAGCAGCATGAGGTAGATGATAATATTATTCATATTGTTTATTACTTTTTATTTAGATTAATTATAAACAGTGCAAATATATTATTCATGTTACACTTTTCAAAGCGTAATTTTATTATCCTTTATATTTATTGAAAAAAGACAGTTTGTGTTTTTTGGACGGTCACAATCGCGCTATATAAAATGCCCGAAAAGCTTATGTGGAGATCATGAGTGTGGTGAAGCGTTGACAATCATTTTATTTAAGATACTAATATTTTGTTGTCGTCTATGAAAATAGAGTCAATATGATCTATGGAAGATAAATTGACTCTACTTTTTAATCAACGATCTAATCAGAATATCGCAAGTAGCTCAATTACACTCCAATGCTTTTGTAATGCAGTTGCGTTAATCCTGTTTTGAACTGTTTGGTTGAGACAAGTTTTAGGTTTTGCTCCGGTCTCCCGTCCTGAAAGAGTTTGGTTCCATTTCCAACTAAGATCGGAATAATCGAAATCACAAATTCATCAATTAAATTGTCCCTTAAAAGCGCATTGATGATTTCAGCTCCACCATCAATAAAAATTTTTTTTCCGGCTTCACTTTTCAATTTTAATATGAGGTCCTTTAGATCCGCTGTGTAGAAACTGGTGTTGCCAATAGCTGGTTTTGGAGTTCTCGTTATGATGTAAGATCGCTTATCTGCATGGTGAAATTCCGGAACGTGCCTCATGATCCAATCATATGTTTTTCTCCCCATCACTACCGTATCTACAGATGCTATAAACGTTGCATAACCGTAGTCTTCACCTTCCTGTTCTACTAGGGATAAAAAACCCAGGTCATCATTTGGTTTAGCGATATAGCCATCTAAACTCATGGCAATATATAGGATTACTTTTCTGTCTACCATATGCTGTTTCTTTATTTTAAAATTATACTTCTTTCATTTACATACAATGGAAGTCAGGTTTCACTACTTTGATCTAGCATAGTAGGTTGAATCACGAACTTCTATATTTGATCATGGACTTAGTTATCTTTTAAGTTGACCTCTTTTTTTTCTCCATTTTTGTCTATGGTCACTCGTTTTTCTATATGAGCCTGATCCCTGTAATGCTGTCTAGCAGAGGCATAGTTAGTATTAGATCCGGTATATCCCCAGTAATTATAATAATTAGTATATCCAGTTACATACGAATAGTTATACGAGTTGGTAAAATCAAAACTGGCCATGATCACATATGTCCCAGGGAGAAGATCCGCAAATTCAAAATGTCCCTCATCATCATAAACCTTCGCTTTCTTAATTCCTGCTCCAAAATTTGAATCTAATGGTACCTCAGGTATTTTCCCTTGTTTTTTTATCTTTTTATTAACGGCGGTCCACTCTTCGTAGTATGCAGAATTTGGGAAAAGTGTGATTTCCGTACCCTTTGGAGCAAACTGTTTTTTGGCCGTATTGACCAGTCCGCCCAGTTTCTTGCCCGTGTTATCTTTTGCATAGGCCGTTCCTGTAATGACACTACTACCTGTTGTAATCTGCTGTACCGCCTGTTCTTTATTGAACTGACTTTTTATCGGTTGGTAGTCTAGTTCTTCATTGGTACAGATTTCCCACATGCCATTGCCCAAGGACATTTCCCGTTGCCATAAACGGTGATCTTTTTTGTCAATCACATAGTTGTAGATCGCTCCTGTGCTTTCTTCCAATACGGAGGCTAACCACGTATCATGGTTTCCGGTTTTAGGTGAACGATAAGCATAACTTTTAACCTCTTTGATGATGTAGTTGGAAGTTAAAGTATCCGAGTTGTCATCGTAATAAAACTGCGAAAAAGTTCCTTTATAGCCTACAGTGAGAGGTAAGGTAGTCATCATATTATCAGCTAGGTTGAAATCAATAAATGAACCTGGTGATTTTAAATTCAATATTTTATCCTTTTTGGTTTGTTTTGAATAATAATTCCCTCTTATGGTTTCTCCAAAATCGAGGTTGAATTTACTTCCGCTGCTTTCAGATTGGTAACTGATCGATCTTAGGGTCTTAGCATCTGCAACAGACGTTCGGATATTAGACCACTCATTACTTTTGTCTGTGTATTTGTAATGGAATATCAATTGATTGTTTTCGTAAGAGATGTCATAAGTCATCGTTCCTTTCTTTGTCCAGCTAGTATCCTTTACATAGTATACCGTGTATAAAGATTTTTGAGGTTTAAGATAAGACGTATTAATATCAGGACTGCCAGGTGCAATCATTTTTTGACAAAGTGCTATAAAAGGAAGCAGATTAAGTACGAGTATAAGAGTTTGTTTATTCATGTGCATTTTTACTATAAAAAAGATAAAAAGGGCGTTAAATATTCACTCATTTAATTTTTATCTAAGATAATAAAAATGTAAAAAAATAGAAGCACTTCAGTTCTTCGTATTTATCAAGCCACATTTATAGCCTATTTCTTTTTTTTCGGGTGCTGGGGATGTAATGATACTTATCTGAAGATATACTATGTTTATTACTTAATAGATATCTTGATGTTGCACTGTTTGATTTTGAAGTAATTAGATAATAGGATTATTAAAGTGAAGTACGCGGAGTGCAGAAGAATTTTAAATTTAAAAATTTATTTTTGATAGGTACAAGTCAGGTATAGCGTGTTAAAACTGAAATAGAGGTAGGCTGATATAGGACTTAATTTCTTTTGCGTATTGTTATGATAATAAAAATGAGGATGGTCAATAACAGAATTTTGCCTGCCAAAAAACCATAATCAAAACTGCTCATCGGAGTATTGCCGACAAATAGGATATTTAAAATACTGAATAGTATATATACACAAATTGCAATAGCTGTCCAGAAAAATACTTTTTTCATGATATAGATTATAGGATAGATTTAAAAGGCTGCCAGTAGACAGCCTTTCAAATTAAATTTAAGCGTTACTATTTCGTAACAGTCGTCACTGTTGGTGTGTAGATACCAAATGTGATTGCAGATAATAGACCATTTACAAAAGATTGTCTAGTATGTACGGTGTAATTTTCAGCACCTTCAGCCATTGCTTTTGAATCTGAAACTCCAACTGGAGCTAACCCGGCGATCACATAATGGTTCCATTTTGTTACTTGTTGACTTCCTTGTGCACCTTTTCCTACTACACTGGTGTAAGAATAACAAGAGGTTAGCATAGCAGAAACTGTTAAGACAGCTGCGAATTTGAAAAACATTTTCATTTATTTATAATTTAGTAATATATGTAGCTGATTTATTGTATATCTATATAGTTTAATTCCAAATATCGGTAGTCATTAATTTTTGGGATTATAAAATATAAATAGTGCAGCAAGATATTAATTTTAATTAATATTTATTGATAATCGTGATATTGAATTTAAATCTGTTATTCTACTGTAATTGATAAGCTACAGTAGTCATATGAAGATGAAAGCTCAATTCATTTTTATTTTACTTTAAAATAGCCTATTATTCTTTTCTTATTTCTCTGAATTTTAACACATTTCGATTGTTAAAGTGTGATTATATCTGACATTTTCGGTATCCCACCGATACCGCGTACAAAACATAGATATCCGGATTTTTTGTCTCATAACTGCTCTACTTTTGTAGTAGATATTTCAAACTAGTATAAAACAAAAATGAAAGAGAAAATTTCAGCAGCCCTTACAGCCCGATATAAAGAGCTGGGTTTTGAAGCAAAAGCAATTTCGGAAGTAGCCCATTATTTGGCTAAAAAAGTAATCTATGAAGAAGATATTGATGGTGCGATCCAAGATGTAAAAGGGCTGCTGGAAGTCTTTCAGCGTAATGCAAGTACACCAATTCGATGTGCTGTTATTAATCACAGCAAGTGTATCGGTCAAACTTCCATTTCATGCAAATAATCTAGGCGTTGGAATAGACGGCCATTAATTACAGATAAGCTCTCCGTCAGGGAGGGCTTTTTTTGACAAAAAGAAATGATTATGAAGATAGGACAAAAAGGATTACAACTGATAAAGGATTTCGAGGGTTGGTACAGCAAACCTTATCTCGATCCTATTGGGATACCCACTATAGGTTATGGATTTACCTATTATCTTCCCAGCAGACGGCGCGTCGCCATGCAAGATATTCCACTCACAAGAGAAGAAGGTGATCGGATGTTAACCGATATCCTTACATATTATGAAAATGATGTGCTGAGACTAGTGATGAAACCCCTCAAGCAATCACAATTTGATGCATTGGTATCTTTCACATACAATTTGGGTGCGACAAACTTAGGTAAATCAACATTGTTGAAGAGGATCAATCAAGATCCAAATGATAAGCGTATTGCAGACGAGTTTATGAAATGGGACAAAGCAGGAGGGAAGGTTTTACCTGGTTTGGTACGACGTAGAGCGGCAGAAGCAAAATTATATTTTAGTTAGGCGTGATGGAACTATTGGAATTAGTGGAACGATTTGGTACGCCTGTGATCACCGGAATAATTGGTTATTTCGTTGGGCGTCCAAAGCAGCAAGCAGAGGTGGAAGCCACCAATGTCGAAAATGCAGGAAAGGTGATTGATAAATGGGCAGGTTATGCAGATCGCTTGGAGAAGAATATCGAACAGCTACGCGCTGTCATTGACGATTTAAACGATGCTTTGCGCATTGCAAATGATGAGCATATAGCTTGTGCAAAAACATTAGCGAAGCTACAGGCGGAATATGATGACCTCATGAAACTTTTTAATGAATTACAAATTGAACTAAAGAAAATTAAAAATGAAGATAATAGCAGGAATGATCGTAGTCATACTTTTAGTTAATGGCTGTGGTTTATTTAAAAAAACCACAAAAATAAAGCAATCGGAAATAAATGAAAACATAAGCGCCATACAGCTTGATTTAAAAAAAGAGAATGAAACACTGGTGACAACGGAAACAGATTTGCAATCTTTTGTATGGCTGGATGGAGAGACTATGATACAATTAGAAGGAGAAAATGTTAGGATTGAGAAAGATGGTACCGTCCTTATGGGTAGAGGTAAAGTCCATCAGAAAAGCCGAGAGCAATCCAGTGCAGTGCAGTTGATGAGTAAAGCTACAAAATTGGAACAACATGAAAAGAAACAGACAGCGATTGAAACAAAACAAAAAAACACTTTCGAAAAGAAAGCTTCCAGTCGTGTCAGTAAGCTAGAATCGAGTATGATATTCTGGTTTTGCATCACTCTTTTTATACTAATTTTCAGTTGTGTACTCTGGATCAGGAAAAAGATCAGATAGAAATTGCACGATGTAAAAAAAGACCACTTACCTTTTGTTAAGATGGTCTTTTTTTTGTGTTCATGGACTACGAGTTTTGGACTTCTCGGGTTTTTACTTGCTCCATATTTCTGATATAATTTTGGAGATAAACTCATTTTTAATTGTATATAATGGGTGTTATCGTCTTCCGTTTCAGATTAAAAGTACCTGATGTTTTCGAACGATCACTTAAGGGCTCTATTTACTGTTATACCTCGTATGTATGAGGTAATAATTTGCGATCTGTTTAATTTCTTTTTTAAAATCACTGTACATGTCGTATTGATTACAGGCACAGATAATGGATTTTTGTAGAGTATCGTTACTAATATTCAGGTACGGGATAGTTTCCTTATAGATCGTGCTTTTTACTTTAGTCTTCAACGAAACCAATTTTTCCGGCTGAAAGATTCTGAGTACTACAGAAATGGCTTTGTACCGATGTTGGATGTCTTTATAGTTGATGAATTCACCTTTTATCTGTTCAGGATTGATTCCAACAAATGCGCAATAGCAATCTATTACTGCATGGATTTTGGATAGATCAGGTTCGTATATGCTATTGATCGTTTTGAGTACATCCGGGTGATTTTCTGTTAAAAAGTTCATAATAAAAGAATGATATAGTGTGTTCATGTTTTCAATTGTTAATGGTTTTATAACGCATTTAGTGGGCTAAAAAGCTTTGGTTATAGTATGTATGCTGATCGCTTTGCTTGTTCAACTAATGCCCGCAATAGGAGGAACATATTTTTTGAAGCTGCTTTCATGCAAGAATGGTATGGATTCTTTTCATCTGCTTATTTTTTTTGTGCTGTATACTGTTTTTATCGTTCAATGTAATTATTGAGTTAAACAAAGTTAAACAGAAAAGTTAAACTTCAAAGATTTTTTTAAATTATTTTATACACATATAGTTTTAATATAAATAATATTAAACTTTTTTGTTTATATTTAATATTCTTATAATCAGTATTTTAGATGATTATTATTGCTTATTGTTTGTTTGGGTTAACTAGATTGTGTAACTTAGCGTCAGGTTGTTATGTTTTTGTGTAACAATTGATTAAATACTATGAAAATCATGGAAACTTACCTAAATAATAATTTTGAGGTATTACGCTTGGAAATGAAAGTGACCAATCGCGAATTTGCGGCTATTTTAGGTGTGCGGGAACAGGTGTATTCGCGCATCAAAAAAGGCGAATATCCCATAGGTTTGACCATGAAAACCCGTATAGAAAATGCATTTCCGCAGGTCAATTATGATTGGTTGCTTTACAATCGTGGAAATCGTGAAAAGCGCGAATCCTTTGTTCAGTCGGATGCGGTTTCTATGGTCAGTGTAGGAAACGGAAAATCCATCGGTTATTTTTCTGATGAAGTGAAATTTATGGATGAAAATAAAAACAACATCTTTTTTGAAGTTTCCCCTGGCCGCTATTTGATGCAGACCAAATTGGTGACCGAAAAAGCAAAAGCGGGTTACTTATCTGGTTTTTCCGATTCTGAATATATGGATGAGCTGCCCGCACATTTTATCACGGTCAATGAGTTTCATAGGGGTGTATACCGTTCTTTTGAGGTTAGTGGTGATAGTATGACTGACGGTACAGATGCAAGTGTCTTGGATGGCGATATCGTTACCGGACGTTTGATCAAAAGGGAGTTGTGGCTATCTAAATTCCATACCCATAAATATCGCTATTGGGTTATTGTACATCGTTATGAAGGGGTCATTATTAAAGAAATCAGCCATCATGATGTAGAAAAAGGTATCCTTACACTGCATTCCCTGAATGCCGATAAAGTCAAATATCCGGACTTTACCATTACACTCGACGATGTCGATCAGATTTTTAATGTCGTGGATATCAGTCGGTCTTTATAATTCGATATCATAAAATGGCTTATTTATGCACTGAGATCCGATTGATTGTGCTGTTGCTGTTGTTGTATTATAAATAAAAATACATCGATTTTAGAGCTGTCTTGCTTTCTTAAATTAATTATTAAATATGTGGAATAAGCAGCATCTCTATTTTATCAAATAAATATACAGCAGGTGCAAGTTTGGGGTAGTCACTCGTAGATTATATGTTATTTGTAAATTTATTAGTTATAGACGAATGAAAAAAGAGCTGTTTTATAACCTTATCTTACTTTTTATTATCATTCCATAGAGTGGCTTGTAAGCCACAATTTGTGATTTAAAACTTGGATATTTCCGAGCTTTATTTAGTTTTGCGAAGATTTTGAATGAATATAAATCTTTGTGAAAGGAAATGGATTTAGTGATCAATATAAAATTAAATTAACCCCTATAGTATATATGAAAAAAATAGTAACAATTATTGTTCTTTTTGTAACGGTGTTTGTTGCATCTTGTTCAAAAGATGAGGCTTCCATAGATGGATCTGAAAGTATTGTTGGACGTTGGGTTCTGCAAGAGATGCAGGAGTTAAATACAATGAAAAAAGTTCCTTATACCGATGGAATCGAATATTCGTTTAAAGCTGACGGTACCTTCACAGGTATTACAGTCGAAATCGATTTTGACGAAATTGAACCCGTTTGGATAAAAGTCCCAGTTTCGGGTAAGTACAAATTTTCTTCGGATAGACAAGAAATCACAATAACAGAAAATGGTCGTCAACAAGAAGTATTTGATGTCTATACTCTGACAACAAAAAAGATGATTCTACGGGGTAAATATCAAGATTTTGAAGTGCAATCTACATTTACTAAAAAATAGATCAGCGTATCAAATTTTGTATAATTCTTAAATTTCAGCAGTTATATTTCTTAAAAAAATCTTAGGCTTACTTCTGCATTAATATGATTTTTGGAGAGGAGACGATTGCTTACGCTAACTTCGATAAACATATCTTTTATTTTGATCATACATATTTAATTTATCTATATCATTGGTTTATATACTTTTGTAGAATAATAGGGGACTATAAAAAGTAAAGTAATTTGAATATCTTGAAGAGAATGTATTGATAAGGCTAAGTACGTGTGACTATTCGAACTTGATTAGATCCGGTTCAAATCGTTTTTCAAATTAGAAAGTGCCTCAAAGTTGGACTACTTTTTAGCTTTGTCCATCCCTTAGTTGTGAAATAGTAAAACCTTTTTACAAATTTGCGAACACTTCTTGTCTAGAAGGGGATGATTATTTAGAAATTTCGATCCTTTATGGTAAAGTAAGGTTTACTATTTCCTAAAGTTGGTTCCCTATTTCTCAAAGTTGGTTCCCTATTTCCTAAAGTTGGTTCCCTATTTCTCAAAGTTGGTTCCCTATTTCTCAAAGTTGATTCCCTATTTCCTAAAGTTGGTTCCCTATTTCCTAAAGTTGGTTCCCTATTTCCTAAAGTTGGTTCCCTATTTCCTAAAGTTGGTTCCCTATTTCCTAAAGTTGGTTCCCTATTTCCTAAAGTTGGTTCCCTATTTCTCAAAGTTGGTTCCCTATTTCCCAAAGTTGGTTCCCTATTTCTCAAAGTTGGTTCCCTATTTCTCAAAGTTGGTTTGCTCTTTCTCAAAGTTGGTTCGCTGTCACGATAGTTTATTCCGACTTATTTTATCTAATGAGTTATTTACATGTTAGTTGGGTAATTGTTTCTACGCTTTTACCCCACCATATCAAGACTAATACATGTTGTTAAATATCAGTAGATGAGCATTAATTGTCATCGTACTTTTTAGAGGTCGTCTTTATAAGGATTTTTCATATGACCTATTAAAAGTTTAATAGACAAAACGAAGATTATCCTATTTCGTGAAACAAAATTCAAGATTTGTGCTATTTTACTTCTCATTTTTTGCTGTAAATTTGTTGAATTAAAAACAATGAGTTTTTAGAATCGTTATTTATGATGTTGAGACTAGTTATTTTTGTGCTGTCAGTATGGTTTTTTCCTTTGCAATCTTTAGGATCAACCACTCATGCTACAGTACGGAATCGTGCTAGTTCTAGCTCCTTCCAAAGGAGATTTGATCCTGTGGATCAGTTGATCGATCATGCAGACGACAAGCTATCTGACAAGAAAAATTCTCTTTTTCAAGAAATGTATTTTTGGGATATCGATTTCGATCTGGATAAGGATTTTAAATATGACACATTATTTGCCATCTACGATTTAACTGTTCGCTTGTTATTTCCCCATCAGACAGCATATCTGGATACCTATTCATCACAAGCTGATCTTCCGGTCCAATCCCGTAAATTCCTACTTTTTGAGCAGATAAAGATACCTTTTTAATCTGCTATCCTGACGTATATGTTATAGCGTCAAAAACCTGAATCGCTACACACAAAAATCAATTCTATATTATCTAAGATTAAACACTATTATGCACGAGCTTAGTATTGTAAAGGATATCTTCGATACACTGGAAGGCCATTATGGTTCTCGAGTGGAAGATGTTCAACAGATTCAAGTAACCGCAGGTCTGCTGTCAAATGTGCAGCCTGTTCTGATCCAGAATGCTTTTGATGCCTTTATTACTGAGAATAGGGGGTATGCAGATATGGAACTGGAAGTTATCGTTAACGATATCTTAGCATATTGTGATGACTGTCAAAAGAATTTTCCAGTTCATTACCACCGTTTTGTATGTCCCTGCGGACGCTCTTCATCAACAATTGTTCAGGGAAACGAATTGTATATTTCAAAAGTAATTTTTAAACAAGAAAAATAAGAAATTATGTCAACTAACTCATCTAATCCAAAAAGTGCTGGAAACCGCGTCGGTTCAGTACAATGTGATAACACAACATTACATTTATTAAAAGCCAATGATTATGTTGCAAATGCTATCCGCGAACGTTTAAAAGACGTTTGTGTCATTAATGTTTGTTCTTCTCCAGGTTCCGGTAAAACAACTCTGATGCAAGAAACTGGAAAACTACTTGCAAATGATCTTAATATTTCGGTATTGGTCGGTGATCCTGAAACGGAGCGCGATGCGATCAGAATGCGTGAGGTTGGTCTCAATGCCTTGCAGATCGTGACTGGTGGTATGTGTCATATCGAGGCGCAGATGATTTTGCAGGCGCTTGACCATATTGATATCACAGGGACAGATCTCTTATTTATTGAGAACGTCGGTAATTTACTTTGTCCTTCAGCTTTTGATTTAGGCGAAGATTACCGTGTTACATTATTAGCAACAACTGAAGGTGATGATAAACCGAAAAAATATCCACGTATGTTTCTAACGAGTGAATTGATGTTGGTATCAAAATCTGATTTATTGCCCTATGTGCCTTTTTCAGTAGATGCTGTAACGAAAGATGCTCGTGAGGTAAATCCGAATATTGAAGTGATTACTATCAGTACATTAAAGCATGAGGGTATTGAAGAGTGGTGCAACTGGTTGAAAGAAAAAGTGAAGCAAAAAAAAGAATCGAGACTTCAACCGGAAGTAAAATAGGAGCTATGCAAGCAGAGTCTGTATATATTGATGCTGTACTGCCACAGGGAGAGTTTGTTCAGGTTACTGAAGCGCTGCTTCAGCTGGAATGGTTTGAAGTGAATAAAAAAAGATTGACCAGGACAACAACTACTGGGCAAACTATAGTGATGGAATTAGGGAAAGGTAACGAATGGTGTTTTGGAGATGGTCTTTTCCATGACGGTAAATTGATTGCTACTATTGCGATCAAACCAACGTTGACCATTTGTTTTAATCCTGTCAATGCTGTGCAGGCAGCGGACTTTTCTTATTATTTAGGGAATAGGCATTTACCATTGTTTATGGATCCCGAAAGAGAGATGTACCGTGTTCCTTATGATGGTCGTTTATATGAACAGCTGCTTGCAAAATTTCAATCTCAGGTACAGTTGGAAGATGGGATGTTACTGTCAGAAAATCTCGTTAGGCAGTTGATAAAAAAATCAAGAAATGAAAATGAGTTATAAATTATTTTGCCTAGTAATCCTGTTATCAATAGTGACTATTGGTGGGTGTCGTCATGCTACTAAAAATGATCTATCGAAACCGATTAGTGCTACAGATAGTCGTGGAAAAGTAGTCAAGTTACCGGAGGTGGCGAAAAGGGTAGTGGTTTTATTTCCATCTTTACTTGATGAGGTGTATATGCTTCAAGCCGGTGATCAGGTTGTTGGTATTCCACAGCAGGTATATCAAATGGAAGATACTTATACCTTTTTATCAAAACTTGATCCGAGGATAGCCGCTAAAACATTGCCAACACCAACTTATGGGGGGCAGTCCAGTAATGTAGAGCGTATTATTGCTTTACAACCTGATCTGGTGATTACTTTCAATACCGATCAGGATCATATTCAACAATTAGAAGATCTTGATATCCCTGTTTTTACCTGTTCTTCTGCAGATGATAAAAGTATCATGGCTGAATTGCTTGGTATGGGAAAGCTTCTTGGAAAAGAAGAAAGAGCACAGGAAATCGTTGATTATGTTGATGCTGAACTCGATCGCATGCAGGTTCCATCGATTGAGAATGCGAAGTCCGTTTACTATGCTTGGTCAAAAGGTCGTGTGATGTCCACTTCTGGGAAAGGAAGTCTGATTGATATGGCAATCCGCCTTTCTGGGGCTGAAAATGCGTGTCTTTTACCGATGGAAGCGCCAAATATCAGTGCAGAAACGATGTATAAATGGAATCCTGATCTCATTATCTTGTGGAACTCTAAATTGTCAGATGTTTATGATCTGAAAGAGTTAGCAGATCTTCCTGCCGTGAAAAATAAACAGGTTTTCGTCATGTCACCATCGTTTCCTTTTGATCCACATACCGTTAAGTTTTTATTGTTTTCGAAACAAGTGCGTCATTGGAGCTTTCCAAGTTATTCGGAAGGTCAATTGAACACAGAAATGCAGGAAGCTTTTGAAGTCATGTACGGTAAAAAGGGTTTACTATAATCATGAAAAATATAAAAATCATCGTCCTGTTGATCCTATTTCCACTGCTGCTTTTTGTGCTGTCGCTTACCATTGGCTCTACACAACATATCGGTTTGGTCGAATTGTTCCAACGGATGTGTGTGCAATTGGGGTTGATACAAGATCAACATCTACTTGCAGATGGAAGTCTGAATACCATCTTATGGCAGGTGAGATTACCGAGAGTGCTGTTGACTTTTATGGTTGGTGCAGCTTTGGCTTCGTCAGGAGGAGTTCTACAAGCTATTTTCCGTAATCCAATTGTCGATCCGTTTACATTAGGTATTTCTTCGGGATCTGCTTTTGGAGCAGCACTCGCTATGTTGTTCCCGATTATGTCTGTTAATCTCTCCGCCTTTATTTTTGGGGTTTGTGCAGTGGGGCTGACTTATTTGGTTTCGTACTCTGGAGCAAGGACTTCCATTGTAGGGATGGTATTGGCAGGGATGGTGATTTCGGGTGTTTTCACAGCTCTTTTAACCTTACTACAGTATTTAAGTGATCCATATAAACTGCAAGCTATTGTCCAGTGGACAATGGGTAACTTACATACGGCTTCTTGGTCTAAGGTATATCACGCTATCGGACCAATTTCAGTTGGTTTATTTGTGATCGTACTCTATCGATGGAAGTTAAATCTTTTGTCTCTAGGCGATCAGGAAGCTTTAGCTATCGGTGTCAATCCTAGAGTGATCAAATTGATTTTGATCGGAGTAGCCACCATGATAACAGCATCTGCAGTAGCTGCAGTAGGGGTGATCAGTCTTTTTGGGTTGATTGTTCCACATATCAGCCGTATGATATTTGGCCCTAATAACAATATTTCGGTATGGGCTAATATCAGTATCGGTGGTAGTTTTCTACTCTTAATTGATGATTTTTCTCGTGCTGTCATGCCATTTGAGATTCCGATCGGTGTGTTTACCATGATCGTCGGAGCGCCCTTATTTATTTATTTGATGCGTCGAAACGCGATGAACTGGAACTCATGATACCTACGATTGCTACACAACAATTATCTTTCTCATATGGCAACGACGTCATATTGCGCGATGTAAATATCTCTTTTCCAAAGGGAAAATTATCGATCATACTGGGTCGAAATGGCAGTGGGAAATCGACCTTGTTTAATGTGATTGCGGGGTTGGAAAAACAATACAGCGGTCAGGTATTTATAGGTGATGTGGAACGGAAAAAGATCAAGGTCGGTAACAATGATCAGTTGCGCTTGGGTTTTCTCAATCAATTTCATCAAATGACTTTTCCTTATCAAGTGTTTGATGTGATCTTGACAGGAAGGGCTTCTTTTTCGCGGTTCTCACCAAGTCAAGAAGATCGTGAAGCGGTACATGCGATTTTAAAAAAGTTTGATCTGGAGCATTTGAAAGATAAACCGTATACCGAACTGTCTGGTGGAGAACGGCAGCTGATCTTGTTGTGCCGTGTGTTGGTGCAGCAACCTGACGTGCTGATGTTGGATGAACCTACCAATCACTTGGATCTCAACTATCAAATGGCGGTTTTACGAACAGCTAGGGAGCTTGTTAAAGAAGGTACAACAGTTTTATGCATTATGCACGATCCTAATCTAGCTTTTATGTTCGGTGATCAATTTTACCTCATGCGTGATCAAACTGTTCTTGATATTAACGGTCTGGAACGTGAAGAAGTGAAAAATTTGTTGGAAGAAACATATGAATTGCCTTTGTTGAGTTTAGAAAAACAAGGGAAATGGATTTTTGTTCCAATGCTTAATGAAAATCAATAATGAAAAATATTTCAATATATCATGTTGGATCCGAACATGTCGCGGAGGTACTACCCTATGTTCTGAATTTCAGAAGAAAACTATTTCCGATGTTGGATCCGAATCAGGTGCCTAAAGACCTAGCGGTATTTGAATATGTTTACTTACAGAACAGCGCCGGAACTTTTTTACAGGCAAGAACAGAGGATGGTAGATTAATCGGCGTGATCGGTATGCTCAATTACGATTACCGTTTTCCACACGTGGATATTGATGCGAGAAAAACGGTTGAAGTAGCCCGTTTATTTGTAGATCCTCACTATCGTAGGACTGGACTGGGGACAGCGTTGTTTCAAAGCTTACTCGTGGTAGCAAGGGAAAAACAGATCGAAAGACTTTATTTACATACCCATCCATTTTTGGAAGGTGCATATGAATTTTGGGTGCGGCAGGGTTTCCGACTGATAGAGTATTGTGATGAATCCGGATTTCCCACTATGCACATGGAGCTGATGGTGAGTGGATTGAAAGATCTTAACGCGTCGGATGAGGATTTGAAACTCGGAAGCATGCCATCAATAGAAGTTTGTAAGCTCGTGAAATAAGGACGATGTGTAGTATAAAAACAAATAATAGATAATTATCTCCCAATGAAATATAATATAATGACCTTGGCTTTTTCAATGGCTACAGGTGCTCTTTTCCCAATGGTTTTGCATGCGCAAAATAGTACTCAACTATTTGGCAAAACATATGATGAGGCAGGAGCTCTTGTCTCTGGAATAACATTGACTGTTAACGGTTCAAAGCAGGTGACAACTTCCAACGAGTCAGGGGAATTTACTTTTGGCGAAGCGATCACTTTTCCAGTCATCATCCATGCTTCTGCAATTGGTTATGTGGATCAAAAAATAACACTTTCGGCGAGTAACTGGAATGTAAAAAAAGGTCTATCTCTTGTCTTGATTAAAGATAATAAAACTTTGGATGAGGTGTTGATTACCGGGAGACGTAACAAATCATATCTCACCAATGATCTGGAATTGGGGGGTAAGTTTTCTGGGAAATTAAAGAATCTACCACAATCTGTTTCTGTTTTAAGTCGAGCGTTTATTGAAGATAAACAGGCTTTTACGACAGGTGCATTGTTTCAAGATCTGGCAGGGGTGACCGAAGCATCTTCTTATGATGACGTGGTTATCCGTGGTTTTAAAAGTGGATATGAAACCGGTGTGCGTTTGGTTAATGGTCTGCGTTCGGGATATGGTTATGGTAACAGTTACTACAATACACCATTGACATTGAACCTGGAAAGTCTCGAAGTCTTGAAAGGTCCGGGAGCTTCTTTGTTTGGTGATGTAGTACCAGGTGGTACGATTAATATGACCACAAAGAAACCTTTGGACACTTTTAAGGGGAATATCGGTTTTGCATCTGGAAGTTTTCAGACTATGCGTACAACACTGGATCTGGGAGGGCCTTTGGATAGTGCTAAGCGTATTTTATACCGTTTCAATGCGGGTTATGAGGACACGAAAACTTTTCGTGATGTCAATCGTCAAAAAAGAATTTTAGTCGCACCATCTTTTACTTTTAAACCACTAGCTGGTACACAGGTGGACGTTGATGTGGTTTATAATCAATTTAATGGTTATCTCGATCGGGGTATGGGAATTAAAGCAAATGATTTTTATGCTTTACCACGTTCATTTACATTAAGTCAACCTTCGGATTTTTATAATGCGAAGACATTTTCACTGAGCGGTAGGTTGTCCCAACAGCTTACGGAGAATTTAAGCTTTCACTTGAGCTATATGAAATCTGTGTATGAAGAAGATGTCAATGAACATCGGACCTTGAATACATTTGCTGATGCTCCTAAAAATACAATCATGAATATGCGTTTTTTTGATCGTCATGGTAAAGATTATACGGATAATGTCGTTGGTTATTTTAAATGGGATCATGATGGTGCTGTGGTAGATCATCACATCGTAGCGGGAGTTGATTTTGCGGAGTACAGAGGTGATCAGGAAAATCAGTTGCGGGAAGCTAGACAAAAGACGGTTAACGGACAGGTGGTACCTCTGACATTTGATTTGAACAATCCAACTTATACGACACATGATCTAACTTCTTACGTATGGCGAGAGCATGTAGCTTATCCATTTTTAAGTCCTTATAAAACTACAGGAAAATACATACAAGATCAGATGTCGATTGCTGATAAACTTAAAGTTATCGTAGGATTACGTCACGAGCATTATGCTTCCGAGACTATCGACGGGCAGAAGCGTTATCATGCTACACAAAATGCCTGGCTACCTAGAGCGGGATTAACGTACGAATTGAATAAGCAGATCAACTATTTTGCGAGCTATTCTCAGGGTTTCGTCCCGGTAGGTGCAAGTTTTATTCAGAATTACCAAGATTATGGTGCAGATAAACCTTTTATTCCGGAACGCAGTTTTCAATTGGAAACTGGCTTTAAAACTGGTTTTTTTAAAGATCAGTTGCAGATGGACCTTTCCTTATTCCGTATAGAACGTCAAAATATGATGATCGCAACGGGTGTGATATTAGATTCTGGATTTTCTGAATATCGTCAATCTGGAAAAGCCATTTCTGAGGGTATTGAACTGGATCTTCGTGGGCAGTTGACCAAAGAATTTCAGATTATGGCAAACTACACTTATAATCATACTGATGTGAAGGCATCATCGATCGCTTCTGAGGTTGGACAATCATTACCGGGAGCTCCTGAAAATATGGCAAGTGCTTGGTTAAAATATGTGTTTTCACAACATGCTTTGAAAGGTCTTGGTTTTGGTGCAGGGGCTTATTATGTGGATAGTCGTCGCATGGATAATAGTATCGGTAAAGATAGTGATGGTCAAGCGATGTGGGGTTACTGGCCTTCTTATACTACCGTGAATGCTGCGGTATATTACCATATCGGTGCATTGAAGATGGCTGTTAATGTCAATAATGTGTTTGATAAGTATTACTTTTTGGGTGGCTTTGATTATACACGTGCCTTTCCTGGAGCACCACGCAACGTGATGGTTTCGTTAGGTTATGCTTTTTAATAAAAAAACAGTTAAATCGTAGTTTAATACATAATATAGACTATTTTATTCAAGATTTGTGCTATTTAAAACTTGTTTTAGTTGGTACTTTTGTCTTGGTAATTAATTTAAAAATGAAAGCAATGTTTCGGAATGTATGGATACTTTTTGTGATGCTGTTCGCTTTGGCTACTGTCAATGGGAATACGCGATTGCATCTAGATGTCGATCAGTACAATCAGCTGGAGTTTTTATCAACACCTAATACTTCAATTCAGCTACCTGAAATCAGTTCCAATAGCCATCATATCGCATTATTTTCAGGTATGCTTGAAGCATGGGAGTGTAGTGATGCGCAAGAGCTCAAGGAAGTTGACCAATTGCTTTATTTTACCATCATTCCTATCTGGCTATCGGCAATGGGAGTCAGGTATGACAAAAAACAGGATTTCAGTTTCCCGACTGAACACATAGGTGTCATCCTCAATCCGAGATACATATTGTTCAAGTGTATCAAAATACCCATCTAATTTATTATCATTTTTTTCTTTTGCTAGGAGTCATGGAGGCTGATTAGGTCTTGTCATGTACTGTCTGGCGCTATCTGCACGTTTTTTTGCTCTAAACATCAAATCAGGATGTTGTGGATCAATGATATATATTTTAATTTTTACATATAAGTTAATATAAAACAGTAATTAAATGCATTTATTACCTAGAGAGACGGAGAAGCTGTTGCTTCATGTAGCTGGTGAACTCGCAAAAAAGCGTATGGCCAGAGGTGTCAAATTAAATTATCCAGAATCTATTGCGTATATCAGCAGTGAACTTATGGAGGGTGCACGTGATGGTCGAACTGTTGCAGAACTGATGCAATATGGAGCCACTTTGTTGACTCGTGAAGATGTGATGCAGGGTGTTCCTGAGATGATCCACGATATACAGATCGAGGCAACTTTTCCTGACGGAACCAAATTGGTGACCGTACATAATCCTATTCGTTAATTTAATAAGAACATTGAAAGTATGATTCCTGGAGAATATTTCATTCAAGATGGTGATATCATCTGTAATGAAGGTAGAGAAGTAACAACGTTGACAGTTGTCAATACGGGAGATAGACCGATTCAGGTGGGCTCTCATTATCATTTTTTTGAGGTCAATAAAATGATGGAATTTGATCGTTCGCTAGCGTTTGGAAAGCGATTGAATATTATCGCGAGTACTGCTGTTCGTTTCGAACCAGGGGAATCCAAAATTGTAGAATTGGTTCCTTATGCTGGTGCAAAAAGAGTATATGGTCACAACGATTTAGTGAATGGCGATACGGAAACAGAAGTAGGGAAAATGAATGCTTTGAAAAAAGCAGATGCAAATGGCTTTAAAAATAAAAAATCATGAGCTTAAAAGTTAGTAGATTAAATTATGCGGCGATATTTGGTCCAACAGGAGGAGATAAAGTTCGCTTAGGGGACACAGAAATCATCATTGAGGTCGAGAAAGATTATGCATACTATGGTGATGAGGCAAAGTTTGGGGGCGGTAAAACTATTCGTGATGGTATGTGTCAATCTTCGGTGCATACGCGTGATGAAGGTACATTGGATTTAGTGATTACAGATGCGATTATCATTGACCACTGGGGTATTGTAAAAGGTGATATCGGGATCAAAGACGGAAAAATCGTTGGTGTAGGTCGTGCTGGTAATCCGGATACGATGGATAATATCACACCAAATATGATTATTGGTGCTTCGACTGAAGTGCATGGTGGTGCTGGATATATTGTCACTCCAGGTGGTATCGATACACATATTCACTATATCAGTCCTACCCAAACAGAAACAGCTTTATACAGTGGTATTACGACTATGATCGGTGGTGGTACTGGCCCTGCTGATGGTACGAATGCGACAACGGTAACACCAGGTAAATGGAATATCCGGAAGATGATGCAAGCAGTGGAGGCTTTACCGATGAACTTTGGTTTCTTCGGTAAAGGTAATGTGGGTACAGAACAACCGATCGTCGAGCAGATCGAAGCGGGTGTACTGGGAGTGAAAATTCATGAGGATTGGGGCGCTACTCCTGCTACTATTGACCGTGCGCTTTCTGTAGCCGATAAATATGATGTGCAGGTAGCGATTCATACCGATACGTTGAATGAAGCTGGATTTTTAGAAGATACGATGGCAGCGATCAATGGTCGTGTCATCCATACTTTTCATACGGAAGGTGCTGGTGGTGGTCACGCACCGGATATCATTAAATCGGCGATGTACCCGAACGTATTGCCTGCGTCTACAAACCCGACTCGTCCGTTTACGAAAAATACGATTGACGAACATCTGGATATGTTGATGGTGTGTCACCATTTAAGTAAAGATATTCCTGAAGATGTTGCTTTTGCGGATTCTCGTATTCGTCCTGAAACGATTGCTGCGGAAGATATTCTACAAGATCGAGGTGTTTTCAGTATCATGAGTTCTGATTCTCAAGCAATGGGCCGTGTGGGTGAGGTGATTCTCAGAACATGGCAAACTGCGGATAAGATGAAGAAACAGACTGGTGCACTTCCAGAAGATGAGGGTACCGGAAATGATAATTTCAGAGTTAGACGTTATGTGGCTAAATATACGATCAATCCTGCCATTGCACATGGTATCTCTAAATACGTGGGTTCAATCGAACAGGGTAAAATAGCGGATATGGTGATCTGGCGCCCAGCTTTGTTTGGGGCTAAACCTGAAATGATCATTAAGGGCGGAATGATTATCGCTTCGAAAATGGGAGATGCTAATGCTTCTATTCCTACTCCTCAGCCCATCATTTTGCGCACGATGTATGGTGGTTATGGTAAAGCATTGACGGAGACTTGTTTCAACTTTGTTTCTAAAATTTCAATTGAAAAAGGAATTAAGGAGGAGTATGGACTAAATAAAACATTACTACCTGTGGAAAACTGTCGGAATATCTCCAAAAAAGATATGATCCACAATGATGCTACTCCAGAAATCATCGTGAATCCAGAAAACTATGAAGTGAGTGTCGATGGTGAGGTGATCAAATGTGAACCGATTGATCAGGTTGCTTTGGGACAATTGTATTTCTTGTTTTAACATGATCGCTAATTTTTATGGTGTGACACTAGGTCACACCATAAATTGTGAATAAATAATAATGAAAAATTTGAAACTATTATTAGCAAGCTGTTTAGCAATAGCATGCTTTTCGATACCATCTGCCTACGCACAAAAAGGTGGTGTTATGCTTTATGGTTCATTCAACTACCATGAAACTGAAGCAGGTCATCAGCTCAGTGCGGCACCACTGGGGATCGGTTATTTTTTTAATGATAATATGAATGTGGGGCTGAACTATGGTTTCAGTACTTCGAAAAATAAGGCATTGGATTTTACTGATCATTTTCATGAGGTCGGACCATTTTACAGCAATACTTGGCCTCTAGGTAAATATTTTAATTTAATCGGTCAGGTTGAGGCTCATTATATATGGGGAAATGAGCATGTTGTTAATGCTGGAGATGTGATGACGGACGGTAGCTATAACGGCTACTTGCTAAGAGCTTATCCTTTGGTGGGTATTAGCTTGGGTAAAGGTTGGGCATTAAAAGCAAAGGTTGCAGAGCTTTCTTATAAGAAGAAGCATAGTAAAGATGTTTCTATACCGAATGATCATGAAATTATCACTGGCATCAATGGTTCTACGGTTGGTCTTGGGATATCAAAAAATCTATTTATTAAGGGATAATAATGATTATTACAGAAATCACAAGAAATATCAAAAACGAGGTGGTCAATAAGCGTTGTGATCTGCTCATGATTGAATGGTACGAATCTACCAAACGTATTCAACGTTTGCGTACGGAGGAGGGTATGGATATCGCCTTTAAATTATTGGGAAACACTTCGCAATTGCATGATGGAGATATTCTGTACGAGGATGCTGACAAAATTGTTGTCATCGCCATCCGTGCTTGTGATGTGATCTGTATAGAAATGTTGAATTTTTTGGAGATTGCTTTTATAAGTTGTGAAATCGGAAACAAGCATTTGCCCTTATTTGTGAAGGGCAACGAATTACTGATTCCTTTTGAGCGAACGATGAAAAGCTGGCTGGATAAGCAAGGTATTTCTTATACACTTGCCTCTCGCCAATTACTGCGTCAGTTGAATGCTCATGTCGATGCAAATTATCATCGTCGGCTCAAATCTTCAACAAAGGGGATCCCTTTATTTATTAAAGCATAAAAAATATGGAAAATAAATTTCTAGGTAAGCTTCTTCATTTGTCAGATCCCACGTTACCGATTGGTGGATTTACCCATTCTAATGGATTGGAAACCTATGTGCAAAAGGAGATCGTGCATAATAAAGCTACCGCGGAGTCGTACGTGAGACACAATTTGTGGTATAACTTGAAGTATAATGATGCGGCTTTGATGCGCCTTGCTTATGATGCTACCCGCAATCTTGATATCGATCTGTTGCGGTCTTTGGATGAGGAGTGTACGGCATTGAAGAGTCCGAAGGAAATCCGTGAAGCGAGTAAGAAATTGGGTGTGCGCTTGTATAAGATTTTTTCACGATATCAGCAGCAACCGATATTGATTTCTTGGGGTGAATTGATTAAACAGAAGAAAGTGGATAGTCATTACTGTTTGGTGTATGGTATGTTGGCAGCTTTACTTGACATCCCAATCCGGGAAGCCTTGCATGGCTACTATTATAATGCCGCCATAACGATGGTGACCAATGCTGTAAAATTGGTGCCTCTTGGACAGTTGGATGGTCAGGATATTTTGTTTTATCTGCACGATGATCTGATGACTTTATGTGATGAAACGCTGGAAGTGGATCGTGATCTGATCGGTCTTTGTAATGTTGGATTTGATATCCGCTGTATGCAGCATGAACGGTTGTATACACGGGTTTACATTTCTTAATTAAATATGAACAAATGGAAAATAGAAAATATGTTAAGATAGGTGTGGGTGGTCCAGTTGGATCTGGAAAAACAGCACTGTTGGAGTGTTTATGTAAACGTTTGAAACATGAATTGAATCTAGCGGTTATTACCAATGATATCTATACGAAGGAGGATGCCGAATACATGGCTAAAAACAGCACGTTGTCTCCTGATCGTATTATTGGAGTAGAGACGGGTGGTTGTCCGCATACAGCTATCCGTGAGGATGCGAGCATGAATCTGGAGGCTGTGGAAGAACTTGCTGAGCGCTTTCCAGATCTTGAATTGATCTTGATCGAGAGTGGCGGTGATAATTTGACCTCAACTTATAGTCCTGATCTTGCGGATATCACCATTTTTGTGATCGATGTGGGTGAGGGAGAAAAGATGCCCCGTAAAGGTGGACCGGCGATTACCCGTTCAGATTTATTGCTGATCAATAAAATGGATTTGGCTCCTTATGTTGGTGCTAGTCTGGAGGTGATGGAGCATGATGCTCGTAAGATGCGAAAGGGGGCTCCCTTTTTATTTTCGAATTTGAAAACAGGAACGGGATTGGATGAAATCATTGGATGGATCAAAAAATATGCATTGTTGCATGATGTAGCTGAACCTAATTTATTGCGTTAATATGATCTGTTCTTTAAATATCAACGTCGCCCATCGTGAAGGAAAGTCTTATCTCAAGGATGCTTATGTCACACAACCTTTTCGTATCGTTCCGGTAGGACAATACAAGAGGGATAAAGGGGCATACTTGATGATTATGAGCTCATCACCGGGGTTACTGGATGGTGATGATCATCGGATCCAAATTACGATAGATCCTGGTGCTAAATTGCAATTGCAGACTCAAGCGTATCAGCGTCTTTTTCATATGAAAGGTAAATCGGTACAAAAAACAGAAGTGACGCTCGGCGAAGGTGCGGTGTTTTCTTTTGTTCCACACCCTATTGTTCCTCAAAATTCTTCTCATTTTCTCAGCCATAATATTATCCACATGCAAAAGAACTGTCACCTCATCTTGAGTGATATCGTGACTTGTGGACGGAAACTGTCGGGAGAGGTTTTTGAGTATAATCATTTTCAGAACCTGACCCAATGTTATGTAGATGGCGGACTGATATTGAAAGATAATGTGCTGCTGCAACCCGACAAAATGCCGATACAGGATATCGGGATATTGGAAGGTTTTACCCATCAGGGAACATTTATTTATCTCAATACGGCAGGGAAAGCTGTTGGGGACTGGATCGAAAAATTCCATCAGCAGTATGAGCATCTTACGGATATCGAATTTGGAATCAGTGCGCTACAGCAGGATGGGTTTATGATCCGAATATTGGGTTATGGTGCCGAGCAGTTGTTTACTATTTTTCAGGAGATCCAGCAGGAACTGTGGGATGCTGAACTCCTTATTTAATTATTTTAATGGGGCTATATTTTAGTCTTATCTTATCAATTTATCTCAAAATGAGGGATCAAGTTTTAGCTTATATAAAAGCTTTTTTTAGAGGTTTCGGACAGATCATGTTGCAGGCTAATGCTTGGACAGGCATATTATTTATCGGTGCTATTTTATATGACTCGACTTTGATGGGTACGGCTGGTATATTGGCCAATATTGTCGGATTCGCAACAGCGAAAATCTTAAAATACGATGAAGAGCATATCAATAATGGATTATTTGGTTTTAATGCTTCTCTATTTGGTGTCGCTCTGGTTTTCTACTTTGAGGCCAATATCTGGATCTGGATGACATTGATTGTTGGTTCCATGTTGACCACTCTGATGATGGGTTTTGCGCTCAAAAGAAATTTACCTGCTTTTACATTTCCTTTTATAGCAGTAACGTGGATTTCACTCTATATCTTGAGTATTCCACAGCTTGCTATGCCTACCGTATCACAACACTTTGTGGATATCCAAGAAATGGATGATTTCTTGATCGAGGGACATGCTTTCGGGCAAGTGATCTTTCAAGGAAGCCTGATTGCGGGATTGATCTTTTTCCTTGGGGTATTTATGAGCAATCCGATGGCTGCACTTTATGCTTTCGCAGCGGTGATCATCAGCATTTACCTATCTCATTATGGTCATGAATCGGAAACGATGATCAGCAACGGAACGTTTAGCTTTAATGCTGTACTCTGTGGTATTGCTTTAAGCGGTACTCGTGTACGGGATGGATTATATGTCCTTATTGCTGTCGTGATTGCTACTTATTGTGATCATGTGCTCGTGCACTATGGCTGGACAACACTGACTTTTCCTTTTGTAGTGGCTATGTGGGCTATGGAACCTGTTAAACGTCTGGATAAATGGATTGTGGGGCGGTTTGAAGAAACGTTTAAAAGCAGATTATCATAAAAATAACAAATGCTAGCTACTATATAAGCTGATCAATGGTGGAGTCGCCATTGGTCAGTTTGTACGGGTATAAAACAGGTCAATGTTCATAAAATAAAACTATTTATCGATGAAAAAAACGCTTTATAAAATATTATCCTTACTCTTCCTTGTTATCAGTCCATTTTTATTACTTCATGCTCAGATTAGTCCTCCTGGATTGGGAAAAGCAAAAACGGCCTCCTGGTCTGCCATTGGTCTTAAAACGCAACTGGATAGTACCGGTACGAAAGAAGCTTTGACTTACCTCGGCCTAGGAACCAAAAGTACACCTGATGATTCCAATCCTTTTCATAAACAAGCTATTTTTGTCCTCAATCATGAGGTCTATCACAAATTTGCTAAGAACCAGCAATATAGTTATGCGTTGAGCTATCGTCGTCAGAATGTATATGATGCAGATGCTCCTTATCATGGTGAAGGAGTCGAGCAGGAGTTTCGCTTGTATGGCCGCTATGCTTATACGTTCAGATTCGGTGAGCGCTGGAAATGGAAAAATACAGTTAGACAGGAATTTCGTAAATTCTTTACTGCGGATTTTAAGAAAGCAGAGGAGAATTTTCAATTGCGAACTAGACTTAAAACACAGGTGAATCTGAAGCTTTCGGATAAGAATAAACAGGAACTTGCGTTTAGTGCTGAGGGCTTGTTTGCGGTAAGTAAAATGTATGAGCCGAAAGATGAATGGTCAAAATTTGCTTATAAGGAATCGCGTTTGGCTTTATATTACATGACGGATATCCCGAATACTCCTTTGCACCTGGATGTAGGGTATATGAATGATTTAATCAAAGGCTATCGTCAAGCAGACTTTGGTGTTCATTATCTCGCTGTTGATCTGATCTGGAACCTTCCTTATAAAAAGAAACACTAATCGGATAGAAATTTATGTTTTCGATAATCACTGGGTGAATAACCGGTGACTTTCTTGAATAAACGGGTAAAGTAGGAGGGTGATTTATATTTCATTTCAAATGCAATGCCTGCAATATCCCTGGTAGCATCCTGTAGTAATATCTGGCTATGTAGGATACTGATTTCATTGATCCATTGTTTAGGAGGTTTATTGGTTGCTTCTTTCACACATTTGTTAAGGTAGTTTTCCGATATGTGCAATAAGTTGGCATAAAATAAAACATTCTTATGATCGGTGTGAAATTTCTGTACGAATTCTCTAAATCGAAATGCAATATCCAATTGTCTACTCATCGGTGCTTTTACTTCATAATCGGTTTTAATTATTTTTAACAAGACACATTGTAGCATCGATACACAGATTTCCATGACCTTTCCTTCGGTAAAAAGTTCTTCCTCTAAGAGTTCAAGCATTTTTTGGATCCATACAGAAACATGTTCTGAAAGAGGAGTAAAGGGATGTGAATTAAAAAATCGGATATCATTGATACCTAATTCAATATCTGTCACGATTTCATTTTCATAAACGATAAAAAAACCTTCGGCGTCATCAGAGATCGCTAACGTAGCGGTAATATTTCCTTGTTTTACATTAATCACCTGATTTTCTGCTAATGTATAGGATCCTGACTCGAGATGTTGTGTCAAGGTTCCTTTGGTTACAAAAATTAAAAAATTGAAGGTGGTACGGTATGGGATAACGGGCATGAGAATACTCCGTAGGTAATTTTCGATACGGTAGACTTGTATTTTGCTTTCATTGAAGAGATTATGCTCGGTTACATCAGGCAAAAAAAGCTTTTTGTATTCGTAATTGTTGATAATCTTAATCGACGATTTCATAGTGCTATTTCTGTAAAAAACCTTTTCATATCATGTTCATGAAAGAGATGGTGTATGTACAAATATACGATTTAGCGACCTAATTTACAGTGTAATCGTATCGATAAAATTTGTTTTAGTTTGAAGTGCTACGATATAATGGAGATAAAAAAAGCTCCAAATACTTGGAGCTTTTTTCTGTTTATTGTTTTTATTTGAGTTGATATTTTATTTTTTTTGAAAACGCATCATCGCAATATCCCCCATGATCAAAGTCAATGTAGTTCCATTGACATCGAATGAAGTTATTTTGCCTAGTGTGCTGAAATAAACGCTTTCTCCAGAGCCCTCACATGCCATTTTAGTCGATGCTAATGGACCAAAACTAATGTGATTATTTTCGGTTTTAAATGTACCATTGTAATTATTGCAGCTACTATTTCCTGATACTTTCTTTGTACTTAGATCAAATGTGATCGTAGGTTTTTCATTTGGATATAAACCCTGGAATGCAATACGTGGTCCAGAGATATAATCCAGTTCCCAAGTCCCAGCTAATGCTTGTTCGCCTTTTTCAGGTTTGATAAGTGTAAATTTAGCTAAGGTCTTAATACCTTTATTCAGACTCAATATTTCTCCAGCAATGGTGTAGCTATCTACAGCAATAATAGCTTTGGATAAGGATTGTTCGATATCAAATTCCGGACAAGCCATCATGGTAGAGATACCTTGTTCGAATTTAATTTTATTTTTTCCTACGCTATTTACTACTCCACCTAGCGTATTACAACCTGCATTGGCAGCATATCTGTTATCTTCAAATTGTAAGTAGGGAACGCGACCATTTACTTTTGCGGGTACTGTCTTGCCATCTACTTCGATTAATTGCCACTTGTTTCCTTTTAGCTGTATCACCTCTGCTGATGTTTCTTTATTCGTATTATTCTTGTAAATGGAACAACTGCTTAATCCCACGATCAACGTCGCCATGATTAAAATCTGATTGAATTTCATCTTTTATCTTTTTTGATATGTTTGTTTAACAATAGTTAGAACGTTTGGTTTGAACTTATGCTACATTTCATACGAAAAAAGAGGAAACCTATTCAGGTTTCCTCTTTCAATCAGCGATATAAAGTTCGCTATTATTTTTTATTTTGTTGTGCTTGACGCATCGCTTCTTCCATTCTTGATTGGAATGACGATTTTTTTTGCACTTTAGGATTCTTTTTATTGTCTTCTAATTTAGCTAAAATCTTATCATCATTAACCATTGAACGGATGATCAATTGTGTTAAGAAAGTAAGGATCGCACTCAAGAAGTAGTAATAGTTTAAACCTGCAGGGAAACTATTCAAAACGAAGAAGAAAATTAACGGCATAATATAACCGATATATTTCATCTGTCCTGTAGCACCTGAAGTTGCATTGTTATACCAAGTCGTCAATAGTGTAGTTAAGGTCATCAATACACACATTAAAGATACGTGATTCACGCCAAAAATTGGTGAGAATGAGAATAAGGTATCGTATGTCGACATGTCTTTCATAAACAGGAAGCTTTCTCCTCTCAGTTCGAATAAATTCGGGAAGAAGTAGAAAAAGGCAATTGTAAACGGCATCTGTAATACCAATGGAAGACAACCTCCTAATGGATTTACACCAGCTGTTTTATACAATTTCATTTGCTCCTGCTGTAGTAATACGGCATTGTCTTCACCGACCTTAGCTTTGATTTCATCCAATTGTGGTTTCAACACACGCATCTTTGCCATGGATAGGTAAGATTTGTATGTCAATGGTGATAAGACCAGTTTTAACAATAATGTCAGTACTAGGATCACGATACCATAGCTCAGGTGGAAATTGTCCAAGAAATCAAATACAGGTACAGTAATGAATTGGTTGATCCAGCGCATCGGTCCCCATCCCATATTGATGATCTTGTGAAAATCATGTCCCTCTGCTTTCAATGTTTTATATTGATTAGGGCCGAAAAAGAAATTTAACGAATAACTATTATCTTTTTGGGTTGCATAATCAAGGCGTGCTGTTGCGCTATAAAGTTTAACAACGTCGGCTTCGATTGTCGTTTTTACATTTACATCTGCTGTAGAGAAGCCTGTTTTGCTGGAAAGGATGTTGGAGAAATAGTGTTGCTTGAATGCAATCCATTCTACTTTTTCTTTAAGCTCTTTTTCTTCGTCTTTTGCTTCTGATAAATGATCTACATTACCTGCTTCTTTAAAATAGATGGTAGATTTTTGACGTTCAGAATCGATATTTTGTTCTTTCTGTAACAAAATTGTCTCCCAATCTAAAGCAATCGTTTTTTGATCGATCTTGTTTTGAATACCTTTTGTGTTGATATCAAGACCTAGGTTGTAACCATTACCTTTTATCGTATATATATATTCAATATACTGATCAGCTCCATAAGCCAATTGTAATTTAATCGATTTTGAATCTTCACCTGAAACTTTTACATCAGCATCTTCTGATGTGAAAAATAAATCATTGGTATTGATGTTCTCACCAGCGACATTGAATTTTAATCCAAATCTATTGTGGTCACCTTCGAATAATACTAATGGCTTGCCATTAAAATTTGTTTCACCTTTGAGTTGTACAGATTTTACACGACCACCTTTCGAACTTATTTTGGCGATGATTTTATCATTTTCTACGGTAATGATTTTTTCAGTTCCAACTTTTGTTGCTCCAAAAGGAAGTTTCAATGCTGCAGAATCAAGAGGTTTGGCCGCTTGTGCTGCTAGTTGTTGTGTATTCGCTTTTGTCGAGTCTGCCAAAGGCGCTAAACCTTTTTTAACGCGTGCTAACGAATCTTGTAGAACTTGTTCTTTCTTTATTTCTACTTCGGACGGTTTCATCAAATAAAATGAACCGGCTATGATTCCGAACATCAGAAGTAAACCAATAAGGGTATTTCTATCCATTTTTTTAAATTAAACTTACTTAATTGTTTCCTGCTTTTGTATCTTATTTTTCTTATTTGACAAAGCAGCGGCTACAAAGCTAACAAAAAGTGGGTGAGGATTTGCAACAGTTGACTTTAATTCTGGATGAAATTGTCCTGCCACGAAAAAAGGATGGTTTTTCAGCTCTACAATCTCCACTAAACCTGAAGTTGGATTGATACCTGAAGTAATCATACCTGCTGCCTCATATTGCTCCAAATAGTCATTATTGAATTCATAACGGTGACGGTGGCGCTCTGAAATTCTTGTTTTGCCATAAATGGCATATGCTTTTGTTCCTTTTTTGATATCACAGTCATAAGCACCCAAGCGCATGGTACCGCCCATGTTGGTGATATTTTTTTGATCTTCCATCAAATTGATTACTGGATGTGGTGTATCTGGATTCATTTCTGTGCTATTTGCATCTTTTAAACCCAATACATTACGACCAAATTCAATAACTGAACATTGCATACCTAGACATATACCGAAGAAAGGAATATTGTTTTCACGAATATATTTGATAGCCGCTAATTTTCCTTCTAATCCACGTTCTCCAAAACCTGGAGCAACGAGTACACCATCCATTTCTTTTAATTTATCCTGAACATTCTCATCATTCACACTTTCTGCTGCAATGTATTTTAATTTTACTTTACATTCATTGGATGCACCTGCGTGAATAAAACTTTCAACGATAGATTTGTATGCGTCTGGTAACTCCACATATTTACCCACCAAACCGATGTTTACTTCATTTGTCGGATTTTTTAATTTACCTAAGAAAGCCTTCCAGCTATCTAAATCAGGTTCATTTTTGTTCGAAAGTTTCAATTTAGCAAGAACGGTCTTGTCCAATTGCTCTTTCAACATATTTAAAGGAACGTCATAAATAGTTGGTGCATCAATAGATTCAACGACAGCATTGATGTTGACATTGCAAAACAAAGCTAATTTTTTGCGAATCTCTTGTGTCAATTTATGTTCTGTACGACACACTAAAATATCGGGTTGGATACCGTATTCTAATAATGTTTTAACGGAGTGTTGTGTTGGTTTTGTTTTTAACTCACCGGCTGCAGCTAAGTAGGGTACTAATGTTAAGTGTATAACAACAGAATCATGTGTGCCCAATTCCCATCTCAACTGACGAACAGCCTCGATGAATGGTAAAGATTCGATATCCCCTACAGTACCACCTAATTCTGTAATAACAATATCGTAATTTCCTGTTTCACCCAATAAACGCATGCGGTTTTTGATCTCATCTGTAATATGGGGAACAACTTGTACTGTTTTTCCTAAATATTCACCTGCACGTTCTTTTTGGATTACAGATTGATAAATACGTCCTGTAGTCACGTTATTGGCTTGTGAGGTAGGGACATTTAAGAAGCGTTCGTAATAACCTAAATCAAGATCTGTTTCAGCACCATCTTCCGTTACGTAACACTCACCATGTTCATATGGATTTAATGTTCCTGGATCAATGTTAATGTAAGGGTCAAATTTTTGAATCGTAACCTTGTAGCCACGTGCTTGGAGAAGTTTAGCAAGAGAGGATGCAATAATACCCTTCCCTAACGACGAAGTAACGCCGCCCGTAACAAAAATATATTTAGTCATATCAATAATGGATTTCAAAATATAAGGCCTAAAATGGCCTAAATATCTGCTTTATGTACGGGATACAAAGATAAGAATATTTGTGGAAGACAACGTTTTTTTTGTCTTTAATTTTTAAAAATTACTTTTTCTTATCATGCCACTGTTGGATTTATACTTTCTTCTAGTTTAATTTTGATCTGAATTTCATGAAAAAGTCCTCGAAATATTTTTTCGATAGATGTGCTGTAAGAAAGGTTCCTGTTATCACCAAAACATAGAAAATTAGGAAGCTGAGTTGTGAATCGAGTGCCAATAGGTACTTTTTTCCTAAGTGAATAACGGCAAATATCACGATCATATGATACATGTAGATCCCATAGGATATTTTCCCACCATAATCTAGAAATCGACTGCTAAATAAAGATGTTGTGTTTAATTTTACTCCAATATATAGGATAAGGTGAAGAAAGAGGGCATTAAGAATGATATAAGAAAAGACCCAATGCTCAAAAATATCGTATCCAATTAATGCCGTACAGGTATTTCTGAAAAAGAAATATACAAAAAGCAAGGCAAATAAAAGATAATTGACCAGGGCATACTTTTGATACCATGCTTGCAAGTTTAGGGTCGTACGGTATAAGAAATAAGCCCCAAGAGCCCCTATTGCCATAGATTCGAAGGCAAAAGTTTTAATGAGGTGTATGATTAATGGGTCGGTAATGATGTTGTTGAAACAAAGAACCAATAATAGGATCTTGATTAGAAATACGCTTATAATTAAAGCGAGCTTATTATTGATCCATTTAAATAAGGGAGCCCATATCATATAAAACCATTCTTCAACACCGATGGACCATAGAGGTTCCAATAGGTGCGAACCATATTTAAAGGTAACGAGACTGGGTAAAAATAGAATAAACAACAACCAAACTTGTCCTAGGGTATAGGGGAATGCATAGTTGATATGTAAGAACTGAAATAGAAAGGGAAAGATAACGATGCCTATGACAACCAATAAAAAATATAAGGGCCAAATGCGGATCACTCTTTTGAGGTAGAAATTTTTAATAGATATCGTGTTTTTATGATCTTTTTCTTTTAGCAACAAATAACTGATCAAGAAACCACTCAATACGAAGAAAAATTTGACAGCTGTGGTTCCATTTTGAAAAAAACTGAAATGTTCATAGCTAATGAAATCATTTTTTGCACGAATCACTTCTCCATGGTGAAAGATGACAAGCAGTGCTGCAAAAAAACGGAACGCATTTAGATTTGGAAAAAAAGATATATTCTTATACATTGTTGCCGTAAAAATAGTAATATTAGTTTATTTTCAGGTGTTATTTTTGTTCTTACAAATGGGCCTAACAGCCTTTTAAACACGATGTATTTGAGCCGATACGAGTATTCGGCTCAAACTAATAAGGTATGAACAGCATATTTTTTAGGATTGGGACACCCTTGAACCGTTGAAGGTACACTTTCGTATTTCTAAAGTATACTAGTAAAGATCAAAATTACCTCGGCTATCTAAGGATACCTGAATTTTTTTTGAATGTTTGTCCATAATTTTCATACTATAGCTCTGCTTATCTTTATTTATATCCAAAGTGACTTGAAAATCTTTTAAAGCAGGTAATAGGTATTGATTATACAGCGAAAGTGTAGTCAATTGATCACTATAGCGACGATTTTCTTTTTTAAACAATTGTTGTAAATAATGGATATTCCAAGCTAATTTGGTGACAGCGTAACTATCTGGAAGTGCTGGTTCTTGCTCTTGAGATTGTTCTACAAATTGTAGATATCCCCATCTCTCAGGATAGTGCATATTAATTAAACCGATGGGTGACCATACCCAATTGTCTTCTGGAAGGATTTTATTGTTTTCTTTTTTTCGACTATAACGGTTATTGTTGATGTCATGTTGCCACTGCACGCGCGAAAAGTTGCATAACCAATAATCATCTTTTTTTGGCATCGGAGAGTTTCCGAAGGCGTAGAGTGACTGATGTGGAATGGCAAATTCAACGGACCAGAAAGAATCGATATCGTGTGGATTGTTGAGCGAGCCATGGATATGTACGGCTGATTTTAGGTTTTTTACGTCCCAGTGTGTGATGGCTTGTCCGCCGAAGCGATAAGGTTTTGGTAGCATCAGATCAAAGATCGTATTTAGGGGATTGACTTCTATTTCATAATATTCCGCCTGTTGAAGGTTTGGTTTTAAAAATATTTCAAAGTCATTGTTGAGATAAATAATCTCGTCGTGCTGATCAATATCTCCCCAGATATGTGGCTCATATAATTTTGCATACACATATAGATAAGTGGAGTCCCAAAGCATTTTTACTTCGGTTTTATAGGAAGGTTTTTTAAAGTCACCGCCTTGTATATCTTCAAAATTGTTGATGGTCTTTGCTTTTGTCCAACTTTTTTCATCGTCTTTACCATCAATTGTTAGAGATTCGGTCGTTTTGAGGACTGCATAAGTTTTCGGAATAGATTGTAACGCTAAAAAATCTTGAATAGCGTTTTGAGCATAACTGTTATAAAAACAGCATAAGAATAGGAGACTGAAAATAGATTTGTTCATAATATACTTTTCTGCCCATAAGATAAACTAAAAAGATTTAGCATGAAAATGATTTTTGACATGTAAAGAAAATGTTGCTCATATTTAATGAGCTGCGGTAGTTTAGAGCTTGAATTGATTGGGGTTGAGACAGCGGGTTATACCATCCAAAAAAATAGGTAGACCAGTGGTCGAATGATACCTGATCATGTTTTTTAACCAAAAATGTCTTAGATTGAGTTGAAATAGGAGAAGCTAGAACCTCAGGTGTTACGATGTAAAAGTAGGAAGGGAAGAAAATAAAAAAAGGCATTTGAATTAATTCCAATGCCTTTTTTTATACTTGCGTAGTCGTGATTAGATTCTTTTAGATTTAATACGAGCAGCTTTACCAGTAAGACCACGTAAATAAAATAATTTAGCGCGACGTACTTTACCGTAGCTGTTTACTACAATTTTTTCAATGTTTGGCGAATTTATAGGGAAGATACGTTCCACACCAATGCCATTTGAAATTTTGCGTACAGTGAAAGTTGAATTAACACCTTCGCTGTTCAATTGGATAACCACACCTTGGTAAATTTGGATACGCTCTTTATTTCCCTCGCGAATTTTATAATGAACGCTTATGGTGTCTCCTGCTTTAAATGCGGGAACTTCATTTTTGATTACCGCTTGTTCTTCTACAAATTTTACTAAATCCATGATTTTGAGTAATTAAATACGATTATTAGCCTGTAAAAATCGGAATGCAATATTACAGCTTTTTTTTACTTTAAGAAATACTTTTTTCAAAAAGATGTAAGCTGCCTTAGTTTGTTGCAAAGATAGAAAAACCCTTTTAATATTTAGACCCCTAGGCTTGGATATATGATAAAAAGTTTTGCACATCCTGATTTTGATCTTTCCACATTTTATTAAATGTGGATATGATATTTTATTTCTCAATAAATCAGCTCTTTAATGAGGGAAGTGAAAAATAGTGTTGATACATTGAAAAATCGCTGTATATTTGCATCACAATAAAAAAAGGTGATACCTTTTCGGGGTGTAGCGTAGCCCGGTATCGCGCCTCGTTTGGGACGAGGAGGTCGTAGGTTCGAATCCTGCCACCCCGACAAAAGCCACTGATTATCAGTGGCTTTTTCTTTTTTAGACATTTTTCGGACAAACTTAATTGTTTTGGGGCAGTTTCAAAAGCTGTTGACCAAGCAAATAATCTAGTAATTCTGAACATCAATACTTCATGTCACCCCCTTCTATAAATAGGCTTCTTGAGATTTTTTATTCTTGCATGGAAAGATTCAACAGATGCATGTCCGATTTTGTTGTCGAAGTAGTTCCGTATGTTCTTGTGGTGTAATGGTATTGTGCTTGCCAAAGCGTTAAGGATTTAAAGCCTGCCTTTTCTACTTTTTTGATCCATCGTGATAATCGGATAAATCTGTGCTTCTTGTCCGTGGTTGTGCTGAATATCCAGGAAAGCTCCTGAGAATGCCTATATGTTTTTTTTAATATTTAGATGATCGTTCCAGCAGCATCGTTACCCTTTTTCCGCTGTTATACTGTCCACCCCTAAGAGCAATGATTATCCCCCCCCAGCTTTCTGATAAAAAAGTATCAATACCAACACTTTCTCCTATTTCTGTTAAAATATGAGCATGAGTTGGTAAAATTCGATGGAAATACTGTCTGTCCAAACACTAATTTTGGTCTATCAGAGTACAACTAATCAATTTAAGAAATACTATAATCGGCCTGATAGATTGGTATTTATATCGTGCTGTCCGTGCAAAATAGATGAAGTGACTGAACCTATGAAGAGCTGAATTACACCTGTTTAATAAATTATGAATATGTATGAAAATCCACCAAAAAAAAACCTATTTGGTATTTTAGTATTGTTGCTATTATTGTGCCAGCAGCTCAATGCGCAACAACAAAGAACGATAACTGGAATCGTTAAAGATGAAAAGGGAAAACCTTTGTCTGATCTGAGTATTGTGGAAAAAGGAATGGGAAATGCCTCCAAATCTGATGCTGATGGTAAGTTTTCCATGAAGCTCAAATCGGCAAATCCGACCTTGGTATTTAGCTATGTTGGCTATCTTAAGCAGGAGAAGCTACTAAGTGCTGGTGAAAATACGCTGCGGATCACGATGCAAGAAGATGGTACTGGGCTAGATGAAGTAGTTGTGATGGGGTATCAGGATGTGCAGCGTCGAAAGACAACCGGAGCGATCGCTACGGTAAAAGGTAAAGATTTTGAAAATACTCCTTATGCAACTTTTGACGCTATGTTACAGGGGCGTGTAGCTGGATTGACGGTATTGAGCACATCGGGCGAGCCAGGGACCAATAACATCGTTAATATACGCGGAACGAGTAACTTGGGATTGGCGGATAATGTCTTGCAGGCACCTTTATATGTGATTGATAATATCATCTACGATGTTAGTGATATTCAAGCAGCATATGGTAATACAAGTCCTTTGCAGGCTATAAACCCCAACGATATTGAGTCGGTCGATATATTAAAAGATGCATCTGCTTCGGCCATCTATGGTGCACGTGCTGCAAATGGAGTCATCATCATTAAAACCAAACGTCCAGCGCATGGTAAGCCTGAGATACGTATCTCTGCATACAACGGCGTTTCAAATCGCCCGGCGATGAAACCGATTACCGTAGGAGCTGCGGAAAGAAGAATGAAGATGAACTTACTGTATAATGGAGGAGCGTATGACTGGTTCAACAACGGATCGATTAGCCAGATGTTGACCGATAGTTTGAATCCTTCCTTTAATAATAATGTCGATTGGCAGGGACTTTTTCTGCAGTCTGCCAATATCAATAATGTGAATATGAGCATTGGCGCGACCATGGAGAAATTTATGTACCGTTTCTCTGCACAACGGTATTATGAGCAAGGGGTGATGATGGGATTTGAAAATGAGAACTTAACTCCTCGCTTGATGTTACAGGCCAATCCGACAGATAACTTCCAATTTGAGACCAATTTATTTGCAGGTTTTACAAAAGCTAAACACGGTTCTGGCGATGATCAGAAATACCCGTTCAGTACTTGGGGATTTCCTTCTTCTTTATATGAAATTACCGATGTTGAAGAACGGATTTATACTGGTCGTTATGATGGAATGATGGATCGCGACAACTCCTTCAGCCTGAATGGTAACTTTGCGGCTACACTTAAAAAATTTCTGATCAATGGGCTTACTTTGCGGTCTCAATTTTCATTCAACGTAAATAACAATACACGCGATCTTTTTCGTCCCAAACTTCTGACGGGAAACCGCAACTTTGCTCAAAATTGGGTTAATCAAAATAAACGATGGGAGTGGGAGACTTATTTCAACTACATCAAAAGTATTCGGAATATTCATAACCTAAGTGCAGTTTTAGGGACTGGTATCGAGCGTAATACCTCCAACAATAATTATATGTATGGATATAGTGATAATGGGGATTATGTGAAGACAGTTACCGGAATTCCTCCAGGATCCGATCTTTATGCTGTAACATCCATCAGTGAACGATCAAGGGTATCATTTTTCGGGCGCTTTGGATATGACTATAAGGATAAATACTTGGTTTCGGCAAGTTACCGTATGGATGCTTCCTCACGCTACAGTAAGGACAATCGGTGGGGTATTTTTCCTTCGATCTCGGCAGGATGGGTACTTTCGGAAGAGCCATTTTTTCAGGAAGTAAAAAATGTGGTGTCATTTTTTAAATTGCGAGGTAGTTATGGGTTGACTGGGCGCGATCCAGGATCGGTATATGCACGTTATAATACGTTGACATTTGATGCCTCCTACAATGGTTCGGTACTGGACAATGGTATCGAAGGTTCGTTATTGTCTTATAATGGTGTGCGAACCACCTATCCCAACTACGGTTCACCAGCGACGTCTGCTACTATTAAATGGGAACGGTCACCACAGCTAAACATTGGTTTTGACATGAATCTATTGCACGATCGGCTGACCGTGACATCTGATTTTTATATACGTGACTCAAAGGATCTGGTCTATGACCTGATGATGCCGATTACATCAGGCTATAGTAGTATCTCGAACAATTTTATTAGTGTCAGAAACAGTGGTGTCGAACTAACGCTTGTATCCCGCAATATGGCACCTGGATCGGCATTCCAGTGGACTACAAACTTCAATATTGCCTATAACAAAAATTACGTGACCAGCTTGCCTGATGGTGGAAAGGAAATACAGGTGGGCCCACCCTGGATGCAACGTGCATTGAATGTTGGCCAGCCTATTTTTCCGTTCAAGGTCTGGGATGTCGATGGAGTATATGCGACTAATGCTGAGGTACCTATAGATCCCCTGACCGGAAGAAGAATTTATCATTTCAATCAAAGTGTTCCTTATCAATCTGGAGACCCTAGACGTAGGGATGTCAACGGTGACTATGTGATTGATTATAACGATAAGATTGACATGGGAAATCCCAATCCTGATCTTGTGGGTGGATTTATTAACCAGTTTTCTTATAAAAACTTTAGCCTATCTACGCTGATAAGTTTTGTTGTTGGACGTTCTTTATGGAATGGTTATTTATCCGATAAGTTGCAGGATGCAGGATCTTCGTCTTTATATAATACATGGGGAACTAATTCTGCGATTGCTGGGGATTTCAAATCTAGTGATTTTTGGATGAAAGAGGGTGACCAGACCAAGTTTCCGAATTTGTTTCGCAACACGGTGGACAACTGGCATATAGCCAACAGTACTTTTGTAGAAAATGCCAGCTTTGTGCGTTTGAAAAATATACAACTGAGCTATACGTTTCCACAGGCAATGATCCAGAAACTTAAATTGAAAATGCTCCGCATCTATGGCGTGGTCGATAATGTGGCAATTAAGTCGTGGTCCTCAGTACCTGATCCTGAAGCTGTACAAGCCAATGGTTATTCAACAGGTAATGGCTATCCGATCCCAAAAAAATGGACGATAGGTTTAGATGTAACGTTTTAATCGTAGTCAACTCCGTCTGACCGATGGAAATAAAATTATTTACAGATGAAAAGAAAAATATTGTTTTTGATGCTGACTTCACTGTTGTATGTGGCATCCAGTTGCTCTAAGTTTTTGGATATTGAGCCTGTCAGCTCTGCTACAGATGAAAACTTTTGGAAGACGCAGGCCGATGCCAACGATGCAACGGCATCAATATATGCACTTTTGCGTAAGGCACTAAATCAGGCGAGTGGAACAGCCTTTTATGCGTATGGTGATCTATTGACTGACGAATTTACCTCTTCTTCGGATCAGGATTTTGCTCCGATTATCAATATGCAGCTGAATACGCCTGTGCCAGCGGGTGAATCCTTTAGGCCTATGTATCCACTACGTCGTTATGACATATTCTATCAGGTGATCGATCAGGCTAACCGAGTGATCCAGAAACTCCCTGAGATGGATGAAAGCTTGTTTGATGACTTATCAGTACGTGATTATTATATCGGTGAAGCGTATTTTATGCGCGCATTTGCTTATTTCTATATGGCAAGAGTATGGGGAACTGTCCCTATTATAACAGAGTCCGTGGCGCCAATCAATGCAGTCAACCTTGCCGTGAGTCGAGAAAGTGACGTGTTGGACCAGAGCCAAGCAGATCTGACCAAGGCTTTGACCTTGCTTAAATGGGAGAATATTGATAAGAATGATTTTGCGGTACGTGGCAGTATGGGAGCTGCGCTTGCACTGCAGGCACATCTAAGTGCCTGGAGAGGAGAATATCCCGACTGTATCCAAGCTGCAGAATCCGTATTGGAAAGTGGTCTCTATTCTTTTGTGGGTAGAGACAGCATCGGGTACCGGAGCATTTATCAGGGGAAATCTAATGAAGGAATTTTTGAAATCTCACAAAATGGAGTAAATGAGGGTTCGAGGAACGGAATAGGTTATTACACCTTGGCAGGACCTTACTATCGTATCCTGACCGATCCATTCTTTAGAATCAGTCAGGATTATATTAAAAATCTATTCAAAGACACCAAAGACAAGCGTTTTAAAAGTGTATTTGATGTGGAATATAATAGCAACTACGCGCTTTGTACCAAATATGCAAACGTCAGATATTCCAGTACCACTTCCAATGCTAATGCCGTATTTAAAAATAACATGGTGATCTTTCGGTATTCGGATATCAAATTATTGCTGGCCGAGGCTATGGCGGCCATCGGTAATAATGGTGCTGCGGAGACCATCTTGAATGAAATCCGTACACAAGCAGGATTGTCTGCTTACGACAAGGACGAACCACTAATTCAGGCGATCTTTAATGAGCGTGCACGCGAACTATTTTTAGAAGGGCACCGCTATTACGATTTGGTGCGACTATATAAGCATTTTGGTGTGTTTAAATTTCCAGAAGGCAAAATGAACCAATCGCAATTTAATGCAAAAAAATATTTTTGGCCCTTTGATCAAAGCTTGTTAGACGCTAATCCTATGCTTAATCAGACGCCATTCTGGGGAATGGTAAATATGTAATCCACTATCAAAACTTGAAATAAATGAAAACCTTATATCAATTAGCCCTACTGCTGTTCTTTGGCCTGACCATGGTCGCCTGTAAGAAGGCAGCGTACCTTACGGATGACGGGATCCATGTAGCTGAAGTGAATTTGTCTACTTATGACTACCTCGCAGCACATCCCAACGGGATGTTTGACACCTTGCTTTTGGTTATTGACCATTTTAAAATGAAAGATGAGATTAACCAGGCGAAAACATTTTGGGCACCGTCGGATTATTCTGTCAATCGGTATTACAAACAAAAGGCAGACTCTGTGAAGTTTGTGGATGAAAATGCACAATATTCTTTTACCCAATTTTTAAATGAAATTCCTGTTGATTCAGTCCGAGCTTACATCTATAATGATGCAGCCTATAATCTTGAGACAGCAACGACGAGTTACAAGGGGATTAGTAATTCGGGTAATTTTAATGGTTTTGTTTATCATAAACAAAAGCAAGGCAAAGCTGCCTGGTCTTCGCAGCCTGTCTATTACTTGTACTACGTTAAAGTACGGGGCGAGGCAGATCAGATTGGACCTGATGGTACCGTCACGGTCAAAGAAGATGATCAGTCAGATGTGCGTGTACGCTGTCAGACCACAGGTATCAGGACATCCTCCGGTACCATGCTCAACGTATTGGCTAATACCCACACTTTTATTGGTGATTTTGTGCCACGTCTACTTACAGGTCCCAAGATTGTGGAAAATGAGGCTGAAATTACGTTTGATTATGATTTGACTATCAAATATGATGCAGTCAGTTATACAGGAACTGCCGTGGATCTGTTATTGCCGCGTCTGGCCCGTTTTTACGGGATTCAAGCGAATCAGATTTCATCACTTGTGGGCAAAGATATCACTTACTATGCTGTTGAACCCAATGGTACATTAAATCCGAATAGTACCGCGAATGCACCGGGAAATTGGTTTGATTCAAAAGGTCAAACCTGCTTTTGGGGTACGGATGCACGAGTGGTCTCGGAGTTGGCTACTACGGCTGCAACAGGTGTCATGACCTTTAATATCCTGCAATATCCAGGACAAGCTGCCGTGGGTACAACCTATACCATAAAACAAGCGCTCGTGTATAAATCGAAATCAAAAGGCGACCTGAAAGCTGTTTTTGTTTTCCACATTAAGATCAAATAAATTATGAAAAAACGAAGTTTTATACTAGGCATAGCCAGTTTATCCATTTTGGTGTTTCAAGCTTGCAAGAGCGATCAAATTGGTTATTTGAGTGAAAATATGCGCTACAATGTGGCTAATTTACAGGTGAACCAAGGGATGGTTGTGTATACACAGTCTTTGATCGCAAATGGAAGTACAACTCCCTTGACAGTTAATTTACTGAACGTAAGAAATAAAGAAACAGGCGAATTGACAACCGAATTTTTTAAAGAACATGAGATTTCTACTTATTTGTCAGAAATCACGTGGCGAGATACCACGCTCGATCAACTGAACGCCAAGATTGGTAAAGCCAAATATGCAGCGATGACACTCAATACCATTGGGGGAAGGGTTGGTTTTTCGCCAGCCACACAATTTGTTAAACCTGGACAATACAGCATTGATGTGGAGGTAAGTAATATTGCAGGAAGTAGAACATTTAAAAATATCCTCGATTTTAATGTCATAGGAGCAAAAAAAGACTCGGTATTTTTTAAATCTTGTACGAGTTCGGATTATGGTGCGGAAGCCAACTTCTTACCTTATACAGATTATGAAATAACTATTGAACATCAACCTGAAGGGGAAAATAAGATTGTGTACATATGGGAAGATAAAAATGGGAAACCTTTTAATCCAAAAAAAGGAGAGGTCATTAAACGTGGTGACAGACCAACCTTCAAAAATTGGTCTCCTTATTATCCCGAACAAGTCAGCGATACAGCCTTGGTATATCGTTACCCAGACGTTTCGGGTCTAGTGTACCCCATTATGAATGGTACTTACGTTGGTTCAGAATATTGGTCTGGAGACCCAATTTCTTATTATCGAGTGATTGGTACTGCCACTAGTCTGGGGCGTAACCTTAACCCAGTATCCACTATCAAATTTTATAGAAGTGGTACTTACATTGTTCGGTTCAGGTTTTTAACGGTGACGCATAGTTGATCTCTAATTTATTAATAGCACAAATTATGAAAAGTATATTATATAAAATCTTGATGCTGTTTATTGTTTCTTTTTTGCTGATTTCGCAGGGGTGTAGCAAAAAGATGAATAACCTCAATGAAGAATTGCCTATCCAACCTACGGAGCCTTCTGTTGACAATAATGATTCGTTGAAGATCTATAAACCGAAGGAGTTTGCCGGCATGGATTATAACAATAAGGATAGTAAATGGGCGTATGCGCGAAGTCGTCAGTCGGAGCATTTTATCGTCTTTTGGGGGGCAAGCTATGGGAAAAATGATCCGAATGCCAGTGCTGTTCCCGAAGCGTATCGGGTCGATATAGATGATCTTCTTGCCAAAGCTGAACAGTTTTACCAATTGAATATCACAACCCTAAAATTTGCCGAACGTAAAATGAATCGGTCTAATCTAGATAAGTATAAGATGATGATTTTTGTTCATTATACGACCGATTGGATGGCTTATGGAGGTGGTTATGACGATACAATTGGCGCATTATGGATCAATCCAGCGACCTGTAAACCAGTGGGGGCTGTTATTGCACATGAAATTGGCCATAGTTTTCAATATCAGGTGTTTGCAGATCTGAAAGGAGGACATGGTTTTCGATATGGCTTTGGTGGCAAAAATGGTAACGGATTTTGGGAGCAGACGGCACAATGGCAGGCTTATCAAACCTATCCAGATCAGGCTTTTTCAGGACATGATTTTACGGTCTATACCGAAAACTATTATCGTCATATTCATCATGAAAAGTATCGTTATGCTAGCTATTTTATCCATTGGTATTGGGCTAATAAGCATGGAATAGATATGATTGGTCGGATTTGGCGCGAGGCTTTAAAACCAGAAGATCCGGTTCAGGCCTATATGCGTATAACAGGTATTAACGTGAATCAGTTCAATAGTGAAATTTATGAAGCTGCTACCCGTTTTGTGACCTGGGATCTAAATAGTATCAGGGAGTATGGGAAAAATTATATTGGTAAACTGACTACAAAATTTACAAGACAGTCCAATGGAAGTCTTCGCGTTACTTATGATCGTTGTCCAGGTACAACCGGTTACAATGTGATTCCTTTGGATCTACCAGTTGCCGGCACTAAGGTGACGACATCTTTTAAAGGATTGACCAACGTCCCAGGATTTAATACCGTAGATCCTACTCGTGCGGGCTGGAGATATGGTTATGTTGCTTTACTCAAAGATGGTACTCGGGTGTATGGTGAGATGGCACAGGGTGCTGATAATGAGGTGTCGTTTACTGTTCCTGTAAATTGTTCTAACTTGTGGTTTGTCGTTACAGGTGCCCCAACAGTTTACGAGCCACATGCTTGGGATGATGTAGATACCAATGATGAGCAGTGGCCCTATGAGGTCAAATTTACCAATACAACTGCAATAGGATATAATGATGTGATTAGTCAGCCGAAAGATATTACTTTTAATTATGATGTTAGCTTTGCTGCTGATGCGGCCTTATACTCCGGTACAAAAGTAAACGTTAATGCAACTCAACTCGGTGAGGCTTTTGCTATATCTTCAGCAGATCTAGCGGATTTGATGACCAGTGGAAAAATAAAATTTTACGCTGTGGAGTCGAATGGAAGTTTAAATCCAAATAATACGGCCACGGGCTACGGTCATTGGTTTACTGAGAAAGGTAATGTAACCCAATGGGGAGCTGCTTCAGCATTCTTTTCCGAATTTAATGCAGGTACAATCGGATTTTCAATAGGACAGTATCCAGGGGCTTTGACCGCTGGACAAAAATATACTTTCAAGCAAGCCATGGTGTATAATTATAATGGAACAAAGACAGTTCAAGCAACTTTTGTATTTACCCTCAATATCAAATAGCTCTGTTTTTAGTGATAATAACTTGGTTAAGTTTATTTTGTGAAATCATGTTCGTACAGTAAACAATAATAAAACGCTCCACACCTGTAATAATTTTACAGGGTGGGGCGTTTTTTTAGCCGATTATATGATGAATTTATTTAGGAGCATTTTACTTGCAAAAAATGAGTGAAAATATTATCTTTGCCTTTGTTAAAAAGGTGATACTTTTTCGGGGTGTAGCGTAGCCCGGTATCGCGCCACATTTGGGATGTGGAGGTCGTAGGTTCGAATCCTGCCACCCCGACTAAAACGACAAATGGTGCCATTGGAAGACAAATGGTGCCATTTTTCATTTTAATCCCTTTTTATTGCTATTACAAGGCTTTCTATAAAAATTCCCTTTAATTAAAGGTCTGATACCTGCTGCTAAAATCTCTACATTGATACAGGGCATATTTGTGGTATCTGTATCTGATAATTTCGATGAACGAATAGATAAAAAGATTTTCCATGCAGAAATTGTGGTGGACAATGATAAGGTTGCTGCTGAAGCCAAAGCCTACAAAAAGATACCCGAAATTTTATCCTTTGTAGATAGCCACGGAGAAGATAAGATGAAACAGGAAATTGAAGCTAACTACAGGCAAATTAAATTGGATATTGTCGATGTCATTGAAAGTGAACTGGAACGTATTAAGAATGATCCGGATTTACAGCATTTGGTACAGAGTTACAAAGCAAAAAGGATTGGCGGGATTGTCAATCCTTTTTGCTTTCAACATGATTATTTAACTTCGATGGATTAAAGGTTATGCCGGCAATTCAGCTACAGCTTTTCCTTTCATTCCCTCATTAACCAGATAACCAACAAAAGCAGCAAAAGGAGCAATATCCTGATCTACGCTTGCTTTTTCAAGCGCTTGCATATATTCATCTCTTCTTTCCACGGGTATCACTGTCCAAGGATAACCTCCAGAAGCCAACATGGCATTCATTAAGAACCTTCCTATACGTCCGTTACCGTCCATGTAAGGGTGAATGAATACAAATATAAAATGTCCTAAAACAGCCCTAACAGAAGCTTCTGGTTGTTCTTCGAGCATTTCAAACAATATAGGCATAGCATCTCTCATAGCGTCTACGCTAAGTGGAACATGCTTGGAATTACCTATATATACCTGATGGTTACGATAACCGGCAAGATCTGATGCTTTCAGTATTCCAGCAGTTACGCTTGGGTCAAACAGCTCTCTATACCATTTTGAATGATCCATATCTGCTTGTATACCGGCATTTTTCCCTTGTAAAACAGCTCTTATACTTTCTTTTACAGACAGGAAAGCTTGATAATAGCCCCTGGCGGCCATCGCATCACGTTGCTTTCGGTCTTCCTCATTTTCTTTGGCATTCCATTCGCCTGAACTTACCTTAGCAATAAGCTCGGGCGTTACTCGGTAACGCTCAATGGATAGTGAGTGGTAAGCATCTGTCAAATATATATCGTCTATATTTTTAATATACAAATCATGATTGGCTGGAATGCCGGGTGAAGCAGGAAAGTTTTTGATCACAACTTCACGCATTTGTGTCCACATCAGGCGTATACGGTTTGCGTAGGGTGACCGTTCACGGGTGGACAACTTTAGGTCCAGTTTGCTTTCAAAAGGGTCTTCTTCACGGATATCATAGTCTGCCTGCTTAAAAGTGTCTATAATTTGATCGGCTATCTTGTCCCTGTCAATATTACGGAAAGCGCCGGCAAGGCGTCCGGCTAAAGTAGTATGTCCGTTCTCTAGAAGTACTGGTAAAAGCTCCGAAGCATCGCGTATCAGCGACAATACTGTACGTGCATCAATAGCATTACGGGTATAGGTGCTGGCAGAACTGTATATTAATGCCGACTGTAGATTGTACATCCGGATACCGTTTGGAGTTACCATAAGCTGATCTGCAGATGGCAGTTCTCCACGCATATTGAACAATGAAGTATTATGTGGCAACGGCGTAGGATTGTTGTTTCCTTGTGGCGAACGAACAAGCAATTGCTGTGGTACCGACTGATTGGCCGCATGTAGCAATAGTGATTGATCGGCAGACAGGCACCAATTATCACCATACTTTCTTTCTAGAAATACAGCAACAAAATTCCAATAAGAGCTATACCAGGCTGTTGTCTCACCATCCTTTTCCTCCGGACTAGTGGTGATATACCATCCTTTAGCTACCTCTCGTATAAAACCATTTTTGGAAAGTATCTCACGGTATTTCCGGTTCGGCATATCATCGGTATGAATGCCTACAATCCCCTTTTCCTGTAGTTCTTGCAAGAATTTTAGGGCTTCTACAAATCTTTCACGTGGTGTTGCCATAACCTTATAAATTTATTAAACACTGCTGTGTTATTTTTATTAAAAACAGATGTGATAAATTTAGTAAATATTGTTGTGGTAATTATATTAAACCGTGTTATTTTTTAAATTAATACAGAGCTTTCGTAAACTTTACAATTTTGTAAAACTCATACTAAATGGAGGCATTTGAGCAACACCCGGAGAAGTTATGAAAGCCAGAGCACCGCCTTTACGGAGCATGTCCGTTCCCTTTGAAAAAAAATAGTTGTGAACACTGCGGACAGCTTTCGCTCTTGCAAGATCTTTCCCCTAGAATAGGAAAGGTCAAATACTGTAGTATCACCAAATGGAATATTGCTGGTAACCACATCGTAGCTTCCCTTTTCTTTTTGAGGTATCTCTTCAAATCCACATACACGGATCTGAAGTTCTTTTTCGAACGCTCCGCCTAAATCTCTTTTCTAAATCGGTGTGGATTAATTGAAAAAAACAATAAACAAACGATGGGTGATAAGAAAAAAACATTAAATGAGGTTACAGCAGGGGATCTTTCTGAGATTTTTGAAAATTTAAGAAAAGATGGATTTATATTCCGCGCAGATTTTTCGCAAATTTCGAAACGTCTGTTAAAGGAATGTTTATCGATAAATCCATTTTCAGAAGACTTCCAAACGCTGGATATTTCATATCTCGAACATATAGAATTTGATAAAAAAAGGAAAGATAAATTCGAAGATGAAATTTTCAAAGATTTTCGGAATGAGGAAAGAAAAAGAAAAAGAATATTGGCCGCAATTGAGAATGAAAAAGATTTTCATAAATACATCTGTAAGAACTATTTTGATTTAAAAAGAGAGCCCAAAGAGGAGCTGCTTGAAGCTTTTAATAAGTCGAGTAATCTGTAAGAAATAGACGAAACATTAGAAAAAATCCAAAAAATGATGGATGATATTTCGAAGAGGAATGATTCGGCAGAGCTTCAAGAGAAAAAACCAATTCTATATTACTATCAGGAACATAATGAAAAAGCAAAAGAATGAGATCCTTACTTTTTTAAAGAACGTGTCACTTCCTGATATTCCGGTGTTATATATCCGTTACATATTTCCCGTATTATATTTCCGTGATCGATCCATGATTTTATCAATTTAATGTTGTATGCGGCAGAGATCTCAACAATATAGTATTCTATAATTGTAGCTTGGTTAAGTGCTCTGAAGCTGTGACTCACGGTAAGCAATTGCTCTTGTATAAAAGTCCTCTACGATATTATAATAAGTATCTGCAAATTCAGAAGAGGATCCGTTTGTATTAATCTGGAATACAAGATCATGAAAAGAGCCGTCCCATTCAAACTCCTTACTTTCAATAAATGTAGGATCAAAGTTTTTTATCACACTGATGTGCGTATTGCAAGGCTTTTCTTTGGTTAATAATAACGCTTTCCCAGTATTTAATAGGGCAGTATAGCAATAATAAATACCTTCGACCCATTCTCTTTGGTTTATAGCCTCTTTAGCCCGATTTAAGGTTTCACGTACTTCTTCAAATACAACACCCACCATATCCATCATCGGAACGGCGCATTCACCAGTACCAATTTTAGTTTCGTAAATTTTTTCATTTCCCCAATCCATTAAATGGAATTGGTTAACTTCTTTCAGCTCGCCAAGAGGTTTTAAAAGAGTGTAAAAATGGTTCTTTCCCATTCGATTGTAATAATCGTTAAAGTTTTCATCGTCCTTCATGTTTTCCTGATAATTATTCAGTAGAGATCTTACAGCATCTGGAATACATTTGGATGGAAGTTTAATTATTTTTTCCGCGATGGCACCATTTCCGCTGCTATCCAGGCCTCCGCCTAACAATACCTGCATGGCAGGTAGGATATATTGACCGATCTTCATGGACATTCCGTGAAAACCGATTGATGCGATTGCATGATGTGCGCAACCGTTCATACAGCCAGAGATCTTTACTTTGATTTCCTTCTCAAAAACAATATCACCATATTCTTTTGTCAGCACTTTCTCAAGTTCCTCTGCCAATCCCACTGAACTTGCAATTCCGAGATTACAGGTATCCGTTCCCGGACATGCGGTAACATCATATAGAGTATCAAAACCAGGTTCGGCTAAATTTATTGTATCCAGCGCAATAAACAACGATTTTAAAGCCTCGGGTTTTACATATTTTAATAAAATACCTTGATTAACTGTAATGCGCATGTCAGCAGAGGCATGATCACGTGCTATTTTAGCCAGTTTCCGTGCATTTTCGGCATTGATATTACCTGAAGGAAGTTTAATCTGTACAGCACAATAACCTTTTTGTTTCTGTTCATATTGGTTGAGTCTTAACCAACGTTCATATTTTTGAAAATTTACAGGATCTTCAGAGCTCCATGCGGATCGTTCGGGAATCTCAGATGCGGTATAATCGTTCAGGTCAATAGGGAATGTTTTAACAGACAAAGATTCCCATTCGGTTTGAACCAGATCAAGGAATGGGTCTATACCCATATCCTGGATCAAGTATTTTAGTCTTGCTTTATGCCTTTTGGCACGTTCACCATATCGGTCAAAAATTCGTAAACAGGCTTCTGTGAAAGGAATAATCCTATCTTCTTCCATGAAATCCGTTATTCTATGTGCCATGAAAGGCTGTGCACCCAATCCACCCGCAAGTACAACACGGAAACCACGAACCAACTTTCCATTAATTTCCTTTTGTCTTGGAATAAAACCCAGATCATGGATAAAAGTAAATGCTGAATCTCGGTCAGAAGAAGAGAAGGCAATCTTGAACTTTCTTCCCAAATTCTGACATACAGGATTACGGAGGAAATAGTTGAATACAGCATTCGCATAAGGAGAAACGTCAAAGAGTTCTTCAGGATCGATGCCGGCATAAGGTGAAGCCGTTAAATTACGGATGGTATTTCCACATGCTTCTCTTAAAGTAATACCTTTTTCCTCAAGCTTTGCCCAAAGTTGAGGGGCACTGCTTAGATGTACATAGTGAAGCTGAATGTCCTGTCGTGTAGTAGCATGTAAATTACCACTTCCATAAGCTTCTGATATATCAGCTATCCGTTCAAATTGTTCAGGGTTAACGCGACCAAATGGCAGCTTGATGCGGATCATGTTGACACCATCCTGTCGCTGTCCATAAATTCCTCGGGCAAGTCTAAATGCCCGAAAACTTTCATCATTGATTTCTCCTTTTTTAAAGAGCTTGATCTTTTGATCAAGTTCTAATATGTCACGTAATGCTTTTTTATCAATATCTTCTGAAATTTCTAGGCTACTATTCATCGTTTATAAGTGTTTGTTATTTCAAAAATAAGTTCTTATAATCCTGATCCGTAGTAATTAATGTGGATTAAATAGTATTTATTACTTAAAGTACATAGAATAGGTAGATTATGTATGAAACAACAATAGTTTTCACGACTATTCTGCATGATTTATTGTAATAGTGTTTCCTAAATGCCTCCGGAGCAAGTTGCCTCTATTTTTTAAAAAATTTAATGAAATAGAGAAATTGATGATAAAAGGAATGTTTGTGCACTTTTTTATTGGTGGATTGTTCAATAGATAGCCTTTAAATCTATCTGTATTAAGAAGATTATTATATAACTTATTGATTATCGAATTTAGATGCCAAAAGTAGGGGATGTTCTATTCCTTATTTAAATAGGATTTTAATTCTATTTCCATCCAAATTGTGCAGGCATAATGGCCTGAATTACCAAGACATTTATCAATCGTCACAAATCCAATTTTTTCATATAAAGATACAGCCTTTTTTAGTTGTGGGAAACTCTCCAGATATAGTTTAGAATAGCCTAGTTTATTGGCACTTTCAATTGATTTTTGCAATAGTAATCTACCGATGCCCTTTCCTCTTGAATCAGGAGCAAGATAGAATTTCACCAATTCCGCATATCCTGAAGGTAGATCAACAGTGGGGTAAATACCACAACCGCCCAATAACACGTTATTTTGTTCAGCTACCCAGTAAACAGCATTTTCCTGATTAAAAAGAGAAAATAAATCATCTGTTGTAGGATCTGTATATACAGTACCTTCTTTTGTGAGCATAAATTCGTCAAAAGTGTTTCTGATAAGCTTGGCAAGTATCGGATTATCAGTTTTTTCAATGCTGCGTATATTGATTTTTTCCTTCATTTAGTATTGTCGATTTATTATTTTAATAATTTTGAAATATAAGATAAATGAAAATTTTAATGAAGTGTTAGATCTATATTAAATTGTACTTTTTAGGTATTTGTCATTGAGTTAACGCAGGTTACTGCTTTTTATAAACCTATTTGTTGCAATTCCAGTCTGTTTTAAAAAGGACTAATAAAAATGACTTGAATCTGTAAACCCAAAATCCTGTACGATTTCTGAAACAATGCCTCAAGCTGAACCGTTTTTATAAAAAAATATGGTTAAATGTACAAAAAAAGTAATCTTTTATACAATTTTTCCGTCATTCGGATTTCTAAATTTGCAGTCAAATAATCGAATAAATGTTAACGAAAAATAAGAGCCGACTGGTAATACCAATAATGGCGTTTTCAGCCGGGACAATTGTTGCCAATGTTTATTATAGTCAACCTATCTTAAAGGATATAGCGGATACACTCGGTAAACCCGAAGAATCAGTTGGGAAAATTGCAATGCTGGCTCAATTAGGATATGGTTTAGGAATGTTCTTCTTGCTTCCCTTGGGCGATAAACTCAACAGAAAAAAGTTAATACTATCCATCTGTGTGGCGCAGGTTTTTATGTTATTGTTGATAGCAAATACGCAAAACTTATCACTATTACTGATCCTAAGTTTTATTATTGGAATATGTTCAACACCAGCCCAGATCATCCTTCCAATGGCTGCGACACTTGGGAAAGAAAACCGAGGTAAAAACGTGGGAATTGTTTTTAGCGGGATTCTTTGTGGAATACTCGGATCACGTTTGATCAGTGGATGGCTCACAGATCTATGGGGATGGCAGAGTGTGTTTTTATTTTCAGCTCTACTTGTTTCAATAAGTATTTTATTGCTCTTTTTTCGATTGCCTGAAGTTCCGATTAAATTCAAAGGAAGCTATTTGGGTTTACTAAAATCAACTCTTGCATTGATCGGAAAATATAAAATTCTACGACAAGCTTCCTTACTTGGGGCGTTCACTTTTGGAGTCTTCTGTTCTTTCTGGACAACATTGACATTTCATCTCAGTGGACAACCTTTTAGTTTTCCGGCATCAACGATAGGTCTTTTTGGTATTATCGCAATTGGTGGAGCACTGGTCGCACCATATTTCGGAAAAATGGCAGAAAATGGTCAGGTATTCAAAAATTTATTCCTTACAGTTGGTATGCTGCTTTTAAGTATTCTCGTTATGTGGATATTTCCCCATTCCATATGGGTCTTAATCGTATCCATTTTCTTTTTAGATATTGGCGTGCAGGCTACGCAGATTACAAACTTTACCAGAATCTATTCTTTGGATGAAGCAGCTCACAGCCGGTTAAATACAGTCTATATGACAGCCTATTTTATTGGTGCTGGTATAGGTACATTTTTTGGTCTTTTAAGTTGGTCTTTAGGTGGTTGGGATATGGCATTAACGCAAATGCTGCTATGGAGCTGCGTAGCATTATTGATCGTTTGGTTGTCAAGTAAAAATAAACTTTAATAGTTTCCAAAAAACTTACAGTAATTAATGATTCAGGTAGCTATTATAAATGACATTCGTCGAAACCTGATTGTATTGCATAAAGTTTTTAAAGATAGCAAGAGCAGAACTATCAGACTAATCTCCACTGCGTCTTCTAAATTTATAAAAACTTAATCTTCTGTATACTTCATTGCATTGCAATTAAAATCATAAGAACATTTTGCAGCTCTCTTAATATTAATCGATTTGTTTCTAATAGTTGTCTCATGAGTATGGAGCGGACGATTAAACCATATCAACAGTGAAAATACAAAAAATGATCATCCAGATGACTAGGTCGTATAAGTATGGGTATCGTCTGATAAACTGGTGATCGTCTTTTTTTAATAGAAAATTGAGCTCGGTAGGAGCTTTTAGCTTTTTTAACAAATAACAGATACTCTTTTATTAGAAGGAGCATCTGTTATTTGTTAAGTGCTTCTAAAAAATTAATAGCCCGCCGTAAACCGAATCTGGTGGTGTTTAGGGTTCTCAACTTCATCTGCTATAACTACGGCTACATCTTCTACGGAGAGCATATTATTACCTTCATCGTCTAGTACAGGATAGTCTGTACCTAAACGGTATTTTCCTGTTCTACCAATAGTGATACTTGGATTCATTTGAAGAGCAGGGCTAAAATAGGCCCAATCCAATTCTTTCTCCTCTTTGATAATTTCAAAATAGTCTTTTGTAGCTTTTGCTTTTGGAATAAAATGTAGATCCTGCGGTAAAGTATCAATAATGGCCCTTCCGTCCGCCGTTAGCAAACTTCCACCTCCGCCAATGACGATAAAGCGTTACACACCTGCTTTTTTTACTGCTTCTTGTATTGCTTTCGAACCTTTCATAAATTCTTCGGCCAAATTGGAGCTTGAGGCAGCAGGACTAAATGCACTTATCACCACATCTGTACCTGTTAGAGCTTGGCTTAATGCATTGACATCTGCAACATCCACCTGTATATACTGAAGATTATTTTTGTCGGACTGATTCCCTTTTCTCGAAATCGCTACGACGTGAAGATTTCTGTCGATTAATTCATTGGTGATGTGGCTACCTACAAATCCGGTAGCACCGATAACAGCTATTTTCATTATTCTTAATTTTATACGTTTAAAAATTATTGATCACAAGTACCATCTGGTTTGCAAACGGCACCTTCTACGACTTCCAGTTTGGTTTGCGGGTTTTCGTTTCTCCACTCTTCAAATGATTTTTGTAGCATATCGAGAAATACTTGAGGATCCTGAGCTCCTGAAACGGCACGTTTTCTATTAAAAACAAAAAATGGAACACCATTTACGCCAATTTTATCTGCTTCTTGGATATCATTTTTTATAGCGTTTAAATAGGTCTGCTTTTCTAAAGCGCTTTTTAAAGCTGATCCGTCTAAACCTATCGATTTACCTAATTCGACCAAGGTATCCATGTCATCAATGTTTTTTCCATCGGTGAAGTACGCTTTGAACATCAGCTCTTCGGCTTCCACTCCTTTACCATTTGCTTTGGCAAAATGTTGGAACTGGTGCGCTTTTAGAGTATTTACCGGAACTGTTTTGTCAAAGTTGTAGGTCAGACCGACATCTTTTGCCATTTGGGTAGCGTACCCATTCAACTGTTTGGCTTGTTCCAAACTAATTCTTTTTTGATCTACTAACACCTCGTGGATACTTCTGTCTGGTTGAGTTTGTAAGCCGGGCATAATCTGGAAGCTTTTCCATTCTATCTCTACCTTGTTTTTAGCAGCAAATTCATTCCATGCTGTTTCAAATTTCTTTTTCCCGATATAACAGAAAGGACACATCACATCGCTCCATATTTCTACTTTCATCTTATTATCTGATTTGTGTTCTGAACTTATTTTTCTTTTTGGATTTGCAGTTAACGAGGCATCACTTCCCCACGCCGCAAATAAAAATCCACTGATTACGACGGTTGATGATAACAATCCGATGATTAGTTTTTTATTCATTTCAACGGCCACTTTTCGATTTGTTTTTATTATACAAATATACAATCTGATTACTTACTTTTGTATAGTGCTATACTAAAGTATAGTAAGATGGTTGACAGAAAATAATTAAAATATGGAATTGATCGATATTGACTTAATTCAGAAGTGTCCAGAAACATATCTTTTGGCTGTAAATGACACATTAAATGTACTGGCGGGAAAATGGAAACTGCCTATTATGGCATCCTTGCAATTTGGAAAAAAGCGTTTTAAAGATCTGGAAAAAGAAATTCCTAAAATTACTCCTAGAATGCTTTCAAAAGAATTGAGAGATCTAGAACTTAATGGAATGGTGACCAGAACTGTGCACGATACTTTCCCTGTCACCATAGAATATGAGTTTACAGAGTCGGGAAAATCATTTAAAAATGTCATCGACGCTATGATTGTATGGGGAATTGAGCACAGGAAGAAAGTATTGAAATAGGAATTTAGCCCAAATTTAATGATGCAGGTTAATTGGAACTTATTGTAACCTTAAAAGTTTTTTTTAAACATTATACAGCTACTATGCTTTTGTATAGTAATGTAAAGCAATTGGCAATGATCAGCCTATTATTCAGTACTTCCTTTTATTAAAGCTTACTGTTATTGTCCGGGGATGATAGATGTGATATTGCTGCCATATGAATTGTGAAAAATTGGGATGTCTTAAAAGCTCTAGTGCGCGTGCTTTTGGCAAAATATGTGAAATAAATCTTCTTCAAACATTTTAGTAAGCGCTGGATAGCTGATCCTGCTATCATGATGACAATTATAGGGTAAAATGGACCGCTAAAGATCTTTTGAGACTAGAAAGTAGATGTATAAGTAAATTAATTTAAAAATGCCTTTATTTATGGAAACTCATATCTGAAATATATTTGGTACAGAAGTGATCGATTTTAAATCTGTATGAAAAAGTTGTGAAGACCTCATAAATTTTACTAGTTTTGTTCCATAAAATTCGCGTCTCGTTTACTCGTTTGAATTGTATTGCAAAGAAGTGATGTGCACCTATATCGTATGCTCATCTTCATTCTGTTTAGCAGCAATAGTATGGATGTTACTATTTGCAAAGTATATAAAAACAAGTAAAGTATAATGAGAATTGCATAGCTATATGATTTAAAGCTATAACGAACTACCTAAAAAAATGTTCATTTAATGACCACTACGTTGTTTACATTCGTGAAACAAACCTTTAATAAACTCACGAATGTGGGGGTTTATCCAGATATGCCATATGTGGAGTCAAGATATACTAAATTGATCAACATATTGAATTGGATTGGAATGTGCTGCATGTTTACCTATGTTATTATCAATTTCACTAATGAACGCTATTTTCTCTCTTTTTTAAATTTGTTAAATGTATGTGATGCTGCTACTGTTATTTTTTTGAATAAATCAAGAAAGTATTTGAGTGCAAGATTAGTGATGGTCGGTTCAAGATTGGTTATTTACACCATCGCCGGATTGTATTTTCATAATGGGGGCGAATACTTTTTAGTGGCTTTATTGATTACAACTAGTCTCATGTTTGATACTAAATGGATCAGATTTTCTTTGTGTTCTTTAATTTTTGTAGCATGTGCAGCCGTTATTTTGTTTCCACAGCCGCCATTGCTCGGTTCACCAGTGCCCAAAGAGCAGGCTTATGTCAATATGATTGTAGGGATCATGCTGATCTTAGGTGTGGTCACTTATTTTAAGAGTATTCAAAGAAATTATCAACGAGAAGTGGAAAAGCAACGGCAAGCATTATTTTCTCTCAATAAGGACAAGGAAAAGATGTTTTCGATTCTAGCGCATGACATCCGTAGCCCGATGGCTACTTTAGAAAATCTACTGCAGGTCTTTCATCAAGACCTACTGACCGCTAATGAACGTGTTGAAACAATAGGACTACTAAAAAATCAGGTATCTCAACTGGGATCAGTTATTGATAATTTATTGCGATGGAGTGTACGTGGAATGCAGGGTATCCAAACCTTACCAGTTGTTTTTGTTCTCCAACCTTTGTTTAGAGAGATCCTTCAATTTTTTGACTTACTGATCAGGCAGAAACAACTCACGATTCATATCAATGTTCCTGAACGGTTAGCATTAGTAGCAGATTATGATCAAACAGCTGTTATTTTAAGAAATTTATTAAGTAATGCTGTTAAATTCAGTAAAACCGGTGGGCGCATTACGATTACTGCAGTCGATCGGGTTAATGAAATTGATATTCTTATTAAAGACGAGGGTATGGGAATGGATGACCGTCGCATAAATATGCTGTTTACATCATCACAATTTTCCTCCCGAGGGACAGCGGGAGAAAGAGGGTTTGGATTAGGATTGATTTTATGTGCCGAATTTACAAGATTGAATGGTGGTACAATTCATGTAAATAGTAAACCTAATAAAGGTTCCACCTTTACTGTTTCTTTGCCTAAAGGTGAAATTTAGTATTTATCAGCTCTGGTTGCCATGCTGACTATTCTATATCCTCTGCTCGCCCTATGATCTACTTCATGTCCATTGATTTATCACATCAAACCTGCACTAATTTTTAACGATTGAAACTATCCATGGCATAATTCAAGAATACTCTTTTACGCTAAGCTCCAATTGTCCTTAAAGCTTTCTTAATGATGTAATTGGTTTCTTTTGTTTCACTTTCTTTTTTCCAGCGTTGACATACCGAACGCACAAAATTTGCTTGTGTTTTACTGGCATCGTTGAGCCAGTTGCCTACACTATCCTGTACGTATCGCTCCGGATCAGATCGTAGTGGTTCTAAAATTTCCAGTGCTAACTCCGGATTTCGTTTGAGAATATCAATATGTTCGCACCAAACACCTCGTGGTCTTGTCGATTCGCTACTAAATCTTCTTATATTTTTGTCTTCATCTGAAGTCCAACGAGCGAGGATGCTGATACTGGTTATTAAATTGCTTGCGATCTGATGCCTTACTGCCATCCAACTAATTTCCCTTACTCCGAAATGTGTATCTGCAGAAAAAGGTTTAATCTGTTCCAATATTTGATCAATGCTCAGTTGTTGATTTTTACCAATCGTATAAGTTGCCCAACATCGAGCCATATCGGCTTGATGATGAGCTAGTATCTTTAAAAATTGCTGATCACCATTTTTAACTGACAGCTCAAAAAGAATAGTTCCGATAGCTTCATTGATGGTGTTTACCGTTTGTTTTTTCAACTGATCGATGGCTGATATAACTGGATCTAGATAAACTAACCGATTATGTTCATGTAATATATGTGCTAATAAAGAGCGTTGGTCAATAGCCAACCACTCTACGAGATTTGCTGTTTCTATTTCTCCACGATTTAATTGTATTAAAATATCTGGAGTAAGATCTTGAGTTGATCTTGCACCTTTTCTTTTTACTTCCATCATAACTGATCTATAAGGTCTTGAATATTTACTCTGTTCATATAGTTACTGTCAACAAATTGATAGATTATGGTATAGTCTGTGTCAATAATATATACAGCGGGAATGGGTAATTCGTTATGATCATTTTTGTTATAATCAGACAGGGAGATTCCTAGTTTCTCGTAAGTGTCGATTGCATATTTTGGTAGTTGAAATGAAATACCAAGCTGTTTGGCTAACAGATGATTTTGATCGGTCAATAAATCAAAATTCAATTTATGGCTAAGTTCTAATTCTTTATTATTATCCTCAGATTGAGGAGTTATTACCACTAATGTTACATCTTTTTGATGAAGAAGCTCTAAATGATCTTGCAGCGCTTTGAGTTGCAGATTGCAATATGGACACCAAGTGCCGCGAATGAAAGCGACGATTACTTTACCTTTTTTTAGCAGTTCATGTAAATGGATCAATTGATTATTGGTATTTCTTAAATTGAAATCAGGAAATTTATAACCCACTTGTATGCTGTTTTGGTCAATTTTGCTGTTTTTCAAATCTTCAATAGATTGACTAAAAACATTGATAATTTCTGCGGGTAACTGCTTTGCTAAGTTTTGGTTAATTTCTTCTATTTTCTTTGCTAAGTTTGTCATGCGATATGATTTGTTTTTGCAAATATTTAAAAGTAAATTCAGAATGACAATACCGCATATTATTATCCCTATGGGATAAAAAAGTCAATTTCATGAAAACAAAGCAACAAGCGATAATAGAAAAAATATGTCCATTGGAATTTGCTGTAAATACCATAAGTGGAAAATGGAAAATTCCCATTATTTGGCGAATCAATGAAGGGGAGAAGCGTCCAAGTGAAATGTTGAGAGGAATAGTAAGTGTGGACAGACGGGTATTGAATCAACAATTAAAGGAGCTGGAGGGGGATGGAATCTTAAGTAAAAAGAGCTTTAATGAATTGCCTCCTCGTGTTGAATATACGCTTACACCTCTTGGTGAAAAACTGGTGGAAGTGCTGTGGAAATTGAATGCTTGGGGAGAATTGTTAATGGAAGAAAAAGCAAATAATTAAGTCCACTGGATAAGGGTTCTGCTGTAAAATGTAATAGTATAATGATTGATAGTATAATGATTGATGTTTATTTGGTAAAGTTTAAATCACAGGATTTTGATGAATACTTTCAACTTGTAGGTGACGCTCGGGTTATGGAAATGATTACGGAACGAGCGATTCCAATAGAGGAGGCTCAAGTTGATTTTGAGCAACTGATCGATAATAATAAGTTGAATGAGAATTTTGGCAATTTCAAAATCTTAATCCTATCATCAAACGAGTTTGTTGGCCTTGCAAAATTAGCACTTCATGAGGAAGATCAGGTTGAAGCGGAGCTCGGGTATATGATTTTGCCTTACTATTGGGGTAAAGGAATCGCGAGTCAAGTCGCTAGACAATTAATCGAGCATGCGAAACAGCAGCAATCACTGGAAAAGTTAGTAGCCATTATTGATCCGAAAAATATTCCATCGAGAAAGATTCTGATCAATCATGGTTTTGTTTCGAAAGAGTTTAGGGATTTCGATGGATTGCCTGGTGAGATTCTGGAATTGGATTTGCAATGAAGGTGTGCTGAAAATCTCAGAAGTACTCCTATTACGTATTGATTTTTAGGAGCTCTTTACTGTGTGCTCAAGGAGAAAGATCATTATGCAGAAGATAAACCTTACTGCATTTATTTTTACAAAGTTTATAATAATTGAATCTTTCTATTGATTTTCATGTAAAAATTGGTAGATTATATTATCATACATTTAAAGTTTTTAATATGCATACAATATCATCACGTCTTCATACCGCAGGTCTGATCACACTAAAGGATCATAAATTATTGCTTGCTTATAGCAATAATAAAAAAGCATGGTATCTGCCTGGAGGTAAGGTAGATCAAGGAGAGAACTCATTGCAGTCGTTGAAAAGAGAAATAGAAGAGGAACTGATGATCGCGTTAGATCCTGAAAGGTTAAGATTTTATTGCCATATCACAGCTCCAGCATATGGTGAAATTCCTGTGGTGATTATGGAGCAAGATTGTTTTATATATGATCTTCAAGAAGATATCAAACCTAGTAATGAAATCGGAGAAGTTCGTTATTTCTCGCGAGCAGAATATTTAAAAGAACAATTTCAAGTTGTTGGTGTATTGATGGTTTTTGATCAATTGGAGGCTGACCATTTGGTAGGCGCTTAATACTTTACCTTTATTTTTCTGCTGTTTACCGAGTTTTAGCTATTGTTGATCTAAATGTAATAAAATTGATTGTTTACTTGTCTTAATTTTGAATCAGAAAGTTGAAAGAAATATTTGATTGACTAACTGATCACTAAAGAAAACTAAATCTATAAAATAAAGACATTATGAAAACATTAGTAAAAACATTCGCAGCAGCAGTATTGGTAGCAATTTCGACCTTGACCATCGCCGCTGAACGTCCGGAAAAAGCAATTAATCTATCAACTGCAGATTTTGCTATCACTCATTATGTAGAAGTGATCACGGAAGGGCAATCGCTTGGACTGGAACAATTATTTGCATCAGATTATAGTCAAAAGGTACATGGCAAAAATATCAAAACAAATAGTAGAGCTGAAGTGATCAGTTTTTTGAAGAAGCAAAAAGGGTATCAGTTAAACTGCAAAACAACAACTTCAATTTTAGAGAAGTTTGCAAACTATATGGTGGCAAAAATCACGATGCAGTTTGAAAATTTTACAAGAATGGAATTGGTTACCTTAATCAATGAAGGCGGTGTCTGGAGAGTTTCTGAATCAATCAATAGTTATTTGTAGGAATTGTTTAATTAAGTATCATATGTTTATGTAGGTCCTGTCGAGAGATAGGACCTTTTTTGTTGAGTTTTTCTTTTCAAATACGATCGTTCGATGTTACATGTATTATAATATGTTCGCTGTGAATACTCCTAAATAAAAATAAAGGAGTGAATTGTCATTTATATAAAGTAACACTTCCTTTTATGAGTTGGAGATTAAACTGTCCGATACTTGTCTTTTTGAGCATACTGCTTAATTGATTTCTTACTTTTTTAAAATCATGGTGAAGTGGACATGGATTTTTTTCCGAGCAATAATCTAATCCCATGCCGCAACCTGTAAAAATCTGTTCGCCATCTATGGCTAATACAATATCAGCAATGGGCTTTTTTAATCCTTCTGGATCAATAAAGAATCCACCATGGGGCCCTTTTGAAGATTGTATTATACCTACTTTACTCAAGTTTTGAAGAATTTTCCCTAAGAAGGGTTCCGGAGACTTTACTTTTTCAGCAATTTCTTTAATACCTACCTTTCGTCCCTCTTGAGAGCTTTGAGCGATATAAAATACCGCACGGATGGCATATTCACAGGTTTTAGAAAAAACACCCATTTTTTGATTCTATTAATTGTCGTATTTTATGCAAAGATACAGCTCTAATTGGTATTTAAGACATTCTGTACACGTTCCATATGATCCTTTTTATGTATGGAAAGCCTGATGATGCTATTCTCAGTTGCCTTAAGATTGTGAATTATGGCTCCTTCTATGCCAATGAGATCTCCTTTTGTCATGGTATGCATAACGCCTGCAATATTTAAGTTGATGGATCCTTCCTGGATGTGTATGACAATAGGAAAGGGGCTTTTATGATCGACCATCAGTACTCCTTTTGCTAGACATATCCGGAGTTCTTTGGTCGATGATGTTTCTAATAAAAGCGTCACTATTGGTTTTTCTGATGCATGAGATACTCCTTGATATAGCGATACAGGCGTGTTGTTTTTATTCATTTCCATGTCAGTTTTTTTTTGATTAATACAAATATAGTAATAAAAGACTTTTAACTCTTTTAATTATGATTATATTTGATCATACATATAATACTGAAAATAATCGTTTTATTAATTATGTACCGGGCATATGAAAAAGAAAGATATCACAACACTAGCAGATATTCAATTACTTGTTGATACATTTTATGGGCGGGTTCGTGAGGATTTGCTTATTGGGCCCATCTTCAATAATTTATTGGAAGGACGTTGGGAGGAACATTTAAAAAAAATGTATAGCTTTTGGCAAACTATTTTGCTGGAACAGCATAGCTACTTTGGAAGTCCATTTCCACCACATGCTGCCATGGCGCTTACTAATGCGCATTTTGATGCTTGGTTAAAGCTTTGGTATCGTACAGTGCACGAATTTTTTGAAGGAGAAAAAGCCGATGAAGCGATTCATAGAGGAGAGAAGATGGCCACTATGTTTTTATCTAAAATCAACTATTTTAATAACCTAAAGACTAAACCTCTCACTTAACACTCCCAAACCACCTTTTGAAAAGTAATTAAACCCTGTTGGCTCTACATTAGAGTATTGATATTTGAAGATATATGATCATGTTATGGATAAAATGTAATTAAAATATCATCCATTTTGCAAGGGCTAATGTTGACATCAGAAAGGTGGTATCTTAATTGTTGATGATAGTTTATTAATACATATCCATTTGAAATTATTAAGATGTACAGTTTATATATTTATATGTAAATTTCAGTAGCATAATCAATCATTTTTTTGATCGTATTTCTGTACAGCACGTTTGGTGGAAGATTAAATCTGGCTTTAAAAATTAAAATGGATGATATCCGGTTTAAAAACAAGTAAATGAATAGCGAAATTGAGAATAAACTTCGAGATAAAAATACGAAGCCAACGAGTATGCGGATTTTGGTTTACGATTTTTTGGCTTCACAACATATTGCTTTATCGTTGTCGGAAATGGAATCCCATTTCTATCCTGCAGACCGAATAACACTTTACCGCACACTCAAAACTTTTGAAGAAAAAGGTATCGTCCATAGTATACAAGAAAATAATACAAGTAAATACATACTCTGCCATGATGACTGTAATGAGGAAACCCATAAAGATTGGCATCTTCATTTTTATTGTAAGATCTGTAAGCAGACCACATGCCGGACAGATATCAGCTTTTCTTCACCCATTAATAGTGCAGTTCGAATGGATGAGGTTCGATTTTTTGCTAAAGGAATCTGTGAAAACTGTATGAATGAAACTATGCAATAGTATTGCATCTCATGAGTGAGTATCTTTGGTATTATTAATAGGTTTAAGAAATCTTATACAATGACTACACAACACAAACATACGTATGATCAGGCTGGAAATCAGCTTTGCTGTACAGAGGCGACAAAGATATATACACAAGCTGGTGCTCCTGAATTGGTTGACAATCAGAACAAATGTAAAGGTCATGATCATGAGGGACACGATCATACTAAACATAGTGATGATGATGGGCACAATCATGATCATGTAGCAGGCAGTCCATTGAAACTGTTTGCTCCTGCAATCATCTCTTTTGTACTTTTGATGGCAGCTATTGCTTTGGATAATTGGATGGCACAAGAGTGGTTTGAAGGTTGGATAAGGGTTGTATGGTATGTAGTTGCGTATGTTCCTGTGGGTTTTCCTGTTATTAAAGATGCGGTTGTCAGTATACGTAAGGGTGATGTTTTTTCAGAATTTTTATTAATGGTTATCGCTACCCTTGGTGCATTTGCTATTGGTGAATATCCCGAGGCTGTTGCGGTCATGCTATTTTATGCTGTTGGTGAAGTTTTTCAAACTTTAGCTGTATCAAGGGCTAAAGGAAATATTAAGGCGCTTTTGGATCAGCGCCCAGACGAAGTTACTATTTTGATCGATAATCAGCCACAAATCATAAAAGCTGCAAATGCAGAGATCGGATATATTATTCAATTAAAACCAGGAGAAAAATTAGGTTTAGACGGTGAATTATTATCGGATGAAGCTTCTTTTAATACAGCCGCTTTGACTGGAGAAAGTAAACCTGATCGTAAATCAAAAGGTGACTCTGTCCTTGCGGGAATGATCAATTTGAATATGGTCAGTATGGTTAAGGTAACGACTTCGTATACAGATAGTAAATTGAGTAAGATCCTAGAGCTGGTACAAAATGCAACGGCTCAAAAAGCACCTACTGAATTGTTCATCCGTAAATTTGCAAAAGTATATACGCCAATAGTTGTTTTTTCTAGCGATCGGTATTTGTTTATTGCCAGCGCTGTTTGTAGCAGATTACATGTTTAGTGACTGGTTATATCGGGCTTTAGTATTTTTAGTGATTTCTTGCCCCTGTGCTCTAGTTATTTCTATTCCTCTGGGTTATTTTGGAGGAATAGGTGCAGCCAGTCGCAATGGTATATTGTTTAAAGGAAGTAATTTTCTGGATACGCTAGCGACTATACAACATGTGGTCATGGACAAAACGGGCACCATGACTGAAGGGATCTTTCAGGTACAAGAAGTTAATTTTAATTCAGATTTTGATCAGGCAGTAATCTTAAAAATGGTGAATGCCTTAGAAAGTAAAAGTACCCATCCCGTCGCTACAGCTATCCATCAGTATGTCGGTGAGGTCGATCCCAACCTTCGCTTAGATCAAGTGGAAGAAATTGGGGGACATGGATTAAAGGCTGCAGTGGATGGAAAACAATTGCTGGTGGGCAATTTTAAGTTAATGGATAGATTTAATGTCCGTTATGATATTGACCCCGCGACGATTGTATATACGGTGATTGCTGTTGCGTATGATGGTCAGTTTGTTGGTTATATTACTATTGCGGATAGCATTAAAGCTGATGCATTGGATACCATTAAACAGTTGCACAAACTAAATGTAAAAGCAACTATGCTAAGCGGAGATAAAAGCACTGTTGTTCGCTATGTAGCTGATCAATTGGGTATTGATCAAGCTTTTGGAGATCTGTTGCCCGAAGATAAAGTAAATAAGCTAAAAGAAATCAAAGCACAACATCAACGGGTGGCATTTGTTGGAGACGGAGTCAATGATGCTCCGGTTGTGGCGTTAAGTGATGTAGGGATTGCAATGGGTGGACTAGGTAGCGATGCGACCATTGAAACTGCAGATGTAGTGATTCAAGATGATAAGCCATCCAAAATACCAGTCGCGATTCGTATAGGTAAGCAGACTAAACGCGTTGTATGGCAAAATATTACATTAGCTTTTGTGATTAAAGGAATTGTACTGATCCTGGGAGCAGGTGGGATAGCAACGATGTGGGAGGCTGTTTTTGCAGATGTCGGTGTATCTTTGATTGCTATATTGAATGCGGTACGAATTCAAAAAATGAAATTTTAATATGATCGTAATACGTTTGTTTATTTCAAAAAACAAACGTATTATATCTTTTATCTCTATATGATCGGTAGTCGCTATAATTTGAGCTTAATGCTGTTTATTATTTTTTGATAATACTTCGATTTATTTTCTTCATCGATAATCTCAACTTTCACATCATTAGCACGTAATAGCTGAATTTTATCGGATGAATCTTTTACATATTTGTGTGGGATGTAATAGTAGATCTGATTTTTTATAAAAGTATTTTTCTTATAAAATTTGTTTCTCGCTCGATAGGTCAAAAGCCACCACAGGTCGATCTCTACAAAATCTAATGAAAGTCCGAAAATATGAATGTCAGTAGTGAAGAAAAGGTCGATCCAGGATTGTAAAGCCATTTGTCTTCCTGCCTGTAACCTTCTGATCAGAGAAGCTTTATATATTTTTGTGCTTGCTGAATAATTTGGTCCATTGACAACGTAATCTCGCATTTTTTGTAATTGCCCGCAGTAATGTTCATAACCTAGATTAATAGAGAAGGGATTATTGCAATCTCCATGTATATGCCAGTAAGTCTTGTTTAAAGAATGATATTGTCTAAATACACTGTATGTCGTTTCATTTACCAGACTAGTTTTCTCTTTCGGATGTGTACCGGCTAAACTGAAATCATAATTGGTTGTCATGATATTTTCAACCGATAATTCCCTAATCAGTTCGTGAAGCTCATTTTGTTGGATATTAGAAACGGCATCAGCAATAAAGGTTTTAAGTTCCTTTTCATCCATGTGTTGTTGCTGTATGGCGCTTAAAAATATCTCTTCATAGAGCATAGGAAATGGTTTCCGACCATTTTCTAAAGTTTCAACATGGTATTTGTTTTTGATGCTAATTAACAGATCATTCCAACTTGTTCCTTTGTTGATATTGTTGATGTCGTTGCCAATGAGTAGTGCTGTATTAGTCATGATCATTAATTGTCTTGATAATAGCTTGATTAATCTATTTGATCTCTTGTAATATCGTTATTTTTTATTATTCTACCTGAAATTGATTTAATTTTATTATCCACAAAGTTATGCAACCGAAATGTCATGGAGGGCTACATCTGGTTTGGATGTATTTTTTTAAATCTAAGCACGCTAATAAACAGTTTTTTTGATTAATTGAACTAAAAAATATGAAGAGACACTGTTATTGTGTTGATATCTAATGATTTAAACGGGTTTTTAAATTATTTATTAAAAAAAGTAAAATTGTCCAATCCATGGAGTAACAGTTCTCGTATATAGTTTTAGAAACTAAAATTATACACTAAAAAACGAATATGTTATGGAAAAGATGTCATCTCAAAAAGAGTGTTTAATCGATGAAAAAGAACACCTCGATAAAAAAGACCTTCATAGAAGGGATTTCTTAAAATTTACTGGTGCTGGACTTGCCGGTGTCGCTTTGTTAGGTCTTTCAAGTTGTAAAAAGGATCGTAATGACGATGTTGATATGGGCGGTGATGGTTTTTATTTTGGTAGTGGCGACATTGCTATTTTGAATTATGCTTACGCACTGGAACAGCTTGAAGCTGCATTTTACATTAAAGTTGTAAACAGCCCTTTTTCTGGTATTACAGACATGGAAAAGAGCTTTTTTACAGACATTCGCGATCATGAAATTGCACATCGTGAGTTTTTCAAAAAAGCATTAGGAGACAAAGCAATATTAGATCTGGAATTTAACCTCTCGGGGATTAACTTTTCTAGCCGTGACAGCGTATTGGCTACAGCAAAAACATTTGAAGATCTAGGGGTATCTGCCTATAATGGCGCAGGATGGTTGATCAAGGATGTATCTTATCTACTGTTAGCAGGCAAGATCGTTTCAGTGGAAGCTAGACATGCTGCATGGATCAGAGATCTTATTGATAATGGAAGTTTCGCTAATCAGGAGGTCATCGATTCAAATGGTCTTGATGTTGCAAAAAGTCCTAGCATAGTGCTGCAAGCTGCTGCCCCTTTTATCAAATCTAAAATTGATGTAAAGGATTTACCTACTTACTAACTTTTTTAAATTTTATTGTTATGAATCTTTTAAATGTTTTTGACGAAATAAATAATGTTGATCCTGAATTTACAGATCGCATTAGCCCACGTAGAGAAGTTATTCGAAATATGACTTCATTTGGTAAAAAAATTACATTGGCTTCTTTGCCTTTCCTCATAAGTGATTTGTTTAAGAAAGCATACGGAGCTACTGCACCTACCGATGTGACTGGGGTGTTGAACTATGCGTTGACCTTGGAATATCTTGAAGCGGAGTATTACACGATGGGCGTGGCGGCTTCAAATCTGATTCCTTCAGGTAGACCATTGGGCGCCATCACGACGATTCGCGATCACGAAAATGCTCACGTTAAATTTTTGAAACAGGTGTTAGGTGATAAGGCTGTTTCTAAACCTACATTTGATTTTACAGCAGGTGGTACTTTTGCCAATGTATTTAGTGATTATGATACATTTTTAGCTTTAGCTCAGGCTTTTGAAGATACTGGTGTACGTGCTTATAAAGGTCAGGCTGGAATATTGTTAGGCAACAAGGTTGTACTAACTGCTGCTTTACAAATCCATTCTGTAGAGGCTCGTCACGCATCTCATATCCGTCAGATGCGAAGAGCTCGCGGAGGTGGAGCAGCCAATCAAAAGCCATGGATAACAGGAGCTAATGATAGCGGGATTGGTGCAGTTGTAGATCCTGTTTATATGGGTGAAGATAATAAAATGCAAGCAAATGTCGATATTACAACTTTAAAGGGAGTGTCGGGAAATATATCTCTTGCCGCAGCAACTCAGTCTTTTGATGAACCATTGGGTGCTGAAGCGGTACTTAATATTGCAAGTCTGTTTATTAAAAAATAGTGTATTAAATTTTTGTGAGATCGCTCCTCATTCATATTGAATGGGGAGCATTTTTTTAAAGATAAGAATTGGATCATCTTCACGATTTAAATCTCAAATATTCCACAACTCTCCCTAATGGTGGAATTAGTATTTTCCTGATTCTCCCCAAATTTAACTATCTCTCCATAAATCCGGATAGATCATTCGAAACTCGTCTTCTCTCGCTTCACATTTCAGTTACAGCCTTAAACTTTTAATTGTAAAATTGATGGTTCTTCGGATAATTTGAAATTTCATTTATTTTACCCCAAAAAGTTGAAACATTTCATCGTGAATAGTTGTTTGGCAATAAGAAGATTAATAAAAGGTCGGATCATAGAAGGTAGTGTAATAATGAAGTTTATCGTAAATTATTAATAAAATGTAAGGCTCGATATTTGAGTTATTGATCTCTAGAAAAATATTATTTTGGAACTTTTGTCGCATTTTGAAATATCCTGTCTTGTTTAAAAGATTTTCAAATATAGACGTTGCCTAAATTTTAAACGTTTGGCAATACATTATAAAGAGCATTTACGATTAAGTAATTAATTTTTATAAGAGCTGGATATTTCAACTGTATGCACTTTATTTTAATGTATGAATATGCAATTTTTACCTGTTAACTATCATTTATTAAGGCAGCTGCAAATTAGAGGTTATAATATTTTAGCATCCGCTCAAGGGATCGATCATGAAAATCCAAGTTACTATCCCATTCAGGTCACGGACGTGTGGGATTATCTAGTGCGCATAGATAGTACATCTAAAGTTGGTGAACCAGCATTAATTGTTATCGATGATGCGCTCAGGAATGTGGAAGAACAACATTTTGATGGTGCTGTTTTTGTCGATTTTGAAATGGATTAAGATGATGTTACTATCATTTCTCTGCTACAAAAACATACCTCCCGATACTTCAATACGTTGTGCATTGATCCATTTCGCATCTTCGGTACATAAGAATGCAACTACACCTCCGATATCATCTGGCAATCCTACTCTGCCGAGTGCTGTTTGCGCTGCAATGGCGCTGTTAACATGTTCGTTGTCGCGCACCATACCATTTCCAAAATCAGTTTCAATTGCACCTGGAGCTACAATATTGGCTCTGATTCCTCTTGCTCCAAGTTCTTTGGCTTGATATTTTGTTAATGTTTCCATAGCGCCTTTCATGGACGCATAGGCTGCATATCCTGGAGTTGAAAAACGAGCTAGTCCTGATGAAATATTCACGATAGCACCTCCATCTTGAAGAAGTGGTAAAGCTTTTTGCGTTAAGAAGAATGCTCCTTTGAAGTGAATATTTACTAAATTATCAAATTGTTCTTCTGTTGTTTCAGCGAAAGATGCATGTATTCCTATACCAGCATTGTTGATTAAAAAATCAAATCTATCCGTATTAAATACAGATTTTAGGATTGATTTTACTTCTGTAAAGAATGCATCAAAGATTTTGCTGTCAGCTACATTAAGCTGTAAGGAAGTCGCATTGACACCAAGTTTTTTTATTTCTTCAACAGTATTTTCTGCTTCTTTTTTTTGAGATTGATACGTTAAGATGATATCAATTCCTTTTGATGCAATTTTGAGAGCTGTATTTTTTCCTAGTCCACGGCTACCGCCAGTTACCAGTGCAATTTTATTTTTTGGTTCCATGTGCTTTTAAATTGAAAACAAAGTTAAGCGACCAATGTTGATAAAAATGGTGACTGTTTAAGTATTTATCAATGATTAAGGCTTATCCGTTAGTCCCATCAGGATTCTGAGATAAATTCAACAAAAAATCGGCTCGGTATTGTTTAGGAGTTTGTCCTGAAAAACGTTTAAAGAATTTAGTAAAGTTTGAGGGATCGTATGTTAGTGTCCTTGCAATTTCAGCAATCGGTATATTGATTTGCTGTAACATTGATTTTGAAATTTCCATTAAACGATTTTCCATAAAATAACAAGGAGAATGTCCTGTTGCAGATTTGATGGTATTACTGAGATGTATGGGATGAATATGCAGCACGGCAGCAAAATCTCTGATCTCATACATTTGGTCCTTATTGCCACATAATATATCTGAAAGATGATTATCTAGCGCTCTTAAAAAATCAGCAGTTATTTCCTGCTCACGGACGAAGAGTTTTTTTGGGATTTTCATATCTTCGAAAATGCAATTTCGTACTTGCTGTTTTAAAATAATACAAGTACTGTTTTATCTCATTTGTACACTTATATAAATGTAAGAATAAAAAAATATTTTTTTATTGTATTCTTGTATTTACGCTGAGTTTTTTGACAGTTCCTAATGACTATATACTGCAATTTCGGTGATTTATCCTTTAAAGTTTACAATCATGCATATGAATTATAAACAATGCAAATGATTAGAAATTTCTAGCAGAACATTGCTTCTCTATAAGTATGAAAATAAGAACTAAATAAGTTAAAGAAATATGAGTAATTATAATTTAGAGCGTATAGTCCCATCTCAATGGCGAAATTATAAGTTAATCAGAATAGAGGCTTTAAAGACAAATCCTGAATTGTTTGGAAGTACTTATGAGAAAGAAGCTTCATATCGTGAAGAGGACGGGCGAATAATGATGCTTCAAAAGCAGCAAATCAAAAATTTGGTTTTGAATACACACATTCTAAGAACACCGTTTGGTCAGATGGTAATGTGGCAGAAGAATTGATGTATGCATGGTTATTGTAAAGATAAATTAACAAAATTGTGTTTTTTTCAAGTACTAATGCTCTTTTGTAGTCAGCTCATTTCCAACTTTTGCAAAGTTATTTCTATATTCTATTGGACTAAGTCCTGTTATTTTTTTAAAAATATCTCTAAATGCTTTCGTGTCGGTATAACCTACCTGAAACATCACTTCGGAGACATTTTTTCTAGATGCTTCGAAGTACTTTTTAGCTGCTTCGATACGTACACGTTGAATATATTCAATCGGTGTGTTGCTTGTAGCATCTTTAAACCTTCTTTCGAATGTTCTACGGCCGACATTGATTAAGTTTGCTAGATCTTCAACCGTGATTTTATCATGATAATGCTCTTCTATAAAATCTTGGACTTTTTGGATATCGGTAAAATTATGATTTCTTTGACCTTTGAACATGGAAAACTGAGACTGACTATTTCTACCGATATCTAAGGCAAAATATTTCGATACCATTATCGCAGTTTCACGATCCGAATATTTCTCAACTAGATATAATATCAAATTCCACAAACTATTGGCACCACCGCTACTATAAATACGATCATGCGCTGTTATAATGGTACCATCTTCGATTTCAATATCGGGATATTTTTCTCTAAACTCATTGACGTAAGCCCAATGGGTAGAACATTTTTTTCCTTTTAACAGTCCTGTTTCAGCTAATAGAAATGCTCCTACACATAAGCTAGCAACAGCAGCACCCGCTTGATGAAGTGTTTTGAAGTAAGGTATAGCATCCGCATTGGCTCTAATACCTTCATCTATGTCTCCAAAAGTTGGCGGTATGATCAATAGATCCGTTTTAATAACTTCACTAAGCAATCGATTCGTTTTTATCGTGTACTCACCACTATTTGCATGTACATATTCATGTAGACCGACGTATTCGATATGGAATATCGGTTTCTTGCCGAAGAATGTCAAGAATTCATTGGCGGTGTGAAATGTTCGAAATGCAGGTGTAATACCTTCTATGGTACCATATTGTGGAACGAAAATGGAGATTTGCATCGTCTTTAGATTATATCATAAATATACAAATTGTTTTTGTCGCAATGCACCCTTAAAGTTGTCGTTTTTGCAATAGATCAAATTTTGTAAACTGTAGCATCTTTGTATAAGCAATATAAACATAGAACAATGACAACACAAACAAAGATTAACGTAACAGCGGTCGTGCATGCTTCTGCGGAAACGGTTTGGAAGATTTGGAATACACCCAGTGATATCATGCAGTGGAATTGTCCAGACCTGAGCTGGCACTGTCCGAAAAGCGAAAATGATGTACAGGTAAATGGAAAGTTCAAAAATAGAATGGAGGCAAGGGATGGCAGTTTTGGCTTTGATTTTGAAGGTACCTATGATGAAGTTGATTTATATAGGAAGCTATCGTATCGCTTGGCCGATGCTCGGAAAGTCACAACAATATTTACAGAATATGATGGTAAAACAACTGTAGTTACTACATTCGATGCTGAAACGGAGAATGATCTAGAAATGCAAAAGCAAGGATGGCAGGCTATTTTAACCAATTTTTCAAATTATGTCGAATCAAAAAATTAGTAAATCCTAAAATTTAGTGTTATGAAAAAGAATACAGTTTCCTTACATCGGATTATTCAGGCAAGTCCTGAAAAAGTATTTCGTGCTTTCTCAGATCCAATAGCGCTGGCAACTTGGTTACCTCCTTATGGTTTTATATGTACGGTGCAACAAATGGACTTTAAAGTAGGCGGTAACTTTAAAATGACCTTTATTAATTTCAGTACTGGAAATGGTCATTCATTTGGAGGAGAATATTTAGAGATTGTACCGAACGAATCAATTAAATATAGTGATCGTTTTGATGATCCTAATCTTCCGGGAGAAATGATAACCACAGTTTCATTGAATAAGGTGTCCTGCGGTACTGAACTTAAAATTGTGCAAGAAAATATTCCAGATATAATACCTGTAGAAATGTGCTATTTAGGTTGGCAGGAATCATTAGATAAAATGAAGAGATTGGTTGAAACTGAAATACCTGATGCTTAATGGAAATACAATGTTATTTAAAAATACCAACAAAGTGGTAAGTGGAATCTTCCTCACATTTTCTGGAAATTGTAAAGAAGCGCTAACATTTTACCATAGCTGTTTTGGTGGTACATTACATTTTGATACATTCACGAATCAATTACAGGATTTTCCAAAAAATCCTGTAACTTTTGGATCACTCATCTCTAAGGATATTGTTATTAACGGTTCGGATTTAGTTGCTGATGAAAGACGAATCATTGGGAACCATCTATCTGTCTTTTTAATGTGTGAAAATATTGTTTATAGAAATTTGTTAGTTGATAAACTCGCAAGCAATCATGATCATTTCCCTAAAAGGCATCATGATTTACAAAAACTAATTGAAATAAGCGATGCTTATGATGTGAAGTGGTTGTTAGCAATTTCCTGTGTCATGCAACCGTAAGAATTAAATTTATATTTTATAAAATTATTGCAACTTTATTGCAATAAAGACGGTAATCATTATCTTTATTAAAATTAGATCCTGCACTTGTTACTGGATCAATAAAACTATGATATATGATGAAAAAGGTTGAAATTTATGATGTTACTATTATTGGAGGCAGTTATGCAGGACTTTCAGCAGCACTGGCCTTAGGGCGTTCTTTGAGAAATGTGCTCATCATCGATAGTGGAATACCCTGTAATCGACAGACACCTTATTCCCATAATTTTTTGACACAAGATGGAAAAACTCCTTTAGAGATTGCAACGTTAGGAAAGGAACAAGTTGCTCAATATGAAACTGTACAATTTTATGAAGATCAGGTAATAAACGTGAAATTTTTGCCAGAAGGATTTGAACTTATAACAGCAGGTGGACATAATTTTAAAGCTAGGAAATTGATTTTTGCTACGGGAGTTACGGATATTTTGCCAGATATAAAAGGATTTGCTGCTTGCTGGGGTATTTCTGTTATTCATTGCCCATATTGTCATGGTTATGAGTTTCGTCATAAAAAAACAGGAATTATTGCACGTGGAGATCGTGCACTTCATCTTGCTTCACTAGTTAATAATTTGACTGATCAGTTGAGTATTTTGACAGTGGGGGAGGCTGATTTCAAAGGGGAGCAATTGGATAAATTAGGCCGCAATCATATTGATGTCATAGAGACGGAAATAGCTGAAATTATACATGATGCGGGGCAGGTCAAAGAAGTGATATTTAAAGATGGTACATCGCAACGTTTTGACGCAATTTATGCTGCGGTTCCATTTGTTCAACACGCTCTTATTCCTAATAAGTTAGGATGTGAGTTGACTGAACAAGGGCATATCAAAGTTGATAATTTTCAGAAAACTACCATTCCTGGTATCTATGCTTGTGGTGATAATAGTACGATGATGCGTTCTGTAGCCAGTGCAGTGAGTACAGGAAATATTGCTGGAGCGATCGCTAATATGGAATTGACATTAGAACGTTTTTAAATTGTTTGCTTTTATTCTGGAAATAGAATTATAATGACTTGCAACAAGGATAGGTAATGGACTATTATGGACTTCTATCTGTCATATAAATCAAAATAAAATCTGTAAAATGGTGCTCAAATAATATAAAACGCCATTTTACAGCTATGTTATAGCTCTTATTTTAATTTTATGTATTGATTTGAGATACCATCGTATAATAGCGTTAAGGTGTCTTTATTAATGGTATAGTTACACTCAGATTTTTCCTGACTTTCTTTTTCTACAGTTATGATTTTGTCTTTTTCAATTTTGTAACTTGATATTATGGTATGCTGCATCTTTCCTTCTCCTAGATGTTGGAGAAACTGTCCATCTTTAGTAAACTCTAAGATGATTTTTTCTACTAGTTTTCCTGTTTTTGCATCTTTAAGAGAACTATCCCATTTTCCAATGATCTTTGGATTTTCTTGGGCATTACAACTTAAGAACATACAGCATAAGATAACAAATACTTGCTTTATTTGATTTTTCATAGGAATTGGGATTAAGCTTTATCGTTCGTTAAAAGATTATTGATATGAATCCGATTAAATTTCTTTCTGTTTTTTCCATTTACGTATTCTTCCAGTTGCGTTTGCATAAGGTGATGAGGTATTAAATTGTATCATTCTTCCTAAGGTCCAATTTTCATACCAATTGATTTCATAGAGTTCTTGATTAGATTTTGTCGCTATGAGTGATAAAATCTGGTCAACATGGATGTCCAGATTTTGCTTTAAGGTTGTAAAATCGTCCGTTTGATAATCTTCGTAAAATTTTTGAGCTAGCCTGCCCAGCTCATTCCATTTATAGCCTGTTTCAGGAAAATCTACAGACTCATTGTTATCTTTCTTTAGGTTCCATTTTAAAACTAATGCTCCCCAACCGATCAGGTAAGCTAAAAGATTATTGATACTCATCTTTGTTCCTTTTGCGTGCCCTTCCAATTCCTGTATCCTTGTCAGCTCTTGTGGAATGCTGCTCAGTTCTTTTTTTAGTTTATTATAATTGATCTCGACAGCTTGCCGTAATTCTTCTTTGTTTGTTGGAATTGCCATTTTAATTGATTGATGTTAAGAACTGCTATTGATAACCACAGTTTCTGTTTTATTTGTGGTGAGAAGCATCTCCTCCTACTATAGGAATTGGGTTTACATATGGTATAGAATTTTATTTTATGGAGTTATTTTACTATTCAAAAATAGCTCTTTAATTTCTATGGTAATAATTTTATTCCTTTTTGTGAGAAAAAAAATTGTTGGTGTGATGCTTTATTTTTATCTTCAAGATTAATGTCGTATCCCATCATATTTTTTTAGATGATGATGGAAAAGTAACAAATTAACTATTAAACCGATTTTTATATGGAACCAGATTTTACAGAAAGCTATACTAAAGAAATGCGAACCATAGATCTATATCGCGCTAATGTTGTGGCGTTGTATTTATTTGCAATAGTGATCTTAGCATATGGTATTCCATTTTATTTCCTCTGGTCTACACAAGATTTTATCAGCATAATGAAAGATTCTTTTGGAGGTAACCTTATTTCTGCTCCTCTTCTTATCTTTTTGATTATGATTGTTGGAATTGTTCTGCATGAGCTGATCCACGGTATAACTTTTTCCGTGTATGCTAAACATGGATTTAAATCCATTAAGTTTGGTTTTTTAGTGAAAATGTTAACTCCATATTGTCATTGTAAAGAACCGTTAAAAGTGAACCATTATATTATAGGGGCTTTAATGCCAGGTATAATCCTAGGCATTATTCCAGCTTTGATTTCATTGATAACTGGAAATATATTCTTATTGTTATTTGCCATATTTTTTACTGGCGCAGCTGCAGGAGATTTTTTAATTGTCAAGCTTATTTGGAAGGAGGATCGATCATCGATGGTTTTAGACCACCCTTCAGAGGCAGGATGTTATATTCTTAAAAAAATATAGCGTTTGTTATTTTGTCATTTTTTTTGACTTCTCCTTGATTGGTAGGTATGTATCATCCTTTCATTAAATTTCCTTAATTTTATGGATATAACAAACCATTCGATTACTGTAATTGTTATTGAAAACAAAACTTATGGTTAGGTTATCTGTTCTTGTAATTTTTAGTATGTTTCTTATTCATACTGCCTGTGAGTCTCCTCACTCAAGGGAACCTCTACATGCAAATCAAAATTCAGAGGATAGCGTGACACAAGAACCATCTCATATTTCATTTTATGGTGGGAGCTTCTTGAAAAATATGAACAAAATATCTGGGATAACAGATACTATTTTGATCTCCGTAAATAAGCCTGATTCGGCCGTTATCACACTGCTTAGTCCAGCAGATACCGCAAATATTCGAATAGCCCAACTTTTCTCGCCAGACGGTACCGTTGATGGTCCATTTGGGAAAGACTTAAAATATCGATTTAAGGACACGGGAGATTATTACATCACGGTCAATGAGAACCTCATGGTGGGTAATCATTATACAGGTCCTTACCAAGTGAAGATGGTTATTACAAATCATAGTCATTAGTGCACATTTATAATCAAATGGATATAAATTGTTATAGATTTATTTGTCTATTATCATCATATCCATTTATTTAATTTTTTCCTTTTTAAAGGCAGATGGAGTAATTCCGTAATATTTTTTGAATGCGGATGTGAAATAAGCGGCTGATGAAAATCCGACCTTTTCTGCTATTTCATTAATATTAAGTCCTTCCATAATGAGGTGTTGAGCCTTTTTCATTCTTCTTTGCAGCAAATGTTCATTAACACTGCATTGTAGTAGGGCTTTTACTTTTCGGTACAATTGTACACGTGACATGTGGAGCTCTGAGCTAATATCTTCTACGCTTAGTTTTGGATCGGATAATCTAGACTCTACGACTGCAGAGAAGTTGTTGAGAAATCGCTTGTCCTGTTCCGAATACTCACGTTCGCTCAGATCATCAGATGGATCTATCTCACTCATATACCGTTCTTTTAAGCCTTTGCGTAGATATAATAAATTCTCGATTACAGCTTTTAAGTGATCTGTATTGAAAGGTTTAGTTAGGTATGCATCTGCCATAGCTCTCATACCTGCGATCTTGCCTTCATCTGAATCTATTGCTGTGAGCAAGATAATCGGGATGTGTGAAGTCTGTGCATCGAATTTTAGATATTTTAGTACTTCTATACCACTTTTGTCTGGTAACATAACATCGCAAACGATTAAGTCTGGATATTTAGTCGTGGCTAGCTCCACTGCACGATCATAATTTTCTGCTGTATAAATATTATACTCCTGTTTCAACAGATCCTTTAAAAACATCCGGATATCAGCATGATCATCGATAAGCAGTATGCTTGGAAGTCTGCTGGAGGTAAAACTGACCTCTTCGTCGAGCTGCTTCGAGTTGTAGGTCGATAATGCTTGTTTGGGAATTGATGCCGTTGATGGCACGGTCTCCCTAAGTTCATTGTTTTTGAGGTGTAGATGACCTATAGGTAGCCGTATGGTGAAACAGGAACCCTCATTTAGTTTACTACTGACAGTAACCTGTCCGTGATGAAGATTGATAATTTCCTGTACATATGAAAGTCCGATACCAGAACCATCAGGATTATAACCGCCCTGATAGAAAGGGTCAAATACATGATCAATATGTTCTGGGCTGATGCCTCTGCCATTATCGATGACGCGGAGGTAAACATAATCGCCAAAAGTATTGCGCTCCAAAATGATTTCGATCTTCCCGTTCTTCTCGGTAAATTTGATAGCATTCGAAAGTAGATTGGACATGACTTGCTCAAGCAGGTATTCGTCAAACCAGAGCTCTTTGATTTGTGCCCTATTGCTATAGGAAAGTGATATTCTATTTAGCGTTGATAAAGGTTTAAATGTTGCGATCACCTGATGTATAAAATGATCTATTGGTACAGGTGCTGCCTGTAATCTGATCTTGGATTTTGATATCTTATGCATATCAATAAGTTCATTTACAAGCTGGAATAATTTATGCGCGCTGCGTCTAATCCGTTGTAATTGTTCCTTAGCACTCACTGAAATTCCCTTTTCTTTCAATAATTCTTCTACAGGAGCTAATATCAGGGTAAGTGGAGTTTTAAATTCGTGTGATACATTAGTGAAAAAATTACTGCGTGCTTCAGAAGCTTCTTTGACTTGTTCGCTCATCTCGATGAGTTGCTGTTGCTGCTGTAAGATTTCTTTATTTTGGCTCTCTAAATCTTTATTTTTACTCCAGTTACTTTTGATCACAATGATGGACACGCCGCCAAATACCACAGCCATAACTAAACTTATGATCAGTACGTTAAGAATGGTTTTCTGATCGTTGTAGATTTTGCTCTGCTCCGTGATCAGCATCTGTTGCCTATCGATATCGCTTTGTTGCACTTCGATTTTTTCAGATTGGAGTGCCATCAAATTAGCATTGCTACTATCGATGACTAATGTGCCTAACAGATTGTCCCTTTGATAAAATTCCTTTTTTAGTATAGCTATTGCTGTTCTTATAGCTTCGGCTCCTCCGGTTGGATATAGTAGGGAAGCTTGCAGATAGCCTTTATTGATCTGTTCTAGTCCATTGCCGGAACCTGGTAGCGCATCTACACCGATGATGTTTTGATTAGCTTTGGTATCAAATCGCTGCAGAATTTCTCGTACTCCTAATGCCATCTGATCATTGAAAGCAAAAATGAGGTCGCTACTTGCTAATTCTTCCAAATGATCTTGGGCTAGCGTACGAGCCTTCGCTCGTTCCCAATCTCCTTCTAGAACATGGGTAATTTTTATGGCAGGGTGATCCCTTAGGGATTCGCGAAGACCTTTTTCTCGTTCTATGGATGCTGAGGTTCCTTTCAGCCCTGTGATGATCGAAATATTGCCTTTTCCTTTGAGTGTGTTTGCAATGTATTTGCCTGCCAAATTACCAATAGCTACATTATCGGCACCTACGTAAGCATTATATAGATTAGATGAGGTCTTACGATCAGTTACAATAACCGGAATATTCTGTTGATAGATGGAGTTGACTATCGGTGTAAGTGGATCTGCTTCGTTGGGAGATACGATCAGTAAGTCAATATCTTGTTTTAAAAAAGTTTCTATCTGTTGGATCTGCTGTTTGCTATTACCTTTTGCATCTGCATAGAGAAATGCTATTTCAGGATGGAAACTCAGTTCACGTTTCATCTCTTGCAGCATGGTTTGTCTCCATGCATCAGTCCCTATACACTGAGAAAAAGCGATGGTATATTTTTCTTGAGGTTGATGTTGCTGACAAGAAATAAAAAGCAACATGGACAAGAGGAATACATATATAAGACTTCTAGGCATACTTGATTATATAAACGAAAGGCAATATACATTTTTTTATTTTTTGAAGCTTCTCTATTCAAACTTAGTGTAAAAAGTACATTAGTATTATTGGGGTATAAAATGAATCAGGATTATAATTTTTTGTTCAATTTTCATTAATCAATACATGGGGGTCAATATTTAATCAACTGAAAGTCATTGTGTTTGTGGGTATTTTGTTTCATGTATCAAATTTTATTCAATTTGTCTGCTATTTGTATCTCTAAAGTAGACTTGGGCACATAGATTTGCTTCTAATCAATTATAAAAGTGATATGAACAAAAACATGGTGTTGGCCTGGTCATTTGTCGTGGCCCTGGGAGGATTTTTATTTGGATTTGATACAGCGGTAATTTCTGGAGCGGAGAAGGCAGTTCAGGTATTTTGGAATTTGACTGAGTTTGAGCATGGATTGACGATGGCTATCGCTTTGATAGGAACTGTTGTTGGTGCTGCTCTTGGTGCATTACCTTCTGATCGATTTGGTCGAAAAAATACGCTTTTCGCAGTTGCTTTACTCTACTTTTTCTCTGCTATAGGTACTGCGTTAGCCTATGACTGGTCGCTCTTTTTGATATTTCGATTTTTAGGAGGTATAGGTGTTGGCGTTTCCTCGGTCACCGCACCGATCTATATTACAGAAATCTCACCTGCCAAGTCTAGAGGTAAGCTTGTTGGTCTTTTTCAATTTAATGTCGTATTGGGTATACTCATTGCATATTTGTCCAATTATTTGATTGGACAATGGGGGGAGGAGTCATGGCGATGGATGCTAGGTGTCCAAGCTTTTCCAGCTGCATTATTCTTTATACTTATATTTTTCATTCCTGAAAGTCCAAGATGGCTTTTATTACATCGTAATAGACGTGAAGAAGCTGAGGAAACCATGAAGAAGATCAATGCGGACAATTATAAATATGAAGTACAGTTGATTATCGATAGTCGACAAAACAGTCAACGTGCAGGTGAACAGTCGAGTGCTCTTTTTTCTAAACAATATCGCACTCCATTGATCTTAGCCATATTATTTGCTGTTTTTAATCAAGTTTCTGGTATTAATGCAATCATCTATTATGCACCTCGGGTATTTGAAATGGCAGGATTAGGTGCTCAAAGTTCTTTGTTATCGAGTGTGGGTATCGGGCTTGTAAATTTTATATTCACGCTACTGGCTATCAATTTCATTGATAAAGTAGGTCGACGAAAACTCATGTTAGTGGGATCAATTGGACTTATCCTTTCGCTATCATTGGTTTCATTTGCCTTCTTTTCTGGGCATACAGAAGGGTTGTCTATTACTTTTTATTTGATGCTTTATATTGCTTTTTTTGCATTCTCTCAAGGAGCTGTGATCTGGGTGTTTATTTCCGAAATTTTTCCAAATGATGTTCGGGCTAAAGGGCAAACAATCGGGAGTCTGACACATTGGGTGATGGCTGCGCTTATTACATTTTGTTTTCCCGCGCTAACTGAATTTTTAGGGGGCGGATACACCTTCTTGATTTTTGCAGGCTTCATGGTATTGCAATTGATTTTTGTGATCCGTATGATGCCTGAGACTAAAGGAACTTCATTAGAAAATATGGATCAAACGATTAATTTACATTAAGGATGAGGAGAGAAAAATTAACCATTCGTGGACTTTGCTTTGGTGAAGTGCTGTGGGACAACTTACCCACAGGTAAAAAACTTGGTGGAGCTCCTTTAAATGTTGCTTATCACCTCAATAAGCTTGGCTTAGAAACTCAGATCATCAGCCGGGTGGGAAAAGATAGTGGTGGAGGTGAATTGATTACAGGGTGTGAAGAACGTGGTATTCCTACTAAACTTTTGCAGGTCGATGAGGAGCATGCCACTTCAACTGTGGAAGTACATGTGGATGAACAACTGGAAGTTACTTATGAGATTGTTTTTCCTGTAGCATGGGATTATATCCAGTTAACTGAAGATGATATCATTGCTGTTCAGCATGCTGATTTTCTAGTGTATGGGAGCCTTTCTTCACGTCATGAGGTTTCATATCGTACGCTAAAGGAACTATTAAAGTTGGCGAAGTACAAAGTGTTAGATGTTAATTTGCGAGCACCTTTCTATTCACAATCGCGCTTGTTGGATTTGCTGAGTTATGCTGATCTCGTGAAGATGAATAAAGAGGAACTCGGGATCATTGCGCAGTGGTTAGATCTACCTAAGGAAGACAATGATGGACAGTTGGTGGAGCAGATTATGCAACGATATGCTATTGATGAGGTCATTGTAACCTATGGTGCTGCTGGAGCAATTTATCACGCTAAACGAACGGGCGTCAGTTATCATTTTGCGGCATATCAGGTTGATGTGAAGGATACCATTGGGAGTGGAGATTCTTTTTTGGCTGCTTTTTTATCGAAACGTATGCGCAATCAAGTTGATATCAGTATTGAAGAAACCATGGGGTTTGCGGCTACGCTAAGTGCTTTTGTTACGCAAAGTACTGGAGCATGTCCAAGCTATGATGCGAGTACGATCAACAGATTTGAATGGATTCATTATTTGGGAAGAGGGGAGGCCAATTCAAGTTAAGAAAAAGATTGACCTAACCTATATCTTGATAAACGCTAATTATAAACAACTAAAATTTACTAAATTATGAGAAGAATAGTTTTTACACTATTGTTCCTGGGATGCCTGTTGTCAACGGTGTATGCCCAAGACATTCTGTTGTCTGGAAAAATTACCGATAACAAGGGACTTCCACTATCCGATGTGACAGTCACCATAATGGGAACACAGCATGTGACTGCTAGCGATGAAAATGGAAATTATAAAATAAATGCCACCAAAGGTACTCAGATCCGCTATACTCGTGTCGGCAAGAAAATAGTATATGTAACTGTGGGCGAGCAACGAGTCGTAAATGTGGTGATGGACGAAGGAGAAAACTTGGATGAGGTTGTCGTTACGGGATATCAAACGCAGCGTAAAGCAGATCTGACGGGGGCAGTCGCAGTAGTGAGAATGGATGAAATAAATGCACCCTTAACAGGCAATGTCATGAAAAGCCTTCAAGGTCGAGTACCTGGTGCATTTATTACGACTAGTGGTTCACCTGACGGTTCTGCCAATGTGCTCATTCGTGGAATTGGAACTTTGGGCAACAGCAGCCCTTTATATATTATTGATGGTATGCCAAGTACTAAATCCATGAATGAAATATCTGGACTTGATATTGAATCGATTCAGATTCTTAAAGATGCATCTTCATCAAGCATCTATGGCTCTCGCGCAGCTAATGGGGTAATCATTATTACGACAAAAAAAGGGGGTAAAGGTGCTACACGTGTAGATGCACGTGTATCTACTGGTATCAAAAATTATGCAAAATCATTGGACTGGCTGGATACCCAGCAACGGGGGCGTGTACAATGGCAAGCTGCACGTCATGATGGTACAGATCCAAACTTTGGAGTTTATACGTTTAAAGATGTGCAAAATAGTGATGGCAGCTGGCAACTGAATGAAATTACAGTACCCGAATATATTGATGATGCTAAGACAATGCGTGCTGCCAATACCGATTGGGTACAGGAAGTGGGACAGACGGCTTTAGTACAGAATTACAATTTAAGCTTAATGACGGGTAACGATAAAAGTAGAGCACTCTTTTCTGTGGATTATTTCGATAATCAAGGAACGGTTAAAGGAACGTATTTTGAGCGTCTGTCCGGTCGGTTAAATACAGATTTTAATTTACTGGAGGGTCGTGTGAAAATAGGTGAAAACTTATCGATCACCAAAATAAAACAAGATGTACTAGGCAATGTGTTAGATCGCACGCGTAATATACAACCGATCGTTCCTGTACATACTGTAGATGGTATGGGTTGGGGTGGTCCTGTAGCAGGGATGAGCGATCGTCAAAATCCGGTTAGACTGATCGCCGATAATGAGCAGAATAGACGAAATATGCTGCGTTTATTTGGCGATATGTATATCGAAGTGAAATTGTTAGAAAATCTAAAATTTAGATCCATGCTTGGGATGGACTATTCTTTCCTTTGGGACCGCAATATGCAGAAAACCTATGTTTCTGGATTCATGTCCGAAAATACAGCAAGTTTAAACAATGTTAATAATAGATGGGGTAACTATGTGTGGAATAATACGCTGACCTATAAATGGATCCTGAATGAAAAGCATCATTTTGATTTTTTGGCTGGTCAGGAGCTCATAGATTATTATGCTGAGAATCTGCAGGCAGGACGTCGTAAATTTGCTTCTGAAGATCCCGATTATATGTATCTGGATGCTGGAGAGGGTATCCAAACAAATAGTGGGAGTGGTACTGCCTACCGACTGCTTTCGTATTTTGGAAAAGTAAACTACAATTTAGCGGATAAATATTTGCTATCTGCAACAGCAAGATACGACGGTTCATCCCGATTTGGAGCTAACAATCAATTTGGTTGGTTCCCTGCTTTATCTGCAGGTTGGCGTTTAAGTCAAGAAGATTTCCTGAAATCTGTCGATGTCATATCGGATCTGAAAATACGCTATGGTTGGGGAAAAGTAGGTAATCAAGAGATTGGTGATTTCGCTTCTTATGGGATGTATCAAGCGAGTTATGCGACTAATCCAACATGGGATCCTGACAATGGAACCGCATACGACATCAAGGGTGCTGGTACAGGTACACTACCTTCTGGATATAGACGTGTACAGCAACCTAACCCAAATCTACGCTGGGAATCGGCTACTCAGCATAATATTGGTGTGGATTTTGGATTTTTTAATCAAAAACTAACAGGTTCATTCGATTATTTTAAAAAGAACACCTCGGATATCCTGATATCGCCACCTTTTATTGCCACTTTGGGTGAAGGGGGCAATCGTTGGGTAAATGGAGCAAGTATGTCAAATAGGGGATATGAATTTTTGTTATCCTATTCATCATCTCATAACAATTGGAAGTATTCCGTAACGGGAAACATGGCTGGATACCGCAATAAAATAGTCAAACTACCAGAAGATGTTATTAATTCTTATCCTGGAAATGGGGTAGATCAAACCATTTTAGGAAGGCCACTTAATTCCATGTTTGGATATGTAGCGGATGGTCTTTTTAGAACCATGGAAGAGGTGAATGCGCATGCAGAACAGGTCGGCAAAGGGTTAGGACGAATCAGATATCAAGATATCAATCAAGATGGTCGAATCGGTGATGAAGACCGAACTTGGCTAGGTATTGCCGATCCAGATTTTATTTATGGAGTAAATTTCTCGGTAGGCTATAAGCAATGGGACTTGAGTATGTTCTGGAATGGGGTTTATGGTGGTTTGGTTAACAATTCTGCTAAAGGTTATACGGATTTTATCAGCTTTTTTGGTGGTGAAAATTATGGTACACGCGTACTGGATGCATGGTCGCCTCAAAACTCGCAATCAGATATTCCAGCTTTATCATTTAACGATCTCAATAATGAAAAAAGATTCTCTAGTTACTTTGTAGAAAGCGCCTCTTATTTTAAGTTGAGAACACTGGAATTGGGATATAGTTTGTCCTCATCTGTATTGAAAAGAATTAAAAGTCAGGGAGTAAGATTCTATGTATTAGGCGAAAACCTGTTGGCATTTAAAAAGAGCTGGGGAAATTATAAATATACAGGTGTAGATCCAGAAACCCCAAATTCGGGGTATCCAATTCCGTTTTCAATTACCGCAGGTATAAATGTTTCATTTTAATCGTAACCTTGTCATGAAAAAATCAATATATATATGTTACACTGTGTTATCGCTAATATTAGTGAGCAGCTGCAGTGATTATCTGGATATCAATCCCAAAGGTCAATTGGGCGAAAATCAGTTGAATAATGTGGAGGCAGCAGAAAAATCTGGTCATTGCTGCATATTCTTCATTGGGTAATGAAAACTATAATAATAAAACAAATAGCCTATGGCCATATGGCGATTTGAGGAGTGGAGATGCTTACAAGGGAGGTGCTGGTACGGGTGATATGGAAGAATGGAACCTCTACGAGACCTTTGTCTCTATGCGGGTAGATGTTGGCGGATTGGATCAAAAGTGGTATCGACAATATGTTGCCATATCACGTGCAAACAATGCGTTACGAGTTATAAATGGTCTGAATGCAACTGACTATCCTAAGAAAGACATCCGCACCGCTGAAATGCGGTTTTTGAGGGCTCATTATATGTTTGAGCTCAAATTACTTTTCAAGTATATCCCTTTTGTAGATGAAAACTTAGCACCAGAGGATTATGTTACCCTATCCAATCGGGAGTATTCTGATACTGAACAATGGAATAAGATTATTGATGAATTTAGATTTGCAGCCACTACATTGCCCGAACAACAGGAGGGGCAGAAAGGGAGAGCTAATCAATTTATGGCTAAAGCATATCTAGCGAAGGCTTTACTATATGCGGCATATGAGCAAAATGAGCAACATCAGGTGACAGGTATTAATAGCCAAAAATTGGAAGAAGTGGTGAAGCTTGTCACGGAACTCGAGGGACGCTATGACTTGTCACAGGATTTTGCTTTTAACTTTCTGTGTGAATATGAAAATGGTCCTGAGTCTATTTTTGCAGTGCAGAATTCGCTGAATGATGGAACAGAATTTGGTCGTTTAGATTGGAGTGCTATGCTCAACTATCCCATGAACAATGAGTATGGTTGCTGCGGTTTCCATCAACCAAGTCAAAATCTAGTCAATGCATTCAAAACCGATAATGAGGGTTTACCACAGTTTACAGGATTTAACAATCTAGATATAACAACTGCTGCACAGGTGAAAACACAAAATGTGGATCCTAGATTATTGCATACGGTAGCTATCGTAGGTCTCCCATATAAGTATAAAACTGATTTTATCTTTCAGAATAGTTGGGTTCGCCAAATCGAAACTTATGGCAACTATATGTCATTGAAAGAAGTGGTGTTATATGATAACCCTTGTTTTAAAAAGGTAAATCCATTTATGAGCAGTAGTAAAAATAGGGATATTATCAGATTTGATGATGTCTTGCTCTGGAAAGCTGAGTCTTTGATCGAATTGGGTAGACATACGCAGGCATTACCCATTATAAATAAAATCAGGAAACGGGCAGCTGAGAGTACGTTTAGATTGGTGGATCGTGAAGGTGCGCCTACAGGTCAATTTAAAGTTGCCGCATATGTAGATGGGGTAAACTGTACTTGGAATCAAAATTATGCACGTGAGGCATTGCGTTGGGAGAGAAGATTGGAATTTGCTATGGAAGGGTTTCGGTTCTTTGATCTGGTACGTTGGGGAATTGCGGATACATATATCAATACTTACTTGCAGAAAGAAAAAACACGACGAAATTATTTGGCAGCTTCGGTATTTAAGAAAAGTAGAGATGAATATTTTCCGATACCATTGTCGCAAATCAATTTCAGTAAAAAACTATATGTCCAAAATTTTGGTTGGTATTAATAATATTAAATTGAACTATGGGAAAAAGGTGGAAAAGTAATGATAGATAATCTGGAATTTTATAAACTTAAAAGCATATGGTAATGAGGAAATTATTAGGTATTTTATTGGTTTTGACAGTATTTAATAGCTGTCATACGTCGTCGAAAACAAAGTCTGTAAAGAATGAAAAATATAGACCTACCTATCATTTTACTCCCAAAGCGGGATGGATGAATGATCCGAATGGAATGATATTTTTAGATGGAACTTACCATCTGTTTTTTCAACATAATCCAGATTCGACTGTATGGGGACCGATGCATTGGGGACATGCTACGAGTACGGATTTAATTCATTGGGAAGAACAACCTATTGCTTTATTTCCAGATAGCCTCGGGACTATCTTTTCGGGTAGTGCTGTAATTGACAAAGACAATACTGCTGGATTTGGTAAAGATGCCTTAGTGGCTATCTTTACACATCATAATCATAAAATCGAAAATCAGAAAACAGGGTTGCACCAATATCAAAGTATCGCTTACAGCTTGGATAAAGGAAAGTCATGGACGAAATATGAAGGTAATCCAGTGTTGCCAAATCCAGGGATTTGGGATTTTCGTGATCCAAAAGTGATGTGGCACGCCGAAAGTAAGCAATGGGTGATGACATTAGCTACCAAACAGTCGATTACTTTTTATGGTTCTCGCAATCTGAAAGAATGGGTCAGGCTCAGTGAATTTGGGAACGAAGTAGGCGCACATGGTGGAGTTTGGGAATGTCCAGATTTACTTCGCTTTTCGACGCCTGATGGTGAAAAATGGGTATTACTTGTGAGCATCAATCCAGGAGGACCTAATAATGGTTCGGCAACGCAATATTTTGTGGGTGAGTTTGATGGTAAAACTTTTACTTCGAATCAGCACGATATTAGATGGATGGATTATGGACCTGACAACTATGCTGGAGTAACTTTTTCTAATACTGGCGACCGCCATATCTTGATGGGGTGGATGAGCAACTGGGAATATGCCAATACTGTGCCAGCATCGACTTGGCGAAGCGGAATGACAATAGCAAGGACACTTCATCTACAACAGGTCAAGAACCATTGGTATTTGGTCTCGACACCGATCACAGGGACGGGCAGCGTGGAAGAGATTGGAGATGCAACGCTGGAAAATGGGTCATTAGATTTGAGTAAATATATAAAAGGAAGTAATGGTGCGTTTGAATTGTCATTTGTCGTCGATCAAGTTGCTCCTTTTAATATCATATTGGGTAATGAAAAAGGAGACGAATTAATGCTTGGATTTGACCAATCAAATCAGCAATACTATGTAGATCGGTCTAAGTCTGGAAATACTAATTTTAGTTCTGCCTTTATTCAACGTACGGTATCACCTCGTATCTCAGATCATAAAACGATCTCCTATAGATTATTGGTCGATCATAATTCGGTGGAGATATTTGCGGATGGAGGAATATCTAATCTGAGCAACTTATTCTTTGTTGAACAGCCTTTTGATGTATTGAATTTGAAGTCTTCACACCCAGTTGGTATTAAGGATTTGAAAGTAAAAATTATTAAGTAAATTTAACACTATTTTAATAGTACAAAGAAGTGCTGTACTATTAAAATAGTGTTGCTATTCAGTATGTTATTCTTTAGTAAAAGTAAATTCACCTCCGCCTTGTTTCAAGACCATTGTTTTTTCTTGTGGATCAAAAGATAATACAATACCCGCTTTCTCGAGTTTGAATGTATCTTTCTCACTAGGTTCTAACTGATTGGCAGCCTGTCCTGTGGCTTGTACAATGAGTGTGTGCCCAGATTTAGTTATGGTGAGTTTAATCGGCACCTGATTCGACGAATAAACTCCTATATATTGATCTAACATAGAGCGATCTACTTGATAAGTTGACCATTGCTGATGAAAGTTTCAGCGTATCTACTTTTGCTATATTTAATTTATTGATTAACTTTAAATTTAGTTTATTTTAAAATATATCAGCATGTTATACAAAAGCCTTATCTTCTTCTTCTTCGTACTCGCTCAATTTCCGCTTTCAGCTCAGGACTATAAATTGTTAAAGGATATTTCTTATGTAGAGAAGAGTGACTCCGATTTGTATAAACAAGAACGGTGTAAATTAGATTTGTATCTTCCGGAAAACAAATCTGATTTTGCTACGATCATCTGGTTTCATGGTGGAGGCTTAGAGGAGGGTGCTAAATATGTTCCACTGGAATTGCAGGGTAAAGGAGTGGCAGTTATTGCCGTAAATTATCGGTTAAGCCCTAAAGTTAAAGGGCCGGCTTATATTGAAGATGCTGCTGCTGCTGTTGCTTGGGCTTTTAATCATATTAGTCAATACGGGGGTGACCCTGCTAAAATTTATGTTTCCGGTCATTCTGCAGGAGGTTATTTGGCCTTGATGGTGGGGTTGAATAAGGCATATTTGAAATCTTATGGTATTGATGCCAATAACATCAAGGGATTAGCACCTATCAGTGCACAGACTAATACTCATTATACCATAAAGAAGGAGCGAGGCCAGTCAATGGAAATCCCTATCATTGATCAATATGCACCTTTAACTTTTGCTAGAAAAGATGCACCTCCTATTTTATTAATCACAGGAGACCCTAAATTGGAGATACCTGCAAGATTTGAAGAAAACGCTCATTTAGCTGCAGTGCTGTTAAGTTTAAAACACCCTCAAACTGAGTTTTTCCAGTTGCAGGGCTTTGATCATGGCGCTGTATATGCACCAGGATGCCTCTTACTGTTAAAGTGGATCGCTGCACTTGAAAAAAAATAAAGTAATTTGGCACGGCATTCGTCTACTCTATAAGAGCGTTTGACGATATGGCAAAAAGACTTATTTTATTTCTATTACTATTCTTGATCAGTGATATTTACTTTTATCAAGCTGTAGTTACACTTTTTTCGGGTTCATCAATTCCAATTTTTTATTGGTTTGTTGACGTTTTAATAATTGTCTCGATTGTATCAATTATTTATCTTCGCCAACGAATAAGTGATATTCAACGCATTGCTTCTATTTTGATTACAGCAATGTTGCTTGTTTTTATACCAAAGTTGTTTTCTTTTCCGATCCTATTCATAGAAGATATTGGACGATTGTTTCGCGGTTTTCCTGCACGAAGTGTTTATGTGAGTGAAATAGTCGTTTTTATTGCAGTAGCGATCTTTTTAGCTATTGTTTTTGGGCTTACCCGAGGTAGACATCTGTATCGTGTCAGAAAGGAAATTCTATATTTTTCAGATCTGCCCGAAGCATTTGATGGTTTTACGATTACACAGTTATCGGATATCCATTCGGGCAGTTTGAGTAATATAAGAGGGGTGCAGAAGGGTATTGATTTGGCTAATGCACAGAACAGCGATGTCTTATTATTTACGGGTGATCTGGTCAATAATATGGCATCGGAGATGGATCCTTGGATCGATACCTTCACAGGTTTAAAAGCCCCGTATGGTAAATATTCAGTGTTGGGTAATCACGATTATGGTGATTATATTAAATGGAATAATGCATCAAGTAAAGAAGCTAATCTACAGCGTGTAAAAGAAATACACAGGGAGATGGGGTTCAATCTGTTATTGAATGAAGCTGTAACACTTCAGAAACAAGGACAACGCATTGCATTAATTGGCGTGGAGAACTGGGGTAAGGGAGGTTTTCACCAATTTGGCAATCTGACTCAAGCAACGGAAGATATTCCTATAGATTCATTCAAAATCTTGATGTCTCATGATCCATCACACTGGGATGCGGTGACAGTTGATCATGAAAAACATGTCCATCTCACTTTAGCGGGGCATACTCATGGTATGCAGTTCGGAATTGAAGTTTTTGGTTTTAAATGGAGTCCGATTCAATATTTTTATAAGCAATGGGCAGGTTTGTATCAGCGTGATGGTAAATTTTTATACGTCAATAGAGGTTTTGGTTTTCATGGATTGAAGGGGCGGGTAGGAGTATGGCCTGAAATTACTGTACTGACTTTAAAACGTTCTGATTCTGCGACAGCATAAGACAAATAGCACAATACCTTGCTTAGGGCCTATTTTTTTAAAATCCCCTTTTCCACACTCTCATCAATTAGTTTTTCAGCAAAATCCCATATCGTCTTGGAACCTTCATCAATTATTTTCTTTTTATCGTATACTTTGCTGTAGTTAATGTCAAATTCATTCCAAGTTCCACCACTGTTTGAGGTGTTTTGTAGCAGTGGTTCTAAGCGATCCATTGCTCTTGCAAATTTGGCCTCATGAGTGAGCCCTGCTTCAAATTCTTCCCAGATTTCAATGAGCCCTTCTGCCTGCTTTTGTGGAAGTAATCCAAAAATCCGTTTAGCCGCAAGCCTTTCTTCGTCGGTGTTTGTATGATTTTTCTGAGTATCGTAAATAAAAGTATCACCTGCATCGATCTCCACTATATCATGTATGAGTACCATCTTGACAACTTTTAGAATATCAATAGGTTCGTTGGAATGCTCTGCTAATATAATTGCCATCACGGCTAAATGCCAACTATGTTCTGCATCATTTTCATTTCGATCGCTATTAAATAGCTTGGTTTTTCGTTGTATATACTTGACTTTATCAATTTCTTTAATAAAATCGATTTGTTGCTGTAAATTTTTAAGATCCATCTTGATGAAATAAAAGCTGTACTACAGTTCGTGTATTGATTGGTGTAATTTTTTATCTGCACGAGTTATTCCTTATATCCTGCGATTAATATAAATTTTGCACAGCTGATCGGAAAGTTTTTATTGACCATAAATATAGAAAAATTGCAGTACATGCATTAAATCTTTAGTAGCGGAATACGTAATAATTTATCTGATGCAGTTATATACAAGTATCCGTCTCCGCCGAAATTACAGTTCGCAGTAGCAATACCAAGTTTAATCCTGCCTAACAATAATCCCTCACTATTGAAGATAACGATTCCATTGCCAGCTGCTGCAAATAAATATCCACCAGCCTGTACTTTGATCCCATCAGCTGCCATCGGTTCTGATGGAAATTTTGACCTAAAATCTACGAAGATCTTACTATTAACAACTTCCAATTTATTATTGAGCGTATACTCCATAATTAAGGGCTGCTTATGATCACTGATGGCGACATATAATTTATCTTGTTTTTCAGATAAGGCAATACCATTTGGTCGAGTCAGGTTGGAGATGATCTGAGTAGCTTTTCCAAAACGATCCAATCGATATACACCGTTTTCTTTAATCTCCCTATTTACTGTATCGCGTTCTCTGTGCGGAAGTCCATAAGGAGGGTCTGTGAAGAAATAATCACCACGTTGATGCTGACAAATATCATTTGGTGAACTGAACCTTTTATGATTCCAGTGTGTACCCAATGGTTTAAGTTTTCGGGTAGTAAGATCAATTTGTACGATACGTCTATTTCCATGATCACACGCTATCAAATGTCCTTCCTGATTGATCAATAATCCATTTGTGCCCGGTTCGTCACTATAGATATCAGGGCCTTGATATCCGGCAGGTTCAAGAAATTTCTCAAGTCCATTTTTTAAAGACCATTTATATATGGTATTAAGTCTTGGATCGCTAAATAATAGGTAATTTTCATCGTAGTTCCATACGGGACCCTCCGTCCACTGCATGCCATCTGCTAGCAATTCTACCTTTACAAAAGGATCTATTATTTTATTAAGTTCAGGATGAAATACTTCAATGGTCGCACCATCTGAAAGTTTCGAATTACTTTGCCCGAACATGGTGATGGGAAATAGAATGGTCAAGATAAGTACAGCAACTGGGATCATTTTATTGGGTGTCATTCTTTTTTCTGTATTGATTTTTTTATTAAATTATTCTGAACAGCTTTAAATATATGATGTCATTTCTGACCTTTTCAAAGCGAATAATAACGTAATGATCATGAATTCGATCATTACTAGTACTTTAGGTTAAGTAAAGATAGGAATATTTATGGTTTAGTCGAATTTATGAATTTTTGTGGGTTTGTAGGATTAAATTTTTGTAAGAAATCGCTTGGAGGCATGTCTAAAATCTAATCTCAATAAATTATGAATAGATCAGGTTAATCACGGTAACGAATGTGTGCTGATCTATTCATAATCAGGGAGTCAAAAGTGATATCCTCTTGTAAAAAACAAAAACTCCTGAACTTCACAAAAAGTGATCAGGAGTTTTTGTTTTTTAATGCTTTTTAATAAAGCAAAAAAATTATTTTAAAACGAACTTAAATCCCATAGAAAAACTTGATGGATCAAAGTTAACGTCATGTGAAATATTCCACCAAGGTTTCCAGTCAAAATGCATCGCTAACGGTGCCGATGGAATTCTAAATTCTAAACCTAATGCGGGACGGATCGCAAAATCCACATGGGTGTCATCATTTTCCCAGTGGTAGTGTTTATATCCTTTGGTATAATCGATAAATGATACTTGAGGACCTACACCGACATACCAATATAGACCTCGAGCGCCCTGAATACGTCTGTTATAAGAATAGTCAACACCTAGGACAGTGATATGATCCCCAAATAATACCTGTGCATTTACTGCATCATTTCCGCCAAAATTGTGTTTAATCTGAGGGCCAAATAAAGTCTCCCCATCGCCCAAATCTATTCCCAACCCAATAGCTGTCCGATAGGGTGTTTGTGCATTTGCCTTTTGCTGCGTGGCAAAAAATAAAGTAAAAAGAGTAAGAAAAGGTAGAATTACTTTTTTCATGATCATTATAAAATATTTTAAGTGAGCGTTTTCAAAATGAAAACTTTCGCTGTTGCAACAAATAGTTTGCCAATTATACTCTGAAATAATTATTGGAATTTTATCATGTTGTTTATGAGGTGATTGCCCGTTAAATAGTTGTGATTACCCATTTTCAATAATCAACGAAGCTCTTGTTTATGATTAGGGGTGACTGGAGAACATGCTTATTTATAATTTGAATAAAAATTTAAATAGGATGGGTTTACGACTATTCCAGTACAATTGTTAGATCGGTCAGGTAATTTATTATGATTCTTCATACACAAATATATATCCAGCTCCATAGACACTATCAATTCTGATGTTTTTTTCAGAATTGACTAGTTTCCTTATTCGCGAAATGAACACTTCTAAGCTTTTTCCATTAAAATAATCTGTATTTCCCCACAACTGCAAAAGAATATCTTTTTTTAATACCAATTGATTCTGATTTTTAATTAATAAATCAAGAATTTCAGTTTCACGAACAGTTAATTTTTTCTGTTTGCCATTGGACATTGAAAGTAACATACGCTCTTTTATAAAGGTTATGCTTCCTACTGAAACAGGGGCGATAGTAGCCACTTTAATTGGAATTTCTTTCTTTAATTTTAAGAAGTTTTTAATTTTTAATATGAGCTCTTCCATTTCAAAGGGTTTCCCGATATAGTCAATCGCACCTAGCTCTAAGCCTTTCATTCGGTCGATTTTTTCATGAAGTGCAGTTAAAAAGATGATGGCCTGATTCTGATTAATTTTTTGAAGTTGTTTTGCTAATTCAATTCCGTTCATATCAGGAAGCTGGATATCGATAATTGCTAAAGTATATATTCTTTTTTTATACTCATCTAGAGCGATTTCAGCAGACGGGCTCCAATATACACTGATACCTTTAAATCGCAAATATTGAGATAATACTAAGCCCAAATCGGGTTCGTCTTCTACCAAAAGTATATCAAAATAATGGTTTTTATCATGCATACGTAGCGTGGTTATGGTTGTATTATTATTAATTTAAATCTGGATCCTTTACCGATCTTAGATTCCACTTTTAAATCCCAATCCAATAAGTCTATAATTGTTTTTACGTAATATAGTCCTAAACCTAAACCTGGTTTTTTACCACTTGATTTAGAGCGATAGAATTTCTCAAAAATATGTTTTAATTCTTCCTGATGGATACCAACACCATTGTCTTCAATATTTAAAATTAACTCATTTTGTGTCTCTTCCCAATAAAAAGAAACTTTCGGTGAAGCTCTTTGATTGAATTTTAACGCATTGTTCACCAGATTGTCTAAAATAGAAAAATATAAAGAAGAATCTATCCATATCTTTTTAGATAATGATAGGGGAGTATAACTGACTTCAATTTTTCCTGAATGGCGTAGCGATATATCTTTTAAAAACTCTTTTGTTAATGAACATATATCTTCTTGTTTTAAATCAGGTTTCTGTTTTGGCAAAGAGACAGATTCTAAGATTTGTTTAAAATAAGTTTTCAATCGATCGGCTTGCCGCTCTATCACATTGCCTAAAGATCCAATCTCGGCGGTATTTAATATGGCCTTTTGTTCCTTTAGGGTTTCTGCACAGATCAAAATGGTCGTGATGGGAGTATTAAATTCGTGCCGTATATGATTTAAGAATTCAGTTTTTAATTCCGTTTCTTTCCTTTGATCGATCCAATTTTGATAGGTGAGGTAGTTAATTGTGATAATCAGTAGGATACATAAGATCGAAAAACATAATACAGGCAGCATATCCATCAATACTCTTGTCATTCTGTCGGGGTAATCGACATATAGACTGTAGGTAAATCTATAGGCGACATGACTCGCTACACTGACGGATAATTGGAGTATCTTGTTATTATTATTTATATCTTTTAAATTTCCGGCTATCTCGGTATTAATCTTTCCGTCATCTTTAAGGAAAAAAGTCTTCCAATCATGTCCATTTGGTAATAATAAATCCAATCGATCAAATACTAACTTATATGATAATGTGGTATCCAAATGATGTTTTGCTAATATTTCATTAAACACCATATCCATGTTTTGATATCGGCGCAATTCTCCCAAAAAAGAGGATAGCACCTGCTGTTGTTCCTGTTGTAGTGCCTTTGGATTATTTGCTAATGTACGATATAGACTTGATAACTGTGGCTCTAAAAACTGTTGAAACAGTTTATTTCCGCCAGGGAATAGTTTGTCATTCATCACATATTGACCATATGATTTTTCGATTTTCTGTTTTTGAATATTTTGAAAATTTTTATCCTTGTATTGATAAGTATTGAATACCAAAAAACCAATCAATAAGCAAAGCATAAAAAAACTACAGCATAACACCCATTTATAAAATCTGGGATTGTGTCTTAATATCATATTATAAATCTAGGATAATTTCAGTTATCCTAATCATCATTAACCTTTTATTAGGTTTTCATTATCCTTCTATTAATCACTTGAGCGTATTATAAAGGTTATTTTTGAAGCATAATTAAATTATAAATCTATTGATGTCATATGAAAAATAACAAATTTTTGACCGCAGTGTTACTTATCTTAGGCTTAATGCAAGTAAACACGATTGTGGCTCAAGTAAAGGAATCTGAATTAAGGAAGCAACAACTTGATTTTGTAAATCTAGGCTTTGGAATGTTTATCCATTATGGAATGCCAACCTATATGGATCAGGATTGGTCAGATCCGAATGCTTCGCTAAGTTTGTTCAATGCTCCTAAATTGGATGCAAACCAATGGGCTCTCGCTGCAAAGTCAGCTCATATGACTTATGGCTGCCTGACTACGAAACATCACAGTGGATTCCCGATCTGGGATACTAAGACCACAAACTATAATGTGATGAATACTCCTTTTGGACGTGATGTAGTGAAGGAATATGCTGATGCTTTCCGTAAAAATGGATTAAAAGTGATGCTTTATTATTCTATTTTAGATACGCATCAAGAAATAAGACCTAACCATATAACCAGCAACCATATTCAGATGATCAAGGATCAATTGACGGAACTGTTAACTAATTACGGTGAAATTAATGCATTAGTAATTGACGGTTGGGACGCTCCATGGTCTCGTATTTCTTATGATGATATTCCTTTTGATGATATTTATTACCATATTAAATCTCTTCAACCTCAATGTTTGGTTATGGAACTTAATTCTGCGAAATACCCTGGTGATGCGTTATTCTATTCAGATATTAAATCATATGAACAGGGTGCTGGACAGTTTATCTCCAAGGAGCATAATAAACTTCCTGCGATGGCTTGCTTACCACTTCAACAGAATTGGTTTTGGAAAAAATCATTTCCTAAAACTCCCGTTAAGGAGGTCAAGAGTCTTGTCAATGATTTCATAATCCCTTATAATGGTGCCTATTGTAATTTTATGCTTAATGTAGCTCCTAATGCTGACGGACTTATTGATGAAAATGCATTGATCGCACTCCAGGAGATCGGAAACTTATATAAAAATAAACCCTCTTATTCGGAATTACCGGCTTATGAAAGTCCTGTAATAGGAAGTAATATGGCACTAAAAGCATATACAAATTCGAGCTGGAGTGACGATATGAATCTTATGGATTTTGCAAATGACGATAACTTTGGGAGTTCTTGGGTGTCAAATGCTGCCGCTTCTGCTAGTCCATGGTGGGAACTTGCTTTTGAACGATCAAAAGCATTCAATACAATTGTGATTACAGAAGGAAAAGATCATCCATCGGTTTACAATCTAGTTTATTTTAAAGACGGAAAGTGGTACCCAATCCTTGCTGAGCAGAAAGATCAAGGACGTATCAAGATATTCAAATTTAAGACTGTGATAGGTCAAAAAGTGCGGTTGAATATGAAGCCAAAAAACGGGAAAGTTGTACTGGCAGAGGTAGGGATATATCATGAAAGAACATAAATTTTGCCATTAAATATAAAGACATTCAAGAGTAATAATTTTTATTACTCTTGAATGTCTACTTTGAGCGAAAATTTTATCCATGATAATAAGATAGCTATACGATTTGGTACTTAATTCGCTGCAGGATCGATAAGCTCATTGCTAAGGGATATAAATTTTAAAAGATTATATCTCAATTCGTTTATTTTTGATTTACTTTCCATTCATTTGTGAAGAATCCCGCGTCTATAATTCCTGCTGGTCCATTTTTTAACATAGTTAAGTTGAAAAACATATAATCAGGAAAACTACTTGCGCCAGCAAAATATTGATTTGCCCCTGCTGCTTGCATACCACTAAGTCCTGTGCCGGTAATCACCCCAACAGCTCTTGATTGTGTGCCTGGTTTTTTCCAATAAAAATATCCGCCTAGATCACTTCCATTATAAATTTGTTTATCTATTTTGATCTGACCTGGGAGTACCGTAATTGGACAGTCTTTTAATAAAATATCCCAAGCACTGTTTGTTTTTGAATTACCAATGAGTATGATGTTATGTTCCGTATATTTATTTGCTTCAAAATCACGGTCAGCGATTATTTCAAATGCTCCATTTCCTCTATAATACCAGGCTTCTGCATCATGGCGTACTTTTTCTAATGCCCACTTATTTTCTTCCTTGGTACCCATGGTTCCATAAACATATACCATCCCATGGTTAAATGCTTCTTTAAAAGTACCATTACGATGTGGCCCCTTTTGATCTAATGATGGCTTTGTTATGATGCTCCAGATCTGATCTTTTTTTTGTAAAAAGATGAAAGACTCGTTCGTTGTATTCCTTTGGTATGTAATGGTATTTAAACTATCGAGGTCAATAGTCAATGCAACATTTTTATCAAAATCTGCTAAATCCAACGAGAGCACCTCTACATTCTCTGTTTTGCCGATTATGGTTCCTCTCTCCCGATCTCGTGTTAGGACAATATGTGAATAATCTAGTGGCTTTTCCTGTTGATATACTGTACCCCAATAGTAGGAGGAGGATATCCCAGGATTAGCGGTTTTAAAATCGATATGATTGACGTCAATGGCAGCTTTTCGTTTATGTATTTTAAAATAATCAAATAAAGGTTTCCAGTCTACACTTTCATTACTGTACCAATGTGATCCACCAGGATATTCATAATAATTGAAATCGGGATGGAATGTACCCAATAACTTACGCATCTGACGAGCATAATCTACGGATACTGTACGGTCTGCATCACCATGCAATACATATATCCCAAGTGGCTTATAATTGGTTGCATATGCTACTACGTCGCTTTGATTGCCAGATCGTAATAATATATTTTCTAAGGCATTTCGTCCTTTTTCTGGAATCAATCCGTCGGCAGAACCGTAACCCTTTAAGGTTGGATATCCTGCACATGGTGCTATTGCAGCCCATTTGTCAGGATACGTTGCCCCCAAAAACCAAGTGCCATGTCCTCCCATAGAATGGCCTGTTAGATAGATTTTTTGCGTATCTGGTTGCAAAGTTTGTTTCGCTAAACTGAGCACTTCCAACGCATCTATTCTCCCCCAATCTTCCCAGTTGAATCCTCGTGGTCGACGATTGGTCGGTGCCACCAGAGTTCCCCAGTCTTTTGCCTGATATGCTTGTGCTTGACCAATGGCTTCTACTCCAGCTCCATGAACGGATAAAAAAAGCGCATCATCAGATTTTTCGCCACCCAATGCTGGATTTACCGCATAGTATTGTAAACTATTGTCTATCGTACTTATAAAGGTGACCCGATATGGCGTATTACTATTGACACTTTTCAATGGAATTTTTTTCTGATCGATTAATTGACTTTTATTCCAAATTGAAATATCCGAAAGAATCTCTCCTAAGCTATGGATTGTTGAGGCATCGATAGGAACAATAACTTTTCGAGTACTATGCGCCCTGATTACGGGTGAGATGACAGATGCTTTTTGATTTCCTGTGTTGCTCTGTATCTTTAGATTATGTACATCTTTATTACTATTGTTGATGATTACAATACCTAAGAGCAAATGTTGGTTATTTTTGCCTTGTACAATATCGGGTTGCGTCAGATCTTCGGTACCGATGATGAGCTGGTTTTTAATGAAACTCAGCTGTGCCGCGATGGACGAACCTCTAACATAAAATTCATTTAAACCTTTTTTTAACTGAATTGGAATATTTAACCATCCCATGCGGTATGGATCTCCAGTATGCAATTCTCCATTAATTAATACAGCACTATTTCCTCTAATATTAAGTAATGCAGACTGTACTTTGTCGGATTGATAAGTGAGATATAGATAACTTGAACGAGGACCTCTATAAGTGGTCGACATCGACCTGCTGGTTTGATCTTGTTGAGCTACACGGCCAGGCCCTGGAGGATTGTTGGGTTGCTGCAGGTTGGCATCCATATTTTGCTGACGCCTAAAAAAACCATTTGTATCTGCTTTTGCAGCAATCCATAAAGATTTTTCTGAAGTTCCATCCATGTTTTTCCAGCTATGGGACGAGGGAGTCCATGTTGGTAATATTGTGACAACAGCTCATCAGTATATACTGCTTCCCGACCATAACTGTAAGGAATATCTACCGTAAGTCCTTCTGTGAATTTATATGTATTTTGTGCAGAAGAAAGGGTGGAGATTACAGTTAAACATAAGCATATACATATAGTTTTTACACTTAATCGTAATAAATGGTATTGCATAATAAAAGGGTTTAGTACGTCTAATATACGGATCTTTATTTTATCTCCTTTCTATTTCAGTATAAAACAAAGCCAAAAATCTTCTCGATGAGCATCGAAATATCGACTTGAATAAAAATTAGCGCATAAGTTTTCTTTTTATCGGATTGTTAATCACTATTTGTCTTAGATTTGTTTTATTCTTATAAACTATTATCTGTTCAATAGGTATAAGTTTATCGTAAGTCTAGTTGAAAATGAACTTTTTAATGTGTAATAGTTGTGGAAAAGATCTCATTATATAGCAGTAAAAATAAAATAGAAAGCAGGTGAAAGAAGCTGAAATTGAACGAATAAATTGGTGTATTTGTCAGGAATGCCAGGGTCGGGGGAAAAAAAGTCGAAAGCTTAATAAAAAAATGCGACTGAACTACCAAGCAGCATATGATCAATTTGAAAAAACGGGTGGTAATGGTACAGCTCCTGTTAAACCAAAAGGACATCTTTCTCTTTGTTTGAACTGCAATGGTTCTGGTTTAATACAGTCATCAAGTTGTCCGCTCGCCAATAATGAAAATTATCCTCACGTTGCTATTGTAGGTGGTGGTATCGGTGGAGTAGCATTAGCCGTAGCTTGTCTGCACCGGGGTATTCCTTATACGCTCTATGAGCGTGATCTTAACTTCAATGCGCGTTCTCAAGGTTATGGTCTCACCTTGCAGCAGGCTAGTAAAGCGATTTCAGGGTTAGGCATTCTATCATTAGAGGATGGGGTAATATCTACAAAACATGTCGTTCATACGATTGACGGAAAAGTGATTGGTGAATGGGGAATGAGAAAGTGGGTACCTGAAAAAACAAACACAGGTGATAAGCGTTCAAATGTGCATATTGCACGACAATCCTTGCGTTCAGCCCTTTTAGATCAATTAGGTAGTCATGATGCGGTTCTGTGGAATCATCAATTGGTAGATTTTAAAGAAACGGAGTCGGATGGTCTTTTGCTAAGCTTTCAAGTTGATGGAGAAGTGAAAACTGCCAAAGCCGATCTTTTGGTCGGAGCTGATGGCATTCGCAGTTCTGTCCGGAGATTGTTAATAGGAGAAGATATTGCTCCTTTACGTTACTTGGGCTGTATCGTTATATTGGGTATATGTCCTTTGAGTGCTTTAGAAAATTTTCATAGCCCTTTACTCGATTCTGCAACTGTGTTTCAGACTGCTAATGGTAATGAACGCATCTATATCATGCCTTATTCATCGGACTCAGTCATGTGGCAGCTTAGTTTCCCTATGAGTGAAAATGAAGCTAAAGCGTTGAGCGATCGAGGATCACAAGCCCTTAAAGAGGAGGCATGTCGACGGACGCTATGGCATGATCCGATTCCTCAGATTTTAGCTGCGACCCAGGCAGCTCAGATCTCTGGCTATCCTGTGTATGATAGAGAAATTCTTGATGCAGAATGGTTGAAAGGAAAGGTGACACTTATCGGAGATGCAGCTCACCCAATGAGCCCATTTAAAGGTCAGGGGGCAAATCAAGCGTTGCTGGATGCACTTGCGTTAGCGAGAGGCATATCAAGCGCATGTGGGTCATCACATTGGAAAAAAGATGGTATTAGAAAAGCGGTACTGGTTGATTATGAAGAAGAGATGATCGTGCGCAGTGCGATTAAAGTGAAAGATTCAGCTGATGCAGCAAAATTTTTACATTCTGAAATGGTGCTGATAGAAGGAGATGAACCCAGAGGAAGCTGTGTCAAGAAGAATTAATCTAACTTGTTGATGAATAAGAAGTATTGGAGTGGGGAAGCTGAAATTTTAAATGTATGGATCATCTTATTTAATCAGTTGGATGATCGTCCTCTTTAAGCTAAAAGAGGACGAATGGATTTTTAGAAATGTAAGCGCATAGATAATATACATTGACGTAAATTTCCTTGCGTGATAAATCCTCTTCCTCCATAATAGTAACGTTGGTTGAACAGGTTCTCTGTGGTAAAGTTACAGGAAAATTGCTTGTACTGATATCCAATAGTACTATTAAACAGTGTATAATCGTCTGTAGAGAAGCTTCCTGCCGTTTTGCTGTTGATGATTAAATCCTGACCTACATAATTACCACCGATACCCAGTATCCATTTACTTGCATTGACGATTGCTGTTTCATAATTCACATACCAAGTTGCTGACCATGTAGGACCGGAGTTAACGGGTCTCAAACCTGTTGTTGAGTTTTCAGCTTTTGTTATTTTACTTTCATTGTAGGCAGCACCACCATGTATGAATAGATTTTGAATAGGTTGTATCTGGATATCCAATTCTATACCTCGGCTGTATTGTTTACCATCCTGAATATATGTTGTGGCATCATTTTGATCCGCCATCACGGTATTACGGACGTGAATATTATAATAACTAAATGTTGCATCTAACAATTGATGAAGGCCAGATATTTTAACTCCTGATTCCCATTGTGTACCATATTGAGGTTTGAAATTATATAAAATTCCATTGATACTTGTGGGAGCAATGTTCTGAAATCCGCTCATATAGTTCGCGAAAAAAGTAAATGTTTTAGGAATGATCTGGTAGGTCATACCTATTTTTGGTGTCATAGATGTCTGTTTATATGCCCCTGTTGTGATTGCTGTAGATACATCTTTTGTCCCGTTGTTGATTAAGCTGCTGTATCTAGCACTTAGCATGATCGATAATGCATTAAATGGTTTGATAACATCCGAAATGTACGCTGAATAGGTGTTTTGAGGTGATGTAGTATGGTTAGGTTGTTGGAACAGCACTATTTTCGTAATCAGGTCAGCATTAAATAAATTGGCAGACAGGGAGGGATTATCTATAGATACGGTATCGATATAGCCTGCACTTTTATAATTTGCCATATAACTATAGCGATAGTAATCCAGTCCAATCAGGAGTTTGTTGTCCCAATTGCCAATGCTGAAATTACCGATAAAATTTTGTTGTACTTGGTGGTTGGTGATATCTTCGGCGTCGTACCGCAACACCTTTCTTGCTACAGCCGTATTATTGGTTACTAATAAATTGGTTTGATAAGTGCCATTTGAAGTACCGTACGTCGTAGCAAGATTGGTTTCTGATTGCCAATGGTCGGAAATTAAGTAACTTATTTTTGCATAGAAATTGATCGATGTTGTTTTCCATAATAAGCTATTATCCGTATACGATTTGTTATAAGCGAGGTCCAAATCTTTAGAGTTCTGTACATTGACCAATTGACTATTTATGAGTGGGCTGGCGGGAGTAAATAGCGGACTATTGGTCGCGATTTTACGTAAAAACTCGGCTTCAAGCTTAACTTTTAACTTGTCATGGAGTTGGTAAGTAAAACTTGGTGCCAAAAAGATGTTTCTATTTAATCCTTGATCTTGAAAGCTTTTTCTGTCAGAATAGGTGCCAAAAATGCGAAATAGCGCTTTATGGCTAGAATCTAAAAGGGAGTTGACTTCTATGCTTGAGCGTTGCAAATTATTATTACCTGCCGCAAGTGAAAAATTTGTAAATGAACTATCGATGGGTGCGTAAGTTTGTACATTGATAAGACCTCCAAAAACCATATTTGCGCCACCGAACAAGGTTCCGCTTGGACCTTTGATCACATCTAACTGTTGTATGTTACTGTTATCATCACTGTATTGTAGGTAAGCATTTAAACCATTTCTAAAATTGCTTCGGGTTCTAAAGCCACGAATTGAAAAATTTGGAGCTAATCCAGCCCAACTTGGAGTGACCCCGGTCGCATTGGACAACAGGGCTGTTTGGGTATAATAATTTCTGTTTTGAGTAAGTTTGGGTCCTACACTAGTTGTCACCTGTGGATTTTCATAATCAGTAATATTTAATCTTGCTGTTTGAATGCTTGATCTGTCTTTTTCGCTGACACGAGCTTTTACGAATACCGAATCTAATTGCTTTAATATAGGTTGGTCTTTGGACTGTGCGTGTGCTGTATGAATGGAAAGAAAAATGATAATTGCATTGACAATTAAAAGTGTAAAATGTGTTATGCGTATGAACATAAGTACTTGCGTGGTAAGAAAAATATGGAGAATTATTTGGAATCAGTACCCTAGACCTAACCTGCTAAAATTTGGATTAGGATCGGGTATTTGCTTATGTATATTTGTAGCAAAATCGATTTTGGTTAAACTCGAACTTTTTGCCTTGCTTTAAAATCAATTCCTGTACTTCAGCACATCTAACTATTGTGCTTCGTATTTAGAATTGCATATGATCTTTTTGTTCTGTGCAAGGATATGGCGCAGTTTAAGACTATGTGCGCATAGACCCAAAATAGGACTTCGTAATTTCTATTTTTTAAGAAGTCGATATAAAAAATGACAGAGAAGACACTATGTTTTAGAATAATGCAGATCGCTCAGCTAGATAAATCGAGAAAAGGCATTTTTAAGGAAATAAATCGATTATGCCATATAACCTGTAGGAGGCTTGAGTTGTCTGTTAAAAACGTACAGCTTCCACATCGGGGTGTTGGATAGTCGCACATGATTTTGAGATGTAATTGGAAAATACTGACTGTCTTTGACGACTGGGAATTGATGATGACAGATTAATAAGGTAGATTTTGAAAAATTTTCTTGAAGATCTTTATGCTTTTGTGTATCTTTTTTCAAGGCTCTCATCAAGAAGCAATTACCGTTGCAGTGCATCGTGATATTGTGCTTGTTGATACAATATTTTGTAGCAATTTCACTTCGGTTTGCATAAAAACTCAATACAATAAATGCCTTGCTAAAAGTCATCATGGTGATGGATATCAAGAGTAATATTGTCGTAATTAATTTCAAAATCTGTTATTCGATGATTTAGTGAGCTGTTGCGAATATAGCTGATTTTTTTTAAATCTTCTTTTAGCGATCGCTAATTTATACTAATACCTCGTACAAATTTTTCAACTGCTATTTGAAGCTTTTATAAATTCAGTATTGCGCCTGCTTACGTGTAGCGATACGTTATCATTTAGCAACGTTTTATCAACCCAAAAGCTACTGATGACAGTAGCTCTTTAGTAGCTTTTTAGTATATCTTCAGTACATCTCCAGTACACTATTGGTAGGGAATTAGTACACTCCCGGTACACTCTTCGTACACTTTTCGTATGTTAATTGTGATTAATTTGCGCAAATAAAAATGATGTATCCTGTCATATAACGCCTGATCATGCCTATTTCTGCCATTTTGGTCATATGATGCCATTGTGGATATCTTTTTTCTTTCCACTCTTCATCTTTGTGTTGTCAACAAAAAATTAAAATCATGGTAAAACAAAAAAGTTTAATCAAGTGTATAGTGGATTTTTTCTTTATCAAACCTTGTCATCAGAGTGATGTAGTTCGTATGAAAAGCGGTTTATACAAATCTCAAATCTACACGTATTCCAATTTTAAGATGAAGCTTGAAAATATGGTTACATTTTGTCCTGTGGTGCGTAAGGCTCTTCTGTATGTACGATTAAACAATTTGCTGATGCTACTCATAAGTAACAGATTGTCTTTGCTGGTTTATCGGAATCAGAATGCCAAGGTGATCAATGGAGGCGAAAGGCATATGGGAGGTAAATATTCATGTTGATCCGATGAGGTGTATCTTGATTGATGCAAGAGTGTCAAAGCGAGGATGATGTTTTTGTACTTATGTATTTTTAATTAATAGAAGGATTGTTGTCTGAATCATCCAATAATAACTTGATCAAATCGTATTCTGCCTGCCAAATATCTTTTTTGGCTTTTTGGTAACTAAGGACTGATTCGTGGTATTCTGTCAAGATCAATCTACCTCCACGATAGGCAGAATCTTGTTCTTTTACAGCTTGAGCGACTAATTTTTCAATGTGGTGAAGGCGATCAATCTTCAGCCGTGCAGTCTTAATTTTAGTATTCTGTTGCTGTGTTTTGATCTGGTCAATGTGCTGTTCTTCTTGTAATTGCAATTCCAAAACATGAGCATTTAGTATTTCTTTTTTTAATGTAGGTTGCGCTGTGAAATAAGCAGAAAGGGGGATACGGAGTGCAATATTGACATAACTATTTCCATACCAAGCATTATTTTTATCGAGGCGAAATTCATTGCTGAAATATTGTTTTCCTAAATAGGCATTTGCAGTTAATGTCGGTAGTAGTTGCTTTTTAATGCTCCTTCTCTGCAAGAGATTGATCTGCTGATCAAGCGCTATAGATTTGATGGCAAAATTTTCTTTTTTGAGGTGTTCGACAAAGCCCTTGATAGCTTCGATATTTGAACTTAAAGTCTGTGTGTTTTCTAAGTTGGTATATTTACGTAGCTCTAGGTCTGCATCTATGAGAACAGACCATGCTTCATATAGAGTAATGCGTTTGCGCTCGTATTCTTGTTGGGCGCTAAGGTATTGATTGGATGGAAGTCGTCCCTCTTCATAACGCGCTTTGCTAATCTGTAAAATATCCGCATAAGATGCAGAATCTTTTAATGCCATTTCATATTGTTGTGTGGCGAGTACAACAGAAGCGTATGCTAATGTCGCATCATGTTTCCAATCATGTTTATGTTGATCTCTAATGATTTCCGCTTTTTGGATTTCTAGGGACTGCTGTTTTTCATTAAGCTGTCGTTTAGGATCAAATAAGCTCCACTCCATTTGGATCCCAGCTTTAGAAGACCATTTAGTAGCAAACTTTAAGGGTATAATAGCTCCATCCAATGCATTGGGGTCAAAAGCGATGGCGGGTACTGGTGTTGTTGGAATAATGAGATTGCGCTGCAAATTTGCATCTATATAAAATACTGGAATACGATTGCTTTTTATTTCTTTTAATTCCTGTTCTTTGATTTCTTTACGTAGTAAATCTTGCTGGTGAGTGAGGCTTTGATCGACATTGTTCCATAATTGTTCTATGCTCAAGGCCTGCGCTTGAACGAAGATTGGAAAAATGGCCAGTATAATGATTACAATCTTTTTCATACTAAAAAACAGACGCTGGTTCCAGTTTAGCAATTTTACGAACCGCAAATAATGAACCGCCAACTGAAATAATTAAAGTGATCAATAATAAAAATAAAGCAAATATTGGTGAAATATCAATAACTAAACCTGATCCTGCTACACCAAACTTGAATCCGATAAGTAAAAGCATGGCAATCAAATAACCTATTATAGCATATAAAAAAGCTTGTGCTATAATGAGCTTGTTAACATAACTTTTTTTCGCTCCAATAGCTTTTAATGTACCATAGTCTTTGATTCTGTCTAAAGCTGAAGAATAGAGGGTGAGCCCAATGATGAAAAATCCACTGATCATGGCAAAAAGGACCAATGTACCGAAGCTCATGCCCATATTGGATGTTACCAAGATTTCTTTGATTGTAGATTTTTGCAATTTTTTGGCATCCCAAGCCCGTAATTGTGGAAATAGTTGCGTAATCTCATTACTGATCTTTTCTTTATCTGTTCCGGGTTTTAATCTAGCAATGATGATATTCACTTTAAATGGTGGGACATTTCCTAAGAGTCTTGCATTGTTGGTGGAGGTGTACATCAGACTGGCTCCGAATGCTTGTGCTTGTTTCGTTATCAAACTTATTTTAGCCCTTTGTCCATTGATTTCAATAGCTTTGTTGACGAATAGGGTGGTATTCCAGGTTTTTGAACTAAAAAATTCAGCTGATACTGAGCCTGGATCTGTGAGTGAGGATAATATCCCTTCTTTTATCCGATCTTGATCAGGACCCATAACATAATCTGGAGCATCGGCTCCAACTAAAGTCACTGAAGCTGTTTTTCCATCTAAAAAAGTAGCTCGAGCTGGTGCTAGGATCACTGGAAAAGTTTGCGCTATATCGGGTAAGCTTCCGATTTGTTGTACTAATCGCTGATCGAGACTATTGACTGTATTGATATTGCTACTCTGGGCTTCTATGATCCATAGATCGTTATCTTGAACAGGAGCGTTTCCTACTAGATTACCCATTAGCCCCATTAGAAAAAAAAGAAGTCCCAATTGTTGACCGATTAGAAATATACTGATCACAATAGCGGTGATAATACCGACACTTTTTGCTCGGTCGTATTTGATGAATTTATAGGCCAATCTCAACATATTACTTGATCTTGATCGTACAGTCTACTTTTGCGTTAATGGCCAGTTCGTTGTTCGTACTTAGCTGTATTTTGATTTTTCGAACACGACGGTCTTCGCCTTCATTGGCGGTTTCATGAAGGATGGATTTATTGGATAATATAGGACTTGTATAAATGACATGTCCCTCTATTGCTTTATCTTTTCTTCCCACTTGGGAAATGGTGACCAACTGACCAACTTTCACGTCTTGCGCAAATAATTCATCTACTTCGGCCTCTACAATTGGTTCAACTACATTTACTATTTTTCCAAGCTCAGTCGTACTACTGATACTTTGTCCAACATGAGCAGTTAAATCCATGACGATTCCTGATTTACGCGCTTCAATAGTAAAATCTGTAACCAGATTTTTTGTTTTCTGTATCTGTAAATATTGTTCCTTTTCGGCAATCTGTTGAGCTTTGTATTTTTTTTGAAGTCCTTCTAGTATAAATTCTTCTTGACGCCAGTTGGAGTAATCTGTTTCCATTACTTCTCTTGTCTCCGCATTTTTGGAAAATAGTTGTTTTGAAGTTTCATATTTATCTTGCAATTCTTGCACATGTAGTTTCCCTCTATGGATATCCTCCAGTGATATTGCGTTTTGAGCTTTTATACTGTTGAGCTTTGCCAGCTCCTGTTTGATATCCAACGGAGCATTTCCTTGCTCAAGCTGGATAAGAATCTGTCCTTTTGTTACCGAATCACCTTCTTTGACCAATACTTCCTTAATCAGTGCTGGGGTGGTACTAGCAATAAGGGCCCAATCTTCTGCTGGAATAATTTTTCCTATTGCCTTTACTTCGCTTACCTGTTTTAGGATCTGGTCGCTGCTTTGGGTAGCTTTTGGTTTCTTATCCGAACTGCATGCACCTGCAATCATGGCAATGACCATCATGATCGTTAACCTATTTGTAATCTTCTTCATTTCTAATTGCATCTGAAACTTTTCCTTCTTCGACATATATTACTTTGTCCGCATATTGGCGCAGTCGTAAATCATGAGTGACGATGACGACTACTTTGTTTTTAGAAGCTAGTGTTTTGAGCTCTTTCATAATGCTCTCAGCGCTTTTTGCATCTAATGAAGCTGTAGGTTCATCACAAAGAATCATGGATGGACTTGTTACTAAAGCTCGTGCTATGGCCACTCGTTGCTTCTGTCCACCACTGAGTCTTTTTGGAAGCGTATACATACGGGTATCTAATCCGACTTCTTCCAAAGCTATTTTTGCTCGTTTGGTCGCCTCATTTATTTTTATCCCTTGTAATATAAGTGGTTGCATGACATTTTCTAAAGCGTTTAATGGTTCGATAAGGTTAAACTGCTGGAAAATAAAGCCTATTTCATGTAGGCGTAACGTCGCTAAATCTGATTCTTTTAATTCGCTCACTTTTTTGCCTTTATATACGACTTCACCTTCTGTTGGATAGATCACAAAACCTAGAATAGATAATAGCGTAGTCTTTCCGCTGCCCGATGGACCCATAATTAAGGTCAATTTATTCGTTTCAAAACTGATAGTCGTGCTGTCTAATGCAGTTATGGTCGTATCGCCTGTCTTATAAATCTTTTTGACATTTTCTAATGTGACGATTTGCTCTGGCATATCATATTTTAGTAAAAACAACTATAGTGAGGCCATGTTTGCCTTAGATATACGAATATCGACAAAATTTTAGACACCAAGAAAATGTAAAAAAAAACAATCTTTGGGATTTGATAATAACACTCCCGTACTTAACGTATAGGAGTGTTTTTAAGCTTCATTTAATGATTTTTTGGTACAAGAATCGTTTCCTCTAAAATGGGGATGTTCATGTCCTAAGTTTTGTTACTGATCCAAAAACTCAGCAACAAAAGTGTCGAAGGCTTGTGGATTTTCTGCTTGTACCCAGTGACCGGAATTGGGAATAGTTTTGATCGTAGCTTTTGGAAATTGAATTTCGATGTTTGTCTTGTCTTCTGGAAGTATATATCGAGATTTTTCGCCTGCTAAGAATAAAGTTGGGCCTTCAAATACTCCTGATTTGATCCCTACTGTAATGAAATCAGTATATTTTCCTTTTAAAACATCTAAATTAAAACGCCAACCTAGTTTTCTATTTTCTTTGATGTAGACGTTTTTTAATAAAAATTGAATTACGCCGGGCTCTTTGATATATTTTTCAAGCGCGGTCTGCACATCTTTTCTATTTTCGACATTTTCAATATTTACGGCACTTAGGGCATTGAATATATCTTCATGATGCGGCGGATATGGTTTCGGTGCAATATCTGCCACAATAAGCTTTCTTACTTTTTCGGGATGATCGATTGCAAATTGCATCGCAACTTTACCACCTAGTGAATGCCCTAAAAGATCAATTTTATCTGCTCCAATTGCTTTGATATAAGTATATAAATCATTGACCATAGCTTCTATAGACATCTCATCGCTATGAAAACTCCGACCATGATTACGCAGGTCCAGCAGATGTACCTGCCTTTTTTCACCGAAACTGCGACCAAAAGTCCCCCAATTGTCCGACATGCCAAATAATCCATGTAAAACCACTAAAGGAATACCTGTGTTTTGTGCTCCATATATCTTGCTGTATTGTAGTTCTTCCAATGTTAATCTGTTTTAATAAATGCTTCAGTTCTTATTCAAAATTACTAAAATTAATTTATAGGGTTGTACTATAAATCCATTTGCATCACTTAAATTGGTTGTAAGTGAGATCGATTTTATAATAAATATTGCTCGTAACTCCATCCGAGTAAACTGCTGCTCATATGATTTTGTAAACTGGTGCCTGCAGTATCTTTTTATGATGGCCGTACGTTTTTACATACTGTCGGAAGTAAATGGCTGAATAGATGATAGCATCAATTGCTGAAAATATTAATGTAGATTTGTACTACTAAAGAGGCTAGATGGTCTGAAGAATATATATAATAAGCAGTAATGATAGCAGATTTTTTTCGCGATTTTGAAATATTTACAGAACAGGAAATTAGTAAAGTGATTCAACTTTTTGAATTGAGGGTTTTGGATAAAGGTGATTATTTTGTTCGAGAAAATCAAAGATGTAATGAAGTCGCATTTATACAATCGGGAATTTTTCGTTCATTTTATACAACTCCTAAGGGCGATGATATTACGTATTGTTTTCGATTTCCAAATGATTTGATTGCAGCCTATTCATCTTTTATAACAGGAAATCCAAGTGTAGAAGCGATACAGGCTATTTCTCAGGTGTCACTGCTGGTGATTCAAAAAAATAAACTTGATGAATTAGTGCTTGAAAATCAGATCTGGACCCAATTTCTTAAAGTTATTGCAGAGCAGCAGTATCTTGAATTGGAAAAACGGGTGTTTCAATTGCAAAAGGAAACTGCTGGACAACGATATGCTTCTTTACTCAAAAATCAACCGCAATTTATTTTACAAATCCCGTTACACTATTTAGCTTCTTATCTCGGAATTACCCAACGCCATTTGAGTCGTATTAGAAAAGAGATCACTTTTTAGTTGTTCATGTGCTATTGATTCATAAACGTGATACCTAGCTCTTTAGTTTTATTATAAATGCATCTTTAAACCTGCAGATGCGTAGGGAGATGCTCGGAAGTAATATTCTTTATCTTGAAACATACTTTTCAATGTTCTATCTGTGATCTGAGCTGGTCGCCACAGATTCATGCCAATGGTTAGCGGTATTGATATCTTTTTTCCGATTTTTATTTCTGGGCGAAAACCAGCAATCATATATAAATGTGAAAACATTTTGTCTTTTCCTTCTTGTTGTAGTAAGGCTGTTTGCCCATTCATTTCTGCAATAAGATTCAATCTTAGGTTTTTCGTAAAATCGTATCCTAATGACATTTCTAAACCTTGCATTAGAGCTATCCTTACCGCATATTTTCCTTCGGTTTTCCAATTGAGGTAAAGGGCAGGAAAGACCATTGGGAAATTTGATTTTTATTAAGACAATTGGTAGGTACTTTACCCTTTATTTTTATTTCCAATGACGATGTGTCCACAACCACCAACTAGGGTCTTCTTGTATACTTTTTTCCAGCATGGACGCAAATTGCTTAGTTATCAATCCTTCTGAAGTTGCTGCTGCATGATCACATATCGGTTTAATATCAAGTTCCCATACTTGTTTATTTAAAGGTTTTAAGGAAACATACCCTACATAAGTATCTAACTGTCTTGCTAGTTTTTCGGCACCTGAAAACATAAAGGTCGGTTGCTGTAAAAATTCAACAGCAATTCCATTGTCGTGTCCAGGAAATTGATCAGCAATAAAAAATGTGATGGAAGGAGTTTGTTTTTCGCGTAAAAGTGTTCTTAATGCATGCTGAGCAGGTAATAGACGCATACCATGCTTTGTTCTTTTTTTATAACTTAAATAGTTGAAAATTTTGTTTTTTAAGGGTTTATACAAGGCTTGTATTGGTATATGGGTCAATTGTGGAATTTTTGCTATCACCTCCCAATTTCCGTAATGTCCCAATAGAAATATAGTTTGGCGTCGTTGTTTCTGGAGCTTATTGATGATTTCAAGTGCTGATTCCGATAATTGCACTTTTACCTGACTGGAATTGAAATTTTCCCATATAATACGGGCGAGATTTCTATAAAAATTATCACGGTGCGTGTTAATTTCATGATAAGATAGGTGAGGAAAGGAGCGTGCAAGATTTTGTACGCATACGCTTAACCGATATTTGCAAATCTGTCCAATGAAATAGCCTAACATAATGATTGTGTTTTATTGTTCTGTAACGTTTTTATACTGTGATGTAATTGGTGGAAATTGTAAATTCTATGGTATCAGAAATTCAATAAGCATCCCTTTTTATCTATGACAATCGTATGCTTCTTTACCCTTATTCATTTTTATAAAAAAGTAGAGGTCTACGATTGATTGTAGTACTGTCAAGAAAATTAATCTTTATAGTCAAAACTGTTCTTAAGTGACAATTACCTTTTAGACATATGTCCTGTAAAGAGTAAGTTTTCAACGATATTTTTGTATAAAAAAAAGATGCAAAAAAATATCTTAATTATTGGAGGTAAAGGATTGGTCGGGAAGACGATTTATAGGATACTTAAATCAAGAAACCCGGATGCTCATCTTTTCGTGGGAAGTAGGAAGACCGCTGTGGAAGATAATGATTTAACGATCGATGTCAATCAACCAGGTACTTTTCAGTCTATTTTAGATAAAAAAATAGATCTTATTGTGTTGAGTGTAAATGATAACGAAGACAATGTTTTACATTTTGCAGTTAAGCATCGTTTGGATTATATTGATATTACAAAACCAACTCCAGCATTAATGAAGGCATACCACGCGGTTGTAGATAATGACATCAATAGCCGAATTGTGTTTAGTTCTGGATGGATGGGGGGTATTGTCAGCGGATTAGTGAAGGCTCATATTCCTAATGATACAGATATTGAAAAGGTAGACTTATTTGTCTATTACTCCGTCAAAGATCTTGCAGGAGAGAGCTCTGCCTATTTTATGGCTGAAAATGTCGCCACTCCATTTGTACGCTATGAAGATAATAAACCCGTGCATATCACACACTTTTTAGATACTGATTATTTTGATTTTGGTTTCGGAATCGGAAGACGTCAAGTCTATAATTTTGATGTCCCTGATTTGTATATTCTCCATAAAATCGAGCATATTCCGAATGTCTCTGTAAAAATGACCTACAACTCTAAATTTATAACTTGGCTGTTGGGTGCTATGCAACGATTTGGTATATTTAAGAGGCTTTCTCTCAAGAGCAGAAGAAAAGTTTTCTCGTCCAGTGGAAATGGTGATTTATCTGTTTTCGATGTGGTGATATATGCTCGTGATGGGAAACAGAAGAAAATTAGTGTGCTGAGTGAGAAAGGTCAAGCTGAGCTGACGGCTCTATCAACTGTTTTACATATTGAATCATTATTTAATACTCATGTTGAAAATCGAATATACTTTGCCCATGAATTGCATACGAAACAAGATTTACATCATCTTCTAGTTGATTATAAAACGATAACGGTCAATGTAATTTAATAGGTAATGGAAAAGATCAGGTTTTATTAAATTCGATGTTGATAACATACTGTAGTGTATAAATAGGAGGCTATAAACTTTTGAAATTAGGACAGGATGCAAGTGCAAAATGAATACTATCTGATGTCAATAATGATGAGATTGCCTTTGTCTAAGAATATAAATAAATTCAATGAAAAAAATAGTGATAATAAATGGACATCCTAATGCGGATTCGTTCAATTTTTCTCTTGTAAAGGCTTATATTGATGGCGCAAAGCAATCAGGAGCTGAAATCAGAGCAATTACGATTGCAAATCTGGATTTTAATCCCAATTTGCAATTTGGATATAGTAAGCGGATGGACTTGGAACCCGATTTACTTGAGGCGTGGGAAATGATTTTGTGGGCTGATCATTTGGTTTGGATTCATCCCGTGTGGTGGGGTGGTCTTCCTGCTATAACTAAAGGATTTATTGATCGCTTATTTTTACCGGGGATGGCTTTTAAATATCGACCCAATTCGGTTTTTTGGGATCGGCTTTTGAAAGGAAAGACAGCACATATTATTACGACTATGGATCAACCTGGATGGTATTATCATCTTGTTTATGGACGACCAAGTGTCAACCAGTTGAAAAAATCAACCTTACAATTCTGTGGTGTATCTCCAGTGAAAGTAACTTATATCGGCATTGTTAAAACTTCTGATGAAAAGTTACGTAAAACTTGGATCGAAAAAGTAACGAAATTGGGAAAAGGAAATCTTTAAGTTAAAGTTTTTTAAAAAATAAGGAGCACAGTAAGTTTTATAACGGCCAACCAATTGAAAAATGAAATAGTTGGTTGCTTATACTTTCCTTAAAGGGTGTACGGATAAAAATGATAAAAAAAGGAGAGGTTGTATTTTTTAACAACCTCTCCTTTGCCTCATATTGACGGTCATTAGATCGTCTTTTCAATTTTGATTCTTTTTTATTAATCAGCTGTCCATCCTCCACCTAAAGATCGGTAGAGATTAACCACTGCAGCAAGTTCGGCTTTCTTAACTTGAGCCAGTTCCAATTCACTTTGCAGCATATTGCTTTGTGCTGTGATAACTTCTAAGTAAGTCGCCATACCAGTTTCAAAAAGCAGATCGGCATGCTGGATAGCTTTCTTCAATCGATTGGTTCTTTCCTGTGTGATATGTTGCTTTTCTTTTAATTTTTGTATTGATACTAAAGCGTCAGATACTTCACCAACTGCTGTAATCACTGCTTGTTTGAATCGAATGACATTTTTTTCTTGATCAATTTGTGCTATTTCATATTGTGTTTTTAGTTCACGACGTTGAAATATAGGCTGTGTGATACTACCTGCGATAGCGCCAAATAGAGATGCTGGTATATTGAACCAATTGCTGCTCTTGAACGCATTAATTCCTGCTTCGGCACTGATCACCAAGGAAGGATACATCCTTGCTTTTGCATATTGCTGATAGGCTTTAGCGCTTGTGACGGCAAGCTCTGCTTGCTTAACATCGGGTCTACGGCTCAATAGATCGGCAGGTACTCCAGCTGACCAATGGTGTGGAAGTTCAATATTTGCCAGTTTTTCCTTGATTGTAATCTCCTGTGGTAATCGACCACTCAGGATTTGAATGGCATTCTCCTGTAAATGGATCTGCTGTTCGAAATCTGGGATGAGACTCGCTGCTGCCAGACGTTGTGCATCTACCTGCTCTACAGCTAGCATACTGATATCACCAACTTCGTACTGTTGTTGGACAATGCGCAAGGTGCTGTCACTAAGACGTAGATTTTGTTGCGCAATCTCATGTAGCTGATAAAGCATAAGCAATTGGTAATATCCCTGTGCTACTTGAGAAATCAATTGTGTCTGCACTGCTTTTTTTGCTTCTTCGGTTTGTAAATAAGAAGATAATGCTACTGTATTCTGATTCTTTATCTTTCCCCATAAATCGGCTTCCCATGATAATCCTAGTGATGCCGTATAATCTTCAACGTGGTTTTTACCTAGAAACTGTCCTAGACTTAATCCGTTCATACTATTGTTGGATGGATTGGTACTGTTTGCTTTTATCTGCAATTGCAAATTTGGCAAATAGTTAGCTTTAGCCTGTTTTAACATCAGTCTCGATGACTCGATGTTTTTGATGGCGAGCTGCATGTCTACATTTTGATGGATGGCACTATCAATCAGATCTTGTAAAATACGGTCCTGAAAGAAATCTCGCCATGGAATGGAACCGATGCTCGTTTCTTTTGCTCCTTCTTGCTGGTCACGAAATTGTGTAGGAAGGGCAGGGGCAAGATCCTTGTTGCTGATGATTTTTTCTGTTTTACAAGACCATACAACAAAGGGCAAGATGAAAGCCATCAGTATGTTTACTTTTATATTCATGTATTTCAATTTTGTCATTATTTCACTAAACATTAGTATGTGCTGGCACTCTAACACCTTCTGGTCGGTCCAACTCTTATTGTCCAGTAGGCTTTTTACTTACTTTCTCTTGTAAGTATTGGAAGAAAATAAAGAGTACTGGGATGATAAAAAGCCCTAACACAACTCCACTGAGCATACCGCCTGCAGCTGCAATACTGATGGAGTGATTTCCTTGAGCAGATGGTCCTACGGCTGTCATCATCGGGATCATTCCGACGATGAAGGCGAGTGACGTCATAATGATGGGCCTCAAACGTAATTTTGCAGCTTTTAGAGCAGCACTCGCAATCGAAAGACCTCTTTTACGTCCCTGAATGGCAAACTCTACGATAAGAATGGCATTTTTGGCTAATAAGCCGATAAGCATCACCAGGGCAACTTGAACATAAATATTATTGGATATATCTGTTAGACTAATTGCTGCAAATACGCCGAAGATTCCTGTCGGAATAGATAGGATAACCGCTAAAGGAATGATATAACTTTCATATTGCGCAGCTAACAGGAAGTAAACAAATATTAAACATAGGATGAAAATTAGAGTAGACTGCCCACCTGAAACAATCTCCTCTTTGGTCATACCTGAGAATTCGTAAGTATATCCGGTCGGAAGATGTTGTTTTGCCACCTCTTCTACCGCACGAATAGCATCTCCTGAACTGTATCCAGGTTTTGGAATCGCATTGATACCAATAGAATTGAATAGGTTATAGCGTGATGCTGTCTCTGGACCATATACACGTGTCATGGTAACCAGCGTATTGATAGGAACCATATCTCCCTGACGATTTTTAACGAAAATTCCGTCCATAGAAGAGGGCTCGGTACGGTCCTGTACGTCAGCCTGAACCATGACGCGGTAATACTTACCGAATCTGTTAAAGTCTGAAGCCTGCGAGCTACCGAAGTATGCCTGCATGGTCTGCAAAATACTTTTGGTACTTACACCGAGCTGTTCAGCCTTGATGTCATCAACCTGCAGTTCGTACTGCGGATAGTCGGCTTTGAATGTGGTAAAGGCCATCATAATTTCAGGACGTTGCATCAGTTCTCCAATAAACTGTTGTCCTACGGTACTGAATTTGCTCAGTTGACCACCAGTTCTATCTTGTAAAACCATATCGAGTCCATCAACATTACTAAATCCAGGTACAGTAGGGAAAGTGAAGACGAAAAAGTTAGCGCCTTTGATTTTGGATAATTTCTGGTTAACATCCGCCATAATGGAATTGATATCTTTTATAGCTCCCCGTTCTTTATGTGATTTGAGGAGGATAAAAGCGACCCCAGCAGATGGACTCGTTGACTGTGTTAAAATATTAAAACCAGCTAAAACGTTCAATGTTTTTGTGAAATCAGCATTTTGCAACTGTTGTTCTGCTTCGGCTAATGCACTTGATGTGCGGTCTAAAGATGCTCCTGCCGGCATAGAAAGTGATACGGCGATAAAACCTTGATCTTCCGAGGGGATAAAACCAGTTGGAGTTTTGCGAATCATAACAACAGTCAGAAGTAAAATAACGCCCAAAGCACTAAATGCAATCCATTTGTAACGAATTAAGAAACGCAGACTACCGATGTAATTTTTAGTCAATCGATCAAAACCGACATTAAATCCAGCAAAAAAGCGTTCTTTAAAGTTGAGCTGCTTTTTATCAGACTGGTTATGATGCGTAGGCTTTAAAAAAAGTGCACAGAGTGCCGGGCTCAAAGTCAAAGCATTGATCGCTGAAATAACAATGGCAATGGCCAAAGTGAAAGCAAACTGCCGATAAAATACACCTGTTGACCCCTCCATAAATCCAATGGGAAGGAATACTGCCGACATCACCAAAGTAATGGAAATAATGGCTCCTGTGATTTCACTCATGGCTGATGTGGTGGCCAGCTTCAGGAGACAGATGTTCATTCTCCATCTTGGCATGTACGGCCTCGACGACGACAATCGCATCATCGACCACAATACCGATAGCAAGGACTAGGGCAAATAGTGTCAGCAAGTTAATGGAGAAACCGAACAGCTGCATGAAGAAGAATGTTCCGACAATCGCTACAGGAACTGCAATGGCAGGAATCAATGTTGATCTAAAATCTTGTAAGAATAGAAATACGACTAAAAATACCAATATAAAAGCTTCAATTAAGGTATGCTTTACTTGATCGATGGATTGGTCCAGAGCATCTTTCGTATTATAAAGTACTAAGTATTTTACACCTTTTGGAAAGCTCAGTGATGCTTTTTCCATAAACTCCTGGATCGCAATCTGAATTTCATTGGCGTTGGATCCTGCCAATTGCATTACACCAATATTAAGTCCTGGCTTACCATTGATGCGAGTGTGGCTGGCATAGGTATAAGAACCCAATTCAACACGGGCAACATCCTTCAGCCTTAAAACAGAACCATCTGTATTGGAACGGATAATGATATTTTCGTAATCGCTTGGCTGATTTAGTTTTCCTTTGTATTTGATCACAAATTCAAAAGCCTCTTTACTACTTTCTCCGAATTTTCCGGGAGCAGCTTCAACGTTTTTATCCTGAATGGCCGCCATTACTTCCTCTGGTGTCAGTTTGTAAGTCGCCATCTGATTAGGTTTGAGCCATACACGCATCGAATAATCTTTACTTCCACCAAAAGGCAGAGCTTGACCTACTCCGGGGATACGTTTAAGTTCAGGAATAATATTGATCTGCGCATAGTTGGTAATAAAAGTTTGATCGTATTTACTTTCGTCTTCGGTATACAGATCTAAAACCATGATCAGACTGTTTTGCTGTTTTGCGGTCGTGATCCCTGCCTGTACGACTTCGCTAGGAAGTTGGCTGGTCGCTTGGGAAACACGATTTTGAACATTGACTGCCGCTTGATCAGGATCAGTTCCTAATTTGAAATAAACAGTAATCATCAGGGATCCGTCATTACTAGCTGTGGAGCTCATGTAACTCATATTTTCTACACCATTGATGGACTCTTCTAAAGAAGGGGCTACGGCACGAAGTACCGTCTCGGCATTTGCTCCGGGATAAAGCGCCGTGACCTGTACTGCGGGTGGGGCAATATCTGGGAATTGTTGTAAGGGAAGTTTTAGGATACCGATGATCCCCAATATGACGAGCAGAATGGAGATAACTGTAGCAAGTACGGGTCTTTCTATAAATTTTTTAAACATTTTGGTTGTCGTATTATGTTTTAGTTGATGCTGTCTTTCGATAATGCTTGTGGGGTGATCACTTGACCATCTTGAAGCAAATCAATGCCTTTATAGACGATACGGTCTCCTTCTTTAAGGCCGTTACTCACGAGGTAATTTGATCCGCTTTTGCCGATGACTGTGATAGGCTGTTGCACTACTTTGTTTTCTTTGTTAACCGTATAAACGAAAATTTTATCCTGCATCTCGAGTGTTGCCATTTGTGGTACCAAGAGGGTATTGTCATATTTCTTCTGTAATCGTACACGACCTGTATTTCCATTTCTTAAAACTCCTTCGGGGTTTTTGAAAGTAGCTCGTAAAGTAATGGCTCCTGTATTTTTGTCAAATTGACCGTCCACCATATCGATCTTTCCAACCTGATCATAAATACTTTGATCGGATAGCACCAAGTTGATAGGAGGGAGGTTGTTCAATTTTTGCTGTAGGTCGTTACCCGCTGTATTATTTTTAAATGCGATGAAATCGTTTTCACCAAGAGAGAAGTAAACGTGCAGATCTTGTACATTGGATAGTGCTGTTAAAGGTTGGGAATCAGCTGGACTAACTAAACTTCCCTGTTTTTTTTGTAATCTTCCGATGTATCCATCTGTCGTAGCACGGATCAAGGTATATCCAACATTGATTTTAGCTGATTCAATTGCTGAAATGGCCAATTGTACATTTGCTTGAGCGGCATTACGGGCACTAATTGCTGTTTTGAGCTGAAAATCTGTTAATACCTTGTTGTCGACCAAGCGTGTCTTTTTTTCTACTTCTAATGTAGCATTTTCTAATGCTGCTCGGGCAGAGAGTAAATTGGCTTTCGCCTGATTAAGTTGCTCTTGATATGGGCGATCATTGATTTTGAAGAGTGCTTGACCTTTCTTAACTTTTGCCCCTTCATCTACAAAGATGCGGTCTAAAATACCCTCTACCTGTGGTCTGATTTCAATATTGGCAGATGCCTCAATACTAGCAGGATATTCTTGATAGACCGTTTCCTGACCGCTTGCAATGGTCATCACTGGTAAGCTAGCAGGTGGTGGAGGTATAGTTTTGCTCGTTCCTGTAGTGCAGCTGTATAAGAAAATTGCCGATAGAAGATAAAGATACTTTACTGCATTAGATTGTTTAACACTGTTAAGTAGAGGCGCATAAATTTTCTTAAAATCTAGTAATAGATGTGTTTTCATATTGTATTAAAAATTGATATATGGTATATTTAACGCTGTTAGATTTTTTAACGTTGTATTATTTTGGGTAAAAAAAAACTAATCAGTGAGTGAACGCGTGATTCCGTAAATCGCATCTTTTAAAACTTGTTGATTGGTAATATCTCCATTACCTTGATTAACCAGATTGATCGATATCAATCCATGTATAATCGACCAGTATGTAAAGTACTTTCTACAGATCAATTCTTCTGATGGATTTTTTTCTTTCATAATCTCGCGGATGACATCGCTGATCATCTTACCGTGTGATTCGGCACATTTATATGTTTTTTCAAATCCACAGCATGCAGTTCCAACTCCAAACATTAATTGATAAAGTTCGCGTTCTTGAAAGGCAAAATCCCAATAGCTAAACCACATCGCTTCCAATTGTTTTTCGAGATCAGTTTCTGTAGATTTTGCTTCTCTTACTTTTTGAGCAAGGAGTCTGTAACCTTGGTTAGCAAGTTCTGTTAAGATGGCATCTTTGTTTGCAAAATATTCATAAATCATGGGAGCCGTATATTCGATGATATCGGCGATCTTACGCATGCTCAATGCTTGCCATCCTTCTTCTTTTACAATCTGAAGAGAGGCGTCAAGAATATTGCTGCGGTTTTCGTCTTTAAGACGTTGTATGCGATCTTTACTAGCCATGCTTTATTAGCATAAATGATTTAACAGTGTTAGGACAAAATTGTGATTTTTACTTTTTATTTGTGACATCTCAAAGTCATTAAATAAAATTGTGTACTAAGATGCCTTCAGGTTTATATTAAGCTGTATTTTCTCATTCTTAAATTTATACTGTAACCTACTATAAGTGTTATTCCTCTCCAATAAAAGTACAAAATAATGGTTAACTAAACCAAACTGCTATCTGAACACTATAAAAAGTTAGTAATGTATTTCATGCTAAATTACTTATAAAAATTTTGACATTATTAAAATCAGCCATTACCAATACTTATCTTTTTATTTAAAAAATACAATTTTTGAATACAAACCACTATGCAGAATAAATATAATTATGAAGTTAATGTAATGTTTTTACATATAAAATTTCTTTTAAAAACTTTTTTTGTTATATTTGATAATATTGGAAATTTTATATTAAATATTATGAAAAAGACACTAGGATCTTTGTTACTCCTTTTAACTATTTGTTTGTCATCATGCACAAAACAAGAAGTATTGCCCATCCAAGATAATCAATCAAAATTTGTTAATATTGGCGAAATTACTTATAATTCAACATCAAAAACTTATTATGATAAACTAGGTAAACAAGTAAATTTAGATAGTATAAAACTTACTTTGTTACCAAATCAACATATTGAAGTAACCGCTTTAACTATTATTTCAGATGAACAAGAAACTCAGGAAAACGATAATTCTGGTGTGAAAAGTGCTAAAAACAAGGCATTTTTAGTTGGATCTGCTCACAGCCAAGGATATATAGTTAATATTGATAACCATGTCTGGTGGAGAGCTGACGACTATGATGGAGGGGGAGATATTGGAATAGTTACTCGTGAACAAGCTTTCATCTTTAGACCAGGAGAATTATATATGAGAGATGGGAAATTTAAGTATGCATCGTCTTCTGATAGCGATGGCGCAAGGCTTTCTAGAGAATTTCTTTGGGCTTTATATACACACGATCCTTCTGATACTGTTTATTTATCAGATTTTAAGGGACCTGCAATGAAATACCCTTATTGATAAATTAGTTTTACTATGATAATATTAATTAAATTTTATTATTTTTAACTTTAAAAACGTGAAACTTGAATAGATTATTTTATGTCATGAATACCGATTCTTGGATGCACAATGGTCTATTTGATAATATTACGGGTTTATTAAATATGTATAACAGTGGCATGCAGATGAATACGGCTACACCAGAACAGAAGGAGAAAGATCTGCTCTATCCACTGACAGATCCTTTGATGAAGAAGTTGAATTTAACTCAGGATGAGATTGGAGATATTCAATCTTTTTTACAGGCTATAACAGCATCTAAATACAGGATGAATCGTCCGGATAGTCTGCCGCGATAAAGTTTTGACAGAAGCTATTCATTCAATTGCCATTTACAAAAAAACCATTCTCATTGAGAATGGTTTTTTTTGTGTTAAAATATTTGTAGCGTTTTGGACTGCTTATTTTTTTATAGATAGTGATCGGTATAATCAGAATCTACTATTTGTTCCACCATAATTTATTTGTGATCAAATCATCGCCTTGCTGTGCTAGTGCAGCTTGATAGTTGGCTTTGTTGGTACTTTGCTCTTTTATTGGATATACCAAACGGCTAGGGATAGCATCTCCGACCTCAGGATTGAAGGTGTAGGTTACTTGTTTACCTTCAACAAGACCACTCCATACCACATCTCCTTTTTTGATCAAGTATAGTGGATATCCTGTACGTCTCACTTCTGACCAAGACTCGATACTTTGGTTAAAGAGTGCCAAGTATTTTTGCGATAGCACACGTTCTTTGTTGGCTGCAGGAAGCTGATCTAGATAAGCTGTAATGTCTGTTGCTGATACCCCCCATTTCTCTAAAGATGCACGTGTGCCATTTAGATATTGAGTTTGATCCCAATTGTTATTTTCGGATAGTAAGAAAGCTACTTCAGCATATTCCAATAATACCTCGGCATAGTCAGCCGCATTGATAATATCTCCAGGTAAAGAGACTTTGTCTATCGGGAATAAGTTACCAGCAGCTAATGGTAGTCCATAAGGTTGCCCAAAATAACTACCGTTTTCGGTCGTTGGTTTTGCATATTTCGCTAGTCTTGGATCCGCTGTACTAAAAGGGCCTCTTTTCCCCTGTAGAGCTTCTACGATAACATTGGAAATAGCAAAATCTTTTCGATTTGCTGTAACTGTTGCCCGGTATAATGGTGCTTCATTTGGAGAAGTCTTAGAATATTTAAATACAGCATTGTCACTATTGGAGGTAAATACACCTTTTTTAACGGCATCTGTGATATGTGATGTTGCTAAAGATGCATCTTTAGTCTTGATGCGATTTGCTATACGTAAACGGAGAGAATTGGCAAATTTCGCCCATTTACCGTTTTCGCCTTTGTAAATAACATCAGATGTGCCAAATGTTTTTTCTGCTTGATATTTGATTAATGTATCAGCAGCTTGTTGCAGCTCATTCAGGATATCTTTATAAATTTTCTCTTGACTTGCATATTTAGGCGTTAAATTGTCCGGATCCTGTTGTAAAGCTTCAAAGTCAGGGTCCGTATTACCATATGATTGGTAAGGAATATTGCCGAAAACATCTGTTAGAGAGTGAAATGCATATGATTTTAAGATACGTGCAATCGCAATTTGATTGGCGTTAGTTCCCGCAGTTCCTGCTGATGCTAATGCTTTTGTGCTTTCAGCTGAATTTAACTTGATGATTTCATTCAAATTATTTAAAGCTTTGTAGGTAGCGGTCCAATAATTATCTGAATAACTTGTTGGAATTTGATATCTGGATGGATCTGTGTAAATATTTTGACTAAAGTATTGTGTAAAAAGTTGTGCTCCTCTCAAGCTGATATCTTCACTTCTTAGAGCATTGACTAATTGCTTTTCTGCTGTAATCAATAATGTTGGTGTGGTTACCAAAGCAGGGCGATTCGGATCTGTATTGATATCGCTCAATGTTGATTTCGAACAAGAGCTTATAGCGAATAGACTTAGACCGATTAGAGTTGTATATAACAAATATGTGTTTTTCATTTTTTCTAGAATTTAAGATTAACATTAAAGCCATAAGTCACAGGAGTAGGGATATTACCTCCTTCTATTCCTTGTACATTGCCTCCACTGGAAGTAAACTCAGGATCAATGTATTTGCTCTTGGTATAGATGTTCCATAGGTTTCTGCCATAGATATTAACCCCTACATTTTTAATCAGTTTACTATTTGTAATAGGGAAGTTGTATCCTAGTGTTACTTCTCTCAATTTAATGAAAGTTGCATCGAAAATAGAAAAAGCAGTAGGACCGTTGTATTCATTTCGTGCCCATTGTTGTGCTGTAATGTTCGTAGTGTTTTCACGAATATTCGTTACTTCATAAGTCCCGTCGCTGTTAAAGGCAACATTTGCTTTAACACCGTCTAATGTTATGCCTGTCTCACGGATATTATTGGCTGCAGTTTTATCCAAAATACCGGAGTACATTCCGACTTTATAGGTTTGTGAGAAGAACTTTCCACCCACACGTCCTGCAACTAAAAATCCTAAATTGAATCTTTTGTAGCGGAAGCTGTTTTGAAAGCCAAATGTATAGTTAGCTAATATAGAACCTAATGGCACCAATTGAGAAGTTTTCATAAAAGTACCATCTTCTTGAACAACACGTTCTCCATCTGGAGTATAAACAAAATCATAACCCAAAAATTGACCGTAAGACTGACCTTCACGTGCGACAAGCTCGACTAGGGTATTGCTTAAACTTAAAGTATTGACTTGTTCATCCAATTTAATTACTTTGTTTTTGTTTTTTGCCCAATTGATGGTCGCATCCCAAGAGAAATTTTCGGTTTTAATAGGCGTTCCATTTAATACGACTTCAATACCTTTATTATTGATCTTTCCTGCATTAAATATTTTGTTGGCATACCCAAAAGAGGATGAAACGGGTACTGCAAGTATTTGATTTCTAGAGTTGTTGTTATAGTAAGTAACATCTAGTCCTAATCTGTTTTTAAAAAATTGTAGATTTAAACCTGTTTCCCAAGAGCTTGTGATCTCAGGTTTGAGAGACGCATTTGGTTTTGTATTTGGTAAACTGTAACCTGGCGTTCCTTCGAATGCTTGCTCTGCATCATAAACTTTATAGAGTTGATATGGATCTGTATCATTACCAACTTGTGCCCAACCAAGACGTAATTTACCAAAGCTCAACCAATCCAATTGCTTAAATGCTGGTAATTGTGAAAATACAAAACTACCAGTCAGCGATGGGTAAATAAATGAATTATTTTCTACAGGAAGAGTGGATGACCAGTCATTTCGAATAGTTCCATCCAAGTATAAAAGATCATTATAACCTAGTGAGAAACTCCCATAAATAGAAGCTATACGGCGATGATATTTAAAATTATCTATTTTAACTGCTGAAGCATTTTTTAAATTATAATAGTTAGGAAGAATTAATCCTCCTTGTGTAATGGCGTAATCATTTTTACGTTGTTGATCACGTAGATTGGCACCTACATTAGCAATTAGGGAAAATTTATCCCAATTCTTTTTTGCAGTAGCTAAAAATTCGTAATTATATTCATTCAATTTATTACTCATTTCTTCGTATTGAGAAGTGCTTCTAGAATATACCGCAATACGGTCTTGAGATTGGAATGAATAAATATCGCCATGTACTTTAGCCCCTACGGATAACCAATTGTTAACATCATATTGTAGGCCAATGTTTCCATAAAAGCGATCTCTACTGTCTTCCATGTAAGATTCATATGCAGACCAATACGGATTATCGATAAAACGAGTCGCTTCGGCTGCAGTTGTATTTTGCCAGCCTGTGCGGTTCCATGCTAGTGGTGTGCCATCTGCACGTTTGTAGTTTTCAAGTATTTTATAGTCGATTTGTACAGCACCCCATTGGAAGGCTTCTAATATGATATTTCTATTTGATGCTCCTGTCCAAGGACGACCAACAGAAGAATTACGGATATAATTAAAGTTAGAAGTAACTTTAATTTTACCTAATTGTGTACCTCCAGAAAAGTTAAACGTATTTCTTCCTAAGCTGGAATTTGGTACTGTGCCCGTGACGTTTTTATTCGTGTAAGAAAAACGATAGTTTGTATTACCTGTACTGCCAGCAATAGCAAAATTATTGGTATTAGCAATCCCTGTTTTGAAAAAGTAGCTCACATCATTTTTTGGATACAACCAAGGTGATGGATTCAAATAATTTACTTCATCCTCTGGATTGAGATTATACCATTGCAATACAGGGGTGCCATCTAGTTTAGGACCCCAACTTTCATCGGAAGCATAATCAACGATTTTATAATCCTTTCCATTGATGTTCTGAGTTTGAAAACTAGTAGAATATCCTTGACCGTAAAGATGCTGACGTTTTGGTAAGCGCGTGATATTTTCAAAATCTAGACCTGTGTTCACCGAAATATCAACCTTTTCACCTTTTGAGGCACGCTTCGTAGTGATTAAAATTACACCATTAGCTGCTCTAGATCCATACAATGCAGCAGCTGATGGACCTTTAAGGACAGAAATATTTTCAATATCATCAGGGTTAATATCCTGAATCATATTACCGACATCTTTACCGGCACTTCCATTAATGGTTGAACTTGAATTAAGATCCGTATTGTCGATAGGCGTACCATCTATAACATATAGGGGCTGATTATTACCTGAAATAGAATTGATTCCACGTAATAAAACATGTGAGGAACCACCCATGTTGCCACCTGATGTGGTCACTTGAAGCCCAGCGACTTTACCTGATAAGGCGCTAAGTGCATTCGTCGGGCGAGTTTGCAATTCAGTCCCTTTTACTTCCTGTACGGCATATCCTAATGATTTCTTTTCTCTCGATATTCCCAATGCAGTAACGACAACTTCATTAAGTTGTGAACTGGTAGGTGTTAACTGTATCGTATTTAAACCTGAAATGTTTGCTTGAATCGTTTTAGTTTCAAATCCAATGTATTGTACTTGTAGTGTAACCGTATTTTCGTTTGAGGGAAATTCAAATAGACCATTTACATCTGTTTGAATTTGCTTTTTACTATTAATATCGGTAATCGTAGCACCTTGAATTGCAGTATTGTGCTCGTCAATTACTTTTCCTTTTATGGTAGATTGTGCGTATAGTGTGCTTGAGCTGAGGCAAAGCGCGGCTGCTACGACAAAATTTGTTGTATGTTTTGTCATGTTAATAAGATTGTAATATATGAAGTGAGGTAGTTTTGTTGTCGGAGATATTTGTATATAATTAATCTTAAATACCTCCTAGGAGCATTCGTTTTATATACATATAGGTAGCATATTTTGTCATTATTTATTGTTAATGGTGCAAATATATAAAATCCACCTGATAAGTAGTCTTTGTTTTCTGATTTTTTGTTAAAAAAATGTTAAAAAGTGTCTTATTTACTTTTAAATGGCATTTTGTAAATGTGTTGGGTGTAAGTATCTAAACTTATTCATGCTTATACATGACTTTAAAAAAAGTAGATATCTACAGATATCTACTTTTTGGAATATTTTTATTTTAGAATTATGTGTCTTATCTCGCACCTGGAGGACAGTGCTGTTTTAAATAGTTGGTAAACAAAGTTTTTAAATGTAGAGATGTTCCAGCTCCTTCATTAATAGAATGACTTCTGTTTGGATAGGACATCAATTGAAACTGTACGTTGTTTTTAACTAACTCATTGATGAGAACTTCGGCATTTTGATAATGGACATTGTCGTCTCCAGTGCCGTGGATATAAAGTAAGTTACCCTTGATGTTTTTTGCATATTTTAAAGGTGAACCATTTTGAAAGTCTGCTAAATTCTCTTGAGGTAATCCCATATATCTTTCTTGATAAACATTGTCATATAACAACTGATCTGCTACAGCCGCAATAGCTATTCCTGTCTTGTAAATATCAGGATACTGCCCCAGAAGGTTTAGCGTGCTAGATCCGCCGCCGCTCCAGCCCCATACTGCGACGCGTGTACTATCGACATACGGCCACTTTAGAATTTCTTTGGCGCCCATTGCTTGATCTCTAATATTGAGCTGCCCAATCTTACGATAGATGCTTTTTCGCCATTGACTGCCTTTTGGCGCAGGTGTACCCCGGTTTTCTAGGGATATATAGATATACCCATCTTTAGCCATACTTCCTTGATATAAATGATTCATACCAGCACCAAAGTTATCAAGGACAGTTTGAGATGCTGGTTCACCATATACCATAAATACAACAGGGTATTTTTTATTTGGATCAAAATCAACTGGTTTGACCATCCAACCATCTAATTCTATATGATCGATCGTCGTTATTTTAAAAAATTCAGCGATACCATTTTCAGATTTTTTGATTAAAGACTCACTAAAATCGACCAATGTCTTGTGATTGGGCAACTCGATTACCGCATTTCTTTTATATTCTTTGTGGTTATTAAAGTCGAATATGGCTATTTTTCCATTCTTAGCGATATCATATTCACAAGTGCCTGCATATCCTGCTGGAGTTAATCTTTTTGGTGTACCACCTTTAGTCGAAACTGAATATAGGTAGTTTTGTGTGGCATTAGTAGGCGATGCACTAAAGTAGATCGTTTCCCCTTTCGTATCCATTAACTTTAGATTGATGATATCGTAGTCTGCCTTTGTAATCAATTTTTCATTGCCCATGAGGTCAATTTGATATATTTTACGCCAGCCATCTTTTTCCGAAACCCATATAAAAGCTTTGCCATTTTGAATCCAATCCCAACCTGATGGGTCATTATTATTCCATCGTGATTTAATATCTATCCACGAATCACTTGTTTCAGTATAAATATTCTTAGGGGTATTAGTTGCGACATCGACTAAGTAAATTTTACTTTCGTTTTGTTTGCGATTAAGTTGCTGCAATATTATTTGTTTGCTATCCAAACTCCATTCCATACGAGGAATGTAGTGTTGAATAGCATCTCCAGGAACTTGTACAGATGTCGTCGCATCTGTTGTTAATTGGTAAGTCCATATAGAGCATGCACTAGGTGATTGCCCGACTTTTGGGTATTCGATAGGTATCGTATAAGAATAGATGCTGTCGGTATTGTTGATCATTAAAAAGTTGCGTATCGTACTAGCATCAAGTTTCCAGTAGGCAATCGCATTTCCATCCGGAGACCACCGAAAACCATCTTTGCATCCAAACTCTTCTTCGTACACCCAGTCAAATGTTCCATTAATGATGCGGTCTGTTCCATCTTTTGTGATTTGTTTTATGGTTCCAGTTGCAAGATCTTCAATATAAATATTGTGATTGGATTTATTAACATAAGCCACTTTTGTCCCCTGAGGATTGAATTTTGCAAACATGAGTTGAGAAGGAGGGAATGTTTTTCCAAGTTGGGTCAATTGATTTGTCTTTTTTTGATAAACCCAATAATCTCCTCTGGTTTCTTCACGCCATACCCTTTTGCTATTGGTATAAAGTAAAATATGCTCTTTATCTGGTGAAATGGAGAAATCACTTATTTTTAATGCAGCCGATTGACCCTTGGGTACGAGTGCTGCACTTGGTAAAAAAATCGTGCGTTGTGCATTTATTGGGTTGACAATCTCGATTCCATTGTCAGAAAATTCATAATAATGACCACCATCTTCAGTCCAAAGTCGCTGCGCCAGGAGCAAGTTTGGGATATAACACAATAGGGTGAAAAAGAATATAATACGTAGTTTTTTCATTTCTTATTTTGATTTTTTAGTCTGTACCTAAATCTTTTAATGCATATATTTCATCGATTTCTCGTTCCAAATATTTTCCAAGACGATGATATCCCGAATCTTGGATGACATAATTATCTTCTATGCGGATACCTCCAAAGTCAAGGTGCTTATTGAGCAGATCGTAATTAATAAATTCGTGATGTAAATTTTGCTGTGCCCACATTTGAGTAAGTTCGGGGATGATATAGATGCCGGGTTCTACTGTTAATACGTTACCTGCCTCTAATTTTTTTCCTAATCGTAAAGATTTTATGCCAAAGGTTTTGGTGTCTTTTGGCTCGTCTGCGGTGTATCCCACATATTGTTCGCCAAGATCTTCCATATCGTGTACATCTAGTCCTAGCATATGACCTAAACCACATTGGAAGAATAAAGCATGGGCATGTGCCGCGACGGCATCTTGCGCGTTTCCTTTCATGAAACCAATCTGGATTAATCCTTCAGCAAGTGCTTCGCAGGCTTTTAAATGGATGTTTTTAAAAGCAACCCCGGGCTTTAATGCTGCTTCAGCAGTTTTAAAGGCATTTAAAACAATAGCATATAATTCTTCTTGTAGCGGGTTAAATCGTTTTCCTACAGGAAATGATCGTGTTAAATCTGACGCATATCCTAGAGCAGTTTCGACACCAGAATCATTAAGTAGTATATCACCAGCTTTAATTTTATGATATTGGATATGATTGTGTAATATCTCTCCATGTTTGGTCACAATGGGAGGATATGAGAATGACATTTGTCTATTTTGTGCGAGATGTTGAATGGCATTGCTTATCTCATATTCGTGCATACCTGGTCTAGTCATTTTAATAGCTAGACGATGCATCTCAACAGCTACGTCCACCGCTTTTTCTAATTCTGCGATCTCTTCCGCTGCTTTTATATTGCGCTGTGTTACGACGGCTTGTATCATGTCGACCGATGGTTTGATCTGGTCAATAGATAAGCCTAATAAGTGCTGCAGCAATAACTTGTTGTGCGCTTGATAAGGAGGTAGGTAATGTACCTGATTATTATTTTTAACCACTTTTTCCAAATACGGTTGGAGCTCATGAAAAGGACGAACTGATGCGATTCCTACCCATTGTGCTTTTTCCCTTAAAGTCTGTTGTTGTCCCATCCATACGATGTCATCTATAGTCATTTCATCACCAAACAATACCGTCTCACCCGCTTGAATATCTAAAACTGCAGCTAGCTTTGGACTTTTAATCCCGATGTAGTATAAAAAGCTACTGTCTTGACGGAAAGGGTAGGTGTTGTGCTCAAAATTAATTGGATTTTCAATATTTCCTAAAAGCAGAAGTAGCCCGGATGTAAATTTAGAACTAAGTTCATTTCTTCTTTTGATGTATATATCTTTTTCAAACATGATTGGGAATCTTTTTGTATTTAAGTATAAATCTATGAAAATACACTTGAACAAAAACATACGTAAGCGCTATTTTTTTTAATATGTTACTTTACGGTTCTAAAATGTTAATAAGAGGTTGCAATGTTAAGACATTGTTGTTTTTAGTTTACTCTTTTAAACTTAATACAGATTTCATTATTCGTTAATATGCATGTCATTACTTTGCGCCAAATCGCTCAGCATGATGAAACCATACTCATTAAATTTAATTAAGAAAAGTACCCAAATGACACTCTGTGCAGCACTTTTATATGCGATGCAGACAGAAATGGTTTGGGCAAACAAAATTGCTTCTCATACGTACATGGGAACTGTTATAGATCAGGAACTCATTAAAGGAGTGCTCCGTGACCAACAAGGTAATCCAGTAGATGGGGGTACTATCGTCAACGAAACGAATAAACAAAGTACTAGAACGGAGTTTAATGGAAATTTTGCTATTAAAGGGAAAACTGGTGATCGACTTCGGATTTCTTCTCTGGGTTATAAAACTCAGTTTGTAGAGGCAGGAAACACTAGTCTAGATATAGTTCTAGAAAAGGATGCATCTAAATTGGATGAAGTAGTGGTAACAGCTATTGGTATCAAACAGCAAAAAAAGCAAATTGGATATGCAACTCAAGAGGTGAAAGTGGATGTCCTAAAGGAGTCGAAAACGATGAACATCGGTACAGCGCTGACGGGTCAAGTTTCAGGTTTAATTGTGAATAATCCGACTGGTATCTTCCAAGCTCCTTCGTTTCAATTGCGTGGTAAAAATCCATTGATCGTCGTCGATGGTATTCCGGTAGAGACAGATTTCTTTGATATACCGAGTCAAAATATTGAAAACATCAACGTGTTGAAAGGTACAGCTGCCTCGTCACTTTACGGATTAAGAGGTAAGGATGGTGCTATATTAATTACTACAAAAAGTGCTAAGAATGAAGGTTTAGAGTTTTCTTTTGGTACCACCAATATGTTTTCTGCAGGATTTACCGTTTTTCCTGAATCACAAAAGGAATTTGGAAGTGGATCAAATGGTAAATACGAATTTTGGGATGGAGCGGATGGAGGTATTTCTGATGGTGATATGACATGGGGTCCAAAGCTCAATGCAGGACTTAAAGTACCGCAATGGAACAGTCCGATCCGGGATAAGGTGACAGGTGAAGTGACACCATGGTGGGGTGACGTGAAAGGTACGAAATACGATGATAAGTCACGTTATGAAAGAGTACCAACAGATTGGGTGTCGCACAATAATTTGGAAGATTTCTTAGGAACAGGTCTGATTACAGAAAATAATGCGACCGTATCTTACCGTTCTGAAAAGGTGAGCATATTTGGTTCTGGAAAATATGCTTTTCAAAAAGGGCAGGTGCCGAATACAAAACTGACAACGGGAGGTCTGAATTTAAACACCTCTTTTCGCTTTAGACCAGAAGTGCAGCTGGATTTGAATCTATCTTATAATAAAGTAAAATCACCTAATTATCCTCGGTATAACTATGGTCCTAAAAACCATATGTATACCATCTTATTGTGGATGGGAAATGATGTCAATGGCAAGGAGCTCAATGAACATCACTATATTCCTGGGCAGGAAGGGTATCGTCAAGCAAATTACAATTATGCATGGTATAATAATCCTTATTTTGCAGCTTACGAACTTAATCAAGTATATGATCAAGACGTATTGCAAGGTCAGACAGCATTAACTTGGCGCGTGACGCCCGATTTCACATTAAAGGGCCGTGCTTCAGCTAGACAAAAAAATGTTTTTCAGGATATGCAGAGTCCTAAGTCTTATATGAACTACGGTGATTCAAGAAATGGTGATTATAAAAATTGGGATAGCAACCAGTTAAATTTTGATGCTGATGTTTTGGCCACTTACAATAAGGAGTTCTCAGATCAGTTTGCACTGACCTTAAATGCAGGGGCTTCAACTTTTAAAAAGACATATCGACAATTGTACCAAACGACAGACGGATTGGTGGTTCCATTTATTTATAGTTTAGGAAATACGCAAGGACCTGCCAAAGCTGAAAGTTTATTTCATGAAAAAGTAGTTCGTAGTGCCTATGCGACGGTAAATTTGAATTTATTTAAATCAACTTATCTTAATCTTTCAGGACGTAATGACTGGTCATCTACTTTTTCTAAACAGAATCAATCTTTTTTCTATCCTTCGGTATCGTTAAGTTCTGTAGTGTCTGACTATTTTAAACTACCGGAACAAATTGATTTTATTAAATTATACAGTTCATGGGCGTCAGTTTCATCAGATTTAGATCCGTACAGCATTTTAGCTACCTATAAAAAAGATGTGACATACGGTTCAACACCTTCTGTGACTTATCCTGCCGGTATCGTAAATCCTAATATATTACCACAACAATCTAATTCTTTAGAAGTTGGTGCGGCATTTTCATTATTTAAAAATAGATTGTCAGCAGATGTAACTTATTATGACGTTGTCGATAAAAACCAAATCATTGATCTAAGTATATCACAAGCTACAGCTTTTACCTCACGTAAAGTTAATGGCAATAAGTACCGTACAAAAGGATTAGAGATTTCTCTGACAGGTAATATTGTAAAACAGCAACAGTTTTCGTGGACTTCAACTGTTAATTGGTCGAGAGCAGTAAGGAGATTGGAGGAGATATACAATGACCAACCTAAAATGGGGAACTTAAAAAAGGGTGATCGTGCCGATAGTTATTATGCAACTGTCTGGGAGAAGTCGGCCGATGGACAATTGGTTCTTAATGCCAATACAGGTATGCCAATCCGTAATCCATTTCCGCAATATTTAGGATATTTTCAACCCGATTGGCAATTTGGTTTTGCTAATAGATTTAAGGTCAAGAATTTTACGGTGAATATAGATGTCGATGGATCTATTGGAGGAGTCATGAATTCGACTACAATCGAAAAGATGTGGTGGGGAGGGAAACATCCTTCTTCTGTACTGTATAGACAAGAAGAATATGATGCTGGAAAACCTATTTATGTACCTGAAGGCGTAATCGTAACAGGTGGTGAACTGACCAGAGATGTCAATGGTAATATTACTTCTGATACGCGTACCTACGCCCAAAATACTCGGGCTGTTGATTGGCAGGCTTGGAGTCAAAACTACCCATATCAAGCCCGTGTCACAGAAGCAGAAAATAAACTCTTTGCCAATGTATTTGATCGTTCATTTGTTAAACTCCGTAGAGTATCTGTTGGTTATGATGTCAACAAAATATTCAAATTAAAACATCTGAAAGCTTTAGATGCTTCTATATTTGGTTACAACTTAGCTATGTGGAAAAAAGTACCCTACCTAGATCCTGATTTTGGAGTAGGAAATGACGGTAATCTTCAAGATCCATCTACACGATATATTGGTTTATCTCTTGATTTTAAATTTTAAACGATTCATAATATGAAACTTGTTTTCAAACATATAATATTTGCGTTGGTTCTGTTTGCAGGAGCAGGATTACAGTCATGCGAAAAATTGACAGATGTTAATAATAATCCTAACGAAGCATTGATCACTCATCCGCAGGCATTGTTGACCAAGGTGGAATGGGATGCTTTTCGTACTTGGCATGGTACTTCTCCTTTATATGCATTAAAAATGATTGTGCAGACTGATGGTGAAAATGCTAATCAAATCTATAACTGGCAGAGGGGAAGTTTTGAGCAGTATGGTTTTCTGCGTAACGTCACCAAGATGATTGAAGAAGCTGAAAAGATTGGGACGACTAATTACATTGCTTTAGCTAAGTTTTTCAGGGCTTATTATTTCTATAATTTAACTTTGACTTTTGGTGATATTCCGTATTCGGAAGCGACAAAAGGAGAAAATGGTTCTTTATACATCCCAAAGTATGATACTCAAAAAGAGGTTTTTGTTGGAATTTTGAAAGAATTGGACGAAGCTAATAATTTATTAAAGTCAAATAATAACCCCATTAATGGAGATATTATTTATGCAGGAAATTCTGAAAAATGGCGCAAGCTGATCAATTCATTTCGATTGAAAGTTTTACTTACGCTATCCCGTAAAAGTGCTGACTTTCCTGTAGATATCAAATCTGAGTTTGCAAAGATTTATAATGGAGAGACTTTGATCACCAATGCCGCAGGATCTGATGATGGACAGCTAATTTTTTTAAATCAAGAAGGCAATCGGTATCCTGAATTCAATTCTAGTGGTTATGGATCGGGTATGTACATGGACTCCACATTTATCCAGCGATTGCAGGCTCATAAAGATCCACGCTTATTTGTTTTGGCTACGCAAACACGTTTAGGAAAAGAAGCTGGTAAGGCACTAGATGATTTTAGTTCTTACGAAGGAGGTGATCCAATTGTACCTTATGCTGAAGTCAATGAAAAAGCTGTAAAAGGGAAATTGTCTAAGGTACACGAGCGCTATTATAAAGATCCAACTGCCGAACCTCTGGTTTTAATGGGATATTCGGAGTTACAATTTATCATTGCTGAGGCAATAGTAAGAGGATGGATTACAGGGAATGATAAAGAATGTTATGTGAATGGCATCAAGGCATCTTTTAAATTTTATGAGAATTATGCCAAAAATTTAAATGCTTATGTTGATGCAACTCGTGTAGAGAGTTATTTGTCACAAAAATTGGTTAATTTGGATAACGCAAATAATTCGGAAGAAAAGCTGGAACGTATCCTAATGCAAAAGTACTTACGTTCTTTTCATCAAGGAGGCTATACCGCCTATTTTGATCATTTAAGAACAGGTTATCCAAGCTTACTTAAAGCCGATAACGTAAAGATAGCTTATCGTTGGATGTATCCTCAGGATGAATACAATAATAATACGGTGCAAGTCTCTGAAGCGATAAAACGTCAGTTTTCAGGCAATGATAATATAAACTTACAGACTTGGTGGTTGAAATAATGGAATCTCGAAGACAATTTATAAAAAAAGCGTCAGCATTGGCTGGCGCTACAGCTGTCGTTAATTGGTTACCTGAATCAATTCAACGCGCATTAGCAATTGAAGCACCATCGGGATCAACCTATATGGATGCGGAGCATATTGTCTTTTTGATGCAAGAGAACCGCTCATTTGATCATTGCTTTGGTACTCTTAAAGGGGTGCGTGGTTTTAATGACCCTCGAGCACTAAAATTACCTAATGGTCTTCCTGTGTGGGTACAGGGAAATAAAAAAGGAGAATATTTTGCTCCTTTTCATTTGGATATTGTTAATAGTAAATCTACTTGGATGGGTTCATTGCCACATGGTTGGCGAGATATGGTTGCAGCTCGTAATGGTGGTCGGATGGACAATTGGCTGGAAGCTAAAAGTTCAGGTATTAAAGATTATAAAGCTATGCCACTTACGATGGGCTATTACAACCGGGCAGATTTACCGTTCTATTATGCATTTGCAGATGCTTTTACGGTCTGCGATCAGCATTTCTGCTCTTCCTTGACAGGGACAAGTGCTAATCGGTCCTATTTTTGGACAGGAACAGTTCGTGAAAATCCACGTGATCCAGAATCAACTGCCCATGTGGATAATGGACAGATCAATTACAAAGATGTGAGTTGGAAATCTTATCCAGAACGCTTGGAGGAATCTGGAGTATCGTGGAAAGTATATCAAAATGAACTGAGTATCCCCGTAGGATTTGAAGGAGAGGAAGAGGATTGGTTAGCTAACTTTACCGATAATAATCTGGAATTTCACAAACAATACGGTGTACGTTATCATCCTGCACACCGTACTTGGATGGAATATAAATTGAACCAGTTGGAAAAAGAGGTAATCGATTTAAAAGATACAGTTGAAGAATTCAAGCTAAAGAAGCACATCGAGGATCTAAAACAAGATTTACAGCGTTTTTCAAAAGAGAATTTCGCAAAGTTATCAGAGCTACATCAGGCGATTCATAAAAAAGCTTTTGTAACTAATGTGGGAGATCCTGATTATCATCGGGTAGAAAAATTGGTCTATGATGATGGTCAAGGCAAGCAGGAAGTTGATGTTCCTGCAGGAGATGTATTTTATCAATTTCGTAAAGATGTCAAAAAAAAAGAAATTACCTACTGTATCGTGGTTGGTAGCTCCATGTCGTTTCTCTGATCATCCTGGATCTCCTTGGTATGGAGCCTGGTATGTTTCAGAAGCATTGGATATTTTGACAAAGGATCCTGAGGTCTGGAAAAAAACAATCTTTATTTTGACATATGATGAAAATGACGGATATTTTGATCATATTTCACCATTTGTCCCGCCAATGGAAGGGAATAAAGAGTCAGGTAAGACTGCCGTAGGTATTCATACGGCTGATGAGTACGTCACTAAAGAACAGGAGCGTAAAAGAACAGGGAAAATGGATTCTGAGCTGGAGAGTCCAATAGGATTAGGATTTCGGGTTCCGTTAGTAATTGCTTCACCTTGGACTAAAGGTGGATGGGTAAATTCGGAAGTTTTCGACCATACATCTTGTTTACAGTTTTTAGAACAATTTCTAAAGAAAAAAACTGGAAAACTTATCAAAGAAACAAATATTTCTTCATGGAGAAGAATGATCTGTGGTGATCTAACGTCTGTATTTCGTCAGGCGAGTGATACTTCTCATGATTCTTTACTTACTGTCAATCGAGATGAATATGTAGCGCGTGTATATACAGCACGATCAAAGAAATTGCCAACAGATTTTGTTCAGGTGCATTATTCTGAATTGGAGCAAATTCGTGAAAATGGTATATTCAATTCCATTAAAGTTATTCAAGAGAAAGGTATCAAGCCTGCATGCGCATTGCCTTATGCATTGGATGTCAACGCCAAGTTGGACAATAATGGTTTTGAAATTACTTTTGAGACTACAGTTCCTGTTAAATCAAAGAAGAAAATCGGAGTTCCTTTTCAAGTAAGAGGACATATGAATTATGGATCGTTGGGAGTCGGTCAGGTTTGGAATTTTGCGGTCAAAGAAGATGAACCGTTAAAATATGTCTGGAATAAGGATCAATTGAAAGACAATCATGTCGAAATGGAGGTGCATGGACCTAACGGCTTTTACCGCATGTTTAAGTTACATAAAGAAAGGCCGCATGCGATTGTGGTTAGACAGTATCAAAAAAAGGATGCAATAGCTTTGGAATTGAAACAGCTTAATAATTATTATACTTATTTAATCAGAGATAGATCGTATGGCAGCTTTGAATCCTTTGCTATAGGGCAATCGTTTTTAAATTCGAAAATACTTGACTTCACCCAAAGCCATGGCTGGTATGATCTGGAGGTAACTTGTAAAGAAGACCCTGAGTTATTATTTGTATTTGCAGGACATATTGAAAATGGGAAGCCAAGTAAAACCGATCCCTTAATGGGAAATGTTGTTAATCGCTCGTAGCGCGTATGAATATATGTTGTAGGGACACATAGTAGGGTATATAGCGTAAATCAATATAGGTTCCGTTCAATTTTTTGAACGGAACCTATTTTTTATGGATTAAAAACAAGCATCATATAGATGGCGAATAGGGCTAAATGAATGATACCTAAAATAGGTGTTGTTCTCTTACCTAAGAAGCTGATCAAGCTTAGTAAGAGCGTCATTGTGAATAAAATTGTCTCTGTGCCAGTTAAACCAAATAAAACCAACTTTCCTTTTAAAAGCCCGATGAGTAGAACTGCAGGAACTGTCAATCCAACGGTCGAAACAAAGGCGCCATGGCATAGATTGATACTTCTTTGGAATTCATTGTTGATTGCCGCTTTGATGGCAGTAATAGATTCTGGGGTAAATACAATGATAGCAATAAGTATTCCTCCTAGTGCTACTGGAAGTTTTGCTGTAGCTATTCTGTAATCAACCACCACAGCCATTTGATGCGAAAGTAATACTATTGGTAAAATTATTAACATAAGAAGAGCCGATCGAATCCAGATTTCTTTTTTGCTTTGAGATTTGTAGCTATCATCATGTATAGGATTTTGATCCTGTTTGGGATACTCAATTTCAAGCTTTCCTTTTTCAGGCTGTACATATAAATGGCTGTAATCTTTTAATTGATAATAAAGGAATGCCATGTACACGAGTATAGTTATAGTTGATATAAATATCGCTTGTAAAGTAGTATATGAACCATTGCCTGCTCCTTGTATAAAGTTAGGGAGTAAGAGTGAAGTAGCTCCAAGTATTACGATCATTGAAAAATATGACAATGTCCCTTGAGCGTTATATTCCTGTTCTTTGTATTGAGCACTTCCAAGTAATATGCAGAGTCCTACCACCAGATTCATGATAATCATCATGACTGAAAAGATTGAATCTTTTCCGATTGTCGGAGATTCAGCTGGACCAAGCATAACAGCAGCAATCAATACGACTTCAATCGTTACAATAGAGAGCGTAAGGATAAGAGTACCGAAAGGTTCACCTAACTTATGCGCAAGCTCATCAGCTTCTTTTACTACGCCAAATGAAGCGGTCAAAATCGTAGCTAAAAGAACTATGAATATAGTAAATGCTGCTATTGGAGAAAATGTTGTCCTAAAAATCTGTTGATCAAAGAGCATCAGTCCAATGACAATAATCCATATGATGAGTAGTCGGATAATTGTTTTTGTATTCAGTATTATTTTCATATTGCTGCGGTATATAAATTACTGATACAAATATCTTTACTAAAAGTGGGATTAATTTTAACATTTGATAAAAACTATAAATAGCGGAATTATTTGTTTTATGGGCAAAGCGCAATTTCTATTGTATCACAACTTCATCTTATTATTTTTCAAGGATGTGTTGGTAATTTTTTTGTTTTGATTCCTAGCTATTCGACTCATTACTTGATATTTTTAGTATATTCGTTTTGATAATTATCATAATAAATCTAAACCATTGTCACAATTCTTTAAAACTATGTTAACAAATCGTTTAAAATATAGTGTTCTCTTTTGCTTATTGGGAGCAAGTGTAAGTTCATGTCAAACTGCAGATCAAAAAAAAGAACCGGAAGTAGAACATAATCCAGCTAAACAAGTCGTGCCAGAAAGAGCAAAAGATTTGATCGGTCGTTGGGATTTAAATGTGGACAAAGATGGAAAGGTCGTACCATCATGGATTGAAGTAAAACTATCTGGATTTAATACCTTAGTGGGGAGTTATGTTGGCGATAGTGGCAGCGCTCGTCCAGTTTCACATGTCAAACTGGAGGATGGAAAATTTTCATTTGCTATACCACCACAATGGGAAGGTGGCGAAGGGGACTTTGTGATTGCAGGCGAATTAACAGCTACAGGTATTAAAGGTACTGTGACGACTAATAAAGGTGTTAGCTATAACTTTACAGGTGAAAAAGCACCCTATTTAAATCGTACAGGAACTGTTCAATGGGGAGAGGCTATTGAGCTTTTTAATGGTCAGGATCTGACAGGTTGGAAAACCATTGGTGGAGAGAATAATTGGTCAGTGAAAGATGGTGTCTTGACGAATGCAAAGGCGGGAGCTAATCTGGTAACGGATCAAAAATTTGAAGATTTTAAACTGGAAGCAGAATTTCGTTATACATCAGGGGGAAATTCGGGTATCTATCTGAGAGGGCGATATGAATTGCAAATAGAAGATAGTCCTAAGGATCAGCATCCTGGAAGTCTTTATTTTGGCGGTATCTATGGTTTTTTAGCTCCAAATGAAATGGCTACTTTAGGACCGGATCAGTGGCAGAAATATGAAGTTACATTGGTCGGAAGATTGGTAACTATTGTCGCAAATGGTAAGACTGTCATAAGTAATCAAGAAATTCCAGGTATTACAGGGGGCGCATTGGACAGTAAAGAGGGCGAACCAGGACCTATATATTTACAGGGAGATCATGCTCCGGTAGAATTTAGAAAAATAAAGATTATACCGGCTAAGAAATAAAAAAAATTAAAAGCCTCTTTCGGTAGAAAGAGGCTTTTAATTTTTATAAGATTATTTTCACAAATTGACCACTTGGATCGAACAATAAATCGACATCATTTGTTAATTCGACTTCAAATCCAGAAGTAACTTTATAGATGGCACTGATTTGTGCTGTTCTATAATTTGTATCCACATAGCTGACTATCGTAGATGAGATAAAACCTGTTGGAATAGCGGTATCATTGTCGGATTCTACCTCTTTCCAATTACCTTCTTGATCAAAATCAACTTCGATTCCATTGGCTAACTCTACACTGTAAGCGGTTTTATTTGTTACAGTAGGAGTTTGTTTCTCAGCTTTTCGAATGGTGACATCTTTGAAGAAGGTGTTAAGAAATGTTGATGCTGATGCTGGTAAAGATGTAGCAGGGACTTGATGATCATCATCTTTATCACAGGATACCACAATGATTGCAAATGCAAGTAGAGCTGTGCATGTTAAAATTAGTTTTTTCATATTTTAGTTCTATTAATCATCTATTTTAGTAAACTGCCCCTTTTTATTAAACTCCAACTCAAGTCCATTCGAAATCTCTACTTCATATTTACGTAATGATTTTTTTATTTTTACGATCTGTGTATTTGGAAAACTTTTTGCCACATAATTTTGAATAGTCCTAGGTACAATTTTTAAAGGAATGGCAGTCTTGTGGCCATCGACTTCTTCCCAATTTCCAGATTTATCAAATTCTATTTCTGTACCATTGTTAAGAATAACTTTATATTCCTTTGAAAATAAACTTTCTTGTTCTTCAATTGTACTGCTGATTTGATTAATCGCAAAATTATTCTTAATGAATGTTTGCGCATTTGCTGGTAATTGGTTGTTGTTGATTACTTTTTTTTGTGCAAATCCAAATGTCGATAACGCCATTAATGCGATGATAGCTATTGTTTTCATTTTGTTCATAATAAATACTCCTTTTATTTTATAACAAAGTTCGTAGACGATTTGGTAAAGAATTGGGAATTATAGTTTGTGTATTTTAAAAATGTGTAAACTTTCTGAATATAAATAACTTATGTTTATATCTTTATTTGTTTCTATAATTGTTTTAACGATAGAAAGTCCCAATCCATTCGAATTTACAGCATCGTTTTCTTTATGAAAGCGGTCAAAAATATGCTCTGCCATTAGTGCTTTGCCTTTACCAGTATTAGCAATTGTAAATTGATGTTGATAAACCTCAATTTTAATGAGACCAGATGGTGATTTGTTATAATTGATCGCATTCCTCATTAAATTGGATAATAGAATTTTAGCTAAGTCTACATTAAAATCTATTGTAAATGTACCATGTTCATTGATCTGAATATCAATTCCTTTGAAACTCATCAAATCTGTAAGCTCTTCAGAGATCTCATGGATCAATGAATTAAAGTTTATTTTTTCAATAGCTTCAAATTGATTATTTTCAATGCGGGATAGCATAAGTAATGCTTTATTCAACTTGATCATACGCTCTAGTGATTCCTTGGTTTCACTGATCGTGATTAAATGATGCTCAGCTAAGTCTTCATCTTCTAATAATAATTCTAGTTTATTAGTACTTATAGCTAATGGGGTTTGTAGCTCATGCGAGGCATTTTCAATAAATAGCTTTTGTTGTTTAAATATTTTTTCATTACGATCTAACATTTTATCAATCTCTGTATCCAATAGGTTAAATTCTCGGACATTGCTTTTAATGGGTTCGGATATTCTAATCTTTCCAAACTGATATTGTTCTAGTTTATCCAGTATTTGATAAAAGGGTTTAAAAGCTCGGTAGAATACCAACGTATTGAGTAAAAATATACTGATTATGATCAAGAAATAAAGGATGATCAATGCGGTTGCAAGATCGTATTTTAACTCATCTTCTTCAACAGTAGAAGTACGAATTTCTAAATGATACAGTTGATTATCCTTACCGTAGAAATAGGTTGTTAGTACACGGTAGGGCTCCATATCATCATCATATGGCATATAAATAAGTTCATTCCTGAACGTACTTTTTTCTAGATGCTTCTTTTTAACGTTTGATTTTGTAATCTTAAATTGATTGATTCCAAAAGTATCTGTTTTTAAGATCGATTCATCTTGATAGGCTGCACGAATAATTTCAATTTTTTGATTTTTTAAACCATCATCTACATTATCATATACCTCTTCAATTATATAGGCATAAAATAATGTAGCCCATACCGCAATTACAATCAAAATGATAATCGTGATATAGCGTAAAGTATAATTTTTGAGAGATTTTTTCATCAAAATAAATTGTTATAATAGGGAGCGCTGATTGTACTACATCATGATGTTAATTTCACTCGGTTGTATTAAATCAATTTATATCCAATGCCATATACCGCTTGAATATCAATTTCTGCATGATTATCTTTCAACTTTTTTCTTAAATTTTTAATTTGAGAATAGATAAAGTCTAAACTGTCAGCTTGATCAATATGATCTCCCCAAATTGATTCAGCTAAACTATTTTTCTGAATAAGCTTAGTGGGTCTTATGATGAAATAATAGAGTAGATCAAACTCCTTTCGGTTTAGATTTACTAGTTTGTTATTTACCTTTATACTTCTGTCGGTAGTGTTAACTGCTACATTTTTATAAACTATCACATCATCGCCATTTTGATTTTTTCTTCGTATGATCGATTTTATCCTTGCATGCAGTTCTGCTAGATGAAAAGGTTTAGCAAGATAGTCATCTGCTCCTAGTTCTAGACCCTTTACTTTATCATCTACTGAGTCTTTAGCAGACAGGATAATCACAGACTCATCTTTTCCGAGTTCTTTTATTTTCTCCAAAAGTTGCAAACCTGAACCTCCTGGTAACATAATATCTAGCAAAATACAGTCATAGGTATAAATAGCTATTTTTCCTAGGGCAGTTTGATAATCAAAAGCTTGTTCTACAAGATATTTTTCGGCAAGAAGGGATTGCATAATAACTTGACTTAAAGCAGCTTCGTCTTCAATCAATAATATTTTCATATACACTCATTATGGTACAAAAGTAATATCCAAATTGGGAAAGAATTAGGAATCAAAATCCAATAATTACCACTACGATATCTTCATTATGGTAAGCTGGGTGAAAATGCGATATGGCTTTCTGATCTTTATAAAGCTTTAGTTCATCGTATACCAATTTTTTTAGAATACCTTTACCTTTACCGTGTACAAATTTTATTTCTGGCATATCCCAATATATAGCAGCATCTAACATATCACGCATATAGATCAATGATTCATTTGCTAATTCATCTGCAGCATAATCTTGCCAGTCGGATAAGAAGGCTTCGGCATGTAAATCTATTTGTACAGGTGGTTTTTTCATGTAGCTCTATTTGTATTCGAACAAAAGTACGATTAACGAACTAACAAATAAAGTCATTAGTTCGTTTACTGTATATAAATAGCTACATAAAGTAGGTCATACCATTTTTTTATTGTGGCAGCTTCTTCATAGAGTTCCTTTTCAGCATAATCGAACATGATTTCTTGTACTTGAATAATCATATCATGTTGATCTTGGAAGATACCATTGCAATCACGATAATCATTAATAATTTCCAATAGATAATTAAGTGATTTCATCTTATGATATAAAGAATGATGTTTTTTGCCAATTATATCTGCAATTTCTTCATTTTGCACTTCGCACTCGACAGCTGTATGACGTGTCTTATTATATAAATGGGTGTAGTCAGCAATACGATCTCTTAGATCATAAATGTTATTTTGAAGATCTTCAATGAGTACAATGAGATTTTCTTGAATTTCAAAATCTTTTGATACGATTGACATATTACGCCTTTTTTCAATCAATATAAATAGAATTAATATCATTTTTTATTACAATATAAACAAACAAATTAATATTGTAAATGTTTTGTTGTCTCATAATTAATATTTTACGATATAATAGCTCCTATATACTGTATTGGTAACATATATTATAAATAATATTTATTGTACATTTGTTGCGTAAATAAATTGAGGAATTGTTTTAACGAAAGACTCTACATCTATTACTTAAGCATATTTGGGATTTTGTGCTTAAATACAAAAAGGGAGAAAGTTCGATTGAATTTTCTCCCTTTTTATTCAACTGTTTTGAGATTAAGATATATACACTATAATGGGAAGAGAAATCAGTATAAACGGGTATCAATTGGAAATATGCTCAAATTCACCCCAGTCAGCTCTACATGCGGCGCAAGGAGGCGCTACAAGGATTGAATTTTGTCAAAACTTAGAAAACGGTGGGACGACACCTTCGTATGGTCAGATTGTTCAAACTAGAAAGTTAATTAATATTGGCATGCACGTACTTATTCGTCCTAGAGCGGGTGATTTTGTTTATTCTGATTTGGAATTTGAAGAAATGCTAGCTGATATCAGGTTTTGTAAAGAGAAAGGCTGCGATGGCGTTGTTATAGGAGTAATGAATAGAGATGCAACAGTTGACATTGAGCGAACAAAAGCTCTTGCCGATGCTGCAAGACCTATGCATGTAACCTTTCATCGAGCATTTGATAAGTGCGCGGATCCAATGTCTTCTTTAGCTATTTTAATAGAATTGGGAATTGATCGTCTATTGACATCTGGATTGAAGAATAAAGCAGAGAATGGAGTTGAGCTGCTTAAAAAATTGGTCGAATATGCTAACGGAAAAATTGTTATTATGCCCGGTGCCGGGGTAGACAGTCATAATATCGAAATGATCTTAAAGATAACTGGAGCGACTGCAATACATAGCTCCGCAAAAGATACGGTCTCTTCAGAAATGTCTTATGATAGAATGGAGGTGGCAGGGATGAATGAACCTATATACATGACATCAAAAGAAAAAGTCCACCAATTGGTAGACATCCTTAAAAAACAATAGCGTTGTAATTTACAACGCTATTGTTCTTAATATTTTTTTAACCTATTTAGCTTCTGAAACTAATTGGTTTAAGATAGCATCGTTTTTAACGATTTGATTTGATTTCTTCATTTTAGATCTTGAACCAAGTTCAACATTACTACCTAAACTTAAGAACTGAACTTCAACACGTGAAGTAGTTTTATTTCTTCTATCTTTTCTTTTTAAACGTGTAACTCCCATTTTGATAAATTTTTTTATTGTTCAATAAAACGAGGTCGGAAGCGGATTCGAACCGCTGTAGGAGGTTTTGCAGACCTCAGCCTAGCCACTCGGCCATCCGACCCTATTTGTTCCCCTAGGGGAATGCAAAAGTAAAATTAATATTTGGATTAAAAAAGACTCTTGTGCAATTATTTTTTAAATAAATCATTATCAAGCTGTTTTGTTTGAAAATTATTTTGTGTTATTTGCTATTTTAATAATGCTGCTGCCGATAAATAAATACTTGTCTATTTTTTAATACAGTTAATATGTTGGTTCCTGTTTTATTATCGTATTGTAAATGAGGCTTTTAATGGTTTGGCTTGTAACTTGCAATACCCATCACAACACTAATAATATAATAGAGCGATGAAAAAAATATTACTAACATTAGGCGCAGCATTTTTATTAACTGCTGGAGCTTATGCACAAGGAGGATTAGGATATGGTATCAAGGCAGGAGTTAACTTACCTTCTTACAGTTATGGCGGAAGTGATCTTTCTGATTCGAAGTCAACAGTTAATTTTCATGTTACCGGTTATTTAGATGCTCCTATAACCAGTAACTTCTATATTCAGCCTGGAGTGTCTTTGCAAGGAAAAGGTGCAAAGTTTGCTGATTATAAAATAGGAGAGAGCACCTATGAATTGAAACAAAATACGATGTGGTTAGAGGTTCCTGTTAATTTTGTGTTGAAATTTCCCACTGCTGGTGAAGGTAAATTTTTCGTTGGTGCAGGTCCATATGTATCTTTTGGTTTAAGTGGAAAAAATAAGTTTGATAGAACAAATGGAGATGGTACAACCACTTTGAGTGATAGAGAATTTAAATTTGGTAAAGATGAAACTTTAAAAGGCACAGATTTCGGAGTAAACTTTTTAGCTGGATATCAGTTGGGAAGTGGAATATCGATTAATGCTGGTTATGGTTTGGGTCTAACAAACATTGCTGGGTCTAAATTTATTGGATCAGGAGATGTTAAAAACCGTGTTTGGTCAGTAGGTATTGGTTTTGGAATATAATATCAAATTCACAAGATTATATCAAATGAGTTTAAATTAAACCCTTGCTTTTTAGCAAGGGTTTTTTATTTTCCTTTAAAACTTTAATTTAGTAAGGTTGTTTGAGATTTATAAATATATGATACTATGACAAAGTTTTTAGGCCTACCGTTTTACTTAAAATTAGCTTGTACATTAATTTCTATTTTAATTTTAGGTTATCTTGCTAAAATAGGGGATACAATTCTAGTTCCATTTATATTGGGTTTACTTTTAGCTTTACTGCTTGTTCCAGTCAGTAATTTTTTTGAAAACAAGTTGAAATTCCCGCGCACAATTGCAGGCATTGTGACCGTTTTACTTTTCTTTGGTCTAGTTGGTTTTGGATTCTATATGCTGGCGTCGCAATTATCAATGATTAAAGATGATTGGCCTGCTTTTAAAGAACAAATTTTAGTTGGTTTTCATAACGTACAAGTTTGGGTTACAGATCGTTTTGGTGTGAGGCATAGTGAACAAATGGATATCATTAATAAAACAGCTACAAAATCACTCGATAGTGGAACGTTATTATTAGGAACAGCATTATTGTCATTATCGTCTCTTTTTATACTTCTAGTGTTTACATTTCTGTATACTTTTTTTTTATTGATCTACCGAAGTCATATTGTTAAATTTCTCCTGATGATAAATCATCAGGATCATCATGATATTGTTTTGGATGTTGTGGGACAGATACAATATGTGGTGAAAAAATATTTAATTGGATTACTCTTGCAGATGCTGATTGTATCCACCTTAGTATTTGCAGCATTGAGTATAATAGGAGTAAAATACAGTCTGTTGTTGGCCATTATTACAGGTGTATTTAACGTGTTGCCCTATATTGGGATCTTTACCTCGATCTTAATTATTGCATTACTTACTTTTGCTACTACCTCATTTACCCATGTGCTCATCGTGATCGGTGCACTTATTATTATACATCTTATCGATAGCAATTTTATTGTACCTAAAGTCGTTGGATCTAAAGTAAAAGTAAATTCTTTGTTTGCCATGATGGCGATTATTGTGGGAGAAATGATATGGGGTATTTCTGGAATGTTTCTAGCTATACCTATCCTGGCTATCTGTAAGATCGTGATGGATCGGGTCAAGGAATTAAAACCTTGGGGATTTTTGCTTGGAGAAGAGGATACTAAGCCTGATAAAGATATGAATAAAGTTAAAACAATAAGTCTTAAAAAGAATCAATAAGTAGAATGTTAATACTTATTTGGTATCAATAGGTTTTGAAGATTATAAACAATTTAGATTTCGCTACTGTTGTTGCTCATTAGGTATTTAAAGCTTACTTAGCGATTTATTTAATGATTAGGGTAGAAGCCTGCTTTTATATAATTATTTCAATATAGCGGCTAAGATGAGTTAAAAAGCATATGTAAGTAGTGACCTGTCATAAAAAAGGCTTCTAATTTAACATTAGAAGCCTTTCTTGTTTTTTAATCAGTGCAATTCTATCACACTTTGATTTCTACTTCAACACCTGAAGGTAATTCAAGTTTCATCAATGCATCAACAGTTTTAGAGTTAGATGAATAAATATCTAACAATCTCTTGTATGAACATAATTGGAACTGCTCACGCGCTTTTTTGTTAACGTGTGGAGAACGTAAAACTGTATAGATTTTTTTCTCAGTAGGTAATGGAATAGGACCACTAACAACTGCACCTGTAGGCTTTACTGTTTTTACGATTTTCTCAGCTGATTTGTCAACTAAATTGTAATCGTATGATTTCAATTTGATTCTGATTCTTTGGCTCATTCTTATTTTTGTTTAAATTGATCTCCCGTTAGAGCTATTATCAACAGGAGATCGGTTTGCTTTATATTAGAAAGGATTATTCTCCTTTTAATTTACCTTTTGCTTTTGCAACAACTTCGTCAGTTACGTTACGTGGAGCTTCTTCAAAGTGATCAAATTCCATAGTAGAAGTTGCACGACCTGAAGTGATCGTACGTAATTGTGTTACGTAACCAAACATTTCTGAAAGTGGAACTAATGCTTTAATTACTTGAGCACCATTACGGCTATCTAAACCTTGCATCAAACCACGACGACGGTTTAAATCTCCCATTACATCACCCATGTTTTCTTCTGGTGTTAAAACCTCTATTTTCATAATTGGTTCCATTAACACTGGAGAACATTTTGGTAATGCTTCACGGTATGCCGAACGAGCAGCTAATTCGAAAGATAATGAATCTGAATCGACAGCGTGGAATGAACCATCAATCAAACGAACTTTCATTCCTGATAATGGGAATCCTGCTAATACACCATTTTTCATTGATGTTTCAAATCCTTTTTGAACTGAAGGGATAAACTCTTTTGGAATTTTACCACCCACGATTTCATTCACGAATTGAAGAGGTGATTTAGTTAAATCGTAATCTTCGTCTGCTGGAGAAATAACAACTTTGATGTCCGCAAATTTACCACGACCACCTGATTGTTTTTTGAATACTTCACGGTGCTCTGTAGTACCCGTGATAGATTCTTTATAAGATACTTGAGGAGCTCCTTGGTTCACCTCAACTTTGAATTCACGTTTCAAACGGTCGATCAAGATCTCTAAGTGAAGCTCACCCATACCAGAGATAACTGTTTGACCTGTTTCTTCGTCAGTTTTTACTACGAACGTAGGATCTTCTTCAGCTAATTTACCAAGACCAATACCTAATCTATCAATGTCAGCTTGAGTTTTTGGCTCAATAGCTAAACCGATAACTGGCTCAGGGAAATTCATTGATTCTAATACGATAGGGTGTTTTTCATCACATAAAGTATCACCAGTTTTGATGTCTTTGAAACCAACGACAGCACCGATATCACCAGCCTCGATGAAAGGGATAGGGTTTTGTTTATTCGCGTGCATTTGAAAGATACGAGAGATACGCTCTTTGTTTCCTGAACGTGTGTTCAATACATAAGAACCTGCATCTAATTTACCTGAATAAGCACGGATGAAACACAAACGACCTACGAAAGGGTCAGTTGCAATTTTGAAACCTAATGCTGCGAAAGGCTCGTTAACATCTGGTTTACGTAGTAATTCTGCACCTGTATCAGGATGAGTACCTTTAACACCTTCTGAATCCATTGGAGAAGGCAATAATTCCATTACTAAATCCAACATAGTTTGAACACCTTTGTTTTTGAAAGATGAACCACAAACCATAGGAACGATAGAGTTATCCAATACTGCTGCACGTAAAGCATTTAAAATTTCACGCTCAGTTAATGAATTAGGGTCTTCGAAGAATTTCTCCATCAAAGATTCATCATAACCAGCAACAGCTTCTAATAAACGCTCACGGTATTCAGCAACCTCTTCCAACATATCTTCTGGAATAGGAACCTCTGTAAAAGTCATACCTTTATCATGCTCATTCCAAACGATACCACGGTTGTTAATTAAATCAACAACACCAGTGAAAGTATCTTCAGAACCAATAGGAAGTTGTAAAGCTACTGCTTCAGAACCTAACATTGATTTTACTTGACCAACAACTTTTAAGAAGTCAGCACCTGAACGGTCCATTTTGTTTACGAAACCAATACGTGGAACAGCGTAGTTATCCGCTAATCTCCAGTTAGTCTCTGATTGAGGCTCAACACCATCAACTGCAGAGAATAAGAATACTAATCCGTCTAATACACGTAACGAACGGTTTACCTCAACCGTGAAATCTACGTGACCTGGAGTATCGATAACGTTTACTTGGTATTTGTTACCACGGTACTGCCAGAAAACTGTAGTAGCAGCAGAAGTAATCGTGATACCACGCTCAGCTTCTTGCTCCATCCAGTCCATTGTCGAAGCACCTTCGTGTACTTCTCCAAGTTTATGGTTAACACCTGAGTAGTAAAGAATACGCTCAGTTGTAGTTGTTTTACCAGCATCGATGTGAGCAGCGATACCAATATTTCTAGTGAATTTTAAATCTCTTGCCATAATATTTTTAAGCATTAGCCCAGATAAGGCCGTATGTTTTTTTGTCTAAATAAGTACACCGATCCTGATAAAAGAATAAACGTTTACCTAAGATCGGTGTAATCATATTTGTGTGTGTAAGTTCAAAACTAGAATCTGAAGTGTGAGAACGCTTTGTTAGCTTCAGCCATTTTGTGCGTATCTTCTTTCTTCTTAACAGCAGCACCTTCACCTTTAGAAGCTGAAATGATTTCTCCTGCTAATTTTTCGAACATTGTTTTTTCACCACGTTTACGTGAATATGAAATTAACCATTTCATACCCAAAGCAATTTTCCGTTCAGGACGAACTTCCATAGGAACTTGGAAGTTAGCACCACCAACACGACGAGATTTAACCTCTACAGCTGGCATAACGTTGTTTAAAGCTTTTTTCCAAGCTTCTAAACCGCTTTCGCTAGTTTTTTGCTCTACTAATTCAATCGCGTTGTAAAAAATATCATATGCTGTAGATTTTTTACCATCATACATCATATTGTTTACAAAACGAGTTACCTGAGTGTCGTTAAACTTTGGATCAGGTAAAATGATTCTCTTTTTTGGTTTTGATTTTCTCATTTTTCTTTCCTCCGTTTAATTATTTCTTTTTACCTTTTGCTGGCGCAGCCGCTGCTTGTCCTGGTTTAGGACGTTTAGTTCCGTATTTAGAACGACGTTGGTTACGACCTGCTACACCTGAAGTATCTAATGCACCGCGGATAATGTGGTAACGTACACCTGGTAAATCTTTAACACGACCACCACGAATCAAAACGATTGAGTGCTCTTGTAAATTGTGACCTTCTCCAGGGATGTAAGCGTTGACCTCTTTACCGTTTGTTAAACGTACACGAGCTACTTTACGCATTGCTGAGTTTGGTTTTTTAGGGGTAGTAGTATATACACGTGTACATACACCTCTTCGCTGTGGACATGAGTCCAACGCTGGTGACTTACTCTTGTCAACCAGAGCTACTCTACCTTTTCTAACTAATTGTTGAATAGTAGGCATTTACCTGATTTTGTTATTTAATTTAATTCTTAAATTATTATAAGTTCGCAAAGATAACGATTTTATTGTTAAATCGTAGCACCTCGCCAATTAGTTTTCCACATTTTGCTTGAATATCTTTGACTTAGCTTTTAGATCAACTTGTTTTTAAGTAAATAAGCAACAATCTGATCCGCTCCATATTTTGACAAATGGTCGTCATCATGCATATACGGGTCTTGACCGTTATATTTATTTACTTCAGGTAGATTATAAACATCTATATAAATATCTTTAGAAATAAAAGTTTGAAGATAATTATTGACATGGGCAGACTTCGGATCAAGATAGTTCGCTTCTTTTACCGCGCTATTTTTAGTTTGTAACGCCAATATATTGGGGAAAATGATAGAATAGCTAGGTGTTTGTCCGATCATTTTCAGTACAATATTCTTTTCTTTAAAATATTGTATTACTTTTTGAAGTTTGAACTTTAAAGTTTCATCTGGATATTGTTGTGAACCCCAAAAACCAACAAGGATAACCTCGTCTATATGCGCTGCATTTTGAGGGATAAATTTCTGATACATATAGTCTATGAGTTCACAAGATGCTTTAGGCCCCTTTGTATCTAATAACGGATAGGTTGTAGATACTGTTGCTTGCAACAGATTGATATCTTGTTTTGCGAGTTGCTCTTTTAAACTTTGTGCAAAAACGCCAGCGTGACTATCACCCAATAAAAGTATATTTTTTTTATTAGGGGCAATGTTAGCGCAGATGTCAAAATTATATTGACTGAATGTATTGTCTATATCCAGATGGCAGATTCCCTTTCTAAACTGAAATGGAAGATGTTGTTTTCTATAATTTGTATTGTAATTAGTGAGGTGTTCAATCTCCTTATTAATTTTCAATTGATCATATGGGAATAGCATCATGACTGCGGCTACTATAGTAATCCCTACCGCTGTAGCTAAAGTGAAACGTACTTGATTAAATTTTTTATTAGACTCAATGGTGTAAAATGAGATGCACGCAAAAATAAAGGAAAGAGTAAGGATGGTAATAATAGTGTAAGACTGATTTAGTCCCAAATAGATCGTAAATACATAGATTGGCCAATGCCATAAATATAGCGAATACGATATCTTGCCGATCCATTGAAGTGGTTCGAAAGATAGTGCTTTAAAGTCATATTGTACAAGGAGGATGATAAATGTAGCCACTACCGGAATAAGAGTGTAATAAGACGGCCAACTGATATCGTCCTCTTTGAGTAAAATAATGCATCCTATTAGGGTACTATATCCAAAGAACGCAAATAATTTTCTCCACAATTTTGGTATTTTTTTGGGGATATCTGCCCCCCATAGGCATGCAAGTCCACCAAATAGCATTTCCCATGCGCGTGTTGGGAACATATAAAAGCTGAATGATTGATCTCTATGATTAAAATAAAGGTTCAGACCGAACGAAAGGATGATCAAGCTTATAAATAAATAAATGAACTGCCTTTTGTTTGTCAGATAGTAATTTCGAAATGGATAGAGGAGTACGGGATATAGTAGATAAAATTGCCATTCGACAGATAAAGACCATGTATGTAATAATATGTTGTTTTGCGAAGCGAGATCAAAATAGCCACTATGGATGTAGTAATCTATATTAGAAATAAAAAGAATACTGAAAAAGGAATTGTTTCCAAGTTGTTGTAAATCGTTGGGTAAGAGAATTAAATTGCCAATTATCGCTAGACCAATAATTAGAAAAAGAAGGGCAGGGATGATGCGTACAATCCGCTTGATATAAAACTGCCGGAAAGAAAATATGTGGTCTTCAAATCCTTTAAGAATAATATGGGTCATTAAATATCCCGAGATGACAAAGAAGATATCTACTCCACTGAATCCACCATCAAAATAGGGAATTTTGAAATGAAAAAAAAGTACCGCTAATACAGCTAATGCACGTAGTGCTCCAATATCATTTCTAAATTTCATTATTAAATATGACCTGTTGTAAGCTGCAAATCTGAGCAAAATAATTTAGTTCACCTACTAATTTTTTTCATCTATTATCGAATCAGTATTGAAAAATCTAAGTAAGCATCTATAGTAAGATTTTTTTCAATGAATTGTCAATTTTTATAATATAGCTGAGAAAAGATGATTTTTTCTAACTAAATTTAAACATCTGTCAAAAAAGAGTAAATAGGAGGAGTTTTTTATCAAGTAAAATAGCTGTGTTATGAATTATTTAGAAGATGTTCAAAAATTGTTTTTGTACTATAAACATTTAGTTGATAGCACTATAAATCAATTAACTGATAGTCAGTTGTTTTGGCAGTATAATCAAGAGAGTAATAGTGTCGCGATATTGATTCAGCATATATCAGGAAATATGAAATCACGATTTACAGATTTTTTAACTTCGGATGGTGAAAAAGAATGGCGTAACCGAGATGCTGAGTTTGAGTTGGCTGATCAGGATAAAATGAGACTGTTGCATGAATGGGAGGAAGCTTGGAAAAACTTATTTGTCACGTTGAAAAATTTGCAGTTTGAAGACTTGGGTAAGACAATTTATATTCGAAATCAAGGCCATACTGTTGTAGAGGCTATTAATAGGCAACTGTCACACTATCCCTATCATGTTGGACAGATTGTTATGTTAGGGAAGATGATGAAAGGGAATGATTGGCGCTCTCTATCTATCCCAAGAGGAGAGTCTGATGTATATAACTCGGTTAGATTCATACAATCAAAACGAACAGAACATTTTACAGATGAAATATTGCGCCATTTAGATGGTTAGTTAGTTAGTTAGTTAGTTAGTTAGTTAGTTAGTTAGTTAGTTAGTTAGTTAGTTAGTTAGTTAGTTAGTTAGTTAGTTAGTTAGTTAGTTAGTTAGTTAGTTAGTTAGTTAGTTAGTTAGTTAGTTAGTTAGTTATTAGTTAGTTAGTTAGTTGAAAAATGCCCCCAAAAAGAGTAAGAAACTCAATTTGGAGGCTGTAGTTGTTATTGTTTCAGGATTTGATTAACTGATTAAAGTAAAGTCAATTTGACGTTTGTCAAGATCAACTTTTTTAACTTTGATCTGTACTTCATCACCTAATTGATATTTCTTTTTCTTTCTTTGACCAATAATCGCAAAATTCTTTTCATCTAAGACATAAAAATCATCGTTAATATCTCGTAATCTAACCATACCTTCGCATTTATTCGTTTCGATTTCGACATACATTCCCCATTCAGTTACGCCAGATATAATTCCTGTATATTCAGTTCCAATTTGTTCTTGTAAAAATTCAGCTTGTTTATATTTAATCGAAGCACGTTCGGCTTCAGCAGCTTTCTTCTCCATCTGTGAAGCGTGCTCACACATTTTTTCATAATGGTCTACATTGATTTTATTACCACCATCTAAGTAATGTGCCAATAATCGGTGGACCATTACATCAGGATATCGACGGATGGGGGAAGTGAAGTGCGTGTAATAATCAAAAGCAAGTCCATAATGACTTGTTCCTTTGGTCGTGTAGATCGCTTTTGCCATTGATCTTATTGCAAGAGAGGTAAGCATGTTTTGCTCCTTGCTACCTTCAATTTTTGTCATTAGCGCATTTAATGATTTCGCGGTCTCTTTATCTGATTTTATAGTTAGCTTATGTCCAAATCGAGATGCAAATTGAGAAAATGTTGCTAGTGTCTCTGGATTGGGTACATCATGAAAACGATATACAAATGGTAATTTATTTTTACCCTTACCTTGTTTACCAATATATTCTGCTACTTTTCTATTCGCAAGAAGCATGAAATCTTCAATAAGTTTATGTGCATCTTTTCTCACCTTGGTGTAGACTCCCGTTGGCTTACCATTTTCATCCAAAGTGAACTTTACTTCTTCGCTTTCAAACGCAATTGCGCCATTTTTAAATTTGCGTTCTCGCAGAATATAGGCTAACTCATTTAATTTTAGTATTTCTGCAGTAAAATCTCCTGATTTTGTTTCAATAACCTCTTGGGCTTCTTCATAAGAAAATCTCCGGTCGGAGTGAATGATAGTTCTTCCAAACCATTGGTTTACAATATTGGCTTTCTCATCGAGCTCAAAGACTGCAGAGAAACATAGTTTATCTTCATGTGGACGAAGTGAACAAACTCCATTGGAAAGTCTTTCAGGAAGCATTGGAATCACCCGATCAACTAGATATACTGAGGTCCCTCTTTCGTAGGCCTCTTTATCTAGTTCAGTGTCTGGGATGACAAAATGTGAGACGTCGGCGATGTGTACACCAATTTCATAATTGCCATTCTCAAGTTCTTGAAAAGATATCGCATCATCAAAGTCTTTTGCATCAACAGGATCAATGGTAAAAGTAGTAATATTTCTAAAATCTCTTCTTCTGGCAATCTCTTCTTTCGAATAGCTATCAGGCAGTGCATTTGCCTCTTCTTCGACTTTTGTCGGAAATTTTAAAGGAAATCCATAGTCGGCCAAGATGGCATTCATCTCCGTATTATTTTCTCCTTTTTTACCAAGAATTGTCTTTACTTTTCCAATAGGATTTTTTGCCCCTTGTGGCCAATCAATAATAGAGACGACTACCTTTTCACCATCTTTTGCACCTTCAAGGTTATCCAATGGAATGAAGATATCATGTAACATTTTGCGATCATCAGCAATGAAAAATGCGAAGTTCTGAGAAAGGTTGATGATACCGGTAAAATCTGTTTTTGCACGTTGGATGATTTCTACGACTTCACCTTCTTTTTTACGTCCTCTACTTTTTTCAAAAGTGTGCACTTTAACGATGTCTCCATGAAGAGCTTGTCGTAATTTTCTCGGCGCTACAAAGATGTCATTTTCGAATTCATCTTCAGGTATAATATAAGCAGATCCTTCGGCAGTCATATCGACTTTCCCAGTTACGTAAACTTTGAGTTGACGTAGCTTAAATTTTCCCTTTTCAACCTCTAAAAATGGACTATTTTTTGGGTGCTCAGTCAGGATATTGGCGATGGCTATTTTGGAATCGGAATCGTGAACATTCAATTTTGATGCGACTTGTTTATAGTTGAGGGGTTTGTTGTTTGACTTCTCAAAGATGTCGATGATGAGCTGTGTCAAAACCTCTTGGTATGGGTTTTCTTTTTTTGTCGTCATACGTGTTTTTTTTACTTTTTATTATGTTTTGAATAGGGGAGAGCCATATAGTTGATCTTGAAATTTGTGATCATAAATTATTGCTGTTTTGTATCCCTGTATCACTTACAATATACACATATTAATCTGAAAAATGAGGCAATAGTATTTTGTTTGTTTCATGTTTTCTTTTGAGTATATTTTTAATTTGCTTTAGCTTTGTTATGTTGTTGATAAATAGGTGTTTATATTTGTTTTTGCTTAATTATTCTGATGAAGAAATTTTTCGGACGTTTGTATTTATACTTTAAGCTGATCTTTTTATATTTTGCTAAAATATAAGGTATAACAAAATTATTTAATGTAGTTTTTTAATAACCTTTTAATGAGCGGGTTATTTTTTAATTGCTAAATTTTAGCATTTAAATATATTAAATAATTAGCTTTGATCATTGTTGTAAATTAGAGGAAAATGATATTTCCATAAGGAAAGTAAAACCAGCAAATACCATCGATTTGGAAGCAGTATCGTGTTTAGTTTTCCGTGCAATGATCACAGAGCCCAAGTGCATTTATAGCTACTGTTTCTAGTTTGTAACCTTGTGGAAGATTAAATTTTGGAAGATTGATTTCTTCCATACAATAGACAGAATTACACCGCCTGCAGATGAAATGAACATGTTGATCGTGGTGATTATGTTCGGAACAATTTGTGGAACAAAGGGCATAAGTTGCCGTTCCATTGAGATCAAAAATTTTATGCAATATACCCTTCTCTTCAAAAGAAGCTAGTACACGGTATAGCGTAACCCGATCAATTTCTTTACCAATTAATTTTTCCAATTCTGGTTGTGAAATTGCTGATTTCTTAGTCGATATTGTTTCTAAAGTTCGGAGTCTAGGTTGCGTTACTTTTAAATGATATTGCTTTAGCAAAGCTGTAAAATCGACAGGCTCAAGTACTGCTTTTTCATGTTGTTGATCTTTACTCATAATACAAAAATACATCATTATTCCTATATAAAAAAACGGTCAAAAAACAAGTTTATGTTACTTGCTTTTTGACCGTTTTATAAAAATGCTTTATCTCAAATTATTTACCCGCAGCTTTGGCGTGATCAGCTAAGAAAGTAGCAAGACCGCTATCTGTTAAAGGGTGTTTCAATAAAGCAGTGATAGCTGATAATGGGCCAGTCATAACATCAGCTCCAATTTTAGCACAACCTAAAATATGTGCACTATTACGTACTGATGCTGCTAAGATTTGTGTAGGGAAACTATAATTATCGTAGATCAAACGGATCTCTTCAATAAGCCCTAGGCCATCTGTCGAAATGTCATCTAAACGTCCGATGAAAGGTGAAACATAAGTTGCTCCAGCTTTTGCAGCTAGTAATGCTTGACCAGCAGAGAAAACCAAAGTACAATTTGTTTTGATTCCTTTTTTACTGAAATATTTAATTGCTTTAATACCATCTTTGATCATTGGAACTTTAACAACAATCTTGTCATCTAGTTTTGCAAGCGCCTCTCCTTCTTTGATCATTTCTTCGTAATTTGTAGAAATTACCTCTGCACTTACATCCCCATCTACGATAGCACATATGGCTTTGTAATGATTGATTACATTTTCGTCACCACTAATTCCTTCTTTGGCCATTAAACTTGGGTTTGTTGTTACCCCATCTAATACACCTAAATCTTGTGCTTCTTTGATTTGCTCTAAGTTTGCTGTGTCAATAAAAAATTTCATCTCGTATTGAATTGATTGTTAATTGTTTGGTTTATTTACCTTTAAGGGGCAAAGTTATCGATTAAAATTCACTAATCTTGTGCTGAATTGAAATTACTGCACAAATATTGCTTAATATGAACTGTTCATAATAGCTTACCATTTTCATTTACTTCTATTACATGTTGATATGCAGATATTTCGTTCTCTTGAATACCCGAATTTTCGATTACATATAATCGGTCAAGCGATTTCATTGATGGGGACGTGGATGCAGCGTGTTGCCATTAGTTGGTTGGTATATAAATTAACGGACTCTGTATTTTGGCTAGGTTTTGTTTCATTTATATCGTTGCTTCCTTCTTTAGTATTATCACCTTTTATAGGAAGCTTTGTCGATAAGCACAAGAAATATAGGCTTGTGTTTATGACTCAGATAGGTTTGATGATCCAAGCAGGGATTCTCACATTATTGGTATATCTAAAAATGGAAACGGTTTTATGGCTATCTATTTTGGGATTTGCACAGGGGGTAATCAATGCATTTGATGTATTAGGAAGACAATCACTGATGGTACATCTAGTTGATAATAGAAAAGATTTACCTAATGCTATCGCACTTAACTCTTCTATATTCAATGCTGCGCGTATGGTCGGTCCAGCTATAGGAGGGATCCTTTTGAGCACTTATGGAGAAATGATGTGTTTTAGTAGCAATTTTTTGAGTTTTATACCTGTTCTGATTACGCTATGGATGATGAATGTGACTGAAAATACTGCTAGTTTAAGTAAAGGAAGCAATTGGCAAGGATTAGTTGAGGGTTTTTTCTATTTGAAGCGATCTCCACATATTTTTTCGCTCATCATTGTCATGACTTTTTCAAGTCTATTGGTCATTCCGTATACCTCGTTGCTGCCTGCTGTAGCCAAGGAGATGTTCCATGGTGATGCAGGTACCTTTTCCTGGTTTGAAAGCGCTGCAGGTCTTGGCGCAATGATTGGCGCGATTAATATGGCCAGATTGAAGTCGGGTACAAATATGCGCTATCAAGTAATGGGTGCAGCCTTATTAATGGGTGCGGCTTTATTCTTATTAGGTCATTCCTCTGTGTTGGTTTTGGCTTTAGTCTATACAGCAGTCGTTTCTTTTGCTATGATGATGCAGAACTCTAGTATCAACACTTATATACAGACGCATGCGATGCCCATGTACCGCGCTCGAGCAATATCATATTATGTGATGGCGTTCCAAGGTGTTTTTCCAATAGGAAGTTTACTAATAGGAGCATTAGCAAGCTATTTTGGGTTGCGAAGTGTTTTATATTTTATGGGCGGAGCAGGAATACTGATTGCTATCGCTTACTATTTGTATTTAAGGATGCATATACATAAAAGACTATTTAAGTTTTAACCTTCTTTTAAGCAGTTTGAGCGTCTTCTTTTTATAATCAATCACAGCACCATAACGAGCTAAAATGTCTCCTCCTAACACTCCAATTACAGGTTGTAAATTCATCTGTTCATAGGCATAGTTGATTGAGCTCAGGTCTAGTACAGCAGCTTTGTAGTTTTTGATGGTCCAGTCCTGCATACTAAGATGCGGTATATGGATCAAAAAACTTTGCATGGTATTAGTGCCCAATCCAGATGAAAGTGTATCTGTACTTTCCAATTGAAATTGATCCGAATGTATAGTTTCCAATTGATTTTTATCAAATACAGTCTTTGAAGCTCCAGTATCCAGGACCATAAGATGAGCAGTATTGAATAATGTAACTTCAACTAGGATATGAGTACCTTGTTCTTGTAATTGTAAAAGCCTTAGTGGAATAATTGCCATATTTCAAACATAGAAAAAATATATGCTTACCGAAAGGATAAATTATATTTTTAACATAATTATTATACCTGATCTAAGGTTCGCCTAAATGCGGTTGGGTTATTCAGGTTTTTAAATTGAGTCGGTGTAAGACCTGTATTTTTTTTAAATTGGTTGCTGAGATAAGCAGTACTCGAATAATTGAGTTTTTCCGCGATCTCCGCCAAAGTTAGTTCATCATAAATTAACAACTCTTTGATGTATTCTATCTTTTGAAAAATAGCATATTTTTCAATACTCGTTCCGCTTACAGATGAAAATAATGCACTCAGAGTACTATATTCCAGAAATAGGTTATCACATAATATCTCTGAAAGGTTTCTATTTAAATATTGGTATGGCTGACGTGTGTAATCGATGATCACTAGTTTTATTTTCTCAATAACACGCGTGTTTTTATCATCTATCAATTCAAATCCAATAGCATGCAAGCTTTCTTGTATATGTTCGCGTTGTGTCGGTTTCAAGGTTCCTTCTAAAGTAACGACACCTAATTGAAGATCACTATAAGGGATATGCAACTCTTTAAATATATGTTCTACAGCCATTTTGCATCTGTTGCAGACCATATTTTTAATAAAGAGTTGCATATAATTTTTTATAAAACGTTAATTTCTTTTAATACATTATTCATGTTGCGGACCGCCTCAGCACTTTTATGTAATTTTTGCTTTTCCTCTTCCGACAAGTTCAAAGGTACGATTTTATCCCAACCATTTTTATTAATGATAACAGGGACACCTAAAGTGATATCTGATAGTTCAAATTCTCCATCTAAAAATACACTAGCTGTGAAGAGTTTATTTTGATCACGAACAATACTCTCGACGACAGCTGCAGTTGCTGCTCCTGGAGCATACCAAGCCGATGTACCAATTAAAGCTGTCAATGTAGCACCTCCTACCATTGTTTTTTGTACGATTTCATCTTGCTCGTCTTCGTTCAAAAAATCACTTACAGGAATACTGTTCCAAGTAGCATGTTTGATCAGCGGAATCATTGTAGTATCGCCATGACCACCTATAACAATTGCATTAAGGTCCCCTGCAGAAGCATTTAATTTATCACTTAATTGATATTTGAATCGAGCAGAATCCAGTGTTCCGCCCATACCGATAATTCTATTCTTAGGCAGGCCAGAACTTTGTAGGGCAAGATAAGTCATTGTATCCATAGGATTAGAAACGATCACAATAATGATATCTGGTGAATGTTTAACCAAATTATCGACCACCGTTTTAACAATATTAGCATTCGTACCAATTAACTCTTCTCTAGTCATTCCAGGTTTTCTAGGAATTCCAGATGTAATAACCGCCACTGTCGAACCAGCTGTAGCACTGTAGTCATTGGTAACGCCTTTAATTTTAGAATCAAAACCTAATAAGGCAGCAGTCTGTGACATATCTTGTGCTTTACCTTCTGCAAAACCCTCTTTAATATCTAAAAGTATGATTTCTTCAGCAACTTCTCTTCTCATTAAATTATCTGCAGTGGTCGCTCCAACTGCTCCTGCACCAACTATTGTAACTTTCATAAGCTTATTAATTTTGGTCCTTAGACATTAATTTTTCTTTGAATTTACTCATTAAATGGTAGGAATACAATTAAGTTTTATAAAAAGTAATTCCAAATAAAAGGGAGAAACTTTCGTTCTCCCTTTTATTTAGAATGGATAGCCAATCGCTAAATTAAACATCAAATTGTTTTTTCGCCATTGGCTACTTCCCAAATCGATATCTTTAAATACCCAACGATCTCCTTTTTCTAAGTAGGGGATACGGAATGGAATTGAAAAATCTGTTCTTAAAATTAAAAAAGTAAAGTCAAATCTTAAACCTAGTCCACCGCCAACAGCCAATTCTGTTAGGAAATCTTTACTAAACTTTGCTCCAGGTTTTTCATCATCCGTATTTTGCAACCACACATTACCCGCGTCAATAAACGCTGCCCAGTGTACAAATCCTGCAAGTTTAGCACGATATTCAGTATTGAGCTCCAATTTGATATCACCGGTTTGATCCGCATAAAATTTGTCCGTACCAATATTCTGAGGTTTCAAAGTTCCAGGACCGATTGCACGTGCTGCAAATGCTCGGATACTATTAGGACCACCCACATAATATTGTTTTAAATAGGGGAGTGCACGTGAGTTTCCATAGGAATAACTTAAACCCACACTAACGCGAGAAGCCAATTGCGAATTTTCACTCAATTTAAGATAGTGTCTACCATCACCACTTACTTTAATATATTGAGAAAAGTAAGCGTTAAATAGTTTAAAAGTCTTGCCTTCATTATAGTTAGCGCCCTTAAGAAGTCCCAAAACATTGCCCGATAAATCTAAATTTCCTTTAAAATAAAAAGTGTTCTTTAGATTTTTATTCATCGTATTTGACAAGGTGAAATTGTAGTTTGGACCAATGGTGAATTGCGGCTCAATAGCATGTCTTAAGGTAGGCACAGTATCCAGTTGAGCTTTATATTCATCAGACACACGACTAGGTTGTACATAAGTGATTTCTAATAATCCTAGATCATGTTGTTTTTCTTGTGATTCTTGCCAAATATAACCGTAGTCGAGTTTGAGAGAACGTAAAGTATAAGCTTTGGTTCTATTCAAGAATTCAAACCCTGTTTTAATATATGTTTTTGGTATGTACCTACGACTCGGATCTATTTTAAAAGGTGACAGAATACGGGGTAGTGTCAAGGTAAGATCAGCTCCATAGCGATAATAGCTCGAATTTAAGCTAACACTTCCCCCCGTCTGCGTTTCGTAACCACCAAATACATTGAGACTAAGTAATTCAGCTCCTTTAAATGCATTGTGCAGTTGCCAGTTTACATTAAGCTCCGTACCATTATAGACGGATGCCATTTTACCTAAAAGCTCCACCCGAATTGATTTTTTAGGAAGAGGAGTAAGGTAGTAGTAAACATCTAATCCATTTTTAACATCCTTACTATCTACAAAATTGTTTTTAACAAATTTGAAACTGTTTAAATTGACAAGATGACTGATCGTCTTGTTATGTGCATCACGGTTATAAAGATCCCCTTTTTTGAAGAAAATATGATTGGCAAGAACGGGTTTTCTGAAGGTGTTTTGCCTATCTATAAAATAATACGAACTATCAAATAGTTCGGCATTACGAGGTGCACGCTGATAACCTGTTCCGGCATCTGTATAATTTGGATAGATGTATATATTATTAATTTTCGATGGCGCTTTGGCAATTTCTGGTGTTTCAGGCTTCAGGGTTACATACAAATTTACTTTATTGTTTCCAATGGTGCTATCCACTTGTACCAATAAATAATCAGGACTGAAATAATAGTAACCAATCTTTTTGAGTTCATTGTCTATTCGGTCGCGTTCGTTTAATATATCATCAAGATCATAATGTTTACCCACTATTAAGAGTGATTTTTCACGTGATTGCAATATATCTTGACCAAGCTGGGTGGTGCTATCCACGTCAAATTTGACTGATTTTATTCGGTAGATTAAATTGGTTGTAGCAATATAGTGAATAGTCGCTTCTTTATCTTTAATGGTTGTATCAGATTTAACCTCAGCATTAAAAAAACCGATATTTTCTAGTCGATTCCGAAGTAAGTTCTCATTGTATTCTCTGTTAACATCACTTAACAGAACAGGCTCTTCCCCCATTTTTTTCAATTGCTTCTTTATGAAATTTCTTCCAACTGAATCACCAGCCATATTATTGAAAGCTAGTTTATAACGCCATCCAAATAATGATTTATTTGGTTTTGGCATAAGCACTTGTTCCAAATGTGTCGCTAATATCTTTTTTTGTTCTTTAGGAATCGTATCTGACTCAATGTCAACATGACCGTCAACGTATAAGGATTGACCTTCTTTTAAATTTTTAGTTGTTGAACAAGAAGCAATGAAAAGCCCCAATAATAAAACTAAAGCTATAAATTGATTACTATTTTTCATTCTTCTCCCTTTCTTCATTTCTAATCACTTTTTCTCCTATTGTATCTACTTTCTGATTTGTCGAATCAGTTTTATTATTTGAATCTGTCTTTTGTATTTTTGGTTTTTGATTATCATAGCGTTCCTTGTATTTTTTAGGATCGTTACGCATTATGCTATCACGTATCACATACCTGACGCTATCACGATAAACCGAATCTGTTTCCATTCGCTCTACATCAAAACGTTTTCTAAAACTTTTGCTGCCAGAATTATATTCGTTTAGCTTTTTAGAATTCATCCAAATTTCTTTAAATTTATTGTAGCTCATATTGATGATAAATCCAATACCCGTTTCTACATATTGTCCCTGAAGAGTTACTTGATACTGATTTTTACGGTACACACGTGCAAAATAGCGTCCATCTGGTGACAATTGATAATCTAAACTGATATCGCCAGCGATATTAGCAGCCTGTTCCCCAGGTCTTGAATTACCTTCAACCTCAAAATTAGAACCAATCGTTATTTTCAAACGATCATTGAATAACATTTTTGAAACTCCAATATTTAGGTCAGTACGCGTTTCTCCAACTCCAGTGGTGAAATCTTGTTCCGATTGTAAGTCAAAATCTAATTCCACACCTTTTATAAGATCTGATGCCAAGCGATTTAATTGCGAAGTAAGCAACGAACTTACGCTATTTCGTGCCATCGATTCAACGCCACCACCACCGGATAAACTTTCAAATGGGTTGGAAGCCATAAATCGACCTAAAACGATCAAAGAGAAAACTTGTTTATTGATTTCTGAGGGATCTGTACGAAGCTGCGAAAGGGCATTGTTAACTTTACTTACAACATCTTGAGAGGCGATTGCATTATTTTCATCCAAGTCAATATCAAATCCCAATTTAGGTTCAAAAAGTTGTTCTGTTATCAATAGATTCACATTAAAAGGAACACGTTGTTTGTAAAGATTGGAGTTCTCTGCACCCAGTTGAGTTTGTACAAGTTCTAGCGTAGGAGCTTTTACTTTATATACAGCAGTAATATCCAATCGTGCGTCTAATGGATCGCCTGCCCAAGTAATTGTGCTACCTTCTTTAAATAAGAATTCACGTTTAACAGGTCCAAATGAAAAGGAATAGCTGCCTTTTTCTACGGTGTAAGTACCTGACATGGTGATTTTATTACTCGCATCGATTCCGGCATTTAATTCTGCCTCACCTTGAATATTCAACGCGTCTTGAGAACCTTCATCCAAGATGACTTTAAATTTAGCATTTTTATCTGTTTGTAAATTTAAAGTAACATCTATGCCTGTAAGCTTAGTGGTCGTTAGTGAATCTAATTTAGCAAAAACATTAGTCCTTGTTGTATCGCTTTTATCCACAAATTCTACTACACCTTTTCTTTCCACCATTCCAGGCTCATCATTTGGCATAATGAAGACAAAATCAGTTTTATCTTGCACCTTGATATTTCCATCTACAACAGGCTTATCAAGCGTGCCTCGTATTCGTAAATCTGAAGAAACGTACATCTTACCGAAAAATAGATCATTATCTTGTCGAGTAGAGTTCACTACCTCAAAATTATCTGTTTTAAGATTTAAATTAAAATCATAATCGATGTAGTTTTGAGTTAGAATGGTGCCATTCATAGTACCACTATTTCCTTTCTTATCTTTTATGTTGAAATCCGATAATGTAATGCCTCTATTATTAAAGGCAATTTTTTCGTTATCAATAAAGAATGCCGCATTTAGCATAGCAACATTAAACTCTGCTTTATTAAAGTTCAAATCACCATTGATGGCGGGTTTATCGGTAGTTCCCGAAATTTTTAATTGTCCCTCAACATCTCCCTTTGATTCTTTTAAATAACCAAAACTAAATGCTTGGATGGTTTTCATCTTTAAAGGGGCGATGTTTAGAACAGCATCAAATGTTGCTGCTCCTTTTGGAGGACTTATAAATTCACCGATTAAACTGACGTTATTACCATTTTCAGTGATACTCACATTTGCTGCATATGTATTTTCTTTTTCATTATTTACTTTAATATTGACATTACCAATTGTATCTGTCCCTAAGTAAAATTTATCAATGCCAATGTCAGAAACAAAAACAGGACTGCTTTCCAGACGCGAAATAGTTGCTTGTCCATTAATACCCCCGCCTAAATTCATATCATCTGCAGCGACCATTTTACTGAGAGTTTCAATTCTAAAATTTTTGAAAACGAGATCAATAGGGGAGTTTAGAACACTATCTTGTGATTTAATTTCTAATAATTGTCCGTTGTTTTCAAGGACGAAGTTATGTGCTTGAATACCAGCATTTCCAAATGAAATAACATTTGTACTATCGACATTCCATTTTTCATAGTTTAACATCAGCCCATTTTCAAGTAAGCTAAAGAGAAAGTTTCCACGGTCGACTTTCATATTAGCACCTAAATGATATTGTTCCTTATCTTGTTTATCCTTAATCCAAAGACCAAAATCAAGGTTGTTTTTAATGACCTTACCACTGAAAACAGTATTGATCAATTCAATGTTGCTTACTTTAATCTTATTGATAAGAGCTGAATAGTACATTGTGCTGTCAACTGTTGTTAAATCTAGAGATACGCTATTGATATCCGTACCTGCATAAACAATTTTTGGAGCGTTGAGTTTAGCTTGAATCAATTTACTCTTACTGTTAAACATACCGTCCAACGTAATGTCTTTCATCTCAGTAAGATCAGGTAAAAATTCTTTGATAAATTTGGTTCTGGTCAACTGCGCTGAAAATTCGAATTGCTGATCCTCATATTTTGGAAGGACAACTGGTGCCCCAGGTTGGTAATATACATATACAATATCCTGGATAGCAGTACCTAATTCCATTAATTTATATTTACCAACTAAATGGGCATTCAAAAATGTCGATTTTAACATTAAAAGATTAGAGCTACTATCTGATCTCGCAATTAGTGAAATACTATCAACACTATAGCGGTCATTATTATATGCAATAGACGAATTGATGACATGTGCTTCCCCATTCAAATAATTTGGATCTGCAGTTTCAAAATGTCCAACCAATTTACCATGATAGCGAAAGTCATCCTCCATCAATTTTAAATTTTGCAGATTGACACTATCCACCATCAATTCAAAATTAACTTTTGGATACTTTTGACTCATATCGGCATCAGCATTTAAATTAAATTTGATATTAGGATCAACACTGCTGACATTCGCTTCAATATCACCAGCATTGGCACGCATGTTCATGTCGATGTCATGGTAACGGTATCCAAGTGCATCCAGTTGAATCAGTTTGCCATCTACGTTAGCTATTGCTTTCTTAGGATCAAGTCCGTGACCTTTTACATTGGCTTCAAAGGATAAAATACCTAATACAGAATCTTGCTTTAAAATCTTTCCGATATCAAAGTCCTTAATAGATACAAAAGCATCATATGTCGTATCACGCTTTGAAATATCAAATTTACCATTGACTTTGGCTGTTCCTTTTTCTGTGACCAATGCCAAGTTGGTATTGAATGATTGCATTCCACCCTTAAATGTTCCCGTTAGCCCAATTGCATTTGGAAGTTCAAGGTTTTTGGGGAATAGCGATTTAGCAACGAGCTGTTCAATATCAGATCGTCCAGTAGTGAATTTTTTGAGCGTAAGGTCGATGGACATCTTGTCAACATCAGGAAGTCCCTTAATCCTGGCACTGGCAATTACTTTCGTATTTGATAATGTACTGAAGTCCAGGTGGGGGATATTCAGGTCATTCAATTTCCCAATTACTTTTCCGTCGATGTTGAATTTTTTATTCATTAACGGATGCATGATCTCCATCGTATCCAAGAAAGGTGCGAAATAATAAATATCGCGCATATCGACGTGACTCTTTTTTATATTGGCATTGACAGTAAGTAGTTCTGGTTTTTCCGATATGGCTTCCAAAGATGGATAGGATATCTTAATATAATCTTGTAATAATGTTTTAGCTGTTGCTGCATATAGATTTTTGATTTCAGCACCCGTATTGGTATAGATAAAATCACCTTTTAAGCTTTTAATTTCGAAACCAGAATGATCTTTTGCTGTTAGAGATTTTAACGACCCACTGATTGAGTCTGCACTGTAGAACAAGTCCGTCATCGCTGTATTGATCGCGGGGATTTTAATATTGAAATAATCAAATCCCTTCATGCGAGCCTGATTGTCATCTTTATACCAAACGTTGGTATTGTTGATGTTGATATCAGAAACAGAAACAACCCAATTTACTTTACTAGGAGTTGATGCTGTGGTGTTACTTTCAGTTTTAGGTTGAGTTGCTTTTGCTATTTTATCAAAAAATACTTGTGAATCAGATCCTTCTAAACTTATTTTTTTTATATCAACAACTTCTTTATTAAGATCGATACTATTGATATCAGCATATAGTTTTTGAATAGAAAATTTTGTTCTCATTTTGGATGATTTATCCTCATAGTGAACATTTATATTTCTCAGGTCAGCGATGTCGATACCAATATCAGGTAAAAGAGAAGTAGCAATAGTAGTGGGATCTGTAATTCCAAAATCTTCAACACTAGGACCGTCGCCTTCGTCTGTAGGATTCCATTGTGTAATGATAGCACCCAAACCATCAATATTAATTTTTGGCATATCAAATGCCATATTTTTTGTTAGGTCAAATTTCTTGATCCGCGTATCAAAATGTTTTAAATAGACATCGGCATTTGTACCGATAACATCATCTGCATAAACAACGTGAAAACGTTCAAATATGACTTTATCCATATTGAATACCATTGCCGAAGTAGTGTCGGTTTTGGCTTTAGTAGTTTCGGGACTGGCAAATGCCTTAATAATATAATCAAAATTGAAACTGCTATCAGGCATAGACCTACGAATTTTTGCTGTTATACCCGTAGCTTCCAATTGTTGAATCTCGACTGTACTTTTAAGCAATTTTATCATATTGATATCTACCTTTATTGCTTCTCCCGCAATTAGGGTGTCCTTAGATTGATCTTCAAGATAGATATTCTCTAAAACAAGTTTTTTAGGAAATTCTATATTAACACGTCCAATGCGGACGGGTGTTCCTATTTTTCCCTCCACATAAGTCGTTACTTTTCCTGCAATATAAGTTTGCACAGAAGGAAGTCGAATTAAAAAAATAACGAGAAGTATGAGTCCAATTACAGATCCAATGATCCATAATAGGGTCTTTAATGCGATACGGCTAAATTTATTCAAAATATATTCTAGTCTTTTGTAAACCCCTAATTTAATATTATAACGTAAAACAGGTAATTATGTTTATACTTTGCTCATTATTTTATAAACTTTTTAAGGTTGAATGATATGTTAATATTACCCCATTTAATTGTATATTGGAGGTTAATTTTTCAATCTTAGCGATGTTAATCAAAAATAATGCCTTAATTCCACAAAAATAGCATACTATTATCTAGGTTTTAGCAAGATTGATAATTTATTTTTTTCTGTGTATATTCGTTAAAATCAACATTAAACAAATGGAAAGAAAAAAATTTTTAAGTTCATTGGCGCTAGCAGGCGTCGGGGGTACTATATTCACTTCATGCTTAAATTCTGAAGACAAATCACAAATGAAAGATACACACGCAGGCTTTTCTCCAGGATTTATTTTTCATAGTGTTTATTTTTGGCTAAAAGATGGAATCAATAAAGAAGAAGAAAAGGATTTTTTGAATTTTTTTGAAATTTTAAAGAAAGTGCCAGGAATAGAATCTTGTCATATCGGAAAACCAGCAGCGACAAATCCACGACCAGTTGTAGATAATACATTTTCATACCATATTATGTTGACATTTGCCAATATGGAAGCAATAACGAAATATGAGACCCACCCGGATCATCTGGCAGGTATTGATCAGTATAGTAAGTATTGGAAGAAAGTAGAAGTAAAAGATACCCTACTAGGCGAGTAGGGAGTTAACTAATATAGTGAGAACCATATGTTCTCACTGTATTAGTTAACCTCAATATGTTGAGAAGTATCCGGATTGTCTTGATCATTCTCATCTTTATCCTTCCTTTCGACCGTTATTTTACACTCGGTTAATAGTGCAGCCATAGCTCCAACTGCCGCAAATACGGGGGCAAATATGAGTCCGATAGCACCCACTGTAACAGGAAAACTCATTATTTCTTTCCCTGATTTATCAGAAATACTGATCTTCGTTACGTTTCCATCAGCAATGAGTTCTTTAATCTTCTTTAATAGATTTTCACCAGTAATCGAAAATGTTTCTTTAATACTCATAATGTTTTGATTTTTAATTTGATAACTTTTAAATATAACCATTTTTCATCAGTAATTATAGTGAAAATTTTAAAAGCGGTGTTCACGTTTAAATTCATTAAATCTGGATTTATTTTTACCATCTACCCTTGATGCTACCGCCCATATTGCTGCGGGCAACCAACCGATAAGCGTAATCTGCAAAATCAAACATAAAATTCCAGAGAAAATTTTCCCTCTTAAAAAAAAGGACAACCAGGGTAATAATACAGCTATTAAAATCATATCTTCTATTTTTAAACTTGTTCAAATATAAATTCTATTTTACTGGACATTCGCTGGTTTTAGGTAAGACTATTGAAAATATCGGCGAATACATGCTATTAAAAGGTAAAAGAAATGTGCGATAATGGGCCATGATTTACTTCAATTCAATCAGCTCGCTTAAAATATGACCATCCCACCTATACTTGATTTGGCTTTTAGTCTCCATATAATTAGGCTCATCCAAATTGTCATCGATATTCTCAGCCTCTACTATTTTTTTATAAATCATCGTCGGATCGCCTTTATGTTCTGAAGGAAATAATATAGTTTCGTCACGATAGAATACTCCTGCATCAGAAATGGTCATTTTACTTGGAAAATGAATGAGTTCTTGACCATTCCACGCAAAATAGTAATATTGGGTAGCTATCCCACATGCTTCACCTAAAAAAGCTGAACGATGAATATTTTTAATATTTTTTAACCCCATTGCTCCTAAGATCTTAGTATCGGTACCAGTTTGATCGTTTACTTCTGCTTGATATAAAGCGCGAGCAATGACTTTTTTTTCTCGATCAAAGACTTTGATCTCAGCATCATAGTAAGATGCTGAATTTTCTGTAGATGGTCTAAATTTTTTAAAACCATAAATGAATTGTTCGCCATCTTGATTTTGTACACTATTAAGAGCTAACAAACCTAGCCAGATGAAACCTTCTTTTTTAACATTATCTTTTACATAGCTTATTTTATGCCATGGAGCATAAAATCCTCTTACTGTACTACCATTGTATCCATCACTTTTAATTATAACCATTTTACCTTCTTGAAGAGAATCTACTAATTTAGATTTTGTATCTGGATATTCTCGAATATAAGCCATTTCAGCAAAGACATAAGTTGTGTCACCTTTTTGAAGATTCCATAAGTTATACTCTTCGTTTAAAGCATAAGCAGCAGGTTGCTCCTGTGCATGAATCAATAAAAATGCTAAGGAAGATATCAATACCGTGATTATTTTTTTCATTTTTTATTAACTAATTTTCAGTTGTAAAATTCATTTAGTGTGTAAAATCCCAATGTTAATTACAAATCTGAGTCCAAAAAAATAGTTACGTTTTGACTATCTATTTTTCAATAATAACTTTATCAACAATGAAGATTTTATACTATAATCAGTGGGATAGGCATAAAAATGCCTCAAAAAATAAACATTTTTTGAGGCATTTTTATATTTTACGAGATGAATTAAGATAAACTCGCCAAGCTTTCTGCCAATATTTTCATCTTGGATTCAGCATCAGCTTTTTTATTTTGTTCATTTTGAATAATTTCAGGTTTCGCATTTTGAACGAACCTTTCATTTGATAATTTCTTGTCTACAGAAGACAAAAAGCCTTTTAAATAGTCAATTTCTTTTGTTATCCTTTCGCGTTCAGCGTCCACATCTATGTTTTCTTCAAGAGCGACATAACATTCTTCTTTACCTGCCAAGAAACTAACTGCTCCAATGACTTTCTCGTGTACAAAAGTTAATTGCTCAATATTGGCCAATTTGATGATGCTTTCTTGATAATTTGTAAAATCAATCTCTGTCGCATTGATCGCAAGGGGTAAAGCAATCTTAGGAGAGATTTGTTTGGTATTGCGGATATTCCGAACTTCAGATATAATCTGTTGTACAAAAGTAAACTCTTTGATGATTTTTTGATCGATATCACCTACGGTAGGATATTCAGCAACGATAATACAATCTTTCACATCGCGTTGTCCAAACAATTCATCATGCCATAATTCTTCAGATAAGAAAGGCATAAATGGATGTACTAGTGTCAGTATACGTTTGAAAAATTCTTTTACGACTTCAAACGTTTCCGTTTCAATAGGCGCCTGATATGCTGGTTTTACCAATTCTAAGTACCAAGCACAGAAATCATCCCATATCAATTTATAAGTTGACATCAAGGCATCCGATAGGCGATAATTGTTAAAATGATCTTCTATCTCGATTAATGTAGCATTAAATTTACTTTCAAACCATTTTGCAGCAGTTTTCTGAGCTTCAGTGGCAGGAGTATTTGTGGTCTCCCATCCTTTAACTAAGCGAAATGCATTCCAGATTTTATTCGCAAAATTACGACCTTGTTCACAATACGATACATCAAACATTAAGTCATTTCCAGCAGGAGAAGACAGCAACATACCTACACGTACACCATCTGTTCCGTATTGTGCCATTAATTCGATAGGATCAGGAGAATTACCCAATGATTTAGACATTTTACGTCCTAGTTTATCACGAACGATACCAGTTAAATATACATTTTTGAAAGGAGCTTTACCGGTATATTCATGTCCCATAATCATCATGCGGGCTACCCAGAAAAATAGAATTTCAGGAGCTGTAACCAGATCATTGGTAGGATAGTAATAATTAAATTCTTCATTTTCAGGATTGCGAACGCCATCAAAAACCGACATTGGCCATAAACCAGATGAAAACCAAGTATCAAGAACATCTTCTTCCTGACGGATATTTGATGAAACTTTTCCCTGTGCTTCAAACTCGGTAATGGCTTCAGCTTCAGTTTTGGCAACCACCCATTCATTTTTCTCATTATACCAAGCTGGTATACGTTGTCCCCACCATAATTGGCGGGAAATACACCAATCTTTGACATTTTCCATCCAATGTTTGTAGCTGGATGTAAATTTATCAGGAATTAGATTAACCTCTCCACTGACAACATAATCAAGTGCTGGTTGTGCCAATTTATCCATTTTGCACCACCATTGCATCGATAGCTTGGGTTCAATTGCAGCATCCGTACGTTCTGAAAAACCTACTTGAGACTTATAATCTTCGATTTTTTCGATTTGACCTACTTCTTCTAAAAGTTTTGCAATCTTTTTACGAGCTATAAAACGATCTTCACCTACTAATATTTGAGCATGAGCATTTAATGTTCCATCATCATTTAATAAATCGATAATTTCTAAATTATGCTTTTGACCTAACGCATAATCGTTTAAATCGTGAGCTGGAGTTACTTTTAAACATCCTGTCCCGAACTCTATATCTACATATTCATCTTCGATTATTGGAATCTCGCGATTTATTAAAGGGATGATCACCGTTTTACCTTTTAGGTGCGTATAACGTTCATCATTAGGATTGATACAGATGGCAGCATCTGCCATAATTGTCTCCGGACGAGTCGTAGCAATGATGATGAATTCATTCGAATCCTTAATCTTATAACGGATATAATATAATTTTTGATTCACTTCCCGACGGATTACCTCCTCATCAGATAAAGCTGTTTTTCCTTGAGGATCCCAGTTTACCATACGGACACCACGGTAGATATAACCTTCTTTATAGAATTTAATAAAGGTGTCGATAACCGATTCGGAAAGATCAGCATCCATGGTGAATTTCGTGCGCTCCCAATCGCAAGAAGCACCTAATTTTTCCAATTGTTTTAGGATAATACCACCGTATTTTTCTTTCCACTCCCATGCATGCTTAAGAAAATCTTCGCGAGATAATGATTTTTTATCAATACCTTGTTCTTTTAGCATAGCTACAACCTTAGCTTCTGTAGCAATAGAGGCATGGTCGGTACCAGGGACCCAACATGCATTTTTACCTTGCATACGTGCGCGACGAATCAATACATCTTGAATAGTATTGTTCAGCATATGTCCCATGTGCAATACGCCAGTGACGTTTGGAGGAGGCATTACGATAGTATACGGTTCACGCTCATCGGGTGTAGAACGGAAAAATCCATTCTCCATCCAATAGCTGTACCATTTGTCTTCAGCTTCTTTAGGATTGTAAGTTTTTGCTATACTCATGATAATTTTTTTTCAAAATCGTTTGCAAATTTAACGATTTTAGTTGTTTTATTGAAGTTTAATATTGCTATTTCAAAAAATGGTTTTTGGACTGTTTTTCGAGATTTCGGGGAAGAGTAAATTAGGTGAATTGGAGGTATTATCGTACGATTTCATATTGGCAGTTGAAGAGAGGTTTAACTTATTGATAACTTGGTTTTTATTTTGTAATCTAATCTTAAAGTATCATATTATGAAATTATTGATAATATCGTAATATTTTTATAACATAATCTTCACAATCCAATCAATTATTATTGAAATAGCGTACATTTGCGTGTTTTAATTAAATACTAAAAATGAACAAAATTGCCAGTGAGTTGAAGGCCTTGACTCAGTATTTTTTATTTTGGCTTATCATATGCTTTATCGATCGATTACTTTTTATAAGTGCTTTTTATGATAAAATTGGATCCAAGCATTTTTTTGATGTTTTTAAAATCTATTATCATGGCCTGAGTTTAGATTTTTCAGCAGTATCATACATCTGTGTTATTCCTTTTGTTATTTATTGTATCTTATCTTTTATACCACATAAACGCTTTAAAAGAAAGGTTTTAGATATTTATACTATTAGTTTATTGGTCATTTACTTTGTGGTATCTTTTATTAATATCAACATTTACAGAGAGTGGGGAGATAAGATTTCAAAGCGGGCCATTGATGCCTTCTTGGCATCGCCTTCTGGAGCTGTAGCTTCTGCTGAATCGACTCCTGTTTTTTTCCCTGTTTTTGGTATGATCATAGGTATTGTAGTAGGCTATTTTTTATATCGATGGATGTTCAAAAAAGTTCATTTTTATAATATTATATTGCCACGTCAGAATACGATCAAATTAATATTGGGCGCCCTTTTATTATTTACCTTCATAAGAGGTGGATATGGAAGAGCTACCCTAAACCCTAGTAAAGCTTATTTCTCTGAACAAAGTTTCTATAATCATGCAGCTGTAAATACACAATGGGCATTATTACGTGATTATTTCTCTAAAAGTACCCGTTTAAAGAGTCCTTATCATTTTTATGATGATGAGTCACAAGTACATGCTGTATTAAAACCGGCATTCCTATCAACTCCAGATTCATCTGTTTCCATATTAACCACAAAGCGGCCAAATATTGTTGTCATTATGTTGGAAAGTTTTGTGGGTGGTTTGATTGAATCCATGGGGGGAGAAAAAGGAATCACTCCTAATTTCGAAAAGCTCATTAATCAGGGTGTATTTTTTGATCATGTTTATGCCGCTGCAGATCGATCGGATAAAGGTATGATTGGTATATTTAGTGCTTTTCCTGCCCAAGGACCGGAAAGTATTATTAAGTATATCGATAAACATGAAAACTTGCCGGCAGTTGGTCAAGAACTTAGCACTGCAGGTTATCATGGATCATTTTATCATGGTGGGCAAAGTGAATTTTATAATTTTAAGTCTTACATGCTCATGCATGGCGTTTCGAAAGTTGTTGATAATGCTAACTTTGGGGTAGAGGCGGCAAGAGCATCATGGGGGGTTTATGATCATGTTGTTTTCAAACGAATGTTGCATGATTTTGATACTGAAAAAACACCCTTTTTCTCCACTATTTTTACATTAATCAATCACGAGCCCTTTAACTTACCGGATGGTTATAAATTCGGAACTAAAACCAATGCTGATAAATTTAGAAGTACAGCTTTTTATACAGATTCTGTAGTGTATGACTTTATCAATCAAGCAAAAAGTAAAAGCTGGTACAAAAATACGTTATTTGTTGTCGTTGCAGATCATGGACATCGACTTCCTGCTGAAAAATGGGAGTTGTCAAATCCGCATCGATTTCATATTCCGTTATTATTTTTTGGCGACGTTATTAAACCTGAGTTTAGAGGTAAGAAAATTGAACAAATTGGTAACCAGACTGATATAGTGTCTACTTTATTGCATCAGTTAAACCTTTCTTCGGAAAGATACCATTGGAGTCGAGATTTATTAAATCCTACAACACCGCAAATTGCATTTTACAATTCCAAAGATGCCTTTGGTGTGATTACGCCTGAGCAGGTTGTCAGTTTCGATAATGTAGGAAAAATCATCAATTATAAACAACATAGTGATTATTCACAATCGAAAACAGATAGTTTGCTGAATATCGGAAAAGCTTACTATCAGGAAGTGTACAAAGAGTTTTTAAAATATTAGTCAGAAAATATGATAAAGTTGAAAGGATCATTTGCACCATATTTGGGTTTGTTGATTCGATTCCTGATGTTGCTGTTGATTTACGCTTTTTTAAGATTTGGATTTTATTGGTTCAATTATTCGTTATTTCCGAATATCAGTGTTGATCAATTGTTATACATGTTTTGGGGAGGAGTCAAATTTGATATTGTAGCATTATTATATTTAAATGTGCTGTATCTATTGATGCAGATTATACCAGCTCCATTTAAATATAGTACAACTTATCAAAATACCGCGAAAAAGATTTTTATCATCACCAATTCAATAGGAATTGCCTTAAACTTAGTTGATTTCGTATATTATCCTTTTACTTTGAAGAGAACCACTGGTACAGTATTCGACCAGTTTTCGCATGAACAAAATCTAGGGTCTTTAGCTCTTGATTTTTGTATGGATTATTGGTATCTTTTTGTACTACTAGCAGTATTGATATATATACTGGTCAAGATCTATGATCTAGTATATATAGTCAGACCGAAATCTTTCAAGTGGGCTGCATATGGTATTCAAACCGCTTGTTTTTTATTTGCTATTTTTCTATTTATAGGTGGAGTTCGCGGGGGATGGGCACATAGTACTAGACCCATTACATTGAGTAATGCAGGGGACTATGTAACAAATCCTGAAGAGATGAATATTGTGCTGAATACACCTTTTAGCTTAATGAAAACATTGAAAGCTGTTAATCTAAAACCGATTCATACTTATACCCCAAAAGAATTAACAGCGATATATAATCCGATCCATTACCCACAAGGTAAAGCATCATTTAGAAAGATGAATGTGGTCTTTTTAATTTTGGAAAGCTTTGCTAAAGAACATTTCGGTGAGTTAAATAAAGATATTCAAGACGGAAAGTATAGAGGGTATACACCATTTTTAGATTCATTGATACGTGGAGGTTATACATTTGAACATACCTATGCCAATGGACGTAAATCAATTGATGCACTCCCTTCTGTTATAACAGGCATTCCTTCGATAGGAGAACCGTTTGTCCTTTCGGTATATTCAGGTAATAAAACAACCAGTATTGCTAAATTATTGGGAGATGAAGGCTATGAGACAGCATTCTTTCATGGAGCTCCAAATGGTAGTATGGGATTTTCAGCTTATATGAAATTAGCAGGTATTCAACATTACTATGGTAAAAATGAATATAATAATGATGCAGATTTTGATGGTATATGGGGCATTTGGGATGAACCTTTTATGCAGTATATGGCAAAGGAAATCAATACCTTTAAGCAACCATTTTTTGCCAGTTTCTTTTCACTATCTTCGCATCATCCTTTTAAAGTTCCAGCAAAGTATGAAGGAGTTTTTCCAAAAGGACCCTTACCTGTTCAGGAACCAATTGGATATACGGATAATGCCTTACGTCAATTTTTTAAAACTGCAGCTACCATGCCTTGGTACAGAAATACCCTGTTTGTCATCTGTGCAGATCATGCAACTGTAAGTGCTTTGCCAGAATATCAGACAGCTGCAAATAGCTTTGCTATTCCTATTATTCTATATACTCCAGGAGGGGAATTAAAAGGCAGAAGTGATAAGTTAGCACAGCAAATTGATATTATGCCAACCGTTTTGAATTATTTGCATTACGATAAACCTTATTTTGCTTTTGGGTTTGATGCATTGAACCCTACAAAAGAAAATTTTGTCGTGAATAATAATGCAGGAATTTATAATTTTTACTACAAAGATTATCTGTTGATTAATGACGGGAGAAAAAATCTATCATTACATAATCTTAAAGATGATCGTTTCATGAAGCAAGATTTATTAAAACAATCACCACTTGTGCTAGATACAATGGAAACCAAGTTCAAAGCTTTTGAACAACAGTATAACAATAGGATGATTGAAAATAAACTTATTTACGAAATTAAATAATCGATCATAAGTCCTTAAAATATAAAAGCATCTCCATGCCGGAGATGCTTTTATATTTTAAGGACTAGTTATCTCAGTTTCGTGTTGTTTGATGTGGGGTTAATATAATAGCATATTAACGTCTATATCTATTTTGAATTCATGAGTTATTCAAATAGCCAATCGGTATTTACCCTAATGAGCTTACAGAATGACTATAGGTTGAAACTTATTCTTATAGTGATTTGTCAGGTTTTAATACAGAACTTTAGAAAAAATGTAAATTATAGACAAAGACTCCTATCTTTTTAGAACCTGAAAAGAGCTATTTGATATCTATTCCCTATTCATGATCACAAATGTATCAATTTGTAATCATTAGTCCGTGAACTACAGCAGTAATCCTTATCTTTGCATCATGTCTGAACACGCTATTTTGGAACAAGAAACAATTGTGGCATTAGCCACAGCAAGTGGTAATGGTGCTATTGCGGTAATTCGTCTTTCAGGAAAAGATGCTATTGTGATTACCAATCAGGTATTTAGAGGAAAAGATTTATTGAAACAACCCTCACATACCCTTCATTTTGGTACGATACGTGACGGTCAGGAGATCATTGATGAAGTGTTGGTTTCACTATTTGTTGGCCCCAATTCCTATACTAAAGAAAATGTGGTAGAAATTTCTACACATAATTCAAAGTATATTATTGAAAGAGTCATGAGCTTACTGATTAAAAAGGGAGCTCGCGCTGCTAAAGCTGGAGAGTTTACACTTCGTGCTTTTTTGAATGGAGGGATGGACCTTTCTCAAGCAGAAGCTGTTGCAGATTTGATTGCATCAAACTCTGCAGCTTCTCATCAGATTGCGATGCAGCAGATGCGGGGAGGTTTCTCTAATCAATTGAAAAAGTTACGGGACGACTTGATCCATTTCGCATCCTTAATCGAATTGGAATTAGATTTTTCTGAAGAAGATGTTGAATTTGCAAACCGTGATCAATTGAAAAGTCTGATAAAAGAGATTAATCAAGTGGTGAGCAAATTGATTTCGTCATTTGAACAAGGAAACGTACTGAAGAATGGAGTACCAGTAGTAATTGCGGGAAAGCCTAATGTGGGTAAATCGACTTTATTGAATGCTTTATTAAATGAAGAGCGCGCCATTGTATCCGATATTGCTGGTACCACAAGAGATACGATTGAAGATGAAATAAATATCAAAGGGATTACATTTCGATTTATTGATACAGCTGGTATTCGCGAAACAATAGATGTGATCGAAGCCAAAGGCGTTGAGCGCACGCGCGAGAAAATGAAGCAGGCACGTTTGATCATCTATCTATTTGATCCGACCCAAGATCAAGTGCAAGATATTCAAAATCAGATCACCGAAGTTTCGATATTAAATATCCCGTTTGTTACGATAATTAATAAAGCAGATTTGCTTACACAAGAACAAAAATTACACTATGAGCTTCTTAAGCCGTTGTATATATCTGCAAAAGAGCAAATAGGTGTGGAAGAACTTAAAGATGAGCTATTGGCACAAGTAAATCTGGCAAATTTAAATACGGATGACGTTTTAGTGACCAACATTCGACATGTAGAAGCCCTCCAACATACACGGTCATCCTTAGAACGTGTGCTTTATGGTATTGATAATCCTGTAACATCCGACTTTTTAGCCATGGATATCCGTCAATCTTTATATCACTTAGGAGAAATTACAGGATCGGTATCAACAGATGATTTACTTGATAATATATTTTCAAAATTCTGTATCGGGAAATAAATCTGTTTTTCTTTAGTTTACTTTGTGTTCTTTTGTTTGACTGTCAGTCTTTTATGGTCGACTTGTCTTTTCTTTAAATTACTTTATTACTATATTCGTTGACTATTTGCTACACCTCCAAATTATTTGGAGGTGTAGCATTGTACACCTTGAATATAGTCTAATGAAAATAACACTAAAGGAGAAGAAGCTGAAGAGCGGAATGATTAGTCTTTATATAGAATTTTATAAAGGCATGAAAGTAGGTGATGATGGGAAACGTACTCATCTTAGAGATTTTGAATATTTAAAGCTCTACCAATTTGAAAAACCTAAACTAGCTAGTGAAAAGAAAAATAACAAAGAGAATCTTGAACTTGCCGAAAGTATCCTAGCTATCCATAAGGCAGATTATGCCCAGGGTAAATACGGTCTTAAAAATAACATTAAGGCAAAGAGACCTTTTCTAGATTATTTTAAGGAAAAATCTAATGATCACATTAATTCAAGTAATAATTATGGTGTTTGGACATCTGTACAGTCTCATCTGGTAAGGATCATAAGTCCCAACTTAATTTTTGATGAGGTAACAGAAGATTTCTGTAAAAAGATTCGACATTACTTTGATCAAGAAGCTCGCACCAAAAGTAATTTACCTTTGTCCGCTAATTCGAAGTACACCTATTTTAATAAATTCAAAGCTTGCTTAAAAAGTGCCTTTAATGATGGTTACTTAACCATAAATCTTGCTCAAAAACTAAAGAGCTTTGATCAAGGGGAATCCCAAAGAGAATACTTAACCTTTGAAGAACTCCAAAAACTAATCATTACTTACTGCAAATATTCTGTTCTAAAGAACGCATTTCTGTTTTCATGCCTTTCAGGACTTCGCTGGTCTGATTGCAATAAGCTAATTTGGTCAGAGGTTCGTGATGAAGGTAATGGGGTTTATCGTATAAATTTCAGACAAAAGAAGACTGATGGTGTGGAATACCTTTATGTATCTAAACAGACGGTAGACCTTCTTGGAGAACGAGGTAATCCTAATGAACGAGTTTTTAGGGGCTTGAAGTATGGAATGACCTATAACAATGAATTAGCCAAATGGGTGCTCAACTCAGGAGTCATGCGCCACATTACTTTCCATTCGGCACGCCATACGAATGCAGTGCTTTTGCTTGAGAATGGTGCTGATCTGTATACTGTTCAAAAACGTTTAGGGCATAAAGTCATTAAAACTACGGCTATATATGCTAAAATAGCAGATGCAAAAATGCGTGAATCTGCTTACTTAATTCCTGAACTTAACTTTTAAAAATATATCAATATGTTAAACGATTATATATACTACACCTCAGTAGTAATCCTTTTATATCAAATATTCAGAGCAGCTTGGCATTGGGGTAAATCATTTATTGAGTTTATGTTTGGTGAACAATCAAAGAAATTTAAACCAAAAATAGAAAAACCTAGAATGTTCTTTCATTTAATTACTATTGGATTTTCAGTTACAGCATTTATTCAATTGACAAATTTTTCTGATGATGTGAACTATTTAAACTATATACAATTATTCTATTTGATAGTGATTATCTTTTTTGGAATAATGTTTCACTTAACTTGGTGTGATATATTTAAAACGAGATTTGTACCCGCTATTAAGAGAAGTCTGAACAGGCCTTCTTCTGATTTTAAATCTAATTATCAATATGAAGAAGGTATTGCTATATTTAGAAGTTTGGTTTCAAATGGATATTTAATTTATGAAGATGTAAACGTTCAATTGAATATGGAAAAGCAATTTATAGACATACTAGTAAAAGGAGTTTTACCAGAAAAGTCTCTCTTCTATCTCCAAATGAATTATCATCAGATCAATGTTATATACGAGAGGATGTTACCTAGAATTTCACAATTCCCTTGGGATTATTTTTTAAGAATATTTACAGATTTTGAAGGAGAGATCAATCTTTCGTCTCTTCAATCATCAGTTTCTACAGCCAAAAAGAAAATGTTAATTAAAAAAAAGAATCAATATGCGCGTGAACAAAATATAATTGAATCTATATTTTTACCTACTCCAAAATACGGTTAAGAATATTGGTTAATTTGGTTAAGAACTTAACTTTCGGCCAGATTTTATTACCACTCTATATTTCTTTGCTTGACTTAACAAACAAAGTTGATCATGGAGAAAAACGAATTAATATTAGAAAAATTAGACCGATTAGAAAAATATTTAATCGGTTTTAAAAACATTTTGAATGTTGATGACCTGGCATTTTATACAGGTTATAAACCTGCCTACATTTATAAGCTGGTTCACGAATCAAAGATCCCCTACTCTAAGTCGGAGTCGGGTGGGTCAAAACTATTTTTTAGTCGCGAAGCTATTGATTCATGGTTGATGGGTAACAGCCATAAATCTAAAAAAGAATCACAAATTAAAGCTTTTAATCACATTTCAGGAACCTTAAAAAAGAAGGGATAAGTATTGCTACTTATCCCTTCTTTGGAATTTCTTATTGATGTTATCGACAATGCAAATATAAGAAATTCAGTTGTATATATTTTTAAAACATAAGAGTTTCTATTATGAGTGTGATTGAATTAAAATTAATTCGTGTTATCAAAATGCTGAAAGAGTACTATGATTTCCGATACAATATTGTCCAAAATATAATTGAGGTAAAACCTAAGAGTCAAATTGACTATACAGAGGCTAATGAAAATGATTTAGTCATTGAATTACAAGCTAAAAAACTTGCGGCGTCTAATAATAATGTAATAACCTTTCTCAAGTCAAATAGAATTGAGAAATACGATCCTTTTCTGGAATATTTTCAGAAATGTCACAAAAAGTATGTAGAATCTAAACATTCTGGATATATACGTGCTTTTTTGGAACACGTAAAGACTGAAGATCAATATAGATTTATTGTTCAATTTACTAAATGGTTTATTAGGACGGTTAAATGTGCATTATGCAATAATTACTTTAATAAAAATGCAATAGTGCTTGTTTCTTCTGGTAGACAAAATTTAGGAAAATCTTCATTTACAAGGTTTTTACTCCCAGAAGAGCTCACCAGCTATTATATAGAAAATCCAAGATTGGGAACTGATATGGATATTGCTTTATCAGCTAATTTAATCTGCATTTTAGATGATTTAGGCAATATGAAGAACACCGATCTAGAAGAATTCAAATCATCTATGTCACGGTTACATGTTAATGTAAGACGACCATATGCCCATAATCCAAAAATGACTCCAAGAAGAATTTCTTTCATTGGTTCAACGGATACATATTCTTTTCTCACCGCAGATGCAACGGTTCGATGGATATGTTTCGACGTCTCGGAAATTGATTGGGCATATTCAAAAGACACTGATATAGATCTTGTTTGGGGTGAGGCTTATGATTTATTTCTGAATGGATTTGACTGCGAAGTATCTAAGGATGAGATAATCCACAACGAACAATATAATAGCTTATTTAAAACACATACGCTGGAGTACGAAATGATTTCTAAATATTATGCTATTGGCACAGAAGAAGATTATGATGCAATTATGATGTCATCAGAAATACTAAATGATCTGCAAAGTAAAACCTACTTAAAATATAATGATAAAAAAATTGGACAGGCATTACGATCACTAGGGTTTATTGCTGTAAATAGAAGAAATCATATGAATGCTAAAGGTGAACTTATTTCAGATTCAAGACGTGTATACTTTATTAAATATATACCGACTACATGACTACATATAAAGTAAAGAGTAAGATAATTAGTGTTTAAACCTTGTTTTTTGTGTAGTCAGTAAAAAATATGTTAGTGACTACACAACAACAATTAAAATGAAAATAATTATGAGGACCAAAGAGATCAATACGATACCAATACCAGATTTTCTTCAATCAATCTCAATCTATCCAGAATGTAAATATCATGGATATTGGATGTATAAATCTTTAATAAATCCAGAGCAGAAGACTGGAAGTTTAAAAGTGTCTGCTAACAACCTATGGGTTGATTATTCTGCTGATAATCTCGGTGGCACCTTAATCGATCTAATTTTGCTGCTATTTCCGAGTTTAACTGTAAAGGATATTATAGGTAAATTCTCTAATGGTGGTTTTTCTTTTCACCAGCAAGCACTTTTGTCAAAGGCGAAGTTGTATAATTCCCCTTCCCTAAAAATAATCGCATATGAATCTATCTTGAATCATCCAGGGCTATGTAGGTACCTACAGAATATGAGAAAGATTGATATTGAGGTAGCATCACGGTATTTGAAGGCTTTTCAATATCAAGTTCATGGTAAAATATATTGGAATCTTGGTGCGAAAAACCATCTTAATGGATATAACCTATTTGCTGAAGGATTTAAATGTGCAACTAAGCAGGGAGTAACAATTTTTAGCCGCACAGATACAAAATCTATAATTTGTTTTGAAGGAATCATCGATTTTTTAAGTTTTCTAATGCTGTTCCCAGATCAGGAATATAAGGTAGACTATTGCATTTTAAATTCTGTTAATAATATCAAAATGACACAAGAACTTTTGACCGCCAAAAAACATATAATAAGTTGTCTCGATAATGACAAAGCGGGAGAGATGGCAACAAATAAATTAAGGATACTGTCAAGAATTGAAGGTCTTAAATTTTCAGATATGAGATATCGTTTTAAAGGATTTAAGGATCTGAATGATTTTCTTTTGAGCAAAGAAAAATGAAGAGATCGAAATAGAGCAAGCTATGTGGTTGTCGGACAAACCACGCTTGCTCATTCCAAAATTCTCACTGTGTTCGCATTATTATGAGTAAAGAAAATAGACCTATAAAGATTACATTTCGTGTTTCTAAAGCAGAGCTTATGGAAATCGAGCGTCTATGCAAATTTGCTGGATTGAATACCTCAGATTTGATACGTATGGCTGTTCTGACGGCAAAGATTAAACCAGCAGATATACCTTTAGTAGATCAGGCTTCATTTGTTGAATTAAAACGAATAGGAAACAATTTCAATCAAATTGCACGCAGTATAAATGCGGATACCATCGAACAGGGCGTCCTCCTCGCAAATATTCAGGCTATAAAAAACAAGTTAGATATGCTTACTAATTATTTGGTCAATCATGATAGCAAAAATTAAAATCGGCAAAAACTTTATAGGTGCATTGGAATACAATACCAATAAAATAAATCACCCGGATGCCAAAGAGTGTGCTGAATTACTAGAATCAAATCTTATTTCTTTAGATACAGATTCTGTTAGAAAAGAGCTCAGTTTTTTGGAATATTTAAATCCAGGACTAGAACGGACAACGTTCCACACCAGTTTAAATTTTGGCAAGGAAGAAATAGTGTCAAATGAGAAAATGCTAGCTATTGCTAAAGAATATATGTGTGGAATGGGGTTTGGAGAAAATTTGTACGCTATAGTCCGGCACAATGATACGGATCATCCGCATTGTCACATCCTTTGTCACAGAACCAAGCTTGATGGAAAGACAGTTTCCGATAGTAACAGTTATCATAAAAGCAATGAAATTCTTAGAGATTTGGAGAGTAAATATGATTTGATGAAAGTCAACAGCATTTATGATTCAAAAAATAAAAATATCACTAAAAATGAGATTGAGTATACGCTGCGAACGGAAAATCCAACAATAAAAGCTGAGCTTGAGCTATTGGTATCCGTTTCGAAAGATAAAGCTGCCGATATAAATGATTTCGTCAATCGATTACAACAAAAGGGAATAAAAATATTCTTCAGACAAGATTTCAATAGTAATCCAACTGGTTTACTATTTCTTTATAAAGGAAAAGTGATATCTGCTTCGAAACTCAAAAAAGATTTTGTATTGCCCAGGGTTTTAGAACATTTTAAACTTACAAATCATCATAAATTACCTGAGTTTGCGAATTACATCAACGAACGTACAAATAAGGCTTTGGTGTCGCAGGGATTCAAGGACTTGTATGCAAATACCACAAGGGAGGGATCTTCTGTATTTATAAAGGCAGTTATAAATCAAGCATTAGTGCAGAATAAATCAGTAGGGTCATTTACAAGAAGTTTAGAGCAAAGTGGCATCAATTGCCTATTCAATGTCGCCAAAACCGGACGAGTGACTGGAGTGAGCTTAATCTATAATGGTAAAGCTTATAAATCAAGCGATATAGACAGAAATTTCAGTTCCAATAAAATATTTAAAAAACTAGGTTATGAGCAAGTTAGAGACAGCCAGACAATTAGCAAATCAAACGCTACAACAAGAGCGCGCTATGGAGATCAAATTCCAAATGCAAGTGTTGGAGAGGTTCGAAACATTGAAAAACAATCAGGCGGTAATCTTCAATCGAGTCAAGACGGAGAGCTCAAAAGCCGAACAGTTAATCATCCAGATTTCAAATCAACTACAGGTGCAGCAAACTCAAATAATATACCTTATAAGGAAGCAGAAACGATTGGAGAAGGGGTTGCTGATTACATTAGTGGTATCAGTAGTATGTTTAATCCTGGTTATTCTAAAGATGGACTGAATACTCAGCGCAATGATAGAAAAGCTAAAAATAAGCCATCTTTATAATATTAACATTTTTAATATTTATGTATCTTTAAAATATGGACCAAGCGAAAAAGAAACTTTTAAATCAGATTCATGAAGGGATAATAGAAAGGTACAGAAAAGCTGACGTCCCAATGATTTTCCAAACCATGGATTGTGCAAGTGATGAATGGTACGGTAAAAATTTAAATACTGGTAAAGTCTCGAAACTTAAGTTTATTCCCTCAGATATGGGGACTAAAATTGTAGCGTTATGGAGCGAGTAAAATTTTTTGTGTTTTAAATTTCAATAAATTAAGATGAGTTATTACGAAGATGAGGAAAATTACAGGTCATCTGTAAAATTTTATGGATTTTTATTTAAGGTAGCGTTTAACTTTGCCATCATAATGATTTTGTATAAGTTGTTATATATCCCTAATTATCCAGAAGAATTGAAAAGTTCAGCAGCGCTCTATATAATGCCAATAATTGGAATTATAGGTGCGTATTTTTATTTATCCTATTGGTTTGGTCGTAAGAGTAGTTTATATATTGTCGGAATAGGTGGTTTCTCTATTGGTCTGATAGCATTAACAAGTGTTCAAACGTTATTTACCCTTTACGGGCTATCTTTGCTAGTAGCTTTGGGTTATGGTGGTTATTTATTGATAAAGGTCATTATTCAAGCTTTTATCAAAAGGCATTAAGAAGGATTATAATTTTTTTAATAGATAGACTTTCGCTCATTATATCTTTCTAGATTTCTATAGTATACCAGTTTCTCCGTGTAAGTTTCAATATCGGTCCGGCCATCCGAAAGATCAAATTCACTAGCGAAATTGTAAATCATACCGATTGTTTTTTTGAATAAATAGTCTGGCAAACAATCATGTTGTTTAGCAAAAAGCTCCTCTATTGTAAATCCATTCATTCCTTCATCCTCTTCCGAAAACGATCCTAAGTTATATTCCAGTGATTGTTCGTCAGACCTTAAAAGATCAGTAATCAATAGGGAGAGAATAGTTTGGGACGATAGATTCAAACTATTCATGTGCAGAAATATTTCATAATCTAAATCAGGGTTAGTATCACCACAGGCATAATTTAATCTACTAAACAAATCTGTTGGATAAACGAATCGTTTATTTCTTTTTTCAATAGCAATCTCGTTTAACAACTGCTCGATAAAAGAAGTAGATGTTAATTCAGACGATTTGATAAAATCTGTCGCAAACAGCGCTTCGATGAATTCTTCATGGTCACCCTTGTAGCTTATTTTTGTCATATCGATTACTTTAAGAATTATTAATATTTAGTGCTTGATTTAAAGATACTTTATAATATAGTGATATTTGATTGTTATTCCCCAGATAATTGATATTAATCAAGAAATCTATTTGTTCCTAATACACCTTCAGTCGTATTATAAATCCTTTTTCTGATATATTCGTCTGCAGCAGACATTCCTTCAAATTCCTTAACGATCTTCGTTTCAGTGTCGGCTACAATTTTTGCTTTTTCCTCATTAGGTAAGTTAGAAAATTGTGGTGTTGCAAGGGTGTCGAGTTCTAGTGCAATTTCAAAAGATCTTTTAACCCCGCCTAACATCGATTTTCTAAAAACTTTACGTTGCGCTCCAGTGAGATGCTTGTCATATCTTTCGACGTTATTCGTGTATAATGATATCAATTGTTTTTGATTTGAAAAGATATCTTCTGGTGAGACTTCGGCATCTGCAGACGTTAAAATATCAACTACCTTCTTTCGATAAGCTTCCAAAGCTGGATGAGATTCTTTTATGAGATTTTTGATTGTGGGAATGTTATCGTGTGAGATAGTATCAATAATAGAAATTGTTTGTCTTATTGCGTTTGACTCTTTTTTCAATGAAGGTTTGCAACCTGTTACAAATAATAGCGTTACTGCTACTGAAAATAGTTTGAAAGAAATGAAGTTTTTATTGAGCATTTGAATATTTGTTAATTTGAGAACTAAAAAGATTTTATATAGGGTCTTATTTAAATATTGAAGTATTTTCTTTGGTATCTTCAAAAGGATCTTCGTATTCTTTTCCCTGAGGAAATATGTGTTCCATCATGTAAGTCATAAATTCCTTCATATCTTCTTCGCGTCTGAAATTTCTCATCGTTATACATTCATCACACATACACCATGGCGCTTCGTGATGACCACAAGAGAGACATTGAACAAGTTGTCTGGACTGAATTGTATTAGCTGGAATCTTGTAGTAAAGTGTATCTCCACAAGAGCATTTATTGGCTGAGATTTCGTACGGTAAATGTTTATAAAGGTTTATTCGTTTTATTTCTGCTTTAATGTCGAGTTGTAGTTTAATCTGTTCAATTGACTCTTTTCGTTGATAGAGAGCAATTGCTAATTCAATCTCTTGATCTGTTAAAATCTGTAGGACTGATTTCTTGTTCTTGAAGAAAAAACGAGGTTGTGCCATATTTCGAAAAATAAGAAAGGCGTGAAACTAAAATCGATCCGTTACAGAGGTACTGCGAAGAACCCTAACCCAGAAAGACTTAGCCCACGCCCATATAAGGCACGGGCGTAAGTCTGACTAGTTTTGGGTTATGAGAAGATTCGCAGTTTTCTGTAACCAACTAATCAGCTTACGCTGTTACGTTCAATAAATATATTGTGGTAAAGATAGCAATGTTAGGAGTTAATGAGTAATTTTAAACGATATAAAATTATGAGAAATGAATAAATATTTAATATTATTACTTGCTCTACTTTTTTCCGTTAATACATATTCGAGGAGTTTGGACAAATTATATTATAATATTGATGAAGAAAAAGTGTCATACGCATATATTCGGGTTGAGGGTAAATTCCTTTCGAAAAAGGTGAAAGTAAAAGTTGATTTAGGAGATTCTGAACCAGAATTGAATGAAGGTGATAGGTTGTCTGAAATTTTAACGAATAAAAAATCGTACGCAGCGGTACTTAATCATATGTCGGAATTAGGTTATGAATTAGTCAATACACTGGATTTGACCAGCAACTACAACGGTTCTGGGGGAACCTCAGGTATTGTATACGTCATGAAAAAAGTAGAATGACATTAAATTAATTAACTCATAATTTGTGCATGACTATTCAAATAATTAGTGATTTACATCAAGAATTTGGTGTATCGGAATTGTCTTTCGATAATGCTGATGTTGTAGCGATTGCTGGTGACATTGACTTGGGAATAAAGGGATTACATTGGATACAATCAAGGGTTAAAAAGAAGCCTGTGATTTATGTGCTTGGAAATCATGAGTATTACAAAAGCTCTTATCCTAAAATCCTAAATAAACTAAAGGCGTTGGTGAAAAACACCAATGTTCATGTATTGGAAGATTCATTTATTGATATAGAAGATGTTCGATTTCATGGCTGTACTTTATGGACAGACTTTTCAATTTTTGGCGATCCGATGGAGTATGGTATTATTTGCCAGTCTGCTATGAACGATTACAAGATGATAAAACGTGATCCCTCGTATTCTAAAATACGAACTATTGACACGTTTAAAATTCATCAAATCTCTCGTAAATGGTTGAGCGAAAGTTTAGAAATGTCTGAAAAGACTAAAAATGTTGTTATTACGCATCATGCGCCTAGTTTGCAGTCCGTTCCCAAACAATACAAAACTGATCCTGTGACAGCTGCCTATGCGTCGAACATGGAGGATTTCATCTTAAAGCATCAGCCTAATTTTTGGATTCATGGTCATATACATACCCCGACACGTTATCGTATTGGTAAAACAGAAATTATTTGTAATCCTCATGGTTATATTGATGAACCTTATAATGGTTATGACAGAGAGTTGATTCTTGAGTTGTAAAACTCATCAAAAATATATTCTAATTGAGTGTATAATTAATAATTCATTTTGTGTATTTTTAACACAAAATGTTAATATAATAACAGCTAATGAGAATCAATAGATTAAAGGTAATTCTTGCTGAAAAATGCAAAACTAATAAGTGGCTAGCAGAAAAATTGGGTAAAAGTGAAGTCACTGTTTCAAGGTGGGCTACGAATGAAATACAACCTTCAATGGAAACTTTTTTGGAAATATCGAGATTGTTGGACATAGATGTTAAAGATCTGATTAATTCAAGTAAGTAAAAAATAATATATTAATTATAAGTGAATATTTTATTAATGCTACGCAATGTGATGTAGTATTTGTGTAAAGAGATAAACAATAAAAATGACGAGTACAGTTCAAAGAGAAATATTACAAAATAAAATATGGAAAATAGCCAACGAGGTACGTGGCTCTGTAGATGGATGGGATTTTAAGCATTTCGTATTAGGAACACTTTTTTATCGATATATTAGTGAACACTTTGCAAATTATATGGAAGGTGGTGATGATAGTGTTGATTACTCAAAGTTACCAGATGATTTCATAACGCCTGAAATTAAAGCCGATGCAGTAAGAACAAAAGGCTATTTTATATATCCTAGCCAATTGTTTGTAAATATCGCTGAAAAAGCAAATACAAACGAGAACCTCAACACCGACTTAAAAGCTATTTTTGATGCAATCGAGAGTTCTGCAAACGGCTATCCTTCTGAACAAGACATCAAAGGACTGTTTGCTGATTTCGATACAACCAGTACACGTTTAGGAAATACGGTAGAAAATAAAAACAGCCGTTTAGCTGCTATTTTGAAAGGTGTGGAAGAGTTGAATTTTGGGAGTTTTGAGGACAACCAAATCGACCTTTTTGGTGATGCCTACGAATTTTTGATTAACAACTATGCCGCTAATGCAGGAAAATCTGGTGGCGAGTTTTTCACCCCGCAACACGTATCCAAGCTTATAGCACAGTTGGCAATGCATAAGCAAACTACGGTAAATAAAATATACGATCCGGCAGCAGGTTCGGGTTCTTTGTTGCTTCAAGCCAAAAAGCACTTTGACAACCATATTATCGAAGATGGTTTCTATGGGCAAGAGATTAACCATACAACCTATAACCTCGCTCGTATGAATATGTTTTTGCATAACATCAATTACGATAAGTTTGATATTGCATTGGGCAATACCTTGATTGACCCTCATTTTGGCGACGACAAGCCTTTTGATGCTATTGTGTCCAATCCACCGTATTCGGTCAATTGGATAGGTTCGGACGATCCTACCCTGATTAATGACGATCGTTTTGCACCTGCTGGTGTATTAGCTCCTAAGTCTAAAGCCGATTTTGCCTTTGTATTGCACGCACTCAGTTATCTTTCCAGTAAAGGAAGGGCAGCTATAGTATGTTTTCCTGGGATATTTTATAGAGGGGGTGCCGAACAAAAGATTAGAAAATATTTGGTAGATAACAATTTTGTAGAAACCGTTATCGCTTTACCTTCCAATTTGTTTTACGGCACCTCTATTTCGGTAAATATCCTGGTACTTTCCAAGCACAAGGGAGATACGAAAACCCAGTTTATAGATGCTACGGGAGAGGGTTTCTTTAGAAAAGTAACCAATAACAATGTGTTGGAAGACAAAAACATTGAAAAGATAATGGATCTCTTCGATAGCAAAACCGATGAAGCGCATGTAGCCGTATCTATCGACAATGCTAAAATTGCAGAAAACGACTATAACCTATCCGTAAGCTCGTATGTAGAAGCTAAGGACAATCGTAAAAAGATTGATATAGTCGAATTGAACAAGGAAGTTGCCAAAAAAGTAGAAAAAATAAATACACTACGTGCCGATATTGATAACATTATAAAAGAGATTGAAGCATGAGTTATTTAGATAAATTATTGGAAGGCGTTGTCGTGGAGTGGAAACCTTTGGGTGATGAGGTAGAAATTTCTAACATTGGGGTAGATAAGAAAATCAGCTCAAATGAAACAAAAGTAAGGCTATTAAACTTTGTTGATGTTTTTAAAAATCAATACATCTCAAATGAAACGCCAACTATGTTTGTAACCGCAAGTGAAAGAAAGATTATTGATTGTAATATAAAAGAAGGAGATGTTTTTATTACTCCTTCATCAGAACTTATTGATGAAATTGGCTTTTCTGCAATGGCAATTGAGGATTTTGATAATGCAGTATATAGCTATCATATAATGAGATTAAGGATTAATGATAGAAATGTTTTATCTCCTCCTTTTTTAAACTATCTATTTAATTCAACAGATGTTCGAAAACAAATTCGCCTAAAAGCACAAGGGATAACTCGATTTGGATTGACACAGCCAAATTGGAAATCACTCCAAATCCCCGTCCCATCACTAGAAATTCAGCAAAAAATAGTTAACGTTCTCGATAAGTTTACAGAGCTTACAGCAGAGCTTACAGCAGAGCTTACAGCACGTAAACAGCAGTATAATTATTATCGTGAAGCTTTGTTGAGTTTTGATGAGAAGGAAGTGAAGCATTTATCTATGGATGATGAGAGGATCGGAGCGTTTCAAAGAGGTAAACGTTTTGTAAAAACGGATTTAATCACTGACGGAGTTCCTACTATTCATTATGGCGAAATGTACACACACTATGGTACTTGGGCAGATGAAACAAAATCTTTTGTGAGTGAAGAGCTCGTTAAAAATAAAAACCTGCGTTTAGCCCAAAAAGGTGACGTGGTCCTCGTTGCGGCTGGTGAAACAATCGAAGATATTGGAAAAGGGACAGCTTGGTTGGGCGATGAAGGTGTGGTTATTCATGATGCCTGTTTTTCATATAAAACTGTTTTAAATCCAAAGTTTGTAGCCTATTTTACACGAACCAAACAATTCCATGATCAGATTAAAAAGTATATATCTTCTGGTAAAATTTCTGCCATTAATGCAAAGGGTTTAGGCAAGACGGTAATTCCAATACCTACTCCTGAAGAACAAGAACGTGTAGTTTCCATTCTAGACAAATTTGACATCTTAACTAATTCAATAAGTGAAGGTTTACCAAAAGAAATAAAATTACGACAAAAACAGTATGAGTATTATAGGGATATGTTATTAACCTTTCCTAAAGATAATATAGAAGCATAATATGGGACAAACACTAACTGAAATAGCCCAAAGACTTAAGGATGCAACATATGTAATTAATGCTAGACCTGAAACTACTGTAGATGTAAAAGTACAACTTATTTATGCTTTTAACGGAACAGGTAAAACTCGCCTTTCTCGCGAGTTTAAAAAATTAATAACTTTAGTAGAGTTACCATTAGAAGAAGTAGATGCAAGTGAAAATACCGAAGTAAATGAATCTACAAATAATGAAGAAGGTGTAGCTGGCGATAATTTAAGTGCATTAGATCATGACGAAGTAATAGATGATTCGGAAGAAGAGAAAATTAAAGTATTGTATTATAATGCATTTACCGAAGATTTGTTTTATTGGGATAACGATACAGCGAATGATACAATTGAGCCAACTTTAAAAATTCAGCCTAATACTTTTACAAATTGGGTACTTGCTGAAGAAGGTCAAGATCAAAATATTACATCAGTTTTTCAGCATTATACTAATGATAAATTGACCCCTAATTTTAATGAAAATTTTTCAGAAATAAAATTTTCATTTGAACGAGGAAATGAAGAACATTCAGAGACTGTGAAAATTTCTAAAGGTGAAGAGAGCTGTTTTATCTGGAGTGTTTTTTATAATTTATTGGATCAAGTTATAGAAGTATTAAATGTACCTGATGCAGATGAACGTAGTACAAATAAATTTAATAATCTGGAGTATGTGTTCATTGATGATCCTGTAAGTTCATTAGATGAAAATCATTTAATAGAGTTGGCTGTTAGTTTAGCTAAACTAATAAAGTCAAACGAATCAGATATTAAGTTTATAATCACCACTCATAATCCATTGTTTTATAATGTTTTGCATAATGAATTGAAAGACGGAAAATATAAAAAATATCTTTTAAAAAAATTGGATGATGGGACATATCAAATATCTAATCAGTCTAATGATTCTCCTTTTTCATACCACTTGTTTCTAAAAAAAGAAATTGAAAATGCTATTGTTTCTGGTCAGATAAGTAAATATCACTTCAATTTCTTGAGAAATATTCTGGAAAAAACATCTACTTTTCTAGGGCGCAGTAATTGGGGAGAGTTATTGCCGGAAAGGACGGCTGGAGAAAGAGATTTATATTTATCACGTATTATAAATATTTCTAACCATTCTAAACATTCAAGTGAGGAAATATATGAACTAACGGATGAACATAAAAGAATCCTTGCATATATCATGAGAGAAACAGAGATTTTTAACCATTTTAGAAATTAGAAAAGTAATGCCACAATATAACACCATAGCAGAATCAAACAGTTTCATTGTTCTAGATAAGTATACCAAGCATTCTATGCTTAACGAAGCTCCTGTAAGCTATCAAACGGAGCATGCACTTGAAAAAGAATTTATCCAGGACCTAATTAGTCAGGGATATGAAAACCCGAAAGACCTTACTACACAGCAAGCCATGTTAGCTAATGTAAGGGTGCAATTGGAGATACTTAATGATATGGTGTTTACAGATGCGGAATGGACTCGTTTTGTAGCTGAGTATTTGGATAAACCCGGGGATGGTATCATTGATAAAACAAGAAAGTTACATGATAACTATATTTACGATTTTGTATTTGATGATGGTCACATCCAAAACATTTATTTAGTCGATAAAAAGAACATTGTTCGCAATAAAGTGCAAGTCATTTCACAATTCGAACAAAAAGGAGCGCATGCCAATCGATACGATGTAACTATCTTAGTGAATGGTTTACCACTGGTACAGGTCGAAATTAAAAAACGTGGGGTGGCTATCCGTGAGGCGTTTAACCAAGTGCATCGTTACAGCAAAGAAAGCTTCAATAGCGAAAACTCTCTTTTTAAATATTTACAGGTATTTGTTATATCGAACGGTACCGATAGCCGTTATTTTGCTAACACTATAAAACGAGATAAAAACAGTTTCGACTTTACCATGAATTGGGCAAAAGCGGATAATTCTTTGATTAAAGATCTGAAAGATTTTACAGCAACTTTTTTTCAGAAGCACACATTGTTAAATGTATTGCTTACCTATTCAGTTTTTGATACAAGCGATACATTACTCATTATGCGTCCGTATCAAATAGCTGCAACAGAAAGGATTTTATGGAAAGTAGCAAGTTCGTATCAATCCAAAAAATGGTCTTCTACAGAAGGTGGTGGATTTATTTGGCATACTACAGGTTCGGGGAAAACCTTGACCAGCTTTAAAGCAGCAAGATTAGCCACACAGCTTGATTTTATTGATAAAGTATTCTTCGTAGTGGATCGTAAGGATTTGGACTTTCAAACGATGAAGGAATACCAAAGATTTTCTCCCGATAGTGTGAATGGTTCGGATAGCACGGCTGGATTAAAGCGGAATATTGAAAAAGAGGACAACAAGATTATAGTAACCACCATTCAGAAACTGAATAACCTGATGAAAAGCGAGGGAGATTTAGCTATTTATCAAAAGCAAGTGGTTTTCATTTTTGATGAAGCCCACCGTTCACAATTTGGCGAAGCCCAAAAAAATCTGAAGAAGAAATTTAAAAAGTTCTATCAATTTGGTTTTACAGGAACGCCTATTTTCCCGCAAAACGCTTTGGGTTCGGAGACTACAGCATGTGTTTTTGGACGTGAACTACATTCTTACGTGATTACCGATGCTATTCGGGATGAAAAAGTATTGAAATTCAAAGTAGATTATAACGATGTCCGTCCGCAATTTAAAAGTATAGAGCAAGAGCAAGACGAGCAAAAAATAAGTGCAGCAGAAAACAAAACAGCCTTATTGCACCATGCCCGTATTAAAGAAATTTCGCAATACATTTTGCAAAATTTCAGAATTAAGACCCATAGAAATCAAGGTAGCAACAAAGGATTTAATGCAATGTTTGCTGTAAGCAGTGTAGATGCCGCTAAATTGTATTATGAGGAACTCAATCGCCAGCAAAAAGAGATTGAAAAACCACTTAAAATTACAACCATCTTTTCTTTTGCTGCAAACGAAGAGCAAAATGCAGTTGGTGAAATTCCTGATGAAACCTTTGAACCAACAGCAATGGATAGTAGTGCTAAGGAGTTTTTAACCAAAGCCATCAATGATTATAACGCAATGTTCAAAACCAGTTATGGGGTTGAAAGCAAAGAATTTCAAAATTACTATCGTGATCTTGCAAAACGTGTGAAGAGCAAAGAAGTTGATCTGATTATTGTAGTAGGTATGTTCCTTACCGGGTTTGATGCACCTACGCTTAATACGCTATTTGTAGATAAGAACTTGCGCTATCATGGCTTAATGCAAGCCTTTTCGCGTACCAATCGTATTTATGATGCGACAAAAACTTTTGGCAATATCGTTACATTTAGAGATTTAGAACAAGCGACCATTGATGCCATTACTTTATTTGGTGATAAGAACACCAAAAATGTGGTGCTTGAAAAAAGCTATAAAGAGTATTTGGAGGGCTTTACAGACATTGCAACAGGCGAAGCCCGCAGAGGTTATATTGATGTTGTAAATGAGTTGAATGAAAGGTTTCCTAACCCTGATGAAATCGTTAAAGAAAAAGACAAAAAAGAATTTGCGAAGCTTTTTGGGGAATACTTGCGTGTGGAAAATATATTACAGAATTACGATGAATTTACCCATCTAAGAGCATTACAGGAAATCGATTTGAATGATGCTGATGCTGTTGATGCATTCAAAGAAGCTTATTTTGTAACAGATGAGGAAATTGATACCATGCAAACAATAGTTCTGTTGCCGGAAAGAACAGTTCAAGATTATCGTTCTACCTATAATGATATACGCGATTGGATAAGACGAGAAAAAAATGGAAAAGAAGCAGCGGAATCTACAATCGATTGGGATGATGTAGTTTTTGAAATAGACTTATTGAAATCACAAGAAATCAATCTGGATTACATTATCGAATTAATTTTTGAACACAACAAAAATACCAAAGATAAAGTTGCTTTGGTAGAAGAAATTCGTAGAGTTATCCGTGCCAGTATAGGCAATAGAGCAAAAGAGACCTTAGTTGTTGACTTTATTAACGAAACAAATCTTGATACGATTCAAGATAAAGCAGGTATAATAGATGCCTTTTTTGAATATGCACAGGCAAAACAAAAAATAGAGGCGTCAGAATTAATTACAGATGAAAATCTAAACGAGGACGCGACAAAGAGATACATAACTGCATCGTTAAAACGTGAATTTGCCAGTGAAAATGGTACTGAGCTGAATGCTATTTTACCTAAAATGAGTCCGTTAAATCCACAATATTTAACCAAGAAACAAAACGTTTTTCAAAAAATTAGTGCCTTTGTAGAGAAGTTTAAGGGAGTGGGAGGGACTCTTTAGGTCTTGATAATTTTAAAATTGAAGAATTTAAATAATATAATTTATGAGCCGTTATTCTTACATCATAATTTTATCAGTTGTTATTATATTTTCATCATGTTTTAGAAAAACAGCATTGGAACTAGCCAAAGTTGAATTTGAACAAGGAGACCATGCTAAAGTTTTAGAATTAATAGCTTCAGACACTTCGTTTGATGCTAAACTATTAAAGGCAAATAGTTATTTACAAACTAAAAACTATGAGAGTACCGTCCAATTGTTGAAGAGTTTGAATCAAAAGCAAGATACAGTAAATGTTTTATTGATTGAAGGACTATATAAATTGCGTTTGTATAATGATTGTTTAAAAGCTATTAATATACTAAACGAAAAAAGACAAAATAATTTCTTTGTTTTAGATAAGTTAACAAGGATATATCATAATATGGATGATTATAACAAGCTCTTACTGATCAGTAATCAAGGCCTAAAGTTATTTCCGGATTCATCCATTTTTCGTTTAGGGAAGTAGTTGCATAAAACTGAATAAAAGTAGATATTAGTAAAATAATATAAAACCTTGAAGATTAAATATTTTCAAGGTTTTTTGTTTGTATTTGGTTATATTTGATTAGACCGATTTTTACAGGAGTTGTACGTGGATAGTATTTTTTGTACGTCTCACGTACACCACGTACAAACTTTAAATTACTATTATGACATCTTACAGAGTTACGCTTCGCGAGCAAAAGAACAAATCAGGAAGGAATAGTTTATACTTAGATATCTATCCCGCAATTTATGATGACATCACATAAGGTAAAAACAAGTGAAGGTTATTGTTAATCTTAATATCAGGGAATATATCCTTTATCAAACTAACTGAACTTCCATCTTCGTACATCGTTAAAATCTGATTTACTATAGACTCATCAACTGTCTGTAAAGGGGAACTCTTGGAATTGTAATAAAATCTTTCCTGTGCCATTTTAAGTTTATTTGGAGAAATAAAGAAAGGCGCGAAACTAAGATCATATCCTTATCAGAGGCTTGCGACGGCCTTACAACCAGATAGACATAGCTCGCGCCCCAATATCAGGCACGAGCGTAGTCTATCGTTAAAATGGTTGTAATCTGAAGGTCGCAATTTCTGATAAACCATAACGATAGCTTACGCTGTTTCGTTTAAAAAATTATTAGTGTAAAGATAAGTAAAATTGAAGGATATTATCGTTAAAATTCGCTCTTTAATTACCTTAAATATGGTTCATTACAATTTCTAAAGCGGTTATTTTCTCATATCTTTTTTTGCAGCCCGATGATAGTATTGCTTTCCATCTTTTGCGCCGTCCCAAACGTTCGTAACACCTTGGATTTTGATTGGAGCTTCTTTCTCCACGCTAATTAATCTTTTACATATTTTTCTAAATTTTCGATTCCATAGTCGTTTATCCTGTTTCTCAGATATGGCTGTAGTAATTCCGAATATTTTAGTTTTTCTTACTGATCTTGACATCGAACCGTGTATTTTATAGTTTGAATATAACAAAGTTGATCAATAACAAGTATATTGTTTCATAAATTTGTTTTATGAAAATACAGTATTGTTCAGATTTGCATTTAGAATTTCCAGAAAATAAAAGGTTTCTTGAAGAATTTCCTTTACTTCCAGTTGGTGATATTTTAATATTAGCTGGTGATATAGTTCCGTTTAAAAATATGGATCTTGCCAAGGACTTTTTAAAATTTTGTTCCGAAAATTTTCAAGAAACATATTGGATAGCTGGAAACCATGAATTTTACCACATTGCTTTAGATGGTAGAACTTCAGAGTTTAAAGAAGAAATAATTAAAAATGTTTTTTTGGTAAACAATTATACGCTTGAAAGGGAAGGTGTGAAAATTATTTTTTCTACATTATGGACGAAGATCTCTCAAGAAATGTCTTTTTTTATCAAGAAAGGATTGTATGATTATAAGGTAATAAGAGATGGAAATCAGTTCTTCTCTGTAGATCGGTGCAATGAACTTTTTGAAGAAAATCTAAATTATATTAAATCAGCAGTTTCATCTGATGATGAAAAACAAAATATAGTCGTTACGCATCATGTTCCGACCTATATTAATTATCCTCAAGAGTATTTAAACAGTAATATAAGTGAAGCTTTTGCTACGGATTTAAATGATTTTATAGAGTCGGCGAAGATTCATAGTTGGATTTATGGCCATCATCATCGTAATGTTCCTGATTTTAAAGTGGGAGGTTCAAATATGTTGACCAATCAACTGGGATATGTAAAATATGGAGAGAATAGGAGATTTAGATGGGATGCTTTGGTTGAAATATGAGTAAAAAGTTTGGTTATTTGGAATTGTCTTTTGACGCGGCTAATGTTGTTGTTTTTCCTAGTGCTTTTACTTTGTAAGTAATCTATTGTGCACAAATTTTAAATTGTAATCAAATTTGATTACATTTGATTATGGAAAAGAGATTAGAACGTTTTAAAGGTATACATCCAGGTCTGATACTAGAACGAGAACTTAATAAGCGTGCGATTAAGCCAAGTCCCTTTGCATTGTCTGTTGATACTCATAGACAGATTTTTAACGCCATTCTTAAAGGGAAACGAGGTATTCCAATTCCTTTGTCTTTAAAAGTTGATCAAGCTTTAGGATTAGAAGAGGGGACTTTTGCGATGTTACAAACTTTTTATGATATCCAAAAGGTTAAAGAAAACGAGCTGAGTAAAATTCATCCTGATTTGGGTATTATTCGAAAAATACTTTTTTGGGATACGGATATTCATAAAATTGATTGGAAAAAGCAGTATAATGCTGTTATTCAGCGTGTTTTTGAAAGAGGTAATGACGAAGAAAAGAAAGAGATAGAACGTTTTTACGGTTTGGATAGAATTCAAGAGGTTTTAGCTTCAAATAAAACTGAACCAATGTCACTGCATTAACAATAAGATATTTATATGCTTTATTACAACACAGTTAATGAACTGCTTAAGAGTACACTTATTAGATTAATGCAATTAGATGTTTTTTCCTCTTTTCGATTAGTCGGAGGGACAGCCTTAAGTTTGCATTTAGGTCATCGTGAGTCTATAGATATTGATCTTTTTTCGGATGTAGACTATGGAACTTTAGATTTTGAGACTATTGATATTTATTTAAAAAATTCTTTTTCTTATGTAGATTACCTGTCAAATGTAGCTCCAGCTATGGGGAAATCTTATACGATTGGGACAGATGCTGAAAATACAGTAAAACTAGATGTATTCTATACGGATTCTTTTATTAAAGATATGGTTGTAGAAGATGAAATTCGCTTAGCATCTATTGAAGAAATTATAGCAATGAAAATTGATGTGGTACAGCGCGGTGGGCGTAAAAAGGACTTTTGGGACTTGCACGAATTGTTAGGAAAGTATTCTATAATGCATATGCTGGAATTACATGAACATCGCTACCCTTACACGCATGATCGTAATTTAATTATATCAAATCTTGTCAATGTTGAAATTGCGGATAATGATTTTGACCCAATATGTTTTAAAGGCAAATACTGGGAATTTATCAAAGCTGATTTTGAAGATATTATAGCTAGTTTATAGTTATGAAAATACAGGATGGCTTGAATTATAAATTTTAAAACGCCATTTAGTAATTCTACAGCTTGGCAAACTGCAAACTAATAAAAAATCATTTTTGCATATCCAATATTAAAAATATTCCTGTTATTTTAACGGTTTGATTATTAATAGATAAAGACAAGTATTATTGATTAATGATCGATATCTGCGGATTCCCGTAATTCTTATTTATTGGTTTGTTTTACTTTTATTCATTAATATTTAGTAATATTTATTAATTAAAGATATCTTTAAGGAGTATTAAACCATACACCTATTAATGAAATTTAACGAAGATTCTAGAGTCAAAATACCAGCCTTATTGCATTTATTGCGATTAGGTTATCGATATATTCCTATTTCCAAACAGGATCGTATAGAAGAGAATAATATATTCCCTGCTATCTTCATTCCTAAAATTGCTACTTTAAATAATATTTCGGAACAGGAGGCTGAACGTGTTTTAGAGGAAATCAATCTGGAGCTTGATTATGAGGATTTAGGAAAGAAATTTTATGAACGTCTGACAGCTACTTCAGGTGTTAAACTCATCGATTTTGATCATTTTGATAACAATGATTTTCATGTTACAACAGAATTGAGCTGTATAGCTGGAGATGAAGAATTTCGTCCTGATATTACTGTATTGATTAATGGTATGCCTTTGGCTTATCATACTACCCAAATACTGGACAACTGCATAAATGTTTAAATTAGCAGTATAAAATGAAAAAAGAACGCAGGAAATTCAGTGCCAGCTTTAAGGCGAAGGTAGCCATAGAAGCTATCAAGGAACAGCAGACCATTCAGGAACTAGCCGTTAAATACGAGTTGCACCCGACCCAGATCAACACCTGGAAGCGGGAATTTCTGGATAATGCTGAATCGGTTTTTACGACAGAAAAAAGCCCGATAAAAGATGACTCCAAAGAGAAAGAGCTTTATTCCAAGACCGGGGAACTACAGATACAGGTTGATTTCTTAAAAAAAGTATTGGGCAAATGAGTCTTGACGAGAAACGCGGGCTTGTTTGCCCTTCCTATAAGAAAATGAGCGTTTACAGGCAGTGCAAAGTTATTGAGTTACCCCGGAGCAGTTATTATTTTAAACCCAAGGGAGAATCTCTGTTCAACCTGCAGGTTATGAATGCCATAGACCGTAAGTTTCTGGACTGTCCCTTTTACGGGGTAGAGCGCATGACGGACTATTTGAGGCAGGATCTGGGCTATTTCGTTGGGCAGAAGCGGGTTCGTAGGCTGTATAAGCTCATGAACCTGAAAACCATACATCCTAAAAAGAATCTGAGCAAAGCAAACATGGCAGACTATAAATTTCCTTACCTGCTTAGGAACCTTAAAATCGAAAGGCCTGCTCAGGTATGGCAGGCGGATATCACTTACATCCCCATGTTTAAAGGTTTCATGTATATGTTTGCTATCATCGATGTATATAGCCGAAAGATAATGGGCTGGGACGTATCCAATACAATGAATGCTGAATGGTGCAGGGATGTACTGGTAGATACGATCCAAAGGCATGGTAAGCCCGAGATATTCAATACCGATCAGGGGTCTCAGTTTACATCTGAAGTTTTTGTGAAAGCCTTGCAGAAAAATGAGGTAAAGATATCAATGGACGGCAAGGGTAGGGCGCTGGACAATATCTACATTGAAAGGTTCTGGGGATCGCTAAAAAGAGAGAAGATCTATCTCAATCCACCCAATGGTGGGGTTGACTTGTACAAACAGGTGAAGGATTATGTGCACTTCTACAACACCGAGAGAAGGCACAAGTCATTAGGACGAATAACACCAGATGAAAAGTTCTATCAGGAAATTAAAAATGTATCGTAATTATATCTTAGTTTAGTAAAAAGTTGTCCAGCAAACAGGGAGTATCATAAACAACGAAGGTTGATTTAGTGTTAGGTGATGAATGTTATTCATTAGCTAATCATGGAGCTAATGATGTAGGTCGATATAGCTTTAGAAAAGATATCTATCGAATAGAAAATGTTGATCTTAAACTGATGGGATTCGAAGATTATACTAAAAAGGGTTTTGTATTTATCTTGACAAATGATAGGAAGTATTATTTAAATGATGTAAGTGCTAAAAATTCCTTAGATGCGCATTTTTCATTCCATCATGGAGCGGTTTTGTCAAAAGATTATATAGGATGGAATCTTGATAAAGTATCAAAAGATAAGTATTATTTTGGTTCGCAAGACACGATAGATGCTAATAAAAAGAAGCATTGGACGCTAGGTAAAGAATATGTCTATCAATTAGGTCTAAAGTCTGACTATTTAATTCAATGGACCGATTATTCAACTTTTGCTTTGGATAAAGGAAAAGTTGTAGATTTTAAGTATTGTTTGATTGAGATTAATGGGGAATAATAAAATATTTTGATAGTTCAAGTAAAAAATAAATGATATCTAATAAAAACTATTGGCTCTATCAGCCAGGTGAAGATGCAAGATTTTGGGAAGAGTTCTATGAGCATTCTATAATAGGTTTAGGATGGGATTATTTAGGTGATCTTAGTCAGTACAATTCTAAAAATGAAATTGCTGATCAATTACGTAAGTTAGAAAAATCAAGTTCTTCTAAAAAGAATGATGCAACTGCAAATTGGGACTTTTATAAGACTATGCAAGTTGGAGATATTGTTATTGTAAAGAAAGGTCGCAGGAAAATATTAGGATTTGGAGAAGTTATTTCAGATTACATCTATGACCCAAATCGCTCTGAGTATACTAGTGTTCGAAAAATAAAGTGGATTAAAAAAGGAGAGTGGACTGTACCTTTCGATTTGGTATTAAAGACATTAACAGATATTACTAAATATGATTCTGAAGTTTCAAAAGGCCAGAAATACTTTGAGTTTCTTTTATCAATTATGAACGCTGAACAAAATTATAAAGAGCAATTTAGAAATTGGCTGCTTAATAAAACCTCGGATACATCAAATCGCGTAGGATCTTATATGCGTGCTATTGAGATTCTGGATGAGCTTGTTTCACTCAAAATTTTTGAAATGAATGATTTAAAATTCTTGGGTGATTTATATCAAGATCTTATAAAAGAACAACGCAGAGTAGATGGTAAATATTATTATGAAAAATCACCTTCTTATGGTAATAATGGATATTTCTCAGCTGCAATTAGAGAATATATGGATTTTCATAATGAACTATTAAATACTATGAATACATCAGTAGATAATTTGGTTTCTCTTAACCAAATCCTATATGGACCTCCAGGAACAGGAAAGACTTATAAATTAAAAAATGAATATTTTAGCCGTTTCATTGTTAAAGAGATTAGTCAAACTAGGGAACAGTTTCTAAATGAATACGTTAGTGATTTAACATGGTGGCAGATAATTACTATTGTTTTGTTAGATATTAAAAAAGCTAAAGTATTAGATATTCATAATCATGAGTTAATCAAAATCAAGGAAAATCTATCTGCGTCAAAGACTGTTCGCCCGACTATTTGGGGACAATTGCAATCACATACCGTTCTCAATTGTGAGTTTGTAAAAGTAGCGGATAGGTCAGAACCATTGTATTTTTATAAAGATTCAGATTCATATTGGACTATTGTTGAAGATGATCTAAAAGAGAAGTTTCCTGAAGGATATAATTTATATGAAAAATATAAAAATCATGTTGCATCACCAGATGTAGAAATTCATAATTATGATTTTGTTACTTTTCATCAATCTTTCTCGTATGAAGATTTTGTAGAAGGAATAAAGCCAATTCTTGATGAAAATAGTGAGAGTGATATAAAATTTAAGGTTGAAGATGGCGTGTTTAAAAGGTTATGTGATAAGGCTAGAAGAGATCCCAATCATGATTATGCACTTTTTATTGACGAAATCAACAGAGGTAATGTATCAGCTATTTTCGGTGAGTTAATCACCTTAATAGAAGATACTAAGAGAGAAGGAAGTGATGAAGCGCTACAAGTGACTTTACCCTATAGCAAACAAAAGTTTTCTGTACCAGCGAATCTTTATATCATTGGTACGATGAATACGGCAGATCGCTCAGTAGAGGCTCTGGATACGGCTTTACGTAGACGTTTCGTGTTTGAGGAAATGTTACCTAAGCCCGAGCTTTTGAAACAGGATCTCTATGGTTTCGCTGCTTCAGCGATTCTTGAGCGGATTAACCAACGCATCGAAAAACTGATAGATCGTGACCATTGTATTGGGCATGCTTATTTTATAGGCAAAGATGAATCTACAATCATTGATTCCTTTTACAAGAATATTATACCATTGCTGCAAGAGTATTTCTTTGGCGACTATGGCAAGATTGGATTAGTTTTAGGAAAGGGATTTGTGCGTTTGAAAAAAGAAGAAGGTAATGTATTTGCTGATTTTGATTACGATTATGTTGATGATTTAGCAAGTAAACCAATATATGAAATCATCGATTATAGGACGAATCAAGATCTTGATTTATCTTTTGAGAAAGCAATACAGGATTTAATGCGCTAATGTTACAAGAGAATCTAAAACATATTATTCGATTTGAGCATGAAAAGCTTGTATTTGATATGCAAGTCGAGGAAGAGCGAAAACTCTATGAAGCATTAGAAGCATATCATGGTGAGTATACGCCATTTTTTAAGCTGATTAGGAATGGTGTGCAATTTTGTGAATATGTTGGAGTGTTGCAGGTAGGAGGTACTATTATCGAGATTTTGCCAAAAGCTGATAGATCTAGGGATGCTTCTGTCTGGCAGAATATCTTGATTAATATGATTCGTTCGGTTTGGGGATTTTCTGTTAAAGAGTCTGGATCGTCAAATCTGAAATTGAAGCATAACTCGGTCTTAGATTTGTATTTTGAGCTTTTTGTTAATGAATTAGAATCTTTGATTCATCAAGGCTTAATAAAAAAATATATCCGTCAAGAACAAAATGCTAAAGCGCTAAAAGGTAAGTTATCTTTTGCTAAGCATATTCAGCATAATATCATTCATAAAGAACGATTCTATATTGAAACAACAGCTTATACAGTTAATCATAAATTGCATCAAATTATTTATGCAGCTTTAGTATTACTTCAAAATCTTAATCGTAATCCTTTATTAGCTTCACGTATTGGGAATCTGTTGCTTAATTTTCCAGAACAAGAACGTATTAAGATAAATAGCAAAACTTTTGATACGATAACATATGACCGCAAATCGCAATCTTATAAAACTATTATAGATATTGCTGAACTTATATTATTAAACTACCATCCTGATATTAGTAAAGGTCGAAGACAAATTTTAGCCTTGATGTTTGATATGAATGCTTTGTGGGAACAATTTGTCTTAGGATTATTGCGTAAAACATTAAAGGATTATAAAGTTTCGGGACAGATTACTAAGAGGTTCTGGAAGGGAAATACTTTAAGTTCGAATATGCGTCCTGATATTGTTTTGCAGGATGATAATTTTACTACGGTGATTGATACCAAATGGAAAAATCTGAACGGCAAAAGTCCATCGCCAGATGATTTACGTCAAATGTTCGTATACCATGAATATTTCGAGGCCAACAAGGTGGTGTTACTTTATCCTGGAGATGGAAGTTTAATCGAAGGACAATTTTATCTAAAAGATCAATCTGGTTTTGATAATAAACATTGTCATGTTTTACAGATACCCGCTGATAAGGAATTCGGTACTTGGAAGAATAGGATTATTTTAGAAATTAAAAAAACTTTGTAAGTCATGGAGATATTAGATAGATTAAAGTCTTTAGATTTAAATTTGGTAGATGTTAATCAAATATTAGATTTACTTAGAAAAATTAATAGTCAGTTTTTTGTTACTAATAAACTTAAAAAAGGTACAAGGTTGTGTCGAGTTCGTATTTGGAATGAACTACCTAAAATTCCTACAAATGTTAGTGAATTCAGTTATAATCCTAACCCAAGTAAAGAATTTGGTAGAGCTCATTGTATTGGTGAATCTATATTCTATGCTAGTTTAAATTTAGCTGATCCTTTAGTACCTCACTATATGAATGCTCTTCTAGAAACAATAAATGATGATTTAACTAAAAATTTTTCAAGGAGTTATTTCGCTATCTCTAGTTGGATACTGAAAGAGGATTTGCCATTTGTATTGGTAGGTTCAAATTTATTACATTCTAGAGAAAATAAATCTTTAAGAGGACATTTTATTAAATCAATAGACTTGGATAGTAAATTTAAGGATGAGGCAATAATAGTTGATGATTTTTTCAGCAATGAGTTCTCAAAAAAAGTTGAATATAATAACGATTATAAATTATCAGCATCATATTCCAAATACATATTTGAAAATGGATTTAATGCAATTATTTATAATAGTGTTGCATCTAATGGTGCAGGATTAAATATTGCGATAAATAAGGAGTCAATTGATCAAAATATTATAGAGCCTGAACATGTTGTTTATGGAACCTTATATAGAAGAGGTCTTGACTATATAAATGAATATAATATGAAATCTAACAAAATTAGAGAAGATGGTACTATAGAGTGGGGAAAATTATATGGACCAGAATATAAATTAGATCCGAAAACTAAACAATACTTTTTAGGTAATTTTGACATAAAACCAAATTTAACGAACCGACATATATTAAATTTAGATTAATGGTGTTGAAAGACGACTTCTCAGACAATAAAATGTTACAAAATTGAATTTTATTTGTATTTATTTTAAAATAAAGTATTGTAAATCAATTATTAACACTTTTTGTATCGGGAAGTAAGTTTAGAGTTCAATAAAGAAAACTTATTATTATTCAGTATACCTGTTCTTTGATGAAAGTTTATCGAAGTAATGGAGTATCTTTCCAAGAATAGATCAAGATACAAAAAAGGCTGTTTAAGATTAATCTTAAAAGGCCTTTTTTGTATAAAATTAGTAATAAAAAGATTCTTTTGATCATGCAATTTACATATTCAATGATATCAATTTACCCCATACTTCTTGGACCTGATCATTCAATTTGAACAAGTTATAATTTATATTAGCTTAAAGATAAGTTGATGTTCACCTGAACCCAGTTGTATAGTTGTTTGGTCTTTTATATTCGTTGGAGGATAAAATGTAGCTGTAGCATTAGGTGGTATCACAACATCATAGGTTATGGTCTTCTTGTTTTTTTTCCATTTGGAGACAATTGTACCATAGGCTGATCGGTGCGTCACTTCAGATTGATCAAGTGCACGCGGGAATATCGGCTTTAATAAAATGTGTTTAAATCCCGGTTGATCAGTGTCAGGTAAAATACCTCCCAGAGACTTAAAGAACCAGCCACCTATTTCACCAAACATCATATGGTTATCCGAGATATCTCTTTCAGATGCTAAATCCCAATTTTCCAACAATGTAGTAGCTCCATTCACAACCCACCAGCCCCATGAAGGGTAAGTGTCTTGTACAGCAACTTGATATGCAGTTTCTTCATAACCATTGTTTTTTAAAGCATTTAATAGAGCTTTTGCTCCCAAAACACCAACATCAAGATGGAAATTTGTTTCTTCAACTTTCTTGTTCAGATTGAACGCAACCTTAGATCTCATGTCTTCAGGGACTACGTCCCAGTGCAACGGCATGCTTAATTCTGTTTGCGTACCGCTTGCATAAATTCCAGTTGATACATCTAAAAATTTATTATTGATGGCACTTTTGATTTTTTTACTTAAAGCATTATATTTCACATAATCATCCTGTTTGCCAAATAGCTTTGCTGCAGATGCTAATATGGTCGCATCAACGTAGAAATAGATAGAAGAGGTAAGCTCAAGATTGGATATTGATTTAACAGGTACCCAATCTCCTCTACCAAAAGTAGTTATTCCCTCTGGACTAATGCGCGATACGTAGTTAACATAGCGTTTTATATTTTCATAACAATCCTCCAATAGCCTACTATCTCCGTAAAACAGATATATTTGCCATGGGATAATGGCGATTGTACTGGTCCAGTCCAACCCATTTGCAGTGCCATATCCCCATCCTCCTGTGGGAATAATATCGGGCAGTACCCCATTGGGTTGTTGTTCATCGCGATGATCAGCTAACCATTTTTCATAAACTGTAATACCATCAAAATTGTATAGAGCAGTTTCAATAGCGAGATGTCCATCGCCTGTCCAACCATTTTTTTCTCTTTGTGGACAATCTGTTGGATACCCCATTAAATTAGAAAGATAAGCGTTATTGGTTACTTTCCAAAGGTCATTGACCAGTTTCGAAGATGTTTTGACTTCCCCAAGTGCATCAACATCACTATGCATGAAATAAGAAGTAATTTTTAAATCTTGAAGCGAAATAGGTTCTGTACTGTTTATCTCAACATAACGAAATCCTTTATAATTAAATTTAGGAATAAATTCATCCTCTTTTTTACCACTTAGAGTGAAGATATCCGTTTGGAAGGGATCTGTAAACTTGTCTCCGCGAAAATAAACATCGATATTAGATAAATTAATTCGGCCATGATCATCCAGACGTTCCCCATGTTTTATTTTCAGGACCGTTCCAGCAGCCCCCTTTGCTTTCACTTCCGTTACACCTGCCATATTTTGCCCCATGTCAAAGACATAAGTTTTATCATCTATTTTTTTGATGGAAATTGGTGAATAGGGGGTGATCAATCGAATTGGTACCGTTTGTTGTGAAATAATAAGTTCTGCAGGAGCACTCCGATATTTCACACCTTTCCATTTTGAGTCATCAAAATGAGCTTTATTCCAATCTTCTTGTTCTAATCTTGCATCATAGTGCTCGCCAGTATAAATACTATTATAAGTAATTGGTCCAGAAGAAGTCTTCCAATCTTGTTCAGATACAATCGTTTCTTCGGTACCATCTGTGTACACAATACGCAAATCCATACAAAATGCCGGACGATTTCTCCAAGGTGCTTTATCGAAATCCCATACTGCCAGAGATTGGTGATTGTACCAACCATTTCCCAGAATAACTCCAATAGCATTTTTACCCGATTGCAATTGTTTTGTAACATCATGTACAACGTATAGTGTGCGTTTGTCGAAACGGGTATACATCGGATCAAGCCAATTTTTACCTACCTTTTCTCCATTTAAAGACAGCTCATATAATCCTGCCGCTGCAATATATGCTCGTGCAGATAGAATTGTTTTTTTTATTTCAAATGCCTTTCTGAAATAAGGTGCTTGTTTGTGATGAATATCATGATGATCGCTTATCCATGAACCTTTCCAATTCGATCGTCCCATCATCCCTGTTTCAAAAGTTGAAATTTCCGAAGAACTGGGTTTTCCGTTTTTGTCCCATACATTGACCTTCCAATAATACTTCGTTAGTGGGGCTAGACTTTTACCCTTATATGAAACAATAATATCCGATTTGAGCTGCTTCCCGGTATTCCAACTTTCACCGATATTATGAGTAACAGCTATTGAATCTGTTCCAATAACGATTTGATATGCCGTTTGCATAGCGTCTTGCCGGGTATCTTTAAGCATCCATGTCAATCTGGGATTTGGAATATCTATACCCAAAGGATTGCTGAGATGTTCGCATTTCAGTCCTATCGGTTCACAAATGTTTACATTCTCTTGTGCATATAGATGAGTATGTATGACTAGGTATGTAATAAATAAGGCTATCTTCATTCTAAATGGTTTATTATCCTCTCTTATTGAATAAGCAATCGCTTCATCGAGTATTTGAAATGGTCAGTTTGGTTTATATCTAATGTAAAAATACATTTTTACTTAATTATTTAACAATGCTAATGCGTTTTAGTGATTAAATAAATGATTTATCCAAATTTTAATGATTTTTATCATTCTGATTCAAGTAATCTTTTAGCCGATCAATCGCGGTTAATAGCAGATCGTTTTGTAACTTATTTAATATATAAGGAAAACATATACTGACCATAAAATCTGGTTATTTTTTGTAAATAATGCTTCTACCTAACGATAAACAAGATAAATCAGGTTTTATATGATGGTCTTTGGTTGCTATGATATGTGTATTTATGAAATGTCTTAATATACAGTAGTTTGAGTCAAACAATATTTTTTCTATATTAGAAAGTATAAACTAAACAAAAACCTAAAATCAGCTGATTTTTACTTAAGGATAACATGAAAACTGAAAAGTAATAAGCTATTCAATTAACCATAACTTCATAGCGTTTTCATGTGATCTCTGAAAAATTGGGGCTACTGTATGATCATGAATAGACAAAAATTTCTTAAAACGTCAACATTACTAGCTGCGTCGGCATTATTATTTAAAGGAACTCAAGGGCTTGCTCAAACAAAAGCAATCCGTATTGGGGTGATCGGTGTGAATGGAATGGGGTGGTCTAACTTAATGGCTATATTACAAAATAAAAATGTGTTCTGTACAGCACTGTGCGATGTCGATGAGAATGTGCTTAAAAAGCGTATTGCTGAACTGGATAAACGTAATATAAAAGTTCAATCTTATATTGATTACCAGGCATTGTTAAAAGACCAAAATGTAGATGCTGTCATTATTGCGACGCCCGATCATTGGCATTGCTTGATGATGGTAGATGCTGTAAAAGCAGGTAAACATGTTTATATAGAAAAACCAATAGGCAATTCGATCAAAGAATGTGAGGTCATGGTGAGTGCTGCTCAGAAATACAATGCCATTGTTCAGGTAGGGCAGTGGCAAAGAAGTCAACAGCATTTTGAAGATGCGATGAAATTTTTACATGGTGGCAGTCTAGGTAAGGTGCGGATGGTTAAAGTTTGGGCATACCTAGGTTGGAAGAAAGATGTTCCAATTTTACCAGATACTGCAATTCCATCTGGAGTACACTATGAACGATGGCTAGGTCCCGCTCCGAAAAGACCATTTAATCGGAATCGATTTCATTTTAATTTTCGTTGGTTTTGGGATTATGCAGGTGGCTTGATGACAGATTGGGGAGTACATATGTTAGATTTTGCACTCATTGGGATGAATGTTTCTGATCCACGTTCAATAATGGCAGCAGGAGGTAAATTTGCCTACCCTGATGATGTAGAGGAGACTCCAGATACCTTGACTACTTTATATGAATTCGATGGTTTTAACGTGCAGTGGGAGCATGCTATTGGAATTGACCAGGGCCCCTATAACAAAGGACATGGAGTCGCTTTTATAGGTAACAACGGAACTTTAGTGCTCAATAGACAAGGTTGGGAAGTATTGCCAGAAGGTAATCGAATGGAAGCAGTTCCACTACAAAGAGCAAAAGACGATGGATTGGAAAGACATATGAACAATTTTGTGGAAGCGATCTTTGCACAAGACAGAACTATACTCAAAGCACCAATTGAAGCTGGTGCCCATATTGCCGTTTTATCACAAATGGGAAATATTGCTTATAGAACAGGTAAAAAGTTGTATTGGAATAAAGAGAAACAACAATTTTCAGATAAAGAGGCCAATAGATATTTAGATGCAGCTTACCATAACGGCTATACATACCCTAAAATTTAGATTTAGTAATCTTAAGGTATGCTTATTTAAACTAAACCTATAGCGGAAAACCGTCATTATCAAAAAGTTTAATGACATCAATAAAAATCATATAGATCAAAAATATTAAAATATAAACCTAAAAAGGACTTAACCAAGTATATACTAATTATGAATAGGAGAGATTTTATAGATAAAAGTGTGAAAGCTAGTTTGGCTTTTACAATTGTTCCCCGATCGGTATTGGGAGGAGCAAATTTTATAGCACCTAGTGATCGGATCAATCTGGCATATATCGGAGTAGGTAAACAATCTTATACCCTTATGAATCGTTTAGCGAATTGTAAAGAGGTATTGATACATGCGGCATCTGATGTCGATTCTAAAAAGTTGAATAATTTCATTTTAGAGACGACCAAAACGCAAACAACTTTGAGAAAACCATCCATTCAAATGAAAGGTTATGGGTTATATCGCGAGCTATTGGAACGAAAGGATATTGATGCTGTGGTCATTGCTACTCCCGATCATTGGCATGCACAAGTTGCCGTAGATGCAGCTCGTGCAGGAAAGGATATCTATTGCGAAAAACCACTAGCATTGACCATTGCTGAAGGCCGAGCGATGGTTAATGCGAGTAGAAAGTATGATCGAGTTTTTCAAACAGGAAGCATGCAAAGATCTTCTTACAATTTTAGACAAGCAGTGAATCTGATACGAAATGGGTATATAGGGCAGGTGAAGGAGGTAAATGTAGCTATTGGAGAACCTGTGAAACAATGTGATCTACCAACGATGCCAGTTCCAAAGGAATTAGACTGGGATATGTGGGTAGGACCATCTATGTATCGTGGATACCATCCGATATTAGCCCCAAGGTTAGAAGATCCAGAGTGGGCTGGTTGGAGATGGTATCGTGATTTTGGTGGTGGTTATATTACAGATTGGGGAGCGCATATGTTTGATATCGTACAATGGGCTTTGGATATGGATCAAAGCGGACCAGAATTATTTCTCCCCCCTAAAAAACCGATGGCCCAACATGGCCTTTCATTTATTTATAAAAATGGTGTAAAAGTGAATCATACGCCTTGGGGAGAGCACAATGCTATACAGTTTATTGGTACAGAAGGTAAGATCGAAGTGAGCCGTTCCTTTCTCCGAACAAGTCCAGAGCGTTTGGCCTCTTTAAAGTTGACTGCACAAGATAAACTTGTTTATCACAGTGATAATCATTATCAAGACTGGATAGATGCCATTAAGAAAAGGTCAAAACCCATATGTGACGTTGAGATTGGGCATCGCACAAGTTCGGTTTGTAATGCCGTAAATATTGCATATGAATTGCAAAAGGATTTAAAATGGAATCCTGAAAAAGAAGAGTTTAATGATTATTCCGCTAACTTAATGAGGGGTAGATCATATCGGGGAGAATGGGATTTTAATGCATTTTAAAGAAATCAAGTGATTTTCCGTGCGTCCCAAAATCGCTGCTGCTTCTTTGGGACAGATACATAGACGATATTTATTTTTCATTGTAAGTTTACTTTGGGGGATGATCTTTTGACCAGATCATCGTGTGAATGAATATGGATGGTGTGCTACCGTACACAGACATTCCATCTCAAACTATCTGCTAGGCAAGTATCAAGCATTCATACCGTATGGGTAAGGCTTGTTTGCCTATGTGCGGTATTGACATCGGGTAAGTGTATAGTAAGTGCATGGTAAGTGTATCAAACACCCTGTTTTAATACTCTATCTATGCACTATCTATGCTTTACATATGCATATGCCATGCTTTACATATGCATAGCATCTACTATTATGCTTTATGAAAATTATTTTTTTATTGTTTCAATTCACTATTCAGGCACAGGTCAAACCTGTGCAATTTGATACGAAGATCCTTTATAAGTTTACCTATCATAACGATAGTACCTCCAGTGCTTCGAGGAAAAGTGTTTTTACACAACTGATGGTTGGTGATCAAGAAAGTCATTTTCAGACCCTATCAAAATTTAGAAGCGATTCAGCTTTATCCTTAAGTTCATTTAAAATTGGTATTTTCTATAGTTATGGTTCTATACCACTTACTAATTTTTTAATTATAAAAAAGGATGATATGATTTATACCTATGAACCTGTGAATGGGATAGGATTTGACGGTAATAATGAATTGTCCAATTACGAAGAAAAGAAGGAGGATATGCAATGGGAAAGTCATCCAGATACAGTCCATTTACATCAGTTTATCTGTCAAAAAGCTACAACCAATTGGGGTGGGAGAAAATGGACAGCCTGGTTCACCATGGATATTCCTATTTCAGATGGACCGTATAAGTTTTGTGGACTTCCGGGTTTAGTGTTGTCCGTATCAGATCAGGATAAGTATTTTACATTCGATATAGCTTCCATAAGTAAAGTAAAAAGCGTCTCACTCATTTTAGATCAACTACGTCCAGATCTTGATCTTCAAAAAACAACAAAAGATGCTTTTTATAAAGATCGAAAAAATTTAAGAAACAATATGACCGCATATGCTTTAGCAACTGGAACAAGGTTGGATGAAGTAGCTAAACGAAGAGTCACACTAGATACAAAGACAGATAATAACCATATCGAGCGGTATTAATTTGATGAGCAAAAAGATCCATATGAGAGATAAGCTCTTTTTTACAGTCATTTTTATATTGGTTAGTGTCCATTCATTTGCCCAAACTGTTATCACGGGTAAATTACTCACTGAAGATCAAAAGCCGATCGCTAATGTCACGGTATCTTATAAAAAAATCGGTTCACCAGCTTTATTGGGTTTTTCAAAAAGCGATGTAAGTGGTGCCTTCAAATTGACGATCAAAGTCACCGATGTAGATTCCGTACAGTTAGACTTTAACCATCTTAGTTATGCCAAGCAAAGCGTGAATGTTGTGAACGCTAGCGCTAACTATGCTTATATTCTAAAAAGCGAGGTGAGGAAAATACAAGAAGTAAAGGTGGCTGATGTACCCGTTTACAACCGAAAAGATACGATCAATTATAATGTAGCTCCGTTTACTGGAAAGCAAGATCGGATAATAGGTGATATCATCAAGAAGCTTCCAGACGTAGAGATGCGTGGAGGTGAGATTTATTACCAAGGCGAACCTATCCAGCAGTATCGCGTCAATGGTTTGGATATGATGGACGAACGCTATGGACTTATCAATCAAAACCTCTCTGCAGATGCGGTTTTGAAAGTACAGATTCTTGAAAATCATCATCCGATTAAAATGCTGGATAAGTTGGTTTTTTCCAATCGCGCCACACTTAATCTGCAGCTTAAGAAATTTACCACGACAGGTACAGGTAAAATTGGTTTAGGGGCCAGTCCCGCACTTTGAGATGCCAATATCACGCTGATGACATTTGCAAAGACCTTTCAAATGCTCAATTCATTTCAGACCAACAATATTGGTGATGATGTGTCACAGCAGTTAAAACCATTCTATTCAGGTACGGGTTATTTTACTTCCCGATCTAGCTTTTTCTGATGGTCCGACTTATCTTTCTATTCGGGATGTGGCCACTCCGGGTTTCGATCAGAAAAAATGGCTGGATAATCAGATTTTTTTAATGAGCAGCAATATGATTCAGAAACTGAAGAGCGGTCTCAAAGTGAAAGGTAATTTTTCATATTTCCATGATAATCGAAAGCGTCAGGGAACAACCATGACACAGTATTTTACAAATGACGAAGTGATTCACAATCAAGAAGTAGTGGACAATAGTTATGGAGCCGACGAGCTGAATATTGGCGTATTGGTCGAGAAGAATGAAGCCAACATTTACCTCCGCAACAGTACCAATTATCGTAAATATTGGAACAACAGTATCGGGAATATTCTTTTTAATAAAGACACCCCTATACATCAGGACAAAAAATTTTCAGACGAAGCCTTTCTTAATTCTTTTTCACTTGGCCGTTTTATAGGCAAACAGTTGGTCAATATCACTTCTACGATAGAGTGGCATAGTACACCCCAACGTCTTTCGGTCAACCTGGGGCAATTTGAATCGTTGATCAATGCCGGGAAGCCATATGATCGGATGGGGCAGATTGTCCGTTTTAAGAGTTTCAATTTTGAAAACGGATTAAGTCTATCGCATAAGATCAAAAGATGGACCTTATCGCCAAGCGTTAACCTGAATTATAAGAACAGTAACTTAAACAGTCATATCGAAGTACAGGAACAAGATGATATTCGAATCTTGGACAGTGGCTATTTCAATGATATGAACAACGAACAGCTGCAGCTGCCCATGGCACTTCAAATTAGAAAAGAAATACGGAAATTTATATACAGTTTCAATCTGCCATTTAGTCAATATTACTATAATGTCAAACAGCAAGGTGTGCAGCGTCTTCAAAATGAAGTACGGAGCACTTGGAATCCATCTGCTTCATTGACCTATTTGATTAACGGTCAAAATACGATTGGTACAAACCTGAGCGGAGGGAGAAACTTTGGTGGGCTCGGTAATTTCTATAATGGTTACATCATCAGTCAGTATCGCAGTATCCAAAAGTATGATGTACGCTTACTCAAAGATGAAGACCTTAGTGGAGCAGTAAATTACGATTATAAAAACACGTTGAAGGCAAATTTTGCCAATCTGGGTTATAATGTCAGAATGAGCTGGCGTGACTATATGTTTAGTACAGCATTGGATAGTTTGGGGCGCAGCACCACCAGTATTAATAACCAACATGCACAGAGTCTGTCTCAAGGGATAAGAGGAGGTCTTTCCAAATTATTTATAAGCATCAAAACTGTTGCAAAGATGAGCGGAAACCTAAGTTGGAGTACTTCAGATTATCTGCTCAATGAGCAGTTGGTCAAACAACATGTGAATAGTCAATCATTCACTTTTGAGTTGATTAATTCGTCCTCATCTATCATTTCTGGAGATTATAGAGTTTCTATGGGGCGTACCCATAATAGATTGGCAGATGGGCTGAGCAATGAGCTGTTATATAACAATCATTTTTTTAATCTGGTCTTTGCTCCCCATGATCGACATTTGATCACGTTGGCCAATTCTTTCTATGCGAATAATGTCAAGGCACAAAAGAGTCAGTATTTTATGGACGCTACTTATCGGTTCAGGCTAACCCATTGGTATACATATTTAGAGCTGACAGCATCCAATATGTTGAATAATAAAAATTACCTGCAGCAGTTTTCTTCAGATTATGAACTTGTTCAAAGTTATTTCGAATTAAGACCCAGACAGTTTTTGATATCGATGAGATTTAAAATTTAGTATTTGGAGTTGCTAACTTAGTCGGCAGATGAAGCTAGCAACTCCAGTTTTAAGGGCCTTAAAAAATCAGGTCAACATTTAACAAAGAATTATCAAACTCCAATAAGCAATTCTGAATTACCAGTATTAGTATAATAACCTCTTTGATTAGTTAAACATCATCAATTTTTGACAGGAATTGCTTAATCGATTGTATTCCAACATCATTTGTACTTCTATAAATTATATTTCCCGATTTATCGATGAGAATAAATGTAGGAAAAACTTTCACATCAAATTTCTTATTTAAACCTGCTGGATTACTGAATAATTTTGGCTCTCTGATATGACTCCAGTTCATTTCTTTTTCCTTGATGATAGTTTTTAATTTTGGGAGATCTTCATCATGATCAAAAGCTATACTGATAATTTCAATCCTATCTTTGTATTCGGTAGCGAATTCTATTAATTCTGGAATCCCTGCAATACATGGGCCACACCAGCTACCCCAAAAATCAAGCAGTATGTACGACCCCCTGAAATCAGACAATTGTAATTCCTTCTGGGTAATCAGATCCTTGCCCTTAAAATTGTAAGCGGTGGCATCATATTTACCTACATAAGTCAAGATTAACTCATTATTATTAAAATTCAACATATACCTATCTTTATCAAGGGTAATGGTATCATTGAGTTTATAGGTTGTAAATCGTCAGCATAATTTGGACATAATTCAATAAAAACTAAGAGAGTGTTTTCCTGAAAAATTTTTAACTTTAATCATTATGGGAAGACCAAAAAAAACTACCCCCGAAAACTTTATCAAGGATGTACGTCGCAGTACACGAAGAATCTTCACTGCCGAGCAGAAAATTTTGATCGTTATGGAAGCGTTACGAGCGGAGAATTCTATTGCCGAGATCTGTCGTAAGCACAGTATTAACGAGTCTCAGTTCTATAAATGGAACAAGGAGTTTTTGGAGGCAGGAAAAAAGCGACTTGAAGGCGATGTTACCCGTGAGGCGACCTCAGATGAAGTTGCCGAACTTCGAAAAGAAAACGCCAGACTTAAAGAAATGGTTGCCGATCTGGTTCTACGCTATGATATCGTAAAAAAAAGCTTGGATCTGCTGGATTAACTGATAAATACAAAAAGTATATGCGATTATCAGCGGGAGAAAAAATGGAGATTATCGAGGCTGTTACCCGATCTGAGCTTGGCGTGAAGCGCACCTTAACTGAATTTGGTATTTCCAGAAGTACATTTTACAGCTGGTATGACCGGTACCTCAAAGACGGCTATGAGGGGCTAGAACTGAAAAACAGGGACTGCAAACAACAGTGGAACAGTATTCCAGAACAAGTTAAAGAATTTGTTGTAGAGGTTGCCCTGGATAAGGTTGATCTATCGGCCCGCGAGTTAGCACATCACATCACAGACGAGCACGAGATTTTCATTTCTGAATCTTCAGTTTATAGAATCCTTAAAAACAAAGGTCTGATAAGTGCTCCGACCCATATTTTGATCAGTGCATCCAATGAATTTAAGGATAAAACCGGTTTTGTGCATGAAATGTGGCAGACAGACTTTACCTATTTCAGAATAAAAGGCTGGGGTGATTATTATTTAAGTACCATCCTGGACGATTTCAGCCGCTACATCGTACATTGGGAGCTTTGTACATCCATGAAGCATGAGGATGTGATACGTAATGTGGACATGGCAATAGAAAAGGCAAAATTAAAAACAAAGGTTAAGCCTAAATTATTGTCAGACAATGGATCCTGTTACATCTCCAAGGAGCTGGGAAAGTACCTGAACGAAGAACTGGAAATGAAACAGGTGCATGGCAGACCAGCACATCCACAGACTCAAGGAAAAATTGAAAGGTATCACAGGACAATGAAGAATGTGGTCAAATTGAACAATTACTATTCACCAGAAGAGCTAAAAGAAGCCCTAGAAGAGTTTGTAAATAGATATAATAACGAACGCTATCATGAGTCTTTAAAAAACCTCACCCCGGCTGACGTATATTATGGTCGTGGAGACCTCATATTAAAACAAAGAGAAAGCCTAAAAAAACTGGCCATTAATAACAGAAAAACAGAATATTTAAAACAAAAATTAATAGATTTATAAAACTAAAACACTCCTTAAGCATTTGTCCAAATTAGTTTGAAGACATACAGATGTTTAACAAGGTAAAATCCCCGATGAAGTTATTTAAAGGATATATATGAAATCATACGAAAATTTAAAGGAAACCCTTGCATTTTATGGGGTTAATTGCAACGAGCCTTATTATATTTCCTCAGGTAATTCAATTCTTAAATTCCCAAAGAAATCATTCCGAATAGATTTTTATGCATTTTGTATCTGTCTTGCCGGTAATATTGAACTTGAAATAGATAACAATACATATAATATCAATCAGAATGGCTTCCTCATTTCCGCACCTTCTACTATCATAAAATTTAAAAAAGTAAGCAAGGATTTCAGGATGAAGCTGCTATTTTTTTCAAAAGACTTTCTGCTTAAAAATATTGCCAACCCCTTCATTATTGACAAGATGAATCTGTTTCGGTACGGCTCGTACAATATTCTGGAAGCCGACATACAACAAGCGGTTCCATTGTATGCGTTTTTGGACTATCTGCAAATAAAAACTTCCGTAAAAGGTAAATTTACAGAAGAGATAATTCGCACGATTATCTTTAATCTTTTGCTGGAAATTGCGGAGATAGTTAGTTTAGAAGGAGGCGATTCGAAAGAGAATAAAAAGAAGAAAAAGGAATTGTTTTTGAAGTTTGATGAATTGGTAAAGGAAAATATCCTGCTTTATAAAGATGTCGGTTTTTATGCAAAACAGCTGTGCATATCTGACAAATACCTGATAGAAGTGGTAAAGAAAGCCACCGGCAAAACACCTCATCAAATCATCGATGAAGCGCTGCTGAAAGAAGCGTATGTTATGCTTGGCAATCCTGGATTCAATATTTCCCAGATTGCAGATCTGCTTCAATTCAGTTCCGTTTCAGCTTTCGGTAGGTTTTTCAAAAAATATGCTTCCATTTCTCCTACCGAATATCGTAGGCAGCAGAATATCTCCTAACCCGAATTTCAGAACGACATAACTGAATTTCGGGTTGAAAAAGAATTTGAATATATACGTAACTTTATTAAAGAGCAAGTATGCAAGAATAGATTTCAAAACGTTTTCTATTAGCATAACAAAAACATTCTTAAAAAGGAAATTATGTATTACAGCAATGGAAATTATGAAGCATTTGCAAATCCCAAAAAACCCGCAAATGTAGACCAAAAATCAGCGTATCTGATTGGTTCAGGATTGGCATCTCTTTCTGCTGCGGCTTTTATGATCCGCGACGGGCAGATGAACGGCAGTAAGATTCATATTTTAGAAGAACTGGCACTTCCAGGCGGCAGTATGGACGGTATCCTGGATGAACAAAAGGGATATATCATTCGCGGCGGCCGTGAGATGGAAGTCCATTTCGAAACCTTGTGGGATCTTTTCCGCAGTATCCCTTCCCTTGATACCGAAGGAGCATCTGTACTGGACGAATTTTACTGGCTGAACAAAGAAGACCCTTCCTTCTCTCATACAAGGGTGATCGTCGATAAAGGAGAACGTCTCTCTACCGATGGACTGCTTACCTTGACACCAAAAGCCATACAGGAATTAATAAAACTGGTTTTGATTCCCGAAGAAAAATTGCAGGATTTGCAGATAGACCAGGTATTCACCGAAGATTTCTTCAATTCCAACTTTTGGTTATACTGGGCAACGATGTTCGCTTTCGAACCCTGGGCCAGTGCATTGGAGATGCGCCGCTATGTGTTGCGTTTCATACCTCACGTAGGCAAAATTGCCGATATGTCTTCGCTTCGTTTTACCAAGTACAACCAGTACGAGTCGTTGATTCTACCGCTTGTCAATTATCTTAAAGAACAGGGGGTTGATTTTCAATACAATACCCAGGTTCAAAATATTATAGTTGATACAAAAGACCATAAGAAAGTAGCACAGCGTATAGAATTGATTCAGGACGGTCAAGAAAAGCAAATCCAATTAACAGAAAATGATTTGGTATTTGTAACGAATGGCTCCATCACGGAAAGCACCACTTATGGCGATAACAATACGCCGGCTCCCGTAACGTCAGATATCGGTGGCAGCTGGAAGCTTTGGAAAAAGCTGGCACGACAAGATGCCAGTTTCGGAAAACCAGAGAAATTCTGCGAAAATATTCCAGAAGCCAACTGGGTCATTTCCGGAACCATTACGTTGACGGACGATAAAGTATTGCCTTATATTGAAAAAATCACGAAAAAAGACCCGAAGAGTGGCAGTATTGTAACCAGCGGGCCTGTAACCATCAAAGATTCCAGCTGGTTATATGGTTTTTCCATCAGCCGCCAGCCCCACTTTAAAAAACAGAAAGACAATGAGGTGATTGTTTGGGTGTATGGATTGTTCTCCGATAAGCCCGGTGATTATGTCAAGAAAAAAATAACCGAATGTTCCGGAGCCGAATTGTGCGAGGAGTTATTATATCATATCGGTGTTCCCGAAAGTGAAATCGCAGCTATTGCCCAAAATTCGGCTAATACCATCCCTTGTCGTATGCCCTATATTACTTCTTATTTTATGCCTCGTGCATTGGGCGACCGTCCTTTGGTCGTTCCGGAAGGTTCGGTCAACCTCGCGTTTATCGGCAATTTTGCTGAGACTGAAAAAGATACGGTATTTACGACAGAATATTCCGTACGTACAGCAATGGAAGCGGTTTATACGTTGTTAGATGTAGACCGGGGCGTTCCTGAAGTTTTTGCTTCCTCTTTCGACATCAGGGTTCTATTAGAATCCATTTATTTTCTGAATGATAAAAAGAACCTCAAAGAACTGGATCTTCCCTGGCTTTTATCCATTGTAGAAAAATATGGGCTTAAAAAAATTGAAGGAACATACGCTGAAGAAATATTGCGTGAAGCAAAGCTTTTGTAACCAACCAATTCCGGCAACCGAGTACAATAATTTTTCAACCGGCTGCCGGTTTTCAATTTTTATATAATTATAAAATACAACTAGGAAATACTTGTTGTTGATCTAAAATTTATTAAAAATATGAGCACAAACAATTCAGAAAAACACGCCTATTTCGTCGGAGGCGGATTGGCCAGCCTGGCAGGAGCCGTTTATCTATTGGAAGACGGTGGATTCAAAGGAGAAAACATCCACATTATAGAAGCCTTGCCCATTTTGGGCGGAAGCAACGACGGGGCAGGCAGCAAGGAAAAAGGCTTCATCTGCCGTGGCGGAAGGATGCTAAACGAAGAAACTTACGAGAATTTCTGGGATCTTTCCAGCCGCATTCCCTCTCTGGAAGTTCCTAATATTTCTGTTAAGGATGAAATATTGGCTTTCGACCACGCCAATCCTACGAATGCCCAAGCCCGTCTGATTGATAAGGACGGTAATAGATTGCCCGTTACCGATATGCAGTTCGATACCAAGGATCGTATGAAAATGGTAAAGCTGTTTTTTACCGATGAAGATGAACTGGATAATGTAACGATCCGCGATTGGTTCGATGACCATTTCTTCACCACCAATTTCTGGTATATGTGGCAGACCACCTTCGCCTGGCAGGAATGGAGCAGCATCTTCGAATTTCAACGCTATATGAAAAGGATGCTGTTGGAATTTTCCCGTATAAATACATTGGAAGGCGTGACTAGAACGCCCTATAACCAATATGAATCGGTCATTTTACCCATCAAAAAATACCTGGACAAATACAATGTGGACTTTTCACTTCGTAAAACGGTTACAGACCTTCATTTTAAGGACAACGATAACATCACCGTTTCTGAAGTAGAATGTGTCAATGCTGAAGGAAATACGGAAATAATTGCCGTAAACGAAGATGATTTGGTCTTCTTTACGAATGGATGTATCACCGATAATTCCAACAATGGCGATTATAAAACGCCTGCCAGATATTTACCCGGCAATCCGCCAAGTTTTGCCCTATGGCGCAAAATAGCAGATAAGAAACCGGGAAGATTGGGCAATCCCGATCCTTTCTTTACCAAACCGGACGAAACCAAATGGTATTCTTTCACGCCGACCTTCAAGGGCAACAAGATGCTGAAGCTCATTGAGGAATATTCCGGAAATAAACCAGGAAGCGGAGCCCTGATGACTTTCAAGGACTCTTCGTGGCGGATGTCCATCGTTGTGGCGGCACAACCGCATTTCAAGGCACAAGGTGATGATACCACCATACTTTGGGGTTATGGATTATACCCTGATGCTATCGGCGATTTTGTCAAAAAACCGATGATAGACTGTACAGGCGAAGAATTGCTCACTGAATTAATTCACCACCTGCATTTTGAGCAGCACGAAGCCGACATCAAGGAAAGCGTCATCAACGTTATCCCTTGTATGATGCCTTATATCGATGCCCTTTTCCAGCCGAGAGCCAAGGCCGATCGCCCTGCCGTGGTACCTGAAGGTTCTACCAATCTCGCCCTGATCAGCCAGTTCGTGGAAATACCGGAAGATATGGTGTTTACCGAAGAGTATTCCGTTCGCGCGGCAAGGTGGGCAGTATATACGTTGCTTGGATTGGACAAAAAAGTAGCACCTGTAACCGAATACTGGAAACGACCTGATGTATTGGCTAAAGCCATTCATACTTCGTACAGATCATAAAAACAAAAAGATTATGAATTTTAAAAATGTAACAGTCGCCGGAAGTGGCGTATTAGGATATCAGATTGCTTTTCAAACCGCATTTCACGGATTCAATGTAACCGTGTACGACATTAATGATGAAGTTTTGGAAAAAGCAAAAACTAAGTTCCAAATCCTGAGCGAAGCCTTTAAAAAAGATTTAGGAGCTACGCAGGAACAATTAGATGCTACCAAAAGCCGGTTGTCTTACCACTCGGATTTGGCGGAAGCAGTAAAGGATGCCGACCTGTTGATAGAAGCAGTACCGGAAAATCCGCAGATTAAAATTGACTTCTACCAGAAACTAGCCAAGGTAGCACCTGAAAAAACGGTCTTTGCGACCAACTCGTCTACACTCTTGCCAAGCCAATTTGCCGAGTTTACTGGAAGACCGGAAAAATTTGTTGCCCTGCATTTTGCGAATGAAATCTGGAAACACAATACCGGAGAAGTGATGAGGCACCCGGGCACTTCGGATGAGGTTTTTGAAAGCCTTCTCGTATTCGCAAAAGAGATTGGGATGGTACCGTTGGCTATTCATAAAGAGCAGCCGGGGTATATTGTCAATTCCCTATTGGTACCTTTATTAGGAGCTGGTCTGGGATTGTTGGTAAATGGTATCGCGGACGTGGAAACCATAGACAAAACCTGGATGGTGGCTACCGGAGCACCGGTGGGTCCGTTTGGGATATTGGATGTAGTTGGGGTTACTACTGCTTACAACATCAACAAAATGGCAGCTGAAGCTACAAAAGACCCCGTTAAGCAAAAAGTGGTGGAATACCTGAAAGAAAATTTCATCGACAAGGGTAAACTGGGGATTGCAACCGGCGAAGGATTTTATACATATCCTGATCCGGCTTATAAGGACAAAGACTTTTTGAAGTAAAAATATCCCTTACCATTTAGTACTTTCTCCCGATGAAATAGAAATTTCATCGGGAGGAGTTTTTACAATATTGTGCCGGAAATAAAAATTGAAATGACAGACCAGCTAAAATTAACAAATCAGGGATGTTTTCCGGTCTATGCATTGGCCAAAGAAATCGTAAACCACTACAGGCCCTATCTGGAAAAGCTGGATTTGACCTATCCTCAATATTTGGTGATGTTGGTATTGTGGGAAGAAAATGAACAGACCGTTACCCAATTGGGAGAAAAACTGAAACTGGACAGTGGTACTCTGACCCCGCTGCTGAAAAGAATGCAGCAAAAGGAACTGATTTTCAGAAAACGGAGCCATGCGGACGAACGTGTCGTAAATATATCCGTAACCGAAAAGGGGCAGCAACTAAAAATGTAAGCTCCCCCGAAAACAAGACTGTTAGAGAATAGAAAAAAGAGTGCTAACTTTAACAGTTAATTATGAAAGGGAAACGATTCAAACCGGAGCAGATCAGTAAGATCTTAAAAGAATTTGAAGCAGGCAAAAGTGTTCAGGAGCTCACACGGGAATACGGGGTGAGTTCAGCCACGTTTTATAAATGGCGTCAGCGGTATGGGGGTATGGAGAGCAGTGAACTGAAGCGGATGAAGGAGCTGGAGGAAGAGAACCGGAAGCTGAAGCGTATGTATGCTGATCTGGCATTAGACCTGGAGGCGGCAAAGGAGGTGATAAAAAAGCTTTGAAGCCCTGCCAGCGCAGACAGGTTGCTCAGGAATTGGTGGATTTGGGCAAAGGCATCAGCAGGGCGTGCCGCACAGTGGGATTGAGCAAGACCTGTTATTATTATGTATCGGATCGCGATGATAGTGAGGTGGAGAAAGCCTTGCGCATCAAGGCCGAACAGTTCCCCCGGGAGGGTTTCTGGAAAGCCTACGGCCGCTTGCGCCGGGAAGGTCATTTATGGAACCATAAGCGGGTACACCGCGTTTATAAGCTGATCGGGCTGAATATCCGCAGGAAAATGAAAAGACGTCTGCCCCAGCGAGTAAAACAACCATGGATCATTCCGCTCTCGGCCAACGACACCTGGAGCATGGATTTTATGAGTGACGCGCTCAGCAATGGGCGCAAATTCCGTTCCTTCAATGTGATGGACGATTTCAACAGGGAGGCGCTGCATATCGAGGTGGATTATTCCATGCGCAGCTCACGGGTGGTGTGGGTGCTGAACCACCTGATCAAACGTAGGGGAAAACCCAAGAAAATCTGGATGGATAACGGTCCGGAGTTTATTTCACAGATATTGACCGAATGGAGCCAGGTTAATGGTATCGAGTTTCTGTACATCCAGCCAGGAAGGCCTATGCAGAACGGACTGGTGGAAAGATTGAACGGTACTTACCGCGATCATGTGCTGGACAGCTACCTTTTCGACACGATAGACGAAGTCAGGGAAGTGACATGGAAATGGATGGACGATTACAATAATTACCGACCCCATGATAGTCTCGGTGATCTTGCTCCTGTAGAGTATGCCGCTTCCACGATTGCCTACAATCACTTATTAAAGAACGGGGATAAATACAAAGTACAGCCAAAATTTTATGTGATAAATTTTGACGACCCTCGCAAGAGCCACCGTTGCAACCCACTCAATCCCGACTTTATGACCTACATCAGCGACGCCTATGAAGCAGCATAAACCATAATGTTAAACCTCAACAGGTCGTGGATACAGAAGCAAGGAGATTTCTTCGTGGAAAGCCCGATTATTCTATTAGCAGCTATTATTTGGTATTTAAAAATCTATGATAACGGAAAGTATTGTACCTTTCCACACGGCATTGAGTTACTGAATAAAAAGTACGCAGACGTATTTACGATTTTAACTTCTTATCCTGATTTAGAGAACTATTTATCTCCCTTTATGGATGCTTGGCAGGGAGGCGCACAAGACCAATTACAGGGACAGATTGCATCAGCTAAAATACCTTTGTCAAGAATGATTAGCCCACAGTTGTATTGGGTAATGACAGGCGATGATTTTTCATTAGACATAAATAACCCACGTGAGCCTAAAATCCTTTGTGTAGGAAACAACCCCGACAGGCAAAATATTTATTCGGCGGCTTTGGGTTTGTACAATTCCCGAATTGTCAAACTCATTAATAAAAAAGGACAATTAAAGAGTTCTGTCATTATAGACGAGTTACCGACAATTTATTTTAGAGGCTTGGACAATCTTATTGCAACGGCGAGAAGTAATAAGGTAGCGGTTTGCTTAGGCTTTCAGGATTTTTCCCATTTAATTCGTGACTATGGAGATAAGGAAGCTAAGGTAATTCAGAACACGGTCGGTAATATTTTTAGCGGTCAGGTCGTGGGCGAAACGGCAAAGAGCCTGTCAGAACGCTTTGGGAAAGTATTACAGAAACGCCAAAGTATGACGATTAACCGAAATGACAAATCAACTTCAATTTCTACCCAATTAGACAGTCTTATTCCAGCTTCAAAAATCAGTACACTTACACAAGGTATGTTTGTCGGTTCAGTGTCCGATAACTTTGACGAACGTATAGAACAAAAGATATTTCACGAAGAAATTGTAGTAGATAACGAGAAAGTTGCTGCCGAAACAAAAGCGTACCAGAACATACCGGAAATTTTATCCTTTGTCGATGAAAGCGGAGAAGATAATATGAAACGGGATATTGAGAACAATTATCGTCAGATAAAATTAGACATTGTTCATATCGTGGAAAGTGAAATGGAGCGTATAAAGAACGACCCGAATTTACAGCATTTGATACAGGAGGGATAATATTGAATTTTTAAATCATTTATTTTGAAATATTTTAAAATACAGCGTCTTATAAAAGAGAGCAGACTTTTTTATTAACTTTGTTAAGTGAAAAAAATGTTTTCAATATTATTATTGTCTGTGTATTTAATTTCGACAACTGAATTAGGTCAGTTATTGAAGTTTCCTATACTTATAGAGCATTATTTCGATCACAAAGAAAAAAATCCGGAGGTTACTGTTTTGCAATTTTTGGAAGTTCATTACGCCGGGAACCATCTGGAAAACCATCCACACGATGACGATTATGAACAAGACAAACAATTACCGTTTATCGTACATATCAATGTTTTGAATATCAGTTTTGTACTTGCCCCCCCTTTTAGTTTTGATATAGAAACCAAAAAACTTGTAGGCAAAGAACCCAAAACCTTGCCTTTGGACGATACATTTTCTGATGACAATTACCTTTCTGCCATCTGGAAACCTCCGAAATTCTGTTAATCTTTTTTGATTTCCACGATGAATCCTTTCATCGTGCATTTGCTGTTTGATAATACTTTCATTCGGGCAGTCTGTGTATTTTGTGTCCGCCTGTAGGATTGATTATGTATTGGAAACGTCAAATCTCTTTATTTATCATTTACGATTAACAGAATAAATTATGCTTACAAAAATCATTGAGTTTTCTGTAAAGAACAAACTCATTATAGCATTATTGGTTCTTGGTTTAATCGGCATTGGCTCTTATCAGGTAAGCAAATTACCGATTGATGCTGTGCCGGACATTACCAATAATCAGGTGCAGGTTATTACAATCGCTCCGTCTTTTGGGGCAACCGATATCGAACGTCTGGTTACTTTCCCAATTGAACAGGCGAACTCCAATATTTCCGGACTCAAAGAAATCCGCAGTTTCTCCCGTTTCGGATTGTCCTTGGTTACCATTGTTTTTGATGATGGTATTGATGTGTATTGGGCAAGACAACAAGTGGCAGAGCGGCTGCAACAGGTTCAGAATGAAATTCCGCAAGGTATCGGAACACCGCAATTAGGGCCGATTTCTACCGGTTTGGGCGAAATCTATCAATATGTCGTTCGTCCTAAAAAAGGTTTTGAACAAAAATACGACGTTACGGAACTCCGTACCATTCAGGATTGGATTGTGCGTCGACAGCTACTTCAGGTCAAAGGCGTAGCGGAAGTCAGCAGTTTTGGCGGTAAATTGAAGCAATACGAGATTGCCGTGAATCCCAACCGACTCAATGCTTATGGCATTACCATCAATGATGTTTTTGATGCACTGAATGCCAATAATCAGAACACCGGCGGTGCTTATATCGAAAAAGGGCCAACTGTTCTCTACATCCGGAGCGAAGGTTTGGTGGGCAACATTGAGGATATTCAAAACATTTCCATTACAAACAAAAATAATGATGTACCATTGTTTATCCGCGATGTAGCCGATGTAAAAATTGGCTATGCCACCCGTTACGGAGCGATGACCTATAACGATCAGGGCGAAGTTTCCGGTGCGGTGGTAATGATGCTGAAAGGTGCCAACAGCAGTCAGGTCATCAAAGATGTAAAAGCCAAAGTGGCTCAAATCCAGAAAACCCTGCCCGAAGGCGTGGTGATAGAACCCTTTCTTGACCGTACCAAAATGGTGAATAACGCCATCAGCACGGTTGAGAGAAACCTTCTGGAAGGTGCTTTAATCGTGGTATTTGTCCTCGTTTTATTTCTCGGAAATTTCAGAGCCGGCTTACTCGTGGCTTCGGTGATTCCACTGGCAATGCTTTTTGCCATTTGTATGATGAACCTTTTCGGGGTGAGCGGCAATCTGATGAGTTTGGGTGCACTGGATTTTGGATTAATCATCGACGGAGCGGTCATTATTGTAGAAGCCGTCCTGCATCAGTTATCCCTCAATCCTAAGTTCAAGAGCCTGCTGAAAATTCCGTCCAATGATATGGATAGTGTAGTTACAGAATCTGCCGGAAGAATGATGAACAGTGCAGTTTTCGGACAAATTATCATCTTCATTGTGTACATTCCGATCCTAACATTGCAAGGGATTGAAGGGAAAATGTTCCGCCCGATGGCAGAAACGGTGGCGTTTGCATTATTAGGTGCATTTCTGCTTTCCCTAACCTACATTCCGATGATGAGTTCGGTTTTGTTGAAGAAAAGAAGTTTAAAACCTTCGTGGTCGGACAGGGTAATGAAGAAAGTAGAAGCGCTTTATTTGAAAACCTTGCTGAAAGTTTTACGCATTCCGAAAACCATTTTTACCATAATCGGGATATTGTTCATCACGGCAATAATTCTACTAAGCAGAATGGGCGGCGAATTTATTCCGTCTTTGGAAGAAGGTGATTTTGCGGTGGATACCCGCGTTTTACCGGGCAGCAACCTTACCACCACGATTGAAAGTACGCAAAAAGCAGCCCATATCTTAAAAACCCGTTTCCCCGAAGTGGAAAAAGTGGTCACCAAGATAGGAAGTGGAGAAGTGCCTACCGATCCGATGCCAATGGATGCTTCGGATATGATGGTCATTCTGAAAGACAAAAAAGAATGGACTTCCGCCAAAACGTTTCCCGAATTATCAGAAAAAATGAGCAAAGCACTGGAAGATGTGCCCGGTATTACAGTTGGTTTTCAGTATCCGGTAGCGATGCGTTTTAATGAACTGATGACCGGTGCAAGACAGGATGTGGTCATCAAAATCTTTGGCGATAATCTGGATTCTTTGGTTCAAAATGCCAACCAACTCGGTAAAATCATTGAAACGGTAAAAGGTACACAAAACCTTTATATAGAACCGGTTTCCGGGCTTCCGCAGGTGGTGGTAAAATACAATCGTCCCCTGATTGCTCAGTATCATCTTTCTGTTGCAGATGTCAATCGGGTGATTAATACCGCTTTTGCCGGACAGAGTACAGGTTTGTTTTTTGAAGGCGAAAAACGCTTTGATATGGTAGTACGCCTGAATGCCAGTGACCGAAAAAACATCAATGATATTCAAAATCTATTGGTTCCAACACCTGCAGGCAATCAGATCCCGCTCAATCAGCTGGCAACCGTAGATGTGGTGGAAGGTCCCAATCAAATTCAACGTGAAAATGCACAACGCCGTATTGTCGTCGGCTTCAACATCAAAGACCGTGATGTGCAAAGCATTGTGGAAGAATTGCAGGGTAAAGTGGACAAACAGATTAAACTTCCGGCCGGCTATTCTATTACGTATGGCGGTTCTTTTGAAAATCTGAACAACGCCAAACAACGGTTGATGATTGCCGTTCCGCTGGCATTGGCATTGATATTTGTCCTGTTGTTTATGGCGTTCAAGTCGATTAAAGAAAGTCTTCTGATTTACAGCGCCATTCCGTTGTCGGTCATCGGAGGTGTATTTATGTTGAATTTACGCGGAATGCCTTTCAGCATCAGTGCTGCCGTTGGTTTTATCGCTCTTTTTGGCGTAGCGGTTTTGAACGGTATTGTATTGATTTCAGAATTTAACCGACTACATAAAAACGGCATTAGAAATATCGTCAGAATTGTGATTGATGGCGGCGAAAGCCGATTGCGTCCGGTGTTGATGACCGCAGCCGTTGCCTCCCTCGGCTTTATCCCGATGGCAATAAGCACAGGTGCTGGAGCAGAAGTGCAGCGACCTTTGGCGACCGTGGTAATTGGCGGACTGATATTGGCCACTTTGCTCACCCTTTTTGTCCTACCGCTTTTATATGTCAATATCGAAAATGGATTTAAAATGAAAAAACCAAAATCCAAACATGTCGCCTCTGTTCTGTTGATTTTTATGCTGTTTTCAGGAATAAAAATGAAGGCACAAACCATAATTTCTTTAGATGAAGCCGTGCAAACAGCGTTGCAAAACAATCGCAAACTAAAAAATGAAAAACTGCGTTCGGATTATGCCAAAGCATTGATTAAAACTTCTAATGCCGATATTCAGCAAACCGCAGTTACAGCAGATTACGGACAAATAAATAGTGCATACAACGATATGAAATTCGGGATTTCGCAGAGCATCGCTTTTCCGACTGTGTATCAGAAACAGAAAAATTTGCATTACGAAGAATGGAAAAAAAGCCAGTTGAATGTTTCGCTTAAAGAATTTGAACTGAAAAAAGCCGTCAGCCAAAGTTATTTCCAGATGGTGTATTGGAAAGATAAGGAAAAATTGCTGAATGAAACGTTGCAACTGTACACCCAATTTTTAGACAAAGCCAGTTTGCGTTTAAAAGCAGGAGAAAGCAATATTCTGGAAAAAACAACGGCTTCCAACCAAAAATCGGCGATTGAGATTCAGTTGAAACAAGTGCAGCAGGAAATAAAAACCTTGCAGTTGCAGTTCAGTTGGTTGCTCAATTCCGAAACGGAATATCTTCCTTTGGATAATTCCAGACCGGTTCTTTTGCTTCAGGAAAATGCTTCGCATCCCTTGATACATGTATTGGAACAGCAAAAAACGGTTGCCGGCAAACAAACCGAAGTGGAAAAATCCAGACTTCTTCCGGGTTTGCAAATCGGTTATAATCTCAATTCGTTCAAAGGTATGGGACCTGATGATAAACTGTATTCTGCTACACCACAGTTTCATTCGGTGATGGTAGGTGTTGGCATTCCAATATTTTCAGGCGGACAAAAGGCAAGAATTCACGCTTCTAAAGTGGCGGAAAGCATTGCGGAAAACGATTGGCATAATACTGAATTTGCATTAGAGAAAAAACAGCAACAGCTCAAGCAAATGTATCAAACGAATCTCGAAATAATCAACCGTTACGAAACTGATGAACTGAAAAATTCAGACATCATTACCAAAACAGCACAGCAACAATTCATTAACGGAGAAATCAATTATCTGGAATTTGTAATGCTCGTCAATCAGGCAGTTTTGCTCAAAAGCAATTATGCAGATGCCCTATTGAAACTAAACGAAAGCGTTGTTGAACTGAATTATATCACGCTTCAGTAGTTGATGAACAGGATATTTTAAACAGTAAACAGAATTTTTCAAATCAATATATAATTAGACAAGAAAATGAAAATATTAAAATTATACGGTTCTTATTTTTTGGTCTTGATAGTACTGCTTTCCGCAGTTCAATGTCAACAAAAACAAGAAACCACCGCCACCAAAACTGCAAATCCGAAAGACGAAAACACGGTTATTTTCACCGATGCACAGTTACACAATACCCCCATTGAAACCGCGGAACTGTCGATGCAGCATATTTCCACCGTATTGAAACTCAACGGTAAAATTGATGTACCACCGCAAAATCTGGTTTCCGTAAGTACACCGCTGGGCGGCTATCTGAAAAGCACCCGCCTTTTGCCAGGAATGAAAGTAGTTAAAGCTCAGGTAATTGCCGTTATTGAAAATCCGCAGTTTGTACAGTTGCAGCAGGATTATCTGATGGCAAAATCCAAATACCACTTTGCCCAACTGGATTATAACCGACAAAATAAGCTCAACCAAAGCCAGGCAAGTAGTGATAAAGTGATGCAGCAGGCACAATCCATTATGAGCGATCAGCAAATTCTGATGAATTCCATTGCCCAGCAACTGAAGTTGGTCAACATAAATCCGGCTAAGATATCTGCCGGAAATATTCAGCAGAGCGTACCTGTCTATAGTACCATCAACGGTTTTGTGAGCAAGGTGAATGTGAATGTAGGCAAATATGTAACGTCTTCGGATGTGCTGTTTGAACTCATCAATCCTTCTGATATTTACCTCAATTTAAAAGTGTATGAAAAGGATTTGGAAATGCTGAAAACCGGGCAACAGATTGTGGCTTATACCAATGTAGATCCTTCAAAAAAATATGCCGGTGAAATTTTGCTGACGAGTAAAGATGTGGACGGAAGTGGCATTGCCGATGTGCATTGTCATTTTGAAAAATACGATCCGGCACTCATTCCCGGAATGTATATGAATGCCGAAGTGGAAACCGAAAATTCCTTTGCCAACGCCATTCCCGAAGAAAGTGTGGTGGATTTTGAAGGGAAAAATTTTGTTTTTGTAGAAGCCGGAAAACAAAGCTGGAAGATGATGCCGGTCACGTTAGGAATTTCTGAAAATAGCTATGTTGAGATCCTCAACTTTTCTGATTTCAAAGGCAAGAAAATCGTAACCAAAAATGCTTATACTTTATTGATGAAGCTGAAGAACACAAGCGAAGATGAAGATTAATAGTCAGATAAAATCTCATATAAATATTTAAAAAAATGGAAATTATAAAAACAATCATTCCCCTATTACTGATTTTGCTGATTGGCATCCAGTTCTTTGGGGTAACGCCCAATACTTCTGCAATAGTGCCTGAAAGTGCCATAGAAAACCATTACAGCATTCCCTCAAATGTGCAGCAAATCCTGAAAACCAGTTGTTACGACTGCCATTCCAATAACACGGTTTATCCATCTTACAACAAGTTGCAACCCATCAAATGGTGGCTGGCAGAACATATCGCGGATGGAAAAAAACATCTGAATTTTGATGAATTTAATGCATATGCTACAGATCAGAAATTACGTAAGCTGGCTGAGATTGAGGAAACCGTAAATGCAGGAGAAATGCCATTGAAAAGTTATACCCTTATCCATAACAATGCAAAATTGTCGGATGAGCAGAAGCAGCAACTCCGGGATTGGGTCATTGCCACAAAAAAGGTAATCAATCGTAAAGCTATTAACCGATGAAGAGGGTTATTGTATTAATCCTGTTGTGCTTATCCCAATGGAGTGTGGCTCAAAGTGGGTTGCAGAACATTGCCCAAAAGCCGGCATCAGATTCTGTATCGGTATATCAATTCAAATATAAAAAGCTGATAGTACCATCTGTTTTTATTGGATATGGAATCCTAAGTCTGACTTCTGATGACCTGAAACAGTTGAACAACTCCACCAGATATGAAATTGGTGAGCATCAGCCGGATAAATCAAAACTGGATAATTATGCCCAATATTTACCGGCAGCATTGGTTTATGGATTAAATGCTATCGGACTTGAAGGAAAACATAATTTGAAAGACCGAAGTATTATTTTAGGCACATCACTGTTGATTTCAAGTGCTGTCGTATTACCTGCCAAGCATTTGGTAAAAGAAGAGCGACCCGATGGTTCCAATGCACTGTCATTTCCGTCCGGACACACGACGTTTGCCTTTGCAACTGCCCAGTTTATGTTTCGGGAATATCAGGATGAAAATATTTGGTTAAGTTTGACTGGTTATCCTATTGCTGTTTTTACGGGAGTTTATCGGATTTTGAATGATAAACATTGGGTGGGTGATGTGGTTGCAGGTGCCGGTATTGGTATTCTCTCCACAGAAGTTGCTTATTGGCTGTTCCCGAAAGTCAGTCAACTATTTTCAATAAATCATACCGAAAACAGTGCTCTTGTATATCCGTTTTATCAAAGTAAAACAATGGGATTAGGTTTGTCTCTAAACTTTTAAAATTATAAAAATGAAAAATATATATAAATTCATTGTCGTTCTCAGCATTGCCTTAGTGGCACTTGTTATGGAATTTATTCTAAAAGAACCCTATTATTCTAAAATCTTAATTACGGCAACCGGCATTTTGATGTCTATTGTTCTTCTGAAAGGAATGATCGACGTGCTTCGTTCCGGGAATTTTGGCGTGGATATTTTGGCGATTTCTGCCATTGCTGCAACCTTAGCTGTTGGTAATTATTGGGCGGCACTCATTATCCTCATTATGATTACCGGAGGTGATTCGTTGGAAGATTATGCCCAGAAAAAAGCCCGGAAAGATTTAAAATCATTGCTTGATAATACCCCCCGAATTGCTCATAAAAAAACAGGAAACGATTTAGATGACGTTCCTGTGGAGGATATTAAAATCGGTGACATCATCATCGTAAAACCCAAGGAAATTATTCCCGTGGACGGAATTTTACTGAGTTCAGAGGTGCTGCTGGACGAATCTTCGCTCACGGGCGAATCCAAACCCGTCAACAAAACCAAAGGCAACGGCTTATGGTCGGGTTCGGTGAATGGTTCGGGAGCCATTACCATTCAGGTTTCCAAACTCGCCAAAGAAAGCCAGTACCAGCAACTCGTGCAATTGGTGCATAATTCCGAAAAAGAGCCGGCACATTTTGTGCGAATGGCGGATCGGTACGCTTTGCCTTTTACCATCGTTGCTTTTTTAATTGCCGGAATTGCTTATTTGATTACCAAAGATCCCAACCGCATTGCCGAAGTGTTGGTGGTGGCTTCGCCCTGCCCGCTGATTCTGGCGGCTCCCATTGCCCTGATAGCCGGAATGAGCCGTTCCAGCAGAAATGGGGTGGTGGTAAAATCCGGGACTGTCATCGAAAAACTGGACAGAATGAAAGCCATCGCCTTCGATAAAACCGGAACTTTAACCAAAGGCGATCTTACTTTGGACGACATTATCCCGGAAAATCCTTATTCGAAAGACGAACTGATTGATTTTGTAGCCAGCGTGGAACAGCAATCTTCCCACGTTTTGGCGGTTTCGGTGATGAAATATATCGGCGATAAAACGATTCTTCAGGCAACACATTTAAAGGAAATAGAAGGAAATGGTATTCAAGGAAAAGTTGATGGCAAACTGGTGAAAGTAGGTAAACTGAGTTTTGTAACGGCTGAACCCATTCAAATTAAAACGGAAAAAACCTCGTTGTTTGTTTCGGTGAATGACAAATATGTTGGGGAAATCACCTTTATCGATGAGGTGCGTCCCGAAGCCCGGCAAACCATTGCCCAATTACTAAAAATGGGTATCCAAAAAATTATGATGATTTCCGGCGATAAACAAAGTATTTCTGAAAACATTGCCAAAGAAATTGGCATTACGGAAGTGCACGGTGGCTGTTTGCCTCAAGACAAACTAAAAATCCTGAAAAGTATGCCCGACGAATTTCGCCCGGTTGTAATGGTGGGTGATGGCGTGAACGATGCACCGTCGTTAACCGTTGCCGATGTAGGCATTGCGATGGGTGCTAAAGGATCGAGTGCCGCCAGCGATTCGGCTGATGTGGTGATTTTAAGAGACAATCTGCAAAAAGTGAGTGATACTATTCTCATTTCCAAAGAAACGATGAAGATTGCCCGTCAATCCGTTTTCATTGGCATTGCCGTTTGTACCGTGCTGATGCTGATTGCAGCCTTCGGTGTTTTACCGGCATTGATTGGTGCAGGATTGCAGGAAGTGGTGGATCTGATTTCCATTACCTCGGCATTAAGGGCTTTGAAGGACAGAACGTAACCACAACATTTGTTAATTGTCAGGAAAACCTTCAAAGGTCGCTGTTCAAGTAAAATAAAAACGTCCATAAAGACCGAAGGGCAAAACATCTATTATCTGGGTTACATCAGCGTCGATAATGACCTGTTGAAAGGCATAAAGGGTTGTTAAAAAGAATCGCTTCTAATTAAGCAATTTTAAAAGGGGATTGTCTCACAAGGACAGCCCCTTTTGTTTTGGTTTAGCGTGCTGTTTTCATAGCCTTACAGTTTTATCGGAATACCACTGTTACAAACGGCATCCACTAATCCAAGTATAAAATTCCTACTATCAAATGAGAACTTTTCACAGGTAAAACCCAAGCTGTGAAAGATTTATTTCCATTTCTGTTTGCCGGATAAATTTTATTCTTTAATTTTACATAACCAATTATGTAAATAGTTATTTAATCCGTTTATGATATGCAACAAATTGAAAGGAGGAAACTAACACCAGAACACGAACAAAGAATAAGGGTAGGTATTCCAAAACAGGTACTAATGAAAATGTACAATGCAAGTGCTGAAAGCGTTGCAGAGGGCTACGTCCAAATTGCCGTGCCACATCAGGAAAGTTTGGTAAGAAAAGGCGGAATTTTTTACGGTGGTGTACTATCAGCATTGGCAGATACAGCCGCCTATTTTTCGGCTGCATCATTACACGATGCAGATGCTTACTTCCTTACCGTAGAACTCAAAATAAACTATCTAAACCCAGCAATAGGCGAAAAAGTTTTTGCCACGGGGGAAGTAGTGAAAAATGGTAAAACATTGAATATCTGTAAATCTGATATTTATGTAGTTACAGGCAATGAAAGAAAATTAGCTTGTACTTCCCTTGTTACTTTAATGCAGACAAAAAGAAAATAATATGGAAATCACATCTGTAAAATCATTTATTGATTACTACGAAAAAATTAGAGAGCGTACCAATCGTATAATAGCAATCGTACTGCCCGAACATATTGACTTTGCTTACAAGCAGGGAAAATACACCATAGGCGACCAAATACGTCACATAGCCACCATTGAAAGGTATATGTATGCCGAAACCATTTCGGGCAGAAAAAGTGCTTATCAAGTGTAAATCGTCAGCATAATTTGGACATAATTCAATAAAAACTAAGAGAGTGTTTTCCTGAAAAATTTTTAACTTTAATCATTATGGGAAGACCAAAAAAAACTACCCCCGAAAACTTTATCAAGGATGTACGTCGCAGTACACGAAGAATCTTCACTGCCGAGCAGAAAATTTTGATCGTTATGGAAGCGTTACGAGCGGAGAATTCTATTGCCGAGATCTGTCGTAAGCACAGTATTAACGAGTCTCAGTTCTATAAATGGAACAAGGAGTTTTTGGAGGCAGGAAAAAAGCGACTTGAAGGCGATGTTACCCGTGAGGCGACCTCAGATGAAGTTGCCGAACTTCGAAAAGAAAACGCCAGACTTAAAGAAATGGTTGCCGATCTGGTTCTACGCTATGATATCGTAAAAAAAAGCTTGGATCTGCTGGATTAACTGATAAATACAAAAAGTATATGCGATTATCAGCGGGAGAAAAAATGGAGATTATCGAGGCTGTTACCCGATCTGAGCTTGGCGTGAAGCGCACCTTAACTGAATTTGGTATTTCCAGAAGTACATTTTACAGCTGGTATGACCGGTACCTCAAAGACGGCGATGAGGGGCTAGAACTGAAAAACAGGGACTGCAAACAACAGTGGAACAGTATTCCAGAACAAGTTAAAGAATTTGTTGTAGAGGTTGCCCTGGATAAGGTTGATCTATCGGCCCGCGAGTTAGCACATCACAGACGAGCACGAGATTTTCATTTCTGAATCTTCAGTTTATAGAATCCTTAAAAACAAAGGTCTGATAAGTGCTCCGACCCATATTTTGATCAGTGCATCCAATGAATTTAAGGATAAAACCGGTTTTGTGCATGAAATGTGGCAGACAGACTTTACCTATTTCAGAATAAAAGGCTGGGGTGATTATTATTTAAGTACCATCCTGGACGATTTCAGCCGCTACATCGTACATTGGGAGCTTTGTACATCCATGAAGCATGAGGATGTGATACGTAATGTGGACATGGCAATAGAAAAGGCAAAATTAAAAACAAAGGTTAAGCCTAAATTATTGTCAGACAATGGATCCTGTTACATCTCCAAGGAGCTGGGAAAGTACCTGAACGAAGAACTGGAAATGAAACAGGTGCATGGCAGACCAGCACATCCACAGACTCAAGGAAAAATTGAAAGGTATCACAGGACAATGAAGAATGTGGTCAAATTGAACAATTACTATTCACCAGAAGAGCTAAAAGAAGCCCTAGAAGAGTTTGTAAATAGATATAATAACGAACGCTATCATGAGTCTTTAAAAAACCTCACCCCGGCTGACGTATATTATGGTCGTGGAGACCTCATATTAAAACAAAGAGAAAGCCTAAAAAAACTGGCCATTAATAACAGAAAAACAGAATATTTAAAACAAAAATTAATAGATTTATAAAACTAAAACACTCCTTAAGCATTTGTCCAAATTAGTTTGAAGACATACAGTCCCAATCGTACTTTTCTTTAATAAATATTACGATCTGTTTTCTTTCTTTAAAAGTATCAAGGAAGTTTGTATTTAAAATTTTATTATATATGGTACAGATGGTATGGTATTTAAAATAACATATTTTGAAGGGTCGTTTGAATATTTTTTCAGAAGTTTTTCTCTAAGATTTCTCGGCGGTATATAATCTCTCCTTGCTAATTTCTCTAAGCCTATAGTCGTAAAGTTTGATATCTTATTTAGAATTGTAAGTGAGGGTACGGTTTTTACTATTTTCGATATTAGTTAGGGTTGTTCTCAAAAAGTTACAAAGAAGAGCAAAGTTATCTTGACTAAGACCAGTAGCATCTCAATAATATTAGGTATCAGAATTTTTATTGTTAGTTCAGATTTTGTGATTCTTTAATTTAGCAGATATATAATTATAACATAGCCTTTTCAGGCAAAAAATCTTTTGGGGACATTCCAAAATGGTCAGCAAGTAAATTAATGTGGTCAATATTATATTTCGCTCTATTGGATGGATTCTCAACATTTGTAATAAAGACTCTGTTGACTCCAATGATGGTTGCTATATCTGCTTGATTAAGTTTTCTTTCTTTTCTGAATTTAAACACGTAATCAATGATGTACTGCTCAATTTTACTAATATTTCCTTCTTTATGCATTATGATAAAGAAATCTAAAATAAATTACAAAAATGTATTGCATGTATTACATTTTATTTCTATCTTTATAATCGTATTATAAGTGGTGATATTATTGAATAAATATACAGAAAAGTAAAATAAGTTAATATATAATAACAAAAACGAACCTCGTAACGAAATCTGGCGATTTTTTTATACTAATGCGAGTGTGAGTATTGCGTCAATTCATTATCTTTGGAGAATTTCCTAGGATCGGATTGACGCTTACTTAAAGCATCGTATTAGATTGAATATTTGGGCCTAGACAATATTCTAGAGGCTCCGCCAGAGCCTTCGTTACGATGACAGTAAGCGATCAATCCATTTTTTTGATTTCTTATTAGTTCGTGCAAAGAACTGATTATGAAAATACCATCAAAATAAATTTATAAAGCATTGGAGTATTATTCTAAATAATATTTCAATGCTTTTTTATGTCAATATCGAATAGCTATCATTGAAGACAGATTAAAATGAATAAGCAGCAAATACACAAAAACATCAAATCCCCGGCCGATTAGGTTGGTTCAAGTAGCCATTATGGCGATTTTCTAAGAGAATGCGTATCGATGACCGATATGAAACCTGTATGATAACTTTATAACGCATTCTAAAGCAATTAACCATTTTTTTATTTGTGACCTACGCAAAGCTTAGGGGCAGGAAGATGCATTTGTTAGTATCTGCAAGCTAATCTTTTGTTATTAGGTCACAGCCCTAAAAACCTTTAAGAATGAACAATTTTTACAAGGGTGGGAGAGAACTGGCCTATTTAAAAGGGCTGTCCCACTATGCTGTACAGCAAAAAACTACAGCAATCCGACAACATTTACAGATGCAAGTGCAAGCCGCTATACTTGCTAATGCCATCAGGTTTATTGACCCCATCACTTTACTCCGTAAGCTATGGAAAAGCAAAGCAATCCTTTTACTCTGGATCGCTTTGTTACATATGTTTAGTTTATCAGCTCAGACATTATCTATATCAATAGATGTTAAGAAGGATTCTAGTATACATCCTATAAATATTGGCGATCATATTCCTGAGAAGCTTTGGAATACCATATTACCCGTAATGCATCATCCGCAATTAAAAAGGGATATTTACCTAAACGAATTTAAGTCAAAGAAATTAGTCATTATTGACTTTTGGGCTACTTGGTGTGCTCCATGTATTGCATCGCTTAAAAAGCTTCAAATTATTGAAAAGAAATATCCCCATCAGTTTTCCGTATTGCCAGTTACCTACGAGAAATTTGATTTCCTTCAAAAGCAAATGGCCAAACTCAACTTTTATCCGTTCAGTGTCCATTCGGACCCCTCCTTGCTACAGTACTTTCCGCATAGAAGTATTCCGCATCAAGTATGGATCGTAGATGGTCGAGTGGCACATATCGGTGATGCAAATAGTGCTACTGTAGAAAATATTTTAGCAGCTATTGAAGGTCATATACCGCAGATGAAAGTTAAAAAAGAATTTTTAGATTATGAGCTAACTAAGCCACTGGAAGAATATGCCATGAAGGCAAATGCAAAGATTTATAAAAAATCTGTCATCACTGGCTCCATAAGCGGAATCGGAGGTAGCTATGGTATAATGAAAGATGCCGGTAATAGGTTACTGTACTATAATAATGCTACTATCATCAATATGATATCTTATGCAACAGATATTCCTTTAAATAGGATCTGGATAGATACGCTAGGATCAGCGAATAAAGTAATTGTAAAGCAAGTGTCTTGTTATCAATTGATAACCTCTGGAGCTACTTCCGATGATAATATGAAAACTTTCTTTAAAGATGATCTCTCTGCGACTTTTAATTTCCGCCTCGATCAGATACTGAAGAAAAAAGTGGTCAGTAAAGTAGTAAGATCTATACATGTCGATAAGCAGCAGCTTGATAAATTAAGCTACAGTATAGACATTATGTCTTTAATAGGTTTGTTAAATCTAAGTTTCAACTGGAAACAGGATCTTCCAGTTTATGTATCAAACTTGCCGTCGGATACGATCATATATTCAGATAAAGTAATTGGACCTATAATAAAAAACCAAAAGCTATTGGCTGAGCTACTCCGATTAAATGGAATGTCTATACAGCAGGATGTCCAGGACCTCGAAATGCTTGTTGTAGATTCAAATTAATAACCAGAATAATGAAGATATTAATAATTTGTGTGATAACAATGCTTGGGCTGGGCTCTCAAGCGTATTGCCAGAAAAACATAAGCGGTCGTATTATAGATGATAAAGAAGAATTATTGCACAATGCCACAGTGCGAAACTTAACCTCCAATGTAACTGTGTCGACAAATATAGCGGGTAGGTTTTCCATCATCGCTAATGATACTGACTCCCTAAGAATAGCACTCTTGGGCTTCGAATCTAAAATTATTGCCATTAACGATTGGCCAGAAAACGGAATTATTCTATTGACGAGAAAAGTATTTGTACTGGATGATGTGGAGGTGGTATATACAGGGTTTCAGCGCCTAAGAAAGGATCAAATAACAGGTGCCGTGGATGTAATCTCCGAGAAGATGCTGAATAGAACCACGGGCACAAATATCCTATCACGTATTGAAGGTCTTTCTCCTGGCATTCAATTCAATAAAGGGGATGCTGCGGAAACGGATGCGTTTTTAATACGAGGACGGAGTACCATATCCGCAGAAGCAAAGCCACTTATTGTTGTGGATGATTTTCCGTATGAAGGCGATATCGGACAGATAAACCCCAACGATGTTGCCTCTGTTTCTATTTTAAAGGATGCTGCTTCGGCAAGTATATGGGGAGCACGGGCTGGAAATGGTGTTATTGTCATCAAAACAAAACAAGGCTTGAACGATAAATTGAAGGTTGATATCAAGTCTGATTTTGCGATACAGAATAAGCCTGATTTCGATAATTTGAAATGGATCAAATCGGCTGATATGATTGAATTTGAAAAACAACGGTTTACGCAAGGTGCCTACGATGACTTGTTGAACGGTCCCTACTATTTGACGCCTATAACTGCGGTTGTGGAGCTGTTATTTAAAAAACGGAACAATCCAAATGGCGATATACTGGATGAACAGATCGAACAGATGAAGAGCAAAGACGTCAGAGACGATATTGCGACTCATTTATATCGGCTGAGCTTTCGTCAGCAATACCACATGTCCATATCTGGAAGAGCAAAGCAACATGCTCATATGACATCTGTGGGGTATTTTAAAGAGCTTGCCACATTGCGCGGTAAAGCTGATCAAAGATTGACGGTAAGAACTAACAATACATTTCGTTTTTCACCGATGATTGAATTGACGCACAGTTTACAGTATAACCACCTAAAACAAAAGACAAATGCCAATCCAGGTTATTTAATTACAAATAATCGGGAAATCTACCCATATGCCTCCCTAGTTGATCCTGATGGCAATCCGAATAATTTATATTTGAACTATCCTAAAGCATATTTGGATACGATTGGTGGCGGGGATTTAAGGGATTGGTCTTTTAATCCGGTACGTGACCTTAATACAGTAGAAAATAAAATGTCAGGTTATAATCTTACTAATAATATTGCACTGATAATAAAACCAGTTTCTGATCTTTCAGTGAGCATAAGATATCAATATCACGTTGGGTCGGATGATAATGACAGACATTATAGGCAAGAATCTTACTTTACCCGGAGTTTATTCAACCAATATGCTTTCAAAAAGAATGGTAATTGGATCAGTGCTGTTCCTGAAGGCGGCATATTAGACTATAATGAAAGTACACTAAGATCCCATCAAGCACGTGCGCAAGTAGATTATAATAAAAAATTCAATGATGTGTTTCGATTGGATGGTATTGGCGGTTACGAAATTCGTTCGAAAGTTGAACAAGGGAAGTATGGGCGTTTTTATGGTTATGTCGATGATCGTATGTCTGTGTCTAGGAATGTCGATTATATCACTAACTATGTGCTATTGAGTAGTGGTGCTTCCGCAAAAGTTCCTGCTATAGTAGGGGTAAACAAGAATACGGATAATTTTCTTTCTTGGTTTGCAAATGCTGTATTCTCGTATAAGGATCAACTATTTATTTCGGGTAGCGTCCGAAAGGATGAAGCCAATTTGTTTGGCGTGGAAACGAATGCGAAAGGAACTCCTTTTTGGTCTACAGGTTTGCGATGGGAATTGGGAAATTTAGCTGTATTTAAAAACAGATTATTAAATCGGATGGCGCTACGAGCGACATATGGTGTTAATGGAAATGTTTCCAGATTGGCCACAGCCTTAACAACGATTCAATATATTTCGTATACCCAATCGGGATTGCCAGCAGCTACGTTAAACTCACCACCAAATAAAAATTTGCGTTGGGAAAAAATTAATACGGCCAACTTTGGAATAGATTTTTCTTTATTTGATAGCCGTTTGTTGGGCTCATTTGACTATTATATAAAAAATGGAAGGGACTTGCTGTCGCAGGCTCCAATGGATCCAACATTTGGGGTAACATCTTTTTTCGGAAATGTGGCTTCAATGGACGGTAAAGGATGGGATCTAACCCTGCAGTCGCGAAATCTTAAATCTGTAGTGTCATGGAATACATTCCTAAATCTGAGCTATTCCAGTAGTACCGTTAAAAAATATCTCATGCCCAAAAGTACATCTCCAATGCCATACTTAGGAAGTTCTGGTATAAGCCCGCTAGAAGGTAAACCGCTATATGCTGTTTTCAGTTATCCATGGAGGGGATTAAATCCATCCAATGGTAATCCGCAAGGAAATTACCAAGGCGAGATTTCTGAGGATTATAAAAACATATTGATAAATACAGCGATTGAGAATATGGTATTCCATGGGCCTATGCAGTCTCCCTGGTATGGCACTATACGTAATGAATGGGAATACAAAAATATAGGCCTTTCCGTCAACTTAAGTTTCAAATTTGGAGGATATTACCGTGTACCGTCTTTTTTTAGTTCTAATCTCTTAGCTGGATTTAGTGGACACAGCGATTATGCCAAACGTTGGCAAGCAATCGGTGACGAGGTGAAGACTGAGGTTCCCTCTCTGGATTTAAATAGGAATGCGGATCGAGACTCATTTTATAAATATGCATCGGTGTTGGTTCAAAAATCCGATAATATACGTGTTGAAGATATATTAATATATTACTCCCTAGTCCCTAAATCAATGCTTAAATGGGGTGTTGAAAACGCGCGTGTTTTTGCCCAAATTCAAAGTCCCAATTGGGCATGGATAGGTAACAAATCTGGGATTGATCCTTATTTTAATAATGTGCCAAAGTCGCAACCAATCTATGCTTTTGGTTTAAGTTTTACATTTTAAAAATGCAAAGATGATGAGAAGTTTAACGCTATTTATTTTATTGACAACCGGTGTATTTTATAGTTGTTCAAAGAAAGATTTTTTGGATGCCAAATCTGATCAAAGTTTGGTGGTGCCTGCTACCTTGGAAGATTTTCAAGCGATTTTGGACTATGATTTTGATATGAACGGTGTTCCTAATGGGTTGGGACTTGTCCCTGAACTTGGAGAGATTGGATCAGATGATTATTATTTGACGGCAGATCTGTATCAAAATCGCCTGACAAGTCTTTATCGTGATTTTTACATCTGGTCGGAAGATGCTAATTCGGGAGATAATTTAAACGATTGGGATAGAGGCTACAATTGTGTTTTTATGGCCAATGTCGTGTTGGATGGTCTCTCACAGATGAAAGAAGGTACTTACGATAGTTCCCAATGGAAGGAGATCCGAGCTGCTGCGTTATTCTATCGTGCGCATGCTTTTTATCAATTGGCACAAGTCTTTTCTTATCCTTTTGGAATGACTGAAATGGAACGGTATGGTCTTCCACTTCGATTGAGCGCCGATATTTCTGAAAAAATAGAACGAAGCACGATATCAGAAACTTATGCTCAGATCATAAAAGATTTGGAAGAGTCTGTTCAGTCGTTGCCCCAAACATCGGCTTACAAAGAGCGACCTTCCAAAGCGGCATGTTTTGCATTGCTGGGAAGGGTATATCTTTCTATGCGTGATTACGATAAAGCATTGGACGCGGCAAATGCGAGCTTGGAAATTACAGATGTTTTGTTAGATTATAACAATCTTTCTGCCACTGCTAACTATCCTTTTCAAGGATCGGCGATTATGGAAACAGAAGTTTTGTTTAAAAGTACTTTTGTAACCCAGTCCGGTATAACGAGCCCGTTAAGCATATTTATAGCCAAGATTGATCCGCATTTATATGATAGCTATGTTCAGGATGATCTGAGAAAGGTTATCTTTTTTAGAAACTCGGCCCCAAATGGATTTAGATATAAGGGTAGTTTTTATGCAAGTACTGCATTTTTCGTGGGCCTGGCGACAGATGAGGTCTATTTGATAAAAGCAGAATGCTTAGTAAAGCTTGGTATGTTGCATGAAGCAGTTGAGACTATGGAGAAACTTAGAAAGAAGCGTTTTACAGTGAATTCGGATGGTTATAAAATTGCGGACATAATCGTTTCAAATCATAATGAATTATTGAAATTTATACGGGAGGAACGGCGACGCCAGTTGATATTTAGAGGTTTAAGATGGACAGATATCAGGCGATATAATATGGAAGATGGGGCAGAAAGTCTGCGACGAGTGCTTGATGATAAGACTTACACACTGATGCCCAATGATAAGCGATATGCTTTTTTGGTTCCGAGCTTGATTATGGGCTATAATCCCGATATGGTTCAAAATCCAAGGTAAATGCAAAAGGCTCCAACTGGAGCCTTTTGTTTGATGCAATCTTTTTCGTTAATTACTTAACGGTTCGCGAGGAATAGTTTGAACTGCAGGGGTCAAATCATTGACGAATGAGGCTCCGGGATTGGAGTTTAGGCCTTTCATACAGATTTCTGTATCCGTAATCGGCGCTTCACATTCTGGATTTGATGGCTGCGTTGGACTTTGACCAATGTAGGTGTAATTACCTACGGCATCGCGCGAATACCAATGAAGATCATCGGTTTTTTTGAAGCTATTAAACCCAATAAATGATGCCATTGCAACGGCCACAGCTACTGCGGCTTTTGCATTAATTTTGATTTTTCTCATATGCATAGCATATCAATTTTAATTGTTTATAATATGTGTTAGTTTTCTCTTATTGGACTCACTTTCATTTGACCAAAAAGAATCTTTTCACTGTCTTTTGGCAGACTCGCCCTTCCATCGAGCCAGCTTAGTGCTCAATTTCTGATGTACCATGTTGTGTTTTTTTTATTTTGCAGCTGCTAGGAAGTACCTCAGTTTCCTGAGTCCGTCTTATGCTTTTATCCAGTAGTAAACCTATCAGACAATTCAACGTTATTATTCCGTTGATCCATAAATGTGCAATCCAACTGTTGTCAAATTCTAGTACACAATCACAGGGGATACTTCCCCACTTGTCCAGAAGGGCTAGAAGGATATAGGAAGAAAAAATAATCATTAAAATAATCGAAAACCAAAACGCCATTGACTTTGTGCGTTCGAAAATGAAGAGTATTCCAGTCAATAGCGCTATTGCAGGTAATACATAGGATAGGAAGATCCCATATTGATCATCAAATGGTTGCTTGATCATGGAATCCTGATAATCACTGAAAGTAAATAACTTTTTTGAGCCAACATACATCCACAAGCAAATGAAGGCGTACGTTAAAATCTTTAGGGTAGATTCCTTTGGGTGGCTCTTTAAATCCAGTACCATCTTTATCATTTTAATTTTTATCGAATCGGCTCCTATCTTCCTGCTTATTGGCAATCCACAGGTTTTAATATGTTGCTTTCCTTGTACCATTTTGTTTTCTGTTTCTTTATAAACTTCTACAATGCTAAATTACGACCTTAGCTCACCACACCGTTAGGCAGTTTTTGATGTGGAATGAGGCAGTATCTGATAACTCCATTTAAGGTTCATAATCTGCGTGCCTATATGGATAACCAAGGGGAAATTGATCGTACACATGGAGATAGGCCAATACCAGCGGCGATATCTTTCTTCGGTTGTAGAGGGCAATGATGCCGGGCAAGTGGAGCGGATCTACAGCTGGATCGTCAAAACCTTCCAATACCTGCTCGATATCCAATTGTATTTGCCAGAGCTGCTGCTCTTTTTCTACATAATGAAGGTCTTGATAAAAGATCTCCTGATAGCTTTCCTGCAATTCGGTGATTAAAAGCAATTCATAATCCCAGAAGTTCAAATGAAAGTCTTGTTTTTTTAAGATGAGGAATAGGGTCTCTAAACAGTGGAGTAAGTCCATATCGTCTAATGGAGGGCAGGGGCATATGGTAAGCATGTGATTTGCTTCCTCTTTTTCGATCTGTTTATTACGGTAGGCGATTTCGATAATGAGCTCTTCGAGCTGGATTTCATCGAAATAGTAAGCATAGCTGTGATGATCACGGTATAGTGTTGAGTCTACTGTTATGTCAAGTAAGAGACCTGCTAGAATATAAAAAAGCTCCAGATGATCGTGATATAATGGAGGAAAAGTAATGAGGAAATAACTGTCAAAATCAATTTCCTCATTCCAGCGTATCTCTTGTTCTGGAGTAAATGGACTATAATGATGATGTGCTGGTTCTTCTTTATTGCTATCCTTACAATCATTGTCATCACACCAAGGTATCTCTTGTTTTAGATTAGGAAGGTCGACAGTTTTGGACTCAGGATGAGAACTATTAATGTCTTTATAATCATCATACAGCATTTTGCGGTAACTGATCATCTCTTGGTGATAAGGTGTCTGTTTCCAACCTAGTGGTGCGATAGCCTGCATGACCTGAGGTACGGTATTGTATACTTCTTGTAATATAGCAAGGACGATTGTTGAGGTTAATTTTTCGATTTTTCTTTGTTTCATATGTGTATAACTTGTTTTTCAATGGTCATATGGAATACTCCTGGATATTTGTGCTTTGCTAAACATGAGTATTTCATAATTAAGGTTTCCATGTTAAGGGACTACATTTTTAGTTTTTGTTCAGCTTGCTGTTTAAATTGTGATGCGGTAAGTCCGGTATGCTGGCGAATAAATCTGTTCATCTCGTTGGGTCCGCTAAATCCGGTCTGCTCTGCCGTAGCAATCAATTTGTCGTTTTCGACGATAACCTGCTCGATCAAGTTGAGCAGCAATTCGTGACGATAGCTGTATAGTGTCTGATGGTATTTCTTTTGATGTTCTCGGCTCAGGTACTCTGGGGCGGTTTGCAATATGAGCGCGATTTCTTGGAGATGCGTCTGCGCTCCTTGCTGCACGATCATGATGTCGAGCAACTGTCGGGCCTGATCCACCAGATCCTGTGCTGTGCCATGGAGTAGTTTAAATCGGCTTAATTCGACCAAAAAGATCAAGTGTTTGAGTAGAATATACTCGTTGTTAAGGGTATTGGGATTCAGTCTGCTAAATAGAATCCGCAAATATTTGAGTGTGGTAATACCTACCCTGAAATCAACACTCTTGTCTGTATGAAATGCGTGTTCTTTTTTAGCTCGTACCAGATGGCTGATGAAGTCAAAATGACGGATGGCCGGTGGTCTAAACATACCTGCATCTAGAATAATACCTACCAAAATGTGATGGCCAACGGGAAGATGAAGGTTATACATACCCTTGGCTAAATAAAAATAAGAGCCTTTACCGGGCGTGAGCTCAAAGGTAAAATCCACATCTGTCCTTTTGCCATAGATACTTTGCTCACTCAATAAGGGGTAGATCAGGTGCAGATCGTGCATGCTGATGTCAATGGGTATATCCATCGATTCGCTGATCCAGTATTCGTAGTAGTAGAGGTATGCAAAGCGGCCGTCAAATACTTGTTCGCTGATCTGGTTGGAAGGGGACCACCAATTTTTTTCTTGCGCATTGCGTATGGGGTAACTAAGTTGCTTGTGAGGTGCTTCTACGGATTTAAAATCTTCATTTAATGTGAAAGTGTAGGGTCTTTTCATCTTGGTTATAGCGTTGGTTAAAAGATGAGTTTAGGAAGTTTATTCACTAATAACCAAATAAAATTGTACATCGACCGATTTTGGCTGTAACTCCGTACTTTCAGATTGCAACTCGCCCTTTTTCGTTGCAATTCGCTTTTAAAGTCGATTGAGATATTGCAACTCGGTTATTCATGCTATTGTACTTTTATTTGAGGGTCCTTGTTTTTCAATATCCATATTTGCTCCCATTGGATCCGATATGGAGTTATTAATCGTCTAAAATAGAGCCTGTACAACTTTGTGGCAGACTATATGTAAAACAATAAGATACTTTGAAATGAACGTATTGAAAGAACAGATTTTAATAAACGTAGCCCAGGTGGCTGAAGGACAGGCAATATTAGAATGGAACGAGTTATTGCCTTTTATAACAGAAGAAGCTGCGAGCGGGGATCGGTGTCCCATCTTAACTTTCTAATCTAAGCAGCCACGTTACCCCTGTGGAAGGAGAAGCACGGTTGTGCATGCTCCTTCCTATTTTATGATCTATTAAGAAGTTTTACTACATGCCTATTGAACATAACCAAAGCTGGGAATATGCGCTTTTCTCAGCTCATTTGTACCGGTACATACCAGCAATAAGTTGGGATGATCATGCCGAGATTTATAAAAAATGGACGATCGTTCACCAGCCCAAGCCTATAATAAGTGCCTTACAGTGGGATCGATCTTTTTTACTGGAATTAGATTGGGCTGCGCCACAGATTATCTGTTTATACCATCTAGGGATGCATGCGCAGATTCCTTTGGTACTGGCTTCCTATGGTCTCTGTTTTGATATTCTGATGGATAGAGCTGTGTTTGAGAAGCAGCGAACACAGTTACTGCAGTTGCAGGATGAGCTCCGTAATAATGGACTGGAATATCGTTTTTTAATGAGCGACGATCCGCAGGTTTTGCTGAAAGCACGTAAGGCTATCAGAGAAGGAAGGCATCTGCTTGTGTTTGCGGATGGCAACAGCGGAACTTCGGAGTCTTTGAATAAAAAGGTCAGAATTGATTTTTTGGCTGCAGATATTTATGTACGCAAAGGTATAGCATTGCTCAGTTTTTTATTGCAAATACCCGTGATCCCGATAACTCATGTTTTTATAAATGGTGATTCCTATAGCGTGGTTGCAGGAAATCGGATTTGTGTGCAACCTTATGAAAATCGTGACTGCTACATCACTCGCTGTATGCAACAGGTATATGATTTTTTGGCTATTGAGATCAGTAGGTCTCCCTGGAATTGGGAGTGCTGGAGCTATTTGCACGAAATGAACTGTTACAGCATTGCGGTGCCTACGATCAAAGAAATTGGGGAGCAAAATACTGACGAAGGGATTATTCATATTCAATTGGGGGGTGAAAAAGGAGTTTTTTACAGGAAATATTTTTGTTATTTGCGGAGATAATTATTTTTTATAAGTAAATTTAAGTTTTTGACATTTTAATTTATGATGAAAACTACCACCTTTACCTTGTATAGTCATCTGTTTATATTTGCATTAATGTTGACTGCTTTGTGGGTAGCTAATCTCTTATGGAGTAGTGAAGATATTCCATTTGTACAGATCGTTATTGCTGCTGGTTTATATTTTGGTTACAGCTATTTGATTTCGAACTTAATCTTACAGTTCTGGGGCGGAGCTCGTAAACAAAGGGTTTTAAGTGTGATTTTCTATATGGTTCTTTTCATCACCGTGATACCTATTGTCCAGATATTGATCCATGATGTGTTACCCTTGGTCGGGATTATTTTTTTTGATGATTCTCTTCCCGAAAACATGCCTAAGTTTTATTTCAGGATTGTGAGCGGTTATTTAATAGCCAATCTCTTGGCCATGATTGTCGCGATAGGAAACCGGTTTTTTACTATTAAACAAGAAAAAAAGAAGCTTGATCAAGATCTCCTCGTCTATAGAGATCGGGTAGTGGGGCTTCAGTATACATCACATTTTTTGACATCGATATTTTTGACAAAATTTGGCGAAATGCTGCTTAATGATGCACCAAAAGATAAGACTACAAAACGGGATATTGTCCAATTTTTGGCTTATTTGCTGGAAGTGGAAAGACCGGGTGATCGGAGAAGCTGGGCCGAGGAAATGGATCAGTTACATTGCTTTCTACGGTTATTGAAAAGGCATTACGGCGAAAAAGCGATTTTATATAACGAAACGCTATATGATCGTATTTATCCGGCTATTCCTGCTGGAATTTTATTTTTTCCTTTGGAAAATTGCCTCAAGCATGCACATATTTCGACAGACCAGCCTATCGAATTTAGATTGGATGGTAATCATGATGAAATTGTACTTACTTGCCAGAATTATTGGTCCCCGAAAGATGAAAGACTTGAACCTGAAACGGGATTTGAAATGCTACGGTATAAACTTGGGCAGATGGATACGGAGACAGCTATTACTATCAAACGTACTGAGAATACCTTTCTTGTTCGTTTGCGATTAAAACTACAACCTAATGAAAAAGCTAAGTTATAAGCTTCTGATTGTAGATGATAAACCGGAAACACTTGTCTACTTAAAAATGTTACTCGATGATATACCATTCATCAATAAAGATATTGAGGTCATCACCAATGCGGTAGATGCGATACAATATCTGAAAGAAAATGAAGTGGATATCTTACTATTGGATATGGAACTTGGCTCGGGTGACATCAGCGGAATAAAACTGTCTATGATGATCGCCAATCCGCCTGTGATGGCTGCTTGTTCTGCTCATCCTCAGTATATATTTGAAGCCGAGGATACATCAATATGTGCTTATTTTAGTAAAAAGATTAGTTTTAATGCGCTTCAAGTAAAGATGGAAGAACTGGTGGAACGAGTGGACCGAAAATTGGAGAAGCAGAGTCGTGATATAAAGCATTTGCTGATGACCAATTTGGAAGGAAAAGTGATCGAACTGCCTTTGGCAGATATTTACTATGCGATTATTGATAACAACACCTTGACTGTTTATCTGGAGTCGGAGCAGTATCAGTTTAATGAACACCTGAATAGTTTTCAATCCAGATTACCTGCCCATTCTTTTGCACGGCCACGCAATAATACGTTAGTTCACCTGGCCAAGGTAGATCTGGTACGCACGAATGAATTCTATCTGTGCAAACCTAGAAATATTGACCCGTTATCAATGACAGCAGATTTTAAAGGTAATTTTAAGCATCAATTTGAGATTTATAAACAAAACAATAAATAAAATGGGGTAGGGCTGCCCGCATTTCATGGTATCGACAATTGAATTTTTTTTATGTCGCAATTGAATGAAATTGTAATTATGTTGAAGGAAATCAACGAAAAAATGTTTAAGATCTTCCAGAGAATATTTCCGGATGAAGGTGAGAAACAGCCTGTGGAAGTTGATCTATTAATGACACGGATGACGGTCGTATCACGGTTAGGGATTTCTGAAAGAACCTATAACCGCTGGGTGAAAGCAGGGATCCTGACTCCTATTGTGCTGGGCAATAAGCACTATTATCGGGAAGAGGATCTGCGCGAAGCGATCAAGCGGAGTGTAAATAGGGGGCTGGTCTAGCTGTTGGAAATGAAAGGTCGATTCGGAACGGGATTGACCTTTTTTAATTTGCTTATTGTGTGCCCTTTGCTTGCTTATTCTTTACTGTTTTATTGCTGTTTGATAGCCTTTTTATTGGTGTTTTATTCCTTATTGTTGCATGCTTTATTGGTTATTCTTTGCTGGTTGTTTACCTTTTCTTTGGGACTGATAGGCTATTGGCTTGCTCTTGGTTTGCTATTTCTCTGTTTATTTATGGCTGTTTTTCTGCTCTCTCATGGCCACTTTATATCATCATGCTTTTTGCGTAGCACTTATAGTTGCTTGCAATAGGCCAATTTTGACCGAAAAAACTTCTGTATTTGAGCGATCCAGCTGTTTTGAAATACGCCACCTGGTCACTGTTTAGTCAATAGCTTTACTTCATAAAATCTGAAATAAAGGTATTCAATTCTTTCATTTTTATGTCGCCAAAATCGGCATTTCCAGTCAAATGGCGTCAAATGACGCCATTACTCGTCTTTCGCTACAGGCTGTCTTTACTTTAGCTATATGATATCGATATCCGTGGTCGTCTGCAGCGCCACATATAAGGTTTAACAGTTTAAAAAATTAATATTATGGCAAGATTTATTAAAGGAATACACGGATCGTACCAGGGTAAAGTGGGCAGCGTCGTAGGTTCGTCCTGGCGAGGTATAGACTATGTTCGCTCGCTTCCAAAACGCAGTTCAAAAGCAGCCAGTGAGGGTCAAATGGCACAACGGATTAAATTTGGAATGACGACCAGTTTTCTCAAATCGATTAAGGATGTGCTGATGCTAGGTTATTCCGACAGTAAACAGAAAGGGAAAACTGGGTATAATGTGGCTTTTCAGCACTTTATTAAAAATGCAATCTTAGGTACTTATCCTAATTATACGATTAACTATGCCGCTGTACAGATAGCAAGTGGTAGTCTAGCAACATTGATGGGATTGGAGGTCTTAGAGGTATTTCCCAAAGTGTTGAATGTGAATTGGGATCCAGTAGGCAATAGATTTAATGCATTTGATGATGATCAAGTCTTTGTGGTTTTATACGATCCAGCGGATCATCTGTTTTTTGCTTATGAAGGTATGACCAGGATTGATGCAACTATGGAAATTACTTTGCCGGATAGTTATACGGGCAAAACTATAGTTGGCTGGATATTCAATATTCATCGTGATGGTTTGATCACGTCCAGTAGCCAGTACTTGGGTGAATTTATTTTGAATTAAAGGATAACAATGAAATCTGGATTAAAAGTCATCCGTATCAGAAAGGGGAAGAACAGTACCCTGTCTGAAATCTATCTGAACAATCAGTTTATCTGCTATGGTCTGGAGGATATCCCTCGTGAGAAGAAGATCCCGGGAAGTACCTGTATTCCCGCTGGAAGATATAAGCTTGGTTTCAACCGTGATGGAGGGATGAATGGTAACTACTATGACCGCTATCCTCAGATGCATCGGGGCATGATCGAGATCCAGGATATTCCTGGTTTTAGTTATGTCTATGTCCACATCGGTAATACGCATAAACATACTGCGGGCTGCCTGCTCGTAGGCACAAAGTATGTCTTTGAAAAAGGAGACTATCGCTTGGAACAGTCCGTTACGGCGTATAAGAAATTGTATGCCTTGCTGGTGGAATTAATGGTATTAGGGGAAGTGTTTATCGAAGTAACATAGTAACAAGTAAAGAAATGACTAGTAAAGGAGTAACGTAATGAGTAGAGTAGTGACGGAGTAACAATTAATGGGGAGACGGGGAATACTATTTAACCTACTAACGCTCTCAACTTATAACTTTCTTACCAACCTACTAACTACATAACCTTCTAATTATTTACTAACCTTTTAACTTTTATACAAATGAAAAAAATAATCAATAAAATCGGGCAGGCACTCCAGGTAGTGCTTATGGCGCCAATTAAATTGCCGGGAAAAGCTTTAAATATTATCAAGTACATTGCTCTTGGACTTGGTGTAGTGGAAACGGTACTGGATGATAAAGATAAAAAAGCAGAGGATGAGTCACCGCCACCAGAGCAGATCGTGTCACATAAAGAAAAGGAGGTGCCTGATGAAATGGAATGATATCCGGTTGGGTGCTTTTGGGGGGACACTTTGTTCCTTATGGCTAAGCCTTACCTTCAATGATTTGTTACAAACAGCTTTGATGGCCGTGGTAGGAGCGGTTGTTAGTTTTATGACGAGTAAATTACTAGGAAGGATTGTAAAGAAGAAGTGATTTAAATATTTGTCAGTAAAACGGAGAAATGCGCTTTACTGACATTTTTATGTCCTGATCCGAAGATCGCTAGACTGCTTTATTTTGAATCAGATTTTCTAGCTCTTCTGGGCTTTATTTTCATGATTTTATTGTTTCGTAATACCACTAATTCACTATTTTTGCTTTTCTTGAATTCGATCAGTTTTTCATATACTTTTTCGAGCCCTTTGAGGATTTTGATTTTCTCTTCTTCTTGAATGTCAAACGTTTTCATAATAGCTTTTTAATAGATTAAATTTATTCTCTTTTATTATGTTTAATAATTGGTTAGTTTTTTTATCAGCTAATAGCTCATGTTTTCCTTCCGAATTATCAAATATTAAAGCTCCATCGACGATCGGTAAGTATATATTGAAAAGATTTTTAATGCCATTGATATATCTTCTGGCAATAACATCTGAATCAATATGATGACCTCCTTCTAGAACTCTAGTTCTTACACGTTCTTTAGCAAGATCTATACTCTGTAACCAAAAAAATAACAAAGTAACGCGATATCCTTGCTCTTTAGCTTTAATTATTTTATTCCTATAACTTTTTGTAGCTAGCGTTGTTTCAAATGCAAAATTTTCATTTTCTAAAAATAATTCGTCTATTCTTTTTAACATAATTCTACCTGCTTCAAAGGCTACCTTTTCAGGTTGAAAAGGAGACAAACCTTTCGCAATTTCGTCAGCATTGATAAATTCTTTACATTCTAAAATTTCAGGTAAAATAGTAAAAGAAGCAGTAGTTTTCCCAGCGCCGTTGCAACCTGCAATTATGTAAAGCTTTTTATCTCGCATTTAAACAAAAATACAAATTTATAATATCATTACATTAATTTCCGGAGCTGAATATATTTTTTAACATTTATCTCATTTGAGATTACATGTATAAGGTAAATCACCCTCTTTTAAATATTTTTCCGCACTTTAGCAACATCAAATCTAAAGAACATAAGATCATTATGAAATTAAAAAAAATCTATGCAATACTGGCATTCCAGCTTATTGCTGGAGGTCTTTTTGCACAGGAACAGCTCGATAGCCTTGCTGTTACAAAATTAAGTCCCCTCTTTTCTCAACCGACTCTGAAGAATAACAAGCTGATTGTCCCACAGATAAAAGGATATGAAGTCTCTCTGATCGGGTCGGATAATAAAGTGGTGATTGACCTAAATGGTCACATATCGCAACCTCTGATCGATAAAAAAGTAAATGTACTCTATAAGATCGTACGTAAATCGGACCGGGCTTTTGGTGAAATTCCGATGAAAGATATTGTCATCAAAGGTGTATATGGTGATAAAGGAGTGGGGGAACAACCTTTCGTAATTCCTTCATTGCGCGAGTGGTATGGTGTGGATGGAGTATTCCAATTACATCCTGAGTCAGCGATCGTGCTGGAACAACAACATGAAGAATCGTCAAAAGCTGCACAGCTTTTAAAGGAGGACCTTAAAAAGTTGATCGGACTGGATCTGCCCGTGCGAACTGGAGAACCAAAAGCAGGTGATATTTTCATTGGTTCGAAAGGTGATAAGGCTTTGGGACATGAAGGGTATGCGCTAAAAATTGATGATGTCTTCAGCATACAGGCTCCAAATTATAATGGTAAGGTATTTGGTACGAGAACCTTACTGCAACTGCTCTCTCAAAATAAAAAACAGCTAAGCATACCGAAAGGGTTCTCTCGTGATTACCCAACATACGAAGTGCGGGGATTTATGTTGGATGTGGGCCGTAAGTTTTTTACCATCGATTTCTTAAATGATTACGTGGAGATGATGTCTTATTACAAGATGTCAAATTTTCATATTCATCTTAACGATAATGCTTTCGATAAATATTTTAACTACGATTGGGATAGTACTTATGCCGGTTTTCGGTTAGAAAATGAACGCTATCCAAATCTTGCCTCTAAGGATGGACATTACAGTAAGGCTGAATTTATTGCTTTACAAAAGAAGGCGCTTCGTTATGGGGTGACTATTATTCCGGAAATCGATGTACCTGCCCATTCATTGGCAATTAGCCATGCTATTCCTGAAGTAGGGAGCCGTAAGTTTGGAATGGATCATCTTGATCTGGATAATCCAAAAAGTTATGAGGTGGTCAAAAATATTTTTGATGAATATACAAAAGGCCCTAATCCGGTATTTATTGGCAAAGAGGTACATATTGGCACAGATGAGTATGCAAAAAGTGAATCGGAGAAATTCAGAAAATTTACCGATTACGTGATCAAAGTGGTGCAGGATAATGGTAAGAAAGTACGTGCCTGGGGTGCTTTGACGCATGCTCAAGGAACAACACCTGTTCGGGTTAAGGATGTACGATTAAACATGTGGTACAATGGTTATGCCGATCCTATCGCGATGAAAAAATTGGGTTACCAACAGATCAGTACACCTGATGGTTGGTTGTATATCGTACCGGCAGCAGGTTATTATTACGACTACCTCAATACCGACAACCTATATAATAATTGGGAGCCAAGAAAAATTGGTGATATCACCTTTGAAAAAGGTGATCCGATTGTTGATGGTGGTATGTTTGCCGTGTGGAATGATATCGCAGGAAATGGGATATCGGAAAAAGATGTGCATAACCGCGTGTTCCCGACCATACAGGTACTTGCTGAAAAAATGTGGGGAGCAGCAGATCAACATACAAGTTTATTTACTTTCAATCAAAAGAAAAAATCTGTCATTGAAGCTCCAGGTCTAAATATGAGAGGTCATTATGCGGCTCTTGATCCTGTGATTGTTCACCTGAATTTTGATTCGCAAACGCGCAATCAAATGGATAACGAATGGAAAGAAGCCAGCACCACGGCCACTCAATTTGAAAAAGGCATAAAAGACAATGGTCTTAAGTTTACAGGTGAAACCAGTAAATTGATCTTACCTATTGCTGAAATTGGTGAGCAGTATACGGTGTCTTTCTGGATCAAACCGGAGACAAATTTAGCAGGAGATCTGTTTGTGTCGAAAAATGCAAAAGTTTTCAGTGATGGTAAAGGTCTTGGATATGCACGTGATGGTTATCAATACTATTTTGATTATGCTTTACCTATAAAGGAGTGGAGTCAGGTAAGCATCACAGGTGATCATATCGGTACACAATTGTATGTGAACGGTAAATTGATCAAGGATATGAAACCTTTTGATGTGGTCATGCCTTATAAGGATAAGAATAATGGTAAGGAAATTAAGTATAAGAAAGTGCAGACCTTAGTTTTTCCTTTGTCCGAGATCAGCTTAAAACATGCCACTTTGGATGAATTAAAGGTTTATAATAAGAAATTGACCAGTCAAGAAATCGTGAGTGAATTTAGGGCTTACTAATACTTATCCACAATAATTTTGAATCGATGCCCTTGAGCTGCATGCCTGCCATTTATTAATGGTGGGCATGTTTTTTTGAGTATAATCGTAAAAAAAGATATCATCCAATCACTCTGGGATATCTTTTTTTTGGAGCTTAAATTTTAGAATTTGGAACGATAGGTCATCGTACAATTGGAAATTAATTTGAAACAGCGATAATGCTTTCAAATACTTTATCCATAAAGAGTACCGTATCCATATTTTTTTCATACTTCCTATGCTCAAAGAGAAGTTCAAAATTGCCGTTATATTTCATTGCAACAAGTTCAAATTTGCGTAGTTCTAACCAGCTTGGGATCTCCTCTATAGCGGGTACTGCACAGGTGATGGTTTTAAAATTCCCTTGTTGCGTAATGATATAATGAACATGGACTGGAGTAGAGGTCTTTTTCGGGTAGCTGACCATAATGTTTTGTTTCATACTGAATATAAAAATGTAATAAATAGTTGATGCTGCTCACTACGAAGAGTCAGAATCGCTAAGTGCAGACGATCTGCCTAAAGCCAGAAAGATAGAAGGAGAGATGTCGTTATCAATGAACGAGGACGTAGCGTAATCTCAGTTTTTTAATCACATTTCTGTAAGATACTGAAATTAAGTTGAATAACCAAATTTCGGAACTTGACTATATATGAAAAAGATATTCTTATATAGGTAAAAAGATACTCAAAGTATTTGATAGGAAATCTTGGAAAATGAAAAGTGTTTTTATTTCTAGAGTATTAGCTGTTAAATTGATATGGGTAAGTACAGGTCTACAGCTTGAATGTGAAACTCACGATGTTCAAGCCAAATACAGATAGGGAGATTGGGGCATGATTGTTAAGGATTAGTCTTTACATCATATCGGCTTAGATCTGGTCGGTAAGAGTTAAAAATAAAAAAAATTGATCAGCTCCTGATAGCGGATCAATTTTATATATCATCACTTATTAAAATAATTTATTATATCATCCAGCGTAAGATACTTGCTCCCCAGGAAAATCCAGCTCCAAAAGCTGTAAGCATTACTAAATCTCCAGTTTTCATCAATTTAACATTTTCCCAAATACATAACGGGATAGTAGCTGCTATGGTGTTACCGAGATATTCAATATTGCTTAAAGTACGACCCTCCGGAATATTCAATGATCTACCTACAGCATCAATAATGCGTTGATTTGCTTGGTGGGGTACCACCCAGTTTACATCTTCAACCGTTATATGATTACGCTCCATTACTTTTGTACAAGCATCGCTCATGGATTGAACTGCTTTTTTAAATACCGTTTTTCCATCTTGGCGGAGGTATCTTTTTTGAGTATCGTTGTCCGCTAAACAGATCGGATATTGCGTTCCCCCAGCTTCAATATTTAAAAATGCACGTCCATCTCCATTACTTTGAAGATATGCATCCATGATGCCACCTTCTGTAGAAGGTTGCAAAAGCACTACACCAGCACCATCTCCAAATAAAATATTCGTTGATCGATCATGGATATCAACATACGTGCTGATATTATCAGCACCCACAATCAGTACATTTTTGTACCGACCTGTCTCTACAAGTGAGGCGCCCATATCCAAAGCATATAAAAATCCTGAACACGCTGCATTAATATCAAATGCCCAAACATGATTAAGACCTAACTTTTCTGCAATAATGTTTGCAGTTGCAGGCATCGGCATATCAGGAGTGGAGGTCGCGACTAAAATAGCGTCTACTTCATCCAGATTTTTACCATACTTTACAACAAGATCTTCAATCGCACGAACAGCCATGTCCGAAGTCGCCAATTCATCTTCTAAAATGCGACGTTCTTTGATACCTGTTCTTTTGATGATCCACTCATCATTCGTATCACATAATTTTTCTAAGTCAGAATTTGTTCGTTTATTTTGAGGGATGTAACCTCCAATTGCGGTAATTGCAGCGTAAAGTTTATTCGGGAGAGTTGTATTCATATATTATGGTTATCATATTCAAGTATGATCCGCCTTTTGTAATTTTAGTTTAATCTTATTTTATCGCCAATGCGCTTATTTATTGTTATAACCTTTATTAATCTTCCAAAAAAGACTTGTAAAGGAGGTGTAAAAATAGAATAATTTATACAACAGTATGAAAAATATTAAGATTGTGACAAAATCATTACGATGAGGCTCTTTTTTTGAACCGAATCGCAAAACGGTCTAGTATTGATACCGTCTTAATTTTAATGTTTAGAATTTAATTTTGATAAAGAGGATGTTTGCAAAATATATGAGATTATTGTAATACGGATAAAACATGCTTCAAAACAGGTAGTTATCATGATCTTTCTCTTCAGTAATATTTTAAATTGAAACTTTTACTATGCATTTTTATGAAAAATATTTTTTAACACCTTTATATTAAAAACAGTTTGCTTAAATTGTTGTCAACTATTCGCATTACTAAATAAATATGGTAACACCATTTTCGATTCAAATTCAGCTTGAAAATAGTCAAGTTAGATTAATTCCAGTTCAGCAAGATGACTTTGAAAGACTCTATGCTGTCGCTAAAGATCCTAGAGTATGGGAACAGCATCCCAATAAAAATAGATTTGAACGGTCCGTATTTGAAAATTTCTTTGAAGGCGCTCTGCTCAGTAAAGGTGCATATTTGATACAAGATAAACACTCAAATGAGATATTAGGAAGTACACGATTTTACAATTATAATGCAGACGAGAAAGCGATTTTCATTGGCTACACATTTTATGGCACAAAGACATGGGGTCAAGGTATTAATCCTCAAGTAAAAAAAATGATGCTTGATTATGTGTTCGATCACGTTGATATCGTTTATTTCCATGTTGGAAATACTAACGAGCGGTCTAAAAAAGCAATGGAAAAATTAGGAGCAAAAAAAGTCAGATTGGAAGAAGTAGCATATCATGGTGAACCCAATCGTATCAATGTACTTTATGCCATTAGAAAAGAAGCATATCGTGATAGATAGCCGTCTTTTTCAAATGAATAAATTTACTGCATCAAGGAGTGTATTTTTATATTTGATCTTTTGATCTTGAGCTTAATCTAGTTTTCAGTATTTCTAGACTGATATTCATAAAGATTTCAAATACTATTATTGCTAGCCACTAGTAAACCTGCTGATATATATTATTTTATGATCTTGACCAAATTATAGTAGGTATTAAAATGATATGCTCAATGAGAATTGGAAATTATTTATTTTTTACAAAAATCAACAACAGTGTGCATTTTTTTTAAATGATTGCTAAGAGAGATTGAATAAGTTTGTAAAAAAAATAAAAAATACTTCTATTGATTATTATTATTACTGTATTGAAAATGTGGTAATGCTGTAACTGTTTCATATGCTAGTGCTTAGGTGTGAGAAAATAAGTTAAATTTGTATATAGCTTAATATGCAAATGGAAACTTACGGTAACCCAGTATTAAATCAACTACCTCAACATTTAAAACGTTATATCGTGCCACAGCACTATCAGCGTTACACAGCGATTGATCAAGCAGTATGGCGATATGTCATGCGACAAAACTATGCCTATCTCCGAGATATTGCCTATTATCCCTATATTCCCGGGCTTCGTAAAGCAGGATTGACTATTGAGGAAATCCCAAATTTGCAAGCTATGAATGATAGCCTCAAAAAGATAGGATGGGGAGCCGCAACCGTTGATGGATTTATACCCCCAGCGGCCTTTATGGAATTTCAAGCGTATCGGGTACTCGTTGTGGCAGCAGATATACGTCAGATTGAACATATTGAATACACACCAGCACCAGATATTATCCATGAGTCATCGGGGCATGCTCCAATTATTGGAGAACCTGAATATGCCGCATACTTGCAATATTTTGGAGAAATCGGTACAAAAGCGATGTTTTCAGAAAAGGATTTCGAATTGTATGAGGCCATTAGGCATTTATCTATTCTCAAAGAAAGTAGCAGTGCCACTATCAAGCAAATTGAAACGGCTGAGAGAAAACTAGTTGATATACAGTCCAATATGGGGGAGCCTTCCGAGATGGCATTGCTTAGTAGACTACATTGGTGGACTGTCGAATATGGATTAATTGGGACTGTTGACGATCCCAAAATTTATGGTGCAGGATTGCTGTCGTCCATTGGTGAAAGCGCATCATGTATGCGTAAAGAGATTCCCAAATTACCTTATACTCTCAAGGCATTAGACTACTCTTATGATATCACTAAGCCGCAACCTCAATTATTTGTTACTTCAGATTTCAATCAATTACGTGAAGTATTAGATCAATTTGCAAATACCATGTCATTTCGTATAGGAGGAAAATTAGGATTAGAAAAAGCTATTGCCTGCAAAAACCTGTGTACAATTGTATATACCTCAGGCTTACAAATATCTGGTCTATTTCAACCAGGTATCGTCGATGAAACCATCGCATATATCAAAACAGTAGGACCTACCGCACTGGCATATCAAGATAAACAACTCATGGGGCATGGCAAGTCATACCATGCTGATGGATTTAGTTCCCCAGTTGGGCGTTTATCGGGATCTGATAAAGCATTTGAAGATTTCGATGAATCTGATATGAACCGTTATGGTATTGAGATAGATAAGGAGAGTATATTCCTATTCGAATCTGGTATTGAGGTAAGGGGAATAGTTCGTTCCATAGTGAAGCAAGATAACAAAATTCAATTGATTACTTTGGCACCTTGTCAGGTTATCGATAGTCGGTCTTGTCAGATCTTATTTGATCCCGAGTGGGGAACTTATGATATGGCAGTAGGTGAGCATATTGTCTCTGTTTTCTGTGGTGCAGCAGATAAAGAAGCCTATGAGCAAGGAGTCTCCGTATCTGCAAATAAAACAATTGTTCAAGAGCAGGATGAAGTTGGAAAAGCTAAAAATAAATTATATAGTTTAATTCGTCAACGTAGAAAAGGAGAATCGCAAATTTCATTAACAGAAATCTATGAAATGATTGCGCAAAATTTTTCAATGGACTGGTTAGCCTATGTCGAAACATTAGAATTGGCTGTACATGATCAACATGAACACTTAGCAAAGCAAATCGAAAATCGACTTCAAGAAATTATCAGTCATCATAAGCACTTGAGAAAATTAATTTTGGATGGCATACAATTAGCTAAAAATAATCAAATAGCATTGCTTCTTAGTAAATAACCCTTAGCTTTCTTTAGTGGTTAGCTTTAAAGTTTGAAAGTATATCACTATGAATATACTTTCAAACTTTAAAACTGTTTTGTTAAGTAGTATGGAACTTAATTGTTTTTTTAATATATTAACGATTATGTAACATTAGATTAGCATTATCATCATGTCAGACTTATAGTTTTGCGACATTATAAATAACGCAAACTATGAGAATTTTTTACACGATGATTTTGTTGATCGTTACTGTGAGCACCTATGCACAGTCTACGTTATTAACGGGCAAAGTAATGGATGATACGGACAATCTATCCTTGCCAGGAGCAACCATAAAACTGCTTGAAGGCAATCGTTATACTGTATCGGATCAAAATGGTCACTTTGAATTTTTGAACTTACCGACAGGTAATTACACTGTTTCTGTGGTTTACATTGGTTATCAGCCAATCCGGAAAAATATAGTAGTAAAAAATGGCCAAAAAAATTATATAACGATTCAACTTTCATCCTCTTCTTTATCGCTAGCGGAAGCAGTTGTTCTTGGAGATATGGCTCGGGGGCAAGCTAAAGCATTGAATCAACAGAAAAACAATCAAAACATTACTAATATCATTTCTTCAGATCAAGTTGGCCGATTCCCAGATGCAAATATTGGCGATGCTTTGAAGCGTGTTCCAGGGATTACCATGCAGAATGATCAAGGAGAGGCTCGCAATATTATCATCAGAGGTTTAGCTCCACATCTTAATTCAGTCACCTTAAACGGAGACCGTATCCCTTCTGCAGAAGGAGATAATCGTAATGTACAGATGGATCTAATTCCATCGGATATGATTTCTACTATTGAAGTGAATAAAACCTTGACACCAGATATGGATGCAGATGCGATTGGCGGATCAGTAAATCTAATTACACGAGCTTCGCCAAATGGGCAACGATTATCCGCAACAGCAGCTGGAGGGTATGGTCCTATTCGTGAAAAAGGAAATTATACAGCTGGTTTGGTATATGGTAATCGTTTCTCAAGTAATAAATTTGGAATCGTCTTGAGTGGGTCTTACAATAATAATCGCTTCGGATCTGATAATGTCGAAGGAGTTTGGACTCAAGGAAAGAAAGATCAGGTATTTATGAAAGAAATGGATATTCGTAAATACGATGTTCAACGCATTCGCAGAAGCACTGCATTAGCATTTGATTATAAGATTAATGATAAGCATATGTTATATGCCAATGGTATGTATAATTGGCGTGATGATCGCGAGAACCGTTATCGTGTGCGATACCGTGATATCGAAGCTATTTATGATGCTCAAGAAAATATTACAGGATATAAGGGTAATATCCGCAGGGAAACAAAAGGGGGCATAGACGATAATAAAAATAAAAATAGTCGCCTCGAAACCCAAAAAGTGCAGAATTATTCAATCGGTGGTGAACACCTATTAAATCCAAAAGTCGCACTTGATTGGTCGGCAAACTATGCAACGGCAAGTGAAGATAGACCACATGAACGCTATATAGACTTTCGTGCAAAAGATGTATTAATTACAGAAGACTTATCTAACAGCCGATTTCCTTTAGTGACCTCTGCAGGAGATGTGCCCGAAAACTTTAAACTTGGTACAATCTCTGAAAATGATAATTATACAGAAGAAAGTGAATTTGGGGCAAAACTTAATATTCGTTTTCCTCTTACGATGATCAAAGATCAGAAAGGTCGTATCAGGACAGGACTTCGCATGCGTCTGAAAGACAAGTCTCGTGATAATATCTTTTATGAGTATACACCCATCAATGCGCTTGGCAAGCTGGATGCTGTACCCAATAACTTCTATTCGGGAGAAGATTATCAAGCAGGAAGTAAATATGTACCAGGATATTTTGTAAACCGTGAATACTTGGGAGACTTTGACCTTAAAAATGCCGCTCTTTTTAAGGAAAAAGCCAAGCCAAGTGAATATCTGACTCAAAATTATAATGCGAAAGAGAAGATTTTTGCTGGCTATGTGCGATGGGATCAAGATATCAGTACAAAATTAGCTATGATTGTAGGTGCTCGAGTAGAACATACAAAAATCGATTATACCGGTAATTATGTGGTAGATGAGGAAGATTTAGAAGGGAGTGTTCAGCATAAAAATGATTACACCAATGTACTTCCAAGTCTATCTTTCAAATATAACGTAGATGATTCATTCATTTTACGTACTGCATTTACCACTGCTTTAGCTAGACCCAATTATTATGCTTTAGCACCTTATGTAAGTGCATTATCTGAAGATGCAGAAATTTTTGCGGGTAATCCAAGTTTGAAAGCGACCTTCTCCTATAATTTTGATTTAATGGCTGAAAAATATTACAAATCTATTGGTTTGATATCTGCTGGTCTATTTTATAAAAATTTAAATGATTTCATCTACACTTATGTTGACAAGCAATTTACAAATGACAAATTTTCATCAAATTTTCCGGGACAGAAAAATCCAATTCCACATGATCAAAACTGGAAGTTTGTGCAACAACGTAATGGCGACAATGTTGATGTATATGGATTTGAAATCGCATTTCAACGTCAATTAGATTTCTTACCAGGCGCATTTTTAAAAGGGTTCGGTGTATATGTCAATTATACGCACACCAATTCAAAAGCTAAAGGTATCACCAATGAAGACGGAGAGGAGCGCACTGATGTGAAGTTGCCCGGTACTGCACCACATATGTTTAACGGATCATTATCTTGGGAAAACAATAGATTTTCATCTCGAGTATCGCTCAATTATACTGCAGGTTACATTGATGGATTAGGTGGGAGTGATTTTGAGGACTTATTTTACGGGAAGCAACTTTTTGTAGATGCCAATGCAGCATTCAAAATAACAAAGAAGCTACGCATATTTGCCGAAGCCAATAACCTCACAAATCAACCTTTGCGTTATTATCAAGGCATTTCATCCCGTACGAGTCAAATGGAATATTACCAAGCTCGTTATAATTTAGGACTTAAATTTGACTTATAAGTTAAGCATGATCTAAAAGATATCATCCTGCATGGCGCATGATCGCAATGCAGGATTTTTAACAAAATTCGATAAGACCATTTCAATTTCTTGAAGTATGTCTACGTTAATGAGTTTATTAGGATCTTATTTAATTTCATGAATTAAAAATTTTAAAGATCATCTGCAACCAATATCTGTCAGTACAAAAGCGAAATCAACAAACTGAACTAATAGAAGTTCAGTAAAACAAAAATATATACATATATTAAAATTGATGAAAAAAAGATTATTCTTAACCATTTTTACAGTGTTGGTGCTGCAAAAAATCTTTGCACAAACCGTGCTACAGCAAGAAGAAAGACAATCTGGATATAAAGGTGGGTTCACACCTGAGCTCACATGGCTAAAGGATGGATTTACCTTCTTAGCATTAGGAGATTTTGGACGTGTTGGCGAATATTATCAAAAAGATGTGGCAGCAGAATTAGGGCGGACTGCGATTACTCTGGATGCTGAGTTTATAGTATCGGTAGGCGATAATTTTTACCCTTCTGGAGTAGCAAGTACACAAGATCAACATTGGAAATCTTCTTTTGAAGAGATTTATACACATCCCAATCTATATCAGGATTGGTATGTTATTTTAGGCAATCATGATTATAGAGGAAATATCAGTGCGCAGATTGACTACACTCAGATTAGCCGTAGATGGAATATGCCAAGTCCTTATTTTAAGAAAAAATTCAAGTTGGAGGATGGTAGTACACTATTGATGGTGTTTATGGATACCAATCCTTTTATTGAAAGTTATCATCATAATGATGGTAAGTATCCAGATTTAGCACAACAAGATACAGTTGCTCAAAAAAAGTGGTTAATTGAAACTTTATCCGATACCGATCCAGCTATCAAATGGAAGGTCGTAGTAGGACATCATCCTTTATATAGTGGTGGTAAGCGAAAAGATAATAAAGATACCAAGTCTTTTGAAGCAAAATTTGCAACTCTTTTTGATCAATATGGCGTGCAGGCTTACATATGTGGACACGAGCACGACCTTCAGGTCATTCGTCCCAAAAATCGCTTTACGACGCAGTTTCTGACAGGGGCAGGAAGTGAAGTGAGACCTACAGGAGAGCGTGAAGGTACGATTTTTGCAGCTGCAGAACCAGGTTTTATGGCATTTACGATAGTAGGAGAGACTATGCTTATACAAGCCATTCAAGCCAAAACTGGTAACGCCAAATTATTAAAGAGTATCACGATTAAATCAAAATAATTATATCTTATAACGTAAGCAAAATGAAATCAATATCTATTTTATACGGATTATTAGCGTTGACATTAACGGTGTCATGTAGTGATCAGCTTGCCCCAGTGGCATCCAATGCACTGAGACCGACAGTAGTGACTGAGCAGACCGAATACGATACTGATGATCCCGCAATTTGGATTAACCCACGAGACCCTAGCAAAAGTTTGATCGTAGGTACAGACAAAGAAATAAATGGTGGTTTATATCTGTATGATCTAAAAGGAAAGATTGTCAATAAAGTAACGGGATTGCAACGCCCTAATAATGTAGATATCGCTTACGGTATCATGATCAATGGTAAAAAAATAGATATAGCTATTACCACCGAACGTAAATCTCATAAAATAAGAATATATAGTCTTCCAGATCTGAAACCAGTAGATGGAGGTGGTATAGAGGTGTTTGTCGGTGAAAAAGGAGAAGATGAACGAGATGGTATGGGGATAGCAGTATATACCAAAAAGATCGACTCTTTAACGAATGAAATCTATGCTATTGTTGGTAGAAAAACTGGATTTTCAGACAGTTATTTATGGCAGTATAAGTTAAGTGGAAAACCTGATGGCACTATTCAGGCAGAAGTTGTACGCAAGTTTGGTGCTTATAGCGGAGCAAAGGAAATCGAAGCGATTGCTGTAGACAATGAGTTAGGTTATGTGTATTATTCAGATGAAACAGTAGGAGTGCGCAAGTATTTTGCTGATCCCGCTCTAAATAATAATAAAGAATTAGCTCTCTTTGCTAAAGGAGAAGCTAAACGTGATCATGAAGGTATTGCTATTTATAAAACAGGGGAGAAAACAGGTTATATTCTAGTTTCTAATCAACAGAATAATTCTTTTTTAGTTTATCCAAGAGAAGGTGAAGCTTCCAATCTCCACGCTTACAAATTATTGGCAGACATTCCCGTTGCTGCTGTAGAGTGCGACGGTGCAGATGCAACGCATGTCAATCTAGGTCCTGAATTTCCAAATGGTATGTTAGTAGCCATGAGTAATGGTAAAGTATTTCATATATATGACTGGAATGAAGTTCAAAAACGTATTGAAGCAGGAAAATAGTGGTTATTTTAAAAAAAATTAGTTGCCCACCGATATGGTTCAACTTGAACCATATCGATGGGCAACTTTAGTTAAAAAAATCTTATTTATTCGATCTCCAATAAAAGAACCTGCCAAGCGAGAGACAACTTACCTTCATCCAATAGCTTAGCGGCATACATCTGGAGAAGTTTCCGTCTTAATGGTAGCTGCTCTTGCGATTGATCCCATATCGCTTTTACATTTGGATCTAAACTTAATCTGTTTTCATCAGTCAATACAGGTAATTGCTCTACATTAGCTAATCTTCCCAAATGATTACCTGTTAGGATTTCCGAAAAGCGAATATGTTCAGGAAGTGCATCAACTCCAATTCCTAGATTTCTCAGGGGTTTTGGAACCTCAAATAAAGATTCTTTGGTGACGCGACAGTACCAGTTACCACCTAAGCGAGCAACAAGATCGAGGGACTCTTGTGTGATCTGATGGTCATCATCCAATAAAGTTTTGTGAATATGCATTCTAACAACTTCTGCAATAACCATATTGCCACCTCCAGGGCCATCTCCAAGACTGATGATTTCTTTAACTTTACATTCCAACTGTATGGGTGATTCTGCAACACGAGGCGGTTTGATCAGTTCCGATGCAATTGCTGTGAAACCCGATTTTTCAAATTCATTTATACCTTTTCCATATTCAGTACTCGCGAGTGATTGTTGCTGTACCATAGCATAATTTACAATATTGATCACTACTTCTGGTACCTCTTCGATATTATCTAATGTATGTTTTGTTGATCCATCTCGCATCCTTAATAAGGGAGAAAAAACACATATAGGTGGTTGCTGAGACATGAAATTAAAATAACTGAAGGGGCTCAAGTTGACCTCACCTGCAGCATCTATCGTGCTGGCAAAACAGATAGGACGCGGTGCTACAGCATATTTGATGAGATCATCAAAGATAGCTTGTTGTGCTACAGGATCTATTACTGTTGTTTTTTCTGGTTTCATAAGCTATATTGCTAATTTAAATTTATTATTCTTAATTATTTATTCGCACAATGTGATTCTCCAGCTGACCAAGACCAGTTACGTTCATGGTGATCTCATCACCCTCTGTCAACCATTGTTCTTTGTAATCTGGATCATTTAATTTTCCAGTTCCATTGAGCTCTAAGAAACAGCCAGTACCTACAGTTCCTGAGCCAATTACATCTCCCGGAAATATATCCACACCATAAGAAATGCGTTCAATGATTTCGGCAAACGTCCAGTCCATATCTCGAAGATTACCCATGGAGACCAGTTTTCCATTTACCGAGCACGACATTTCAAGATTATAAGTGGCGCCAACATGGCCTTTAGGAGGATCTACTCTATATTTTTCCAATTCATCGGCTGTTACTAGGCACGGTCCTATGACCGTCGCAAAATCTTTTCCTTTGGCTGGTCCCAAATTGAGCTTCATCTCTTCCATCTGAAGTGTTCGAGCACTGATGTCGTTCATAATCATATAACCAGCTATATAGTCATCAGCTTCCGAAGCGGGTATATTCCGCCCCTGCTTCTGTATGACAATAGCAACTTCCAGTTCAAAATCAAGTTTATCAAAATGTTTAGGCATGCAAGCCACTGCTCCAGGTCCACAGATAGCTCTATGATTTGAAAAATAAAAGACAGGAAATTGGTCAAACTCGGCAATCATTTCTAGTCCACGATTGCGACGAGAGGTGTAAACATGCTGACGAAAGGCATAGGCATCACGCAGTGAACCCGGACGAGGTACAGGTGCATTTATAATGGTATTATCAATCGTATACGGTGTGCTATTAGTAGTTGCAGTGCAAAGTGAAAGGTATGCCTCACGCATAGTTGTCTTTACCGTATGGTCTGTAAGTAAATAGCGATCCATGGTATTCGGCAAGGATTTGTCGACCTTGTCACAAGGATAGATATGTGTGCCAATTAAAAAAGCCAAACACTCGTTTTCTCCCAGAATACAGGTAATGAGTTTCATAATCTGATGTATATAATATTAAAATTGGTTTCTGTTCTTTATGCTCTTAAATGCAATAAAAAAGATTATAGTCGCATGTCCTCTGCAACGCAATTGGGTTAAATATAGGAAGTTCGCTAATCATTTTATATATTTAATTTGAAATATTAAAAAATAAAATATTATATTTGATTAAATAAAAAATCCAATTATGAACACCAGTAGACTCATAAATAAGAGAGTCATTTTAGGAATGAGTGCTTTCTTGAAGGCATTGATCGCTGATGTGGTGTTTGCTCAATATTAAATAATCTTCCCTCTTCGTTATTTATTTGTGCTAGAGTTACTTGTTTAACCCTTGCCGCAGCATATATCATTTCACTTTTTTAATTTAGTTACTTATGCCACTTTATCATCAATTGGGAAAAGTTCCTCCTAAAAGACATACCGTATTTCGGAAGCCTAATGGTGCACTCTACTCCGAAGAATTGGTTTCTACACATGGTTTTTCGAGTACTTATTCATTAGTTTATCACTGCCATCCGCCAACACTGGTCAAACAGATTGGAGAAGCCTATGATGTTTCCCCAAAAATAGCGCGTAGCAAGCATCTCAAGCACACGAGCTTAAAAGGTTTTGCGGTACAAAAAAAAGACGATTACTTAGAAAGTCGTATTCCCGTTCTGGTCAATGATGATCTCCATATTTCACTCGCTGCACCTCAGACATCAATGACCAATTATTTTTATAAGAATAGTCAAGCTGACGAGATCATCTTTATTCATGAAGGCTCAGGTATCATCAAAACAGGATATGGGCAAATTCCTTTTGCTTATGGCGACTATATTGTTATTCCTAGAGGAGTGATTTATCAGATTCATTTTGATCATCCTGACAATCGCTTGTTTATCATCGAATCATTTTCCCCAATTCGTACTCCCAAACGTTATCGTAATGAATTTGGGCAATTGATGGAGCACGCTCCTTTTTATGAAAGGGATATCAGAAGGCCTGCTGCATTAGAAACTATTGATGAAATCGGAGAATTTGAAGTTAAAATTAAAAAACAAGGATTGATCTATCCCTATATTTATGGTAGTCATCCTTTTGATTTCATTGGTTGGGATGGTTATCATTATCCATGGGCATTCTCTATTCACGATTTTATGCCTATCACAGGAAAACTGCATCAACCACCACCTGTACACCAAACTTTTGAGACCGATACTTTTGTTGTGTGTAGCTTTTGTCCTCGTCTGTATGATTATCATCCAGAGTCCATTCCCGCCCCTTACAGCCATAGTAATGTAGATTCTGATGAAGTCTTATATTATGTTGATGGCGATTTTATGAGCCGCAAAAGTGTAGAACGTGGGCAGATAACGTTACATCCTGGTGGCATTCCCCACGGCCCACATCCAGGTACCGTGGAGAAAAGTATCGGACAGAAGCAGACCGATGAATTGGCGGTTATGATTGACCCATTTAGACCATTAATGTTGACAGAAGAAGCACTAGCCATTGAAGATCCAGATTATTACAAATCGTGGTTGAGTGAATAATATTAAATATACTCTTGAAAATATAAGATAATGAAACAGACTTTTGCTGAGAAAATAGCTTTAGCGCAAGATTTTCTGCCCATCAATGGCACAGATTATATTGAATTTTATGTGGGCAATGCCAAGCAAGCAGCTCACTTTTATAAAACAGCTTTTGGATTTCAGTCCGAAGCTTATGCTGGACCAGAAACAGGAATCCGAGATCGAGCTTCCTATGTATTGAGACAAGGTAAGATCCGGTTGGTATTGACTACTGCTCTACGATCGGATCATCCGATATCAGAACATGTGAAACAGCATGGTGATGGAGTCAAGATTCTTGCCCTTTGGGTAGATGATGCGACTAAAGCTTTTGAAGAAACCACTAAAAGAGGAGCTCGTGTGTATCAAGAACCGAAGGTACTCACTGATGAATATGGTGAAGCAGTTACTTCGGGGATATATACCTATGGCGAAACAGTACACCTCTTTGTCGAACGTAAGCATTATAATGGTGTGTTCTTGCCCGGATATCAAGCATGGAGCAGTGACTATCAACCCGATGAAGTTGGGTTATTATATATTGATCATTGTGTTGGTAATGTGGGTTGGAACAAAATGAATGAAACAGTAGATTGGTACCAGCGCGTTATGGGATTTGTTAATGTGCTTTCTTTTGATGATAAGCAGATCAATACGGAGTATTCGGCATTAATGAGTAAGGTGATGAGCAATGGGAATGGTTATGTTAAATTTCCAATCAATGAACCAGCAGAGGGGCAGAAGAAATCCCAGATCGAAGAGTACCTCGAATTTTATGAAGGAGAGGGTGTACAGCATGCTGCTTTGGCAACACATGATATTGTAAAGACAGTTAAAGCCTTGAAAGCTCGCGGTGTAGAGTTTTTAGGTGCGCCGCCAGAAGCCTATTACGACATGTTACCCGAACGAGTAGGTCAGATTGATGAAGAAATAAAAATTATTCAAGATCTCGGTATTTTAGTTGATCGTGACGATGAGGGTTACCTTTTACAGATCTTCACAAAACCAGTAGAAGATCGTCCCACGTTATTCTTTGAAATTATACAACGCAAAGGAGCTCAAAGCTTTGGTGCAGGTAATTTTAAAGCTTTATTTGAAGCTATCGAACGGGAACAGGAGAAAAGAGGGAATTTATAATCAGTATACCAATAGCTTGTATAAGTTAAAAATAGAATGTAGATACTATGGAAAATATGAAAGAGCTTCTGCAAGCTTTTGAACAAAAAAGACCTGAGATCATTTTTGAATGGAAAGATACAGAAACTGAGGCAGAAGGATGGGTTGTTATTAATTCGTTGCGTGGTGGAGCAGCTGGAGGAGGTACAAGGATGCGGTTGGGATTGGATAAGAACGAAGTAGAATCATTAGCCAAGACCATGGAGGTGAAGTTTACCGTTTCGGGACCTCCTATAGGAGGAGCCAAATCAGGAATTAATTTTGATCCATCTGATCCGAGAAAAATAGGTGTATTGGATAGGTGGTTTAAAGTTGTCACTCCTTTGCTTAAAAATTACTACGGTACAGGCGGTGATCTCAATGTCGATGAAATTCACGACGTCATTCCGTTAACAGAACAATATGGTCTCTGGCATCCCCAAGAAGGTGTGTTGAATGGTCATTTCAAGGTGCGTGAAAATGAACGCATCCATCAGATCGGTCAACTTAGGTATGGCGTTTCTAAAGTTTTAGAAGACCCAGCATATAGTCCTGATATGAAAAGAAAATATAAGATAGCGGATATGATTACAGGCTATGGCGTGGCAGAAGCTGTTAAACATTTTTACAGATGCTATGAGAGTAATTGTGCGGGTAAGAGTGCAATCATTCAAGGTTGGGGAAATGTTGCAGCAGCAGCAGCATTTTATCTCAGTAAGATAGGGGTAAAGATTGTCGGAATTATTGACCGTGCTGGCGGATTGATTAATCCTCTAGGTTTTACCGAAGCAGAAATCACGACCTTGTTTCTCAATCGTAAAGGAAACGAATTGTATAGCCCTGAATTACTTTCTTTTGAAGAAGTGAACCAGCAGATCTGGCATATGGGCGCAGCTATTTTTATTCCTGCTGCCGCTTCACGGCTGGTTTCTAAAGAACAGGTCAGTGAATTGGTCGCGCATGGACTTGAACTGATTGCTTCAGGAGCCAATGTTCCTTTTTCAGATCGTGAAATTTTTTATGGACCCGTGATGGAATATGCCGATACGCAGGTATCCGTCATTCCCGATTTTATAGCAAATTGTGGTATGGCACGTGTTTTTGCATATCTGATGCAGCCCAATGTAGAGATCAGTGATGATGCATTATTCTCAGATGTATCGCGTATTATCGGACAAGCGATCGATCAAATAAGAGCAGTATCCGATTCCAAAACACATCTATCATCCAAAGCATATGAAATTGCCCTAAAGCAATTGATTTGATTAGTTATCCCATGTAAAGATATATATATGAAAAAGCATTTGTGAGAAAAACCACAAATGCTTTTTTTATAATAATTGATGCTATATCTTATTCTTCTCTAGTTAGGTCATCTTTTTTTTTAGCGGTTTGGCCGTCCTTCAGTTCTTCAGCTTTTAGCTCATCCAATACTTTTTTCAATTGGTTGACATATGGGCCATAAAAATACCGTGTCCACGCCAGTATAGATAAGATAAAACTTAAACTGACCACCAGCGTAAGAATAATAAGTGTTACTTTGAATTGAGGAGAGATGGACGAAAAATCTTTTCCTTTTTCCAATAAAGTACTGTATACATATAAAGCTATAGCAATCAGCGCTGTAGGGAGTAGAAGAAAACCAAAAGCGTGATAGCGCTCTATATTTAATTTAAAATCGTAATATATTTCGGTCAAGCTATCTTTTGTATCAGCAGTGTAATGGTTAATCCTATTATAAAATAATCGGAATAAGTTCAAATAATATGCTGAAATAACAACTAATAAGGCATAAGAAGCATAATAGATAACATGCAATGAAGGATGGATATGAAACAGTGGTGGGAAAAATCCCAAAAATAGGATTGCTACAATCTGTATATACCATTCCTTCTTCATATTTTGCTTGAGTTTATCTAAAGGATGTTTAGCTTGTCTCAATTGTTTTATTTGTGCTGGAATATGGACATCGTCCGTGTTTTCAGTATTCCACGCCGATTTTAATTTATCAAGATTCATAACCTGTTTTTTTATGATTTGTTGTAATTTTTCTTTAGTTCTATTGAGTTTTACGCGTACATTTCCTTCACTTATTCCTAGCTGAAATCCCGTTTCATGATGCGAAAGTCCTTCCATAAAGTAAAATATCAAAGCCTTTTCTACGGGATTTAACTGCTGTACAGCCTGATAGAATACCTCGAGTTGTCGATCCTTTTCTGGGTTGTAGGCTTCATTTTCTGGTTCTTTAGCACTTGCATAATCATAAATATCACTTCTGCGCTTTTCCTTTTTAAAGTAAGAAATAGCTGTATTAATCGCTACTCGATACATCCAAGAAGAAAAAGCACTATCTCCTTTAAAGTTTTGGTAAGATTTCCATAATTGAATTATGATTTCCTGCTGTAAGTCTTCTCGGTCTTCTGGGCTGTCCATATAGAGACGAGCTACCTTATGTAGGATACCTTTGTGAACCTCCATCAGATTCAGAAATGTTTTTTCACTTGAATAATCTACTAACATCTTACATCTTATATTATTGCAAAAATTTTAGTGGTCTGGACAGCATTTTCAACGTTTAATGCTTAAAAATACATTCCTTTTTTGTTGTTTTAATTAGTAAGTACAAGTGGAACTCCTTTCGTTACACTTTTTTTAAAAAAACAAACATTGCGGACCGAGGTGTAGATCCTATCTATTTTAGATAGATAAAACTTTTTTAAATACTATCTATGAGGTACCATATCAATAATGCGCTGACGAATATAAGCCCAAAAGTAGACAGCATGATAAGCGGATTGGAGCTTCCATACGTATCGGCATCGATCTCTTTTTCTATTTTTTTATAATTGAGGTAAGCAAACAGTGCTGTCATAGCTCCAAGTGCAACCAGTGTGACACCAATTGCGCCAGAATACCCCTTTTGTAGAATATGTTGGTTGTTATGTAGTATTAAGCTCACTTGTTTTACAAATAATGAAAATTTTACGACTACAAACCCAAATCCCATGATTCCGATACTCGTGCGTATCCATGCTAAGAATGTACGTTCATTGGCCAAATGGTCACTTGTTTTTTTCTGAGGTTGATTATCCATAATATTTCCGATATACGATATAACAATCAAAAAGCGAGATTGATTTACTTTGTCTGGTCTTGGTAAATGAATACATACCTTATTTCGAGGATTTTTAATTTTAAAAATTATGGTAATTATTTCTCTAAGTTATATCGAATAATAAGCTGTATATCTTTATTGATATGTTGGGCATGTTGTCATAATGAAAATGCCTAAAGCTGGGAACTTCAGGCATTTTCTAACCAATTATTAATCTAAATTATGAATAAAAGTTATTTCAAATGTTGTGCCAAGAAATAAACTTATCGTTATTTTGTGATATTGCATTAATAAAATTACAAAGCTTATAATAATTTTAGTTACTTTCTTTGCTTATTTTCTCTAACTGATAGGAGTTATCTCCCAATTTTACCAATTTAATCTTTGTGCCAGCTTCAAGTTCAAGTTCTTCCGCAGCATGTTGTCCCAAACTGAGGACATGAGAACGATCTCTTCTGTAAGAAAAAGCACACTCGTATTCATTTTTAATCAGTATTCTAATCTTTTTAGTCTTATTTGGAAATAAAGGTTTTAGATCCTTCGTGATTCTAATTTGATTTTTAGTCACATCTTCTGCTGTAATTTGATTTCCTTTTGAAGGAATAATTGCATGATCCACCTCTGTCACATGTCCTTTTCCTGTCGTTGTAGGGGTACTAGCACTTGCTGTTTGTGTTCCTAAATCCTCAGTTTGTGAAGGTAAGTTTGTTTTTGTCTGACTATTTGTTTTCTTTACTTCTTTTTGAATGGTGTTAGGTCGTTCAGTAGATGGTTGGACAGTAGGAATTGAAAGTTTTGCCTGTTGATTAGCTATATTGACCTCGGACGCAGTTATAGTAGGATTTGTATTTTTGGATTTTCCTTTTGATTTTCCTTGCTTTGGCGACAGGTTATTTCGTTCAGTCGGTGCAGGTACGGGCAGCGGTATAGATTTGGCTTGTTGAGTTGTTGGATTTATAGGTTGGTTGGGCGCAACATGAGGTTTTGAATGATGAGAAGTATTATTTGTTGGAGCAGCTTGAGTACTAGTTGCGCTTGCTGCTGTCGTAAGAGCAGGATTTGCTTGTAGGGGTTTATTGATGATATTTCTGATGTAGTAATTTTTTATTCTTGATTTTTCCGTATTACGCTCCTCAATTTCAAAATCTTCTTTGTAAGCCTTAAAAAGATGTGATATTTTCTCATAACCGTAGTTTCTAGCATCAAAATCTGGTTTTCTTTTATTAAATAGGCTACCTATTTCACCTAAAAACGCCCATCCGCTTTCATCAGCAGTATCATCTACCGTATCTTTTAATAGCTCCAGTGTCTCTTCATCCAAGGCAGAAATTTTATTTCGGTCAATAACGGGATTGGGAGTTGAACCGGAATTATTATTTTTCTTTTTCACAGCTTTTTTAGAAACTTCTTTTTCTAATATTTCGACATATATAAATTTGTCGCAAGAAGAAATAAAAGGTTTAGGTGTTTTCCGTTCGCCAATACCGATCACTAATTTACCTGATTCGCGAAGCCTAGTCGCTAAACGGGTGAAATCACTGTCACTGGATACAATACAAAATCCATCTACACGATCCGAGTGTAAAATATCCATCGCATCGATAATTAAAGCCGAATCTGTTGAATTTTTACCCTGGGTGTAGCTATATTGTTGAATAGGGGTGATTGCATGGGTTAAGAGGCTATCTTTCCAATTTTCTACATAAGGACTGGTCCAGTCACCGTAGATACGCTTGATCGTAGGGATTCCATATCGTTTTACTTCATTCAATATCTCTTCTATTTTTTTATATGAGATATTATCAGCATCAATCAAGATCGCTATTTTTTTTTCTGTTTCTTCTGGCATCCCTTGTGTTTTTAATATGCGCTATAAATTGAATTCTCCTGAAATGATAAGTTATTTATTCACCTTAATTTGATTTTAACGCACTAGAACAATCTGAACATTCAGATGATATAGTTTGTATTGAATATGTTAAGTTTAACAACTCTACTCTTGTAAACTTAGATAAATTTGATTAGATACGCAATATATTTGAAGTGATCCATGATCAAGATATTGGTATGATTTATTTTATTCTCAAGAAGAACAGGATTCGTTTTTAGTGTGAATATTGCTGTACTCGACGTTTTTTTCTATACATTGTATCTAATTCCGAATGGCTTATCTACTTTTTGTCTACACAAATTGTCTTTGAAATAAATATTAAATATGATTTTCTATTATACAACAGTTGTTTTTCAAATAAGTTGCGCCGACCGCTCCCTTGTTATGATCGGATCCTTCATTTAAAAGTGATACTCTAATCCAGATGAGCACTCGCTTTTCTATTAAAAACTTATTATTTTTGTTTAAATTATAGTTTTATGCTCATCATTGATTCTCCCTCCAACAACGCTTATTTTAATATAGCTTCTGAAGAATATTTACTGTATAAATATCCAAAAGAAGACATTTTCTTATTGTATAGCAATGCACCATCGATTATTATCGGAAAATTTCAAAATACACTGGCGGAGATTAACTTGGATTATGTTCAAAGTCAAGAAATAAAAGTAGTTAGGCGTATGTCTGGAGGAGGAGCAGTTTATCATGACCTTGGAAATTTAAATTTCTCTTTTCATACGCTTTTAGGTACAAATGACTTTATGGATTTTTCAACCTTCACACAGCCTGTCTTATCTTTATTAAATTATTTGGGGATCCCTGCAAAATTAGAAGGTAGAAACGATCTGTTGGTAGAGGGAAAGAAATTTAGTGGAAATGCAAAACTTGCCAAAAATGGGAAGATGATCCAACACGGTACGCTTTTGATTAACTCTCAAATGGAGGTTCTCGGGTCGGCTTTGAAAGTCAATCCTTTAAAATTTGTGGATAAGGCAGTAAAATCGAACCGCGCCCGTGTGATCAATCTAAGTGAATATCTACCTAAAGAAATTACGGCATTACCTTTCAAAGAATTGCTGATCGCAGAAATGATGAAAAATAATCCGCAAGCAGTCCGCCATACATTTACAGAAGATGATATCTTGGGTATTGAAAAATTAATAATAGAAAAGTACAGTACATGGGAGTGGAATTTTGGGTTTTCGCCACAATATAATTTTAAAAAAGCGCTGAAAATACCAGCGGGCTTTATTGAAATTCATTTAGACGTGCATAAAGGCTATATTGAAAAAGCCAAAATATTTGGAGACTTCTTTGCATCCAAACCGATTGAGGAGCTAGAATCAGCACTAATCGGGCAAAAGCACGACATTGCTCATCTCACGACGTGGTTGGATCAGCAGGATCTAACAGCATATTTTGGTAAAGTCAGCACATCAGAATTATTAGAGCTGTTTAAATAATAACCTTTTATAAACCTAAAAGATTTCTGATTTAACCAATTTTAAAGGTTTACAGTCACATAAACTCATGTTTTTTATGAGGTTTTCCGGCAGTTCTTAAATTAACACAAAGATTAAGTTCTAAAATATAACTTAAATATGGCTTTTTAACAAGTACCTGACAAATGGACTTGGTGAGATTAATCTTTATGGTTATGTTTGTCGTTTTGGGCATTGAAATTTGAAACATCACATTCAAATTTCAATGCCCATTGATTTAATGTTAAAAACATCATGATTGCCGACATAGAAGACAAAGAAATTAAACAAATTTATCAAACATCTATTATTCAACAAACAGCCTATTGGTCTGAAGTGAAACGATTACAAGGAGTAACCTCAAAAGCATTTAATTTTAAAACAAAAACAGCAGACCTTTACGTAGACTCAGATGACAGCACTTATTTTATCGGAGATTTGCTGATTTTGATTCAAACTTTAGATCAAGATCACAGCATCGCTTATGTTCCCTATGGGCCAGAAGTGGAGCCATCAGTAGAAAATCAAGGCTATTTTTTAGAACAATTATCCGAAAGCCTAAGATCCTGCTTACCCACAAACTGCATCATGATCCGTTATGACTTATCTTGGGAATCACATTGGGCAAAAGAAGACGACTGTTACGACATAAATGGGAACTGGTTGGGAGTTCCAGATAAAAAAATTCAGGAAATCCGTTTTAACTTCAATACAACTAATTGGAATTTAAGAAAAGCGAATACAGATATCTTACCCTCAAATACTATTTTTGTGGATTTAAAGAAAGATGAGGAAGCTCTATTAGGCGCTATGAAAACCAAAACTCGCTATAATGTCAATCTTTCTCAGAGAAAAGGAGTCAAAATTCGTTCATTAGGTCTGGATAGTTTAGCAATTTGGTATGATCTCTATCGACAAACGGCTGCACGTAATCATTTCTTTTTACATGATATCAGCTATTTTAGAGTTGTACTTTCTGCGCGAGCCAATGACACACTCTCTCCAGCAGATGTCTATTTATTAGTTGCAGAGATTGAAGATAAGCCATTAGCAGCAATGTTTTTGGTCGTATCGGCAAATCGAGGAACATATTTGTACGGAGCATCGGCTACAGAAAATAGAAATTATATGGCTACTTATGCGTTACAATGGCGCGCCATGCAGATTGCTAAAGAAAAAGGCTGTACCGAATATGATTTTTTTGGCGTAGCTCCCCAAGCAGATGCTTCCCATCCATTATATGGACTCTACAGATTCAAAACCGGTTTTGGTGGTGAAATTTTTCATCGTATGGGGTGTTGGGATTATCCGCTAGATAATGAAAAGTATAAATATTATACCTCTATGGAATTCAAAAATCAAAGTTATCATCTGAGCTAAAAAAAGCGGGTACAGCAATATTTCGTCTGCACCCGCCTTTTAATCTTTAGATAAGCAGGATAGGATCCATGCCTATAACTGTATTCTATTCATTATAATTTGACTAAGTTGTGGTGTCTACATTCCATCCTGATAATATTCCTCCATAAAAATAGAAAGTGACATGAAATTTTTTATTACTTAATTCATCTGAAACCAGATAGCGTTCCGTAACATCATAAGATGCCACCTTTTTGAAACTTGATAATTTTACCTCAGGAAGATTGTCGGTTGTTGCTGATCCCGCAACCATATGCTGTATTTTAGCGGTAATTAAATTCATAATTCCTTCTTTCTTGAATGGATTACGTACAATTCGATTTTTACCAATAATAGGCATTACACCATTATTTGCTCGTTTTTTCGCCTTTGCCTCTGCAGTATAGCTATTAAATTTCTCTTTAATTTTAGGATCACGGATGCTATTAATTGTAAATATGGCTATTCCCTGTGCTCCATGATTCAACGCCTCATCCATTTCTGTAAACATGACATCACTATCACTCGCCATTAGTCCGCAGAATAAAGTCGTCATCTTATTTTTGTCGTTTACATTTTCGATTGTACAATCTCTAATAAAACTTGGATCTTCTGTGTAGAAATTACTGTATACCATCGGAAATACCATATCCAATTTCCATTTCCCCCAATCTTGCCTAACCATTCGAGAAGCCATTTTAGGTGTTGGAAAGGGGGATGCAGCCATTATTTTACCACTAGCATGCACGACATCTGCAATCATATTGGCTATATCTGTAATTTGATCACAACGAAACTGTCTCCATTTGAGATCGCTAGAGGGATCTTTCTGTGTACGTGGATCATAACCATATTGATCTTTGAATTTTTGGATCGCTACGGGATGATATCCATAATCCCAAGCGGCATATTCGCGATCTTGCACGATATGATATTTGGGCCAAAGTGTGGTAGGAAGTACCACATCGACGTAGCGGTTATAGTCGATAGAAATCCCATCCAAACCCTCTACATCGCAATAGGTTTGAATTTTTTCTTTGATATAATTTTTGACTTCTGGAAGAACAGGAGATAAGAATTTATAATAACCCACATATGCCGTTGTATCAGCTAAACTTTTACCATTTCTATTCACACTAAACCACTCTGGATGTTTTTTCAAAATCTGTTCCCGATCATGTTCAAGATTTAACGTCCATAACCAGGCAACTACTTTAATCCCATATTTATGCGCAATCGGAATGGCTACTCTATAATCATCAGGGGTAGGAGCATTGAGCATGACACCATCGATACCTAAGTATTGCATTTCACGACATAGGGAATCAAAATTACTGGTAGGTCTGTAATCTAACCAAGTCCAAAACATGGGTTGATCTGTGTTGTTTGCAGCAGCAGCTTGTTTGCTGGTCAAAAGAAATAATCCTAAGAAAAAAACAACGCAAATACGTAGTTTAAGCGAATAAAGTTGGTTCATAATTTATACTTTGTTAATACAGGAAAATCCGAGTGTATTTAAATTGATATTGTTTACGTGCAATATAAATATTTTTAGACGAAATTTGGGTATGCTATACCCTTTTAGCGGATTTTTATTTAACCTTGATTGTCTGGTCTATAATCAAAGCTGTCTTTTTTTGTAAAAAAACGCCTGAAGCGGGGAACCTCAGGCGTTTTAACTAACCAATTATTAACCTAAATTATGAATACCTATTAAACGTTTTGTTTTAAGCAATTGTTGTATTTGAATTTTTATTTTAACACATTTTAACGATTGTAATGGGTAATTGTATCCGGTATAATCAAAAATATTAATTTCAATTCCATAACATCAAAAAACGCCTGAAGTGGGGAACCTCAAGCGTTTTAACTAACCAATTATTAACCTAAATTATGAATATTTTATAAACGCCACAATTTGTGGTATTGTTACTTATCGTATTCTTTTTTAACAGATTTTAACTTTTTGAAGCATTTATAAACTTATTAATCAATTATTATAGTCCTTCAAATAAAGGTGCAAGGACCTCTTTAAAGCGCACAAACTGGATCTTGATCGGTATAACTTTGTTTTCATTGGCGTATTTCCATTTGGCATATGCTCATTCATTTAAATGGATAGACTCCAATTGGCATTATCCTTGAAGAAAAGTACACTTGAAAGTATAAGAATTTGCGAGATACCCTATTTTGTTTTATCATTTTCGAAATTTACAACATCCGAAATCAAAATTTTCAATATATTATCCATCATGATCGTTTTTTGCGATCACGGGCGGCATACATTAAATAATAAAAAAAGAAATGTTGCGATTTCGCAATTTGAGCCATTTCCAAATGAAAGAAAAGTTAAATGCTAGTCAGGAAGTCACGTACTTGTTTGATAAATACTATTTGCAACTAGGTGATATATCATACATCGAACTGGATTTCTTGTCGTCTTTAATAGCTATATTCAGACCAAAACGAAAATCACTATATTATCAGGTCGATATCGATCCTTTATTGAGTTATTTACAACAATTTACCCAGCATAAGGATCAGTTTGTTCAATATGTGCATCGTGTTCTTGACCAGAAAGATTTTGATCAATTGATAACGGATACGGGCATTATTAGTTATGCCGATTTTAGGTATGAGATTAAAAAAAGATTTACCGAAAAGTATTTACCTTCGCAACCGCCCAAATCGACCTTACAGTACGTACTCAATCAAATTTTTTACCACTCAAAAGATGCGGATTGGGTTGCTTCGATCCCACAAGAACAGTTGCATCAGTTATATACGATTTGTCAATTCCGTTCACTTTATGAAAACGACCACAATTTTGAAATAAAAGAAATTTTATATGGATTAGAGGTACTCGTGCAACGTATTACAGGAAGAGCTATGGAAACAGATGTAAATAAGATGGTTCCAGAGTTTCAAAATTTTGATAGTCCATTTATTGCTATTATGCGTGAGTTCAATGAGTTGAATGATCGCTTCTTACGTGACGATCTGCATTTTATGACTTCCGATGATCTTGCCAACAAGCAAATATTGGTTTTGCATAGGCAATGTGAAAATTATATTGATACTGCATTTTCCAATTCCCATCGTTTTGGTATCTCGATCAAAGTCAATCAGTCATTATTACGAATCAGGCAGCAATTGGAAAGGATCAAAGCAATTTTATCTTTTTTGGTGATCAACGATAATCACGAAAAAGTGACCAAAAGTATTGCCTTTGCACAGACCTTAATTGATTATAATTGTCGTAAAAGCAATATTCGAAAACTGGTGGGGCAAAGCACACAATTGTTAGCTTATGAGATCACGCATCATACTGCACAAACGGGAGAGCATTATATTACTTCCACTAAAAAAGAATATTGGCGTATGTTTCGTTCGGCTTGTGGCGGAGGGATCATCGTGGGCATTATGTGTATCATAAAATTGTTTCTAGGAAAAGTAGAGACGAGTGAATTTGGACATGCGTTACTTTACAGTATGAATTATGCCATAGGATTTACTGCTATTTATCTTTTTGGAGCAACATTAGCAACAAAACAACCCGCGATGACAGCCTCAGCGTTAATTGCTGCTATTGAAAATGGTCCCTCTGGACAGGATCAAAATCGACATAAGTATTGGAGTTTTGCTATTTTCTTTGCCCGACTATTCCGTTCACAATTTATTGCATTTGTTGGCAATGTGATGATGGCTTTTCCAGTCAGTTTAATTTTGATATGGGGTATTCAGGAGGTTTTCCACTACAATGCAGCGGCCGCTAAGTGGTTAAAACTGGTTAATGAATTAAATCCCACAGAGACACCGATGATAGTGCATGCTTGCATTGCGGGAGTCTTTTTATTTTTGTCTGGAATTATTGCCGGTAGTATATCCAATAGGGACAAACATAATTCGGTCTATTATCGAATTGAGGAACAACCCGTGTTAAAGAAAGTGTTTGGTAAAGAAAAAACAGCCAAAGTCGCTCGATTTTACGAAAAAAAATGGGCAGGAATAGTCTCCAATATTTGGTTTGGAGTTTTTATGGGAACAACAGCTTCTGTTGGTATGTTTTTAGGGCTAAATCTAGATATTAGGCACATCACATTTGCCAGTGGTAATCTGGCATTAGCCTGGTTTGGTCACGATAGGTATCTGAGCACAGAAATGTGGATATGGGGTATACTTGGGATTGGTATTATAGGTTTTTTTAATTTTGTAGTTAGTTTTTCCCTTTCATTGATATTGGCATTTCGATCTCGAAACCTTTCCTTTGGAGAATTGATTAAAATGGCCAAAGCCGTATGGATCTATTTTAAAATAAACCCAAAATCATTTTTTTTACCGCCAGAAGAGAAAAAATAAATAGTGGATTGTCATTTTAGATTAAGATGTAAAGACCCCCAGAATTGTTCAAATTCTGGGAGGATGGTCAGGAATGTAAAACCGTTGCGCAGCTTTGTCCTGATGATAGCTATCCGAGCGCTTGCTTTAAATCGGAGATTAAATCATCAATTGATTCTAGCCCAACGCTAATACGAATAAGACCATCGGTAATACCTGTTTTTAATCGGATCTCTCTAGGTATTCCAGCATGGGACATGGAAGCAGGGTGGGAGACTAATGTATCGACAGTGCCGATTGAAACTGCTCGCGTACATATCTGAAGTTTATTGACAAAATCAATTGCTTTTTCATATCCGCCTTTCAGCTCTATGCTCATCACAGATCCGGCATGTCGCATTTGCTTTTTGCTAATCGCATAATCGGGATGAGTTGTAAGTCCATTATAATGCACTTGCGAGATCTCCGGATGGTGATCTAGAAATGTGGCCACATCCATGGCATTGCGACAATGTTGTTCCATTCGTAAGGGTAAAGTTTTAATGCCCTGTAAAACAAGAAAAGCATCAAAAGGGTTACTGTTGACTCCCAGTAATTTATGTGTTTGATGCACATACGTATCCATAGCGCTTAGATCTCGACCGACCAATACTCCTCCAATAGCATTACCATGGCCATTTAAAAATTTTGTCGTAGAATGAAACACATAATCCACTCCGTATTTAAAAGGTTGCTGGAGATAAGGAGTAGAAAAGGTATTATCAACAGAAATCAATTTATTGTATTTTTTTGCAAGCTCCACCACACGTTCGATATCAATACACTGCATTGTTGGATTTGCAGGAGATTCAAAGTGAATCAGCTTAATTTCCGGTTTTTCTTTTAAAATAGTTTCCAATTCGTCCGCATCAGTCATATTCGAAAAATAGGCTTTGATACCAAATTTAGGGAGCATCTTCGTAATAAACTCGTGGGTTCCACCATATAAAGATGGAGTAGCAAGTATCCCATCGCCAGCATTAAGGCAGGATATAAATAGCGTGGACATCGCCGACTGTCCACTCGATGTCAATAGAGCACGAGCACGCAAAGGAGTTCCATCAGGATTTAGGATCTTCCAGGTTTCTAGGTCGGCTATAGCTTGTGCTGTCGCATCAGTGGTTGGATTGCCAAATCGAGAGTAAATATATCCTGCATCTTCACCAGAAAATTTACGCATTCCCTGTTCCACGCTATCAAAAGTGAAGGTAGAACTAGCATATATAGGTGCTAAATGGGCATGATGACCATCCGTATGCTCCTGATGAATGGCCAGTGTTCCAAAGTCAATATCATTTCTGGTCATAGGAATAGCTTAAAATTAAATGTTGATCGTTGTTGTACATCTTTGTTCGGTATGTAGGTGTAAGTTGTCAATCCTAAATTTAGGAATAAAAAGATTAAAAAACAGATTGAATATAAGAATCATCTATTTTCGATATTGTGTTAACTACTATTTTATAACAGCTTATATTGTACAAAGATTAAAAACAAGTAAAAAAACTATTGATCATTTTATTGCCAATGCTATCAGGTGCATGCACCCTATAATTATGTTAATTGACGCCACATGCTATTAAAACATCGATAATTGAATACCCGGACGATTTTTATTGGGTTTTTGCGCTTTTCCCATTACGGTTTGACCATTATATTTCCATGAGTCTCTGCGTTCTTGCTCCAAGACTTCCTGTATGTCAAACTGTGGAGTAAAATTTGCCTCTGCCTGTAGTACGATCTGATGTAGTTTATTGATTGTTTTTAATTTATCCAGATGTCCCAATTTTGATTTTTCTATTCCTTTTCTAAGTACAGTAATACTCTCATCATAAATCGTTAAAGGTACAGGAAATGGATGACCATCTTTACCTCCATGAGCAAAAGCAAATCGTGCAGGGTCTTTAAATCTAGATGGACCACCGTGAATGACCTCACTTACTAACGCAAGAGATTGCATAGTACGAGGACCGACCCCTTTCAGCAGTAATAATTCTTCAAAATTATCGGTCTGCAATTCCCTTGTCACATATAAGAGTGCTCCTAGCCTTTTTAGATCCACATCCGATGCACGGATATCATGTCTGTTAGGCATTACAAGATGGGCAAATTCCTGCATGATCCGAGCAGGATCATTTTGCGCAATAGCTAAGATTCCTTGCCTATTAGATGCTGCCGCTGCTGCTGTTAAGTTTAATATCTTTCCGCGAGAGACGCCATTAATACCCGTATGTGGTTCATCTATAAAAGATTTTAGATGCTGAGAATGCCAGTGATAACGTCTTGCTGTACCATCATTTTCATGCATACCCTGTTGCACAACAGTCCAATTACCTTTGTCTGAAACAATGAAATTATGGAGATAAAGTTGATATCCATCTTGTATAGCTGTATTATCGACTTTTGCAGTCAATTTACTTGCACGTACCAGCGCATCCGCCGAAAGTCCCGTATGGTCCGCTATCCGTAATAATTCTGCGGGTGTTTCTCTCGAAAATTTTCCTTTGCCTCCACAAATATAGAGTCCTAAAGAGGCCGATTGTGGATTAATAGCACGTTTTAAAGCACCCATTACAGAGGTTGTGATCCCAGACGAATGCCAATCCATACCCAACACAGCACCAAAACTTTGAAACCAAAAAGGATCCGATAAGCGGCGCAATACCTCATCTTTACCGTAGTCTGCTAAAATGGCCTCTACGATAGAAAGTCCTAAGGCAGACATGCGTTCATAGAGCCAGGCAGGTACTTTCCCATAATGTAAGGGTAGATCGGCAGTTCCCGAACGCTTCATATTGTTTTGCTAAATATTTTAGTGTAAAATTAGGTAATAAAATCAATAGTTGATTTTAATATCAGAGATTTACGTTTCTAAAATTAAACCTATTTTTTTTCATTTTAACTCTTTATGAGTTAGTTTGTCTTTTTGGATTGATTTTTGATTTTAAATATTTAAATAAATGACATCTACAAAAATTATTTTAATAACAATTGTATATTGTTTACTATCCAGTATAAAATAATTGTAATTAGCAAAACTAAGTTGAAAATATGATTTTAATCGTTGATGATAAACCTGAGAATATCTATTCCCTGCAACAACTGTTAGAGTCTAGAGGTTTTAGTGTGGATACGGCATTATCCGGAGAAGAAGCTTTGAAAAAAGCATTTAAAAACCAATATGCACTTATTATTTTGGACGTTCAAATGCCAGATATGGATGGCTTTGAAGTCGCGAGGTATTTAGCAAACTATAGTAAAACTAAAGATATTTCTATCATATTTTTATCTGCAGCTAATCGCGATAAGCGATTTATTGAACAAGGTTATGCCTCTGGAGGTATTGACTATGTTACAAAACCTGTAGATATGGATGTTTTATTAATGAAAGTCAAAAATTTCTATCAGTTACATGAGAAGACTTTGGCTTTAAATGCGGTACAGCAAGATTTACTTAGTGAAATTGAACGACGTAAGCGGGCACAATCCTCCTTGTTAGAAAAAGCAAATCATTTACGCTCTATATTAGAATCTCTTCCTCAAATTGCTTTTTCGGTAGATCCACAAGGTAAAATTGATTTTGTAAATTACAATTGGTTTCTATTTTCAGCATCCGAAAATCAATTTCCGGAATGCCATCCGGATGATCCCGCTATGAAGGACGTTGTAAACTCCCATATTCAAAAAGGTAAGGCTGTGGAAATGGAAGTTCGGATAAAACCATTAAATTCCCAACTTTATCGCTATCATTTACTGCGCATTGTCCCCATTGAAGAAAATCATGTGATTGCTCATTGGGTCGGAACCTTTACGGATATCGATGATCAAAAACAGATTGAACAAAAGAAGGATGAATTTATAAGTATTGCTTCGCACGAATTAAAAACGCCATTGACCAGTATGCGTGGGTATGTCCAATTACTGGCTCGTGCTTTGCGTGGTGAGCAAAATGTTAAGGTGCAGAAATATATGGATCGTGTCCAAGGCCAATTGGACAAATTAAGTACATTGGTTGCTGATCTACTGGATATTTCAAAAATTGACAATGGCAAATTAAAGATTAACCATCATGTGTTTGATTTAGATGTTTTAATAGATACTGTCATTGAAACTATGCGGCAGACCCATGATAATAAGATGTTGCATATCGAACGCGAGGGTGCTCGATTAGATCGCTTAATCTTAGGAGATGAGTTGCGTATTGAACAGGTACTGGTCAATTTTGTGACCAATGCAATCAAATATGGTCCTGATTCTGATCGTATTATTATCCATACTGAAATGAACGGGCACGAAGTGAAAGTAAGTGTGCAAGATTTTGGAATAGGTGTTCCTGCAAAAAATCAACCGCCGATATTTGATAAGTTTTATCGGGTCGAAGAAACCTCTGTCCGATTTCAAGGATTAGGTTTAGGACTATATATTTGCGCGGAAATTGTTAGACAGCATCAAGGGCAGTATGGTATGACGAGTAAATTTGGTGAGGGATCGACTTTTTATTTTACTTTACCACTAAATACAGCACATTTATGATTATAAACTTAAGAGAATGGCTTTTATAATGACCTCAGGAATAGAAAAATACTGCGCACAAGATGCGATTAATTATAAAGAATAAGATCATGTTAACTATACAATTTTAAAGAAAGAGCCATGGAAACCAATAAAAAAATTTTAATCTTCGAAGATGATATATCCATTTTAGAGATCGTCACTATTATTCTCGAAGACGCAGGCTATGGAGTTGAAACATCACAAACATCTCATGATATAATTGAAAAAGTTGCTGCAATAAAACCAGATTTAATTTTGATGGACAACTGGATTCCCAATATTGGTGGAAAAGAAGCGACAAAACTACTAAAAAGAGATCCTAATTTTAATCAGATACCAGTTATTTATATAACCGCAAATAGTGACATCGCCGAACTTGCTAAGGATGCTGGAGCAGATGATTTCCTGGCGAAACCTTTTGATTTGGTCGATCTTGAAAAAATAGTATCTAAATATTTAAAATAGCATTTTAAACACATCAAATATCTGTTAACCGGATGTTGAAAAATAAATACGATCGTCTCTAAACATCAATTATATGCTGGAGACGATCGGCTGATAAGTTTCAAACTAGCCCATCATATCGTGCGTTAACTCAGCTGTGGATCCGTTTTTGAATGTTTTCCAGTTTCCACCCGTCCCGCAAAATGACGCTCAAATGGACTATTTAGTAGCGTAACACTGATATCGTACCAACCGTACTCTTGTTGAGTGTCGATTATTGAAGTCGCTGATTGACCTGCTTTCAAGGTAATTTCCTTATTCCAAAGACGATATGCATTGTCTTTTATACTTATGTCCAAGGTTTCTTGCCCTTCATTCTTGAGGTGTAATACTAGATTGCCAGTCGGTTTTTTAGTTGATCCTAGTTCATAAGATGCGCTAATACGTAGTGCTTCATCTTGTCCCTTAAATCCTCGCATAAATCCATTTGGTCCATAAGCAGTAAATGCATAAATATTATCTTTAAAATCTGATAAATTCCAGCTGAAATCCAGTGACTGACCTGCAAATACCGCAAATGGCCAAAATTGAACACCATCGTGATAAGAATCGCCGGTATAGATATTAAATGGACTATTCAAAGATGCCTCACCAAAAAAAGTATTTCCAACCTTCATATGTATAGAGATCTTATCCTCTTTCTTACTGATCTCTTCATCGATATATAGTTCATAAGCCAACGCACTTGAAGGACGTTGTCCCTTTTCTTGTTTGGCCAACCATGGAGATATGTTTCGTTGTTTCTTTAGATTTGCGATATCGCCTAAAGACCATTGATGATAATTATGAGGTAAGGGCAATTTTTTAGATTGGTCAATAGCCCAAATCTGTGCGTTGCGGTCTAAAAAAGGCAATTTGCGATCAGGATTAGATTCTGGAGTATGAAATACTGAAGTTAGATCGCCAGTAATTGCTCTGCGCCATGAACTGATGTTATTTTCATAAATATGTTTTCCATATTTTTTATTCAGGAAATATTCCAAAAACTGTATAGTAGAAGTGATGTCGAAAACCTCAGAATTGACCCATCCACCTTTTGACCATGGCGAAGCAACGATCAGCGGAACGCGGTATCCGAGTCCGACAGGACCCTCAGTTGCATTTTCTTGATTCTCTCCAGCATCTAGCTCCTGCTGTAGACTGACATACTCACCAGAGATATCCATTCCTGGAGAAACCTTACCTGATGTTGGATCGGCTGGGTTGGGGGTTACGAAGGGTGGAATATGATCAAAATAACCATCATTTTCATCGTAATTTAAGATGAAAATTGTTTTGCGCCACAGATCAGGATTTTCTGTTAAAATATTCAAAATCTCGGAAGTATACCAGGCCCCATACATCGGTGCGCTAGGATGATCAGAAAAATATTCAGGTGCTACTAACCAAGAAACTGTTGGAAGTTTTCCAGACCTTACATCCTGTCTAAATTGATGCAGTATATCGCCTTTCGGAACTCGAATTTCTGCTTCATGCTCTTCGGTATTGATGGCTTCACGATACGATGGGTCTTGTTCATTCGTCTGGAAGGCACGCTTAAAAAGAGCTTGCTCCAAGGGCGGTAGTTTGTTAAAGGCCTCTGGAGTAAAAGTTTGAAGTTTTTTTTCAAAACTTGTCAACTGTTCCCGCTTTTGCTTTAATTTATTTTTTTCCTTTTGTGCACTTTCCGCTTTACCGTCTTCCAAGAGTTTTTCTATTTTCCTGATTTCATCAGGTAGCTCTGCGATACGCTTTCTTAAAAAAGCGAGATGACTCTCTTTAAATTCAATATGATATTGTGAAAACCATTCCAGATTATTGTCCGTATAGTTACCCAATAATCCTTCATCCTGCAGACCAGATTGTATGCTCACCTCATTTTGATATACCTTCCAGGAAATATCTGCTGCCTCCAATTTTTCTGGAAAGGTCTTCCAGTTAGCCCATCGATTGAAATAGATATCCGAGTTGCGAACCAGAGGTTTCTCTCCTTTAGCTGGTACGCAGGTACCTGTCCAAAAAAAGTGACGATTGGTCGTTGTACCCGTTATCGATGAACAGAAGTTTTGATCACAAATGGTAAAAGCATCGGCAAATGCATAGTAAAAAGGATTGTCTTCACGGGTGTAGTAACCCATTGTCAATGGGATATCTTGGTAATGTTTGTGGCCAGACCGTTTGGCATCTATCCAATTATCATGTTTTCCTTGGTTACGTGCAGCTGATTGATTTTCCCAAGAATGAGGTAGATAGCTTGTCCAGGCAGCTTTAGATCTTTTGATATCGAGGCGAAAAGGAGAAAATGTTTTACCGTCTTTTTCAGATTGTAACCATACCGGATTTCCATTAGGCAATCGTATAGCTCTAGGATCTCCATATCCGCGTACACCAGATAGCGTACCAAAGCTATGGTCAAAAGAGCGGTTTTCTTGCATTAGCATAACAATATGCTCCGCATCGAGAAAACTAGATCCAGAAAGAGGTTCAATTGCCATGGCTTGCTGTATGGCGGCAGGCAGTCCCCATTCCAAACCCATCGCTCCAGTTAAAAGTGAGGCTTTCTTTAAGAAATCTCTTCTATTATCCATGTATTACTGTATTATTCGTTTTTAGATTTAAAATTTAAAAGTATAAAGAATTTGGATGTAGTAGTGTAACGATTAGGTTTCATAAGTACATTTTCAGAATCGGGATTTAAAATTCCTAAGTTTTTCCTAAATATGGCTATAGGTTTGTTTCAAACAATAAAATCATGAAAATTTTATATACAATTTTACTTTCAATATTCGCTTATACTTTTTCATTTGCTCAAGTCAATACGCGACCAAAACCACCTAAAGTAAAACATGCAGAACCTCTTTATCTCGATCTGATGCGTGATCTTGGAGCTCGAAAAGGGGAGGCCGAAGTGAATGTTGGTTATGGGACAGGACGTTTCAAAAATAAAATCGAGCACCATGCTTTTGTTGAATATGAATGGGCAGTTGCCAACCGTTTGGGAGTAGAAATCGAAATCCCTGTACTTTTTGCAAAAGATGATCTAGGACATAGAACCAATCGGGTAGAGGGACTAAAATTTGGAACTCAATATACGTTTTTAGTTGATGAGAAACGTCAGACTTCCTTGGCTATTGGTTATGTGCATGAAATGGAATTTGGCAAATCTAATCCAGCTATCAGAAATACACCTCTTTTCGGAGGATTCATATCGTTACCATTTTTTATAGCAGCTAAAAACTTTAACCACATCAGTACATTGATTTATACAGGACCAGAGTTCGAATATCGTTTTAAAAATAGAGCAGTGCAAACCAATTTTGTTCTAAATGCCAACATACATTATATGGTTCCTAATTCAAGTCATTATATCGGTATTGAAAATGATATGCGCATAGAACGCGGTCAATTGGAATACACTATGAGACCCCAAGTCAAGCTTGCCTTATCACCAAGCATCGCAGTAGGACTTGTATGCGGTGTTCCAATAAAATCCCAAGAATTTCAAATGGATTTTATGACCCGTCTGATCTGGGAACCTAAGTTTTAGGACTATTATCCTTTGGTAAGGATAATTAATACAAGAGTCCCATACATTTAAATGTATGGGACTCTTGTAATTGTGGAGCATATCGGAATCGAACCGATCACCTCTTCACTGCCAGCGAAGCGCTCTACCAAATGAGCTAATACCCCTTTTGATCCTAAGACAGCGGCAAGATAGTATTTTTCTATGAAATAGTGAAGACTTAAGAATGATTTTTATTTCGTTTTAAAAATGTGATTTCTTTTATGATCGTGTTCGTTTTATTGACTCCAACCTGAGCAACCGCATCATCAATATCTACAGGGATCGTACTTAAAAGTGACCGGAAAAAATAAGTTAGTGAACAATATATGACTTATCATTTTTGAAGAAGCAAAAAGAAATGCAGCTGAATTGTTAAATCAACACAGTTATCTTAAAGGATTCTGGAGATTATATGGTCGCTAAAGTATTTATGCATTTTGAAGATTTCATAAAAATGGATGTAGTTACTTTAGTCAATGAAGACGGTCAGTGGAAAATTACGAAATCAATCAATTCCTACAAGTAGGTTAAAGAATCAAGTAATCTATCACGTCATTAAAAAGCCTTGGCATGATCATGCCAAGGCTTGTTATTTATGCTTCTCTTCTGATATCAAAAGAAATGTAATTTTCGTAATATTCGAGCGATCTCACTGGACTGGTGAAGTTGTACAAAAGTTCTAAGTATATTTTGGATATTAAGGCCCAAGTAGTTTGTTCTCCAAAATTGCGTGCCTTAAATCGGTGCCAAGCCAGTAGTCGTTGTGAGTGATACAATTGGCTGATTTTTTCACGCATAGCATCGATGTCGTTAAAAGGAGTGAGGATACCACGGTCATCTCTCAGTAGATCTTGAGCGTGCCAATATGGAGTAGCAATAACAGCCGCTCCAGCGCCTATTGCAAACGAAAGTGTTCCACTACTGATCTGTTCTTCATGTTGATAAGGAGATAGGTAGATATCACATGCCGTTAAATAATCTTTCAGTTGCTCATCAGACAAGAATTCATCCACGAAAATAACTTTTTCCTGCAATTGCAATTGTTCAGCCAAGTCCTGTAACTCATAACGATAAGATTCACCTTCACGTGCCAGTACGTTGGGATGTGTTTTTCCAACGATCAAATATTTAAAATCGGGCAAATCCAGTCCTGGCAAAGATTTGATCGCATATTCTAAGCCTTTTCCTCTTCCTATCAGACCAAAAGTCATCATCACAAAATTGGCGTGCATACCTAACTTTTCTTTTGCTGCCTGTTGGTTGTAATCAAATTGCGGCACCCCGTGCGGTATCATCTTGAATTTATACTGGTCACAATTTGGAAATAGCTCCTTCAAGATTTCACATCCTTTTGGCGATAGACTCACCACAGCATGAGATTTTGTAATAAGCGTCTCCATGATTTCCTTTTTTTGTAAAGACGGAGATGCTAATATGGTGTGGAAAATAGTCAACAAAGGAATATTTAACTTGTTGACCAAGTTGTTGATGAAAATACCATCAACACCCCCAAAAATGCCATATTCATGTTGCAAAATGCAATAGTCATATTCTTCATTGATAATATAAGAAGCTTGAATATAACTGTCCAATCGATCCTTATCAATAACAAACCGTACCGAATGATCAAATTTGTCTTGACCAATTTTAGATACGGCAATCACATCGATGGTCACATTAGGATCCAATTCCATCCCTTTCTTCAGGTCCTTTGTAAAAGTTGCTAATCCACATTGTTGAGGCGGGCAGGTACTTATGATTACAATTTTTTTCATAGGAATTATACCGTTTCGATGTTATGTTCTTCGTTATCAACAGGAATATCCAAAATAGCCATCAATAACAAATAGTATCCTCTATCTAATCCTATTTTTTCTGCTTTTTGATCTATATTTTCCATGTGTATGCTATCTTTAAAATGTAATTATCTTTTCGTTTGTTAAAACAAAAGCTGTACCCAACATTCCCTCAGATATGCATAAACGTAGTTTTTGATGCATAACCCGTAGCATAACCCGTATTATCCGTAAAAAAACGGAGCGAATAGGTATTTTTTTACCCGTTGATTTACCATGCAGTTTCATGGTGCTGAATGCTAGTTTATAGCATAAGTATCGTTATATTTATAGTTGACAAATTTTGCTTACAATGAGTTTGTCGCATTTTTATTGTTAAACCGATCACCTTATAGATATCATTTGTTATGAAATTGAAACATATCCTTTATTTTCTTATCCTGTTCCATTCATTTGCTTATGCACAGGAAAACCTAGATTTTAATGCTAAAAAGAATATCATCTCGCCAGAGGTCAATGAAAAAAAAGTGACCTTCCGACTTTTAGCTCCGCAAGCCAAAACTGTAAAGCTACAGGGGAATTGGATGGAATCAAGTCCTGTTGAACTGCAAAAAGGTGCCGACGGAGTCTGGTCATTGTCACAAGCCGATTTCAAACCAGATATTTACACCTATTCTTATTTAGTTGATGGTGTTAAGGCCAATGATCCAAACAATCCCTATCAAGTTCGTGATGTTTCCTCTGTGATGAGTATGTTTTTAGTGGCGGGGCCACAGTCATTATCCTACGAAGTACAACGCGTTCCGCATGGAAGTGTTACTAAACGATGGTATGCCTCCAAGGGACTTCAAGAAGATCGAAGACTCACGGTGTATACACCCCCAGGTTATGAATCTAATAAGGGGAAATACCCTGTTCTCTATCTTTTACATGGTATGGGTGGGGATGAAGAAGCATGGATGACACTAGGTAGAGCTTCTCAGATCTTAGATAATCTGATTGCCGCTGGTAAGGCAAAGCCAATGATCGTTGTGATGCCAAATGGACACACCAGCAATGCTGCAGCCCCAGGTGAGTCGGCAAAAGGTTTTTATAAAATCGATATGATGACTCCTGATATTTTTACGGGTGATATGGAAACTTATTTTAATGAAATCATAAATTTTACGGAGCAAAATTACCGAGTAAAATCAGATGCTAAAGACCGGGCGATTGCAGGACTTTCCATGGGTGGCTTTCATTCCCTGTATATTTCAGCAAACCAACCAAAGATGTTTGGCTATGTCGGATTATTTTCACCAGCAATTCTGCCCCCACAAAATAAACAGAGCCCGATTTACATGAATCTAGATACTAAATTGGATATTCAAAGAAAACAGGGATATCAGTTGTATTGGATCGCCATAGGAAAGACTGATTTTTTGTATAAAAGTGTAACGGATTTCCGAAATAAATTGGATAGAAGTGGTTTTAAATATACCTATGTAGAATCTGACGGCGGTCACACCTGGAGCAATTGGCGAACCTATCTGACAGATTTTGTTCCGCAATTATTTAAATAGCACCTGTATCACCTATTCAAGATGCAGCAATAGCAGGTATTTCTGTATCTTGAATAGATGTGAAGGCTATTTTAGCTATTCCCATTGTTAATAAAACGTGATTTACCTCTTTTCTTGAATAGCTTTCTGTCCCAGGTTAATAGCATGATTACAAAAATAATAAAACAGATCAAGGTTACGATGTTTGTTCTAATCAATAAGGCATGTATGGTAGCAGGAACAAGTATAGCTTTGGTTTTTGAAACAGAAACAGTTAAAATAAATGAAAAAATAATACTAAAAAGAAGGAAAACTCCAAATCCACCATATTGATCGAAATCATTGAATATAAGTAGATGCCAAAATCCCCAAAATATTCCAGAAATAACGCTTTTAACAATGAGATTAATTTTCCCTAGACCTTCAATTAAATACCCCCTCCAAGTATATTCCTCCATGATATCATAAACGATAGTAAATAGACAAAATATAAATGCCCATAGATGTTCATTTATACCATTGTTGTTGCTAAATCCATAAACTGAATATCCGATAAATAATAGTAGCGGGAAGAGTGCGCTTTTTAGCTTGTTATCTCCAAATAGCGAATACGTGGACTTTACTGGACTGAATTTGTAAAATAAAAAGGAAACTAGAAGGATCGCAATGCCGTGATTATAATTCCAATTGACCTCTAAATTGGTGAATGCATGGATAACCGATTGCAATACATTTGGAAGTTTTCTGGAAAAATAAGTTAAAATCAGTATGAGTCCATAAAAAGATAAAATAAGGAACCAGTTTACTTTTTTAATTTCATTAATTAATTTCATTGTATATAAGAGTATGCTTTAATAGGTTTTACTACGAACAAAATTTTAGGATTTTTTGAACGCATAGTTTCCAAAGAACTGCTAATATAATAACTCTTTGCATTAGTGCATAGTAAGATTTTAAAATAAATTACCTTGCTCTGCGTTCACAAAATTTTATAGTAGTCTCGTATTTCACAGTCCTTTATACACTTTGTTTGGATAAAATATCCTCTATAAAAAGATTGGCTTCTATTTTGATATCTAATTACTCATATAGTGATCTGTCTACATAGGAGAGCAAATTTACTAAAACTACTACCATGCTAAAATTGTTACTATAAACTGATTTTACTAAAGTGATAAAGAGATGAAAAAAATAACTTTGGCTATACTGAATGCCGTCTGTCTTATTGCGACGCTATTTGTAAATTATCGCGCTAATACCGGAGCAATAAACGGTAATACAATGAAAATAGTCTCCGATACCTACCACAATTTATTTACACCAGCAGGTTATGCCTTTTCTATCTGGGGGTTGATCTATCTGTTCTTGATCGGTTTTGTCATCTATTCATTTGTCATCTTAAAAAAACCAAAAGAAAGTCATATCATCCATAGAGTTGGGTTATGGTTTATCACGTCATGTGTGCTCAATAGCTTTTGGATAGTAGCTTGGTTAAATGATTATATTGGTTTTTCAGTACTGATCATGATCCTACTATTAATCACCTTACTTAGGATTATTGTCAATATCAAAGCGCAACTGACTGACCCTCCCTTTCGTATTGTTGCTTTGGTATGGTGGCCATTTTCGTTATATTCTGGATGGATATCAGTAGCATTGATTGCCAATGTTGCCGCTTATCTAACCAAAATTCATTGGGATGGATGGCAGTTATCTCAGGTCACCTGGACAGTCATCATGATTATTATCGCAGGCTTGCTTTATATTTATATGACCTGGAAACGTAACATGAGAGAATATGCATTGGTCGGCTCTTGGGCACTTATAGCTGTTGCTGTAGCAAATTCAGCAGGCAGTTATACTATTTATACCACAGCAATTACAACGGCAGTTGTTATAGCTGTAAGTGGATTGCTGCATGGAATCAAAAACTTTCGTGGATTTGGCAATCAACTTGGGATCTAACAAAGCGGGTCTAAGATCGAAGATCTTAAGTATCAATGAATTTTTATCCAACATGGTGTATTGTATTTTTTATTCAAGATTCTTAGCGCTTCATATAAAAACCCCATTTTTGAATCAGCAAAAGACCACTTTCAATTTTAATAAGGGTGAGATCTCATTTTACTAATATCATCAACTTTTTTATCGTGCTCTCACATGGCTTTTTATTCGCATATTATTTTAAAAAACATGATATTAAGATAGGTGTAAAAAAAACCTCCCGAACGTTAACATTCGGGAGGTTGTCCAGTGCGGAAGAAGGGACTCGAACCCCCACGCCTTGCGGCGCCAGATCCTAAGTCTGGTGCGGCTACCAATTACGCCACTTCCGCATTAGGATTTTTTATGATGACGTAAAGATAAAATCGAAATTTATATTTTGCAAGTGTTTTCTTTGCATTCTATAGATTAAATGCAGATCATGCTGTTTATGAATAAGATATTTTTTGCGTGCTCTAGTTGCCTTCTATACGAAGATCTATCTGGTTGTAGTCCGATTTTATAAAAAAAACAATACCGCCTGTTTTAAAATTTTGTTTTCCTTTATACTTAGAAGCTGATCCATAGAAATCAATATTAGTCATGCTTATATAGAGTCTTCGCAGATTGCCATTAAGATTTATTATAGTACTGTTTCCTAAAAGCTTCAGGAGTAAATAACGTGTATTTTTTGATAAATTTGATAAAATATGATGTGTCAAAAAAATTGAGTTTCATTCCTATTGTTGCTACAGAAAGTTCAAAATTTACTAACATCCTTTTTGCCTCGAGCAATACTCTATTACGTATGATTTCTCCAGCTGACATATTAATCTGGTCTTTGCAGATAAAATTCAAATGATTCGAAGTGATGTAAAGCAGGGCTGCATAATCTTTAGGAAGTCTAACATCTTTAAAGTTCTCCTCGATCAGATTCAGAAATTGTTTCAGTAAGACAGAGTTATAACTTGTTTTAGTCAAAATTGGTGATTCAGAATTTACCTCTCTACTGGATAAGACAAATAGTTTAAGCATATTTGCTGTAATAGCTACAGACGTAAAATCTAAATGATTATCCCATTCTTTTAAAATTTCTTCAAAAATAGTAACGGCTTTAGGGCGGCTATTTTTCGCAGTTTTAGCATTTGACCACTAGCGAAAATATTAAAGAAGGGAAATCGACTATATGAATTGTACAATACAGCAAAAAAGAAAACCGATAAGAGTATTCCACTTAGAATAATTGCTCGTAATTCGTATTTATCCATTATTAAAATAATTAAGTGCGGTCTATCTGAATATAATAAACACTAAACCATACAAGGGCCGTCAAAATGAATAGGACGACCATAAATGCAATGGTTCCATAAGGTTTAAATTGTTCATCATTTGTGCTTTTAGTATCCATCATATTGATCTTTTTAAATTTCTATGCAAAGCTATCGGGCATAGCAATTTTTATCAAGGTACAATCGAGACCTTAAATAGTACTATTCATGGAGAATCAAAAAAGAAGATGATCATATCCTTTTTTACACCAATCGTGATGCTGAGCTGCACGAATACACTATTTATGGAGAGAAAAGAATAAATATCTATTATTTCTTAGTTTAAATTATAGGATAGTTTGCATTCTTAACAGGAGGGTGTGGTTTTAGTGATGTATTTTATTGTAATTTTTTCGGATCGCCCCATTTATCTTATATTTGGCATCTTGTTTTTCTTGATCAATACAGTTCTTAGGTTTATTCACTTTTAGGCAGACCTATAAAATCTTAAAGTTAATGATCTGAAAATTAGTTAGAAAATAGACCCGTCAATATTCCTGATGATCTACCGTTTTTAGTGAGGGAAGTATTTGTAAATAAAATTTAAAAAGCGATATATACGATGAAATATATGAAGTATATGGTCTGTGCAAGTCTACTCGTGTTTTTAGGCTGTGCTTCCAAAAAAGATATCCAAAATGATTCTTACTCAAAATTTGTTAATCCATTTATTGGCACAGATTTTACAGGAAATACCTATCCCGGAGCGCAGGTTCCTTTTGGTATGGTGCAGTTAAGTCCTGACAATGGTTTACCAGGCTGGGACCGTATCTCGGGTTATTTCTATCCGGATAGCACCATCGCCGGTTTTAGTCATACACACCTGAGTGGTACAGGAGCAGGAGATCTCTATGATATCTCCTTTATGCCCGTTACCCTTCCTTATAAGGAGGCAGAGGCTCCATTAGGTATTCATTCCAAATTCACCCATAAGGCTGAACAGGCGCATGCTGGTTATTATCAAGTAAAACTTACAGATTACGATATCAACGTTGAATTGACAGCAACCCCTCGTTGCGGTATTCAACGCTATACTTTCCCAGAAGCAGAGGCTGCTGTATTTTTAGATCTCAGGAAAGCCATGAACTGGGACGCAACAGTCGATTCGCATATTGAAGTAGTCGATTCAGTCACGATCCGCGGTTATCGATTTTCTGAAGGCTGGGCGAGAGGACAACGTGTCTATTTCGAAACACGCTTTTCAAGACCATTTTCTGCCGTGCACCTTGATAGTACTGAGATATTATCCGTGACAGATACCATCACAAAAGCGACTAAACGGATCGGTACAGCTTTTAAAGCCCGTTTTGATTTTAAAACAGCTCAAGGAGACCAGATCACATTGAGTACAGCGCTTTCTGGAGTGAGTATGGAAGGAGCGTCTAACAACTTAAAAGCAGAGGCACCAAAGGATGATTTTGAGTATTATCTTGCTCAGGCCGAAAAAAATTGGAATGATGAACTTGGGAAGATTGCTATACAGACGACAGATCAAGATTCTCGTGTAAAATTTTATACCGCATTATACCATAGTATGTTAGCACCTACCATATTTGGAGATGTGGATGGATCTTACTTTGGTGCTGATCGAAAAACGCATAAAGCTGAAAATTGGACCAATTACAGCACATTTTCATTGTGGGATACTTATAGGGCATCACATCCATTATTTACGATAACCGATCCTCATCGTGTCAATGACATGATTAAGTCCTTTCTTGCCTTTTACGAGCAACATGGTCGTTTACCGGTATGGAATATCTATGGAAGCGAAACCGATATGATGATCGGACACCATGCCATACCCGTTATCGTAGATGCCTATTTAAAAGGTATCGGCGACTTTGACGTCAATAAAGCACTTGAAGCTTGTGTCGCTTCGGCAAATACCGATGCTTATAGGGGAGTAGGTCTGTATAAAAAACTGGGCTATGTTCCCTATGATGTTGCAGATCAATATAATGCAGAAAACTGGTCCTTATCCCGCACATTGGAATATGCTTTCGATGATCATTGTATTGCAGTAATGGCAAGTAAGATGGGAAAAGAGGATATTGCAGCAACATTTTTGACCAGATCAAAAAATTATAAAAATGTCTATAATCCGGCAACGTCGTTTATGCAGCCCCGACATAGTAATGGTCAGTTCATAAGCCCATTTGATCCCGAAGATTATAGCGAACATATTTGTGAAAGTAACGCATGGCAATATTTTTGGTCGGTACAGCATGATATTCCAGGCTTGATCAATTTGGTAGGTGGCCAAGAACGCTTTGCGCAAAAGCTTGATAGCATGTTTACTTTCCATCCTTCAGATACGACCAAGCTGCCTATTTTTAGTACAGGCATGATTGGACAGTATGCACATGGCAATGAGCCGAGCCATCATGCTTTATATCTATTCAACGCTGCCGGGCAGCCTTGGAAAACACAGCAGTACGCAGCCGAGGTAATGGAAAAGCTATATCTGAATAATCCTTCTGGTCTCAGTGGCAATGAAGATTGTGGGCAGATGTCTGCTTGGTATGTATTCAGTGCATTAGGTTTTTATCCAGTAGATCCTGTCAGTGGCAGATATGAGATTGGTACGCCGCTTTTTGAGCATAGTGAAATTACACTTGCTAACGGTAAGAAATTTACAGTCAAAGCCAATCACGTCAGTAAACAGAATATTTATATCCAATCGGTTTCAATAGATGGCAAACCGCTTGAAACCAGTTATATTACGCATCAGCAAATGATTTCGGGAGTGACGTTGGTATTCGAAATGGGAAACAAACCAGGGCCGGTGTGGTATAAGAAATAATCGGGTGTAGCAGCACCGTTTTAATGTAGAGCGTTGCAAAAAGTTAATTGCTTTTTGCAGCGCTTTTATATGGTATAGCCAGTTTACACATTAACAATCATTCCGCTTCCACCAATTACTTTTATTCCAGAGGAGAATGCTTTCCAAACCCGGATGTAACGAAACTTGCTTTCAAAATCATCTCCACCGTAATTGCCTGTCAATTCTAGGGTCAAGGTAATCACGGCCGTATCATCGATGATATTTAGATGTTCAACATGAGGAATAAGGTTCCTGATCATTAGATTACCATCACGATAGCTTTGCAGATCCATTTCCTTTGTGATAACGGCTCCACTTGGAATGACAAAAAGTAAATCATCGTGCAATAGTTCCTCAAGCACGTTTATATCACGATCTTTGATCGCGCCATAAAGCTTGTTTTCCTGACTTAAAATATCTGCTTTTGTCATGGGGTATAATTTTTCTGGGGCGAACTTATATGATTAGTATTTGATCTACTAATTTAATCAATTTATATTAAAGCTTTCAGTAAACACCACTTTATTTATAAATGTTTCTTCTACATTTATAAATAAAGTATTACCTTTAACATTCAAATAACCATTACTTGAATAATCCTATGTTGCGTTTATACACTTGTAATTTTAATTATTTAATTTGCACAATCATCAGATGCAGTCTTGTTGGCGTTCTATTTTTCACATCTTATTCCATTACTTTTGGACAAGATCTCTCTTTATCGAGTTCAGATCGGAAACTAGTGGTCAACTCAAGTAGTGCAAATAAGGGTCTGTTTTATCGATGTACAATAGGAGGAGCGGAGACGTTAGAAGATATTAATGATACCAAACTATTGGAATGTAAGCAGCCAGTGGCACTAAAAAAAGAGAAAACAATTGAATTGACATTACATCCCGACGGTGGAGCTTTACTGTTTGGATAGTCGAAATTTTATAAACTTATTGCAAGAGGAGGGGAGGTTATGAAGAATTTGTTGATTGTCATTTTTTCATTGTGGCAATTTAGCCTAGCTCTTGGGCAGCCCAATCATGTCCGTTTTTTCTCCCTTCAAGATGGACTGACCAATCAACAAGTTTTAGATGTCGTCCACGATGAGGATGGCTATTTATGGGTAGCAACAGAATTGGGCTTAAATCGGTTTGCCGGTAAGGCTTTCAAATCGTATTATACTTCAGATAACCAAGATGGCCGTTCAATCAACAGTAACGAGATCAATACGCTCCTATACGACGATCAAAAAATATATATTGGTACACGATCCAATGGTTTAAACGTATTGGACCTCCATACCAACAAATTTTCCTATTATTTGCATGATCCGGCCGATCCAAAATCTATTGCTACAAATGATATAACAGACATTATCAAAAGTAAAAATGGTAATTTATGGATAGCGACCTATCATCAAGGTCTACAGCATTTTGATCCCATTATAAAAGAATTTAGACGCTATAATAGAAAAAATTTCCCTAAGCTTCCTGAAAATAGCATCTGGTCACTCGTAGAAGATAAAAAAAATACACTTTATATCGGTCATGTCAATAAAGGGCTCTCTATCTTAGACCCCACAACTGGTGTACTTAAGCATCTGACAAGTCAAAACACAGCGAATCAATTGGCTGACAATGAAGTCAAAATACTGTATTGTGATCGATATGATAATATATGGATTGGAACAAGAAAAGGCCTGTCCATTTATCATCCTTTAACAGGTCATATACAGCATATTCCGCTAGCCAAATTAGCGAAAAATGGAAGAGAGCCATTCATTTATACGATTAAAGAAATTGGAGATGAGATTTGGATCGGAGGCGAATCTTCTCAGCTTTTTATTGTGCAGCCCACATACCGAGTTGACAAGCAAGTAGCGGGTATGAAGCACCTTCAGCTATTTGATGTAGGCAAAGGAAATAATGTCATGATACAGCATATTTCTTCCGATCGCTTTGGCAATATCTGGCTAGGCTTGTATGGTGGCGGGTTAGGTTTTGTGAGCCATCTAGCTCCATTCTTCTATGTTTTTCCAGATCCATCAACATCCACTCCTATCGCAACAGTCAGCAGTATTGTAGAAAGGAATGAACAAACGATGTTTCTTTCTACAGAAGGGACAGGACTAGTTCAGATGGACAAAAAGGGAAAACTATTAAGTCATATTGGACAGAAAAATGGCGATCCAGATGATTATATATTGACCTCATTCAAAGATCATAATCAAAATATTTGGATAGGTATACGCAGGGGCGGTGTGGCTGTCCAACGGCCAAATACAAATACTTGGCATGAGATTTACTTGGGGGAACAAGCAACCGATGTTCGTGCGATTTTAGAAGATCATCACGGACACATCTGGATTGCAGCCCTGCAAGGCATCTTTATTTACAACCCCCATCGTAGTACCGTAGAGAAATTACTCATCAATAAACCCATGATGGGAGATTATGCACCTCGCGCCCTGGTAGAAGACGACCGTGGAAACATGTGGGTAGGCACATACGGACAGGGACTGTATATCTTTGATTCCAATCGAAAATTACTTCAAAATATAACAAACCATACTGGGCTCCGAAGCAATACGGTTAACGATTTATTGCGTGACAAGCATCATAATATTTGGGTCGCAACAAATAGCGGGATTGTTTTTCAGCATGCACAAAAGGAAATCGGAAAACTGGATATACTCACTCCACCAGGAGCAGATGCTTGGTTATTTATCAATGCAATAGCAGAAGACCAACATGGAAATATATGGTGTTCGACTAAGTCGGGTTTGATGCGTTATTTACCATTAGAAAAACAGTTTCTACAGTATGATCAGGCGTTTGGTTTGCCTCTCGGAGGTTTTATCAATGGAAGTGTCGGTCAAGATCACAATGGACATTTATATTTCGGGATGCAAGAAGGCATTTCTTATTTTGATCCTAAAGATATTCCATTGAGCCTTCCGACATCGCCAGTCCGCATCAGTCGATTTATTGTCTTTAGGTCAGGTGAATCCAATACTACAGTAGATAAATATCCCTCTCAGCAGCAAGAGATCAATTTAAGCCACGAAGAAAATAGTTTCCGAGTAGAACTGGCCGTGATGGATTTTGCTTTGCATGGATTGGTTGAATTTAGTTATCAGTTGCAAGGCCTGAACAGTGATTGGATTTTTTTAGGAAATGAGACTAATTTGGATTTTCGTAATATTCCTTATGGCGAGCATGAGCTGATCATTCGTACCCGCATGAGAAATGGCCAGTGGTCCAATGATTATCAGCGTTTGTTGGTTAAGATTGCACCGCCAATTTATTTGAGTTTACCGGCTAAGATCTTGTATTTCGGCATTCTCGCAAGTATACTGTATGTCTTGATTTTCTTTTACAATAAAAAGCTGAAAGCAGAGTCCGAGCTTAAGCTCAAGGAGAGGCAACACGAACAGGATCAAAAACTATATACCGAGCGGATCAACTTTTATACCCATATCACCCATGAACTGCGCACCCCTTTAACATTAATTTTAGGACCGCTTGATGATTTAGCCGATGAAAAGCAGCTTTCAGCAAAAAATAAAGGATTAGTACTTGCTGTTCAGAAAAGTGCCAACAGGCTTTTTACTTTAGTTAATCAGCTTTTAGAATTTAGAAAAATAGAATCTCAATATAAACCGTTAGTACTCGGAGAAGGGTATTTGGCAGAGATGCTCCATGAACTCGTCGAGAAGTATAAACTGTTGAACAGTAAAAAAGATCTCCAAGTGATCTCCAGATTGCCAGATCCCGATATCCGAACTTTATTTGACGCCGAGATTGTTCAGCTTATTGTAGAGAACTTATTGTCAAATGCCTATAAGTATAGTGAAAAGGGAAATATTGAAGTCAGTCTTCATTATGAAAAAAATCAATTAGTCAACTGGGCAGTATTGACAGTCTCCGATACAGGATGTGGAATTTCAGCAAAAAATATCGATTCAATCTTTGATAAGTTTTATCAGGTATCAAGACCTGGAGTGCAAGGTACTGGTATCGGTCTGGCTATGGTCAAAGAATTGATTGCGATTCATCAGGGCAAAATTAATGTAGACAGCACCGAAGGCGTAGGCACAACCTTTACAGTACGATTTTTAGCAAACCATGTTATTGTCGAAAAAGAAGAAGAGCCAACTGCCAACTGGGATCAGGAAAATGTTGAAATAGAAAGCGTACGTCCGCTACTTCTATTGGTCGAAGATGACCCTGATCTACGGGATTATCTAGGTGATATCCTACAGACACATTATCAAGTCTTACGAGCAGAAAACGGCTTGAGCGGATTTAAAATCGCAAAAGAGCAAGTTCCAGATTTGCTCATAAGCGATATTATGATGCCCGATATGGATGGCTTTCAATTGGCTGAAAAATTAAAAGAAGATCGGGTCACGAGTCATATCCCCTTAATTCTGTTGACCGCTAAAGACACCGATTTAGATCGACAGCGCGGCTATGACTTAGGAATAGATTCCTACCTGACCAAACCGATCGGACGAACATTACTGTTTAAACGTATAGACAATTTATTACGTAAGCAGAAGAATATGTATGCAACTATTTTACAAAAGATAAAAGCCGATACGTTCGAAAGCCAGCCTTCAGAACAAGCGATGCCCAAAGAAGATCTTTGGCGGGAAAATATTTTTGTGCAAGACTTTGCAAAGATCGTGGAGCAGCATATGCAAGATGAGGTGCTTGATGCCACTACATTAGCAGAGAGAATGAACATGAGTCAATCCACCTTGTATCGAAAACTCAAAGGGATAACAGGTAAAAATATCAATCAGCTTGTGCGTAAGATACGAATTCATAAAGCCGCCGAATTGCTCCTTTCAGGACGTTACAATGTCACTGAGGTCTCTTTTATGGTAGGCATCAATAGTGCCATTTATTTCCGGCAATGCTTCAAAGAAGAATTTGGAAAGCTCCCTTCCGAATACCAAAAATCAACGATCAATAGCAAAAAAGCTTAAAATTAGAAAATCTGTCTCAGATGTTTTAAAAACGTATATTTTGACCGAAAAACATATGTTAATTGACGGATTTATATATGGTCAGACTGCTCAAAATGGGCTAAGTTTGACCTTATAATTCAATTATAAATCTAGTTAAGAGCCGCAGCGATGCAATTTATATAACCCATATAAATTATGATTAACCATCCTGATGTATTTGCTGACTAGATTCATTTATTTACTGTTTAATTAGTATAACTATTTATGAACAACCTAAAAATTGTTTCTGTTTATGCCATGTTGAGCGTTGCGCCAGCTTTGGTATATGCTCAAGGAAAGATTACGGGGCAGGTTACAAACAAATCAAATGAGCCTATTCTAGGAGCGAGTGTTATTGTTGAAGGCGGAACGAATGGAACCACCACAGACAAGTCGGGTAAATTTGAACTGAACGCCAATAAAGGTGTTCTCGTCGTATCTTATATTGGGTACAAAACGCAGAGAATACCATTAGATGGTACGACAAATCTCAAGATTCAACTGGACAATGATGACCATGTCTTAGAAGATGTCGTTGTTGTCGGTTACGGAACACAGCGCAAAGCGACGTTAACCGGATCTATTTCCGAAGTGAAAGGTAAAGATCTTGTTAAAAGTCCCCAACCCAATTTATCTAATGCCCTAGCAGGACGCTTTTCAGGAGTGGTCATCAACAACCGTAGCGGTGAACCCGGATATGACGGATCTTCAATTACAGTACGTGGACAAGCAACAACAGGAAATAATGATGTCCTAGTTGTCGTAGATGGAGTACCCGGGCAAGTAGGAGGGTTAGAACGGTTAGATCCAAATGATATTGAGAGTATCTCCGTACTCAAAGATGCTTCAGCAGCAATCTATGGTAACCGTGCCGCCAATGGGGTTATTCTAGTCACAACAAAAAAAGGAAAAAGCGGTAAACCATCCATATCCTATAGTGGAAATTTGGGCTTAAGTTCCCCAACCCGATTGCCAAAGATGGCAGATGCGGCGACTTATGCCCTATTGAGAAATGAGATAGCTCAAGGCACCAATGAAGCAGGAGGCATGAATCAAATTTATTCCGAAGATCAGATCAAATGGTTTAAAGATGGTTCCAATCCACTCTTGTATCCCAATACAAATTGGGCAGATGTTACATTGAAAAATACCGCCCTTCAAAGTCAACATAATCTATCGGTTTCAGGAGGCAAAGAAGACGTTCGTTATTTCATGTCTCTAGGATCAGTATATCAAGATGGTTTGTTCAAAGAAGGAGTGACAAAATATAAGCAGTATAACTTCCGTAGCAATCTAGAAGCAGATGTTACAGAACGTTTAAAAGTTGGTTTATCCCTCGCCGGAAGACAGGAAAGTAGAAAATTTCCAACGGCATCGGCTGGAGATATTTTTAGATCCATCTATCGTGCATATCCTACAGTAAATGCATTTTACCCTAATGGATTACCATCAAGAGGTATTGAAGGAACAAATCCAGCCGTAATCGCAACAGACAAAGGTGGTACAGTAGATAATCCAAAGCAAGTGTTCAATGGGATCTTACGAGCAAGTTATAAATTACCTTGGTTAGAAGGTCTATCTGTAGACGGTTTCCTCTCGGTGGATAAATCGATGAATTTTAGTAAAAACTTCAGTGTACCTTATGTTTTATATGATTACATTCAATCAGAAGATAAGTATAAAGAATCCATTGTCGGAGGAAATAACAATAAAGCGACCTTGACTGAGTCCCACACAAATGAATCGTTGATTACCAACAACATTAAATTGAATTTTGAACGAAAATTTGGAGCACATTCAATCAGTGCGTTTGTTGGTTATGAGCAAAGTAAAGGGCATTTAGAATATTTTGATGCGCAGCGTTTCAATTATCTGTCGACCAAATTGCCAGAACTGTCACAAGGAGGATCTGCTGCTACAGATTACCTAAATTCGGGTTATAGTACCAATTATACCCGTAGAAGTATCATTAGCCGTGTCGCCTACAACTTTAGCGAAAAGTATTTATTTGAAGGACAGCTTCGGGCAGATGGATCATCCATATTTCCAGAAGGAAAAAAATGGGGATATTTCCCATCCGTCTCAGCAGGTTGGCGTGTAAGTAAAGAAGACTGGTTTGCTGATCAAATAGGTTTCTTTGATGATCTCAAGATCAGAGCTTCTTATGGTACATTAGGAAATGACAATGTAAAAGGATTTCAATACTATGATAACTATACCTTAGTAGGAAATGGCTTTGTTGCACTGCTGGACGATAAAAGTCAAATCGAGCCCAATGTGAAACTGGCAAAATTAGCAAATCCAGCCATCACTTGGGAAGTCTCTAAAAAACTGGACATCGGTTTGAATGCACAGTTCTTAAAAAACTTTACTATTGAAGCGATTTATTTTCAACAAAAAAGATCAGATATCTTAACAGAAAGAAATGCATCGATTCCAGCAATATCAGGTATCGTCAATCCATATAAAGAAAGTAGTTCCACACCTCTTGTACCTTCAGAAAATATCGGTAAGGTAAACAGTTCAGGTGTTGAAGGAACCTTGACTTATCAAAAATCAGGAGACTTTAGCTGGGGTGCATCAGGTAATATTACTTACGCAAAAAGCAAAATTATATTCATCGATGAAGCCAGCGGTACCCTTGACTATCAACGTCAAACAGGGAGACCACTAGGGACATATTTGCTCTACAATGCAATAGGACTCAACAGATCAACAGAAGATCTTGCTGGATCACCTCAAGCAAAAGGTGCTCAGGTCGGAGATTTGATCTACGAAGATTTCAATAATGACGGTAAGATCAGTGCAGATGATATGTACCGTACAAAATATGGTAACATTCCACAGATCACTTATGGGTTCAATCTAAATGCGGCCTATAAAAATTTCGATGCTTCCATTTTATTTGCAGGTCAAGCCAAGGTCAGCCAATATGTACTTCCCGAGTCCGGTACCGTAGGAAATTTTTACAGCACATGGGCAGACAATCGTTTTCATGCCATCGGCAATCCGCAAGGAACATATCCAAAAGTATCTGACCGAGCATCTTCGGCTGTCAGTGGCGGACAGTACAATAATACCTTTTGGTTAAATGATGCCTCTTTTTTACGATTGAAGAATGTTGAGATCGGATATTCACTATCAAGTGACGTATTATCAAGATTAAAATTGGGAGGTCTACGCTTTTATGTCAACGGATTTAATCTATTGACCTTTACAAAAGTAAAAGATTACGATCCCGAAGGAAACAGTGGAAGCGGTCAGTTTTATCCGCAACAGCGCATAATTAATTTTGGTGCAAATTTAAAATTCTAAGGAGGTTTAACAATGAAATCATTACATAAATATATCGCATTATTAGGCTTAGGAGCTATTATTTTGTCCGCCTGTAATAAAAATCTGCTGGAAGTGACCGCTACAGATCGAATCTCCACAGATGCCATCGAAAGCGATACTGCAGTCCTCGAAGCTTTTATCATGAATAGGTATCTGGGGGAGAAAATTATATCCAATGAAGCAGACGGCACAAATCCAGGTTTTGGACGTGGATTTGAATATTCATTATGGTCATCCGTCACAGACGAATCGATGTACACCAATGATGACGCAACTTGGGTTGTGCTACGTGGACAGCTATCCCCTGAAAATACGGGTGCTACAGGATCAATTTGGGCACGTAGCTACCGCAGTATCAGAGAATGCAATTATGCCAAAAAAGTGTTGGCCAATATCACCATGAGCGCAACACATAAACGTCATCTCGAAGGTGAACTTCAATTTATACGCGCCTTCAGATACCATGATTTGATTCGCAATTTTGGACGTGTTGTCTTGATGGGAGATACCGTATACGGTTTAAATGATGATTTAACCAAAGCAAATCTGTTTGAAAGAAAATCGATCCAAGAAAGCATGGATTATGTCATTAAAGAATTAAATGAAGCAATTGAAAAATTGCCAGCAGACAATCATCAAGCAACTTGGGTAGCTGGTCGAGCGACCAAAGGAGCAGCGATGGCATTAAAGTCCAGATTACTACTGTACGCAGCAAGTCCACTTTATAATGCAGGAACATGGGCAGACGCCGCAAAAGCAGCGCAGGATTTGATTTCGCTCAATAAATATAGCCTGTTTACAGGTGGTTATAGAGAATTATTTTTAACAGATCGTAACCCCGAAACTATTTTTGCACGCTATTATACCAAAAATGCCAACCATGTGCATTTAGAAATCGCCAATGGCCCCAATGGTTATGGCGGTTGGGGAGGCAACACACCATTTCAAAATTTAGTCGACGCGTATGCCATGAAAAATGGACAAGTTCCATTCAATGAAGATGGTACAGTAAACACCGCTTCCGGCTATAATCCAAACAATCCTTATGTCGATCGTGATCCTCGTTTTGATGCGACCATTTTATACAATGGATCCATTTACAGAGGACGCGCTGTTGAAACTTTTACACCAAAAGGTCAAGACAGTCAAGAGGGTAATGACAACTGGAACACATCCAAAACAGGATATTACCTGCGTAAATTTATGAATGACGCATATCCATTGCAAAATCCTTGGGGAAATGCAGGATTCCAGCCTTGGAATTATTTCAGGTATGCCGAGATTTTATTGAATTATGCAGAAGCAGCAAATGAAGCCTATGGACCAGATGTTCTTCCAGCTGGAGGTACGCTGACTGCAAGACAGGCATTAAATCAAGTGCGTGCTAGACCATCAGTTGAAATGCCGGCGATAACCGGCGGAACATCAAAAGACGAATTTAGAAAGCATGTACGCTATGAACGCCGTGTAGAATTAGCATTTGAAGAACATCGCTTCTATGATGTCAGACGATGGAAAATTGCGATGGTCACTGAAAATGTTCCAGCATACGGTGTGACGATCACAAAAGATGCAAATGGCTTTGTCTATAAACGCAAAGAAGCCATCTCCGGACGTTCATTTGAGGAAAAACATTATTGGCTTCCGATACCACGTTCCGAAATCTTATCTTCAAATGGGCAGTTGGAACAAAATCCATCCTATTAGTCCATTTAGTTGAAGGTAGATAGGTATGCATGTTTGATAAATGATACATTTCAGGCACGCATACCTATCTCTTTAAATTTTATTTTATAAAGAAAAACAGATCATGTACATGCGGTTTACAATTATAACATTCTTATTGATCAACATTGCAGCAAGTGTCTTTGCACAAGGATATAAGTACGGTCCTGCAGACAAAGATTTTGCTGGTTATTTATTTGCGTATTTCAAAGGAAATGCGGTAGAAGACGAAGCAGTATGTTTTGCTATCAGTACCGACGGTTATACTTATCGGGCATTAAACAACAATCAGCCAGTCCTAGATTCAAAGAAAATCAGCAAAACAGGTGGAGTGCGCGATCCACATATCCTTCGTGGAGAGGATGGTAAAACTTTTTACATGGTCATTACCGATATGACCTCATCTAGTGGTTGGGATTCCAATAGGGGGATGATCCTCTTAACATCCCAGGACCTGACAAACTGGAGCCATTCGCGCATTGACATACAAGAGCGCTTTAAAGGTCAAGAAGATCTCAAAAGAGTATGGGCACCACAGACCATATTCGATCCGGCAGTTGGAAAATATATGGTTTATTGGTCTATGCAGCATGGTGCAGGAGCTGATATTATCTACTATGCGTATGCAAATAAGGAATTTACAGATTTCGAAGCAGAACCAAAAGTACTTTATCTTCCCAGAAATGGCAAATCATGTATCGATGGAGATATAATATTAAAAAATGGACTATTCTATCTCTTTTATAAAACCGAAGGTCATGGCAATGGCATAAAACTAGCAATAACAGATTCCCTGACTTCAGGAAAGTGGATAGAACAGCCCGGTTACAAACAGCAGACCAAAGATGCGGTAGAAGGATCGAGCGTTTTTAAATTAAATCATTCCGATCAGTACATCTTAATGTATGATGTATATGGAGTAGGCAAATATCAGTTTTGCGTATCCGAAGACCTTGATCGTTTTAAAGTTATAGACCATGAGATCGATATGGATTTCCATCCAAGACATGGATCCATCATACCCGTTTCAAGACAAGAACTACTAAATCTGACGGCAAAGTGGGGGACACCAAAAGGAATAAATCTAACATTTAAGAAAAATCCCATATTAGATGGTTTTTATGCTGACCCTGATGTGTTATATTCCAATAAAACCAACGCATATTATATCTATCCCACTAGCGATGGCTTTGATGGCTGGGGCGGTCATTATTTCAAAACTTTTTCATCTTCAGACCTCAAAAACTGGAAGGATGAGGGCGTCATTTTAGATCTAAAAAAAGATGTGCATTGGGGACCCCGTCATGCATGGGCACCTACCATTACCGAAAAAAAGATCAAGGGAGACTACAAGTATTACTATTACTTCACTGCTGCGCAAAAAATAGGAGTTGCAGTATCCGATCTTCCGACAGGACCATTCAAAGATTCAGGCAAACCTCTGATTGATTTCAAACCCGCAGGAATAACAGGAGGGCAAGAGATAGATCCAGCAGTATTTAATGACCCAAAGTCGGGCAAAAGTTATCTGTACTGGGGAAATGGATATCTTGCCGTAGCAGAACTTAATAAAGATATGATCTCCATTAAGAAAAATACCGTCAAGGTACTTACACCTGATAAAACCTTTCGCGAAGGCATATATGTATTTTATCGTCATGGTCTTTATTACTTTATGTGGTCGGAGGAAGATACCCGTAGCGAAAATTACCGTGTACGTTATGGAACATCCAATTCACCTGATGGTCCCATAACGATTCCACAACATAATTTGATATTACAAAAAGATGCAGCTCAGGGTATTTACGGTACAGGGCATAATTCGGTATTACAGATACCCGGAACTGACGAATGGTATATCCTCTATCATCGGTTTAACTACCCTGATGGTATCAATATGGGCGATGCTGCAGGCTATAACCGTGAAGTGTGTATAGATCGTTTATATTTTGATGCACAGGGCGCCGTTATACCAGTTATTCCCACACATTAGTACATTACTTAGCATAAAAAAGTACCATGATAAAATCATTCAAAAATATCACCCTTTTACTGGCTTCCTTAAGTATAGGATGCACTTTAGGGTATGGCCAGCCAGGATTTGGTGTCGCACAACGTATCAATACAGAGTGGCGGTTTCACCTGGGAGATACCGACGGACAGCTTTCAAAAGACCAACATGATCGTGCTTGGAGCAAGGTCCAGTTGCCGCATGATTGGAGCGTCAAATATCCATTGAGCCCAAGCTTAGCAAGTGCAACAGGCTATTTGCCAGGAGGTATTGGCTGGTATCAAAAACAATTATCAGTACCGGTGGAAGATCAAGGTAAAAAAATCTTTCTTTACTTTGAAGGCGTTTACAACAGAAGTGAAGTTTTCATAAACGGAAAATCAATCGGCAAACGACCAAATGGATACATTTCATTTTCGTACGACATTACACCCTATATCGAGTTTGGAAAAGCCAATACAGTTTCAGTCCGCGTAGACCATAGCCAAAGTGCAGATTCGCGCTGGTATACCGGATCAGGTATTTACCGTGATGTCTGGATCGTAAAATCCAATCCCATCCATATCGATCAGTGGGGTGTATACGCCTATCCGGAGTTGAAATCAGGAAAAGGTAGCTTACATAGCGAAGTCACCGTGGTCAACAGTCAAAATACGAGTAGTCCCATTCTTATAAAACAAGAGTTGATCGATCTCAATAGCAAAATCGTAGCACAGAAATCGCATAAGCTAACATTAGCTGCATCTGATAGAGCCACCATTCAGCAAAAGCTTTTTGTTGCAAATCCACAACTATGGAGCTTGGCCAATCCGGTGCAGTACACGTTGAAGACCACGATCTGGCAAAACGGTCAGTTGATCGACCAGTCCGAAGTCAAGACCGGTTTCCGTACCTTCACATTCGATCCCAACAAAGGTTTCGCTTTAAATGGAGAGTGGATGAAAGTAAAAGGAGTCTGTATTCATCATGATGCCGGAGTCTTAGGCGCAGAAGTATATCCAGAGGTGTGGAGACAACGACTGCTCACCTTAAAATCACTTGGTGTCAACGCCATTCGGACCAGTCATAATCCGCAGGCTACTTCCCTTTATACCTTATGTGACGAACTGGGTTTACTCGTCATGAATGAAGCATTTGACGAATGGGAATTTCCTAAAAGAAAATGGTTGCAAGGTTGGAATTTTGGCACACCTGGTTTTCAGGGAACCTACGATTTTTTTGAAGAGTGGGGAGAAAGAGATCTGGCCGATATGGTCAAACGAGATCGAAATCACCTTTCGATCTTTGCCTGGAGTATAGGCAATGAAGTCGATTATCCCAACGATCCCTATTCACATCCCATTCTTGGAGGAGAGAAAACGGAGGGCGGCTTTACCCAGGCCTCTTATGGAGGATATAAAAAAGATGCTCCAGATGCCATGCGCTTAGGTGATATCGCTAAAAAACTGGTAGCAGTCGTCAAAAAATATGACAGCAGTAGACCGGTTACAGCGGGCTTGGCAGGAGTCGCGATGTCTAATGAAACAGCCTATCCAACAGCACTTGATATTGCAGGGTACAATTACACCGAAAGCAAATATCAGGAAGATCACCAGCGCTATCCAAAACGTGTTATTTTCGGTAGTGAAAATAGGCATGATATGGCAGCATGGCAGGCTGTGCGCGACCAAGAGTATATATTTGGACAGTTTTTATGGACAGGCATAGATTATTTAGGAGAGTCAGGAAGGTGGCCTTCACGCGGGTTTTATTCAGGTTTGTTGGATTTTGCCGGATTTATCAAGCCTCGCGGTTACTTTCGTAAAGCTTTATGGTCAGATACACCCACCGCTTATCTAGGAACATATCCATTGAGCGGTCGCGCAGGAGCGACAGATGTCTGGTCCGCTTTAGAGGCAGAAGAAGGAAAACGCAAAAATGAAGCACCTTCGATGGATGCTTGGCCAATTTGGAATTATCAAGAAGGACAACAGATAAGAGTAGTCTGCTATACCAATAGTGCACATGCACGACTGGAATTAAATGGACAACTTGTAGGCCAAGAAAAGACCTATGATGATCGATCGGGAATTATCTTTTGGGATATCCCTTATGCAGCAGGAAGGCTCGAAGTTGTTGGATTAGATCAAGATCACAAAGAAATCGTGCGACATGCTATCCAGTCAAGTCAGCGTCCAGCAGCTATCCAATCCACCCGAGTTGGAGATCCTAAGGTACACCATGATGGCGTTATTCAAATTGCTTTACAGATTGTTGATGAGCAGGGTATCCCGGTGGTGCTTTCTGAAGATGAGATCACATGTGATATCGTTGGAAATGGAAAACTATTGGGTATGGAAGCAGGAAACAATGCTGACATGGGAGATTATACCGATAATAAACAACGAGTTTATCATGGCAAAATGATTGTCTACATTCAAGCATCCGGAAAATCAGGAGATCAGATTGACGTAAGATTTACCGCACCTTGGTTAAAATCAGCACGTGTACAATACACCATTAACTAAGATGTATGCAGCAGAAGAGGATCAGTATATGGATCCTCTTCTGCTGTATTGATATGTTTTTACCTGTTTCATATTTTCTTGTTTTGGTATCAATACTAATTATCTTTACTTTCTTTCCTCTGTGCAGATTTATACTATTGAGATCATAGAGACAATACGGTATCACTTTTGCGCCACTACCCCCCCCCAGTATATTTTCTTGATGTCCAGTCACATTACTTTAAATTAATTTCACATCTGAATTATTGGGATACCAAGCATAAAATAAGTTTTCATCCGTACTTGTATTTGTTGCCTGTGCATTTTATTGACCTCAATATCAACTAAACCATGAAATACAGTGCACTGCACCCTTGCGGAGTATTAACTATATTTTTTTTAATAATTATAAAAATATATCTTATTTACGGACAAACTTTGTAAAGTTCAGTCCAAATAACAAATTTTTGCTACTTTACCATACGCCGGAAATGAAGAGAACGTCAAATAAGTGTACCTTTGACATTATTTACTGTCCTAAATAACGGGGTAGAAATCTATTTATTCAAAAAGTATTTACAGGATTGAAAAGAACAATTATTATTTGGTTGCAGGTTTGCATTCTATTTTTTTTTACAGTAATATCTGTTTTGTGTACATCCCTTCAGGCTCAGGAATCTCCGTATCTGTTTAACAATATGGGCATCAAAAATGGTTTGTCAAATAGTCGCGTTATTGCGATTTCGACAGATCAAAAAGGATTTTTGTGGTTTGGCACAGCATCGGGACTGAATCGATTTGATGGTTATGATTTTAAGATTTTCTTGCATAATGAAAAGGATACAACAAGTATTAATGATAATTACGTTGATAAGATAATCAAGGGGCCACTCCATTCGCTTTGGATCTATACTCCTAAAGGCTGGAATAAATATGATCTGAAAAGTGAAAAATTTGAATCAAGACCACGCTCTTGGTTATCTAGAATTGGTCTCCCACATGAGTGGTTCAAAACAATCGTAAGCGATCCATTTGGAAATTTTTGGTTCCTCTATCCCGGTGAAGGGATTTACAAGTACATAACGAAGAGTCGTCAATCATATCTTTTCAATACGACCAATAGCTTACATCCACTCTACAGCAATGATATTTCATCATTGACCTTTGATCCTCCAGGTAATCTTTGGGTTGTCTACGCAAATGGGATGATCGAGGTGCGTCGTTATTCGGATCATAGGTTGATCAAGCGATATTCTATTTCTGAAAATATCAGTTCTCAGGACTATCAGATTTTTATAGATGCTGAGGGCGATGTTTGGGTTTATGTACCTGGGAAAAAAAATCCTGTATATTGGTATAAGTTAAAGGAAAAGGTGTGGGTTGTTCTTGATACCTATTCAAAACGATTTCAACTCAATAATGATATTGTCAATGGGATCGTGCAGGATGATCAAGGTAAAATCTGGATTGCTACTGATCATGGAGGCATCAATGTTGTGGATAAGTCAAAGGAATCAATTCATTATATTTCCAATGATTTTAGCATAAAAGAAATTTCACCAAGTAATGCGATCAAGTCGCTTTTAAAAGATCCTTCGGGTACGATTTGGATGGGTACTTTCAAATCGGGTATCAATTCGTACAACCAAACTAAGTCATCTTTTCCACATTTTCGCCACAATCCAAAAAATTCGACAAGCTTACCTTTTGATGATGTCAATTGCTTTGCAGAAGATCAGGTTGGCAATCTGTGGATTGGCACGAATGGACGAGGTTTACTTTATTTCGATCGAGTAAAACAGACTTTTACAACATATTTGCAGGGAAATAAGGGTAATGGACTTTCGAGTAATATCATTTCGAGCCTCTATGTAGACCGAGATAATAAACTTTGGATCGGAACTTATTTCGGGGGACTTAATTGTTATGATGGAAAGCAGTTTATTCAATATCGGCACCATAGCAAAATTCCTCATAGTCTTTCTGATGATAGTGTCTGGGAAATATTTGAAGACCGAGCAGGAAGATTGTGGATCGGGACGTTGAATAATGGGATGCAGCTCCTGGACCGTAAAACCAATAAATTTATAGATTATCGCTACGATCATCCTTTTAACTATTCGGTCAATGCTATTATTGAAGATAGAAAAGAAAATCTATGGGTAGGCGGATCAGCAGGTATCGAGTTATACGATAAGAATAGAAAACTGCTGCAACACTTTGCTTATGAGCAGGGAATTGAAAATAGTATATGTAATACCACAGTCTTAGATATCATTGAAGATGCTAGAGGATGGATATGGATTGCGACGCGTGATGGTCTCTCCATTTACAATCCAGAAAAGAAGAAATTTTTCAAATACCATAAAATAGATGGATTGCCGCATCAAACAATATTGCGCCTGATCAAGGATAAAAAAAATAATATCTGGGCAAGTACGCCCAACGGGCTGTCAAAGGTCACAGCTCATTATTCCTCCGATCAAGTAAGATTGTCTTTTAGAAATTATGATGAAACGGATGGTCTTCAAGGTAATACTTTTAATGACGATGCAGCTTTTATTACTCGATCCGGTGAACTGGTTTTTGGAGGAAGTAATGGATTTAACCTTTTTTTTCCTCCTTCTGATCAATTAAAAAGAAAAAATTATCCGCTTTTTTTCACGGATTTACAGCTGTTTAACAATAGCGTTCGGGTAGGGGAAAAGTATAATGGCCAAGTCATTTTATCAGAGAGTATATCAGCTACACAAAAACTATCACTACAGTATGATCAAAATGCAATTGCCATCCAATTTGCAGCACTTAATTATATAGATCCCGGGAAGATCACCTATAGTTATCAATTACAGGGTCTGCATGATAAATGGGTAACGGTAGATGGCAATAATCGAAAGATTAGTTTTACAGGATTAACACCAGGCTCCTATACACTTGTCGTGAGGGCAGAAGAAAATGGGGTTATTAATCCCGTTTATGCTAAACTGGAAATTAAGATTTTACCACCATTTTGGGCTAGTACGTGGGCATATGTATTTTATGTATTGGTTATCGTAATAGGTTTATGTTGGTCAAGATATCGAATTATAAGTAGTGCTCGAATCAAGTTTAAAAAAGAACAGCAAGAACTGGAGCAGCTAAGGCGTCAAGAGTTAGATGCAATGAAAATTCACTTTTTTACGAATGTGAGTCATGAGCTTAAGACACCGCTCTCTCTGATTATAACACCTATAGAAAAATTTTTGGAACAAGCTTTCCCTGAAAATGAATCTCGACAGTTTAGGTTGATACATCGAAATGCCAGACGTTTGCTGAATATGGTTGATCAACTATTGGATTTTCGAAAACTGGAATTGGGAGAACTTCATGTGCATAAAAAAACTGCTCGAATATTTGAGTTTTGTAAGGAAGTATTTGAAACGTTTTCTGATTTAGCGGAAAAACGTAATATTCATTTTTCTTTCAGTATCATGGGTGAGGAGAGAGAAATAGAATTTGACCCAGATAAAATAGAACGCATATTGTTCAATTTATTGACAAATGCATTTAAATTTACGCAAGAAGGGGGACATGTAACCTTGTCTGTTCGTAATCTCGACAATAAGTCCATAGAAATAAGGGTTATTGATACAGGAATAGGAATTGCCAACGATAAATTAGAATTAATTTTTGAGCGTTTTTATCAAAATAAAATGCCGGATAATATCATGAATCAGGGGAGTGGTATTGGACTATCCATCAGCCGTGAATTTGCAAAGCTTCATCAAGGTACATTGCATGCCGAAAGTCAAATCGGACAAGGGAGCGAGTTTATTCTTCGATTAGCAATACAATCTGAGCCAGATCACAAAATAATACCTGAAGGTACTGTTATTCCTGTTGAAGATAGAAAACAGTCGCTTAAAAAGACGGTCTTATTGGTAGAGGATAATGAGGATTATCGCCACTACATGAAAGAGTTTCTCGAACCTTATTTCAACATTATTGTGGCATGTAATGGTAAGGAAGGATGGCAGAGGGCACTTTCCGAACATCCAGATCTTATTGTCAGTGATCTCAACATGCCAGAGATGAACGGTGCCGAGCTCTGTCAAAAAGTAAAGGCAGATAAAAGAACTGCATTTATTCCCGTTATTTTGCTTACAGTAGTGAGTTCTGAGCATAGTCAGCTTCAAGGATTGGAAAAAGGTGCTAATGACTATATTACAAAACCGTTTCGGATGGAAATGTTAATTTCTAAGATGAAAAATCTCCTGACGCAGCAGGACCGATTCAAAGAAACTTATCAAACACAGGTCAGTGTGACTACAAGCGAACTCGATACAACCTCCGCCGATAAGGAGTGGATTAAAAAAGTGCTGACCTATATCGAAGCAAACATGGGCAATTCGAGCCTTTCGGTACAAGGTCTCGGCGAGGAGTTTGCCGTGGGCAGGGCGACCCTATATCGAAAGATTTTTGAATTAACAGGCAAGACGCCTGTTGAATTTATTCGTAGCGTCCGTTTACAACGTGCACAGCATATGTTGGAAACTAAGCAATGGTCCATCGCCGAAATTGCCTATCAGGTCGGATTTACTGATCCTAAATACTTCAGCAAAGTGTTTCGGGAAGAATTCGGTATCACACCTTCTACGTATCAAGAAAAACACCGTTAAAATGATTAAATAGGGGAATTTGAAACATTTTTCCCCCTATTTAATGCAAAAAATCCCCCCTCATTGCATCCTCAATATGCTAATTTTGACCTTACGGTATAACCAATTTGATTAACCACTCAGAATACCGTAAAGGGAAATAATTTCAAAATTATAAACGAACTGATTAAATATGATATGCTTGTCCACTGACAGTCATTCGACCTGTCTTGAACGCTCAACAGTACTATTTTCTAAAAAAGTAGCCTTTTTAGGAATATTTATGGCGTCAATCACCTGTATGGCTCAGGCTCAAAATCGCATTTCTGGAAATGTGGTTGATGAGCAGAGGCGCCCATTGACCGGTGTCAATGTTAGTGTCAAAAATTCAAATCATGTTACATTAACCAATACCACGGGAGATTATTCGATAAAAGCACTACCTACCGATACGCTTATTTATACTTTCGTTGGTTACTTACCGCAACGTAGGTTAGTAGGAGATCTGAAGGCGATCAATATCCAGCTGTATAAGGACAATATCCAGATTGATCAAGTAGTCGTAGTCGGGTATGGCAAGCAAAAGCAACCCACTGTGACAGGATCTGTGAGTGTTGTGGATGGAAAGGATCTTGTGCAAACACCTGTAGCCAATGTAACAAACATGCTTGTAGGGCTAGCTCCAGGTATTACTGGCGTGCAAAGCAGCGGTGAGCCCGGTCAAAATGCAACTGCACTGCGTATCCGTGGCATATCAACACTCAATGGATCTAATCCCTTGGTCGTGATCGATGGGGTACAACAACCAGCAGAAAATCCTTTTACGATGTTGAACGCGATCGATGCTCATGATATTGAAAATATCAGTATCTTAAAAGATGCTTCAGCAACAGCTGTATATGGTATCCGAGGTGCCAACGGAGTGATTATCGTGACGACAAAAAGAGGCAAATCTGGAAGACCTTCTTTTAACTTCTCTGCAAATAAAGGGTATACGACACCAACTTCATTGATTCCTATGACTAACTCGCACGATTTTGCTTCGAGTAGAAATGAATCGATCCGTAAACTCGATGCATCGGGAAATGGTGTCTATAATAATATGTTATTTTCCGATGATGAGCTTTGGAAATTTAAAAACAACCGCGACTATACAGCTGCTGAAATTGGAGCGATGTCTTTGACGGCACAGCAAAAAGAACAGCTACAAAATAGTCCAGCATTATACTATACAAGCCACGATTGGTACAAAGAATTGTTTAGCGGAAGAGGTAATCAAAATCAATACAACTTAAACGTATCAGGAGGAAGTGAAAAATTCAAATATTCCAGTTCAATCGGTTATTTTGATCAGACCAGTATTCTCAATTATACAAAAATAGCAGGTGCCGATGTAGATCCTAAATTTTCAAGATATACATTTAGAAACAATTTTGATATTGATGTCGTCAAAAATTTGCAGATCAGCATCAATATTAGCGGGCAATTTTTGAAAAATAAGATTGCCAATCCCAAATCGGACAACTTTAGCAATGTTGAAACTTCGGATTTGGCATCGCGTTATCAAGCGATACTCATGAATATTAAACAGGGGCCATTTATTTCCCCGGGAATTGTTGATGGTCGTATCGTTCTACATTTTGTTGGTGCAGATGGTAGCCCGACCAACCCGATCGGTACAGTAAAAGGAGGAAATGGAGGATATCCGAGTCAGGTAATCAATCCTTTAAATCTAGTGACGAGAGGATATGGTGTGACACAAGGAACAAACTTAAGTGCACAGACTGTCCTAAAACATAAGATGGGGTATATCACAAGAGGTCTAGCATCACATTTTACTGTCGCATACGATGATAATTATGCCAAAGGATATACAGTGACCCCTGGCGTACCCACTTACTCGGCTTACCGAAATCCGCAAAACCCCAATGATATCGTCTACATAGGCGGTATGGTCAATGCTGATAATAGCTTGACAGATTATTTATTTAATTCGAGTTTCAGAAAGATCTATTATGAAGCCGGAGCAGATTATTCTCGGGATTTTGGCAAGCATCATGTATCGGGCCTAATATTGGCAAATGCTCAAAAATATATAGCCAATAACTTAGCTTTTAACACTCCTTCAGGGTTAATGAGTTTAGTAGGCCGTGCGACCTATAATTATGCCGAACGCTATTTGGCCGAAGTCAATATGGCATACAATGGAACGGAACAGTTTGCCCCGAGCAATCGCTTTGGTTTTTTTCCTGCATTTTCTGCTGGATGGATTATCTCAAAAGAATCCTTTTTGGAGGATAGTAAATGGTTAAGTTTTGCTAAAATCAGAGCGTCCTATGGCGAAGTGGGTAATGATCAAACTGAGGCAGCACGCTATCTGTACCTAACCAATTCCTGGAGTCTGTCCGATCCCAACAACGGCTATTATTTTGGAAGTACAGATGGATCCACGACCAATCCACAAATTAGCGGAGCGATCGAATCAGCTGTTGGAAATCCACGAGTGGTTTGGGAGCGTGCCAAAAAGACCAACGTACAGCTCGATTTGAAATTTTTCAATGACAAGTTAGCATTTTCAGGTACCTATTTTGCCGAAAAGCGATCAGATATTTTAGTCCGGCCCGCTATTATTCCAGCAAATCTGGGTGTGGCTGGCACACCTGTTTCCAATGTAGGAAAGGTTAGCAATAGCGGATGGGAATTTGAGTTAGGCTGGGATGATAAGATCGGTGATGATTTCGCTTATTTCTTCAAAGGCAACTTCTCTTATGCCCGCAATAAAATTGATTATATGGCAGAAGCTGCTTTCCCTTATCCTTGGATGAACCAAACGGGGTATATGATTGGTCAGCCTAAAGGTTTGGTCGCTGATGGGTTTTACAATACTGCATCAGATCTTGCGAATCGACCTTATAACACCTATAGCAATCTCGTGGATGTAGGTGATTTGAGATATAAAGATATTAATGGTGACGGTCTGATTGATAATAAAGATATGATTCCGATTGGTCATCCTGTATTTCCATTGATCTCCTATAATTGGCGTCTAGGGATGTCCTACAAAGGTTGGGATATAGCTACGTTGTTTATTGGTACAGCCAAGGGCTCTTATGATATTAGTAATACCTATTATGGTGGCAACCGCATTGTAGAGGCGGTTAATGATGGACGATGGACACAGGAAAAATATGAAAATGGACAGGACATCTTTTATCCAGCTCTTAATGCCATTGATGGTGTATCGCAAGCTTCGAGAGTAAAAAGTACATTTTGGTTACGTTCTACAGATTTCTTGCGATTGAAAAATGCTTCGGTAGGATATACCATTCGAGATAGTAAAGTGTTGCAACGGGCAGGTTTAAGTCAAGTACGTGTTTTTGCAAGTGGAAATAACTTGATTACATGGACAAAACTGGTTAAAGGGATTGATCCAGAATCAACAAGCCAAAATAGTAATGGCTATATCTTCCCGCTTGTTCGGACGTACAACTTAGGCATGAATATTTCATTTTAAAAATTACAATTATGATCTATATAATACAACGCTATTGGCGAAAAGCTCTGTTTGCTTCGCTACCCTTTGTGATCTTGGGAAGCAGTATATCCTGTCAAAAAGATTTTTTACAGGTTCCTCCAGGCGGTAACCCTACCGTTGATACAGTTTTTAACCAATCATCAAATGCTTATAATGCCATAGCAGGAGCATATTACGCGTCTTTGCGCCAAGGTTTAAACTGGAGTGGTTATTATTCTCCGAGTACTGATGATCAATTGGCAGGAAGTCAGGCATTCTGGGTCCAGATACCAGGCAGTGTGGCTGCGGTATCCATTCTTGGTGGCGGTTTTACACCCAATTTCAATAGTCAGGACATGGGTTCCAATGGTGGATATGGCAATGATGGCTATACCGATAATTTTCAAGCGATCCGCAAGGCATATCTTGTCAAGGAAAATATAAGTCGTGTACTTGATATGACAGATGCGGATAAAGCAATAGTAAGGGCAGAGATGCAAGCTTTAATTGCCTACCGTTATACCCAAATGTTTATCATGTATGGCGGAGTGCCCATTATATCGCAAAGTTTTCCACTGACGACCATAGACAATTTGGATGCATTGGCCATACCACGTGCTCCGTTACAAAATGTGCTCGATACGATCGTGACTTGGTGTGATCAGTCTGCAGCGACCTTGCCCTCACGTTGGGCAGATAATTCACTGGGGCGTATGACTAAAACGGCAGCTTTGGCCATCAAGGCTAAAGCGCTGATGTATGCGGCACGTCCGTTGTTTAATTCAGCGACACCTTACTTACAGTTAGGTGCAAATAATAATCTGATCAGCTTTGGAGTCTATGATCCACAATTGTGGAATAAGGCATTGGCGGCTAGTGAAGCGGTTATTAAAGAGGCAGAAGGAGCCGGTGGATTGCATATTATTAATACGGGCAATCCGCTTGAAGATTATGGTACAGCGACTTCTACCCCAAGCAACCGTGAGGTCATATTGGCTTTCAAACAGCAGGTACCTTCATCTGGTGGTGCAGGACCGTATAATATTTTTAATGTAGTCAACTATCATTATCAAGCCAATGGTGCTGTTTTATCAAGCAGTATGCTCGAAAATTATTATCAAGCAGATGGTACTGATCAAACTTGGCCAGGTGTTGGTCAGACAGCGCCATTTTCAGAGTACATCAGCAAATTTAAGCAGATGGAACCCCGTATGCGCGCCGATTTTAATGGATGGGAAATGCAGGCTGATAATAATCCAGGTGACCCCATATGGCATATGAATGAGCACTATAAAGATATCAATCATTTTGGAGCAGGACAACCTACTAAATTTTATTATAAAGCTGGCCGTCGAGAGTGGTTCGACTTCCCGATCTTTCGCCTTGCAGCATATTATTTAAGTTCTGCAGAGGCTTACAATGAAATAGGTCAAGTATCTGAAGCCTTGAAACGCTTAAATGTTGTGCACCAAAGAGCAGGACTTCCAGCGATTACTGAAACCAACAAAGAAAAATTACGTAAGATCATCCAGCGTGAATGGGCAATTGAGTTTATCCAAGAAAAATACCGTTTCAATGATTTGAAACACTGGAAAGAGAGCAATATTGATCAAGGTATTATCGGAGGACCTATTCGTTTCCTTGCTTTTAATAATGGTGGAGATGCATTGCCTTCAAAAAATACAAATTATGGAAATACAGTTCGTTATAATGGGTTTTGGCACCCGAGACAATTTTTGAATCCTTTACCGCAAAGTGAGGTGAACAAAGGTTATCTCATTCAGAATCCTGGATATTAATTGGTAAGACTGAACCTATTAGAAGACTTTAAAATATGAATACCTATTCGATGATAAAAAAAGCTACAGCCCTTCTTTTTGCAGTTTGGTCGGGCGGCACATCGCTTGTCATGGCTCAACAACCTGGTGATATGATCACCACGGATTCCAGTGCCGGCTGGAAAGCAAAAAATTACGCTTCAGTAAGCGGTAAAGATTTAGAGAAAACACCTGTTGCCAACTTGACTAATACCCTTTATGGCCGTTTAAATGGATTGATGGTGGCGCAAAGCAATGGACAGCCTGGGTACGACCAAGCATCTATGTTGATGCGTGGCAGAGGGACTTATGATCAGGCTGCTATAGTCTGCTATGTAGACGGATTCCAAGTGGATATATCCTTTTATTTTCAATATCTATCTGCTGGTGAGATTGAAAATATTACCCTGTTAAAAGACCCGGTTACCTTAGCTACATTTGGCATGAAAGGAGCTAATGGGATATTGTGGGTGACTACAAAGCGGGCTAAATCAGGTCAGTTTCGGGTAGATGCACAGATGATATCCGGAATCCAGCAGGCCGCAAAGATTCAAAAGCCCTATGGTGCATATCAATATGCTAGCCTTTACAATCAAGCGATCAGTAATGATCGCTATGCGATCAATGGAAATCGTTATCAATGGACTCCAGCTTATAATGATGCTTCATTGCAAGAATACAAAGACGGACGAGGAACGGATGTTGATTGGTTAAACGAGTCGTTAAAAGAGAATGCTCGTTATACCAATGCATATGTGAATATGCAGGGAGGACTCCATGAGGTGGCCAAATACAATCTTTTTATGGACTATATGGATCAAGCTGGCTTGTTCAATATTCCTAGTTCATCTGAGTCAAGCCGCAATGCAGGTATTAAACGTTACAATCTGCGATCAAATGTGGATTTAAAATTCTTTAAAATTTTTGAAGGTAAAATTGATTTAGGTGGTCGAATTGAAAGTTATAATCAGCCATTTAGTAACAATACTTATGATAATGCTCGCAATTTTTGGAGAGAATTAACAACTTACCCCAATAATATTTACCCTGTACGCGATCCGATTTCAGGACAGTGGTCGGGCAATACTTTATATTCCAATAACCCAGTGGCACAATTAAATGCTGTAGGTATGTACACGGCACATGATCGCACTTTACAAGGTAACTTTAGTTTACGTGAAGATTTGGGTTTTCTGACTGAGGGCTTATACTTGGAGCAAGCCCTATCATTTAACACTTGGTCCCGCGTGATCCAAAATAAAACGGCAACTTATGCACGTTATTATGAAGGTAAACCCGCAACGTCTGATCAAAATACGCCGATCAAGTTTGGAACGAATACGCCTTATGGCCAGTTGACCTGGAAACAATCAAATTTATCTGCTGGATATAATCGCCAATTTGGAGTCCATTCTGTTCATGCGGTGGCTAATTATTATGCTAGTGACATGGTTCCTGATGCCAATGAGGATGCATCTAAAATTGCCTACCATTATCAGCAAATTGCTGGAAGAGCAAGATATGGCTACCAAGATAAGTATCTAGCCGAATTGGGCTGGTCCTATAGTGGATCCGATTCGTATGCTCCTGGGCACAGATGGAAATTCTATCCTGCCGTTTCACTGAGCTGGGTCTTATCGGAAGAAGGATTTCTGAAAAATAATGCGGTTGTCAGTCATGCCAAACTTCGCGCATCAGTAGGCAAGAGCGGCAATGATCAGACCTTGCAAGGGAGATATCTCTACCAACAATACTACCGTTTTTTACCTGGTAGCGTAACCGGCAATACGGATCTTTCATTCAATGGAGGCATTGGTTTGGGGCGTCTAGCAACACCAGATATCACCGCCGAACAAAGCATGAAATATGAGCTTGGACTGGATTTAACGATAGCAAATAAAGTAGATTTACAGGCCAATTGGTTTAGCGATAGACGAAGCGGTATTATCACCAGAAACAATCTTGTTGCAGGTTATTTAGGTTATACAGGAGCTGATATGTTACCTTTTCAAAATATAGGAAAGGTGACTAATGAGGGTTTTGAATTGGGTGTAAGCTATACTGATCGTATCGGTGATGTCCAAGTCAATATGGGTGTGATGGGTACCTACGCGCGCAATAAGATCACTGAACAAGCAGAAATATCAAATAAAAATTCCTTCTCCAATACCACCGGACTTGCCATCGGTACCCCAATGGGGTTGGTCGCAGATGGATTTTATCAATTTGAAGATTTCAATCCAGATGGTAGTCTAATCGCAGGTTTGGCTAAACCTAGTTTTGGACCTGTTCAGCCCGGAGATCTCAAGTACAAAGACTTGGATCAAAATGGTTTTGTAGATCAAAGTGATATCACGAAAATTGGTAGACCTAGTTATCCTAAATTATATTATTCATTCAATCTAGGCCTATCTTACAAAGGTGTGGATCTTTCAGCTTTGTTTCAGGGCGCTTCTGGCTTAGATGTCAATTTATTGGGAGCGGCATATAATCAAGTGGTGCCTTTTGTTGGAAATACCACTATTTATCCAACAGCCGGCAATGCTTGGGCATATTATCCGACAGAAGGTATTGATACACGAAATACAGCGACCTCTCCGAGACTAACGACGCAGAGCAATGCTAATAATTATACCAATTCTACGTTTTGGATGAAAAATGCGGATTTTCTCAAATTGAGATCACTACAGATTGGTTATACTTTGCCTGCTGATGTATCACAAAAATTCCATATGGAAAAATTCAGGGTATTCCTCACTGCTGTCAATCCATTTGTTTGGTCTTCTTTTTATCGCCAGTACAATATGGATCCAGAGACTCCTGCCGGATATCCAGCACTTCAATCTTATAATGCAGGAATTTCGTTTACCTTTTAATTGTTAAATTTATGTATCTACGTGACCATATATCTTTTAAATCCATTTTTGCACTAGCACTTTTGGGCTTATCAAGCTGTGGCAAGTCATTTTTAGACACCCGCCTTGACACCCAGCCCATAGAGCACAATATAGATGATAACTACAATAGTTTGATTCAACTGGCCAATGCACCCTACGCATATTTATCCCAACGCAATGAATTTTCCGCATTAGATGGAAACCTCTTTGCCGCCGTGACCGATGAAGCAGTGCAGACCAATTCGGTAGGTGATGTGTACCTGTTCAACAACGGTAACTGGGGTGCCTTCAATAATCCCGACGACCGGTACAATATGTATTATTCAGGCATTTATTCGGCCAACTATTTTTTGGAGTATCTCACCAAAAAAGGCGGTGATTATAAAGCCCTACTGGCCGTCAATCGCGACACGATCACCCAGGAAGCACGTGTGAAATATCAAAACGATGTAGTCTCCATGGGCTGGTCGATTGCCGAGGTGCACGTATTGCGTGCCTATTATTACTTTGAGCTCATTAAACGTTATGGAGGTGTACCGCTATTGACAAAAACATTCTCTGTTAATGAAAAACCAGCTATTGCAGCTTCGTCTTTTCAGGATATCGTTGACTTTATCGTCACCGAGATCGACAGCCATCACAGTAAATTGCAGCCAAACTGGAAGACTTCTGCCTTTGCTAATCAGGATGGGCGGTTTAACCAGGGGGCGGCGCTCATGCTTAAAGCACGTGTACTGCTCTATGCAGCGAGTCCACTGCATAATCCAGGTAATGATATCGTAAAATGGCAACGTGCGGCCAAGGCAGCAGCCGAGGCAATTAAGTTTGCCGATCGTATGGATGATGCCGGTGGTAAAAATGCATTGGATAATAATTACAGAAATTATTTTCTGGGCAATAATACTTTGAATAGTGCTGAAACCATTATGGCTATACGCTACACCGCAAGCAATGATTTAGAAAGAGCCAACTATCCAGTCGCTACTGCGGGCGGGCGAAGTGGAATTACGCCCACAGAAAATTTAGTCTCGGCGTATGAAAAACTTGGTGATTTTTCGTCCAGCATGCCATATGCAAACAGGGATCCAAGATTGGAGTATACCATCGTATTTAATGGAAGTAACTGGAATAACCGTAACATCGATCAATCTGCTGGTGGAACGGATGATATGACACGTATGAATGCAAGTAAAACGGGTTATTACTTGAAAAAATTTGTCAATGATAATGTCAACTTGATCAATAATGCCATTAATCCGCATAACTGGCCACTATTTCGTTATGGCGAGCTGCTATTGATCTATTCTGAAGCTATGAATGAAGCCTACGGTCCCGATCAGGCAAATGGTTTCGGATTGACAGCAAGGGAGGCGCTGAATAAATTGAGAGCACGTCCTAGTGTCCATATGCCGGCTGTGCACGCAAATGGCAAAGCAGCTCTGAGAACAGCCATCAAGCACGAACGTCAAGTTGAATTGGCATTCGAAAATCACCGCTACTGGGATTTGATCCGGTGGGGCGACGCCGCAACTGTACTGAACCAGACGATCTACGGAGCAACGATCACAAAAAATGGATCTGGATCGGTAATCTATGGAACCAAAGCTGTTCAAAATCGCGTTTTTGTAGCGCCAAAGATGAATTTATATCCATTTCCGCAGGCCGAAATAAATATTTCAGGTGGTTTACTGGTTCAAAATCCAGGTTGGTAGCAAGCACTTCTAAATTTTTTAAAACATGAACGTGATGAATCTAAAAAATAAAATATATGTTACCCTAATGGCTTGGGCACTGTTGATATCCTTCTCTGCTTGTCAAAAGGATGATTCAGCAAAAGAATATGGGAGTTCCGTGATTTATATGCCTCAGAGCGTTAATTTTTCCTTGGGATCGACTGCTATATACCCCGTACCCGGATCATCCAATGGTATAAGTCCTACTGGTATGAACTACGAGGTTGACGAAAAAACGAATAAAACGAAGATCATTTTAGGAGCATCATTGTCTGGAACGACAAAAGGAGCTTATAGTGTCGATATTAAGGTTAATGCAGATACGGTTGAGCAGTTATTGAAGACGGGTGTATTAGGTTCTCATTATAAATCACTGCCTGCAACAGGTTATACCCTACCGAAAAAATTAGACGTGTCGGAAAGTGGATCGGCTACATTTTACTTAGAGGTAGACAATAGCGTGATCACGGATCCTGAAAATTTTGGAAAACATTTAATCTTAGCGGTAGAAATTATCAATCCAAGTCGATATATCCTAGATAAGAAACGATCGATTACTTTAGTAGATGTTAATATAGCTGGATTATTTCCTTCCGCAAATTCAAGTTCGGAGATCAATGTTACTGCTGGTACAACAATCACCATCGCAGGTCAGAATCTGAACAAGGTAACGGCATTGAAACTTACTCATACACAGATTGATCTTTCTATTGTATCCCAGTCCGCTAACAGCATAGAGGTGAAGGTGCCCGATATGGATGGTATTTCGAGGACTACCATTGATTTGGTGACGCCATTTGGTACAACAACAAGCGCATTTGAACTTATCAATTTGGATCTTGCTTTTAAGGTCTTTACAGATAGCTATGGTACCAATATTACTGCAAATACCGATGGTGATGATTATGGATCGTCGCAATCCATATCAACAAATGTGGCCAAAAGAGGAACGGGCTCTTTAGCCATCAATTATGCTGCGAACAATTATTCACCAGGCGGTATTCTTAATACGGCAGGTTTTGAAGATAAGGGATATCATTACATCACTTTTTGGGCCAAAAGCACAACCAAAGGTGCCGGAAATGAAGGCATACAGATGTCACTAATGGGAGATGGAATGCCTGAGGGATACGGTAATGATTTTGCAGGGATTGCACTGATACTGACTAATGAGTGGACCTATTATAAAATTCCGATCGGAAAAAGTGCGAGTAAACCGATGTGGAGTACAGGCTCGACATTCCGAAAATTGGGATGGAGATTGAATAACTGGAACGTTCCTAAAGATGAGGTGATCTACTTTGACGATATTCTATTTGTAAAATAAAAAAATTAAAGTTTAACATATATATTATTATGGCTAAAAAATCCTATTTATTGTTATTAACACTGTGTTTTTATTTGTGTTGTTGTTCGAAAAATAATGCAGAAATAATCTCTGGTGCTGCCGAAGTAAAATCCTTGGATGCCTCATTTACTCAAGTATCCAAAGTTTCTGTGGCTGGTAGCCCTTATGACGGAGAGTTATATCTTTCGTACAGTGGGGGAAATGGTGCTTCCTTTGATACGGGTACTACGGTACCTTCTACAGGTGTTTCGGGTCTTACTGCAACCTTGCAAAAGGGGCGCCTAGAAAAAGGATATGGTTCCCTTCTTTATCAGATAAGCGGAAATCCTTCAAATGCCGGGACAGCTTCATTTGCAGTTTCCTTTGGTGGAAAATCAAGTGTAATCCAACTCGAAGTAAAAGAAAAAACAAACCCCAATCTACTGTATTGGGGATTCTTTGATGATTCTGGAACAACAATGTCATTTTACAATGGCTTTGGTAAAAAACCAAGTATGGCTATGATGTTCAATGGATGGCATGCCACTGGTGAACGTGATTTCCCTACAGCTTTTTGCCAAGAGGCGAGTGCTGCTGGTTATGTGCCTCATGTGACATGGGAACCTATGATGGGACTTGAAGAGTTGATTTCAGGTAAATACGATGCTGATATCAAGCGATATGGCGAAGCATTAGCAAAATTTGGTAAACCTGTGGTATTGCGTTTTGCTCATGAATTTAATGGTGATTGGTATCCATGGAGTATTCATAATGATCAACTTGTCCCAGTATCTACCTATATAAAAGCATTCCGTTATGTACATGACAAAGTACGTGCTGCCGGAGGTACAAATGCTCGTTGGGCGTGGGCTCCAAATAACGCTAATGGCAACAAAAATCCTCAAACTGTAGAGTCGTACTATCCTGGAGATGCCTATGTGGATTTGATCGGTATGGATGGCTACAACTTTGGAACCTCACAAGATTGGTCTTCTTGGCAAACTTTTGCGCAGGTATTTGGTCCGCTTTACAATCGTTTAACTGCTGCTTATCCTAACAAACCTATATTTATTGCTGAAATGGGATGTTCATCTACAGGAGGTGATAAAGCAGTTTGGGTTAAGGATATGTTTACACAATTAGAAACACAATTTCCTAAAATAAAATCCTTTGTTTGGTTTAATATTAACAAGGAAACAGATTGGCGTTTTACACACGAACAGCATGTAATTGATGCCTTTAAATTAGGATTGACTAACCCAAGAGTGGCGAGCGATCCGACATTGGGAGGCGCAATACAATAATTCAAAAATCTATATAAAAAAAGAATAGCTATAAAAGTCGTATTTGAAAAACTTGGAATATGGAAACCTTTTTGGGAGTTAATAGGTGAAATTGACTCCCGAAGAGCAGCATATAAAGATTTTAGAGAAAGAAAATATAGATTCACAACCTCAACTCGAGATATTAAACTATTTCGAACCATCATGTGCAAAGGGAATTGCGAAGTATCAAAAAAGACCGTGGTCATCTTTAATTCATTAATAATTTTTTTTTTTAATGGCATTCATGATTGCTTCGCAGTTCCACGAGCAAATGCAGTACCGACTCCAGCATTCACCTGCAGAACAAGACCTTTAAGTAGTTGGAAATCTACCACTAGGATTGGATTAATTGGATTTCCCTAAATAATAGCTGTAGCTTTAGATATAGCAAATTATAATGAGTTCTACTTTCCATGACATTGACTCCAATATGGTATGATGTCAAATATTGCAACGAATAATAAGGGATTATAATGTTCATTTTGACTTTATTGACTTATCAAATGTTGATGAATTAGTAAGAAAAGCAAATTACAATAAATCGGCTCAATAAACTGGACAATAAAAACAATTTTTTAAGGGCGTGTAACATAGAGATCAATTCCTAAGATTAACCCCAAATCTTTCAAAGAAAGATTCTTTATATACTTCACCCAGTGGAATTTCATCTTCTCCCAGATAGATAGTGTGATGATCGAAAGAGGCGATATGATTCACGTTGACCACATAAGATTTACCCACGCGGTGGAAAATGCTTTCGGGGATTTTTAGATGGATGGTCTTTAGGTTCATTGCAGTGATCAGTTTCTGACATGTGGTATGCAACACGACATAATCCTTTAGGCCTTCAATAAATTTAATATCGGCATACATCACCTTATGGAATTTTCTATCCGCTTTGATTAATATAAATTCGGAAGTGCTAGATGCTATTACGTTTTTTTGTTGATCGTTTGCGAGTAGTTGATGGTATAATTTTGCCTTCTCTATGGCTTTAGCTAATCTGGTCTTTATAATCGGCTTCAACAAATAATCAATCGCATCCAATTCGTAGCTTTTTAAAGCATATTGCGGATAAGAGGTGGTGAAAATCACCAGTGTTTCCTTAGGCAGGTTTTCTGCAAATTCTATCCCTGATATCAGTGGCATTTCGATATCCAAAAATATCAGATCAACTTTATGGTCTTTCAGGTATAATTGTGCTGCAGGCACATTGGAGAAGCTACCCGATAGCTCCAGGTCGGACACCTCCAGTATCAAGGTTTCCATTTCAGCTCTTGCCAAAGGCTCGTCTTCTATGACTATATAATTCATAAGGGTATACTTAGTTTGACGGTATGAGTATAATCATCGTCTATGGTTTGAAGTCGGCAGTCATCGCCGTAGAGGAGTTCCAGCCGCCGGCGTATGTTCGCTAGTCCGATGCCCCCTGGCTTTTTGTTCATTCTATGGCTGTATACAGGATCTTTTGAATTGGCACAGGTGACGCATAGCCTGTTGTCTCGTTTTTCAAAGTGAATGTTGACATAGGACTCTTCCAGCCCGATAGATACACTATGTTTCACCGCATTTTCTACAAAAATGGTAAATAAATTGGGCGGTATTAACAGGCTATTGATTTCCTCTTGAGGGATATCTGTAGTAATGGAGGTCGTAAAATTTTCACGTCTGGTTTTTTCGAGCTCGATCAAATTGGTAAGAAAATTCAATTCTGACTTGAAAAAAGTTTTATCAGCCGTGTTTTCGTACAACTGGTAGCGTAAAAAATCGGATAATTTGAAGATCATACTCTCGGCCTTTTGAGTGTCGGTACGCATCGTGGCTTTGATCCCATTGAGCATATTAAAAAGGAAATGCGGCGATATCTGATTTCGGAGTATATCCATCTCGATGGCGACAGAATTATCTTTTAACTCATTGATTTCCGCATTGTCCAACGTCCATCGCTGAAAAAGCTTAATCATCGTGGTAACGAGGATAATAGGGATTAAGGACATCAGTGCGTCATAAAATACCGTACGATAAGTATCTGTTGACTTTTCGAAAGCTAGGTCGGATGGAATTTGCCGAAGCAGCCAGGAGATTGAAAGCAAAAAAACAAATACCAATAAGAACAACAGAAAGAAATATCCAATATAATGTTCCCTAAAAAATAGTCGAGGTACAAGTATATAAATATTGGCATAGCTCATCATCATCATACTTACGTACACAGTAACAAGATTATAATATTTATGTGGACTTGGAATATCTCTTATCCAATAGGAAAATGCCAGCAATATCAAAACGCCTGTCAATAGACACAGATGTCTTGCCAACCTATATCGGTTTTCCACCATAAAGTGGCTTACTTTTATGACCTTCATTTTAGGCTTACTACTCATATTAAAACATGATGGATTATTGTGTTTGTATAACAAATATACGCTCAAACCTTGCGCTATCCGTCTATTATTATACAAAATAACCTCGTTTTTATACGAAAATTGTGTGCAGAAGTTTTTTGTATAATTTCTGGCAGGCTTGGTATAATTAAAAAAGTTCCTCTCTACCTTATTAGTTTCTTTGTAGAAGATGATCGTCAAAAATGATTTTTGGAGTGATAAGATTGAAACTATCCTCCATTTCAAAATCACCTTGAGTATATGGAAATAATAAAAAAAATGATATTACTGGCTGTGCTGTGTTTTTTGTCCTCAAAAGGTAAATCACAGACAGCGGATACACTATCGCAAAAGCAAAAACTTCAGGACACGACCAACATGAGGCGTAATGCTTTAGCTTATGCCTCTCGACAATTCGCTATGGTTCGGCCTTTCCATGTTGAATTCAGTCAACTTGCTCCTTACAGATATACAGCGAAAAGAGATGGTATCAGCCTTCCCGATAACCAGGTTTCTACCTATCATCAGATAAAAGCCAATGCCAATTTGTATTTTTTAGCAAACAAGAAGTTGATACTCGGAGCAACCTTTTTATATCGGTATATCACTGCTGAAAATAACTTTACAATACCATCTAGCGGTCTTATGAAAACCGTGGAAGATGATTTTACGTACCATTCTACGTCGTTCAACTTCACCTATATTTGCAAAATATTCAATAAACCCTTCGTTTTAAATACCAGTCTCATTGTTGACGGAAGCGCGAAGCATTTTGAAAGACTAAAAGGATTAGCTATGGGTACTATGGTACTTAAAGCGGATAAGCGAACGAAATTAATGGCTGGCATCTTGGTACATGTGGATCCGAGTACGAAACTACCTTTGCTGCCAATGATTACGTATGAACGTACATTGACTAACGGAATAATGATCGATTTGATGATGCCCAAGCAGTTGCTTGTTCGAAAGCAGGTCTTGGGGAGAGGCAGAATTTCGCTGGGAACAGAACTTGACCGAAACGGTTTTTATCTTAACAATATGAATGAGCAGATGCGTTCGCAGAGATATGAATACAGACAGATTGAACTTGATAATGGCGTGATATATGAACACCTGATTGGAGATTATCTCATATTGACCGCCCGAACAGGAGCAAAATGGATAGCTATCAGCCGGTTGTTTGAAAAAGAGAAAACGTTTAGTAAAGAGTGGTTAGAAATCGCTGCGAAGCCCACCGCTTATTTTAATTTAGGAATTTCCTTCAATCCTTTTGCAAAGAAAATGTTAGCCAAATCATATATTAAATAATTTAAAATGCGAAACGTAAAGATTTTCAGTACAGATATAGAAAATGTAACTCAGGTCAATCATATCCGTGTAGCCATCTGCTCGCTATTTCCTCACAGTATCGTGACCGTTGACCTGGAGGATTGCGATCAGGTACTTCGGGTAGAGGGGAATATTCCCAGCAGTGAATATATGATAAGTTTACTCTCCAAGTTAGGGTTTCGTTGCCAAGAGCTAGAATGACGATAAAGAGATTACTCTTCCAGCTATATACCCTTCAAAAGCATTTGCAAATACCTATTCAGTGATAAACTATACATTACAGGCATTACTGCTAAAACAAATGACCGAAACCAATTGAGTACACTCCATTGATGGAAGGTTCTCTGGATCAGTGTTATATCTTGTGTTTCACCAAAAAGGACCTCATTTAGAGGAAAGAAAAATACGAAGGTAAGTAAGTCGTTCAATAGGATTGCGAGTAATGCGGTCACATGATACCAACGTATTTTCTTGTCGGTTTTCCAAAATCGAATAACGCAGTTGATACCGACGATGTGCACCAATGGCGCATGGAATTTGAAAAAATCAGCCGGACTTTTAAAAGCAAAATAGTTTCTGGCAACATCAATAGATTGCGGAAGCTGGTGACCCCAATTGGGCGCATCAACGAAAGAATGATACAGGTTTACAAACAGTAATCCGCTGCTGATCACAATAGCCATATGCAGTACAAAAATTTTAATTTTCATTTTTTTAATTGGATGAAATTGTGATGGAGTTTTGATCAGTGGGTCAGGCGAAACATATCTACCAAAAATTTCAGACCATCTTTAGCGTGCATATTTTCCATAGATTGCAACGTCACCTCAGTGATTTCGGCAGCACGCTGGCACATTGCCCTTTCATATTTTGAAATAGCCGTTTTGATATCGCTGACATCTGGTGCTGTAAGTTGTTCTACGAGTTCCAGTGCATCCAACATAGCCATATTTACCCCTTCACCAGCGTAGGGAGGCATACGATGTGCTGCATCACCCAACATCGTTAGGTTCGACAAACTTTCCCATTGCTGCTCGGGAGGAAAGTGATATTGCGGACGTGGGACAAAATAACTGTCATCACTTTCAAATAATTCATGCCATTCACTTCCCCAATCGGCAAAACGCTCTTTAAACCAATCGTATATTTCCTGCTTGTTTTCAAAGTTGATACCCGAAGTTTTTACCCAGTCTTCTCTTTCCTTAGTTCCGGTGTAAAAGGATAGTGATCCATCGCCTTTTGCACTTAGAATAATGCTTTTTTCCATTCCCAGCGTAAATATTTTTCCCCCTTTAACCAGTTTCCAGAGTTCCGGCGCATGGGTGGCTGCATGGTAAATATTTCCCTCTACAATGGTTAAGCCTGAATAAATTGGATCAATATTGGTGAGGTATTTTCTAAGTTTTGAATTTGCACCATCTGCAGCAATGACCAGGTCAGCGTACACTGCACTGCCATTATCGAAGCAGATATTCCACCCATTATTGAGGGGCTGCATCGATACAAATTTCGAATTCCAGACCATGGTATCTTTTTCAAGAGCAGCAATAAGCAGATCGCGGAATGGTCCCCTGTCAATTTCCGGACGGAAAGAAGCTCCGCTTGTCTCTACTGGTGTTCCACTCGTATGATCGTCAACATGTATCACCGCATTGTGGTCGGTTAAACGCAGTTTATCGGCATGGGGACGATAGTGTTTTTTAAATTCATTTAACAAATCAGCGGCAATCAAGGCCTTCAGTCCCGATTCCTCATGTAAGTCCAAGGTGGCACCTTGCTGACGCACATATTGGTCTTTATCCCTTTCATACACTTTTACCTTATACCCCTTCATCTGTAACAATCTGGCAAGGATCAGTCCACCAGGACCACCTCCAACAACGGCTATTATTTTATTTTTCAATGACATCATTTTTTCATTTTGATAACACAAAATTATGTAGCCTGTACCGAATATAATAATTGAATAAGACTTAAAAATAGTCGTAAACGGCTTTTTAGACAGTCAAATGACCTAAGCTTATTTTCGGCATTCCCGTCTTTTTAGGCAGCAAACGCCCCATGTCAGAGACAGTATAATATCAATCACAAATCAACTACGGTTAACTGGAAAATTAATTGATCCTGATCATCGTGCAGTAGCAAATATCGAGTTGATAGCTGCTGCACCAATGCTGTTGGAGAACTGTTGCACTGCAAAAATATTGTTGTATAATGAGGTAAAATAGCTTATTTTAGTCTAGAAATACTCGTAAGCGGTATCATGAAAATTGACATTAAATCAAAAGATGGATTAGGAATGCTCGCCGCTTTTGCCCAAAAAGTAGGTAGCACCATCGAACATGGAAGGGTAGAAGTGCCCGAAGAGGTTGGAGGAGGCTTTATACAGGGCTATAGTTTTGATGAGCGATTGCGGATGATGATATTGAACTATCAGCTCCATCAAGACTTTGCTATTAGCCGGAGCAATCAGCCGACTCATATGCTCCTATTTAACTTTCAACATATCATCAATTCCCCTCTATCGCAAGCAGGAGCCAAATTCCAACCTTCGGTTCAAATTACGACCCAAGGATTAAATGTGGAACTTTTTGTTCCAAAAAACACCGTTCAAAATTCGATCTCATTGAGTATTGATGCCAGTTACCTACGAGAATTGATAGGACTGCGCATAGATCATCCTTTGGTAAATACCATTTTGGAAAATAAGCAACCCTTATTGTTTGAGGAGTTGGTATGTATTCCGCTGCTGGAGGTTGTCGATGAGATTGTGACCAGTAAGGTGCCGATACTGCTTCAGGATTTTTACTATAAGCTAAAAGCGCAGGAACTCATTTGTCAATTACTGATTTCGCTTGTCAGCCGGGATGACAAGAAAGTGCACGCTTTGAATATTGCCGATATCAAGATGCTGTATCAAGTAAAAGAACGGTTATTAGATAACCTCCAAGAAGCACCTTCAATTGCCGAACTATCAAAATTTAGCGGTATGAGCGAAACTAAATTAAAAAGATTATTTCACCAGGTATTTGGTAAGAGCATCTTTCAGTATTTCCAAAATTTCAGAATGCAGGAAGCTGCCCGCTTGCTGAGAGAAGAACGGCTGTCTGTTTCGGAAGTGGGATATCAGCTTGGTTTTTCCAATTTGGGTCATTTCACCAAAGTTTTTGAAGCGGTAATTGGAGTTAAGCCCAAAAAGTATAGTAAGTTAGGTCATGAAGTTATTTGAAGGATTACTTATGTTGAATACCAGGGTCAGCTCCAAAGGTTATTGATACGATTAATCTAATTGAAGATTGTCCTTACTAGATTCAAAGTCTTTTTTACATCTATTCGTCGATCATGAAATGATTTTGGATATGAGGTTTAAATGCAAAAAAAATGTAGTTAATTAGCATTTAGCTAATTACTACATCAAAAATACTGAGAATTAGAACAATTCTCGAATTCTTTTATCTTGCTACGCGCACATTGAATGCGTTAACACCTTTTTGACCGTTTTCTACTTCGTAAGTAACACTTTCGTTTTCGCGAATGTCATCCATTAAACCTGTTGAATGTACAAATACGTCCTGACCACCGTTTGCTGGTGTAATAAAACCGAAACCTTTGGTAACGTTGAAGAATTTTACTGTTCCTTGTTGCATTATATTATTGTTTTTATTGAAAATTATTTAAATCTGAACTTTTGTAAAGTCATCCAATATGACTTACAGAAGTTAATCGATCTGCTAGAAAGAAAAAGGAGGTGTATAATTTGAAGGTTGATTGGAGTCAAGCTCTAAGAGTACTGCGCACTTTTTATGAATAACAAAAATTAGCAATCGATAGGTGAAGAAAATTCAGATAGGAAATACCTACTATTTTTAATTTGCCGCAATCATGCTTGATTCTATTACAAAGGTAAGTTAAAATTATTTATATTCAAAAAATTTTTTCAAAAAGAATTAATTTTTATTTTTTGTAAAATATTAAAACTGTTACACAATCATAAGGTTAAATTTCAATATCGTGCTTTTATCCATGTTTAACAACAAAATTCAAGTAAACGAAAGGGGTTGGTAAATATTTAGTAGCTACTTTATAAAACCATGATTTGATGATCCATAAAAAAGTTTGTATGTGCGGCGATGATCTCAACCTAATAAATAATAAAATTATATTATTTCCGATAGCAATTGAGGTCAATAATACCTCAAATCAATTTTTTCGTTAAGTAAATACGTCTATAGTTTTTAGGATAGTCTTTTATTTCACCGATGATTTTATAGCCATTTTTTAGATAAAATCCTTCGGCTTGGAAGTCGAATGTGTCCAAGACTGCAATGGTGGCGCCATTTTCTACTGCGACTGTTTCTATATGTTTTAATAATGTGGAACCTAATCCTTTTGTTCTATATTCTTCTTTTACCCAAAGGATATTTATTTCAAGACCCAAGTAACAATCTATTCCGCCCAATACTCCGGCAATTTCTAATCCATGCTCATTTTTAACAATAAATTCAAGCGGTTTCCAATTTTCGGATAGAGCAGGGACTTTTAAAAAATTGTACTCATTAATTCCATCTACAATTCTTTGGGCATTTTTCTGAGTACATACTTCTATTTTAAAATCCTGATCACCAGTCATAGTTTAGTTTTTTTTGTAAGTATAAAGAAAAACTAGGATAAAGCACGTGTTACATCGGAATAGACTCTCTCTTTTTAAAATATCCAGCGATCGTTGTGCAAAAATATGGATATCCATCACATAGATCAGGGCAGATAATAATGTCTATTTCGGGGGAAATGTAACCGTATTGCTCGCGTTATCATTGGAGATAATTCTATTATTGGAGCAGGTAGTGTTCTCATTTTGACTCTATGGGTGTATCAAATGTTGATGAATTAGTAAGAGAAGCAAAAGAAGATTATAACAAATCGACACAAGAAACTGGAAAATAAAATAAATTTCTAATGACTTTATTCTTCTAAAAAGAACGTTTTTGCGTAAAGAATATTATTCTTCAGATACATAGTACTTTAAATCAGCCGAAAATACTTTGAAAATTAATCTTACACACATGCACCAAAAGATAATGTTAAGCCATACCGGTATATTGCTTTCACTCAGTTGCAAAGTCAAAATACCACCATATCCTGTAATCACAATAACAAGCATATTATAAATAACAAATAGGATACTCCTGATCCAAAAATTAATGATCTTTTTTGTCATTAAAAGATATCTTTCGATAAAATGAAAAGGCAGTAGGCTTATTATTAAAAATAAAGATCCTGCTACTAAAAAATTAGGTCTAATCACATTCCAATATTCGATTGAAGACGCATACCTGGTTGAATAATAAGTATAGTCCCCCATATAGATGAGATACCAATAATCAGAAGTTATTAATATAGGAAAGACCAAGTAGGCTGCTATTAAGTAAACAAGTATATAATTTTTCATAACTAAAATTAACAATCATTTGATCAATTATTAAGAGGAAGTGTGACCATTAACTACTTTTTTTATTTTGTCCCAATTAACTTTTTATTTCAGTTTTTACATCTGATAGATGATAATACGTTTTTGTAAAACTTTTAATATTATATCAGGAAACAAATTTTCTAATCAAAGGCATTTCTTTCAATTCCTTACGTTCAATTTTTATAATTAACAGGATGTAAGAGAGGAATAAGATTGTAGCTATCGGCAACCTGGTAAGCATTTGTAAGCTTTTATTTAAGGAAAGAGATAGATGATCGAAGTACATTTTTAGAAAGAAACATACAAGCATCATGCACAGATACAGGACTATTCGCTTTACTTGATAAGGTATGAAATAAATTTTCTGGCCTATTAAATAAGTTAAAACCATCATAGAAGCATAACAAAGTAGAGTAGTCCAGGCAGCCGCATAAATGCCCCAATGAGGTATAAAGATATAATTACCGATCAACGTTATAATTGTACCAAACAATGTAATATATAATCCCATTTGCATGCGGTCAGTTAGTTTGTACCAAACAGATAAGTTATAATAAATGCCTAAACAAATATTAGCACATAAAAGGATCGGTACTATATCTAAACCTGAACGGTAAGGTGCACCGATCAGATATTGCCAAATGTCAAGATACAGTGCTGAAAAAAGAAATGCCAAAGAAAGAATAATTACAAACCACTTCATTACTCTTGCATATACAATAGGAGCATTAGCTTCTCTTGATTGATTGAAGAAAAATGGTTCAGCAGCCATTTTAAAAGCTTGTATAAATAAGGTAATAAATATAGCTAGTTTATAATTTGCAGCATATATACCTACTACTTTTTGCGCATCGATATTTGCAGGTAGAAGTTTGGCCAACATCTGACGATCCATAACTTCATTTATCATACCAGCTAACCCAATGAAAATCATTGGTGAACTGTATTTAAAAAGCTCTATCCATAACTTTAGATCTATTTTAAATTTAAAATTCTTCCACTCTGAAGATAGCATAAGAAAAACAATAAAATTCTGTAAAATATTCGCAAGTAGTAGAAGACCTATACGATTTTGGCTATTTAACCATTGGATGATCGAATTGTTAAAATTATTTGCAGTATTCTGAGGCAACCATACTAAAAAAAGTAATGTGAAGATAATATTAACAATAATACCCGATAACTTTATCAATGCATATTTCTTTGGACGGTTTTCTTGTCTAAGTTTAGCAAAAGGTATTGAACACAAGGCATCTAATCCAATCAGACAAAGTCCCCATAATATGTATTCTGGATGTCCCTCCAGATTCATAAAGTTATTAATGGAAACTTTGAAAAATGATAAAATAATTATAAATAAAGCTGTGCTGATTATTATAGAACCAAATGCAGTCTGAAATAGTAATTGGCGGCTAATATTCTGTTTATTCGAAAAACGAAAATATCCTGTTTCAAATCCATAAGTAAATATGATATTAATGACTGCTATCCATGAATACAGTAAACTATAACCACCATAATCGCGTATACCAGAGGTATCAGCCATTAAGTAAGTAAGAATGGGTGTCAATAAATAGTTGAGGAATTTCGCTCCAATACTACTCACTCCATACCATATCGTTTGTCCCGCTAATTCTTTAATCGCCGCCAATAAAATATATTTAATTACAATAATAATAAAACTTTCATATAAATAGTGACTAGTATTTTTAATACACTCTTTGCATTTAAATTGAAATATGTGTTTTTCTAATTATGGTAATATTTTATAAACTACAATACAAACTTAAACTAAATGACCAAAGAGAGCTGTTAAATTATTGATTATCCTTGCTACCCTCAAAATGCCACACATACCGGTTTGGAGCTTGCGACAGTGCGTGATATGTCACCGTGAGAACTGATGATAACGTGCAAAAATTGATGCAGAGTAGAATGTTCATTTAACTAAGCCATCTTACATTTATCCAAGCGCATGTCATAAGAGCCGGTCCTCCTTTATCTGAAGTAAAAGTCAAGTTCATCTACTGGGTTTGTTTTAAAATACTGTTTGCGCTCATGGGTCTCCTTTACATAGCTGAAAATCAGTTTTGCTCTATCGAGCTCTCCTTGTTTAGGTGAGGTGAAAAGTTTTACTGCTCTAGCTTTCCAAATTTGTAAATAAGCACAAGCCAATTGTCTAATCATCTCGTTTTCGTCAATCGTTCCAATCATCAAATCTGGGATTGCTGTCCAACTGCCAACCTTGTTAAAGAGTTTTAGCATTGATTTTTTGAGGTCAATATTACCTGATTCGTAAATATGTGCTGCCTTTAGCAAGGCATCTTTTCTCGGAATTTGCGATACAAATTCAATGATTACGTTTCTAATTCCCAGATAAGGACTGTCCATGTTTACAAAAGCAAATTCATAGGCACTTTCAGCATCAAGTTTGCAAAGAGCTAAAAATGCTGTCTTTTTCACTCTTATTTTTTTGTCATTCAGATATAACTTAACTGCTTCCGAATACTGTTTGCCTTCGACTTCCGCAAGTCCGCTTAAAGAACCAATTACTTGAAAATTGTTCAGTAAATTGTCATTGTAAAACTTCGCAAAGTCTATGTTATATTGTTTCACTGTAAATCTTGCAAAATGTCTTATCGTAGCTGAATTATCCGCTAAAAACTTTTTGATCGTTGTTCCAAAATCATTTTGGTTTTTCAAGCAATAAAGCGTTTTGAGTCTAACGATTGTTGATTTATCATTCAACAATTGTTTGATTTCCTCTTGTCCCAGCTTATCAAAGTGTTGTACTGTTAAGTTCCTAATCAAAAAATGCTTATCAGTTAAAAACAGTTTTAATTCCTGTGAATTATTCGTAAACGAACTTGAAATATGCCTTGCTAATAGTATTCTAAGTTTGTCTGGATATTTTTCAAAGTTTTCAATGACATACGATCTGTTTGTAGAAACGATAAATTCAACAATATCTTGATAAACTCCGCTTAGGTCTGTCCGTTCAACTTTTTGAAGCCATTCAAAAATGGGCAAATTTTCAATTAAGCTGGTCAAGTAATCGGTTGTTTTATAATTATATAGTCCATTTTGAGCACTTTTTCTAACCTGTAATACCCAATCCGCTAAACGATAGGTTAAAAATTGAATCGCTCTTGGATGGTCAACCTGTGAAAGATTTTTTACCGCTTTTTCTCTTATATATCCACTTCCGTTTAATGAACTGATTGCTAATAACTCTATATATTGTTCCTTTGGAAAATTGGCTTTATAAAAGTCAATATCACTTTTTGAGATACTAATATGTTTGAGTGAGCCGTAATATCCTTTTTTGGTATCAATCTTTTTAAAAAGCTGAATTATCGTGTTGCAAGCGGTTTCTCGTATTTCTTTATTGTCGTCTTTCAGAAATTCTGTCAAATTGTAAATAAGACTTGGATAGCCGTCATCGGCAATTTTAGTCAATGCGTCAATTTTCTCTTCGGTATTGTCCTTTGAGAAAAACCAAGTCTTTTTAGATCGTCTTAAAATTTCTAAATATTGCCAAATTTCCATTCTTGCTGTGTCTTATTTTATGTTTGCTTGTAACAATTAAGCAGTGAAACTAATATACATAAAGTTTCACTACTCGATATCTAAATGTGATATGTGCCGGTATCATTTCTTTCAGAGTATTGTTGCCAGAACAATTGCTTTGTAACACCAGTTCTAACACCTTGTTCAGACTTATAAATTCAAATAATATATATTCATTATCAATGGATTATATTATTTTAAACGTTAAAATTATGTCAAGATCAGTAAGGGAAACTAAAATATTCGAAATTACAAGTGTAAATTATTGAAAATCGTTTTTATTGCGTAAATTCTTATATTAGAGTATCATAACCCTGGGTTTTCCTATATATACTTTTAGCAGATCCGATAGGCAAACTTGAATACGATTATATGGTAAGAGTAGTTGTTTTATTTGTCATTTTATTGATTTCATGCGGAGGACCTTCCGTTAAAGCACCACAGCCAGCAGTTATGGGCGATTCACTCCGCCATTCTGTTGTAAGGGAAAATGAGCCGATATCCTGTGACAGTATGGTAGCTAAACTGGTAAAGTCAAGCAATGCTATTGCATTGGCGCATTTTGGAAAACAACTCGTGCAATCACGAATTGCTGCTATGACCTCCGATAAAGCAACCATTAAATTGTATGTGATCAATGATATATCTGAAACACCTGCTGAAGAAAGACTTGTTGAGCATGCAGTAGGTTGGTTGGAATTTTACCGTCAAACAGGAAAGCTTTTGGATATTACCAATGACCCAGAAAAGCCTGAGGTCTTACATTACGATAAAACTATTCTTGAAGCTTATGATCTATTCAAAATCTGCAGCACAGAACTAGCTGCCGCTAAGCCTGGAACGCATGCTGAGATGCGAGATGTTATGCTGGCCGATGAGATCAGGTTTAATGGTAAGTTGAAACGGTTCTTTACTATGGATGAGTTTGCTAAAGTCTTTGGCAAACCGGACAGTATCAAGCTCCTGAAGGATGAAGCGCCATGTATGACCATATTCGACACCGAAGCCCCGGATGATCAATACCTATACAAAAGCGGTTCCCGATTTGAAACCAGCAAGGATAAAGTAGCTGTAGATGAGTTTTGGTTTTTGAACGGAAATTTTATCACCTATAAGGGTATCAGGATTGATGCAGGCACTACTATGGATGATATGCAACGTCTGTTTCCGACAGCCGTAAAAGGTAGGTTGGGCATGGACAAAGAAGGAAAACTGTGGGTCATACAGTTAAAAGAGGATGTAAATGGCAGCTCCGATGGGCATATCAAAATATTTTTTAAGAATGGAAGGGTTTATTTTATGCACTGGTGGTTTCCTTGCTAGAACGTAAGGATGGCACATGAAATAACCGATGGATAGTTAAAAGGAACCAGCTATTAAAATTTCTATGCACATGAAAATTAAGTTTTTGAAAAAAATATCCGTAATTGTTTTTCTGTCCATAGTGGTGCTATCCTGTGATCAGAAAGGAACAACAAACCGTGGTGTCCCATCCAAAGCAAGGCAAGTATCTGTCGCAAATGAAGCGTCGGCAGCTCTTAAGTCCAGACCACAAACTATTGAATTGGCAATAGAAAAAATAAGTAGCTCAGAATTCCTTTCTGCAAAACAACGTGCTAAAGTAAATATCCCTTTGGAGAAGATTACAGATTTAAAGATCGTTCAGGAAAAATTGGCAGGAATCGTAGAATTTGAAGAGCACGGAAATTACCTGGGTATAAAAAAGATTAATTTCAGGAATGGTCATTTTGTCCAAAATGAGGTTGACCTCAGTGAATGTGCTTTTGTTTCATACTTTCCTTCCGAGGACGTTTTGCTGTTGGAATGCGGCCACACCATGGATGTAAGCTTTGATTTGTCCACAGGACAGACTACCTATGAGATAGGAAATCTCAACTTGGTGACCATATCACCATCTGGAAAATACAGATTGAACAAGGTATTCGAAGGGCAGGAATGCTACAGCCATTTTATCCAGGTAAGGGAGAATGGAAAATTTAAAAAGATCGCCGAGCTCAATGATTTCTTTGAAAAGAAAACCGGCAAATGGCTTTGCGTAATAGAGCAGGAATTTTGGTCAGACGATTCTACTCTTTATTTTGGGCTGTTGACCGAATATAAAGAAGAAGGAAACGAATATGAATTTTATAGAGTAAACATGATCAATGGTCGTAATTAACTGGAAAATATCCAAATCGATCAATTCTTATAAGTAATTTACTGTTTAATCATATGTTTAGTTAAGGCCATGTCGCTAGATGTGGCTTTTTTTGTGTCCGGCAAGCAAGACTAGGTTAACAAGTTGATGCTTTTTTTTGACTGCTAGCCGGTTATTAAACGTTTACAAACGACTACAAACGTTTAATAACCGGCTAATAATTTTAGTTTTTCTGATGTTTGCTTAGCAATAGTTAATTATTTCAGCAAATGCTAAAATTATGAAAAATCACGTTCAACCCGTTTTTATTGATCCGACTACCGATGAGGGCTTCAAACGGTTATTCGGAGACAAGATCAACCTAATTAATTTTCTCAATATTATCTTTCGTGGTCGAAAGACCATAACAGATCTTACTTATCGGGATACCGAGCGTATTGGTGCAACCGAAGAGATCGGCAAAGTTATCTTTGATTTGGTAGTCCAGATCAGTACAGGAGAAGAGATCATCATCGAGATGCAGACCAGCAGTCAGACTAATCTAAAGCAACGCATGCTCTATTACGCTAGCAAGGTTATTTCAGACACAGTACCCAAAGGAAACCGCAAAGCCTGGGGTTATGCCATTCCCGAGGTTTACACCATTGTCCTGATGGATGGTTTTCATATGCCAGGAGGTGATCGGAGTACATATTTTCATGATACTTGCCTGTGTAATAGAGATTCAGGGGAAATATTTTGCTGGAAAATTTTGATACTTTTTGGTCAGCAAGAGACTTTCCTTACAGTTGCTTGAGTATGCAACAGTAACTCAATTAGTTTTACGAGGGTTTGGGGTTTATCTATTTAGAAATTATTAACTTTGTTAAAAGCGAAGCTGAGGTTGAAGACGAACTGGATAAAGTATTTTATATGCTTAAGAATATGTCTACGTTAAAGACCTTCCCACGGATCATGAAATCGGCTGTATTTCAACGCTTCTTTCAGTTGGCCAGCTACGCAAAATTGACAAAGGAGGAACGAACTATGTATGATATTAGTTTAAAACGTAAATGGGATGCCGAAGCAGTGCGCATGTACCAAGAAGGACTTGAAAATCAATTGCAAGAAGCTAAAAAAGCTGTTGTAATTGCTAAAGCCGAAGGCGAGCGCAAAAAAGCCATTGAGACAGCATTAGAGTTCAAGAAAATGGGTTTACCTATTGCAGATATTGCAAAAGGTACTGGTCTTAGTATTGACGAAATCGAAAAGCTGAAATAAACGATCTTAGATCATATAAATAAAAACAAACAAAGCCATTCTCCCAAGAATGGCTTTGTTTGTTTACCCTCCTTACGACTTGCCGTATTTTTTAATCAAACCGATCAACACAAAAATCCCGTTTCAGCAACAGCTTTTATTGTATCCAATGCTCTGAGTTAGAACGTCAAATATCAACAGGTTATTTTGAACGTACCATGATCGGAAATACAAAACTCTCAACAGTGTTGAGAGAATTTAATTTTGGTATAACAAATGCATTTAAAGATAGTTATATTTTTGATTTTCTGAACCTTCCAGAGCCATATAACGAAAGTGATCTACAAAGAGGCTTAATTCATCAAATGAAAAATTTCATTTTAGAACTAGGAAAAGAATTTTTGTTTATTGCCGAAGAATATAAAGTACAAGTTGGGAATAGTGATTTTTATGTTGATTTATTATTTTATCATCGAGGATTACAATGTCTGGTCGCTTTTTAGTTGAAAGCCGACAAGTTTAAACCCGAACATTTAGGGCAATTGAATTTCTATCTAGAAGCTCTAGACCGTGATGTAAAAAAAGCTAATGAAAACCCTAGTATTGGCGTTTTACTGTGTAAAGACAAAGATAGCGAAGTAGTAGAATATGCTTTAAGTAGAAGCCTTTCACCCACAATGGTTGCCGAATACCAAATGCAATTACCTGATAAAAAATTACTACAGCAAAAACTGCACGAGCTGTTTGAGAATAATCAAGTATAACAGCAATAAAATTCAAATTAGCAGATCTTTATTTGATGGTTATTTGATGATAGGAATGTTTTTAGATATAACGTCCTCTAAATCAGTTGAAAATTATTTGATGGTTATTTCATTAACATATTTCGCATTGACTTAGAAACGTTATTATTCTCGGATTACAACAGATAAATCAATCTCCACCTACCACGATACGTTTACAGGAGCCTCCCAATTTGTTTTTGGCTCCACATACAGACGATGTTGGCTTGGTACTACCGCCATTACTTCCTCCATTGCCCGAGTCTGTATTTTTATAGGCGCAATTGACACCATATCCCATACTATTTGTGCGTCATATGTTATATCAGTTTGGTTGTATCCCACATCACCATATACAGTCTCTATATTTTTTAGTATATACGCATTTATTGTCTGTTTAGATGCTAGCAATGTCTTGATGGATAGCTTTAGCTCAAAGCTGATCTTCTGATCAAATCCATATTCCCACTTTCCTTCTGTATGTTTTACTGTTTTATGGCATTGGATTTATCGGTGTAGGTGATTTCGCAACTCCTAAATTCCAATTCGTAGGTGAATTCATCAATTGGTTGTTCTCTTACGGGCTCTTGGTTTTTGCTGCACGCGCCTTGGCTGACGACATTAGTGTATGTATTTTTTTTAACCAAAAATTATTTAAAATCATAAAATGTCATTGAATGAAATTTTTTTCATTCAGATAATCAATATTTTATCGTTTTATAAGTGTTTTGTCTAAAATTCCCTTATTTAAGAAAAAAAATATTAGTATGTTTGTGGAAATATTTAGGGGTTAATTATTCTTTTGAGAAATAATATAGAATTATAAGTTTTTATTATAATAATTTAGAAATCTTAATAAATATCAGGAATTATTTGAAAAATTATTTACAAAACAAAGAAATGAATAAACATTTTATTTATCCGCTCGTCGCTGGGATTTCATTATTATCTTGTCAAAAAGATAATTTACCGGTCGAGCCTGGAGTTGAAAGTACAGTTGCGGTCAATGCATTAGCCCAGTCTAATTTGGCTAGAATTGAGTTTTCTAAAATACTTTCAAAGGCTGTTTATGACAGCAAAGATTTAAGGAATTTTATAAAAGAAATAGCCATTGAACAATTCGATAATGATTATGATGTATTTTATCCTTTTATTAAAGATAAAATAGTTAAAGATGGAATGTCATTTCGAGAAATACTCTTGCAGTATACGGATAACGAAAATACGCTTAAAAGTATCGAAGCCTCTTTGCCATTACTGAATATATACGTTCCAGATCTAACGATGTTCAACGACTTTAATGCAGAGAAGTGGGATACAAATGACAACGATATTGTTGTAACTGCATTAAACTACGAATCTGAACAAACATTTTATGGAGATGGGAATAAATTATTTAGTCTTGCTAAAAATGAGATACCGGGTTTTCCATGTTTAATTGTGAAAGATAATGAGAGGTTGAAACAGAATATCAAAGTTAAGGGTATGAGTTCAACTAATTATGAGTTTCTCGATGATGTTTTTAATAAAAAATTAAATACCAAGGGAGCCGTTATTGTTGATGGAGTCGCGCATGGCTACAGAGATGATAATATTGTTGCGCCAGCGCAAATTGTTCAGCAGGCTTTTGCTGAATTTGGTATTGATCCTATTTACTGGCAAAGAGATTATATTTATTGGGGATTGTCAAAAACAAAGCCAAAAAATGGAAGTTTCAACCCACAGGTAAGAGAGTTTATCCATAAAGTTAGAGTCAATCCCAATATTTTTTATACCATTTCAGATCAGCCTAGTGATCCGAAATTAACATCTTTTCAGCATAGTAGCGACTTAAAAGATCCAGTTCCATGGGCGGACGTTGTGAGAAGAGTGTGGACTGACGGAAATTTTGAATTCAGGTTCTATATCTACAAAGGTAAGAGATCTGCAGGTAGTAATGCCGAAAAACCTGATATCAAGAATCTGAGTATATCTCCAAGGGATTTATTTACAGTCAAAAAAGTTAAGCATACCATTAAAGGAGGTGGTATCTTTCATCGAGATAAACATACCTATTCGATCGAGTCCATTAATGATCTCGAAGGTAAATGGTTTACTCCTAATGGTACAGGAATACAGCTAGAACAGTGGGATATTGCCGAGGAGTCGATGACCATGACTATTTTTGTAGAAGAATTTGATCCAGGAGAGATTGAGGAAAAAGAAATCACAGTATCAAACAAATATTCAAGTTCAGCAAATTTTAAATTAGATCTAGGTTTAGGTGGTCTACCTAAGAAACTTGTGAAGTTGGACTTATCATTTGGTATGTCTAGTCAGAAAGAGGAAACCAAAGTACAACGCACTAAATGGACTACGACCCATACGAGTGACGCACTTGGAAATGCTACATTCTATTTTTCTGATCCAATTTTAAAAGTTGATTATTGGAAAGACAAACCAGCAGTTCGAATTTATGATGGTTATTCAGTAGGTACAGGTTCTATCGATATTATGTTATTACCAAGACCTATATAAGGTTGAATCAAAGCTATCGCTATAGAGGAAATTCTTCTATAGCGATATCGAAATTAAAGATATATGAAAAAAAATATAATAGTAGCCGGGTTTATGATGATTGGATTATTAAGTTGTTCAAAAGATCATGTTGAGGTCAAGCCCTATATTCCAGGTACTTTTAGAGGTGAAATAGGAAGGCATGGTTTTTATTTAGAAAATGATAAATCAAGAAAAGTGATTAAAACTTTAGATGGCGATGCACAATCCATCAAATTCGAATTTGAATTAGATAACAGTTTTGATCAATTTATCATCTATAATCAACTTATTGTCAATTTAAAAGATATGAAGGCTGAGACCACCTATAAAAGGTTTTTGCCCTACGTCGGTGATAACGGAGTAAATGAAAATTGGATTACTCTAATAACGAAGGATGGTAATATTGGAAACGAGAATGCAAAAATATATAGCACTTTGCAAGATCGAGAAACTTTTAACGTTCAAATTGAAAAAATTAGTGAATTACAATCTAAAGTTCCTGCGGTACAAGGAAGTATGAAAGGTTATCTGTTTAATGTGAAGAATCATAAAGACAGTATTTTGGTACAAGCTTCATTTTTGACTGAACCATTTCAATAAATCCGTGTTCCTGTGAGAAAATGTAATGCTAAATGATATTAAATAAGTATAAAAAAAGATATCTGATCACATTTCTTTGTGTGGGTATTCTTCAGATATTTGCTTCATGTAAGAAGGATGATAAGTTGCTAGAAATTAATTCTGACATCACTACGATCATCTATATGGAAGCCAATAATAATCTGAGAGGAGAAGCTCGCAAAGCCATCCATGAACTGGTGGAAGGGTTATTGAATACCAAGGCTAAAAGTAATATTCTGGTTTATATAAAGGATAATGATGATATCGGCTATCTTCTGCAAATAGTTGCAAATGCAGATCCATATCGAATAGTGAGCGATACGATCATGTCATTTCCTTTTTACCTTAAGTCAGATGCAAATCAGATTCGAGAAGTTTTGACTTATATTGATAAAAGATATAACAGTGAAACTTATAATCTTGTGCTGTGGTCGCACGGTACCGCATGGTCTCCAGGCGCAGACTATTTATCACCACCAAAATCTAAATCTTTTGGAGAAGATAGGGGGCAACAAATTGATATTATAGCATTGAAAGATGCGCTTCCTATGCATTTTAATTTTATCGTTTTTGATGCCTGTTCGATGGCAAGTATTGAAGTGTTATATGAATTTAGAGACAAGGCGGACTTCATAATAGCTTCGCCGACTGATATCTTATCTGATGGGTTTCCTTATAAAGCTTTTGTTTCAGCACTTTCATATCCCGATCGCAATTCTTTAATTCGTATTGCCAACTCATTTTTCAATTATTACGATATTCAACAAGGACTTTATAGGTCAGCTTCGGTGTCCGTTTCGGATTTATCCAAATTAAGTAAGTTAGCGTCATACCTTAAATTAAAATCCGATCATGATCGAGTATATGTGACAGACGGTGTACAGAGATTGGATTTTACACCTGGATTTCCTGTTAAGCTGTATGACTTTAGTGACTTTATAACCAAAAATTTTAAACAAGAGGATGCTGATGCCATCCGCAAATTAATGGATGAAGCCATTCTTTATAAAAATAATACCAAGGAATTTTTGGGTAACAAAATTTATAAATTCTCAGGTATTACCATTTCCTGTCCATTGCCTGATGATCCTTTTTATACATATTACTCAGAATTAAGCTGGAACAAGGATAGTTTTTTCTTTAAATAACATAACAAAGCCATTCTGCTCAGAATGGCTTTGAAGTCTTCCATTTTTAATTAGATTAGTATGTTAATGATCTAACTTTTTTTCTCCTATACTTCAAGTCCTTAATAGTGGGTAATGAAACAGAATTGTTATATGAAAATTAAGAGAAAAAAATCGGCGATGGATTCGATCCTAAAATAGGTATTAAAAACCTTGACGCAACTAAAATGAGCCACCGTCGATAGTTAATCTTTTATTAGTAATATAAGCATTTTTAATAATAGCAAATCTAAAGGACGCTACTGTAAAAAAATAGGATGCTGAAAAATGCATCCTATTTTTTTGTTTTCAGAATTAGTGATAGACACTTTATGACATCTAGTTCATCCCAATAAATTTGAACTTGAACAATTGACAGGGTGTTCCGTAATAATCCCAAAGGTGTAAGGTTGAATTACCGTCCATGCTACAGTTGGGGATATCCCAGCCACGGTTAGCATCCACTTTGGATAGGATTTTGTAATAACCATTGGAGATGGAGACTACCTGCCAGGACTGTGCATCATTGCTATAGTTCTGCCAAAGCCGAATTGAAGTTCCCAGCGTATTGCTGTTACTAGCCAGATCGATACAGCGATTTGTTGCACTGGCTTTAGACACAAAACGCCAGTAGCCATTGCCGGCGTTAATGGCAACCCACCGCTGTGCAGAAGCACCATTCCTCGTCCATGGTCTTAATACTGCACCATTGACGTCCTCTCCGGATTTTAAATCAAGTACTTTGTTGGGGTCGGTCTGAAATTCGATTTCATAAATACCATTATTGACCAGACTGCTGGTTTCGTTACAGTTTGCAACAGGATAGTTAGAGGCAGCATATTGCTGAAACCATTGCTTGCTTGGAGCTGCGCAGGCTTCCCAATCGTTGTTATAGGCTGTTCCTGCATTAGGATCACCCTTGTGTAGCAGATTATCTGGTGCAAGGAGGTTCCAGCTTACATTGCCGGATTGATCCACAATATATTTTAAATTGGCACCAAAGCCGTTTCCGCCTGCTGTGCCGGTTGTGCCGATGCCGAAGGTTTCATATCCCTGCGGTGCCCAGTCGGTCTCGGTAATAGCGATCGGTGCAATGTCTGCAATTGGCTTAACATTAATATTCCATGCATTTTGGAAGGATTGATAGTTGTTGACACCACCCCAGTAACCAGGGTATATGTGAACAGCATAACCAATATTACCACCGGTGATCTGGTTATTGACATAGCCTTGATAATGCGATTGCCAACCTGTACCTGGAATCCAGCAAATATTGTTGGCTCCGTTGTTGCGAATGATGTTGACTAATGGCTGAAAGAAGTTTTTGAGTGCTGCAAAGTGCGCATTCCCCGTTGTTCCCCATGTGCCGTTTGTTCCCAGGATCTCAACAGGTTCGTTGGCCAGTTCAAACATTACGTTGTCAGCATTCTTCAGTCCGGGGTGTTGCGAGAGAAAAGTCCATACGGTCTTGAGGTAGTTATGGTACGCATCATCGACTGCGATACGATGTGGGCATACACCTGGAGGACGTAGGATTACATACATACCTCGGCTTCGTGCATGGTTGATCAAAGGAATAATAACTTGATCAGTGTAGGTAACCAAACGGTTGTAATTGAATCTTGAGATATCGTTCTCAGGGATAGGCGAGCCGGGGTTATTGGTCCAATATGGGTCAATGTGAAGGCGGATGTAATTGAGGTGCCAGCCATCAGCAGTGCTGCTGAGCTTGTCCATGACAGCTTTGTTATAGTTCAGAGCCCCCTGCACATTATAATTGTCCCAAGTACAGTAGCCTGAATTCGCACCATATTGACAGCCATTGAACCAGGGACTGGGTGTTATGGCAACCCCATGTAAGACAACGTTATTGCCGCAGGGGTCTTTGAGGTGCCTGCCGCCGACATGCAGGGGTGGTGTCACCGCCAATGCAGAAGCATCGTTGTTGGTGTTGACTCTCAGGATTCTTTCGGATTCTTCCAGTAGAGTTTTTTCTTCCATCCGGGAGCAACCGAAAAAAATGGTTAGTAGAAAGGCCAGAAATAGCCACATTTTGTTTGTTCTCATAATTAAATATTTAAAGGGTTATTAATCTTATTTTTTAGCTATTAATGCGTTGGTCAGAATAATGAAATCGTTTCCATTCAGTTTCAGATGTGAAACCTTTTCTTTTCCTAGATTCTTTACGCTTGAAAGCATGGCATTAGGGAAATATTGGTCATGTAAGTTGTTGTTTTATAAAATAAATATATTATTAAATATAAATAAATATTTTTTCAAATAAAATTGACGTATATATCAGTAGCGTCTTAAATAATTTTTTTGGCACGAAAAAAACCGTCTTCATCGCTATTTCAGGAAAGATTTTATTTTTTAACACTAAATGTACCTCTCTGTTCGGTTTAGAATAGCGTAAACTGACCTTTTTTATCGAGCGATTTACCTGAAATAAAGGGGTCTTCAGCCCATTTCCAGAGATCAATCTTGACGAAGATATTATGTTTAATAAAGTTGACCATAAAGGACAGATTCCAGCTGTATTTCGCCCGCTTCTGACTATATTTAAAGAGCAATATTCCGATCAATGCCGTCTATATCTGGATGTACACTGCATTTTGGGATGTGCCCACAAAACTGGTGACCTTTAGTCTTCGTTTTGGATGTTTGAAGAATGTTTCAATCTCTTATCGTTCCAAATAATGGACGCTACTGATTATTTATAAGATTTTCTCACTTGGATTGCAATAGTTGCATAGATGTAATGATGTCAATTTTTAAATTTACCTGAAGTCAAGCGTCAGAAGATAGTTTTGTTAAGTGACAATATAGATCAACGTGATTTTTTAATTAAGGAGCGTAAAAAAAATCAGGATTAAGATCTTTTTCATTTGCCTTTGACAATTTGAATGTCTTAAATTTTCTTGGAATTCCTATTGAAGGAAAAGGTTTACCATTTTGTTTTAAAATTAACTGCTCCATTAGATGGATTCTCAACATTTGTAATAAAGACTCTTTTGACTCCAATAATTGTTGCTATATCTGTTCGATTAAGTTTAAACACGTAATCAGTGATATATTGCTCAATTTGTCCACAGCATTAACATTAGTAAATGAATTAAAAGCTCAGTGTAATTTAAAATTGGCGTCAGATCGATCAAGTGAGTAACAGTCAATAGAGTAAATTATAAATCCACATCTAGCACGATATGGATTTTTTTGAGTTGGTATATTTTTACAGTATGATAGGGTGATAAAATTGTGTATATATTAATTATAAATATCAATTATATGTATCCGTCCTAAGAACTACATCTTTGATTTTTGTAAGAATGGAAAGATCGAAATTATACTTCGTATGAGCTCCCATCGGTCGGTTTAACGAAGCTCAGGTCACCTTTGCGATCAAGTAATCCGAGACAGGCACCCGTGTGGAGGATGCCTGGCGTAATATGGGTATAAGTAAAGCTACATTCTACAATTGGAAGAATAAATACGGTTATCTAAGAGTTTCGGAAATCCGAAAAATGCGGTAGCTTGAAGAAGAGAATTCCCAACTAAAAAAGATTTAAGAGATGCCAGTCTTGACAAGATGATACTTTGATGCATTCTTAGTATAAGATATTGTGTATTAGTCGTTGTTAATATCGCAGTTTAAATTTAATATTATTTTGCACAATAGTAGTATTTATACTACCTTTGTGTTGTGGTATTCGAGATGTGTATGGTAGTTTAAGGCATAAATTATCCACTCACATTTAAATCTGTTTCAATATGAAATCAAGTGAATTCCACAAGATTTTGCGAAAAAGTGGCTGGAACCATATCCGCACGAGTGGATCTCACTACATTTATGAGAAGGATGGTAGAACATACCCAGTTCCCTATCATGGAAGTAAAGAAATTGGAGAAGGTCTTCGCAAGAAAATCATGAAGGATCTGGGGCTTAAATAAGCCCTAGATTCTACATGAAAACAGAAAGGAGCAAAAATATGAAAACCTTAAAAATTGTTATTGAACGTAGTGAAGATATGTTTAGTGCATATGCAGAGAATGCAGAAGGCATCTATGGCGGAGGGGATACTGTTGAAGAGGCAAAACAATCCATTTTAGATGCTATTAAAATCATAACTGAAGAGTTTACTTCAGAGAATATACCTTTCATTCTAAAAGGAAAATACAATATTGTGTATCACTTCGATGCAGAGAGTTTTCTTACCTACTATAAGGGTATCTTTACCAATGCTGCTTTAGAGAAGATTACAGGCATTAACCAGCGTCAGCTGCAACATTATTCCTCTGGCTTAAAAAAGCCTCGCCAGCCGCAGCTTAAGAAGATTGAGGATGGGTTACATCGTCTTGCAGCGGAATTACAAGCGGTGGAGTTGGTGTAGAAATGTCATCTATAATTTAATCTCTGCTTTTAATTTAGCAAGTTTTTGATCGCTTTTATCAAGAGTGGAGTGCTTAAAAATACTCTTCTTTCCATATTTGCACTTCTACAGTATACTTAAATTTAGACCTATTAACAACCTTAAATTTTAACTGTAATTAGAATGCCTTATGGAATCACTTATTCCCACAATTATATTCTGCATGCCTAAATCAAGTTTATGAAACTCTTCCTTACCTCTTTCATCTAAATTATGCATATCCATAATCAGAAGACAAGTTAGGAATGAAGCAAGCTTTATAGAAGGTTTTACCTGTCTTTCTGATATAGGTATGCCTCTTGTGGCAATAAAATGTTCAATCGAAAGATAGCCGGTATGCGTATGCATAGAAGTGTATTTATAAAGATTCGTAAATGATCTCATTTTGCATGAATGGCTTATCAATTCCGTTATTTTTAATGGAACAATTGTGAGATTGTCTCTTATAATAAACCTCCAATTTACTCTGTTATGACCAGGTTTGTATAACTTTTTAGATTCATTGAATGGTAAAGATTTATAAAAATTATTTTGTTCCAGTCTTTCTCTTGTATCAGATAAAATCGCTGCATCTTTGTCTAATACGCTCTGCGCTTCTTCAAAATCTTCTGGCTTAATATTTAGATTTTGTTTATCTAATAGTCCGTCGATTTTCCATAATAGAAATCTAAATTCTTCTTCATCTTTACTTTTTGATTCCATAAAAATATTATGGAACGTTGTATAAGTCTCTAAAATTGTCCTGAAGGTTGAGTTACATGTAAACAAATCATATCCTGTTACTCTAACTTCATCACTAGTTTTTTTGAGTTCGATTATCCCTTTGGAGAGAAAGAAAAATGAAGAAGATTGTATTGCGTATTTGTCAATGAGTAAGTAAGCAAATTTCCTCACCTCATCTGAGGGATTTTTTTTCATGCCCGAGTATACTGCTGTCATAGGGCCTAACAACAAGTGCTCATAAAAATATATGATGTTGATATCAAGCTGTTCTATAAAATCTTCTAGATTCATTATTTTTTTAAAGGATCCAAGTTTAATTAATATCCATTCCGTAAGCATTTTTATCTTTCAAATATGCTTTTAGTTCTGGGTGGAGTGGGATAACTTTTTCATCGATGTATTCTTGAATGAATGAAGCTATCCAATATTGAGCTCCTTCCGGCGGGGTAATGCCCATATCAAGATGGTCTATCATATCTGTCGAAGATATTAACGTAGCATCTGTCATTATTATTAATATCAAAAAGAATGTAGTTATGTAAGAAACTCGAGTGTTCACATTATCCAACAAGGTTTTAAGATTCTTGTCAAGCAATCTAGTATTATTGTGGCACGCATAGTTCAATCCATTATTGTGTACGTAGTCGTTAAGCTTATTCCTCAATTCTTCCCAGTAATTTGCTAAACCATAATTAGATAATACCCCAGTGATATCAGGGTTTTGTTTAAACCTATCCATGTAGTTCTCAAAGCTAATTCGAAATTTAAGTTTCCCAGGGAGATCATTTACTTTATTATTAAGCCAAGCTTCCAATGCCATTTCATCATCTGTATACTTAGGGTTTAATCTTAAGTCCATGAAAGTATTCCCAAATTCATCCACATTAGCGGTGTTTAGATTTAGTAGATCCCCCTCGATAAAGTTTTTACGGTTATTTATAACATCCAAACAATAAACGTAGAGTAACAAATCATCTCGGTACTTTCGTATTAACGTATTGGCATCCGAAAAACTTCCAATTGAACAACATAACTTGATACTATTAAGCGTTCGTACTGCACTATCTATGAGCTCTGTGTTTAAAATAATAGGTCCAGACTTCGAATGAAATATCTTTATTCGACCATAACAAACGACCAGGTTATTTAGCCCATCGAGAAAATACACATCATTTTCCAGTTTTTCGGAAAATGATGTGTACAATTCAGTTTCGTCTATTTTTGGATCAGGATTCGTTTCAAACATACGATCTTATTTATCTAACTCCATTTATTCGTAAGGTTGGCGATTGAGTATATCGCCGTTGCTCTTATAATTTTACTTTAACTAGCTAAACCCAAAACTAAAAAAATCCAATCACCTTTAAAAACTTGAAAATGTCGACACGGTTAACGTTAGCTTCTCGCTTTTAAAAGGCAGACTGATGATTTTTTTTTAAATTTTTTGTACCTTGATTTAGCAAAATGGGCATTGTTTTATTAATTTCCTGCTTGCTGATATTTATCAAAAGCCTCTTCTATTTTTTCTTGACTATACCCAATTCTTGAACACACCTGAGTTAATGAACTCTTTAATTTTGGCAAGTCTCGAATAAGGCTGTTCTTGCTCAACATAATCGCGGACATGTCGTTCTGCAGAAAGCATTGCTTCATATTGTTCGGACAGGTAGGTGTTTTCTCCAAAATTTGCATTTTCAATGGCTTTAGCTGATGATTGATGGAGAGTTTCAAACTCCTCTCTAAGCTCACCTTCTTCTCTTTTAGATCGCTCTTCAAAGCTATCTCTAGTTGACTCACTTCTTTTAATATTGTCAACAATTTCGACTTCTTCTTTTCGATATTTGTCGACCATATCAAGGATTCTTCGTCTTGAGCTTTCTGGTATTCCTTTTCTATATTCTTGGTCTTTTCTAATTTTATCTTCCTCCTGTCTGATATGTTCGTCATAGCTTGCTTTTGAAGCTTCTCTATCTGCGATGACTCCATCAATGTCGAGTTCAATATCTCTGATTTTTCGTTCAATATTGTCAATTTCTCTTCTATGATTAATCTCTCTTTCTTCAGGGCTTTCTGAGATTGACCTAATTTGATATTGTAGATTTCTAATAGATCCGAGATGTTCTGTTCCATTCCCTTCAAGTTCCTCTGCTTTTCTAATATATCTTTCTTCCAAATTTGCGTATCGACTTTCAATTTCGTCGATTTCATCGTCAACTGCTTTTGTTTCTCCTTCAAGTTTTGTTGAAAGCTTTTTTCTAAGCGCAGCTTCTTCGTTGAAAAGTCGGTCTTGTAATTTTTCTGTGTTTTTCTCAACTCTTGATATCTCTGATTCAAATCTTGATTCAGTATCTCTGTACGGTTGAGATTCCAAGACTTTTCCAATTGCTCGTATGAGGTTATTAATCTGTGCCTTTCTACAGCGGTTAGACTCTGCAAAAAGCTGTCTTTGTTCTTCATCACTATGTGATATTCCTTCTGTATCTCGACTGGGAACTCGAATATATTCGGTGTTAATTTCATCTTTATTATATAACCATTTTGTGTTTTGACTGTGGTCAAAAACCTGATCAATTTCTGCTGGTGATGCCTTTGGTATTATCACGGATACGGCATCAATTCCTAATCGTAACAAACTTACTAGTTTATCCTTATCAGGTTTATGACTAGTAGTTATATCTATGAAAAGGATAGGGGTATCCGTTTTATCAAAAAAGGTGATGTCTGGTTTGTACAATAGATATTCTGTATTAAAATCAGTAGCTTCAGTCCATTTGATGTTCCCTGATTCATCCTCATAAAAGCTCAGTTTAGCATGTACGGTGTGTGCCTCAATGATTTTAGCTGGTTTAATCAAAATTGCAGGATCAGATTCATTATCGGAGTATTTATGTACAGCAGGTACTTTGATCCGTTTATTGGTCAGCAGATTTTCCTTGGCCAATTTATGACGATATGCTTTATCCGAATATGTACACCTATTTTTAGGGCTATTTTTTTCTACATAATGACGAAAATAGGAAGTACCGCCAATTATTCTAGCTTTTACCGCTTGCATTTCTTTTTTACACTCTATACAGAAATAACGATGGCGACCTCTCTCGGCGTCATCAATATAAGTTGGTATGGATTGTACATTATTTGCGTATCTATTTTGCAGATTTTCTTGAAGATTGTCACTCATAGGTATTCAACTGGTTTAGGTAAATATACTTAATTTAAACGAATTATAGGACCCATTTGGCTTATTTCAGGACAAAAGCTCAGTCTTACAAATTGATCAAACCCTAAAATTATGATGATCCTTTATTTTGAGCTAAATTTTTGATAATACTTCGAGCCTGGAAGTAAGGAATGATATCATTTACGAATAATTTAATAGCAAAATAACTAAAAATTATATAGGCAATTATCAAAACTATTCTAATGATCAATACCTCATCAGCGCTTGCTAAAATATTATTTGTGTCTAAAAAAAAGTATAATATAACTATGGAAATCACCAGTGCGTAAATTATTATAAAACTGATGAGTGTAACTAAGTATTTGTCTGTTTTTGTTACTATAACATTCACCTTTTGACTTGCTTTGTCGAATTTTAAATAAAGTTTATTATATAAATATTTAAAAGTTTTAGTGCTCACATCGCAGGTATTAAAACATTGCAAATATGCATTTACACGAGAAGGTACGACTTCAAACCCAAATTGTTGTTGAAATATTTTTGCACAATATATATGGGTTAGTGTACTGCATAATTCATCCTTGAAACCTTTGTTAAATTCTATTTCACTTTTTAAATCAGATATCCTTTTTGAAAGGTTTTTTGATTTAATTGTATCGATAAGCCAGTAGATTAGTGGCGGCGTAATTATTCCTAAAAATTGTATTAGTTTTTCCATCTTACATTATAGATTTAATAATAAATTCTAGACGAGTTTGTCCAATTTTTTTGAATTGAATAAAGGATTCGCGGTGACAGTGTCTGTATTTTTTTCCGCTTGCGCAAAAGCATTTGGATGTACGAGACGGAGTTTTATTTTTATAGATGAATAGCAGAATTTCTAATACTTTATTACTGTTAGTTGTATCGAGGATAGTATATAAAGATTCTAAGACACCTTTCTTTCCATGAGATCGCTCATGTAGATAATAACCCTTTAGTTCCCTAAAAGCTTGATTATGCAAATAGGGGGTAAGGTGATCTTGTATGAAACACAGTAAGGTAATTCCTTTATCGCATTGTATATATTCCTCAGCTGGAGTGCATGTACAAAAGTGGCCATCAGGATATATGTGCCAGTCTATATTATGCGGAAGTCTTCCATTTATTTCATAGACTAAAGGGAAGCTATTTGGATAATCAATGCTACATACGATTTTCACAAAATATGAGTCATATGGCATACTGTTTTCATCTAAAAGGTCTATCTTTCCTTCTAAATAAGGAAGAGAATCTTCCCGACTTAATAATTTAAGATCGGGAAAATTACTTATAGCATCGGATGCTTCTTCTTTAAATTTGAGATATGAATTATTCATGGCCATATGGTATAGAACTACTGGCACCTATTGCTGCAGCGGCTACATTTCTAACTAAGTTCTCTTCTTTGTCTTCTCCTAATGGAAATCTATCTCCAAGATGTTTACGCCAAAGTTTACTTGCTGTCCTTTGGTTATTCGAACGAATTGCTTCATCGGCATCAGTAATCAAATTATTTAAGGCTTCTAAAAATTTATCCTTATTAACATAACCCTCAAGTAAGTCATCATTTGGTGTTGCAGGTACAATACAAGTGAACTCATTGTTTAATACCTTTTTAATTTCTTTAAGAATGTCTCTGAATGTGATATCATCACGCTCATTTAATACAATTTTTTCCTTTGCATTAGTTGCTAAAATTGTTAAAGCCAATCCACTAGGCATTTTGAACGGACGGTTGTCGGCCCAGCCTTTTAAGTATTTAATATCTCTAATCAAGCGGCCATCTTTATCTTTTTTTGATACAAACCAATCCACCATAGCTTTTGGGTCACTATCTTCCCATCCATTTCCCTTTACAGCTATTTTATATTCTTGACCATCAATTTTGTAATAAACAGGATGATCAACTTCATAGTCGTTTACAAAAATAGTGCGTACACATTTTTTTCTATTCTCTGCAGGCGAATCTGTATATCCATCAACTGCCTGCTTAACCCATTCTTTAATTGTAGATGCCGTTACATCTGGTTCACGAAAGAAATAAATACCATCATCTAAATCACAGATGTCTTGTTCAGTTCTAATTCCATTCTTCATTTTGTATGAACCCTGGATGTAAAACTGTGGTACATAGTCAGGATGGTTATCGTTAAACCATTTTCTGATTTTTTTGCGAAGACCTTCTTTAGAATTCTTCATTTTGTTGTTCTTTACCGAACCGATGGATATATCACTATGATAATCCAAAAATAAGCTGTTACAGTTTGCCATATTATTATTGTTTTAAAAAGTTTAAAATTTCTGTTAATCGATTTTTTGCTAATTCCTCACCAATAGATTTCATTCGATCGATATGTTTCTTTTTTGAAGAATTAAGTTCAATATTATCCCCCTTCATGTCATGTTGGATGCGTAAATGAGAAAATGTACTACCCATTTTCCCTAACGCCCGTTGAAGAAATAGTAGATACTGTTCTGTTATCTGTGCCTGCGTATCTAATACGATATCAACCAATTTAGGATTGGGAAATAACCAATCAAATACATTCTTAGGGCGCCAGGAGCGCTTAATAATTTGTTTTCCTTGCCCTGTTCCCAATGATAGAACTGAAATATTATCAATAGGTATATCAAGTTTGTCAGTTGCCTCAAAAACTCCAATTAAAGCCGGGTTATTTGCAAAAATTCCACCATCGATCATGTTGATATTTGTACCTTCACCAAGTTCATTTTTAAACGAAAAGGTGTGGGGTGGAAAATAAACTGGGGCAGAAGCGTGTAGACATGGCCACATGGTATGCAGGAAGCTTATAATCTCTTCTGTATTCAGGATGATGTTTTGTTTTAAAAACATTGATAACACCATCATTGCCATTAAATGCAGGGACGCAGACTTTGGTTTTTAAATCATTCATTAAAGGATCTTCACCACCGTTGGCATCAGCAAACACTTCGCGAAGTTTCTTAAGCAATTTTTTATTGCTGTATATGGCATTCAATAAAGCCCGACTTTTTTGAGGAATGAATTTGAACACAAAACGAGGGAAAATAAGTTCCGCATTTTCTTCATAAAATTTAGCCAAATCTTTTGCTGGTATACCTAATGAAATACCAATAGCCAATATCGCTCCTGTAGAAGTACCACAGATTAAATCGAAGTGCTCGTAAAGTTTCTTTTCAGGTTCTTCTTTTTGAAGTTCAGCTTCTAGCTCAGCCAGGAGTTTGGCAGGGATAAGGCCTCTTATCCCTCCACCGTCAATTGACAGGATTTTAAATTTTTTATTCTCTTGTTTTTCCATATTTATTCAGTTACTTTTATAATAATCAGAAGTATATTAACCACTATAATCCTTATAACCGGAAGTTTTTATAATTACACCATTGGTGTAAAAAAATATTTTTCGGGTTATTGTTAATTATGAAATTAGGCAAGTATTATTATCAGAATCGAGAAAAGACTGATCGGCTTACAGATACGGATTGGAAGGTCGCTTTAACAAAATGTAAAGAACATCTTAGATGGAAGTTGCGTCAAAAGACATTATCTGGTGCACATAGCTCTTCCATTTTAGGAATGGATGCTATTGATCATTATTTAGGTATAGCTTTTGAGAAGATATTGAATGGTGAATGGGAATGGAAAGAGGCATATACATTAGGGCAGCAAATGATTCGTATAGCTGATAGTGCTATAACCAAAAGTGTTGAAAAGAGTAAAACAAGTAAGTCTGAAGCGCTAAAAGTAAAATATATAGATGTTGAACAAAAGTTTTATGATCTCGCCGAACCCCCAGACGAAAATGACGATGAGGAATTTTCAAAGAAGCTTAAAGATATTGAAGATGCAATAGCTGATGATATTCAATTGGAACTAATGGTTGATGCCATTAAAGAAGGGAAGAAAAGAGTAGAGATAGCAGACCTTTTGGATTTAAACGTTCGACAGTTTGATAAACTCAGAGAAAAATTGATTCGCAGAGTGAAGCTACATAATGCAAATAAGTAATAATATGAACTCTAAAAATACAAAACAGATATTAAGTGATTTATACGGACTGATGATGGAAATTAATTACCATCGTGCAGATGAGGACGTATTGCAAGAATTAGAAGAAAACCCAGATCCACAGCTTGACAAGCATTTGATTAAAATCAAACAAATGAAGGCGAAGCTGACTGCTATTTCTAATGAAAATAAATTTCAAAAAATTATTGATTACATAAAGGCTTTAAAAAACAAAGGAGTAGATGAAATAAAAAACTCATTAAGTTTAGAAGAGCAAAGCGTATTAATTCCTTTATTTCGGAAGTTCGAAAATCTCACTGAAGAAGATGAGAAGGAAATATTAGAAGATAGTGAGCTTCTACATTATTTAGAAATCTTAAAAGATAAATTTGATTCTGATGAAAACACCTAAATACGCTGCATTGGAACTGCAGAATAGTTTAGGTTGGCTTTCCCCTGATGATTTTACATTGGATGAAATAGCTAACACACTAAATATCATAATTAAGGAAAAAGCATTGGAAGGGTCGGAGGGAAGAATTTTAATGAAAGGTGATTCTGGAATTATTACAATTGATAAGACTATTTCCTCCACTGGAAAGCGAAATTTTGTTTTGGCACACGAAATTGGTCATTTTTTGTTGCATAAAGACAGTCTCACACTGTTTTCAGAAACTGATATGACTTTGAATGAATGGTATAAAAAAGGTAGTCAGGAAAATGAGGCCAACAGCTTTGCTACCGAGTTTTTGATGCCACAAAGATTATTTACTACTAAAGTTGATAATAAGAGACTTTCCTTATCTTTGATAGAAGATTTGAGTTCTTATTTTCACACGTCATTTCTTGCGACATTCCTGCGATATATTGATTGTGGCAAATATCCATTGATGGTTATGTTCATCGAAAATGGTATTGTTAAGTGGAAAAAAGAATCTGATGATTTTCCATTCAAATGGATTCCTAAAGACTTCAAATTACCTGTTTATACTGTTGCAGGGGATCTATTTTATAACAAGGTTATTGATAGCGTTCCACAGGTAGTTGATGCTGTTGAATGGTTTTCTGAAGATTTTGAGATCAAGAAAAAATCTCATTGGAAACTTATGGAACAATGTTATAGGGTCTCACAAACCGGGATAATTACTTGTCTTTGGACGTATTAGTTTTTAAACGAAGTAATTTTTATGCGATAATGCAATTAATTAGATTTTACCAGGGTCGGAGTGGGGTGAAAACAATTGAACGCATTCTTGCAATGAGTTAGAACACGGTGAGGTCTTACCTGAAAAACATGATCAATGGTAAATTCAATATAGAAGAACTGCTTAAGTAAGAGTAACTTTTGTTAGAAAAACTCTTCAATGTCGGTAATCCTGCTGACAAAGCAGATTAGTTTGAATAACTAAAAAATATCCGGTTTACGAACTACGCGTTCGAGTTTCAGATGATATGTTTATAGTTCTGAGAGAAAATATCTATTATATATTTTAATCAGAGTGATTTATTAATTAATCCTAGTTGTATTTTTAATTACAATAAGCTAATTTGCAAATATTGATTAAGCAATATGGAAAGAACTATTATACCCCAATATTATGAAAGATACAATAGTTTCGATGACCTACTTGATGGAAAAGCGACACAAATCAATTTTCTAGGCTCAGCAAAGAAAATTAATCCACGTGAAATTCTCGACTTTGAAAAAATTTTTATAATTGCGGAACCTGGACATGGTAAAACAACTGTAGTAGATCAAATTTTATCAATTCTGAAGCAGGACAAAATTCCATTTCACTACGTAAACGGAATCAATAATGAAATTATGCTTTTAGATAGTTATAAAGCCAGCACATACCTCATTTTTGATGCTCTCGACGAAAATAAGGATGTAATTGCTACTTTTATTAAAGTTCAAAATTTTTGCAAAGAGAATAATATTAAACTTATAATTACTAATCGTACACATTATCTTTCTTTAATTAAGCATTTATTGATTGATGACAACTTTAATTTCATTCGCTTACTACCATTTAATGACCAACAAATTTTCACTTTTTTAGAACTAAAACTAAAGAAACTTAATTATCAAGATGTTGATTTTACGGAAATTATAAAGCGATCAAAAGTCAGTTCGAGAGTTTCGATACTTTCAGTTCCAAGATACCTTAATGAATTTTGTAAATATATTTTACAGAATAATATTGCTGCATTAGAAATTAAACAGCTTTCTAAAGCTGATCTTTTTGAAAAGATCATTTATTATAAACTTGAAACTGATGATAACGCCAAGGGCTCAAATTCTAATCAGAAATACTTGACAAAGAGAGTGCTTGAAAGACTTTCTTTAGTAATGGAAATACATGGATTAAATCAAATTACAAAGGAAGATTTTATTACATTTCTTGATCAAACTGATTCTAATATCAGTTTAATATTTTTGAATTCAATAGATCTTGATGTTTTACTTTCACGAGTAATGAAAACGACAGGGGATATTCTTCAATTCGAAAATTCAGAATTTCAGGAGTTTATGGCTGCAAAGGAATTGGTTAGACTTGGATATAGATACCAAATTATTTATGACCTCATGATTGACCCTCAGTTACAGCTTTTGCTTCCCAATTGGATTGATGTTCTTAGATTTGCAATCGACCTAGAACCGGAATTTGTAAGGCCAATTGTAACTTTTGTCCGCAGTAAAAATCATGAGACTATTGATGAGAAGCTAATCCAAATGCTGATTGATGTACCTCACGAACATTTTGATGAAAAATTTCTAAATTTTTTCTTTGATACTATTTTTGATTACTATACAGCAAAAGGAAAGTTTATTTACAGTATCAGTGAGTCATTGACAAGATTTCTAACCGAATCAAATAAAACATTTTTTTATCCTATTTATAAAATAGATGAATTGAAGGATGCAGTTAGACATGTTCAGTCCAATCAAATATTAATTATTGAAGCCCTCGCTAAATCTAACCGTTTAAACGATATTCAAGTTTCTGTTTGGGTAGAATATTTAATTGAATTATCCCAAATAGACGAACTATATTCTATACAGATGTCTATATTTTATGGTTTGATTGCTCTGGGAAAACCCAAGCCATTACTTGCTCTTATTAGTGTGTTTGAGAAAAAATCTGATTACCTACTGAACAATTATCTTTCCGCATTAACAAAGATGATTCCAAACGACATCAAAGTGATTGACCTTATCAATAGAATAATCAATGAAGGTAGAAAAATTGACTGCCTAGAAATGGCAATCAACAATGTCTCTGCAGCGGAGGGTATCATATCATTATTTAAAAATCTTACTCATTTAAGAACAAATCTTAGAATTGATCCATTCGGATATGGGAGTGGATTTTATACTCTTTTTAAATGCATAGAAAAAATAAATTCCCAAAAAGTTAATGAATCTATCCAACAGTTTCTATTGGTGAAATTGAACGAAGATCAATATCGATATGATCTTCCTAAAATCTGTAAAGAATCACTGATCTATCTTGTACGAAAGAAACCGATTTTTCTTAAGAAGATTATTTCACTCAATATATTTATCAATTTGGTTGATGACATTGCTAAATTATTGGCGAGACATATCGAATTGAAGACTTTTAAATGGATCGAAAGATTCTTGGTTCATAATAACCATGAGTGGCGCTTGGAAAGGATGATTAGTCTTACCAAAATGGAACTTGAATACGATAAGGATAATCCAATTTACAAATACATTGATGTTAAATATCATAAGAAATCGGTTAGAAGTGCCATTTCTTATGAGAACCCAGTTCAGAAAACAAATCTAGAGCAACTTCGGGAATATTATTTAGAAGATAGAAATTATTTTCACCCACACCTTATTCCATTTTTTGTTAATAATTATGATGAACTTGAAAATCAACTTTTAGATAACGATTTAAAGGAGATAAATGATGTTGTTTCAATGATTCTCAAAGCATACAACCCAGATAATTTTAGGTTAACTATTAACGAGGTAAAAGGAAACCATACATCATTTAGTCACAATCAGGAAACCTGGTTTCATATTGAATTGTATTTCAAAACAGCTTATTTATTGGGTGAAAAACAGTTAATTAAGAAATACAGGAAAAAACTACTCAAAACACTTCCCCTAATTGATGTTTTCGAGCATCAGAGAGAAGGTTTGTTAGATAATTTGGTCCATACAATCTCTCCAATAACAGATCAGGATGTTTTGATAATTCATGATTTTTGTATGAAAAGAACTGATGATCTGCTTGCTTTAAGTTCTCGTTCTTTTGTTGAGATGGCAAAGAAATTAGGTCTACATCAACTCAATCCTGTACTTCTGATGCTCGTTGAAAACCCAAAAGTTCAATACTATGAGAAGGAAGAGTCTTTGCGCGCCTTTGGTTTCCTTGCTACAGGGAAAAATGATTTTGAAACCCTTAAAAATATTACAAAATCAGGTAGGTTCACTAAAAAATTGATAGATATTGCTAATGCAGCTTTGATTACCAACTACCAGGATGAGGATGCAATTAAATGGCGTTTTAAGGAATTGAAAACAAGGATGCAACCTTTTGATATGGATCATAAATATAATGGAGCGAGGGCGGTTGGGGTATTTGAAATTGAAATGGACCGTCCAGAATTCCCGAAATGCCTTTACGGAGTTGAAAATAGTACGATCTATAATGAAATGCTGGACCTGCTGACATTTTCATTTAGTATAAGGAATAATATATTACAGTTTAGATATAGTAATTATCTACAACAGATAGTCTATAATTATTTCAAAACTTTTTTGAATCGTCAAGTACTATCTGACCTTAAGAAGACAATTTCGAAATTTTCTTTTGTAGATCAAACCTACTCATTCAATACTCAAATAGATGAGTTAATTAAAGATTTGCAAAATCAAGGGAAAAATCAAGAACCATTTATTACTGCCATACATGGCTTAAATATTATTTTGAAAAAGGTGTATTTACCGATTAATAGCAACGAAGAACTACGAGAATTGATTTTAAAGGTAATAAACACAGATATTAAGAGTCTTATCGAAGATGAAGGCTTTTATAGGGTAGCAGATGAATTAAAAGAAAAAGAAAATCAACCTAGTATCAAAGTTGGGGAAGTGATTATCCAAAAAACTTTAAAAATTGCTTTGGAAAAGGCTTTGTTGGATAATGGACTAAGAAAGTCAGATATTTTTAGAGAAGTAGAAAGTCTTGACGGATTGAGATATGATTATCTAATTTCTTATGGCCTTTATGGTCCAATTATGGTAGAACTGAAGTTGCTTCATAACGATGAAATTCAGAATGATAAGAAAAGGAAGGAATATAAGGTGAAAATGTTAAGGTATTTAGGTGCGAATCAAGGTCAGGGCATTTACAGTGTATTTCAAATTCATAATAAACCTAATCAATTTGAGCAGTATCAAAAGCTATTAGAAGAATATAAAGACGTTAGAAATTTAGATATTCCACTACTGAAGTGTTATGATGTATAAGTTGCTACTTACACGTATACTAGAATTCCTTGTAAAATATTCGATCCGAAGCATGAAAAAAACTAATACTACGCACATATGCATTTACGCTGTGTTGATTATGTTAATTGTAATATTAAACAGTTGTTCTAATATTACAGAAGGAAAAAAAGTAGAAGCACATCAAAATATTAAAATTTTATTTGAAGATGAGATTTTGCAAGATGATTTAATTTATTTTTCAACTTTTCAAGAAAAAGTATTTGGCCCTAGGTACACAGTGGTAAACAGAATTGCAGATAAAATGGTAACAAAAGAGAAATGGGATATTTTTCATGAAGAACTTCGATCAAAGTTTGCGAAGAAAGGTGAACTTATATCAAGTAAAAAAGGATATAATCAAGATTATGGTCATTATAAAATATATCTAATTAGTTCGGATAATAGAATTTTATTGATCAATAATAAAAATGAGATTTTTTATAGTAAAAATGATTCGATTATCAGATTTATTGACAAGGAATATGGCGATAAGATTAGAAAATGTATTGACTATTATACATATTTTAATGAAAAAGATCTACTAGAATTAAGTGGGAGTAGGAACTATTTTAAAACACATCAATATCTACCAAAAAAAATAGACGAGGATAAACCTTTTTTATATTATGCAGTCGATGTTATTTATCATTAAAATCATCAAATGACGCACTGCGATGGCAAACGCGTAATCTGAGAAAGGAAGATAGGTGACAAATGCCTTACAGGCAATCAGTTAACCAGTTGATCGGTCGATATAATGGAGTTTCTTTCCAGAAAAGTCAATATACAGTTTGTCGCTAGCGATGTGTTTCATCACGATGCTACCTTTTTCTGGAGACAAGCTGTTGCCTTTAGTGATATGTGAACTATGGATAGCTATAACCGGTGGGGGCGCTCTCAATATACTTTTGCCAGAGCAACTGTTTGGTGATCCCAGTACGCCTAAATTCCTTTTCGTAATAATCTAGACGACTCTTTAGGTATTTAAACTTATCTGTCTTCTATACAGGATTGCCTGAATGAAAAGATTTTTCTAATAAAGTATCCTCTTGTTTAAGAAGTTCTTCGGTATTGAACCCGCCATCGGCCATCTTTTTCAAGTAAGACAGCACTGTATTCTTACTCATTCTAAGAATGTCGACAATCGTTTTTATTCCACTAACGCCCTGATACAATTTAATTAATTGCTTTATCTGACTCATTTATTTTGGTTTTCCAGCCATCAGTGATCCAAAATTGTTTGATCACTAAATAACAAAAACTACTCGCCAAAGGGTCAGCATGCTCCAGTATATCCACCGTAGCCATTTGTCCCAATTAGTTTAAAGACATACAGTCTACGGGCTTTAAGATAGTCCAATCTATGAAACCTTCATATCTCCCTTTTCCTAGAGATCAACGAAATGAAGCATCATCTTCTGCAGATTTTAAATACATTGTCAAAGTGCCACAACAAAATTATCAGACAGCGAGTTACGATATGAGCCAACGACTTTATATCGTACATTTAGAATTAGAGAAATTTCAATTCTCATATGAATTTTTTTCTGCGACAATAGAAGATTAGATTACCAAGAAGAGGGAAAACTTACTTCGTTAAAAGTCTCAAACTAGAACCTACATTCACCTATCCCACTCAACTGAAACTTTAAATTTTCTTGAGTGGGATTTTAAAAAATTAATAGAGTTCCCCCTAATATATAGCTTATTAAAGAATTGATGCAATTAAGGGATGGTAACTTGATATAGTTTGATTTATTCCTGCAACACACCTCCTAAAGTTTTCCTTAGCTCTAATGTTCATGTCAATATCTATCTGTAGTCTAAGTGCAAAATTTTCGTGGATAGCATGATCAGACATTCTAACAACATTGGCCATTACAAACCATCTATTGTGTTTATTAGCTAGTTCGGCTGCCGCTAATGCACATTTTGCTTTCAGATCTATCCCTACTGGTCTACCATATATATCTTGTAAGTGCCGAATAATTACATCACAATAATCAAATGAAAATCTTGTAATTTCGACCCAATAAACATATTCAAGACAAAATTCAATGAATAAATCTTTATCTAATTCATAAAGCCGATTAATAATTTCTCTATTTAGTTCATAGAAAATACTATGTTTATCTGCTTCTTCATCCTTTACATAAAAAACAAGCTCCTGAAATTGTTCCAAGGTAAAAGTCTCAATTTCCCTCAATGATTGAATATAAGTAGCGGATCCTGCAGATGCTGTAGGATTTGTTTGTTTTGCTAATACATATAATAAACGATTTCTTAAAGATTCTACACTACTAAACCTTTGTCGAGGTTCTCTTTTCGTACATTTGTCTATGATTACACCTATATCACCAAAAGCTGTATGATTTGAATATGGCGTTCTTCTAACTGTACCAAAAATGTCATGTAAAATTGCGCCAAAAGCATATATATCAGCTCTAGAATCTACATTTTTAAATTCATTAATTTGCTCGGGAGCAGCATACATTTCAGAGCCGTAACCTAATCCATTTGAAGATGTTATGGAAAGAGATAATATATCCTTATCTTGGGTAATTAATCCCATATCTGACAATTTCCATACACCATTATGAAACAAAATATTCCCTGGCTTCAAATCTCGATGCACGTAACCTAAATTATGAAGACATTCCATCGCATTTAATATATCAGATAAACCATCAGGGCTACGTCCAGCTTGCCTACATTCACGAATTTCATGATTATAGTCATAATCAGCAAGCGGCATAATATACCAAGGAGAAGTGGCGTCTAAATCGTAAGATAGGATTGGCATTACGTATTCATTTGGCAATCGACGTTGAGTTTCAACTTCTCGAATAAAGCGAGACCTAAATTTGCTAATCAATTCAGGCGTTAATCTTGAATCTGGAATAGGACTAAACGTTTTCCTAGCATAATTTCTTCCATCATCACAAATAACCTCATCAATAGTCCCGAAACCTCCACTATTGATGTGTCTTACAACATTTATAATTTCCATAGTTATATAAAGTTAATATTGGCATTGCTAACATCGAAGACCGCTAAGGAGCCAAACCCTTCCTTATCAAGATAGATACCATTATCTACATTTATAAAGGTTGAGGTTTTCAAATCATTTAAAATTTGTGTCTTAGTCGATGGGGTATGCCCATGGACAATAGTCTTCCCCGCAAAAACTGAGTGAGAGTATTTCTCTTCATCTAGATCTCTAATCCACATTAGTGATTGATGATCACTTAAAGGGTCTTTTAAAGAAAAATCCATTCCGGCATGAACAAAAATATATTTTTCATACCTATAATACATAACAGAGCTATCAATAAGTTCGATATATGACTGCGGAATTTCATCGCAAAATCTAATGCGAAAACTTTGAAGGGTTTTATCGCCTCCATTTTTCAACCATATGTACTCCTTATTTGGATCTCTATAAGCATCCAATAACATTTGTTCGTGATTTCCCCGTATATATATAATATCTTCAAAACCACTTTGTTTCAATAGGATAAGTGTGTCTAAAACTCCTTTACTATCTTTTCCTCGGTCAATCAAATCCCCTATTAGGATTAATTTATCTGAACGTTTCAGTCCTACAGATTTGAGTGCTACTCTAAACTTTTTATCATTTCCGTGAATATCACCTACTACAATTACTCTCATGAAAATTTGTTATTATAAACTAATTTAATAGGCTTATAATCCTATTGCATCTAACTTGATTAATACTATAAGACCATAAAGTTTTGTTAATTAAAAGCATACGGATTAACAAAACCTATCAATTAGAGTATATATAATTCTGGTCTAAAGTAATAAAAGACAATGAATTTATATAGTATTAATTGCATGTAAAATGGCATTCCGTTACGGAATCACTAGCATAAAGATATGCCAAACCAAGTTAAAAACGAAATCGGACTGCATCCAAATTCGTTTTTAATGCGTTGCAGTTTGTCACACTTGATGTCTTAGTAATTCCTCCACTTCATAAAAGCATCTAAATCTTTTTAATACATGCTACACACCTATTAAAAATCTTCAAGCTTTTAGAATTTGGCTCGCCTGCTGATCACTCAGGCTCCAATGTTGGCACTATTTTTTAATGGCCTGTGGCTAGGTCCAGCGCTATCAAAAATACCGCCAACAGTTTCCGTATACTTCTTTTATATCGCTGAATCATGCTATCGCATTTCTCTTCAGCGACCTTCGCTCAACTCGCAGGACGGCGAGACAATATCGATCCCAGCGATATAAAAAATTAATAGTAATAGCTGTCGGTTTTTAACCCTTGTATCATAATTACAATAAGAACGGATAATAAACATATCGATCAATCATCAGAACTTTCTGCACTGCGGGATGAGATTTCTGATTTGAAGGATATGATGTCCATTATGCAGGAGATTATCATAAAACAGAACAAGAAGATTAGTGACATTCATAAAGCCTTGTTTAATATGTCTAAAAAATCTAACGAGATTTTAAAAAGTGAAAAAAAAGACTTTGCTAAAAGCTAAAATATTAGCCAAAACTGCAATCAAATTAGCTAGTATAATTAGTCGACTACCCAAAAATTGCCATTTCAAAATCTCTGTCTTCAATCATTTTCTGATTCTCAATCATATAAACTATTAAATCAGATAATATATTAAATGCACCCATTAGTGATTCAGATGCTTCATTGGGTTTTATATTACTTCCATGAACGACCTTTGATCGTAAATTATATTGACGCTTTATCTCTTTGAATTTACTTAATCTTTCTTCTCCTCTTTCATATAACAATGATGAAATATTTAGTGATAATCTAAATGTAATTTCAGATGTAATATCAACAATGCTTTCTATTGCGGACCAAAGTATCGCTATAGCACTTCGAATATCTATGTTGAATCTAAACGAATTCAGAACCTCCAAAGCGTATCTAAATTTATCATACTTTAAGGCCAATTTATTAGCACTTTCAAAATTAACATGGAGCCAACTTATATCATCTTGATTTAATGCCGAAACTTTATTATCCACTGTCAGCATTTTTACATGATAGTCTAGTAACTGAGCTTTAATATTACTGACTATTTCTATATCATTCCAAGATCTATCCAGTAGTGCAATTGAGTTTATTAAACTATGTTTTCGCAATACAAGTAATGTGTTTAATAGCCAAGCGCGATTAATGATATCATAACCGTAGGGAGTGTCATTTTCCGAACTAACAATTTCGAAATTATCTTTCATGTAACAGTATGGCTCAATTAATGCCCATTGTCTGAAGCCTTTTGCACCCAAACCTGCTAATTCAAAGACCGATAATTTATTTATCTTATTCAGCTTAAGATAGGGAAGGATTTCTATTTCATCAGAATCTAATTGAATTCCATTTCCTAAGATAAACCATGTACCTTTTGTTAAGAACGAATTTGTATCCATATCAATTTGCGTGTAATTAGCTAATACTATTTATTATAATCTCTTTATAATTATGAGAATACTTTACCAATGATGAACGATATTATAGATACAATTAAAGCAAATAGCCAATGGTCTTTAATTAATTCATAGATACCTTGTGGGCTGATACCATATCTATCGATTATGTTTGATTTGGTTTTAAGCTTTCCTTCGGCAGTTAATTTTATTATATTTTCAAAAATATTTACTTTGCATAAGGTCGACTGATGAAGTTTAACAAATTCCTTATTTACAAATGCTTTAGCCTCTTCGTTACCATTTAACCAATTTTTTGGAGTAAGACTATTTTGTTTTAAAATTGATAATAAACGAGGGTGATCCGCGTATTTTTCACCATATATGTCAATTAAAATTCGAGCCAAATCGAATTTTGAACTATCAAGCACTTCATATGGCTTTCTTACACCAAGTACATTTGCGCGATATTGCAAAGCCTCAAATCCGAAATTGATATCTCTCATATTCCAATGAATCCAAGAGTAGGGAGCATGAGACTTTGCGAATGTAAAGAAATCATTAAGCATTTGTTTCTCTAGATCGTCATAATTTTTATCTATTTCATTTAAAGAGATACCTTTAATTTCAGCAATCTTATGAATAGAAAAAGACTTTGTTTGAGCTGAATTTAAGTATCTCACAGCTATTGAGGTAATTCTTGGCGTTCTGCCATCAATTATATCATAAAAACTTTCACATGAATAGTGTATAACCAAGAAATGTGAGTTATGTGCATAAAAACTATCTACTAGTTTCTTACTAGCTCTATATCTATCAATCCGTTTCAATACCTAATACTTTTTCAAAAAACCAAATAGATTAATGGCTAAGGCCACATTGTTATAAATTAGTCCACAGATACTTATAACAAAGCAAATATAATTAAAAACCTTTACGATATTAGTTACAGTAGAATTTAACAAATTATAAAGCCTTAGTGATTAAATTGAAAAGTGTACTAATATATCGTTAATATACAGTGAGTTAATATAATATAAGTTTAATATTTATCTGTCAAAACTCTGCCAAAAGTCGTATATTTAATCAAAATTTATATAATATGAAGAAGAGAAAAGTACCTTTAAACGCAAAATAGCAAATTTTTACAGTTGTTCTTTCTTTTGGGGAGAGAGGGAGATTCGGATCCTTTACTAAATAATTTGGGACGATATTAAATGTCGTTCACAAACAGCAATCAACTTTCTCTCTATTCTGGATTTAAATCTTTTTCGATTATAGTTTATACAGATGTTGTATTTGATCGCCACTATATTCTTGGATTTGGGAAGCAGCTGATTTCTTTGGTTTAATAGTGTTATGCTGAGTAATCTTTTAAATTGTATTATAATCCCTGATTGGGAGCATGTTAAATGTTATGTATTACTGTTTAGTAATCCTCGTTCAATCATAATACCAATTTCCGAATATCTATTGATTCTTTGAACATTGGGATTATCAGATGGTAATTTTGGTCCCTCAACGTGAAAATTTACATTACATAAATAAAAGCTTATATATCCATACCCAATAATTTCAATATTAATGAATTCAAAATGAGGCTCTATTTGCTCTAAATATTCCTCAGATTTGAAATGTGGATTAATTATCTCTTCAAATTTAGATGGAGTTAATATAAGATTATGCAATTTCCCTTCTTCAGTAATATGATCTAGTTGGTATAAGTAATTGTCCGGTTCTGCTAACAGGTTTTTTGATTCTGTTCTAAGATATTTATAGGTGAGTTTTCCAACAATTGGATTGAGAAATCGGTCATGCATAAATACGAACACCTTTAGTTTTTTCAAATCAACGTTAACATCTAGACCTTTGATAATATCAGGCCATAAATTTTTATTTAGTACCTCGTGCTTGAATATGTCTTGCATACCACATAAGTCCTTCAAATTATATGATAATATTGGAGGACTGTCTGCTTTAAGTATAGCTGTCTTACCAGTGTTGTTATGCCAAGTAACACCTAGTTCTGCATCAAGTTTTATTTTATGAATTGTCTTTTTAATTCTAATAAAAACTACCGCTTGCCAATTTTTATTTGAAGCTTCGTGAATTGATAAGAGCTCGATACCTACTTTCTTTCCATATTCTTTAGCTTTTTTTGTAAAACCTTTACTACAAATCAGAATACCTTTATTTGCTAGAGTGTCTTCTATTACAGATTTAAATTCATCAACAACCTTAATATCTGCAGGTCTTGAATAATCTTTAGCCTGTACGATAGTTAGATATTTTATACCCATGTTTTGAAACCTAATTGAGACGTCAATTTGCCTTTTAGTATTAGAGTTCTTTCCAAGAATAAAATCATCTTGGATAATTTCAGCGTTAGGTGCCAGTTGCTTATAAAGATCCTCTATTAATAATTCGTATTCTTTTCCCTTTTTCATATAGTTTGCTAAATATGACTGCAAGTATTTTATAATTTAAAAAATCTAACCACTAACATCCACCAACTTCATAATCTTTCCATCATCAGAAAACTCAAATATTGACTTACCTTTAAGGCGTAGTTCCTGACCTTTCTTTAGACCATTTGGAAGATCTTTGGCTAACTTAGCTTCGTAGTCGATTGTAATTTCAGAGATATTGTTGCGGTGTAGGATGGTGGTGATGGTCTGCTTCCGGTTCACAAATAGATTTAACACCGACATAGCCTGTTCTAGAAAGGCATCTTTGCCTTTTAAGGACATCGTTATACTACCATTATGGATATTCTCAAATACAACATCCTCGGCCATATGTAAACACATGTCTTTAGGTTTAAAAGCATTGTATGCATTGACGTAATGGACTATAATAGAAGTTTGAGGATGAGACTTCCAATAATAGATAATACCATCAATAGTTTGCTTCGTTAAAATGCTTTTGGTAGATAGTATTTTGATACATTTTTTTAAGTCACTGATAAAAAATGTAAATTGTGCTTCTGATTTGAGCTTTTTCCAAATATTAATTGAAGGCGTTGGTAAATCGAGGATACCTTCATCGATCCATTTTATTAGAAGATCGAGTAAGTTTTTATTAGTTTTTCTGAATGCTCCTTTTTCATTTTTCTTCTTTGTCCATATAATTCGTGTGCCTTTTCCGTTGCTATCGTAGATAATATGACTAAAACCTTTTTCTTCATCGTTTTCAATTTTTTGACTATAGAAAAAGCTGGATATGACCTTTAGGACAATCATTGGAATATAGGTCCGTGCAGTAACAATTTAATAAATAGGGGAGCAGGTTTACCTGGTCAGATTTGAATTTATTTTTATCGTTTGGATTGGCGATATAGCTAAAGACATAATTGTTTGCTTTTCCAAGTAAGAACGATAATTCTTCATCATCCATGCTAATATCTGCCATTAAATCAATTACGCGGCATATAATATGATAATCCATGTGAGAAATAGTCACAATTGGACCGTCCTTCTTTCGTACTGATTCTCTTTTTACTATTTCAATCAATTTAGGCTACCTTTCAAATTATTAATAAATACAAATCATAACCTCAGTCTGAATGGTGAGCTTATAAATATAATTTCGAATTTAATAAATAAAAATGAGAGCTAAACTTCAGTTCTATAATTACGCTTTATTATTGGCCACAAATTTTTCCCAAACCTCTTTCACGACCTTTCTTTCTTCTACTTTTTCACTTTTTAAATGAAAATGACCATATAAATTCTCTATACTTTCTAAAGCTTTATCTTGTGTATTTCTAGCATAAATTGCTGAGATTACTCTTTTTGCAAAACGTGGATCTTTTAGGGTGTCAACAACTTTATCAACTTTCGCATGCGAATCACTGACGTCCCATTCATCAGAAGGAATAAAGTCATGAATTTTACATTTTAGTTCCTCTGCAATTGCCGCAAAGTCAGCAGAATTGTAATGATCAGTTTTGTCTTTATCTTCTATATGAGATACATAGTTTTTGTTCTTTTTAAGACCAATTGATAAATCATAAGCAGATTTCCCAATCACTAATCTTAAAAATAGAATATAGTTTATGATATATAATGATAGCTTGTTTATCTTTTGCATACTACCATTTTAAGCTTTTACGATAAAAACTTTTCAAATAACATTCAAGGTAAAATTTGCAATAATCGAATATTGTTATTATGTTTGTTATATCGATGTAGCTAAATGCTATGTTTGATAGTATGTTAAAGGCTATTGATGCTGAATCTTACTTTCGAAAACGTAGGAAATTTTCAAAGGGTGTAAGTTCAGGAGATCAAAGCCCATTCTCTATCTTTGTGTTTTCAAAGGAGAGATGGGCATTCTCTTGTTTTCACCTAAGGTTCTTCCTACGACCCTCGAAAGAAAATAAGGTTTGTCCCATCTCTTTTTTGATGAGCTTTCCTTATCATATATTAGATTTATTGCTCAAGCTTTTTTAAACCTTAAAAAAGAGAGTTATGAATAAAAAACAGACCACCAAAAACATCATCAAGCCGGCAGATTAGATTTGTTGCGCAAAGTCACTATGCTGACTATCCATTCAAAATGCAATCACGAAGCCAATTTTTAACCTTGATGTAGATCAATAATTGCATTTTTTCCAGTCTTATTTTTTAACTATTGAAAGTTGAACAGGGGGCTTATTGCCAAATTTTTAGCCCCTGATTGACTTTCAGTATAAACCTTAAAAAAATGCAAAAAACTTGCAGCAGGGATAGCTATGCGCTGTCCCCAGGGAAAGAACTGTCTTCGTTTTTGAACGAAAAACGTGTCTCCTTTATTAAAAAACAAATTATGATCACAGATTTACCCGAATGTTTATTTAAAAAGTTCGATCCAGAATTTAGATATGTAACGACGGTGACGGCATTGAAATATGTCAAAGGTGAGCGACCAGCACAGCGTTATTATTCGCTGTTGATACACCTTTCGGAACCATCGGATTCTTTTAGTCTGGTCGTGCGCAACGAAGCTGTCGATGTTCTGCGAATCTCGCTGATCAATATGAAGATCTATGAGATTTACCTTTTTGCCTTAGCGTTACCAGCCGACTTTCCGAACAATCAGATACTGGTGCTAGGAGAAGACCGTGAACGGTTTATTCCCAATGATGAAAAGGAAAGTATTCCGGGATATTGCTACGAACTGACGGTGCCTGCCAAGACGGAACGCGAAGAATACCAACAACGGATACTGAACGATCTGAATAGGCACTTTAAGCTTGATGTAAGAATCGAGAAGCTAGCTGTCGTAAAAGACAGCCGTAAGGTCGTGAAGATGAACGGCGAGTCTGTTGAACTGATCTGGGCAGAACAGCTCACGATGATTATGAAAGCTAAACGCCGACCAGTAGTCGTACGAAACATGAACTAAAGTTCTTTAAAGCACTTAACGAATATAGTTTCACTGTTTAGAAGCCCAGATGCTGCCGAGGGAAGAGAAAATGACTTTAGGAACAAGTCACCCTCGGTAGTTGAAGGGGACAGCAGGAGCTATATGCATTAAAAAATTATAACAATGAAAATAGATAATAAATATAAAACCAAGGATTGGAGGGATCTCCAAAAGCTCGGTAAATATAAGGGAGAGCTATTGCTACTCAGTAAGCTATTACTGCTCTCCTTATTGATGATCTTTCATATGGTTAGTTTATATGCTCAGACACCCCGCAAGGACAGCGGGGTGAACGGGCAGTATGAATTGTCAGGACGTGTGGTGTCCGCAATGGATGGCAAAGCGCTACAGGGTGTTTCCGTGCGTGTGGATGCCGAATACAAAAAGGTATCGACTAAAGATGATGGTACATTTCGGATGACTGTAGCGGCTAAAAAAGGAAAAATAAAGTTTACCCATATCGGGTATAAAACTGCTGAAGTAGACTATGCTGTAGGCATAGTACTTAATGTGGCAATGGTTCCATCAGATAATCAGCTTGACGAAGTACAGGTGGTGAGTACGGGATATCAGAGTATCCCTAAAGAACGGTCGGCAGGTAGTTTTGAATTTGTGGATAACAGATTACTAAATCGTAAAGTATCACTTGATTTTATCAGCCGTCTGGAGGATGTGGTACCGAGCATTTCTTCCACGAAAACATACGACGAGAATAGGGGTGTTTTCCCTAATTTCAATGTGCGTGGACAGAGCTCGATCCGCTCCAATGTCTGGCCATTGATCGTTGTGGACGGATTTCCATATCATGGCAATTTTAATAATATCAACCCCAATGATATCGAAAATATATCGATCTTAAAAGATGCTTCGGCTTCTTCGATCTGGGGAGCGCAGTCCGGTAATGGTGTAGTGGTTATCACCACCAAGAAAGGCAAGCTAAATGAAAGCCTTAAAGTTTCGTTTAATGGAAACCTGACTTTTGAAAACAAACCCAATCTGTATTACTTTCCGCAGATGAATACATCGGATTATATTGATGTTGAAATGTCTCTGTATGAAAAAGGATATTACAATAGCCGTATGTCTGATATCACTTATGCAGTAACGCCGGTGGTGCAGTTGCTAAAAGATAACCGGGATGGTAAAATCTCGGAACAGCAGCTGAATAGCAGCATCGATAGACTTCGTGGTATCGACATGCGGGATGATTTTCTGAAATATATCTATCGAAAAGCAGTCAAACAGCAGTACAATGTACAGCTGTCGGCAGGATCTGCAAAACTCTCAAATATCTTTTCCATAGGCTATGATAAGCAGCTGAAAGATGTGGTCACATCGTCGGCAGACCGGTTTACATTTAGAAGTCAATCTAATTTTAAACCTACACAACGCTTAGAATTCAATCTCAGTACCCAGTTCTCCAGCTATAATACCCAAGAATCATACGATCCTGTCTTATACAACCAACTAGGAAAAGGTTCTGGAAATTTCCCTTATATGGAACTGGCCGATGAATTTGGCAATCCTTTGATCGTGGAAGCAACTGCTATGAATCGCGAATTTCGGGATACCGTGGCACAGGGGCGCTTACTGGACTGGAGTTATAGACCATTGGCCGAACTATACGAATCGTCTACAAAAACGGATAATCGGGAGACTATGCTTGGTCTGCAGACCAAATATACGGTAATGAAAGGTTTGAATCTATCTCTTCTATACAATTTTAGAGCTGCCGACGGTAAGACTAGTGAGCTGCATCAGCAGGGGGGTATAGAAGAAAGATCCAATATCAATTATTTTGCCGTCTGGGATGAGCATACCGTGAAATGGAACTATCCGCTAGGAGGGCGATTGCTTGTTTTTAATCAACGAAATAATGCGCATCAGGGTCGTTTCCAGATCGACTATCAAGGTACATGGGGCATAGATCATAGTCTCAACCTACTGGCAGGTACGGAGATCAGACAGCAGAAGGAACTACTGTATACCTCGCAATTTTTTGGTTATGATCCAAAAACGCATGCTTTTCAATCCGTAGATCTGGTTAATGATCTGCCTTACCTCAATGGCCGTTTTGGAGTACGTAGAATCTCCGACTACAGCAAGTTTGCGGAGATTACCAATCGCTTTACATCTTTTTTTGCCAATGCAGGGTATACCTATAAAAAGAGATACATCATCAATGCCAGTGCTCGTAAAGATGCTTCCAATCTTTTTGGTGTGAATACCAATGATAAGGGACAGCCATTTTGGTCTATGGGAGGTGCATGGATCGCATCGGAAGAGGGATTTATGAAAGACGGTCCCTTTGAATACTTGAAATTCAGGGCTACTTACGGTAAAAATGGTAATGTCAACAATACCACTTCTGCCTATGCCATCATGCAAAAATCCAATCAAACAAATTTCCTAACCGGACTCCCTTATGCCAGCATGCGAAGTCCTGAAAATCCTTATCTCAGATGGGAATCTGTCGGCATGTTCAATGTTGGTATGGATTTTCGCACAAAAGGAGGCAGGTTTGGTGGAGCGGTAGAATACTATATCAAAACACCAAAGGATCTGATCCTAGAAGCACAGGTAGATCCGACAACCGGATTTGGCGTGCTGTTACAGAACAGTGCAGATCTGAAGGGAAAGGGAGTGGATATTTCCTTGAATTCAAAAAATATACAGAGCACCAACTTTGAATGGAATACCGATCTGGTATTTGCCTATAGCCGAACAAAAGTGACGAAGTCCTATCTTGATGCCCCATTTGGTAAGGTTTATCGCACAGGTGCATATTCCGCCCGCAATACACCTATCGTTGGTTCAGATTTGACAGGTGTGGTGACCTATAAGTGGGCAGGACTTGATCCTCTGACTGGAAAACCGAGGGGGTATATGGATGGTGAACTGTCAACAGATTACACGAATATTGTGAACAGTACCCCGTTGACAGACATGGATATAGCAGGTTCTGCTTTACCGCTTTACTTCGGTTCGCTACGCAATACGTTTCGTTATAAAAATATAGACTTTTCATTTAATATCAGTTATCAATTGGGGCATAAGTTTGTCCGTAAATCTATTCATTACTCCAATCTGGTGACAGGTGGAGTAGGACACAGTGACTATGCACTGCGCTGGCAGAATCCGGGGGATGAATTGAAAACCGATGTGCCGGTCTTTACCTATCCGGCCAATAAGAACGAGTCTGATTTTTACAATTATTCGTCAGCACTGGTAGAGCCTGCAGGGCAGATCAAATTGCGCGATATACAGGTTGGATATAGTCTTAAGAACAGATACTTGAAAGATTTGAGGATCTATGCCTATGCCGCCAATATTATGACCCTATGGCGTGAAAATAAGTGGGGATTGGATCCTGAATTTGGAAATAATCCGCCCGATCCTTTTGCAGGTTCCCTAGGTGTCAGTTTTAACTTTTAGATCGATTGTTATGAAATATTATATTATTTTTTTGTTGTCCATAGGTCTGACCTCTTGTACTAAGTTTTTGGAACTCAAGCCTGACCAAAATATGGAGATTCCAAGTACGCTCGCGGATTGCGAATTGCTTTTGAATGATTTTACCGCGATGAATATGTCTTACCCTGTTATGACCACGCTAATGGGGGAAGAATTCTATATGCATACCGAAGATTGGCAGACCATAGTCGATATGGATGAACGAATGGGCTATATCTGGACTGACGAACCTGTGGTCGGAAGTTTAAACTGGCAGGGACCTTATAAAACCATATATGTGTCCAATCAGATCTTGGCCATATACAATAAGCTCTCTCAGCAGGATAAGTCTTCGGAGCAAGGCAAGCAGATTCTGGGCAATGCACATTTCTTTAGAGCATTTGCCTATCAGCAGCTTCTGGAGCTCTATACGCTTCCGTATGAGCCTGCTACGGCATCGAACGAAATGGGTTTGCCACTGAAAGTTACACCTGATGTCGTTCCTGCAGAAGGTAGAGCAAGTCTAGCGGCTACTTATGATCAGGTGGTACAGGATTATAAACAGGCGATCAGTCTGTTAAAACCAACATCGATAGCTAAAAGTAGACCTACGAAAGGATCGGCGCAGGCAGGATTGAGCCGTTTATATCTGGATATGCGCGATTATGAAAAAGCTTATCTCTATGCGGATTCTGCATGGACGCTGCAACCGACATTGATCGACTACAATACCCTCGATCTGTACGATGAAATGGCTATCCCTAAAAATAATCAAGAGATCTATTTTACAGCATTGACCGGTAATTCCGGATCGATAGGTCCATTCTACAATCGGATAAATCCTGATCTGATCGATCTCTACGAATCCAATGATCTGCGGATGTCCATCTACTTTCAAAACAATTACTTTGATCCCGGTACCTATGGCTACAAAACCAATTATGATCAAAGCTATATCGGTACTTTCATCGGGCTGACGACCAGTGAAATGCTGCTGATCCGGTCAGAAGCAGCGGCACGTACCGGTAAATCGGCGATCGCATTATCAGACATTAACTTTCTTCGCAAGCATCGATTTGCTCCAGAGGATTATCAAGAAGTACAATGGGGAAATGACATTTTAGTAGAGGAGATTTTAAAAGAAAGAAGAAGAGAACTGGTGTTTCGGGGGAGACGTTGGGCAGATGTCAAGCGGCTCAATCAGGATACTGAAACTCAGCGTACATTGACGCGAACTATTGATGGACAGTCTTATCAACTGGTACCCGGCAGTTCAAAATTTGCGGCCCTGATCCCGCTGATCGTGACACAATTGAATCCTACGATCCAACAAAATAGAAGATAATACAAAGGAGTCTCCAAGTCTAGATTGGGTGCCATAGGTATCCACTAGACTTGAAGATTTCAATATTAAAAAATTAATAATATTACAGATGAAAAGCTACATGATTATCATATACATATTACTCGGCATCATGCCCTTATATGCTCAACAAAACAAAAAAGTGGACCTGTCCAAACGACTGACCATAGGATCGACAGTTCCTGATATGCCTGTTATGGATATATTAAATTTTCCATCCAGTAGCATAGATCTGGACGATTATAAGGATAAGGTTTTGATCCTTGATTTTTGGGATACCTACTGCAGTACCTGTATTGAGTTGATGCCCCATGTCAAAGAAGTACAGAAAACAGTAGGGGACAAAGCGCAGATTATTACGGTGACCTGGCAGTCTAAGGAAGTCATTGATCAATTTTTTAAAGGTAATAAATACCTAAAGGAGCATCAGGCCTATTTACCTACAATCATTGCAGATTCTTTGCTCAAAAGTTATTTTCCTCATCAAGGGGTACCACATACGGTCTTTATTTATAAAGGTAAGGTCAAAGCCATCACGTATTTTGATTATATCAAACCGGAGTATATTGAAAAACTGATTGCTGAAGACAGATTGGATATTCCGGTAAAAGATGACTTTAATACCAAGAGTGTGATACCTGATCAGGAAAACTCAAATTTAAAAGGAAAAGTATTGATCACCGGTTATCAGGATGGTTTGGAGTTTAAAGGTGGCCTGCCGATTGAGAAAGATTCGGTAACAGGTATGTTTGTGACCAGTATGATCAATACCGGAATTTTGGATGCATTCACACGGTTACATGCTATGATCAGTCCCAAGTACTTCCTTTGGATTCCCGGAAGGATGGAGTGGTATGTAAAAGATCAGAATGACTATCAATATAAACCGAATTCTATAGGTCCAAGAATATGGGACACTAAAAATGCGATCTGCTATCAGCGTTTTAGTCAGGATACCGTTTCCAAGAAGGAGATGGCTAAATTGGTGATGCAAGATTTGGTTTCATTTTTAGACGTTAGCGTAACGATCGAGAAAAAGGAAAAAGAAGTTATCGTGATCAGGAAAACGACGAAATCTCGAGCAGGTATTGAAAAACCGGAAGGTGACCGTCGGGTTGAAGGAATGGAGAATCTTGCCTTTCTAATGGATTACAGTAAATTGTATCCACCCACATTGGATGAATCTGGATTTACCGAAATCATCGATGTCCCTGATTTTTCTTCATTAGAGAAACTCAACCGGCAAATACTGTATTATGGTTTGGAAGCTGTATTGGCAAAGAGGGTTATTGATGTGATGGTAATAAGAGAATTAAACAAAAAATAAAGATGTTCACTTGATCTCAAGAGTTTAGATAGGAGAGTATTCATAAAAGGCGTCTACGGACGCCTTTTATGTTCTTCTGGGTGTCATTTAAGGATTAGTCCTAAATGTACCTTTGTTATTTTTTTCTCTTCTTCATATTGTAATCCTTTCGTTTGTTACTGTTATAATCATGGATTATTATTTGAGTGTGAACTTTTTTTTTCGATCGCACAGACTTGATTAAGACTGTATATTGTGGTGTATCATTGTCATTTGTATCTCTCGGATAACTTTCCGGAACCAAATCAAACCAGGCCATAATTATTTGTTTTAAGATTATTAAAATTAAATTTTGTTAAGAAAGGGCACCTTTGGAGCACCATTTACCGTAAGACTTGTGGCCTTATTTACGGGTTTGTTCTCAATTGAACATTTGTGGAACTATTTCTATAATGTAACGCAAGAAGCATTTCATCCTTAAGTGCTGGTGTTATTATGGGCTTATTGCTCGCGTCAGCACTAGTTTGAATGGCGCAGATATGATTAGGTCCAGAGCATGATGGACCGCCAATAACATTATAATCATTTCTTTCTAGTGGATCTCCACTAGCAATTAATTGGAACCATGGCATAGTTGTTTTTTTAAGATCATTAAAATTAAACTTTGTTAAAAAAGGGCGCCTTTGGAGCGCCCTCTACCATAAGGCTTGTGACCTTATTTACGGATTTGTTCTCAATTGAACATTTGTACTACTGGAGTTTGTGTTTAACGCAGTAATCATTTCATTTCTCAGTGGAGTTGTAATGATCGGTTTATTACTTGCGTCAGGACTTGTCTGAATAGCACAAATATGATTCGGACCCGAACATGAAGGTCCACCTACAGCATTATAATCGTTAGGATCTGTAGCATCCCCATTTGCAACTAATTGGAACCAGGCCATAATAGATGATTTTAATTGTAAAAAAAATGTTTATATTACTTATGTTTATTATCGAACATCCTATGTTTTCATTGATGGCCACATAAAAGCTTCCATACGTCGGAGGCTTTTATTATTAAAGTGGACTTTATTTCCTGCCCCGGCCACCGGGGAATGTCGCAAATTTGCGTCGGTATACTTTGATACCTAAGTTGTTTATACTTATGTTTTTCATAGTCGTAGTTTATTTGTGTATCTATTAAACATGATCTTATTTAAGATGCTTACTGTAAAATTAGATCCCTTCTTCTTCAGCTTCGTATAGCAATGCTATAGATTGCATTTTTTTCGTATTTGTCAGACTATATTGCTCTTGATCTTCGACAGCTCCTATTATTTTTTTGATACTTGCTTTTCGCAAAAATATAATCCTTCGGTACGCTCTGATAATAGCAATGCGATATACTTTAGCTCTTTCCAAGATGATAGCGTAAAGATTTATAATAATCACGATCACAGGAAATGTTTAAAAAGGAACGACGTTCTTTGATGGTAAGTAAAGGCATAATATGAGGCATCTTGATAGAAAGCTCATGTACCCGATGTAAGGGTGGGAGCTTCAGAATATGTACAATATCCTGCAGTCTATTGACCCTATGCTGCTTCAGAATATGGAATATCGTACTCAGCTCAGGGTACTGTTTGAGTGCGTGTTTGAAATGGCTGTTGCTGATCTCATATAATATAGTGGGTTGCAAAAATTTGATAGCGACGGATGTTGCCCGATCACTATAGGGGTGATTGCTACCCGTAAAATATTCGTTCTTCCCATTGATCCGTTCGATGCGAATGAATGTGTCTGCTTCGAGCACTTCTTTGGCGACTACACCATCAATTATAAAGCACCAGGTCGACATCGGAATACCAGCGATCTTGTAGTAACTTCCTTTTTTATAAAAATGGAGCTTTCCATGTTCTTTGATATAAGTTTTTGCTGATGCGCTGAGCTGATGGTATTTACTGAAAAAATCTTGCATTCTTTCCATAATTTAAGATCGTATGTTTAGCAAGTTGGAGTAATCAGCTCGATCTCTATAGACAGCTGTTTTATTTAAGCTAAATTTTGGAGTGGTTCTTTTCATTGAGTTTTATTTAGGTTTATAAAAGACTCGAGGTTTACTTAGAGGTTATATATAGGAGTATTTGAAATACACAAGGGGCTGGGGATCTCGCTGCCAGCCCTCAAGGAGATTTGTGGATTTTAATGGATCAACTGTAGTGGATGCGGATCATTAATGGCGTCACGATCCTATTTGCTGAAGAGGTTTCTAATGGGGTTTCCCACTTATCCATTCCATGCACAACGATACTTTTCTTGTCGGGCACTTCGTCATCCTCTTTGTCGTCTTTACTAAAAACGACCATGACGCCCGCAGCATAACTGTTGGCGATGGCGTAAGCTAACTCTTGCTTAAAGATGAGATCCATGGATTGCAGCTGAACGAGTTGATTGGTCGTGAAGCTAAAAAACTTATTGACCCAGCTATCAAAATCGTTTCGGATTTCGGTCAGTTCAATCTCTAATAGTTCAGGTGACCGCCCAAGGACAATGGCTTGCATACTATTGACACCCTCTTGGTCAAAGTTTAACGTGTTCATGATTTACTGTTTATTGGTGAATTCCAAATTTGGCAAATCTATCTTTTTGAGAAAAGAGATGGTGGCCATTAATAGGCTAAGGCATAATAAGAAGAGTCGTTAAACTGATTTTTCTAGTTTAAGGGTATCTAGAAAGTACCTTTAAACTTTAAAAGTACCGGCAAAATACCTCTTTAAAGCTTGTTTTTTGAGTTTTTAGACCAATCTGCAGTTTTGTTTTATAATGAAATATTGTTAATTTGCATTTTAACCTAATTAATTATTACTTTTTTATATACGAATGATCCACCTATTTGAAAATCGCTTTTTAAATATAAATGCCTTATCTGGACATTTTAGGGCATATTATTTTTATTATCTGATGTTTGTTTTGTTACCCTTACTGTATAATAAGATTACCTATAATTATACCTGGACAGACTTATCGGTTTTCTCTTATAGATTTGCATCTCTTTTTTTGCTTACGATGTTTGTGGTTGTTTTTATAACGGCTATTTCGCTTGTTATCCAGCTGCTGTTCACTTATGACCATGATAAACAAAATATCCTCTGGAAGAAAAGAAGTGCTCGGATTTTGTTTTATGTGCTGCCAACAGGACTTGGGCTATGCATTTTGATCGTATTTAAATATATGTGGTATGATGGGGAGCAGATGTACGCGATCTTGTGGGAGCATGCTAAATCCCGGTTTTTGTTGTATCTGGTGATGATGATCGCTTTCTCGATCTGGTTGGACACAGATCCAAAGCGCAATTTGTTTATTACTTATTTTCAGCATGAATACCCTGCAACAGCAGGTGAAGAGCAAAAAACTTATGCTGTTGACGTTATTGATCGTCCCATCGAGGAACAGCGGGATGCTCAGCTGGATACTGTTATTGAAAAATTTTCTCAAGTGGTCGAAGATAAGCTGACATCTGTACTGGACCATAAGTGGGAAGATCGAAATGAAGAACAAATGAGCCTGGTCAAGAAGGCACTAATCGAGTTTGTAACTGATCATCAAGTGCAGCAAGATAAAGATGAGCAGATAGTAAGTCATCTTCCGCTGAAAGACATCGTTAAGGAGGCGATCGAGGAATGGCAAAGTGAGCGCGATGATCTGCCTGATGAGGTATTGCTCGAAAATCTGTACGCCAGTTTGTATGCAAAGAGTCCGACCAAACTTATGCCCTCTTTTAATGAGCTGGGAGCTGTGGTATTATTCCATATTTTTGCTATTGAGTCGCACACAAAGCATGCTGTTGTGATCTTGACTGATGGAACCCGGATTGACTCGCCTAAAATTTTAGAGACATTGAAAAATCTTGGTCTCTTAATCTGGTTGGTGAAAGTTAATAAAGATCATTATATCAATATGATGCATGTCTGTTTTATGGATTATAAAAATGGCCAATTTGTCAAGATTCAGAGCCAGACGATGCAAGCATTAAGTACAAACCTAACGAAGAGTGAAGTATTAAAGATGTGTACTTTAGGAAGTAAAGTGAAGAATAAATATATAGAGGAGTTTTTGAAATCGAGATTTGAACTGCGTTATAGAGGTTGGAATACCTGTGTACCGTTGAATTAAAGTCCTATATTTCCAATTATAAACTAGACCGATTGAGCTGATCAATAGGCCTTCATGGTGCTATATCAGTCAGGATCTCGGCGGTAGGTCGCCCTTATCTTACCTACATATGTTTTTTTATCAAAACACGGCTTCCACTCAGGAGTCAGGCCACTGCTTTGGATCCAATGCAACCTCTATGGCTCAAGCAGTATCCTATCATTTTACAACACAATCCACCTCATCAGACTCCGATCTGCATACCAAAGTGGATCGGATGCTCAGGCTGCTTGAAGGACGGCAGCAGGACGAAGGGAGCAAGCTCGTCGGCACCATGAGCACGCAGGAGGCTGCGGATTTTGTTGCCATTTCCAAACGCACTTTTGAACGTAAAGTACGGCAGGGCATGATCAGTCCGATCGCTAAGCATAAGAAGAAGAATCAATTTTCAAAGCAGGCTGTCCTCGAGTTTTTTATCGCTTATCGGGGCTATCAGCCCGCGCAATTGCCTTAGGCAGATCAAGCTGAGATCGGTACTTGCTTTTAACCTTGTTCGTACCTGCTTTTAACCTTGTTTTAAGGTATCCCATAGGTGCACCGTCCCTGCAAAGTCCCTGGACCGTCCTTTTCCCGGTACAGGGACGGTATAGGAGCGGTGCAAAGACGGTGTATAGAGGCCTTTGGTTAAAACGAGGTGCGTAGCTGGTAGCCTCTTGGCTAGGAAGAGGTGTTGTTTTTCTCGGTCTGAGCATCAGGATTTTTAGAACCTGTTTAATACTAAACCGACAAACACCGACAATATGTTACCGGTACACCGACATACACCGACAAGATCATTTTGGCTCTTGACAAGCCCTATGTCCAGGTGCTATGTTTGTCATCGTAAAGCAGAATATACCGGTATGCATGAAGCCTTTACGTATGGTCAAATCTTTTAAAAAATTAGAAAAATGGGAACAATTAGACAAGGTGCCAATGGGAGTTTTCGAGGTAAAGCCGGCAGCGTGATAGGTTCAAGCTGGAAGGGTATCGACTACATCAAAGGGCTGCCCAAAAAGCGGACAAAAGGAGCTACAGAAGAGCAGCTTATCGTGCAGGCACGATTTTATGTGATGTCAAAATTCTTGATGCCCATAGCCCCAATCTTGCGCCTGGGTTTTGGTCAGGTCAATGCCAATCGGATGACGCCGACCAATGCGGCCCTGCAGCAGAATATCAGTCAGGCAGTGGTGGGCTCTTATCCAAATTTTGAACTGGACTACAGTAAGATCATGATCAGTTCGGGCTCCTATATCGGTGGCGGTGCGATGGCCGTATCGGCATCGCTTGGGGTACTTTCGGTAGACTGGGATTTTTCGCTCAACAGCCTATATGATTCCAAGGCAGATGATCAGGTCATTATCTTACTTTATCAGCCCAAGGCGGATGAATTTATGACGACCCCTACGCCGGCCACACGTGCCAATGGAACCATCGATATTACGGTACCACCGCATCTGCTGGGGTCAAAGGGGCATGTATGGATCTTCTTTGCCGACCGTAAAGGGACCAAGGTATCCAGAAGTACCTATCTGGGAGAAGTGGACTTACTGTAAACTGTTGTACAGCATGTCGAATCGGGAGAAGCGTCGGGCTTCTCCCGATTTCGATATGATAAACCAATCGAATATGTTGATGATATCCAATAAAGAAAAAACGCAGGAGCAGCCCAACAAGGCCAAATCGACCCAGCTTGGATTTAAGTTGGTCCGCTATTTCCTCAATCCGCTCAATCTGTTGATCCAGATTGGCTTTGCGACCCGTAAGAAAGGAAAAACAGCACTTGGCAGGGCCATGTCGCATCATTTACGCAATGCGGTCACCGGAGAGTATCCGGATATGAAGATCGATCCGGCCAAAGCAAAAATAAGTGAAGGAACCCTAGCTCCGTTGCTGTCCCCTCAAGCCGAACGTGTGGGCGACTGTATGACGGTGAAGTGGGCATTACCAAATCAATTTATCGCAGACCATAGCCACTGGGACGATCAAGTGATCCTGTGTGTCTATGATATCGAGGCCGGAAATGCAGCGGTCAATGAGCAGCAGGTGATCAGAAAAGATGCCTATATGAAGCTGCAGTTGCCTTCTGTCTTACGGGATAGACCCGTGCACCTGTACCTGATGCTGCACGATCGGGATAAACGGATGGTCTCCAACAGTCTGTATCTGGGTAGTTTTTAATGCAATTCTAAACAAAAATCGTATGCTGCTACAAGTCATCCGTATCAAACAGGGGAAGGACAGTACCCTGTCTGAAATCTATCTGAACCATCGGTTTATCTGCTATGGTCTGGAGGATATCCCCCGTGAGCAGAAGATCCCGGGGAATACCTGTATCCCTTTGGGTACCTATACATTGGGCTTCAACCGAGATGGGGGTATGAATGGTAACTACTATGACCGCTATCCTCAGATGCATCGGGGTATGATCGAGATCCAGGATATCCCTGGTTTTAGTTATGTCTACATCCACATCGGCAATACGCATAAGCAAACTGCGGGCTGCCTGCTCGTGGGCACAAAGTATGTGTTTGAAAAAGGCGACTATCGCTTGGAACAGTCCGTTACGGCTTACAAAAAATTGTATCCCTTACTGGTGGAGCTTATGATGAAAGGGGAGGTTGTTATGGAAGTAACGAGGTCGTGTTGTGCCTCTGTCGCCGGCACAGGGCTAATTACTTTTTCTTGATAAAAAGTAATCAAAAATCAAGGCTGTATTCCTTTTTGCTATTTCACCTTGAATATGCTAAATGAATTTAAACTCGTTATACTCAAACAGAAATTCATTTTTAACGCCTCTTCATCAGTGTAATTACGCAGTCGTAATACAAGGCCTATTAGATAAGCCTGCTGCTTTTGGATCTTGAAGTAGCAACAATTTTATTTTCTAACCTACTAACTATTTAACCTTTTAACTTTTATACAAATGAAAAAAATAATTCAAAAGATAAGTCGTGCGCTACAGGTTGTGCTTATAGCGCCGATCAAATTACCGGGCAAGGCACTGCATATCATCAAATATATCGCGCTGGGTCTTGGTATAGTAGAGACGGTGCTGGATGATCCGGACAAAAAAGGAGAGGAGGAGCCTCCGCCGGAGGAGTCTATTGTGCAGCAGAAAGAAAAGGAGGTGCCCCATGAAATGGAATGATATGCGATTGGGGGCGATGGGCGGCACGCTCTGCTCGATCTGGGCTTCATTCTCTTTTGGCGATCTCGCGCAGACGGTATTGATGGCTGCCGTAGGTACGTTGGTCAGTTTTCTGACTAGTAGGCTATTGGGAAATATCAAGCGTAAATAATCCAATAAATAGGCTTATCTGTCATCGGATAAGCCTATTTATAATACGCTGCTCAACAGCAATTCACTCAGCATGTTTGATCGGGTTTATCAATTTTCCTCGTGCTGTTTTTCTGTCCCTGTGCTCTGTTTAAGATAAGTTTAAAAAAATAAAGTGGCTTTAAATAGGAATTAACGTGTTATTTTTATATTTGCATCCAGAAGAATATCATATTAATAAAACCTATAAATCAATACCAGTGAAAAAGTTAACCTTAGTACTTCTACTTATCTCTTTATTTGCGCAAGCACAGGAGAAAGTAAATTTTACAGAAAAGTTTAAAAAAGAGAATCAAGGCAAATATCAAGTAGAGGTCAACGAAGTGAAAGAGCTGCTTCAGATTATGATCGCCATTACCAAAACGGGCTTGGAAAATGAGGATATGATGCAGCAAGAAGGACCCTATTATCAAGCTGTACTGAAACAGTTCAAGGCTTATGAAAATGAGCCCATTATTCACACCTTTGATTCCTTATTGGTACAAACCCTGATCAATAATGTATTTTTAACGGGCAATGGTATTTCTTACTATTTCAAAGGCGACAAACTCGTGAAAAGTGATGTCTATATTTTCCCTGCGGGAGGGGTAAACGGGGTGAAAGTTGTTGAAAATCCAATCACACAATATAAGCAGGAACTGGAAGATTTTGCGAAAAAGTCCAACTTCCGCTCGTTTTACAAAAAACACAAAAAGTATTATGCCAATATCATCGCTCAATACGAAAAAGAAGCCCATGTTGGAAAACAATGGAAATGGCTGGAACAGAATTTTGATACGCGTATCAATGCTTATACGATCTACTGTTCGCCGCTCATCAATGGACTGAATTATACGTCTGAGTTCAACAATAACAATTTTCGATTGATTTATATGAGTTTGCCACCTTTATCCAGCAACTCGTACATGAGTCCAATTGAAAACGAATTGTTTAATACCAGGGTGATGTTTACAGAAATTGATCATAATTATGTCGCTAAACCTACAAAAGAGCATAAAGCCAAAATTGATGAAGCATTTAAAAACCGTACATATTGGGTTGATGAAACCGTAGAGGGGATAGATGCGTATACGTCACCAAGATATATCTTTGATGAATATATGACCTATGCTGTGTACTTGTTGTATTGCAAACATCACTATAAAGAAGCTGATTTTCAAAAAGCATTTACAGCAACAGTTGGAGTAATGAAGGATAGAGGTTTTACTAAAATGAAAGAATTTACGGATAAATTGTTAACTGTTTGTGCAGAAAATCCAGAAAAAAAGATCGAATATGTGTATCCAGACTTTTTGACCACATTATAATCCTGTTCATACAGATTTTTAGCTATCGTTTGATGATTACTTTCTGCTAGGAAGTAGGGAGTATTTGAAATGATCGGTTTAAGAAATAACCAATGCCATGGGAAAGGTATTGGCCCATGGCATGGATTGGAGTAGAGGGGTATTATAGACGTTTATAGTAAATCCGAATCATCAACTGTCCTTCCGCATGACGGTTGAACTGCTTACCTACATCCGTTATGGATGGGACATGCGAGACATCTGCTTGTTTCTTTTTCGATTCGTATTCGGTTACCTTGACCGAATCACCGTCCAATAGACCTGTACGGTTTTCGTCAGTCTGTTTATCCAAAGTGATCGGCGAGTGATTGTTGATCGCAAAGACGATCTCGCGCGCAAGATTGCTTTTAAAATCCTCCGATAGCGTAGCGATATAGGTTATTTGATCTTTACTGAGATCAAACTTGGATATCAGCCAGCTCCGAAGAGAAAGAAGGATATGTTCTTGTTCCATCATTTGGTACGTGATCGTAGCACTGTATAGTTCAGCGAGCCATTGTGTGACACCCCGACTATCAAATGGGTATTTTTTCATGTGTTTTACAATTTGCAATTTTAGCTTTTTTTTGCTCACCACGGTCATAAAGCCATAAGCTGTAACAGCATGCTTCACTACAGTTTATGGCATTAGCGCATAGGAGACTTGATTCAGTTAATTATTAATTCGATCGAATGACGAATATATGAGCTATCTCCTATTAAGAGAAGCAAAGTGTCTGAAATTTCTACGAATCCATCATATTCTCCGTTGAATTTCTTGAAAATGTTAATTTAAATGTGTTTAAAGTGATTTTTGTGTCGGCGAACAGGAAAATGAATTTCGTTAAACTGGGTGTGTAAAAAAAGCGTTACACCTAATTTGTACGAATTTAATTAACTTAGGGGTAAATAATATAATTTATTCTAGTATGATCGCTCTTCGATTTTTCCTGAGATCTTGGTATGGAAACCTCAGGTCTATATTTTTACTTGCAGCCATTTCAGCTTTTTTGATCACTTTTTATACCACCGCACGTTCTCTTCCCTGGAGTCTTACTTCACCCAAACATCTGTTGATCTTCCTGTTCAGTTTTGTACTGATGGTGGTCGCTATCTTCCCGACGGCCTATGTGGTCCATCGATTGGACAACGACCGGTTGATGAGGAAAAATGAACTGTTGCGGTATTTGATTCAATTTTTCCTGTTGGTCATCCTTCTGGGCGCTATTGCGCTACGGGTGGTATATGCCGTATATTGGGCTCTATTTGGAGTCGATCTGCAAAAAGCGGAATATTTTGAACGGGACTATGTGGTGGTCCTGTTCTGCCTGATCATGGTGCAGGTCTACTATGCCGTCCGTAAGGAACGGAAGGCTAGAAATTACGGACTCAGGAGATATCAGGTGATGAAAAAATGGCTGTCTCAGCGTGATGAGCGCTTAAAGGAGCATGCTCATGATCGGGTTTTACTGTTGCAGGAATCACGTTCGGAACAACAGCGCTTCATCTTGCAGCACGAGGCGGAATTGAACCAATGGGCTGTGGAACGGGCGCAACTGGTTGAGCTGTACGAGAACCAGCTGCACGAATTGCGCGTACGCAAGCAGCGCCTCAGAAACAACCATGAATTGTTGAGTAGGGACGAAATGCGGCTGAAAATATTTCTTAAGGAACTGAACGATGCAGTTTTGGTCATCATCGGAGCGGAAAATGAATGGGTCCGGATCTCGCAGATCGCCTATTTTTATCTAAAAGTGGGCTCCTCCCGCTCCAAGCTTGTGGATGTACTGTTGCTGGATGGGCGCGAGGGTAAAGTCGATCTGGAGTCGCTGGCCAAAATAGAAAAGTTATGGCCCCATCTGCTGTTTCGAGCGGGGCGGGGGCGGTTGATCATGTTGCTGGCCATCAGAACATTATGCAAAGAGGGCGACACACATGTGATCGTATTTTACGGAGCGCAGCAAGAGCGGTATAAGGTGCATGTCGATGTATATGAAAAACTGCTCAAAATACGAGCAGAATGGGCCAGATTGATGCCCGAAAACTAGCAACACCAACGATCGGGGATAAAGCGCTATTCCCGGTCGCAGCGTACTCCAAACTGATCGGATCTAGTGTTCATATTTTATGATTTAAAAATGTGTTTTAAATTCTTTTATTAATTCTAAACCTTAGCAGCGGTAATAATTTTAAAATTAGATCAGATAGGCATATAGGATATAATGTTTCTTGATCAACCTCTTCCTCTTAATATTCCCCTCTCACAGCACCAATAACCCACTTCTTAAAAATATTTTAAAAATCCACTAGGGATTGGGGCCCGAATAGGAACCCTATTATATACCTGTGGGCAACCAATTGTGTAAACGATCCGGGTGCTTAAAAGGAGCCAATTAGCTGATGTCTAATCCCCTTGTTAAGTAGCCGATCATTTGATGTTGATTGCGTACGATCACCTGTGTCTGTTATGCCTGATAAGAGGCTGGTGAACCGCATATTTTCGCTGCAGAAAAAGGTCCCAGATGATGATGAGCAACAGCACGTATGGTGATATACGCCAGATGCTTATTGACGTTTTTTCGGTTCAAGACAGGCGGTGACCTTGATAGGGCTGTATTATTTAAGGAATATTATCAGTATATTCATATAGTGTATGTATTGATGTTTAATGAATTATGGATCAATGATAGACGTTAAATTAAACATGCTTTCGGATGACGAGCTCATTCAGATACTGAAGAACGGCGAGGAACAAGCGTTTACCGAATTGTACAATCGCTATTGGAAAAAGCTGTTTACAGCGGCAGCCAATAAACTTCATCATCTGGAAGAAGCCGAAGATATTGTGCAGCAGGTCTTCGTGAGCATCTGGAATAGAAGAGAAGAGCTGGAGATCCATTCATCCGTCAGTTCCTATCTGGCCGTTGCTGTCAAGTACCGGGTACTCAAGCACCTCAATTCCCGATTTAAACATAAGCATTTCAGTGATATTGCCGCCGAAGAAGTCATCACCGAACTTGCGGACGACTCCACGCAGGAATGGCTCGAATACAATGAAGTCAATAGGCGACTGCAGCAGGTGGTCGACGCACTGCCCGAAAAATGCCGACTGGTCTATGAGATGAGCCGGATCGAGGGACGCAGCCATAAAGAGATCGCCGCAACCATGGATCTATCCGAAAAGACCATTGAATGGTATATCACCAAAGCCCTTAAATCGATCAGGACCGGATTAAAGATTTTTTTTCTCACCCTATAATGTATGGGAGTAGCCTGATGGATGCGGTATTTTATTTTTTTATAGACCTATTTCGTTTTGGGGGTCTTGTGCGATTATCGTATACCGATAAAGAATGTAGGTCTATATTATTTAATGCGCTGTTTACTGTTACTTATAAATATTTTTTTCATACCTGCGCTAGGGATACGTCCACAATTGGGAACCTAATAACGAAGAACGGAGGAATCAGAACTAAATGTGCTCATGATGAATACACGAGATAGACGAATAGCATTATTAGCCAATAAATGGCTGGAGCAACGCATCACCAACGAGGAGATCGCCGAGTTCAATAGCTGGTACAGCGAAGGATTGGACAATCCAGTTTTTGTTGGTAAACATTATGCCGCGTCGGACGACGAACTGCGCGATCGCATCTATAGCGTTATTCAACAGCGCATCCACAGCAGGAACAGGAAGGATTATTGGATGCGTGCCGTAGCGGCTGTATTTTTAGTGTTGAATCTGGGCGTTGCGGCATATGTCTATCATCATCATGAGCCAGATGCAGTCGCCCCGGCAATAGCCGATATACGTCCTGGGACAGATCAAGCCACCTTGATCCTGGCCGATGGCAGGCGCATCCCTTTGTCCGATGCCGCATCGGGCAAGCTGGTTGAGCAGTCGGGTGTAGCGATTACCAAAACAGCCGATGGACAACTGATTTATGAAATAACAGGTGCTCCAGATGCAGCACCAACAGATAAAGTGATTTACAATACCATAGAAACTCCACAAGGAGGGCAGTATCAGGTCAAGCTGCCTGATGGAACTCATGTATGGCTCAATGCCGCTTCATCTTTACGGTACCCCACGTCTTTCCCAAAGTCAGGGCATCGCGAAGTAGCATTGGCCTACGGCGAGGCTTACTTTGAAGTAAGCCATGATGAGGACCATACCTTTGTGGTATCTTCAGGACGGCAGGATATCGAAGTGATCGGCACAAACTTTAATATCTCTGCCTATCCCGAGGATAATCTGATCAAGACCACCTTATTAAAGGGTAGGGTGAAGGTCAGCGATCGACTGTCCAAGAAAACAGTTGAATTGCTCCCAGGACAGCAATCCATCTTGGAGGGCGATGAACTTCGGGTCAAGACTGTTGATGAGGTCAACCGGCAGCTGTGGAAAGACGGTAAGTTTACCTTTGACAATGAGAGCATCCGCTCCATTATGCAGCAGGTGGCACGTTGGTATCAGGTTAAGGTGGTGTTTAGGGGGCCTGTAGATGATATCCGACTGATAGGAAGCGTATCCAGATTTGAGAACCTGTCCAAATTACTGGAAAAATTGGAGCAGACGGGCTTGGTCAAATTTAGTTGGGAGGGCGATCAATTGGTCGTCATGAAAGCGTAATAAAAACAAACTAAAATAAACAAAAAGACCTCATCACGTTAAAGTAAATGTGTTCTATAAAAGTACTGTTTTGAGTGTAGCTTTTTTAATGGACCGCACGGAGGGGAGCCTCCTGCGGTTTTTTACTGTTAAATAACGTCTTGTTATGAGGATTTGAATCTGAGATGATCCTCCTCACCTTACTATTAAATTCACCATTTATTTACATCTGTCGTTAGGGAACCGACCTCAATAAGGAACCTATAGGTATACACTTACACGAAGGATTCTATTATGTAATGACCATCATGATTTATGTCATATTCGATCTACTATTGGTATATACGGTGACTTCAGCTTGCCTTTATAGTGGTGATCGCATGCTGCTTCTTATTTACACTCGTGGATCTTATTGTAAATCTCATTTAGCACTATGTATCAATTTCTTGTTATTTTTTAATGAATAAAGTCCTATTTCTTTTCTTTTTTTATCTGCCCTTTATCTTTGTGGGTTCTTTATCAGCACAGCAATATGAATTGCGTGGGCAGGTAACAGATTCCTTAAAGGTCGGTATAGCAGGTGCAGTCGTTCGGATCTATACCAGCAAGGACAGCCTCAGTACAGGTACCAGCAAAAGCGGCAATTTTATTGTTCGGGCAGTACCCCGAGAAGCTGTCACCCTAGTCGTGCGCAGCTTGGGCTATCAGACATATAGGCAAAATCTCCATTATACAGGAACAAGTCATATTTATGAATTGCCTCCGATTATACTTCAATCCACTGTTAGGCGGCTTCAGGAAGTACAGGTCCGAGTGCCCAGTCCGATAGGAGTTGGAAAAGATACGGTTGAATACAATGCCGCTGCCTATGCGGTTGGCGAACATGACCGATTAGAAGATCTATTGCGGCAGCTGCCCGGAGTACGTGTCGATGGAGAGGGCAATGTCACCGCTATGGGCCAATCGATGACCAAACTACGGGTCAATGGCAAAGATTTTTTCACTAATAATGTTAAAGATTTTTTAAAACAGCTGCCTGCGGGTATTATTGCCAAGCTGCAGGTCATTGATGATTATGGAGATCAGGCTAACTTCACGGGAATCAAAACGGGCAAACCCCAGAAGATGCTCAATCTGGTGATCAAGGATGGACAGAATAGAGGTATCTTCGGCAGTATGGAGTCCTCTGCCAGTACACAAGATCTTTTTGGAGCAGGCTTTCAGGGCAATGTGTGGCTAGATGTGCATCAAGTGAGTGGCTATGCCAATCATCAGAATGCCCGTATCGAGGGCGGAAGCCAGCAAACCACCACTATGGGCACGAATTACAGAAGGTCCATGGATCAATTAAATGTTTTCGGCACTTATGGCTATAATGGGACCTATCGAAAAGGAAGTTTTGAAAGCTATAGCGAGAGCGGTACCAGTAACGGTATCCTTTATAATCAACTTCAAAATGACAATAGCAGTGAAAATCAAAACCAGCAGATGCAGTTTAGTGTGCAGTCTCGCAGGAAAAGAGATTTCTGGAATTTGCAGCTGGTAGGGCAGATCGGTAAGGGAAATAATCAAACGCATAGCATCTCTAAGCAGACTGGAGCGATTGTGCAAGATCTTGATAATACGATAATGACCGATTCGAAAAATAGCAATGGAAAGTTATCCCTATCCTGGAGTCGGCTGATGCAAAAGCAGGGACGTAGTTTGACTGCGAGCTTTTCCGCAACGGCACAGGGAGGTCAAGACCAGAGTATGCTCCATGATCAGTTGCGTTTTTACAATCAAGTGACCAGCCAGCCCGTGAAAGATTCTGTTAGCACCCGTTTGTTAGATGCACATCGAGGTGAGTCCCTATTTGACCTATCGGCCCAATACACCGAACCTCTTAATGATCACAACACGGTAAACACCAAGCGCAGTTTGGATATCGGCTATCGTTATTCACGTCGTAGGAACGATAAACTGCAGCAGACCAAGAGTGATCATGAAGGTGTACTGATACCTGTAGATTCGTTGAATACCGATTTTCGTACGGTATTCAATACCCAACAGCTCGATTTAAGCTACCGCGGAGCATCACCCAAGCTCGACTATAACTTCGGGCTGAGTATGGTGCCTACGCGTATGTCCGCAGACGAATCCCTGCAGCAGCGAGACATTGCTTATCACATGTTTCGTATATTGCCTATTGCGAGTGTGCGCTACGCACCTTCTTTAAAAGACAACATACAGTTGAATTATACAGGTACGGCTTCACCGCCTTCGGTTGATCAATTGCTGCCTTTGCAAGATCTACGCAATCTCCAGCAGATCACCGTGGGCAATCCCGATTTAAAACCCACATTGACCCATGGACTTAGCTTAAGTCTTAATCACATCAACCCCGTCAAAGGAGATACGTATAGCTTAGGCTTAAATACAAATCTAACCCAAGATCAAGTCGTCGCCAATGTGCTGTTAGTACCCGATACGCTGAACAGTTTCAAGCAAGAGACCCACTATGTCAATGCCGATGGAGCTTATAATCTAAACGCCAGCTATGATATGACCTTGCCATTTGCAACATATTATCAGCTGCGGTGGGGTACATCTGGAAGTAAAAATAGATCGATTGTTTTTATAGGAGGTCAAAAGGCAGACAATAGCACCATCTCCCTGCGTCAGTCTCTCGGTGTAGCGCTCAACAGTAAAAAAATCCGCGGAAGCGTCAACCTCAATTACAGTTGTGAAAACAGTCGATATGAGTTAAATAGCGATTTGAACAGGCGCACCTATACCTGGGAGACCAGTAGCAATGCGCGCTGGACCATCAGTTCCCGATTGGCTATTGGTGCAGATGTCCGTTACCGGATCAATGGAGGCTATACCATTCCCATCAAAAATCCCATTATGCTCAATGCTTCTGCCGAGTTATTTTTGCTTGCCAATAAAGAACTGAGCCTGCAGCTGTTTGCTTATGACCTGTTGGACCAACAGCAATCGATCCAAATGTTGGTAACCCCCAATACTGTGACCCAGCGCACCCAAAATCGGATCGGACGCTATATTCAGTTGACAGCTCAATACAATCTGTCGCGTTTTGGTGTTAAAAATAAGAAAAAATAAAACCGCTTTTTAGGGATAGGTAGTCACGCAGGAGAACTTAAGATACTAATAGATTAAGAAGAATAAACTATGAAACAGCCAATTTTATTGACTTTTTTTATCAAAGATTATGGCAACTAGGAGTCTATTTTAATTAAAGAGTCATAGTTGACCAATCAACTTACTCTTTAACTAAAACTCATTTATTCTAGAAATTTAGTGTTAATTTATTTTGATAACATAAGGCTAGAAATACCTCTCCATTAGTAATATGAAATTATATAAATTTATGTTAGTAATTCTATTTTGAAATTATTGTTGAGGTTAATCAAGCTTTTTCAATTGTTGAAATAGTAGCAACTAAAAAAGAAAGAGGCCTCCTCATAAGTAATTATGAGACGGTTTTTGCATTTAGTACAATTTTGAAGCTATCTTCTTGTTTTATCAAGCCATGTTAGATTGATCTGGTAATTTCTTGTTTTTTTTACTTTGTGGTGAGGAAAGCAAATTAAAGAGAGCTTTACGCTCTCCACTTTCTTAGGTTATGGGCGATTGACAGTAATCCAATTTCGACTTCAGTCTTTGTCATCCCCTTGAGCATAAATCGTTTAAAGCCATGATTACTTTTGATATTGGCAAATACAGGTTCCACATCAACGGCCCTTTTCTTGTGATAACGGATGCTCTGCTCGCTGTTTAGAAGATTATCTGCTTGCTCTTTATGCGCTTTCAAGCGGTGATTGACTTCCACGATCCGGTTTCCCCGCGATTTGTGGCATTTTCCCCTCATACGGGCTGCCCTGACAGTTGAGGGCCTGGTAGCGACTGGACACCTGCTGAAAACCCGAGGTCGTGGTTCTTTTGGTAAATCCGATCAGACTCATCTTTTGCCCCATCGGACAGTACAGGCAATCTTCTTCTCGATTATAATGAAGCCCCGGCATTGAAAAGGGGCGCTGTTTTCCTTTTTGATTTTGGTCAAAGCTGCCATACTTCATGTAAGCTCCGATCTGTTTACTCTTCAGCAGGCTGTAATTCTCGTCCGAACCATAACCGGCATCGGCAACCACTGATGAGGGTGTCAATCCTTACAGGTCTTCATATTGCGAGGGAAATATCGATGTTTTGGCCGAACAGCGCCTAGTGTCAATTCGTACAGGTCTTCATATTGCTGTAAGTGTGCCGGGAGCGTTAAGGTGTCGGTTGGATTGCAATAGAGCGAGTAATTCAGGATGAATTGATTCTGGGTGGAGATCTGCAGGTTATAGACTGGTTTCAATTGACCGTTTAGCATATGGTCTTTTTCCATGCGCATAAAGGTCGCATCGGGATCGGTCTTGGAAATGCTGTTACGCGAGCCCATTTTCTTTTCCTGGTCTTCATATCGCTCCAGATTATTCGGCCATTTCTTTCGGGCATAATTCAGCTTTTGCTTTACTTTTTTGTCTATCTCTTTATCCTGCAGTGCCCGGTCGATCTTTGCAATTGTTTTACGAACCTGTTCAGCGTCCATCTGCTCAAAGTCAGAAGGTGAAGTATCTTTAAGCTCTTCGGCTGCCACACCCTTGGCATATTTCCACAAGTCATCCAGCTGCGATTTAATCCGCTCTTTACTGGTTTTAATGGATTTGCCCCATACAAAGGTGTATCGGTTTGCAACCGATTCAATCTTAGTGCCGTCTGTAAACAACGCTTCTTTCAACCAAACCACCCCTTCTGCGGCCATTAAAAGTAAAATCTGCGAGAAGATCTGCTTGAGAATAGCGGAAAGCATTTCACTACGAAAACGGTTGATCGTATTGTGGCCCGGTGTTTTCATCCCGCACAGCCACATGAAGTGGATGTTTTGGCGAACCTGTTATTCAAGCTTCCGGCTTGAATACGTGTTGGTCAGGTAACCATAGACCAGCACTTTGAGCAGCATCCGCGGATGGTAGCTTGAGGCTCCTCTTCCTTTATACTTTCGTTTGATCGGACGAACGTCGATCTGGTCAATAATCTTTTTAACGATACGTACAGGGTGATTTTCTGCTATCAGTTCTTCCAGGCTTGGCGGAAGCAACTGCAGCAGATCGGAATCGTAAGGCTTAAAAACTGGTGTGCGTCCCATAATTCGAAAAAATACGAAAAATCTCAAAAACAATAAAGAGGCTATCCTTTTGCAATGCCTCTTTATTGTTGAGGTCAACACGAGGACGATTATAACATTTTTATTAACAAGTTACCTCACTATGGTAAAAGTGTAGGTCTTAATTTGACATCGGGTGTCTCTATCCTATTATTCACGGCGTAAATCATTTGACTTTTTAATGCAGTTGTTAAAATAGGTTTGCCAGAATTGTCAGTGGCTTGAATAGCACATATAAAATCATTAGGATCTGGACATGGGGGAGGATTTATACCTATATTAAAGTAATTGTTAGGATTTGTTGTATTGTGGGGAAATGAGTCGATTGGGGAATATAAATACCAAGGCATAATTGGAGTGCTTTTATACATCAAAAAGCTAAACTTTAATTTTAGTCTACTCTGTTACAGGATTTTCGACATACTCCTTATTTCTATTATAACTGGCGCCAGATTTTGCTGCACCCTTCATGTAAAAATTACCATTATCTGATGATGTCTAATTGCGTATGTTAATTATTATAACCTGAATTTAAATCAATACTAAGTTCCTTATAATAGAGAAGGCAGCGTTAGCAGATTTTTGTCAATTTTATTGACAGATTTTTATCAAAAACTAGGGTATTTAGGAGTCTATTTTATAGACGGAGGCAAAAGCGGCTGTAGAAACATGTTAATTTAACTTTGGAAATGAAAGCATAAGGTCCAGTATGCAGCACATTGCCCGTTGGTATTAGGCAAAGGTGGTCTTTAGGGGGGCGGTAGATGATATCCGACTTGTAGGAAGCGTATCCCGATTTGAAGACTCGTCCAAGTTATTGGAAAACTGGAGCAGGCTGGATTGGTGAAATTTAGTTGGAAATGCGATCAAGTGGTCGTAATGAAAGCTTAGTAAAAACAAACTAAAATAAATAAAAGGCCCTCCTAACATTTTAAATTAATATGTTCTAAAATTACTGTTTGTTTGAGTATAATTTTTTAATGGACTGTATGGAGGAGAGCCTCCTGCGGTTTTTTTTAAATAACTTGCCTATTATCGAAATGTTGGATTTTATACACTACATATGGCTTAACTTAAAATATACAATTTATTTACATATCGAACTAGGGAATCTATTGTCATAAGGAACCTATAACTACAAACTTACATTAAAGATTCTATTATGAAATTGTCTACATTACTTTGTTTTTTACTATTGATAACAAGTATTACAAAAGCACAAGAAAAAGATGAATACGGCCGACCAGCATTAGTTCCTGGTATTGCCGAGCTCAAAATTGGCGATCAGGTTCCTGATATTTTAATCGACAAGATTTTAAATAGCGATAAGCGCAGTATCCATACATCGGATTATAAAGATAAACTATTGGTGCTTGATTTTTGGGATACTTCGTGTACCGTGTGTATTGCAAGCATGCCCAAATTAGACTCTTTGCAAGGTGTTTTTGGTAATCAGATCAAATTACTTTCTGTTACATGGCAACCCGAAGAATTGATAACCAAATTTTTCAAAAATAGCCGTTTTTTAAATGATCACCAACCGCCTGTGCATCGTGCTTCGGCGGTTGAGGATCGCATTTTGCGTTCGTATTTTCATTATCAAACTAATCCACATGTTGTTTGGATCAATAAGGGTAAAGTAGTAGCGATAACTGGAGGAGAGTATATTACCAGTAAAAATATTCAAACCTTATTAGATGGCAAGGCTATTGATTGGCCACTTAAGTCGGAGGAATTTGATGTAACAATTCCCTTTACAACTTTGAACCCATTATGGCAAGATGCAAGAAATTCCCCCATTTATAGCTATTCTATTTTAACAGGTCAAGCAACCTCTGTTAAGGGAGCGGGTATTAATTTTAAACAAGATACCGTAAATAATCATACCCGTGTAGCGATTTTTAATCAAAATATTTTAAAGACCTATCAGATGCTGTTGTACAACACGAGATCCGATGATTTCAATACTAAAAATGGCTATTTGACTTCTCATCCTAGTCGTACAATATTAGAGGTGAAAGATCCTAGCCGCATTACTTATGAGAAAGAATACGGTGATTACACCGATTGGATAAAAAAGAATGCAATTTGTTACGAACAAGTGAAACAAGGTATTGTTGAGAGGACCATTATGACGAAACTAGCGGTTCAGGATCTGAATAATCGTTTAGGTCTCAATGTAAAGTATGAGAAGCGTAAAATCAAATGTCTGGTATTTGTCAAAACGGATAAACCGGTAATTGATACAATGGCTGTTGAAAATGGAGGAACATTATTATCTTTCCTGATTATTAACCTTGATGTATTGCGTAAGTATCCACCTTTTATCGACGAAACAGGTTTTAGGGGAGGCTTAAATTTTCAAAAGTACGATGGTACTATTGCTGGTCTACGTAAAGAAATGCAGCGTCATAATTTGGATTTGATGGAAGCTGAACGCGAAATCGAAGTCATGGTGATTTCTGATGCTCAAATGAAATAATTTTCAATATCATTTTTTTATTCTTACTGTAGCCGTAAAGCTGATGCTTTACGGTTTTTTGGTTCAAACTTTTAAATCACTTTAGGATTTATCAAATCTATCCCTGATAGTCGATGCACCTCGCAATTATCGCATTAATCAGGGATATCGTTTTCCGATTAAAAATCTGACATTGATCAATGTCTGTATGGAGCTGTATATAACAAAGAATAAAAAGCGGAGTTTGCAATTACACGTTCATCATCTATAAGATTAATAGCAGTCAACTTTTTTACTAACTACAATTACAACTACAGTTACTCAACCTCCCCTAAATCGGATTGGTCGTTATGTACTCTTCACGGCAAAATGCGACCTGTCAAGTTTTGGCGATAACTAGAGCAAAAAATAAATATTTTGAGATGATGAGTTGTTAATTAATAAAAATAATTAGGTTATGACTAGGGATAGATTATGCTAAAGGAACCTATATATACTAACCAAATTAAGAACGACAGATTATGAAACATTCAGTAATTTTCCGCTCGGATTAGATCCCTATAGGCAAAAAAAGCCAGGGTATGTTTGCGCATACACATGGCCGAAGCTGGGCTCAGCAAAGCAATCTCATGAAATTTACCTATTAAACCCAACTAACCCAAAAGTATGGATTATTTTTATTTTAAACAAAGGGTATGGCTTCCTAAGCTGGCCCCCCAATTTATGCTTGTTATGAAAATAACGACATTTTTAGTACTCCTCGGCTGTTTGCATGCAAGCGCAAGCGGCTATGGTCAAAAAGTCACCCTGTCGGAAAAGAATATTTCCCTGGGACAGGTCTGCAACCTGATAAAAAAGCAGACGGGCTATGATTTTCTGTACGGAGCCGATCTAAACAACCGTAAGGTCAATATCGACGCCAGAAACCAGGAGTTATCTGTGGTGCTGCAGCGCTTATTCAGCAACCAGCCTTTTTCCTATTCCATTTCTGATAAAACCGTGGTGATCCAGTCAAAATATGTCGCCGATGCCCAGCAGCGGAGCATCGAAGGAAAAGTGATGGACGAAAATCGGAACCCGCTGGCCAGTGCATCCATCCGCATTGTAGGGGGCACAGTGACCACCACAGATCTCAATGGTATTTTCAGTTTAAAAAATGTACCTGCAGACGCCAACATTAGCATCAGTTATATGGGCTATGAGTCCCGCACTTTTAAGGTGTCGGATCTCAAGGACTATTGCGAAATTGTCCTGCGGCAGTCTGAAAATACCTTAGATGAGGCCAACGTGATCAGTACGGGCTATTATACGCTTCCCAAAGAGCGGGCAACGGGATCCTTTGAGCATGTGGACAATAAGCTGTTCAACCGCAATGTGGGGCTGGATGTGATCAGCAGACTTAAAGGACTAACAACATCCACCATTTTCGGAGATGTGAGTCGTCCGCCCATGTATATTCCACCGTCTGGAAATGTTGCTCGGGGGGCTAGGAAGTATAATGCATTGGGAAATCTACAAATTCGAGGAATCAGTACGTTGACCATGGATACCCCCTATGATGCCGGGACTCCAGGTCGCTTGCCCCTTGTCATTCTAGATAATTTTCCTTACGAAGGGGATATTAATAATATCAACCCCAATGATGTAGAATCTGTGACGGTGCTAAAAGATGCTGCAGCATCCTCGATTTGGGGAAGCCGATCGGCTAATGGCGTGATTGTAATCACAACCAAAAAGGGCAAGCTTGACCAGCCGTTGCGGATTTCTGTCAATAGCAATATTTCGGTCAGCGAACGCCCAAATCTGTATTATTTGCCACAGATGAGCAGTTCGGATTTTATCGATATCGAAAAGTTTAATTTTGAACAGGGTACCTATAATCCGATTGCCTCCTCGCCCTATATCGGGATTTCGCCTGTGGTGGAACTGCTGTTCCAACAAAAGGCACTGCCGGTGAGCGATGTGGCGGGCCGTGCCGCTATCGATGCGCAGATCGATGCCTACCGCCATTATGACCGTCGCAAGGATATTTCTAAATATCTGTACAGAAACGCGATACTGCAGCAATACTCCATGAACCTAAGCGGTGGGGGTCGTCAGTTTTCCTACTACCTTTCTGCGGGCTATGACTACAACCGGAATAGCGAAGTGAATACCTACAATACGCGTAAGAACCTACAGAGCCGGATGAGTTTTACACCCATTAAGGATTTGGAATTCAGTGCCGATATCCGGTACAACAATGGTCTTTACCACACGCCATCCACCATGTTCAAGTCTCAGCAGATTTTACAGCGACTACCGAACCAGCCTTATCTGCGCCTGGTTGATGATATGGGTAATCCAGTAGAAGTGATCAACGCTAGCGGTAGTTTAATTGCCCCTAGGCATACTTATAGGCATAATGCAGGTAATGGACGTTTACTGGATTGGCGGTATATTCCGCTGAACGATATCAATACGAATTATGGGGAAAGTAACACCGAGGAAATCCTAACGAGTTTTGGAGCCAGCTACCAGATTGTCCCATCTCTAAGTGCAAATATTAACTATCAGTATACAAGAAGTACTGATGATAATATCCAGTTTCTGAGCCGGGACTCGTATCACATGCGCGATCTGGTCAATTCTTACGCATTGTATGATGAAAATGATCCCAATGGACAGATCACTTACCAAGTGCCCATATCGGATGCAATCAGCCAGCTTCATTTGCCAAGAGAGGCGCATATCGTCCGTGGGCAGATCAATTTTAGCCGCGTTTTTGCTGGTAAAAATGAGGTGAACGCGCTTCTTGGAGGGGAACGTAGCGATGCGAAAATTACGGGAGGACCCTTTATAGATGGGCTAATAGGCTATAGCTCGGATCCCATGTTCTTCATACCTTTTGACTATACGAAATCTATGAAGTTGCTCAATGGCCGATCAGGATCGAGCCCGTTTGGTTCCACTCCGATTCAGTTGTCCACTTCCTATGTTAACAGAACCACATCTGGTTATCTGAATGTTTCCTATGGATACGATAAGCGTTATATTCTTACGATGAGCGGCAGGTTGGACGGTTCAAATATTTTTGGTGTAGCGGCCAGTGATCGGATCAAGCCGAACTGGTCTATAGGAGGAGCTTGGAACCTGCACCAGGAAGCCTTCTTTAAATCTAATTTATTGGAAATACTGAAGTTTCGAGCCACTTATGGCTATATGGGCAATGTAAACAATACCATTGCGGCCTATCCAACAATCAATTATGTAACTGCAGCGAATAGCATTACGCAGCTGAATTATGCGACCATCGGAAATGGTCCTAATCCTAAACTTTCTCCCGAGCGTACGGAGATAGTCAACCTAGGTATGGATTTTGCGTTCAGGGGCAACCGATTCTCTGGTACACTCGAATGGTATCAGAAACGTTCCATCGACCTGATCGCGCCGGTTCCATTGGACAACAGTACGGGCTATTCGAGTATGATGCAAAACTCGGCTTCTCTGAAGACTACAGGTTTTGATATCAATCTACGGTCGGTGAATATCCAGAGTTCGCATTTCCAATGGAGCAGTAATTTGCTGTTGAGCCGTACTCGTTCGCTGGTGACCAAATATCTATTGCCCAACTTTTCGGATGATGCATACTGGTATGTTCCTGATGGAAGTGGAACTATTATGCCTAGTACATACAAGGAGGGAAAAGATCCCTTTACGCTGTACACCTACCGTTATGCGGGATTAGACCCAGATAACGGGGATCCGATGGGCTATGATGCCAACGGAAATATTAGTAAGAATTATGGAGAAATATTGAGCCAGAAATATAAGGATCTAGAAGACCATGGATCGATTATCCCGCGATATTACGGAGCCTTCCGCAATACCTGGCAATATAAATCACTTTCCTTATCCGCCAATATCTTGTATAAATTCAAGTATAAGCTGGCTAGAGGCGGATATTATGGTGATACAGGTATCTTCAGTTATAATTTAACTGTTATACCGGAATATGACCGACGTTGGCAGAAGCCGGGTGACGAGACGCGTATTGATGCGATCCCGTCAGTTGTGCCTAAGAGTTCCGATAGCCAGCGTGGTAAATTTTTTTCCCAGTCCTCTGCCCGAGTATTTTCTGCGGACCATATCCGCTTGGAAGATATCCGTCTGGACTACAGCCTTCCTAAAATGGGGCAGGCATTGCGCCATCTACAGATCTATTGTTTGGTGAGCAATTTGGGGATCCTGTGGCGGGCTAACCGGGTCGGGATGGATCCGGAGTCTTTATTTAGCCAGAGCCCGCCTGCGCCCCGTACTATCTCGATCGGATTTAATGCAGGATTTTAACCCTTGAAAACCCAATAACTATGAAAACAAATTATAGTATATATACTTTCGCCCAGATCTTTCTCTTGTTCTTGCTGTCCGCCTGTGGCAAGACTTTTTTGGACCAGAATCCAAATTTGAGCCAAGGCGTGCCCAGCACCTTGGTCGATTGTCAGGCCGTGCTTGATGATTACGATCGTATGAATGCCAGCTATTCGAACCATGGAGAGGCTGCAGCGGACAATTACTATATGAGCGATGATAATTATAATTATCTGCCAGATATGAACAACAGTCCGGAGGAAAAATACAATTACAGCTGGCATCCTCAAGGAGAACATGTCAGTGCCTGGTTACAGGGCTATAGGGTCGTATACTCTGCAAATCTTGTGCTCCGTACATTAGAGAAGATCGCTCCTACGGAGGGCAATTATAAATCTGTACAAGGGTCTGCTTTATTTTTTCGAGCTTTTTCCTTTTATCATCTTGCTCAGCTGTTCTGCAAACCCTATATGGATGCAACGGCCGCTAGCGATCCCGGCATTCCGTTGCGCCTAAATCCAGAACTGTATGAAGTGTCCACTAGAGGTACGGTCAAACAGGTCTATCAGCGTATCACACAGGATTTGAAAGAAGCACTTTCCCTATTGCCCGATGCTGTGAGCGTGAAGTCACGTCCCTCAAAGACCGCGGCCTATGCCATGCTGGCTCGGGTCTATCTGTCGATGCAGGATTATGTGAATGCAGGGAAAATGGCCGACGAGGCGCTCAAACTGCAGCATACCCTGATTGATTATAATGAGACCAGTGAAACTCCGACCGCGACCACGGTGAGCAGCGATCCTGCTGCGCCTTCCTTTCTGCGGTTCAATGCCGAGGTGATTTTTCAGGCGGTTACCGTATCCACAACGCTTGACCAATATACCGTGGAAATCCATCCGGCATTGTATGATTCCTATTCGGAGGATGACCGGCGTAAATCCGTTTTCTTTATGGAAGATTTGGATTGGATGGGAAACCCTTCTGGATCCGGTATCTATCGTTACCGGGGCAATTATGACGGATCAAATTCGAATGCAATTTCCAATTTCTTATTTATTGGTTTGGCGACCGATGAACTCTATCTGATCCGGGCGGAATGTTATGCTCGAGCGGGTAATATTGCATTGGCGATGGCCGATCTCAACAGGTTGCTCGACAAGCGTATGCAACCTCCTTATGTCAATCGTACAGCAAGCAGTGCGAACAATGCCTTGGTTCAGATTTTGGCAGAACGCAGAAAAGAGCTCATCTTTCGTACGATCCGTTGGACCGATCTGCGGAGGTTGAATCAGGATCCGCAGTTTGCGGTTACCCTGCGCCGGGACATGAATACCATCCCGTATACGCCTTTAAAGCCCAACGATCTGCGCTATACGTTTCTGATTCCGACCCGTGAAGTAATTAGATTGACCGGAATGGAACAAAACCCGAGATAATAGCCGTTAAAGTACAGAATGAATATAGCCAATAAATTATAGATTATGGAAATCATATCAAAAATAATAAAAACAGGCATGTTAATGGCCATCACTAGTTTTCTGTTTTCCTGTCAGAAGGATGAAAGGGTGGGTACGGTCGATATTGCCAAGGTGAATGTTATCAATGCGATTGTAGGCGGAGGTGAGGCCAAGGTAAATATAGGGACTGGACGTATTCATTGGAGTAGTATTACCGATGATCAAATTCTTGGAGGATCCAATAGTGTGGGGCGTCTGTATATTACTTCTACCGATCGGCCGAGCTACTTACAGATTTCACCGGCCAGTGATACGACGAAGTTTTGGTACAATCAACAGCAGCAGCTGGCCTCTGGCAAAATGTACACGCTCTACCTATCAGGTACAGCGGGGAGTGTAAAAACATTGTTCCATGAGGAAACGAATTTTCCGAAATACATCTTGCGGGACGCTGGGCATCCGACACCGGTGACAGACAGCATTGTCAATATCCGTTTTGTCAATCTATCCAAGTCAGGTCCTCAAGTGGATATCAATGTCCAGGGCAAGAGCAACAGTGAGGCCAGTGGTCTGAGTTACGAGGAATTTTCGGAGTTTAAAGCTTATCCATTTACGAAAAATGGTAATTTTATGACGTTTGAAATTCGTAAGTCCTCTGACAGGCAACTTATCACGCAGTATTCGCTGTATGTACCGAATGTTCGTTTCAAATCCATCGCAATTATGATGATGGGAATATACCAAGGCATAGCGATACCTTATGTTGATCAATATCGCGCCGATATGGTGGTTTATCAGTAAATCATATAACTTACACCATAAACAGAGCCCCACAAAGTATTGCTTCGTGGGGCTCTTATTAAGCTGCTCGTGGGCAGTGCGGCGATGCCGAATATTAAGGTAAAGAAACTATGGAGTTCTTTAGATTGGTTTTGCCAAACTGTAATTTTGACCTAAGATCTTTTATGGAAGAAGTGTAGGTCTTAATCTGACATTGGTTGTCTCAATCCTGTTGTTTAGTGCAAAAAGCATTTCATTTGTTAATGCAGTTGTGAAAACAGGTTTATTCTGATTGTCAGTTGCCTGAATCGCACAGATGAAATCATTCGGGTCTGGACAATTTGGAGGAGTGATACCAACAAGAAGGTAATTGTTTGGATTTGTCGTATTGTGTGGATACGGATCAAGTGGATTAAATGAATACCAAGGCATAATCATGGTGCTTTTATAGATCAAAAAGCATAAACTTTAATGGGTTACTTACTCGATTACAGGGTTTTCAGTTTGGCCCTTTGCCTACTCGGTTATGGATTTTCGGCCTACTCCAAATTTTAATCGTTTGCTATATGGGATGATCTGTATAGTCTAACTTCTTTTTTAGTTTGTTTTACGTTTTTACAATACATCTTTATAGCTACATTTTTTATATACTCGAGTTATTAAAAATGTCATTGAATCTTTGTACTCTGTTATAAGGATGTTCAATCTTATTCCCTATGATGGTTACTACGGTTTTAATAGTACGTTCACCGTTTCGGTTTGTGTCTGTAGTGCGTTTGCTATTTCGCAGATTAAACCAGCGGTAAGAATCGGATGGCCTAAATTGTCAACTGCTTGTATACTGCAGAGCTGAATGTTCGGAAATGGGCATGAAGGAGGTATTATTCCGACTAGTGTGTAGTTGTTAGGCATACAAATGCTTCCTCCGTTATATAAATACCAAGGCATAATCGTGTTGCTTTTATAAATCAAAAAGCGTAAACTTTAATTTTTTAAGTCTACTCTGTTTCAGGATTTTCGACATGCTCCTTTTTTTTCTAATAGATTTTACCACAAATTGTTAGTGTGCTCCTTCTGATCATGTTCCTTTTTTAAAACCTGTTCAATGATTGGCACAACTGCTACATCGAATAAAGCATTCATGGCTTATTCCTTTTGTATTTATTTTTTTGTTGCCTGATAGGCGCCGTACCGTATAATCTTTAGGGGGATGTGTACGGACCTATATCAGACTCGAAGACTAAAAAATTCTATTAGTGGTGTTTCAGCAATCGCACTCTTTGCAGCCCCCACCTTTGAGCAATACATTGACTGTATTGGTCTGATTTTCCAATGCGCAGCAAATCTCTTCTTCCAGATCGCAGGTAATGATCGGTTTTTTATAATTATCCTCCGCTTGTATAGCACAGACTCTCAGGTGGCCTTCACAAAATGGAGGATGATTGCCATATAAGGTGTATTGATTCTTATCTTTCGGATTACCATCCTTTGAGCAACAGGGGGTGAAGGTATACCAAGGCATAATATGGGGGCTTTTATAGATCAAAAAGCGTAAACTTTAGTTATTTAAATAAATTGAACTGCATGATTAATACGCCCAGAAAAGCAATTAATGTAAGCCAAATATTGACCTTTAAATGTTTTTTCCAGCCCATCCTTCGGAACATGGCACCGCATGGGCAGGGATATATATCGTAAACCTGAAAAATAATCCCGGAGACATAGATCGTGAAGATCAACATCAAGCCAAAGGAGGCGTATAGACCCCATAACCTGGTCTCCGGGAACAAAAGCAGAAACACTACAGCAACTTCTACTAATGGAATCATCACCGATAAAATTGGGACACTCCATTTTGGGATCGCCTGTGATCCTAAAATCTTATAGAAGGATCGAAACTTAAAAAATTTTGGTATTGCGGTGTACGACCATAAGAGGACGAATAGCGCAACAATAAGATATATAATTATAGTAGCAATCATAATCGTAGTTTTATCTGATGAATTAAACTAATACCAAGTTCGCTAAAAAAGAGGGGGGGCGTTATCAACGATTTGACAGTTTTGCAGTTGAAATTTTATCAATTACAATGATTAAACGTAGACAGTTTTAGTGTCAATAAATTACTTTATTAATTGTTTTACAGTAAAGTAAGTCTGTTTTTATTAAAAATTTCCTTATGATAGGAGATTTACTATTCTAGTTTTGTAATTTGGTATTGAAATTGTGTGTGAAGAAAAAGATGCTGACTTAATAAAAAAGTCATGAAATTCATCCATATTTTTATCTAAAGAATGGCTTTTGTTAGTAAATATAAATTAGCTTTTCGTCGGTTTTCCCAGCATAGAATCAGAAACTGAGCAAAGTATAAAATTAACTTCTGTAAAAAATAGTAATCTGATATGATCCTTACCGATCGATTAAGAATACAAAGATGTCGATACGAAACTGGAATATGGGGAGGGCGTTACCTGATCAAAAAGCAGCGATGAAATGGATCAGATGATTTTGATATCTTATTGAAAGCTCTTAAACAATTGATCTGTTTTACCCCCTTAAACTGTGACTGTAATAACCAAGCCTGTGACTGTAATAACCAAGCCTGTGAACAATAATAAAATGAAGACTTCAATGGAAAATGTTTGGGAAAGATTAATTATATATGAAAAAAAGGGGCTATAACCAATTTACTATAACCCCTATGGTTGGTGTAGGCTGCAAGCTTAAAAAGAAATTAATTAGAGGAAATCTCGTTATAAAAGACATATTCATAGTGAAGGTCTCAGTGGCACATTCATACTTTCCATGCTATTTTGTAAAGCATTCTCGATTTAGCAGAATAAGGCAGGAGTAAGAATAGGTTTCCCATATTGTCTAATGCCTGAACAGCGCATAAGCGCATTTTAGTTGAAGGACAGAAAGGTGGAAAAATACCTACTAACGTGTAATTGTTATGATCACAAATATTCCCAAATAATGTTGTCATTGTATAGGAATACCGAGGCATAGTCATATGGCTTTTATAGATCAAAAAGCGTAAACTTTAATAAATGCCTACTCTGTTTCAAGGTTTTCTGCATACTCCTGAATATTAGTTTCATTTAGCATTAAAAAATTAGCATGATATTGTTGGTCGTAGCTTAACATTTGGTTTTTCTATTCTATTTGCAAGAGCACATGCTATTTCACTACATAATGACTGAGTAATAATAGGTTTACCCGAATTGTCTAACGCCTGAATAGCACATAAATAAATTTTAGGACTTAGGCAAGATGGAGGAGTGGAGCCAACAAGAACATAATTATTAGGGTCACAAGGTTGATACGGAGGAGATCCTATTGGACAAAATATATACCAAGGCATAATCATCGTGCTTTTATAGATCAAAAAGCATAAACTTTAAATTTTAGGTCTACTCTATTACAGGATTTTCGACAGGCTCCTTTCTATTTTTTAGAGGTGGTACCACACTTTGTTGGTGCCCTGCTGCTGATAATATTCCTGACGCAGGATAATATGTTCACTGTCGCAGCCTGACAGTGCGGCGGCGGCCATTTCCTTTTGTAGGGATTCATCAATAATGGGCAAGCCTGCAGCATCAAAGTAAGCATTGATGGCATAGATCTTATCGCTACAGTCCCGATTGGCCGGCGATTTTTTGCCTACCACATAGCGTGTGTACTGATGGGGATCGGAAGGATCTACCCGCGTACCTTTCTTGGGGGTAAAGAGATACCAAATTCTCATCTTGAGTTGTTTTTTAAGTAATATAATCAATTGCCGCTTACTCGATTGCAGGGTTTTCAGCTCGGCCCTTTGTGATTTGATTTTGTATCTGTTGCCTGAAGATAGGCGGCGTACAGCATAATCTTTAGGGGATGTGTACGCGCCCATTTCAGACATGAAAACTAAAAAAACTATTAACCATATTGGATCAATCGCAATCTACGCAGTCATCACCTTTGAGCAATACATTGGTGGTACTGGTCTGATGTTCCAGTGCGCAGCAGATCTCTTCTTCCAGATCGCAGGTAATGATCGGTTTCTTGCGATTATCTTCCGCCTGTATAGCGCAGACTCTCAGGTGACCTTTACAGTAGGGCGGGTGACTGCCATAAAGCGTGTATTGATTTTTGTCTTTCGGATTACCATCCTTTGAACAGCAGGGGGTGAAGGTGTACCATGGCATAATCGGGGTGCTTTTATACATCAAAAAGCGTAAACTTTAGTTATGTGAATAAATGGAACTGCATCATCAGTATGCCCAGAAAAGCGAGTGATGTGAGCCAAATATTGACCTTTAAATATTTTTTCCAGCCCATCCGGCGGAACATGGCTCCGCATGGGCAGGGATAGATATCGTAAACCTGAAAAATAATCCCGGAGACATAGATTGTGAAGATCAGCATCAGGCCAAAGGAGGCATATAGCCCCCATAACCTGGTCTCCGGGAACAACAGCAGAAACACAACAGCAAGTTCTACTAATGGAATCATCACCGATAAAATGGGTACGCTCCATTTTGGAATGGCCTGCGATCCTAAAATATTGTAGAAGGACCGAAACTTAAAAAACTTGGGTATCGCGGTGTACGCCCATAAGAGGACGAATAGCGCAACAATAAGATAGGTCAGTAGTGTAGCCATAATCAAGTTTTATCTGGTGAATTAAACTAACATCAAGTTAGCGACAAATCAGAGGTGGGTGTTAGCATGTTTTTGACAGTTTTACTGTTGCGTTTTTTTCATTTAAATTGTTTAAAATAAGACAGTTTTAATGATCGATCGTGTTTGTGAGTATGGGCTGTGGATAAGATGGAGGGGGGAGTTTATGTGATCGGTGAATAGGGTTGATCAACAGGAAAAAGAGGTGATATTTGACTTTTATGGTGAAATACATGCTCACAAGGTGTGTCCAAGTAGTAAGTCCTTTCTTGTGTTTGTCACTATTTTAGATACTGACCACTTTTTTAAAAATATCCCAATCGATCAAGGATGAAATCTCACTAAAAACGTTTATATTTATCATAGTGGTGTGTGATTTTTTGCTATTATACGATAGCTATTTTAAAAAACAAAACGCTGTCATATTTTCTTTTCTTAATCATTTGAGGACTCTACTTTACTGAGATGTGAAAATATTAACGAAATAAATCTAAGTGATAAAAAAATGAACTACGTAATTGCTGTTTACAGAAACAGGACAGTCAATTAAAAATGAACCTATGGAAGCAATAAAAAAAACCTTTAATTTTTACTGTGATGAAAGTACACATTTGGAAAATGATTCGCATCCCTATATGATTATTGGTTATATCAGTACCCCATATCATTTGTTGAAAATGCATAATAGGAATATTAGGGAATTGAAATTAAAACACTTTTTGAAAGGTGAATTAAAATGGAGTGCTTTGTCAAAATCACAATATCCTTTTTATAATGAATTGATAGACTATTTTTTCAGTAATAGTTCCTTAGAATTTAGGGCGATTATTATTAAGAAGAGCCAAATGGATCATGCTGCACATCATCAGACACATGATGATTTTTACGACAAGATGTATTACCAGTTGTTGAATAAAAAGATTCATCCTGAACATAGTTATAATATTTTTATGGATATCAAGGATAGTTATTCCTATCGTAAAGCTAAAAACTTGAAAGTCTATCTAGAACGGGACTATAATAATGTTCGCAATCTACAAGTTATAAAATCGTTTGAAAGTGAATTACTTCAATTAGCAGATGTTTTGATTGGTGCCTTGAATTATAAACTTAGAGGGTTGAATAAAGTGACGGCAAAGAATAACATCATTGAGAAGATCGAGCGACATTGCGGTAAACCACTGACAGAACGTACACCTAAAGATGAAAATAAATTTAACCTGTTTTATATTGATTTGAATCATGGCAACTAATCTTTTGAAGAAATATAACGGTTTTTTGGATCTTACTCATCTTAATGAAGCCAGTAGAACGATTTCCTTAAGAGGTGTGTTTGATAGAGATATCGCTAATAATACAGCATTTGTTTTTCGTCAAAAAATAATTCGCCCTCTAAAAAAGGAAGGTGAAGTGGATATGGACACTTTGTTTGGTCATTTGACCAGAAAAACAGAAGATATGATTAACCCAAGTGGCGAAACAGTAAAGTCAAGAAATATATTTGATATAGATCGTTCAAAACGTTTACATTGGATATGGCATCATATTCAAGAAAATGTACCTACTGTACTTATCTTCTCTTCTCAAGAACGCAAAGATGGAAAGGATGTTATTCGTACATATATCTTTGATATAGACGAGCATTATGTTATAGTTCTACAGCCTCAACGTTCTACTTTTGATTACTATTTATTGTCCGCATATTATCTAAATGAAGAATGGGCGAGGCGAAATATGAAGAAAAAATGGAAAAGAAGAATATCAACGCTCTATTAAACCGCAAAGTCCGGTATGTATCGGGACATATCGGACTTCGAAATTCTTTTCTCCTATTGTGGTAGAATGAACAAAGCAAAAGTAATAGTAAAATATGATAAAAACAAATCTTAGTAAATTTATTTCCTGTTACCTTTCATTAAGCCACCTAAGATTAGATTTTAGTTGTTTTATAATAAAAAAATCCCCAGCTCTTGTGGAACTGGGGACATCATGGCCGATTTCAATTAAACAATGGGCTATTTCCCAACGCCTCGTTTAATTTCGTTAAAATGAGTCAACCATTTTGCAATAAACTGATATAAACTGTGTATCAACCATCTTAACATGATGAACAGAACAAGAGCTAAGTTAGGGAATCATCTATAGGGAGCGTTAGCATCTATTTGACAGTTTGAATGCAATATTGATGACATCGTGATCGTCATTGATGTGACTATCCATAGGAAGGTAAAATATCAAGTTTGCTATCCTGAATGATTTTGAGATGAATTTATGGAGATTCCACTAGGGAACTGCCTGTGTCGAGGAACCTATATACGTGTACTTTTGCTGAATGGCTGACCGATACACCAATTGATGATACTCGTTCAAAACTTTTATGAAAAACAAACAAATTTTACTCTTTCTATTTTTGCTGCTCTGTGGCGCTTCTTTTGCACAAAATAAAGAGGCTCTGTCCTCTGCAAAAGTGATCAATACCACCAATGCGAAAGCGCATCTCTCTTTTTTGGCGTCTGATGCACTGCGGGGTAGAGAGGCCGGACAGCTGATGGGGATAAAGCTGCACAATATATCGCCGACTACTATAAAAAAATAGGGGTAAAAGGGGCTGTTGATGGGGCCTATCTGCAAAGGGTCAATGCTACCCGCATTCACTTAGCCCAATCGCTCCAGGTAATGGGCAGTCCATATCAACCGGTGATTGATTTTTTTAATATGCCCAGTTCCATTTCCCTGCCTGGCTTTCAGCTGCAGACGGATAGTATCCTCTTTGCAGGCTATGGGGTGATTGATGATGGGATCCAATCTTATAATGATTTTGAGGAGCAATCGGTGACCGGAAAGGTGGTGATGCTGATCGGTTCTGGACCGCGGGATGGCGCCTTTTCTTTTCAGGATAAGGTCAACTATTTGGCTTTTCATAAAGCTAAAGCTTTATTGATGATCGAACCTGTGGTGGATCATAAATCGGATGGACTGATGCAGCATCTTTTTAATGAGCAGATGCTCTTGGAGGGGTCGGCAGAGCTTTCGAGCATCGAAAAAATGCCCCAGAATATGCCCATTATCTATATTGGACAACAGGTGGCCGATGCACTATTGAAATCGGTCAATACCGATCTGGCTACTGTGCGTAAAAAGCTGGTGGAAAGCAATAAACCTTATCCCTTTGTTTTTAAAACGGACTTGAAAGCTTCTGCTTCGCGCACATTTGAGGCTGTTCATCCGGCGAATGTGCTGGGATGGATACCCGGTTCGGACCCCATATTGAAGGATGAAGTGGTATTGCTGAGCGCGCACTATGATCATCTGGGCATAAATCCCTATAGTGTCGGTGATAGCATCAACAATGGTGCGGATGATAATGGATCGGGTACGACGGGTGTGCTGATGATGGCCGATGCATTTATGCAGGCGGTAAAAGCGGGCAAAGGACCTAAACGCAGCATCCTCCTGATGGCTGCTACGGGTGAAGAAAAGGGATTGCTGGGATCGTCTTGGTATATCAGTCATCCTGTGGTCCCCCTAAATAAAATCATCAGCAACCTCAATGTGGATATGATCGGTCGCACGGATACGCTGCCGCATCCTGATCACAATTATATCTATATCATCGGTGCTGATCGATTGAGCAGTGATCTGGATGCGATCATCAAAAAGACCAATGCGACCTATACCAAACTGGAACTGGACGAACGTTTTAATGTGCGCAATGATCCTTTTCAATTGTACTTCCGTTCGGACCATTATAATTTTGCGAAGCAGGGCATCCCGGTGACATTTTTCTTTAGCGGTTTTCATGCGGACTACCACAAAGCGAGCGATGAAATCGGTAAGATCGATTTTGATATCTTATGCAAACGGACGCAACTGATCTATTATACGGCATGGGAACTGGCCAACCGGGCGACTAAGCCTGTGGTGGACAAGAAGGTGGAATAGTTACAGGGAATGATATTTAGAAAAGGTTAATTATAAATATGTTCAAAAGAAGGGGTATAGTTTTTTATGGACTATAACCCCTTATTATTGGTTTAGGTGGTTAGATTAAAAAGAAATAAATGGAAGACAATTTTGTATGCGAAAGGCATATGGTCAAGGTTTTAACAGGACATTGACACCTTCCATTCTATTTTGTAAAGCTGTTGCGATCTCGCCCAGCAAAGTAGGGGTCAGAATCGGATGGCCCATATTGTCGTAAGCTTGGATAGCACATAGAAATATCTTAGGACTTGGACATACAGGTGGAAAAATACCTACCAGTGTATAATTATTTGGATCACAAATATTGCCGGGAAATGTAATCGGGGTATATGCGTACCAAGCCATAACAGTTAGTTAGTTAGTTAGTTAGTTAGTTAGTTAGTTAGTTAGTTAGTTAGTTAGTTAGTTAGTTAGTTAGTTAGTTAGTTAGTTAGTTAGTTAGTTAGTTAGTTAGTTAGTTAGTTAGCACATTTATTACTATCATCCAAGCGGACATTGATCGTGTCGATCTCCAGTTCTAGGGCATTTGAAATTTCCATACGCAGCATCATATCGATATGGGGCAAGCCTGCGTGGTCTTCGGCTTGTATGGCTGTAACAAAAAGTTTGGATTCGGAAGATTCGGGTGGTGTATCTCCCAATAAGGTATAATTGGTCGGATCCTGAGGATCACAAGAAGGCAATATGGGTGTAAAGGTGTACCATGGCATCATGAGGGTGCTTTTATCAATCAAAAAGCGTAAACTTTAATCTAGCCTACTCTGTTACAGGATTTTCGGCGTGCTCCTTTGTCTTTATATTTTTGTTTTATATCGTTATGGTCGATCTTAAAACCACATTTGTAGTTTCTGTTTTATTATTAACTGCTTCTGCAATTTCTAGTATTAAAGCTTGTGTAATAATGGGTTTTCCGCCAATATCATTAGCTTGGATACCACACAAATAGTTGTTTGGCCCAGCACAAGATGGTGGTGAACTTCCAACAGGGTTATAATTGCAGGCTCCTCCTATATTATAGGGCGGTGTTCCTGTAGGATTGTAAATATACCAAGGCATAATCGTGATGTTTTTATCAATCAAAAAGCTAAACTTTAGTTATGGAATAGTAATCGAATTAGCTTATAAAAGCTCGTTTATCTAAAGCAGATCGTATCCTTGTTTAAGGATTCTGTTCTTCACACCGGATGAGCATTCCAAAGACTTAAGCAGTATTCACGCTACTTAAGTCTTTGGTAATTACATCATGGGACAACCGAAAGCGCCAGCAGCGGTATCAGCAAAATCAGAATCGGTACGCCCCATTTCGGGTTTGAATTTGAACAGTATTTTGAAAAAAGAAAGTAAGTATTTGGTGTTTAAATTTGATATGCTTTTTTATGTTAAAGTCCCATCGGTCCTGGATCATGAAATCAAATCAGGCTAACATCGCCTGCTGCTGGACAAGAGGACATTGGTGGTATCTCGTCTATTCTGAAGTGCTTGCGCCATCTCTCCCCGCAATGCGCTGGTGATAATGGGCTGTCCTAGATTGTCGTTTGCCTGTATAGCGGTTAAAAAATAATTGGGTCCTGGAGCAAATGGTGGTACAGAACCGACCAATGTCCAATTGTTGGGATTGGTGGGACTGGATCGACGTGAAGGCGTATATATATACCAAGGCATAATGGTGATGCTTTTATAGATCAAAAAGCCTAAACTTTAATAAATGCCTACTCTGTTAAAGGATTTTCGGCAACCTCCTGTAATCGTATATCATGGTCCATGGTGAAACAGGAGTATGAAATACTGTCCCCTATGAACTCGTTGGTAACACTAAGTTCGAGAGAAATCGGATGGGGAGGTTAGCAGAAGATTGACAGTTTTGCTGTCGGTGATTTGACAAATATTTTGAAAAAATATGAACAGAGAAACTGTCAAAGATGTTGCATTTTTAGGGTAAAATCTTTGACAGTTTCCGGAGCTTTACCTGCCCATAATCTTTTTCTTCAAGACGGTATAGCCCTGGCGGGTCAAACCCACGTGCATGGCTTTGGTACCAACTGATGCAATGGTGCAGAACAAGGGGTTTTCGGCTTCAAACTTGACGATCCGATCTGTAGAGGGTTCGTTCAACAGTAATATCCGATGCTGCGAAGCCTGTTCATTCTGGACAACGATCTGCTCAATATGCGCGGCTACTTCATGGAAATCTTCGCGTAGTGCCAACACATCGCGATAGCTCATCGATAGGACAATACCGGACTCCAGCATCTGGATATGATTGGTCCGATCTTCGCCACGGAGCAGGCTTGATGCAAAGAGGATAATTTCGTTTTTCTCCAGATCTGGGTACCGTAATTGGCTCCTCTGGCTTTGTTGTAATAGTAACTGTGGACCATCGCCTGCGCTGAATACCAGATGCGGCCTTCGTGGGCAGGGCCTGGAGATTCGAGATCTTGGTATTTGATCGTTTTTTGGATCTGACATAGGGGTGCAGCACGCTCAAACAATAAGGCTTGCCTGTCGGGAGTCATGTTGAGCTTGGTTTCAATGTACTGTTTGATCAATTGGTGTTTATAATCTTTCATAATTGATTTATATTAACGTGGATCCCTAGGTTGGAATCGATATCGGATTGGGTGGATATCATGCTATTGGTTAATCTGTTCATGGTCTGCTTGGTGTTAGTCTGCGATACGGTACCTGATCCAAATCATAAAGGGATAAATAACCGTACTGTTTGCCGTGGCGCTGTTGACCGTCGGGAGCGGGGTGCTGGAGACAATAATATCTTTGACTCCCGGTTTGTCATCTGCTGCAATGGTCTCTTTGTCAAAACTGACATGCAGCTGCGCTTCCCAGGTACTGGCAATGCCCTCGGCGAGGGTCGCTCTAAAATTGGGGGGCATGTTGCTGATCTGCGCGATCTGGTTGACATGCAGATCAAAATGGGTGTTCATAAAGAGTGCGAAATCCGAGCGGATTTGCGCGATGAGAAATTGTTGTTCTGTTAAAGTAAGTTGGAACAATTCGTTTTGGAAGGCAGTGACGCCGGCGTTGTTTAGGATCTGTTTCATTCTAATTATATTTTTTTAGGTGCTTATTTAGTAAAATTCGGAACTTTAAAATCTAATTTCAAGGATATTAAATGGCTATTTTCGGAAATGTACATTTTTTGTACATCGTTTTTTAAATGTATGTATAACATAAAATACAGTTAATTTACTTGTAGTTTATTTTTATTAAGCTTGTATTCGAAAACGTTTTCGCTATTGAAAATGATTTTATAACTTTATGTTTCTATTATTTATAAAAATAGCATAGTACCATTTATCAATTTATAATTTAACCTATATCTTTTCTCTATGATTAATGTCTACCTGAAAAAGCATGTTTTTTATTTGCTCGCCATTGTATTATTTGCTTTTGTGATAAATCTTGGAACTGCCTTTGACAATGTGATGATGCGTATGAAACAACCATTATTCCAGCAGGTATTGGTGGCGACTGTCGCAATGCTGTACCTCTATTTATATATTGTCCAGAATATTTATCACTATTTTTTCTTTCGTATGGCGTGGTTTATCGGGCTAAAACCTCTGCTGAAAGCGGGCATATTTGTGATCGCTGCAGCCGGTCTGATCAGCTTGATCCATGTCCATATTTTAAATTTGCTGTTGGCCCAGCGCAACCACGGAACGGTCTTTACTTTTGATTACTTTACAACTGATTTCTGGTTTTTCTTTCTTCCGCTATTATCGTATGTGATCATCTTATATCTTAAACCAAATAGGCTTTTATTTAGGCTGCCAGCAAGAGAAACGGAAGAAATGTCTAATGGGCATGCTTCTCAAGCACAGGAATTGCTCCAGCAGATCGTCGAACCTATGGAAATAGACCAGGAGGATGAACTCTTGAAAATATGGCGCATCAGCAGGGTCAAATCATTTTGTATTTGATTATTTTTTTAGAAAGTTTTCTAAGGAAGAGCGATGGCATCTGGAACAGGATATTCCGCTCTGGAAAGTTGTTATTCTGGAGAAATCCGAATTGATCATGTTTGGCTATTTTATAAATGGTGAAAAATGGGCATTGCATCATGTGGACGACAAGATCTTAAGCAATCCATGGTTGGTCAAGGTAAGCCAAAATTGTTATATCAATATGCTGTATGTGGTCGATGGACTATGCCGCCGCAGTATGTTGAAGATGGATCTAAAAATGGGAAATCGGGTTTCAAAGGAGGTCAATATGGAATTGGTCATCCTCCATGAGGAAATAAGAGCGATCCTGCTGTCGACGACTAATTCGGACAAATTGGATCAACTTTTGATCGTGACGCGACGGATGAAAGTCAACTATAAAAATTTTTGGGAAAGCACTTTCTTGCATCAACTGGACGAAAATAGACTGATGGATCCCGTGGGATCCATCAACCGTAAAAACAATTAAAAGTCAGCCAATTGTTCGCATTGCAGCCAGCCAAGCCTAGTTTCGGAGGATCGGTGAGCACATCGTTTTTGATTTTTACACATTAAAATCAAGGCTTCCACATGGCGGATCCTACCTGCTTGTGAACGCGCTCGATTTTTTAAAGAAGCTCATCGCATCCCAATTATCGGGATCTCATCAATATATCATGTCGAGGATTTTTATAGTTTGGTATAAGTCAAAAGCCCGTTGGTCGAGAATATTTAAATAAAGATTGTAAAACAGCTAAATTTCCTTTCGTTAAGCCTAAATATATCATGATAAAAGAAAATCTCGCTAAACTACCGATCTTATTACTTACGTTGATTTTTTGTGTGCATCTGATTTTTGCTCAAGGAAGAGCTGCAAATACTGGAAAGGAAGATCTGCTCCATAATAGCTGTTCAACTTGGGGAAATACCGCGGTTCCTGACAGTTTATTGAGGACTGATTCTTTTGGACTTGCCGAACTTGACAATTATTCATTTGCACAGCTTCATCATGACATGCCAGGCGGTGGTATACTGGCTGCCCGCGATCTTTGTTTTGGTCAAAAAGAAATTAAAATACCCGTAATCATGACCGGGCTGGATCAAGGGATCGCACATTTGAAAAATCCTATCCATGAGGAAGGAAATCGATCGCATATCTCGTAGTCTCCAGCTGATTAAAAGAATTATATCTTGTGTTGAAAATAACTAAAAGATATGTAATGATTTCCGAATAATCAATATTTAGTCTATAAATTTATATCTTGGCGTTAAAAGTACGAAATGCTTTATATATCTGTTGATGATTATTTATAAAGAGAATTTTAAAAAAAATACATAAAAATACGATGATTGAATTGGATAGGAGCATAAAGCTGCTTATAACAGGAATGATATGCGTGACAACGATGGCATGTAACAAGGAAAATAAGTCGACATTATGGCCGGCAAAATTTACCTGTGAAGTCGATGGAATCGCTTATAAAGATCAAACACCCTATATTCTTCCTCCTGGCGCAAAGCGTACGCCCTCTTTCAACTATCACTTTGATGATCTTCAAAAAGGAATGTATTTTTCTTCGCGATTGGCGCTGGTCAATCAAGGGCAAAGTGAGGTGGGCGGGTATGCCATTATGATTGATATTCCTTTAAAGGACCCGTTAGCAATCAACAAGGAATATCAATTTGTCGGCATGGCAGGAGAAGAGCATAACATGCCCATCAACTACTTGTTTAGGTACCGCGAGAAAGGATTGGCATACTGCCATGTTTACGCTAATGGTGAAATGAATAAGAACAGTTTTGGAACCGGAAAATTAATAATACAATCTTTTGATCTGGAGAAATCGCAGGTGGTGGGTCAAATTGAATTTTCGGTTCCTTCGCCCGTGTCCGAGGATGCGCATAAACGGCTGTCTTTTAAAGGACAATTTGATACCGGCATAAACCAAAATTAAAGGGATAACCATGAAAAACAATATAGGTATGAAACCGATGAAGAGATTAACGATAATTACTTTATTCCTGATCTGTGTTTCTCTGATCGTGACCATACAGGCATGTGATGATAAGGAAGGCTATGCAGATGCTCCTGATTTTAATCGGGGCCCTTATCAGATTTCTGCAGCAGGAATTGATACGGTTATATCGGCTAGTAATACGGTTGATTGGCAGTTTTTGGATCTTATCATAGATGGGAAGCAAGTGCTATTATCTGATCAATCAATTGAGGTCAAATCTAAGAGGTTTTCTTCGGATGGGCCAGAGGTCGTGTATTTAATAACCGGCCAATGGTTTGTTCTCGAAAAAGTGGACCGGCACAAGTTGCGTTTTGCAGTGTATCATAACGATGATGAGTCACTACGGAAACTTGACATCACTGTACATCATGGAAACGGTGTGAGGCAAATCTCCATACGACAGCAATCAAAATAAGTAGGGAAGGAGCTGGTGTTCGCGGCTCAAGATGTCGGTGATGACGCCGTTTTGATCTATCTGTGCTGATAGGAGCAAAAGTTTTGTTCGGACGCCTCCTGTGGATTAATCTTGTAGTCTCATGCTGCATCGTGGACATCAATCCGTATAAAGGGCATATCAAGTATTGATCAAAAGGCAGTTCTTCTATTTTATTCTCTGTTGTAAGATATTGTAAATTGGATCCTTACGCAGCACCTCCTGATTTCTGAATTGATCTGTTTGTCGGATGATGGGGCTTTTAGCGATCAAAATGTCGATCTCGGTTCTCTTTATATGGAATGGTGTAAAATTGATCTTGTGCCTACTATTTCCTTGAAATAAATAATAGTTTAATAAATGTAAAATATCGATTTAATGAGATAACGATTTTTTTACAATGCAGCATTTTTTGTTTTTTTAGATTTATTTTTAGTATTCTTATGCATTTGTTGTCTGTCCTAACAAGAGAGACCTTCAACTCATGACAAGTTAAATTATGTGGGGAAAGTGTTATAAAACACATGTTCGTATGGTGGTTCATCTACTCTTTTGGGTAGCGGTATCGCTATTATATTATCTTTCGTATGAAAGGCTGGTCGGGGAGTACTATTGGATTTTTATGATGAAGGACTTGTTTGTCACGTCCACCTTATTTTATCTGGCTTCTTGGTTATTGCCAAAATGGGTATTAAAAGGTAAGATCTTGCTGTCTTTAATTGGGATTGTTTTTTCTTTCTTGTGGTGGGTGGGCTGTACCTATGTCATCTGTAAAATCGGTTCGGATATGATACCTCCATCTGAGTCTAAAATACATGCCTATTTTAATATTTTTTTGGAGGATGGTTTTTGGGGTGCATTTTCATATCAAAATCTATCCGATGTTATTCTTGATTTTCTATTTTTAATTTCCCTTCCGCTGTCGCCCAAGCTGACTAAAGTGATTTTTGAGGATGCGCATAAATTAACGGTTTTGGAACGCGATAAGGCCAGCCTGGAACGCGATAATCTGCAATTGGAACTCGACACATTGAAATCACAGATATCTCCGCATTTTGTTTTTAATACCTTGAACAGTATCTATCGTATGGCTGAAAAACAAGATCCCAATACGTCTGATTCGATTTTGAATTTATCAAATTTATTAAAATACATCTTGTACCAGACCAAAGGCGATCGGATTTATATCATACATGAGGTGCAGTTTTTGAAAGATTTCTTACACCTGATGAAGCTGCGGTATCCAGAAGACGTGAGGATCGAAATCACAACGGAGAATACCGATGAACCTTACCAGATCGTACCGCTGATATTAATGCCTTTTATTGAAAATGCAATTAAACATGGGCCGGATCGCAGTCGGAAAGACGCTTGGGTGAAGGTGTCGATCAAGATTGAAGATGGCATGCTCAAGTACCGGGTCTCCAATAGTGTCAATAATCGGGCTGAACAGCACCAAAACGGTGGCCTAGGGCTGCAAAATATAAAAAGAAGATTGGATATTTATTATCATGGCCATTATTTGCTTGATATAAAACAAGATGATCAGCTTTATAGCGTATTATTAGAGATTAAACTTTGAAAGGGAAAATGATGAGATGTATCATAATTGATGATGAAGAGCTGGCACAGGAAATACTGGTGTCTCACTTAAAAAAGATTGGAGATATGGAGATTCTGGGGGTGTATGACAATGCAATGGATGCGCGGATGATGTTGAATTCGAATGAGGTTGATCTTGTCTTTTGCGATATTCAGATGCCTGATGTCAGCGGTGTCACATTTCTAAAAAGTTTGCGAAATCCACCTTTATTTGTATTTGTGACGGGCGATCCTTCCTATGCACTGGAGAGTTTTGAACTCCATGTGCTGGATTATATTTTAAAGCCGTATGGTGTGGACCGGTTACTCAAAACGTTGGAGAAAGCAAAAGCCTATGTGGATGGCGAAAAAAAATCCAATTCGGAACGCAACTTTCTGATTATTAAAGATCGATCCCACATCATTATATCTCCATACAACGAGGTGTTTTATATTAAAGGGGATAAGGATTATGTCTGGATAGAGACTTTGGAAAAGAGATATAATGTATGGAAGAGATTGATCGATATGGAAGCGGCATTATCCAATGCGAAGCAGTTTGTGCGGATCCATAAGTCTTATATCGTTAACTTGGATTTTGCAAAACGCGTAGAAGGCAATGTGATGATCATGAAAGGTAGCATAGGAAATATTCCGATCGGCGGCCAGTATAGAACGGAGCTTTATCGAAGGTTGGGACTTTCTGGAAATGAATAATTTTGATGTGCTATAGCGCTGGACTGTAGGTGTGCCGACCGGAGGTATTTGGACAGGAAATGATAGACGACCATCTCTTGTTCGCGTTGTTTTTGAGCAAAAATTCGATTGAAGAACATGTGGATCAAAGCAGCCATGATGGCTTGAGGTTGTTCTTTAAATTCAGGTGTGTCGAGGCATTTGATGCTGATCTCCTTTATTCGGCTGTTATACTGATCAAGTGCACGCGATATCTCAGGATATTGATCGGATAGGTTCTTGAAAAAGTCATGAATCAGATGATACTTTGCCCGATAAGTCATATCCATGGAATAGCGCAGTTTTTTATAATGGTTAAATTCAATCAAAAACTGATCTCTTATTTTTTCGGTGAGCGCAATTTTTTCAGAGACCGTGAGATGAAAAGACGACAAGATGAAATGGGCTCCTTTTAGGGCAATAAGCCATCTTAAATTGGCATTGTTTTCTGTTTTTAAATGCGGCAATAGATTCAGGATCAATTCACTTTCTGCGTGAAATAGCTGTTCGCAATAGCCCATATTGCTGGCTCCATACCGTTCTAATTCCCGATCGTAAGTATCATACTGTATGTTGAAGATCTTCTTTTGTGAAATAAAAGGTTCGCAGTACTGATTGATGAACTGGATGATGTCCGCAAGAGCATCTGTGCCTTGTTCGCGGAGTTTTATCCTGATTCTTACATGTGGATCGGGATCGCTGTAACGGATAAAAAACCATTTTTTTAGATATTTTTTTTCATGGAGTAGCGCAATTAGTTTTGGGATGGGATCGGAGAGAATCCGATCAAAGGTACGTTCTGCAGCATACAGTTTTACATACAGCCACTCTGTGCCTAATGGAAATTGTCTTGTCGTGGTTGCTGCATATGCCGAAGATAAGGGGGCAGTGCTTTTGTAATGCCCAACTTTGTAGGGAATAATGATTTCATTGTTGAAATGCTCACCATTTTCGCCTTGGACAACACTCTGATAATGATCATACAGGTATTCTACTATCGTCATGTTATTTTTTGATAATTCTTGTAACAGCACTTTTGCTCCCATGACACTGGTAAGATCAAGGAATAGTTCATGGTCTCCTTCGGTCAGGAGTATGCGATCGGGGAGGCCATATTTGGATTTGAGAAAGCTGATACTTTGCTGAATATCCGTTTCATGGTGACTGGCTAAATGTTGTTGTTTGATTTTCCAGCGTGCTCGGGAGAGGATAACATGTTTGTAGGTAACACGTGGTAAATACGTTTTTGCAGATAAAGAACCCCAGTCCCATTGGAGATCCATGCCCCAATCTTGCTTCTGCAGATCGCATAGAAATCGGTATATGACCATCCCATAGTGAAAATTATGTGCACTACTGAGGCGGGGAATAATTTCTTTGTTTAACCTTTTGGAAATGAGCTTGATATTGCCATCCTTGACGGTCACCTCGATATCTTCCAGTTTAATCGTATACTCATCTTGCACCGCGGCTTGACAGATGATGGGGATCTCATACTGGTAGAGAGAAGATCGTGTAAGGACATTGCCTGCTCTTGCATTGGGCAGAAAGATGACTTCTGCTAAAATAGCTCCTTCGACCTGTTTTTCCTCATAGGCAGCGATTTCTAAAAGCTTTTCTTTTAATTTGGGATCTAAATGGTCAAATCTTGTCATTAGGGGCAAGGCTGAGGCTCCTCCGGCTTTTAAAAGATTGAATTTATAAGGACCATCAGCTTGATGTTTGTCCTGGTCCCATAGCAGATTTCCCAGCAGGTACATGCCCAGGATAGGCTTGTTGGCGATCGCTTCAGTTTGTTGCTGAAAGCGCTGGAGATCATGCTCTTTTAATTCCAGAACCTGCAACCTGGCTGCTGGGTGATCTGATTTTTCGTCCATTAGCGTCTGTATGATCGCGTTGAATCTTTCCGCTGGATCTGGAACGGAACGGATGTTGAAATTTTCCAGAAGCGGAACGGTTTCATCCGAGAGCGAACTGGCCATCCCATAGCCAATACCTATTTCTGGATCTAATGCTTCCATTAATGGAATCTTCCTCTCGCCATATTTCGACTGAAACTTGTTGATAAATGTAATCAGGTCCGGAGATCGGGTATTCTTGTTGAGGATGCTCAGCTCTGTGAGCTCTTGAGATAGCTGCTGGATCATGGCAGCATCGATCTGGTTGGTCACGGTATCTCTTCGGTAATCGACTTGATAGATTTGTTTGAAATGAACAGCTAGAGAAGATTGAATCTGTTGTTGGAGCGCAGTCAGTTTCGAGAGATCATAGAGAGCATCCCTGTGCTGTCTGACCTGTGCGACCTCAGGAAGTAAAGAGAGGTCTATTTTGTCTCCTAAATGTGAAGATAGCGTGGTCATCAGTTCGTGTGAACGCTCTCTGGTGACGATGGGCTCTAACTCGGGAATGAGCAATTTTATTGCGATCAGTTCATCAATATACCCACTAGCTTGATCTTTGCTGAGCGCAAGGGCAGTCAATGATTGTGTCATTGCATGGTAGGTCATGCCTTCTTTTGCGAGGTTGATGAGGTTGGACAGTAATGGATTATCTTGGATTTTGCGCCATTGAAAATAACGATTTTCGCCTTGATCGATGTATCCAATATAGGCTATTGTCGTTTGTTGATAGACTAGGGTGCTATTGGGAAAATAGGTCATATTTTCTTTGACCGCTGAATCTGACAGCAGCTCTTGGGTCGCTTTCAGTCGTAATTCTTGATCAAAACGGATGTGGCTCACGATACTCTTTGATAGTTGTAAGGAGGTCTTGGTCCATGAAAATTGACCGTAGGAAATGCCAGCAAATTGTCCAAAGGGAGTTGGCCGGCTTGACATCCGGATCAGGTATCTGTACAGGGTCGTGAACAGTTTTTCTTTCTTTTTATGTGTCCCCGTTTTGGTATATTCAACAAGTTGATCGTATACTTCGGTATTTGCGAAATATAATGCCTGAAGTGTTTCCGGATTTTCGAAGAATTGCAGGAGATAGGAATAGACCTCTTCTTGGGAAGACAATGGCTTCAATTTGTCTAAAACTGCTGTTGAAAATCGAGGGGTTCTTAATAAAAAAAAATCAAACGGTACCAGGGGATTCACAGATTTCGGATTTTAATTTGAAAACTATTTTTTCGACACAACGGCTAAAATTGGCGTAGGAAATCGGTTTGGATAACTCAAATATGGGTCCTGCAGGAAGCGGTCCTCTGTAGAGATGTAAAGGAATCCCGGAAATCAAGGCAATGCATGAAGAGGCGGGGAGTTGCCCCAGATGAAAACCATTGCTTTCACCAGGGGATATGATTAAATCCAAAAAGATCATGTTAGGGGTCAGCTTTTGGACCAATCTTTTGACTTCAGCCAGCTCGCTACCAATACCAAAAAGGATCAGATCATCTCTTCTGTTGATGTAATCGCTAATCATATCGATGGCCATGGCATCGTCTTCGATCAATATGCAGGAATATCTTTGCATAAGCGCGCCTCCCTTTTTCTAGTTGGACTTAATGTGTCCGAGTGGTGAGCGAGGTAATTCCGCCACTATCTTCTTCATCAAATATTCCTTTATGAGCAATGGCAACGTGATCTGCACTAGCAACGATTTCGTTTTCGATCATTAAAAATTGTTCGATCAGCTCTAGGTTCAAATTTTCCATCATTTTAAGATTTAGTGATAATTTGTTTTTCCCTAAACTCGCTCATCTATGTTCTGAAAAAAAATATTCTCGACCAACTTGATTTTGACCTATACCAAAGCCTGTAATTACTCTATTTGTCGGTTGATAGGATTGAAAGTGTGTTTTTTGATCTATTTTTTGTAGTGGTCGAGGAATAACTTGGTTTGGTGTAGCTGGTATTTGTATTGGTCGAGAAACGAGCTTGGTATTTGGTTATTTTAAAAAGTTTTTAGAAAAAGAAAAAGCACATTGGGAAGGCCATTTTCTCTTCTGAAAAAGTTGTTATGTTGGAGAAGTGTGAGATGATCACAGTTGGTTATTAGATCATTGGGAGGATACAGCTGCTGATGTCAAGTGGAGAAGTTTTTGGCTTGGCTTTTAATAAATGATACACATGTAGGTCTTGGTCGACCTACATGTGTATTCAATAAATAGGGGTGCATTGATTACTGATGCATAAAAGGTATAAATCGTTGTCAGATCACGCTCCTCAAGAATGCCTGCAAATTTTGAAGCCTGTCTTGTAATAGACTGCCCTAGCTCTGCAGAGCAGACAGCGGCATGTAAACGCGACCCCTATTTTTGGGGTAGCTGTGTATGGCACCTCTTATTTCCTAAGATTATTGCTGCTTCCCATTTAGCGGCTGTAACTTAGTAAATTTCCTAAGAACCACCTCATAAATTGATATTTGTTTGGATATAGGAACTATTTCTTTCCTTGTTAACTAAATTTAGATGTTACGAAAAACCAAAGTAGCATTATGTCCACCAAATCCAAAAGCGTTGCTCATAGCGGTTTTGATGATCTTTTCCATGGGTTTGTTTTTGACAATTTGAATAGTTTCTGGAATGTCCGTATCCAGTTCTTCAATATTGATGGTTGGCGGAATGATATTGTCAGTAATCGATTTTATAGCTAAAATAGCTTCAATTGCTCCAGCTGCTCCCAACAAATGGCCGGTCATGGATTTGGTGGCACTGACCCACAAATTTTTGGAACCTTTGAACGTTTTTTCTACGGCTTTTAGTTCTGCAATATCGCCAACAGGTGTAGAGGTGGCGTGCAAATTTAAATAATCCAAATCTGAAAAATTGAGTTTTGCTTCTTCCATAGCAAGCTGCATGGCTTTTGCCGCTCCTATACCCTCAGGATGTGGCGATGTCATATGGTATGCATCTGCAGTCATGGACGCCCCCACCAATTCGGCATAAATTTTGGCTCCTCGCTTTTTGGCATGCTCATATTCTTCCAAAATCAACGCTCCAGCTCCTTCTCCCATTACAAAACCATCGCGATTTTTATCAAACGGACGACTGGCTGTTTTCGGGTCTTCATTTCTCGTGCTCATCGCTTTCATTGCAGCAAAACCACCCACCGATGCTGCGGTAATGGGCGCTTCGGAACCACCGCTCACAAAGACTTTTGCTTTGCCCATGCGGATGTAATTAAACGCATCCATAATCGCTGTATTGGCTGTGGCGCAAGCTGAGACCGTGGTATAATTGATACCCTGTAAACCAAATTTCATCGAAATCATTCCTGAAGCCATATTAACAATCAATCGGGGCACAAAAAATGGGCTGAATCGGGGGATATAATTCCCGGTTACGTAATTTTCAACTTCTGTTTCAAAAGTTTCCATTCCGCCTTGTCCTACTCCCCAAATCACGCCAATGTCGAATGGATCGATGGTGGAAATATCTAAACCCGAATCTTCCAAAGCTTGCGAGGCACTGTATAAAGCGTACTGCGTAAATAAATCGCTTCGTTTTATTTCGTTACGATCCAAGTATTTTTGGGGCTCAAAATCTTTTATTTCGGATGCAATTTGGGTGCGAAATTTGGACGCATCAAAACGGGAAATAATGCCCGTATTGTTTTTTCCTTCAAGGCTGTTTTTCCAAAAGGTGTCTACATCATTTCCCAATGGATTGATGGTACCTAAACCTGTTATGACAACTCGTTTCATGTATTTTTTTTTATTTCAGTTTTAAATAAATTGGAAGAACCTTTGGCAATTAATCTCGTCTTATCGGCATTCCAAATCTCACATTCTGCGTTGATGAATTGCCTTCCTTTCTTGATAATAAGCGTTTTTGCGATGATGGTCTCCCCTGATTTTGCGGTTGAAAAATAATCAATCACATTGTTGATGGTGGTGTAAAAATATGCTTCATTTAAAGAAAACATGGTAGCACCCAAAACGTCATCAACAATAGCTGCAGTTACATCGCCGTGCAGATTTCCAATGGGATTGAGCCACTCGGGGCGAATCCGGTATTCAAATTCTAATGCACCCGTTTCTACACTTTTCACAACAGGATTTAACCAATGCATAAATGGCGATGGCGATGCCGTAAACTCTTGGCCGATACAGGATTTCATTATTTCTAATGGACTCATATTATATAGTTTATCTTTTCTAAGTGTTCTTTCTGGTGCTTCCTTAAAATCAAGCTGTGTTAATGGTACTCATCTCAAAAAGATTGGATGGTTAATGGTCAACATACCGATGGATATATTGTTTGTCCAGTTTTTTAGATGACGATTTCATCATTGATAATTTTTACAATCCGATCTAATGCCCAATATAAATTTTGGGGTGCATTCGTTACTTTTGAAAGCAAAATTCCGCCTTCAATCAACATTAAAAAGGTGGTTGCGTATTCTTTTGAATTGATATCTGGACGAAATTCATGTTGTTCTATTCCCAATTTAATCATATGCTCCAATCTTTTAGTCCAACTGGCAAAAGCATCTTGAACGGCAGAGGTCATAAATGGCAGCGCATCGTCTGTTTCGATAGCTGCATTTAACATGGGACAACCGCCAGTTTCGGAAATAGCAAACCAGTTGTTTCGATAAAATTGGGTATACGCAATGAGTTTATCGTAGGCGCTGGTTTCCATGGAAACAGCGCGATCAGCATTTTTCGCTAATTCCGCTGAACTATGTTTGAATACAGCAATCATGACCTCTTCTTTATTTTCAAAGTTGCCATAAATACTACCTTTTGTCAAGCCGGTAGCAGTGGTCATATCTGATAAAGAAGTTCCGGCAAATCCATTTTTATTAAAAAGTACAGCCGTTTTTTCGATGATGAATTGCCGAGTTTGTTCTGCTTTTGACATTATTTTTTAAAAATATTTTTTAGTCATGATTGAACAAATATACGATTATATACCGAACGGTATATATTTTTATGAGATTTATAATTTAAACCTCGTACGTTAGCTGGTATTGGTTTAGTGTATTTATAATCTTCATCTTGCTAATGGTTGGCAGGATGATGAAAAAAGGTCGAGCACTACCTACTTTAGTCCAATCATCAGGGAAATTTTTTACTTACAGAAATGTTTTAAATGCTTTTTTTGTGCATTGGTCGATCGTAATTTAGTATTGTTGATCAACACAGCAGTCATCCGAAAAGGCTTATCAAATAGAGTAGGAGTAATTCTTTTATAAACAAAATATGAATAATTTAGAATTAAAAACGATCGGCGTCCAAGAAATGGATATGAACGAAATGGTACAGGTTGATGGAGGTATAATTCCTGTACTTGCTCTAGGTTTTGCTGCAGGAACTTTTTCTTTGGCTTTAGGTTATTATGCTGGTAAAGCATTATATTATGCAACTCATTAATTATAGAGTTATGACGGATTATCAATTTAAAGAATTATCTTTTGAGGAACAAAAAGATACCAATGGTGGTGGGCTTATTCCATTAATTCTATTGGCAATGTATGTTGGATATAAAGATGCTGAGGCCGCCAATAAATAAGTAATATTAAACACTAAAAAACTGGATTGGGAAAATGGTTAATAGGGGTCTGAAAATATTTTTTCTGTTGTCCCCATTTTAATTTCTCTATTACGGCTGATACTTTTACTAGCTTAGTAATTAAAGTTTTGTAGTTTCTAAATTTAGTTTATTTAACATTAGATTGACAACTTTAGATCTAGTGTTGAATAAACTTTTATATTCTAAAAATACACAAAAATATGCTGTAGTATTTGCTGCATCGCACGCTCGGATGATACTAGATCTCAAAGTAATCTCAATGACCTATGATAGGTGTCTTGCTGTATAGATCGTTAATTTAGACTCCTATGTCGGATAGATAATCCTAAATAATCCTGCCATAACATTCTCTTGGATAAGCTTCACTATAATCTTCAAATAACTTCGTGATTCTGACAGTACTGCCTATTTTAATGTGGATTTGATTTTCCTTATTCCTACAAGTAGGTATTGATATACTAAACCAAAAATGTTTTCTCCTGTAAAATCACTGGCTAGTGATGGTGGTAAAAGTTCGTAAATACTGATACCAAAATACTCGGCAATTTTGTAGACCTGATCTACTTTTACTTTTGTTTCATTCCTTTCAATTTTTGAATACGCGGCTTGCGACATCTCCAGATGATAAGCAACTGCTTCTTGCGATATTTTGAGCGTTTCTCTCTTTTCCCTAATGAAAGTTCCAATCTTATGTTTTGACATAACTTATATTAAAATTTCCAATAGACAAATTTAAGAATATAACTTGAGGTTATAAAATTTACATGTGTTAAAACTGTAGGTTGTAGTTTAAAACCTGTGGTTGTGGTTTAGTGTGTTCTATTTCAGGAGTTTTGAGAGGTAATAAAATCAACAATCATGGAAGAAAAATTAAACAATAGTCATGTGGTGGCACTAAGTCCAGAGGAAACAAGAGCAATAAATGCGGGCAGTAAGCGAAGGGGCGAGAAGCTTAATAATTGGTTTGAAAAGATGTGGATGTTATTTACAAGCTAATCATTTAACTGAGAATCGAAGTAAAGATTTTTAATCCAGCTTGAGGCCGCACAATCTGTCTTAGAACGGTTCCAATAAGATAGGCTGATAGATGTAAATATTTATTAATCGAACTGTTTTTAATCTGAGCTAATTATAATAAGATCAATAATCAGAAGATCCAACTTTGCATGGCACTATTTCGTTCCAATTTGTGGTGAAATAGTGGTGGTCGTGTCATAAAAACCTCCTGAAATACTCAATTCAGGAGGTTTTATTTCTAATATGAGAATGCAATAATTCTGATGGGCTATCTGTATCAATCGCCTATAAAACTTCGAAAAGGTCCTTATATTTTACTGTCGTACCATTTAATTTCATTTCAATCGCGGATTTTCCTTTTGGAGCAAAGGCTGGAATAATAAAACGAATTTCATCAGTGCTTCGATAGATACTATTGGCATATGCTCCTCCTAGAGTGGTTTGTATGTAGAGCAATCCCTTACCTTTAATGGTTACAACATCTCCTGGATAGCCCTTGAGTGGTGATATGTTATCGACCTGAAAATCGTGTATATACAGCTTTTGCTTTTTAGGGGCATAATAACTTTCATTGTAATTGATATTTACACCATATCCTATCTGAATTTCTGTTTCTCCGATGACGTAGCCCGGAATGATGAAAGATATTTGACCATTTTGAGCGATAGCACCTTCTCCGATCCCATTTCCGATAATGGAATATCCGTGACCATCAATAAAATTACCGGTTATTGTAAATGGCTCTCCGACATATCGTGTTGTATTGGAAGGTGTATCCCATTTCAAGTTTCTAACTTCTACTTGCTCTGTACTAGTTACGCTATAAAAAGGACTGCTGTAACTAAAATTGTAAACACCATCTGGAATATTACGCACAGTAAATGATTGAGTTTCATAAGAACTGTTAAAATAATGCGGTACGCTATGTTTGCCTAGATAATACTTGGGTTGATCGGGATTCATAATGTAGGTGTACAGATCAATACCGTTTATATTCATTAAAGAGGGAGAATGAATGACCTTTCTTTCAAAGTGGATATTACTGCCAAGGGGCTTGATCAGTTCTATGGAATCTTTGAAGACGACCGAGTCTTTTCCATTGTAATAACCCAATTGAAATTTAGATCCTTTTAGCCCTTCGATCTCATGAAGATAAATCTGTGATCTGTATTCTATTTTTTTTCCATTGATTAGGATATAAAATGGGGCAGAAAATGGTATTGCATCTCCATTTACCGCTATCCCGGTGAGTTGTATAGGTTCGTTGAGATAGATCTTATTTTGTGCAGGCGGATTTAACGAGCCCAAGATCTGAATACTGGCGACTTCTCTATTGGTTTGATAGCCCGATTGATCGCTGATCTGCAAGAAAATAGATACAGTATTGCCATGATAGAATTTGTCCGACTTTGGTAAGGTAAAGGTAAGGCTTTTACGGTCGCTAGAAACTTGAAAAGGTAGCTGGACCTCCTGTTGGTATTGATGTTGATAATACATCTTAATGTTTTCCGTGAGAAATTGGAAATCGCCGGTAACGGTTATTTTATCGTTATTGGGAACTAATTTTAGCTGTAAAAGATCTATTTTAATTCCATCCACTTCAAAAATATTACTTTCGCCACGATAGAATCCGTTTTTAGTTTTGACATATAGTGTATAACGATAACGATCGCCTAATTCGAAATTGCTGCTATGTTGATACTGCAATGTGACCTCACCGACGGAAACTTTGCTTCCAATGCTGACGACAATTTCTTTTTCATTTTCTTTTATCTTTTGGATTATAAATCCATAATCTTCCACCGGCATTCCATTTAATCGAGAAATATTCCCTTTTAAAGTAACCGTTTTTCCTGCCAAGTTACTAAAAGAGGTTGTTTTCAATTGTACAGGGCTGTAGTCAATAGGCTCAATGACTTCTTTTTCTTTACATCCAATAAGTATCCCCAGACAGAATATAGGAATCCAGAATAAGAAAATTTTAGCTATAGATTTAGTTTTCATAATAATTTCTCTTTTTCGATTAATAGATTTCAAGATATTCTGTAGCTGAAACTGTATTGTCGAAATCGAAAGCAGTATCACTAATGTTTATTCTGTATTTACCTTTTGGTAAGTCATCCGGTATTTTAAATTGTATTTTGTTGTTTTTAGATAGGGTATGACGGACTTCAACATCAGCAATTTGTGCTTTGTAGCCATTCATTCCATTACCTTCAATTGTAATTAGACTTCCACTTTTAGCGCGTAGAGGATATATAGAATTAATAATTGTGGGCTTGATCTCCAAAGCTACGGTATTGGATGGTCTTGTCGATCCGATCTCACTAAAATGCTGCACTTTGACTTGATAATTTCCTGCTTTCATCAATGGGATTTCAAAAGTTATTTCACCGTTAGTCGTGCAACTTGAATAGGCAGCAGATATTTTATCTATTTCTAATGTATAAGATCTGCCCTTGATAAATAAACCTTTCAAGGTTATGATATCTCCGGTATAACTTGCACTGGGGCTGATTGAAGAAATATTTACTTTTCTTACTTTAATCTTGTTGTTGCTTTTATAGCTGAAGTGGTAATTGGTCATTTCCATTGGATATTCACCATCTGGAAGATCGCCTATACTCAATTCTCCTTTTTTAGAAGCACTGCCTTCTTGCAAGTAATAGGCACGTTTATCTCCTACAGTGACATAACCATAGAAATTAAATTTGGCAGGATCTGGTCCTGACACTTCAAATGTTGTCCCGGGATGCACATAATCGGGTTTTACAATAAAATCATTGGGATCTGGCTCAATAAGATTTAGGGGCTGTGGAAAAGTGACCGTATCTCGTCCATTGGTATAACCCATAGGGAAAGACTTGCCTTTTTGATGGAGGATAAAATCAGAAATGCGTAAGTATTCCGAATGTTTTAAAAAAACATTTCCGATAAATACCTGCAATCCATTGTTATCATAATAATTTTTTGTTGTATATGGTAAATTAACAACATCATTAAAGTAATAACTGTAAGTGGATGGTAACGATAATTTTGCAACTATAAAGGCATTTGCGACGATGGCAGCCAACTGTGGTCCTTTTTGATCCTTGCTAACCAGTCTGAATGTGACATTGTTTCCCTGCTCTAATCCTTCGGGAATTTGAAAACGTATGCTTTTTCCTGCATTAATAATTTCAAAGGGTATCTTAAATTCTTCGTAAGTATAGTAGGAATATACCAGGTCGTAATTCTTTTCGATATTGGTAAACTCTCCATCGACGGTTACGGTTTCGCCAATAGCCATTATGAGATTATCTTTCGCCTGCACTTTGAGGTTACTTACCACAAATTGATTTAATTTACTGGTGTACATTCCCTTTTTTGTATTTATAAAATATTTATACAGGAAATATGTTCCCTCTTTATAAATCTCTGGATCAGGAACTTTAAACGTGATTCGGCCTGCTTTTAAAGGTGTTGATATGGAATATTCTTTTTTAATGTAAGTCTCTCCGCTTATCCCATCTACTATAAAACCATGCGATTGGATCGAATCACTATTGTTTAAATACCTGACTTCGGCGGAGAAGATCAGATTATTGCTAGTATTGCTTTCTGGTGACAAAATGACTACTTCTGTTGCGTTTGTATCTGGAGGGACAATGATCACTTCCTTTGCGCAGGAAAACAATAAAAATGTTAGAACACAACATATATAATGTCTAGTTCTTAACTTGCTTAAGGGATTATTTAAATTGGAAAAATTCATTAGATTATTATATAGGCTAAATCTGATGCGCGAATTTCAGATAAAATTCTTGTATTTTAAAATTATTTTATTGTTACCTACGTATTTTTTTTATTTATTATAAATAATATTTCTTTAAACCGTCGCCAATATTAAATCAATTAATCTGGCTTAAGGATTTCCTTTAATTTGTCTCTCTCACATATTTATAGCGCCCACCTCTGTCTTTCTTCAAGGGTTTTTCGAACATATTTTAAATGCTTTTTTTGTGCATTGAGCGATAGTAATTTAGTACTGTTGATCAACAAAGCAGTTATCCGAAAAGGCTTATCAAATAGAGTAGGAATAATTTTTTATTAACAGAAATATGAATAACTTAGATTTAAGAAAAATGGGCCTTCAAGAAATGGAAAAACAAGAAATGGTTAATATCGAAGGTGGCATAAAATTTCCAGGATTAATTACGGCAATTTATGAAGCAATATCTGATGCTGTAGATTGGGTTAAAAACCAGTTTTAAAATTTAACTTTTATAAGTGGGGAACTAATTTCCTATTTAGCACCCCACTTATTTTAATGAAATTGTGTATTTTAAATTTTATGATTCCAAAATATTTTCTTCTTTTCTTTTGTGTAGTACTGTCAATGCCAGTTGTTGGTCAAATATTTTTTGTTGATAGTGCAGATCATACTCCGATTTCAGGGGTAAATATTTATACGAGGTATGGAAACTTAATTGGATTTAGCAACAAAGATGGTCAGTTTGATTTGTTAGATGGCATTCAAGTGAAAGATGAGGATTTATTAGGACTTGCCGCACAGCATATTTCTTATCAGACAAAGAATATCAATATCCCTTCTTTAAAGACAAAATTTACTATTCTACTTAATCCCCGTTCTATAAAACTTCAGGAAGTAATAATTAGTCCTAAAAATTCCGATGTAATTGTTTTAAAGGGTTATTTTAGATCTTTGGAAACTTTTAATAAGAAAAATAAGTATTTTATAGAGGGTCTTATGGAGTACTATATTCCTTCCAATGGACAAAAATCTCGTTTTCGGCTTCTCGATTATAGGGTATTTTGCGATTCGGTTATAGTGAGAGATTATGATGATAAAATGGGAAGCTTCTTTCTTGTTAGTCATATCGTGGAAATTCCTTTTAAGCATATTCTAAAAAACTCAAAGATATATTCAATAGAAAAGAAACAGCCCAACCTTTCATACATCATGAAAAATGAAAAACAAGCAGGGACTATATCTTATAATAAGGACAGTGAAAGTATGCAGATCTTTATTGATCAGGTTTTACCAGACACTATATTGAAGGATAAAATTTTTAGACTTGAAATCAATACAAAACAAAAAGTACAAGTCGAAAATTATTCATCGTTAGAAATCGAAAAAGCCAATCTGTATCATCTTTTGAACATATATCAACATGAAGTTGCTACTATAAAACGTAAAGCTGAGTTTGGCCATTTGCCATATGAAATATTATCTGAATTTTATATTTTAGATCGAAATTTTATGTCCTCTGACAATTTTAAGAAAATGAAAAAACAATTGTCATCAAATAGCTATAAATCACCAAATAAAAGTAAATATTCAAATGAATTTTGGAAAAATTTGGATCAATATGATATTCCACCTATTAACAACGGTTTGTTAAACCAACTGTATCAAAATCTTAAATTAGTAAATTAATCAGTAGTGTTCATTATCTGAATGAAACTTTGATTTATGCTTTTTATTTGCGTTTTATTGATCGATCAAACTTATTTTTAGTTTATCTAAAAATAAGTTTGATTTTTTTTATTCCAACAACAATATAGTGATAAGCTAAACCAAATACGTTTTCTCCCATAATATCACTCGCTAGTGATGGAGGTAAAAGTTCATAGATACTTACACCAAAATACTCGGCAATTTTGTAGACCTGATCTACTTTTACTTTTGTTTCATTCCTTTCAATTTTTGAATACGCGGCTTGCGACATCTCCAGATGATAAGCAACTGCTTCTTGCGATATTTTGAGCGTTTCTCTCTTCTCCCTAATGAAAGTTCCAATCTTATGTTTTGATATAACTTATATTAAAATTTCCAATAGACAAATTTAAGAATATAACTTGAGGTTATAAAATTTACATGTGTTAAAACTGTAGGTTGTAGTTTAAAACCTGTGGTTGTGGTTTAGTGTGCTCTATTTCAGGAGTTTTGAGAGTTGATGAAATCAACAATCATGAAAGAAAAATTAAACAATAGTCATGTGGTGGCACTAAGTCCAGAGGAAACAAGAGTAATAAATTCGGGCAGTTAGCGAAGGGGCGAGAAGCTTAATAATTGGTTTGAAAAGATGTGGATGTTATTTACAAGCTACTCATTTAACTGAGAATCGCAGTAAAGATTTCTAATCCAGCTTGAGGCCGAACAATCTGTGCTAGAAGGGTTCCAATAAGATAGGCTGATAGATGTAAATATTTATTAATCGAACTGTTTTTAATCTGAGCTAATAATAATAAGATCAACAATCCGAAGATCCAACTTTGCATGGCACTATTAACAAATGGGACAATAGAGTTTTGCATCGGTTGCAATGGATAAAATAAGGCGGAAAAGCCATACAAACCAAAGCTGAGTCCAGAGGCTCCTAAAGCTGTAAAATAGAAATCTTTTCTTTTTTGATAGGTCTGGAAAAGATTAGGAAGAATAATTAATAAAAAAAATAATAAAGGAGTTAGCACATAGGCGGTATGCACACCATACTCTTGGCTAATCGTTCCAAACATATCGTATCCTAGTCCAAAAATAATAAATGCGTTGAACAATAAATGCCAACAATTGCGATGAATAAAGGCAGAGGTAAGCAGGGTATGGATACGCTTGCCTCGGGCTATTTCATAAGGATGTAAAATCAAGGCATGAAAATAGGATTTTCTGTAAAATCCGATGATGCTACTGATGAGCATGAGCGGCACGAAGAGGTACGAATAGGGAGCTTCTTGAAGGGTCGGAAATATATCGAAAAATTGCATCTGCTCGTTAGACTTAATATGTTTTCAAGATAGTGAAAAAATATAAAATACAACCTGTGGTTGTGGTGGATGATGTAGTTATTTGGGAAATTTGGTTAATTCATGATCATTATGGGAAAAACCAATATTATTTATGTGCTCTTGCTTATCGCGATTGTCGGTACGCTTACGGCCTTACCATTTGTACATATTCCGATTTCGATCTCTGCATCGGGAGTGATTAGACCGCAAACTGAAAACAGCAAGATCATATCGCTGGTCAGTGGCCGTGTTGTCGAAAGTCGTATCCATGGAAACAATCAGAAGGTGGTGGAAGGTGATACCTTATTTGTAATCGTATCAAAAGATCTACAGAATAAATTGGAGCTGAATGAGCATCTGGAGGCTGACTATGCACAGCAGATCGCAGATCTAAAGCTCCTCCTTTCTAGCAATTATAAGGGCTTGCGAAGTGGCTTGTATCAGATGGAACTTGTCTCGATGCAGCAACGGATGTCGGAAGTGCAATCGCAACTGACCTTAGCTAAACGTGAATTGGATCGTAATGAACTGTTGTTTAACCAAGGTATCATAGCGCAGGCAGAATTTGATAAAAGTAGATATGCGTATGAACAATTGGAAAATCAAATGCTATCCGTCGAGAAACAGCAGATGGCGCAATGGAGTGCCAAGTTGATCGAGCTGCAACAAAAACATCAATCTACAGCTTCGGAGCGCCATGCGATTTATATCGATGGTGAAAATTATATCGTCCGGGCTCCGCTTAGTGGTACGGTGATTAATTTGAAGGGTTTCCAAAAAGGAAGTCAAATTATACAGGGACAGGATATATTGGAAATATCACCAGAAGATAATCTGGTGGCTGAATGTATGGTGCCTGCAAATGCCATTGGCTATATCAAAGATAAGCAAGTGGTCAAATTTCAGATGGATACTTACAATTACAATCAATGGGGTTTCTTAACAGGATATGTGAAAGACATTGATTATAATCTGGTCTCTGATCAGAAGAATGCTGCCTTCTTCAAAGTTCGCTGTCATATGGATGCCAATTATCTGAGTTTGCCAAACGGCAACAAAGTGATGGTCGGTAAAGGCAATACTTTTAATGCTCGTTTTTTTCTGGTGGACCGTACGCTCTGGCAATTGCTTTTTGATCGGGCTGATGATCTTTTTAACCCCAATCTGGGAAATAAAAACTCTTGATTTTTGGCTATTCGAATGAAAGAGGCATGTGCTGTGACGAGGTCGTAGCCATGAATAATGGCTCATGATCGGGCCATAATAATGTATAAACGAAGGGCAAAAGCTGTATGAAGTGTCGGCTAAATATTAAAAATAGATATTAATTATCATGAAAAAATCTCCAGTCCGTATTAAGCAACATGATATTCGAGATTGCGGAGCTGCTTGTCTGGCTTCCGTTGCAAGTTACTATGGATTAGATATTCCAATAGCAAAAATCAGACAATACTGTCATACCGATACGCGAGGTACAAATGTATTGGGTATGATCCAAGGATTGCAGGAATTGGGTTTTACGGCTAAAGGAGTGAAAGGTAGTATCGATGCCATTCCACAGATACCGTTGCCAGCAATCGCACATGTGGTCTTAAATGGTCAGTTACAGCATTATGTCGTGATCTATAAGGTGCATAAAAACCAGATCACGGTAATGGATCCGGGTCCCGGAAAAGTACAGCAGTACAGCATGGAGGAATTTCAGAAGATCTGGACGGGTGTATTGATCTTATTGGAACCGAATGAATATTTTAAGCAGCGCAATGAAAAAAAAGGTGTCTACAATCGGTTCTGGAACTTGATTCAGCCGCATAAGTCCATTATTTTACAGGCGCTGGTCGGTGCGGTGATTTATACCTTACTCGGTCTGTCATCTTCCTTTTATATCCAGAAAATAACAGACTATGTACTGGTGGATGGCAATGTTCGGCTGCTCAATCTGCTTTCTGTGGCTATGTTGGTGATCTTGTTATTTCAATTGATCATCGGCACGCTCAAAAGTGTGATGGTCCTGCAGACGGGACAGCGTATTGACCGCTATTTGATCTTAGGTTATTATCAGCATTTGCTCCGTCTTCCACAGCGTTTTTTTGACACGATGAAGGTGGGTGAGATTATCTCAAGAGTCAATGATGCGGTCAAGATTCGGGCATTTATCAATGATGTTGCTATTCAGGCTGTTGTCAATGTCCTGATTGTGATTTTCTCATTTGCATTGATGTTTTCCTATTTCTGGAAATTGGCACTGATTATTTTATTGGTGATCCCACTTTATTTTTTTGTGTATTGGCTGACCAATAAATTAAATAAAAAGGTGGAACGTCGGCTGATGGAAGAAGGGGCTGAATTGGAATCGCATCTGGTGGAGTCGCTCAATGCGGTCAAGACCATCAAGCAGTTTGGTATGGAAACTTATTTTAACAGCGGTACGGATCAGAAGTTTAGCCATCTGTTGAAAACTATTTACTCGTCTGTATTGAATGGTCTTTTTTCGGCAACATCGAGTGAGTTTCTTTCACGCCTGTTTACCATTATCTTGCTCTGGGCTGGATCTTATTATGTGATCGATCGGACGATTACCCCCGGAGAGTTACTATCCTTCTATGCACTGATCGGATATTTAACAGGTCCGGTGAGCCAGTTGATCGGGATGAATAAAACATTGCAAAATGCATTGATTGCTGCGGATCGTCTGTTTGAAATCATGGATCTGGAACGTGAAGAAAGTGAAGGTAAACTGGACTTGGCAAGCAGCCAGGTGGGTGATATTGTTTTTGAAAATATTCGTTTTTCTTACGGTTCTCGTGTTGAAGTATTCAAGGATTTCAGTTGCCGATTTGAAAAAGGAAAGATGACTGCTATCATCGGTGAAAGCGGAAGTGGGAAAACAACCTTAGGGGCTCTGATCCAACAATTGTATCCTGTCCAATCGGGAAAGATCCACATCGGTCAATATGACCTCAGTTATATCTCTAAGCAATCGCTCCGCGAGCGAATCGCAGTGGTGCCGCAACAGATCGACCTGTTCTCTGGAAATGTGGTGGACAATATTGCGGTGGGAGAGCAGGTTCCAGATTTTCAACGGATGATGGATGTTGTAAAAGAATTGGATATGATGTCCTTTATTGAGAAATTGCCTGCTGGATTTGAAACGTATCTAGGTGAAAACGGCTCTATGCTTTCTGGTGGACAAAGGCAGCGTATCGCCATTGCTCGTGCACTATACCGCGATCCTGATATCTTGATCCTGGATGAAGCGACCTCGGCATTGGATACCGAAACAGAATTGATCATTCAGCGTGCTTTCGACCGATTTCGGGATGCTGGAAAGACGATGTTGGTCATCGCTCATCGCTTGAGTACCATAGCTGGTGCGGACACGATTATGGTCATGAAAGAAGGGCAGATAATCGAACAGGGGAGTCATGAGGAACTATTGCTGAGCGAATCTGCTTATAGACAGATGTGGAAAAAACAATCGGTTATACTGGACTAATTCATGAAAAAATTACTACTCATCATACTCGTGTTCTCTTGGACAATAGGGCCGGCATGGGCTCAGAAGCGATGGTCTCTGGCGGACTGTGTGGCTTATGCGATCGATCATAATCTGCCAATAAAACGTCAGGATATTTTAGTGGCGATTAAAAATCTGGATCAGGAAATGGCGCGTAGAGAACGTTTGCCTGCTGTAGGTGGATATTTTAATGGGTACAGCACATTTGGTCACTCGCAAGATGTATTTGGCACGATCCGCCGCAATGATAACTTCAATAGCAATATGGGGATCAATGCGGAGGTCACGCTGTATCAATACAATTATCTGCGCAATCAGGCGAAGAAAGCAACGCTGCAATCGGAACAGGAGGAGTTGGAAAAAGGAATTTTAAGAAGAGACTTAACACTTAAAGTAGTACAAAGCTATTTGGAAGTATTGCTTTCCCGAGCTCTAGTACATGCACAAGATTCTGCAATAAACTTTTCTTTGCAATTGCTTGATAAAGCGGAGAAAAGTACTGCAGTCGGAGCAACTGCACCGGCGGTAGTTTTTGAGGCTAAGGCGAACTTAGCCAGGGAGAAACAGCAATTCCAACAATATCATAAAGAAGCGCAACAGACAAAATTAGCTTTAGCTCAATATATGAATTTTACGGATTATCAAAGTTTGATCATATACGATCCACTTTTAGAAACTGAAATTTTTAAAACGGGTATTGTTAAAAGTCAATCGGACCTTATTCAAACCGCCTTTGATAACAATCCCATTCTTGCAAAACTTGAAAATCAGCTTCTCGGATTGGATGTAGAAACCAAGCTGATCAAGGCGACAGACTACCCCTTGGTCAAAGGTTCGGCGAGCTTGGGAACTACTTATTTTAATGCTTTTAAATCTCCTGGTGAACGTACTGTATTTGTTCAGAGCAAAGATAATTTTGCTCAACAACTCGCTATAGCCGTCACAGTTCCCATTTTTAATAAAGGGAAAACGAAAAGACAATTGCAACAGATTACATTTCGTAAACAGGAAATCGAGTTATTAAGTGATTATGAAAAATTGCAGCAGGTACAAATTTTAGAAAAACTGAATCTCGACTGGATTGAAAGCAAACAGCAATATGATATTTCGACTGAAGCATTTGCCGCGACAAAGGAATCATTGGAATATTCTAGACTGAGTTTTATGGCCGGTAAAGCATCCATTTATGACATTAATACGAGTAAAAATAATTTAATTAAATCGGAGACCGATATGATTCGGGCTCGTTATAGCACTTTATTTAGTCTTTTGATGCTGCACTATCATGTGTCAGGAGATATTAAATTTTCTAATCATATACATTAAATCACAGTTTATGCAACTATTTAAATATATTGAACGGATCAACTTAATGGATCAACTGATCCGTCAAGGAAGAACAGGTACACAAACCGAATTTGCAAATCGTCTTGGACTTTCCGTCTCACGGCTTGCACGTATTATTGAGTATTTGAAAGGGATAGGTGCTCCGCTGGAATACGATCGATCACGAAATACCTATTATTACGAAGAAGAATATTCTATTCAAATCAAGGTTGATATTCAGCAGCTCAATTATCAGCAAATCAGACATATTTCAGCAGGAACTTATTATTTGTCAAAAAATATCTCCAATGCTTTTTTTGAGCATTGAGCAACTGTAATTTAGTATTGTTGATCAACGAAGCAGTTATCCGAAAAGGCTTAGCAATAGAGTAGGAATAGTTTTTTTATAAACAAAAATATGAATAAATTAGAATTAAAATCAATTGGTGTTCAAGAGTTGGATACTAATGAGATGGTAAATTTTGAAGGGGGATTTTTACCAGCTGTTGCTATCGGAATCATTTGGGGAGTACAATTGGGATTGTCAGCTGTAGGAGTAGGTATGTATTTAGCAAATAAAGATAAATAATTGAAATTTTAAAATATGGAACATTTAACATTGAAATTAGAGAATTTGAGTCAAGAAGAAATGATTCAAATTGATGGTGGGATATTACCAATCATTGCAGGGGCAGCAATTCTTAAAGGTGTTGGGATAGGTTTTGGTGCCGTAGCGGCTGGAGTTGGTTTAGTTGCAGCTGCTAAGGAGTTATTTTCTTAATGAACAGCAAAAAGCGATTTAAAAACTATTACAGAACTATATTCATTTTTGCTTGGATAATATGCTGTACTTGGTTTTTGATTAAAGCAGGAAAATATCTAGTCTCCTAAAATATAATATTAATCGAAAAACGCTTATTGTTTTTCGATTAATATTGAGAGAATTAAATTGATTTACTTTATTCATCATGAGTCATATTTTAAGTGAAACAGAGAAAGAGGAATTTACAATTAAAGAGAAAGATGCTAGTAATTTGATATTAAAATTGGTGTTCCCTATCAGTTTGATGCTATTTATATGCTATTACGCTATTTGGAAACATCAATTTGAAATTGAAAATATTCGACATCATGTACACGGTATGAGCGCAGTTGATCTAAGTTTATACTGTCTGTATATCGTTATTTCTATATTATTTGGAATTGTATTACATGAATTACTACATGGACTTACGTGGGTACTCTGTTCAAATATTGGTGGATTTAAATCAATAAAATTTGGAATTATAAAAGAAACATTAACACCTTACTGCCATTGTAAGGCTCCTCTAAAAAGAAATTCTTATATTTTAGGTATAATTATGCCGGCAATTGTTTTAGGACTAGTTCCGATTTTGATAGGCTTGTCTATAGGTAATATATTGATTTATTTTTTCGGTTATATTTTTATTTTAGTTGCAATGGGCGATTTTATGATTACTTATTATTTACTCAAATATGTTGGTAAATCGTGCAGTGTGCAGGACCATCATAGTAAAATTGGTTTCTTTATTTTTAAGAAGGTTTAATATTTTAAAATAAGTAATTTTTCTATGTCACTAGGATATTGATAAAGGAAATGATATCTATAACTTCAATCTATTACGGATTTGTAATTGACACCTTTTAATAGTTCGATCATCTACAAATCAGATATATTTTTGCACGATAATATAATTTTTCAAATACTACTGCCAATGCTTTTTTTGAGCATTGAGCAACTGTAATTTAGTATTGTTGATCAACGAAGCAGTTATCCGAAAAGGCTTAGCAATAGAGTAGGAATAGTTTTTTATAAACAAAAATATGAATAACTTAGAATTAAAATCAATGGGTGTTCAGGAATTGAATACTAATGAGATGGTAGATCTTGATGGTGGCTTTATCCCAATGGCAGTATTATTGGGAATTTGGGCATTTCAAGGAGCAGTTTGTGTTGCGGGAATAGGGTTACTTGCTTCACAAAAATAATTAAACAATTTCCCTGAACTTTAGTAAGGTTAAGGGGAATTGTTTAATATTATAAATTGTTATATGAATAAATATTTGTTATATATCTATATACCACTTACATTAGGATTAGATCTTTACAGTACTTACTGGGCTTCAAACGGCGATATAAATAATATTATTGAATTACATTTTTTAAGCAGTGTTTTTGGTAAAGGATTTACAGGTCTATCAATTGTATTTTTTATTGAAAGTATTATTTTGCTTTTTTTATTAAAAATAAGTGCTAATTCAACAAAAAACAATTATATACACGAGTATAAAATACTTAAGATACAGAAAAGAAAAAATATACTTGATGTGAAGAAAATTATTAATTCAATGCCGGTAATTGTTTTAATAATTTGTACTTCACATGTAATTTTTTCTTTAAATAATTTTTTACTAGGATTTTATTTACGAGGTTCAAGTTCAAAAATTGTTGTTTTTTATATAAAACATGTACACATTGAACAACGTATTTATTTGATTCATATTATAATCATGATTATTACAACAATGATCATATTTTGTTTTCTTCGTAAAAGAAAATAAATGAATTATGTTTTTGCATAGATCTTTCTGAAATTGATTGTATTGCTCGAATAAGAGTTTGCTACACATATTGTGCTACCGAAAAAACTAAAGCCGTTGAACTGGTATTAATTTGGTTTGCAATGGGTTGTCAGTAGCTTGGAATTGGGCAACGAGCTAATTAATGAGACATTAACGCCTTATTGCCATTGTAAGGTTCTTTTAAAAAGAATTTTAAATTCTATTTTTCTCTATTCTGATTATATATTCAGGTATTGAAGCCTTCCTATTTCATTATATAATGGCTGATAATGATAAAGGGTAATCGAATCAAATTACTTTTTTATGTATAAAAAGATATATTATATGATAGCAGCACTTGTAGGAATACTAATTTACTTGATTATTATTTACCTGTTCCAATTTTTTAAATAATCATTTATGAACACCTGTCAACTTTTAGTTTTTTAAAATAGACATCGAAAATCAATCTTATTGTCCGTTTTTCTTGATACATAATTTATAAAATAGGATATGGATTAGGGGAAATCAGGTACTTACACTATTAAGTCAGCTCCAATAGGTTTTATTGAGTAAAAAGAGTATTAAATAAGTCTATATGAAGGTTCGTCGAAAACTTAATTTGAGATATTCTTTTTATATTGTTGTAACATTTTTTTTATTCAATCGACTAATCGATTATTATCAGTTAACTTATTTATGAATTTATCTATAACAAACCTCAGTAAAATCTATCCGAATGGTGTAAAAGCCTTAGATGATGTCACTCTTGAAATTAAACCAGGTATGTTTGGTCTCTTAGGGCCAAATGGAGCTGGTAAATCTTCTTTAATGCGAACTATCGCGACACTTCAAAGACCGGATAGTGGTACCATTACCTTTGACCAGATTGATGTGCTGAAAAATCAGATGGACTTGAGAAAAGTACTGGGCTACCTACCGCAAGAATTTGGAGTCTATCCCAAACTTTCGGCTGTAGATCTATTACAATATTTTGCTCGTCTTAAGGGTATTTCTTCAGGTGCTGACCGCCAAAAAATCATAAACCGTGTTCTTGAAGTGACCAATCTGTGGGATGTGCGCCATAAAAGTGTAAGTGGATACTCCGGCGGAATGAAGCAACGATTTGGTATTGCGCAACTGCTGTTGAACGATCCCAAATTGATTATTGTGGATGAACCTACTGCTGGACTTGATCCTGCAGAAAGACACCGTTTTCTCAATGTATTGCGCGAGATCGGCACGGATCATACGGTTATATTTTCTACGCATATCGTAGATGATGTACGTGAATTGTGTCATGAAATGGCCATCCTGAATGGAGGGAAGATCTTATTAAGGGGAACTCCGAAAGAAACCATAGATAAACTGTCCGGTAAGATTTGGGTACGTATCATCACGCGGGAACAACTGGATGAGTACACCCAAAAATATAATGTGATATCAACCAACTATAATCAGGATAATACCTTAAATATCCGCGTGTATAACGATTTATGTCCTGATGAATCTTTTGTTCCTGCTGATGGACAACTGGAAGATGTTTATTTTGTCGCCCTTAAAAAAGATCAACACCATGTTTAGCACTATTTTTAAATTTGAGTTCACCCGCTGGTTTAAGAATAGTACCATCTATATCTACATGTTGCTGTTCTTTGTGCTAGCACTGTTCATCATGCTGTCTGCACTTGGTATCTTTGATGGTATTACCGCGACAACATCTTCCAATACAATCATGAACTCACCTCTGGCGATCAGCGAAATGATCAACGGGATGTCTAATCTAATTTATTTTCTGATCCCAACCATTGTGGGAGCTTCTGTCTATCGGGACTTTCAATACAATGTGCATAGCATTCTGTTTAGCTATCCCTTTACCAAGACTGATTATTTACTCGGTAAATTTTTTGGTTCACTTTCAGTAGTCTTAATCATCGTATTGGCTTCTACACTAGGGATTATAGTTGCGCAGTATGTTCCCGGTATTAACCAAAATTTATTGGGTCCGGTACATGTATTTGCCTATTTTCAGACCTATCTTATTCAGGTCATCCCCAACCTGATAATTTTCAGTTCCACTATTTTTGTATTGGTGACACTGACTAGAAATGTATATGTGGGTTTTGTTGCGGTACTGATTTTACTCCTGCTGCAAGCGGTGGTTCACAGTACTACAGCTGATATGGATAATCGATACCTTGGTGCATTGATCGATCCATTTGGGGATAGTGCCATTTCCTACTATACACAATACTGGTCTCCAGCAGAAAAAGATATCCGAAATCTTCCTTTTACTGGAGCGGTGATCTATAACCGATTGATATGGCTAGCCGTATCTTCACTTTTTATTGGTGGTTTTTACTTGTTCTTTTCGTTTTCTCAACAAGCTTTTACATTTAAAACGAGTAAAATTGGTAAACGCGTGACTAAAAATAATTTTGAAAGTATTTTTAGAATGGATCTTCCGGTGGTGAAATATAATTTTTCAGCTTTTCACTATTTTAAAACTTCATGGGCATTGGCGAGATACAACTTCAGTTACATTGTCAAAAATCCTGTATTTATGATTTTGACATTGGTAGGGATCCTCTTTGTTATCTTAATGGCAAGTACCGTCGGTTCTATTTCGGGAACATCGACTTATCCTGTTACTTGGAAAATGCTGATGATACCTGGATCCACATTTAAGTTTTTTCTGTTGATATTGACTTTCCTGTTTACAGGTTTGCTGATTCATCGAGGGAGCATTAGCCGTATGGGGGGATTGATTGATGCGAGTCCTGTCCCGAACTGGGTTTTACTTTTATCAACTTTAATTGCTATTATCAAAATGCAGCTGGTCTTGTTACTGGTTGTTATCGTGACTTGTATGGCCTTTCAGGTATATCATGGGTATTATACTTTTGAGATCGGACAATATGTGATGAACCTCATGGTGTATGGCATGCTCTCCAATATAGCTTGGCTGTTTGTCTCTGTGTTTGTCCATACTTTGTTCAAAAATTATCTGACGGGATTTTTTGTGCTCTTGCTCTTGTTTATCGCATTGCCTTTTCTTTCGGCAATGGGAGTGGAACAGAATATTTACAAATTTAACCAGGGACCTGGGATTGATTATTCGGATATGGATGGGTTCGGGTATGTGTTGCCGTTCTTGACCTATAGGGTATATTGGCTTTTATTTTCGGTTTTCTTCTTGACGATTTCGTTGTTACTATGGCGAAGAGGTTTGTTCTCAGGAATTAAGGAAAGATGGCTGATCCTTAAAAGTAATTTAAATCCTACTATTACTGCGATAATCACGGTCAGTCTTGTCGGATTTATCGTTATGGGAGCTGGTATATATTATGAAAATAATATTAAAAAACCGTATTATACCAGTTTAGATCATGAAAAACAGGCTGTTGAATGGGAAAAGAAATATAAAAAATATCAATACCGGCCACAGCCTAGGGTTGTGGATGTTAAATTTAATATGGATATCTACCCAAAAGAGCGAAGCTTTAAGGCACAGGTAGCTTATATATTGAAAAATAAGACCGGGGTAGCCATTGATTCGATTTTTGTTAATTATAATGATTATGATTACAAGTTCTCGTTTAATGTGCCCAATACCTTGGTTTCGGAAGATGATAAGTACAATTTTAACATCTATAAATTACAGCAACCGCTTGCTCCAGGTGATTCCATTACTTTGAATTTCAGTACCCAAAGTCCGCTCAATACTTGGGTGAATGAACGATCTCCAGTCAAAGGCAATGGTACTTTTATCAACAATATGCAATTCCCGAATATTGGATATTTGGATAGAGGGGAATTGGTCGAGAACGATATCCGAAAGAAATACGGACTGCCCCATCGAAATCGGATGGCACCACCAACAGATCAGAAAGCGTTGCAAAATAATTATATTTCGAATGATGCCGATTGGATTCGTTTTGAGGCTATCGTGAGTACGGATTTGGATCAGTTGGCCATCGCACCGGGTTACCTGACTAAGGAATGGGAAAAGGATGGACGTAAATATTATCACTACAAGATGGATACGGAAATTCTCAATTTCTACGCCTTTAATTCTGCGCGATATGAAGTAAAGAAAGGCAACTGGAATGGCGTGAATCTGGAAGTGTATTATCATAAAGGACATACGTTTAATCTGGACCGCATGATGGCATCCAGTAAGGCATCTCTGGCTTATTATAGCCAAGAATACAGTGCTTATCCGCATCGTCAGTTGCGTATTGTCGAATTTCCACGTACCGATGGAACCTTTGCGCAGTCATTTGCCAATACCATTCCTTTTTCTGAAGCAATCGGGTTTATCGCCGATGTAAAGGAGAAAAACCAAGATGCGGTAGATTATCCTTATGCGGTAACCGCGCATGAGATCGCACATCAATGGTGGGCACATCAAGTTGTAGGTGCGAATGTACAGGGAGCTACATTGCTATCGGAAAGCATGTCGGAGTATTCGTCGTTGAAAGTGTTGGAAAAACGTTATGGTAAGGGACAGATGCGCAAATTTCTGAAAGATGCATTGGACGGTTATCTAACAGGGCGAAGCGCTGAGAAATTGGGCGAGAGGCCGCTCATGTTCAATGAAAATCAAATGTATATCCATTACCAGAAGGGTTCCTTGGTGCTGTATGCTTTAAGTGATTATCTGGGTGAGGATGTTTTCAATAAGACTGCTAAAACCTATCTGGAACATACGACTTTTCAAAACCCACCCTATACAACATCATTGGAGTTTGTGGAGCATTTTAAACAAGTGACCCCCGATTCATTGCAGTACTTGATTAAAGATATGTTTGAGACCATCACTTTATATAATAATAAGGTTGAAAAAGTTACTGCTAAAAAAATGAAAAATGGTAAGTATCAGGTCGATATTGAATTTGAGGTTGCCAAATATCGTGTGGATGAGAATGGAAAGAAAAGTTATCATGACCCAGGAATCAAATCCATCTCATTTAAAAAATCAGATCAAGAGACCGTACAGTCTTTGCCACTAAGCGATTATATCGAGATCGGAGTTTTTTCGAAAGCGAAAAAGCAGGGAGGAAATCCGTCTCCTGAATTGTATCTGAGGAAACATAAGATTGATCAGATCAATAATAAGGTTACACTGGTGGTCGATGGATTGCCTGCTCAGGTAGGTATTGATCCGTATAATAAACTGATCGATATCGACTCCAATGACAACAGGAAAGATATCTGATCATGACCAAAATTTCAGTTGCACAAATCGGTCTATTCATTTTTATGCCGGTTTGAAATCGGCTAGTTTACTGTTAAATTAATCATATATGTTTGGTAAAGTCACGTTGAGAAATGTGGCTTTACTTATTTAATAATGTTGATGGATCACTTCTGAACTTTTTTCGGATACTTGCTTCTGTATGATTTTCATCGGCATAGAGTAAGATGACATAATGGGGTGTCGGTTTTATCGAGTCCTGTACTGCTATGGGAGGGAGAGCTGTTGAATGGCCTGCTATAATACTAGCCGTCGATTTAGGATCTGAAATCCGATTGCTACCAGTTGTAGCTGAGGTCTGGGGAGGTGCTATTATTTTTTTAAAATAACTGAATTGACCTTGGTCAAGGAAAGGAATTTCTTGTTGCTTATCATAATAGGGATAGTCAGAAGTCACATACTGGACTTCAATCCAACACATGCGCAGCCTTGATGTTAAAAAATATGTGGTTATGCATAGTAAAATCATACATAATGTAAATCCCAATAGATAACAAAGATGTTTCCATTGGAAATTAAGACTTATGGTATTACTTTTTTTTTCCTTTGTTGCAATAGGGGTTCTGATCATGAAGAAACTATCCTGAGGGAATATCCAATCTTCTTTTGGATATATGTTGGATGATGATCGTGTCTTTTTTTGATGAAGACCAGAGCTACTATTTTTGTTCGATCCTTCCTTTTTTGTATATAATACATGTTGCTGTATTCCAGTCCATCTATTTTCTAACCTTTTTTCTTTCTTTATTTCGGCAAAGATTTCTTCTCCTCTATATCTATTTTTAAAGTGTGTTTTGGAATGTTGATTTTTAAAATTGGAATTTTGGATTAGGCTATCTTGAATGCCCTTTTCTTTACTCTTGTTGCCTGCTCCTTCTTTACTCTGTTTTTCATCAAGATGTTGTTGAATGTCCTGATTCTCATCTATACGATTGTCGATTCCGACCATTCCACTCTCCTTCATACCAACTTGTTGACACCCTATTCCTTCATATTTTCCCTCTGTTTTAATTGTAATATTCTGGTTTTCTATATGTTCTAGATCTTTTGGAAGAACTGTTTTTTTTTGATGACGTAATTGACGCCATTTATGAAATGGTCTTGACGAAAATTGGATCAGTATAGCCAATAGTTTGACAATATTTTCATCTGGATTGCTTGTCTTGGCCATCATAAAGTTCTTAAGTGGCTTCAATTTATCCAATTCAAAACGACGAATGCCCGTTTCAAGATCAGCATACTTATTCGTAGGATTAAAGAAATCTTGAAATACTTGGATATCTTCTTTCGACAATCCATTTGCATACAATTTGAGGCTTAAATTTCTCAAATTGCCTGGCGTCGGATGCTCTAATCGAGTATCCAATTCATGTCGCAATAGCATGTCTCTATAGGTTCCAATAACCTCTTTTTTAAATTCTTCAAATTCAAACATTGTTCAAAATTAAACCAACGATATGGTCTGATTTTACGGTTTTCCGTAAAATTCAAGATCATTTATGAGCTTTTTACACATGGAATAATCGGAATTTTTGGAATAGTTGCGGAATATGTGGAAATATTGGAATTGTCTGATAGTTAGAATTTTAAGTGCTATAAATTTGATTTCGAAATCAGTTGATCAATCAACTAGTCCTTTCCAGGAAAGTGACGAATAGATTTTGAACGAGTAACTATCGCGGTAGTTTTTAACCGGTTTGGGAAGCAGTTATAAGCTCCCGCGATAGCCACTCACAGACTTCCCGAAAAATTCAGAAGGCCTTCTGAAAACATTGTAGTAACCCCGAGCACGAAGCTCGCGGGACTACCAGGTTTTTGACTTTTAATTTTTTGAAACATGTGGTATTTCATTTTAGCACTTTTATTTGGAAATCCTTCCAATAGCAATACAAGTAACGACCAAACGATGTACAGTATACAAACGGAAGACACTGCCACTGACGGTGATGGAGGTGTAAAAGGACCAATTCGTCCTGGTAAGTAAGAGGTGTCATTATAAGTGAAAATAAGGCAACCAAATGTTGCCTTATTTTGTTTTTTAGGCATGGGTTGTTTTTCCAGTAAAATTTCGATATTTTAGAGCAAAATAGCTACCTTGTTGAAACGCTTTAGTTTATATTTATACTTCGTCATTTTTATTTCTTGTAGGCAAGAACCTCTTCAAAAGGAGATGCCTATTGATAACCCTGCTTATGATAAAGCTTTTGAGCATTTAGAGAATGGACATGCAGATAGTTCTTTTTATTATTTTAATGCCGCAAAACAGGTTTTTTTAGAACAGGGTGATAGTTTACATGTTGCAAAATGCTTGATCAATATGGCTATTACCCAGCAGGAACAAGGTGATTATTTTGGTTCTCAGGAAACTGCACTGCAGGCAATCCCTTTTCTTGACGAACACAAAACTGAACATCATTCTTTCTTGAGCATGAATTATAATGCCCTTGGCCTGGCTACAGATGACCTGAGAGATTATCCACGTGCTATTTTATTTTATGAACAGGCAATTAAATATTCGGATGATCCGCAAAACACATTGGTTTATCGTAATAATTTAGCATTTAGTCTTCTCAATAATAAAAAATTAGAAGAAGCTCAAAAAATCTATACTGACATTATAAGGGGAACGCATAAAAACCCTGCTGAATATGCACGTGTACTAGCAAATCTTGCGCGTATTAAATGGCAGCAAGATCCAACTTATCCAGCTATTCACGAATTTTTCATCTCGCTGAAAATCAGAGAAAAAGAAAAGGATTTTTGGGGTCAAAATGCAAGTCTAGCTTTTATTACTGATTATTACGAAAAAGAAAAACCTGATTCAGCTCTTATCTTTGCAAAAAAAAGGTATGATATCTCTAAAAAAATAAAAAGTCCCGATGATCAAATTAGGGCGTTAAAAAAGCTAATTAAGTTAAGTCCCAACGATTCTTCGAAATATTATTTTGAGATTTATAATACCTTAAACGATAGTATACAAAAGACACGTCTTGCTGCGAAAAATCAGTTTACCATGATTCGTTATGAAGTGGAAAAGAATAAAGCTGATAATCTAAGCCTTCAAAAAGATAATGCCGAGAAAGCTTATAATATCAGCCGCCAGCGCATGTGGATCGGTGCTGTTTCTATGTTATGTGTCCTGTTAGTTGTGGGAGGAGCATTGTGGTACAAAAGACGTAAAGAGCGTCTTCAACTGGAAGCTCAAAATAGAATCAAGGAAAATCAGCTTAATATCTCCAGAAAAATTCATGATGTGGTGGCCAATGGATTGTATCGGGTTATGACGGAGATTGAAAATAGGGAGGATATCGATCGGGATGGTATACTCGACCGATTGGAAATGATGTATGAGAAATCACGTGATATTTCGTACGAAACCGAAGTAAAGAAACCAGAACAACAGGATGATCATACCCAAATCGCTGAATTGCTAAAGTCTTTTGTGACCGAAAACCGAAAGGTGATTATTGCGGGTAATGATGCTGAAAAATGGGGACGCATCGATGTCGATACCAAAGAACAGATCCATCATGTCTTGCAGGAATTGATGGTGAACATGCGCAAACATAGTCAAGCAACAAATGTGGTCATACGCTTTGATTGGGACAATGATTTATTACGTGTTTTTTACAGCGATAATGGAATTGGGATGTCCGATTCGCAGGTCAAAGGCAACGGTCTCACCAGTACGGGAAACCGTATTTTCAATTTAAATGGCAAGATTACCTTTGTAACTCAAGCAGAAAAGGGATTAAAAATTGAAATTTCGATCCCTATTCTATAAAAGATGTAAAATGTATGTTTAAAAAAGTACTCATAGCCGAAGATCATGAAATAGCTAATATTTCGGTTCAAAAAACTCTCCAAGAACTTGGGATTCAAGAGGCTAAATATGTTTATTATTGTGATGATGCATGGACTTGGATTAAAAACGCATTAAGAGATGGTGAACCTTATGATCTGTTGATCACGGATCTTATTTTTGAAGCGGATCACAATCCGCAACGTTTAACAGGTGGTATTGAACTCATTCAGGCGGTCAAACTTTTACAGCCTAGTTTGAAAATCATTGTTTTGTCTGCTGAAAGCCGCACTGCGGTCATCGATGAACTGTTTAAAAATCGAGCGATTAATGGCTATGTACGTAAAGCACGACGAGATGCACAATATCTCAAGGAGGCACTACATGCTGCACAGCAGGATAAATCGTATCAATCTCCTGAAATTAAACAGTCGATTCGCGAAAAGAATTCTCACGAATTTAGTACACTGGATATCCATATTATTTCGCTATTGTCACAAGGTGTTCGCCAAAAAGAAATCCCATTTTATTTGCAACAGCAACAAGTCAAACCTTCGGGATTGAGCAGTGTGGAGAAGCGTCTCAGCTTGATGAAAGAAGTATTGGAGTTTTCAAAAAATGAACAGCTTATTGCTTATTCGAAAGATATCGGGCTGATCTAATGGATGGAACGTATGCCCATACAAAATTCTCCATCTCTTTGAATAGCATGGAGGATTTTATATGGGTATTAAAAAGTTTGTTTGATCTGGATTAACGGATCGATGGTTTGATCAATTGATATTGGATACCAAATCGAAAGACATTCAATCGGGCTGGTTGGGCTGACCTACCATCCATGCCGGATGTATAATCTTTGGTACCCCAAGAGTATCCTGTGAATACGGTATAGCGATCGTAATTGACATTAAATTGCAATCGGGGTCTGACGTCTACTTTCATTAAATCAGTACCTCTGTCGTGCTCAAATTCTGTTATATTACCTTGTTTATCTTCGACGCTTCCTTTTTCTTTTATGCTCATTGTTTTGGCCAGATCTACACCCAATTGGATATCCATCGTCATCGGCTCGAAAAGCACGCGATAACCAAAGAAAGGGTTGAAATTTAAAAATTGCTGATTTAATTTGGTCATGCCGCGGCTATTGTTTAAAAAGTCGTTGCCCTCTAAATTTATTTTAGTTTGTAAACGTTCCAAAGATCCTTCGATACCTAATAGAAAATTACTGCTAAATACATAGCGATAATTAATGGCGCCACCAATATTGATTCCATATTTTTTGCCAAATGGATTGTTGGTGTAATAACTTTGTTTGTCTGTGCCATTCAAGCTACTGAGGGCTGCACTGCCGGATCCTGTGAAATTGGAAAAACCAGCGTTAATACCTAATCGGAGTTCATGAGATTGGGAAAGGGCTAAAAAATGAATGCTGCACGTAAAAAGGCCAGCCAAAATAATTTTTTTCAACATAAACAGGAGTTTTTTAATGGTAATGAAAAAGAAACGCTTATTCTCTTTTTATATCCTGTTTAAATTTAAGCAAATGACTGCGATATATCCTATTTTGATGTTGTATTTATGTGAAATGTATCTTTAAATTGAAAAAGGGTCAGCCTACGATCTGTATGCTAACCCTTTTTCTTGATAAACCAACTAACCGATTAATCAATGTGTTTGCAGCAACTATCACTTTTTTGGGGAAAGCCATAGTCAGTTGAAAACTGTGTAAATAAAAATTCCCATCTACCTCAAATGTGAATATAACAAAGATAAAATTTCCCTTACAAGGGATTTTACGGGAAACCGGAAAATTTGAAATTATTTCTATTTAATTTTTTTATTATACATGTTAGAGTTTAAAAACAACTGATTTAATGCCTTTAAGCTTTAATAATAGCTATTTTTTAAATAGTGTCGTCATCACTTTTTTATCTTATCTTATCAAATTAAATCTTTTTATAAAATTCTTATTTTTAAGACAAGTAGATAGATTATCGTATCAAAGGATCTGTATGTTATGGCGATCGCTACTCGATGTGCTGGAATGCAAATGGCTGCAAAATAGTTCGGATTATTTTGCAGCCATTGAAATATAAATACGTTAAAATTATAGCGATGTGAACTTCATCCAATCGGCATTTTCTTCATAATCCATTAATGGATCTGCCGTATTGTTGCTGTTTAACTGTCCGACAAACATCGATATATCCATATGGATATGCTGGCGGGTGATCTCTGTCATCTTATCGTTAAATCCGGCATTGTTTATCAATAAAACGTATTGAAAACAAACGACACGTGATATGATCCTTCCTATGGTCATCATTTCGCGTTGTTTGGGTTGATCCGGAAGATTGAAGTTTAAGATTTCGGAAAAGAATGGCGCAGCTAATACTGTTCCTTTATATTGTTTTAAGAAGGACAACAGGTTATTCTCTTTTCCTTTTCGCATTAATTTTGCGATGGCTTCTGCAATCTGCGTGTATAGCATTTCATTGGATCCTTCAAAAATCTGGAAAGGTCTGCTGTCTACGACGCCTCGACCAGCAATGTGGTCTAATCGATATCCATTTGCTCCTGACAACTGCAAACATATTTGTGATGATTCTTGCATCAAATCGGTCACAAATGCTTTTACGCTATTGGCATCAACTCCATGGCTGGAAAGGTCATGACTGATTGAACTGACGGAGGTACTGTACGCACACATGGCCGAACAGAGTGTGAACGCTGCTTGTAAACGTGATAATTGGAATTTTACAGTATCCATTTCATTTAAACGCATACCTGTCACGCGTCTTTCCTGACAGTGCTGCATCGCTTCGTCCAGCATACGCTTGATAAAACCCATACCCATGCCTGGGAACTGAAGCCTACTACGGTGCAACGTATCCAACATTAATTTGATACCGGTACTTTCTGGCGTTAAACGCTGTGCCGATGGGACTTGGATATCAATATGATTCAGCCCATAAGGAATGGCATACAGACCTAAACTATTGTAACGTTTTTCGACGATAATCTTTTGTTCTTCAAGTGCGTCTTCGGTTAAGAAGAAATCGATGTCGCGCGTCAGTTCGCCATTTTCATTTTTCTTGCGTGCGGTAACCAACCAATAGTCAGCGGCTCCCGTCAGGCCTTGCCAATGCTTTTGTCCTTGAATATGGTAAGCATCATCTTGTTGTACGTAAGAGGTACGCATATTGAGCGCATCACTACCAAAGTCAGGCTCTGTGATCATTAGACCACCCATTGCCTTATCTTCCAAAAATCGCTTGAATACTTTTTCCTGAACAGAAAGATTACCATATTTTGCTAGTGGTTCAAGGAATAAAGCGATATTGATACCAAATATGAGCGATAGGGATAACGACTCATAGGATGCAGCTGCAAGAACACCTAAACATTCTTTTACGTGAACACCACGGCCACCATGGATTTCTGGAATAGCAACCGAAAGGGGAGTCATATCCATGATCTTGCTCAAAAAATCAGGTGGCAAATCGCGCGATAGACTTAGCTTATTGTAATCGTATTCGTGATTAAATAGACTGGATAATCTTTCCTTAAAAGTGGATATGAAAATATCGAAATCTTGGGTCATGGTTGATTGTTCTAAAAAGTTAAGCATCTTGAAATATAGAATTAAATGATGAACAATTACGAAAGGGCATATGCAGAAACGCTAGTTGTTCACCGTCTCTTAAATTTTCAGATGAAAAGTAAGAACATAGGTAAGGTAACGAAATTCCTGAATCCAAAAAATATTTTTTTTGGGGAGTAGCATAAATTTTGTTGAAAACTGACTGCATATCGACCATCGCTTTCTACAAAAATAAGCCTAAAAACGTAACCCATGTGTATTGTTTAGTATAAATAATAGGACAAATCGTGCATATGTCAATAAAATCTATTTGGATTCATTTCGATAAGAGGTTGGCGACATGCCTACAATTTTCTTAAAGATTCGCGAAAAATAGGACGGATCGGAGAAGTCTAATTCGTAACAAATGTCGGCTATGCTTTTTGTTGATTCGAATAGCAGCAACTGGCTATGCATGACCAATACTTCTAGAATAAGCTCTTTGGATGATTTTTTAAATACGGTGGATACACACCTGTTTAAGTAATTAGGGGATACGGCGAGCTTATCGGCATAAAATCCAATCTCCTTCTGTTTTAAAAAATTTTTGTGGACAAGCTGTTTAAACATCATGGCAATCTCTTGACTACGATTGAGCATCTTGTTGGTGGCAGAAAGCTTGATAATCTTTAATAATGCCGATTTTAAAAGACTCTCAAACAACTCTTTATACGGCGATGCGGTGTGAAGTTCTTTGTAAAGGAGCCTAAAGAGTTGATGCAGGTCATGATCATCCTCCGCGGAAAGGTTATGCAACGGTGAAATATTAAAAATATTTAAGATTTCTTGCTCTCGGAATATGGAAGTCATCGCGGCATCATTGACCAATATACAGTGTCCTTTGGCAGATTTGTCTACCGATTTGATCACCGATATATTTCCATAGTTACTCATTAGGATAGCAGGCGCTTGGACAACATATTCCTTCGGACCAATCTGGTGCTTGAAATAGCCTTCGGTAATGTGTACTAGTAAATTGTAACCTAGAAAAATGGGGGGAGTTGGAAATTTAATATAGGGTGCAATTTCGCTAAGTCGAAAGATCTTTACCGGTGAACGCATATATTTGAGGTGGTCTAAACTACCAAACATAAAACGTTCTACAAATTCATCTGCGTTTACTTGTTTTTCCATGATTTGATCCCTAATATGAGAATTTTTAATAAGAACAATAAAGCTAAAAGATGTTTTCTTTCCTTTCCAATGTTGAGCTTGGAAATGACAGCAATTTTACACGAAAAATAATCAAACTGATCCACTTGCGGAAGATAACTACATATAACAATAACGTTGGTTCTCAATTTCTCAATCAAGTCATCATTGAACAACAAGGGTCTAGCGTAACGAACTGCTCTTAATAAATGTTTTACTTTATCGGCGCAATTGAAACGTTAGACCCTTTAATTTATCGGGGTTGCAGTAGTCGATTAACGGTCAAAGACTGTCATTCGTTTACCTGCAACGTGAGATATTATCTATAAATTGCAAATTCTTCTAATGGATTTCTTACTTTTTTCATGGGTGCTAACCAATCTTTTTCTTCGTCTCGGTATCCAACATACATCAATGATACACTTTTTAAACCTAGACTAGCTAAGTCAAGTACTTTATCGATCACTTGGTTGTCAAAACCTTCTGCTGGAGTGCTGTCTACTCGCAATTCAGCAGCTTGTGCCAAGGCAAGACCCAGTCCAATATAAGACTGCTTTGAAGTGTGTATAAAATGTTCTTCTGCAGTTTGTGAAGCATATAGCTTTTTGATCATGTCGGTATAGCTATTGAAACGTCCAGCTGGTAGATCCCGCTCTTCGGTAGTACGGTTGTAAATGCTATCGATACGCTCATCTGTATATTGATCCCAAGCGGCGAATACCAGTACATGTGAACAGTCGCGCATACATTCTGGATTTAATGCTCCAGCCATTAATTGCTCACGTATTTCTTGGTTTTCGACAACTATTATTCGAAAAGGCTGAAGTCCCGATGATGTTGGTGCTAAACGGGCTGCTTCTACAATTTTTTCGATATCCTCTTTACTTACTTTTTTGGTCGGGTCATATGCTTTTGCAGCATGACGCCACTGTAGATCTGCTATTAATGTCATTGTTTTTAATTTTAAAAGGTGTTAACCCTAATCTGAAATGCGACTCCAATTGTTTTTGATCTGTGGAAAAGATGTTTTTTCCGTAGATGTTGATGGGCATGGAGTCACAATCAACGATTCAGGCTTTTACTACTTGTTGTTATTTTAATTTTAATATTTTGTCCGCTATGCTGCGTATAGAGTCAATTTCTTCTTGTGTTATTTCCAGTTCTTGAATTAATTTCTCTGGGATGCATTTTGCTTTTTTCTTTAACTCAATCCCTATAGTTGTTAAGGAAATTTCAACGACTCGCTCATCTACCGTACTGCGTTGTCTCAGGACAATCTCCTTTTGCTCCAGACGCTTTAGTAAGGGAGTCAGTGTACCACTATCCAACAATAATTTGTGTCCGATCTGGTTGACTGTCTGCTTATCATTTTCCCACAGCACCATCAATACAAGGTATTGTGGATAGGTGAGTCCGATCTCATCAAGATGAGGGCGGTAACGCTGTATGATTTCACGACTCAATGCATAGAGCGGAAAACAGAGCTGGTTGTCCAACTTTAAAAGATCTTTCATATCATTTTTGTTTGCGCTACAAATATAACAAGTTATCTGCAATTATATTGTGTGCAATATAAAAAAATATTTATTTGAAGTATTTGTTGACAATGCTGTGGCATTTTTCTTTGCCATATGGATATCAGAGTATTGTTAGAATGGATGGATAATCTAAGAGTGATTTTTTACTCTGATTAAGGGAAATGAATACGCGTAATAGACCTTAGCTGCTCAACTGAAAAGTTTGTTTTTGTGGTTGACATCGGGCTACTTTTGATTAATCTGGTTTGCATCAGGTATATGCTTTATAATTTTGATTTTCATAAAACATTTTGTGCTACACAAGGGTTTTACAAAAGTAGCAGTGCTCGATCGAAGCACTGCTACCTGTACGACTCTATGGATTAGATATCTGAAACAGAAATGGTAGCTAAATACACAACTAAGAGGGAAACGGCTCTATTTCTAATCCGTGAATCTGCGATTTAATATAAAAAATACAATATATGATGACATCATCTCGAATTGAACATGATTTTTTAGGAGAAAAGGAAATTAGCAACGATTGCTATTATGGTGTACAGACATTGCGCGCCAAGGAGAATTTCGATATTACCGGAATCCCAATCGGTAGTGAACCTCTTTTTATCAAGGCATTTGGTTATGTAAAGAAGGCGGCGGCTTTGGCAAACCGGGATCTGGGAATTTTGGATCCCAAAAAAGCGGAAGCGATCGCTTATGCTTGTGACCGTTTGATCGCAGGTGAATTTACGGATCAGTTTATCAGTGATCTGATACAGGGGGGAGCAGGTACTTCTACCAATATGAATGCCAATGAAGTGATTGCTAATCTAGGACTGGAATACTTGGGGCATAAAAAGGGAGAATATATTTACTTGCATCCCAACAACGATGTCAATTTATCACAGAGTACCAATGATGCTTATCCTACTGCTTTTCGAATTGCGGTATACTTAAAAATTGCCTCCTTTTCTGTTGCTTTGGAAGAATTGCAAGCGGCTTTTTTTGATAAAGGAAGAGAATTTGATGGCATTTTAAAAATGGGACGTACGCAATTGCAGGATGCAGTTCCAATGACTCTTGGTCAAGAATTTAATGCTTTTGCAACGACTTTAGGTGAAGATGTTTTGCGCATGCGGGAAGCTTCACTGTTGATCACGGAAGTGAATATGGGAGCTACGGCCATCGGTACGGGTGTAAATGCTCCTGAAGGTTATGCGCAACTTTGTGTCAAGTATCTGGCAGAGATCAGTGAGGTACCGGTGACCCTTGCTGCCGATTTAATAGAGGCGACCTATGACACGGGAGCACTGGTGCAATTGAGTGGCACCCTGAAGCGAAATGCCATAAAATTGAGTAAAATATGCAATGACCTCCGTTTGCTGAGTAGCGGACCGCGATGTGGTCTCAATGAAATCAACTTACCTGCTATGCAGCCAGGTTCTTCCATCATGCCTGGAAAGGTTAATCCTGTGATCCCCGAAGTGATGAATCAGACTTGCTATTATGTGATAGGTGCTGATCTTACCGTGACGATGGCAGCAGAGGCTGGGCAATTGCAACTAAATGTGATGGAACCTGTAATAGGGATGGCGCTGTTTACGTCTTTACAGTATTTGACTAAGGCTTGCCGTACATTGAAGGATAAATGTGTGGTCGGAATCACGGCGAATGTGGAGCATAGTAAAAATCTGGTGATGCAAAGTATAGGAATTGTCACGCAATTAAATCCGATCTTAGGTTACGAAGAATGTTCTTTGATCGCGAAAGAGGCCTTGAAAACAGGAAAGTCCATCTATGAAATCGTGGTGATCGAACGGAAGTTGATCACGCAGGCGAAATGGGAAGAAATCTATTCAATTGAAAATTTAATTCACCCTAAATTTATATCACATTGATCCTTGCTATTTGTAATGTTGCACAGTATAACGATGCAAGGCATCACAGAAGCAGTTGAATTGGTATGGTCTAAAAAAACGTAATGCCGAAAGTGCAATTTAGATGGATATGCCCGATAAAATATCGGGCATATCCATCTAAATTAAAAATGAACGTTGTTTAACTTTTCGGGTGAAGTCAGATTTTGTATCTGAACCCGTATTTTTCTTTAATTCTTATTGGTGATGAGATCTTTAATTTCTTCTAAACTTTGCAGCACGGATTCTATGACTGTTGGTGTTTCTGGCAAGGATGTAGTGTGATAGCTATGGAATTCCCATACTTCTAATACCTGTTCAAAGGGGATGGAAAAGACTTCGTAAATCTGATTTAATGATCGACACTGTAAAAAGCCGCCTTCGAGTATGCTGATGGATTTGAAGACAATATCTTGCCCCTTGAGGACGACGACGGCCAATGTTTCGGGCTTAACCTGATCCCAGTTTTCGATAAACTTACCCGTGACATCCATTTTTTGTGGAAAAGGCAACATGGAATCCCCATGGATGGGAAAGGTGCGATAGGTGCGATGTTTAGGAAGATTTGGGATCTGATATTTTGGAAGTTCAGCTAGATAGAGCGGGTCTGCATATCCTCCTGTGATATATCCTGCCTTTCCTTGTAAGGGTACGTAATCTGCATTTTCATGATCCGTCTTGTCGACAGTGATGGCAAGTACTCGTAAATTTCCACCTTTGATATAGATATCATTTCCGGCCTGTAGATCGCGAATTTTCAATTCTCCAAGTTTACTGATATCGACCGTCAATAAGGTATCTAAGCTGATCTTAAAATAATTGGATATGGACAATAGGAAATGCGGTTCCATCGCCTTGGTTTTTCCAATTTCGATCAGCGCAAGTTTGGTGCGCGTTACATTGATGGCATCTGCAAGTACCGTCTGACTCACTTTTTTACGCTCACGAAGGAACTTGAGGTTATTAGTGAAAAATATTTTTGGTTCTTTATCTTTCATTTGTTATTATTAGAAACATATGATTGTTTCTAATGGAAACAAATATAGTGTAAAATATTGAGAAATATTGGATTGGGTTTAGCGTTATAAGGTAGAGAGATGCGTTGAAGGAGATCTCTTTCTTATAGTGGAATAATAGGGGATTCATACCGTGTCAACTCATTTAATTGGATGAAGGTGAATAAATTTAAAAATATGGAATACGCCATTGTCGATATCGAAACTACGGGCGGACATGCGCGAAGTAGCCGAATGACAGAAATTGCTATTTTGATACACGATGGTCATCATGTTGTCGAGCGTTGGGAATCATTGATCAATCCTGAGCAGGATATTCCACTGGCGATTTTTGCATTGACGGGTATTGATAATGATCTGGTCGCAAATGCTCCGGTATTTGGTGATATTGCCCAGCACGTATTTGATCTGCTTGAGGGGCGCATATTTGTTGCTCATAATGTCAATTTTGATTACTCCTTTATTCGTCATCAATTGGAAGAGGAGGGTTTTAAATGGGGGGCTAGAAAATTGTGTACTGTCAGGTTGAGCCGAAAAATCAAACCTGGTTTTCCATCCTACAGTTTAGGCAAGCTGTGTGATGATTTAGGCATTCCAATTTCCAATCGTCACCGTGCTGGTGGTGATGCTGAAGCAACTGCTTTATTATTTGCATCTCTTCTAGAATCAGACCATGAAAGAGTGCTGGAGGAGATGCTGAAAAAAACTTCAACGTACCAACGTTTTCCTCCTAATCTTGCTATCGAGGATTTTGAAGCGCTTCCAGCAGAGCCCGGGGTTTATTATTTTTTGAATCAGCAGGGTAAGGTCATTTATGTAGGAAAGGCAGTTCATCTTAAAAAACGTGTCGCTTCTCATTTTACAGGACATAGTATCCATAAGCAAAGACAACATTTCTTAAAGGAAATTTACCATATCACTTTTGAAGTCTGTGCGACCGAATTGATGGCCTTATTGCTCGAATGTACTGAAATAAAAAGGCTATGGCCGGCGTATAATCGTGCTTTAAAACGTTTTGAACCAAAATTTGGTTTGTTTAGATATGAAGCACAAAATGGATATCACTACCTTGCTGTCGGGAAATTGAAAAAGCATTGTCCATGTTTGCAAACCTTTAATGTGGAATATGAAGGAATTCATGTCTTACGCCAGTTGATGATCAACTTTGAATTGGATCCGCGCATGTGTATGTTTGCGGCATCTGATACGCCGTACGCCAATAGAATTAAAGAGACTGATGTCTCTCTTCCTAATATCGAAGCGCATAATGCGCAAGTTGATTTGGCGGTCGATCATCTTTTGGGTCAGCAGCAGACTTTTGTAATCGTGGACAAAGGTAGAACGTTGGATGAAAAGAGTTACGTCTGGGTGGAACAGGGTAATTTTTACGCCATGGGTTATCTCGATCACGATGCACAGCTAGCCTCAATGGAAGATATCCGCTCGAGTTTAAAGCGTTATTATGGTAATCATTATATGATGCAGCTGATCAATTCATATGTCAGTAAATACCCCAGAAAGGTGACATATCTGAATGATTGTCACAAAGCTGTCGTTTTACCCGAAGTGACCGATGATTGCGATGGAGAATCTTTGATCTTGTTTTAAGTATACCTATTATTGAATTAAAATAAAAATGAACGGATGGATTACATATTATCAATAGCGAATAGTGTTATTTTCTTATTTCTGGCATTGATGCATTTATATTGGGTCTGTAATGGCCAAGTGGGTATCGCAGCAACAATTCCAACCAAGTTGAATGGGAAGCGCGTCTTTACTCCCAGTCGTTTTGGTACTTTTGTCGTAGCCGCAGGATTGTTTATGTTTGCGGTCACCAACTTGATTTTTGGAGGAATGATTGAATCGCCTATAGGGCTTTCTTATATAAATTATGCCATGTGGGGTATTGCTGGTATCTTTCTGATCCGTTTTATTGGTGATTTTAAATATGTCGGTATTACCAAAAGGTTCCGACAATCTGTTTTCGCTCAGAAAGATACTTTTTTCTATAGTCCGTTATGTTTTTTACTGGCCGTATCTCATGCTATTTTGCTTATGGATTAGCTAGATCTGATCAATTCCACCTTTAAATTGTGGTACAAAGTCTACTTTACTGTAAATATGAGGGGCGTTCATTTCAATACCAGCAGCTAGGAAATCGTTCAGGATCAACTGAAATATTTCAGATTTGGCGAGCTCAATTTCCCCAGATTGGGTGATGTAGACATTCAATTCATATAATACATAAAAATCATCTAATTTCTTTTGTAATACAAAAGGAGCTGGGGTTGTATTGACTCGAGCGACGCGGGGTGGTATACTCAGTAATAGCTCATGGATCCGCTCCCAGGGTTCTTCATATCCCACAGATAATTCGACTTGAAAGCAAATACCTTGATCTGAAAAAGTGGAATAGTTAACCGTGTTGCCCGATAATATAGATGAATTAGGGATTGTAATTTCTTCGTTTTTAATGGTTCGAAGCCGTGTTACTAGTGGAGACTTTTCAATGACGACTCCTGTTTTATCGGCTATGGTGATTCGATCTCCTATGCGGAAGGGTCTCATGTAAGTGATAACAAGACCGGCAATAATGTTGGATATCGCAGATGAAGATCCTAACGAAAACAATACCCCGATAAATACCGATATACCTTTGAAAATATCGGAGTTTGATCCTGGTAGATAGGGAAATATGAGAACGAGTGTGAAAGCCTGTAATAGAAAGCGGACAATGGTAAAAGTGGGCATGGCAAATTCTCGGTGAAAACCATTGATCTCTAATTTTCCTTTATCGATTTCAGTGAAAATATACTTCACAAAACGTACCGCATAGCGCATGACAAATAGGATCACAAATACCGTAATCAGATTGGGGATATAAGCCCAGATCGCTAAGATTGCTTTTTTTAAGGGTTTGGTGAAAAGGCCTATTAAACTGTTTGCCCAGCTTTGTGTAAACGGAAATACACTGAATATAATAGGTAGCATGATAAAAGCCATCACAACGATCAATATCCAGCGCAACATGTCGATGCTGCTGATGAGTATGCGTGTTTTCTGAACGGAACTGATCAGGACATAGTTTTTAATTTTTACATCCTTGATCCGTTGGGTACGCTCGGTCATGATCCGTTGAATGCTGTAATTTTTAATTCTGTTGATCAACAGAATTAAAAGATAAAATACAAATAAAATGAGGATAATAAGTCCGATACGGATCATTACTTTGGTGATGCTGTTTTCTTCTTTTTCTTGGGAAATGGCTTGTTGAATGCTTTTTAAATATTGGTTGGCTACTTCTTCTTTGCTTTTCCCTTCCAATAGGGCATCGAGTTCTGTAATTGAAGTAATGATCAAATCTTTGTATACAATATCGGAGCTGATTTCATTGTTTTCTATCTTAAAGGAATCAACACGAACAAAGTCATCTTCGTACAGATTATGAATACGATTGACCACGTTGGCAGCACGGTCTTTTGCTAAAGATGAACCTAGTTTATTGTAAACGTAAAAAAGGGTATCCTGAAAAGGAGCAACGGCATAGCCTTTGGTATTTTTCTTAATGGAATCGACTTTAAGCTTTGCCTGTTGGTTGCGGATGAGATTTTCTTCATCCAAATTATTCAATTGCTGTTTGAGATTTTCTTTTTTAGTGCTGTTTTGAGTCTTTAGATTGGTAATCTCATTTTGAAGCTTCACGCGCTCTAAGGAATCGTTGATCTGCTGTTGTCTAATACCGTTTAATAGGGAGCTCAATCCGAGTTCTTTTGCATCTACGGAGTCTATCTCTTGCGCCGACAGTGGGTTAAGGGCGGTAAAACAGAGTAAAGAAAAAAGGAAACATATGTAAAGTCTTTTCATGTGTACGGGCTTTTTGATGATACTTCCATCTGGATGGTTGTCGATCGGGCTGTTTTAGAAAAATCAAACATAGATAAATTTGCTTGTAAACGCAATCAAATAACCTGATAAAATTTTGAAAGGTATCGCCTTTTCTGAGTTTTTTGGGTTGCACTGATTCCGTTTAGGGAATATTGGCTACTAATAAGATAAGTGATTGAGTTTGGTTCTTGTTATAGCTGGAGAAACAAGTTCAGAAAAGGCCAATAAGATGATATGTCTTTACTTTTTTAATTTCGATAACACAAGATCAACATGAAGAATGATTAGTGTAATGGTCGATAAGATGATGATCGGTATGACCGAAGTATACAGCGTACAATAGATTTCGGCTTTTAAATCATAAGTGCTCCAAGAAGATTCGCGATCCACAAAAATCGTGTAATCCCAGAAAAACCATCCAGCCATTAATAATATCCATTTTGCTGCGACCTTGACGCTATTTTTCTTGATGAGATCCAGCAGTACAAATAGAACAGTCAAAATCAGAGTGGAAAATAAAGAAATGAAAAAAGCATCATGAAAGAAGCTACAGTCCAAACATCCGCTTGATGTGTTATCTGTCAGTACACCCATGGACCAATATATCTGGATGAAGGTGCAGATCCAGATCAGGATGGCAGTTCGTGCTGTGTTTGTCAGTAAGTTGATCATCAGTCCTTATTTAGCAGTATTTATCAGTTGATGTATTCCTTTTTTTTAACATCTCATGTTGTGTCCGATTTTTTGAACAGGCTAAAATAATGAATAATTAATGAATATCTACTGAGTTGATGACATAAACCCGCAGGATTGCTGAGCAATACTCTGCGGGTGGCAACCGCTAAGTTACAGTTCGTTTTCCTCAAACATCTTGGCGTCGCGGGTATTTTTTTGAACAGCAATAGCTGAAAACATACTTAAGCAAAATGACATGGCATAAAATCCTTTTTCACTAAGCAATAAATCTGCATTCCATAGACCTACAGTGAGTAGGATCATAGCAGCTATGGTAGCAAACCAACTTAATCCATAATAAAGGTCGGTCACGACAATACCTTCAGATCGATCTCTCACACTTTTTTGCACCGAGATCACGGCAAATAATCCAAAGAGTAGGATGGTGAAGTAATATCCTTTTTCGTTGAGTTCCATCGTGGCATTCCATAAACCTATACAGAATCCCACTGTCCCTGTAAGTAAGGCAAACCAAGATGCACCGATAAAAGCACCTGTGGGTTTAAATGGGTTTTTTACTTTTTCATCATGTTTTGTAAGTGGAGCATGCTCCTCAGTTTTGTTTTTTAGCGGTTCCATATTTGTAGTTTTTAGTGTTTTACTGATAGCAAATGTCTGATGTAAGTGAGTATTGCACAAATGAATTATTGTTAAATACTGACGATATAAGTTGTCAATGATGCGTATATTTATTATCAAATTAAAATTGTATGGATACACTTTCTGCATTGGTAAATTTGTTATTAGATGATGATAAAAAGGCTTTTAGGTTATTTTTACAAAAAAGAAATAAGCGAGATGATGTCCGGAATATTATCTTATTTGATTTGATAAATACTGATGATATAAATGGTTTAGATAAGCTGTATAAAAAAGCTAAAAATAGATATTCTTATCATGCTTTACGTAAGAGACTGCAGGATAACCTGCTATTGTTTCTTTCACAGAAAATATTTGAAAGGAACAGTAGTCAATCTGCTGAAGTGATGCGTCTGATCGTCGTAAGCCGTTACTTATTGGAAAACAATTTGGATAAAACGGCTTTCAAGTCTTTGGCAAAGGCAGAACAGCTAGCCGTAAAATTAGAGGAATATAACCTATTGAACGATGTTTTGCTGCTGAAGATACAATATGCACATAGTGCAGCTGCTGAAAACCTTGAACTGTTGACCGCCCGTTTAGTGACTAATCAGCAGCATATGCAACGTGAGACAAAATTAAATCTCGCTTATGCCTTCTTACGGCAAGAACTGCGGGATGTGAATCTGAATGGTAAAGTTGTTAATCTGACAACACTGATGATGACGACTATTCGTAAATATCAAATCGCTGTCAGTGATCTCATGACTTATAAGTCAATCTATCAGATTCTTTTTATTGCAAATGAGTATGCCGCTATTTATCATGATTATCGTTTTATAGAACGCTATATCAAGCGTATTCATCATTTTTTGAAGAAGCAAACGAAAACTAATGAGCAGCAGTTGTTTTATCATCTTTATGTACTCTATTTTTTAGCCAATTTTCATTTCCGTAATAAAGATTTTGCTCAGAGTGATAAATATATTGCAGAAATGCAACTCTGCATGGATGGCAAAAGCGTTTATAGCGTTCAATTTTATGCAAGGCAACAATTAATGTCAGCACTCAATCTTTATTTTACAGGAAATGATGGAAAAGCTATTTTGCTGTTGCAGCACATGTTGACAGGTGCAACCCAAAAGTATAAGCAGGAGGATGTGGAAGATCTGAGGATCTGTCTGACCATGTTCTTGTCTTTGCGGCAGGATAAAAATTGTCTGCGGCAGCTGGCCATGTTTCAACATACAGATCAATGGTACGAAAAGAAAATGGGTATGCTCTGGACGATCCGAAAGAATCTAATGGAAATCTTGATCCATGCACAGTTTGAACATCTGGATCTTGCTATGTCGAGATTGAATAGTTTTAAGCGTAGGTATAGTGCATATCTTGCAAGCACCCATGAAGAAAGGGTCTTGAAGTTTGTGAGTTTCGTTGAAAAATATTTGATTAAGCCTGATGTTGTATTTCATCCAGCATTTCAACAGGATGTTCATCAGCTCTTAAAAGCTAATCAGGATATTTTCCACCTTTGTTTTCTCTCTTGGCTGATCGCGACTTGGAAGAAGAAGTCTGCCTATCAAATTGTAATGGAACATCTTGCAGTTCATTAATGCTTTCTTAAACTACCTTTCATGACTTTGAAATACCAGTTTTAATTGAGGTTGTGCTGTTTTTATATGGATCTGTTTAGCTTGTGACAACTTATTGTGATATTGCTTGTTTTATAGTTATGGATGCATGGTATTATTCTGGAACAAGCGGTATTCTATTACCGTATAAAAACAAAAACTTTTATCCCGAGAGTTTTCAGGGTAAAAGCAGGCTTACGGTTTGTAGTCACCTTTTCAATTCTTTGGAGGTAAATAGTTCTTTTTATAAAATACCACGTCAGGAAACTGTACAGCGGTGGTCGGAAGAAGTGACTGCCGATTTTCGCTTTACCTTTAAATTATGGCGTGGCATTACGCATGCTAAAGGATTGAGTTTTGATCCTCAGGAAGTGCATCAATTTATGGATGTCATTGCTGCGGTTGGAGACAAGAAGGGATGCCTGCTCGTACAATTGCCGCCATCAATTTCATTGAGTTACAACACTCAGGTAAATCATTTGTTGGAGACGATCATGAAAAATGATCAAAGTAATGGTTGGAGGGTGTGTGTGGAATTTAGACATGAGTCGTGGTATCGGGAGGAAACATACCAACTGTTGGAGGACTATGGAATTGCTTCTGTGATACATGATAAACATGGTCGTGGTATACACCTACAGGATACCGTAATGCCATTTGTCTATGTTCGTTTTCATGGTCCTGATGGGAATTATAAAGGTTCTTACGAAGATGCATTTTTGCAAGAATACAGTTATTACATTAAAGATTGGCTTGACGCTAAAAAAGAAGTATATGTCTATTTCAATAATACCATTGGAGCTGCTATTGATAACTTAAATACTTTGTCTGCATATGTTGCGGAACGTGATTGATTGCTTGTTGCGTCACTTTTTATGAACAGATGAAGTGCTGAAATGCGAGTAGCGCAGAGGCTAATTTTTTGCGGAGTAAAGAGGAGCAAAACTTATAGCTCTTAATCAGGCTTTCATGCCATAGGTTTTCGAATTGAACTAAAAACATCTCTTAAAAAGCAATCAATTGTAAGAGATGTTTTTAGTTTATCTATTTTAAAAAATCAGCATACCAATGTCCTGATGATTTAATAATGCGTTGCTGCGTTTCAAAGTCAACATAAACCAAACCAAATCGTGGTTCATAACCCTCTGCCCATTCGAAGTTATCGAGAAAAGTCCATGCAAAATAACCGTTTACTTGAACACCTTCTTGTTTCGCTCGATATACTTGTTCAATAATCGCTTGTAAATACTGTACTCTTTTGGGATCATCTACCCTGTTATTTTCTACTTGATCAGGAAAAGCAGCGCCATTTTCTGTGATAATCAAAGGCGGCATATTTTCGTAGGCATGAAATTTTTTAAGGATGTGATACATGGACTCTGGATAGACTTCCCATTTCATGGCTGTCATGGAGACTTTACGATCCTTGGCACTTACAATTTTTGCTTGCAGGTAGGGGACAAATAAGGAATGGCGGATAATCTCTCGAGTATAGTTTTGTACACCAATGAAATCCATGTCAAATTTTAGATCTTGTTCATCGTTTTGTTTGATGTACTTCTCGATTCTTTTTAGAATTTTGATTTCACTAGTCGGATAGCCCTTGCCTAGTAACGGTTCTATAAAGAGTCTATTCAATAGTACGTCTGCTCGTTGTGCAGCACGGATATCTTTTTCCCGCGTGGAGAACGGTTCAACATGTGAGCATGAGAAGGTCGTGCCTACAAAACTGTCTTTTTGTAACGATTTAATGATTCTGGCACCATGTGCCTGTGCTAAAGTGGCATGATGTGCGGCGGCTAAGAAATAATCAATTCCTTTTTTTCCAGGGGCATGTACTCCAAAGAAATATCCTGCTGCGGTAAATACGGCAGGTTCATTGAGCACCATCCAGTTTTTTACCCGATCACCAAATGATCTGACACAGACTGCTACGTAATTGCCAAACCATTCTTTAACATCGCGGTTGAGCCAGCCCCCTTTTTTTTCAAGGGCATGGGGTAGGTCCCAATGGTATAAGGTCACCCAGGGCGTAATACCTAACTCCAAAGACAGGTCGATAAGCCGATTGTAAAAATCGATTCCTAATGGATTGATTGTTCCGGTACCTTCTGGAACTATGCGGCTCCATGAAATGGAAAATCTATAGTTTCGAATATTTAAACTGTACATCAAATACAGATCTTGGGTATATTGATTGTAAAAATCGCAAGCTATATCTCCGCTATGGTTTTTGAATATTTTATTTCTTTTCTGAACAAAAACGTCCCATATGGAAAGTCCTTTTCCATCTAGATTATGTGCTCCTTCGATTTGGTAAGCTGCGGTTGAGACACCCCAGATAAAATCTTCACCAAAGGATTTTTTAGTTAAAGGCATTTACTCGTATAAATTTTCAGGTGCAGTAAAAAAATGTTCTATTATATCTTCTAGTTTTTATGGAATCTAAGAGGGGAATAGAATGAACTAAACTGTACAAGAAAGAGACGAAATATCATCCTTTGAAATAAATGAGTGATCGTTTTCATAATTCAAATGTTTTAAACCACAGGCTATGTAAATTTACTTGTCTAAATATACATCGTCAGTGTGAACTGTAGGTTAATAACCTATTAATTTTCAAAACATGATGATGGTGGCTTTCTTGTCCTCTATATTAGATCTTATTTTGATTTTAGATCATGCCATAAAGCTTAAAGATACCTTTTTATTTTCCTATTTGCTATGTGTTTGATTTTTTTGATCTTTTGAATAATTTTTATTTCCTAAATGGGCATTAAACTCTGGACTTAGAGCAGTCCTTGTCTATATCTTTGAGGGCTGATTCCTATTAATTCTTTGAATAGGTTTGAAAAAGTGGGAATACTGTCGTAACCGATTTTGTAAACAATTTCACTAATATGCAATGATTGGTCTTCTAATAATTCTAATGCGAGCTGCATACGGCTTAATTTTATAAACTGAAAGATGGTTATATCTGTTTCTTTCTTAAATTGTCTTGACAAGGTCCGCTCGGGAATATTTACGTGTTGCGATAAGGATGCTATTGTAATCTGTTCACTAATGGATTGGGTAATATATTCAACAACTTTTAAGAGTGATTCGGACTTTGGTGGTTGTGCATGAAGTTTTAGGGGGCTGATCAATATATGTGCTAACATTTTTTTTAAAGACGCTAGCCCAACTTCTTTCAGTTCTTTATCGGACCAATGTTGTACGCCAAATGCTAAAAGATGATCAAGTAAGTTTGATGGAGAGAAAATAGCGATATTTCCCCAATGAGCAATAGGATACGTTTCCTTATTCAAATCAAGAAAGATCGTCTTGAGTTTTAAATTGGGCGATCTTGATATTAATTTATGTTTGACATGTGCGTCAACATAAGCATAGTGTCGGGCAGGAATACAAAAACTTCCCTTTTCTGAGTAAAGATATACAGCACTCATTTCAGGGGAGATCAGCTGTGCTTTTTCATGATGATGTATTTAGGTATTAAATTGACCAAAATACCGGATCTCAATATCTCCATCATCAATAACTTTTGTACAATCTAGTGTTGATATGTAAGCTTTTGGCATAATTAGATAAGTATTGCTTTATTTTCAAATATAACAAAATAAAAACGCTCATTATTTTTGATAAAACAAAAGATCATGAATAAGAAAAAAATAGATATTTTCGATACCACTCTCCGTGATGGTGAGCAGGGGCCTGGGTGCTTGCTGACTCTTCAATCAAAACTAGAAATAGCCGAACAGCTTGAATTTCTCGGTGTTGATATTATAGAAGCGGGTTTCCCTGTGAGTTCTCCTGCAGATTTTAAGGCGGTACAGGAAGTTTCAAAATTAATTAAAAATGCTAAAGTGTGCGCATTGGCCAGAGCCCGTGAGCTAGATATTGACACTGCGGTTAATGCGCTCAAAAATGCGGTATGTCCTAGAGTACAACTTGGAATCGGGACTTCGGATATTCATATTAAAAATAAATTTAATAGTACCAGAGATGATATTTTAGCTGTAGCATTTAAAATGGTGCGGTATGCCTCTAATAAAATTGAGGAGGTGCAATTTTTTGCTGAAGATGCGGGTAGAGCCGATAATTTATTCTTAGCAAAAATGGTTGAAAATGTGATTGAGGCAGGTGCAACTATTGTTAATCTACCTGATACCAATGGTTTTTGTACTCCTTTTGAATATTATGAAAAGATCAAATTTGTTATAGAAAATGTCCCGAATATGGACAAAGCTAAAATTTCGGTACACTGTCATAACGATCTAGGCATGGCAACTGCAAATACAATTGCGGGGCTGCTGGCTGGTGCAAGTCAGGCGGAAGGAACAATAAATGGTGTCGGGGAGCGGGCTGGTAATGCGGCATTGGAAGAAATTGTAATGACTCTTATTATTAAAGATTTACCCATATTTACTACTGTTGATCCTAGTTATATAAGCAAGTTGAGTAAAATGGTTGAAATGGCCATGTCCAACCCTATACAAGCGAATAAGGCTATCGTGGGACGGAATGCTTTTTCCCATTCGTCTGGAATACACCAAGACGGCGTTCTGAAAGATAGGAGCAATTATGAAATTATTGATCCGGCTGTGATTGGGTTTGAAATGCCAGATCTTATACTGACTGCCCGCAGTGGTCGTGCAGCTTTGCGACATCGAATGGAAATTCTTGATATTCATGTTCAGGAAAATGAATTTGAACAGTACTATGCCTATTTTTTGCAAGTAGCAGATACCAAATCTATTGTGGCGGATAGCGATCTTATTGACTTATGCACATCGCGCTCAAGAAAGGTCTGCTAAGTATCATCAAGCAATTGTAGGGCTTCAGTAATTGAATCTTGTTTTTAATCCTATCGTCATTGCGCCGATATATAGAGGAGAAAGAAAGTTTCCATCTTTCCCCTCTATAATCGTGGTCTTTAGGTATTAGGTGAATCTAAAATTTACATCAGTCCAAATTTTAATCCTAAGAAAAATGTTCTAGGCCTACTCGGGCCATAAATATAGTTGCTGTCTCTATTTTTGCCCGTATCAAAATCGCGTTGATATTGATTGAATATATTTTGAATACCAATATGGAATTGTAAATCTTGCTTGATTTGTTTTAGTGTACATGTATAAGATAGCTTAATATTGTTTTCAAAGAATGTAGGGGAGGTGTAGAGAACATCCTGATCGATACCTGGAGCACCTGCAAAATGAGGAACTTGCGTGGGACCGGTCAAGACGCCGGACAATACAGCATTGAATGGATTTTGAGGCCAAAAACTAAGGGTATAATAACCATAAAGATCAGGAGAGCGCAGATATTGTTTCGTGCCTGGAAGATCGGATGACCAGGATACAGTTTGATCATAGGTGGATTTTTGTAAGGTCAAACCGATCTCCAGTTGTATTTTTTGATCATAATTTAATCTACCTTCCACTGTTACCCCTCGTACGGATGAGTTTCCTCCGTTTTTTCGTAAGAGTTGCTGATTGTTATTTTGATCAATACCGATTTCTTCCAAAACGAATGTGTTGTACAAGCGGGTGAAAAATCCATCTACTGTAAACCCATAAATCATGTGTTCACTGGCTCTGTTAAAGTCCAAAGAACTATTCAAACTATTGGACGTTTCTGCTATCAAATTTGCATCGGTTCGAATGACGGAAACGCCACCTCCGGCAAAAGCCATATGCATATCGGTTTCTAACGCTTGTGGGGCTTTAAATCCTCTTGCATATGATGTTCTCCATTGGGTTTCATGGCCAATTTTATATAACGTGCTGAGTCTCGGTGTGGGAACCATGTTGTCCATACGGTTGGATTTGTTTAAGCGAAGTCCGGATAGTAATGTTAATTTACGGGTTACTTCCCAGTCACTCTGTAAAAAAGCTCCGAGTAAATTGACCTGTTGGTCAATCAGGTAATCGTATGCTTTAATTTCATCAAACGTGTATTCGTATTGATTTTCTACTCCAGCGGTAAAGGTGTTTTTTCCATTTAGGAATTCCGAACTGATATAATTGTATTGAACTCCGTTTTGTACCGAATAATTTTTTGTATGTCCCCATGCATCGATTTGGTCTATACCTGTGTAATGTGTTCTTTTTGTATTTTGGGCAGAACCATAGATACTGAATGAACTTGATTTGTCTTTTGCCTGACGTTCGTAATTGAAGCCTGCTACCAGAATATGATGCAAGCGGTATTCAGATTGATCGGCTTTGTCGGCTTGAAGATCTAATTTGTTTCCGCCTTTTCTTTCTTCATTGATACTCCATCCATTGATCTCCAGTTTATCTTGCGGAGATAACTTAAAAAATGAATTGAAACCGAAAGAGTTGTTTTGTAAGATGGGCATTTCAGAAAATCCATCGCCATTTGCATCATAGGAGTCACGATTGCGATGAGATGCGAAAAGAGAAACTCCAGCATTCTGCTCATCATTAACTGCTGTTAGATTGGCATTGAAAAAATGATCCCAGGTTTTGTTCCCGATTAATGAGCTGTTATTGGAAAGTGTGAACGAGCTTTTTCGCGGTTCCTTTGTTAAGATATTGACCGTTCCAGCAATGGCTGAGGATCCATATAAAACCGATCCACCACCTTTTACAATTTCGACGCGGTCAATCATATTGGCAGGTATCTGTTCCAGTCCATACAGACTCATCAATGAACTGAATACGGGGCGGCTATTAATTAGGATCTGGGAATAGGAGCCCCCAAGCCCATTCATTCTTAACTGAGAATAGTTACACGTCTGACAGTCTGTTTCCATTCGCAATCCCGGTTGAAAACATAGACCATCTGCTAAGGTGTTGGATTGCGTAATATCGAAAGTCTTACTGTCTAGAATATGGACTGCTATAGGACTTTCGGATTTTCGGTGCGCTGTTCGGGTGCCGGTAACGACAACGCTATTTAATCGGTTTGAGCTAGCATTCAGTTCTAGATTTTTTACTTGAACTACCCTCTCTACTATGGTTACCGATAAGAGCTTGGTTTCAAAACCAATAAAACTGACCTTTAATTGATAGGATCCTGCTGGAATAGGAGGTAATTCATAATTTCCAATGCTATCCGCTTTTGTAGCCATACCTAATCGTGGAATGCTGATAGTAGCCCGCTCAATGGGGGCTCCTTCGGGATCGGTTATCTTACCTTTTAATTGCCCTGTCTGTGCAGAAAGGGTCAAACTCGATAAGATGAGGCTACCCATTATTAGAAAATGATTGATCTTCATCGTGTAAATATTATTTGTTAGTGTTGCAAATCTATAAAGTTTGTTTGAACTAACAAATTATTTAGAACAATATTGTTAGATTGTGCTAATAATTTGTATTTTTGTTATCATGATATCACAGACGGAAGAAAATTATCTGAAAGCATTATTTGCTTTGACGAGTACAAAAGGTGAAGCTAGTGTAAATGAGTTAAGTAAAATGCTGAACATTAAAATGCCTACCGTAAATGGTATGATGAAACGTCTTAGTGAAAAAGATTTTGTTATTTATGAAAGTTATAAACCTTTGAAACTAACGGAAAAGGGAAGGAAAGAAGCATCATTAATTATTCGGAAACATCGTCTGACAGAAATGTATCTGGTGGAAAAAATGGGATTTGGTTGGGAGGAAGTACATGACATTGCTGAACAAATTGAACATATACAGTCTCCGGCTTTTTTTGCTAAAATGGATGAAATCTTAGGTTTTCCTGAGGTGGATCCACATGGTTCGCCTATACCTGATGAAAATGGTAAAGTGATCGTTAAGGATTTTGATAGGTTGAGTGATTGTGAAAGTGGCGATGTTGTAAAATTTATGGCAGTGAAACCGTCTTCGGAAGAATTGCTTAAATTTTTAAATAGCCGCGAATTGGTACTGGGAGCTGTGATTACTATACAATCTGTTGAATTGTTTGATAAAAGCATGTCGGTCAATTATGCGCATAGAGAGATGGAGGTCTTGAGCAATATGGTTTGTGAAAAATTACTTGTGGAGCATGTTGCTAAATAAATGATTTAATTTCCAGCAGCCCTTGATTGATTTGAATAGCTGCTGGAAATGTTTATTTATTGTTTCTCTAAGACCCACCTTTGATTGTTGCTGCCAAGATTATTATTGATACTGTATAATACGACTTGCGTATTGTCGCTTGTACTGCTTCCAGGGTTGTCTATGATCAATCCTTTGCTCAGTATACTTCTTATAAATACTGTATTGCTGATATCTAAAAAGTTAAAGGTCCATTGTTGATTTTGATTTGTTGAGCTACTGTACTGAATCAATCCGGTATTGAGATCATCTGTACTGGCCGGGATATCGACGGATTTGGAACTTCCAACATTAACTAATGCATATCCGGAACTGCCACTGACAATTTTCCATTTTTGAAAATCGCTTGTATGAGCACTGTATTGTACAATTTGAGCAGAATTGGCTGTGCTATTATCCCGAACTGTGAGATACTTACCGCTACTGACATTTTTAATCTTATACGTATCATTATTATTGAAAACTGTTATAGGAACTAATTTTGCCGGAGCTTGTTGATTAAAAATATCTGTCAATGTGATCCTAATGGTATAATTTCCATTTGCTAAAGTACTGGAAAGGGTATCTATTCTTTTCTCTGGTTGTATTTTTTCTTGTGTCTGTAAAACGGAACCTGAAGCATTTAATAGTTCAAGTTTATAGCGTAGTTGTGGAGATTTGTTCTCGTTGATTCCCCAAGAAACAATAACTTTAGTATTATGATAGCGGGCGGTACTATAGCTATTTTCGATAGTTGTCAATACGGGAGCAGTTCCTTGTCCTGCCTGTTCTGGTAAGTTTAATACACGACCAGTACCAAAAGCGGGATCTGGAGTCGTGGAACCTCCATGCTCCATAAAATACGCGTCCTCGGCACTATTGTAACCGACATTAAATGCTCGATCAAATTGCCCATTTCGTGCAGCATCATTATCATTGGCCGAGAAATAACGACTACTCGATTTTTCCCAAACATTATTCACACTGAGGTTCCAATTATCTTTCAACAATGCTTTTCTATGGAATCTGCCATCATAGCTCGGATTGTCGCCTACCCAGTTTTCTAAAAATGTACCACTGCCCGAACCTAAATATCCTGCGCTAGCTTCTCTACCGATGGTGGAGGTGTGTAACCATTTTCCCGTTGAGAGGTCTTGAACGAAATTGGCAATGTATATTTTTCCGTTTTCTTTCCAAGAACGGATGACCATATTGTACCACGTATTGATGCTCCAATGATATGGATTTAATGTTTTTTGACCATCTCCTTCACCTCCGAAACGACTAGCAACTGTTTTGCTATCTAAATATGAATAGAAAGCGAGATTATTTGTTGCGGTATTTTTATCCCACAGCGAAGCAAGCATAATGTTGGATGTTCCATAACGCAGATCTGGTGTGTCTTGTAAACCCATATATCCACCATCATAATTGAGCACCGAGAAATATTCCGTTTTAGCTGTATTTGTAATCTTTATTTTGCCCATCTTCAATACCGCATCATTTGGAAAACTATAGACGAGATGCTGTGAGGGTGCAGCATTACTTCCTGTTAATATCAGATTGGGTAGATCTTTATCACTCTGTGAGATAGTCGCAGAGGGTTTTTCTAATCTTGATTTTACAATTTCTTTTGAGCAGGAAATCGTAGCGAGTGTTGCGAATAGTACGCCTGTGAGATGTGTTTTTTTCATAACTGGAATGGATTCATAATGGTTTATTATTGATTTTGGTTAACATAATAGTATTAAGTTAGCCGTTTTGTTTGGATAATTTATGGGCTTATTAAATGAAATCGATTGCGTAATTTTTATTGTTCATGATATCTATTGTAAGGGGTAACTGATTGATAGCTAGATTTGAGCGTGATGTATGCTTCACATTGCTTATCTCTTAAAATCAAGCTGGTTGGAAATTACTTTCGATAGGGCATTTTTATCTTGCTTCTGGTGGATTAATTATTTTACGTTATCTGGATTGATCAAAAACATTAAAAGCTGCTGTGTCTGTACGCTGTTTTTTTCGATTTGTAAGAATTAATCAGCGTCTATTTTTATATTGGAGAGGATCATAAAGCTTTTTTTTTAATTTTTTGTTTAGTACCACAAACCAATATCCCATTTCAATTGTTATATAAGCAGGTTACTAAATATTTAAACATCATAAACTACATTATACTATGGGAAATTTATTATACATCATCGCAGTAATTTTAGTCATTATCTGGGCGATCAGTTTTTTAGGAGGATTTTACAGTGGAGGTATTATTCACGTATTATTAGTAATTGCTATTATTGTCGTGTTACTACGTGTTATTCGAGGAAATGCATAAAATTTTAGCTTATTCATAACATTCAGAATATTTCAAGTTAGTAAGCTATAGAAAAAGAGACTTTTAAAGTCTCTTTTTTGTTTTGTATGACAGCATCTACATGCTGATCAGTAAGTTTTATATTTTGCTCTGCAAATGGTATTTTAAAATTATAGTGATACATTTGATATCTATATAACAATAGACTTTTTATGAAATTTTGCTCATCTGTTTGTTTTCTCCTTTCATTGTATGCTATTCATCCTGTATTTTCACAATCATCGATTCGGGATCTGAATCGAGAAAAGATCAATAAAAATCTTAAGATCTTGGTCTTATCGGATTTAAATGACGGCTATGGGTCGACCACTTATAGTCAAGAAGTATTGGATGTGGTAGACCGAATTGCTGAGCTGAAGCCCAATCTTATTTTATGTGGCGGAGATATGGTCGCTGGTCAGAAAAAAGCTTTGACGCGAGTAGATCTAGAGGCTATGTGGGCAGGATTTGATCGGGTTGTTTTACAACCAATAAAGACAGCTGCTGTACCTTTTGGATTTACCATGGGCAATCATGATGCTTCTCCTGGCTACGCTTTAGATCGTGAAGTTTCAGCGTCATTTTGGAACAATCATAAGCGTGATGTGAATCTGACTTTTATAGACAGTAATCATTTTCCATATTATTATTCCTACTTGAAAAATAATGTACTGATCATCTCATGGGATGCCTCCTCTGCTCAGATACCAACTGAAGTAAAAAGTTGGATGAAAGAACAATTGAACTCTTCCTTGGCTAAAAAAACAAGATTTAAAATTGTACTCGGGCATCTTCCTTTATATGCTCTCGTTGAATCCAAGAACAAACCTGGTGAAGTATTGGAACAAGCTGATGAAACCTTAGCTTTTTTAAAGGAAAATGGAGTTGATCTATATCTGTCTGGTCATCAACATGTCTATTACCCCGCACAGAAAGAAAGTGTCCTATTATATCATAGTGGATGCTTAGGTGGGGGACCACGATCTTTATTAGGAGATGATCAAGTGCCATATAAGGCATATGGTCTGATTGAAATTCCGAAGAAGATCAATAAAAAACAGGATGTCAGAATCAGTGGTATAAAGGCGGTTGATCATCAGGAAATTGAACTTCACAAGTTACCTGTTCAGGTGTCGGGTTTTAATGGTACATTGAATCGGATAGATGTTGTTAAGTAGAATAAAGAACATAAAAAGCTAGTTTTTTTTACGATTTGAGTTGTCATCATAGGTTTTTTTACAGCTGTGTTTGTACACTTATTAAAATATCGATTACGTCCTCTTTTTAGATCCATCATCGGCTTGATGTACACCATAATAAAAATGTTTAGCTATTTTTTTAAATTAAGTGCTATTTTCCTGTTTTTTAAAGAAAATCATTCCGTATATTTGGCCATATTGAAAAAAACTAAAAGGTTTTGAAACGTATCTGTACTTATATTATTCTGATAACATTGACATTGCAGTCCTTCTATCGCAATGTCATGGTACTTGAATATGAGATACACTTGCCCGATTATATTGCTCAATGTATCAACAAGGATCGCCCTCAGATTCATTGTAATGGGCAATGTGTATTTATGAAAAAAATAAGAGAAGAAGAGCAGAAGGAAGCAAAAAAGAATCTGGTAGTAAATGAGCGTAACGCTTTTTATATGCATAAGGAAAGTATCTTTTTTACTATGCATCCACCAGAAGAAAATCTTTTTGTTAAACATTTTTCTCCTTATTTGGCGGATTACAGATTTACATTTACCACGCCTATTTTTCGTCCTCCTGTCCCGTTTTTGCTTACCAGCGAAGCTTAGTTATTAACGTCAGCTATTTTAATTTAGTGATCTGATTTTATCCCGATATTATCGAGACGGATACTGATATCGTATTTCATGAATTTCTTGATGTATTGTTTAAGATAGATTTTTATCCTATTCATGTGATTTTACCTGCGATAGATCAAGATTGAAAATGAGGCTCTGCATTACGAATTTTATTGATCATTTCGGAGAACAGACTTCAAGATGTTGATTAGTGGCTGAAACAAAAATGAATTGAAGTATAGCATTTATTAAAATACTATCAGAGCATTAATTAATGATCTCGCATGAATTATTTCTGCAGGATAGCTTTTTATATTAGGTATGTAGCAGTGGAAGATTTATAGCGTATGATTGTCTTATTTTGATAAGCTGTTTTCTACTTACTGATGACTACTATGAATCAAAGTCATTCCCAAGTCTTAGATCAAGGTAAGGATATTCCTTATCTTTAGATTTGACGTTGTACCACATATAGCTAGAAGCCAAGCTGGATTTCCCATTTTTTTTCACAAAACAGTAGATAATAATGAAAATACTATTATTTATGGCCGCGCTATGCGTTGTGGTCATGTCATGTACAAAGGGTAAAACGGATTACGAAGCTGAAATCGATACTGTAGTAACGGAACATGTCGAGTTTAAAGAGGCTGCAGCTGTTACTACTAACGGTTATTATATTCGTATTGAAGCTTTGAATGGAACATTTTATAAGGGTTATAATGAAATCCGTTTAAAAATCACCGATAGTCAGACAGGCGAAATATCAAATACTTCTGAAGTTACATTTTTGCCTATTATGACTAATACCATAGGGGAACATCAATCTTGTCCTCATCGGTATCAATTGATTGAACAATCTGATGAAAAATATTTTTCTGGATATGCTGTATTTACAGAGCAAAGTAGTTTAAATGGCAGCTGGAATCTATACCTCAGTTTTACAATAAATGGTCAAACTTTCCAGGTCACAAAAAGCATAAATGTACAGGAGCAAGCGAATAAAAATCTCAATATGACGGCGTTTACGGGGAAGGATAACGAACAATATATCATCGCTTTAATATCTCCTCAGAAGCCAAAAGTTTCTGAAAACCAACTGCTAGCTGGAATCTATAGATATCAACGAGCTATAGGTAATCCATCGGGAGTATTTCCAGATCCGACACAGTTCTCCTACACTGAGGTTAATGGTTATATGTTGCAGCTGGATCCGCGAATGCCAGAACCTTCTATGGGGAATCATTCGTCACCCAACAATAAAGATCTCACGCAACAGAACGACGGGTTGTATCATGGCGTAGTGAATTATACCATGACCGGAAACTGGACATTGAATTTTATTATGCAGAACCAAGATGGACAGATCATAAAAGGAACTGTTGTACCGGATGATTTTACACCTGGCATTGCAGGTGCTAAAAGCGACCTGCATATTGATATTTTATTTTAACCATGATGAAGAAATTAAGTGTTGGCTTAGTGCTTCTGGTATTTGGTATATATGCTAAAGCGCAAGATTTGCAGATAAAACAAGATAGTACGCGTCGTATCGATGAAGTACAGGTAAATAGGATGGTCAAAAAGAAAATAGAGACTGAAATGAAAATGTCCGTGTCGGTTGATGAATTTTTGGCATCCTCGGAAAATATAAGTTTTATCAAACGTGGTGCTTATGCTTGGGAGCCCTTGTTGAATAATATGAGTTCAGAACGGACGAATCTGACCATTGATGGTATGCATATCTTCGGAGCTTGTACCGATAAAATGGATCCGATCACCTCTTATGTGGAGAGTAACAACCTTTCTGCGATTGACATTACATCGGGGCAGGCTGGAAGTATGCACGGATCTACCGTGTCGGGAAGTATTGATCTGAAGCGAAAAAGTACCCCGTTTAGTCTGGATCCGAAGTGGAGTGGTACCTACCAAACAGGATTCGAATGGAATAATAAACAGTTTTTCAATATGGGAAATTTGTCTTATTCAGATGACAAATTTGTAGCAGATGGAACTATTTCTTTTAGAAAAGCGGGTAATTATGCTGATGGACATAACGATGAAGTCAAGCATTCGCAGTACAATAAATTTAATACGTCTTTAGGTATGGCTTATAAAACAAGTCCATTGTCTGCATTAAGAGTGGATGCTATTTTTGATATGGCCAAGGATGTCGGTTTCCCAGCATTACCGATGGACCTTTGGCTATCCCGAGCATTGATCACATCTGCTTCCTATAAGCAAATGTTTGAGGATGGGCCAGTCAAAGTGTGGGATTCAAAAATCTATTTTAATGCAGTAGAGCACTATATGGATGATACAACTCGGCCTGAAAATCTAGTGCATATGGATATGCCGGGATGGAGTACGACTTACGGACTTGTGAGTAAGATTAATCTAAAAAAAGATGATTACGCTTCCGAAATACAGTTGAATGCTTACGAGAATGTATCGATCGCTGAAATGAGAATGTATCCTCAAGATCGAAGCAACCGTACCATGTTTGCCTACAGTTGGCCATGAGTAACGACTCGATATGGAGGACTTTCGATGAATAATGCATGGGAAATCTCCGATAAGAGTCAAGTAAATGTTGGTGGAACATTGGGGTTGAACTACAATCATGCTAAGTACGTGGAATTTAATTGGATTTTCCATCCGGGTACACCACAAGAAAAAACAAGAGTCTTGCCAAGTCTTCATGCAAATTATCAGCTTAATTTTGACAGTTTTCATTTTTCTGCGGGAACGGGTTATGGACATAGGGCACCATCTGTTTCCGAAGGTTATGGTTATTATATCTACAATAGTTTCGATCGATACGATTATATCGGAAACCCGGATTTGAAAAATGAAATTTCATATGAAATGAATGCGAGTTTGGGCTTTAAGAAAGAAAAAGTCGGGATTGACGTTAAGGCAAACTACTTCTATATCCAAAACTATATCGTTGGTCGGATTTTAAGTATGGGTAGTCCAATGAATTACCAATCGGTAGGTGTCAAAGGTTATACCTCTTTGGACCATGCTACACTTTTCAATTTCTCTATTGGTGGTCATTACGACATCTTGCAAAATCTGCAATGGAAAGGTCTGCTGACTTATGCTCGCGGTCAAGATGACAGAGGTGGAAATTTACCCTTTATACGTCCCCTAAGTTATCAGACATCAGTCCATTTTACACATCATAAAATTGGGTTTCAAACCAGTTTGAATGGTGATTTTACACAAAATAATTACAGTCCGGAGTATGGAGAAGATAAAACTTCCTCTTATAAGATTTGGAATGTTTCGGCAGACTATCGATTTAATATCAAGAATTGTAAAGCTGTTGTACAGGTAGGTGCCGAAAACTTATGGAATGAATACTACAGTACATACGCTGACTGGGGAAATATTCCTCGAATGGGGCGTAATATATTTACATCCTTAAAAGTGGGTTTTTAGAAAAACCCATAGTGCTAACAATAAATAATGTTTAATTAAATAAAAATTGAAATGAAGAATCTAAAAAACTATCTATTATTATCAGCCTGTACACTGGCCATGGTTTCATGTAGTAAAAGTGATGACATGCCTGTGGCTAATCATGTAACCTTACATTTTAATAATACCTTTAAAAATACAACGATAATCTTAGGGGGTGCGAGTTCAACTACTGCTACAACAAATACTTCTGCAGTAGGACAAGTCCATCATTTATCTGAATTGAAATATGTGATTAGCAATATCCGTCTTATCAAAGCTGATGGTGGGGAGATACCTTACCATGTTAATGATCTGGATAAGGGAGCAACAGTTATTGATCAAGCGAAGCAACCTAGTCTCGATTATGTCTTAACGAACATTCCATCGGGTACCTATAAGCAGATCAAATTTGGTTTGGGTGTAAAACAGGATTTGAATACCATCGATCAAGTAAGATTTCCAACATTTTATGCCACTGCTGGTGCTAATGATACTAAAATGATGTGGGAGTGGGGAACAGGTTATCGATTTACAAAATTGGAAGGCTTTTATGAAGTCGATAATAAGACCATGTCTATACACACCGGTAGCACTATTGAAGGAAAGGAAGGAGCATATACGCAAGGAGTGGATGCATACCGGGATATCACCTTAGATCTGACAACAGATGCTATCGTGGGTCAACGTGGCCCTAAAATAACCATCACCGCAGATTTTAATAAACTCTTGAGTGGTAAAACCAATATTACGCTGTCAACGGGGACAGGTATGGGGAATAATGCTACACCAAATGTTCATACTGCTGTTCAAATGCTAAAATTTGTGGACAATCTAGGCGGTAATGGTTCTAGTGATATATCTGGAATGTTTTCTATAAGTAAAGTAGAAAACTAATTTTTAGCACGAGCTGATCAAATGAGCTGATTTGGGCAGCTCGTGTATTGTTTAATTTAAAAATAGGCATGCAAGTGAAAAAAATAGTAGGAATTATAGTCGTGCTCGCATTGTTGCTCTCTTGTAGTAAAGAAGATGATAAAACTTCCTTTTCTTTTGATAACCCAGAGCTTTCATTGGAAATTCCTGCTGGGTTTCCTATTTTAAATAATAGTGTGAAAAATAATAGGCCAACAAAATATGGAGCAGAACTGGGAGAAAAGTTATTTAATGAAAAAAAATTAAGCGGAAATAATAGCATATCCTGTGCGAGCTGTCACCATAGGGCCCATGCTTTTGCTGATCAAAATCCTAGAGCTATTGGTATCTATGGACGGATCGGTCTGAGAAATACTCCACCAATACAAAATATGGCCTTTATGCAGTTTTATAATTGGGATGGGAATGTTCTGCAGCTAGAAAAGCAACCTTTGGTGCCTATTATAACACATGAAGAGATGAATTCTTCTATTGTGGAAGTTATTGGGAAATTAGGAGGAGACGTGGTATATCAAGATATGTTTAAAAAAGCCTTTGGTGACGAGCATATTACACCTGATCGCATTTATCGTAGTATTGCTCAGTACGCCTATACGCTTATCAGTGCTAATAGTAGATATGATCAAGTAATGCGAAATAAGGGGGGAAAATTTACTAAAAGTGAAGCGCAGGGTTATCAGATATTTAAACAGAAATGCCAGAGCTGTCATAGTACGGAGCTTTTTACGGATCAAACTTTCAGAAACGTGGGCTTTCCGCTACACAGTAGTTCTGAAGAAGCGGGACGAGCTCGGGTGACGGGGATACTTTCCGATTATATGAGCTTTCGTGTTCCTAGTTTAAGGAATATTGAATATACTGCGCCTTATGGCAGCTTCGGACAGTTTGCAACTTTATTAGAGGTGTTGGATTACTTTGATAAAGGTGTTATAGATGCTGAAAATCTGGATCCTATTTTAAAAGAAAATGGCAATCGGATTCCATTAACGGATCAAGAAAAACAAGATATCATTTCATTTTTGAAAACGCTAAGTGATCCTGAATTTTTAAGATCAGGATCCTAACTTTGGATAATATAATCTACTGAGGCTTATAATAAAAATAAGTGAAAGTTATGATTGATAAATTAGGATATTCCTCTTGTCTTGAGTTCTTGATTGATTTTCTTTAAATTTTTAAAATTAATGATAGTGATGGGTGACAAAGCAAAAGGAATAGCTACCAATGCACTGAATTTTTTGGTTACGGAAATATAGATTCCCATTCCCAATAGGATAAGTAACATAACGGTCAATAGAACTGCAGCTATTGTTGTTACTTTTTTAGCATTGATTAGTTCTTCATTGCTCATTTCATGGTATGATTTCTTATTCATGGTAGGTTGTAGTTGATTGATTGTTAGTTAAAGATAAAAACCTTTGTTTATTAATTTGATTTTTTTTATAAAAAAATCAAATCATATAGCATTTTTAAGAATTGTTTAATGATGATTTACTAGTTTTTAAAAGTCGTTTTGTTAAATACTTTCTTACTGGTATGTCGTAAAATTTTAAACAGATATAAGCGAGTATAATACTTCCAATAAGAACAGCGGCTGCACCAGGTAATGACTCTTCAAATGTAAGTTTATGATTTTTTACCCAGGCATAATACAGATAGATAAAAGGATAATGAACCGTATATAAAGGATACGAAATATCGCCTAAAAATTTACATATCTGAGTTGTAAACTTATCGCTGGTTTTTCCAGATGCTCCAACGTAAACTAATATTGGGAAAATCAAGATACAGCATAAGGTATCATATAGCCCGTTTATCCATAAATACTCTGCTCCGCCAATACGTGGTACGGCAAGAAGAGCAACTAATAGGAGACTACAAATCCAAAAAGCTCTTTTTATATGAACGGGATTGAAAACACGTGAGAGTAATAAACCTGCAGAAAAAGAAAATAGCATCCTTAAAAATCCAGCAGTAAATTCGATTTCGGTCAGCGAGAATCCAGCACAGAGATCTCCGTATGGGCCTACTATTGCAAATGTCGCTAAGCCACAACCTGCAATAAAGACTAAACCTGCAAGAATCTTGGTAGAAAATCTTCGGATAATCAAGGCATAGAGTATATTTCCGATATATTCAAAAAATAAAGACCAGCTTGGGCCATTCAAAGGGAACATTTCACCTAGACCGCGTACTTCATGCCCTGGCATTGCCGGGATCAAAAATGCGTTTAATAATGTCGCACCGAGCAAAGCCATGATACTCACAGTAGAAACATCCCACACCGAGCAGCCTTGGAAGTAAAATAGAATAGCGCCAATGATCGCACCTATAAAGACCATGGGATGGAGTCGAATTATTCGGCGTTTGATAAAATCTAAGGTCGATGTTGTTGCCCAACGATCATCATAAGCATAACCAATCACAAATCCCGATAGCATAAAGAAAAAATCGACGGCTAAATAACCATGATTGATGATCTGATCCAAATGACTCGTTGCAAAAGCTTCAAATATGTGAAAACATACCACCGTAATCGCTGCCACTCCTCGTAACCCATCGAGTATAGCGTAATGTGGCTTTGTATTACTGAAAGTTGCTGTTGAAATTTGCGTATGGAGCATAACATATAAGTCGGTTGTTCGTATTGTTGGTTTTTGTAAGAGAAAGATGGTGAATATAGGAAATTATAACAATTTATAAAATAATTATTTATAATTAGATACCATCAACTTGTTTGGACTTGTTTATCTCAGCGTATTAAGAGCTAATAAAAACGGTGTATAGGAATATTTAGGTTGATATCTTAAGAGTGAGGGAGGCTCGTTGTAATGATGCTGTAATGGTATTATGCATGTAGATGTTAGAATACATCAAATATGATATCAAAGGAATGAAATTAGGTCATGATAAATAGAACAGGATAAGAATATTGCTCGACTTGCAAAAGTTTATATATTCATCTTATTACGTTAATGAATACGTTAAGGGAAATAAAAAACTTATTTTAAAAACACAATTAGGAATGGAAATATCGGTATTTTATCTATAGACTGTATATGCTATAGATAAAATACTTGATGATATCACAACAATCAATTTTTATAAACTCATGATGTAAAATTAGTTTGGAATAGTGCCTTTTTAGTGCTTTGACCGATCTAAGACAAGCTACCCAAACTTTTTGCTTCAAATGTCGACAGTTCATCGAACTTCTCTGCATGTACTTTTTTGACCCAATTTGGATCTTGTAAAATTGCTCTACCTACGGCAACAAGATCAAAATCTCCTCTTTCATATCTGCGAACCAATTCATCTAAGGCAACTGGAGCTGATTTTGATTCGGAATTGGTAAATACATCCCCAAAATCTTGATCAAGACCTACAGAACCCACGGTAATAGTGGGTTGTCCAGAGACTTTTTTCAGCCAACCTGCAAAATTTAGGTCACTGCCTTCAAATTCCGGTTCCCAATAACGGCGTTGGCTACCATGAAAAATATCTACTCCAGCATCGACCAGTGGTAAGATCCAATCTTCTAAAGATGTAGGTGTTGGAGCCAATTTAGCAGTATAATCCTGTTGTTTCCATTGCGACAGGCGTAGGATAATAACAAAATCAGGGCCTACTGCTTGGCGCATCGCTTTTATGACCTCAACAGCAAATCTGGATCTTTCTTTGATTGTTTTACCTCCAAATTCGTCAGTTCTATGATTCATACCTTCCCAGAAAAACTGGTCAATTAAATAGCCATGTGCACCATGAATTTCAAATGCATCGAATCCTAGATCTTTCGCTGCTTTCGCCGCATGCGCATAAGCTTGTATCGTATGTTCAATATCTGCTAAGCTCATCGAGTCTGGACTTTCAAAAGGTGCTGGAGGAGTCCATTGCATCGGTGTATAGCCTACATGCCATATTTGAGGGGCTATTTTTCCACCTTTTTGGTGTACGGCATCAGCAATATTTTTCCAAGCTGCTAATGCTTGGTCACCATAAAAATTTGGAATATCCTTTAGGTTTTTTGAAGAAGGTCTGTCAATGACGGTACCTTCTGTCAGGATCAATCCAACTTCAGCAGCAGCACGACGTTCGTAATAACCTTTGACATCATCACCAGGAATACCATCAATAGAAAATGCTCTTGTCATCGGTGCCATAACAAAGCGATTGTTCAGAACGAGTTTTTTGTAATGAAATGGATTAAATAGTGTTTGTATACTCATTATCTTTTTATTTTAAAATTTGATTGTTGCAAATATATTTCAATTAGTATACTTTTGTAACTATTAATAGTATAAAGTAGTTACCTATATGTAACTATTCAAGAATTTGTATATGAAAAGAACTGATTTGAAAAGCTGCTCGTGCGCTATGCAGCGTTCGATGGGAATTTTAGGAACAAGATGGAAGCCTGTCATCATCTATACTTTGCGAGATCGAAAAGCACGTTTTGGACAATTGGATGCTTTGATAGAACATATATCAAGAAAGGTATTGACAAGCTCGTTGAAAGAGTTAGAAGAGGATGGTGTTATTTTTAGAGAGGAGTTTAAAGAATTGCCCCCTCGAGTCGAGTATTCTTTAACCGAAAAAGGAAAAGCATTGATTCCAATCATGTGTCAATTGGCAAAATGGAATGAAGAATATCATGAAAAGCCAGAAATGGAAATGGTTTAGTTGGCTTTTTTGTTGTATAGGTAGATGAAATTAATGATTCATCTTGTCTTTTCACATCTTAACTATATCCGCAACAATAGGAGAGCTGCGTGTTTTTCAATAAATTGAAAAGTTCATGGAAAAATATAAAATATAAGGGATTCAATCTTCAGTTTTTAAGCGATCGTTTGTGTATTGATTAGTGATTTTTTAATTATATTAGTCACTGGTTTCTGATATTTGAAAAAGTTAATGCTTAATTTATAATATAGCCTTATCTCTTAAATAGTTTCTTAAGATTACCACAATAAATTTTAAAAATTAGCAATTTATGCGTCAATTGGAGTGTCATCAAGAAGAAATACATTTATGTGGTAAGATTCAGTTTGGAGGATTTCTTTTTGTTTTTAACAATAGTGGTTGTGTGGCTATTAGTGAAAATATAACAGATCTTTTAAATAGGACTATAGATCAAGTATTGGGTTTACAAATTGAAGATATATTAAGTTTACTGTCTCAAGAAACGGAATGGAATCTTGCAGAAATAGAGCGTCAGATCAACGGGCAGGTGTTTATACGTTTTGTTGAACGGATCCAGATCGACAAAATAGAATATTACTTAAGTATATATAGCTATGATGAAAAGAAATATATCGAAATAGAACCTTGTAATGAAACTCATTTAAAGGAAACACGATTATTTTACTATGCTAAATACCTGGAAGAACAGCATGATCGCGCATGGCAATCTTTGACGGTTCTAATAAGACAAATCATTGGATTTGATCGGGTGATGGTTTATCAGTTCCTTGAAGATAACAGTGGTCAGGTTATTGCGGAATCCATTTCTGAGGATATGACTTCTCTCATTGGGTATCGATATCCTGAATTTGATATTCCCGAGCAAGCACGAGCACTATATACCAAATTTCTGGCTCGAAATATTGCAGATATTGATGCGTCTACAGTTAATGTAAAGGGGATAGATCCAAAGGAATTAGATCTTACAAGATGTAGTCTCAGAGCTTTATCTCCGATCCATTTGCAGTACCTACGAAATGCTGGGATGCGCGCTAGTGCAAGTTTTTCCATTATTATGAATGGAAAGCTTTGGGGATTGGTTGCTTGTCAAAATCGGCAACCACTGCATGTTGACCTTGCGCAACGACATTTAGGCGCTTTCCTTACGCAATATGCCGTGAACTATTATCTTTCGGAACATCAGAAAATGAATCTGTTCAATCAGGAAGTCATGGGAGCGATGGAGATTGACCTCAAGTCCGAGCTTCTAATCAAGACAGATATGTATGCTGTTCTTGAAAAGTTTGCACCACAAATTATGAAAATTGCCGAAGCTGATGGGTTGATCATTTTACATGATCGGGGACTTAAATCATTTGGAGATGTACCGACTGAGGAGCTTCATGCGCAAATCGACCAAAGTTTAATAAATCATGAAGAAAATTTATATGCCACTTCAAATTTTGTTTATGATATACCAGCTCACATAATAGATCCGATTATCTTTCCAGGTGTGATCAGAATAAATGTTCAGCCTGGGAGTAAAGTATATATGTATTTGTTTAGAAAGGAGCATGTATATGAAGAGATATGGGCAGGCAAACCGGAGAAAATATTTAAATATGATCCAGAGAATAATGTAAAATTTCCTTCACCCAGAACATCGTTTGATGCATGGATCGAACACACAAAAGGTAATGCTCCGAAATGGAAACAATCTGAACTGTCGTTTATGGGCAGAATCGTACAGATTATACAGCAGGCCATTGCGCAGCGAAGTGTCGAAATAGCCAACTTAAATAAAGAGCTTGTTCGATCAAATAATGCACTAGATACATTTAGCTATACGCTGACACATGATCTTAAAAACCCACTTTCTTCAATACAGCTTGCAGCACAAATGATTCTTTTAAAAAATGACATCTCCAAAGAACTGTTGCATAAATTAGGTGAAAATATTTTGGATGCTACTCGTTTGATTACAGAGATGATGGATAAAGTATACCAATTATCTCAGTCTAACTATGTGGCATTCAAGAATGAATTGATCGATCCGCGAACAAAAATTCTGAGTATTTTAGAAAGTTGTAAGCAACAGTATGGTGTTGTAGATCTTGACTTTAGGCTTGGTCCTACGATTCCTATTTTAGGAGAAAGAACGTTACTATATCAATTGTTTTTAAATTTGATGGGTAACGCTATTAAATATAGGAGTACGATTCAAAAGCCATTTGTTGAGATATCCAGTGAGAACGTAGGCAACTCTGTTTTTTATTATATTAAGGACAATGGCATAGGTATGGACCTTAGAGAAGGCGTCAATATATTTGATATCTTTAAGCGATTGCCTAATTCTCAGGGATATGAGGGATCGGGTATTGGACTTTCTATTGTCAAGCGTATCATTGATCGTTTAAATGCTGAAATTACTGTTAAAAGCGAACTTCATGTTGGAACTACTTTTTGTATTGAATTTAAAAAAGAATAATCGACATCTGTAGTCGCTTTGCGCCAGAGATAATCGAAATAAAGATAACTTGAATATCTTTATCTGGTCAACTATATCTACTGTTTAAATAGGCTGGGAGGGACACGGGTTAAGCTTGGGCTAAACAAACTTATTAAAGCTTATCAAAATATTGGAGTTCCTACTCATATGATTTATTCATGTATAAATATCTATTCATCAAATAGATGTTTTCAAGATGTCTTTAGTGGATCTGAGTTGGACGTCTAAAAGCGAAATTATTATATCCACGACCCAACCACTTTTTATTGCTGGAGGTAAATACGTTATCGCAGTGTTAATACCCGAAATGAATTTAATACTGAACCTATTGCTGATGTTGTTGTTTTCAATGCAATGATTTACAACTCAAATAACATAATTGCTATGGAAAATCAAATTAATAATCCAGAAATTATCAATGATCTTATCAAGATCAACAATGATCGCATAGAAGGATATAAAACAGCATCTGATCTTGCAAACAATATGGGAGTGGATAGCTTAGGTGGTATTTTCGGGAAATATATGCAGCAATCAAAACAATTTATAGAAGAGTTAACACCTTATGTTAAACTCGAGGGTGAGGAACCAACGGAAAGTACGATGATGAGTGGTAAACTTTTTAGAATGTGGATGAATGTTAAAGTAAATATTTCAGGAAATGATAAGAGAAGCTTATTGGAAAGTTGTGAAAAAGGAGAAGATGCTTTTAAGGAAACCTATAAAAACACACTAGAAGAGGATGCTGATCAGTTATCAATAGAAGTGAAAAATATGGTGTTGAACCAACTGGGTAAGCAGCTAGCTGCGCATAATGATATTAAAATGTTACGTGATAACGCATCGTTATAAAACAAGACTTTATTATGTAATTGTAGTTTGAATATAAATATAGTATATTTAAATTACTGAATTAAATGAAAAGGGGACCCATGTCCCCTTTTCAACATAAGGCTTATATCACCTGATGGTATGCTGCACAACATTCATTTTATAAACTTAGAAATTGGAATATAAACATCATAATTGGAGAGAATATGGGAAAACGTTTTTTTGTGTGTGTATTTTTTGTGTTAAGTACAATTATTTGCTTTGGTCAAATTGATATTGATAAAATAAGATCGGACTATTCGGTAGCTGTTAAAGATAAAAAACTCTGTGAGAACAATCTAAAAACCTTAGAATCTGGAGCCAAAACTGCAACAGAACAAGGATATCTCGCAGCATATGAGATATTATGGGCAAAGCATAAGAACAATCCATTTACAAAGCTAAGCCAGTTTAAAAAAGGTAAGAATAGACTAGAATCTGTTATATCAAAAAATAAAGACAATATTGATCTGCATTTTATAAGATGGTCTGTCCAAACACATGCTCCCTCATTTCTAGATTATCATAAAGATCGATTAGTGGATAAAAATTTTTTAGTTCAAAATCTTAAAAAATTGCCAAGTCAAGAAGGTAAAAAAATAATTTTCAAATATCTGAAGGAAGCAAATAGTTATTTGAAAGGGGATCATGTATTCACGAAAGATGAACTTGCGGAACTGTCAAAATAGAGACTTTCTGTGGAGTTTTAAAAATATTGTCATTATAAAAAACCTTTTCCCATTGTCGGTTGTACCTATACTGATCGATATTGATAAAATAAATAATATGCTGATGAATCAATCCTATTTTCAAAAGGTAAGCAGAATTGCTCTTGGTACTTTTTTAATGACTGCTGGTATCTCACATCTAACATTTGCTCGTAAAGAATTTCGGGCTCAGGTGCCTAATTGGGTTCCTCTTAAAAAAGATGATACGGTGGTGTTTTCTGGACTAGCGGAAATTTCTTTAGGTGCTGCTCTAATTTTTACAAATGAAAAACATAGAGAAACTGTTGGTCAAATAGCGGCTGGATTTTTTACATCTGTGTTTCCTGGCAATATCGCCCAATATGTAGAAAAACGTGATGCCTTTGGTCTCGATACCAATGCTAAAAGATTTGCACGACTGTTCTTTCAACCCGTACTTATTGCTTGGGCATTAGCGAGTACGAAGGATAACAAAAGCAAATAAAATAACTTTCTTTTTTTATTCAAAACATATTATTTTATCTCAAATAGTAATATGATGGATATATTATTTTTAATAAAATTCCTGTATTAATTTCTTAATACCATTTTCAACAATATATACCTAGCCTTTATGCTATGTTTTGAGTCACATTGGTTCAGTACAAGGAGTATAATGGATCCAATTATGCACAACATGCCTAAGCATGATTAATACGTGCTGATATTATCAATTGGTTATAATTTGTAGATGCTCCTTTCCTATGGATATATCTGCCTTGGCATGTCTTAGTTTTGCAATCTACGGTATGCTGAATTTACTTGGATGTGTTGAGAAAGTGCCTCATTGCCATTTACAAATAAAGGGGTAGAGTCTGAGTGAAAATTTTGGATTTTGATAGGCGACACTAGTCATCTCATGATGGATTGAAATTTCATTTGCCAATTCTTCATAAATTTCCATTTTTAAACAATTTTCTGTGCTTTTATCAGTTTCGATCTTTCTTCCCCGAAATTTTCATTTCAATATAGTGTTCATTAAATTAGAACGGTTAGATTAATACTTTTGATCATGTTATAGTGGTGGGACCAGAGTAGCATGGTGGATTAAAAATAGATATTCTACCCTTCTAAAATTGTCGTATCTGATTGTCATAGATGGTTTATCATGTTCTTCATGTATCAAGATTGTGTATGATAAATTACTTACTAAAATGGCTTAGCGATTGTATTAAATACCGAAAGGGCAAGTATTATGCGAAAACGCATAACCTTGCCCAAATCGTAATCATATTAATTAAATATGATACATGGAATATTATTATTTACTGGAGTTACCCTCTTGTCAACCATCCGCTGCGTCCTGCTGTAGCAATTGCATATGGAGTAATCCAGAATAGAGAGAATGTATAGAATATACTGTAAGTATAAGCCCAAAATGCTTCTTTTTTATTGTCACTTTTTGAGGCAAAGAAGAATGCTTGAATACTTGAAAAAATTAGTATTCCTACAAAAGTTGAACTCAAGAACATTAAAGGATAATGAAATATTGTCCACATCATTAACAAAAGCAGGGGATAGGAAAGCAATACTTTTTTCCATTGCATAAGTAATAAAATACGCGTTCCTAATTTTTTGCCTTCACGGAAATTGGTAAAAGCAAAACGGCTCATCATAATATTTTCACGCACATTACTTCTTTCCCAACGAATAAACATCTTATATAAGTTTTTGTAACGTACAGGAGTATCGGTATAGACATATGCATTGGATTGAAACAAAACATGGAAACCTTGTTTCAAAATCATGTTGGTCATAGCCCTGTCTTCTCCAATATCCGAAGGTTGATTCATGAATGTTTGATTCATCCAATCTTCTAAACAATTCATGACGGCATCTTTTCGATATGCTGATAAAGCCCCCGGTGTACACATGACCGAACCTAATACACTTTGTGCGGAGCGGACAAATTCAAAACTGAATATAAAACTCACACTAAGCATGCGTGGTATTATAGCTTTTTTATTATTGAGTACACGAACATTTCCAGCAACAGCACCACAATCTTTATTTTTCACAAAAGGAGAGGCCATATTTCTAAGTGTATCTTTTTTTACCACAGAATCACTATCAACAGTAATGAATATATCACCTTTACCTAATTTGAAACCACGGTAAAGCGCATGTCGTTTTCCCATATTCTTAGGTTGTTGATAAATTTCGACGCGATCACCCAACTCTGCTTTAGCGCGTTGTATCCACGAGAATGTATCATCTTTACTACCATCATCGATTGCTATTAATTGGAGCTTGTGACCAGGATAATCGCTATTAGCAAGACTACGTAAAGTATCATAGACAAGATGTCCTTCATTGTAAGCTGGTACTATAACTGTACAAGAAGGCAATTCTTCATCAGATACAGAGGCAATAGGCTTATATTTTGTATGTAAAATTATCAAATAGACCAAGAAACTGATACTGGATAGTAAAAGGAAAATACCGAATCCAATAATTATAGTTCCGCCAATGCTATCTAGACGTTCAAAACGTAATGCTTCGAATTCTGTCTGAAGCATATATAGACCAAATACTGACGTTAATAAAATCAAAAATGTTATGCCCCATATACTATACTCTTTGAGACCATATTGAATTGATTTGCGTAACAAACTGTTTTTTTGTTGTTTTAATTGCTGCTCGTTTGAATTTAATACAGCTGGCTTTACTAGCACCTTAACCTCCTTTGTAGGAGTGAGAACTTCTTCCATGTAATTCATATCCTATATTATTTAGTGTGTGTTAATGCATTTGATCTTAGATACAAATGACAAACTTACCTTTGTAATAAAAATATTACGATTTGGTATTTACAAAAGACATGCCTCAATAATTAGCACGAATTGAACTAAATTTATAATTGTAACAAACTTGATATAATAAGTGGTTTTGTAAATAGTTGATTTACAGTGATATTTATGTGAATATTTTTATTTAAATCTTTTTTAACATGATATATGGTATGTGCGTTTTTTAAGGTTTTTTAACATTTCGATCATTTTTTCATTATATTCTTTATGGTTATGATTTCGAATTTGTACTGTAATTTGGGATAATTATCCATAGATCTTATTCCATTGTGACGAATATTTGGATGGTTTTCTTTTAGAATTGCTGTTCTAGTAAACAAGATCATCCTACCTAAATTTGTCAATTAGATGGCTCTCCTTAATATAATTTGATGTTCAAATAGATATTTCCACTTTACAGATGCAAATAGGGTGGTTTGATGATGAAAAATGAACTAATGCCAATGTAAAAGAATGATAGAGTAGTTGTAGATCCCTGCCAATATAAAAAAGATAGATAGATGATTTCTAGGTACCCATCTGTTACTGGGTCTGGTAGTAAAGAATTTGCTGCTCTTTCTGTTTTTTAGAAAGCATAATTAAAACTTATGTCAAATGTTGCTATTTCAGCTACATATGAAACGGGTCGAGGTTCTAAGGTGACTTTTGTAAAATAAAAAAACTAGTCTTATATACGAGAAATAGAAAACGGATTGGCCCTAAGGGATCAATCCGTTGATTAATAGTTTAAAACTGTATTGCATTAATATCTATTTCGATAATAGGGCGAGTAATTCCTTAGCCGTTTCTTCTGAAGAACCTGGATTTTGACCTGTGATCAAATTGCCATCTTTTAAAACATAACTACCCCAATCTTCTCCTTTACTATAATCACCACCAAGTTTTATAAGTTCATCTTCTACTAAGAAGGGAACAACATCTGTCAATTGAACAGCCTCTTCTTCAGAATTCGAAAATCCAGTAACTTTTTTACCTTTTACTAATGGGATACCATCGCTGTCTTTAACAAACCGGAATACACCAGGAGCATGACATACCGCGGCAACAGGCTTATTGTTTTTCCAAAAATCTTCTATAAGTGTTATAGAGGTTTTATCATTCGCCAAATCCCAAAGTGGGCCATGTCCTCCGGGATAAAAAATAGCATCGTAATCCTGTTCTTCTACTTCACTCAATATCATGCTATTGGCCAATTTAGCTTGTAATTCCTTGTCCCCATCAAATCGTTTTGTCGCTTCAGTCTGGAATTCTGGAAGTGCGCTTTTAGGATCTATCGGAGGTTGTCCCCCTTTTGGAGAAGCGATTGTCACATCGACTCCTGCATCAGCCATAATATAGTAGGGTGCAGCAAATTCTTCGATCCAAAAACCTGTTTTATTTCCTGTATCTCCAAGTTGATCATGAGAGGTAAGTACGACTAATACTTTCAAATTTTCTTTTTCCATCTTTAAAATTTTTTAAATGATATCACAAAATAGGGTATAAATTATCGAACCCTTATGTGATATACATCACATTTTAAAGAATGTTTGTTTTGGTGACATATATCACCCTATCTGGCATGATACAGGCGGCTGAGGGTTTCGCGGGATACACCAAGATACGCCGCAATTAAATGCTTTGGAACCAGGTTGTAGAGTTCTGGATATTGTTGCATCAATTCTTCATACCGACTTCGGGCATCGTTGTTAAGTAAGGAGAGGATTCTTTTTTGTAAACCTATATAACCCTTATTGGAACGCCACCTTAGAAAAGTTTCCACTTCGTGTATTTCTTTGCACACTTTTTCTCGGTCTTCACTAAACAGGCAAAGGGTATCTGCATCACTTACACAATCCAGATTAACTGTTGCTTTTTTATTGTTATGTAACGCATTATAATCAGATGCCCACCAGGTTTTTGTTGCAAATTGTAGGATGTGCATCTTTTGTTCATCATTAACAAAAAATGTTTTAAGACAGCCATTTAAAACAAAATACTCGCATGGTACATCATCACCAATTTGGATGATGGATTGTTTCTTCTTAAATGATACGGGTTTAAAAAAAGAAAAGAAGTAATCAAACTGTTCATCGTTGAGTTGAATAGTTTGATCGATATGTCGTCTAAGAATTTCGCGATCCTTCATGAGTAGAAGATACATTTTTTATAGCAAAGTTCAATAATATCTCGATTATTGAACTTTGCTCTTTCTTATTATTTAGAATGATCATCAGCTTCTAAACGATATTTTGATCTTTATTTTTGTTTTTAAGTTTGTTCTTTAGATTTTTCCCGAGTATGTAAATGGAAAATATAAAGACAACGCTGTAAACAATAGCTAGTGCTGGTTTCTCAAATTTTAGATTTTCAAAGTCGAATTCTTTATATAATCTTACCCCAATTATGATCGCTATAATACCAAAAATAAAGGATGATGCTTTTTTATTTTCCATATGTTAATGTTTTATAAGTATGTCAATTAATGTTCCTATTGCAACAGCTAAAATTGCAGCACTCACGACCCCTAACATATATGCAGCAAATCCTTTTAGATAATTACTGAGTTTCTTATCAAAAAATTGTCCAATAGCCCAACTGAAATATGCAATTCCAATAATGCCTCCATATTGCATGATGTCAATTTTTATTAAAGCTTGCAAGAGTGCGCAACATGCAAAAATGAGCATTTCTATCCCCATGACAAAACAAAGTAAGATTAGAATCTCAAATAAATTGTAGTTATAGTTTTTAAAAAATATTTTAACCCAGAAAGCAATGAATATTCCAAGTATAATATTGGAATAACCATAGTGAGCTTGCACCCAAGTAAAAATTTTTCCTGTCGTTGTTTGCTCGATTTCTTGATAATTTATATAGCCGTCTTCTATATGGAAAAAACCATTAATCAACGAATAAATAAGAGAAGTTACAATAATAAATATGATTGGTTTTACAAGTCGAGCACGATTTTCTGAAATATAATGCCTGACATTATCACCGGGTTTGGTTAGTAATTCTCTTATCGTATATAAAATCCCTCTTTCGAAATGTAAAACATGCTCGATTTCGTGCGTAATGTAGTGTCTATCAATTCTTTTAAGGATTGCGGGTTGTCCACAATTTGGACAATAGTTTTGAAAGACTTCGGTGTTGCAGTTTTTACAATTCATTTATTTTTTAATATTTTACACAATATGTAGTTAAGGTTAGTTCGGTTAAAACTGCTATTTATATACAAATATGTAAAAGTTTCATCAAATATGCAATTGCAGTTAGGTTTTTAAGATACCAACGATAAGTAAATTGTTTAAGCAGATTATTGTAGATATGATTATGCTACTTATTGGTTCCATTTTGTGTGTTAGGTCGGAGATTGGTTATTTGAAATCATTAACTATTGTGAGCATAGATTTAATTGATTAATCATTAAGCACCAAGTAGTCTATTTTTCCATCTTCATGAAACATTGATCTATTCCCTTTCCAAAACCATCCTGTACAATAGCTATGGTATGAAATCCATTTTTTTCGTAAAATGCTGCAGTATGTTGTGAGGTTTCCAATACATATGTTTTATTCGGGTAGCAGTTTTTCATGATCTCTAGCCTATATTGAGTAAGCAATTTACCTATTCCTTTTTTATGATGCTGGGCATGCACCATTCCCCATGCTAGACTGGCTTCGCCTTTTATTTCGTCAATAAAAATTCCTCCACAGGCTAATATCTGCTCACCTTCTTTAATCAGGTAGTAATTTTCATGAGTATGGTGATCTAAAAAGTTTTCAAATAATGGCAACTCTTGCTGGTCAAAAAAGATCGGTAAATTACTTTTAAATATTTCGATACATTTTTCCCTGTAAAATGCTGTATAGTTTATGAATAGCATGAAAATAAAAAATTTAAGCAATTAAGATACAGCAAAAGTAGTAGAATACCTAACAGGTCATGGTTTTTTAAGAGATTGTATTATCTTCCAATTGATTCCAATAGCCTTTTAATGAAGAGTGTATTAAAAATGGTTGTTTACAATAACGTTAGTAGTACGATAGGAGTAATAATCAATGGATATGGTAATTTTTAAATATTGGGTTTGATTATCTATTATCATCATTTAATAATGGCATCATGAATAAAGGTATGGATCGTGTTTATTTACTTTCAATTCTCGTTAAGATCATGATATCTCGATCTATGGAATCAATTTTATATAAATTGTTTGATGGATAAAATGCACTGTCGAAATGGATCATATTCTTTGAAAATTTAAATCTTCCCTTAGTCGTTTGCTGATTATTGGGAATGGTATAAGACTCCCGGTACATGCGATCGTATTCCTTACGGTGACGCCATGCATTTTGATATGTAATTGTTTTTTTTCCTTTATAGGTTCCATCTTTGCTTAATTTAATTAAATAAGAAGTTTCTATATCATAAGATTCGGGACTCCATGCCGTGTCGGGTTTGACCGGATTCTCAAATCGATGGAGTAATCCGCCATTGAATTTGTTGTCAAAATTAGGATTATTGGTGATTGGGTTTTGAAGACGATAATTTTTATTGATCCCAAATAAGGTATCGAGATTTTTATTTGCAACAAATTGCCAGTTGTCGTAAATATAATCTTCAGGTTGGATTACTTCACTTATACGTTTAATATATAGGGTATCTAGATTGTCTATGGCACCCTTTGTTCTACCGCCACCATATCTGCTAAAAAAATCTTTGCTATAACTTTGATAACCTGGCTTTTCTATATCCAATTCAAAAAATAAAGGCGGAGCCTCCATAACCATGATCTCTGATAATAAAAATCTACTTGACCTGATTTCTTTTAAATAAAATTTTCCGTTTTCATCAGTATGTGTTTCTCCAACTTTACAGCCAGGGATAGGCTTGTTGTCATAATCATAAATATAGCCTGTGATAGCGGGGCGGCTTAATCTTGAAATACAAGAATTAAAGAAGCATAAGATTGTACTTAAACACAAGATAATGATGATGCTTTTTTTCATGATTTTAATTTATTTGTATCTAAGCCTATTTTCTTTCAACGAATAATTGACTTATTTGTTTTCCAAAGTAATCGATTTTGAATTGGGTAATGTATTCTCAACATAATTTCTTATTTATCAGGTTCGAATAGATTTTAATATCTATTTTGTAGATATTATCTTATCGATTTATAATCGATCCATTTGTCTGGGGATATACTAATTCTATATATTTTTGAGATCAAAAGATTTTATATAACCTGTTCCTTGAAAGGAAACACGTGCACCTACAATTTTACCAATACTTTTTGCAAAACGATCTTCATAAATCTTCGTTCCATTCAAATCAATTTTTATAGATTTTGATTTTGAAATACAGCTGATTTGTACTGGTTTTTTAAAATCAGTCGAGAATGTTGATAAGTCATTTGTCATCCCATCAACTAACTTTTCACCAATCCTTAATTTAAGTTCCCCAACACATCCTGGTGTTGATAAAGGAATGGTAATCACACCTTCAGTTCCTAATAACATAATACTTGCTTGTTTGCAAGGATTATTGTAATGGTTAGCAGTATTTTGTAGTTCAAGCTTTAATGCAAAATTTTCACTGGAAACATTGAATTTTTTACCTACATGTGTAAGAATAAGCGTTGGTACTTCTTTTTGATTATCCAATTGCTCATTCTTTAAATCACTTTCTTTAATCCCAACCCAATCGCCATGATTAACCGTCTTTTCTGGTAAGTAAATGGGTATTGGTTCCCTATGAAGCATTCCCATCCAATCTTTAGATTCTATCAGAATATCATGTTCACGAACGATCGAATCATTGAGAATCAATTTAGCTCGGTAATAGCCAGGCATGTAATAGGTACTCGTATATTCATGTTTATTTTTATCTACTTTAAATCTTCTTTTAGGATCCCAGCTTTGTTGGATAAAAACACTGTCCGCATTACTTTTGCTCACATTGTATTTGAATATCACTGTATTTGGCACGCCAAAGGTGACAGGTCTACTGGAAAAAGTGATCTGACTATAGATTAGTTTTTTAGCATCTTTAATGAAGAATGCAAAGCTGATCAACAGTGTACATGCTAAGATTAAAAAAGCAAGAAAGAAAGGATGCTTGAAATCATATTTTTTACGATTTATTGGAGTATGGCTTATATTTAACGAATTTGTAAAAGATCGCCAGTTAGGAAAATCAGCAAACTTTGCTAGAGCATCCAGTGTACTCAAATTTGGAGTACTATTATATTGAATTTTACCCCAAATACGTTTTAAAGTACTGGCACTTAGCATGACATTGGTCTGCTCGAATATCAGATTGCTCAGATTCTCAAAATCTTGAGATTGCCACAAAGAGCTATTTCCCCAACCAAGTTTGTTTTCGATCAGTTCTTTGCATTTATCTATAAGCTGTTGATTTTTAAACATATATTTCTTGTGATCAATCTTGAAATGACTTGAATGGCTTTGAATATACAACTTATCCAGCATATAAATATCTTAGTTGCCGAACAATAAATTAATTAAATATAAATTTCAAACCCTAACACATGTTAAAGATGAATAGATTTAAAATTTTTCTATGTATCATAACTTTTATCAGTCTTACGTTAAGCACCCGTGCACAAGAAATTATTCTTAAACCAGTTCTCTCGCATCAGGCATTAGAAGTGATCAATAGAACAATAGTTGTTTTAAAAGATCAGCATAATAGGCCGATCGTGAATGTAAAGGCTCAACCTTATCCTGGTATTGCTTGGATAAAAGGAATTGAATTTCAAAATGGGATAATTGAATTTGATGTAAAAGGAAAGGATGTTTTACAGGAGAGTTTTGTAGGAATTGCCTTTCATGGCATGCGTGATAGCATATATGAAGCAGTTTATTTTCGTCCGTTTAATTTTCATGCCAAAGATCCAATAAGAAGAAAACATGCTGTACAGTACATTGCAGTCCCTGAAAATGATTGGCCTTATTTAAGGGAGAATTTTCCGGATAAGTATGAAGCTCCTTTGTCAATCCCCGTCGATCCTAATGACTGGTTTCATGTCAAAATTATTATTCATAATAACAACATTAAAACCTTTATAAATGGAGCTCCTAATCCTGCTCTTATTGTTGAATCTCTTCATCCGAATACAGCTGGCAAAATAGGTTTTTGGACTGGACACAAATCGGATGGTTATTTTTCGGATCTGGTTATTACTCGTGAAGGCAATAGTGTCTTAGTAGAATAATAAAAGATGAGTTAAATATATTTTAGTAAATAAATCCCATGTATAAGTTAGTAGTAACTTATACATGGGATTTATTTTGACAGTTTTAAAATTTGTAGACAAACGCGTTGATATTCATGCCTGCTCCAACAGAGGCGAATAGCGTAATATCTCCTTTATTGATCGAATGCTCGGGTATTTCTCCGTGTAGAATCATTGCTAATAATGTAGGTATGGTTGCAACACTATTATTGCCCAATTTCTGAATGATCATAGGCATAACATTTGGCGGCTTCGGGAGATCGTATAGTTGATAGAACCTGCTTACGATCGCTTCGTCCATTTTCTCATTAGCTTGATGAATGATGATCTTAGAAAGTTCTTTTATGGAGTAACCGCTATTGTCAAAACACGTTTTCATAGCCTGAGATACATTTGTTAGCGCAAATTCATATATTTTACGTCCTTTCATTTTTAAATACTTGGTATTTGAATCCTGATGGAAGTAAGACTTGCCGAAATATAAATAATCGCTTTCATTAAGGGTGAAAGAAGCCGATAGATGAGATAGAAGTCCAGAATCATCTTGATTAGCATCTAGGATTACTGCACCAGCACCATCTGCATAAATCATGCTGTCTCTATCGTGAGGATCTATTACTCTAGATAATGTTTCTGCTCCGATAACCAGACATCTTTTAGCAATACCTGCTTGAATAAATGCATTGGCCTGGATGACGCCTTCAATCCACCCCGGACAACCGAATAATAAATCGTACGCAACACAAAAGTTATTTTTAACCTTTAAAAGGTGTTTAACACGAGAGGCTAAACTTGGAACCATGTCGGACTGTATAGATCCATGCACAACATCTCCATAATTATGAGCAAAGATGATATAATCTAGGGTTTCGGGATCGATCTGAGCATCTTCGATTGCTTTCTGTGCAGCAAGAAAACCAAGGTCAGATGCCACTTGGTCAGTTTCTGCATAACGCCTTTCTTCAATTCCAGTTATTTCCTTTAATTTTTGGGTTATAATTGCATTTGACTGTTTTAATGGTACTCCGTTTTCGTCAAAGAAAGTAGAATCGTCAAAAAATTTATTTGTAACGGTATGTAAAGGAATATAATTTCCAGCGCCTATAATTTTGCTATTCATTTTTTTTTATATTACTTATTAATGTAGTCATTATTACTGATATCTGCAAATCTGCATCTCACGGCAATTGTAAATTTTATCAATCTAATATAATTTTCCTTTATTTGTGAATATTATATTTGTATATTAAATTAAAGCTATACTTATGTAGTTTTTAAATTGGTTCACACACTATAATTTGATTTTATAATGGGTAATAATTGTAATTTGATATTAGGTTCGTTTTATACGAAAAATCTTGTAGATGAACTTCAGCTTTCGATGTGTGTGTTTATTAACAAGCATAAACAAAAGTCGATCGGGTTATTTCTCATGAGCGATCTAAAAGTAGATAATGAATTATTGGTCAGTTATGTACAGAAAAATGCAGGTCAAGGTCCAAAGCTTATCATCAATGAGGATTTGGTATTAAAGCATTTCAATAATAAAAAGGAACAATTTTACTATTGGAAGGGTACCGTAGCTACGATTCGAAGTATGTTAAGATTATTGGACTTCTATTGTTTTACTGAATTGGGACAAAAACCAATTACTCCGATTGAAGGCCATCCATTTGTTATTCAAACAATGTATATGTTAGAGGAAGTGGAAAAAAGAAATTTGCAGATTGAAGCGAAGCTGAAGCAGTAATTGTTTTCGCTTTTATACATCATGTATATGAATTTAGAGTGATTTGTATTTGAATAAGACATTAAGATTGATTCTTCAAATTTACTCGTTACGATGATTTGGTAATTCTCCGATTTTGGTTGATATTATTTATACAGGATGATTTCCTGAACTCGTGAAAAATTCAACCTCATTTCCAATCTTTGAGTACCATATCTTTCCTATATCTTCCATACTCAAAGTATCTTTATTCTCTAAAAGTTTTATAATCTATGTTTATCACGTGCTATAACCATATTGGGTTGGTTTTTAGCAGCGCAGTCTACTTTTTCAAATTTATCACCGTACCAACACATACATTCCTTAGATGTGAAGGTGTAGATTATAGTGGTAATAAAAAAAGTTAATAAAGGACAAGATTATGCTCGATCAAATCAGTTGGGACTGTGGAAACTATATGAAAATCCAGTATTTGATTAATGTCTACACGTTTAAATTAAAAGTTTTCTTAATAAAAGCTCGACCTCTTTAGCATGGGTAATGGTCATAAAATGACCAGCATGGTCGATTACATAAGATGTATTGATATTATTAATGGGGATTATACGATCTTTACTCCCATGGATATGAATGAGATCAGCTGAAATGATTTTATTTTTCCAGTTTAATATTTTATCGACTGCCCATGCTAAGAATTGTGGGTCAGTATCACGTAAAATCTGTTTGAGCATCAATTTGTCTTCTTCGTAAGTTATGCCAAAGAAATAATTCATCACCATAGTATGTTTTTTGAGGAAATTATTAGGAATAATATTATTGAGTTTTAGCGCTCCTATGATTCTGTAAAGTACGGGTATTTCCTTAGTGCACTTTGCGGAGGCTAGCAGTATTATTTTTTTTACTTTAATTATCTTTGCTATTTCCATTGCCATCATGCCTCCAAAAGATAGCCCGATTAGGATGGGATTTTTGACTGTTATTTTTAATGATAACCTTTGAGCATATGATACCATTGACTCACTCGGAAGCGGAGACATCCAATCTAAGTATTCTATATTTATACCTTCAAAGTTTATTTTTGAAAATACTCTTCGATCTACGCCCAATCCGCTTAGTATATAAATATGACTGTTGCTCATGTACTAATTGATGATTATACTTGATGAATAATTCAATTCCTTAAAATTTATAGAGATATTGACCGGAATCTATATTTTATTATTAATACTTTTAAATTAGTGAAAATATAACAAAATCGATCTTATGAAAATTATTTTTTTGGTTTAATGGGAAGATGTTCAATATAAAATTTGAAGCAAACATGTTACATTATGATTTGGGACAACAATTAATTGGGGAAATTAATTATTGTCAGAAAAAAATACTTCTAATCAAAGGATTAGTCACTTCTTTTTGATCGCTGTAGAAATTTAGTTATTAAAAATGTGAATTTTGGATATAAGCTTACATGATTTGTTAGATCATGTAAGCTTAAACTAATTATTTTCCAGTTATTGCAATTTTGATTTCATTTCCTTTATCAAGTCCACTAACACCACCGCCCGTGTATTTTACGGTGTATTTTCCCGGCTTAATGGTGTAATTCTTGGCCAGGTTATATATGGTGCTCACGCTATCATGTGGTTGCACATGAATAAAGCTGTCTATAGGAGGGGGCATTATTCTTCTAGCCATAGGACCAGTAAAAAGTGCTTCGTTGCCCTCCTCATCGAGAACTTCCATGTATTTTCCTAAAAATGGTTCAAAAGGTGTTTCCCATTTGCAAAAATGCTGCACCGTATCCGCATGATTGATCACAGTGAAAGACAATTGTACAGAATCTGTTGAGAAATTATTACCTATTGTTCTTAAATGTGTTTGAAGTGTGGGTAGTGCGGAGTCATTTTGTTTTACTTCATTGGACGAGCTTACCGTTTTTTGATTTTGACAACCTGTTAACGTTACAGCTGCAATACATAATATTAAGGAATAGTGACGAATCATACATTTTTGAATTTTAATAATTAATTATTATTGTGTTTAGGATGTATTTAGATCGATGACATGTTACTGAGAAAGGGGAGTGCTAATGAACATTTTTCATATCTGAAATTGTATTGTGCTCAATATCATTACTTGAGCGAAATATCTGATACTTCAATCAATTCGGGTCCGGCCTCTAAAGGATAGCCTGCGAGCTTTTTACCTTTAATTATAACAGATTTATTTATATAATCATCCAACTTTATTTTAATACTTTTCAACGCATAGCTTTTATTCTCTGCATTTATCATGTGTGTTCCATATTGAAAGGTAGTTATTCCTAACGGAGTTATTTCCCCTGTAATAACAAGATTGCTCTTATCTCCAGTATTTTTCATACTGCAGCAGCTAGAGAGAAAGCCTACAAGGATGGTAAATATCACGATCTTTTTCATACGTACTAAACGATTAAAACAATATTGATGCTACATATTTACTGGTATTAAATAAATCAGCTTAGAATTTGATAAACATACTGGTGCCTGATGTCTCTTTATATATACAAAACGCCCAAATATCTGGGCGTTTTGCATTACTTTAAATATACTAATCTATATTTTTCTTATAGATTTCTTCTGCTTCTTTATCATCAAAAAGACGCATTTGTTTTACTAACTTTTTTTTCATCATCTTGACCACAGCGCCATAGACAGGATCAAGATATACATTATGAAGTTCTTGAGGATCTTTCTGTAAATCAAATAATTCCCATGTTTCTAGACGTTTGTAATATCTGATCAATTTGTATCGGTCATCACGCACTCCAAAATGTGGACTTACTGCGTGCTCCCCATTTTCAAAATAATGATAGAAAAGATCTTTCCTATGTTCTTTGTTAGGTTTTTTGAGCACATGTACAAAAGATTCACCTTGGATATCCTTCGGCTTTTTGACCGATGCAAGTTCAAGTAGAGTCGGTGCAATATCGGCATTGACCACTTTGGCATTAATTTCAGTATAGGGTTTTATCAATGCTGGATAGCGCATGACCATCGGTGTACGGAAGGATTCTTCATACATCCAACGTTTATCAAACCAACCATGTTCGCCCATATAAAAACCTTGATCGGACAGATAGATGACGACTGTATTTTCCTTGAGTTGCTTACTGTCTATATAGTCCAGTACTTTTCCGATGTTCCTGTCCATGGATTGTGCAGTATTGAGGTAATCGGTCATATAGCGCTTAAATTTCCACTCTGCTAAAGCTTTTCCCGTCAACTTGGATTGCTTAAGTTCTTCATAGATCGGTCTGTAATAATTGATGTATTTTTCTTGCTGTGCTGGTGTCATGCGTTTAAAATTACCATCCTGCATCATCGCTTCAACAGATTCGAACATCTTTAGATCGTAGCCCATGCGCATATCCTTATCAATAGACATCTCCTGAAGCTTGGCTGGTTTACGGCTTTCGTAGTCGTCGTAAAAGGTTTCCGGTAATTTAAAATCAACGCTGTCATAAGTGCCAAAATCTGCAGGATCGGGCATCCATGTACGATGGGTCGCTTTATGACCGATAACCAAGCAAAAAGGTTGTTCTTGATTTATGGTATCGAGCCAATTTAAAGCTTTGTCGGTCACGATATCTGACACATATCCTTCACTTTGTTTACGTCCTTGTTTACTGATAAAATCTGGATTGAAATAGGTGCCTTGATCAACCAAGATGTCAAAATAATTGAATCCTTGTAATTTATCCCCCAAATGGATTTTACCGACCCAGGCGGTATTGTAACCGACCTGCTGGAGCTGTTTGACAAATAAATCTTGACTGAAATCGAATTCGGAAGTCTCGTTATCCTTAAAACCATTTTTGTGACTGTACTTTCCTGTCAATAAAGTGGCCCTACTGGGGCCACATATTGAATTGTTGACAAAAGCATTTTTAAAAATAGCCCCTTCATTGGCGATACGATCTATCTGGGGTGTTTTTCCGTATTTTGAACCATATGCTCCTATGGTTTGATAGGCATGGTCATCGGAAATGATGATCAAGACATTAGGTCTTTTTTGTCCGTAAGCATGTCTTCCTGTAGTCAAAGCAAGCGCTAGAATTACAATAAAACTTAATTTCATGAGCCTTTTTGTTTAAAGTTGATGGTTAATTCTTCTTTTGAAGTGGAGTTTATTTTGACCCAGCCTGATCGATCTTGACCCGAATCATTTGCTTTGATCGTCAGCTTTTGTGTTACATTACCAGATCCGAATTTGCGTTCCACACTGTACCACTGTACATTTGCCGGTAAAGTAACCCACCAGCCATTGGTGGTCCCCTCAATACTTATGGTATAAGTACCTGCTATTTTCTCTATTTCGTTTGTCACGGTACTGGTCACCTGAAATGGACCAGAGACAGGTTTAGCAGGAAGGTTTTCTTTTTTGCAAGCAATTAACGATAATAAGATTAGGAGTATAAGGAAACCGGAGTTTCCTTTTTTATAAATTAATGTCTTCATGATAGTGATTTTACCAGTTTGGGTTTTGTTTCCATTTACCATTTGTCAATTCGATCATCCGTTGCTGGATGGGAAGTAAGTAATCTCGATCGACTCTAAATCGATAGCCACTTGGCAATACTGCTTTGTAAGGATCCATGTAGCGTGTAGCATCACCAGGATTACCTGAAAGGAAGAAATTGACATTTTTTCCTGTTGGTGCTGTGTCATAGTATAAAAGATTGTCTTTGTAAAAACCTGCACTGCTGTTTTCTTGCGCAATATTGCTTCCCATAAAAAGGATACCTAAAGGTCTTTTGCCAACGATCAGTTGATCAGCAGCTGCCCAACGGAAAATATCTTGCAAGCGCAGACCTTCAGCTACGAGTTCAACACGTCTTTCTCTTCTCACTGCTTGTATATATTTGTCTAGCTGTGCAAAAGGATAGTTTACTGAAGTATTATATTCTCGGTCGAAGTCCATGTCAGGCATATTAACGCGTGCACGCAATGGTCGTATCGCATCAATAATTTTACTCGGATCTTCTTTAAGTTCAGCTATAGCTTCCGCATAGTTGAGCAATACTTCTGCATAACGAAAATAAATGACAGGAGCAGCACTCATGCCATCATCAGATACCGCAGGAAGACTGTTGTATTCCACATATTTGTACATCGGGTAACCTGTGGTGGAACGATTGAATCCACTTTGATTGATCGGTGGAAAATTGGCTGCAACAGCATCAGGTCGTAAAGGTGCCTGTGGCACTACTGCTGTTTGTGCCAATCGTGGATCACGAACTGTAGGTCTTAAATCTTGGCTGTATGTTTTTTGCACTTCGGTCTGTAGTGTACCTACAAATGGTTTCCCATCTGCTGTTAAATAATCACTCACGAGACTCTGGGTCAAACCGATATCTCCTCCTCCTGTTGATAGGTATTTGGAAACACCGTGTCCGACATTTTCTGAAGGATTATAGCGTCGATATAATAAAACTTCATTGTTTGTAGAAAGATTTGCCGTATTGAACATATTGCGATAATCATCATTGAATTTTCCGGTGGTATATATTTTCCAGCGGTTACCATCTATAATAGTCTTGGCGGCATCGCGTGCTTGAGTCAGATAACTCTTAATCTTATCTTCTGTAGCTTCCGTGCTCGCAAATGGTGTCCCTTTTAATTTATGGTACCGCTGCCACGTTCCTTCATAAAGACCAACTCGCGATTTTAATGCCAGAGCCACATCACGGTGCACACGCATACTCGCATTGTTAGATGCTGTAGGTAAAAGATCGATTGAACGGTTCAGGTCGTTGAGGATAGAATCTACGATCATAATACGACTATCCCTAGCTAATAACGTGGATTCATCTTCGGAACTCAACAATTGATTGACCCAGGTGACATCGCCATACTTTTTGACCAATTCGAAATAATACCAAGCACGGAAGAAATATGCTTCGCCGAGATATTTGTTGATATCGGTTTGATTTCCTTTTGCATTTTTAGATTGCTTTAGAAAAAAATTAATCGATCTTATTTGCGTGTATTCACTAATACTGGAAGCATTGGAGATCGTCAACTGTCCGCTAAGTCTCGGATCCACACTGGTAAAAATCATATTGTCAGTACGTGCATCGTCAAAGGCTGGACCTACACCGCCTGTAAAATTGGGATGCCCAGGTAAGGTTTGATAGAATTGATTGACATACAATTTAAGCTCATTGGTCGAAGATAAACTCCCTGTTGTAGATAGCTGATCCAATGGTTCCCGATCCAGAAAATTACTGTTGCATGCTGAAAATATCGTAATACTTGCTGCAAGTAGGCATAAATATAGATTATATAGTTTCATGTTGCTCGGATTAAAAATTAACGTTTAGACCAAAAGAATACACTTTGCTCAAGGGATATATCTTCCCAGTACCTGAACCGCCGTTAATGGTTTCTGGGTCAAACATTTTCGCCAATGGGCTAAAAGTCAATAAGTTTTCGCCACTAACGAATAGATTGATGCGTTCGAATTTCCAGCGCTGTATTAATGATTTTGGAATATTATAACTGATAGTTAGGTTTTTGAGGCGCAAGTACGCAGCACTTTGCAAATAACGGGTTGAAGATAGCTGTGTCTTATTGATATAAGAATTGATGGCACCTGCAGGTGCTGCATAAGGATTTGGATAGTAAGCATCAGGATTACTTTCAGAGAAATAATCTAAATGTTGTTTGAAAACGGTCACTTGTGCTAAGGCACCTGCTCCCCAGAAATAAGCATCTGCAACTGCTGGACTAAAATCCCTTTTACCAATACCTTGCCACAGCATATTCATCGATAAATTTTTCCACGTTAATCCACCAGATAAACTATAGTTGTACCTTGGGGTGTTGTTTCCGATGATGGAAATGTCGCCCATATCACCTAATCGGTTGGTCCCATTATTGATTTTCCCATCATTATTGTTATCTAGATACATGACATCTCCAGGGATCCAATCACGAGCGGACAAAAATGATTGATCCAATTTATTATAAGCATCTGCTTCTGCTTGTGTACGGATCAATTGATTGGCGGTATAGCCCCAGATTTCACCAGAGGTTTTGCCTTCATACCATTGTCCACTTGGATCAAATTTGGTTGGATTTTGATATTTCGTAACCATTGATTGGTAATCTGTGAGTATTAAGCCTAGGTTATAGCTCCAATCGTCAGAAAGTTGATCACGCCATTTAACATTGACTTCCCAGCCACGTGTTCTTAAATCAGCATTATTACTTTTTGCAGGTACTGTACCGAAAAGATCGGCTACATCTCGAGATGGACCGAGCATATCTTTGGTATTGCGCTGATAGATATCAATTGCACCTGTCAATCTATATTGGAATGCCGTAAAATCAAGACCGAAATTTGCGCTGCGTACAGTTTCCCAAGTAATCAAAGGATTGAATGCTCCTGGAGCGTTTATGTAGCTCTCGCGGCCATTTTCAAAATAATACCTTCCCCCAGCTCCATTAGCTCCTGGTACGACGATGCTCATGTTTTCCGAGTACGCATAGAGTCCTGCTCCAGCCTGATTTCCTAGTGATCCGTATGAACCTCTTATTTTCAGTTGATTGACCCAGCTCACTTCATCTTTAAAGAATGACTCTTCACTTATGTTGTATGCAGCCGATACCGATGGAAAGAATCCCCAACGATTGTCGGATGCGAAACGTGAAGAACCATCATAACGTCCATTCACTTCCAATAGGTATTTTTGGTCGAAATTGTAATTCAAACGCGCAAAGAAACCACGAGTTGCCCAATGATTACGGGCTTCTTTACTGGATTTGGTTCCTGTTGATAAGTCTATGCCAGGGCGGTCAAAACTAATCAAATCACTAGCGGATGCATAGATTTCCTTAAACTGATTTAGCTCTTGCTGAAAACCCGCTGTGAGATCAAAGTTGTGCTTGTCGACCGAAACTTTGTAATTGGTATAGATGTTGGGTGTGAGATAATTGTTAGTATTCATTTTACGTTCGAAACTGCCACCTAAGGGTATATTGTACTCAGAACGGTTAACAAGATAGGACGTTCCATCGATGCCATAGATCGTGCCTGGTAATTTTAAGATATCATTGGCATCATTATCCAATCTGTAATTGAGATCAGCAAATATTTTCCAGTTTTTTAGGGGATTTATTTCTACACCACCTAATATAGCTAATGTATTGTTTGTTAATTCATCTTTTGTACCCGATTGTAAATATGGCACCATGGATTGTTCATTCCAGTTTCCATAAAAATCATAGGGTGATACATTAGGACGCATACGAGCTAAATTGTGAAAGAACATGTCTTCGTATCCTGCTAAAGGTGTTTGATTGTTGTTTTTAGTATATTTAACATTGGCTTTGACTTTTAACCAAGAGGTCAGATCTGAAGAAATAGAACTGTTGAAATTATAGCGTTTATAGTCAATATTTGCATAGCGCAAGATTCCTTCTTCGTTGTAATAACCTGCCGATACGTAAAATTGAGTACCAGCATTACCTCCGCTCATGTTTACGGTATAATTCTGACGTAGAGCAGTAGGTTTATAGTGCAGATTGAACCAGTTAGTATTAGCAATTCCATTGGCACTGTTTTCCCAGCTTGCATAATTGTTCGTGTTGATTTCTGGAAAGATCGACAGACTGCTTGGATCATTAATATACTGTTGCAATAGCGCAATTTTGTCTTCCGAATATTGCTTTGTACCCAATGCATTAAAGGTTGCTGTATTGAAGAAATTGGCAAACTCTACCGAATTGGCCATATCGGGTAATCTTACAGGGGATGTGAGTCCAGTATTACCAGTAAAACTGATTACTTTTTTTCCTGCGGTACCTTTTTTAGTTGTTACCAAAATAACACCGTACGCAGCTCTTGATCCATATATCGCAGATGCTGATGCATCTTTTAATACCGAGATGTTTTCAATATCGCTGGGATTGATATCTGCTAGTGACATCTCCATTCCGTCGACAAGTACATAAGGACCATCGGTACCGCTGATATTTCCTACTCCACGTACATTGAGATTGAAACTTTGACCAGGCTTGGTATTCCCTCCAACATTCACATTTAGTCCTGGGACCACACCCTGCAAGCTTTGTGTGGCATTGACAACGGGTCTATTCTCCAATTCCCGACCGCTTATAGCGGAAACAGCACCTGTTAAGTTGACACGTTTTTGCGTTCCATAACCAACGACAACGACTTCTTCGAGTTGAGCAAGATCATCGGCCAATTGGATAGATTGAAAAGTCGATGAGTAAGATAATTCTCGCGAAACAAAACCGACACTACTGATCATGATCGTACTTTGAGTGTTTTTAACTGCAATTATAAATTCACCTTTTTCATTTGTAAGTGTACTTCTATCAGATCCTTTTTCCTTAATGGATACGCCAGCTAAAGGCTCGCCTTTGCTATCGGTGACCTTACCATGAAATTTTGGATCTTGTATTACGATTGGTGAAATGATGATGCGACCACCATTGATCTCCTGCATTTTTAGTCCTGTTTTTTGTAAAATAGGTTCCAATAGTTCATACCATGGTTTTCTAATTGCATTGATATCACTGATCACAAATTTGTCGATCTGATTGTCATTGTAGATAAATCGCAGATCAGTTTGTTTTTCGATCAACTGCAGTAAAGTTTTAAATTTTATGCTTTTGTTTTTTAATGTAATGTTGCCTTGAGCAAGTGTCGAATTTGCATAACTACTGTAGCCAAAAGCTACAATAAGTAAAAGCGTAAATTTTACCATGAAGAGCCACTTTAGGTAATAAAGAATTGGCACATGACTGACGACATGTGAATTTTTTTTCATAATTTTAGATATTAGAAGTTAGTAATTAAGCACATTACTTTCCTAGGGCTTTGTGCTTGTTCATTCATCTTTAAGGGTGTATCATTACGATATACCCTTTTTTGTAAAGTTCTGATTCATAATTTTAAGTTTTAATAAATTAATATACTGTCTTGTTTTTCTGTATAATGTAAATTAACACCTGTTTTAATCAACAGGTCAAGTAAATCTTTACAGGTTTTTTCCTCAAATACACCGCTGAAAGATTCATTCATAAGTTTTTCATTTTCGATTAGAATCGTTTTATTATACCAACGTTCCATTTTTTTTGTCATAAGCGCTAGTGGATCATTTTGAAAAACAAGCTTATTTTTAGTCCAAAGCATATCCAGTTGCTCACCGTCTTCAGAGTTAGCTTTTTTTATATCAATAATTACTTTCGTATTTTCAGTTGAGGCACTTTGACGATTTGTGTTGATCCGCATGGCATTGGTCATCATATTGGTCACTTCAATCTTGTCTCCAGGCTGCATGATATAGTGGCGAAATTTACCATTGTCCTTTATCTGCAAGTTGACCTTCCCTTCAATCAATGCTGTTTCCATTCTCTTTTCTTCGGGATATGCTCTGACATTAAATTGAGTCCCTAATACCTCGATTCGGTTACCATAAGAATCGACATGAAAAGGTAGCTTTTTGTTTTTTGCAACATTAAAGTAAGCTTCACCAGAGAGTTTCACATCACGGTTACTATGTCCATATGACTTGTTGTACTCCAATTTGCTCTCACTATTGAGCCAAATCTCCGTACCGTCTTTCAACCGGTAGAATTTGCGTTCTCCTTTGGCAGATATAAGTATGATGTTGTCATTGGTCATTGGTTTATAGATGTAGTTTACAACTATTGCGAGCATAAAAAGTATTAGTATTGCCGCTAGAGGAATACTATATTTTCTTATTTTACTGTATATTTTTTGTTGTTGCGGTATGATTTGTTCTTCTTGAATAGCAGTTAATTTAAATTTCTGCTTAGATTTTTCATATTGCGTCTCGATCGATATTATTTTTTCGGTAGAAGTAGGTTTACTGTTCGTAAGGAAAAGGTATAGATCGATTCTGCTTTCATCTTCAGCCATCAGACGATATAGATCATCTAGTTGTGGCCCCGTGATAGTTTGGTCCAAAACTTTATGAATCAATTGTAGATATTGCTGATCTGTTGATGACATATTTTTAGGGTTTATCATGAAGACACATGAAAAGATCAATATCCCCAATATGAAATCTTATTTTTTTGATTTTAATAGAAAATACAATTTTTCAATCGCGATCTGGATATGTCGATCTACTGTTTTTACCGCAATGCCCATCGTTTCTGCAGCTTGTTTATAAGTCATTTGGCAATCTTTTACCAATAGAAAAGCTTCTTTGGTTTTAGGCGAAAGTTGATCTATAGCTCGTTCTATCTCTCGAGTTTTTTCTTTCGATATGAGTAGAGCTTCCGGTGATAAGTCGTCCACTAGAGTATCACAATACACTTCTGCAGGTTGGTATTGAATGATTTTGTTTCGTAATAGATTGAGACATTTATTCTTTGTCGCTCTGTATGTATAGGCAGATAGTGATTTGATCTGAACAAGTTTTGGACCCATATTCCAAATTTCCCAAAGAACTTCACATGCTACATCTTCAGCATGATATCCGTCTTTTATAATAGATGATGCATAGCCTTTTAGAACTTCAAAATTTTGCATGAAAAACTGTTTAAACACATCTTCATTGCGCATAATGGCAATTTTATGTTTTTGTTCTTCAGTGATTTCTTGAATGTCGTACATCGTTATGGGTTTTTGATTGGGCTTGACTAAGATAAACAAATCATACATAAAACGATTATTCTTGAAAAAATATTCTTTGCGCTGTCTCTTACTTAATGAAAAAAAATCAATCTACTATCTAGTTTTAACATCTACAAACTTATCTTTCTTTAAATCTTACGTACATTAAATAACACTGAAAATCTTTTAGTTATCTACATGTAATTTATCAATGGTTTGAGTATTTATCAAATATTCTTTTCAAGTATTAATGCTGTTTTGCAAATATAAAACGAGGAAAATTGCAATGTTGAATTGGGATAATACTAAATAAAGCTAGCATATTCAAGTAATACATTTGATAATGTATACTTAAAAATTAACCAATATTGTAAACCTTTTCTTTGTTGCCAAAGAAAACGAAACCAAAAAACATAAAAAAAAGTATGTTTTACTGCCTATTATGATCGGGCTTTCCCTACATAGTTGGGTTCAGGCTAAACTCACATTTATATCATTTAAAAATGATTTGGAATCGAATAATATAAATCAATGACCTATTAAAGGAGTTCTCAAATCTACTAATGGAACAGTAATCACCAACCTCTCTACGTGTAAGACGACTCAAACAGACACAGTTGGGACATTTGAAATAGCTGGATTTATGGACCAAAGTCTTAAAATCACAATGGTAGGTTATCATGCACAAATACTCAAGGTTGAATCAAATGAGATACAGATTATGTTATCTACAGCGGACGTATCACTCGCCAACACTAAAATACCTAATTTTAATTATAAATTCTATTTTGGATTTTTGATCAGGTTTGAAGTTATTCAATAATTTCGGTAGGCTTGTGGATATGCTATGATAACCTTTTTTATCTGATAAATATTTCTGAAGTTGAAATAGAGGTGATTGAGCAATTATTACTACTAAATATCGAAAATGTGTTACGTTGATATCTGTATAAATTGATTACATGTAATACTTAATCTGACCTAATAAAGTATTTGTATACCATTGATTTTTATATCTATACAACCGGTCTTTCCATCTCTTTAGCCATTCCAAAAGCATTGCTGCCACTATTATTTTTGTTAGATTATTTTTCTAGATAATAGATATGTAATTCCAGTTGACCATTTTTCATGTCATAAAGATATTAGTAGATATTAAGTATTGAAATGTATCATTAATGGAGTGAAATTGTCGGCTATGGGATAAATAAAATATATACATATTTATTGATCTCTCCATAGTCGGCTAATAAATAGATGTTACAGAGTGAATTTGGGTATAAATTTTTTTTATAAAAAAAATAGTTATTATAAAAATTATTGTATCTTAGAAATATTATGTACTACATAATTAATAAATTAATCATTTGTAACTAAAGCAGCTAAGATTAGAATAGACTGAAAAAGAAATGTGATAAGGAGGATTTTCTAGTTACAATTTATAGTGAACACATTTTAAATTTTTTTAATAATCATTATGAAAAAGAGAATCCTAAATTTTATGACAGCAAGTTCCTTGCTATTTCTTTGCAGTACAATAGTATCTTGCAACAAAGAACAAGTAGATCAATCAAGTAATCAAATGGTAAGTGTATCAAAAACAAATGCTTTGACGATTACTTCTTCTTTACAAAGCCTATCCGATTACGAGTTAATTTGGTCAGATGAATTTAATACAGTCGGTGGATTTGACGATAGTAAATGGAGTTATGCAGAACGTGGTACCGTTGCCTGGAACAAATATATGACGCACACTTCTGATTATGTTTCGCAAGATGGTAATAACTTATTATTGCGTATGGATAATGCTGTGATTCCAACAGATCCAGTCCCTTATCATAGTGGGGGAGTAAAATCTCAGAATAAATTCAGTATGACTTTTGGTAAGGTTGAGGTAAGAGCAAAATTTACACAGGGTAGGGGTTCATGGCCAGCAATTTGGATGATGCCAGAGCCTGCAACAGCTTACGCTGGATGGCCAGGTTGTGGCGAAATTGATGTTATGGAACATGTTAATAATGAGATGGTCGTACACCAGTCCGTACACAATGCTACAGTTACAGGGTCTGGGGGGGGCACAAGTGCTACACATTCTACGAGTTATAATGCAGCAGACTATAATATTTATAGTCTAGAATGGAGCCCGGTTGCACTCAAATTTTATGTCAACAATATTTTGCAATATACTTATAACAAAGCCAGTGGAGCTACTTGGCAACAATGGCCATTTGATGTTCCATTTTATATAATTTTAAATCAAGCTGGAGGTGCTGGTTGGCCAGGAGCCATTACAAATGCAGATTTACCTTTTAATATGCAAGTGGATTATGTTCGTGTTTATAATCTGCCTATATTTTACAATGGTGGTTTTGAAACAGGCACACTTTCCCCTTGGACTTCTTGGGGTGGAAATGCATCTATTATCAACACCAATGTGCGTACCGGTTTAAAATGCATTCAATTATCAGGTGGGGCCAATGCTATAGAACAATATTTAACAGGTTTACAACCCAATACAACATATCGCTTTTCTGGTTATGGTAAAGTGTCTGCAGCTGGCCAACAGGTGTTGTTAGGAGTTAAAGGCTATGGCGGCACGGCTGTTAATGTCGCTTTTAATACGACCTCATATATCAATAACTCAGTTACATTTACAACAGGAGCGACACAAACTACAGCAACCCTATATTTTTATAAGGCAGGTTCTGGAACTGTTTATGGCGATGACTTTACATTGGAAAAATTATAATAATATCTTAAGTATTTAATATTTCATTCACTAAAACTCAATGAATATCAGCAGGTTTTAGTGAGTGAAATTTATCCCCTTTTAGGGGGTTTTATCGTTGCATTCTTTTGCAGATGTACTTTTTAAAAAGTAGCAAGGAGCTCGCATGGAAATTCTTTTTGGCAAGAAATGTACAATAATTAAATCCTAACCTTTCCACTGTATAGTTAAACTAGCGGTTGTTAAAATGGTCATTGATAATTATGCTTGCTAGCTAGTCCAAATAGATCAAGTGTGTTTATATGAAAAAAAAAGATCTGATTATCCTACAATTTTTACTTAGTATCGGCTGACAAATAATTTGCATTAGCTATTTAGTTATTATATTTCTAATAATATGTTTTGTTCAAAGCATTAGTTATGAGTGTGTAACATATGTTGTGATTGATTTTACGTTGATATATAGTCTGGGCGTGACTTACATAAAGCTCAATTTAACCGATTATAAGTAATACGTATGTTAAAAACTAATTGTATTATGTTATGTATTAATATACATATTGCTTTATTTTTATTTAAAAATATTCATGGAAAAAAGAACAGTACTAGTATCTGGAGCCAGTATTGCTGGTCCAACTCTTGCTTTTTGGTTGTCTCGATTTGGTTTTGAAGTGACTGTAGTAGAGCGCGCTCCAGAATTGAGATTAGGTGGACAAAATATAGATGTTAGAGATGAAGCACAGAAAGTCGTACAACTCATGGGGTTGGAAGATAAAATCCTAGCCGCTAATACTGGTGAGTTAGGAATTCGTTTTGTCGATGCCGCTCATCGTATTAAAGCTGAGTTTCCAAAAGCAAATTCAGATTTTGGAACGGCTGAATTAGAAATCCTCCGAGGGGATCTTGCTCAAATCCTCTATCATGCAACCCAGGAAAATGTAGGTTATATTTTTGATGACCAGATTACGGTGTTAGAAGATCAGGGAAATCAGGTTTTAGTTACCTTTAAAAATAATGCGCCGCGCATTTTTGACCTCGTGATCGCGGCAGATGGAATCCGTTCCACGACACGTAAGTTGATGTTCGGAGATGAGCCACAAATCAAGTACATTGGCGTTTATTGTTCATATCTCACCATTCCTCGGATCGAGTCTGATGATGAATGGGCATATTGGTATAATGCACCTGGCTCGAGAGTCTTAAACACAAGACCTGATAATGTGGGTACAACCCGAGCTTCCTTTTCTTTTCTTTCACCAGATAACGGCTATGAAAAATTAGATTTAGTAAAACAGAGAGAAATTTTGAAGGATAAATTTGCAGATGCCGGATGGCAAGCTCCACGTATTCTAAAAGCATTAGATCAAAGTAAAGATGTGTATTTTGATCGTATAAGTCAGGTAAAGGCTCCTCGATGGTCTAATGGAAGGTGCGCAATGGTTGGTGATGCGGCCTATTGCCCCACTCCAATGTCAGGAATGGGAGCAAGTCTATCCATTGTGGGCGCATATATATTGGCAGGTGAATTAGGACGACATAAAAATCATCAAGATGCTTTTGAAGCTTACAAAAGTTGATGAGACCTTTTGTTGAAGATATTCAAAACTTACCTCCAGGAGTGCCATGGGTAGCACATCCTAAGACAAAGTTGGGCATCACACTTTTTAATGCTGCCCTTGGAATAGCATCAAGCAGGTTGGTGAAAAAAATTTCAAAAATTTTTGGAGGTAATGCCAAAAAGGATCTAAAAGAGCGTGTTAAATTGCCTAATTATAGATAAATAAGTTGTTAAATTTTAATGGTTCAATCTTTCTTTGTTTCCATATTAATATTTGGATAATAAACAGATACTAAATTTAATTTTTTAAGTCAATGCTTATATACTCTCCCAAATATCTAGTTTTAATTTTTGCCATGCTGGTATTGATCGTAAGTAAACTGAAAGGGCAGTTGATTAATAATAATGATATTGGGTATGTTGAAGATTACCAGAAATTACCAAGAATAAATTTTGTAAAATCCAATGTTGTGGAATATGAACAATGCAAATCACTAAATCAATTCGTAATACCTAAGATTAAGCAGAGCAAAACAAATTTTTATTTACAGACAAATACCGGTCAAATAAAATTTAAGAAAACACTACCGGATAAAAAAGATTTTAATGGATATGAATTCCTTGGATACTATCCTCAGCTTAATATGTATGCGATCACAGAGAATATCATGTCTGATGAATTAAGTTTTGGTTCACTTGCATTAATCGATAGTATAACAGGAAATTCGTATACGATTGTTTCCATAGGGGATGGGGCAGTTGAAACCCCTATCATATCTCCACGGGGCAACTATTTAGTTTATTATTATAATTGGCTATATGATGGCAATAGTTGTTTTATTGGGTTATTGCAGATGAATAGAAATAAGACACATATTCTTGAAGAGCATCAAAGTTTCGAGAGTAAAAATTTTATGATTGAAGGAATCCGTTGGTTGGACAACGATACGTTTATAGTAAAAACTTTTCAATCAAAAGATATCGATGGTGTTCACTTTAAAAAAATCAATTATTATAGAGCCAGTTTAAATTGATAATGGATCAAAGACATGTAATAGATCCGTTGGAATGTTACTATAAAATAAAGACGTAGTTCCCACATAAAAATGTATGTTAACATTTAAGCGTATTTTTTGTTAATAGAGTACTTATGGTAAATCAGAAGTTAACCGTTAAATTATAGATATATTGAATTATAAATATTTTATTATGAGAATTAAGTTGGCCATTTTATTATTGTCCGTTTTGTTTTGTGCTCCGGTTTTTGGTCAGATCAAAAGTATTTATGAAAAAACAGTAGATTCTTTAAATCAAATCGGCCAACCAGAGAAGATTATTCCATATTTAGAGATAGAAGTTAAAAAGCAACCTAAAGACGAAACGTTACTTCGATTAACGGGGTATCAATATTTGCAATTAAACAACTTAGAGCGTGGTGAGCATTATTACCGTCAAGCACTTATGGTCAATCCAGCATGTGCACGTTGTTATCTCAATCTAGGTCTGATTTACGCTTTTAAAAATGATTTTAATCAAGCATTAAACTATTTAGATAAAGCTGTGGCTAATGATTCAAACGATGATATGATTTTATCAAATCGAGGAAGAATAAAGGATATGATCGGTGATAAGATTGGTGCTTTAGTAGATTATGATAAATCAATATCAATTGCTCCTGATCGCGCCAGTAACTATGTGGAAAGAGGAAATTATCATTTAAATCATCAAGAAAAATCTAAAGCTTTGTTGGATTTTAATAAAGCGATCGAACTCGATTCTAAGCATTATAAGGCTTATTTTTTTAGAGGTAGATTGAAATTTGAAAATAACGACCTCTCTGCTGCATTGGAAGATATCAATCAAGCAATCTCCTTAGTTGCTCCTGATCCTCAATTATATAATTTTCGGGGTACTGTTTATAACCATTTGAAACAATTTGAAAATGCTTTGACAGATCTTAATACATCGATCCAACTTAATCCCAATGATGTTATCACTTATTTAAATAGAGCCGAAATATATTATGCGCTAGAAGATTTGGATGCATCCTGTCAAGACTATACAACAGCAAAAGCATTAGCTCTGGAGCAAAAGTTAGAGGATGCTGAATTATACAAAAACATGGAGGAATCAATGTCGACCTTTTGTGATTCCAGCAAAGCCAGTTATTACTATCAGCGCGGGGTGGCTTTTTATAACTTACAACAATATGAAAAAGCATTAAAAATTTACGATGCAGGATTACGGCAATTTCCTGATAACGCCATGATTTTATCTTTTAAAGGTAATGCACACTTGGCTCTGAAAGATTTTACTAACGCTACTTTAAATTATGATATTGCTTTAATTAATAAGGCGAGCTTGATGCTTGAATTTAAAAATAATCCTCGCTTTATCAATGCAAGCCAACAAGAACTTCAATCCTATTACGATGCTTCTTTAGCGGATATTTATTATCACGACGCGGAAAGTAAAGTGAATACTGGAAAATTGGATACCGCTTTAGTACGAATGAATGATGCCATTGCATTGATTCCAAATCTCAATGGATTTGCAAAAGAATTATATTTTAATAGAAGAGGCCATATCTATTTGTTGCTAGGGCAATATAATCAAGCTTTGGTTGACTTCAACCAAAGTATCCAAATCAATGGAAAGTATGCTCTAGCTTACATAAATAGGGCCATAGCCAAGGTAAGCCTATCCGAAAAACCAACCCAGTCAGCTATTATTATCCGTACTAAACAGCCTAACCAACCTTTCAGGATGAATTGGACAATTAATTCAAAAATACGTTCTGAAAAAGCAGATCTAAATCTTAAATCTGCTTTAGCAGATTGTAATAAGGCAATAGATCTAGACAAAAGCGATGGTTTTTCATATTATGTTAGGGGACAGATTAAACAGTTTTTAAATGATCCAACATGTTGCGCAGATCTTCTTAAAGCAAAAAAAATGGGTATTGTCGTAGAAGATGATTTGCTAGTTTCATGTAATCAATAATTCTAAATTAAAATAGTATAACCTAATCGTTAAATAATGAAAATTTTAAAATACTTTCTATTACTTTTTGTTGTCGTTGCTAGTCAAAGTATAGCACAAACAAAGTCTACAAAGAAAACTAGAATTAAAAGACCAGATATTATAGCACCGCCAGAAATTGTCATTCCTGAGGAATATAAAACGAGTGAAAATGTACCGCTTTTTCCTCTAGCTTTTGCTTGGCAAATAAATGCGGATACGACCTTAGCTCCAAATGTTATTTTTAGGGAAATTATCGAATTAAACGGTGACCAGGTAGACAGCAGAGTTTCCTTTAGAGATGTTGAAGTTAAATTGAAAAAGAGCGAACAAGAGAATTATAATGTACAGAACGACGTGCTATCTATGTTTGTCAAATTAGTTCAGTATGATGCAAAAATTGACCAGAATATGCTTTATCTCACGGATAGGAAGAACAAGATTTTGCGAACTTTTAAAATATTTTATGATCAGCATAACCATATCGAACGCTTGCAAGATCTGAGCACAAAAAAGTTCTATGAATCTACCCCGTTCGAAGGTGCTTCACCTTCTATGTAAAAAAGTTAAAAATTGCTTTAATGTAATATGATGTCTAGTCATTATATTACAATTATAAAAAGCTTATAGGTTTGGGTATATTCCTCCAAAACAAAGCTAGACTTAGTTTGTTGTTTTTATATACATAAAATGATACTAGATATGCTTAGAGTTATTCAAAATCTACCAGACCATGTATTTGGTGTACGTGCAAGCGGAGAGGTCACAGCAGATGACTTAAAAAATGTTTTATTACCCGGGCTAGAATCATTAACTGATCGTTATAACGAGATCTATTATCTTTTACTGTTGGAAACAGAGGTGCAAAATTTTACAGCAGGTGCTTGGGTGCAAGATCTAATAGCGGGCTTGAAACATTTTACAGCTTGGAAAAAAATGGCTATCGTGACTGATCAAACAGCAGTAGAAAAATTTACGGATGCCTTTAGCTATATCAGTCCAGGAGAGGCTAAAGGTTATGAAATAAGTGAACTACAAGAAGCTATAGATTGGTTAAGCATAAAAAAGTAAGAAAAGTTTATCCATTTATTGTAGGAGTTTAGGCTGTAGAAGTGCATAGGATATATAGGGAATAAATAAATGGAGTACAATATAAATGGGTTACATCATGTGATGTAACCCATTTATATTTTGGGAAAATATTTCATCAATAATGATCCTGTCTATTGATTTATTTTATTGAAAACTAGTTTTTTAAGTTGATAAAAATTTCATTAGGAATTTTTTTTTATTTAAATTTATTAGATTAGAATAACCAAAATAAGAATTTAAATTACTGATAAAATAGCAATCAATGGAAAACGAATTAAATGATATTAATAAGTGTCCATTTCATAATGGAACAATGCGAAAAGCTGTTGCAGGTGGAGGTACAACAAATCAAGATTGGTGGCCCAATCAGTTAAAAGTTAATTTGCTACGTCAACATGCTACTAAGTCAGACCCAATGGGATCAGATTTCAATTATACGGAAGAATTTAAAACCTTAGATTTAGAAGCAGTAAAAAATGATTTAAAACAGTTAATGACACAGTCACAAGATTGGTGGCCAGCTGATTTTGGGCATTATGGGCCATTATTTATTCGAATGGCTTGGCATAGTGCTGGAACTTATCGAGTGGGTGATGGACGGGGCGGTGCTGGGCGTGGGCAACAACGATTTGCTCCGCTAAATAGTTGGCCCGATAATGTGAGCTTAGATAAAGCAAGACGTTTATTATGGCCTATAAAACAAAAGTGCGGACGTAAAATATCTTGGGCAGATTTACTGATCTTAACTGGAAATATGGCTTTAGAATCCATGGGATTCAAAACTTTAGGTTTCGCAGGTGGTCGAGAGGATGTATGGGAAGCAGATCAGGATGTGTATTGGGGTTCCGAAAAAACTTGGTTAGGAGGTGATGTCCGTTATGCGCAGGGATCTGAAGGTGTTGCAGAGTCACATGGTGTATTGGTGTCGGATGATGATGCAGATGGAAAAATACACAGCCGGAATTTGGAAAATCCCTTAGCAGCTGTTCAAATGGGATTAATATATGTGAATCCAGAAGGTCCCGATGGCAACCCTGATCCAATTGCTGCCGCAAAAGATATTCGTGATACATTTGGTCGTATGGCTATGAATGACGAAGAAACCGTTGCCTTGATCGCAGGCGGTCATACATTCGGTAAAACACATGGTGCAGGTCCTGCTGACCATGTTGGTAAAGAACCTGAAGCTGCAGATCTAGCATCTCAAGGTTTAGGATGGGCAAACTCATTTGGATCTGGAAAAGGCGCAGACACGATTACCTCTGGCTTAGAAGTAACTTGGACTAGTAAACCCACAGAATGGACGAATCAGTTTTTTGAATATTTATTTGATTTTGAATGGGAATTAACAAAAAGTCCTGCTGGAGCACATCAGTGGATCGCTAAAGATGTTGGAGAAATTATTCCGCATGCTCATGATGCCACTAAGAAATTAAAACCAACCATGTTAACAACGGATTTGTCACTGCGTTTTGATCCGGAATATGAAAAAATATCTCGGAGATTTCGCAATAATCCAGACGAGTTTGCTGACGCTTTTGCTCGTGCTTGGTTTAAGTTGACCCATCGCGATATGGGACCTCGGTCACGTTACTTAGGACCAGATGTACCTCATGAGGAGTTTGTATGGCAAGATCCACTTCCAAAAATAGAATATATACAGATCGATGACGCTGATGTTCAGTTTTTAAAGACTGAAATTTTGAATACAGGTCTATCAATTTCTGAGTTAGTATCCGTAGCTTGGGCATCGGCATCTACTTTTCGTAATTCGGATAAACGCGGTGGTGCCAACGGTGCTCGCATCCGCCTTTTACCGATGAGTAATTGGGAGGTCAATCGGCCAAACCAATTGAATCAGGTTTTGATCGTGTTAACAGATATCCAGCAAAGGTTTAATCATGCGCAATTTGACGGAAAGCAGGTTTCAATTGCAGATTTAATTGTGTTGTCTGGCGTAGCTGCTATTGAAAAAGCAGCACAGAATGCAGGTCATGATGTGCAGATACCATTTAATCCTGGACGTACGGACGCTAGTCAGGAGCAAACCGATATGGAATCCATTGCATTTTTAGAACCACTTGCAGATGGCTTCAGAAACTATCGTAAATTAAAAAATAAAGCCATTTCAACAGAGGAGCTTTTAATTGATAAAGCTCAGTTGTTAAATCTTTCTGTTCCCGAAATGACCGTTCTAATTGGTGGTCTTCGAGTGTTAGACATCAATTATGATGGCTCTAAACATGGTGTCTTTACCTTGCGCCCAGGGCAATTAACTAATGATTTTTTCGTGAATCTGTTAGATATGCAGACAGAATGGAAAGCCATGGACGAGACAAAAGAATTATATTTAGGGACTTGTCGAAAAACGGGGCAACCAAAATGGACTGCTAGTCGAGCTGATCTCGTGTTTGGATCACATGCTGAGTTGCGAGCAGTGGCAGAAGTATTTGCTGAATCGGGAAATGAGAAATCTTTTGTCCATGCTTTTATAAAAGCATGGAATAAAATCATGAATGCTGATCGATTTGATCTGGTATCAGCATAAATAAAGATTTGATTTTAGAATTCGTATTATAGTTTTTTGATCTAAAATAATATTGAAATATGATCAATCCTAGTTTTTAACCTAAAAGTGCCTAAAGAATCTAGTTCTTTGGGCATTTTTTATGCTTCATTATTCCCCATGTTTTTAGAAAGAGCAATCCGATAAGCACAGCGTCTAGCACCAGCTACTATGTGGTCGGTACGGTGAATAGAAACACTTTCTCCTAAAACGGACTGGAAAATTTGTAATTCTGAATTACAAAACCCTTGACAAGCTTTTGCCGCTGCACAAATGGGACAATGATTTTCGACCAGTAGATATCCTTCTTCATCTTCAGAATAATCTGCCATATACCCCTCACGTGTACGAATAGCAACCAAACGGGCGATTTTAGAGTTTAGATCGGGTAGAGGATCGATCTCTTCATGATATCTTTTTTTACCTGTTACCTCATTAGCATCAATAATCGTTTGTAAAGCATCCTTGCCCATTGCATCTTTTATGATTGTTAATAATTTAACAGTCAATTCAGCATGAGTATCCGGAAATTTCCGATTTCCGATTTCTGAAATCGTAAAATACTTTTGAGGCCTTCCAACTCCTTTCGATTCTGTTTCAACTTCTATTAAGCCTTCTTCCATAAACTTAACGAGTTGTTGTCGAACACCTTCCTTAGTTATTTTTAATTCATGGGCAATGTCGAGTGCCGTTAGAGGCCCACGCATTTTCAGTAACATTAAAATTCGATTTGTCGTCATAAAATAATAAAACAAGTATTTGGTTGTTTTATTATTCAAAATTACTACTTTTGTTACACTTATCAAAATGGATAATTTTAAGCATAGACTTTCAATTATAAATTTGATGAATGTAAAGTAAGAATTGTAATATTTATTTTATGTGGATTGATACATCAAAAATACACCTTCCTAAACAAATAACTCAAGGAGCTCATTTTGCCTTTATAATTGTGGTTCCGTACTGGAATACGCTGAAGAGGTAATAACCCTCGCGCAAAAGATGAACATATAGATTTCATCATCTAAATATTTAAAATATCCCCAATCCCAAAACAGGTTTGAGCGGGGGAACGGGATAACTATGTCTTGTTATTAATAGCATGTTGTGGTCTAAAAATCTCATTATTAAATTTTTACATATTGTTTATTCAAAAATTATTACCATGAAAAAAACACACTTATATCTATTATTCTTTCTTTTCATAGGATTAATATCTTGTGAATCGAAAAAGGAGTCTCCTACAAATAAAATTTTTTTATATCCAGTGTTAACGTTAAATGCGCAGAAAGCGGATTTGTATGTTGAATTTCCAGCTACATTAGAAGGGATACAAACTGTTGAGATTCGATCCAAAATAGATGGTTACATCGAGGAGGTGTTTGTCGAGGAGGGTAGTCTGGTCAAGATAGGACAAAAGCTATTTAAAATTGATGCCAACCGTTTTGTCCAAGATGTTAATCAGCGAAAATCAGCGGTACTAGCTGTCGAGGCTGCTTTGGAGACGGCTAGTATTCAAGTTTTGCGAACACAGGCTTTAGTCGACAAAAAAATAGTGAATTCATTTGAATTGACTACAGCAAGAAATGTGGAACGCGTGAAGAAAGCTGAGCTTAACCAAGCTAAAGCTGCTTTGTCCGATGCGCAATCACAATTGGCATTTACACAGATTGTAAGTCCAATTACGGGTATTGTAGGTCGTCTTCCTCTTAAAAAAGGTAGCCTAGTCAGTAGTAATTCTGAGATGGCCTTAACCACAATTGCCAATACAAGAGAAGTATATGCACACTTTTCATTAAGTCAGAAACAGTTAAATGGCTTTTTAGATCAATATACAGGTCGAAATATGGCTGAAAAATTGAAAAATATGCCTTCTGTTACTTTGAGAACAGCAGATGGAAATGATTACATGCCCCATGGGAAAATTCAAAGCTTAAGTGGTGTGATGAGCAGGGAAACAGGTTCTGCTAATTTTAGAGCATTGTTTCCTAATCCTGAAGGACTTTTATGGAGTGGCGCCAGTGCGATACTTCGTATACCTACTACTATTGATCAAGCAATTTTGCTTCCTAAAAAAGCTGTTTTTGAAATCCAGGGAAATTACTTTGTTTATAAAGTAGGTCCAAAGAATATTGTCAATCACACTGAAATAGTGGTGTATCCAACCTCAACGGAACAAGAATATGTTGTGAAAAGTGGGCTTCATATTGGAGATATTGTCATTACAGAAGGTATTGGGACTTTAAGTAATGGGATGGAGATAAAACCGGCCCCTATTTCGAATAAATAAAATAGAAAAAAAATGTTAAAAAAATTCGTAGAAAATCCGGTATTATCCACGGTAATATCGATTATAATTGTGATGCTTGGTGTTTTAGGATTGTTATCGCTACCCATTTCACAATATCCTGAAATTGCACCTCCTACAGTAGTGGTAACAGCCTCTTATCAAGGAGCAAATGCCAATGTGGTCCTGAAAAGTGTCATTATACCTTTAGAGGAACAAATTAATGGTGTTGAAAATATGACTTATATGACCTCTACTGCCAGTAATAACGGAACAGCTGCTATCACTATATTTTTTAAACAAGGAACTAATGCAGATATGGCGGCAGTGAATGTCCAAAATCGGGTTAGTAAGGCAACTAGTTTATTACCTGCTGAAGTTATTAAATCTGGAATTACCACCAGTAAGCAGTTGAGTAGTACAGCATTTAGTTTCTTATTGTATAGTAAAGATGGAAAGTATGACCGTAAATTTCTCGATAATTACTTACGTATAAATATTATGCCTCAGATGAAGCGCGTAGAAGGGGTTGGTGCAGCAGAGATCTATAGTGATCAAGAGTATTCCATGCGTATTTGGTTGAAACCAGATGTCATGGCGACTCATGGTTTAATACCAGAAGATATTATAACTGCTTTGAAAGAACAGAATATAGAGGCTGCACCAGGTAAAATAGGAGAGAATAGCCGTCAATCTTTACAGTATGCATTGAAATTCACGGGTCGCCTTGAGGATCCAGAGCAATTTGAAAATATCATTTTGAAAAGTGGTGTATCTGGAGATTATTTACGGTTAAAAGAAGTTGCAGATGTAGAATTTGGTGCGCTTGATTATACGACTTCATTGATAACACAAGGTAAGCTCTCGTCTGGAGGAGCGATAAGTCAAATTTCAGGTTCAAACGCAAGAGAATTGATTATTGCTTGTGAAAATATTTTGAAAGAAGCCTCTAAAGATTTTCCTCCCGGTGTGGAGTATCATACTTTTTTAAATGCCAATGAGTTTTTAGATGCATCGGTTGAGAAAGTTATTTATACAATCATCGAGGCGTTTATATTGGTTTTCTTAGTTGTTTTTCTTTTTTTACAAGATTTGCGTTCTACCCTTATTCCTGCCATAGCCGTTCCAGTAGCTATTATAGGAACATTTTTTTTCTTAAAACTCTTTGGCTTTACGATTAATTTATTGACTCTATTTGCACTTGTGTTAGCTATTGGTATTGTGGTAGATGATGCAATTGTCGTAGTTGAGGCGGTACATGCAAAACTTGATCAAGGGGCTAAGTCTGCAAAAAAAGCAACTCTGCATGCCATGAGTGAGATTAGTGGAGCTATTGTTTCGATTACCTTGATCATGTCGGCTGTATTTGTTCCTGTTACTTTTATAACCGGTTCCGCAGGTGTCTTTTATAAACAATTTGGTTTAACGCTAGCTGTGGCTATTATTATTTCGGCGATCAATGCCTTGACTCTAAGTCCAGCATTATGTGCTTTATTATTGAAACCACATACAGCTGATGCTGAAAACCACAAAGGTTTTATTCCTAAATTTTTTACAGGTTTTAATATCGCCTTTGAAGTTGTGACTAAAAAATATGTAGGAGTGGTGCGCTTTTTAATACGACGCAAATGGATTTCTTTTGTTGGTATTGCAGCCTTTGCATTGCTATTTTATACCTTAATAAAAACCACGCCAACGGGGTTTGTTCCTAATGAAGATGGCGGTGCGATCTTTGGAAATGTTGTTTTACCTCCAGCCTCAACTTTGGAACGTACTGAAAAGATCGCTTTCGAGGTTGATAGTATCGCCCGTAGCATACCAGAAATTGAATTATCCTCGACATTGTCTGGAATGGATTTACTGCACGGTACCGGTGGATCTTATGGTGCCTTGTTCATCCGTTTAAAGCCTTGGAAAGAACGTAAAGGAAAAGATCAAAGTGCAGCAGCGATTGTTCAAAAATTATTTGAAAAGACAGCTCATATCAAAGGTGCAAGTGTTATTTTCTTTGCGGCACCGACTTTACAGGGATTTGGAAATAGCAATGGTTTTGAAGTGCAGTTGCAAGATAAAACAGGAGGAAGTTATTTGCAATTTAACGAAAATATTGATCAATTTATTACTGCCCTGAGCAAACGTCCAGAGATTAATTATGCGACGAGTTCATTTAATGTTGGTTTCCCTGAATTGGAAATTAATATCAATGTAGCGCAGTGTAAAACTGCTGGTGTGAGCGTCAATACCGTGTTGACCACTTTGCAAGGATACTTTGGTGGTATTTATGCCTCAGATCTCAATCGCTTTGGAAAGCAGTATCGTGTGATGATGCAGGCTGGAGCTGATTATAGAGCAAAGGAGGAAGATATCAATAAAATTTATGTGCGTACGATAAAAGGTAATATGGCGCCAATTGCTGAGTTTGTAACCTTAAAAAAAACTTATGGGCCAGAATTTATTCAACGATTTAACCTATTTACCTCCAGTACCATTACAGGAATCCCAAATGTGGGTTATAGTTCTGGCGATGCTATTAAAGCCATAGAAGAGACAGCCGCTCAAACATTAGATCGTGGCTATTCGTACGAATTTTCAGGATTGACGCGTGAAGAATTATCCAGCGGTAACCAAACGGTTTTAATTTTTTCCCTTTGCCTTCTTTTTATATACTTTCTTTTAAGTGCACAGTATAAAAGTTATATTCTTCCATTTTCAGTACTCTTGTCATTACCTATTGGTCTAGCGGGGGCATTTGCTTTTGCGCAATTATTTGGAATTGATAATAACATTTTTTTACAAATCAGTCTAATTATGCTGATTGGTCTATTAGCAAAGAATGCCATTTTGATTGTAGAATTTGCTCTTTTACATCGTCTGAGTGGTAGAACTTTGGTTCAGTCCGCTATTTATGGAGCAAAGTCGCGATTAAGACCTATTTTGATGACTTCCTTTGCTTTCATTTTCGGATTGATTCCTTTGATGTTAGCAACTGGAGCTGGTGCGCTAAGTAATAAGTCTATTGGGACTGCTGCAGTAGGGGGTATGTTGATTGGGACTGTATTTGGTGTTTTTGTAATACCTATTCTTTTTATAGTATTCCAAGGTTTACAAGAAAAGATTTCAGGTGTGAAAATATCCAATCAATCAGCTCGTGCCTGAGAAGATATATAATAAAAAATGACAATCACTTTTAAAATAAATTCAATTTAGATGATAAATATGCCTTATAAAATAATGGTGCTTGTTATGATCGGCCTGGTTAGTTGGAGTTCCTGCCAGATAACACGCCCATATGCATCACCAGAAAATAAAGTGAATGAACGTTATCATTCCCCTATGTCCAACCCTAAGGATACCACAGGTCAATCGTCTTTAGAGATCGATACCATGAATATGGCTACTTTAAAATGGTCTGAAATTTTTACTGATACCCTTTTGCAGGGATTGATAGCAGAAGGACTAAAAGCAAATATCGATATCAAAATAGCTGTTGAACGTATAACAGAAGCGCAAGTTAATTTACGTTTGCAAAAGGCAGCATTTTTGCCCTCATTGAACACTAATATATCTGCAAATTCTCAACAATATCCTACTTTTCAAAGTTTTGGTTTTCCCAGAAATAATACACAGTATGATGTGCGGTTAAGCACCGATTGGGAAATTGATATCTGGGGTAAACTAGGGAGTGCTAAACGTGCTGCTTTATCTCAGCTATTGGCTACTGATGCAGCAAAACGTGCTGTACAGACGCAATTGATTGCAGATATTGCGTCAAATTATTATGAACTATTGGCGTTGGATCAACAGTTGCTGATTATAAAAAAAACAGCTGAAAATCGGGCTGAGGATGCAGTTGCCATTGAAATGCTTTTTGAAAATGCATTGCTTAATGGAGTAGCAGTTGTACAAAGTAAAGCTAATTTTTATGAAGCTAAATTGGATATTCCAGATATTGAGCAAAAAATAAAAGAAAAAGAACATCGTCTTAGTTTTTTAGTGGCTCGAAATCCAGGTACAATCATACGTCAATCATTAAAGGAACAGCAGGTTGAATATGATCTAAAACCAGGTATTCCTGCACAACTCTTAGCGCATCGTCCAGATGTACAAATGGCAGAATTAAATTTCAGAACAGCATTTGAGGAAACGAACGTAGCCCGTACCTACTTCTACCCCGTTTTAAAAATAACTGCTTCTGGAGGTTTTTCAAATCTTGGTTGGAACCAATGGTTTTCAAGTAAAAGTCTTTTTGGTTCCATCGCTGGTGGTTTGACACAGTCAATCTTTAATAAAGGTGCTAATCAAGCACGTTTATCTACCGCTCAATCTAGACAGCAACAAGCTTTATATCAATTTGAAAAATCCCTATTGATTGCCAGTCAAGAAGTGTCTAATGCTCTTTTTGAATATGATACTGCTTTACAAAAAGAAAAATCGAGGAGAAAACAGTTGGATGCCTTATCCCAAGCACTTGAATTTAATAAGGAACTGTTTATAAACCATCAACAAACTAATTATACAGATGTGTTGGCTGCGGAACAAAATCTTTTAAGGGCACAATTGAAAGATATTGATGACCAAAGCCAAAAATTATATGCGGTAGTTCAACTATATCGTGCATTGGGTGGCGGTTGGGATTAATTAGGATATGGAGAAGGTCTATTCGATTAAATTAAGGACTAGACCTTCCCCATTCTATATGATTAGATCCATCAATCTCGAGGTTCACACATCACATATAGAACTCTATTCTATCAATACACCTATATAGTAATTGAAAGTGTCTATGGTGATATTTTCTTTAGTTAGATTGGGTATTTTTATCTCTTTGAAATGTTGATCCAGCATCAAAAGCTGTTTTGGATTTTCGTTTGTACCGATATGGATGGGCATATGAAAGTCTTTTACTTCACTGATCCACCGCCCAAGTATTTTACCAGAAATATCCTTTCTTATTTCAAGTATCGGAATAGAAATGTGTTGTACATATTGTTCAAAAAACTTGGAGAGATCTATACCTGATTTTTCAATGATGTACTGAGCAATATCTTGATAGTCAACCTGCTGATGAAAGTACTTCGCATTTAATCCTCTCAAGATGGACCGCCATTTTTCATCATCATCAATCATTGTACGAATCATATTGAGCATGACTCCTCCTTTGGGATACATATCACCAGATCCTTCTTTATTAACATGAAATGGGCCCTGCATGGGCTTATCATTCTGTATGCCGCTGCGATTACCATGGACATAGGCCTGACTCGCTTCTTTTCCATAGAAATAATCTATAAATAAAGCTTCTGAGTAGTTAGTAAAGCTCTCATGAATCCACATGTCGGCAAGATCTTTGGAGGTTATGTTATTGCCAAACCATTCATGTCCAGATTCATGGACTACAATGAAATCCCATTTTTTGCCCCAGCCAGTTCCAGAGGCATCTCGTCCACGATAGCCGTTTTGGTATTGATTGCCATAGGCGACTGCGCTTTGGTGTTCCATACCAGTATGTAAAGTTTCGACTAATTTGTATCCATCCTCATAAAATGGATATGGGCCAAACCAATGTTCAAATGCTTCTAATGTTTGCTTTGCATTTGTTTGTAAATGTTGTTTTTTCTGTGGTTGATTATTTTCTCTCAAGATATAATAATCAATATCAAGAGGACCTTTTTCACCCTTATATTTTTCTTTGAAATGAATGTAGTCTCCAATATTCAGAGCGACATTGTAATTGTTGATTGGATTGACAACCTTCCAATGATACTTAGTAAAGCCGTCCTTCATTTTTTCTATTTGGATTAATTTTCCATTGGAAACATTCATAAGCCCATTTGGAACCGCTATGGAGATTAACATACTGTCCACTTCATCATATTGATGATCTTTATTTGGCCACCAAACACTAGCACCCATTCCTTGACATGCCGTAGCAATCCAAGGTTTTCCATTGCTATCTTTTTTCCAATCAAAACCACCATCCCAAGGAGCGCGTGCTGCTTCTGTTGGATGACCCTCGTATGATACTATAAACTCATCTTCTTTGCCTTTGGTAATGGTTTCGGGAAAGTCAATAAAAACGGCATTGTATTCTCGTGTAAAAGGTAGTTCTTTACCACGATAAATAACCTTGTTCACTTTTAGATTGGCAAATAAGTCAAATTGTAATTGCTTAAAATCTTGTGTTGCCTTAAAACGAAATAGATTAGTTCCTGATATAAATTTACGATCAATATCAACTTTAACATCCAGATGATAATATCGAATATCATAACAGGTCCTTAAAGGAGTTAAATGACCTCGCAAGGAATCTGCTCGGGAAAATTCTTCCTTCTCTTTTTCATTAACTGAGCTGAAGCAGATTTTATACCTGCTGTAAATAAACAGCAACTGGTGAATAGATATATTAGTTGTCTTTTCATATTAAGATGATATGTTATGGAGCCTAAACTATTACTCATTATTTGAAATGAGTAATAGATTATACTTATTTAGTAATGATAAACACTTATAATTTGCTCTAATTTTATCGATTTTTCTAATTTTTTAATTCGGTTTGCTATTAAACTATTTTTTGAACATTTCTTATTGAATAGCTATCTTAAATATAGTGACATCATGGTATATCAATTGATTGTCAAAATTGGACCATAGAGAAGATGACTTGTTCATAATTTGTTACAATTTTTTAAATATATTATATTCTTACACCAAATAGACTAGGAATGAGATGATATAAAGTTCAATAATTTTCATGAGGTACAACAACAGAAAATTATCTAAGTAGATTTGTATATTAACATTATTCTTTTTTTTGGAAAAAAGATTCTCAGTATGATGAGTTTGTTGCATTAATCTATTCAATCACGTCGATTAAGTAAGTTTCCTTTTTATGATTTTTTAATTAAGTTTTTTGAATGTTTACTTGATTTTTGGGGATATTGAGATGTAGTTGTTATATTTAGATCAACCAAATAATAAATTTTTGTAAAGTTTAATTTTGAATATGCTATGAAAACTCTCCAATTTAACGTGCCAACAACCCAAGGACAAAGCTTAACAATACAAGAAGATGTAATGGATTCCTTCTATCCTCATTTGCACAGGCATCAAGAAGCACAATTGATGTGGATTAAAAAAGGTAAGGGCGTATTGGTTGTTGAGGATACTTTGCATCCTTTTAAAGAAAATGATATATTCTTTCTGGGAGCAAATCAGCCACATGTATTTAAATCGATGTCACAAGATGGCTTATCAAATGAATCTAGATCTATTTCTATTTTCTTTGATCCTAATGGTAAATTGAAATCTTTGTTTTCGTTAGGTGAGTTTGATTCTTTGAACCATTTTATTCAAAGTAATGCTCGCGGATTTAAAGTTCCTCACACTTATTTTCAACAAATCTCGGAAAGAGTAGTGCAATTAAAGGAAGCTGATGAGCTCGATAAATTGATGCAATTTTTTTATTTGTTACGCTCTTTAGCTATGATTTCAAAAGAAACAGAACCGCTTTGTGCAGAAAGAATTGAATTTAATCATGAAAATTCAAGTGGTGTAAGCCGAATTACTTTAATATGCAATTATATAAAGGAAAATTTTAAGAATGAACTTACTCTAGAAGATGTTGCCAATTATGCTAGCCTTACCCCACAGGCTTTTTGTCGGTATTTTAAAAAACACTGTGGAGTAACCTTTGTATCTTACTTAAATCGTATTCGGATAAAAGAAGTCTGCAACCAATTAAATGAGGATCATTTGGAGAGTGTATCCTTTATTGCCTATAACTGTGGTTTCAACAGTATCACTAATTTCAATCGTGTCTTCAAACAGATAAGGGGATGTAATCCAAAAGAATATACGGATAATTATAAAAGTACAGTTTTTTCAGAAGTTTAATGAAATAAATACCTATTAAATTCCCTTTTAAGAGAAGATAATAATATCAAATATTTAGGGTTAAAATATGGCTGATCATTGTTAAGATAATGTTAAGATTCCAAGGATAGTATTGATAACTTAGTTTATACATATAAATCATAAACTAACATTTGAAACTACTATTTTATGAAGAAAACAGCTATTGCATTTCTAGCAGCTAACTTGTTGGTTAGTTCAGCTATTTATGCACAGACCGTACTCAAGGGTACGGTTGTCGGTCAAGATGGAAAACCAATCCCTGGGGTTTCCATTTCCTTACAGGACGGCACAGGAACACAAACTGGGCAAAATGGTGATTTTTCTATTTCTTACAAACAAGCAGGCACATTAAGTGTATCAGCAATTGGCTACGAGCGAAAACAAATTAATCTCAGTAACCAAACAAACCTCTCTATTACTTTAATCTCAAATACGGAAAGTTTGGACGAGGTCGTAGTGACGGCAATGGGTATTTCAAGAGATAAGAAATCTTTGGGATATGCCGTTCAAGAAGTAAAAGCCAAAGAATTGACCGATGCAGGACAATTAAGTGTCACAGGTGCATTGACAGGTAAGGTCGCCGGAGTACAGGTGAATCAATTTGGGGGAGCTGTAGGTTCTTCTGCAAGGATATCAATTAGAGGAAATACGTCCTTGCAAACTGATCAACAGCCACTAATTGTTATCGACGGTGTACCTATGACAAATAATAGCCAACGAAGCGGAGATAATACTTATTCAGGGGTTGACTATGGATCAGGTATCAACGATATCAATCCAGAAGATATTGAAAGTATGACGGTCTTAAAAGGTGGATCAGCTGCCTTATACGGAATGCGTGCAGGTAAGGGTGTCATTATGATTACAACCAAATCGGGTAAGCGAGCTAATAATGGCGTACAAATCTCTTATGATGCTAATTTTAGTGTTGACAGAGTATCCACTCTTCCCAAATATCAAAATTTGTATGGACAGGGGTCAAGAGGAGATGAATATAGCTATGGTCGATACGCTAAAGGAAAAGGTATCACTTATCAACAATATGCACAAGATAGTTCTTTCAATTATGTTGATGGTGCAGGAGGTGGCGTGAACGATGGATTTGATGAATCTTGGGGTCCTCGCCTAGATGCAGGATTAATGATTCCACAGTTTAATAGCCCATTTGTGGATGATGTAAGACAAGCGACTCCGTGGATTTCTCATAAAAATAATATTAGAGATTTTTTCCAAACTGGTTTTTCTCAAAATCATAATCTTTCATTACTGTCAAAAACTGACCGCTCATCAACTCGGGCAGCAATATCTTACCGTAATCAAAAGGGAACCGTTCCTAATACGGATCAAAAGAAATATACGGCTCAACTCAATAATGACTATAAAATCAGTGATAAGGTTTCTTTTGATATCATGTCCAATTATACACGAACAGAAAGTGATAACTTGATTATGCAAGGATATGCTGGAGCAAATCCGATGAATGGATTGATTTGGTTTGGTAGGCAAGTCGATATGAAAGACTTGAAAAAAAATTGGGATCAACGAGATGCACAAGGCAATTATACGTATTATAACTGGAACTCCAACTATCATATGAATCCATTTTATACGATGAATGAGTCCATTAATTCATTGCAAATGAATCGTGTATTTGGAAAAAGTTCATTGTATTATCAACCTGTTGATTTCTTAACATTTGAAGGAAGGGTTGGTCTTGATTATGTTAATTCGCAAAGATTTGAAAGAAACTATTATAATTTCGATCATTTGAATGGAAGTTTTAATGAAAATAAGAATGATAGGACAGAGCTAAATGTTGACTTTTTAGCTAATTTTAATAAACAATACGGTGATTTTAGTGTACTGGGTACTTTAGGGGCAAATTATCGTGATTATAAAATGAGTATGAATTCATTAGGAGCAACAGGTCTTAATGTACTAGGTGTATATACGATTACCAATAAAATAGGACCTGCAGAAGTGGATATGGATCATGCACATAATCGTTCTAATTCCATTTATGGGCAAGCATCAGTTGGCTGGAGAGATCAATTGTATGTGGATATGACAGCACGAAACGATTGGTCATCCACTTTAACCAAATCATTCTTTTATCCATCGGTTAGCATGAGTTGGATTCCAACGACTTCTTTTTCGAATCTTAAGGGGGATGTATTATCTTATTTAAAATTTAGATTGAATATTTCTGAAGTAGGAAATGCAACGGATCCTTATCGTAATCAAAACTATTATTATGCACAACTTGATGGATTCAAAGATCTAGCTCAAATGTATAAGAGTATGACCTATGCGATTCCTGGTTTAGAGCCTGAAAAAATTCGAACTTGGGAGACTGGTGCTGAAATTGCTTTATTTAATAATCGATTTCATGCAGATTTCACCTACTATCATAAAAATGCTAGAAAACAATTGCTTGCGGTAAGTACATCAAATACCGTAGGTTTTACACGTATTTTTTTGAATGCTGGTGATATACAGAGCCATGGTGTAGAGCTTCAATTGCGTGGTGATATTTTTAAAAAGGAAAATGATTTTAACTGGACTGCGACAGCAAACTTTTCAAAAGATAAAAGTAAAATTTTGGAATTATATCCGGCACTTGATTTAAGAGATCATCAAATTGGATGGACTTGGGGGATTGCGAATATGGCTAGAGAAGGTCAGCCATGGGGAACTTTAGTTGGAATGGGATATGATCGCGTTGAGGATGGACCGATGAAAGGGGCGATTAAAGTGACTGATACTGGAGTAGTTGAACGAAAAGCAGACCAAAATATAGGTAGTGTTGTGCCAGATTTCTTGGCAAGTCTGCGGAATGATTTTTCTTACAAGAATTTTAGTTTTGGCTTTATGTTGGATTTTCGAAAGGGCGGCGACATTTGGTCTCAAACCATGTCGCATGGTTATACTACCGGAATAGCAGAGATTACAGCGGCCAATGGAATACGCGAACGTTCAATTGTCGCAGGAAAGGATATGATGACAAATGAGCGCTTTGCGATGTCTGATGGCAAGAACGGATGGGTAGAGAATACCATAGAAACTAACGCTCAAAGTTGGTATGAAGGAGGAGGGATTGATGAAATGTATGTTTTTGATGGTTCGTTTTTGAAATTAAGGGAAGCCTACTTTACATATAATTTACCTCAACATCTTTATAGTCGTATCAAAGGTATTAAGAGGGCAAATCTATCTGTTATCGGATCTAATTTGGCTTTACTTTGGGTAGATAAATCTAATACCATGAGAATAGATCCTGAATCAGGAGGCGTATCTAGTGATTCGAGAGGTGTTGGTTTTGAACAGGCGACAGTTCCAAATTCTAGAAGTATTGGCTTAAAACTAGGATTTACATTTTAAGTCAAAATACTATTTATCTGGAATGAATTTCAATTGAATTAAAGAATCAGAAAAATGAAAAAACTACTATTTAATATAAAATTTGCTTCCATACTCGCGATAGTTTGTCTAGCAAGTTGTACAAAAGATTTTGAGAAAATAAATACGGATCCCGATGCATTACCCAATGTTCCTCCCCAAAATATGTTGATCAATGTACTACGAAATGCGGGCGAGCAGTTTGGAGGAGATGTGGACGGCTATGGTACTTTTGCAGGCTATATTGTTAAAATTCAGTATCCTGATTATCTGTCATCATTAGTTCCTGGAAATAATACCTATGGTAACCGTTGGTATGCTTGTTATTACAATATCACCCAAATGAATGATATGTTGAAGAAAACCGAAGACCGAGCTGAGGGGTTTAAGAATATTAGAACTGTTGCTCGTATTTGGCAAAATTATATGTGGTCTTATCTTTTAGATGGCTGGGGAGATATACCTTACTCAGAGGCATTTAAAGGAATGCCAGAAGATGGTAATCTGTTAAGACCCAAATATGACAAACAGGAAGATGTTTTTCCTGCAGTATTAGCTGATTTAAAGAAGATAGCTGATGAAATGTCCGATGGTCTAGGAACCGATGATATTGGCGATTACGATATTATCTATGAAGGAGATATGCTCAAATGGCAAAAGTTTTGTAATTCTTTGCGACTTCGTATAGCTATGCGTATCTCATCAGTTGCCCCAGCTTTAGCAAAATCAACCATTGAAGAAATTGCAGGAAGTAAGATTAACTATCCAGTTATGGAAACAAATGATGAAAACTGTTATTTATATTATCCTGGAACTTTACCCTATATGGAGCCTTGGTACAAATCGGGTATAAATGGTAAGCGTATTGATAATTGGGGTATGTTTGACATCTTTATTAATTATTTAAATGAAGTAAAAGATCCTAGAATTGCATCGATAGCACAAAAAACCAATTTGGGAACTTATGTTGGATATAAGAATGGTTTAGCTGCCTCACCTAATCCCCTTAGATCAGTTTCTTGGATAGGTGAACATTACATTAATGATGCTTCAGGATATACTCCCTTTTTTAAATCGTGTGAAACTTACTATATTCTGGCTGAAGCTGCAATGCTTGGTTATGATGTTGGAATTAGTGCAAAAGATGCATACAATAAAGCTGTTATGATTTCAATGGAAGATAATGGAATTTCTAAAGACGATGCGAATTTATACCTTTCAAAAGAAGGTCAATTCGATGGGACAAAGGAGAGAATTTGGTGGGATATGTGGACAGCATTATTTAAAGAAAATTACGAAGCCTGGGCATTGTATAGGAGAACTGGTATTCCTTCAACCAATTATCCTTCTGTAGGCTCGATATTTTTGGATAGGCACACCGATCAACCATGGAGATTGCCTTATCCCAACAATGAGTATTTAAATAATAAGGTTAATACCGATGCAGCAGCAACTGGCATTGTTGACCACTCTTGGGGTAAAAGACTTTGGTGGGCAAAAGATAATGGTAAAAATTAATTTCATGTGTATATGTTTATTGAAAAGCGGGGTGACGAAAGTCATCTCGCTTTTTTTAGTTCACTGAGGGAGGTGTTACAAAATTTAGTAACTAATATTTTGGTTAAGGACATTAAATGCTTTTGAGACCTCTAAAATTTAATTTTTAAATAAGACAAGAGCGATTCTTAGAATAGCTCTTTTGTATGAAAAAGGTTTGATAAAATTAATCCATCTTAATGGTCACCATATCCGACATCATCTAATTTGCCTCTGAAAACTTTAAATTGAATGATGAAATATACAATCACCAATACTGCTGCTACACAGAACCAACCTATCCCAACAGATAAACCATATTCGTTTGCGGATACATTCTGTATAGTTAAAGAAGGATTTACCGCATTAGTCGAAGGTAGTAATATGGGGAACATGGAAGCTATAGTAGATCCAAAACTTCCAAAAATAAATAAGGATGAATAAATAAAACCGGATAAATCTTTTGTAAATTTTTTAATTCTAAACTGTCCAAAAAGACCAACTGCAGCAATAAGAGGGAAGATCCACAACCAATAATAAGTTTCAAAATTATGTAATGATATTGGTTTCACATCATGCCATACGTAAGCGGATAATATTACTAAAAACAATAAAACAAAATTGAGTTTAAAAATTACAGTTTTTAGACGTATACTCAGGGTGCTTGATGTTTTAAGAATGATCCAATTTGCACCATGAATGGTCAGGGTCACAACTGCGACAAGACCCAATAATAAAGTGAACCAATCAATCACTCCTTGATGTTCGGCCAATGGATCAAATGTTGGATTCCATAAGGCTAAAAAGAAATAATGAGGTTCTTGAGTAGATACACCATTTTCAACCATACCAAGATTAACTCCTCGAACGACATTTCCTAAAGCTGCTCCAAAAAATAGAGCGAGTAATAGACTCGCCAAACCGAACAATTTATCCCACATCAATTCCCACATCCGGTTATGAACCTGTCCTCTTAATTCTAGACTGATCGCTCTAAAGATAAGCAACCATAACACAAGCATAAGGGGTAAGTAAAAACCACTAAAAGCTGAAGCATATAAGGTTGGAAAAGCGAAAAAAAGTACCCCTCCCGATGCGATGAGCCAAACTTCATTGGCATCCCAAAATGGTCCAATGGAATTGGTTACAGCTTTTTTTTCTTCTTCTGTTTTAGCAAAGAAAAGATGAACAATTCCTGCTCCAAAATCGTAGCCATCGAGAATGACATAGATTCCGAGCATAATCATCAACACAACAAACCAAAATATTTCCATAGCTAATTATTTAAAGCAATTTGGGATTCAGGACCTTTTCTGATGATTTTTAATACCAGCATTAAAAACAATAATCCCAGTAGTATATAAAGTCCTACGAATCCTAAAAGTGTGAATAATGCATTTCCAGAAGAAACGGTAGGTGATACACCATCTACCATGCGCATCAGGTTATATACCAGCCATGGTTGCCTTCCTAATTCAGCTGTATACCAACCTGCAGTATTGGCGATATAAGGAAATGGAATCATAAACATGAGGATCCATAGTAGCCATTTCGTTTGAAATAGTCTATTCTTCCAAAGTAAAAAAGTAGCTGTTAACATGATCGCAATAAATATGGTTCCAAGACCAGCCATGATGTGGTAGCCATAGTATAATCCTGGAATATTTGTAGGGTGTATAGATTCATCAAATTCATTTAAGCCCTTAATTTCAGCATCCCAGCGTTGATAAGTAAGAAAGCTAAGGACATTTGGAACAGCAATTTTGTTATCTAATTTTTTATTTAGCATATCAGGCTGACCGATAAGAACAATTTCAGAACCTCCTTTTTCCGTTTTGAAAATGCCCTCCATGGCAGCAAAAGTGACAGGTTGATATTTGACTACATTTTTTGCAGCCATATCACCTGTGGGGAACGCAACCACAATAGAAGATATGACTCCAAAAATAACTCCAGTCTTCACGAATATTTTTCCAAATCGACTATGCTTGTTACTCAGCAAGTAAAAAGCTCCCACTGCAGCAACAAAGAATGAACTGGTGATCAGAGAGCCAGCTTGATTATGTAAATATGATGGCCAGAGCCAAGGATTATTGAATAGAGCTGTAAAGTTATTTAAGACAAACTTCCCATTTTCTACTATTTCATATCCCACAGGATATTGCATCCAGGAGTGTGTAGCGATAATAAGGAAACCACTTGCCCAAGATCCTATAAATACCATCAACCCAGAGAGAAAATGGAGTTTATGACCAAGAAGCTTTTCCCCAAATAGAAACATTCCTAAAAAAGAAGATTCTAAAAAAAAGGAAAACATACCTTCCATGGCTAGTGTTTGTCCGATAATACCTCCCGTCAACTCAGAAAATTTGGCCCAATTTGTACCAAATTGAAATTCCATTGGTATTCCTGTAACCACTCCCATTGTAAAATTCAAGGCAAAGATTTTCATCCAAAATTTTGCAGCATGATTGTAGTCATCAATTTTTGTGCGTAAAAATTTCCATTTGAAGTAAACAATCATTAAAGATAATCCCATCGTCAATTGCGGAAACAGGTAGTGAAAAGTGATGGTAAAAGCAAACTGTAACCGATTGTAAAGTATCATGTCTTCCATACGACATTTTTGTAGGTTGAAATATAAATTAAATATAACTGTTTTTTACTTAAAACTCCATGTTAAAATGCTCTTTTTTATGGTATAATTTAAGGGAATATTAGTTGTTAAAATGTCTCATGAGTAAGCATTATTATTGGATAATTTCAAATATTTATTTTATATTTACCTATCAGTCAGGTTAAAATTGATTTGAGTGTAAACCTAAAAAAATCTCCAGGTTATAATTAAAATACAAAATAATAAGCATGCAGATGTCTTTGTCAACATGTGCATGTATGATAATAGTATGTTTAATAAATTATAAATAAATATGAACAAGAATTTTTTAATGATAATGAGTAGTTGTATGCTGTTCTTTGCATCTTCAACTTATGGACAAACGAAAAGACAAAGCTCTTTCATACCAATTTTTGATGGAAAAACATTTAATGGATGGAAAATCCTTGGAGGAAAAGCAAAATATACGATTGAAGATGGTGTGATTGTAGGCGAAATGGTCAAAGGAGTGCCAAATTCATTTTTGTCAACAGAAAAGGAATATGAAGACTTTATTTTAGAGTTGGAATTTAGAATTGAAGGAACAGAAACTAATTCTGGGATTCAGTTTAGAAGTAATTATGATCCACAGGGAAATAATGGTCAAGGTCTTGTTTTTGGTAAGCAGATGGATATTGATCCAAGTGAGCGAGCATGGACCGGTGGAGTATATGATGAAGGTCGGCGAAACTGGCTTTATCCGCTGGATTTGCAGGAATCTGCTCAAAAAGCTTTTAAAGCAAATCAATTTAATAAAGTACGTATAGAAGCGATTGGTGATGAAGTCCGTATATGGTTAAATGATATTCCTACCGCCACTGTAATTGATACACTTGATAGAAAAGGAATAATTGCATTGCAAGTGCATAGCGTACCAGATCGTTTGGTTGGTCAGAAAGTGTATTTTAAAAATATAAGAATTAAAACAGCAGGCTTGTCATTCACCAAATTGCCTCAAGATATGTTTGTTGTTAATCTCAAAAAAAACAATGTATCATCTCAAGAAAAGAAGTCTGGCATCAACTTATTGTTTAATGGTATAGATTCAAAAGGATGGCGTAGTATAGATGCAAATCATTTTCCAAAAAAAGGATGGGAAATTAAAGATGGTGAAATAACTGTTTTAAAAGCTAATGGAGGAGAGTCAACTAATGGAAGGGATATAATAACCGATAAACAATATAGCGCTTTTGATCTTTCATTTGAATTTAAACTAACTCCAGGAGCGAACAGCGGTGTGAAATATTTTGTTACGATGCAGGAGGAGACGAAAGGATCGGCGATTGGACTTGAATACCAATTGTTGGATGATGAAAAACATCCAGATGCTAAAATGGGTAAAAATGGTAATCGTACCATGGCATCTTTATATGATTTAATTCCTTCGCTGAAACATGTGCGCGCACCACGACCTATAGGTGAATGGAATAGAGGACGAATTATGGTTACACCAGACAATCAAGTCACACACTATTTGAATGGTATAAAAGTATTGACTTATAGACGAGGTTCGCCAGAATTTAAAGAGCTTGTAGCAGGGAGTAAATATAAGGATTGGCCAAATTTTGGAGAGGCTGAAAAAGGACATATTCTGTTGCAAGATCATGGTGATGAGGTTCATTTTCGAAATATTAAAATTAAGGAATTGAAATAATGAAGCAATTATCAAGAAGAAATTTTTTACGTAACACAGCTTTTATAGGGGGTGGATTATTGATGTCAAACGCAGCTCTTGGAAATGTAAAATTAGCATCGGCAAATGAAAGACTGAATTTGGCATGTGTAGGAATAGGAAATCGAGCAGCAGAAGTGATCAAAGAACTTTACAAAACAGGTTTGTGTAATGTTGTAGCATTATGTGATGTTGATTTAGAAGCTCCACATACTTTGGAAATATTAAAGATGTTTCCTAACGTACCCCGCTTTCGAGATTTTAGGCAAATGTTTGATAAAATGGGTGGACAAATTGATGCGGTATCTATAGGTACTCCTGATTTTGCACATTTTGCAATTACCATGATGGCTATAGACATGGGGATTCATGTATACGTAGAAAAACCGATGGCGAGTACATTTTGGGAAACAGAGCTTATGATGCAAAAGGCTCAAAAATTTAATAAAGTAGTTACTCAAATGGGCAATCAGGGACATTCGGAACCCAACTATTTTCAATTCAAAAGTTGGCAGGAAGCTGGTATCATCAAAGACGTGACACGCATAGATGCACATATGAATTTTGCAAGACGTTGGCATACTTGGGATGCTAATATCAAAGGTTTTCCATATCCAGAACGCATTCCCTCGACGTTGGATTGGGATATGTGGCAGATGCAAACTTTAGGTCATGATTATAATAAAGACTTTGTTAACGGACAGTGGCGTTGTTGGTTTGATTTTGGGATGGGAGCTTTGGGAGATTGGGGAGCACATATCTTGGACACAGCACATGAATTTTTACAATTAGGTTTACCTCATCGTGTAGAAGCAGTGAAACTTTTGGAGCATAATTCTTATTTCTTTCCGAAATCATCCACGTTGAAATTCAAATTTTCCAAAAGAAAGCATATGCCAGCTCTTGATATCAATTGGTATGATGGATTGGACAATTTACCAGAAATACCATCAGGTTATGGAGGTTCTAGCTTGGATCCAAATATACCAGCTCCTAGTACGGGTAAAGTAGAAACTGTGAAGTTGAACCCTGGGAAAATTATATATACTAAAGATTTGATATTCAAAGGAGGTTCGCATGCAAGTATCTTAGAGATTATTCCAGAAGAGAGGGCTCGTGAGGTAGCAAAACTTCTTCCAGAAATACCGAAATCACCCTCTAATCATTTTGCAAATTTCTTGAACGCCTGTAAAGGGCTAGAAAAAACACGCTCAAGTTTTGAAGTAGCAGGTCCATTGAGCCAAGTGTTTTGCTTAGGCGTCATTGCACAAAGATTGAATGCTAAGTTTGATTTCGATGCAGTTAAAAAAGAAATTCCTAATGATCGTTTTGCCAATGCTTTGCTCTATGGTCCTCCACCAGCAAAAGGATGGGAGCAATTTTATCGAGTATAAAATAAATTAGACCATCTAGAACAGCAAGTAGTTGCAGGATGGTCTAATTTTCTTTCTTTCTTTCTTTCTTTCTTTCCTTATTTCTTCTTAAAATGGTTTTACTTCAGGACTATTGAGGATTGATTGACAAATCAAATTACTTATATTCTTATCTATATTTAGGATCTCGTCATGCTTTTATACATAGGGCAAAAAGTATTAAATGATTTTATGTATTGCTGAATAGTAACTTATGTCTAAATTCATTTGAGAAATGATTATGATATGTTGAGATTAAAATTTATAATTTAATTAAGCAACTATGTTGCATTTGAATCTTGTTTTATTATATTTGCAACATAGTTGCAAATGCTATAACATTTAATGGTTGAATTATTAAACTGAAATCAAAATCAAATCATGAAAATTAAATTTATCAAACGTACTACTGTATTCGTGTTAACATCCTTAGGTCTTTTAGTTGGTATTGTATCGTGTAAAAAAGACGATGATACTCCAATAGTAGGTAAGGAAGTGAGAGCATCCTTACAATTTACTGAGCTTGAAGGAACTAAAGGAGCCGCTCACGGAGACCATTTCCATGGTGTAGCTACTGCAAAAGAAGGCGCTGTGATCAAAATAAATTTTGATGCTTCAGGTCAATCACTAGCGAGTAGTGCTATTAATCTAAATACTGAGATTGCCTATAAGGTCGACTTAAAAGTTTACGATGAAAATGGAGGCGAAATCCAAGATACTTATGTCAAGAATCTCACTACAGCAAATGAATATAAAGCTTTCCTAATCGGCGATAAATTGATCGCAAATGCAAAGTCAGAAACGAATGGTGGAGCGATTTTTCAACCACGTGATACAATTTATGCAGACGGAACAAAGGTTAATGGTAAATATGAAATGACAGGCTTGATGGCTTTCTTTACATTAGGAAATGAAAATAAAGGAAATACGAAGAAATTATCGTACATCTTACGCAAAATAGAACCGGATGTTAAAGCAAAGATTGAACGTGTAGATCTACTTGATCAGGCATATGCCACTAAATTCCAAGGCAAAAATATCTTAGAATTGACATTTGATATCAAATAAGTTCTCTAATGACTTTAAATTGAAAAGGAAATTAGAGAAATAGGCTATCCATTTTGGATAGGCAAGTACACGTATAGGAAAGGAGTTATCTATTTTTTTTGGACAGCTCCTTTCTTATTGATGTTTTATTGAATAGTAATGGTTAGCCATATCATAGCGTATTAAAAAATTATAGTTTATAATTTAATTAGTTATAAGAATTATTCTTCTGGTTTTTCTGGCGCAATCGTTAACGAGTTCTCATTAAAAGTAAATATCACATTCTTTCCTTGAAGTGAGGCTAGATAAACTCCCTCTTTCACTTAGGTCACATTTTTATCAAGTGTACAAGTTGGTTTTTTCTTGTCAGCACGCGATCTGACTTGTATCGTGATACTGCTGTCCTGTTCGCTTTTAATAGTAATACCAACCCAGTCAAATCCCTCCGCTCTTTGATCATATTCAGAAGTCACATAACTGCCATCTACGATTAATGTACCTGCAGTTTAAGCCGCTGTGGCTTGGATTTTGGAATTTGGTTGCTTACAACTGTTAAGTGTCAAAAGAAAAAATCCACACACAACGATGCTTTTTAGAATATACATTTAAAGTGATTTTATTGCTCCTAGTAATATCGCAAAAGACCTATCAGAAATAAAAATGTATTGGTTAAAAGTAGAATATCTTCATAGTAGGATTTATTTTTAATAGTTGAGGTAATATAGTGTCAAATCAGGTTAGTATTGTTGCAGTAAGTTGTTTTATATCCCATTCACTTTATGATCAAGTCAATGATTATTTGTAAGCATAAATCTGTACAGATCGTATTCGTATCGTTGTGTATTGTTTTTTAATAGTCAGATTGCAGAGTGAATTCTCCAAAAAATCCAGATCCAAAATTGTTTATTAATCAGGGACAGGTATATTATATGCCATTCGAGACAACAGTAGTTTTGGGACAGCAGTTTTTGGGAAAAGATCGTTTTATTATGCAGATGATCATACGCCGCGCCCTGTTGCTGAGCTCGCTGATCTTTATAACAAAGCAACGGCTCAAGATCATATTTTGATATTAAACGTAGGAGCTAATCGTGCAGGTCGGATAAAAGATTCGGATGTAGAAGTGCTAAAACAATTAAAAGTAAATCTGGGTTTATAATCGATCTATTAATTTTTGTTATACACCCAATTTTCAATTTGATCGAGATGGTTTTTAAATTTAGCAGATTATAGTCTTTTATCTAAGATAATATTAATTTATTACGATATTCACGAGGCGTTGAGCCTTTAATTTTTTTAAAAAACTTGTTAAAATTAGAGAGACTATTAAATCCGCAGTCATAAGCTAAATTGCTCACCCGATACTCTTCCTGATTAAGTAATTTACAGGCATGACCGATGCGAACTTCATTCACAAATTCAACAAATGTTTTTTGTGTTCTGTTTTTGAAATATCGGCAAAAAGATTGTTTATTCATATGGATCATATCTGCTACATCTTCTAATAGTATTTCTTTAGAAAAATTATTGAAAATATACTTTAAAATGATATCCATCCGATCGTTATCTTTTAAGTGATAGGTGTTGGTGTAACCCGCACCGGTAAGTAAATCATAATCTTTAGTTTGACTCAATACGTGAAGTATTTTTGTGAGCAATGTCAATCTCTGCAATACGTTTGCTTCCTCCGCTAATTCCATTAAAAGATTTTTGATTTGTAGTTTTGCTTCCCCCTTAAATCGCATACAGCGTTTACTGAGTTGAAAAAAATCAGCAAGTGTCTTGACATTTCCAAACTGTGAAAAGATATCGAGTATTTTATCGGGATGAAAAAAAAGTGTGATTGACTTGGCCTTATTTTCAGGATTAGAAGAGATGAAATATTCCCTACTGTTGTGCCAGACATGTGGAATATTAGAACCCACTAAAATAAGATCATCATGACCAAAACTCTCGAGACTATCTCCGATCATTCTAGTGCCTACACTCTCGACGACATAGTTTATCTGACATTCTTCATGAAAATGAAATAAGGTAGAAAAATAAGGTGAGGTGACAATTTTTGTATCAAATACATCATTTTCTTTACCCTCTAATATTTTAGCAGGAATCGGTTTCATAATTTGATATCACTTAAATATTTAAAAGCAATGTTCTATTGCCTGAATATTAACGTGAAATTTTTCATTATGCTAATATAACGCATATAATGGTGAATTGCCAATTGGTTTTTAATTTTTTTAGCAGCTACCTTAGTATTTATATACACGAGCTATATATCCTTAATGATAAAAATATCAAATTAATGAAATCAATTATAAAAAGTAAGCGTTACTCAATATGGGCAATTGGAAAAATTAGTCTTTTGTTATATGTGTTGCCCATACTTTCGACTGCCGTTTACGCACAAGATAAGCGTGATCTGTATCCCTTACAGTCTGATTTTGTTGATCTACGATTTGGTGTGATGCTGCATTTTAATATGGGGACATTTACCGATGAAGAATGGGCATCTCCAGATCATGATCCGCAAAAATTTAATCCTACCCAACTTGACTGCCATCAATGGGCTGATGCATGTCTTGCAGCAGGAATGAAATATGCGATTCTGACAACAAAACATCACGATGGCTTTTGTTTATGGGATTCGAAATATACGGATTACGATGTAGCCAGTAGTCCCTATAAAAAAGATATTGTTAGAGAATATGTAGATGCATTTCGTAGTCGTGGTATTAAGCCCTGTTTGTATTTTTCCATTTGGGATCGGCATAATGGTGTAGAAAATGGAGGACAGGAAGAAGAAGAATTTGTCATCAACCAACTTACGGAATTATTAACAAACTATGGAGAGATTCCACAAATTATCTTTGATGGTTGGAATTGGAAAATGGGTCACAGTAGAATCTCTTATCAGCGTATCTATGACCATATAAAAAAATTGCAACCCAACTGCCTAGTATCAGAACACAATGGAAATAGCAATTTTCAGACGGATCTTATCTATTATGAAGGCCCCAAAGGAGTCTTTCCTCCGGGAAATAATATCTTTGCTTCACAGATGGCTCTAACGATGACAAATGGTTGGTTTTGGCATACAGACTCACCTAAGAATGTGAAAAGTCTTGACTATACCCTTGACAAGTTACAGCGTCTCGAGCCATTGTATTGCAATTTTATGCTCAATGTAGCACCTAATCGCAACGGTCTTTTTGATAAAGAGGTGGTTGATCGCTTGGCTGAAATAGGAAAAAGATGGAAACCCAATATGAGTCGATTACCACTGCCAACTCAGCCTAAGACGATCAATAACTATATATTGCCAGCAGGGATCATCGCTTCTGCAGGTAAAGCAGTGACTCAACCGTCACCACCAGCCAGTGAAGGATCGCCTATTGCCGCATTACTGACACAGACTAATGCTGACGTTATGATTGATGGATGCAGCGATGAAATACCAGACAATGGTGGATTTTCTGCATTCCAGACCTATTGGAAATTTGAGCCAAATCCATCTCGTTATCTTATTCTTGATCTTGGAATCTCCAAAGATATCAGTAAGCTTTATTATCTCCCTGCACGATGGTTAGGGTATAATGGAGTGGTGACTAAATATCGTATTCTAACAAGCATAGATGGTAAAAATTATAAAAAGATCAATGAAGGAAAGTGGGAAAAAAACACCAATCTAAAGATTTTAGATTTTCTTTCAGTGAAAGCACGCTATGTGAAATTTGAAATTTTGGAATCTATTGATGAAGCTATTATAAGCGAAATAGGAGTTGGAAATTGATCTTAAGATCAATGATTGATCATCAATTTTTAGTTTAATGTATGATTTTTATAAAAGAAAAAATGAAAGCAATTATATTACAAGAGCCTGGCAAGTTTCAATATATGGAAAAGGAAAATCCGACAGAATTGAAACCCGATGAAGTCCTATTGAAAATTAATAAAGTATCCATTTGCGGTACAGATTTGCACGCGTTTAATGGTAAACAACCGTTTTTTACGTATCCCCGAATTTTGGGACACGAAGTGTCTGCTGAAATCGTAGCTACTGGAGATGAAGTTAACCAATTTACTGTAGGAGATAAGTGTACTGTGGAGCCCTACCGTAATCTTATGAATGATCAGGCGGTCTATAGAGGTAAAACTAATTGTGGCATTACGCTAACGGTTCTGGGAGTGCATGAGGATGGAGCTATGCAAGAATATATCACGTATAAAGCAAGTAATGTACACCTCGCCAATGGGCTTGAAGATGATCAAATTTCTCTAATTGAACCGTTTGCTGTTGCAGCACATGCAGTCGATCGAGCTAATATTATAGACGGTGATACTATTTTAGTAATCGGTGCCGGACCCATTGGCTTAGGTATTATTGCTATTGCGCGCTTATTGGGGGTCAAAGTCGCTGTTTTAGATCTTTCAAAATTTAGATTAGATTTTGTGAAAAATAAATTTCCTGATGTGGCAACCATAGTCTTGTCTGATGATTTGGAAAAAGATATCAAAACATCTTTCAATGGCGAACTTCCCACTGTAATATTCGATGCTACGGGAAATAAAAACTCGATGGAAAATTCATTTAATCTCATTGCCCATGGTGGTACAATCATTTTTGTCGGACTTTTTGTTGGACATGTTACATTTGATGATCCTAATTTCCACAGAAAAGAAATTACTTTAAAAGCCAGCCGTTCTGCTCGTGCAGTTGATTTTAAAAAAGTGATTCAACTGATGAAAGCAGGACTTATCAACACGAACGGATTTATTACCCATCGTATCCCATTTGATCATCTTATTGATAAATTTGATCATCTATACAATCCCGAAGAAAATCTTATTAAAGCTGTTATCGATTTTTAAAATATAAAAAGTGTCGATTTTTATGAATTTCTAGAGTCAAAGAATCATGTATTCAGAATCAAAAAATCTATGTTAACCAAAAATTAATAAAATTATGAATAAATCCATCCTATGGACAGCTATGTTAGGGCTTGTCTCTGTATATAGTCATGCGCAAGTGAATAATAAGAAAATACCTGTTAAAAGCACCTATGAAGTTAAGAGTACAGATCGTCCGGAAGATATCATATGGAAAGCCGTACATGTTGTGCCTACAGCAAATCAATATCAGGCTCTCAAAAATGAATTTATAGCTTTTATCCATTTTGGCCCTAATACATTTACGAAAATGGAATGGGGAAATGGTATGGAGGATCCTCAAGTTTTTGATCTTAAAACTTTGGATACCGATCAATGGTGTGAGGCTATGAAAGCTGCAGGAATGAAAAAAGTGATTATTACAGTGAAGCATCACGATGGTTTTGTGCTTTGGCAGAGTAGATATACAAAACATGGAATTATGTCTTCAGGATTTAGAGGTGGTCAAGGAGATGTACTGAAAGACTTAACCGCTTCTTGTCAGAAATATGGATTAAAACTGGGAATTTACTTGTCCCCTGCAGATCTTTTTCAGATTGAAAGTCCCGACGGACTTTATGGTAATTTAAGCGAGTATACGCAACGTACCATCCCTCGTGAAGTAGCTGGAAGACCATTTAAAAATAAAACGAAGTTTAATTTTAAAGTGGACGATTATAATGAATATTTCTTAAATCAGCTATTTGAATTACTGACGGAGTATGGTCCGGTACATGAAGTTTGGTTTGATGGTGCACATCCAAAGAGAAAAGGAGGCCAAACATATAATTATAATGCCTGGCGCGAGTTAATTAAAAAATTAGCTCCAGAAGCGGTTGTATTCGGAAAAGAAGGCATTAGATGGTGTGGAAATGAATCCGGAAACACTAGAAGTACCGAGTGGAATGTAATTCCTTATCAAGAAGATCCAGCAATACTTCAAAATTTCAGTGATTTGATGGATGAGGATTTGGCAAGCAGAGAAAAGCTTTTTAAAGGAAAATTTCTTCATTATCAACCCGCAGAAACCAATACTTCCATTCGAGAAGGATGGTTTTATAGAGATGATATACATCAGAAAGTGAGGAGTACAGACGATGTTTTTGACATTTATGAACGATCGGTTGGCGGTAATTCTATATTTCTTTTGAATATTCCACCCAATAGGGAAGGAAAGTTTTCACCAGAAGATGTAAAAGTTTTACATGAAGTAGGAAGTCGTATTAAAGAAACATATGGTCGTCATCTTTTGCGAGGAGCAAAAGGAAGTAAAGAAACATTAGATGGCAATCTGGAGTCCTTTACTGTACTATCCGATAAAAGTCCGGAATTGATTTATACAACTCCAAAAGCTATAAAAATAAATCGTTTTGTGATTCAAGAAGCAGTAAGTACGCATGGAGAGCGTATAGAAAAGCATGCTTTAGATGCCTGGATTGGTGGAAAATGGAAGGAGATCGCTCAGGCGACTAATGTAGGATACAAACGTATTCTTCGTTTTCCAGAAATAACAGCAGATAAATTCCGCATTCGAGTACTGGCTAGTCGGGCAACTCCCATAATCAGTGAGGTGTCGGCGCATTATGCTCCGGGAAGACCTCCACAACTGGTATTTAATCGCAGTATAGATGGTATGGTTACTATTGATCCTATGAAAAGTGAATTTGGATGGAATCCTCACGGAGAGGATATTCTTAAAAATCTAAATACCAATTATCAAATACATTACACATTAGATGGTAGTCAGCCTACCGAACAGTCACCGGTATATAAACAACAGATCTATGTAAAAGGCGGTCAAATAAAAGCTGTAGCCATCAGTGCAGATAAACGAATAGGAGCAGTTGCTGAAGAAACAATTGGTATTGCGAAAAAACTAGGAAAAATTTTAGATTTTACTAGCGAAGAGCCTAAGCATAGTGCAAAGATGGCTTTCGATGCAGATCCGAAAACGTATTGGCAGTCTAATAACGATGGTGCCACTCAGCATATTTCAATAGATCTTGGACAGCAGTACAATTTAACAGCATTTAGTTATACGCCACAAAAAGAGCATGGAAGTGGTATGATGGCTAAGGGTATTTTAAAAATCAGTAATGATGGAAAAAATTGGAATGAGGTCGAGCGATTTGAATTCGGAAATCTAATTAATGACCCTACAAAACGAACGCATCGATTTTCTAAAAACATTCAAGCGAGGTACATTCAGGTTGAATCCACTGAAATAACGGGTGGAGGAAAACTGCTTACTATTGCTGAACTGGATTTTATTGAGCAATAGCTTTGAGTTCGGTTCTTAATTTTTTTTAAAATCAATAAATAACAATTCTCGAGCTGTTATTTATTGGTTTTTTAAATTTGATCTGTCTGTATAATTTAAGATGTAGATGTGATATCTGGACTGAATTACCTTGATTTAAAACTCGCAAACCTAGTTTGGTCATTAATGAATGTAGTTGCTGTAAATTTCAAATTTTGAAAGATTAGCTATCTTTATAGTGAATGATTAAGTTTTTTATGTCGACTTCTTTAAGGTGTTCAACAGGGCTTTTATTCATTATTGGTTTAATTTAAAAATCGGAGAAGCCAAGCCCTCCGATTTTTAAAAATGATTTCTTTTCATTATCATTTACAACCTAATAGAGATTGTTATAACTGTTTGATAATATCAATATACGCTTTAGGTTCTTTAATAAATAGGTCATGTGGATAAGCCATTAATTCATTTTCTTTGTGCGTGCCGTAAAGAGAACCTACTGAATAAAGTACATTTGCATGGTGTGCAGATTGTAGATCAGAAGGGGTATCTCCTAAGTTAATTACAGATTTGCTGTCTGAAATATTAAACTTTTGCATCGCCAATTTGATCATATCTGGAGCTGGTCTGCCATACATCACATCGCTGCTGGATATGGAACAGTTAATGCAATTAGATTCTGTATTGTCTATACAAAGATAATTCTTGTCTAAGTCTTTATCCCAGCCTAGTTTTTGTAGAATGATGCCCGTTACTTTACGGTAGAAACCTGTTGTCAAAGCTATTTTAATATCCTGCTTTCTACAGAACTCGAATACGTCCAGTACGCCATCGTATGGCTTAGCTCCAACAGACTCATAATGATTTTCTAAGGTATGACAGAATAGTTGATAAGACTTATTTACTTGATCACGGTAGGAGGGATGATCAATACCAATTTCCTCTTTCCAGATCGTTTCAAATACTAAGATCTTTGACCAGCCCATCATACTATTTATTTTTTCCGGAGATACGTCTATGTTTGTTGCTTTAATGGCATCAAAGAAACATTTTTCTACTTCATTGTGGTCTTGAACTGTTGTTCCCGCCATGTCAAATACGGCTAATTTTACCTTACTCATGTTTATTAATAGATGTTTGCGGTTTTAAAAAGATATAATGATTGCGCAAGAAGCATAAAACCACAAAATGTATGAAGATCACTGCCACAAAGTGTAGCATAATTTATTTTAACCAGTATTTCGCCATCTTCAAGAGTGAGTATCTTACTTGATACTGCCCGAAGTAGTTGATGAGGTTTTTCAAAAACAAAAAAATTTCCTTGTATAGCCATGATAGTATGGTAAATATAACTTAAAAAGTTTTACAATACTAAACATTGTTTATAAATACTACATTTAATATATATTAAGTTTATATTAAATAGTTGATTTTTGCCTTTATGTTATCGGCCCTAATAGATTGGAAAAAGGGATTTTTATAATGCAGCCATCCAATGCATACTCCTATATCGTATAAATATGATTTCAATAAGATAAATATGATTTTAAATCAGAAATACTTTTTATCCTTTGATCATGAGCATCTTTATTTCGCATCATCAAAGCGTATGCATTATTAAAACCGATCGGTTTTAACCATTTTACACCATATTTATCTTTAAATTCTTGTTGAACATAATCATATGTTTTTTCCGGGTTTTGGGTCACCTCTTTCATATTTTCTTGTGTCGTATTTAAGAGGACCAATAGTCCAGTACCGGTATACTCCGGATAGAGATCGATTGCATCATTCATGAGCGCATCAAAGCAAATTTTAGTACCCCCTAATCCTGTTTTTGTTTCCACGGCATAGGAGGTATGTCCTTCAATTAGCATTTTGTATAATGCCGCAAGAATATACTGTTCTCCAAAAATTTTAGAACCAATTCTTATCTTTCCTGCATTAAGTTGGCCGGCACCTTTATATAGATGTATGGACTTTAAAAAGTCTTGTGCTACTTTTTCCGGTGTTTGCTGTAGAAAATCAGTTTTATAATTCATTTCTGTCATCAAGGAATCATTGATCTTACCCGCTAATAGATCAATAACAGGTTCTAAATCTGGATATTTTAGTAATGTTTTTGATTTAATGATTGGTGCAGCATAGTAAGGTGGAAATATTTTTTTATCATCTTCTAATACGTTAAGGTCAAATGCCTTTATTCGTCCGTCTGTCGAATAGCCACTAATCACATCCAATTTACCTTCATGGATAGCTTTGTACATAATCGCATCACTGATAATTTTTGGATTCATGTACAAGCCATATACCGCACGTAAGCCGAGATCACCATCTTGTCTACCCATAAACTCTGGAGTAAAACCTGCTTTTAATTTGTTTGATGTAGGGGAGGGCCAAAAATAAGATGCAAGAGCAATTATGGTTATCAATGAGCTGATTACACGCCATCGATTTAAATTTCTAAATTTTAAACGTTGCAAAAAAGCGATAGTCTGATCCAAAAAAATGGCTAGAAATGCTGCCGGAATTGCGCCCGCTAATATCATATTACTATTGTTGAGTGATATACCTCCGAAGATAAATTCACCCAGCCCACCAGCGCCAACAAATGAAGCCAAAGTTGCAACTCCTACATTGATCACCGTAGCGGTTCTGATTCCAGCAAGTATGACGGGCATTGCCAAGGGGAATTGTACTTTAAATAATAATTGGCGTGAATTCATACCCATCGCTTTTCCTGCTTCCATCACATTGGTACTAACTCCAGTAATGCCTGTATACGTGTTTCGAATAATTGGCAACAGCGCATAAATCAATAATGCTACAATTGCAGGAATTGCTCCTATACCAAAAAAAGGAATCATAAAACCGAGCAATGCAATACTCGGTACTGTTTGTAAAATGCCTGCTATACCCAATATAAAATGGGCTAGTTTTTTCTTTCTTGATATCAATATACCGAGTGGAATACCCACAATAATAGCAAGCAAGAGCGATGAAAAGGTCAATCCCAGATGCTGTATGACCTGCATGAACAGTTTTTCATGTTGCTCGACAACAAAGGTCCAAAAGTTTTGTTTCATCATGCTATTTGCATTTTTCTGTAAGCAGCAAATGCTTTTGAAAGTTTTTCATAACGATCAAAGTCATGCTTATCTGTACTCAAATGTTGTAAAGCCGACCATACCGTTGATTGTGCTGAAAGGCTTGATTGTATGATATCCTGAATATGGAACATCTTCTCGAGATCTGCTAGGGTTGTTACTTTATGTTCTAACAATAATCTATTGCTAGCAAAAAAATCACTTACAAAATTATTTTTAGGATGATAGATCATTTCTTTTGGAGTCCCAATTTGAAGGATTTTTCCCTTGTCCATTAAAGCGATTCGATGACCAAGTTCAAAAGCCTCCTGCACATCGTGAGTCACTAAAATAGTCGTTTTATTTTTTAATTCATCCAGCGATTTAAACGCGGTATGAATTTCGGATTTAGTAATATTGTCCAGTGCACCAAATGGCTCATCCATTAAAAGGACAGGTGTATTGGCAATTAAGGCTCTGATGATCCCTACCCGTTGTTGTTGTCCACCACTTAATTCATGTGGATATCGGATTAACATATCCGTAGAAAGATGCAATTTATGCATCAATTCATATGTACGGTTTTGAATATGTTTTTTATCCCATTTCAATAGCTTTGGAACTGTGGCGATATTTTCTTGAATGGTATAATGTGGAAACAACCCCGTATTTTGCATGATAAATCCTATTCCCATCCTGAGATCTTCCATTTTTTTATCCCGTATATTTTGACCATTGATCGAGATATGACCCGTATCCGTTTCGATGAGCCGATTGATCATTTTGAGCGTCGTTGTTTTACCGCATCCGCTAGTTCCTAAAAGAATCAAGATTTCTTGGTCAAAAGCTTCAAAGGATATTCCATCGACAACAGATCGTCCTTCATAATGCTTTGAAATAGACTCTACTTTAATCATAAGCTATAACTCATTTTGCAAGTCTTATACCAGTAAATTGCCATTGATGATGAGCGTGAAAGAAATTTCGATATGTCTTTCTACTATGTCCTTGGGAGGTAGCTTCTGAGGCCCCTCTTAAAACCATTTGGTTGACCATAAATTTGCCATTGTATTCACCTACTGCACCTGCTTCCTTTTTGAATCCAGGATAGGGAAGATAAGCACTTCCGGTCCATTCCCAGCGTTCGCCCCAGTTTAGCAGATCAGCGGAGATTTCCCATTCCGCTTCTGTCGGCAAACGCATTCCTTTCCAATTCGCATAAGCAGTAGCTTCATAAAAGTTCACATGGTTGACAGGAGCATTCAGATCCAGTTCTTGTAAACCAGCAAGTGTATAATGCATCCATTGATGATCAATTTGATGCCAATATAAAGGTGATCTTCGCTGAGAGGTTTTTACCCAATCCCAACCCTCGGCATGCCAATGATTAAATTCAAGATAACCACCAGCTTCCATAAATTCTAGATATTCGCGATTACTAACCAAGCGATTCGCAATTTCAAAATCTCCAAGATATACACGATGCCGCCCAAGTTCATTGTCAAAGCAAAAACCTGTACCTTCAAATCCTATTTCGTATATACCTTCACGGAAGTTTATCATTTCCATAGCCTTCAATTCAGCTGTGGGAGAAATGCTATCTTGCAAATAAGGAGGGAAAAGTGGATTATGACCTAAGATATATTTAATATCGGTGATGAGCAATTCCTGATGTTGTTGCTCATGATTGAGTCCCAGTTCTAATAAAATAGCAATAGGTTCTGATAGATGAAATTTTTGATCAAAAAATAGCTGCATCTGTTCATCAACATATGCTCTATATTGATAAATATCGGCTACCGAAGGACGGCTCAAATTTCCACGATCTGTTCTGATCACACGCGCACCTACAGTCTCATAATAACTATTGAAAACATAATTATACTGTGGATCGAAAGTTTGGTATCCGGTGAAGTATGGAATTAATAAAAAAGTTTCAAAAAACCATGTAGTATGACCAAGATGCCATTTTGGAGGACTTACATCGGCAATGGGTTGTACCACATAGTCTTCGATAGCTAAAGGAGCGCAAATATGGACAGAATGATTTCTGATCGTCCTATATTTTTCTTCTAAATCGATGATGTGCTTGCTTACTGTATCTGCTGTTTTCATGTTACAATTTTTTATTTGACTTGCCAAATGACATCTACAAACCAATGTTTTGAATCGTACAGTTCCTTTACAGGATTAAAACCTGCTTGATGAGCAAGCTGTCGAATATCGTTATCGGAGAATTTCTGAGATATTTCCATATAGATCGGTTCATTTTCTACAAAGGAAATGTGCTGATTATCTATGATTACTTGTTGTGCCGCAAGACTGATGAGATAACTTCGACAGGCACCGCTGAGCGGATCATAGGTTTGATAATGCTCGAATAGATTCAGATCAAAATTAGCTTCCAGTTCCCTATTGATGCGTGCAAGAAGATTTAAGTTAAATTTTGCCGTAATGCCGCTAGGGTCATCGTAAGCATTTAATATGGTTTGAGGGTGTTTCTTTAAATCAAAACCAATGACCAGGTAATCGCCTACGTTAAGTTTTTGCCGCAATGAGGCACAAAACTGTGCGGCTTCTTCCAGTTCCATATTACCAATATTGCTTCCTAAAAACAAAACCACTTTGCGTCTTGAAGATAATGCCATAGCTTGATCGATCATCTCAAAATATTCACCTTTAAGACAAGTGATTTCAAGATTTGGTATGGATTTATTGAGATTTGTTTTTAAAAGAGACAGAATATTTCCTGATATATCGATAGGCATGTAACTGAAATTGACATCTTGATCAATCAGATGTCTCAGTAAGTAAGAAGATTTCATAGCATCACCAGCACCTAATTCAATCAGATCAAAAGGCTCCTCATCAGCTTTTATAAAATGAGCAATATCTGCCGTTTTATTTTTGAATATATCGAGTTCGCAATTGGTCAAATAATAGGTTTGCATAGCCATAATTTGTTGAAATAGATTATCGCCAATGCTATCGTAGAAGTATTTGGAAGATAATTTCTTCGGAGTGTTGCCTAAATCTTCTAATACTTCCTGACGAAATTTCTGAATAGTTTGACTAATATTATCTTGTTGGTGTTCGCTTTGCAGACCAAATTTCATTATGTCGTAATTTTTAATTTGTTATCGATGAAAAGTTCGACGGTTTCTATCGTTCTACTGTTATAACATATGAAAACTATGACTTGTTTGCAATATCGGATATTGTTAAAAAAGTAAAGCCATTTTTTCAAGGGCTTTATACGACTTAATTTGAACTATTATAATTTTAGGAAAGATAATCAGTCGGTTTTTATGATATTTTTATTTGGCTTTTGCTATCTTTTTTTTCTTTTTCTTCATTTTATTGATCCAAATAATAGTACCGGTAATCGGTAGCGAGGCACAGATCAAACCCACGATAAATGTTAGGATTTTGGTTAACATTCCGCCATAACTTCCTACATGAAGATCATAATTCATTGCACCAATTTTATCACCGATCGGAGCATTTTGAGACTGTTTCAGTTTTTCAATTTGACCGCTTGTTTGATTAAAATAATACCAAATGAATTCTCCAGTACGCTCCTCTGAAAACCGTACTTGTATATCCTGAGATTCGGCAATTGATTTGCGTAAGCGGATTGACATCATCTCTGCTTGAGGATGTTTGGATAAGGTGTAATGCAGGGCATTATCTATAGTTTTTGATTGATTTTGAGGTACATAATCAAAGTTGTTTTGTGGTGGTAGTTTTTTTGTATCCCCCAGATGATTGAAAGCATTCACATAAAATTCTTTAAAAGCAGGGAAAGTAAACGCAATACCTGTTGTTGCAATTAGAAGAGCAAAGATTAAACTATAAAGTCCCAAAATCTGATGCAAATCATAATTTAATCGCTTCCATTTCACGTTGAAATCAAACCAAATCTGTCTTTTTATTTTTTTTAAACTCCATTTTTTGGGCCACCATAGAACAATGCCTGATAGTAGAATAATAATAAATATAATAATAGAAATTCCTACGACCCAATGACCGATCTTTTTCCCCAACAGGAGGTTCATATGTAACTGCAATATCACTTGGAAAAATTCAGTTTTGGAATTTTCCACTACTTGTACCTGACCCGAATAAGGATTTATAAATACCCGCTTATGATAAGTGAAATATTGATGATGACCAATACCCTGTTCATTCGTTTTTACAGCACGAAAAACCCATGTTCTGTTTGGAGAAAGATAAAGATCTGCACGGCTGATATTTTCACCTTCAGGTAAAGCTTTTTGAGCAATGTCTATCAGTTGGGTAAGGGGTAGGAGCTTACTATGATCGGATTGCGGTTCATGCGTATAATATTTTTGCGGATAGATGATTAATTTAAGCTCGTCATAGAATACATAAAAACAGCCAGATAAGCTTACAATGAAAACGACTAGACCTGTAAACAAGCCTAGCCATTTGTGTAACCATAGTATACCTTTTTTAATCATTCTTAAAACTGGTAATAAAGGTTCACCGAAGTCACAGTACCGCTTCCTTTCACATACTCTGCATCTAAAGCACGATATTGACTCACTGTAGGGTAGTAAGATGTGTTGAATAAATTTTCTATTCCTAAACCTATTCTCCAGTTTTTATTAAATTTATAGTTACCCGATAAATTGAAAAGATCTACATGACTGATAGGTCCTTCACTATTGTTGTATTTTCCTTTATCATTAAGCGCAAATCGATCCCTAGACCCTGTATGTATCCAAAACAATTGTACGTTTAATTGTTGGTTGGGTTTATAGTTAATAAATCCTGTTGCTTTTGGTGGTGCAATGCGGGAGCCATTCAGATAAATTTTAGTGCCATCATCCATTTTTGCTTTTCCTTCCACATAAGCATAACTACCACCTAAACTTAACTGTTCACTAAGCTGAGCATCTAGTGCGATTTCATAACCTTTTACCTCTTCAGGCTCACGTTGTGGCATGAGAAATCCACCGACATCAACTAAGTTTACACCTAAATCCGAAGTACTGATATAATAAGAAGCTGATACATTGAATATGCTGAAACGACTAGAAAAACCCGCTTCATAATTATTGGTAATGATAGGATCTGTTTCTAGATTTCCGATCGTGTTTTCTGTAGCTCTGCGTAAGATACGGCCCAATTCATTGATGGCAAAGGCTTGTGAAAAACTCACAAAGGGATTGAAATAATCGTATTTTGTATACCGTAAACCGGCATTGAACATCGTCGCCTTATAAGGAATATTTCCACCACTCACCATAATGCTACCTTCGCCATTAGCACCTGTAGCGATCGTATTGAAATCATGGATCTTAACAGTCGCATTTTCATAGCGAACCCCTCCTTTGAAGATTAGATTTTCAACTAGATCTGCTTTTAACTGTACATATGGTGCAAAGTTAACCATATTCATTTTAGGAATGTATACACGGCCATCTGTCAAATCTTGATAGGTGACATCTTTTAATAAATCCAAACCATAGGTTATTTCGGTCGGGATAGTAAAAAGTTGAAATGGTGTATTTAAATTGACTCTTAATCCTTTTTTATCCGAGTTGATCATCGTTTGGCCAGGACCATACCAAGCCGTTCCGCTAGCAACGTATCTATTCATGGATCTAAATGAATTCAAATAAGCTGTTACATCTAATTGCGTGGATTGAAAGAGATTATTTTTGGAGTAGCTCAGCATGGCATTGTGATTGTAAGGCGTACCAGCAGGTTTACCTGGTTCTTCGCCCACGACCCCGATGGTAGGCGATTGACCGTACACATCATTTTTACTGATATATTGAGCTCTTTGTGTGCTCCCGTAATAGTTATAGAATCCGGTCAAGGTACTGCTTGAGTCAATTTTATAACCAATTTTCGCAAATCCATTATATTGATAAGAGTTCGATAGACCATCTGTTTGTCCGAGCGGGAGACCATCGGAATCCCTTTGTAAACCAGTGTAATCTACAGATCCGGATACGGTGTAGCTCCACCTTTTCACTTGACCTAATAATTGTTGCGAAAATCTATACCCGATCGTTTCTTTTGGATCAAATGGATTGATTGATGTCCCCAATTGGGTTTGCCCGCCTATCTTTTTACCATCGCTGTTTTTTTTCGTGATATAATTGATGATACCTCCACCTGAACCATTACCATAAATGGAAGTAGCACCTTTTATCACTTCGATACGTTCAATTACACTGGGGTCGATAGTTCGTAGGTCACGTGCTCCATTCATAAGCGGTGTTGATTGTGGGATTCCATCAATTAATATGAGCACAGCACGTCCACGTAGTGTTTGTCCCGAATTGGTTGCTTTATTGGTAGAGGTGCCCAGCCCAGGAATCGCATTTCCTAATACCGAGGCCAAGTTATTGGTAATATTAGTCTGCGCTTGAATATCTTGTTGGTTCAGAATCGTAATAGAGGAGGGGATAGTTGAAATGCTTTCTGGTTTTCGACCTGCTGTCACCACGATCTCATCAAGTACATGCGTGCTTGCCACTAAAATAATGTTTAAAGCATCATGAAGCATCTGGTTTGATATTTTGAGCGTTTGCTCACGAAAACCCACAGCAGAAACCGATAGTTTTTGATTCACAATTTTTTCATTCGTTGTCCTTAGCAAACCACTTGTATCCGTACTTCCTAGAAACTGTTGATTAAGAAGGATTGTGGCACCAGCAATTGGATTACCTTTTTCTGTTTTGACATGTATAAGCATCTGTTGGGCTTCACATATGAAAACAAATAGCTGAAAGGCCGCAAACAGTAGGAGATATTTCCATCTTTCTTGGATGGATCTGAATGAAATAAGCATCTGTATTGTTCTATATTAATTTAGATTTGTTCTAAACAGAGGCAAATATACAATCTATTTGATTCGAGTAAAATTTTTTTTCAGTTTTTTTGGTCAATAATGTGATTTTTTTTAGGCTATTAAAAAAGGCCGCTCTAAAATACGATGATTTAGAGCGACCTTTTTTGTTTGTACCGACATTGCTATTGGCATTCTTTATTTTATAGTTTGGTTTCCTATATCCATTGTTTATAAGCTTTTTTAAGCTTGATGATGATCAGTGTAACAAACCCTAAAAATGCAAAAATAGCGTAGCCTATTCCAATTTCAGTTTGGGTATCTGGATTCACGAGACTCACGACAATATAGCTTAATGCCGAAGTGACCAGATACGTAATACCTCCTGCGAGTCCACCTGCTATTCCAGCTGATGAAGGAAAACGACCCAGGCAGTACCCAAAATAGTTATTGAATATAAATCCCGCAGTCACATGGATGAGAAAAGCAAATAACGATAAGGTGTAAATATTGGTGGCATATGGTGATATGAAGATCATCACAACGATAAAACCTATTTGTAGATAATTAGCTATTTGTAATTTTGGCAACAAAGATTTCTGGATAAGGGCTCGCCCTATAAATCCACCCGACATCCATGCAAGTCCCATCAGTAATGAAATGTAGCCGGTCGTAATAGAACTAAAGCCTAGGTTGTGCTCGATAAAGAACGGTCCACTGAGATTATAAAACATGACCAATCCATAACTTATACCACACATCAATACACCGAAGGTAAAATCTTTGGTTTGAAGCATGGTTTTAAATTCGGTCACTAAATAATTCAGTTGTAGCGGGTTCTTTTTACGTATAGTTTCGGCAGAAAAAATCAGTTCCAATACAAATAGAATAGCACTATATGCTGCCAGCAACATAAAGTTCGAGCGCCATCCAAATTGTGCTTGTAAATAACCACCGATAAAAGGTGCGATGATTGGGGCTAATGACCATACGATAGTAATAGCGCTTAAGTAACGTTTTCTTTCTTCCCCTTCATATACATCCACAAAATAGGCGCGCTTTGAAACAACGACAAATGCAGATAAAATCCCCTGCAATATGCGCATCAGATAAATAACCAAGATATTGTCTGTTGTGGCAGTTACCCAAAAACTTAAGGTAAAGAGAAAAAGTGAAATTAAAGTAATCCGGTATCTTCCCCAAGCATCAACAAGGGCACCCGTAAAAAATTGAGCGATCCCATAGCTGATTAAGAAAAGTGATAAGGTAAGTTGAATATTGCTTTCAGCCAATCCAAGCTCTTGCGCCATCTGCGGCATTGATGGTAAATAGATATCGGTAGCCAAACCTGAAATCGGTACTAATGCAAAAGCAATTAGTGTCGGTGCAAATGATTTTTTTGAATGTATAGTATTGCTTTGCATGTAACTCTTTTTATTGAAAAAATGAGGTGGGTAGATAAAGGGAAACCCATGTTGGGCAAAGGTATAAAATTCAACAATGACGTGTACTTGTTTTTACTGCAAGTGCAGCGTTACATGATCTATAAAAGCAATTGAATGTTCTATATAAATTTTATGGTATATAGGGTGTTAGATGATTTGTTGTTAATTATAGTGTTGATAATGAGTGTGATGATTTTTTTTATGCTGATTGATAATCGTTTTAAGACCTTTGTTAATCAGCATCCTGATAAAGAAATGACATCCTTTCTTACCATTTGTTTGACATTTAAATGATGTTATTTGCGGTTATGATGCTATTACTAATATGCTTGGAGATATTGATTATTGAACATAATTTATGAAAATATCCAGCGATATCGTTTTCGTATTTAATATCTATATTTATATCAATCAGCTTAATTTATTAATAATATTCATTTATACTTGTACGATCAACAGCACCAGTGGACTGCTATTATGATTAATTTAAACCAGAACTCATTATTATGAACATCTTGTTGCGCTTCAAAGAATGGTTATTATTGATAGGCATATGCTTTAGTTTCTTATCATACGGGCAAAAACAACCCCCTAATATTATATTTATATTGACCGATGATATGGGGTATTCCGATTTAGGTTCTTATGGCAGTCCGAATATTCAGACTCCATTCTTAGATTCATTAGCAAGCAAAGGTGTACGGGCTACAAATTATGTCGTTTCCACTCCTTCATGTACACCATCTCGCGCATCGCTATTGACCGGGCGCTATGCTTCTCGCTATAACTTGCCTCAGCCGATCGGTCCTGGTTCTGATTTAGGTCTACCTGATGCTGAGGTAACGATCGCTGAAATGTTAAAACAGCGGGGCTATCGAACAGCTTTGGTAGGAAAATGGCATCTTGGTGATAAAGCAGAATCGCTACCCAATGCACAAGGATTTGATTTCTTTTATGGGATGCTATATAGTCATGATTACCGTGCCCCATATGTCAAAACGGATACAGTGATTAAACTTTTTAGAAATCGTACTCCTGAAGTATTTGCACCTGATGACTCAGATCTTAGTCAACATTATCATCGTGAAGCGCTTCAATTTATCAATAAGCAAAAAAAAGACAAACCGTTCTTTTTGTATTATGCCCATAATTTTCCACATCTTCCATTGGCATTTTCAAACAAGAAAAATCCTTATGCTAATGCACAAAATGCGGGTACCCTTGGGGCGGTGTTGTATGAGCTGGATCAATATATTGCTCAATTATGGCACGCATTAGAAGCGAAAGGTCTGGATAAAAATACCATCTTGATGTTTTCAAGTGATAATGGACCTTGGATAGAATATCCAGCACGTATGGCAGATGATGGCGAGACGAAAAACTGGCATGTCGGAACTGCAGGAGTATTTAAAGGCTCGAAAGCGCTGACTTATGAAGGCGGTGCGCGCGTCCCTTTTATTGTTTTCGGAAAGGGGATCATTCCTGAAGGAAAAGTTATTCGTTCTTCTATCAGCAATCTAGATATTTTACCAACTATTGCTTCTTGGACAGGATCTTCTTTACCAGATAGAAAATTGGATGGCCAATCGATTCGTACTTTGCTAGAAGGCAAGGATCCTGATTTACATTATAATCACAGACCGATATTTTTGGTCAATTACGGTAAGCCAGAGGCAGTAAAGGTTGGCGATTGGAAATACAGGATTGTCAAACAGCGAACCAATTTGATATCAGGTAAAACCGAAGAAACGGTTGAAGAATTGTTTAATGTTGCATGGGATCCTAGCGAACGGACCAATTTGATCCATCAATATCCAGAAAAAATGGCAGAGCTGAAAACGGTATTTGCTTCTTTTGATCAAACAGAATAATTTTTCAGTATCTCCTATAACCTCAAATCAAATGATTAAGATAATTTGATTTGAGGTTTCAAACCCATAGTATTAATTTAGGCAATATCTTCGAAGTGGAATGGGAAATTTTCTCCCATAATGTTTCTATATTCGCTAGCAAAGCTTTGAAAACGTATACGGGCTTCTTGTGTCAATTTTAAAGCAAGCATTGCCCTAATTTGCATAAATAATACCTGTTCATGGAGTGGATCAAACATAAATATAACTTCAGCCAATGCTATACTATCGTTGTAGGCATGTGCCTCCATACTGTGATAGAGTTCTGCGATTAAAAGTGGTATTATATTTTTCTCCAGATCAGCCTTAGTCGAATCGAAAATAGGTTGATTGGTACTCTGTAAAAACTTTCCCCTTCCTAGTAAATGAATTAACTCATCTCTGTTTTCCGTAATGTTAAGAGATGAAGTCAGTTCCATGCATCTCGTGTAATCACAATAGAAATCGGCATCTTGTTCTATTTTAAAACGTCCTTTTTCATAGCGTAATTCTATTCCATCTAATTCGCTTAATGCTTTTCTTAAATGATTGATCGTCACACCCCTTGAATTTTTGACTTTATCTTCAGATTTGTCTGGCCAAACCAGATGACTCAATAATGCGGACGAAATTCCAGATTCACCCTGGTGTGTCAAAATCAAACAAAAGACTTGTTTCAGTCGGGTGCTAAATAAATGGGAGATATCCTTTTGATTGCGATCAAATACCTTAAATTCTCCAAACAAATAGATTGCATTGGCTCTAGAGTTGTTTTTCCATATAATTGCATCCGTAGTAATGGGTTTTAATTGATCGATGGGGGCTAATGGTTCAGTCTCGATCAACGCATGTTCCTTAGTCCTATCAGCTTCATTTTCGGGTATTGGAAAGGCAGCAGGTCCATCAAATTTCTTTTTCTTTAATCTTTTGATAATACTATAACTTGCTGTTCCGATAAGCGCCCCTAGCAGCACTAAAATCACATACTTTACTTTATTATCCTTTTTTGGATAGTTACTTAACTCAGCTTCTGAGATAGGAGGAGAATTTAAAGAATAGATTTTCAAGGTTGATTTGATATCATCACTTGACTCCTGTACCAAAGCGAGTAGACGACCAAGTTGATGATCATAGTAAAGCTGTGCCCGAGTTGAAATCTTATCCGAGTAGATCAACACGGAGTCACCTAATATTTCATAGCTTCCATCTTGAATTGAAAACCGATAAAGCTTGATTGCTGATCGGGTTAAGTGCTCAGGGTAGCATAAAGCATAGAAATGTGACTGATCGGGAAATACAATTCCTCTTGCAGGTACGACGTGTTTATCTTTCCATGCAATGTCCCACATCTTGGTTACCTTCTTCGTATCTAAGTTAATTTTATAGAGATCATAATAGTATTTTCTTCCCACGATGTGCTCCCCAGATTCGTTGCCCATACCCCCAAAAATATAAGCTGTACGACTATTTTCCATGTAACCAGCCGATAGAAAATAGCGGGGAAAGAGTTTCTCTCCTGCAAGATCATCCAATTTTTGCCACTTGGAAGAGTCAATGGCATATTTATAAAATTGGTCACTATAGGACATGTTTCCATACCCTCCGAAGATGTAATATTGCTTTTCTTGCTGATCAAAAAAGAACCCATGGTGATGTAGCTCCTTTTGCACCCGGTCATAGCTTTCAATAGTCCAAGTAAAGTTATCCAGATTAAGACTTGCAACGGTTGGGCCATCATAGGGATAGTTATGATATAATTCATAGACATACAGCTTATTTGCTTTTACATCTAGAAAGTTTGTTGCTTGAATCAAGTCAACAGGGCATTGTTTTTGAAAAGCAACTTTTCGAGTATCATTCGTTTTAATATTATGAATGAATATCGAATCGCGATTGAAATAATAGATTTCTTTTCTGATGTCATGATAAGTAGACCCTGCTTGAGTCGACGAATGAAAGGTGTTCACTAATTTCCACTGGTATGAATCATTGATTAACCATTCCGGATTGGTTACTAATCCATAACTATTTCCTTCAAAGTCATGAACGATATGACCTTCATTTTCTCGTAATGGAAATATATATTTGGTGTTTTTATTTCCAATGGACAGATTTTTAATCCCCATATTCGGTACATCGATCAGGTAATCACTTTTTCCAAAAGTAATGATTGGAAAATAAGGATTAGAAAGTGCAATTTTTTCGGATGAAAAAACTTTGTTTTCTATTTGAAGTTTAAAAATACCCTGTAGGAGATCAAAAGTTAATTTAACCGGAAACCAAGTGTTATTATTTAATAATCGACGATCTATTTTAGCGGTGATCAAACTACTTTTTCCTTCTTCATTTAGTCTGAAGATGCATTGATCTTTTTCTTCATCGTAAAAGAGATTATAAATAGTGTTATTTTCCTTGTTTTGAACTCTGAGGATATTCCCAAGTGAATTAGTCTCATAGATAGATAGTTGAAAGTCAATGTCAAATGATCCTTCAAATGAAATATTTTTTTTCGCAAATACTTCATAAGATGTGCGTTTATCGATTGCATGATGACCTCCGTTAAATTTAAGTCCCTGTGAAAAGGCTAGCGTCGGCAGGAAAAAGTAAATAGCAAAATATATATAATAGAGTCTCATACAGAGCAATCAAAAACTTAAATCAGAAAGGATGGACGCATGATGCCTTTTTAAAAGGCGACTGCATCAAACCTCTAGCTGATTTAATGGTTAGTAACTAATTTGTCAACATCTTAATGCCCTAAAAGTATACAAAAAAACAATCAAATGAAATAAAAGCTTTGTTACATTTTTGCTGATTTTTTGATGTTTTCAATAGGCTATGCCATTAAAATACGGTGGGGTTATGGTTTTATTTTTATGTATTAACCCCTTTTTAACCCTAAAATTAATCGACTCCACGTATCTTGTTCCAGAATTTAATGCTCTCATCATGGGCACAATTCTGACTAATTATAAACCAGATACTTCTTATGAAATTTTTAAGAAAGCTGCAAAGCATTTTTATTCATGCTATGCCACTGTTTGTACAGTTTTGTTTTTTAATGCCTACTCATGCCGCGATGCCAATGGGCAGAAATGGTGAGAATGTGCCAGATTTACAAACTCAAAATTTATTACGTTCGATTCAACTTGTTGACAAATCTGTTTCCACTTATTTTTCAGGTGATGAGATGACCATGGCTAGATTTTACAATCCGGACACCAAAGAGCATTCTACAGAAAGAGGTAGTGTGTGGATGTATACGGCATCTATGGAAGCTGTCAATGCTGTCTTGACAAGTCTTAAGCTCCAAAAGGAAAACGGTAATACAATTTTGTATGATCAACATTATAATCGTTATGTCGATTTGTTAAAGAAACTATTTAATAATGCTGATTATTATCTAGGCACTTTTACGCTGACTTCATTTACACAAGAAAAAGAGTGGGCTGTTTACGCGGTAGACCGTGTTCGGGAAAAAGGTAAAGCGAATGTTGGCGGTATATTGAATGTCTATGATGACCAGATGTGGCTTGCCCGTGAATTATTAGATGCCTATCATCTCACGAATGATCAGATCTTTTTAGAGAAGGCTGAGTATTTGACGGCATATGTACTTGATGGCTGGGATAGTACGCTAGATGATAAAAATAAAGAGCATGGTGGTATTCCTTGGGGACCCGGTTATGTGACCAAGCATGCTTGCAGCAATGGCCCCATGGTTAGCCCTTTAGTATGGCTACATGAAATTTATAAGCATAAATCTGATCAGATCGAGCATCGCTATGTCGATAAAAAAGATAAAAAATCACGCCGTTCCAAAATGGTCAATAAAGGTGATTATTATTTAAGTTTTGCACAAAAAGTTTACGATTGGCAAAAACGCTATCTTTTAAACAATCAAGGTGTCTATACAGATATGATGGGAGATTGTTCCCCAGATTGTACTATCGCATATGAAACTGTCCATGGAACGAGATACCGGGCAAATACATTCTTGAAAACTGCTGTAGGTCCCTCATTTTCCTATAACAGCGGGACGATGATTTCTGGAGCTGCAGATCTATATCGCGTAACAAAATCAAAAAAATACAGGGAAGATGGTCAATCATTATCTCATGCTAGTTTCCAGTATTTTGCCAAACTAGGAAAACAGATTCCAGCATATTATACTTACGAATCCTCGGGATTCAATAATTGGTTCAACGGTATCCTACTCCGAGGATTCTTTAATATTTATACCTATGATAAAAAAGCGGGAAGTTACATGGACTCTTTTCAAAAGAATCTGGATTATGGTTATGACCACTTCTTGAAGGATGGGTTTTTACCAACAGATTTATTAATGGGTTGGGACAGCGATCAAAACAAAAATAATCTGGAAGGTATGTTTATGTTTACCTATGCTGCGCAATATGCTATTTTATCGCAATACGAATTAGACAAATCGAAATAAACCTAAATAAGACTATGATGATAAAAACATTTAAAATTGGGGGGGCTATAGGGTTTTTACTACTGTTGCTCACACTTTGTGTTCCTATAACAGGTTGGGCACAGCAAGCATCTATCACAGGAAAGGTGCTGAATAGCAGCAATCAACCACTAGCTGGTGTTCTGGTTAGTGTACAAGGAGCAACTGTAAAAACAGAAACAGCGACCAATGAGGACGGCAGTTATTCCATACAGGTTACTGATGGAGCTTCTCTATTATTTAAGTTCATTGGTTATGAGTCCAAAGAAGAAGTTATTGGGGCAAGAAAGACCATTAATGTCATCTTGATGACCGATGAAACTGAATTGGAAACAGTTGTGGTCGTCGGTTACGGGACACAGAAAAAGATGACGTTAACCGGAGCTGTTGCTGGTGTAAAAGGGTCTGAAATGCGACAGACTAAAAATGAAAACCCACAAAATATGCTTGCTGGTCGTATTGCTGGTGTGCGTGTTTGGCAAAAAAGTGCCGAACCAGGTGCATTTAAAGCCAATTTTGATATCCGTGGTATGGGGGCGCCTTTGGTAATTATTGATGGAGTTCCCCGTACTTCCGAAGATTTTCAGCGTCTAAATCCTAGTGATATTGAAGAAGTTTCGGTTTTGAAAGATGGATCTGCGGCAATCTATGGTGTACGGTCGGCAAATGGTGTCGTTTTAGTTACGACAAAAAAGGGAAAAGAAGGCAAAGTATCTATCGGTTATAACGGTTCATTTACCTTCCAAAAGCCTTCTGGAATGCCTTTTTTAGCAAATGCATCTGATGCCATGACGATCTATAACGAAAAGTCGATGAACAACATCAATGGGGGAAGTCTAATTTATACGGAAAAAGATTTTGAAGACTTTCGAAATGGTACCCGCCGTGCCACAGACTGGACTTCACTGATCTTCTCCAAATTTTCACCACAGACACAACATGATATTAATTTTTCTGGAGGAAGCAGTAAAATACAGTATTATATTGGAGGGGGCTATTCCTACCAAGAAGGCTTTTTTAAATCGGGTGATCTCAATTATGATAAGTATAATTTACGGGCCAATATCAGCGCAGAATTAGCTAAAGGACTGAAGTTAGAATTAAATCTAAGTGGTATGGCCGATCAACAGAATAATCCATACACAAGTTCTGTCGATATTATTCGGAACTATTGGAAACAGGGTGTTTTATTTCCAGCTTATGCAGATCCTGAGAATACTAGATTGAATTATGAGGGGCTTGATTTGGAACAAAATACATTAGCGATGATCGACTCCGATGTATCTGGATATCGTAAATATAAAAAGAAGACATTTCAATCCTCTGCAGCATTACATTATGACTTCAGTAATTTATCGCAAGCTCTTACCGGATTCTCAGCTAAAGCATTAATTGGTTATGATTATCGCGTGGATAACAATGCGATCTTTAGAAAAGAATATTACCAATATGCCTATAATGCGGCTACAAATACCTACAATCAAAAATTATATAACCTCAGTAGTCCTAATCAGATGAAAAGAGAGTTTTTTGATAAACAGCAGCTATTGACACAATTTATCGTGAATTATGACCGTACCTTTTCGGAAAAGCATAAAATTGCGGGATTAGTAGGTTGGGAAACACAAAAGAATAATGGAGACAATTTTTATGGTGTTAAGAATTTAGCATTCGGTTCAGATCAATTATTAGCAGGAGTGGAAGATGGCCAGATGACATCGATGTATGGCGGATTGACCGACTATTATGATGAGGCAAAATCGGCCTTAATTGGAAGAGTTAATTATGATTTCGGAGGTCGTTATATTGCAGAATTTCAATTTCGATATGATGGCTCATCGCGATTTGCAAAAGGGCATCAATGGGGATTTTTCCCATCAGCTTCTGCTGCTTGGCGAATATCAGAAGAACCATTCTTTAAATCTATTAAAGCACTTTCATTTGTCGATCAATTGAAAGTAAGAGCAAGCTATGGTGTGCTTGGAGATGATTTGTCAAGCTCTTGGGATTTTGGTTGGATTCCTGGTTATATCTATCCTGCGACAAGTGGAAATGCCGAGAATGGTTATAACAATCAATATGCACCAGGTTACTTATTTGGAGATAAATTTATTACAGGAGTAAATCGTAAAGCTATTGCCAATGAGCTTATTACGTGGTATAAAGCTAAATCGTTTAATGTTGGTGTAGATTTCGAAGGTTGGAATGGCTTGTTCGGCTTTACATTAGATTATTTCGATCGGGTACGTTCTGGTTTATTCCAGCGTCGTAACAGTGAATTTCCGACTGTCATTGGAACCACAGCACCTTTAGAAAATGTAAATAGTGATCGTCATTTCGGATTAGAACTCGAGTTGAAACACCGTAATAAAATTAATGATTTTTCTTATAACCTTCGTGCCATAGCAACCATTACTCGAAATAAGTATTTGACCGCTGTGCAAAATGGGCCCTATAAAAATTCATATGATCGTTGGAGAAATGATAACTTAAATCAACGTTATCAAGGATTTCAGTTTGGATATGAAGGTGCTGGACGCTATGAGAATTGGGATGATATCCGCAATTATCCGATTTATAAAGAACGTGATCTATTGCCTGGTGATTATAAGTATTTAGATTGGAATGGGGATGGTGAAATTAGTGGCTTGGATGAACATCCATTTGCTTTGGATCAAACTCCTTGGTTAAATTATAGTTTAAATGTAGAAACAGCCTATAAGAATTTTGATTTAAATGTATTGTTGCAAGGATCTGCATTAGGATCAATGGAATATAAAGAGCCTTTGTATTCGATTTGGGGAACAAATGGCGGCGGAACTCTGGAGCAATACGTGGATCGTTGGCACCCCCTAGATCCAACGGCAGATCCTTACGATCCAAGTATCGAATGGGTAAAGGGTTACTACGGTTACACCGGTAGATATCCAAAATCAAACTCATCATTCAATCGTGTGAGTACAGCTTATTTGCGTTTGAAAAGTATTGAATTGGGCTATACTATTTCCAATTTAAGACCATCTTCCAATATGCGCTTACGTCTATTTGCTAATGCTTATAACTTGTTTACGATCACGGGTGTTAAGTTTGTTGATCCAGAGCATCCAGATGATGATTTAGGTCGGATGTACCCGCTCAATAAAACCTATTCTTTAGGTCTATCCCTTACATTTTAATCGGTTAATGATGTATAAAAATTTAAATCACATGAAAAAAATATTGATCATATTATCTCTTTTTGGATCGTTAGGTCTTGCTGGTTGTACCGATTTGGACATTACACCAAAAAATATTGTTACTGATGAGGATCTATTGACTACTCCCGCTGGGATGGATATCTACATGGCTAGGATGTATAGTTTAATGCCTTTCGAAGATTTTAAATATATGGCCGAATGGGGTATTGAATTTAATGGCTGGTTAGCTTCTAATGGAATTGAAGGTACTGGAGAGGCTGTCAATAGGGATGGAATCACCCGATCTTTTACGGGAGAAAGAACACCGTACTGGGGTAGGGCTTTTGAATTGATACGCGATGCCAATCATCTGATTGAGACTTTGCCTAATTATAAAGATAAATTTTCACAAGAAATCTATAATCATTATTTGGGTGAAGCTTATTATGTACGAGCAACTGCTTTTTATGCTATGGCACGCAGATTTGGTGGTATACCTTTGGTCACTAAGGTTATTCAATATCCTGCTTCATCTGCCGATCTTGAAGTGGCAAGATCGAGTGAAGAAGATACTTGGAATCAAATTCTGAAAGATTATAACGAAGCTATTCAGCTCATGTTGCCTAAAAGCTTGAAATCTGGATATTCCAATAAATATGTGGCTTTGGCTTTTAAATCTGAGGCGATGCTATATGCTGGAAGTGTCGCGAAATATAATGAAACTGTATCTGGAAGATTAACAGGACTCGGACAAAAAACTGGAGTGCGTGTTATTGGTTTTGATCCTTCAAATTGGAAAGCCGCTTCTCAAAAATATTTTTTAGAGGCTTATCAGGCAGCACGAACGGTTATGGCAGAGGGAGGTTATGCACTCTATAAGAAAAAGTGGCAAGCGAATGATGCAGAAGCACAGTATCAAAATATGGTCGATATGTTTAGTGATCTGAGTAGTCCTGAAAATATTTATGTCAAAGAATATCTTTTTCCGACAACCACACATAGTTTTGATGCTTTCAGTTCTCCGTTTATATTTCGATCGCCATTATCAGCAGGAACCTGTCCTACAGTAGATTTTTTAGAGCTTTTCGACGGTTTTGACAAATATCCGAATGGTACTTTAAAAGTGACTTCAGGAAATACGAATGCTGAGGGTGATTATTTGCTGTATGACAAACCGATGGATTTGTTTAAGAATGCAGAACCTCGTTTAAGAGCTTATGTCATTTTTCCAAATGATATATTTAGAGGAAAGTCGATAGAAGTTCGTGCAGGAATTTACACGGGTCAGCTTCCAATAAAACCATTATTTAATAATTATACGTATGCTACTGCAGATACCCGTTATCAGCAACTCAGTGCCTATACCGCAAATCCTAAAACATTGTATTTGAGTCCAAGAGATGGTGGTGGTCAAGAGACTGTTGAATATCAGGGACAGCGCATGCCTGCGGCTGGGGCAAATGGTCCATTTTATGATAATGGTGAAGCTACGCTTACTGGATTTTATATACGCAAATGGTTAAATACCAATTTGTCCAAAGAAATTGGTGAGGGAAAATCTGATCAACCTTTTATTTTGATGCGTTATGCTGAAATATTATTAAATGCAGCAGAGGCTGCGGTAGAATTAAATATGCTTGGAGCAACAGCACCTGATGGAAGTGATTTCTTGCAAGTGGCAACATCTGCGGTAAATGAAATTCGCGAACGTGCAGGAGCAAAATTGTTGACGACTTCTATTGTCGGAAATAATAATGGACGAAACATCGTGCGAAAAGAACGACGTAAAGAGTTAGCATTTGAACATAAAGCGAAATGGGATTTACGTCGATGGAGAGTTTTACATTATGAAGGGAGAGACGATTTTTGGGGTGAAACTAAAGACAAAAATCAATATAGTAATAATGAGAATTTCCGTTTTAGAGGACTTTATCCCTTTTTCTCAACAGCATCAGGTAAGTATTTCTTTGATGCTAGGTTTCAGTGGGTAAGTACCAAAACATTTTCTTACACCCCATTGGATTATTATTTTGAGATTCCTGGAGGAGAGGTCGCAAAAAGTGCTGTCATCGATCAACAGCCAAATCGCTAATATTAAAAATAACAGAAAGATGAAAAATAGATTTTTTAGTATAGTAGGTATGTTGCTTTTATTAAGCTCATGCAATCTGTTTAAGGAAGACAATTATGAGATTCCGGCAGTGACATTAAAAGGCGAAGTTGTCGATGCCCAAACGGGAGAAAGTGTATTGACCGATCAAGGCAGTGAGGGTATTCGCGTTCGATTGACCGAGCTAAGCTGGGGTGACAATGTCGAACACAATCCAGATTTTTATTGTATGCCTGATGGTACCTTTCAACATACCAAGTTGTTCAAAGGTAATTATAATATAACAGTAGATGGTCCATTTATACCTTTAGTTCGCAAGGATGTGAATAATACCATCTTATCGGATGATAGTAAGAATATGGAGTTGAATGGTACACACGAAGTCAAGATGGAAGTACATCCATTCTTGAAGATCGAGTGGGTAGGAGAACCTGTTGTCAGTAACGGGAAAATTAGTGCTCAGATTCGTGTAACACGCGGTATCAATGAGCAATTTTTTAAAGATAAGATCGAACCTTTAGGTAACTATAGTGCTGATTTTTTCAATATTACGGATGTTCAATTTTTTGTGAGTTATTCTTCTACTGTTGGTTATCGTGCTCGCGATGAGCGTTGGTCAAGTAAGATCGAATATAGCGGACGTAATTTTGATCCATTACTTGGACAAATCATTAAACTGGAGTCAGTAGGAGAAATCCCAGCTGGACGTACCGTGTTTGTACGAGGAGCTTCTCGAATTAATTATGATACACCCAGAGGAAGTGGTACAAGACGATGGAATTATAACGAAGCAAAAAGAGTCGATATTCCGCAATAAGGACGGATTTAACAATACTTATATGTATTCAATATGAAAAAAACGAGCATATTAATAGCTTTGTTAGCGGCTTCGGTTTCGGTTACTGCCCAAGTAAAAGATCCAGTAAAAACTACTTTTCAAAGTTCAAGGGAGTGGCGTCCAACGATTGATAATAGAGCAGATGCCGTCATGATCTATGGTACAGGAGGAAATCCATCGGATAAATCCAAAAGAATTCCTTTTGAAGAAAGAGTAAAAACCTGGCAGGACAAGGGATATATTACGCACTTTATGACAGGTATTGCTTGGGGCGAATATCAGGACTATTTTACGGGTAAGTGGGATGGAAAGATGCATCTTGATGAAGGCCAAGTTGACGTAAAAGGAGATACCATATGGCATGGACATATGGTACCTTATATCGTTCCAACGGATAATTATCTAAAATATATTAAGGAAATGCATGTCAAGCGCGTTATTGATGCAGGTATTGACGCTATTTTTATGGAGGAACCCGAATTTTGGGCTAGAGCGGGGTACAGTGAATCATTTAAACGTGAATGGAAAAAATATTATGGTTTTGAGTGGAGGCCACAACATGAGTCTCCGGAAAATACTTACCTGGCCAATAAATTGAAGTATTGGTTGTATTTCAATGCCCTAAATGAAGTATTTACGTATGCTAAAGCGTATGGGAAATCAAAAGGAATGGATGTTAAATGTTATGTGCCGACACATTCTTTAATTAACTATTCGCAGTGGATGATTGTAAGTCCTGAAGCAAGTTTAGCTTCGTTGCCCGTTGTTGACGGTTATATCGCACAAGTCTGGACCGGAACCTCTCGTGAACCAAATTATTTTAACGGCGTTGTGAAGGAGCGTGTTTTCGAAACCGCATTTTTAGAATATGGATCAATGGAGTCCATGACTGCACCAACTGGCCGTAAGATGTTTTTCTTGACCGATCCCATAGAAGATTGGCCAAGAGATTGGGTCGATTATAAGAAAAATTATCAAGCGACTTTTACGGCACAATTGTTATATCCGAATATTGCAGATTATGAAGTCATGCCTTGGCCTGAAAGGATCTATGAAGGTTTATATAAAACCAGCATGAATAGTGATACCAAAGCTAAAATTCCAAAAGATTATGCTACGCAGATGCAAGTGATGATCAATACCTTGAATCAGATGCCAAAATCTAAAAACCAAGTTTCTGGCTCTTCAGGAATCAGTATTTTATTGGCAAACTCGCTCATGTTTCAGCGCTTTCCAACACATGCAGGATATGACGATCCACAGTTAGCTAATTTTTATGGCCTGGCACTGCCATTTCTAAAAAGGGGAGTTCCTGTAAAAACAGTTCATATTGAAAATTTAAGTTTCAAAGAAGCTTTAACAGACACCAAGGTTCTATTGATGTCCTATGCTAATATGAAGCCCTTAAGCCCCGAAGCACATCAGCATTTGGCCGATTGGGTAAAATCGGGTGGTGTGCTGGTATATAGTGGTACTGATCTTGATCCTTTCCAGACTGTTCAAGAGTGGTGGAATACGGAAGGCAATCATTATACGAGCCCGGCAGATCATTTGTTTGAAAAAATGAATATTGAGGGAGCCGCAAAGGAGGGAAGATATAACTATGGCCAAGGTTCGGTGCATATTTTACGAACAGACCCAAAAGATTATGTATTAAAACCGAATAATACAGAGCAATTGCTAGCTGTAGTCAAAGATTTATACGAAACAAAAGCTAAGGGTGGAAAATTACAATTTAAGAATAACTTTTTTCTCACCCGTGGTGTGTATGATTTAATTGCAGTTTTAGATGAAAGTGTCGATGCTAAACCCTATCAGATCAAGGGAAATTTAATAGATCTTTTTGACCCTAAGTTACCCATTTATACCAGTCGGGATGTACAAGCTGGAGAGCAATGTTTCTTTTTAAATCTAGATCGTATCCAAGATAAGCAGAAGCCTCAGGTGCTAGCAGCAGCTAGTAGAATATATGATGAGAAGATAGATGCATATCATTATTCTTTTATTGCTAAAAGTCCTATTCAGACCACTCATATTTCACGTATATTATTACCTAGAAAGCCAAAAAGCATTCTCGTCAATCAGCAAGAAGTATTTACTGAATTGAATTGGGATCAAAAAACGAAAACATATTTGCTCGGATTTGAAAATGATCCTCAAGGAGTAGCTGTAGCCATTAAATGGTAGTTTTTAACGAATAGAGCACTCCGTTGCTTTTGATTAAAAGCTAAAGATTATTTTTCGAAGACCTCATGCGTTTCACATGAGGTCTTTTTTGTGTTTGGTTAAGAATGCAGTTTTTGCTGATCTAAGAATTCAGATGGACTTACTCCAAATTGCTTTTGAAAGTTACGTGAAAAATGAGTGGCAGAGCTGTAACCCAGTAAATTGGAGATTTCATAGATTTTGAATTTTCGTTGTGCTAGCAATTCTGCGGCTTTTCGCAGCCGGGTCAGGTTAATTAATTCATTAGGAGATAGGCTCGAAACAACATTGATTTTTCGATAGAGTGTTGGTCTGCTCATACACAAGATATCGGCCATGCGGTCCACATTGAATTTCGGATCCTCCAAGTGAAGCTGAATAATATCATCCACTTTCTGTAGAAATTCCTGATCACTTGGATTTTGTCCGATACTTTGTATCTGTGATAGCGGATTACTCACGAAAAAAGCTTTTACTTTAAGCCTATTTTTTAGCAGACTAGCGATTTGAGCCTTTAGAAAAGCAGGCGAAAATGGCTTTTCAATGTAAGCATCAGCACCAAACTCCAAGCCTTGTATTTTCGATTCGATGCTGTTTTTCGCCGTCAGTAAGATGACCGGAATATGCGAGTATGCCATATTTTCTTTGATATGTTGACACAATTCATATCCATCCATTTCCGGCATCATCACATCGCTAATAATTAAATCAAAATTATCCGATTCCATCAGTTTCAAGGCTTCTACACCATTGTTGCTGGTTTGAACATGGTATTCTTCACAGAGATCATCCGCAATAAATTCCAGCAATTCTTGATGATCGTCGATTAATAAGATATTGGCTTTTGCATTTTTCATGATGATATTGAGCTTTGATTTAAAGGTATCGTTAATACAAATATGTTGAGGCAAGATTCGTCCGTGTGATAGACTATTGTACCTTGATGTTTTAAGGTGAGTGATTTTGTTAGGGCAAGTCCCAGTCCACTTCCAGAAATGCTTTTACTTCGCTTTACGCGATTAAAAGGTTCAAAAATGTGATCTTGATCTGCAGTAGGAATAATCGGACCATCATTCTTGATAGTCAGTATAAATGCATTTTTGTATGGATCACTTTTCAAACAAATTGTGATGTGTCGATCCGCATATTTTAATGCATTGTTAAGCAGATTATAACAAATTTTCTCGAAAGCATCCCGATCAATGAAAGCCGTGATATTTGGATCAATATCCTGATTAAGGACCCGGTTTTGGGCGATCAAGGTGATCAAAAAGTTATTGATGATTTCCTGTAAAATGAGACTGACATGTTGTGAATCAAAGTTTAATTTAAATCCTTCAGCCTCTACTTTTCTGAAATCCAATAATTGATTGCTCAGATCGATTAGCTTATTCGTATTATTTTCCATCGTCTGCAACAGTTTATCTATCGCAGGATTGCGGTCCACTTTATCCATTAATTTTTCCAATGGTGCTTTGATCAGCGTTAAGGGTGTTCGAATTTCATGGGCAACATCGGTATAAAAATTGATTTTAGATCGATACAATTCATGATCTCTAAGATTTTGTATGGTCAAGATATGTTGCCTGTTGCGCTGTTTTATTTTTTCATTAAAATGATGGATGATAAAAGCGACCAGTCCAATGATAATAAGTCCATATATGAAATATGCAGGTAGGCTTGCCCAGATGGGCGGCAATATTTCTATTTTTAACGTTTTAAGTTGTGGAATTGCTAGCCCATTGGGATCTTCAGCTTTAATCATAAACGTATATTTTCCTGGCGCCAGTTTGGTAAAATATGCGCGTGGATTCCCTTTGATATGATTCCATTTGTCATCTACTCCCTCCATTTTATAGCTGTAGCTTATAGAGTGCGGAGCCTGGTAATGTAGAGCTGCAAAATCGAGGCTAAACGAAGATTCGTCGTGCTTCAGCTGAATATTTTCTGTAAATAAAATTGATTTTTTCAGAATCGTAGAATCATCTGTCTGGTTTACTTCTCGATTATTGACCGTAAGATCTGTAATAAAAATAGGAGTTGTTGTGGAATAATTGATGGCATTGAGCCGCTCTGGTCTAAATCGAATCAAACCATTGATGGAGCCAAAATAGAAGTTTCCATTTTCATCATCGAACGATGAATTGTAATTGAATTGAAGCGTTGGTAAACCAGACTCCATATTATAAGTTCTTATTTTTTGATTTTTGGGATTATATCTAACCAATCCTTTTGAAGTCGCGATCCACATATTGTTTTGGTTATCTTCCAAAAATGATAAGATAACATTGCTGGGCATTCCATTTTGCATATTGATGCATTTAAATCCATTGTTATGGATTTCTTTCTTGGCCACTCCACCCTCTGTAGCGATCCAAAGCTGCTTGTTGGAATCTTCAAATAAACTATTGATCCGATTGTTCGGTAGTGCTTTGGGGTTATTGCTTTGATGCGTATAATGTTTAAAGTATTTGGTCTTCGGTTTATAGCAAAATAAACCATCACGCCAAGTTCCAATCCAAATATTACCTTCAAAATCTTCCAATATACATGTATAAAAAATATAAGCAGGTACATTTTTGATTAAGAAAAATTGCTTGGTATCCAAGTCAAACCGGTAGAGGCCACGTGTCGAAGCGGCTAAAATATCACCATTTTTTGTTTGATAAAGATGAAATATAAAATTACTTTCAAGTTCAGAATTTCGATAACTATTTCGATCTAAATGGTGAGTAACCTGTAATCTTTTTAGATCAAATATATCAAGACCATTGACAAAAGCGCCAATTAATAATTGATCTTTAATTGGTAGTAGTCCATGAATATTATTATTCGCCAATGCACTATTTTGACTGGTGAAATTTTGGATCGTATGGGTTGAAAGATCCCATTTTGAGATTCCTCCGTTTTCAGTACCCATCCAAATATTTCCCTGTTTGTCTTTTTTTATCGCTCGTACAACAGATCCTTGCAGGTTTGATGGTTGATCACCAGGTAAAATTTTCTCAATGATACTATTATGTGCATGATAATAATTGAGACCACCAAAATAAGTACCTAGCCATATCCCTTTATCTTTGTCTTGAAGTATATTATAGATCGCATCATCAGAAATCCCCCATTGATTATGCTTTTCCTTTCGTAAATTTAGGAATGTTTGAGTCGCTATTTGATAGATAAATAATCCAGATTCGGTGGCAAACCAATATTCATGATCATTTGGTTGTATAATATCGCGCACATACAAAAATTGTTTCAATTGCTTATGACCTAGTATAGACGTGATGTTTTTTTGTTTTCCATCATATAAAAAAACACCTGCTTTTGAAGTTCCGATCAATAATTCTCCGGTTTTTGTTTCGACGATTTTCTCGATGCTATACCAATCTTTCTTTTCAAATGTACTGGTAAAGTCTAGAAGTATATGAAGTTTGTCCCGTTCATCAACTTCATAGATCACGCCTTCCGGAGTGCCAAAGTATAATTTTCCTGTACCTGTGCTGCATATCGAGGTGATGTATAGATCTGAATAGGTGATTTGTTTTGTTTTCTTGTTCACGAGGTTATGCACATATAACATACCATTGGAAATAAACCATAGTCTGTGCTTACGATCAGTGGTGATCACCGGGACTTCCGTACTTCGAAATTTCTCATCCAATATTTTAAATCTTTCATAAATCGGATCATAAGAATAAATTCCTTGATCCGTACCGATCCACATGTTCTTTTGATCATCTTCTTTGAGAGAAATAATTGAATTGCTCCCAAGACTATGTGGATTTTGCTGGGATGAGGTAAACTGTTTAAAGCTATTTCCATCAAAACGATTTAAGCCATCTTTAGTACCAAACCATAAAAATCCATAACTATCTTGCATACTGCAGATCACCGCATTATTAGACAATCCTTCATTTATTTGGTAATGATTGAAATAATAAGGTTGAGCATAGGTATTCGTACAAAATAAAAGATAGGCCAAATAAAGAAGCAACAGTTTAATTTTTATCATGTCTATAATTGGTAATTGACACAAAACAGCAACATTATGAAACGATTTCGATGATCAATATTTTCTAAATTTAGGATTTTAGTACTTGCAAAGATGAAGATAAAAAATATAAAAGTAAATCATAACTTTTATATACAATTATTTCATTTATTGATCAACTAAATCGCTTAACTTGATCAATAGTATTCCCATTATAAACCTTAATCAAGCCATCAAAATAAAGTAAATATGAAGATAAAAATAAAGTATATCGGTATGGTCAGTATCCTTTTTGTTGTAGTAGGGTGTCAGCAAAAGAATGCCACTAAGGCTAAGGATGAACCCGCGATGACTATGCACATGGATAGCAACGCATTTGCAGGGAAAATAAATGATCAAGAGGTGCATTTATTTGAATTGAAAAATAAACAGGGAGTGCAGGCCTATTTGACCAATTTTGGAGCCCGTATTGTCGGTCTTTGGGTACCGGATAAACAGGGTAATTTGCGGGATGTCGTTTTAGGTTTTGCAAAAGCAAGTGATTATCATAACCCGGCCGAACCGTATTTTGGAACAATTGTCGGTCCATTTGGAAACCGGATCGCAAAAGGAACGTTTCAATTGGATGGACATGCTTACCAATTAGCCGTTAACAATGGTGTCAATACTTTACACGGCGGTTTTAATGGCGTTCATTTTGCCAATTGGACAGTAAAAGCTAAAAATGATTCATCGATCACATTTGCCTATACTTTACCAGATCGATCAGAAGGATTTCCTGGAAATATAGCGATGCAAGTAACCTACGCTCTAAATGAACAAAATGAATTGACTATTGCTTATCAGGCACAGTCGGATAAGAAAACAGTAATAAACCTCACCAATCATGCATATTTTAACTTAAATGGAGAAGGTAGTGGCTCCATATTAAATCATCAGATTAAACTATATGCTGATGAATTTACACCCGTTGATAGCACGTTGATTCCAACAGGAAAACTGGAGAAAGTAATCGGAACACCTTTTGACTTTACCGTCAAAAAAGCAATTGGTCGAGATATGAATGCTCATGATCGCCAGCTGTCTTATGGAAAGGGATATGATCATAATTTTGTTTTAAATAAACAAAAAGAAGGAGAGTGGTATAAGGCAGCTCAAGTGGTAGGCGATCAATCCGGAATTGTGATGGATATTTTGACCGAAGAACCAGGAATTCAATTTTATAGTGGCAATTTTATGAATGAAAAAGTACAATTGAAAAATGGTAAAAAAGACTCGTTCAGAACGGCATTTTGTTTAGAGCCACAACATTTTCCAGATTCCCCCAATCAACCTAATTTTCCTTCAACAGTGTTACTTCCCGGTCAGATCTATAAGACAAAATCGCTGTATCGATTTTCCGTTCAGTGATGAGCGCTGTTTTTTCAATCATCGAACCAAACACTTTTCCTATAAAGGAAAGTGCTTTTTCAGGTATTCATTGGAAAAGGTTTTACCTGATATCAGCAAATGATACAAATACGCACATTATTGAGAAGATAAGCAAGCTAAATTGCCCTGTTAAATCTTAAATTTGGATAACCAGTAATTAAACACAGTAACCTTATAAGAGGTCCATTATTATCACTCATATACCAGTATTAAAAATGTGTGGAGTAGGAACATAGAATAACTTAAAAACGAGTTGTTGGTTCCAAAATTAAACTTGTTATGATCACAAAAAAAATAGTTTTTTTAGTTTTTTCAGTATGTATTTGGATTTCGACATCCGCTCAAAAAGGATCTGTTGCAGTTGTTGAACAGTTGCCTGTAAACGGGAAAAACAGCAATTATATCAATAATAGGTTACCACTAAAGCAAAATGTACTACTCAAAATTCCTGTAGGTAATATTGTTCCTATGGGTTGGCTGGGTAAATATTTAGCATTGCAAAAAGAGGGATTGACAGGGCATTTAGGAGAGATCAGTGCTTGGTTGTCCAAGAAAAATAATGCCTGGTTGAGTCCCGATGGCAAAGGTGATTTTGGATGGGAAGAAGTTCCCTATTGGTTAAAAGGGTATGCGCATCTGGGCTATATCTTAAAAGATCCTAAAATTTTGGCTGAATCTAAAATTTGGTTAGAAGGCGCTATTCAAAGTCAGCGTCCCGATGGCTACTTTGGTCCTTTGATCCTAAGGAACAATAAGCCCGATTTATGGGGCAATATGATCATGCTTTGGTGCCTACAATCTTATTATGAATACAGTCCTGATCCTCGGGTACTCGATCTGATGACCAAATATTTCAAATGGCAGCTGCAACTTCCAGATAGCTTCTTTTTAAAGGATTATTGGGAGAATAGCCGTGGCGGAGACAATTTGCTGTCCGTATACTGGTTATACAATCGCACCCAAGGAAATGAATGGCTGATGCAATTGGCTGATAAAATTCACCGCAATACCGCAAATTGGAAACAGATGAATGATTTACCCAATTGGCATAATGTGAATGTTGCACAATGTTTTCGTGAGCCAGCAACTTATTATTTAAAAAGTCAATCTCCAGATGATTTGAAAGCTACCTACGACAATTTTCATTTTGTCAGACAGGTGTTTGGGCAGGTACCTGGTGGTATGTTTGGAGCGGATGAAAATGCCCGTCCAGGTTATACCGATCCACGACAAGGAGTCGAAACCTGTGGGATGGTCGAGCAGATGGCTTCCAATGAAATTTTACTAGGTATCACTGGAGATCCTTTTTGGGCAGATCACGCAGAAGATGTCGCATTCAACACCTATCCTGCAGCAGTAACCGCAGATTTTAAGGCATTACGTTATATTACAAGTCCCAATATGAGTTTGAGCGATAGTCGCAACCATGCTCCGGGGATTGATAATAGTGGACCATTTTTGATGATGAATCCCTTTAGTTCCAGATGTTGCCAGCATAATCATAGCCAAGGTTGGCCCTACTATGCCGAACACCTATATATGGGCACAAATGATAATGGGGTCGCAGCAGTGCTTTATGCAGCATCCAAAGCAGACGTGAAAGTCGCTAATAATCAACGTGTACATATTCAGCAAGAAACCAATTATCCATTCGACGAGACGATTTCATTTAAAATAACAACAACGTCCAAGCAAGTAGAGTTTCCCTTTTATCTGCGCATTCCTGCCTGGACAAAAGATATGAAGCTTAAAATCAATGGTAAAACTACTGATATCGTCGGCAATGGAAAGTATATCAAAGTAGATCGTATGTGGAAAGATGGTGATCTGATGGAGTTGGTCTTGCCTATGGAAATCCAAGTTAAACAATGGGCTGCAAATAAAAACTCGGTCAGTATCAATCGAGGACCGTTGACCTACGCTTTGAAAATAAAAGAAAATTATATACAGAAAGACAGTAAGCAATCGGCTATAGGGGATTCCAAATGGCAAGAGACTGCTGATCCGTCCAAATGGCCTTCTTTTGAAATACTTCCGCAGAGCGATTGGAACTATGGGTTAGTACCCGAGCAATTGACAGATTTAAAGCAATTAAAAGTTGTAAAAAAAGCATGGCCAAAAGATGGATTTCCCTTTGAAGCCCATGCTGTACCCATTTCAATTCTGGTGAAAGCGAAGATAATACCCGAATGGAAGATCGATGCGCATGGACTGACTGCTGTGTTGCCTCTCAGTCCAGTAAGTACCGAAACAAAAATACAGGAAGTGGAATTGATTCCAATGGGAGCAGCACGATTACGGATCGCAGCTTTTCCAACTGTAAAATAGTAATAGATAGATTTTAATGATTACACCTTTATGATGATGAAGAAAACCTTATTATTTGCAAGCTTATTGATGACCGTACAGATGAACTTTGCACAAGATTGGAAACCTGCAGGTTCGCGTATTTTAACTTCTTGGGGAGAACAAGTGAATGTTCAAAAACCTCATCCCGAATATCCAAGACCACAGCTTGTGCGCTCAAACAATTGGCAAAATCTAAATGGACTTTGGAAGTATGCCATCACAGCTGTTGGTGCCACGGAAATTCCAACCCAATGGGAAGGTGATATCTTGGTGCCTTTTGCCGTTGAATCAGCGTTGTCTGGTGTAGGAAAAGAAGTAGGTAAGGATAAAGCATTGTGGTATAGCAATAGCATTACTTTAGATAAAGCGGTTCAAAAAAATAAAGTTCTATTACATTTTGGTGCGGTAGATTGGCAGTGTGATGTATTTGTCAATAAACAATTGGTCGGCAGACATGAAGGTGGATTCGATCCCTTTACGATGGATATTTCTACATTTCTTAAAAAAGGAACCAAACAAGATATTGCTATTCGGGTATGGGATCCGACAGATGATGGCCCTCAACCGCGCGGAAAACAGGTGAATCATCCCAATGGAATCTGGTACACCCCAGTGACGGGGATATGGCAAACGGTTTGGTTAGAGAGTGTTCCACAAAGTCACATCGTCAGTACCAAGCAAACTCCGGACTTAGATGAAGGAAATTTGACATTTGAGGCTTTAGTGGCCGTCAGTCAACCAGGTGACCAGATTAAAGTAAAAGCCTTAGATGGTAATCGGGTTATGCAGGAACAATCGGGTGAACCCAACCAGGCGTTTACCATGGCTATTCCAAATGCTGAATCGTGGTCTCCTTCCAATCCAAAGCTTTATGATCTAGAAATTCAACTGCTGCGAAAAGGTAAGCTGATCGATCAGGTAAAAAGTTATTTTGCGATGCGTAAGATATCGATGCAAAAGGATAAAGACGGTATTCAACGATTAATGCTTAATAATAAATTTACATTTCAATATGGACCTTTGGATCAAGGTTGGTGGCCAGACGGCTTGCATACTGCACCATCTGATGAAGCGTTAAAATTTGATGTCGTCAAGACTAAGGAAATGGGATTTAATATGATCCGAAAACATATTAAGGTGGAGCCAGCACGTTGGTACCGTCACTGCGACAGTATTGGTATGTTGGTGTGGCAAGATATGCCAAGTGGTGATCTTGGAGGCAATAACTGGGATATGCAACCGGGAAAAATTTCAGGAGGTGATCGTGACAAAACCCGATCAGCAATATCAGAACAATATTATCGCAAAGAATGGAAAGCGATTATGGAAGTGTTGCATAACTTCCCAAGTATTGTCATCTGGGTACCTTTCAATGAAGCATGGGGACAATTTAAGACTAAGGAAATTACAGAATGGACCATGGCAAATGACCCCTCTCGTTTGGTCAACAGTGCTAGCGGTGGCAATTTCATGGAAACAGGACATATACTCGACATCCACAATTATCCTGATGCCGCCATGCCCGATCCGTCTTTATTTGGAGCCAACCAAGTATTAGCATTAGGAGAATTTGGCGGCTTAGGTTTACCCGTAGAAGGTCATTCTTGGCAGCAAAAGGACAACTGGGGGTATCAAAGTTTTAAAAACAAAACAGAGCTACTGGACCGGTATAAAAGACTCATCCATGATTTAAACCGCTTAATTCCAATGGGACTATCAGCTGCCGTTTATACACAGACCACAGATGTAGAAGTGGAAACAAATGGGCTCATGACCTATGATCGGAAAGTAATGAAAATGCCAGAAAGTGAACTGAAGGCAATTCATAAGCCGCTATATGATTTTGTACTTAAACGTTAGTGTTATCGTTCAACTCACCTGAATATTATGCAGTTAAAGCATGCTCATATACGTTGGTGGATTTTAAATCTACAGCTATCTTAGGTGAGTACTTCATCAAAATAGGAGCAGACAAGGAAAAAAAGTAAAACAGATTTAGATAGGTTGGTTTGTAGGACCTTGCGCATACCTGTATGCAGCAAGGTTCTTTTTTTGACCACGTATTTTAAGACATCAAATAAATCAGGGATCATATGAATCAAGCAAATATTATCGGACGTTGTTTAGTCGTTATTGTTTATTTTTCGATTTCATGCAATAGCTTAGGACATAGGGAACGAAATTCAACAGATAGCAAGATTACGAACAAGGGTGGTGCGACATATCTGAATCCAGTATTTGAACCCATACTTGCAGATCCAACGGTGATCAAGGAACCTGAGACCCCTTATTTCTATGCATATGGCACCGCAGATAATTGGGGAGATCAACGCGGAGAACGTCTCGTATCTATACTACAATCCAAAGATCTAGTTCATTGGAAATGGATAGGCACCGCCTTTCAACAGAAACCATCTTGGAAAGCTTCAGGAGGAATCTGGGCCCCTGATGTTGTCAAGGTAAAAAACAAATACCTGCTTTACTATGCCTTTTCCACTTGGGGAGACCCCAATCCGGGCATTGGTGTTGCGGTTGCAGATCGACCCGTTGGTCCATTCTTAGATCAGGGTAAACTATTCGATAGTCAGGAGATTCAGGTTCCCAATTCTATAGATCCACATTTCTTTGCCGATCAGGGTACTAATTATCTTTTCTGGGGAAGTTTTAGCGATGCCCACACGCAAGGCACGTATGGAATTCCACTTACACAGGACGGACTACATGTTTCTGATTTACAGCAAAAGTTTAAGATAGCTGCTGGAGATTTTGAAGCTGTTATGATTCACAAACGAAAAGGGTATTACTATTTCTTTGGTTCAAAAGGTTCTTGTTGTGAAGGCGCTAAGAGTACTTATCATATACTGGTGGGATGTTCAAAAAAATTGCAAGGCCCTTATTATGACAAAGAGGGGCGAGATTTAAAAAACAGGGGTGCTGGCACACTATTACTTCAGGGTAATGACCATTTTGTGGGCACGGGCCACAATTCAAGGATCATCACCGATGACAACGGTATCGACTGGATGCTGTACCATGGTATAGATCCCAAGCAAAGTCGAGTTTCTTCAGGAGGTAATAGGCGAGTTTTACTTTTAGATCAGATCAGCTGGATCGCAGATTGGCCCGTAGTGGAAAATCAAACCAGTAGCCATATGACCAGAGCAGCACCTTTTTTTAAATCGATATTATAATCGGTATGAACCAACATGATCGATGACCCCTTCGTCGATTTTCAAAAGCAACAAGCTCATGTATATGGTCGATGTGCTCAAAACAGATGAATGAAATGCCTGTTTTGATTATGTTCAATTAAATAAAGCTCTAGCTTTCATCTAGAATGATTAAAGACAATATTCAGGGTTTCCAGCATCCATTTCCTTCTCAATAATAGGGAAATGGATTTTTATTTTATACAGGGTTTTACCTCTCATGGACAGGTATGATACTAATAAGCAGACTATTGAGATAAATTGATAGTATCAATTTTATTACATTGATTATTTTTGATTAATCAATTATAGAATTAAACCTTCTGAAATCCATTTAGAGATTTATGTATGCCGTAAGCTATTTGTTATGAACAAGAAGCAACTTTTATAGATGTATATGCCGCTTTTTTGGACGCAGGCATATGCTGTAAAAAACGAGTATGAATCAGTACACTGATCTGATTTTGAGGAGATTAATTTTTGAAAGGAAATTACAAAAATAACAGATTATAAATCGTCGAGTTGAAGCCGTTATCAGGTCTTTTTTTTAACATCACAAGCTAATACCATTTAGCTTTATAGTATTAACCAATTATGCAGATATCAATTTTAAACGCCTCTTGGAAAAGAGCTTTGTCGATACGGTCATACGTTCGTCCCAAAGAAGATGAAACAAAATTGTTTATGACACCACCTTAATATCAGCATATCACACCATAGTGAGTACATCTTTCATTTATATGAATGATTTATTCACTCATCAGATCATACGAAGATAAGTTTTTATCCTCGATCATCGGGTTTGTTAGGAAGAAAGTAAAATGATATGGCCATTCCTCAAAACTCGAACATAAATTTTAACCAAATTATATTTTATGATAACTAACCAATTTATTAAAAGCAATAGGTGGTTCCTCAGCACTCTGCTATGGGCATTTATACTCCTTAGTTTTGGATTAGTGGGCTGTAAGGATGATAATAAGAACGTCATCGAGACCATACCCTTTGATCCATCTAAACCTGTCGTGGTATCCGATTTTAGTCCTAAATCGGGAGGTATGGGGCAACGACTCGTGATCTATGGGCAAAATTTTGGAAATGACCCGACCCATGTACACGTACTTATTGGCGGAAAAGAGGCAAAAGTAATCAGTGTACTCGGAAAGTCACTCTACTGCCTAGTTCCAAGACAAGCCTTTCATGGCGACATTGAGGTCAGGGTCGGAGATCCAGCTCAACAGGTTGTAGGCAAATCTGCAAAACCTTTTGACTATCAACGCAAAATGGTTGTGTCTACCGTGATAGGGTACCGAAACTCACGTGGTGATGAACCATGGAGGGACGGGAAATTTAAAGATGCCGACCAAAGTAAAATGGCGAGTGGATTCTGGGAGCCTTCTTTTATGAAATTTGATCCCGTCAATCCCAAGCATCTTTGGATGACATTTGACAACAATAATGGACTTTACTTGATCAATTTTGAGGATAGTACCGTAACCAAAAAGCGTTCAGATTTTGACCGTCCCCGTAGTATCGATTTTACGATTGATCATAAATATATGATTATAGCAGAAGACCGTGGTGGAGAAAATGACCGTGCGACGTACAGGTTATCGCGTGATCGACAATGGCAGGATAGAGAAGTACTCACCACCTATCGGCAGTGCAATGGAGCCTCTGTTCATCCCGTTAATGGAGAAATGTACTTCAATAGCTACGAGAAGGGACAATTTTTTCGCTTCGATCTCAATAAATATTTTAATCAAGGACTCGGTGTCAAAGATTTTGAACAGTTATTTGTCGTTCACGATCCGCAATGGGAATATAAGATTTTGATCCATCCGACAGGCAACTACGCATACATTGTGGTCATCAACCAGCACTATATTCTTCGTGTGGATTACAATTGGGACAAAAAACAATTCAATCAACCGTATTTAGTTTGTGGACAACTTAGAGGAGCAGGTTATGAAGATGCGGTAGGTTCATCTGCCCGACTGAGAAATCCTTATCAGGGAGTCTTTGTCAAAAATCCAAAATATGTCGCTGATGGCAAAACCGATGAATATGATTTCTATTTTACAGATCAACAGAATCATGCTATCCGTATCCTGAAACCAGATGGGAGTGTGACCACTTTTGCAGGACGAGGCAGTTCCAGTATAAATGCTAATCCATATGGTTATGTGGATGGAGATCTGAGGCAGGAAGCACGTTTTGACAGACCTTCCGGTATCGCTTATAATGAAGCCGAAGGTGCATTTTACATTGGAGATCAATCAAATCGCCGAATACGTAAAATAGCACTTGAAGAAATGGATCAAAGTATTAACGAATAATCAGTGGTTTTCATAATGAAAAAATTTTTAATAATAGCGATGTTATTGCTCGGCTTTACCTGTAGTCTGTTGGCTCAAGAGATTGTCGAGATAACCGGTGTCGTCACTGATGCCCAAAAACAACCCTTAATAGGAGTGAGTATTTTTGTAACCGATTCACCTGGATTAGGTACGGTTACAGATAGCAATGGTCGGTATAAAATCAAAGTAGAAAGATATAAACGATTGACATTTTCGTATATCGGATATATCAAACAAGACGTGCTGATCAAAGATGTTTTTGCTATAAATATGACACTGGAAAAATCAGAAACCAGCGTGCTGGATGAAGTCGTGATAACAGGAACAGGTACCCAAAAACAATTGACCTCTACAGGAGCTGTCAGTAGTGTAAATGTCAATGACTTAAAGTCCAATCCCACTTCGAGCCTTTCTAATGCATTAGCAGGAAATGTACCAGGGGTAATGGCCATGATGCAATCTGGACAACCAGGCAAAAATATTTCCGAATTCTGGATTCGTGGTATTTCCACGTTTGGCGGTGGCACAGGTGCCTTGGTTTTAGTGGATAATATTGAGCGTAATATCAACGATATCAATATTGAAGATATTGAGTCCTTTTCCGTATTGAAAGATGCGGCCGTAACCGCAATTTATGGTTCCAGAGGAGCAAATGGAGTAATTCTGATCACGACTAAACGAGGTAAAGAGGGGAAAATCAATATCAATTTTAAAGATGAAACCATTTATAATACCCGTACGATCACCCCTCAATTTGAAGATGGTGTTACCTACGCTAATCTTTTAAATGAATCGCGTATCACCCGTAATCAGGCACCCATTTATCAGCCTGAGGAATTAGAAATTTTACGATTGGGCTTGGATCCAGATTTATATCCAAATGTAGATTGGCAAGATCTGTTGCTCAAAGATGGTGCGATGACCTATAGAGCCAATCTCAATATGAGCGGTGGTGGACCCACAGCGCGTTATTTTGCTTCAGGTAGTTATGTTGAAGAAGGTGGGATGTATAAGATCGATGAAACCTTGCGCAATGATTATAACACCAATGCAAACTTTAAACGCTGGAACTATCGTTTGAATACCGACTTTAATATCACCAAAACAACGGTCGCTAAAGTTGGTGTCGCAGGATCTCTAGACAAACGAAACAGTCCCGGCATGGGCGATGATGACTTCTGGGGTGTACTGTTTGGATATTCACCCATCCGTACCCCAGTGATGTATTCCAATGGCTATGTACCTGCTATAGGCACTGGTAACCAAACGAATCCATGGGTAGTCGCCACGCAGACCGGTTTTAATGAAAATTGGACCAATAGTATTCAGACCAATGTTTCCATCGAACAAAATTTCGATTTTATTACCAAAGGACTTCGGGCCAGAGGCATTGTCGGATTTGATACCAACAATAAAAGCAATATATCTCGCCGTAAATGGCCTGAGCAGTGGCGTGCCGAACGTGCGCGTGATGAAAATGGGAACCTCATTTTTACGCATGTGTCCAATCCCAGCGAAATGTTTCAAATGAGTAGTGCAGAAGGTGAAAGACGTGAATTTCTGGATTTAATGTTCAACTATGACCGGAGCTTTGGTCACCATAATATTGGCGGAGTGATTCGATTTACACGAGACGCATTGGTCAATACTGTAAACATCGGTGGCGATATCAAAAATGGAATTTCCAGACGCAATCAGGCGTTAGCAGGAAGGGTCACCTATAACTGGAAAAATAGGTACATCACCGATTTCAATTTTGGTTACACCGGTTCAGAAAATTTCGCTATTGGACAGCAGTATGGTTTTTTTCCAGCAGTTTCTGCCGCCTGGAATATATCAGAAGAACCCTTCATCAAAGAAAACTTGGATTGGGTCAATATGTTTAAGATCCGTTATTCGTGGGGCCGTGTCGGCAATGATCAACTGAGAGTTAATGGCAGTCAGGAGCGATTCCCTTATTTATATACTATTGAAGAAATCTGGCGCAGGAATAGTGATGGCAGTTTTGCTTTAGATGGTGCAGGCAACAGGATCCCAGATGGAGGCTATCAATGGGCTGACTATGGGTTCAATAGATACTATCAAGGAATGAAATATGCACAAGTAGCCTCACCCTACGTGACATGGGAGATGGCAACAAAGCAAAATCTAGGATTCGATATCTCCCTATTTAAAGATAAGATTATTGCCAACCTTGATTTCTTCGATGAAGAGCGTACAGGAATCTATATGGAACGTAGATTTTTACCTGCGATCGTGGGGCTGGAGAGTACACCCCGAGCCAATGTAGGTGCGGTGCAGTCACGAGGATTCGACGGAAGATTTGAGTATAAGCAAACTCTTGGAGCATTCCATATTACCGCAAGAAGTAACATCACCTACAGCAAAAATGTCATTTTGGAGAAAGACGAAGAGAATAATGTATATGGTTATCAGAATGAACGCGGTTTTCGTGTCGATCAAGCTAAAGGATTAGTGGCCTTAGGTCTTTTCAAGGATTATGATGATATCCGCAACAGTCCGACCCAAACTTTCGGAAATTATCAGCCCGGAGACTTGAAATATAAGGACATCAATGGCGATGGAGTGATTGATGATGGCGACCGCGTGCCTATTGGCGCTACCAGAAGGCCAAATTTGATTTATGGTATCGGTGCTTCGGTCAGTTGGAAATCAATTGATCTGAATGTACATTTTCAAGGAGCAGGAAAATCTACTTTTTCCACCTACGGAAAGACCGTATATGCATTTAGTGAAGGGGAGTGGGGCCAAGTAATGAAAGGAGTAATGGGCGATAACCGTTGGATTTCTGCAGATATCTCTGGAGATCCAGCTACTGAAAACCCCAATGCCTCTTATCCACGTTTAAGTTATGGTCAAAACCCAAATAACTTTAGGGAGTCTACCTATTGGCTTAGAAACGGTCAATACCTTCGTCTCAAAACATTGGATATCGGTTACTCCATACCCAAGTCATTGGCTAATCGGATCAAGACCAATAACATCCGTATCTTTTTTGTTGGAAGCAATTTGCTGACTTGGTCAAAATTTAAGCTTTGGGATCCTGAACTTGCCAGCCCAAGAGGAGAAGACTATCCGCTGCCTAAATCATTTACGTTAGGTATCAATGTTAACTTATAAATTGAAGAGAAATGCAAAAGAAGATATATTCCATGGTATTATTGGTGCTATGCACCAGTATAATTTCCTCCTGTAAAAAAAATTACCTCGAATCTGATCAATACTTCAAAGATCGGATCACGATTGAAAAAGTCTTTAAAAGTAAAGTTTATACAGAAGAATGGTTAGCGCACGTTTTTGAAGAATTAAAGGGTGAGAATGTTGATGTTGCCAGTAAAGGACTGACACCGCATAATTTTGCCGATGATATGTACTATGGTGATCGGGATCGGGATTTTGACCCTTCAAAGAACGAGCTTTCTTATAACATGTTCAAAATGGGGCTTTATACTGAAAATGATAAACAAAGCAGTTGGACCCAGTGTTATCGAGGTATTCGCAATGCAACTACCTTTATTCATCATGTATATATGAATACAGAGATGACTGCAGCCGAGATTGAGGATTATCGGGGCCAAGCTCGTTTTGGCAGAGCCTATCTGTATTGGCTGCTCTTACGCAAATATGGTCCCATTCCCTTATTGCCCGATCAAGGAATCGATTATACAGAAAGCTATGACCAGATTGCTACAGCACGCAGTACTTATGAAGAGTGTGCGACATTCATCGCAGATGAGCTATTGCTTGCTGCAAAAGAAATGGAAAAATTGGGCATGAATCGTGGTCAAGATGGTTCCGCTCGTCCGAGTTGCGGGGCAGCATTGGCCACACGTGCCAAAGTCTTGCTCTATGCTGCAAGTCCGTTAGCAAATGGAAACACATCAAGTTTTGCATCCAGATTAATCGATGACACGGGCAAAAAGTTGCTGTCAGCTGATTATCAAGAAGAAAAATGGGCAAAGGCTGCAGCCGCAGCTAGAGATGTCATTGAGCTGGGCGTATATAGACTGTATTGGGTTCCGATTCAACAAACTGGCGACGATGCAACCGTTGTACCACCCAAAGACAATAATTTTTCAGAAAAAAATTGGCCAGAAGGTTGGGCGAATATCGATCCCGCAAAATCCTATGCGCAAGTGTTTGACGGTACCCTGCAAGCCTCCGGAAATCCGGAACTGATCTTCACAAGAGGTAACAATCAAGACGGTGAGAGTATTGCAGCTATGGTCATCCATCAGTTGCCGCGTTCTGCAACCGGATGGAATACCCATGGGCTCACGCAAAAGCTTGTCGATGCCTATTATATGAATGATGGGAAAGACGCTCCCGGTAAAGATATCGAGATCGGACGTGGTAATGGATCAAATCGTTTAAGCGGTTATGTATCAGCTGATGACTATAAATCAGGGAAATATAAGCCCTTGAGAGAAGGAGTTTCGTTACAATATGCTAATAGAGAGCCACGCTTCTATGCTTCTGTTGCTTACAATGGTAGCTTCTGGACCTTGCTCAATGAAACCTTGGAACGCAACCGCAATCAGCAAGTATTTTATTATCGTGATGATACCAAGGGCAATGGATTCAATTCTTCCAATGCCTATTGGTTAAGAACGGGTTTTGGAGTGAAAAAATTTGTTCATCCTAGTGATACCTACGAAGGTGGAAGTGCAGCACGTGTCATTTCAAAAGCCGAACCGGCCATTCGTTACGCGGATATTTTGTTGGGCTATGCTGAGGCGTTAAATGAACTCAGTGGTTCCTACAATATTCCATCATGGCGAGGTGCAACGTATGCGATCAGTCGGGATATCAGCCAGATGCAGCGCGGTATTCATCCGGTTCGAATTCGGGGTGGTGTCCCTGATTATCCCGCTCCGGTGTATAGCAGCAAAGTGGAGTTAAGAAAAGCACTAAAGCGGGAGCGTTTTATTGAATTGATGGGAGAGGGCCAGCGCTACTACGATCTCCGTCGATGGATGGATGCGCCGATTGAAGAAGCTTTACCTATTTATGGTTGCAACATCTTGATGAATGCTCAGGAACGGGACCTCTTTCATAGACCCGTAGCCGTTTGGACACTTAAAACAACCTTTGCCGATAAAATGTGGTTTTGGCCGATCAGTCACAGTGAACTGAAACGTAACAAACGACTCACACAAAATCCGGGTTGGACTTACAATGATTAAAGATAGATGAGTTTGAACTTATAAAAATAAATTGTCCCATGAAAAAAATATATATACAACTCTTGCTACTCGCTATACTGCTCGTATTTAGCCGATGCAATGATGAGTGGAAAGATGAACAATTTGAAAATTTTGTTTCATTTAAGGCCCCTTTGACAAGTGAAGGTGTCTCTAATATCTATGTGCGGTATAAAGGAGATCAGAAGACGACTTTCATGTTGCCGATGATCGTTAGTGGATCGACCATCAATGATCAAAATATGACCGTTCAAATTCGTGTAGATACCGATACATTGAAAGTGCTGAATTATGAACGCTTTCAAAATAGAGCGGATTTTTATTATCGCGAGCTCACCAGTCAATACTTTTCCATGGCTCCAACAGTCCATATAAAATCAGGTGAAAGCACTGCTTTAATGCCGATAGACTTTACGCTCAAGAATATTGATATGGTCGATAAATGGGTGCTCCCGCTAACCATCGTGGATGATCCCTCCAACAGTTATCAAGTTAATCCAAGAAAGCACTACCGAAAAGCCTTATTGCGGATCTACCCCTTTAACAATTACTCAGGAACTTATAGCGGAACTGCATTAAAAACAAATATGGAGGGCTATGAAAATGAAACGCCAATCGTTAAAAGTGAAATTCGCAGTTATGTAGTTGACGAAAATACCATTTTCTTTTACGCAGGAAATATCGATGAGGAACGACAAGATCGGGGTAAATATAAAATTTATGCCACTTTTAATGAAACTGGTGGGGTCAGCTTTCGTGCTGATAATCCCAATATCAATTTTAAAGTAAATAAAGATGCCAGCTATACCATTTCAGAACAGAAGGATGCGGTTCGCCCATATCTATTGCATCGCTACATTGCCATCAATAATATTGACTATCAATTTACCGATTATACCATGGTTCCAAATGTTGATATTAAATACAAGGTCACCGGTTCATTGATTTTACAGCGGCGGTTGAATACCGAGATTCCCGACGAAGATCAGTCAATCGAATGGTAAAAAGAAAGACCACACGGATCCATGTGAAAAAGTGTTTACTGATTTAGTTTGTACAGAATGCGGAGTGTCAAAGCTTCGCATTTTTTGTGGAATCTAAGTGATCATGCTACATATTTTTCCATGGATTCCACAAAACTACACCATCATTAAATCTGAAAAGGAGTAGCCTTGTGAAAAATGGAATTTGAATATTTTTTACATGTGCTCGATCGATCGTTATCGATTTAGGATCGGTTCGTTTGTCTGTGCTAGACGCTGTGAACCATTATTGGCAGGGCAAGAGATATCATCCGTTGCGTCATAGATTAATGTTTGACCTTCCTTTATCAATCCTTCAGGCACATAAATTTGAATACGTGTTACACTGTAACCACTCGGGAAATACCGAATATAGTAACCATCTGGATGTAAAGTCCAAATTCCGCTTGGCGTATCTGTTCTTGGAGGAGCAATACCCGCCAAAATTGCATACTGCTCAAACTCTTCATAAGAGTAATTGCCAGAGGACACGAGATTTCTGATGTTATTTTCTGCTTCAAAGACGGCACGTAGCGATGCTGGTAATTGATCTTTTGCAGCTTGCATAGCATCAAAAGGTAAAATCCCCAATGCACCTCCCTCCAGTTGCAGTAACTGTTTTGGTGTGAGCAAGATTAAGGCAGTTTCCTTGACAGATCCTGCATAGTCAATAAATTTAGTTCGTGCAATGATGGTCCATAAAAGCATTTGAATATCACTTTGCTCAACCTCAGGGTGTTGTTCTGCACTTTTGAGTATCGCCACCACGACATCTCTTTTTTTGCCTAATGTAGGAGCATACATGTAACCATCACCTGATGATGGGGCGTGCGTACCAGCTTTCAGACAATAACTTTTGTTGGTCATCTCATAATGACCTGCCTGTAGGATAAAACCATCCTTCCCATTACGGGATAGTTCCTGTAATGGTTTGTATATCGCATCATGTTGAAAATCTGGCATCTGTTCTCCCTTTCGGTCCACATCTTCAAAATTTGTCGTGATCGCTTCTGGTTCCTTTAAGAGTTTATCCAAACCTAAAACTTGCGCTCCCTTGCTCGTTGCAGCCTTACTTACTTTATTGAGTAAGCCACCAAATTGTGCCGATACAGCATGTGTGCTGAATATTAAACAACAGGAAACTGATATTTTTAATACCGTTTTCAGAATTTTCATAAGGATTATATTTTAGTTAGGTTTATTTTTTGGTAAAGTACTTCTTTAGTCATATATAGATCGTATCATTTTATATCATAAAAATAATTTCTGGCATTCAAAATCAATATTGTCATTACAACTTTTCGAAACATATATCAATGATAATAGATTATAAATCTAGTGATATTTTTTTGTGAAATAAAAAACTGTCCCAATAATTACTGGTCACAATATCAAGTATCAGCGTTAGAAAAATACAGTAGAATGCGATTGCTATCTTTAATAATCTGAAAAATATTTCTTAGTTTTATTTAGTCCGATTGCGGATCATCGTCACCAAATACTGAAATCTGTTACCTAAATGTCCCCTCATGAAAAAAATATTTGCAACCTATTGTTATCTTGTTTTTTTAGGTTTCTTTTTTTTATCACCAATCTCTCCGGTAAGAGGTCAGGACAGTATGCATATAAGACGAGATACGTTAAAGGCAGATTTTGTGACCCAGATGGGAACCTTTTTTAAAGAATCTTCAAAGAAAAGCTTGATAGATCTGGAACAAGATCGAGCAATCATTAGGCAGAATAAGATTTTTGAAGAAATCAAAATTATTTCGAGGCAGGCTGGCGCATTTTTGAAAAAGGGATTTGATACCGTTTCTCTAAAGTTGGAATTGGATCAGATTGCCGCTTGGCACAAATTATCTCAAGATGGGGTGTTTGAAAATAAAGGTTCCTCACAAACCTCTCGAAATTTAACAACGACTTTTAATATATTAAATGCGTTGCAAATGGAAGTTAAAGGTTATAAGCGAAATGTAGATCATTATCAATCACAGTTAGTCAATTATCGATTACAGATCGACTCGCTGACTAATGACAAATCGTTGTTCACCCTATCACACGATTCCTTGGAGTTAAGTTTATATTTGAGCAGACTTAAGATATTGGCTAAAGAAATATCGCCTGTTAACGAAAAAGCTCAGTCAAAATATTAATGGAATACAGATCGTACAAAACCTTGTCAATCTCGAACTTCTGAAATTGGAAACAGATATGGATGAAATTCGTTATTATCAGCAGCAGATTTCAGATAAGAGTTTTGCCAAAGAATTTGCTTCCCTTTGGGAAAAAAGTAAGTACGACCGTCCTCTCGAAGAAATATTTCATTTTTCCATCCTGAAAGCAAAGCTGCTCATGGCTTATTATATAAAAGCAAATTGGGGAAAGCTTATGGTTTTATTCATCAGTATTGGAATGGTGATTTTATACTTATTTTCATTAAAAAATGGAATAAGAGAGCAAAGTGGTGCTGATGCTGAAAATAGTATGTTGCTAAGTGCTCCAATTTGTTCGGGAACTGCTATCGCTTTAGCCATAGGGCAATTTTTATTTACCGATCCTCCCTTTGTGTTTTCAACCATTATTTTGTTTACTACCGCTTTATTGATCACTATTATTTTTCGTCATCATATCTCAAAATATTGGATGGTTATCTGGTTATCGATATTGACCCTCTATTTATTGGCAGCAATGGATAATTTTATCTTACAGGTCTCTCGTCCGGAACGTTGGGGAATGATCATCATAGCCGTATTTGGTACTCTGATAGGCGTATTGGCACTGTTTTTTAAAAAACAACATCGCACACTTCAGGAGCAATGGATTTTGTTTCCCATCTGTTTGATGGTGATTATGGAGGTGATGTCAATTGCTTTAAATATTTTTGGTCGGCTTAATATTGCGAAGGTTTTGATGGTTTCTGGTTTACTGAATGTCGTAGTTGCCATTGTTTTTCTTTGGGTGATACGTTTAGTAAACGAAGGATTAACCTATGCTTCGATGATCTATAAAAAGCAAGAAAGAAGGTTATTCTATATCAATTATAATAGGGTAGGGAAACGGGCTCCCGTATTTTTTTATACCATCCTGATAGCAGGTTGGTTTATATTGTTTGGACGCAATTTTTATGAATTCAAATTACTTGCTGAACCATTTAATGAATTATTTTATAGTGAGCATCAATTAGGGAGTTATACATTTTCTCTATATAATATCCTCATTTTCTTTTTGATTATGTTCAGTGCAACCATGCTTTCAAAAGTGGTTTCTTTTTTTGCCTCAGATCCACAGTGGAGAAACCGCGATGAAAGAAAGGAAAACAAGTTTCATATCGGAAGCTGGATCCTCTTGGTTAGGATCAGTATCATCGTATTGGGACTTTTCTTGGCTTTTGCTGCAGTTGGCATACCTGTGCAGCAAATTACGTTGATTATCGGCGCACTAGGAGTCGGTGTTGGATTTGGACTGCAAACACTTGTTAACAATTTAGTGAGCGGTCTTATTATTGCTTTTGAAAAACCAGTGAATGTCGATGATCTGATCGAAATTAGCGGACAGTCAGGTAAGGTCAAGTCGATCGGGTTTAGAAGCAGTGTCATTGCCACGGCCGATGGCGCAGACCTCATCATGCCCAATGGAGACTTATTAAATTCTCATGTGATCAACTGGACACTGGGTGGCATGAGGAAGCGTGTTCATATACGGGTGGAAGTGCAATATGGGACAGACTTGGAAAAGGTCAGGACATTATTATTAGATAGTATGGAGCTAGATGACCAGATCTTAAAAAATCCTGCGCCAGACATACAGTTCGGAGAAGTTTCTGCCCAATTTGTTGCATTGGAAATCTATTTTTGGGTGAAAACGATAAAAGATTCGGGACAGGTGAAAAGTAATTTGATTGCTACTATCAACAAGATTTTTCAAGAAAATGGAATACATTTAGCAGTCCCTGCACAAGATATTTATTTGAAAAATCAGTCATCATGAAATTCTGATCACAAAATGAAAGATAGCAATGATCTCACTGTATGTAAAAAAAAAGAGCTGCATGTATGAAACGCAACTCTTTTTGTGCAATTATTTCTTGACCATTAGAGCGGTCTGATCCATATGTTTCTAAAGTTGACGAGATCACCGTGATCTTGTAGTACAATTGGACCTGGACCATGCACCAACCTTTTTGGCATGCCGATATATTCTGTAGTACCCTCGATCTGTGTATTATATTGTACTACAACTCCGTTATGTAGCAATGTCACCATACCCTTCTTGATCAGAACACCATCCGTATTAAAACGAGGAGCGGTATATAAGATATCATAAGTATGCCATTCGCCAGCCGGTTTGACAGCAGTCACAAGAGGAGGTTGTTGCTTGTAAACGGAGCCCGCCTGACCATTGACGTAAGTAGGATTGTTGTTATTGTCCAAAACTTGAATTTCATAATGACCCTGTAAAAATATACCACTATTTCCACGTCCTTGCCCTTGGCCTTTAATTACTTCTGGGCTTTTCCATTCGACATGTAATTGAAAATCTTCAAAGTTCTGTTTGGTCTGGATATCTCCCGTATGTGGAGTAGATATCAAAACCCCATTTTTGACTTGCCAAGGCGCCTGTTGACTTGTATTTTTAGAACTCACCCATTGATTCAGGTTAGCGCCATCGAAAAGAACAATAGCATCTGAAGGGGCTTGATTAGCAGCAGTCGTGACCGTGCGTAGCGTAGGCGTGTAAAATTCGGTATCTTCAGGTTGAAATTTGGTTTGAGCGTACGTTAATGTACTCATTAAACTCAAGCAAAAAATACCGCTGATCTGAAATATCTTGTTCATACTGTTATAGATTGATTTAACGTAAATATAGGTATTCGGAGATAAAAATTGAAAAGTTCAATAAATTGAGAGTTTAAAGACATCCATGTTAAATAAACTCTTCTTTTTTCTAAATGTCAGAAAGATAGTCCGATCATCGGTTGCACGTCAAAAAGCATTCTCGCTAAAATTGTAAAATGTTAATGTTATTTGATTTTCAGCTTGTTATGTGCGAGTTAGGTGAAAAAACAAAAGGTTTTCAAACGGGGAGAATGAAAACCTTTATAACCAATTATAAACCTAAATTATGATGATACAAATATAGTGTTATTTATACACTAAGTCAAATCTTTTTTAATATTTTTTTTAAAAAAGATTTGTCATCCCTCTTAAATTGTGGTTTTAAACGTCCAGAAGCAGCTAATAATCTATTTATAACCATGTTTTACCGTGATATTCGTTTCTTTTTTATTTCTTTGTATTACTGAATACAGATCGCTACATCGGTTTTTTTTAATTCCTGCGGTAAATGAGTTCGTTCAATTTACAGTTTTAAAAGGCATAGTAGGAGGTAAGTGATATGGATAGATAGGGATTGGTTTAAAGAATATGGATGATGAAGACGTTAAAAGATTTAATAAATAAGGAAGAGTTTGGTTGGGGATTGGTAAAAACGTGGATGAAAGGATCGAAGAATAACTTTGAGATTTTGCCAAAAAATCCAAAACGTGCCGATGAGGAATTGTTACGCTTGCAGATATCCACGAAGTCTCCAGTTGGTGCCATCGTATTTGAGACAGGAGGGATCCTTATTGACCATGGTTGGTTACGGATTTTAGGTTCAGGTTCCACCAAACTCAATAGAGGTATTATGGAATGGAATAAAGGAAAAACATATGTCAACGAAGGAGAAAAGGGCGGCTACCTATTCATTGCAGATGATATTATCGGAGGATATTATGCCATCAATGCAGGTGAGCTGGGCGATGATATAGGTAAAATATATTATTTTGCTCCCCACACTTCCACTTGGGAAAGCTTAGCTTGCGGTTATGCGGACTTTGTCAACTGGTCTTTAAATGGTGATCTGGATTTATTTTATCAAGGCTACAAATGGGAGTCATGGAAGCAGGATATTGCCAACGTTAATGGAGATCAAGTCTATGCACATTTGACCGCGGAGGAGCAAACCAGTGCGCAGTCCAGCCAGAGAAAATTGGTTGCCACAGAGCATCAGGTCAAGCTCGCATTGCAAGCAATATAATGTACAGCAAAAGGTTTTTTCAATTTTAATTCCAGACAGCAATAACTCCCCTAATTTTCAAATCGTAGATGATTGTTGGATGACCATTTTTTTTCTAAAAATATATCGAGGCCTTTTAAAAGATTGAGTTGTCTTGGCAAGGAGTACATGATGTGTTAAGGTGCAAAAAAATGGATTTATATGAAAAAACAAAAGGTTTTCAAACGGGGAGAATGAAAACCTTTATAACCAATTATAAACCTAAATTATGATGATACAAATATAGTGTTATTTTTACACTAAGCAAAAGTTTTTTTTATTTTTTTTATCCTGTTGCTTTTATCATGATAGGCGTTTCTAATTATTTTAATTGATATATCGCGATCATGTCGTATTTTAGATCTATTCAGCGTAGTAATATTTATGAATAAAAAAATAGAAAATCCCTCGGTGGATCAACAGTTGAATTCGACTTTAGACCCAGCATATTGGAATTCAAAATGGCAAGACAATCAAATCGGTTGGGATATTGGATATGCTTCTCCAGCGATATGTGCCTATATGGACCAGTATCCAAATAAAGATGCTCAGATCCTGATTGCAGGCTGTGGCAATGCGTACGAAGCCGCATATCTACTTGAGCATGGTTTTAAGCATATCACTTTAATTGATTTTGCTCCTGAGGCAATCAAAAGGGTCGCTGCTAAATTTGCAGATCATGCAAAAGTAAACGTGGTCTGCACAGATTTTTTTGAACATGAAGGGCAATATGACCTGTTGTTGGAACAAACCTTTTTTTGTGCTATTGCGCCAGATCGGCGTGCCGACTATGTACAAAAAGTATCCTCCTTGCTCAAGCCAGATGGTAGGCTCGTCGGTGTACTTTTTGATCAATTATTTGCAAATCCAGGTCCTCCATTTGGCGGAGATCTTGTGTCCTATCAAAAACTATTTGCTCCTCACTTTATATTACAGACTATGGAAAAGTGCTATAATAGTATAAAACCCAGAGCAGGTAAAGAAGTTTTTGTTAATTTTTTGAAAAGATAATCCGTGAATAGCATCATTGGATTATGGTTTTCTCCCATACAGTAAAAGTCGCTTAAAAGCATATAAAGCAGGAAATTGAGAAAATTTTAGTTCAATACGTTTTTTATATTCAGCAATAAATTCTTCCTTTTGATCGCCCTGCAATCGATCCATATAAGGAATTAAGGCAGATCCAGATATAAAGTCCAATAGATCTTGTGCATGTTCTGCTAGGATTGGGTAGACCTTTTGAATGATCTGCATGTGGGTCAGTCCGCCATGAAACATGATCGTGGCGTATTCATCGATGCTCAGCATCGGCGATTCTCTTTTCCAGCCCTGTAAGTAACTTTTAAAAGGCTCTTCATCGACCAGTTTCAATAAGATTTGATTTAAGACGTTATCCGATTGCATGGGCATTTGAATAGCTATTTGACCGTGCGGATTCAGTAGTGCTATCAACTTTGGAAATAGTACATCATGCTGATCGGACCATTGTAAAGCAGCATTGCTGAATATCAAGTCCCATTTTTCCTTACTGTCCACGACATCTTCGGTCGCAGCCTGTTTAAAGGATAATCTGTCGTGCACAAATTGTTTCGACTCTGCAAGCATAGCTTCAGAAGAATCAACACCTGTAAATTGTGCCGTTTTAAGCTTGCTTGCTAAAATAGAAGTCTGTTCGCCGGTACCGCAACCGATATCGATCGCATGTTGTTGTTGCTCTGGGGTAATGAAAGCAATTAAATCATAGAAAGGTTGATATCGGATATCTTTAAACTGATTATAAATTTCGGGATTCCAGTTCATGTTTTGCAAATTATTTTTGACCAATGTACGGATACCTTCATAAAATAAGGGAGGGTTTTCCAGATCTAAGAATTCACCATACCATCATTATTTCCTCATATGTGTACCACTTCCATTATAAGTTTGAAAATCAATTTTTGTTTGTTCCGCAATACTATTTCCATTACAATGAACATAAGATCGTTGCTCGCAAGCATGAAAGAAATGCTTTATATATATAGTGAGGGCATTGATTAGTAGGTTGTTGTCATTTTTAGCAATATAATGAAATGACAAAATGTCTTTTTAGAAAATATTTTTAAGACATTTTGTCTACATTGGGTTGTTTTTATAATTTGGTATGGGAATTGAAATATGCTTATAAATTGATATAAAAAAAATAATACATAACTAATAAAAGGAGGATAAAAAAATGGCATTAATTAAATTTCCAACAAAAAGTTTGAATACAGATTCTGTAAATCCATTTGTAAGTACAGTATTTGATAATTTGTTTAATGATTCTTTTATTTCAGATCGATTAATCTCTCGCGTTCCTGCGGTTAATATTTCTGAAACAGAAAAAGCGTTTCGTATTGAACTAGCAGCTCCAGGGTTGTCGAAGTCAGATTTTAAGATCAATGTGGATAAAAAAATTATCACCATTTCTGCAGATAAAAAAGAAGAATCAGTAAGTGATGAGAAATTATTTAGTAAAAGAGAGTTTAATTATACCTCTTTTTCAAGATCCTTTGCATTGCCTGAAACCGTAGATCACAGTAATATTGATGCGCTGTATGAAGACGGTGTACTCGTAGTGACAGTAGGTAAAAAAGAAGATTCAATTGTAGCAAAACGGTTGATAGAAGTTAAGTAATAGGTGTTTATTAAAAAAAAGCTTGCAGGATGATTTCTGCAAGCTTTTTTTATGCGTTTATTTCTACGTAATCGTCCGACTTTGGTATTTTCTTGATAAAATGACTCCATTCATTTGGGATTGGGGTTAACTTTCTTTTTTCTAAATCTAACCAGGCCCCATCCACAATTACGGTAGCACTTTTGGTGCCATCGGCTTTAAATACAACATGTCGGAATGAAAAGCGACTGTTCGTTACATTATATTGCGTCAATTCCACTTCAACATAGATCTCCTCGTCAAGATGAATTTCTCTATGATAAAGTAGTTCTTCTCTAAATAAAATGGGGCCGATTTGATGGATAGCAAATTGATTAAGCGATAATCCGATCCCGTTTAGCATATTGCTTCTCGCTTGAGCACAAAAATCTGCATAAGCAGAATGGCGTAAATGTCGATTTGGATCGATTTGGGCCCACAGTACCTGACCTCTAAAAAATACTTTATCCATATGATGATATTTTTTTGATTTAAACTAAAGTAGTGAATAAAATAATATTATTTTCATAGCTGTATTGTAACATTTGACAAAATGCTGCACTAATCCTGTATAGTATATTTTTTTAAGGCAAAGAGTCTAAATAGTTAATGGTAAAGCCAGACGAACAACAATTTTTGAAACAAATAGAAAAAAATAAAGGTGCTATCATCAAAGTGTCGCGTATGTATATGGACAATTTGGAGGATCAGCAAGATTTATTTCAAGAAATTGTGATGCAGTTATGGCGATCATATGGTTCTTTTCGACAAGAAAGCTTGTTCTCGACCTGGTTATATCGTGTCGCTATCAATACCGCCCTCATGTACTTCAAGAAAGAAAAAAGAAGACCAGATCAGCACGAGTTGACTTTGGATATTGATGTGGAAGAAGAGTTTGATACAGAAAGAAAGGAAGAGCAGCTGCGTTATTTTTATCAGGCTGTGCAGCATATCAATCCCGTAGAAAAAGCATTGATTTTTCTATTTTTGGAGGGGGAAAGCCATCGTGAGATCGCTGTCAATCTCGGTATCTCTGAAGTCAATGCGCGTGTAAAATTGAATAGAACAAAAGAAAAGTTGCAACAGATTATTAAAACACAAGGTTATGAATTTTGATGAATTAAAAGAACAATGGAATAATCAAACTGAAAATAATTTCGAGGTTGATCCCAATCTTAGTCACTATAAATCAGTGGGAAGTATACTTGTGAAATTAAGGAAGAATATAAAGACGGAATTTATATCCTGGCTATGTGCGATTATTTTTTTATTGGTATTACCCAATTTAGAAGTGTACCAGATTACAGGATATGCGAAGGTCGCCTACTATTGCATCTTATTCCAGATGTGTCTATCCAGTATGTTTTATTATAAAAAGTTTTTCTATTTCTATAAATCGACCAAACAGTTTGAACTGTTGAGCTCTCGGGAAAATTTGCTGAAATTATATTACGATCTAAAGTTTTCTATCGAAACCTACAAGATGTCATCCTACTTGTTATTGCCGCAGGGTCTCCTGATCTGTTTTATTTTTTTCTCGCTCGGTCACTCTGCAGAGTGGGTGGATAAGATTTATCATTTCGGAGAAACCTGGAAAAATGATTCGTCCTTTATTATTTTCTTGGTGCTAGGGATTTTTGCAGGTTTAGTTTCTTTAGTTATTTGCATTGAGTCTATGAGTTACTATTATTATGCTAAATATTTAAAGATGATCAAAAATAATATAGATGCTTTGGAAGAAGAGGTGGAACTTTAAAAAATACTTTTAACACGTTGATGACTGATCATGTTGCAATAAATTAGATATGTAGGCAGGGTTTTTGTAACTTGAAGAAATTATCGAAGATGGTTTTATGATGCAGAATTCAGCTAAGAAATTACAACGAAGTTCCCATATTATTAGCGTGCTAGCGAAATATGGCTTTCGTGATATATTAAATAGACTTCCTTGGAATACCAATAAAACTTCCTTAGAAATCGGGATAGATGTCACAAACATCTCGGTTTATAGACGAATTCGTATGGCTTTAGAAGAATTGGGCCCTGCATTTGTTAAATTGGGCCAATCTGCCTCCACACGAGAAGGGCTATTACCTCAAGAACTGATCGAAGAATTGCGATTCTTAGAAGATCGTGTCGACCCCTTTACCATAGATATCAGAAGCTATATAGAAGAAGAACTGGAAATCAATTTTGATGAACATTTTTCGACTATAGAGCCAGAACCCTTTGCTGCGGCATCTATTTCTCAAGTCTACAGGGCAAAACTGATCGACGGTCAAGATGTGGTGGTAAAAGTGAGAAGACCTCAGGTTGATGAAGTCTTAAAAACAGACTTGTCCCTCATGCGAGATATCGCCCGCATATTAGTGGGGTACAGTGAACCGCTACATAATCTCAACTTACCTTTGATCGTTGATTCCTTTGCTGCGACTCTAATACAGGAGATTTCTTTATTGAATGAGCGATATAATATCGAACGATTTGCTAAAAATTTTAAGGGCAATGATAAAATTACTGTACCCAAAGTTTACCCTCAGATAAGTTCCGATCGGATTTTGACCATGGAGTTTATAGATGGTGTGAAAGTGACCGATAAGGATCAATTGAAGTCCATGGGCCTGGATCTGGAAGAGATCGTGGATAATGGTATCAATCTTTATTTGGAACAAGTGATCGTACATGGTTTTTTCCATGGAGATCCTCATCCCGGTAACTTAATGGTGCTCCCCAATGGAAAACTGGCCTTTATTGATTTTGGAAATATGGGCAAATTGTTGTCTATCGACCGACAAAACTTAGAAGAATTTATCCAAGCTGCGGTTTCTTCCAATGCTGTCCATCTCGCAGACACCATAGAAGATGTTGCTATTGTAAGTAGTATTCCCGATCGTGCCCGTTTTGAACGCTCGTTATATGAGATTTTTGACCTTATTGATAATGTTTCGCTAGGCGATATCAGTCTAGAGTTTTTATTTGATAAATTATGGGCGATCATAGGTGATAACCGGCTTTATTTTCCAGAATACATCTATCAATTAATCCGTGGTATATCATTGATGGAGGGTATCGGTCGCCAGCTCAATCCGCATCTAAATATTATGAAAAGTATCAAGCCATTTGCCAACCGTATTATGCGGGAGCGGATGGATCCGAGGTACCTGTTTGAAAAAGGAAAAAATAAAGCCTTTTCATTTGTTCGTGATATTGAAAAACTACCGGACGATCTCAGAAGTTTATTTAGACAGATCAAACTCGGTAATTTTACCCTCAACCATCATTTGATCAGCGCCAAGTCTTTTACTCAAATATTGAGAAAGGGAGTCAATCGGATCGTCATCGGTATTATGGTTTTATCCCTCAATATGCTGGCTGGGATGGTTATAATAGCACATGTCGAACCCAAATTTTTAGGCATTCCCATCTGGGCATGGGTATTTTTAGCAACTTCTTTTTCGCTGTCCATTTACCTATTTGTCGCCATGGTCCGTGCCAAAAATCGAGACTAGTTTGTATCAGTTTGAAATGAAAAAATAATATGATAGATATCAATTTAGAAAATAAAAAAGCATTAGTTGGAGCCAGTTCTGGAGGAATAGGCTGTGCTATTGCGCAGCAGCTCGCCTTACATGGCGCTTCGGTCACCCTAATGGCTAGAAATGAAGATAAATTAAAAATAGCATTAGCCACCTTAGATCGCAGTAGGGGACAGACACATCGTTATCTTGTTGTTGATTTTAATAATTTCGAAGAATATAAGATCGCCATATCTCATTACTTTAATGATCATGTGGTTGATATTTTAATCAATAATACCCATGGACCAAAAGCAGGGACCATTGCTGCACAATCCTTAGAAGACTATCAGCGTGCGTTTGATCTGTTGTTTAAGACACATTGTTACACAACCGAGTTAGCATTGCCCCATATGAAAAATAAGGGATTTGGTCGTATTATCAATGTATCCTCGTTGACAGTAAAAGAACCGATGTCCAATCTGGTTTTGTCCAATACAGTCCGTACAGCATTGATGAGTTGGAGTAAATCATTGGCAAAGGATGTCGCAGCAGACCATATTACGGTGAATAGCATATTGACAGGTCTTTTTGATACCGCGCGTATTCAGTCGTTGACACAGATGGATGCCGACCGTCTCGATATTTCATACGATGAAGCTCTGGCTTTGCGGTTGAAGCAAGTACCGATGAATCGATTGGGTAAACCAGAAGAGTATGGTTACCTCGTAGCTTTTATCTGTTCTCAATATGCCAATTATCTCACCGGATCAAATATCCCTTTGGACGGCGGGATGTTAAATGGCTTTTAAAATAAAATAGCCTTTAAGGGACTCCTTAAAGGCTATTTTAGTATTATAAAAAATTATTTTTAGTTCAAGACCAATTCGGTGTTGACAGTGATGGCTACATTTGCAGATACTGCTTCTACACCCGAAGGTAATTTATCATTATATTTCATTCCAAAATCAAAACGGTTTATAGTCGTTTTAGCTGTAAAACCAGCACGTGTTTTTCCCCACGGATCGGTAATGATTCCACCATTTTGAGTAACCTCAAAAGTCACTTGTTTCGTCACATCTCTGATGGTCAGATCAGCTATTAATACATATTTTCCTTTTTTGCCCGGTTTAAAAGAAACAGATTTCAATTTCATTGTCGGGTATTTTTCCGCACTGAAAAAATCATCAGATTTCAAGTGGCCGTCACGCGCATCAACACGTGTATCAATACTGTTGACATCAATAGTAAAATCTATTTTAGCATTATTAAAGTTTTCTTTGTTAGGAGCATCGATTGTGCCCGAAACTTTGGTAAATTCACCATCAACAAAACTAATACCGAGGTGGTTGACATCAAATCTGGCATTCGTATGTGCAGGGTCTGCTGTCCATTTAACCTGTGCTACGGCGCCATTGATCATTAAGGCTGCAGCTACTACAATTTTGAAAAAATTATTCATCATCTTATCTTTTATCTTTATTTAACAGCAAGGTGGTATAAATTGTTTTTATGATCCACAAACCAGCTGTTTGATTTACTTCAACAAAGATCAGCAATAGAAAGCTTTTAAAAATTGATCTACATCAATAAATAGCTTTATTTGCCCGGTTTGAGGATTTGTCTTTTCAATCGACTTAGGAACTCTTGGGTCACACCAATATACGATGCCAACTGCAAGTTAGAAATTCTGGGATATATTTTCGGGTAGCGCTTTATAAAATCCAGATACCGCTCTTGCGCTGTAAATCCCAGTGCTGCGATGATGCGATGCTGAGAAGCTACCTGAGACCGCTGTGCCATAATGCGAAATAGGCGTTCAACCTGCGTGCAGTTGAGAAACAGCTGTTCCTTTTGTTCTTTGGAGATGATGAATACTTCTGAGTCCTCCAAAGCCTGAATATATAATTGAGCCGGTTGTTGCTCATTGAAACTTGCAATATCCGAAATCCACCATTCCTCTATCGCAAAATATAAAATATGCTCTTCGCCATTAGGAGTTAAGTAGAAAATCTTAAAACAACCTTTTTTGACAAAGCCTTCAAAATTACAGATCTCTCCGGCACGGAGAATAAAACTTTTTTTCTTGACATGAGTGGAGGTATAGCTGGAGGTGATCTGTTCCAGCTGTTCATCCGTTACGGATATTCTTTTTTTGATATATGCTCTAAAAATTTCCATGTAGTGATTAAGTCTGCGATACGCTTAGTCAAGGACCTTTATAAAAGAAATCTCCTCTAAGGTATCTGAAACTCCAAAAATTTGGTAGCCGTGGCGGTGTAATGAATCTAATAGTAATTGCGTTTTCTCCATTCCATTATCAAAAAAACGTTCGTGTATTTCTAGTAAAATTTGTTTGACTTGAATGGATGAATCTAAGATACTATCGATCACGCAATATTCCGATCCTTCAATATCCATTTTCAATACATCGATATAGGTATGGTTATTTTCCGATGCGATATCGACGATTGATTTCATCTGTACTTCCACCATGTTATGCTCATCGACATTGGGATGGTTGATAATAGAACCAGATACATGATCTTTATTTTTAGGCAGATTGAAATGTGTTATTCCCGTTTTATTGTCCAATCCAACAGGATGAAAATGAAATTTTGGCGAAAGATCTGTCCGTTGTGCAATCCATTCAATGGACTTTGGGGTAGGATCATAACCAAATACATGACAATTGTGTTTTTGTATCAGGGTATCGTCAAAAGAAGTATCTTGTCCTATGCCAAACGAGTAGACTATAGAATCAGCATCTAACAGTTCGGGATTAACGTAAAATCCACCGTACGAATTACCGTACCATACATGAGGGCATTTATGCTCGATTTTAAAGGATGTTATTTTTCCAGAAAGTATTTTATACTGCTTCTTTAACGTATTGATCAGGCTTTGCCTCATATAATTTCTATCTTTAATGGTGCTTGTAAGTTACGATAAAAATTAATTTTAAATGAAATCGAAATTTAATTTACAGCGTGAGATCGCCAATTTTTACTAATTTTTCCGATGCCGCCAGTCCGTTGGGATTGCAACCCAATTCTCCTTCAGGCACTTCCAGTCCCTGCTTCTGATAAAAATCTCTCCAAAAACTGTCGATTTGACCTGTCGCTGGGTTTATAAAAGTCATGGGTTCTAATTGAAAAATATGCCCATGGCGAAAAGCTCTCTCGATAAAGTCTGAACAGTAAAAACTGCTATCGTTCAAGATGTAGCTCCAATTGTACGGTTTTCCCAGCAGCAGTTTTGCTGTGGTAATGGCTTGGGGTATCGTATGTTGATACGCTTCCTTCAGACGGTAAACCACTAAGTGGTTATGCTCTTTTTTTTGAGTCTGGTAGAAACTGTCAATCCCTTCACGGATAGATCCTTTTTTGGAACTTGCATGTAAGACAAAGAAATTGCCCTGATCATATTCCAAGAGTCCAATATGGTCAAAAGAACTATTTGTATCACGTTGTGTGACCCGATTGATGGCACCAGATAAATGCTCCTGTTCGGCTTCGACAAAAATTAAATCACCATTTTTAAGGTTAGTCAGTTTCAGATGCTGGGCGAAACCCAATGAGCTGATCAGAATCAATAAAATACCTAAAACTACGGATTGTATTTTCATGGCCTAAAGGTACAAGCTATTTGATAGAAATAGATTCATTACCTAAAAATAAGTGTCTAATGAGAGAATCTTTGTATCTTTGCAAGATGGGAAAAATGTACAATGATGTGGTGGAGTTATTACCAGAACTGATTCATTGCTTCAATAATCATTTGATGTTTGATAGCTTAGAAGAAGAAGATGTAATTTCTTTTCTTCCGATCGAAGATGAGGAGGTTGCACGAGAATTTGTCGCACACACCAATAAAGTTTTAGCCGATCATTTTGAAGTAGAAGATGGTGAATTATGTTATCCGGAGGATAGTTATCTCGATAAGATAGATAACCCTATTTTCTTTTGGAAAGATTATTTAGGCTGTTTTTTCAATTTTGAATTGGTGGAGGATTTATTAGAGCGAGAAGATATGAAAGGGACTAGTTTTGGGACATTCCGTATCACTCAAATTGCCTATATCAATGAGGTGAACAAACGCATTAAAAAAAGACGTCTGAATGGAATTAACCTCGAATATCGGGTGATCCCTACGCCGTTAGATAGCCATAAACACTGGAATCGGACATACGATAAAGAATGTTAATTTTTGTCGTATCAAGGAATGGAGAGGATGTTCATATCCATCTGACCTTTTTGGTCTAGGTATCTTATCCTAATTTCTTACTTGATGCGGATGTCAGCTAAAGGTATAGGCATAGCGTATCCAGTTCATGGTTAACAGCTCTTTTTAAGTATCTTTATACACAAAACTCAATTGAAATGAAATATATTTTTTTCGGATTGTCAATCTCGATATTGATGAGCTGTTCCGAAGCTAATCAAGAAAAACCATTAGAGCAATTGGATAAGAAATCAGCACGTGAAGTTGTTTTGGTTACGGAGACAAAAGGCGATTCGGTTTTACATATCACCAAACAGCATATTTGGTTTAATGGTGAAAAGATTGCGGACAAAAGTGATACCATTGTCACAGCTAAGCGCGTCAATACCTGGAGTGTGGGTGATACAGCTCAAACATTGAGTGAAGTACCGATCTATGTAACTGTTCAATAAATATGAGAAAAAAAGCATCTTCAACGATCAAGTTGGTCCTGATTACTTCCGTATTGGCTTCATGTGGTCAGCAACCTGTTGCACCAGCAGAGGAAGCGAAGCAACGCGTCTTTATGCGTGCCGATTCTACAGCACCTTACACCGAAGTGACCAAAGATTATCGCGATCAGCACCGTACAGGAGGAGGGATGGGCTCATCACTTTTATGGTTTATGGCTTTTAGACATATTGGTGCAGGTCTGGGCTATTCAAATAACAATCTGAACCCAAGTTCTGTATCGGGTACCAATGCAAAGAAAGCGGCTGCATATCAAGCAAAGAGAGGTGGATTTGGCAACACTGCAGCGTCATCTCAGTCATCTTCTTTCGGTTCATAATGAAACTCAAAAAGCTCACGATCGATCCCAATTGGAAATCCAGATTGACTGCCATTGGATATGGTTATCATACGGACAACGATGAACCCTATTGGATCGAGGATTATTATTACGAGATCACCAATAGCGAAGCGGATACCATTTATCAAGCAACGGCCGAAGTGTGGGACATGTGCCTCAAAGCGGTTGAACACGTGATGGCCAACAAGCTATATCATCTCTTTCATATTCCCAGTCATATGGTACACCATATCGAACAATCGTGGGAAAATGAATCTCCCTCGATTTATGGTCGCTTTGATTTTGCATACGACTCGGTCAAAAGAAAATTGAAGCTGTTGGAATTTAATGCCGATACACCAACCTCTTTATTTGAATGTGGAATCGTCCAATGGAACTGGAAAAATCATTATTTTTCTGAATCCACCGATCAGTTCAACAGCGTACATGAGCAGCTTATAGCCAGCTGGAAAGAGATCAAACCCTATCTAAAAGGAGATGTACTTTACTTTTCATGTGCGAAAGAAACATTAGAGGATTTGACCAATGTTGAATATTTGAGGGATACCGCTATTCAGGCAGGTATACAGACACAATTGATTTATATCGATGATATTGGTTGGAATGGTCATGCTTTTATAGATTTGGAGGGTGAATCGATTACCTCCATTTTTAAGTTATATCCCTGGGAGTGGATGGTTCATGAAGAGTTTGGCCATCATATCGTAAATGATATCCATAGAACACAATGGATAGAACCTTCATGGAAAATGATCCTTTCCAATAAGGCGATTTTACCCATTTTGTGGGAATTGTTTCCGCATCACCCCAACTTATTGGCTGCCTATTTTGAGCCCCAGAGGACGCTTAAAAATTACATCAAAAAACCGATCTTATCGAGAGAAGGTGCCAATATTGATCTCTACTATGATAAAGAACTGATCTATGCGACGCCAGGGGATTATGGACAGGAAGGTTATATTTATCAAGAATTAGCTACTTTACACAAAGAAGAATCTGGTTTTTCTATCATAGGAAGTTGGATTATTGGGCAAGAACCCTGTGGAATCAGTTTTCGTGAGTCTACGATGCCCATCACAACGGATAAAAGTCGATTTGTACCACATATCATCAAGCATTAAAAACCTCGATATTTTTAGCGTTAAAACCATTGCCACTGCCTATATCTGAAAAGGGTTAATGAAGTAGTGCAGGCACAAAAAACGCACATAATCGGAGTTTTTTAAATTGAGGGCAATGATATCTATGGATGCGAGGCTATTTTATTCCTCCATATATTTATCATTTAAACTTCTTAACACTTGCCGATATCGGCAATAAAATCACTATTTAAAACACTTTTTTATTGTATATTTGCCGATAACGGCATTTATCATAAAATTATGAATTATATTTCAGTAAGTGAATTTGCGAAAAAATGGAGTATTCCAGAAAGAACTATTCGTAATTACTGTGCTATAGGCAGAATTAAAGGAGCATTCTTAACTGGTAAAACTTGGAATATTCCAGAGGATGCTCTGATATCTGAAAAAGGGCGTAAGAAAAAAATCAGTGACAACATTTTACTCAATCATCTGAAAGAGCAAAAACAAATGAAGCTGAAAGGCGGAATTTACCATCGTACACAGATCGATTTAACTTATAATTCGAATCGTATTGAAGGTAGTAAACTAACCCACGATCAAACTCGATATATCTTCGAAACCAACACCATTGGAGCATCTACAGAAAGTGTTAATGTCGATGATATTATAGAAACAACAAATCATTTTCGCTGTATTGACTTCATTATTGATAAAGGTAAAACCAAGCTGACAGAATCTTTAATTAAAGAATTACATTATCTTTTAAAGTCAGGTACTTCCGATAGTCGAAAAGATTGGTTTAATGTTGGTGAATACAAGAAACTTCCGAACGAAGTTGGGGGCAATGAGACTTGCCCTCCAAAAGAAGTTTCAATAAAAATGAAAGAATTGCTTTCACGTTATCATGATATTGAAAAGAAAACTTTTGAAGATATTATCGATTTTCATTATAAATTTGAAGTAATCCATCCTTTTCAAGATGGTAATGGTCGTATTGGTCGTTTGATTATGTTTAAGGAATGTCTAGCCAACAATATTGTTCCATTTATAATCGATGAAGAGATCAAATTGTTTTATTACAGAGGCTTACAAGAATGGACAAATATAAAAGAGTATTTATTAGATACTTGTCTTACCGCTCAGGATCATTACAAAACTATTCTTCAATATTTTGAAATTGAGTTCCAATAAATTAAGCGTGACCATGCTCATAATTCTTTTTTAAGGCATTTATAGAGTTGATTTTTTTAACTTCACTTTATACCTATTATATGGAGTACGCTCTTGAGTCAATTTAACTAGTTCGCGCTCCAAGCGGAGCCTTATTACAATACTTGCAGAAAGTGGATTAAAAAGACCTTTTATTTATTTTTTCAGATTACCGAAGATTTCCTCGTATTCTTCAAATCGATGTGCCCTTATGGGTCTTATATAAGGTTCCGTATTAAAATACAGTAAGAGGCATGGCGCTATTTGTTTATACTTGTCCACATACTCATACCTGATGAGTTCACCATTGTTAATACGCTGTTTAATTTTATTGTGATAGGGATACATTTCTTTCCTTCGCTCAGGTGGACAATATACTGGATCTAATTGATATGAAGGTAATGAGATGTCAAAAAGGATAAAAAACAAAAACGGTTATGATTTGTTCTAGTCATAAATACCAATAAGAAAAGGAGAATATTATGAACCTTATTCACAAAATCGAACACTGGGGAGATACCCATCATCCCAGATGGATAGATTACCTACGGATACTAGTAGGTATTTTGATCCTAGTCAAAGGACTTAGTTTTGTAGGCGATCTTGATCGCGTCAGTTCCTTGGTGCAGCAAGTGAATTATACCATCTATATATGGGGAGGTGTGCACTATATTGTTTTTGCTCAAATTGTCGGTGGTTTGTTTATCATTTTTGGTTTCCAAACCCGATTAGCGACAATTGTCTTGTTGCCCATTTTATTTGGAGCAGTTTTCTTTATTAACTTAACAAATGGATTTAGTTTCTTAAACGGGGAACTGTGGCTATCTGTTGTTGTCTTGCTTATGCTCATATTATTTCTGGTGATGGGATCGGGTAAATATTCACTAGACAATTTGATGAATAAACCAGGTTACAACAGGGAAATTTAAGCAGAGTTACCAACCACATGATCTAAACATGTATATCGTGAAGGATATAAAAAAAACCTCCTGCAATTTTTTGCAAGAGGTTTTTTTGTCAAGATGTTATTGTAAACTATTTTTTATTTTCTGCGATCCAGTTGCGCGCATTAACAAAAGCCTCTAACCAAGGCGTTACTTCATCTTGACGTCCTTTTGGATAGTTAGCCCAATTCCATTGGAATGTAGAACGCTCAATATGTGGCATAGTGACCAAATGGCGACCCGTTTTATCGCAAAGCATAGCTGTATTATAATCAGAGTCATTTGGATTGCCAGGATATGCTTCGTAAGCATATTTTGCTACGATTTGGTAAGCGGACTCCTCCTGAGGCAAATTGAATTTTCCTTCACCATGTGAAATCCATACCCCTAACGTTGTACCCGCTAAGGTTGATAACATGATCGAGTTATTTTCTTGAACGGTAACCGATACGAAATTGGACTCATGCTTCTGTGAGCTATTGTGGATCAATTTACCATGAACCTCATGTTCAGGATTGATCAATTCCAGTTCCATAAACAATTGACATCCGTTACAGATACCTACTGACATCGTATCGGGGCGGTTGAAGAAATTTTCTAACGCTGTTTTAGCTTTTTCATTATATAAAAATGCACCAGCCCATCCTTTTGCTGACCCTAATACATCAGAATTGGAGAACCCACCAACAGCACCGATAAATTGGATATCTTCTAGGTTTTCGCGTCCTGAAATTAAATCCGTCATGTGGACATCTTTCACATCAAATCCTGCTAGAAACATGGCGTTAGCCATTTCTCGTTCAGAGTTGGAACCTTTCTCACGGATAATAGCCGCTTTTGGTCTAGGCTTTGATTGGTCTAGTGCAGGTTGCAATCCCACGAAATGATTCGGGAATACAAAATTCAATGGTTGATTTTTGTAATTGTTATAACGCTCTTGTGCCGTTCCATTTTTAGATTGTTTTGAATCCAATAGGAAAGAAGTTTTATACCACGTATCACGTGTTTCGATTACATTGAAAGTAAACGTATCCGCATTATTTTTAAATGAAACTTCCGTGCCAGCGATCGCTTCACCAATTTTCACCGCTTCAACTCCAGCCGCAGTCAATGTGCTTTCAAAAATAGCATCATCTTTTGCTTGTAAAACAACAGCGATATTTTCATTAAACAACGCTTTTACCGTATCAGCCTCACCTAAGCCTGACAAATCATAATTTGCGGCTAAATCAACGTCGGCAAATGTCAATTCCAATAAAGTCGTGATCAAACCACCAGAACCAATATCATGACCTGCTTCAATTTGTCCTGCTTTAATTAGATCTTGGATGGTATTAAATGCTGTTTTGAAATAGGCTCCATCTTGAATCGTTGGCACTTCTTTACCAATTTTGTTTAAGATCTGAGCAAATGAAGAACCCCCTAATTTGAAACTATCTTTTGATAGATTGATATAATAGATCGATCCCGCATTTTTGTTTAATACAGGTTCAATAACTTGTGTAATATCGGTACAATTACCAGCTGCAGAAACAATCAAAGTACCAGGCGCGATCACATGGTCACCGTTCGGGTATTTTTGTTTCATCGATAGCGAATCTTTTCCGGTCGGGATATTGATTCCTAATTCTAAAGCAAAATCAGAACAAGCTTTTACAGCTTTATATAGACGCGCATCTTCACCCTCATTGTTACAAGCCCACATCCAGTTTGCCGAAAGTGATACACCTGCAAGGCCATTTTTAATAGGAGCAAACACTAAGTTTGACAAAGATTCGGCAATAGCCGTTCTACTTGCAGCTGCTGGGTCGATAATTGCTGCCACAGGAGAGTGCCCTACAGTAGTGGCCACACCTTCCTTACCTTTATAATCTAATGCCATTACCCCAACGTTATTCAGTGGTAATTGCAATGGACCGACGCACTGCTGTTTCGCTACACGACCACCAACACAGCGGTCTACTTTATTGGTTAACCAGTCCTTAGATGCCACTGCTTCCAGTTGTAGGACTTGATTTAAGTAAGTTGGAATATTTTCGGTACTGTAGTTTACATCTTCATAATTTCTGACAATTGTCTTGTCGCTCATGATTGTTTTTGGAGACGAACCAAAGAAATCTTCCAAGGCATAATCCATTGGTTTTTCACCCGTTGTTTTGGATTCGAAAGTAAAGCGGTGATCGCCCGTTACATCACCCACGGTATACATCGGTGAGCGTTCACGGTCAGCAACACGTTTTAATGTTTCGATATCTTTTTCACCAATGACCAATCCCATCCTTTCCTGAGATTCATTACCAATGATTTCTTTCGCCGAAAGGGTAGGGTCACCTACAGGTAAAGCGTCCAAATCAATTAAACCTCCAGTTTCCTCAACAAGTTCTGAAAGACAATTTAAGTGACCACCTGCACCATGATCGTGAATAGATACAATTGGATTATGATCAGATTCCACCATACCACGAACTGCATTTGCAGCACGTTTTTGCATTTCTGGATTTGAACGTTGAATCGCATTCAACTCGATGCCCGAACCGAAAGCTCCTGTATCTGCAGAAGAAACGGCTGCTCCACCCATACCGATACGGTAATTTTCGCCACCTAGAATAACAATTTTGTCACCAACTTTTGGAGTATGTTTCTTAGCCTGATCCAATTTACCGTAACCAATACCACCAGCCTGCATGATTACTTTGTCAAAACCTAATTTGCGCGCATCTTCTTCATGTTCGAATGTTAATACCGAACCTGTGATCAAAGGCTGTCCAAATTTATTTCCAAAGTCGGAAGCACCATTTGATGCTTTGATTAAGATATCCATCGGAGTTTGGTACAACCAAGGACGTTCTTCCATCGCTTGCTCCCAAGGGCGGTTTTCTTCCAGACGAGAGTAAGAAGTCATGTAAACGGCAGTTCCAGCCAAAGGTAAAGAACCTTGACCCCCAGCTAAACGGTCGCGGATTTCACCTCCAGAACCCGTTGCGGCACCTGAGAATGGTTCTACGGTCGTTGGGAAATTATGTGTTTCCGCTTTTACGGAAAGAACAGAATCAAATTCCTTTTCAGCATAAAAATCAGGTTTATCTGCCGATTGTGGTGCAAATTGTGTGATCCGTGGGCCTTTAACAAAAGCAACGTTGTCTTTATATGCCGAAACGATCTCATTAGGATTGGTTTCGGATGTTTTCTTAATCAGTTTGAATAATGAAGTCGGCTGTTCTTCGCCATCGATAATAAATGTACCGTTGAATATTTTGTGACGACAGTGTTCGGAGTTTGCCTGTGAAAAAGCAAATACTTCAGAGTCGGTCAACTTACGGTCTAGTTTTGTCGCTAAGTCCGAAAGATACTGTACTTCCTCCGGATTTAAAGAAAGGCCTTCTTGTTTATTATAAGCATCGATATCCTCAATTTCCAGAATAGATTCTGGCACAATATCAATGGTGTACATTTCTTGTGTCAATGCCTCATATTTTTGAGAAATCATTGGATCGAAATCATGAAAATCAGCTTGTACTTTTCGGAATTCTTCTATTCGAATGATGCCTTCAATACCCATGTTTTGGGTGATCTCCACAGCATTTGTACTCCAGGGAGTAATCATAGCTGCACGAGGACCAACATAATAATCGTTTAGAGTTTCTTTTTCGATTTTGTTAGCGTTTCCAAATAGCCAGTTTAGTTTAGAGATATCATTGGTAGATAAATCTTGTAGGGTTTGCACACCGTAAACGATGTCGCTTGGGTTCACAAAGAAATGAATCATTATAACTGTAAGTTTTTGAACGTTCTTCAAATTAAAGTACAAATTTACGTTAATCCTTTGACTTATCGGGAATCAAAAGTGCTAAATAATCGTAAAATTTATTTTTCTGATACCGTCATCTTATTTTCCCTTAAACTTGATCTATTCGACCGGTCGATATGTTGACTAATTTAAGGTGTTTGCATGGTGAAATCAGAAAAATATACGCCTCCTGATGTATGGATTTCTACTATAAAAGTGAAAATAATCCAATTGATCGACGATAAAAACACACAAGGGCTGAGGCGAAAACGATAAATATGACTTGATAACACTGCAATTATATTGCGAATCAGAGCAAATTTATCTAAGTTTGTGCGTAAAATCAGATTCTAAAAATGAATATTTCATATAAGTGGCTTAAAGATCATATTGATATCGATACCAAACCAGAGGAGTTATCTTTAATTCTAACGAACGTTGGGCTGGAGGTAGAGGTATTAGATGTGGTGCAAAGTATACCTGGAGGATTAGCGGGATTGGTCATCGGCGAAGTGAAATCTTGTGAACAACACCCCAATGCAGATAAATTGAAAGTAACGACGGTTGATGTCGGTCAAGCAGATTTATTACACATTGTGTGTGGTGCTCCAAACGTTGCAGTAGGTCAAAAAGTGATTGTCGCAACTGTTGGTTCCACTGTTCACCCAACAAGTGGCGAGCCCTTTAAAATCAATAAATCAAAAATTCGTGGTGAAGTTTCTGAAGGAATGCTTTGTGGTGAAGATGAAGTTGGCTTGGGCAATTCACATGCCGGCATCGTCGAGTTGCCATTGGATGCTCAGGTAGGTACACTTGTTAAAGATTTTTATCATATAGAGGACGACTATCGTTATGAAATTGGTTTAACACCAAATCGTGCAGATGCAGCTTCACACCTTGGAGTGGCTCGTGATATTGCCGCTTTCTATAGAAAAGAAATGAAAGCTTCTGATCTTTCTTTATTTAAAGAAGGAACAGGGATCAACACAGAGGTTGTTGTTGAAAATCATGCCGGAAGTCCACGTTACTCAGGTATCAATATCTCAGGAGTACAAGTAAAAGAATCCCCTGATTGGTTAAAGGAACGCTTGAATGTCATCGGTATCCGTCCGATTAACAATATTGTAGATGTTACGAATTTTATCTTGCATGATCTTGGACAACCCTTGCATGCCTTTGATCAAGACAAGATCGCAGGTAACAAGATCGTTGTGCGACAAGCAAAGCAAGACGAGCTGTTCACGACATTGGACGCTGTAGAGCGCAAACTATCCGCAGAAGATCTTGTTATTGCCGATGCTGAAAAGCCAATGTGTATTGCCGGTGTTTTCGGTGGTGCTCATTCAGGTGTGTCGGAGTCTACGACAAATATATTTTTAGAGTCCGCCTATTTTAATGCCGTTTCTGTTCGTAAAACAGCGAAACGTCATCAATTAAAAACAGATTCTTCATTCCGATATGAAAGAGGAACAGATCCGAATATCACGGTAAATGCACTCAAAAAAGCAGCTATCCTGATTCAAGAAGTGGCTGGTGGACATATTAGTTCGCAGATCACAGATCTTTACCCATCAGAAATAACACCTTTTGCTTTTCATGTAAGCTATCCTAATGTACGTCGATTGATCGGTCAGGATATCCCAGATGAGGAGATCAAATCCGTTATAGTAGCCTTGGGTATCGGTATCGAGCAAGAATCAACCGATGGTCTGGATGTTTTAGTTCCAGCTTACCGTGTAGATGTCACCCGTGAAGTGGATGTTATCGAAGAAGTATTGCGTATTTATGGATATAATAACGTGGAATTAAAACCACAGATCAAATCTTCCTTAAATACGTCTGAAAAGCCAGATAAAGAAGTTGTTTTAAATCAATTGGCAGATCTGTTAATTGCCAATGGTTTTAGAGAGACCCTTTCAAACTCGTTAACAAAGTTAGATTATGCAGATGACGAAGCTACAGCTGTTCGTCTATGCAATCCGCTGAGTTCAGACTTGGATACCATGCGTCAAAATATGTTGTTTTCTGCTTTGACAACGGTTTCATACAATCAAAAAAGAAGAAATTCGGATTTAAAAATCTTTGAATTTGGAAAGACTTATGCGATTGATGGCGAAGGGTACAAAGAAAAGCAGCATTTGTCTATTGCTATCAGTGGTAAACTGGAAGTGGAGCAATGGAACAACAGCAAGCAATCTGTTAATTTCTATAATCTCAAAGCGGTCGTTGATCTGATCTTAAAAAGATTAAAAATCGAAGGACTTCAATTGGAAGATGCGCCTGCCGATCATTATGCTTATGGCCTCAGTTATTTGAAAGGTACAAAAGCACTGGTCACCTTTGGTGCGGTATCCACTGCAGCATTGACAAAAGCGGATGTAGAAGGACAGGTGTTTTTTGCAGATTTTGACTGGGACCAACTCTTGAAGATCATCCGTAAAAATGTCATCAAATTTAAAGAGGTATCTAAGTTTCCTGCGGTGAAACGCGACCTATCGCTGTTAATTGATGAAGCTGTTACCTTTAAGCAACTGGAAACAATAGCGTATAAGACCGAGCGTAAACTGTTGAAAGAAGTCAAAGTATTTGATGTTTATAAAGGAGATAAAATTCCTGCGGGCAAAAAATCTTATGCTTTAAGTTTTATGATCGAAGATGATGAAAAAACTTTAATGGACAAACAAATTGACGCAATAGTTCAAAAATTAATTCTTAACTTTGAGAAAGAAGTAAGCGCAGAAGTGCGTGGTTAATTTGAATAATAAGATTTAATTGTATAAATTTAATATATGGCAGCATTATCTTCACAAATGAATATTATCGTTGAGAAAACGAAAAATTTAATTCAAATGTGCGAAGTCTTGCAAGAAGAGAATGATTTACTTAAATTAGAGGTTCAATCACTTCAAGTTGCTTTTAATACGTGTAGCGATAAGAACAAGCAAATGGAAGAACAGATGAAAGCAATGGCAGTTGCTCGTTCTTTAGATAGTTCTGAAGCTGACAAAGATGCAATTAATGAAAAAATACTTGACACAAAGCAAAAAATTAACGATTTTGTGCGAGAAATAGACAAATGTATTAGTTTGTTGAAGTAAGTCGATCGAGTAGCATAAGGATAACTTACTAATACAACGTAAAGCTCAAATAACAATGGGAGAGATTTCCATCAAAATAAATATCGCTGATCGCGTGTATCCGCTTCGTGTAGATATAGCAGAGGAGGAAATTATCCGCCATGCAGCGAAATTGATTAATGAAAAAGTAAAAGAGTTACAGGATAGTTATACTGTTCGTGATAAGCAAGATTTATTGTCGATGTGTGTGCTTCAATATGCAACAGGAATGTTGAAAGCGGAGCGACAGGTACAGACACAAGATCAAGGTTTAGAGCAGTCGGTTCATGAACTGGATCAACTATTATCTAATTTCTTTACAAAATAATCGTTCTTTATAGCGCTTTACTAAACGAATTTGCCGCAATTGAATTCGGGTTGTCACTATTTTAAACTTAACGCTTCAATATTACAGGCGAAAAGATGTAGGTCATTTTGCGTAAGCCATCTGGACCATGATCATAGCCTAATTATGTATATTAGAAGTTTAATAATATTAGATACCCGGTATTTAATTGCGGTTTTTTTTTGAAAATTATAAATAAATAAACTACATATAAACAATTAATAAATACATGGACATCGCAATTTATATCATACTTTCTCTGATTGTTGGTATTGCAATTGGCCGTTATCTTTTAGCTCTTATGTTTACTAAACAAACACAAGAAGCTCAAGAAAAGGTGAAAAGCATTATAAAAGAAGCCGATCAAGAAGCAGAACATCTGAAAAAGAAAAAACTATTAGAAGCAAAAGAAAAGTTTCTACAGTTGAAATCAGAGCATGAAAAAGAGGTCAGCCAACGCAATAATACCATCAGTCAAAAGGAAAATACCTTACGTCAGAAAGAACAATCAGTCAACCAGAAGCTTGAAAACTTAAACCGTGAAAAGCAAGAATTAGACGCTACACGCAAGCAACTTGAAAAGCTTGTTGAAGTCAATGAAAGTAAGTCTGAAGAAGTCGAGCAGATCAAATTACAACATATCAAGCAATTAGAAGGTATTGCTGGGGTGACCGCTGAAGAAGCTAAAAACCAATTGGTAGATTCACTACGCGAAGAAGCTCGCTCTCAAGCGATTAGTCAAATTAAAGATATCGTTGACGAAGCTAAACTGACAGCAACTAAAGAAGCAAAGAAAGTCGTTATCCAGACCATACAACGTACGGCAACTGAATCTGCAATTGAAAACACCGTTTCGATTTTTAACATTGAAAATGATGAAATCAAAGGACGTATTATCGGACGTGAAGGACGTAATATCCGTGCTTTAGAAGCAGCAACCGGTGTTGAGATCATTGTAGACGATACACCTGAAGCCATTATTTTATCTGGTTTTGATCCAGTACGTCGTGAAATCGCTCGTTTAGCTTTACATCGTTTGGTGACAGATGGACGTATCCACCCGGCACGTATCGAAGAGGTAGTCGCAAAAACACGTACGCAGATTGAAGACGAAATTGTGGAAATCGGTGAACGTACTGCTATTGACTTAGGTATTCACGGTTTACATCCGGAATTGATCCGTATGGTAGGCCGTATGCGTTACCGTTCTTCTTATGGACAGAATCTATTGCAACACTCACGTGAGGTCGCAAATTTTGCCGCAACAATGGCTGCAGAATTGGGCTTAAATGTGAAACACGCAAAACGTGCAGGTCTTTTACACGATATTGGTAAAGTGCCTGACGATAATCCTGAATTGCCACACGCGATTTTAGGGATGCAGTTGGCCGAAAAATACAAGGAGCATCCTGATGTGTGCAACGCAATCGGTGCCCACCATGATGAAGTCGAGATGACTGCTATGATTTCACCAATTGTTCAAGCTTGTGATGCGATCTCTGGAGCGCGTCCAGGAGCACGCCGTGAAGTGGTAGAGAGTTATATCAAACGTCTTAAAGAATTAGAAGATCTAGCATTATCATATCCAGGAGTTGAAAAAACTTTTGCGATACAAGCAGGGCGTGAACTACGCGTTATTGTTGAAAGTGAGAAGATATCAGATGCGCAAGCAGAGATTTTAGCCGCTGATATTTCAAACCGGATTCAGACCGAGATGACCTATCCAGGTCAAATCAAAGTAACTGTTATCCGTGAAATCCGTTCTGTCGCATACGCGAAATAACGCGAATGTCAACATATCAAGTACAAAAGCCTCAACATCGTTGAGGCTTTTGCTTTTAATAGCGCTTTAGGTCTATATTTCAATTTTTATTTTTAGTATTTTTGCTGTATTATTTGGCAAAAACTGTAATCTCGATTAAATGAAGAAAAAACAAGCTCCCGTACCAGAAGTCAAAAGGCCCGTTGATCAATATTTTGATCATTTAGATGCTAATTTTCAAGATCCTACCAATAGGATGATTCAAATTATATTTTTACCGCTATTTTTTTTCGGCTTGATGGGGATGATTTGGATGATTCCATTTCCACAATTTGATTTTTTAGTCAAACTGGGCTGGCACACCTTTTTGAATTGGGGATCTTTCTTTATTGCAATTGTTATTTACTACTATTTAAAGCTTTCTCCGACTTTATCGTATGCCGTATTGCTCTGCATTGGTATCATGAGTTATTTTATTGTACAGCTCGAATATATAGAGCGTGATGGAGGTCCAGGTGTATTGTTGGTTTCTACGATAATCACTTTAATTTCACTACTTGTATTATGGGTAGGGAAGTCTAAGGAAAAAAATACGATTTCGTTCAAACAGTTTTGGTTATTTCTGACAGTAGGGCCTATTTGGTTATGGCACTTTGCTTTTCAGAAGATCAAACTTAAATATTAAAAGTTTTTGAGCGATCTTAAAAGCCTTGTTGTTTCAGTACAACAAGGCTTTTTTTATGCATGATATGGCACATGGAATTGATGCTTCTATCATCTATTTTCCGTAACTCTTGCTCACTTATAGGACATACGAGCACGAGTTATATTTTAGTTGATGTGCTTATTAATTTAAGTTTATTTCCGTCGCACGATACAAAAATGAGGTGAAGTTGGATCCCTTTTTAGCTTTAGGAAGTCCCTTGTTGAGAAAGTGCGATCGCGATTTCAAAAAGTTGATCACAATGTTGAGAAAAAGCGATCCATTACGGCCATCAAGCGATCACTTGTTATACATCTTGGGTTACTTATTTCGAAAAGGGATTTCCTTGTTGTAAAACTCGGATCAATCCTATCCCGAGATCGACAGCAAATTCAGGATTCGTAATCCGAAATTTTAAAATAGCATTCCCTTATTGGAAAATAGGGTTCGGTTTTTTAGAAGTTCCGATCACTATTTCATAAACTTGGATCCAAGTTTATAAAACTTTGTTCCCTTTTTAGATATTCGCGTTTTAAGTTTATAAAACCTCATGCACTATTTTATAAAAAGGTGCCGCAAGTTGTTAAGGATGGGATGCCCAAAACGAAAAAGTAATCCAAGAAAGGGGGAACTTAGCCCTGAAAACGGCCTCTATAAGCCTTTAGACATGTTTTTGCAGCAAGATAGCTGACAAGAAAGTGAGTTGCATGATCGTGTGTTTTTTGATTGTTGCGCTAACTTTTAAATATTTTAAACAATTATAATCTCGTTGTGTTGGAGGGATCACGATTTGTCCATCTGCTATTTTATAGAGCAATACCCCGACATAAATTTGTGCGCTGCTTGGGGTTAATAATCATGTGAGTCCAAAATATTTAAACAAAGCGTGAAGTTAGTTTGTTTAATAAAGTGGAAGTTTTATGATAGAATAATCAAAAAATAAGTCATTTTTGTAGAAAGAGGATGATTTATGAAAATAACGTTGCTGTGCATTGGGAAAACAGATGAAAAATATTTGATTGAAGGTATTGAAAAATATTTGAAGCGATTAAAGTTTTATATTACCTTTAACTTGGTCGTTATTCCTGATATCAAGAATAGCAAAAATTTGACCCAAGAGCAGCAGAAAGAGAAAGAAGCACAGCTTTTGCAGAAGTATATCACTTCTCATGATACGGTGGTCTTACTGGATGAGTTTGGAAAGGAATATCGTTCTTTGGAATTTGCATCCTATCTGGAAAAGCACATGGTTCAGAGCACGCAGCATCTTATTTTTATCATAGGTGGACCTTATGGTTTCGATGATCAGATCTATCAGCGTGCAAATCAGAAAATATCATTGTCAAAAATGACCTTTTCACATCAGATGATCCGTTTGTTTTTTGTTGAGCAGACGTATCGCGCATTTTCAATATTAAAAGGTGAGCCATATCATCATGAATAATTATGGAATTTATTTAATTTGAGCATCTACTAAAGAAAGGAGTTAATATGTTACCAAGTAAAAGAGATTATAACTTTAAAAGCGATGATAGTAATTCCCGTATCACCAAAATTATTATTATTGTCGGCATTATCCTCGTATTGCTATTGGCTTATTTTACATAGCATATCGGGGAGTACCATGTTTATAGAAAAGTTCTAGATGTATATTTAGAACTTTTTTTATTTGATGGTTATCCCATATTTGGTGACCAATTAAATAAGCGTACCATATACTCAAATCAGCTCTATCCATAATCATAAATTGGGTCAGAGAATTTTGCCCAATACTCAGAATAAAGGCAGTTGAATGGCTTAAATCACCAAGGTGATCCTGATCAAAACGAATCTGGCGTACCGTAATTCTTTAGCATAGAGCAGATGGATCATACACTGTTTCTAGGGTAAAAAGAAGATGCCCTAATAGCAACTATAACCTGAATATATAGTCGAAAAATATGTGTTGAAATTAAAATTGTACCAACAACTATCCTTCTTTTTCTTCCTAAATCCTATAGCCCATTTTCTAGTTTTTGTGGTTATCTTTTTAGTTGCGTTAGGAGCGGGGATCATGAAAACGCCATGACTGCCAAAAGCTGGCTCAAGTTGGGGCAGATCTATACCAGCTCCATACCAGATTCTGACACTGTTTTACCGAAAGCCGTCTATACACCGCTTCTGCACCGCCTATTTCCCGTCCCTGACCCGGGAAATGGACGGTGCAGGGACTGTGCAATTGCGGAGCAGGGACAAGAAAGTTTAAAACAAGGTACGAATAAGGTTAAAACAAAGTGCAAATCAGATCCAAATAACTTGACATTTTTGCTATCCATTTTGAAGTAAAATAGAGCTTTCAAATGGGCTAAGAGTGTATCGTTAGTGTACGGGTTATTCATGGGGAGTGTCCCAAAGAGCTACTAAGAGTTTACGGGAGAGCGAGTAAGAAGCTGCCGAATAGTTACTCAGGTTAGTCGCTTGGCTCAAGATCAAGAGGAGAGACTAGACAAGCACAGGAGTACCGTTGTTCAGGTATAGATCAAGCATGCGTAGTGCATATGCTAAGTAATGATAAAGCATAGATAGTGCGTAAAACGGTACCCATTGATACACTATCTATGCACTATCAACGCTTTATCTATGCTTCATTTATACTTGATCTTTACCTCAAAGGTGCTTCATTTGAAATAAGAAGTTTTAAGCTGTTAAGTTTTATTTATCATACATGAGGGTATTTTTGTGATGATCATCTCGTAAATCGCTTAAAATGCTTGTGAGATAAAAAGATGGTGGGTGTTGATGATGTCGGAATCAATGGGCTGTGCACAGGTATGAAGTTTAAGATATCCTTTCTGCAGCTCAGGAATAAGGCGAAATTGACCGATTGGGGTGAGAAAATTTAAGCGGTGGATTCGATCTGAAAAGCAGTATTGTTTGTGCAACTAAATTGGTTGAATGGTCAAGTTGAAGGGAGTTGTTATTTTTGGTATTCTAAAAGGCGTATTACCAAATGTGTTAATATATTTTCTGATAAAGAAAATCTGCTCCATGTCAGGATTTTACAAAATACAGCGACGTTTACTCATTAAGTATTTACTTGTGAAATTTGTCGGTGTATAATTGATCTCTATAAAAAAAATAGGCGATACCGGGAGTATCGCCATAAAATCACACTAACTATTAAAAAACCTATAGAACTAGGAATTTGCAAATTTGATTATACCAAAACGTCATGCTTTCACATGATGAGTAATCTTAAAAAAAAAATAAACGTATTCGGTTTCTTTTACAAAAGATGTTTCTCTTGTTGGTCAACGTAAATTTAATGAATTTTTTTAAAAATGCAAATTTATTTTTTATCTCTATAAAAAACATTCCAGGCGACCTGATCTGTTTTAAAAGTTAGGCTCATTTCTTGTAAATCATCGATTTTTACCCAACGGAACGATTGTGCTTTACCGTCTTCATATTCCTGTCCTTCAAAATCAAATTCTTGGCTTGTCGTTCGGATCGCGATGGGGCTGGTATTCTTAATTAAATAGTAAATGGATATAATTTGACTTTCATTGAAACTTGATTTTTCGTAAAAATCGGTCGTATAAATATGTGATATGACTTCAATATCAAAGTTACACTCTTCTTGATACTCTCTTTTTAAAGCATCAAGTAATCCTTCTCCATATTCTAAACCTCCTCCGGGAAATTTGGTAAAAGATACGTTTTCAGTTTTCTCATCGCTGATGAGCACTTCATTATTATCATTGATCAAAATTCCGTACACTCTTACATTAAAAGGAAACATGCGTTATTGTTTTATTTTTTTGATAAATCTTTCAGGTAAATATTTCTAAACTCGACAGGTTGGCCTTCACTTTGCAATGCGATAAAGCCTTGCTTCAGCTTTTTGCCGTCTATTTTTATTCTAGGGTCGTATCGGTTTGCCACTCCACCTCCTATGGTCGGTTCGCTATATTGAAGTACAGTATCGCCATTGATGATATGGGTAATCAACGAATCACCAAGGACAATTAATTCAGCCTTCACCCATTGATCTCCATCATATGTTTTAGATGATGAATCGAGGCAATGTGATTCCAGTTTTTTGCCTTGATACACAATATCTGTCCCTGGGGAACACATATTGCCCGTTGGCCTTGGCTGACCGTCACTTAGCCCTCCTAGAAATTGCATTTCAACCGATATTGGCCAATCCTGCTCTTTGGGCATAGTCTTTGGATCTTGTGAATGAAACATCAGACCACTATTGCGCAAGGTGTAAGAGGGTGCTCCTTTTTGCAGATCGCCGTAAAACCTATATTCCAATTTGACATGATAATGGGAGTAGGGGGTATCGTAATAAAGATGACCATACTGCTCATTGAAATCGCCATAACCATCGTAATTGACTTGGATGACCTTGTCTTTTACACGAAAAGTATGGGCAAAGTTTTCTCCGACCTCATGATGATGGATTTTGACTGTCCAGTTATCCAGATTTTTGCCATTAAATAAACTGATCCACTCCTTCTTTTGCTGTTTTGCGGGACTTGACTGTGTCGTACATGCAGCAGTGAACATGCAGAGGCCAATGGGTAATATATGTTTTAGTTTCATTGTTATAAAGGCATAAAACCATTTTCTACGGTATGTTCATCGATCCCCATATAAGAGTAATGTCTCGGTAAAAACCAAGATATAGACGACATAATCTGTTTAAAATCTTGTTCGGTTTGAAACATATCGGGCGTAATATTGAACACTAAATCTTGGCTTACCAAATTTTCATCTTCATAATTTCTAGCAATCAGCATCACCTTAGGATCTTTTATCCCCATGTTGACTAAATATTCCCTGAGGTTATGACGTAAGTCTTGGGGAAGAATGGTATCCGATGGTTGACCGACTAAGATTTTTTCATCTTTATCAATATGTGGCTCTTCCGTTTTTTGGGAGAATATCGTCTCATCGGTATAAAATTCTTCATTTAAGAAATAATTGACAAGGTCGCCATAGGAGAAGATCCAATCGGGCTGTTCTTGATGCGTATTGATGGCAAGTCCCATTCCTTTTTTCAACAGGAAGCTTTTCAATTTATGTTTGATCACAAATGCTTGGAAATTTTGATCTTTAGGTGCATTTTCCAATTGGAAGTATGGATAGCCATCGGGACCAATAATCAATTCTGATGGGGCCAATTGGAAGGTTGCTTCATCAATGTTCGCTAAGAAGTCCGCCACCCATTTTTCATCACGCTCTTGAAAAGGAACTTCTAGTAAAGAGTTAATGTTAATCGTCTTTGACAAGTTTCCCAATAGATTTTCGTTGGAATCCTCACTGTCGTTAAATAAATGTATCGTGCTCATATAAAATTTGAATCCTTGTAATGGTGAGTAAAAATAGTCAATTTATTAGGAATGGGGTACACGGAATGCTTAACAATTTGAATTTCTTATTTTTTTCGTCTATTTCCTTTTTTCAGTTCACTGGTTGAAATCATTTGATCCCAGCTTAATACGTACGGATGTTGGTCGTCGATTTTGATTTGTTTATGCAATGCCAATTGAAGTTGAATCCATTTATGATTATCCTCGGCATCACAAAAGGTGTAAGCTTTACCTGAAACCCCATTTCGGCCAGTTCGCCCGATGCGATGTAGGTATAGGGCCCCTTGGTCTGGGACTTCATAATTGATCACCATGGGGAGATTTTCAATATCGACTCCGCGAGCCAGCAGGTCGGTTGCCACCAAGACCTGAATGTCCTTGGCTTTGAAGGCATTCAATACGTGGGTTCTATTTTTTTGTGACTTATCGCCATATAGTGCTTCTGCCAGGATACCGTCTTTTCTTAACTCTTGAACAATGCGCTCTACGCCATGAGTAGTGCGGCTGAAAATCAACATCTGCTCCTGCGGATTTAAGTCAATTAAATATTTGATCAACTTTTTTTTATTGCTTTTATCCACATAAAATACCCGTTCTTCGATAGCTGTATTTTTGATTTCTTTTTTGATCTCAATTTTAAGCGGATTTTTGAGTGTTTTATTTGCGATGCGTAAAATATCGTTTGGAAGCGTGGCTGAGAAAAAGAGGTTTTGTCTTTCGCTTGGTAATGCTTGCAGAATTTGATTGACTTCTTTCATAAAACCGAGTTCCAGCATTTGATCAAATTCATCAATAACAAGGGTCTTGATCGAATGAAAGGAAATGATGCCTTGAGCGAATAGATCCAACAGGCGACCGGGTGTAGCTATGATCAGGGTTGGATGCTGTGATAGCGCTTCGATCTGCTGATCATAAGCTTGACCGCCACAGATGGAGACGGTGGAGATGTGGTTTCCTTGGGTGAGTGCTGTTATTCTTGCTTGTGTCTGTAGGGCCAGTTCGCGTGTAGGGTTTAAAATTAAGGTTTGATCTTGAAGCGATGCTTCCTGTGTGTGATACCGATGTAAGATCGGTATGGCAAAAGCTTCGGTTTTCCCTGTGCCGGTGGGGGCGATACTGATGAGATCTTGTCGACGTAATATCTGTGGAATAGCAAGCTCCTGAATGGGGGTCAGATCGGTAAAACCCGACTGCGTTAAAATAGATAAAAGATGGGAGTGAATGTGAAGATCTTGAAATTTCAATTTTTTATGCGTTGATTTTATCAAAGATATGATTTCGAGATTAAATTATTAAAAATCTTTAGAAGAGTAACTACAAGCGAATTGTAAGTGCTAATTCGTTAATACAAATATTTATATGGTATAAATAGATATCTTCAATTTTTTATTAAAGTTAATAATGATTATTTTAGAATATTATTTTTATTAAATTTGTTGGAAACTGAAAATATAATATGTTGGAAACCACATTAGACCAAGGCAGTGATTTAAGTTCGAAACTAAGTTTTGATGACTTTAGAAAGATCATTGTTGAAGATTATAGGGTTGCAGTAGAGAGCAGATATGTTAGTCTATTGGGGCGTAAGGAAGTCTTAACCGGGAAAGCAAAATTTGGCATTTTTGGAGATGGCAAAGAGCTGGCACAGATTGCCGTTTCTAAAGTCTTTCAAAAAGGCGATTGGCGCTCGGGGTATTATCGAGATCAGACACTCGCTTTTGCAAGTGGGATGACCACTATCTACCAGTTTTTCTCTCAATTGTATGCACATCCAGATGTCGAGAAGGATCCTTCTTCTGCTGGCCGTCAGATGAATTGCCATTTTTCAGTTCGTGTGATCGATGAAGATGGTAATTGGCTGGATCAAACGCAGCAAAAAAATACCTTTTCGGATATTTCAACGACTGGTGGTCAAATGGCGCGTATCCTAGGGCTTGGGCTGGCTTCAAAATTATATCGCGAAAATCCGAATCTATCTTATTTGAAGTATTTTTCAAATGGAGGAAATGAAGTGGTTTTTTGTTCTATCGGAAATGCGTCCACTTCTGAAGGTGTATTCTTCGAAGTGGTCAATGCAGTAGGAGTAAAACAAATACCTGTCGTGATCTCCGTATGGGATGATGGATATGGGATTTCAGTTCCTAATGAGGTACAAACGACCAAAGGTGATATATCTGAAATATTAAAAGGATTTCAAAAAGAAAATGGATCTAATGGTTTTGAAATATTTAAGGTAAAGGGCTGGGACTATCCTGGACTTTGCCAAACCTATGAACGTGCTGCAAAATATGCGCGTGAAAATCATACGCCTTGTATCGTACACGTGATCGAATTGACCCAACCGCAAGGTCATTCTTCTTCAGGCTCGCATGAGCGCTATAAATCAAAAGAACGTCTGGATTGGGAATTGGAAAACGATTGTATTGTAAAAATGCAAAAGTGGTTGATCGATTCGGATATTGCCACGGCAGAACAATTGAAAGTGATCGAAGAAGAGGCGAAGGAATTTGTTCGCAAGGAGCAGCGCCGTGCCTGGTCGGATTACAATAAGGCCTTGGCCGTAGATGCTTCTCAGGCGATCGCATTATTGAGTCAAATCGATGATGAAGCGGTCGAATTGCCGCTCAAGCAATTGCAGTCTCTAACCGAACCTTCGCTAAAAGAGGTGTACAGCACTGTACGTAAGGTGATTCGCGAATTGAAAGGGAAAGATATTGATGGTAAGGCGACTTTGTTGGCTTGGTATAAGCAGCAGCAGCAGGTCAATGAAAAAAGATATAACTCAAAATTGTTTACCACTGGTCATCAGGGACCGGACCACGTTGAAGTGGTCGAACCGTTTTATTCGGACGACGCCAAGATCATCGATGGACGGGAGATCCTGAACATTTGTTTTGAACAGAATTTTCTTCGTGATGAACGATTGATCGCCTTTGGTGAGGATGTGGGTAAAATTGGTGATGTGAACCAAGGTTTTGCAGGGCTACAAGAAAAGTTTGGTGAACATCGGGTATTTGATACCGGAATTAGGGAGAATTCGATTATTGGGAAAGGAATAGGATTGGCTATTAGAGGTCTTAAACCTATTGCTGAGATTCAGTATTTAGATTACCTGCTATACGGCATTACGGTAGCGAGTGATGATCTCGCGAGCTTAAGTTACCGCACGTTTGGTGGTCAAAAAGCACCTGTGATCATTCGTACACGTGGCCATCGTTTGGAAGGTATCTGGCATTCGGGATCACCGATGTCCATGATCTTGGGCACATTGAGAGGTCTGCATATCTGTGTGCCACGCAATATGACGCAAGCGGCAGGGATGTACAATACCTTATTTAGATCGGATGAACCTGCATTGGTGATCGAGTGTTTAAATGGATACCGATTAAAAGAACGTTTACCTCATAATATCGGTGATTTTACGGTACCCATCGGTTATGCTGAACGTATTAGAGAGGGGCAGGATATCACCATCGTATCTTATGGGTCTACTTTGCGTGTGGTGGAAGAAGCAGCGATGGAACTGGATCGATTGGGGATAAGTGTGGAAATCATTGACGCACAAACTTTGCAACCTTTTGATCGAGCGCATTTAAGTGCAGAATCTTTAAAAAAGACAAATAAATTATTGGTTGTAGATGAGGATGTACCTGGTGGTGCGTCGGCGTTTATAATGCAACAGATATTGGAAGAACAAAATGGCTATTATTTATTAGATAGCCAACCTCGTACATTAAGTGCCCGAGCACATCGTCCTCCGTATGGTTCTGATGGAGATTATTTTACGAAACCTTCGAGCGATGATATTGTAGAAGTGGTTTTTGAAATGATGAATGAGGGTAATCCAGATAAATATCCCGCACTGTTTTAAACAGCGTGGGATATTTAGTTTTTAGGAGAACTGTGCTGCTGCTCCAATAATAGCAGCTTCTTCTCCTAGAATTGCTGTCTTGATATGGAATGCTTCAATTTCATTTTTCTTGCTTGCCATTAATAGAGGCAAGGCTTTGGCAATATTTCCTCCGATGACAAAATCGGTACAATGATATTTTTTACTAAAAAAATCAAGAAAATCAATCAAATGGGTGCTGTATTCATCACATATGATGTTGAATGCAGGTTTATCTTGATGTTCGGTGATTATTTGTTTTAGACCTGTGACTTCAATATTGGTCAGTTCTTTAAATCTTCTTATAAACCATCTGGTCACCAAGAATTCTTCAAAGATCAAACCCTGATACGGTGTATTCCAAAGATCTGCATCAAATGATTTTTCTCCCTTATTCCAAACGGCTGAACCTAATCCTGTTCCTAGGGTGATCCCCAGTACTCTTTCTTTTGTATGGAGATGTTGAGCAAAAACTTCTCCTTGGAGAAATGCAGCGGCATCGTTGATAAAGTGTATGTTTTGTTCCGGTATTCCGATCAATGTGGATAGAGGTGCTTTGATATTCATGTTGTACAGGTCGTCGTATTTACTCTGTCCTGTCATCATAGAAACGCCATTTTCATAATCAAAAGGTCCTGGCATAGCAATACCAATATGTTTGACATTTGAACCACCTGCTGCCACACAACTGTTGATTGTGTTTGCCCAAGTAAGGAAAATCGATTTAGCATTTTCTTGTGAAAAAACGTGGTTTCTAACCACGTTTTCTGAAATAATTTTCCAATCTAATTTATTCACTATGGCGACGCTGATGTGTGTGCCGCCAATATCCACTCCTAAAATGAATTCACTTTTATCTGACATTTTTGTAACTAGATTGTTTTAATAAATGATCAGCAATAACCAATGCAGCCATTGCTTCAACAATAATAACGGCACGTGAGACGACACAAGGATCATGTCTTCCTTTTCCTTGTACTGTAGCTTCATTACCATTTGAGTCTATGGTTTGTTGATCTCTCATGATGGTCGCAACAGGCTTGAATGCGGTTTTAAACGTGATATCCATTCCATTTGAAATACCACCTTGTATTCCTCCGGAAAAATTAGTGTGCGTTTTAGTCTGATTAATATCGTGCTCGTCGGAAATAAAAAGATCGTTATGTTGTGATCCTAATAATTCTGAACCTGCAAAACCAGACCCATATTCGAATCCGTGGACGGCATTGATGCTCATCATGGCTTTTGCCAGGTCTGCATGTAGTTTATCAAATACAGGTTCACCCAGTCCAACGGGCACATTTCTGATAATCGTCGAGATGCGGCCACCTACTGTATCACCTGATTTACGGACAGCATCGATGTATTCAATCATTTCTTTTGCTGTTGCGGGATCAGCACATCGTGCAATATTAGATTCTCTCAGATCTAACAAGGCGTTTAAGTCTTTTGTATCGAGATTTGGAGATTCAATTTTGCCGACGCCAGACACGTGTGCAAAAATTTCTATTCCATGCTGCTTTAAGAAAGATTTTGCAATGGCACCGGCCGCTACTCGAGCAGCGGTTTCTCTTGCCGAAGAACGTCCTCCACCTCTATAGTCACGATGACCATATTTCATCTGGTAGGTGTAATCTGCATGTGAGGGTCTAAAAATATCTTTTATATGTGAGTAATCTTTCGATCGTTGATCTTCATTCGGAATGAGTATGGCAATGGGTGTTCCTGTTGACTTTCCCTCAAATACACCTGAAAGAATTTGAGCGGTATCACTCTCTTTTCTTTGTGTTGTTATTTTGGATTGACCAGGCTTGCGTTTATCCAGTTCTGATTGTATAAACTCCTCATCAATAGCGATATTTGGAGGACAACCATCTAAAATAACACCAATCGCTTTTCCGTGAGATTCCCCAAACGTGCTTATTCTAAATAAATCGCCAAATGAATTTCCTGCCATGATTTAATATAATTTCTATAAATATAGGTAAAACCGCAATAATAGGAGCATTATTGCGGTTTTTTTTGCTAAGTAATGATAAATTTATGCTCAGCTAAATGTTTCCAAAAATCTGGATAAGATTTTTCCACAACATGCGGCTCCTCAATTTGAATGCTTTTGAAAATTAAAGCAAGAGGGGCAAATGCCATTGCCATTCTATGATCTTCATAGGTGGCAAAAGAAACCGCTGTGGGTTCGAAGACTCCATCCGTTTTGATGTGATACGTTGTTCCGTCTTCTATTAATTTTGCACCGAATTTAGCAATTTCAGTTTTCAGAGCTAAAATACGATCTGTTTCTTTGATTTTTAACGTTTCAAGACCAGTTAAAGAGATGTCGCGTCGTAATGCCGCAGCGACCACCACTACGGTCTGGGCCAAATCTGGACATTCTTTCATATCGAAAAATGTCTTTCCAGAAGGTTCACTTATTTTGGTGAGGTGCAATCCATCTTTTTCAAATGCGGATGCCACACCAAAATGGCTCATGATTTCTACGATAGCGATATCGCCTTGTAGACTATTTTTTTTGAGACCAGGAAGCCTGATCGATCCAGAATTGGACAGAGCTACGATCGCATACCAATAAGATGCGGCACTCCAATCTGGTTCCACATATATCGTTGCCTCTTTTGTTTCTTGATGAGGGATGTGAATGGTATTGTTGATCCATTCGTTTTTAATGCCAACTTCTTTGAGCATATTTAAGGTCATCGTCACATAAGGTCTTGAAGTCAGCTCGCCTTCAATTTCTAGCGTTAGACCTTTTTTCAAGGATGCTGCGATGAGTAGTAAAGCCGATAGGTATTGACTACTGATATTTCCTTTGATCGCAATTTTATCCTTACCTTGAAACATGCCACCTTCTATTTTAAGAGGAGGGAAGCCTGATTTTGCTTCATAGTGGACATCAGCACCAATGGTTTTTAACGCATCTACCAAAATTCCAATGGGTCTTTGCTGCATGCGTTCGGAACCTGTTAGAATAAAATTTCCTTTGATCAAATTGAGGTAAGCCGTCAAGAAACGCATCGCTGTTCCTGCAGGGCCAATATCGATTTTAGTTACACCAGATGTTGCATGAGCAGCGGTTTGAAGCGCCTCTCTTAATGTGACCGTATCAAAAGCCTGCGAAAGATTTTCTATTTGTACTTTCCCTTTTCCCAATGCTTGAATAATAAGGGCACGGTTGCTTTCTGATTTTGAACCAGTTAGTTGAACCGTACCATTAATACTTTTGGATGGGTGAGTAAGTGTAATCACCTGTTGACTCATTATGCCTCCGCAGTAGGTTGAGTATTCATAATTGCATTTTGCTTACGAATCGATTCGTTGTGTAGTAATTCTAAGAACTTTACTGCAAAATCATTGCTCAACGTTAATGCCTCAGCAAGCTGGGTACGTTTTTGAACGATTTCATCCCAACGGTTTACTTGTAGGATCGTGACACTATTATCACGTTTATATTCACCGATTTTTTCAGCGATTTTCATACGTTCACCAATTTTTTGAATGATGAGATCATCTAATTTATCAATATTGGTACGCAACTCTGCAAGTTTATCTTCAAAAGCTGGATTGTCTGAATCTGCTTTACGTAAGTTTAAATGATCGATCAAATCAGCAAGAGCAGCTGGTGTTACTTGTTGTTTGGCATCAGTCCAAGCTACTGAAGGATCGATATGCGATTCAATAATCAAACCTTGTAAGTCCATATCCATTGCTTTTTGAGAAATGTATGGCAACAGTTCACGGTTACCACAGATGTGACTTGGGTCATTGATAATAGGTAAATCTGGGCATAAAGATTTTAACTGGATGGCAAGATCCCACATCGGTTCATTACGGAAAGCCGATTTTTCGTAAGATGAGAAGCCTCTGTGAATAGCACCTAATCTTTTGATCCCCGCACGGTTGATACGCTCTAAAGCACCAAACCATAATGATAAATCAGGGTTGACTGGGTTTTTAACAAATACAGGGATATCAACTCCAACTAATGCATCAGCGATTTCTTGAACTGTAAAAGGATTTGCCGTAGAACGTGCACCGATCCATAATACATCTACACCAGCAGCTAAAGCTTCTTCTACGTGCTTGGCAGTCGCTACTTCTGTTGCTGTCAATAGACCAGTTTCAGCTTTTGCTCTTTTCAACCATTCTAAACCAATAGAACCAATACCTTCAAATTCTCCTGGACGAGTACGTGGTTTCCATATACCTGCACGTAAAATGTTTACTTTACCGGTATTTGCTAATAAATGTGCTGTTGATACCAATTGATCTTCTGTTTCAGCACTACAAGGGCCTGCGATAATTAATGGCTTGTCTCCTGTATCTAACCAAGATTTTAAAGGGACGATATCTAATGTGTTTTTCATTGCTATGTAATTTTATTTTTGAGTGGTTATGAAACGATCATAATCATTATTTCTTACTTTTCGAGAGCTTTTGATGATGATGGTTTCAGCGCTATTTTGAGTTTTACTTTTTTAATTTATTTACGATTTAGATGCGGTCATTTTTGACATATTCGCCCATAATATTAAAATTGATACTATGTTTTAATACTTTACGGATAGCGGCATCATAATCCGACTGTTTTTTCCATTCGACATCAACGAAAAAATCATATTCGTTTCTTTTCCCGATGACAGGCATGGACTGAATCTTGCTCAGATTAATATTTTGATCAGCAAAGCATTGTAGAATAGAGGCTAAAGACCCTACTGAATTGCCCGTCTGAAAAGATAATGATGCTTTATTGGCATTGGCCTGCTCCTCTACATCATTGGATAATACCAAAAATCGGGTACTATTCTTTTTGTTGGTTTCAATCTTGGCTTCTAATATATTGAGGCCATATGTTTTTGCGGCAAGAGTACCTGCAATAGCAGCTGTATCGGTCAATTTTTGATTGGCTACTTTGGCTGCCGAAGCGGCAGTATCTGAACTTTCTGAAATCTTTACATCTGGCAATTCTTGTAAGAACTCTTCGCATTGACGAATAGCCATTTGATGTGACTCGATAAATTTGATGTCAGCAAGTTTAACGCCGGGTAGGGCTAGTAAATTTTGATGAATACTTAAAGCAATTTCACCCACAATATTGAATTTATAATCTCTTAACAGATTATAATTGGGCAATATGCTTCCTGCAATTGAATTTTCAATGGCCATGACAACATAATCAACTTTTTTCTGCTTTAATAATTCGCAGGTCTTTTTGAAAGTATCGCATTCTATCGTTTCGATGTCTTCACCAAAATACTTCAGTGATGCTTCCTCATGAAAGGAAGCTTTTACTCCCTGTATTGCAATTTTTAAACCCATTGTCTGTTTTATATGTTCTTAGAAAAAGCAAAAGTTCCGATTGTTGACCGGAACTTTTGCTTTTTAATATCTTGTGATGATTACAAATTCGTTCCAGCTCTTATTGTCTAAAATAAAAGTAATTAAAAAAATATGTAGTCGTCATTTTCATTATTTGTTCGTTTCGATGTTTCAAATATACGCATGTTTTTTAATAATACAAGAGAAAAAACAAATATTTTTCATCTATTTATTTTATTCAATTTTTGATATAAAAATACGTTTTATTTTAATCGAATTTTAGGTTAATTTTTTAATCATTTATTTTGTTAAATAATGTGTTTAAATATATTTAAACACATTATCGATGGTTTTTTAACCTTTAAAAAACATTATTTTTACCATTTTTATATGGCATTTTTTATTAATTTTTTAGTTGTTTTTACCATTAAAAATGGTATATTTTTAAGGTTATTATATCTGTTTTAAGTCAAAAATTGTTATCATAATTCGTATTTTTGTCTACTATATATCGCAATTTATACAACAATGTTTAAGCTCATAATCGCTCATTTCCTAATTTTTATCTTTTCATACAGCTTCGTAATCGGAAGCGTTAAGGATGATCCCCGCTATTTTAAAGTAAAAAGAGTCATCGATGGCGACACTTTTGTCATTGTCGATCGGCAGCATCAGGATGTAAAAGTTCGTTTAATTGGTGTAGATGCTCCTGAAACACGTAAAACGAGAAAAAAGCCCGTAGGCTACTATGGTCAAGAGTCAAAAGCATACCTTAAAAAACTGATTGATCAAAAAACTGTCCAATTGGTATTTGACGTGGGTAAAAAGGATCAATACGGCAGATGGCTTGCTTATGTGTATGTCAATCGCACATTTGTCAATGCTGATCTGGTGAAAAAAGGTTATGCGGTGACGTATACGGTGCCGCCTAATGTGAAATATGCGGAATATTTCGTAAAATTGGAACAAAAGGCCCGAATACAGGAAATGGGGCTTTGGAAATATAAGAATTTATGATTTTTGTCCTTTTAAGTGTTCTGTGTAGTGTTGCTGTTGCCGTACTGCTCAAGTATGCAAAACTCCAGCAGATCAGTACAAAGCAAATGATTGTCTGGAACTATCCGGTAGCAGCAATACTGACGTATTTTGTGTTGCAACCCAGGCTCGCAGATATTCACGTCGAGCAGATGCCTTGGCAGTTGTATATTCCTCTAGCGATTTTATTGCCGACTCTTTTTATTTTTATAGCACTGACTATTCAGTATACAGGATTGGTCAAGGCAGAGATCGCACAGCGGCTGTCTTTGTTTATTCCTTTAATGGCTTCTTTTATTCTTTTTTCTGAAGTGATTTCGTGGAATAAAGGAATCGGTATTTTAGTCGGTTTAGCAGCCATTGTCTGTTCCATTGGCTGGCAAAAGGGGAATGTAAAGCAAAGGAATAAAGTGGGAAGTATAGCCTATCCTTTACTTGTTTTTGTTGGGATGGGTGTTATCGATATTCTTTTTAAACAGATCGCGCTTCATCAATCTGTACCTTATATTACGGCGATGTTTATGGTGTTTCTAATCGCGATGTTTGTCGCCTTTTTATTCATGATTTATTTTTTGGCAGTTGAAAAGCAAGCATTTTCTGTTAAATCTCTGGTTTTGGGAATTGTACTCGGTTTTTTCAACTTTGGGAATATTTTATTTTATATGAAAGCACACCGCGCAATTCCAGAAAATCCTTCTATTGTATTTACAGGTATGAATATTGGCGTGATTTCAGTAGGAGCGGTAGTCGGTGTTTTATTATTTAAAGAAAGGCTAAGTGTGATCAATAAAATTGGTTTGGCACTGGCTATTATATCGGTTTTAATTATAACATATTTGTGAGTTTATTTGAAGATACATATCGTACTATTGAAAAAAGTACAGAGGGAATATTTCGGGATAAGGGAAGTAAATTTATTGCTTATGCATATCCTTTCACCCATGAAGAGCAGCTCAAGGAAATTATTGTGGAGTTGAAAGCGCTGCATCCTAAGGCGCGCCACCATTGCTGGGCATACCGGATGAGCCCGGATCGTACGGTCTTTCGATTGAATGATGATGGTGAACCTTCGGGGACAGCAGGCAGGCCTATTTTAAATGTGCTGCTCTCACAGGATGTAACCAATATTATTGTGGTGGTCGTCCGTTATTTTGGAGGAACACTCTTGGGGGTACCTGGTTTGATCAATGCTTATAAAACAGCGACACAGGAGGTCTTGTCCGTGGCCGAAATTGTAGAGAAAACAGTCAACGATATTTATAAGATTGAGTTCGATTATTTAGCGATGAATGATGTGATGCGTGTGGTCAAAGAAGAAAATATCGATATCAGTAAACAAGTTTTTGATAATACCTGTTATATGGAGGTGGAAGTGCGAAAAATGCAGGTCAATTCGGTCGTTTCACGTTTTGATAAAATTGAAAATTGTAAACTCTCTTATTTGCGAACGATATGATAAATGATTCAGAATTAATATTGAACAAAGATGGTAGTATCTACCACCTCAATCTGATGCCGGAAGACATTGCCGATACGATTATTACAGTCGGCGATCCCGATCGTGTGGCGAAAGTATCTCAGTATTTTGACCGTATCGAATTGCAAAAAGGGAAGCGGGAGTTTATCACCCATACCGGATATATTGGTCATAAACGTATTTCTGTGATCTCGACAGGGATAGGGACCGATAATATTGACATTGTCTTTAATGAGCTCGATGCCTTGGTCAATATAGATTTTGTTTCTAAAGGATTGAAATCAAAATTAACCAGTCTAAATATTATTCGGATCGGAACTTCTGGTGCCGTTCAGTCGGATATTGAGATGGGAACAATTTTGGCTTCTTCGTTTGGGGTAGGTTTTGATGCGCTTATGCAATATTATATCAAACCTTATTCGGCTTCGGAGAAAAAACTGGAAAAGGCCGTATGGGATGCTTTTCCTAATTTATACCTCAAACCTTATGTTGCAGAGGCCAGCGCATCTTTATTAGCGCAGTATGCGCATGATTTACCTCAAGGTGTGACGATGACCGCTCCGGGATTTTATGCACCTCAGGGGCGGAATGTACGTTCGGAAAATACCTTTCCCAATTTAATTCAATTGGCAAATACATTCCAGTCTGAAGATTTACGGATTACAAATTTAGAAATGGAGACCGCAGGAATCTATGCGTTGTCGCGTATGTTTGGACATCATGCCTTATCCATTAATGCCATTTTAGCGAGCCGAGTGGCGGGACATTTTAGTGCTGAACCCGAAAAAGTAGTCGATCGCGCCATAAAATTGGTCTTGGAACGCTTTTAATCCAATAGAAAAGGAGTGGTTTTAAACGACTCCTTTTCTATTGGAATCAAATTTTAGCATAATGAAGAGCAAGATGGTGAAACTCCATAAGGACGATCCTCCATAGCTAATGAACGGTAAAGGAATACCAATAACAGGTACTATCCCGATGGTCATGCCGATATTGATAAAGAAGTGGAAAAAGAGGATGGAAGCCACACCATATGCATAAATACGGGCAAAGGCCGAACGCTGTCGTTCTGCAATATGAATGATGCGGAGCAACAATGTCAGATAAATGCCGATCAGAAATAAGGAGCCTACAAATCCCCATTCCTCGCCCACCGTACAGAAAATAAAATCAGTACTCTGCTCGGGAACGAAGTTATATTTGGTCTGTGTACCTTGCAGATATCCTTTTCCCCAAAGCTGACCGGAACCAATTGCTATCTTAGATTGATTTAAATTATAACCCTGTCCTCTTGGATCATCCATTTTTCCCAGGATGATATCGATACGATTTCTTTGATGTGACTGTAAAACATGATTATAGACCAGATCCACGGATAATATAAATACCGCAGACGCAGCAAAAATAATCCCGATATTGATTAAGTTTTTCCGCTTTTTTCTAAATGTCCACATAAAGAATCCTGCCAGTACAGCGAGTATGCCAATTAAGATCCAGGCATTGACCAAAAGCGCCATGACAAACAACACAATACACAGGCCTCCGAAAATAAGCAAACTGTTATTGACATATCCTTCGCGATAGAATACAAAGATAAGGGAAAAGAAGGCGAGGGCAGAACCTGTATCGGGCTGGAGCATAACCAGGAATACCGGAAATAATACAATACCAGCACCAATGGCTAACGTATGCATATTTGGATTTTTATTGCTCTGAGAACTCAAATAATTGGCCAGCAATAGACAGGTCGCTAGTTTTCCAAATTCGGAGGGTTGAAGCCTGAAACTCCCGATAGGGATCCATGCTTGATTTCCTCCAACATTTCTACCGATGACCAGTACGGCAATTAGGAGTAAAACAACTACTGCATAGATAACTGGAGATGCAGAACTGAAAAATTTGGCATCTATAATTAATATGGTAATGCCAATGATCAATGCAGAAGCAATATACATGGATTGCTTACCATAGTTGGTGGCCATATTAAACAAGCCCGGATTTTCTGGATCATATACTGCTGCATGAATATTGAACCAACCGATCAAACATAAAGCCAACCAGAGCGAAATGGTTAACCAGTCTATTTTTCCGAAAAAACTGTTTTTTTGGTTATTCATGACTTCTATTTACGGCACTATGATGAACGATTGTCTCCCTTGTTGTTACTGCAGCAATGCGGTTGACACTTTTTGTGGTATCTTTTTTGGATTTAGTTGAATCCGTTGTTTTTTTTATTTCCGCTTTTTTAGGATCTGCTTTTGGAGCAGGCATAAAATTAGCATTGTAAATACGGTCTTGTATATGTTTCGGCATCGTAATGGTATCCTTGATGTATTTTTCAACCATCATACTGGCGATGGGGCCTGCCCATACACCACCATAGCCTGCATTTTCAACAAATACCGCAATGGCTATTTTAGGATTATCGCGTGGAGCGAAAGCGAAAAATACAGCGTGATCTTTACCATGTGGGTTTTGTGCTGTCCCTGTCTTTCCACACATTTCAAGACCTGCAATTCGATTGGCAAAAGCAGTTCCCTCGCCCATGTTGACAGCTCGGCTCAATCCTTCGATTACCGGCGTATAATATTTAGCATCGACGCCTGCTGATATTTTTTCTGTAAACTCTTTTTTGACGATCTTTTTATCCCCGATAGCTTTAATGAGATGCGGACGGTAATAAAACCCTCTGTTGGCTACAATAGCCATGATATTGGCCATTTGAAGAGGAGTGACACCCATTTCACCTTGGCCGATGGATAGGGAGATATTAAATGCCGAACGCCATTTGTCATTTCTGTAGCTTTTAGTGAAATGATCAGATTTATATAACAAACCTGCGTTTTCTCCCGGTAAATCAATGCCTAAGCGATGACCGATACCAAATTTGGAAATGGCTTCATACCAAAGATCGTAAGCCTTTGGTCCTGATAAACCTCTGGAATCTATCATTTTAGCGTAAGTATACCCATAATAGGTATTACAAGACACTTGTATGGATCTGATCAAAGAAGTCGCTCCGTGGTAATGGGTACAACGCATAAAACCTCTTCCGCCGCCATAGCTATAACCGTGAGGACAAAAGAACGTGGTGTTTTCATCAATCACGCCAGCCTGTTGAGCCGTTAGGGCAGCGACGACTTTAAATACGGACCCAGGAGGGTAGGATGCCTGAATAGGACGATTAAATAAAGGTTTACTTTCATCGTTTAATAATTTCATGTAATTATTGCCTGTTTCACGCCCCACCATATCATTCGGGTTGTAACTTGGGCTGCTGACATAGGTAAGGACTTCACCCGTTGAAGGTTCTATGGCCACAATGGATCCTAACTTATTTTTCATCAGTTTCTCACCCAAGATCTGCAGTTCTTTGTCCAATGAAGAAACCAATCCTTCTCCCGAAACAGCTAAGGTATCGTACCGGCCCTCCATAAATACGCCTTTGGGTCTATTGAGCGCATCGACCATCAGATTTTTGACGCCTCTTTTTCCTCTTAAGAGGTCTTCATACGAGCGCTCGACACCACTTCTGCCTATATAATCTCCAGGACGGTAAAAACCGTTTGATTTTTCAATATCTTTTTCTGTTACTTCATTGACATAACCCAAAAACTGGGCAGCAATACTATCCGGATAACTACGGACGGTTCTATTTTGCACATAAAATCCTCTAAAGCGGTAGAGGTATTCTTGCAAATGTGCATAGGTACGGGAAGATAATTGTTTTTCAAATATAGAAGCACGATAAGGCGAATGGGCTCGTGCTTTATCCATGCGTTTAATAAAACCTTCCTTATCAATTTCGATGAGTTGACATAATAATGCCGTATCTATATCTTTTGCTTCTCTCGGCGTAACCATGAGGTCATATACGGGTTCATTTTGCACCAGAACTTGTCCGGTACGATCTAAAATAACTCCGCGAGCCGGATAGACAACAACCTTACGCATAACATTGCTATTGGCCGAATGAATGTAAGAATCGTCAATGATCTGGAGATAAAATAGTCGAGCGATTATTAATAATGCAATACTAATAATAATGCCTTGAATGACAAATTTACGTGCGAAAAAACTGTTCATAGACTCTTTATCCTTTGTTTAGCAATGGAACTCTTAAATTCTGCTCTTTCTTTTATAGAAAAGAAAACTGAAAATGAGCAGAATAGCCATTGTAAAGATACAACTTAAACCAATAGTTGCTAATGTGTATTGAAACTGTTTGAAACTAAATGTTTCTAATAAAACCAGAACAAAGTGGTGAATCAGTGTTCCAAAAAAGGTATAGGATAGGAACCATTTAAAATTCATTTCACCCAATAATGGGGTAATGAATGTATCCATATCATTTTCAATCGTAATTTTCATGAAGAATACCCGATAAGCTGCCAGTGCTACACAAGCTGCGGCATTGACACCAAGTGTATCATAAAAAGCATCAACTGTCAAACCCGTTAAAAATGCAATTGTAAAGAGTAGAAAATTGGATATTCCAGTAGGAAGCAAAAAAATAAATAGAATGTACGGGAAAGGGCTTGCCAGATTATAATAGCCTATATTTTTGAATAAAAATACTTGCATGGCAATAAGTACCAAAAATCGAATGATATTAAATAGTAATATTCTAGCCATTATCCTGATTCGTTTCTTCTAATTGTTTTAATTCTTTTGCAAATAAATCTTTTACTACGTAGACATGGTGTAGGTTGGAGAAATTGGTACTTAACAGGATGCGTAAATCCAGAAAAGAATCTCCTGATGATATTCCAGTCTCGACCACAGCTCCAACAAGAATGCCTTTTGGAAAGTGCCCCGAATAGCCTGATGTATAAACTTTTTCAGCTGTCTTCACTTTGACATGATTGGGGATTTCTTTGACCATTGCAAAACGATAATCGACATTACTTCCCCACACCAAAGAACCAAACACCTCGGTGTTGGCTAATGTTACAGATATTTTGGTGTCCGGATGTAAGAGTGACTGTACTGTTGAAAAGTGTGGGGTCACATTGAGCACAATGCCGACTACGCCATTTGGAGCCAGTACACCCATTCCTTTTTCGATGCCGGCTAGGGAACCTTTGTTGATAGTCAGGTAATTGCTTTTTTGATGAATACTATTGTTCGTTACACTTGCAATGATAAATTCATATCGACCAAATTCGCTACTGTCAATAACAGGGCTTTTTGCCATCGCGACGGTATCTGTGGTTAAGTAATTCTCCAGCTGCGTTCTTAGACTTGCATTTTCTTTGACCAATTGATCATTGGTTTCGGTAAGTGATAAGTAGCTTTTCCATGAATTTACTTTTTCATAGATATGCCCAATAATATGATTGGATGAATTGAGCGCACTAGCACGCTGGAAAGTATTGTTAGTAACAACCAGAAACACTGAAAATCCAAAAAATAGGATAAACCAAAAAAATGCGTTATAACGTCTCAGAAATAACCAGAGGTTTCTCATTGTTTATTAATTATTACTTTGCTATTTAATAAAGAAGCGATATAGTGAAAAATCAACTATATCGCATATAAAATTTTATGTTGTGGCAATTATGATTGCATTAAGAATTTAAATCTTCCGATATTCTTTAATGCGATGCCTGTACCGCGGACTACTGCACGAAGAGGATCTTCTGCAATATGAACTGGTAATTTTGTTTTGGCTTGAATTCTACGATCTAATCCTCTTAAAAGTGCTCCACCACCTGTCAGGTAAATACCTGTCTGGTAAATATCTGCGGACAATTCCGGAGGAGTGATTTCTAAAGCTTTTAAAATTGCTTCTTCAATTTTCGAAATGGATTTATCTAAACAATGGGCAATTTCTGTATAGGAAACTGTAATTTGTTTGGGGATACCAGTCATCAGATCACGACCTTGAACGGCGAAATCTTCAGGTGGATCTTGCAATTCTGGAAGTGCGGCTCCAACTTCGATTTTAATCTTCTCAGCTGTACGCTCACCGATCATGATATTGTGCTGTCTACGGATATATTGTACGATATCAGAATCGAAGTTATCTCCTGCAACGCGGATCGACTGGTCACAAACAATACCGGAAAGGGCAATCACGGCAATCTCTGTGGTTCCACCACCGATATCAATAATCATGTTACCCATGGGCTCTTCCACATCAATCCCAATACCTACTGCGGCTGCCATCGGTTCGTGGATCAGATATACTTCTTTTGCTCCTGCAATTTCTGCAGAATCGCGTACGGCACGTTTCTCTACTTCAGTAATTCCTGAGGGGATACAGACCACCATTCTTAGAGAAGGAAAGAACCAGCTTTTTCCATTATTGACCAATTTTACCATTCCGCGAATCAAGTGCTCTGCGGCTGTAAAATCTGCAATAACACCATCACGAAGCGGACGTACTGTTTTTATATTATCGTGTGTCTTTCCCTCCATTTGCATTGCCTGACGTCCGATTGCAATTACTTTGTTTGTCGTACGATCAAAAGCCACAATTGAAGGTTCATCAACTACTACTTTGTCATTATAAATGATTAAGGTATTTGCGGTACCTAAATCGATGGCAACTTCTTGTGTAAACCAGTTAAATAAACCCATTTGCTGTATTGTAAACTACTTTTTATGAATATGCAAACCTACTAAAAATTATTAGTTTTTGAAGGTAAGTCTTGATTTTTTTTATTGATAAATTAGAACTCTTTTGAGGAGCTGTAAGATGATAACAAGTAAACGTTTAATAAGGCATTTTCTTATGTTTTTACTTCGAAATTAATTTTTCTGTACGTCAATGTAGTAATTAAAAGTGTCAATCTTTACATTTTTTTTTGTTAGATTGGGAATATCTAATGTTTGATCGTCGTTAGTGATATTAATTGCTTTTAAAGTATTATCTGAAGTCCCGATATAGATCGGCATCTGAAAATTGGCGACTGTATTTTTCCATTTAGCTTGAACTTTTCCATCTTTTGTCTCTGAAATGTACAGCACAGGAATGGAAGTAGTCTTGACATATTGCTCAAAAATAGAACTGAAATTTATACCCGATTCTTGATTGATGTAATGCACAATATCATCATAATTAACTTGTTGATGATAAAACTTAGCGTTTAATCCTCTCAGAATAGCTCGCCATTTATCATCATCTGCTATGATGGTTCTAATCATGTTGTGCAGGACACCGCCTTTATTGTACATATCTCCGGAGCCTTCGTTATTGACATGATATTGACCTTGTATGGGTTTATCATTTTGAATGGCTCTTCGATTGCCATAAATATATTGCTGCCCCGCTTTTTTACCGAAATAATAATCGATATACAGGGATTCGGAATAATTGGTGAAACTTTCATGAATCCACATATCAGCAATATCTGCTGCTGTTATATTATTGCCAAACCACTCGTGCCCAGCTTCATGGATAATGATAAAATCCCATTTCAACCCCCATCCTGTACCCGAACCATCTCTGCCCAGATAACCATTCAAAAATCGGTTGCCGTAGGCAATGCCGCTTTGGTGCTCCATGCCGAGGTGCGATGTTTCGATCAGTTTGAAGCTGTCTTCATAAAAAGGGTAGGGGCCAAACCAGTATTCAAATGCTTTTAACATCGGTTTTACATTGGCCTCAAAATGCGGTTTTGCCCGATCTATATTTTCGCGCAATACATAATAATCGATATCCAATTTTCCCTTTTCGCCCTGATAGCTATCTTGAAAATGAACATAGTCACCGATATTGATGGCGATATTGTAATTGTTAATGGGGTTGGAAACAAACCAGTTGAATTTAGATTTTTTCTTACCGATGCTTTCCATATTTCGTAATCGACCATTAGAGATATTCATCAGTCCTTTGGGTACTGTTACCGAGATCAACACGCTATCCGGTTCATCCGACTGATGATCTTTATTGGGCCACCATAGACTCGCTCCAATACCTTGGTTTGCGCTCGCTACCCAAGGCTTATTATTGCTGTCTTTCTTCCAATCAAATCCGCCGTCCCATGGGGCACGATTGGCTTGATGTGGCGTGCCCGAGAAATATACTTGGATAGAATCTAAGGTATTGGCTTTTATGGGCATAGGGAAATCGATAAACACGGCATTAAATTCGCGGGAATACCTTAACTTTTTGCCCCGATAAATAATTTTTTCAATGGCCATATTATCAAAGAGATCAATCTGTATGCGATTGAAATCCTGTATGGTTTTAAATTTAATGAGATTGCTGCCAGAAATGCTTCGTGTGGGGATGTCGACATCAACATCGAGGTGATAATAGGTGACATCATAGCAGGTCCTTAAAGGGGTCAATTGGCCTCTTAAAGAATCTTTACGAGAAAATTCAGTTTTGTTTGATAATAATTGCCCGTTGACTAGACAAGGATAGAAAAAAAATAGTGCAATTAAATAGAATAGATTTTTCAACGCTTTTGATATTGATATAAACGTTAAATATAAGAGAATTTACCTAGTTTAAAAAATACGAACACTTTTTAAACCTAGGTATCGTCTATCTTTTTTTGTTAAAAAAGCTTTCAATTTCGGCTAAAGTAAAGCTATTAAGACAGTTTTTGGCGCTTAATCCACCTTTTCTTGCCACAAATATTCCATAATGCATATCCAATAAACCTTCGGTACGGTGCGCATCTGGATTGATGGATAATAGTACGCCTTTTTCTAAGGCATAGCGATGCCATCGCCAATCTAAATCCAGGCGTAATGGATTGGCATTGATTTCAATCACAACGTTGTGGGCAGCACAGGCATCAATTATTTTTTTATAATCCAATGGATAGCCTGATCTGCTTAATAAAAGGCGTCCGGTAGGATGTCCCAATATCGTGGTATAGGGATTTTCTATGGCTTTTAACAAACGGGCGGTTGCTTTTTCTTCGTCCATTTTGAGATTGGAGTGGACAGAAGCGACGACAAAATCAAAACCGGCAAGAATCTCATCGGGATAATCTAAGGAACCATCGGCTAAAATATCGGACTCAATGCCTTTAAATATTTTAAAGGGCGCCAGTTGCTGATTGAGCTGATCAATTTCTTCCCATTGTTTTTGTACACGGTCTATCGGCAGACCATTGGCATATACAGCAGTTTTGGAGTGGTCACAGATTCCGAAATAGCTAAGCCCTAATTCTTCTTTCGCGTAACGAGCCATTTCAGCTAAGGTATGTACCCCGTCGCTGTAGGTAGAGTGGTTATGCAAAGTGCCTTTCAGATCATCGAAATTGATCAATCTGGGTAGTTGATGGTTTTTGGCCAAAAACACCTCATCCAGACCTTCTCGAAGTTCGGGTTCAATATAATCCAAGCCTTGTACCGCATAGAGCTCTTCTTCCGAATTTAAAGCCGTTATCAACTTTTCATCTAATAGTTCCAAGTGTTTTTTGGAACCTGTAGTTAAGATCAGATGTTGGTAAAATTCTGTTGTTGTGGAGAGGTAGAGGTGAAAGGAAAACCCAAGTTCATCTCGGAATGAGATATACTCCAGCTCTTCATTTACCTGATCAGGATAATGCGCATGTAGATAGGCCAAGGTGCTATCTCGATCTGCGCTTAATAGGATATCGACCGAACTTAATACTTCACATTTTCTACGGAATTCTCCAGTAAAGGAAATGAGGGCAGGAGATAGGCTGTTTTCAAGTGCTGTAATGACGGCTTCTGCACTCTTCAGCACTCTTGCATATAAAAACCATCCTTGGTTGGATATGGAAAATTCAATGGATTTTTTAATATCCTCTTGTGTTTTCAGTCCAAAACCTTTGGCTTCTATCAGTCGATTTTCGTTGCAGGCATATAAAAGCTCACCCACACTCTCAATCTGAAGGTCTGTCCAGATAATTTGTATTTTTTTGGGACCTAAGCCTTTTATGTTAAGCATTTCCAGAATTCCTTCTGGGGTAATGCTTAACATCGCATCTAACTCATCGAATGAGCCAGTTTCGGCTAATTTTTTAACCTTTTCTGCCGTGCTTTTTCCGATTCCGGGTTGGCTGCTGATCTCTTCTAAAGAAGCGGTTTCAAGCAGAAAGGGTAGCTTATCTAACTTAAAGGATGCACTGGCAATTGCTTTTATTCGGAAAGGATTTTCATTATGCAATTCCATCAGCTGGCTACATAATTTGAATTTTTTAGCAATTGTCTTGTTATCCATTTTAGTTGTTTTCTATGACTTGATTATCGTTTTTTACTTCTGGAGCAGGTTGATTGTACTTGTAAAAGATTAATCGAACACCTGAGTTTTTAGTGAAAAATTTCACTGTCCAGTTGATAAAGGTAATGACTTTGTTTCTAAAACCAAAAATAGACATTAAGTGAACAAACATCCAAACGATCCAGCCGAAGAATCCGTTAAAATGGATTTTACCCATATCCACCACCGCTTTGGCACGGCCAATAGTCGCCATGGAACCTTTGTCGAAGTAGGAGAATTTCTCATTTGAACGTTGGCCCATCACATTGCTAATGTGCTGTGCAACGTATTTACCTTGTTGCTGTGCTACAGGGGCTACACCTGGCAATCCACGAGGTAGATCATCGGTAATAAATGCGGATACGTCGCCAATTGCATAAACATTTTCCATATCTAAGACACGGCATTGATCATCTGTCTGGATACGATTACCACGTTGGATATTTTCTTTTTTGAAGCCTTCTGGAAATTGACCTGCAACTCCAGCACCCCAGATCACTGTCTTTGTCTCGATCGCGCTACCATCACCAAAAGAGATTGCAGTGCCATCAAATCCTGTTACAGAAACATTTAATAATATTTTAACACCTAATGCTTTTAGGTATTTTTCCGAATCTTCGGAAGATTTTTCAGACAAATTAGCTAAAACTTTACTTTGGCCTTCGACCAAGTAAACGTTCATTTCTTCTTTGCGTAATTCGGGATAATCTTTTTCTAAGATGTTATTTCTGATCTCAGCAATTGCACCGGAAAGCTCAACACCTGTGGGACCTCCACCGACAATGACAAAGTTTAAAAATGGTTTACGCTCCTCTGGATTTGAAATTTGAACTGCTTTTTCCAGATTTTGTAACACATAGCTACGGATATTCAATGCTTCCTGAATGCTTTTCATCGGTAAGGCATATTTTGCGATTTGCTGATTACCAAAGAAATTGGTCGTAGCTCCTGTGGCAACGACTAAAAAATCATATTCAAAATCACCAATATTGGTTTGAACCGTTTTGTTGATCGCATCGATATGATTGACTTCTGCAATTCGGAAACTAAAATTCTCCTGAGATTTGAACATCTTACGGATAGGGAATGAGATCGAATCTGCAGACAATGTACCTGTAGCTACTTGATACATTAAGGGTTGGAAAGTATGAAAATTATTTCGATCTAATAATAGTACTTCTACTTCCTTATTTTTTAACTTTTTAGCAACTTCAATTCCACCAAAACCAGCACCAATAATGACCACTCTTGGGAATTTTCTATCTGAACGATTGCTTAGCATATTATTTGAAATTTATATAAAATATTCGGAAACGTGTAATCCTTCTGCAAATATCTTAATTTTTCATTCAAAAAACTAAAATATCTTTATATATACTTGCTTTTTATTGTCATATTTATGGAGAACAAGCTGTTTTTTTATTTTGTTTATTTTATTACTACTTGTTAATCAGTGTCTTGCAAACAGAATTAATTGCATAGTTCATTAATTCTGTTTGCGTGGATATTTTAAAAATTGGGTGTAAAAAGTACACTTTGAATAATTTCTTATTGTAATGCGCCTTTTATTTTAATACTTAAGCCTTCATTTTCGTTGGTTAATCTCAGTTGGCAAGCGAGTCGGCTATCGTCGTCGGCATCTGGTAAAGTATCTAGCATATCGAGCTCCTGGTCTTGGGGTTCTGATAAATGTTCTCCTCCTGATTTGATCTGTACATGGCAGGTGGCGCAAAGAGCCATTCCTCCACAAGTGGCTAACACCTCATACTCGGATGCTTTTAACAATTCCATTAAAGATAAGTTGACATCTGTAGGAACTTCAATTTTTTGAACGGTACCATCCCGATCTTCAATTTCTATTTCAATAATATTGTCCATAACTAAAAAGTATTGATGCCATTTACAGTGGTATATTTGAAACTTAGTTTTTGTTCGGGATACACATATTTAAAAGCACTTTGTGCCATTAATGCCGCTTCATGGTATCCGCATAAAATCAATTTTAATTTACCTGGATAGGTATTGATATCTCCAATGGCATAGATACGTTCGATATTGGTTGAGTAATCATATGTATTGACCTCAATCGCATTTTTTTCAATCTGTAGACCCCAGTCCGCAATCGGTCCCAGTTTTGGTGTTAAACCAAATAACGGTATAAAATAATCGGCCTCCATGCGGACTTCTTCTTTCTGTTTATTGATCGCGATTACATGCGATAGACGATCTGAGCCATGCACATCTGCCAGATTGTGGGACAATAACAGATTGATCGCTCCTTTTTGAGCAAGCTCGAAAACCTTGTCGGCAGAGTCTGGTGCTCCTCGGAAAGAATCACTGCGATGTATTAATGTCAATTCTTTTGCGATATCAGCTAAATAGATCGCCCAGTCTAAGGCAGAGTCTCCACCACCGGCGATGATAATCTTTTTATCGCGATAAGTCTCTGGATTTTTGACCATATAATCAACACCTTTTCTTTCGTATTGGGCTAAATGGGGCAACTCGGGCTTACGAGGCTCAAAACATCCTAAACCACCTGCTATAACGACAACTTGACAATGTATGCGTGTTCCTTCGGAGCTAATAACGATATATGAACCATCATCTTGTTTTTCGAGACCTTCCACACGTTCTCCAAGTGTAAATGTGGGATGGAATGGCTCGATTTGTTTCATTTGATTGTCAATCAGTTCCTGTGCTCGTATCGTGGGATACCCCGGTATATCGTATATCGGCTTATGTGGATAGATTTCGGAGAGCTGACCACCGACTTGAGGTAAAACATCAATAAGATGACATCTCATCTTTAACAAACCTGCTTCAAATACAGCAAATAGACCTACTGGTCCAGCTCCTATAATACAAATGTCCGTTGTAATCATATCAAATTTTATTACTTAAGTTGTTATAAATTTTATCCAGTATACGCGTGAATGCAGTAAAGTCATCATCGGTTAAATTTTCCCAAGCCTTCATGCGGATGTTTGCAACGATTGGAGAGTAGGCTTCTACTTTTTTTCGACCTTCATCTGTCAAATGCAAATAGATACTGCGGCGATCAGAGGGATGAATGACACGTTCTGTCAATCCTTTTTTTATTAATAGGTCAACAATACGGGTCAGGGTAGGCTGATCTTTACAACACTTTTCAGCGAGTTCTTTTTGCAATAGATCATCATTTTCATAAAGTGTTTTCATGATGGTCCATTGATCTACCGTGATGTCAAAGTCATTTTCAGTAAAAGAATTTTGTGCAAATTGTTTTACTTTTTTTGCTGTTCTTTCTAAAATGAAAGAGTATCGGTTGAATTTTTCGTCTTGCATTTAAATATTTGTATACTAATATTTAGTACAACAAATATAATCAATAAATACTTCGTGCAACAAGTATTATGTGAATATATTGTAAAATAAAAAAGGCTTTCAGTTATATCTGAAAGCCTTTTACAATTTATGATAAATTTAAATTATGGAGTCACCGGTTCAGCTTTTTTAGGAGCGTCTGCCAAGTGTTTTCCTTTACTCAAATCGTATACTGCTGGTGCAGCTAAGAATATCGATGAATAAGTACCTACAATAATACCAATTAAGATAGCGAAAGAGAATCCTCTGATCACTTCACCACCGAAAATGAATAATACGGCTAATACGAATACAATAGTCAACGACGTAATCACTGTTCTACTTAATGTGGTATTGATCGCGTGGTTGATCGTTTCACCAAAATCTTTATTTAAAGCATTTGGTTTATTCAAATCTTCACGGATACGGTCAAATACAACTACTGTATCATTGACAGAATACCCTAATACCGTTAAAATAGCGGCAATAAAATGCTGGTCAATATCTAATGAAAATGGAACGATACCATCTAAAATAGAGAACAAGCCCAATACAATAATGGCATCATGAATGGTTGCGATAGCAGCCCCTGCTGAATATTGCCATTTACGGAAACGTACTAAAATATAGACTGCGATGATCAATAAGGCAAAGATAGTGGCATAAATTGATCTTGCTTTCATATCTGTAGCGATACTCGGTCCAACTTTCTGAGAAGAAAGAATCTCATGTTTGTTGCTCGCATCTACTTTAGATAATCCTTGATTCAATTTAGTCAATACTTCTTTATCTGCTTCGTCAGAGGTCTCATCAATATGATAAGTCGTGGTGATACGAAGTTGGTTTGCTGCTCCAAATACTTTAACCTCAGTTGTTTTTTGGAAGATATTATCTAAGTTTTCACGTACAGCTTCTAGATCTACAGGTTTGTCGTAACGAATGGTATAGGTACGTCCTCCTTGGAAATCGACCCCTTGACTAAATCCTTTAATGAAGATCGATGCAAAACAAGCGATAACGACAACAATAGAAACGATGTAAAGTCCTTTTCTTTTCTTGATGAATTGGAAATTGGCATTTTGCAATGTTTTCGCAGACCAAGGGAAGGAAACTTTAATTTTCATGTCACGCTCCAACATCCACTCAAAAATAATACGAGTCAGGAAGATGCCGGTGAATAATGAGGTGATGATACCCACCATTAATGTGGTTGCAAATCCTAAAATCGGACCTGTTCCGAAGAAGAATAATACTAAACCAACTAAGAAGGTTGTAATCTGTGAATCTAAGATCGAAGGTAATGCGTGTTTGTAACCATCGGCAACAGCTTGACGGATTGACTTGCCGCCCGCTAATTCCTCACGTATACGTTCGTAAATCAGTACGTTGGCATCCACCGCGGTACCCATTGTCAATACGATACCCGCGATACCAGGTAACGTCAGTACAGCATTTAATGATGCTAATACCCCCATGATAAAGAATACGTTTACAAGAACAGCAACGTTTGCTACCAAACCTGCAGTATTGTAATAGGCGATCATGAATACAAGAACCAATACGATACCGATCACTGCTGAATTTACACCCGAATCAATTGCCGACTGTCCTAAAGTTGGACCTACAATTGCCTCTTCAACGATTTTAGCAGTTGTTGGTAAACGACCAGCCTTTAATACGTTTGCTAAATCTTTTGTGTCTTCAACGGTAAATGAACCTGAGATGGATGAATTACCACCAGCGATCTCTTCATTCACACCGGGTGCTGAATATACGACATTATCAAGCACGATAGCGATCGATTGGTGACCTTGTGCTGCTTTAGCGGTAATTTTTTTCCATTCACGAGCACCTTCGCTGTTCATTTGCATGGAAACAACAGGTTCGTTTCTTTCATTAAATTCGTCACGAGCATTGGTAATAACGTCACCTGTTAAAACAGGGCCATTATCCGCACCTGCAGGTCTGATGGCATATAAAGAAAGGATATTGGGTGTTTTAGCTTCTGGTTTTACCGACCATAGCAATTTTAAATTTCCTGGAATAATCGATTTAACCTCAGGTCTGTTTAAAAAAGCATTTACTTTTGCGGTATCTTTTAGATCTGCACTACCCACCATTGCTCCAGGCATCAAAGCCATTTGTTGATTCTCGCCCATGTAAACAGCAGGTCTCAACACATCAAACAATGGGTTATCTTGCGATAATTTTGTCGTAGCACTATCTTTCGTGTTTTTATTTGCACCTAAGTTCGCCAATAAATCATCTGATTTTTTAGTCGAATCTGTTGTTGCTTTATCCTCCGTAGGAGCTACTTTTTAAAGTTGCAGATAAGGTTTTGTTGATGTTTTCCAACAAAGGATACACCTCCTGATTAGCGTGAGTTTCGTAAAACTCTAACTTGGCCGATCCCTGTAATAATTTACGGACACGCTGCTCATCATTCACACCTGGTAATTCAATTAAAATACGGTTTGTACCTTGTTGAATCTGGATGTTAGGAGAAGCAACTCCAAACTTATCAATACGTGTACGAAGTACTTTGTATGAATTTTGGATAGCATTGTCAGCTTCTTTTTGTAAAAAAGATTCCAATTGTCTATCAGAGTCCCCCGCTTTGATTAAAGATGCATTATCTTTAGTCGCGAAATAAGTTGAGAGTGGAGTCGTACTACCCGTAGCTTTATATTCTTCAATGAATAAATTTACTAGAGATTTTTGACTTGTTTTACTTTTCGAAATTGCAGCTGTAAGTGCCGCATTGAATTTCTCGTCTTTAGGATTATCTGCTAAGTTACGAATCAACTCATCGATTGAGATTTCCATCGTCACGTTCATACCTCCTTTTAGATCCAGTCCTAAAGCCAATTCTTGTGCTTTAGCTTCTCTGTAGGTGTATTTTGCAAAACCTAAATTGTAAACAACCTCGCCAGCGATAGAGTCTAGGTACGATTTTTCACGTGCCATATCTCCTTGTGCATAATTCTCAGCATCACGCTCAACTTTGCGGGTTACAAAAGTGAATGATAGGGCGTATAGACATGCTATAGATACCGCTATCACCAAAAATTTAATCAGCCCTTTACCTTGCATCGTCTGTTTTTAGTGTATTAGTTTGATATTATATGATATAATTGATAACTCATTCTTGTTTGAAAATTACAATTCTCCAAGAATGCCAAAGGTATAAAAATTTTGTAAAATGAAAAGCTTTATTTGATTAAGCTTATGATAAAAAGCGATTAATTTACAATCAATAGGTTACGCTATTTACTTTAAATAGAAAAAGCCTCCCTTTTGGGGAGGCTTTTTTATGCATCATGCAATTCTACCTATCTTAATGTATATTTAATACCGAAAGAAAAAGTGGATGCATCAAAATCATTACCGTGATTTAATCTCCAATCTGGTTTCCAATCTGCGTGAAGACCGATAGGTGCTGCAGGAATTTTAAATTCCAAACCTAATTGTGGACGTAAAGCTACCCAAGTTTGGTTATCGCCAGCATCAATAAATGATAACTGTGCACCAATACCTGCATACCAACCTAAACCGTTAGTGCCTGAGAATGGTCTTGCATATTGGTAATCAGCTCCAACTGCAACAACATGGTCATCAAACATAATTTGTGCTTGACCATTATTTGCACCACCCATAGATTGTTTGTATTGAACACCCCATAAATCACCTACTGTACCATCAAATACAACACCGATAGCCGCGCGTTGTGGTGATTGAGCTTTAGCCTCTTGTGCTCCTAATGCTAATATGGCAACTGCAGCCATTGATAGTAATACTTTTTTCATAATATGTGTTTTTAAATTCAATTCAGACTTAGTGTGCAAATAGCTTGCCAAAAGTTGTAAGTAGAGATTGAGGACAAGAAAAAATAAGGGAATGCAAAAGAATGTTGAAGGATGCCGTTAACGATCTTGATTAAGGTAATATTTTGACAATGAGTTATTAAGTTGTTTTTTTTGAGGTAAGATCATTGCGATAATCGGCATGATGTCACCAACTATATTCATTTTTTTTCTTTATAAAAATTGATCCATTGTTATTGGAACACAACAAGAAGTCTATAGATATACCTAATAAATACACAGGATCAGCGGTGCGGATCCCTGGAGTGCGGCTATAGATAGAGCAATATTCATCTAAAAACACAGGGTCGTTTGATATGGATGATCTAGACCATAAAATATGAGCGATTTGCTCGCTTATATAATTACGATATTAAAAAGCCATGGATGGTCTACAGAATTATGTAGAAGTGGTATCAGGTTGAAAAAATGTTGTGGTAGATCTTGTTTGTCTTTTTAAAATGTGATCATTTTATCTAGCCAGCTATGTTAAGCTTAAGTTATATTAATCATTTCAATGTAATTAGTCAAAATAATTTTCGTTTTTCATGAATTATTCTTAATTTTGCCTGGCAAATAGAAAACCCAATACATATTTGCCATGCAATTAGATCCACAAAAATTCGTAGCAGAAGGACTTACCTACGACGACGTATTATTAATTCCAGCTTATTCTGAAGTTTTACCACGTGATGTCGATACAAGTACTTTCTTGACAAAAAAAATCAAATTAAATATTCCATTAGTTTCTGCGGCAATGGATACGGTGACGGGTGCTGATCTAGCGATTGCGATTGCACAAGCGGGCGGTATTGGTATGTTGCATAAAAACATGACGATCGCAGAGCAGGCGGCAGAAGTACGTAAAGTAAAGCGTTCGGAAAGCGGCATGATCCAAGATCCGGTTACGTTATTGGAAACAGCAACAGTGGGTGATGCTTTCAAAATTATGAAAGATCATAAAATTGGTGGTATTCCGGTAATCGATGTTGAGGGTAGGTTAGTTGGAATCGTGACTAATCGTGACTTACGTTTCCAAAAAGTCATGAGTCAGCCGATCGCCTCATTGATGACGAAAGATAATCTGGTAACCGCTCCTGAGGGTACCGATCTAGTAAGAGCAGAAGAGATCTTGCAAGACCATAAAATCGAAAAACTTCCAGTTGTGAATCATGAAGGTATCCTGAAAGGGTTGATTACTTTTAAAGATATTCAAAAATACAAGCATTATCCTAATGCTGCTAAAGATACGCACGGACGTTTATTAGTCGGTGGGGCAGTTGGAGTCACTCCTGATACATTAGATCGTGTAGAAGCTTTAGTAAAGGCTGGTGTGGACGTAATTACGATAGATACTGCTCATGGTCACTCAAAAGGTGTTATCGATAAATTGAAATTGGTAAAGGCAACATTCCCTGATCTACAGGTAATCGTTGGAAATATTGCTACTGGTGCAGCTGCAACAGCGTTAGCTGAAGCGGGTGCAGACGCGGTAAAAGTTGGTATCGGACCTGGATCAATCTGTACCACACGTATCATCGCAGGTGTTGGTGTACCTCAACTGTACGCGATCTATGAAGTAGCACAGGCACTAAAAGGCACTGGAGTTCCTTTGATCGCAGATGGTGGTATCAAACAAACTGGTGATATCGCTAAAGCAATTGCTGCTGGCGCTTATACCATCATGGCTGGTTCATTATTTGCAGGAGTGGAAGAAGCTCCGGGAGAGACGATCATTTATGAAGGACGTAAATTTAAGTCATACCGCGGGATGGGATCTATCGAGGCCATGGAAAAAGGATCTAAAGATCGTTACTTCCAAGATGTTGAAGATGATATCAAGAAATTAGTTCCAGAAGGTATCGTTGGTCGAGTTCCATACAAAGGAACCTTAGCTGAGGTGGTATACCAATACATGGGCGGATTGAAGGCTTCAATGGGCTACTGTGGAGCTGCAACTATCTCGAAGTTGCAAGAAGCACAATTTGTACGTATCACAGGTGCGGGATTGCGCGAATCGCATCCACATAATATTTCGATTACAAAAGAAGCTCCTAACTACAACAGTAGAGGTTAATACCGAATAAACAAAAAAAGGTCAGCAAATATAAGCTGACCTTTTTTTGTTTATACTTCATCTGTTTTTCTTCTCAGGTAGTTATAGATTTCAATTTGTGAACGACAAGGTTCCTTGTCATTTGTAACGTATCGGTTGTTCAGTTCATTGTTTAAAATACGGGCCTTTACATTATCACGCAGCTGGATCTGCAACATATCTTTGATTTCATCCCTGATTTTTTTACTGCTGATTTTGACGGCTGCTTCTATGCGGTGATCCAAATTTCTAGTCATCCAATCTGCCGAAGAGATATAGGTCACTTCTTTGCCCGCGGCATAGAAATACATGACCCGAGCATGCTCTAAAAATTCGTCAACAATACTGATCGCGTTGATTGGTTTTTTAAATTTTGTCTGATTGGTTGCGCAGTAAATCCCTCGTACGATCAGATCAATCTGTACCCCAGCTTCTGCAGCATCGTATAATTTTTTGATCAGAATACGGTCGCTGAGCGAATTTACTTTTAAGATGATACGTGCTTTTCGTCCCGCTTTCACTTCCTCGATTTCTTTATCGATATAGTGAATGATTCCATTGCGCATATCTGTCGGACAGATGAGCAGGCTATTGCAATTTTTAATGACCTCAGCGGGATTGCTTTTTGGTTTTTTTAGGAAATGAAAGACTTTGTTAATATCTGCCATGACGCTTCTATTGCTGGTCAGTAAACAGTAATCGCCATAGAGCTTGGCTGTCTTTTCATTAATGTTGCCCGTACTTACAAAACCATATTGAATCGTTTTGGCACCTACTCTCTTTTTAATGATACAGAGTTTGGCATGTACCTTTTTATTAGGAACACCTGTTAAAACTCGAATACCTTCAAGTTCTAGTTTTTCTTTCCAATACAGATTGTTCTCTTCGTCAAACCGTGCTTGAAGTTCAAGCATAACGGTGACGTCTTTACCATTTCTAGCGGCATTGATCAGTGCGTTGACGATTTTACTATTGGAGGCAAGTCGATAGGCAGTGATTTGAATGGTCTTGACATCTGGATCCATTGCTGCCTCGCGCAGTAGATCGATCACGGGGCGGAAAGTATGGTATGGAAACGAAAGCAAGATATCTTTTTTGATGATAATATCTGTAATCCGCTGTGTTTTGTTCAGTTGAGGATGTGTAAATCCAGGATTTGTAATGGGCAGGTTGGGTTGCTTAAAAACATTTGGAAAGTCCATAAAATGTTTGAAATTATGAATTTTCTGACCCGGTATAATATTATCTTTTTTTGTTAACTGTAATTTCTTGATTAAAAATTCCACCAGCTTTGGATCCATTTCTTTATCAAAAATAAAGCGGGTCGTTTTACCTTTTCTCCTATTTTTGATGCCTTTGGATATTTTTTCAGCCAGTGTGGTATTGATATCATTGTCTAGGTCAAACTCTGCATCTTTAGTGATTTTAAAGACATGTGCATGAAATTCATCGAATCCAAAATAAGAAAAGATATAGGGAAGATTGAATTTGATGATATCCTCTAATAAGATAATATGTTTTTCCTTTGCCGATGCAGGCAGGATTACAAAACGCCCGTTTAAGGTCGTCGGGATTTCGATAATTGCAAATTTTGTTTCATATTCCCATTCTCGTTTGCGCATGGAGATACCCAGATAAAGACTTTTATCTCGAAGATAGGGCATAGGGCGGCTATCATCCAGCAATAATGGGATGACGTTAGATTCGACTTCTTCCGAGTAAAAGTTACGAACAAATTCTTCCTGTTTGAGGTTGAGTTGGCTGGCATCTTTGATGTAAACATGCTGTTGTGCCATTTCTTTTTGTATCAACGCCCAAAAATTATCAAATTTTTTCTGCTGTTTAATGACAATGGTATTGACCTCATCGAGTATGATCTGTGGATCTTCAAAAAAGGAGGTGTTCGCTTCCTTGTCTTTGATATCGATTGCGCGTTTTAAGCCCGGTATGCGTACTCTAAAAAATTCGTCCAGGTTATTGGAAAAGATTCCTAAGAATTTGATTTTCGAAGGTAGAGGGACTGTTTCATCAGCAGCTTCTTGTAGCACTCTGCTATTAAAACTTAACCAGCTTACATCTCTAGGAATGAATTTTCTTGCCATATTTTTTTAATACTTCTTTTTATTCGATTAGCCTCAAATGTAAATTTACTTAATTAATGTAGTATTTTAATAGTATTAAATAATTGTTAAATCTACGTGTAGTAACAACTCTTTAATACTATTAATGGGTCTATTGATCTGTTATACGGACCTGAATTCCCGTTGAATGGGATGACATTTCTGGTGCATATAGATTTTGGATACTGGTGATTCCATTTGAAAATATACCCGCATTATTTGCTCTCAATTCGTATTCAAATACATAGCTTCCCTGTGGTAAATAGTCGATAAAGAAATTCGTTGCGGCATCTTTTGTGCTTTCATAATAACCAAAACCTTGTTTGTATTGATAGGTTGACGTGACATTGGTGGGTTCAAATCCGGATGCGCGCATATCTTTTAGATGGATGAATGACAGACTTCTATCGGTCTTTATCGTAATACGTACTTTGACAATATCTCCCAGTTGAATGGGTGTTGCAGCTGTTATGGGTACGAGTACTTCTTTCAACTGTACAATTTTCTTGAGATATAAATCTTTTTGTAAGTTAATGGTGGAAGAGGCGGACTGTATCTGATCTAATTGCTCAAAATACTGATAATATAAACCTCCCAGTGCAATACCTGGACTTGTTTTTGAAATCTCTACGTGACCAAGTGCTGGTTTAATTTCTTTTTTCAGCCAACTTTCTTTTATATAACCAGAACCAATCTGTTTTGATATCTGAATGTTATCTAATGGCTTTCCTGCTACTTTTATCGTCATTGCTTCTGGAGCATCTAACCAGTTTTCACCATAGTTGATTAAGGCATCAACAGCTGCAACCGTCGCTTTGGTTGAATTCCAGTGACGTACTTGCTTATTTTTGATCAGCCAGATCTTCATGTTTTCAATGGCTTTTTTATCTTGGCTTACTTCGTCAAACGCTTGTATCAATTGGGACTGTGTCTCGATTGGTGCTTCGTACCAAGACCAGCCGGCCTGATTTTGATTCCAGTACATGCCTTTTTCGACTGATTCAACAGATTTTTGTTGCAATTGTTTGATGACCAGTGCAGCGGATTCTTTTAAGTTGTAGCGGTTTAAAATTAGGGCTACTTTGGCTTGTGTAGCTATACTATAGTTAAGCTTGTCCTTATCGATCTCCTTTATAAAATAGGCAATAGCTGCTTCCAATGGTGCATTTTTCTCCACAGCAGGAGAGCTGCTTCTGACCAGTAGATATTCGATACCTTGATCAATACTCGGTTTCAGCTTATTGTCTTGCTGGTAACGAGACCAATGATATAAAATCTCATTGTCTAAAAATGCGATGCCTTTTGTCATAATCGGTTTAACAGTATTTGTTAAATCAAATTCGGCAATGATTCCTTTGGCATGCAATTTATTGATCCCATTAAGAATATAGGTCGAGATGTGGAAACTTTCATTGCCTCCGGGGTACCATGAAAAACCACCGCGTGCTGACTGTAAGGCCGCCAGTTTGGCTATATCGGTAGTCAAGGTGTTTTTAAGCGTATTTTGATCAAACAGAAGCGCAATATTCTTCATGGTTTCTTCTTCATTAATTGCTTCTTGTAACCAAGGTGTTTCTTGGATCAGGATCGCTTTCAATTCTTCATTGATGCGTAATTTTGATTGCAGCTGCTGCTGATCTTTCCATCGGTCAAACACAAGCTTTATTTTTGGATGCTGATTGACCAGATGGGCAGAAAATGAGTTGAGATAGAATTTGCTAAAAATAGATTCCGATGATTCATATGGGTATTCATTGACATAGGGTAGAGCAAATAAGGCATGGTAGATCGGATTGCTGGTTAACTCCAATGTATAGCGATAGGGTTGGGCTGTGGTCGAAGTATGTTGTAAATTTTTCATTTCAAATGACTTCGACTGCCCTTCTCTGACAGCTATAGGAAGTGTTTCTGTAACCAGCATGCTGTTTTTTAAAACCGGGATAGTCGACTCTTCACCATCAGAGAAATTACCGCCTTGTGCCACGATACGATAGGTGATTGCTTCCATATTTTTAGGAACCGTTATTTCCCAACTGGTACGCTCACTTCCTTTGGCGGTGACCATAATTTGTTTTACGGGTATTTTTACCGTTAATGGAGTCATCGTCATGGCATCAAACAGTTCTAGGGTAACGGATGTTTTTAAATCATGTGTAGATAAGTTATTGACTTGAGCTTTGATTGTTATCTGATCGGCTTCTCTGAAGAATCGGGGCATATTGGGTACGATCATCAGATCTTTTTGTGTTTCGACAAAATCTGTATAGTTGCCGATAGCCAGTTCTTTACTGTGCGCGATTGCCGTAAACTTCCAACGGGTTAAACTTTCTGGAGAATCAAAGCTGAATGCAGCATGTCCATCTTTATCTGTGCGAAGTTGAGGTAAGAAAAATACAGTCTCCTGTAGATTTTTACGGATCTGAATGGGGTTTTCGTCTTTATTTGTATTGATCTGCTGTTGACCGCCTGCTGCTACTACCACTACTTCTTCCAGCAAAGGAGATGCTGCATCCGATTGGTCGGCACTCTGTGTGATGGCCTTATCGGCACGCATTTTAGCTTCTGGCACGATGCCCATTGCTTTGTTAGATAATGCTCCTCTGATCATAATCGATCCTGTAGAGGACATGCGTCTGGTACGGCTAAAATCATCGTTATTGATATTGAATCCAAAATTCTTAAATCGATCGTAATCCAATGCCGTACTAAAATTAAACTCTGCAAAATTTTGGATTGCAGTACTTCTACTCAGATTATTGTAATACGACCAACCTCGATAGGATGGATAAGAATAGGGGTTCAGATAAAATGAAAAATCATTGCTTGTCACATCTTTAAGCTTATCCAGGGATGCATCGTACATATTGACCAACAGTTCCGAAGCAATCTGCTCGCCTTTTTTTCCTTTAATGACCAATTCCCAAGTCTCTTTTTGTCCGGGATAGAGTTTGTTTCTAAAGGTCTTTGTTTCAATGACAAGCGCAGGGATATCTTGCTTTACAGGCAATACAACAGTTTTGCTGAAGAGCTGACCATTTTTAAGTCCTGTGAAATTTAAAATCAAGCTATTCTTATTTGTTTTAGGGATCTTAATTTGAAAACTTGTTTTCGTTTTTGAAATGACTTTAAAGTCTATTTGTTCATCTTCGGAAGAAGTCATGTTCAGCTGCAGGAAATCAAAATCCGTCTTGAGCGTTATTTTAGCCAGATCTGAGATTTGATAATTCGGCTTATCAGCTGCAACCATCAACGGAGATTTTTCATCTGACTGCAGGTTATCGTTGGTAATTTCCATAAAACGTTCACTGCGGATCGTATCTTCAGCAACAATTGAAATTGCCTCCAATTTATATTTACCGACTAGATCAGTCTGATTAGGAAGTTTGATCTTATTGGATCTTGCGAGATCAAACTCCGTTTCATAAACAACGGTATAGCTGTCTTCCTTTTTATATTCGCTACCATAGGGTTCATATGGAAATTTTGCTAGAAATTCGTTCTCAGGTATACTATTGTAGTAACTAAAATCATGCGTGATATAAAATGATGGCGACACGATAAGACGTGGGTTTTCTATTCTTTTTTTCAGCATAAATTTACCCGATGCTGGAACTTTTTGTCCAGATAGATTAAGTGCAGTGATGGTGATCGAATCCAGAGCACGAGCATCACTTTGCTCAGGACCATCTATCAAAAGTGTAAAGGGAATATTTCCAATCGTTAGGCTGGTTGTACTTTCGTTGGTTTCACCACTAGCATCCATAATGGAAGCTTCGATATGGAAGGATTGTGTATATCTCAACTTACTGTCAAACTCTTCGGGTATCTCACTTTTAAAATTAATCTTAAAGTTTCCTTCATTATCCGTTTTTATGGTATCGACTTGGATGATCTCACTCAGCGTACGGTTTATTATTCGATCGTAAACATCATAAGGTCTCATTCTATTTTCTATTTTGTTGATGGAATAAGCAACAGTAGCATTGGATACTGCAACTCCGCTAAAAGTTTTCGCCTTTCCTGTGATGGATATGGAGTCGCCCAATGATTTTTTATCTTTAAACTCGTCAAAAGTTACTTCAAATTTTGGACGTTTGTACTCCTCCACGCTGAAGTTATAGTTTTGATTGATCCCATCGCCTGTAATTCGGATATCATATTGACCGGTGATATTTCCTGTGTTTAGGACAAAGGAACCTGCTACTGAACCAAATTCATTGGTAACCAGTGTCTTTTCGTCAACACGTTGATTGTTGGTATCGTAAAGTCCTACGATGATGCGTTTGTCTGGTGTAGTGGCGTATTTCGTCTTGTCGTAATTCTTGTATACAATCGTTTTGAAATAGACAATCTGACCAGGTCTATAGATGGATCGGTCGGTGAATACTTTTGCATCGTAACGGGTCTCTTCATGGTCCTTCACTGTCGGATAATAATACGAATTGAAAGGAATGAACACCGGTTCATCATTAATTCTTAAAAATAAATTTCTATTTTGGTTTTTATTGTTAAAAATACCATTCTTGTCCGTGCTTTCAGCTACTTGTAGATCAAATTTATCTTGACGTAGGTTGTAAAATTTTAAAGAGGCATTTGCTTGCTGCGCACCTGTCTCGCGATCCACGATCAGTACAATTTGATCCTCTTGCAGCATCGCATACTTACTGTAATTTAACTTTAAGTAACCGTAGCAGTCCTGTGCGTTATAGCCCTTTTCTAGTGGAGAAGAGGCGTAGACAATGGTATAAGTACCTGCTTCTAGTGCTGGAAGCAGCAAAGTTGTTTCGTGACCTACCTGATCTTTAAAATCTTTGACTTCAAAAATGCCTTCTTTTACGGTGATATTATGCTGGATGAAGGTGTTGATATTGTCCCACAGTGTACTGTCATTAGCTCGACGTATGTCCGACTGAAATTGATCTAAAATATTTTTTGGACGTATTATTTTATAGTAGATTTTATTGGTGTTCTGGTGTGTGACCTTCATCAAAGCTTCTTTATTTGCGGTAGTAGTTGCTTTAGATTCGAGTGTGATAACGGGTTTAAAGATGTTTTGACGAATCGAGGTGAGGTAATCTTTTGTGCTTACACTGTCGGCAAGAGGTAAGTATGTTTCTATCTTTTTTAATAAGATATCGATATGTTGCTGCTGATTGACTGCGACGGTATTTGCCTTATTTTTGTAGATGTTGATGTTATCTACGATCATGATTTCTTTAAGTGCCGTATGATTATAGGTTGCGATCCAATTTTCTAAAACCTGTACTCTAGAAGAATCTTGGGTGTTTTTCCTCCGTAATAATTGGTATTTATTGAATAGATAAGCATCCGTATTTTTACCTTCATGGATGTTGACTAGATCTTGGTATAAGCTATCCACTTTTTGGGTATTGCGATCTGCTTTATTACGAGATAAAGAAATTTGGTAGGGTTGATTTTCTTGCAGTAGATCAATATAATCGTAGACAGCAATGTCATATAGCGTCGGTAGGTAAGAGGGATTTGGCGACTCAATGAGTTTGATCCATTTACCTTTAGGCTCCTGCAAGAGCATGTCTTTTTCTATTAGGGCATTTTTATACAAAGATTTGATCTTCTCTTCAAATTGTTTACTTGTCCAAAAAGTAAAATCTTCTTTCGTACCGCCTTGTACTTCCGTACGTTGATTGATGCTGTAATAATTAGTGATAAAATAATCGTTATAATTACGAGCTTGTTGAATGGTTAAAATAGCTTGCGCAGTTTTATTCTTAAGCTGTTTAATTTTGAGATCAAATTCTTGAATGACTTTTAACTTGATATCCGAATCATCTGAGGTTTGTATGTTTACCTTTTGGCGATATAAAAAAGCTTTTACTTGCTCATCATACCAATCTTTTTTCACAGCCTCGGCTTCGATTTTAGTCAGGATAGGGGATATTTCTTTCCAAAATTGATTGTCAGCTAAACTATCTATCTGCTTCCAGAGTAGTGATAGATTATGTTTCTTTTGTGCGTCTGCGTGTGATATGCACAATAATGTGAGGATGAAAAGGAGTATTTTTCTCATGATAAAGCCTATAGAAAATAAAAAAAGAGAATACGATCTGTATTCTCTTTAAACTTAGATAAATTTACTTGGATATACAATACAATTGCATGGATATCAATACCAGTAATTTTGGATGAAATAGTACTCGTCGATATTTCACGATCCGATCTGCGTATGAGGCATCTCGTGAGCTGTTTAGTTTCTTTCTGAGGATTACTCAATTTAAATCCTCATGTTGTTTGTTATTTATTTGTTCCTGATTTTTTGGAGATCTGAATGGCTTGAAACTGCTTTCCATCATAGTGTGGAGCCTCTACCGTAAGGGAAGTAGGATAGGGGGCGTTTTTATCAAAAAAGTAAGCCGTTGTGGAACTTCCATAATCGTTTACAGGGAGCAGATCAATACATGCCTGATAGTCTGCTTGCGCTGGATTACCGACTGAAATCGCATATATGCGAATGATGCCACCTTTATTTTGCTCATTTCTGACAAATGCCACTTCCTTAAAATCACCAGGAAGATCTTCAATTCTTTTTTGTGTAAAGGAATCCTTGAGCATAAATGCTAAGATTGCTAGAATGGGTATGATGATTAACCATACCCTTTTATTTTTTTTCATTAAACGGAATGTAGTTATAGTGATATGGTAATTCCTAATAGTTTGTAAAACTCCTTTAGGATAGCTTGGTGACCTGGCCACGCTGGTGAAGTAACCAAATTGCCATCAACGATGGCTTGATCTGCAGGGATATTTTTCCATGTTCCTCCTGCCAGTTCAATATCTGGTCCTACTGCGACGTAGGCTGTCAGTGTACGACCTTGAAGTACTTTGGCTGCTGTCAATACTTGGATACCGTGACAGATCGCAGCTACTGGCTTATTGTGGTCAAAGAAATATTTCGTTATTTCTAAGACGCGTTTGTTTAAACGGATATACTCTGCCGAACGACCGCCCGCGATATAAAGACCATCATATTCTTCCAATTGTATCCCATCAAAATCTTTATTGATTGCAAAATTGTGTCCACGCAACTCTTTATAGGTTTGATCTCCTGTAAAATCATGGACAGCAGTAGGTACTACATCACCTTTTTTGCGATCTGGCGCAACGGCATCGACATGAATACCCACTGCACCCATCGCCTGAAAAGGAACCATCGCTTCGTAGTCTTCTACGAAATCACCGACAAGTAATAATATTTTCTTTGCCATAAATTTATATTTTAATACTTCCAAGATACAAAAAAAGTCACAGATGACTATGACTTTTTCTGTTAAGTTTTGATTAATCTAAAGAAGCTGCTTTCTCTTTAAGCGCACGTTTGGTCGCTCGTACTTTAGCCTCCAATTTGCTTCTATACTCGATATTGGTCACGCCTTTACCGGCCTCAAAATTACTTCCAAAATGAGGTAATGAAAAGGAGTCTAAGTACTTCTGCGCCATCCCATGCAATTCTATTAACCGCTGTGGTCAGGACAGTAGATCCACCCATCGGCCCAGGACTGGTAGCCAGTAAAAAAACAGGCTTGCCATTGAATGTTTTGCGATCTGAAATGCGTGAAACCCAATCAATGATATTTTTATAGCCCACATTATAGGATCCATTATATTCTGCTATTGATATGAGCAAGAAATCGGCTTCATCGATTTTAGCAGCAAAATCAAGTGCTAACTGCGGAATCCCAGATTCGATTTCCCTATCGATCGAATATAAGGGCATCTCGTAATCATTTAAATCTAAAATATCGATGACATCGTCTACTTCTTTGTAGTATTTGGAAACTGAAGTAACAAATGTTTTGTTAATGGAATTTCTGCTATTACTAGCAGCAAATGCTAATATTTTCATGCTATAGTTAAATTTTGATGTTCAAACGTACAGTATTATTTTTATGATTTTGTCAAATCAATGTTGAAACGTTTAAAATGATGTATTTATTGACCTAGATCAAGATTAAAGCGTTCGTACATCCCTAAGAAACCGGTCAGACCTCCCGTGTGGATGACCAGTATGCGGTCATCTGTTTTAAAATAATCTTGTGCGATTAAATCATCGAGAGCAAAGAAAAGTTTACCGGTATACGTAGGTTCAATCATGATACCTGTACGCGAGACAAAGTGTTCAACAAATTGGATCAGCTGCGGTTTGGTTTTTGCATATCCTCCAAAATGATAATCGGTATGTAAGGTTACGGGAGAGGCGTGGGGATGTATTTTTTGAATTTCATCTTGAATAAAATCTCCTCCTTTCAAAACTGGAATGCCATGCACCTGTGTTGGCAAGCCTGCTGTGGATACGGCATGTTGAATGCCTGCAATTGTTGTTCCTGTTCCGCAGGCACAGAAGATATGATCGTAGGTGTCCTGTAGGGAAGATACAATTTCTTCACATCCCTGTGAACCAAGGGGACCATGTCCACCTTCGTCAATGAAATAAGCTTGGGGATCTTGATGGAAATGTGTCTCGAAAAGTGCGGATTTGTGTTTATAATCGGAGCGATCGGTATAGATGAGCTCCATCCCGAATAATCTGCACATGGCAAGGACTGGATTATTTATTCCAATATCGGCACGTAAGAAAGCTGTTGTTTTGAAACCAAAGGTGGCACCTGCACAAGCTGTTGCCAAAATATGATTAGACCATGCACCTCCAAAGGTGACCAAATGATTTTTATTTTGTGCTAATGCAGCCTGAATATTGAACTTTAATTTTCGCCATTTATTACCAGATATAAAGGGATGAATCAGATCATCGCGCTTTATGCTGACCTCTATAGACTTTTTTTGCCAGTCTGGAAGGCTTATTTTCTGCTCGGGGCTATAAAAATTAAAAGATATCATACACTATTATGTACAAAGTTAGTAGATTTTGTATGAATTAGGTTATTTTTGTACGATGGCTGAAAATTTAGAGTTACAAGAGCAAGATGATCAAGAGTTATTTGAGCATTTGCGTATAGAGGTAGATAAAGGACAAGCGTTACTGCGCATCGATAAATTTCTGATGAATAGAGTAGAGAATGCATCTCGAAATAAAATTCAGGCTGCTATTGAAGCGGAGTCCGTATTAGTAAACGAAAAGCCTGTAAAGGCAAGTTATAAAGTGAGACCGCTTGATGTCATCACTGTAGTCTTGCCAGATCCCCCAAGGGATACCGAAGTTTATCCAGAAGATATTCCTTTGGATATTATTCATGAAGATAATGATGTTTTGATTGTCAATAAAGAGTCGGGTATGGTCGTTCATCCTGGTTTTAATAATTATACTGGAACATTGGTCAATGCTTTAACGCATCATATTCAACAATTACCACAGTTGCCCGGCAATTCGGATCGTCCAGGCTTAGTGCATCGGATCGATAAAGATACTTCAGGATTATTGGTGATCGCTAAGAACGAAAAATCAATGACGCACCTAGCGAAACAATTTTTTGATCACAGCATCACCCGAAAATATATCGCGTTGGTCTGGGGAGATATTAAAGAAGATGGTACTATAACGGGCTATATCGGACGTCATCAAAAAGATAGACGTATCATGGCAATGTATGATAACGAAGCCAACGGACGCTGGTCGGTGACTCATTATCGGGTGCTGGAACGTTTGGGATATGTGACGTTGATCGAATGTCAATTGGAGACTGGAAGAACACACCAGATCCGTGCACACATGCAGTCGATTGGACATCCTTTATTTAACGATGCTATGTATGGAGGTGACAAGATTATTAAAGGAACAGTCTTTACAAAATATAAGCAGTTTGTAGAAAATTGTTTTAAAATATTACCTCGTCAAGCTCTTCATGCACAGGTAATTGGATTTGTGCATCCAAGTACGAAAGAAAATGTTAAATTTGAAGTACCATTGCCAGAAGATTTTCGTTTAGGATTAGAGAAATGGCGCAATTATGCAGCTTTATCAAAACCAACTGAGGAATAATAATACGTATACTTACGATGCCAACAACATATATCAATTTTAACGGTAACATAGTACCAGAAGAACAAGAAATTTTCTCTATCGAAAATAGAGCAGCACGTTATGGCGATGGCTTGTTTGAAACGATGCTGTTTAAAGATGGTGAAATTAGGTTCTTAAACTTTCATGTGGAAAGATTACAAAAAGGAATGACGGCTTTGCATCTTGAAGATGCCAATCTGTTTGATGAATTTTTCTTTCGCTCAAAAGTTGAAGAACTGATACGTAAAAATAATATGGTCGGTCAGCTCGTTCGTATCCGCTTGACCGTGTTTCGGAATGGTGGTGGTTTATACAGTCCCACTACGAATAAACCTTCCTATGTCTTTCAAGTGTCCAGACCTGAGCCCAATCTAAAGGATAAAAAGGTAGGCTTGATCGTCGATTTATATACGGAATATAAAAAACCATTTAGTGATTTATCGAAAATTAAATCCCTAAATTCTCAGATTTATGTTTTAGCTGGTATCCACAAGAAAAAGATGGGTTTTGACGATGTGCTGTTGTTGAACCAAGAAGGATTTCTTTGTGAAGCGCTGAGTTCAAATATATTTGTACATTATGAGAAGACGCTCTATACGCCTGCTCTATCTGAAGGATGTATTGAAGGGGTGATGAGACGTGTTGTGATCGATATGGCGATAGATGAGGGGATAGAAGTGGTAGAGGCTCAAATAAGTCCACAGATCATGAAGGAAGCTGAAGAGATTTTCTTGACGAATGCTGTTCAAGGTGTACAGTGGGTAATGGGATATAAGCAAAAAAGATATTTTAATAAGATATCCAGAATATTGCAAAATAAATTGCAAAGCTGGAATTATAATGATGCGGAATAGCAGTATATAATAGCTGTTTTTTAAACAATTAAGCTCCTAAAATAATCTATATTTTAGGAGCTTAATTGTTTTATGGATCTAAAGGTATGGCTATTTTATTTATCGTGCTCGCATCTATTGGCGGCGATAGATCACAATAGACTATTTTTTAGATTTATTTCTCTTGACCAAGAGGTAAGAGAAATAGAGAAGGACCATCCAGATGGGGATCAATTCTACCGGAACTTTCATCCCTGTGATCCACATAATAAAAAGCACTGCGATTAAAAACAGGATGCAGATGTAATTGCTAAGGGGATATAGAAAGGATGGAAATTTGGTCTTGATGCTTCGCTGTATTTTATCTTTCTTAAAGTAAAAATGCGTGATGGTAATCATCACCCAATTGATAATTAATGAGGATACTACTAATGACATTAAAATTTCCAGAGCATCTTGCGGCATGATTTTATTGATCACCACGCAGATGGCGGCAAATAATGCTGAAACAAGGATCGCATTGACAGGAACATGATTTTTACTTAACTTATTTAGAAACTTTGGCGCATTTCCCTGACTTGCTAAACCATAAAGCATTCTACTATTGCTGTAAACACTGCTGTTATAGACAGATAAAGCAGCCGTTAATACAATTAAATTCAATACATTGGCTATTAAACTTGTTGCATACACCGTTTTTCCAAATATGGAAAATTGAAAACTTTTTAACGAGTCAAATACGGTCACAAAGGGGCTTGTGTCGGCAGTGATCTGTTGCCATGGCGATAGTGCAAATAAGATAATCAGGGCTCCGACATAAAAGATCAAAATCCTGTAGATCACCTGATTGGTTGCTTTTGGAATATTCTTCTCTGGATTTTCAGCCTCTGCAGCGGTTATACCGACTAATTCTAGACCTCCAAATGAAAACATGATCAACGCTATTGCTGCCAGTAGTCCTTCATAGGTACCTTCACTATTTTGAGATAGCCATCCTTTTGGAAAAAAGCCACCATCATTATACAAGTTGCTGATCGAGGATTGTGGGCTTCCTGTACCACTGATCAGTAGGTAAGATCCGAATACGATCATCGCAATGATGGCAATGACTTTGACGATGGAAAACCAAAATTCGGCTTCTCCGTACACCTTGACAGAAGCGAGGTTGAGCGCATTAATAATAAAGAAGAAGAATAGGCTAGAAGTCCAGAGTGGTATTTCGGGCCACCAAAATTGGATGTATACACCTATAGCGGTCAATTCAGCCATGCTGACCAATATATACAGTACCCAATAATTCCAGCCAGAAGCATATCCAGCAAATGATCCCAGATATTTATTGGCGAAAAAGCTAAAACTTCCAGAGACAGGTTCTTCAACAACCATTTCACCAAGTTGACGCATAATGAAAAATGCGATAATACCTGCTAATGCATAACCTAAGATGACAGAAGGACCGGCTAGTATAGCAGCCTTACCAATACCTAGGAATAGTCCCGTTCCAATTGCACCGCCTAAGGCGATCAGTTGAATGTGTCGATTTTGGAGACCTCTTTTTAATTCGTTATTTTCTTTTGGAGTTTGATCCACGTATTTGTTTTTTTATAAAGTGAATATACGGGCTAATTTTTAGATAAGCTAATATAGTATTTATCTAGAAATAATAAGACATGAAGTGTGTATGTTGACACGTGATCAGATCAATTATGGCCTATTATTATTCAAAATTGATGATGTACCGATCTAAAAGTAGGGTTGTTAGGGAGACCATATGGAATGCAAAAACCGTTGACATCTGATATGAACAACGGTTTTTGCTGATTGACAAATATCTTATTGCAAGGTGTAAAACCCAGGCAATATTGACGTTATGAATTATTTTTTTTCTTGAACATCGGGTTGCTTCATATCGCAACCACAACCTTTTCCACAGCTTTTCTTACCACTAAATGAAGCACGCATGGATTTTGAAAAATAGATTACTGCCGCAATAATAATTGCTCCAACGATGATATATTGAATAATTAAATTTGTCATAATATATTATTTTAATGCCTGATAGGCGATCAAAGCTGCGATATAAGCCAAGCCTGTCATAAAACCCAGTTGTATCAAGGTCCATTTCCATGATGCGGTTTCTTTTTTTACAATTGCAATTGTACTCATACATTGCATGGCGAAAGCGTAAAATAGTAACAGGGAAACTCCTGATGCAAGATTATATGCCGGTAGGCCTGTATTTCTGTTTACCTCAGCTCGCATTTTACTTAATATGGTTCTTTTAGAAGCGTCGTCTTCAATATCTGCATCATCACCGATACTATACACTGTAGCCATGGTCCCAACAAACACCTCACGTGCTGCAAATGACGATATCAGACCAATTCCCATTTTCCAATCATAGCCCAATGGCTCTACAATAGGCTCAATTACCATGCCCAGATAACCTAAATAGGAGTGTTCTACTTTGTAAGAGGAGATTTCATGATCGAGGTCTTCATCGGATAGGTTAGGGTTATTTTGCGTGACGATCTCTTCTGCATTTTTAAATTTGTCGCCAGGCCCAAAACTTCCGAGCGCCCATAAGATGACTGAAATGGCTAAAATAATTTTACCGGCACCAAAAACAAAACTGGATGATTTGTCCCAAACGTTTAAGAACAGATTCTTCCAATCCGGGAATTTATAGGTCGGCAATTCAAAAATCAAAAATGACTTATGTTTTGTTTTAATGATTTTATTGAGCAACCATGCTGATCCCAATGCAGCTAAAATACCTAAGATATAAAGCGCAAAAAGAATCATTCCCTGAATATTAAAACCTAAAAATTTGGTATCAGGGATCACTAATCCAATGATCACGATATAGATCGGTAGTCGTGCAGAACAGGTCATAAACGGTGTCACAAGCATCGTTACCAAACGTTCTTTACTGTTTTCAATATTACGTGCAGACATCACTGCTGGCACAGCACAGGCAACACCTGAAATCAAAGGGATGACAGATTTTCCGTTTAGTCCAAAAGGTCTCAACCAACGATCCATCAAGAATACGACACGGCTCATATAACCTGTTTCTTCCATTAGGGAGATAAAGATGTAGAGGATGACGATCTGAGGAACAAAAATAACAATCCCACCGATACCCTTAATAATACCATTGGACAGCAAATCAGGAAGAGGTCCTGCAGGCAATGTGCTCTGTACATATGCTGCCAAATCCGCAAATTGAGTATCAATGAAATCCATCGCTGGACCCGACCAGTTATAGATCCCCTGGAAGATCAAAAATAGGACTCCAAAGAAAATCAGGTAGCCCAAAACCGGGTGTAGGAGAATTTTGTCAATACCATTGGTTACGCTTTTTGAATCTAGATCTTTTAAAACGATGGTACTTAAAGCCTGTTCCAGATTTTTGTTTCGCTGTACAGATTCTTGTTTTTGAAGTACTTGTGGACTGACGTTGTGATTTTTTCTAATATTTGCTAATGCTGCATTTTTTTCATCCGAGAGAAACTCTACATTGCCTTTGGCTAAATATTGCCATGTGCTGTATTCGTTTTCCAGTGGAAACAGTTTTTTTGCTTCGTCTACCGCTAAAGTGTATTCGGTAGGGATATCAAAATTGCCAATATATAATGGGGGTACAGCATCAAAAGCAGCGATCAGTTTGTCAATCCCTGCGCCGGTTCGCGCATTGGTCTGAAAAACCTTAGTTTTTAACAATAGTTCCAGTTTAGCAATATCAATCTGAATTCCTTTTGTCTTTGCCTCATCGATCATGTTGATGACGAAGATGGCAGGTAGGCCCAGTTCTCGTGCTTGTTGATAAAGTATGATCGATCTTTTTAAATTGGAAGGTTCTCCAACGACAACGATTAAATTTGGTTTTAATTTGTTGTTTTGATCGACAAGAATATTAAAGACTACCTCTTCATCCAACGAGTTTGGAAATAAAGTGTAGGTACCCGGTAAATCAATGATTTTATATGTTTTGTTGTTCGCAGTTAATGAGCCTTCGCGTTTTTCAACAGTAATACCAGGATAGTTTCCAACTTTCTGATTGAGTTTTGTAATACGATTAAACAGGGATGTTTTACCCACATTCGGATTCCCCAAAAGTGCAATAATAGGATTGTTCATTTATTTTGGATCGATAATGATTACCTTGGCTTCAGATTTTCTGATAGCAATCAATGAGTTACTAGCAATTATGTTTAGACACATTGGACCATTTAATGGGGCAATATGTTTGACTTCAATTTCGGTCCCAGGGAGGAATCCCATTTCATAAAACTTAGCGGGAATGTCATTCGAATTCAAATCAACTATGATCGCTCTTTGTCCCTTTTTTAGCTTGTCTAAACTAGATTTATCGCGCATTATTTCTGTGAATATGTAATTTTCAAATATAAGAATTTAATCTGATTTAGAATGATTCTAATATAATTCTTATACATTTATGATAAATATGTGATATATTTAAAATATGAAAATTGATGAAGCCATACAAGTGAATAAATTTAGTACGGAGTGGCAACGCGCCACTGTTAACCTATTGTACACAAGTAACTGGGTAACTGCGCTTTTAGAGAAGCGGGCGGAACAGAAGCAAATTACATTACGTCAATTCAACGTCTTACGGATATTACGAGGGCAATTTCCGACTCCTGTTACTAATAATTTGATAAAATCAAGGATGTTGACCAATACGCCTGATATATCCAGATTGATAGATCGATTGGTTATTAAAGGATTGGTCGATCGCTGTAAGTCCAATGCCGATAAGCGTGCTGTCAATCTGTTGATCACAGAGGCTGGGCTCAACGTTTTGGAAGAATTGGAACAAGATATGCTCTTGAATGATATATTGCCTAATCATCTTTCAGAATCGGAATGTCTCCAATTGAACGAACTTTTAGATAAATTTAGAGGAAGCCCAGATCCTGAAATAAAAAATATTTAATGATGATGATCATCATGATCATGACTGTGATCATGATCATGGTTTATTTCTTGTGGATGATCGCCAGATGAATGACTGTGGTCATGTCCATCAAATAGAAAATTCATCAGTGCTATTGCAACTCCAACAAAAACAGCGATCATTTTCTTCTTATTGAATTTATGGTGATCTGCAGATCCCGATTCAAATAATATCGTTGTTGATATATGTAAAAATATACCAATGACGACAGCCATGATTTTATCAAAATACTGTTGAATATTGCCAATTTCTCCTGTACTGATCGCTTTGCTGAAGGAGAAACCCAGTGGGGTCATCGCCGCAAAAACAATTAAAAGTGTCGTAATACTCCTTTTGGAAAGATGTGTGCTGATGAGCAAACTCCCCAATGCGAATGCTGCTGGAATATGGTGGATCGCGATACCAAAAACCAACTCTGTTTGATGAGTTGCCGCCAATGGCATACCTTCTAAGAAAGCATGTAGACATAAACTGATCATAATGCCCATGGGGAAAGCATGATGATGTCCTTCTTCATGATGCAAATGGCCATGCTCGATACCTTGAGAAAACTGCTCTAAGATGAGTTGAAACAAAAAACCACCTAAGACATATATCCCTAATATTTCTGCATCCGTAGTACGTGTCTGATATACATGAGGTATCAGGTGCAAAACGGTGATTGCAAATAGATATGCACCACTAAAGGATAGTATTAATTTAAGTAAATTCGTATTATTTCTTTTGACAAAGAAGACCGCCAAACCACTCGCTAATGCGGAGAAAAATAGAATACTGACTAAGATGATTGCGCTCATTTGGCTATTACAGGATTAAAGAATTCTGGTTTTATTTTTTTAAAGATATATCCCATTGCTAAACCGATCAATATCCCTAAAATGGCTCCACATAAAATATCAAATGGATAGTGAACACCCACATAAATCTGCGATATGGAAATTAATGTCGCCCATGTGATACATAACCACATCGCATGTTTCCATTTTCTTCTGAATAATACGATCCAGAAAAATGCTAGAGCAAAATGATTGGTCGCATGTGAAGACGTGAAACTAAAACCTGAACCACATCTCACCCGAATATTGACCTCTTGTTTAAATACAATATCATTGCATGGTCTTACGCGCTTAATTGATTTTTTAATCAAATGGGATGATACTGCATCCGATGCTCCAAATGTAGCCAATGTCATGACGACAATCAGGATACCTGTCTTACCGTAGGTCTTGATGAAGAAAATAACCAAAAACAAGTATAAAGGTGCCCAAGTATATGGATTTCTTAAAATAGGAAGTAGCCAATCGAAAATCGGATTACTTAATCCTTGATTGATGGCTAAAAAAATTTCTTGATCTATATGTACTATTTGGTCAATCATGTTGATGTATTAAAATTGAAATTATTTTGATAACAGTTCGTCGCGATCTGAATTCAAATGTATAAATAATTTCAATTTGATGCCGATATATATGTAAAAGAAACAATGTTGCAACAAAAGTAGTATAATTATTTTACAAAAGGAAACGCTTTATTATAAATATTAGGACTATTGTTTTATTTTTACAGAATAAACGTAATTTAACATGACTTTAATTAAATCAATATCTGGTATTAGAGGTACCATTGGTGGTCGTTCTGGAGAAGGGTTGACACCTATCGATATCGTGAAATTCACCGCAGCATATGGTAAAATCATCGTGAATCAAACTGGGATCAACAAAATTGTTGTCGGTCGTGATGCACGAGTTTCTGGTGAAATGGTCAGTAATTTGGTTATCGGTACCTTACAGAGTATTGGTGTAGATGTGATCGATTTGGGTCTTTCGACAACTCCGACAGTAGAGATTGCTGTTCCTAAAGAAAATGCAGGAGGAGGAATCATCTTAACGGCTTCCCATAATCCTGGTCAGTGGAATGCTTTAAAACTGTTAAATGCAAAAGGAGAATTTATCAATGATGCAGAAGGTAAGGAAGTATTGGCTTTAGGTGAAAGCTTAGACTTTGATTTTGCAGGATTTGAAGAGCTTGGTCAAGTGACTAAAGATAACAGCTATATGCAAAAACATATTGATGATGTATTAGCATTGGATTTGGTCGATGCGGAGGCTGTGAAAAACGCACATTTTAAAATTGCGGTAGATGCTGTTAATAGTACAGGTGGACTGTTTATCCCAGCTTTGTTAGAAGCACTGGGTGTGGAGACTATCTATAAAATACATTGTGAGCCTGATGGAAAATTTCAGCATAATCCAGAGCCATTGAAAGAAAATCTGACGGATCTTTCTAAAGCGGTATTGGAAAATGGTGCCGATCTGGGTATTGCTGTGGATCCAGACGTAGATCGTTTGGTATTTATGATGGAAGACGGTGATTTATTTGGAGAAGAATACACGTTGGTAGCTGTCTCAGACTATATTTTACAACATACAAAAGGAAATACAGTTTCTAATTTATCTTCAACAAGAGCGTTGCGTGATGTCACTGTGAAACATGGTGGGCAATATTTTGCTGCTGCTGTTGGTGAGGTAAATGTCGTGACTAAGATGAAAGAAGTACATGCTGTGATTGGTGGAGAGGGCAACGGTGGTGTGATCTATCCTGCATCGCACTATGGCCGCGATTCGCTAGTAGGTGTAGCGATCTTTTTAACACACTTAGCAAAATTGGGTAAAAAAGTATCTGAATACCGAGCAGAATTACCACAGTATTTCATGTCGAAAAATAAGATTACATTAACTCCTGAATTGGATATTGATGGTCTTTTGGCGAAAATGGAAGAAAAATATAAGCATGAAGAGCACTCTACGATTGATGGATTAAAAATAGATTTTGAGAACGAGTGGGTGCATTTGCGTAAATCCAATACAGAGCCGATCATTCGTATCTATTCTGAAGGCCCAACAGCAGAGGCTGCAGAATCGATCGCTCAAAAAATCATAGCGGAGATCGAAGAAATCATTAAATAAAGTAATTTACACTAAAAGCAGAGAGCCTTTTTATTGATCATAAAAAGGCTCTCTGCTTTTAGTGTATGCCACTATTTCCACATTCGTTAAAACAGTAAGGGAAGGAGTTTATTTTATTTTTGGAGCGTTTATTTTAAGAATTTCTTGAGGTCTTCGTTGTTTCCATATAACGCCAATATATCACCGTCTTGAATGATTGTTTTAGGATCTGGTATACCGTGTAAGACAGTGGAAACCATTTTATTTTCTCCGAATATATTTTTTTGTTCGGTTTTCTTAATAATGGTCAGGACCAGTATACTGAACTTTTCTCTAAATCCAATTTCCAAAATATTTCTACCTACATATTTTTTAGGCGCCACCGCTTCAATGATACTATAATTTGCATTCAGCTCAAAGGATTCGATAAGTCCATTCAAACATAATTTTTTTGCCCATCGTTCGGCGGTTTCTTCTTCTGGATGCACAATTTCGCTAACGCCAATAGCGGTAAGAACTTTTTCATGAAGTGGATTGATCGCTCTACTAATAAGGCGTTTTACAAAATGATTTTTACATAGTGCAGTTACCATTATATTAGCCCCTTCGTTTTCCCCAATTGCCACGATTACTATATCCGTATTTTTCAGCGGGAGACTTGTAAATGCAGTTTCGTCTGTTGCATCAATACAGATGGTATTGGTGATCTTATCTTTTAGCATATTGACCTTTTCCATACGGTTGTCAACACCCATGACCTCATTGCCTTGTATTGTTAATTTCTCTGCTAGAGATGCGCCAAAACTTCCTAATCCGATTACGATAAATTTCATATATTATATAATAGTCATTTCTTCCGTTGGATAACGGTAATTTGTAAATTTAATCTTTTTGAATACTGATACCAGTATCGACAGCATGGTTACTCTTCCGATAAACATAATCGTAATGATGACCAACTTACTTGCTGTACTTAGCCCCGCTGTGATCCCCAAAGTTAGACCGACGGTACTATAAGCTGAAAAACATTCAAAAGCAATATCTAAAAGATTCAGTTTAGGATCGAAAGTTGCAATTAGAAATACGCCAATACCAATGACCAATAAAGAAAGCGTCATGGCAGCAAAAGCTCTTCTAATAGTTCTTTCTGATATTTCGCGTTGAAATACCTCAATTCTATCTCTGCCTTTTGCTAATGATATAAAGTTAAAGATTGCCAATGCAAAGGTACTTGTTTTGATACCACCTCCCGTAGAATTTGGAGAAGCTCCGATCCACATTAACAAAATGATCAATAGGGTGGAAGAAAAGTACAGCTCATGAAAATTAATGGAATTGTAGCCAGCTGTCCGTGGAGTCGTTGCGGTAAAAAGGGCCGTTACGATTTTGCCCACTCCATGATGTGCAGCTAGTACATGATCATATTCTTTAATATATAGAATTAAAGTACCAATTACGATAAGTAAAAAAGTAGTAATCAGATTCACTTTACTATTAATCGTTAGTACCCGAGGAATGTAATGATCTTGTTTTTTTGTGATCCACATGATCATTCGGTTAAGAAGATGTTTTAAGTATTTGACTACATTAATAACGATCGGAAACCCAAGACCACCAAATACGAATAATAGGATTATAATTACTTGTAGTGGATAGTTATAGAGATAAGGAGTTTCCATCATCCCCAATGGTAATGTCGAAAAGCCTGCATTGCAGAAAGATGAAATGGAGTGAAATACCGCAAAGAAAATACGGTGCTCCCATTGTGGTATCAGCGTACTATCCAATGTTGTATAAATCAATAGAGCTCCAACTCCTTCCACGATAAAGGTGATCAATAATATTCGTTTTAGCATCGTAAATACTTCTCCGACTCGCTCGGCATTCATAAAGTCTTTGGTTGCTAATTGATTTTCATAAGAAGAACCCCCTTTGAAAAAAAAACTGAAATAACTGGAAAAAGTAAGTATACCCAATCCTCCAGCCTGTATGAGCATCAAGATAATGATCTGTCCAAATAGCGTAAAATGACTGCTGGTGTCCACAACAATTAGTCCTGTAACACACATTGCGCTAGTAGATGTAAATAGGGCATCTATGAAAGAAAGATCCTTATTGAGTGAAATGGGCAGCATTAACAATATTGTTCCACCAAGGATTAACATCATAAAACTTAATATAAAAAGCTGGGTAGGGGTTAAAGTGGATCGTTTCAAATAAGAGTGCTTCATTTCAAGAATTTGGAGGAAATCAGTCACAAATCTATAAAATTATGTCCAATTATACTTTTCTTTTTTAGAATATAAAGAGTTGCTGTAAAGTGAATACTTTTATTTCTATTTACATGGTTATAAAGTTTACAGAATATGTTATATTGTATTCAAAATAATCCTTTTTATAAGGTACGTAAGGTCATAAAAAACATATATTTTGAATAAATTACAAGAGTTTTTAAATCTGCATCAAGGAGAGGATCAGAAGGATAAGGTGTTAGAGAATGTAACGGCTAATATTTCTTTTCGTGGAGCTAATTTATGGATATTGGCATGTGCTATTGTGATTGCATCAGTAGGGTTAAATGTCAATTCTACAGCGGTTATTATTGGAGCAATGTTGATATCACCGCTCATGGGACCTATAGTTGGTGCCGGTTTTGCTTTGGGAACATATGATTTTGGATTATTAAAAAAATCCTTAAAAAACTTAATCATAGCGACGCTAGTTAGTTTAATAGTGTCGTTTATATATTTTTCTCTTAGTCCTTTTAAAGAAGCTCAATCCGAGTTACTTGCGCGGACATCTCCTAATATATACGATGTATTGATTGCATTTTTTGGAGGTATGGTGGGGGTTATCGCAATCACTAGGGTAGAGAAAGGAAATCCGATACCTGGCGTAGCTATTGCGACTGCATTGATGCCACCACTCTGTACAGCAGGTTATGGGCTGGCCATCGGCAGTCTATCTTATTTCGGAGGTGCTATGTATCTCTATATGATCAATTGCTTTTTTATCTGTATATCGACTTTTCTTATTGTCAAATTTCTAAAATACCCTAGCGTCAGTTTTTTAAATGAAGGGAAGAAAAAGCGTATTACAAGAACGATTACCTTGTTAATTTTGGTGATGATCATTCCTAGTTTTTATTTGGCATATGCTTTATTGCAACAGAAGAAGTTTACACAACAAGTCAATAGTTTTATCCAAAATGAACTTGTAGAAAAGGGATATACCTTGATTTATGAAAAAACACAGTTCAACAGTCGTCCCAAAAAAATCGAACTCGCTTTTTTGGATAAGAAATTTTCAAAATCTGAGCTAGTTGAACTCAAAAGTAAACTCGATCTATATCATATTAATAATACAGAATTGCTGATCCGTCAAGATAGTACTGATTTGAAGCGTGATATATTAGCTGAAATCAGTAGGCGTTCGGAAAATGTATCGGAAAAAGATATCGCTATTCAAAATCTTCGAAAAGAACTTGCAACTTATAAGTTTGATGATCAGGAATTAATTCAGGAAATAACAACGTTATTTCCAACGTTAACTCCTTTTTCGATCGGAAAGCAGCTAGCGGTGAATACCGTTGATAGTACCAAAATGGAAACGATATTATTTTATAATAGCAAAGAAAAACTAGATAGTAAAGAGCTCGCAAAACTTAAAAATTGGTTGAACATCAAAATTAAAGGTTCCGATATTAAGATCTTGAAGGGAGAGTAGCATTGAAAGTACTCGTCCAGTATCAACTAATGGACGAGTACTGTAGAGACAATTTTTAAATCGGATGTTTAGTCACCTTTTCTAAATTTGTTATTTACATATTCGTTAAATCTATATGGCACATTTTACTTCTGTTCTAAAAAAAGACGATGCGAACTGATGCTATTGTTAATCCTGATCTTTTAGATTGCTACCTATGAAAATCTCGTTTTTTTCATGTGATGATAAGGATAGAAAACGTTGATATTGTTTGAGAAAATCACTAATAATCTCATTTTTGGTAAAATATTGAATATCATATCCCTGACGTTCATCTCCAAAATAAGTCATAGGAACATGGGTTTTCATTGTACCGATTTCTGGTGCATTTTCTTCCTCAAGTAAGAAGTCTGATATTTCTTCAAGTTGGCTACCGACCCCACATTGAAAATCAGTCATAGCATCGTGTTTTATTTCAATTTCTACAGATGAAGGACTACTTAATATAATTTTCTCACGATAAAAAAATCAATAGTTGCATTATGCTATGGTTTTAACATTGATGGAGAATGCTTCTGATTTAAATGCTTCCGAAGATCATCTGATGCAGGCAGTTCAAAAACCTCTAGATCAAAATACTTAATAGCGGCAAATAGATGATCGAAAATATCGGACATGGTATCCTCAAAAAATGACCATTGTGTTCCTTTTGTAAACATATAAAGTTCCAAGGGAAGTCCATGTTCATTGGGAGCTAATTGACGAACCAATAATGTCAACTGCTGATGAATATCTGGATTTTGCACGGCATAAGCTTTAATGTAGGCTCTGAATAATCCAATATTGGTCATCCTTCTACCATTTACAAGAACCGTGGGGTCTACTTTGTTTTGTTCGTTGTACTCTTTTATTTCTTTTTCCCTTTTTTCTATATAAGGAGCTAAAAGTGCAATTTTTTTAAGCTCTTGGATTTCTTCATTGCTGAGATAACGAATCGTCGATATTTTGATGTTGATAGATCTCTTGATCCTCCGACCGCCACTTTCTTGCATACCCCTGTAGTTTTTGAAGGAATCACTGAGTAATGTATAGGTCGGTATCGTGACGATCGTTTTATCCCAGTTTTGTACGCGGACATTGTTCAGATTTATTTGTAGGATATCGCCATCGACCCCATATTTTGGCATTTCTATCCAGTCTCCCACGCGAACCGAATCGTTTGCTGACACCTGTATGCTCGCTACGAATCCGAGTATGGTGTCTTTAAAAACCAACATCAATATAGCAGATGCAGCTCCGAGAGAGACCAGAAATGACCAAGGAGAGTTGCCTGTAACTGCAGAAACAATAAGAGTTCCAACGACAAAGATTAGGAAGATCTGCAATACTTGGAGATAACTATCAACAGGCTTATCCAAAAATGCTTTTGAAGAACGCAATATATCTCTCAAAGTTTTTAATAGCGCATTTGCTACACCGTAGATAGCAAAAATCATCAGTATTCCGAGCAGTTTGGTAATGATATCGATGAATGAAGGGAACCCAATAAAAATATAGGGTAGCAACTGTTGAGCTATTGCTATTAGTATCAAACGGCTTAAATGGATCTGTACCTTATTTTCAAGTAACTTGTCATCCCAGTTGTTTTTACTTTTTTTAATAAATCCGGTAACGATTGAATTGAAAAAAAAACGCAAAATATAATCTAAAAATAGTAAGAGTATAAAAGTTGCGATTATGAGAAAGGTAGCACTTAAGATGTGTGCATTTTTGTCGTGAACTCCTATTGATTCCACGAGATTGAATGTCCATTGATAAATTGAACTTGTTGTTTTTTCGGTAATGTTAATGATGTTTGCTTTTTCCATATTAACAAACAAATGTACGAAAAATAAATAGTAGCGTTTTAAAACTCCTATTGATCATTCTAAATTTTTTAAATAAGTGTTTAATATTCAGTATTTTGCATCTGTTTTTCTCTTTTCAAAATTACTTTTGAATCTTTAATTATGGAAAAGCAAACTATAGACTACAATGGAAAAATGCGATGTAAAAAAGGTTTTCTAATTCCATTTGCTGGGACAAATGTGTGAGCTAAGTTTTCATTTTTTTAAACAATACGAGGGTACGATTGTTTAAAAAATGATAACACATCTTTAATGAACCGATTATAGATTTCAAGAACATGGAAACAATTGTTTTTTTAACTGACTTTTCTGTTACTGCTCGACATGCCTTCAATCAGTTATTGACTATCGCTAAACGGACAGAAATTAAAAATGTCATTATATACCACTCGCTTGCGTATTATAATAGCAGTTTTTATGGTAGTGGAGACTTCATGCTGCCGCCTCCTTTAATAGATGATGTTGAAATAGATGAAGTAAGGGGACAATTGCGTCATTTAAAGCGGGAGCTATTAAATGTCTCTCCACTAACAGATGTGAGCGCACATTACGACTTACTGACCGTGATGGATGGCGTCTTTCGAATTTCTGAAAATGACAAAATTGATCTGATAGTGGTTGGTTTGCGTGGAAGTGGCGATGGGGGGAAAAATAGTGTAGGATCGACAACCATTGATCTCATCGAATCACATGCCTTTAATCTATTGCTGGTTCCAGAAATGAATCCGGCACATCTTTATAAAAAAGCACTTTTAGCTGTAGATTTATCACATTTGCATGAAAGGCTACCTGTAAAAACGATATTTCAGATGCAGGAGCTCTTGAGTTTAGAATGGCATGTCGTCAATGTTAGTGTCCTAGGTCAGCAGTCTGCTGCTCAACTTATAGAAGAGCAGTCATTTTTACATTCAAGTTTAGACAGTCTTGAGCCTATTTATTCCTATCTGGAAGGAGAGGATATCGTTTCGAAAATTAACACCTATGTAGAAGATCATCACATAGACCTCTTAGTTACAGCACCTCGGAAATTAGGCTTTTTAGCCACTTTATTTCGTAAAAGTGCTTCTAAAAAGTTGGCTGTTCACACCCGAGTGCCCATATTGATGTTGGTTCCTTAGAGACAGTATTAAATGCTGCCGCTTTGGATACGAGAGCGACCCTATAAGGTATATTATACCTGATTTGATTTGCCATTATTAGAGACTAATCTCGCTATGACTACTGCTGGGTATAATATTCCAATTACGGACAACATCACTGATAGCATTCGGGCCGACATTCCGTCCGGATAGATATCGCCATATCCTACTGTTGTAAGGGAAACTAAACTGTAGTAAATATATACGGAATAATCCATGTCATTGTTTGCTAACAGCACATTTCCGGTAATCGATTTTCCTGTGTGTATGTTTAAAATTTCAAAAGCAAAAGCTCCCATCAAAGCAAATAACAAATACACATTTATAGCACCGATGATTCGGTACTTATTCGTATTGGTGTCCCTGAAAAGTAATCGAATATTAATAAGTATAAATTGACTCATATTGATAAGCCCTGCCAGTCGTTCGATCAGGTAGTATTCTTTTGGTGTATCGTCAAATCTGATCAGCTGTAGGATTAAATGAGCAAAAAACAAGAGTGATGATAGATAAATACTCCACCTTTCTTTACTGGAAAAAATTCCAATAAAATACAATACCAAAAATAAAACATTTAGTATGATGATATTTGCAAAACCTTGTTCCAGTAGAATAGGCATGACAAATACCATAAACATCAACATAACCACCAAGGTTACGAAACTAGCATCAGAAAGCCAGTAGTTCTTTATTTTATGAAGTGTATGTTTCAAAATTATTTTTTAAAAAGTATCGTCTCAGTCAGATCTTTTATTAAAGCTGTTCAGTTGATCTTTTATTACCGAAACTTTTCAATAAAAAATATCCAATTAATCCAGCTAAAACTGAAGAAATCAGAATAGATAACTTCGCTTCATTAACATACAAAGGATTTTCATAAGATAATATGGAAATAAAGATAGACATTGTAAAACCAATACTGGCTAATAATCCAATTCCTATTATATGTTTTAAATTACTACCTTCCGGTAGGCTGCTAATTTTTAATTTAGAGCAGATGAAGGCCATCAAAAATATCCCTAAAGGTTTTCCTAGTAAAAGTCCAAGGCTGATACCGAGACCCAACGGAGCTATTAAGCCATGAATCATTTCGCTTTCAATGGTAATATTGGTGTTTGCAAAGGCAAATATGGGAATAATTAAAAAATTGACAGGTTTTACCAGAGCATGCTCTAATCGCTCTAATGGTGATTCGATTGCCGTATCGTTAGTTGGTATCGTCATGGCAACCAATACGCCCGCAACAGTAGCGTGAATACCTGAATGGTGTATGAAATACCAAATAAATACACCGGGAATAAGGTACAAGTAGGGATTTAAGATATTTAATCTATTCATAATGACTAGAATAGTAAGACCAATTCCGGCATATATCAGATAAGTAATTTCAATACCAGAAGAGTAAAATAATGCAATTACTAAAATTGCGATCAAATCGTCCACAATCGCCAGAGCGGCTAAGAAGATTTTTAAGCTTGCTGGTATTTTGTTTCCAAGAAGCGTTATAACAGCCAAAGCAAATGCAATATCTGTAGCCATCGGAATGCCCCAACCAGAAGCAGTGTCTTTTCCTGCGTTTATACTCAAATAAATCAGCGCAGGAATAACTGCTCCACCTATTGCGCAGAGGATAGGTAATGAAGCCTTCTTAGGAGAGGACAATTCGCCTTCTACAATCTCTCTTTTAATTTCTAAGCCTACCAGCAAGAAGAAGATTGCCATTAAACCATCATTAATCCAAAGGAGCACGCTATATTTTAAATGGACAGCAGTTGATTCATATCCCAATTCCCAATCTAAAAGCGCCTGAAGAGATGATCCGAGTGATGTGTTTGCAATGATTAATGAAATAATGACACAGATAAATAATAGTATTCCGCCAGCATTACTAGATTTGAAAAAATCTTTAAAAACATTTAGATTAATTCCTTTTTACATAATTTCAATTGTAAAAGTTCAGTACAAAAATACAAATCATTGGAACCTCCAACTAGTAAAAAAGAGACATAAATACACCCTAGCGATTCTTAATTTAGTGAATCAGTTCCAGGAATAGTGTTTCGGAGAAACACCTAAATATTGTTTGAAATCTTTAAAAAAATGATTGTAATCGTAATAGCCTCCCTCAAAAGGTGCCATATTTAATGGAGTAGGCATTTCTCTTTCATACATTTCATAGGTGTATATGAAGCGTTGAAGTGAAATATACTTCTTTGGTGTAATGCCGAGATATCGAAGGAAATTTCTTTGTAACCATTTTTGATTTACATTTTCACCTAATAACATCACCAGTTGAGAAACCGTTAGATTGCCTTTATATGTGTCTATAACCGTTATTGAAGATTTCAGAATAGGAGGTAAAAAATCATTTATTTTTAATTGTTCAAGCGCGCTATTCCAGACGTGAAGTTTATCTTCTATATTATTCTTGGTATACATCTCTTTAATGATAGAAGACCATTTCGTATCGACGACATCTTCAAAACTGCATACGGTATTATTTGTTAGCGCAGTGCTATTGATATTAAAGATGGAATAAAATGAGGCCGGATTAAAACGAATGACTATAATATATGCTAAACCATCTGGTATTTCCCACTGCATATCTTTAATTATTCCGCAACATAACCAAACGGATTTTAATTTGATCAGGTCACCCTTTTTTCTTAATATAGTTTCATTCGACAAGCTAGGCATAAAAATAAGCGAAGGAATACCATCATTGAACAGGGGCTGGTTTTTTTCTAGATCTTTACATGGAAATACATAAGTTCCTAATATGTATTTATTAGAGCAATTTTTAGAAAGTAAGCTGTCGTTTAAAGAATGTTGTCTTTGACTAAGCTCATTTTTTTTGATTCGATTTAATAATTTTATTGGCATATTTATACGTTTCAATCTATTGTTAGATTACTTTGACAAGGTGGGGTATTTAATACTTATTTTATAGCAATAATCATACCCATAAGGGAATATCTAATGTATATTTTAACAAGGTTTGTTCTACTAAAATGATCAGTAATAAGAGTATTATACATTAATTTTTGTTCGCTTAATACAATCTGTTATTCAGTGTATTAATCTTTAGCATGTTTCTTGAAATTGGACCAGACCAACTTAGATAAATCGATATTTATGATACTTGAAAAAATATGGTTACATTGGAACCTTAATTTAAAAAGAATTACATAATGAGTGAATCGATCAAAGCTATTATTGTTGGAATTGTACAAGGATTAACTGAATTTTTACCCGTTTCATCTTCTGGGCATATCGTTATTGCTCAACAGTTACTAGGTCTTCAATTCGATCCTGAGGAAAATTTATTGTTTGCTATTGTTTTACATTTAGCTACAGCTTTGAGTACTATTGTAATTTTTAGGAAGGACATTTTGAAAATAATCAAAGGAATATTTCAGTTTAAATGGAATGAGGAAACAAAATATTCTTGGTATATCGTACTTTCAATGATTCCTGCCACGTTTGTAGGTTTTTTTCTAAAAGATACGCTAGAAGAACTCTTCTCCAATTTATTAATTGTGGGCATGATGCTTTTAGTTACGAGTTGTCTCCTATATTTTGCAAATAGAGCTAAAAATACGAGTAAGTCGATAGGTACTAAAGAGGCTATCATCATAGGACTTGCTCAATCGTGTGCTGCATTACTTCCTGGTTTATCTAGGTCTGGCTCTACTATTTCAACATCCATCTTATTGGGAGTTGATAAATCTGCAGCCGCACGTTTTTCTTTCCTCATGGTTTTGCCCTTGATACTTGGAGCTTCAGCCAAGATGGTATTAGATTTAAATATTGAATATCAATCTTTAGCATCTTTAACGATTAAACCATTTTCCTTGTTATTTGGATTTATTGCTGCATTTGTTTCCGGGTTGATTGCATGTACATGGATGATTAATATTGTGAAAAAAGCTAAACTGACCTATTTTGCTATTTATTGCTTTACAGTAGGAATTACAGTCATTACCTATGCGTTTTTTTATTCTTAATATTTAGCTACTTAAGTCAATAATTGGGCGTTAGAGCCAAATTATTGACTTCATGTATTGCGTATAGAAGTAAACTATGTATACTACCCTATGATATATAACTTACAAATAGTTTTATAAATAAGTTGTTTAATATATCGACAAAGAAAGCGCCTACCATAGGAACAATTAGAAATGCTTTATGTGATGGACCATATTTATCTGTTATTGATTGCATATTCGCTACAGCGGTTGGCGTAGCCCCTAATCCAAATCCACAATGTCCCGCACTTAATACTATTGCATCATAATCACTTCCCATCACTTTAAAAGTAATAAACATCGCAAAGAAGACCAACAAAACAGTTTGTAGTACTAAAATGATCAGTACTTGCGAAGCTAATCCCTGTAACTGCCATAATTGTAGAGACATCAGCGCAATGGTTAAGAAAAGGTATAAGCCTGTATTTCCAAGTACATCCACAGCATGATCATTGACTACATATGTTGATGTTCTATTAATGGTATTCCGAATGACAACCCCAACAAACAAGCACCAAACAAAATTAGGTAGTTCAATCCAAGAGCCTTTTCCATATTCATAGAGAATTTGACCCAATGTCAAGCAAATGGCAAACATGGTTAATGTTTCAATCATATTCCGCACATTGATTCTTCTTTTTGAAGCTGGACTTTCAAACATTTCTATAGGAAGTTCCTTTTCTTGAACTTCATTTGTAGGATTTATATTTTTCTTCTTTAATAGCACTTTTGCAACAGGTCCACCTATGAGTCCTCCCATCACCAATCCATAGGTTGCACAGGCCATAGCAAGCTCCATTGCTCCACTTATATGGAAAGTATCCGTTAGATTTTGTGCCCATGCTGCGCCTGTTCCATGACCTCCAGTTAGCGTTATTGAACCAGCGATCAGTCCATAGCTCGGGTTTATACCTAGCATTGAAGCTATAGATATCCCAAAAATATTTTGAACAACTATAAAAGCCCCTGTCAGAACCACAAATATTAATAACGGTTTTCCACCTTTTTTTAGTTTCTCAAATTCGGCACTTAAACCAATCGAAGTAAAGAAAAACAGCATCATGGTTGTTTGAAGTGAGGATTCAAATGAAAAGCTAAGATCCATAGTTACATGTAAGATGTAGAGAATAATAGCAACAAAAAATCCTCCAACAACTGGTTCAGGAATATTATAGTTTCTGAAAAAACTTACCTTCTTAACGATAAAAAATCCTAAAAGCAATACTAAGCATGCACAAGCTAATGTTTCAAACAATCCAAAGACCATAAATGTATTTTAAGTGAGTATTTTATATATAATAGAGCTTAAAGGTAGAGATATAAAATAGGAACTCCTATTTTGCACTTGTTGTTTTTAATGGTTCTGATTCCCATTAAATTTTCATAGTAGTATTTAGGAAGTTATGATCATCACAAATATGGATTATATTGAGCCTTTCTAAATACTTTAAAATTTGGTTGATTTGAAATAGATTTACTAGAAGATTTCTATACTGTTTCTGATAGCGGTTCATTGATTTTGGATTACGGTGTCATTACGTGACATGATTAAGTGGATTGTAATTGTGCTATTTTACAATATTGTTTACTATAATTGCAGAACGATGAAGGATAGAAAAAAGATCGAGATAAAAGATAAATTGGAAGTTCAACGGTTAATAAAAGTTGTCGATTTTGACTTTTCCAAAAATATAACCAGACCGCACAAGCATAATGGATACCTGGAACTGGTCTTTCTATCGTCGACATCAGGTAAACATGTCGTAGATGGTCGAGAATCCATTATAGAGACACCATGCTTACTCATCATTCAGAAGGATAACGTACATCATTGGGAGTTGGTCAATCCAGTAAAGGGTTTTGTACTCTTGGTAAAAGATACTTTTGTGAGCCAAAGTTTGGATCTTGAAATCAATAGATTGGTCAATACTATTGGTCGATATGATACGATATACTTTGATAAACCTGATATTTTTGAAAATCTCTTAAGAATTTTAGCTGTGGAGGATAATAAAATTTGCCAAGAAGGCTTGTTTAAAGCTTTCTTGGCAAAAGTATTAGAATATAAAGCCAGTTCAAAACAGGCCAAATCTACGCAGCAAAATCTTTATGACCGATTCTGTGACTTACTCAACAAGGAGATCAGAGTGGTAAACCACGTCGCTTACTACGCTTCTCAGTTGAATACGAGCCCACAAAACCTCAGTGCTAACTGTAAGACCAATGCTGATCTAACGGCTTCGCAGGTATTAGCAGGATATATCATCAAGGAAGCCAAAAGACTGTTGTTCTACACGGCAAATTCGATATCAGAGGTAGCATTTGACTTAGGTTTTTCTGATAAATCAAATTTTTCTAAGTACTTTAAGCGTTATGCAGGTATGACTCCTTCTGAATTCAAAAAACAAGAAAACTAGAATTCTTTTTCTCCAAATTCGCTTTTCGGAAGTTTAAATAACTTATTCAGTTTATGCATATTGAAGCTTAGATTAAGCAAAACTATATTTTTTTCATAAATGTAGTTTGTCGTGGTATAGAAGTCATGGGAGTAGGTGGTAATCCGTTGTTCGTTTACACCCCAGTCACCGAGTTCAATAAATTGCCATTGCAATTGAGCCGTGAGTGCTCCCTTCCAAAAAGCTTTACTTAAATTAAAGTTCGGTACGATAAATCGGGAATCCATACCCTGTACCGTGGGTTTTTCTGATAAATAATTGATCTGCAGTCCTGTACTCCAGTTTTTTAAGAAATCAGCTTGAATGCCGGCATTAATGGAATATACCCAGTCCTGATTTGTTCTGGTATCTTGATCATTTAATACCTGTCCAGAAATTTTGTAGTGATATACATTAAGTCCGCCATTTAGTTTCAGCCAAGAGATCAATCGAATTTCGCCACCGATCTCTGCACCATATCGAGAGGCATAATCGGCATTGGTAAAAACACGGTGGAGAATGGTATCTGCATATACGGAATTTACTCTTTGGATCGGATTTTTAGTGTTTTGGTAATAACCGTTCAAAAAAACACTTCCTGTTTTTAGTTTTTTGATCAGTCCAGTTTCAGTATTTACAGTGAACTCCGGTAATAATTCCGGATCGCCTTGTTCTAGAGTTTCGGAATGTTCCCGTTCTGGAATAGGATTCAGTTCAAAGTTATTGTTACGTTGCACCCGTCTGGATGCTGCTACTTTCCATGACCAACCGGATCCCAAATCGTGCATTAAATTAAAGGTTGGGTATAATTGATGGATAGCATATGGATATTTCTGATTGTTATGCAGTAAATATAAATCGCGTTGGTAATATTCGTACCGCAGACCTAGGGATAACTGGGTTGCTGAAAATTGCTGATTATACTGTGTGAAAATAGCATGTACACGGTTGGTCGCGGTTAGTTTACCGGTAAATTCTGGAACTAATTGTTGGTTGCTGCTACCATTTTGAGAAGCGTAATAGTCGAAACTCCCTTTTTGGTTATCGTTTCTTAGCTGGTAACCGGTCGATAATTCCTGATGATCAGATTTCCAGGTGTGCTGTAGGGAAAGTCTTAATCCATGAAGTGGATTTTTATACTTATTGTGGATCCACTGTACTGTATCTACATCACGTTCGATATTTCCATTTTTGGTTGAGCCATAAATATGAGCATATTCGTAGATAACACCCATTTGAAGGGAATTAGCGGTGTTGATTTTATATTCATAATTAAAATCAAACATGTAAAATTCTCCTTGTTTATTCTGGAGATTAGAATTGAAATAGTCTGTTCGTGCTATTTCCTCTCCGGTAGATGGACGGATGGTCCTGTTATTATAGTAAATATCGGCAAGTCGATCTTGAAATTTTCGGGAAGCTAGTATACCTAAGCTCACAGCATGTTTGTCGGATAGATCATAAGTACCATTCAACCTAATGCCAAAGTTGTATTTATCAAAACTTCTTTCACCTTTTGAAGGGAAAAAGGTCTGACGGTCTCCAATGACTGTATTGACATCACCTTCCCGAAATCCAGCATTGTCATTTCTGAGATAATTTGCAGCAGCATTTAATGCTAATTTTTTCTTATTGTATTGGAAACCAATGTCGCCTCCAAAACGCTTTTGCGGTTCACGATTATTATAGTCATCTATACTCGGTAAACCGGCTTGAAGATTGACTAACCAGGAAAATCCAGCGACAGTAGATTTTTTTGTTTTTAGATTGATGATGCCACCTTTGCCATCCGGATCAAACTGGGCGGTGGGACTGGTGATATATTCTACTTCGGTGACATCGTTGGCCGCTATTTGATTTAAGATAGTTGCAGGATCCAGGAAAGAGGGTTTCCCATTTATTAATACAATGACACCCGTATTACCACGCATACTGATATGGCCACTCGCATCAACCGATGCAGAAGGTAAATTTTTTACAATATCCAATGCAGTGCCACCAGTGGCATTTTTGTATTGACTTGCCATATACGCCTGTCTATCACTACTGTGTTTTTGTGTTGCTGTATTAGCAATAATGGTTACTTCTTGAAGATTTTGTCCAGCTGCAGCCAGTAATAGAGTTCCAATATGGATTTTCTTTTGGTCCTTGATTTCAATAGACCGGTGTATTTGTTTGTAACCGATGAATTTGACATTGATTTTGTATTTTCCCTTCTTGATATTGGAAAATCGAAAAGCTCCAAGTGAATCTGTCATCATTCCATCGATTACTTTGTTGTCGACATCGAGTAGACCGATACTGGCATAAGGTATTGGACTGTTTGACAAGGAGTCTTTAACCTGACCGGAAAGCTTTATGCTCTGGGCAATTCCAAATTGAACTGTTAATAGAAAGTAAAGTGCAATTAAATATCTAATCATCTGGCTTAAGTTTGCCCAAAAGTAGAAAAGATAAAAAGTTTTCCATTCTGGATTGAATATTATACCCTAATTTTTTCAAATGCACTTTTTTATGGAGCCATACCTCATTTATCATAAACTGATGTCTATTATCTTAATATTGATTTTTTACAAACATTCCGTGATAGGTATTGTTATCTATATACTTTTGACAACTTTAATCAAAAATTTTTCATAAAATTTAATTATATATAAATCTTCTCTAGGACAATATAAGTACGTCTGAAATATATAATTTGTTTGTTAATGTCGTTAACTATATGTGTTGTTAATAAAAACGATACTTAACATTAAATTAATATACGGGTCATCTTTTGTTCATACCTTTGCAAAAATAATAACTATGGACAATTATTTATATCTCGTAATTATTACGCTGATCACTTTAGGGATTATCGACCTCATGGTCGGCGTAACCAATGATGCTGTCAATTTCTTAAATTCGGCCATTGGCTCCAAAGCTATTTCTTTCCGCCTGATTATGATTCTCGCTAGTGCGGGTATATTGTCTGGGGCGGTTTTTTCAAGTGGAATGATGGAGATTGCACGAAGTGGAATTTATGTTCCAGGTATGTTCAGTTTTAATGATGTCATAGTTATCTTCCTAGCGGTCATGATTACAGACATCATACTCTTGGATGTATTCAACTATTTTGGTCTCCCTACCTCTACAACCGTGTCGATTGTTTTTGAACTCTTAGGAGCTGCTGTCTGTCTTGGACTCTATAAAATTGCAACCACTTCGGGCGATTGGTCAACTCTGTCACAGTATATTAATACAGAGAAAGCATCAGAAATTGTCGTCAGTATCCTCTTATCCGTATTATTGTCTTTTACTGTAGGTATGGCGGTTCAGTATCTTTCTCGACTCATATTCACTTTTCAATACGAACATAAAATCAAATCCTTTGGTGGTATATTTGGTGGTATCGCCTTGGCTTCAATTAGTTACTTTATCCTTATAAAAGGAATGAAGACAGTTTCTTTCATTGACAAAGCAACAAAGGAGTGGATTAACACACACGAGCTCCATTTAATATTGGGAAGCTTTGTGCTGTTCACTATTTTTAGTTTTATCCTGATCAGGTTAAAGATTAACATTCTTAAAGTTATCATCGGTATTGGTACATTCGCCTTAGCGCTATCTTTTGCGGGGAATGATCTGGTCAACTTTATCGGCGTACCGGTAGCAGCTATTCAGGCCATCGGTTTCTTTCAGGCATCTGGCGGCAATCCGGACACCTATATGATGTCAGAATTAGCTTCTGCAGATATCGTTGCCCCAGCTTGGATTTTATTTATCGCAGGAGCTATCATGATGATTACGCTATGGACTTCCAAAAAAGCAAAGACCGTTATCGAAACGGAGATGAGTTTAAGCAGTCAAGACGGCGGTTCCGAAAAATTTGAGCCTAATACCTTATCACGTTGGATAGTACGCGGCTTTGTAAATATTGGAGGAGCGATCAGCTATCTGATGCCACGTACACTACGATCACGTTTAGATAGCCGTTTCGAAAATACTTCCTTAGGCAAAAAGAATAAGGAAGAAGAGCCGATGTTTGATATGGTGCGCGCCTCTGTCAACCTGATGGTGGCCAGTAGTCTTATCGCTTTAGGTACATCCATGAAACTCCCATTATCTACGACCTATGTTACATTTATGGTCGCTATGGGTACGGCTTTTGCCGATAGAGCCTGGGATAGAGAAAGTGCGGTATATCGTGTATCTGGTGTATTCCACGTTATAGGAGGATGGTTCCTTACTGCTGCTACAGCTTTTGCTGGTGCATTTATGATCGCTTACCTACTTAAAATTGGTGGTATCATTACCTTTGTAGGTGCATTAATCTTCTTAGCGGTGCTCTTGGTATATAACGCTAAAAGCCACAAAAAGAAAGTTGCGGTACAAGCAGAGCGCAAACTGAAACTCGGCAGAGAAGATATCTATACCCTGCAGCAGGTTTCCGATGCTAGTGCCGATCAGATAAGCGAAGTTTTTGCCAAGTCAAATATCTTCTATAAAGAAATTGTGGACGGCCTGATCAAAAACGATTTGACAAGTCTTTCCATGAACAAAAAAATGATTAAGAGATTCTTGCGCGATTTGGACTCGACTAACGACAATCTCTACAACTTCATTCGCAACCTAGATGATACATCGGTAAAAGGGAGTCGGTTCTACATTATTTCCTTAGGCTACCTACAAGATATCGTGGAGAACCTTTACGTTATTGCGGGCAATGCACACAATCATGTCGATAATAACCATAAACTGCTTAAGGAATATCAAGGCAATGATCTGAGGCAGGTTGCCAATGAGCTTGGTAACTGGTATGCCGAAGTATATAATCTATATAAGCGCCGTGACTTCTTAAAGCTTGATTCAACGATGAAGCAACGCGATCAGCTACAGAAAGTCATTAACAATCTTTTAGACAAGCAGATTGACCACATCCGGACGACTGAAAATAGTCCGAAGAACAGTAAATTGTACTTCTCTATTTTGTTAGAGACAAACGAGCTGATAAGCTCAACGTTTAAACTTTTAAGATTGTTCAAAGAGTTTGAAGAGTTCAAAATCAATAATAAAAACAAAACTAGCGTCAACTAATCATCTAAAGCCCGATATATTATCGGGCTTTTTATTTGAAATGATTGCTACTTCTCCTATGTGTTTGTGAGGTACGTGTCTAAATAATTCCGCATTAGATGATAAATGTGAATTATTTACATTCAGATTTAGTATGTAAAGAAATATAGAATTTACAGTTAGCAATATATTTTTGAATAAGATAAGATTAATCCGTTAACTTAGATATATCCATACTTGGTTTGGGAAGGTTCAACTGTTTAATTTCCTGTTTACACTTATCGACCATTTCCTGAGTCATTTCATAAGTATAGTTGCCATAATCATCATAAGTAAATTTTCCGACATAGAAGAAGCCATACAGGTCAAAGAAATCGGATAGATCAAGTTTTGCAACCTTTGATGCTGTTTTTACAAAATTCAATTGATGTATTGCAGGGTTGTTTCCGCGATCGCCCATGACTTGACCGCCACCCCGTCTGCTTCTACGTTCTGGATTCTGTTGGCGAAAAGCTTCAAATAGATCGGGATAAAAATTAGGATTATGACCTTGATTTGCGAAGTACAATTGAAGTTGCCAGAAAGGAACTAAACGATTGAATACATCCGGATCTTGTAGGTAACTGATCTTGCGATTGATAATACTTTCTCTTGATTTTTTGTAATTATTTTGTGCCGAAAGACGGCTTTTATTGCCATAAGAAGTGGTGACATACAGAGAGAAAATATTGTTGCTCACTTCGCCCAATCCTCCCCAATTTAAGTAAGGTCTTAATTGATGCACGTGTCCTACTTCGTGTGAAAAACCCCAACATGGATCTCCTTTGATCACTCGGGCCGGATCTACAACTAGTGGCATCGCATTGCCCGGGTCTGTACCCATATAAGCGACCCCATCACCATCACGAAACATATAATAATTATAGTTTACGCGCGATAGAATTTTGTTTTCAGGGACTTTGTTATATTTAATAAGTCCCATAATCCGGTGCTGCCTGTAAATCAAGGAATCATAATTACTGATCAATTCGACACCTTTTCCATAAGCATATTTTTTGATATCGGCAGTAGGGTAGGCGATCTGAATGTGGCGACCTTTGGCATCTATAATCGGATACACAGCTTGATCTACTAATCTGTTCCAATCTTCATCGTTGTTTTTCGTAATATCAAAGTAACCATTGACTGCGCTACCCATAAAATGTACTTGGATTGCTTTCTCATTTTTAGGATCTTCAGAGAAATAGTCGATATAGGCCAAACCATCAAAATCTTTGACATCAATGATGTTGACACCATTCTTGAGTTTGAATTCTTGCTTAACAATGCCCCATCCTTTGGGATCTTTGGTCGGATCCATTCCTTCAGGAGCTCTGCGGTTCCAATTCGGAATGATCAATTTAACATCATGATCAGCAGAAATATGGTCTGCCGATATAATATGACGTCCTACAGGAAGATAGATGCCGGTCATGTTTTCATATTTGCTATAACCATCACCAATCATTAAGCTATGTCCCAATGTTGAGGGGCTGAGAATAGCTTTGTATTCAGCAAACCTATAAGTTTGATCGTATTGATTTTTAAGTATGGCAATCGCGACCTCTTTGACTTGCGGATTTTTGATTTTGTTGAGATCATTTTTTTTAATTCCTTTTCTGAGCTTAAGCGCTAAGGGGCTTTCAAATACTTGTAAATCTTGATACGCATCTGCATAATCTTTAGCAGATTGGGCATGTAGTGTTGTTGTCATTGCTCCAGTAAGCAATAGCAACGTGAGAAATTTTAATTTCATGATTTTGATTAGGTTTAATGAGCTAAATTACAGATTTGTTAGTATCAATATCAAGGTTACCATGTAAGAATGTTGTGATGATAGAGTAAGGTAAATTTTGGATACGCGAGAAAAAAAAGAAAGCCTTTCAAATTGAATTGAAAGGCTTTCTTTATCCTGTTGAGTTTGTTTTAATGTCTAGTGAGCAGACAAGTTTTTCGCTTTTTCTTCATCAAAATTAGCCTCTAATTCTGCTAATTTTTTCTTACCATAAGCTAATCGTGTGATCACAACGAACAATACGGGAACGATAAATATCGCTAATACAGTCGCTGCAGTCATACCACCAAATACGGTCCATCCAATCGTCTGACGTGAAATCGCTCCAGCACCTTTTGAGAGCATTAAGGGTATGATACCTAATATAAATGCAAATGATGTCATGATAATCGGACGAAGACGAAGTTTAACCGCATCAAGCGTTGCGTCGTACAAGTTCATACCGATATCGACACGTTCCTTGGCAAACTCCACGATCAAAATGGCATTTTTAGCGGCCAAACCAATGATGGCAACTAAACCAATTTGAGCATAGATATTATTATCCAACGTAGGAATCAAAGTTAACGTTAAAATCGCTCCAAACACCCCAAGAGGTACCGATAGTAAAATCGAGAATGGCACAGACCAACTTTCGTAGAGTGCAGCCAATAATAAGAATACAAACAAAATACAAAGACCGAAAATCATAATCGTCATATTTCCAGATTTGGTCTCTTGTAAAGCCAATCCTGAGAAATCATACGAATATCCGTTTGGTAATGTTTCTGCAGCAACTTCCTGAAGAGCTCTAATGGCATCACCAGAAGAATAACCTGGAGCTGCACTACCACTCACCTCGATACTTCTAAAGATATTATAGTGATTGATAATAGCAGGGTTTTGTACCAAATTCCAAGTAACCAATGAACCTAAAGGAACGGATTCGCCACGACTATTGTTGACATATAGTTTGTTGATATCTTCAATATTCATGCGGTAATTTTGATCCGCCTGTGATACTACCCTAAAGTTACGTCCATATCTGGTAAAATCATTGATATACGATGATCCCAAGTAGGCCGATATAGTGGAGTAGATGGTCGAAACCGGAACGCCCATTTTTTTAGCTTGCTCTCTATTAACAGATAACTTGTAATTTGGAGTTTTTGTATTAAATAGGGTATAAGCCATTCCAATCTCTGGTCTTTGATTAGCTGCTGCTAAAAATTTACCAACAACGCCTTCAAAAACTTTGATATCTACGGTTTGTTGATCCTGAATCATCAAACTGAAACCACCAGATGTACCTAATCCTGGAATAGCAGGAGGAGTTACAGCAAGTACGCGAGCTTTGGTATAACCTGCATATTTACCCATGATACCACCTGTAATTTGATTTGCTGTACGTGCTCTTTCACCCCAAGGTTTTAACGAAACGAAGACCGTTGCTACGTTTGGTTGGAAAGCACGGTTCAAAATATTAATACCTGCAATGGCGGTAATATCTTTTATCTCCGGATAATCTTTACGTAACTCTTGTTCTACTTCATGTAGAATTTCTTTTGTACGAGTTGAAGAGGATCCCTCTGGAAGAGTGATACCAGCGAAGAACATACCATTGTCTTCACCAGGGATAAATCCAGTTGGTTTTTTGTTGAACATATATCCTGTACCGATGAAGATACAGAGTAAAATGATAAGCGCCATAGGTGCTTTTTTGATACAATATCTGACACCGCGTGAATATTTGTTCGTTACTCTTTCGAACCAGATGTTAAACTTGTAAAAGAACTTGTTGAGCCCTTTCGCTTCCGAGTGAACTGCTGTTGGTCTTAACATGATCGAACATAAAGCTGGAGTCAAAGACAAGGCAATAAATGCCGATAACATAACCGATACGGCAATGGTAATGGAGAATTGTTGGTACAATTGTCCCACCATACCCGGGATAAACCCTACGGGTACGAATACAGCCGAAAGAATCAAAGCAATCGCAATAACGGGAGCAGTAATGTCTTTCATGGCGCGACGTGTTGCATCTGCTGCTGACATTTTATAATGGTCAATATAATGCTGTACCGCCTCGACGACCACAATCGCGTCATCCACCACGATTCCAATCGCAAGTACGAATGCCAGTAAAGTCAAGTTATTGATCGAGAAACCAAACAATAAGAAGAAAATAAAAGTACCTACAATAGATACAGGGATCGCTAATACCGGAATTAGAGTTGCTCTCCATGATTGTAGGAAGAAAAATACCACTAATGTTACCAATAGTAAGGCTTCGATCAAGGTATGGATAACGGATTCGATAGAAGCATTTACAACGGAAATGGTTTCATAACCTACGACATAATCAACATCATCAGGAAATGATTTTTTCAAACGTTCCAATGCGGAATAGATACCTTCTGCCGATTGAACAGCATTACCTCCTGGCGTTTGAGATACCATCATACCCGAAGATGTCATCCCATTTACACGTGTACTGGTCGCATAACTAAATTGACCTAATTCAACTCGGGCTACATCTTTTAATAAAACAATCGATCCATCCGTATTTGATTTCACAATAATATCTTCAAAATCTTCTACTGAAGATAAATCGGAATCCGTGATCACCGGATATTCAAATACCTGATCCGATTTTTGAGGAGAAGAACCTACTGATCCTCCCGGGATTCTTAAGTTTTGTTCACCAATAGCTGCAGATACATCAGCAGGAGTTAGTCTTAAACTGGTTAATTTATTTGCATCTAACCACACACGCATGGAGAATGGTTGCCCAAATGCGGTCACCTCACCAACACCATTGACACGTAATAATGCATCTTTAATGTATAAATTGGCATAGTTATCTAAAAATTTTGCATCACGTGTACCCTTTGGAGATACCAGAGAAACCAACATCAAGATATCGGTATTTGCTTTACGCGTTGTAACTCCTAGACGTTTAACGGCCTCAGGTAGTGCAGGTTCGGCAATACCGACACGGTTTTGTACATCCAGTGTCGCAATATCAATATCAGTACCTACTTCAAAGGTTACTGTAATCTGTGATTGACCATTTGATGTACTATTAGAAGACATGTAAAGCATGCCTGGAGTACCATTAATTTGACTCTCGATTGGAGTCGTTACTGTCTGTTCGACAGTTTGGGCATCCGCTCCCGTATAGTTCGCTGTGACCGATACGGTTGGCGGCGCTACAGATGGATACTGACTGATCGGCAAAGACACAATTGAAATTCCTCCTACGATCAAAATCAATAGGGAAATAACAATGGCTGTGACGGGTCTTTTTATAAAAACTTCTGAAATCATATGTTTTTGTATATCTTATAAAATCTGTGAAAATTATTTTTTTGCAGCACTTGCATCTGGCGCTCCAGCAGGAGCTTCAGCAACTTTTACTCCTGTTTGCACATTCATAATACCGTCAACAACAATTTTTTCACCGACTTTAAGTCCTGATTTTACGACTACTTTATCGCCTAGTTTTATACCTAACTCCACTTTACGTTGTTCCGCTTTACTGCTATCGCCAACTACGTATACATTAAATACACCTAATTGATCTTGAATAGCTTTATATGGAATAACCACTTCTTCTGTAGCAGAATTCGTTTTAACGTTTAACGAAAGATTCATGCCTGCTCTCAAAATATTGCTTGCATTGTCAAAATTAGCACGTACTTTAATTGTTCCTGTCTGTGGGTCTACAGCGCGGTCAATCGTTGTGATTCGACCGGAAGAAGCGTATTCTGTACCATCTGGCAATACAGCATTGATCTGAGCTGCAGAACCTGATTTTTGTAAATTGACAAATTGCGGAATATCACGCTCGCTTACTTGAATTTCTACTGCAACTGGGTTGACAGATGATAGCGTATTTAGACGCGTAGTACCAGGATTAACCAAAGCTCCAAGACGTACTTCCGATATACCGACAATACCCGCAAAAGGAGCACGGATGGTCGAACGATTTAAATTTGTTTGAGCTGTCGTTACCGCGGCTTGAGCGCCCAAAATTTGGGCTTTTTGATTGGCCACATCTGTTTTCGCGTAGTCCAATGTTTGTTTCGCGATCGCATCTTTGTCTGCTAATGCTTGGTAGCGGTTTAAATCTGTTTGTACACGATCCAAATTGGATTGCGCAATTCTCAGATTGGCTCTCGCCTGATCTAAAGCTGCGGTATAGCGTGTGCCATCTATTTCATATAGTTTTTGACCTTTGGAGACAGACGCTCCATCAGTGACAAATATTTTTGTTACATAACCAGAAACTTCAGCAAATAATTCGGCTTCATTCAAAGGTTTTACAGTAGCTGGATAAGTTTGGTTGCCCGTAACGATCTCTTCAGTGGCTGTAGCAAGTGATACAGGTACAACACGCTCTGCTTGCTGCGCAGCCTGTTGTTTCTGCGCATCTTTATTGCCACATGACTGCCAAATTAGCGTAGTTCCAATAAAAAAAGCGGCTAATAAATGTTTTTTATTCATGATATTCTTGGTTTCTAAATGTTGTTTATTTTGTATCTACAGTTCCTAAAGCTTTTTGAACATCTAACTTGCTGGAAAGAAGTGCATAAAGCGCATTTAAATAATTCAATTGACTCGTCTTGAGATCAGTCTCCGCTGTCATTAAGTCCAAATAAGTTTTGATCCCTTCGTCATATTGCAATTTAATGGTGTCGTATACTTCTTTAGATAGATCGACATTATCTTTTGACGTTTTCCAGTCAATTAAATTAGCATTGTAGGATGCTGTAGCAAGCGCATATTCCGTATTGATTTGGTTTTTCAAATCCTCCATGCTTAAATCAATTCTACTCTCGCGAAGTTTTGATTGATAGATCTGATGTTTTCTCTTAAATCCTTGAAAGATTGGGATCGAGACCGATAAACCCGCCACAGAACTTGGGAAATTGTCTTTATATAGATCTTTAAATTTGTTGTCTCTATAATTGAAAGCATAATTGTAAAATGCACTTACATTTGGTAAGTAAGTCCATTTATAATATTGAGTTTCCAATTCCTGCATTTTTTTAGACGTTTGCAATTGTTGGAATTCGATTCTGTTGGTCACGCTTGCGGATGAAGTCGTGTCAATCAAAATCTGGTTTTCCATATCGGCATTCTCAAAAGATAAAGTAATGTCAGTTTGGTGATCCACGGCTAACAAATTTTTTAAATAATCGTATTTGTAGCGGCGCAGTTCAATGGTACGTTTCTCGTCAGCATTGGCATTGCTTAATGCAATCTGTGCTCTCTTGAAATCGGTTTTATCAACCATCCCCACTTCGTACCGTACTTTGGCATCGTTATATTGCTTTTGAAGTCGAGTAATATTTTCACGTACGATTTTGATCTGCTCTTCACTCGTCAAGATATCATAATACGCTTTACTCACTTCAACGACCATATTGATCTTTTGATTTTCTGTATTTTGTTTATTGGATTGACGGATGAGTGTCGCTGCTTTTGAAGCTTGCATCAATGCAGGATTCAAAATCTGTTGATCAGCCTGCAGGGTCAGGGCACTCGCATTTTTTTGTCCTAGCGCAATGTTTTGACCACCTATAAAAGAAGTTGGTACCTTTACATTGTAGTTATAAGAACCATTCGCATTGACCTGAGGCAACCAGCCAGATAAGGCAATGTCAATATCTTTTTCGCCAATTTCTTCATCAATTGCAGCCTGCTTAAGACTAATCTTATTATTAAGGGCATAGTCAATAAGTTGCTGCAAATTTGCTCTAGCAGGTAATGCCTCATTGCCTGTTTGTTGGGCATAACTAACATTCCATACGGTCGTTAGGGCTGCCAAAGAGAAGGCTATTTGTCTAAACTTCATATAATTATTTATTTTTAACTCCATCCCAAATGATTTCTACAACATCCGAGATACTTTCATTTGATTTTAATTTATTGTGCTTTACTCCTTTAATTGCTGATACAGCAGTTCCAAAGAATATACAAGCGAGTACTTCAACATTGGTGTTTTTAAGTTCACCTATTTTAATACCTTCTGTTAAAAATTTGAGGATACTGCTCTGACCACTAATCGATTCGTTCGTTTCGTAACTGTTCACTTTATAATATGGAGAAGAGTAAAATTGTTCAAAAAAACTAAACATTTCTACGTTTTCTCGATAAAATTTGACAAACCCCTTCCATATGTGAAAAAAAGTTTCCTTATACGTTAATTCCTCCTGGATGGACTCAAAAATTGATTCATGGAGTGCGTCTCCGCAATATTGAAACAAGCTGACGATCAAATCATCTTTTGAAGGAAAGTAATGGTATATGGTGCCGATTGCGACATCAGCATCTTGAGCGATTTTACTCATTGCTGTGCCATGAAAACCATGATCTTTGATCAACCTTAAGGTGGTCTCAAATATGGAAATCACTTTTGAATTATTTTTTGTGTATTGAACGTTCATTCGGTTCCAAATGTAGAAATTTTAATTAGATCTATCTGTCAAAATAATGTAATGAAAAGATGAATTTTATTCATTATAGCCATCTCCATCGCGATGCAGGAAATGTTAACGTAAATTTAACATCAGTTAGTTTGCTAATCATTTTGTATGATCTATATTTGCACATCATAATTTAGGTTTATAATTGGTTAGTAAAGGTTTTCATTCTCCCCGTTTGAAAACCTTTCTTTTTTATTTTTAGCCATAAAAAAAGCCTAGTTTATAAAAACTAAGCTTCTTTATAGATATTTAACGTACTTACTTACAATTTTTCAAATCTTCTTGTACTTCTTCAAGACTGAATATTTTATCTTGTTTTGCAAAATTAGTGGTTATGTAAGTCAAAACATAAGCAATATCAATATCTGTTAACGTTTCGTTTGCAGGCATAATCGTATTAAAGGTTTTTCCTGCAACAGTTATTTCTTCCTGTAAACCATTTCTGACGATACAGGATAGACGTTCCCTATTTTTCGTTAAAAAATCAACATCCGTTAAGGGGGGATATAAAAGCCCTAGACCTTCACCCTTATCCCCATGACAATTTTTACAGTGATTGATATATATTTTTTTTCCATTCACAGCATATTGTGCAGTTTTAATGTCCTCACCAGATTGACAGCCGATCATGGCACTAAAAATATAGATGAAAACTAGTACACCTAAACTATATATTTTGGTCATTTTACTTTTCTTGTAATAGGATCGCAAGCTCTTTTTGTAATTTGGCCACTTGCTCGTCATTTGTTCCATCATATGCACCACGGATACGTTTTTGTTTATCGATTAAGACCAGATAGCCTTGATGATCGTAACCTCCTGGAGCATTTTTGTCTTCAGCAGTATAAACGAGATACTGATTAGCGATTCCATAGATGTCCGCCTTTGAGCCTGTCACAAAATTCCAATGATCGTTGCTAACGCCCAATTTATGAGCATATTCTTTTAATACATGAGGTTGGTCATATTTAAAATCAATGCTATGGGAGAGGAAATAAACTTGATCACTATCTTTATATTGCTCATAGACCTTCAACAGATTTCTATTCATGGTAGGGCAGATACTTGGACAGTGTGTGAAAAAGAAATTCGCGATATATACTTTATTATCGTAATTCTTGTCCGTGATATAAGTACTATCTTGATTTAAAAATTTAAACGCGGGTATGGTATGATAAAGCGTATCCGTAATGGTTTTACCATCAACAATTTTTTCAACAGGTTCACGTTGACCATAGATCGGAAGAGTAGCTGTATTGGATTGGCAGCTAGAAATTCCCAATGCCGCAAGTGCTAAGAAGAATGAAGCACGAATATGAAATGATTTGATCATACTAATACTTGTTTAAGATTTCTTGTTTTTCTTTTGATACACGATCAAATACAGCTTTCATATCTTTAACTTTAGTTAATTCGCGATTGGCGTAATCTACTGTGGTAGAATCTGCACTGTACCCTTTCATCCAGTCCATCATGTGATCTGTAGCTTCTTCAAGATTCTTTTTTAACTGGGTTAACTCTTGACGAGTTTGAGTTGTATCAAGCGCCGGCTTAGCTGTTTTGATTGCTTTAAGATGCGTTAAGATAGAGTCGATCGTAACAGCATCTTTGTCAAATACGCTTACTTGTGGCATGATCTCATCATGAATTTTCATGGTTTCTTCTTGCGTTTTAGCTAAATCATTTTGGTTATTGGTGTTTGAGCTATTGTTACATGAAGTAATCGCAAAAGCTGATGCAATTAAGAAAGCTAATTTTTTCATATCGAAATATTTTGTCTGTTATAGACAAAGATACCAAATAGATCAGGAAGATAATAGCTAATTATACCCTTGTGTATGTAAAATTCAAGTCACGAATGTAGATTTCATTCTTGGCTATGGCACATATTTCATTTTGATCGTTGACAATTTCGACGGAAAACGTTTTGATCATCCTTCCTCTACTTTTTAAGGTGTCCATACAAGCATTGAAATCAGAGTCATCGATTTTGATCGAAAATTTAAGATTGGTCAAGCCAGGCTTTTTATATTCAATAGATGCTGATTTGAGCCAAGCTACAGTTTTTTTAAAGCCATGAGCCTGCAGTCGCTGGTCGATTAGTATGGCATAAAAGGGATCGACTGCTGAAAATATCGTTCCACCAAATATGGTATTGTTAGTGTTTTTGTTAAAAATACTTTTGATGATTTTAACGTCGACACCTTGAAAATCAGGATAAATTCGTTGAACCCATATCCGCTGGAATAAAAAAGGAGGGTAGATTCTCAATAACCATTTTAGAGATTTCGGACTATACAACATCGCGCAAAGGTAATACAATAAATTAAAAATCGTTTGCTATTTAACTTGTAAAAATGCTTGTACAATGATACTTTTATAAAAAATTGAATTATGACTAACCAATCAAATTCGCACACAAACAGGAATGTTTGGATCATTGTTCTTGTGGCATCGTTGGGGTATTTTGTGGATATCTACGATCTGATTATTTTTTCGATTGTACGGGTCAAATCATTTGAAGAAATAGGTGTATCACCCCAAGATATGCGAGCCGAAGGTGAGTTTGTATTGAATATGCAGATGGGGGGCTTATTGATTGGTGGTGTGATATGGGGAATTATAGGGGATAAGTTTGGTCGACTGAAAGTCTTATTTGGTTCTATTTTATTATACTCCTTGGCCAATATCTATAATGGTTTTGTTCAGGATGTGATGACATACGGTATTATTCGTTTTGTTGCGGGTATCGGATTGGCAGGTGAATTAGGTGCCGGAATTACATTGGTCAGTGAAAGTATGCACAAGTCAAAACGTGGTTACGGAACTATGTTGGTGGCAACAGTAGGTGTACTGGGTGCGGTACTTGGATATTTCATATCTGAACAGTATGATTGGCGTACGGCCTATTTTGTCGGTGGTGGGATGGGGCTGCTGCTTTTACTAATGCGCGTAGGAGCGCTGGAATCTGGTTTGTTTAAAACAGCAGAAAGTAAGACGGTCGTTAAAGGCAAGTTCAGTATGCTTTTTACGGATAAACACAGATTTAAGAGATATCTATACTGCTTATGTATCGGATTGCCCATTTGGTTTGTCGTAGGTGTATTAGTCACCCAAGCTCCGGAGATCGGAAAAGCGCTGCACGCTCCCGCAACATTGAGCGCTGGAAAAGGGGTATTGTTTACTTATCTTGGTATTTCGTTGGGTGATCTGCTGGCCGGTTTATTGGCGCAAGTATTAAAATCTCGAAAAAAAGTGGTATTAATATGTCAAATGGTGATTTTGATCAGTGCATCCTGGTATCTGCTAAGTGATGGTTTATCGGAAACCAGATTTGTCTGGTTATGCTTTTTTATGGGGCTGGGGATTGGATATTGGGCTACTTTTGTAACGATCTCCGCAGAACAGTTCGGTACCAATTTGAGAGCCACAGTTGCGACCACTGCACCTAATTTTGTCCGTGGCGCGCTGATCCCTTCGACCATGTTGTATGGGATTCTTGTCAATCAATGGGGGATTATCATTGCGGCTTTTGTCATGATCTTTTTCCTTTCAGGAATCGCCATCTATGCGCTAACACAACTGGAAGAAAGTTTTGATAAAGATCTAAACTATCTGGAAGAGTAGTATAGATTAACGTTTTGGACATTTACTGCATCGATTACCTTTTTTATATTTCTTACAACATTTTTTAAAACATGCACATGAAAAAGGAGAGAATGGACTTGATGCTTTTGTATCTGCACAAAAATCCATTTTCTCCTTTGAAAGCGTATCTTGAAATCCTAATCCTTGCAATTCTAAAGTATCCATAGCGCAAAGATACATATTATTTATAAGCAGTCTAAATAAAAAAGTGTTAAATTACATTTTTTTAAGTAAGTTGTCGATGACTTTAGGGTACTGCTGATGCTCCAGTTGCTGTCCTTTGAACTTAATCACCTCTAAGGTGTCTTGCGGTTCTACTTTAAATCGCCCTTGATAAATGACTTCCCCTTCATCAAAATGCTCATTAGCAAAATGAATGGTTATACCATGCTCTGTTTCCTTGTTTGCCAATACAGCTTTATGGACATGATCGCCATACATACCTTTGCCACCGTATTTAGGTAATAGCGCTGGATGTATATTGATGATCTTATTGGGAAAAGCTTGTAATAAATGGGGTGGAACTAACCAAAGGAATCCTGCAAGTACAATTAAGTCGATGTTTAAATTTTTTAGCATTTTAACAATTTCGTCCGATTTGAAAAACTCTTCACGGTCAAATACATGTACAGGTATTTCAAAATTGTCAGCTCTCTGGATGACGTAAGCATCGGCATTATTACTCAATACAATAGCGATCTCGGCATCTTCAGAATATTTAAAATACTCCATTATTTTTTGGGCGTTGGAACCAGAACCTGAAGCAAATATGGCAATACGTTTTTTCACAGTTTAATTGTGTTAAGTGACGTTCTAAAAAAATTTAATCAATCAAACTTACGTTATTTTTTGTAAATAAACTAACATAATGGTGTCATGTGTACAATTTGTCTCGTATATTTAACCTGATTCAATAGCATTTTATTTTTTGATCTCATGAGGACATTTACATTTCTATTCATTACATTTTTAGTATTATCAGCACAGCATGCCAGCGCTCAGGCACCGCATCAGATACCTAATTTTTCCCTGCAGGAGGTATATACAGGAAAGGATTTTAAACCTGCAGATCTACCCAAAGATGGTCTTATTGTGTTTAATTATTATGATACTGGATGCAGTCATTGTCAAAAAATGGGAGCAGGGATCGCAGAGCAGATGAGCACTTTTAAGCGTATTAAATTTTACTTCGTCGCCATGAATGACCGCGAATATGTCGATGGATTTATCAATATGTTTGCTAAGAAGTTGAAACCAGAGTCCAAAGTATCTTTTATTAGGGATCCCGACGGGCAATTTATCTCTTTGTTCAAGCCCACACAGACCCCTTCACTTTATATCTATGACGCCAAAACAAAAAAATTATTGAAACATTTAGATGGTGTAGATGATGTTAAAGTGTTGCAAGTCGCTTTGCAACAGCTAGCCAGATAGTTTTGCTTGTCTTCTAGTTGTAATTTTTAAAAACAGGAGTCTTTTTTTGATACAACTAATTATAATTATTTGCTATTTTTGCGACATCAAATCAAGATATGAGCGACTCAATTAAACACGAGTGCGGTATAGCACTTATTCGACTGTTAAAGCCCCTTTCTTATTACCAGGAAAAATACGGTACGCCTTACTACGGCATAAACAAATTGTACTTATTGATGGAAAAACAGCACAACCGTGGCCAAGATGGCGCGGGTATTGCAACCATTAAATTCGATGTCAAGCCAGGAAATCGATACATTTCTCGTTACAGAGCGATGGGATCCAGTGCTGTAGCTGATATCTTCGAATATGTACAAAAGAAGTTTGCTTCGGTGCAAAAGGCTTATCCAGAGCAATCTAAGGATACGCAATGGTTAAAAGATAATGTTAGTTTTACCGGAGAGGTATTGCTAGGCCACTTGCGTTATGGTACTCATGGAAAAAATAGCATTGAAAGCTGTCATCCTTTTTTAAGACAAAATAACTGGATGTCTCGCAATTTGGTTGTTGCTGGAAACTTTAATATGACAAATGTTGACGAGTTATTGCAACAATTGTATGAATTGGGTCAGCATCCCAAAGAAAAAGCAGATACAGTCACTGTGCTAGAAAAAATCGGACATTTCTTAGATGATGAAAACCAAGACTTATTCGATAAGTTTAAGCAAGAAGGGTATTCAAATATTGAAATCAGTTCGCTAATTGCTCAAAATTTAGATGTTCCGAAAATTTTAACTCGTTCGGCAAAAACTTGGGATGGTGGCTACACGATTGCCGGTATATTTGGACATGGAGATGCATTTGTCATGCGTGATCCAGCGGGTATCCGTCCAGCTTTTTATTATAAAGATGATGAGGTACTTGTCGTTGCTTCGGAAAGACCGGTTATTCAGACAGCATTTAATATCTCAATAGATAAAGTTCAGGAAATTAAACCTGGTCATGCCTTAATCGCCAAGAAAGATGGTACCGTGACCGAGGAAATGTTTAGAGAGCCTGTTGAACAAAAATCATGTTCTTTCGAACGTATTTATTTCTCTAGAGGTTCTGATGCAGATATTTACAAAGAACGTAAGCAACTGGGACGTCTTTTGTGTCCACAGGTGCTAAGCGCAATTGACAATAATATTAAGAATACCGTATTTTCTTTCATCCCTAATACAGCTGAAGTTTCCTACTATGGTTTGATGGATGGTATCAATACTTACGTAAGAGATTTTCAAAAAGATGCACTACTCAATAGAGCGGATAAAATTGAAGATGGCGAATTGGAAGATATTTTAAGCATTCACCCTCGTTTTGAGAAACTGAATGTCAAGGATGCCAAACTGCGCACTTTCATTACACAAGATGCCGATCGTACAGATATGGTACAGCATGTGTATGATACGACCTATGGTATTGTGAAAGATCATGAAGATACTATCGTAGCGATTGATGATTCCATTGTAAGAGGAACAACCTTAAAACAAAGTATCTTAACGATTTTAGATCGTCTGAATCCTAAAAAGATTGTTATCGTATCTTCGGCGCCGCAGATCCGTTATCCAGATTGTTATGGTATCGATATGTCTAGAATGGGCGAGTTTGTCGCATTTGAGGCTGCAGTTTCTTTATTAAGAAAACGTGGATTGGCACATATAATTGATGAAGTCTATCAGAAATGTTTGGTTTCCATAACAGCTGATATTGATGATATAGACAATTACGTTAAAGAAATTTACGAACCTTTTACTGATGAAGAGATTTCAAATGAGATCGCAAGAATCATTACACCTCATCACTTAAAAGCAGAAGTAAAAGTCATTTTCCAGACATTGGACAACTTGCATATTGCATGTCCTGATCATAAAGGAGATTGGTATTTCTCAGGTAATTACCCAACACCAGGAGGTAATAAAGTTGTTAACAAGGCTTTCATGAACTGGGTAGAAGGTAAAAATGTAAGAGCTTACTTCAGTAGTTAATAAGCTTTGTATATAAAAACAAGAAAGGCTGATATCCTAGGATATCAGCCTTTCTTGTTTTTATATAGATCTTTTTTACATACGTTTTAAAATAAAGAAGAATCCAGCTGCAGTACAGGCTAGTACTGCTGAGGTAGCCCACCAAAGGGTTGTGAAGCCAAAAGAGCCCACGATATTGGTTCCTAAGAGCGGCGAAAAAATATTTGCAGCAGAGAAAGCCAATGAATTGAATCCCATGTAAGCACCCTGTGTTTTGGGTGTTGATCGATTGATAGTGGCTGTCGCCATAAAAGGCAAGGTCAGCATTTCACCAATGCCAAATACAAAGAATGTAACATAAAGCATGAATAACCCAGCATGTATATTGAACATGGCATAAGAAATGGAACAAAAAAGTGTCCCGATAACTAATGTTTTGGTAATCGTTAATTTGTGTTCTGCAATATGTACGATAAACATCTCCAATAATACGATAATCAAACCGCTCCATCCCATCAAAAATCCGATCTCATGTTCATTGAGGTGATGGACTTCACGATAGAAGATAGGAAGAGTGGATATCAGTTGGAAAAAGCATAACGAAAATATACAGCACAGGATATTGAAGATAATAAAGGGCCCATCTTGATAAGGGTTTCGTTCTTTTTTATTGTGTGATGTAGTCGTGATCGGTGCAGCCCTCAAAGCCTTTAGGTTGTTTTTTTCTTTCTTATAAAAGAAGAGGAAAAATACAATAGCCGCCGCCGCTGCTGCCATGGCATTTCCATAGAATATCCAATCAAAAGATATACCTGCCAAAAAACCTCCTACAGCAGGACCGATCGAAAAGCCAAGGTTAACGGCCAATCGATTTAAAGAGAACGCTCGCGTTATATTTTCGGGTTTAGCATAACTGGCTACAGAAACTGAGTTGGCAGGCCTAAACGCATCAAAGACGGCACTCAATACAAAAATCATGATGCCTAAGGACTCTACAGTTTTAAAATAGGGTGTGATCAGAAACAAAGGAGCTGCTAAGGTTAAACTGAACAGTTGGACTTTGAAGCTACCAAATCGATCTGTGAGCCAGCCGCCCACATAAGAGCCACACACAGATCCAAAACCGAAACACATCAGCACAAGACCCACTTGTTTGATATTAAAATGAAGAGCTTGGGTCATATAGATCCCTAAAAATGGGATCACCATACTTCCCATTCTATTGATCAACATCACGATGGCGAGCAGCCATGCGGAGCGGGATAGTCCTTTAAAGGATCCGATGTATATAGATAAAAGTTTTTTCAAGTGAATATGTAAAAAGCCAAAAGAATACATCGTATCCCTTTGGCTAGTTTAAAAAATAGTTATGTTACACCAATTGTGATGCTGCTATCGTATCATTGACTTCATACGTGGAAGCGATGAGGTTCTTTTTGCCCGTCGAAGGTTCAAAAATAATATCGATTCGTCCCAAGTTGATACCTGCAAAGCCAACCTGATTGACCGCTGTTTTTGTTCCCTTTAAGTTGGTTACAAAAGTAGGTTCTTTCAAGAAGGTATGCGTATGCCCACCAATGATCACATCAATATCGCTTGTTTGAGCTGCTAGCACCAGATCCGATACCTTATCACTCTCATACTGGTAGCCCAAGTGCGATAAACAGATAACCAGATCACATTTATGCTTTTCCTTAAGCTCTTTGACCACCCGATTGGCAACGGCTATCGGATCGAGATATTTCATCCCTTTGAAATTGTTGGGATCGACCAGTCCTTCAATATCCACACCAAGACCAAATACACCTATTTTGACACCTGCTTTCTTAAATAGCGTATAATCTTGAGTTTTCCCTTCCAAAACAGTACCCGTAAAGTCATAGTTTGCCGTTAAGAAAGGAAATTTAGCATGGTCCAGATATTTGACCAGTCCGTTTAAACCATTATCAAATTCATGATTACCAAAAGTACCCGCATCATACCCTAATTTAGTCATGAGGTCAAGTTCTAATTTTCCACCAAATAAGTTGAAATAGGGGGTACCTTGAAACATATCGCCAGCATCCAGCAATAAGACGTGAGCTTCCTCAGCTCTGACTTTTTTGATAAGTGTGCTTCTGCGTGCAACTCCTGCTAGACCCTGATATCTTCCGCCATCCATTGGAAACGGTTCTATTCTACTATGCACATCATTGGTATGTAGAATGGTCAATTTTATTTTTTTAGAACCTGCAAGCGAGGTCAGTGGCAAACCACCCAAGGTGGCAACAGCGGAAAGACCAGCTGCTGTTTTCAGAAAGCTTCTTCTATTTAATGACTTTAACTCTTCCATCTAATTGCATATTAATTTTTTGACCTTTTTTAGTAAAGCTAGCGATATACTCCATTAGACTTTCTCTCACTTTTTGTGGGTAGTCTGTTCTTTTAAGTGCATGGGTAAATAAATCTAAATTGTCACCTCCATTGGCTAAATAATCATAAGTAACGACTTTATAGATTTTATGAAGATCCAGATCTTTTCCTTGCACCTGAATATTTACTGGCTTTTTGTCCTGTATGGATAACGTTATACCGGTGACCGGCTGTCCACCAGTTGCAGCAATGAAATTGGCCAGTTGCTGAATCTGTTCTCCATTGAGTTCCATTACGGTCAATTGATTTTCAAAAGGCATGACCTCAAATACACTTTCAATGGTAATATCTCCAGCCTTTATTTCGTTACGAATGCCTCCTTTAGTAGCAAATGCGATGTCTGCTTGATTGTTAACTTTTGCACTAGCCACTAGTAATGCTTGAGTAAAGAAATTTCCCATTAAAGTTTCAGGAGCTTTTTCTTTTGTCAATGCAACTTCGGAAAATCCAATGATCCGATTCATCTCTGCCTGCATCTGCTTTTTGTAGGGCGTATAAATCGCTACGATCGTGCTGTCATCAACGGTGTTTTTATTGATTTCGTATTGTTTGAAGTCCTTTTGGATAGGACTTAATTTTTTGCTGCAAGATGTGCTCAGTAGGATAGCTAAAAACCCGAGGGCTACATATTGAAGTTGATGTAAAGTTCGTTTCATCATGTAATAAGTGTTTTCGGTACAAATGTAGATAATAAAAGCCTAACATTTTGTTAAGCTTTTATTATGAGTATGCAAAAGAAGGCGTTTTTTTAATTGGCAACTTCTGTTTTTTTAATATCTTTTCTGATCACTGCATCTCTTTGATTTCTCAATCGTATCGATTTTCTACGATCTGCAATTGTCGTTTTCGTGATTTTTGCGACCATTTTATTGTTCTTATATAATTTCCAGTTCATCAACAGAACGGAAACCAATATGATCACCAAACCTATGACCTGTGTCGAAGTAACCGCATGGCTACTGAAAAAGTAACTTAGTACTAATGCAACAATAGGATTGACATATGCATAGGTACTCACTTCGGTCGCAGGTCTTACCGATAGCAACCAGATGTAAGAACTAAATGCCAAGATCGATCCAAACACAATTAAGTAAGATATATTGAACCAATCGATAGGAGTGACCTGTTGAAAGCTGAAACGGGAAAATTCACCGTTTAAGCTAGCTACAACTGTAAATAGCACCCCTGCTGTAATCATCTGCCATGCCGTCTTTACGGAAACATGTAGATCCTCTTGTTCTTCTTTTTGGCTTTTCTTTTGGTATTTAGAGTATAAAGAACCTGCCGTCCAAGCGATCGAACCGAGCACCATAATCACTAAGGCAATAACGGTTATTTCTTTATTTGCTGATGATTTGCTGGCAATGATCTGCTCTACAAAGAGTAAAATAACACCGCAAAAACCTAAGATCAAACCCGCAATGGTCGATTGGCTGCTAAAATTTTCTTTCCATTTTGGTTTATCCAAAATAACAAACCAAATTGCAGCCGCTGCCGCAATAATTGCCGCTACACCACCCGAGACGTATTGCTCAGCCCAGATAAGGCCACCCATATCAATAAACAAGAGTAAAAATCCAACAACAATAGAATCGCGGATCGCTCTTTTGTTGAATATTTTATAACCTTTCAATACACAATACCCCATCAACAATATGCTTGCTGTAATAAACCTAAATGAGCCTAAAATGAATGGTGGGAAACTGTGAAGCGCCTTTTCAATAAAGAAAAAAGTTGACCCCCATACAATATACACCACAGCATATGCGAGTATGACCATTAAAGGGCTTGCTTGTTGTACTTTATTATTTAACATCTCTAAATTCCTTTCCTAAATTATTCCGGTATAACTAACTGTTGTTCTTCTTTTACTGTTTGTAAGACAATGGTGGTACGTGTTGAAATGATTCCTTCAATTTTACCCAATGTATTACGCATCAGATCGACTAAAGCAGTAGAATCAGCTGTTCTAACTTTGATCAGGTAACCATCGTCTCCAGCGATATCGTGGACTTCCTGCACTTCAGGTATCTCGGCTAGAAGAATCCCAACTTTCTGCTCTCCAATGATATCGTTCGCTTTGATAAATATAAACGATAATAGTTTTTGATCGATTGCCGCTGGATTTATTTTAGCATTATATTGTAAGATTACATTTTTCTGCTCTAATTTTTTAACACGCTCTAAAATTGCAGAAGGAGCCATACTGAGCTCTCTTGCAATATCGGCGTTGTTGATACGGGCATTGTCCTGCATTAAACGCAAGATTTTGTAATCTACATGATCTAAATTATATTCTACTTTTGTCATATCGAGTGCAAAGGTAAGTATATTTCGAATTATATTCAAATAATTTGATAAAAATCAGAATATAATTCTATTTAAGATCTTTTCTATTGGTTTGTAAATAGCCTATTTTGGTAGCTGGAGGACTAACTTAATATTGTAACATGTTATTTTTTAGTCGATTACGTTTAATTTGAATTATCTTTGGCAATTGTGCTATCTCATCGAACATTATTCGCCAAAGGTTTCCATGGAATATTTTTCCCGTAATATCTTAATCATATAACTCGTACTCAGGGTGACGAGCAAGCCTACCACACAACCGATAGTGACACAGGCAAAGCGATCGAGGGCCGCAATGTACGATTTTAACTGATGCTCATGAACCACAACAATAATCATAGCCACCATCGCTGTACGTGCTACACTTAAGATATTAAAGAGTCTGCAGATCGCGACAGATGTAATCACCCCCAAAAGCATGGACCACATCTGAGGAAGATTGGTAAAGTAAAAAAGTATACCCGTGGCTGAACCTATAAAATTGGACTTTGTTCTATCAAAAGCAATCTTAGTGGCTTCGGTATCATCTGGAGATATCACTAATACAATGGAAATTAAGGTCCATATGGCCGAATATTCAGGAAAGCTGATATATAAGAAGTAGCCAATAGAAAAACCAATCAAAATACGGATCAAATAGATGATGAAGTCGGAGTGTAGGCTATATCGCATCAGTGTTTTACGCATCTTAATTTGTTTTTTTGCAAAAGTACATCTTATTTGTAGAATCAAAAATCATTATGATTGCGTTTTTATGCGTGTTTCATATTGTTTTTTCATTTTCTTGCAAGATCAATTCTTTTGATTACTTAAAATAGTTAGCTTTGTTTATATAAATTATACCAACTGTGAAGGAAAATATTTCTTTAGATCAATTATCGCAATCTTTGACAGGAGACTTGTACTATGATGATTCTGCATATCACCATACGATCCGCATTGCCTATTCTACGGATGCGTCCGTCTATCAGGAATTGCCACTAGCTGTCGCGATACCGAAAAATACCGAAGACATTAAAATTTTACTCCAGTTTGCTTCTGCAAACGGCATCACGATTATTCCAAGGACAGCAGGCACCTCTTTGGCTGGTCAGGTTGTTGGAAATGGTATTGTTATGGATATCTCCAAACACTTTAACAAGATCCTTGAACTTAATGTCGCAGAACGGTGGGTGAGGGTTCAGCCTGGCGTGATTCGTGATGATCTTAATCATTATCTCAAACCGTTTGGTTTTATGTTTGGTCCAGAGACTTCAACAGCAAGTAGAGCGATGATTGGTGGTATGATTGGCAATAATTCTTCAGGGTTACATTCTATCGTATGGGGCGATACGAGACAAAATTTAGTATCTGCAGACGTGATATTGGACGATCAGTCGGAGGTCGTATTTGAAGCTTTGGATGAAGCTTCTTATTTCAAGAAATTAATTCAGAAGGATAGGGAAGGATCAATCTATCGTAGACTGAATGCCTTATTGACGGAAGAAGAAAATATACAGGCGATAGCACAAGGATATCCGAAACGCTCGATCACAAGACGCAATACCGGATATGCATTGGATATGCTATCTGATAAAACGGTACCATTTAATATGTGCCGATTGCTCGCCGGTTCGGAAGGTACACTCGCTATAGTCACGGAAGCTAAACTGCAATTATTGCCATTACCGCCTAAAGAATTAGGTCTTCTTTGTATTCACTTTGAAGATATGATCGCGTGTATGAAAGGAAATGTGATCGCTTTGTCACATCATCCCGAAGCTTCGGAACTTGTCGATAAGTACATCATGGATTTTACGGTTGGGCATCCAACGTATCAATATAATCGCTTTTTTATTGAAGGTGATCCCAAAGCTCTACTTATTGTCGAGTTTAGAGGAGATACTCCAGAAGAAGTGGAAGCTAAGGCGATGGCGTTAAAAGCGGAGTTGATGGAAAAGCAATTGGGTTATGCATATCCCTACATCACCGGAGATCAAACTAATTTGGTTTGGGATGTCCGTAAAGCTGGATTGGGCTTGATCCGTAACCTTCCTGGAGATAGTCAGCCCGTCAATTTAATTGAAGATTGTGCCGTTTCTCCCGAAGACTTACCTGCATATGTGGCCGATATTCAAGATTTATTGATTGCAGAAGGAGTCCATGCCTCTTATTATGCCCATGCCGGAGCGGGGGAGCTCCATATTGAACCTTTTGTCAATCTAAAAACAGAGGAAGGTATCAAAACTTTTCGTTTCATTTTAGAGAAAACAACAGATCTAGTTCTCAAATACAATGGTTCTTTAAGTGGTGAGCATGGTGACGGTCGATTGAGGGGCGAATTTATTGAGAAAGTTTTAGGAAAAAAAGTGTACAGCCTGATCGAGGAAGTGAAGGAGATTTTTGATCCTAAAGGGGTTTTCAATGCTCATAAAATCGTGAATACGCCACCAATGGATACCTATCTTCGCTACGATAATAATAAGAATACAACACAGATTAAGACTTATTTTGATTTTTCAAAAGAGGAGAGTATCCTGCGTCTGGCAGAAAAATGTTCTGGCTCTGGGGACTGCCGAAAGACAGAGATCACGGGAGGAACGATGTGTCCTTCTTTTATGGCCACACGTGATGAAAAAGATACGACACGTGCACGTGCCAATATGCTGCGTCAGTTTTTGACAAACTCAACCAAAGACAATCGTTTTGACCATGAAGAATTAAAAGAAGTCATGGACTTGTGCCTATCTTGTAAAGGCTGTAAAACCGAATGCCCTTCTAGTGTTGATGTCGCTAAGATGAAAGCTGAATTTTTGCAGCACTATTACGATGAACATGGTGTTCCTTTTCGAGCGAGAGTGATTGCAAATTTTACAGAGTCACAGAAATTAGGATCACTGGTAGCGCCATTATACAACTTTGTTGTCAAAAATGACTTTTTAGCGGGCCTTGTAAAAAAAACCATTGGTTTTGCCCCGAAGAGATCACTACCGTTGGTCGCTGGTACTACATTGTCACAATGGGTGAAAAAGCAACCTGAGCATACCCATTTAAAACGAAAGGTGTATTTATTTGCTGATGAATTTACCGAATACAACGATGCAGAAATTGGTATGACCGCTTACAAATTGCTTACCGCATTGGGGTATGAAGTGATCATCCCGAAGCATATTCAAAGCGGCAGGACATATCTTTCAAAAGGATTGGTCAAAGAAGCAAAAAAGATAGCGAATAAAAATATTAATTTTTTGAAAGATCTGATTACTGAAGAGACCCCTTTATTAGGAATAGAACCTTCGGGTATTATTACCTTTAGAGATGAATATCTTGCTTTGGTTGAACCTGAATTATACGAAGATGCGGCAAGACTTGCAAAAAATGCACTGATGTTTGATGAGTTCTTATTAAAAGAGATTCAGGTTGGACGTATTCATAAAGAGCAGTTCAGTGCTGAGAATAAGATCATCAAGCTTCATGGTCATTGCTATCAAAAGGCATTTCATTTGGTTGAAACAACCGAAAAGGTCTTGTCATTTCCCATGAATTATAAAGTTGAGGTCATCCCTTCTGGCTGTTGCGGTATGGCGGGTTCATTTGGGTACGAAAAAGAACATTATGAAATCTCGATGAAAGTTGCAGAATTGGTCCTACTGCCTACCATACGCAATACCGATACGACTACCTGGATTGCGGCAGCTGGTACATCTTGTCGGCACCAGATAAAAGATGGAGTAGGGCGCCATTCTTATCATCCTGTGGAAATTTTGTATGATGCTTTAATTAAGTAAAAACAAACCTGCTATTTTATATGTTTATCAGTAAAAATCGCTAATTTTAGTAAACGATTTTTACTGATAAACATAATTACTGAAAACGATGAGAAAAATAAATCAAATTGCTGTTCTGTCTGCGTTAGCATTTGCAACAGCATGTGGTAACACGAATCAAAATCAACAGGGAGGTGATCAATCAAAAAAGAATAATACTCCGATAGTAGATCTTACTATAGATGGTCCTGTGACCAATAATAAGCATCTTTTCTTACGTATTGTGGATGATGTAAAAACGGACTCCAGCCGTATTTACACTGCTCGAAGTGTTTTTAAAGGTGATACTGTTGGATTCAAGGTCGAAGTCGTTAATTTGATCCCTGCGGGAATTATAAATGATCAGCCCAGTGATGATGTAGGATTCACAAAAGGAAAAATTAAAATTTCTTCAATAGGTGCAGAAAGTGACAATTTTATTAAAGCTTTGGGTACGATCTATGAAATACCTGCCTCAGGCTCGTTTTCAAACACCACATTAGTACCCACTGTATTCTCTTCCAATAAAGTAAATGTTGATCTTGATAAAACAGCGACGTATAGTTTTAAACTCTTTTTAGATCAAAAATCAGGAGAGCCGGCGGAGATGTTTTTTAATGTTGATACGTACAAGAAATCAGTAGAGTTTCAGGAAAAAGATCCTAAATTCCGCGCTCCATTTATTGCAGCTTTGCAGGGTAAATAGCGTAAGTTTAAAAAAAGAGGCTTTCTAATTTAGAAAGCCTCTTTTTGTTTTTTAGAAATCAAATTTAATACGCGCCCTAATACCTGACTTAGGAGCACCTGGATGATTTAGATAATTTAATCTTCGAACATAATCAACACGCAATATTTTAAAAATATTGGATAATCCTGCACTTGCTTCCATGTAAGGTTCAGTTCCAAAAGTATACGATGACTGCTCATTGTTTGCATTCTTTTGGAAGTCAAATACCTGATCCGAATGATCTGGATTGTTCTCCTCCCGCAACCCCCCGTAAACTGCTTTGAAACTAAACACTTCACGAAGTTTCAATTTTTTAATCACTGGAATTTTATTCAATAAGAATCCATTCATATAATATTGAACATTTGCAGACACATGATGATCACTCACAAATTCCAAAAAGTTCATTAAGTTGTAAGAGTTCAACTGATAAGCATACGTCTGGTTGGCGCGATGTATGGTTAAGAATGGAAAAGGAATTCCCTTTCCAACAATATAAGTACCTGCTACGTCTACATCTGCATAACCAAATTGACTTAAATAAAATCTTTTGAAAGCACCAACGTTAAAGTTGTGGTAACTGTATTCCCCTTTAAACACATCTTTAAGTCCCGCTGTATAATTGAAATTGAATATCGGGTACTTATTGAAAATAGGCGTACGGTATAACTTGCCTTGATAAAACTGTTCATGAGGAGCATAGCGCACGTTTAACGATAACTCTGTTGAGTTGATCTCGTTGAATACTTTTGTCTGTCCAGCTTGATCAATGATCTGATATCTTAATGTTCCTGCTGGTGATTGTTTTGTTGCGTTGAAGCCTAATCCAACACTTAAACGATTTTCAAATTCTTTTCTATAATCGATACGATATACATCATTATAGATATAGTTTTCATTATCGCCTCTTTTAAAGGATAGCAAAAAGTTGTCCTCTTGAATAAATTCTAAGGCTTGCCCCGGAATCTTTGTATCCCGCTGGAAAGAAGCTCTGATATAATGTTGAGGAAAAGAATAGACAGATTTATTGTTGAATGCATAAGTGCCACTTAGAAAGTATTTCCATTTCTCATCTTTAAAACCATAGGCTGCATACGATTCGGCATAAAATCTTTTACTGAAAGATTCTGTTGTTCGGCCACCGACACGCAGTCTAAATCCCTCAACCGGATTGAAACTATAGAATGTATTCACAGGTCCTATCTCCACAGGTCCAGCTTGTTTGTATCCTGAAAAAACTAAAGCTGCAATATCCATAAAGGTTTTGAAAGAAGGAATCTGTTGCAGGGTGTCGATATTGTGATAGATATTGAGCTCATTTTTAGTCAAAGGTATCTGGCGTTGCGCATCAAATAATTTGCGTGTACCCTTTCCGTCGGATATATTATAGGCAATTACCGTTTCTGGACCGCTATAAATACTATCGGGCTGTGCGATTCCTGTTTTGTAATTTTTATAATTCACCGTCCGATTACCGCGTATACCTGTTCCTTTATCTGTTAAGGAAAAGTCAATGCCCAATGTACTTTGGCTCAAATAAAATCTTTTGCTTTCATCTTGATCAAACTTAAGCTCAATATTCATATCTCGAACAAAGTTTAGGTTGATATCATCTGCGACAGTCATATTAGCTCCTTGCACCGCATAATTGCCATCTAAGGTGATATACAGTTGTCCTTTGAAGAGCATATCAGCTTTATTCCTAGGGAAAAAACTAAGCTCGACTAACCAAGGCTGTTGCGTTTTGATCGTATCCGTGATAAAAAACTTATAGAAGGTCGGCGAGGAATTGGCAATAGGACTTAAAAATTGATTAGTCACCAGCGTGATATTGTTATCGTAAATATCAACTGATTCGTATAATTTATTGAAATAAGCACTAAGACCATCATTGTCTATAAATTTGGGGTCAAACTGCGCGCGCTGTTCACCAACTATATATTGTTTTGTCTTTTTGGGATCTTTACGAAAGTAAACTTTTGATAGTTTCTCTTCCATGAAGGCTGGCAATAAGTATTTATTTGCTGTTTTTGCAGAATCATCCAGTTCAAAAAGGAACTGATAATTTTTAAATATTTTTTTATTTACAAATTTTTCAGATAAGTTGCTGAGACCTAAAGAAATTTTTTCATATTGATCATACTGTGCAAACTCTTGTCCTGTCAATCTATTTTTGTTTTTATTTTCGATTACCTTGCGGATAAGGGCGACAGCAGGATTTTCCTTATTTGTATATTTTCTCTTTTTTGCTCTGACAACGACCTCATCAAGCGTATTGTCTTGCGCTTCCATCAATATTTCAATCTGCTGCGTCTCGTCGTTTGTCACAAATACATCTTTATAGTCGTAACCAATGCTCGATACACGGATTTTTGTGTAACTCATTGGGAATTTTAAAGTAAAGCGACCAGATTCTTGAGTAGACATCGCACTACCTGGCGAAGAGGGAGCTCCAACAACCGCTACTGTTGCATAAGCTATAGGTTCTTTCGTTTTACTATCCTTGACAATACCCTGTACAGTTTTAAGCTGCCCTAATGCAACAGTTATACTCAGAAACATAACTGTAACAAGTAAAAATAGTATTTTTGTAATTGCGCTGGTACTCCGTTGGTATTCCATAATTTTACATTAATGATATCACAAATTATGAATACGTGTTATGACACAATCTTAATTTCTGACTTTTTAACTTAAATGTTCTAATAAGTTGTATGCAAAAGAAATAAAAAATTAAGAATTAATAAAACATTTGCAATTTTTTAACAAGACTATTTTTTATAGATAACTTTCTAACAAATTGAAATTCAGCCAATTTGTTTTATTGTCAGAATAAATTGACTGTAATTTTACTTCTTTATGATGAATTTAAAGATGAATATATCTGTTTTATTTGACTATTGTAACAAAAAGGTCAGTTGAATTGTTTGATATTTTAAAAATTTGGTTCTACGTAGAAATGAATGCGTTCATTCGTGACGGGATGATTGAATGCGATGTATGCAGCATGTAGGTGCAAGCGATTCGCCTTTTGACCATAAAGATCATCCCCTACGATGGGGCAATTCATACCGCTGGGGTGTGCAGAGTGGAGGCGGAGCTGATGCGTACGTCCTGTGAGCGGAAAATACCGCACCTTTGTTTTGCCGGCTACAACAGCAATTTTCTCCCATCTTGTAACTGCTTTTTTTCCATGTTCATAGCAGACTAGCTGCCGGGGCCTATCGTCTAAATCTACGCGTATAGGCAATGATATCATACCAGCATCTTCGGTGATAATGCCGTCTAGTAAGGCAATATATTGTTTGACGATGGTGTGGTTGATAAACTGGCTTTGTATGATCTTATGCGCCTCTTTATTTTTTGCTAAAACAAGAATTCCCGATGTCGACATATCCAATCGATGCACGATTAACGGTCCAGCATCTGGATATTTTTTGAGCATGCGGGTGTAGACCGAATCTTGGACATGGATACCCGGGACGGATAAGAACTCCTCAGGCTTGTTGATGATCACCAAACTTTCATCTTCATAAATAATAGGAAGCGCTATATTTTCATCTGGGTTTTCAAGCATTGGATTTTTATCCACAACTAATCCCTGTAGCATATATCCAAGTATGGGTTCACATTTATTTCGACAAGCAGGGTAATAGTGTAAATGCCTACGTACCTCAGCCGAAGGAGATTGGCCCCACCAGAATTCCGCAAGTGCGATCGGTTTATACTGATTTAAATAAGCATATTGTAGTAATTTTGGGGCAGCACATTCTCCCGATCCTGCAGGTGGCTGTAACTTATTAAAAGCCTTAAAAATGTCCATGACATTTTTACTTTCGCCATTTGCATTTAGAAAATTATACTGGGCGAATAATTGATTTTGGAGTCGAGAAGAACGTTTTCTACGTTCTTCTTTTAGATCTGCGATGGTATCAATGTAATCTTGTAAAGGCTGTTCAGCAGCAGCCATATCCAGTTGATACTGCTTCTGGAAAACATGGAGTTCATACTTGTCTCGTAAGCTCTGTTTAATCAGATCTTGCTCAAGTAATGCGTATGAGGCTGCAGATAGAACCGATTTTGAATGATCTCGAAGAAGTTTTCTTTCTTTCTTTTGAGTTTTTAGCTTTTCCTTAAATTGTATTAATTGCTGGTCGAGGTTGATTTTAGTTTCCTCAAGTGCACGTTTGAGTTCAATGCCCTTTTCACTCCCTTCCAATACAGCTATTTGTTTATTGAGGTCATTTAAATGATCTTCTTCTAACAGAAAAAATGAATTTTCAGTCAGCATATCAAATACCGGAGGAACAAAATAGCGATGGTCGTTTTTTCCGGCCAATTTTCCCGAAAATCCAGCTAAAAAACCAATTTTTTTATTCTGATCCTGAACAACTAAAACACCAAACATCTTTCCAATAGCTTGTCCTTCCATTTTAGGTTCCAAACCAAAGTTGTGGATCCATTCCTGCTGCGTGAGAATATATTGCTGAACATATTCACTTGCCTTTTTTGCCAATAAATGTGGTTCGTAGCAGAAAGGAAAAGTGAAATGGGTAGGCAAGGGTATCGCATTGATCTCTTCATCAAATTCATGAAAGTATATATCCTTGCTCAAACAATTATCCATCATTATTGTTGTTCTCATTATAAAGGCAAAAGTACAAAAATGATGTTATTTTTATGACAATATAAATGCTTAATTCATGGACTTTAACCCAGTATTTTATTAATATTGTATATGAAATAACGATAATTTTAATTATTAAAGTAAATAGTAAAATAATTCATTATGAAAGCAAAAATTGGTATTAAAGAAGCAGACTTAGCTAAAGTATCCGCTATTTTGAATAATCTATTGGCTGATGAGAGTGTAGTATATCAAAAAACAAGAAACGCACATTGGAATGTCGAAGGACCAGATTTTCATGCAGCACATTTATTTTTAGAGTCTCAATACGATCAGTTAGCTGAGATTATTGACGAAGTCGCTGAGCGTATCCGTCAACTCGGACACTATGCTGTAGGATCATATGCTAAATATTTAGAATTAACGCACTTGACTGAAACAAAGTATGAGCATACAGATAGTAAAGGTTTTTTTAAGGAATTGTTGTCAGACCATGAGTCTATTATCATGAGTATAAGAGGAAACTTGGATGCGGTGGAGAAAGCAGGTGATCAAGCAACTGAAGATTTTTTAGTAGGCGTACTGGCGCAGCATGAAAAACTAGCGTGGATGTTACGTGCACATGTGTCGTAGGATACAAACTGTTATATAAAAAAACAGTAATCAATTTGGTTACTGTTTTTTTTATGCCTACTAATAAAGACTGCATGATAATTGTTCAAGTAGTTTCATTATTTAAATTTGTTTTTTTGTGTGTATGCGTAACTATTTTATTCTGATCGCTTTTTTATTTCTTTTCACTTCCTGTGCCGAATCTTTAGTGGTACAATCCACGGGAGTTTTGCAGAATGCAGCTCGGGTACACCATTTGAAAAATGGTGATCGGGAGATTATTTATATTCCCATGCGTCATCTCGGTAAGCGTAATTATTACGATTATATCCAACGTCAAGTTGATTCGCTCCAACAGCAAGGTTTTGTGGTGTTTTATGAAAGTATCGCTTATCAAGTGGATAGTGCACAGCAACGGGATCTGTATGATCGCAAGTTTAGAAAATTAGTTGGCCATACAGTCGGCAGTATCAAAACCTATGAAAAGACATCTGATACAACCAAAGTATTGATGGCCCCTATGTATAAAAATCTTGGAAGTAGAATCATTCAGCAACCGGAGTATTCGTTTTTTAAAGTAGACTATAATACCGCTGTGGTAGCCGATATACCCAAAAATGTCCTACTTGATGAATTTGAATATACGTACGGAGATATTGTTTTGGAGCCATGCGATTGGAAGGCGCCTCTCCATGAACCCTACAGCTGTAAAGCTGCAAAAGGAAAATTAAAAAGGATTTTTGATCGTCAATTCATTATGAAAAGAAGAGAAGAAAATTTAGCAGCTTTAGTTGCAGATGCTGCACAAAAGAAAATTCTGATTATGTTTGGGGCCGCGCACTATAAAGGATTCTTAAAGCATCTGCAAGAGCGTGATCCAAATTGGAAAATTTTAAAATAAAATATATGGAGAAATTGTTTATCATCATATTGGTACCAGCTGTTATTTATCTAGTTTATTATTTGTTAAATAAAACGCACAAAAATAGTAAAGCCATCAGACGAGTTTTAAGTAAAGAGGGAAAAGCTATTTTATTGAAAGAAGTACAATACTATCAACATCTCGATGATGCGGATAAAATCGAATTTGAAGAACGCTGTTTACGTTTTTTAGATCAGGTCAGTGTTGAAGGTGTGGGTGTCGAAGTTTCATTAAAAGATTATATGTTAGTTGCCGCGAGTGCGATCATACCTGTTTTTGCATTTAAGAAATGGGAGTATGCCAATCTAACGACTGTGCTGCTCTATCCCAATACCTTTAATCAAGAATATCAGTTTGAAGGCAATGAGGAAAGAAGAATTTTAGGTATGGTGGGAGAGGGTTCTATGAATGGTCAAATGATTTTATCCAAGGCAGCACTGGAAGCAGGTTTTCTTAATACAAAAGATGGGCAAAATACCGCTATCCATGAATTCGTTCATTTATTGGATAAGACAGATGGTGAGGTGGATGGTCTACCCGAATTTTTAGTTGATCATACTTATACCTTAGCGTGGTTGGAAATGATACGAAAAGAAATTTTGAAAATTCAAGATGGCAAATCGGATATCAATCCATATGGTATTACCAATCGAGCTGAATTTTTTGCTGTGGTTTCGGAGTATTTTTTTGAGAACCCAGATCGTTTAAAAAGCCATCATCCTGAACTTTATAAGGCATTGAGCACTATTTTTAAGCAGGACTTAAGTTTTGATTCATCCATGTAAATGACGAGCTTACCTACGCTTTGTGTGCACATGTAATTGTAAAGTTGCTGAGCATCTGTAGCCTGTGGTTAATTGACTGTCTTTTCCTTCGGTGAACATCAGGTATTAAAAAATAAAACGCCCTTCAACATGATATGGAAGGGCGTTTTTTATGGTCCAATTGCCTGAGCAAAAACCACTTTAGAAGCGCTTAAATTGCTTCCAGAAGTTGCTTTTCATGCAATTCAAAATATTGACCTTTTAAGTTCATCAGTTCTTCATGTGATCCTTCTTCCGCAATTTTTCCCTGATCTAAGACGATGATTTTATCCGCATTCTTGATTGTGGATACACGATGCGCGATAAAAACACAGGTCTTGCCCTTCATGATACGGCTTAGCGATGTGAGTATCTGTTCTTCAGTCTTGGTATCGACGGCAGATAAACAATCGTCGAATATTAAGATTTTAGGTTCTTTAATTAAAGCACGCGCGATAGACACCCGCTGTTTCTGACCACCAGATAAGGTAATACCACGTTCGCCAACAGAAGTTTCAAAACCTTGATCAAAGCCTATTATATTCTCGTACACAGCAGCATCCTTCGCCGCTTGCTCAACTTGTTGCTGTGTAAAATGATCCAGTCCAAATGCGATATTATTACTAATCGTGTCGGAAAATAAAAAGACCTCCTGAGGTACAAACCCCGTTTGCTGTCTCAGGTCTTGATAATCTAAGTCCTTAATGGATACATCATCATACTTGATACTGCCTTTTTCAATATCAAACATCCTCAACAATAAGTTGGCTAAGGTCGATTTGCCGGAGCCCGTTTTACCAATGATTGCTAAGGTTTGACCTGCAGGGATATGAAACGATAGATCTTTGATCGCCTGAATACCTGTTTCAGGATAGGTGAATGATATATGTTCGACTTTAAGGTCTCCGCTGAGTGTTTTTTTCGTCGTGCCATTGATAATAGGTGAGTTGGTATTCAAAAATTCATTGATTCGCTTTTGCGAAGCCGAAGCCCGCTGTACCAAAGAAGTAACCCAAGCCAGAGACATGGCAGGGAAAGTCAATTGATTGACATAAATAATAAACTCGGCGATATTTCCAGCTGTGATGGTACCTTTCGCGACTTCCAAGCCACCCACATAAATGGTGATAATGGTACTTAGACCTATAAGCAATAAGATCAAAGGAAAAAAAACAGCTTGCACCTTTACCAGCGACAGTGCTGTATTGCGATAGATGGTGCTCTCGTCTTCAAAAGCATCCATTTTATATTTTTCTCGATTGTAGGTCTTGATCACCCTGATACCGGCAAAGTTTTCCTGCACAAACGAAGCAAGACGAGCCAATTGTTTTTGAATTTTTTCACTCCTTTTGTTAATAATTTTATTGACAAACAAGATCACAACAGAGAGAATCGGGATCGGGATGAGCGCATATGTTGCTAGGCGAGCATTGACATCGTACATGGCATAGATGACCATGATAGAAAGAACAACCGTATTGATCGCATACATGATCGCGGGGCCTAAATAATTGCGTACCTGATTGACATCCTCTGTCGCTCTGCTCATGAGGTCGCCGGTATTATTTCTTCTAAAAAAAGCAAAATCGAGCTTCTGGTAATGGCGGTAGATTTCATTTTTTAGATCATACTCGATATGTCTGGAAGTCAAGATAATGGTTTGACGCATCATAAAGAGGAAAATGCCGCGTAATAAGGATAGGAGTAAGACCACTCCACCGAAGAAAAGTAAACTCGATCCAAAAACCTTGTATATCAGCTCCTGTCTTTCAAATCCACTGTAGAGTTTATATAAATAAATGTTCTCCTGTACTAAATCAAAGGCTTCGCGTATTACCTTAGCAGGAAGAATACCAAAATAATTGGAGATGATAACGAAAATAACACCTGGAACCAACTTCCAGCGGTATTTGTAAAAATATTTATTTAAATAAGCTAACTCTTTCATATAATAATACAAATGTAAAACTTATTCAGCATTAAATTTTGTATTTTACAAACTTATACTGTCACAAACAATTCATAAGTTTTGTATTTATTTTGAAAGAAAAATTTAGTGTGAAATATATTTTCTACTTTTGTTTCCAAATTACCATAAATAAAACTTGAAGCAGAATTTTATGTCAGCATCTCAAACTCCAATTTTCGAATTACTGGGTCAATTTGGTCACCAGAATTTGTTTTTTTGTAATGATGAAGTAGTTGGTTTGAAAGCAATTATTGCCATTCATGATACCACATTAGGTCCAGCAATAGGCGGAGTCCGAATGTTGCCCTATTCCAGTACAGAAGAAGCAATCGAAGATGCTCTTCGTCTTTCCAAAGCGATCACTTACAAATCAGCAATCACAGGTCTCAACCTAGGTGGTGGAAGTGCAGTTATCCTGGGAAATCACCGTATCGATAAATCTGAAGTATTATTAAGACGTCTCGGACAATTTATTGAAGGTCTCAGTGGCAATTTCATTGCTTCGATCGATGTGGGTATTGGACAACGTGATTTGGAGCATATCTTTGCTGAGACTTCGCACGTCGCAGGTCTTCCCAAAGCTATTAATGGAGGTGGTGATACTTCAGTTTTTGCAGCTCAAGGTGTACTTTATGGTATCAAAGCTTCTTTAAAAGAATTATATGGCTCCGATAGTTTAGCAGGACGCAAAGTAATCGTACATGGCATTGGAAGTGTAGGTGAGCGTCTGATTGAGATGTTGCGGGACGAAAATTCACGTGTCTATGTGAGTGATATTACCGAAGACCGAATGTTAAAAACTGCGGCTAAATATAAAGTGGAGACCATCGCATTTGACAAAGTTTTTGATTTTGATTGTGATGTCTATGCTCCATGTGCACTTGGAGGTACTGTTAATCCCGAGACCGCTGCTAAAATGCAATGCAAAATTATTGCAGGCGCTGCCAATAATCAATTGAAAGAAGAATTGATCACAAGTAATATTCTCCATGAAAGAGGCATTTTATATGCACCAGATTATTTAATCAACGCTGGAGCATTGGTCAGCTGTTATTCCGAAATACAGGGATATGGTGCTGATCATACCGAATTTGTCATCAAAAATATTTACAACGCAACACGCGAAGTATTCCAAAAATCAAAGCAAGAAAATATTTCTTCATTCCAAGCTGCTAATCAAATCGCAGAAAAGCGTATCTTTGACATTCGAAAACTCAAAAGATAGAGAAAACAACAAAAAAAACAATCGTTCTTATATACAAATCGTTCTTTAAAATACTATGTTAAATAGAAGACACCTAAGGGTCAAAGTAGTGCAAACGCTTTATGCGTACAGTTTATCTGAAGATAAAGATATCAAAGCCTTTGAAAAGGCATTATTGCAAAATGTGGATGAAGTGTACGAAATGTACATTTGGACATTAAATCTGCTAGATGAAGTGGCTGATTACGCATTAATAGATGCAGAAGGTCGTGCAAATAAATTTTTGCCAACGGAAAAAGATTTATCGCATAACACAAAACTAAGTAGCAATACGTTTATCGAATCTTTAAGACAAAACCCACAGTACGCAGAAGGAGTAAAGAAATACGGTGTTTCTTGGAACTTTGATCCTGAAATTGTTCGTACAGTATTTGCTCAGTTGAAACATTCTGAAGACTATGCTTATTATATGCAGTCGTCAGATCGTTCAATCGCTGTTGAAAAAGATATCATTAAATTTATTTTCAAAAAAATAATTTTGAAATCTCCGGTTATCGAGCAGGTTTTTGAAGAAAAATTTATCAACTGGACAGTCGATAAAGAAGTTTTGCAAGCGTTGATTGCCAAAACATTCAAAAATTTTAGCTCCGAAGAGCCTAGACAAAATAAGCTAGCAGAGCTGACACAAAATTGGTATGATGATAAAGATTTCATCTTGAATCTGATTGCAAAAACAATCCGAAACACAAATGAATATCAAAAAATGATTACCGAAAAGACAAAAAACTGGGAATCAGACCGTATCGCTTTAATTGATACGCTATTGATGCGCATGGCTATTTGCGAATTGGTGAATTTCCCTTCTATTCCAGTAAAGGTTACGATTAATGAATATATTGAAATTTCAAAGGTTTTCAGTACACTTAAGAGTAATACCTTTATTAATGGTATTTTAGATAAAATTTTAAGTGATTTAAATCAAGATGGCCGTATTCAAAAACAAGGTCGTGGATTGAATAATTAGAAAGATATTTATGAAAAAATTGAACTATTCACTTCTTTTAGCATTAGGCATTTGTACGTTGAGTTCATGTGGCTCCAACACTAAAAGTGAAAAGACAACAGCAGAACCAACAGTTACGACAGAAGATACTGTTGCCAATCGTGAAGCTGCTGCAGCTGCGATTGGAACAATTGAATTTGCTGAACCTGTACATGAGTTTGGACAGATCAAAGAAGGGGAAGAGGTAACGCACGTTTTCACCCTGACTAATACGGGCAATGCACCTTTGATCATTTCAGAAGTAAGAGCTTCATGTGGATGTACGCAGCCCGAGTTTTCAAAAAACCCTGTTCTTCCGGGTAAAACATCAGACATTAAAGTCACTTTCAAAAGTGAAGGTCAGGTAGGGAAGCAACAGAAAATCATAACCATTCACTCTAATGCTTCAAATGGACTGACAACAGTTCAATTAAAAGGCGAAGTATTGGCGGCTAAATAATTAAATATAAAACAGATAACATATGAATACAGTTTTTTTACAGGCAGCGGGCTCAGGAAGTAGTTTAATGAGTTTCTTACCGATGGTACTTATCGTGGTTGTTTTTTATTTCTTTATGATTAGACCTCAAATGAAGAAACAAAAAGATCATAAGAAATATATTGAAGAATTAGGTGTTAATTCTCAAATCGTCACAAATGCGGGTATTCACGGTCGTATTGTTGAGGTTTCGGAAACAACATTTTTAGTAGATGTAGGTTCTGGTGTTAAAATTCGTTTTGACAAGTCAGCAGTTGCATTAGATGCTTCAAAAGCATTGAACGCTAAAGCATAATACAATAGAAATTGAAGGAAGCCGATCTTATTAAAATAGGATCGGCTTCTTTATTTAAGGAGCTTCAATTTGCAATTTATTTCGTCAGGATATGAAAGGCAAAATGATTAAGTTTGTATATGGCAAGTATTATTCGCATCAGTAAATCACAGAAAAGAAAATTGATCACATTTACACGGTGTGTTCTTATTTCCTTATTTGCTTGGCTATTATTTTCAATTTCAAATGAATATACCATTACTGTAAAAGCAGGAATAGAATACGTCAACTTGCCTGAAAAACGTGCCTTTCATCCACAACAATCTGATACGGTCAACATCAAGTTGAAAATGACGGGATGGCAGGTGCTGTTCTCTAAAGTCAAATCTGAAGTTCCAACAGTACATGTGGATATCAGTGGCCTGAAGAATAAGAATTGGATTGTGCTCTCCAACCAGATCGGCTTTATCAATCGTCAATTCCCCCATGAACAATTAGTGGTTTCCGTCAGTCCAGATACCTTATACTTTGACTTTTCAAAGCAGACGCAGCGTAAGGTTCCCGTAAAAGCGATGGCAGATATTCAATTTAGAAAGCAATATGGATTTATCGGTGAAACTCTTGTCAGTCCCAAATATGTCACGATATCAGGACCCTATGAAGATGTTGCCAATATAGAATATTGGGAGACGGATACGATTAGAGGAAAGGACGTATTCACTGATCTCCGCACGGTAGCTTATCTCAATAAGAACCAAAAGGCAAATATCAATGTCTACCCGACCTCTGTGGAAGTGTTGATGCCGGTGGGTGAACTGACCGAAAAAATTATTGAATTGCCTCTGAAGGTTGAAAATAATACACATTTTAAGTCCGTAAGAACAATGCCAAGTAAAGTTGCCATTACGGTACTCATGTCTGTCAAAGACTATAATAATTATACAGCAAGAGATTTTGAAGCTGTGGTCGATATCAATGATTGGGAAGGAGCTAAGGTGAAATATTTACCTGTTATCTTGACCAAGGTGCCAGATTTTTGTTCTATTCTAAGAGTAGAGCCTCAAAATGTTGATTTTTTTGTGCGTAAATAATATGGGAATTAAAGTAGGAATAGCAGGTGGTATTGGGTCTGGAAAAACAATCGTATGTGATATTTTTAAAGTTTTAGGCGTACCAATTTACAATGCCGATCTAGAGGCAAAGTTGATCATGAATAAGAGCGATCAGGTTCGACAAGCAATTATAGCCACATTTGGTGATCAGACGTATCAAAATGGGATATTGAATAGGGAATTTCTAGCTGCTCAAGTCTTTAATGATGCTGACCAATTGGCCAAACTAAACGCGATTGTCCATCCCGCAGTGATACAAGCTGCAGAAGATTGGGCTGATGCCCAAACAGCGCCTTATTCATTAAAAGAGGCTTCCATCCTGTTTGAAAGTGGATCGTACAAAAAATTGGATTATACGATTTTGGTGACAGCTCCGGTCGAAATACGTATAGCGCGAGTCATGGCAAGAGACCAAGTCACAAGAGAACAGGTGCTGGCACGAATGAACAATCAGCTACCTGATGAAGAAAAGGCCAAATTAGCCGATTTTGTGATTATTAACGATGGAATAGAAGCATTAATTCCACAAGTGATGGCATTACACCATCGATTTCAGAAATAGTTTTTTATGTTAAATATATTATCAGACTTTTTGGTTCGAAAACCAGAAGGTTATTATTGTCAATATGGAGATTTTTATATTGATGCCCTACTGCCCGTTTCTATAGATGTTGTATCTCATGGACATGGTGATCATGCAAGACCTGGCCATACAACGATTTACAGTACAGCAGTTACTGCCGCTATAATGCGATACCGTTATTCCCAACAACCGCAGTCCAGCTATAGAACAATAGATTTTCAGCATGCATTTCAGATTGGTCCAGTGCAACTGACTTTTATTCCCGCAGGACATATACTCGGATCTGCCCAGATCTTGATGGAATATAAAGGAGTTCGGTATCTGTATACAGGTGATTATAAATTGCAGGAGGACGAGACCTGCGAGCGCATTGAAATTGTTCAGGCAGATGTTTTGATTACAGAATGTACATTTGCAGATCCGGAAGTCATTCATCCAGATCCGATTGATGAAATCAAAAAATTGAATGATCAACCTTTTAATATCTTACTGGGAACTTACTCACTAGGGAAAGCCCAGCGTTTAACTGATTTGATCAATAAGCACTGCCCAGACCGAAGAGTATTGGTGCACCATGGTATCCTGCCGCTTCACCGTATCTATGATGATATGGGCCTTAAAAAGCTTACCTATGAGCAGTACAATAGAAGAGAGATGAAGGTGGGAGAACCCAATAAGGTCTATATGGTTCCGCCCATGACATTCAATAGTTACATTCGTGCGACTAAAGTCGTTCGAGCTTTTGCTTCAGGATGGAAGAGACTTCAGCAGCATAATGATCTTTCCCTCTACATTTCTGATCACGTGGACTGGAATGATATCCTATTTTTCATCAAAGAGGTCAAACCTCAGGAAGTATGGACACTGCATGGAGACGGTCGGATATTAAAACAGTATTTTGAGGGGCAGCTAGCTGTTCGTGATATCTTTTGATCTTTGTAAATCAATTTATTATCGCCATCTATTTAATTATTAAATTTAAATAGATGGCTGTTTTTTTATTGAGATTTTACCTTTGATCTGATCAATAAAAGACAGACAATAACCCCTAATACTACTAAAAATAGACTGAATGGAAATATAAAGTCCATGCCAAATTGCTTGGCCACTAAGCCGATAAGCGGACCTGATACACCCAGCGAAATATCAATAAATAGTCCATAGGCCCCTAAAGCCGCACCTTTATTTGCGCTGGATGCTCTTTTGACAGCCTCAACTCCCAATGCCGGAAATACCATTGAAAATCCTAATCCAGTAATAGAAGCACCAATGATCGTCAATAGCGGTGAGGGGGCAAAGGCGATCAGCAACAGTCCGGCACTTTCAATCAGCATCGAATATAAAGCTATTTTGACACCTCCAATTTTATTGATACTTCCCGTCAGCACAAAACGGCCTAAGACAAACATCGTACTAAAACACGTAATGCAAATGGCGGCATTTTCCCATCCCTTATAATTGTAGTACAACGTGATGAATGTTGAGATTGTTCCAAAACCTATACCTGCCAGTGCAAGACCTATTCCAAAGGGAGATACGACTTTAAAAACAGAGAAAAATGAATTTCTAACTTCATTGGATAGCGAATACAGTGCTTTTTTATTGATGGTCGAAATAAGACCTATAAAGCCCACCACGATGGTAAATGCTGCGATTGACCAATTGCCTAGGTGCTGAGATAAAATGACGCCTAGGGGAGCGCCTATAGCCATAGAGCTGTAATTGGATATCCCATTGTAAGAAATTGCGGTACCAGTGTGTTGGTCGCCTACGCGCAAAATAGCCCAGTTGACTGGACTTGCACCAACCATACCTTCGCCACAGCCTGTTAATAATCTGGAAATAGCCAGTAAGCTAATGGAAAGTAATGGGGTAGCGCTGGTCGAAAATGCAGCCCATAACAGGATCCCTGTGACCATAAAACAGATCATACTCGCGATAATAGTAGGCTTAGGACCTTTTTTATCGACGATCGTCCCCGCGTAGGCACGCATAAAAAAGGTCATGATATATTGAGAACCAATGACTGCACCTGCAATAATGGTATTGAAACCTAATGTTTCATGGATGAAAATAGGAAGTACAGCTAGCGAAAGACCAATTGTGAAATATCCGTAAAAAGTTAAAATCACATAGCTAGCAATCTGAAAACGGTAATCAAGAGCCGTCTTTTGCAAAGATTTGGATAACATGCTGCAAAGGAAGCAAACCTAACGGGGATAAAAAAATAAAAGGCGATATTCTCGTTCAGAATATCGCCTTTATTACAAAGTAATTATAATAAGATTACCAGCCCTTTATAGCACCACCTTTAAAGACTCTTTTGGCAGTTGCTTCTACTTCAGGCGACTGGTACGCCTCAATAAATTGTTTGATGCGTTCATCATTTCTATTGTCCTCTCTGGATACGATTAAATTGACATACGGCGACTCGCTATCTTCAGCAAATAAACCCTCTTTTTCAGGATTTAACCCCGCTTGAGCAGCGAAAGTATTGTTAATGATCGCAATGACCACTTCCTTATCGTCCAAAACTCGTGGTAATTGAGGAGCTTCAAGCTCCATAATATTTAATTTCTTGGGATTATCGATGATATCTGTCTTTTTGGGCAATAGACCAACGTTGTCTTTTAGTTTGATCAATCCTTCTTTTTGAAGCAATAGCAGTGATCTTCCTCCATTTGTGGGATCATTGGGAATCACAATAGTAGCACCTGGTTGCAATTCACTGATCGATTTTATTTTTTTAGAATAAGCAACTATCGGAAATACAAAAGTATTGGCAACGGCTGCTAATTTATAACCCCGTTGTCGAGATTGTTCTTGAAGATAAGGTAAATGTTGGAACGAGTTGATATCAATGTCACCTTGGTTTAAAGCTTCATTGGGGACTACATAATCGTTGAAAGAGACCAATTCAACATCAAGGTTGAATTTCTCCTTAGCAACTTTTTTTGCTGTTTCAGCAATTTCTTGTTCAGGACCGGCGACAATTCCTACTTTAAGGACTTTCGAATCTGTTTTTTTTCCGTTACAAGCAATCAGGCCAACTAAGGTCAGTGCTACCACGCAAAGTTTAGAGTGTAATCTCATAGTTTTTAAAATAGATGTTAACGATGATTAGCTTTTTTAGACATGTAATCTCCAGTAAACTGAAGAATAAATACAATTAAAATTAGTAAAATTAATACAGCATTCATAATAAAAGTATCATAACCAATATAACCATACTGATATCCAATCTGCCCCAGTCCTCCGGCACCGACAGCACCTCCCATAGCTGAATAACCAACTAAGGTAATCAATGTAATGGTCACATTATTAATGAGTGATGGGAGTGATTCGGGCAATAATACCTTGAAAATAATCTGTATTGTAGTCGCTCCCATAGCACGTGCAGCTTCAATCAGTCCATGAGGAATTTCCAGTAAACTATTTTCAACTAATCGCGCAATAAAGGGTGCCGCAGCCAAACTTAAGGGTACCAAGGCTGCTGTCACTCCAATGGAAGTACCTACGATTTGCCTAGTGAACGGAATCATCCAAACAATAAGAATAATAAAAGGGATCGAACGAAATACATTCACCAGTACAGCAAGTAACTGGTGTATCAATTTGTTCTCATGCAATTGGTTTTTGCGGGTTAAAAACAGGAAAATACCTGTAGGAAGTCCAAGGGCAAAACCAAAAAATCCCGACAGGAAAGTCATGATAATAGTTTCTATGGTACCATTGATCAATAAATCGATAACTGTATCAGACATATCCTATAATTTCTGTTTGTGAATAATTTGATTTTAAATAGCTCAGGCCATCGACGATGCGTTCGGCATCACCAATAAGTTCCAAATTAAGGATCCCAAATTTAATTGACCCTACATAATCAATCTGCGCACTGATAATGGCAACATCAATGTGATAGTGTTCATGCAAATGTTTGATAACCGATATTTGATTATGATGTTCTGCTAGATAGATCTGTACAATAGGATTGCCGCTTTCTTTTAGGCGCTCTTGGTAGATCGCAGGAAGTTCGGCATGCAGAGAAGATTGAATAAAATGTTTGGTAAGAGCTTCCTTTGGAGACGTGAAAATCTGTTCTACAGTACCGGTCTCTATTAATTTGCCACCATCTATTACGGCTACTTGATCACAGATGATTTTGATTACCTCCATCTCATGCGTAATAAGCAAAATCGTCAAGTTTAGCTTTTTATTGATTGACTTGAGCAATTGCAAAATAGATTTGGTTGTCGCAGGATCCAGTGCACTGGTCGCTTCATCACATAACAGAATTTCGGGATCACTAGCTAGTGCTCGAGCGATAGCCACACGCTGTTTCTGTCCTCCGGACAAATTAGCGGGATAATCATGGACCTTATCCTCGAGTGCTACTAACGCAAGAAGTTCCATTACTTTGAGCTGGATATCTTTTTTTGAAATACCGGTCAACTCCAATGGGAACGCAATATTTTGAAAAACTGTACGAGAAGATAGTAAATTGAAGTGCTGAAAGATCATTCCGATTTTTCGGCGTTGCTGAACCAAATCCTGGCGAGACAACTGCATGATGTCAACGCCGTGGATCAACACTTGACCTTCATCGGGCTTTTCCAATAAATTGACACAGCGAATCAACGTGCTTTTTCCTGCACCCGAACTCCCTATAACACCAAATATTTGCCCTTTCGGAATCGCTAGCGTGACTTGATCTAATGCTTTCGTAAACTTATTTTTTACTGCAAATGTCTTGGAAATGTTAATTAATTCTATCATTTATGTATAGTAAAAACTAATCTTACAAAAAAAACCTTTCAAACATGTCCTGAAAGGCTTATGGATATGAAGCAATTTGATCTCATGATAAAAACATGAATTGCTATATTTTAGGGCAAATGTATCAAAAGTAGCCCTAACTCACAATACTAATCTTTAAATTACAGGTTTTTGATACATGCTTCGTTCAAAGTGGGATATTTAAATGTAAAACCAGCATCCCGTATTTTTTGGTTACTGGCGCTTGTGCTTGTCAGTAAAACTTCCTCACCCATCTGGCCCAAAGCCAACTTCAGTGCAAATGTAGGAACATAAATAGGGAGATAAAAGCTACCTATCTTTTGCTTGGCCATACGATCGATAATGGTCTTCTGAGGAAGTACTTCCGAAGAGACTGCATTAAAAATGCCTGATAGGTTGCTATCACGAATGGCTGCCAAATAAAGATGGCAAACATCATCAATATGGATCCAGCTCATTTTTTGTTTACCTGATCCTAAGTAAGTAGCCGTTTTATACTTAAAGGATTTGATTAGTTCTTTTAACGCTCCTCCATCCTTACTGAAAACTACCCCTAATCTCAAGATGACGATTCTTTTGTGGAGAAGCTCAATAGGTTTAATGCTATCTTCCCATAGTTTACAGGTCCAACTCAAGAAATCCGTTCCCTGCTCTTCATACTCTTTAAAAATGTGGTTAGGACTTTTGTCCGCTCCATACCAGCCAACAGCAGAAGTAGAAATGACGGCTTTTACCTTATTTGGGATTTGCTGTAAGGCTTCAACGATCAAATTACCGCTATTGACCCGACTCGAAATGAGTTCTTGCCGGCGCTTTTTAGTCCAACGTTGATCAGCAATCCCGGCTCCGGCGAGATTGATTATATAATCAGCCCGTTGAATAGCGTGATTATTGATTCTTTTTTGATCCGGATCCCAATCCAGGTATTCGATATGGGTACTGTCTTGATGTGACTTGGTACTTCGCGTGAATATGATGACATGAAAGCCTTCGCTAATCAGTAATGTTGCGAGATCTCTTCCTATTGTTCCTGTACCACCAGCTAGAATGACTGTTTCCATATTTGATAAGATCTATTAAGCTTAAAAATAACAAGATAGTTTATTAACGCCAATTTAATTTTTATTTATCATATTCCAGCCTTAATCAAATTAAAAATTGGTTATTTTGCTGCATATCGTGGAAGAGAATTATTATAATATGAATTATTTCGATGAGCTGACAACGCTCCTTAATATTGAACAAAACTTTGATTGTGAGCAATATGAGTTGCTTTTGTTAAAGTCAAGCTTGAATGAACGTAAGCTGAAAGGAGTAACTTGGTTTCCCATTCAAATAAAAAGTGACGAAATAGGTAGAGGTGATTATTTGACCATTACGCTGACCAAAACAAATCAGATGGAGCAGGAGCATCGTTTCCGATTTGGCATGCCTGTAGCACTATTTTCCAATCATGATCCACAAGTAGACCGACAAGAAGGTTTGATTTCTTATGTAAGCCGTGACACCATGAAGATTGCATTTCGGGTAGACGAACTGCCCGATTGGAGTCGGCGCGGAAAGTTGGGTGTGGATCTGCTATTTGATGAGAACTCGTATAAGGAGATGCACGACGCGCTCCGGAAAGCAAAAGATTTGCGCTCGGATTTACATAAAGGAAGACTCATTCGCGAAATAATCGGAGAAGAACAAGTAAAGGACTATGAAAAAGAAACGTATTATGATGATGCAGCTTTAAATCAAAGCCAAAATGAAGCTATTGCACTAGTGTTGAGTTCAAGTCCGATTTCAATTATTCATGGTCCCCCAGGTACAGGGAAAACGACAACGCTCATCAAAGCCGTAGCCGCCTTGCTCAAAAAAGAAAAAAAGCAGATCTTGATTGTTGCTCCGAGTAACACAGCGGTAGATGTGCTGACCGAACGATTGGATGCTGTGGGCGTGCTGGTGACAAGGATTGGAAATCCAGTGAAGATTTCAGAGCACCTGCAAGAATTGTCATTGGATGCACAAGTGGATCAGCATCCTGCCAATAAGGAGGTCAAGATATTAAAGAAAAAAGCTCGAGCCTATACGGATATGGCTCAAAAATATAAACGAAGTTTTGGACGTTCAGAGCGTGAGCAACGCAAGGCTCTTTTTGATGAAGCTCGAAAAATAACGAAAGAAATTGGCGATATCCAAGATTTTATCGTTGGAGATATTTTGGATAAAGCGCAAGTGGTGACGGCCACTTTGGTAGGGGCAAATCAATACGCTATTAGAAACAGAACCTATGGGGTCGTCGTTATTGACGAAGCGGCACAAGCGTTGGAACCCGCATGTTGGATTCCTATTTTAAAGGCAGATAAGATAGTGCTGGCGGGAGATCATCGTCAACTGCCCCCAACCGTAAAGTCAACTGCGCATATGAAAACAGGACTTTATGATACATTATTTGAAAAGTTGGTCAGTCGGTATCCTAGCCATGTTGCCCTACTCAATGTTCAGTATCGGATGAATGAAAAAATAATGAAATTTCCATCCTTAGCCTTGTATGACGACCACTTATTGGCAGCAGAGCAGGTGCAGCACTGGACTTTAAAAGGAGATCAAGAACCTGTGTTATTTATTGATACGGCAGGTGCTGGATTTGAAGAAGAACAAGAAGGAACAGCTACTTTTAATCAAGGGGAAGCCCAGTTTTTAAAAACTCATTTGAGCGAATTGCTGACAAAGCTTTCTGCGACTTATGCTGAAGATGATTTTCCAAGTATTGGGGTTATTACTCCTTATCGGAAACAGGCAACTCTATTGCATGAGGTGTTATCACATGATGAATGGATGGCTACCTATCGTAAAAACATACAGATCAATACCATCGACAGTTTCCAAGGACAGGAGAAAGATATTATATATATAAGTTTAACCCGAAGCAATGATCAACAAACCATTGGCTTTTTGTCGGACGTCCGCAGAATGAATGTGGCCATGACTAGAGCTAGAAAGAAACTCATCGTCATTGGTGATAGTGCTACAGTAGGCAAACACGAATTTTATGATGCCTTTATCAAATATGTTGAGTCTGTCGAAAGCTATCATAGTGTTTGGGAATGGGATCTGAATCATTAGATTCCCAAAAAATGAATAAAAAAATATTGATCAGATTTCATATTTAACTGTTATTTTAGTACACAACCCATATCAAATTAATTATGTATCAGCATTATCAAAATAGCGAACTTGTTTTTAAAACACGATGGATTACCAACGAAGGGTTTTATTTTTCTGAGAAAGAATTGCCAGATACATCATTAGAACAGTTTCTGAGTAAATCTGGAGACCCAGAAGAACATATAATTTTCATACCCTATAGTCAGATTAAGCAAGTAGCACCCCTTTATGAAAATCAACCTCCCTTGCTCGATATGGATGTCGTTGACCCGAGTAATTATCAAGCACTAGTGGCAGATTTTGAAAATAAAGCCCAATTGCAGGAAGCTATCCAAGAAATCGAAAAGCATTCAGGACTTAAAGAAGATGTTGAAATTATAAAGAATAAAAGCTGGATGCGCAATTTGTTGTATACGATTGCAGCAGCTTTTTTCGGCTTTTCATTGGTGATGATGGCCAGAGAAATGGAAGCAGGAGAATCATTACACTTAAGCGGTAGCAGATCGGGATTTAAAAATATTTTGGCTTCTATAGCAGGTCAGTTGGGGGTCGTTGGATCCTCTGTATTGGCAATTGCGTTAGTTGCAGGATTTGGTTATCTTACTTATACAATCTATAAAAGCTCAAATACAACAAGGGTGGTATGGAAGAAATAGGGATCTGAGATATGCCATCTCCATCATAAGTATTTTGTAGGCAGACGTTATCATACGATCAGATTGTTCAGGATAATACCATAAAAAATGCGGTTGACACAGTCAACCGCATTTTTTATGGCGAGGCATGTTTTATGTTATTCGATCTCTTTTTTATTTAAGAATACAAATTGACCGTCGAAGACATCGAGCTGGATAACAGCATCTTTATTTACCTTTCCTGAAAGGATCTCTTTTGAAAGTTCATTCAAAATTCGTTTTTGAATCACGCGTTTCAAAGGTCTAGCACCATAGGTAGGGTCATATCCCAGTTGTGCCAACCAATCCAGTGCATCATCAGAAGCAGTGATGAAAATATCCTGTTCAGCTAACTGTTTTTGAATGTTACCAAATTGCATCCTGACAATGCTACCAATTTCTGTTCTGCTCAATGGTGTGAACATAATGATTTCATCAATCCGGTTCAAGAACTCTGGACGAATCGATTTCTGTAACAGCTCAAACACTTCACCTCTTGTTTTAGCGATGACCTCATCTCTATTGATATCATTCAAATGCGAGAAGTTCTCTTGGATAATATGCGAACCTGTATTTGAAGTCATGATGATAATCGTGTTTTTGAAATTGACTGTTCGACCTTTATTGTCCGTCAAATGTCCATCATCCAATACTTGAAGCAATATATTGAACACATCAGGATGTGCTTTTTCAATTTCATCCAATAGGACCACAGAGTAGGGACGGCGTCGTACAGCCTCAGTCAATTGACCACCTTCTTCATAGCCCACGTATCCTGGAGGCGCTCCGATCAGTCGAGATACAGCATGACGTTCTTGGTACTCAGACATATCAATTCTGACCAACGCATGTTCGTCGTCAAATAAAAATTCAGCTAATGCTTTCGCTAATTCTGTTTTACCAACACCAGTTGTACCCAAGAAGATGAAAGAACCAATTGGACGTTTCGCATCACTAAGGCCAGCTCTTGATCGACGAATCGCATCTGATATCGCTTCAATAGCTTCTTCCTGACCAGCCACTCTTTTATGTAATTCGGCTTCGAGTGAAAGTAGTTTTTCACGTTCTGACTGAATCATTTTATTGACAGGGATACCTGTCCATTTGGATACGACATCGGCAATGTCTTCAGCGGTCACTTCCTCTTTCAACATGCGCTTGCTATCTTGCTTTTCAGCCAGTTCAGCCTTTAGTTTTTCAACCTGATCTTGTGCCTCTTTAATACGGCCATAGCGTATCTCTGCTACCTTGCCATAATCTCCAGCACGTTCAGCTTGATCAGCCTCTTGTTTGTAATGCTCAATATTTTCAATTTCTTGGTTGACCTGGTCTACCAATGTTTTTTCAGACTGCCAAGAAGCACGTAACGAATCCCGTTCAGCAGATAAATTTGCAATAGTTTCAGATAGCTCACTTACTTTCTTGTCATCATGTTCACGCTTGATGGCTTCGCGCTCGATCTCCAACTGCATAATGCGGCGATTTAACTCGTCCACGGCCTCAGGCACAGAGTCCATTTCAAGACGTAATTTTGATGCGGCCTCGTCCATCAAATCAATGGCTTTATCCGGTAAGAAACGATCTGAAATATAGCGTGTCGATAATTCGACCGCTGCGATGATTGCCTCATCAAGAATACGCACTTTATGGTGAGTTTCGTATCTTTCTTTTAATCCCCTTAAGATTGAAATTGCATCTTGGGTAGTTGGTTCATCAACCATTACTTTTTGAAAACGACGCTCCAATGCCTTATCCTTTTCAAAATACTTTTGATACTCGTTTAAAGTTGTGGCACCTATAGCGCGAAGTTCACCGCGCGCTAGGGCAGGCTTTAAGATATTGGCAGCATCCATTGCGCCTTCACCGCCACCAGCACCCACTAAGGTATGGATCTCATCAATGAACAGGATGATCTCTCCATTGCTATCGGCTACCTCTTTGACAACAGCTTTTAATCTTTCTTCAAATTCACCTTTGTACTTAGCGCCAGCTATCAGCGCACCCATGTCCAACGAGAATACAATCTTTGACTTTAAATTTTCGGGTACATCACCATTGATGATGCGGTGTGCAATACCTTCAGCAATTGCCGTTTTTCCAACACCAGGCTCACCCACTAAAATTGGATTGTTCTTAGTTCTTCGGGACAGAATTTGCATCACGCGACGGATCTCTTCATCACGACCGATAACTGGGTCCAATTTTCCCGATTCAACAAACTCATTTAAGTTACGCGCATATTTTCCCAAAGCATTATAGGTCGCTTCAGCATTTTGATCCGTTACCCTGCTATTGCCGCGCAGCTCCTTAATGGCCAATTTGAGATCTTTTTCATTGACACCTTGATCTTTTAACAAGGAAGAAGTCTTATCTCCAGCATTTAATATACCCAAAAGAAGATGCTCAACAGAGACAAATTCGTCATTAAACTCCTTCAAGTAGCTTTGCGCTTTCTGTAAGGCTGTATTAGAAGCGTTGCTCAAATAAACATTTGTACCACTTACTTTTGGAAATGCTTGGATCTGTTTATCCAACTCGCCACCTAAGTAGGAGATGTTGACATTTAATTTTTTTAACAGGTGACTGATCACATGTTCATCAACTGTTAGTAATGCTTTTAATATATGTGCGGTCTCAATAGCTTGCTGTTGATTGCCACTGGCAATCTCAGAAGCCTTTTGAATCGCCTCTTGTGCTTTAATCGTGTAGTTATTGAAGTTCATAATTTTTTCCATTTGATTCTACACAAGGGTAACAATCAAAATGCCATATCTGTTTTTATTCTTTTTTCGGAAAAAATGTCTTCTATTTTTATTGTTAAATGACAAAATTTCAGTTTTAGCTGTTTTTCTGTGTTCTGATCCGATATGGAGAGAAAATAAAGCGCTTGATTTTCAGAAAATTATTAAAATTATTAAAAAAAAATGCAATAAAGCTTGATTTTGTTGTCAAAGGTTTCGATATTTGCACCATCATAATTCGAAAGGGTTATTTAAAAAAGCCTCTTTAGCTCAGCTGGTAGAGCAACTGACTTGTAATCAGTAGGTCATTGGTTCGATTCCGATAAGAGGCTCTTTTTTAAACTTTCAGACATGATGCCTCCTTAGCTCAGCTGGTAGAGCAACTGACTTGTAATCAGTAGGTCATTGGTTCGATTCCGATAGGAGGCTCAAAAAGGTCAATCTCACAAAGATTGGCCTTTTTTTATTTATAGCAATTTCCTGATGCTTCGCCTTAAAAAAAAAAGTCCACCATACGATCGTATGGTAGACTTGATGCTTACAGGTTGTACTACTAAAAGTTTGGTTTTAATAAATACTTATCATAGAACCTGAAAATATGATCAGCAGCTTCTTCAGCTGTATCTACAATTCGATATAGTTTTAGATCCTCTTCACTAATGTAGCGATCGCCGAGCATCGTATTTTGAATCCAATTAAAAAGACCACTCCAGTATTCGGTACCTACCAATACGATCGGGAAGCGGGCGATCTTACCCGTTTGGATTAAAGTTATGGCTTCAAATAATTCATCCATTGTTCCAAATCCTCCCGGCATGACGATATAGCCCTGCGAATATTTCATAAACATCACCTTTCGAACAAAGAAATAGTTAAATTCGAGTAGCTTATCACGATCAATATATCTATTGTGAAATTGTTCAAAAGGCAATTCAATGTTTAATCCTACAGATTTACCCCCTGATTCGTACGCACCCTTATTGGCTGCCTCCATGATTCCGGGGCCACCTCCAGAAATGATCCCATAGCCTCGAGCGGTCAATAGGCTTGCTACATCAACAGCCATTTGATAGTATTTATGGTCTTGGGGAGTTCGCGCAGATCCAAATATGGATACACAAGGTCCAATCTTTGCCAATTTCTCAAAACCATCCACAAATTCGGACATGATCTTAAATATTTGCCACGAATCTTTTACTTTTATCTCTTGCCACGTTTTGTTTTCAAAGGCACTCCTTATTTTGTCGATTTTATCGTCTTTAGTGATATCCATGCTCTAATGTTAGTGTAAAATTATTATTCCCATTTTTTGAAGGGAATACAAGATAAGGAATATTTTTAATTTGAGCAGTTTCTTTAGCTAATATATTATTAAATTTGCGCATGAATTTTTCTTCTAAATTATTAGAAAACGCTGTTTCAGAGTTTGGACGTCTACCTGGAGTAGGTCAAAAAACTGCGTTACGACTTGTTTTGCATTTGTTAAAACAATCTGATGCGGAAGTTTTACGATTTACATCGGCGATAAATCAATTGAAGGAAGAAATTCAATATTGCCGCATTTGTTTCAATATTTCAGATTTTCAAGAATGCGAAATCTGCACCTCTTCAAAACGTGATCATTCCATCATCTGTGTGGTAGAAGATACGCGCGATGTAATGGCTATTGAAAATACAAACTCTTATCAAGGAAGTTACCATGTATTGGGAGGGCTTATTTCTCCAATGGATGGGGTAGGACCGTCTGACTTGAAGATCGAAGGATTGGTGGAGCGCATGCGGAAGCGCGACATCAAAGAAGTAATATTGGCATTGAGTGCTACCATGGAAGGCGATACCACTATATTTTATCTGTATCGCAAATTAAAAGAATTCAATGTTCAGGTCACCACCATCGCCCGCGGTATTGCTTTTGGAGGTGAACTCGAATATGTCGATGAATTGACCCTTGGAAGATCAATTGCAACAAGAACATTATACGAGCGTCCTACGCTGTAGCTACGCAGATTTCATATAATAATAATTGTAAGAGCTTTGTTACCCGACAAGGCTTTTTTTTAGTTTGCTTTTTAGTAAAAAGTTGTATTTTAACAGATTATTAAATCTAACACAACCAAACTATCATTTATTAAATAAGTATGAAAGAAAAAAATAGCTCCAGAAGAGATTTCTTGAAGAAATCCGTCACAGGAGCAGCGGCATTTACTATTGTCCCTCGATTCGTATTAGGAGGACAGGGATACTTGGCACCAAGTGACCATTTAACAAAAGGCATTATTGGTGTAGGTTCAATGGGTCGTGGTCATTTTGGATACGCGGGGACCAAGACAGTGGCGATATGTGATGTGGACACCAGACATTTGGCTATTGCTCAACAAGCTTTAGGCGGAGGAGTCAAAGAGCATCATGATTTTCGTGATCTCATCAAAAACCCCGAAGTCGATATTGTACATATCGCAACCCCACCACATTGGCATGGTCTGATGTCTTTAGAAGCAGCTCGTGCTGGAAAGGACATCTGGTGTGAAAAGCCAATGACACGTACGATAGGTGAGGGTAAAAAAGTTAAAGAAGCCATCGCACAGCATGGCAATATGTTTAGACTAAATACATGGTTTCGTTTTAGCGATAATTTTTATGGAATGAATGTTCCGGTAAAAAAGATCAAAAAATTAGTAGATACCGGGATGTTAGGCTGGCCATTAAAAGTCACGATCAGTAAGCATACAGGTTTCGATTGGAAATTTTATTGGGTGGGAAAAGAAAATCTTCCTGTTGAACCTGTACCTGCCGAGTTGGACTATGAATTGTGGTTGGGTCCGGCACCGTTCAAACCTTATAGCACACACCGCGTGCATACGACTTTTAGAGGTTATTGGGATTATGATGGTGGAGGATTAGGAGACATGGGACAACATTATTTAGATCCTGTGCAATATTTCTTAGGAAAAGATGGCGAGAGCCCCGTTTCTGTAGAAGTAGATGCACCTCAGCAGCACAGTGATGCTGTTGGTACTTGGAGAAGAATCACCTATACCTATGCTGATGGTTGCCAAATTATTTTAGATGGAGAAGGGAAAGATGAAGGCATGGCTTATATAGAAGGACCAAAAGGTAAACTATACAAAGGCTTTGTCTCGGATATCCCAGATATGGAAAGAAAATTATCACAATTTCCAGAGCCAGCTCCGCAAATTACAGATTTCTTAGAATCGGTACGTACACGCGAGAAATTTGCATTGAATGAAGAAAACGGATATCGCTCCTGTACGTTGGTAAACATGGGCTTAATTGCATTACGTTTAAATCGTTCATTGAAATTTGACTCTACCAAAGACGAGTTTATCAATGACGATGCAGCAAACCGTTTAGTTTATCAACCCATGCGTGGTCCTTGGTCAATGTAATTTTCTAATCTATCTAAAATGAAAAAAGTTTTTAATACGATATCTGCCTTATTAATACTTCAAGTGGCAGCATATGCACAACAACCCCAAAATAGAACAACAGCAACTAAAATAGCCGATGTCTTGGGCCAACAACCTGCCGAAGAGAAGGCTAAGTTTTTATACGCGATGAACGAGTTGGAAAACTTTACATCAAGTGAAATTGCGGCGATGCTCAATCAGTTGAAACCGCAAGGCCAAAACAATGCGCAGGTAGAATATGCCACAAACAGCTATTCTTTTTATGTTAACCAACCAGGTAAGGAAAAACAGAAAGAAGTATTTGTTCAAGGTCTATTAGATGCATTGGGCACGGTAAAAGAAGATACCAACAAAGCCTTTGTATTGCGTCTTTTACGTCAGTGTGCAACAAATACTGCTGTTAGTAAAGTCGCTACTTATTTAAATACCCCATATTTGGCTGATGCCGCAGCACGCACTTTGGTTTCCATCAATACGAAAGAATCCAGCGATGCACTTGCACAGGGATTAGCGAAAGTAAGCGATGAAAAATGTGCAGTTGCGCTCGTGACCGCTTTGGGAGATGTTAAAAACCAAAGCACCGAGACAGCTATCATCGCTTTGATGGATAAGTTCAAATCGGATAGCTTCAAACGTACCGCTTTGATTGCCCTGAGCAAAATTGGCGGGACGGCAGCACTTCCTATCTTTGAAAAAGAACTTAAAGCCGCAAATTATAGTTATGATAACCTGAATGGTATTGGTTTAGGTCTGGACTATGCCGAATCTTTAATCGAGAATAAGAAAAATACGGAAGCTGTTGCATACTTAAACACCTTGTTTGCTGAAGCTTCTAAATTAAAAGCGATCAATGCACAGGTAGGCTCATTAACCTTATTGACAGAACTGGATGCTAAGAAACAAAAGAAAAATTTGTTTGCAGCAGCGCAAAATGAAAATAATGTTTACCGTCATGTTGCTTTAAGCTTATTGCACAAATATGGAGATGCCAATGATACTAAGAAGCTGTTAGGATTAGCCGCGAAATCAAGTCCTGCTGTGCAAGAATCGCTGTTGAACTATATGGCTCAAAACGGTTCGATAAGTCAATTAAAAGCAATCGAAAAAATCGTTGGCAAGTCTACAGATGCGCATGCCAAATTAGCGGGTCTGTCGGCGATCAATCTCCTGTCTAAAGGTGCTGACTCGAAAGCCTTAATTGACAATCTGTCAACTGATGCACAACTGAATGAATCGATCAAAGCGCTTTTGTTAAGTTCAAAAAATGAGCAGACAATGGATGTGATCAACAATTCATTAGCAACTGTCGATGATGCAAAGAAAATTCAATTATTGGATATTTTAAGTACAAGAGCCAATGCTAATTCTTCACAGGCAGTATTGGCGCTGAATAGCACAAATGCTGATGTTAATAAAGCGATTAATAAGGCCTTGCCAAATGTTGCACAAGAGAAAGACCTAGATGTACTGGTCAATTTATTGGCAAAATCGGAGGATGCTTCAAGTAAGAATTTGGAAGTTGCAATTGCCAATGTGATCCAATCTAGTCAAAATAGAGACCAGCATATTCAGAAACTAGCGGCTAATATTTCGAGATCTGCAGCACCGAGTGCAATCAGGTATTTTCCGGTTTTTGCAAGATTAGGCGATCAAGAATCACTGAATGCAGTGGCTAATTACTTGAAATCTGATAATCCTGACCTTCGAAATGCTGCTGTAGCTGCCATTGCTGACTGGTCTACACCATTAGCGTTGAATGAACTGATTCAACTTTCCAGAACCGATCTATCGGCTGATTTAAATGGAAAAGTATTCGCAGGACTGGTTAAGAATATCAATAAATCCAGTGAAACAAATGATCAGAAAACGCTTTTATTGAAAGATGCATTTGCTGTCGCTAAAAATACCACTCAAAAAAGAACAGTCTTGGCCTCATTGCAAGCAACAGGTACATATCAAGCATTGGTATTTGCGAGTAAATACATGAAAGACCCAGAGTTAAAAGGAGCGGCTGTCAATACAGCGATGAACATTGCTTTGGATAATAAGTCTTTTGTAGGTACGGAAATCCGCACGATATTGAATGAAGTTATCGGTAATTTAAGTGGAAGCGAGAGCTCTTATTTAAAAGAAGCTGTTATTAAGCATCTTGCTGAAATGTCCAAATCTGAAGGTTTCGTGAGTCTTTTTAATGGACAGGATCTGACAGGCTGGAAAGGTTTAGTTGCCAATCCAATCAAGAGAAGTCAGATGACAGAAAAAGAATTGGCTGCAGCACAACTAAAAGCGGATGAGCAAATGCGCCAAGGATGGATAGCCAAAAATGGGGAATTGATCTTTACTGGAAAAGGAGACAATATCGCGACAATCAAACAATATGGTGATTTTGAGATGTTGGTGGATTGGAAGTTGGATAAAAATGGTAAAGAAGGGGATGCTGGAATATATCTTCGCGGTACGCCACAAGTGCAAATTTGGGATATATCCAGAGTACACGAAGGAGCTCAGGTGGGTTCTGGAGGTCTGTACAATAACCAAAAAGCAGAATCGAAACCATTATTGGTGGCGGACAATCCATTAGGAGAATGGAATACCTTCAAAATTAAGATGGTTGACGACAAGGTTACAGTTTACTTAAATGGTAAATTGGTTACAGATAATGTGCCTTTAGAAAATTATTGGGATCGCAATCAATCCCTTTTCCCGACCGAGCAGATTGAGTTGCAGGCTCATGGTACGGTAGTGTCGTATAGAGATATCTATGTGAAAGAGCTGGCTAGAAAAAATGTATTTCAATTGAGTGCAGCTGAAAAGAAAGAAGGTTTTGAGGTGCTGTTTGATGGTACAAACTTAGATAAGTGGACGAAGAATGATGGTTATGTCATCAGTGATGAAGGATATCTTAGGGTAGTGCCGGATGCTAAATTTGGTGGTAATCTTTATACAAAAGAAGAGTACGGCGATTTTATCTATCGTTTTGATTTCAAATTGACTGAAGGTGCCAACAATGGTGTAGGTGTAAGAGCTCCATTAGAGGGTGATGCAGCTTATGCCGGTATGGAAATCCAAGTATTGGATAACACTGCTGATATCTATAAAGACTTGAAACCTTACCAATACCATGGTTCGGTATACGGTGTTGCAACGGCTAAAAAAGGATTCTTAAAACCAGTAGGCGAGTGGAATACGGAAGAAATCGTGGTAAAGGGTAATCGTGTTCAAGTTACTTTAAATGGCACCGTGATTCTTGATGCTGATATTGCAGCGGCAAGTAAAAATGGTACTTTGGATGGTAAAGATCATCCAGGTTTAAAACGTACTACTGGCCATCTTGCTTTCTTAGGGCATGGATCTGAAGTATTCTTTAAAAATATCAGAGTGAAAAAATTGAAATAAGAATTATCTTATTTTATTGATTAGGTCCTTATTAATATCAATTAATAAGGACCTTTTTCGTACTGATACCCCATTTATCGAAATGTTCAACAGTTAGATTGATAACTTTAGGGATCAACATTCTTAACAATCTATGTTGCTGCAGACCTATAAAAATATTTAGATGACTGACAACCGATTGAAGAATCCATATTGCTGATCAATAGAACTAGGTAATCGATAGAAATGGCACTTGAAATATATGGATAAAAAATAATATCACACGTTACGGTAGGCTGGATGAATATTAGTGAGCTGTAGAATTTGAAAATACATTCATCACCACTACTCCCGAAACAATCAAGATAATACCAATCACCGCTGGCAAATCTAGTGTATGTTTAAAAACAACAACAGAGATAACAGTTGTCAGCACAATACCAATACCACCCCAGATGGCATAAGCAATACTGAGCGGTATAGACTTAAGCGCCAAGGAGAGGAAATAGAAACATGCAATAAAAGCAATAACCGTGATAATGGAAGGAATTAGCTTTGTAAAACCGTTAGATGCTTTCAAAAAGCTGCTGCCCGTTAATTCAAATACAATCGACAGCCCTAAAAATAAATATTTCATGATATTTTATATATGATTTAATAATCATACAAAGTAACGTTAGATTGAGACGAGTTTTTTTGATATAGATCAAATTCAGTTATCAAGTACCAGGTAGTACGTAATTATTTTTTTCGAATACGACTTAATGTTTCCTGCGTAATGCCCAAGTAGGAGGCGATATGTCCCAAAGAAATCCGTAAAGAGGCTTCTGTTTCATTCTTCAACAACGTGTTGTAACGCTCCTCCGCAGATTCTGTTTGTAGTGAAATGGCACGCTCCTCTAATATTTTACAATATTCTTCCGCTAATTTTCTACCAATGGTTTCCATCTGATGGTACTTTTGGTACAGCTCATTCATATCTTCTCTTGAGATGTAGTAAATGGAAGAATTTTCTAAAAACTGAATACTTTCTTGGGAGGGAAGATTAAAGAAAAGTGGAATCACCGAACCTAATATGGTATTTTCAATACCAAACCAAACATTAATTTCTCGACCTTCTTTATTGTAAAATGCACGAACAAGTCCGTTTTCGATAACAAACATATTGGATACAACCTGACCTTGTTTAAGAAAAAAATCCCCCTTCTGTTTGGTCATGAATTTAGTTCTACTTAACAGTTCTTGCTCAAGATCATCATGAATTGCTCCATATTTTTTTAGTTGTTGAATTAAAAGATTCATATTTTTTGTTACTTCCTTACCTATTAAAATATTCAGAATATCTCTATACCCTTGTTCCAAAATATCACTTTATGTATGTAAGCGCTAAATTTGAAGCCTTATAAGCCAATAGCTATATATGAGCTTCTGTTTGCAACTACAATAACAAAATTACTCAGATTTATAATATTATATGCATGATATCTCATTTACATCATCCTTATAGGGATAGGACGTAGTGAAAAACAATTTTTATCCCCATATCTTAACTGTTGATCCCTTATGGGGATCGTTTGAATCCTGGTATTGTTCATGCACTTTCTGTTTTTTTTTAAGTTGGAATAGCACAAAATAAGATTGATCTGATCATGATCAAATAATCAGGTCAATATCCGGGATATGGAATTTATGATTGCCTATTGTCAATGGACTAGTAGGGTAACTCTTCACAGTTAAAACCCTTATTCTGCAAGAGTGAGATGATGGACGCTGCATTTTGCTTTTGCGTATCAATACGTAAGATACGATCGCAATCCTGTAAGTCGAAATTCCATTTACCGGGGGTACAGTACGCAGTAAGATCGTATGCTAAGTCAAGAATATCTTTTTCAGTTTCAACTGATGTCTTAAATACATAAATCATATGGCTCGTTGTTTTAGTTTTTTAAATATAATCTGTTATAGTCCTTTCTTTCCTTGCAACCAATAGCCCTGTGCCGATATGCGTTTCGCGCCTTTGTTTTTAAGAACTTTTCGAAATGTCTGGATAGAAATGACATTGCCGACCAGTATATAGCTCGCATCTAACCATTCCTCATCATAGAATATGGGAAGATCAGCTATCCATTTCTCATGCGAGAATGATCCATTTTTTGGGAATATCTGATAATTTTCCAAGCCTAATAATGCTGGAACCTCTTTATTTTCATCGTCCAATTCCAGATAAAATTGAAATAAATGTTTGTTTTGCTTTAACATAGGAAGTAAAGAGCAGGCTAACCCTAACGATGTCTCATCTCCAAAAAAAAACTGATGTTTGATCTTCTGCTGATATACCTTGCGTCCTCTTGGGCTACTGATATAAAGTTGATCACCTATGTTCAAGCTATGGGCGTATTGGCTACCAGGACCATTGTCGTGAAGATGGAATATAATATCCAGGATACCCGTACGGATATCGTGATAGGCAATGGTGTAATTACGATATCATTGACACGTATGACACTGGCATAGCCTATCTGAAAATTCATATGAGCAATATTACTCCGGAAGCGTACTTTTTTAAGATACGGGCTAAGGTAAGTGGCGTATATGACTTCGGCGCGCTGTCCGACGACACTTTCTAATAGTTTTCCTGCCCATTTGGGTATTGTTGATATCATGGTATTCCTTTTTAGTTCATTACAAAGGAACATCGAATTTACAGTGTAAACAATGGAGTAAAGAAAGAGTGTATTGGACTAATCGCGGTTTTTATTCCTAAAGGATAGGGCTGACATTCCAGTTGCCTTAGTGAAAAGTCTGGAAAAGTAGGCATAATCCTCGAAACCCAACGTGTCAGCAATTTCTTTTACCGATTGGTCAGAATGGTAAAGCAGTCGCTTGGCTTCTAAAATAATGCGCTGCTGAATATGATAGGATACCGGCTGGCCAGTACTGTCTTTTACACATTCATTCAAATAAGAGGTTGAGATATTGAGGATCAAAGCATAAGCCGAAGGCCGCTTTATCGATACAAAGTCTCGCTGTAATGCAGCTTTGAAAGCTTTAGTAATCTGCTCTGATCTAGAAAGCTTGTCAATAGCTGTGGAGCCTTCTAGGTATACTGAAGTGAGCAGTCCAATCAAGGTATTGCAGCTGTCTTTTAAACAGGAGTGATACAATTGCTGATTTTTTCGTTCAGATAGGTTAAGACATAGCGATGCACTATTGGCTAGGATAGAAAAGATATCTTCTTGAACCATTAGAGGTTTGAGGGGAGCCAGCTCTTCTAACAAATGGAGGTATTCTGGATTTATATGTTCACTATTGATCCTCAAAAAACTACCGTTCACACTTGTCAGAGCAACAATACGATGTACCTGATGTGGATGTATATATAGAATAGAAAATGGCTTTACAGTATATTGTTGAAAATCTATTTCGATTACCGTAGTTCCATTTTCTAACAAGAAGAACGAATGGTAGTTATCACGGTGTGATCGTCTGACTTCATCCAGATTCATGATATCCTGTTCATCAAAGTGTGCTTTGCCCATACTGATTCCAGAGCTGAATTCAGCAGTCATTGTTTTTATAGGGATGGACTTATTTTTTTGACGCATGATTGGATGTGTATATCTTTAAACCTGATTACTGTCACAGCTAAGAGAAGCAAAAATACGAGAAATATTAAAGATTGGTGGGCACCGTTTATTTTTGCTCTACAATAGTTCTGAAAGTGAGGTTAATCCTCGGGGTATGGATCTTTTTTGTTGGAGGAAGCCGATGTAGCCAATGGGATTGAGTTTCGTCTTTCATCACCAGCAAGCTACCATGTTCTAAGGTCAATCCGACATGCTCTTTCGTTTGTTTATGTTTGAAAGCAAATTTACGCACGGCACCAAAGCTCAAGGAGCCGATAGCCCCATTTTTCTTTAGATCTTTTTCGCCATCACTATGCCAGGCCATACCTTCATCCCCGTTATGATAGAGATTGAGCAAGCAAGAGTTAAAAGTCTCACCAGTCATTTTTTCAATTAAAACTTTCAATTCCAACAACTCTTTTGACCACGGTAGTGCGCGCTTTGTTATATTCGAATAGGTGTATTCAAAAGCTTTTTCCCCGTACCATGCAACCTTTCTTTTGGTCACTATATGTTTGCCAAAAATAACAGCCTCATCATGGCGCCATTCGATAGCAGCTAATAATTTTTCATAATAGCGATTGGCAGTTTCCATATCCACGATTGGACCATAATAATGTACAGTACCATCTTTTGGAAGCCAATTTTTTGAGCTATCTACAGGGTAAGCGAATAATTCCATATCGTTAATTTATGCTTTTTTTTTATTTATGTTAAGTTTGCACCCTTATAAAGGACGATGTGTAAACGGGATTTTTACCATTGATCTTCTGTTCGAGCACTTTCCCAACCTATTATGGCAGTTTTCCTTGTCGGTCCCCACATATATCCTCCCGTAATGCCAGAAGATTGGATAATGCGGTGGCAGGGGATAAGAAAAGCAACCGGATTACTCCCAATTGCGGTGCCAACTGCACGTGACGCTTTTGGATTTCCGATCTGTTGGGCAATGGCAGCATAAGTCGTCAGCTTTCCCATAGGAATTTTTAGTAAACTTTCCCAAACCTTCAGCTGGAAATCAGTTCCCTTGAGGTGTAGCTTAATTTCCGATAGCGCAGACCAATCATTTTGAAAAATATAAAGAGCATTTTCCTGCAGCTCATCTTCATGGTGATTAAATACAGCATTTGGAAATTTAGCATGGAGATCCTGAAAAGCTTTTGTTTCATTATTTTCAAATGCTATATAACAGACCCCTTTTGTCGTGGATGCAACGATAAGTTTGCCAAATGGACTATCTGCAAAGCGATAATTAATATGTAGAAATTGACCGCCATTTTTATATTCAGCAGGGCTCATCCCTTCAATATTGATAAATAAATCATGTAGACGGCTTGTACTGGAAAGCCCCGTCTCGTATGCTGTATCAAATAGAGTAAGCCCCTTGTTTTCATTCAGTAATTTTTTAGCATATTGAATGCTGATGTACTGCAAAAACTTTTTAGGACTTGTACCTGCCCATTCCGTAAAGAGCCGTTGAAAATGGGATGGGCTTAGGTGAATCTGCGCAGCGACCTCATCAAGATTAGGTTGCTCCTTAAAATGATGTTGTATATATTCGATGGCGGAGGCGATTCGATTGTAATTTAAACTTGCTTGTGTTTCCATTCCATTTTTATTTATTCACAAATTTCAATATGATTTTGATTTTTTACAATCCGAAACATGCTGACTTTTAACCGATCTCCCTTACCACATGATCATCAATTGGATGCTGCTTGAACAACACAACCTTTTCTATAATCCTTGTGCGCTGCGCATTCAAAAAAGTTTTAGCAATATAGCTTACATCCGGGGGGTATCTTGCTGGCATTTCATTTTTTAATTCAATTCCTACCCAACGATATAAGTGATTGCCAACCTGACAGTCCCCTCCTCATTTTGATCAACAAACAAGAAATCCAGATAAGTTCCCTTGTCTAAGTTACAAAAACCGATTTAACCTTTCGGAGCTATGTTCATAAATTTTTCTTGCTAAATGATGATTTGCCCATTCTCAATAGTGTATAAAAAGCAAAATAGCAATTCATTTGGGATCTTTTTAGCAGGTGAATATTAAGAGAGGCCTACGATCCAATCAAATTTGTAAAAAAAATACCGGTCAATTTATGAGCCGGTAAAACGTGTTTCCTAGCGATTGGAGATGAGCTATATTTCAAGCAATGGATTGAGATCGGTTGAAATAGATCGGAGAACGCTGATTGTAGCCGATTTTACGGAGTCCACGGAAACCATTACCTCACCGATCAATATTCCTTTTTCAACGATAGTTTGTGCCTGTCCGATGGATAGTGAATTCGACGGACGGTAAATAGGCATAGATTTACATCAGTAAAACAAATCAATCATTCAAAAATTAGTATTATGGAAATTATTCAAACCTCAGAAAATGCATTATCACACTCATCAGTAACAGCGATCATTCATGCACCTATCGAAAAGGTAAATATTGCAGACTGGTTATTGAACCTACCTGATGCAGAATACCAAAGATGCTCAACACAGCATATCGCTGCTGCAATCTCTACAACGTTTGATGGAGAACCCGTTTCACTTAATGTCGAAACAATAGGAGACGCATTAATGGTACAGCACTACGTAGCTGTTGTCCATGAACCGGCATACTGTCGAATGCTGTCGATTTCAGATTCAATCACTAAAGGTGGGCGTACAAAAGTACAGGTACTTTGGGAACTTAGGGCTACCAGAATTGACGATAATACTTGTCTTTATACCAATGAGATCCACGCTACAGCTACTCCAGAGATGCTGGCTTACATCAAAGAAAATGGAATCAATCTTTCCGATGCAGCAGCAGCAAGACAGGCTGCTTCAGATGCGCACAATCATGAAGAGACACCGAACTTTGCTAAAAGTATCGAAAATAAGGCCATAACAGGAAAATACAATCAACCCTTTTAAAAAAAATGTTTAAGATGGAAAAGACATTATTTGAAAAATTGATCGGTACCTGGACCTTAGTGGAATTGCAAGAAGTAGCGCTCGAAAGTGGGAGCATTTCCTACCCCATGGGTGAAATGCCAAAAGGTCTGATCATGTATAATCCTGATGGTTATATGTCTGCTCAGATCATGAATCCAGATCGCAAGAACTTTAAAAAGGAACATTGGACTGGAGCTACAGCAGAAGAATACAGGCAGGAGGGATCCACCTATTTAGCATATTCAGGGCCTTTTACTGCTGATCAGAACGAACAGACATTAAGCCATGTCATGTATATTTCTCTTTTTCCGAATTGGACAGGTCAAACACAAAATAGGATCATACGTTTTGAAAATGAATATCTGTTTTTAGAAAGCGGTAAATCCTTCCTGTCCGAGGGAAAAGAAGTTGTACATCAACTTAAATGGAAAAGAGCAGAAAATTTAAAACCCAAAAATTGATTCAAATGAAAACGGTTGCAATGTCAAGGTATGGTGGTCTTTTTTGAGGAATTGGTAAACGAATATGATAGGGTTTAATTGAAAATTTAGAACGCTAAATGAATATACTTTAACAGGGTGGTTTATAGTTTTTTTGCATAAAAAAGGAGACAACTTATCTAAAGTGCCTCCTTTTGTGTCCCCGAAGGGAGTCGAACCCATATCAACAGAACCGGAATCTGCAATTTTATCCATTAAACTACAGGGACATGCTAGCAAAGATATACTATTTCATGAAAAATCAAAATAGCTAATTACAATCTCTTGCCAACGCTCTCATCTTTAGTCAATAAGATTTAAAGTTAAGTTTACGGCGATATCTGGAGTTCCGCCACCTAGTATTTGGTAGTTCTTATTGTTCCAATCTGCTGCTGTTACAGCGGATTTGCGTAAACCATGCATCAAGACAATTTTCATCGGAATATTGCTCGCGGTTTGCAATACTTTCCAATTACTTTGTAAACCGACTTGCTTATCCAAGTAGGTAAAGTTGATCTGTTCCTGAGTAGGGCCTACGAAGAAAAATTGATGTTCATCTGCATCGTCAGCGATCTCTTGTTGAACCTCATGGCCATCAAAATCATATAATTTTAGATTCATATCGTAGTTTCCTTTTTTCAGATTCAGGACCTTAGTTTCTTTATCTGTTGCATCTATACTAACAACTACTGATGCGTTGGTGGTTTTTTCTGTAAATGTTAAGGTCATCGTTTTCATTTCCTCATTATCATGTTCGTGGACAGGGTCATCTTTCTTACATGAGTTGAAAAGGAGTACGGCTGCGACTAAGATTAATTTGCTGCTGTTAATGATTTTTTTCATGATCGTTATATTTATATGTATTAAAATGTGTAATTGATTGTTAGTTGTACATTTCGGCCCACTCCGTGACTGTAATAACGGAATAGATCTGTATAAGATTTGTATTTGCTATTCAATAGATTTTCCACCAGTAAGCGTGTCTGCAATTTATTGTTTCCGAGCAGGGAACCCAGGCTTATTGATCCATTTATTAATTGATATGCCGGCGGAGGAGGAGCCATTTCCATACTTGCGGTAGACATAAATTGCTTGGCATAAACCTCTTGGCCCAACGCAAATTTTAAATCTTTCATCCAGTTATGATTTCCTTTTACTAAATAGGCTATTTCATGGGTATAAGAAAGAGGAGGAATAAGGGGTAAATAATTATGATCATCTAAATTTCGCGCATAGATGAAAGAGGAATTGGCACTATATTCTAAATTTTCTTTAATGAGGTATCTTCCTTGTATATCGATTCCTGTTAGTAGCGCATTGTTTTGGCTGTACTGCCAAATCGGAAAAGTACCTGAAAGATTTTGTATGTATTCAGAAGTGGGGTTCACATAGATGTAATGATTAATGAAGTTGGCATAGACATCGATATTTAAGAAATTTTTCTTTTCATGAATATTTAAACTTGTGATCCATTTCAAACCTTTTTCTGCTTTTAAACTCGCGTCACCTCTTTCGTACCTTGCCGTACTTTGATGTATGTTTTGACTGTATAATTCTTGTGCAGAAGGTGCTCTCCATGCCAGTCCTAGATTTGATTTTAAAACCATGTGGTTATCGATAGAATAGGATACACCCAGATTGGTCGATAGGTTGTGAAATTGATTGTCTCCTCCATAAGGCTTACCATAGAAATCATATCCTGCCGCATCAAAGTTTTTGAAATCATAACGCGCTCCCAGTTCGTAAGCCAGTCGATTTCTTTGCCATTGGTAGATACCATATGCCCCGATGTTGACTGCACTATAATTAGGAATCAATGGTGTATTGAACGTACCGACAACATTATTATTGACCTGTGTCTGTGCTTGCAGTCCTGTGATGAGTTTTTGGTCGATACCTTCCACGGTATAGGATACATCTAGCGCATGCGAGCGCAAAATCATATCCATGCTAGGAGTAGCACTGCGACCCGCCCGTCTTTTATCATATTCCTTGCGGTGATTGTTTTGGAAAGCATATTTTATGGATAATGTTTTGTCACTGCTCAATTGTTGGTTATAGGCCAATTGAAGTACATCGTGTTTGACCTCTTGACGTGGCGCTTCGATACCGTATGAGAATCCGAATATTTCACTAGGGTAGGGACGTCCATAAGCAATACGCTCTTGAAACGAAGCTAAATCTCCGATATGGGTTGATGACAATATACCTGCTTCATTATGATATTGCTTATAGGAAACTTCAACATTGGCATTCTTGTATTGATAATCAACAGCGGCATTTAAATTGTAAATGCGTTGTCCTGTATTGTTGAGGTAGTAGTCTGGAGTTTTTCTATTCCCACTTTTGGTATAATTTCCATTCAAGGTCCATTTTAAACCCGGGATAGGAGAATTACCTTCTAAGTTCAATGCTCCCTGCATACCTTTGCCATTGGTAAATCCATTGACACTGATTTGTCCCCTAAGACTGTCAACTTTGTTCCAAGGTTTGGATGACAGTAAAACAGCACCACCTAAAGCTTCTCCTCCATATCGAAGGCTTTCTGCTCCCTTCACGACCGTAATGGAGTGTGCTGCGTAAACATCAATTTCTGGTGCATGGTCATTTCCCCATTGTTGACTTTCTAATTTCATCCCATCATTCAATATGGCTAAACGATTTCCATAAAGCCCATTAATAATGGGCTTGCTGATCGTAGAACCTGTCTGTAGCAGCTGCACACCAGAAACTGTTTTTAATACTTCCGCTAAGGAACGGTTGCGGTTTTCGGATAATGACAACGCATTTACCTGCTGTGCAATTTGTGTTTTCGCGGCAGTTTGATAACCATACACTTGCGTTTCAGCAAGTTTTTTAATATCTCTTTTCAATCGTATGATAATGGGCTGATTGTCTTTTATATAGGTGGTGTCATTTTCATAACCCACTAATGAAGTTATCAACTTTAGCGGTAAGCTGCGCTCCGGGTTAAATTTAAATTCACCTGAAAAGTTAGTCGTTACAGGCTTTCTGTGGCCTTCATAGTGGATATTTGCGCCATGAATGGGGGCAGTGTTTCCCATGTCAATTACCTTTCCGCTTACCGTCCTTTGTTGTGCATATAAAGTATGAGAGGTACCTATGCTTAGAAGTGCCGGTACCATGATAGCAAAAATGCTGAGTTGTTTTGTTATGCTTGATTTAATCACGGGTCAAAAATACAACAATGTTGCATTATTTGAAAATTATAATGCAACATTGTTGTGTTAAATTTTTAAAACCGTGTTTTATGACTTTAAATCAATGCTTTTAGTCTGCTTGGATATCTGTTATATGAAGTTATGACATCCATCGTTAAGGGATAAGAAGATATCAAACTTTAGCTTTTTGAAGCGATATTAATTTTATTTAGTTTGATAAAATATCTAAAATAGCGTAGAACCAGGTTATAAATGCACTATTCTGGGTATAGGGGATCAAACGCTATTTACGAACGCGGATGATATTGTGTAATCACACTTTGCAAATAGTCGCGGTCGATATGGGTGTATATTTCTGTCGTTGTAATACTTTCATGCCCGAGCATATCCTGTACTGCGCGGAGATCTGCTCCCCCTTCGACCAGATGTGAAGCAAAACTATGACGAAAAGTATGGGGGCTTATGTTTTTTTGGAGACCAATTTTTGAAGCGAGATCCTTGATGATGATGAAAACCATCACACGGGATAGCGCAGCACCACGTTTATTTAAAAAAACGAAATCTTCTTGACCGGATTTGATTTTGATGTGCGCTCTTACTTCGTTAATATAGATTTTTAAATATTTTATCGCTTGACGACCAATAGGTATTAAGCGTTCTTTATTTCCTTTTCCTTCGACTTTGATAAATTCGATATCCAGGTATAAGTTCGAGATTTTCAGATTGACCAATTCAGATACACGAAGACCACAACCATATAGTACTTCTAGGATTGTTTTATTGCGCATACCTTCTGGAGTCGATAAATCGATCGCATCGATCAGCTGATCAATTTCTTGGATATTGAGGACGCCGGGTATTTTTCGAGCTATGCGAGGAGCTTGGATCAATTCGACGGGATTATTTTCCCAGTCGTACTCCAAGAGCAAGAAATTATAGAAAGTTTTGAGCCCAGATAAAAGACGTGACTGCGTAAATGGAGAGATACCAAATCCATTTATCCAGATCAAAAAACGTTGGATATCTTTACTGGTTATTTGCTGTACTGCCAGATTATTTTCTTCACTATAAACTTCCAACTTGGAAACATCATTGAGATACGCTTCAATAGAATTTTCGGAAAGACCACGCTCAAATTTCAAAAAACGAGCAAAATCTCTTTTAAAATGCACCCAATTATTTTCTTCTATCATCGTGACAAAAATACAACAGATTAATTGTACTTTCGAACATTAATTTTATAAAACAAACTAAATTAAAAACTTAAGGTAAATCAAAAAAATGAGATTTATTAAACCAATTGCATTAACATTTTTGTTGCCAGCCATCTATTGTACGACCCCAAGTACAGCGGCAACAGCATTCCGTGCTGAAGCGAGAGCAATTTTAGCACAAGACACCGTCAGCTGGAATCAAAATCTTCCATTTGACAATGAAGTCGTTACAGGTAAACTGAAAAATGGTTTTACTTATTATATCCGTCGCAACGTGGAGCCTGAAAAAAGGGTAACCATGTATTTGGCTAATAAAGTAGGTTCAATTTTAGAAACAGACGAACAGTTAGGTCTTGCACACTTTTTAGAGCATATGAACTTTAATGGACTGAAGCATTTTCCAAAAAATGAATTAGTCAATTACTTGCAAAAAGCAGGTGTACGTTTTGGTTCTGACTTAAATGCCTATACCGGTTTTGATGAAACGGTGTACCAATTGCCCATTCCATCTGACGATCCAGAACTATTGAAAAATGGTTTACAAGTGATGCGCGATTGGGCGCAGGATGCTCTGTTATCTGACGATGAAATTGATAAGGAACGTGGTATTGTCATGCAAGAAATGCGTGGTGGTAGAGGAGTAGGTCAACGTTTGCAGGACCAATATTTTCCGATCGTTTTAAATGGTTCACGCTATTCCAAGCGCATCCCAATCGGTACAGAAAAAATCATTACGACTTTTAAACCGGAGACTATCCGTCAATTTCACCAAGATTGGTACAGACCAGATCTACAATCGATCATTATTGTTGGTGATATCGATGTTAAAGATATGGAAGCGCGCGTAAAAGCCCTGTTTTCTGATTTAAAAACTCCTGCTAAAAAGTTGGAGCGTACCAAATACAATGTTGATTTATTGAACAAAAATCAATTTATTGCAATCACGGATCCTGAATTGCCGTACACGGTAGCTCAAATCATGATTAAAAGTAAATCCGAGAAAACAGTAACAGTAAAGGACTATAGAAAGGAGTTGTTGATTTCATCTTTTAATACGATGGTGAGTGAGCGTTTTTCAGAAATTATGCAACAAGCAGATGCGCCATTTATGCAAGCTGGAGGTAGTATAACTGATTTCATCGCGGGCCTAGATGTATTTTCGCTCATGGTGGTTCCAAAGCCAAATCAGCTGGAACTTGGTTTCAAAAAGATGATGACCGAATTTGAAAGAATTCAAAAGTTTGGATTTACACAATCTGAATTGGATAGAGCGATCATAGCTATGAATAAAGCCAACGAAACCTCTTATGTGGAAAGAAGTAAAAAGAAATCGGATAGCTATGTTAATCGTTATTTGAATAATTTTTTAAAGGATGATGCGGCTTTGAGTAACGATGACAGTTACAAAATTACGAAACAGCTTTTGCCGACATTGACATTGACAGAAGTGAATGCATTGATTTCAAAATATTACACTGACCTGAATCGTGATGTCATTATCATGGGGCCTGAAAAAGATAAGGCTACTTTACCGACTGAGCAGATCATTAATACGTGGATAAAGGATGTGGAGGCTCAAAACCTGACAGCCTATGAGGACAAAGTATCTAAATTGCCGCTATTGTCTAAAGAGCCAATAAAAGGGACTATTGTTTCTGCAAAAGAGCTAAAAGATATCCAGGTAAAGGAACTGACGTTAAGTAATGGCGTGAAGGTTATTTTGAAACCTACTAATTTCAAAAATGATGAAATAAGAATTTCTGCATTTAGTGAAGGTGGATCATCTCTATATCCTGATTCGGACTATTATTCTGCGAGTAATGCAGCAGGCTTAGTGGATGCAAGTGGGTTGGGACAACTGAATAATGTAGAATTGCAAAAATACCTGACAGGTAAAAATATTGGGATCACGCCTTATATTTCCGAACGATATGAAGGATTATATGGAAGTTCTGATAAAGAGGGATTAAAAAATGCCTTTGAATTGATTTATGGATATTTTACTGAACCACGATTGGACGATGATGTATATCAAAGTATCATTACCCGTACTCTAGGAAGTTTGGAAAATCGTGATAGTAATCCATCGAATGTATTCTCTGATAAAGTAAAAGAAACACTTTATGGCGATAATGTCAGAAGGAAAAATGCAACGGCAGAACTGGTAAAGACAATTGATAAAAATCGTGCTTTCCAAATTTATAAAGAACGATTTGCGGATGCATCCGACTTTACATTTACGATTGTAGGATCTTTTACCGAGGAGGAAATCAAACCTTATCTAGAGAACTATCTTGCAGCCCTACCTAATTTAGGTCGTAAAGAATCTTATAAAGATCTGGGTATTGTGGAGCCGGCAAAAGGAAAACGTGTTGTTGTTCAAAAAGGTAAAGAGGATAAAGCTTCTGTACAGTTAGCTTATTATGGAGACTATACCTACTCTGAAGATGAAAATATAAATATGGATGCTTTGGAAAGTATCTTGACCATTAAATTATTGGAACGTCTTCGTGAAGCTGAAAGTGGAGTTTACAGCGTAGGTGCATCGGCTAATTACGGTAAGTTGCCACGTGGTCGCTATACTTTTGGTATTGGTTTTGGCACCGCGCCAGATAAAGTCGATGTTTTGATAAAATCTGCGGTTGACGAAGTCGCTAAAATAAAGAAAAATGGACCTGTTAAGGAAGATATCGAGAAATTCGTAATCGAACAGAAACGTCAATTGGAATTACAGCTTAAAGAAAATGGGTTTTGGGTTGGATATCTTTCTGGATCATACCAAAATCAGGAGGATGTAACTGAAATTTTGAGAAAATTGGATGATCTAAATCAAGTTTCCGTAGAAAGTGTAAAAGCTGTAGCGGATAAATACCTAAAAGATGATCGTATGTTCGAGTTTATTTTGTTACCAGACGCAAAATAAGGTCTTGTTAAAAAACAAATAAAGCTCCTGATTATTTCAGGAGCTTTATTTGCTTCAATATTTTGACTAAAAGAAATCCAGTATTATTTTATTTTTTTAAAGTTGTAGAATTCTTCTAATTCTCCTTTGATTTCTTTTCCCTCTATATCTAATTTCTTCATCATTCCTTCCCCAACTTTGTATTTGCTTTCACCATCTTTCTCTTTTAAGATAATGGAGCCACCATCAGGAGTCCATGTGAAAGTCCCCGTTTCTTTGAAAGGTTTACCTTTTTCAAGATATTCTTCAGATTTTTCATATGTTCCGTCCATATTTAAAGTTAGGATAACATGGATACCCGTACAGTCTGCGCAGGGAAGAGTGCCTTCATAAGTTCCCGCCCAATCGACGGAGTTTTTGGTATTGTGTTCATCGTAAGATACGCTATCTTGTTTACCAACAATGGTACTACTATCTTTACCGGAGCTTTCTTTCTGTTGTGTTTGACTGTTACAAGCCGAAAATATAGCTGCAATGACCAAGAGACTTATGATGTTTTTTTTCATGTTATTTTTATTCTATTAACCTGTAGAAATGTGTCTTTGAGATTTACACTTGAGTAAAGCTACAAAATAATTTTTATTTTCTTTCCGAGTGCCCCAAATCCTTATCGGGGTTAATGTGGTCCCTTATTAATTGTTTCAATTCCTTAACTTCCGGAAATCTGCCCCTATCTTTACGGTCAAATAAAGGGAGCAGATCAATTGATATGGTATATTTTCCAGCAGTTTCACTTGGAATTAATAAGATCCCATGAATATCTTCTGTAAAAGTGCTTAACAGCTCCTGTGCCATATAAGCCGCCCGCAACATCCAGTTGCATTTTGGGCAGTACTCAATTGAAATGGTTGGTTTTTGTGTGTTCATAAATACGCAAGGTCGAATCTATAGCGAAGATAAGTGATTTTGTTTTTATATGTGTAGATTTTAAAGTTTGACATTCAGCTCATGCTAACAGATCTTTGATCATTAGCCAATTTTTAAGGAAGTCATAGCCAGAGATCCTCCAACAGAGCTGTCATTAAACAAGAACAGATCGTCTTGTTTATCCTTTAAAGCTAGGCTATAAATCAAGGGTAGATAATGTTCTGGAGTTGGAATGGCAAGATCAAATGCTTTTCCTTGATTTCTAAAGTCAATTAACGCATGGTGATTGCCCTCCATGATATATTGTTTCATTTTTTCCTTTGCTTCTAGTGCCCAATCCCAGGCAAAACCAGATTCGTTTAACTTATCCCACGCGACCATTCGTAGATTATGGACCATATTTCCGCTGCCGATTATTAAAACTCCTTTTTGACGCAAAGAAGCTAATTCTTTTGCAAGTTCGTAATGATATGATGCAGGTTGTGTATAGTCGATACTCATTTGAATAACCGGAACAGCTGCATCGGGGTATAGATGTTTAACCACTGACCAAGCTCCGTGATCGAGGCCCCATTTGTTATCGAGCAGAACATCTGTTTTGGTAATAATCCTTTTGGTCTCCTGAGCTAAAGCTGGACTTCCCGGAGCAGGGTACTGCACGTCGAATAATGCCTGTGGAAATCCACCAAAATCATGAATAGTAGGAGGGTTTTCCATAGCGGTGACAAATGTGCCCCGGGTTTCCCAATGTGCTGAAATAACAAGAATGGCAGTTGGTTTTTCAAATGTCTTCCCGATGTTTCGAAAACCATCGACAAACTCATTTTCTTCAATCGCATTCATTGGACTTCCATGACCTAAGAACAAAACTGGAAATTTTTCTGTTGCCTCAAAGTTTTGAGATAATTCTCTTAAGGAACTTACTTTTAAAGCAGCTCCTGTTAGTGGTAATGCAGCCATAGCGGTTATAAATTTTTTTCTATTCATTTTAGTACTCCTGATACCGATTCGCTAATTTGAAGTGATTCGTTAATAAGTACAAATATCGGGGAGATTACAGGAGCGGGGTATTGTTTTTTGGAAAGAATGTTGTGTTATTTGGAAATAATGCTTTTCATGTCCGTTCTAAATTCACTAGGTGTCTGACTTGACTTTTTCTTGAATACATTTGTAAAATAAGCTTTATCGGTATACCCTAATTCAAAACCAATCTCCGATATGGTTTTATCCGTATTCATCAGCAAATTTTTAGCTTCAATTAATTTTCTGGTTTCAATAATTTCAGAAACACTTTGCTGTAATATCTGATGACAGATCAGATTGAGTCCGCGTGCACTCATAAAAAGTTTTTCTGCATAGAAATTCACGGATTCGGGACGATGATAATTTTCTTCTAGAATCGTTAGGAAATTTTTAAAAGTAGTACTTGAGTTGGAAAGTGTCGGTAATCCTTCCGGATATTGTTTTCTGTATTCAGACTCGATCATGGTAAATAGCGTACTTAACAGTTGCCGAACAATTCCAAGATCACTTTGTCCTTCCTGCATCTCGTCGGCAATCATTTGAGCAATATGGGTTAACCTTTGAAAACAAGTTGAATATGTGATGCCAAAAGTAGCATGGTCGTGGAAATGATTATAAAGTTGAAAAGTGGTTTCTGGAATAAATTCACTTTTGAATCTTAAAACCCAAAATAAACATTTGCCATCTGTCGGGTGGGGCTTCACACGATGTGTCTTTCCTTTGGTTACGAAACTGATAAATGGTGCTTCATAAATTTCAGATTTGAAATCAATAAAATGTTCTAATTTTCCTTCGAGGCCAATAATGAGTTCTTCGAAATCATGCTGATGAATGTTATTCTCACTATGAGCGATGCGGTTTGCTTCTGCTTCATCAACTTGGTATATTTTGAAAATCTCCTTCAACGCTTATGTTATTTGTTAAGTTTAAAGTTATACAAAATATGTAATAATCTTAATCGTTATATTTTTTATGCGCTCTGATCGATGATTTCATCCGATTGATTATAGTCCATGGTTAGATGGAAATGTCTTGTTATTGATGATGATTGATCGAGTTCTTATCGCTTATACCAATGGAACATCCATACGGTCGGGCATTATGGCTGTATGGGTGATCAGAGAAGTGCAAAATTATTATCTTTTTTTGTACGCTATATATAGGAGTTAATGCACCTGTATATTGATCTACTAAAACTACATACCAAATTCTGACCAACTTCGTATTTAATACCGGTATAGTAGGGGGATAAGAGGGGGTTTATAGGGGGTTAGTAGGGGTACGCCCCTACTAACCCCCTATAAACCCTAAGTAATGTCTGGTGTATTCCCCATTTAATAGTGAAGTTGGTCTGTAGTTGGTCAGAATTTGTCTTTAAGATCTGGTATATATTGAAAAGTAACGGAGTATCGAGTAACGCAGTGATGTAGTGACGGAGTAAAGCAGTAACATAAAAGGGTAACGCAGTGATCGAGTAACTAGGTAACATAGTAACGGAGTGACGAAGTAACCGAGTAACGCAGTACTTGTATGATGATCCCATATATGGACAGGTGACGGGCGTGTCCGCACACAGATGATCCCAGACCAACTAACAATGTGATCCATAGCAAAAGGTAATCCATATCCGACCCAGCATGATCATCAGGCGGCATCCAGATAAATTATCGGTCACATTTATAGCCCTTTACCGTGCCACGGTAAACTATTTCCGGAAAACATTAGGAAGTGAAGGATAAAAGTTCCTATCTTTGCACCACTCCGCAAGGGAGGAACGGCCGATCCGAAAGGGGAAGCACTGAAAAAAGAAGGGTTTAATTTAGTTTAAACGCAGAAACAGAAGGAAAACAAAAAAATAAATTTTCACATTTATTTTGGAGATGCCAAAAAGATTTCTACCTTTGCAGTCCCAACGGAAACGAAGGGAAAACAAACAAGACCGATACCGGCGCAATGCCGACATCATATAAAGCCGAAGCGAGATGCGGGAGCGAAGAAAGTTCTTTAAAAATATAATCATGTAACGTAACGAGTAGTGTTGAGAAACAACGAAAGTTAAAAAAATCAACCTGTTCAATTTTAGAATTAGAAATAAAATACAAGACAATTCTATTTATTATAAATAGTCTTGATCTTACACTTCATTTTACAATGGAGAGTTTGATCCTGGCTCAGGATGAACGCTAGCGGCAGGCCTAATACATGCAAGTCGGACGGGATTCAGGGAGTAGCTTGCTACAAACTGATGAGAGTGGCGCACGGGTGCGTAACGCGTGAGCAACCTACCCATATCAGGGGGATAGCCTCTCGAAAGAGAGATTAACACCGCATAACATCATTTACCGGCATCGGATTATGATCAAATATTTATAGGATATGGATGGGCTCGCGTGACATTAGCTAGTTGGAGGGGTAACGGCCCACCAAGGCTACGATGTCTAGGGGCTCTGAGAGGAGAATCCCCCACACTGGTACTGAGACACGGACCAGACTCCTACGGGAGGCAGCAGTAAGGAATATTGGTCAATGGAGGGAACTCTGAACCAGCCATGCCGCGTGCAGGATGACTGCCCTATGGGTTGTAAACTGCTTTTGTCAGGGAATAAACCTTTCCACGTGTGGGAAGCTGAATGTACCTGAAGAATAAGGATCGGCTAACTCCGTGCCAGCAGCCGCGGTAATACGGAGGATCCAAGCGTTATCCGGATTTATTGGGTTTAAAGGGTGCGTAGGCGGTCCTATAAGTCAGTGGTGAAAGACGGCAGCTTAACTGTCGCAGTGCCTTTGATACTGTAGGACTTGAATCTATTTGAAGTGGGCGGAATAAGACAAGTAGCGGTGAAATGCATAGATATGTCTTAGAACTCCGATTGCGAAGGCAGCTCACTAAGTTAGTATTGACGCTGATGCACGAAAGCGTGGGGATCAAACAGGATTAGATACCCTGGTAGTCCACGCCCTAAACGATGATAACTCGATGTTTGCGATACACAGTAAGCGTCCAAGCGAAAGCGTTAAGTTATCCACCTGGGGAGTACGGTCGCAAGATTGAAACTCAAAGGAATTGACGGGGGCCCGCACAAGCGGAGGAGCATGTGGTTTAATTCGATGATACGCGAGGAACCTTACCCGGGCTTGAAAGTTAGTGAATGATCCAGAGACGGATCAGTCCTTCGGGACACGAAACTAGGTGCTGCATGGCTGTCGTCAGCTCGTGCCGTGAGGTGTTGGGTTAAGTCCCGCAACGAGCGCAACCCCTATGTTTAGTTGCCAGCACATTAAGGTGGGGACTCTAAACAGACTGCCAGCGTAAGCTGTGAGGAAGGTGGGGACGACGTCAAGTCATCATGGCCCTTACGTCCGGGGCTACACACGTGCTACAATGGATGGTACAGCGGGCAGCTACATAGCAATATGGTGCTAATCTCTAAAAGCCATTCACAGTTCGGATTGAGGTCTGCAACTCGACCTCATGAAGTTGGATTCGCTAGTAATCGCGTATCAGCAATGACGCGGTGAATACGTTCCCGGGCCTTGTACACACCGCCCGTCAAGCCATGAAAGTTGGGGGTACCTAAAGCATGTAACCGCAAGGAGCGTGTTAGGGTAAAACCGATAATTGGGGCTAAGTCGTAACAAGGTAGCCGTACCGGAAGGTGCGGCTGGAATACCTCCTTTCTAGAGCATTCAGGATTGAAGCTCGTTACGTACACACATGGTTTATATAAGAAACAAACAAGAGACAAAACATTTGAAGAAATGTGCCCATCCCTGATTGGATGGTCCAGAGAGATAGAAAGATAAGCTAGTCCCGTAGCTCAGTTGGTTAGAGCACTACACTGATAATGTAGGGGTCAGCAGTTCAAATCTGCTCGGGACTACCATTAACACCACGGGGAATTAGCTCAGCTGGCTAGAGCACCTGCCTTGCACGCAGGGGGTCATCGGTTCGACTCCGATATTCTCCACAGGTATCCGCGCCGTATAAGATATTTACGGCACATAAAGCGGAAACAAAGAGTTCTTTGACATATTGAAAGAAAAAAAATTACAAGAGAAGACAACAGTAGAGACAATACTGTGGTGTGCTTGATGTATTATGAAGACCCTCGGTCAAGGCCGAACGGATTAATGCGTAGCACCATGGTTATATATATCAAAACGCAACCCATAGTAGCAAAAGGGCTATGAGGTGAAGAAAGTAAATAAGGGCACACGGGGGATGCCTAGGCTCTCAGAGGCGATGAAGGACGTGATAAGCTGCGATAAGCTTCGGGGATTAGCAAATGTGAGATTGATCCGAAGATTTCCGAATGGGGCAACCTAGCATACTGAAGGTATGCTGTAAAATACGCGAACGCGCTGAACTGAAACATCTAAGTAGGCGTAGGAGAAGAAAATAATAATGATTTCCCAAGTAGTGGCGAGCGAACGGGAAAGAGCCCAAACCAACTTTGTTACGGCATGGTTGGGGTTGTAGGGCTGCGAAGTGGCATTAGCAAACAGAAGTGGAATGGGATGGGAAGCCCAGCGATACACGGTGATAGCCCTGTACACGTATAGAATGCTAGCCTAGCAGTACCCTGAGTACCGCGGGGTCGGAGACGCCCTGTGGGAATCTGTCAGCACCATCTGATAAGGCTAAATACTCCTGAGAGACCGATAGTGAACTAGTACCGTGAGGGAAAGGTGAAAAGAACCTCGAACAGAGGAGTGAAAAGAACCTGAAACCGTGTGCTTACAAGCGGTCGGAGCTGGCAGGTCCAGTGACGGCGTGCCTTTTGCATAATGAGCCTACGAGTTACTCTTGTCTGGCAAGGTTAAGTGGTTCAGCCACGTATCCGAAGCGAAAGCGAGTCTTAATAGGGCGCATAGTCAGATGAGGTAGACGCGAAACCTTGTGATCTACCCTTGGGCAGGTTGAAGTTGCAGTAACATGTAATGGAGGACCGAACCGATAAACGTTGAAAAGTTTCCGGATGACCTGAGGGTAGGGGTGAAAGGCTAATCAAACTGGGAAATAGCTCGTACTCCCCGAAATGTTTTTAGGAACAGCGTCGGCATGGAGTCTTATAGAGGTAGAGCTACCGATTGGGTGCGGGGGAGTCAAATCCTACCAAATCCAGACGAACTCCGAATGCTATAAGATATGGCCGGCAGTGAGGCTTTGGGTGCTAAGGTCCAAGGCCGAGAGGGAAAGAACCCAGACCATCAGCTAAGGTCCCTAAATATACGCTAAGTTGAACTAACGAGGTCCGATTGCCTAGACAGCTAGGATGTTGGCTTGGAAGCAGCCATTCATTTAAAGAGTGCGTAACAGCTCACTAGTCGAGCGATCGGGCGTGGATAATAAACGGGCATCAAGTGTATTACCGAAGCTATGGATTCATACTGAAATATGTATGTCTGGTAGGGGAGCATTCTATTTACGGCGAAGCGGTCTGGTAATGGGCCGTGGAGTGGATAGAAAAGCAAATGTAGGCATAAGTAACGATAAGGCGGGTGAGAAACCCGCCCACCGAAAGACTAAGGTTTCCTGATCAACGCTAATCGGATCAGGGTTAGTCGGGGCCTAAGGCGCATCCGAAGGGAGCAAGCCGATGGACAACTGGTTAATATTCCAGTACTTTTTATAACTGCGATGTGGTGACGGAGTAGTGACACTGCCGCGAACTGACGGAATAGTTCGTTAAAAGGCGTAGGTATAGGGACGGTAGGCAAATCCGCCGACCCTGCTGAAACCCAATAGTACAGCAAAGCTTCGGCGGCGCTGATAGAGCAGGTAAACAGACTTCCAAGAAAACCCGCTAAGCTTCAGGTTATAAAAACCCGTACCGTAAACCGACACAGGTAGTCGAGGAGAGAATCCTAAGGTGCTCGAGTGAATCATGGCTAAGGAACTCGGCAAAATGGCCCTGTAACTTCGGGAGAAGGGGCGCTTCCTCCAGCAATGGAGAAGCCGCAGTGAAAAGGCCCAGGCGACTGTTTAACAAAAACATATGGCTTTGCAAAATCGAAAGATGAGGTATAAGGCCTGACACCTGCCCGGTGCTGGAAGGTTAAGAGGGGATGTCATCGCAAGAGAAGCATTGAATCGAAGCCCCAGTAAACGGCGGCCGTAACTATAACGGTCCTAAGGTAGCGAAATTCCTTGTCGGGTAAGTTCCGACCTGCACGAATGGTGTAACGATCTGGGCGCTGTCTCAGCCATGAGCTCGGTGAAATTGTGGTATCGGTGAAGACGCCGATTACCCGCAACGGGACGGAAAGACCCCATGCACCTTCACTATAGCTTAACATTGGAATTGGGTACAGGATGTGTAGGATAGGCGGGAGATGTTGAAGTGGCTTCGCCAGGAGTCATGGAATCAACCTTGAAATACCGCCCTTTCTGTATTCGGTTTCTAACTCGGTCATGCCGAGGACATTGTTTGGTGGGTAGTTTGACTGGGGTGGTCGCCTCCAAAAAGGTAACGGAGGCTTTCAAAGGTAAGCTCAGTACGCTTGGTAACCGTACGCGGAGTGCAATGGCATAAGCTTGCTTGACTGTGAGACCAACAAGTCGAACAGGGTCGAAAGACGGACATAGTGATCCGGTGGTTCTGTATGGAAGGGCCATCGCTCAAAGGATAAAAGGTACGCTGGGGATAACAGGCTGATCTCCCCCAAGAGCTCATATCGACGGGGAGGTTTGGCACCTCGATGTCGGCTCGTCACATCCTGGGGCTGGAGAAGGTCCCAAGGGTTGGGCTGTTCGCCCATTAAAGTGGCACGCGAGCTGGGTTCAGAACGTCGCGAGACAGTTCGGTCCCTATCTGTTGTGGGCGTTGGAAGTTTGAGTGGATCTGTCCTTAGTACGAGAGGACCGGGATGGACTGACCGCTGGTAAACCAGTTATGCCGCCAGGTGTACGGCTGGGTAGCTACGTCGGGAATAGATAAGCGCTGAAAGCATCTAAGTGCGAAACTAGCCACGAGATGAGACTTCCTTATAGGGCCGTAGTAGACTACTACGTTGATAGGTTGCAGGTGTAAAGGTAGAGATATCATAGCTGAGCAATACTAATCACCCGAAGCTTTCTCAAGCAACGCAGACACTGTTGTCTTCCTCTTTTAGTTTTTCTTTCAATTGTCTATAGATTAGTATGTTGGATGGGATATTTTATATTTCATTTTTATGACTAATAAAAACATTTTAGGTGCCTATATCGGCGGTGTCTACCTCTTCCCATTCCGAACAGAGCAGTCAAGCCCGCCAGAGCCGATGGTATTGCCGTAACAGGTGGGAGAGTAGGTCGGTGCCTTTTTTTATACAGAAGCCCTTGCTAAGCAGCAGGGGCTTTTTTGTGCGCTAAACTTTTTCTGTCTTTCGGATCAGCATATTCCAGTACCGGTGCTTTAGAACAAGCCATTCCGCTGCTACAGTATAATCAATAGCGCTGACGCAGCAATTAACAATCCTGCTGCCGCAGATAACCCCTTTCACAGCCAAAGATATCGACTTGCTACGGCAGTACTGCAGACGTAGCACAAGCATATTTCTTCTCCTTCATGTCCGAGCTGGTTCCGGATATGGCTATTGGCGGCACGGTTCCACTTCAAGCTCATCCTCCATATCCACGCCAGGCAACTCCTGCTTTTGAAATACGCTTATAGCCCACCTGCTGAACTACTCTAAAATTGGTTTTCTGTCTTCAGTTTGTAAGCGATGTGGTTTCCTTTTGAATGGATCTACATGAGCGGTGCTGATAAGATATTTTGCTTACTACCTGAGCGATTATCTGTTTGAGCGTTTCTTGCTTTCCTATGATCTGGTTTGACCAATTACCTTATCAGTTTTATATTTTAAACTAAATCCATTTTATGAACAATACGTCTGGTTTATTCTAATATGCGTTGTATGGCGGTAGTTTTTACAACAGAGAAGTAGTATTAGCCTTGGTAGTCAGTATTTTGATGACTAATGATTTTAGATTTTTCTAATATAAAAAGGCTAATCACCTCTTGTAAGATGATTAGCCTATATCTCATGATTGACCATAAATCATCAAGATCGACTAATGATGAACTTTAATGTCATCTTATGTTGTGATATATAAATAAAGAATAGTCGCTATTGCGCTTCCAATAAGTGGACCTACTACAGGTATCCAGGCATAGGCTATGTGGAAGGATTTTTTATTTTTTATGGGTAATAAAGCATGTACAATCCTTGGACCTAGATCACGTGCAGGATTAATGGCATATCCAGTAGTTCCCCCTAATGAAAGGCCAATTGCCCAAACGATGAAACCTACTGGTAATGCTCCTATAGAACCTAATCCAAAAGTTTCACCTTGGTGTGTAGTGGGATTAGTAAAATGTAAAATTGAAAATATTAATACAAAAGTACCAACGATTTCACTGATCAGATTAATCTTAGGATTAAAAATAGCAGGTCTTGTGCAGAATACAGCTTCTTTAGCACCAGCATCATCGGTTTGTGCGAAATGATCTTTATACATACACCAAACTACAAAAGATCCAAACATAGCACCTAACACCTGCATCAGGATATATTGCATACCTAACATTAGTGTCATCTTATTTAATATCAAATTGGCTAATGTGACCGCTGGGTTGAGATGTGCACCGCTATAGGGACCAGCGATGATAACGCCTGTAAATACGGCTAGAGCCCAACCTGTACTGATGACCATCCAGCCGGCATTGTGTCCTTTTGTGTCTTTTAAGACCACGTTTGCGACGACTCCACCTCCCAATAGAATAAGCACTGCTGTACCTATAAATTCTGCGATTAATGCATTCATATCAGTTATTCTTAATGGTTAACATCATAATTGGCCCAAAATTTCACTGTTTCTACAGCTCGTTTCCATCCTTTAAGCGATTCTTTAACAGATTGATCGGGTATTGGCGTAAAGGTCCTATCTATTTTCCATTGTTCCGATATTTCCTCAATATTTGCCCAAAATCCTACGGCTAAACCTGCTAGATATGCTGCTCCTAATGCGGTTGTCTCGACGACTTCTGGGCGTAAGGTAACCACATTTAAAAAATTAGCTTGGGTCTGCATTAAAAAGTTATTGGAACTCGCGCCACCATCTACCCGGAGTTCCTTGATATCCGTTTGTGCGTCGGATTGCATAGCACTTAATATATCTGTAATCTGAAAGGCTATTCCTTCCAGTGCAGCACGAGCAATATGTGCCGCATTTGTTCCTCTAGACATCCCTAAAATCGTACCCCTTGCATACGGATTCCAATGTGGTGCTCCTAATCCGGAGAAAGCTGGTACGAGATACACGCCATTACTATCGTGTACACTTTCTGCCAATTTTTCAATTTCTTGAGCATTTTTAATGATGCCTAATTCGTCCCTCAACCACTGGACTACTGCTCCACCTATAAACACACTGCCCTCTAGTGCATATACCACTTGATCACCGATTTTCCAGCCAATGGTGGTTACCAAATTATTTTTGGACAGAATGGGTTTGGAGCCTATATTCATCAACAGAAAGCAGCCTGTTCCGTAGGTGTTTTTTACCATCCCCTTTTCGGTGCACATTTGTCCAAAAAGAGCCGCTTGCTGATCTCCTGCAATTCCAGCTATTGGCACTTTGCTGGAGAGAATCTGTCCTGAAGTATGGCCATAAATTTCAGATGATGATGCCACTTTTGGAAGCATGCGTTCGGGAATATCGAATAGGGTCAAAAGCTCGGTATCCCAGTCTAAGGTTTCGATATTGTATAGCATGGTTCTCGAGGCATTGGACACATCCGTAACGTGAACTTCGCCGTTTGTTAAATTCCAAATAATCCAACTATCAACTGTTCCAAAAGCGAGTTCTCCTGCATTTGCCCTTTCTCTTGCTCCTTGAACATTGTCGAGAATCCAATTGATCTTCGATGCTGAGAAATACGCATCTATTCGAAGGCCGGTTTTACTCTGAATAAGATCTGCATATCCTTGCTTTTCGATATTTTTACAATAATCAGCAGTCCTTCTGTCTTGCCAGACTATCGCATTATAGATGGGTTCGCCTGTTATTCTGTCCCAAACAATAGTAGTTTCTCTTTGGTTGGTAATTCCTATTCCTTTGATATTCTTCGGCGTTATTTTCATCTTGGCCATGACTTCTGTAAATACAGAGAGTTGGCTAGACCAGATTTCTTTGGGATCATGTTCCACCCAGCCTGATTCAGGATAAATTTGTGTAAACTCTTTTTGTGCTACCGCTTCAATTTTTCCAGATTTTGAAAAAACGATCGCTCTTGAACTTGTAGTGCCTTGGTCTAGTGCCAAAATATATTCAGATGTATTCATGGGACAAGGTTTATTGTGATTGGTAATCGTATTGTTTACAAAGGTTTAAAAATGAGGTTAATTGATCATCTTGCCATGCAGTTGATCGGTCTAATTCTTTAGCCATGATTTTCACGACAAGGGGAGCTGCTTCTATTGCTGCTTTGGCATCCAGAAATAATATACGCATCCTCCTCGCCAATACATCTTCTACACCTCTAGCCATTTCATTTCGTACTGCCCACACGACTTCTGCCGCGATGTGATCAAATCTTGGATGTATTTTTTGAGCTAGATCTGGATTTTCTGAAGCTAAATCTTGGATTAACTTTGCATCGGATCCATAAAATTGCCAGTGACCTTCTTGTTGGTCTTTGTGATAACCATGGATTTTTAATGTCTTGGTAACACATGGTTCATCCCTTAATTTTCCAATTTCAATAGCCTTGTTTACCGTTTCTTCTGCCATTTTCCGATAGGTGGTCCATTTTCCACCGGTGATGGTGATTAAACCTGATGGGCTGCTGATTAATTTATGATCTCGCGATATCTCCTTCGTCGAAGTTGAATTCGAATCTTTGGGTGCAGCTAAAGGTCTTAATCCTGCAAATACACTTAATATATCGGCTCTTTGTGGTGCAGGATTTAAATAATTTTTAGCGGTATCAAGAATAAATGCAATCTCCTCCTCTAAAGGTCTTGGTTCAATACTATGTACATTTAAGGGGGTATCTGTTGTTCCTAACAAAATATGATCGTGCCATGGAACTCCAAACAATACGCGACCGTCTGTTGTCTCAGGAATCATAAGAGCATCTTCTTTGCCCAAGAACTTTTTATCAATAACAATATGTGTTCCCTGCGAAGGTCTTACTAGGTTTTTATGGTTGGGAGATTCCATTTTTAAGATATCATCTACAAAAATTCCTGTGGCATTGATGACTGTTTTTGCTTTAATTTGAAAACTTTCACTGGACTCCGTGTCCGTAAATGAGATACCCGAAACCAGTCCTTCTCCATTTTTATGAATAGCGTTTACATCACAATAATTTAAAATCGTAGCTCCTAATGTATGTGCTGATTGTGCTAAATTAATAGCAAATCGCGCATCATCAAATTGTCCATCGTAGTAAATGATACCTCCTTGAAGACCTTGTTGTTTAACTGAATGAAGTTTGGAGACGACTTGTGCATTGGATAGAAATTTAGAATTTCCAATTCTATACTTGCCAGCCATCCAATCGTACATCTTTAAGCCGATAAGAAATTTCCATTTACTAAAGAATGAATAACAAGGAATGATAAAACTTTGTATTCGTGCCAAATGAGGAGCATTTTGAAAAATTAAGCCTCTTTCGTGTAAAGCTGAATAGACGAGCTTGATATCGCCGTTCGCTAAATAACGAACACCCCCATGAACCAACTTGGTACTTCTGCTGGATGTTGCCTTGGCAAAATCGTATTTTTCCAGTAATAGGGTTTTGAATCCTCTGGATGCTGCATCTACAGCAATACCAAGTCCAGTAGCTCCACCTCCGATGATGACGATATCCCATTCAGAAGTGCTTTTTACCGCTGTTAAACTTGTGTTTCTATTAAAATTAATCATATATGTATCGTTTTTATTACGATTTATTTCTTTTTGTTGTGAAATTGCAATAATCAAATATAAATGAAACATTTTAATAATCAAACGAAAGCTTACGAAAGTTGGTTTTATTTATTTCATAATAAGTAGTAACTTGCATCATAAATTATTGAATTTTTATGAATCTTGTAGATAGACATGAATATATCTTAGCGCAGTTGAAAAAGTCTGATCATATAACGGTGATGCAGTTGTGTCAAGATTTAAATGTTTCCACTGTAACCATTCGAAAGGATTTGAAGCAGTTGGAAGATTCTAATTTACTTTTTCGAACACATGGTGGTGCTACCAATAAAAATCCTTATATTATAGACCGTAATGTTTTTGAAAAGGAAAAACATTATTCGAATGAAAAAGCACTCATCAGTAAATGCGCTGTTTCTTATATGGAGTCTCATGAATCTATTATTATTGCTTCGGGGACGACTATGCATGCCTTGGCAGATGCCATGGATTCCAGTATGGAACTGAATGTGATCACATCGTCTTTGCAGGTTAGTATGAAGCTCAATCAATTTCCGGCAGTAGAAGTCTTACAGTTACCTGGAATTCTTCGGAAAAGCAGTATTTCTATCTCTGGCCATTATGCTGAACAAATCTTGGGGGATTATTTTTGCTCCAAATTGTTTATTGGTGTTGACGGTATCGATATCACGTATGGCTTGTCTACGACTTCTGGTCAGGAGGCCAAGTTGAATAAAGCGATGATTCAATCTGCACAGAAAGTCATTGTATTGGCAGACTCTTCTAAATTTGGAAGAAAATCTTTTGGACGGATCTGTGCCATTGATGAAATTGATATCATCATAACAGACCAAGGGATTACACCTTATTATAAAGAAGAGATTGAGAAACTAGGCGTTAAATTAATAATAGCTGAATAGAAAAAATAGGCTATGTTGTTCGGAAATATGGTAACAAAATTTGGGATTTTACTCAACCAGATTTTATTATTTTTCTTTAAATTATGTAAAAAAAGACTAAAAATATTGTCATTCGTTAAAGAAATGCCTTTATTTGCACAAATCTCAAATTTAAATGGCTAAAAATTTACTCATAGTAGAGTCTCCAGCGAAAGCGAAAACAATAGAAGGGTATTTAGGGAAGGACTTTTTAGTGAAGTCTAGTTACGGACATATTCGTGATTTGGTGAAGACCGATGATGCTATTGATACAGACAAAGATTTTCAACAAAAGTATGAAGTCCCGAGTGATAAAAAGGCTGTTGTCAGTGAGTTAAAGAAATTAGCTAAAGCTGCAGAAACTGTATGGCTAGCGTCCGATGAGGACCGCGAAGGAGAGGCCATATCTTGGCATCTGTTTGAGACGTTGGGATTAAAGGATGAGAGTACCAAGCGTATTGTATTTCATGAGATCACGAAACCTGCAATTTTAAAAGCCATTGAGAATCCACGCAAAATAGATTATAATTTAGTAAATGCACAACAAGCACGTCGTGTATTGGATCGTTTGGTCGGATTTGAACTTTCTCCTGTATTATGGAAAAAGGTGAAACCTTCATTATCTGCAGGACGTGTTCAATCTGTCGCTGTCCGTCTGATCGTCGATCGTGAGCGTGAGGTGATCAGATTTAATGCTGAGGCATCCTTTCGTATAGTTGCTTTTTTCCATACTGGAAAAGTTAAAGATAGTTTTAAAGCAGAACTACCACATCGCTTTGCAACAGAAGCTGAAGCTAAGCAGTTTTTAGACGATTGTAAGACTGCAGAGTTTGCTGTGAAGAGTTTGGAAACAAAACCTGCGAAACGAGCTCCTGCGGCTCCATTTACGACTTCAACATTACAACAAGAGGCTAGTCGTAAGCTTGGGTTCTCTGTAGCACGCACGATGCAGGTGGCACAACGTTTATATGAGGCTGGACGTATTACCTATATGCGTACCGATTCTGTTAATTTAAGTGATACTGCAACGGAAGCTGCTGAAAAAGAAATTCGATCTGCTTATGGTGATCGCTATCATAAGCTGAGAAAATATAAAACCAAAACTTCTGGTGCTCAAGAGGCCCACGAAGCTATTCGTCCGACTTATTTTTCTGAACATAGTATCGAAGGTGATGCTGCAGAAAAACGTTTATATGATTTGATTTGGAAACGTGCTATTGCTTCTCAAATGAGTGAAGCAGAGTTTGAAAAAACATTAGCTAAAATTTCCATATCTACGCGTAAAGAAGATTTATCGGCATCGGGTGAAGTCATGAAATTTGATGGATTCTTAAAGGTTTATTTCGAATCTACGGATGACGATCAAGATCAAACCCATGATGAAGAAAGTGATAATTCATTATTGCCACCGTTAACGACCGGGCAAGCAGTTGTGTTGAAAAGCATGAATGCGACAGAGCGTTTCACCAGACCTCCTGCTCGTTATACGGAAGCGGCCCTAGTGAAAAAGTTAGAAGAACTTGGTATTGGTAGACCTTCTACCTATGCACCAACTATTTCGACGATTCAAAACCGTGGATATGTGGTAAAAGAGGAAAGGGAAGGTCGTTCGCGTGATTATCGTGTATTGACTTTGGAAAATGCTGAAATCTCTGCTGTGACTAAAACTGAAATTACGGGTGCTGAGAAAGGAAAAATGTTTCCAACAGATATCGGTATCGTGGTCAACGATTTCTTAGTTGAGCATTTTAAGGGTATTGTTGATTTTAATTTTACGGCAAAAGTAGAAAAGGAATTTGATGAGATTGCGCATGGTCTGACAGAATGGACCGATATGTTGCGCGAATTCTACGGACCTTTTCATTCGGAAGTACAGAATACGTTGGAAAATGCTGAGCGTGCGAACAATGAAAGAGAATTAGGTGTAGACCCTGTATCGGGTAAGCCTGTATCTGTGCGTATCGGTAAATTTGGTCCTTTAGTTCAGATCGGTGCACAGGATGATGAAGAGAAGCCTCGTTTTGCTTCTTTACGTAAGGGTCAAATGATCGAAACCATTACTTTTGAGGATGCTATGGAATTGTTCAAGCTTCCTAAGAAAGTAGGTGTTTTTGAAGAAAAGGAAATGACTGTTGCTATTGGACGATTTGGTCCTTATATCCGTCACGATTCTTCTTTCTATTCTTTACCAAAAGGTATTGATCCACTGGATGTGACCGAGGAAGAGTGTATTCAGATCATTAAAGAAAAGAGACAGAAGGATATTGAAAAGATTATTCGTGTTTTTGATGAAAACCCTGAAGCTCAAATCGAACAAGGTCGTTGGGGTCCATTCGTCCGTTTTGGAAAGCAAAATTTAAAAATTCCTAAAGGAATGGAAGTGGAGCAAATTACTTATCAGGATGTATTGAAATGGGCGGAAGCCGATGCACCTAAAGGTAAAGCTAAAGTAACGGCCAAAAAAACGGCCACAGCTAAGAAAGCACCGGCTAAAAAAGCTACGACAGCAAAAAAGGCGACGACAACTAAAAAAGCAGCTACAGTCAAAGCAACTAAAGCGAAATAATTGAAATGAAAAAGGATTTACCTGAAAACATTGTTCAAAATATCACAATTGCTGTTGTTTTGGAAAGTGAAAGTCCAGAGTTTAAGGTATGGAATGTCTATTTGATCAATGAGAAAAGTCAAGAGATTCAAAATGTCTTGGTTACTTCAAAAGGATATGGTGAGAAAGATGGTGCTCAGGTACAAACAAGTACATTGCGTCATTTTATTGGAAATGTTGCCGCACATTCTTTTGAAAAAATCGAAGCTATTGACGAACAGGTATTTGGCTTGACAAATGAATACTGGTTGAGTTTTTACATTGATAATATTATTTACGATAAGAAATATATCTTCTTGCCAGAGAGCATCATTGAAGGGAATTTAATACTTGTTCCTTTAGTCAACAAGCTTGGGGTAATCATAGGAGGTATGAATTAGTTTTATGACAACTAGACATAACTTTATTATTGCTATTGATGGTTTCTCTTCCTGTGGGAAAAGTACAGTAGCAAAGGCATTAGCTAAAAAATTAAAATTCGTCTTTATTGACAGCGGTGCGATGTACCGTGCTGTAACATTGTATTTCCTTAGGGAAGGGATCGATGTAGAAGATGAAGCGGCAGTTGCTCAAGCATTAGAAAATATTCATATTGACTTTATACCTAATCTGGAAAAAACAGAGATCCACCTGAATGATGAAGATATATCTGATGAGATCCGTCAGATGTATATTTCTGATAAGGTGAGTGAGGTGAGTACGATTAAAGCGGTACGTCAAGCCATGGTTGCACAGCAGCAAAAGTTGGGACGTAGGCGCAATATTGTGATGGATGGTCGTGATATTGGTACGACTGTATTTCCGGATGCAGATATGAAGATCTTTATGACTGCCGATCCGCAGGTTCGTGCAAACAGGCGTTATCTCGAATTGACCAGTAAAGGTGAGCACGTGACCATGGATGAGATTGTTAAAAATCTGGCACATCGTGATCATATCGACAGCACGCGAGAAGAGAGCCCGCTACGAAAAGCTGATGATGCCATCATACTGGATAATTCATATATGACTCAAGAGGATCAGCTGACATTTGTCATTGAAGAATATACAAAAAGAAAAGCTTCCAAATAGGAAGCTTTTCTTGTATTATTTAATAGTAAATCTTATTTAATACTATTGATTTGCTGTTGTTCTTTTAGTTTGGCAACATTGTTCTTCTCACCGTACTCATCTGTTTTTTCTTGGAAAGAGTCCAATAGTTGACGAATTGCATCTGAATTGTCTGCAGTACGTTGAAAAATATCCGGTAGAATTTTTTCTAGATTTTGGTCTCCAAGTTCGATATTATCCACCTCAATTTTTCCAATTTTTTCTAATACGGCTTGCTGACTTTTTCTTACATCTTCTAACTCTCTGGAAATTTTTTCCATCAATTCAAATTTCTTCAATTTATCCATATTATATCTATTTAGTGATCAATTACTATAATAACGTTTGAAGTGGGTAAAATGTTTGGTATGAAATAAATAAAAGCGATTGAGTCGTAGCCTGTATGTTGACACTACAGCATATTTTATCGGCTATGCAGATGGGTAATAGCATCAAATAAGAAATGGAAAAGCGGGTAATGGCTGGAAGAGTAGGAGTCTTTTATAAGGGAAAGGGCTATCACACAGATGTATGATAGCCCTTTCCTTTATTTTGGATCAACAGGCAGTACCTTTTGGAATTATACTCGCCCTGGGTATGCTTCTAATCCTTTTTCTAAACAAATCAATGCTTTTTTCAGGTCGTGTTGATTGAGTACGTAAGCTAATCGCACTTCATTGTTTCCTGCTCCCGGAGTACTGTAAAATCCGGTTGCCGGAGCCATCATCACGGTTTCATTTTCGTAAGCAAATTCTTCCAACATCCACTGACAAAATTTATCTGCGTTGTCAATAGGTAATTTTGCTACGACATAAAAAGCACCACCTGGATTTGGCGAAAATGCACCTTCAATTTTATTTAAACCAGCGACCAAGGTGTCGCGACGGGCTGTATATTCTGTTGAAACGGCATCAAAATAACTAGCTGGTGTATCTATCGCCGCCTCAGCAGCGATCTGACCTTCCAAAGAAGGGCTAAGGCGTGCTTGAGCAAATTTGAGTGCTACTTGGTATAGTTCTTTGTTTTTTGTAATTAGACAGCCTATTCTAGCTCCACAAGCCGAATAGCGTTTTGATACAGTATCCAATACAACCACGTGCTGTTCTAATCCCTCCATATGCATGGGCGAAATAAATTCGCGACCATCATAGCAGAATTCACGGTATGCTTCGTCAGAAAATAAGTATAAATCGTATTTTAAGCAAAGTTCGCGTAACGCTTCGAGTTCTTCTCTCGAATATAGATAACCTGTAGGATTATTGGGATTGCAGATTGCAATAGCTTTTGTTTTATCCGTGATCACTTTTTCAAATTCGGCGATCGATGGTAAAGCAAAACCACTGTCGATATAGGACATAATCGGTTTAACTACGATATCTGCTGAACATGCAAAACCATTGTAATTAGCATAGAAAGGCTCTGGAATAATTACTTCTTCACCAGGGTTTAAACACGCTTGCATAGCGATCATAATCGCTTCAGAACCACCATTTGTTACTAAGATATCAGTAGGTTCGATATGATAGTTCAAATTATTGTAGTATGTCGTGAGTTTATTGCGGTATGATGCTGTTCCCTCAGATGCTGTATATGCCCAAACTTTGAAGTCAATGTTTTTTAACGCATTTAGCATGACCTCGGGTGTTTCGATGTCCGGCTGTCCGATGTTTAAATGATAGATTTTTTTTCCTTCTTTCTTTGCTTGATCAGCAAAAGGCGTCAGTTTTCTAATTGGAGAAGCGGGCATATTATACCCTTTTGTTGATATTGATGGCATTATTTTATATAAATTAGCAATACAAATTTAAGGAATAAAAACTAAAAAAAGCCACTTTAGTTGAAGTGGCTTTTGATGATCATGATATCTGTAAAGTAATTACTCTACAATTCCTTTAATGTACAATGTTTTTACAGGTGTTTTCGTATTTGATGTTACCGTAAAGCTTTTTGTAAATGGAGCTTTTGATGCAGCATTGAACGTCACTTTAATGGTTCCTGTATCTCCTGGTTTGATGGGAGTCTTTGTGAACTCGGCCACTGAACAACCGCATGATGGTTTAACATCACTTATAATGATAGGCTCACTTCCAACATTTGAAAATTTGAAACTGTATGAAACTGGAGTTCCTTGTGCAATCTTTCCAAAATCATGCGTTTCTTTCTCAAATTTAAATTCGCTTTGACTCGCTTGCATTGCAGTAAATCCTACAAATGCGATAATAACAGTTAATACGGCTAAAAACTTTTTCATATCTTCTTCTTCTTTATTTGTTTACTATGCTATTTGATATAGTCAAACAACGTACCAAAATAGCTATTTAGACTTTGATTTAGTGGGTAAAAGGAGCTAATAACAATAATATTACATTCACCTCAGACTAGATGATTCCTTCTTTTAACAAATCCTGAATATGAATAATGCCATCATATTTTCCATCGTTTAAAACAATCAATTGCGAAATATTATTTTGGCGCATCATATGCAATGCATTTACTGCAAGTTCAGATTTGTCAATTGTTTTGGGGTTTGCACCCATGATGTCGGCGGCAGTAAGCCCAGATAAATCTTGATAATTTTCGAGCATCCGTCTTATATCACCATCGGTAATTACGCCAATAATCTGATCTTGGTCCAATACAGCAACGGCACCTAATCTATGTTGGGTAATGGTGAGTATAATTTCCCTGATCCTTGCATGACTTTGAATTTTTGGTTTTTCATTTTGATCTGAAAGATCCGCAACTTTGAGGTATAGTTTTTTGCCGAGTGCTCCTCCTGGATGGTACTTCGCAAAGTCTTGATCTGAAAAATCACGGCACTCCTGTAAGCATACGGCCAAGGCATCGCCCATCGCCAATTGCGCTGTTGTACTGGAAGTCGGAGCGAGGTTATTTGGACAGGCTTCTTTGTCAACAGTTGTGTCCAATACATAATCTGCCTGTTCTGCCAAATAAGAGTTAATATTACCAACAAGGGCTACCAAAGTATTGCCTGTTTGTTTTAAGAAAGGTACCAATACTTTGATTTCGGGAGTTGTCCCACTTTTTGAAATAGCAATGATTAAATCTTGCTGTTGAATGATCCCTAAATCTCCGTGAATGGCGTCAGCGGCATGCATAAAAATGGATGGTGTTCCAGTAGAATTCATTGTTGCAACAATTTTTTGAGCAATTATTGCACTCTTTCCTATGCCGGTAACGATGACACGTCCCTGTAAGTTTACAATTTGTTTCACCACGTTAACAAAGTCGTCGTCAATCCGTTGTGACAAATCAGCTACCGCTTTAGCCTCTTCTTGTATCGCTTGTATAGCTATATTTTTTATATCGATGTTGCTTTTCACAAATAAAATATCTACTTTTATATTAAAGATTGACTACAAAAATACGTTATTTTACAGATTTTTTAGTCATTTATCTATCTTATTTTTGCCCGAGGCTCGATGGAAATAGAAAAATCACTTTTCGACAATTTACAAGATTTTTTTGGTTTTGATACTTTTAAAGGAGATCAAGAAGCAATCATAACAAATGTGCTACAGAGAAAGGACACATTTGTCATTATGCCTACTGGGGGTGGTAAATCCATCTGTTACCAGCTGCCGGCATTGATGAGTGAGGGGACAGCAATTGTCATTTCACCTTTAATTGCCTTGATGAAAAACCAAGTTGATCAACTTCGCGCGTTTGGCGGAGAGGATAGTATTGCTCACTTTTTAAATTCTTCATTGAATAAAGGTGATATTATGCGCGTTAAACAGGATGTTACGGCAGGGAAAACCAAACTACTTTATGTTGCACCGGAATCGCTTTCCAAATTGGAAAATGTCGAATTTCTAAAGCAGATAACGGTTTCTTTTGTGGCTGTTGATGAGGCGCATTGTATCTCTGAATGGGGACATGATTTCCGCCCTGAATATCGTAAGATTCGTCAAGTGATCAATGGTATCGGTGAAAATATACCCATCATTGCGTTGACAGCTACTGCTACTCCAAAGGTGCAGTCGGATATTCGTAAGAATCTTCAAATGAATGATGCTATGCTCTTTAAATCTTCTTTTAATAGGGGCAATTTATTTTATGAGGTAAGACCTAAGAAGGATGTCGTTAAAGAAATCGTACGTTTTATTAAAGGTCAATCTGGAAAGACGGGTATTATTTATTGCTTAAGCCGTAAAAAGGTTGAGGAAATTAGTGAGGTCTTAAATATCAATGGAATCAAGGCGCTTCCTTATCATGCTGGTCTGGATGCTAAAACGCGTGCTGATACACAGGATAAATTTTTAATGGAGGATGTGGAGGTTATCGTAGCAACGATAGCTTTTGGTATGGGAATCGACAAACCCGATGTACGCTTTGTCATCCACCATGATATTCCAAAATCAATGGAAGGTTACTATCAGGAAACAGGTCGTGCTGGTCGTGATGGTGGAGAGGGGCTATGTTTGGCTTTTTACTCGGAGAAGGACGTTGAGAAATTAACGAAATTTATGAAGGATAAGCCTGTTGCTGAAAGGGAAATCGGTACCCAGATTCTCAAAGAGGTCATTGATTATTCTGAATCTGCAGTTTGTAGACGTAAACAAATATTACATTATTTTGGTGAGAATTTTGATGAAACGGGTTGTAGTAACATGTGTGATAACTGCCGTTCTCAAAAGACTTATTTTGAAGCTGAAGCCTCTTTATTAGAAGTGCTTTCTTTCATTAAAGAACAGGGGGAGAATTTTGATGATCTGCATGTGATCAATGTGATGATCGGTCAAAATAATCAACCTGTGTCTGCTTATAAACATGATGAGCATCCGCTGTTTGGAAAAGGTAAAGATAAAGGTATTGTGTACTGGGAGTCTTTGGTTAGGCAAGCCGTTCTGAATAACTTCTTGGCAAAGGATATTGATCATTATGGTTTATTAAAAATGACCGATATCGGACGTCATTATTTAGAAAATCCATATGCATTAAAATTTGTCATGAATCGTCCTTTGGATTTTTCTGGAGATTCGTCCTCTGACGATGCTGGACATGCGACAGGAGCTTTAGACACCGAGTTATTGAAGATGTTAAAAGATCTCCGTAAAAAGATTGCTAAATCAAAATCGTTACCACCATTTGTTATTTTTCAAGATCCATCATTAGATGAAATGTGTACGCATTATCCTGTTTCATTGGATGAATTGAAACAGATACAGGGTGTGGGCAATGGTAAAGCGGTTAAGTTTGGAGCACAGTTTGTTGAGTTGATCAAAAACTATGTGGAAGAAAATGACATCGATCGTCCTGTTGATTTAGTGATCAAGGGTACGGCCAATAAGTCTGCATTAAAGGTTGCCATTATACAGAATATCGATCGTAAGATTGGTCTTGATGATATTGCTGCTGCAAAAGGAATCAGTTATGAAGATTTGTTGAAAGAAGTGGAGACGATCGTCAATGCTGGCACAAAACTGAATATTGGATATTTCGTTGATGAAATGATCGATCAAGATCGCCAAGATGAGGTTTACGATTACTTTAAGCAGGCTGATTCGGATTCTATTGATCAAGCTTTGCGAGATTTAGGTGGAGATGACTATTCTTTTGAAGATATTCAATTGATGCGAATTAAATTTATGTCTGAATTAGGAAATTAGAAACGCATATATTAAATGATAAATACAGTACTACCTCAAATTAAAAATGGAGATTCTACGAATTTCTTTTTAATGGCGGGACCATGTGCGATAGAGGGAGAAGAAATTGCTTTACGTATCGCGGAGAAAATCGTTACCATAACAGATCGCTTAAATATTCCTTATATATTTAAGGGTTCTTATCGTAAAGCAAACCGATCACGTGTGGATTCTTTCACCGGTATCGGCGATGAGAAAGCATTGCGCATTTTGGAAAAGGTAGGTAAAACATTTGGAGTTCCTACCGTGACTGATATCCACGAAAGCCATGAAGCCGCTTTGGCAGCAGCTTATGTTGATGTTTTGCAAATTCCAGCTTTTTTATGTCGCCAAACGGAACTACTTGTTGCTGCGGCAGAAACGGGTAAGGTGGTTAATATAAAGAAGGGACAATTTTTAAATGCAGCGTCGATGAAGTTTGCTGTAGATAAAGTAATAGACTCGGACAATACTAATGTGATGTTGACTGATCGTGGTAATACATTTGGATACCAAGATTTAATAGTCGATTTCAGAGGTATTCCTGAAATGCGCGGTTTTGGAGTTCCTACGATCATGGATTGTACGCATTCTTTACAGCAACCGAATCAAACATCGGGAGTAACTGGTGGTAAGCCAGAATTGATCGAAACAATTGCAAAAGCTGCAATTGCGGTGGGTGCTGATGGATTATTTATTGAAACGCACCCTAATCCTGCGCAAGCTAAATCTGATGGTGCCAATATGCTGCACTTAGATTACCTGGAAGATTTAATGGAAAAATTAGTTCGTGTAAGACAGGCTATTCTGTAGCACGAATGTTTATAATTTATCAAAAGTCATCGTTTGAAACGATGACTTTTTTTTATGTCTTATTTTTCAGTCTGTTGCGGATTTGGTGGTTTTTATTAATTCTTATCGATTACAATTCTTTTGGTGCGTCATTCAATTGATTTTTTAATTTGTTATTTTAATTGTTAGATTTGGATTTCAATCTAAATTATGAAATTAAACTTACTTTTCTCTGTTGCTGGGCTTATTCTTGCTTTCAGCTCAGTTGCGCAACAGTCCAAGTGGAATGACCCACTTAAGGATAAGGTGATTCAAGGCCGTATAGCCACGGAAGAATTGTCTAATTACTACCGATTGCCCGATCAGTTAAAAGATCAGGTAAGATCGCCCGTGTGGAGTCTCGGAACGAATAGTGCCGGTTTGTATGTTGATTTTAAGACTGATGCTACAGCAATTACAATTCGTTATAAAGTGAGTGGTTCTTTGAATATGCCCCATATGCCAACGATCGGCGTGAGTGGTGTAGATCTTTATGCAAAAGACGAAAAAGGTGGTTGGAACTGGGCATTCGGTAATTATAATTTTGCAGATACGGTCTCGTATAGTTATCGGGAGTTGGGTGAAAATTCTAACTTCACTTATCGCCTTTATTTACCTTTGTACAATACCGTTGAATGGATGGAAATCGGTGTAGGATCTGACAAAAATTTTAAGTTTGTGGTTGGTGAAGGCAAACCTATCGTGATTTACGGTACTTCAATAGCACAGGGTGCCTGTGCGACAAGACCTGGTCTGGCGTGGAGTAATATTTTAGGACGAGCGGTTCAAAATCCGATCATTAATGTTGCTTTTTCGGGAAATGGTCGTTTGGAGCAGCCGATTATCAACCATATCAATCAGGTAGATGCAGCTGTGTATATCTTAGATTGTATTCCAAATCTAGCATTAACAAAAGATAGAACGGCTCAGCAGCTGGATTCTTTGTTAACGAACGCAGTTACAGAAATTAGGAAAAGACATCCCAAAACTCCTATTATCATTACGGAGCATAGTTCTGGATTTAACAAGGCTATTTTTAATTTAGATAAAAATGAAGAATACCGCAAAAGCAGTGCGGTTGCCCATGCATTTGTTGGTCGTGTAGCCGCATCAGGGGATAAGAATTTGTATTTGTTAACCAATAAGGAAATTGGATTGGATATAAATTCAACAGTTGATTATGCACACCCGAATGATATCGGTATGATGAAAATAGCTGATGCGTACCAAAAGCTGATTGCTAAAATACTTAAGAAGTAGTTTGCTTATCTATAGATGATGCTATCCATGCGCCTGTACTAAAGCATGCCTGCAAGAGATATCCTCCTGTAGGCGCTTCCCAATCGATCATTTCGCCTGCGCAGTACACGTTAGGAAACTGATGGAGTGCAAGATCTTCTCGAAGTTCTGTAAAAGGTATGCCTCCAGCTGTGGAAATAACTTCATCAATCGGTCTCAATCCAGACACTGGGATGGGATAATGTTTAATCGCGTCAGCTAAAGCTTCGGGATTGGTAAAGGTGTGTTTATCGAGGCGTCTTAAAAGGGCTGCTGCTGTTGCTGATAATCTGAGCTTAGTCTTGAGTATAGTGCTGACCTGACTGCCAGATTGAAGCTGCTTGACAAGAGCATCTTTAGTCAGGTTTGGTTTAAGATCAATATGAAGGTGTAACGGAAAATGGAACGTTCTGGTATACCGGTTCATATAGTATAAAGGGCTTCCTTCTATACCATATTTGGTAAAGACCATTTCTCCTAACTTCTTTGTATTTTGAAAGGAAATTTCAATGTTCTTTAAGACCTGTCCCTCTAAACTGGTATAATCATCCGTTGTATTGTAGCCAGAGTTGGCAGCTTGCAAAGGTTTTATTGTGATGTTTTTATTTTCTAATAGGGATATCCATGCTGCGTCCGAGCCTGTTTTTTTCCACGAACCTCCTCCTAGTGCTAATACCAGTTTGTGATAAGGCTTATGGATCGATTCGTTGTTGTGATTTAAGGTCACGGAGTGCTGATCGAAATCCATGAAGTTATGTTCATAATGTATGATAACGCCCAGTTGGTTGAGCTGGTCTAACCATGCTTGCAATACCTGTATCGGCTTGATATCTTTTTCGGGGAATATTTTTCCTGAACTTCCTACATACGTGGAAATGCCGATCTCGGCTAGCCACGCAACGGTATGACTGTTGTCAAATGATTGAACGATATGCTGGATCTGCTCGGCATCGTATTTTTTGATGAAGGATGCGATCGGTTCGCTATGTGTGAGATTAAAGCCACCATGTCCTGCAACTAAGAATTTCCTTGCTGCAGCTTTATTTTTCTCGTAAATATGCACTTTATAGCCTTTTTTTGCTAGTTGATGTGCTGCCATTAATCCTGCAGGACCTGCACCAATGATGATAATCGGATCTTCGTTCATTTGCTGCAAAAATAAGCATTTAAGATCATGAATAGCGTAGGCATGATCAAAATCATTGACCTCATGAATAGGGAAGATGATGTACTAACCTTGGTCAGTCATCATCTTCTATTGTAGGTGTGTAATTTCTGCAATTTTAGTTAAAGACTCTTTTTAGTGTTTTATGGGTACGCTACTTTAAAGGATAATATTTCTTTTTTAGCCATAAACTAGTTCTTACCAGAAGAATTAATACAGGTACTTCTATCAATGGGCCAATGACGCCAACAAAAGCTTGGGGTGAGTGTATTCCGAACACGGCTATAGCAACTGCAATCGCTAATTCAAAATTATTACCCGTGGCTGTAAAGGCAATGGAGGCATTCTTGTCGTAGGGGATATTTTGGGATTTGCTGATAAAAAAACTGGTAAAGAACATGATCACGAAATAGAGTATCAGTGGAATTGCTATTTGGAGAACGTCTAGTGGTAATTTTACAATCTGGTCTCCTTTTAGGCTGAACATGAGTACAATGGTAAATAATAGCGCATAAAGTGTAATGGGAGAGATGGTCGGGATGTATTTTCGGTTGAACCATTCCTTACCTTTTGTTTTGATCAATACGTACCGACTGAGGAAGCCTAGTAAAAAGGGGATGCCCAGATAAATGAGAACACTTTCTGTCACATCTTTGATGGATACGGATACATTGAACTGTGCAATACCCAGGCAGGCGGGTAGCTTATTGATAAACAGCCAAACTAAAAAACTATAGGAAAATACTTGGAAAATACTATTCAAGGCGATCAATAGTGCTCCATATTCTCGATTTCCTTTGGCGAGATCATTCCATACGATCACCATGGCTATACATCGGGCTAGCCCGATTAAAATCAGTCCTACCATATAGTCGGGTTGATCTCGCAGGAAGATGATCGCTAATCCGAACATCAATATAGGACCGATGATCCAGTTGAGTACAAGTGAAATTGTTATTGCTTTTTTGTCCGAAAATGCCTGAGGTAATAGGGAGTAGTCGACTTTTGCCAATGGCGGATACATCATGAGTATTAACCCTATGGCTAAGGGAATATTGGTACTTCCTACTGTGAGCGTGTTGAAGATATCAGGTACTTGGGGATAAAAATAACCAAGCGATACACCGAGCAACATGGCTAGAAATATCCATAAAGTCAAAAATCGATCAAGAAATTTTAGTTTGGTCTCCATACTTATTTTTTGATTTGAGAAAAGACATAAAACATTTGTGAGGCAATTTCTAAACTTCGTGCTCTGTATACTTCATCTTGCTGCTCGGTACCATCAGCTATTTTGGGATCTTCAAATGTGACTGAAATTCTTTTTTCAGCAGCAGGGATATAAGGACAGCCCTGATCTGCGTGTGAGCAGGTCATAATCGCAGCAAAATGGGATTGTGGGTTGAAGTTGTTATCATACTGCTTAGAGAAGCCAATCAGAGGTGCTGCATTTTGATCAAATTTGATTGCATATATGGGATTGGCAGTGTCGACGATCATATCGATTTGCATGCCTTCTTCTTTCAGTATTTCTACTACTTTTGGAAATAGTGCAGTTGCTTCTGTACCTCCAGAATAACAAGATGTCTTTGGAATTTGATAGTACCATGCAGCTAGTTGCGACCAGATCTGACACAGGTGACTTCGCCTTGAATTGTGCGTACAGATGAAGTTTAAATTGACGTCTGTATCTTGATTCACCTTGAGCTGGATAAAGTCAATCAAGGGCTGTAAAATAGCTTTACGCTCTTGATCGATTGCTGTATGAACGATGCTTTTGATCGTGATGTCTAATTTTGGATTCATATTTTTACTGATTAGCAGCAGCCAGAGCCAGGAGTACATGAATTACTTGTAGATGCTACCACATGTAATGGTTTTAAGGGAATACCACACGATTCTAACGCCAAGCAGGCCGTGGTTTTATTGATGAGTACCAAGTTTTTTCCATCGAAATCTAAGCTGTATTTTCCAATGGTATCGCGTTGATATTCTACTTCGATTTCGTAATCGCCGATCTGTAGTTTTTCTTCTGACAATTGAATAATATGCAACAATTTATCTGGTTTCAAGCGATGCTCGTAGTCGTCGGCATTCCACAATTGAAAATTTACAGTATGCTCTACTCGGATGGTACCTCCACAATCGATAAAATTTTTACTGATTTGCCCTACTTCTGTGACATGAACATGTGCTGGAACAGCGGTGCCATCTGCTAGTTGAAAGACCACATGTTCTAATGTCGGTAGAATTTTTTTGATGTCTGATAATTTCATATGTTATATAATTTGTATATCGCTATATTGCGATATGTATGAATAAAAAAATTTATGCTACAGGATGAAATATTGTCTTAACAGCATTTTTGATTTTGGGTATTGACAACGATTTGACCAAAGTAATTTTTTAAAAATCCAAAGGTTTTCTCATCTATACAATAACATATGGATGTTCCTTCTATATTTCCCTTGATAAGTCCTGCATTTTTCAACTCTTTGAGATGCTGCGATATGGTTGACTGCGCTAAGGGCAGTTCATCTACGATGTCACTACATATACATACATTTACTTTTAATAAGTATTCAATAATGGCAATACGTGCAGGATGTCCAAGTGCTTTAATGATATTGGCCATGTGATTTTGTTCGTCTGTAAAAAGATCTGCTCTGGTAACTCCCATATTGATATTATTTGTATATCGCAATATTACGATTAATTATTTACTTTTCAATTTTTTTTAAAATAATTAGGTGGACAAATTAAAAGGATTTTGCTTATTTGTTTTGGCGAATGGGGCAGAAGGATATGTCGATATTGGAATAAGGCTTTGATTTTAGTATATTTAGTGCAACCAATAATACTTAATATGGCTAAATCAATTAAATTAACTCAGCGGGTTAAAAAAGGTGATGAGGTAGTAGAGAGACCGATCTATTTTATAGCGGAAAATATCGTTCATTTCGTACAAAATGATTATTAGGGTAAATCTCTTACGACTATTTTTTGCATCGTTTCTTCCACTCATGGTACGACGTCATTTGACGTTATTGAATCAGCAGAAGAGGTGGCTAGATTGATAAATTTATAAGGTCATCATTTGGAAGAAGGATATCTTTTATGGCTATCCATTGCGGATAGCCTTTTTTGTATAAAAATGATTATGGAAAAATGGGGCATATACCTATTGGAGAAATCGAGAATGATCTATCCGTATCATTACATGACTATATGCTATACTTCTTGATCGATGTTATCGATCAATTGGGTTCTACATGGATCAAAATATTTCCCAGTTGCGGCATTTCTTGCTGGAGATATGCCTGCAAATTATGCGCTAAGATATGGCCTTCCTTCACTGTTATATCGCCATTGACAATTGCGTGTAGATCGACAAGATGTTTTGTACCTGATTTTCGAACGAAACATTTTTCTGTATCTAATATTCCTTCGACTTTTAAAGAATGGATACGAATATCTGCAATGAGATCTTCGTAAAGGTTTTCATCCATAATTTCTGCTAATGCTGGTCGGAAAATCAGATAACAATTGTATAAAATAAATCCTGATGCAAAAAGCGCAGCGAAGTCATCGGCACTTTCATATCCTTTTCCTAAAATCAATGCTATTGAAATGCCGATGAAGGCAGCTACTGAGGTTATGGCGTCGCTACGATGATGCCAAGCGTCAGCTTTGAGTGAGGAGCTTCCGGTTTCTTTGCTCTTTTTTATGACAATACGATACGATATTTCCTTCCATATGATGATGGTCAGTAAAACGATGAGTGTCCAAGGTTTTGGTAATTCGTGTGGTTTGCCAATATTTTGAATACTCTCATAGGCAATTATAGTGGCTGAAATAATGAGGAAACCAACTACTGCAAATGTAATCAGTGGTTCAATACGACCATGCCCGTATGGATGATTTTCGTCGGCAGGTCTTTTGGCATATTTTAACCCAAGTAATACCAGGAATGAAGAAAAAATATCTGTGGTTGATTCTATTGCGTCGGCAATAAGGGCGTATGAATTACCGAAATAACCTGCTAACCATTTCAGAACTGCAAGTAAAAAATTTCCGACTATACTAAAATATGTTGCTTTTATAGCTGTTTGTTCATTTGACATGTTACTGCTCTTTTATTGTCATATTAAAATTCTATATAAAAATACGATCCTTTAACTGCATCGCGATATAATATCACATGCATACTAGTAAAGGGGTGCATCAAATAGGATGATGCTAATCAACATTATCCAACTCGATGTAGGTGAGGTATGAGATTTTAAAAAAAATGATTAGAGTAGCTTTGGTGGTTGCCAAATATGATTGATGTACGTACTGACGCGGTCTTGATCATCATGAAAAAACACCTTTTTTTCGAAGAAAATATGGGACATCAGCTGTGGTAGCTGGGTGGAAACTCGACAGTAGATGGCTGTTATATTCAAAGAATTAGCATGCTTAATAAAGGGCAGTTTCTGATCGGTATCTGCATCACCATCTTGATCGTGCTTATTGTAATGATCGAACAAAAACTGTCCTATCGTTAGTTTGCTGTTATTTTTTTGATGCTCAACGCAATGTGATATCAATATGGGTATCTTCAATAACTGAATTAATTCTGTCGTAGAGAATAAATAAAGAGACAATATTAATATGATTGAAAGATTTTTCACGTGGACAAATGTAATGGTTTTTGCGCTGTTTTAAAACTGATGGATGTACTAAAACCATAAAAAAAATTAAATGAAAATATCAGTGTGGCTTTATTTAGTATTCCACATATTTTAAATTTTATCTATTTTTAATGACAGCGGACTACTCTGCCGTAGCCAATTTAATATAGCATTTAGGAGATCATCATTCAATAACGATTTCCAAGGTAAACTATTGATTTCCCAGAATGAGGTGAAATTTTTCTATAAGTGTTTGAATGATGTTGATTAATTTTAAATTAAATTATAATATGGGCTATTGTAAAAATTGTATATTTGAAAGTATTGTAAAAATTCTCTCTCTATTATGAATTCATCAAAACAAACGAAGCTCAAATTTACATTCGATAAAGGAGTTACCATACCCAGCTTAATATTTATAATAGGAATATGTCTTTTCTCGGTCTTGTTTCCTGTTGAAATCAAGGCTGTTCTGGATGAAATTAAAAATTTTATTTTTGTTAATCTGAACTGGGTGTATGTATGGTGTGTGACGGTATTTGTAATTTTTCTGGTATTTCTGATGTTTAGTAAGTATGGAAAAATTAGACTGGGCACCAACGACAGCAGGCCCGAACATTCTTTTTTTTCATGGATCTCTATGCTTTTTGCTGCCGGTATGGGAATCGGTTTGATGTATTTCAGTGTGGCAGAACCGATGCAACATTATGCTACGGATGCTTTTTCTGAAAGTCAAGTTATAAGCAGAGCAAAAAATGCACAACTTTATACCTTTTTCCACTGGGGAATTCATGCTTGGGCAATTTATGGTCTTGTGGGCCTATGTTTAGCTTACTTTACTTACCGATATCGGCTTCCATTATCGCTTCGCAGCTGTTTATATCCTTTATTGAAAGACAGAATCAAAGGCAAGTGGGGAAATGTTATTGATATATTTGCGCTATGTAGCACTTTTTTTGGTATTACAACAACGTTGGGATTTGGAGTTGTTCAAATAAATTCAGGACTGGAGACTCTTAAAATTTTGCCGCAAACAGGGTTTATCTATCAGATATTAATCGTTGTTGTTTTGGTGTCGTTTGCTGTTTTATCTGCAGTTTCTGGCGTTAATAAAGGAATTAAGATCTTAAGTAATATCAATGTGGTAGCAGTTATTATTCTCCTGTTATTTGTGTTGATTCTAGGACCGACCGTTTATCTTATCGGAAGTTTTACCAATGGACTGGGTAATTATATCAATAATTTTTTTGATCTTACTTTCAATACGCATGTGTACGAGGATAAAACACTCCCTTGGTTTTATAACTGGACTATTCTGTATTGGGCATGGTGGATTTCATGGTCACCTTTTGTTGGGCTTTTTATTGCAAAAATTTCTAAGGGACGCAGTATCCGTGAGTTTATTGCAGCAGTTTTGATCATACCGACACTATTCAATTTTATCTGGATGTCGGTTTTTGGCAACAGTGCAATCTGGATTGACTTTAATATTGGAAACGGCGCACTAAGTGCCTTGGTTTCTGATCCGGATGCTCTGATGTTTAGATTTTTGGAGTATCTGCCACTTTCCAATATTTTAGCTTTTACGGTCATTTCAATTATTATGATATTTTTTGTCACCTCTGCGGATTCAGGAATGCTGGTGATGGACAGTATATCTTCAAAAAACTCCAGTAAATCTCCTAAACTGCAGATCGTATTCTGGGGCGTACTTTTGGCCGTATTGTCGTTAATGTTATTGAATGCAGGAGGGCTAGAAGCGTTACAAACAATGACTCTTATCACTGCTTTGCCGTTTGCTATTATTATGATCTTATTTGTGGTGTCATTGATGAAGGCTCTTGTCATCGACTATCGTTACTACGAAAAGGGATTGTCTGTTTCAACAATCCCCTGGTCAGGTGAATTCTGGAAACAACGGCTGAAGCAAATTATTTCTTTTAAGACGGAGAAGTCTGTAAAAACTTTTATACAAGAGCAGGTAATGCCTGCATTCACTGAACTGAAGGATGAATTTGCACTAAACGGAATTGCTGTTGAGATCAATTATATGCCTGACAATTTAAAGATTAATTTAGAAATCCATCATGACATTGTCAACAATTTTGTCTACGGAGTTATGGGGCAAAAAAGGATTGTCTCTGAATATATGGTGGATGATGATAATTTGCCAGATCTGGAAGGTAAGGTGACTTATTTTCCTAAAACATATTTTGGTGATTCACGTGAAGGATACGATGTGCAGTATTTTACCAAAAATGAATTAATCAGCGATGTACTTAAACATTATGACCGTTTTCTTAAAATAATCGCTGAAGAGTCTAACGAAATGTTCATTAGTATCGAGAATAATACTCAAGAAAATTAGAAACGATAAGCTAGTATGAAGAAAATAGGATTTTTATCATTTGGGCATTGGGCCAATCATCCATCTTATCAGGCACGGACAGCTAGCGACACGCTGCTTCAGTCTATTGATCTATCGGTAGCCGCTGAAGAAATAGGACTTGATGGAGCGTACTTTAGGGTACATCACTTTGCGAAGCAACTGGCTTCGCCGTTCCCCTTACTTGCTGCTATCGGTGCTAAGACGAAACACATAGAGATTGGGACCGGGGTGATCGATATGAGGTATGAAAACCCTCTGTATATGGTTGAAGATGCTGGTGCTGCTGATTTGATCTCAGAGGGAAGGCTGCAGCTTGGTATAAGCAGAGGTTCTCCTGAGCAGGTAATTGAGGGATGGCGTTATTTTGGCTATGGGACCGAAGATGGGGAGACCGATGCTGATATGGGACGTAAAAAATCCATGGAGTTTCTAGAAAGATTGAACGGTGTCGGATTCGCCAAGCCAAATCCCAATCCGATGTTTCCGAATCCGCCAGGTTTATTACGATTGGAGCCCTATTCTGCAGGATTGCGGGACAGGATATGGTGGGGGGCAGCATCGAACGCAACAGCAGTATGGGCAGCGGAACATGGCATGAACCTACAAAGTTCTACCCTTAAGTATGACGAGAATGGAAAGCCATTCCATATCCAACAAGCAGAACAAATTAGGCTGTATAAAGAAGCTTGGAAAAAAGCAGGACATCAACGTGAACCCAGAGTCGCTGTGAGTCGATCTATTTTTGCTCTTATCAATGATCAAGACCGGTCTTATTTTGGACATGAAGGAAAAGGTAAGGATAGCTTTGGTTATATTGAGCAGGATAGGAGGGCTGTGTTTGGTAAAAGCTATGCTGCTGAACCTGAAAAGCTTATTGCAGAATTATCTCAGGACGAAGCTATCAAAGAAGCTGATACCTTATTGCTCACCATTCCCAATACGTTAGGCGTTGACTATAATGTGCATGTACTTTCTACTATTTTAAAATATATCGCTCCCGAATTAGGTTGGCGTTGATTTTAGTAGGGTCTTTTATAAAAGGACCCTACTAAAATCAATCAGAAAGATACTAAAATGGAAATGTGTAAGATGGATTTGTTAGCACTTTAAATTTTTGTTGTGACATCAAATTCTTTTCCTAATTTACATTTTCTAGGATGAAAACCTCTCCTTTAATGCAGTGGAAATAAAAGCATACATGTAACAAGGGAGCAAATCGATCTTTTTAGTCACATAACCTCAATGTGGCTCTCGTATTTTTTAGAAGATGAGTGGATCGTAGCTATTCCAAAATCGACTCACATGTTGACTTGAACCCTATATTTTTAGCACTAGTCTTATTTTGAATCATTGAAATAGTGTAATATTATACTTTTGTTTATTAGATTAGTATAATTTATTACTAAATTGTCTGATGTAAGATATAAATACAAAAATGGAAAATCTAATGACAGCAGATAAAATATTTGAATTGTACGGAGAGTACATTTTGAATCACGGCGAAAGACCAAAAAATATTTATCGTTTCGCAAAGGACAATGGGTTTGAAGAGAAGGATTTTTATGATTATTTTTCAAGTTTTGAGCAGATTGAAAAATCAATGTTGGTTAATCTTTTTGATAAATCTGTCGCATTGGCATCAGAGGCTCATATTGGGGATGAGATGACGTCGAAAGAAAAGCTTTTGAATGTCTATTTTATCTTTTTTGAAAATATGACGATGAATCGTTCCCTGGTTTTGATGATTTTAGGAAATGACAAATTACATTTCGCAAAAATTTCAAATCAACTCAAAAAGACGCATCGAGATTTTATCAAAACGTTTGATTTTAACGATTGGAGCATGATTAAAGAGGCACAAGATGATGTGAGAAATTTTCATGAAAAAGCTAGAGAAGAAGCATTTTGGCTTCATCTGGTTTCTGCTATCGAGTTTTGGAAAAAAGATACTTCTCCAGCATTTGAAAAAACAGATATCTTCATTGAAAAGACTATCGATACAGGATTTGAACTGATGGATAATGAACCTTTGCGGAAAGTAGTCGACCTGGGTAAGTTTTTATTCAAAGAAACATTCAGAAAAGCTTAAAGGACAAATCTGAATTTTAAGTTTTCTGTATTTCAATCAAAATAATGGAAATTCTTCAGTGTATTAACAATGAAATTTTAAAATGAAAACACTCCATAAAATACCGACAGGAAAGTTAGAACGAACAAGCAGTTTGTTGAAAGCCGGTGCCAAAGTTGGCGTTAATTACATCAAATATTACGGAAACAAAATTATTAAGGATGAGGAGGAGGCTCGGAAAACTTTAAATGAAGATAATGCGACCGATATTTACGATTCTTTAAAAGAATTGAAAGGTTCTGCTTTGAAAGTTGCCCAGATGCTGAGTATGGAGAAAAATATTCTTCCGCAAGCTTACGTTGAGAAATTTTCTTTATCGCAATTTTCTGTTCCACCGCTTTCTGGTGCTTTGGTGAAAAAAACTTTTAGAAAATATTTTGGAAAAAATCCAGAGGATTTATTTGATGAGTTTACTACTGAATCTGTTAATGCGGCAAGTATCGGGCAAGTTCATAAAGCGAAGAAAGATGGTCAAAATTTTGCTGTCAAAATTCAATATCCCGGTGTTAGAGATAGTATTTCGAGCGATCTGAAAATGGTAAAACCGATTGCGATGAAGATGTTTAACATTAAAAAAGAGGGTTCGGAATCGTATTTTCAGGAAGTGGAAAATAAATTGTTTGAGGAAACTGATTATGATTTGGAACTAAAAAGGAGTCAGGAAATTTCTGAAAAATGTGCTCATCTTCCGAACCTGGATTTTCCGAAATATTATCCTGAGTTTTCTTGTGAAAGAGTCATTACGATGGATTGGATGAACGGAAAGCATTTTTCAGAGTTTACAAAACAAGATCATTCACAGGATGATCTGAATAAAATCGGACAGACGCTTTGGGATTTTTATATGTACCAAATGCATGTTCTGAAGCAGGTGCATGCGGACCCGCATCCAGGAAATTTTTTGGTATCGACAGATAAGAAGCTGCTTGTGATTGACTTTGGTTGCATTAAGGAAATTCCGAATGATTTTTACAAACCTTATTTTGAATTGGCTAAACGAGAGAATTTGGATAATCCTGAATTTTTCAAAGAAAAATTATACCAGTTGGAAATCTTGTGTGACACTGACTCTACAAAGGAACTGGAATTTTTCACCAAATTATTTTACGAATTACTGGAATTATTTACAAGACCTTTCAATACGGTGAATTTTGATTTTTCTGATGAAACTTTCTTTCAGGAAATTGCAGATTTAGGTCAGCGGTATGCGAAACTGAGTAGTATGAAAGGGATGAACACCAACAGAGGTTCGAAACATTTTATTTATATGAACCGAACATTTTTTGGTTTGTATAATATGATGCATGATTTGAAAGCGCAAAATATCGTCATCAATCAATATCAAAATTTCATTCAATAAATGCCTGCTAACTTACCTTCAAAGATTTGTGAAGTATGCGGATTGCGCTTCAATTGGCGGAAAAAATGGAAAAAAAATTGGGACGACGTAAAATATTGTAGTGAACGATGCCGGAAAAACAAAAAATCAACATTCTCTGGTTCGGCAACGATTTAAGAATTAGAGATAACGAGTCACTTTTCAACGTCATGCAGGAAGATTTGCCTTTTCTTGCACTATATATTTTTGACGAAACTTTTTTCTGTTCGGCACCACTTGGTTTTAAGAAAATTGGAAAATTCAGAGCTCAATTTTTGCTGGATACAGTTTTGGATTTGAACAGTAATTTAAATCAAAAAAATATTCCGTTTCTTAAAAAAATTGGACGAACTCAGGATGTATTTAATCAAATTTCGGGGCAATTTGAGATTGAAAAAATATTCTGTCAAAGTGAATGGACTCAAGAAGAAGTCGTTTTGTATAATAAAATCAAGCGTATTTTACCTGGTGTAAAATGGGTTAAATCTTATTCCCAACTGTTGCTGCAACCTAATTACGTGGCTGATAAATTAGATGAAATTCCTTTATTGTTTACTAATTTCAGACAAAAAATTGAGAAAGATTTTAAAGTTAGAAATGAATTTGATTGTGAACATTTAGTGAACAGAAGGCCAAATTTAGATTTGCAAATAGAAAGCGATGACATCACATTAAAAACGTTGGGTTTCGATGATTTTGAAGTGCATCAATCTACGGCTTTTCCATTTTCGGGTGGAGAAACAGCAGCTATACAACGATTGAATGCTTATCTTTTTGAAACTAAAAATCTAAGTTGTTATAAAGAGACAAGAAATGGTTTAATCGGTGAAGATTACAGTAGCAAATTTTCTGCCTGGCTTGCAAACGGAAGCTTGTCTGCTGTATCTATTTTCCACGAAATCAAGAAATATGAGTCAAAATTCGGATATAATGAGTCAACTTATTGGCTTGTTTTTGAGCTATTGTGGCGTGATTTTTTTAAAGATACTTCAATGCGATTTCGGGATAAAATATTCCTTAAAGTTGGGATTTTAGAAAGAGATGTTCAATTTAAATTTGATCAAAATTTAGTGAATGAATGGATAAATGGCGAAACAAATTCTGATTTTATCAATGCCAATATGCTGGAAATTAAAAATACAGGCTGGATGAGTAATCGCGGACGTCAAAATGTAGCTTCGTACTTTTGCAAAATTCTTAAACAGGAGTGGAGAATTGGTGCCGCATACTTTGAAGAAATGCTGATCGACTATGATGTTCATAGCAATTATGGAAATTGGATGTATCTAGCAGGTGTTGGAAATGATCCAAGAAGTAGAATTTTCAATGCTGAAAAACAGGCCGAACAGTACGATCCAAACCACAAATTCAGAAATTTATGGCTACAGTAAAATCATCAACGGCACAATTGATATTTCCGCATCAGCTTTTCAAAAATACGGATTATCTGGACAATGATCAGCCGATTTTTTTGTTGGAAGAGTTTCTCTTTTTTAATCAATACAAATTTCACAAACAAAAAATTGCCTTGCATAGAGCGAGTATGAAGTTTTATGAGGGTTATTTAATCACAAAAAAATTTAAGGTTGAATATATTGAAAGTACGTCGCCACTTTCTGATGTCCAAAATTTGATTAAATATTTAGAAAAAGGAAAATTTGAGAAAATCCGCATTACTGATGTTTGTGACAATTGGCTTGAAAAAAGAATTAGGGAAACCAAATTGGAACTGGAAGTTCTTGAGAGTCCTTTATTCATAAATACTCGGGAAGATCTTAAGGTATATTTTGAGAATAGAAAATCCTATCATCAGACCGATTTTTACAAGCAGCAGCGCGTTTTTCGAAATATTCTGATGAAAGATGGCAAGCCTATTGGTGAAAAATGGACTTTTGATAAGGAAAACAGAAAAAGATATCCTAAAAATAAAAAAGCGCCGTTCATTAATTTTCCTGAAAACAGCATGTATTTTGAGGAAGCTAAAATATATACTAATCAAAATTTCAGTGATCACTATGGCAATTTAAGTTCTTATCAACGGTATCCTGTTACTTTTGAGCAAGCAGAAAATTGGTTGAATCAGTTTCTTGAATTTCGATTTGCTGATTTTGGAGTGTATGAAGATAGTATCGTGGGTAGTGAACATTTTTTGCATCATAGCGTGCTTTCGCCTTTGCTTAATATTGGACTTTTGACTGCGGATCGTGTTTTGAAAAAAGCAATCGATCACGCTGAAGAACATAAAATCCCGATCAATTCTTTGGAAGGGTTTGTGCGTCAGATTTTAGGCTGGAGAGAGTTTGTGAGGGGAGTTTATTTGTATCAGGGAACTTATCAGCGTAATAAAAATTACTGGAAACATCATAACACGCTTCCCCAGTCTTTTTATACTGGAACGACAGAAATAAAACCGGTAGACAACACTATTTTAAAAGTTTTAGAAACGGGATATGCCCATCATATCGAGCGACTGATGATTGCGGCTAACTTGATGAATCTCCTTAAAATTGATCCTGATGATGTTTATCAATGGTTTATGGAATTATTTATTGATTCTTACGACTGGGTGATGGTGCCGAATGTCTATGGGATGAGCAGTTTTTCGGATGGCGGAAAAATGAGCACGAAACCGTACATCAGCGGAAGCAACTATATCAAAAAAATGAGCGATTATATGGACGGAGACTGGACGGATAAATGGGATGGTCTTTTCTGGAATTTTGTGAATGATAACCGCAAGTTTTTTGAGATAAACCCGAGGCTTGGCATGATGTTGCTCACATTGGATAAAATGGAAGATGAGAAAAAATCCAAGCATCTTGAAATAGCAAAACAGACGATTAAAAATCTAAAATAATGACGAAAGAATTTGATTTAACACAAACTGACCGCATTATCGAAATGGCATGGGAAGACCGAACGCCGTTTGAAGCGATAGAATTTCAGTTTGGAATTACTGAATCTGAAGTGATTGAAGTGATGAGAAGAGTATTGAAACCTTCTAGTTTTAGACTTTGGAGAAAAAGAGTGAATTCGAGTGTAAGCAAGAAACATCTGATGAAAAGAAATCCTGAAATGGTGAGGTTTAAATGTACAAGACAACGAACAATCAGTCATAATAAAATTTCGAAACGCTGAAAGTTTTGTTTTTCCCAAACCTAGGAGGAGTAAAATTTAATATTAATAAAATATACGGATATGAAAAATATAGTTATCATAGGCTGTGGGCAAGGAATTGGATTTGCTACTGCAAAAATATTATCAGAGAGTCATCATGTGATTGGAATTTCACGAACTGAAAATCCTGAAGTTCGAAATTTGAATATGGAGTTTCATCCCATGGATATTATCTCCGGAGATTTGGGCGAGATTAATCTTCCTGATGTGATTGACGGATTGGTTTATGCGCCAGGAAGTATTAATTTGAAACCATTTAGTAGACTTTCAGTTGATGATTTTAAAAATGATTTTGAAGTCAATGTTGTGGGTGCGGTGAAAACGATTCAGAAATTATTACCTAATTTAAAAAAATCTGATAGTGCGTCGGTTGTACTATTCAGTTCTGTCGCTGCCAAGATCGGAATGCCTTTTCACGCATCGATTTCGGCCAGTAAAAGTGCTGTGGAAGGTCTGACTAAAAGTCTGGCGGCAGAATTGTCTGCTCAGAAAATTAGGGTTAATGCAATCGCACCTTCTTTAACGGACACAAAACTTGCTTCACAACTCCTTTCAACACCTGAAAAGCGGGAGGCTTCGGAAAAAAGACATCCGCTGCAAAGAATTGGTAATGGTGACGAAATCGCAGAAATGGTCAAGTTTTTACTTTCAGAAAATTCAGCTTGGATTACTGGACAGATCATCGGAATTGACGGGGGGATGAGCAACATCAAATTGTAATCATTTATTTTTTTCACCAAAAACCCATCGATTATCCAAGTGAATTAGAAAAAAACTTATCTACTGCTTTGAATTCAACGAAAGACGAGCGAAAAGTCCTAATTGAAATTTTAGCTTGTATTGATATTCTTACACCAGTTTCTTATGACTGACTAAATAGAGGTTAATAACTGGACTTTTGTTGAATACTGGGGTGGAGAAAATAAATATAATGAAGAAGCTCTGAATAAGTATATTGGAAAATATATGAAGTAAATGCTTTCTGCTGGCTTTGCCTTTTATTTTTATGAATTTGCTTTATACATGTCAACAATGGCAGCATTTTTAGCTTATAGATTAACTTTCTTATGGTCGGAAATTGTGTGGTTTTTCCTAAGACCTAGACAAATCAGAAAGCAGAACCAAAAGATATTGAAGATTATCGATTCTCAGGAAACTATTGAAAAAGATTTAATATGATCTAACAGAAATTTTCACCGTAAAGGATCGGTTGTACTGCGATATCGGGTTTATGCCGTAGCCTTTTGCGGCATGTGGGCTGTAAACCCACCTGTAATTTTGAATGTCTTATTCGATTTTCTACGAGGTAAAAGAAAATACTTATTAAAAGTGATAAGGTACGTAATGAGGAACTTGCCTATCAATTTTGGACGTATACAGATTGGTATGGGCAAGATCCTGAATTTAAAATTAACCGTGGTAGTGACCGTTTTGTATATCTGCCAGGTAAAGGCATTATCGGCGGTTCCTTTGACTTCTATTTTTACTTTCACAGAAAGAAACTATCCATTGAATACGCTGACTTTATGCAAAATATAAAGGAAGAGAAAGTGATGATCGCAGATAGTTACTATTTTTGGCAACAGAATAACGTTGTAAAAACCAGCCTCTCGGGTTAAAAATTTACACACTTAATGAGGTAGTCCCAATTTATATTTTTAATAATGTATACAAAAGCAAATTCTCCGGAAAATGTATTTCTGAAGAATTTGCTTTTTTATGAAAAAAATTATCCGGTGTAATCACCAATTAAAATCACAGGCTTGATTGTTTTTCCATTTTCAGAATCTTCAATCGCTTGATTTATATCTTCAAATTTGTATTTCTTAATCAATTTATCAAAGGGGAATTGACCATTTAGATACATCTCCACCATTTCCGGGATGAATTCATTTGGAACGCTGTCTCCTTCTACAATGCCAATTAATTTTATACCTTTTAAAACATAGCTGTTCATTTCCACTTCCAATGGTTTCGTTGCTACACCTACGATTCCCATTTGTCCAAGAGATTTTAAATTAGCCAAAGTGTTATTAATAACATCATTACGTCCAGTTGTATCGAACCCAAAATCAAATCCTTTTGGAGAAATGGTTTGCAAAGCTTCAGTAACATTCTCATTGCGACTGTTGATCACGTGATTTGCTCCTAATTCCAATCCGAAATCTAAACGTTCCTGGTTAATATCAATTAGCACGATTTGAGCTGCAGAGCAAGCTTTTGCTGCTAATAAAGCAGCTAGACCAACTGCACCTGCACCAGAAATTACAACGGTTTTTCCAGGAGAAACCTGCAGTGAATTGATAATAGCACCAGCTCCAGTTTGGATTCCGCATCCTAGAGGACCTAATAATTCCAATGGCGCTTTGTCAGAAACTTTGATTGCATTTCTTTTATTGGCAATTGCATAAGTTGCAAATGAGGACTGTGAAAAGAAGTTGTCAAAAATTCCACCTTCGTTATGATGATGGCTGTGTGAACCATCTAAACGAGCACCTCCGAAATTCAATGCAGGGAAATTTTCGCAATAAGCTGGCTTACCGTGTTGACAGGTGTGGCATTCTCCACAGAAACCAAATGTCAATACAACGTGGTCTCCAGGTTTAAGATTTGTAACTCCTTCGCCAACTTTTTCTACTATACCAGCACCCTCATGTCCTAAAACAATCGGATATGGAGTAGCACCAGTCTGCTGGTCTCTAGCTGCCATATCTGTGTGGCAGGTACCAGTTGCTACAATTTTCACTAATACTTCGTCTGATCTTGGCTCTTCAAGTGATATTTTTTCCAATTCAAATTTTCCACCTTTTTCTTTTACTAATGCGGCTGTTATTTCCATAAAAATTTGTTTTAAAAATAATACTTAAAGTTACTTAATAAAGTATTAAATTCAGATGGCTATATTTTAAAATTCATAGTATTACCACAACATTTTCTATATGGCGATACAATAATATTTACCGTTTTTTTGTATTTGCCATCTGTTTTTCCAATTAACTTGAAAAGCTACTACATTTAATTAGTCTAGAATTTATTTTTACGGCTTGTAGCGAATTATATTTTGTTATTATACTTTGTGACATTAGAAGATTTCAAAAAGGTATATTACTTTTTCTTAATCTCAAAACAACGTTTTGAATTTGTGGTAATAAGAGCAAAACAACAATTACGAAAATCACACCTATTAACATCAAATCATAATAATCTCTAGTAGCACGAGCCAATATTTGATGACCTACCATTTGATTAAAATAGCCTGTGGATACTGCTTTTGAAGTATAGATATCGCTACCGGCATTCATATATTGATTTTGAATATCCAGTAAGGTAGCTGATAATTGGGGATTGGTTTCCGTGAGTGTTTCCCGAATCTTTTCGCGAACTCCTGATTTTGCAAATAATTGAAGTTCGTTATTCAGTGCCAAACTACCTGTAAACCCCATAAACCTAGCTAATATGCCCACAAGCGATGTATTGATGGCAATTTTGGGAGGTGCTGATGAAGCGGTGAATGAAACAATTGGAACAAATAAGACTCCTGTTGATACACCATAAATAAACATAGGTAGAATGAAATCAATTGTTTCGCCCTGCACAGAAACAAATAGTATCATATAAGCATAATAAATCGCCATTATTCCGAAGCCTACAATAATCATCCTTATCAAGTTGTAACCCATCAGGACAAATCTGGAAGTAACGAACATACTCAGTGTAGTTCCAAAAATTACAGCCGTCCATATAGGAATGGTATTCAGTGGGTCATTTCCTAAAATCACTTCAAGATAGCCGTAAGCAAGCCCTGTACTTCCTTTAAAAATATAAAATGCAAAAAGTAGTAATAGGCCAATGACAAAATTCTTTGTCTTGAAAATCTGCAAGTTGATCAATGGTCGTTTAAGCTTTAATTCTCTGATGATGAAAAGCAAAAGAATAATTAGATTGAATATACTAAGCGTAGTGATTAATGAACTATCCAGCCATCCCAATTGTCGTCCGTACACAAGGATGTATCCTAAGATTAAGATAAAAGACGCGTAAAACAGATAACCTATCCAATCCACCTGATAAAGTGGAATCTTTTTGGTAAATCGAGCTTTACTGTTCATGGTTAACAAAACAGTAATTGTTAGAAGGATGAGTATGATAATAAATCCGTAGAATAGCCAGTTAAAATCAAAGAAATGAATGACCACGCTGGTAAAAATTGAATAAAAAGGAACTGCAATCTGTATGCTGCCATATAGTAGGCTAAAAGCTATTACACGGGCACGTACAGACTGTAATCTAGGGAAAATCAGTTGTAAGACGATGCCTGACATCAATGCACAGGTAATTCCTTGAAAAAACTGGCAAATAACAAACCATGTCCAATCTTTGAAATGAAAACAGATCACAGAACATATTGCATTTACGGCAAGAGCAACAAGTAAATATTTCCTAGGCGCAAAATATTTTACAATCCGAAAATCAAGTGCCAAGAATGCTACGGTAGAGCCATAGATAACGACCATTCCATATTGCACATCTGTAGGTTGTATTCCGTAAAAACCCATTGCTGCAACCGGACTACCGTAAAAAGCGAAGCTAAACAGGCAGGTCATCAGGATAGCAAATATGACGGATCTCGCCCCCCATTCAGATACCCAAGATTTAAAAATCGGTATTTTATGTGCTTGCATCATTAATCTTTTAAAACATAAACATTGGCATTCATTCCGGCGGAGAGCTTTCCTAATTTTTCAGGCGCATCTGTAAGTTTAATTCTTATAGGAATACGTTGAATAATTTTGACAAAATTACCTGTAGCATTATCTGGTGGAAGTAGGGAATAACGTGAACCTGTGGTTGGCGAAAGTGATTCGATAGTACCATTGAATTTTTCATTCGGAAAGGCATCAACTTCTATGGATACCACTTGTCCGATCTTGAAGTTGCCAATCTGTGTTTCTTTAAAATTAGCAATTACCCATTTTTCCTCGGCTTTGTTCACCAAAAAAGCCAATGTTTGCCCAGGTTGTATCAGTTGACCTTCCTGAATGGTCTTTTTACCAATTTGCCCATCAAAAGGTGCAATGATAACCGTATATCGAATGTCCAGTTCCTGCCTTTGAACAAGTGTTTCTTTAATTTTTATCTCTGCCTGTATAGCAATGTGTTGAGCTCTAACATCATTCAGTTTAGATTCTGCAACTTGTAAAGAAGCTTTAGCCTGATTATAATCTGACTGTGCAATGGATAAAGAAGTACTGATGTTGTCGAATTTTTGTTGTGTAGTAGATTCATCCGCCAGTAGATTTTTGTAACGGTCAAATTCTTTTTGCTGTTGGTTCAATCTCGCTTTAGCTCCTTCCAATTGTGCTTTTATAACCTCAATACTTTTAAGTTGTGTTTCTTCGTTTGCCGTCAAGATCGGTAATTTGGTGTGTGAACTCATGAGTTCTGCTGATGCAACATCTTTTTTCAGTCTATACTCGTCCAATTCAATGACAACAAGCGTATCACCTTTTTTAACAAGCTGATTGTCCTTGTAATATATTTTGCTGATATAGCCACCTACTTTTGCGTTGATCGGTGATAGATAAGCATCTATCTGTGCATCATTAGTCTGTTGGTAGCGATATCCTCTTAAGAAATAGGTAGCTCCCCAAATAATGATCCCTACGAATAATGCAATTCCCAACCATTTGGTGAGGCTTACAATAATTTTATCGGTTTTATTTTTGTTCATGATGTTTGTATTAAAGAATTCCTATAATTGCCAGCAGTCTGATATGCGTTACCTTTACGTTTGTTCGTGCTGTTGTAAGATTTAATTTTGCTTCCAATAAAGCGTTTTCTGCTTCCAGAAGATCGGTCAGAAGAGATTCCTGATTTAAGTAGCTACTTTTGATAACACGTACAGTTTCGGTGGTTTTAATCATATTTTGTTCTGCCGTTTCCACGCTCTCCAAAGCCTGTTTTTGCTGTAAATAAGCTTCTTTTACCTGAAGAGAGATTTCGTCCTTCTTCATTTCTGCTTTTTCTTTAGCTTGATTGCTAACAACTTGGGCACGAGCAATGGTATGTTTACTTTTGTACAAATTATCAATCGAATACTGTATTTTAATTCCTGTCTGACCAAATCCCCACAAGTCATTTGAATACGGATAAAAGGAAATCTGTGGATAGTTGTAATTATAATTAGCGTACAAAGAAACTTTGGGCAATAGCGTAGCTTTTACTTGTTTTACGTTTAGTTCGGTCCATTTGATGTCACTACCAGCCATTTTGTATTCAGGAGATTTGTTGATAGCAATGTCCACATAATCATAGTAGTCACCGTCTGTGATAGCGCTTAATTCGATTGCATCTTCGTATTTGATCGCTAGCTCCATATCATTTTCACGTCCCATCAGAATATTGAGCCGTTGTTTAGCTATTTCAATTTTCTTCGTAACATCGGAAAGACTAAGTTCCAGTTGAGATAATTTCACGGAGGTTCTCAGTACATCACTCTTTAGTACGGTACCGTTTTTATGCAGACTTTCTATCACTCTCAATTGCTTTTTTTCTGCTTCAATCTCTGCATTCAGAAAATCATAGAAATGCAAAAATTTGTATAAATCAAAATAAGCAACTGCGACATTATATTTTACACTATGTTTTTGTAGATCAACTTCATATTGTTTTCGTGTCTCTTCTTCCTTTTTTATGGCTATGTTTCTTTTGTCTTTACCACCATTATAAAGATTAAAGTTTAAGTTGTAGCCTACTCCGTACCCATAAGCTTTTACAGGCACATCCTGTGGAGAAGAGAATAATCCATTGTCATAAATCAGAAATTTGGAATTGAGTTTTACATCTCCACTTAACGAAAGCTCTGGTAACAAACGGTCTTTAGCTTCCAATATTTCTATTTTACTCTGCTGATGATTTAGGTCAGATAGTTTCAGTTGTCGATTATTCATTTCTGCAACTTTCCATATTTCTTCCAAACTTAAAGGTTTGACTTTTTCTGTATACTGAGCATAAATACACTGTGTAGATAACAGTAACAGCATGCTCAAAATCCGGGTAGTTTTATATCGTTTCATGAGCTTTCTATTTATAAATGATGGTATCTTTCTTTGCTAACCATTGCTTTAGCATCTTTTTCAACTCTTCAAAAGCAAAGCTTAAATCGACCATTGGCATAAAGGGGCTGGAATAAGCACAAGACAGCCAGTAAATGTTGGCTTTATCAATTTCTTCATTTGTACGACGTAATTTATGTTTAGATTTTTTGACTTGTGTTTCAAGTTCAAAATCTTTGTCGGGTTTTATGATTTTGCGTTTCATTATCATTCTGGTACTATTAATACTGCAAAATTATTCAACATACCTAGCTTCATTTTTATATAATTAGCCTAATATTTGCTATATTTGGCCATATGGATATACTTAGTCAATTAATAAGTATTGTGGATCAAAATCCCGATTCAATCCTCGTGATGAGACAACAAACGGAGCAGCGTTTACCTGCTCATCAGCACGATAAGGCTCAGTTATTATTGGTATATGGTGGAATTGCTTACTTACAAACAGACGAAAAAGATTTCTATATTCCGTCGAATCATTATATATGGATACCCAAAAACTACGCTCACAATCTGATGTTTAATACACAGGATTTGTACATTATCAATATTTATTTTCCAGATGAAAAAACAGATAGTTTTTATGATGAACTGGGTATTTACCCTGTGAGTAAGCTTCTGGCAGAAATGCTCTCATTTAGCGAGAAATGGCAAGGTGATTATTTTAAAGGTTCATGGGAATTTGAATTTCTGACCACGCTTAAAGGGGTATTATCAAAAGAAAATCTCAAAAAATTCTCTATTCAACTTCCTACAACGGACGATCAAAGGCTCAATGCCATAATCGACAGTTTTAGAAATCGATTAAATGAAGATCTAAGTTTAGATAGTATTGCTCAGCAATCAGGAATGAGTGTGAGAAGCTTGACCAGATTATTCCAAACCAAACTGCACATCACTTTTGTTCAATACTTAAAGATGCTACGTATTATCAGAGCGATGGAATTGATAAAAGATACAGATTTGAGCATGACCGAGATCGCTTATGAAGTTGGATATTCGAACATTTCTACTTTTAGCAATAATTTTCAGCTGCTGACTAATATGAGACCTACTGAATTTAAAACCAAATAAGAAGTACGGCTATAGTCGTCTTGGCTATAATCTTCTATAAAATAGCTGATAGTAATTTTTATTTATGTAATCTTAGATTCAGTGGTCTACTGCCGGCTGGCTAGCTATGTTATGCAATATTATCCTTAAATGGATTAACACTTATTTCTATCATTAATTTTTCAAAAAAGAAATATAAACCAAACGTATTCCTGATTTTCTTAGGTTCACTTTCAAATTGTAATTCAGCTTCTGTTAGTAACTTTTCATAGATTTCCCAAACTGCTTGCTCATCCTTCTGATAAAATCCGATGTGGAAATTCTCCGGATATTCAGGCGTATTTTCATTATGGTTCAATTCCTGTCCCCAAATAACTAAGGCAAAATTATTGTCGTTTTCCAGAACTGCCATTTTGTTGTTTCGATTGACAATTAAACTAAAACCTAAATGTTTTGTAAATAAATTTACAGCTTTATTTACGTCTTGTACAACGATGTTGATGTGGTTTAAATTCATTTTATTCTTGTTTTAATTACAGAACAAAATTACTTCTCAGACATCAGGCTAAATTGGATAAATCGGTCGTTTTCGTTTTTATTTAAGATAATTGGTTTTACTCCAGCAAACTTTTTCACTTCCCTGATGAAATGCGACTGGTCTGCATAATCGAGTTGCGGGTAAAAATCCCCGTTTTTTAGTTGTTTTAATGAGTTAGAAAAACGGATAATATTTAGATAGGATTTAAGCGTTACGCCCATCCATTTATGGAAATAACGGTTCATTTGTCTGCTACTCCAAAAAACATTTTCTTCGAGTTCTTTTACAGTAATTTCTCCTTTAGAAGCATAAATGAGTTTAAACAACTTCTTTTTTCGGTCGTCTATTTCTTTGGATAATAACGAAGAAATGACCTTAATAGATTTCTGGTAAAATTGGTTAAAATCGTTTAGATCATCTCTTGAAAATCCCCAGTAATCTGTCGGAAGTGTTTTCTTCGTGTTATTTAATTCCGCAAAAGATTGTTTGAAAATATATTCGGCAGCGATGGGATAAAAGCTGATTGCAAACATTGTAGATTTGGGAAACGGGGGTTTGGTAATGGGAATAGAGCATATTCCGGCAACGAAAATTTCAAAATTTCCATTTTCATCTGCTAACAGAAATAAATCTATTTTTCCATCGGGAACTATAATGCCTTCTTTTTCTTCATCTGAGTGGTTTTTTACCATCCAGATGCTTTCCACCATATTTGTTAGCGGTTCATCGGGCTTAAGACAGATATATTCTAATTTATTTATTGAGAAACACATTTTCTAATCAGCATGAAAATAAATAGACATTTCACAAAATTACAAATTTGACAGCTCGTTACTAAGTCTCATTTTCTACAATATAATCAAAATCATTTGTCAATTTTTTAATTGAGTAGATATGCCCAAAAATAAAGCTCCAAAACAGTATTACTCCAAGAATATTGTTTTACACAAATTTTCTAATACTTAACATATACCCTAAATGCATTCCTTCGTGATTATTATTACATTCAAATGCATCTCTAATCGAATACAAATGACATACAGTACCAGTAGTAGTGTTTGGCTGATTGCTATTATTTATTCTGGCTCCATTTCTTTGGTTTCATAGTGAAATGTCTTTCAAATAATCTGCCGAAATAACTTAAATTGCTAAACCCCAAATGGTAACCGACTTCAGAAACAGAGAAATGTTCTTCACGTAAAAGTCTTGCCGCTTCTTGCATACGCAGATGTTGATAGTATGAATATATTCCTTTACCAAAGACTTGTGTAAATAGTTTTCGAAGTTTGATGACATTCATACCGCTTAACTTCACTAACTCTTCCTGGATAAATGGTTTGTCTATCGAAGCTGCTATTTTGTCTCGGACACGATAAACCGATTCTAATTCATATTTCGACAGATGCTGATAGGGAACATGTGCTCTGCTTGATAAATTTTTAAACAAATAAAACAGTAGCTCGAGCGATTTTAGTCTATAGTAAGCATCTGATAGTGTATCTTGTGTTTTTGTCACTGAAAACTCATTGGCTACTTCTGCAATTTCCGGCGACATAAATTCCTCAATCCAAAGCGTTTTCTCGTTATTAAAAAGATAATCGAATTTCAGATGGTCTTTTCCGATAAAGCTTTTTAAATAATCAAGACTTATAATTATGGTTATCTGCTGAATATTTATATCTCTTGGAAAGTTCACATCACTTTCAGCATGCAACGGCATAATGCGAACGTGTGGCTGTATTTGTTGTAATACTTTTTTATTTGATATCGATGTGTCTAATCGTGAATGGATAATATTTTGAAATGAAATGGATATTCCGTTTTCAAAAGCTGTTATAGGTTTTCTCCGAATACAAAATGTTTGCTTTGCCACAACGGAACGAACCATAACTAACATTTCGGGCATTAAATCTACGATTTTCAGCTCATTGAGATAAAGCATATCCAATTCAGATCTGGATGGTGTAAGCGAAACCCCTAAACGCTTTGCCCAATAGTACATCTCTTGTTTTTTTATATGATCACTCATTTTATCGGACTATTTTTATTTTTTAATGGGATATTTTAGCATTAAAAGTATAAATAAATTTGCAGTATCAATTTAAAAATGTAAGAAATGAAAAAGCATATTCTAATATCCGGAGCAGGTATTGCGGGTTTAACAGCAGCTATTTTTTTGACAAAGCAAGGTCATAAGGTGACTGTAATCGACAGATCGCCTTCATTCAGTAAAGCAGGGTTTCTTATTTCCCTCAAGAGTTTCGGTGTAAAAATCATGGATGAACTGGGGTTGACTCAAAATCTACAGGCAGCATCATCACCTTCTGAAACGGTTCATTTTGTTGAAACCAATGAGGAAATCATTCAAAGCATTGATTATGATAAAATGAATGAGAATATTGAGCGTTCTGTTCTTATATCCCGCGGTGGGTTACATCACGTTTTGTATGAGGCAATCAAGAATGAGGTAAATATACTTGTAGACACGACGATTTCGCAATTGGAAGAAAAATCAGGCAAGACTCAAGTGACGTTTTCAAACGGAAGTATTGTGGATGTTGATTTAGTCGTTGTTTCCGAAGGATTACGTTCCTCAACAAGAGATCGGTATTTTACAAATTGCCAACTAGAGGATTTCAATACGCTTTATGTGGGAGGAAAGTTAAATCTAAATCATGTAAAGCAAGTTGGCGTTTTTAAGATCTATATTGATGTTAACAAAATGTTGTCCATTTATCCCATAGCAGAGGATCAAGTAGCTATTCAATGCTATATACGTAATTCAGAAGATATTAGTACTCTTAAAAATAATGCTTCATCTATTCTTAAGAGTACTTTTACTGATTATAATTCAGAAGTGAAGCAACTACTAGATAATCTTTTAGATGAGGGGTTGTTTTTCATGGATAAAATGGGGATGGTGAATGCGAAAAACCTTATTAATGGTAACTTGGTTTTGTTGGGAGATGCCGGTTATTGCCCTACAGCTTTATCAGGAATGGGAGCTTCACTGTCTATTTATGGTGCAAAAGCATTGGCACACTTTATTGCTAAATACCCTGATGACATCTGAACCGCCTGTGATAGCTACAATAGGCTGATGCAGCCAATTGTAGAAAAATTTCAGACCAATGCAAAGAATAATGCGGCATCTTTCCTTCCAAAGAGCCAAGCAGATTTGGAAAAATTTGTTGCCGGATTCCGGGTTGCTGATGATAAAGCCGTTCAAAAAATAATGACAGAACCCATAGTTTTAACCAAAGATCAGGAAAACTTTATATTGAATTGATTTAATTGTAAAATACACAAATGCTCTATCAATTTTACTGCAAAAAGTTATTTAGATTAATGCCTGTTAAAATTGTCTTCTCCTTGCATTTTTTTGTGTCTAAATAAATATTCAAGAGTGATTTAAGGAGGCTTATTCTTTAGCTTTCGAAGTTGTAAAATACTCAACCTCGAAAGCTGAATTTTTTATAATTTCATTAAAATACAAATTGCAGATCGCTTAACCCAGAGCGATACCTTCGATTTAATTATCATTAAGTTGTAGATATTCAATTACCTTTCCATCTTTTTGTTCTACAATAAAGCGAACACCAGTACTAACTCTGTTAACGGGAATAATTATTCTTTTTGACTCTTTTTCAAGTATTTTCCAAAAAGCTTCCAAATCGTCAACTACAAATATTGCATTCACCAAGCTAGGTATCTCGAGTGCTTCAGGACCATCCACAGCACCTAAAATAACAAAATGATCCACTAAATTTAATTGATACCCGTCGTGGGCAGCTGAAAGAGATACACCTTTACCGGTAATTTTTCTATAAAAAGCTACTGTACTTTCAAAATCATCAGTAACAATTGGTAACAATACTATTTTAATTTCCATAAACTTAATCTTTAACTTTGCAACAAAGCTATGCTGATCGTCAGTAGTACGCAATAACTCATTTTTTTATTAGTAATGTAATGGGAAATAAAATTAAAGAGAGCTCTACCAACCAAGCCAATAGAATAATATTGTCAAATAGGTGTAGAGTAAATGATATACTTAGTTTGGTAGGTAAACGCTGGCTAATGACCATATTATATGAAATTTCATTAGGGAATAATCAATTTTCTGCACTAACTAAAAGCATTCCTGAAATTTCGGAACATGTTCTTGCAACTCGTGTAAATAATTTGGTCGAAAACAACTTAATAGAGAAGAATGAAAGAATGAATACGACTCCTTTACAGATAATTTACTCTACTACTGATAAAGGGAAACAACTCTTATCACTAGTCGATAACTTATGCAAATGGGATGGATATTGGAATAACTAATATATTGTTTATGAATATAAAGGAAGAAAAAGTGATGTTGGCAGATCGTTATAAATAGAAAATTAGTCACCCTTCACCAATGATTATATGAAGGATGACTATTGTTAAACCTACGGTGATGCGAACTATCGAGGCCATGTACTATTCTTACTTTGATGGGTAGTTTTGAATAGATTTATAATTCCTTCATAATCTTAAGCAGTAGTACCCATATTAGGATCAATATCTAGTTTCATTTCATTTGTCAAGATTTTCCTTTTCTATGACAAAAGCTTTTAATTCTGCAATTTTTCCATTTTCGAAACGCCATATATCGCAATAATTATAGTGGTGGTAGATGCCATTTGGCGCCTTCAAGGTGATTTCACCTGTCACGGTTACCAAATTGCCTTCTTCAATGGTCGTTTCGACGGTAAACACAGGTGGTTCCACATAAAATTCTTTCATATAGTCTCGTACTTTATCTTTACCGTCGAGGATACGTTCACCTACAAAAACCCATTTTGTATCTGGTGTACAATGAGCTAGAAAATCCTCATAATTTCCCTTTTTAACAAATTCATTTGCTTGATGTAATATCGTTGCATTTTTCATTTTTGTTTCTTTTTTGATGTGAATTAATTCATTAATGCTTGTATCTGGACTGCTGTCATATAATTCCATTTCTAAGCTTTCTCCCTGATTTTGATAGCAGTTATTCGTATTTTGAGCATTTGTAACTGGCCGAGATGTATTTTGATTAGTAAGATATCTCATCGCTTGTACAGTAATGCAGACTACTAGTAAAATGGATATGGTAAATGCCAGTTTTTTCACGTTAATATTTTATTTATACGCCAATTCATTAGTTCTAATCTTGATCCTTGCTGTACCTTTCATATGCCTATTGCTAAGTCATGGCTTAGTTTAATAATGTTTAGAATATCCGGATTAAGTATTACAAACTTTCCGAGGTTTCCTCCATCATTTCGATTCCGAATTCTTTTAAGCGGGTACTGATATTATGACTTGGAACAATAGTTTCTGGAAGGTGTAAACCTCCAACCTTATGTTCCGGCTGCCCATTAAGTCCTAATATTTTTTCTGCAATCAAGTATACGCCAACAGCGGTTAGATGAGAATTTCCTCTCGGGCCCGATACGATTGTGCTGAGTTTTCTTTTTTCGCCGGATAGTAGGGTGCCTTCAATCGTAATGTATAAATCATGTGAAGCTTGCAAGCCTTTATTGCTACCTATTGATTCCCCTGTGATAAAATCGAACCGAATATTTTTCGCACTCGTAAAAGCGGCAATGCTCGGTACATCCAGTGTGCTAAGTGGATAACCTATTACTGAGGAATGATTGTACAAATCAATAGTTCTCGGGTTTTCCTTTGCTTGTAATGATAGCCAATTTCCCTCCTTGCGGATCAGAGCATTACCAACAAAACCACTGACTTCGTTGGCAACTAGTGGTCCAACACTATCCTTTGGGTCAAATAACCCGGCAATTTCGATCGTTTTTATATGGCTGAATTTATTCGCTAGTTGTTTAACCACAAGGGTTAATATTCCTGCTTGCCAATGTCCAGCATATACAACTGGCGCAATGATCGTTTTGTGCAGGCCTAGAAATGCTGTGGGAGAAATTTGATCAGCTAATTCGCTGACGGCAATACACGCAATGCCCTTTAAGATAGCAGTCTCTCTTACTATATTACGATGATCATCCACTGCTGATATGATCAGATCAATTTTTTGAAAGTGACTTAAATCGAAGCCTTCTTCAAGGTTGATGTAAGCTGTTTCTGTATGATTTAATTCCTTCGCTAAAGATATTCCGTTTTGCGGATTTCTGCCCGCTAGAATAAGTTCGATGCGATGATCAACTTGTCTGATTAGTCGTGCTATGTGACTCCCAACCATACCGTAACCGCCTACAATTAATACTCGTTTTTTCTGTGATTCCATCTTGAAATTTTTTAAATTATATACTTTTTACATTTAACAATGCAGTTTAAGCGTGTGGTCTGTCAAAATTTATCTAGAAACTCCAAATATGATTTGACACCATGTGCTAGATGGCTTTCCGATATGTTGTGCTCTATCCCATAAAAAGCAAATGGAGGTTGGTAATTAACTTTGACATATTGAAAAGTCAACTCAAAAGGTCGTGTGAGTTCCTGTAAGGTGTATTTGTATTTTCCTGTTCCCTTCAAATCGTTTTCATCTAAGCCCAGAGATATCGCCATGGTTATTTTCTTCCCTTGCATCCGATATCCGCTTTGACTGCCATATGCCCACCCATGAGTCAACACGTCATCAAACCACTGTTTTAACAGAGCGGGGCAGTTAAACCAGTAAAAAGGAAATTGGAAAACAATTTTATCATACTGTTCGACTAGGCGCTGTTCGGCCAAAACATCGATATTTCCGTCTGGATAACTTTCTTGTAAATGGTGTACGGTATATTTTTCAGGATACTTAAGCAGTTCCTCAATCCATCTCTTATTTATCCCGACTTAGTTATATGAGGATGGACGACAATTATTAAAGTTTTCATATTTCAATTATTCATTTGTTGAAGACAAAGTTAGGGTTCCACATGAAGTTTTGTATATTGCCAGCTAATTGTTAGGTACTATAAATAATGTAAGTAATGAGTGAAATCAAACAAACCTCAACCAACTTTTCCAATAAGGCTGCTCTGAGCGATGAATGTCCGGAAGCATACGCCTCAAATATCATTGGCGGTCAATGGACATTGGTGATATGTTCTTGGTTGTTAAGTGGTAAACTTAGATTTGGAGAGCTAAAGAAGAAACTACCTGGTATTACTGAACGGATGTTGACTTTGCAACTGCGTAAGCTCGAAGAGAATAAAATAATCAGCCGGACTGTTTATGCTGAAGTTCCGCCACGTGTAGAATATGAAATGACAGAAATTGGATATGCGTTGAAGTCTGTTATTAAAGAGTTAGAGGCTTGGGGAGAAAGCCATAAGAAATTGACAGGTAAATAACCTAATATGCCTGTATGAAATCATTCGCTTTTCTATTTTTATTAGAAAATCAAATGATTGAAATTGACTTTAAGAAAAATTAGTGATCAAGATAATTCACCAAAATCGGTTCTTTAATCTAGTTTTTGACAAGAATTTTATCCGAAAGTAGCTTTGTTATTAAAAAGATATTTCCATTGTGCAACGGAGAGTCGTACAATGGAAATATACACAAGAATAGCTTATTTGCTATTCAGTAATTTTTCTAAATATTCAACCTTCGATTTTTCGGCTTCAAGAAGGCGTTCGTAGAGTTTTTTGTTTTCTTCGTAGACTCCGATGAGTTTGTCTATAGGATTGAAAGAAAATGTTGGGTTTGAGCTCCAAGCACCGTTATAAGAACTATTGTCATTAAATGTCTTTACAATATTGAACACAGCTTCTTCACTAAAATTCTCAACTGCATCTGGAGTTACGTACAATATTTCGGCTACTTGAGCAAAAAGATCTGCTTCTATGAATTCACTTCTTTTTGTTAATGTTGGAAGGTTTTATTTTGAAAATGGTCACGTAAGTAGCAAGCAGTAATTTCGTGCCATTTAGATGTCCTGAAGCCATCATAACATTAATAACAAAGGATTTAGTTTTTTATCAAAACCCATATGAATCTTTTGGCAAAAATGTCAGCTTCATTACCTTACCAGCACATGAGGATGGTCGTGTAGAAGTACGAGGGATAGTCGGAAAATATTACTATATTGATAAAGAGTTAGTAATAAAAATAGAAATATATACCGGTAGTATGTCATATATCTATTTTAGTCTTTAAAGTATAATTACTTCTATTTTATGATTTTTTTAAGGTCTAGATTGTATTGGATATTACCTGCTTTAATTTTTATTGGATTGAATATCTACAGTTATTATTCATCTGAAATTAAGGGAATAGGCTTTCCGTTTTTATTCTTAGAATTTGGCAGTAATAATGGCCAACAAGGTACGTCAATCAACATAGGTTTGATACCAATCAACATTTTATTCGATATATTTATACTTACATCGGCAATATTACTATTTTATTTTTTTTTTAAAATAACTAAGAGAAAATCCAATTATTAGAGCAATCAGAAGCTGGGCAGATCTGAAAGCTTCAATACAAAATAAAGCCATTCACTCCGTTCATTACTTTTGTTGTTTATATACTTTTTGTTAAAACTTACGTTTACCCACGTATATAAACAACAAAACCCGACTTAATAGTCGGGCTCTATTTTGTCTTGGCGGAAGAGGAGGGATTCGAACCCTCGGTACCGTTTCCAGTACGACAGTTTAGCAAACTGTTCCTTTCGGCCACTCAGGCACTCTTCCTCGTTTTGACATTGCAAACATAAGGCAATTATTTTATTCTGCAAAGTCTATTTTATAAAAAAAATAAAAAAAAATCGTAAGGTTTTAGTAAGCGATTGTATGTCAATTTATTGCTCATCCAATAAATTTCACTTATTTTTTCTTACTGAGATCGTAATCAACCCTGACATGATAAATACTCTTCAACATGGCCTTGAAAATATTTGAAGACTCCGTGATTTCCTTCAATGTGATGTTACTATTTGCAAATTGATTTAATTTTAATTTGTGTTCAATGATCTTATCAACTAGTGTATTGATCGACTCTTCTGTGTGCTCTTTAAGGGCTCTAGAGGCTGCTTCTACAGAATCGGCCATCATGAGTACTGCCGTTTCTTTGGAATAAGGAATTGGCCCTGGATATTGATACAACGATTCGTCAACAAGTTTGTCCGGATTGTTCTTGATAAATAAATTATAGAAGTAATCGACTTTTGTGGTACCGTGGTGTGTTTTGATGAAATCGATAATCACATCAGGAAGTTGATTTCTCTTTGCTATTTCAACTCCTTTGATGACATGGGAAATAATAATTTGCGCACTCTGTTCTGGAGATAGCTCATCATGTGGATTCTTTTCTGTTTTTTGATTTTCAATAAAAAACTGTGGGTTTGTTATTTTTCCGATATCATGATATAATGCTCCTGCACGTACGAGTAGGGGATTTCCGCCTATTCTATAAATAGCAGCTTCCGCTAAATTAGCGACTTGAAGCGAATGCTGGAAAGTCCCTGGTGCTTTAAAGGATAGTTCTCGTAGTAGTTTGGAATTACTATTGGTAAGTTCCATGAGCGTTAAATCCGAAACAATGCCAAAGAGTTTCTCAAATGCGTATACCAATGGATATGCCATTAAGGTAATCATGACACTGACAACAAAAGGTATGACGTCCATGATATTGATCGTACTCAGGGAACCATTTCGTGTGAGAAGAAGACCAAAATAGGCAATGAGGTAAGTGGCGAGTATAATCGCAGATGAAATAAAGAACTGCTCTCTCTTAACTAGAGTTTTGATGCTATAGATCGCAACTATACCGGCCATAAATTGTAAAAAAACAAATTCATATGAATTGGGAACGAATAAAGCGGCTAGCAATACCATGAGTAGATGGATGTTTAAAGCTACTCTTGAGTCAAATAGAATTCGGATGATGATCGGTACGGAGCAAAAGGGGATATAGTATAAATTGGGAATCTTAATTTTAATCGCCCACGATAACGCACCGAGCATCCCGATGATCACAATCATAATAATCGAAAGTAGGCGGTTGTTGTAGTAGATATCTTTTCGGAACAGATAGAGAAATACCAATAAGATGGATAATGCTAATGAAATAATCAAAAACTGACCTAAGGTAACATAGGTTTGGTTACCTGATATTTTACCTTCGTCTTCGTAGATCTTACGAAGTGATTCTAACTTTTGGTAGGTTTCATTGCTGATAATCTTATCCTTCTCGGCTATAAGCTCGCCTTTTTGTACCACCCCCCGAGTAGAGGAAATATTGGCTAAAGCTGTTTGTTCTAGTCGTTCTGTTTGTTGATCGTTGTAGACGTAATTGAGCGTAATGTAGTTTTTTAAGGTTTCTAATAGCCACTTTTTGTAGACGATCTTGGACGAATTGTTGAGGACTGAATTTGCATATTCATAGGATGATTCTATGGTGTAACAGTCGGCTGTATTTTTTTGAGTGGCTACTTTGTCTTGGATCAGGGTAAAATTATACTGTTTTGCAGCGGGACTTTTGTCGTCATTTCGATTTTGAAATCGATTATTAAGGGATAAAATACCACGATCATAGAGATGTGATAATATCGCATTACCTACTGCTCTATAGTCTTGGATTTTTTGAGGGGTCGTATCCAATTTATTGGTTTGCCATCTTTCAGCTAAATCCGTTTCAAATTGATCAATCTGTTCTCTACTGATGGTCGAATTGACATCGTAGATAGGTTGAATGGTTTTGAGGATATTTTTTTTATCCTCATTTAATTCTTCTTGTGTTTTAAGAATAGCAAAATTATAGGGGGAAATTAAATTTTCATGATCCCACACTTTTCCTTTCTGAAATTCGTAACGAAAGCGTGCTTGCTTGGGAAGGAATATACAAATAAGAATAATGGTCGCCAATATTAAACTGATCTTACGAATGAGGTTAAGATTGTTGTCGGATTCGCGATTATATTTAATTTTTAATCTACTCACGGAATTGAATTGTTGTTGGATAATAAAGAATTACTCAAGCAAATGTACTTAAAAATGTCCTATTATTAAGTTCTTTATCCATAGCAATCGGGGCTATATTTAATTTTTTTGATTTAAATTCGAGGCTTCCGCAAGACTTAATTATCTTTGTGAAAACAAATCAAAGACTCATGTCAAGTAAAAAGCATCTTATTGCACCTTCAGTTTTGGCAGCGGATTTCGCTAAATTATACGATGATATTATAATGGTAAACAATAGTGAGGCCGATTGGTTTCATATTGATATCATGGATGGCGTATTTGTGCCAAATATTTCTTTTGGTTTTCCGGTCATGCAAGCAATTGCAAAACATGCTACAAAACCGTTAGATGTACATTTAATGATTGTAGATCCAGATCGTTATTTACAGGTGTGCAAGGATTCGGGAGCTGCGGTGATTACCGTACATTACGAAGCATGTACGCATTTGCACCGTACTTTAGCGGCGATTAAGGAGTTGGGATGTAAGGCGGGGGTAGCATTAAATCCACATACTCCGGTTTCTTTGTTGGCAGACGTTATTGCTGACTTAGATTTGGTCTGTTTAATGTCTGTTAATCCTGGTTTTGGAGGTCAAAAATTTATTCAGCATACGTATACTAAAGTAAAACAATTGCGTGCTATGGCAGCGGGTGTGAATGATGGCTTGTTAATCGAAATCGATGGTGGGGTTGGTGTAGGTAATGCTGCTGCGTTGCTTCAGGCTGGTGCTGATGTGTTGGTTGCCGGTAGCTCGGTTTTTGCAGCTGCTGATCCAACGCAGTCTATAGCAGACTTAAAAGCGGTTGATATTCAGTTACAAAATATTTAATCAAAATAAAAGGGTATAAAAAAGGGGGAAATCAGACATGGTTTTCCCCTTTTTTATACCCTTTGCTACGATCATATTTAATATCAGCGTCAAAATATACTGATATGAATTGCTGTTTATTTGATGAAAATCGTCTGCAAATAATTGTATGTTAGGGCTTTATTTTATTTTATTATGGAAAATAATTCTTGTTTAGAATATTTCCAAATTGAGTGAATAAATGGTAATGATAGCTATTAACTATTGATTTTTAGTATTTTTGTGCTCACATTTCAGCATTGATTTTATCGAGAAATAGATCCTTAAAACCAATAAAGTGTAAAGTTAATCTTAGTGTCACGGTGTCTTGTATAGCATGATGTTTTTTTTGGCTTAATTTATTAAACTTGTGGCTGTATTGGAAAACTGCAATGTGTATTTTTTTGAACAGCCTTTAACATATAAAAGATTTATAAACTATGAGTATTTACAACGATTACGTACAAGAGGTTGTAGAACGAAAAGGTCAAGGATTAAATCCTAAACCAATTGATGGAGCAGAATTATTAAGTGAGGTTATTGCTCAAATTAAAGATTTAAATAACGAAAATAGAGCTGATTCTCTGAACTTGTTTATTTACAATACCCTGTCTGGCACGACTAGTGCAGCTGGTGTAAAAGCAATATTCTTAAAAGAAATTATTCTGGGAAAAGAGGTAGTCGCAGAAATTACACCAACTTTTGCATTTGAGTTATTATCTCATATGAAAGGTGGTCCTTCTATCGAAGTACTTTTGGATTTGGCGTTAGGGGATGACGTAGCTATTGCGAAGCAGGCTGCTGAAGTTCTTAAAACACAAGTTTTTCTTTATGAGGCGGATACTACGCGTCTGAAAAATGCTTTTACTAACGGTAACGTCATTGCAAAAGAAATTCTAGAGAGTTATGCTCAAGCTGAATTTTTTACAAAACTACCTGAATTGCCAGAAGAAATAAAGGTGGTTACTTTTATCGCTGGTGAAGGTGATATTTCTACGGATCTGTTATCTCCAGGTAACCAGGCGCATTCGCGCTCGGATCGTGAGCTACATGGTCAATGTATGATCACTCCAGAGGCACAACAACAGATTAAAGCTTTACAGGCACAGCACCCAGATGCTAGTGTGATGTTGATTGCTGAAAAAGGTACTATGGGAGTGGGGTCTTCTAGAATGTCAGGTGTAAATAATGTGGCATTGTGGACAGGTAAACAAGCTAGTCCTTATATTCCATTTGTTAACATTGCTCCAATTGTGGGAGGTACTAATGGTATTTCTCCAATTTTCTTGACTACGGTAGATGTGACAGGTGGTATTGGAATTGATCTTCAGAATTGGAAGAAAAAAGTAGATGCAAATGGTGAGGTTATTCGTAACGAAAATAATGAGCCCATTTTAGAGCAAGTATATTCAGTTGCTACAGGTACTGTTCTTACGATCAATACTAAAACTGAAAAATTATATCATGGAGATCAAGAGTTAATCGACATTTCTAAATCTCTTACTCCTCAGAAAAGAGAGTTTATCAAAGCAGGTGGTTCTTATGCTATTGTATTTGGTAAGAAAATCCAAACATTTGCGGCTGGGGTATTAGGTATTGAAATTCCAAGAGTATTTGCTCCTTCTAAAGAGATTTCTATTGAAAACCAAGGTTTAACTGCTGTAGAGAAAATCTTCAATAAAAATGCTGTCGGTACAACTCCAGGAAAAGTATTACATGCTGGTTCTGATGTTCGTGTTAAGGTGAATATTGTAGGTTCTCAAGATACAACAGGTTTAATGACTGCTCAAGAGTTAGAAGCGATGGCTGCAAAGGTCATTTCTCCAACAGTAGACGGTGCTTATCAATCAGGTTGTCATACGGCATCTGTATGGGATAAAAAAGCGCAGGCTAATATTCCTAAATTGATGAAGTTTATGAATGACTTCGGATTGATTACAGCGCGTGATCCAAAAGGAGAATACCATGCTATGACCGATGTTATCCACAAGGTATTAAATGATATTACGATTGATGAGTGGGCGATCATCATTGGTGGCGACTCGCATACGCGTATGTCCAAAGGTGTAGCTTTTGGAGCTGATTCGGGAACTGTTGCCTTGGCATTAGCTACTGGTGAAGCTTCGATGCCGATTCCAGAATCTGTAAAAGTAACATTTAAAGGGAGTATGAAACAGCACATGGATTTCCGTGATGTGGTTCATGCGACACAATCTCAGATGTTACAGCAATTTGGTGGAGAGAATGTATTCCAGGGTAGAATCATCGAGGTTCATATCGGTACACTACTTGCCGATCAGGCGTTTACATTTACGGATTGGACTGCAGAAATGAAAGCAAAAGCTTCTATCTGTATTTCCCAAGATGAGACGTTAATTCAATCACTAGAAATTGCTAAGAGCCGTATCCAAATCATGATTGATAAGGGTATGGAAAATAAAAATCAAGTATTACAAGGATTAATCGATAAAGCTAACAAACGTATCGAGGAAATTAAAACGGGTGTAAAACCTGCTTTGACTCCAGATGCAAATGCAAAATATTATGCTGAAGTGGTGATCGATCTTGATATTATTGATGAACCGATGATTGCTGATCCTGATGTCAACAATGTGGACGTTTCAAAACGTTATACGCATGATGCTATTAGAGAGCTTTCTTACTATGGCGGTGACAAAAAAGTGGATTTAGGTTTTGTAGGTTCTTGTATGGTACACAAAGACGATTTAAAAATCGTTTCTCAAATGCTGAAGAACGTCGAGAAACAACTTGGTGTTGTTAAGTTTAATGCACCATTGGTTGTTGCAGCTCCTACTTACAACATCATAGATGAATTGAAAGCAGAAGGCGACTGGGAATATTTGCAGAAATATTCTGGTTTTGAATTCAGTGATATTTTACCAAAAAGTACAGCACGTACTGAGTACGAAAATATCATGTATTTAGAGCGTCCGGGGTGTAATCTATGTATGGGTAACCAAGAAAAAGCAGCAAAAGGTGATACGGTAATGGCTACTTCTACTCGTCTTTTCCAAGGTCGTGTAGTTGAAGATCGAGATGGTAAAAAAGGTGAATCTTTATTAGCGTCTACTCCAGTGGTTGTGCTTTCTGCTATCTTAGGTAGAATTCCAAACATGCAAGAGTATAAAGCTGCTGTTGAAGGTATCAACTTAACCAAATTTTCGCCTATTTCGACAAAGTAAAAACTAATACTGGAGTTTGAGTAAATAACTTATATAAGTATCATAAAATTAGAAATATATGGCTTTTGATATAGAAATGATTAAAAAGGTATATAACCGTTATGAGGAGCGTGTAAACGCTGCTCGTAGCTTGGTTAATAAACCTTTAACCCTATCTGAGAAAATTTTATATACTCACTTATGGGATGGAAATGCAACTGAAACATACGATAGAGGTGTATCTTATGTTGATTTTGCTCCAGATCGTGTAGCAATGCAAGATGCGACTGCACAAATGGCACTATTGCAATTTATGCAAGCGGGTCGTCCTCAAGCGGCTGTTCCATCAACAGTACACTGTGATCACTTGATTCAAGCGAAAGAAGGTGCTCAAGTAGATTTGCAAAGAGCGAATACAGAATCAAAAGAAGTATTTAATTTTTTAGGTTCTGTGGCAAATAAATATGGTATCGGTTTCTGGAAACCAGGAGCGGGTATTATTCACCAAGTCGTTTTAGAAAACTATGCTTTCCCTGGCGGTATGATGATCGGTACAGATTCACATACGGTTAATGCTGGTGGTCTAGGTATGTTGGCTATTGGGGTTGGTGGTGCAGATGCATGTGATGTCATGGCTGGTCTACCTTGGGAACTTAAATTTCCTAAATTAATTGGTGTTAAATTAACAGGTAAATTAAGTGGCTGGACTTCGCCTAAAGATGTGATCTTAAAAGTTGCGGGTATCTTAACTGTAAAAGGTGGTACTGGTGCTGTTGTAGAATATTTCGGTGAGGGTGCTCAATCTATGTCTTGTACTGGTAAAGGTACAATCTGTAATATGGGTGCTGAAATTGGTGCAACGACCTCTACATTTGGATATGATGAGTCGATGGAGCGTTATTTACGTGCTACTGGTCGTGCTGATGTTGCTGATGCGGCAAATGCTGTTAAGGAACACTTAACTGCCGATGCTGAAGTATACGCAAACCCGGAATTATATTTTGATCAACTTATTGAGATTAATTTATCTGAACTCGAGCCTTCATTAAATGGTCCTTTTACACCAGATCTATACACACCAGTTTCACGTATGCGTGAAGAGGCTGCTAAAAATGGTTGGCCTACAAAAGTGGAGTGGGGATTGATCGGTTCATGTACAAACTCTTCTTATGAAGATTTGTCACGTGCTGCTTCTATCGCTAAACAAGCGGTTGATAAAGGTTTAGTAACGAAGGCAGAATTTGGTATCAATCCGGGTTCTGAGCAAGTTCGTTATACTGCTGATCGTGACGGTTTATTGAAAACTTTCGAAGATCTGAATGCAACCATCTTTACAAATGCTTGCGGTCCATGTATTGGTATGTGGGATCGTGTAGGTGCTGAAAAGCAAGAGAAAAATACAATCGTCCACTCATTCAACCGTAATTTTGCAAAACGTGCGGATGGTAACCCGAATACATTTGCTTTCGTAGCTTCTCCTGAGATCGTTGCAGCAATTGCAATTTCGGGTGATTTGGGCTTCAACCCTTTGACAGACACGTTGACTAATGCTAACGGTGAGCAGGTTAAGCTGGATCCTCCTACTGGTGATGAATTGCCTGAAAAAGGATTTGCAGTAGAGGATGCTGGATATCAAGCTCCTGCTGAAGATGGTTCTGCTGTCGCAATTGATGTAGATCCTAATTCTGACCGTCTGCAATTATTAGAGCCTTTTGCTGCTTGGGAAGGTACTGACCTGAAAGGTTTAAGATTATTGATTAAGGCTAAAGGTAAATGTACTACTGACCATATTTCTATGGCTGGCCCTTGGTTGAAATACCGTGGTCATCTGGATAATATCTCCAACAATATGTTGATCGGCGCTGTTAATTACTTCAATGAAAAAACAGATTCGGTTAAAAATCAATTGACTGGTGAATATGGTCCTGTTCCTGCGACACAACGTGCTTATAAAGCTGCTGGTATCGGATCGATCGTAGTTGGTGACGAAAACTATGGAGAAGGTTCTTCTCGAGAGCATGCTGCTATGGAGCCTCGTCACTTGGGCGTTCGTGCGGTGTTAGTGAAATCTTTTGCTCGTATCCATGAGACGAACTTGAAGAAACAAGGCATGTTAGGTTTGACTTTTGCTGATAAGGATGATTATGATAAGATCCAAGAGGACGATGTAATCGACATCTTAGGATTGACAACTTTTACTCCTGGACAGCCACTTACTCTGGTCCTTCACCACGCGGACGGAACGGAAGATCAAATTTTAGCAAACCACACTTACAATGCTCAACAAATTGAGTGGTTTAAAGAGGGTGGTGCTTTGAACATTATTCGTAAAAATCAAGTAAAATAAAGTAATTATTTTGCTTATCTAAATATAACCCGGTACTTTTGTGCCGGGTTTTTTATTGACAAACAATATGAATAAATTTTTATTGGCCTTAAGTGTGCTAACAGTGTCTGCTTCTTCTTTATTTGCACAAGATCATAGTAGTGAATTACCTGCAAAACCAATCGCTAAAAGTATATTCAATCCGAAATATTCGCGTACGGAAAGCAACAAAGGCAAGTTTTATTTTCACTGGGGATATAACTTTTCATCTTATGCCAAAAGTGATATTCGGTTTAAGGGTACGGGATATGATTTTACTTTATTGGATGTAAAAGCATCGGATAGACCGACTAAATTGTCGATGACCTATATTAACCCTGCTACAATTTCTATCCCTCAATTCAATTTCCATTTTGGGTATTTTATCAAAGATAATTATTCGATATCATTGGGCTGGGACCATATGAAATATGTGGTGGATATTCCACAGACGGTACGAATTAAGGGACATATCAGTCCTGAAATTTCTGAACCTGGCATTCCAACTGGTGGTATGGCCGGAACTTACAATGGTGAGCAGGTTACTTTAGTGGATTCGGTACTGAAATTTGAACATACAGATGGATATAATTTTGCTTCTGTTGCCTTGGAAAGACATGACGATATCTGGGTTTCTAGAACTGGGAAATCTTATTTGTCAATGGAAACAGGTGCTGAACTTGGGCTGCTAGTGCCAAGAACTGATGTTCGATTATTTGGAGTAGGAGAGAATAACTTTTGGAATATTGCTGGTTATGGTGCTGCAGCAAAAGTTGGTTTGCAATATCACTTTTTGAAGTGGATGTATTTGCAAACAAGTTTTAAAACCGGGTGGACAGATCTTAATAATATCCGTACTACGGGGAGAAACAATATTGATAAGGCAAGTCAGTCGATATGGTTCTTTGAGAACTATTGGGTGCTTGGTTTCAAATTCTAAATTTTAAAAGCGGATGATTGTCATCCGCTTTTTTTACATTAAATATCTGAAAGCTGAAAACTTTCTTTTAGTCTTATTCCTTTTTCTGTATGCTGTAAAGTACAACAAGCATTGACCGCATCATGTTCTAAGAAAAGGATGTATTCTCGATCTACTATCTCTTGCCAGTAGTTATTCCTTTCTTCCATGGTAGTGAGCGGTCTTATGTCATAGCTCATGACGTAGGGAAGGGGAATATGTCCTACCGAAGGAAGTAAATCTGCCATATACAAGATTGTTTTATTTTTATATTGAATTTGGGGCAACATCATGGATTCGGTATGTCCGTGAGCATACCTGATCTGAATATTTGGACCAAATGGGCTGCTCTCTTTTTCAATAAATTTTAGTTGACCACTTTCTTGTATAGGTATTATATTTTCCTCCAAAAAAGAAGCCTTTTCTCTTGGATTTGGATGAATCGCCCAATCCCAATGTGCTGCATTGCTCCAATAATTAGCATTAGTAAATGAAGGACGTAATTTATCTCCTTGACGTGCAATGGCGCCACCACAATGATCAAAATGCAGGTGTGTCAAGATTACATCCGTGATATCTTCTCTATTGAAACCATGTTTTGCTAATGATTTATCTATGCTATTGTCTCCGTGTATATAGTAGTGTCCAAAAAATTTTTCAGATTGCTTGTCGCCCAATCCTGTATCAACAAGTATTAACTTTGCGCCATCTTCTATCAACAGTAAACGATTGGTCCAAGTACACATATTATTGGAATCGGCGGGATTTGTTTTATGCCATATGGATTTAGGTACTACACCAAACATAGCTCCACCATCTAATTTGAAGTTTTGAGTTTCAATCGTATATAACTGCATAATTTTTTCTTTTTATGTATCTTATACGAATATACTAGTTTTGATCAGTAAAATAGAGGCATCAATGACAAGATCGTATAACGATTAATTTTCAATCATTTCTTGATAAATCAATTGGATACAATCCTTTAAAAATGGATTGAAATCGGTGTACTCGGGGACACGGCAACCATTGGTGATGACTACTATTCCAAATTTTGCTCGGGGATCAAAAAACATAGCGCTATAAAGACCGTATGCAGAACCTGTATGTCCGATCAACGTTTTATGCGGAACTAATTGGTCAGTTGACCTGAGTGCTAGTCCATAGCCTTCATCAGATGTAATGGGGGTCTGCATGATTTTTGAACTGCTTTTTTTGATGATCTGCTGACCATTAAATCCTTTACCATAATTCATGTGCATACCCATATACTTCGCTAGATCAACGGCTGAAATTTTCATTCCTCCAGTAGGAGAGAAGACGGGAGTGGAATGGCCTAATGTGTAATTTTTGATTTCTAATGATCGCGGATTATAGGCACTGGTTTGGGGACGGAATCCACTTTTATCATGGTCATATTCATAAAGTGTGACAAACTTGTTTTTATCTAAGGAGTCAACACAATAACCTGCATACAATTGCAAAGGATCTAGGATATGTTCTTTGATATATAAATCAAATCTTTGTCCGGATAAACGTTCAATCACTGCTCCAATCATATTAAAATTGAGGTTGCAGTATGCATATTTTGTCCCTGGCTCATAGTTGCTATACGAGTTTATGTATTGATCTGAATGCGTAGGATTGATGACTTCTAAGTCAAAGTATCCATTTTTATCATTGATACTTGAGGTATGCGAAAGTATCATTCGTAATGTAATTTTCGTGTTTGGAAAATTAGGGTTTCTAATTTTGAATCCAATCAAATCACTGAAATCATCATCCAGGTGACATTTCTTTTGCTCGATCAATTGCATAATGGCTGTTGCCGAAAATGATTTGGAAATTGATGCTATTCTAAATATATCATCATTTTGTAAGGCTTGATTCTCTTCTATGTTTTTAAGTCCGTAGGAATTCGAAAATATTAATTTATTGTTTTTTATGACAGCAACTGATAGGCCAATAGCCTGATATTTTTGCATGATATCGGTTATTTTTTTATCAATAACAGTTGGTTGAGCTCGGCTTACTTGACTGCAACAGAAGGCTCCGAGTATAAGAATGAATAAGAATTTTTTCATGATTTATGGATTAGTATCGAAAGGTATAAATAATTAATAAATATAGTTGCATTAGTTTGCATTTTTGTGTAGTCTTATTGCATACTCTAGCTGTATTTTCTTTTCTTCTTTTATGTTGGTTTGCTCACTTTTTTTTTAAAATCTTTTGTCAAACAGATGAAAAAGTCTATTTGAATTTTGTTTTGAAAAATAGTATCAACATGTTGTTTTTAAGGTGATTGTGTGTTTGTTTTTGGTTTCAAAATAATTTTATATTTATTTAAAATAAATCTAAATAGATTGAAAAAAAGATTGTAAGTTTGCATCCGAAATAAAATTTATCTTATTATCATACACTATGAAAAAGTCATTTCTCGGCTTAGTATTAAGCTTAGGATTAGTCGGGGGGATACAATTAGAAGGAATTGCACAGCACAGTGGAATTCACGGAAAACTAAAAAATAAATCTGGGGCTCCAATTGAAGCTGCGACGATAACTGTTAAAGAATTAGGGAAGTCAACAGCAACTGATCGCAATGGATCATTTTCTTTTTCTTCGTTACCTGATGGATCTTATACTATCATCGTTAAAAGTTTGGGTAATGTCATTGATGAAGAGCGTATAAAAGTTGTCAATGGTAGTTCGCAACCTATCAACTTGGTAGGGGATAGCAGCGATTCGAAATTGGATATCGTGGACGTTCGCGGGTATAATTCACATAATAATCAGACAGTCAGTGTTGGGAAAGCTGGAATTGCTGATAAAGATCTACCACAGAGTGTTCAGATTATAAACGAGCAGGTGATCAGAGATCAGCAAGTGAATCGGCTTAGTGATGCCTTAAAAAATGCCAATGGAATAGCCATGGGAGCAAATAGGGGTGGTGTTAATGAAAATTTCTATGCACGTGGTTATAGTCTTGGTGCAAATAATATCTTTAAAAATGGGGCACGTACCAATAATGGAGGCTCTATTGAGGCCAGTACATTGGAGTCTGTGGAGATTTTGAAGGGAAGTGCTGCATTGCTATATGGTGGTGTTACCGGTGGTGCTGTTGTCAATTTAGTGACCAAAAAGCCGAAATTTGAGTATGGTGGAGAGGCTTCGGTACGTGTCGGTAGTTATGATTTTTATAAACCGACAGTTGATGTGTATGGACCTATATCCGATAAATTAGCTTTCCGTGTGATCGGTACTTATGAAAAATCTGGCAGCTTCAGGGATCATGTCACTTCTGAAAGGTTATATGTAAATCCTTCTATTTTATATAAAATCAATGATCGTACGGATATCAACTTGATGTTTGACTATCTAAAAAGTGATTATACACCTGATTTTGGTATTGGATCAGTGGATGGAAAGCTTAACAAAGATGTAGGTCGTCATACCTTTTTAAATACGCTTTGGGCATATAATAAAACAAATACGAGTAATGGTCAGATTAATTTGAATCATCAATTTAATGATAACTGGAAGTTAAATGCAATAGCGAGTTACCAAAGCTATGGCCGTGATTATTATGGCTCAGATAGAATTCAAGCTGCTGCCAATGGTATTGCTGCTCGAAATCTGACGCGCTCAAAATCGGATGAGCTTACTTTCAATCAGCAGTTAAATTTGACTGGTACGGTAAATACAGGTGGCATTAAGCATAAAATTTTGGTAGGTGCTGATGCTGATCAGTCCAATACAAAGGCTTATGCATATCGTATTGATAATACTTTAAATATCAAGACAGTCACTTACGATCAAAAAGGATTGCCTGTCATCATGCCAGGATCGGTTTACGATAATATAAATGTTTTTGATCCGGCATCAACAGTATATACTTATATTCCTAGTCATTTTGAAAATAATCTAGCAAATCCTAAAGTTACAGTTCCTGCAGTGATGCAGACTGGGGTTAGAACAGATATGCCAGGAGCAGAATATTTAACCAGAACAACGACTAATATCTACCGTTATGGTGTGTTTTTACAAGATCTAATTGAGGTTACAGACAAATTTAAGGTACTTGCGGGTTTACGATATACATACCAAAGAACGCCTTATGCTGAAAAATATACCTATGCTACTGATGTAACTGAAGATATTAAAAATTTGGATGCTAACCAAAAGGAATTGGGCGCAAAAGTTGATCAAGCTTGGTCTCCAAAATTTGGATTGATCTTCCAACCGATCCCAACTTCGAGTATTTATGTGACTTACGCGAATAACTTTACATCCAATGCGGGCTATGATGTGGATTATAGACCAATGGGCCCTTCGACTATAGATCAGTACGAGGCAGGTATTAAAAACGATTTTTTCAACGGACGTTTGACTGCGAATGCATCGGTATACCGGATCAACAACAATAGATTTGCACAGCAATTGTTGGTTAAACCTGATGGAACAAGTAACGGAGATACTAATATGAAAGAGTTTTCTGGTAAAACGGCTTCGGATGGTGTTGAGCTTGATGTAACGGGTTCTATATTGCCAGGATTGGACATCTTAGCTGGATATTCATATAACTATATGCGTTATACAGAGACGAGTCCTATAACAGAAATTACTACTGTTGTCAATGGTAGTCCAAAGGTTACTGAGGTTTCTGGTAATCAGGAAGATGTTCGTTTGGTCGGTACAACTGCACATACTGCTAATGGAACGATCTTCTATACTTTGCAACATGGTGGTGCTAAAGGATTAAAATTGGGCGTATCGGCATTTTATACAGGAAGAAGAAATGCAGGCTGGAATAATACGAAAATCAATGTGAGAGATGGTCTAGACCGCTTAATTACTGTCAGTCCTTTTACAACCGTAGATATCTCTGCTGGTTATACGTATAAAAAATGGAGTATTTTAGCTAAAATGTCTAATGTTAATAATGCTTTCAATTATTATATTCATGAAAATTACAGTGTGAACCCGATTCCACCAAGAAGTTTTATGACCACATTGACGTATAAATTTTAAATGTTTAGTTTGTTTATAGTTTATGTTAAAAGGGCCTCCATGGAGACCCTTTTTATATTGAATAGTATGTGATATACGTATTTTAAAGTTTACTGATTTTTTCAAGAAGATCTACAAGTCGGTTTGAATAACCGAATTCATTATCATACCATCCCACAACTTTAACCAGCCCGCCTACAATAGATGTTAATTGTGAATCAAATACACAGGAATAGGGATTGTTGATAATATCAACAGAGACTATTGGGTCTTCTGTGTAATAGAGTACATTTTTCAATTCACCTTCTGCAGCTTCTTTAAATTTTGCATTGATTTCTGTTACTGTCGGTTGATGTATCAACGTACAGGTGAAATCTGTCAAAGAGCCATTTAGGACAGGGACACGTATACCAGCACCACCTAATTTTCCTTCTAAATGAGTAAAAACGTTGGTAATTGCCTTAGCTGCACCAGTTGTGGTTGGAATAATAGAAGATGATGCTGCTCGTGCTCTACGAAGATCACGATGGGGGGCATCATGCAGATTTTGATCACCTGTCATGGAATGGACCGTCGTGATATACCCGTCCTTGATACCCCAGTTTTCATCTAATATTTTGACCAGCGGAGCAACATTGTTTGTCGTGCAGGATGCATTGGAGAGTATAGGTACGTTTAAATCAAATTCTTTATCATTAATACCTAATACAATTGTCGGTACATCTTTATCAGAGGATGGTGCTGAAATGATTACTTTCTTGGCACCGGCTAGTACATGTAAATTTGCTTTTTCTTTACTTGTAAAATGACCTGTTGACTCCAATACGACATCAATATCTAAAATCTTCCAAGGAAGATTTTGCGGATTTTTTTCATTGGTTACCAAAATCCGTTGATCATTGATAATAAGGTGATGCTCATCAAAATCGACTGTACCTAAGAATGGCCCGTGAACTGAATCATACTTGAAAAGATGAGCTAATGTTTTTGTATCTGTAAGATCATTGATCGCAACAACTTTTAAATCATCTAATCCGCGAAGTAAAATGTTACGTAAAGTATTCCTTCCAATACGTCCAAACCCATTTATAGCAATATGCATAATTGACTACTATTTATGAAATTCGGCAATTGCCTCATTTACATTTTTGTCACCTTCCCACTGCGCCTTTAACTGACCATCAGCACCATAAACATAATTAGCTGGAAACTGCTCTGGAACATGTATTTTTTGAATAAACTCTTGGTTCTTGTCTACTAAAATTTCAACATTTTCCATCTTGGATAGTTTTGGAGCGAAGTTGTCGAAAAATCCCAATACTAATGCCGGATCATTCATGGAAACGTAATAGATATTGATATCTTTGAGTCTCTCTCTATTTTTTTCCAATTCTGTAGCTTCCTGTTGGCAATGGCTACATCCTGGATCAAATAAGATAAATACGGTGTTTTTATCTTTTGATACATCTGATTTTGTAACTTTAATTCCTGATTTTAACTGATAGAAAGTGAAATCTGGAAGCATTTTAGCGGCTTCTTTTGCCATGGCAGCAGGAGCTGCTTCATGAGCACTGTGATCGTGTGCACTATGGTCGTGACCATCATGTTCGTCATGAGCTTCAGTTTTTGTTGCTTCTTGGGTTTTGTTATTTGAATTGCAGGAGAAAAGCATAGATGCTGTTAAAATTCCTGATATGCCTAATATTAATTTTTTATTCATGGTAATGGTATCAATTATCTATCAAAACTATAAAAAATATTGAATTTAAATTTTAAAAATGCTCATAATGACATTGTACTGTATATCTAGATCCGTTTAGGTGATGATATTACGATCGTTGTCCAAGTTTTTTAAGGATGTTGATTCGATAATTGCTGGTTGTCCTTTGCCATATTCGTTGTTATATACTTTTAGTAATACACGTACAGAAGAAATGATCAACGGTCCAAATATAAGTCCGAGCATCCCGAATAGGTTTAACCCCAATAAAACACCAAATACGGTAATTAATGGTGGTACATCGCCTAATTTTCTTAGAATGGTGAAACGAAGCACATTATCAATACCGCCAATTAATATAAATCCATATAGAGCAAGTCCAATCGCATTGCCGGTAGATCCTATTGCGAGTAGGTAGATCGCTGTAGGGACATATACAGTCATGGTACCCAATACGGGTATAATGGTCGAAATAGCTGTGACGATGCCTAGCAAAATGGGGCTATCGACTCCAAAAATCCAATAACCGATACCGGCTACGATCCCCTGACAGATGCCTAGAATCGGAATTCCGATTGCATTTGAACGGACCATCATACTTATTTCATTCCAAAGTTCAGTTTTACTTTGTTGTGAAAAAGGGATCGCATGCCCAATTGTTGATTCCATCTCCTTACTATAGTACTGCATGAAATAAAGTACAAATAAAGCAACAATGATATTAACGACGGTTTCTGCAACCGAATTCAGCACATTGGGGATGTATTTTGCCAATCTTTGGAGCGAATTGAGAATAGCTTCATCTGATAAATCTATATTTTTTAATACCGGTTTATTGTGCATGTAGTCTTTTACAGAATCAAATTTCGAAAGAATGTCTTTTTGATTGACAATAAGTTGTTCAAGCTGCGGTATTAAGTAATTGATCAATCCCCACAGCGGGAAAACGATAAAGATGACAGAGAGACTGATTAGAAAAATACTTGCTGCTGATTTGTTCCATCTTTTTTTCTCTGTCAGTGTATGGTATATATTTCTAAATAAGATGTAAAGTGTTACTGCACCTAAAAAGCCCGGTAAATAATAGGATAAATTTGTGAAAATTAATATACATATCAATAAAATGATCGTTATCAACATGATTTGGTTAATCGAATTGTTGTTTATTTGTTTATACTTCATGGTCGGCTCCTCAGAATAAGTAAATATTAAGTACTTTATTTGCTAAACTAAGATAAATTTGTTTTACCTAATTGCATATAATATAAAACAAATTTATCGATATCTCTGCTTCGGTAAACATTATTTTATATGGGAAATATATTAAATATTATTGAGCAATTTTTTGAAAGAAATAAAAAAAGCTAGCTTTAAAGTATAGCTAGCTTAATTGAATCAAATTTCGTAGAGTTCCAGAGGCAATCCATCTGGATCTTCAAAAAATGTAAATTTTTTATGTGTCCACTCGTCTATACGAATAGGTTCTACAGCAATTTGCAACTTTTTTAAGAACTGAACTTCTTTTTCAATATCCGATACGGCAAAGGCGAGGTGCCTCAAACCTACAGCTTCGGGTTTAGAAATTCGTTGAGGTGGGTGTGTAAATGAAAACAATTCGATAATATAGCTGTCATTCAAAGCCAAGTCTAATTTGTAAGAATTTCGACTCTCGCGATATACTTCCTGAATAATAGTCAATCCCAATATATCTGTATAGAACTTTTTAGATCGCTCATAATCACTACAAATGATAGCGATGTGATGTACTTGCTGTAAATTTAGTGGCATATTGTTTTATTTAGCACGTTCATATTGTGATGGCCAATCTATTTTATCTCCTAAGACTTCTGCAAAATGAAATGGAAGATGTGGGTTTTTTAAAAAAGCGCGCGCTATCATGATGATATCTGCTTTATTATCTTGTAGGATCTGTTCAGCATGAACGGCTTCTTTTATAAGTCCGACAGTGGCTGTTGTGATGCCTGTTTCTTTCTTTATTGCTTCGGCAAACGGAAGTTGATAATCGGGCTGAGCATTTATTTTTTGATATACAACCGCCCCTCCTGTAGAAACGTCTATCACTTCCACGCCGCATTTTTTTAATTCATGTGCAAGCGCGATAGATTGTTCCAAGTCCCAACCATCGGCAGCCCAATCTGTGGCGGAGATTCTGACCCATAGCGATTGTGAGGTAAGCTCCTGTTGGATTGCATCAATGATCTCCAATAAAAATAATATTCTATTTTGAAATGAACCTCCATATTGATCTGTTCTGATATTGGACAGTGGGGATAGGAATTGATGTATAAGATAACCATGTGCTGCATGAATCTCGATAATATCGTAACCGGCTTGAACAGCTCTTCGAGCAGCGATTTTAAAGTCAGCGATTGTCTCTTTAATTTCGTCAATAGATAGTGGTAGGGGAGCAACTTCTTTTTCTGGTCTAAATGCTAAAGCTGAGGGTGCGACTGTTTGCCATCCATTTTCTGCCTCAGGTGAAATTTGATAATGATTTTCCCAAGGTTTTCCCGTACTAGCTTTACGGCCCGCATGTGCTAATTGAATGCCTGGAATGGCATTATGCTCTTTGATAAAGGTCGTGATTTCTTTAAATTTTTCGATGTGTTCATCTTTCCAAATACCCAAATCTCCAGCGCTGATTCTACCTTCTGGAGTTACCGCTGTGGCTTCTTGGATAATTGCGGCGGCGCCACCTGTCGCAAACTGGCCCAAGTGTACGAGATGCCAATTGTTGGCAAAACCATCAATAGCAGAATATTGACACATTGGAGAAACCACTAGCCTGTTTTTAAGTGTGATATGTTTGAGGTCTAATTTTGAAAATAAAATACTCATATACGAAAGAAATTAAAAATGAAATAAAAAAAGGAGCATGCGCTCCTTTAATTTTTATGATGGATTTGTGGACCATAAAGATGCAGATTTTAACATCGCTCTTCTTGGTAATTTCAAATTTGCAATAATCAATTCTGCAAAATCTTCAGGTTGTAATACCGATTCAGGATTTCCGTCTGTCAAACCTAATTCTTTGGACATATCCGATGCAATGGTACTAGGCATCAAGGTGCATACTCGAATATTGTGTTTACGAACTTCGCGCATAAGCGAATCTGCCATGCCAATAACAGCAAATTTAGATGCACTATAGGCAGATGTCGTTGGCGCTCCATTCAATCCTGCTGTGGATGAAACAAAGATAATATCTCCTTCATTTTTTTGGATTAATTGTGGAAGTATTGCCTTTGTGACGTAGTAACTACCCAATACATTGGTATTGATTATATCTGTCCATGTATCCGGGCTCATCTCCATCAAAGAACCAAATGAAGCTATACCAGCATTGTTAATCACAATATCAAACTGTCCAAATGATTGGTTTAATTGTTCAATCGCTTGCTGTACAGCGGTTAAGTTTGAAATATCAAAAACAGCATATGTAGCCGCTACACCCAGATCTTTTAATTCGTTAACCGTCAATTTTAATTGCTCTTCATTGCGCCCTGTGATGGCAACATGTACCCCTTCTTTTGCCAATGCAAGGGCCGTTGCTTTGCCTAATCCACGAGCACCACCTGTAACCAGTGCTTTTTTTCCAGCTATATTTTCCATGTTTTAAAGGTAGCTATTCGAGTTAAGCTTAATGTCAATAGAATTTAAAATTTTATAAATTGTCCTCCAATATATGCGCAATAATGGGATAGGTGTTTTGTTTCACTTTCTTTAGGTTTTTTGCATCTAGCCATTCAGCCTGTGTGATATCTTCTTCCAGTTGTGGTACTAGCTTAGGGACTTTATTGACCCCCATTTCATACCAGTTTGTTTGTTTCAAAACAAATTCGCCATTTCTCAGATAATACGTATGATAGGAGGTCTGTATTTTTTTTCCGAGATAATCTATTTTTAAACCACACTCTTCTTCTACTTCTCTTACTGCAGCTTCTCTCATTTTTTCATGGCTTTCAACTTTACCTTTTGGAAGGTCCCATTTACCAAGTCTAAAAATGAATAAATAGTCTCCTTCGCCGTTTTTAACTAAACCGCCAGCCGCTTTTATAATTTTATGTTTTTCTTTTATTTTTTGAAAAACCGATTCACAATCCTTGTGTATATATAAAAATGATCTAGGAATGTCATTTTGTTCAGATAATTTAAAAAGTTTTTCAAGTTCAATATCTTGAACATCAATTGTTTGAGGGTTTTTAATGCCCGTAGGAACGAAATCTGCCAAAATTAGCACAGATTGGTTCATATAAATTTTATAAATTTGCGACATGAATAATTTAAATGAGGTTGAACAAAAAGTTGCTGAATCCTTATTGCAAATTAAAGCAATAAAATTGCAACCTAAAAACCCTTTTACTTGGGCATCGGGTTGGAAGTCTCCAATTTATTGTGATAATCGTATTACTTTATCGTATCCAGCAATCCGTACGTATATTCGTCAGAAGCTTTCAAAGTTGATTCAAGAAGAATTTGGATCTGTGGATATGATTTCTGGTGTCGCTACTGCAGGTATCCCACAGGGTGTTTTAGTTGCTCAAGATTTGGGTTTACCATTTTCTTATGTGAGAAGTAGTGCTAAAGATCACGGTCGTCAAAATATGATTGAAGGTGAGGTTGTTAGCGGTCAGCGTGTTGTTGTTGTTGAAGATTTAGTTTCTACAGGTAAAAGTAGTTTGGTAGCCGTAAAAGCGCTGCGTGAAGCAGGATGTAATGTAGTAGGTCTAGTCTCTATATTTACGTACGGTCTTGACGAGGCTACGAAGAATTTTGCTGATGCAAAATGTACCTTCCACAGTCTTTGTGATTACAATTCCCTTATTCAAGTGGCGGCAGAAAATGGTTTTATTTTTGAAGAAGATGTCGAGCTATTGAAAGATTGGAGAAAAAATCCATCGACTTGGTCACCGACAGTTTAATAAATAAAGAAAATTTTTATGACAACGATTCAGAATAATGTAACGATTGATAAGTCAGTTCAAGAGGTTTTTACTTTTTTAACAGATTTAAATAATCATGAGCAATTGATGCCTGAAAACATTTATAATTGGTCTTCCACTGCTGATGAGGCACGCTTTACAATCCAAAATATGGCTAAATTGGTCTTGAAAGTTGAGGAACGTATCGTAGACCAAGAAATAAAGTTAGTGCCAGCAGAAAAAGCTCCTTTTGATGTTACATTAAAGTGGACTTTGTCAGCAATAGCAGCTGATGCAACAATAGCAACATTTACGATTGATGCTGATCTGAATATGATGATGAAAATGATCGCATCTGGTCCATTGCAAAAATTAGCTGATTTTCAAGTGAATAAATTGAAAGAGATTTTAGGATAATCTATCCCTATGTTATCCTGTAAATTTTCAGTCTATAAAGAAATGTCTTCCAATTTGGAAGACATTTTGAGTTTATAGTAATATGTTTATGCAAGTCTTTCGTGTACTATTTTCCAATTCACAACATTCCACCAGTTTTTGATATAGTCGGCTCTTTTATTTTGATAGTGTAGGTAATAGGCATGTTCCCATACATCAAGAGCCAAAACAGGAATTCCTCTTTGATCTACTACATCCATCAATGGATTGTCTTGATTGGCTGTAGATGTAATTTTTAATTTACCAGATTCGTCTAAGATCAACCATGCCCATCCAGAACCAAATCTCGAAGTTGCAGCCGTTGCAAACTGTTCTTTGAATTTTTCCATGCTTCCGAAAGATGAAGTAATCAGTTGCATTGTTTTCTCAGAAGGTCCCGTCTGCTTTGCGGATAAATTTTCCCAAAAGAAATTGTGATTCCATGCTCCCCCAGCATTATTTCGAGCCTTAGCAGAATATTTAGAAATATTTGCTAGTAATTGTTCTTCTGATGATTCCGAAATGTTTTCTGCAACGATCGCTTCATTGATCGCTTTGATATATGCAGCATGATGCTTTGTGTAATGGATTTCCATTGTTAACGCATCAATATTTGGCTCCAGATCGGAATACGCGTACGGTAATTTGATTTGACTAAAAGAAAGAGGAGCGGCTTGATTACGTGCAGGTTCGGCTTGTGCTAAATTAGTTAAAACACTGCCCGATACAGCGACAGCCAATGTTGCCTTAGCGGTGTTGTGAAGGAAATTTCTACGTGTTTGCATTCTTTTATTATTAAGTTAATAGTAGTAATATAACGTGTTTTTTTAGTTTTATTATTCTTTATTGCGGGAAATTTTGGAAGAGAACGAGAATGTTACCTAATCATGACTTTTTGCATATTTTATAAAATATAAATATCGTGTTTATCGTCTATTAATGTTAATAAAATTACATTGTAATATAATAGCTCAAGTTGTATTAACTTTTATTATTAACTAATTGTGATAAAGTGTTGATGTTATCGATACCACCATTATGAAGGTGGTAATTTTTATGTTGGGCTTTTTGTATATAGTTTCCAATAGTTTAATAAAGCCTAGTGAAATGCTTTTGTTTTAGACTCAGCTTGACTATTTAAATTAAGTTGTATTTTCTACGTATCCTTATTATAAAAGGTAATTATTGCTTAGCTTTTAATTTTTCGCATATTAAAAATATAGCAAATCCAATTATGGAGGGGACTACCCACCATAACTCATATCCGGCTAATGGAACTGATTGTAGCACTTTTTCTGCACCTCGTATATGGATGTCAAATCCTGCTAGCAGATAGATCGTAGAAAATAGGGTAGTTCCTGCTAAAGCTCCTATATAGGGTAATCTAGCCTTTATAAAACGTCCAAAAATCAACACATAAAGTACAAGGGTAATGACAATCGGGTAGATGAATGCTAAAAATGGATAAGCAATTTGAATAATATACTCTACTCCGGTTATGGCAAGTACTGCTGAAAAGAGACAACAAATAATGACAATCCACTCGTAGGTAATTCGATTATTAAACAGCTGACTGAAAAATGTACCTACAGCGCAAGTTAAAGCTATTGCAGTAGTTAGGCACGCTAAAGCAATACTGACTGAAATGGCAAGCACCCCATAACTTCCAAAGATTTTATGCGAAATAAACAGGAGTAATTCTGCCCGTTTTACATCTGGAGATAAGGGATATCCAGATTTTGCTCCTAAAAAAACTAAGCCACCGTAGATCAATAATAAACAAAATGTAGCTAGACATCCTGCACTCGTGACGATTCTATTTTTATCTTTAAGTTTTTCATATCCTTTGGCTTTTGCCGCAGCGATAATAATACTGCTAAAAATGACAGAAGCCAACACATCTAATGTTTGGTATCCTTCTATGAAACCAAGCTTAAAGGCTTGCATGGATTCTATCTGATGTGCGGTATTCGGTGATAAAGGAAACAAAATTCCCATGATGATCATACCGATCAATAAAATCAAAAGTAACGGTGTCAGAAAATTTCCAATTACATTCACGACTTTGGAAGGGCGGATCGAAAGGATAAAAGTAACCGCAAAAAATAGTATTGAACCCCAGATGGGAGAGAGGTTTGGAAATGCAGGCAATAAACCTACTTCAAAAGTAGTTGCGGCTGTTCTCGGAATAGCAATTAATGGTCCTATACCCAACATGATGATAATACCCAGTATAGTGGCTATATAAGGATGAGTTCGATTACCTAAATCTTTGAATGATTCACCTGAATTGATGATCGATAAGACGCCTAACAGAGGAAGTAAAATACCTGTAAGTCCAAAACCTACTATTGCCCAGTCCCATTGATCTGCTGCATTTAATCCAATAAATGGAGGAAGCAGTAAGTTTCCAGCTCCAAAAAACATAGCAAATAAGGCGAATCCTAGTGTCGTAATATCTTTGATTTGTTTCATCAATAGTTAATTATGTCCTTTCAAACAGGTCTGAGCTTCTTATCAACACAAGAGTGTTCATAGTCTGCACGTTGTAGATCTTTGAGATGTAAATAGTATTATCGAACGGCAAATATAGTAGGACTTTCCAATTAAACAAGAAATAAGTAGCGCTGTTTTTAAATAGCTTATTTATATTGTTGAGTAGGATAGGGAAATAAAATGCAGTGTAAGCAATATGCTTGCAGTAGTTTGAACGTCTGTGTTGTTGCGTAAAATGATCAGATTTAAGATTTTTTTTATTTTTCCTAAATTATGCTGAAATCAATTGATTTCAAAAAAGAGATCGAATACCACGGAGATATCATACATCGTACTAAAAATAAGAAAGCATCTTGATACAAATCAAGATGCTTCGTGCGATTATAAAATTGACTTTTAGGTCTATTTTATGAACTGTTTTATTTTCAATTTGAAGGTTGCATCTCGCCCTGCAGTAACGAGTTCATCTATTTTGAAGATGATGACTTCATTTGGATTTTCAGATAAGGATGTTCCTTTGTATAATACTACAAACCGATCAGCAGTAGGATGTAGAGCATGTGTAGGAGCACCTGCGTATACCACCCATATTGGGCCTGTCACCGGCTGCCCCATGCTAGTCGCATCTAATCCTAATGATGTTGCTTCTTTGAAATCAAGTTCTTTTAAGTTCGCGATCTTGATATCTTCAATGCTTTTTCCTTTTAAATCAAAATATCCAAATTTATAAGCTGTTGTACTTGGCTTAAGCGTAGTACCCGACAACCCAGAAAAATTTACTAGACTTGTTTCGACAGTTTCTGTAATTTTATCATTTAACACATCATAAAATGCTGTCTTACCAGAAGGAACAGCAACAGTACCTGTTTTTACCTCTTTTTCTTTAAGGATATTGATATCATGCGATTCCGATTTTAATTGGTATCGTGCATTTCCATCTTTGGCTGTTACTTTATCTGCTTGCATAATGATGACTTCAGTTTGTGCACCACTTGTGATGTCTGCTTTTTTGTAGAATACAATATAACGATCTGCAGTCGGGTATACAGCATGATTATTTTTATAGTCATAAATAATCCAAGTTGGACCGTTTGCCGGTTCTCCTGCAGTGGATGCATCAATGGTTAAAAAATTAGTTTCTTTAACATCCAATTGGTTAAAGTCTGCTGTATTGGTCAACTTAATATCTTTGATACTCGTATTTTTCAAGTCAAAATATCCCATTTGATAGCCTTGGTTTCCCAAATCTAAACGAGACCCATACATACCTGAAAGTTTTAACGTATAAGAGCTTTCTGTCGCATCTTCTTGTTTCTTTAAGTCGTAAAATATGGTTTTACCACTTGGTACTGCAACATTAAGTCCTTCCGTTTTGAAAACTTCTTCTTCTATTGGATCTTCAACTTTATCTTTTTTACAAGCTGTAAATTGAAAAGAGGTCAGTGCAATAGCACTAACACACAGGATACTTTTTAATTTGTGTGATGATTTCATGATTACACGGATTTAAAATTACGAGACAACTGCTTTTGAATTAAAGGTATTGGTAAAGGCTTCAAATGTCGCTAATGCAGCATCGATAGCTTCTTGCTCGTCATTTTCGGCAACTTCTGCATTGATTATTGCAGTAAACTCCGCCCATTTTTCCATTGATTGGTCACCATAGCCATTAAAAAAGTTAAATCCCGAATTAATACCTCTATGTTGAAGCATTTTGACAATATGTGGCCCGCCCATGATAGACCCCTCTAGTACATAAAGAGCACCGATCGCTTGGTTTTTTGTGCTGATCGTTGGTAACACAACTTCAGGTAAGTTTTCTAAACTACCACCAAGTTCAATGATATCTTTGGCAACATGTGATGCATTTCTGCGTGTGGCATAGTAAGACGCTAAGCTTTCTGGTAATGCCGCTTCAATGTTTCCTTCTGCAGCATTGAAATAAGCATAGAAATATTTCAATACGTCTGCATAATCTAAGTTATTTTCAATAGCCTTCAATTTAAAAATAACATTTTTTTCTAACTCTTGATGGCCATTTTTTGTGGCTTCTTTGATTTTTAAGTTTAACATGATATTTGCTTATTAATTTTATAAATTACTCGTTTTTAAATTTTTTGTTCCGTCTTCTTGTATGAAGTATCGGAAAGTAAAGTAGGGGGCAGGCCAGTAAAGGTCAGTAATAGGCGTAAAATTGTGAATACCCTGATATACACTGATCATTTGTAGCTTAACATATTTCCCATTACTTAAACGGATGACATAGGTGCGGTCAGGCATGGCTTGTACCAAGTGACGCTGTATATTATAATCATACCAGCCTGATGACTCGGCATCCATAATAATACCGAATGCGTTTATCTTTGAGTTTTCAAATTCAATATCCTCAGGAGCTGAATCGACCTGGTCATATGGCTTTTTAATCAGTACAATGCGATGTCTTGATGGATTTCCGTAGGCGGGATTATTTTCCATCGTTCCATCATTAATAAAAAGTGTTCCATTGTATTGTCCTGTAAAGGCAAGATCCCAATCTGTTTTTGCAAAGTTCGTGACCGAATCGGTATGATTTTTTAACCAGGTCTGGTTTTGATCTGAAAACCGAAATAGGAAGGTATAAAAGTCTCTTGTTTCTTTGGGGTTTCCGCCACCAACACCAGCTCCAACATAAGCATTTACATCACCTGCAAGATCTTTTATGATCGTACTTTTTCCGTCGGCTAAGATATCTGGCTCTATGTTGGGTTTAAAACATGAAGTAAACACTGTTGCGATACAACTATAAAAGAGTATTTTTATGGATAATTTCATCTTTTTACTTTATTAATCTGTAGGATAGGCCAAAGGATACACTTCGACCAATTTGGCCTGGAATTAAATAATTAATATAGTTTCCGAGGTTTTCTCCAGTAACCCGGACAGTTAGAGGAAGTTTGTCAAACTTTTTTTCAATAGTTGCATTATAGAGAATATGCTGATTGACAAATGTGTCAAAACGATCAATAAAATGATTGCCATTTGCATCTGAAAATGCATACTTCCCTCTGTAATTGGCACGTGCATTTATTGTCAGATTCCAAGGAGCTTGATAAATTGCACCTACGTTGAACTGATGTCTTGATCTGTTTTCTAAGCCCCAGTAATCTTTTGATGTTGGTTTAAACGTCTCACCGGTCTTTGGATCTCTTAAGGTATTAAATGGCCAATTCCCTTGCTCTATACTGTCAACAACACTCATATCTTTCGCAATCAGATATTGATAGCCTGCATTGATTGTGATTTTTTCTAACACCCGAGTAGAAAGAGATATGTCAAATCCTTTATTGACTGACTTTGGTAAATTTTGATACGAGTAAATTGCCATGTTTTGCATACCCGTGGCGACCTGTATACTATTGATTTGATTTTTAAGTTGATGACGAAATACATTGACTTCTACTGTTGTATTCGTTAACGGCTTCCAGATCAAACCTGCATTGATTGAGGTGTTGTGCTCGGCTTTTAAGTTACCATCAAGTTGATTGATGATGTAATTGCGACGTTCAGAAATTTGTCCTGCGGCATCCATTTCATCCAGAGTACTGTTTAAAACTTCATTGCCGATCACGTAGTAATTGGCAGCAGGGTTGTAAAACACCTGATAACGGGTCTTGAAGTCAGGAGCTTTAAATCCAGTTCCTATACCTGTTTTCAAAGCAAGCTGAGGCAGTAATTGATAGGTCACACCTAAACTTGGGTTTAATCGTCCTCCGTAATTGTCTGTCTGATCATAACGCAATCCTGCAACAACAGTGGTTTTTTCTCCGATTGTTTTATTCGCTTGGGAATATAAAAAGAAGTTCTTCTGATTTTTGTTGTCAAAATTTTCAGCAAGATCCATAGCTTCTATAGCGCCACCTAGTCCCATAGTCCCATTTAAGCCTTCTGACTGATAAGCAAATTGTTGTTCCAGACGATGCACCATCTGTGTGAAATTGTCTGAGGCCAAATTGGCATTGTTTTGCTTTGCTGTTACTTTATTATCGGATTGATAATGCGATACGTAATAGGTAGAAAGCGATTTCCAGCGCTCATTCCAACGGCTATCGTAGAACAATGAAGCATTGATGTCAGTTTCTTTTTGCTGATCTAGCGTGCTAAAATCTTGTCCGTAACCACGGTGCATATCCGATTGGCGATAGTTATAACGCCCTGAAGCGCCAATGAAATGCTGATTATCTTTCAATTGATGTCTTACTTTTCCCTGGATGGAAAAAGTTTGGTAGGGTGGGACTGTGGTTCCGCTTGACTGAAATTTTTTGTTTGTATTAAAACCATCCGTACGGTAGTAATTCGTAGATAGTAAAGCTGTTCCTCTATTTTTATTAAAGGAAGTCTCACCTTCTAAGGTTGCATCCAATACGTTGAAGCTTCCATAGTTAATATTTGCATGCATTTGAGGAGTTACTTTCCCTAAACGGGTAATGATATTGATCGCTCCTCCCAGTGCATCACTCCCATAAAGACAAGAAGAAGCTCCTTTGATAATCTCTATACGTTCTATATTTGTTACCGAAATACGTGATAAGTCAAAGTTACCGGAGCTTCTGCCAAGCATAGGCTGTCCGTCAATAAGGATCATGACGTATTCACTAGAGAATCCCTGCAGCTGCACACCTACAGAACGGTTACCACCAGCAGTATTGTTAACAATGGCAATACCTGTCTGTTCTTTTAACACTTCGTCCAAACGTCTACTCCCCATAAGTTCAATTGCCTTCCTGTCGATAATAGTAACCGGCATGGCAGAGTTCTTAGGATCAATTAATGTTGGACGGTTTTGAATCTCTTGCGTAACCAATGCTTCATCTAAAACTTGATTCGATTTATGAAGCTGGAAGCGATGTAGCTGCTTATCTTTTGCGATCAACTCAATAGAGCCAGTTAAGGTTTCATATCCAATTGCACTTAAAGTATAAGTATATATTCCGGCATATAATTTTTTGACTATGAAATTTCCACGATTATCTGTTTTTGTCGTAGATCGGTCTGGTTCGATTAAAATACTTACATCTGCCAACGGTCTTTGTAATTCATCCACAATAAGCCCCTGAAATTGCGCATTCTGTTGTGCAAGCACTGAATTACTTTTCCCGATCAGAAAAAGAAAACTAAATAGCAGGCATAGATAGTGTGTTGTCTTCAAAGTTATTTGTAATAATTCTAAATAATAATGCAAGTATCTCCATAAAATGCCAAAGTTTATTTATGCATTGTGTATTTTGATTTGTGCAAAGCGTATTAATTTTTGTGCAATATGATATTATTTAAATGACATAATGATCCCTACTGTTTAGTTAATTTATTGCTTACCAGTGTATTTAGGCGATTTATATCTACTCCTGTGTATTAGTGTAAGTGTATTGCAAACAGAACCCTTTATTTGTAATTAGTTTAAATAAGCCCATTTTTGTTCTTCATAAATGAACAAATTATATGAAGAAAATATTAAATAATTTTGCGCTTATTATCATTTTATGGTCTAGCTATACAGTAGCTATAGCACAAGGCAACATGCCAAAAAGAATTGTTTCCTTAAGTGGAAGTTTGACGGAAATTGTTGATGCATTAGGGCTAGGTGCTAATCTAGTGGCTGTTGATGTGACAAGCGATTATCCAAGTTATGTGAAAGAGATTCCTAAAGTGAGCAAAAACAGATCAATTACGGCTGAAGGAATTGCTTCATTTCGTCCAGATATCGTACTAGGTTTTGAAGGAGAGGTCAGTGCGGCTGTATTGGCGCAATTTAAGACCTTGAATATTTCATGTGTTTTGTTTAAACAGGAATTTTCTGAGGCAGGATTAACAGGATTGGTTCGCAAAGTAGGACAAGCTCTAAATGTTACTACAAAGGGAAATCAGGTTGCAGATCAATTATCGAAAGATCTAAAGTCTGCAATTGCGAAAGGGAAGTCGAGTAAAGCAACTAAAATGATGTTTGTATATGCACGTGGGGCAGGAGCAATGAGTGTATCTGGTTCAGGAACTGCTGTTGATGCGGTAATCAAGTTAGCCGGTGCTCAAAATGTGATGAAAGGTTTTACGGGATACAAAACATATAATACAGAAGCCTTAGTTCAAGCCAATCCGGAAGTTATTTTGTTATTTGATTTTGGGATGTCCAGTTTAGGAGGAAAAGAAGCTATTTTGAAGTTACCAGGTGTTAACTTAACTACAGCAGGTAAAAATAAAAGAGTAATAGCTATGGATGCATCCTTGTTAAATGGTTTCAGTATGCGTTTACCACAGGCGATACAGCAGTTGCACGAAAAATTATTTGGAAAATAGTTGCTGTAATGAAAAATACCTTAATTTACACGCTACTCAGCATATTACTTATTATCGTAGTCATATTTTCATTAGGGATGGGATCGATTTCGGTTTCCTTTTGGGATGTTTGCTCTATACTGTTACATAAGATAGGTCTTAAAGCTTCATCAGGTATAGATGAGCTGACTGTGAATGTCTTGGAGCAAATACGATTGCCTAGAATTTTGATGGGAATAGCAGTTGGTGCAGCTTTAGGAATCAGTGGAGCAGCTATCCAAGGTATATTTCGAAATCCATTAGCCGAACCTGGCTTAATGGGAATTTCTTCAGGTGCTTCTTTCTTTGCCGCACTCGTTATCTCTTTCGAAGGCTTGTTACTTCCTATGATTTCTGCAAGCCTGGGTTATTACGTTCTGGCATTTGCCGCGTTTTTAGGAGCAACATTAACAGTGCTTATTGTTTATCGTATATCCATGAACAATGGGAAATCTCATATTGCAACCATGCTTTTAGCAGGTGTTGCTATGAATGCATTTGCAGGAGCCTTAACAGGATTATTAAGTTATTTAGCAACTGAACAACAATTACGTTCCATCACCTTTTGGTCATTGGGCAGTTTAGCGGGAGCATCATGGGAAAATATTAAAGTACTATATCCCTGTGTCTTGATTTCTTTAGTTATCCTACCTCTTTTTGCGAAACAATTGAATGTTTTTGCTCTAGGAGAATCTCAAGCTGAAATGATGGGAGTCAATACAAGCCGGTTGAAAATTGTTGTTATTTTGTTTTCAACATTGGCAGTAGGAGCAGCCGTTGCATTTTCCGGAGTTATCAGCTTCGTGGGGTTATTAGTTCCGCATGCTATCCGGTTGATTGGTGGAGTTGATAATCGTTACGTGCTCGTGGCATCAAGTATTGCCGGAGCATTGGTCCTCACACTTGCTGATCTGCTTTCGCGCTTAATTATTCAGCCATTGGAACTTCCTATTGGGGTTATTACAGCACTATTGGGAACTCCAGTTTTCTTATTTATCCTGATTAGAGACAAGAATAAAATCTAGTTTATGCTACAAGTACAATCACTATCATACGAAATTAAAGGGCGTCCTATTTTAAGGGATATTGATATCTCTATTCAAAAAGGCGAATTTTACACAATTGTAGGGGCAAATGGAGCCGGAAAAACATCGTTGTTGCGTATGTTGGCGTCCGATCTAAAGCCTGCTAAAGGATCGATATGGTTTAAAGGAAAATCGCTCCGTTCTTATTCATTAAAGGAACTGGCTTGTGCAAGAGCTTTTCTGCATCAATCCAATAGTATGTCCATGGCCTTTACGGTTGAAGAAGTCGTGCGCATGGGGCGCTATCATTTGAAATCTTCTCAGGAGCAACATGAACTGGCTATAGCTGAATGCATGCGTATCTGTGAAGTCGAACATTTGGGAGATAGAAAAATACAGCAATTGTCGGGAGGAGAGCAGCAACGTGTGCATTTTGCACGGGTATTGGCGCAAGTCTGGGACCAGAAGGAGGTCTTGCTATTATTAGATGAACCCGTGGCAAGTATGGATATTCAATTTCAACATCAAACATTAGCCATTGCGAAAGCTTTGACTGCTGTTGGATTTAGTGTTGTTGCCATTCTACATGAATTGAATCTTGTAGCACAGTATGCAGATCGTGTATTGATGCTTAAATCGGGACGGAAATGGTGGGAGGGAACTCCGATGGAAGTGCTCAAGCCTGAAAATATATATGCTATATTTGGTGTACAAACAAAAGTGAGTACGGATATGGCTACGCTGACACCGTCAGTACATACCTGTACAGTACACTATTCGGCAGCAAAATTTAATTCAAATTATAAATATGAATTGGCTATGGAATTAAAAGAAAAATACGAAAATTATAAGAGGGAGCATCCTAAGGCAAGGATTTACGACTGTGCAAAAGCATTGAATGTAAGTGAAGCACAGCTTCTATTGACACAGTTATCCGCTGATGTGGTGTTACTTAAAGATGATATCTGGGCTATTCTGCAAGAATTGCCCCGTCTTGGTCACGTAATGGCTCTGACACGTAACGACGCATGTGTTCATGAAAGAAAAGGTACATATCCCACGCCTTCCAATGAGGGACATGTCGTCCTATTTCATAATGAGGATATTGACCTACGTGTTTTTATCCAGAATTGGGCCTATGCATTTGCTGTAAAGGTCAATGATCTTTGGAGTATCCAGTTCTTTGATACAGCTGGGTTGGCTGTCCATAAAGTTTATTTGACCAAGGATTCTAATCCGCTTCCGGTGTATGAAGAACTCGTAAATGCGCATCGTGCCACAGAACAAACCTATTTTACAATCAATATTCCTGCAATATTGAGCGACATCTCCATCCCAGATTCGGAGATGGATATCGATAGTTTTCAATCAGATTGGTTAAATATGAAGGATAGTCATGAATTTTTTGGTATCCTACGAAAATACAGTTTACAGCGGACACAAGCGTTACGTTTAGCCCCAGCAGGCTTTGCAGAGCAACTGCCATTGGACCGATTCACGGAGATCTTAAATCAGGCTTCTGAACAGCAAGTTGCGGTAATGGTTTTTGTGAGTAACAAAGGCTGCATTCAAATACATTCGGGGTTAATATCGAGACTTGTAACGATGGATAACTGGTTTAATGTATTGGATCCGCAATTTAATCTGCATCTTAACATGGATGCTATCGATCAAATTTGGCTGGTAAGAAAACCTTCTACGGATGGTATTGTTCATGCACTTGAAGTCTACGACAAGCAGGGAAATCTTATTGTTCAATTTTTTGGAAAGCGAAAACCGGGTGTTCCTGAACTGGAATCTTGGCGTGCGTTGTTGCAGGGTGAAAAGGTCTAAAAGTAAATTAACGGCTTATTTCTGAAGGGAGTAAGCCGTAATATTTTTTAAATGCATGTGTAAAACTAGCCTGATGTTTAAAACCCACAATCGTACTCACCTCATACATGTTTTTGTTTTCATTTAAAATTAGACGCTTTGCTTCTTCCATACGGATACGGGTGATGTAATTGTATATGGTCGTCCCGAAATGTTGTTTAAAGCCATTACGAAGTTTAAATTCATTTAATAGTACTAATTTTGATAATTGCTTGTGTGTCGGTGGATTAACAAAACTATTCCGAAGGATACGTTGTGCTTCTTCCAATTTTTGGACGTCTTCTATCTTTAAAAGATCTGTTAGCTTATCACTGATAAAACTGAATTGCTCAAATTGTAGCATGATTAGTTCCAGTACACGTGCATTGACGAATATCTGTTTCAATTCGTTTTTATTTGTCGTGGTCCGGATACTATCAATGATTCCCTTCATTTCTGTGGTAACAAAAAGATCTTCTTCGACAATGGAGATTACTTTTTTTTCCTTCATCTTCTCTTTGAACTCCAAATGTAGCGGCGTATGTATGCTGATCATATTCTGATAGAGTTCTGGCGTCATAATGACCATAAAATATAGAAAGTCCTGGTTGCTCTCAATGGGGTGCTCTTCATACAGCGATGGAATGTAACGAATATTGTGCTTACTGAAAGTAAATCCATGGGCAGATTCCGATTTGCTGAGTATAAATTGACTCACTACAGCTTCGCCCTCTATCTCGGAGATAATATCGACCGGTGCTGATACACGCATATCTGCACAGAGTATAAATAGACCTCTGCTGAGGATCTGATACGTGCTGATATTGATCGGACTTTTATTGATCGCAATATGCTTTTCTGATAAAATGGTATTGATGGAACTGATTTCAGGAAGTTCTTCCCAAAATAGCCATTCATTATGTTGTTTTATCTTTGCCTTTATAATCATACCTAATTACAAATATACATTATTTATAATAAATCTAAATAATTAAATTGTATGATACCCCGAGGTGATAGCATATACATCTAATGTAAAAGTAGTGTGTGATATATCGAATTGGAGCTTTATCAATATTGCTGTGCTAATTAGATGGAGGTAGTTTCATATGTTTTAAGTCTTGTCAAAGTATATTTTTAAGATCTATAGCCTATTGCTATTTATGATTTGATAAAACTCAATGTGAATACTATCTTTGGTTATGCACAAGCTCAGAATTACGAACATCATTCCTCGTGAAAATCATAATGTAACCATAAATTTTGAACCAGTATCAGGGGAGTTTACAACTTATAAGGCTGGTCAATTTTTGACTTTATCTTTTGAATTTGGTAACAGAGAGGTGAGAAGGTCGTATTCTTTCAATAGTTCGCCAGATGTTGATGAACCTTTAAGTATCACCGTAAAACGAGTTGAGAATGGGGAGATTTCTCGTTTTTTGCATCATAAAATTAAACAGGGAGATATCGTGAATGCTCTAGAGCCACAGGGACTCTTTACGTATGAGCCTATTAGTGATAAAGAACGGACAGTATTTTTATTTGCTGCAGGTATAGGCATTACACCGTTGTTTTCCATTATGAAAACTGCACTGGTTCGGGAACTTAAGTCTAAAATTGTCTTGATATATAGCAATAGTTCTCCTGAGGTAACGCCTTTCAAAGAAGAACTGCATGAATGGGCGGTAAAATATCCAGATCGTCTTGAGATTATATGGATTTACTCCAACAGTAAAAATCTTATGACAGCACGTTTGAACAGAGATTATATTCTTTCAATTTTGAAAAGTCATTTGCCAATTGACCATCAGGATGTTCTGTTTTACACTTGTGGTCGGGTCATCTATATGGATCTGTGTCGTTTCACTTTACTGGGTATGGGCTTTGAAGAGTCTCAAATCAAGCGTGAGACTTTTTTGCTTCCTGAAAATGAAGAGGACGATGATGATGAATCGGAAAAAGAGATTGATAAAAGCACCTATTCGATTACGTTAAATTTTCAAGGTGAGTGTTATCAGTTGGATATCCCCTATAATAAATCTATTCTGGATGTCGGTTTAGAACATAAAATTAAGCTCCCGTATTCCTGTAAGTCGGGTATGTGCAGTACTTGTATATCAAACTGTTCTCATGGGAAAGTCCGTATGACTTATAATGAAGTGTTGACTGATCGAGAGGTTGAAAGTGGACGTATATTGCTTTGTACGGGACATCCTGTTGAAGCGGATACGGTGATAGATGTATTTTAATATCAATTTTTTCTATATAGTCATATTGTCAGCGATTATATGGATCCTTTATTGGTATTTCAATCTGCAGGCATATTATCCTAGGTTGGATGATGATGTATTAGTATCAGTTTTATATTGATCAATCTGTATGTTATAAATCAATCGTTTGATCTCATTTATTTTACATTATTTTCAGTAGATTTGATTCAAACCAAATGAATCAAAATAATGAGTAATTTACTTTGGAAGCCTTCTATTGCTTATCAAGAGGAGTCTTCTTTACACCAGTTTAAAGAATTTGTATCTCAGAAACGGCAGCTCAGCATAGACTCCTATCCTATACTATGGGATTGGTCTGTTTCTCATCTAGATGAGTTCTGGGAAGATGTAGCCTTATTTTTTAATGTCATTTTTCATCATCCTTATCAACGGGTTTTTGGGGCATCTGCACAAGGTTTTATCGGTTCGAAATGGTTTGAAGGTGCGACGTTAAATTATGCGGAGCATATTTTCCGTCAAGCTACCATAGATCGTTCAGCTCTTTTGTTTCAAGAGGAAAATAAACCCGCTCAGGAGATTTCATGGAAGGAACTGGAGGTCATGGTTCGATCTATCCAAGAGTACCTGTTAGGGAAGGGAATACAGCCAGGTGATCGCGTCGTGGCTGTGCTGAAAAATAGCCCGGCTTCTGTCGCTCTTTTTTTAGCTGTAAATAGTATAGGTGCGATATGGTCATGTTGTTCTCCAGATTTTGGAGCAACCAGTATATCCGAGCGATTTGCTCAAGTGGCTCCAAAACTTCTGTTTGCAGAGGCAGCTTATACCTATAACGGCAAACTGTTTGATCTGAAAGATTCAATGATCGATTTAGCATCGAATCTCGAGAGTTTAGTAGGGGATGTCATTTTTGTAGGGGAGCAAATCTGGCAAACTATCTTATCACAAGATACGGGATTGCCACTGCGTTTTAAGGCTGTTCCATTTGATCATCCGATCTGGATTTTATATTCTTCGGGTACTACTGGTAAACCTAAGGCGATCACGCATAGTTGTGGCGGTATTTTACTGGAACATCTCAAAGCTTTGGCTCTTCACCAGAATGTGCAAGCGGGAGAACGATTTATTTGGTATGCAACTACTGGTTGGATGATGTGGAACTATGCACTTTCTTCTTTATTGGTTGGTGCTACACTGTGTATTTACGAAGGCTCATTGGTCTACCCTGAAAAATTATCTTTTTGGAATTTTACTGATGAGCATGAGATTGATCATGTGGGTGCGGGTGCGGCTTATTATATCGCGAATCAGCAATTTGATTTGATAAAACCGCGTTATCAACCTAAAACTATAGGTTCGACAGGGTCTCCTTTACCCCCACAGACTTTTTGTTGGTTGCAGCAGCAATTTCCGCAAGCACAGATTATTTCGTTAAGTGGTGGTACTGATGTATGCAGTGCTTTTTTGTCTGGAAATCCGTTGTTACCTGTGTATGCTGGTGAAATACAGTGTTTAACTTTAGGGTCGAAGATTGAAGCTTATAATGAAAATGGAGAATCGGTAAAAAATGAGGTGGGCGAACTGGTTATTACGTTGCCTATGCCTTCCATGCCCATATATTTCTGGAATGATGTTGATAATGAGAAGTATCTAGCTAGTTATTTTGATAAATATCCGGGTGTTTGGTGCCATGGTGATTGGATCAAGTTTACCGAGCACGATGGTATTGTCGTTTATGGACGTTCTGATGCGACATTGAATCGGGGTGGAGTGCGAATTGGCACTGCAGAAATCTATAATATAGTGAACACTTTTTCGGAAGTGGCAGACAGCTTAATTATTTGTCTTGATCATGAAGATGGAACGTCTACGATGCCACTGTATGTCCAGATGCGGGATGGGGGTTTGCTGACTGACGAACTTAAAGCTGCTATCAAATTAAAGTTAAGAAAGAGTTATAGTCCGCGCCATGTACCTGATGATATTGTGTCAGTGCCAGCGATACCTTATACGCTAAGTGGAAAAAAATTAGAGATTCCTGTGAAAAAAATTATGATGGGAGCTCCGCTAGAAAAGGCTGTAAGTGTAGCTGTATTGAAAGATCCTAAGTCTTTGGATTTTTGGCTTAATTCACTTTAGTTGAGGTATTTGTTTGTTTCGTAGTAAATGATTACTATATCTAAAAAATAAAGCTCTGGTTTTAAAAATCAGAGCTTTATTTTAAAAAAATAGTATTTTTTTCTTTTGTGATCAGGTTTGGATCACGCCGACATTGTAGCGTTCTGTTATTGGATTATGATTGGCGGCTTCTATACCTAAACTAATCACATTTCTTGTCTCATCCGGTCTAATGACTCCATCGACCCAGATACGAGCGGCGGCATAATAAGGACTTAACTGCTCGAAGTAACGCTTCTTGATATCATCTAACAGGGTGTTCTTTTCTTCTTCTGAAATGTCTATTCCTTTAGCTTTTAAGGCAGACTCTTGAATTTGTAACAGGGTGTTTCCTGCTGCGGCTCCACTCATAACTGCCATTTGTGCAGTAGGCCAAGCATAGATTAATCTAGGATCGTAGGCTTTACCACACATTGCGTAATTTCCGGCTCCATAGCTATTGCCGATAATAAATGTAAATTTGGGCACCACTGAATTTGCCATAGCGTTGACCATCTTAGCTCCGTCTTTAATGATTCCTCCTTGTTCTGAGCGACTACCGACCATAAAACCTGTTACATCCTGTAGGAATACCAGCGGAATTAATTGTTGATTACAGTTCATGATAAAGCGCGCAGCCTTGTCTGCCGAATCGCTATATATCACACCACCCATCTGCATTTCAATGGCACCAGCCGGTTTTTTGGCTTTAACTATTTCTCGTTGATTGGCAACGATACCGACTGCCCATCCATCTATACGTGCTAGGCCGCAGACGATGGTTTTGCCATAATCTTGTTTGTATTCTTCAAATGTACCTTGGTCAACTAAAGCTTCTAATAACTTGTGCATAGAATAGGGTTTGGTACGATCTAGGGGCAATATTTCTGCTATTTCTGCACTTTTTCGTAGTGGTTCTTTAGCTTCTTTTCGATTGAAACCTGCTTTTGGATGTGCACCAAGCTTGTCCATAACGCCTTTTATGGCGTCCAAACAACTTGCCTCATCTGGAAATTTATTGTCTGTGACTCCTGAGATAACAGAATGTGTACTTGCTCCGCCTAATGTCTCTGCATCTACCGTCTCGCCAATAGCAGACTTTACTAAATAGGGACCGGCCAAAAATACGGAACCAGTTCCTTCAACAATAAATGCGTAATCGGACATGATGGGTAAATAAGCTCCTCCTGCAACACAACTACCCATTATAGCTGCAATTTGGGGTATACCCATCGAGGACATTTTAGCATTATTTCTAAAAATACGTCCAAAATGTTCTTTGTCGGGAAAGATCTGATCTTGCATCGGTAAAAATACGCCTGCAGAGTCAACGAGATAGATGATGGGAATTTTGTTTTCCATTGCAATTTCTTGCGCACGAAGATTTTTCTTGCAACTAATAGGGAACCAAGCGCCAGCTTTTACGGTTGCATCATTGGAAACAATGACGCATAATTCGTCTTTAACGTATCCTAAGACACATACAACACCTGCATTTGGGCAACCGCCTTCTTCGGGATACATTTTATCTCCTGCAAATTGGGCAATTTCAACATAAGCTTTGTGATCATCTAAGAGGTATTCGACACGCTCCCATGCGGTGAGCTTTCCTTTTGCTTTTAATTTTTTGATTTTATCTTCGCCACCTCCCAAGCGAAGTTCTGCTCTTTTTAGTTCTAACTCTACAATTAGTTCATTCATGTTATAATTGGATTTTAAGCATGTCAAATTCAGAATTTGATAATATGAGATAAATTTAACATTATATTTTGAGTTTCTCTAAAAAAAGATGTTATAATTTTGTTATTATTGTAAATAACAGAATTCCAATTATAAATTAAAGATAACATTTATGTTTATTGAAAATGAACAACAAATGATGATGATTCGTCAAAGTGCTAGAGACTTTGCGGAAACTCATATTCGTCCCTACATCATGGAATGGGATGAGGCACAAACATTTCCTGCGCCTTTATTTAAGAAACTTGGTGAGCATGGTTTTATGGGTATTATTGTCCCTGAAGCTTATGGTGGGTCTGGTTTTGGATATCAAGAGTATATCACTGTTTTGGATGAAATATCCAAAGTCTGTGGTTCTATAGGACTTTCGGTAGCGGCACATAATTCTTTGTGTACAAACCACATATTGAGTTTTGCAAATGAAAGTCAAAAGCAAAAATATCTACCCAAATTAGCAACGGGAGAATGGCTTGGTGCTTGGGGACTGACAGAAACAGGTTCGGGGTCTGATGCTGGAGGTTTGGCAACTGTGGCGGTTCGTGATGGTGATTATTTTGTGCTGAATGGTTCTAAAAATTTTATTACGCATGCGATTAGTTCGGATGTAGCTGTTGTGCTTGCGCGTACAGGTGAGAAGGGAGACAAAAAAGGAGTGACTGCTTTTATTGTCGAGAAAGGGACTGAAGGGTTTTCTGCTGGTAAAAAGGAAAACAAGCTAGGTATGCGTGCCTCGGAAACTGCTTGTTTGTTTTTTGATAATTGCCGTATACATCAGGATCAGATGGTCGGTGAGGAGGGACAGGGCTTTGTTCAGGCATTGAAACTATTGGATGGTGGACGTATTTCGATTGCAGCGCTATCATTAGGTATTGCTCGCGGTGCATATGAGTGTGCTCTGAAGTATGCAAATGAAAGGGAGCAGTTTAATCAGAAGATTTTTGAATTTCAGGCTGTTGGCTTTAAGCTTGCTGAAATGGCTACTGAAATTGAAGCGGCAGAATTATTAACTCGTCAAGCTGGTTATATGAAAGATCGTGGTGAGCGTATTTCTAAAATAGGGGCAATGGCTAAGCTGTACGCATCTGAGGCTGCTGTGTCTGTGTCTAATGAATCAGTACAGATCTTCGGGGGATATGGTTTTACGAAAGATTATCCTGCAGAAAAGTTCTTTAGGGATGCAAAATTATGTACAATCGGGGAAGGTACATCAAGTATACAGAAGATGGTTATTTCTCGGGAAATTCAAAAAGATGTCTAAAAAGGATGCTGTAATTTTGGTGGAATGTCCACGAGATGCTATTCAGGGGATAGCACAGTTTATTCCAACGGAAAAAAAGGTTAAGTATTTGAACATGCTGCTTGAAAGTGAGCTGTTTGACTGGCTTGACTGCGGATCGTTTGTATCTCCAAAGGCTGTTCCGCAATTGGCGGATACAGAAGAGGTGCTTCGTCAGTTAAATACCTCTGGACAAACGAAGCTGCTGGGCATTATTGCTAATGAACAAGGTGCTCTACGTGCTGTGAAATCGGAGAATATTACTTATTTGGGTTATCCATTTTCGATCTCTGAGGTCTTTCAAAGACGCAATACGAATGCTTCTATTGTGGATTCTTTTGAACGGTTGAAGGGGATTGTGGAAATCGCTCATCGGAATAAAAAACAAATGGTCGTCTATATATCCATGGCATTTGGAAATCCTTTTGGTGATTTTTGGAGTAATGAGCTCGTGCTTGATTGGATGGACAAAATTGCTGCCCTAGGGGTTGTGGAATTCTCCTTGGCGGATACAACGTCGGAGGCAACAGCGCCACAGATAACTGAGCTTTTTGAACAAGCGATCCTGCAATTTCCGGCATTACATATTGGAGCACATTTTCATTCTCCTAAAGCGAGTAGTTTGGATAAAATTAATGCGGCTTATCTCGCTGGTTGTCGGAAATTTGATGGTGCTATTTTAGGTTTTGGCGGTTGCCCTTTTGCCGAAGATGAATTGGTTGGCAATATACCAACTGAGGATTTATTGTATTATTTTGATCGAAAAGGACAGGATAAAATAATATCTTTAGGAGGTGAGTTTGTTAATTTAATATCATAAAGTCAGTTACTTATGAATGGTTATATAAATTATAAGTTTATTAAGGTAAAATTGGTTGATCATGTTTTTCATTTGACACTTGCTCGTGCTGAAAAGCGCAATGCATTTACGCCAATAATGATTGATGAGATTTATCATGCGATACAAATAGCGGATGCTGATCCCGAAGTTCGGGTTCTGCTACTTGATGCTGAAGGTCCTGTTTTTTGTGCTGGTATGGATCTAAAAGCTTTTGAGAATCCAGATAACATGGAGTATTCGGATGTAGTGCCGCACGTGGATTTGTCATTGGGGGAGGTGATGTCATTTCTTAATAAACCGTCGATTGCGGTTATTGAAGGTCATGTGATTGCTGGTGGTTTTTTGATGATTTTGGAGTGTACTTATGTTTTTGCGCATTCGTCTGTCCAGTTTTCTTTACCTGAGGTACAGATTGGTTTATTTCCTTTTCAAGTGTTGGCTGGTCTGTTGAAGCATCTTCCCTATCATAAAGCGATGGATCTCTGTATACATTCTGAGGTCATAACGGCCCAGGAAATGAAAAGCATGGGACTAGTATATGAGTTAATGGATCAAAAGCCAGATGTTTTGCCTGCATTGATGGCTAAGCTTACTTCTGCTGCTCCTTTGGCAATAAAGATGGGCTTTGAGGCGGTGAAGCAATTGCGTGAGCTTAAATCGGCTGATCAGTATACTTTTTTACTTCGACAGTTGGATAAATTGAGGACGAGTCATGACTTTAAAGAAGGGGTGACTGCGCGTATTGAAAAACGGGCTCCCAAATGGAGGGGCGAATGATCGTGTTATTAAAATGTTTTAAAACTGGGTGTATTTGTTGATGGTGAGTCTCCTCAGGGTGTAGATGTAGTGATAATGCCTCTTGTCCAAGCAGTGTAGATCAAGATCGTTTTGAACTTATCTGCACTGCTTTGTTTTTTTGGTTTTATATTACTAATGGTGAATATAATGATCATGGTGATCAGTTGTATGAATAAGAAGCGTTTTTTATCATTTTTTGAAAGTTGCTGATAGAATAATTTGATCATTGGAAGCCCAATATAAATAGGGTTGATCCTAAGATAAACTGTATGTAAATTAAGATAAAAGTGATTATTTAAAGTATATATCATACAGTTTTTAACTGATCTTTTTTTAGTTCATGTTACTTGAATTTGAGAATTAAAATGCCATCAATTGATTAGTGTTAAAGGTCTCGTATGCTGCTATTTGTATGGAAAGCACAATGGGTTTGATGTCGTGATTATATTTTCTTGAATTTCCTGTTTTTAAATTGTAAATTTATGATATGACTGATTTTGGTACAAGAAAAGGAGGCTACACACAAATGAAGGGGTTTCGTCAAAAAGCCAAGTATGCTCTTGATAGGATCAGGTTTTTGACAAAACAACGTGGAGCGGTCAATACTTGTAAATTTATTTATAGTCGCTATTTGTATTTTTTAAAGTACCGCATTAATCTGGCTGGGGTAATGACACCGCAAGAACTTAATATTCAGAACAAAGGTGCATGTAATTATGAGCCTATTGCACATTACACTTTTAATAGAATGTTGAAAAATATCGATTTCTGCTGGCATGAAAGCACTTTTATTGATTTTGGATGTGGAAAAGGGGCTGCTATTTTGCTGGCAACTCGATACAATTTCAAACGTTATATAGGTGTTGAACTATCTCCACTGTTGGTAGATGAATGTCGTAGAAATGTTCAAAAATTTATCGGAAACAGGGTTTTAGATTATAAAATTGTCAATTGTAACGCAGTGGATTATGTCATTGAGGATGATGTCAATGTATTTTATTTTTTTAACCCATTTGCTCCATCTGTTTTAAAATCTGTGCTAGATAATATGGAATTATCTCTGAATAAGAGATATAGAAAAATAATAATTTTATACTGCAATGGGGTGGATGTATCGTTCATGTTGGATCGTGGCTATAAAATAGTTTACTCGGAAGATATAGATCCTATTACCCGTTATTCATGTGGTAATTATGCACTTGTAAATTAGTGTTATATTGAAATATTTACATAACTGCTATTGCAAATTACTTCAATTGATTTTGATCTGCTATGTTACCGACTTCGTTATGGGGAATGATATATCTCGATTTAATCTAATATGCTGACCTTTTTTGTGCTTTGAGGAGTTAGGGCGGGGTTTTGATTAGCTCAGTAGTCACGGGAGCTTAAATAGGCTGATCGGTACACTTTGTTTATACCATTAGATAAATTGAAGTCAGTGTTATGACTATAGAGGATGACTTCGCGCAAAGAATAAGGAGCGCTCAGTTGGAGCGGTGTATAATCTGCTTAAAACATTCTGAAACTCGGTCTGCTTGTTAAGGGAGAAAATTCCCAGGGTATTGAGGTCAATATAATGCATGTAGCCCAAGTCGTGTAGATAAATATCGTTTTGAATTTAGCTTCACTGCTTGGGGCTTTATGTGCTTTTATATAACCAATTGTAAATACGATAATGCCAATGGTCATCATGGTGATATGTTCCATGCCAAAAAAACGTACCTGACGTAATTTGACGGCTTCTTTAAAATTGTCAATAAAGTATTGTACGATCGGGCTTTCAAAATAGAGTGTTAATCCTACTGCAAACTGTATGTAAAGTAAGACTAGTGTTATGATCTGAAGAGTACTATCATACAGTTTTATTTGATACTTTTTTTTCCAGCCCATATAGCTGCGCAATAACAAAAGAATAAGACAGATGACAATCATCCATCTGCTAGCCGAGTGCAGGGCAAGGAAAAAATGGTAGAGCATGCTATTATACTTATTTTAATACTGAAAACTCAATATAAGAAGAGTTGTTTTGGTCGTGAAATATGCGATGTGTTGCTTTTCTATAGTCACTGGCTGTGGCTTCATAACCTTCAAAAAATTGCTGCGGATTTCGTTCTGCAATAGGAAACCATGTGTTTTGTATTTGTATCATGATGCGGTGTCCTTTTTTGAAGGTATGTGCGACATCTGGCATACTGTAGTTGACAGCTGTAACGAAATCGGGTTGCATAGGTTCTGCTTTTTCAAATCCATTTCGATATTTTGCCGCCATAATCTCACCGCGAACTAGCATTTGGTATCCATCCATCACTTTGTTGTTGAATGAAGGGCTGTTTGCGGGATAAACATCAATTAGTTTGACAACATAATCGGCATCTGTTCCAGAGGTGGATACTTTTAAGAAGTTTGTAATAGGGCCTACTATGGTCATATCTTCTGTTAGCGGTTCTGTTTGATACACCATAACATCAGGTCTAGATGAAGCGAAACGCTGATCATCGATCATGTATTCGCGCGTGCGGCTCTCCATAACACCTCCTTGATAGGGTACGGGTTTGTTGGGATCGCTGACATATTCATCCCAAGAATCTGTGCGACCAACTTTTTCGAAGCCAAGTTTTCCCTGTGGTTGTAAATAAAGTTTTTTGTTTTCTACATCTTGCGGAGGCCATTTTTCAAATGCTTTCCACTGATTGCTTCCTGTGATAAAAATATTGGCTTCAGCAGCTTTAAAATCACCTTTTCCTTTTAAATAGTAATTGAAAAATGGCAATTCAAATTTTTCTTGATAGGTCACACTAGTTTTTTGGTCGAATTGGATGTCACCGAAGGAACTGCCATCGCCTCGTACCCATCCTCCATGAAACCAAGGTCCTGCGACTAATATCGAATTATTCTTTGGGTTCTGTTTTTCTATTGCTTTATAAGTCTCAAATGTGCCGTATGCATCTTCTGCATCGAAGAAGCCACCAACAACCATGACAGCAGGTTTAACATCTGTTAAGTGTGGTAAGATCTCGCGGTCTTTCCAGAACTGATCATAATGTGGATGAGCAAATGCGTCATTCCAGAATTTTACAGAATCTCCAAAGTAGGTGTCTTTTAGATCTTTGGCAGTTCCGGCATTCATATAAAATTGATAAACATCTTTAGATGGATATTGAAAAGTTTTGGGTGCTTGATCCGGTGTGATGGGTTTTGGCCTAGGGATTCCGAAACTGGACATGAATTTGAATGCGTCTCCTGTGAATAGTACGCCATTGTGGTGAAAATCGTCGCCCATATACCAATTTGTAACTGGTGCTTGGGGGGATACTGCTTTTAGAGATGGGTGAGTTTTGACCAGACTTACGGTCGAGTAAAATCCTGGATAGGAAATGCCGTACATGCCTGCTTTGCCATTGTAGTTTTGGAGATTCTTACTGAGCCATTCTAGTAAATCGTATGTGTCTGTGCTTTCGTCAATTTCCTTTTTTCCATTTTTTAAATTGGTCGGTCTAATATCATCAAATGTTCCTTCACTCATCCATTTGCCACGTACATCTTGATAAACAAATATATAACCTTCCAGAGTCATTGCTGGAAAATTTCCTAAGGTCTCTTTAAATTTATCTTCACCATAGGGGCCAACGGTATATGGAGTACGATTTAGTAAAACAGGATATCTCTGGCTTTTATCTTTTGGTGTATATATGGTCGTAAAAAGTTTTACACCATCACGCATTGGGATTGTGATTTCCTTTTTGTCATAATGTGTTTTAACATAGTTCGTTTCGAGCGTCTCTTGTGCTTTTACTTGATATGTAACGCTTATGACAAGAGCTGAAAAAACGATAAGTGCTTTTTTCATGGTGTTAGATTAATGTTTCGATAAGACAAGGTAAGGAAAATCTCTAAAATAATGGATTAAAAAAAAACCAGATTAAGCGTTTTAGCGTGTAATCTGGTTTGGTATATGTGTAAAAAAATAGTGGATATCAAGGATTAAATTTTCTAACTTCTTAGAATTCTAATTTTTTTACCCTTGATTTTTTCTAAATTGGAATGTTTTAATATGGTGCTCACTAACGAACGTTTTACTGCGACAAAGGATTCTCTATCTTTCACTTCGATGATCCCTACATCACTTTTTTCAATTTGATCCAAGTTTAGTAAAAAACCAACTAAATCAATTTTGTTTACTTTATCTTTTTTACCTGCTGAAAAGTATAGGGTTGCAAATTCAGAGTTTTTTGGTAAATCATATTCTCCGTCTATTTCTTCGATTGCGATATCATCAGCAACATAAGGATAATCTTCGTCAGGTTTTAAAATGATGAAGACTTCACCTTTGGCTTGCATGCGTGCTGTACGACCGTTTCTGTGCGTAAAATCATCTTCTCGGTAAGGTAACTGATAGTGGATAATGGCGTCAATCTCGGGAATATCAAGTCCTCGAGCGGCAAGGTCTGTTGTGATCAAGATGTGATTGCTATTGTTTCTGAATTTTAGTAGGGCCAATTCGCGATCGCTTTGTTCGAGTCCACCATGAAACACGTCGTGTATAATATCCCGATTTTGCAGTAATTCACTGATGTGATCAACAGCATCACGATGATTACAAAAAATGAGGACTTTTTGATTTCCTATTTTGCACAGCAATTGAAATAGGGCTTCGAGTTTTTTATGGATAGGTGCAACAATTTTTTTGATTGTTAATGCTGGGGTACTATGTGTATCGTTGAGGAAATTAACTTCTGTAGCAGTTGATATACCAGTGAAATCAGGTATATCTTTCATTGCGGTAGCCGAGGTTAATATGCGTGTTTCTAAGGTTGTTAAATAATCAATGATAAAAGACATCTGTTCTTGAAATCCTAATTCCAGCGATTTGTCAAATTCATCCAACACTAAGGTCTTGATCTGAGTTGGATCAAAATGATTGCGCTCAAGATGATATACAATACGACCAGGTGTACCGATCAGTATAGCGGGAGGATTTTTCAGGTTGTTTCTTTCGGTTTTGGTATCGTGACCACCGTAGCAACATGTTATCTTAAAACCGGTAGCAATTCTTTTTAATACGGATTCGATCTGCAAAGCCAATTCCCGAGTCGGGACTAAGATCAAAGATTGGACTTCTGCTGCATCTTTATCTAAAGTTTTCATCAATGCCAATGCAAAAGCTAAGGTTTTACCTGAACCTGTTGGTGACAGTAGGATGAGATTTTCTTTTTCTTTGAATTTTTCCAACACCTCATTTTGCATTTCATTGAGCGAAGAGATATGGAGTTTTTGTAATATGGCGTCTATTTGCATGTTACAAAAGTACACAAAGTATTACATAAAAAAGGTCTGCTACGGCAGACCTTTTATTATATTGGGGCATTCAATTATAATAAATGAATGCCTTTATCTTGTAAGGATTGTTTTTCTTGTTCGTCCCAGATACTTACTTGAACTTCACCTATATGTGCTTTTTTTAGCATAAACATACATACTCTAGATTGGCCTATGCCACCGCCAATGGCTTCTGGCAATTCGTCATTCAAAAGCATTTTGTGAAAGGATAATGCTGCTCTTTCCGGATTATTTCTGATAACAAGCTGTCTCTGTAAAGCTGTTTTGTCAACACGTACTCCCATAGAAGATAATTCAAAAGCGGTATTCAAAACAGGGTTCCATACTAAAATATCACCGTTGAGACCATTGGTGCCGCTACCATTGTCTGTGCTCCAGTCATCGTAATCTGCCGCGCGTCCATCATGAGCTTCGCCATTAGATAAAACACCGCCGATACCATAGATAAATACAGCCCCATATTCTTTGGCAATTGCATTTTCTCTTTCTTTAGGAGTCAATGTTGGATAAGTTTGTAATAGTGCTTCGGAGGAGATAAAGGTAATCTCTTCTGGCAATACTGCTTTAATATCAGGATATTGACGTTCTACTTGTTTTTCAGTAAAGCGTAATGCATCGTATATTTTGAGAACAATATCTTTTAAAAATGAAAATGTTCTTTGCTCTGCCGAGATTGTTTTTTCCCAATCCCACTGATCTACGTAAATAGAATGGATGGGGGTATAGTCTTCATCAGGACGTAGTGCTCGCATATCGGTTAATATACCTTCTCCAATCTCCAGTTCTAACTCTTTTAATCTTAAACGCTTCCATTTTGCAAGTGAGTGAACAACTACAGCTTTGCGTTCTTGTAATGCTTTGATCGGGAATGCGACTGGTCTTTCGATCCCGTTTAAATCATCATTTATACCTGTACCATCGAGTACAACCAAAGGTGATGAGATAGGAATCAATCCTAAATTATTTCTAAGTTGTTGTGCAAAAGTATCCTTTACAAAACTAATAGCAACTTCAGTTTTTAATAACTTTCTTTTATCCATGAAATGTATATATATCAAAAAATAGCCTCTTGGTTATCTATTTTTTATTTGTATTAGTCGAGAATTTATGTGAATCTATGGCCCATACAAATTCTGTTTTCCCTCAATTTGCATCAAAAATAACAATATTTCAGATATAACAAGGTATTGTTAGAAAATTTATTTCTGCTGTGATGTTTTTTTGATTTGATGGCAAGAATATGCCGGAATTGATGAGATACTAAAAATAAAGAGGTCGCCATATCTTTATGGCGACCTCTTTATTTTTATATGTTTGTTTTTTTAAACGGAGAAACTTTCGCCACAAGCACATGTTCTTGTCGCATTTGGATTATGAAATTCGAATCCTTTTCCATCTAATCCATCCGAATAGTCAAGTTCTGTTCCAGCTAGGTATAAGAATGATTTGATATCTAAGCATACCTTAACACCTTTATCTTCACAAAACTGATCACCTTTTTTTTCTTCGTTATCAAAATGTAGCTTATAGCTTAAGCCTGAACAACCTCCGCTTTCAACAGCAACGCGCACAAAATAACTGCTGTCATATTTTTCAGTACTCATTATCTCTTCAATTCGAGATTTTGCTTTGTCTGTTACGGTTACCATATCGATGAATTATTATATTAATATTGAATATTACAAATTACGCTAACTTCTTTTTTATTTCCAATATAAATCTGTTTGTAAATGTAATAATTAAGTAATAAGACCAGCCTGAAAGAGTTGCCAAATAGGTGAGTTTTGTCTAATTTTTATTAATGCTTCTGTTATTAAGCTAATTGTAGCCGCTATTTCTTCTTTTGTCGTCAATCTACTTAAGCTAAATCTTACTGTTGCTAATGCGTCTTCTTTTGAAACGCCCATAGCGAGTAATACGTGGGACGGATCTCTTGTGCCGCTCACACATGCGGATCCAGAAGAAAGGGCGAGTTGTGGACAATGGGTCATAAGTTCGCTCGCTAATATATGCCTGAAACAGATGGATGTGGTATTGGGTAGTCGTGATACTTCTTTTGCATGAATGTATACTTCAGGTAGAGTACTTAAGGCACTTTCTAGATTGTTCCTTAGTTGCATGATAGTATCGTCATGTGGTATATTTATGATTGCCGCTCCTAGTCCAACGATATTGGGAACATTGTATGTTCCTGCTCGAAAACCATGCTCTTGTCCTCCTCCGACGATTAGTGGGCTTACTTGTATCGGCTTGCTTTTACGGCGAATAAACAGTGCTCCAATGCCTTTGGGCCCATGTAGCTTGTGGGCGCTTAAACATAATATATCGATAGGGGTTTGGGCAAGATCGAGTGGAATTTTGCCGATGTATTGGGTTGCATCACAAAAATAAAGGCAGTCTTTTCTGTTGCAGATGGCCGCAATCTCTTTAATCGGGTGGATATAGCCTGTTTCATTGTTTGCGGCCATGATGCACACTAATATGGTCTCTGGGGTAATATGATCTTCTAGCAAGGTAAGATCAATTTTTCCTGAGTGGTCTACCTCTAGATAAGTGACTACAGCTCCTTGTCTTTCTAGATCTTGTATGGTAGTCAAAACAGCTTTATGCTCTGTCCTGACGGTGATGATATGTTTTCCTTTTGATTGATAGTTCTTAAAGATTCCCTTTATAACCGTATTGATAGATTCAGTTGCGCCTGAATTGAAAAAAATTTCTTTTGTTTGGCAATTGAGTGCCTGTGCAACTTGCATACGGGCCTTTTCTATAGCAGCATTGGCTTCGCGTCCCATACTGTGATACACGCTGGATGCGTTTGCATAATTATGGATGAAATAGGGTACCATGGTATTCCATACATCATCCATAATTCTTGTAGTCGCATTATTATCAAGATAAATCAAATCCTTCATGATATAAAGGTAGAAATTATCTTTTTTATAAAGTCCTTGATGTAGGATTGATTTCCTTTTGTTTAATGTTGGGATTGTAGTTTAATCCTGGACTCAACCAATACATCAATACGACCCTAGAATATCGGTAATTGAAAGGACTAAGTATAAAAACTGTTAATAAAGCGACAATTGAATACAGCCAAAAAGAATTGTCATTGCCGGTAATCACATAGGCAGCGACACAAGCTGTGATCATTTCGGCTACTGTAAATGCGTAGCTGACAAACATGGATACATAAAAATAACCAGGTTCTCGTTCATAACGTAAACCACAATAATCACAATGTGTATTCATTTTTTGAGTTTTAAAACCGTAAGTATTCCCTGTGAATATTTTACCTTTTCGACAGCGAGGGCACAGTGCTTTGCTGGCAGCTTTAAACTCTGATAATTCGTAGGTAGTTTCGTTCTCTTTCATATCTAACTGTTGTTTTTTCTGAATTCATCGGGTGTTAATCCAGTAGCTTTTTTAAAAAATTTAGTGAAATAAGAGTTGTCATTAAAATTCAACTCGATTGCGATCTCATTAATATTGAGATTTTTATTGACCAATAACCTTTTTGCTTCAAGCAATACGCGCTCCCTGATTATCTCTCCAGCAGAACTCCCGATATAAGACTTGCAGATCGCGTTCAAGTGATTGGGGGTAATAAATAATTGTTCTGCGTATGCTTTGGGTAATCTGATTTCTTTAAAGTTTTTTTCAACTAATCGCTGATAATTATGGAAAATGGTATAATTATAGGGATTACTTGTTTTTTCTGTTTTTGTGCCATGCCATGACTCGATCCAAAGTAATAGTTGGAGCAGACTCACCCGAATTAAATCTGTAGCAATTGGATTTTTGCTCGTTTGGTAAAATGCTTCAAACATCTTTAAAGCTTCTTGTCGATTGGTCTCTGGTATAGTAAAAACAATTTGATCACTCTGTCCACTTAGAAATGAGAAACGGTTTAAATAGTCAGTCCTCAGTAAAAAAGATTGAAAATATTCTGGATCAAAATTCACTACAAAACCTTGTTCGTCACCACTGAAGTTCCAAGTATGTACTTGTCCAGGTGCCATAAAGTAGATTTGATAAGCTTCTATGTCATGCTTTTCGAAATCGATTAAATGATTGCCTGAGCCCTTTGTAAATAATACAAAATGGTAGAAATTGTGCTTATGCGGGAATACCATGTTGTGGTGCTTTGCGATATAATCAGCCAGATGATCGACAAATAATAGGCTGCTCGAATCATTATTGATGGAGCAGTTATCTAATACGGGTATGGTACTTTTCTTTATCACACTACAAATTTACTTCAAATATCATATTAAAAACTGATTTAATTATCGATTTAATGGTGTTTTTCAACGATCGGTAAATTTATTGCCAAATTGTGATTCAATTATTATATTTATATGGAACAAAAATCAGATTACACATGAATAGATTAGAAACCAGTCTGGACACGCTATTAGATGTGGTACTTTTAAAGGTGCCAAGCATTATTACAGGGATTATTATATTAATCGTCGGAAGTTACCTTGTCAAGTTTTTGCTGAACCTCATCAGTAGACGATTTGAAAAGCGTCATGTAGACTTATCAATACGTGGATTTGCGATGAGTATATTGCGTGTTGTGTTTTACGCATTATTATTCTTGACTGTAGCAAGTACGATGGGAATTCAAACAACGTCGTTTATTGCCGCATTATCTGCATTTGGTCTAGCAGCAGGTTTAGCCTTACAGGGGAGTTTAAGTAATTTTGCTGGCGGGGTATTGATTCTTTTATTTAGACCGTTTGAAGTCGGGGACTATATGAGCAGTAATAATGGTACTTCGGGTACTGTGGAAAGAATCGATATCTTATATACAACTTTAATTGCGGGAGATGGTGTTCGTGTATTTAGTCCAAACGGTCCTTTAGCAAACTCCGTTATTCAAAATTTCACAAAAATTACTAATCGACGTTTTGAGTATACTGTAGGTATCTCGTACGATGCTAATATTAAAGAAGCTCGCGAAATCATTATGAATGTACTCCATGCTGATCCTCGTATTCTAAAAACGCCTGCGGCAGAGGTTTTTGTAAAAGGATTGGGGGATAGCTCTGTTAATTTGACCATACGGGCATGGACAAAGAAAGAAGATTTTTGGTCTGCCAATAATGAAAATCAAGAAGCTATTAAAATTGCTTTGGATAAAAATAATATTAGTATCCCTTATCCGCAGACCGAGATGCGTATTATTTCGGATCCAAATGGGGGACAGGATCGTATTATGAAATCTTAATCTAAGGATCTAATTAAAATGAAGTATCGATAAGCTATAATAGCTTGTTGGTACTTTTTTAACTTTGAAGGATCTTTCTTCGCGTATCTTGGCAAAATCAATTTGTTGATTTTATTGATTATTTTGTATATTATCTTCATAGATCTCGTTATTTAGTATTTGTGGCATTTTGATTTGATTTTTTAGTGCTATTAAATTATTGGCTGCCATTAATGCCATGTTATCTCTTGCCTCTATTGTGGCGGATCCAATATGTGGCAGTACGGCCACATTGGGTAAGCTAATTAATGGATTGTTGGCAATCATCGGTTCTGGATTTGTCACATCTAAACCTGCTCCCCATAATTCGCCATTTGTCAATGCGGTATATAAATCTTGCTCTTGGTGTAAGCCTCCTCGTGCTGTATTAATAAAAATGGCGGTGTTTTTCATTCTTTTAAAGGCATCTTTATTAAATTTATTCTTTGTTTCAGCAGAAAGGTTGGCATGTACCGATAGCACATCACTCTGCGTCAGCAATTCATCATAATTAACATATGTAGCATCTAGTAATTTATGCGCATGTTGATTAGGATGCCTATTGTGATAGATGATGTTCATGTTGTAAGCGGCTTTGGCTTTGCGAGCAAGTTCAAATCCGATACGTCCTAATCCAAATATACCTAATGTCTTTCCGTTTAATTCAATTCCTAAGTGTTCGGTCAATTCGAAATCTTTCCATTGGTTACTGGTGATTTTGCGATTCATATAAAATGCTTTTCTTGATACTGCTAGCATTAATAGGAAGGCGATGTCAGCTGTTGCATTGGATAAGACGTCGGGAGTATTGCTCACCGGTATACCGTTTTTGGTAGCTTGACGAAGATCAACGCTATCATATCCAGCACTCATCAAGGCAATTCCTCTGAGATGACCACAGGCATTAAAAAACTTCGCATCTAAGAGGTTATGTCCTGCCGCAAAAAGATAATCGACCTTTTGGCAGGACTCAATTAAATCGGATTGATCGATATTTCCAGGTTCAGTACGATAGATAATCTCAAAACCAGCCTGTTTTAAACTATCAATTGCTTTTTGGGGAATTGTTCTACTGATAAAAACTTTCATACTCATCACATCAAATTAATATAACCAAACTTAGGAAAATTTGTTTTATATAAAAGCCAATAACTCCTCTAACATCCAGAATTTTTGAATATAGAAAATAAAAAAAATAGGGGATATATGATAGCATATGTCCCCTAATGATTTGGATAATTGCTTTTTCTTATTTTTGAGAAAGTAGAAAATGGAAAATCGATAATCCAGTTGTTTCTACAGATTCTGCTGCATTTGAGAGTAAAACAACCGCTGTTTTTTTATCTGGTGCAATAGCTATGAATGAACTGCTACCTCCTGTACCGCCAGTGTGATAACAGTACGTAATATCATCTAATAAATCCATATGCCAAGCTAAGCCAATGTCTGTGCTAGGAGGAAGAAAATAAGTGAATTGGCGAGTAAGTGCCATAGCATTTTCTAATTGGGTTTGAGGCATTTTAAATTGCACTTGTGCAAAGTTGAGTAGATCTGTTACTGTAGATTTTAAACCGCCAGCAGCACTAAATATTTGAAAATCCCACGCTTTAGTTTCTTCTCCATTTGTATTATATACTTTGGGAAGGTATTGTGTTTTAGGATTTAGAATATCAGTAGTAGATGTTAGGCCTAAAGGTTTTGCAATAGTTTCTTGGATTAATGTATTGTAACTTTTTTTATTAAGTGATGTTAATATATCTCCTAATAATGCATACCCAAGATTACTATATTCATATTTTTCTCCGGCTTCATTTTCTGCTTTGAAAGTCGCTAGATATTGGTATAAATATTTTTTGTCATAATCCTTGTAAGGGTTAGTAGGATCAAAACCTTTTGTTTTTTCAAGGTTTTTTGGTAATCGAGGTAAACCTGATGTGTGATTAGCTAAAGTTTTGAAGGTGATTTTTTGTAAGCTTGGATTTGTTTTTAAAGAATCGGGCAAAAAATCAATGATCGATTGATCGAGACTTAACGTTTCATTTTCAACAAAATTAGCAAGTAGGGTCGCTGTAAAAATTTTGGAAAGAGATCCTATTTCATAAAGAGTACCACTTGTTGGTAGTACTTTATTTCCTTTTTCAGTTTCACCGTAAAAATAGGTGTTTAACTGTCCATTTTTTATTATACCAATTGCTAAAGATTGAGTATTTCCTTTTTTTGTATAAATATTGGCTGCATAATCAATGAAAAAATCAACTTTATTTTCGACAACTGTATTTGTTAATACGGGTGCCTGTTTCTCTGCAATTGGTTTGGTAACGGGTTGAAAACCTAAAGTGTGGTAATGAAATGTGCTATCCATACCGAAGGGAACCTGAAAGGATTTATCGGTGAAATCCACACGGTACTGACTTACTCCATTACTGAAGTTTATTTTTTCAGCATGTTTGATCCTACCTAATGGATAAATTTCATTTTCCAATAAGTTTTTTATAGTAGAATAAGATACTGCTCGCTTAAAATCTTCATTAGCCAATTTATAAATGGAGTCTGTCTGTTGTGAATTGATAAAAAATTCTATTTTATTATAGAATGTATGATTTATTTGTTCTTGATTAGAATGTTGAGCAACAGCAGACAATGAACTACTGAGTAAAAGTGCAGCAATAAAATTTTTCATAATGAATATACTGCTGCAAATTTACATAAACTTTATCTATATGCCAATCATTTGTTTTAATCGGGCATATCCTGACTTACTGATATTTAATTTTTCACCGGTAATCAGGATAGCAACAAAACTATCTTTCTCCCAAGGTTCTATGCGTGCTAATTGATCAACTTTGATGATATAAGAGCGATGAATTCTGACAAATGTTTGTTCATCTAGATGTTTTTCAAAAAAAGCCATTGTTTTATTTTTCAGAAACATACCGTCTGCCGTATGAATTTTGACGTAGTCATCGTACGCTTCTAAATATTTGATTTGTGGAACTGGTATAATTTTAATCTGCGTTCCAGTTTTCACTACAATACGATCTAATTTGGATTCCTCTTGATGTATAACAGCTTCATAATTTGGTGCAGGCTCTGCAGCTGGTTTGGCAAAATTTAATTTAAACTTTTCAAATGCCTGTCTAAATCGATTAGGTGAAATTGGTTTCATCAAATAATCAATGGCATTTTTTTCGAATGCTTTTAATGCATAGTCGTCAAATGCTGTTGTAAAGATGACTGCAGGTGGATTTTCTACTAATTCCAACATTTCAAAACCGGTCAACTTTGGCATCTGAACATCTAGAAATAAGAGATCAGGTTGATGTTGCTGTATTGCTTTTACTCCTTCAAATCCATCTCCACATTCAGCAACAATAGAAACTGATGGGTCCTGTTTGAGGTATTCTACTAAGATAGAACGCGCCAAGGGTTCATCATCAATGAGGATAACTTTAATCATATTGCGGTATTTTGATACTACTGGTAAATATATTGTTTTCACTATGAGTTGTCAGAAGATCATTTCGACCGAAAAGTAGAAATAAACGTCTTTCAATACTTGTAAGTCCAAATCCTGTTCCTTTGGATTGGATAGCTTCACTTGGGTCAAAAGGATTTTCTATGGAGACATGCAACATTTTGTTCTCTAAGAAACATTTAATGTTAATGGTTACATTTTCGGTAACGTTGTATAGTCCATGTTTAATTGCATTTTCTACCAGCGGTTGTAAGATCATCGCCGGTATCTTAGTCGATAAGACATCTTGATCATGATCCATATGGATATAAAGTCGGTGACCAAATCTTACTTTTTCAATATCTAAGTATAATTCTAAATGATTTAGCTCTTCTTGTAAGACAATTAATTGATTGTTTTCTTTACGAAGTGTGCCGCGCAAAAAATCTGATAACTGGAAAGTCATATTGCGAGCCTCTTCTGGTTTGCTACCAATTAGTGCAATTATAGAGTTTAGGCTATTGAAAAGAAAATGAGGTTGTAATTGTTGCCTAAGGTTGTATAATTCTGCTTCGCGCAACTGATTTTCAGAGTCTTGTTTTCTTTTGATATTTGAAATATACTCTTCTTGTATATTCCAGACGATAATAAAGATGGCAACAGAAGTTAGAATAAGAAAATTGACAATGTATCGGTAAGGTATGATCAGATCATATATTTTTAAATGCTCTTTTGGTAAATAATACTGAACGACCAGGCGACTACCTAGGATGCTGATACCACTCATGATAAATCCAATAATCACTACTTTCCAGATTTGATTGGGTTTTGGGATGTAATAGTTTAGTGTTGTTGAAATGGCATAACAACACAGCATCATCGTAAGGCTATTGATAATAGAGTCTTTAATGGTTATTTCACTCGGAAAACCAGATCTATACATCAAAGCATATTGCATGACAAAGTAGCCTAGCAATATGCTTAAACAAATGATTAATATGAGTCGATTTTTATTCTGCAATAACAGTTTATCCTTCATGGCTAGGCATTTCTAATGGTCAAATTTCCAAAAAGACAGGTGCCTGTAATATATAATTTTTTTGCAGGATCTCTGGTGAGACCCACATTGAAACGTCGATCATCGACATCTCCGAAAACCGAAGATACATTGGAGTATACTGTCCAATTTGCTGGAACAATAATTTTAGCACTGCCAAACATTTGAAAGGCATCAATAACTGCGACATCGGTAATATCTGCTTGTGTCAGGTCAATGGATACGCTACCAAACATACAAGCGATATTTCCTCCTCTAAAGTTTTTAGATAGAATGAGCTTTTTAAGACTTGCAAATATGGAGTTGACATTGAGTACATCCTCGAAGCTATTATCCGTTTGTGAGTAATTTGGAGCAGCGAAGGTCTGCTCGTTGAGCAGACCTTGTTTACTGTTATCGTTTATAGTAGAATTTTCATCTGTTAGTCTATCTTCACCTTCAGCCTGAACACTTTCTGTATTAGGATCGACAACGCGCTTGTCCCAATCAAAATCCGCAGGAGGTCTAGGTGGGCTATTAGGAGTTAGTGGAGTAGGTGGAAGTGGGGGCAATCCTTTTTTTCTGCCCATAATAAAGTAAGCTCCTAATCCTATAATCAGTACGGGAAAAATAATACCTCCAAAATCAGTATGCATAATTCTTTTGGCAAGAAATGCTAGACCAACGGCTATTAGTATAACAGAGGATTTTTTTTGAAAATTTGAATTAACACCGATTACTAGACCTATAATGATCGGGATCATATACCAACCAAATATCCATGATGGGAAGAAGAAATCTATGTTTAAATTTTTTAGCAATAATAGGATTCCAATGAGTATGATGATACCACCTATGATATTTTTGCTGTTGTTACTTTTTGGTACGAATGGCTCTTTTTCCATGACTTTTAAATTTATACTTCAAAGATATAGGTGTTTTATAACCTTGAGTAATTGAAATAGGTAATCGATCAATATTATTCGGTAAATGTAATAAAATCCTCGGTGAAAAGATATTCTTATCAACCGATTGATTGTACAAAATAGTCAAATATAAATGTCAAATATGCTAAAATAGTGCAGGACAGGCTAAATATTTATTTTTTTTCCAATAATATTTGGAAGTTTCATGCTAATTATTATATATTTATCAAAGATTAAGATTACTTAAACTTAAATAATAACCAATGGGAGATTTTGAAAACAAAGAGCGAGAAGAGGTTTTTTCAAAAAAAGTGAGAGCAGGTAAACGTACTTATTTTTTTGATGTAAAGGCTACACGGTCTAACGATTACTACATTACCATCACTGAAAGTAAAAAACGTTTTGAAGACGGACAGTTTATTAAACACAAAATATTCTTGTACAAAGAAGACTTTGAAAAATTTGCAGAAGGTTTGACAGATGTTGTTGAATACATTAAGTCGAATCAAGAAGTTGTTGAAAAACGTTATGAGCCTAATTTTGAGGACCCAGCATATGCTAGTGAATCATCTAAAGATGATTTTTCTTTCTAAAATTTTTACAAATTAAATAAAGAAGGGCTGTAATAAATTATTGCCCTTTTTATTTTTTAAAATTAGAATAAAGTGTAGATAATATCTTCAGCTTCTTGAATCAATCCAAAAGGAAGCGGTGAACTACTGCCAACAATACGAATTGGTGTAACAAATTATAGCCGTTTTCCACACATTATTCCTTTGCTAGCTATTGCTTGTATTTTTTTTGACCAAATGATTTTTTTAATCAATCATGGTGTTATCATATTGTTGTATGCGCTGAAAGTGATTGTCTAAATGTTGACGCATCGCATTTCGAAATACTTCAGGAGTACCGACTTTTAAAATATCGACAAGCCCACGATGGGATATAAAGTTTTTTGAATTGGATTTTTCAATCAACATTCCACTTGAGTGAACGAATTTAAATACAGGTAAAAGTAAATTCTGAAAATCCTTTAACATAATATTGCCACTAATTTCATAAAGCTTTCCATGAAAAGCAACTTCGATTTCAATGTCAAATATACTATTGTCTAAATCAATAGATTCTTTTGAAACAATAGCTTCCAATTCTTGAATATCTTCGGGAGTAATGCGTTGATACAATAAATCAGCCATTCCAAGCTCTAAAATTAAGCGCATTTCGAATAGATCACGTAATGTTTTATCATCCATAATGGTTGGATAAAGCGATTTTTTCATTGGACTGATTAAATCGGGACTTGTTAATACGGCTCCTCTATGTTTTTTGGATTCTACCAACCCGACTAGTCTTAATCGTAACATAGCTTCACGTATTACTGTGCGACTCACGCCTAAAGTTTCAGCTAATTCTAATTCTTTTGGAAGTGCATCTCCTATTTTTAGCCCTTGACTTATAAATAGATTGATGATTTCTTTCTCTACTTTATCTACTAAAGAAGAGGTGTCAATGGTATTTACAAAGTTGATTAATGTTGAATTTGTGCTCATAAAAGTGCTTGTATACGCTTAAAAACAAATATACACATAATTAATAACAACTATGTTATACATAATGTTAAATATTTGTTGCTTTTTACAAATTAATTTATTTAGATTTGCTTTATGTAATACTTAATAATAACCAATATGTATTCAAACCGCAAATTAAAACATTTATTAATTTGGTCTATGCTAGCAGGAAATCTAGCTTTAGTGCATGCACAAGATCGAAACATCCAAGGTAAGGTTAGGGACGCCGTTACGGGAGAGGTGCTCAGTAATGTCACAGTCAGTGTAAAAGGGAGTAAACAATCCTTACAAACTAGAGCTGATGGATCATTTATTTTACCGACTCATTCAAATACAGTCTTAATCATCACTTCTACAGGGTATAAATCTCAGGAAGTAAAAGTTGGTCAAGGGGAAACATTGGATATCAAATTAGAATCATCAAATCAACAAATTGATGAAGTTGTTGTGGTGGGTTATGGTACACAGAGCAGAAGAAGTGTAACAGGTTCTATTTCTAAATTGGATAAAGAAGTACTTCAAAATTCGCCTAGATCTAATGTTGCAACTGCACTTCAAGGAAGTATTCCAGGATTACAGGTTGTTAATAAATCTGGTCAACCAGGTGCAGCTCCTATGTTAAAGTTAAGAGGTGGGGCCTCTATCAATAATCCGGGAGCACCGCTAGTTATTGTTGATGGTGTCATTCGGGATCTGAATGATATCAGTTCTGAAAACATTGAGTCGATTGATTTATTGAAAGATGCTTCTGCGACAGCTATTTACGGCGCTAGAGCAAACAATGGAGTGCTCTTGGTGACGACTAAAACAGGGAAGGCAGGCACTTCTAATATATCCTACAAATTTGTCGGAGGCTTTAATCAGCGCCGAGCAGGTTATGAATATATGAATGCGGGTGATTATATCCAGTATACGCGACAAGGCTATTTAAATGCTGGGCGCTCATTGCAATCTGTCAATAGCTCAAGGGGATTGGGTATTTCACCAGATCCTGCTTACAATTTGGCATTTGATATTAAAAAATTCACAGATGAATTGAAGCCCTTATTAAATCAGGGTTGGAAGCTTGTGGATGATCCCTATGGAGGTCAGATCATTTATAAAGATCATGGTGGTGAAGTGGAAGATGCCTTATTTAGGAATACCTATACAAAAGATCATTATGTAAATGTTTCGGGAGGAAATGATAAAGGGAAATATTTCGCAGCATTCGATGCCTATAATGAAGATGGCGTGATCGTTGGCTCGAGTTACAAAAGATACACGGGTGATATCAATGGTTCTTACAAATTGAAACCTAATGTGGAAGTATCTACCAATGTGACACTTTCCACTGCTTCACAATATGGAACACCTTCTTCTGAAACGAATGCAATCTATAGGACATTAGCGATTTGGCCTACCTTTAACCCATGGATTGATGAAGCTAAAACGCTACCAAATCCTGGAGTTTCAGCTAGTGATGGTAATCCGTTATACTGGTTAGGACGTTTGAAACGTAAAAATGAAACGAACCGTATAGTCGCGAATGCTTCTTTAAAATGGGATATATTTCCGGACCTTTATTTTAAAGCAACAGGCAATGCTTATATGAAAGAAGAGTTGAATGAGTCTTTCCAGATGTCTACGCAAACTTATTCCAATATATTTTCAAATCCACAAACGATAGCTAGTAGCTCAAGAGATGCTATTCGCAATTTGAATAGAGACTTTCAAACACAGTTTAATGGTATCTTAAATTATTCGAAAAGTATTGCAGAAAAGCATAATATGTCTGCAATGGTGGGAGCAGAATATTTTAAAGTGAAGACCGATTATATGCAAGTGTATGGAAAAAATGCACCTACTGATGATATCCCTACGGTCAATGCATCTACGGTTTTCGCAGCTGGAAGTAATACCAGTAATGCATCTGAGTACCGAATCATATCTTCAATGGGACGACTTGCATATGATTATGATGGCAGAATATTGATCAATGCTGTATATCGATTAGATGGGACTTCTATATTAGCACAAGGAAATCGTACTGGATTTTTTCCTGGGGCATCCGCAGGATGGAATATGCATCAAGAAGAGTTTTTTAAGAAATCCGTTCTTTCAAAATATATAACCACCTTCAAACCACGGATAAGTTATGGTGAGAATGGAAATATCGCAGGTCTAGGTCGCTACCAAGTACAAGGAGTATATAATGTGCAGACTAGTTATAATGGTCTTGCCGGTTATTTAAATACTTCACCAGTAAATAAGAATCTAGCTTGGGAAACAAGTAAAACAACAGGTGCGGGTTTAGATTTAGGTATACTGAATAATCGTATTACGGTATTGCTAGATTATTATGATCGTCGTACAAGTAATTTGCTAACCAATTTGCTGTTGCCTAGTTACGTCGGGTTTCCAAACATTACAACGAACTTAGGAACTTTACAAAACAAAGGTTTCGAAGTCGCAATACAATCACAGATTTTAAAAAATCCTGATGGATTTAATTTAAATATTGGTGCAAATGCTGCTTTTGTCAAAAATAAAATATTAGAACTTCCATACAATGGTGTTGAAAATAATAGACAGGGCGGTTTACAGGTTTATGATCCAGCTTCAGGTCAGGTTAAATGGGTAGGTGGTTACCAAGAAGGTCAAACATTAGGTGATATCTATGCTTATAAACAAGTTTCCATCTTTAAAGATGATGCAGAAGTAAGTCAGATAGCGGGCAATAGAACGGATCAAATCGCTGGAATTACTGGACCAAATCTACCTGCAGGTAAAAATGGAAGGATAACGCCCGGTGATGTCAATTGGCTTGATGTTGATGGTAATAATATAATCGATTCTCGTGATCAAGTATATATCGGCAATATCAATCCTAAGTGGACTGGTGGTTTCACTACCAATATGAGTTACAAAGGATTCAATATGTTTTCCAATTGGGAATTTGCATTAGGACATACCATTTATAATGATCTTGTAGCGCGTACATTGGGTAATTATCAAGGAACCTTTAATTATTTAGAATTACAAAAACAAGCATGGTCTCCAACGAATACGGAAACAGATATTCCAAAAGTTTATTTTGCAGATCAAGTTGTGGGATCAAAACAGAATTATACACGGGGTAATAATGGCAACCCAAGTTTGAACAGTAATAATTCTAGATTTTATGAGAAAGGAGATTATCTAGCACTTCGTGAAATTACCCTTTCCTATGATCTTCCGAAATGGTTATACTCAAAAACACATATTCTTTCACGCGCTCGAGTTTATGTAAGTGGAAATAACCTCTTTTATATTACTAAATTTTCTGGTCCGACACCTGAGCCACCAGTCGATGGAAACAATGTAGCAACTGGTGTATATGGTGGTACATATCCGACTCCGAGATCGTATGTTTTGGGCGTTCAACTTTCTTTTTAATTGAATTAATTGAAAAACTATCATGAAAAAAATAATATTAACCTATCTTTTTGTAGGAAGCTTAACCTGTTTGGGATTAAATTCATGTACAAATGATCTGGAACTTACGCCAGTGAGTAACTATAGTGATGAAATTTACTGGAAGACTGCAGATCAATTTGATGCATTTGTCGTCGGTTTACATTCTAGATTTAGAACACATGAGCGGAATTTTTTATTTTTAGGTGAAATGCGTGCCGGGCTTTTCGGTAATGATCCAGGGACTACAGCATCTTTCACTGGAGAAGCATCACAAGGTCTGGAACGAATGTGGCAACACAATTTGGATATGGATAATTCTGGAGTAAGCAACTTTGGAGGATTATATGATCAGATCAACCAGCTTAATCTGATGATTAACAAATTGAACAGTACCAATGTATTGACTGAAGGAACAAAAAACTATTATCTGGGTATTGCTCATGGCATGCGTGCATTTTACTATTTCCAATTATATCGGACTTGGGGAGATGTTGTTATTCAGATAGAGGCTATCGATAAGATTGAAGTTTCCAATCTTGCAAAAGCAGCCTCTCCTGCAGCAGAGGTAATGGCGCTGATTAAATCAGATTTGGATCAATCAGTTTCAGCTTTTGGAACAGATTATAGTATTAAGCAAGAACGTTCATTTTGGTCTAAAAGTGCTTCTTTGATGCTCAAAGCAGAGGTTTATTTGTGGTCAGCACATCGTGAGGGTGCCAAATCAGATGCTACTATTGCGAAAAACGCTCTTATAGATGTAAAATCTAATTTACCTTTGGCTTTGCAAACAGACTTCAATAGTGTTAATGATGTGAAAAGTAAAGGAAATAATGAGATGATATTTGTGCTTAGGCATAAACTGAATGAAGCCACCCTTGGATTTATTACTGATTTTGTTCCTAATGCAAATATTCTTGTTAATTTCTCTGATTCCTTGGCTAAACGTCAATTTAGCGTGACGCAGGATAATTATGGAGGTTTATTACGGATTCCAACTCGTATCAGTACTTATCGTAATTATCATGATTTAGACACGCGTAAAAATAGCTCTATTCAGGCTGCATATAGTAAAGATAATGCAGGAAATTATAAAATTGCAGGTTGTTTTCTAAAGAAGTACCAAGGAGAGCAGAATGCAGGGGCCCGAGCTTACACGAATGACTATCCAGTATATCGTTATGCAGATCTTTTATTATTGTTGGCTGAAGCAAAAGTCATTCTAGGAGAAAGCCCAAAAGAAGAAATAAATCTAGTACGTAACCGTGCATTTGGTATTCATTATACGGAAAGTGTGTTTGGTTATCCAAATCAATCCGTTGATAAAGATCCAAATGAAGCGATTTTACAAGAACGTAAATTCGAATTTTTAGGGGAGGGCAAGTATTGGTACGACTTACGCAGGTTTGGCAATCAATACGTGTTTTCACGTACAGGTTTATCGGCACAAGAAGCTTACAAATTGCTTTGGCCGATTGATCGAGCTTCACTGACAAATAACAGAGCTCTTAAACAGACTGTTGGTTATCCTGAATTTTAATAGTCTGCCCATCCCTGATAGGCTATTATTTTAATAAAAAAACATATCCTGCCCCATGTAGTAATTGAAATGGGGTGGGATCATATTTAACTGAAAACATAAGTATATATTTATGATCACTCAAAAAATCGAGGGCTTAATTGCAGCTCCTTTTACGCCATTTAATGAAAATGGAACATTAAACTTAGCACAAATACCCAATTATTATCAATCTTTAAAAAATAATAATGTGAAAGGGGGATTTATCTGTGGCTCAACGGGAGAAGGGGTATCTTTAACCTTTCAAGAAAAGGTTGAGGTGTTAAAAGCCTGGGCTAAACTCACGGTAAAGGATCCAGATTTCATATTGATGGTATTATTAGGAGGTACTAATATTCGGGAGTGTGTTGAATTGGCTAAAATTGCTCAACAGGAGGGTGCTGATGCTGTTTCATTTACATCTCCATATTATTTTAAACCTGCGAATGTAGAACAATTGGCCAAATGTTGCGCTGAAGTTGCAGCAGCGGCACCCCATACTGCTTTTTATTATTATCATATACCTGTATTGACTGGCGGAAATTTTGCAATGCTTGACTTACTAAAAGCAGTAGATGGTAGTATCCCAAATTTTGCAGGTATTAAATATACCCATGAAGATTTTATGGATTTTTTATCGTGTATGAATTTTGCTGGACGTAAATATGATATGTTGTGGGGAAGAGATGAAAATATGCTGTCATCCCTTGTTTTAGGAGCAAAGGGTGCAGTTGGGAGTACTTATAACTACGCAGCACCATTATATTATGAATTGATAGAAGCATTTAATGAAGGTGACTTTGAACGAGCTAACTTGCTACAACAAAAATCTATAGATATGATTACTTTATTGGGGAAATATGGTGGTATATCTGTAGGAAAATCTTACATGAAACAAATTGGAATCGATTGTGGTGTATTTAGGCTTCCTGTCAAAAATATGTCTATTGAACAATATCAAACCTTTGAAAAAGATGTTGCTCAATTGAATTTTCACACATTTTGTTCAAAGTAGTCGTTAACTTCTATCAGAACGGTATCAGTTACAGCCTGCATAATGGGCAGTTCGTGTGAAAAAGTCGATTCCCTTTTATTTATGATAAAAAGGAATCGACTTTACGGTATATTGATATTATTTATTTAGCAGGAATCAGGCTGATTGAACTGATCTCTGGAAGCATGTTTCCTTTGATTTCAAGTGCCTTAAGTTCAACCTTTAAAGCAGTATCACCCAGCGATTGCTGAGAGATTTCGAATGTTCCAATTTCCATATCTACAAACTGATTGCCTTTAGCATCATTAAGTTGGTATGACAATTTGTTGTTTCCAAATGAAAGTGAAATTGTACCTGACTTTTGTTCATTAGGGAGATAATTGACGATTACTTTATAAGTGCCGGGACGTTGTATTTTTATATCCCATATCACTTGGTCACCTTTATTTGACCAATCACCTATTGCATTAGGACGATTGGGATTATGTGTTGTAGCACCGATAAGTTTAATTCCTCCAGCGCCAATTAATTTGGCATTATTTGCCGTCAATACTATTCGACCGTCTTTTTGAGTGCGTATCTGCTGTCTTATAACTTCTGGCAAACCATTAATTTCGGCTACGATCACCAATGGCATTTGACCTTTAAAATTAGTTGGTAATTGAATTGTTTTGCCAGCAGATGTCTTTGTAATTTTTAAAGACTTTTTAGAATTTCCTATTACATATGCTTTACTGATCGCACTTGACAAAGGCACCTCTATGGCTCCATTTTGTGGAATATCAAAAATATGGAAATAAAGCTTTTTACCCTTCTGAGTACAGTATCCCCAGTCAAGACCTTGAAATGGGCTTGCTGTAGTACCGTAGATTGCTTCACTATTAACTTTCATCCATTGTCCAATATCTTGAAGCAATTCCACTGCTTTTTCAGGTATTACACCTTCGCCATCTGGTCCTACGTTAAGTAAAAAGTTTCCACCTTTACTAACAGTTTCAATAAATAAACGCATTGTTTTGTCGAAAGATTTCCAGTTTTGATCGTGTGCACTATATCCATAACTTTCATTCATCGTGTGGCTCACTTCCCAGTCCATACCCGGAAGACCGGTTGGTGGTATATATTTTTCGGGAGTGCCTATATCTCCATTTTTATTTTCTAGGCCATCCCAGAATCTATTGTTAACGATAATTTGTGGTTGCCACTTGATTAAATCTGTCAAGATACGCTTTGTTCCCCAGCTTTCGCCTTCTCTGTTTTTACTACTAAAGTCTAGCCATAAGACATCTAAACCACCATAATTATTAGCAAGCTCTTTGACCTGCCCATATAAATAATCTTTATAGACTTCATGATTGGGCTTATAGCCAGTAGGGTTGGGGTTTAAATAGGAAAGACCTTCGTAAGAGTCCGGATGTTGCCAATCCAATAATGAATAGTAAGCACCTGCTTTTAATCCTTTAGCGCGAAAAGCTTTAACGACTTCTCCATAAAGATCACGTCCTTTAGGTGAAATATTAGTACCTCCTGTGATGTCATTTTTTAATGAATAAGGTTGTTGACTATTAAAAATGGAGAATCCTTCGTGGTGACGTGAGGTTATAATAACATACTTCATACCTGCTTCCTTAGCTAAAGATGCCCACGCATTAGCATCAAATTTTGAAGCTGTGAATTTTGGTTTTAATACTTCAGCATAAGTTTTACTTGGCACTTTGGCCCAAGCTTGTATCCATTCGGCATAGTGTTGTGGATATTGTTTTCCATCCCAACTACCTCCAGCAGCACTGTAGAGCCCCCAATGGATAAATAGGCCAAATCGAGCCTCTCTAAACCATTCCATACGACTATCTTTTGTTTCCTCCCATCCAGATACTCCTTCGTATGGAACAGATTGCGCATTGGTCGATAATACAGCTGTCGATAATAATCCTAAAAGAGCAATTTTCTTAATTATTTTCATTGAGTTTTTATGGTTTATATTGATATTATATATTTACTATAGAATACCCTTTAACTTTTATTCTTTATCAGTTCCAAAGAAAATGAATTATTTTTTATTGGTAAACTTTGGAATATGAATGTTACCATAATTATTTAGAACATATTTTTTTTGTGAATGATGCTAATCATTGCAAGAAATAAATTTAATTGGTGTGCTAAATGTACCAATTTCCATTTCTTTTCGATAGGTTCTCTGATTTTTATTCATAATTTCTTTAACAAACTTATTGAATTTTGTTAAATTTTGATAACCGCTAGCATAACATACCTCTGAAATATTCAGACTCTTATCTTCCAGCAATTTGCAGGCATGTCCTACGCGTGTTTCATTTACAAATTTAGAAAACGATTTTTGGGTGTGTTTTTTGAAAAACCTGCAGAAAGCATTGGTAGTCATGTCTCATAAAACGGAGAGACAATAGCGATATGCCTTTCTTAGGACGTGATCATCATACGGATGCCTATACAATCTGGATGGCAGGAGGGCGGAGTCAAGAAAGGGGTAACCTATGGAGAGACCGATGAAATCGGGTTTATAGGTGTAAGCGGAAGATCATCCGTTCATGATGTACATGCGAAAATGCTTCATTTGCTCGGTTTCGATCATGAAAAATTTACTTATGAATTTCAGGCCCGACCATTCCGTTTAACGGATGTTGAAGGTAACCTGATTAGTGCAGTTGTTTAATAAATAATTGGAATGAAATATATATACAGCAACAGCATGATGCTTTTTATTTTATGGGTTCTACCAAATCAAGCTCAAGTGAATAATAATTTAAAAATAAAGTTTTACTGTACCAATTGGGGTATTTCAGAGTCATGGGACAGCTACTGTGCTCGAGTAAGTCAGGCTGGATACGATGGTTTAGAGACCTGGCTTCCAGCATTAGGAGAAGAACGTACAGCCATGTTTACTGCTTTAAAAACACATAAGCTCTCCTTGGACTTATTAAGTGGAGGAGGAGGTTCTAATTTTGAGCAGTATCTGGCTTCTTTTATAAAAAATGTTGAGGATGCCGCGCAGCAACAACCGGATTATATTAATTGTCATACTGGAAAATAGTATTATACGTTTGAACAAAATAAAGCTCTAATTGATGCAGCAGAAGCCATTTCTAAAAAAACGGGTATCCGTGTTAGACATGAAACACACCGTGGCCGATTTAGCTTTGCTGCACATATTACAAAAAAGTATTTAGAAGAGATTCCACATTTGCGTTTAACATTAAATATATCACATTGGTGTAATGTTCACGTAAAGTGTCATTATGCGCGAATAGATTCAAGTATTGAATTTTTTATATAAATCATTTTTTTCTAAAAATATTACTCTTTATGCCATTTCATCATCAGCTCAGTTTCTCCTGTTTCAGCATCTATCAATTCTGAAACCTTCGCAAATCCCTTTTTTTGATAAAATGCTACACTTGGTCTGTTATTTTTGTAAACTTTAAGTTGAAGATCATCTCGCATTTTTTTGACATGATTTAACAGTAATGTTCCTATCCCTTTACCTTGATGTGTTGGTGAAACAAAAATAGCCGCAACCTCATTCTCTACTAGTGCAATAAAACCTGAAATTTCGGCTTCATGGGCTAATAAGTATATTTCTGATGCGGGTAAATAGTGTGTTCGCATTGCTGTTTTATTTGTTTCCCAATATTCTTTTTTAATAAAGTTATGAGCTTGCTGTGATGCCTCATACCAGATTTCGACAAGCTGATCTAGGTCAGCGTCGCCTGCTTTTCTAATCATTGTATTATTCATAATCGCGTATTTTATTGCGTGTTTATGTTTCAGTATAAGTGTAGGGTATTCCCATTAAACTCTCTCATTCAAAAATAGCACAGTTATGTTGGCTTTTGAATTGTTTCTGTTATTTTTAACCAGTCGACATAGTTTATTACCCCTAATTCAGGAAGTCCTTGCCCCTCTAACATACTGATAAACTCCAAGCTGTTGCCATCAGGATCGTCAAAATAAATCGCGATAGCAGGCATCCATGCAAAAACCATAGGCTCTGCACTGCCGTTGTTTAAAAAGTTGTAAGGCTTTAAATCATTTTTTTCTAGCCATGATACTGCACTGTCACGTATAAACTCCAAATCACATTGAAATGCAAAATGTCTTTTTTGTATAGGTGAAGGTTTTTCCCATAGTCCTAGCATCGCTTTTTTAGCAGGTGTCAACCAGAGAAATGCGATGCGACGGGGATGGTCGATGTGAGCCAATTCCAAATTTAGGATATTGGAATAAAATGCAATTGCTTCTTCCATATTGCTTACTTCAATATGGGTTTCAAATAATCCTTTAATCATATTTTCTTGATTTTGATTTAATCAAAGCTAATAAGAATATGATCATTTGTAGATAGCATATATGCTGTAAAACAGACCTTTTTTACGGTTTTGATCGGTACTCGGTAGGAGTCATACCTCTCAATTTGTAAAAGAGTCGTGAAAAGTGATTGGCTGTGTCAAAGTTGAGCATGAGCGCAATTTGTTTGATATTCATATCTCCATACTTTAGTAAGCGCTCAGCCTCAACCATAAGCTGATTTTGAATTAAACGGAGAGCAGAATATCCAAGTTGATCGTGTACACATTCGCTTAGGTACTTAGGTGATATATGAAGTTTATCAGCATAAAAAGCGACATCTTTAGCTATTTTAATATGCTCTTTTAATAAGGTTCGAAAGCGTTGTGTAATTTGATATTTTCGATTAATGGAAGTATCCGAATTGATTAAACAAATTTCACAGATCCGGTTATATTCGTATATAAGTTGGATAAGATAGAGACGAATCATGTCTATTCCAAATGGTTTATCATGATCGAGTTCTAATTTTATTTTTTTAAACTTATAGTAAAAATCATGAAATTCAGTCCTTTTTAACGGAAACGTTGGCGCATATTCTGGATTTATAAATAAGAGGTCGTTGAGAATATTGGTTTCAAATATACCTGTAGATAGTAGTGTGCTTTCAAAAGTAATGATCTGCGCCGCATAATCGTGACTTGGACGCTGTAAAGAATAGGTAGATAAAGGTGGGATTATAGTAATAGAACTTTTCGTTATTCGAAACGAATGATGATCGATCTGTATTTCACAAAATCCTTTCATTCCTAAAATAAGCACATAACAGTTTGTTCTATGATGCTTTATTGCATAGAATTCTGATGCAGAGCATAATTCTATTTGTACGGTACTATCATTTTTCAATGTGTTAAAGAGTTCTTTTTGAGTCATTATTTACTATTATATCCTTAGTAAAGGTTTTATTTTCCTTTAGTTTATCTATTCCTGGTCTGACTTGTGGCAGATAACAAAAGTACAGCATATCTGCAGTAAATTTTCAGGTATTCTTATGATAAAAAAACAAACCCCTTAAATCAATGACTTAAGAGGTTGTTGTCGATTAGTAACCAGGGTTTTGTTCTAGTTTATTGTTTCCAGCAATAGCTTGGTTAGGAACAGGGAAACGGTTGAGATGTAAGCTACTAGAGGGGGAGTGATCCCACCATTTTTCTGTCGTAAAGGCTTTCCATCTGATGAGGTCAGTTCTTCTACGACCTTCTCCTATAAATTCGATACTCCATTCATCTAGAAAACGATATTTATCTATATTAGCAATTGTGACTGGATTTAAATCGATATTGTCTTTAAAATTTCTTTTTCTGACCTCATTGATCAACGTGACAGCTTTACTTTTATCTCCGATACGAAATTCACATTCGGCTAACATATAATAGATTTCCGCTAATCGGATCACCGGCATATCTGCGCCCCATCGCAATGTATTATTAGCTAGATTTGGAATAGGAACTTTTACTAGACGAATTCCAGTATTTTCTTCGCCTTCGGACATCTTTGATGGAAGTTGAGCCACGGAGCTGTATTTTTTTCCTGGACCGACTTCTGAAAAACGTGCCACCTGATCTACAAAATTCAAAGGCTGTTTATTATATTCTTCACCGCCAAGAATGGCTTTCCCGTCTGGAGATAGATGAGGTCCCACGATGAACATACCTTCATAATTTTCAGTACCTAAATAGTGATAGGGGTTCTTTCGAAAATCTCCGGTAGTGAATGTTTCATAGGGCGATCCTAATTTAAAATCACTGCTGTAAAGTGTACCATCTGGTTTTCTAGAAGGAGTAAGGTGGGCACCATTATTCCCGCCCATATCTTGACTAAAATATTCACGTGTATTGTAATGGTAGAAGTCCGCATAAAACCAATTGTATTCTAACATTTTAAATTCTGAAGGCATAGACCATATGATTTCTGGAGAACTGTTGTTTTTGAAGCCATGAACTCCATTCCAGGTTGGGTCTAATTGATAATCACCATATTCTTTATTGATGAGCGCTTGACTTAATTTTCTACTTTCCTCATACATCGGTTTACCAATATAAGTTTCCGCATTAAAATACAATTGAGCAAGCATCGCCGCTACAGCAGCTTTTCGTATTGCCCCTTCTTCTTTATCACCAGCTTTTTTTGCAGGTAAATTATTCATAGCTGCGGTCAGTAACTTTTCAATATGTAAAAAGAGTTCCTGTTCCGTATTTCGAGGAAGTGACTCTTGATCTAGTGATTCAAAAATAGGCATTCCACCAAAATAGTCCAATCCTCTTAAATAGAAGTAGGAAATTAATGCATCGAGTTGAGCCATATCAGCATTTTGGCGTTCAGCAGTTAAAGCAAATTTTGTATAGTCCAATTTAGAAAGATCATTTTTGGTATCCAAAGCAAGAGCAACTCCCATGAGCGTTCCACGCCATGTTCCCCAGATCCAACCGTCATCTGCGGTCCATTTATGATAATGATATCGTTCATTTTCTCCGCCATTATACCAATGTCTGCCCTTTGTCGTGATCGCAAAGTTGTCAGCAGTATACTCTTGTAGTCTCCAGCGATCTTCTCCCAAGTACCACTTGGCATGTGTAAAAGGTCTAAACAAGGCTGCTTTAATATCTTTTTCACTTTTATAAAATGTTTCAGGAGTAACAGAACTATAAAATTCCTGATCTAATTTGGTACAGCCCTGAAAGATGAGTCCTGCAGATAGTGTTAATATCGATATATATTTTTTCATGATTTTATTTTTAAAAATTAATTTGTAGACCCATCATAAAAGTTCTGGTTTTTGGATAGACATTTCTTTCTTCAAAACCAGGTTCAAGTCCATTGATGTTCACCTCCGGATCCAATCCTGTATAATTTGTAAATACAAATAAGTCCCTTGCAGTAGCATAAATACGAAGTGATTTTATCGGTTTGATTACATTGGTATTGAATGAATATCCAATATTGAGCGCGTCAACCTTTAAGAATGTGCCTTTTTCAAGCCAGTAATCACTCAATTCTTTTTCACCTTTGATATTTTTATGTTTATCGTAGGCTTCTGCCAAGACATTCTGTCCTTTGACATTAGGCAGGCTGTAGTACATATTGATCATATTAAAGACATCATGGCCTATCCAACTCCGCATATAGATACTTGCATCCCAGTTTTTATAAGAGAATTGATTGTTCCAAGATAATTGAAGCGTTGGGATCGCATTGCCGACGAAGGCTTTATCGCCAACAGTTTTACTTCGTTCTCTAACGTCAAATATATTTCCATCTTTGTCGTATAGCTGCCAGTAACCATCATCTGTAAATCCTGCAAATTTCCAGATATAAAATCTTCCTATATCTTCGCCCGGATAAAGTCTCACTGCTGATCCAGGGGAGCCTGGTGCAGGGAAGTCTTTTCGATCAGTAAATGTTTGGCTACCCCACAGGGTATTGAGGGTGCTTTTATTATGAGAAGCCACAATACCGGTACTATACGTAAAGTGCTCCTTGGATACTGCTTTATAATTTAATTCAAATTCGTAACCTGTATTTTGCATGCTTCCAACATTCATGGTTGTTTTATCATGGATTGCTGGTGGCTGGGAGACGCTGATGTCATAAATAAGGTCATCTATTTTACGCTTATAGAAGTCAATTCTTCCGCTCAATTTATTTTCTAGAATTGAAAAATCTAGACCCAGATTATACTCTTTTTTAACTTCCCATTTGATATCAGGATTTTGATTGTGCATGACACCGTATGTTCTAAACCAATTACCATCTTGTAAGAACCAAGTATCAGCACTGTACATTCGGCTCGCTACTTTAGCGTCAAAACCTTCATTTCCGGTTTCACCATATCCTGCCCGTAATTTTAGATCATTGATAAAACTAACATCTCTTAAGAAGGGTTCTTGTGAGATACGCCATCCTGCAGATAGACCAGGAAAGAATCCCCATCTATTTTTGGGAGCAAACTTACTAGAGCCCTCATAACGCGCTGTCGCAGTCAGAATATAGCGATCCAAATAAGAGTAATTGACACGACCAAAAAAAGCAGCTAATTTCACCCAAGGGTTGCGCCATGAACCCATACCTGCTCTACCTTCGACTAAGTAGCTCCCTGTTCCCATATCATTTTCTTTAATGCCATCTACAGGAAAATCAGAGTTATTGGCTGAAAATCCTTGACCATTAAAATCTTGATAACTGTAACCTGCGACCGCATTTACCGCATGATCTGCCCATCGATTATTGTAATTAACCGTCCATTCAAATACCCGGTCATTATATTTGTTATAGTATTGTGAAGCATTTCCATCTACACCATCCTGCCTTGATAATCGATGTTGAGCGGATCGATAATAAGTGCCATGTTCAGAATTGTTTTTCACCCCAATTGTTGCACTTGTGGTTAGATGTTCCGTGAGATTGAGCTTTAACGTGCTATTGGCTAACAGATATTTAAATTGTTTTAAATCTGATCTCAGTTTCACTTCGGCCACTGGATTCCAATAATCATATCCACCTACTAGAACATTAAATCCGCTGACATCATTTACATCGTAAGGAGTTTCTGTTGGATTAAGCACCATTGCCATATTGAAAATATCATTATTGCTTCCAAAGGCTTTTGCTTCATTGTAGCTTACATTAGTGTTTAATTCAGCAAACCCGTCAAAAAACTTAAAGGATGAATTGATACGTCCACCTATTTCTTCCCTTTTAGATGTAATGGCCATACCAGTAGCATCTCTTTTTGTAAAGGTCGTGTACACATTGGCATTTTCAGATCCACCACTGATGTTTACCACTTGTCTATGGCTAAATGGATTGTTATTTGTCACTTCATCGTACCAATCAGTTTTGTGCCCAAGGTCATTCCCAAGGCCATATTCAATAAATTTTTCGGCAGATAGGACTTCAGGTTTTTTGCGCACGGTTTCGATGAAATATTCTGAAGTAAAATTGACTTGTGCTTTTCCTATTTGAGGTCTTTTAGTTGTAATTAAAATAACCCCACCAGAAGCTCTAGTTCCATAAATGGCTGCGGCCGAAGCGTCTCGCAGTACATTAATCGATTCAATGTCTTCCTTAGCAACCGAATTGATATCACCACCAGGTACACCATCAATCACAACCAAAGGCCCCTGAGATGCATTGACTGAATTAACACCTCGTAGTTGCAAGGAAATTCCCGCGTTGGGATCAGTCCCGTTGGTCGAGATGACGCTTAGCCCTGGAACTTTTCCTTGGATAGCAAGTAATGGTGATACCGTACCTGCGACCATGTCTTTGTTTGATGGTGGATACAGCACTTGTAAGTTCTTTTTTATCGATGGTACCATAACCTACTACGACAGCTTCTTCTAAGCTTTGTGCTACCGATATCATTTTGATATTGAGGGTGGTTTCGCCATTATATCGAACCTCTTGTGTTGTAAATCCGATCATATGGATGGAGATGACTTCATTTTTTTTGACATTGTTCAATTTGAAAATACCATTCTGGTCCGAAGCGGTACTTTTTGGAGTACCTTTGACATGAATCGTGGCTCCGGCTAAAGGGTTTCCAGCTTCATCGGTGATACTACCGCTAAGTACTGACTGCAACTCATTACTGTACTGGTTCATAGGCGATGCCATAGATGTGATCGCGTAAAAATTGGTACTAAACAGCAATAATTTGGTAGCTACTTTAAAATTGTTGATTTTAAATTTCATAAGCTAAAATGTTTATAAGAGGTGTTTAAAATTATTGGTGAAGATTATTTCGAGTATAATCCGTTCGATATTGAAGTCAATATGCCGTAGCAATAATAGGAGCTTATTAAGTATATAATAATTATCATAGTTGGTTTGGTTATCATCCTCAAATTGAGAAATTTTTAAACCTTAAACCTTATGGTGAGACATTTTGATATGATTATGAGACGATTTGCTTATGTTTTATCTTTTTAAGTAAAAAAGTATAAATTTATAAGAAAATAAGATTAATCTCACTTTTTGTATTTGATGGTACTAATCTCGTGTGTTAAATATTGTTATTGGATTAAGAACAAGCATTATGGTCTGCTTATTTCAAATTATGATTGCGTAATTTAAAGTTGATTGGAGAAAAATTTAAATTTAGATGTACAACTGGATTGTATTTCTATGTTTAAGGAGTCTACAGAGTAATTTTGTTTATTAAAGGGAAATAGACTTTTAGAAAAATAAAAACTAAGATCATTTAGATCTGATAATGTCTTCACGCCATTTACATTTTTTTTGGTGGATCAATCATACCTTTTTTATTATCCAATAAGAAAGCAAGAGTAGCGCCAGCGATATAACCTATTAAATCTGACCATAGAAATCCTTGTCCAAATATCAGACGGAGTACTGGGTTATTTCTGATAAAGATCAACAAGGGAATTTGTACCAATTGCAAGCATTCAATGAAAAAACAAAAAACAAGCGCTATTGTAATGGAGAATAAATTTGAACGATCATAAAATAGTAACCTACAGAACCAGTAGACCATCACAGCATAAAGTATATCACCCGTTACAGCTGGAATAAAGGTCAATTTTCTAGAAGCTAAGCCTACTATTATTGTCGTTATAGCAAGCAAAAGATATCTTATCTTTTTATTTCTCAGGTTAGTTATCATGAATGATTGCGATTACTTTTTTTTGATATTAACGTCAAGAATTTTTAATTACTATCCTTGTAAACCTCTCTTAGGCTGATCTTAATTGCGAAAGTAGTTAAATATTTCGGAGAAGTGAATAAAGTTGTACAATAGAACTTGAGTAGTGAGAGTAGGAACAATTGTGTACTTTAGCCAATAGCAATACAATTGACTATGGATGATTTTTTGAAACAGGTAAATTCTTATTACCCCCTTTCAGAGCAAACAGCTGATGCTGTTAAAGCTATTTGCAAAATACAATCTTTCAAAAAGAATGATTTAATCTTAAGCGCGGGTGATAGGGCACGATATTATTATTTCATCCGCAAAGGTTTGTTGGGGTATTATACTGTTGATGACGATGGTCATGCTATTTTCAAACTGTTTTTTGAAGAAAATAGCTTTGTTGCTTCTACCTCGGCGATCATTGAAAATAAACCCAGTACCTTTAGTATCGTCGCTTTAGAAGATTGTGAATTAGTGATGTATCCTGCTCAAGCCTTCCGTGAGCTACTGGTCAAACATCATGATTTGGCATTGTTTCAAATTCATTATTTAGAGAAAAATTGGGTTGTGAAGAAGGAACCTTTAGAAATTGGTCTAAAATGGGATACAGCAAAAATCCGTTACATTAAACTCTATGAAAATCAGAAATTATATCAACGACTTAAACAACATCATATTGCTTCCTATTTAGGTATTACACCAACTCAATTAAGCCGTATACGTAAAGAGTTAAATTCCTAATTTCTCAACATATGTAAACGTTTTTCATCTTTTGAACCTAGACCTTTGTCCTGGATTAAAATAAAAAGAAGATGAAAAAAACAGCAATGACATGCTTTATTTTTGTAATTATACTACCTGTTTTTGGACAACAGATTATCCATGAGCAAGTATATAGTGCAAAAATGCAAAAGAAAGTTCCGGTAGTCATCATCACGCCTGACATCGTAGAAGGGAAAAGCTATAAAACGGTTTATATTTTACATGGCTATAGTGGCAATTCCGAAAGAACTTATCAGCGGGACATACCCGATTTAATCACAAAATCGCAGTCTTTTCAAACCATCTATATTTTACCTGATGGTCATTTTAACAGCTGGTATGTTGATAGCCCAATTGATCGCGGATCTCAGTATCAAACTTTTATAGGAGATGAATTGGTGAAGTATGTCGACGCTCATTATCCAGTCGTTTCTAATAGGGCAAATAGGGGTATTTTGGGATGGAGTATGGGTGGTTATGGTGCAATTAATATAGGTGTTACCTTTTCACATGTATTTTCTCTAGTGGGGAGTTCATGTGGTGCATTGGATTTTGCCCAATTTGGTGAAGCCTATCATCAATATCAAGTTGATCAAGTTTTAGGTGCATATCAACAATTAGATCGATCATATTTAACTTCCAATAAGATTGGGAAAATGAAAAGTGCAGATCAGTTTTATATTTTAGACTGCGGTATTGAGGATGACCAGATGATCGGTATGAATAGAAGCTTTCATAATCAATTGATAGAGGCACATGTGGACCATATTTATCAAGAATCAAAGGGTGCTCATGATACCTCTTATTGGAGCAGATCGCTTTCTAATCAATTAGCCTTATTTGAAAACTACTTTTATTATGAAAAATTTTAGAGCAGTTATCTATGTGCTATTAGGAGCCATTAGTTATGGATTATTGGCGACCATTGTCAAATACGCAAATGGTTTAGGTATAGGAACAAGCGCACTTACATTTTGGCAATTTTTTATCGGATTTATATTTTTATTAGGGCTAGACTTAATTTGGAAAAAAAGATCAAGTGAGGCGAACATAGTAGTATCTTTTAAATCAAAGTCAACGCTGCTGCTTTGGGGAACTTCGCTTGGACTTACCACCACGCTATACTATCTATCGATTCAATATGTTCCAGTATCCGTAGGGATTATACTGCTTATGCAGTCCATTTGGATTAGTCTTATTGTTGAAGTTGTCGTTCATAAAAAAAGACCAAATACGACTAAGATTATCGGTGTGATCATCGTTTTGATTGGTACAGTGCTTGCAACAAACATTTTTGATGCGGAGCTTAACTTCAGTTTAAAAGGTCTTTTATTGGGGTTAGGGGCAGGAGCTTCCTATACGTTATCACTTTTTGCATCAAGTTCTGTAGCCTTGGATGTGCCTAGTCATATCCGAAGCAAATATTTAGTTATGGGAGGTTTACTTTTGATTATTATGTTTTGGAATATCAGTATTGTTCAACAAATGACTTTAGATAGTTTATATTGGGGAATTGTGATTGCTATTTTTGGGACTATTTTACCACCGCTTCTTTTCACGAAAGGTATTCCACAGGTCGGAATTTCGTTGGGTAATATTTTCGCTAGTCTGGAAATTCCTGTATCGATTCTATCAGCAGTTATCATTTTACATGAGTCTGTTGTCATGGTTCAATGGACTGGGATCACATTGATTTTGTTTGCAATTGTATTGATGAATAAAAAAATAAAAACTGGTCTTAAATGATGATGATGCAGTCTAATCATAGATACGTTTGTATGTTACAAACGTATCTATGATGATATATATTGAATCAGAAATAGTTAGATAAAGATTCTTATTTTTTTTAAACAAATTAAATTTTATTAGTTTAACCATGATGAAGTCCGCTATTACGTTCTATTTTAAAGCAATCTTTTTATCCATTTTAATTTTGTATCCGTGTACGGAGGATATTTAATATTGGGTTCACCCCATGTCGCTTTTTTTAGTACTGATTTTTGATGTGTGAAACAATGGAATCCAGCTTCACCATGATAGTTTCCGATACCTGAATTTCCCACACCACCAAAGGGAAGAGATTCATTGGCGACGTGCATAATTGTATCATTGATACATCCGCCGCCAAAAGATAAGAATTCCAGAAACATTTCTTTTTCTGATGATTCGTTACTGAATAAATAAGCCGACAGTGGCTTTTCTTGTTGTGTAATGATTTGATAAGTTTGCTCTAGATCGATGTACGTCAATATAGGTAGGATTGGACCAAATATTTCTTCCTGCATCACTTGATCTTCCCAACTGACATCAGTCATAATTGTAGGTGCAAAATGCAACGTTTCAGAATTATTTTTTCCGCTGATATAAGCGATCTTATCTTTATTGATCATCTGCTCAAGACGGTCATAATTGCGTCTATTGATGATGCTGACATAGTGATCTGAATTTTCAGTATAGCGTACTTCTTCTAATACTATTTTGATCATTTGCAATACCTGATCTTGTATAGACTCATGTACATATAGGTAATCTGGAGCGATACAGGTCTGTCCGCTATTGAGAAATTTCCCCCATATCAAGCGTTTAACAGCCACTTTTAGATCTGCCGAGGGGGTTATGATCGCTGGTGATTTACCTCCTAGTTCCAATGTGACTGGACACAAATGTTTAGCAGCAGCTTGATACACGATTTTACCGACTTTAGGACTTCCTGTAAAGAAAATTTTATCATAACGCAGTTCCAAAAGAGCGGTAGTTTCCGGTATGCCACCCTTGATTACATAGAGATACTCTTTTGGGAAATTTTTATTGATTAGCTCTTCCATGAGTAGCATAGTCTGTTCAGGTAGTTCACTTGGTTTGATCATAGCGGTATTTCCTCCTGCTATTGCACTGACCAGCGGCGCTAGTGTTAATTGGTATGGATAATTCCATGCTCCTATAATGAGTGTATTCCCTAATGGATCTGAATATCGATAACTCTTTCCGGGCAGATTTGCTAAATTTGTGCGAACTCGTTTTGGTTTCGCCAGTTGATCAAGGTGCTTTAAATAAAAGTCTATTTCTGAATAGATAATAGTCAGTTCATTGGTATAAGTTTCGAAAGGAGATTTTCGAAAATCTTTGTAAATGGCATTATAGCATTTTTCTTCGTTGGATTTAAGTAGTCCCTTTAATTTGGAGAGTTGTTGTTTTCTGAAATTAATAGATCTGGTCGCTCCTGACAGGAAGAATTGTCGTTGAGACTTATGTATCTGTTGTAAATCCATATATTTAATGTGTGTAGTCTCTATTGCTGTTTTTAATTTTCGACTGCTTTTATAAACTCAGTATCCATAGGGGAAATACTTGGTCCAAAATAATGGGTTAGATTTCCATTCTCATCAACGATATATTTGCTGAAATTCCAATCTGGTGCATGATCATTCCATCCATTGCATGAGGCATTTGTCAACCATTGAAATACGCGATGCTGTGCGCTGTTTTTGATGACAGTAGTTTTTTTGGCAACAGGAAATGTAAGTCCAAAATTTAACTGACAAAATTGTGTAATTTCAGCATCATTACCTTTTTCTTGACTACCAAAATCATTAGCTGGAATTGCAATTATAGCAACTCGATCACCTAATTTTTCATGTAATCGTTGGAGCTCTTCATATTGACGGGTATAACCACAGTCAGATGCTGTGTTTACCAATATTACTTTTTTTCCTTTAAGATAGGAAAAATCTAATTTTTGACCATTGCTTTTTATTATATTTAAATGGTAAAATGACTCCGGAGTTCCTTTTTCGGGTTTGTTGTAACGCATTGTCCCCATCTTTCCTGATTTGGAAATCTTTTTGATCACAGGGTATAGGATATGCATTATTTTTTGCTTTAAATTCATAGTGAAAGACTGTTGATATGCGATGCCGATTATTTTTGTGAAATCGGTCTAAAAAATATGGACTCCTTTTAAAAAATATTTTGAATAGCGATCTCAGGAACTAAGTTACAAATAAATAGTTTGTCCGTACTTAGATACTTTTAAATGTAGAAGAACAATAATTTTTACACAATAAAGAATAGCATATACACTATTTTGGATAATTAGATTGGATTGTCTAATGTGCTATTTAAAAATTAAATAAAGATATATGAGATGTTATTCATGTTTTGACACAAGATATCTATAATGAGGATAAATTTTTGAAAGTACTTGATCAAGTATTATAGATTGAATTGTTGAGAATAAATGGACTCGTTCGTTCGGATAGATCATTTAAAATAGAAAAAGGAGAAGTATACCTGTTTCCTTCTCCCTTTCTGTTGTACTTGAATGTAATACCCTTTAAAAATTAAAGCTTTGAAAGCTGATTATTGATGATCATTAATTCTTCTGAACTGAGATTGATGTCCATGGCTTTAGCATTGGCAATAGACTGCTCAGCATTTCGAGAACCTGCCAACACAACAGTTATTGCAGGTTGAATCGTTGTCCATCGTAATACTAATTGAGCTACAGATACTTTCTTATTTTCAGCAATAGGCTCAAGTGATGTGATTAAATTCTTTACTTTTTCAAGATTAAATTGAGAAAAATATTCTTTACGATGATCATTTTCTTTTAATTTACTTTCATTAAAATATTTACCCGTTAACAAACCTCGTTCCATGGGACTGTAAACGATGATTCCTGTTTTGGTATCTAGCGCATAAGGTACTATATCATGCTCAATACCACGATTGAGCATACTATAGGAAACTTGATTACTGGCTAATTGGATTGTTTCTGACGCCTCTTTTAATTGTGCTATGTCGTAATTACAAACTCCGGCAGCGCGTATTTTTCCTTGTTCAATAAGTAGCTCCAAAGCCTCCATAGTTTCGCTGATGGGAGTTGTCAAATCTGGCCAATGTACTTGTAAGAGGTCGATGTAATCCGTTCCCAAGCGTTTGAGACTTTCTTCAAGTTCCTTAATAATATGGGCTTTGGACGTATACCTAAACACAGGAACAACTTTTCCCTGTTCTTCTGCGTCAAAGAAAAAATCGCCTTTACCTCGATTACTACCATCCCAAACTAATCCAAATTTAGTCAATAACTGTATTTTTGATCTATCTTTTCCTTTGATGGCTTCACCGATCATTTCTTCGCTCAAACCAAACCCATAGAATGGAGCAGTATCGATACTGCTAACACCATAATCAAGTGATGCATGTATGGCAGCAATAGAATCTTTCTTTTCATTTCCGCCCCACATATTTCCTCCAATAGCAAATGCTCCGTAAGTGATTGCTGATAATTCTAGATCTGTATTTCCTAATCTTCTATATTCCATGATGTTCTTTTTTTAAATTAATGCTGTAATCAATATCGTGGGGGGCTCCTGTAATTTTTCTTCTATCAATTTACCAAATGCTTGAATATAAGGTTGTCGGTTGTGATTGTCTAGACCCGATTTTGATTTCCATATCTCGTAGAAGGTAAACAGATTATCATCATCAATAGCTTGATGTAAGCTGTATAATTCACATGCTTCTTCTTGACGTGTTTCTTCAACCATATATTGTAATACAGAAAGGACTTCATCCTTACACTCGCCTTTTGCCTTGATGATGGCTGTTAAATAAATTTTCATGACACTAATTTTTCTGTTACTATTTCTGTGAACACTTTTTCAAGATGATTTTCATAAGCTTGCATATCGCGTAAAATGTCAGCATTTTTTTCAACATCATGAAAGTGAAAACTTTCTAATTTTTCTAGTGATGCAAATGCATTCATGCGATGGAAACCAAATAGCGGTCCCTCGTCTACACTGGTTTGCTTGAAAAACTCTCCGGGTAATGTAAAAGCTGTTTTAGGTGCATTCCAGCTGGATGTAACCATGTATTTTCTGCCCTGTAACATGCCTCCAGTGCCATAGTCGATGTCGGGGTTTTCGGAACGTCTTCCATCATTTCGATAAATTCCTTTTCCATGACCTGCTGTAAATACCTCGTCAATATATGTTTTAAAACCATTTGGAACCTGAAACCACCACATCGGAGTGTGATAGATAATATAATCTGCCCAAACAAATTTCTCCACTTCTGTGTCTTTGTCGTATCCTTCGGATATCGTTGTCACTTTTACCTCCACATCCATAAACTTTTCAAAAAAAGCAACTGTATTTTCCGTTACTGTTTTATTGAACCGTCCACTTGAATGCGCGAATGATTGTCCGGCGTTGATAATTAATATATTTTTCATATGTAAATGAATTGTATTTTAATGTGTCTATGGAATATCCAGATTACTTTCATTGCTGTTTGGCTATCGTGAATATTTCATTTTATTTTAAATTTCTGTTACAAAGGTATTGGGCTTTGTATTATTATAGAAATAGGATAAATTATAGTTAACTATCATATTTATGATACTTTTGCTTTCAGTTGCTACTTTGTAAGAGTTGCCGTGTTCAATAGGGGCGATTGTGAGCAATAAAGGTTTATTAACCAGCGTGGTGTTCTTTTAATATTCTTAAAAAGAGTGAATTATATTGGTGGAAGAATGCGGGTTTTTCATATATATGATTTTTTATATCGGTCGCGATTTATCATTTTTATGATACTTTTAGTATTTTTACATCATATTTTTGATACTATGGTTAATTTAGAATGGTATCGCACGTTTAAAGCGATCTATAAGACAGGGACATTAACAGGTGCTGCGGAAATCTTATTTATTTCGCAACCTGGTGTTAGTTTGCATCTAAGTTCGCTGGAAACCTATGTTGGAAATAAATTGTTTGACCGTACAGGTCGTAAAATGATACCAACAGAACATGGAAAAGTATTATTTAATGCGTTGGTCGAGCCTTTAACAAAACTCGAGGAGGTGGAGAAAAACTTTCAGCGGTCAACAGAGAAACATATCCCGACAATAAGTGTAGGTATGTGTTTTGAAACTTTTCAGATTACTTTGGAACAGTATGTCTCGACACTTCCTTTTAATCTGATTATCAGTTTTGGAGAGTATCCTGAGATGCTTGATCAACTGGACAAAGGTATTTTAGATTTGATCATCACCCCTAAAAAGGGGGTGTCTGCCAATATTGAACATGAACCGTTTTCATATGAAAAAATCGTGCTGGTAGGGGGAAAGGAGGTCGATACTGAGGCTTTTAAAGAGGTATTGAAAACAAAAAATAAGGGTTTTATTGAGGAGTGGCTGAAGCAGCAGAAGTGGTATGGCACAACTGGTGATATGGAACATCTTTTTAATTTTTGGAACTTAAATTTTGGTAAAAAGCCAGATTTTAGACCCAACTATATTGTTCCCAATCTCAATTCAATTGTGCGTTGTCTAAGTGCTGGAACTGGTTTAGCTGTAGTCCCAGATTTTTTATGTCACAGCGAGATTGATAACGGAAGTATACAACTGATCTGGGAAGGGGATAAAAAGTTGAAAAACACTCTATATTTCGGCAATCGGAAAAAAACTGTTCATCACGACGAGATTGATCATATCAAAGTATTATTCAGAAAAGTAATGGCAAGATAATTGTGATTTTTTCCATCAATAGGAACTCTATTAATGGATAGATAAAGAATAGGCGGTTGATTTGTTTGTAAGAAATTAAGTAAAATTAACATCATGGATTTATGTATACTATGATTGGTGAAATTAAAAAGCTAGGTAGATCATCCTTATTTTGATTCATACCATAAAAACTGATTTTTATAGAATAGAAATGAAAAAAGAGCAGATCACATGGGGGATTATTGGATGTGGTGATGTAACGGAAAAAAAGAGCGGACCAGCCTTCAATAAAGTCAGTAATAGTCAGTTGTTAGCTGTCATGCGGAGGGATGGCAAAAAAGCAGCAGACTATGCACGTCGGCATCAGGTTCCATTGTGGTATGATGATGTGAATCAGTTATTACTGAATTCCGAGATTAATGCCATTTATATCGCTACACCGCCATCTTCACATCTTGAATATGCTATCAAGGCATTGAAACATGGTAAAGCAGTTTATATTGAAAAACCAGTTACGCTCAATGCAGATGAGGCGACATGTCTGGCAGACGCTGTTGAGCAATATCAAGGTAAGCTTGTCGTTGCTCACTATCGAAGACAACTTCCTATGTTTCTCAAAATTAAAGAAATCATTACGCAAGGTGTGATCGGTGATATAAGACTTGTAGATTTACGTCTATGGCAATCTAGATCTCCTGATTTAGTTACTCAAGATCCATCAAACTGGCGCACAAATCCAGCAATTTCAGGTGGAGGATATTTTTTTGACCTTTCGCCACACCAACTAGATCTAATGCTTTATTTCTTTGGAAAACCGCTGTCCTATTCGGGTTTTAGTCAGGTTCAAAATCCTCATAACAATAACGTCGCAGATCAAACTATAGGAACGATATTATTTGATCATAAAATTGTATTTAATGGAAGTTGGAATTTTAATGTATCGAAATCCGATAATGTGGATACTTGTGAGGTAATAGGTGAGTTAGGGAGCTTAAAATTTTCAATATTCGGCAATAACATCACTTTAAAAGGGAGCGAAGGAGAGCGTGAAATTTTCTTTACACATCCCGAAAACATCCAACATCCGATGATTGATAATACTGTAAATTACTTTTTAGGGAAGGGGACAAATCCAAGTTCAATAGAAGAGGCAGTTACATTAATGCAGATGATTGATACATTTGCGGTAGTCTATCATTGATTTTCTAATTCTAAGCCGTTCTGTTGAATAATTTTATTGATTATTTTTTGATAAACATCTAACCTTAAATACAATTAAATAAGTTTAATTAGAAGGATGAGCTGCCTACCTTTTACATGTCTACTAAGTTTAAAAAAAAATAGGAACCGACCTTGAAAGGGTAGATTCCTATTTTTTATGTTTTGTCAATAACTAATTAAGCAACATCGATAGTAGCTTGAATAGTTTTTGTTATTGCATCCAATAATACTTCTTTGTAAGCCATGAAATGAATCTGACGATCTACTTCTTCTGACAATTTTAAAGCAGTTTTTGCTGTTTTTACTGCTTGTAATTCATTTAAATAAAGGCTGTTAAATGTTTCAGTATCTTTATTTTTAAGTATCCTTATTGTGTGAGAATATTGCTCAAATATATCCGTTATGATAGCTAAATTAGCACTATCAAAGTGTTGAAGTTCAATTGTTTTTTCAGAAAGCTTCTCAAGCTTTTTTCTTTCTTTTGCGTAACCCATAATAGTTGCGAAGATACTGAATTTTATACATCTATTTGCACTATAAATAGAATACATACCTTGTATATTTACTGCATCATTCATATTATAATTTCTAAGGTTTAGTTCGTGTACTAAATCTTGAGTATATACTAATTACTGTACTTTTTTATCGTATTATAGCATAGACTTAGTTTTGTTCACTGGATTGCTATAACTCATGGCAATATATCTTGCTTTATTTCCTTGAACAATTATACCTGTTAAAAGTCCTTTTGATAAACATTGCAGAAGTGAATACAGATCTTTCGCTGATCTTTACTAACAAAATGGCTTAACAGAGGTTTATACTATTGGGTGTCATCTTCGAACCATAATATAAATAGGTTTCCGCATCGGATGAAAATTTGAGATGATCCACGGTATTCTCTTTTTGCTGATCCAAGTAATTTAATAAATGCTTTAGAGAAGTTATACTCATTTGAGCGTTATGATTTTAAATTATAGAATTAGAGCTGTGATTTTAACTGTATTCTTTGCTTTCTGGCACTATTCCTAGTTAGTTGTATAGAGAAGTGGACAACTTATTTATTCGATTTCGGTACCATCATGGGCTGCCAAAAACGAATATAAGATTTTTCACCTTTCATGGGGGTTAAATACCTAGTCATTGGTATAAATTCATTCCTTTAATTTAGGTTCTGTGTATTTTAACAATAGACTTCTTGATTTAACTTTGGGTTTAAACGTATAAATACTCTTTTTTAAGAATAAAATCGAAAGGATATAGCATACTGTTTGCTATTTTGTTAACAGCAATCTTGATCAATTGTTTTAATTAATATCAGTATTGCCAGATAAAATTAAAGTAAGCGTTAACAGAGATTTATAACAGTACAGCACAAAAATTATCCTTTATGACGAAGACAGAATTTAACACCCAAGTAATTGAGCAAACAAATGAGCTCAAGGTTTTTGCAAAACGTTTTACAAATGATCATGACGAGGTCAATGATCTGTTGCAAGATACAATGTTGAAAGCGGTTAGCTACTTTCGTAATTTTCAAGAGGGATCTAATCTAAAAGCTTGGCTTTATACCATTATGCGCAATACTTTTATTAATAATTATAGACGTACTACAAAAAGTCGTTCGTTTATTACGACAGAAGACGAAATAAGTACCGCGCATCTTCATTATTCGTCGGTTAGAAATGGCGGTGAAGATAAGTTTGTAATGGAAGATATTCAAAGAGCATTAGGTGAATTAGATGAAGGATTTTATGTGCCGTTTACGATGTTATTTGAAGGTTATAAATATAATGAAATTGCAGAACACCTTAATCTTCCTATTGGTACTGTAAAAACACGTATTCACATTGCACGTAAAAGATTAAAAGGTACTTTAGCAACCTATAAAAATTAAACTTTATTACTATAATACAAGGGCTCTCTGAAATCTAATTTTTGGAGAGCCCTTGTATTTGGAGCATTGTCCGTTTAAAATTACGCTTCTAATGATTTAATGAATTTTAACAGACTTTTCTCTGTTGCATCACTAGCATCTTTCATTTCTATTTTTTTCTTTAGCTTAGCAAGTATTGTTTTCAATGAACCTGATATATATTGTTTTTGCAAATCAGGATGTATGTAGTAGTTGCGGGTGACTGTTCTCGTATTGCCCAATTGATCAGCAACATAATCAAGAATATTCAAAAGCATTTTTTTTCGATCACTTTCGATTTCAGAAAATGGCTGTTGAGCCATCATCATTAAGGCCAAAGAGCAACCTGCCCATGTTCTAAAATCTTTACAAGTATAATCTTCCTGCATTGCTTTTTTTAGATAAAGATTTAGATCTCCAGAATCCAGTCTTTGGATTTCACCCTCTTGATCGTAATATTGAAATAGTTCCTGCCCAGGGATATCTTTGAGATTTTTTAACATTTTAGCAATTTTTGGTTCTTTGAGATATACCTGCTGTAAGACACCTTTTTTACCTTTGAATTTAAAAAAAATTTCATTACGGTCTATTTTTATATGTCTATTTTTTAGGGTGGTAAGACCAAAAGACCCATATTCCACTTCGTAAGACTTATTACCAGCACGTATATAAGTAGCATTCATAGTGCAGATTGCGATTGCACAGACTTTGTCTTTGGTCATCCCTCTTTTACGTAAATCTTTTGTAAGTTGATTGCGCAGTAACTTCATCTTCTTAGCAAAACCTACTAATCGATCAAATTTTTTGAGATTGCGTATACTGGACCAATTTGGGTGATACTTATATTGCTTACGGCCTCGTTGGTCTATTCCAGTAGCTTGTATGTGACCATTTTTGAATTTACATATCCATACATTACGCCACGCAGGTGGTATGACCAATGCTTTTATTCTTTCAATTGTATTTTCGTCTTCAATCAGTCCTTTTTTTGAAAAATAATAAAATTTTCCATTTTTTTGTTTGCGACTGTAACCAGACTCTTTACCAGTTACGTAACGCAGATTTAGCTCCACAGCTGGATGAGGAGAAGAGATTGCTGTTTTCATAGAAAAAATTTATTGTTTTTTGGTAGAATCAAGAATTAAACGCCTCATGTTAAGATTCGAACGTACTTGTATTATTTTTTAATCATTATTTAGTCATCCTATTTATTATAAATTGTAGGTTACCGTAGATTTTGTATCCTGTCCTAATTCTATGGTAATACTTTAAACTAATGAGTGGTCACAATGTTTGGAGAAGTCAGATTTTGCGTATTATTTGCAGTAGTTTAAGTATTTGTAACAGCTAAATAATTTGAAATTCATTTAATGATTTTTTATCCTGTATTTCCATGTTGACAAATCTCTACTTTAATGAAATACGAACGTTGCCGCTTCTCGATTTCAAAACAGCTTGGTAATAGATAAGTAAAGACCGAACCTTTTTATCTATCATTCGTTATATCAATAGTGTCAATCATTAAATTATAGAGTATGGCTTATTTATTTAAAGAAAAACATAGATTAGGATTAGGTGGAGTAGCTATTGGAACAGGATTTGAGGTTTTGTCCGATACTCAGTCACAAATGATATTACAAAAAGCATGGGATTTGGGTATTCGCTATTACGACACTTCTCCTTGGTACGGATTGACAAAAAGTGAGGCTAGATTTGGAGAGTTTTTAAAAGAAAAGGATAGATCTGAATATTTACTATCTTCTAAAATCGGTCGTTTGTTTGAACCGGTAATACCAGAAGCAGTTCCTCCGACAATGTGGAAATCTCCATTTTCATTTGATTTTGAACATGATTATACAGCTGATGGGACAAAACGATCGATCGATGATACTTTACAAAGAATGGGAGTAGACCATTTGGATATTGTATTTGTTCATGACTTGTCCGAAGATCAAGTTGGTGATCGATATCCTTATTTTTTTAAGCAAGCTCAGCAAGGCGCATTTAAAGTGCTTTCAGACTACCGCGATCAAGGTATCATAAAGAGCTGGGGTTTAGGAGTCAATAAGATTGAGCCAATTTTAGATTGTTTAGAGGTTGCCGACCCAGATGTATGTCTATCAGCAACGCAGTATTCCATTCTTGAGCATGAGGATGCTGTCGATCGTCTTTTGCCTGTAGTAAAAGATCGGGGAGTCAAGCTCGTTTCTGGAGCAGGTTATAATTCTGGATTTATTGCTGGAAGAAATCGCTATAATTATAAGTCTACTATACCCAAAGGGATGGTTGAAAAAAGGAACCGTATTGCACAGATTGGTATTAATTATGGGGTTGATATCATTGCAATTGCTATGCAATTTGTCCTCGCTAGCGATTCGTTTGTTTCAATTGTGCCAGGAGCAAGCACAGTGGACCAGGTCATTAGTAATGTAAATGCTCTACATGTAAATATCCCTAATGAACTGTGGCAGGAACTAAAACATGAAGGACTCATTTACAAAAATGCTCAAGTGCCGACAGAATCTTAGTATCCAGGAGTGTGTATTTCATTTGTCTATTAGATTGGCTCTCGTTATGTCATAGTAAAATTTTGACCACTTACTTAATGAGTATATAGTATAATTAAACATGGGTACATGCTCACTACTTAAGATTATAACCTAATTATATTTTAACAATTTTTATTAAACAAAAATGGAAAATAAACGGCATATATTGATGATCTTAACTTCTCACGATAAAATGGAAGATACAGACAATAGGACAGGTGTTTGGTTAGGTGAAATGACAGATCCATATTATAAATTTATAGATGCAGGGTATCAAGTTCTTTTTGCTAGTCCGTTAGGAGGAGAGCCTCCGATCGACCCTATGAGTAAGCTGACAGAACATGTTACGGCTTCTAATAGGAGATTTGCAGATGACTTAAGTGCACAGTCACAATTTAAAGATACACTTTCACTGGATAATATTCTTTCCTCGGCATTCGATGCAGTTTTTATCCCGGGAGGACATGGACCTCTTTGGGATTTGTCAAGACATCCAGATGTAAGCAGATTGCTTCAAGATTTTATTAAGGAAGGTAAGCCAGTAGGTGCTGTTTGTCATGGCCCTGCTGCCTTACTTGCTCTTGCCGAGGATCATCCAGACTATTTAGTTGGCAAAAAATTGACTTCATTTACAAACGTGGAGGAAAAGCTAGTGTTTAGAAATCAGCATATTCCATATCAATTAGAAACTAAATTGCAAGAATTGGGAGCAGACTTCAGTTCTGCATTAATACCCTTTGGAGTTCATGTCGTGCAAGACGGCAATTTGGTAACGGGGCAAAATCCTTTATCTGCAGGACCAACCGCACTGAAAATTATAGAAATCCTTCAGGGACTAAATAAAGAAAACCTGGAATTATAAAAATTAGATTAAACATATGGAAAAAAAAGAACAAGGATTTATTAAAAAATATATTGAAGTATTCAAGAATGCGGTGTTAGGATTTATCAATGAAGACTGCCTTAAGTACAGCGCATCACTTTCATACTATACAATTTTTTCGATTGGCCCTATACTGGTTCTGATGATATCGTTAGCAGGGATATTTTTTGGTGAAGATGCTATTCAAGGTAAAGTATTTTCTGAGATGAGGGGCTTAGTCGGTCCAAGTGCAGCTAAGCAGATTCAAGAAGTGATCATGAATCTTAAGTTGTCCGGAAAATCAAACTTGGCATTAATAGTCAGTATCATTACATTGTTAGTTGGAGCAACTACAGTCTTTGGAGACATACAAAATTCGATTAATAGAATTTGGCACGTACGCGCAAAACCAAAACGTGGATGGTTAAAATTAATAACCGATCGTTTGTTATCTTCTTCTTTAGTCGTAGGTCTCGGATTTCTATTGATGGTTACTTTAGTTGTTAATGGCATTATTTTAGCATTTACAGATCAGTTGCAACTCTATTTTCCAGATATAACAGTGTTTTTTATGGATGCGGTCAATTTTGCATTAAGTTTTGCAATTATTTTTATTCTTTTTGGTATCATATTTAGAACTCTTCCTGATGTTAAAATCGAATGGAAAACAGTTCGCGTTGGTGCTTTCTTTACCGCGATCTTATTTATTATTGGTCGATACGGAATTGGTTTATATTTACAATCTTCAGGTACTGAATCTACCTATGGTGCCGCTGGAGCATTAGTTCTAGTGCTATTATGGGTATATTATACTGCTGCGATCCTCTATTTTGGTGCTGTTTATACCAGAGAATTTGCCGTAGCAAATGGTATTCCTATCAAACCAGCCGATTATGCGGTGTATGTTGAAGAAAAGGAGAGAGAACGAATTGTTACTGAAATTCCTCCTGAAGATGTATCCGCTGATAAATAAGTTTCTGCATCATCATGTTTAAGTAGTTATGAAACTAACTCTTTGACTAAAATACGTTGAAATACATACATATACAATTTACTTGTTCTCAACTCAGTATGTATGATAAGTGAAACAGATAATAAAATTTGAATGCTCGCAAAAGTAAAACGCTTTATGCGGGCATTTTATTTTTTAGTGCATGACCCTATTCGATTTATGTTTAGCATTTCGGTTTGATTTTTGTGTTAAATTTCTTAAAGAATATTATTTTTAATTATTAAAATCTTACTAATTTTTGATTTTTAGAGCGCATTTGTACTGTTCTGATCTCCTGTATAAGCTGTCTTTTTTACGATAGTATTATGGAATTATTACAAATCAATTTCTATCCGCTTAATAGTGCGTGTTATGATATGTATATCAACCTATAGGTTCCTTATATTTTTAAAATATATGATTTCAACTGATCATTAAAATAATGAGAAGATTATCTTTGATTATTTTTCTTTGCACAGGATATTCCATTCTCTTATAATGATACTGGCGAAAATCATCTGAGGGAAGTTAGTGGGCGTTATGCTAACAATGAAGGAATTTATCTTTTTGATGATGGTTGTCTTTTACTTTACACTTATGTTTTAGTAACACAGTCATGTTGTTGTCGCTGTTTGTGATTAAAGAATAAATGCCAACAGGAGGGTTCTATGCTCAAAAAAGAATATATAAATTTAATTTTACATGAAAATATGATGGAATTCATTAAAAACAAAGTAACCATTTTTTTTGCACTCAGTATATTATCGATTTTAATTGGAATTTTCACTGCCATAGTGCTTTATACTGGAGCTTCTGCTGCAGACAAATTAGCGGCGATGTATATTATTTTTGGTGGAATTCCCATTTTTCTTCTTATTGTGATTGATAGAATCTTTGTGTGGAAATTTGGTGCAAAACAAGTAAATAGGGTACAGCTTTATATTGTTATTATTTTTTTGGTGCTTTTTGTACTCAACTGGATCAGATTGCGTTCGCAGGTTTAAATAAATTGAAGAATTAAAAATAAATAAATTTCCAATGAAGAAGAATAAAACCAAAATGATTATTTTAATAACAGGAGTAATTGTATTTGTACTGCTCGTGGTGAGCAATTTTATTTATGTTTCACCTCGTGAGACATTGCTTTATAAAGCGCAACAATATCTCACCTATTCAAAATCAGATTGGGAAAATTATGAAGAAAATAAAAAGATATTAGCCGATAATCCGGCAGACGGTCATATGGAGACCGCAGTAGAAAGGGCAGTATCTCCCGGAGATATCTACTCATTAGATACAAATCGAGTAGCTCCAGAGGTTAAAGATGAGGAATTAAAGAAAATTAAAAATGCAAATTTCGAGAATTTAATTCCTTCTTCCCATGTACCTGATCATGAGGATGCCCAAGCTGCTTTGATTCGATTCACTAAAGGTCGATTAACCGATGTTATTATCAATCAAAAGATAAATATCAAAGTCGGAAAATGTTATGATAACCCCCATACAGAAGGTAACTACCATTGTGTAAGCTGTATGATATTACTGTATAATCGAGATACTAAAGATTGGCAAGAGGCGCCAAATGGGGATCATTTTCTTAAGCCTGCATATGATTTTTATCAACCTTCAAAAGGAGATATTTGGGAAGCAAAAGATCTTTCCATGCGCATACCATTTGATTATGATTTGTATAAAAAATTTCAAACTAAGAAGTAAGGTTGTTGCTTGTGATAATCGTGCTATAATTCTTATATATAATTTGTAATTAATCAATTGAAATTTATTCTTAAAGTGGGAATTGATAGATAACGATTATCTATCAATTCCCGAAACTATATATAGAAGATGATTGCATTTATTTTATCATGCATCATCGTGATTATCGACTTCATTTGGATTTGGCGGCAATGGATTAGTATCTTTTGATGGCCTAGTACCAGTATCGCTTTTCACTTTGGTTTGTGTCTGAGTCACTGAAGTCTTTCTCTTTCCTTTCACCTCTGGTTTTGCAGTTTGATTTTTCATATGTGATAGATCTAATGATGCGATATTTCTTTATGAAGATAATCTGTTATTTGTTTGAAATATAGGAGTTAATACCTTGTTATTCACTGTATTTTTCAAACTTATAGTTGTTGTCTGTTCAATATTTACCTCTTTCAGTAATGCTAATTGACGTTTTCCCACATTTTCCCATGACATCTGCTGTCCATAATTAGCAGCATTATTTCGATAATATCGCATTTTAGTCGGATTGTCCAACAAGTCATTGACTATTATTGAGAGCGCATGATCATCATTGAAAGGGAATAGTATCCCTCTATCTTCAGCTAGCAGATCCTTAGCATACCAATAAGGGGTAGAAATACATGCTGTACCTGCGCCAACTGCAAATGATAGGGTGCCACTACTGATTTGATGTTCATTGGGATATGGGGTCACATATATATCGCAAGCACTCAAATATTCTTTTAATAATTTTTCAGATGCAAATTGGTTAATGAATTGTACTTTGTGACCTATATTGAGATTCATAACCATTTCCATTAGATCGTCTCGATACACATCACCCTCTGTCCGTAAAACATTGGGATGGGTAGAACCTAATATGATGTATACAAAATCATCATTCTCAATATTTGCAACAGCTTTTATCGCTGTTTCGAAACCTTTGCTTCTTCCCAAAAATCCAAAACTTAACATTACTTTTTTATTTTGAAAGCCAAGTTTCCTCTTTGCTATTTGTTGGTCACATTCAAATTGAGGGACACCATGCGGTATTAAAGCAATAGATTGTTTATTAATTTCATAGATTTTTTCCAACATATCAATGGCACGTTGCGTCATGACTGTCACTTTACTGCTATATTGCGCTAATTCGCGAATAATTCGATATTCAAATTGATTTGGTTGCTCAAGTACCGTGTGCAAGTTTGTTACTACCGGTACTTTAATATTTTTAAGTAAATCAATGATATATTTTCCTGTATCTCCTCCAAATATGCCATATTCATGCTGGATAATACAAGCATCGAACTTTTCATTGATGATCTGTGCTGCTTCAAAGTAGCTGCTTAAATCTTCCTTATCGATAATAAATTCTACCTCTTCAGGAAATACATATTCTGATCCATCGGACACCGCAAATATACGATGATCCTGAGTTGAAGAGTGTAATAACGATTGGTAAAGATCATGTGTAAATGTAGCGATACCGCACTGCCTAGGTGGGTAAGTTCCAATGATAGCTATTTTCATATATATAAAATATTTTTAGTCTATTAGGTTTTGATATTACTGATGATATAATTTTACTTATTACAAGTGCGCAAAATCAAACCTTTAACTTAAGAACAAATGTCACCTTGATTAGTTCCATCATCATGTTTCTAAATGATAAAAACAGGCATTAATTCTTTTCGAGCAAGTATAAATTTCCTCAGACAAGTTTTTATCCACTAAAAAAGTGCTTTTATAATTATTATTTACTGTAATACGATACAATTGTACGCTGAAAGATATTTTTAAGATGTATTCAGACTGATTTGTCCTGTTCGATTAAGTAAGATCTTTGTATCTATCATGCTTACTTTTTAATATACTTTTATTATTAAAAAATAAAATGCTATTTTTAAACTTTATCATTCGAATACCTATGTTGGAGCTGCTGTTGTTTGCATAGGTATATGAACTAAACTGCTATGATTTTAATTGTTGACGACCAAGAAGCGAATATTTATTCACTGAAAAAATTACTGGAATCCCAAAATTTTATGGTAGATACAGCACTTTCTGGAGAGGAAGCGCTTAAAAAAGTATTAAAAAATGATTATGCTTTGATAATACTTGACGTTCAGATGCCCGGGATTGATGGATTTGAAGTTGCAGAAACGCTGTCGGGTTTTAATAAAACAAAGGATGTTCCAATTATTTTCTTATCTGCTGTCAATAAGGACAAAAAATTTATCACAAAAGGGTATGCCTCTGGCGGAATAGATTATGTAACTAAACCTATCGACCCAGACATTTTAATGCTAAAGGTGAAAACATTCTCGCGTTTGTATGAACAAACGTTAGCCTTAAATGAGATTCAACAAGTACTTAGATCAGAAATCGAAGAAAGAAAAAAAGTGCAACAGGAATTAAAAGAGCAGGTAGATAATTTATATTCTACTTTAGAATCTCTTCCGCAGTTGGCCTTTACCGCTAATGGATCGGGTGATATCGAATTTGTAAATAGTAAATGGCTATCATATGCTGATGCCAACATGCTACCTGCTACCCATACTGATGATCTGGATATACGTACAGTCTGGGCCGACGCTATACATGCTGAGGTACCCATGGAACTTGAAGTTCGTATCAAAGAGTTGAAGTCTGAAGTGTTTAGGTTTCATCTTTTACGTATCATTCCAATTAAAGAGAAAAATAATCAGCTTAAATGGGTCGGTACTTTCACGGATATCGACGATCAAAAGCAGATGGAAAAGAAGAAAGATGAATTTTTGAGCATCGCCAGCCATGAATTGAAAACTCCACTGACCAGTATTAAGGCTTACGCACAATTGTTGGAAAGGACGCTTAATACTACAGTCGACGATCCTGCAGGAAAGTATATTAATCGGGTACAGAGTCAAGTAAGTAAATTAAATGCACTTATCACAGATCTGCTCGATATTTCTAAAATTGAGAATGGAAAATTAAAGATCACAAAGAAAAATTTTGATTTTGAAAATCTATTGTCCAATGCTATTGATATCATTTATCAAACTCATGATAATAATACGATGGTAATTGAAAGACAAGGAGACCGTATAGCTGATGCATTTTTGGGTGACGAAATTCGCATTGAACAGGTATTGATCAATTATTTAACAAATGCAATCAAATATGCACCTAATACAGATCGTATAATCGTTCATACAGAAAAGAATGAGCATCAAGTCAAAGTTAGTGTAACCGATTTTGGAATCGGAATTCCAGAACATAAACAGAAAAACATATTTGGTAAATTTTATAGGGTGGAGGAGTCTTCAGTTCGATTCCAAGGACTAGGAATCGGTCTCTACATCTGTTCAGAAATTATCAAACAGCATAATGGTACAGTTGGTATCCAGAGTGAGTTGGGACAAGGATCCACTTTTTATTTTACATTACCTCTAAATTAGTATTAAATGCCTAAACCATTTTTAAGAAATTTACAGATTGGCTTTGGATTTTCCTTGCTTTTATTATTGGCAAGTTCTACAGCTTCCTATATCAGTATTAAAGAACAAATCAGCAACCGTACGAAAGTAGATCATAGTCGTCGGGTAATTGCTTCAGCAAATAAAATTCTAAATGATTTGCAGAATGCAGAGACTGGACAAAGAGGATTTCTTTTATCTGGAAAAGAAACTTTTTTAGAGCCTTATCTCATTAGTCTACAAACCTTGCCAAAATCATTGGATCGTACTCAACAACTGGTCAGTGACAATCTTCTACAAATTCAAGTGGCTGATAGTCTTACTTATTTAGTGAAATCTCGATTAGGAATCTTAACTAATTTAATTGAAGTCAAAAGAGAAGGTAAGCAGGTGACCCTAGCACAGCTAGAGGAAGGTAAGCATTATATGGATAGCTGCCGAAATATAATCGCTCGTTTTATCAGTGTCGAAGAAGTTTTTTTAGATAAGAGATCCAATGAACTTAATAAATCATCGCTATATACATCCATTTTTGTCGTTATTGCCGCCATTGTTTCTTTGTTGATTACCGTTGTATTCTACCTTCGTATACGTGAAGATTTTATAAAAAGAGAAGGTTTGCAGAAGTCTTTACGGGAAAAAGATGAGGAAATCAGTCGAAGACTTAAAGCAACACAGCGAATTGCGAATCAAATAGCAAGTGGAGATTACAGTGTTCATGTCAATGATGAGGAGGAAGATGATTTGGGAAGCCTAGGAGGCTCTTTGAATCAGATGGCCAATGCTTTGCAAAAATCATTTGATGACTTGAATAATAATGAATGGCGACAAACTGGTTTGGCGCGATTAAATGAAATTCTTGTTGGAAATAAGACAGAAGAAATATTAGTAGCAGACGCTCTTCATCAGCTCATTCGTTACGGAAATGTTACCAATGGTGCTTTTTATTTATTAGAGCAGGACCGGATCGTACTTAAAGATGCTTATGGTCTTGAAAATAGGATGGTAAAATCGTTTAACATCGGTGAAGGAATGATTGGACAAGTCTTTAAAGAAGGTAAAGTGAAGCGATTTGAAAATCTTCAAGATAAAGATTATGTCGTAAGTTTTGCCAATGGACAAGTTCAAATTAATTACATTCTTTTATTGCCTGTATTTGTTGATTTCACGTGTATTGGTGTTATAGAACTCGGCTCGATCGATGCTTTTGAAAATGTGAAGTTACCATTCTTTATTGATGCAACTCGTAATATCGGAATAGCTATATCGGCAGCTAAAAGCCGGGATCAAGTGCAACAGCTATTGGAGGAAACACAAACACAAACAGAAGAATTGCAGGCACAACATGCGGAATTAGAGAATCTAAATACCGAGCTTGAAGCACAGACACATAAACTGCAATCTTCGGAGGAAGAACTTCGAGTACAACAAGAGGAACTCGTACAATCTAATCAGGAATTGGAAGAGCGATCTAAATCTTTAGAAGAAAAAAATTACCTCATTGCAGAGCGTAATTTAGAGATACAGCATAAAGCCGAAGAATTAGCCCTGAGTACAAAGTACAAATCTGAATTCTTGGCTAATATGTCCCACGAGCTTCGAACGCCTCTAAATTCGATTTTGCTTTTATCACGCCTCATGTCCGAGGATACTGATGGTAATCTCAATGAGGATCAAATCGAGTCAGCTAAAGTTATTCAAAGCTCTGGAACAAGTTTACTCAATCTTATTGATGAAATTTTAGATCTATCTAAGATTGAATCTGGAAAAATGGAACTTGATTATCAAGATGTAAAGTTGGATGAAGTAATCCATGATCTGCAAAATTTATTTTTGCCTGTAGTAAAAGATAAATCACTCGCATTTAATATTAAAACTGAATCTGGTATTCCAGATATGATTGAGACTGATCGTTTAAGACTTGATCAGATCTTGAGAAATTTACTTTCTAATGCGATTAAGTTTACACATGAAGGAAGTATTACACTAACCATATCTGATGATAAAGAACATAGCGACCAGTTACTTTTTGAAGTTAAAGATACTGGGATTGGAATTGCAGAAGAAAAGCAAAAAATTATATTTGAAGCTTTTCAGCAAGCGGATGGTTCCACGCGTAGAAAATTTGGAGGAACAGGACTGGGGCTTTCTATCAGTAGAGAAATTGCTCGCTTATTAGGAGGAAAGATTTCATTAAAAAGTAAGGAAGGAGAAGGAAGCGTTTTTACATTAATTCTTCCTAAAAGAAAAATTTCAGAAACAATAAAGCCTACTTCAGAGGAATTGATTGATATTATCGCCTCAGATATTAATGAGATGACTACTATCGTTTCGGAATCTGTTGCGCCTAACATTGTCTATAATATTCCAGAAGAAGTTGACGACGATCGCGATAATATTGTAAAAGGCGATAAAGTGATCTTAATCGTTGAAGATGATACCGCTTTTGCAAAAGCTTTATTAAAATATACACGTCAGCAGCAATATAAAGGTATCGTAGTCGTGCGTGGGGATATTGCAGCTGATTTTGCAGCTCGTTATCTTCCCTTGGCTATTTTATTGGACATTCAGCTACCGATTAAAGATGGCTGGGAAGTTATGGATGAGATAAAAAGTAATCCACAGACACGACATATACCCGTTCATATTATGTCTTCACTTCGCGTGAAGAAAGAAAGCTTGCTGAAAGGAGCGATTGATTTTATAAATAAACCTGTTGCTATCGAGCAGATCGGATTGATGTTTAAGAAGATAGAAGATGCCTTAACACGTTATCCAAGAAAGGTACTGATTGTTGAGGAAAATCCCAAACATGCTTCAGCGCTTTCTTATTTCTTGAGCAATTTTAATATTGCAGCGGAAATTAAAACAAATGTTGACGATAGCGTTCAAGCATTGAGTTCTGATTCGGTCAATTGTGTGATTTTAGATATGGGTGTACCCGATAAGATTGGTTACGAAACTCTTGAAGCAATCAAGAATAATGAAGGATTGGAAAACTTACCTATTATTATTTTTACAGGAAAGAATCTCTCTCATGCGGAGGAAGTGAAAATAAAACAATACGCTGATTCAATCGTTATAAAAACAGCTCATTCGTATCAGCGGATTTTAGATGAAGTTGGACTTTTCTTGCATTTAGTGGAAGAAAACACGACAGATCAACAGAAAAGAAAAGCAAATAAACTGGGATCTCTAAGCGAGGTGCTAACAGGTAAGAAAGTGTTGATTGCTGACGATGATGTGCGAAATATATTTTCACTATCAAAGGCTTTAGAGAAATATCAAATGAATGTTATTTCTGCAACAAATGGAAAAGAGGCATTATTACAGTTAGATAATCATCCTGATGTATCCATTGTGCTTATGGATATGATGATGCCTGAAATGGATGGATATGAAACCATCAGACTGATCCGAAAACATCCTCAATATACCAAATTGCCCATTATGGCTGTCACTGCAAAAGCAATGACGGGTGATCGTGAAAAATGTATTGTTGCAGGAGCTTCAGATTATATTTCTAAACCAGTTGACACAGACCAACTGCTCTCTTTACTGCGAGTATGGTTATATGAAAATTAAGAGCATAAAACAGTGTGATGAAAAAAGTTAAGTTAGTATTGATTATTGATGATGACAATCGCAATATTTTTGCGCTGCGATTGGCGTTAAAGTCGAGAGGATATCAATCACTTTCCTGTAATAGTGCACAGGAAGGAATTGCTCTACTGGACTCCAATAGGGATATTGAAATCGTTTTGATGGATATGATGATGCCAGATATGGACGGCTATGAAGCTATACAGGTAATCAAATCATCTCAAATTTATGGTGATATTCCAGTGATTGCTGTTACTGCTCAGGCGATGCAGGGCGATCGCGAAAAGTGTATTGAAGCAGGTGCTCGTGAATATGTCCCTAAGCCGATTAACTTAGATAGATTAATAAGCATAATTGAACAAAACTGTTAAATGTGGGAACCGAATATTATAAAAAATGACGATATTGAACTTCTCTTGACCGATGTCGCCGATCGCTATGGCTACGATTTTACGCAGTATAGTAAGGCTTCATTAAAGCGTCGATTGAATCGAATCTGTTTAATTGATAAGTTTAGTAGCTTTGCAGAACTTCGATATCGGGTCATGAATCACCCCGAATATCTCCAACGTTTTGTTGAAGAAATAACAGTCAATGTGACAGAAATGTTTCGTGATCCAAATTTTTATAAAGCGTTGCGGGATGAGGTTTTCCCCCGGTTAGGTACTTATCCCTTTATTCGAATATGGGTCGCTGGTTGTTCTACAGGAGAAGAGGCATATTCTGTCGCTATTCTTCTCAAAGAAGCTAATTTATATCATAAATCATTGATTTATGCAACGGATATTAACCCTGGCGTATTGGAGCGTGCGAGTAGTGGGATTTTTCCGATTAGTCAAATGCAATTATACTCAGAGAATTATAGATTATCTGGAGGAATAGAAGATTTTTCTAAATATTATACGGCCAATTATGATTCTGTCAAATTTCACCATGATTTGAAAGAGAAAATGATATTTTCGACTCATAATTTGGTTTCCGATAGTTCGTTTAATGCTTTTCAACTTATTCTCTGTAGAAATGTACTGATTTACTTTGATAAAGAATTGCAAAATAGTGTTTTTAACCTGTTTGATATAAGTCTTGATGCATTGGGGTATTTAGCTCTAGGATCTAAAGAAACTATTCGTTTTTCAAAATTAGAAAAACAGTATAAGCAAATTGGTGACGAACGCATTTGGAAAAAAATCCGATAATTTTAAGATATACTTAGCAATGGTAAAAAGGACAAATATAGTGGTTATCGGAGGATCGGCCGGAAGTCTCAAAGTACTTCTCGTAGTTTTACCTCTCCTAGATCAAGGCCTTCCGTTTCCCATTGTTATCATTATGCATCGCAAGGCTTCATCCGATTCGGTATTAAATAAGCTCTTGGCACATAACACAAAATTAGACGTCATAGAAATCGAAGATAAGATGACCATGTTACCGGGATGTATCTATATTGTACCACCAAATTATCATATGCTTTTTGAAAATAAGTCATTAGTATCGTTAGATTTTTCTGAGAAACTTAATTTTTCACGACCATCTATTGATATTACATTTCGTTCTGCTGCTGAAGTCTTTCAGGAATGTGCTGTTGCTTTGCTGTTGTCTGGCGCAAACTCGGATGGAGTAAATGGATTGAAAGAAATTAAAAGCTATCAAGGCACTGTAGCGGTCCAAGACCCCTCGACCGCAGATGTTGATTATATGCCTTTACAGGCTACTTTGCATGTCGCTGTTGACATCATTTTAAAGCCAATTGAAATTGCGACTTATATCAATAGATTACGTATTTAATCCTTGTCCTTTTACAGGACAAATTATTATATTAGCGCCTTGTTAATATTCCCTATACATTGATTTACTATGAAAGATAAAACTATACTGCTCTTTGATGATGATGTAAATATCTTGGAGGTATGCACCATTATTTTAGAGAACTATGGGTATACAGTAGCTACTTCTGAGACATCGCACGACATTATTGAAAAAGTAACTGAAATTAGACCAGATGTTATTTTGATGGATAATTGGATTCCTGAAATTGGTGGTATAAAAGCAACTCAGTTGGTGAAGCAACACCCTGAATTTAAACATATACCAGTTATTTATGTATCTGCAAATAATGATATTCATCTTTTAGCTGAAGAGGCTGGAGCGGATAGCTATCTTGAAAAACCATTTAATTTGGATGATTTGGAAAGTGCCGTAAATACGATGCTAATGGATTCAAAAGATAGGGTCTAAATTGTAATAATTAAACATCATAATAGTAAAAAAGGATTTTGTGTATACAGAATCCTTTTTTATTTAATATTTGTGATTTATACCTTTCATGATATAATACTTTCATATGACTGGAATTTACAAATATTAGATTTTTTTAAACTTGCTGTAAATGTACTTGTTCACAGCGCTATGTACGTAATTTGTTGTATTTGTACCTGTTGTAAATTATGTGTGAAAACTAATAAGTTACGAGGGCGTTATTAGTGTGTAGATAATAACATTAAAACTTACATATTATGGCAACAGTAAAAAGTAAAAAAGGTAATATGCCTAACGCACATCTCCACGAATTATTTGTAGACGAATTGAAAGATGTACTTGGAGCTGAAAGACAATTGTTAAAGGGCCTAAAAAAATTGGCCGATGCAGCACATGGAGAGCAGCTTAAGCAAGCATTTAAAAGCCATTATGAGCAAACTGAAGGGCATATTGAGCGATTGAAGTCTGTGTTTTCGAGTATCGACTTGACCGCTAGAGGTAAGAAATGTAAAGCGATGGAAGGTTTGCTAAATGAAGCTGAGGAAATTTTAGAAGAGTTTCAAGATAGTCCTGAAGTATTAGACGCTGCTCTGATCGCTGCTGCACAAAAAGTCGAGCATTACGAAATCGCAACTTATGGTTGTTTGGTCACGTATGCTAAATTGATGGAGCACAAAGAGGCCGAAGAGCTTTTAGCTGCTACTTTAGCAGAAGAAAAAGATACTGATGTATTATTAACAGAGATTGCTATGAGCGAGTCAAACTTGGGGCAGTCAGCTTAATTTATATAATCATACAAGAAGCTAAAACAGCTGTCATCATTTATAAAATGACAGCTGTTTTTATATTATTAGTAGCTTGATACTTCCGCTTTTCTTTGGTATATGTATCTGCTCTATTATCCCTTAGGAATCTTTTTGCATGTATGCATAATTAATGATATTATACGATTTACTATACGTTATGCTTACGATAATCCACTTTTAATTTACGATGTCACTTTGATCAATTCAATGATGGTTGAAAGGAGACCTAGTAGTATTTAAATTTTGGGAACTAAAAATTCAAGTACATTTTCTCTCACTTCATATACAGCAATATTTTTCAATGGAAGTATAAGTTCATCATCGATATGCATGTACGCACTATCGCAATCAATAGTCAGTTCCTTGGCTTCAAATGATTTATAGTTAAATGCAACATCCTGTTGATCAATTCTTTTTTTGATATACTCCGCAAAATCTGCTCGTTGATCTTCATCGACATATACCACATTAAACATACCATCGTCTGTTGCTGCTTCTGGTGACAATATAAGATTGGGACCTATCGATTGAATATTCATGACTTCCAATAAGATACAATTTCCTTCGTATATTCGATCATCTGCTTTTATCCAATATTTTTCAGATTTAGCCGATAATATGATCTCATGTAGCACCTCAAGTGCCAGTTTTAATTCATCTTTTGAATTTTTCACTTTACTTTTATCCACGCCAATCATTTTTTTAATTAAATGCGGAAACACGCCATACCCTGCACCTTCAAGAAAAAAATCTGTTGTATCTGCATTTTTAATTACACCAACATCAAATCGTTGTCGCTTACTATTTTTCCAGCTTTCGATATGCTTTGCATGATTTAAATTACTGTCGATACCTAGAGCAATTGATAGATTATTGGCCGTTCCCATCGGGAGAATGGTGATGGGTATTTTTTTATCAAGTGCAGTTCTTTTCATCAGCTCTTTCACAACGCCCCTTACAGTGCCATCCCCGCCAGCAACTATCGCAAAATCCGTTTGATCTAGCTGATGAACCCAGCTATCACCTTTTTTAACTGAAAAATACACACAAGTATATCCTTCATTCTCGATACATTCTACTAAATCAGACTTCAAATGATCTTCATCTCCCGCGCCGGGATTATGCAGTAAAATAGCTTGTTTCATACATTAATTTATATATATAACAACATTTCCCAAGACTATTTGTTGTTATATAAATAAGATTTATTTGCAGTAACGATACACATTATGAGAATTTTAATTACAAATGACGATGGTATTTACAGTCCAGGCATTGCATCACTTGCCAAAGTTGCTAGAAAATTTGGACAAGTAAAATTGGTCGCACCCGATGTGGAACAGTCCTCGATGGGACATGCGGTCACACATTCTCGACCTTTGAGTTATAAAAAATCACCAATCGAGTTTCCTGATGTTGAAGCATATCGGGTCAATGGTACACCAGCAGATTGTGTTGCGATGGGAACCCATCTATGGAATGATGTGGATGTAGTATTATCAGGGATTAACATGGGACCTAATTTAGGCAATTCAATGTGGCATTCGGGCACTTTAGCCGCTGCTAAGCAAGCTGTTTTATTTGGTATTAAGGGTATAGCACTCAGTACACCAGTTGGCAATACAGAGCCTGACTTCGAGGCACTTGAACCTTATGTTGAACAGACCTTAGAGTTGTTACTAAAGGATAAGGAATTGGCTTTATATAATGTTAATTTTCCTCCTCAACCTACTGACATGATGTGGACCAGACAATCTGTTCGTTTGTATGATGGAACGATTATACCAGGCACAGATCCTTTAGGTCGTAAACATTATTGGTTTACGGTTACACCGTTAGAACCTGCTGATGAAGGAACAGATCGTTGGGCAATTGAAAATAATTTGGTTTCTATAACACCATTAAGACTCGACCTTACAGATGAAGCTGTCCTTTCTAAAAAGTTGAGCGAATGCTAGTTAGTGATATTAATATTCGATTTCATGATGCGTTATGTATATGTGCGATCTTAACTGTTTTTGTCTATTTTATATCTATGATGATAGTGGATATATATTCACTTTAAAAATTTGATGTCTATTTAAATATAATTTGAAAATGAAGAATCTGAGAACTATATTTTTACTTTCGCTTTTATTCTTCATCACTGCTTGTGGTGAAAATAAAAATTCCAATTCAGCTTTACAGCATAATCAGGATACTGCAAAACAGCAAAAATCAAATCCCGGAGTTCCATTGGATAATCTCCATAGAAGTAAAACAGGAGATTCTGCTTCAGGAAAAAAAGATGTCAAAACCGGTATTCCACTTGACAATTTAGAACGTAGCAAATCAGCTGATAGTATTAATCAGCCATTGAATCGTTAGCCAAATTTAAATTATTCAAGTATTAGACAGGAGTACTATTGCGTATTTAGTTAATGTATGAGGTAAAATCCAGTCAAGACTATTATCTGTTTAAGGAAGTATTGACCATTATTAAATACTTATTTTTCTAAGCGTATACGAATGATCTGATTTAAATGATATACAAAGTTGATTTTGTATAGTTCATCCGTACTTTTTATTAGCTATCATTGAGCAGCATCCCTTAAATTGCGGACATGATCATGAGCTGCTTTTTGTCTTTGTGCATGATTTCGGATTATACTTACGATATGTATAGGAAGGTCGGGTGATTCCTGAATTGCTTTTTCGTATGCCTTTTTACTTGCGTCTTCACCGCGTTCACATTCCTCGAGGATACTTTTACGATCATGACCAGATAGCGAAGCTTTAAGTTCTAACCAAAAGCGATGTAATTTTCCAGAAATATGCATTCGCTGTCCCGATCCTTCGCCATCAATAACTGCGAAAGGAAGCAATTCACTATTGAACTGATTGGTTTGCTGAATATAATCTTCAAATAGTGTTCTTAAATCCTGGTCGCTGTCAGTTTTTAAATTTTCTAAAGCACGTGTATAGCCATCTATTCTATCATTGTTGATCTGAATCAAATCACTGATAATTTCTGCAGTAGTTTCACTGGTATACATAATTTTTGCCAATTTATCTGTTAATAACCTAATTACTATTTATTAACAACTCGGCGTATATAAAGGTTTTTGTTATAGCATTGTTTATCGTTTAATAACAGTCTGTACATGAGTTTTTTTGGCTGTTGCTTTTAAATGTAAACAAGTATTCTTTCTATCATTTAACGTATTTTTTGTAGTTTTTTAAATGCAAACTTTTGACTTAGTACCATGTTATATAGTCAGTAACGCTAAATTAACAAAGATGGCAACAAAAAATGAAAATGAAAAAGTAGGTATTGTCAATCAAGATCAACAACCTATAAACAAGGAAACGATCACGTCAGTAGTTGATAAAAGAGATAAAAAGCAAGAAGGTGATGGCGAAGCTGGAGTCGATGCGCAAATAGAGCAGCTAAATGATATGCCAGAGCCAGATACATTTCCACGTGAGCATGTAAAGCCTAACCATAAATAGCATGATAGAAATCAAGAAGATGTTTTTAGAGGGTGCCGAACTAGATTTTCTATTGGAGATCGTGGGGCGATCGGTCATTATGTTTATCTTGATATTAGTGATTTTGAGATTGTCAGGTAAGAAAGGGGTAAGGCAGCTTACCCTTTTCGAAGTAGCAATTATTTTGAGCTTAGGCTCTGCTGCTGGCGACCCTATGTTTCAAGAGGAATTGCCTATTATTTATGCACTTGTTGTCTTATTTTCAGTTATTCTGATTTATAAGCTTATAACTTGGCTATCCACTAAATCCACTTTTATTAATAAGATTTTAGAAGGAGAGGCGATGGTCGTGGTCAGGCATGGTATGTTTGATTTAAAGCACGAACATGATGGTGATTTTTCAAAAATGGAGTTTTTCTCAGAGTTGCGTAATCAATCAGTAGAGCATCTTGGTCAGGTTCGTATGGCTGTACTTGAGATTGATGGTTCAATGAGCATATTATTTTATCCAGATGCAGAAGTAAAATATGGACTCCCATTATTTCCAGATGACTATCAACAGATTACAATCAATGCAGCAGGAGCTCCGATTGCTTGTATGTATTGTGGGCAAATTTTGGAAAATATTCCTCAAGAACAATCATGCCCTCGATGTCAACGTAAAAAATGGGCACTAGCAATTGATACTAAACGTATCTAATTTAGAAATAATAGAAAAAGATCAAATTATAAGGGAGTACGATATCTTATAATTTGATCTTTTTTCTGTCCTTAGAGTATCGTTAGATACTCATTTATTCACGCTATTGAAAAAAAATATGACATTAAATTTCTTTATATTTTGCTTGAAGATAAGGATTATGATAACGTTTGTAGAATAATTTCTTGTCATCTCTATAGCTTGATACGGCTCCCAATTTATGTAACAGTTTAATGTAGTACCATGCCAAATCTATTTGATAAGGTTTAAAACCACTGCGTGCGCTTTTGGGAAATAGATGGTGATTATTATGCCATTCGCCGGCAACGATCCCGGGCCATATTTGATTGATTGATTTGTCATTGACGCTAAAATCTATACCTTCTCTTTGTTTATCTTCTCCTTTAGCATGACCTTCATAATTAAACGTCCTTACTCCAACACCCCAAAAAGCTGCGGCTCCAAAAAGGCTACATGCTAGAGCGTGCCCCCCCATTAGATAAAATGCTAAGTACCAAAAAGACCAGTTTAGTATCCAAGACAGTAGCGCATATGCAGGTTTTACATAAGAGCCCCATTTTTTGTACTGCTTATAGCTATTTGCTGGTACAGCAGTATGCTGCATAAGCAATTTTACTCTATTATAATCTTGTTCATTAAGATCTTTGGCTATGGGTTGATGATTGACGTCGGCGAGAAAGCAATATAGAAATCCCGCTTGTGCATTGTATGGATCTCCTGGTTGATCAGATTTAGCATGGTGTACATGATGTGAAATCACATAGATCTCTTCTGGAATCACATTGATCGTTAGATTTTGGGTGAAAAATCTCCAGAAAGCATTTTTGAATTTGTACGCTCCATGGGTACAGTATCGGTGATGCCAGATAGTTCCATGGGTTCCCATGATGATCATACTGTAAATAAAAGCTGCTAACAGTGTCCACCAACTTAAGTAAGTTGTTAAAAAAATAAAGAAAAAAGGTATTAGACAAATGATCTTTAACCAGCTGAAAAAAGGAAGCCAATTTTTTCGATCTTTAAAAATATTTATTCTATTGAAAAATTCAATGATGATTTCTTTATTCGTTGGCTTAATAAGTTTGCCCGTAGCGTCTTGCCACCCATAGGAAGGTGGTTGTAATACATGATCTAAAAATGACATGTTGGTAATAATTTTAGTTTAGGGATGTTGTCAGAGTAGTTTAGCTAAAAAATAAGTGATATATGAATATTTTTTAGAATAACATTTCGTGTTTATAATTATCTCCTAATAGAACTATTTGAGATCGATTAGGGAATAATTTGGAGTGGTAAATAGTTGATTGAATGGTGTTGTTATCGAATTAGTGATCATCTGAAATGCCATATTTAACAGAAGCTAGCATGTACATTGAATAGACGAAATCTAAATTTAAAAAATGTAGTAAATTAGCACAGATGCTAATCACTACATCAATACGGAGAATTTATCTTAATTCCCCAATTCTTTTATCTTGCTACGCGTACGTTGAAAGCGTTAACACCTTTTTGGCCATTTTCTACTTCAAATGTTACGCTGTCATTTTCACGGATATCATCCATTAAACCTGTTGAATGTACAAATACATCTTGACCACCATTTGTTGGTGTAATAAAACCGAAACCTTTGGTAACGTTAAAGAATTTTACTGTTCCTTCTTGCATTATATTATTGTTTTTATTAAAAATTATTTCATTATAGACCTATGTTTATGTCATCGTATGACACATACAAGTTAATCGATCTGCTAGCAAGAAAAGGATGTGTATTTTTGAAGGTTGATAGAAGTCAAGCTCTAAGAGTACTGCGCACTTTTTATGAATAACAAAAATTGGCAGTTGCAAAAAGCGATAAGTAACACGTTGTGGTTTATTTACCTGTTTGGTGTTTGATAATCGCAAGGCAGAGCCTGATTCTAAAACAAATGTAAGTATTATATATTGAAAATCAAAATATATTAATTTTTATCCGCAATAAACTGATTATTGCATCTGTATGCCTTCCATGGCATTTTGACTTTTATTTTTCTTAAACATATTCATATCCATTTTTCCAAAGCGGTATGACAAGTTTAATTTAACGAGCTGCGGATTGGAAAGACGATAATAGGTCTGTGAAAATCCCTCACCAGAAGAAACGATAGTATTGCCTCGACTTCTGAAAATATCGTTTACAGCCAGAGTAACAGATGCTGCTTGGTTTTTCAAAAAACTTTTCTTGATGGCAAGATCAACCCCGTAAAATGGTTTTATATATCCTTGTGACGAGCTTTGAGCTTGATTCATCGGCGGACCGAAACTTTGATTTTGTGTAACCGGCATATTTGTTTTGCCTTGATACTCAAAAGCTAATTGAAAGTTCCAATTATTTTTAATATTGAATGTATTGTTTAATTTACCAAATACTGTCCACATCGCATCAGTTTTTACACGTTCATCTACCTCGATTTTAGAATTATAGAAATTTACATCTGCTGTGAGATCCCACCACTTTTTGAGATTATTAGTGTAAGTAAACTCTGCACCATAGTTTCTGCTGGCATTAGCATTGATATAGGTATTGATAAAATCCATTTTATCTGTGATCGGATTGAGTTCTTGTGTCAGATACCGCGTAATTAAATTATTAGTTTTTTTGTAATATACAGAAGCCAAAAAAGTGCCTTTGCCATGTGTTCTACTATAAGAAATTTCACCCGATGTCGTAAACTCTGGTACAAGGTCCGCATTACCTCTTGTGATATTTAAACTATCGGTATAATCTATAAAAGGAATAATTTGAAAAAAATTGGGACGGTTAACACGGCGGGTTACACTCATTTGAACCTGATCTTTCTCGGATATTTTTTTACTCAAGAATAAGGATGGAAATAGGCTAAGTGGATAGCGATTGTGAAATTTTTCATTCGTATTCAAAAGCTCTCCATCGTAAGTAGAACTTTCGCCACGAAGACCAACTTTGTATGATACCCAATCTTTTAAATTTCCACCAAGAGAAGCGTATACTGCATATACGGTGTTTTTATTATCATAATTGGTAGATGCTGATGTGATATTTTCAAAATCTTCTTCACCTATAGCTTTTAGTGAATTGTCATTGATATTTGTTAAATTATTGATCTGTGCACGCAATCCTGTTTCGAGTTTCATACCATTTTTGAATGGTTTAACGTAATCAGCTTGGATAGTCATAAACTGATTATCACCTGAACCATTATTTTTTTGTATCTGCGTACCTGTAATCTGGTTCATACTATTAAGGTAGTTGGTCGTGTAAAGGCCATTGGATGTATTACTCCCTCCAAAATAGTTAAAGTCAACTGTCAATTCTTCACCTTCTGTTTTGAATTTTTGAACTAGACCAGCTTGTAGACCTCTAGGTTTAAAGCTGCGCTCTGATTCAGAAATTCTATTGCTTAGTGAAGTGTTGCTTACTGATTGTGTTGAGATCAACGTGCTTTCATTAGGACGAAATTTTCCCTCGACAAATATTCCTGCAATTGAAAATGTAGTCTTTGGACTAAAATCATAATCCAGACCCAGTCTTCCAAAAGTGATCATCCCTTTTGTTTTTCCTTCTATATCTTGGTCTACAACTGAATTTTCGTTGTTGATATTACTCAGTCGATGACTATCTCCCTCGGTATTGGTTCGCATACGCATATTCATACCTGTTAATGAAATATTTAATTTGTCCTGACGTGCATTGAGACTTCCCATAAAATTGGTTCCGCCAAAGCGGTCACCTCCAAGGGTCACCATACCATTGTAACCTGTTTTTTTATTTTTCTTAAGAATGATATTTAAAATACCTGCCATACTCCCTGAAGCATCGTACTTAGCAGATGGATTGGTAATGATCTCTATTTTTTCGATAACGTCGGCTGGTATTTGATCTGGCGAAAGTGTTGTCGGTTTACCATCTACGAAAATTGTTGGAGCAGCATTTCTGAGTTTGACATTGCCGTCAATATCAACTTGAACAGATGGCATATTGCGAAGTACATCAATGGCTGTTCCGCCGGCTGCTACGATATTTTTTTCTACATTGTACACTTTTTTGTCAATATCCATCTCCAGCAGCGCTTTACGCCCTGTCACGGTTACTTCATCAAGTTTTTGATTATCGGGTTCTAGGACGATTGACCCCATATCTTTGTTTATATTTTTGTTATTACTTCCATATTCTACTCGTATATCTTTAGCAGTATAACCGACAGAGCTAATTTTTAATTTCCATTTGTCCTTTGTGGATACATCTGAAAAACTGAATGTACCATTTTCTTGAGAACTGGTACTTCGTATTAATACTTCTCTTTCCTTGCCAGACGTTTGTTCTTTTATGATCTGCAGTAGAGTGACGGAAGCCTGCGCAATTGGTTTACCTTGATTGTCTACAATTTGACCTAAAAGTTTACCTTCAGAGATGGTGATACTACTTGGGCGGTTAGTTGAAGACGTTTGGGCATCTAATGTCGAGACGGACGCAGCCATCATCAGTGCTGATATATATGTTTTCATTTTTTCTTTTTTCCATGTATGCGGACAGTTCAGGTAATGAAGTCCGATCTAAAGCAAATGTGACAAGGATTTTTCATCTACACAATCATCTGTAGACAAATCACGTAAATGTGTAGACCAATGGAGGTAGATTTAATTAAATTTAGGTATCGAAAGCTTTATCTCAGGTGAAAGCGCTCGATATTGCTGATATATTTTTTTCCGATAGGCAATGCTATTTCGGGGAGTGTAAGCTTTGTTTGGGTAACGTGTTCAATTCGACTTTTATTGATGATGAAAGAGTTGTGGATACGTAAAAAATCAGTTTCAGGCAGTATTTTTTCCATACCCCTCAGGTTACTGCGTGTAAGAAGAGGATTTGAACGACTTACCAGGTATATTTTGACATAATCTTTTAAGCCTTCTATATAACTGATCTCATGTAAAAAGATTTTTGTTTTTTTATATTCCACATTGACTACGATGTGATCTATTTTTGGTTTATCACGTCTCAACATAATTTCCTCCACTTTCCGAATCGCTGTCGTCAATCTTCCTTTTGAGATGGGTTTGAGTAGATAATCAACCGCATTGAGCTCAAATCCCTCTACAGCATAATCATGATAAGCTGTAGTGAAAATAAATAATGGTGGGGCGGGTAGTTCACGGATAAATTCTGTACCTAATTTTTCTGGCATCTGGATATCTAAAAAAATTAGATCTACAGGTTGATCTTTTAAAAAATCAGACACATCATTAGGAGCATTGAATTTCTGTAAAATCTCTATATTGTCAAAGCTTAATAAATCATCTTCCAAGATATTTAGGGCAAATGGCTCGTCATCGATCAGTATACATTTAATCTTCATCAGTAGTCAGTTTTAGTATAACTTCAAAATACCCTTGATCATTTTTATTAATGGAAAGTTGATGCTTATTGGGGTAGAGTAATTGTAGACGACGCTGTATATTGGCTAAACCAATACCTTCGTTTACACGAGGCTGGGTGTGCTGCAAAATTTTATTGCTTGATTTAAAAGCAATTCCGCCGGGTATTTTAATAAATTGAAAGATGATGTCCGGTGTGTTTTTGCTATCCACTCCATATTTAAATGCATTTTCTACAAAATGAATAAAGAGCAAGGGTGGAATCATTCTATTTTTTAGATCGTTTTCAATTTCAAGCTGTATATTTCCTGCAACCGGAAGCCTTAGTGTTTGTAAAGCGATGAAATTTCGCATATGTTCAATTTCCTTGAAAAGTTCCACTTTTGGACCATCAACCTCATAAAGGATATAGCGCAATATTTCAGATAATTTAATGATGGTATCTTCTGAATCTGGAGATTGCTTACGGATCAGCCAACGAATATTATTTAGCGTATTGAATAGAAAATGGGGGCTGATCTGAAGTTTTAAAATGGTGAGTTCTGCTTTAGTTTTTTCCAATGCAATTTGCTTATTCAATTCTTTCTGCCTAGCCTGTTCTCCATAAAGAAAGATCATGGATGAAGTGATCATACAAAGTGAATATATAATCCCTGGACCGATTACCAGTCGTACAAATAGAATATTCTCTTTTGTAAAATGAGCTAACTCTCCATTGGGATTAAAATAAACAATTGCATAGTTGAGAGCAACATATGATAGAAAACCAAAAAGAATGATAGATACAAAGATTCTACGATGGCTAAAGAAATATTTTGGTGCAACATAGTAGCAGTGTAAATAAAAGCTAGTCGCCAAAAATAAAATATTAACGAAATGAGATATACCCGAATATGGTTTAAATTCGGCAATCTTGTCTGGTTGGTAGAGGTAAGTAATAAATGGAAGAAACAATAGTATAGTCCAGATGACAATATGCAAATAGAACTTTTTGAAGAATCTACCAATCATAACATTATTTTAAGCCAGAAAATTCTCTGATATTTCAAAAATATAAAATTATTCAACATTATTTCGAAAATTCATGATAACATTTATATTCGTATCGTATTGTAAGTGAAAAATGTTTTAAAACTCTTTCATTAAAAATTAACGCAACATGTTTACATTAGAACAGATCAATGAAGCTCATGGTAAAGTTAAATCAGGAGCGGGGTTTCCCTATTTCATAAAAGTAATTAAAGCTTTAGGCGTTATGCGCTATGAAGCTTACATAAAAGATGGACATATTGATTATTATGGTATTCATAATAATATCGTAAAGGCTGGTGCAACATACGAACCACTAGTAATTGCCAATAATGTAAAAAAAGAAAAATTTAAGACCGAATTATTAGCTCATCAACAAGGTAAAACAGATTTTTTAACTTTTATTAAAATGTGTGCTCATGTTGGCATTGATAAGTGGGTTATTTGTATGGATAAGATGACATGTACCTATTATGATCAAGCAGACAATGAAATTTTGGTGGAGGATATTCCTCCTGTCTAAATACACTAACATGAGGTACACTCATGCTGAGTCAATTGATGAAGTCAATCTGCACCTTTAATTTCTATGTTTTACGTTATTTTTCTAAATAATTTAGTGTCGATTGTGGATCATTTTAATATAAATAGCATCATTAGGCTAGAAGTACCTTTTCTTTTTTATAATTACTGATACAGACATTCCAATCTACAATACCCGTTTGTGCATTAAATTCTGCTATTATATTTCCATTACGTTGCGCGTTGTTATATGAAGCCAAAAAGTTCCAGATTTTTCCTGATAAGCGGGGCTGTCATTTTTTTGGTTTTACTTCCTATCCAAAACATATGGCATTCGATAAAAAATCAATACGAAGCAAAAATGTGTTGTAAAGGCTGCACTTTTATTAAAGTAAAGTAAAACTATTGATTTGTTTGCATAATTCTCTTCATTATTTGTCAAATTTGTGATCAAGTTTATATTTAAATCTGTTTTGTAGAGATATTACTTTTCTTGAAAATTTATCTTTACAATAATGATCTACAAGATATAGGATCTTAAAAGATCGCTTTATTTCTTATGTAAAATGTTTAGTATAATTACACGGTAAAGAAAAAATACAATATCAACAATTAAATGAGTATGATGAACTTGAATGTACCTGCAACGACCTCAGAGTCAGTAAAAAAAATACTTCCGATCATTCTTGCGACTTCAATATTTATGCAGATGCTCGATTCAACTATCCTCAATACTTCATTGCCAGCTATTGCCAAAGATCTGAATGAATCACCATTAAATATGCAGAATGCCATTATCAGTTATGTCCTTACTTTAGCTGTTTTTATGCCTGTAAGTGGATTTCTGTCAGATAAATTCGGTACAAAGCGTGTTTTTATTTTCTCTATCGTACTCTTCAGTGCTGGTTCCTTATTTTGTTCGCTTTCTCAAAATTTGATGCAACTCGTAATCGCACGGGTGGTACAGGGTATCGGTGGTAGTTTGATGACTCCAGTAGGGAAATTGGCCCTCATCAAAACTTTCCCAAAAAAAGAATTACTTAAAGCAATGAATTTTGCGATCATTCCAGCTTTGATAGGGCCTGTATTAGGTCCTTTGGTAGGTGGGTATATGGTCGATTATCTTTCTTGGCATTGGATCTTTCTAATTAATATACCAATTGGTCTAGTAGGTCTTCTGTTGAGTCTGCGATATATGCCCGATTACAGATCAAATATCATTAATTTTGATCTAAAGGGATTTCTTATCTTTGGTGCCGCATCATTACTACTTTCGATTTCCCTAGAATTATTTGGCAATACCGCTCACCTAACACCAGTTTTACTCGTGGCATTAAGTGGATTTTTTATGCTGTATTTTTACTATCGCCATGCGGAAAAAGATGATAATCCTATTTTTCCTTTAAATTTATTTCAAGTGAGAACTTTTCGGGTCGGGATTTTAGGCAATCTAGCTACAAGATTGGGGATTAGTTCTATTCCATTACTATTGCCCATGATGATTCAGATTGCTTACGGTCAGTCTGCAGTGACATCAGGTTGGATCGTGGCTCCAATGGCGTTAACAGCTATCTTTGGTAAATCTGTAGTAATTGGCATCTTAAATAAGTTCGGGTACAGAGCAACTCTGATGACCAATACATTTATTATTGGAATGCTGATCTGTTGTATGGCCATACCTGCAGTAAATTCGTCTATATATTGGTATGTACCTATTATAGCTACTCTTGGTTTTTTTAACTCTATTCAGTTTACATCGATGAATACCATTTCTATAGCCGATTTACGGCAGTACCACACCAGCAGTGGCAATTCATTAGTTTCTGTCAATCAACAATTGGCCGTTGGTTTTGGTATAGCATTTGGACTCATCGTATTGAAACTTTTTCAAGGTGATGTAAAATTGATTCATCATGAAATTCACAATGCCTTCAGATACACGTTTTTAGTAGTGGGAACTTTAACGATTTTATCGGGATTAATTTTTAGAAGATTGCATTTTAGAGATGGAGATAATATGAAGACCGAAGAGAATAAAGGCCAGTAATCAAAACGGTATTTTTGGACCATCATGACACTTTTAGTTCTATTCATGATATCTCTTAAAAATCAAACAGGAGATATCTGACTGCCTATCAGATGTCTCCTGTTAAATATCCTGTCATGAGCTTGTCCCATAAATATAGAATAGGTGATCATTTGTGCTTTGCTTGTATAACTGTAGTACTTGTTATAAAGAGTTTACATTTTATACAAAAGATCCCTCATGTTATTTTTTTCGAACAGCTTTAAAATTTCCGTTTGGCTGTTTGAATGTTAATGATACAGCTTTGTCATTGACCAGTTCAAATTGAAGGTTATATCCGGTTAATATATTAATTTTAAAAGTATGATTTCCAATAGCTGTAGTTTCATAATCTGTCTGTCTTGGAACAGAAGCGATCAGAATATTGCCCTTCAGGTATACCTTGATAAGAGTGCCTCCTAATATATATTCACCCACATACCGATCCATCACTTCTTTTGACAAATCGACTGCTTTGGGGCGGAAAGTAAAGAAAACAGATTTTCCGTCCATAGGTATTGTCAGACCTGCAATCTTTCCATCATTACCAAAGCTGAAATTGAATTTAAATTCACTATAAGCAGTATCAATTACTCCTTTTTTGTCGATATCTCTAGCCTCGAAGACATCATAATGAAAATGCTTCAGGAAAACATGTTCTTTTCCAAATTTTGAAAATAGTGAATCGCCTTTATGATAAACCTGAATTATTCCTGCAATAGGATTATCATAAAAACCGACATAACTGTCTACTTGGTGAGAGGGACTGGTATTTAAGATTTGTTCTTTTTCTGCTGTCAGGTTTTTATTTTCCTTTTTCTTAGCTGCTTCTTTTTTCTTATTCTGCTCAGCATTCCAATCTATCGGATTGATTTTTAAAATACGATCGGCAATGGTATTACTGATGATCGCTGGTACGGGTGAATTGCTTTGATTGCTCAGTACGACGATACCGAGTTTATCTGATGGAAAAAAGGATACACTTGCAGAAAAGCCATCAATATTGCCACCATGCTCTACTTTATAATGTCCACGGTAAGAGCTGATCATCCATCCTAGACCATAGCTGGCCGAATAAATATCCTTATGCTCTTTCGGTAAACCGCCCGCTATTACCATTTGTGCAGAAGCGGCTTGTTCTATGTAAGACGATGGTAAAATATCGTTACCCATATAAGATCCTCCACTAGTCCACATTTGCAACCAATGTGCCATATCATTTACACTGCTATTAATTGACCCAGCAGGCCCCATGCCCGATATATCATAATAATCCACCCTATCGATCAGGCTATCGTTTTTTAAGGTGTAAGGCAGCGAAGCATCCGAATCTTTTTGCATATCGTAGATACTGGTATTTGAACGTGTCATGGCTAATGGTATAAATAGCTTTTCTTTTATATTTTGCTCCCAAGTTTTTCCAGTTATTTTTTCAGCAATTATACCCTGAAGAAGAAACATATAATTATTGTACTGCCATTTTTCTCTAAGTCCCACATTAGGTTCCATGTACTTGATTCGTTGCATTAAGCTATCTCGATTTGGCGTATTAAAGAGATACCAAGAATAATCATATCTGGAAAGTCCCGTACGATGGGTCATCAGATCACGAACGGTTATTTTATTATTCATATCATCATTAATAAAACGCAAGTCCGGTAGATAGCTTGTTGCCTTGCCATCCAAAGATAGCTGACCGTCTTTTTCTAGTAAACCAAGTAGGGCACAAGTAAATGCTTTCGAGCTTGAGCCTATGGCAAAAAGTGTATTGGGTGTTACGGGCTTCTGTTCTTCAAAGTCCCGATAACCAAATCCCTTACTATAAATGACTTTATTTCCCTCAGTGATGGCTACAGCAAAGCCAGCAACTTTTTGATCATGTAATACTTGGTTTAATACAAGATCTAAATCTATAAGTCTTTTATCAAGCTTAACCTTTTCTTGTTGAGCAAATGTCGAAATGCTGATTAAAGAAAGGGAAAGATAGATAATCGTTCTTTTCATCATATTAAAATTTGTTTTGTTTTAATGGCCTTATTTTTATAACAATCAAACTTATATGCCTATACATAAGAATTTTTGTTAAATCAATGATACGATATAATTATAATCTTTACAAGAAAAAAAATTATGGTATTGCAATATGGTATGGCTTGTGATTATTATTCATTTGTTAGTGCCTTTAATAGTTGGTTAATATGTTATGCGGATGTTTAATAGATGATCTGGGAACTTTCTTTAATACTGTTCATGACGAAAATACTTTTTGTTTGTCCAATGCCCTCTATCTCAGAAAGCTGATTTACAAAAAAATCATGGAATTCATCCATATTCGGTGCTAGAATTTTTAACATAAAATCAAAGTCACCACTGATATTATAAAATTCCACTACTTCATTCAATTTGCTCACTTCTTCAATAAATTTAGATGCGGTCTTTTTGTTATGTGCATTTAAAGCGATCATACATATTACCATCATTCCTTTATCCACTTTTTTACGATCTAAAACAGCCGTATATCCTTTTATGATCCCCAATTTTTCCATACGCTTGATTCGCTCATGAGTAGGTGTTGAGCTTAGGTTAATTCTGCCAGATAGATCGCGGACACTAAGCTTAGCATCTTTTTGTAATAAACGTAGAATAGCGAGATCCTTTTCATCAAGTGTATAATTTTCCATTTGTTCTTTTATGAGGTTCAATATTAATATTTAAAGTGCAAATGTTCTTTATTTTGTTTTGATTATGATGTATTGTTCCAAATTTAATGAATAGTTTTATTATTTGTCCCAATAATTTTAATTTTGCAGGCAATTTGAATGATATGGGAACAAGGAGAAATATAATATTAATACTAGCATCGATAGGAACTTTTGTTGAAGCTTTGGACATTGCCATTATTAACTTAACTATTCCCTCAATTCAACAACAGTTTCATATTGGTGCAGATAAGGTACAGTGGTTACAGACCTTATATGTTTTATTTTTTGGAGGCTTTTTGATTATTGGAGGTAAACTATCTGATGAGATTGGGCGTAAAAAATTATTTCTTTTAGGTGGGTTGATTTTTATGTTCTCCTCATTAGGCGCAGGACTCTCTCCCAACTTTGAGGCGCTTGCCCTATTTCGTGCTTTACAGGGGCTTGGGGCGGCACTTATTATGCCAGCATCCTTGTCAATTGTCACCAATACTTTTACTGAAAATCAAGAAAGAAATCGTGCATTAGGAGTTTTTAGTTCATTTGCAGCGATAGGGTCTGGAAGTGGATTGTCGATAGGAGGGATCATCAGCACCTACCTGAGCTGGCACTGGGTTTTCCTGATTAATGTTCCCATTCTTTTCATCACGTTAATATTAGCATATTATTACCTGCCATCAGATGAAAAAAATAAAAATGTTCAGAAAACAGACGCTATTTCTGGATTACTATTGGTTTTAGGCTTATTAAGCCTGACCTATGGTACACATGAGCTTATCCATATCCATGAACATACCCTATTGGTAGTTGGGTCACTTGCATTGGCCGCATTTATATTAAGCACTGTATTTTATCGTTTAAAAACAGTGTCACAACCCCTAATCAACCTCGAGCTATTTAAATATAGATCACTGGTGGCTTCCAATCTTGCATTCTTTACTTTAGGAGCATTTTTCATAGGATTTTTATTTTTAATATCATTGATGCTACAGAAAGATATGCATCATAGCGCTGCTTCAGCAGGTATCATGTTGGTACCTTTTAGTATCATGTCTGCACTAGTTGCTAAATTTATACTGCCCACTATTTGTCGAAAATTTTATCCTGCACAGATGGGTATCTTAGGATGGTCTTTTATGTTAACAGGTGCCATATCTTTACTATTATCCATCTACTTTGGTCATCCGCTACAGATTGTTTTATTCGGCGCTGCGTGTATTTCAGGAATTGGAATGACCATCTGCTTTACCAGTTTATCTATTTTAGGTATTCGTGATGTGGATTCCGTTCATTATGGTGTAGCTTCAAGTTTAACCAGTACGAGCTACTTTTTGGGAGCTGGAATCGGTCTTTCATTTATGACCCTAATGAGTCAGCTTTTTCCTTCAAAATTAGCCGTGGATCATTTAAGCTTAACTATTTTGGCCTGTTATGCTGTGATTGCTATGGGCATTTTGAGGTATTTGATCATTAAAGAATTAAAAGCTGAGAAAACTCAAGTTGCTATTTAAATGGAGTTACAGAAATGGAGTTAAAACTATGCCTAGCATCCTGTACAGTCTATTTTTATCAAACAAATAGAATACTGTCTTGGAGATAAGGGTATCCATTTTATCTTAAAATATGATCATGATCGATTAAATATTTAAAAAGGAATGATTCAAGTGGAATGCCTATTGTGTTGTAAATCATATAAATAAAAAAATCCTCATTTAGAAATGAGGATTTTAAGCCGTGCTCCCAACTGGGCTCGAACCAGTGACCAAAAGATTATGAGTCTTCTACTCTAACCAACTGAGCTATAGGAGCGGTATGTAGCCTTTTTGATGGCTCTGGTGCAAAGATAATAAATTCAAATTTATTATAAAACAATAATTGATAAAAGGTTAAAATAGTAAGTATCGTATATGTTATCATTTCAATTTTAACTTTCAATCCTTCGTTTTTTATCATATCAAAATAGGGAAGGAGTGTCCAAAAATATTTTTTTCAGCGTTCTTGGATAGACCCATAGTGATATCGAAATTTTAAAGAAATTAATAAATTAAAATTCGCTTAAAGATATTGCACATTAAAATTTTTACCTTTACAAACGTAAAAATCATAAAATGGAACAAAATAAATCAATGTCGGCCACCAGATTGTTTATTCTTGCGTGGGTATTTGGACTTATATTCTATTTTTTAGATTATGTCATACGTTCTTCTCCAGCAGTTATGCTACCTCAATTAGCCGAACAGTTTAAGGTAACTCCTGTTACTCTTGTTACGATAATAGGCACTTATTATTATACCTACTCTACGGTTAGTTTACTTGCAGGTTTGGCGCTCGACAAGTTCGGAGCTAAATATTCTTTATTTATCGGAACTTTTATCTTAGGACTAGGCTGTTTACTTTTTGTACTCTCTCATTCATTTTCAGGTAATGCAGGTCGTTTATTGCAAGGCGCAGGTTGTGCATTTGCCTTTCCGGGATGTGTCTACTTAGCTTCAAAAGGATTTTCTGCAAAATCATTGGCAACAGCCATCGGCTTTACACAATGTATAGGCATGCTTGGAGGCTCTGCTGGACAGTTCATTGTTGGTCCATGGATTGAACAGGGCTTGAAGATTAATCATTTTTGGCTCATAACTGGTCTAATCACGATTGTAGTTGCTTTTGGGCTTTTACTCGTCATACCTAAAAACGCTGATCAAGTTCAACCGGTTAATCAAGATAGTTCAAAAGGGATTTTATGGCCATATAAAGTTGTTTTTTCTAATCCGCAGTCTTGGCTGTGTGGTATAATATCAGGGTTATTATTTGCGCCTACTACAATATTTGCCATGACTTGGGGTGTTGCTTTCTTTCAACAAGATAGAGATTTTAGTTTTCACACCGCAACTATAGCCAGTGCGATGATCCCCATGGGGTGGGTATTAGGCTGCCCTCTGCTGGGGTATATAACGGATCGAATTGGTGCACGTAAACCTGTATTAATGGCAGGTGCAACAATGATGATCCTAGCTATCTGCCAGATCATTTTTATGCCAGATCTGTTATCGGCATATACCACTAATTTTATATTTGGAGTTGCTTCTGGTGCTGCCATGATCCCTTACTCGGTCATTAAAGAATCTAACCCAGATGAAGTTAAAGGTAGCGCTACAGGGGCGATCAACTTTATTACTTTTGGAGTTACCACATTGTTGAACCCCATTTTTAGTAAATTTTTTGGACAAACTTTATCTCAAGAAGCTGATAAATCTACACATTTTCAACTGACAGGATTATTTTGGATTGCCGGTATAGGACTTGCCATTATTTTAATGTTCTTTTTAAAAGAAACAGGACAAAAAAAAGTAAATAAATCGATTTCATAAGATCGATCCACTTTTCATAATGTAGTTATAGCGTCATCCATTCATCTGTATTTTTAAAGATTTTAAATGTCTAGTTTTTAATTATTTAAATTGAGTAGGGGTAATAAGCTCCTTCGATAGATGTTCTATTCTATTTTTTTTATGATGTTTTCTAAATGGTCAACCACTAGGTTAATTATGATTTTGTTGCCCGGATAAAATCTTTCCATCTCCGCTTGAAGGTCTTTGTAGGATTGCAATGCCTGATCGTCATTTGCCGTTCCAGCAACAACCGAAATAGAAATCACATAGGTACTATTTATTTTTTCAGCATACACATACTTCGTTACTTCCTCATCAAAGAAAGTTGTTTGGGTCAGGATGTCTGCCAGTTTATCAACATCATGATTAGTCAGGTTTTCACTGTCAAAAACAATTTCATGTTTCATAACACCATACGTATTAACTGTTTCAGTTGTTCCTGACCGATCCGTAACAAATATGACAGAAAATAGTATGATCAAGGTGACTATAAGACCAATTATTCCAACGCAAATTATACGTCCCCAACTGAAAACCTCTCCACCTGTCGCGATATAGTTTTCAATATTTTTACGTTGAAAATAGTTCAGTAAACCAGCAGCAATAGTGGTATAAATGATAGGAATTATTTGATTTGGAATTTTGATATGTTCTGGAATTAAGAATATACCACCACAAATTATAATGGTCGTAAGAACGGCGTAAATCCAAGTTTTTTTAGCTTTACCGCATTCTCCAAACACTTTAAAATTTTCTGCGATAAAGTAACCTGCAACTAAGGGACCACCTAAAAATGTTCCAACCCAAATTGCTTTATCTTTATAGATTTTTTTACTTCCATTCTGGATTTCAAGTGTTTGTTCCATATTATTGATTAAAGGGTGCATTCACACGCTGTTTTTGGTATTAAATGTAATATTTTCACCTTAAGTATACAAATTCACCTTCACATTTCCTCCGTTCACCGAGTTTTTCCTTGCGTTAGTCTAAATGTTATGGTTATCGGTTTATTTTTATCCTACTTTTAAATCAACAAATAGGGCAGCGGCTTCGGAGTTTCAGTTGTTGGATTTTGAGCATAGCTGGAAATGCTTATGATAACTTCATCAAAGATGAATAGCAAAATGTTATGTTTTAATTATCAACCTAAATTTAGAAGATCATGAAGATTATAAAACCTCTCCATATTACATTTATTTTCGGCATGTTGGTGACAACTGTTTTTGCACAGACCAGCAAGGAGCTGCAAGAAGAGATTACAAAAGTAGAATCCGGCCTAATACCACCAGTCCGGTTTGAGGGCGAATCTTCATGGGATATCGTTTCTCGGATGAAGTTTTATGATGTTCCCGGTGTAAGTATAGCTGTTATCAAAAATTCCAAAGTCATCTGGAGTAAAACATACGGATACGCCGATCTTGAATCTAAGACCGCAGTGAGCGCTAATACCTTGTTTCAAGTAGCTTCGATGAGCAAACCAGTAAGCGCTTATGCTGCTTTAAAGGAAGTAGAACTTGGTAGGTTAGATCCTGAAATGGATGTGAACACATATTTGATATCTTGGAAAGTTCCCGATAATGAATGGACAAAAACGAAAAAAGTCACGCTTAAAAATATGCTGAGCCATACTGCTGGATTCACTGTAAGCGGATTTCCCGGTTATACAATAAAAGATCCAATTCCCACAGCAGTTCAAGTATTGAATGGCGAAAAACCCTCTAATACGCCTATGGTTTTTGTTGATAAAATTCCTGGTGCTAATTTTCGATATTCAGGAGGTGGATATACCGTGATGCAGCAAATGCTTGTGGATATTGAACAGAAGGACTTTACAACCATAATGCGTGAAAAAGTGCTCTTACCTCTTCATATGAAAAACAGTACTTTTGCACAACCACTTCCACCATCTATTGCTCGGTTTGCAGCAACAGCCTACAGCGCAGACGGAAAACGAGTGGAAGGTAGATATCATATCTATCCGGAGCAGGCTGCTGCAGGTTTGTGGTCTACTGCAGAAGATTATGCCAAATTTGTCATTGATATTCAAAATACATTGAGCGGCAAAAGCAATGTCATTATTTCCAAAAAGACGGCTGAACAATTTACTAGTCCTTTCATAGAATCATTTATAGGCTTAGGTATTTTTCTTGAAAATTATGACGGCGAGATGTATGTTTCCCATGGTGGCTGGAATGAAGGGTTCAGTAGCAGTTTTATTGGTAGTAAAACAAGTGGTGACGGAGTTGTAGTGCTTACGAATACCAACAAGCCTCTGTTTATCAATGAACTCGTCCGTTCCGTTGCTTTAACATACAGTTGGCCTAATTATATGGCACCTGCTCATAAAATTTTACCTTTAACCCAACAAGATCTAAATTCCTATTTAGGAAGATACAAGTATGATCAGTATGGGTTTATCAAAGTATATAAAGAAAATGGTAAACTGATGGCTGCTCAGAACTTAAATGATCCTACAGAACTGATTAAAGTTGGAGAAAATACATTCGCGATGCGCGACTGGAATTTTAAGGTGAGTTTTGTACAAGATACCATCTCAGGAAAGAAAGAACTCATACAGACGTTGGCTGATCAAACTATCCGGTCTAAAAATCCAAAATTAGTTAAAGATGAAATTGTACCCCTGGAATTAATTTTAGAAGGTCATTTTGAAAAGGGTTTACAAGCTTATCAAAAAGCAAAAAAAGAGGATAGTAATCATGAACAACTTTCAGAAGGGTTTCTGAATAGCATGGGATATGTACTGCTCCATCGGAATAAGAGTGATCAAGCTATTGATCTTTTTAGAGTCAATACACACTTATATCCCAATAGTGAAAATGCATATGACAGCTTGGGAGAAGCCTATTTAAAAGCCGGTAATAAAAATAAAGCAAAGCAGAGTTATCAACAGTTAATTAAAATCAATCCTAAAAACGAACGTGCTATTCAGGTTTTACAAACGCTATAATAAAAAAATACAAAAAATATAGCAACTCATGTGATGACTCTCAGTGAAGAAATATAAAAGATATATGGATGTACCATTCATGGACATTTTTTGGACTTGAAAAACCTTTTGTAAGACACTGTGCAGTCGCTATTCGATACTATTGATAAATAAAATTTTAGCGATATTTTATCCATGATTTTTTGAATAAGCAAAAAGTAAGAATTTATTAATCAGCTCGCTACTGTATAGGACTACTGCCTTACGATAACGAGTAAACAAGTCTCTACAAATTCAAAAAAAATAGAATATGAGAAACAGATGCCAAGAATCATTGTTTATCATAATATGATACTAAACTCGTCTAAGATTCCCTTACGTTATATGTTTAACAAAGTAAAAAAGGAAATCACTTTGGTCGCCATTATTGGCTTAATTTTTAATGCCTTTACTTATGTATTGGAAGATAGGCTTCCCGATATGCCATTGGGGGTTCCTGCATTTTTAGGAACAGCGATATCGGTTTTATTATCTTTCAAAATGAGTCAATCCTATGAACGATGGTGGGAAGCCCGAAAGATATGGGGCGCTATTGTCAACGATTCTCGGTCACTTGTCATCCAGTTACAGGGCTATCTTGATGCCGAATATGCAAGCGTTATAAAGGAAATAGCATACAAGCAGATTGCTTGGTGTTATGCATTAGGGGATTCTCTTCGCGGTCTCAATCCTCTTGCTAGACCATTGGAACTGACACAGGATGAAATCGATTTACTTCACCACCATAAAAACGTGCCATTGGCAATCACCCAATTACAGGCACTCACGATCAAGAAATTATCAGAGAAGCAAGCTATGCATGAGTTTTATCGTGTTCAGCTGGATCAGACCTTAGTGCGTCTCGTAGATGCTATGGGTAGGGCCGAACGTATCAACACCACTGTGTTCCCAGTTACTTACCGGCTTTTCCTGCACGGAGCGATATATCTTTTTTTAATCACTTTATCGATAGCCATACAGGATGTAAGTCCGATTTTCGAGATTCCACTATTAGTTCTTATCGCAGCCTTGTTTTTCCTTGCCGATAAGACAGCATATAATCTTCAGGATCCCTTTCGTAATCGACAAAGTGACACACCAGTAACCGCCATAGCCCGGAACATCGAGATCAATATTAAGCAATTGCTTGGAGAAGAAGATATTCCTGAGCCATTGAAACCAAAGACATTTTTTATTCTCTAGTTTTTTTGGTAGAAAAGCAGTTTATTATCAGTATATTAAAGAAAGGGTTAGGAATTACAATTATTGAGTTGAAGGTCAGTTTAATCAGTGAAAAAGATATCTTTCAATCCTAAATGATCATAAATTTGAGCAACTCCCATTATATAAAGATAAGTAATGGGAGTTGTTATTTCATTTATTGTATTGATTTATAATTTAACTTTTATCTGATAAATTCTAGTTTCCTCTTCCCAGGGATGGTATCCCTGACCAATATAGTCAAATCCTAATTTTTCATAGTATCCGATATGGTCCGTGCAGAGATTTAGATAGGTAAAACCAAAATTTCTTGTATCTGTTTTTGCTCGATCAATGATTAGGTTGCCATAATTGTGGCCCCTATATTTTTCATCAATAAATAGTGCACAAAGCCATGGATATAAATCCATTCGGCTAATGAAATCATTTGTAATCAATCCTGCACATCCGATTATTTCATTTTCTTTCTCTAACAAATACCATTGAGGTAATGGTTGTTCTGCGTCTATACAATTTGTTATGCAATCTTCATAAATAATTGGTAATACTTCAGACCAACTGTTTTGTAAGTATTGTATGGCTTTCTCCTTATATTCTGGATTTTCTCTAACAGAAATTACGTTCATTTGTTTGATTTTTATGATAAACAAAGAGTAGCATAGCTATCCTTTAATATGCTCTATTGATGTTGTTCGTTCGATAATTTTACGAGGATACTATTTATATTGTAGGATTACAACAGATATCGATTCTATTACCGAATTTAATATTTCTTGTTTTAAATTTCCGCTTAAACTAAATCTTAATTTTAGCCATAAGACCATTATATATGATGAAGTTTCCTTCATCAAACTAACGATTATAACCTTAGTGATTTTATCGTTGTTTTTAAGATAGATTATGTTCATACATAAAAAACGCCATTTTTAACTAGCGCTTTTTATGTAAAATTATTTGATCTCGATGTAATCTTCGGATTGAATGACCCCTTCATTAATGTTAATTGTAACCCGGCCTTTAGTTTGCATAAAGTTGGAGGGGGCCAAAAATTGAAAACTATCATTTGTCCGATTCACGACTTGTACATACTGTCCACCTAGAAAAACCTGTTCTGCATGCATAATTCCTTTCCCTTTGACTGTGATGAGGTCTCCTGGATAGGCATACAGCGGACTTACACTACTGATGGTACTTTTTTCAATGTTGAATGATAGGTTACCTTCTCCAAATATTTGATCATTCGTCCCGTAATAATATACCTTTATGAGCGCTTTACCCTCTTTTTGATCCGGTATTTTAAAGGTCATCGTACCATTATTTAACTTTTTGTCATAAATAGCATGGTCATTGAGGTTTACACCATATTCTATGCCGTCTATGAATGTACCGCTTACTTTGATCTGATCACCGATGTAGGCTGTTTTAGTATCGACCTGAGATAGCGTAAGTTTACGGACTTCAATTTTATTGTTACTCGTTATTTTATCGTAGTACGGACTATTGATGCTAATAGGGTAGGAGCCATTGCTAATATCAGGAATCTGTAGTTGTATGGATTCATCGTAATTAAGCTGGCCTTGATCTGCTGCTAGCTCGCCAAACTGTACCGTAAACCGGCTGTTATAGAAGAACTGGTTGAATTTCATACCACTTACTTGTACAGAAGTTTTTGGATGAACGACAGATCTATTGAAGATCATGTCTGCACCGTTGGGCAAAATTAGTTGCACTGCAGTTGGGAAAATTACCTCATTTATACCGTTATGATAACCGATTTTAAATGTATTGCCCTTTAATCCTGCGATATCAAATAGATTAAATGGATTTTGATATTTAACTTTTATTCCATTTACAATCAAAAATAGGTCCGTTGTCTCTTGATATCGATCGGGTAGATTTTGGCCAGTTAATGTAATAGGCGTATTTAAATACATATTGCTTACGATTAAAGGATCGATCGTAGCTACGACCTTCACGCGAGGAAGAGCATAGCTTTCATAGTCCGGATATCCGTTGTTAGAACCTGCGCTTGAGATGTTCTGTAAAAAGAATTCGAGTGTCGAACCATGTGTTGCGGTGGTTTTGGGAATCACGTATGTTAGTTTCTTTTTATCTGAACTAATTTCGTAGGGAATAATCGTTTGGTAGTATGAATTTCGGATAAGATAAGATTCGTTTACGCCTTCAAAATTTCCATTGATGGTTATTTTATCACCTGTCCGAACAGATTTGATCTCAGCAGGTTCAACAGAAATATTGTTCCAGCGTATCATAACTGCTGTCGATCGATAAAAGCCTTTATCAGTCTGTATATAGAAACCTACAGCATAGCGATCTGCACTTTTCAATCCACCTTTAGGAGTAAAAGAATAGCTCAGGGTACCTATTTTGACATCTTTGCCCAAGGCAATTTGCTCCTCCTTACCACTATTACCACTTTCAACTCTAGAGATCAGCACGCCATATTCAAGAATATTTTCTTGATTAAGGGATACTAGACGAGTGGATACCGTTGCACCAGATTGGGATATTTCCTCTATTTTAGAAAATTCAAATGCGATGGGTTTGGACTCGATTATGGGTACTAATTTTTCTTCTGTCTTTTTACAGGCAACGCAAGTCAGCGCTGTCATAAATAGCATATATAGGATTTGTTTCATTTTATTTATAGAGTTGTGCTGAGCAATTAATGGATTTCAAAATAATTTGTTGATGATATGAGTCTACCATTGTTTACAATGGATAACCTCACTTTTCCTTTGGAAATACTAAGAGGGATCTGAAACATGATCTCATCGTCATTATAACTAATCGGAATAATTGGAATATCTCCAATAAAGATTTGATCGGCGTATTTGATAGCTTTTCCTTTCATTGTAATAATCTCACCTGCAGTTCCTTTTTCAGGTGAAAAAGAATCAAATGTAGGTGCTAAGACCGTTATTTTTAATGGGTCGCTTGGAAAATACAGTTGACCATTATACTGTTTATATCCAATTTTCCAGCTGGTTTGGCCCATTGCTATGTTGGGTATTTGAAAGGTCAGCTTATCCTTTTCTGCACGAAACTCATTTTCATAATCAGAATTTTCTAACTTTATTGTATATGGATAGCCTGCTATAAAATTACCGCTGATTGAAATCATATCGCCAATATAGTGTTCACTATTTTTTTTCGCCGACCATTGGAAGGGCTTGACCTGTATCATCTTATTAGAAGCTATATTCCCGATGGCATGGTTTAGTTGGAGTGTGTAGTTAGCTTCAGGAATATTATCGAGGTAATATTCTTCGTAATCATGCACACTTCGTTTCAGCATATAGTGCTTACTACTATTTGTTAAGGAAAGCGTCGGAACTTCTTGATTATAATAAAATTTATTGAAATCATCAAATTGCAACCTGACCACCGTGTTTGGATGTGCTTCTTTTGCCGTTAGATGAAATAGATCTCCTGTAGCTCGAGCGATCGTGATCACCCCAGGAAACATCACCGAGTCCCGACCGTTTAAATAGCCGATACGTAAAGTGTTTCCCTTTAAATTTTTTAAGTTGCTTAAACTTATTTCTCGTTGATATGGAATTGTTTGGTCTCCAATGATAACGCGTAGGCTATTGTTATAATTATTTATTTGGTAAGAATTTACTCCTTCAAGATTAATGCTTTCATTGAGGTAATAGGTACGCATACTTGGAGCTTTAAGATGACCAAGCGTGCGGATATCGACAAGTGCATGACTGTAAAATTTTGTAGACTCGTATCGGTTTAATATAGCACTAACATTTGCGTTATGTGTCCCCAATGTGGCAGGCATAACAAAAGATAGCTCTGTCTTTTCTTTGTTCAGCACGATTGGTATCTGGTAGGCTTTCAGTTCCTTAATATCCACACTGTATCTTTCATCAACTTTTGAAAAATCACCTTGGATACGCACGGTGTCGCCCGCAGCTTGAAGGAGCGTGCCCATAGCGTTGATCTTGATACCGTCAATCGTTTGATAATACACAACAGATTTGGCGTAGGACCTGTCTGTTTTAATGTAGAAATAATAACTGAACTGTTTTCCCAATTCAGGTTTATTTTTCGGTTTGTAGCTGTATTGAAAAGGGCCTATCTTCGGCACCATACCCATATCGATGGTGATTTCTTCATCTGGTGCATCCAGTCCACGAATGATAAGACCAAACTCCTGAATGTTTTCGTCGTTCAGTTTTTGAATCACACCATGGAAGATAAATTGTTCTGCACTGATTTCGCCCATAGGAGAGTTAGCGATCATGATGGGGCTGATATCGACATAGGTGGTTTTGTATTCTTTTGTACAGCTCGATAGGATGGGGTGTAGGGTAGTCATGAGAATAAAAGCTCCCCATAGGCTGTATCTTTGTGTTATATATAGCATTTTCATGTTCTTTTTTAGAGTGCCGTTACTTCAAATACTTCTGGAACTTGCAACCAGCGATCTGCAAGTCTAGCACTGATTTTGTATTGACCAGGTGTTAGGTAGTTCGGTAAGGTAACCAGCACTTCATCATAAGTGTTAGCGATTTGTGAAGCGTAGATCTGATTACCTCCCAAGTATATCGTTGCAAATGCAATGGATTTACCTTTCAACCGGATTGCTGTACCGCCACTTCCTTTCAGTGGTGCAAAACCTGTATAGGTAAATGGATTCACTTGAATACTGAGGTTTGTATGAACTGGTATACTGTTGCTTTGTATTTCATTCCAGTATCCTACTGTTACCTCATGTTCACCGCTTTTGAGCACGGGTATCGCAAATCGAATCAGACCCTCCTCGGCCACTATTCCATAAATTCCGTTATCTGCAAGGTGGACACTGTAATACTGACCTTTTATAAAGTTTCCCGATATGGTGACCTGGCTACCCATTTCATGGCTATTTTGGATAAGCTTGTTCACCTTCAATTTTTCGACTTTAAGTTTCTTTTCCGTAATCAACTCATAATTCATGTTCTTGATCGTTAACGGATATTCTCCTTCGGGCAGATCTCCAGCTGATAGTGTATAACTACCCACCTGTGTATCTAGGCCCATTTGGACAGGATAGGTTCCAAGTGTAAAAGAAGTGGGGCCGAAGAGTTGGTAGGAACGTAATCCCATCACTTTGGTACTTCCAAAGGGGTGCACACGCGTTGTCTGAAAATAGATTTCTTTGGTATCGGGTCGAGCTAATTGCAGCTTTTGTGGAAAAATTATGGTATCTCGACCATTAAAGTAACCTATACGATAGCTATCACCATTTTCAGGTTTAAGATAGTCGTATAATCTCAAAAATTGCTGGTAAGGAATAAGTTGGTCGCCCATGAGGATTGAAGTCCTGTATGCGAGACCTTCTTTTGCACTTAACGTAAGATGAGAGTAAATATCCATGATATAACTTTCTGGAGGATTGAGGCGTGCAAGGTATGTGACTTCCGTAAGATAATATCGATGATCAGCATCTTCAGAATTTGTTTTCGAGACTAAATATACATACGCAGATTCTGTTTGGCCATTAGGTGGTAGTTTGAAGCTTAGATCGATATTATTATTGCTAACGGTAAATGGTATTTTATCGTTTGATTTTCCAATATAGAGATCGTAGCGTGCGTATACATCTTTAAAATTACCCTTTAGAGTAAGCTCATCTCCACTATAACCCCTTAGAGATTGGTTAGGATGAACCATAAAGTCTTGTGAGTGGTTAACATAATACTGTAAGTATTGACCATAAATATCATTTTTGGTCGTTTTTATGTAATAACGAAATTTTTGGACATAACCTAGATCATTCAACACACTTTCATCGAGAGTCAAAATCATGCGTCCAATTGCAGCAGGAGTTTTAATCTGAAAGTTCTTGATCACTTCTTTACCATCGTTGATACTGATAAATTCGAAACCATGTTCGATAATTTTATCTGCATTGAGATAAAGGACGTTCGATAGTAAGCTTATTTTTTTGTCTGGAATAATCTCAAATCCATGTGTCTCCAACTGGATTGGTCTAGTATCCTCAAAAGGTATTGTCTCAACCTTATTGCAGGAAATTTGCGTCAAGAATAGTAAAACTATACAACGCATAAAATGCTGTCCCTTCATAAATATAATAAAATGGCTACTTTGGGGCAAAGATATAAAAATTCCTGTCTAAGTGAATTTTTAATTTAAAATTATATTTTCCGTTAAAAAAAGAAATCAATTGTAGAGAATTGCAGTAATGAACGAATTTCAGTAAGTGTCAGTTCAATTGTTTGACTTCGATTTTAATTAGAGAGTTAATACAGTGAACATTAAAAAGGACTGTAAATACCACTTATCAGCAAATTATCGATATCAAACATATTGCTTCTTACGAAAGTATAGAAAGCATATATAATATGCGTTATTTTACAGGAAGACTATATGTCGCTTATAGCCGGATCTGAAGATAGTACAAGAAACCAGTTAGAGATAATTCAGGAGCAATACGGTATCGAAATTCGTAAATTTATTACCTATTCAACTAACTTCGTCAAATGGATCATCATCTTCCTACTTATGAATGAAGAAACTAGGAAGATGATATTATAAATCCAATTTTGTTGATGCAAAATGATCTAATGCCAATCAAAGTAGCAGTGTTTACACTGTCTTGCTAGCGGAGTTCTTGCCAACTTGCCACATTTTGGGCAATTGTTAAAAGTAATTTGTGAATGATGGTGAGCCAAGATACGTTCGGCAGTATTTTTATAAAATTTTTCCGATCCATCACGGATGAGTGATAAAGCTATACGATCTTTAGTAAGCCAACCAGTTTTAAGGTAGATCTTCTTCATTTTATCCAAATCCTTATTTCCTTCAAGTTTCAATAATGAATGTATATGCTTATAAGCTAATTTCTCCTGTGGAGACATCAGATGAAGATAATGGGTAATTACATAGTTTTGAGTATCTTGATCTATCATAATTTTAAACATCAATTACCATCTAGTGTGGAGGTTATTATATTATAATTAATAGTTAGCAGGTTGATTGAAAAAACACCATTACATTTTTTGTTGTTTCCTTTCGATTGGATCCTACGCATTTTCAATGATTTGTCATTGGTAATAGCGATAGTTAAATAATGAATGTAAAAAAAGGAAATAAGTTCTTTTTTTATTTGACAAATACATTTATCTAAAATCATATGATAGGCTTCTATATGGTCTGTAAATATAATAAGGAATAATTAATAATCCGCAAACATCTCCAAATAAAACAAGCTAAAAATAATAGTAATTATATGCTAATATAGTTAGTTTTATTATCTATCTTTGAATATTGAATAAGGATGAACACTATATAAGATAATCGGTTGCTCAATATTCTTACGTGTTCATCCTGTTCAATATTGGATTAAAACAGGGGAAGTTCTATAATTAATCTATTAATTTTAAAAGCTAAACAGATGAATTTAAAGCAAATACAACAAGAATATATCACTAAACATCCTACAGCTGTAAAAGTAAATACTAAAGGAAAAGCTCAGTTATCCTTTCAACAGGTTGCTGGCATCCGTGAGTCCGCTTTTAGTATTTCCAAGCTATTTACCATTAGCGAAGGCGAGCAGGTGATTAGACAAGGTTTTGCTCGTTGGCCAGATATGATAGCAGGAGAGTTGGAGTTACTCAATAAGAGATTGGTGGATTAGTAATTAATTCACCTTCTTTGAACCTTTCTTAGCCGTGCATTTGTTATAAATTAAAATCATTCATAGCCGGCATATTGATTTCCTTTACACAACTAGCATTAGAAGTTGATATGATAAATTTCAATGCATTAATCACATCTTGTAAAGGAATTAGGTTTCCATCAGTTTTTTCTATTACAGTTTCTATACTTTCACCATTGTCAAATTCGGTTGCTAAATAACCTAAGTTTAATATGGAAACCCCAATTTTATACTCACGAAGATTCTCTCTCAATGAATGTACTATACCTCTTAATGCGAACTTAGTCGCGGCAAAAGTTACTTCTTTTCCATTATTGTTATCTAGTCCCCAAGTTGAGCCAATTAGAATTATTTTGGCGTTGTCAGATTGTTTTAAATTTTCAATTACTGATTTAATATTCAAAATACAGGATGTGATATTTGTATTTATCAAAGTAGATATTTCTGATTCATAATTTTCTTCAAAACTATAGCTTTCTGTAAAAGCATTACTTTCCCATATTCCAACATTATAAATGAAGTAATCTACTTTTTTATCCCCTACATTCGCTTTTATAATCTCTGACGATTTTTTGGGGTTTGACAGGTCCGTGCTAATCCACTTGATATTCATTTTTTCGTGTAAATAGTCTGGTTTACTTCTTGAAATTCCCAATACTTCATCATTTTCATTGGGTAAGCATTTAGTAATTGCTTTTCCCAGACCTTTACTTATTCCAAATATTAAATAAGTTTTTATTTCCGCTTTCAAATTCTTCTACTTTTAAGGATGATCTCCGTCTTGTCGCACCATTGTATTCAGATGTACTTGGCAGTGCGGACGGTTTTGACTAAAATACAAAATTTAAATATAAGAGCTTCACTTGAAAATTTGCATAACTGGATCCAATTGAATTTTCTTTTTTCAATTGCACATCTACCGATGAAATGTAGAGTATCATTAGAGGAGATTCGTATTAACTTAAATAAAATTTATGGCTCAGATTATAATAGATCACCAGCAAATCCAGTATAATTCTTAATAGAACATTTATCAAACTTACCTGAACCTGGGGGAGCGATAACGTGTAAATGTCCATCAGTTAAATGATTGTCTAATTCGTCAAGCACACGTTGTTGGTATTTTCTCCAACTGTATTTAAATTTTATGTCTTTAGGATATTCTGTCCATGTATCGGTAAGTTTTTAAAAGCCGTAGTATGAAATATTATTGTCCAACGTTATCTGTCCTAAGTTTGTTCAGTAATTCAGTTGGCGCATAGCCATAGTGTTTTTTAAAGGCGTATGAAAAGTGCGACAGGTTCTCAAAGCCTGTTTCATAACAGACATCAATGGGACGTTTCTGTTTTTCCGTAAATTGGTAATGCGCCAGTTCTAGCCTTTTTTGAGTGAGCCAGCGTTGTGGCGTTGTATGGAACGCTTTGCTGAAGTCTCTTTTAAATGTCGTCAGGCTTCTTCCGGTCAGGTAACCGAATTTTGCAAGAGGAAGGTTAAACATAAAGTTTTTCTCCATATATCCGGTCAGATCAATTTTTCCAGGTTCTTCAAAATTAGCCAGTATATGGTCTATGCTTTTATCAATTACCCTTAGAATACTAATGGCTTCTGTTATTTTTAATGTTGCAATATGTTCTGGTAGTTCTTTGATATCAAAATACGGAATCAGGGAAGACAAACAACTTTCCAATAAAGGATCATTGCTAAAATGATAAATTTTAGGCGACTCTACTGTTTTGGAAACTACATCCAGATGGGCATAAAAATCCCTTAATCTTGCAGTGGTCAGATGCATCACGACTGTCTTATGTGGTTTCCCGTCTATTGGATAATTGATGATGGTGGCTAACTGGTTTCTAGGAATAAGGAAAATATCGCCACCTTTAAACACATAATTGGCATCCGCTTGGACTATTTTTGTCTCACCTGAAATGAACCAGATCAACATGTGGTGCTCAAATAAAATGTCCGATTTAAAAAACTTATCCTCGTAACAAGAAAGCTTGAGATCATCCGTTATGTATTTTGCTTCGTATTCCATCATCGTTTCTTATTGATTTTCCTAAGGGAAAAGATTACCTTAAAAATAAAAAATATAATTAATTTTTTTTGTAAAAGGCGGTATAAATTTTTGTTGATAGTAATAGACAGATGGTGTTCTACCGTTCTTTTAAAATTTTCTACCGCCTTACGATTATATTGATTATCTCCAGCTAAATGACAACGATCTTATCTTCTAGCGCCTTCATATCTTTTAATTCGGTTTTAAATTATAGGAAAAGTGATACCGCTGGTTTCTTCACTCCATTTCCATAGTTGTTTGGCATTATCCTCATCCAGAGCGTATTGTTTTACTCCCGAAGATATTCCGCTGTCGGATGCCAGCGTGGCAATATCTGCATCTTCACAGTACACGCCTCCTATATTATCGAGCAACGACGTAGTCGCACACCATACTGTAGTTGCCGCCCCCTGCGGGATGGTTTTGAGTGAAGCCAATACCTCGGGAAGCATATTTCCCTTTTCATCCATAAAACCCATTTTTATAAACAGGTCCAATGGAGCTTCCCTTCCAAGTTCTGTCCCAGCTATAGAACCCGGATGCAGGCTATATGCTCGTACATTGAATGCTCTAGATCGGTTATCTAGTTCTAGAGCAAATAAGTTGCTTGCAGTCTTTGATTGACCATAGGCCTGTAATGTTTCATATTCACGGTTTTGAAAATTTGGATCATTGAAATCGAAGGTTCCGAAATGGTGACCGTGCGAAGATACATTAATGACTCTAGCACCATTTGCTTGTTTCAAAGCAGGCCACAGTTTTGATGTTAACTGGAATTGGGCAAGATAATTAGTAACCAGCTGCGATTCGATAGCACGGCTATCGTAGCGAAGTGGTACCCACATAATTCCCGCATTGTTGATCAATAGGTGAAGCGGTCTGCCTGACGCTATAAATTTATCTGCAAATGCATAAATGGAAGAGGTATCCATTAAATCCATCTGCTCTATTTCCACTTGGTCAATTCCTTTTAGATTCTGTTTTGCTTTTTCGATATCTCTTGCCGGTACAATAACGGTTGCCCCTGCAAGTGACAATGTCTTGGTCGTTTCTAGACCAATACCAGTGTTACCACCTGTTACGATTGCTATTTTTCCTGTCAGGTCTATACCTTTAATCACGTCTGTTGCTGTTGATTTTGCATTGAAGCCAGAGCCTATTGGTTTTTGTAGTGCTCCCTGATAATTGTATTGTTCCATTTTTTATAATTTTATTTGTTATTGTTGAAACAAATATAGATGGATGATTAAAAGCTAGGTTTGTTCAAACGTCCGAAGTCACTTTGCTTAAAGGTCCACTGTTATTTTTTAGTAGCTTATGCGGAGTTGTGTGTTTTTTGTATAACTGCAATCCGGAGCCAGCTCTGTGAAGTTTGCTTCGAAGATCTCTTCGGGATTTTTCAGTGGGCCCTCTCGCAATTATGAGAATAAATTACATGAACTACATAAAAGCCTAATGGACTATTTAAAGCAAAATACCCATAGCCACCGGGCAGACGCTGTTATAGACTTCAGCGTCAATATTGACGAACTCTCGGGCAAAGAAACCCACGATCGTTTATGATCACCGCTATCACCGTTTAAGTCTTTTTTTGTTAAGACTTAACATCAACTCCTCTGCAGAAATTACTGTAGTGTTATTCTATGATATTATCATAACAGTTGTACTAGGAATTGTTTTGAATTTTTAATTTGGTTATTTTATTTTGTTAATTAGTTGATTATGTGTATATTCATATAACCTTTCATAAAATATGCACATGCAGAACTGCTGTGCTGCGAAGCCTCCCAACCTGGAGGCTTCGCTGTATAGTGTCCTCGTAACCGCTAATGAGGAAGAATGCAAATTTTTTCTTGTGTTGTTTCATAACCTTGTTTTTTATTGGACAGATCGAAAGAAATTTTTGCCTTGGACGTTTATTATTCTTTTAATTAAGATGACTTTAACCGATTTCATCCGACCTGCTATAACAAAGTTCAATAGCATTTTTTGTTATTTTTTGGGATTTGTAGCCCTATATTTTGGGAATTTATACCCAATAATTTGGGTATTTGAACCCTAATTATTGTCCCTTCCTGAAAAAGGTTTACAAAAACCGAATATTAAAACCTTAAATTTAATATTATGAAACAGCGTATGACAAAACGTAAATCAGGGGGACAACAAGTTTACAGCGACAGCTTCAAGATCTTAGTTTCCAGGGAGTACCTAACAGGCAAGTTTAGTTATTCCCAACTTGCAGAGAAATACAATCTTCCGGGAGAAGCGACTCCTCGTTATTTTATGAAATGGTACCAGCAGTGGGAAAGCAATCTAGATCTGGAAGTTCCACAGGTTGTAGATTCGGAAGATCCCGGGATAAAAAATGAACAAGAGCTCAGGGATGAGCTTTTTGATGCAAACCTCAAGATTACCGCCCTGGAGATACTGATCAAAAAAGCGGAGGAGCTCCATGGGGCTGGGTTGGTAAAAAAGTCTGGGGCCAAATCGTCCAAGAAATGAAGTCGTGTTACCAGAATATTTCGGTCACCAGACTTTGTGGACTATTTGGCAGAACTAGGCAGTCCTATTATAAATATATGGGCAGAGAGCAGGAATATTCCGTTCGCAGCGGACTTGTATTGGCCAGGGTACGAGAAATACGGAAGGACTCCCATCGCATGGGTGCCCTTAAGCTTCGCAGCATACTGACCAAAGAAATGGGCAGCGCGATGATTGGACTGGGAAGAGACGCTTTCTTTAGGCTGTTGCGTGAGAATGACCTTTTGGTCAAGTGCAAACGCAGGTATGCCATCACGACCCAATCAGACCACCGTTTCAAAAAGTGGCCCGATCTTGTGCAGCGTAGGCAAGCCCTGCATCCCGAACAGATATGGGTGAGTGACATCACCTACATACGCATCCGGGACAAATGGATCTACCTGTGCCTGATCACAGATGCCTATTCCAGAAAGATCGTGGGCTACAAACTTACCCACAGACCAACAGCCCAGGCCTGTATATCAGCACTCCGGATGGCGATAGCACATAGGATGTACCCACAGAACATTCTGACCCACCATTCGGATCGAGGTATCCAATATTGCAGCACAAATTATATCAATATATTGCAAGAAAACGGTATTGCCATAAGCATGACACAGTCCGGAAGTCCATACGACAATGCTGTGGCAGAAAGGTTAAATGGTATCCTAAAAAACGAATATCGGATGGGCGAAACTTTTCCAGACTACAAAACTGCGCTTAACCAGCTGGTCAAAGCAGTCAACATATACAATCATTTTAGGCCACATATGGCCTGCAACATGATGTCTCCACAGCAGGCACATCAGGAATGGAAGAACCAAAATGTTCCTGGACTCTTTCAGCGACGTAGTCCGGATGCAAAAAAGTTCCGCATCAAAATGAGGGAAACAGTGGCTAGGCAACGGACAACTGATAACAGTAAGAAAAAAGACAATGACAACCATATGCAGTAGAAAGAAATAGAATGTAAAATATATATAGTAATCTGTTCGGTATATGTAAACCTATTTCAGTATAAGACATATTGGATAAAAGCTACTTTTTTCTACCGTTTTCCTACTCTTCTTCTGACTTTCTTCTGACCAACTTCTACCTTTTCTTTAGTGCGCTTCGACTGGGCTTCGAGGCTCCTTCGATACAACAGCATGAAAAGTCGAAGCCGACTCGAAGCGCACTCGAAGCCGACTCGAAGCGAGCTGGGCAATAGGTAGGAGTTAGTATGGTGTTGACTGCCGATTGTGATGGAACGATCTATACTAACATCCATTTTTTTGCTTTCTTTTGCCGTGTTCGGTCGGATGTAGGTCAATAACATGATGCCGATCGGTTTCAAGTCGGTCATTCTTCTTTTAACTATTGATGATTGTTTTGTTGTGTAGTATGTTTGTTATGTCAATGTATAGTTTATTTCTATAGACCTCAGAGATGAGGAGAAAGATCATGGAGTGAGTACAAGCTTTGGACAAGCTTAAGGCTTTGGTTGACGCATTTTTGGAAAAAGATTAGGTGGGGCACTTTGTTCCCTCTATGCGAGCTTTTCTTTTGGAGATTTGATACAAACTGCTTTGATGGCTGTAGTCGGGACGCTCGTGAGGTATGTGACGAGCTGATTGTTGGGCAAAATAAAGTCAAAAATGAAATAAGGTTCTATTGTAATAGGTTAAAATCAATAAAGGAGATACCCCGTATCTATCTCCTTTGATATTTCGGATTATGAATCAGGATGCTCTGCTTTAAATTTTAATAAATCAAAGCTCTCCCAATTGATTTTACTTTAATGTTGATATATTTTACAATAGGACTTAGTTATATTCTACACCAATAGCTTTTTCTTTATTTGCTGTTTTTTTCTAATGATTAGCGCAATTACCCAAATTGATATCAAGCAAAGTATTAATAAGACTTTAATAGTGTTCATGTCTGGAAAAAAGTTATTAAGGGAGTGAAACGCAGATACTGCCAATAGAGAATATGTCTGATTGGCAACTTTTCCGATCCCCCAACTTCCAAGAATTAAAATCCCAAAAAATAATAGATTTGAGCTTGTGAAATCAAAGTTTAAGTGCCAAACGAACCACAATATGGCTACTATGAAAATATTTAAAATCTCCGGTAATGGCTTAAGCTGTTGCTGCAAAAAACCTCTCCATCCGATCTCTTCTAAGAGACCATAGATTAAAATTGCGGTAATGGCTTTAAATGATATTGTTCCTTTAGTACCATACTCGACACCTAGAATCAGTACAATAGGTAATGTCCAGTATAAAAGAAATGGGGTAAGTATGTGGCCATAGTTTCCCTTTAATGTCAGAATCGGTTTTATTTTAAATACGGCAAATACCGTTATTGCAGCAATAGTTGGCTATATACCTTGCAGGATAATTTTAATGAAACCGCTTGGTACATTGCTTAATAAATCAGTTTTATTGGTCAGATAGCGAAGGGCAATTGCGATGATAAAAAACGTCAGAATAGCAAGATAATTAACTTTATTTTTCATGTTTAAAGGCTTTGTTTAGTACCCAAAAATAGAAAGATGATTTCGTTAAAAACTTGACGAAAGTTAAGAAAGTACATTATATGTTCTTTTTTCTAATTCTACTTAAACTTTCTGCAGCAATGCCTAGATAGGAACAGATGATTTTTAGAGGCGTTCTCTGAAAAACTTCTGGACGATCTTGTATTAACTTCAAATACCTTTCTGTAGGAGATCGTGTAAGTAGATTTATTTGCTCAGATTGCTTCCTGATAAACATGGCATCAGAAATGGCTTTACCAATAAGTAACCCTGTGCTGGATCTGGTGTATAATGCATGGAGATCGTTGTAGGTGATCGACCATACGTGTGATTCTTCTAAAGCTTGTGTTTTTATAACAGTTGGAGACTGGGTCAGAAATGAGAGATAGTCACTGAATAATTGTTCTTCGTAATAAAGGTTAATGCATACGTCTTTTTCATCTGCCAAAACAAAGTGAGCAACTGAACCACGGATTAAAATGTTAATATATTTTTCTTGTTTGTGGTAATCCTTAATTAATTCATTTTTTTTAAATGTGCGAACATGCAGATATTTTGCAAATGCTGTCCAAAGGTTGATATCCGCTTTGTAAAATGGGTCAAATATTTCTTTTACTCGTTGAGCTGTTGGCTGTTCCATCAATAGTTTTTGGCTTATACGGTATTATTAAATGAATAATAGCATCATCTTAATTCCTTTCGTTGCTGACGATCATATTTTTATACTCCTCTAATTTAAGGCTTCGCAAGTATGACCTAGTTTTTCAAGGCAGATGCTGCTGCTGTTATTGGCAATTACTACATTTTTGATCCTCAAGATATTGTCACAGTCATCAAGATCGAAATTGATTTTATAGCCTGGATTTCCTTTGGATAGAATGACAGATTGAAGTTCTACTTCAATTTTGTTTGTTACATTTGTTTTGAATATCTGTACCATAAAAGTTGGAACGTTTTGTATAAGCAAATCTATAAATTCATTTCACATTTTGGATGTGAAAAAGTATTGACACGGACAAAACTGAACTTGAAGTTTAGACGCTCCAATAATGGGTATAAGGGTTTCGAGCCGTAAATTTTGATTAAGCTGCCATAGTAATCGTCTCCAGTAGTATCTTAGCAGTACCTTAATAAATACGAATAATACGATCTTTTTATCGACCCTCAAATACGATCTGAATGAATAACAAGGTTGATGATTAATTAATATTAGCGTAATATCCTCAAGCTATCTTTGTCGGGTCATGTCTACCCAAATTAAGAAGGAAATCCTTTATTTATCTCGATTCAAGAACGGAGATCCGCGTGCATTTACATTTTTCTTTGATACTTATTGGGCAGAGCTATATATACTGGCTTATCGGCATGTGCAGGATGAAGCAATTTCGAAAGATATCGTTCAGGAAGTATTTATTCAGATCTGGGAAAAACGCCACCTGCTTAAGGAAGATTACGAATCGTTAAAACCTTATTTTTTTAAGGCAATCAAGAATAAGATTCTAAATCACTATGCGACTGAAAAAGTACGAGAAAACCATATGGAAAAGATGTTATACCGTATGGACAAATTTACTTTTTTAAACGATCATACAACAGCACAGTATCAAGGCTTAGAAAATATAGTAGATCTTGCTGTATCGAGGTTGCCTAAAACCATGCAGGAGGTATATCTTTTGAGAAATGACAATTATTCGATCCAGCAGATTGCTCAAAAACTCAATATTGCCGAGCAGACGGTAAAAAATCATCTGTCTGAGGCAAAGAAAATACTGAAACAGGATCTGACAAAGCGTTTTGCTGACCATGATGATATCTTTTTAGTTTTAGCGAGTGCTTATCTATTTCATCATTTCTTAACATAAAGAAAATAGTTTATTAAAGTACTTTGAGCCTCTTCACCTGTAATAAGTAAAACAATAGGATACAAGTGAAGGTACAACAGTTTAAAAATATCATACAACGTTATCTCGATGGCAAGCTGTCTGAGGAGGAAAAAAAGAACGTAGATAGTTGGTATGATGAAGTGTCTTCTGATCAAGAAGATATTTTTAGAGATCGGCAGCATAAATCGGAAGTAAAGCAGGCGATATTTGCTGCATTTCCTCCAGCCATACAAGCTGCTAAAAAACAGATTCGTATCGTACGATTGCGTTGGATTTCCGTCGCAGCTTCGATGTTGATATTAGGTGCTTCGGGTTTGTTCATCTACCAAAATTTACCACGAATTATTCAAGGGAATACTGCTGCTTCAATTTCTTTAAAAGAGCTGTCGACCTATCCTGGTGAACAACGGGAATTACTACTTCCAGATCATTCTATCATCACGCTGAATGGAAATACCCGGATTCGATATCATGAGCAGGGGTATCTGAAAAACCGAAAAATTTATCTGGAAAAAGGAGAGGCCTTTTTTGAGGTGCAGCGCGATACTTTACATCCATTTTCAATCGAAACGGCAGCATTGACCATCGATGTGCTCGGTACTTCTTTTAATGTAAATCACTCAGAAAAATCAAAAAACATCACCATAGATGTTAAAACGGGACGTGTACGCGTTGCTAACAAATTAAATGCCTCGGTACACGTGCTATTAGCAGGTCAGAGTTTGCAATATGAAAAAGATCTTGGAAGCTATAAACGGTATGATACTAATCCAGATTACGCCAATATCTGGACACGTGGAGGTATTTTAATCTCTGGAGCTAATTTTCAGAAACTACAGGAACTGATTTACAATCGGTATGGCTTGATCTTACACAGTGACGGTTTAGATACTGCCAATTTTAGCTATTCGCTGCTTTTACCCCACGTCAAATCGGTCGATCAGCTGCTTCATATGATCTGTAATATTCACCAAATTAAATTTAGGAGGGAAGGCAATGATATAATACTACATCAATAAACTTATAAAAAGTAAAAGAATGGGAAACGGGGAAGTTTTTCCATAGTAAAGTGCTCATCTGGCAAACCGCAAAATCAACCAGTGAGCACCCTTAGTTCATGTTAATATAAACATTAATGCAAATATATGTATAAAATTACGAAGCTCAGCACAGTTGCCGCTGCATTAGCTTTCAGCTCATATGTACCCATTTTGAAAGCTACTACTGCATCCGTAAATGTCCATAGTAGTCAAGTGAAATTACATGGAATCAATATCCATCTAAAAGCAGGAAATGCCTCTCAGGCCTTATTGCTGTTATCGGAGCAAACTGGTCTTGGCATCGGTTACGATAAAAAAGCGTTGCAATTAGAGAAAGTTGTTATAAAAGAGCGCGCCTTTCAAAATGCTGGTTTTGAAGAGGTACTGCGCTATATTTTGAGAAATACTCATATCCAGTTAAAAAAAGTAAACGGTGGAGTAGTTTTAGTGGCTGGACAAGCACAGCAAACTTTTAATGTGCGGTTTCATGTCAGCGATAATGCCGATAAGCCTATTGCAGGAGCTTCTATTAAAATAGTAGCCAACGGTCAAAGCATATTGACCAATGCTCAAGGTGATGCGCAACTGAAAGTTCCTGCGGGCATTTATACGATTTTGGTTACCCATATATCTTATGGGGCCAAACAAATAAGCGCCGTAAAGGTGGATGCCAATACTGCTGGCGTTCAGGAAGTTGTTTTAGAAGAAAACAAAAATGAAATTGGAGAAGTGGTCGTTACTGCCTTGGGAATCAAACGGCAGGACCGTTCGTTGGGTTATGCCGTCGGTACGATAAAGGGAGAAGATCTCAATCGGGTGAACAATGATAATTTTATGGTTGCTATGGCCGGAAAGGTTCCAGGGGTGTCTGTTAGTGCGACCGGCCCAACCGGTTCTTCAGTGAGCATGGTGATTCGGGGTGCTTCATCCTTAAGTACCGACAATCAGCCTTTATTTGTCGTTGATGGGGTACCGCTCATGAACAAGCTCAATAACATCGGTCAAATTGGTGATGATAACAAAGTCGATTATGGTAATGCGATATCCAATATCAATCCAGAGGATATCGAAAATATTTCCATCTTAAAAGGCCCCAGTGCTGCTGCGCTGTACGGATCTAGAGCTGGCAACGGTGTGGTTTTGATCACCACTAAAAGCGGTAAAAATGCCGAGAAAATGACCATAAACGTGACGAGCAATACCGTTTTTGATATTCCATATCGCTATATCGACTTGCACAATAAATTTGCAAGTGGCACTATGCCCTGGAAACCCGGAGATATCAATGGCGACCTTAAAATAGAGGAAGAGTCCAGTTACATGGTAGGACCTGCATTGGATAAAGGATATCAGGCCATTCAATGGAATAGTCCAATGGATGCGGATGGAAATCCGATTCCGACGGAATTAAAGTCTTACCCCAATAATATCAAGAATTTTGTCCAGACCGGCATAACGAGTACCAACGGGATTTCATTGGCTAATCGCAGTGAACGACTTGATTATCGGTTTTCTTATTCCAATATGAACAATAGGGGTATTGTACCTCATGCTGATTTGTTTAGAAATACGTTGAATATCAATGCAACCATGCGTTTGCGCGATAATCTTTCATTAGGTATGTCTCTGGATGCAAGCCGTAATAATGCTAACAACCGCCCAGCTACCAATCGTGGTACAAACCCGCTACAGGCGGCATATGAAGTTGCCCCGCATATTAATATCTTGGATTTGAAAGATTACTGGATGCCTGGACAGGAAGGGATACAGCAACGCTCCCAGTCTGTAGGAAATTTTAATAATCCCTATTTTCTTGCGTATGGCGTCAACAATGGTTTCGTACGTGATCGGGTATTCGGAAACCTGCGCTTAGATTGGAATATCCGTAAAGATTGGAGTGCGATGATCAGGTACGCGACAGATATTTACTGGGAGAATCGGGAAACCAAGATTCCTTACAGCTATACCAATGAACCAAGAGGTGCTTATGGTATTGTCAATTTGATGAATCTGGAACAGAATATCGATTTTCTGACCACCTACAATAAAAAGATAGGCGATTTTCAAGGTACGGGTTCACTAGGTGGCAATCTGCGCTATTCAAAGTCAACTTCTGTTCAAAATACTTCCAAGCTTGGAGCTGGTCTAACCACTCCCGGTTTATATACGCTTTCCAATATCAGTCCGTTGAATCTGGATTTTGCGAGTATACTATCTGAGGGTGCGGTAAATAGCGTATATGGATTGGTTAACTTAAGTTATCGGGATATGGTATATCTGGACCTTACTGGACGAAATGATTGGTCGAGTACGCTGCCGGCTGCCAACCGTTCTTATTTTTATCCTTCCGCTTCGTTGAGCTTATTGGCTGACCGCATCTTGATGTTACCAAAAGAAGTCAGTTTATTCAAATTACGGGGCGGTATTGCGCGTGTCGGAAATGATACTGGAAGTTATAATCTATTTAATGTATTGAGCAATCCGGGGAGTTGGGGAGATGTATTGCGCCTCACACGTTCTGGAAACCTCTTAATACCTGACCTGAAACCCGAACAGGCGACCTCGTATGAGGTGGGTACAGATATTGGCTTCTGGAAAAACAGATTGAAATTTGAAGGAACCTACTATACATTGGACAATAAAAATCAAATCATCTCTACTGCACTACCGAGTTCCAGTGGTTTTAGTTCGAGAAATATTAATGCCGGTCTACTGAGCAGTAAGGGGATAGAACTGGCATTGTCTGGACGTCCTATTGAAAAAGAAAACTGGACCTGGGATCTAGGTGTTAATTGGCACCGTAACCGAACGCGTATTCAGGAACTTTCAGAAGGTGTTGAATTTCACACGTTCTGGACAGATGGACGTGGTGGAGCACGTACTTACGTTGGGGAAGAGATCGGCGATCTGTATGATTCTAAACTCGTGACTGTTGAAGATCCATCATCGCCTTACAATGGTTATCCTATCTTGGATAAAAATGGTTCTTGGCAGGCCGTCCGTATTAATAATAGCCGCAATAAGATCGGTAATTTTAATCCTGATTTCAGTATGGGTATCCAGTCTTCCCTACGCTATAAAAATTGGACCATGAACATCGCCGCCGATATGCGTTTTGGAGGTAAATTTATGTCCCAGACTTATCGATATTTTGAATCGAACCTCACTACACAGCGATTTTTAGATCAGTTGATCAATCCGAATGGATTGACGGGGGAATCTTTACGTAACTATTTGATTGAAAATGATCTGGTGCGTGTGCAGGGTAATCGTTATCCTATTGTTGGCGGACCTGGTGATGAGTATGGTGGTTATCCAATAAATGTAGGCGGAACGGTCGGAAATTTTGGGGTGTTCAACCCAGGTGTCATTGCGGAATACGATGCCAAGGGAAATATCACGGGATATAAAGAAAATCTCGGAGGTGAGGGTACAAAATATATAGCTTATTCTGATAATTACCCTTGGGATTTTATGAATACGGCAACATTTGACGCTTCATTTATTAAGTTGAGAGAGTTGTCTTTTAGCTATGACTTGAAAGGGAAATGGTTGACCCGTATGGGAATAAATGGCGGAAATGTGGGTGTTTATACGCGTAATCTTATTTTATGGACAAAAGCCAATGTCGGTGTTGATCCTGAAATGGCTTTTCAGTCGGATACAGGAATTGGATTTAAGCAGGGTATCGAGAGGTATAATGTGACTCCCTGGGCAATGCCGATCGGATTTAAAGTTAATATCACTTTTTAATAAAAAGCTATAACGATGAACAATCATTTTAAAACTATAAAAATAGCCGTATTGGCATTGACGCTCAGTTTACAGATGTCGGGCTGTAAAGATCTTACTGAAATCAACATCAATCCCAATGGTGTAAGTGAGGAGCAGGCAAATCCTAACCTGCTGTTGTCGACTATACTTGCTGGTACGGCTAGTAAATATAATGAACTCAGTTTTACAGATCTTGGAGGGGTCGTGCAGTACACGCAATTGGATGCCTGGTTTGATGCACACAATGATTATAAATGGACCGGTGGAATCTTAAGCTGGGATGCTTATTACGGCTATCTACGTGATAACGAGTTGATGCGTCGCCGTGCAGAAGAATTAGGACTAGACTTTCATCAAGGAGTTTCGCTGGTCATGCGTGCTTACCTCTTTGGACTGATCACCGATCTATGGGGTGATGCTCCATATACCGATGCGCTCAAAGCCGAAATGGGAGGGGTGCAGTACAATTTTCCCAAGTTTGATCGACAGGACGTGATCTATAAGGGCATAATTGAAGAACTGAAACAGGCAAACGCCTTGTTTTCAAAACCTAATGGCCGCTATGATGTTTTGGCAAGCGCAGATATCTATTTTGGAGGGAATGTGTCCAAATGGCGTCGCTTTGCCAACTCGCTGGCGCTTCGATATTATATGCGTATCGCTGAGAAAGAAAGTTCGTATGCCAGAAAAGGAATAGAAGAGATGGTCGCAAGTCCGACAGATTTTCCATTAATTACATCTGCGGAGGATGATGTGTTGATGGATTTTATGGGAAATAATGCAGCAGATTCCTGGCCGTCCAATACCGTTTTTGATGCCAGTGGAAGTAACTTCCGAAGAATGAAAATGTGTGCAACACTTGTCGACCGTTTACAAGAGCTTCATGACCCGCGTATCGCTGTATGGGCTAAAAAAGTAGAGATTCCAATTGAAATTCGCTCGACAGAGCCAAATGGAACGGATAAAATTGTAAATGGTAAACGTATTGTTTCTCCAGATGTAGTCAAAGGTATTGCTGTAGATGTAGATGTCGAATACGTAGGATTGCCATCTAGTGTCTTCTAAAAACCCATCAGCTTATAATCTCAATCCTAGCCCGGGGCAGACTTCGATCAATCCACATGTCTCTTATCTGAATGATCGTTATAAAGCCGCTAAAGGTGGGATGCTGAAGGCTCGTTTACTTGCTGCATCTGAAGTGAATTTTATATTGGCAGAAGCTGCCAAGAAAGGATGGACCTTAGCAGGTTCTGCTAAGGCATACTATGAACAAGGGGTGCGCAATTCGCTTAAAAGTTGGGGCGTAGAAAATGATTATAGTGCCTATATTCAACAGCCTGGGGTTGCTTTTGATAATACATTGGCACAGATCATGGAACAGAAATGGATTTCGAATTGGACTACTGCATCTCAAGCTTGGTTTGACTATAGAAGGACAGGGCTTCCGTTGCTAAAGGCAGGTCCTGCAGCTAGCCGTTCACAACTACCCGTAAGGATACCCTATATGCAGAATGAAATGAGTGTCAATCAAAAGAATGCTGCAGAAGCTTTAGCACGTATCGAAAAGACAGCATACTCCCAAGCAGATAATGAAAATAGTGCATGGTCTAAGTCCTGGCTTTTGCAGGGAACTAATAAACCTTGGTAAAACATAGAAAAAACTAATAAAGATGATCATGAATATAAAAAATGTAATGGTATTATTGAGCTTGTGCTGTCTCACACGCATAAGTACGGCGCAAATTCAGAACCAAGGTGCCTATCCTGACCGTATGGTCCTGACTTGGTCCGATAATCCTGCTACGACACAATCCGTGACCTGGAGGATAAATAGCAGTTCCAATAAAATCATAGGACAGGTGGTTGAGGAGCAAAGCGGACCCGATCTGGAGCAGAGCGCACAAACAGTGACAGGGATCAAGAGTCAGTTAAAAATAGAGGGCAGTAGCCAACTAGATAGCTATGGACAAGTTACGTTTGCGCGATTGAAAGCGGGGACAGTATATGCTTATCGTGTAGGCGATGGGGAGAATTGGAGTGCGTGGAATCAGTTTCGTACGGCAGATCTAAAGGGTGGTTTTTCATTTATTTACCTGGGCGATGCACAGAATGATTTACGTTCGAAATGGTCTCGTTCCATTCGTAAAGCTTTTCAACAGGAGCCTAATGCACGTTTTATTGTTCATGCTGGCGATCTGATAAACCGTTCCAATAACGATAGCGAATGGGGTGAATGGCATGAAGGAGCAGGATTTATACATCAGATGATACCTGCTGTACCCACACCGGGCAATCATGAATACCGCAGGGACTCTTTGGGGCAGCTGGTCTTAGATCCGCACTGGAAAATGCAATTTCATCTTCCTAAAAATGGACCTGCGGATATGCAGGATGCGGTGTATTACCTAGATTATCAAGATGTGCGCATGATCTCATTAAATTCACAATTAATCATGTTGGATTCTATTGCTGCTCAAAAACAAGAACAATGGTTAGCGGATGTTCTGGCATCCTCAAAAGCTAAATGGAATATTGTTGTGATGCATCATCCGGTTTATTCAACAGCAAAGAATAGAGATAACACGATCCTTCGTGAACGTTTTAGACCTATTTTCGAAAAGTATGGCGTTGATCTGGTTTTGCAGGGACATGATCATACCTATGCAAGAGGAACAGCTGGTCAAGTTCGTCCAGTATATCTCCTTTCAGTAGCAGGACCAAAGATGTATGGTTCTGATTCGGAACGTTGGATGGAAGTGTCAGGTGCGCAGACACAGCTCTACCAAGTTATTCGGGTGACTGACGAAAAGCTTTATTTTTCAAGTTATAAACTCAATGGGCAGCTGTTTGACTCATTTGAATTATCTAAGAAATAAAATGGGACATGCTATTCGTATATTTTTGATCGCATCATGTTTGTTGTTTTCAACGGTCTATGCACAGTCTGTGCGATTGTTAGCAGAGTTGGGCAAAAAGGACATCCATATTGCGGCACATCGAGGGGTGCATACACAGTATCCTGAAAATTCTATTCCAGCGATATTGGAGGCTATATCTTTAGGGGTTTCTATCGTTGAGATTGATGTCAGAAGTACAAAAGACGGCGTGCTACTCGTGATGCATGATGCAACAGTGGATCGTACCACTACAGGGAAAGGAACGGTCAGTAATCTAACTTATGCTGATATTCAGAAGCTTTATTTGCGCGAGACACCTCATGGTTCTGCTTCTCCATATCAGGTGCCGACTTTGCAGGAAGTACTTCGTATCTGTCAGGGTAAAATTATCGTCGATATCGATTTTAAGGAAGAGAATAAAAAATATATAGCAAACGCTTTTGACCTGATTGCTGCAGAAAATATGGTTGACGAAGTCTTGTTTTTTCTCTATGATCACCAAGATATGAAACACGTTTATTCGCTTCATCCTACGATCACCCTTTTTCCACGAGCAAGAAATAGGAAAGATTTGAATGCCATACTGAAGTCAAAGTTGACCTCTGTGGTGCATATCGATGCATCTTTCGAAAACGTTGAACACTTGAAAAAGCTTAAAGATCAGGGTGTCATCTTATGGATGAATAGTTTGGGTGATATCGATAAGCAAGCGCTTAGGCAGGGTAATCGTGTTTACGAACTGTTTCTAAAGGAGTATCCTTATATTAAGATTATTCAGACGGACTATCCAGCGCTATGGACCAAGATGTTAGGGAGTGAAAATAAATAAATGGAGCAATTATAAACACCAAGTGTCTTCTATCATATGATAGAAGACACTTGGTGTTTTAAAAGCCTGTTTGAGGCTCTATACTTTATTTGTGAAAAAATAATGTCATTATAGTGCCGTTGATAGGGTATAACTTTTCCATTGCTCTACATCATTGGTGAGAATATCTATCTTTTTATAAACAATATCATACGCATCGCTTCCCAAAAACAAATGTACGGGTGGATTTTCTGATTTGCTTATGGCGATTAATGCATCGGCTGCTTTATCAGGATCATTGGGCTGATGGCCATCAATATCGTTCAAGTGTGCTTGTTCAGATTGACGGGCGGCTTCGTATGCTGCTATCGTATGCTGCGGAGTCTGGACAGATCCTTTAGCTAGAAAATCGGTGCGAAAATATCCTGGATATACGACCGTTGCCTTTATTCCAAATCCTTTTACTTCTTCAGCTAAGACTTTCTGTTAAACCCGCAACAGCAAATTTAGTGGCACAATAAATTCCCCAACCTGCAAATCCCCCCGAAAAACCACCTATCGAAGCAATATTAAAAATATGTCCCGATTTATGTTGGCGTAAATAAGGCATCGCGTTTCTAATGATATTTAAGGAGCCGAAGACATTGATGTCAAAACTGCTTCTCGCTTCTTCGTCCGTTAATTCTTCTAAAGTGCCTATTTGTCCAAAACCTGCATTGTTAACGATAACATCTAGCTTTCCAAAATGAGTCATACTCGTTGCAATTGCATTTTTTACATCCTCGTTGTCGGATAAGTTTACTTCTATTGGTAAAAATAAATCCGATACATCACCAAGCTCTTGGATCAAAGCGTGTTTATTCCGAGAGGTGGCAATTACCCTAAATCCTTCTTTTAATAATTTTTTCACTAGTGATAAGCCCAAACCTTTTGAAGCTCCTGTGACTAACCATACTTTTTTTGTATTCATCGTTTTGATTTTTATGATAATACAAATGTAAAATGATGCTCAAGAGTAGGATAACGAAAAGCTAACAATAACTTACGAAATTCTAACATTTCTAAATTTCGTGGGATTAATGTCTAAATGTTTTTTGAAGAAATTATTGAAATGCGTCACTTCGGTAAAGCCTAATGCAAAAGCAATTTCAGATACATTCCAATCGGTTTGGACTAAAAGAACTTTGGCTTCTTGTAGCAAGCGTTCGGCAATGATTTGGGTGGGAGTTTTTTGGGTGATTTCTTTGACTGCTCTGCTCAAATGGTTGACATGCACTGCAAGTTGACCAGCAAAATCAGATGCAGAACGAAAATGTACCCTTTGTCTGGTATCTTCAATAGGAAATTGTCTTTCTAGTAATTCCAGAAACAAAATAGCGATACGATGTGAAGCATTGATTTCCTGTTTTTCGATCTTTTTTGCGGGCTGCATTTTTAAGGTTTGATGCAGAATTTCAAACACCAAATTTCGCAATGCGTCGTATTTATGTACATACTCCGAATCAATTTCTTCGAACATAGTCAAGTAGATATGCTTTATCTTTTCGGTTTGTTCGTCGCTAAGTTCAAAAATTGGAGTTCCATTAGGCTGGAAGACTTCATAATTTCTTAAGTTTCCGAAATGATGAAAAAATGAAGGCGTAAACACACAGAAAAAACCGGATTGCTCGTCATCAATTGATTCCCAATTATAGGGGATCTGAGGGTTGGCAAATAAAAGTGCTTGCTTTTTTATCTCGATTTCCTTATCGGCATAATAAATTTTGTTTTTGCCAATTATTAAGCTGATTTTATAATAGTCTTTCCTACTGTATGGTACCGGTTTGGCATGGCTACCTACAAAATCATCTAATCTAAATACATTAAAATGGCCAATCTCTTTCCGGATATTATCAGGCACCCAATTGAGCTTGGTCTTATAAAAATCTTCGATTGATTGTGTCTTTTCCATTTTTCAAAGTTACAAAAAACAAACAAATGAAAGCGTGCTCGTTTTTCTATAATAGTCTTTAATCCAGACTTCATCGTATCTATTTGAAAAATTTTGATAGATACAATTGGTATAAATACGTTAGCTATTGATGTCCTAGCAGCATTTTTAGCGATCATGAAAAGGGGTGCAATGGATGATGAGTTTAACAAGATCAAGAAAAATTTAGCTTAGCAACACTATGTATCACCAAATTGGATATTATTGCAACTGTTGAAGAGATGGGTCAATATGGAAAAATAGGAGTCTGCTTCCAAAAGGCGTGAGAGTGGTTTTTATGTAAAATAATCTATAATTTTTAATTAAGGTATGGAAAAAAAGGAGATACAAAATCTGTATCTCCTTGTATTACTAGATTGTTTTATTGCTCCTGTTTACGGTGTATCGATAGAAAGGATGGTGCTATAAATAACGTTTCCTTGGTGGTCGATGCACTGCACCTGTAATCGATCCTGATTTAGGGAGAAGTACATAAACCCATAAATAGAGGCCTCAAAGCGACTATAACTTAAACCCTTTTTAACGGGAGTCACTTCAGAACCGCTTCCTGAAATAAACTGATGAAAACAATTGTTATCCATCTTTAAATGCTGCATAGAATGTTCGTGTCCAGACAGGTATAATGGAATCCGATGTTTGGTTAACAAGGGTTGCAAGACCTTCCTGACGGCTAATGTATCATAGTTCTCCGTGCGTGGACCTGCCGTATATAGCGGATGATGCCCCACTACAATCTTCCATTTTGCTTTAGAAGATTGAAGGAGCTCATCTAGCCAAGCGATTTGTTTTTCAGGTTGTTGACCCGTCACATGGGGCCCATATTGGCTATTCTGATAGAATTCGGGTATCAATGGATTGGTGTCTATAAAAGCGAAAAGCACCTCGACGTCATCCTTGATCTTAAATGTTTTGCTATAATAACGTGCTGGCATCTTCCACCTCCGGCTAATGCTGCTGTAGCGTATCTGGGCATCTGGATCTGACTTGTAATCATGATTTCCCAAGATCGGATACCAATCCCATTGTAAAGAGAAATCGGTATAGACATTTTCAAATGAATAATGCCATAGCGGATCGTGTTCGCTGGCAACACCTGAAGGATAAAAATTATCACCTGTCGAGATGATAAAATCATTGGGATGTTCGCTGGCCCATTTGCCCATTTGCTGTGCCACCTGGATCTGATGATCAGCACCATTGCGTCCCCAATCGCCAACAGCTAAAAAATGCAGGTCATACTCGTCTCTTAGCAAAGCGCGGCTATCGATATCTGCGCTTTCTATTCTTGTTGTTGATCCAGCAACTATAGGACCTAAAGGTAAAGCAGAAAGTCTACTGACCATAGCAGTACCCAAGGTACTGATGACAAATGCTCTTCTTTTCATGTTCAACTGTGATTAGTACCCGTTATTCTGTTTCCATTTTGTATTCACTTCCATCACGGGTCTTGGGATAGGAAATATACGGCGGAAGCGTTCTGAATATCCTGCGCTGTATAAAGATTTGAATCCCCAGTCTTCCTCAAATTTGCCAAAACGGATCAAATCATTTCTGCGCCAAGATTCATCAGAAAATTCCCTTGCTCGCTCGTCCAGTATATCGGTTAAAGTAGGTGGAGCAGTTAATGCAGGAGCATGGACATAGGCACGTATTTGATTCATGAGCGACATGGGTGTTTCCCCATGAGTAGGTGCTGCACCCCGCAAGATCGCTTCGGCTTTCATCAATAAAATATCGGCATATCGGAAGATCGGCACATCGTTACTTTGGTTTCTATTATTTGCAGCCGTGACGTTTACATCCATGTAAAATTTAACCGACCGGTAGCCCATTGATCGCCCTTTTTGATCATTACCTGCGTTGAGTGTCGGACCCCCATCTGGGCGAAGTTTGATTTCTTTGGTCGTTTCCATATGCCAGTCAAAAGTGACATTAGCATCGCTTCCGGCATAGTCTTGATCGATCCCTTTTTTAGAAGTTTTGATTAAAAATGGACGCGTTAAATCTGGAGTATAGTCAGACCAATAATATTGAAGTCCACCCATGTAAGCCGCATTTCTGTCATCACCCGTCAGGTTGAATTTGGCTAGAAAAGTAGGTAATACGCGAAATGTGCCGCCTACGCTTTGTGGCAGTTTGGCAAATTGATTTTGTCCGCTGCGGTGTATCCAAAAGCGTGCATAATTCATTCCTTGCTGTTTCTCTCGATCGAAAGGCATAGCAAATATGAAATCTTTGATCTGTGGACCATTGTCGGGACGGAATTTTTCCATGAACTTGTGGCTGCTGAGGTTAAATTGACCAGACCCAATAATGTCATCGCACATCGCTACTACTTGTGCTAGTTTTTCATTGGGCATGCTTGCGGTGTAGTTTGCGACATCACTCGAAGTATATACGGCCCAATTGAGGTATAATTTGGCTAACAAAGCATCTGCCATGTAACGTGTTGCTTTACCGTATGTGGAGGCAGAAACTTCTTTGGGCAAACGATCTCGAACAGCCAATAATTCGGTGGAGATGAAGTTGGCAATTTCAGATCGTGAAGAGCGATCTGGAATTTGATCAACCTTGCCGGTGATCAGTGGTGCTCCTCCAAAATTGTCCATCAATATAAAGTAAAAGTAAGCTCTCATGGCGCGCATTGGTGCGGCTTTATCACTTTCATTATCCCCAAAAATAGCCAATACATTGTTGGAAAGATTGATACCGGACATAGCTGCATTCCACATCGTTGGCAGGATGGCATTATCAGGAGTCCAATTATGGACGTGGAGTTCGCGGAATCGACCACCATCATACCAATCGGTACCCAAAGAAAGGCTCACGGCTTCGTCAGAGGATAGGGTTTGCGCCATCCAGTGATTGTTGCCTAATGCAGCTCGATATGCAGCATAAACATCTGCTGATATGGCTTCTGCTGCTCTATCACTAGTTGGAAATTCGGTATACTGTGATTTGATGTCTACATCTAAATCGGTACAGGCAACTAAAGTTGCCGCAAATGCAGATAGGGTAAAAAGACGTAAATATGGTTTTGATTTCATGATAAAATATGCTGATTATAAGTTAAAGTTTACACCTAACAGGATGGTTCGGGTGCGTGGATAGGTCTGCCTGTTATCAATACCAGGGGTGAGGCCACCAAGATCTACTTCAGGATCTACCCCCTTATAGTTGGTGAGGACAAATACATTGTTCATGGTAGCATAAAGCTTGATGTTTTTCAATTGGCCACCGATATTTCGAATGTTGTAGGACAGTCCGAGGCTGGCTAAGCGTAGGTAATTGCCATTTTCCAGATAACGGTCTGATAAATAGTGTGCATTGATATCGGTTGCTTTTTCCGTCTCGATCACACTGGCCAGGAGGTTTTTCTGACCGGCATTGCCCACAACATTGGAATGGCGTGCTCGTGTCGCATTCATGACCTTGTGACCAAATACTCCTTGAAACATACCGGTTAAAGCAAAGTTTTTGTAGGTTAACGTATTGTTCCATCCTAAAGTTAGCTTTGGTTGCGCACTTCCGGTGATGGTGCGATCTTTATTGGTTGGCGTGATGGTGGTTTCACCTGTCCGTTGTTTGGTTTGTGCATCGCGTACATAGAAGGTTGATATACCTGCATCATTATAACCAGCCCATTCCCACGTGTAGAACTGACCAATTGGGGCACCCTCTTGAAGCCGTTGCTGAAAAGCATTACTTTGACCGGCTCCACCTAAGTCTGCTAAATCTACGTAGTCAGTCGAAAATTCTTGGTTGGTAATACGGGTTACTATATTTTTATTATGGGATGCCACGATGCCTGTGTTCCAATTGAAATGTGTTGATTTTACAGGAATAGCATGGAGGGAGAGCTCGATTCCTTTATTATTGATTTCACCGACATTGGCTGTTAATGATCGATACAAATACTTGGTCGTGGAAACGGCATAATCATAAATGAGGTCCGTGGTGTTTTTATCGTAAAATTCTAATGTACCACTTAATCTATTATGGAGAAATGCGAAATCTAGACCTAGATTGAGCATACCAGTGCGTTCCCATCGTAAATCTGGGTTTGAATTACGGAGCGCTGCGAGCGTCCGAAGATCGTTGCCGAAAGCATCGGTGTAGAAACTTGATGTGGCGCCGTAGACTTGTCTTGCGGTAAATACATCGAAGCCCAAAGAATTGCCGCTGACGCCATAACCAGCACGCAATTTAAGATCATCGAAGAAATTCATATCACGAATAAAGGATTCTTCGGATAGTCTCCATGCTCCCGAAATGGAGGGGAAAGTCGCCCATCTGTTGTTGGTTCCAAATGCTGATGATCCATCTCGTCTTACTGTAGCTTGAAAAAGGTACTTATTGTCATAAGCATAATTTACTCTTCCATATACAGAGATCATACGTAATGTCGAAAGGTAATAGTTACCAAACCCCAAGATATCCACAACATTGGCCATACCTGGATTATAATAGCTTAATCCATCATCGTAATAGTCCGAAGTCGTCAACTGAAACCCATCATTATTATTGTTTTCTTCCCAGGAATAACCGGCTAACGCTGAAAACTTGTGTACATCTCCAAATGTGCGATCAAAGCTCAGGTTCATCTCCATGATCTTGCGTTCATCTTCTACTGCAGCGCGGATAGATTTTCCATTTTGATTACGTGCTGCCATGGATAAACTAGAATAGTATTGCGCATTGTTATACTGACGGTTCTGTAAGGAGAGGTCAATGTTATAGGTCAGGCTGGGCAATATTTTATAACCGACTTTGGCATGCGCTTGTATCATTTTGCTTTTGGTATAGTTCGTATTCTCTTCTATCAATGACACGGGATTAACATATTGAGAACGATCTGTTTTTTCAAACCAAGCACCAGATTCTGTCCGGACCGGAGATACGGGTAAATAATAATACATGGCATCGTATACACTTAAGCCATCGCCAAGCGCTAGGACATCATTTTGTTTGGTGATACTGGTATTGATATTGAAAGAAGCAGTCAGGCGATTGTCCAGTGCATTGGTTTGTACAAATCCACGCGCGATCTGGCGGCCTAAATCTGTTCCTTTGATCACACCATTGTTTTTAAAGCTATTGAGGCTGGCACTATATTGCGTTGTCTCTGTACCACCGATAAGGGATACATTATGATTATTGGATATGCCCGTACGTGCTACCTCGCGTTGCCAATCGGTATTTGCAGCGAGGTCATCTGTAGGCTCCATCGAAAATTTGTTGTCAGCAATATACTGTCTATACTGCGCTCCGGTCATCATCTCATACCGTTTAGCGATTTTGTCTATTGCCAAATATCCGTTGTAACTGATACTTGCCTGTCCAGCTTTACCGCGTTTGGTCGTCACGATAATTACACCATTGGCGGCTTTGGATCCATATATAGCCGTTGCCGATGCATCACGCAAGACATCGATCGACTGGATGTCGTCTGGTGCCACAAGCGCAAGTGATGCCCCAGGCACTCCATCGATCACATAATACGGTTCCATTGCTTCTCCACTTCTTAAGGTCGAAGCGCCACGCAAACTGACCGAAGGTGCGGCATTGGGATTACTATTGTTGGTAGATATGGTCAATCCCGGTACTTTACCCTGAAGCATCTGAGCAGGAGAGGTCATGACACCAACATTCATATCTTCTGCTTTGACGGTCGTAATGGAACTGGTAAGATCTTTCGGGCGATACGGCCATATCCGATAACCACCTCATCCAATGTCGTTGCTGTGGGGGTAAGCTTGACACTTAATGCCAATGGTTTTCCAGGTTGGACACGGTAACCGGATAGGGTATCTGATCGAAAACCTACCGAAGAAAATATAAATTGATAGGGACCACCTTCGGGCAGATTGCGAAAAGAGAAAAGTCCTTTTTCGGAAGAACTTGTCGTGAAAGCTTTACCCGATTCCCGATGAAGGGCTTTAATGCTGACTCCAGATAAAAACTTGCCATTTTCATCTTGTGTTGCTCCTTTTACTTGTTCCTGCTGTGCTTGTACTTGGGTAAACCCTGCAGTAAACAGTGCAAAGAATAACATGCTTTTTCTGAATTGGTTCTGTTTGTTAAACATGATTTTATTAGTAATTGATTTATGGATTGATAAGCTGATCGGTTATGGATTCTTTTTGACGATAGATGGTATAAGAACCATCCGGTTCTTGCACATAACGCAGGTCATTGATGAGACAGATCACTGTCAGTACTTCTTGCAGTGTTTCGTGCTGTGGATCGATACTGCCTGTATATTGGATGTTAGCTACGTCTTGCTCACCTATTTCTATTGAAGCGTTATAGGTTGTATTGAGGGTAACAAAAACCTCAGACAATGGAATATTGTTGAGTTGAAGTAAAGTAGGGCTTGTCTTATTTTGGTCAGGAGTACTGATCGCTGTTACTGCTTGTTTAATAACACCGGCATGATGCGCTATGATATCCATCTTCGTATTAAAATATAGCGATTCTCCGCTGTTTTTTAGGAATACATTTTCAAATGCAGGGTGCTGAGCAGTTGAAGCAACGACAACTCTTCCGGTATGGAGTGTCACAGATATATGTTTTGCTTGTTTGCGTGTATCAATAGTAAAAGAGGTGCCCAGAGCAGTTGTTTTTGTTCCGTTAGCGTATACGCTAAAGGGACGTGAGGCATCTTTCGCAACTGAAAAATAGGCTTTCCCATCTAAGTAGATGATGCGGTTCTGATTGCTGAAATGTTTTGGATAACGGATGGTACTTTGCGCAAATAATCTGACTTTAGAGCGGTCAGGCAAAGTATGTGTCTGGATGGATGTCTGGTTGTTGATTAATGAAATCCAGGTCTTATCCTCTTTAATACTTGTTTTTTTTTGTTGCTCGACTAGATTAGGACTGTTGATATAAGTATTTGGTTTTATCCAAAACCAAATACCTAATGATAACAATACGATGACCGAAGCAGCGGCATAATAGGTAACCCGTTTGAGATCAATTTTGCTATTGGAATGCTGTTCTAGAGGTTTACTTTCCTTGTTGATTCTGTCACGGATGTACTGTGCCATTTTAGTTGAGGGAGTGATCTGAGTAGGATCTCCTTCATGGGACTGCCATTCTTGATCAGGAAATATATCTTCAATGATGGATGGATCTTTCCATAAATATTTTCGGATAAATTGCTTTTCCACACTTTTCTGCTGATTGCCTGTTTTCTTTTTTCTGAACCTCATAATAGCATTACGTGGTTCGACAGGCTATCCCTAGCGACTTAACAATTATTTAATCTAGGATGGATGGAATACTGAAGTATCTGTAATTTTATTTATCTTATTATGAATAAGTTAATGGTTACGAAATGGAGTGTCTATCTTGTGTAAGATACCTATATGTCACCTAGAGCATAATCGAATATATATGCTGTTTGAGTTGCATAAGCGCTTTGCCAATATGGTGTTCGACCGTTTTTGGGGAAATGGAGTAGAGCTGAGCAATTTCTTTATGCGTGAGTCCTTGTTTACGACTCAATTCAAAAACAATACGACGCATTTTGGGCATATTTTCGATGTCCTGCTCCATGATCTGCAAGATATCTTTACTTTCGATAGCAGTTATCAAACTGTCGGTGAATGGGGTATTTGCCGATTCGCCTTCATACTTAAAACGGTTAGACTCTTTTCGGAGCAAATCGATCATCACTTGTCTAGCCATTCCAAAAATTTGGATATGAATGCCCAGTTGTTCGTTCAATTGGTTTCGTTGCTTCCATAATTTGATGAACGTAAGTTGTGTTACTTCCTCAGCAATGTATTCGGAACGGGTTTTTAGTAGAATAAAGCTATAAATTTGGGTATGATATTGGTCATAGACCTGAGTGAAAATTTGATGGTTATCTTCTTTTATTGCTTTAATATGTTCCATACCTGAGCAAAGGTAAATTGTCCTTGCGGCATATTTATTAAGCGAATATTATGATTTTGTAAAGAATCTATCCATTTAAATTTTGATCAGGATACTCATCCATCCTGATGTATGGTATACTTTGCCATTGATCAAGATGGATGAGTGAGACTGTTTTAAGTCATTAATACCTAACTTGTAAGACTATTTCTCCTAGATCGGCTAAATCTTCCTGTGTTGTGAAGACCACACGACCTTTTTTTGACAATACTTCCCAAGCGATATTACTCACAATATCATCAACTGCATTTTCGTGGTTTGTATCTTCTACTAGATCAAAAGTTCTTTCGTCTAGCATGACCACTGGTTGCGCAAAATCATTATGAACGATCAGAAGCTCTCCGCGACCATCTAATGCCGCTTGATAGATTTCTTGTAAGTCGGTCAGTACTTTACCTGTCCCAACAGCTTCTTTCATCTGACTGATGGCTTGTGTGCGTTCTTGCTGTTGTAGGGATTCAATAATCTTCCAAGATTGTTTGACGATTTCATGAGGAGCTACATGATTATAATTGATTGCGGCATGACCAATATAAGCAGCTGGTATATCGGCTACCTGTTGTAGTTTGCTGTAATTATCTTCTGTAGCAATCACGATGCAGGGCAATCCAGTTTCGTGGTGCACTTTTACGAATGCTTTATCGACATGATTTAGATACTCGCGCACCATGTTGTCCACTTTCCGGGCATTGCTGCCCTGGTCTGCATTTTCAACTTGAAGTGTATTTTCAGCAAAAGGAAAGTCATCATTAGTGATTTCACCGATTATGCTATCATTGACGGCCTCATAAATATGTACACCACTCTGAGACAGTAACATCAATACATAATTGGTACTTCTATTGTTGGATTTGATGAGTGAGCGTACAGCAAATCTTTCGGCGATATGGACACCTTGGTGGCTGGTCTGCCATGCGGATTTTATAATTTCCTCGGTATCATTGGATAGAAAAATATGTAAACTGTCCAAGCTATAATTGAGATCAATTTTAGCACTTATAGTCTGTATTTTTTCTAATAGTGGTGCGATCGTTTTTTTATCAAACTCTGAAGTCAATCGATCCTCGGCTTCTTTAAGTAAATTTTTCAATGAAACTGCATCTGTCAGGTTGTCGGGATGCGTACGATGTGTATTCAGTGATATGGTTACACAAGGAATACTTTTTACATTGGCGATTTTCTGTAATTGTTCTTTTAATATCATAACTTTTACATTTTATTAATCAGAAATTTAATTTAAAACTGATATTTGTTGTGTGTTTTGTTAATATAGTTAAAAAACACTTCATACCCAAGAAAGTTTGGGTATTTAACTTTATCTTAACAGGGAAAAGATCTTGTTGCTGAATGTGTAGATGAGCAACGATAAGGTGTATTTATGGGAGCAGAGTTAAGGTAGTTGCAAATTAACCAGAGATACCAGTAGTATGTTAGGAACGACAGGGATATGAGGGCATGATGGCTAGTATTTTTAATGATGTGGATCTTCATTCAGGTGCATATCTTTAAGGTACTGATTTTGAAAATAAATTAATAGCCCTGTAAAGATTATTTAATTGCGGTTTTAAAATAGGCTGATCTTGTATGATAGGGCAGCGTTCCCAAACTTGACCTGGTACAGTTTTATTATTTTTTTGTTTTTGTTAAATAAAATACGGTTCTTTATATATTAAATGTCATTGAGACATATAAATTGAACTGATGCACTGACCTCTGTGCGTTCGTTCGAAGACCAAAAATAAACGAACAAACTGCAAACGATTATGAATAACACATCAAGAAGAAAGTTTATTAAAAATTCAACAGCCGTTGTTACAATGGCTGGATTGACGGCTATATTTCCTAAACTATATGCTGGAGTAGGGGATGATCGTAAGATCCGTGTTGCCGCTATTGGTATCAATGGTATGGGCTGGTCCGATCTTAATGCCCTATTAAAGCATCCTGATGTGGTCTGTACAGCGCTTTGTGATGTTGATAACCATGTCCTTCAGAAGCGGATAAAAGAACTTAGAGAAAGAGGCATTACCGCTACAGGTTATACAGACTATCGTGATGTATTAAAAAGTAAAGACGTGGATGTGGTGGTGATCGGTACTCCTGATCACTGGCATTGTTTACAGATGATAGAAGCATGTCAGGCAGGAAAGGATGTTTACGTTGAAAAACCCTTGGGCAATTCGATCGCAGAATGCCGCGCGATGATGGTAGCTGTAGAGAAAAATAAATCAATTGTACAAGTGGGACAATGGCAACGCAGTCAGCAGCATTTTAAAGATGCTGTGGCTTTTGTACACTCTGGTAAGTTGGGTAAAATACGTCTGGTAAAAGCATGGGCATACCAAGGATGGATGAAAAGTATTCCGGTCAAGCCAGATGGACCAGTCCCTGCTGGTGTCCATTACGATCTGTGGTTAGGTCCAGCAAAGAAACAGCCTTTTAATCCAAATCGTTTTCATTTTGATTTTAGATGGTATTGGGATTATGCAGGTGGATTAATGACGGATTGGGGTGTTCATATGCTTGATTATGCACTACTGGGAATGAAAGCATCCACACCGATTTCAATTATGGCTTCTGGTGGAAAATTTGCTTATCCGCAAGATGCTGCCCAGACTCCTGATACTTTGACAACGGTCTACGAATTTGAGGGTTTTAATATTCAGTGGGAGCATGCTACTGGTATTGACGGAGGTCCTTACGGAAAGGACCATGGGGTGGCATTTATTGGAAATAACGGAACATTAGTACTGAATCGGAGTGGTTGGGAGGTCATACCCGAAAAGGGACGTATGGAGGGGGTTGCTTTTCAACGTGCCGTGGATGATGGATTGGACCTGCATGCCGTTAACTTTATCGAAGCCGTTAAAAGTAGAGATTCATCTACTTTAAACTGTCCTGTGAAAGCAGGTGCTGAAATTGCAATTTTCTCACAAATGGGTAACATTGCATACCGTACAGGAAAGAAAATTTATTGGAATCCAGATACGTGGTCTTTTGGTATGGCTGAGGCTGATCAATTAATTTCGGCAGCTTACCATAATGGATACCGCTTGCCAAAAGTTTAAGTTTATCCTTAATTATTGTATTTGTGGCAGAGCACTTTAATATGCTCACAAAATGACAATCTGGAGGGTTCTCATAAAAGCTATTCAATCTTAAGAATTGTGATCGATCAATAAAATTAGCAAAGAATATCTTTAACTGTGTTGATGTAAGGACATGTACAGCTAGAGAATTATGGATAATATCAACTTGAGGAGATTAATTGTGCAGTATGCTGATGGTTTCTTTCTAAAAACAGCGTGTAGTTCTACATAAAAAAATCATTAAATAAGAGACATTTTGGATCGTTTTCTTATTTAATGATTTTTTTGTTTGATTGCTATTGGGATCGGATTTATAGTAAATACTAATCGCATTCTTTATTTGGTTGATTTTTACTATTTATGATGTTTATGTTTTGTTTTTCAGGGGCTTTAGAATATTGAATTATAACTTTATATTTGTAAAAAAATGGTAGCGGTATGAAAAAGAAAGTTGTGCTTATTCAGGATGACGAAGATATTCTAGATATAATGGATGAAGTATTGAAAGATGAAGGTTTTGAGGTTACTTCATCGTTATCAACTGAGCCCATTGAGAAGATTGACGAGATCGATCCTGATGTTGTAGTCGTGGATGAGCATATCAGGGGCAGTAAAAAAGGTTCTGAAGTTATTGAGCAGCTGAAAAGTGATGCAGAAACGGAAGATATTTCTGCTGTGTTAACATCGACATCTTATGACTTACCTCAAAAGGCAAAAGACTGCAAAGCTGATGATTATATTGAAAAACCATTTGATCTGGATCATATGGTTGATGTGGTGAAAAAAAATTCTTAATTGTAGAATGGCTTCTTTATCTTAAATTGAAGCCATTTTATTTTGATGCTACTTGAAAGATCGATTTAGATCCATAACTGGAAATTTAAATGATTAAAAAGTTTTTATTGAATATTTCTTACAACAAGTGAGATCTCAATAGAGAAAGAAGACTTAGATTAAGTTAAAAAAAAGTAGTTTTGAAGGTGTGATCTAAGCCTCTCTTTCTTTTAATCTAAAGAAATTATTGCACTCCAAAGCTAGGGCAGGGCTAGATTCCTTATATATTTATATTCATTATTATGTTTAGGCATCGAGATAGGGGACGTACTTTTGTCCATAATGTGCAACTGGCGGCATTATTGTCGATTGTTGCTGGTGTGGTGAATATCGTGGGGGTTTTGTCTTTTAAGACATTGACAACAAATGTGACCGGACACTTCGCTTTTTTTTCAGAAGAACTTTTTTCAAATAATTATGGGTTAGCTTTTTTAAGCATCATCTATGTCATTTCATTTTTCTTGGGCGCATTTTTAGCGAATACAACCATGGAAATGACTTCCAGAGGTGCGGCTCATTATTCTTATATGCTGCCGCTCTCTATTGAAATTTTTCTCCTTGTACTTGTTGCTTTTTCACCGGCTAACTATGCTGTTGTGCTCTCCTGTGTATTATTGATGGCTATGGGGCTACAGAATGCACTGGTGACAAAAATATCAGGTTCGGTGGTACGTACCACTCATCTAACAGGGTTGTTTACAGATCTAGGAATAGAATTATCCCAAATGATTTTCTATAAAAAAAGCAATGAACGTAAGCGCCTAAAACGTGCTATCCTGCTCAAAGCAATTATTATCGGAGGTTTTTTTTGTGGAGGAATAATAGGAGCATTGATGTATGGATGGTTTGATAGAAGAACGTTGTGTCTACCAATATTTATTTTATTGGTGGCGCTTTATAATGACCGAATGCTATTGGGTTATTATAGATTCATAAGAAAACATCAGAGCAATCATCATTGATCAGGCGAAATCTAGTTATTTGATTTTTGTCCAAAAATTGAGTAGTCCACTACAGGCGGTCTTATCCAGATCAAAACTCGTGGGAATCTCATCCCATCCGCTCCAATAAGAAACAATTCGTGTACCGATCGGCATTTGTACGAGTTGTTTTCTAAGGTATTCGGTATAGGCATGATAGAGCTCTTTGTCGGGTATGATATCGTGATCTATCGGACAAGATGTATCCATATTTTCATAAAAAGAATTGTAAAAATAAAAAGCGTCATAATCTGCAAAAGAGATTTGATCAATGTTTGCATGAATAAATTCTACGTTATCAATAGCATGTTTTTGTGCGATTTCATTGGAAATCTGGACCAGTGATTGGCGTTGTTCAACTCCATAAAATTTACCTGCTGTACAAGATGCCCCAACAAGACAAAATTTGCCTGCACCTGCACCTATATCTAAAACCTTGTCATTTGGGTGCTGTACCAAATAGTTGGCGGCCATCTTTGCAACATCCACCGGAGTCCAATGTCTTTGTGCTAATTTTTTTATGTTGGGGGGGTATAAATCGTTAAATGTACTATCATCAACATTTACATCTGATCTCAATGCTTTAAAAATCATTTGTTTTTGTGGTTATGAATTAATAGGATGATCCAGTAAATAGATGGGTCCTATCATTTATGTAAGCTATTCGTGTTAAAATTCTTTAAGTAGATGATTATCGGTTCAGGACTCGTCATTAATTGTATTTTGAGCTGATTTCATCATCTAAATTTGCCGATAGACATTTCTTGTATTTCTTTATGAATATCATTTTCAAATGTTCTCGTGGATTTGTATGGATGCATCCAACGGTATCAGCTCCATCACGGATATTTAATTTTACTAAATTACAATAATATATTTTGCCTACAACCATTATGCTGCTACTTTAGATTGAGAAATAGTCTTTTTACAAAAATAGTGAAACAACATAAGATTTAAAATTGGATCTGTGTATTGCTGAATCCGTAACTCATGTCATGGTGATATCGATCTCGATTGTGAAAATGAGATGTAGCGGGATAGGAAATGATGAATATTAAATATGCCCCAATAAATTCGTTACTTATTGGGGCATATCTATAACTTATAATCGGAAAGTGATAGGAGAATGGATCTGCAAGCGATTCGCTACCTATTAGTAGCGAGCACCCCTATCATTTAACTGTTCATTTGGATATCGCCGGAAGAGCAGATTAGGATTCGTCTTTTGTATTTTTGACTAGGCCTATGCCTGAGAAAAAAAAGATTAGCCCGATCATCCCCACTACGATAAAGGTCGTATATGCTGTACTTTTATTTATAAGTTCATATCCTGTATAAATTAAAGCAATAATACCCAGAATAGTGAGTACGGTGCCGAAAACGCGTTTTACATTCATTTTTATTTATTTTAAATTGTATAAGTATAGACTTTTCTGATAATTGTAAAACCACCTTTGTTTTAATTACGAAAAACTGCTCGATTTCTAATACTACCAGAAATAGTAAGCCTGATTGCTATTATTCGTTTGTTAGCAAGTGAATTAAATAATTTGTTTTTCAAAATTTATATTTTTAATGCCTATTGCTGTAATTTGATCAGCAATTCATACTGTATATAACCTCTGAAGGAACGGAAAGTTTTTTATTATGAGAAAAAAGAAACAATAGAGTTGATTTGAGTTGGGATGATCTATACAAGCTTATTACCATTAGTTTGGTAATAAGCTATTTATTTTTGTTATGATATCATCAAGGTCAAAAGGTTTGGCTATAAAGCCGTCGGCCCCGACTTCCATCGCTATTTTATTTCCATCGCCACTTGCGGATAAGACAATAACAGGTAGTTTTTTTATCTCCGGTGTATTGCGAATGGCTTTTAAAATTTGGTCACCAGACAAGACGGGCATCCATAAATCCAGTAAAAGGATGTCTGGGGAATACGTTAGAATTTCTTTAATAACATGAATACTATTAATCTGAGGTAAAACTTCAAATCCCTCTAATTCGAGTAACATTTGAAGTACATCAAGTATTCCTTGATCATCATCACAAACCATTATTTTTTTACTATCCATAGTTTTTATTTTTCATGATTGGTAATGTAAAATTAAATGTTGATCCTTCACCAATCTCACTTTCAACCCATAAAGTTCCTTTATGATTGACAACAATTTCATGAGATACATACAATCCTATTCCTAAGCCAGGATATTTTTTTTGAATATCGCTTGCTCTAAAAAATCTTTCAAAGATTTTGATCTTATCTTGGTGATTAATACCCATTCCATAGTCTTTGACGGATATTTTAACAAATTTCCCTACATTATTGATATAAACTTCCACATTTTTAGATCCTGGAGCATATTTGATTGCATTGGAAATTAAATTATTAATTACCTGTAATATTTGCATTTCATCGCCAATAACAGTCGCATTTGTACAGCCTGTAAATGAAATCTGATGTCCAGGTATAGCAACAGACAGATTTTCGATCGCATCCTTTATGGTTTTATCAATTTCAAACGGTTCCATATGCAATTCAATATTGCCGGAATGGATTTTAGATGTATCCAGTAATTTCGAAATAAGCTTATTCAATTTTTCAATGTATACGGATACTTTATCGAGAGAAGTAGTAAACTTTTCTGGATTTTTAGCCGGATCCATACGTTGAAGGAGTTGTACCAGACTCTTTATGGTGGTAAGTGGAGTTTTTAATTCGTGACTTGCTATCGAAAGAAAATCATCTTTACGACGATCTAATTCTTTTTTTTCTGTAATATCTTCTATTGCTATTAATATCCGATCTTTATATTGTCCTTCGAGCTCTATTCGATATGCATTGAGCAGCATTACTTTTTTTCCGATGTGTTGAAAATGGTGTTCTACTTCATAATCAGTAACTGGATTATTGGTAGGCAAAATCTTTGTCAAAAGGTCTTTTAGGGGGGCAATGTCCCATTGATGGTTTCCTAATTCAAAAAGAACTTTACCAACAGTCTCTTCTTGTGATACTTTAAATGTACTTAGAAAGTGATTATTGGCACTTAATACAACATAATTGGAATCGAGTACTAATAAGCTTTCTCTCACCGTCTGAATGATACTGGACAAGAATGCTTCTTTGACCATAAGTTCTTTGGTACGTTGGCGTATTTTATCTTCTATAAAAGATTTTTCTTCACGCAATTCATACTCTACTCTTTTTCGATCTGTTACGTCATGTTGCACACCGATAAAATGTGTGATTAAACCTTCCTCATTTTTGACTGGGGAAATTAATAACTCATTCCAAAATAATTGACCATTTTTGCGGTAATTTCTAATTTCGACTTTACACTCTTTTCCCCCTCTCTTTATACTATCTTTAAGTAATTGCCTTTCGGCTTGGGATCTGTCCTGTGCTTGTAAGAATCGACAGTTGTGACCGATTATTTCATCATTTGAATAACCTGATATTTTTTCAAACGCACTGTTGCAATAAATTATCGGATTATCTGGTTGCAAATTATCAGTGATGATAATACCAGAGTTGGCCGAGTTTAAGGCCTGTAAATATATATGGAGATTTTCATTTATCATATACTTTAATTTCATTTTGTGAAGTCTTGTGCTATAAAAACTTCATCTTTAAAACTTAATATCTGTATGGTGATTTTACAAATATTATGCCTTTTCAACTCCTTTTGATTCAATTATTTTTTAATTGACCCTCATGTGTCCCCCATAAAATTAAATCATTCATCTTTTACATTCATCTATTGTATCCTTTTATTCCACTATTTTTCTTTGTTTAAAGATGATAAACAGAAGTTTTTGATTGTTTTCATTTTAAAGTACCCAGATGTAATCTTCAGTACTAAATGATGCAGGTACCCCTATTTCTTAACTATACATAGTGTATCGCAGAGTGGAATACCCGTAGAAATCCTGGTGAGATACGTATTTATCGAAATGATACTAAAAATAGTATAGTAAAAATTTTAGGATGGAATCTCACTCATGTGGCTGTGATTGTTTGTTATCATATTAAATATTATTTTCTTTGAAATAATAGTGTTAACTTACTATCTAACTAGTTGGCTTAGATATGGGTTATCCAATTCCTAAGGACCTAAAAGGTCTTAATGCTGCGCAGGTCAGGCAGTCAGTTGAAAAAGATGGTTATAATAGCCTGAACACAAAACGCGATTCTGGTACGCTTGATCTATTGCTCAATATCGTGAAAGAACCGATGTTGATCTTGCTGATCGTGATTTCCGTTATTTATTTGATTGTTGGAAATTATACGGAGGCCTATTTTATGTTGGCTGCGCTTACTTTTGTCTCCGGAATTTCTTTTTATCAAGATGTGAGGAGCCAAAATGCGATGCGGGAATTAGAAAAATTAAATGAACCTCTAAGTAAAGTAATACGTGATGGTCAGATCATTGCTATTAAAACGCACGAAATAGCCGTTGGGGATCTATGCATAACGGAAGAAGGTCAAATTATCAATGCCGATGGAATAATTGTGCATAGCCATGATTTTTCAGTAAATGAATCTTCCCTAACAGGGGAGAGTCTGTCTGTGTTCAAAGATGCTAATGGAAGGGATAACTGTGTCTACAGTGGTACGATCACGGTATCAGGTTTGGCCGTTTATGAGGTAAAGAAGATCGGACAGCAAACCAAGCTGGGTCAGATCGGTCAGTCTATGAAGTCAATAAAAGAAGAAAAATCGCCGCTGCAGTTGCAAATTGAACGCTTTGTGAAAAATATGGCGCTGATTGGACTGATCGTTTTTATGTTGGTCTGCCTGGTGAGCTATTTTCAGACACGCAGTGTGATTGATAGTTTATTAAGTGGTCTTACGTTAGCCATGTCTATCCTTCCGGAAGAAATCCCAGTAGCATTCACCACTTTTATGGCGCTAGGTGCATGGAAATTAATGCGCGAAGGAGTCATTATTAAAAAATCAAGTATTGTGGAGACACTGGGTAGTACTACCGTAATTTGTACGGATAAAACAGGTACAATAACCGAAAATACAATGAATTTAGTAGCTGTTTATAGTGAAGCAAAGCAGCGTACGGTGTATGAGCAGGACTATCATCTGCCCGATGTGTCCGATGTGATCCAGACGGCTATGTGGGCTAGTGAACCTGTACCTTTTGATCCGATGGAAAAAGAACTTCATCAGCGTTACGAACAGACTGCTAAACAGGATCAAAGGGCAGAGTTTGAGTTATTTCACGAGTATCCATTGGAGGGTAAGCCGCCCATGATGACTCATTTATTTAGAAATGATGCTGGCGACCGGATTATTGCTGCTAAGGGAGCTCCCGAAGCTATTCTTGAAGTGTCTAGTCTTTCCGTAGAAAAGAAAGAGGAATTGAGGCAGCTTATTGTTCAATTTGGGCAACAGGGATACCGCGTACTGGGGGTAGCGAAAGCACATGATACACATCATGATTTTCCAGAAAAGCAACAGGATTTTCAATTTGATTTTGAGGGTTTTGTTGTTTTTTATGATCCTCCAAAGAAAGGTATTGAGGCTATATTTAAGCAGATCTATGAGGCAGGAATCAAAGTCAAAATGATCACTGGAGATAATTCCAACACAGCAACATCCATTGCCCAGCAGGCGGGCTTAAAGGATGCGTCGATACATATTGACGGGAAAGATTTAATGCTGTTGTCGAAAGAAGTACTGGATAAGCAATTGCATGACTGTACCATATTTGCGCGAATGTATCCGGAAGCAAAACTGGCTGTAATTCAATCCCTCAAGCGTAGTGGTGAAGTTGTGGCCATGCTGGGTGATGGTGTTAATGATGCTCCTGCTTTAAAGGCTGCCCATATTGGGGTGGCTATGGGCAATAAAGGGACAGAGATAGCAAAAGCTGCTGCTGCTGTAGTTCTTGTCAATGATGATTTTTCAAAATTAGTGGTCGCGATCGCTGCGGGTAGACGGATCTATGCCAATATCAAGAAAGCTATTCAGTATATCATATCTATCCATATTCCGATTATTCTAACAGTCTCTCTACCGTTGTTTTTGGGTTGGATATATCCACAGATCTTTACGCCAATACATGTTATTTTTTTAGAATTGGTCATGGGACCTACTTGTTCGATCGTGTATGAAAATGAACCTATGGAACCGAATGCCATGCAGCATAAACCACGTCCAATTTCAGAAACATTCTTAAATTGGAAAGAACTCACAATTAGTATGATTCAAGGATTGGTAATTGCAGCAGGTGTTCTTTTTATTTATCAGTACGCTTATCATCAAACACGAGATGAGAATACCGTGCGCAGTATGGTATTTACGACCCTCATTTTTTCTAATATCCTGCTTAGTTTTATCAATCGTTCTTTTTACTATTACATCTACGAGACCATTACTTATAAGAACAATCTCATCTATTATATAAGTTGTATCACTTTGGGAATGCTCTTTTTGATGCTGTATTTTGAACCTGTTTCGCACTTCTTTAGTTTAACATATTTGAACGCTGTTCAATTGCTCATCTGTCTATTGGTCGCTGGAGTGAGTACACTTTGGATGGATGCTTATAAATATTGGAAAAGATCGAGAACTGTACATGTTTCCTGATATGAATCGTCGTGCATGTGATCAGGTAAGATCTGTCATGATTGCTTTAAGGGAATGTATAAAAAAAGCAGGTTAAGATATATTATTGATTAAATTTGAGTGATATATGTTTCATTGACCATAAGATATTTTGCGGATACGATCTTATAGTGAGTATTAAATACGAGTGAAGAACTAGAAATTTTGAAGATATGAAAATATTGTTGACGGGTGCCACGGGTTATATCGCACAGCGTTTGCTGCCGGTACTACTCGAGAAGAAACATCAAGTGGTCTGCTGTGTACGTGATCGGAATCGTTTTGATAAAAGTAAATATGAAGGATTTGATTTTGAGGTAATAGAAGTAGACTTTCTAAAGAAGGATTTTGTGAGCCAAATTCCGGAAGATATCGATATTGCTTATTACCTCATGCACTCTATGTCATCTTCAGAAAATGATTTTTCACAAACTGAACTCCTTGTTGCTGATTGTTTTAAAGCTTGTATGGAAAAAACAAGCGTCAAACAGGTAATTTTCTTAAGTGGTATTGTGAATAGTAAGCACCTCTCGAAACACTTACAGTCTCGCTTGAACGTCGAAGAAAGATTGCACTCCAGCCGTTATGCAGTCACTACTTTAAGGGCAGGTATTATTGTAGGGTCGGGTAGTGCGAGTTTCGAAATCATACGGGACTTGGTGGAGAAGTTACCGATTATGATTGCACCTAAATGGTTAATGACCAAATGCCAACCAATAGGTATTCGTGATGTACTGGGCTTTTTAGATGGGGTGATGATGCAGGAGTATACATTTAATAAAGCTTATGATATCGGTGGGCCTGAAGTCATTACCTATAAAGATATGTTGCTGCGGTTTGCTCATGTTAGGGCGCTTAAGCGTTGGATATTGACAGTCCCTGTCATGACACCAAAGCTTTCTTCTTATTGGCTCTATTTTGTTACTTCTACTTCTTATCCGCTTGCTAGCAGTTTGGTGGAGAGTATGCGCGTAGATGTCATAGCTCAACCTAACGATCTTCAAGAAAAAATTAATATCCAGCCCATGAGTTATGAAGAGGCTATTCGTTTGGCTTTTGGAAAAATTGAACAAAACCAGGTGATATCCAGTTGGCGGGAGGCCATGAATATCGAAAGATACCCAGATCAATTTGTAAAACTGATAGAAGTTCCGCAAGATGGATGCTTTAAGGACATCAGGTCTATGGACGTGTCAGATCCCGATCTTGTACTAAAACATATCTGGTCGATCGGTGGAAAAACGGGGTGGTACTACGCAGATTGGTTATGGGGTATCCGTGGATTCCTTGATAAGCTGGTTGGAGGTGTTGGATTGCAACGAGGAAGGACAAATTCGGAGATTTTATCAACAGGTAGTGTAATTGATTTTTGGAGAGTAATATTAGCCGATAAAAAGGATCGTAGATTGTTGTTATATGCGGAGATGAAATTACCAGGTGAAGCATGGTTGGAGTTTAAAATTGATAAAAATAATGTTTTTATCCAAACAGCCACTTTCCGTCCACTTGGTATTTCGGGTAGATTATATTGGTATGCAGTCTTACCTTTTCATTCCTTTATTTTTAAAGGAATGATGAAGAATATTGCTAAAGGTACGTCAAAAAATAAATAATGAAGTTTGCTGCTTAAAATCTGGTGTTGCGCTAAGATGACTGGTACATTTTTAATTTTTGTTGTAGAACTTTACGTGTCAAATGAATACGGGATTTAACTGTTCCCTCCGGAAGATTAAAGGTTTCGGCAATCTCGTGATACTTGTAACCGTCTAAGTGTAAACGGAAGATCTCCGCATTTTCAACTGGAATGCTATTTAAAGCCTTTTGGATATCATCATGAATCATTTTGTATTCATTTGAATTAAAGGATGTGGTATCGAAGTGGTCGCTATGGATACAATCTTCATATATGATGTGTTTACGTCTTTCTCTTCGATATTGATTGATGTAAATGTTTTTCATAATCACATACAACCAAGTCATTAATTTAGGATCATTTATAAAATTATGAACCGATTTAAGTGCTCTCATAAGCGTTTCTTGAATCAAATCTTCCTTTTCATCGTAATCAGACGTAAATTGACTAGCGAAATGGTTCAACACTTGTCTTTTTTCTTGAAATAAGACATTTAAATTTACATTTTCCATAATAACCTCCATGTTATGATGTGTAGTATATTTAATAACGCTTATATCTTTATAATAGTTTGATAGTGAATGTGGTATATTGTTTGTTTTCTAACTATACGTATAAATTCGTTGCATGCATTTGTATGTAAATTGTCTTATTTTCATTTTATCCATGAGTTTATTTAAATTTCAAGCATTTTTTAAATCGATATAATTTTTAAATCAGGTATTTATATCGTATGCTGCAGGAGACTTCATTATTGCTTTGATGATACATAGGCATATGATCGCTCCAAATCATGTTTCTAGAAAAATGTAAGGGTAAAAACTTAAGTTGTTCAGAATGCGTGACCATTTAGGAAATCAGCACGAGTAAGGAAATAAAAAAAGGAATGCAAATTGACTTGCATTCCTTTTTTTAGATGAATATCTAAATCAAGATATTGTTTTTTCTATAAGAAATTGCCATCATTATCTTCTTCTTCAAGACCATCTTCTTCGATGTCGCGATCGTCATCGTCAAAAACTTCTTCCTCAGGATCACCCTCTAACAGATCTTCCTTTGGATTGTCTATTTCTAATTCATCCTCCTCGGGATTTAATTTATCACTGTCTGGATCTACTCGATCGATTAAGCCATCTTCTTGATTTTCTCGCTCTATTGCTTCGTGTTCCGCATTGCCAACTTCTTGAAGAGGATCATATTGTCTGGAGTCTTTCAATTGATTTTCAGATCGGTAATCTTGTTCCGATAGATTATTTTGTTTTGGAACAATGCTGTTACTATTTTCTAATATTACGCACATAAGCAGGCCTAGTCTGTTTTTTGTGTTGTTTTTTTCAATTGTGATCATATTTTGAATTTAAGGAATGGAATTTAAGATAAAGAGTAAGCTCTGCCAGCGTGTTTGTCACTTATTTAACGAGCTGGTTAGAATAGGGAATGCTGTAATTTTAATAATTACTTTACCCATTGTTGTGTTATTCTAATTCAGTATCCTCTTTATCATTAATTTCTACTTCATCGATATCCTCTTGCTCAGGCAATTCTAGCGGCTCTTCTCTTGTGAGATCATCATCTTCCTCCATTGGAAGTTCTTCTTGGGGCTCACCTTGTTCTATTTCATCTTGATCTTCATCGGGAAATTCTACTGGATCTTCTGTATCTAATTCGCTATTTTTTGAAATATTTTGTGTTGATTCTTGTCCATTGGATGGTGTATCCTCATCTTCATCCTCTGGTACAAAATTTGGATCTTCTAATTCTGGATCAGGATTCTCAGCAGGATTTTCTGCCTGTTTTTGCTCGCGTAAATCATTCGGATTTTTTGGCGAACCATCAGGATTGTTGATTTGTGACTGATCGGCATTTTCCAATATTACTGCAACAATAAAACCTAGTCCTGTTGTAGTGGTATTTTTTTGTTGTTTCATCATAACTGTCCTTTTTAAATTAATCAATGTATAGAAAGAACAGTCGACATGCTGTAATAGTTGTTCCAATAAATACCTGAAATAAATGAATTAGTACGTCGGTGTATTGATCTATTTTTGATAACCCAATATTTTTAAAAGATGATGGCTTGTTTGCTTTTCAGAAAAGACAGTATATTGTAGATCTTCATGATCATCCCGATCAATGATGATATGTTTTGGTGATGGAATCAAACAATGATTTATTCCGCCAAAACCACTAAGAGCTTCTTGGTATGCACCTGTATGTAGGAAGGTGATATATTGTTCATTGTCGGTATCTGGCAACATTACATATCCGCGATCAATCGTGTTTGGATAGTAATCGGCACTGTCACATGTCAATCCGCCTAGCACATAGGGTTTATAATTTTGTTTTAAATTATTGATAGGAAATACGGGATATTCCTGATGAATAGCCCATGTATCTGGCAAATGGGTAATAAAAGAACCATCAATAATAGCCCAATCTACACGGTCACCTTGTTTTTTTTCATTTATTTTGAAAATTGTAGCTGTTGCTTCTGCTACCGTATATTTTCCAAATTCGGTAATGATGTCTGGTTCCTGAACGCCTTCTTCCAGACAGATGTTTTGAATGGTAGATATAAGCTGTCGGACTAAAAGTGATAGATCAATGTTGTCATTTAGTGAGCTTCGAAAGGGCATACCGCCTCCGATATCTAATGTCGTTAATTGTGGATTTATCCTTTTAAATCGGCAGTAAAATCGGATAACTTCTTCTAATACATTCCAATATTCATTTCCTGTATTGAATCCTTTTTCATTAAAGAAATGTAACGTGGTGACGGACACTTGCCCGTTTGCTTTTATATAATCATGATAGTGACTCATGATATTATCGGGTGATAGCCCAAATCTCGACTCATGAGGATAGGTCTGTAGAAAACTCAGGTTTATTCTAATTCCTATAGTTAAGTTATTGGTGTTACTCAGATTTTCAAGATAATGTAAAAGTTCACTTTTACTATCGATGATAGGCATGACAGAACAATGGTCTTGCTGAATCAAGGATAATATTCCAGCTTGATAATCAGAGGTCTTATAGCCATTGCAAATTATTTTTGTACTTTTTTTAATATTTCCATCTTCTATTAAAGATTTGATTAAATCGATATCATAAGCTGATGAGATTTCAACGCCTATATTGGATTGAATAGCTTTTTGTAGTATATGCCTAAAATGAGAACTTTTTGTACAATAATAGTACATATAACTGCCCTGATAGTTCGTTTTTTGTATGGCTTCTTTGAAATATAACTTCATCTCATTTATCTTTTCTTCAATAGTAGGAAGAAACGTAAATCGTAAAGGGGTTCCATAGTCTTTTGATAATCTGAGTAAGTCAATATCTCTATAAAATAATTTAAAATCTTTTATATCGAATTCGTCAGGTAGATCGATCACTTCGTGGATCAATAGTTGTTCTTTCATTCACCAATGCCTGTTTTAATAAAAATAATGCGAAGATATCATTATTGTGATCTTACATTAAGGTAGTAAATGTATAATAAATAGTGTTTTTCGAGGTTGTGCTCTAGACTATCAATAAAACTTGTTTGATCCGCTAAAAAAATGAAATATTTATTGTAATATTCCTATTAGTGAGAAAAAAATATTATGTTTGTTTGATAATAAGATTAAGCATCACTTTGTAAGGTCTTGTAAGATTTGATAATACCAAAACCATTATAGGAAAGATCCATTTTATATCGCTATAGATTTAATATCTGTAGCGATTCTTTTTTGATTATAATTTCTGAGCAACTCTTCTTTTTGATATTTGCTTTAAATAACCTTTGACTCATGTGCATGCAGCTGATGTTTGCAAACTGGTTCATCACTTTTCTCAGATCCATACGATGAATTTAGTCGCGTATCGGATATTTATATCTATTATTTGGAATAAATCTAAATAATATGTTATCTTAGCGACCTTGAAAAATGAAAACGCACTGGGTCAATATTACAAAAGGGGATAAGGAAAGTTTCTTTATCATTTATGATACACTGTATAGGTCTTTGTTTCAATACGGGATGGTTATTGCCAAGGATAGAGAAGTTGTTAAGGAAGCAATCCATATTTTATTTTATGAGTTGTGGGAAAAGCATGAGCGTCTTCCGGTCGATATTAGTGATCCTAAATATTATCTTTTTGTCTGGCTCAAGCGTATTATTTTTCGACAACTAAAAGCCCAGGAAATTTGTTTTGAGAGCTTACTGGAAGAACCTTATGAGGAATCTGTAGAGACTCAAAAAATTAGAATTGAGGAAATGATGGAAAGAGAGCGACATATCCATGCCGCTATGGCTAGGCTGACCAAAAAGCAACGCCACTATATTGAATTGAAATATTTCTACAATAAGTCTTACGACGAAATTGCTATTTCCGAAAATGCTGCTGTCCGAACAGTATATAATGTCATTTATGAAGCTATAAAGAGTCTTAAGAGTCATTTAACAGTGATTTTAATTCTTATTTTAAATTATTATAAATAAAATAGGTAAAAATCAGGTATTTCATGCACTACTCTTAAAATGCATGAAAAATAATGGATAACCCTACTCTTGAAAAATTGATCTGTGATCCTTCCTTTGTTGAATATTGTCTGGATCGTGAATCAGAGAATGTTACTTATTGGAAAACCTGGATTGAGGAAAATCCGCAATACGAAGACTTAGCAATAGCAAGTAAGGCCTTAGTTTTACAGCTCCAGACCATGCCATCTGAGGACGAAATCGCAATGGCAAGACGGCGTCTTTATCAAGCGATCGATGAAGTTAAGGTAAATCGAAAAATTCTGTTTCGGAAATGGTTTCCCTACGCTGCTGCGTGTGTACTGCTTTTGGGTTTGTCCATCTTTTTGTTTCAGCAAAGTCCGGATATGCTGCAGAGCCCCTCGCCAAAAGTCGCTGTTGTAAAACAATACGTTCCCGCCGGTAAGTACATGAACGTGCAACTGACTGATGGAACAAAAGTACGATTAGGGCCTACTTCTACACTCGACTATCCTCAGCAGTTTGCAGCGAGCGAGCGAAAAGTGAGGCTCAAAGGTGAGGCTTTTTTTGATGTAGCTCATCGTAAAGACCAGCCCTTTACCATCGAGACAGGTGAATTTCAGGTTAAAGTCTTGGGAACCTCATTTAATATTCATGCTTTTGAAGAGGACAAGGTAGCAAAGATTGCCCTGTTTACGGGTAAAGTGGAAATCTTTAATAATAGCATACGCCTGATCATCTTACCTGGACAGGCATTTGTATATGACAAAGTGTTGGACAAATATACTATAGAATCTTTTGATCAGGGACAAGAACGAGAGACGATGAATGGGGTACTGCACTTTAATCATGCTACTTATTCGGATATTGGCCAACAATTGGCTCGTAAATATGGCATTTCTTTTCAGGCTGATGCAGATGTAGATCTTGATTTTTCTGGAACTATAGCGCATGAAAATCTGGATCAGGTATTGGATAAATTGACTTTAACCACCTCATACCACTTCTTTCTTGAATCTAACACCTTAATTGCTCATAAAAAATAATATGAAAAAAAATAATAGACTCAGCGCGATCTGGGTTCGTTCTTTATTTCTTGGTATCGCTTTTTCCTATCATGGACTATCGGTATCGGCACAACAGCTCCATATTGAAAGTAAAAGCCAGTCGCTTAAATCCATTATGCAACAGATCGAGAAACAATCGGGCTATAGCTTTCTGTATGATGAGAAAACCATCAATCTCAACCGGAAGGTTTCACTACAAATGACTGGTTCACTGACTCAGATCTTACAAAGTCTGGAACAGCAGACTTATCTGCAGCTGAGATTGTCAGGAAGAAATATCTTAATCAACAATGGCTCTGTAGGTGTACTGACCGGGAAAGTGACCGATGAAACGGGATTGCCCTTATCCTTGGTTTCGGTGTTTTTTAAAGAACTAAACCAATATTTTTTGACAGAGCAAGATGGTTCTTTTCGGTTCCAGTTTCCAGCACATCGCCTGAAATCTGCTGAGGTCAGGTTTTCGATGATCGGAAGGCAGGGCATTACGCTTAACGTAGCGCTGGATAAACAGCAGACAGGAATACCCACTGTTACTTTACCGTTATTAAGCGTGGGCCTCGACGAAATTACGGTTAGCCCTCGTACGAATCAAAATTTAGAAAGTAATAGTTCACTTTATATTAATCGGGAGGTTATTGAACAGTCCGGAGCGCTTAGTCTCAACGATTTATTGAGTTTGGTACCTGGCCAGAAGATCGCTGCTCCATCTTTACAGCAGGTACAACAGGCTAATCTACGTAGTGCTTCATTCGGTACAAATTCTTTGGGCACCAAAGATCCTTTTTCATTGAATAATTCTTTTGGAATTGCTTTGATTATGGATGGAATCGCGCTGTCCAATAATGCCAATATGCAGACGCTCAATCCAGGAATCAGCGGTATGGGGAATTCTTATGTAGGTGGTAATATATCTGGTTTAATGGGGAGTGAAGACCGTCTTGACCGTTATACTGGTGATTATACATTTGGAGGGGTGGATTTACGTCAGATTGCAACGGATAACATTGAAAGTGTTGAAATAGTGGCTGGTATCTCTTCGGCAAAATATGGAGATATGACCAATGGGGCTGTGATCATCAATCGGATTGCTGGTGCAACTCCTTTCAATTTTAATATGCAACTTCGTGATAATGCAACTGTATATGGACTAACGAAAGGTTTTCAAACTAAAAAGTGGGGTGCTTTTACGGTAGGCGGTAATTTTACACGTTCGTATAATGATAACCGTGATAAGCTCAAATCGTATGACCGTGTTGGAAGCAATTTAATATGGAGTACAGCAGCTGGTCAAGATCGTGCTTTTACCAATACATTTACTGCTGATTACGGTCGCAATCTGGACAATGTACGTCGTGACCCAGATGATCCTACTGCAACACTTCTGCGCTATAGGGCCTATAATTTTTCTGTTGGTAATCGGACCAATTACAGAATCGACAACAGTTTTCTGACTAATATTGGTTTTAATGTGCGTTATAGTGAGACTTATCAGAATACCTATAAAGAGCAATTCATGAATAATACCTACATCATCTATACCGATGCGACGGATGTAGGGGTAACAAATGGAAAATATGCTTCTGGTATCTATACAGCAGTGACCAATCTGGAAGGCAAACCTGTTGATTTTACGGCTAGACTGGATTTGAATGGTAGTTTCCATACTGGTGGTATTTTACACCAATTGAATTTTGGTTCTTCATACAATTTTTCAAAGAATAAGGGGCGAGGGCAGATCGTAGATCCTACACGACCTCGAAATAATACTTCAACTGCAAATGGAGATAACCGTTCTGAAAGATATTATGATTATTCACGTATCCATGCCCAAAATCAGATTGGATTCTACGCCGAAGATGTTTTTAGAACAACTATAGCAGATCGCAATCTGCATGTACGGATAGGAACGCGGTTGGATCTGTTTGAAGGTTATGCTACATTTTCACCACGTACGAATATCAATTATGAAATCACTCCGGATCTGCGCATTGGTTTAGCTTATGGATGGGGTAGTAAAGCTCCCGCATTGGCACAGTTATATCCTGGTCCAGTATTCTATGAAATCCCGCTATATCAACGCACTGCAGTAAAAGATAATGGTGCTGTGGATGAAGCAAATAGTTTATACTTATTATATGTAGATAAGTTTACTCCTGACAATAGCAAATTGAAACCTGCACTTTCTGAGCAGTTGGAGTTATCGTTGTCCTATGAACATCGCGGATTTAGAGGGGGCTTGAATGTTTACAGTAAACGCAATTATCGGGATATATATAGCGAAATGTCTTTTAGCTCAATCTTATTGGGTAACTACATAGACAATCCGGATCAAGAAGCTGAGTTGCCCTATGTGATCGACGGTCAAAAGCGTCATCGCCTGTCCCGCTATAATTTTGTTAATGGGAAAACGACTAAAAACCAAGGTATAGAGGTCATGTTATCCACTCCAAAATGGACGGCGATAGCGACTTCATTTAATCTGCGCGGCGGTATAACCAAATCTATCTATAACCCAGTTCAAAATTGGAAAAACGTAACCAATAACACCAATAATCCAAATTATGCTGTAACCGGTTTATATCCTGTATTTGAGCGCAGCAGCTGGACCAGTAATGCTGCACTTACTTCGAGTACCCATATTCCAAAGGCTAAACTCTTATTAAATTTTACTACGGAATTTAATATTTTGAATAAAACCAATACACGTGCTACGGACGGTATCCCGATCGGATATTTTACGCAGGACGGAAGATATTATGAGATTGATAATTTTGATAAAGAAAATGTCGACTATGCACATCTGCTTCGTCCGATCGAGGAAATAAACAATCAAAATCAGCCAGGTGTATACACCAATTTTCATCTCAACTTATCAAAAGAAATTAGTAAACGACTGACCCTAGCTTTTCATGTTTACAATGTATTTAATTATCGCCCGCAATATAAACGATCGGATAGTGCGATGGTCATTCCTAATGGTAAACCAAGTTATGGTGCTCAAGTAAGACTTAAACTTTAAGCATATGAAATTACAACAATATTTAATGCTGATGATCATTTTTATGGGGTCATTGAGCAGCTGTCAGAAAGAATTATTGCCCAATAATGGTCCTGTGGATGTTACAGTCAATATTACTTATGAAAGCGAGGAGTATCAAGAAAAATTACCTGTAGACACCATCACGGTTAATATCTATTCGTTGAAAGGGAAAAAGATATACAGTGCTCAAACTGATGCTGAGGGTCATATTAAGTTTCTACAGCTTGCTCCTAATACCTATAGGATACAAGCTGTGATCAGCTTTAAGGTCGATTTGTTTAATCAATTGCTGGATCGGCAAGAGGATTTTGATATCACCTTTAGTTCGGAGATCAAAGAGATTATGGTCGGTAGGGAAATAGATCATCACTGGGATCTGTCCTTGGTGAGTGGCAATTTCAATCCAAATGGCTTGGTGATCAAACAGATCTATTATGCGGGTTCGCATGCGACTTTGGGTGCAAGTTTCCGAGATCAATTTATTGAAATCTTTAATAATTCGGACCAGATCCAGTATGCTGATAGTTTGTGCATTGCTGAGGCATATGGAGCAAATAATAGAAACGCGATCTATACATATCAAGCGAATAGTAAACAGTACGATTGGAGTAAATCATATGGAATGCCTACCAATATCAAGGCGAATTCGGACTATGTATATGCGCAAACTATACTCCGCTTGCCAGGTCAAGGTCAGGATTATCCGATCGCTCCTGGTCAAAGTATTGTAATAGCGGCTACGGCAACCAATCATAAAGCGCCTTATGAGGGAGCTGATGGAAAAGTAATCGCTGTTCAGGATCCAAGTTTAACAGTCGACTTGAGCAAGGCAGATTTTGAAGCTTACTATGCACCTTATATCGGTACAACAAGGCCTTTGGCATCTGATGTGGATAATCCCAATGTGCCGAATGTGGAGGTAATCCGACGGGGAAGTGGTGCCGATTTGATCATGAGCCAGACGGCACAACAAAGCTGGTTTATCTTTCGATCTGATGCTATGGGACCTGAAGCAAATTGGAAGGGTTACGGATTGCCTTATGCGGATGGTCAGGTTAATAATTCCAAAGCATATATACAGGTGCCCGTTGATGTGATTTTGGATGCAGTGGAACTACAGTCTTCCACTTCAACGCAATATCCAAAGCGATTTTCTGCTCAAAATGATGCGGGATGGATTGCTGTGGATGGTGGAGCTCGTTCCTCAAATGCTGTCATTCGGAAAACCAAATCAGTGGTCAATGGAAGAAGAGTGCTGAAGGATTCTAATAATTCTAAGGATGATTTTGTTTCCATAAAAGCAAACCCAAAGGGTTTTGCAGATTAGATCAGGTACTTGATTAAAATTAATACAATTCATGAAAAAACGAGATATAATAGGATTGTTGTTTGCAACTTGGGGAGCCTGCCTTCCAGTATATGCGCAAACGACTGTAGAGCAGGATACTATAGAGCGCCGAATACGTCAATACACAGTTGATAACCCGATGTGGTTAGAGAAGTCTGTTTCACCTCGCTACAGCCTAATTCAATTGGGATACAGCCAGATCAGTGGAGAGTATCGGGCTGCTCAGGATGCTCAAAAAATAAAAAATATCAATTTTAACTCGGAGGGTGCGGTAACAATTAAAGATGTACGGCTGTGGGGAAGATTTGCTTATAACCGCAGTACGGAAGATAGCACGAGGTTTGCCCATCAAACGCGAGAAAATCCGGCATCACCCTGGTACTTTGGGTCGTATGGCTACAATCATTATGAAAGGATCAATTATCTTATTCAGACTAGGGGACAAAAATACTTTGCTGACCGTCGGTACTCGGTCTTCGGTGGCTTGGATTATCATGTGGGTAATCATTTTAGTAATAACGATCCAAGAGGTACGATTGATGCAATTCAAGTCAATGGAAGCCTAGGGGGGAGTGCCCATATTACTTCTGAATGGGAGTTAGGGGCCGAGGGAAAGTATGGCTATGGCCAAGAGCGTGTGGAAATAGCCTATCGTAATGATCAATATGCGTTAAGTGCGGTTGAATCTCCTTTTATGAACTACATCGTGAGAGGATATGGTTGGAAAGTGAGCGATTGGTTAAATGAAAAGAATATGTATTATCAGAATGATATGAAACGTTATGGTGCTAAGTTTTATTTATCGTGGGATGGGCATTTGGGAAAGTTCTATGGTAATATAGGATACCTGCAGGAAGTACAACGCTATAGACAGACGCTACGTAATGATTCGCGCATCAATGAATTGAGCAAGTTCAATCTCGATCAATTGAGCTACCAACTTTTGTGGAACTTAAAACAGTCTAATCGTACCTATCTGGTATCTTTTAATAGTTTCATCCATAGCGGTAAGGATCGGGTGATCGAAAGTGGCGATGCACAGAATTATGTCTACAGAAAGAAACATCATACATTGGATTTTTCGTATTTGGTGCATAATAAAAAGTGGCAACAGCTATATGAAGCTAATATAGGGTATACCAATCAATTGCGTCATGATGGAGGTACGGAAACACGATTGGATTATGACCGTTTGGACTATGGATTGGCAACATTATTTACCTATGCTACAGCAAGAAATCAAGAGTTTGAATTTGGTTTGACCGCTTTTATGGAAAGAAATTTAGGTGCTGCATGGACGCTTCCTGTAATCAATGAAAATGTATTTCATCAATATGTGTTTTATCATGATGTTCTATATCATCAGGCAAATGTTTGGGGAGGTAAATTACGTCTGGGTTTTATGCAGCGACTTAGAAAAAGTAATTACATCAAGTTGACAGCAGATTATACGTATCGTAAAGCGGATCAAGCTGATGCTTTGGATAGAATGAATTTGGCACCTTTGGGTAGAACACGCGAGGAGGGAAGTTTACGTTTAAGTTATGGATTTTAAGTTGGAGATATTTAATTTTGATGAAGAAAAATAAGTTTTTGGTGGCATTGATGGTTTGTTTACCTGTACTAATCAGTGCTTTTGGAGATGCAGTAGATACGGGATATTCGATGGCTGATCTTCGCCGGATGTACAGCAGTGGCGATATGAGTCAGTGGCCTAAACCACATCTAGATGCTTCAGTTCAAAAAGGATTTGTTGATATTGGAGTTTTGCCCGCGGTTGAATATCCGCAATCAAATCCCTTCAGTAAAGAAAAGGCTTCATTGGGAAAACTATTGTTTTTTGATGCACGGTTATCGGCATCGAAGCAGTTATCCTGTGCGAGCTGTCACGATCCGCAGCTCGGTTTTGGTGATGGTAAGAGTTTAGCTCATGGACACGGTAGAAAAGAAGGAAGACGTAATGCGATGACTTTGTATAATGTGGGATATTATAAGAGTTTTATGTGGGATGGAAGGGCTAAAAGTCTGGAAGACCAAGTTTTGTTGCCTGTGCAAGATCACGTGGAGATGAATACCGTTTTGGACACGATGGTCGCACATGTTCGCGAGATAGCAGGATATCGCACCCATTTTAAAAGCGCTTTTGGGGATGATGTTGTGACTTTATGGAGAATCCAGCAGGCATTGGCGACTTATGAACGCAGCATTGTGAGTTATCCAAATAAATTTGATCGCTTTGTGTCGGGGCAATCTGATGCGCTCAATGATCAGGAATTAGAAGGACTTCATCTCTTCCGCACTAAGGCTCGATGTATTAATTGTCATAATACGCCTTTGTTTTCAGATAATTTGTTTCATAACGATGGACAGACACTCTATGGTACCAAACAGGAGGATTTTGGACATTATCATTTAACAGGTGATCAGAAAGATATAGGCGCATTTCGAACACCTTCACTGCGTAATGTTGCATTGACGGGGCCTTGGATGCATCATGGGAACTTCCCTACGCTGAGGGATGTTGTAGAACTCTATAATCTGGGCAATCCTGCTCCTATACAGAGAAGAGTGGTGGTTGATGAAAAGACAAGACCCATTCATTCCCCCTTGTTAAAAAAACTTAATCTTTCTAAAACGGAAGTCGATGCGGTATTGGCATTTTTGCAGGCATTAAGTAGTCCAACGCAACGCCGTATAGCAATGCCTGAGCTTCCCGAATAGAGCTTATATATTAAGTGTATTATTATTTATAGGATGAAAACTAAACATGAGGTATGAGCATGAATCTTTCGTCAAATCTAGAATCCCACATATCGCTATTCCTATAATTAATGTCCAGGAAATATAGTCTTTGAATTCATTCTTTTTATGTTTGATAAATAAGAGATGAACAATTAGATGGAGGATCATAAAAATATCAAAACCCTTGATAAATGCGCTAGAGGATTGAATAGGGGTGAGTCCTTCATATATCAAGAAAAATAATGGGATATGTGCTAAGAGGAAGATCACATACCCGATTTGCTCATTGAGCAAAGAGAGTCCTGGAAAAATCCGCCATTCTTTACACCTTATGGCATCGATTTCATGCAGGATGAACAATACGATTCCGATATATAAAAAGATCTGTTCTGGCATCTGATGTCACTATTTTTGAATTTAGTGGATAACTAATTAAATTTAGAAGCAAATATAGGACTATGTCCCTAAAATACAACTTCATTAATAAAAAAGGCATGCTGTAAAACAAACTAGATGATAGATAATTCGAAAGCTCTTGAGTGGGAACTAATTTTGGTGAGATCAAGTAATGGGATTAATGATAAAAGAGCTTGTGAATAAGAAGTCGTATCAAAAATATTAAAAAAATAGAACAATAATTGTTTAAAACTGTTCTAAGTCGTGAATAAACAAAATTAATCAATTATGAAAAACAAGATTCTTTTCGTGTTATGCTTATTGACAGGCTTCATGTTTATTAATGCAGGCTTGGACAAATTTTTTCATTATATGCCTATGCCTAAAGATATGCCAGAGGAAATGGTAAAATCGAGTAAGGCTTTTATGGAAATAGGCTGGTTGCTGCCTTTAGTAGGTGTGGTCGAGATTGTTGGTGGACTGTTGCTGATCTCGGCTAGGACTAGGGCATTAGGCGCCCTTGTTATATTTCCGGTCTTAACAGGTATTTTGCTGACTAATATTGCAGTAGCTCCTTCTGGACTGCCCATCGTATTTGTATTGATCGCAATTGTCTTATGGATCATAATCGATAATTGGAAAAAATATCTTCCGATGATTGACAAATAACTTATCCAAGAACTTTTACGTTTTTATTAATGTCTGATTTATGCCCTATCTTACGTCATGTAGATGCCTAGATCAATATTAAGAGAAGTTCAACCTGTTTTTGTGGTTTGCTTATATCTGATTAAAGGATATGACATACTCAAGAAGAGTAGTCATATCCTTATTTTTTATTTTTTTTGATTCTTTGTTCTATAGGTAAATCCAAAATTGCCATTAGCAATAAGTAATATCCTTTTTTCAATCCTAACTTTGGTGATTTTTGAGTTTGCTTATTCATGACTGTAATATTTAGTGTTACTATGTTTTAAGAAACTTTTTTCAAAGCTTGTGCCATCTTAAGGGGGGGAACTTATTAAGGGTATTTATCTGATTAGATTTGCGTATTTTAATAATGTATGATCGTTATTTATACTTAAAACTTACCTGCCGCTGTACAAAATCAATAATAATAGATTAATAGCGTCTATATTAGAGAATCATTAGAAAGTAAGCAGATTACCTTTTAAAATTAATATTATCCCTAACTTTATTGCCTTAGAAAATTAAGGATTTTCTACGTTTAAATTCTATTATAAAAATATGACCGTTTTAACGTTTACATTGATTATGCTACTGGGTGCAATTTGTGCTGGCATTATTGGGTCCCTATCGGGGCTTGGGGGGGGAATAGTCGTAATTCCTTTACTGACTATCTTGCTTGGAGTAGATATACATTATGCAATTGGGGCCGCATTGGTCTCCGTAATCGCAACTTCATCTGGGTCTGCAGCGGCTTATGTTAAAGAAGGTATTGCCAATATGCGTCTAGGAATGTTTCTGGAGATTGCTACAACAGCTGGTGCGGTTGTAGGTGCTTTAATTTCTACTGCTGCACCAAGTTCTGCTATTGCTATATTATTTGGTTTTGCTTTGATTTTTTCTGCTGCAAATTCACTCCGAAAAAAAGAAGAGCATATCGTGACTCAATCCAGTAAACTTGCTGAAAGATTGAAATTACCTTCCACTTATCCTGTTGTAAAAGGACAGGAAGTGGCATATGGCACCAAAAATGTTATTGGTGGTTTTAGCATGATGGGTCTTGCTGGCGTACTTTCTGGCATGTTGGGTATTGGTTCGGGGGCTTTTAAAGTGATCGCCATGGATACCATCATGAGAATTCCTTTTAAAGTCTCTACAACGACCAGTAATTTTATGATGGGGGTGACGGCATTGGCTAGTTGTGTTATTTATCTTCAAAAGGGATATATTGTTCCTGACATATGCTTGCCGGTGATGATTGGAGTATTGATAGGGGCAATGATTGGATCCAAAATATTGATGGCTACGGATCCGAAAAAGCTCCGGATATTTTTTGCTTTTATCATTTTTTTCTTAGCTTTTAATATGATTTATAACGGTTTTAAAGGTAAATTCTAATGCAGGTTACAGATAAAATTATTCAAAAAATAATAGGCAATGTCTTAAAATACGGTGTAAGAAGTGTATTAATCATCAGTATAATCGGGGGATTGATCTTTCTTTTTAATCATGCGGATGAACCTGTTGCCTATGGAAGATTTACGGAAAATGATCGAAGTATAGTCGATGTTGTTTCTGGGATTTTAAAGGGTGTAGTAGATCTTCAGGGACGTGCGATTATTTATTTAGCGATTTTAGTGCTTTTTTGTACGCCTTTGTTAAGATTGTTACTTTCGTTATTGAGCTTTATGCTCGAGGGAGATAAGCTGTATGTTTTTATAACAAGTATTGTTCTTGTTATTATTGGGTTTAGTATGTATTTTGGATTTGGACATTAAATACGCTACTCATCCAAGTACTTGATGTCAGTTGTTCCTACTGGCTGTATGAAAATTCTTGATAATTGAAAAGTTCTCCACATGGGAGAACTTTTCTATATAAAGGGTACTTGTTTTTCTATTTTCTCGCTTTCTTGATTTTTTCTTCTATAGGTAAATCCAAAATTGCCATTAGCAATAAGTAATATCCTTTTTTCAGTCCTAATTTGGTCGCGTTTTGATTCTCTGCATTCATAACAGTCAATTTTTAATGTTCAGTAGATATAACATATAAAGCTTTTTACAAAGCTTGTGCCATCGTGGATCGACTTTGTAATCAAACGTATTTATTTTAATTGTTTTACGTATTTAACTGATCCTCATTTGTTATTTATACTTGCTGATTGAATTGCATAAGCTCAATATTTTCCTTATTTGAGTTTTAAAAGATATTAATTTTAGATAGTATGATATTTGATTTGCAGTTTTTTTCTACCTATCTGCGACCAGGGTATTAATTTTTATGGTAAATTTTACTTATTAGAATGTGTTTTTTAGATAAAATAATCTTAACTTGCTAACAGTGAGTTTGATAACCTGTTTGACAACCTTTAATGTATATACCGATGATCCTAAAACATTCGAAATTACTAATTGCCTGTTTTTCCACTTTTTGTATTCTTTCCATCATTTCTTGTAATAAAGATGATTTGAATCGTAATACAGAACTTTTTAATGCTGATTACAAGGATATCCAACTGAATTCTGGTTTTTCTAGTAATAGCATTGCTATTCATTCGAAGGAGTGGTCGGTTGCATATGTGAAAGATGCTTTTACAGGTGAATTATTATCCGATAAAGAGGGAAATCCAGCTGTATTAACTGCTGTTGGTCAGGTAGAGTTAATGGGTAGCTGGTTGAAATTGGAGAAGACTGATCAAAATAATTTATTAACGATGTCCTTGAAAGAGAATTTCAATCGTATTCCAAGAAAATTTTCAATCGGTATCGTTGCTGACGGCAATCAAGATGAACTGTCTTTCACTCAGAATCGGGGAGAAACCTATGAGATTATCAAAAAGGAAATTATAGAAGTACCGGGAAGTCGAAAGGAATATAAAAGTAATGAAGGTTGTGGTATCATCCAACTGAATAATCATACTTCTAGAGCAAAAAATATGGAAACTACTTCGATATTTAAAGATGTTAAATACATATCAGAGTTTACGAGTACTGATCAAGATGCTTTTAGTTGGATGAATACGCCAGACTCACTTATTTTTATGGGAGAGATTTTAAAAGATGGAGTGACGTATTGGTCTAAACAAGTTCCTTATAAGGAAGGCCGGTATTTAGAATCTTATATGAATGATGGAAGTAAACAAGAAGTGCTTGTTGAACCCTATACAACAATCCATGTAAGTGGTGAAATCTCCTACTTAACGCGGGAGTGCATATATACTTTTACTATTAAAAATAAGTCTTCGGGTCATGAATTTGATATTTCTGGTGTTTGGAAACAAAAAGTACCTTTGTCTTCAATAACTAAAATCTTTTAATCTTTATATCTGTGATGTTTGATCTTGTTGCTTTTTAAAAATAGCATTTCGATATGCTTCACCCCATTTTGCAATTTCATCTATAATGGGTTCTAATGTACGACCATATTCGGTCACTTCATATTCGACAGTGATGGGTTTTGTGTTGAGGACTGTGCGACTTATCAGATGATTCATTTCCATATCTTGCAACTCTTTGGATAACATCTTTGCAGCGATGCCGTCTACTTCGCGAAGCAGGTCCATAAAGCGTATTTTACCACCTTCCATGAGTGTTCCAAGTATGTGAAATTTCCATTTTCCGGATAAAATTTCCATAGTGTCTGTTATCGCTGTTATCCGCGCTTTACATCCTGACCTATTATTGATGGTTTGATTTTTTCTCATGAGCTACTTATTGATCCAAAAATACGAAGTAAAATTACGGAAACGATTATTAGTTTCCAATAGGAAAGTAGTTTCCAAAAGGAAACTGATAGCAATTGTAAACTATCACTAAGTTATCTTTGCAGTGTATTTAATTAATAAAATTATAAAAAAATGAAAAAATTATCAATCGTAGCCGTATTGGCTTCTGTAATATTAGCCTCATGTGGTGGCGCTAATGGAGACAAAGCACAAACTGGAACAGAGCAGCAAGTAGCTGAACAAAAGGGAGAAACTTTTACAGTTGATACAGCTGTTAGTACCATTAAATGGAAAGGATACCACAAAGGTGGTTTTGATCCAAGATTTGGTACTTTAAGAAGTGAAGGGACTGTATCTCTTGAAGAAGGTGCAATTACTGGTGGATCTTTTGTTATTGATATGAATTCTGTAGTTACAGATAAAAGTTCGGTAGATCCTGCAAAATCAGGTGGAAAAACTTCTGCTGACTTAGATGGGCATTTGAAAACTGGTGATTTCTTTGAAGTAGAAAAATACCCTACAGCTAAATTTGAGATCACAAGTGTAACTGCTTTTGACGCATCTAAAGATAAGAGTGTAATTGCTGATGCAACAAATATCATTAGCGGAAATTTAACGATTAAAGATAAGACTGTAAATGTTACGTTTCCTGCAAAAGTAAATGTAACAGATAATGAAGTAAGTGTTCAATCTAAATTTACGATCAACAGACAAGATTGGGGATTAGCTTACGGTACTGAGGGTGATCCGAAGGATTGGATGATTTCTCAGGAAGTAGATATGGAATTGAATATCACTGCAAAAAAATAAGCCATTAAAAAACACGCTTTAATTATTTAAAGCGTGTTTTTAATGATTGGATATGATCAAAATCGGATCACTAACAATATTTATACTATTTGTTGGTTATTTAATGTCCAATTTTGTCTTTTTTATTGGGTAATAATATAGTGAAAATTGCTACTCCTGATAATAAGACAATAGAAATAAGGGTCGAAAGCCCATAAGCATGAGTTAGATTTTTCATTTGTAAGAATGTTTCTTTTTGGTCATGTAAATATATACCTAACACTAACGCAATGCCTAAGCAAATAGCAATTTGTTGTATGGTCAGATAAATACCAGAACCTATCCCAGTAAGATCTGTATTTAAATCCTTTAAAGCGATGGTCATTAAAGAAGGTAGTACAGTTCCGCAACCTAAGCCGTAAAAGAACAATATTCCATGGAGTTGTTGAATAGAAACTTTGCTTTGATTGTAAATGAAAAGATGTGCTATTAATGCAATTACCATCATGGTTAATCCGATAAGGATGATCTTTTTGCCGTTTTTTTGAATAAAACGACTTACTATCACACTGGCAATAACATAGCCTATTCCTTGATATACAAATGCAATACCTGTCATGGTAGGTGTAAAGTGCTTATATGCCTGTAAATAATTAGAATTTATAATGAAATAAGCATCTTGTACCATGTAATAAGCTAATGCGGCACCTAAGCCTAAATTAAAAATTTTATTGCTAAAAAGCGAGAAATTAATTAGGGTAGCATGACCAAGATCGTATTGATTTTTCTGTTGTTTCAGAAAAATATAGTATGAAGAGTATAGAAGTGCTTAATAAGATAATAATCCATAGGGGCCAATGTAACTCAGGTCCTAATATCAAAGGACAGATTAAACAAATGAGTACTCCAAACAATTGAAACATGGATATCAAGTTAATGTGTAATGTTGTTTGTGCTTGGGTAGTGGGAATGGTTAAATAGGCCATAAAAAAAGCAAAAATACCAATAGGAATATTGATGAGAAATATCAATCGCCAGCTTTCATCGATCCAGGTCTGATCTGGAAGGATACCTCCCAGCAGTTGACCTAAGATAGACGCTACTCCAGCAACGCTACCATAAATGCCTAATGCCAATGAACGTTTTTCTTGTTCTTTAAATAAGAAGGTTAACAATGCGATGCCTTGTGGCACCATAAAACCTGAACTTATACCTTGTAAAAGTCTCCCAAATAGTAATAGATATACTGTGTTTGATAGCGCACAGATGAGGGATGAAGTCGTAAAACCAAGCATACCGATGAGGTATATTTTTTTTCTACCATAGTAATGACCTGCATTTCCAGAACAAATTAATAAACTTGCATAGCCAATTACATATAGAATAATGATCCATTGGGTTTCACTTGTAGTAAGTTGCAGTGTCTCTTGTATAGAGGGTAGGGAAACATTGATGATAAATAAGTCGATAACGAATAGAAATATCCCTGTAGAGAGGATGGATATTTTAAGTATATCTCTGATCTGAAGCTGCATATTAAAAGTTTTTGTTAATTTTATCAAGCAAATTTAAGGGTGTCACTTTTCGTTATCAAGTAGTTATAATAAGTATACTAAGTATAGTTTTATGTACTCATACTCAGTATAAGACAATTATGGAAGAAAAAAATATAAAAAATTTTGGGAGTTGTTGCGATGTCAACGGTATCTTTAAAATTATAGGTGGAAAATGGAAAGTTTTGCTTATTAAGTCTATTGCGCAACAATGTCCAAAAAGATTTGGTGAGTTGAAAAGGGAAATGGAAGATATTGCGCAGACGACGTTGACCATGCAATTGCGAGAATTGGAAAGGGATGGTATTATTTGTCGCAAAGTTTATCCAGAATCGCCTCCTCGGGTTGAATATAAATTAAGTGATATGGGGAAAACATTATTGCCAGTTATTGAGATGCTGGACCAATGGTGGGTGGAATACAAAGAAATACAGCTTTAAATCAGGAATGTCATTTAATATGATGCTATCTGATTGGAGTGATCGGAAATATAATAGTTATACACGTCTTTTAATCCTTTTCCATTTATGCTTGTCAAAAGAGCATCATCTAAATTATTATTATGTTGAAGAAATCATATATAATCGCCATATTCTTGTTTTGCTTTAGTTTGACTTATAGTCAAAATAGAATAGGCAGTGGGGGAAATGTAACCATCTTCTCGGATCGTGATCCATTTTATTTGTTTATCAATGGTATTCAATACAATGACCAACCTTCAAAACAGGTGCGTGTTGAACAATTGAAGGATCATCTTTATGATCTTCAAGTTGAATTTGTCGGTAGAGTGAAATCTTCACTCTCGAAAAAAGGAGTTTCCGTATTGAATGAAGATGGAGAATTTTTGGATTTAACGTATCTAGCAAACAGTATCAGAAGTAATCGCATGCGTAGCTTGACACTATATGCCATGTTTCCTGCAGATAATCATCTTCCTGATCCTAGAGCTGCTCAGGTATTTGCTTATGGAAGACCGAAGCAGATCGTTGATTCTGAATCGGAGTATGAATATGGTCATGAAACCTATTATGGGGATGAAATGACAGTATCCGAATTTAATGCTTTTTTGAAAACGATTGATCAAGGTGGATTTGATAATGATAAGTTAAAAATCGCTAGTATGTCTACTTCGCAGGTTTCTTTCTCACTGAATCAGATCAAAGATGTACTAAAAAGGTTTTCATGGGATGAGGGTAAGCTTGCTTTTGCCAAAATGGCATATGCAAATTGTCCTGAAAAAAGGAACTATATGTTGCTTACTGATCAGTTTTCTTTTGGCGACAGCAAGAATAAATTGTTGGATTTTATTAAAAATCAACCAATTGATAGTGAATATCTCGAAAGAATGAGTGAGGTTGAATTGAATAGTTTGATTAAAATGATGAGTCAAAGTGGTTTTGACGAAGATAAATTGAAAATATTGGCAACTGTAAGTGAAAAGGTAGCATTTCCTGTAACTTCTATTAAGAGAATTCTCAAAGAACTGAGCTGGGACCAGGGGAAATTGTCTGCGGCGCAAAAGCTCTATCCAAATTGTCTCGATAAGCGTAATTATGCGATCTTATTAGATGAGTTTACATTTTTAGATTATAAAAATAAATTTACTGCTTTTGTTAGAAATCAGAAATAGGGTTTTAATTTAAGTATTTGGTGAATGTAGTTTGCTATCAAGCCATAGTACAATTTCTTGGTATACTTCATCTTTAATTGATTCGTTGAGGAGTTCATGGCGCATCTTAGGATATAGGTGATATTTTACGTCATTGTTTCCATGTGTAGTAAGATCTTGTACAGTTTTAATTACCCCTTTTCCAAAATTACCGATCGGATCTTCTTCACCGCTTTCTAAAAGAAATGGAAGTGTGGTCGGAATATGATCTGTCCAGTTTGGACCGCTACCTCGATTGGCGACATATGCGGTTGCATAGAAGGCGTTATTTGAAAATGGGATACCACATAAGGTGTCAGCGATAAAATGATCTCGGTTTTCTTTGGCTAAACTGAGCCAATTACTGTTTTTTTGATTAGGCTCATCTTTAAATTTTAGGTTATTGAATGCTCCGAATGAATAATTAATTAAAGTGGACTTCCGTTTAGGAAGTATTTTATTTAAAAGCCCTAAAAGTCTTTCGCCTATAATGGCAGCTTGATCCATCGTGCCTGTACCGATAAGCACTACACCGCAAAATAGATTTCCTATTTCTTGTACAATGCACCTTGTGATGAATGATCCCATCGAATGTCCGATAATAAAATGTGGTAGATGGGGATATTGATTTGCGAGCAGCTGCGCCATTTCAATACCGTCGTCTACGAGTCGGACACCGGGATTCTGACGTTGTATATAACCTAGGGCACCTTTATTTTTTACAGAGCGTCCGTGGCCTATATGATCGTATGTCATAACCAAGAAACCTTTTGCTGCCAGAAAGCGTGCGAAATCATCATATCTACCGCTATGCTCTTGCATACCATGTAAAATTAGTATTGTGGCTTTTGCTTCTTTTTCTGTTGGAAAATATAGGGTCTTGAAAATGTCATGTTTACTTCCGTTAAGATCTATAATCTCGTGGAAGCTGGATTCTGAGTGGATCATATTTTTAAATTCGTTCGGTTTATTCCTTAAATGAATCTTCTTTTTCAAATGCTCTATTTTTATTTATTGTAAAATACAACATCAGTTAATACTGATCTAATATAAAGGTTATTTTTTATTAAAAATAGTGATTAGTGCTCATGGATATGCGATGAAGGATCCATGAGTCTTACATACAGATAGTTTGAGAACTAGGCAAGACTTGCTTTTAATCTTGCTAGCAAATCACTAGCTTTTGTATCGTCGATATTTATCTTTCTGATCGATGCTCGTTTTCCTTTATCTTTTTGATGAATAATTTTTATTAAATCTTGAGTATATTCATTTTTATATTTACTGATATCAAATGCTGTACTGTGTTGTTTGATGAGCTGAAGAGCCATATCCATTTCCTCTTTCTTAATTTTAACATTAGCTGGCAATTTCAATTCATCGATAGACCGAATCTCCTGTTCATAACGTATTTTATTGATCAGTAAGCTTCCTTTGTATGGTTTCACAATAGCCAAGTGTTCCACATTGCGCATGACGAATGAGCCAAGGCCAGCTGTTTTACTTTTTTCTAATGCTTTTTCGAGCAATTGATAGGCTTTTTCTCCACCTTTTTGGGGTTCTAAATAATAGGGTGTATCGAAATAAATACTGTCAATGTCATTTAGCTGTACGAATGCATGGAGGGCTATAATCTTACTTTTTTCTGGACTTGCTTCTTCAAAATCAGCATCTTCTAAGAGTACATAATGATCTTTAAGGAAATATCCTTTTACAATATTTTTCCAAATAACCTCTTTTCCTGTTTTTTCATTGACTCTTTTGAACTTAATGTTCGCTTGGTCTTTACGATCAAGCATATCAAAATCCAAATTACTACTTTCAGTTGCACTATACAATTTCACAGGTATATTGACAAGTCCAAATCCTATAGCTCCGGTCCATATTGCACGCATATGTGATGTACTTTGATGTTTAGGGATAAAAATGTGTTTTATAATTTTCTGACTCTACATAGAGCAGGTTTGTTTCAATTTTCTAAGAAGTGAATCGATGTATTCTGGAAATTGTGTCAGGGCCTCTCTTAAATGTCTTTCTCCTTCGATGTAGCCTTCTGTTCTTGCAATTTCCAATGCAGAATCATATACTTTATCGAGGTAGCCATCTGGCATTTGAGCAGAATCTAAATCAGTGTTGTTCATAGCTTTACATTTAAATGTTGTGAGTTTTATTGTTTAGTGATATCCTGTGATATTTAAAATATAAAACAGTTTATTTAATATAACATATTGATAAGCAAATAGTTTTAAAAATTACGAATTCATGTACGGATATATTTTTATTGGTACAAGGTGAATGTGCTGATACAGTGATGGATGCTCCCCCGATACGTTTTTTGTTTATACACAAACTATTGATATGTATTGGAAAACGGATATTTTAAATTTGTGTAGTGTATGATCATATTTATGATCAATATATTTTCTTAATGAGTGGGGTTAATCTGTTATGATAGGATATCTAACAGATAGTAGTAGTATTTGATGTGGTCATCTTATGTTTTTTCTAAAACCTGATTGAAAAGAGCGGATGACTAGTTAAATTTATATTGACCTTTTTGACTATCAAGAAATATTGCTTAATCTATATTTTTTATTTCATTCTTAAATAAAAAAGTAATAAATTTATATAACCAATAAAAATCATACTTGATGAGAGAGTTAATTAAAAATAATCTTGGTGTGAGATCTTTTTGTTGCTACATACTTGTCAGTGCTACTGCTGTTGCTATTGGTATATTTTTTATACAATGTTTTGATCAAATTGTTTCATACGAGTTTACTAAAATCCCATATTTTTTGTTAGACATGTTTATGATAACCTTTAAGGCTGCTATTTTAGTAGCATTGATCACATTATTTTATTCCTATATCCTTAGATCAAATCAAAAAGAAAATGCAAAATCTGGTATTATCAAATGGCAACCATTCTTTTCAATACTGTTTACATTTGTATTTTTGCTGTTTATACATTTTATGTTAAGTGCAGATACACCTCTAATTATCCATAGTTATGCAGTTGCTATTGGATTCTCAGTTGTGATTGTATGTGTGTTATTGTTATATGGAAATAAGGCTTACTATGATAATTTTAAAAAAGTGTCATTTTATCTTGATAAAGATGAATCTTCTAAACTTATAAATGAAAGTTATTTAGGGAAAAATTTGATTTCTAATAATAATAATAATAATAATAATAATAATAATAATAATAATAATCGGCAAAATATCAGGCAAGCAGTAGATCCTAATGAAGAACTCATCAAGAGGGTAGAAGAACTAATGAAATTTACTGAAGAGCAGGAGGTTGAACCTATCGGAAATGTCAATTTAAATATTGTAATTTATGTTTACGGTGAAGGTTTTGACTATTGTTTACTTGATTCGGGATTGGATATACCTTTTTTGTTTGGTGATGAAAAACCTGAAGCTGTATTAGAAGAATGTCATTTTTTACATATTAACCTTGCTTTATACATTAGGGTTGATCAGGTATATATATTTGATTTTGATGAAAATTATGTGATACTGAATCCAGCTGTTGATCGCAATTTATCCAATATCAGAAGCAGGAGAGTGAAAGAAAAACTGAATAGTTATCGTGTTATTGGAAAGCCATCGGGTTATTTTCATATACATCCAGATCTGAGTATTGAACTTCGTGCTTTATTAGATAAGTATATGAATAAACGTTTTGAAAATTAATAGTTGTATTTCTTTACTACTTATATCTATCTTTTTGATTTGTGAATATGGATTTAATCACTGTCAAAGTTGAAGTGTTGCATACAGGTTTATAGATTAAAATTACACGATTTTGCTGCGAAAAAAAATACTGCCAACCAGATGAGTCCTTTAATTAGGAAAAAAAGGAAAGCACCTATTCCTACATTTTTGATCCATTGTCTATTTTTATTTTGCATAGTTGATTTATTTGTTTAATGTAATTTTATTCAACCTCTGTTTTATTTTCTTTTACTAATATAGATAGCTGTATGGTGAATTGAGCCAATAGGAATACTGATTTCTTTTTGATCTAATAATTCTAAGTTATTTAATTTTATCGGATCACCAAAATGCTTTTTTTCTTTACATATACAGTGCTATGTACTTTTCTTAAATACCAAAAATTAGTGGAGTCGAAAATCTTTAAGTGATCAAGATAAATAAGTGATAGTAAGTGGTGTTATAAGTAAACTTTATCTGGTGTAATTTATGTGCTTGATCTAATATGGACTGCTACTATTGGGTTGTTTTTGTATATAATTGTTCTGCTGAGTTATTTTTGAATACGGAAAGATCACCCTTTTATGTTTGAAAAATAATTATGATCAGCGGATTAAAAGGTGATCTAAGTATGTACATGATGATCTATGTATGGATAAATAATCAAGATCAATTTATTCAATTTCCTTTGCAATAAGTTTGTTGTATTAATTTTGTTATCAAAAAAAATGGCAAATTTTGTTATTTTTATCATGCATTAATATGAATTGATGATGTATATCAAAATGGTTATGAACATATGTTTGAATTATTTGCCATATATCACTTGGTAACTATTGTTCTATTAAGAGGTGCAACTAAAATTAGTTTCAGAAAACGGATTGTTTAAAATATGCTGAAATTTTATAACAATGTGGTCATTGATGCGTTTTAAAGAAGAAATTGATTAGTCATATTTATATTCAATAGTTTATGTATAAACCCGTTCAAGTTAATCGGAAAGATATTTATTTTAGACCTGATACGAAACGTGTTCTCGCCCGTTTTTTTTCATTAGGTGATGAGCGGTCGGTTAAAGTTATCCATCGTGTATTGCAATTGTCCGATGAAAAACAAAAGGAAGTTTTTGGACAAGTATTGCGTAGTTATTCGCAAAGACATCGCAGTATTGTTAAAGTTTTTGAGCGGAATTTTGATCGCGTACGTCATTTATTAGAGCGATTAGATACGCCAACGGATAAAATATCAATGACCGCAAAATTATTAATCGGCTCATATTTTACGATGGAATATTCAATTGAATCGGCTGCACTATTTAATCCTTCTATTGTTGAGCATCCGGATCAGAGTGAGCTTTTTAAAGGTGAGAAACGAGTCATTATTAGTTTTAGAGCTACAGGTGAGGGTCATGTATCATCTATTGTTTTTCGATCTGGATATATAGATGTTGAAAATAACATTCATCTGGATGTGATGGGAACGCTATTGGATAAGCCTATTAATATCAAGAATCACCGGTACAATAAGAGTAGTTTTATATCAAAGCTTATGGAGTTACATCCTAATGGAGCGTTGGCTATGGAGAAGCTCACCCAAAATTTAACTGAAACTTTTACTTATGAAGAACTGAAACGTTATGTCGAGGAGATAAGAGCAGGAATTGAGTATACAGCAGATAATGATGGGATCTTGAAGCAGGCTATATGGTTGGCTTCATCACACTATGAGATGACATTCTCCTTGGATACGGCTATATCGGAAAGGGTTATCTTTCCAATTTCTGATACGGAGAAAAGGGGTATTGAAGACGCCCGCTTTGTTCGATTTATAACACCAAAAGGAGAAGTTATTTATTATGCTACCTATACTGCATACGATGGATTTAGTATTTTACCGAAATTATTGACGACAAAGGATTTTTATCATTTTACGGTGAAGCCTATTCACGGTGAAATTGCTAATAAAGGTGCGGCTATTTTCCCAAGAAAAATCAAGGGTAAATATGCGATGCTATGTCGTATAGATGGTGAAAATAATTATATCGCTTATTCCGATTATATCAATATATGGAATGAAGCAATTCATTTGGTTCAAGAGCCTTCGAGTCCATATGAATTTATACAGATAGGAAACTGTGGTTCCCCGATTGAAACCACAGCTGGATGGTTGATCATTACTCACGCAGTTGGTCCTATGCGTGAATATGTGATCGGTGCTTCTTTATTAGATTTAGAGAACCCACATATTGAAATAGGCCGCTTAAGTCTCCCAATTTTAACACCTAATGATATGGAGCGGGAGGGTTATGTGCCTAATGTAGTGTATTCTTGTGGTGCAATCGTTCATAATGATCAATTGATCATGCCCTACGCTATGTCTGATTATGCATCGACTTATGCAACGATCAACTTGAACGATTTAATTCAAGCTATTCTTCAACCTGAAGTTTAATCTTTAATTCTTTATAAATAGTTATATAGGATATAAAATAACATAATGTACTTTCAGCTCCTTGATTTCGATTAATACCATAGGTCTCTAGCCCATCGCAACAACCTTTCGTATGATGATCGTAAAGAGGGAGCTTAAGGTCATTTTCACCTAAGAACCATTCGAAAGAACGAATCATTTTTTCAAAATATTCGTCGTTTTTGGTGATTTCAAAAACCTCTCTGAATAGGAGTACAGTGGCTGTGACATCAATAGGTTGTTGACCAAATTTACTCATATTTTGATTTTGTTTAGCCCATTTTTGATTTCCGATGATGGATAAAAATCCGTTTTGCATAATGATATTTTCCAAAAAGTAAAAAGTCGTAAATCCGATTTCTTTCAGTTTATCATCGTTTAAAAATTTATTAGACATGAGTATAGCTAAAGGTATAATAGCATTGTCATAGGCAAGTACAGGTTCAAACCATTTCCAGTCTTCATCAGCGCTGGCTTCATATTCATGTACTAATTTGAACGCTAATTTACGAAGTAGCTCGGTGATCCGTTCATCATTGGGTTGTTGTTTTAGATATTCAGATATACCCATCATCGTATAGGCAATTGCACGAATTGATTTTAAATTTTCAAAATGCGGTACTGCTTTAAAAAAAATGAGTGAACCTAATTGATAAAAATCATTGTATGGTGCTGTATTGAAAAGATAACCTAATGCCCAAATAGCTCGACCAAAGGAGTCTTCCGATCCAGTCTCTTCTAAAAACTCATTTTGAAAATTCATGAAATTATGAAAGAGACCATCTTCTCTTTGCGCATAATAAATATAACTTAGATAAGTCGAAATTCTTTTCTTTGTTGCTTTCTCTCCAAATGCATCATGTTGCATTAAACTTACGAGAAGTGCTCTAGCATTATCATCTAAACAATACCCTTCTCTGTAATTTGGAGTTGCAAAGGTAGCGTGTTGAATAATGCCGACATGGTTTGTCAATCGATCTAGATGATCCCATCTAAATTTTGGAAAACTTTCCAGGCGATCTATTTTTGTTTTGGTATCGGGACTCAAAGGTGCTAAAAATAGATTTTGGAATAATTTGGTATAGGAATGCCCTAATTTATTCCAAGTCGTCTTTTCGCCATGATGGCGAGCTTTAATTCTAAGATCTTCAAGTTTTTTTGGATTGTCAAATAGATCAATGAGAATATTTTTTAATTCTTTATAATTTTTAAAATCAAATAAAATACCTCTTCCATCAGCCAATAAATCTTTAGCATGCCAGTAAGGTGTGGATAATACTGCAGCTCCAGCTCCCACCGCGAATGAAAGTGTACCACTTGTTATTTGGGCCTCATTAATATAAGGTGTGATGTAAATATCACAGGCTGTCAAGTAAGTTGTCAATGCCTCAGTACTAACAAAATCATTAACAAAAAGGACATGCTGCTCTAGCCCTTTTTCTTTTATGAGTTCGATGAGATATTCTCGATATTCTTCGCCAGATTCCAACAGGACATTAGGATGTGTTTTGCCTACTATAAGGTAGATCGTCTCAGGGTATTCTTGAACTACTTTAGGAAGTGCTTGGATAACGGTTTCAATTCCTTTATTACGGGCTATAAAGCCGAATGTTAGGATAATTTTTTTGTTAGCTAATTGAAGTTGCTCTTTTGCTATATCTTGTTTGTAATCGAAAGCTGGGACTCCATGGGGTATCAATCTAATTTTGTTTTCATGTACATGATAGATTTTCTGAAGTAAATCTATCGCATATGAACTCATCACGACAATGATAGATGCTCGTTTGGCAATTTCTATCAGAATTGCTCTTTCGTCGATATTTGGTTTTTCTAGTATGGTGTGTAAATTCACTAATAAGGGCATGTGAAGCTGATTTATTAATGAGAGAATATAAACGCCACTATTTCCTCCGAATATGCCATATTCATGCTCCAATACCACGCAGTCGTATTTGTTTTCATTTATGAAATGAGCAGCTTGAATATAATCTAATTGCTGATGAGTATTAATTTGGAATACGACTTCCTCTGGATAGGAGTATGGTTGATCGGAAAGTGCGATAACGTGCTGCGTGATCGCTGAATCTTGGTGGTCTATGGATTGTATTAAATCATTTGTAAAAGTTGCTATTCCACATTGTTTCGGCAAATAAGTACTAATGTAAGCTATTTTCATGTTTATTTTGTAAATTTTATTGTGAAATTAAATTGTCTTGTATGATGATCTTAAGGATACTATTTTCTGTGATAAGTTCTATGATCAATGGAAGCGTGTATTATACTAATGCTTATTTTTTGTATAATACTAATGCTTATTTTTTTTAAATTTATTTTGAATAGTGAAAATTGTGACTAACAAAATGATGATTGTCTTTGATCCGATTAGTAAACAATTAGATAGGGTGAAAGTTTTTGAATTGGTTCAAGATACTGCTTTTAATTTAACATTAGCAATATCATTGTAAATCGTTAATTATAGTTTGTGAACTGAATTATTTTATATTACCTGAAAACAATTTCATCGTTTGTATGTTATTTAGATAGTACTTAATTTAAAAAAGGAGATTTTATTATGAGCGAATTAACATGGAAAGGTCGTTGGAACGAACTAAAAGGAAAAGTTAAACAGCAGTATGCGGATCTAACAGACGATGATTTATTGTATGCTGAAGGAAAAGAAGATGAGTTATTAGGTAAGCTTCAAAAGAAAACTGGTAAGACTAAGGAAGAAGTTGAAGATTGGTTGGACAAATTGAAATAGTAAAAAGAAAAATAATTTTTTGACATATAAAATAGGCTGTGTAGTATATATACAGCCTATTTTATGTGATCTATTTTTAATACAAAATCAGTGTTTTAACAACAAATTACATGTTTAACCATGAATAATCGCATGTAATTGAGCGTGTTAAATAAATTATCTACAAGATCTTTTAAAAAAAAATAGCTTAATATTCAATAAGTTACATTTGACTATTAAAATTTTCCCTCATTTGTGAAAAAAAACTTTTATCTTCGTATAGCCCATCCCAAAAGGGCATGTTTTTCATAGGTAGATGAAAAAGTCGAGTTTTCCTAACTCGACTTTTTTTTGTTATACTCCTTACATGTTTTCTGATTCTGTTGCTGCGATGAGAGGTACAATTTTCATTGATTTTTTAGATGACTGTAATAACTGTTTTTTCAAAAATTGGCTATCGACATTTAAATTGCTAAAGCTGTATGAAATTTTTAATATTCGAAATTATTGAAAACAGAAAAGCCTCACTAGAAGTGAGGCTTTATTAAGCAATTAAGCAGTGCTCCCAACTGGGCTCGAACCAGTGACCAAAAGATTATGAGTCTTCTACTCTAACCAACTGAGCTATAGGAGCGGTTAATTTTTTTTGTCAAAATGCAACGTTTAGCGCGTTTTGACGATGCAAATATTGATATTTGTATTGATATTTCAAAATAAAAAGATGAAAAAAATTAAAAATATTATCCTGGATTATGGTGATGTGATCTTTATGATCGATTTTTTGAAGATGGAAGCAGCCTTTAGTGAGTTGGGTATCAAAAATGTACGTGACTATTATGGACATCGTTCGCAAACAAAACTTTTTGATGAATTTGAACAGGGGAAAATTTCATCTCAGGACTTTAGAGAAGGGATTCGCACTATATCAGGTATTTTTTCATTGACAGATCATCAAATTGATTCAGCTTGGAATGCCATGTTGTTGGGTGTACCTGATGGAAATCATGATTTACTGTTAGCATTGAAAAATAAATATAGGTTATTTTTGCTGAGTAATAATAATGAGATCCATTATAATTGGATTATGAACCATCTGAAAAGTAAGTTTGGTCTGGAGAATAATACCAAATTTTTTGAAAAGGATTATTATTCACACTTAATGGGTATGCGTAAGCCCAATGCCGATATTTTTGAATACGTATTATCGAAACACGAATTAAACCCAGATGAAACGGTATTTATTGATGATAGTCCACAACATTTAAAAACGGCTCAAGGATTGGGGATACAAACTTATTTGTTGACAAAACCAGATACTTTGCAAGCGCTAGTTTATAGAGAGGGATTATTAGAAAAATAGTAAAATATATATTTGAAATTACCAATCATAGTTGTACCTTTGCAACACTTTAAAATTAAAAGGCTACGAAAGGAGGTATATACAGAGCATGATTATCGTAAATGTAAAAGAAGGAGAATCTTTAGATAGAGCATTAAAACGTTTTAAAAAGAAATTCGAGAAAACTGGAGTTTTAAGAGAACTACGTTCACGCCAAGCTTACGAGAAGAGATCTGTAACTCGTCGTATTCAAGTTAAGAAAGCGATTTACAAACAAGGATTAAACCAAGAGGTTTCAATCTAAGGTTTCTTAGAAGATATAAAAAAGGGGAAAGTTTACTTTTCCCTTTTTTTATGCGCTTTATTTTGCTAAATTGGATACAAATAGAATGAAGTATGTATTTGAAGGAGTTTGAGCGATATTTGCAATTTGAAAGACGGTATTCAAAGCATACCTTAATTGCTTATATCCATGAGGTCAATTTATTTTTAACCTTTCTCGAAAATGAAGATTTGATTTTTGAGCAGGTTAATCATCGTGATATGCGCCACTACTTTTCATTGATGGCAGAAGCGAAAAAATCGGCTACTACTGTCAATCGAAGTATTTCTTCTTTACGTACTTACTACAAATTTTTACAGCGGGAGGGGATCGTGAAAGGCAGTCCTATACAGGTGAAAGCTTTAAAGACACCTAAAAAGCTTCCTGTCGTTGTTGAGAAAGATAAGTTACTGCTTTTATTAGATCAAATGGAAGTGAACGTTCATGATTTTGAAAGTAGGCGAGATAAATTGGTGGTTGAATTACTTTTTGGGACAGGTATTCGACTTACTGAATTATTACAAATTCAAGATCGAGATATCGACTATTATAATAAAAATATCCTTATATTCGGTAAAAGGAATAAAGAAAGGCTTGTCCCGATCAACGAAACGTTAATAAAGGAGTTACAACTTTATTTGCAAGCTAAAAGTTTGTATATTGAAAATAATAAATCAAGTTTCTTAATCGTTACTAAAGAGGGAAAACCAGCATACGAGAAATTGATCTATAGAATAGTGCATAAATATCTATCGATGGTTTCTTCACAAAAGAAGAGAAGTCCGCATATATTAAGGCATACTTTTGCAACTGCATTGTTGAACAATGGAGCTGATCTTAATGCAATAAAAGAGCTCCTCGGGCATGCTGGGCTTGCAGCAACGCAAGTATATACGCATAATTCTGTGGAGCGGTTAAAGTCTATTTATAAACAAGCTCATCCAAAAGCTTAAAAAAAGGAGGAAAAATGAACATTACTGTGCAATCAATTAAATTTAATGCTGATCAAAAGCTAATTGAGTTTATCCAAAGAAAAACAGGTAAATTGAATCAGTTTTTAGACTCAATCATTGGTGGAGAATGTTATTTGCGTTTAGAAAATGTAGATGATGAAGCTAATAAGGTATCGGAAATAAAAATAAATATACCCGGAAGTCAACTTTTTGCGAAAGGACAAGCTAAAAGTTTTGAAGAAGCAACTGATATTGCAGTAGAATCCTTAAGAAGACAAATTAATAAACATAAGACCAAAACAAAGACACAAGCAAGTAATCATAAAGAAATTTTGACTACTGAGGAAGAAGAGTATTAATGAAGTAAATATTAAAGAGAAAGGACTAATCGACGAGGTTAGTCCTTTTTGTGTTTAGATTGTTTTAAAAATTTGGTATGCTACTACCTGCTCACAGTAATTGCTATTTATAATTATTAAAAATAATTCATCAGTTACTTGGATTGATTATAAATAATGGCTATTTTTGTCTCATCATAATAAATAAGGAAATGATCGATACAATCTGTCCATTAGCACATGTAGAAGAGGTTTTTAAAACTGAAACTGGAGCGATATATCAATGTAGTCGTAAAAATTGTTATTGGATGGAATTTGCTGGTTCGACTACTTCATTTTCTGTTTCTGATTTTTTAAAATTTAAAAAATTTATTGATCAAATTGATATTGAAAAAATGTTAATTGATACTGCAAGGTCTTCGGATTTTACTTTGGTGATGCCTTATCGTACAGAACGATGCTTTCTACTGGCTGTCCAAGATATTTTAAATTTAAGAGAACTGTTGGATGGTGCTAAGTTTATGATTGAATTAAATAGTGTCATTAAGGCTTGTTTACGAAGTTCCTTAGTCTCCGTATTGGCATAAAAACCTTACTTATAATTATACTGATTCTAAACTATTTAAGTTTTTTACCGCTAATTTAGACTTAATTTGTATTGTATATTTTTTATACAAAAATCAGTTTCCAGCCGTATATTTGTATTGTTCAAGTAGGTCAGGTATTATCAAACTTGATCTTTAATATTGGAATTAAAACTTACAGATATGAAAGATTTATTAAAACTAAAATCTTCTTTAACAGAGGAAATTGAAAATATATTAAATGCTCAAATTAAAGTTGAAGCACACTCTTCCTCCTTATATTTAGCAATGTCATCATGGTGTGACGACCAAGGTTTGGAAAATGCTGCTGAATTTTTTGCTAAGCAATCCAATGAGGAAAGAGAGCATATGTTGAAAATATTTAATTATATCAACAATAGAGGCGGACGTGCAATATCTCCTGAAGTGACAGGTATACCTTCTGATTTTGATTCTTTTCGAGGAATTTTTGAATCTGCATTAGAGCAAGAGATGTTTGTAACTGAGCAATTTAATAACATCGCTGATAGATGTATGAAAGCAAAGGATTATGTTACTTTCAACTTTTTACAGTGGTTCTTATCGGAACAAGTTGAAGAAGAGTTTGTTGCAAGAAGAATTTTAGAATTGTTTGATGTAATAGGTGAAGAGGGTACTGGTCGTTGGGAAATTGACAAACACTTACTCAAGGTTACTTTTTCAGGTGAATAATTAATATATTCTAGTAAAAATAAAAAAAGGTGGTTTATTTATAATAAACCACCTTTTTTTATACAATAATTCAATATTGCTCGTTATGGTTGTGCGAAATATTGTGTATATTAACATACTAATAGAATAAGTTGTTTTGATGTCGGATAAATTCGAAATATCAGGTAGTAATCATAAGATCATTTTATTTATCATTCTTTTTTTTGTTGTAAATAGGGTTGAGGCTCAAATGCAAAAAAAGGAAGTGTATGGCTTTGTTGTGGACAGTGAGGGTCAGCCGCTTGCAGGTGTAAATGTTCGATTGACAACTTCGCTGGATACTATTGTGGCAATCACTTCTAAAACAGGATTCTATAAGTTTTTCCAAGTGAAGGGTAGTAATATCCGGTTGAACTATAGTTCACTTGGACTGCAGATCGTAGATCGATCTTATCCTCAATACAATACGACTGATCGGGTAGTCGCGGAGACGATCATACTAAAACCTCAAACCTCTGTTTTAAAAGAGATTGTTATTAAGAAATATAAGCCTATCACCTTTAAAGAGGATACTGTACAATTTAATATGGCAGCATTCCAATTTGATCGGCGAACGTTATTAGAAGATGCGTTAAAGCAAATTCCAAATTTTCAAGTTTCAAGAGATGGTTCTGTATATGCTTTTGGAAAACCGATTACTTCTGTACAAGTAGATGGTAAGAAGTTTTTTGGTGGTGATGTACTGACTGCTACCCGAAATCTTCCTGCAGATTTTATCAAAAATATTCAAGTAATTGACTTTTATGGAGATGAGGCTAATGCAAAAGGAACAAAAAGCGCAAATTCAGAGAAGATTTTAAATATTATTTTAAAAGACGATAAAAAGAAAATCACTTTTGGGCAGGTAACAGGAGGATTGGGCAACCAGGAACGCTATCTTGCTAGTGCGGGTATTAATAAATTTAATGATGGACAAGAATTATCTTTTGTCGGTTCTATTAATAATACTAATACTAATTTATTTTCTTTTGGATCTCCAAATGGTGGTGGTTCTCGTGATCGGGTTATGGGTGAATTGGCCGACTTTGCAGATCCTACCGATGGATTTAATAATGTTGGATCTTTGGGAACTAGCTTTTCAAGTAATCTAAGTGATAAAATTTCGGCTTTTGGACGTTATAGCTTTACAAATACGAAAAATACTACTAAAGGAAATTCCTATCTACAATCGGTTTATGGTTATAATACCATCAGTAATCTGGAAGATTACGTCACTAAGACTGTCGACAATACTCACCATATGAACTGGGGGTTTGATATTAAACTATCTGAATCGGATATGTTAAAAATATCCCCAACATTTTCTTGGAATAAATCGAAAGGTGATGAAATCCGTGATCGCCATATTAAAAATAGATTGATTACGAACAAAGGTGAATATGCCTCTGAAAATAATAGTACAAGTCCTAATGCAGAAATAGATATCTTGTATGCTAAAGTCTTTAAGAAACCAGGTAGAAAGGTAGTATATAACTTGCATCTGGGTTATAATTCTCTTGAAAAAAATGAAAACATCGTTGATAAAAATACAATTATCGATAGTACATTTAATGAGATAAATACGAAGAATACTTTTTTAAATCAATTTGTTAAGAGTAATAATCAAAATCAAGATATAAAAAGTTCACTATCGATCATAGAACCTGTGGATAAAGGGGGAGTATTGGAATTAAATTATGATTTTAATTATACCGCAATTGATGCAAGGCGTTTGGTTCATGAACGGAGTAATGAACAAAATGAATTATTTCGTATTGATTCGCTTAGTTTAAGCTATGATTATGCATTTTCATCCAATAGGGTTGGAATGAAATATCAACAAGATATTTTCTCTAAATTTAAATATAATATTGGATTTGCTGTGCAACCTACTGAGCTGACAGGATATTCACGTGATAAATCTATTAAAACATCATATAGTAATGTAAACTTAATACCTGCAGCAGGCATCAAGTGGAAATTTAATGAAAATACTGACCTATCTATTGATTATTTGGGAAAAAACAATCAACCCAATTTCTATCAGATCCAACCGATAGTAGATAATACAAATTCTCAAAATATCATTGAAGGAAATCCCGATTTAAGAGCTGAATTTGCCAATCGTATTTTAGCAAAATATCGTAAATCGATTGTTACCAAGGGACAGTATTTTGAGGGTAGTCTTGCATATAATTTTGTATCTGATAAAATTGTTTCTAACCGGACTACCGTTCTGAATTCTACAGTACAAAAGACTACTTTTTTAAATACTTCTGGTTATTACGATGTGAAGGCCTACTATCTATTTACTGCGGCTCTGTTTAATGATAATATACAAATGAGTCTGAATGGTAATGCAGATTATTATAATAATGTGACTTATATCAATGATAGGCGCAATGATGGCGGGCATTTCTTATATTCGCAATCCCTTCAATTCCGCTATATGTTTAATGATTTATTTGAAGCAGAACTCAATGGTAATTACTCTTTAAATAAGGCTTCATATAAACTGCCTTTTAATGATCAAATCATAGCACATACTGGTGTTCTAGGTTTAGGTTCTAAGTGCTATGTAAGTGAACATAGTTCTTTTGGTGTAGAAGTATCTCAAAGATTAAATGCAGGATATTCATCTTCGTCTTGGACAAATATTAATCCGACAATTATTAATGCTTACTTTGAGTATACGTTTATGCGCAACAACTTAGCTATGCTTCGAATTCAGGGTTTTGATTTACTAAATCAAAATTCAGGAATTACGAGAGATGTAATAGGGAATGATATTTTGGATGTCCAAAATGAAAGATTGTCACGTTATTTTATGGTTTCTCTAAATTTCCGTTTACAAAAATACCCTAAAAAATCATAATGAAAGCAGTTGTTATAACAAAATTTGGTGGGCCTGAGGTTTTAGAGGTGCAAGAGGTCGATAAGCCAACGTGTACTGGGTACGAGGTTTTAATCGAAGTGAAGGCGGCGGGAATGAATCGGCCAGACGTTTTTCAAAGGAAGGGAAATTATAGAGCTCCTGATGGTGCTCCTGCTGATATTCCAGGCTTAGAAGTAGCTGGAGAAATTGTGGGAATAGGAGATTTGGTACGTGAATGGAAGATTGGAGATCAGGTTTGTGCGCTTTTATCTGGAGGTGGCTATGCTGAATATGTCTCTGTTGATCAGGGGCAATGTCTACCTATACCTAAAGGGTTTAGTTATGCGGAGGCAGCTGCTTTGCCCGAAACCTTATTTACAGTTTACCACAATGTATTTAAGAGAGGCACTTTGAAATCTGGTGATAATTTTTTAGTGCATGGAGGAAGCGGTGGTATTGGATCTATGGCAATACAGTTGGCAAAATTGTCTGGAGCAAAAGTATTTGTTACGGTAGGATCAGATGCTAAAGCATCATACTGTAAACGAATAGGTGCAGATGTTGCGATTAACTATAAAAAAGAAGATTTTGAGGAAATCATTGGTAAAAATCAAATTGATGTTGTGCTAGATAGTATCGGTGGTGATTACTTTGCTAAAAATATAGAAATATTGAAGGAGGATGGTCACTTAATTTATATCAATGCGATGCAAGGTGCAAAAGTAGAATTGAATCTTTTTAAATTGATGCAAAAACGTATTTATATATCTGGCAGTCTCTTAAGAAGTAGAAGTATTGCGTTTAAGAAGGAGGTGCGTAATGAAATTATTGATCATGTTTTTCCATTGTTACAACTAGGGTTATTTAAAACCAATATATACAGAGTATTTGAACTTGAAAATGCACAAACAGCTCACACGATATTGGATTCTGGAGATTTTACGGGGAAGTTAGTTTTTGTTTTTTAATAGTTTCTCGAAATCTCTCTTTGATATTGCAAAGGGGTAAAGCCAGTTGCATCTTTAAAGTACTTATGGAAACTTACAAAGTTTTGAAATCCGCTTTCAAAGCAAATCTGTTTGACATTCAGTGTCCGCTCGGCCAATAATCGGCAAGCATATCCAATACGCATCTCAATAAGATACTGAAATAGGGTCTTTCCAGATTTGGCTTTAAAATAACGACAAAAAGAATTGGTTGTCATACCGGTCATGGAAGCAATATCTTCAAGTCGAATGTGTGTTCTATAGTGTTGCGTAATGTATTCCATAATTACGTTCATTCTTCCAAAATCAAGATCTTGTCTATCAATAGGGTAGTTTTCACTGGATAATAAATGATATTCTTCTGACTCTGAAATTAAAGTTAAAACTTCTATTAATGCTATTATTTTAGTTGAATTTTGACTTTTTAAAAGTTTTTCTATAAGTGATTGTGCTGATTTTAATATTGATTTATTTAATTGAATTCCTCTTTTGGATTTTTTGAATAAGTTCTTAATTTTATGATTTTCAGGTAGATTAAAAAATTGCTCGCCTAAGAAATTTTCTTTAAAATGTGCTACTCTAATATCTGCTGGTTCGGGATTTGGACCATCCAAATAATGACTATCAAATAGCCAATAATGTGGTAAATTGGGACCAACCAAAACAATATCTCCACTTGAAAAATTGTTAACACTGTCACCAATAAATTGTGTACCAGCTCCTTTCTCAAAATGTATTAATTCCAATTCTTCATGATAGTGCCACAGATTATGATTCTGTGGTACGATATCATTTCTTACGCTGAAAGATTGTACATTGCTGTTATTGACTTTTAATAGCTGAGGCTTCATTTATTAATAAATATATGCACATTTTTTTGATTTATCGGCATGATGAATGATAATATAGTTTATTAATTGGGTAAAATACTTAAATTTTGTTCCATTATTTATTCTTTATTTTACATAAACCAATGATAAATTATATTCTATATGTCGATCAGTAAAAGTAATAAACTAGCAATTGTTCTTGTAACGTCCTTATTCTTTTTTTGGGGATTTGTTCATAATCTAGACCCTATTTTAATTCCACATCTGCGCAATGCTTTTAGTTTAACGCATTTACAGGCTTCTTTAGTAGATTCGGCAGTTTTTATTGCATATTTTTTACTGGCTATCCCTGCTGGTATAATCATGAAGAAATATGGTTATAAATCAGGGATTTTAATCGGCTTGATACTTTTTGCCGTAGGTTGTTTTCTTTTTATACCTGCGGCTAATCAGATTAGTTATATTTTCTTTTTAGGGGCTTTATTTATAGTTGCTTGTGGCTTAACAATCTTAGAAACTGCCGCAAATCCATATGTAACAGTATTAGGGGATCCTAGTAAGGCAACTCAACGTTTAAATTTTGCTCAATCTTTTAACGGTTTGGCGGCATTTATTGCTCCAATTCTTGGTGGTAAATTTATTTTAGCAGAACAACCTAAATCCGATACGGAGATAGCTGCTATGACTGAACAGGTTAAAATTGCTTATATTCAAGCAGAGACTGCAACAGTTAAAGGGCCTTATTTGATTTTAGGTTTAATTATATTGATTGTAGCGGCTATTCTTTTTTTTACAAAACTTCCTGATATAAAAGATGACGAAGGAGAGCAAAAGTCAGGCTTTTTTCATGCGTTCAGACATCTGAATGTAAGATGGGCTGTGATTGGTCAATTTTTTTATGTTGGTGCTCAAGTTTGTGTATTAAGTTTTATGGTATTATATGCCACAGATGTGGCCGGCATATCTCCATTAAATGCTTCAAAATATGCGAGTTTTGCTGGTTTGGCGTTTATGTTAGGTCGATTTGTCGGGACATTTTTTATGAAATATATTAAGCCATTGACATTATTGATGATATACTCTGTAATTTGTATTTTATTGTCATTCATTGTGATATATGGTTCAGGTGAAGTGACAGTGTATGCTTTAATTGCGGTTGCTTTTTTTATGTCAATTATGTTTCCAACTATATTTGCAGTAGGTGTTGAAGGTATTGGAGCAGATACAAAGTCTGCGTCGAGTCTAATCATTATGTCAATTGTAGGCGGAGCAGCGCTACCTCCAATATTGGGGTTAATTTCAGATAAAACCGGAGATCTCCAGCTTGGATACTGGGTGCCCTTAATCTGTTTTGTCGTGGTATTGTTATTTGCATTAGCAAATAGAAAATCAAATAATCAAATTGTAAATTCTACTCATGAATAATATTAGTAATATCAAACAGTATACGTTTGCTTTGGATTTAGTCAATGATCCAAAGCTTATAATGGAATATGAAAACTATCACCGTGCCGTATGGCCGGAAATTGAACGATCGATATTAGAGGCTGGAGTCACAAAAATGCAAATCTTTAGATTTGAGAATCGATTATTTATGATTATGGAGGTAGATGACTCTTTTTCTTTTGAGAAAAAAGCACATATGGATACGAATAATCCCAAGGTGCAGGAATGGGAGCAATTAATGTGGAAATATCAAAGTGCTATTCCAGGTGGAAAAGAAAATGAAAAATGGGTATTAATGAATAAGATATTCGAATTGAAAAAATAAGATGATAAAGGATAAGAAAACGTATTTGCAGATTCATCCAAGTGATAATGTGTTGGTGGCTTTACAAGATTTGCCTCAAGGCACAGTGATTGAATGGGATAATAAAAGTTTCGCATTATTGGAGCATGTTGCTGCTAAACATAAGTTTACCATTCATCCATTGTTTAAGGATGATGATATCTATATGTATGGGGTATTGGTAGGAAAGGTAAATTGTGATTTAAAAACAGGATCATTAATATCAACGTTGAATTTAAGACATGCTGCAGATGATTTTAAATTAAGTAAAAGAAACACTTCTTGGAATAAACCAGATGTTAGTGTTTTTAAAGATCGGACTTTCAATGGTTTTCATCGTTCTAATGGAGCTGTTGGTACTGCTAATTATTGGGTAGTGATTCCATTGGTTTTTTGTGAAAATAGAAATGTTTTGACTTTAAAAAGCGCTTTTGAAGAAAAGCTCGGATATAAAATTAAAGCTAATGATTATAGTGCGGAGGTGGACGAGTTGATACGCTTGTATCAGTCGGGTGCTGATGTATCGCAAATTATCGCTCAAGATTTGAGCGCTTCGGTTGATCAAACTAGCGATCAAAGACTATTTGCAAATGTAGATGGTATTAAATTTTTAAATCATGAAATGGGATGTGGTGGTACAAGAATGGATTCAGATGCACTATGTGGACTGCTAGCGGGTTATGTGACGCATCCAAACGTAGCTGGAGCTACTATTCTGAGCTTAGGCTGTCAACATGCTCAAGCTTCGATTTTGCAAGCTGAAATCGCAAAAAGAGATCCACAGTTCGACAAGCCTTTGTATATTTTTGAACAACAAAAAGAAGGTACTGAAAAGGAGCTAATGCAAAAAGCTGTTAAATCAACTTTTGCAGGAATGATGGAAGCGAATAAATATTCACGTAAGCCTGCTTCTTTGGATAAATTATGTATTGGATTAGAGTGTGGGGGATCAGATGGTTTTTCTGGTATATCTGCTAATCCAGCTTTAGGTTATCTTTCTGATATGTTGGTGACATTGGGCGGGTCTGTTATTTTAGCGGAATTCCCTGAGCTCTGTGGTGTAGAGCAAGAGCTTAGTGATCGTTGTATAGATGAAGCTACTGCGGACAAATTTATGCAGTTGATGCGCGTATATAATGCAAAAGCAGAAGCAGATGGATCTGGTTTTTATATGAATCCTTCTCCCGGAAATATACGAGATGGACTTATTACCGATGCTATAAAATCTGCTGGGGCAGCAAAGAAAGGTGGAACATCTCCTGTAACAGCAGTAATTGATTATCCCGAATTGGCCAATAAACCAGGTTTAAATCTTTTATGCACTCCGGGCAATGATGTTGAGAGTACTACGGCAGAAGTCGCTGCTGGTGCTAATATTGTTCTATTTACGACCGGATTGGGTACACCAACTGGAAATCCTATTACTCCAGTAGTAAAATTATCTACAAATACTAAAACATTTGAGAAAATGTCTGATATCATAGATCTGAATTGTGGAACAATTATCGAAGGAGATGAGTCCATTGAGGAAGCTGCTCATCGCATTTTAGATTATGTGATTCAAGTAGCGAGTGGTGAGGTAACTCCTAAAGCAGTTCTCTTGGGTCAGGATGATTTTATTCCATGGAGGAGGGGTGTATCTTTATAAGATAGGATGAGCTATCAGATTGCCTTATATGTAATATACAATTTGAAATTTTAAAAAAGATACCATTTGAAAAGTTATATTTTCGAGCAGCAATTTTTTCCTGATTGAAAATTATTATGATAAACACAACAATATGTCAAAATTAAAAAATAAGGTCGCTATAATAACTGGTGGTGGAAGTGGAATTGGACGTGCCATAAGTTTGCTCTTTGCTGCAGAAGGTGCTACCGTTCATATCTTGGATCTAAATGTGGAAGGAGCACAAGAAGTTGTTGCTGAGATATTATCTGGTGGAGGACAAGGATTTGTCCATAGTTGTAATGTAAGTATTCAAGAAGACGTTTTAGCCATAGTAGATAGCATAGGTAAAATTGATATCTTAGTCAATAACGCAGGCATAGCACATGTAGGAAAATTAGAAAATTGTACAACAGCAGATTTTGAAAGAGTATTTAATGTAAATGTTAAAGGTGCTTATAATGTGCTCTATGCAGTTGTTCCAAAGATGAAAGAAAATGGGGGTGGAGCTATTTTGAATTTAGCATCGATTGCTGCTTGGGTAGGTATTAGCGATCGTTTTGCTTATTCAATGAGCAAGGGTGCCATTTTTGCCATGTCACTTTCTGTTGCACGTGATTATATGGCTGATGGAATTCGTTGCAATAGTATTTCTCCTGCCCGTGTGCATACACCATTTGTAGATGGGTTCATTAGTAAAAATTATCCAGGGCAGGAAGCTGAAATTTTTGAAAAATTATCAAAGAGCCAACCGATAGGCCGGATGGCACAACCAGAAGAAATTGCAAAGTTGGCTTTGTTTTTATGTAGCGATGATGCCGGCTTTATCACTGGAAATGATTATCCCATTGATGGTGGTTTTATTAAATTGAATAATTAAGATTAAAATAATGGAGAGGCTTTTGAAGTCAGGGTTTATAATAAAAGTTTAAAGATATGAAATTAATACGTTTTGGAGAGCAAGGGAAAGAGAAGATAGGTGTGCAAATCGATGGTATAAATTACGATACCTCGGCTTTTGGTGGTGATTATAACGAGTCATTTTTTGAAAATGACGGTTTAGCTTCTTTAGAGGAATTTGTAAAAGCAAATTCAGGTAAATTAATTCCTGTAGCTGATACAGAAAGAATTGGAGCTCCCTTTGCAAGACCTTCAAAAATCGTTTGTATTGGATTAAATTATAAAGATCATGCAGAAGAGACTGGTGCAGCAATACCTGCAGAACCTATCATCTTTATGAAATCGACTACTTCTTTATCAGGTCCTTACGATCAGGTGATGATACCACGGGGTTCTGTAAAAACTGATTGGGAAGTAGAGTTTGGTATTGTGATAGGTAAAAAAGCTTCGTATGTAGATGAATCTGATGGTCTAGATTATATAGCAGGTTATGTGCTTCACAACGATGTTTCGGAACGTGAATATCAATTAGAGCGCGGTGGGACATGGGACAAAGGAAAAGGTTGTGATACATTTGCACCTATGGGACCATATTTGGCTACTAAAGATGAAATTAAGGATATTAATAATGTCAATATCTGGTTGAAAGTTAACGGTCAGATGTATCAAAATGGCAGTACAAAAAATTTAATTTTTTCTGTTCCATTTATTGTGAGTTATGTATCTCAATTTATGACATTATTACCAGGAGACGTAATTTCTACAGGAACACCAGCAGGTGTTGGCCTAGGCTTTAATCCTCCTATATATCTAAAGGCTGGTGACATCATTGAATTGGGGGCTGATGGGTTAGGGGAATCGCGCCAAGAAGTCATCGCTTATTCTCGTCATTAATCTCATTTTTATGCGTATAGATGCTCATCAACATTTTTGGCAATATGACCCCAGTCGTCATAGTTGGATTACGAATAAAATGCAGGTTTTAAAAAAGGATTTTCTTCCATTAGATCTAAAATTTATTTTAGAAAAAAAATGAATTTGACGGTTGTATTGCTGTACAAGCAGATCAATCCGATCAAGAAACTAAGTTTTTAGTACAACAAGCAAAACAATATCCATTTATTAAAGGTGTGATTGGTTGGGTGGACTTACGTGCGGGTAATATTGATGAGCGATTGCATCAATATAAAGATGAATCACTTATTAAGGGTTTTAGACACGTTGTGGAAGGAGAAGAGGATCCCGACTTTCTAATACGGGATCATTTTCTTAAAGGCATTGAATTTTTATCAAAGTATGGTTATACTTATGATCTATTAATCAGACCTCGTCATTATGATGCTGCTTTAAGATGTGTTCAAAGTAATCCAGATCAAGTATTTATTTTGGATCATATCGCTAAACCTCCAATAAAATCACGCGAATTTGAAGAGTGGGCATTATTCATTGAAGAGTTAGCTGCTTTTTCAAATGTGAGTTGTAAAGTTTCAGGTTTGGCGACTGAGGCCGATTGGTCAAGTTGGCGTTTGGATGACTTTAGCCAATATTTAGGTCATGTATTTGATACTTTTGGTAAGCATCGTATTATGTTTGGTTCAGATTGGCCGGTATGCTTATTAGCTGCTTCTTATGAAGAAAGTGTTGCCATTGTGGAATCTAAATTAGAAGCATTTACTACAGTTGAACAAGAAGCGTTTTGGGGAATGAACGCATTTACAATTTATAATTTATAATATGAATCTAAATCTAAAAGATAAAGTTATCATAGTTACAGGAGGAGCAAAGGGGATTGGTAAGGCAATTGTTTTGGGTCTAGCTCAAGAAGGTGCTATCCCTGTGATTGTTGGCCGTCGACAAGTGGATAATAATCTGGTTAAACAAGAAGTAGAGGCTCTTGGTCAGCAGGCATATGCGGTGCAAGCTGAACTCTCTGATCCAAAAGATTGTGAAATTGCAGTTGCAGAAACACTTGATCGTTTTGGCCGCATTGATGGTTTGGTCAATAATGCAGGTGTGAATGATGGGGTAGGTTTGGCATCTGGAAATTACGAGAAATTTGTTTCCTCTTTACATAAAAATCTTATTCATTATTATTTAATGGCTCATCATGCTTTGGATGCTTTGATCGTATCTAAAGGAAGTATTGTCAATATTACTTCAAAGACTGCTGAGACAGGTCAAGGAAATACATCTGCATATGCCGCTTCTAATGGAGGTCGGAATGCATTAACGCGAGAATGGGCAGTCGAACTGCTTCCATATCAAATTCGTGTCAATGCCGTAGTGGTTGCAGAATGTGCTACACCACAATATGATACATGGATACAAACTTTAGACAATCCTGTAGAGACTTTAAAGAAAATTACTGATCGTATACCTTTGGAGCACAGAATGACTACCGCAGAAGAAATTGCACATACTGCATTATTTCTTTTGTCTGATAAATCAAGTCATACGACAGGGCAATTGATACATGTAGATGGTGGTTATGTCCATCTTGATCGATCAATTATAGCCGAAAAATAAGAAAATAATAGAAAAGGGCTTTTAATAATTATTAAAAGCCCTTTTCTATTGTGTTATTCAGGATTAACCTAATTTACCTACTTCTTGAACCAAGTCAACAATTTTGTTTGAATAACCCCACTCATTGTCATACCAAGATACAACTTTCACAAAGTGATCATTCAATGAAATTCCAGCTTTAGCATCAAAGATAGATGTACGTGCATCACCTAAGAAGTCAGATGAAACAACTTCATCTTCAGTATAACCTAAGATACCTTTTAATTCACCTTCTGAAGCTTCTTTCATAGCAGCTTTAATATCTTCATAAGAGGCAGCTTTTTCTAAACGTACTGTTAAATCAACAACAGAAACGTCTGCAGTAGGAACACGTAAAGACATACCTGTTAATTTACCTTTTAATTCAGGTAAAACCAAACCTACTGCTTTAGCAGCACCTGTAGATGAAGGGATGATGTTTTGGTAAGCACCACGTCCACCTCTCCAGTCTTTTGCTGATGGACCGTCAACTGTTTTTTGAGTTGCAGTTACAGCATGTACAGTTGTCATTAGACCTTCTACAATTCCAAATTTGTCATTTAACACTTTAGCAACCGGTGCTAAACAGTTTGTAGTACAAGAAGCATTAGAAACGATGTGTTGGTCTGCTTTTAATTCTTTATGGTTAACGCCCATTACAAAAGTAGGTGTATCATCTTTTGCAGGAGCTGACATAACTACTTTTTTAGCACCAGCATCAATGTGTTTTTGAGCTAATTCTTGTGTTAAGAAGAAACCAGTTGACTCGATAATAACTTCTGCACCAACTTCATTCCACTTTAAGTTTGCTGGATCTTTTTCTGCAGTAACACGAATTGTTTTTCCGTTAACAACTAAGTTTCCGTTAACAACTTCTACAGTACCATCAAATTTACCATGTGTTGAATCGTATTTCAACATATACGCCATATAATCTGGCTCGACTAAGTCATTGATACCAACAACTTCAACATCTGGACGATTTACCGCAGCTCTGAATGCTAAACGACCAATACGGCCAAATCCGTTAATTCCAATTTTCATATTATTAATTTTTATTGATATAATACTTGATAAGATTATGAATAGGTTCTTTAATAATTGTTCCTATTGATATATTAAATTCTTCTGTTGCAACCTCTTTTAAAAGGTCTTCAAAATTTGCAGCTACAGAGCCTGTAAAATTGATGTCATTATCAGGATGTTCTTTATATAGCGGCTTGATGAAAGTTTTCAGAAATAAGCGAAATCCATTTTTCACAATCTGAATGATGAAAGGATGATTTTTATTTTCTAAAACAAAGTCGGAGAATGAATTAAGAAAAATAGTCGGTTGTGGAGAATTGTACACCTTCTCTAAAATTATTTTTCTATCAATGGCAAATTTATTCAACAGTTTGTCTTGTAAATCCTGAGGAAGGGTATCTGTTAAATAGTGTTTAAGTAATAACCTGGAAGTCCAATTTGTCGATCCTTCATCAGCTAAAATATAACCCAGACCATAGTTATTAGGGATTACTTTTTTTCCCGTGTAGAAAGCAGCATTTGAACCACTTCCAATAATGCCAATGATTCCTTTTTCATCACCAAAAGTTGAAATTGCCGATGCGATCACATCATGTTCAACTTTTACTTTAGCATTGATAAAGAATTTTTCGAATACAGCCTTGATTTTATTTTTACGTTCAGGAGAAGATGACCCTGCGCCAAAAAAATAGATACGTTTAATTTTTTCAGCATTATTAATAAGATTGGTATTCTTATTTAGAAGCTGTGCAATATATCTTTCATCCTGTAAATAGGGGTTAATACCACTAGTCCGAAAACCAGTGATCACCCGACCTTTGTCGGCTAACCTCCAATCTGCAAATTTTGAACCACTGTAGACTACTGCAATCATCTGAATTCGTTTCTTTAGTCTAGATAGCCAATACTTGAACAAGTTCTAGCATATCAGCACTTAATTTGTATTCTTTATTATTAATAGCTTCTTCTAAAGGTGTGGTAACGATTTCGTTTCCCCTGACACCAACTGTAATGCGATTGTTTCCTTTCAATAACTCTTTTACAGCAGCAAAACCTAAACGGCTAGCCAATACCCGATCAAAACTTGAAGGAGAACCACCGCGTTGCAAGTGCCCTAAGATACTAACTTTTGTGTCATAATAATCAAATTTTTCTTTGACTTTTTTCGCAACGTTGTATGCACCACCATTATGATCACCTTCTGCAACAATCACAATGGAGGAAGATTTTTTGCCGCGTCCATCAGCAGCAGATAAATGATCAATTAATTCATCAATGGCAGTTTCTTTTTCAGGTAGTAAGATTGCTTCTGCACCACCTGCTATGCCAGCATTCAAAGCTATACAACCTGAATCGCGCCCCATTACTTCGATGAAGAATAACCTTTCATGAGAAGCAGCTGTATCTCTAATCTTATCGATCGCTTCAATTACTGTGTTGGTAGCCGTATCATAACCTAGTGTAAAATCAGACCCATATAGATCATTATCGATTGTTCCCGGTATACCAATCACGGGGATATCATATTCTTTTGAGAAATATTCAGCACCTGTAAAAGTACCATCGCCACCAATAGCTACTAGAGCATCAATACCTGCAGCTTTGATATTTTCATATGCTTTTGCTCTTCCTTCTTTGGTTTTGAATTCTAGACATCTTGCTGTTTTCAAGATCGTGCCTCCTAATTGAATGATATTACTTACGGAGCGAGATGTCATTTCTGTAAAATTACTGTCTAACATACCTTGATATCCTTGGTATATTCCAGTAACACTTAATTTTTCGTATAATGCTGTGCGGACTACTGCTCGAATGCAAGCATTCATGCCTGGAGCGTCTCCGCCTGATGTAAAAACTCCGATTCTTTTAATATTCACCACTGTCAAAAATTTTAGGTTTTACGAATATAGTGTATTTTTTACACTATTGAAATTATTTTTTATTTTTTTGTTTTGATAAAATTGAGGTAATATTATTAACTTTATGGCATAAGCTACATATTCAACTCATTGGTTTAAGTAAATATAATAAATTAGAAAAGTTTTGTATACTACATTTACAGTCGATTGTGTCATTTTTGGTTTTTATGAAGGGGAACTTCATGTTTTACTAACAGAGAGAAATGAATATCCTTTTAAGGATTGGTGGGCGCTTCCTGGATTTTTTGTTAATAATGATGAGGAAATGGAAGATGCCGTGAAGCGAATACTGTATGAAAACACCGGCCTTAAGGATGTGTTTTTGGATCAATTATATGCCTTCGCAGGTCTAAAAAGACACCCGCAAGGAAGGATATTAACCGTAGCTTACTATGCTCTCCTCCAACTTGATAAGACAAAAATTAAGTTAAAGCCCGTGACCTCGTATATGAGACAGGCAAAGTGGTTTCCATTAAACAAAGTGCCTGATCTTGCGTTTGATCATAGCACTATTTTAAAGCAAAGTGTTGAAAAGTTACGTCGGCGAATCGCGAATACACCTATTGCTTTTGAACTTTTGCCAGATAAATTTACCCTAACTCAGTTACAATTAGTCTATGAAAGTATTTTAGGGAGGGAATTGGATAAAAGAAATTTTAGAAAAAAGATGATTAATTATGGTTTTCTAAAGGAATTAGATGAAGTCCAAAAAGGAGTTGCTTATCGTGCTGCTAGACTTTATAAATTAGATAAACGTAAATTTTTAAAGCAATTCCAAAATAGTATTACATTCTAATTCGGAAAATTTAAATAACGGAAAGTGTATGTCATAAGGTGTACACTTTTTTTATTTTATAAAATTGACGATGTACTGACAAATTAATTGCAAAAAATTTTACCTTTTTGTATATTTGACCAAATTTTATATAAAGTCAAAAGTTTAGAATCAAATATGTCGTCAAACACTGATAATAAAAAAGACCTGATTATTGCCGCGGCTATACGAAGATTTGCGCACTATGGTTTTTCAAAAACCACTATGAATGAGATAGCAGAGGATGTCAAGATTACAAAAGCAAATCTTTATTATTATTACCCCGAAAAAACGGCTTTGATTCATGATGTTATACTAGCTGTTACAGATGATTTCAGAAAATTGGAGCAAGAATTGATTGAGAAGTCTACTTCATCAATTATTGATCTTGTTTTAGCCCTATTGGAATTAAAATCATCTTTCATTGAGCAGCATTACATGTTGCATATGAATGAAAATATGGAATGGATAAAAGGCGCTTCATTACAAACTTTGATGCGTGAAATTCATGAAAAAGAAATTGTCCAAGTAGCTAAATTATTTCAAAAAGGAGTGGATAATAAGGAAGTAGCAGTTGAAGATGTAAATAAGGCAAGTGAAATATATGTATACATTATGAAGAGTATTGGGCTAGTGGGTATACTGTGCGATGTATTTACTGGTATTCCAACACAATGTAATGTTGGTGATGTTCTGCAAAAACAAAAAGAGGCAACTTTGTTAATATTCAATGGTTTAAAAGTTAAATAAGATTTCGAACAATTATAAAAAATGAAAAAGATAAGAATAGTAGGGGTGCTATTAGCAGCTTTGTTTTCAGTTAATTTCTTGCATGCGCAAGAAATTTTAACGCTGAATCAGGCACTTAAATATGCGCTTGAAAACAAAGCGGAGGCAAAAAAATCGACACTTGATTTGGAAAATGCCCAATATAAGATTGATGAAGTTCGAGCAGGCGCTTTACCGCAGATCACGGGATCCGGAGCTTTAACTTATAATCCTATGATTCAGGAAAATGCAATTGCTATGACTCAGGCGGATGGTACTTCGTCATTAATGTTTATAAAGTTTGGCCAACCATGGCAAGCTACTTCTACACTTAATGTAAGCCAACAATTATTTAATCAATCTTTATTTACAGGATTAAAAGCAGCGAAGACCACTAAAGAATTTTATGTTATTAATAAAGACTTATCGGATGAACAATTAATCGAGAAGGTTGCAAATGCCTACTACGATGTTTTTCAATCCCAACTGCAGCTTCAAACAGTGGATAATAATCTAAATAGTACGATCAAAACAAGGGATGTAATCGCTGGTTTAGTGGAAGCCGGCTTAGGAAAGAAGATCGATTTAGATCGAACTAGTGTCGCTGTCAACAATTTAAAAGCAAATCGCCAAATTTTGGTCAATGCTTTAGAATTGAAAGAAAATGCCTTAAAGTTTGCTATTGGTATGCCAATGGAACAAGATATTAAACTTCCTAATGAAACATTTGAGATCAATCCTGCAACAGCAGATTTGGCTGCTTCAAATTTATCATCAAGAACAGAAGTACGTTTATTGGAAAAGCAGAATCAACTTCTAGAACTAAATCGTGATGCCATGAAAGCTGCATATTATCCCAATCTTTCATTTTCGGGTAATATAGGTTATATGGGAATCGGAGAAAGACTACCTCTTTTTGGTAACGCGACAAGTAAATCTGGTTTTTCAGCTCTAGGCTTAAACCTATCAATTCCAATATTTAACGGTGGAGAAACTAAAGCTAAAATTAATCAAGCTACTATTCAATTGAAACAAGCTCAAGTGGATTTAGAGGATACTAAGTTAGCTTTGAGCTTAGCGAATGAAAATGCGAGATCGCAAATTACAAATAGTCTACTAACAATAAATAGTAATCGAGCAAACGTAAAACTGGCAAAAGAAGTTTTGGATAACACTCAAAACAACTACAAAAATGGACTAGCAACACTTACAGATTTATTGGATGCAGAGAATGCTTATGCTGATGCACAGAATAATTTGAGTACTTCATTGTTAAATTATAAAGTTGCAGAGATACAGCTTGTTAAAGCAAAAGGGGAATTAAACACATTATTAAATAGCAAATAGTAACCAACATATATGAAAAAGATATTAATAACGGGAGTCATAATTATTGCTGCATTAGCAGGTATTATGTACGTGTTGAAAAAGAATAAAAAAGAAAATGAATCACAAACGGCTGTTGTAGCACAAAAGAATGCGGCTGTTGCAGTTCGTATTGCTGAGGCTGGTTTTAAAGATGTTAATACGGTATATGTAACGAACGGTACTTTTCTTCCCAAGCAAGAGGTGAAACTTTCTTCAGAAGTTGCAGGACAAGTTGCTCGTGTACTTGTGGATGAGGGGGCTTACGTTAAGGTTGGACAAACGTTAGCAGTTATCGTCGGAGATAAACAAAATGTAAGTGTTAGCAATGCAAAAGCAGTATATGAAAATGCAAAGAATGAAGTGGCTCGATTTGAAAGCGCATATGCTACTGGCGGTGTTACGAAACAACAGTTAGATCAAATGAAATTGCAACTTGAAAATGCAAAAAACAATTTGCGATCTTCACAGATCACAGCCTCTGATGTTAACGTAAAAGCTTCTTTTGCGGGTATCGTCAATAAAAGAAGTATAGAACCTGGTTCATATGTAAGCCCAGGAAATGAAATGTTTGAAATTGTCAATGTATCTTCTTTGAAATTGAAGGTAAATGTAGATGAGAAAAACATCGGGTTTGTGAAATTAGGACAAAGTATAAAGGTAGAGTCTGCGGTTTTATCCAATAAAACATTTCAGGGTAAAGTTACATTTATTGCCCCTAAGGCAGACGGAAGCCTAAATTTCCCTGTAGAGCTGGAAATTAATAATAATGCGGCAAATGATTTAAAAGCGGGTATGTACGGTACTGCATATTTTGGAGATGAACAAACCGCTAATGCTTTAGTTGTTCCAAGAGATGCTTTCGTCGGTAGTGTGAGTTCAAATCAAGTTTTTGTGGTCAAAGATGGTAAAGCTGTTTTAACTAAAGTGACTTCGGGAAGAGTATTTGGAGATCAAGTCGAAATCATTTCAGGTATTGAAAGTGGTGCGCAAGTCATTACGACAGGACAGATCAATTTATTGGATGGTACTGCTGTAGAAATCATTAAATAATTAACGCAAGTTTTAAATGAAAATTTCTGAAATATCTATAAAGCGGCCGAGTATTATCATAGTCATATTCTTATTATTGACTATTGGTGGTATCGGATCGTATTTGAATTTAGGGTACGAATTAGTTCCTAAATTTGATGTGAATGTGATCACAGTACAGACCGTTTATCCAGGTGCTGCACCATCAGAAGTGGAAACTTCTGTGTCAAAAGTAATAGAAGATGCGGTATCATCTTTGGAAAATGTGAAAAAGATCGAAACAAAATCGATGGAAAGCGTTTCGGTCGTGATGATTACTTTAAACACTGGGGCAGATGTCAATTTTCTTTTGACTGATGCGCAACGTAAGATTAATGCGGTTATTAACGATTTACCCGAAGATGCAAAAACTCCATCTTTGAGTAAGTTCTCTCTAGACGATGTGGCGATTATGAACCTTTCCGTAACATCCAGTCTTTCAGAAAAAGAATTGTATGATCTATTAGATCAAAAAATTCAACCTGTTTTTGCCCGCATTTTAGGTGTTGCAAAAGTAGATCTAACAGGGGGAGAAGAACGTGAAATTCAAGTAAGTGCAAATCCTGAAAAATTAGAAGGATATGGATTGACAATAAGTGATGTTCAAAAAATCATAGCATCTTCTAATTTAGATTTCCCAACTGGTAGTATCAAGTCTAGAGACAATCAGACAACCATACGCCTCTCAGGTAAATTTACATCCTTAGATCAAATGCGCAATCTTCCGATAACAACTCCTTCTGGTGTATCAATTCGTTTGAGTGATGTCGCTGATGTGCAAGATGGTATAAAAGATATTGAGAAAATAGCCCGTATCGATCAAAAGAACACAATTTTGATGCAAGTCTTTAAACAATCTGACGCCAATGCGGTTGCAGTATCTAAACTTGTTAGAGAGACTCTTGGCGTTATTGAAAAAGACTATAAGGAACAAAATATTAAAATTGACGTAGCGAGTGATTCAACAGAATATACGATTAATGCAGCAAGTAATGTCATGCACGATTTAATGATTGCTGTGGCATTAGTAGGTTTTATCATGTTATTTTTCTTACATAGTTTACGTGATGCCTTTATCGCTGTTGTGGCCATTCCTCTTTCCTTGGTTGCTACTTTTATTGGACTTTATGTGATGGGATATACCCTTAATTTAATGTCTTTATTAGGCTTGTCATTAGTGGTAGGTATTTTGGTGGATGATGCGATTGTTGTTATTGAAAATATTCACCGTCATATGCAGATGGGCAAAAGTAAAATCCGTGCCGCATATGATGGAGCCGCAGAGATTGGCTTTACTGTAACCGCAATTACATTGGTTATTGTAGTTGTATTTTTACCAATCGCGCTATCATCGGGTTTAGTATCCGATATTCTTCGCCAGTTTTGTGTAACCGTGATATTTGCGACCTTAATATCATTATTGGTATCCTTTACAGTGGTACCTTGGTTGTATTCGCGTTTCGGAAAATTATCACATATCAGTAACGCGACTTTCTTTGGTCGAATTTTAGAAAAATTTGAAGCAGGCTTACAGAAATTGACCCATTGGATTTCTGGAATTTTAGAGTGGTCGTTAAAAAATAGATGGAATAAAGTTGTTACGCTCGTTGTGACGATTATTATGTTTGCCGCATCAATTAGTTTATTGGTGATGGGTTATATCGGAACTGATTTCTTTCCAGGTAATGATAAGGGAGAATTTTATCTGCAGCTGGAGCTTAATAAAGATGCTTCGGTCGAACAGACAAATTTTATGACTCAAAAGGCAGAATCATACTTAGCTGGAAGACCAGAAATTGAACGTGTGATTACTACAGTAGGGCAGGCCTCCGATGGTATGATGGCAGGTACATCTGGAACAAAATATAAGTCTGAAATGCAAATCTATTTGAAGGATGGTCATAATAAATTGGAGCCTACAAAAGTGTATGCCGCGAAATTAAAGAGAGAAATGGAAAATCATCTCGTTGGTGCCAAAGTGAAAACAGTTTCTATCGGTATCATGGGAGCTGAGCAAGCCCCATTAAACTTAACAGTTATAGCCTCATCGCAAAAAGACGCTTTAGAATTTGCTGATAAAGCTGCTGCATTGTTACGCAATGTCTCTGGAGCGACAGAAGTGAAGTTGACTTCCGAAGATGGTAATCCAGAAATTAATGTACAGTTGAACCGTGATAAAATGAATGCTTTAGGATTAAATGTTGCTACTGTGGGTGCAACTATGCAAACGGCATTTTCGGGTAATACGGATACAAAATACCGTGCTGGCGATACCGAGTATGATATTAACATTCGTTATGATGAATCGGGTAGAACGAGTATGGACAATGTTAAAAACTTGAAGTTTATAAATGCTAAAGGAGAATCAATCACATTAGAGCAGTTTGCCGATATCGAATATGGTTCAGGACCGACTTTATTAGAACGTCGAGATAAGTCACCTTCTGTTTCTGTTCAAGCTCAAGTAGTAGGAAAGCCCGCTGGTACTATTGCAACAGAGTGGGAAACTGAATTTAAAAAACTAAAATTGAAACCGGGTGTATCTTTCAAGTGGGGAGGTAACATGGAGAATCAACAAGAAGGATTTGGTACTTTAGGAATCGCATTATTAGCATCTATTATCTTAGTGTACTTTGTTATGGTAGCCTTATATGATAGTTTTGCAACACCATTTATTGTCTTATTCTCGATTCCATTATCATTCATTGGAGCATTCTTATTGTTAGCATTGACAAATCAGACTTTAAATATCTTTACGATTTTAGGTATTATTATGTTAATCGGTCTAGTAGCTAAAAATGCCATCATGTTGGTTGATTTTGCCAATCATAAAAAAGATGCAGGGTTTACAACCTATGAATCACTAATTGCGGCAAATCATGCTCGTTTACGTCCGATATTAATGACGACAATTGCGATGGTTATCGGTATGGTTCCTATTGCTATGGCACAAGGAGACGGTGCTGATATGAACCGGGGTATTGCCATTGTCATTATCGGTGGATTATTATCATCATTATTTTTAACGTTGATTATTGTGCCAGTGGTGTATTCAATTTTTGATGGAATTCAAAGAAGATTAGGAAACCATGAGAAAATAGATTATGAAGCAGAGATGGTCGCTGATTACATTCCTAGTGACGATTATGTAGATGAAATGTCTACGAAGCACTAGTTATAAATAACTTTCATTAAAATGGAAAGGCCCTGCATGCAGGGCCTTTCCATTTTAATATTATTCACATTCCATTAATGTTAAATTTTCATAAAATTATTTGAAACAATCGATTGCATGAAAAATAATGCTAATTTTGAACCAATCATTTTAATATTAACTTAAATAATAAATTATGTGTGGAATAGTTGGTTATACAGGTCCTCGTCAAGCATTTTCAATCGTTCTTGACGGACTTAAAAGGCTTGAATATCGTGGGTACGATAGTGCTGGAATAGCAATCGTGCAACAAAATAAACTTCATGTTTTTAAAAAAGCAGGAAAGGTAGCAAACTTAGAAGCCGTTGTAGCCGACCATGATGTGAGTTCACATACAGCTATTGGACATACCAGATGGGCTACGCATGGAGAACCTTCGGATAAGAATGCTCACCCACATTACACTCCAGATGGCCAAATAGCCATGATTCACAATGGTATCATAGAAAATTATCAAACGATTAAAAATGAATTGTTAAGTAAGGGATACGAATTTAAAAGTGATACGGATACTGAGGTGTTATTATATTTTATTGCTGAAATAAAGAAAAATAATGCATGTAGCTTAGAAGAAGCTGTCCGAATTGCTTTAAAGCGAGTTGTAGGAGCATACGTCATCTTATTGATAGAACCCGAACATCCTGAAACGATTATAGCAGCAAGAAAGGGAAGCCCATTGGTAATTGGTATTGGAAAAGGTGAGCATTTTCTTGGTTCTGATGCTTCACCAATGTTAGCATATACCAATGAAGTTGTTTATATCAATGATTATGAGTTGGCAATTGTGAAACCTGATGAGCTTATACTTAAAAATATAGGAAATGAGCGTGTCACACCATATGTACAAAAATTAGACTTGGAGTTAGCTGCTATTGAAAAAGGAGGATACGATCACTTTATGCTAAAGGAGATCATGGAACAACCTCAAGCTATTTTTGATTCTATGCGTGGTCGATTAGATTTAGATAAATTGACGATTACATTAAGTGGTATTGAACAGTATGCAGAACAAATATGTAAAGCTAACCGTATAGTCATTGTTTCTTGTGGTACAAGCTGGCATGCTGGTTTAGTCGCTGAATATTTAATTGAAGAACTTTGCAGAATCAATGTTGAAGTGGAGTATGCTTCAGAGTTTCGTTATAGAAATCCAATAATTAACGAAGGGGATGTTATTTTAGCCATATCACAAAGTGGTGAAACTGCAGATACATTAGTCGCTTTGGAAAATGCAAAAAGTAAAGGGGCAATTATCTTAGGTGTAGTCAATGTAGTGGGATCATCTATCGCTCGATTATCTCATGCAGGTGCTTATACACATGCGGGACCTGAAATAGGAGTTGCAAGTACCAAAGCGTTTACAGCACAGTTGACAGTTTTAGAGTTAATCGCTCTTAAAATAGCACATATCAAAAAGTCTATTGACGACGATCAGTATGCACATCTTTTAAATGAATTAAATGCTGTTCCTGATAAAGTACAAGCGATTTTAGATAGCCAAATTCCAAAGATTAGAGAAATAGCTCGCAAATATAAAGATGCTCGTGATTTTCTATACTTAGGAAGAGGCTATAATTTTCCGATAGCTTTGGAAGGTGCTTTAAAATTAAAAGAGATTACGTATATCCATGCCGAGGGATATCCTGCTGCTGAAATGAAACATGGACCTATTGCATTGGTAGACGAAAATTTGCCTGTTGTTTTTGTTGCAACTAAGGATCGCTATCATGAAAAAATTGTCAGCAATATCCAAGAAGTAAAGGCAAGAAAAGGACATGTGATTGCTGTTATTACAGAAGGAGATGAAGTGTCTAAACAATTAGCGGAAGATTATATCGAAATTCCTGAAGCCGATGAGATTGTAGCACCTATACTGTCTGTGATTCCTTTACAATTACTTTCTTATTATATTGGAGTAGAACGAAATCAAGATGTAGATAAGCCTAGAAATTTGGCGAAATCAGTGACCGTTGAATAAAAAATATGAGTCAAATAAAAAAAGGTAATATTGTTCGCCTAGGTTTTGATTTCATTCCCCCAGCTTTTATTCCTAAAGGAAAGGATGAAAATCATCAGCGGTTTGAGCAAAATGCGAGATCTGATTATAGAAGCTTAACATTAGAAGAGATTGTTGTTTTAATCGAAAATGGCAACAGAGCGGATAGTTGGGAACATATATTGGTCTGTGATCCATTTATACCCCATCAGATTAGGCATAATAATTTCTTTGGATTAGTTCGTATCGGTGCTATGGAACCGATTTATTTGGAATATCGCAATTTAAAGTTAGAGTCAGGAATATACAATAGTACGATCGTGAGTTGTGATATAGGTGATGCCGTAGCTATCCACCATGTCCGATATATGTCACACTTTATCATTGGAAATGATGTTATTTTAAGTAACATCAGTGAGATGGAGACTAGCAGTACAGCAAAGTTTGGAAATGGTATTTTGAGAGAAGGAGAGTCTGAAGACCTAAGAATTGCACTGGAATTATGCAATGAAAATGGTGTGAGATCTATTTTGCCCTTTGACGGTATGCAGGCAGCTGATGCTTATCTTTGGACGCGTAATAGGCAAGATTTGCAATTGCAAAATAGATTTAAAGAAATTACAGAAAAAAGATTTTCAAAAACAAGAGGTTCCTATAGTGTCATTGGTGACAGATGTATCATTAAAAATTCACAGAATATAAAAAATGTGAATATAGGCTCCGATGCCTATATTAAGGGTATCAATAAACTGAAAAATGTTACCATTAATTCTTCTCCCGACGCCTTTACTCAAATAGGAGAAGGTTGTGAGCTGGTTAATGGTATTGTCGGTTATGGTTGTCGTATTTTTTACGGAGTTAAAGCTGTACGTTTTATTTTGTCATCTTTTTCACAATTGAAATATGGTGCAAGACTTATTAATTCATTTTTGGGAGATAATTCCACCATTTCATGCTGTGAGGTGCTTAATTCTTTAATTTTTCCCGCACATGAGCAGCACCACAATAATTCCTTCCTTTGTGCAGCTGTGGTTATGGGGCAAAGTAATATGGCTGCAGGGGCAACAGTTGGATCAAACCATAATTCACGAGCAGCCGATGGAGAAATTATAGCAGGAAGAGGATTTTGGCCAGGCTTATGTGTCAGTTTAAAACATAATTCAAGATTTGCGTCCTATACACTTTTAGTTAAAGGAGATTTCCCCCATGAATTAGATATTCAGATTCCTTTTTCTTTAATCAATAATGATGTTAAAAATGACAAATTGATCATCATTCCAGGTTATTGGTTTATGTATAATATGTATGCGCTAATCCGCAATGGTAATAAATACGAGAGTAGAGATAAGCGCTTGTTGAAAAATCAATATCTGGAGTATGATATACTTGCTCCTGATACGGTGAATGAATTGTTTAATTCGTTACGTATAATAGAATTTGCTGTCGGCTCACATCATAATGCGAGATTGAGTGATGTAACTCATGAACAAATTCTTATTGACGGTAAGGCAAAATTAACTGGTGATAGTCATGAAATACCATCATCAATTGAGGTAAGTGGATTTGAGCATTCAAAGCGAAAAGTAGAGCTAGTGAAGGTCGGACAGGCCTATTCGCTTTTTAAACGTTTTATTCAATATTATGGATCCATTCATATCATTGACTTTCTCAAGAATAATTCTTTCGAACAATTAAAAGATAAAATGAAAGATAGTCAACGTTTGGAGTGGGAAAATATTGGAGGGCAATTGATCGAAAAAGATGCCATTGAACAGTTGATGTCCGAAATCAAATCAGGTAAAATTGATGAGTGGGAAGATGTCCATAAATATTATCATGACTTGAGTAAATCTTATTTAGAATCCAAAAGATCACATGCTTTTGCTTCTATATTGGAAATAACTGGTGAAACTTGGGAAACAATAACTATTGAAACGTTAAAAAGCTGGTTACACGAAGCAATTTTACATCGCACTTGGATGGTCAATGAAATATTTGCAAGTAGAGCAAAAGATTATGTCAATCCATTTCGGAATATGGTCTATAATAGTGATGAGGAAAGGGATATAGTGGTAGGTAAGTTAGACGAGAATAGCTTTATTTTGCAGCAACGTGAAGAACTTGAAGTTTTCGAAAATGGTGTTCAAGATCTCCTGATTAGCTTGTCCAGGTAGTTGATAAGTTTGATAATAATTACATATAAGGTTAATTTAAAAAAGATGAATCATTCGTTTTTTTTATCTTGATGGCTATATATATTTATATATAGTCATTATATTTTAATCGTCAGATGGATTGAATTTAAGCTATAGCTAATGGGTTCTTCTAGTTTTTACGAAAACCTTAAATAATAAAACGATATTTAATAACTTTAAATATCGTTTTATTATTTATATTTGCCTAGCCAATTCTTAATAAAATGCCATATAAGTAATTATTATTACCTCTTGTGATGTTATTGATCACGACGGTTCATTGTGTTCAAGCACAAAAAAATCAAAAACTTGAATATAAATTTGGGAAAATTCTACCACAAGATTTTTTGATTAATGCATCAGGAATAGATTCAGCAGCATCAGCAATTAAATTATTTGATATCGAAAATTGTTACTATGAGATAAGTCCTATATCTAAATCATTTGTTTATGTTTATGAAAGGCACATCCGTTATAAAACATTGACGAAATTAATTTTGAATTACCAAGCGGATATCAAGTTGATTTTATACCAAAAGATATTACAATAGACTCTGAATTTGGAACCTATGCGGCTACATTTACTTTCAAGGATGGTGTTATCCTTTACAAGAGAACACAGAAAATGAACGATAAAACTTATCCACCGGAAAAATATAATGAGTATGTTGACTTTTATAAAAAAATAGTTCAGGCAGATAAGCAGAAAGCCGTAATCACAAAATCGATGTAAAATTTAAATTTGTTTAAAGAGCGTAATTTTGGAAGTCCCGTTAGTTAATCATCTAAATCTGCCATATAGATATCATGTACAACAAATTTAACATGTTTTTCGGGCGTAAACATGTCCAAAACATCTTCTGAGTCAATTGGGTATAAGGTTTCGGTATCTGCATCTAACATTTCAGAGTCAGGAATAAGTTCAAAGAATGTAATCCCATTCGTTTGTGATAATTCTTCAACTTTTATACAGATTACATCTTGAGATTTCCAATTAGACCAAATTGTTTTGTTGAACAATTGATAGGGGTTTTTTTCAGTTTCAGACATAGTTACAAACATAAGTATTCGTACACCGATAGCAAAATTTCAATCGATATAAATTAATCAGGAGATTGGGATAGGGCTGCGTGATCATTTATATCGTCAACATGCGTGGATAGATTGACTGAGCAAAGTTCCAATTGTTCCATACGTGCTAATCTCATGTTTTTAAAATCATATCTGAGCAACTTGAACCGGAGATCACCCGAGGTCATCAAAGCGCTTAATCGTTTGAAGATCTTCCATAATATATCTCCATAGTAATTAATATCATAGTAAAATATAGCTCACGAATCATTATCTTTAGCATATGGTAGCAATTGTTATTGGTGGAAGCGGAGCGACAGGTAGAGAACTTGTTCGACAATTATTAGTGGACCCTCGATTTAGTAAAGTTCGGGTATTATTGCGACGTCCTTATTTTGAATATCATGATAAATTAGAAGAGATTATTGTTGACTTTGATAAGCTATTCTCTTTTCAAGATCGGGTAAGGGGAGATGTCGCCTTTTCTTGTTTAGGAACCACATTAAAAGATGCAGGAAGCAAAGAAGCCCAGTGGCATATTGACTATGACTATCCTTTTCATTTTGCGAAAATGTCTTTTGAAAATGGAGTTACTCATTTCGTTTTACTATCTGCAGCCGGAGTAAATGCAAAATCGCGAATCTTTTACAATCGAATGAAAGGATCTTTAGAAGATGCAATCAAAAACATTGGCTTTCAACAACTCACTATCTTGCGTCCAGGATTTATTGAGCGACCTCATTCAGATCGTTTAGGTGAAAAGATCGGCTTAAAAATCATTACCACTCTTAATAAAGTCGGCATTTTTAAACAATATGCCCCAATTAAAACTAAACTACTTGCAAAAGCGATGTTGGAAAGTGTTTTTACATATAAAAAAGCTAGACAGGTATTAGAATTGAAAGATATAAAAGCAATCATCAAATAGTCTGCACATCTGTTTTCCATTTAATAGGATATAGGGCATTTTATTTTCATTTAATTCAGTCGAGCCAATATTTTACTTTCAAGCGTCATAATTCAACCTTTTGTGGCGATTTAAATTTCATTTTCTTATCTTTAGGCGAATTTTGAAGCAACCTAACCGTTCGTTTTAATTTCAATTTTGTTTAAGCAAGTTAAAAGATTTCAATAAAAAAATTATGTCATCTAAAATCATTTATACCAAGACAGATGAAGCGCCATTATTGGCGACTTATTCATTCTTACCTATTGTACAAGCATTCGCTAAAACAGCTAATATCGATGTTGAATTAAGAGATATTTCTCTTGCAGGTCGTATTTTGGCGAACTTTTCAGATGTACTAAGCGAAGATCAGAAAGTAGCTGATGCTTTAGCTGAATTAGGACAGTTGGCAACCACTCCAGAAGCTAACATTATTAAGTTACCCAATATTTCAGCTTCTATTCCTCAATTAAAAGGCGCAATTGCTGAATTACAGGCTGCAGGCTATGCAATTCCTAATTTTCCTGACAATCCAGAAACTGCGGAAGAAAATGAAATCAAAGCGAAGTATGCCAAAGTATTGGGTTCTGCAGTAAATCCAGTTTTACGTGAAGGAAACTCTGATCGTCGTGCACCGAAGGCGGTTAAGAATTATGCTAAAGCAAATCCACATTCGATGGGTGAGTGGTCTGCAGATTCAAAAACTCGCGTAGCTTCAATGGCTCATGGCGATTTCTATGAAACCGAGCAATCAGTTACGGTACAAAATCAAGGACAATTCAAAATAGAGTTTGTAAATACCGATGGTTCTATTTCTGAATTAAAAGGTTTATCTCCATTAAAAGCAGGAGAAGTAATCGATTCATCAGTAATGAGCTTATCCGCTTTAAAAGGTTTTGTTGCAGATACAATTGCAGCAGCCAAAGCTGATGGTGTTTTGTTGTCTGCTCACTTAAAAGCAACAATGATGAAAGTTTCAGATCCTATTATTTTTGGTGCGATCGTAGAAGTTTACTTTAAAGATGTATTTGCTAAGTATGGTGAATTGTTCAATTCTTTAGGAATTAATAAAAATAATGGTTTAGGTGAAGTATTGGCTAAAATTGTAGGCAATCCACAGGAATCAGAAGTTAAAGCAGCTATTGATGCCGCTATTGCTAATGGTCCGGATTTAGCAATGGTCAACTCTGATAAAGGAATTACAAATTTACATGTGCCTTCAGACGTTATTGTTGATGCATCTATGCCAGCTATGATCCGTACTTCGGGACAAATGTGGAATAAAGAAGGAAAGTCTCAGGATACGATTGCCATCATTCCAGACCGTTGTTATGCAGGCGTGTATGAAGCAACGATTGAAGATTGTAAAGAGCATGGTGCTTTAGATCCTACCACTATGGGTTCAGTTCCTAACGTTGGTTTAATGGCTCAAAAAGCAGAAGAATATGGATCTCATGATAAAACCTTCCAAGCTACTGCAAATGGTACGATACGTGTCGTAGACAATGAAGGAAATATTTTAATGGCGCAAACGGTTGAAACAGGTGATATCTTTCGCATGTGTCAAACAAAAGATGCACCAATCCAAGACTGGGTCAAATTGGCTGTTAACCGTGCTCGTTTGTCTGCTACACCAGCAGTATTCTGGTTAGATGAAAACCGTGCTCATGATAGAGAGATTATCAAAAAAGTAGAAAAATACTTAGGTGATTTTGATACAAATGGATTGGATATTTTTGTTATGAATCCAGTAGAGGCAACTAAATTTTCTTTAGATCGCATTCGCGAAGGTTTAGACACTATTTCTGTTACGGGTAACGTATTACGTGATTACTTAACCGATCTATTCCCTATTTTAGAAGTAGGTACATCTGCAAAGATGCTTTCTATTGTCCCTTTAATGAATGGTGGAGGTCTATTTGAGACTGGTGCTGGGGGTTCTGCTCCAAAACATATTGAGCAATTTTTGCACGAAGGATACCTGCGTTGGGATTCTTTAGGTGAATTCTTAGCTTTAGGTGCTTCTTTAGAACACTTGTCGCAAACTCAAAATAATGCAAAAGCATTAGTCTTGGCTGAAACATTGGATGTAGCTACAGAAAAATTCTTAGCAAATGATAAGTCTCCTGCACGTAAAGTGGGTCAGATCGATAACCGTGGGTCTCATTATTATTTAACAGCTTATTGGGCAGAAGCTTTAGCAGCGCAAACCAAAGATGCTGAATTAGCTGCAAAATTTGCACCTTTAGCTAAGGCATTAGCTGAAAATGAAAAGCAGATCAATGATGAGTTGATTGCTGCTCAAGGTAAAGCTCAAAATATCGGTGGTTATTATTTCCCTAATGATGATTTAGCTACTAAAGCAATGCGTCCTTCGGAAACATTGAATAATGCAATCGCATCTTTATAAGAAGATTTTGCAATAAAATAAAAAACTCCATTCATTATGAATGGAGTTTTTTTTATGAAATAGCATCACTAAGTAATCATTCTCTGCTAATTTTTGTTCTTAAGTAAATTCATCTCTAATAGGACTTGTTCTAAAGCATCTGGTTTGACAATCGGCGTTACCAATAGTTCAATGTGGTTTGAAGTTAATTGGTTTTTTCCAAGTGCACCTTCTTGTACTTTTACAAAGGGGTGAGAGGATACTTCTGGAGAACATCTATATGCATAGATACTAGTGTGTTCTCTGTTTTTGTTTCGGAATGGATGCATAATGATTCGATTATGTCTACAAATGGTATTAACAATTTACACATAATTTATTTAAAGTTCAAAATATATTATCCAAAATACCCATTTATTAAAAAGACTCAACTTAAATCTGTAATAAATGTTTTGCTCTTGTGAGATCGATTTGTTGATGTTCAGGTAGGTGTAAAAAATATAATTTTTGCCAATCTTTGGTTTTCTGCGCTTGTTTATTTTCAACGACATCCCAGTTTGGATAAACTCGAAAACCCCGCTTCCCTTCTTTGCCATTTCCAGAAAGTATGCCTTTTTGAAATAAAATAGCTTTTGGGAATATGAAAATTCCGAAATTAGATTCTTTTCGCACTGCTATGATATAAAAGTCTATAGGATCATTAATTTCGAATGGAGCGATGATCCCAGCAGTCGTTCGCTGCCACAAAGTGACAAATTGCCCAGTCTTTGTTGGTGTTATTTTGGCTGTTCTATATTTAAATTTTCGATTTATCAATTCAAAATTCTGAGCAGCATATTCTTGACTTTCAAGTTCTCGTGTTAAGTTTGCTATTGCTAAACTGCAAGCCCGAAAGACATATTGATCTATTTTTTGTAAGTTAGGATCGACAATTTGAGTATATACCAAGAGAATAAATTTAATTTATACTTTATTTGAAAAAATTAGTTTTCGATACAGGTTGACTGTAAGAGCTGATGGGAGCCATCACAGGAAGGCATGCGTTTTGATAAACCACAGATACAGTCATTTAAGCCTTTTCCCTTCAAGATGCGTGGAATATATTTTTCAATACGTGCTTGGATAGTCTTAGATTGTTTAGGCGCTGCGAAATGAAGTAAATATGCTCGTTGTCTGCCTGGAGTTAAGGCCTGAAAGGCAGCGGTCAATATGGGATCTGCTTTTAATTTTTGTTCAAATTCTAAAGGAACTAAAAAATCGGAAGTCTCTTTTAATACAACTTTCAATCCACTTTTTTCAACTTCTATAGCTTCAAAAATATATGCTTTAATTTGAGGCTCTTTCTCCAATATATCTGCAACATTTGTAAACTTAATACTTCTTGAAGATTGAGAGTTCTCACCATGTTGCATCAGCAGTGAGTACGTATCACTTAATAGCGCACCTTTAAAAAAGCCAAGTTCGCAATAGGATTTAAAACGATTGATCAGAACAACATTTTTATTGTTGTATGTATAGCAAGGTGTTTTCCACTTAAACGTTTCCATGAGTTGACAGTCAAGTACAATGCTACGCAAAAGTTTCATTTCTTCTTGCCATGTCTTGCTATTATTTAAATATTCATCTACTTGAGGATTCATGATAGAAACAGATGCTAATTTTATAATTGTAATGATACAAATATAAATAGACTTTACCAGAGCTTAATATAATTGTAAAAAAAAAGATCTTCCTATCGTTTTGATTTAAAAGTAGATTTTTTTCTAAAAAAAATGATACAGTATATTTCTACACTGTATCATCTTCAAAATATTAATTCGGTTCCGTTATACTAATAATTGATTTGTCCCTTTATGGACAATTTCTTTTGATCCTGTAGCGTAGTCATTATTGTCGCCTGAACTTTATTATCTTTCAAATTTTTAAATATAGATAACTTCCATTCTTCTGGCCATGTCTCAAAATCTATAAAACAATAAAAAGGATATAATGTGGGTCTGCTCTCAATCTGATTGATCAAATTATCAGAAGTTGTCTGTAACAAATATTGGCCGGCTTTCATTTTATGGAATTGATAAAACATATTATTCGGAAGTGATTCTTCCAGTGATTTGTTATATTTCCAAGCCTGTATGATATGAGGTACACGCAGCTCTTGGATCTTTTTTGCTTCAACAGCATTAAAATCCTCATCGTATTCGTAAGTAATTGAAGTATCCCTTTGAGTGATAGGATTAGCTTTTACTTGTAAATCAAAGTAATTAGAATAATCATCAGCTAACTGTGCTTCACTAAGTCCAGTATACTTGTTCATTACATGCGCAAGTATAGGAATATCCTTCAGATGAACCAGACTCCAGAAAGCAAGCGTCTGATCTGTGGTGTCCATAGCTCTGATTTGCAATTCCTGATCTATATCATGAGATAGTAACCATTCACCATCAATTTCTGTTTTATTTTTTCCAATTGATGCTTCAATTTTTAAGCTTTTGTCTTTCTGTACATAGTTAATATGCTTTTTTGACAGTACGTGCTCAAATCCTTTCAAATCACCGATCTGTGTCCATGTATGACTATGTTGTAATAAAGATTCTAGATCTGCATTTTCTGAACTGTTATCTAAAGCTATCTTATAGATAAAATGATTTCGATCAAATAGTATTTGGATATATTTTCCTATTATAACACTGACTATACCCTTTTCTTTATTTATGAATTTTATTCCTTTGGGATAATGGTTGGCGAAAAAAGAAAAGCAATCTTCATAGTTCTTTATAGCCAAAATACCGTAAAATTGATTTTTATGAGCGGCAGTATTGAATAAAAAAATTCGGGCTGGAATTGAAATTCCAGCATCCAAAATAAGGCTTTTTATCCATGTTTTCTTACTCTTTACATCAGGAGATTGATCACCCTTTGAAAGCAGGGAGGAAATATTATCCAATAACAAATCATCAACTGCGATAGATAAGACAGAAGCACTTTCTTTACTTACATATTGCTTCTCAATGTTGTTTTTTCGAACCATATAGACTGTCCACCCAAGTGCACATATTAAAAACAATAAGGAGCTGATGATTATTGCAATTCTTTTCATCTATAATTAGTTTTTGATATTATGATCTAAATTTTTCATAACATGCTTCAATATATATTGAAGTGCATTTTTATCTTGTTTTGGTAACTCCACAGAAAATTCTCCCGAAAAGCGATTTTTATGAAGATTTGATTTAATTTGAACATCTCCATAAGCAGAAAGATCTTTTAATGTTTGTTCCAGAGATGCGGTAACAGGAATTTCGAGTTTATTGACAACTTCAGGTATGGCATTGGTATGAACAACCATATTAAAAGGATTAGTAGACATGTCTTTTTTTACTTTCATATTTCTACTTGTTTTAAAACGATTTTGTTCAATGGAAGTTAACTGTTCCAAATCACTTCCTACAAATACAATATCATGCTTAAAAAGAATATAGATTGGTTCTAATTTTTTCTGTTCAGAAATTTTATAAATACCATTTTCCAAACTTACCTCTTGTTTCTTTACTGCAAATTCAAGGATTTTTTTATATAACCGTTGATCCTGAGAAGTAAACATCCAAAGGAAATTAGGCACATATTCATCTTTTGTTTTTGTTATTTCTTTATAATTATAATCATCATCATATTCATAGGTAACATAATCTTTTGTTACTTTCTGTAGATCGTTTAGAAAGAAAGCATGATCACCCTTCATTACTTTACCGATAGACTTTTCATCTAATCCGATTTCTAAAGCGGTCGCAGCTATAGTTACCACATCAGCATATTCTCCTGCCAACGGTGCGTACCAACGAGATATTAATGCTGGTAATTGCTTTAGATAACCCTCTGTACTGATATTCATAGAGGCATATGCTAAGTGATTTTCAGGAATATATTGACTGAATTTTTTATTAATTTTATTATTATAGAGCGTTTTGAAAATTTTAGCCATTTCTGCATCTACACCTACTGTTCCAGTCAATTTTAGCGTATGTTGATCTTGGATCAAATCAAATGTAGCATCTTCATAGCCGTATTTGAAATTTTTCAAATCAACACCGTAAGCCATTTTTAAGACGTCGTAAGGCAAGGCATCCTGATATAATTTATCCAGATTTGGTATCCATACCCTTAGTAGATGTTTTTGATCAGCGATCTTGACTGCTTTATGTTGTCCCAGATTATTTTTAGGATCTAAATAATGGTTAAAATCATTAGTAAGCCAAGTGCCAAATAGTTTATTTTTAAGAGAATCATTCTTAGCTTCTCTGATTTGGCTGAGAAGGTATAATGAATCAGATTCAACATCGTAACTATCCATTTCAACCGTATCAATATCATCATTCCAATCTTCATCAGATATGACAGCAGATGTATCAGCATAAGCTATTTCAGCTTCAGCGGTAGCTTCACTAATTTCCTCTAAGATATTTACGGTATCAGGTAATACCTCTTCAGTAGCAATAGCTTCAACTGCTACAGCAGTATCTGCGGCACTTAATGTGTCATCATATAGCCAAGTATCACTACTGCCACCATATAGACCAAGATCTAAGCCATAGCGATCGGCCACCTCTTTCATTTGAAAGTAATTGCGATGTAGATCACCTGTCAAAACAAATAAGGTTTCTTGATTCCATGCGACCTGTGTCTTTCCGTCTTTTGAAACCCTTCTTTCATAGCCATTATACATAGGAAGCAAATCAAATTGTGAAAACATACGCTCTTTGACTTTGTGGTTTGCTTTCAAGGGAATTAAAACACCAATATAGTATAAGCTATCCGTATTGGTCCGATAAACAAATGCTTGTTTATCTAAATCGAAATCTAATTCCTCCAAGCTTTTAATAGAAAAATCCAAGTTATTTGTTGACTTTTCAAAAGCTCCTAATTTCGTTAAGGTCTCATTCAGTAATTCCATAGAACTCTGTTCTACAATAGCTTTATTATTAATGGCAACAACAAAGTCAGCTTGAGACGGTATTTTGCTCGTCAACTCTTGAGCTGTAGCTTGCATGCTTGAAAAAGCAGCCAATGCTAACAAGGGTAAGTATTTTAAATTCATGTATTTATTTATTATTTAAGGTTATTATATTTGCTAGGGAGGCCTTTCCACTAGCAAGATCAGTTGCTTTTAGTTTTAGTAAGACTGCTTTAGCAGAACTTGATATTTTTGCCGAAGCATGTTGTTGTGATTTGACCGTTTTATCAAATCGTACGATTTGGGTATAATAAGCATCATTGAAATATTTTCGATCAGTTTCAGATATACGTGCATATTCTTTACTTAAAACCGGAGAGTGTGTATATGTTCTGGTGAAAGTACCTGTATGAGCATTATAAGCATAGCTATTATTGTTACCCAAAGCACTCTTAAAGTGAGTACTAAGTGCTTTACTAAAGTTATTTAATGCCGATACTGATGCAAAATGGCAAGACACAGTTGCGATATAATTATTAAAATCCAAACTATATTGTACCTGACTAATACCTGCTGTATTTTTTAATATACGAATCATATCTTCAGTTTCACTCTTTATCTTGTCCTTTGTAGGTATTTGAATACCATTAACACTTTTTAGTTTCATTAATGACGCTACCTTAGTACTGCTTTTGCTGAGATTAAGAGTAGCCTTTATGTTTCCAGATCCATTAGCATTCAGGTTAATATCTTCAATAAAATCAAAGCAACTCGTGAGTAAGCTGCAGCAACAGATTAAGATAAATAGTAGTGAGAACGATTTGAGTTTGATCATTTTTAATTATTTTTAGGATTTAACCAGATGTAATTCTTCAATAAAATAGCATCCGACACTTTGGTATATAATTTCATATAATATATTTATTAGTAAAAATAGTGTTTAACACACCTTTTCAGTATCCCTGATTATGGTGGTTTTTATACGAGATTAAGATTATTGACGTATGAGTCCATATTCAATGGCTAATTTGATAACTGAGCTTAGATTTTTTGAGCCAAATTTTTCAATGAGATTTTTTCGGTGACTTTCGACAGTATGCGGACTAATGAATAATTTTTCTCCGATTTGGCTAGTAGTTAGTCCAGATGCTGCTTCCAAAAGTACTTCTTTTTCTCTACGCGTCAATTTTGGAACTATTTTTAGTTCATCTTTAGTTTTCTTCTCTACAATAATTTTAGTTTGTGAACATAAAAATTTGTTTCCTTTTAATATTTGTTCTATCCCATTGATAATTTCTTCTACAGAAGCATTTTTTTGAATATATCCATGAGCACCTTCTTGTAGCACACTATTGATCACCGCATATTCATTGTGAACGCTGATAATTATAATGTGCATTTTAGGATATTTTATTCGAAGAGGTGCTATCAATTCTATACTATTTGCGTCAGGCAGATTGATGTCTAATAAAAGTACATCTACAGGTGTTTTAGTTAATGCAATATGCATCGTATTAGCATCTGGAAAACAACCCACCACCTCCAAAAGTTCTGATTTGGAGAGTATATTTTTAAGCCCCTCTAAGAGTAGGGGATGATCATCTGTAATCGCTATTTTAATCATTAATTTTTATTTTTTGGAAATAAAACCTCAACACTCGTTCCAAGATTTATTTCAGATTGAATACTGAATCTTCCTTTTAGAAAATCGATCCGAGATTGAATATTATAAAGTCCTGCTGATTGATTTCCTTTGATCTGTTTTATATCAAATCCAAGGCCATCATCTTCAACAGTGATGCAATAACTATCAGCTTCTTCTACAATCTGAATGATGATTTGTTTTGGATCTGCATGTTTTATTGAATTATTGACCAATTCTTGTACAATACGATAAACCAAGAGCTGCTGTTCTTTGGTTAGCTGATTTTTATAGTGTAAAAATTGTACATCAATATCTAGAAAATCATTGGACATACGGGCTGCATAATCTTGCAGTGCTTCCTGGAGTCCAAATCTATAAAGTAGATCAGGCATGAGATTATGAGCGACACGACGGAGTTCCTCCACAGCAGTATCCAATTGTTGTATGGACTTTTGCATGTCATCTTTCATGTTTAAATCTAACTTATCCGTTAATTGTGATAAGTTTATTTTAGTGCTGGATAATAAACCACCTAGTCCATCATGTAGATCTCTTGCTATACGTCCACGTTCTTGTTCTTGGCCTTCAAGCATAGCCGTCAAGTTAGATATTTTAGAGTTTTGACGTTCTTTGTCTAACGAAAAATTGTACAGTTCCTTATGCTGGCGCATACTCTTGGATCTCTGTTTATAAGCATAGAGAAGTAAACAGAAAAGCAGTAAGAAAACTAGCATTAAAACTACATAATATTTATTTATCTTTTCTTTATAAGAGATTTCATTTTTAAAACTTATGATATCATGAGTACGACTTTGAGTTTCAAGACGAGACAATTTTAATTCTTGAGTTCTTTTCTCGGATTCCAACTGTGTTAGCTCCAGTTCCTTTCTTTGATTTTCCTCATGCAGCTTTAAGTTTTCAAATGCTTGCTTTTGCTGTAGACCGATGGTCTGCATCAAATTAATTTGTTGTTCCTTCTTATCAGACTCCAACTGCATGGTGATCAGTTGTTGTTGCTGTCTTTCTTTGTCAAACTGAGCCTCTAATCGCTTACCTAGTTCTAATTGTTCTTGATTATAAATGGATTTAAATGTCTCCATATACGCTTTTTGGTAGCGAATAGCTTCAGTCAAATTTTGGTCTGATTCCGCGATTTCAGAAAGATTTTCATATATACTCAAGATGATATTTTGATCGGGTACACTACTTTTAGAGATCTCGACAAGAGCCGACAATAAATATGCTTTTGCTTCCTTAAAATTTTTATTTTTCAAGGCAATCTCTGCCATGATACCATAGGCAGAGGCAACGTGGGTGTACTGCTGCGTCTTTAGACCCTGCTTTTGAGCAAGTTTAGCATATTGAAGCGCTTGATTTTGAAAGCTTTCAGGGTAAGAAGTCAGATAAAGATGAGCCAAATTATTGGCAACAAAAGAAAGGTTTGAAGGGAATGGAATATTGTTCTTGTTTTGGCTATAGGTATTGATCGCTTGTAAATAGTATTTTTCAGCTTGATCCCGCAACTGTTGCTTAGTTTCATCAGCTCTATATCGTTGCTCATACATATAACCCATAAGCATATAAGCATCAAATATAGCAATCGGATCATCTTGCTGAATGGCTAGATTTAAAGCAAGTAAACTATATTTTTCTTGCAATTGGTATTCATTCCAATTCGCATATATTGAAGTAAGCTCTTTGTAAGTGGATGATTTTCGCGAGCTTAGAGTGGGAGAGGAATGGCACTGGTCAAAATAGTTAATAGCACGTAAAAAACTTCGTACAGCCTCACCCTCTTTATTATTACGCACATATAGCCAGCCTTCACAATAATAGACATAGCCTTTGATTTCTTGATTCTTAGATTTGTGAGCAAATTCCTTTGCTTTTGATAAACTATTTTGTGATTCCTTCAAACGCTCGGCAATGCGATTGTTCATTGCATCGATGGCATACAGATTCGCAGCATATTGACCATCCTGATAGCGAACTGCTATCTGAATATTTTCTTTCAGTATTTCGGCAGCTTGATCTTCTTGTTGATTAAAAAATAAGGCTCTTGCATATTTACCAGCTATATATAATCGTTCCGTATTCGAAGCAGGAGTATTTTCATATTGTTGCTTCAGCTTATCTAATATTTCTTGAGCAATAGCACCAGTCACGATTAAACACAACATCAGAATAAGTAGAATTTCTTTAAATTGTTGGCCAAAACCGATTATGCTCTTCTTCATTTGCATTCATTGTGGATCTTTCTATAAGAGACTAAGATATCATTTTTTATAAACATGTATCGATTAATTGCTCAAAATAGTATGACAGATGTCATTTGTAGATAAAATTGACCGCTCATTTTTATGGACATCATTAGGTGAATATTTAAAATTATTCAGCCTCGAGAGCCGGTATTTTTTCCCCTTTAGTATTAATATAATAAAAGTCTTCCCCAGCCTCATCTTCCGACACGATGGCCACACCATCTGAAAAGGCAATTGCAGTTGTAAATTTGAAAGGAATAGTTGTTTTACCCTTATCGTCAATAAAACCATATTTTCCGTTTTTCATAGCCAAGAACGTTGTTCCTTCATCTGGTAAAGCCATATAATCATAGCCGCTTGCGATTTTCTTATTATCTTTAATGCTGTATAATGCATAGTATTGACCTTGAGTTGAAATAAAGTAATGCTGATTACGTCCCATAATGTATTCATGCACCGCAGGGACGACTACTTGTTCTTTTTCATTAATATATCCACTTTTATTATTTTTGGTAAACTGCATTAGACCATGTTCAGGGAAATTAATCATATCATAATTAGCCTTAATTAATACTTTGCCATTTTCATCCAATAAACCGTACTTATCCTGTTGACCATAAAGGAATTTACGATCTTTTTCTGAATAGGTTAAAAAATCATATTGTAGAGGAATCACCTGTTGCCCCCTTAAATTGATCGCACCAAATTTGTCTGAAGAATTATTTACAACCGATATATCACCTACATATGGTGCTACAAATGCATATTTTGGTTGGACAATAATTGTTCCGTTTTGATCACGTACTCCATATCGCTCACCTGTTTCATCAGTAAAGGCGAAGCGGTCATCAGCTATCTGGGTATCACCAAATCCTTCTGCAGAATCGACCTCTATTTGAGTATAGTGGTCTGGAATTTCGAAGAGTTCTTGAGGTAATTCTTCATGTTCAATTTTTGTAGCAACGTAACCACTCCCAGAAACGGTTATGGATAATGGTGCTCCAGGTAAGACATGTAAAAAATTAAACTCTGACCAAAATAAATTAGGAATTTGTTCGGTATAGTAAACTTCCAATTTGATTTCTTCGTTAGTATCTTCATCAGTACCCAGATTTAAAACGGCAAGTTGGCAGGTATAACCGGCTATTTTCTTATCCTGGTCCTTTATATATTCAATCTCAATTTGTGTATAATCGTTTTTATCTCCATCATTAAGAATTAAATATTCTTCGTTTTGAGGAATTAATATAAATGATCTATAATTTTTTTTATCTGTGATTTCGATGTGGCTTTCATCGTGGGTATAGGATATGCGCATAAAATCCTGATTTACCCAAGCTCTTAATTGCGTATCACTTATTTCGTCATCTCCAGAGATCTCCGTATTTATTCCGTAATCAATACGAAGAACCTTTTTGGATTGTGCTAAAGCTGACCAGCTGGTTAAGCATGCGATCATCCATGCTAGTGTTAGTCTTTTCATATAATATTAAAGTATGATCACAAAGGTGATTAATGTGTATCACTTTTTTTATCCCTGATAGCAGCCATATTGGATATTGCTGCCATAGCATTTATTTTAGTTCTTCTTAATTTTTGTTTTTATCAAATTACTTAGGAGCGATATTTTAAGATAAGCGATCTGTCTGCAGTCACTCTATGCCACGTAATATATTAATTTAAGCTTGACTTTTTAGATTATGGGGATATAGAGACTTGCTTTGTAGTGATTAAATAATAAACTGTAAACAATAGCTCCATGTAGTTTGTTGAAAGTATATACAGTTGTATGCGATCCAAAGACGTTCCATATTATGCAAGTTTATATATTACTTTGTTCCATATTATTACTTTCGCAGCCTTGCTCAAATCAAGTCCAACGGATTTCAGAGGAAGAGTCGGCGCTTCGAGATATTGTATTTATGCGCACTGAAGGATTGTTGATGACACAAATGTTGGAGAAAAACTCCAAGAACAAAGATGTATTGAAGATTTGTAAACAAGTAAAAGTATATTATAAACAGACACAACCCCAGTTGTTGGCAGTCACGCAAGGAAAGGATCTCAAGTTGGATGAAAGTCAATTTGTAACTATCGCCAAAGAAGTAGAGAAAAAGTTTGAGAATTATAATGTCAATCGTGAAGACAAGTGGATCGACATGTATAAACTTCATATCCACAATAGTATACGCGTGTATAGTTTGTGTTTGCAAAGAAGAGAATGGGTAAGTGTTACCTATTTCTCTTTTAAAGCATTACCAGAATTGATCAATTTGGAATTAGAATTTAATAAGCTGGATATCAAATAAGGATATTTTAAAAAATTGATGTTTAGATTTGATCATTTTTACACCTATATTTAGTTCATATTTAGAATAAAATGAAAATTCTTTCTGCGGCGCAAATTGCTCAAATTGATGCTATAACTTGTGAGGAACAGCATATAGCGAGTTCAGATTTAATGGATCGTGCAGCTCACGCTGTTTTTTTAGAATTAAAGAAACGGTACCAGAACATGGCCAATCAACATTTTACTATTATCTGTGGTAAAGGAAATAATGGCGGCGATGGACTTGTGTTAGCACGCATCTTGGATGATAATTTAGCAGAGGTCAACATTTATTTAGTAAAGTCAGCAGATTATTCCAGTAATAATCTGATCAATCAAAAAAAGATTTCCGATAAAAGAATTCAATTTTTTTCTGAAACAGATGATTTAGCTTTTCCTAAAGATACCATTGTTTTAGATTGTCTTTTTGGGTCTGGTTTGCGTGAAGAATTAAATGAAAAATGGAACCATATCTGCAACCAGATCAATCAAGCTGATGTCGTGGTATATGCCATTGATATGCCTTCTGGTTTAGTGGCTGATCATCCTACCTCCCTTAAAGCTCCAGTTATTCACGCAGATTTAGTGTATACTTTTCAGGTTCCAAAACTCAGTTTGTTAATGCCACAAAATCAATGTTTTTATGATGACTTTCAAGTGCTGGATATTCAATTGAGTACACATGCTATTGAGCTTACAGACTCGAATATGAACTATGTCACAGAAGATATCATCTGGTCATGCTACAAAAAAAGAAAAAGGTTCGAGCATAAAGGCAATTTTGGGCATATCCTGATCATAGGTGGTAGCAAAGGGAAGATGGGAGCGGTTCAGTTTGCTTTAAAGGCCGCATTGCGTAGCGGCTGTGGTTTGGCCACAGCTTATACACCATCAAACGGGAATACCATCATACAAACGGCTGTCCCCGAAGCGATGTTGTTGTTGGACGATCACAGTAGCTACATCACCAATATACCCCAACTATCGTCTTATCAAGCAATAGGAATTGGAGTAGGTTTGGGGACTGCAGTAGAAACGGTTAAAGCATTTTCAAAATTTTTAAAAAGCATCAGTGATCAACCTATAGTAGTTGATGCTGATGCCTTGAATATATTAGCAATCAATTCTGAATGGTGGAGTGCCATACCGCCAAATAGTATTTTGACCCCACATCCAAAAGAATTGAGCAGGATCATTGGGACTTGGGCTGATGATTGGGATAAATTAGAAAAAGTGAAAAAATTTGCACATCAGTATCAATTGCATATTTTGGTCAAAGGTGCAAATAGCGCTATGGTCATGGCAGATGGAACGATTTTTTTTAATAGTACAGGGAATGTGGGTATGGCAACCGGCGGAAGCGGTGATGTTTTAACGGGTATATTAACCGCATTGCTAGGTCAAGGCTATCCACCACAGCAGGCATTAATATTGGGCGTCTACATACATGGTAGAGCAGCAGATATAGCAGTGCCATCTATTGGAAAGTATAGCCTCTTGCCATCTGACATCATATCTTTTTTACCTCATGCGTTTCTTGAGTTAGAAAAGAATGGATCTGTAATATCTAGATAAATAACAGGATTAACCGCAATTATTTAAGCTGTTTATACTACCAAATTATTAAGTAATAATTTCCGCTAATCGAATACGATTGTCCAATCAATATAATCGCCCATCTCCGAGCTGGTACACCGTAAAATGGATAACTTTTATACTTTCCCAAATATTAAGGGTGTTTTTTATAAAATTAGCTTGTATACCCGATGCTGATACCAGCAAGTTGATATATTCAGGACATTGATTATCATAAGCAATTTTATCTAAGAATAGACCCTTCCACAATTGCTTATTTTAAATATTAGTGATATATTAGAAAACAATAAATAGAACCTATCAAGGGACTATATTAATGAATATCCGCTAAAAATTAACCATTTATTGAAGATGAAGATTTATAAAACTTTTATTCCCTTATGTGCCGCACTCTTTTTGTCAGCCTGTTCTTCTAACTACTTAATGACTGTTAATAGTGTCAATAGTAAAAAAGATCAAGATCGTAGCACCTTTCTATATTCAAATGATACAATAGCTGTTCATTACTCTTTTGCAGGTAAAAACGGCGAGATTTACGTTAAAGTAGAAAATAAATCAAATAATCCGATCGTTTGGGATTTAAAAAACTCAGCTTTGGTGATTAATGGTAAAGCAAATAGCTATGCTGATGGTCGTATCAATATGAAAGGACAAGTGAATCAGATGAGTACTTTTAATGATGATTATACGTATGGATATTTTAAGGGAACAGCAACACTCCCTAAAGATGTATTATTGATACCTCCACATTCTTATGTTGACGGAAGTTATTTTGATTTGCGAAAGGATATTAAAGAATTCGTTACAATAGCTAAAAAACAAAAGGCAACCCGGTATGGGATGAATGGAAATCAATATCAGGTGAAAGAAGCTAAATTTAATGAAGATAACTCTCCGTATATATTAAGAAGCTTTTTGAGTTATTCCATTTTGAACAATAATGAAATGATCTTAAAGACGACAGAACAAAAATTTTATGCCCAAACATTGTTTCAAACAGGAGCTATGTCTTTAAATAATGTGTTCGAATATTATACCGAGAAAGGAGACATGATGGCTTATCGAAAAATAAAAGGTGAAAATGCACTATTGCTTGGCGGTGTTGCGGTATTAGGTGCAGCAGCCGTAGCGCTTGATGATAAAGAAGTTAAATAAGTTATCATCGATCGTAAGAGAATGCCCTATCGAGATAGATAGGATTTTTTTATGTTTTTTTTAGCTATAAAAGCAATTACTGACATACAGTTGTCAACACCCTACTTATTTTTGTGCCCAACAGAAATATCTTTATTAAACATAAACAAGGCATCACATTTTGAGATCATATGCTCAAATCATGTCACCTAGACCATAGACAAAATTTTAGTAACAGAAGTATGATTAAATTTAAGTACACCATTCTATATGTGTCCGATGTGACACGATCAATTCAATTTTATGAACAAGTATTTGGCTTTGTTAGAAAATTTATTACCCCAGAAAATGATTATGGTGAACTCATTACAGGGGAAACTACGATTTCATTTGCATCACATAAACTTGCTAATACAAATTTGACGGCAGGATATACAGCAAGTTCGCGTTTAGACAAACCCTTCGGGATAGAATTAGGTATCGTAACCGATAATGTGGAAGATCTAGTGGACAAAGTATGGGAGTTTAATGGCGTTATTGTTGAGCAACCCACCATTAAGCCATGGGGACAAACAGTTTCTTATGTACGAGATCTGGATGGTTTCTTGATTGAAATTTGTACCCCCATGCATGAATAAAAGAATCACGATATGAAAATTAATTTCTTCATTCATGTAAAAAATGACTTCATGAATGAGTTTTTATTCTTTGATCTACAACAGTCATCCTTCAATTAGTATTTTTTAAATAGCGCATTTATACATTTTTTTTTATAGTTTTAGCGATTTAGTATATTAAATTAAGAAATGGCGTTAACAAACTTGTCAGCACGAGTCGCTCTTGGAATAGATATCGGCGGAACCAACACTAAATTTGGAGTGGTAAATCATCGTGGGGAAGTTCTTGAAAAAGGATCCTTAAAAACAGATGAATATGAAAAAGTAGAAGATTTTATCGATGCATTATATCTTCAAATCTCTCCTTTAATCGAGAAATATGGAGCAGATAAAAATTTTGATGGTATTGGAGTAGGAGTACCTAATGGTAATTATTATACCGGCACTGTTGAACAAGCTCCCAATTTGCCTTGGAAAGGGGTGATACCTTTTGCCGAAATGATGCAAGATAAATTTAACATGGACTGTACCATTACCAATGATGCAAATGCGGCAGCCCTTGGAGAAATGCTTTTCGGAGCAGCTCGTGGTATGAAAGATTTCATCATGATTACTTTAGGTACTGGTGTAGGGAGCGGAATTGTTGCCAATGGAAATGTTATCTATGGACACGATGGCTTTGCGGGAGAATTAGGACATTCCATCGTAAAACCAGGAGGCAGAAAACACTGGAGCACAGGTTCAGAAGGAAGTTTAGAAGCTTATGCTTCAGCAACAGGTATTGCAATTACAGCAAAGAAAATGCGTGCTGAATTTCCGAGCTCGATGTTAAATCAATATCCTGAAGAGGCTATCAATTCCAAAACCGTTTATGAATGTGCTATAAAAGGTGATCCGATTGCGATTGAAGTTTTTAGATACACAGGGCAAAAACTGGGGGAAGCATTAGCAAATTTTGTAATGTTTTCATCACCAGAAGCGATTTTGCTATTTGGAGGAGTAATCAAGGCAGGAGATTTTATTTTAAAACCCGCTAAACTTCATATGGAAAGAAATCTTTTACCCATATTCAGGGACAAGGTAAGATTAGTTTTTAGTGAGCTACCAGAGGCTGATGCAGCTATTTTAGGTGCAAGCGCTTTAGTTTGGGAGCAATAGTATACTGTTACCATTCATTTCTAATAAGCATCTAAAGCTGATAAAATAAGACTTACCAGATGGTTGGTATCAATTAATCTGGTAAGTCTTATTTATTAACTTTTTTTATCGATGATACGATCCAATTGTTTTCAATTAGTGACCTTCAATACGGTTGACGTTTCTGAAAGTAAGGTTTATCCGAGGTAAAATATTTTTAGCGGTTTTAGGTACTTGGTGTTGCCAGCAACTATTAGTTGTTCCTGCCATCAGGAGAAAAGATCCATGGTGCAGGGGTATTTCCACTTGTTTTACGACCTTCAAAAATCGATGGCGAAGGCGAAATAGACGAGTTTCTCCAAAACTGACCGAAGCGATTACAGGATTGGGTCCTGACTGATCAATATGATCACTGTGCCATGCTACACCATCTTTTCCGTCCCGATACAGATTAAGTAAGACCGCATTAAAGCTTAATCCAGTTTCTTTTTCCACACGTTTCCGGATGGCCAATAGTTCAGGAGTCCAATCAGGACCATTTAGATTAGCACCACTATTATTTTTATTTTCATACCACGCAATCATACGTGGTGCTTTCACCGTTTTGTCAAAGATTTCCATCTCATATTCACGCCATATTGTATCCCTCAATAGCGTATTATAATAATAATCAGATTCTTCTTTTGTAAAGAAAGAATCGATCAGCATCAGATCGGTATCCGGGAGATCAAATCGGACTTTCCCCGCATTTCCCGTAGCAAATATTTCCGTATCATCAAATAAAGTCATCATCGTATCTTATGTTTATCAATTCAAGGGGCAATAATGCGATTCATCATGTCCCAAAATAATGAATCAAAAATACTAATTTTATTAGTTTATTGAAACTATAAATGTTAGTGTTTTTTTTAGAAAAAATAGATGGCAGGAAATTTACCATTGATAAACATTGAAATGATCCCTTACACAACCGTGATTGAACCTATTCTGATCAATTATATATTTCCATTCAAATTAAAATCGAATTAGCTTAGCCGTTCCACTTCCTAAAAAAAATACTTATGTTTACTCCACAGAACACAACTAAACGAATGAAACGAAGCATTTTACTCACCTTACTTTCTATATCCACTTTTACGCAGGGAGCTTTTGCACAGCAGGACTCCATTATGTTGGATAAGATCTATCATGAATCTTTTTATAATGGGCAGGCCTATGACAATCTGCACCATTTGACAAAACAAATCGGTCATCGTATAGCAGGATCACCACGCGCGGACAAGGCCGTAGCTTGGTCGAAAAGCATTATGGAAAAGCTTCCTTTTGACCGCGTGTATCTTCAAGATGTGAAAGTTCCATATTGGGATCGCGGACCTCAAGAAAAAGCTTACCTTGTTGGTTCTAACGAACCTTTGAGTGTATTGGCTTTAGGAGGATCTGTTTCCACCCCAGCTAAAGGCTTGGTCGCAGAAGTGATTGAAGTAGAACTGTTAAGTGATTTAAAGAAATATGGAGATCAGGTACGCGGGAAAATTGTTTTCATCAACAAACCCTGGGATGAGTCCATCGTAGAGACAGGTGTAGCATATGGTCTCAATTCAAGTCAAAGAAGCCGAGGTCCAGCAGAAGCGGCTAAGTTGGGTGCAGTAGCCTATCTATTCCGCTCACTATCTTCCTCTAAGACCGATGATTATCCACATACAGGAGGCACAGGTTATGTAAAAGGTATCGATAGTATACCCGCGATGGCGATATCAGCAACATCAGCTATTAAGTTGAGTGATGCGTTGAAAGCAAATCCACATACAAAAGTTTACTTAGAGCAGCATGCAGCATGGAAAGGAATAGTACATACGCATAATGTCATTGCAGAATGGAAAGGGCAGCAATCTCCAGATAAGATCATCACGATTGGTGGACACATCGATTCTTGGGATGTAGGCGAAGGAGCTCATGATAATGGTACCGGAACTATGGGGACTTTAGATGCTATTCGTACTCTGATGGCAGTTGGATATCAACCAAAGCACACCATCCGCTTGGTCTTTTATATGAACGAAGAAAATGGTGTTCATGGTGCATCAGCTTATGGGCAGATCGCAAAAGATAAACAAGAACAGATTATTGCCGCGATTGAAAGTGATGCCGGAGGATTCGCACCTCGAGGTTTTGATATCAAAGCCTCAGCCGATCGAGTTGCTTGGATACAGCAACACTGGAAGCCCTTGTTCGAGCAGAAGTTCTGGGTCTCACGATTTCTACAAGGAAGTCCAGGAGTAGATTCTGGAGTCTGGGGCAAGCATTTTCCGAATACCGTGATGTTCAATTTTAGACCAGACCCACACCGTTATTTTGATCTGCACCATACCGCAAAAGATGTTTTTGAAGCGGTAGATAAGCGCGAGTTACAATCTGGCGTAGCAGCTATTGCCTCACTATTGTATTTGGTTGATCAACAAATCGATCAATTATAGTACTTAAAACAGCATAAATAAACTAGAGCCATGCATACATGGGCTCTAGTTAAATCGTTTGATGCAAAGCAATTCAATTCCTTCGTTATCTTCAAATTGATCCCAGCTAGTCTAGTCATAGACCGATTTGAGAAAGAAATAGTAGCTACACTTTACTTGTTCGAACGCAGACATGTCTCATAAGCATTTAATAACTCTTGAGCTACTAATTTAGGATCCTGATGGTGAATTCCATGGCTGTATCGCGGCAATAAAACCAACTTACTAGAACGATTGTTTTTGATCATTTCTGCATAGTGTTTTATTCTCAAATCATCCAATTCTTTCCACCAAGGGATGAGGTTAATACCTAATTTAAGGTTTTCGTTCATTGTTGTTTCATATTGCTCTATATGCTTATGATAGGAAATCATTACCGTTACCGGAATATCAATAAGAGGGGGTAAGGATGTGTAATTTTTAAAAAAATCTGGCGTACTCTCTTGGAGCTCCCGCTGTACTTCATATCGAAAACCTTTTGTCGTTGAAGGGTCTTTTAATATGTTCTTGAAATTAATGGTCAATAACTCTCGGTATCCTGTTTTGCTTGCAGTGCTGGACTTTACCTGATCATCCTCTTCTTTTGTTAGCATAAAGTCTGTCGGGTCAATGAAAAATAAACCACAAACCTCGTGGGGATATTGTGCGGCATACAAGCGGATAAACGGTCCCCCAATAGAATGTCCAACGAGTAAGTAGGGAGGACTTATAGTTAAGGTCGATAATAAATCGTGAAGCCTCTTTACAACCTCAAGATCTGTGTTGACTAAACTATCCATCTCAGACTCTCCAATTCCGTTTCTATCGTACACGATACCTGCAAAACCATGTTCAATAAAAGGAAATAAACTCCCGTAACTGCCGCCACCAGAACCAAGGCCGCTTTCAAACACGACAATGGGTTCATTTATTTTTCTATTTTCAAGTCCAAATGTTTTGTAAGCCATTTTTTTATTATTGATGGATACAAACTTTCTTTCAGAAACCTGAGAATAGACTGACGATATGGAAAAAGTGATCGTCAATATAAAAGTGATGATTAATTTCATGGACTGATATTTTAAATAAAAATGGATGTACAATAATGGCTATATGCTTTGATTATAAACTTATAGTGGATTAAACGGCTACATGTAAAAATTTAATAGCGCTCAATATGAACATTGTTCACATCCGCGTTTACTAATATCAATATTTGTTGTTTTTTTAGTCAGCGCTATTCGGTATATCATACTATTTGAACGGTAAGTGTAGTGATTATTCACGTGAATGGCGAAGGCTCTTACTCTCCATATACTATTTTTAAGAATATGATTGCGTTTAAACATAAAAATATAAAATCAAGCATTTGAACAATAAAATTCCAATGGCCAATGCGATCACTGTTAAAGAAGGAAATTTCTAAATGAAGACAATTTATACGACTTTATACAACTACTGTATAGGATACCAATTGGATCTTAAAATGGGGTTTAGTATCAGGTAAAATAGTAGATCTTTTTTAGAGAGTCAGGTCCAGTATAGAATAGATATGCTGATGACTATGTTGGAAAAAATGATCTGAATGGAATATATTGGTCATCAGTAGAATAGAAAGTATACGATATACAAATAACTGGTCAAACCAAAAATAGAGGTTCTCTTTTTTAAATATTATAGTCAAAAACTGGAACAATTGCGCCGTGCTATTTGTTTTGCATCTAGATAGTTAATTAAGTATATTTAAATGTTAACAAAACTTGTACATATGAGCATAAATAACGCTAAATCACAAAAAACAATCGTTATAAACGAAAAAAGTTATAACTATTGTTCGCTAAAAGATCTTCCCCAAGGTTCAGTATCCCATCTCCCGTTCAGTATCCGTATTTTGCTTGAAAACGTATTGCGTAATTATGATGGTTTCAGCATTACTGGTGAGCATATTGATACACTCATAAATTGGACTCCAGAGCCAGTTGACAAAGATATTCCTTTTAAACCCGCACGGATCTTGATGCAAGATTTCACAGGAGTTCCTGCTGTAGTTGATATGGCGTCCCTTCGTGCAGAATATGTTCGTCATGGAAAAGATGGTCAAAAGATCAATCCAGCAATTCCAGTAGATTTAGTGATAGACCATTCGGTGCAGGTGGATTATTATGGAACGGATTATGCTTATGACAAAAATGTAGAACTAGAATATCAACGTAATAAGGAGCGTTACGAATTACTCAAATGGGCACAGCATGGTTTGAAAAACTTTACGGTAGTCCCTCCAGGAATGGGAATTTGTCACCAAGTAAATCTGGAATATTTAGCTAAAGGTATTATAGAACGTGAAGGCTGGTTATTTCCCGATACTTTGGTGGGTACCGATTCGCATACGCCCATGGTCAACGGTATGGGTGTAGTGGGTTGGGGTGCAGGAGGTATTGAGGCCGAAGCCGCTATGTTGGGGCAACCGATCTTCTTTACCTGTCCTGAAGTAATTGGCTTAAAATTGACGGGAAAAATACCGGAGCTTTGTACAGCCACTGATATGGTCTTGTCCATTACTAAGGTGCTTCGAGATAAAGGTGTTGTAGGAAAGTTTGTTGAACTTTTTGGAGATGGATTGGATCACTTGACGGTTACAGATCGAGCAACTATTGCCAATATGTCGCCAGAATTTGGCTGTACGATTACTTATTTCCCAATTGACGATCGTACTCTGGAGTATATGTATACAACCAATCGGACACCTGAACAAATTAAGATTGTGGAAACGTATTGCAAAGAAAATCTACTATGGAGAACAGGTCATGAAGAAATTAATTTTTCTTCTATAGTAGAGTTTGATCTATCCACTTTAGAACCAACTGTTTCTGGGCCAAAACGTCCGCAGGACAAAGTTTTGGTAAAAGATTTAGGCCATCAATTTTCAAGTTTGCTGCAGCAAGAATATCAACGTAATTATAGCTTGCCGAATGAAAGAAAAGAATCGGCTTGGCTTGCAGATGGAGGGTCAGGGACCGAATTTACTTTTGGTAAAGTTCCCAAGAACAGTGAATCAGAATTAGAGGTCGTGAAAGATGCGATACAGTCCGTACGCATCAAATATAAAAATCAAGAATTTGTATTAAGCGATGGAAGCATTGTGATAGCAGCGATCACGAGCTGTACCAATACGTCTAATCCTGCAGTCATGATTGGTGCGGGATTATTGGCACGCAACGCTATAGAAAAGGGCTTGAGAACAAAATCATGGGTCAAAACTTCTTTAGCACCCGGTTCTAAAGTTGTTACCCAATATCTGAACCGATCAGGATTAAATACGGACCTGGAAGCATTACGTTTTCACACTGTAGGATATGGGTGCACCTCTTGTATTGGTAATTCGGGACCTTTACCGCCACATATTGCCGAAGCTGTAGACAAAGGAGATCTAGTAGTGGCATCGGTATTATCGGGGAATAGGAATTTCGAAGCAAGAGTGCACCCACAGGTGAAAATGAATTTTTTAATGTCTCCCATGCTTGTCGTGGCTTATGCGTTGGTAGGTCGGGTAGATGTCGATCTGATAAACGATCCACTGTCGTATGACCCGAATGGTCGTCCCGTTTATTTGAAAGATATCTGGCCGAGCCGCGAAGAAATAGTAAAAACAGTAAACGACTGTGTTAAACAGGGAGATTTTCAGGAAGTATATGATGTTATATTTGACGGTTCAACAGATTGGCAAAATCTAGAGGTAAGCTTAGATGAACGCTTTGAATGGAATAAAGAGTCCACTTATATCAAAGAAGCTCCATTTTTTGAAAATCTGGAGGCCACTCCAAATCCCGTGACGGATATTACCCATGCTCGTGTATTATTATACTTGGGTGATTCAGTCACGACGGATCATATATCACCTGCAGGTTCCTTCCGTGAAAATAGTGCAGCTGGACAATACTTATCTGCTCATGGAGTAGAAACCGCTGATTTTAATTCTTATGGTTCTCGTCGTGGAAATCATGAGGTCATGATGCGAGGTACTTTTGCCAATGTACGTATTAAAAATAAGATCGTACAGAAAGAAGGTGGTTTCAGCGTGTACTTTCCAACCGGAGAGGTGAAAACAGTGTATGAAACTGCTATGGAATATAAAAAGACAGATACTGCCCTTATTGTATTGGCCGGGAAAGAATATGGATCAGGTTCGTCACGCGATTGGGCTGCCAAAGGCGCTTATTTATTAGGTATCAAAGCGGTCATCGCAGAAAGTTTTGAACGGATCCATCGCAGTAACTTGGTCGGCATGGGGGTAGCTCCTTTAGTATTTACTAATGGACAAAATGCCGAAATTTTAGAACTAGACGGAACTGAAATTTTTGATATTATTGGACTTGCTGATCAGTTGACTCCGCACAAATTGTTGGATGTAAAAGCAACTCATCCTACTGGAAAAATAACGGAATTTAAAGTTCAGGCTCGGATGGATTCTGCTATAGAAATCGAATATTATAAAAATAATGGCATTTTACAATATGTGTTAAGAGATTATTTAAAAAACAGTTAATAGGTGGATTTGAAATCTGTATAAACAATACGTACGTGTTGCATAAAAAATCAAAAAGTCACGTCAAACAATGTGGCTTTTTGATTTTTATACTTTAATAACTTGCAATTTGTGGAATATTACCCTTTTATTATCGTTTAATTATAATATCGAGTAGCTGCTGCGGTTCATGAATAATATAATCTGCTCCATGTAGTCTCAATTCTTCTTCATCCCGAAATCCCCATGTTACACCGATTGCACGTACTCCAGCATTATGCGCGGTATCCATATCGACAGATGAATCACCTACATAGCAGCAGTCACTTGGCTGCAAGTTCAGCATAAGGAGCGTTTCGAATACAATATCGGCATCAGGTTTGGGCGGATGTCCAGTTCTATGTCCCAGTAGAACATCAAAAGAAATCTCCGGAAAATATTTTTTAACCAACGGAATGACAGCTTCATGATATTTGTTGGATGCAATTGAAATCAAATAGCCAGATGATTGAAGTGTTTGCAATAAGGGAATAATACCAGTATAGGGTTTGGTACAACTTTCAGTTTGATCTTCATAACGTTTCTTAAATGCAAGAAGTAGTCGTGTTATGGTATCCTCAGTTCTAGCCTCTGTAGGTAATGCGCGTTCAATGAGCATGCGGACCCCATTTCCTACAAATTTTTTATAAGATTCTAAGGGGTGAGTGGGGTATCCAAATTGGCCAAGTATGGTATTGCAGCTCTCTCCTAAATCTTGGAGAGTGTCTAACAATGTGCCATCTAAATCAAATATTATTAGCTTCATGGGCTAAATTTAAAAAAACAATACTATATAGTCAGCAAAATTTCTTTTATAAATGACTATTTAAACTTTAAAATACGATATAGAAGTGGAAAGTTGTGATCTCTTCCCTAACTTTAAGATGTGCTTAATATTTTTTTAAGGAAGTATTGGATGAAAATAGATGCTGCGCGTAAATCAAGTAGATATTGATTCATGATAGGGGAGAACGCTATACGTAGATACGGGTTGTGAAAGTAACGATAGTTTTTAATAAAAATGAATTTTTAGTTCTTATTCAAATTCAGGATAAAAAACTGTATTTTTTCTAGTTTTCATTCGTTCTACAACGTCATAGGGATTTACAACAATTCCAATTTCTGCTTTTCTCCTTTCAATTTTCCAACTCTGGTAAAATTCTTATAATTGATACGCCATACATACCATCTCTCAGATATTTTTACATTTTCTTCTCCTGCCGTCGAACCAGAGTCGCTAGAGCCCCGACATAAAATATTAGCTATTTTTCCAACATTACTAATATGACCAACTTTTTCCCAAAGATTCATTTTCAACCCCAGTTTGTAACACAATATGTATAAAACTCAACTTCTCCACTGACGATTTCTGATAAATCGGGATTGGTATTTATTGGATATACTTTCTTAAACGCCCGGATTACATCGCTGTTCAACTGTGTTATATCAAAAGCCACTAATTGAAAATATTTCTTGTTGCTCTCGTCTATTTCAGCCAAAAAAACGTCTCCTATTTTTGTATTTGCTCCATAAGTTTACTCTTGAGGGATAATCTGTTGACCAGATCATCGTGGTGAATGAATATGGATGGTGTGGTACCATAGACAGACATTCCCTATCAAACCATCTGCTAGGCAAATATCAAGCATTCATACCGTATGGGTAAAGCTTGTTTGCCTATGTGCGGTATTGAAATAGCATAAGTGTATAGTAAGTGCATGGTAAGTGTATCAAACACCCTGTTTTGATACTGTATCTATGCACTATCTATGCTTTACATATGCATATGCCATGCTTTATCGATGCCTAGCATCTACTTGAACGATGCGTCATTACGCTTTAATTTTGCAAATCAGGTTTGATTCCTCTCCAGAAAAATGCTGTTATTGGTTATTCATGTACTAAAATAAGTTTTTCCTATAGAAATCAGTTTTATTCCTGATGATTTAGATTTTTATCGCCTGAAATGAAGTAAAATGGTATCATTATTCCCCATATTTCCGCCTATCTCCACTTTTGGACCTACTGCTCTTGGATGGATGGCCATCTTCGTAGTGTCAAAACAATAATGTCATGGCAAGAGTAGAAAGTTTAATCAAGTTAAATGGAACGATCGGGGATCTTTCCTTTTACAAATCAAAAAGTGTGGGTTACCAAGCACGGATGAAAACCGGTGTTTCGGGTGCCCGAATTGCTAACGATCCGGCATTTGCCCGTACCCGTGAGAATGGGAGTGAGTTTGGGAGGTCACAGCAGGAGGGTAAAAAGCTGCGTGAACTGCTACGCGATGTGCTGTTTGAAAATTCGGATAATAAATTCAGCCAGCGTTTAGCAAGCCGCTTGCTCAAAGTTATTCAGATGGATTCGGTGAATATCCGCGGGGAAAGGGTGATCGTCCCTGAAAATCTGGTCCTACTGGATGGCATGGAGTGCAATCAACGATCCAGTTTGCGCGCCATCACCTTAAAACCCTTTACGGTCACGTACGACCGTTTTAGCGGTGATGGCTTTTTTTCATGCCCGCAGCTGATTCCCAACCTGCACATCGCCAAATTGAGTGGTGCTACGCATGTGCAGTATACGCTGGTGCTGCAGGAGTTTTCGGGAGATGAATTGGATCAGCGTCCTGTTATCCGAAGATCTGCTTACATCAAACTGGGAGAAATGCAGCCGATGGATGTGGACCTCATGGCTTCGCTTGATGCTGATCCTGAAAAAAGTGTATTGGTCCTGGTAGGTACGGGCTATTTTCAGATGGTCAACAATGCCTACTATCCGCTGGCCAATGGACAGTATAATGCGCTGACCATTAGTCAGGTGATCATGCCTTAATCTAAGGTGATGATGTCGTGAAGGATATTTTCGGGAGGCAGGTGGATTTTTATTAACCGCTGCCTCCCGATATATCCCTTCTGATCAGAAAGAATTGTCTATTTGTTTTTTAATCCAGATACGTATTATGGAATATATTTGCGAGGAAGGGATTATCTATTTCAATTGATATGCTGCAACACTATTTTTGAAGAAAGTAGGTACATAAATAATCTTTTTAACAGGGTCATATCCGATATCTGCTGTATTTTTCTTCTCTGCAGTGCTATCCAGTAGTAATTCATATTTTCCATTAGCGTGAACGTAATAAATATAGCCCGCCCAGCATGAATAGACGAAGTCACCATTGCCGATCGGTTCTATACCATCACCGCCACATGGTAGATCGGCTATTGTTGTCAATTCCTTCTTTTCATTAGCCTGCAGTAATTGCTTATTGCCACCAGCGATATACAGATCTTTACCGATAGCTTTTAAACCATTGACGCCATCAATATTTTCAAGATATACAACATCTTTATTATTAATGATTTGATGGATCTTTTTTGTCCTAGAATCCGAAACATAAACAACGCCTTTGTCAGTGACAGTAATGTCATTTAAAAATATGGAACCTGCAATTGGGATTTTACGAACGATTTTACTAGAAGGGATATCAATGACAACGACATCCGTTATATCTGCTGCATAAAGAGTGTTTCCATATTTGGCAAGTCCTTTAGGAGAATTGAGCCCGTGGATCCAATCTAGATCTATAATTTTGCCATTCAGGTCTAATTTACCAATACCACCAATACCATCTTTCTCATCCGCACTATTGCCCATGATGGATACATATAGAATACCAGCTTTGGTATCTGGTAAAACAGATTCAGGCATATTGATAATCGAATCTGTTTCCCATATTTTCTCCAACTTATGCTGTGCCTTGACCGTAGTACCCAAAAGTAATGCGAGAGATAGAATCATTATTTTTTTCATAATTGCTTCATGCTTAAAGAGGTTTAAATTTTGAAAATAAGCAAAATTTGGCAGATTATAAAGGTTTAGATGATTTTTAATCAATTTTAAGGTCGTCAGCAAAGTATATTCGTACATTAATTTAGGGTTTAGATGATGGTTTTAAAATGAATTTGACGATCCTGTAATTGATTTAATTTTTCTGATATAACTATAATTTTTTAACAAAATGATAAGAAGATAAGTTCATTTTTTGAACTATAGTCGGATATGAAATGGCGTAATTTATCTACACTTTAAATGTGCTAGTGATGAGGTAGCTGCTTGCTCCAAAAGTTGAACGATAGCGGAATATCCCTTGTTGCGAGCATGTTGGAGCGGAGTAATTTTCTCATGGTCGGCAATATGGATGTTACATCCCGCATCGATCAGTGTCCGAACAATGTTAATATATTTTTGACTTCCATCACCCAAAATTACAGCCTCCATCAAAGCGGTCCAACCCAGTCGATTAACATGATCAATCGGGAACCCTTCTGTATTGGCTAACACGTTTACAACCTCCAGATGTCCACGCTCACAGGCAGGAATAAGAGCTGTACCATGATATCTGTTGAATACATCAAACCGAGCTCCATGCAATAAATAGAGTCTCACCAGTTCAAGATTTCCTGTCGCTCCTGCATATAGAAATGGACTGTCTTTGATATGATCTTGTTGATTAACATCTGCCTGATAGGATAGCAGCAACTTGGCCATATCAAGAGCATTATTTTGTGTTGCAATTAAAAGCAAAGATTTGCCATTTTGATCAGTTGTATGAACAGAAGAGCCGTTCTTTAACGCTTCTTCAACTAGAGCTAATTGATTCTTTTGCACAGCTTCAATCAATTTTTTTTGAGATGAGGTATCAGCATTCATATCGGTATCAGTATGACAAGAGTTTAGAAATAATAATGAAAAAAATACAATAAGATGTTGCATAAGTACGGTATAAAAGGTAATAAAGCAGTTAGGAATATCAACCCTATAAACAAAGTTAGTATATAAATGGTATTAGAATAGGTACGATTTATATAGAAACTTTTATATATTATCACATTTAAGCTAATAATTATAGTGAATAAAAGCTAATATGTTTAGTTTAATTGTTTATCTTTGGATATTCAATATGGATAGACACCCAAGAAAAAGGCTGCTCCATATTTTATACCGTAATTCATTAGATCCTTACAGGATCAAGTAGTTACTTATGATAGAATAGATTTGACGATAATATAAAGTACTGTTTATAAAAGGAATTCCATTTTTTATGAATTTAATCCCTAGGTTCATAGGAGATGAATGATTGAAAAAATCGTAGATTTTTTCATAAAAACTGCCCTCTGTAGTGATACATAGGGCTTTTTGTTTCAACTTTAAAATTGTAATGTAGTCAAAAATGATATTTTTTAATCACAATTATTATCTTCGTATCAACAATTGAATACTGCGATGCTGTACAATCCATTTGAACCATTAACTCGACATACTTGGCAAGATTTTCTTGAAAAAGGTTATCGTGACTTTGTGTTGCAGCGGTTGGAGTGGCCAGATATTAGCAAAGGAAAAGGTTTTCTACTATCACCATACTCAACTCTGGAAAAAGCACATCTACATGCAGCAGAACTTGGAGCTAAAGAAGGTAAGGCTTTACAGATACCTGTAGACAGAAATAAAATTCAACAATTATTAGCGGTCAATTCTGGCTATCGTGTTTTCGTCAATCGTTTTTATGAGGAAAATTGGGATAAACGCATGTTGCGAGTATATCAGGGTAGAATTATTAATTATTTGCGTAGTAATACCAATTTCAAACGAAAAGATCCGATTGATATTTTGTTTACATTGGAACATGGACGTGTTTGGGCTCTCATATCAGATGGGAAAACTACAAAGAAAGTCAAGGCTATAGACCTGATCAGTTAACATGGAGCGATCAGATTAATTCCTGAAATACATAAATACTTCACGTTTTTAAAATTAAATTATTTAACTTTTTGCATATTAATACATACTATGTGTTGGGACATATCACTTCATACTAATCTTGAGATTGTAAAAAAAGCTTTTCCTGCTTTACTGGACGAACGCAAGCAACTCGAATATGACTACCGGAACTTTGAAAATGTGCAGGCAATTACCTTTCCCGCATATCCCGTTATTTATAAAGATCAAGAAAACGAGAAAATCAATCTTCTAGAGATGGAATGGGGCGTGTTGCCCACCTATATCCAAGATCCTCAAGAGCAAGTTGAACGCCGTCGTAATATGATCAATGTCCGTAGCGAACGTGTCCTTACCGATCGTAATTCGTACTGGCACCGTTTGAAAGACCAGCGCTGTCTTATACCCGTGTCCGGTACATTTGAGCACCGTAAGATCTATGATAAGAAAAAGAAAATACCCTATTATATAGGACAAAAAGGAAGAGAAGTATTTTTTATACCAGGGATATACCAATGGCATGAAGTAATAACGCAGGATGGTGATGTTCATCAAGTAGGTAGCTTTGGTATGTTGACACGCGAGGCAAATACTGTGATGGGACATATACACAACGATGGACCCAATAAAAGTAGGATGCCGCTATTTCTCACACCAGAACTTGAACAACAATGGCTACAGGCAAAAGATGATAAAAGCTTGGTCGATATATTCCATTATGAAATAGCAGACCAGGCATTAGAATATTATCCTGTTTATACCTTACGGGGCTATCCCAATAGACCAGACGGCAAGCATCGCTACGAACCTTATCCCTGGGCAGGTTTACCACCCCTAGGGCAGGATGGACCGATGCAGCAAAGTTTATTTTAATTTATTATAATAAACATAATATGAAGTTCGTGCCATTGAACCGATCGATAGTTTTAGAGTTGCAGCATGGTGGATATGGTAGATGGATGGCTTAGATGATCTGTTGAAGTCGGATGGTACATAAGTATAGATCTACTATAAAGCCTTATGTTTTGTCATATGATTATGTCTTGATGCCTATCTGAAATAATCAGTTAAAAGTAGAAGTCTTTATCGAAGATAATTATCGTCAAGTTTAATAATAAAAGCAATTGTTACTGTTAATGCTTGAGGGAATATAAAAGATGTTTTGTAAATTGTGGACACTATTTTAAACAATATGCGTAGAAAAACTCAAATGATCACCGCGATGATGCTATTCTCAACGACGGTTGCCGTAAGTCAGATGAAAGTTCGTGAAGAACTGCCCGAAAAATATAAGTGGGATTTGTCCCATCTTTATGCTACAGATGAAACTTGGAAAGAGGAGAAGGAGCGTTTACAACAAAAAATGCAGAAAATAGCCTCGTATAAAGGTAAACTTACGCAGTCCGCTAGCGGGCTTTTAGAAGCGCTTCAGTTAAATACTTCACTCATAAAGGAAATGGCCAAGTTATCATCATATGCCTCAATGAAATCTGATCAAGATACCCGCGTAACCAAATATGCGGGAATGAATCAAGAGCTACAACAGCTTTTTTCAGAATATAGCGCATTAACATCGTATATGGAGCCTGAATTATTGACCTTCAAAGAAGATCAGCTCCAGGCATTTTTTACACAAGAAAAAGAATTGAGCACCTACAAGTTTTACCTGACCGATCTACTTCGTAAGCGTGCGCACAGAGGATCAGAAGAAGTTGAAAAAGTATTAGCATACTCTTCCTTGATGTCAGGCAACGCCGCTAATATCTACAGTACCTTTATCAATGCAGAGTTTCCATATCCAGAGGTAGAATTAAATGGCGAATCTGTCAAACTCAATGCTGCCAATTTTGCTTTATATAGAGCGAGCGAAAATAGGGAAATTAGGAGTAAAGTATTTGATGCTTATTTTTCCAAATTAAATGAATTTCAACGTACCCTAGGTGCACAACTTTATGGAAACATCAATGCCGCATTGTTTGCCACGAAAGCCCGCAACTATGAAAGTACATTAAAAATGGCATTGGATGGTGGTAATATTCCAACCGCTGTTTTTCATAATCTTATCAAAAATGTAAATGGCAATTTAGAAACCTTTCATCGCTATTTAAATCTACGAAAACGTATGATGGGAGTAGATACCTTGCATTACTATGATTTATACGCACCTCTTGTGGCTAAAGTTGATTTATCCTATACAGTAGAAGAGGCCGAAGAAAATATTTTAAAATCCCTAAAACCTTTAGGTACTGATTATATAAATGTGTCAAAAAAAGCATTCGGCGAAAGATGGATTGACATGTATCCAAATGAAGGAAAAAGATCAGGAGCATATTCCAATGGTTCGGCATACGATGTACATCCCTATATTCTTATGAATTACAATGGAAAGTACAATGACATGTCGACCCTTACCCATGAATTGGGGCATACGATGCATAGTTATTTAACCAATAAGAAGCAACATTACGCCAATTCAGATTATTCGATTTTTGTTGCAGAAGTAGCATCGACTTTAAATGAGGAGTTATTGAACGATTATATGCTGAAACAGATCAAAGATGATGAAACCCGACTTGCGATTTTGGGAAATTATCTAGAAGGAGCTAAAGGAACACTATTTCGTCAGACTCAGTTTGCCGAATTTGAATATATGATCCATGAAAAAGTCGGCAAAGGCGAAGCGCTCACAGGTGAAGATTTTGACGAGATGTATTTAGATCTGACCAAACGATATTACGGTCATGATAAAAATATTTGTATCGTTGATGATAATGTGAAATCTGAATGGTCTTATATTCCACATTTTTATTACAATTTTTATGTTTACCAGTATGCGACGTCTTTTACGGCATCTACAGCACTTTCCGAAAAAGTGTTACGAGGCACCGACGCTGATCGTCAGAAGTACCTCAATTTCCTTGCTTCGGGAAGTACCAAATACCCTGTAGACCTTCTTGTGGATGCTGGTGTCGATATGAATACATCTGAACCTTTTGATCTGACAATTGCTAAAATCAATAAAGTCATAGCAGAGATGGAAACTATCTTAACCAGATTAGGCAAGTAACTCTACATTAAATACACCCAAAATAAAAGCCGTAATCATATACGGCTTTCATTTTGGGTGTATCTGAATATTGATGTTATAAAACCGCTTTACTTTGAGGCTGATCTTCTCAGGCCGATATAAATTATAATTTTATAATTCCCTTTTCAATCATTTCCAGCATTACTGGTGAAGCATTTTTAAATGTAGGCATTTGTTCAGTAAGGCTTCCTGCATTTTTTTTATTGACTTTAAACGTTAAATCCATTTCTGTCGTAAAAAGCAAAGCCGTTGTAAAAGGATTTTTAATATAAGAACTTAAAACTGTCAAAGCTTCATCAACCGAGTGGAAGTGCTCTATTTCTTCAGTTTTGTATTTTAAAGTTAAAGCAAAGTTATATCCTCCGGTATCTAAAATATGAAGTCGCACATAAATATTTTTAAGTTCAGTATCACCCATCGTTTTGGCCAAAGTAAGTTTTGCAAAATTTCCTTGGTTGATACTTGATATTATTTGGTCATAAAATTCAACAAAAACAGTCTGATATGGCATTTTAATATAGTTTGAACTGCAAAATTACACTAAGTAGTTGACAAGTACCTTCTTTTTTTACAAAAAGAGATTGAATACACCCCAGCTACATACAAATAGTCCAGATGATAGCATATAATAAGACTCAAGGACATCCTCTCTTTTCTACAGCAATCGTATACATTGATTATAAAATTCTCAAATATCGAGCTGGCACTTGTTCTGTGAGCCATACCCCATTTTCTGATAAATAGAAAGTATACCCATCCTGTGCCATCTGTTGTGCTAAGACCGTTATTATAACTGGTTTTCCATGTCTTTGCCCAACTTTTAAAGCCGTTTCCTTTTCTTTACTAAGATGCACGTGTTGACGATTAAGTTTCTCAATCCCGGTTTCCAGAATGGAGGGGACAAATTGTTGTGCTGTACCATGATAAAGCACCAAAGGTGGAGTTTGAGTTTCTAATGCAAGATCAATAGGTACAGAATGACCTTGATTTGCTCTAATCTTTTGAAAGGAAGGGTCAAAAATAAATCTTTTTTTAGGATTTGTATCAACAATCTGTTTTAAGGTGTTAAAATCTAATTCATTATTGTGTTTATTTATTTTTTCAATCAGGTCTGTTGTATCTGCCCAGCCCTGTTCATCCAGGGTGATACCTATTGCCTCAGGCCGGTGACGAAGAACTAAACTTAAAAATTTGCTTATATGTTTATATTTGTCAGTCATTTTTTATAAATTCTTAAGAAGTTAAAATTGATTGGCTTTATCTTTTTACAGGGAAACGGATATTATATGGAGTATGATTACTGTTAGGTAAATTGATTCTCGCCTTCGTAATTTAAAATGAGTTTTCTTTTTTTTAAAGCACGAGCAGATACCCAAGCACCCATAGACAGTAAATTGAGTGAAATAATAATAGCAAATGACATCATCATTGATGTTTTTGTCTTTTAAAAATATAGTTTTTCTAAGAAATTGAAGCTAAAATAAAAAGATATTTTCGATTTCTTATAGATAAAATAAAGATCGTATTTGAAAACCGATATGTGAGCCTACAAGCTCATCATTAAAAATCAAAAGGGCCTAATTTTCATTAGACCCTTTATCCTGACGTTTAATTGTACAGTAATCTATTATGTTTCTTATTGTTTCCTCTTTTTTGTTTCATTATCCAAGGCATTTTACATGCATATTTGGATTTTTTTACTGTACCACGTCGTTTATGTTTTATGCTTCCAAAAGCATATTTATTATCTTTAGTATGATAAGAACACCTGTTATTTAAAAAAGTTCAAAAATATGACTAGATTTTTTTAAATTACTCGCAAATAACATAAATTTTGAAACCATCAATTTTACAAATCAGTCAATTGCTAACAGATCGATTGACACTGATTCCATATACTATACCTGTATGTACGCATATATTAAATCAAGAATTTGATTTTTTAAAGAAGATGAATCTGAGAAAAGGTAGAGGTTGGCCTGATGATGATGTGCTGGAAACTTTACCAAAAATAATCAACAATCTTTCCGAAATTGGAGCACCCACAGGATTCGAATCGTGGATGATTATTAAAAATGAAACATTGGAAATAATTGGCGATATTGGTTTTAAGGGATTTAATCAAAAAGAACAACTTATAGATCTCGGATATGGGATTATACTTGGAGAACGAAGACAGGGATATGCTGAGGAAGCCGCAAAAGTTCTTATAGGATGGGCTTTTAAACAAAGCAACGTAAAAGAAATTACGGCACAATGTCTTATTGGCAATGTAAGTTCAATCCATCTTCTGCAAAAGTTAAATTTTAAGCAAATCAAGAGAGAAAATTGTTTTTTGTTCTGGTCGCTTCCATCAAGTAATCAAATCGTCACAGGTAAAGGCCAAACATTTAATTAGCCGTTACCAGCAAATACCGATAGTTATATTTGATATAAAGCTTTGTTTTTTTTGTGGCAGTCAATTAGTCTCTTGTGGCACTGGTACCAAAATAGATTCTATTTATTAGCCGGTGATATTATATGTGGGTTGACAAATTATTTAAATACAGTGTGTTACGGCTATTCAGGCTGTTACTGGAAAATATCGCAAGTGACGCGCTTATTTTTTGACTCTTCTGTATATTTTTTACTTTCTGCGCTTAGCATTTATAATATTGCGAACACAAAAACTTTTAGTTTTCATATTTGTTTTACACAGATCAGATATTATTTATATTTTTAATCTCATAATCTGTTATAGAGATAGAGCATGGCAAAACAAATTAAGGCGTTAAAGTGTCCACATTGTGGTAGTGTTAAGAAGCAAAATATTAAAGAAGACCATTATATCTGTAACAATTGCGGTACCGAGTATTTTCTTGATAATGATGATATCAATGTCAATGTAAAACATGAATACGGAAAATCTAATGGTCTTGATCCAAAAGCAAAAAAATATCTTCTATTAGCTGTAGCAGGAGTTTTGTTTTTTGTCGTTTTTTCTAACCTCATCAGAAACTGTGGAAACAATAGTGGCAGATCTTTCAAATCCGTTGATTCCGATGATTCACCAAAGAAAAAAGAATATGTAGATCGGGTGAAAGAGTATTTAGCTTTTACAGCATATAATACCAAAAGTCCAATGTTGCTCTTTATTATCACCCGCAGCAAGGACGGCTATACGAGAGAAGGAGCCGAATATTTTGCCCGATTTTATGATCCATTAAAGGAAAAAACAATCAATGATATTCCGCTTGCAGGTTGGAAAGATGATTATTATATCCGAAGTCGTGTTTTCAGCGATGGTAACTACTACATCTGTGCCGATAAGAGTAATAAGGTCTATAAAATTGATCCAGCAAAAAATGAAGTAGTTGATATGACCAATACTTTTTTTGCTGACGTACCTGAGTTCTCTTCAGGTATCGCAACCTTAAAATTTACACAAGATCGAGAAGGTGACGGTTTTAATATCATGACCAATGATGGGAAAGAATATTACTATTATCCATTGGTCAGAAAGATTTACAAGGATCATTCTGAAAGACGTGAAGCGGGAACAGGACTTTCCAGTTTATTATCAGGCGCAAGCACATCTATATATTATACTTTTTCCGAAAAAAGTAGAGATTATCCAGAAGAAAAAATTCAGCTAATTAAATACTGGTATAAAAATAATCCAGGTTATCCCATTATGCTACCTTATAGTCATCAGGTAAGCTGGCAGAAGGTGTATCAATATCCTAAGAAATCGGGTGTTTATTATGGATCGTTTCCATTTACGAAGAAATTGGTAATAGAGCCACGGATTATAAAATTTATTGATCTCACCCCTGGCCGTCTATATTTCAAAGCCAATATCGCTTATCAAGATAGCACAAATTTGTATATCACAGGACTCCCAGATGCTAATCCAGAAGGCAAAACATTCATCCAGAAGATAGATACAGAAACCGGGAAAATTATTTGGAGCTATATGCCAAACAGTGATAATTATTCTATAGAGAGTGAGATGTATGGTTATGATGGGGGACTAGTCTTTAGCTATTATGACCGAGCAACCAGTGGAAGCACCAATCGAATTATCATTATAGCAAATGATGGTACAGTACTAAAAGACATGGAGAGAGATGAAATTTTTAAAAGATAATATATGGGACTATTTAATTTTTTCAAGAAGCAAATTGCTACAGTCATAGCATGGCAACCTCAGGATCATAATTTGTTGGTGTGGAGGTATAAAGCTGCTACTGACGAAATTAAAAATGCAAGTAAATTGATTATTTCGCCAGGGCAAGGATGTGTTTTGGTGTATGAAGGCAAGATTACAGATGTAATCGATCAAGAGGGAGTCTACAATATCCGTACAGATAATCATCCGTTTATTACTTCACTGCTCAAAGTTGCTCAACTGTTTGAAAGTGAGCACAAAATGGGGCTTTATTATTATCGAAAAGCAGAAGTGTTGAATCAGGGATGGGGAACATCATCACCTATCAAGTATTTTGATGAATATTACAAAATTCCGATCCAGCTCTCTGCTTATGGTAATTTCTCTTATCGCATCAACGATGCAGCGAAATTTTTCACAGACTATGTCGGTACACAAGATATCTATAAGGTAGAGACTTTTCGCGATGTAGTACAATCTCGTATTATACAAGTCTTAACTTCATATTTTGCGAAGGAAAAATTATCTTTTATCGATATTGATGCCCAAATCGATCGTTTGTCGCGAGATATCAAAGAGCGGCTGATACATGATTTGGAAGCATTTGGTATTCAACTCAATGATTTTAGGATCGAAGGAAATTCTTTTGACCAAGATACACAAGATCGTATTGGCAAGATTGCAGATATAACAGCAGATAGCTTTGCCGCATCAGAAGGTGGTCTCAGCTACGTAGAATTGGAAAAACTACGCGCTTTGCGTGATGCAGCAAATAATGAGGGCGGCTTAGCAGGTGCAGGAGTTGGACTAGGCGCAGGAATGAGTCTTGGAAAAGTATTTAGTAATTCCATTGATGAAGTTACGCAGCCGAAGATCGGTGCAGATCCCATAGAGCAATTGCGGAAACTAAAACTCTTACTCGATGAAAATATTATTTCGCAGGAAGAATTTGATCAGAAGAAAAAAGAGTATCTAAATAAATTTTAATCGATGAAGCATTTTATTACATTTCTATTCGTAGCCTCTCTACTCATTTTGGGATTTATTGCATTGAATTACATTTGGCATTGGATTCCGATAGATTACACGGGACTTGTAAAAGTGTTTATATCCGTCCTAGTCCTCATTTTTATTGGTACAGGACTTGCGATGGTCATTAGTGCAGCGTATGGTCGAAAAGACAATCAACAGGACGTAGGAAAAAAAGATTAATATTTTCAACCACCAAATCTCTGGAAAGAAATGACGATGGTTTGCTAGAAAATAATCTATCAAATCATAGATATATGACGCTGCACATGTGTGGTATCATTTCATTTGTACTACTCTATAAAATAAAATATCCAAAAAGCTGCTTAATCTTTATTGGTATATCTTATTGATCATACGATCGCGCTGCGTTATTTGTTAGAAAATGCTTACTGTAGTTTTCAATTTTTGCAATGCATAGATCCCTTAATTTATAATTGATTCTTAAGAATCCACCTGATGGATCCCCTCGATACCAAGATATAATGACCGTATATTTTTTTATTTTAATAGTAGTTACTAAAAGTCTCAAACAAATTCCACTTCAATTTTGTTTTCCTATTGAAATATAGCCATAAATATAGATCAAATCATACGGATAATACGAATATTTTTAATGAGCACTTGAAAATGATTTTTATATGAACAATGCTCATCCATTTGGAAGTGCATTTAAAAATAAAATTTAAAGAAATTAAATTGCTAAAATTTACAATTATGAGAAAATTATTTTTACAAATAAGCACCATCGTGCTTATCTTTTCCAGTTGCGCAACTAATAGTATGATTACTGGATCTTGGCGTGATCAATCTATTGATCTTAAGAAATACAGTAGGATATTTGTTGCTGTTATGACAGATAATGTACCTGCGCGACAAAAAGTGGAAGATGAAATTTCTTCATCTTTAAAATCATTAGGGTTAACAACTGTTAAAAGTATAGATGTGTTTCCTCCCAATCTTACAAATATGGGTCCCAAACGTTCTGATTTTGCTATGCAAAAAGTTGCTGCGACCAATAGTGATGCTATATTGACTATTGCTTTGATAGATTCCAAGTCAGAATCTAAATATGTTCCGAATGTATCAGTTTACCCTGTAAATTCTTTTGGATACTATAGAACTTTTGGTGGTTATTATGATTTTTGGTATGGCAATCTTTATAATAATGGGTATTATACCACAGAGAATACTTACTATATTGAAACAAATCTATATGATGCGAGTTCAGGAAAGCTCGTTTGGTCGACCCAGTCCGAAAGTTACAATCCAGGCTCTTTGGATAGTTTTCTATCAGGTTACAAAAAAGCAATGGCTAAACAGTTAAAGAAAGATAATTTAATTACTGATTAGGGTATAACTTATATGAGCGGAAGTAAATGGATCGTGATCACTTCCGCTTCTAAATGAATAAAATCGATATACCGATGCTGACGTAAACGGACATCGTACTGCCTTGTGCTCAGAAATCAAATAATGAATTAAAAGTATATATTTCCTCCAATTATAAATTGTTTTCCATTATAACTCGGGATAAACATATAGTTCGTTTTATCGTTCTTCTTTTTTCGATCCAGTAGCGGCAATAACCAATAGGCAATTTTTGTACTCAATATACCAATTCCTGCACCCATAGCCACATCAGATAACCAGTGTTTATTATTGTACATTCGAAAGAAACCGGTACCCGTTGCGACAGCATATCCAGCTACTCCATACCACAGTGATCTATCCCTATATTCTTGCCAGAGTAATTCAGCTCCAACAAAAGCAGTTGCAGTATGTCCCGATGGAAAAGAGTTGTTAGCTGAGCTGTCTGGCCGCCATACAGTTCCTGTATTTTTAATACTAAGGACAGTAAAGGTCATAATTGCATTGGACACTGCTGCAGTAAAGAGGCGTTGTTTCACAGTGTGTTTTGCTTTTATACCAAACGCATCTAATGCAAATATACTTGCAGTACCAAGATATTGACTAAAATCATCAACTGAAAATTTACGGTCAATATTTTCCCTTAATTCATTTCTGATATCTTGATTTTGACTAATTAGAAAATGACTTTCTAATGCTATTATTCCATAAGTCATCAATCCCGCTGGGACAAGCAACTGTGTATAAGGAATACGTTTCAGTAGAGCAGGTCTTTTCTCAGTGCTATCAATAGGTGATGATGTAATGTGTTGCCCATGACTTATCTGAGGCAATCCCATCAAATATCCCAGTAACAATAGATAAGCATATTTAAATCTCATTATAGAGTCAATTTATATTCCTGATCATATTAAATATAAAGATATTAAAATGAAACATATTATTTTTCTTAAAGCTCCTTACTACTGTAATTATCAAGCCTTATTGTTAACTTTTTGGGTTAACCTACAGTATTTCGCTTATTTTCCAAATGCTTTGATATGTGGACGATCAATTTTTATTCGATTGGCGATGATTAGTTATTGCATAATTGTTGAAATTCAGTTTTTTTAGTTTCCAAACCGATAGCTCAATGACAATAGCACTTTTCTATTATCAGGAAAATCTGAATAAAATACTTTTAAGTTTCCATATTCACTCACTAACTGTGGATTAGCATTTCTGAGTAAACCATTTGCGGTCAGTTTGATCATACCACGTTCTCCAAACATTTTCTTTTCTGCAGCCAAATCCAGGCCATACCTCTTATCAGTCCGTGATGGTCCTGTTGTAATTCCCGATCGGTAGTAAACCGCTATTTCGGCTCGCAATCCATACTTAAATTGCAATGTATGACGGCTATTGGCTGTCCAGCTGGATCCTTTTGAATCTAGGTTGATCGTTCCAATTGCACCAGAATAGTTGTTGTAAAATGCATTAACATAATGACTTGCTGTCCACCATGTACGTAATGTCTGATTGTACATGACACTTGAACTATAGTTTAGGTAACGTCCGATATTCTCTGGCCTAGATAAATTTTCTCCAACTTGATCACCTTGACGAACAATCCAGTTGATCATGTCGCGCCCGTAGGAGATGCCCACTGTGGTGAATAATTTGTTTTTGTAGCCATGACCGATCTCACTGATGTAACTCTTCTCCGGTTTTAGGTCTGGATTTCCTTCGTTGTAACTATAAGCATCTTCATAGATCCGAAATACATTGATGTCGTGATCGCCCGGTCTTTCAATTCGGCTACTGAATGATGTTCTTATGGTGTTCTTCTCATTCAGGTGGTACAACAGTGATCCACTCGGAAACAGATCGAAATAACGTTGTTCATTTTTTTTGTTCAAGGTGACCTGATTGGCATCTATAAATGTATATTCTCCACGGAGGCCCGCTTGATATTCTATTTTCTTGAATTTACCAGAATAGATGGCGTATAGGGCTTCAATGTGTTGCGTATATTGAAAACGATTTGAAGTGGCATCATCGCGTATCCATGAGCCCATATCCAGTAGGGTATTGACCACATCGTTATTGATGAAAAAGTAAGTCCCTTTCCAGCCAACTTCAAGTTTACTCGAATCAGTTAATGGTTTACTGTAATCAAGTCTTCCGGAATATGTGGTATTACTTAAGTCCTGTACATTGGTCCTTCCGATAGCGTTTTTTGTACCCGTTAGTAAATTGGATTGTTCGGTCTCAAAGCGATTGTTATAATCATTACCGTGAGGAGCGAAGTCAAAGTTGAATTTTAAAAAGTGGTCCTCACCTTCGTATTTGTTTACGTAATTAATATTAAATGTCCAGTTCTTGAAAGACTCGTCGAAATGATTCTTGCTCAGCGCGCGTTTGGTGTAGATATTGGCAGGATGGTTCCAGGTATCCATCTCGATCGAAGCATAGGGTTTATAATTACCCCTCATCCAGTGTACACTTCCATCAAGGATTCCGCCATCTGAAAATTCATATTTTGCACCTGCTCTCAAGCTATGGAAATTAGCGTCGTCAAGTTTCTTGCTTTCGTGCTGCCGTTGAAAGGAGGTCAAATTTCCCTGATTAAAAAAGCTTCTTTCGGTCAAATTATGGCTGTTGCTTCGGTCATAACTCTTATTGCCCTGAACGTACATATCGAGGCCATTGACCTTATAATGTAGACCACCTCCAAAGCCACCATAAAATGCTCGCCCTTGTCCAGCTCGGACAAAAGCATCACCACCAAAGCCTAACTTTGTATTTCGCTTGGTCACGATATTAATAATCCCCGCTGTTCCCGATGCATCTTCTCGGGCCGAAGGATTGCTGATCAACTCCAATTTTGAAACTTCAGATGCCTGAAGCCCACGCAAGATACTCGCGAGCTGTTCTCCGGATACATACATATCACGGCCATTGATACGCACATTTGCACCCGCACGGCCCTGGATTGAAAAATTGCCTTTGCCATCGGATACTAAGCCAGGTGTTTTTTCAAGGAGCTCTAGGACATTGTTTCCTTCAGCTAATACACTTCCTTCGACATCAACAACCATCTTGTCGGCATACTGCCGTACACTGGCTTGCTTTCCGATCACCTGGACGGTTTCCATCCTATGTTCTGACGGTTGTAAAAAAGCGGGTACTATTGTCTGATCTGTTCCCGACAGTTTGTACTTTTTACTGTTTATTGTCGTGTAGCCAACGGAACTGTAACGAATCACATAATCGCCATCCTGGGTCGCATGCAATTGAAATGATCCATCCTTTGCCGCATCTGCCTGCATGGTTAATGCCGAATCGGGTAAACGTAAAAGACTTGCTGTAGCTCCTTTAATGGCCTGTCCATCTTTGTCAAATATTTTTCCAGACACCTTCGTCTGTGCTACAAGTCCTATGGTAGCACTTGAAAGCAGAACCGTTAATAATGTAGATTTCTTCATAAATAGTATCTCTTGTTCTTTCTAAAGAAAGAACCCTCTTAAGCATAAATTAAATAGTGATGATTAGGAAGCCTATGTGTTTGTGGTTTTTGGCCGAAAACGGATCGACGTTTTTCTAATCGTTGCATCTGCTTCCGTATTTTGAACCTGCATAGCGTCATGGGCAACTGTTCCTTTTAAAGGTTTATTACGCCTTTTTTTCTTACCCCATTTCCGGTTGTACCAGATTGTAAAACCTGTTATGGGTAAGGAACCAGCGATGAAGGTCAGAATGAATGCCAGCACTTTGGTGGGAAATCCCCAGATGGAACCCACATGAATATCATAATTGAGTCTTCTGAATTTTTCGCCTGCATGAAGCTCATAAAAATCCTTATTAAATAGCGAAATATTGTTCGGCAAAAATGCACCAGTATACTGGTCGAACGAATAATAGCGGTTGTTGTACTGCCTATCCATATCGTTTCGAATATATACGGAAATCGTAGCATCTTTTTTTACGCTATCCGGATAGGTGATTGTCAAGTAATGTGGATCTTTATATTGCGTAAGTATAGTTCGGATTTCTCGATCAAAAGCTTTTGGAAAGTGCGCCAATTGATCGATCTTAGTTGAATCGGAATGTACAGATGTTCGTTCTGCCAAAGGCTTTCCCCAGTTTGTAGACCAATATAGTGCTCTATTGAACCATTCTATACCATAGTACATCCCTGTTACAGCCAGCAACAGAACCAAAAGGAAAGAATAAAAACCAACTACATTATGGAGATCCAAGTTGACTCTTTTCCAGCCGGCCTTCCACTTGATAAGGAAGCTTTTCTCACGTGTGGATTTTGTCCATTTTTTTGGGTACCACCATATTAATCCTGTGATTAACGTGATACTGAATATGAGCGTCGCATAATTGACAATTGGACGTCCAATATCTCTCGGCAGCCAGAGAAATCGGTGTCCACTGAGTGTCCAAGCAAAAAAGCTGTTTAATTTTTTTCTTAACTGTGCTTCTTCCGAATTATCCTCCGTTTGCAGGCCTAAGTATTTACCTGTGTAGGGGTGTAATAAGTGCACCTGCGGTTGTGTTTTTTCAGTATCGTCTTTGTCTTTTACATGAAGGGTAAAGGAGACGGGGTGATCTCTTGTGTAGCTAATACTCCGTACAACAGCTTTTGGATAGATTGAGTCGGCAAGACTTATAATGCGCGATGGTGCAATCAGCGATTGACTGGAAGCAAGGATATATTGTCTTTCTTTTTTCGGAATGGCGAGATCTGTAATTTCATGATTGAAAACCCAGAGGCAAGCCATCAAACAGATGACAAAGACAATAATTCCTGAAATTAATCCCAGCCAAAGGTGGAGCCAGTTATTGACCAATCGAAATATCGACGTATTTTTCTTCTTTCTTACAGCCATCCTCAATTTATTTTACAGCAAAGCTCATCGAACTCGATCGGCTGTACTCTTCAAAATCCTGTCCTGTTACTTTTTCTCTTTTAGAGACTTCAGCATAATATTTGCCTTTCCATTCGGGAGTAAATTTGACTTGACCTTGCTCATCTGTTTCCAGCCATTTCATCCAGCCACTCGGTGCAATGATTTGAACCGCGGTATTGGATGCTGGCTTGCCTTTTTGGAATAAAGTCAGAGCGACTTCTTTTTTATTTTTAAACGAAGTTTGGTCTGCGAAGACAAATAATTCATTATCAAGGTGCATTTCAGTATTGCCAATGGTGGAAGTTCCGACTTGAATGGTTGCTATTGCATTGATTTGATATTGTGTTTTAGCGCCTTCCTTCCTTTCGGTATCTCTTTTTAGAGAAACATGATAAACGCCCTCTTGATCGGGAATGAATGAAGCCAAAAGGTGATCATCCTGTGCGGTAGCGGTTAAAGACGAGGTGCTGCCATCCGGTTTAATCAGTGTCAATGTAATTTCCATACCTTCTTTGTACCACCACCATTTGGAGACGACTTCATGTTCATCAGGTTCGCCATAGACTACTTTTATAGCGTGGGATTTTCCCTGAATACCCTTTAGTGAGGTTTCAATAAATACCGCATGTGCCGAAGTCGATAGAACGATAAAAAAGGAGAGGATTGTGAATACTAATTTTTTCATATGGTTTAACTTTCAGGTTTTTGAATAGAGAAATACCGAGCGGGAATGTCATACCTCCTCGGTATTTCTTAAAAGTTGTTTAATTTTATTTAAGTTTATTCAGGTGATAAACTTGCGTAATTCCCGGGTCGATCTCGGCGCCACGTTTTACGGAATTATTAGCCGGATCGTATTCATATACAAACCATTTTGATTCATCAGTTTTGAATACATCGTACAGCTTACCATTTTCCATAAAATTCATTGTTGTTTTTGATTCACCGCCACCAACTAGAATTCTTAGATCCGCAATAACTTTTTTGTTGGAAGGATCTATAACGTATGGACTGATATAAACTTTACCGTTTCCTAATTTTTGTACCTGTGCAGTATTGTTTTTGAATACGTTATAATCTTTTAAATCGAAGAAATAAGTTGGATCGAAGGCTGTCTCGCCCGATTTAATACGTAAAAGAGAATAGGTCGCCGCATTGGTTTTTTTAGTTACGATATACAGGTCGTTATTATCATCTGTGAAAGACAGTGTTTGGACCTCCCAGTGCCCAGCGGTAAAGCCACCACGTCCATCTTTTATAATTTTACCATTAGCCAGACTTGGATAATCGCAAACATACATATATGCGGTATCGATGATATCCTGACGTGTCTCATTACTTCTATATTTGTGACCAACAAATAATTTGTCACCTCTTTGCGTGAAGCTTGTCGGTACGATATATGGATTATGATCTTTTCCATCAGGAGTTTTAGGATTAAATTTGATCATTGGTATTTCGACACCAACTGTCTTATTGATCGTCATGTTGTTGATGTTCATAAAGTAGATCGGTTGTTCCAATACATTTTTCTCTTTATTGGTAACACCAGCGGTCTTAGTCATGACCATTTCATCTTTTGTACTGATATCTTTTAGGACTTTTCCTAAATAAAAATTTCCAGGGAAGGCATAGTTATTGGTCTCTCTCCAGGATTTGTTATTTAGGATTTCAAATTGACTAAACCTTGTGCCATCATTAGATATATAGTATTTCCCTTCATAGGCATAGGCGTAAATAGCATAAAAAGATGCGGGAAGGTGAGACGTAATATCGATTCCTTGATTGTTGTTGGGAGTCAATAGCGTATCTTTCATCAAATTTTCTGCAGTGAGCAGGTAGGAAGAGCCTGATGCGGTCGTCACCCATACACTATATAAACTAGTTGAAGCAGTTGTTGGCTTCTCTGGGTTGGTGGGGTCAGGTGATTTCTTGCAAGAAGAAAATAATACTGTCGCAACGAATATTGCGATGGCGAATTTGTTGATTTTCATAAAAAATATGTATTTATTGTTTTTACATGATTGATAATCTCAGCTTGACGTAAAATGCACGTCCAGGCCTTTGGAGGCGAAAATTGTCGTATGCTCTTTCATCTGTCAGGTTTCTCGCTTCAAAGGATACATTGTATTTATTACGGTCCCAAGCATAGCTAAGTACTGCGGAATGAATATTTTGAGACGGAATATGATCTTTGGATTCAAGAGAACCGAGATATGCTTCTGTTAAGTAAAACCAGTGGGAGTATTGATGTAAATAGGATAATTGTATTCTGCTTCCTTTTTGAAACCAGTTGTTCTGGATAAGGCTTACATCTGCATTTCCATAGATCCATGGTCGATTGGCAAGTTGGTGGCCATAATTTAGGCTGACCTGTTGATTGCCGGAATCGTCTGTGTATTTTGCATTGTCGATGGCTTTATCGTAAGAGCCATTTACCGTAATAGCAAAAAGATCCTTAAATCCATATTTCACTTCAGCTTCGAAGCCAAATAGCTTGACTCCTGCAACGTTGTAATATTGGAAATAGTCGTTTCCATTCTCTGTTACGGCGCGGGTGTTAATATAATGATCTGCTAATCTGTAGAAACCCGTTACATCTACATTGATAAAATGATTCTGGTTGATGAAAGTATTGTAGTAAAATCCGGTGTTGATATTATCGCTGCGTTCAGGTTTTAAATCCCAATTGGACGTAATATTTTGGCCATCGCCAAAAAGGCCCGTCATGGATGGTAAGTTGTATGCTCTTTCATACGACAGCTTCCATCCACCATCTTTCGTGATTCTATATCTTGAGGCAATGCTCATACTGTAGTAGTTGCCTCGTTTTTTTTGATGAATGATGTCTCCACTTAACAACTCGTTATTAGCATCAAATTTTCGTTCATCAATATCTTTGGATGCATCTAATTGATAATATTTTACCGCTAAAACATTTGATAAGCGTTTATCAAGCCATTGGTTTTGCCATGATAATCCTAGAATATGTCTTCCCAAATAGGATGGCAATCCAGATCGGTCATAGTTTCCTATTCTATCATATTCTTTTTGGTTGTTGCTGTTAAAGTTATAGTTGAAGTTTAAACTTTGATTACGAGCTTCATCAAAATCGTAGTTTAAATTGACCCGCGCTAAGTAGTTCGATAAGTTATACTTTGTATCTTTCTGCGGGTTGGGCGTTGTACCGATTTGATTAGATATCCAACTTCCAGACCAGTCGTAATTATACAATGCGGTATCTCTTACATATCGAGTGTCGTAACTATAACTTGTGAAAACGTCGGCGTAAAGACGGTTTACAATGAAATTGCTCTTTTTGTAACTTAGAGTCGGCATCAGGTAATTGCTCTCAGACCAAGCTCCACCAAACACCTTATTTATGGAAGCTCCAAGTTGATTTTCTTTATGATTTTGCGAATATGTTAACCCTGCATAGAATTGATCAGCCCATGATACCTCTCTAAAACCAACCTCTAATTGTCCCATCGCAGAAGTGTAAGCATCGTTAAATCGCTTGACTTTGGGCACGGGAACAAACTTATTGTCGACAGTCTTTTCTAAAATAACATGATACTTTTCTTCTGTATACATGTTATAATCATTGTCAGAATGATTGTAAAATGCATTCATCCGGAGTGATAGTTTGTTTTTGGGATTGGTAAATGTACCCACTAGTGCGGCTTGATGGGTATGGAATGAGCCAAGCGAATAACTGAGGTCCAAATAGGGTCTTGCGCGACGTTTGGTAATAATATTGACTGCACCGCCTAGGGCATCAGAACCTAAAAATGCAGGTACAACACCCTTATAGACTTCAACACGGTCTATAAGATTGACAGGGATATTATTTAAAGACATGGATGTGCCAAAGTTCTCCATAGGAACACCGTCGATATAAATTTTTGCATCTAGTCCATTGATCCGAAAAATAAAATTGGAGCCCAATCCACCATCTTCACGTATCGTAACCCCCGTGGCTCTTTTCAGTACTTGGGTTAAATTGGCGGCTTCATTGGCATGCTTATTCATATCAATGACGCTTACATTGAATCCTGAACGCTTTATTGCTGCTACTTGATGCTCATTTTCAGTTTTTCCACGTGCAGATACAGTGACTTCATCCATATAATTCTGATCTTGCTTGAGCTGAAAGTCCTGAATAAACAAGTCTCGTATTGCTCTCTCTTCGGGGCTATATCCAACAGCGGTTACGCGTATTATAGCATCATTGAATACAGTTGTGTGTAATTTATAATATCCGTCTACATCTGAGGAGGTACCTGTGCGTTGATCTTTAAGAAGTATGGATGCTCCTGCGATCGGTTTTCCAAAGTTATCTTTGACAAAACCTGAAATAGCATTCTTTTTGGAGGTCTGTGCCTGTACAGATACAGTAAAAATGAATAACAGTACAAAAGTAGATGTTGACTTCAACATTTTATTTAGATTAAGTATATATAAGAGGGTTGCCTATACTTATCAATTACCGAATGTTGATATTGTATATTTTTTAAAAAAATATACAAATGGTTGATTATGAGGTTTGTTATTTTAACAAAATAATGGGTAATTACTTCAAATAATCCATGCGGACGGTAAAGTTTGTTGAATTGGGAAGTTTGAGACCTTTCGAAATTTCTTTCGTCTGGAGGTTGTATTTCCAAACACGATGTTCGTCATTTGAATCGTCTATGGTTATATACACGTATTTTTTGTCCGTCCAGACATTTTCTTTCTGTGTGCCTTTATCCAACGGAAGAGGGATTTTTTCAATAGAACCTGATTTTAAATCGACTAACCTATATTCAAACTGATAAACAGCATGAAAATTAGAGAAATCGGTATACAGTTTCTTTTGTTCATTACGGATAATAGCTTTTCCATTACCGACATACCATATACCATAAGCGTGATTTCCAATTGTTTTAGAAATATTGATCATATAGTCTTGGTCGACTAGCTGTTGCCCCTTTTTCTTTCTAAAGATAGCTGTTGGTAACTTGGGGTTATTTCCTAATGCTATACCAGGGTTAGTCATAAAATAATAATCACCATGTTCGTCTTTAAAACTATAGGATTGTATGATATTGAAGCCTCCAGGATAAGTTGAACGTGTTTCTTTCTGAATATTTACAAGTTTAAAGCTTTCATATTTTATGTTTGCGTAATAGGTTGTATCGGAGGTTGTATGGCCGTATTTTCCAGTAGGTTTAAAAAAGGAGTAGGCTAACCATAGATTGTCATTCTCAATATCGACAAGACCGATGTGTAGTGCCTTATATTCTTCTGTAGCAAAAGGTAAGACAATTGTATCTTCCTTGATGATTTTCATAGTGGCAACATCGATTTGATAAATGCGCGCTTGGGATATTTTCTCCGCGAGATCTTCCCTGCAAACGGCGATTAGATTGGTACTATCTTTCCATGCTATGGTTTCAAAATCACTGTTCCGAAGCGGTAGGCTGTCGATAATAATTAAGGATGAACCTTGCAATTGCTGTTTTGTAAATACACTCGTTCGACTTGATAACCGATAAAAGAAACCGTTTTTATAAATATATTCTCTCTCTTGTATCCGTGAGGTAGACAGTGGAATTTGAAAAGTAGGTCTTTTGCTGTCATCTAAATTTTCAGAGAACAAAAAGCTCGTTGGACTTTCATCTTTGTTGAATAGGCAAAAAACAAAATTGGGATATATATTTTTTTCAGGAACTTGTTTACACGAGAAAATGAAAGTTACAAGGGAAAACAACACTAAAAATCGCTTCATGGTTGTCTATTAAATGTTTTGAAACTGTTCTCGGATTTTAATTTGCATATTGGACGGTAAAAAAGCCAGATCACTCTTTTGAAATGCAACTATTTTTCCAAAGTCAGGAGAATCGGATACGAAATACTCTCTTCCTGCTTTAAACACCAACATATTATGATTACTATCCAAAAGCTCGAAATCTCTCTTGGGTTTTAAGATAAAGTCTCCAGAGAAGGTAAGTTTTTTATTGACTAGATCAATGTTAGCAATACTATTTTTACTTAACTGAACATCGTAGTGATCTTCCGTAAAGAGCTTACTATTTTCAGCCGATCTATTTGTAAAAGTGTGATTATCCAAAATAGGATGGGAAAAATATAAAATAGAAAAACCGAGGATAAAAATGACAGCCGCTGCTGCACAAATTTTACGCCAATTTATTTTCCGGGTTTCGGCACCTTCTGCTGTGATCTTATCCCATATGGTAGATCCGATATCTTCGTTTACATCACTGCTTTCCCCGATACTATCCCAGGAATTATTACTCAACCATTTTTCGACTAAATGCTTGTCAGCCTCAGTACATTTACCTGAAGCATATTTTTTTAGTATATGTGGGTTGATTTTCATTTCTTATTAATCCGATTAATCCGAGTACATTCAAAAGTACAAAAAAGAAATTAATAGAAATCTAGCAATATTGATATTGCAATACTTTTTAAGTCTGAACTTAATAGCAGCTAATGCTTTGCTGATATGATATTCGACTGCTCTTTCTGAAATTAATAAGTTTGTTGCTATTTCTTTATTGGTCAGTCCTTCTTCGCGACTTAGTTTATAGACATTTTTGCATTGTCTTGGCAATGAATCAACCGCATCATCCACGTGATTTTTTAGTTCTTTGTAATCAATGTTATGATCTTCGTACAATTCTGTTTTACTATTTAAGATCAATTCATGATGCCGCTCCTTGTTGCCTTTATTTCTTAGAAATTCTAGCGATTTTAATTTTACCGAACGCAAAAGATAGTGTTGTGCATCTTGCAATTGCAGGTATTGCCTTCTTTCCCAAAGTGATTTAAAGACCTCTTGAACAATTTCTTTGGCATCATCTTCGTCCCCAACGCTTTTGAGCGCAAACGAATACATTCTCTTCCAATATAATTGGAAAAACTCTTCAAATTGTTTTTTGCTGATCGCTATTTTATGTATGGAGGTTTTCAAAGCATTCAAATATACGTTCTATTTAGACTTATTACAAATAGAAAGCTTTATAAGATGCAAATTCTGCTTATTACGATACTGTTTATTCACCCAAAGGATTGAGTTATTAATCTGTTTATAGAAAATAATTGAAATAGTTCTTAAGGATATCAATTTCTGAAAGTATTCTACGACCAATTGAATCGACTATGTAAATCATAACTGAAAATTGCCTTATGAGTATTATTTTTTCCAAAATTCCATCAAGCAGTGTATACCACCATAATTCTAATAAATCCCTTGTTTAAAGCTTTGCTACGACTTCATATGCTTTATAAATCAATACTTTACACTTAGTTATACACAGATAATTGCCAAATATCTATAGTTGAAAATAATTTGCAAATAGTAGTCATTTTTAAACATCAAAAGGGCCTAATTTTCATTAGACCCTTTATCTCAACGTTTAACAATACAGTATTTTCTTTGTTTCTAATCGTTTCCTCTTTTTTGTTTCGTCATCCAACTGGTTTTGACGCAATCGGATTTATTTACTGTACGACGTCATTTTATCATTTTACCCTTTCTTGCTGAAAGTATGTTTGTGATCGCTTTGTACAATTAGAACACCCGCTAGCTAAAATAGTTCAAATAATTTTACATGTTTTCTTCCTTCATTCACTGATTTTTTTGTGTAATTCTAATTGCCATAGTGTATAGACGATATATACACCCTACTTTTGAATCAATAATTGCTGCAAAGCAGGTAGCAGGGTTTGAGTTGAAGGATGAAGGGCTCATGTCATTAGGAACAGAAAAACTAGCACAATCATAAAATAAAGATATTATGAACACTTAGCAAAAACACTTACTGTAGCAGCCTTGATCACAGTTTCAATATGCACTATTGTAGTAGGTAAACCATCAGGAGACAACTCCAAGAATGGAACAGTAAACTTATCCGCATCAGATCTAGCCATAGATCGTTAAGTTGCTGTGATGACCGTTTGGCAGTTGGTAGGAGTAGAGCAACTGTTTACATCCGAGTTCAACCAAAAAGTACATGCATTGAACGATAAGACTAATAGCCGTCTAGAAGTTATCTGTTTATTGAAAAAGCAAAAAAGGGGAGCAGTTAAATTTAAAACAAATACCGCCCTCGTACAGGCAACAGCTGATACTATAATCGCCAATTAACCATAGAGTTTGACGAATTTACCAAAATAGATCTCATTGCTTTAGTCAATGATGGTGGTAACTGGAAAGTATCTCTATCAATTAAATCATATAAGCAACTTACTGTCTACTCATATGTTTAGTGTAAGCTAAATCGTGAGATATGGCTTTTTTGTTTAATACTTATTTACTAATTTCAGATTAATATGTTGCTTATCAATGATGTATGTTAGTGATTTTTTTTATTGAGTAAAAAATACTCAGAAAAATTGTGTAAATAAAAAATAATGCCCATATTTGTTGAGTAAAATATTACTAATGTGACTTTCTTGGCACAAGTTGGAACTGTCAATCAAGCCCTGAGCCAAGCCAATATACGTCCACGTGTCCGAATGACCTACCTCTATCAGTTAGCACAGCTGGGTAGTCGATTTGTGATCGGTACAGGTAATATGGCCGAGCGTACAGTAGGTTATTTTACCAAATGGGGCGACGGTGCAGCAGACCTTAATCCATTGGGCATGCTCACTAAACAAGAAGTATATACTTTAGCCGCATATCTCGGGGTACCCGATTCTATTATTGACAAGAAACCATCAGCAGGGCTTTGGGAAGGGCAGACCGACGAGGATGAGCTAGGTATGACATACGCCCAAATAGATGCATTTATATTAACAGGGACATCCAGAGATGAAAGTATCGATAGATTAATTAATCAACGTATAGCCCTATCCGCTCATAAGTTTGCCGCAGTTCCAATTTTTAATGATTAATATTTTAGTATTATGAATACCAACTATCAACACATTATCGATGTCAACCATATCGCTTCTTACGAAAGTATAGAAGACATAAATAATATGCTAACCCTTGGCCAATCTGAAAATATCAAACCCGCATCGCAGGATCAGAAACGCAATCTGCTATTGGCTATCGACGTGCAGAACGATTTTATGGAAGGTATTGGGAGTCTTGCTGTTCAGGGTTCCAGAGCAGATGTACAGCGCCTCACACAATGGATGTATCGTAATATAGGATCATTGACTCAGGTTATCTGTAGTCTGGACTGCCACTCCATGATGCAGATTTTTCATCCTGTCTGGTGGGTAGATCATGAGGGTAATCATCCCGAACCATTTACCATCATTACTTACGATGATGTTATTCAGGGTGTCTGGTCTGCAGCCCATGGGGGCAACGAACGCTCTTTAGAATATCTGAAGAATTTGGAAAATGATCACAAGAAAAAGCTTTGTATATGGCCATATCATTGTTTAGAAGGAACAGCAGGAGCAAAGCTCGAGAGTCAGTTTACCAAAATGCTTTACTTTCATGCGGCAGCCCGTAGCACATCACCACAATTGATTTATAAGGGACAAAACCCCTACACCGAGATGTATGGTATCATCAAAGCCGAATACGATCCTGATCACTATATCAACTATGAAGTGCTCAATGCCGTGAGTCAGTTTGATGCCATCTATATGGCAGGTCAGGCTTCCAGTCATTGCGTATTGGCTTCTGTTACCCAGATTTTAGAGCACTTTGCTGACCATAGGGAGATCACCTCTTGGCTTCTGTTACCCAGATTTTAGAGCACTTTGCTGACCATAGGGAGATCACCTCACGCATTACTTTACTGGAAGACTGTATGTCACCTATAGCTGGATATGAAGAGAGTATAAGGCAACAGTTTGAAGTACTTCAGGAGCGATATGGTATCCACATTCGTAAATCAACTGACATCATTTTATAGTTATGAGCAGCACGAAACCAACATTTAGTTATGAATATCCAAGACCAGCAGTCACCGTAGACTGTGTCATCTTCGGATTTGATAAAGGAGAACTCAAAGTGTTGCTCACCAAGCGTGGCATCGAGCCATTTTTAGGTAAATGGGCATTTCCCGGAGGATTTATTTTAGAAATGGAGACCGCCGATGAATGTGCCCGTCGCAAACTGGCAGAAGAAGCAGGATTAGAAGATATCTATTTGGAGCAGCTCTATACTTTTTCAGCTTTAGATCGGGATCCCCGTTTTCGGGTTATCAGCATTGCATATTACGCCTTGGTCAAGTCTACAGATTATCTTATTGAGGCAGGACTTGATATTGAAGAAGTAAAATGGTTCAGTTTGGATGAAGCTATGCCGTTAGCATTTGATCACGATCAGATTCTATCCGTTGCCATTGAGCGTTTGAAAGGAAAGATACGTTACCAGCCCATAGGTTTTGAATTATTGCCGGAGCAATTCACATTGCCCGATCTCCATAAGCTGTACGAGACCATTTTGCAAAGAGCTGTCGATCGGGGTAATTTTCGAAAGAAGATTTTAAGTATGAACCTGCTGATTGATCATAGTGAAAAGCAACCAGATCGACATGCTCGAGCAGCTAAGATTTATAGCTTTGATCGTAACAAATACGAAGCTCTCAAAGAATCAGAATTCTATTTTGAGCTTTAATACTTGTATAGCTTTTTACAAATTATGGAGAACTATTTCATGTTGTTTATTTTGAACATATAATTGAAGTATTAGGGAGACATTGAAATAAATTCCTTGTGACTGCCAATCACCATTATGGTCATGAACCACATGTCAGATAGGTTCAGTGTCTTCAATCCATAGTCTCGTTGTAAACGTTGTTAAATGCTTAGGCTCTTAAAATTTAAAGTCAGCATTCCTGTCAAGCAAAGCCTGTATGGATCGATATTTTTCTTCAAAATTATCCTCCCAGGGAAATTTTGCATATTGGTCTGTCCAGACCAATAGAAGCGTATCAAATTTTTTATCCTGATAATAATTTATATCAGCACCAGAATATTCGGCTGTATTTATTTTATCTAACACTGTAGACGTAGCCTTACCTATCCCTAAAGATATTATATATCTACGGCTGTAAACGATTTTTTAGTTCAAACAAAATCATCTCCAAATTGTTGATAAGATGCAGATTGTTGTCATGTGCATTGTTATTTAAAAAAAAACGCTCTTATTGACGAAGATTCGTAATCCTTAAAATAGATCGTTTTCGTTGATAGAAATAAAGTCATGATAAATCATAACCATCAAATTAATTGGAATAAAACCCGCTGATAAAATAACGGAAAATCAGCAATATGTTTTTGTGACTGAATCTCAAAGTACTTTTTACATACAAGCTTAATTGACAACTTTAAATTTATGATATTCCTATTATATTGATATATGAATAAAAATCCTGATGTAATTATTATTGGTGGTGGCCTAGCAGGCTTGACAGCTGCATTACATTTGTCAAAAAAAGGATTAAAAGTTACATTAATTGAAAAGTATACCTACCCCCGACATAAAGTTTGTGGTGAATATCTTTCCAGCGAAGTATTACCTTACTTAGATTGGCTGGGTTTAGACATTTTACAATTACATCCAACAATTATTAACAAACTTAAATTTAGTCATCAAAATGGTAAAATTGCAAATGCACACTTACCATTAGGAGGACTTGGTGTCAGTCGCTATTCGCTGGATAATTTCCTATATCTAAAAGCAATAGCAATGGGATGCACGGTAATCAAAGCAACAGTAACAGCTGTGACTTTTAAAGTAGATAGATTTACAGTTGTAACCGAAAATCAAATCTTAATAACAGAAATCGTATTGGGTGCATATGGGAAACGCTCAAACATGGATCAAGTACTGGAGCGCAATTTTATAAGTAAGACAGCTCCGTGGCTAGCGGTAAAGGGGCATTATACTGGAGATTTTCCAAATGATGTAGTAGCACTACATAACTTTAAGGGTGGGTATTGTGGTATTACAAAAGTTGAAAACAATACCATAAATATGTGCTATCTAGCAGATTTAAAATCATTCAAAAAATACAGAAACATAGCAGAATTTGAACAAAATGTGCTTTATAAAAATAGACATATCAAATCTTTTTTTGAAAAAAGCACAGTACTTTTTGATAAACCAATTACCATAAGCCAGATCTCATTTGATAGAAAGCCGATCATTGAAAACCATATATTGATGATAGGTGATGCTGCAGGTCTTATTCATCCGCTTTGTGGCAATGGCATGGCCATGGCTTTGCACAGCGCCAAAATTTCGTCAGAACTGATACTAGATTATTACACAGGTAAAATCCCTACACGAAAACTATTAGAAAAGGAATTCACACGACAATGGAAACAAAATTTCGGAAAGAGATTGTTAATCGGCAACCTTTTAGCTAAAGCACTACAGCATCAAACCATCACAACACTATTGATCCGTATCGCAACGATATTCCCCTCTGTTCTCCCCAAGATAATTAAGCAAACTCACGGTAAACCAATAACAATCAAATGGGCATAAATACCAATGACAGAACAGAACAGACCGAATTAATGGATGATTTTTCACTTCAGGGCGAAGAATTGCGCGAAGCATTGGATAAAATCGCACGGATCAATCAGTTCCTCGGTGGGAATAATATTACACTTGACGGTGTAAATCAATTATTAACACACGTGGACAGGTCCAAACCGATCATCATTGCAGATATAGGCTGCGGTAACGGTGATATGTTGCGGATGCTAGCCAAATATGGTAATAAGTACCATATTAATTTTAAAATGATCGGAATAGATGCGAATGAATATACGATAAATTACGCTCGGAAATTATCAAAAGATTACGATAATATCGACTATATATGCCTGGATATTTTTGACGAGGAGTTCAATACTCTAAAATACGATATTGCGCTTTGCACCTTAACTATTCATCATTTTACTAATGAAAAAATAATAGATTTAATCACTATCTTTAATCGTAATGCCTCTGTAGGAATAGTTGTTAACGATTTACAGCGCAGTAAACTGGCTTATAGACTTTACCAAATGGTCTGTTTTATTTTCAGATTAAACAAGATGCTGCAAGAAGATGGATGTATATCTATACTAAGAGGATTTAAAAAAGATGAACTGCAGAGTTTTGCAAAAACACTAAATTTAAAAAATTATACCATCCAATGGAAATGGGCTTTCCGCTACCAATGGATAATACCTAAAATATGAACGTAAAGATAGTAACTGTTGCAAAACAACTACCGAAATATTCAAGCGATACAGCTGAAATACTTCCAATGCTAGATACTTGGCTTTATGGACAAGAAACACGTTTTATAAAAAAAGTAAAAAAAATATTTGAAGGTGCAGCAGTAAATACACGGTATTCAATTATGGATCCTGTTGAAGTATTTACAGCAACTTCTTTCGAAGAAAAAAATGATATTTACAGTCGAGAAGTCATTATCTTGGGTGAACAAGTCCTTGACAAAGCACTTAACAAAGCTGGATGGGATCCAAGCACCTTGGACTATATTATAACGGTAAGTTGCACGGGTATTATCATCCCATCGTTAGATGCATATCTTATAAATAAACTGAAACTCAAGCAGGATATCGTCAGGTTGCCAGTTACAGAAATGGGCTGTGTGGCGGGAGTATCAGGTTTGTTGTATGCCAAAAACTTCCTCAAAGGCAATCCTAAGAAACGTGCTGCAGTAATAGCTATCGAAGCTCCTACAGCCACATTTCAACTTGATGATTTTTCAATGTCTAATATCGTGAGTGCTGCTATTTTTGGTGATGGGGCGGCTTGCTGTCTACTCTCTTCTTACGAAGAAGATTTAGGCCCCTCCATACTTGATGAACAGATGTATCACTTCTTTAATACAGAGCACATCATGGGATTTAAACTTACCAATAGTGGTTTACAAATGATTCTTGGCAGTGAAGTCCCAGATACTATAGCACAACATTTTGGTGCTATTATACATCCATTTCTTAAGAAAAATAATCTAGAAATGAAAGATATAGACCATATGATATTTCATCCAGGAGGAAAAAAAATCGTAATGACGGTCGAAAAATTATTCTCAGAATGGGGGAAAAATATTGACAACACAAAAGAAATACTATTGCAATATGGCAATATGTCAAGTGCAACTGTTCTTTATGTCCTAGAGCGCACTATGGATAATAATCCCCTTCCCGGAGACTTGGGATTGATGTTAAGTTTTGGTCCGGGATTTACGGCACAAGGGCTTCTATTAAAATGGTAATATAGAATGAACGTAACAGATATTATAGCACAATTACCCTATAGTAAACCATTTTTATTTGTAGACGAGTTGCTTCATGTTGATGAAAATGGAAGTATTGGCACCTATACTTTCGATGAAAATCTGGATTTCTATAAAGGGCACTTTAAAGAAAAGCCTGTTACTCCTGGAGTAATTTTAACAGAAACCATGGCGCAGATCGGTCTGGTATGTCTCGGCATTTATCTTCTTAACCATGAACTTAAAAACACTCAAATCGCATTTACTTCTGCCGATATGCAGTTTCTAAAACCTGTATATCCTAGAGAAAAAGTTACTGTAATTTCTCAAAAAGTATATTTTAGATTCGGCAAACTGAAGTGCAACATTATGATGAAAAATGAAGCTGAACAAGAAGTTTGCAGAGGTACACTTGCAGGAATATTAATCCCTGAACTATGAATAGAGTTGTCATAACAGGATTAGGGATTGTTGCTCCAAATGGAGTTGGCATACCGGCCTTTACCCATGCTATTAAAAATGGTCTTTCTGGAATACGTCACGATGATGAATTACGACAACTGCAGTTTTCCTGTCAGATAGTAGGAAAACCCCAGATTACGGATGAAATAAAGTCAGAATATTTTACCGATCTTGAACTTCGCGGCTTTAACAGTAGCGGCATACTATATGGTGTCATTGCGGGATTAGAAGCTTGGAAAGATGCAGGACTTCCAGTAGAAAATAATCATGACCCTGATTGGGACAGCGGAACTATATTTGGATCAGGAACATCGGGTATTGATAAATTCCGCGAAAGTATCTATAAAATAGATAATTTACAGATACGTAAGCTCGGCAGCAGTGTTGTAGCACAAACCATGAATAGTGGTATTAGTGCATATCTAGGAGGAAAATTAGGACTTGGAAACCAGGTAACCACCAATTCTTCAGCATGTGCAACTGGAACCGAAGCGATCATAATGGCTTACGACCGTATCAGATCAGGAAAAGCAAAACGCATGTTGGCAGGTAGCACTTCAGATAGTGGCCCTTACATCTGGGCAGGGTTTGATGCATTAAGAGTATGCAGTTCTAGATATAATGAACATCCTGAAGAAGGCTCGCGTCCTATGAGTGCAACAGCATCAGGATTTGTACCTGCATCTGGTGCAGGTGCATTAATTGTTGAGGACTTGGAAAGCGCACTAAAACGGGGCGCAAATATCTATGCAGAAATTATCGGCGGAAATGTAAACTCTGGCGGACAGCGTGGAAATGGCAGTATGACTGCCCCCAACAGTACTGCGGTTCAACGATGCATTATCGATGCTCTCAAGAACGCTGAGATATCGGCAAGTGATATTGATGCTATAAATGGTCATCTCACAGCAACAGCTAAAGATAGCCTTGAAATAGAAAACTGGACAAAAGCATTGGAACGCGACCAAGATAATTTTCCCTATATTAATTCGCTAAAAAGTTTGACAGGTCACTGTCTTAGTGCCGCAGGAAGCATTGAAAGTGTGGCAACAGTCCTGCAACTGCATCATGGGTTTTTATTTGGAAATGCGAATTGCGATGACTTACATCCCGAAATAGCTACACGGATTGATAAATCAAAAATACCATCAAAAACCCTCAACATCAATTTAAATATAATGGCTAAGGCTAGCTTTGGCTTTGGTGATGTAAACGCCTGTATAATATTTAAAAAATTTAAAATTTAAGCTTATGAGTAAAGAACAACTAATAGAAAAGGTAAAGGAAATTATAAAACCTTATACCACCAATAATGAAGCATATGAAAATCTTACAGAGGACACCGATTTCATCAATGATCTTAATATCAACTCTGCAAATCTGGTAGATATTGTACTTGATATTGAACAAATTTTTGATGTGGTCATCGATAATACCGATATGGAACGTATGCTAGATGTTAGGACAGCAGTTGAAATTATCGAAACTAAACTGGCTAAAAAATGATTGGTAATGATGTAATAGATTTGCAGCAATCCCGTCAAGAAAGTAACTGGCAAAGAAAAGGGTTTCTGGAAAAATTATTTACACAAGAAGAACAGTGCTTAATAGCCAATAGTTCCGATCCAGAAATTATAGTATGGTTAATGTGGAGCATGAAAGAAGCAGCTTACAAAATCCTAAATAGACAGACAAAAAAACGAGAATTCATCCCTCAAAAACTATTATGTAAAATGTTGACATGTAGCGATAAAGGTGCAACTGGTCAAGTGTTTTATATGGGGAATATCTACCATACAAGAACGATATTAGCCGATGATTTTATACATACCATTGCTGTTAATTTCTTAGAAGATCTTGATCTAGTAGTTGAAATAGAGAAAAAAGATATTCTAAAAGATATATACCGAATACCTTGGGTAGGTATTTCAAGTTTAAATCAATATAAAGAGGCATCAGTTAGCAATCATGGTCGTTTTGAAAAAACAGTGACCATTGAAACAAAATAATTTGAGTATCGTTTTAAATGTCTCGTTAGGTGAAATATTTTCTTCATGTAAGGTCTGTCTGCCAAAAATAGCCATTCCTATTGCTCCAAAAATGGTAAGGAAAATTTAAAAGTCTTTTGTAGTTATAGACAGATATGGATATATGGGCTATATCTACTGAAAAACATGAAAAATACCAGATTTTTTATAGGCCAAACCAGCTAGTGTTTAAGCAGGTTTTCCTTGGGATTGTGTATACCTCATGATAGTTTTAAAGTTTTAGCAGATATCGTTAACATTTTTTTAAATTCTTTGACAGATTCCGTTTCATAAGTACCTTTTAATGAAATGATCTTTGCATATCTCATCAAACCATCATCCCGAATAGCAACAGAAGCCAAAGTAGTCCCCAAAACACTTGTTTTGATGAAGATACTGTACCAATTTCCTGAGTTGACGAGTCTAATGGCTGTGGGTATATCATTGACTTCAATCGTAAATTTTGGACTTAAACCTTTTGCTGAAAAAGCCCTGTGAACGGTATGAGTCATATCATACCCCATTGTTGCAATAACTAAAGGAAGTTTACAAATCTCTTCCAAGGAAATACTCGTTTTATAGGATACTTCTGTACCTGCTAAAGCTGCTAGTACCATTGGACAGCTGAATAAATTTTTATAAATAAAATAGGGCACTATTTCGGTTTCATGAAGAGCCAAGACAAAATCTACCTGAGCTTTTTGAAGCTTCTCATACAGACTGTGGGAGGGCTCATAGATCACTTTAATTTTTATTTGAGGAAATAGCTCTGCAAACTTTATTAAAGTTTCTACAAAGAAATCCTTAAGACCATAAGCAACGCCTATGGTTACGGTACCAACTCTTATCTTTTTCAAATCCTGGAGCATTAACTTTCCATCTTCGGCTTTTCTGACACTCTGTTCGGCATATTCAGTAAATAATCTACCAGGTTCTGTTAGCGTTATCTGCTTCCCAATACGGTTAAAAAGAGAAACATCCAGTTCCGTCTCCAGTTGTTTGATCTGCTGTGATAATGTACTCTGGCTGATATTTAAGCGCTTTGCTGCTTCAGTAAAACTCAGTAATTCTTGTGCTTTGAGAAAATATTTAAGTTGTCTAAGTTCCATTTTATTTCTATGATTTACTCTTGCAAAGGTATAAAAAGTATCATTAATCCATCGAAAAAATCGATCGATGCTATCGAATAAAAACGTTTTGCCGATTTGAAAAAAGAGCGGAGATTTGTCATATGAAATCAGCATCTCAGTCTATCGAAAGTGGAAAGTTAAACTTTTTTAAAGTTATGAATTTAGGCATCGCGCAAATCGTACTTTGGGGTGGATCTTATTTTTTACTGTCTGTCTTAGCAAAGGACATTATAGCCGAAATGAGCTGGTCTTATCAGCAAGTTTATGGTTGCCTCTCACTTGCCCTTTTGGTTTCAGGTTTGCTATTACCTTCAGTGGGTAGGACTATACAGCATACTGATCGTCATGCTGTATTACGTTTTTCGGGGTTAGTGATGGCGGTAGGTTTGATCATCATCGGCAGTTCAAGTAATTTTCTGATGTTTGCATCAGGTTGGGTGATTATCGGTATAGCAATGGCAATGGGGCTATATGATGCATTGTTTGCTGCAATTGGTAAAAGATACAGCCTTAACGCAGCAAAGTCAATCGTTTGGATCACTCTGATATCCAGTTTAGCACCTTCCGTTTCTTGGTTATTTACCAGCTATATTTTGGATAGTTTTGGATGGAGATATACCTGCTATACATATGCCATATTGTTGATTATTACTATATTCCCGATTCATATGCATGTTTTCAAAAATAAAGAAGGAAACAAAAGCACATCAAAAGATGGGACCTTGCAATCCGCAGTCGAGCCCTTCCGTTCAAAATTGTATTATTTATTATCAGCAAATTTTACTCTTGGCTCGGTCATAACCACCAGCGTTATCATACACTTAATCCAAATATTACTACATGGCAAGACCGAGATGTCAATGATTTTAATCGCAATATCTTTTTTAGGACCAAGCCAAGCCATGGCACGAGTTATTGAGTTGATCATTGGAAAAAGGAGCGCTATTGAAATGTCCTTTATTTCTACCATAATCATTTTTTTGGGTATGATATTGATTTTTGTGTCCCCCACACTTGCAATACCTGGAGTAGTTGTTTTTGGAATAGGAAATGGGATGCGTTCAGTTTTGAGAGGAACATTGCCATTGTCTATTTATGGTAGTGACAATTATGCCTTGATTCTTGGAAGACTTGCAATGTTGCCCTTACTAGCACAAGCAACAGCTCCTTTTCTTGGAGGATATCTTATTCAGCAATTTGGTATGGTAATTTTCTTATGTGTAATCAGTTTTATGGCAATCGTCAATATTTTTTTAATTGCATTAATCAAACAAGCAATAGAACAGTACAAATTAATTTCTATCCATGAATAATATGAAATATATTTTTAGACAAGCTACAGAAGAAGATGCTTTTCAAATTTGGAAAATTTTAGAAAAAGCGATCAAGAGACGAAAAGACGATGGGAGTACACAATGGCAAGATGGCTATCCTAATCAATCCATTGTTGAAAATGATATTAAGAACAGTTTTGGTTACGTGCTGGTTGATGAAGATATCATCATTGGTTATTGTGCTATTTTGATAAATGATGAACCAGAGTATTCGAACATAAAGGGATCTTGGTTGACTAATGGTGATTTTGTGGTTTACCACAGAGTTGCAATATCTGAAAAGTATCTTGGTCAAGGATTGGCTCAGAGCATTTTACAGTATATCGAAGATTTTGCGCTTAAACACAATATTTATAGTGTAAAGGTTGATACTAATTTTGATAATAGGGGTATGCTTTGGGTATTGCAAAAAATGTGCTATCACTATTGTGGTGAAGTAACATTCAGAGGAAGTCCAAGAAAAGCCTTTGAGAAAATCTTAAGATAAGGTAGGCGTAATAGATCAAGCATAGCTTGCAGATCAACTGTCCATTATAGTAAAGTGTACTACTTGTAATATTTAGTTGGTTTTCACGTTATAACCAGCAATAATTTTAAGTGGGTTTTCCTTGATTGCCAAAACCTGTATTTCCTCATCATAGATGTAGTCGGACAACTATTTTTCAAGGTCGCTTTATGTATCGTAATTAAATATTTAGTTTTATTTTCGCACTGGTATTCAAATTTAACAATATATAGTATTGAACATGATCGGGGTTTAAAAAAGCCATTGAGACAGGTTTGAAATTTAAAAATATGGGTTTACCACTAGAATAAATTGCTGATTGTACCGGGTTATCATTGATGAGATTAAAAAGCTGAAATAAATCAAATAGATTGTACCATAAACATATAAAGCCATTCTGCATAGAATGGTATACCAGCGCAATCTGCGATTTTGAAGTTTCTAATTTTTATGGCTACTCATATTCCACCATGGTTATTCTCTTATTCGTTTTTGCAGCTTCATTTCCCCACTCAGCAATAGAATGGAGTAAGGGAATAAAAGTTCTGCCAAAATCACGTTTTGAATTGAACGAAGTAGTGCAATCCATCTAAAAAATTAAACAAATACCCCTGAGTTTGGTTCTTACAATGCTATTAGCACCTTTTGCATCTGTTCACTTTTAGGTTGATCATAGGTCAAAGGTGCTTCTATAAAACCTTTTTGGTTTGAATTGCTCATCTCATGTAAGGCAAGGTCGTGCAGGAATTTGAATGTCTCTCACTGAGAGTAATCCGCTATGCCAAAATGTCCCTAAAACCAGATCAACATAGTATATGGCAGTAAATCTCGTAGAATTCTATTGATGCTCTGTGCTTTATATTAAACCAAGCCCAAAAAGTTGGATAGATATGGCGTGTATGGTAGATGTTGTTGAACACGGAAACCTAATAATCTAGGTTGCTCACTCGGATAGAAATGGCGTGTATGGTAGATGTTTTTGAGGTGTATTTTGTATCTATTTTAGTGTATTTATTATTCCGTTTAAGCGAAACATAGAGACATCGTAATGTATTTTAAAAAAAAATCGTGTTTTGAGGTAACAATTCATGTAGTAGTGCATCAAAAGATAAACTTTAAAAAAATTAAACATTATGAGAACAAAATTTATTTTAATTATGGTCTTTATGCTGCTTACTTCAAAATCGGTATTTTCCCAAACTGCTTTTAAAGTACATATAAGAGGAAAAGGCGCACCTATTTTATTATTTCCTGGTTTTGGTTGCGCAGGAGAAGTGTGGAATGAAACTGTAGCAGAACTTTCAAAAAATTATGAATGTCATATTTTTACTTTTGCAGGATTTGGCGATATCCCTCCAATTGAATTCCCATGGCTTTTTACTATAAAAGACCAAGTCATTACTTATGTCAAAACCAAAAATTTAAAAAAAGCAACACTAATTGGTCATAGTTTGGGAGGAACTTTAAGCTTGTGGTTAGCATCAGAAGAAACTAATTTGTTCAAAAAAATAATTATCGTCGATGCTTTGCCTGCAAGTGCAGTTTTAATGATCCCCAATTACCAAGGAGAAATTATTCCCTATGACAATCCGCAAAGTAAAATGATGCTCGCTATGGATCAAAATGCGTTCAGTGCAATGAATGCTCAGTCCACTGCTTACATTTGTTTAAACAAAGAGAAACAAAAAGTAATCAATGAATGGATGAATATGGCAGATAGAAAGACCTATGTATACGGTTACATCGATATGTTAAATGTAGATTTACGTAAAGAAATTTCCAAAATTAAAATCCCGGTAGTAATTTTAGCTGCAACACATCCAGATATTAATGCCGTACTAAAAACGTATAAATCGCAGTACGAAAATCTGCCCTCTGCTAAAATTTATTATGCAAAAGACGCTGCTCATTTTGTGATGTTTGATCAACCTGAGTGGTTTATGGAAAAATTAAAATTAGAAATACAATAAGGTGGCTACAGAAGAAGAATTTGACGATATATACGTCACGCATTATAATAAAGTGTTTCGATTGTGCAGAGGTTATTTTTGTGGTGATACTGCATTAGCGTCTGATGCCACTCAGGAAATTTTCCTTAAAGTATGGGAGAATCTCGACTCATTTCGAAATGAATCAAGCGTAAGTACATGGATTTATAGGATTACTGTAAACACCTGTCTTTTATATTTAAGAAAATCATCTTCCAGAAAAGAAATTAGAACCGATATTATGCCTCAGATTGTTTTGGAAACTTATTCGAATGAAAAGGAAGAAAGGCTTCAAAAAATGTATCAATGCATAGAGAAGCTCCAAGAGGTAAACAGATTGATTATTTTGATGACTTTAGATAGCATGACATATCCGGAAATATCAAAAGTAATTGGAATTACCGAAGAAACGCTTCGCGTTAGAATCCATCGCATTAAAAAAAGTTTAATTCAATGTGTACAAAATGAAAAAATTTGAAGAATTACAGCATATTTGGAATCTGCAAACAGAATCTGATTTAAGACCAGCTGCTCATGATATTATTAAAAAAGCAGAGGCACATACTAAAAAAATTAAACGCAATCATTTGTGGACTCAAGTAATTTTAGGTGTAACATCAATTATATTAGTCTTTTATTATATTTGGGTAGGGGCTTACAAGCAGACATTATTTAGTTTTGGATTGGGCATCATGATTACAATGCTTCTATTTCGAGTTGTGTTAGAATGGATAAGTCAGAAAAAATTAGCGAACTTAAGGACTGATGTTGCCTTAATTGAATACAGTAAACAGGCGTATCAATTTTATCAATGGAGAACAAAAATCCATTATATCTTCACACCTATCATTTATATGACCTATACTGTGGGCTTTGCTTTTCTTTTACCTGTATTTAAAGAGAGTTTCTCTAGTGGTTTTTATCTTTATATTGTATCAAGTGGATTTTCATTTTTACTCATCTTTGGAATACTTATGGTCCGAATAATTAAAAAAGAAGTACAGCTTTTACATTTGTTAAAAAGTATATCGTAAAATAAAGTGTTCTGATTTAATAATATATTGTTCAAAATCAATTTATTAAGCTCATTGAGAGTCGGTTTGTAAGATAAATCAAAAGGGCCTAATTTTCATTAGACCCTTTATCTTGGCGTTTAACAGCACAGTAATTTTTTATGTTTCTTATCGTTTCCTCTTTTTTGTTTCGTCATCCAAATGGTTTTGACGCATTTGAATTTATTTACTGTACTACGTCATTTATCGTTATACACTTTCTTGATGAAAGTAAGCTTGTTGTCGTTTTGTTTATGAAGAACATCTGTGGGTTAAAATAGTTCAAAAAAATTTAAAATAATTTCACCTACCCATTTCCACCATTCACCGAGTTTTTAGTTGGATTAGTCTAATTGCCATAGGTTAGCGACGATTTGCACCCTACTTTTGAATCAACAACTAAAAATAAAACTGCAAAGCAGGCATCAGGGTTTGAGTTGGTGGATGTGGGGCTGATGCAACTTAATAACAATATAACATAAAGACAATATGAAGACTTTAACAAAAAACATTCGCAGCAGCAGCCTTGATCGCATTATCAACATTCACTATGGCAGCAGCAAAACCAGCAGGAGACAACTCTAAGAAAGCAACTGTCAATCTATCCACAGCAGATCTAGCCATTGATCATTACGTAGCCGTTATGACCGAAGGACAGTCAGCAGGAGTAGAGCAACTTTTTACATCCGACTTCAACCAAAAAGTACAGGTATCAGAAGTTAAAACTAACAGCCGCTCAGCCGTTATCTCATTCTTGAAAAAACAAAAAGGAGAGCAGCTGAATTGCAAAACAAGTACTACAATCGTACAGGAGTCTGCTGATTATATGCTAGCCAAAGTAACCATGCAGTTTGACGGATTTACCAAGATAGATCTGGTGACACTGGTCAATGATGGCGGTAACTGGAAAGTTTCACAATCGATCAACTCGTACAAGTAATTTACCGTTTAATCATATGTTTAGTAAAGGCCATGTCGTGAGATGTGGCTTTATTTATGATAAATTGATTAACTTTTTTAAAAGTGAAGCTGAAGGCAAATTGGACAAAGTATTGTATATGCTCAAGGATATGTCTACGTTAAAGATCTTGCCAAGGATTTTCAGTTCGGCAGTATTTCAACGGTTCTTTCAGTTGGCCCGCTACGCAAAAGTGACAAAGGAGGAACGAACTATTTATGCTATTCGTTCTAAAATGTAAATGTCATGCCGAAGCAGTGCAGAGGTATCAAGAAGGATTAGAAAAACAATTGGAAGAGGCCAAGCAAGCAGCAATAGAGTAGAGGCTAAAGCCAAAGTCCAGCGCCAAAAAGCCATTGAGACAGCTTTTAATCTGAAAGAGATGTGTTTTTCTATTGCTCAGATTGTCAAAACTACAAGCCTGACCATCGGCGAGATCGACAAGCTGAAATAACTGATCATAGATCATATACAACAAAGTTTATATATTCAAATCACTCAATTTCATTACATTGGCATGGTAAATTTAAACGTTTTTTAATCAGATTTAATACCTTACCGGCCGCGAATAATCAAAGATTTGGTTGCTAAACATAATTGTGGCAAACATTAAGAGAAGCTTAAGATTTCTGGTCGGGTAGCAAGTGTTTCGCTCATTTCCAATAAGTATCTTTTTTTACCTGATACCTTGAAGTTTACTATTAAATGATCGTTTTCTTTTACAATTTCCATTCGTTCTAAAGTAAGTCCTTTTGTATTTAATATATTTTCCAATTTTGGGACCTGCTCAAAGTCAGGATCACGAAAGGTTACACTCAGGAGCTGTTCTTTTTGTAGTTGTGCAATCATTCGCTCCACTCTGGTAACCATTAATAATACCCCAAGAGTAATTAAAGTTAGGCATAGTGCAAGCGCGTGATAACCTATTCCTGCTGTCATTCCGATTGCTGCAGAAGTCCAGATTACAGCAGCAGTCGTCAAGCCACGAATAGAAATTTTGTCTTTAAAAATTACACCCGCTCCAATAAATCCAATACCTGTAATAATATTTGCCGAAATTCGGTCATCAGTACCTGCACCATGCTGGGAAACTATGGTAAAAATGGTAGAACCCAGTGAAATTAAAATTATTGTTCGAAAGCCGGCAGACTTATTTTTGTATTCCCGTTCAAAGCCAATGGCTCCTCCACATATGATAGAAATAACCATTGCTACCATGTCATTAATTTCTACTGTAAAATCCATTAGTATATCCTCTTATATTTATTGCTTCTTTTAAGTGTTTTTGTTGTTTTTGTTAAGGTAGGAAAAAGGATTAGCTATTTAGCAATCAAGCCCGTAATTGTTCAAAGACCCTTTGGTCAATATAAGTACAAGCACTAAAACTGCGAGCCATTTCATTTTTGCATAATGCTGAAATTATTTGAAATATATAGTTCACGAATATAGCTAAATCAGTTGAAAATTATAAAGTAAGGTAGGTTTTTAAAAGGCAGCTGATAATATTCTTTTAATGGACTTTGGTTTCAGAATCATCGTATAAAATGTCTTTCGGTATAATTTCGTTTTTGCACATATTTTACATCAGACGCTGCACAAAATTTGATATTCCTCAGTGCCATTGTTTCGTAGTCAAGCTAATACCATCTTGATCTCGTATCCTATGGGCGTTTATGAGTCAATTTAAGGAAGAGTCTGCTACAATCTTGATTGAGCATATTATTGATGCGCCAGAGGGAGTGTTAGCAGGAAAATTCTTAAAGGTTTTCTGATTGATCTATTATTTTAAACGACTAAAGATAAATTTAAAGCCAATACAGAATGAGTATATGCTCAATCATCCTGATGAAGCTGCAAAAACTCCTATGAGCATAGCGCAGCTCACTTTAGGCAGATTGCCGGTATAGCAGAGTCAGCATTTAGTATTTCCAATTATTTAGTATCAACGAACGGAAGCAGATCGTTAGATAACGTTTTGCACGTTGGCCAGATGTTATAGCAGGAGAGATGGAGCTATTGAAGAGGAGTTTGGTGATATTTTTATCAGATATAATAGGGTACCAGCATGGTTAGATAAAAAAATAGAAATCCCTTCGGACGTGCGATCACTTATAAATTTAGCACGTGAAAACAATTGTTGGATTTACGAGCAAAAAACAAGAATATTTTAAACGCCTGATGAATTTTTAGAGAAGTGGCCAATCTTGTATCATGAGGGGTGAAGAGGAATTAATGTATTTGAAAGCTCTTCACCTAGTATATTAAATTACAATTGCATATGCAGTATGGGATATTCTTTACCGCTTCCGTCCAATTCGGATTTATTTATTGTTTTAAAACCAATATACTTGTAAAAACCAACCGCCTGAATATTTTGTTCATTTACATCCACTTTAGTTACTTCTAGATTTGCTATGGCATATTCAACTAATTTTTTACCTATTCCAGTACCCCGATAATCATTATGAACAAATAACATTTCAAGATTTCCTTCAGAAACTCCCATGAATCCGACCAAAACTTTCTCCTGCTCAAACCCAATCAGCTTAACATGCTTAAAATATGTAGGAATTTGTTCTTTGTAATATAGTAAGTCTTCTTCTTTTAGAAAACCATGAGTATTTATTACGGCACTTTCCCAAATTTCCATTAAACGTGGATAATCAGCGGCTTTAATTTCTATAAACATGTATCATAAATTTGTTGTTCCAAATGTCCGGACTTCTTTTCTAATATACTGAATCCAAGTTAAAAAATACGCTTTTTACCTCAGAGCTTGAGTTGACGACTACCCATACCATCGAGGGCAGAGAATTGCAGCGTTATTTTGATTCCATTTTGGAAATAGATTTTAGTGGATCTGTTACTTACAGTAGAATTTAAGCCTGATTAATTATTATGGTAAGGTAACACGTCGTATTGATATGTTATACAAACACTAAAAATGTAATACAGAAAACAGAAGAGCATACATTGAAAAAAATATCCGCTATTTTAAGTAAAAATAATAACGGTCAGACTTTGGATATTCAGACCAGTAAAAACTGTTTTTGAAAGGATGCTGTATTAAGATGAAATTTATTAATTTCTTTGCTTCATCTAGCTTTCCACGATGTATTATTGGATTTTCAAAGCTATTCAATGTAGCGTTGAGAACAAATGAAATAATAAGTTCTCCCTGTGGGATTTGTTGTACACCTGATTGATAGCGCACAAACTGATTTTCATACAGTTGATCCCACACAAATACCTCTGCAGCTTGCGCTGATTCTATTCTTTTAAGACTATCTGATAAGGGGTGAGGATTGATTAATGAGATCTCATATATACTTTTAATGGGTTTGCCATAATATAAAGCTATTCTCCAGCGGGTCAGTTTTGTGCTGTCCAAGTACGACAGAATTTTGTCGGAACCCGTAAAAGACTGGTTCCCTTTTTCATCCACATATACTTCTAGTTGATGTTGATACCTTGAATAATTTTGAAAGTCGAAATTATTTCGTTTTAGTTCAGCTACCATATTTTTAACAAATAATCCAATGCCACCGTAGGGGCTAGGCATGTAATTCGAATAATTTGTAAAACCCACTGAAACTTTCTTTCCTATTGAACTGTAAACTTCTGTTGAATATAGATCCCAGTATATATGTAAGAAGTACGAATTTTTGGACTGAAGTAGAGAGTCTTTTTTTTAAACAGTCGTTATCTTATTTAATAACAAGTCATCTGTTGGAATACTAGGGGTCAAAATGCTAATTTCCCCATTACTCACTTTACTAAAATGGATTGAAAATTGTTTTCCTCTCACCAATTCATCCTTTAGAACCTTACTCAGTTCATCAGTAAGTGGTTTTGACGACTGCCCGTTTGCAGAAAAGCTAAATACAATTAAAAATAGCAGTAATAATTTCATATGTAATTGATGCTAGGATAGGAGATATTCCATAATTTGTGGGACTTACAAATATCTTTTCACTTATTTTAACAGAAATACTATGCTACTCCCATTTAAAATTAACACTTCTAATGCGAAGATTCGGTATCTTATGATTTCCTTATCGAGGGGAGAGAAGTCCAGCGTTCTTTAGTAATAGCCGAATTTGTAGCCACATCCTGATTGATAGAATTTGTACCGCTGCTATTCAAAGCGATGAATGAAATAGGAGAGGATCAAGAATTCAAAGATCGCCAAGCCACTCTATTCCCTTATTTTGATTTCCTGGACAATGATCAAGCTACAGCTATACGCTATCAATTGCTGACGGATGATTTAACTGGTGCGCAGTTTAAGCTAATTTGCAAAGCTACCAGCAGTTCATAAGGCGTTATAGGTTGAATGGTAAGGTAAAGGAAAATATACTTCCTTCATCTTTTACACTCTGAACCTGAATGGTTCCATCATGCAGTTCGATGATTTCTCTACAAAGGTAAAGCCCAATTCCGAAACCTGATATCACGCCGCCACTCGTTTCCTTAACCCGATAATAGCGCTCGAATATCCGTTGCTGATCTTCCTCAGCAATCCCTTTTCCAATATCTTGAACATTTACTTTTAAACTGTTACCGTTGGTAGAATAATTTACTTTGATCGTCGATCTGAGAGGCGAATATTTGACTGCATTTCCAACAAGGTTATGGAGTACCTGCGCTATTTTTTCACGATCTGCATGTATCATTATTTTTCCAGATGCTTTAAACAGAAAATGATGAGTTTTGATCGTCGACAGCACTTCATCTTCAATTTCGGCAAACAGTGATTGAAAATCAAAAACAGTTTTCATCAGATGCAGCTGACCAGAATCAAGCCTGGATACGTTGAGGAACCCATTAATCATAGTATTCATATATTGTACCTGTTTGACAGATTTCCCCAGCATATTTTGTGACATAGGATCTTTTGTGAGTAAGTCCATCCGTTGCAATATCTGCAGATAGGCCTTAAGAGAAGTCAGCGGTGTTTTAAGTTCATGACTCACCATTCCAATGAAATCATCTTTTCGCTGTTCCTCTTTTTTTTGTTCGGTAATATCCCTCAAGGTACCATTTAAGCTGAGTGGATTACCCTCTCTATCATAGAAAACTCTTCCGTTGGCCTGCAGCAGTCTAATTTTTTTATCAATATTATTTTGAATCCGATATTCTATGAAATAATGACCATCAGAATCTTTACGTAACACGTGCTCGATGGCCAGCGACACCCGATCCCGATCTTCTGGCAATATAACGGCGATGGCAAGAGAGAGATCCATTTTTTCGTCCGATGAAAGTCCGAACCATTTCTTTAGAAGATTATTTCCGGAAAAGAGATTTGTTTCAGTTTGGTAGTAGAAGGTCGCGAGCTCGCCAGCATCTACTGCTAGACTCAGCATCTGTTGATCATTTTCATTCTTCTTACGCAGCATTATCTGCTGGGTAATTTCTTCAAGAATGATCAAAACACCTGAAATACTGCCGTCATTAGAAAATATGGGCTGATCGATGGAATTGACGATTGCCTCTCTCAATCCGTCTTTATCAAGCAGTTTTACTGTAAATTCTGTGTTTATCTTAGGCTCACCACTTTGGTATACCTGTTTAAGCCAATTGTTAACAGGCTGTCCACGCATTTCCGGACGAGCACTTTCGTGCGGATACCCAATGACTTCTGACTCCTCTCGTCCCCATATCTTGAGAATCGCAGGATTGGCGATTTCAATATGATGTTCGGGCCCTTTCAACATGGCGATTCCAACAGGTGCCTGCTCTATAATGGTACGAATGTATTCCCTGCTGTCGGCCAGTTGCTTTATATATCTGTTGAGCTCTTCGTTGGTCGATGTCAATTCTTCGAGAGTCGCAGCCATTTCCTCGTTGAGTGCCTGCTCTCTTTCTTCTTTATGTTTGATCTGCTCTAAAAACTCACGGCGAGAGGTCACCTCCAGTGCCGTATTTAGTATACACCAAGTTCTATTGTTTTCATCAAGAAGAGCTTTATATTCGTAATCGAAATAATCAAGTGTCTCCTTTCCGTTTTTTATTAACTTTGCAGGAGCCTCAGCCACGGAGTACGTTATCCCAGTCCGCCACACCTCTTGCAACAGCTCTAGAAAAGGCTGTCCTTCCAATTCAGGAATTGCCTCGATCAAAGGTTTGCCTATCACAGAAGCATCTTTGCCCCAAACAGCAAGCATTCCTTCATTAGCAAAACGGATGATCATATTCTCACCGCTATAAATGGCTGTAGGCGAAGGCGAAGAAGCCAGTGCCTGAATAATTAAATCAGCGCTAAAGGGAATCATATTTGGACTTTGTTGGGAATTCATTACAAACAAAAATATGAAAGATAATTTATTTATGTATCATGGTCGTAAAATATGACTTTAGTGTAACGACCTATGCCTTATCATTAAATCGCATGAGGAATTATGTGTCGTAGCCTTTTTCTTGCAGTTTGAATTTTGTTTGCTTCCTCACGAAATAAAAATAGTTAACATTGAGGATTAGAATAAAAGAGTACGTGAGCATGAATGTATCGAAGAGGTACATAGGCAACATTTACTTGAAAAGACTTCTCTCCAAGCACAACCTCTCTGATTCAGTACGCAGTGAAATCTGTGAATTAAGAACAAAGGTAAAGCTAGCTTGATTATAGAGCGTTATAAAGGTATCTATGCGATCAACGATGTTCCACTTGAGTTTATAGCCACATCCCGATTGACCGAATGTGTACGACTGTTATTCAAAGCGATGAATATAATAGTAGAGGGTCAAGAATTCAAAGATCGTCAAGCCAGGCTTTTTTGCTATTTGGTTACTTAGTTTGTGAAAATTCTTTGATCGGTCTTGAAGATATCTATAAAGTAGTTTTTTAATTTTCATTATTATAGAATTTTATGCGCGTTTATGAGTGAATTTAATGAAGAACATGTTACAGTACATCGAGCAGCTCCTGGATTTACAAGAGAAAGTGTTACAAGGACAAATCCGTATTACTGACTATTTCATATAGCCTAGCTTTTTTATCTGGTTGTCTAACCTCAATATTTTCCATTTCACCATCTGGATATACTAATATGCAGTGTGGTATTCCCTTGACAAAGTACTTCTCTTTGATTTTTTTGTTATCTTCATAGGCTAATAAAGATCTCCATGGAATGTCATTTTGTTTAATCACTTTCCGAAAAGCTGGGATATTCTTTTGCTCATCAATTGAAATATAAGTCATAATCAATTTCTTTCCTAAATCATTGTGTATTTCTTTTAATAAAGGAATTTCTTCTAAGCATGGCACACACCATGACGCAGTGAAAACGATTAAATTAAATTTTGATTGATCTTGTAACACTTCCTCATGTCCCTTTTGATTCAAAGTTGATAAAGATGAGTTCTCAAATTTTCTACTCATAAATAATTCAATCTTTTTGGCCCATTGTGTGTTTTTATGTTTTTCAGAAAATAGTGAATAGAGGATTTTAATATCGTCCACTGATTTGTAATTCATGAGATTGTTGGCAAGGCCTGAGATAAGGTATCTCGAGTCGGGATAAGCTTGTACAAGGCTTTTATAAAATGTTAAATATTCCGCATAAGATCTTTTTTCATGGTAGTAGTTACTGAACCAACTGAAATATGGATCTTTTGCACGTATTGTTATATCCGAATGATCATTTTGTAACATCAAGTCAAAGTCTTCACATATAATATCCCCCATGATGGACGTATCCTTATTATTGATCTTAGTTGAAATTATATCCCCTGCAAAGACTGTTTTTTCCTTATAACGTGCATAAATATAGTTAACTCTATCCTCCACACCCATGTTTGCAATAGGAGTTATTTTATCATTCTGGGAGGTAATAAAACGTATGTTCGTTGTTGCATTGGTAAGTGGGTCGTAGTCCATTACTTTGAGCATCATGTTTTCAGAGTTGTCGACGATACTATCCGGGATTGTAATTTCCCACGTGAATTTGTTTTTTTTCTTGCCACTGATTCGAACGTCTCTATTATTTGTATAATCTAATAAATAAAGTGTGTCAAAAGGGGCATTCTCTAAGGTGACCAACAACTTATAATCCTTTAATTTCTTTTGTTGTGCAGTGAGGTTAACTGAGCACCATAAGATTGTGATTGTAAAGATAATCGTCTTAAAATACTTCATTCTTTAAGATGAATTAGGTTTTAATTGTAATCTAATTTTTCTCAAGTATACTGTTTTTAAATTATTATATTCATAATTGATACGAATATATTTTTCCTGCAAGGATAACAATTTCGGTGCTATACCTTTTAGTTGTCATGATTCAATTTTATTTCTTTTATTATGTCTTTAATCTGTTGAATTTAGCATTTTGAATCTATCCGTACAACTTCACTTATGCATTTCCACCACTCACCGAGTTTTTAGTTGGTTTTGTCTAATTGCCATAGGGTAGGGACGATTTGCACCCTACTTTTGAATCAATAAATAAATAGAACTGCAAAGCAGGCATCAGGGTTTGAGTTGGTGGATGTGGGGCTGATGCAACTTAATAACAATATAAAGTAAAGACAATATGAAAACTATAGCAAAAACATTCGCAACAGCAGCCTTGATCGCAGTATCGACTTTCACTATGGCAGCAGCAAAACCAGCAGGAGACAATTCAAAAAAAGTAACTGTCAACCTATCCACAGCAGATCTAGCCATTGACCATTACTTAGCCGTTATGACCGAAGGACAGTCGGCAGGAGTAGAGCAACTCTTTACAGCGGACTTCAGCCAGAAAGTACAGGCATCAAACGATCAGACCAACAGTCGTTCATCCGTTATCTCATTCTTGAAAAAGCAAAAAGGCGAGCAGTTGAACTGTAAAACAAGTACCATAATCGTTGAGCAATCCAGTGACTATGTAGTTGTAAAAGTGACCCAACAATTTGAAGGATTTACTAAGACCGATTTAATCACCTTGGTCAATGACGGCGGCAACTGGAAAGTATCCCAGTCGATCAATTCTTATTAATAATTAACAGTTTAATCATATGTTTAGTAAAAGCCATATCGAAAGATGTGGTTTTTTTGTGTCCGGAAAGCAAGACCAAGTGGATGGTTATCTTTTGAATAATAGCCGACAACAAACGACTACAAACGTTTAATAACCGGCTAATATTTTTAGTTTTTCTCATATTTGGTCATCTAATTAATGATTTAAATAAACCATATTATTATGAAAAAAACAAAAAGTAACTTAGGTAAGTATGTTGGTTTTAGTGGAGACTGGAGTTTTAAATTTTATTTTGGCAGGGAAGAAAATAAGCCGATTTTAATTGGGTTCTTAAATGGGCTCTTTGAGGGAGAGAAAGTTATTCAAGATCTTCATTATCGGCCTGTGGAGCAGGATGGCGATCTTGAAAATGAACGGAAGGTTATTTTCGATCTGTATTGTACCGGCATTGATGGTGAGCATTTCATTATTGAGATGCAGCAGCTTTATCAAGATTTTTTTAAGGACCGAACCGTTTTTTATACATCCAGGCTTATCAATAAACTTATTCCCAAGGGCTATAAGGGAAATACATATGAACTTCCCGAAGTATATTTTATCGGTATTTTAGAGTTTGAATTAGGAGAAACAGAACCCGGAAAGTATTTTTACGATGTTGCCCTTTGCGATAAGCAGAGTAATCGTATTTTTTATGAAAAGCTTGGTTATAAGCTGTTAGTATTACCAAATTTTATTAAGGATGAGGCTGATATCAAGACAGATATGGATATATGGCTATATCTATTGAAAAACATGAGTAAACTTGATAAAATACCGGATTTTTTGGATAAGCGGGTATTTGGTCTTATCTTTGACATAGGCGAAGTAGCAAAATTAACACCGGAGGATAAAATGGCATACGAAGCAAGTTTAAAACATAAGCGTGATGCAGAGAATACCTATTCTACTGCTCAACGTATTGGACATGATCGAGGTTTAAAAGAAGGCATTGCCCAAGGCGAGTACAAAAAAGCCATTGAGACAGCTTTGAATCTTAAAGAGATGGGTTTGTCTATTGATCAGATTGCCAAAGCTACAGGCCTGACCATTGACGAAATCGAAAAGCTGAAATAAATCAAATAGATCATATAAAAAAACAAACAAAGCCATTCTTCACAGAATGGCTTTGTTTGTTTAAAACCATCCTTACTGTTTCCCGTATCTGTTACGCAAACCGATCCATTTAGATAATCTTATCGGTACTTGGATATCTTTGTCTCCAAAAAGCCAGAGTCCAGGAATTTTTAATCTCTTAAGCGATTTGACGGGGTCAGTATTTACAAACTGAAATTTATCCGGTGCATTGCTGATATGTTGGCGTACCTCGTTCTCCGAATGCGTATCCCAAAAGTTGCGATTATCGTTGGTGAAAAATTGAAAACGAAGCTGTTCTAGCGTAGGTATTACAGGGCCACTTAACAATACTATAAAATCAGTTTTTTTATATTTATCTGCGGCTATGGGTATTACCCAGCCAGCTTGACTTCCTCCCATAAGACCCATTGGGACATTGTCGTCATGGATTATTGCTTTTAACGTTTTTAATGCTTCCTGTACATCTGTCGCCAGTACGTCGAGATTATAGGGGTCAATGTTGTTGGTGCCTACTTCAGGTCCAGCATATTCACCCTCAGACTCACCAACCCCTCGTTTGTCATAAGTAAGGACAGAAATACCACTATCAGCTACGAATGAAGCTAATTCAGTAGATCTCAATTCTTTTCCAGATCCATGAACGATAACCACAGCTGCTTTCGGATTTTTAGCGGCATAAATTGTCCCCGATAATTTTATTTTTTTACTAGTAAAACTGATCGGATTTATAGTTGTGGATTGAGCATATATTGTCAGTGATGCTAGTAGAAATGAAAAGAACAGCCATGCTATGCAAAGAACGACGAAATTACGCGTGTGGATGATTGTCATATTTGGATTTTAAAATTTATACAATGATCACTTAAAATAAGGTATCTAGCAATGTGTTTTCGGCAAGTGCATTGAAATTATTCGGTGAAGGAATGTATTTCTTAGGTTAACGACAAGTTTTGAAATTGACTAGACGCTTTAAAGTTTATAGTATAAGCCTATTCGACCAATTTTCCGTCTTTATAAGTTTGAATGGCATTCTGTTTTCCATCTTCACTTGTCATTTCCCAAATACCGTCATATATGCCATTCTTCCAGTTTCCTGTAGCCCTTTTGTTCCCATTAGGATACCAATAATGGTGTGTACCGTTAGGTTTTCCATCAACAAATTGACCTTCCCGTGCTTTTTTTCCGTTTGGATGCCAAAACTCCCATAATCCATTCTGTTTCACATTCTCTACTTTACCGCGAGAATATAGGATTCCATTCAGATAATAGGTGTCTTTCATTCCATCACTGATAGGTTTAAAAGTAATCTCTCCACGTTTTAAAACATCGAGCTGCTGGCCTTTTGCAAAATCTTCTTTTGCTATTAATGTATCACCCAAATATACTTCGTACTCATCCAAATTAACCGTTTGGGCTTTTGTGCTATAGAAGCACGCTACAGTTAGTGCTATTATTAAGATTATCCGATTCATTTTTTCGTTAATTTAAACAATTCAAAGGTACTCCTCAAACTTTTGAACTAGTTGTTTTAAGGCAATTTTAAATTTATTTCTTTCGAACCCTAATTCTTCGTTCTTTTTTGATTTGAATCGATAATGATAATTGTAGTAATTCCAAACCATTTTTAGCACTGGACTATCGTGTAATGATAGGAGCTCTACATACTGTTTCTCCTGATAAGCTAAATCACCAATTACGTTAATGAGATTTACATAATCTTCTAATATATCATCTGGAATATCTTGTTTTGCAAAACCTTTCATTATTCGATTGGGCGAGTAAATGATAGCTTCCGATGTTAATAAATCCTTCATGTTAAGTAGCCATTGTGCTAAATTAATAGGAGGATTAAAGCTTTTATCATTATCCTTAAGTAACTGGAGCAAATCGTTAATCGTGTGAGCATATAGGATCTTTCCATTTTTCCATGTAAGCAATTTATCATTTTGATCAATATCTAGATACCATATCAAATTTATCAATTATTGAAAGCGGTAATGAATTTCATTTTGCAGATACTTTAAAAGATATGTAGGTATTTCACCAAAAAAAATAGGTATGGTGGACTTGCAAATAAAATCGGCAGTACTAGTTAAGCAGTTTTTTTAAGATTTTGTTTTTTGTTATTGAATTGCTCTATGGTAAGGTTTCCTAGTGCAGAATGTCGACGCTCTCTATTGTACCATACTTCTATGTATTCGAACAAATCTGTCCTCATTTGCTCTTTTGACACCAATTTGTTCCCATATATTTGCTCTGATTTTAATGTTTTAAAAAAACTCTCTGCAACTGCATTGTCCCAACAATCACCTTTTCGACTCATACTTCTAGTTACGATTTTATAAGAATCTACTGTATTGCTGAATTTTTCGCAGGCATATTGTACTCCACGATCTGAATGAAAGATCAGACCAGGAAACAATTTGCGGTTCTTGATTGCCATTTTCCATGCTGCCAACGAAGTTTCTTCAGTCTTCATTGTTTCACTGACACTCCATCCAATACATTTACGGTCATATAAATCAAGGACTGTGGTTAGGTATAAGAAGCCTTCTTTGGTGTGGATATAAGTAATATCCGAGACCCAAACTTTTGATGGTTCCGAAGGGGTGAAATTACGATCTAATACATTTTTCATTATTTTATGGGAATGTTTTGAATCTGTTGTCACTTTAAACTTCTTGCCTATTTTACTGCGTAGCCCCATCTTTCTCATATATTTAGCGACTGTAATCCTTGAGGCTTTCACACCATTATCCAATAATTCAGCAGCTATCCTAGGACTGCCATAACGCTGCTTTTTATTGAAGTAAATAGTTTTTATCTTCTCTTCAAGAATGCCAACTTTAGAGCCACCAGCGGGTTTAGAGTCATTTTTCCAAGCATAATAACTTCTGGAACCAACTCCCATAACCTTACACATCTTTTCAATCGGATATATTTGCTGATGCAGGCTGATAAACTTATATATTACTGATCGTTCTTGGAACTGCGAAGCAATCATGAATACAATTAAAAACAGACAATTATGAATAAAAGATGCCTATGGCCTTTTTTAATATCTCAAGTTCAAGCTCTGAATCTTTAAGCTTTTTCTCTAAGGCACTTATACGCTCCTGCTCTGGTGTCTGTTTGATATTTCCATTGCCAGGGAAGCTGCCTGATCCGAAATCTTCTGATTCTTTACGCCATTTATATAATTGGGCTGCTGATACTCCTAATTCACGGGCTAGCTCAGAAATGTTTTTCCGGTCTTTGCTCAACTCAACTGCACGTTCTTTAAAGGTGCGATCATATTTTTTACGGATTTTAGTCATCGTTTCAAAATTAAGATATTTATTGTTCTTAACTTACACTGCCGACTAAGTTAGCAACTTCACTGGTTTATAACTTGATGGACATAGAAGAACTACTGCAACTCCGTGACCTGTTTTGGATAGATCCGAGGATAAATTAAATATTTCATTATTTTAATGTTTCTCTAATTTTTAAGTTAAGAATTTAATCCGATATCGTTCTAATAATTAGTACCTTTTAGCTCACTTAAGTTCTGATAGCTTCAGTTCTAAAAGACACCATGAATGTCTTTTTAAGCGTAGATATAAAGGAAGATATAAGCTTGTTGGTTTCGAGTGTTAAGGATTTGTCCAAACAATTATCTGATGCTGATATAAAGAAAATAATCACCGATGTAGAAATCTATTCACATTTTGACCATATGGATGTTGGACTGGTTTTTTTATATATGGATTAGAAAAAATATATTATCAACCCAACTGAATATTCTACAGAAAGTGCCCCGCTCATTCCTAGCGAAGTCGCATTATGCTGATTGATTTATTAATTATCTATAATAATCACCCTCACAGAAACCTCCTAAGGTTTCAAATGAAGGTGATTAATTTTTTATTTATAACTATCTGCGATCATAACTTTTTCTTCCTTTATATTTTGGAGGAAATCTTTGTATTCAATCGATAGCTTCTTTCTGTGAAAATAGAAATAGAAGTCAAAGGAACCACCTATAATTCCCTTACCAGGTAGATAAACAAAACGATCAATACCACGTTCAAAGTCAAATTGGAATGAGTGTTTTGTCCAGTCTATATAGGTCCAAAACTGATAACAATTTATATTTTTGTTTAAAATAAGTTTTTTAGAAAAATATTCCCTTCTGTCCCTTGTCCAATCCATAAAAGAAAAAGGATCTTCTCCTATTCTATATAGTGGGAAATCTAGCTGAGGATAGGTTTCTTTAAATACTTTTTCAAATTCAACAATGCTGTATCTTGAATCTTCGGTGTTAATCGTTCCATACACATTTGTGAAAGCAGATGGTCGATTTATGACAGAATAAAATTGTAATAAACAAAATTTTGGTGCATAGTAATCATTTCCCTTTTTTACTATGATTTTATAATTATTGAAGTATTTTGTTGTTTCCTTAACAACATTATTAAAGTATGATAAGGTATTTTTTGTATGAAGTTTTTCTAAATTATCAAATGTAATGATTGAAGATTCAATGGTATCAATATCGATTTTTTCCCAATCTTCTTTTCCGGAGAGATTGGGTAATACTGAAAATAATATGATATTGTAATCTAATTGCCCATTCAATTTTCTTTCTTCACCTATCAAGGTGTCTTCTTTTCTAATCAAATTAAATAATGTTACTTTCTTATTTATCTTGTATAGCGATTGTGTGTTTAACGTAAATTCTGATAATTCAAAATCATTACTTGCGCTTTCCGAAATAAAGTATTTTGTTTGTCCAAGGCTTTGGAAACATACAGAGAGATAAAGCAGAAATAATAAAATTCTCACTTTCTCAAAATTCAATAATTGTTTTATCATCATTATTTTTTCTTATATTAAGAAGCAAAGCTCAAAAATAAAAATGCTTTTTATTACTTGCATCGAGTTCCAGCTTTCCCTTCTCTATGATTTTTATTTATATATTTTTCAATTTGATTCAAATTTATTACTATGCCCCCTTTTGCAATAGCCATCGCATCATAATCACTTAAGTTGGGGTTAAATGATTTAATTGCTTGAGCTAAATTTTCCAATTCTGTAGCTAAGCTAGAATGGTTTTGAGCAAATTTTTCCTGCCCTCCAATAGTACTTGATGTCCATCCAGGGTATAAAATTCCAAATTGGTCTAATCTTCCCTCATCAAATAATTTAGTTTTTTCATAATTTAAAAATCCATGTAATACTTCATGATACATTGTTGCAGCAATATACTCCTGAGATGAATTTTTAAGAATGTCAGGATTTAACTTTATATTATGAGTTTGTCTTATCCTATTTCCGTACGAACTATGATAACCATCAGTAAAAGTTCCGCTCAAACTATCGTCTGCTGAAAATGTAATTGTAAACTTTTGATTATTATTAAATGCGTCATTCAACCACTTAGAAATTTTGTTTTCCAAATTGGGTAATTTTTCTAAAACTGCCTGAGCACATGGGTATCCATCTAAAGCATCTATTATTTCTTGATTTTTGTCCGTTGCAGGAGGAATAAGAGGAGGAACATTCCCATTTCCACCTGATCCACCGCCACCGGATCCGCCGCCATTTGATCCACCGCCACCCTCAGGATCGAGCTCAGATTTACCACATAGCATTTAATGTCTCGTCCTACAGTATTCATAGTCTGCACTACCCGCACAAACTTCACTTGTTACCATCCGACAATTCATAATCGAGCCTACCTCAGCAACTTTTTGAGGACTATTAGAAGCTCTTAGTTTTTTTTCATACTTGACATCGTTAAGCAATTTATTATCAATGTAACCATCGTAACTCAATTTTCCATCCATCCAATCTTCATACATAAATATACCAGATTGCCTCCTGTTATCAATATTATTAGGTAAAATAGTCAATATTTTAAATTTCCAGTTATCACCATGCTTATTTGCCTTTAACCAAATTTTATCATTCAGAGAATATTTAACACTGTCAGAAGTAAATGATGACAGTATTTTATCAGTATTTAATGGAATATAAAAACTACCTTCAAATTCAATCTGATCTTGCCATCTGGGCAAATAACTAATATCTCTTTTAATTGATGCTTTATTCACATTATCAAATGCTAATATAATTTCATCATCTAATTTGCCCTCAAAGGTTTCTGTGTTCTTACAAGAGTAAAGTAAAAATAGTAATGCGAGAAGTTTAAAAAATCTATATATCATAATCTAAATTTGTCTAATTAATTATTGTAATACTTTTGTTAAATAGTTGTTGATTTTTGGTGTTATAATTAATGGTGAAGATAGTGTTTTTTTTGTATTATACAATAGGGATAGATAATTAATCAATTGTGTAGTTGTAAATTTCGTGGTTGTAAATTTCGTGGTTTTGTAACTTAACTAATTTTAAATCAATGTAATTGTTAGAGGAGGAATCCTTAATAGCTATTTAATTGATCAGTTAATTTTTAAAACAAATAAACCAAAAGACCATTGTACTATTTGAAAATTCGAGCAGAAATGTAAACATCAAAAATATATAACTTAAATTGATGTCTATATATCGTAAAGGGATGAAAATTAAGAAATATATGATGCTATCTTACCAGTTGTTTTATTATTGGGCTTTACTATGAAATTACTTTTGGAAAAAAATATCATTTTGCTTATTGCAGAGTCATTTATTGTGGCAACGGAGAGTCCATATTAAGAAAAGTGAAAGTCTAATAAAAAAGAAGTAATATTGTTAGGTCACCAGCTTGAATTAGGATTTACATTTTAATAATTTGAATAATAGCTTTAAAGTAATTAAGTAATGTTTGATTTTTGGAAATTTTATAAAGGACTATTTAATAGGGATAATTATTTCGATAATTATTGGGATAAGTTCCCTGAGGGGCGACATTTACAGTTTAAAAAAGAAACACTTTCTTTACTGAAAAACAATGTTGCAAATAAAGATGAAAAGGGATTAGCTAATACCTTAGCAGTTCTTTGTAGTGATGGAGCAGACAGCGATTATACAGATATTTTGCTACAACTTTTAGATGAGAAATGGCACATTTCTGAAGAGGACATTATAACCGTTCTTGAATTAATTAAAGACCCTCAAAGTGTGAACAAATTATATGAAGTTGCTCTTGACGTTCCTGATTACGATGAAATGAGAGCTATAGCAAAAAAATGTATATGGGCATTAAGTGCAGTTAATACACCTGAAGCAGTTCAAAAGTTAAAGTTGTTAACAAAAGTTGATGACCCAATTATAAAGGAAAATGCAATATTTGAACTTGAAGTGGTTCTCAAAAAGAAATAACTGGTAAGGTAATTATGATTTGGAGGAAATAACAAAAAAGTTTTGAAAATATGCTTGATTGCAGGTATTACACTACAAAAAACTGAATGACGACAAAAAAGGCATATGAAGTATTGGCATCTTTGCCAGTTTATGGACCAATGTATGTGTCAGTAACAGAAAGTGGAGAACCATCTTATTCCGAAGGTTTTCCTGTTCGTTTCTATAAAAATGACGGCACAGAATGGGTAGCGAACTTTCAACCAGCTTGGGCAGACTTTGCAGAAATTATAGAACTTGAAAAAACTCAAAACTTGTTAGTAATTGCTCGTGGCACTTGTTACATAATGAATCCCAACGACACAAAACCTATCGACGTTTTCGGAGTTGGCTATTGCGATATTTTGAAAGCAAGTAAAAATAGATATGTATTTCAAGACCAGATCGACCCCACAATTTTTGAGCAAGATGGAACACAATGGAATACAGAACGAATTTCTTGGGATGGATTAGCAGAAATTAAAGTTGAAAATAATTTAGTATCGGGATTAGCGTTTTATCCAATGAATGATGCTCACGAATGGATTGAGCTTCAGTATGACCTTGACACAAAAACTTTGACGGGTGGAAGTTTTATTCATTTTGAGAATAAAAAACCTTGGTGGAAAATATGGTAACAGAAAAGTTTGCTTGCCCCTGTTGTGGCTACAAGACATTTATAGAAAGATCCAATGGTTTAATAAAACAAATGCTAATATATTTAGTTTTTATTTGTATCTTTATTTCTGTTAACCAATTGATAGACCGTTATGAGATTCAATACGTTTAAAGCCAGCCAAGAAGAATGATGAGCTTTTGAAAGCCATTTTTGAGGATAATTTTCCTGATTTTTTGCGGTTTATGTATCCAGATGCCGATGCTACCTTTGATCTCGGGCGTGGATTGACTTTCATGGATAAAGAATTGTTGGAGATCATTCCCTATCGTGAGCGTAAAAAAGGGAAGCGTGTGGCAGACCTTCTGGTCAAGGTTTATTTAAAAGACGGAAGCGAGAAGTGGATTTTAGTGAATACCGAAATCGAAGGCGGACATGATTCCGATTTCTCACATCGTATCTTTCAATATTTTTACAGACTACTAGACCGTTATCGTGTTCCTGTGGAGACCATTGCTGTTTTTACTGGAGGGCGTTCACAGCCATGTACTGATGAATACCATTTTGCAGTTTTCCGTACGTCATTACGCTTTCAGTATTTGAGCTATCAAATTTTTGATCATGACGAATCACAGCTACTTGATATGGACAATATATTTGCGTATATTGTTTTGGCATGCCAGAAAGCTTTAGATGAAGATAAGATCCCAGAGCAGGAGCTCGCAGAGCAGCGTAGAGACCAATAAGTATAGTAAAGATCGTATAATGAGCTTTTTAGTTTTTTTAAAGAGTTTTCTTTTTATACGAGATAAAGAAATAAATAGTAACTTTGATCAATACATTTATAAAGTGACAGGAGGCACAATCCAAATGGGTGTAATAGAAACAATCAAACGACAAGAAAGAGAAAAAGGAATTCAGTCTGGAATAGAAAAAGGAATTGAAAGAGGCAAACGAGAAGAATCAATTGCCATTGCTTTAGAGTTCAAGAAAATGGGCTTACCTATTGCCGATATTGCAAAAGGTACAGGCCTTACCATCGACGAGATCGAAAAACTAAAATTAATTATATAGTTCATAAAAAAAACCTATAAAGCCATTTTGCCCAGAATGGCTTTATAGGTTTAACACCCTCCTTACGGTTTACCGTATCCACTAATCAAACCGATGCTTTATTTTCGGGATTTTAAAACAGTATTCATCATACACCATGATCGTTACCAGTACCCATACCATCGAGGGGAGAGAAGTCCTGCGTTATTTTGATCCCATATCAGCAACAGCTGTTATTGGAGCCAATGCTCTGAGTGAGATCGGAGCGAGCTTCGTAGACCTCTTCGGTGGGCGCTCCCGCAATTATGAAAACAAATTACAGGAGCTATATAAGAGCGTAGTGGAGTCTTTAAAGCAAAATGCACGTAGCTATCGGGCAGATGCCGTTATAGGCTTCAGTGTCCATATTGATTAACGCTTGGGCAAAGGCATGCTGATTATTTATGGTTATTACAATCGGACCGATGTAATAGCAATTTAGATGCAGTACCTGAGGAATAGATTGGTGTTTTAACAATGCAAATATTATGGTGCCGGAGGGACATTAAAATGTTGTGTAAATCCAATTATGAATAATGAATATTTTTTGTATTATATTGATTGGTAGGTTATTGGTAGATTAGGAAATCCTATGAGTCTTCGATGCAAAATTATTTTTCATCAAGCAATGCACTTGATATCTGAGTATAAATATGGATTATCTTTTTAGAATTGCTATTATCTCTATGAAACATCATCGATGTATAAAGTTTTTGGGTTTCTTGGTCCCCTAAATTGAAACTAATTATATTGTCAAGTTTTATTATAGCATGATGATATGGAGAATTTTTGTACCATCTATCAAAGATGTCATGACGCAATTTGGATTTTTTGTCATCATCAGAACAGATATATATTAACGAATTTTCAACCGTTTGGAAAAATTTTCCGACAATGTCTTCTATTGTCTTAGAAACTTTAGCATCGTAAGATTCAACAGTTTCAGTTGCTTTTTCCACAACTAATTGCAACATGTTGGGAATGGTCTCTCCAGATATTGCTGAAAAAGTTTCATCCACCACAAACGCAACCCTGTATAAAATAGAATTTCTTGTTACAAAGTTATACGTATTTGTAATATTATCGAAAACGTAATTATAATGGTTTTGCAAACTTGATACCTTTCTTATCCAGTTCTTGAAGTGTTGTTTTACCTTTTATGTATGAACGCACAGCTTCCTTATCAGCAATCATTTGAGATACTGAAGTTATAATCACTTGCTTTTTAATTTCTTGTTTTTTCATACTATCACAAAGATAATAAAAAAAACATTAATTATCTATATTACAGCATTATGCTGTGAAAATTATTTGTTTATTACCATCCTTACGGCTTCCCGTATTTTTTAATCAAACTGATGCTTTATTTTCGAGCTTTTAAAACAGTATTCATCATACACCATGATCGTTACCAGTACCCATACCATCGAAGGGAGACAAGTCCTGCGTTATTTTGATCCCATATCAGCAACAGCTGTTATTGGAGCCAATGCTTTGAGTGAAATAGGAGCCAGCTTCGTAGACCTCTTCGGTGGACGCTCCCGCAATTATGAAAACAAACTACAGGAGCTATATAAGAGCGTCGTGGAGTCTTTAAAGCAAAATGCACGGAGCTATCGGGCAGATGCCGTTATAGGCTTCAGCGTCCATATTGATGAGCTCTCGGGCAAAGGAACGCAGATGTTTATGATTACCGCTATTGGTACTCCTGTATTGCTCAATGAAATCAAACATATACACGCAGAAGCAGTAGGTGGAGATATCGATGGATCAGTTATTAAGAACAAAGTCAAAGCAAGCTTGATTATAGAACGTTATACCGGTATCTATGCGATGACCAATGCTACAGCCGAGTTTATAGCCACATCCCGATTGACCGAATTTGTACCCCTGCTATTCAAAGCAATGAATGAAACAGGGGAGGATCAAGTATTTATAGATCGTCAAGCCACGCTCTTCCGTTATTTTGATTTCCTGGACAAAGATCAAGCTATAGCCATACTCTATGGACAGTTGCTGTCCGATGATTTGACCGGTGCGCAGTTTAAGATCATTTGCAAAGCTATCAGCAGTTCCAATCTGATCGATTACGATCAAGTGGCAAAACTGTTAGCAGGATCTTTATTGGCAAAAAATGCAGCATTGAAGGTACTTTCCTTAGACAAAGACTGGTATTCCGCTCAAGATATTGCCTATCTATATAAATGGAGAGGAGAGGGCTTGGTACAGCTATTTCCAGAAGTAGTTATCGTTAAAGAGTCAAAAGGCATGTTTTCATCGGGCAAAGAAGTATGGAAATGTTTATGTGGCTACAGCAACAAGCTGGATGCTACAGCATGTAGCTCTTGTACCAGAGATAAGCGAGGCTTCGGTGCTGAGGAATTAAAACCTGAAGCTGTGCAGAAATTGATTAATCGGAGGTTAGCAGTTATTGATGAGATTTAATGGGAAATAGAATTATTTTACTTTTTATTTTCAAATGTTTAATTTTCACGTAATATTGTGGTTGATTTTGAGAATAAAATATTAAGCCAAGAATCTAGTTTTTTTATACGCAGCATTTGTGTCGTATAGGGAGAAGAAGGAGTTAACCATTTCACTTAGAAGGATCAACCATATTTATTGCATTAATGATTAACAGGGTTAAATCTTTAAAGGACTTTATTCATGATTGATTTTGAGCGCTTTTTTAATCCGTAGATCTTTATTTATGTAGATCAATTGATTTATTATAAACGACTTTATAATTTAAATAGAACCAGGTTAATCAAATGGTAGATGAAGTGTATCGAATTATAGGAGGAAATACATTATTGGAAAATCAGCTTGCGTTGCAAATAACATTCTGTAGGTATTGTATTTACGGTTTCCCGTATACAATGTCCATTCACTAATGATATCTTCGTGCGCTATTGAGCGTTTTATTCAAGGTAGCTTTAATGGAAGAGCTGGCTAGATAGGATGTTGAAATCCAACGGAAGATAAATTATAAAAAAATGAGTACAAAAGCTAAGAAAAAAGAAAATGATAGTTTGCATGGTATTGCTCAGTTTTCTCTTTTTGTATCATCGTATTTACCTTTGTTTTTGTTACTTATTGTGCGGCAAATATCTTTAAATAGTGAGTATCTCAACTGGACCGAGATTTCTTGGGAATCTTTTAGATTATTCGGAGCGAAATTTGGGTTATCAGCAGTGTTGATAGTCTTCTCTTTTGTAGGAGCATTTGGTTACTGGAAAACGTTAGCGAATATTGAGGAAGTTGCAAAAAATGGAAATCCTGTCACAGTTACTGATGTGAAAAATAAAAATAGTGAATCAATTGGATACATTGCTACATACCTTATTCCTTTCTTATTTCAAAGTTTTGATGGTTGGTATGAATGTGCCTCAGTTATTTTTTTGCTTTTAATAATTTATCGTATATACATTAATTCATCTTTACTTTTAATCAATCCACTTTTGAGCTTTAGGTTTGGTATATATGAAATTGAATACATAGCTCAAAATGGCAAAAAAAGAAACGGATTAATTATTTCAAGAGATAAATGTTTACAAGACGATTGTAAAGTAAAACTTTACGAAATTGGACATAAACTATATTTCTCAACCACTAATAATTCAAAATAATGATTATCGAAGAACTTCTAGAAAAAATAGAAAATTTAAGTCAGGATAACACTATCCTTTACTTCATCACAAGATTGTTAAAACCAGATGTGAAATCATCGAGTAAAGTAATGGATAAATATGTTTTCAAAGTTTACCAAATTGATGTCAATGATCAAATCAGAGAACATCTACACACTTTGACAAAAGATCAATTAAATGGCCTTGTTAAAAAGAAAACAGAATTGCATGAATATGATGTTATTACAGACGATAGCGCTCAGTTGTTTACTTATCAAATGAATAACAAAGCTATGTCATTTTATGATGTAGTTAATAATCAGTTAAATAATAATCCACCTAAAATTAAAAGTTTAGAGGAGATTCTTGTGAATGAAGAATTATGGGCTTACTGTGTTGGTTTCTATAATGGCGAAGATGAGTGGGTTTATACCTTCAGAAAAATACTTGCTGCCAAGGTCGCAATAGACGAGAAAGATAATAATAAGAAAAGTAAACTGCAAAAAACAATTAGAACGATTTTTAATTCAAAAAGTCAAAAGCTAGAATTAATTGAAGGAGAGACCGTTAATCTTGATAAGCAAATTGATTGCATATATTTTGAAGATACGTTTTATATAGCGAAGAAAACCCAATTTGAACAAATTATTGGACTAGAAGAAGAGTATAAGATTCAAGCAATGGAAGTTGTTACGGAATTGGCTTCAACGACAATGATTGAAGGACTTGAGATTATTTCTAAGCAAATAGATGTAAATCCATCAATTCATAAAAAGCTAGTTAGACTTACGAAAATTGGCAATTATAGAGTTCTCGATACAAAAACAATTAAAAAAATGCAAAAAATTTGTAAGAAGTATGGTGAAATTTTAAAATTGAAAGATGGCAAGTTATTTATTGAAAATGAAGACGATATTACGTTAACTCTTAAAGTTTTAGCTGATTACTATAAATTGGGAGAGGTGTCTGGAAAAGCATATGGAACTTATGCTGGAAAACAATTAGAGGCCATGAATTAATTCAATAATTTTTGTGATTCATACAGATCGTGTCAATAACTTTATATTAAAATGATAATGGAACTACCAGTTATACCACATTGTAACATAAAGTAACAGTAATGAAAGATGAGGTAAAAAAGCCTCTTGGATGGGTAAAGCTTTATGAGACAGCTGGTAATGCAGAGATTGTATGTTTAACGTATTGTATAACTAGTCCGACGAAATGGTTTAAAGATATTAAGAATCTGGTATTGATAGCGTACGTGAACTTAGTAGAAGACCTTGTAAAATGCGTTACAAAATAACAAAAGAAGACGAAGATCGAATTCTTGCTTTAAGAACAAATCGCAATTTAGGGCATCGTAATATAGCCAGTGAGATAAAATGATTATATGAGTCCTCAATCTCGACTGCAAGTGTTCATAAAATTCTCAAAAAGAATAATAAACTGTATTACAAGCTCAAACGTTACTATCGTAAAAAGCAAACACACGATAACCAACCAATACCGGGGGATCGCTTACAAATTGACCTCTGTACAACAGCTCTAGGCATTTATTCAATACATGGCCATAGAAGATTGCAGTAGATTTACATTGCTGCAATTATTTTCTAGGCGTACAACTACCAGCGCCTTGAAGTTTTAAATTGATGGAAGAGATGCCGTTTGCGAATCAGCGCATTCAAACTGATAGAGTACAAGAGTTTTTTGCTTATTCAGTTCAGGGTAGATACATGGAATGGGGCATTAAATTTCGGCCATCAAACCTGGGTCTCCGTATCTCAATGGAAAGGTTGAACGAACACAACGAACCGATCTTGACGAATTTTATTCCACAGTTGATATCAAAGATCCCTACCTGCCAAACCTGCTATCGCAATTTCATTATAATTGGTTAAGATCTCACAGTTCTTTATATGGCCGCACACCGATGCAGGTAATTACTGCTTTATAAAATAAAACTTCCTTATGGGAGACGTTGGTGATCTGTAAGGTCCAAATAAAGAACGAATTAGAGGTTAGAATTATTGGATTGACTGTCAGTTAAATAAATGAAAAGATGTCTGTAAATCCCACACTTTAACTGTTAATCCTCTTCCGTTAAAAAATATTTAAAGGATTTGCTGGGTTCGTATGTTCCTTTTAATATATTAATTACCAAATCGCCTATCCAATAAGGTGCTGTATTTTCATTACCTGTTCGACTATTTCCTGCATGGCCAAATGTTTTATCAGGATGTGCCAGGTCAACTGCGTGAATACCTTCGTGAATAATTGTTCCAGCTATTTGCTGTATCGATCTTGCAGATTTTCTCACATTGAGGTGGATCAATTCTTTATTTACAGTTTTTGCATTCGTTTTTCTATATTTCGTGAAGGCCTCCAATTCTGTAGGTTTCCAATCTTCAAGAGTAATCTGATGACTGGTTTGTTGTAAAAGCGTTGCTATCTCATCTGGTGAAAGCTTTGTATTATCAAATCCTGGATGTGACGCGATAGCTTTCCAAAAAGTTGGATTATTTAAAACTTCCTGGGCTTTTTCAAATCCTAATAGAAATTTTTGTATATCTGATTTTATAGATAGATTCATGTTTCTTATTTTTTTAATGGTTATTTTTTTATTTGATTTCAGATATCTTAGATTGTATTTATAAATTTTATCAAAATTATTGTTAGTTCGCTATAAATCTGGTACGAAGATGATATACTATTAGTCTTTTTTCCAAAATCCCAGTATTGGCATATCAAGTGTGACTCCTAGTTGAAACCGGCCAGGATTAAACATATATGATCCTGTAAATGCTACGGGCCATTTTGACAAAGGGGAATAACTTATTAAGGCTCCTGGAGAAAAAATACGTGCTAATGAAATGTCATTATTAGCCGCGGAGTCATTCCCTAATTTAAACTGTATAATATTTCCTAAGTCTAATAAAGTTGCCATTATTGAAAAAGATCCTTTCTTATTTATCCCTAGTGACCATTCAGGACCTATAACAGCCATTATTGGAAGCCCCCATTTATCTTTAACAGTATTTTCCTTATTATACAAAGCATATGACCAACCTACATAGGCAGTAAGCATCGTTGATTTGCTACTGTTTTTCTTCATTTTGTGACTTGCTACAGGTAGGGTATGCCGAGCAATGATACCACTTATCTCATCTGCAGACTTAGCCGTGGCGATTTCCCCTGAAGTAACTAAAAATAATGACAAAGTTTTATTCATTCCTTGATAGTTTGCTACAATTACCTCCGAAAGTGTGAACATAGCTTTTGCATAATTCTGTTCTTTTAATTGAAACCAAGCATCAATTCCATAGTTTAAAAAATTAATTAATTCTTGACTTCTCGCGGCTGCTTGAAGATTAATTACTTGTTCTATTTTTTTCTTTACTGAGGCGATCGATTGATTACTGTGATCCTTTATTTTTTCTGATTTTAATTTTTCAAGAAAACTCCATGTTCTTGAATCAAACAAATCTTTACGTTTCTGAAGTTCCTGAAATTTTGATTGATATGTGTTAAAATCAATATTATTCATCAAATCTTTTAGCAATTTCATTTTTTCTGAATATCGATAACTTGTTGAATCTGATTGATTTAATGCATTCTCCATCTCTATATACCGTATCATTTCAGAACCGGAGGTTAATATAGATGCTGTAAGTTTCAGTACATCCATCAGTAAATCCATTTGATATGAACGATACCCTTCAAAATCTGCTGTCGGTGGTTGCTTCATTAAGTTCTGCAAAGCCTTAATCTGACTTTTTGCCATCATATAATTTTGATATATACCTCCGATTTCCTTTTGAATTTCTTTTAAGCTGACAATTCTATTTACATTATCTGTATCTATAGCAAGCGCTATAAATATTCCGGAGAAAGTACACCACCCATTCCGAGTGAAAGTGCACCAGTTTTAAAGACCAATAATTCGAGCCTTATGCCACTGGATTTATATTAACTTTTTCAAACTTAGTTATTTTTTTTCTTTCTTAAAGACTTGCCCTGTAACGGTAGCCTGTGAGATGAAGCTGTCAATCTGTCCATTATAGCATCCGCAAGAGTTGGTTCATCTATAAAGTTGTACCAAGCCTCGACTGGTAGCTGTGATGTAATAATTACAGAGCTGTTACCGTACCTGTCTTCCAAAAGGTCCAGAAGTGCAAGTCTAGTGTCTGCATCGATAGACTTAAGCCCGAAGTCATCCAGTATGAGTAGTTTTTGATTTGCAATACCCTTTATCCATTTCAGGTAGGTTCCATCTAATCTTGTCTGAACTACCGTATCCATGAATCGGTTCATTCCAAAGTATAGCGTTCTGTAACCAAGCAAGCAGGCAGATCTTCCAAGCGCACATGCCAGAAAGCTTTTGCCCGATCCTGTTGAACCGGTTATCAGGACATTTTCTCCTCTCTGTATGAATGTTCCGTCAGATAACCTGAGGATCATTTCTCGGGTTATCCCTCGCTCAGAACTGCAGAGTATCTCCTCAGGTAGTGCATTATATCTCAAGCGACTGGCTTTTAGATATTTTTGTGTTCTTCCATGTTCTCGGTATTCAACTTCTGCATGTACCATTGAGCCAAGCAGTTCATGGATGTCCTGTAGCTCATGTACAGGTAAAAAAGCGACCGCTTCATAACGTTTGGCCATCCCGGCCAAACGTAGCGATCTCAGCTGTTCGATTGTCTGATCTATATTCATATGTTTCTTTTTTTATCTGTACTCATCCGCACCTCTGATGTTTTCATGCGCGGGAATACTGTACTGTGATTTTCTGTTATTGTCGTTTTCCAGCAGATCCATCTTATTGTCAATAATATTTTTGATGACCATATAGTTGAAACGATGTCCTTTCAAAGCCCTTCGGCAGGCATTCTCTATGCGATCTGGGTAAAGTGAAGCTAAGCGCAGAAGCCCCTGACAGGATTGATAGGACTGATCTATGACCAGTTTACTGTCCATGACCTTCTGAAAGTATTCCACGGTTGCAGTTCCATATTTTTCTGCTTTTGTAATGTAATCCTCCGGATTCCATAATGAACTGTCGTACATATGTTGGTGGTTCGGGGGACGATGTTCCGCAACAGTCGTATACCCATGTTTTTTATAGCTACGTTTATGTAGAGCAATACGCTTGTTATCGCTGTATATCTCAACAATATCCGTACAGTAGATGACAGTAACCTTACTGCCTATATAGCGATAAGGTACGCTATAGAAATGCCAATCCTCACCCAGTACAATATGGTAGTTGCTCTGTATCTTTCCCTTTGTATAATACTTAATAATATATCTTGTTTCCGGTAGAGGCTTTAACAGAGCTTTTCCTGACCTTCAAAGCGTTCTTTTCTGCTGAAGCTTTTACGCTGGAAGTTTTTTTCGTGGTGTTCATTGAGCTTTTCCCGGATTGCACCGTTTAGCGAAAAGAGGCTTGTGTAAGTTTCATTTCTTAAGGGTGCGTACACGCGGAGATAGGTTGTCCTTACTCCACCTTCCACGGATGGTTTGTCTTTTGGCTTTGCTGGACGTGCTGCCAATAGCGCAATACTGTTATGGTTTGCCCACTGTTCCAGCATATTTGCAAATGTTGGCTCGTAACGGTTGCTACGGATTACCCATTGCTTCATGTTGTCTGATTTTACCGAAAGAGGTACACCTCCGAAATAGCTCAGAGCATTGTTCAGTGCACGTACAACTTGCGGTAAAGAAGCATTAGGCAGGGCTTCAACGTAGCTATAACCACTAAAAGGTAAAACGGCGACAAATACGGGACATTCGACGGGTTCACCGCTAATGCTATCAATATAATGCAGTTTATCTCCTGCAAAGTCCACCTCTAAGAGCTTTCCTGGATCATGTTCGAAATGCATGGTGGCACTACGTTTACGGATGTGTTCCTGCAGCAGTTCACAGAATCTTGAATACCCAAAGCCATCGGGATATTCTGCAATGTACTCCTGCCATAGAAGCTGCCGGGTGACGCCCACACGGCGAAGTTCAGAAGTCAGGTATTCGTAGAGTGACTCCAGGTGCAATTGTCGGGGATCTTTATTTAGCTCTTTCTTATCGGCATTAAGGTATGCATATAGCTCACTGTCATCAAATAGAAGCAGTTCTTGGATACTCATTCCACATGCGGAAAACCGTTTCATATATCCGGCAATTGTACGTCTATTGATACCTGTTTCTTTTTCAATGGAACGTTGTGAAAACCCACGTTCCATAAAAAGTAATAGCTGTTTTATCTTTTGCATACTTAGAGGTTTGTTTGCCATATCTTAGGAATCTAACTGATACCTAACTTAGCAATCTTTTTTTCTCAAAATATCCAGTGGTGTACTTTGCTGCGGAATAATTGGTGTACTTTGTGTCGGAATGGCAGTTGTCGAAGAAAATATCTTAAACGACAGTACCCATCAAACAACCCCTAAATAACCATCAAAAGTGGTGTACTTTGGAGCGTAATAACTGGTGCACTTTGAAGCGGAACAGTGGTGTAGTATGGTGCGGAATATTCACGCTACAAGCATCTTGGATAGTTCTTCTAATTTAGCTTGGTCTAAGTCTTGGTAGGTGGTAGCAAAATCATTTTTATTTAAATAATCAATTAACCTTATGGACATTAATAAAGCTTTGCCAGTAGGGGTTTGCTTTATTTTATTTAACAAATCATCTTCACTATTTTTTGTCGGCTTTTCAATTGCATTCTTAAATTTTTCACTCAATTTTGAGAAACTATCTTCTAAGTTTCCACGCTCCATCAGGGTATTGTTCAATTGCATAAGAACCCAGAAAGAATATAATCTTTCATTATCTACAAATTTTGGATGTTTCAAAATATTGGAAGGTATTGCCATAATATCTTTCTTTACAGCATCCTGTAATGCTAATATATCGTAGGTCTTATTCTTTTGGTCTACAAAATATTTCGTACTTGGAAATAGCAATTCTATATCGCTATTGTCGGTAAATAGATAGTCCTGCATATTTTCGATAAAGGTATATGTAATTTCCATTTTGGAGCGCTTTATCAGGTAGTCTGCGGTCGCTTCAATCGCCATTTTTTCAAAATTGTCCCAATCCTTTGCTTGACGGACTGTTTCAGTAATCACGGTAGGGGCAGCTTGATGGTACGCAGGTACTAACTTAATTGGTTCTGTATTGTTTATTTTTGTATTCGTATTTAATTTTTCAATTTCATTATCAAAACCCAATTCATTAATTATCTCTTTTAAGACATTTAGGAATAATGTATCATTTGTATCCAGGCGATTTTGGGAGATCTTGTTTGTTCCGCTTAAAGATAGGAAAGTTAGATTTTTTTTAATGTCTTCAATGTCTTTTTTGAGTAGTACATCCTTTTTGAGATTTTCTTTAATCTTCTCGAAAGCTTTGATATAGTCTTGTGTTTTGTTATAGCTGAGTTCTGATTGAAGTGCACTCATTTTCTTTTGGGTTTGAGAGGACAGTTTCGAAAATTCACCATTGTTTTGACTTTTGCTTGACGGATTTCTAATCATATTCAAGGCTTTTTCAGCAGTATTAGTATTAATGCTTAATATTTCTTGAATAGTGATCGCAACTTCTTGAGTGGTGTTGAGCGGTAAGTAAGGAGGAGTAGATATAGTCGCATTGGCCAATTGTATGAATTGGCTCAAATATGAATTGTATTTATTGCTTAAAACACTCTGTCTCGAATCTATCCAGAAGTAGTTGGATGATATTGCCACACTGTCTTTTTCTATTTTTGGAGTAGACACAGTTGTTGCAAACTGAAAGTCTGGCCTCATCATTGAAGTTTGAATTATGAAAACCTTATCGACTCCAACTTTCTTTTTAATTTTTAAAAGAAGTTTGTCTACCTCAATTTTTGTTTTGATATAATCATTCGCATCCTTTATGTCAGATTTATTAAAAATACCATCCGTAAAGATAAATACCCCTGTATTGTTTACATTGTTATCAATCTCACTATCTATTTTTCTTAATGTTGTTTCCAGCATGCTGTATTTATGCAGTCTATTTTTATTGGTTTGAGCTATTATATCGGCTATGGATACGGTATTACCTTTTGTGAAGGCATTGTATGTTATTCGATTGGAAGGATGATCACCGAAAGGATAGAGGGAAAAGCTAATTGCATTATTGTAGGATCCCTGATTAATACTTGTTTCTTTGCTGCTCGTGTTTAACAGATACAATAGGCTATTTTGTAGATTGTTAGTGATATCAATACTACCTACACTTCCCGATACATCATAGGCAATATAATACTGTATAACATCCGAATTCTGTCCTCGGCTTTGCCCCATAAAGCTGAAGGTTAATAAAAATAGTAGTACTTTTTTCATAATTTTTATAGGTTAAAATCTATTATTCACTGTTTACTAATACATCTTTAAATGTATTAGTAAACTCAATACCTTACTGATCATCATTTGAGGTGATAAGATTTTACTATTGGCTAATCCGTTTTTTGTGATAAAAGAACAGTATCTTAAAATTAACGGAGTTTCTTTTGTGAATATAAACAATAGTTTTATGATATGGTTTTTGGAAATTTATTTTTCATATTTACTTGTTCAATTTCTTTAAACAAATGATTAAAATGAGCTTTAAATTTTCTCGTCTCTAAGTTCTTTATTTGTCAATGCGATCAAAATGACCTCCCTTTTTATTAACCATAAGCGAAGGTGAGCAGATTATTAGAGCAGGTTTTGCTAGGTGGCCAGATATGATTGCAGGAGAGTTGGAGTTACTCAAGATGAGATTACTTGATTAAAGCTCTTTATTCTCATCTTGGTTGGAATTATAATACTGACTTAATAACTAATAATAGAGATTAAAACTGGTAGTTGTAAATAAAACGAATCCCAAATTGCTCATAGCGCTAGTGTGCTCTTTCGGTTTAGTAATAAAAGAAGCTTTGCATAAAACAGGTTGCCATACAAAGAATCCCACATTTTAACACCAGTTCACAGAGGGTTTTATATATTTCTAAATTAGCGATAATTCTCCTTGTTTAAGCGAATAAACTTTATCTGCTATTTTCGTATTATCAATGCGATGAGAAATAACAACTAAACCCATTGTCTTTTTAAGTTTAGTTAGTAGATCTAAAACAAATCTTTCTGTAGTTTCATCCATTGAAGAGGTAATCTCGTCTAATAATAATAGTTGTGGGTTTGAATATATTGCCCTAGCTAATCCTACCAATTGTTTTTGTCCACCGGAAATATTTAATCCTTCTTCACCTAAATTCGTCATATATCCTTGAGGAAATTTACTAAAATATTTATCAAAGCCATACAGTTCACAAAAAGAATGTAGCCTATCGATTGCACCCTCTTTTAATACATCATCAAGAATAATGTTATATAAAACAGTTCCATTAAAAATTTTAATTTCCTGGGGTACATTACTTATAATTTTATGCCAACTATATAGATTTACTTTGTCAAGCAAATTATTATTAACAATAACATGGCCAACTGATGGCTTATAATTTTTTTGGATTAATTGAAAAAGAGCCGTTTTACCAGAACCAACATCTCCTAAAATAAAAGCTATTTCTCCTTTCTTTATAGAGAAATTAACATTGGAAAATAAAGTTTTGCTTCCATTAAAATTAAAACTTACCTGGTCTAAAATTAGTTGATTAAATTCAAATATATCATCCAGCGAAGCAGTAGTAATAGAGTCATGAAAAACATTTAATTCAAGCATTCTGTTATGTGCTACGATAATTTCTTGAATATATGTGTTAATTTGCCCTAATCGCATAATTGATGGTAAGAGGGCTCCTGATAACGTTAAAATGGCCATCATTTGACCAATCTTAAGATCGTTATTAATAATTAAAAATGAACTTACTGCAATTATCGATATAATGGTAAATACTCCAATAACATCTGAATATAAATTAAATTTTATATTTATTAATCCCAAATTAAACTGTTTCAATTGAAAATCAGTAAAAAGTATATTTGTAATACCTTTAAAATAAGATTGTTTGTTATGTTCTCTAACTACATCAATTCCTGTAAGTGTATCTATATAATTACTTTCCACCATGCTGCTAGAATTCATAACCTGAAGGTATCCAGCATTTATTTTTCTAGAGAATCTATTTACTATAATCAGAAATAATGGAATTGTTATTAAGGAGATTAATCCAATTTGCCAAGAATAAAAAAATAAACAACCGATGGAAAGAATACAAATTATAAGATCTATAATTAAATTTCCACCAATAATATTTATGTTTTTTTGTATTCGCTGCGTATCACTTAAACGGGTCAATAAATCTCCTAGTTTTCTACTATCAAAAAAAGTTTTGGGAAGATAAATCAGTTTCTCAAAAAAACGTATTGTAATTCTTTCATTAAAATTCTTACTCTGAACCAAAATAAATCGACTTCTGATACTATTAATAAATGAACAGGATAATAAAATAATGAGTAATAGTATTAAACCTATAATTACTTTACCAGACTCTTTTTGTGGAGAAAGTCGTCAATAAGCTTCTGAGTAAAAAAAGCATTTGACAGACTTAATAATGAACTAATAATACCTAAGGCAATACAGACAAGTAGAATTGATAAATCAGGTCTCAAAAGATTAACAAATGATTGAAATTTTCTTTTAACTTTTCCTTCACTCAATTCAAAGGTATCATTAGGTGATACAAGCAATGCCATTTTACTTGTCCACAACTTTTCCAGGTCTAAATGACTAATTATTTTTACACCAATTGATGGATCTAAAATTATATATTCATTTGAAGTCGTTTTTTCATAAAATACAATGTAATGCAAAAAGTTATTTTCAGTTGTGACAAGTAGTATAGTGGGTTCGACTTGATAAGTAAGGTGTTCAAAATCCATTTTAACACCTTTTGCATCAAACCCAATTTTTTGAGAAGCCTGATATAGCCCTAGCATAGTAGTTCCGTTTACAGTAGTCCCGCTTAAATGCCTTAGATACTCCTTATCCACAGTTCCTCCATGCCAATTTACAATAGATGCTAACGCAGCAATTCCACAATCACTCTGATCTTGTTGTAATAAAGATATTTTTTTTAGAAATGCAAGCTTCTTTTTAAACATATGTGTTTGTGAATTCTTACTGGTAAATTTTTTTAATAAATTCTATTTCGAATTTTCCCACATGATCTTTAATATATTCATGATCTGAATTATAAAAAAGTGAGTATGGGATTGATTTAGGTGAAAAGTGCTCCCAAAAAACGTACTTAACATCTTGTAAAAGAATAAAATTCGATTCAGCTGATATAGAAAAAAGATCGTCTAATTCTTTTATTCTATTATTTTCTGCATTAGTTACCATCAATATTGTGAACAATTTAAAATAGCTCTTTTCATGAATTAACTCTTGTATTTCATCAGTGCAGAAGTGACAATCAGGATCTATAAATAAGATTATTATGGGTTTGTTTTTGGGAATGGAGTCATTTGTATATAAAGATCCATCTATCTTTTGAAAGGCAAATTCCGGGATATATTTTTTATTAATATCCTTTTTCTTATTGTTATTTATTGCTATAAAGGTAAATCCAATTAAACCAATGAAAAAAGCAATTATAAACCCAGCTAATATAAATTTCAGTGTTCTTCTAGTCTTCATTTTTGTTAATATAATAATGATAAAAATACTGAGATAACCATCAGCATAAAAAGAACAGGAACATAACTCAACAATACAGCACTTAAAGATTTATCAAAATCAATTTTAAACTGCATTTTCAAAATATAAGCGATTAAAAATATATACAGAAATTCAAAAACATTAATTAGCTGAAATGGATATATCCATACTTTATCAATTAAGTTGTAATCTACTAGATTCAGTACCGATAACGGATAAAAATATTGAACGTCCTTTAGTGAATATTCGGTATTAAAGAAGGAAAACCATATCAATTTTATTAAAATAGGAATTATAAATAGAAAATCAGCAACTATAACTACTTTAATGATTTTTGTGAATGATGCTTTTATATTTAAAAAAAATACCCCGACGAAAAAACTACAAGAGATTAACACTAATTTTAATGTTAAAATTAAGGGCAAAAATATATAAGCTACCCAACCATACTTTTCTTTATTTGAAATAATCACATTTATCTGCTCAGAAGAGAATTGGTTGGCAAATTCATTATAAAAAAGATTATCTGATTCAAGAGTCGATAAAGAAATAAAAGTTCCAAGATTTAAAATTATGAGAGCCAGAAAAAGTACCCAAGTTTTTTGTTTTAAAATTGAATGCATTGACGTTTAATTTGAAGTAAAATAGAACTCAAATATTAAGGATTTTCAAAAAGATTTGTTTAAGGTTATAATCAGGATAAATTTGGCCATTTTATCCATTTTATGATATTAAATCTTAAAATAGGGTGTTTTATACAAACACCCTATTTTAGTAATATAATTTTATCCCACTCCTAAATTAGGTAGATAAAACTAATCTTTAATACTGTTTAATTTGTTTCTTTTATCTATGCTAAGTTTCTGTGCCAATACTCCTGTCACACATACTGCAGTAGATATTAAAAAATTTTTTGAACTGATTTCTCCTATAGAAAATAGAACTATTGAAGTAATTTCTATTACAGCAAATGCTGCGATAATAATATAAGAAAATTTATTCATAACGTTAGCTATTAAGAACACGAATCAATTAACGAAGCCGTTGCAAGCCCCTTTCCAACTAAAGCAACAATGAGGCCTGCACCTCCTGTTACAAATGCAAATCCAGCCGTTGCAACTACAGCTCCCGCTAACGCAAGCCCGCAGCTATAAGTCATCTTTCTACCTCCCTCAAGAGATGCCATTTGATCAAAATTTAGTGTTTCCATTTTTCTTGGTTTAAATTTGAAATAATTAATTAGTTAATAACTTGAAATTAGTGTTTATTATTTATAAAAGCAAAAATATTTTACAAAACACGGAAAAATTAATCTCAAAAATTAGAAATACAATGTTTTAATTATGATAAAGTATCAATCATAATAATGTTGAAAATAATTTTAACATCTAAAATTCTCTCTGAGAACAAATTTATTTCAAATTATAACGTGCTTATAAAGCATCAAAACTAATTATTTGAGTTGTTAGCTTCATGCGCGATCTAAGTTAACAACCCCAGTTGCCAATCAAACTCTATTTTTGGTTCAAATTCCTTTAAAGCAGTGTTGACCACGGCTACCCCCGGGAAATCATTTTGTTTAAAGTTTAATACTGAATAGAATTCCTCGGGTATCAATACTTTATAATCTGTTATATATCTCACAATCTTAACATTCTCTCAATGCTCACTACCTTTATAGATCCACATAGGTTCCGTTTGCCCTGCACGCGAGAATCCCATCTTTTTGTAGAATTCTGTCGCATCACCATCAGCAGTTAGCATCTGCATATGAAATGAACAATATTTTTCCTGCATTTTATCCATGATCATTTTACCGATCCCTTTACCTTGATAATCTGGATGCACAAGTAGGTGAGGGTAGTAAACAACAAGGTGGCCATCAGAAATAGCATTTCCTAAACCTACCAATCGTTCATTTCCCACGCAGTGATCAACGAGTGTGAGTCACTTAAAGCATTACAAAGCTCTACAGGTTTATCAGCAGAACTCCATTCATTTGCACGGTACAAGTCAATTATTTCTTCCGGTTCAATGTCTCGGCGTTCAGAAAGGGTGATGTCCATATCGGTGATTATTATTTTATATTTCTTATAAACTGTAATTGTAAAATTTGAATGAACTTTCTTTGAATCCTAGTTTTTCATATAAAAATTGTGCAGGATTATCACGGGCGGTGCTTATGGAAACTCTCGCGCAATTGTTTTCTTTTGCAAATTCAATGACTCGATGTATTAAAAGTTTTGCTATGCCTTGATTTCTATAATGCTCAAGTACAAACAAATCATTCAAGATATACACCTTCTTAAGAGAGGCAGATGAAAAAGTGGGAAACAATTGCGTAAAGCCAACTATTTCATTGTCTTTTTTAGCTGTAAATATAACAGATTCATTATTTTGCATTCTTTCCTTTAGGAAAGTGATATTATCATCTCTAATACTTTCTACTTTGTAAAATTTGAGGTAAAGAGAGAAGATCACTTCTAAATCTTCAATATCATTAATAGTAGCTTGTTGGATTTTAATCATTTTTTTAAATTGGGATGAATAGGAACTAGTTTTTTCCTTCTTCCTATTTTTATCTTTTGCTGTTGTTTCTCTATTAAATTATTTCATCTATTATTCTACTGACTACAAATAGAAATTTATAGTCAGTAGAATAATAGTGAATCGATTAAATACTTTCTTATTGATCAGCGGTAAATAGTACATATCTGTTTTCCTTCGCCGCAAGTTCCCAAAATACTATTGAATTACTGAACCAATCCCAAGTGTATTGAAAGTCTTCCTCACTGATGAAATCGGCATAGTCTTCATCATCCGCCAAAATTTGTTCGTACCCCTTTTTCAAGACTACTTTGGTTATATTTTTGACGGCTTTAGCTATCTCTTGTACTTCTTTCGGACGCTTCAGGGTCATGATATAATCATCCCCATTATATAAGATTTCTCCGCCCAATATTACATGATTTAGAGGAAACTCACCATTATTCCAGCCATATTTTCCGTCCGTTAAACTTCTATGTAGTCCATCCCATGATTTGTCCAGTTCCGCAATTCTATCTGGAAATTTTTCGAAGTAAATTTCTTCGATACTGTGCTGCAGATATTCCAGACGATCCGAATCAGCGTCATATGACTTCAATTTTTCTACTTCCTTTTCATCAAGCGAAAAGAGTACACCTAAACAACTCATGATTTTTATTTTATTTGAGCAATATTGAATGTATTGAATGAACGTTAAATTTCTTTTTACTATTGACTCATCAGTTTTTTTGCGATGTCGATCACTTCTAATTTGAGTCGGTCAAAAGGCTGTATCCTATAAGCAATGCCTCCAAATATAAATCCTTTTCCATTATTTGGAAAGTCAATAGTGCCTGACGAACTATCTATTTTAAGCTTTAAAAGTTCGTCTGCACGTTTTTCACTGATCTCTCCCCATACTTTACAGGGCACCTGTATGCTTTTTCCGTTACTAGGATTTATAATATTATACGATAGTGTGGTATTCGAACCCTCAATTTCTTGTATCAATATGATCATATACAGCACATCTCCACCTTGATGAATGACGAATCCGTATGATGGAAGTTGTCTAGAAAATTTCAAATATTCAGTTAACGTTGGTTTTACGCTGACATAAACCGATGACTCTTTATTTGAAATATTATTGTCAATCAGGTAATAGGATGAAGTCAACTCAAATTTATCAAACTTTTCTTCACTAATAACCTCACTGTTGAATATGGGATTTCCCAGCCTGTCCTTCTGTCCAAATGCACTTTTCAGTGTGATAATAGTCAGTAGAAGCAGTATTAATTTTTTCATGTTTACCATATCGTTTTATTTACAGATATTACTCTGATTAAGAAGTGTAAGTACAAGCTTTAGCGAATTATTGACCACCCGGGGCAGTATTTTTTATTTTCGATTAAATGTCTTTATTAAGTTTTTGATTTCGGAAATATTGTTGTCGTAATCATTGTTTGTCGAACCAAAAAGTATATAATATAAATTGTCGCTAAATAAGATTACTTGACATATTTTTTCATTTGCACTTGTCTTTTTATCCTGTCCTGATGCGATAATTTCATATCCTGAAATTCCATCAATTGAAATTTCGGTAGTAGTTTCTATTTTTGTGATTTCTACGGGCAATTGTTTCACTCTGTTTAAACAAAATAATTTTCTATCTTTAACATCTGTCGTCGAAAATGATTTGGCAATTATTAGATAAGTTTTGTCCGCTGATTTTGTTGGTATAATTCCATCTGTTGTAAAAATTAAAGAATTTGCCACACTTTTTGCAAATTGTAGTTTGCTTTTTGATAGGTTAATAGCATAATCTATTATTACAAATGGATTTATTTTTTTATCTGCTTCGTAAAAACTTGTAAGAATTGAGTTTTTCACTGCAATTGCAATTTCTTTTGGATTGTTTGAGATTGAGGCATTAATCATCATTGTTTCATTCTCTGTACCAAAGCACAAAACATATTTTGTATAAACATTTCCGTGTGCATTCTGTTCGCCTGTCACTAAAACTGCTGGTAAGTTATTAAGTGTTAAATTCTCAATTTCTTTTACATCAACACCTTGACTCAAAAACCCTTCTTTTGTCAAACCTTTTGAAGTTTCGGAAAATGGAGCTGGAATATCTAAAACCATAATTGTTGAACCGCTTTGATTTTGTTGTAGTCCTAAAAAGTTAGTTGCTTTTATAAATCCGTCTGGTGGAATTAAACTAATTTTTGTCCCTTCAATATTTATATGTTTAGTAGTCAAAACATTTGTTGTCTTTGTTTGTCCAAAAATTGTTGAGAATGTTAATAGAAAAATAGTAAATAATAATATCTGTTTCATAATTAATTTCTATCTGTTTCTGAATTTCGGTAATATTGGTACCAGTGGTCCAGGCAATTTTGCTAAGTAGCTTATCTGTATCGAAGATACAAAAGTGTAACCATTTTTAAAGTCGAATATTACTTTAATGTTAAAGTGTGTTAACCTTTTAGGTAGTCAACTTATTGATTGTTAGTTTTAAAAAAATAGAAACTCTAACCGTACGTTCAGTATGAAATTGATAATATTAATATTTCTTATTTACTTATCAAATCAGCTTTTTGCGCAACAGGTAAACGGACTAGTGCTTGACGAAAAGACAAAAAAACCTATTGTAAACGCCAGAGTAGCTACATCTTCTTACGGCACTTTTACCACTGCAACAGGAAGCTTTAATTTGAATAATGTTCCTTTTGGAGAAACCATAACAGTTAACATTATGGGTTATGAATCTTATCATTTCAAGTATAAAAATACTGCTAAATCAGACACTGTAGTGATCTTATTAAAAATCAGTCCAATTGCATTAAATGAAGTAACTATAAAAGCAGGACGTAATTATATTCAGGATTCTCTAAACCGGAGAAAGGAATATGCTTCCATCTTTGCTTACAAAGCCCCTACAGTCAAAGATATTTTTATTGCTAAGTCATTTAATACAACTACGCATTATTCTCCTTTTCAAAATTCTACTTCATCTTTAGTTAGCGTCAATCTGCTATCCGTAGTTAGTTTACTTACTAAAAATAAAACAGCTACGTCAAAAATGAAGATGAAGCTTTTAAAGGAAGAAGAATATCAATATGTTGATCAAGTGTTTTCAAGGAAAAAAGTACAATCGATAACTACTTTAAAAGGTGACTCACTTCAAAGCTTTATGAATGCATATCGTCCATCTATCGAAGAAGTAAAACAAATGACAGACTATCAACTACTATTATATATCAAAAAAAGCTATGATGAATTTATCAAAACCTACAAGCCGGAAAGTTTCCATTTGCTTAACAAATAAAATATTCATATTGCTTGGATGCATATTGATGATCACTGCATGTAATCATATCGATAAAAGTGAAAACACTGGAATTGATTTAAAATCAGACTATAGTATTTATTCAAAAAATGTAAGGGACAGCTTCTACATTTCCGTACAATTGCCTTTAGAATATCAGGAACAACCTAAAAAGAAGTATCCTGTTGTCGTTTTAACTGACGCCAATTTTTATAGTCCTATGCTTGCGCCAATACTGCACCAGTATGAAAGAGGAGGGTTGCTGCCACCATTAATATTGGTCTCGATCGGTTATAAGTCCTTTAGCCTAATGGATTCTTTAAGAGTAAGAGATTTTATGTTTCCGGCTTCCATTCCTTCCGATGAAATGGAAGCTATCGGTGGAGGTCAAAAATTTTATCATTTTATAACAGACGAGCTGTTGCCAAAAATAGATTCTAGCTACAGGGTAGATAGGGATCGAAGAACCTTATTGGGACATTCCTTTGGCGGATACTTCTCTCTTTTGGCGCTCTTAACACAAGTCGAAAATAGAAGAAATGATTTCTCAGGATTTGTTTCCGCTAGTCCATCTATATGGTATAATGATTATTACCTTTTTAAGCTGTCCCAAGTTCTGAAAGCTTCGGCTCTAAAAGACAGTGTCAATGTCTTTTTAAGCGTAGGAGATAAGGAAGAACCTAAGTGGTCTGTTCAGCCCGTTAAGGATTTGTCAAAACAATTAGCTGATCCTGAGATAAAGAAAGTAATTACCGATGTAGAAATCTATTCACATTTAGACCATATGGATGTTGGACTGGTTTCTTTTATAAAAGGGTTAGAAAAAATATACAATCATCGCAACTGAATATTCTGGAGAAAGTACAGCTGATGTTTGCTTAGCAACATTAATTATTTCAGCAAATCCTAAAATATCTCTTGGATTAATAATGATTTAGCAAGCATCAAAAAGGATATATATCGAGATAAATGTAGCGATAAATCACAAAAATAGGAGTGTGGTGATATTTTTGGTTCTTAAAATTTAATTTTTTACACATTCTTTGTCGGGGATAAATGAATAAGAAGAACTTAGTGACCTAATTTTTACTACTGCTGTTTTTACTTCACTGGAGTAATTACTGAGTTTCGAGACATCAGTACTATCCTCAATTCTGTTTTTTAGATAATTATCGTTTAGCAATCGTACTTCTGTCAGTTTAATTATTTCAACAAAATGGGCTATAGATAAGTCGTCAAAACCATTCTTTCATAGTATTCCGAATATTGATAATTGAATTTAATGCTTTTTTAGTTTGATGTTTAATACAAATTGATTAATGATTTTTAACGTAAACAATTATTTTAAATCATTTGTTTCAGAATCATCATATAAAATGTCTTTCGGTATAATTTCGTTTTGCAAATATTTTACATCAGACTCTGCATTAAATTTGATATCCATAAGTGCCATTGTTTCGTCGTCAAGCCAATCGCCATCTTGATCTTGCATCTGTATTGTCCATTTGTATCCTTTACCTTTTATGGAGTATTCTTTAAGCCTGGCAATCCCTGCCAAACCAAAAGCTATGTAATCGAGCATTTCGTTAATTTCTTCCTCCGAATTATCATAATGCCAATGAAAAGGGCCAAAATAAAGCATGTTATCGCGTCCGCCTAACAGCAGTAAAATATCAAAACCTGTATTTTCGCATCCAAATATTTTTAGTTCGCTGTCATTTTTCTTGCTAAATTTAATATCAGGATATTTTTTCAGTTCTTTAATTACTGTTTGGATAATATTTTGTTCAGTCATTGGTATTTCAAACTTTTTCGATTATTTGATCATAGTTTTATTATTAATAATTGGCATACCCCATGTATGCAACTAAAATTTGTCTAAATATAACAAATCATTGATATCCAAGGCGGACAAAATAAAATTCAATTAAACTAAAAATTATAGTAAATAAAGGCTAATATATTTAGTTTTATTATTTACCTTTGGATATTGAATAAGGATGGACACGCTTCAAGATAACCGGTTGCTCAATATTCTTTCGTGTTCATCCTGTTCAATATTGAATTAAAGCAGGGGAGGTCTGGTAGTTCACTTTATAGTAAAGGGACTTACCATCGAAATGCAAACCTGTTAGGAAAAAGGCGAAAATGATAAATACTAATTGCGATGAATGTACCATTGACAATCGAAATTTTGAATGACTTAAAGCATAAGGGATACAATATCCTGAAGTCTGACAATAGTGTGGATGATGTTATACAGCATTTCGTCCCGACAAAAGTAAATGACCTGTGGGCGTTTATGAGTGAATTTAAGGAAGAGTCCGCTACAGTAGTGATCGAGCAGATTCTAGATGTGCCCGAAGAAGTGTTAGAAGGAAAATTCTTACGGGTTTTCTGATTGATCTTTTAATTTTTTAACAACTATACAGATGAATTTAAAGAAAATACACCAAGAATATATACTCAATCATCCTACAGCTGTCAAAACAGGTAAAAGTAGATCACAGTTAACTTTTAGACAGATTGCCGGTATCCGAGAGTCTGCCTTTAGCATCTCTCAGTTATTTACCATAGCTGATGGAGAAGAGATTATTAGACAAGGTTTTGCTCGTTGGCCAGATATTATAGCAGGGGAGTTGGAGCTACTTAAGAAAAGAATGGTTGATTAATATGTGATGAATTTTTTGTTTAAATAGCATATCAAAGTCAGAAACATTAGAACAGTGTCTTGTTCATCAATTCTATAGTCAGTCTCCTTTTTTTGTTGTTTATAGTGTTCCATCCCGCATTTAGTCAAGCAAATGAGAATTTGTTGAAGTTTTAATAAATATGAGATAATCAAAAGCATCGGCAATATTTGTGTCTTGAAATTCAATATCTTGTTTATTTGCGCCAACGATTCTAAAAGGTAGCGTTGACAATAACCAGTCTAATTCGACAGGTTTGTCCGCTTTGATTTTCTTAAGATCAAGAATAAAGCTCGGTTCATCCATTTGATTTAAAAAATGCTCATAAGTTCCAGGGAAGGCGGTTACTGCAGGAAATGGCTTTATATCGTTTGGATCCATAGCCGTGTACGAACCGTCATAAAAAGTAAAGCCAATTGCCAAAGATTTACCAGGAATGGAATCGGCGATATAACCACCCATTCTCATCTGTGAATCAATGAATCCTTTATCGATTGTTTTGTTGCTTTTAGAAATATGACCGTTATGGGCCCATACTATAATTTTTGGATCAGGACGATGATCCAATAACCATAAAAGATTTTCTGCCATATAACGATCGCGCTTTTCCTCAGGATTTCCATCACCAATTTTATGATCTACATATTGTTCTAAAATTCTCATATTTTGTAGTAGCCAGTCTTTCTCTGTTCCCGTTTTATCACTTTTTTGGATTGCAGTTTTTACCTGAGTGTGCAACTGGGTAGTACGATGCATCTGTTCATCAGGTAAATGCACTTTTCCATTTTGGTTAGCGTACTGGTACGCTATTGTTGAAATAAAATATTCAAATTCATATAAATCTTTTTGAATCTCAGTATTTGTTTGGAGTGCTTTTTTTACTTCTTCTATTGCTCCTTTGTAAAACTGCATATCAAATCCCGCAAATTCAATTTTTGGTTTCCCTTGGTTAAAGTCTTGCATCCAGTTCAATAGGTTACGAATTTCAGTTGTATGCCATGGCCACAAGTATAGTGTTTTTATCAAGTTTACCTGGTCAAACTGTTGATCCAGAATAGCTTTGTTTAATGTATTAGATTCAGGCATATTGGCTTCAAAAGCCAACATGTTGAATGTATCATGTTGAGATAGGTATTTGATGATGCGGTGTTTCATTTTGAAAATTTCACTAGAACCATGAGATGATTCACCGAGTGATATGATACGTGCATCTTTAGTCAGTTTTTTCAGAATAGATAAATCCGTATTAGTTTCAATATTTGGATCAGATGACTCTAAAGGATAACAGTACTTTTTTAATACCTCTAGTTCATTTTTCGTTAGTGCGGCAGTTCTTGGTACCGGAGATATATATTTTTTACCATCAATAAAAAGTTCAAAATTATCAAACCAAGCAGTCAATGCTCCACCATAGCAAGCACCTCCAATAGAAATTATTGCGGCATTGGAATCAATTTTGGCTGAAATGCTGACTTCTTGCCACGAAGATGTATGATCAATCCGTTTTCCAGCCATGTCATCGAACTGAATTGGTTTTCCTATTTTATCATAGGCAACTAGAAATAAACCTGCTTCGGCCTTTTCTTTAATGTCTGTTTTTATTCTTCCCTTTAGAATAATATCCTTCCCTTTTACGAGTGCAGGCGGTAATATGTTTGAAAAAAAAGCATCTCTTTTTTCATTGGGATTTGTTTTGCTGATTTTGTAGCTATAGTTTCCGCTAACTTTTTCGACGCTGTCTAGGGTGTATAATGCCGCATTGTTTAGAGTGACCCATCTTCTTATCTGATTACCACTCATGGTTTCAAAATCTAAATTTAAGTATGTCTGTGCGGATATTATGGATGTACTGCAGGATAGTAGAAGTAATAGCGCTAGTTTTTGTAATGGTTGCATCTTTATTTGGTCGTAGTCTATAATATGGAAAGTACAAGATAGCTATTTTTTCAAAGTAATTTATTGTAAGATATAGGTTAATCTTATTAAGTTACGAATAAATACCATATATACATCATGGAAAATAGTTGCGAATGCTTGAAAATCCATATACATCAAAAGGGCCTAATTCTCATTAGACCCTTTATCTTGGCGTTTAACTGCACAGTAATTTTTATGTTTCTTATCGTTTCCTCTTTTTTGTTTCATCATCCATATTGTTTTCAAGCAACTGGATTTATTTACTGTACTACGTCATTTATCGTTATCCACTTTCCTGTTGAAAGTATGTTTGTTATCGCTTTGTATTATAAGAACACCTGTCAAATAAAATAGTTCAAAAAAGTTTAAAATAATTTCACCTAGCCATTTCCACCATTCACCGAGTTTTAGTTGGTTTAGTCTAATTGCCATTGGGTAGGAGCGATTTACACCCTACTTTTGAATCAACAATTGCTTCAGCAAGCATCAGGGTTTGAGTTGGTGGATGAGGGGCTGATGCAACTTATAAAAAGAAACTAACAATATAATATAAAGACATTATGAATACTTTAGCAAAAACATTCGCAGCAGCAGCCTTGATCGCAGTATCAACATTCACTATGGCAGCGGGCAATCCAGAAGTAGCAAACCCTAAAAAAGCAGTGGTCAATTTATCTACAGCAGATCTAGCCATTGATCATTACGTTGCGGTTATGACAGAAGGTCAATCGGCAGGAGTAGAACAGTTGTTTACAACAGACTTCAGTCAAAAAGTAAAGGCATCAAACGATCAGATCAACAGCCGTTCGGAAGTGATTTCCTTCTTGAAAAAGCAAAAAGGAGAGCAGCTCAACTGTAAAACCAGTACTACCATCGTACAGGAGTCAGCAGACTATATGATCGCCAAAGTAACGATGCAGTTTGAAGATTTTACCAAAACCGATCTAGTGACTTTAGTCAATGACGGCGGTAACTGGAAAGTATCCCAATCGATCAATTCTTATCAGTAATCAAGTTTAATCCATATATTAAGTAGAAGCCATGTCGTAAGATGTGGCTTTTTTTTGTGCCTGGACAGCAAGACTAGGTTGACAAGTTGATACTTTTGTTATCTGCTAGCCGACAACAAACGACTACAAACGTTTAATAACCGGCTAATAATTTTAGTTTTCTGATGTTTGCTTATCAATATCGATTATTTAAGCAAATTCTAAAATTATGAAAAATCACGTTCAACCCGTATTTATTGATCCGACCACCGATGAGGGATTCAAACGTTTATTTGGAGACAAGATCAACCTGATCAATTTTCTAAACATCATCTTTCGCGGTCGCAAGACCATAGTTGATCTGACATATCGAGACACCGAGCGTATCGGAGCAACCGAGGAGATCGGTAAGGTTATCTTTGATCTGGTTGTCCAGCTCAGTACAGGCGAGGAAATTATTATCGAGATGCAGACCAGTACACAGACCAATCTCAAGCAGCGCATGCTTTATTATGCCAGCAAGGTTATTTCAGATACAGCACCCAAAGGCAATCGCAAGTCCTGGGGGTATGCCATTCAAGAGGTTTATACCATTGTCCTGATGGATGGTTTTCATATGCCAGGAGGTGATCATAAAACCTATTTTCACGATACTTGCCTGTGTAATAGAGATTCAGGGAAAATTTTCTATGAAGGATTTGGGTTTATTTACCTCGAATTGATTAACTTTGTTAAAAGTGAAGCTGAGGTTGAAGACGAACTGGATAAAGTATTCTTTATGCTCAAGAATATGTCTACGTTAAAGACCTTGCCACGGATCATGAAATCGGCGGTATTTCAACGATTCTTTCAGTTGGCTAGCTACGCAAAATTGACAAAGGAGGAACGAACTATGTATGATATTAGTTTAAAACGTAAATGGGATGCCGAAGCAGTGCGGATGTATCAACAGGAACAAGTTGAAGGACTAGAAAAGCAATTGGGAGGACTAGAAAAGCAATTGGGAGGACTAGAAAAACAATTGAAAGAGGCTAAGCAAGCATCCAAGAAAGCAGCAATAGAGGCTAAAGCTGAAGGCCAACACCAAAAAGCTATTGAAACAGCTTTGAATTTGAAAGAGATGGGTTTGTCTACCCATCAGATTGCCAAAGCTACAGGCCTTACCATCGACGAGATCGAAAAACTTAAATAAATCAAATAAATCATATAGATAAACCTATAAAGCCATTCTGTCAAGAATGACTTTATAGGTTTATTACCCTCCTTACGGTTTACCGTATCCACTAATCAAACCAATCCTTTATTTTCGGGATTTTAAAACAGTATTCATCATACACCATGATCGTTACCAGTACCCATACCATCGAAGGGAGACAAGTCCTGCGTTATTTTGATCCCATATCAGCAACAGCTGTTATTGGAGCCAATGCTTTGAGTGAAATAGGAGCCAGCTTCGTAGACCTCTTCGGTGGGCGCTCCCGCAATTATGAAAACAAACTACAGGAGCTATATAAGAGCGTAGTGGAGTCTTTAAAGCAAAATGCACGTAGCTATCGGGCAGATGCCGTTATAGGCTTTAGCGTCCATATTGATGAGCTCTCGGGCAAAGGCACGCCGATCGTTTATGATCACCGCTATCGGTACACCTGTATTGCTCAATGAAATCAAACATATACAAGCAGAAGCGGTAGGTGGAGATATCGATGGATCAGTTATTAAGAACAAAGTCAAAGCAAGCCTGATCATAGAACGCTATACCAGTATCTATACCATGGACAATGCTACAGCCGAGTTTATAGCTACATCCCGATTGACCGAATTTGTACCCCTGCTATTCAAAGCGATGAATGAAACAGGGGAGGATCAAGAATTCAAAGACAGTCAAGCCACGCTCTTCCGTTATTTTGATTTCCTGGACAAAGATCAAGCTATAGCCATACTCTATGGACAGTTGCTGTCCGATGATTTAACCGGTGCGCAGTTTAAGATCATTAGCAAAGCGATCAGCAGTTCCAATCTTATCGATTACGATCAAGTGGAGAAACTTTTAGCAGGATCGTTATGGGCAAAAAAGGCAGCATTGAAGGTACTTACTTTAGACAAAGACTGGTATTCCGCTCAAGATATTGCCTATTTACAGACATTGAAGGGGGAGGGCTTGGTAAAGCTATTTCCAGAAGTAGTTACTGTTAAAGAATCAAAGGGCATGTTTTCATCGGGCAAAGAAGTATGGGTATGTTTATGTGGCAATAGCAACAAGCTGGATGCTACATCAAGTAGTTCTTGTACCAAAGATAAACGAGGCTTCGGTGCTGAGGAATTAAAACCTGAAGCTGTGCAGAAACTGATTAATCGGAGGTTAGTGGTTATTGAGAATGTTGAGTGATTGATACAACTATTTTATTTTCAAATGTTTAATTTTCCTATTATATTGCATTAGATTTTGAGAAGAAAATATTAAGCCAAGAATCTAAGTTATCTTTTGTAGGAATTTTATTGCAGTTATTATAAAAGAAGATCTATCGTTAACCTTTTCACTCCTTAAAATCAAGATTGTATTTATTGTATAAAGATTAGAATGGATTTCATCCTATTTAGGGGTTTAATTCAGGCTAGATTGTGAACTTGTTTTATTAAATATCTACCTTATTGTGGTGAGAATTTGATGACGAAATTTCCTGTATAATAAATATTAACCAACAAAAATTAAACTGATTATATTGACAAAAGTAATGACGAATATTGAAACAAAAAAACGGATGAATACTATTGCGAAGAGATCACTTTTTAGCATTTCATTTATTTCAGGTGTTTTTACGGTTTTCCGTAAACTATCTATATCCAGTAATGATATCTTCGTGCGCTACCGCATAAATTAAAATATATGGGACTTATTTACCATTACACCAAGTTTGAAACTTTTATGTCCTATATTTTATCTACAGGACTACTACGTACAAGCTCACTTCGGCAGATGAATGATCCAAGAGAATCTTTAGATTGGTCCTTTGGGGGTATCAACGTACCATATGAAGAGATTTTCAAAGGATACTATTCTGACAAAACAGCGATAGATTGTCAAATTAAGTATGGCAATATGATTAAAGATGGCTACCAAATTCTTTGTTTTTCCGGAGCGAAAAAAGATGGGTGGAATAATGAGATGATGTGGGCTCATTATGGCGGTTTACATTCAGGGGTATGTCTAGAGTTTGACGAAGATATTCTTTTAGATAACCTGAAAAAAGCCTATTCCGATCAGAGTTGTCATTTGGAAAATATCGATTACTCAAACCGTAAAACGGATCCATCGATTTATTGGCAGAACGACAAGAGCGAATCCGAGAATATGAACGATATCCTCCATTATATGGTAAAGGACATGACACTTTTGAAATCTAATTTTTGGGAAAACGAAGATGAGCGAAGGTTAGTTTGCCGAGGTACAGATAAACCGCTATACATACCGATTGAGAATGCACTAAAAACAGTTTATCTAGGTGTGACATTTGAACGGAGCAAGGTATTAATAAACAGTATTTTCGAAATGTTTAATGGCAGATTCAATCTTTCACTATTAATTTATCAACACAATGGTTTTGAGCGTTGGGGAATTAAAACGCTGTCAAATGGTAAGGTTGGTACATGTTCTTTCAATGATATTAATAAATAGACTAACAAAATAATTATAACTGCTATTATGCAAGAAGATGGTTTAAATAATAAATCCGAAGACAATTATGACGATAGTTGGATAGGTAATGGTAGAGAGATAGAATTAACACATAATGGAATAGAAGAGTCTTCCACACACTTAGTTTCTGAGGAAGATGCGCATGCTATATCAAAAGAAAACGTAAACTTTTATCAAGGAGGAACTGATCGTTTAAAAGATTTAGAAGGTGATAAAGAAAATATAGAGGAAAGATTAAACGCAATTAAAGAGGCTGTTCAAGACTTTTTTAATATGCGTAATATTCATTTTCTATTCGGATCAGGTACAAGTACTCCGGCTATTCCAACGATGCGGGAGATGCATGAAAACGTTGTTAAGAAGCTTCAAGAAAATGATAGTGAAGAAATATTCAAAGAGTTTAATGAGATATCGAAAAGGATTAAAAATGAGACGAACTTAGAGGATATTCTTGGAATCTTATATTCTCACCGATCATACCTTAAGAATTCCAATAGTACATTCACTGAAGAAGAAGACTCTGTTTCTACCGAAACCACAGATACTGTAGAAAAGGATATTAAAGATCCAGAGACGATTTGTTATGAATTGATTAAGGTCATAGAAGAAGTTATATTCAATTCTATTAATATTGAACTTTTTAAAGGGAAAAACCTTAAAACTTTACCAAAGCCAATCCAAGATAATTTATCACTATATCAAGAATTCTATAGAAAGTTGGCATTGCGTAATAAAGATTTAGCGCGGTTAAATATTTTCACAACGAACAATGATCTGTTTAACGAATATGCGTTGGATAGTCTCAATATCCATTACATCAATGGTTTTGGTGGCGGAATTAGTAAGTTTTTCAATCCTGCGTTATTCAATTACAACTTTGCCAAAAGAATGGACACCAGTATCGAAAAGTTTGAACCAGTAGAAAATATGGTTTACTTATATAAGATACATGGTTCAATAAACTGGGTTGAAGACGAGCAAAATGCGAACACATATTTTAAGATTAAAGAAGTTACTGTTCCTGAAAATGTTGGAGATAAAAATGTTTTAATTTATCCGGCACCTACCAAACAAAATAAAAGTTTAGGAAGTCCTTATGTGGAGATGTTTAGAGAATTTCAAAAGAAACTTCTAGAACCGCATAGCGTGTTATTTATCAGTGGTTACAGTTTTAGTGACGAACATGTAAATAATATAATTTACCAAGCATTGGCTACTAATACAACCATCAATGTTGTGATATTGAATGATGTAAGTGATACAGTTATTGGTAAGGTTGACGATAATAGGATATTTAAGATTTGGGGGCAGATATTTGATTCCACAGATGAAGCTGTTCCCAGTAAAGAAGAGACTTCGGGCGAAGCTGAAGCAGCTCAAACTACTGGTTCAGTAGGAAAATCTAGCATACGTAAAATCCATTATTTTGATTATTTCGTTAGGGAGTTAATACCTAATATTGATGCATTCAAAAACGATGATGACATTCTTGGGAAGTTTCTCAAAGGATTGAAATTGAGTTCGAATAAAGATGAAGGTAAGTAATATCGTAAAGTAAATATGAAAATCGGAAAAGTAATTTCAGTTGAATACGACAAGTTTAAGGTTAAGCTTTATCACACAACAAAAAACTCTGCAATCACCCTAAATGGTCAGATTTATTACTTCGGCAATATAGGCTCTTATCTAAAGACCCATAATGCTATTGGAGATGCCATATTATGCGAGGTAGTGGCTATATTAGATCATAACATCGAAAGCAAGATGTATTCCACCTATAACCTGGATAGCTCTCGTGAATTGGTCATTAAACCTATTGGCACATTAGATAAGAAAGGAGACTTCAAGCTTGGGATTGGCATTTTTCCATCTATTTATGCTGATGTGAGCATTGTTACTTTTGATGATATTAAATCTATATTATCACCATCAAAATCAGGAGGAGAAGACTATAAGGTTCATCGTGAGATCGAATTAGGAATAAGTAAGAATCTTATCAATTACAAGATTAATCTTAATATCAATGCTCTTTTTAATATCCATACCGCGGTTTTAGGGAATAGTGGTAGTGGAAAGTCTAATACCATAGCACATATTTTACAACAGGTATATCAAAAACTAGAACATCAGGCTATAGGTGCTAAAACAATTCTGTTTGATGTTAATGGTGAATATCATCGCGCTTTTAATAATGTTCTCGTTAATCAATTAAAAACGAAGTTCTATAAGCCTAATATTCCTGCAGTTGAGGGAGCAATATATACACCATTTCATTTACCTTATTATTTAATGAACCTTGATGAATGGTTGGCATTCTTAATGGCATCCGATCGCACTCAAAAACCATTTTGGGATAGTGTTCTTCAAGAAACTTTTAAATTTTATAAGATCTTTACTTCTAATGATGGGAATGAATCTGCTCTGTATGAAAACTATTTTAAGTGGAAAATACGCAATATTCTTTTGAATATTGTGACTCAGAGCGATAGTGATACTATAAAAATAACAGCTGCACGAGGGGTTATAATTAAAGCAAAAACTTTAATAACGGATCTTGAGAATAATCAAAATCTAATTGAGTTTCTCACTAATGCAGATGATAGTTGTATAATTAAATTTGGGAATAATGATAATGAACTAAGTGATTTCCTTTCTCACTTGATACTTAATGAACATGATGCATTAGAAATTGATTCAAAGCGCCTGAAGCCTGGTGATTATTTTGATCATAGATTTTTAAAGATAGCTGTTGATTTAACGTTGTTAAATGAAGAATCGAAGGGGAATGGTAGGATTCGGGAATTTACTTCCACTATGATTAATCGTTTAGATTATTTTCTTGAACATCCAGACTGTGACTTCATGAAACAAGACGACGTCAATTATCTAAATGAAGGTGATTATTTAAAAACAGTATTTTCTCTTGATAGTAAAGAAAATCAATTGATCATCATAGATACTAGTGAAGTTGGCAATGATATTCTAGAGTTGACAACAAGTGTTGTTAATAGAATGATTTTCGATTTTAGAAAGAAAAAAATAGGAGAGGATAGAAGGCGAAATCCTGTACACATCATATTGGATGAAGCTCATCGATATATCAGAAAAGATGCAGAATACATTCTTCGGGAAAATATATTCGAAGGTATTGCACGAGAAGGACGAAAGTTTGCAATGTATTTAATTGTTTCATCACAACGTCCATCCGAATTGTCTGCAACAGTACTTTCTCAGTGTGGTAACTATTTTATACATAGGATTCAGAATGAAGTCGATATGCGATACATATATTCTGTTTTGCCATATTTTTCAGATGACTATGTTATTAAGATTAAACAAGCAGTGCCAGGCGAGGTACTGGTATTTGGTAATTGTGTGCCTATGCCACTTCAGATTAAAATACATAAAGCAATTCCTGAACCGAATAGTGAAAACTGTGTGATTAATGAAGAATGGTATCAAGATGACACCATTGAAGAACTATAATTAGTTTTTGAACTGTGTTAATAAATCAATTTGAAATTAAGTTAATTAATAATGAGTGCTAATAAACCAAAAAAAAGAAAAAGCAGTTTATCTAAAGTTTTAAAGAACTCATATAAAGAAATTGAGTTCTTTAAAAAATCTAACTGGAAGAATTTTATTAGAAATCCAATAGTGAAAAATTTTTGGATTTTCTTAATACTAGTTATTGTATGTTTTTTTGTATGGATTACTGTTAAAAGATCTCAAAGTTATTTTAGTAATAATGAATTGTGGGATACTATTTCGAATAAGTACAATACGACAAAAGAGGGTGAAATTGCTAGGCAACAAGATTCATTCAAAATTACTACCGTATATGATTCACTTAGTAATGCTGAAAAAAGTCAGGAGTTAAATACTAATTATAAAATTCCTATAAAGTATCTTGTGGAAAAGCAAGATAAAGAATCTTTTGAGTTAGGAGACATAGGCGATTTTATTGGCGGGTATTTCGGTTTTTGGATAGGAATTATTGGAGCATTATTGACTTTTTTGGCCTTTTATGTACAATATAGGGCTAACAGGGATGTGCAGAAACAGTTTAGACTGCAGCAGTTTGAAAACCAACTGCATAAAATGATGGATGTATATCTTAATAATAAAGACAAGTTTACAAATCCCGGATATAAAAATCCTCGTAATGAAGCTGTTGATTTAAAAGAAATCGAAGGTGATAGTTTATTAGAAAAGCTAAAAAAATTGACTGAATTAGACGTGTTGGCACAAAAGAATACTAAAATATTTTCAATATTTTCCTTTAACAATAATTACGTTTTTAATAATGGTGATGACGATAAGTTCTTTGAATATATAACTAGAGATCACTTGGTTTTTCAGAAATTTTTAGTTGAGCTGAAGGTCATAAATCGAGTGTTTATTGAAGCATACAAACTTAAGAAAAAGCTTGAAGAGGAAGATTTAGGACCAGAAATTAAGAAAGAGTTATTTGAAAAATCATATAGCGTTTTTTTTGATGGACTTAATAAGTTTAATAAAGCTACTAATACTAGAAGTGGCTATGTTGCCATTGCTGTTAAAATATTAGAATCTGTAAGAGAAATACATAAGAAAAATGGTACAAAGATATTTGAAAATTTTTATGAAGGGAAAAATGAGGAAAATAAAACATTATGGCTAAAACTCAATTACGAACCTTTCAAAGGTTACCTTCATTTTTTACCTCAATACTTTAGAGGATTGTATTCTATAGTCAATTATGTGGTTAATGAGAATGAAGATTTGAATTTGTCTGAAGATCAGAAAAAAAATTATTTAAGAACTTTAAGATCCACAATGTCCAATTATGAACAGACTTTATTATTTTATAATTGGTATAGTACTTATGGCGCGCGTTGGGAAGATGGGAAGAATAAATTTTTCACCGATTACAAGATGATTCATAATTTACAGAGAAATACTTTAATAGATAATGATTTAAAGGTGCAGGATATTTTGGGCCTTAATGATGACGAGTTCAAAGAAGTATTTGATAATTTTTAAAGGATGAAATGACTGATTAATGAACGTCGGATGAAATTCAGTTTTAACTAAAGACATTATTATAGAGATTAATTGATGGGATACAAACGAGCAGATTTACTTAAAGATATAGCAACATCCTCTGTTTACGGAAATTTAGGATTGTTTATTGGCGCAGGAATGTCTAAGGCAGTTTTAAATGAGGACTTCAAAGATGTAGCTTTGTCTTGGGGGCAATTAATAGATAAATGCATTTTGGAACTTAAAATAAGCATAGAACAATCAAAATTGGATCGGTTGCCTTACCCTGATCGAGCCTCGTTAATAGTTAAATTATTACAGAAACAGTCTGGGAGAAATTACGAAGAAGCATTACAAACTTTAAAGGAGAAAGTATCTGAATTGACTTGCTGGTATCCTTCTCAAGATCAGAGAGAAAGGTATTCTCTGATTTTAGAAAGTATAAATCCAGAATGGATTATTACAACTAATTATGACCTGGTATTAGAATCTATTCTAACAGGGAGTTCAATTACTCTTGGGCCAGAGGATACCTTAACTAGTCCAAGAGGTTTAATACCAATATTTCATCTTCATGGAGTGAGAACAAACCCAAATTCAATAGTAATTACACAGGAAGATTATGTTCGTTTATTTCGTCCGAATGAATATCGTCAACAAAAGCTTCCTTTGCTTTTAAAAGAATCTACCACAGTCTTCATAGGTTATGGATTGGGAGATTTTAATGTATTGACTGCACTAGACTGGGTAAGTAACGTTTATCCAGACTTGAATAAAAATAAAATCTATCCAAATAAAGTTATTCAGTTAGTAAGATCATCAACGCCGCAAAGTGAACCATACGCAGTGCATAATGGAGTTTGGGTACTTGAGTTTGAAAATTTAGCTGAAATACTTGCTGAAATAACTCAATGTGTTGAAGACGAATTCCAAGTTTTGAAAGATGGGGAAAAAGAATTGGAGGCTTATAACGATTTTTTTACTAATAGAGATGAAAATTTTGTTGATTCTTTTATAACCGATGATAATACTAGAGTAACTATATTAAACTTCGTAAAGGCTGAGAAACATAAAATAATAAATGGATTTTTATCTTTTTTTCAGATGGTTACTGAAAAAAGTTGGGAAAGAACACGTCCAAATGGCGCATTTGGTGCATATGGAGATCACCTTAATTTATTGCTTGATATTATTTTCACCTTTAAATTAGAACAATTCCCTCCGGCACTTTTTGACGCAGTCGTGTATCAGTTGAATAAAGTAGCATACTATGTAGGAAGTAGATATGGCGAAAGTCAACCTGCTTTGAGAGTATGGATAAGAAGAAGGAATGAGATGGATTCCAAAATGAAAAATGAGATTTTAAGAGTTTCTAAAATAAACAATTATTATAATGTTCGTGCTTTAACATGGTCCTAGAGGGAGTGTGCCACCAACTGTTTCATTGGTTTCTCTTTAAAAGTTTCTCTCTAGTTTTAGCCTATCACCAAATTTAATATATAATTGTGATATGGTCAATCCCCAATTGTGCATTGGCATCGTCCATTTCTTTGATATATCTTTTATGATAAGGTAAATCAATTTCAGTAGTGTCTGTTCTGAACTGAATGTATCTTTGTTTTATTCATTCGTGTTTATTTTATAGGTATTCACGAGCTCATTATGTTCAGTTAGGTAATCTTATGTATCAGGCGGTGTGATACCTTAAATTGGATTGGTCGTATAAATAACTTTTTGCGCCTGACACTCGTATTCAAAATAGGTAGCAAGATTGGTTCAGTTATTCAGTCATGACTTAGCAGCTATTGGATACTTCTTGCCCCATTTCTCTTCGAAGACCAGTAGATTTTCATATCCCATCTCTTCGTTGACAGCTTTATAAACTGGTTTTAGGTCTTCAATAAGTGCCTTTTTATCCTTTTCTGTAACGTAGCGCATACTTGATCGGATCTGGTGGACTGATATAAGAATAATGCTTTCCTTTATTTGAGCTTCAAAATTTTATCCACTTCTTTGATTGCATCATTAATAGTTAAATTTTGAGATTTCGTCACGTAAAACTGATTTTCCATCCTATCAATCATAGGGTAAAATTCAGTAATATTTTTAATACGGCCTTTATTACGTTCGATAAAGTTATTTAAAGCATATTTTACAGCAGTCAAATTATTTTCAGAAACTAGTGCAAGTTGATATAATGCATCACAAATGTTACTTTCTAAAGAATCATAACCGCTTTGTTTAGAAGTATTATATATATTCAAATATGATTTTTCCATAATTTCTATAAGTTTAGACAAATACTTGATTTGTTTAATGGCCTTTATGTAATTTGTTTGATTATAACTATCAAAATCGATATCATTTGCCATTTTCTCGAGATACAACAAGTAGTATTCGACACCATTATCTTCTGAAAGCTGTGTCAGAAACTGTGATACAGCAATTTTATCATCAGTAGACGATGAATAGTCTTTCAAAACCTTTAAAAGGTATTGCTTTAATTCTGCATTATTTTTAGGAGTTTTTATTAGCTCTAGGATTACAGTAGAACGTAATTCCTGTTCAGGTATACTTTCTATGAAATCTGATAATTTAGTTGGTGTCCCAATGTTACGAATGAATTCTATTACGACTTTATTTCGACTGTATATTGATATAGCTGAATCAGCAAAGTCTTTTAAAAGTTTCGAGTACACACTCTTAATTTTTTTTTCGATAGCGTAGAATGCATTGCTTTCCCATAAAGCGTAGAAATCAATTCCATTTTCGATATTTTGCTGCACTCGCTTTTTTACTTCAGAAATTCCGACCTGTTTCTCAATAAAATTAAAATCACTAACTGAATCCCCATTCGCCTTCCAGTTATGAAAAAGAGTAAAGTCTAGCAGTTTTCCATTACTTATCACTAAATTATATTTAAGAATAAAAAACCAAGCAATATCAACCGTCTGATTGACGGTAAAATTATGGACACTATCTTTTGAAACCTTAATTGCTTTTGCTATATCTTTATCAATTAATATCCTGTTAACCCAGCCCTGCAAGGACTCTATTTCACTTTTATCTGGTGTGAACTGTGGAGTGTTTTTAATTTTTTTCGCCAGGCCCAGGAAGAGATAATCTTCAATTCCATGTGTATTGTTGATAAATGTCAGTACGCTTTCTAAATTGATTTTTCCTTGATTTCTTGTAAAGTCTGCTAACAAATCAAAAGTTACTTGATGAACTGACTGTTGTTCTTCATTATAAAAGCTTCGATCTAGACTCCATAGCTTTTGCCTAGTGAGTTCTTCAATTAAGTTTGCTTCAAAGAATGTCTCTATCTCATTTTTAATGGAGTCCGGATCAAAGTACAACTTGAAATTTTCTTCGCTTCTTTTTCTTTGCTGTTTTTGTACTTCCTCAGTATGGTCTACAATAGGAATTTTTTTATTTTTGAGGATATCTTTTAAGAGAGTGAACTCCTCAAATTTAATATGGCTAGATCTTTTTAGATTGTCGTAGAAGTTTTGAATATCTTTATTTGTAAAATCACGGTCTAAGTATTTAGTGACAGTGTGGTTTATGACCTCCTCTGTTATCAAATGACTTATCAATATTTCCTTGTCATAAGAGTCAATCCTTTCTTCGGTGAGGATACTCTCATAGGCAAATACTACCTTATTCGTTTTTAAGAAAAACTTGGAGATATCTTTAGCGTAAGAATCATTAATCCTTACTTCTGTATTTTTGTAAATATCCAACATGGAGACGTATACATGATTCTGGTTTTGATACAAGTCAATCGCTTTATTCACTAATACTTGTACAATCTCTGGTAGATGATAGTATAGATTTGAATCTATATTTTGAATATCTAAGATCAGTTCAATCGTACTAACAATATTTTGTATATTTTGAACTTTACTAAAAGCCTCCTTTAAGAGATAACTTTCATCTAAAAGATTAGTATCATCGCGGTCTTCTTCACTATTTTTTAGATTCAGCCCTTCTGCTAGATAATCTAAAAATCGGTCCGATATATTTAAGTGACTTATAGCTTTATAAAAAGCAGATCTAATATATTGATGTTTTCTTTTTCCAAATAAACTGAAGAGTTTTGTTAAAGTACCGTCATCTAACAAAGATAAAGATATTAATGTATTTGTCGCAGCATGAAATATATAAGGATCATTAACATTTTCTGTTATAAATTTTATTACTGAATCGAGAATCTTAGTTTCATCGATATCATCAATTGAAAAGTCTTGCAATAGATATATAGCATTAAGTTTAGCCTTGTGGGGATTGGTATCCAATTCGATTTCATGGATTAAAAAATTTTGAGCTTCCCTAGAGGATGCAAAACTCGCCAAATCTTTGCTTGAGAATTTGTTTGATCTTATCCAAAGATCTTTTTCTTTGAAGTCATTGAATATATCTTGGAAAATACGTATTCTAGTTTCTTGATCTAATTTATCTGGTTCAATTTTGACTAATATTTGTGGTTCAATAGTTACTAACCAATCAAGTACATCCTTTAGCTGTTCACTATTTACAATACTTATGTAGAAAATTAACGAGTTTACCCAACTTGGTTTTATTATAATATCCCTGAATGAAACCAATTTTTTAATTTCTTCTAAATCTATAGATAGAAGAGATTTGGCTGCAAGGAATTCTTGAATATTATTGTGTTCAAAAGCCCATTTATTACTGTCAGTAGTTAAGCAGTTAAAAGCAGTAGAGTGTTTTATCAACTCTAAATCTTCTGAGGAACTAATTAGCCTCAAGAGCTCTTCGTTTTCAATATAGTTGCGGCCTAGGTATTCCATAGATAGTGCTACTCTTTGTAACATTTTAAGAATTTCCAGTTTTTTGCTTTTTAAATTAATTGTTGTATTAAAATGCATTTGGTCAGAAATAAACCGTTTTTCTATATAGGAATCTAAAAGTTCAGCCTTGCTTTTTAACAATCGATTTTCTTTTTTGTACTCCTGAAGTATTATTTCTAGGAAAAAAGGTTGTATTATCAATTGATGGAGATCTTTTTTATAGGCTTCAGATATGAATTCATCTGCATCAATTTGATATTTATCGACGGCAAATGTTTTTATACTATTTATATCCAGATCATTGATTAGATAGACTTCAAAGTTTGACAAAGTTCCTTTGAAGTCATTTTCAGGAAACTGATAGAAATTCGTTCGACATGAAATAACTATTCTAATTTCAGGATTTTTATCAGAAAAGGATTTAATTTTCCGAATCGCCGTGTTAAAGTTTTGAGGTTGTATTTCATCTAGACCATCTAAAATAAGTAAACAAATATCTACCGGTATGATATTCCACTCCTTAGGGAGAACATCTTCTAAGGATTCATCTACATAAGTATTCAATTTTTTATACACTGGTATTAATGGACTATCCTTTGAACTAAAGTGTTGAACTAGTTTATTGAGCTCTGTTGACTTGCCACATCCAGGATTTCCTAAAACCACGATTCGTTTTTTTTCAAGAACCAGATCGCTTAAATAAAGCTTATTTTCGTCTTTCTCAAAATATGAAAAAATCTTTTTTGAAGTGGAGTATTCATAAAAAGTCCTATTAATGGAGTTTTGGGGAAAAGTACACTCGTTTATGAATTTTTTTAAGAAGTCTGCTGGTAGTTTTGAAGTGTTATTTTTTGTTATAAATTTATTTTTCTTACTGATAGATTCTGCTTTTTCTTGATCAGCGACCCATTTATGGAGGACCAAGGTCATAGTGTCATAAAACTTGGTGGCATCAGAAAAACTTGAAAATTTATTAGTCCACCCTAATTTTTGTGCCTCTCTTTTAAATTCTTGAACCAGTTTTAATTGCTTTTTTTCTATAACATTGTCTGATTCTATTGGATCTTTGAAAAAAAGAAAGATATCTATATTTTCACCAGCCTCTTTTCGGCTTCTCGCAATACTGAATTCTTCAAATGTGCCGGATCCATATTCTTTATTTGTATTCGGATCAATGATACCGGTTGGTGTCCCAAATTTCATCCAAAGAATTCCTATATAAATGTCATAGTCTGAAAATCTTGAATTTATTTCATCTTGAGCTCGTTTTTCTAAGGGAGCATATATCTCCCTAAAATCCTGATAACAAAATCTATATTTTGAATCTCTTTGAACGAGGTGTTTAGTAACGATATTACAAGCGTTTATGACCTGATCTTTCTCAGGTGTGACGTCTCCAGGACATGATATAAAAACTTTTACCTCAACAGTTTCTTGCATTTGATATTTTCTTTGATTATTACAGATAAGAGGTTTAAAAAAATCAATTTAACACAATTAATTTAATATTCACTTGGATAAAATGATGATATTGATCACTCTTTGGAAAAGAGAGACCTTTAAGCTTCATAATTTTCAAAAAAATCTTTTCTTTTTTCTTTCTTGATATTTAATAGTTCATAGATTGGGATATCAGGATCAACCATTAATATTCTTTTTATGTTATGAATCATATCATAATCAGTTAAGAATTTATTTTTATCATTTTCCCAATCTTTTCCCAAATTACTGTACCAATTATAAAATATCAGAACCTGTTCATCATTAGAAAGTGTTGATCTTAAAATTTTGTAATATTCTTTTTTCTTATCTTTTTTTACAACTTCGACATCGCTATTTGCTATATACTTAACAATTGAGAATATATTTCTATAATATTGCGGGAGAAAGTGCATGTATCCTTTAAAAGGGGTATAGTTTAATTTTAACCATAAACTTTTAGCAATTTTAGAATCTAAATGATAAAAATTTTTAAACTCTTTAATTCCAACTTTTTTGTGAATTTTCTGTAGGTTACATAGCGTTTTCATATAATCTTCTATAATTATTTGTGAAAGAGGGTAACGCTTTAATATCTCAAAATCAGTGTAGGCATATGTTGGAATAAATATATTCTGGATATTGTTAGAATCATAATCTCTTATTAATTGAGGGTATGAAATCCGATATTTATTTATTCCATAAAATAGAATGAAATATGCATTTCTCATTGCAACTTCCTTTTGAATGTCAGTTAGTTCACTTTCCTCAATTTTCAAATTGATTTTAACGGATTCCAAAATGACTCTATAAATTACCTTCAATTCAATAATTAATTTTTGAAAAAAATGCTGATTATCCGTAGTATATTCAATGAAATCGACTTTTAAATTTTTTGTTATTTCAGTATATTCATTTATTTTTTCAAATGAACTACCATCTTTAAGATAAATTAGATCAACAGGTTCATTCGTTGGATTTTTATAACCCACATTTTTAAATTTATTTTTATTGTTCAGGTAAATCTCAATATATTTTTGAAGTTGATTGTCAAATTGTTGAATACTTGTTTGCTTTTGTAAATCCTGATTTGCTTCAAATTGTGTTTGAAAAGCGAGAAAAGTTAATATAACACCAAGTCCCCCAATAAATAATCCAAAATATCCAGATAGAAAATCTCCAATATCACCACTAGAAAAATTTTCATTATTATTTTCTTGAGCGTTTTTAATTATATAATCGTCTGAAATTGTAAATAGCAAATTGTTTTTAAAAAGATAATATATTAAATTTAGAATGATTGTTAAGAAGATTAATGAACCTAAAATCATTATTATTTTTATAATCAAATTAGAATTCCATAAATTTTTAAAATACTTTATAAGGTTCATTGATAAGGGTAATTATAAGGTCAAAAAGTACATTCTTTAGCACATGTTGTAATTTGTGATTAAAATTTATGAAAGCGATGAAAGTGAAATAATGTTTCTGAATTATAAAAGGATACTGTTTTATTTGGAAAGAGCGCATTATATTTGGACGTTTCTTTTTTTAATTCAACTTCTGTTTTTTTACCTGGATAAATTGAAATAATTATGGGATCTATAGTCGAATTGTTTATTGCATCAACAATATGTTTATCTGATTCTTGAAAGGAGAATCCATAGGATACAAGTGGACCTTTTTCTCTTTTTAGATTTTCTAAACAGGATCGCAAGTAATAATTATTTTGTATCGAATTTAATTTATCTATATATTTTCCTTCTGCAATGAATAAAGGAAAATTATCAAATTGTATTTCTCTTCTAAGAAGTGTAATATACTCATCACCGCTTGTTCCTCTTTTAAATTTGAAAGTGTAGTTTTTATGGAATAAAAATAGAGATCCATGTAAATAATAAATGTCTTTTGAACCATCATTAAATTCGTTTAATGCTAGTTTATCCTTTCCTGTTGCCTCATTGAAGTTATCTTTATATCTTAAGCCATTTTCTATTTTTTGATCGATAAGTTCGTTGTATGCAAGAATTATTTTATATAAAAACACATCATAGTTAGTTGTATATATATTTCCAAATAAAGACATTTCTTTCCCCAAAGATCTAAATATCGATGGGTCTATTTCTTTATACTCAGGGTGGGTTGCAACTATGGTACTGATAAGTCCATTTTTTAATTCTTCAATAATTGGATTAATATAAGTCGAGTCATTCTGAAACGCTTCATTTATAATTTTAGTAATTTGAAGATTCTCTAAAATCATTTCAAAATTTGAAGTTCCAAATAGCTTAAATAATTCGGTAAGTTCAGGAGAGGATTTTTTCGAAAAACTATCATATAATGATTTATACGATAATCGCTTACATAGATTTATTGAAAAACCATTTCCAATTAGAATATTGGCAAGTTCGAATGTATCACCGTAGTAGCTCCAATTTAGTATACCGTTTCTTGTTAATATTTCTTTTTCCTCCATTTGGTTTTTTAGATGTTTTTAATCAATAAGTAGAGTTAGTAAATTAATTAAATTACTACTCTTTGTTAATTGTCTTATATAATCATAAGTTCCATTTTCAAACTCTGTAATCTTACGTCAGAAAAAATGATTGAAATTTTGTAATGAATTGTCTTAATAAGTTTAATTGATATTATTTAATAAAAGCTTTTTCTACTTTAATATTTGAAATCATTTTATTCAATTGTTTTTCCAAACAAAGCTGCGTCATTAACGAATGTTCTAAGTCAGCTATAGAACCCTGAATTTCGAAACCAATTATTTTAAATCCTTACTTAATTATGCGATAAAAGGAATATATAAGCATTTATTTGTAATGGTAAATGTAAAAATTCGCTTAACGTTTGACAGAAAATTTAATCATATTATGTTGTGTTTTAGTAATTATCTTACTTATCAAATGTAAATTTCATACTTTTCAGATGTTATTTTTGCAATTTATATTTAAGATAATCATATAGACAGATAAGTTTCCTTTCTTCAGTCTTTATACTGTTTTTATCAATTTTAACTCCTTTTAAGAATGAATACATTTCTTCTAATTTGACTTTATCAATATCCAAAAGTGGAATAAAAATCATTGAATGTTGGGGAGTTTCTTTAGCAACAAGTTCACTTATTGAGCTGTATTTAGAATTTATTTCATTTTTTTTCAATAAATATGAACCTGCCGGATAAAAATGTTCGTGGTTAATTGAATTTATTTTCTCTACAAATTCAGTAGTAAATTCTCCTGCTTTCTCTGATATGGGTAATTTCCCTTCTTCATCTAAGAGGTTTGCTAACCTTAAATATTTAAAGTATGGTATATATTTCCCTATTATGTCTGGCAATGCTTTTCTTGATATACTTATTGGCTCAAATTGTAAATTTTTCTCTATAATATCTATCAATAAATCTTTTGAACTAATACCTTTAATCCCAACTGAGGATAAACTTTCTTTTATTCCAAATCCATAAACGAACTGAACTTTATTTAAATCTAAGTTGTCTATATTAGATTCGTCAGCTAAATAGACATTGGTTTTTGAATTACTATTTTTAACAAAATCGTAAACCATATTTTTCATATGTCTTAAGATTTTTATAGGCAATCTCTTGTTATTTTGGGTTAAAACATTATAGACACTCTCGAGACTTTTATATTTTATCTGTTTTATTGGCAAGTTTAAGCCTGATATTAAAATATTTCCATCACTAATTGTACAATTTTTTATTGAGTTATCTCGTTCACAAAAAATCAACCTATCCTTTAATGAACTAATATTGTTTCGGTCTAATATATTAATTATGGAGTTTAAAATTAAATGTATGGTTGAATCTCCAATATTATACCCCATAAATAAGATAGGGTGTTCCATAAAAATTGTTAAAAGTTTAGCTGCTAAATAGGGGTTTTTTTTATGAAATGCATTGTAATCAGCTTCCGTTACAACTAGAGACGTTGGATCAGTTGCACAACCATGAATTTTATAAATTTCCCCAACATTAATTGAATTATTGAAAATGAGTTTATTTTGACCTACGTAACTGGCAAACTCGGGAAAAGATTTTTCTAATAAACTATCCCAGTTTGTAGTAATTATTCCTTCGACATTTATTTTTTTGAATAAATTATATTCAGCTTCAATTTCAGGAGATATTAAATATAGATTCTTTTGAAGAAATTCACAAATTTCAAATTTTAATGGACTTTCTTTATCAATTGCTTTGTCGGAAAATTTTTCTCGACTCTTTGCAAATCTTTCTTCTTTCCACCAAATTTCAAATAGATCCTCACCCATTAATGTTGCGACCTTACTTAAATCACCATTTGCCTTTGCGTTATAATAAAAGAAACCATAAGGAAGCATCAATTGTTTACATACATTTTCTAATAAGGATTTCCAATTATCTGTTTTGATATATCTGCTGGATAAACCAGATCCAATAAATAAATAAGGAGATGTTGTAAAGCTTTTTAAATGATTGTTTAGTTCAATTTCAAATTGTGAATTCATGTTATAGGCTATAGTGTTTTTTTTTATTATAATTAACGCCATTAAAGTACGTTTAATCAACCTGAATAGGAAATAATATTTTGTATCCTCTGTTTTTCTGCTATATAGAAATTGCAATGAATTTGTTTTTAGAATTTATTTTAATGGCTGCGCCAAATATGCGCCTTGTATATTGCGTTTCTTAAAAGATTATGGAAGAACATCATGTATCTTTGAATTCCAAGACGACTCGGTCAAATATGATGTTCTACTAAATAAATGGATGATCATTCTTCTGGCAAAATATATTCATACCTAAGAGGGTTATTCTATCTTTAAATAATTCAAAATTAGAAGTTTTTGGACCCCAAAATATTTCATTTAAATATGATTTATCTGTATTATGAAATGGAAGGTAGTCAACGTACATTCTATTATTATCGTCAGATACTTTTATATAGGGATTTTTGATTAGAGGTTCAACCTGTATTATTCGACATTCTTGTTCTTCTTTAAAATCATAATGTTTAACTAAATAGCGTAGATGAATTAATAACATCGGAATTATTTTAAAAATTTCATTTCTCTGATCATCACGATTTTTAACCTTGTCGTACAAGAATAAAATTTCTTGATTCAAATTGGTCATTGATTCTTCAACTTTCATTTTTAAGTCGTTTATAAAATTGAGATAACCATTAACCTTTTCATCCAAACTCGTTCTTTCTACTCCAATGTTTTCCCGATAAAATACACAAGCTTCCTTGTGCCCCAAAGATATTAAACGTTTAGATAATGGATCAATATATATACAGCGAAATAAAGGCTGTTTTGTCGATTTTGTTACAAGATTGTTAGCAGAAGGATTGGTCAATTTTCTATTTAAAGCCGCGTTCTGTGCAAAATACTGAAATGAAAGAATTAAACTCATCCCTGTCCCCTCTATATTTTTGTTTTTTCCATATAATCTAAACTGATTCAAACTATCCGGGCTAAAAGTAAAGCTTCCTACAAATGCTTGGTAAGTATTATGTGAATACGAGCCAGTAAAGCCTAAAAAATTTAATAGAGGATACCCTTCCTTCGGATCATTAGCAGTAGTGACTGAATTTAATCTAAATGGAGAATTGCAGAAAGTTAAAACATTGGCCGTATCTTGTGTCGTATAATGTGCAAATTGGAACTCGTTCACATCTGTGGTATTTAGCAATGCAACAACCTCTAGAGAAATACGATAGATATTTAAGTAGTCCTCTCGAGCAATTAAACAACCACTTATAGTTTCCGCGAAAAAACTATCCATATTAATTATCCCTAGAATTATTTGGGATTTCTCATCTTCGGACAATTCTAATACTGTTGTATTTAGCGCTATTAGTAGATCTACAGTTGAGTGATTTGCTCTATAAAAGAAATAGCCAACATCTTGAAAACTGCCCAAGGTTTCGTTCCCAGATTTGATAATTGCGATCAATATATCTGCTTTATTCTCCCAAAATTTTTCCACGTCAGGGTTAATCGAAATTGCCTGTTCAATATTACTCCATGCTGTTAAATAATCAGATTTACTATAATAAAGTATAGCTAAATTATTAAATGCAAACGCATTAGAGCCATCTATTGAGATGGATTCTTCTAATGATTTTTTAGCCTTGCTAATGTTCTTATTTAACAAATAAGCATAACCCAAATTACCTTGATAAATACTATGTGAGCTGTTAATGCCAATCAAAGTTTTAAAAGTTGCAATTGCCGATGTGTAGTCTTCGTCAGAAATGTATAATAAACCCTTGGTGTTAAGAGCACTTTCATTTTTGTTATTTATACTCAGTGTTTTTTCAACATATAAATTTGACTTATCATAATCTTCAATAGAATAGAAAAAATAAGCAATTTGAGAATAGGAGAGTTCATTCCCTTCAAGTTTTTCTGCTTGAAGAAAACATTTTTCTGCATCTTCAATTTCATTATTTAGCTGGTAATAGGTTCCCAAATATCCCCAGCTTTCAGATTTGCTATCGTCAATTTGTAAAGAGTTTTCAAAGCAAGGTTTTGCTTCAGGATATTTATTTAATTTCAATAAACAATATCCTTTAAGATTTAAGGCGAGACAATTACTTGGATTTATAGACAACTCTTTGTCTAAAGATTTCAACGCGCCTTCATAATCATCTAGTTTAATTTTATTTTCACCATTTTGTATATACGAAATTGAGGCTCTCTTTTTTTTATGTGTTATTTTTTCCATAATTTTATTTTCACAAATCGGAACTTCATTTTTTTATAGTTAGTTTACGCTAATTTTTCAATTGCTATTAAACTAGAAAATTACAGTTGTTTACCATCTATTTTTTATGTCACCAAATTCTTCATCACTTTCAGCTATTGTCTTCCATTCCGTTATAATCTGCGGGATAGGGAGGTGGACCTTATTCCATTGAATAAATATTGCGCTTGCAAGAGATATTGATTTTTGCCTTAGTATTAAATATTCGGCTAAAGGAAGTTCATCAGTTGACATGTTTAAAGTGTACCTTAAAGAGGACTCAATATCATCATGTATATTTGTTAAATCAATGTTACTGTGCAGTATAAAATCTTGAAGAACATCGAATACATCACCAAGTAGTTCTAGTATATTCCATTTAAGGGGTATAGCTAATAACGTAATCAATTCAAATAGAAATTTCTTATCCTTTTTGTATGGACTACAATGAACAGATAATATAATAGATTCCAATGCATCAATTACTTCTGATGTCTTATTCTTTAATGCTAAATAATCTTGTACTTCTTTTAAATATTTATTGTAATTTTTATAGATTCCAAAAGTAACTTTAGCTTTCAAAACAGGAACACCATGATTTTCCATATCAATGATGAGAGTTTCTATGCGTTTTATTAATTCAGGATTTAAATCATCTTTACGAATACCGAAGACTCTTGCTATAATATTGGTAAGATTTTTGAATCTTGATAAAAATTCTTCATATATTGAGCCAGCAAATCTTATTGACTTATGTTTTTCATCTGTAAGGTAATGTTTATCAAGATTCCACCATTGCTCACATTTTTGTAAGATCTCTTCTATCTGAGTTAGATTCCATTTTATACCGTCGATATTATTTAAAGTTTTAGAACCAAAAAATAGTTCTTCCGAATATCTGTCAGTACCGTGTGACATACTGATTCCTTTTTTATTTCCGGTATCTTGAATATTAAAATTATTAATTGCAATATACTGTGTATATAAATCAATTGGGTTAATATTAGCGGGGTGGGGCCATTTTATAAATGTACAGTGGTAATATTTAGTGTGTTTTGGAAATCCATCTTTATCTTTTTGTTGCCAAATGATATCGAATAGCTTTTTAACTTGTGTTTTATTAAGTTGCTTTTTCTCGTAAAGGAATATTAAACGTGTAATTGCATTTTCTCTTACACCAGTTGCTTCAAGAGCTTTTTCGAAAATATCCTTTACTATATTTTGATTAATTTCTAATTTCTTCTGAATATTATTTGTTTTGAAATAATCAAACGGCTCTAAAAAAGTTGTTACAGCTCGATAGCTTTCCGAATCTAAAAGTGGCGCATCTAGTAAATTTTCTGCAGCTAAGGCTAAAGTGTTTTTATCACTGGAATAAATTAAATTTTCAAAAAGCTTAATAAAATTAGGTAAGACAATCTGCTGTTTATATATTTTTGAATAAAATTTAAAAATTTCACCCCTTAAGTCATCACTACATTTAGTGCATAGTCGTGATAATATCGTAGGAATTTTATCTATAAAAGCTTTTGCAATTGGATCTGTGATTCCATTTACAAAATGGATTTCAAATTGTTTTAAATATTCCTTTACATATTTGTTTACGGTTGAAGTTGGTAAATTAATTAATTGTTCACGATGAAATACCACCTCTACAGCACTATTGTCGCTACATCGATTTAAAATTGCCATTCCCCAGGTTGGGGATGTCATCATAATGCGGCTTAACGCTCCATTTATTGATTTATTTCCAATATTTAAACGTGATAAACTCAATGGTATTGCTAGTTCATCCAAGTAACGTAGAAAAGTATACGCTGTTAAAAAATCCTGGGGTGTCCCACCGAATTTAATTGAACGAGTGGAACGTCCAATTTGGAAATCATTTTTTATTGTTACACCATGATTAACTTTCTGTGGCAGATCGAGTATAATGTCAAAATACCTCATCTCCCCCTGTGGATCAGATTTAAATTTTAATAAATCATTCCATCTTTCATTGAAATCTTCCTGATTTACTTTAGTTTCCTCATCTTTTACCAAAGTTTCTTGAATTATATTCTGTTGTACCATATTAAGTTGGTACATTACATATGCTTCTTGTGAAACCCATAGGTAGTCATCTTCTATCGGTGATAAATTTAGTCTTTTACGAATTTCAATTAATACAAATTCTAATAGATTAGCCGACTCTTTTAATTGACCAAATTCTGTTAACAACATTGCTCGTTTAGCTTCCCAAAATAAAGAATTATTATTTTGTGGCCATTCGCTCAATAACCTCTTAGCTTCATCGTGGTTATTCTTGAAGATGGCATTCAGTATTTGTTCATAATAAAAATGAGCTGATTGTTCATATGAAAGATGCTTTTTTATTAAATTTAGCTCATTAAAAATTTTTAACCATTCATTTTCGAAATCTTCCTCTCTGTAAAACCTAAGCATTGATAGAGATAATTCTATCCAACGTCTCGCATATTTGTTCAAATCGACGGTTTGGGTAGTGTTGTCACTAACGTTAATCTCTTTTCTGTCCAAGTTGTCATTTGGAAAAAAATTATATCTGTCTAGAATTTTTTGAAAATAAGGAGCCAATTTATTCCAAATAGGAAATAAACATTTTTCTAATCTCCAATTAAGTTCATATGCATAATCTAAATCTTCAAAAAGTTGTAGATTTTGAAATATAGATTCATTATGACTATGTTTTTCGGTGTACCTCCATAATCGATCTCTTTGCTTTTGAGGAAGGATTATCCAATTCGGATACTTATTTCTACATTTTACCCATTCAGAAAGGAGCGAAGCAATATCTTCATTTTTATCTAATGTAATTTTCTTAAGGTCAGAATACATTGGCCAGTCTAAATTTTTACGTTTGTTTTTCTGGCTAGCCAAATAATTTATAAAAAGCATTAAACCTTTTTTATGATTACCATTTATATCATTACAAGATGAAACATCCACAGCAATTATGTTTTTGTTACTCAAAAGTTTTTTTTGAGATTCGGTAAGGTTTAACACTCCAATCAAATAAATTTTAGGAGCATTACTGTATCCTAAATTATCGTTAATCCATCCAATCCATTTAAGAAAATTTGGATCATCTCCGGAAAACCCAATAAGACATAATGTGTTTTCAAGCAAGGATTGTTGCACAGTATTAACAAAAGGAGCATATTTTATCGGATATACTCTATAATCTTCTTCAGTAATTATAAACGGACGTTCTGAAGGCAAACTACCATGAAGCTTTATAATTCTTGGTTTATTAGAATAGACAAGGTCTTTCTGATTGATAACAATATCATATTTTCTAGATAGTACGTCCTTACAGCTCCGTTCTAATAAAGTATCATAATTAGTTGTAAAGACATCAGTCCACGGAAGTTCCATTAACATTTTATGAACCGATGATGGCTCATATTCATTATCGGCAATACTTTTTTGAATAAAATGTTCTAATGTTGATCTACCAAATGCAGCTTCAAATTCTTCGGCTAACTTTAATAGGTTTAAATATTTGACCTCTAAACCAGGTTTTCTGTTATGAATTTTCTCATACAGAAGATCACCGAGCTGCCCCCAATCAGGTGCCGATTTCGCCGGGTTAACTGTATTTACAGCATTTTTACTAAATCCTGCACCTACAATAACCGATGCATGTCCTGTCCAAAGCCGTTCAGCTATTTCAGAAAAATAAGATTGAATATCAGAGGGTAATGTATGCATTTTATTAATTAGTAATATACAGTTGATGAAATATGTAAAGTTAGGATAATAACCTTTTTTTTAAGTCGATATCTATAGATTCAATATTTAAATCCTTTCGATACATATTTAGTAATTCCCAATATATATCATGTGATTTTTGCTGATTTTCAATTACATAGCCTGTGTCAAAATGATAACTCATTGTTATAAAAGATAAACTTGCATTAGTGAAAATATTAAATTGATCTAAGATTTTAGTTGGGAAGTGTCTGTATTAGCACCATGTTGAAATCTAATACAATTCCAGCATCTGCAAATAAAAAATTCATAAGTTGTATTGTCCATAATTTATTTTTGGTTTAAACTCGGTCATAAAGCACAAATACCATTAGTGATTCAATGTTATTTTAATATAACCTTTTAACTGATTAGCAATATTGACCAATAAATTTACAAAATTTATTGGTCGTTAAAAAACTTTTTAGAAGTACATCGCTTCAAATTTGCATTTCAGTCTTTCTTGATGTTAAAATTGTGTTGGCAGAAGTGTTTAGACTTTTTCTAATCGACATACATCAGATTTAATACCTCCAGAATTGCTCCATCCAATCCACATTCCTTCAAATTTATTTCCTTGGCCATTTAATTTCATTTGAAATGTCCCTTCGTAACCAATTCCTTTCACATCTTTCCATGTCCCAGTTAAATAGGGGTTTTTAAATTCCGCATTGAATACATATTTTTGAGAATCTATTGTGTGTTGAAATTTGAGTATGTTTCCATAATGAAAAACGTCTAATTTTTCACTTATTGTCTGCGGGTCGTTTTCTGAATCTTTGAGGTTCCAACTAAAATCCCATTTACCGTTAAGTACATACTTAGTATTGTCAAATACTTGTCGCTTTATTTGTGAACTAAATACAGAAACAGCAGATTCTGGATTATCAAGTTTGGAGGAGTTATAAGTTCCAATATAAATACCAGATAAATCGGAGGGTAGACGCAAATCATTAGTTACTGACGGCTTAATTATAAAGGTATTATATCTACCAAGTTTACCGGTATATAATCCAAGTTCATAAAGAACGTTATCTCGAACTGATGTATATTCGGCCCCTCTAATATTACTTATATCATCATCACTAAAAACAAAAAGCCCGAAATCTGTTTTGTTTAGTTTTTCAATCAAATCATCAATAGTTGTATTACCAACATTGAAAATGCCATCTGTCCAAAGATCAATATTAAACTCGTGTTGTAGTTTTGTCTGGATTGCTTCGGCTATCTGTAATCCTTCAACAGAGGATCCAATAAATAGTTCAGGTTTCATTTATTTATATAATATTAACCGGCGAAAATATCACAACTTTGATAGAAATATTTACGGGAAACCGTATTTCTATCATCCGGATAATACAATTATTCAAAAAATGTTAAAAGCTAAAATTTATAGCAAAAATAAACTAATATATTTAGTTTTATTGTTTATCTTTGGATATTGAATAAGGATGGACACGATATAAGATAACCGGTTGCTCAACATTCTTGCGTGTTCATCCTGTTCAATATTGAATCAAAGCAGGGGAGGGTTACTGAGAATGCGCTCTATAGTAACGTGAGCGGATACAAAAGTGTAACCCTGTTGGAAAAAGGTGAAAACGATAAATACTAATTGCGATGAATGTACCATTGACAATCGAGATCTTGAAGGACTTAAAGCATAAGGGATACAATATCCTGAAGTCTGACAATAGTGTGGATGATGTTATATAGCATTTTGTTCCGACAAAAGTAAACGACCTATGGGCGTTTATGAGCGAGTTTAAGGAAGAGTCTGCTACAGTAGTGATCGAGCAGACCCTAGATGTGCCAGAGGAAGTGTTAGAAGGAAAATTCTTAAGGGTTTTCTGATTGATCTATTAATTTTCAAAAACTATACAGATGAATTTAAAGCAAATACACCAAGAATATATACTCAATCATCCTACAGCAGTAAGAACAGGTAAAAGTAGATCACAGCTAACTTTTAGACAGATTGCAGGCATCCGAGAGTCTGCCTTTAGTATCTCTCAGTTATTTACCATAGCTGATGGGGAAGAGATTATTAGACAAGGTTTTGCTCGTTGGCCCGATATTATAGCAGGGGAGTTGGATTTACTTAACAGACGATTGGTTGACTAAAATTTTAAACAATTATGATTATAGTAGTACTGTACTATATAATAGAAAAAATAATCTTGTTAATTAAATAAGTATTAAGGATATTTGGACTTAACCAAATATTAATTTATGTTAGGATTCGATAAACTTCCAGATAATACAAGTAAAATTTATCTAGCTCTTAGTGTGATTGCCTTTTATTTCCTAGTTACGGCGTATAAAATTGAGCAAGATAAACTAGATACGAGTCTTATTGAATATTCTAAAGTTAGCAATGAGCAAAATAGTGGCGCTATTGAAGCTTCTGATAAATTGATAAGATTAGTAAGAACTTCAGAATACATCTCTAAAAAGTATAATGTTACTAATCCAGTATCTTGGACAGATTCTACAGCATCTTTGGAGATAAGAAGTGACACAAGTAAAAATTACTCAGTCGCCGTCGACATTATATTACCCATTTATTTGGATTATACTTCTTCATATCTTAAAAATAAGATTCATAGAATCATATTGAAAGGTGAAGATAAGAAACTAAATTTATCCAAGTCATATTTTAAAGAAAAGGCTATATTCTATGGCGTTTTGACATTATTGGCACTATTTATTTTTCTGAGTTCTGTCAATTCTTTGCGGAAAAAAGAAGATGAATTAGAGTCCCTAGAGTCGTTTAAAAGATTTATGGAAAAATATAGTTTACGTGAAAAAGGAAAACTAAAGGAGACTTGCCAATCTTGTGGTCGTATTTTTGATTCCATCGTAACTGTATCCAAAAATTCGGATGGAACTTTTAATTATTCATTTTGTTCCGAATGTTTTTATTATGGGAATTTTGTCATGAACTATGATGACGTAACCTTACTTTTGATGAGTAATGATGTAATTCCAGCTGAGAAGAAGCAATTATATCTGGATCAAATAAATAAATTGGATAGATGGAAAAAGAATCGATATGCTGAACCTAAATGAAAATGTGTCTTAGTAGTATGTTGAAAATTTGTAGAATTTAATTTTTTTAATAAAGTTGATTTTAGACATAATCTATTGCTACTAACTCTAGAGCGGTTTAGATTATATTTTGTAAATTAGAGCTTGACCTATTAACATGAGATTTATAAATACAAACGATATTGAAGCATGGGCTAATTTAGTAGAATGTAAATATCATCTTCCGCATCTCGTCCGAAAGCTAATTTTAGCTACTACTGATAATTTAGCTATAAAGAATTTAAATTTTCCATATGGAGAAGATGTTCAGACGGGAGGGTATGATGGGGAATTATCTTCTGATGCGGAAAATATGTTTGTTCCCTTAGGCGAAAGTGTCTGGGAGTTTGGCACAACCAACAATAAAAAAGGAAAAGCTGATGAAGATTATAGTAAAAGAAAACTAGATCCATTGGATAAAATCCCCGATGAAACTACATATATAAATATAAATGCAAAGAAGTATCGTGACAAAGGGAAATGGGCAAAGGAAAAGAATAAAGAGGGATTTTGGAAAGATGTCAGATATATTGATGCCATAGATATAGAGCAGTGGTTGGAATTGGCACCCTCAGTTGAATTGTGGCTTGCTGAAATATTGAAAAAACCTACCTTGGGAATATATACGCCTGATGCATACTGGAAAATTTGGAGTGAAGGTGCAACATTCAAAATTGTTCCTGATATTTTATTGGGTGAGAGTAGAAAAGATCAAATTGAAAATGTAAAAACATTTTTTAAAAGCACTGATTCCAAACTTTATATAAAATCAATAACAACAGATGAGGCAGTAGCATTTCCGCTTGCAATTCTGATGCTGACTGATGAGATTTCAAGAGAAAATGTAGTTGTTATAGACAATATTGAATCGTTTAATAGATTTTCAAAGGCGAGCCAACCATTAATAATTATTGCAAAGTTCAAAATAGAAAATATTGACCTGCGGGAAGCTATGCAGAGTGGACACAAAATTATTATACCGATAAGTCTTGCAGAGGAAGCACATTCAACTAAAATTATAGAATTGCCGATTGTTTCTAGGATTTCATTTGAAGATAGTTTAGAAAAAATGGGCATTGACAGTGAGAAGGCGAGATTGCTAACCAGTAACTCTGGACGTAATATTTCTGTATTGAAACGCATTTTAGGAATAGATTTAGATACGAAACCTCAGTATTTAGATAGTGTTGATATTAGAGATCTCATTCCAATTCTTTTAATAAATAGATTCGATGAAAATTATGCTGAAGACAAAGCAATAATTGAAAAATTATCTGGAAACTCTTCTGAAGAGTATATACAGTTTTTAAGAATTTTATATACTTTAGAAGATGCTCCAATATACTATATAAATGGGACTTGGAGATTGGTATCGCCAAATGATTCATGGTTGTATTTGGCGAAATATATTACTAAAGCGGATTTAGAAAAATACAGCGCAATATGTTTGGAGGTTTTAGCTGAGATTTCTTATAAATATACAGTCCCATTAGAAAAAAGGGGTAACATATATTCTACTAAAGAAAATAGACCTAAATATTCGAACACATTAAAAGAGGGATTATGTGAATCTCTATTGGCAATTTCTGTATTTGGAAATGATTACGGATTAAATTGTATAGCAAACTCATCACTATTTGTAGATCGGATTGTAGAAGATATTCTTCAGAAAGATCTGTTAATTTGGAGGTCATTGTCCGGCAAATTAACATTATTAGCAGAAGCATCTCCAAACATCTTTTTAAATAATTTAGAGCGAATAATTATAGATAAATCTGTAACTGGATTTTTCGAATTAGAAAAAAGCTTCCACAGTAATTCTAACGATTTGCCTGATATATTGTTTTGTCTAGATATAATTGCATGGTTTCCTGAATGTATCATGCGTGTTTCTAAAGTTCTTTGTGAACTGGTTATATTATCGCCAGATAGGTTGCCGACTACAAATACACCATTTAATAATCTTAAAAATATATTTAGAATCTGGTATCCACAAACTAACACGAATGTAGAGGATAGGCAAAAATTATTAAGAATTCTTTTAACAAAATATCCAGATATACTTTATTCGCTCTTATATAATCTTATAGGGCCTTTGAATGATACGGCATTCAATACACCAAGGCCTAAATGGAGATTGTTTTCAAAATTAAGAAAAATACAAGTATCCAGAAATGAATTTTATTACATGATGGGATTTTGTTTTGACCTTATATTGGAAATTTCCAAAAATAATTTGAATAGAATTTTGGGACTTATTGAATTATTGGATGATATTTATTGGGACAAGATTGATGAAACGCTATCCGTTATAGAAACAATATTGGGTTTCAGTGAAGATGATAGAAATAAAGTATTTCATGCTTTTAGAAAAATCCTGAGCAAGCATAGGAGTTATCCGTCAGCAGATTGGAGACTACCTACTGAAATATTGGATAGGATTGAAAAAACAGCTTTCAATTTTGTTTCTGATAATCATTTATTAAATGATATTTATCTTTTTGAAGAACATTATCCTGATTTTATTGAAGGAAGGGATGATACTGATTTTGATGAAATTGATAAGAAAATATTATCCAAAAGGCTCAAGTTTATTGACCAGATTATAAATGAATTTGGTATCAGCAAAATATTCGAATTAGCGCAGCAGATTGATCATCCTTCCTTGTATGGGAATATTCTGGCTCAGTCAACCAATTTAAAAGATAAGGATAAATTAGAAATTTATAAACTAATTGAATCTGAAGATAAATATTTATTAGGTTTAGTAGGCGAGTTTATAAGTATTTCCGAGTTAAAAACAAATCTAAGGACACAAATAGATATATTGGATAGTTTAATAGTCTCTGATCTTAGCAATAATGGTATAGTAAATTTTCTTTCATCTTTAAAGAATAGTATCACATTATTTAAATATGTAACTAAGTTAAAAAATAAGGAAGTTGAGCAGTTATTTTGGACAAATAAAAGAGGTTTTTTATTTTCAGCAGATAAAAAGGAACTTTTTTACGCATTAAAAAAATTATTGAAATACAAAAAATCAATAGTATATCTAAATACATTATCATGGGCCTGTTATCAACATAAGTTAACCCTTACTTCCGAAGAAGTTCTTAATGCTTTGGAGCAAGTTCCGCTATTTGGTTTCGAAGATGATACAAGATTTGATCATAATCATTTTAATAGACTTTTAGATTTTCTCTATTCAAGAAGTGACTATGATATTCCAAGAGCTTCAAATATAGAAATGAAATTTATGTTTGTATTTTCTAGTTCCAGTTCATATTCTCCAAAACCTAAGAACCTATATAAATTAATGTCAGAAAGAGCTGCCGAATATTTTGGACTGTTAAAGCAAGTCTATTTACCAGAGAATGTGGAGGAAAGACAATTGGTTGTACAGTTTTATAATGATAATCCAAATGGTATGGATATGCTTCGAGCTGGCTGGAATATTCTAGGCTCATTTAATGAAATTCCTTCTTTAAAAGACGATGGAACCATAGATAACGAAATTCTTAGAAAATGGATTTTTGAAGTAAGGCAACTTGCTAAGGAAAATGATAGAACAAAAGTTACTGACGATTGCTTGGGGCAATTATTAGCTAAATATCCAATAAATTTAAAGAATGGGAAAGGTTTTCCCATTGAAATATATGATGTAATAGAAGATATCGGTACGGAAGAGATTTTAGAAGCTTTTAAGACCCAAATATTCAATAACTTAGGAGCAACAAGTCGAGGTGCTTTTGATGGAGGTAGGATCGAAAGGTATCGTGCAAAATTTTTCGATAAGTTATTTGAGGAAACCAAAATTACCCATCCATCGATAGCGGGAATTTTTAGAATGTTGGGAGATAATTATATAATGGAGGCAAAGTGGGAAGATGAAAATGCATTATTGAGAAGTTTCGAATAAAATTGTTTCAATGACTTTTGTATATTTTAAAACTTGATTAAAAAAATATACAAAAGTCTAATTACCACTATCTCTTAATTTTCACAAAACTCAAATATTGACTTGCTTTTAATTGAGACCAACTTTAAATGTATTACTGTTTGTATAGAAGATATCAATATGATTTTCAGGATGAGAATGCTCTTCCTTCGGGAGTATTACTCTTTCTGTCTCATTGATATGGTTGATATACTTTATTTCTTGATCTACTGTTAATATCTCATCGTTACTTGCGCTGCTTTCAGAATCTACAAAGAAATGGCAATGAGGTGTTTCAAGCTCTTTCAAAGATCCAAAAGAGCTGAAATACCGTTAAACTCTTGTTATGGGCAAATTTTTAGTAGAGTTCTACTTCCCAATTTTCAAATTCCGGTTCAACTTGATAAGTATCGTTGTCTTCTCTACAGACAAACCTTATCCATTGAGCGGCTCTTTTCATTGCATGATTAAAATTTAACACTTTTCCAGATTCATCCATTTTTATATTATTTGCAAAAATTGCAAAAGCTTGCTCAACCAAACTTGCTTCATTTTTTAAATCTTCTCTGTAATTTATATTTTTCAATAATTCATTGTCATCTATAACATATTGCAAACTTCCATTTGTGTAATAATAAACAAAGTGTCTTAATGCACTTTTAAAATCGTTAGATAATTCCATGAAAACTTAATTATTATTGTGAATTTAACACTATCAGCCCTATACATTCCTCTCTGATAGCCCATAGTTCGTCAATAGAGTAGGGGATTTTGTTATCTTCAATCCATTGAGCGAGGTATCCTCGATGAAACTGTACTTTGAAATCGGTTATTTGATCTGCTTGTATTTGGATTTCTTTTAGTATATCCAGCTCAAATTTAGTTTCGTTTATCCCTATTCCTGTAAAATCCATAATGTAGTTAGATACACGTAAATAGTTATGAGCTTCCGGAATATATGGCAAATTATGCTCTTTCATTATATCTTTAATAGCTGGCGTATTATTACCATCCATTTTGAATAATCCCAGTATGAGTTTTAGCTCATGTTTTCCATTTTCATCAGCCAATCTCTTCAATAACGCATGCTTTGTACTGCAAGTACCACATAGGTCTTTAAATAGCGCTAATTCATTTTCTTTATCTTGATTGCGACGATATGCGAGACTACTAACCCAGTTACATGCTTTTTGAAATGTGTTGATACCTGAGCTTAAGAATGTTTTGGAAATCAAGCCATTTGACGATAAGATTTCGAAATCAAAGGGTTTAAAATACAACCGTCTTGAGAACAGATTCGTCCTCCGATCGAATAAGATAGGTTCACCAGATTTTTTATTAAGATAGTAACGGATATTTTTGATCAGATATCGTGGATGAAATTCCGGACCAAACTCTACAGACTCTCTATACTTGTTTAATATATCTAATGCAGTTCTTGCAGAATTGAAATACCCTTCAGCTACTAATTTCTTGAAATATTCCTGCACATCATCATAAGTGCTGAGGAAAGATGAGGTCGGTAATTCAATTTCTTTATCTTCCTCAATAATTTTCAGAGCTCTAAGTCGTTTAATTTCATCGTTTGCAATGACAATTTCCCACTGCATTTTCTTCCGTTCAACTATACTGAAAGTGACATCTAACTTGTAATAATCTATTGGATTGCAGGGAGGATTGTATGGTTCAAGATTAAATACCTTCGCCAAAACTAGACTATCTTCTGCATCTATTAAAGTTTTTTTTAACGGATTTTCGGCATCACGGATTAAGAAATTATGTTTACCAATCATAAATGAACATTCGAAAGCAGAATATCCTTTCTCAGTTCTGATTTTATGAAAAAACATTACCTTATCAAATGAAAATGCAGGAAAGGTAGTATAAACGATTTTTTTTCTCTTTGCAGCCATAATTAATCGATAAACTAAGATAATAATTTCTTATGGTCTTTTGAAAAGAGCTTCGTCGTCACTCTTCCTTAATAAATTTCCTTTTTTAACCGTAGCTTCAATGATTGCTGTAAAATCTTTTGCTTCCCAGTTCTTTTCAGCTTTTGATCCACAATGATGAGCAATTTCTTTCGCAGAATGCCATTCATCAAAAAAGGAGTCTTTTTCCTCAACTAATAATAAGTAAAGAACACCAGTTTGTTTGAGTTCTGTTGGTTTAATTTTAATAACGATTTTCTCAACCATTTTTTCCTCAAAATCTTTTGGAGGATAGAAATCATTAATATCGTACGACGTGTTTAAGTTTTTTTCTTTAGACTTAATTGTAAATGCTTTAGCAAGTTTGTTTAAATGCTCGTCGTGATATTTGGCAGGATTCAAGTTACTTTCTATCGCTCCTAAAATATTTCCATCATCACTGAGTTCTAAAATTTTTTGAATATCTCTAGTAGTTAGATCAAGGGAGATTCTAATTACTTTGATTTTATTAATAATGTACAGTGCTATTGAGCTAATTAAAACTGGTTTTTTCACAATAGCAATTTCGGGGCTTAATTGATTATAAAATGTATTAGATAAAATTTGTATTTCATTAATAATCTGATTATATTTGAATTGTAAATGATTTTATAATTATTTATGGCATTGAATTAAAAGAGTCTCGACTACATACTCTGACAATTAATCATGACGAGACGGTAGATTTAATGCCCAAGTAGATATTTTATGTACCTTTGGTGCATGCTATAGCTCTTGGGCTTCTATCGTGTATCGTTTCGTGAGGGGTCAGAGCCTTGTAGTGCGATGGATAGGGCCCAAAGTTATAGTTCCTTTTCATTTCGTGACTCTCAAATTATAACCATCAATTTGTGAGTATGTATCAAAAAAAACAAACCACCAAAAACATCATCAAGCCGGCAGGTTGATCTGCTGCGCCAAGTCACTATGTTGACTATCCATTCAAAATGCAATCACGAAGCCCAGTTTTGACCTTGATGAACCCATAACATTGCATTTTTCCAGTTTATTTTTGAACCATTTGACGGTTGAAGAGGATGCTTATTGCCTGAATTTTAGCTCCTGATTCAGCTTCAATGTAAACCATTAAACAATGCAAAAAACTTGTGTTAGGGAGAGCTATGTGCTGTCCCCAGGGAGAGAACTGTCTTCGTTTTTTAGCGAAAATCGTGTTCCAATAACCAAAGAACCAATTATGACAACACTAATACCAAAACAGAAATCTAAAAAGCCTACACCTGTCAGGTCCAGAAGTCGCGTACCTCATGTACCTGTATCTATTGTAGTGCAAAGACCAGAGGAGCTATACTATTCGATACTGGTTCCCGCAGTGGAAAAGACCGATCCCTATATCACTATAGTGAGTGATGTGCGCAAAGATGTACTTCGGATCACGATGGTCTGCATGTCGATCTATGAAGCCTACTTATTTGCCTTGGGGCTGCCATCCAACTTTCCAAAAGAACAGATTATCGTGTTTGGACAAGACCGAGCCAGATATATCCCTTGCCGATCTTGTGAGTACGGAGAAAAGCTGATCTACCATTATGAGCTCACCGTACCTACCGATACCGCCATTGAAGAGTATCAGCAACGGATCTGTAACGATCTCAATGATCATTTTCAATTGGATGTCAAAGTGGAGCAGCTGTCCATTGTCACAGATAGCCGACCGATCACTACTGAAAATGGCGAGTCGGTAGAACTGATCTGGGAAGATCAGACCACCGTGATTATGAGAAAAAATAGAAATTAACCTTAGAAAAGGATGAGTAGAGTTTCGGTGTTTATAAGTCCCGATTCTGCCGAGGGCATCAAGCGACTTTAGGATCAAGTCCCCCTCGGTAAGAAAAGGGTATCGAAGCATTATACCCAAAAAATTAACAACAATGAATACAGATGACCTATATAGAATAAAGCTTTGGAGCGATCTCCAAAAGCTATTTAAATCCAAGGGGGAAAATATATTGCTTATCGGCAATATGTTATTATTCACCCTGATGTGCAACGCTTTTATGGTAAGTACTTACGCTCAGACGCCCCGCAAGGACAGCGGGGTGAATGGGCGTTCAGAATTGACAGGGCAGGTGGTGTCGTCTATAGACGGTGCAGCCATGCAGGGTGTTTCCATCCGGATCGATGCCGAAAATCTGCAGATCAAAACTTCAAAAGACGGCACTTTTAATCTGTTGGTCAACAATGGAAAAGGTAAAGTCAAGTTCTCCTACGTCGGCTTCAAGAGTCAAGAAATCTATTATACCACAGGAGTATCGTTAATGGTTAAATTGATACCTGAAGATAACAAACTTGAAGAAGTGGAAGTGGTATCGACCGGATACCAGAAAATTCCCAAAGAACGGGCTACTGGCTCTTTTGAGTTTGTCGACAATAAGCTCTTCAATCGTAAGGTGTCGACAGACTTTGTGAGTAGGCTGGAGGATGTGGTACCCGGGATCTCGGCATTGAAGAACAATACCAATCGCGGCAGTTTACTCAATATTAATGTCCGCGGTATCAGTACCATGAATTCGGAAAGATGGCCTTTGATTGTACTCGACGGTGTGCCTTATGATAGCCGAGGTGGCGATTATGGGAAAGGTACTTTTAATAACGTCAATCCCAACGATATCGAAAGTGTCACGGTACTGAAAGATGCCGCAGCTTCTTCCATATGGGGAGCGCAGTCCGGCAATGGCGTTATTGTGATTACGACCAAACGGGGGAAATTTAACAACCCGACTTCACTTTCTTTTAATTCCAATATCAGTATCAAAGCCAAGCCCGATCTGTATTATTATCCGCAGATGAAGTCCTCCGATTATATCGATCTGCAACAGGATCTATTTGAACAGGGTCGATACAACGGCCAGTTTAATGAGTGGTACTACAATCCGGAGCCAGCCCTTTGGTTAATGGAAAACAAACGGACGGGGAAAATATCGGAAGATGAATTTAATAAAGCCATCGGAGAGATGCGCAGTACGGATATGAGGGACGACTTCTTAAAATACATCTACCGCAGATCGGTCAATCAACAATATAACCTACAGTTGCAGTCTGGAGGTGAGAAGATCAATACCATATTTTCTGTTGGTTATGATAAGAATCTCAATGAAGTCGTGACTTCTTCCTATCAACGTCTGAACCTAAAGTCCAATACCCAGTTACGCCCCGTCAAGAATATGCTGGTGGATATCGGGATGATGTATACGGAATCCAAGACCAGAGAAAGCTTGTTTCCAGTTCAATATAACCTTCTGGGCAGCGGTCCGGACATGTACCCCTACATGAAGCTGGCGGATCGGAATGGAAATCCGTTGGTGGTGGATATATCCAGTTTCAATCCCGTCTATCAGGATACCGTGGCAGGTGGGCGCTTGCTCGATTGGTCGTACAGGCCTTTGAAAGAGCTTTATGATACCAAAGAAACGCAAAAAGTACAGGAGTTTTTTTCCAATATCAATACCAGTTATTCGTTTGATTTTGGTTTGAAATTAAACCTGTTGTATGCTTATCAGCGATCGATTATTCCTATTGAACAGTGGCAGGGTATCGGATCCTATTTCCAGCGGGATGAGATCAATGGACTGGCTAGCTATACCGATGAGGCCGTGACCTGGAATCTACCTGTCGGTGATTATTTGGGCATTAGCAATTGGAACAATGTTGCTCATCAGGGCCGTATGACAGCAGATTACAATCGCAAATGGTTGGATAAGCATGAACTGTCTTTTCTATTAGGATCTGAGATCAGGATGAGCGATAAAAAACTGAATTTTACGCAGTATCATGGTTTTGATCCGCAGACCGGTGCGTTTAAACCTGTCGCCTATGGGGTGGAATTTCCTTTTATAAATGGATCATTCGGAACTAAAACTATTGTTGACCGTTCACGTTATGAAGATCTGCGAAATAATTTCATTTCCTACTTTGCAAATGCTGCCTACACGTATAACAGCCGCTATCTGTTGAGCGGTAGCTTTCGTAAAGATGCCTCCAATCTATTTGGCGTAAAAAGTAATGATCGTGGACAGCCTTTTTGGTCAGTAGGGGCCGCATGGATTGCTTCCAATGAAGCTTTTCTAAAGGATAGTCCGTTCAGTTTTCTGAAATTGCGGGCGACCTACGGTTATAATGGCAATGTGAATAATATGGTGTCGGCTTATCCGATCATGTCCATAGAAAGTCAGGTTCATTTCGTCAACAATCAGCAATTTGGAATGATCATGAGACCTCCTAATCCCAAATTACGATGGGAACGTGTGGGGATCAAGAATCTCGGATTGGACTTTGCACTAAAAAACAGCGGACTATCGGGGAGTGTCGAATACTATGAAAAGAATGCGAAAGACTTGATTGCCTCCGATAGAATTGACCCGAGTACAGGATTTTCAACTATGATGGTAAACAGTGCGAATCTAAAAACCAAGGGTTGGGATATTTCTTTAAATGCACTGCCTGTGCAGTCTAAAAATTGGGTATGGGGCAGTAATGTGGTCTTTAGTTATATGCGCACCAAGGTGTTAAAAGCTTTTGTGCAGAATGAAATCGGACAGGATTACATTGCCGGTGGGTTGACCAGTAATCGGAATACACCATTTGTGGGCATGGATCTCTTTGGTCTTCTAGCTTATAAATGGGCTGGTTTGGATCCGGAGACAGGTGAACCACGCGCTTATCTGCATGGTGAAATTTCGAAAGACTATAGTGCGATCACCAACTTGAAAGCGACCGAGCTCGAATATATGGGCTCTACAGTTCCCTTATATACCGGCAGCTGGCGTAATAGTGTGCGCTATAAAGCCGTGGAACTCTCCTGGAATATTGCCTACCAGCTGGGACATAAATTTCTGCGCAATTCTTTTAGTAACAATAGCTTCCTGAGTGACAATATCGGGCATAAAGACTATGCACTGCGTTGGCAAAAACCGGGTGACGAACAGATCACGGATGTTCCGGCATTTAGCTATCCAAATAACTCCAATGCCAGTAGGGTATATATGGGCTCTACGGCCTTGGTGGAAGATGGCGGTCAGATCAAGTTGCGCGATATTCAGTTAACAGTCAATCTACCTTTTACTGCTATTTTTAAACTTAAAAACTGTAAGCTCTATGGCTATGTGCAAAATGTGGGAACGATATGGCGCGCCAATAAATGGGGTATCGATAGCGAGTATGGAGCAGGTATTCCCGATCCTTTGATGACCTCCCTTGGATTCAGTTTTAACCTTTAATCTACTTATTATGAAAATACACAATTTTTCGGTTGGTATCGCGTTCTTGTTAGCTTTCTCCAGCTGTTCCGATTTTTTGGAAGAAAAACCCGATATCAAAATGGTCGTCCCTAAAAGCTTGGATGACGCAGAATTTTTGCTCAATGATTATACAACGATGAATACCGCCTATCCGGTATATGGAGAATGGAGTACCGATCAATATGATGTGAGTTCCGAAACTTTTGATGGTGTCATGAATCTGGATCAGCGGAATGCCTATACTTGGACAGATCAGCCCTACAATGATGTGCTGCAGTGGCAGCGACCTTATAAAGTCGTTTACAATGCCAACCAGGCGCTGGATATCATCAGTAAGCTAGGAGCGGAGAGCGCAACTGAAAAGGCTAAAAATATCGTCGGTATAGCCCATTTCTTTCGTGCATTTGCATTTCAGCAAGTAGTGGAAGTATTTGCAGCTGCATACCAGCAGCAAACCGCTTCTGCGGAAATGGGGATTCCTCTTCGGTTGGATCCAGCTATTGATGTGCCATCGACACGAGCATCTTTAAAGCAAAGCTATGAGCAGATTGTGTCCGATTATAAGATGGCAGCGGGTAGATTACCGTTAAACGAAGCGATCAAAGGGAGACCTTTTCGTGCATCGGCATATGCTGGCTTGGCTAGAGCTTATTTATATATGGGCGACTACCAGCAAGCTTATCAATATGCCGACTCCAGCTTGCAGACGCATCGTGAATTGATGGATTTTAATACCTTGAAAGCAACGGACAATCTGCCGATACCGAAGTTCAATGTAGAAGTGCTTTTCGCTGCAGTCAGTGCCAATGCGGGGCCGATGAGTTTGAATAATGGACTGGTGGATTCTGTTTTATACAAATCCTATCGGAGCAACGATCTCAGGAAAGGTATCTTTTTTAAGAAGAACAGCTATCCCGAGAATTCTTATGGATTCAAAGGTAATTATGATAAAGCCAATAACAATCTTTTCGTGGGTCTGACGACAAGTGAAATGTATCTGATCAAAGCCGAATCGGCCGTGCGGACCGGGAAGATCAGCGAGGCTTTGTTAGCAGTGAATACCTTGTTGCAGAAAAGGCAGGATAAGAATAACTATATCCCGATCACAGAAACCAATCCAGATATATTACTGCCCTTAATATTGCAGGAAAGACAAAAAGAATTGCTATTTCGTGGTCGCCGCTGGTCAGATCTCAAGCGATTGAACCTAGATTCACGTTTTCAAAAAAATCTAATCAAAATAGTAAAAGGAGTGACATATACACTTCCACATGACAGTCGAAAGTATGCCTTTCGACTTCCCGAACCAGTAGTTTCTGTAGGGAAGATACCTCAAAATAATCGATAATCATTTATAAAAAAAGCAAATATGAAATATCCATGTAGCACATGCTGCAACAACACGAATGATTGCAGTTTGGATATTCTTTATGACCATTAAATATAAAATTATATACATATGAAACATTTAAAATTGATCGCACTTCACATCTGTTTACTTTTGGTATTCGGTACTTTACATGCGCAGACCAACCCCAAAGTAGACTTTAGCAAAGCCCTTAAAGTAGGGGACAACTTTATACCGCCTTCCAGTGTGCAGCTGATGCGCGGTCAGGTGAAAAAAATTGACTGGAAGGCACTGGAAGATAAGGTCGTCATCTTGGATTTCTTTGATACCTTTTGTGGCACCTGTATACAAAGTATGCCCGAGCTGCAGGAGCTTCAGCATAAATTAGGAGACAAGCTACAGATTTTTAATGTTGCCTGGCAGGACAAAGCTACGTTAGATAAGTTCTATGCAACCAATGAATTTCTAAAAGAAAACCATGTCAATCTGCCGGTTATCTACGCCGATACCTATTTAAAAGAGCGGTTTCCGCATCAAAGTGCACCACATGTTATTTTTCTATTCAAAGGGAAGATCCATGCGATCACGGGCAATAGGCTTGTCACTGAAGAAAATATTTTGAAGCTCTATCAAACAGGTACGGTTTCCGTACCGCTGAAAGACGATTTTGGTAAAGGAGATCTGGCAGGACAAGTTGATAATGCCAGTCAGAAAAATAGAGAGGGAGTCTGGATCACAGGTTATCAGGATGGTGTACCGGCTGAATCGATGCGCATTAAAAAGGATAGTATCTCAGGCCTGATCAAAACGTCGTTTTATAATGTGTCGATCTATGATGCTATTCAATTTACCTGGGCAAAAATTAGAGGTACACAAGCTCAATACATCCCGAGAGCTGAAAGACGTATACTAAAGGTGAAAGATCCCAATCGATATGTAGACTTATCCAATATGGGAGATATCTGGTATACAAAAAATGCCATTTGTTATGAACGCTTGGACAAAATAGAAAGACCAGATTCAGCTCGTGCAAGAATTGTGCTGAATGATCTGCATAATTTTTTTGGTATCCGATCCTATAAAACCATGCAGGAAATAGATTGTTTGATTTTCAAACCCTGCCCTGTGAAACCCTATACGGGCAAAACACTTGAAAAGGCAATGAATTATGCGAACAGTTCTGTTCTAGCAGTAATGACTGATTTAGGCGAGCAATTTCCGCCTGCATTAGATCTTGTTCATAGCAAAGAAAAAATAAAAATAGCACCATATGCAAATTTGGAGGAATTTAATGAACAGTTAGCGGCTTATGGTATCGAGGCGGTATTAGGCCGTGGTATGCAAGAGGTACTGGTTGTAGAAGAGGTGAACCAATAATGTAGTTAGAAAGGGGCTGTGTTTTATTTACAGCCCCAATCACTCATATTACGCCTTTAACTTCACATTTGTGCTGTTCACTTTGTTTTCTAAGCAATTGGCTATTTCCTCCTTTAATTCATCGGTCATATCTGGATTGTTAGAGCCGTCATTTTGCGCTTGTATGGCACACATTCTCTGTGGTATTCCAGGACATGCAGGTTGTGAACCAACAAGCGAATAATGTGTGGGACTTAATGGGTTTGTACCCGTAAAACTAAACCAATTCATAGTCTTAAATATTAGATTGTTAAATAATTAATTTGTTTTAATAATTAGGGTATGACTCCTCGTCATACCCTATTACTTACTTAGCGAACGCTATTGTATACGGTACTTAAACCGTCTATCGCGCCTTCAACTTCACATTCGTGCCGTTCACCTGATTTTGCAGCGAATTGATGATTTCATCTTTTAATGCATCCGTAATTACTGGATTATTACTACCATCATTCATTGCCTGTAAGGCACACATCCTTTGTGTTAGTCCAGGACATGTTGGTTGTGACGCTACTAAGGTATAGTGGGAGCTTTGAGACGGGTCTGTGCCCGTGAAAGAGAACCAAGCCATAGCAGTTGATTTTTAAAATGTTAAAAAATTGTTTAATGAGCTGATTATGTTTATTTTCACACAACCTTTCATAAAATATGCACACGCTTAAACTGGTGTGCTGCAAAGCCTCCCGACCTGGAGGCTTTGCCGTTTTTAGCTTCCTCGTACCCGCCTACCGGGGAAGACGGTAAATTTTTTCTTGTATTGTTTCATAACCTTGTTTTTTTATTGGGCAGATCGAAAGAAATTTATGCCTTGGCGTTTATTCTTCTTTTACGTAAGATGACTTTGACCGATTTCATCCGACCTGCTATAACAAAGTTCAATAGCATTTTTCGTTATTTTTTGGGATTTGGAGCCCTATGTTTTGGGAATTTATGCCCACTAATTTGGGTAGTTATGTCCCAATTAGTGGGTATCGTGATATTTTTATAGGTTGGATATCATGGTTGATCTTCAAAGATAAAATAGACAGTGCCACTCTACACATGCATAAAATAACAAAGCCGCAGTATGCTTGGATACTGCGGCTTTTGAGGATGATTACTGTTCTTTCTTATTTCATGGCATAGGTGATGTAGCCACCATCAACTAAAAATTCTGTTCCGTTGATAAAGCTGGCTTTATCCGAAGCGAGGAAAAGCACCGTGTTGGCGATTTCTTCCGGTTTACCGATACGCTGAAGTGAAGTGGCTGCAGCCAGATGATTCATCGCTTCTTGAGGTACCGCATTTTGCAGCCCAGGGGTCTCAATAGGTCCCGGACTCACCACATTGACACGGATATTTTTGGATGCAAGCTCATTGGCTGCGATCTGCGCGATTTTATTCAATGCACCTTTTGTTGCAGAGTATACAGAAGCTCCTAAATTAGACGCTGTAGCAACGGTAGATGAGGTGAAGATCACAGATGATCCTGCTTGAAGGTGGGGAATCAGCTTTTGTAAGGTGAAGAAATGCCCCTTTACATTGGTATTGAACTGAGCGTCAAAGTCAGCTTCAGTGACTTGCTCGATCGGAGCAAAGGTAGCGATACCTGCATTCAGAAAGAGGACGTCAATGTTCATGTTGTTTTCGATCACCAGGTTTTCAAGAGCAGCGATTCCCTCAAAATTGGAGGTGTCTGATACGACGGTCGTTAGTCTCGGGCTATTGATCGCACGAGCGGCGGCTTGTAGATTTTCTTCCTTTCTCCCGGTAATCCATACATGTGCTCCAGCATCGATAAAGGCTGCTGCAGTAGCGAAACCAATTCCTGTGGTTCCACCTGTAATCACGACGTTTTTATTTGTAAAATTCATTTTTTAATTGTTTTAATTTGATGCAACAAATGTATTATGTTTTTATTTACATTTGTAACTTTGTAACTAAAAGTAACAGTAACATTGGAGTAACTAGGTAACTTATGGAAGAATATAAATGCACCGAAGAAATTAATAAAAATCAGGTCAGGGCTGTACATGATGCCATGGATGTTTTAAATGGTAAATGGAAAATATCCATCATATCTGCCGTCTGTTATTATAATAAAAGAAGATTCTCTGATATTTTGAACGATGTCACGGGTATATCCAACAAAATGCTGAGCAAGGAGCTCAAGGAGCTGGAAATGAACAAACTGGTGAGCCGTACGGTTGTGGATACCCATCCTGTGACCGTGGTATATCAGCTTACGGACTACGGCAATACGCTAAGAACGATTATTGAGAATCTGGCAGCATGGGGTACTGAACACCGTCGGGTCATAACAGGTAAATAAACGGCCGTAATAGAATGGCAACACTTTATTGTTTATAAGAGCTACTCCCTTTCGCGCATCAGGCGCCGGAGTAGCTCTTCACTGATCCCCATAAAACGCGCCAGCTCTTTATGTTTAATATACCTACGGATGTCTGGATATTTGTCAAATACATAATCATATTTGTCCTGATTGGGGAGGGACAAGAGCTTTTCCCGATAATCGAGATACTGCTGCTGCCTGTCCATCAAGTAGGCATAGATCGGGAACAGTTGATAATTCTTTTGATTGATGGTAAACAGCTGCTCGCGGGTCGTCAAATACGTGATGCTATCGGTCAGGGCAATAAACTGATAGGGGTGCCGCTGGTTGGGGATCATCAGCGATTCACCGGTAATGGCATAGCGTACAGGATGGGTTTTTTCATATTTACCAAAAAAACCATTGACGATCAGATAGAGATCACCGTAGTGATTGGTCAAGTATTCCCCCTTCACAAAACGCATCTCTTCAAAGGCATCCAGCAGTTCAGGAATAGCGGAAGCCCAGTGGGGATTAATATCTTTAAAAAAGATGTCCAAAATCTCTTTTTTACTTTTTCTCATGGCTTAGTTTACAGTTGGTTTAGAATTAAAAAAAGACCTGAAATATAGGAAGTGCTTTTCTAAAACGAACTATGGAGGGAAAACTAACCTATAGGAGGGATGAATGGCCAATAGGAGGGATGAATGGTCATTCTCGTGGAATGCATAAAGGATTTATATAACAGTGAAACCTGATCAATGATGACCTGCAGATCAATGTAAAATCCTATAGGAAGCCGTAGTTTTTACCTGACATTTAAATTTTATACGTGATATCCATCTTTTTGCGAACTATTCATCGAGTTGATGAGTTCTAATCGCAGTTAGTTGGAAGAGTTCTGATCTAACGTTATTTGTTACCTAAAACGATACGATTATGGCTAGTAGAAACAAATCGGGCGAAATGCCAAATGCACATTTACATGAGTTATTTGTCGATGAACTAAAAGACATCCTCGGTGCGGAGAGACAATTGCTCAAAGGACTAAAAAAGTTATCAGACGGAGCCCATAGTGATACGCTGAAAGAAGCTTTTAAAACGCACTATAAGCAGACCGAAGGCCAGATAGAACGGTTAAAATCGGTATTCTCCAGTTTAGATCTGACCGCAAGGGGCAAAAAGTGTAAAGCTATGGAAGGCCTTTTGAACGAGGCTGAAGAAATTATCGAAGAGTTCCAGGACAGTCCAGAAGTGTTAGATGCAGCGTTGATCTGTGCTGCTCAAAAAGTGGAGCACTACGAAATTGCAAGTTACGGTTGTCTGGTCACTTATGCCAGACTGATGGAACATACGGAAGCAGAAGAGCTTTTGGCTGCTACACTGGCCGAAGAGAAAGAAACAGATGTTTTACTGACCGAAATTGCCATGGATGAAGCCAATGTGGGAGAGGCTCAATAAAAGGTACGGATTCAATAGTCAAAATATCAAAGCTGGTTCTTAGGAGCCAGCTTTTTTTCGTTTTAGACGCTAGCGGTTGACCACTTCCATCATCTTTTCTTTACAGCGGGTTGATATGGATGATCTATTGACCAGACAAAACACAAAAAATCTCCAAACGACGATGGTCAGACCATCGTCTTGGAGAATTTAATATAGAAGCTACGTATATGCTGAGTTAAGTAGAATAACAGAGACCCTGTTCATCATGACAGGACTGCGGTTTACTTATGAAGTAGGTGGGATGACACCATTAGATGATTCTGTCGAATTGGAATCGCGATATTGGATCATGCTTGTATCAGGCATCATGGTATCTCGCTGCATAGTGGTATCCGTAGACATACTGTCCATATTATTTTCTTTATGATTCGAACTGTTACCGCAGGCTGATGCTAAAATTATACCCATTATAGCACCAAATAAGAATTTAATTTTTTTCATGATTGTATAGTTTAGTTTAACGTTGTAAAGTGTTTTTATTTAGTTTAGTGTCAATTGGACATTTTTGTTATATCTCTGACTGCCTTCTTCCATGATATCGTATCAATTGATCTGATACATTTTTAATTTTTCCTTCAATGTTTTTCGGATCACATGGATCCTTGATTTAATGGTTCCTTCGGGAAGATCATAGACCTCAGCTATTTCCTGATATTTATAACCATCCAGGTACATACGAAATATTTCGGCATTGTCCTCTGATAAGCTTTCAAATGCCTTGTTGATATCATCATGGATCATCTTGTTTTCTGTCTGATTGATCGATATCGTATCAAAATAATCGGTATGAACATATTCATCGTAGATAGCATTTTTTCGTTTTTCACGGCGGTATTGGTTGATGTAAATATTTTTCATGATCACATATAGCCAAGTCATTAATTTTGGATCATGGATAAAATTATGAATAGATTTTAGTGCTCGAATGAAGGTTTCCTGCACCAGATCCTCTTTTTCATCATAATCGGATGTAAACTGACTAGCAAAGTGGTTGAGTTGTTGTCTTTTTTCCTGGAACAAGACATTTAAATCTGCATTTTCCATATAATCTCCTTAATTAACATATTAACTTAATCGATACTAAAACAACGAAAAATCTAGGGTATTAGTTTGTCGGTTATAAGGTGTTAAATGTATTCTAAAAGCATGATGCGTATTAATAACACGGATATTATTATTCTAAAAACTGTAGTAATTCCGCTACAAATGCGTTTTTAATCAATTATGTAAAGTCAGTTGTGAGGTCTTGATGTCGATATAAATAGGTGTTTATTTTTTATAAATAAGCATTTGCCACATATGCGGTATAACACATAAAATCAGTGTTTTATGTGTGAAAACACGTGTGCTTATGCGGAAAATACCTTAAAGTTATTATTATTGAACGATCATCAGAATAGATTGATTCTTGTAGTATAAAATGTTAAATAATAACACTCACTTAAAAAAATCTAAGATGGAAAATTTAGAAAACAAAAACCCTAAAGAAGGGGAAACAACGAAAAAGATTGAAGATAAAACTGCTCAAATACCATCTAAAGTGTATTTATGTGCGGCCATCACGGCTATGGTTGGTGCAGCAGCATTGAAATGTGTGGGTCATAAACATACCGCACTATTTGTTGGACAGTGGGTCGCCCCGTTTTTACTGTTCGGTATTTATAATAAAATCGTAAAAACACAGGGCCACGATCAGCAAGACCATCAATCTTAAAAAGTTTTTATATTAAAAAACAAAAAGAGTAACAGGACTATTAAATTTTAGCACCATGATTAGAAATTTGAAACTATGCGGCATATTTCTAGGAATTATTGCCCTTCTCGCTTTTAAACAGCAAAATGCAGAACAGGAATTTATCACTAAAGCATATATGTCCAATCAGTATGAGATTGCTGTTGCCAAGCTCGCCAGTGAAAAATCAAAAAATGATGCGGTAAAGACCTATTCCAGTATGTTGATTGATGATCATCAAAAACAAATTGGTGACCTTCAAAAAATGGCTGCTGCACAGGGCATGACCTTGGTGGACGGACTGGATGCCGACCATCAAAAGCAATGGGACAAGGTAAATGGTGCGGACAGTACCAGCTTTGATCGCACTTTTAAAGATGACGCTATCGCTTCTCATCAAAAAGCTATTGCGCTATTTGAGGATGCTAGTAAAAATGAAAACATCAAAAATGTAGAACTTAAAAATTGGATTATTGGAACTTTACCAGGACTTAAAGCACATTTGGACCAAGCTCGTGTACTCGTTGCAGAGGACATGACCGAAACTGCCGTTAGTATCCCACCTCATACACTGGGGAGCTTAAATAAGTAAGAACTATAGCAAATATGTAAAGTGAACTTTATAATTGGTGTTTATCACGTTAAGTTAGTATACAATACTTTGTATGCTAACTTAACGTGATTTTTTTGTTGCCCCATTACTTGATCAATAAGATAGTTTACATACTCGAGATACTCGGTCAGTAACGGGTATTGATGACAATTGGAACATTTCCCGTTAACATTTGTTTTACTTGCGAAATGATCAAGTTTCCCGAGAGCTCTTCTTCAATTTATTGATGTGGAGTTAATCCATATCATACTGATCTTTTAGGCTAATTCAACGGATCAATCGGGTCTATTAAATCATCTCGATTCCGACCGTGAGTTTCATCACGTGAATATTCCTCCAGGTCGCTTTCTTGATGTTCCTGATGACGTTCTGGTTTAGCATTTGGATCTTCTAATTCTGGATCCGGGTTGGTCAGAGTGCTGTCATCATCTTCGTCCGTGTCATGGTTGGAGGATCGGTCTGGATCTTGGTTATCAAATTGACCTGGATTGACCATCATTGCTGCCACGATAAGACCTAGTCCTTTGTCGGCGGTTTCTGCATGTAAGTTCATAGTTTTTATTTTAAGGGTCTAATTTATTATAATAACAGCTCCGTACAACAAATAGTTGAGCCGTAAAATACCCGAAAAAAGGAACAAGTACGCAACGACTCCCTTCATTTGGTTATTTGAGAATAAAATAATGGTGCAACAAGAAATCGATCATAAAAGTGGAAAGGACCGTGTACTGAACGAACAATGATTCAATATGATTATTTATTGTCCGTATAGGGAAAGTAATTCAATTCAGTGTATACAAGATGTTTTATGGGCTAGTTGTGGGTATGCGATGGTGGCTTAATATGATATATGATGAGATCTTCAGCGTTGACTTTCAGGGGTCACATCCAAGAAAAAGTAAAAAGTTGTACCCACTCCTTTTTCACTTTCTACTTCAATGGTGGACTGATGGTAACGAAGTATCTCCGATACAATATACAGGCCGATACCGAATCCCGAAATATGATTAGTTTGCTCGCTATCTACTCGATAAAAACGGTTAAATAACTTTTTTTGATCTGCCAAATCGATCCCAATGCCTTCATCTTGAACATATAGTTTAATTTTTTCACCAAACTTCTCACATCCTAATGTAATGGTTCCGCCATCAGGTGAATATTTGATGGCATTAGAAAGGAGATTCATCAATACTTGCCCCATCTTGTCCCGATCAGCCAGAATAGTGATATTGCTGTCGCAAGCAAATTTAATATGATGTTTATTGATCAAGAGTTCAGCTTCGTTTTTAATTTCCTCAAATAAAGTGAGGAGCGAGATAGGTTCTATAACTACCTGCAATTTTCCTTCTTCGATTCTGGCCAGACTCAGAAAATCCCGGATTAGGGAAGTCATTTTTTTAGTTTGATTCTCAATTTTTGCGGTGATCTGCAAACCAACGTCATCGCTGCTTTCATTAAATTTTTGTTTTAGGACCTGTGTAAAAAGCAACACTGAGGTAAGCGGTGTTTTTAGCTCATGGCTGACCATGGAGATAAAATCATTCTTCCGTCTCTCCTCGAGTTTTTTATCTGTAATGTCTCGGGCGATTTTTGAAATACCAAATATATTACCTCGTTCATCTCTAATCGGAGATATGGTCAAGGAAACATCTAGTAATTTACCGGATTTAGTTCTGCGTTTAGTTTCAAAATGTTTCAGAGACTCACCAGTTCGCAACCGCTGTAAAAGATCATTTTCCTGGTCTTTAAGGTTTTCTGGTACTAATTTTTCAGTCGAATGGCCGATCATTTCAGCTGCACTATATCCAAATACCTCCTCGGCGGCATGGTTCCAGCTCGTGATGGTCCCATCCAGTGATTTTGCAATAATAGCATCGTTAGAGCAGTTGACAATAGCAACCAGTTCTGCATTCGTCGTTTCAGCGACTTTAAGATCGGTAATATCGAGTATGGATCCAATAATCCGGTGCAGTCCTTGATCGGGATCAAAGTGTATTAACCCCTGCACCTTTATCCAACAAGTATTGTTGAGCTTTGATTTTTTGGTCCGGCAGATGAAGTCAAAAGACCTATCCGAAATATGATGTTGTAATCCTTCAATCTTAAGGCTCACTTCGCCCCGGTCATCGGGATGAACAAGCGCAAGAATATGATCGGGGTATAAGATATCATCCTCCAGATCCAATATCTTTTTCGTTTCCGTAGATAAATATATTTTTCCTTCTTCCAGCACCCAGTCCCAAGTTCCTAATGCTGTTGCTTCAATGGCTAATCTCAGCCTTTCTTCGCTTTTCTTAAGCAACTGCATGAGATGATTTCGCCGTTCTTCCTCTCTCACTAATGCGGTAATGTCTTTCGTAAAGCACCGGGAATGTATAAATTCGCCATTTTTAAAAAGTCCATTTGAACTGATCACCACATATTTCAACGATCCATCTTTGCATTTTAATATCGCTGGATAATCGCTTAGTGTTTCATGATTGAGCAGGCGCTTCAGTATTTCTTGAATGATGTCGGCATCATAATGAAAATCTGTGATGGACTTACCCAGGTATTCATCCATTCGGTAACCTAGCAAATTCAGCTCGGCTTGATTTGCCCAGATAATTATGCCATCTCCATTGACCCAGTGGAGGGGTACTGCTCCATGCTCTATGAAATCCGAGAGTTGTGCAACTCGATCTTTCAACTCCTCATTTTCTTTTTCCAGAGTTGTTATGTATTCAGGTGTTTGACTAGGCTCCATGCTGATAAATACTATTTTATTAATAGAAATAGAGTATCACGAATAGTAAAAATACTATTCATAATGATATTAAACGAATAATATTTTATTAAATTATCAATCAGAAGGAAATTGATCGCTGAATGGTGAATCATCATTACTGGTTATCTACAACATGATACTGTTTTGAAATTCGTTATAGTTTACCGAATAAACTTGTCGATACATAATAAAGCGACTATTTAAAGATAGGCTCTATCAGGTATTTAGGTCACTATGTAGGGTATTTACAACTCCTATTAACTATTAATACTGGAATAGTATCCTGCTGCAGAAAAAATTAAACGATTCTACCTCGGAGTTGTTCACCTTACGAATACACGACTGTCTATTTATAAAATTAGAAAGGAGATTTTTTTATGCAAGCAATGAATTACAGAGGGCCTAAGCGGGTTAGAACAGAAGAAAAACCGATGCCAGAAATACTTCATCCCGACGATGCCATTATACGGGTCACAAGGGCCTGTATTTGCGGCTCAGATCTCCATCTGTATCACGGCATGGTTCCAGATACTCGTGTGGGAAGCACCTTTGGACATGAGTTTATCGGTGTGGTAGAAGAAGTTGGTCCGACGGTACAAAAACTTAAAGTTGGGGATCAGGTTCTAGTACCCTTTAATATAGCCTGTGGAAAATGCGCATTTTGTAAACAAGGATTATATGGCAATTGTCACGAATCAAATTCCATGTCAACGGCTGTTGGTGGAATATTTGGCTACTCGCATACTGCCGGTGGCTTCGATGGTGGGCAGGCGGAATATGTGCGCGTTCCTTATGCCGATGTTGGTCCTACCGTCATTCCCGAAGGTATGGATTTAGATGATGCCTTGCTATTGACGGATGTTGTACCAACAGGTTATCAAGCTGCTGAGATGGGTGGTATTAAAAAAGGAGATACTGTCGTGGTATTTGGTGCTGGACCGATCGGTATCATGGCGGCTAAATGTGCGTGGCTGTTTGGAGCAGCACGTGTCATTGTAATTGATCATCTCGAGTATAGATTAGAGTTTGTACGTCATTATGCCCACTGTGAAGCCTATAATTTCAAATCTCTGGTGGATCCAGTGCTTTTTATAAAAAAGACAACGGACTGGTTTGGTGCCGATGTGTGTATCGATGCCGTTGGATCAGATGCTTGTGGAAGTATGCTCCATACCATTACTGGTAAAAAGCTCATGTTGCAAGCAGGTGCAGCAACGGCACTACATTGGGCAGTCAATGCAGTTAAAAAAGGGGGCATTGTCTCCGTAGTAGGTGTATACGGTCCGACAGATAATCTGGTTCCCATAGGAAACGTAGTCAATAAAGGATTGACCATTCGTGCTAATCAGGCGTCGGTCAAACGGTTGCTGCCGCGATTGATTGAACATATACAGTCGGGGGTATTAGATCCAAAAAGCATCATTACCCACCGCATTCCTTTGTCGGAGGTTGCAGATGCGTATCATATCTTTTCTTCAAAACTTGATGGTTGCATTAAACCCGTAATTATTCCAGGAAAAGGATAACATAAATTGAATTATTATGAAACAAGAGCAAGAACATTTTAAAAACATACCAGGCTGGGGTATTGATGCAGATGCAGACAATGAACCCACATATCCCATGAAAAATTATACAGGGGACGATCATCAACGAAGCAATTGGGATCGTCCAGCCCTACAGAAGCCAAGTGTGGAAGTATTACATTCCAATGAAAGGCCAACTTACTCTGCAGCAATAGGGGAGACAGTACCGCCAACTGGACTGAGCGGGATGATCCGAAGATATGCTTTTCAATTTAGTGAATCTAGTTATGGACATTGGTTACCTTTACTATTGGCCGATAGGATAAACGTCGTGGAGGGTATCGCTGACGATCTAGCAAAAGGAAAGATTCCTAATATTTTTGCGGAGAGGGGATGGAATGCAGAGTGGAAATACAATCGGTCTGCACGCATCCAGAAAATGGTTATTGCTGCAGCTATGCTTGGTGCGGTAGTGGCACTATCTCAGTTGAAAAAGCGAATCCAACAAAAATAAGTTAATGAGGCAAAGCCATACGATAAGTTATGGCTTTGCCATTTTCAGATCTTGACAACTTATAAAAATACCACTTCATAAATTTAATTATCAGGTTTAAATATATTTTTTTTGTTTATAGAAAAATTGTAATATTTTGATATATAGCAATTTATACAATCTCTATAACAGGATTAACAAATTTTAAATTGCTAAGTAAAACAATAAGGCAGTAATGCTGTTAAATAAAGTATAACTTTATAAAAATATACCCAATATCTGTTGGTCAACGTTGATCTTCTTTGTGCTTTTTGTTCCTATTACTACAACAAAAAAGGAATATATTTTTATTTACAACGGAGACAGCAGGATGAATCTTAAAAATGATCAGATCAGCGAACTCATTCAGCTCAATGAGGATCTAGAAAATTATTTCAGTAATACCATTATTCCGCAATTATTCGTCGATGCAGATCTACGGCTGCGTAAATTTACGCCTCCGGCCATGAAGCATTTTGTTTTAAAACACGACTATATCGGACTCTCTTTGGAAGATATTAAAGAAAATTTTAGATATCCCAATATTATCAGTAATATCAGTACAGTGATTTCTACAGGTAAAATGCTGGAAAAAGAAATTCAGACTACGGACATGCGCTGGTATCAGATGAATATTCTGCCCTATATCACGCGCAAGGATAGTAAAACAAATGGTGTTATTATTACATTTGTTGATATAACGGCTCGGATCAAAGATTTGAAAGAGCAGGAGAAAATGATTATGGAACATGAATTACTGTTGGATCAGATCGCTCATGATATTAAAAGTCCATTAGCAGGTCTTTATCTAACCTGTGATCTGCTCAAAATATTGCCAGAAAATAAATCATCAAAGTTTAAGCTGATGATCGAAAATCTGGAAAGGGGCCTGGTCAATATCAAGAAGGTTATTTATGATTTAACAGAAAGTCGCTGGGAAAAACAAAAATATCAGGCAGCCGAAGAACTATTGGATCTGCCTCATATCTTGGAAGACGTTAGGCTGGCACTAGCTCCTCAGATCATTGCTTCCAATTCAAAAATCTCTCAAAATATAGAAGTTTCCGAGATTAATTTTGTGAGAAGGAAGCTACGTAGTGTGTTGTACAATTTGCTGAGCAATGCTATTAAGTATACACCCGCAGACCGCAAACCCGATATCAAAATTCACTCGTACCAAGAAGATCGATGCATCGTTATCCGTATTACGGACAATGGAATCGGAATGGGGGAACAAGACTTAGTCACTATTTTTGAAAAATTTAAAAGGGTGACCGCATCTGCTGATGGTTCAGGAGTGGGATTATATTTAGTCAACAGTATTGTCAAAAATGCGGGCGGTAAAATTCTGGTAAAAAGTAAGATTGGCCACGGATCCGAATTTAAGGTTTATCTGCCTTTGTAATAGGATGTCGACGATGTGTTTTAAGTTATTTGCATGCCAGTGAAATTAATTTTTTTTTAAATCGCCTAGCCATTATTCTAAAGATGAATAACTTTAACTTTTCACATCGTGGTTATGATTATTACATTTGTCTTGTAAATGCTATTTGTTCAATACCATCTCCATTAATTTGTAAGTAAATTAGCTACGTAATTGGTAATTTCAGCAAGCTGTTGCTGATATAGGATTGATGATAGAATAGGAAATAAAACTGGGTGCCAAATGGTTTATGAAAATTTCAATCTTTAACTTATTTTTCAAAGTCCTAAGAGGGGATCTTAGGACTTGAACGTTAATCTGTAGTAATCTTTATGATAAGACTCCGTGGGAGAGCAGCGTTAATATAATAATTATCTTTAAATTCTCAAAATAAAAATAAATTTTTTCCGGACTCCGCTTATGGGCTTCGTCTTAATATGTAATAGTATCAATTAATGATGAATATGTATGCTTTTCACATAGAAGTAAACACATTCCAGTCACTAAAATTTGAGAAGTTAACAATGCTGTCGACCTATCATAACGCCGGATCTTTTGGGCTTTCAATATTCATGAGCAGGATAAAGTATACAACAGAACATACGATATCAGCATAATCTTGCTCACTCTATTCCTTTTACCGCCATTCTCGCCTTGCTTGTCAGATGCGGCATATCATGCCTACATCTAAGAGTAGCATTTCCTAATAAAAATTTCACACTGTAAAGTCGCGTGCAACGTATAAATATGTTTTGATAGGTATTTATGCCCCTTATCGACAATTTATGAACGATTAGGATGAAGGGGTTGTTATCCTAGCGTAAATGAATCAGGTTAATAGCCCATGCGGCAGTAATCAACTCGATTGATTTAAAAAGATCAGTTTAATAAACGTTTAAGTACCCTAAAGTATTAAAAAAAACAAATTCAACGGTTCAGCTATGATTAAAAGAGACGGTAAAAATACGAGCTTATGGCAAGATCTGGAAGATTTGGAGGGTTACCATCAGGTGCCACCCTCTGATCATGTTGATGTCATTATTGTTGGTGCAGGTATAACAGGTATCACGACTGCACTGATGTTGCAAGCGCAAGGTAAGAAATGCTTAATTCTTGAAGCACATACCGTCGGATTTGGGACGACCTCCGGAACATCCGCTCATCTGAATACGGTATTGGATACACCCTATCAAACCCTTATTTCCAATTTTGGAAAACAACAGGCCATACTGGCTGCTGAGGCTGCTCAGCAGGCAGTAGAACACATAACCGGTTTTATTGAAAAATTACAGATTTCGTGCGACTTTAGCCGTTGCGATGGCTACATGTATGCGACGCAGCAGGACGAAGAAAAAGAGCTGATCAAAACATTAGAAGCCATCAACGAAGTGGGTATTTATGCCGAGTTTGTCGACGATATCCCTGGCCCGATGGATTATATCCGGGCGATAAAATTTGGTGAACAAGGACGCTTTCATCCCCTTCAGTATTTAAAAGCGCTGTATGTTGAATTTTTAAAATTAGGGGGTCATATCCTGGAAAATACAAAAGTGATCAAAACCATTGATCAGGAAGGTTTGCAGCGTGTAGAGACAGCAGGAGATAAAAGCTTTTATGCTGATTATGTGGTCTATGCTACCCATACGCCACCGGGGGTTCATCTGTTGACCTTCAAATTAGCTCCTTATCGCAGTTACGTGATGGGGTTCGAATTAGCAGATAACGAATCTTATCCTGAAGACCTTATTTATGATATGCAAGATCCGTTTCACTATTTTAGAAAAGCTGCCTATCAAGATCGGCAACTGTTACTGGTAGGGGGCCAGGATCATAAAACCGGTCAGCACAACAATACCGATTTTAATTTTACAGAACTAGAATCATTTGTCAGAAGTACATATAAGGTCAAAGAAGTCGTATATAAATGGTCATCACAGTACTACGAAAGTACAGACGGCTTACCCTATATCGGATACTTTCCAGGTAAGAAGAACAAACGCATATTTGTGGCAACTGGTTATAGCGGTAACGGGATGATCTTCGGAACCTTATCTGCTCAAATCATTTCGGACCTGATTGTGCATGGCAAAAGTACGTATGAAGCGCTATTTTCACCTTCACGATGTAAGCCAATTGCCGGTTTTTCTAATTTTATGACTGAAAATATAGATGTCGCCAAACATCTGATTACCGATAAGCTCTCGGTGTCGAAGATCCACAGCTATGGCGAAATTGCCAAAGGAGAGGGGCGCATTATCAATTTTGAAAATCGAGATATTGGCCTTTTTAAAGATGACACAGGTCAGTTATTTGCGGTAGATCCAGTGTGCAAACATGCCGGCTGCGTCGTGCAGTGGAATAGCACGGAGCGAAGCTGGGACTGTCCTTGTCATGGCGCTCGATATGATCCGACTGGCCTTTTGCTTACTGGTCCAGCCACAACAGGCTTACCTGCTTATGAAATAAATGGAGATGATTAAACAAGAAAGAAAAAGCAACCAAGAAGCAGGATATCAATGAAGCAATATGCTCACTTTCTTGTAAGTTTTTCAGTTTGCTTCCGAAGTAAACTATCAAATTTTAATTTTCCACCTTTAACTTATACGTTATGAAAAACGAAACGGGCACAACGCCAAAATTTAAAATGAAAGCCTCTGTTCATTCTGAACCTGCTTTAAATGAACTTTTTTTTGATGGCATCCGGGATCTGTACTGGGCCGAAAACCATCTCCTTAAAACCTTGCCGAAAATGATTAAAGCTGCTACCTCAGCAGCACTCAGCAAGGCCATCGAAAATCATCTGAAAGAGACAGAAGGACATGTTGCTAGGCTCGAAACGATATTTGATATCATGGGAAAAGAGCCAATTGCTAAAAAATGCAATGCCATGGAAGGTTTGGCAAAAAAAGGCGAGGAAATCATTGAAAGTACAGAAGCAGGGACGGCAACCCGTGATGTGGGTATTATACTAGCATCCCAAAAAGTAGAACACTATGAAATTGCGAGTTATGGTGGTCTGTTGCAGCTTGCTGCGACACTGGGATTGACCGAGGTAGCGACACTCCTAGAGCAGACTTTGGAAGAAGAAAAAGCTGCCGACCTCTTACTGACAGAAGTGGCCGAAGAAGGAGTTAACTATCAGGCAGCAGAAGAATCGTAAACCTATTAAAATCAAAAAGCATGAAAAAAAATAAAAACGAAGATCATACCGCCAAGCCAGGGGATAATAAAAAAGTCCAGTCGCTGCAGCCACATATAGCTGATGCCTCCGGACAACAGATGACGACCGATCATGGCTTGTTGATCAATGACGATCAAAATTCGTTAAAAGCCGGAGAACGGGGAGCGACTTTACTGGAAGATTTTATTCTTCGAGAAAAGTTGACACATTTTGATCATGAGCGCATTCCCGAACGCATTGTCCATGCAAGAGGTTCAGGCGCACACGGCGTATTTAAATTGTATAAGCCTTTGAATAAGGTTACCAAAGCAGTATTCTTAAATGATACAGAAGTGGAAACTCCAGTATTTGTGCGTTTCTCCACCGTTGCAGGTTCCAAAGGGTCGACCGATCTCGCGCGAGATGTCAGGGGATTTGCCGTAAAATTTTATACGCAGCAAGGAAATTTTGATTTAGTGGGTAATAATATGCCAGTTTTCTTCATTCAAGATGCCATGAAGTTTCCGGATTTGGTACATGCGGTCAAACCAGAACCGGACAATGAAATTCCACAAGCAGCCTCGGCGCATGATACGTTTTGGGACTTCATCTCGTTAATGCCCGAGTCCACGCATATGATTATGTGGCTGATGAGTGATCGTGCCATACCGCGCAGTTACCGGATGATGGAGGGATTTGGGGTACATACCTTCCGCTTTATCAATGAAAAGGGTGTGGCCAGTTTTGTAAAATTTCATTGGAAACCGCTATTGGGGGTACATTCCGTGGCTTGGGACGAAGCCCAGAATATTTCCGGCAAGGATCCAGATTTCCATAGAAGAGATTTATGGGAAGCGATCGAAAGTGGTGCCTTTCCGGAATGGGAGCTTGGCGTCCAGATTGTACCAGAAGAAGATGAGTTTAAATTTGGATTCGATTTGTTAGATCCTACTAAAATTATTCCAGAAGAACTTGTTCCAGTTGAACGAATTGGTAAGATGACCTTGAACCGTAATCCTGACAATTTTTTCGCAGAAACGGAGCAAGTTGCGTTTCATGTTGGTAATATTGTACCTGGTATTGATTTTACGAATGACCCCTTGTTGCAAGGCAGGTTATTTTCCTATACCGATACCCAGCTGATTCGACTCGGAGGACCTAATTTTCATGAAATACCGATCAATCGCCCGATCGTACCTATTTATAATAACCAGCGAGACGGCTTTATGCGTCAGCAAATTAACAAAGGCAAAACGAGCTACGGACCAAATGCTTTGGGGAATAATGATCCACAGCAAGTCCGCGAAGCAGATGGTGGTTTCACCTCTTATCAGGAACGGGTTGATGCCAAGAAGGTACGAAATAGAAGTAAGAGTTTTTTTGATCATTTTAGTCAAGCCCGATTGTTTTTTAACAGTCAGTCCGAACCTGAAAAAAATCATATCATTGATGCATTCAGCTTTGAGCTTGGTAAAGTAAAGACCATTGCTATCCGGGAGCGTATGCTTGGTATCCTATCCTTGGTCGATCCGGCTATTGCAGCGGAAGTGGCTTTTCAATTGGGCTTGAAAGTGCCTAAAAAAATAGAGCAACCGATCAACCGAAGCATACCAGCAGATGGTGTTGTCGCCGATTATCAGCCAATAGAAGTCGAATCACCGATCGCTAGATCCGAGGCATTAAGCATGGAAAATACAGTAAAAGATGGAATTGTTAGCCGTAAAATTGCGATACTTGCTGCCGATGGAGTAGATGGCAAATCGTTAAATTCCATGAAAAAAGCCCTTGAAGATGCTGGCGGCGTGGTCCATATTATTGCGCCAAATCTGGGAATGTTACTTGCTGCAGATAACAGCCAGATCCCCGTTGACGAGAGCTTTCTTACTGCAGCCTCTGTTTTATACGATGCCGTTTATGTCCCAGGGGGCACGAATAGCGTGGCGACGTTAGAAGCTGAGGCCAATGCGGTGCATTTTCTCAATGAGGCTTTCAAGCATTGCAAGGCTATTGCTGCAGATGAACAGGCATTACAAGTATTAGAAGCGACATATTTTAGCCAAAAAATACCGGAGGAATTTTCAGAAGACACTGTTCTTTCTGAAGGAATTGTTTTTGGTAATACGGGTTTTAGACTTGCAGCACTATTTATAAAAGCAATCGCACAACACCGTTTCTGGAATCGTGAAAAGCCACGTTTAATTCCAGCGTAGAACATTTGGATACAAAAAATACACCTCGCTTAAGCTGGGTGTATTTTTTGTATTTTGATTCTTTAAGCTTCTAAAATTGCGATGGCGTGCTCATTGCCCTGTTGGGCAGCAAGCTCCAGTACCGAAAGACCGCGGACATCTACGATATCCTTTTGAGCGCCATTCTCCAATAAGAGCTTTAATACATCATTTCTGCCGAACATCGCAGCAAACATCAGTGCCGTACCACCATTACCATGTTGAAGATTGAGATCGGCACCATAACCGATCAATAGAGTGGCTATTTCCACATAACCTTTAAAGGCGACGCCCATCAGTGCGGTATTACCGCCATTGTCCTGTGCATTGACATCAGCTCCGGCATCGAGCAATAATCTGGCGGCATCTTTTCGATTATGGTAACAGGCGATGATGAGCGGGGTGAAGCCTTTTTCATCCCTGCAATTAAGATCTATGTTTTGGCGGATTAATTCTTGGAGTACCTCCAAATTGCCGATCCGCGCAGCATGAAGGGTGATTTCAGTCTTTTGAGTCATAAAATGTAGATATGTAGTGTCTATAAAAAAATGCAGGTTACTAGGCGTTTACGCTTCTTTTACCTGATTGGCAAATCCCTTGATGAGTGCTTTCCATTGTGGATAGGAGGCACCTATTATAGCTCCCAGTCCCACCATAAAATTTCGCACATTATCCACCAGATGCGAATTCTCCGTATTCAACACTTCATTACGACCTGCATATTGAAACAGCAGGCTGTTATTCCGTTGCTCAACAATTAGGGTTGAGGTAGCGATGCCTTCGAAAAAATGAGCGGTATCGTTGTTTTCTGGATCGGTAGGATCAGGACAAGGCTTCAAACTGATCGATAAGATTTTAAATTCGGACAGATCTTTGGACTCCATATGGACGACATTGACCCAGTCGAACCCTTTTGTTCTGGGTAATCCTGGACCAGGGATATCAATTTTAATATAATCATGTAACTGCAGCGGGCGGTGCAGTTCCACGCCCCGGCGATCCACCAGTTTAAAAACTGCCGCTGGAATTTCGGCAATACGGTGCCAGTCGTTGATGGCAAGTAGGTTGATACATGCGACCATGAAAGCCTTGCTTGCTATTTCCGTCGTCGAAAATTCAACCGATTCAAAACAGTCTAATTTATTGCCTTCTTTTTGAGTGGGGATTATGTTTTTCATCTTTATTTAATTTATAACAACCTTAGGTTGACTTTTATTTTAACCATTGTATTTTTTGTTTTTCTACGTAGAAACACGATACTTACTTGGCCGGATAATAGACCCAGCCTGCTAGATTTTCAAATGCATCAGCTTGTTGCAGATCAACTAAAATCGTGCTATCCATAAATAATAGCCGTTTCGTATCGCGATTTAGGTCTTCAATAGGGCAGAATAGGGCATTTTCATTGGGCAGTTCAACATTGCTCTGTAGCGCACGATAGCCATCTGCCAAGAGATTCTCAATGAGAGTAGGCGTGATGGCTTCGAGTTCATGCATCATCTTACCGATCCAATTCTTTTCACGTTCTTCATTTCCCGGATAGTGTTCCGTAACAAAATCCAAGATCAGTTTTTCACCTTCTTTTTCTAATCCATCTCGGATCATGCGCAGTCCCATCGATCGGGTTTCTTCCTGATAGTAATCTTTACCGTATTCAAATTGAATATCTCCTGCAAGTGGACTTGCTTCAATTTTGGCCCGTAGCGCCATCTGACGGTTTAACAGTTCGTGTACATAGGCGTAAGTCTGATCCATACTCATTTGATTTATAATTTAAATGACTCTATTGATGATCTTGTCATGCAAAGAACACATCTGGGACAAGAAAAGTTTATGTACTAGTGCTTTGATCGATGGAGACCTCCATCAAGTACGTTTAAATAGATATTATAGGGACAGAACAAGTATTCTGTTTTTATTTTAGGTATTTTATACGGTTTAGAAAATACAAACTTTTGACCTGCCGACACGTTATATAATAAGTTAAACTTAATCAATACGATCATGGCAACAAAAAATGAAAATGCAAAAGTCGGTCTAATCGATGAAGATAAACAGCCGAAGAAAAAGAAAACCATTACTTCAGTTGTGGATAAGAGACATAAGAATCAAGAAGGTGATGGCGAGGCTGGTGTTGATCCGCAAAACGAACAATTGAACGATATGCCTGAGCCGGATACCTTTCCAAGAGAACAGGTCAAAAAATAGGCTCTCCCATACGTAAATTACAAATACGGGAAATCGGTCCGAGTCTGAACGATTTATTTAGGTGAGTTGTATGACCTATAAACAGGTAATCATATTTTTAATTTAATCATATTTTAAAAGAGCAGTTATGGACAGTAAAGTAAATGATCCGGAAATGATCAACGATTTGATAAAAATTAATAATGATCGAATAGCTGGATATAGAACAGCTTTAGATCTCGCGCATAGTATGCATATAGACGATCTAGGTGGCATATTTGCAAAATATATCCTCCAATCGGAGCGATTTATCACTGAACTCACACCTCATGTGATAAGAGAAGGAGAGGAGCCTACAGACAGCACCATGCTGAGCGGTAAGCTGTTTAGATTGTGGATGAATATAAAAGTAAGCGTCGCTGGAAACGATCGAAAAAGTTTACTAGAAAGTTGTGAAAAAGGGGAAGATGCCTTTAGAGATATGTACAAGAAAATATTAGCGGAGGATCGAGAATCATTGTCTGTCCCTGTTCAACATTTAATAGGAGATCAGTTGAGCCGTCAATTGGTTGCTCATGATGAGGTTAAAGCACTAAGAGATGCGATATTAACATCTGATTAGTGCTATTATTTAGAATTTAGTGGACCAGGAATAAATTTCGCTCTATATTCAAATTAGGTTAATCGTAAAAAAGGGGAATTTTTCCCCTTTCTTTTTGTTTTTTAAGTGGTTGACTACATTTACGTAGCATGTTGTTGGGCTAAATTAATGATTTCTGATCGCCTTGATCAGTTCTTCTTTTTTCATGGCATGCCTTCCGGTGATGCCTATTTTTTTTGCTTCGGCAAGCAGTTCTGATTTTGTTCTCGAATCTAAATCACTCGCCTTGCCACCTTTTTTGCTAGCCTTCGGTGAGTTGGCAATGCGAGCGGACTTTTCCTTGCTCATTCCTTTCTGACGTAATGCCTCATACTGTGCATCGTCTTTGATTTGTTTTCCGTGATCTTTAGGCATGGTTTCCATTTTTAAAGTTTATAGTAGAGATGATCAGATAGTATGATCATCTTTTATTTTCGCGATATTATTTTCCTCTTCCTTTTTTGCAAAATGCTCGCGAGCAAGCTTTAGACCTATAGCGATAGCCGTTCCCTCATCGTTGCCTTCCTGCAATAGGGCATTCGCAATTTCTACAGCTTTATCCCGTATATGGACGGGCTGATTTTTATAGGACGGTGGATAGTCATTGTTGTACCAGGGCATAATTTCTCTTTTTAATGATCAAACAAATAAAATCTCAGATGAGTAAATTCCTGTCATTCGTGAACTTCGATCATCTGCCAATTCAGTTCTATTGATATAACAAATAACTCTTTATAAAGTTGATCATGCTGATGAGTCAAGGGAAATAATGATGTAGGAAATACACGAAGAGAGTAAACCACTTATAGGTAACATTTGTTCTAATTATAATAAAATACTACAAAGTATATTTTGTATTGATTTAATCCTTATTGTTATGCAATTTACCAGCTTATCCCGATCCCTACTAGTAGACCTTAAATGCAAAGGATATAATTTGTTGACCACCTACGATGCTATTAACATGTCAAATCCAACTTGGCAACCTCTTCGCATCCGCAACGTACAAGAATATCTTTTACAATTGAAATATAACGGGAGCAATATTGACCTCAAAAAACCAGCTGTTTTGATCATTGATCAGGCTTTGAATCTTTTGGAAGATAATCAACTTTCAGGAGATGTTTTGATAGAAGATGATCATGCTCAGCGTTTGCAGCAAAAGTGCAAGCTATACGATCTCCGTTATCATTTTACGACCAATCCAGAAATTTACGATTTTTCTTTCGATCCTCAGCGCGTACTGATCCGTAATCATGCATTAAGAACGGGGGACCATGACATCTATTTCAACTATCTTCAAATGTACTATCAGGAACATGTTTCTTATGAAATGAAAGATATGGAAGTTTTGACGGGGTCTCTAATGTGTTTAGATGCCAAGCAGGCTCAACAGTGGTTCGAAAGGAGGCAGGTCACTGTAGTAGAGTCAGATATATGGATCTGCGACCAGGATGCAATCCTCAAAGTATTGGCTGTAAAGGAACATCACCATCGATGGGAATGTCTTGATCATGCAGATGAAATGATCTATAATTTAATAAGTGTTCAGGAAGTACTACTCCTACGTGATCTTTTTTGGATAGATTCTAGAATCATGTAAAGGCATATTGTAAATATGTTTAATATGCTTTATTTAAGCACAATATCTCTAACATCATTAACAGTAAGTGAAAGCAAAGGTTCTTTCAGATCCTTTAGTACTATGAAATAAATCACAAGTGCTCACTAGATGATTCCCGAGTCAACTCTTTAGCTTCCCTTTATAGTGGAGTATAATAGAATGGTATCTGCTGTGGTATGAAGATAGGGTGCCATACCCTGTTGCGCATTTAAGGATTTTCGTTTGATTACCAAATCATACAATTATGGTTAAAAATAAATTTAATATTTCAGCACCGTAAGTCTCAGAACGCATATTTTTTTTAAAACTAAATATTCGAACAATGATAGCGAACCTTTTTACATGCTTGTGTGTCCTACTAGCAATGTGTGAGACCGGTGCCGCAACAGTACTTGCTAAAATGAATAACAAATCATAAATATCGTAGATCATAGGATGATGATAAAAAAAGAAAAGCAAAATCAGGAGCGGGCTAAAAGCACAGGTTGTAATCATATAAAATTTTATATTTCAACCCAACAGGAAATGCCAATAGCCAAACGGTATAAAAAGTTATTATTTCATTGTAAAAGGAGGATCCAACATGGTTATTACCTATAGCGACAGTTGAATGGCCAACAACTGAGCAGCCCATTCAACTGGCGTACGCCAGTCATTTCATTAAAGCTCAACGGGCTTTTTTATTCATTTTTAAAAAAATATCAATTTATAAAGAGTGTCAAGATGATTTCAATAGGGTGAATTTATTCTATTCGATATGATCTGGACAAATAAATTGTACCATTAAATTTATATTAAATATGCATAACTTATTATGTTTTAGTCATTTGTCCTGGAATTTTGTTTATCAGCGACCACAACACCTCCTGACTCGATTTGCTCAGGACTACCGGGTATTTTATTTTGAAGAACCCAAGATCGGACATGCAGACCTATATGTGGTACATGCACAGGACCATATTTGTATTGTAGAGTTGCTGATCACCAGTCATGACGAAACGACTGACAATAGGATCCAAGCGCTCATCCATCAAGTATTAAAAGATTATCATATCAAACAGTATATCAGCTGGTATTATACGCCCATGGCACTTCAGTTTACACGGGAGTTGAATCCCGAAATGGTAATATACGATTCCATGGATGAGCTTTCAGCTTTCAGATTTGCTCCACTTCAACTTTTGGAATTGGAAAATGAATTATTTCAAAAAGCAGATGTCGTTTTCACCGGTGGTCACTCTCTGTTTCAGGCAAAGAAACATAGACATCACAATATCCATGCAATACCCAGTAGTATCGATAAAGAACACTTTGGTCAGGCCAGGCGCATTCAGCAGGAACCTGAAGATCAGAAATCGATCGGCTTTCCAAGATTTGGATTTTTTGGTGTTGTCGATGAGCGGTTTGACATTGAACTGCTGCGTGAAGTTTCGGCACAACGTCCCGAGTGGCAGTTTGTGATTATAGGGCCTGTTGTCAAAATCGATCCCAATGATTTACCAAGAGCAGCCAATATTCATTATTTAGGTCCAAAAAATTACACAGAATTACCTGGCTATATTGCCCACTGGGATATTGCACTGATTCTCTTTGCTTTAAATGAATCTACGGAATTTATAAGCCCCACCAAAACACCGGAGTATCTGGCAGCGGGAAAACCTGTGATCTCAACGGCAATAAAAGATGTTGTTCATCCCTATGGGAGTGCAGGATTGGTGCAGATCGTGGACAGTTCCAAGGTATTTATGACAGAAGCTGAAAAAATCTTGGCTAGTAACGAAAAAGAGCAGTGGTTGAATAGAGTGGATCGTTTTCTTGAAAATGACTCTTGGGATCATACTTACGCCAAAATGAATGCCCTCATCAATCAAGTAAGAAGAAGAAATAACCAGATGACAAATGTACAAAAGGAGATCGACCATGTATGATTTTTTAATCGTGGGCTGCGGTTTTGCCGGAGCTGTTTTAGCGGAGCGTCTTGCTGAAGAAGGAAACAAGGTATTAATCGTGGACAAACGTGATCATATTGGTGGCAACGCCTATGATTATTACAATGAAGAGGGGATACTTATTCACAAATATGGACCCCATATCTTCCATACCAATTCGGAGGAGGTCTTTCAATATCTGAGTAGGTTTACGGAGTGGCGTCCGTATGAGCACCGGGTTTTGGGGAGTGTAGACGGTTTGCTGGTTCCTATTCCCATCAACCTGACTACCATCAATGAGTTATATGGTAAAAATTTAACTTCAGATGAAGTGACCGATTTTTTAGCATCAAAAGCTGAAAAAAGAAATCCGATCCTAACTTCGGAAGATGTCGTGGTTAATATTGTCGGGAAAGAGTTATATGAGAAATTTTTTAAAGGATACACCAAGAAACAGTGGGATCTCGATCCATCGGAGCTAGATGCTTCCGTTACGGCACGGGTACCCACTCGAACCAATAAAGATGACCGCTATTTTACGGATAGCTTTCAGGCCATGCCAAAAAATGGATATACGGAAATGTTTAAGAAGATGCTGTCGCATCAGAATATCCACATCATGCTACAGACCGATTATAAGGATATTATGGATCTTATTCCTTTTAGGCAAATGATCTATACAGGTCCGATCGATTCCTATTTTGATTATTGTTATGGCAAACTGCCATACCGGTCCATTGATTTTAAATTTGAAACGTTAGATCAGGAAGTGTATCAGGAAACGGGAACCATCAATTACCCAACATCTAATCTTTTTACACGAATCACAGAATTTAAGTATCTAACAGGACAAAGGAATCCTAAAACGACCATTGTCTACGAATATCCGACGGCCGAAGGTGATCCTTATTATCCGATTCCGAGAAAGCAAAATCAGGAGATTTATAACCTATACAAGAAGCTTTCAGAGGAGCATCCAAATGTATATTTTACAGGTCGCCTCGGGACCTATAAGTATTATAATATGGATCAGGTAGTCGCGCAGTCACTGGTACTTTTCCGAAAAATTAAAAATCAGGAAGTCTATGTTCAGTCATGATTTTTCACCCTCCCATCAGAGCCCTTTTAATAGTTTTCTGATGGGAGGTTTTGAATGCGCGGATCACCTCAATGCCTTTGGAAACCGGGTAGATTTATTTCAGGCATCTGGGCACGATCGCTACCTCGAGGAAGATTTTTATGCGCTAGTTGGCCTCGGTATTCATACGGTTCGTGAAGGTATCAGATGGAGTCATGTTGAATATCAGCCCTATCGGTACGATTGGTCAGAAGTAGAGCAGATGATCCAAGTGGCTCAGGCTAAAAACGTTCAGGTCATCTGGGATATCTGTCACTTTGGTTTTCCGGATGACCTGACACCCCTTCATCCGATGTTTGCTAGAAGATTTAGCCATTTGTGTCGCGAGTTTGTCATCAAATATAGAAGTCTGGTGCCAGAAGGTGTTTTAATCGTCACGCCCATTAACGAAGTCAGTTTTCTTTCCTGGTTGGGAGGAGATGTGAGAGGCACCTCTCCATACTGTACCGGGCAGGGTTGGGAGGTCAAATATGCCCTGATGAAAGCCTATATAGAAGGCATCGAAAGGATGAAAGAAGTGGATGCCTCCATAAGGATCATGATTACGGAGCCATTAATCAGCATCGTCACCCATAGTCCTGAAAATATTTTTTCAACATTGGAAGCTAAAAAAAGACATAATGAGCAGTTTCAGGTACATGATATGCTATGTGGTGCGATGTGCCCCGAACTGAGGGGGAAACCCGAATATCTGGATATCATAGGTGTCAACTATTATTACAATAATCAGTGGATCAACGAGACGCGTGAGATTTTACCTTGGGCAGATGAACCGGCTCATCCCTACTTTAGATCCCTTCATTTACTCATGGAAACTATTTTTATCCGTTACGGAAGACCGCTCATTATTTCGGAAACAAGTCACCCCGGAGAAGACCGTGCCAAATGGATTCAGTCCATTGCAACAGCATGTATGGCTATTTTAAAGTCAGGTATACCACTTTTAGGCTGCTGTTTTTATCCCATAGTCGATCGTCCAGATTGGGATGATCTATCGGACTGGCATCACAGCGGTATCTATGATATTTTTGATACAGATGCTCTGATAAGAGTACCTGACGTAGCGAGTATCGATGCCATTTTAAATTTTAAAAATCAAATGGAGACACTTGAACAAGGAACTGCAGCAGCAATTACGGCTCAGCAGGCTTAATATATGATCAGACTCAGTATCAATAGACGAGGAGCAGTAGCTATTATCTTTATCCATTATTTTGAATCAAATAGCGTTTGAAAAATAATCATAACAACCTCAATAAATCCAGACTAGCAGCATTAGTACGTGCTGCGTATAGGATTGGACAGTCAGCATTGGTTGAAGCTGCAGAAACGGACGATGTCCTTTCCTTTCCCGAAAAAGCTTTGACAAAACTAAAAGATGCAAAGCTTTTAAGGGCCAGTATGCCAAAGCAATATGGTGGACAGAATTTAGGACTGGTACCCGGTAGTAATTTAGCATTGCTGACCATTTTGAAAAATTTGGGAAGAGGCAACTTAGTCATGGGAAGGGTCCTCGAAGGACATATCAATGCGCAGATCTTGATCCATCAATTTGGCAGTGAAAAGCAAAGAAAGCGATTTGCGGCAGACGCATCGCAAGGTAGGCTTTTTGCAGTCTGGAATACACAAGCGGAGGATGGTACCGTATTATCAAAAAATAAAAAAGGCATATATAGGTTAGATGGATCTAAAACCTTTGCGACAGGCACTGATTATGTGTCCCGACCCATCGTGACCGCTTCAAAAAATGATGGATCTTGGCAAATGTGTGTTGTCCCTCTTGAGCAAGTAGCTGCAGTCAGTGATCCCAGCTGGTGGGATCCTATGGGAATGAAGTCGAGCAGAAGTTTTAAAATGACTTTTAACAAAGCTCCAATTGAAACAATAGATCTACTCGGATCAGCAGGTGAATATTATGAGCAACCTGGTTTTAGCACTGGGGCGGTACGCTTCGCAGCGGTTCAGTTGGGAGCGGCTGAACAGCTGCTGGAGGAAACGAGGAAATATCTTGTCAGTCTGCACCGGACAACAGATCCCTTTCAAAATACACGTTTAGGTCAGATGGCAATTTCGGTTGAAGCAGGAAATCTGTGGTTGATTGCTGCAGCCAGCAGAATGGATCAGTATATGAAAAATCCAAGTAGAGAGGAGGAAAAAAGTTTGATGATTTATGTCCATATGATGCGAACCGCTATCGAGCAGATCTGCATCGATATCATGAATCTCTGTCAAAAATGTGTCGGTGCCCGCGGGCTCAACAAACCCTATCATTTCGACAGAATCATCCGCGATCTGAGCACCTATCTGCGGCAACCCGCGCCCGATGCCGTATTGGCAGATGTTGGCGCATATCTGGTACAGACTGGTACTGCTGCGTTCGACCGGTGGAACCTCCATGTTTATAAAAAGAAAAAATGATGAATCAAGAATATTTTAATCTTATTCCAATGGCGCCAGAACAATGCGTCACAGGATTTGGGACGACACTTATTGTTGCTCCGCATGCAGATGATGAAAGTTTAGGATGTGGAGGAGTGATCTCCCTATTGCGCAAATATGGGCAGAGGGTATATATCGTCCTGTTGAGCGACGGAACACGATCACATCCAAACAGCAAAGCCTATCCAGCCGAAAAGCTGAGAGATTTGCGCGAGAGCGAACTGCTGGATGCCGCTGAAATACTGGGTGTACCTGCTGAAAATATTATTTTTTGCCGATATCCAGACAGAGATGTGCCTTCGATGCATACCGAAAGATTTGAAGGAGCCGTACAAAATATCGCTAAACTGCTATCGATCGTACAACCGCAAAGTATATTTGTTCCTTGGCGCCGAGATCCACATCCGGATCATCAAGCGGCTTATCAAATCGTCGATGCTGCTCGTACTGCAACTGCAAAAATATATGAATATCCGATTTGGCTTGAACAATTGGGCGAGACGGACGATGCACCGAAGATAGAAGAGGCAGTGCCCTTTCGCTTAGATATCAGTACGGTACTGCATAAAAAACGAGAGGCGATCTCACGGCACCGTTCTCAAATCACGGATCTGATCAGTGACGATCCAGCTGGATTTCGCCTTTCTGAGCACATGCTGAGTCAATTTAATGTCCCGTATGAAACATTTTTTATATCCAAGTGATGGAGGAAAAACAATCGTTACCAGCTGACTATTTCACTGCTGTCTATGACCGTAACGAAGACCCCTGGGATTTTGAAACCAGTGCATACGAGGCGGCCAAGTATGCCGCAACCATTGCGGCTCTTCCGAATAAACAGGAGGAGCGAGTTTTAGAGGTGGGGTGTTCGATCGGCGTTCTTACGCGGCTTCTCGCGCAACGATGTACCCATTTACTGGCTATAGATGTTTCGCAAAAAGCGTTGGATATTGCCACTAGACGATGCGAACACGTCAGGAATGTAACGTTTAAAAAAGCAAGTTTTCCAAAGGAATTACCGACAGAGCAATTTAATCTGATCATGATCTCCGAAGTTGCCTATTATTTATCAGCAAGCGATTGGAGATCTGCTATAGGATCTTTATATGAACGATTGGTATCTGGAGGTCATATTGTTCTCGTCCATTGGCTGCCTGAAGTTCACGATTATCCGCAAACAGGTGATCAAGTACACGATCTTTTTGAGCAATTGATGAAAGACAAGATGAAACGGATGTTCTCCAACAGAGCAGACCGCTATAGAATTGATGTGTGGGCGAAATCATGATCAGCGTATTCCTGCACCTTGATCTGTAATGCTTCAATTGCTGTATCAATAGGCACAGGAGGAAATTGCTGTTGATCCTGTATCTGTTTGATCTGAATTAACTGTTCATACCATGCTCCAAAATATCGAGTATCATAGAAAGAGGTATATCCATCATCATCGATGGCGACGTCAGGAAAGATGGTTTTCAGCTCGCTGTAGAGGTCTAACTCGGGTTGGTATTTTCGTTCCCAGAGATTCAGAAGACTTTTCTTAAGCTGGAGCCGATAGCTAATGGATGCACACGACTCTACAAAATATTGTTCCATCTGGTCTCCTAAATTTTTCCATGCATTCAATTGATAAGAAAGACCAATTTCGGCCCTACCGATACATCTCGCAGATGTATGGACCTTGACGTTGTGGCTATGCCGAATTTTGGCATCTATACGTTGCAATTGTTCAAAAAAAGCACAGTCCTCAAGATGTTCTACAACAGGAACTCCTCCAGATCGAGCGTAACAATCTGAGGTAATGGCAAAACTTCCATTAAAATGCTGATGATGTCTCGGAACAGGGTCTACAGCGGGATTGATGATTTTTCCTTCCAGTTCAGCTATTAATAGGTTATATTTTTCGTCTTTCAGATGATATAGACGAGTACATGGGTCAAGACCTTCAAATTCTTCATCAGCAAGTAATATTCTTCCTCCGACGACCTCGGCACCATGTTCAATTTCCCAATGTGTCTGCGCAATCCAGTCTGCTGCTACAAGGGTATCACCATCTGTCGTCAAAATTGTGCCACCGCCATTTTGGGATAGTCTCACAAAGGCACTTTCCATCAGTTTTCTGCGGATATAGCCGATATTGGCTTCGCTGGGCCCCAATGTCACTTCCTCCAAATGAATATGAAGGTGTGGATGGTCATGTTGAAAATCTTTAATGTAGTTGACGGAGCGGTCCGTACAATTATTAGCCAAAACTAATACTTCAAATATATGGGGATCTAATGGTTTACCTGATCGATCAACTTGCAAAGCAAAGCAACCGAGTGTTTTTAAAATATAGGTTTCCTCGTTCTTAACCGGAATTACTATGCTGCATTTCACACGCGGCGAGATCGCTGCTCGAGAGAAAAAAGGAGCATGTTGTGCGGTATTTTTCATCATATTATATGTATGTCAGTATGCATTTAGATCTTATTGATAAATAACGCGTTATCCATCACCTGAAAGATGTCGCTTGCGTCACTTCAGAAAAACCAAGAACTTACAAATAAATACAATTCAAATACCAATTCGTTCACATGTATTTGATAAAATAGGTATGATCAACGGCAGGTATGCATCGCCATCATATTTTATCGATTGAAGTTAGCGATAATAAAATCCATGGATAATTGGAACTGCTATTTTTTCATTATTTTTATAAATCGAAAAATGAGCGCGCGGGAAAAAAGAGGAGCCGGCTAGTCTTGTTTCGACTTGAAATGAGTACCCATAAAATATAAATTAAAAAACATGATTCATATTAAGACCAAACGTGAAAAAATGAATGCTGTATTTATGAAGCACCACTTGAAGGGTTTGCCTTTTGATGCCGTCATTCATCATTTCAGCCAAAAAGATCAACATGAACATATTCATGATCATCCATTCAGTTTTACCACGCATATTTTGAAAGGCAGTTATGTGGAAAGAATTTATGAGATACATGAAGACGGAACTTATACGTCATCAATACATGAAAGAAAAGAAGGAACTTCGCATTTTGTTGCGGCAGACACCATACATGAGATTATAGAGTTGCCAGAAGGGGAGTGCTTTACGCTCATCAGACCTTATGAAAAAGAGCGAGATACCTGTTTTTACAGATTTGAAAACGGACAGGTCTTCATAAGACGTTGGAATCAACGTAAATTTCGAGTATACGGGTCGCGTTAAACCTATCTCGGCCATCTACATTAAAGGACCTCCGAATACAAAGCTTACTGATCCTGAAATCAGACCCTAACTCTTACATCCGATTTCCTGCAAAGCTCTTCCCCCAGATCTGCTCCATTCTTAGTGCTCAACCCATATTTTCATCAAGCGGTTCCGATAAAATTGAACATCATGACACCGTGCAGACCAGCAAGATGACTACATTGATCCTTGTTTTAAGCCTCAACAGGAGAAAAAAAAGACCCATAATATATACAATACTTTTTTAGATCCATGTATTCAGGGAAAACTAACCTATATCAGGTGTGAATGACCAATATGAGGGATGAATGGTAATTTCAGATAGAACTCATGCTGCTTTTAACCATTCACACTGCCTTTTTGATCATATTTCCCCCAAATCGCTATTGATCAAAATCTTCTGCATTTTTGGGTATCAGCTGATAAATGAATATATGGTTTAACTTAAAATTGAAAATGATGGAAAACGACATGCAAACGCTGGATGACATCTGGATCGCGGGCTACACCGTCTTCGACCTCATGGAAGATGACCCCATTTTGGGTGATATTGGTGCTGACAAATGTTGGCCTGTATCGATTTAATGAGATGATTTTTTAATGACCGATCCTGCTGCAGTTGCTGCAGGATCGGTTTTAGCAAGAAAACAATGAACGAACAAGAACGAAATAATCTAAAACGCCTGCTCTGGCTGGGCAATGTTTATCCATTTTTTCCAGAAAGACCCGTATCGGATTTGCAGCAGGGCTACCAGCGCTGGCTCAAGCATAAACAACAGTTTAAAGCAGCATATAGCCGTATAACCCTTGCACAGCTGCAGCAAGATTTAAACAATCAGATGACGGGTGCGATCGATGCCGGCATGATCTTGACTTTTCACTATGGGCCTTATCGGCTGCTACCGCGATATTTGCTAGCGAGGGGCTATCAAGTGACGCTATTGCTCTCGACAGATGGCCTGGAGCGGGAATCCGAGCAGTATCGAAAAGAACTGGATGCTGCGGGAATGTGTCCAGATCGTTTGGAGTGTCTGGATGCACATGACCCTCTGGTGCTGCGCAAGATCTGTCGCGCCGCAGCCCGTCAACGGGTGGTACTGGTTTTCTTGGACGCCAACGAGTCCCTGGCCAAACATGCGGATCAAGATCAAGAAGCAAAAGTAAGGATCGATTTTGCTGCGCATTATTTGTATTGGCGGATCAATATCCTGAAAATTGCACAACGCTTTGGCATTTCCGTCGCCGTCACGCATATGGAAAGGAAGGGAAATGATGACCAGCAGTTTTGGCATATGCGTGAACCTCAGCAGGTGCTTATACCTGAAGATCAGCATCATCCCGATGCCATATCAAGAGCTTGTTCGGTGCTGCAGCAAACGTTTCAGGCGATGATCGAGCAAGACTGGACAGCTTGGGAAAATTGGACTTTACTGCACCGCTATATGCCGGCCAAAGCTCCAGAGATTGCGACCGCCAACGACGCATTAGGGAGTTGGTTTATTCCTTTTACCTGCAGGGATAAAGCTTATCTGTTTGATTTATCTACAAAGGGGTTTTATGAATTGTCTTGTAAGAATAAATAAATTTTTGTATTTTAGATTAACCATAAGCCTTTTACTGTCATGAATATCAGCATTAAGTACGCGACTTATCTTTATAATTTATATTACCGCTGTTTGTTGGGGATGTTTCTAATTGGTATCCTTTTGTATCTAAGAACCATAGGTACGTTGACGGGACGTCCTCTTTATATATTCCTCTTATTTGTAGCGCCATATCTGATCTATTACTGCATCTGCTTTGTTTTTTTTCATCTGCTGGTGCGCTATTCTGTACGTCAATTGGGGTGGATCATTCTTTGTGCGCTACTCATTTTGGGCAGTTTTTGGATGGTCAAATCGTACTATTATGTCCTGTTGCCGGCAGTCAAAGTGGTTTTCTATTCCGAATGGAAAGATCACCATAGCTGGATATTGCTGAAAAAGATTTTTCAGGGCTTATTCTTTATCCTGTTATTGATCGCGGTAGACTATTATTTCTTCAATTGGCTGATCGTAAAGATCCAGAGCAGGTGCCTTGAACGGATGATGCGCGATCGGGCGGATAGCAGTTTACTATCGGGTCATTTTTTACGGAGAATGTATCAATTGACCGCCAGAGGGAAAAAGGAGGTGGATGTCGAAGTGCTGGATTTTTTCCAGTCCATCAGCAACAAACTGGTGGCGCAACAGGTACGGGTTGCGCTGGAAGAAGAGTGGTCTTTTGTGAAACGTATGCTCGCCTTATGTTCTGATCGCCAGTTTGTGATCCAGGGCGAGGAGCAAGTGCCCCAACAGATCTGGAACCGCTCTGTGCCGTCCCTGTCCTTGATGACCTGGATCGAAAATGCCGTTACCTATAGCACGGACGGATCAGAAGATCCCATCGTGCTGACCTGGACCATTCAGCTGGATAGGGTCGTACTGGAGATCCGCAATACCATCGCGGTGACAAATATTAAAAGGGGCACAGGAAACGGCCTGAGATTGGTCAACAGACTCTACGAATCCTGTCAGAACGATCGCATACATCTGGAATATGCGATCGAGCATGAATCATTTTTTAGTGTCAAATTATCATTTTTTAAGTAACCTATGCCCAAGTATTCCATTGTAGTCATTGATGATAATCAGGCTGATGCTGATAACTTAGTGAAACATCTCCAAGAAATCGATGATGTCGGTCATATCGAGGTCTTTTATAATGGTGTGGCAGGGGCAAAGTATCTGCTTAAAAATAAGCCGGATATCTTATTCCTGGATATTGAGATGCCCGATATCTCCGGGTTGGAGCTGTACACATTATTGCCCCAAATGGATCGTCCGGCACTTGTTTTGGTCAGTGTCCATACCCAATTTGCATTGGATGGATTCAAACTCGCTGCGGTAGACTATCTGCTGAAACCGGCCAAATATGCAGATGTCACCAATTCTTTTTTACGCTGCCTGAAGGTGATGAATGTATCGGTCAATATCTATACGCAGTATGAGCTGGAATACTACCTGTTTGAAGTGAAAGATGGCTACTCGAGGATTGTGCATTTTAAAAATATCATCTACATCACCAGTGCTGAAAACTACGTCGATATTGTGACCCGGGAGGAGATCATCACAGCGCGGATCACCATGAATAAGGTCGAGGCTATTATGCCCAAGTCTTATTTTGTCCGAATCCATCGGGGATTTATTGTCAATTTTAGGTTCGCGCTTGAAGTAAAAGGAAGTAGACTGATCCTCTCGGAGGGACCGCAAACAAAATTGCCCATTAGCAAGGGCCGAAAAATAAATATCAGTGGCTTTGATCAACTGGAATAAACGACTTATCCGCTTATAACCCTAAAAATAATCCTATGTGTAAAAATCGCTTTTTAAGGGGCTTGTTCATAAGCCCAGGGCATTCCTTTGCCCAAAAATTGATCTTGTTGGAGCTCTTGGCTACCAAACGCAAACTGGCTACCTACCTCGACCTGCGCGAGCAGATGGAACAGCACGATGTGCTGCTCCGGGATGCGGCCTATGTCAAATCTTACGTCGGTATTTCGACCGAGACGCTCTATCGTCTGCAACGCGACGGGCATATCTGTGTCGCCAAACGAAGCCGCAACAAGCGCTACTACCGCGATGCGGATGTCGAGCGGCTGCGTCAGCATTATCGCGGGTAAGGCTTGCGCCAGATTTACGTTGAGCTGTATGCAACCTGTTTGATCGATCGTCTCTCTGACCTAGAGAGACGATTTTTTTGTGGAACTGGAAAATGGGGTTTTGTTCTCCTGTTTTTTTAGTTTTCTTCATACCTTCTTCTAACCAACTTCTACCTTTTCTTCAGTGCGCTTCGACCGGGCTTCGAGGCTCCTTCGATACAACAGCATGAAAAGTCGAAGCCAGCTCGAAGCGGACTCGAAGCAGACTCAAAGCGAGCTGGGCAATGGGCAGGAATTGGTCTGCTATTGATGGGCTGTTGCTGGATCTCTTGACGCAAAAATTTCCTGTTTTCAATTTATTTTCTGTCGCATGCAGTCGGACATGGGTCAAAAACACGATGCCGGTCGGTCAAGGATCGGTCTTTCAACTTATTGATATTGATTGCTGATTTAATGCGTCTTATGTTTGTTATGTCAATGGATGATACCGGTATAAAACAACCTTGACTTGAATAAAAAAAATATGGGAACAATTGTACATGGAGCAAATGGTGGCTTTAAGGGTAAAGCCGGCTCCGTAATAGGAAGTAGCTGGAAAAGTATCAACTACATCAAGGGTCTTTATAAAAAAAGATCCAAGCCATCGTCTGAACAGCAGATGGTGCAGCAGGAAAAATTCAAAACATTGATGCGTTTTCTACTGCCGATCAATGTCTTTTTGCAGATCGGGTTCGGTCGTAAAAATATGGAAAAAGTAACGCCAATCAATGCGGCTTTTCAGTTTAATCTCAAAAAGGCGATCAGGGGGACTTACCCCAACTTTGAACTTGACTATGCCAAGGTCAGCATCTCCGATGGTACGCTGTATGGTGCAGGGACGCTAGGTGTACTGTACACCGCAGGTGAACTCAGCTTCACCTGGGATACGGGTGTCAGCGAGAACTTTAAGACCTATGGCGACGACCTGGTGTACGTATTGGCTTACCATCCGGAAAAAGATGAATTTATGTCGACTCCGAATCCGGGGACGCGAGCCAATGGGGAAATCAACTTTATCGTTTCGGATCATCTGCAGACAGGTTCGGTCCACACCTGGATTTTCTTGTCCAACCGGTCGAAAACCAGGGTATCCAAAAGTGTGTATCTGGGAGAGGTACAGCTCGACTAATGCACCTATGGGGCCAGGCCGATCTGGCTTGGCCCCTGATTTAAAAAGATCAATAGATATGGCAAAAAAAAGGGTCAGTCCTGCACAGGAGCGTGTACGGGCTGCATTTAAAGCGGCGATTGCCTACCTGGTTCCGCTGAAGGACTTGGTCGAGAAAGGCTATGCTGAAAAGGCTAAACGAAAAAAATCATTGGCATCAGCGCTCGCGCTGGGCCATCTGCTCCGTACGGCGATCCACATCGTGGATGGTGAGCCGCAGGTGGATCCATCCAAAGTGCTGCTGAGCATCGGTACAGTGGCTGATGTGCAGGTTGACCAGATACACCGTTACCCCGACCGGATTGAGGTGACACATCACTGGTTTCCTGCCGCATATAGTGCTGCCGATGATTACCTGACGCTCTGTGCCTATCAGGTAGAAAAAGGGTATGCTTTTGTCAATGAGCTGACCTGGAAGAGGCGCGAGGGCAAAGTCATCTTACCCTTGCTGAGCGAATTTCAGGATGATGGCCTGCACCTCTATCTGATGGTGGCAGAACGGACAGGACAAAAATATGCACGTTCGCAATATTTAGGTTATTCAACATGATGAAAATGAAACATATCCTGCTGCTCCAACGGATGTATGGAGCAAATGGAACTAATGGAACTTTGACCTATCGCGGTGAGCTGATCTGCCATACGATCGAACTGCCAGATCGGAATAATATCCCTCGGATCAGCTGCATCCCAACGGGTCAATATCGATTGCAAAAACGGCGCTACCCCAGACATGGGGAGCAGATCGGTATTCCGCATGTGTTGGGGCGGGAGGCGATCTTGATCCATGCTGCAAATGATGCACAAAAAGAACTGTTGGGCTGTATCGCTCCGGTCACCACTCTCACGGGTGAAGGAAAAGGACATGCAAGCGGTCAAGCGCTGGCCAAACTCAAGTCACTGGTCTATGCTTTTTGGGAAAAAGGTGAGGAGGTGTATTTGGTGATTAAGTGACCAAGTAACGAAGTGATCAAGTGACTGAGTGATCAAGTGACGGAGTGATCAAGTAACCAAGTAACGAGTCATCAAGTAACGGAGTAACAAGTAACCAAGTAACGAAGTGATCAAGTAACGAGTGATCAGGTAACGGAGTAATAAGTGACCAAGTAACGAGTGATTAAGTGACGGAGTGACTTTCTAACCTACTAACTCCTTCACTTTCTAGCTTCTGACTAACATTCAAAACATAAAAAAAATAATAACAAAAATAAACCGTGCGCTGCAGGTGGTCCTGCTTGCGCCGATTAAATGGCCTGGTAAGGCCTTACAGATGTTCAAATATATCGCACTGGGGCTTGGTGTGGTGGAAACGGTATTGGATGATCCACAGAAAAAGGAAACGGAGGAGTCTCCGCCAACGGAGAAGGGAACCGCGCAAAAAGAAAAGGAGGTGCCCGATGAAAGGGCATGATATCCGGATCGGGACGCTCGGTGGCACGCTGTGTTCCATCTACGCGAGCTTTTCCTTTGGCGACCTCTTGCAGACGGCACTTATGGCCGTGGTCGGTACGGCCGTGAGCTATCTCACCAGTAGGCTATTGGGGAAGTGGAGGCGCAGATAGCAAAAATGAATAGGCTTATGCTGTGTCATGCATAAGCTTATTCGTTTTTCCGTAGCAGATTGTTTTGTGGATGCTTATCATAAAACTACTCCGTAAAATACTGTTTTCCTGCCCTGATTTCAGAGCATGAGCTTAATTCGAATTTCTAAATTCATGTGGTGTCACGCCCGTTTTTTGCTTAAAAAGACGAGTAAAATGTTGCTGATAAGTGAATCCCAACTGTTGTGCAACTTCACTGATCTGTTTTTTGTTGTCCCCTAACATGATTTTCGCTTCATTGATTATTTTAGATTGAATGTAATCCAATGCCGTACTCCCGGTTTCCTTTTTAATCAGATCGCCAAAATAGTTGGCCGAGAGATGGAGCTGATCTGCGCAGTAACGTACAGCGGGTATGCCCAATTTCAGCGGTTGTTCAGATCGAAAATAGGCATCTAATAGCTGTTCAAATCTAAAGAGGATATCCTTGTTTGCGTGGCTACGCGTGATAAACTGTCGATCATAAAAACGTAGACAATAGTTCAGAAAGAGTTCGATATGAGAAACGAGCAGCGTTTTGCTATGTTTGTCCAGGTTCTGCTCAGTTTCATAGGCAATTTTATCAAAACAATCGTTAATAGCCACCCTTTCTTTTTTAGAAAGATGGAGCGCTTCATGCACTGCGTAAGAAAAGAACGGATAATCTTTTATTTTACTGCCCAGATGCGTGTTTGCAATTAAGTCAGGATGAAAGACCAATGCTTTGCCCTGTGGCTTAATCGGCTCGCCCTCGCCCTCGATTCCGTAGACCTGACCCGGAGCTATAAACACCAGGGTACCATCCGCATAATCATAAGGCTGATTGCCATAGCGCATGTCACCACATTTAATATATTTCAAAAAAATGGCATAAATACCCATATACCTCTTAAAATAGTGGTAAGTCGGCATGTTGTCAAAATCCACGACACTGACCAGCGGATGGAGGGTGTCTACTCCCAATGAGTCATTATACTGCTTGACCGTGTCGATTCTGTGTATCTCATCCATCGTGTTAAAAATGACTATAAAGCAAAATTACGAAATGCGCGGATAGCATGAACATCTGATCGGCTAAATCCGTAAAAATGGTAAATAAATCAGTAATATATATAAAATAGTTAAACTTATAAAGCTGAGCTTTGTATAGGAAAATAAGGAATGAGCATTTAACTCATAAAAAACTATGATATACAAAAACAAACCACTCAGGGCGCTACTCGTTTTTGTGCTCTCGATCACGACAGTGATGATACATGCACAACACCATACGACGGAGCTGTCTGGCCAGCAGCAGGGCCTAATCAACATTGCGGCTTCTACTGCAACCGGAAATATGGACCAGCTCCATACCGCACTCCATAAGGGCTTGGATGCAGGTCTTTCCCAAAATGAAATCAAAGAGGCACTGGTACAGCTCTACGCGTATACAGGTTTCCCCAGAAGCCTCAACGCGATCCAGATGTTGATGACTGTTGTGGATGAAAGAAAGCGCAGTGGCATAGTCGATGCAACTGGTCAGGAAATTACGGTCAACAACAGCACAAAGGACAAATACGAGCAAGGCAGAAAAGTGCTGGAAGAACTGACAAAGACCGCGCAGGCTAAACCAGCGCCTGGCTTTGGCGAATTTGCCCCGCGCATGGATGCTTTTTTGAAAGAACATCTGTTTGCCGATATTTTTGCAAGCGATGTGCTGAATTATCAGCAAAGGGAACTGGTCACCATTGCTGCACTGGCATCCATGCCCGGTGTAGAAGCACAGTTAAAGTCACATATCCATATGGGTAAGAATACCGGTGTCACGCAGCATCAACTCGAACAACTGGCTGGAATCATCGAAACAAATGTGAGTACCACACAGGCCAATACCGTCAGGAAACTGATCGATATACCTGCGGTACCCGTAATCAAGCCGGATATGATGGTTCGGATCTCGGAAATAGCCATACAGCCCGAATATCTGGAAGCTTACCAAGCCATTCTGAAAGAGGAAGCCGCGGCTTCTGTTGCTCTGGAACCAGGCGTCATCGCGATCTTTCCGATGTACCAACAGGAAGATCCGACCCAAGTACGAATTGTAGAGATCTATGCCGATAAAGAAGCCTACCAATCCCACTTGAAGACTCCTCATTTTGAACACTATAAAACGTCTACGCTGCCCATGGTCAAATCCTTAAAGCTGATTGATATGACCCATATCGATCGGGATGCGATGCTCGAAATTTTTAAAAAATTGCAGTAGTTTACCAATTGGCTGTTCCTCACCACAGATCGTTGCTGCTATAGCTTGCTTTGATGGATCCCTGTCTTGTTTTGACAAGCGATGTTTCTCGATATCATTTTATAGCTGGGATGCAATTGTTATCTGTCATTTTCGAACTTTCTTGTGGTCAGTTTGTTATACTGGAGATGGTCTTCAGGACATGTGCACATCCATGTCCGGACAAGCTTTTTTTCAGTCCATGATAAAAAATAGACGAATAAGGCATCTTCATTTTGAACTTAAATCTCTTGAACAATGGCTTTAGATCAATACCGAGAAAAACGAGCGCAGGATAAAACCACCGAACCCTTTGGAGGTCAATCTTCGGGTCAGGAATTACGGTTCGTAGTCCAGAAACATGATGCTTCCCACTTGCACTATGATTTTCGGCTGGAAATGGAGGGAGTACTCAAAAGTTGGGCTGTTCCGAAAGGCCCATCTCTCGATCCGGATATCAAGCGACTGGCCATGATGGTCGAAGATCACCCTTATGATTACAGGACTTTTGAAGGCATCATCCCAAAAGGACAATATGGGGGTGGTACGGTGATTGTTTGGGATGAAGGGACTTACGAACCTGCTGAACCGGTAGCGGGAGACCTCAAAAAACAAGAAAAAGAACTGTTAAAGCAGTTAAAAGCCGGCAAATTGAAATTTAAACTCAACGGTAAAAAGCTCAAAGGCGAATTTGCTCTGGTGAAAGCTTACGGGAAATCCGAAAACAGCTGGCTCTTCATGAAACTGAAGGATAAGTACGCCAGTAAGAAAGATATCACGCTAAAAGACAAGTCGGTTATTTCTAAAAAAAGTATTGCGCAGATGGAGAAGTCCCCTGATCACGTCTATGGCAAGAAAATCATCAAAAAAGATAGTACGGCAAAGGACAAACCTGCTGGAAAGAAAAAAGCAGCTGCCCGTATCGACGAGCAGATCGCAGATGCTGGAGAAACGGAGCGAACGGATGTCGATGTAGCGAAACTATTGAAAAAGGCCCCCAAACAAGCATTTTATAGGCGCGTAGAACCGATGCTTGCGACACTTACGGACCAGCCTTTTGACCATGATGGGTGGCTGTACGAAGTAAAATGGGATGGCTACAGGGCCGTTTCATTTCTGAAAGGTGAAGAGGTCGAGATCAAATCACGCAATGATAAGAGCTTTAATGAAAAATTTTATCCCATCTACCAAGCCCTGAAGTCCATGAAGCTCGACGCGGTTTTAGATGGTGAAGTCGTTGTTGTAGGAAAAGAGGGCCATGCCAATTTTGGTGCCCTGCAGAACTGGCGAAGTGAAGCAGATGGAGAATTATTGTATTATGTCTTTGATATCTTATGGTACAACGGCAAGGACCTCACACACCTGACCTTGTCCGAAAGAAAGGGGATACTCGAAGAGATTTTGCCCGAAAGTGATCTTATCAGATTGAGCACTCCATTTTACACTTCAGGCATTAAATTTTTGGAATCGGCAAAGAAGATGGGATTGGAAGGGATTATGGCAAAACGCATGGATAGCCTTTATCATAGCCATAGCAGAACAAAAGACTGGTTGAAAATAAAAGCCAACAGCCGACAAGAGGTCTTAATTGGTGGTTTCACTAAAAATGAAGGTTCCAGTAAGGCATTCAGTAGCCTCCTCGTTGGTGTCTACCAAGGCAAAGACCTAGTCTACACGGGCAAGGTGGGCACCGGTTTTAGTGACAAACTGCAACTGGAGCTGCTTGAAAAATTTAAAAAGCTGACCCGCAAAACTTCTCCCTTTAGTACAAAGCCCGATGTCAATAAAGCTTCGCGATTTCGTCCAGATCCGCCGCATGCGGATGTTACGTGGCTGAGACCACAGCTCATCTGCGAAGTGAGCTTTACAGAAATGACAGCAGATGCTGTGATGCGCCATCCCTCATTTCTCGGTTTACGGGAAGATAAGGACCCCAAAAGCATCGTATTGGAAAAAGAGGTATCGACCCGTCAGGTTGTCGACGGATCGGATGATCAAATAACCGTAGCTCCAGGAAAAATGAAAAAGACTTTACTGAATCCGAAGGACCAAACACAGGTCAAAAAAATCAACAAGCATGAACTCAAGTTCACCAACCTCGATAAGATTTTTTGGCCCAAAGAGAACATTGCAAAACGTGACCTGATCAATTACTACCATCAGGTCGCACCCTATATATTGCCCTATTTAAAAGATAGACCGCAGAGCATGAACCGTTTTCCCGACGGTATAACAGGGGAGGGATTTTATTTTAAAAATGTAACCGATAGTGCTCCCGATTGGGCAGAAACCTACTTATATACAAGCGAAACGGATGACAAAGACAAGCAGTACCTCGTCGGGAAAGATGAGGCGACCTTGCTGTATATGGCCAATCTAGGTTGCATCGAAATGAATCCCTGGAGCAGTACGGTCAAAAAACCGGACCATCCGACCTTTTGTATTATCGACCTTGACCCTGGTAAAAATTCATTTGATCAGGTCATCGAGACGGCACAGGTGACCAAAGAAATACTGGATAGCATGCATGTACCCTGCTACTGCAAAACAAGCGGCTCTACCGGTCTGCATATTTATATTCCTTTGAATAATAAATATACGTATGACCAGTCCAAAGAATTTGCCCGCGTCATCGTGACGCTCATCAATCGACAGCTTCCAGACTATACGACGTTGGAACGTACCATCAAGGACCGCAAAGGGAAGATGTATCTGGATTTTCTGCAGAATAGACCGCATGCTACCATTGCTGCTGCGTACTCGGTACGTCCAAAGCCCGGCGCAACGGTATCGATGCCCTTGCATTGGGACGAAGTGAAAAAAGGATTAAAGATGAGCGATTTCACCATTTTTAATGCACTGGAACGACTTGAAAGTGAAGGCGATATCTTTAAGCCAGTTTTGGGTAAAGGCATTGATCTCAAAAAGATCATCGATGACTACAGCAAAAAATAGCTTGCAACCGTACGTAAAGGCAATGGTGGGATCCCAGCCATTGTTTTTATAAGCCATTTTTAGATCTATTGGATAACCGCTGGCTCGACCTAAAACGGCTATTTGGCATCTCCTAGATAATAGAAGGATTGCTACCGCGCTATGCACTTTTTGCGTAGCTTCCTATCGTACGCTTGAGACTGATGGGGACCAATAGCAGGCGAAAGAAACAACTTGGGTTAATGCCATAGGCAGTCTTGCCAATCGGTCAACATATGGAAGAGTAATCCGACGGCAACAATGCGCGTTTTCGGAAAAAATAGCAATATGAAGTACACCGCAATGGCATAATAGGAGTGCAGTGGATGATAGCCTATGCTACAGCGCCCCGGATCGAAGATCGGTGTCGCTAACAAATGATCCAGATCCACGAGCATCGTACCGATCATAATCAACCAAGCGCGTTTCCATTGTTCTCTAAAAAACAGATAAGCCAATAATCCTGGGACTAAAAAATGTAAGCTGTAATGAACGAGCGGTTGTAAGTACTGTAATCTGTCAAGATCCATGGATAAACAAAATATTAAATGAACGCTGGGCTTTATAAACGCTTTACTTATTGCAAATATAGCATCCAGCCGGAGAAACTGACTTAAATCTGGATAAATTTATCGATTTGTACCAAATGGATAGGATAAGCAGTCAGGTAGAAGATGTTTATTTATCACTTCATACTATTAGATTATCATATTTTCAAAATGGAAAAAGCCAGCTTTAAGTAAAAAAGCTGGCTTTCGTTATAGAATGAAAATTTGGGATATTTTTTTTAACATATAAAACTAACACCACAACAAGATGGTGTGGAAGAATTTTTCTTGTTATGTTAATCTCATTTTAAGTTCCATATTTTTTAACTTTTATAGGGTTTCTTTGCTGCTTCGATCAACTCCTTCATTTCTAATTTTATATAGTCAACATTTGGAGTAGATCCGGTTAAGAAATATCGAATATTTCCTTCCTTATCGATAATAAATTTAGCAGGAATACCTTTCACACCAAATTTAGCAGCCATTACTTCACCAGTTTGAGGATCTTTTTGATCATCATAAAGAACTTCAAAAGGATAATTATTTTTTGTTATAAAAGCCAACACATTTTCTTTATAATTTTTGTCGCGCTCCCAAGTATTCATAAATAGGAATTGAACATCTTTATCATGTGCATATGATTCCTGCGCAGCTTTCATACCCGGAAATGAGCGCACGCAAGGCTGACACCAAGTAGCCCAGAAATCAAGGACGACAACTTTTCCTTTTAAACTGGCCAACGACACTTTTTCACCTTTTAAATTGAGCAACTCAAAATTCGGAGCAGGTTTGAAGGTCTCCATTTCTTTAATATGGTCACGTATATTCTGTGTTAACGTTTCTTTTAATGATACATTGAAATTTTCGTAACCCTGATCGGAGCCGTTCAGTTCCAAGTAGAGTTGTTTAAGATCGTTCTCAACAGCAAATTGTCCTTTAGTATATAATTTCGTCAAGATATTGTACGCCTCAAGTTTTCGTCCGGTTCCCATCAGCGATTTGTAGTAAACCATTGCTAATCCGTCAGCTTGTTCAGGAGCTACTTTCAGTGCATTTTCGATGTATCCAAGGGCGTCGTTATATTTTTTTTGAGCTACTAAGATATTGACATAAGCAGACATCGAGCTGGCATAACCCATAGAAGCGAATCTTGCTTTATTGTCTTTTTGATCCTCCGGCAGGCTTATGTAATAATAACTATCATCCATGGCAGTTTTTAGGATAGGAGCTGCGTTGACTGTATCTCCTGCTGATAATAAAATCTGGCCTACTGACAGATAGCCATTGCCACGCCAAAATTTTTCTTTCATTTCGCCAAGGTAATGGATAGCTTGAGGAGCATTTCCATCATTTGCAAACCCCTGTGCTAAATTGGCTAAAACATAATCATAGATTAAAAGTTCTTCACTGAAGTTTTTGGTCGGCCACTTTTTGTTCAGATCATGATAAGCTTTTTCCTTCTCCTGGACAGTAGGTGCTTTGTAAAAAACATTGGTGATAAAAGCATCGCGGGTCAGTGATCCCTTAGGATACTTTTTCTTCGCAATAGCTTCTACCGAAGCCTGTTGCTCTTCCTTTCCCAATGATCGTAGGATATTGATTGTTGTGCGGAACTCTTGCTCTGTTTTATAACCCTTAATTTCGGTTAAAAGTACATGTGTCAGCGAATCTTTTTGAGCTATGCTGCCTTTTTCTATTATGGGGAGATATTTTTGAAATTTGTCCCCTGCTGCCTTTTGTGCCATAGCATGAACTAAGGCAAAGGTCATGGCTATGGTTAAGATTGTTGTTTTCATTTTTTAATGATCAGTTATTGTAGTAATTTAGTTTTCGTATCCAGGATTTTGTGTCAGTTTAGTATTGATCAGAATTTGAGCCTGTGGAATTGGAAAAAGCACATCTGTAGATTGCCAATTTGTTTTAATAGGCGAAAGAACATCGGTAGCACGTTCGGTGCGTTTAAGATCTAGCCAGCGATGACCATACTCGCCAAAAAATTCATGGAGACGCTCAGTTTCTATCGCGGTCAATAGTTGTGTTTGGTTACTGCCGCTATCGATACCCTTTAATCCGGCACGGCTGCGTACAGCATCAATATCAGCGCGTGCACCGCTTAGGTTATTGAGTCTGCTTCTGGCTTCAGCACGTATAAGATATTGTTCAGCCAAACGTAGTAGGATATGATATTCCGCACCTGTTCCAGAAGCTACTTTATACTTCGTGATGGCATAGTAGTTCTTACCTGAAATGGTTTTAAGACTTGTCCAGTTCGTTTTTCTTAGATCAGTTGTGGATGACTCGAAACTATTATATACTGCATCGGGTAGCGTATAACCTGGTACAGCAGTGGCCGCCGTAATATAGTTTGCTCCGAAAGTTGTGACACCCGTCAGATTTCCCAACTGAAGGATAACTTCGTTGCTCGTGTTTTGGAAGTTTTTGTCTGGAGCAGGCATGCCATAATCAGAAGACTGCAATACTTTGGTTGCGTACAATTCGGCATTTTGATAGTCTTTTTGATATAAATATACTCGGGCTAATAGGGCGCTGGCCGCAGCTTTATTTGCCCGTCCTCTTGGACTGGCAGTAACATCATAGGTGGTCTGCATTTTACTCTCTGCATCTTTGAGGTCACTGACGATCTGATCATAGACCTGCTGTTTACCTGCCCTTGGTAGAGAAGCATCTTCAAATGCAAAGAGGTCATCCCGCAATTGTAAAGGAACATCACCATATAAGTTCACAAGATAGAAATAGGCATAGGCTCGGAAAAATTTAGCTTCACCGATTAGCTGATCTTTTATGGTTGGTGTCAGGGAATTGGATGCTTCCAAACCGGAGATAGCGTTGTTGGTATTCTTGATCAATTGATAACTATTATACCACAGGTTAGCGACATTACTATTGGTATTTAAGATGTTATTACTGGAGAACTCTGTTATACCAGCATCTGTCGCATTATATTGAAGATCGTCTGCCGCGATTCCGGTAAAGAACGTGGTCATGCCAGACAAGTTGATATTTAATACTGTGCTGTACAATCCACGGATCACACTATTTGCAGATGCATCCGATGCAAATGCATCTCCCGTAATAACTTGCGTAGGTGGAGCGCCAAGATCTACAAATTTTTCGCAGGAACTAAATAAAAGTGCCCCATTAGTCAGTATAAGCGATATGATGGTTTTATTGTTTAATTTCATTGTTGTACGTTTTAAAATTGACAGTTAAATCCAAAGACAATTGTGCGCAGTGGAGGTAGCACTTGTGCGATCGTTCCTGTACCTAAACCAGAGGGACCACCCTGAACGGTAGTTTCCGTATCGAGTACATACTTGTTTTTTGCCCAAGTAAACAGATTCTGACCCTGCATAAATACACTACAATTGGACATTTTCAATCTTGAAGTCCAGTTTTTTGGCAGGCTGTAGGAAAGATTTATTGACCTCAATTTAATATAAGATGCGTCCCCATACACAGCATCAGAGCTACTGTATAGATTGTATGAATTGTTTAAAGCACTTCCTGCAGGTGTAGAAGTAGGTGATGACGGTGTGATCGCTCCAGGAATATCTGTATTTGGATTTGTTGGAGACCATCTTCCAAGCCAGTATTCATTTTGGTTAACCATGGCTCCCGGTCTTGTGTTTAAAATTTTGGTTACTCCAAATCGATGGTTAAACTGGAAAAATACGCCCAGCTCAAATCCTTTGTATGAAAACGTATTGTTAAATCCACCATAAAATGGTGTTCCTAAGTCAGCAACATAACGGTCGTCTCCATTGATAACTCCATCACCATTGCGGTCCTCATAAGTTGCTCTGCCGGTTGTTTCGTCTACCCCTTGATAATGGTAAAGACGGATCAGATTAAGCGGTTCTCCAACTAGAAAACTGCTGGCAAAAAATGTATTTTCAATTCCCGGAAATTCCACTAATTTATTTTTATAGAATGTGAAGTTGGCCGATGTTTTCCATGTGAAATTTTCTGTAGCAATATTGGTGGTATTTAATTCCAATTCCAGTCCAGTATTTTGAATCAGTGCCGGAAGATTGGCCTTATAACTGTTATACCCAACTTGAGTACTTAGAATAAGATCGGTAATCTGATCACCAGAGCGGTTTCTAAAGTAGTTACCCGTGAATAAGATGCGGTCTCTCAAGAAACCAAGATCCAGCGCAAATTCCATTTTTTTGGTTGTTTCCCATTTGATATACTCATTAGGAAGTGTCCCAATGTTCATCGAAGGATTATTTAGATAGGCTGTAGAAGAGGAATAGAGCGGCAGATACATATAGTTTGATATCTGATCATTCCCGGTTGTACCATAACTTGCTCTTAACTTCCCGAAACTTAGAAACGGCAGCTTGTCCTGTACAAAATCTTCTTTTCCGAATACCCAGCCAAGGCCTATCGCACCGAAATTTCCAAACCTGTTTTTGGGACCAAAACGTGAGGAACCATCCCTTCTAAATGTTCCATTAAATAAGTATTTCTCTTTCCAGTCGTAATTCACTTTTCCAAATACTGCATTGTATTTGTAATAAACAAGATTGTTGTTTGCAGTAAACGTTCCTGCTGCACTGAGCGATCCTAAAAGTGCATCATTGCTGTAATTAGATCCATTAGTTGTCTGTGAGCGGGAGGAATTCTGCTGGAAACTCGTACCGATTAATGCTGTTAGTTTGCCTTGACCTAGATTTTTGACATAATCCAATGTGGGTTCGATAATCCAGTTCTCCGCTTTTGTATTGGAAAAAGCAGATGAGCCCAATGGATTGGTGAGGGTGTTATTTAAGGATGAAATCGGTGTCTGATTATTTTGGTTGAGCTGTGTTATGGTGTACCCGAAATTTGTTTTCACGGTCAGTCCAGGGATAATCTTATAGCTCAGGTTTGCATTTGAAATCAGGTTATTCGTAGTTCCTATGTATTTTCTGTTGAGCATAGCAATAGGATTGTTGATCCCTGCTGATGATGGCAACCAATAAAATCTTCCGTTGTCATCATAAATAGGGTAGTTGGGAGGCAGGTTGTACATGGAAGTAATATCCGAAGAGGGCATATCCGAATTGTCATTGGCATAGCTTACAGATAGTGCCGCATTAAACTTCTTGTCTGCAGACGTATGATCCAGGTTTAGACGGGAGGTAAACCTGCTATTTTTACTGTCTCTATAGAATACCGTGCTTTCGCGTCTGTATCCTGAGTTAAAGAAAAAGCGTGTGGATTCATTTCCACCCGACATATTCGCTTGCACATCAGTGATATGACCTTTATTACCGATCAGCATTTTTTGCCAGTCTGTAGATTTATTCTGGTCCCACAACATAAGGTCTGGAGCATTCGTTGCAGTTGGTACAGTACCATCATTAGCAAAAGCTTCCTTTCTCAAGGATAGGTATTCTTCCAGATTCATCATCGGGATAAAGCGATTAACTTCCGTAAATCCAGTGTTAAAATTAACACCGATGCGCGTGCGTCCCGATGATCCTTTCTTTGTCGTGATCAATACGACACCATTGGCACCGCGGCTACCATAAATTGCTGTAGCATCGGCATCCTTGAGAACATCTATACGTTCTATGTCAGAAGGATTAATCATACTAAACGGACTCAGACCACCAGAAGATCCAGAAATACCAAAAGAGTTTAGATTGTCGGTTGCAGGTTGACCACCGTTAAAATTAGTGAAAGGCACCCCATCAATAACGTACAAGGGAATAGATCCTGAGGTCGTTCCGCTTAATGAAGCCTGGTTTCTGATCTGTATCTGTACCGCACTTCCTGGTACACCGTTATTTTGGGCAATCAATACACCTGACATTCTACCGGCTAATGCTGCCAGTGGATTGCTTACCGGTTGAGATGCAATATCTTTAGCTGTTATCGAAGCTACTGATCCCGTATTTAATCGACGTGTTGTTGTTCCATATCCGATCACGACAACTTCTTCTAAACTGCCTTCTTCAGGCTTTAATCGGATAGGAGTAGCGTTTGCAAGAAGCTGTTTGGCCGAAACCTCCACCTTCTGGTATCCCATGAAAGAAAATATGATGGTTATATCTTCATTGGGGATCCTCAATCCCCACTGTCCATTCACATCAGTAGCTGTACTTGTCTGTATATTCCGATATGCCTCTTTTTGCCAATCTTTTATGATCACAGACACGCCTGCTAACGGAGAGCCATTTTCATTAAGTACTTGTCCGGCCAAATGTGGTTGACTTTGTTTCTTTTCTTTTATAGCTATGATATTATTATCCAGCAATTCCCAGGTCAGATTACTTCCTGAAAGAGATTTTGATAGTACATCTTTAATACTAATTTTGTCAGCTATCATATTTACTGTTGAATTGGGAAGTATAGCCTTACTGAAGAACATTTTGTATTTACTGTTTTCATTGATGGTCTGAAATACGTCTTCCAGCTTGCCGGCCTTTATGGATACATCAATTTTTTCAGTTTGTGAATAGGCAAAACTCTGCACATGCACAGTGCTGAGACAAACCAGAAGCAGTGCCAATCTGGATTCTTTTTTAAATTTAGGTACTGTTTTGTTCATATGAGTTATGTAGGTTAGTTTGTTTTAAAATAGTTGTATTTTATTTTTACCCGTCTTTTTGATCTGGAAGTAATTAACTGTCTGCAGTGCTTTTAATATATTGTCTAGATCTTCATTTTCAAATGTCGCAGAGAAGCGTTGACTTGCGATTTTACTATTTAAGATCTGGATCTCCACACCATACATACGTTCCAGTTTGAGTACAATATCTGCCAATCTTTCATCACGGATGGTCATCCGTTTAAGCATCCATTCTGTTTCGAGTGCAGTACCGTCTTGATTTGAGACAACTAAAGGCTGGACTGCAACGGTGGCATATTGCAGAGAGACAACTTTTGGCTTGGTGGATTGTGCATGGTTATGGATAGCCGCATTAGATAGAACAAATTTTTCATTTGGGTTCAAGATAAATTTCTTATCCGTATGGCCAGTTTTCCATATCGAAACTTTCCCCCGTATTAAAGCAGTTTCTGCATTTCTTTCATTTTCATAGTCACGAACATTAAAGGCAGTTCCCAGAACGCTGATTTCCATTCTAGGCGTATGGATGATAAAAGGTTTTTTTGCATTTTTAGCGACATCGAAAAATGCTTCACCGATTAAAATCACTTCACGTTTAGAAGAGTCTTTAAAAGAATTAGGATAAATAATTCTACTGGATGCATTAAGTGTAATTTTTGTTCCATCTTCTAACGTAACATGGCGCTGTTGCCCGTTTGCTAAGCTGATTTCTATATTTTTTAAGCTCTTGTTTTTATACAGATATTGATATGCAATAGAAATACAGAAAAGTGCTACAGTCGCGGCAACAGCAAGTTTGATCATACCGATTTTTCGGATGGGTGTTGGAGAAATTTTCTTTACAACATTTTCATGGATTCTTCTTTTTATTTCATGCTGTTTTTCATGATCAAGTTGATCCAAGATATCTGGGCGCGATGAAAAACTTTCAAAAAAATTTTCGACAATTTCCGCTTCCTCTTTATTGCAATTACCTTTTAAGTATTTATCTATAAGGTTTTGAAGCCTGGGGTTATGATGTTCCATTTTTGATTAGTACCGTATTTATATATACAGTGTACTTAAATAGGAAGATCGTACTAGTCTTCAAGTTATTTATTTATAACTCACTTTAGGTCAGTATAATAAAGTTATGATAAAAACTAAAAAATGTTGAATGATCAATTTTCTTAGTTTGGAAATAGAGATACCTAAATGGTTTTGTATGGTATTTTGTGAACTTTGAGTCATTTCGCTTATTTCTTTGGTAGAAAGTTCATCTAGATATCTCATTTTGAAGATTTCTTTTCGTTTCTGTGGCAGATGGGAAATCCAATCTTCTATTAGAGATTTTAAATCTTTTTGTGCATATTGATCATATTCGGAAATCTCGTGTTGCTGCATTAACGATAGATTTTCTTCGAGCATTGATTTTGTTTTCCTGTTTTTCCGATAAACTTCAAATACTTTGAATTTCATACAGGTACGAAGATAGGCTTCAAGATTCTGGATATCTCTCACCGCTCTTTGTTGCCAAAGGTCTATAAATACATCTTGTACCACTTCTTCACAAAGAGCCATATTATGAAGTCGTTTATAGGACTCATTGATTAGAAGAGACCAGTATTGCTCATAGATCATGTTGAAAGCCTCCAGATCGCCAAGTTTTAGACGCTCCAGCAAACTCACGTTACTATGCCCTATATGTTCGTTTTTCATTATAATATTTGTATGAACCAATTGGTTTTGGTTTCCAAATTTTTAAGTAATATTGTATTATCTTACAATTATAGTAATATTTGTAGCTTTTAGCAACTTTATTGTTAATTTCACAACTATCACTATTGTAAGAATACGTATGAAGTCGGTAGTGGTATCAATATTTGAATGGATAGGGCTACTCGTGGTTTCTTAAATAAGAATTATATTCATAATGTTAATAATCAATTGGTTTATTATCGAAGTTAACGTTTATTTTTCAAGAAAATGTCTTTAATTCTTACTTTCGAATATATTATTGTATTTAAATTTTTCACGACTGCTATGCTGAATTTTTTATTGCATAATTCCATTTTTTCAATATTTATTGTGATAAAAACCTGTTTTTACAAGGTATGAAAAGTGCAATTTTACTTTTAAAAATTTTATTTTTTATGATATCCTTATTCCTTTTCTTTAAATACAGATCTTTCTTACATAAAATAGCCTAACATTTTACAAATAGTATTGTTGCATGTATTAAATTGAACAGTAAAAAGAACATAATCAAATTTTGTTTATGTTCTTTTTACAAATATCATTGATGCATGATATCACTCATCCAACTGCTACCATGTTCATCATCTATTTCTGTATTCCAATTAGCATTATATTTTCTTGTAAGATATGATACAAAATTAATCCTAGATAAAAGATACGGATGCTACTCCAAACAGATCATAAAATACCTTTTTGGATAATCCATGGCAATATTAATATGGTTTTCGTCATATTAAATTTTAAAAATGGTAAGATCTTCTATCATTTTCTATTGGCGGGAGCAAGGTAGTGTCCTTCAAGAGATAAATAAGTAACGCAGTCTTATATCAGCGTTACTTATTATTCTGAATACGCAACATGAATATTAAGGTGTATACAATTTTACTCAACTCTAAACACAACTGAGGTTGCATAATTCATCTGGGAAGGACAAGTCACGACCAATCCATCGGCCACCTGCTTCCATTTCAACTTACCTTCGTATCCGAGCATGCTCACTTTTTTAATCGTTTTGCCCAATAAGCTTGCGTTACTACCAAGTGATTTTATTTTCAATTCAGATCCCGCTTCCGGCAGTTTCATACAAAAGGCATAAAGCGATCCATTTTTTCCTACGGTAAATCTAAAATCCGTGGTGTTAAACTTAAATTCTGCATGTCTGCGACCAAGTCCGCCACCCGGGAGCATTTTCAATTTCCCGTTTTCTTTTTCTCCTTCCCCAGGAATTTTCCATGCTCTGCTGCCATAAACCGCCTCCCCGTTACGGCGCATCCATATTCCTACCTCTTTGAGCATTTTTAAACTGCCCTCATCCAAAGATCCATCTGGTAGTAGTGAAACACAGAGAGCAGCGTTACCATCCCTAGCAATAGCCTCTATCACATATCGGATCATCATTCCGGAGTCATAAGTAAAATTAGGTGCATAATACCAGTCTCCAACCGGCGCTTCCGCTATCCAAGGCTGATCTGTTTTGATTTTTTCAGGAATAGCAAATTCCTCGGTAGTAACGGTACCATTTGTTTTATCCCGAAATTTCACAATACTAAAAGTATTGACCTTTCCGTGTCTCTTTAGTGTCCTATTGTAATAATCAGCGATCACATGCTGCATCGCATCTGCTTTATAACCCGTACCTGTCCCATTACCAGTGAAAGGTCCTTGAACAGTGCCATCTGTATATATAAAATCCGGGTCATATTTTTCAACCACATCCATCATACGCAATGCCCATTGCTTGGCATACCAATTCGCATATTCCAGGTGTTTACTAAAAATTCCTGGAGATGGTGGCGACCATGGCGTGTGAGATTTTTCAGCAACTCCTTTATATTCACGTAGATCAATGCCATAGAGTAGGCGAGGATCATATTTTTCCCACCACTTCCCCTTTCCATCAGCTGCAGTCAGATTGCCATCATAAGGTATTCCTTTCTTAGCCCCCGTGGTATCGCTTCCAAAAGCTGTTTGCCACCACCACCAGGTATATTCATGATGAAAGGTTACCCCATAACGAATGTTATTGTCATGACAAGCTTTTGCCCACTCGCCAATTAAATCACGTTTAGGTCCTATGTTAACTGAATTCCATGGTTGATAGCGTGAGTTCCACAAGTCATAATTATCGTGATGAACACCTTGGATCATTAAGAATCTTGCGCCGGCATCCTTATATATTTTAGCAAGTTTAGCTGGATCAAGTTTGGTGGGATTCCATTTGTTAAGGATTTCTTTATAACCGAATTCCGAAGGGTGACCATAATTTTTAAGATGATTTTTATGTGCAGGCGTACCAGGTGTATAGAGCTTTCTCGCATACCAATCACCACTTTCTCCTGATGCTTGAGGGCCAAAGTGAACCCATATACCAAACTTCGCTTCCCTTAGCCAATCAGGATCTCCAGGATAATTAGCCTCTATTGATTCCCATGTTGGTTTGAATGGACCGGGAAAAATAGGAATATCGAGTTTAACTTCTTCGAAAGATTTCCAATCTCCCATAGGCAAACTATCTACCGGTCCTGTTGGAGGTACTTGAGGTATAGGAAGTACTGTTGTTGCTGAGCTAACTTTAGTTTGTGCATTTGATTGATGGCAAACGTAGGTTAGAAGTGCGAAAGAGAAACCAACACCTATCTTTAAAATTTTTATCATTGATCTATAATTTAAATGGTTTTATACTGCTTTTTACTAACGGTCATAACATCTATTTTTTTCATACATGTAATGTAACGAAGTAAATAAATAAGTGTTAATTTAACACTTATTTATTTACTTCATTAATATTTTGAATTATTGGAACGTTTTTGTAAACATTCTGCCTGATTATTTATAGGTTAAGAGTTTAAATTAGTTCAAATTTGCATTTCCAAGAAGCATAGTAAGAACTAATTTCTTATTGAACTAAGCCTGATATTGGGGGTAAAATTCTTTCACAATTCATACAAGTCGAGAGTACAAAATGAACGATGTAACAAAAATAAAGTATGTTTTTATAGCACTGTTTTCTGCAATGATTGGAAATGCGATCGCGCAAGAAAAATCGCTGGGTCCTGCCATAAATCCTCCAATAAATACAGAAATATTGGGTAGCAATAGAGGATTGGCTCTTCAAATGATCATCGATAAGAAATTTAGAACTATTCCCAAGCTAGGCTTTTTTAGTGTCACGTCTCTCGTGGGAGAATGGGACAGTAATCAGATCAACGATTACATGACACAAGCAAGTCTGACCTATGATATCGCGAAGGGTTTCAAACTAGCTGGTGGTTTACACGTAACCCCAGTGAAAGGTATGCGCCCCATAGCAGGTATAATTTATAGCGTAGCTAATCCCACTTGGTTGTTTGTGGCTAATTCTAGAATAGATTATTCTAAAGACACGAATGTCGAAGGAATGTTTTTAGTTGAATATAAACCACAGATAAATGATAATTGGCGCCTTTATTCGCGAATTCAGGCTTTGTATGAATACAGTACTGTCATCAATTTGCAAACAAGAAGTTATCTCATGGCTCGAGCTGGTTTAAGTTATAAAGAAATAACTTTTGGTGTGGGTACCAATATCGATTATTATGGTCCAGAGAAACACAATGAAAACAGCATTGGTGGCTTCTTAAGTTTCTTGTTATTCTAAGCGTAATAAAAAATACATTTTACACTAAATCAAAAATGGAGAAGTATATTATCTCAACAGCATTATTATTCTTGTCTTTCTGGTGTGATGCCCAAGATTTCAAGTCAGATCATGTTCGCTATCAAACAATTTCGTGGATTGATTTTTTCAAGAGGCTGGAGCAAAATCCAAAATTGGTATATTATGATATCAGGAGTGATGGTGAGCGGGCTGACAATGGCAAGTCGCTACAATATAATCAAGGAAAAATAAGGGGAGCAGTAGAAACTGACTTTGCCGATTTTGAAAAATATTACCCTGAATATTTAAAGCATAAAAATGATACTATTTATCTCTATTGCAGTCATAGCAAGAGGTCACGGGTTTTAGCCAAACAGCTTGCAGATAAAGGGTTCGTAAATGTGGTTAATATCAATGGAGGCTTGTCGTATTTCAACACGCTTTCTGAAAAGGAAATGCCCTATAAAGATAAATATTACACCAATAATCTGAAGTACAAACTTATTACACCAACAGATTTCATGAGAGCATTGCGTAACACCAGTTATCAAGTAATAGACATCAGACCTGATAGTTTATACTTAGGAATAGCTAAAGAAGAACGAGGAAATTCATTTGGAAAAATCAAATCTGTCCTTCACATACCTTATGATAAATTAAAAGATAGCTTAAAGTTATTGGACCAAAAGAAGAGTATTTACCTATTCGATAATGAAGGAGATCAAAGTCCGATTGCAGCGAATTATTTAATTGAGCAGGGCTACAATACAAGTGTTCTACTTTTTGGATTAAGTAATATAATTGGTTCTACTGCAAATAATGATATTGAATTTTTGGATACAAAATATCAATTTATTCTACCTAAAGAATTACTGAAGATTAATAGACAAGCTAACAATTTAATTATCATAGACATTAGAACTGAAGCGGAGTTTACTGGCACAGATAAGGCAGCTTGGAAGAATATAGGAACACTAAAAAATGCGATAAATATTCCATTTGCTCTATTGAGTAAGGAAAAAATAGCCAGGTATATTGGGAAAAAGATTGTCATTTATGATATGATGATGAACGACGGTCTATTGTTTACATATGCTAAGCAATTAAGGAAATATGGTGTGAAAGAGCTATACTTACTTTATGGGGGTATTTCAAACTTTAAAGCAGGCATTTACGACTATCAAAGTGTGGAATTGAAAAATTTGCTAGATGACTAACTTTTTTCTGAATCAGGGTAAAATAATGCAAGGTGCTATGTGAATTTTTTTTGTGACAAAAAAATAAAGGCGGAAAGATTGTGTCAATATCTGACACAATCTTTTTTACATTACGGTTTGAATTTTGCTCTTAATTATATATTTCAATCTGAAATACAATAGAACTGAAGATGTTAGTAGTCCAAGCGTTAGTCCATACCAAATCCCTTGTACACCAATGTTAAATTTAACACCTATTACATAAGCCATGGGCAAGCCTATAATCCAATAGGCAAAGAAGGTTATAAATGTTGGAATCCTTACATCTCCCATACCTCTTAATGTACCTAGACCCACTACCTGAGTTCCGTCAAATAGTTGAAAAACTCCGGCAATGACCAATAATTGCGCAGCTAAAGAAACGACAGCTGGGTCGGTGGTTATTATATATGGAAGGTGATGATTAAACAAAGTAAAAATGATAGCAAACAACAGCATAAAAACAATAACCAAATGGTAGGAAACCTTAGCAAATTTTTGTATTCTAGCATAATTTTGGCTTCCAAAATTATTGCCAACTTTAATAGTTGCTGCCGAAGCGATTCCACTAGCCATCATATAAGTCATCGCCACAAACGTGATGGCAGTTTGATGTGCAGCCTGTTCAATAGCACCAATTTTACCCGCCATTAATGCAGCTACGGCAAATGCTCCGATTTCAAAGATATATTGCATAGCTACTGTCACTCCAATTTTTGTTATCTTGGTAATTCTTAAAAAATCTATATATCGAATTGAAAAATAATCTATGTACTTTTTATAATTTTTAGATTTTAAAACGTACCATCCCATCACGAGCATCATCAGAATCCGATCGATTAAGGTCGCAATGCCAATTCCTTTTACACCCATAGGAGAAAATCCAAACATCCCTTTGACCAAAACCACGGCTAACAGTAGATTGAGCACATTTCCCCAAATTGTAATATTCATTGCTTGCTTGGTAAAACCTAATCCCTCAGCAAATTGTTTGAATGCTTGAAATATCATTAAAGGCAAAATCGAGATACCTAAAATCAGTAAATAGGGTTTTGCAGTTTCTACCACCTTAGGATCTTGGTCCAGATGAAACATGGCAAACATAGATCCGTAGTAAACTACTAGAAAAAGAAAAATTGCAGCAATTGTATTTATCCACAAACTATTGGAAAATAGTTTGGCACATTCCTGATGATTTGACTTTCCATTTTCTTGCGCAATTAGTGGAGTCAATCCATATGCAATCCCCATTCCCAGAACCAATACTACCATAAAAACGGAATGAACCAAAGATACGGCAGCCAGAGATATCGTCCCCGCGTAATGTCCTACAATAATCGAATCCACAGCTAAGACTAATGTATGCCCAAGTTGTGAGACAACAATAGGACCAGCAAGTGCTACTGTACTTTGATAATATATTTTTTTGGATTTATATCTCTGTATCATAATATATAATTCTATTATATAGCGAACACTCTGCTATAACACAGTTACAATAGAGCATTTTACTATTAGAAATTTACGTTTCAAAATTAAATATTTGTTCTTGTCAAAGATCTACCCAAATCTTAACAAAAGGTACCATTTTGATATCCGATTGATTTTTATGTCTGCATTTACTTTTAATGATTTAAAAAATTTTACTAAAATTGTGCAATGGAGAATTGACCTGAATAGATTCTTTATCCTAGTTTAAGTTGTCAAAAATATAGTATTCAATTTATTTTCGGTATCCTATGCTTTTTTATAACATTTATCGCAGTTTGTATATGGATCCAAGTTTTTATATTTTATTGTTTGTTCCAGCCATCCCCTAAATTAGTGTAGCATTTTAGATAAATCTTTAAAGGATTCAGTTTTACCGAGATAAGAACTGCCTTGTAAGAAAATGACAATAGCATACGGCTTACTGTAAAATCGTTTTGTCCATCATTTACCACTATTTGTGCGATGGGAATGATTATTCATCTTCTTAATTTTGTTGCAGATCAATTATTCTTGAAAGAGGATGCTGATTTTATAAATAGCAACATAAATAAAATACTTTAATTTTCAATCTTATGGAAACAAAGATCAAGGTTGTACAGTTACCTGATGTACAGCTATCAACTGCAGAGTATTGGAGATCTTGCAGTTTACCTGGATATGAATACTTTCGGTATACTGAATATTCAAAAATATTCAGAGATGCAGCAGCAGGCGGTTATTGTTTCACTAAAAAAGATCTTTGGATGGGTGATTATTTTTAGTTTGCCTATTTTGTCTTTTGTACTATGGTATAATTTCGGGAAGGTAAATCTGCGCAGATTGGTATATCTCAAAAGCAGGTTTTTGAAAACCTAATCTAAAAATTCTATCAGATAATCACCAGTCAATAAAGCAGCACAGTACAAATCAAAATTTGTACTGTGCACTGCATGTTAATCTTAATGGAAGTAGAAAAAGAGATTAAAAAAATTAAAGTTTTATAATAGGCTATTTTTGACAGTATCACCTACAGGTGAGCCTTGAAGTTCTTGACAGTCAAAACCATAGTCGCTCAAAATTTTAATTGTACGTTCAGTAATTTCGTTTATACTGTCAATGCGCAAAATATTGTCGCAGTCTTCAAGGTCAAAATTCCACTTTGCAATTCCGAGATGTGTGTCAAGAAACGGCTTTAGTGTCTCTATTTCTATTATACTTGTCACACTTGTTTTAAACACTGAAATCATCAATTATCTTTTAGTTTTATTACTATTTTTTCAAGGTCAGACCAAGCACCACCATTAAAAACATTTTTAAAACCTTTGTCTTTCAAAATGTTTTCCACTTTCACACTCCTTAAACCGTGAGAACAGGTTGTAATGTATGTTCTGCTCTTATCTAGTTCAATGTATCTTTCATTAATTGTGCCTAGTGAAATATTTATTGAACCATCAATATGTCCCATTTTATATTCTTTTTCAGTTCGCACATCTAAAATTACCGCTCCATTCTCTATTTTATGAGCGAGCCCATTATCAAGTGTTGCGAAACGATAGGTTCGATACGAGATGTAAATCAATATAACTATAGCACCAATAATATATATCGTCTTCATAGTTTGCTTAATATTTTATGGTCAATGTAAAATGTTCCGAATGGAATAATGCAGGCCAAAACAACTTTCCAAGTTGTCGTTTTAAATTTCCAATTCTGCTCAACAGCAACACTTAATGTATTGAACAGGAAAAGTAAAAATATTGCCCCATGAATCGGTCCTAATATTTCGCTTAAATTAGGATTGTGAAAATAATGTTTTAGAGGTACAGCTACGAAAATGAGCACTAATAATGATATGCCTTCAAGAAACCCAATAATGCGTAATCTTCCGATTTTTGTTTTGAATAAATTTATCATACTATCTAAAATAAGGTCTGGTAGCAAACGGTGAAAACGGCCAAGGAATGGCTATGAAAATAATGATGAGTGAAATTGAAAACCAAATTAACATTGTTTTGAATTTTTCTTTGTCGGTCGTTTTTCTTTTTGCTGTAGCAGAACCAATGGTAATTAAAATGATTGCTATTAGCATTAAAATTAGGTGAAGTAGACCAAAAAAGGCAAGATCAAAATTTTCAATGGCCTCATTAAAGTTATTCCAGAAATATTTGATAATGGGACTCTGAGTGTACAACACAATTCCAACTAGAAGCTGAATGTGCGCAATTGTTGCTGTCCAATGGCGTGTAGCATTGTCTCTCTTGGAGAATACAGCATTCGAAGAATAACCTTTATATGCCCGATAAATAGCATAAACTATACTTGCTAGCACTAGCCAGCGTATTAAGGAATGATAAAAAGTAAGTGTTTGATACATCGCAAATTTTGTTTGTCGATGTAAATATAACAAAAACATACTACTTAGTATGTTTTTGTTGAGAAATATTTAAGCTAAACTGTTTAGGTAAATTTTCAGTTCTTTTAAATAGGAGTGATAGCATTCTGTATTGTTATAAACTTTACCAAAATTTCTAATTCCCCAATACCCTGACATAATAAAATACGCGACTTGCTGCGGATCTACATTTTTCCTTATGGTTCCATTTTCTTTGGCACTTTTTATACTATTTTCAATTGTTTGCTGCCATTCTAGAATGAGCTCAGATAGTGCCTTTCCAAAAGCTGCATTCCAAGGTGTCATTTCCTGTGTTAAATTTCCCATCGGGCATCCATATTCGAACTTTAAAAGAGGATTTTCCAGTAGTAGCGCTTTTGTCATATCATAAATTTCCTGAGTTGGATTTTTAGCGTTTTGTAAAGGTTTAATGAAATCATTTTGCATTGTTGGTTTTAAAATTTCATTAATTATAGCCAAACCCATTTCATCTTTGGTTTTGAAATGATAATAAAATGCTCCTTTTGTAACTTTTGTTGTCGCAATAATTTCATCAATACTTGTTGTTTGATAACCTTTGGTATAGATAATTTCAAATGCTTTTTCAAGAATTGTATGCCGAGTTGTTGATGCCTTTGTCATAAAAAATACTGATTAGTATGAATACAAAGAACGTTATTCTTTATTAGTTTGACAAGTTGTGGTGAAGGCTGTTCGCTATTAACAGGGTAGTTTCAAGATTCATCGACATGATAAAGTTCACGAAAGGCGTACTCTAAATCAATTGGTTGCCTCTTTGTCTCCGCTATCAAAAAGATAGTATTCAGATTATTTTTGGTACCCTATGCTTTTTTTCTGTTTGTAATTTTGCATCATATTCTAAATTAATAGTTTATGAAAAATAAAGATAAATACAATTTCAATACTATACCCGTTTCTTTTCATTCGGTTAAAAAGCAAGGAAGCGCTCCGGTGCCCTTATCCATCCTTGATGTCGCTACAACGGGAAAAGGTTATTCAAGTATTGAAGCAATTAATAACAGTATTGAGCTTGCTAAACTTGCAGATAAACGGGGCTTTGCCCGCTATTGGGTGGCTGAGCACCACGGTATGCCCGCTGTTTCTACCTCTTCACCCGCGATGTTGCTTTCCCGGCTGATCGGCGAAACACAACAAATAAGATTGGGATCTGGTGGCATGATGCTACCAAACTTTCCGCCTTTGGTCGTTGCCGAGCAATTTGGTATGCTGGAGGCAATGGCTCCAGGGCGTATCGATCTTGGAATAGGACGTGCACCGGGGACCAATGAGCTTACAGCCTCAGCACTCCGTCGTGAGCAGTTCGGAGCTGAAAATTTTCCAGAACAGTTGACTGAGTTACTCCATTTTCTTGAAGATGATTTTCCTTTGGGACATCCTTACAAAGGCAAAGTATTTGCCGTTCCTGGGCCCGGTCAAGATCTTGAAAACGGTATTGTACGATCTTTTGAAAGCCCATTAGTTTGGTTATTGGGCTCTAGCGGTTATTCTGCGCAATTGGCAGGAAAGTTAGGACTACCATTTGCCTTTGCTGCGCAACTGGCACCTGAAAACATGTTGGCCGCATTTGAACTTTATAGAAAGTACTTCAGACCTTCAAAAGTACTTGACAGTCCTTACACCATTGCTTGCTTTTCAGTTTTTGCAGCAGACAACGAAGAAGAGGCCAAATCACAGTCATATTCGGTATCACATAGTATGCTCCGAATGATGAACAGACAATCTTATATAATTCCATCTCCGGAAGAATTAAAAAATTATAAGTACAGTGATTCCGAAAGGTATATATTGGAAGGCTGGAACCATAAAATGATCTATGGAACTGCAGACCAGGTCGTAAGTAAGTTAAACCACTTTCAACAGATTTCAGGGGCAGATGAGGTTATGATAGCCAACTTAGGTCATTCTCTAGAAGGGATACTGCATTCTGCAAAACTGATAGCAGATGCATACCAAATGCCCAATCTGATTCTGTAGAAATCATTAGTTTTAGCGTAATGCATCTTGAAAAATGAAATCTATAGAGGGGGTTATTTTTGCTGAAATTTTTTTGAAAATTGAAGTTATAAAAAATATAGTATAGAGAACGATATCAAAATGGTAGTAACCAGTGAGATTATGGTAGCAGATCAATAACATAATATCTGGACCTTTGCAATGATATTACTACACGACCAAGTCAATTAGTGTGGTCTCTTAAATAATAATAAAGAAAATATGAAAAAAATATTTCTGGCAGTTACGTTTACGTTATTAGCTGCAATAGTGTTTGGACAATCCAACGTAGGTACGAAACCTACCATTCAGTTAGTTAGAAATGCCACTTTACTTATAGAGTATGGTGGGCAGAGAATTCTTGTTGATCCGATGTTGTCTCCAAAAGGAGCTATCGATTCTTGGGCGGGAATCCAACGCAATCCAACGATCGAGCTGAAAATGCCAATTGAAGAGATTGTTAAAGATGTTAATTTAGTGCTTGTTTCCCATAGTCATGAAGATCATTTTGATAAAGAGGCGAGTAAAACCCTTAACAAATCGATCGATTTGATGATCCAACCTGCAGATAAAGATTTCTTTGAAAAGGAAGGTTTTAGTAATGCAACCGTTCTCAATGACACTAAACTATGGAATGGAATTAACATCCATCGTCTAGAAGGCCAGCACGGAAGCGGTGAGGTATTGAAGATGATGGGCAAGACTTCTGGATTTATACTAGAAGCTAAAAACCAACCTACCCTATATATTGTCGGAGATGCAATCTGGACAGATGATATCAAGCAAAATATTAAAAAATATAAGCCAGATTATATTGTTGTTAATTCCGGAGGAGCACTTATAAAAGGATTTGAAAATGTTCCGATTATTATGAACGAAGAGCAGACAATGGCTCTCATTCGTGAAAGTGGTCATGCAAAAGTTATTGCAGTACACATGGACGCATTGGACCATTGCCGTACAACAAGAAGTTCTTTAATTCAGAAAGCTTCCGAGTTGAAGATCGGTAAGGATAAATTGATAGTCCCTCAAGATACCGAAGTTATTACGTTGTCACTTTAGGTAACATAATATTTTGTTACAAAAAGAATCAGAGTCTTATCAAAAGGCGTAAACCCCAAACCCACTCAATAAAGTGGGGTTGGGGTTTAAATATATTTTTTTAAATGCGTTCTTCATCGGTCTTTTTTACACTACATTATACCATGTTGTCAATTCTGAAATGTATAAAAAAATTGGAAAAGAACTTTTAGTACATTTGTTTAAAAGATAATAAATTGAGAACCGTAAAATTTCATAAAACAGAATGTGGCGTTGATTTTCTTATTAATGTGTTGCCTTCAGATGAAGTTAAAGAAAGCTATCTTAATAGTGGAATATACGACACCGATTATCTTGAAATCGCTTTTATTAAAAAAGGAAGTGGTCATGTTATTTTGAATCATCATAAAATAGAGATCATCGACAACAGTATTATATTTCTGTCTCCTTTTCAAAAACGGGAATGGAATCTAAATCCTGAAGGTTTAGATTTTGTAATTTTAGTTTTTCAAGAGGACTTTTTGAATGATTTTTTTTCAGACAAGTTATTTGCCTATCGTTTATTATACTTTTATCAGTTGGAATGTCCCTTGAATATGCAGATCGATGATGCACTTATGGAAAGGTATTTCTCTCTTCTTGCTGAAATAAAATCGGAATTGGTAAGGACTAGAATTGACAGTGTACATATTATCCGTTCATTGATTTATTATCTGCTTCAAAAACTAAACCGAGAATATAGTCAAATAAATCATTTGGCAGCAGAAAAAAATGAGCAAAATGATGCTTTTGCGTTTAAGCAATTAATAGAAATTCACATCAAAGAAAAGCAACGTATAAGTGATTATACCGAACTTCTTCATATTAATCGGATTGCTCTTAATAAAGCGGTCAAAAATCAATTTAATGTTACAGCGACCCATTTGCTGAAGCAACGCTTATTGATCGAAATCAAAGATTATCTAATTCATTCCAAGCTTACCGTTGCAGAGATTGCCTATCAGCTTAATTTTTCAGAACCCAATCATTTAATGCGTTTCTTTAAAAAACAGACTGGACTTACAACAAGTGATTTTTTATATGAGTATCATAATGGTATAAGTTCATAGTCATTTATTAATAGTCGATCTGTTACACTTTAATAGCGTATTTTTTGTATAATTACAGAAAGTATAATATGAGCAAACCCCCATTATAGACATTCAGAACGAAAATATTTAGAGAATGGTAACCAGAACATTTAAGGGCAGTAGGAGCGGATTAGAAAATCATCAAGTTCTTGAATTCTTTTTCTTTTTGTAAAAACAGTTAAATTCAGTCCTAGCTGTTTTTTTATAATAATGCCCCCAAACAGTTAAATACTTTTTTGGAGGCATTGTCATGATGATATGTGCATTTAGTTTTTTTGTGTTTATAGATTAAAGCTTATTCCTTAGCTTTTTTATCAAAACTAAAACGTCTTGCAATACTAAATCCCCATCTAAATTGTCCTTTACCCCAAGAACTGATTGTTTCATTAATAAACTGAGATTCCTGCATCGCTGTTGCATTTGTAAAGTTTAAATGGAAGATATGGCCACCTGTATCCATTTCCAGTCCCACACCTAAAGCATTATAATAGCGTTGACCCGTTATGTTTTCTCGATATTGCTTTTTAGACGACTTACGAAAAGGAAGAAAATAATCTGCAACGACCGCGATTCTGTTACTAACCTTTGCTCGACCTCCGATTCCGATAGCAAACATATTATTCTGATCACTAAAAGCCGTAAAATTGCGATGGAGATAGGTGGGAACCAATGCAAGAGAAATTTCTGGGCTAAACTTCCGAGCTATGATCAATTGACTTACATAACTCATACGGTCACTAAAATTCTCAAAATAAGCGGCCGAATTTTTATCTTCCGATGCTTCCATCGCCGATACGGTCGTACTTCCAAAAAAAGCGATGGATACAGGTGCACTGTTGTCGACAGTTTGTTCCAAAAAGCGGTATTTTAAATTAGCCTCATATAGCTGTCGGATTTCTGTTGCTCCTTTTGCTCTAGCAATTCCAATTGTTAGGTTATCCAATAAGCCATAATCAAGACCAATTCTGATATCGGAAGAGTTGTCTAGACCAAAGAAATTTTTGGACCCACCAGCACTTCCTGCTATATCTCCAAAGCGATGATCCACCTTAAAATCCATTTCATTTCGATGAATGGTCTCCGTAGTTTTAAGATTAATTAAGCTACCCGACTTAAATGTTGCAGTAACTTTTTCATTCTTCGGATTTCCTAGATCGATCAGTTTATCAAGATCCTCCTGTGCAAATGCCCCTGTCGTGATACCACATAGAAGGGTACATATTATACTTTTCATATTTCCTTGCATGCTTTAGATTAATGTTTATATGTGGCATTTATTTTTACCTTGACAACTTCTGCGATTTTTTTTCCAACCACAGATGGAATGGTAATCTTATGATCTGCAAGTTTGACGTCGAAACTAGCTGCAGCAGTTATAATTGAGTTTTTGACTGTAAATGTCGCCATGGTAGAGTAAGCTTTGGTGACACCATGAATTTGTAATGTACCCGAAACCTTTGCGGTATAATTCCCATCCGTGGTTAGCTGTCCACTATTTTCAATTTTCCCTTTAAACTCCGAGACAGGATACTTGTCACTTTCCATGTAATTTTCATTGAAATGTTCTTGCATCAGTTTCTTATCAAATTGGAAAGACGTATTCTTTACCCGAAATAAGATATCTCCGGTTTTTATATCTAATGCTGATCCCGCTAAGTTGCTCTTAGCCTCAATGTCTTCGAGCATTGCACTACTGAAAAAGCTGATGGATGCACCTTTTGAAATAAAGGAACTGCTCTGTTGTGCAAAACCCTCAAGGCTTAGAAGCAGAAGCAGGAATACACTATAAAAAGTATTTTTTTTCATAAGAATTTACGTTTAATTTTCAGGTGTATTACGTTTAAACCAAGCATCTAACAATTCTATCTCTTTCGCGGACAATGATGAACCGATCGGCATTGTTTTCGTGACCAATACCACATTATTAATCCGGGCAGCGTGATCTTTAACAGAACTATACCCGTTTAAAGTCCAACGTGCGCTCGCCGATCTGCCAGTGGCATGACATGAATTACATTTTGTTTCGAAAAGTGCCTTCGCAAAATTAATGTAGGTCACGTTTTGTACGGTTACGGTTTCAGTCTCGTTAGGCAGCTCAGGAGAAATCTCCTGAGCCTGTTTTTTTGTACAGCTAAATAGAACAGCGATTCCAAGCAATACTAAAGAAGCCCTGAACTGCCTACCAATTCGTATATCGTATGATGATTTTTTAAATTTTAATATTTCCATAATAAATAGGAATAAACCAAATGGGATTAGATTTAAGATTAGTTTGCGGCTGCGACGGTTGTTTTATCATTCACAATAGGCCATACACCTGGGCGCGGATAGCTGATACCTCTGTTGTCGCCTCTTTGTTGATCTTGACCAAAATAATATAACGGCCATCCTTTATATGTCAATTGCTTCTTTCCAAAAACCGTAATAACGGCAATATCTTTAGCAGAAACCAAGGAAGGTAGTGCACCTTTTTCTTTTTGGAAGATAGGCCACAAAGCATCATTGCTAAAATCAGCGGCTGTATAGTTGTTTTTATTAAATCGATCTGGTTTAAAGGCATATAATGTCCTTCCTTGATCGTCGGTCAGATAGGTTGTATTGCCTTGTCCTTCGGTATAGTTTTCTAAATAGTTTTTGGTGTCATCTCCTTTTAGTTGCCCGTTTGCGACCATAAGTAAGTAGTCGGGTTTTGCAACATACCAGATTTTATTTACGGCATCACCTTGTACTTCGCCAGTTTTGCTATCGCCAACATAATAGTAAAGAGGCCAACCTTTATAGGTACTTTGTTTTTTACCGTCAGCCCGCGTGATTTCTCCTAATTGGCTCTTATCAATCTTCACATCGCTACTTATATCACCACTATAATAAATTGGCCAGACTGTCAAGCAGTTTCCAGTACAACTTGAAGAACCCTTGGTATCATTTGAGAAAAAGTATAATGTTTTTCCATTGCTGTCAGTAAGAATTGTTCCGAATTTAGCATCTTGGGATATCTGCATACCTTTCGTATTATTTTCGGGATTTTCAACCTTGTCTTTAGAACAGGATGAAAAAATGGTTAATAGCGCTGTTGCCATCATGGCTGTTTTCATTTTGGTTTTGTTGAATCTCATGATCAATAGTTTTAGTGTAGTTTATTAATCAATACGGTGCTGTTCTGAGGATGGTTGCCTGAGATCTAAAAAAATAAAATAATTTACCAAGGCAACCTTTTTTATTTCTCCATCGTAATATAGTTAACACTATATTTATCAAAGAAAAGCAGCATCTCGAGTGACGATAAACGAACATGACGAAAACACGATCCAAATCATAAAAGGATGCATCAGAGAGGACCGGAGATCCCAAAAAGATCTTTATAAACTATATCATGCCCTGGCATTGGGAATATGCCTACGGTATTCAAACGATAAGGAAGAAGCATTGGCAATATTAAATGACGGATTTTTTAAGGTATTCAAGCACATAAAAAAATATAATTTTGATAAACCTATATCAGCATGGATCAGAAAAATCATGACAAACACAGCAATCGATTACTACCGGAGCAAGGTTCGTATGGGTGCTGTGGTTGATATAGCATCTTATGAGCATCCGATTACAGATGAAACAATTTCACAAAAGTTGCATTATGAGGATCTGTTGCAGATGGTACAAAAATTGTCGCCTACGTATCGGACTGTTTTCAATCTCTATGCCATCGATGGCTATACACATGAAGAGATCGGTAGTATGCTTGGCATTGCAGTAGGTACTTCAAAATCCAATCTACATAAGGCACGACAACGATTGGCGGAAATGGTAAGAAATCAAAATTCAGTAGCAATTAAAAGTTAGGAACATAACTGATGGAAAAGAACAAGATCGATGAACTTTTTAGAAAAGGATTGAGTGATCCTAAACTAGACTTCGATGAAGATCATTGGCAAGATATGCAGTCACTTTTGGAGAAGAAAAGTGGTAAAAAAAAAGTTAGAAGATTGCTTATTTTAGCTGTAACAAGTGCAGCTGCTATTGCAACCGTATTCTTTATTTTAGACAGAAATATATTGGTTACAGATGAAAATGAAAGTTTCGAAACTGTGAATACTGACATTCCTGTGTTACGGGAAAAATTCAACGGAAAGCTACAAGGAGAAGGCGGTGCGAAAGAAAAGCAAACAACATTAATCTTTAATGAAGAACTAACCGAAACTTTCTCATCAGCACAGCATCCACAGGCTTGGCAACGTACTGCGTCTATTGAAGTCGTTAATTCAAAAAACAGGATACTGTCAACAGGTTCATTGAGCGAAATCTCGATCCCTACAATAAAACCCATGACAAGATCGAAATATCGCTTTCACCCATCAATAGAAGCTTTTCCAAGCTTCACGAGTGAATCCACAATGCCGCTACAGCATAAAAATGAGTACAATGCAGCTCCTCGTGATTCCCGCTCCGTATTAAGTATATTGGCCGGACCTGACCTATCTAATGTCAGAGGGTCTGATCAATCGACTTTAAGTGAAAATGTTGGTGTACTATATTCTTATCCCGTGGTCAGTAGATTAAGTATATCCTTAGGAGCCACTTATGCAAAGAAAAATTATAGGTCGGACTACAGTCTATATTCACCTGCAAATCCCCCAACCTTAACCGAGATGCCAAGTATGGTCAATGCCGAATGTGACGTCATAGATATTCCTTTAACGGCCAATTATACTGTTTTAAAAAATAAAAAAATCAAGTTCAATGTTAGTGCAGGTCTTTCAAGCTATTTCATGTTAAAGGAAAAATACACTTTTGAATATGGAGGATCAGGCAATTCAGAAAATAAAAGAAGTGCCGTATACGAAATCAGTGGTGAAAATCAGCACATATTTGGTGTAGCTGATTTTTCAATCTCATTAGAGAAAAAAGTGAGTGATAAGATCAATGTCGGCATAAAACCTTTTCTTAAAATGCCCCTTACCGGTATCGGTTATGGAAGGGTAGATCTAGAGTCAAAAGGAATAGCCTTGATGGTTGGCGTGACACTGTAATCGATACTTTAGTTTTCTTTGACTCATTCAATCTTTTTTTCTGTCCATTCATTTATTCCTCCGGAGAACATTTTGATATTCTGAATACCTGATTTTTTCAAGAGCGAGTATGCCATCGCAGCACGGACTCCGCTTTGGCAATGAACGATGACCGTTCTGTCTTTGCTGATTTTGTGCAGATTGTTTTTTAAAGTAGTTAATGAGATATTTTCAGCACCTCTGATATGCCCGTTACTGTATTCATTTTCTGTTCTTACATCTATGATTTGCACATCATTCTTATCCAAATGCTTTTGTACTTCTGTACTAGTTACGAGATTAGATTTTTCCAGTTCCATATTCATCTTGTCCAAGTCGGTGACAAAACCATAGATATTGTCCATACCGATACGTATCAGTTTTCGGGTTAAATCTTCCATTGTACCTTCGTCAGCAATCAATACCAATTGTTGTTGATCATCTACTAAAGAACCGATCCAATTAGCGAGAGACTTTCCATTTTCGATATGTAAGCTACCAGGGATGTGTCCTTCTGCAACCATATTTTTGTTGCGCGTGTCAATTATCAGAAGGTTGTTTTCAATTGCCTTTTGCAGCGCTTGGTGAGTAAGTTTTTGATGAACAGGAACCTCGATAAGCAATGGACGTTTCTCTTTGTTCATTTGCTTCATTACGGCAAAATATTTAGGAGGAGAGGGTTGTCCTTCCAAAATGTATTTTACAAAACCCTTTTCATCATTTTTGAATTGAAAAGCTTTACTGTTGAGCTTTTCGTCCTTCAATGTTGAATGCGGAATATTGCTCAGGGTTTTGCCACAAAAAGAACCCGCTCCGTGTCCGGCCCAGATTTCCACATCATCAGACAATTTAGAAAATTTTAGAATGGATGCGAAGAGTTGCTTTGCACCGATTTCCTGCGAGGCTATCTGTCCGGCTGCTTTTTCCAAAAGATCAGGACGACCAACATCTCCCACAAAAATAAAATCACCAGTAATTGCCCTTTTTGGTGTGGTAAATACTTTTGTATCTACGACCAAAAAAGTGATGCTTTCGGGAGTATGTCCAGGAGTGTGCATTATTTTGAGCTCAACTTGCCCTAAGGTGATGATGTTACCATCTTTTAGACCTTTATGAGGGAACTGATATTGCCAGTTTTTACCGCCTTCGTCTGATAATAATAGGTCAGCATTAGTCGCAGCCGCCAATTCACGAGCGCCACTTAAAAAATCAGCATGAATATGTGTTTCGGATATTTTGGTGATTTTGAAATTATTGGTTTTAGCTATGTTCAAGTAAACATCCATATCCCTCTTGGGGTCAATAACAATTGCTTCTTTTGTAGTAAAATCTCCGATGAAGTAACTCGCCTGCGCAAGCGTTTCATCATATACACGTTCGAAATAATAGCTTTGAGCGTTTATTTTATTATTTATTAACCGGGAAATAAGCAGGAGTAAAGCACTTTTTAAGTTTATCTTATTTAGCATAATCAATTATTTTTGAAATTCATCACCTACAAAGGTAGATGATCTTATCCCTGCACTATGTAACAAAAGTTACATAACAAGATTGATCTGTCAAAGATACTATTAACCACCAGTTGCATCAGGATCTTAATCGATTAGAATCAAGTCCTGCGTTTAGCGCCTTCTTCATACGTTATTTCATCTGTTTTTTTGTTGCTTTTTGGAAACGATGTATTGCAGCTCGAAGTACCACAGCAACCAATATTTAGCAAGGGCATTAGTGAAAATAAACCACCTAGTGCTACGAACATCCACTGATTATCCATAAACCCTTGTATGATGATCAAAATACCCATTGCCAATCGAAGCAACCGCATGAAGTTCCAGTTTCTAAAGTAATTTTTCATTGTTCTTATTTTTTTCTTCCAATAAATCTGATCACAGAACCTGTTCCGTTGTGGTAAAGTCCTTCCTTTAATTCAATTTCCTGTTCTACTAATTCCACAATTTCATAATTCGGGAAGTCTGCTTTTATTTCCTCTATTGAAAATAAACTTTCAATGTCTTTCGGTCCGCCTATTTTTTCGTTTGTCCTTACATAATCAATGTGTTTTTTGCTAAAGGCTTCAAAGATTACGGTACCGTTTTTTTTCAAATATTTGTCTAGTGCCTTATGATAGTTAGATTTTATATCAGCTGGAAAATGTGCATAGATTAGGGCGATTGCATCAAATTGATCGGGTTCAAAATCTAAAGTTTCCAATTCGCCCACTTTGTAGTCGATGGTTACCTCATTTTTTTTAGCAAGTTTAACCGCTTTATTTTTACCCTCAATACTTATGTCAAACGCAGAAACATTCCAGCCGCTTTTGGCTGCAAATACGGCATTTCTTCCTTCACCTTCTGCAGGAAAAAAAATGGATCCAACGGCTAGTTTTGCCAATTGCTTTTTTAAATAATTGTTTGGTTCTTCACCATATGCAAACTCCTCGTTGCTGTATCTGTCGTCCCATCTAGCATTCCATAGCTCATTTGCTTTCTTATTTTTTTCCATATTGATGTCTTTTTATTCTAAATTTAACAATTTCAGATCCAGCAATCGGCAGTTTTACCTTTTGCTTCCTATCGTTCTCTCATTCTTTACTTCCGAAAAACACTTTACGTTTTCAAAACCATTTTTTGAACGAAGAGTATATGCACTAGTTGAGCGCTGGTCTGCTTGACGATGAAGAATAACATCCTGTTACTCTTTGCTCATTTTATGGCTCCAACACCGATTGAACTTACCTGCAATATCCATCACTTGTAAGATGGTTTAGTAAATATGCATCAATTTAATAACAAGTTCAGCTACTTTGGTTACATAAGCGATATATTGTTTCTACCGAGTTGAAGAGACCAGTTGGATATTAGACAATGCAATCGGTTTTTCGGACCTATTGATGTTTCCATGTTGACCACATTTGTATTTTGGTTATCTTTGTATAGGTATATTAGATGGATATAGCTACTTACCAAAAGGTAAGAAATACTGATAATCAGTGGATATAAGCAATATTAATATGGTGACGGAAATACTACTTTTTCCGAAATTCCTACTTTTCTTATCGGAAAGTGGACGTTGGTGCTTTTATATCCGATAAATGATATAATAGTAAGCTATATAGGGGTATGGAACTATTAGCAACTTTTGGATTGAGTTACCTAGTTTAGTAAGTGCACTGATGCAAAAAAAGACAAATGATGTGTTTTGAAAAACTTGACCATCATTTTAGAATAAATAGTAAATACAGGATTTTCTTCCTGTGCAATGTTTAGAAGAGTAACAAAATGGATTGTATATTGCCCAATTACAGTATTAATTTCAGGGATGAGTTTTCATTGATTACAGGAGAAGAATTGGAGCGATTTATGAAGTTAGATTCAGATGCTCACACTCATAATTTTTATATACTGAGCTTTTTGTATGAAGGTTATGTGAGTCATCTTTCTGACTTTGAAAATAAGCAACTCTCAGGGCCAGCAGTGCTAATGCTGGATGTTGATCAGGTACACACGCATCCTGACATGAGCAATTGCAAAATAGTATCAATCGCATTCTCTAGTCATTTTATTGCCGATCAGACTCATCAATTTCTTAAAAAAGTAAATCTGTTGTTCTCACGGCCGTTCATTCAAATTTCTTTTGAAAAACTTCAAGAATTGGATCATATCATCAAAATTATTTCGACAGAAGTTGATAAAGAAGATGCCGATGAAGAATTGATTAAAGCCCTATTGAATGTTTTGATCGTCCAATGTTATGGACTTTCGGTAAAGTATCCAGTTAAAGATCACAATGTTCAGGGAATCTACGATAGTTTTAAAGCGTTGCTAAAACAACATTACCATAAACAACATCAGGTAAAATTCTATGCAGATCGGCTGAATGTTACAACGCGGACATTAAATCAAAGTGTTCGTAAATCAACCCTTAAAACACCTAAGCAACTAATTGATGCGCATTTATTACTAGAGGCAAAAAGACTCCTGTACTGGTCAAAAGTTCCAGCAAAGGAAGTCGCATGGGAGTTGGGATTTGAAACGGATAGTTATTTTAACCGCTTTTTTAAGAAATATACTGGTGAAACTCCGAAAGAATTCCACAAAAAACAGTTTCACGGTAAAATAGAATAACTGCTGACAAGTCATATTTGTCAACAGTTACTTCATTTGTTATTTTGGTGTTATTTTTTAGGTAAAAATTCCATCGTATTATAACGGTCATAAACCATTCCGAGTGCGATATCGTCAGCAATTTCTTTACCGTTTATCAATTCAATAGCTTGAAGAGCCACATCCATACCAGAAGTGACACCGGCGCCAGTTAAAAATTTGCCGTCCACTACAAATCGAGTTTTTTCCTGCACTTTTATTTTAGGGTGCGATCTCAGTTCATCAATTGACCAGTGATGCGTAGTTGCAGAGCGCCCATCGAGCAGACCCGTATTTGCCAGTATAAGTCCACCAGTACAGACAGACATTGTCATTTGGGTTTTTTCATTCTGTGAGACAATCCAATTCATCATTTTTTTATCTTCAGAAATCGTTTTGACAATCTCAGGAGATGTTCCAGGGATGACCAATATATCTGATTGTGGAGCATCGTATATGCTGTATTTAGAAACTAGATTTACTGTTCCACCGTCCATGATTATATTTTTATTGGCTGTTGCCGATACGGTGTAAATATTATAGTTGCCATTCCAGTTATTAGCCTTTACAAAAACATCAATAGGACCACCCGTATCGACAATCTCTACACCGTCATAAACTAAAACTCCGATATTGATCTTGCGATCAGTAGGGAAATTGAATGTGCTTTTTGCGCTTTCCTGTGCATTACTATTTAAAGAGCACACTAAAAGAGGAAGAGTGAGTAAAGAAAATTTTATGAATTTCATCTTAAAAAAAATTATGTTAAAATTATGTGTTATAGGTGCTATATCTTATGCCGGCTAAGCTATCGTTACACCGATACAAATGTAGCTATGGGTATATCAATAAAAATTACACTTTTGAGCTCTTTAATTACACTTTAAGGTTCTGTTTATTCAACACCTTTTATTTTAACTCATCTATCAATTTGACAATTCAAATAATGAATAACTTAGCTAGAAATGGTTTGATTTTAATTCATTTTTATTTTCATATGTCGGGTTCAGATTCACCCATTTTCACTGGGTTGTCAATATTATCTGAAAATTGGGATTTTAATGAATTGGTAGATATTGTTTCTTTATGGCGTAAAAATATGTGGCAAATTGAGGGCCATCTCCCGGTTTAGTACAATTTCATAAATCTTCTATTTTTCTATTTTCATATTACCGTTTTTGTGTTAGCTTTTTCCGTTCAAAGATTAGAGTGTACTATGATTAAATTAATTAATCATGAAGAGTTATCTTAAAGACTATTTTGTCAAATGTTGAAACTCCACAATCTGATTGATTTCAGTATTATAGTATGATGTTAATCTTAAATAACTATGTAAGTCCCGTTTATAAGGCTGTTAACGAAGAAATGGGCTGTGAAAACTTAATTATCTTCGAAGAGAAATGGGGTAAGAAATATCCAATTGTTGCTAAATCCTGGTTGGATAATTGGACGAACTTATCTACTTTTTTTTGAGTATGATGAGCAGGTTTGCAAGATTATCTGCACCACTAATCCTATTGAAGGAATGCAACCTCAGATCCGTCAAATCACGAAGTCTAAAGGTGCATTCAGTTCTGAGCAAGCTCTTATGAAATTGATGTTCCTGATAATAAAGGACATCTCTAAAAAGTGGACAATGCCGATGCACAACTGGGGTTTGACGATATCCGGGCTTTATATTAAATTTGGAGATAGGCTCAAGCTGGATAGAGGCTTTTAGAATTAGGCTAATTATACAATGAGACAGTTTGATTTACACTCCCGCGTCGGTCGATTAATACCGTAGATATTGCATTCCTGTTATTTAGTGATTCACCTTTAAAACGTTCGTGTTATATATGCTTTAATAAGACTTCGACGAGTTGATAAACTAATGTCGATGATTCCTCTTTACCTGGATTACTGTGATCTTCGCTGTGATTTTCATAGTTTTTTTTTGCTCTTCTTGCAGCTTCGTTATATCGACTTATTGGTAAACCATCTTTTGTGGTTCTAACCTCTTCGAATAGAATACTGAATATTTCAGGAGTAACAAATTTACTTCCATTTCCATCATAAGAAACTCCGTAAGGTTGTAGATAACCATTTAATTTACCATCATAGTCAGTTCTAGGCATTGCTCCACCTTGGTGATCCTCAAAGTGCAAAATAAGCCAATATTCAAATGCTTGATTTGAATATGCGGTTTTCAAACCACTCTTTTTTGCCAAAGCAACTGCAGCATTAAAGTTCTCTAATTGCTTAGGATTGTCAGGCTTAGGATCTGCATCAAACACACACCAAACTTGTTCAAAAGGCTTTCCATTAGCTTCAGCTTTAACTTTAAGATTTATTGCCTCTTTTACAAGGGATAAAGTATTCTTTCCTTCTCCAAATGCATCTACTGTAACGCTTGATACTTTGAATTTATTGAAATAAGATGGTTCAGTGTTTTGTCCCTCACAATAAATAAGAATGGTAGGTTTTATATCTAAAGTTGGTTCTGGCCTTTGTAGACTTGGTTCAGCCCTACGTCTAGCTTTGGCCTCAGCAAGTTTGAGTTTATGAGCCTCCGCCTTTTGTTTTTCAACCTCTTTTTTATTTTGTTTAGCCATTGTCTTTCAGAATTTGTGCTGTGATTCTATCAAACTCATTCAAGAAAGGAATTGCTCCATATTTACCTCTTATATAGTTTTCTTCAAATGGTTCGTTTTTACGAACTACATCTGTCTTAAAATCTGCAAGTGAATAAAGCTTGGATGCACCATAAGTATCTTTTGAAATAAACCAAATTTGATCGCGACGAAAAACACCAGAACTTAAAAGGTTTGTATCGTGAGTATTAAATATTAATTGTGCGTTTTTAGTATTTGTGATTTTAGAATTGAATAAAGAAACTATTTTTGAAACTAGATTTGGATGCAACTTGGAGTCCAGTTCATCAACAAACAGTACCATACCTTTTTCTAAGGCATCTAATATTAGTCCAGCAAAATAAAAATATTTCTGAGTTCCTTGTGATTCATCGTGCGACATACTAAATTCTACGAACCCATCTGGTTTATTTTGATCATTATAAACTATGTGGTTGGTCCGGATCATTGAAAGAGCATGAGGGTCAAATTTATCAAATTGTTTTCTTATATTATCAAATGCTTCTTTTCCTTCTTCATCCAACTTTTCATACAGATCCTCATGTCGTAAATCTTGAATTCCTAAATCCGCACTTTTTATAAATTCAACAATTTGTTGCCTTTTTTTCTCGTCGTCCCTAACTTTTTCAATAGAGCTGTTTTTGTATTCTCTTTCGTCAAGACCTGACACACAATTTAAGTTTCTAAAGTAACTTAAAATTTCGATGGCCGTTATATCATTAAACTGTGCTAAAACAGAGAGCATTAAGGAATTTTTTCTAATAAGACCTTCGGCAACAAGTGGGCCGGCTTTGCTGAGGCGTTTTTCGTTGTACTCAAAAGTTTGCTCTGATCTATAAAGCAATTCAATTTCTTTTTTTGCAGGTCGGGAATACAGCCATTCGGCTGTTACTGCAGTTTTATTTGCCTCAAAACCATATCTATAGATTATATTTTTAATCTTGAAAGTCATCTCAAATTCGGAGACACTTCCTTTAGTTTTTGAATTTAATCGAAAAGGCTGAATGTCAATATTTTCACCTTCTTGTGTTACCTTAGATGAGTCTATTATAAATTTTCTAAAGAAGCTGATTGCATCAATAAACTTACTTTTACCGCTGGCATTCGCTCCAAATATTACACTGCTTTTAAGTAATCTTAACCCTTGCTTCTCAATATGTATTACATTATCCTCTTCATTCGTATCTTTGTCATAGTTGGAAGCAACCATATTTAAGACTACCTTATCTTTAAACGTTTTATAATTGCCGAAGCTAAATTGAATAATCATTATTTCTGCATGTTTTTTTCAAAAATACACAAAATCTATTCCATTATCTTAGTTTAAAGTATTTTTTTTAATTAAATTTTGTATTTAAAGTATGTCTGGAATAAGATTATCTAGCTAATTTTAAAGTGTTTCCTTTTTTAATACAATTATGTAGTTGGAGTAATAAAATGTGGAAGAATGCTATGAAGTCAAACGTTGAAGTGTTTAACAAATTGAATATTTGGAATAAGATAACCGGTTGATCGAGATTCTTTCGTATTCATCCTGTTCAATATTGAATTAAAGCAGGAGATGGCTCTGTAAGTTCACTTTACGGTAAACGGATTTAAGATCGAAATGTCAACCCTGTTGGAATAAAGCAAAAACGATAAATACTAATTACGATGAATGTACCATTGACAATGGAGATCTTGAAGGACTTAAAGCATAAGGGATATAATATCCTGAAGTCCGATAATAGTGTCGGTGATGTTATACAGCATTTTGTCCCTACAAAAGTAAACGACCTATGGGCGTTTAAGAGTGAATTTAAGGAGGAGTCTGCGACAGTAGTGATTGAGCAGATTTTGGACGTACCAGAAGAAGTGTTAGAAGCGAAATTCTTGAGAGTTTTCTGATTGATCTATTAATTTGTAAAAACTATACAGATGAATATAAAGCAAATACAGCAAGAATATATACTCAATCATCCTACAGCTGTAAGAACAGGTAAAAGCAGAGCAATGTTAACTTTTAGGCAGATTGCCGGCATCCGAGAGTCTGTCTTTAGTATATCTCAGTTATTTACGATATCTGACTATCTGCATGACAAGATATGGTAACCAGTAAGGATGGAGTACAGTGCACCTACGATTATTTATCAAAAGAAAGATAGGCTTCAGAAAGCTATTTGGACCATTATTTATTGACTCTTCTTTTATTAAGATGTGGTGAACAGACATCTCCTGGGCAAGTACCTTTATTTATTAAGGTAGTTATAAGTAAAATAGCTCCAAGAACTGAGATGTTTATTTCGCTGTCCATAATTCCTATGGCAATGAAAAGCAGACCGAAAGCTATTTTAATCAGTCCAAGTATGGTGAAGTTTCTGAAATATTGTGTCATATGTTTCTCTTAATATTTTTATAACTGATTTATTGTCGTCATTAGCTTTGATTTAGGATAAAATTATTACCAAAACCTATAGTATAACAAAATTATTCAACAGATATTTCTGAAGGTGTAACTAAACCTGCTAAGTAGTACTGTATCCTTTTCATAGCAATCCGTAAGGCTTCATCATCAAAACAAGTATATACTATTCTAAACATGCCTTTTTTTGTGTGACCGAAACCGATTCCCGGTGTTAATAAGACACCTGTGTTTTTGTAAAGATTCTCCCAAAATTCGATTTCCGCAGCCAAAGTTTCCGCGAATAAAAATTTAGAAAAATCAACCCATATAAATAAGCTTCCATAGGAAGGAACAAATGGTACATCTAAAATTTTTAACATATCTACCACTACAATGTATCCCTTGGTTAAGGCTTGATGCTGTGCATCCAAGAAATTGCGCATAAACTCGTGATCTCCCAACACATTTTCCATTAACCATTGTGTATGATTTGAAACCATGTGCGGCAGGTTTAAATTATTAAAAGCAATTAAGAAGGCTTGATTAAGCGAGTATACCATACCGACTCTCATTCCTGAAATCCCCAGATCTTTAGAAAGTGCGTACCACTGGTGTAAATATGGACTGTTTTTATTATGGATTATTGAGAGGAAAGAAGAAAACTGACGATGATCGAGGTAATCATCAGCTATAGCTGGATCTGTTGTATTTATGGTTACAAGTCCATAGATCTCATTGACGATAAAATGAATTTTTCTTTCGATACACCAATCGGCAATAGCTTCCAGATGCTCTACGGTGTATAATCCTCCGGTCGGATTATCAGGATTAGTAACTACCAGAAGTTTGAAATTTGAACCTTGGAGCTCGATATCTCGTTTGGCTTTTTCCAGATGTTCAATCGACAGAATAGGTCCATGATGGATAGCATCACTATCATGATGCGTGATTAAATCATATCTTTCTACGCCAGCCTTATTCATGATGTCGCGGCTGTATACAGGATATGCAGGGGCTGGAAATACAGCAACATCTCCTTTGTCTGCCAGAATTATTGCGGATAGTTCGATCACGGCGGTAGCTCCTGCAGCCACTCCTATATTTGCCGGATCTAAGGGGCGTTTTGTTAAAAAAATACCCAGAAAATCTGCTAATGCTGCTCGGAAGGTTTCGTGCCCCAGGCCAGAAGTATAGCCTGAAACCCAGTCTGGAATTTCCTGCGTAGCAGCGATTTTTTGCAAGCGCTCACTCAGGATAGGCCAATTTAGATTGTTATCCGCGACATTCATTGGAAAAGTTCCGTGTGGATTATCAACAGCATGATATATATTTTTTGATGCTTCAAAATAAAGTTCAAAATCTGGTCTAACAACAGTATGGTAAGCACGATTGCCTCTTGAAGATATATAGGATAAGTCTGACATGGAATGATAATGGTATAAATTAAATATCCCAAAGCTAAGCAATGGGCAACTTCGAAAACATGGACAATACTGAAAAAAAATGGTACTTATTGATCTTCCTCTTTAATTTTTATGCATGTTGAGTGCAAAATATTGACCATCATGTTGGTGGTATATTAAAAATGGAAATCGGAATACCTGTAAAATCACCGGCTAGTATATTTGCAGTTGATATGTGGTGATTTCTTTAAAACATGGAGTCAAAAAAGTCCATTGATAGCATTCGAATTGTATTTATGAAAAATTTGAGCAAAACCAGCCATTTAAGAAAAAAGTTCCTGAAATGGCTGATCTTAACCTGTAATGGATTTTTTAAATACCTCTGGTAATTTTAGATGCTTCATCTACAACCGGAATGGCAACTATTTTTAAGTCTTTTAAAAATGGTAAATGAGCGACAACGTCTATTTCTGGTGTTGCCATAAAGGCATCCATGTCTTCTTTCGTTTCCCATAAATAGAAACTAGAAAACTGAGTGTCAAAATCTGCCATCCATACTTTTGAGATTAACCCTTTGGCTTTAGCAATAGTATCTGCAAATGGGTCTACGAATTGTTTGATATATTCTTCTTTAGAATCCAATTCGAGTGTGTAAGTGAAAATTTGTCCGTATTTCATAACTAATAATGTTTTATTACACTACAAAATTGGAGCAATTAATATGGATAAAAAATGAACTTTCACACTTTTATTTTGTGTGATTTGTCACATTTTTGCTCAATCTGCTTAACATTTCTCTTGACACACCGATATAGGAGGCGATCAAGTATTTAGGGATTGATTGAATCAGGTTTGGATATAAACTGTTGAAATGGTTAAACCGTTCCATAGCAGTAAGGTTGAGCATGGTAAGTATCCTTTGCTGTGATGCCACATAGCCCGCATTTGATTTGACACGGAAGAAATGCTCCATTTTATGAAATTCAGCACTCAACTTTTCCAGATCTTCATTACTGATATACAGCAATTCACAATCTGTGATACAGTCGACGTTGATGGTTGCTTCTTTATTATTAAAGAATGCATTATAGTCCGTGATCCACCAGTCTGGCTGTGCAAATTGTATAATATGTTCTTTGTCACTTTTATCGACGTAGTAAGATTTTAAAATTCCACTGAGTACAAAGTATTTATTGACTTTCTGCTGTCCATCTTGTATAATAAACTGGTTTTTCTTCATTTTTTTATAATGAAAGTGCGAGCTGATATACTCAAACTCTTCCTCATAAAAGTCTACAATTTCTGCGATATGGTCTCTTAGTTTTGTCTTCATTATTATACTTTCTATCAAACTTTGCTACGGCAATAGTTATTTAAACTTATCCTAATTTGGTCTCCTAATCTTTCATAACATCTTATTACTCACACATTCAAAATTTTTATGGCGTAAGCACTCTTTCGTTAAGTAAATGAGATTTAATCGATTTCTAACCGGAGAAACCTGGTTGCCAAGTCGAAAATGGATGCCGTGAACATTGATGTTAATGGCATGTAAATATAGTATTTTTAGAGCATTCGTGATTTGATCTGGATCATGATATAACAATTGCCCCAAGATAATAACAGCTTTTTAAAATTAAGGACTATCATAAAATAGTACAGATTATTATTTGTAATTTCAATGATTGTCATACGATTTTCAAAATACATTTAGACTTTAAGAATTGATAGTGACTATGGAAATACTACTATATTTGCAGAGTCAATACATTAAGCATTAAACCGAAGTCAATATGAAAAAGCAGGAACAGGAAGCGATCTACGAATATCATTTACATGCTGATTTTCCAGGTAAAATGCAGTTTGAGGTTCAGTCTTTACAAGATCTGATACAAGAGCATCAGGAAGATATGGCCAAACCCCATATCCATAGTTTTTATCAGGTTATCTGGTTCAAGTCAGGTACTGGGAAGCATTTTGTTGATTTCAATGAATACGATGTATCAGAAAATACGATATTCTTTATTGCTAAAAACCAGGTTCATGCTTTTGATAACAATCCGGATTACGAAGGATTTGTTATTCATTTCGCAGAGGATTTTTTGGTTCAAAAGGAAGATGATGTTGATTTTTTTCTCAAGTGTAGTATGTTTAATAATGCCTATCAAATTCCTTCTTGTTGTGTATGTAGTGGAAACGAATATAAACTGGATGAGTATATCGTCCAAATGCAGACTGAACTTAAAGAACAGGATAAATATGGCCAGGAAGAATTGCTCAGGCTCTATCTAAAAGCATTTTTGATTCAGGTTCAGCGTCGTAAATATCAACTTGAAGAACTAAATAAGGGCCATGCACCGTTTATTGTGGACGAAAAACGTACCCAATTGATCCACTTTGTCAATCTGATTGAAGAGAACTACACCAAAGGACTTCCTGCATCTAAATATGCGGAAATGCTATTTGTTTCCCTCAGAACTCTCTCAAATCTTACTTTGCAGCTGCTCAATAAAAAACCATCTGAAATGATCCATGAAAGGATAGTACTGGAAGCAAAAAGATTATTACTACATTCAAAACTAAATGTGAATCAGATCGCAGATAAAATCGGTTTCGAAGACTCATCTTACTTTATCAGATATTTTAAGAAATATACCAATCAGTCACCGACATCTTTTCGAAAATCCTTTCAATAGTATTTTCAATAATAGATTTTATATACCATGGATATTGTAAAACGTATTAACCAGCATCCCAAGAGATTAATTGAGACACTGGTCAGTTCTTCTTTTGAGCAAAGGAAAAGTCCACAATAGCCATTTTAGGTTTTTATATGCAATTAGAAATGTTCATATAGTAAACTACCAAATCCTAATATCAAGGTAAAGCTATCACCATTTCCACATCGGTCTTTAAATTTTAAAAATTCATCTTTAGTAAAAGCTGGAACATTCGTTTTAATGGGGCTGTATATCGTTTTCTAAAATAATTCCTCAAATTCTCTTAATTGTAGTTGTCTCGTTTTGAATGCAATACAGGTGATGTCGATCCATCATGTGCGCGTATAATCTTGTTAATAAGTACCACTTGTTTTCAGTTTTGTCCATTTTCTTGATGCTTTCCAGCAATTACCTTTGTAGTATAAAATTTTAAGACAGATGAGTACTGATCTTTGAGATCCATGTTCTTCATTATTTGTTGATTATAAACAAATAATAGCATTTCAATAGTAAGAAAGACTATTAAACTCATCAAAAGCTGTAATTAATTATTAAAAAGAGGAAAATTATGATCCCTGTATCATTATTAGAGTTAGCATTTATTGGTGAAGATAGCAATGCTCGTTCTACATTCGAAAAAACAAAAGAACTGGCCCAATTGGTCGATACTTTAGGATATAAACGTCTCTGGTTAGCCGAGCACCATAATATGGCTCATGTTGCCAGTACTGCAACATCAGTTTTGATTGGACATCTTGCTGGTCATACGCAAAACATACGTGTAGGATCGGGAGGTATTATGTTGCCAAACCATTCACCTCTGATTGTCGCCGAGCAATTTGGAACCTTAGCACAACTTTATCCCGATCGGATTGATCTGGGGTTGGGCAGAGCACCCGGAAGTGATATTCAAACTGCTTTGGCAATCCAGAAGGATTTTTACGAGCAATCTCAGCGATTTCCTCAGAATGTAGAAGCACTGGAAATGTATTTTTCTCATAAGAATCCCTACGCCAAGGTGCGTGCTTTTATAGCCGAAGATACACATGTTCCGATCTGGATCTTAGGATCGAGTACAGAAAGTGCCGCTTTAGCCGCATCCAAAGGATTGCCCTATGCTTTTGCCGGTCATTTTGCTCCTAGACAGATGTTGGATGCATTTGCTCTGTACCATCAGAATTTTAAACCTTCTGAAGTACTGAAACAGCCTTATACGATCGCCGCTGTAAATGCTACAGCTGCAGATACGGATCAGAAAGCAGAGATGCTGTCAACAAGTTTGCATCTGATGTTTCAAAGTTTAGCACAAAATGCAGGAAAGTTTTTACAACCGCCAGTAAAGTCCTTGCCGGAGCTATTTGATAGCATGTCTGAGCAGGTACGGTTACAAGTGAAGCAAATGACAGCCTGTTCTTTTGTGGGAAGTAAAGAGAAAATTAGAGGCGAATTAAAGGATTTTATAGCGCAAACAGGTGTGGACGAATTGATGATCCATTCGCCTATCTATGACCATCAGGAAAAATTAAAAAGTATGATGATCATGAAAGAAGTAATGGATGATTTAAATCGTTAAGAATCCCTTTTTCCGTAATCAGGTAATGCTTGTTTATAATCATATTTAATGACTCACATGATCATTATAAGCAGAAAATATCCAGCATTGCCTTAATACAATACAATACAACTGTTAATAATTTAAAAATATAAAACAATGGATTTAGCAAATAAAATAGAATCGGAACAATTGACCATGGTTAATTTTCATGCGACTTGGTGTCCTCCATGTGTGGCCATGAAACCAAATTTAGATGAAGTGGTTGCGGAATTTGATGATGTCATTCATTATGAACGTGTGGATATCGATAAATATCCAGATTTAGCAACTCTATTTGAAATCAGAAGTGTACCGACTACGATGCTTTTCAAAAATGGAGAAATGAAATGGAGACATTCCGGTGTTGTGCCCGCTCATGAGCTTGGTCAATTGGTAAAAGAAAACCTTTAATTCTATAAACTTGAACTTAACATGAAAAGACTACTGCACATCATCAGCTCACCGAGAAAGGAGAAATCTAAATCCGGAGCCATTGCTCAAGAATTCTTGCAGCGGTATAAACTGTCGAATCCGGATGCTGTTATAGATGAATTGAATCTATGGGACTTAAGCATTCCTACTTTTGATGGGGACAAAGCTGCGGCCAAGATGACTTTCTTCGGTGAAGGCACGTTAAATGAGGAATTAAAAACATCTTGGGATAAAGTTGTGGAGGTAACGGAACGGTTTTCCTCAGCAGATGAATACCTAATCACTGTTCCAATGTGGAATGGTGGTATTCCATGGGTATTGAAACACTATATCGATACCATCTCACAGCCGGGCTTGACTTTTGGCTTTGGAGCAGAAGGGTACTTTCCATTACTGAAAGATAAGAAGGCATGTGTTATTTATACTTCAGGTGTGTATGGTGCGGGTGTACCGATTGAGCTAGGGCTTGATTTCCAGTCTACTTATTTCAATTGGTGGTTAGGACTTGTTGGAATTACTGAAGTTTATTCGGTTAAATTTTTAGGAAATCTAGTTAATCCCGATACTGAAAAGGAGTTTTCAAATGCGCTTAAATCAGCTCACGGTATTGCAAAAGAATTTTTTGCAGAGTAGTTCATTGAAGCTAACTTGAGGAGTTTAGCTCTTATAAAAGATTTTGTAAAGAAGTCAAGTGAGCAATTTATCCTGTTATTATCCGAAACTAAATTACGTCATTCAAAACAGCAAAAGGCCTCTTGATAAAAAGGAAGTTTCCCATAATTTGGAAAACTTCCTTTTTTATAAGTGTAAGGCAACTAATGATTTGATTTTTCATCAAGTAGGTTCAGTTGGTCCGACCTATCTTTTCACCAATACCTTTTACAAAGGAAATTTGACCATCTAACATGACTAGAATCGGATCAATAAGTGCTATTTGTTTTCAGTTTTGTCCATTTTCTTGAAGCTCTCTAGCCAGTACCTTTGTAGTATAAAATTTAAAACAATTGGTTATGTTAAACAATGTAAATTTAGAAGCATTAGGAAATTATGTAGCAATAATTACTAACAAACCTGCTGAAGCAATTGCAGCATTAGGTGTAACCGCAACCTGGAAAGGTGGTGTAAATACTGAAATTACCACTCACAGTAAAAAGATAGGAAGCGCTTTCGTTGAAAAACAATTCAAATATCAGATAGGCGAGCCCGCAGAATTGTTGGGAGACAATCTGAATCCGAATCCTCAAGATTATATTTTAGGCGGTTTAGCCGGATGTATGATGGTGGGTTTTGTGGTAGGGGCTACCAGTAAAGGAATCAAGCTTGACAGTGTTAACTTAACTATTGTAGGTAATCTTGATCTACGTGGCTTTTTAGAAGTTGATCCAAATGTTTCAGTTGGATTTGAAGAACTTCAGTTCAATTTTGAAGTTACCGGTAGCGGAACTGAAGAAGACTACGCAGCTATTGCGGAACATGTACGGAAAGTATCTCCGGGATACAGAACCATTGCAGAACCAGTAAAAATCAGTATCAATAAGAGCTTAAATGCTGTGATGTAATTTCGTGTATGACAACAGCGATGTTCCGAATCGAAATGTTGCTGTTGTTCTCCATTTTAAAATATCAAAAAAATGAATTTAGCTAACAAAATAGAATCTGATCAATTAACCATGATCAATTTTCACACCTTCTGGTGTGGTCCATGTATCGCCTTGAAACCGCATCTCGATCAAACCATAGCGAATTATGGCGAGGCGATTCATTATGAAAGGGTCGATATTGATCAGAACCCGGGTTTAGCAGAAATATTCGAGATTAGAGGAGTACCAACAACGATGCTATTCAAAAATGGTAAGATGAAATGGAGACATTTCGGTGTACATCAGCTTACTGAAATCGTGAATGAGAATCTCTAAATAAACTTAAAAATAACAAGACAATGAAAATACAGGTATGGTCGGACATCATGTGTCCTTTTTGCTACATCGCTAAGAAAAATTTTGAGCAAGCGTTAGCAGGTTCTTCATTCAAAGATGAAGTGGAAGTAGAGTGGAAAAGTTTCCAGTTGGATCCTACTTTAAAAGAAAACTCCGGAACTTTGAGTATCAGCGAGTATATGATGAATCGTAAAGGTTTTTCTAAAGCTCACCTTGATCAGTTTTTGAATCAATTAAAAGAAATGGGTAAAAATGCAGGTGTAACTTTTAATTACGATCAGGTCATTGCTGCCGATACTTTTCCTGCTCATAAGTTATTGCATTTGGCAAAAGAACATGGTAAAGCTGATGATATGGAAGAAGCTTTATTTGAAGCTCATTTTGTCAACGGAAAAAACATTGCGGATGTTGAATTTTTGGTCTCCCTTGCGGAGGAACTGGGCTTAGATCCGTCAAAAGCCCGAAAAGTATTAGCTGAAGATGAGTACAACTATGAAGTGAAACAGGATATCATGGAAGCACAAAATCTAGGAATAACAGGTGTACCTTATTACCTTCTTGATGGTAAATATGCCGTTTCAGGAGCACAACCTGTCGAACTTTTTGCTAAGGCTCTTGCACAGACCTACCAGGAAAGCATTATTGATCTGTCAGAAGAATCAGGAGATAATATGTGTGGAATTGATGGATGTAGCATCTAATTTCAACATATAAGTCATTTCGTATTCACAATAAAAAAATTAAATAAAATGTCACAAATAATAGCAACTACCTACGAAGGTAAATATCATTCAAGCACAAAATCACCATTAAGCACTGATCCAATCCAAGTCGATTTAAAATTTGGTCCTATTGATCTTCTTATGGGTTCATATGCAAGCTGTATGCTTGGAACAGTAGATTTTTATGCCAGAAAAAAAGATTTCGAAGTAAACGGCTCTAGAAGCGAGTTATCTTATGAAATGTCCGCAGAAGGAGGACAAGTGGGAACGATCAACGTGAGGTTGTTCTTTGATAAAGACTATACAGCAGAACAAAAGGAGTGGATGGAAAATTCAGCAAAGAATCTATGTCACGTGGGAAACAGTCTTAATCCTGCAATTATAAAAAACTATGAATTTACTTACGGAGCTTAATCCGAAGGTAAGATCTCATAAAATAGATTTCAACTATTTCCATGACGGAAATAAATAAAAAATATAAAAATGGAACAAGCATTAATCGTAGGTGGTTCAACCGGAATAGGTAAATCCACAGCAGAATTATTAATTGGAAGAGGAGTAGAAGTTGCACTAGTAGGAAGAAGTGTCGATAGCTTGAATAAAGCTAAAGCAGAATTGGAAGCAAAAGGAGGTCAGGTGAAAATTTACTCGGTAGATCTTTCCGATATGGATGCTGTGGTTGACTTTAACGGAAACCTAAAAAATGAATTGCCAAATTTAAAGTACTTGGTTAATGGGGCTGGGCATTATAACCCAATTTCATTTTTTGATCATACAGAGAAAGACTATGATAGTTTTCAAACCTATACCAAAGCTTTCTTTTTCATTACACAAGCAGCAGCTTTAATTATGAAAGAAAATAAAAGTGGATCCATTTTAAATATTGGAGCGGCATTGATGCATCACGCACTTAAAGCAGGGCCTGCATCAGCCTATATGGTAGGAAAAGCCGGATTGGTAGCACTTACAAAACAACTGGCAATAGAATTAGCGGAATTTAACATCAGAGTCAATTCTGTCAACCCAGGATTTGTGGTTACCCCGATCTTCAAGACATTTATGCCAGAAGATAAGATAGCAGAAAAATCTAGCTTCATTTGATGCATACCATCCATTAGGAGGTGTTGGTCAACCAGAAGATGTTGCCAAGACAATTGACTTTTTACTTTCAGACCAAACAAGCTGGGTTACTGGAGCAACTTGGACTGTTGACGGAGGATTACTGGCAGGACAAAACTAAATTTCAGTCCATTTCATATGGGAATTATTACGAAAGCGGTTGTACATGAATGTACAGCCGCTTTTTTGATGGAGTAAAGCAAACATTTTACTTCCGTACTTTAATAAACAAAGGTAAAATCTAAATTAACAGAAAAGATGTAATTATCTTTTTAACTGTCTCAATATGAGCTTATATTAGATAATTTGATCATCGCGTAGCAATACTATTGCAATATTATAACCACTGGCAGCAAGAAAATAGACAAAGGGTTATTTATCGCCATATGGATCGAAGAGAATGGTACTAAATAAAGTATTGATCAAAAAGTACCATTAATTTTCAGTTTTGTCCATTTCTACAGGATAGGCTTTCTTTAGTTTTGTATAATCGATTTCCACAAAGGAACAGATATTTAAATTACTTTAAAATATTTTATAATGAGAGCAAATTTTTTATCCACATTGTTGTTGCTAACAGTTTTAATCTTTAGTTCAAATTACAGTCAAGCACAAACCCAAACATTAGGAGCTAAAGTGGAATACAAAGGGTCAAGTAAAAAACTTGCCGTTATGGTTTCAGACGTTCTACATTTTAATGTAAGTATTGAAACTATAGAATTACTTGATCTGAAGAAAAATGGATTAGCTTTTGAAATTGTGATTGTTGGTAAGTTAGCTAAAGAAATTGTTGAGAATGAAGCGCTAAAACAAGCTATTGATAAGGCTGAGAAAGTAGGGGCAAAATTGGTTATTTGTGAATATGCCTTAGATCTACTCAAAGTGGACAAATTGAAATTAGACAATCGTATACATATCACCCCTAATGCCTTAGTTTATATGTTTGAATTGAAGGACAAAGGATTTAATACCTTAGTTTACTAATAAAGGTCATAGCTTTTGTTTTTTCGTGAGTTACAATATGGTCGAACATTCAAGTTGTTTGTTAAAAAAGCACTGATAAATAAAAAATAATTGAATTTCAAACCTATAATTATCAAGCTGATTTATTTTCCTTTGCTAATTTGGATCATTTCAAAAAACAGAAAATGGGATTAAAATCTATTTGTTCATCAGTATCAGTTTTTTGACTATGAAACAGCTGTACAGCTCCGCATTGTCGGTTATCTGTTGCAATACGCTAATTTTATGGTAGGTCGCTAACCACTGACTTTTCAAGCGAAGAAAAGTGAGTTAGGGAAGAGATCAAAAAGCTTTTAGTACAGCTTTAAAGCTAAAAGAGATGAGTTTATAGGTAGAACAAATTGCTGAGGTTACAGGTCTTACCATCGACGAGCTTGAAAAACTGAAATGAATCAAATAGATCATTAAATTAAACCTATAAAGCCATTCTGTCAAGAATGGCTTTATAGGTTTAATACCATAGAAAAAACTAATGACATCCACATGATTTTTAGTGTAGACGCCAAATCCTTTAATTTCCTTTGTTTAATTAATGTCAACCGTAATCTTACATTATAATGCGTGTCGCACTCTGATGGATAATTTTCAAATTAATGACCGCAACGCATGCTTCCAAATTAACAATGAGCTTACAGCAGTCGGCCTAGATTTTAAGGAAGACTTGCAGAATACCATTTAAGGTCATAGCCTCATTGAAAGTTAAGACAATTAACGGATTTTACCCCGTTTGGTTGTATTGACAATTTCACAGCTCTAGAAGCTGTATATCGATTTTAAAATATCCCTTCAATTTGCGTTCCTTCAAGTTCTTTTTTTATTGAGCCAATTCTTGTTCCGTTGCGCTAAAATTTACTTTTCCGTTACTGGGTTAGCTGGATGTTTGCTTTTCAGAAAACTGTTTTCCCCAACGGTATAATAATGAGAACTTAATGTTTAGTTCATTGGTTTACTAAGCCACATCTGTATGTTTATTACTAATTTCAACAATCATAAGTTCGAACTTTTTTAGATACGTTTTTCTTTCTCGTGACATAATTTCTGTTAAGGTATAGAATTCACTTAATATCTGCTCAAAATAGCAACTTTAAAAGGTTAATTACATATTTTGTGGTACATTCCCTCTTTAATAAAAATATACGGGTGTTTTTTACCAGTATATTTTTATTAAAATTTCAAATTTATTGACTTTGATCCATAGTTCCTCTTTCTTCGGATGAAAAATACCCATATTCAATATTTAAATCCCTAAACTTTAAAAATAGATCTAGTGTATTTCTATCGCTGTTCAGCCATTCGAAAAGAGCATTAAGTGCTACCTCTAAATGAGTCGATATATATGCTTGTCTACTATCCGCACCTCTTATTCCTTGAGCATTTTTCTTTTTTCCCCCTGTTAGAAAAATTGATTTCTCTTCTCTTATAATATCTCTAATTTCTTTGTTACTGTCGCCTTCAGGAAGATGGGTTTTAAGTATCCCCTGTATCGCATAAAATATTTTGTAAGATTTATCTGGATTTTGAACATCATTACCGTAGTCAATTTCAATGTTTTTAAATTCCTCCGATTGTTCAAAGCCTAATTCAAATGCTTTGTTTTCATCTGCTTTTTTTGCTAATTCTCTGATTTTAAGTAGAGAAAGCTCATTGTCTTTGTCTGTTTTATTATCCATAATTATGCGTTTATTTTATCAAGAATCTTTTCTAGTTCTAATTGAACATTTTTATCGTAGTCCCATATGTTAGATTTTAGTGGGGCAATTGCCTGTTCAGACGAAATTAAATATTTACTATATCTCTTATAATGTTCCTCTTTATTGGAATTCTTCTTTATATAGAAACCATAAATTATCGAAGGATGTACATAGTTTCGTTCTGCATATGCTTTCACTAAATTGTAGTTATTTATATTTGAAGAAATGTAATTTAATTTATCTTCATTGAACAGCATTTCTTCTGCAAACCTATTTGCTCTTTCCTCATTTAATAATAGTAAGTCTGCCATTCCACTTAGGTGAAATTTTTGAGATTTTAACTCTTCTAAATCAAAAATGATATGTGCAAGTTCATGAAATAGCGTAAACCATAATAAATCATATCTCTTATAATGATTTGTCAAAACAATACAAGGTTTGTTGTTAATGAAAAAACTAGCACCAAAAACAGCCGTTTTAGATATATAATCTTGTACAATGACTGTTATTCCGATATTGAATAAAGCTCTTACAATTGTTAGGAGACCAGTATCAATATTGAGTGTATATGGACGAATTTTAGTCACCATATCTTCTAATCTTTCAACAGAAAAATCATTATTGTTTTGAATTCTGTTAAATTGGTTATATGCACATTTGATCCAGAATTCATTCATGAAATCCTGTGATTTTAATTTAGATTTACTGAATAAAGAGTAAGCAAAATTTTCTTTATAATCATAAATCGATTTAAGACCGAAAAAATCTATAATTCTATGTTCAATATCGATTATGTTGCTTTTATCTTTTATAAAATTTATTTTTTCTAATCCATTAAGATCAAAGTTGTTTGCAATAAAAGAAGCTTTTTTACTATGTTCAATTTCTTCAATTATTTCTTTTGTTGTATTTGCTATATAAGCTGAAACAACTTTATCAACATCCAATTCTAAGAAATTAGCTAATTTGATCAGGCTAACAATATCAATTTTATAGTCTTCATTTTTTATAATTCGAGATAGGGTATCTTTATTAATATTTAGTATTGCAGCAAGATGAATATTTGTTTTTATATTCAGAAGCGCTTTTTTTTCCTCAATCAAATCCACAAGATTTTTTTGATGTTGTATTCCTAATATATCATATAGTTCATTGATGTTGTTCATGATTTATCAAATTTGATAAACAAAAATACACCTTTATTATTTATAAAATGTATTTTTTTATTTTTTTATCAAAAATGATCAATATTACTATGTGAAAGTATTGATCTATCACACCTTTTATTTTAACTCATCTATGAATTTGACAATTCAAATAACGAAAAACTTAGCTAGAAATGGTTTGATTTTAATTCTTTTTTTAACAATGAGAATGGACGCACCATTGGATAACCAACCGGTTGCTCAACATTCTTTCGTATTCATAATTTTTGGTATAAAATTTTCATGAGCTTGCAAGTAGTAAATTGAATATTAATTTAGGTTAACTATAAAATCACCTATTATATTCTTGGGAACCATTTAAATGAACCGAACTATCGTGGGAAATCTCATTACTATATTCTGAAAGTGCCTTTTGGCAATACTGAAAATATCTCTCAAAGATATCTGCTATAGGATCTTCGTTATAGTCGTAAATGTCTGTTGCGTGAATTGTTTTTGTTGTAATTAGCTCAGCTGTAATTTCTTTGTAGTTGTACATAATAGTGTAAATCTGTTAAGTATAAAAAAATAGTAACTCAATTAATTGCAAATCTATCTTAAAGAGGTTTAAATGATTTTGTATATTTTGAATTTTGCTGGAAAAAATCAAATTGTGTAACAGTTATTGAAGTTAACGCCGAATTTGCTAAATATAATAACTCATTATACTTCTAATTCTTTGCGTCAGATTTTATTTAAATATTTTTTTTAAATTAATGATATCTTAAGAAAAGTTTGTATTTTAAGTTTTAAATTAACCAATTTTTCTTAACTAGAACCATATAATATGAAAGCAAAAATTTTACAGATGCTCTTCTGTCTCATTATTTTCATGGGATGTTCCCGCAATGATATCCCCTTCAACTGGTACTTGTAATTAAGGAAGATATGAATAGATTTAAAAAAGTAATTGATGAATATTTTGACTGGAAATTTTCTGGAGACCATCTGAGTCTTCAAAACAGAGCAAGTTGGACGAACGGGGTGAACGTTTTCTTGCCAATCATCCAGATCTTTTTAAAGAAGGTCATAACTGACTTTAGATCAAATTTTCCACAGTCAGAAATTTTAGGATTCAGTCCATTTCCTGTCGAAGACCGATGCTTAAGTTTTGAAATAAAGTCTAACACTGAAGGTACTTTTGTTATTTGCATTAGTATTTTCAAGTATTTGCTGGTGTGGAAATTGTATGATGGTGAGCCATATACTCCTGAAAATTATATAGAAACTGGTGAATCGGAACTAATTGACAGAATTTACCAACTCGTAATAAAACCACATGTGGAGGTCGAGTGGTTGTATAGAGATGAAGCGTTCCTAGAAGTGAAAGAATTTAATTATGCTTCAGCCTCAGGACCATTTAAAGACGAGGAGGAAGATTTTGAAACACCGATTTTCTTAGCAAATCTATTAACCCGTTTTCGTTAAAATTTAAACTTTGTTTAAGCCTTTCGCACAGTATGGCGAAAGGTTTTCCAAGCTTTATATATTTTGCTCGTTGGCCAGATATTACAGCAGGAGAGTTGGAGCCATTTAAGAGGAGATTGGTTGATTAATTTGTCGTAATAGGAGTGTTTTCTTCGAATTGTAGCAGCTTTCCATATGGACAACATTGACACCCGACATTAAGAAATTGATTAATCAAATTCATGGAGGTTTATGTCTATGCACTTTATCTTAAGTGAATTAATATGGAAATGTAAACCATGAGAAAGCATATGTAGCATACAAATTTCAGGAAATAGACAATTCCTATTTGCACATCTCTGAAAACTATAAAGTCGTCAGGAAAGTTCAATCTTAATCACATTGGCTTTTTTTGCAAATTAGATGTTGATAAAACAACTTTACCAAATTCTGGATATAGGTTATTAACTTGCTATAATGTCTAAAAATCGAAATTTTATAAGGAGTAAAAATAAAGAGCAAAAAGATAAAGGTTCTGGAAGGCTACACATTGTATGGCGTATAACAATAGTTTTGTACATTGTAGTCATGCTGTACTTTTTATTTACATGTGGTGGCAACGGAGCTGATTGGTTTCCAAGAAAACCTATATTTACGAGATAGCTAAGGTAGAACTTATCCGTTTCGAGCGCTTCAAAACCAAGTTATGCAGGGTCTTTATGAAGACAAAAGTTTATCTCCAAACGGTGGTATCCATCTCCAGATACGAGAGCTTACCAACCTAAGCTTTACGAGCTTATAAATTCGTATAAAATATATACCAATGAATAAACCAGGTGTATTCAGTTTATAGCAGGCACTGAAGAAATTGATGTACATGATCATAAAAGATGTATCAAAGAAATGGACGATGCCAATGCACAATAGGGGCTTGAGCATATGACAACTATATACTAAATTTGGAGATAGGCTCAAGCTGGATAGAGGCTTTTAGAATTAGGCTAATTATCCAATGACACAGTTTGAGTTACACTCCCAGATAGAAACTTTTAAAAAGAGACTAATAACACAGTTGCTTGTACACTCCCGGATTTAGATCAATTAGTTTCCTGTATAGTTTCGCATAGTTTTTGGAAGTGAAATTTCTACACTGCCATCTTTTTTTAATTTAAGGAACATTTTTAATTTCGTGTCCATCGGCCTTCCACTGTCGTACATTATTGCTGCTCTCCACTTAGGTTTATACTTTCCAAAATCTTTATTCTTGTCCAAAAAAATAGCCCTTTCAGCAATATCGTTAAGCTCTGAGTTTTTTCCTCCAATTGATTTTACATCTGTAACCTTTCCAGTTTTTAAAATGATTATTTCTAGCACACAAATAGAATCATTAACAGCATCAGATTGGTTTAAACTTAATTCTTTGGCAATCTGCTGTTCCCGTGCCTCTATACTGCCCAAATATTTTGCAGGAAAACCCCATAATGGCATTATCTGTCCGTAGAAGTCTTTATGTGTAGTAAAGTAATATATAGTGCTATCTCTATAAATGGAGATTTTACTTAAGTAATTTATCTCATCATTTTTAGGTAGATTTTTAGGATGTATGTCCTCGATAGATGGTAAATGAAGCCACGGATAATTTTGATTTAAGATATATTTATCGCCCTCAAAATTTAGATCAAAATAATAATTATTTTCTTTATGCAGAAAAGATTGCGAAGTATCTCCATTTTTTCTATCAAATGTTGTTGTCTTTTTTGTAAATAATTTGATGAAGTATGCTTTTTCATTTGAATATCCTACATATATATGAGTTATATTATCATCTTTAATGCTGTTCTTTACAGAGGAAAAATATTCTTGTTTTAAGGAATTCGTTGTACTCCCTTTTAGCGGTATTGTTTTGTGATAATACATTTAATGACAGTAAAAGAGTGCAGAAAAATAGAAGATATTTCATATACATAAATGTGATTACTGATTATAGGCAATGATTTGAATGCCATTAAAGATCAACAGATCCTCTTCAATTTCTTCAAAATCCGTTATTTTCTGTTTCGAATTAAATAAAACAATATCCCAACTCATAATGGGATATAATATGGACGTATTATATAACTAATATAGTATAAATATAATAAATCATTGGTATTCAAATGGTACAAATAAAAATACATGAAAAACTAATATTTATAGCAATTATTAGCTAATATATTTAGTTTTATTATTTATCTTTGGATATTGAATAAGGATGGACACGCTTCAAGATAACTGGTTGCTCAACATTCTTGCGTGTTCGTCCTATTCAATATTGAATTAAAGCAGGGGAGAGTTCTGTAAGTTCACATTATAGTAAAGGGACTTGCGATTGAAATGCCAACCTGTTGGAATGAGGTGATAATGATAAATACTAATTGCGATGAATGTACCATTGACAATCGAGATCTTGAAGGACTTAAAGCATAAGGGATATAATATCCTGAAGTCTGACAATAGTGTGGATGATGTTATACAGCATTTTGTCCCGACAAAAGTAAACGACCTATGGGCGTTTATGAGTGAATTTAAGGAAGTTGTTAAGTGCATCAAAATTGGTGAAGAACCAAAGTAAATTTGCTATTTACATTGTGATTATTTAGATGAGAATGAACTGCTAGAAGAATGGTCAAAGTATACGAAAGAAGATCTCGAAGACTGTGATTTTATTTTTACCACTTACAGAATAATTCGGAGAAACCACTTCACGATCGATTTATCCTATCAAAAAATTCTGGATTAAGGTTAGGAACTTCAGTTAATTCAATTGGATCATCTAAAAAATTTGCAGAGATCTCAAAATTAAAGAAAGTTAGAAAAAGCTATAACCTCTAACCGTTTTCAATTATCTTACAAAATAGCTAAACCAAGTAAAAGGAAGTTGTTTTTAAAATTTTTTAATGGAGGGGTATCAATACCACTCTTTCCATTAAAAATTGATGAACGACATTAAATCTACCCAACAAAAACATCATAGTCATTCATTTTGTCTCTGTTTTTAACTAACCTAGGCGCTTTCTTCTTTTTTGTATAGTGTTGAATAGCATTGGCAATTAATAGCGGTCTAACTGCTTCATCGAAATGTGCTTCACAGTCTAAGAAAATATGCAGTGCAGTTTACGTAGTATAAAAAAAGCTGCCCTTTTCGGACAGCTTCATCTTGAGAAACACAAATAATATTATAATTATTTATCTGAAATTTTTTTGTAATCAAAATAACATCCTTCGGGACAATTTAGATAAGTAGGAGTCAATCTCAAAATACCCTCTTTGATACTAAATATTTCCTTTTGTATCCCTTTACTTAACATATTTTCTTTCCCCTCGCATGTATAATCAAAGATTATATAATTCTCTGAAATTTTGTATGTTCCTTGATCACAGTTCCCACCGAACTTTTTGAATGTTCCATCACTATTTATAAATATTTCTGCTCCATCTTTAATCGACACATGTGAGTCAGGAAGTCCTACATTTTGTGCAATCAATTTCCACTTTCCTTCGATCTTATTTAAATTTACATTTTCAGTTTGTTTACTGCATCCTTGGTTCACTACAGTAAACAGCAATAATGCTATAATAGGTATAATTTTCATTGGTTTCCTTTGTTAATATATTTTGAGAACTATTTTCACTTAATTTCTTACTATTATAACGAATCTGTTATAGAAAATGCTACATCGTTACTGAGTACATAATATACTTCCAGTCACCCGTTCCACAACTATTTTTTGCTCTAGCCTTTAATTGTATAGTACCAGAACCATTAATCTGTATAATCGCTGTTTGTCCTATATTACCATTTCCATTATTGACAGGATTAGTTGAATAGTCCCCAGTTATAAATATAAAATTACCAAATCCTTTTTCCCATTCCCAATCATTTATTCCAGTAGTATTTGTACCTTTCCCTTGTAAACTTAAAGTTATTTTTGAACCGAAAGGTAAAGAACTTGCTGCTCCTCCATAGTTCATGTCACATGTAGTACTGAAAACATCATTACAATACATATTAAGGGCTACAAGTGGAGTACCGATTCAAACTTCTTTTTTAAGCGTTTGAAAAGGAAGTTTTGCCTCGACAAAAGCTGTTTTTTCATAAATTAACTTAGGTTTAACCGTTATTGAATTACTGTTCTGTGAAATGATATCTACTGTAGAAGAAACATTCCAAACAACATTAGAGCCTCCATTTAGAAGTGTATACACTATATTTTCTCCAGCGCAATAATTCTGTTTATTTGTTGATAAAGTTGGAATTATACAGTTATTTCCGATTACATTTGTTAGGACTGAATTATTAAAAATGGATGTTTTCATTCTTGATTTTTGTCCTTCAGTAAAACGTGCGCTGGTCGATGTATAGTATGACATAATATTATTTAAATCTGGCGTATATCCATTTTCCGTTCCAAACCCCCGGTCAGCAGGAGTATCACAGACCTTGTCTCCACATGTAATACAATTTGACCCATTTATATTTTCCGCACAGCCAGATGTTCCTGGTTTAGTACCCTGAAAAGTATGCCATAAGTCAAGGCAATGTCCCATCTCATGAGCAGAAATAGGAGTGGTTACATAATTCTGATTCATAATTAACGTTTTAGATGGAATTCCAAGGGCCATTCCCAAGACACTAGAACCTCCGCTACTCCACAGATTATTAACTATATAATAATCTATAGCATTCTGTTTCACATTAACATTTCCTAATTGATTAGATTCAGTATCATTATCTATAGAATAATATTTTGAACTGTTTATAAAATCATGACCTGTTGACTTAAAGTATATACCGTGTTTATTGTAATGACGGTTTAAAGAATCAAGTACTATATTTAGATTTGTTTCAGGGTATCCACCTGTTCCATTATCTTGACGTACAATATGAAAGAAAACATTAATACATACAGGTTGATCCGGATCTATTGTAGAATAATTGGCAGAAGCTCTATTTTTAGCCTCAATTTCAGTTGTTGTAGGAGTTGGAGTACCACATATTATTCCATGGTTATCTAATTCTAAATCAGGTTTGTTTTTGTCATTTTTATCATTTTTATTACAAGAACTTATTCCAAATAATAACGGTAGAATAATTAGATAAAAAAATTTTTGCTATTTTCATAATTTTTTTCGGTTTTCTCGAAATTATAGCTTTGTTTTTAACTAGTTTTACGGGAAACCGGAAATTGGTGTATTATTTGTTTTTTTTACAATATTTCATTTTTCTCATAATTTAATCTTGATGTGTTTTTTAAAAAAAAATCTAAATTTTTTAAACAATCAGAGCTTTTATAATAGAAGCGAAAAATTTGATATGGACATGATTAAACTATTTGTTAAAAATCAGTCCCGTCCTAAATAAATTTTAGGCGCTTGTTTCCATTTCTAAAACAGCTATTTTTAGATCATTTCAATTTTGATCCTATTTTTTAGTCTGAAAACATTTGTAACTGGCCATTTTTCCCTTTAACTGGTGGCCTGATAAAAGGATCATCTATCCATTGCCATATATTTATTTTTACGAAGATATTCATCCTGATAAATCCCACCAGATTTGATAGATTCCAGTCATATTTTAGCCTTCTTTTGAAGGTATTTTAGTAACAAGATGCCGATCAAGGAAGTCCATATCTGGATCATCACCGCATTTTCGGATGTGCCCACAAATGTCGATACTTTTAAGCGCTGTTTGAGATGCTTAAAGAAGACCTCAATCTGCCATCGCTGTTTGTAAATGTTTGCTACCAGTGAGGCCTTCCACCCAGTATTATTTGTCAGAAAGTGATACTGGGTGTCTGTGGTGCTGTCCCAAAAATGAATCAGGCGCAGCGATTTGGAACTGTATTTATCTGCTGATGGACCAGAAAGCTCAACGATCTGATCTTTAATGATTCCCTTTTCTAAGAGTGCTTCACTCTGATATGACCTGATCACGTTGTACTTCATGTTAGTTTTACTCCTGGTAACAAAATAACAGCCGTTGCTGTCCAAATCCCCGAGCCAGCTGTAATCTACATAACCTCGGTCCACCACCATGACGCTTCCTTTAGAAAAACTGTAGCTGCCCGCACGCTGGCTCTCATGAACCTTTCCGTCCGTAATCTGCATAAAAACAGGCAGACAGCCATCATAATCCAAAACAGTGTGCAACTTTACAGCTCCTTTGGTACTTCTAAACTTAGCCCAGTCAAATACCGATAAGCATAATGGGATAACACTGGCATCCATTAGATAAACCTTGCGCTTTAATTGGTTAAGCTCTTTACGGAAATGGGTATCTTTTTGCCACAGCTTATCCAATAGCGAAAAATACAGACCTTTAAAGAGTTCATGGGTGGGATGCTTATTGATATAGGAAATATTGGACTTGCTGGGAGCTCTGCCCACACCTAAATGGTTCAGATTACCGGTCGTACTACGCAAGCCATTACTGATATCCCGAACTGAATCTGCAGAAGAAAAATGGCAGAATAACATGCTTGCAAGATGAGTCCAGCTGTTGATCCCTTTGCAATGTTTGTCACTCTTATGTTTAGCAACCAAATCTTTGAATAATTCCCGGTCGATAAGGGATAAAATCTGACTAAAACGTTTAAATTTACCATGGCGGTGTAAGAAAAGTTAGCGATTTAAATATAGCAACTTTGCTATACCAAATCACCGCCAATTTTTAAACGTTTAGGACGGAACTGATAAATTTTAGTCATAATAATGAATCTATGAAGAGCTATTAAATCTTTTTTTAACTTAATATAGTTGTTTTTCTAAGTCTATTAGGCTTGGGTTTTCTGAATTATTTATTTGACATTTATCTCCTATCCACCTCTCCAATAAAAACATCATAGTCATTCATCTTGTCTCTGTTTTTAACCAACCTTGGGGCTTTCTTCTTCTTAGTGTAGTGTTGAATAGCATTGGCAAGGAATAACGGTCTAACTGGTTCACCGAAATGAGCTTCACAGTCTAAGAAAATTTCCAGTGCAGATTTAGCAACATTAAAATATCCATTATGGTACTTTTTATCAATCCAACTTTGAATCTGGGTATCTGTTATTAGACTAGACGACTCTAGAAGGATGTCCTTTTCTTCATCACCAAATCTTAAAAATTCCTTCCACTTGCCGTTTCCAATTTTTTGCTCTGCTATATAATTTCTGTTGCCTTGGTCATCAACTTGATAGAGTATTTGAATTTTATGATTGGTACTGCCGTTACTTAATGGAACAAAATCCTCAAGTTCACATTTGAAAATTATTTTGATGGTATTATTTTCACTAAGACCTAAGATTAAAGTATGATCTGGTCGTTCAAAATCTCGCACATAAAGGTCACGTTGTCCCAACAAAAATGCTAGCTCAAATTGACTTAAACCACGGTTATTACGTAATTTAATTATATTGAGCATCTTAATGAGCTCGATATCCGACATACTGCTTATTTTTAAGATCTCAAAATCTAGATTTCGTTTCATTATATGGGCTATTACCGACTTACAACAAATATAATCAAACGAATCTTTAATACTATCTCCTTTAAAAATATATTGTAATGGGAAAAATTTGTAGATTCAATAAATTAACAATGAATAGATCTGATGAATCAAAATCAATTGCAAATATTAAAATTATTGGAAGAACTTCCTGACTCATCAGACTTTGAGTTGGTTCCAGCTACTTCATTACAAATCACTGTTTTTAAAGAACGTGCTTTTACGAAAAAAGTACCTGAAAATGTGATTACGCAATTGATTGAATTATATAAGGTTGCCGATGGATATGTTAATCATATGGTTATAGGCTTTATTAATTGTGATGATGAAACTATATTTGAATGGTGGGGTGTTTATCAAGAGCTTTGGATAGGGCAAAGAGATTTAAATACATTACGTTGGGCAAATGGTACGTTCTGTTTAGGTGATGCCTCCAGCATTAGCTATGACGAATCTTATGAATCACCAACTTTAGTAGGACTTATAGAAATATGTAGAAATGAAATGTTGAGAGCGATCGATTAAATCTTTGGACATTATAAATACTAGTCAACCTTTTTATCAATACTTTCTTTTTTAGGTTTGTATTTTATGTAGGTATTTCTGCCATCAACAATTACGACTTCCAATCTTTTGTTTTTGCCTTTAATAGCACGACTCAATGCATCAGTGAAATCTGAACTCGTCCAAGTCTGATTTTGTAATTTATTACAATGATTCACTATTTCCTCTAAAGTTCTGGCTTTGTCGAAATACTTTGTGTTTTCAATCACCGCATTCAATGTAGATGCAGAGCCTGCTCCTGGTGGGATAGGAGGTATCACTTTTAATACTTTATCTCTTTCTTGAATATCAGAAGGTTGTAAATCTAAGTTGGTATAGCTTGTTTTAAAATCTATTGGTTCACCATTCTCTACACATTCATTTTTACGCTCTTCTGCTTTTAACGAGAAATAGATTGCAATGTGATAAAGAGCTTCTTCGGTATATTTTAGGGCACTAGCCTTACTTTCAATATGTCCAATATATTTTTTACTCTTCCCTAGATAAAGTGATAATTCTTCACCTGAAATACCCAAGCTCAATCTAATTGTGCGAACTGTAATTATTGTTAATAACTCATACGGGGTAAGATACCATTCCTTGTTCATTATTTATAAATGAAGTAATTTTGTTCGCGTATATTGTATTGATATAATAATTTGCTTTTGTAAAATATACTCTGTACTTTAGCGTTAGATTTCGGATTAACGAATTAATCTGAAATACTGGTATTTAAAATAAGAGTCTTGCGATCACAATTTCTCAGGCCGTAACGCAGGGCAGTAGTTTAAAATACCCATGTCTTTTCTTTATATTGCAAATCGTATATTTGCGTATATAAGATGGATATGGGCCTACTGTTAGTCCGTGTTACGTAAGGCCTGAGAACTGATAAGTGGTCACGGCGTGTAGTCCCATATTCATCATACTACCTGCTACTGGACTCGTTAATTATAAAACGAGTTATGAACAAAAAACAAATCACCAAAAACATCGTCAAGCCTGCAGATTAGATCTGTTGCGCAAAGTCACTATACTGACTATCCATTCAAAATGCAATAATGTAGACCATTATATAACCAATTGACGACAACTTAAAATTGCATTTTTTCCATTTTATTTTTTAACTATTGAAAGTTAAATAGGGGATTTATTGTCTAATTTTTAGCTCCTGATTCACTTTCAGTATAAACCTTTAAAAAATGCAAAAAACTTGCTATAGGGAGAGCTATGTGCTATCCCCAAGGAAAAGTACTGTCCTAAATCAAGCGTTATTTTTTGGTCTTCAATCAAAAACAAACCAAAAAATAAACACATTGAAAAGTTCTATACTACAAATTGAAAATGTTAGACATGATTACGCTCTTCAAGAGCATGATCAAGCTGCTGTTTCATATATAAAAACACATTGGAAGCTGGTGCTATGCATCTTGCTTTTTCCAATACTACCTGTCTTTAATTTGCTCTCGTGCTTGCTAAAGGCCATTAAAGTAATTGCGATATCCTGTATCATGATCATTGCAGTATTTCATAGTTTATGTTTATCAGCTCAGACACCCCGCAAGGACAGCGGGGTGAATGGGCAGGTAAAATATGAGCTTACAGGTGTTGTTTTTTCTTCCACCGATGGTACGCCACTGCAAGGAGTGTCGGTCCGAATCGAAGCCGAGAACTTACAGATTAAAACTTCCAAAGATGGAAGGTTTCAATTGACGGTCCATAATAAAAGTGGAAAGATCAGATTCTCTTCCATCGGTTTTAATAGCCAAGAATTCAATTATACCACAGGAGTATCAATGACTGTTAAATTGATACCTGAAGATCATAAACTTGATGAAGTGGAGGTGGTATCGACAGGATATCAGAAAATACCGAAAGAACGAGCAACTGGTTCTTTTGAATTTGTCGACAATAAACTTTTTAATAGAAAGGTATCGACAGATTTCGTGAGTAGGCTGGAGGATGTGGTGCCGGGGATCTCATCATCAAAACTATATGCGGATAATAAAGGAAATTTATTAAATATAAATGTTCGAGGAGTAAGTACTCTGCGTTCAGAAGGCTGGCCTTTAGTTGTTATAGACGGAGTGCCTTACGAGAATAAAAGTGCTGATTATGGAAAAGGTGCTTTTAATAATATCAATCCCAACGATATCGAAAGTATAACCGTATTGAAAGATGCAGCGGCAGCTTCTATTTGGGGTGCACAGTCAGGAAATGGCGTGATTGTAATTACGACAAACAGAGGGAAGTTCAATGACCGTACGCAAGTTGCTGTTAATGCAAATATCAGTATCAAGGCCAAACCAGATCTTTATTATTATCCACAAATGAATACATCAGATTATATTGATGCACAGCAATACTTATTCGACAAAGGGAAATACAATAGCTGGTTCAGGAATAGATTGCGGAATCCGCAGCCCGCCCTCTGGTTGATGTATGATAGGAAGAATGGCAATATTTCAGAAGTGGCTTTTAATGAAGAGATAGATAAAATGAAAAATACAGATTTGCGTGATGATTTTTTGAAATATATCTATCGCCATACTGCCAATCAACAGTATCATGCACAATTGCAAAGCGGTGGTGAAAAAGTCAATACATTATTTTCATCTGGTTACGATAAAAATGCGAATGAGTTAGTTACTTCCTCTTTTAATCGACTAAATCTCAAATCAAATACACAGATCAAACCTATAAAAAATATGGTGCTGGATGTTGGAATGATGTATACAGAAATTAAAACGAAAGAGTCTCTACTGGGTGTTGGATATAATAGATTGGCAAAGGGTATTCAAAACTATCCGTATATGCGACTTACCGATGATCAAGGAAACCCGTTAGAAGTGAATGCAGGAGGATATAACCCGGCTTTTAGAGATACGGTAGCAGGTGGACGTTTATTGGACTGGACCTATAATCCTTTGAAAGAATTGAAAGATACAAAGGAAACGCAAGACATCAATGAGTTTTTTACAACAATCAATGCAAATTATAGCTTTGATTTTGGATTAAAGCTAAACTTACTTTATGCCTATCAGCGGTCTTCTACTGAAATTGAAGCATGGAGAGGTATTGGTTCAATGGCGCAACGTGATTACGTTAATAGTTTTGCGAGTTGGGATGATGCTTCAGTAACCTGGAACGTACCCGTAGGCGATTTTTTAAATATCATCCACTGGGACAATCGTACCCAGCAAAGTCGTGGTACTGCCGAATATTTTAAAAAATGGAATAATCAGCATGAGTTATCTTTGTTCGCTGGGATGGAAATTCGAAAAATTCAAAAAAATGTCTCAACTAGCCAATATCATGGATTTGATCCCGAAACGGGATCATTTAAATCTGTCCCATTCGGTGTATTAGTTCCCAAGTTAAACGGGATAATAGGTGTGTCTACCATCGCAGATGCTAATGAGTATCGATCTTATCGGAATAACTTTGTATCCTATTTTGCTAATGTAGGGTATACATATTCAGAAAGGTACCTTTTCAGTGCTTCTTATCGGAAAGATGCTTCTAATCTTTTTGGAGTAAAGAGCAATGATCGTGGACAACCTTTCTGGTCTATCGGAGGAGCTTGGGTAATATCAAAAGAATCATTCATGCAATATAGCCCATTTGAATTGTTGAAATTACGCAGTACCTATGGGTACAATGGAAATGTAAATAATAGTATTTCTGCTTATCCTGTTATATCCATTCAAAGTGAAACCCATTATATAACAAATCAGAACTATGGTATGATCACGATGCCTCCCAATCCCAGTTTGCGGTGGGAAAGAATCGGGATTACAAATTTGGGTCTTGACTTTGCATTAAAAGGTAATAAGTTTTCTGGAAGTATCGAATATTATATTAAAAATGCCAAAGATCTGATTGCGCCGGATCGCGTTGATCCCAGTACAGGTTTTACTACTTTAATGGTTAATAGCGGTAATATCCGTACAAAGGGTTGGGACATCAGTATGAATGCAATACCACTGCAACGCAAAGACTGGACATGGAACAGTAATTTGGTTTTTTCCTATGCAAGCACTAAAGTCTTAAAATCCAATATCGAAAATGAAAATGGAAAAGACTTTATTGGTTCGCAACAGAGCTCGCTATGGACGCCAATTGAAGGTATGTATTTGAATAGTTTATTGGCATATAAATGGGCAGGGCTGGATCCTGAAACAGGAGAAGCCAGAGCTTACCTGAATGGTGAAGTGTCCAAAGATTATAATGCCATACTGGCACAAAGTGTTTATAATCTTGAAAAATTAGGTTCTACCATACCTTTGTACACAGGTAGTTGGCGCAATAGTATTCGATATAAAGCTTTTGAACTGTCCTGGAATATCTCTTATCAATTGGGACATAAATTCTTACGAAATTCCTTTGACAATACCGTGTTTTTAAACAGCGATATTGGTCATAAGGATTATGCTTTACGTTGGCAAAATCCGGGAGATGAGCTAATTACAGATGTACCTGCTTTCACATACCCATCTAATATAGGAAGCCAAGTATACATGCGATCTTCTGCATTGCTAGAGGATGGTGGTCAGGTTAAACTAAGAGATATTCAGATGAGCGTTAACGTGCCATTTACTACCAAATTTAAATTGAAGAATTGCAAGGTATATGCTTATGTGCAAAATGTCGGTACCATCTGGCGCGCTAATAAATGGGGTATTGATACCGAATATGGTTTTAATATACCCGATCCAATAATGTCTTCTTTAGGTATAAGTTTTAACCTTTAATTTTCCATAATCATGAAAATAGCTATTTCAACATTTTGCATCTATATGATGCTCTTATTCTGCTCGTGCAATAATTTTTTAGAAGTTAAGCCTGATATTAAAATGGTCATTCCTAAAAGCTTGCAAGATGCCGAGCTTCTGCTCAACGATTATTCGACGATGAATACGGGCTATCCCATATACGGGGAGTGGTCCGCAGATGAATATTATGTACCTGAAGAAACTTTTGATGGGATGCTGGATTTTGATCAACGAAATACGTATATCTGGCAAGATATCATTTACGATGATGTTGCGCAATGGCAAAGACCTTATAAAGCTATTTATAATGCCAATCAGGTTCTTGATATATTGGACAAAATCGGCAGTAATGATGATGATGCAAGAAAAAAAAATTTAAAAGGTATTGCACATTTCTTTCGGGCATTTGCATTCCAGCAATTGGTTGAGGTGTTTGCTCCGGCGTATAATTCCGGTTCCGCTCATGAAAAAATGGGTATTCCATTGCGACTGTCGCCCGCTATTGATGATCTTTCTGTTCGAGCGTCTGTCCAAGAAACTTTTGATCAAATAATAAAGGATTACAGAGATGCGTCTAACAGTTTACCAATCGAAGAAAGTATACAAGGTAGACCTTCTAGAGCAAGTGCTTATGCTGGCTTGGCAAGGACTTATTTGTATATGGGTGATTTTGAAGCAGCGTATCATTATGCAGACTCTTGTCTGCAATTAAAAAGTGAACTGATGGATTATAACGATTTAGACGTGAACAAAGATTTACCGATTTCAAGATTCAATGTGGAAGTGCTTTTTGCCGCTATTTCTGCAACTGCAGGGCCGATGAGTCTTAATATTGGTTTAGTTGACACCACACTTTACAAAAGCTATTCTTCCAGTGATCTAAGAAAGAAGATTTTCTTTCTCGAATATACCTATCCATTAAATTCACATGGTTTTAAGGGAAGTTATGATAATGCTATGGCGAATCTATTTGTAGGATTTACGACAAGCGAAGTGTATTTAATAAAGGCTGAGGCAGGTGCAAGGATCGGAAAAATAGATGAGGCGTTAGTAGCATTGAATGATTTGGGAGAAAAAAGGTTTGTCAAAAATCAATATGTTCCTGTAACCGAGCAAAATCAAACACTGCTATTATCCCTAATATTGAATGAAAGACAAAAGGAATTAGTCTTTCGTGGACGCCGTTGGTCTGATCTGAAAAGATTGAACCAGGATCCTAATTTTCAGAAGACGCTGAAGCGCAAAATGCACGGCGTAGTATATGAACTGGAACCTAAGAGCAGCAAGTATGCCTATCGACTACCTGAAGCAGTGATCAATAATGGGAAAATACCGCAAAATATTCGCTAACTATAAACAAGAACAACATGAAATATTTAAGATTCTATGCACTTGCATTTATTATATCGGTTATTACAATTGACGCAAATGCGCAAACAAATATAAAAGTAGATTTAAGTAAAGCCCTTAAAGTAGGTGATACTTTTGTTCCTCCAAGTGCATTGCAACAGATGCGGGGTAATGGAACAGTTATTAATCTTGAGAAATTGGAAGATAAAGTGGTCATATTGGATTTTTTTGATACGTATTGTGGCACATGTATACAATCGATGCCTAAGCTTCAAAAGCTACAAGATAAAATGAAAAATAAAGTACAGACTATTACTGTTGGATGGCAGGATCGGGCCACCCTGGAAAAGTTTTATGAAGGCAATCAATTTTTGAAGGAAAATAAAGTCAACATTCCCGTTATTTATGCGGATGTTTATCTGAAAGAAAGATTTCCACATCAAGGTGTACCTCATGTTGTTTTCCTTTATAAAGGAAAAGTGCAGGCTATAACGGGGAGTGATTTTATTAAAGAAGCTAATATATTGGAGTTGATTGAAAAAGGTACGATTGATTTACCATTAAAAGATGATTTCGGCATTGGAAATCTGATGGCACTGGGCAAGGAAACACAGATAAGAGGAGCGGTTTCGCTTTCGGGATATCAAAATGGTGTTCCTTCTGAATCTTTAAAAATAAGAAAGGACAGTATTACTGGCATGCAAAAAACTTATTTTTACAATTTTTCTATCTACAGAGCAGTTTTGTCAACTTGGGCTAAGATTGAAAAGGTAGATTATATCCCGAGACCAGAACGCTTGGAACTTAAGGTGAAAGATCCCAATCGCTATGACGATCAAGTAAATATTGGTAGTCTATGGTATACGCAACATGCAATATCATATGAGCGCTTGGACTCCTTAAAACGTACTGATTCAGCTCAAGCTAGCATAGTTCTGAATGATTTGCATAGTTTTTTAGGTATCCGAACATATAAAATGATGAAAAGTATTCAGTGCCTTATTTTGAAACCATGTCCTGTAAAGACCTATTCAGGGAAAGTATCGCTTAATGGAATGACATATGAAGGTAGTTCAGTTTTTGCCGTCATGACTGATATGGGAAGACAATTTCCTCCAGTCTTGGACTTGGTCAAAAGTAAAGTGAAAATAACATTAGGGGAGTATAGAAGTATTACTGAGCTTAATAAACAGTTAGCCGCTTATGGAATAGTAGCAGAGATCGGAATGGGTAAGCAAGAAGTGCTGGTTATTGAAGAGGTGGAGTAGCTTATAACAATGTAGGGTATGAAAATTCATACCCTATTCTAAGTTTAGCGAACGCTTATTTCTATAAAACACTAATCTTTTACCTCGTCTTTAAATGGACATTTGGTCCATCGACCTGATTTTGCAAAGAATTAATCATTTCATTTTTTAATGCATCTGTTATAATAGGTCTATTATTAGCATCTGCTGATGCTTGTAAAGCACATATTTGCTCAGGTGGACCAGTACACGATGGAGGTGTTGAAACTGGAGCAGCATACTGAGTTGGATTTGATGGGTCTGAGCCCGTGAATGGAAACCAGGACATAATTGACATGTTTTAAGTTTTTATTATGACATAAATATTTCGTATATTCATATCGGTTCAAATCGGTCTACCTGTGAATAACAGGCTGGCCACATAAAAGCTTCCACGCATCAGAGGCTTTTATATTAAAGTGGACTTTCATTTCCTGCCCGGCCACCGGGGAATGTTGCAAATTTGCGACGGTATCTTTTAATACCTGTTCTGTTAATCATGACATTATTTCAATTATATAAACCAACCTTTTATTTTTCACCTTTTTAACCATTTCGATTTCTAGCCTTCTCTCTTTTCTAACCTTTATACAATCTTTATCAAAGATAGAGCGCATAAGCAGGTGAGCGTTAGGCTGAATGTTGTCTTTGAGTAAGCTATATGTTGTCTGCAGTTCCTAACTCTTGATTTCTCAATTCTTACCTATTTCAAAGATAAAGCGTAATAGTAGGTGAGTGTTAGGCTGTATGTGTCCATTGACTGAGCTACATGTTGTTAGGGGGAGTAGTGGGGTAGAGGCTTTGTGCTTTCTTTTTAGTGTTTGTGATATTGCGCAAGGGATTGTCCTTTAATCTTTTTGAAAAAACGGTTAAGTTCACTTAGCCCTGCGAAATTTAGTTCATAGGCAAGACCCGATAGGTTATTGTGAAAATGATCGTATTCTCGTAATATCCTTTCGACTAGCAGTTCATTGCGGTAGGTTGACAGGCTGCAGTGGTAGTATTCTTTATGAAGTTTATAGAGCCGGCTGCGGTCTACCTGTACACTTTCTGCAAGGTCTCCGATAAGAGCTTTGTTGCCGTATTGGTCAATAATGAGTCTTAATATTTCTCGGACATGTTTGATAATAGTAATCGGTGTATTGATGGATCCGTCTCCCATCATGATTTTGAGTCTTGATAATTTGATCAAGTAAATCTGGTGCCGAATCAAAATATGCTCATTGTCCAACACTTTGGGATTTAGATTCTGGAATATCGCGTCGAGCTCGTATTTCGTTAATGTGCCGATCAAGAAATCCACACTCTGCATCGAAATACTTTTGCCTGCACTAAAGGCATAACAAATTCAAAGCTCCGCGCAATGTTGGGACGGAACAGCCCGGCATCGAGTGTGATGCCTCTCACGATGTAATGGCCAATGGGTAACTCAACGTGAAAGTCCGCAACTGCTAGGTAGAGATAAGATGCTCTATTTTGGTTCAGGGTTAACTTGATATCAAGCAGCTCATCGTGCATGATCAGTGGCTGCTCACCAATTTCAATCGGATAGCATAGGTGGAGATCTGGTGCATGGGATCGATAAGTGACAGTAGTTGCTTTACTGATCCAAAATTCGAAATAGTGAAGGTAGGCATATCGTCCATCGAAAGTCTGTTCGGCAACCAGGTTGCCGTCAAACTCCCAATAATATGTCTCTGCATTGCGCATAATATAGCTGATTTCTACTTTTGGGTTCATCACTTCCTTTGCCCCGAAGGGTAGGTTTAAAGTAATGGTTCTTTTCATAATAGGCTTTTGTTAATTTATATCTTGTCAGATTGTTTAGGTCTTTTTTATAAAGCAACGGAATGCTTACATCGTTCCGCTGCTTTATTTTTCTTGAAATTTTTGATGTTCAAATACACATTTACCTGGTATGGCGGGATGGAAATAACATCGATCGCAAGGTCATTTATTAATAGCTGATTACAAAGACAAATTCTCCCTCAGCTTGAAGTGCTTCACCAGTAGCAGCACTGCTGTTAATGGGATTGTGTGACTCACCTCTTTTTACTCCTAACACACTGACACCCGGATTAGGCTTTTCAGGTTTGACCAGTCTTATTGGCAATTCAAGTGTTAAGGTGAGTGTAAGCTGGTTACTTATAACGAAAATAAAATCATCATCCAGAGCATCTAACCATTCTTCCTGCTCGCTTGTAAAGTAAAACATGGATTTTAATGTAAGCCTGAATGACTGCTGAAGTGCTTTAATCAGTTGTTTTTTTTGAAAATCATTTTGTGCGTAAAATTCGAGATACCATACTCGGACACCTTCGGGTGTAAATTCTTTCTTTTCCATATTAAATTTATTTGTTTAAATTTTTAAATTTCGGTTTACTATTACGGGTTTACAAATCATTAAAATGGGTTTTTTACCCAATTGGGAAAGAATAAATACCGAATAGGGAAAAACATACAATCAACAAAATGACATGAACACAATCAAAAGCACTTTAATTATGGACTTGTTATTTCTCAATTGTTAATTGTGAATATATTTTGCTTATATAGGATATTATAATTATCTTTGAGTTAAATCTAATTTTATTTAGAGTATTGTCAATTTTATTTTCAACCATTTTTATTCATAGATTATAACCGAATATAGAAGGGAAGTAAACCTCATATTATGAAACGAACTGTAAAAAAAACCATGTGGCTCGTATTTACGCTGCTTAGTGTTGCAGGCGGTATAGTGATGTATCTCATCAATGAGCACGAAAGCTTATTTGAAATTTTAGATGATCAAGATCTGATTAAGAATTTGAGTATAAGTATTGCCTCTGTCGCGCTGTTTTTGCTAGTCTCTTATCAATCCAGTAGATTAGTATTAAAGTTCGTTCCAGATCATCAGTCAAAAGTTGCGCACTATTCTTGGTATTTTATTTTACAGTTCTTGATCAGTGGTGGCTTAAGTTTACTTACAGCAATCTGTTCAGCAGCGGTGACCGTATATGCAAATAGCGGCAGATTTTTGGGTAATACCTCTTACTTTAGTGTTGACATTTATTTTGTCCTCTTATCTACTGTATTTGTTCAAATTGTACTGTTCCTTATTTACTTTCTTGTTAGTAGCATGCAGCGCCAGCATCGATCTGAAAAGCTTACAATGCTCTTAGAATCGGAATATATAAAATTACTGCAAGAAGTTGCTGTCCGCAAACTCGAAATGGATAGCATAGCTCCTGAAAAGCAATATCTACAGGAATTAGATGGCATTGATCTAACCGATATTAATTATATCTATAGTGAACAAAAGATTCGCTACATCCAAAGTGAGGTTCGGGGTAAAACCATGTTCGAAGGGTTGACGCTCTCTGAATTAATTCGAGTGTTGCCTTCGGATCAATTTTTTTTGGCAAGCCGGCATCTTATTATTAACCGTAGTTCTGTTAAATCTTATAGAATAATGAGCAACTATAATATTGAACTGGAATTAAATCCACCGTTTCATTTGAAAACGACTTTAAGTGAAACAGCAACAAGATTATTTAAAGCCTGGTATACGCGCGGGATGGATGATTTGGCCGATTAGGCGAAAATATAGATTGCAAGTTTGATGGTTTAACCTATCAGCCCCGGCCATTTTGCGCTGGGGCTGGTATCACTATGCTGTTTATCAAACAGCTGCAAACAGATTGAATAATGAAAAAATGGTTACTAAATATACTTCAAAGTATGGAAGATATCTATCAAATTTTGAAAGAAATAAAAGCGCTCTATCATCAATTTACAATAGTCACTGCTCATCTGCAAACAATCATCCAACTCATAGAGAACTACAATCAACTCGCGGAAGAACGGGAAAAGACAGTTGACACCTCTCAACACCAGCATGAGATCAAACTGTTAGATATAGGGCAGGTAATGAAGATACTGAATATATCAGAGTCAACCTATTATCGATGGGTAGAGAATGGAGAGCTTCAACCCAGAAAAAAGGGCAAGCGCCACTACTATTATTTATTTGATTTGCATGATCAGATCGCAAAATCCAGATTGAAAGGACGGCTCTAGTTCTACGGCTGCTGCTCGGGTGTTGTTTGACTGATGTCCGAGAGCGCTTCAAGAAGTATTCGATACAAGTTCGGGACTTGCTCGGGTGAGCTTCGACTGCTGCTTGACTGGGCTTCGACAAGTTGCCGAAGCCCAGTCAGACACTTGCCAATAAATGGTCGAAGCAACCTCCAAGCAGTCTGCTTACTGGATCAAACTTTAGTCAAAAAGCAGTCGAATATTTTTGATTTATGTATCGTTATTTTTAATATTTACACCTTTTACTTTTGTATTTATGACTGGGAATGACAGTCTTTCCTGTCATCTGCTATCATGCTCTGTCATCACTCTTTTTCATTTGTTTTTGCGCCTACTTTAGTTCTCGATATCAGCAACGGCCGGCATGCAGGTCATCATGTAAACAATTTAAAATTAACACAATGGCAAGATTTTTAAAAGGTATTGTAGGAGCGTATTCGGGTAAAGTGGGAAGCGTCGTAGGGAGCTCATGGCGAAGCGTGGATTATGTCAAATCGCTACCAAAATTTACGGGTAAAAAAGCCACAAATGGACAAATTGCACAGCGCACCAAGTTTGCTTTGGCAGTAGCATTTTTATCACCGATCAAAGATTTACTCAACCTAGGTTATTCGGATAAGCTGCAGGGCAAGGCGACGGGATATAACAAAGCGCTGCAGGCAGTGCTTAGCAACGGTATCTCGGGTGTCTATCCAAGCCTGGAAATTGACTATTCGAAAGTGGTGATCTCCAAAGGTGCTCTTTCCAATTTAATGGGGGTAGCATGGGCGGAAATCAATGCTGGCGAGCTGGAGCTTTCCTGGTCTCCGGAAATTAACAAGTTCAATGCTTTCGCTGACGATTCAGTAGTGCTTCTTATGTACAATAGGACGAAGAATTTCTTCAGTATTATGGAGTCCGGAACACGGTTGGATGCGACCTTATCGCTGCCTTTACCGGCAAGTTATTCTGGTGATACTTTGGAAGGCTGGATCTTCACGGGGCACCGTGATGGTGTCAAAACTTCATTGAGTTATTACCTGGGTCAATTGGTATTAGCATAACATGTAGCTCTGTTTTTAGGGAGGTGAACCGATGGTTCGCTTCCCTAATCTCTAAAAATCAAATTCCATGAACTTAACATTAATCCGTGTCAAGCAAGGGAAGGAAAGTACCTTGTCTGAACTGTATCTCGATGGACAGTTTGTCGGCTATGGTCTGGAAGATGCTGTCCGTAAAACTAAAATAAAAGGGAGCACTGCTATTCCTGCTGGTAAATACCGACTTGGCCTGAATACTTACGGCGCGATGAACGCGCGCTACAAGAGAAAATTTCCGAATGTGCACCGAGGTATGATCGAGATCATGAATATCCCAAATTTTAGCTATGTCTATATCCATATCGGCAATCATATCGGGGATACCTCCGGATGTGTGCTGGTCGGAAATAAAATGGCTTTAGTGGATGGTGATTATGAGGTTTATCAGTCTAAAAAGGCGTACGTAGCGCTCTATGAGAAACTGGTGGAGATGATGGTGAACGGAGAGGTGTTTATTGAAGTGATCAGTAAATGAGTAACGAAGTAACGGAGTGACACAAGGATTTTCTAACTTATTAACTCTCTCACTTTCTAGCTATTTACTAACCTTGTAACATTAAACAAATGAAAAAGATAATAACTAAAATAAACCGAGCACTACAGGTTGTATTGTTGGCGCCGATTAAACTGCCGGGAAAGGCACTGAATATTATTAAATACATTGCATTGGGACTTGGTGTGGTGGAGACGGTGCTGGAGGATAAGGACAAAAAAGGAGAGGAGGAGTCACCACCACCAGAGCAGATACTTCGAAATAAAGAAAGGGAGGTGCGGGATGAAAGGCAATGATATCCGGATCGGTACTTTAGGGGGTACGCTATGTTCGATCTGGGCGAGCTTTTCTCTTGGTGACGTCATGCAAACTGCTTTGATGGCGGCATTAGGTACAGTGGTCAGCTATATGACGAGTAGGCTTTTGGGAAGAATGCGACGCAAATAGTCTAAAAGAATAGGCTTATCTATTGTTGGATAAGCCTATTCTTTGTCGATCGTATATTTACTCTGTCAAATACATATCAGAGAAAAATATGATACAGAGGATTACAATTAGCTAGATAAGTGCCGTTAAATAAAATTTGTTTGTTCAAACGGACGATTTAGTATAGGAGAAATTCGGTAATCCTTTTGTCGTAGCTATTAAAACTTTGATCCTTATTTGTTGGTCACGGTTAAAAGAGAATTCGGGACACCAGTTTGCTGTTTTTTTTATGTTAAGAAATAATCTTTTATCGTACTTATTAAGAGCCTGCCTTTTAACAATGGCAGGTTTTTTTAATAACTTTTTTGGTAACTAACTAACGTAATATTACGAGTTACAATATTATCTATTATTTTGTACATTTATGGAAGTTTAACCCGTTGGAGTTTTAGTATATGCATCAGGAAACGCAAGATAAATTTACAACAATGATTGATTTTTTTAATTCAATCATTCCATTGAAGGAAGAAGAAAAGGATTTGATCCGGCAATACTTCCATTTGCGTTTCTATAAGAAGCGAATGTATGTTCTTCAGGAAGGAGACGTCTGTCAGTATCTCAATTTCGTGCTCTCCGGCTGTCTGCGGATGTATAAAGATGATGAAAATAACATTCCACATATCTTACTTTTTGCGACCGAAGGTTCTTGGATCAATGATTTGGATAGTTATTACGAAGAAAAAAAATCGTTGCTGAACATTGATGTTTTGGAAAATGCCGAATTACTCCAGATCAGTCGAGCGGATATTGTAAAGTTGTATCTCAGTGCACCTAAATTTGATAGGATTTTTAGAATTCTCACAGAGAAAAACCTTGTTCTCTTGCAAAATCGAATGTTGGAGAATATCAGTTTGTCTGCTGAGGACCGTTACTATAATTTTTTATCCAATTATCCCGACCTCATCAATAGAATACCGCAGGTACATATAGCATCTTATCTCGGTGTCTCAGCCGAATTTATAAGTCGCTTAAGAAGCCGAAGGGCTAGAAATCCTTTAATGGGAAATTGATCCGGATCAATAAGTATTTCTTGATCTGGTTCTACGTCGCGTGAGCAACCTTGTCCGTAAATTTGCATAATAAAGTAAATTTATTTTTATTATGGAAATTGTTAATATAAGTAAGTTGATAAAAACCCTTAATCCAGTAAATGGATGTACTGCAGGGTGTGTATATTGTTATGCACGAAAAATTAACAACAGATTTAAAATTACTCCTGATTTTGAAATCCCCGAATTCAGTCCACATCGTTTAAAACAGATCAAGCAAACTAAGAAATCCCAAATCTACTTCATGACAAGTATGAGTGATTTCTCAGATTGGCACGAAGAGTGGAGAACAATTGTTTTTGATTACATCAAAGATTTTCCACAGCACATTTTTATATTTCTTACGAAATTTCCAGAACGTATTCATTTCCAGACCGACCTTAAAAATGTATGGATCGGAGCAACAATTACGGCAAAGAATGAAAAACGAAGAATTGATGCGCTGAGAAGCAATATTAATGCTGTAAATTATTTTATCACATTCGAGCCATTGCTTAATGATCTAGGAGAGCTTGACCTGCACGATATCAAATGGATTGTTATAGGTCCGGAAACAGGAAACAGAAAAGGTAAGGTTACTGTAAAAAAAGAATGGGTGGAAAATATTATTAGACAGGTGGATAAGGAGAATGTTTCAGTCTTTATGAAAGATGGTCTTGCGTCTATTGTAAATTTAGCTGACATCCGCCAGGAATTACCTTTTAATGATCTGGCTGAAAATAAAGAAGAAGAGCTGCAGATTTCATTTGATTTTCAATAGCTAGAACCTTGACGAATAGTTAGAATGTTGACCTAGATCAATATTAGAAATTGATTTAGGTCAAGCCATACTATTAAAACTCGTTCGTAAATTAGTTAGAATTAAATTTTAAGCTTTTCAATATATCAACTAAGAAGCAGACAGAATCTTTTGTTTTATAAACAGCATAATGAAAACACGAAGAAATATTGGCGGCTGGTTTGAGATCTATGTCGAAGATATGCAACGGGCGATGGATTTTTACCAGTATGTTTTTGATGATGTAAACTTTATTGACCTTTCAAAGGGGGGGAGCCAGATGCAGATGTTTGAATGGGAAGATCACTATCCCGGAGCAGGAGGTGCATTGGTAAAAATGGAGTTTAATAAACCTTCACCAAATGGAACTGTTATTTACTTTAATTGCGATGACTGTGCTGTCCAAGAGGCCAGAGCCCGTGAAAAAGGTGTGGAGATTGTCGCTTCAAAAACGCAACTTCCCCACTTTGGCTTTTCAGCGCTCTTGAGAGATAGTGAAAATAATACGATTGGACTTTACTCACTTAAGTAGAAAAGAATTAGAAGGACACATTTAAATAAATTGATATGAAATTACAACAAATTAGAAATGCAACAATGGTTGTTAATTATGGTGGTAAGAAATTTTTAATTGACCCAATGTTATCCGATAAAGGAACATTACCTGCTTTTCCACATCCCGCAAGTGGTGATGAGCGTAATAACCCTTTAGTAGAACTACCAGTATCAATAGATGAGCTGTTAGAAGATCTGGATGCCGTATTTTTAAGTCATCTGCATTATGATCATTATGATGATGCTGCAAAAAAAATCCTACCTAAACATATAAAAATTTATGTTCAGGATGCTGCTGATAAAAAGGAAGTTGAATCTGCCGGTTTCACAAATGTTGATGTACTTACTGATGGAACTGAGATAGACGGAATTCAATTATTTCAGACCCAGGCCCAGCACGGATTTGGAGAAACATTAAAATTAGCAGGAAATGTACATGGATTTGTCATGAAGCACATTGAAGAAAAAACATTGTACTTCATTACAGATTCAGTTTGGTATGAAGGAGTACAGCAGGAACTTGAAAGACATACTCCTGACATTGTAGTTGTAAACGGAGGTGACAATCAGTTCGTTGGCGGTGGCCCATTGATCATGGGTAAACTAGATATCAAAAAGGTGCATGAGACTGTTCCTGAGGCAACTTTGGTGGTAAGCCATATGGAGGGTGTAAACCATAATACATTATCTCGAAGAGAATTAAAGCAGTTTCTTGCTGATGAAAATATCTCGGAGAAAGTATTGGTTCCAGATGATGGACAATTTTATGAGTTGTAGTCAAGTATCAACTATGTATAAATGAGAAGATCCCTGTACTTGTTATTGTAAACATGCATAGGGGTCTTTTTTTTAGTAAAAATGAATTAAATTACTTCCTTTTACTCCGTCTATGGTAGTCGTGATCTCTAAATTTATTCTTAAACTAAATTTTCCAGACCAAATTGAGCCAGTTGATCAACTATGGGCAGGGTTTTCAATCCTAATTCAGTTAGTGTATATTCCACTTTGGGAGGAACTTGATGATATACTTTTTTAATCACCAATTTATTCTCAACCAGCATATTTAATTCTTGAATGAGCATCTTTTCACTGATGCCGGTCACTGTTCTTTTTAGTTCGCCATACCGCACTGTATTTTCGTTGATCTGAAACAGGATCATCAGTGTCCATTTTCCAGCCAACAGAGATAATGACGCTCTTACAGGGCACCTCTCGTCACAAGGAGCAGTTGATTTTAATTTTTTTTCCATTGATATTCAGCTATTCTAACCATTTGGTAAGTACCAAACTATTTGGTAAGTACTTGTGCAAAAGTAAGTTAATTATTAGATTTGATCAAGATATAGAAAAAAAATATTAGCAAATGAGAATTTTAGTATTTGGAGCTACGGGCTCACAACAGTTCAATGTAATTGGCGAAGCGAAGAAAAAAGGTGCAGAAGTATTTGCTGCGACCAGTTCAGAAAAAAGTTTTGAAAAATTAACTCAAGCAGGTGCAACACCGGTATTGGCAAACCTGAATGACGCAGCCAAAATCCTAGAAATTACGCAAGGTATTGATGCTATTGCTTTTATGATTCCTGTTTCATTGCCGAATCCATTTGATGGTTTACAATATTCAAAAAATGTGATTGATGCAGCGAAAGCAAATGGAGTTAGTAAAATTGTTTGGAATACAAGTGGTTGGTTAGAGTCTCAAAAAGTAGGTTCTCCGGTAGATGACGTGAAATTGGATGTTCGAGATTATTTGAAAAATAGTGGAGTGGACTATGTTATCATCGAACCTACTATCTATATGGAAAATATGATGGGTGCATTTTGTGCACCGTTTATAACAAATGAGAAAAAATTGGCTTATCCTACTCCTGAGGCCATGCCAATTGGGTGGATTGCTTCTAGAGATGTGAGCGCTTTTGTCGTTGAAGCTATTTATAATGTTGATTTAAAAGCAGATGCTTTCAAAATCAGTGGTATGGAAAACCTAAAAGGGAATGATCTGGCGACGCAGTTTTCTAAGGGAGTAGATGAAGAAATTGTGTATTATCCTCAAAAACCTAATGAATTTGGTGATATATTAAAACCGTTTGTGGGAGAAGCAGGTGCAGCTAGTGTTGCAGCATATTACGAGAATCTTCAGAACGCAACTGAATTTCCACCTAAGTTTAATTCGAAAATGAATGAAATCTTGGAAAAACTTCCAGTGGAAATGACTTCGTTAGCGCAATGGGCTCATGATAATAAAAATTATTTCATTAAATAGTTATTAAATTCCAATATATGGAAGCGAAAGAAGTTGTTGCATCATACTTTGAGGCATTGGGCAAGGGTGAATTAGAAAAAGCACTTTCATCATTTACGCCAGAAACTAGATGGTGTCAGCCGGGAGACAATAAGTTTGCCGGATTGAAGAATAATCTCAGTGAAATTATCCAAATGTTTCAGGGCATAATGAGTCACACATCGGGGAATATGGTTGTGAAACCCAACGGAAAGATGTTGGAAAGTGGAAATCTGATTGCAGTTCCAGTTTGGTTTACCGCAAAAACGGAAACTAAAGTTATGGATTTGGGCGGTCTTGACCTTTTCGAAGTAAAAGACGGAAAAATAATTCAGGTTTGGACATTTTCAGATGACCAGTCTGTGGATGATGATTTTTTTGGTAAGTGATATCTTAAATAATTTAAAATCGAATCTACAATCTATATGGAAAATATGATGGGCGCATTTTGTGCCCCGCGATTGCTTGCCAATACAGATCTTACGGTAAAGGAGATTGCTGTCCAGCTTGGATATGATGACCAATCTTATTTTGTCCGTTTTTTTAAAATACAAACAGAAAAATCACCTATTGAATTTAGAAAAATACAAAGCAAAAACTAAAGAATGGGCAAAATGTCCTATACAATGTGCCCAATATCCATTGTATGAAATTCTAAGAGCCGGTAACTTTGTACTATAAAATTTTATTAAAATTAAGTTTATGAAAACAAGTGTTAAAGCCGTTTGGCAAGGAAGTTTTAAACAGGGAAACGGACAATTGGATATTGAAAATTCGAAATTGAATAGCATAGCATTTAAACCTTCTTACGCTAAAAATGATGGCAGTTTTAGCAATCCGGAAGAATTGCTGGCTTCTGCTCACGCTTCGTGTTATACAATGACATTGGCTTATATCCTCGGAGAAAACGGACTTTCTGCCGACACTATTGAGACAAGTATTTCGCTGGTGATAAGCAACAATGTTATCAGCAATTCCAATTTGACATTACAAGCTAAAATTCCTGCAATAGCTGAAGAACAGTTCCAAGTTTTTGCACAGAAAGCCAAGGAAATGTGTCCGGTCGGCAATGCTCTTAAGATTGATATTTCTTTAGAGGCTATACTGTTAAAATAAAAATTGGTTAACCAAACAGAATACTTTTCAGCCCGTTTATTTTTATTGAACCAGGAATATTACCGATACTTTAATTGCTAACTGATGCTGTGGTTAAATGTTTATTTATCAAAATGGTAGTTTAATAATTCATTCTGGTATAAGTTAGACCTAAGTTTAGCGTTAAATTTGAAGAATAATATAAATAAAATAGTTATGAGTAAAGCTTTGATTATTATAGACGTTCAAAATGATTATTTTGAAAATGGTGCTATGGAATTGGTTAACCCTATTCCTGCTAGTGAAAATACAAAAAAATTGCTTAAGCACTTTAGAAAAGAGAACTTGACTGTAGTACATGTACAGCATGTATCTCCAGAAGGTGCACCATTTTTTGCACCTGGTACCAGTGGTGTTGAAATACACGATAATGTAAAGCCATTGCAAGGCGAAAAAGTAATTACCAAGCATTATCCAAATAGTTTTCGTGACACTGATCTGTTAGCATATCTGAAAGAGAACAATGTTACTGAACTTGTGATTACAGGTATGATGACCCATATGTGTGTAGATGCTGGTACTCGCGCTGCATTTGATTTTGGGTTTGATTGTACTGTAATCAGTGATGCCTGTGCAACTCGTGACCTAGAAATCAATGGCCAGTATGTAAAAGCTGCTGATGTACATCATGCTTTTCTAGCGGCATTAACATTTTTCTATGCTAAAATTCAGGATACTGAAGAATATTTGTCAGCATAGGTTTGTTAAAAATATAGTGCATGCACCGTTTAATAAAACTCAGAAAAGGATCCATTTTAATGGATCCTTTTCTGAGTTTTATTATTTTAAATAATGAGGTGTTGGAAGAAGATAGTCATTTTGGCATGATGAAGTTACAAAAAACGCATGCACAACATGGTATGTAAAAAATAAGGGGATTTCCTATACAGAAGTCTTATCTGCAGATGGATAAAACATAGTTTTTAAGCGATACTATATTGTTTTTTTATTTTAGATATAGGCATGAATATCGTCAGATGGGTAGTGATAGCAATTATTGGCGAGTCGTAGAAAAATAGCCGTTTTGGTTAGTTGAAAGACATTTCGGTAAAGACCACATCAAGTGTTTTTGAACAATCTATGCATCGATTTGAAAAATAGAACTATGTGCACGAAAACCGAAATCTATATACTTTAAAAGCGTATAATTTTGCGATTGAATCTGATTTACGTAAATCAACTATTTTTTATTTTTAATTGAAAAAAAATGTGCAATCTTAAAACGTTATCGCTATTAAAATTAGGGGTAATGACGCTATTCTGTTTAGTCGCGATATCCTGTAGTAAGGATACGATAGTCAATGGCTATCTACCGCCATTACCTATACCCGATGCTGTTTCCGTCACTTTTGGTGATACCTTGTCTTATCAGCTTCCTGAAGAGTATAGCGCCGATGATATTTCGCTGGAAATAACTGTAGATCATCCTGGCCAGCAGGTTGATAAAGATCACTCTTTGTTGGATCTAATAAAACAGTCGATAACATTTGACCGTGAGCATTCAAGGATTATCTATTTATTCCGGAAAGTTATATCCCAACAATATGTTTTCGTCCGAATTTCAGAATACGATTCCAGAAAATTACCCTATTATAATCACTTCTAAAACTGAGAATGGTTTAAAGGGGTTTTCAAAAAAAATTAAACTGATTGTGAATCCTGCTCAGCTTTATTTAAAAAATGAACCAAATGCCACAGCGATATTGACTCCATATTGCCTATATAACGATCCGCAAAATACATTTGATCTGGTATTGGATAACTTCAATATGGAAGGTGCAACTTTCCAATTTGATCCTTCATATGGCAATAAAGATGAGCATATAAATGTTGTCAATAATCAAATTGTGGTGTCCGATAAAGCCGGAGATCCGAAAAAAAACAAGGAGTGGGTATATACACTAAGACCGTTACTTCTTAAAAACGGTTATAAATTGGCAGAAAGAGATCTTAAGTTATCCATATTGCCAGCACCTAAACTGTTTTATGGGATCTATTATAAGGACTTTGACTTAACGATCATTTACAATCGTTTTGTTATCCCTTTGGGTAACTCATTTAAATCTGATGCTCCAGTGGTCAATCCTGGACGTTTTAAAGGAGCATTTAGTATAAAATCCATCACATTAAATGATAATAGTTTTAATGATAGTAATACGATTTTTTCTATTGATCCACTTACTGGAGTAATCCAGGTTAAGAAAAATGATTCTTTAAATGAAGGGACATATAAGTTAATTATTGAAAATAAATCTCCAGAAGGATTAGTTCTGAGTTCAGATTTTAATTTAGTGATGCAAATTCTGTCCGATAATTAATAACAAAAATAAGTATCTATAGAAGTAGGCTATATAGATTTTAAACATTTGCTGAAGTACCTGAAAAAAGTACTGCGATTTAAGTCAAAATGTTTCTAAATTGCTTAAAAATAGCGTATATTTGAACTTTATGAAAAGAGTACTTTTATATTTCCTTTCTGTCCTCCTGCTGTTTCAGGCATGCTGGGGGGTGGTTATGGTAAGTGCTTTTTATATCAATCGTGATTATATAGCGCAATATCTTTGTGAAAATAGAGATGCCCCGCAATTGCATTGTAAGGGCACTTGTGTATTGATGAAGAAAATGAAAAAAGCGCGAGAAGATGAAAAGAAAAATATAGAAAATAAAATAAAGGAAGCGCAACCCTTTGTTTTAATACCATCTACGTTGATTAATATGCCCACTATTTTAGAAGATAATATTGCCAACGTAAATTTTGATACGTGCTATTCACATTATACGTTTAGTCCTATCGATCGTATTTTGCGACCACCAATCTGTTAATTCCCCCTCAACTCTTCGACTTATTGGCTAAAAGTGTTTTATACCTACAGCTATTTTTTTAACATCTCGGTTTCTTAGTGCTTGATATTTTATATTCAAGACTCTAAGCTATTATTCTTTATTAAATTTTTAATGAGAGCTCATTTATCCCTCTTAATTGTCTTTGCTATTTTGCTCCAAGCGACAAGTTGTGCTTGGATATGGATGGGTTTTGAGCTCAATAAGGATTATATTACAACCCAATTATGCATAAATCGGTTTGAGCCGGCTGTAACCTGCAGTGGGTTTTGTTATGTGGAAAAACAGGTTGAAATGGAGCGAGGACAGACCGATGCGAGCGCAAAAGTCAAGCAAATTGATCTACATATCTACTTTCCTCTTACCTATTTCGGGGTAGAAGCTACTTCTTATACAATTGAATCCTCCAAGATGCATTTGTTTTTTGATAATTATATTGTCTTAGTTGGTATAGAGCGTTATATTTTTAAACCCCCCATTATGTTTTTTGTATAGTCGATTATCTCACTTTGCAATTACATTAATTATGGTTATAAAAACAGAAAATATAAACACAATATCATTAAACAATATTGATCCAGATCACATTGGCTTAATTGTATACAATCTAAAAGATGACTATAGTTGTCTTCACAATCTGTATCTACCAAATCGAAGAACATTTTATTCGGTTATTTATTTAACATCAGGAGTTATTACGTTGAATATTGACAAATATAACTGTCAATTACAGCAACAACAAGTAATGTTTTTCAGTCCTAGTACCGTATTGAGTTTGTTGACAGAAAATGATCAAAAAGAGGGTTGGGTTATTTTATTTGAAGAGCATTTTTTTACGCAACGGTACAACGATAATGTACTGCATCATTTTTCATTTTTAAAAACGCAAAAGATGCAACCCCAAAATGTTGCTGTTGAACAGCAGTTAGGTTGGCCAATGATTTTAGAAACAATGCATCGCGAGTATTTATTTAGCCATCCAGACGCTAAAAATATACTGCGTTCCTACTTAAATATTTTTTTGGGAACACTCAGTCGAAATGTCAATATTGAAGGAACTGAAATACCGAAAAATGAAAAAGAGGAGAAGGTGATCTCTTTTGAACGCTTGATCAGCGAGCAGTTTGCTCATGAACGCTTGCCTTCATTTTATGCTGATCAACTTTTTATTTCAACGAATTATCTCAATCGTTTGTGTCAGGAAAGGAGAGGGATATCTGCTGGTCGACTGATACGGGAGCGCGTACTGATGGAGGCTGAGCGCCTTCTCATTCATACCTATAAGAATATTTCGGAGATCTCTTTTGAACTTGGTTTTGAAAATGTATCCTATTTTATTACTTTCTTTAAAAAGAAATATGGTGTAAGTCCTGAAGAATTTAGGAAAACGCAGTAACCATTTTGCAGTACAGAAAAGGGATGAAACTGATCAATATTTCATCCCTTTTTTTGTTTCGGTCATTTTTTATTAGCACTTACTTTCGGTCATTCGTTAATGTATATAATTCGTCCGAAAAGTAATATTTAGGCATGTGAAAAGCGAAATGATTAGCATGCTAATTTTATTGTTTAACCTTTCCTTCTTACGAAATTTATAAAAAAAAGAAGAGATATGGATTTCCCAATGTTTCATTTAGACTGGCTAAATGACCGATTTTTAATTGCTGCGATAGCGATTGTCCATGTGATGATCAACCATGGTTTGGCAGTTGGATTTATTCCCTACATTACTTGGCTCGAATTTAAAGGAGTCAAAAACTCATCATCGGATCTCATTACTGATCCAAAGTGGGATCAACTTATTTATAATAAAATGAAGGTTGCATTTATCATTACGACTACTGTAGGCGCGATGACAGGTGTGGGTATCTGGTTTTCAGTCGCGCTCGTGAGCCCAAGTTCGATTGGAAGTTTGATCCGTGTATTTTATTGGGCTTGGTTTACCGAATGGTTAACTTTTGTTACCGAAGTCGTGCTTATCATGATCTACTATTTAACTTGGAAAAATGCAAATCGGAGTTTAAATGCGAAGTTAAAACATATCAGATTTGGAGCTTTTCTCAGTATTGCGTCATGGATAACGATGGTTATTATCGTGTCTATATTGAGTTTTATGATGGATCCTGGCAACTGGAATACCGAAAAAAGTCTATTCAATGGGTTTACCAATCCCATTTACCTTCCGCAACTTTGTTTCCGAACACCAACGGCTATGCTTATGGGAGGTGTTTTTGGTATGCTATTGACCACAATTTTTACTAAAAAGAATGATCCAAATCGAAAATTAGCGATTCAGTATGCGGGTAAATGGGTGCTCTTTTGGGTACCATTTACAATAGCTGGTGCCATTTATTACTGGAACGTAATGCCAGAAGCGATGAAAGCGAACATGAGTACTGCGGTAGGTTCAATGGATTTTGAACAGTATTACGACCTGTTAAAGTATTTTATTATAGGAGCGAGCTTCTTATCGGTCATCTTGGCAATATTCGCGCGGTGGAAGCCAGGTAAAGTGAGTTTTTTAATGGTTCTAATTCCCTGCTTATTCATATTTGGTTTCTTAGGTATTTTCGAACGTGTACGGGAGTTTGTAAGAAAGCCGTTTGTCATCGGTAATTACATGTATTCTAATTTACTGCTTGAAGAGGATTATCCATTGTATAAAAGGGATGGCATATTGAAGCATGCTACTTATACGCCCATTTATGAGATTACACCTGAAAATAAGATTGCCGTAGGACGTACTGTCTTTATGTTGACCTGTAGTCGATGTCACACCACTAATGGTATTAATTCTATAGTCGACGTTTTCGAAAAGATGTACGGAAAAGATAAGGTGCTCGATGTTACTTCTATGGCCGGTTATATTCCTAATATGCATCAAGGACGATCCTTTATGCCTCCATTTCCGGGGAACAAAGAAGAACTGGACGCGCTAAGTTGCTTATATTCAACAATTGCAGGAGTCTGGTGAATCGTTATCTGGTGCCCAAGAGGATGGAGTATCCATCAACCCGTTGAATAGTATGGAAACTATTGTTTCTGATCTGCAGAAAAAAAACAATTAGAAGCAAATAAGAATAGCCAAAACAATAAATAAATTATGTCACTACAAACAAATACCCCAATACCTAAGGATATTCCTCTAGACTTACCGTTACCTGAATGGTTGCTCATCACCATTCTTATATTCTCTTTTTTATTGCATATTATTTTTGTAAATCTTATGGTTGGAGGGAGTATCGTAACGTTATGGGCAGAAATAAAAGGCCGAAAGAACAGAGATTATGATATATTTGCTTTTGAAGTTGCAAAAACCATCACTGTCAATAAAAGCATTGCTGTAGTACTTGGAGTTGCGCCTTTATTAAGTATAAATACGTTGTATACTGTTTATTTTTATACAGCCAATTCATTGACTGGGATTGCTTGGATATTGATTATTCCATTAGTAACCATTGCATTTTTACTGACCTATCTCCATAAATATACTTGGACAGCGATGGCTAATTATAAATCTTTACATATCGCTATTATCGGACTGTCTGTTGTCATTTTCTTGTTTATACCACTGATCTTCCTTACCAATGTCAACTTGATGATGTTCCCAGAAAAATGGGGCACAGTAAAAGGGTTTCTGTCTGCGCTGATTTTGCCTAATGTATTTCCTAGATATTTAGAATTTTTAGGGGCCTGTTTAACAGTCACTGGTGTATTTATTGTTTGGTACAACGGACGTAAGCATTACGATGTGCAAACAATCTATAAATCAATAGGACGCTTAGAACTTAAAAAAATAGGCTACTCAATTGCTATAATTGGCCTCGGTATGCAGATTCTTTTCGGTATACTGGTCTTGTTTACACTTCCTGCAAAAGGTATGCGGTTTGAAATAATCCAGTTAATGGTGGCTGCAGGTAGTTTACTTATTATCTCCTTGTGGTGGGTTTGGAAATCTCTACAGGCTGATAATATAGGCATAGATCGCGATTTTTGGAAGATCGTGGCAAGTATAGGTCTCTTTATGGTATTTTACGGTAGTAGCCGACAATTCTATCGTCAAAATGCACTTGAAAAGCATCAAAAATTAATGCATGAACGTACAGCGGAATTTCGAGAAATGAGTCGTGAAGCTCGTGAAAATCCTGTTGAAGAGGAGGGCCTGGAACTGGATCCTGCTTTGGGTGATTTAGCCAAGGGTACTGCATTATTTCAACAAAATTGTGGCGGATGCCATAAACCCTTTGAAAAATTAGTAGGTCCTCCTGTAAAAGAAATGTCCTCGATTTATAAAGGTAAAGATGCTGAATTGAAAAAATGGATTGTTTCTCCAGGGAAAAAAAGGGCAGACATGCCACAGATGCCAGGTTTTCCGCAGTTAAGTCAGGATAATTTGACTGAGATTGCTAAATATATTATGTCAATCAAGTAGTATGAATATTCTCAAAAGATTTTCACTTAAATTTCGTGAGTTTCAGCACTCATTTCTTTCGGGAGATCAGAGTATCTTAATCGATATTTTAGTGGTTACTGTGTGGGTGGTATTATTTGGCTATTGTTTGGTCAATGGATAGTATTTGAATCCATTTATAGCTCTTTAACTTGCTTATTAAAGAGCTGTAAACTTTAATGTTTAAAAAATATGTTTAATTAGAATAGGTTGTTAATGAAAAAGATTATACCGCAATCAAAGACAAGATACTTAATTTCAATTTTGGTAATTATACTCGGTATCACAGGTTTTTATTGGTACAAAGAAGGACACCTCAATATGGTATTGGGGTCTATCGCTATTTTAGTCTCATTTTTCATTATCTCATTGCAGGTTATTAATATAACAATGTGTTTTCTTTATTTAAAGAAGGACAGGAATCTTCAAGATGATAAAAATGTGCTAGATAAAGATTATGAGTTTATCAAAGGTCTGTATTAGAAAGTATTTTTATAGCAATAAGTACCTTTTAAGATAAAGGTACTTATTTTTTACGCATTATAAATAGTAGGATCATCGTTATCCCATAATTTTAGTTGATGATCCTGGTATTTTTTAATTAAAGTTTTTCATTCAGAATAGTTTTATCGGACGGAATAGCGCCTGGAACTTTATGCTATTTTTGATCACGATAATCGATTGCTATTTCGAATCTTCTTGTCTCAGGTATTCCAGAATTGCGATTGCTTCTTGAGGGTTTAACCCTAGAGCCGCCATTGCTCCATCGTAAGATTTGCTGAGTGCTATTGCATCTGCATCTTCTGCTAGCATCTTATCAGGGGTCAAGATCATGTTCATCATCCATTCTGGCGTTCTTTTTTTTGTGACGCCATAAAGTGCTGGACCTATTTTATCTTCCTTGATTTCATGACACATCGTACACTTGACAATGAATAATTTATTGCCCTCATCGGCTAACTTTTGATCGAATGGCTTGTGTTCAAAACTCGTGATGCCGCCTACACCTTTATTTCCTTCTTTTAGAAAATCATTTACTTGAAGCGTTACTGGAGTGGGTTCTTCAACAGCAGGTTCGGTTTTTTCTGCACCTGAGTCTGCAGAGTTGTTAGCATTACATGCAATCATGCTGAATATACAGCATGATACGAGTATGGATATTGAGCTAATAGATTTCATAGTATGTTATTTTTTTAGAGTTTAAGACAATCTTTTTGCTTTTTTAAAAGCTGTAGGACAAATGGGTAAGAAACCGATCGCCAGCTTCTACACGACCGCCAGCAAGATTTTGGCTTAAAGGGGATTGATAGTTACCGCCGAATGATATTTTTCCAATATTGACTTCTATACCTATAATTCCTGTGGTAGAGTTTCCGCCAGACTGTGAGACATCATATTTTCCAAAGACGACATCCTGTGGCTGTGTCTCATAAGTGACACCAGCATTAGGTGCTATACGTACCTTATCGCGTATATTAAATTTATAATATGCGAGTGCATTGGCAGTGAATTTATTGGCGTATTTGTAATCGTATTTGTTTTCCGTGTTCAATTTGTATGTGGTATTGACATTCAGACCTAGATCCATCAGCCTTACATCATAGGCAAGATTGAACATAAAGTCTGTACTGGCGGTACCCAATTGAAAGTTATTTGGCGAGTCCTGTGCTGCATTACTACGTTCGCTTGCATCGTACTTGCCCGTAGGTGCTTTTACACCTGCGCCTATCCATAGCGAGTGGACGAGCATTTTATTGGATGCAGTGCCTTTCGCTTCTTCAAATATTTTGAAATAGCCCATTGCTACGACATCACCCATTCCATTTTTCTTCCCCTGCTCTCCGCTGCCCTTTATAGTACGCGTGTTGAAGTTATAAGGCAAAATTGCCATTACCCGCCAGCGCTGACCGATATTCCATGCACCCCACATTTCCATGCTTTGATAGGTTTCATCGGCGGTAATAGGCGTGCGATTGCCGGTAGGTCCTAAGTGTGTGAGAAGCGATTTATGTTGATAGCGAAGCCCAATAAAGCGTTTATTGAAGTCTGGTAAAATACCAATGTAATAACTGCCGACACCACATCCACAGATATCACATGCTTTTGAGATAGGGATCATCAGTCCGCATGCTAATACGGTCAATAGACCGTATATCGTATTTTTTTTAAGGTGTTTATATGTATTCATTTTGTCGCTGTTTTTATGATAATATGTCGAAAATTGTATATGCTTTTCATCTCTGCTTACCGTTGATCTATTTTTTAAATCCGGTATAGGAATGTAAGAAGAGGACCAATGCTGCTTGAAAATCAAATGATCAATTGACAACAAAGCCCGAATTTATTTCGGGTTCTGCCAATAGCTTATTGGTCAAGAAATCTCGGTCATCTAAGGTTTTTAAAAATGCTATCAGATTATCTTTTTCAGTATCGCTCATTTTTATACCTAACGATCCATCCGCTTGTCTAAAAACGGGGTCAAGGGTAGGGGAATCAACCATTCCTGTCCGGTAATGTTCGATAACCCGATTTAAGGTCAGGAAGCGCCCATCATGCATGTAAAGTGCGGTATAGGAAATATTACGAAGGCTTGGGACTTTAAATTTATATCTATCGACGGGATTTAAGGTCACAGAATCTCGACCGGTGTCGTTAGCTCGATTAGGAGAAAGTCCATTATTGCGGTAGCTTCTATCGGTAAACAGGGGCTCGTTGTGGCAGGATGAACAGTTTTTTTGGTAAAAAAGATAGCCCTTTTGTTCTTGTTCTGTAAAGGCATATCCTGCTTCTTTGCGCATCACATGATCGTATTTAGCATTGTTGCTTACAGCCATTAACATGTATTGCGATAGGGCTTTGAAAAAGCGTGCATCGGTTATTTCATCTGTCCCAAAGGCTTTTTTAAATAGCGCAGGATAATCAGGATGTGCTCTTAATTTTCTAAGCACATTGGGTACTGTTTCATCCATTTCAACAGGATTTGTGATCGCGTTGACTGCCGCAAGATCTAAATCAAAGACGCCTCCGTCCCAAAAGAATTCTTTTTGCCAGGCCATGTTCATTATAGGCATAGGATTGCGTATGCCTAGCCGATCATCAATACCGTGACTCACATCGTGACCATGATGGGTAAATGCTGCAGACTGGATGTGGCAACTGCCACAGGCAACGGTATTGTTACGGGATAAGCGCGGTTCGTAAAAAAGACGCTTGCCCAATTCAAAGCCTTCTTTTGTAATCATGTTTCTAGAAAAATTATAAGTTGGCTCAGGAAAATTACTTGGTTTCAAGAAGCCTGTGAAGAGTTCAGGAATTGAGTCTTCACCTTTTTTGCATGCCCATACGAGGGCAACAATTCCAATTAGCACAAATATTTTTTTCATCAGTTATAATTCATCTTCACTTTTCACAAAATTTTCGGTATGATCATGTGTGAAAAAATGCGGGAAATTGTTTGCAATATTCACACTGTATTCACTGAACATGACATTGGGATGCTCCACAATACTGAAGGTGTGTGGACCATTGAATATTTTCATGATATCGACAAATAGGTGGACGTTACTGCGTAAACCTTCTCTCACTTGTGCTGTTCCTGCATTTTTCAGATCGACTGTAATGGTCTTGATATTGTTCAAGGTGGGGGCATTGTAACCTCCAAACCCACCGATATGGTATTTGAACTGTTTATTTCCAGTGGGATCTCCCTGTTGATTGTCGGAGATCAAATCGCAGTAACCTTCCATCTTAAAGAAGATATAACCGCTGTTCCATCCCCAGTACATACCTCCTCCTTCGTGACCTTCTTCTGGATTAAAGGATAGTACGCCAGTTCGTTTTTCTACAGGCATCGAACTTCTTGCACTGTCTACACCGATGACAAATTCAACTTTTTCATAGTTGCCTTCTGGCACTTTTACTTTGGTGAAACGTGTGGTACGATCAGCTGCGTTGACTAAAAAATAACTGTCATCCTGAGGTACTGTATAGCTGCTGCCGTCTGCTTTATAGAGCTTGATATTGCTGATGAAATATTGCAACAATTTAATTCTAAAGGATTCTCCTTTCGCATTTTTATAAACTCGGGGTTCGAAACTCAAAGTTTCTTCGCCCATTATATTGTCAAATTCGATAGAGAATTGTCCAGTTTTTTCCTCATCGGGGGTAGGTGATTCAGTTTTACTACATGCTCCTGTTATTGTTAATAGCAGGATTATCATCGCTGTAAGAACGGTTCTACTGCCTACATTTGTTTTGTCTTTTTTCATTTCTTATTTGGATTAGAAAAAGTTATTTCATTTAAAAATATATCGTCTGTCAATGCTTCTAGAAATGATTTTATATCTGTCATTTCTTTATCGCTCATTGCTATGCCAGGATTTTCATTTTGATCGTAAAGAAGTCGGTCTGTGACCGGACTATGCTTAATACCGGATCTGTAATGTTGTAATACCTGATCAAGCGATGTAAATCTTCCATCGTGCATATATGGGGCAGAGCGTGTTACGCTTCTTAGTGTTGGTGTCTTAAAGGCTCCGAGATCTACTGGATTAAAAGATATGCGATAACGTCCGCGATGTATCCATTCGTTGGAGTCATCGGTAAAGTCATCGTCAATACCGTTATTATGGAAAGCATTGTCGGTGAACAGTTCACCACTATGGCATGTCCCACATTTTTGTTTTACAAGATGCATTCCACGTAGTTCCCCTGCGGAAAGGGCTTTCAAATCTTGCCCACTTCGATAACTGTCATAACGTGAACTGGCCGATATCAAGGTTCGCTGGAATTGCGCCAATGCTTTTGCGGCACCCTGTGCTGATGGCTTTTCATTAAAAGCTTGCTGAAATAAGTTGACGTAAAATTCACTAGCCATCAGCCGGTTGGCCAGAGTGACTAAGGACATTCCCATTTCATCGGCATGTGTAAGCGGTCCAAAGGCCTGTGATTCTAGATTTGTTGCACCACCGTCCCAAAAAAATCCTTGATCAGCCCATGCTAGATTAATCAATGTCGGAGAATGCCGCTCAAGTGTTTTTCCTGATACACCTGCAGCCGTAAGTGCCACTCCATCTGCAAATGCTCGTTCTTGGTGATGACAGCTTGCACAGCTTACCTGCATATTTGCAGATAACAAGGGATCATAAAAAAGATGACGACCTAGATTTACTCCTTCAACCGTCAGGGGGTTGTCGAGCATCTTTGTTGGTGCCGGAAAATGGCCCGGGACTTTTAGCATCAAAGGAGTAGGAGTTTGATCCGGTTGCGGATTGTCCACTTGTACTTTACTACATGAGATCGTGCACAAGCTTAATACTATGCTTGTGAAAACTCCTACTTTTAGTCCTTTGCCTATCATCATATTATTTTGCTATAGCAGTCGAACTTGTGCTTTTTAAGGTGATGGCCTTGGTAAGCAGATTGTCTTTTAACTGTGTCATGAGCTCCTTTTTGGATGCGCTGATCAACCTGTTGGACCATGGGTTTTCGATATCGATTACTTTTTTGACATCCAATTCTAAGTTGATATTTGATTTCATCTGCGCATTAATAGTGATCGCTTTATCTAGTTTAATTTCTTTCTCCGTATAGAGATTGTTTGAAGCGAAGTCCCAAAAGAATGTTTGTGAAGCAGGAGCTTCCGGAGTTGCTTTTACCCAGGTCATTTTTCCATTTACCACAAAAAACTTATAACTGGTGAACCACATCCAATTTTCAAAAGCCATACCATTTAAGGAGGATAATTCGCCAGCACGTAGGGTTAAATTATCGTTGTATTTTGAATCTACTCCGACAGCAAATTTTATAGCAGTATAATCACCTGCTGGTATAGAACTTATCTGCACCTGTTCTCTTTTATTTGCAGGATATTTTTTGTCAAATGATCCCTCTTGTACAGGAATTTCGACATTTTCTTCGATGAGGTAGTAGGATTCTGGTACTTTGAATTCTTCGCCAGCAGCATTGACTAAACGAAAGTTGCTCACCCAGTAGCGCAGTTGGCTGAACTCATATTTTAGATCAAACTGACCAGTAGCATTGCTGAGTTTAAAATCATATGCTTTGTTCAATTCGAAGTCAGCGTCACCATATCGTGCATCAAAAACCAATGTTGTACTTCCTGGGCCAGAATCAACCGAAGTTTGAACAATTGTTTCTTTTTCACATGCTGTCAATAATAGGATGCAGGAAAATAGGCTTAATGCTCCCTTTTTTGAATAGTTTTTCATTTTATTATGTTATAATTTGTTTTGTTAAATTTTTAATCGCTTTTATTTGATTTTGATAGGATAGACCAAACTATCTTGTGATACTGTTTCCCCATTTTTCAAAAGCTTAACTTTGATAACCCAGTCTCCAGACATCGTGAAATTGACTAAGCCGGAATAACGGCCATTTCCCTTGCTTTCAGCATCTTTATTCTCTGGAGAGCCATGTTTCATAGCAGGCATAAAAGGTTCTATTGCTATGGTATATCCATCTAGATTGGTGAAGGTCTCTTTGTCCATTTTGTGTAAGGCAAATTCGATATTGTGCTTACCTGATTCGACCTCATTAGGAATTAAACAGGATACGAATACGCGATCATCTGCCGTTGTTCCTGTAGCTATAGTGCGGGGTATAGTCGCTTGTTGTACTGGGAGGGCAAAAGTCAAGGTATCTGTTTTATCTTTTCCTTTGAGTAAAGTTTTGAATAACCATCCTCTCCCCATATCCTTCATATTGGCCATGATAAATACCATATCAGCTTGAAAAATGCCGTTTCCTTTGTTGACTAGAGCGTCATAAGGTCCACCATGGGACATCATTCCCATATCCATTGTGATTTCGTAATTTACTTCCTGGTCATTTATTGGATTTCCTTTTCCATCTTCTAATCTCAAGTATAGGCTTTCAAATTTATTGGTTAGACTATCTGGTGTCCAGAGTGATACTTGATGACCTGCAAAGGTTGTGTCTCCAAGCATGATCATATTGGAAAGATCTATGCTATTTGAAGCATGTTTATTTTCTGACTGTGTTGCAGTTGATTTCGTCATATTATTGCAGCCGTAGAAAGATGTCTGTACTAGAATTAATGTGATGTAAAGGATGGTTATTTTTATTATACGCTTCATAATTGTTTTTATTAATGTTGTTGAAGTAAGTTATCGTTGATCCAATAATTGTTGAATATCTTGTATGGCAACTTTTACGGAGTCCATCTCAATACCACTGTAGACACCTCTTATATGCCCTTTTCCATCTACGAGTGTAAATACACCACTATGATCAAAACCACCTGGTGCATCTGGGCTTTCTGTGGCAAATGAGAAATAACCTGCGGCTCCCGCAATGTCATATACTGTTGCTTTTGGGCCATTGACAAATTTCCATAGGTCTGGTGCGCCCAGTTTTTGAGCATAGGTTTTTAAAACCGATGGCGTATCATGATCTGGATCTATGGTATGCGAAAGGATGGCAAAACGTGACTCGTTCTGAAAATGTTTGGCTACCTCAAGCATGTGTTTGGACATGATCGGGCAGATGGTAGGGCAGCGGGTGAAAAAGAAATCGGCAAGATATATTTTACCTTTTAAATCTTCATTGCTGATCCAGTTACTATCTTGATCCACAAAACGAAATTGGGGTATACGATGATAGCTTGTATCACTTTGTGCAATACCATCTTTTGAAGTGGAAATGATTTCTTTCTCCCCTAAAATGGGCAGTTCTTTATTTTGGCTAGATGATGCGCATCCTACCATACCCATGAACAGCGCAATAGATGCACAGCCAAGAAATATATGCTTATGTTTTGATAACATTTATGTTGATGTTATGATTAATGGTTCTGTATATGGCTAACCTGTGCAACACTTGTAGCTCATAAATGAGTACGATGTAGCGGAGCGATTCAAAATAATGAATAGCGTGTACTGGATAGCCTGTTCAGGTATCAATTAATGCTGTGAAATGAAAAGTCTTTGATGACAGATGATGTCAATTGTTTTGTTCAATTAAGCGGAAAAGAGGGGTGGGTGGAAGATTGTTTCTGCGAAAAGGAAAGTATAGCTCATCTCTTGAGGGTAGTGCTTAATAATACGTCGTGCTATGCGATTATTTTTTGGAAACTCGAAGGTATCAAGATGATGAATAGAAGCCAACTGTTCTAAGTTAACAGTTGCCTGTTTTGCTTCTTTTTCAGCCTGCTTCTTCAGTTTTTTCATGAGCACACATTGACCTTTACAATGCATGGTAGGTTTATCAATGTTTTCACACGATTTGAGATATTCTTTTGTGTTTAATTTGTAATCAACGAGCATACCTATTCTACTAAACGTCTGGAATAAGAACGTTAGCAGGAGTAAGAATATGGTCAATTGTTTCAAATCAGTCTAATTTTTTACAAATATACTGCCCTATGATCGATTGCAGTTTTGATTTTCGTGCACATATTATTGTATTTCGGCACTTTCGGGCTAGAAGTAAGTTATCAACTGTTAAACTGCTAAAAAAACGATAAATTATAACCGGTATAAGCACTGATTTTATGTAGAAAATCTTATCTTTGTTTAGAATCAATCTACATAAATATCAAAACAAAAATGAAGAAAATTATCGTTCTATTGTTGTTAGCGCTTGGTAGCGGAAGTCTTAGCATGGCACAACAAAAAGCAAAAAGAGAAGTACTGCCTGCAGAAGTTCAAATTAAGATAGCAGTACAGGCTGCACCTACCGAGTTTAGAGAAGGGGCTCAAGTATATGGTTATGATAGTGAAGGAAAGTTTGTTGTTTTAAGACCGGGTACCAATGATTATATCTGCTTAGCGCCAGATTATAAACTTCCGATGCTATACGCGTATGCGTATCCAAAAAGTTTGGAACCATTTATGGCTAGAGGTAGAGCATTGATTGCGGAAGGAAAACGTAGAGAGCGCGATGATATTCGCGAACAGGAATTTAAAGCTGGTAAATTGATCATACCACAACAGCCGACGATGCTATACGCTTATTGGGGTTCTTTGGAACAGCTTAATAAAGAAACGGGAGAGATGGCCGATGCAAAACGCCGTTATGTCCTGTATGTTCCTTTTGCGAAAGCTGCAGATCTAGGTATGGCAAGTAAACCAACTGTTCCGGGTATTCCATGGTTGATGGATGAGGGTAGTTACAAAGCACACATTATGATTAATCCCGCAGATATGGGACATTCGCACGGACCTGCAAAATAAATTTTTGAGCATAAAAAAGAGCAGCCTTTTGTCAGGCTGCTCTTTTTTTTATGTTACTTCTTTTCTTTTTTCATGACATGTTTAGTCTTGAGTGCTTGATCTTTTACTGCTTGAGGAACTTTATCGTCCTTCAGGAGCTGATCGCAAGTAGTGAAGATGGCTTCTCTTTGATATGAAAGGGGAAACCAGCTCATTGCTTCTAATGCTGTGATGCGGATCGTTTCGGATTCAGTTGGATCTGCAATCAGCGTGAGCACCGTGGGTACTAAACGATGGAAACGGTAAAGTCGTAATGTGGTGATCTCGCCAATACGTTCTTTCTCGGTCTGTTTTTTGTCGAGTATGTTGGCTTTCATTTTTTCTACCTTGGTGCTGTTATAATCAATATCTTTCAAAAGCTGATCACTTAAGTTGGCTGCATTATAGATGCTCTTATTTTGACGCACTTGATTTTCAATTTCTTTTTTCAGCAATTCGGGATTGAAAAATGTCATGTTTGTTCTCAATCGATAGTTTATACGTTCGGAATGCGGGTCACTAACGTAGAATGCAATCAGATCTTTTGCAAAATCATCGCCACCAAATTCTCCTAAATCATAGACAGCTCTACGTCTGATAAATTCGTAAGAATCATTTTTTGCAGCATGTAATACTTCAAAATATGGCTCGTTTTCAAAGTTTCTAAGCAATGCAAATGCTTGCATTCGTGTCGTTTCGAAAGGTGAGTTAAAGTAGGTGTTTTTTAAGATCTGCGCCACCTCAGATTCGGGCAACTGTTTTTGTAGATAAACAAGAGCTAATGACTGGAGGTCGGCATCATTTTCTTTCAATAAATTTTTCCAGTATGCCGTTTTTCCTCCGCTAACGATCGCATGATTGAGCTCTTGGCTTCTTTTACTTGTAAAATGAAAAGTAGGGTCGCCGAGGATATGGGTCTCGAGATAAGCAATGTGTTTGAACCAGTTGCCTACACGGACTCCATGTTGCAAAGTACCCATCAGCTTCTGCTGGCCACAAATCTTGCAATACGCCAATACTATTGGCAATGGCAGCAACATTTTTATTGTCCGAGAAGGGATAATAGCCCGCTAAGTAATTGTCCAGGTGGAAAGAACCGGTCAAACACGAATTGAGGTATACCAATCGTGCTTGTATATCGGCATCTTTGACATCCCATATTTGAACGTCCAAGTTGTCATTGAAAACCGAGTCTGAATCCATTACCGCTTTTTCAAAGGCATTGGTCATCCATTTATCTGAAACTCCCAATGAGGTCTTGAAATTTTCCTTTACTTGTTCGACATCTCTTCCATCTTCTTTTGCAGCTCTAATTTTAGAACGTAAATAGCGTCCAACGTTTTCCATAGAGGGCTGTGGATTGGATGCTAATGGATAACCATTGATCAATTGCAGTGTTGCTGTTCCATGTCCGGTCATAAATGCGAAATCAAGTCCTTCACGTTTTAATTCGCGGAGTAAATTGTATTTCATAAAGTCAGCGTTTCTGAAATTCAAAAACTTGATGGAATTTCCGGGTTTGTACAGATCTGGAAATTGTGATTTCAGCGCCAGTACATCACCTGCAAATGAGTTCATCGAATTGGAGTTATAGCCATGACCGGTAGAGGCTACCATATCATTAAGCGGGTTGTTCTCTTCACGCAATGTTACCAATTTATGGAGGTAAGACTTGATCTTTTGCGTGGCATCTTCACCTTTTTCAACAGGTGGTTTGATACGGGCAGAGTAGATGTCCATCTCGATGTATTGTGGCGATGTACCATTGAGACTGTAGTAATAATAGTGGGTACGTCCTTTTGCTGTATCTTGTTTTACGAAATCCAGCTGGAGATCAAAATCATCGTAGTATCGGTCGGACGGTACGGATGATTTATCCCATCTTATTTTTTGATTCATCTTGAAAGCAGATGTCAGGTACTGCGCATCACGGATCATGACGATGGGAATATCGCCAACTAGGACTGTTCCTTCAAGCGGTTGCTTACCTTTATAGAGCTGCTGAAGCTGCTCGCGGATCTGCTCGGGTTTGTCCCAGTTATGTGCTATGATGTAGGTACCTAATCCATCTTTTTCGATGGATTGGCGATAAGCCATAACTTCAGCACGTGCACTTTCAAAAGTTTTGCTGTCAATAACAATTGCAAAGCTTGTTTTTGATTGTACAGATGGACGGATCAATTCCTGGCCGTAGCTATAGGCGACGGCAGCGAAAGAACTGAGCAGTAAGACTGCTTTTTTTATTTTAATGGTATTCATCATGTCTATTTTTACAGATCTATTTTGAGTGTAAGTTAAAATGTATTAATGCCAATTGATAATTGTGTCAGGTATCGGTTGTCTCCTTTTTGAATCATACCGCTGTTATTCATTGCGCTGCTGATCAGTCCGGTAGCTTTTATGTAAAGCTGATTTTCTCTTTTTCCAAAGGGTTTCAACTGGTACTTGATTTGGGCTTCATTTGTCCAGGTATTGACCTTGTTGTAATCGTGCATGGGAAGAAATACTTCATGGGCAACAAAATTACTGGAGTAGGATTTGTCGGTGTACAAAATGTCATCATGAACAAGAAAGTCATAGGCAGATTTAAGCTGCAGGGACAGGGCTCTTTTGTTTGACAATGGATAGCGTTTATCAAAGCTCAGATCCAGATTGATTTTATCGATCAGCTGTTTGTTCTTTGGGTTGGCATACCTATTATCGAGACTATGATAAGTGGCAGTACCTGTTAACCACCAATCTACCTGTCCATCTTTTCTTTCTTTACTCAATAAATAGGAGAGACGGGTATTGTTTCTTAGCATGGTGCTCATGATACTGGAGTATACGGTCTCATACTGTTTCGTATCGGGGTTTTGTATTTGATGGTACTCCGTATTGTCCATGTCTTTTAATGTCCACGTTATTCCGATCTGATGGGAAGTTCTATTTATTTTCCAATCGAAGTAAGAAGATGCCTGATATTGTTTAAAAGCGTGTTTTCCTGCTTGCTGTAAGTAGATGCTCCCATCTGTGACATCCTCGTATCCATTGCGGTAGTCCAAGTTTATTGTCCATTGTTTTCCGGCACTGCGATGAACGTAATCCACTGCTCCGCCCCATGTGCGGCCTTCATAGGTACGATTATAACCTACCGTTAAGATATAGGGTGCACTATTCTGGTACTCACCGGCTCCTAATAAGCGGTATAAATTAAACTGACGGTTTTTTCCAACTGTTTCTATACTCAGATCTTCTTTATAGAAAAGGTAATGTCCTGTAAGCCCAACGATATTTTGATCATCAAGTTTATACGTGATGCTGGGCGACAGGCTGAGGTTACTGGTATTGTCAAGTGGCCGTGGATCTTTCTGCCGAGCTCCGGTCTGCATATCGTACTGAATACGGATACCCGCATTCATTCGATCATGTGCAAATGTCGGCGTAGCGACCTGAAGCTGTAAGCCATATTTTTGTTTCTTCCAATCAGCAGATAGTGAATCGATCAGTTGATAAGGGTTGTCACGGTAGGGATCGTTGTGTGCTGTGAGTCCCACTTCTTTGTCTTTGCTGGATTGAAAATTGAAATGACCATAGAAGGTCCAGTCGTTGAGACGCTGATAGCGGGCTGACGAAAAATTGACTCCCTGGGTTGACTTTGAGCTGTAGGGCGAACGCAAGTCTCCACCTTTATAGTACGCGCCAATTTCATTTTCTCCCTCTAATGGAAGGGTCATATAGCGTAATAGTGCCGCATTGGAACTTTTGAGTAGGGGTTCTTTGATTTTAAAATAATCGTATGTTGGTACTGTTTGTGCCGTAGCAACATGACCAAGACCGAGTATCAGATATATGCTGGCAAATAGGTTCTTTTTCATGATTACTATTTAATTTTTCTTGGTGTTGGATTGTTGTTTACTTCAAAATCTTCGGATGAATTGTTGGTATCCATGAGTACAGCCCGTTGTCCGATTGTACTTTTAACTTTCCGGATGACCGATCTGCCGGAATTAGCCACTCCGACGTAAGTCAGTCCGGCATCTACCGTTTCGGGCAATCGTTTCTTGTCCATCGTGATGGTCAAATTGCCGACGCAATCTACGGCGTCGAGCACCGCGCTCACTGGTACCTGTAGAAAACGTGTTGTACCGCTTACATTAGGTTCTGTCATCGAGGGGAAATCAGCTACTGCAGCATCTCTGAATAAAACTAATCCTGCACCATTGATCCCAATATTCCAGTCAAATCCAGCAGTGGTGTTATAATATTGATGGATCATGTTAGGGACATCGGGGTTGTCGGTATCCCGAATATTAGTACCGGTAGGATTGAAGTAGGTTTCAAAGTCAGCCACACCTTTTCCAAGGTCGGTAGGGGAATTGGGGTTGCCGTTTGGATCTGTTTTGTGATTGAGTGCTGTTACCGCAATGACAATAGATGCTCCAGGCTCTACTGGATAATCTTGACCTGAGCCAGGAACCATCCACGCTTGTGCGAGGTAAACATAGTTTTTGTCGGGATAGAATCCATAGACAGAATTGGCAGATGTTTTCGTATTTCCTACCACCAGACTATCGGCATATAGCAACGCTGTGCTATTGTTGTATATTTCGATGAAGCCATCATAGAGATAGTTGGTACCTGCAGGAGTTTTTGATCCGGTATAGTAGAATTCCTTGATCACAAATCCGCCCGCAATACTTCCCGTTAATTGGATCGTACTGGTTGCCGCTTCGGTGATCCGAAGGGTCGGGATGTTGCCATTGCAGAAGATTTCTTCGGCAATACCTACCAGTTGTTCTGCTTCTGCAGGGTTGATGGTTTTGGAAGCAGTGACCGTATAGATACCGGGGGTGATATCCGTAATACGGATACGTCCTTCACTATCGGATCTGTATTCTTCACTGGCGCCAGTAATGCTATTTTTAAGTGTGACTTTGACCTCGCTTGCCAACTTTGTGCTGTAATTTTCGGGATAATGTACGGTAAAATTATAGTCCAATGTATCGTAGCTGTAATAGTCTTTACGACAGGAAGTCAGCAAGAATAAGAGGCCGCTTAGGATCAGTATGTGAATGTTTTTCATGTCAGTTTAGAATTTAATCGTTATTTCTGTTCCGTAGAACATGCTGATATTACGTTTCGAATATTCTTGTGGATATCGCGTGCTCGCTTGTAATGGACGATGGTTGAATACATTGTTGGCGTAGAATGAAAAGCCCATGTTATTGGCAAATTCTTTTGTAATCTTGAGATTGAAGAGCCAGAGTGGTTTCCAGCTTTCGGCTTTGAAATAACCATCATTTAAACTGAGGTAAATATCGCGATCTGCTTCTGTGATGGATTGGCGTTCGGCTTCTGTAAAATAAGTGATCTGAGGTGAACTGCCGGCAGCACCTACCGGGATGTAACCAACAGGTATGCTGGAATAATGGAGATATTGATGTTTATCTTTCCAGATGGTCTGTGCGGTAGCGGTAATGATAAATCTAAATTCTGGGATGTTATGTATCGCCCTTAAAGTGGTGACAAATCGCTCTTGCTGCATACCTCTTGCTTCAAATACACCAATTCTTTTGAGGGGCATATTAGGCGCATTTTGCAGTAGGATATACGGATTAGCGGTCGTTAATTTCGTGGACAGGTATGCCCCATTTAAAACAAATGAAGTACGGATATTGTCGAATCGGCCAAAATCAAGATCAAACTCGATTCCTTTATTGAGGATATTACGATCATTGCTCGGGGCGTTGAATGTTGAAACAATGACGCTTTCGCCAACATCGGTGCTAAGTACAGGAGGCTGACCTACGGGTGACTCGATGACAGTATAGGTTGGAATGGAGAAAAATTTGACACTATTGAGGTTGGTGTTCATCTCATAACCGTTCTTGGTCTCTTCATAGTATCCCGTTACTGAAAATCGTTTTTTACCGCGCGTATAATCCAGTCCCAATTCTTTTTTTGTGGCTTTTGCAATCTTCAAATCTGGATTTGCGGTATCAAAAACCCGTGTGCTGATGATGGCCATTGCCTCTACAGGATTTTCCTTATAATGATTTAAGCTGAATGCGTCATAATAAGCGCGATCTGGATAAAGATAGAGGAGGCTAGGCGATTTTGCAGTCATACCATATCCACCGCGAATGGTAAAGTCTTTGATGAATTCATAGGAAGCATTTATTCTCGGGGCCAGTACGGATTGCGATAAACTTCCGAAAGGCTGTATCTGATCCCAACGTACTCCTGCCTGTACATGTAGGTCACGATCAAAAATCTGCATGGAATAGCGATCTTCAAGATATACTCCAAATTGATTTAAGGAGGGGATATCTTTGTAAGAACGTGGTCTAAATCCTAATGGATCGGCTGTTCGGTAAGGATTGTTTGGGTCAACTGTTCGACCAGAGCCAAAGTTAGCATCTAGGCGATAGTCTGCTCCGAGAAGGAAACGGTGTGTACCTTCACCTGTTTTCAGGTAAAAATCATCGGACAGCTTGGCAAAGATGTTGAGAGGCTTGCCCTCGATCCATAACTGATTGAGAAATGTCGCCGGTAGATAAGGGACTTGCTGCGTTACATTTTCAGTAGCCGTACTATTAGCTGACACACTGAGGGTGTTTAAACGTTGCTGATATCCTTTTTGTAAACTGTAGTTACCCGATAGGGTATAATTAAGGTTGCGGGCAAACTGCTTGTTTAATTTCCATTTACCATTGGTTGAAAACTGGTAAGCGTAATTCTGTGCCTTATTGATGATCTGTTCTACTTGATAATCAGGATCTACTTTGTTATCATCGAGGTTCATGCCGAAGGAGAATGTCGTATTGGAATATAGCGGACGTTCTTTTCCAAAGGTATTGGTATACTGCATGGACCCGGTCATGCGTTCGTAAGCAGAATAAGCAGTTATTTGGTTGTCGTAGGCCTTTGTAAAATCCAGATCGACAAATAAATTTCCTCTATTTTTTCCGAGGCTAAAACCTTGGCCAGCCCAGAACTGCGTGAGTTTGGGATTGAGTCTGGCTTTTACCTGTAAGGGTTCTACACCGGCTTTGGTACTGACAAGTATAGCTCCGGAGGTAAGATCCCCGTATTCAACAGACGGAATACCACGTATGACTTCTACCGATTCAATGTTGTCTGCTGAAAGTTGACGCATGTCTGTACCCATACCACTGGATGTAGAAAAACCAGCAAGTACACCGGAGGTGACCGTGTTCATGGACTGGAGGTTGGCGTTGTTAGACTGCGGCGCACCATTGACAATGACCGATGTACCCATGGAACTCATATTGTCGCCGGGAGAAGCGGCATCGCCTGAATATTGGCGAATACTAGTTTTATTGGGGTTTGTGAAGCTTGGATTGGAGACTATCGCTCCCGGTAACAGCTGTAGGATCTCGCCCAAATGTGTTGCCTGCATATGCTCGATCGCCTTACGGGAAATCACTGTTGAAGTGGCACCATCTCTACGTTGTTCTTTTCCAACAACAACGACATCTTTTAGGGTAATGCTGTTTTCTGTCAACAGAAACTGAAGCTCAGTGGTTGGAAAGCTAATTTTTTGTTGTTCTTCCAGCATACCGAGATATTGTACAACTACGGTATAAGTACCTTTTGGAATTTTAGAGAAAGAGAATTTGCCCGATGCATCGGTTTTACTGTATAAACCCAGTTCTAAAATTTGAACGGTGGCTCCATCTAGAGGATCTTTATTGCTGTTTCGTCTCACAGTTCCTGTGAGATTTTGTTGTTGCGGCGATAGCTTTGTTTCTATTGATGCGGACTGTTGGGCCATTGAATCATCAATAAAAGTGGTTTGCAAAGATAAAAGCGCAAAGAAAAGGATAGGTTTTCTCATTGTACTCGTAGTTCAGGATAAGTTAATATTGTGCATGTTAGTGCAGATTATAGGTGATGTGCCAGCAAAGATAAGTAAAATCTTTTTATTTAGAAGCTGTCTAAATAAAAAGATTTGTCATTTATATGTCGGCTTTACATTTCTCTGACGATTGACAAGAAAGCTCTGAAAGGATGATTCTAGATGGTGTTTTGATCGTTTAGTTGTTTAATCACAAATAATTCATCGAATAGGCAAGAACATCTGCTATTGAAGCTTAAGCTTTTTATATGCAATAGGAACTTGCTTCTTATCCTTTAAATACTGATACTATTGAGGTTGTTTGCATGGATCATTCGTGTTTATCATAAAAAAATGTAGGAATTATTAAAGTCCCTAACATCATTTTTACAACTTAAATTAAACAATATGGAGGTCATATTTTTCTTTCTCATAACATGGAATCAAAAAAAAATCTTTCCAAATTTTTTTGGAAAGATTTTTATAACCGTATTTATTTTTAAATATTTTATAAAGTATTAACCTCCCATTTTGAATAAATAATGACGATGACCATAGCGTTAATTAAGATGTTAATATTAATCTGTCTTACATTGTTCATGATAAAAGGTAATTTTTGACCTCCTCTAAACAAAAGAAGCCGTTCTACTTACGCAAAACGGCTTTTTTTGATTTATATAAACTCTTATATTGGTGAATTTAAGAAAGATGTTATTTACTGTAAGCAAGTAATTTTATGTTTCATTGCATACATTTAAATGTTAACAAGCCATATATTATGGTGTGAGTTTATAACGCAATCCTAATCCCATACGAAGTCCAGTCCAATCAATTTTACTATCTCTCATCTCACTGCTTTTGCCAGGTATTTCAGCATGATAACCAATACCAAGGTTAGCACCCAAAGATTTTATAAAATTCCATTGTACACCAACATAAGGTGTAACCGAAAAACCCATTGATTTGGATTCAACAATATGCTTTTTATCCATTTCCTTTCGACCCGATTGAGTTTCGTAATATCCATCTGAAGTAATATTATTGATGGTTACTGCAGGAGAAATCTCCGCAAAAAGGGATAAATTCTTGTCTTGTCCTTGATTGGTTTGGAAGAAGTAATTTCGATATAAAGCTCCGATACCATAAGCGTTTGCATTCAAATTATAAGCAATCTCGCCGGAATAATCCGAATAAGCCAATCGACCACCTGTTGATAAATATGTGATATTGATACCATAGTCACTATTTTTGACGGAATATGTCACTTCACCATAATTGGTATAATGATTGGGGAAATTGTCGGTAACTGAAATAGGTACGGGATAATCTAATTTAATTCCACTTTGAATGACATTCAAGAATGAACTCATTTCGGACATTTTATAATTACCAATGCCAAATCTATAGCCAAACCCAATTTGTGCCATTGAGGTTATAGTCATCAGTAACAATGTAATACTTAATATTAGTTTTTTCATGATTTTTAGGCTATTGGCCAATATTGACATAATTGTTGTTAAGAATAATGTTGTTGTTTAAAAGTTTAGCTTCGAAAGGATGGAAGTAGAGACCTGTTGTCAGGCTAAAAACAATACTGCTATATTTACTATCCATAACGTTGATAAGCGAATTAGAAGAGAAATTCTCATCTTTAAACAATATTTTTCCAGTAAATTTATCAAAACATATAAATTCTCCAGGCACCTTTTTAATTACTTTTAAACTTGGTAATTCACAAATTGAAAAATAATTATCAAAGGATTGAAGAACAACCTGGTCTTGGATTAATGGGTGAAATTCAATAGCATTTCTCGTACGGCTCCCTGTTTTTTCGGCTATTAATGTATATTGATCATTTTCATATCTATAAATTTTGTACCAACCATTATTATAGCTCCCAGAACTTGTGGTATACCTGCCGTCCTCGGAAATACCAGGAAAGAACTGTCCGTTGGCTTCTCTTTTTTCACTCAACAATTTACCAGAGTTTAAATCATAAATTTCATAGTGATATAAATTATTGTTACCAACAAGGATTTTATCATCATTGGTCAAATAATAGACTGGAAAATCATCGCTAACATAAGTTCTAATTTTTTTGCTGAAAGTAAAATCTGAGTACACTTCGATTATTGGCTTAGTTTCATAAACTTCGCTTCTTAAATGAACTGCAACTTTTCCTGTCGCTTGAGAAACTTTAAAAGAACTGATATAATAAGGATATTGGACAAGATCCGGATTTTTACTTTTCATCACAAGATCATCAATTCCATAATTTCGAATTCCAAAACCATTTTTGTGACCTCTCATAGTAAGGATTGATTTGTTTTTAACGTCACCTTCAACCAAGATCAGATGCGCATTGTCTACTTCGGGATCACCGTATTTTTGCTCCTTAAAATAGTTGATAATCTTCGGGTATTTAGCGTAATCCCAGGTATCAGCTTTTTCTGGTAAAATATACAATTCATAATACTGTTCTTCTTGAAAAGGGAATGCTGGTCTGTATACCTCCGTATTATTTTCACCTAACGATATGGTTTGTGCATTTCCCTTCCATATGAGAACGTATTTATTTTCAATGCCATCCGGATGGGTCCATTGTATATCCAGATTTAAATTTTTTAAGGTTTTTGTTTTGAAGTAGTTACTGGTGAAAACTTTATATTTCACAGAGTAGAAATCCTCTTTTGGAGCAACTTTATTGCCTTTATATCTTGTGATTATTTTATACGTTCTAGCTCCATAGGAATAGTCATCATCGACAAAATTAGTTTTGCTTGGATCTGAAATTTTGTTAATAAAAATCTGATCTAAATTGTCGAAATTATAAATTTCATAACTTTCAATTTCAGCTCCTTCAAGATTTGGCTTGTTCCAATAGATTTCTAATTTCTTAGAAGAATTGATTCGTTGGTTAATATTCAAATTTATCTGGGGATTTACATATTTTATTGGATATATAAATTCAAAACTTGATTTCTCCTCGCCTAAAATTTCAGCTAAACTTCCAGTTCCTGAAGAAAGATTTACTTTTACTTTCAGTACATCAGAATCGTTTCCTGTAAGATCTGAGGGATCTAAACGCAATACCTCATTTTCGCCATTAATCAGTTTATTATTAAGATAAAATTCTTTTTTTGTAACAGCTCCAGGAGCGGCATTGATTGAATACATTAAATCAGTAGCACCATAGATGTAAATAGTTTGACCATTTGGCACGTCTGCGATATTCATGGTGGCCTTGACATCCTTGTCAGGTTGTTTAATTTCATGAAAATTTAGGTCTTGACTTTCATATTTACAGGAAATAAGACATAATAAATTAAAACATATGTATAGTTTAAAGATACATAGTAAGTTTTTGCGAAGCATATAGATTAATTGATGGTTTTTATTTGCTGCCAAAAATAACAAAAAATATTAACCTATTAATTCTATTTTTAATAAAATTTCACCTAATGATTTAAAAAATACTTTAGATTTAGAATCTTTCTGAAAACACCAAGTTTAGATTAGAGTAAATAACAGAAAAGAAATTGTCAAGCTACTAGAGTTCAGTGACTATGGTGGACCTCTTCACATTTGGTGTCAAAAATGTCCGCAAGGAACAACTTAGCGCAGTCGGCTATACATTTCACTGACTAATGACAATAATCCTTGGAAGCTCTTTTTTTTTAACCCGTTCGATTTGTCAGGCTGAAGTAAAAACCAATTGTATTGCTACAAACTATATTGTGCACAATATAAAATAGTGTACATTTGTTTCAAGCAATCAGATTTGAACTAGATCGTCCAGATGATCGAGCAGAAAGCAGAGGCTATCGTTGAAAATCTGGTTTGCTGTGCATTGGAATAAAAAGTAAAAACTAAAAAATAAATAAAGATGAAAACATTGTATACAATTGGTGCCCAAGCTACTGGCGGTAGAAATGGTCAAGTAAAAAGCGAAAACAATATCTTGGATCTGGAAGTGCGTATGCCAAAGGCACTGGGAGGAGCTAACGATGATTATGCTAATCCTGAAATGCTTTTTGCGGCGGGCTATGCAGCCTGTTTTGACAGTGCGCTGAATCTGGTCATCAAACAGGCTAAAGTACAAACCGGTGAAACTTCGGTAACGGCAAAAGTAAGCATCGGCCAATTAGAAAACGGTGGTTTTGGTTTGGCTGCAGCATTGCACGCCAATATCCCGGGGGTGAGTTTGGAAGAGGCACAAGCTTTGACCGAAAAGGCACACCAGATCTGTCCGTATTCAAATGCGACGCGTGGAAATATGGACGTTGAAATCCATGTCTCCAACCAATAGTCGGCATCAACCGTAGGATACTTTATAGCATAGAAATGGCCGCTCTAGAGCGGCCATTTCTATGTCATATCATCAACGAGCGACTAGTCCCAGTTGACATTGAGGTTGTTTTCTGTTGCAAATTCTTTACCTAATGCTAATAAAGAAGTGATTCTTTTCTCAAACTCGGCACTGTATTTTTGCTCGATAGCTGTCGAAATCTCTTCTTTCTGTTCCTGTGGCGCATGGGCATCACACAATTTTGCATAAGCGGTATATTCGTTTTTATATACCGGCAAGACAAATTCATATAGTGCTATGGCTTGCTCTTTAATCTCTTTTCTGCCATCATCATTGGCCGATAATGCCTCAAGATCTTTCAACACTTTCTCCAGATAGAGCACTTTGTTTTTGACCACCTCTGCTGCTTCATTACCATTTTTTTTACTGGAAGGAATATCGGGATATTCTACGCTATGGTCATGGAGCTGTTTGGTAAATGCAGGTGTGCCAAAATCTGTAATCATATTGGTATTTAAAATCGCGACACCAAAAAATTTATCTGCAGGTTCGGAACAGGATTGTAAGAACATAACTGATGTCAAGAGGAGGATGCATAATGGAGCAAATAACGATTTAAAGGTGCTTTTCATGTAATTTGTTTTTAGTTTCTTAATAAAATGATCTGTTTGATTTAAAAACAGGATTGTCTGCCAATGAAATCAAAAATTGAGCCATAGGCACGCTATAGGTTTACATCACTAGGGTAGTTCCTTCATTTTCTGTGTTTTTCAGTTCGAAAAATATTTTTTACTGTATAGCATCTTCTGTACGTACCTCAAAAAAATATACCCATATCAGGATATGGACTATTGTCCGTTTAACATGATGGGTGAAGTAGCATATAAGATCTTTGGAATTAAAATTGACCCTAACTGATTTCATTATTTTTCTTACCTTAATCCCGGGAACTAGGTTAACAACTTCATGGCGATGCGCTATCACTTTAATCGTGCAAAAAAAAATGAGGAAGATTTATTTGGTGTGTCGATAGGGATCGTGTCAAAAATATAAACAATCAAAACAGATCGATTAAAAGGTAAGGTATGTTAACGACATTTATGAAAGCAAATCATGCCCTAGACAGCAAGATGAATACTTTTGTTGCGGGTAATTGTTTGAAGTTCCGGAGCTCTTTATTTATTGCACCTATGTTGGTACTAGCCGGTATCATCTTGTTTCTTGATCTACATGATGCTTTAAATACAGTTGGGTATATCAACATTCAAAAACATTGTTTCTACTTTTTGAATGCTAGATTGTCCCAATTTCCTATCCTTATGTTTAATCTGACACAATTGGGAGATGAAATCATCATACTATCCCTGCTCAGTATATTTGTTCTGCTGGCACCAAAGCTCTGGGAGGCATTACTCACCGCTTCCTTGGTCTCCTGTATATTGTCCAGTATGTTAAAAAAAATATTTTCCATACCACGCCCTGCCGCAGTCTTTGACCACGATAGTTTTGTTATTATAGGCAAGACCCTCCATGGACATAATAGTTTGCCTTCAGGACATTCCATTACGGTTTTTACAGTACTTACCATTCTCCTTTTTGCCTTTATGCCGCAAAAGTTGATATACATGATCTTATGGTCTTTATTGATTATGGGGATAGGGCTGATTTTGGTCTTGACCCGGGTAGGCGTAGGGGCACATTATCCACTGGATACCATTATTGGTGCTGTGATCGGTTATCTGGCCGCACTTTCGGGTATTTTGATCAATAAACATTATAAAATCTGGAGCTGGATCAATAATAAATTCTATTATCCTATTTTTATCCTGTTTTTTGTGATCTGTGGCATTTGTATCATCAATAAGGCTGTGGATCATCATCTGTTTATATTTTATATGGCTTTGGCGAGTTTAATCATTTCTTTATACAAAATTATCCATGTTTACGTTAAAAAATAAGTTGAAGATCGCTCATTTTGCTTTATTGATGAGTGTTCTGAATTTTTTATTCTTTCATTATGCATTTTTCACCTTTGTTTTTGCGTATGTAGATTACCATAGTTTCAGCGGAATGGTACTCATCATCAGCCTGGTCGTTCTCATGCTTGTCCTCAATGCCTTAGTTTTTTATATCATTTGTTATCTTTCCCATTATGTTGGCAAGTTTTTATTGATCCTATTTTTCAATATCAATGCAGTAGCGGTTTATTTTATCAATACCTATGGGGTCATGATCGATAAAACAATGGTCGGCAATATTCTCAATACCAATTATGCCGAATCCAGTAGCTTCTTTTCAATAAAGCTGCTGTTATATCTACTTATCCTCGGGATCCTTCCGAGTATTTACATCATTCAAGTCAACATCGTCAAAGTCACGTGGAAGAAATTTACCATAACAGCTTCCCTAAGTTTATTATTTGTTCTTGCATTGATCTTGGCCAATGCAAGCAACTGGCTATGGATTGACAAAAATTCCAAAACCTTAGGTGCGCTGGCCATGCCATGGTCTTATTCTGTCAATACCATCCTTTTTTACAGCGATCGATATAAGAGTCATGAAAAGGAAATTTTGCTGCCAGATGCAGTCGTTGGAGATCGGCAGAAATCGGTGGTGGTTTTGGTCATTGGCGAATCGGCAAGACGGGCTAATTTTTCGTTATATGGTTACAGTAAAAATACCAATCCCTTGCTTTCCAAAGTACCCAATTTATATCATTTTGATGCAAATTCCTCTGCCACTTACACCACAGCAGGTGTAAAATCGATTTTGGAACATACCGATACGGATAAGTTGTATGAGATCTTGCCCAATTATTTATATCGAAACGATGTGGATGTCGTGTGGAGAACTTCCAATTGGGGCGAACCCCCTGTCCATATCAAAACCTATCAAAAGACCGAAGCTTTAATGCCACATTGTAAGGGCGAAGGATGTAACTATGACGAGGTATTGCTGTCGGGTCTGAAGGAACAGATTTTGGCAAGCAAAAAGAACAAGGTATTGGTTATATTGCATACCAGTACCAGTCATGGTCCAACTTACAATACCAAATATCCAGCTCGTTTTGAAGTTTTTAAGCCCGTATGTAAAAGTGTTGATTTAGGTAAATGTTCGCAAGCAGAGCTGATCAATGCTTATGACAATACCATTGTCTATACCGATTATATGCTTGCAAAAATCATTGACGATCTAAAGCAGTTGAAAGACTATCAGAGCGCAATGATGTTTGTGTCGGATCATGGTGAGTCTTTAGGAGAAAAAAACTTATACATGCACGGGGTGCCGATGAGCATCGCTCCGAAAGAACAGTATGAGATCCCATTTATCGTATGGGTATCCGATGGTTCAAAAATGGTGAAGCCCAATAAAATATTATCTCAAAACCACGTGTTTCACAGTGTGTTAAAATTCTTAAATGTACATAGTCCAGTTTACGATGAAGGGATGAGTATTTTTAAATAGTTTTTTTTTATAAATGGATAATATCTTAGTAGAATATTGCTATAAATTATTATTTAAAATTAACGCTATTTTTCCTATCTTGTCTGTATAAAAGGTTAAATGTTTTTATTATTTTCACCAATTAAAACTAAAACATCTATTTATTTTATAAGGTATGGAAAACTACCCGGTTCCGGCAAACGAAATGGAACGTATTCGTCAGCTAAGATCACATGAACTTTTGGGATTGGGGAAGGATCCCGATCTTGACGTTTTTGCTCAGGCGGCTTGTCTTATTGCAGACTGTCCTGCTTCGCTGATCGCGATGATGGAGGAGGATACGCAGCGGATACAGAGTTGTGTCGGGATGGAATTGGATACCGTTGAGCGACGTCATACGGTGTGCCAGTACACCATTATGAGTAAAGAACTTCTGGTCATAACAGACACGCTCGATGATCCGCGATCATCAGCCAATCCGCTGATCCGTGAAGGAAATATTCGTTTTTATGCTGGTGTTCCTTTATTGGATGATGAAGGATATGCTTTAGGAACGATCTGCGTCATTGATTTTGAGCCCAAATCACTGAGCGAGAAACAGGTGGATTCTTTGGAGCAGTTAGGAAAAGCGGTTACAAAAATTTTATTGAGCAAAAGACGAAAGATACAAGCGGGCTATTTTGAAGAGATTTTTCATCTGACCAACAATCTGATCTGTGTTTTAGATAGCCAGTACCTGATCAAGGAGGTCAATCCTGCTTTTGCAGAACTCGTAGAAGTGGAGAAATCGCAAATCTTGGGCACTTCTTTTCTCACCTTGCTGCAACATAACGCCAAAGATTTTCAAGAATGCTTGTATGAAATCGCCGAATCGCACCAGGGTGTGCCCTGCACAACTGTACTACCACAGGCGGATGGTAACGATATCATTATTGAATGGTTCTTTAAGTATGATGCCAATACGGGTGAAATATTTGCTTTTGGTCGCAATGTGACCCAGGAGCGCGAAGAGCAACAGAAGCTGGAGAATTCGGAACGCCGTTTTCGGAATTTCTTTGAAAATGGCATCGGTCTGATGAGTATGCATGACCTGGAAGGAAATATACTGGAGGTCAATGAAAAAGGTCGTACTCTGCTCAGATACTCCAAGGAGGAGGTCAATAGTCTCAATCTCAGACAGCTCGTCCCGCAGCACCATCTGTCAGGTCTGCAGGGTTACCTAGAACGGATCAAATCTAATGGTGAGGATTCGGGCATGATGATTCTAAAATCAAAAACGGGTGAAAAAATCTACTGGCTTTACCATAATATGCTGGAAAAAGATGTGGACGGCAAGACGTATGTGGTGAGCACTGCGCTCAATATGACGGAGCGTATACAGCTGGAGAATGATCTGATCCATACCAAGCAAATCCTGGAGCAGACCAATGCCGTGGCACAGGTCGGTGGATGGGAAATGAATCTGGAAGAAAATAAAGTGTTTTGGTCAAATTCTACGAAATTGATCCATGGTGTGGGGCATGATTTTATGCCTGATTTTGAACATGCTATCGGTTTTTATGAAGAAGAAAGCCAAGCAAAAATCACCGAGATATTTAATAAATCGATCATTGATGGCTCTACCTATGATGTCGAATTGCGACTCAAAAAAGCAAGTGGTGAAGTCATATGGGTTCGTGTAAAGGGTATTCCCGAATTTGAAAAGGGAATCTGTAAGCGTGTGTTTGGTATCATCCAAGATATAGACCAGAGCAAAAATGTATATCTCCAGTTGGCACGCAAGGAAGCGATGCTACAGGCATTTGTCGATTATGTTCCTGCCTGTGTAGCGATGTTTGACCGCGACCTGCGCTATGTTTCAGTCAGTCACCAATGGGTAGACGATTTTCATAAAGATGAAGAAAGGATTTTAGATCAGCATCTTTTTGAACTCTTTCCCAATATCCCAGAAAGTAGAAAGAAAATTTATTATGATGCGCTAAATGGGGACCCGTATAAGAATGTGGATGAATTGATCGATGTAGAAGGACAATCGGGACCGCAGCACTTCAATTGGGAGGTCAGACCATGGCACCTTGCTGATGGCAGTATCGGAGGAATCATCATTTTTACGCAAAATATTACTGAATCCGTTCAGGTCAATCTGGAGCTCAAGCAGGCGAAAAAATTAGCCGATCTGGCTAGTCAAGCAAAATCAGAATTTTTGGCCAACATGAGCCATGAAATCAGAACCCCTCTGAATGGGGTCATTGGATTTTCGGATCTGCTGCTCAAGACTCCGCTCAACGATGTCCAAAAACAATACCTCAACTACATCAATGAATCGGGTAGCAGTCTATTGAATATCATCAATGATATCCTTGATTTTTCAAAAATTGAATCGGGTAAACTGGAACTGTACATTGACAAATCCAATGTGTATGATCTGGCACATCAGGTGATCAATGTGGTTCTATATCAGGCACAACGAAAGGATATCGAGCTCTTATTGAATATTGAACAAGGTCTGCCGCAATCGATCTGGATCGATGAAGCCCGATTAAAGCAGGTACTGATCAACTTGCTGGGCAATGCCGTTAAATTTACCGAAAAAGGAGAAATTGAACTGAAGGTCGAAAAATTGGACAGTGGCAATGACAAACTCAAGTTGCGTTTTTCTGTTCGCGATACAGGTATCGGCATCCCCATCGAAAAACAGCAACGTATTTTTGATGCTTTTACACAAGAAGACAGTTCGGTAAGCAAGCGTTATGGGGGTACTGGATTGGGACTTACGATTTCCAATAATTTATTGAAATATATGGGCAGCAAATTGTGCTTGGAGAGCGAGTATAATAAAGGATCTGATTTTTATTTTGAAGTGGATATGCCCTATGAAGAAGGAGACTTAGAAGAGGAGGATGACCTTGCGCTGAGCCGGATCTTGGTGGTGGACGACAATGCCAACAACCGCACCATCATACAACATATGTTGACCTACAAAAAGATTGAATCTGTACTCGCTGAGAATGGTTTAGCTGCTTTACAGCTCTTGATGAGTGGCGAACGATTTGATGTTATTTTGATGGACTACCATATGCCGATTTTGTCAGGCTTGGAGACGATTGAAAAGATCAAAGAGCTCTTTTACAAACAAGGAGAAAGTATCCCATTGATTGTGTTGCACACGTCTTCAGAAGAACATGAGGTGATTTCAGCATTTCGTCAGGAAGAACGTTCATTTTGTCTCTTAAAACCCATTCGATCGGAAGAACTGTATGTTACCCTGCGAAGAGCGATCAAACAAAGTAAAATTGATCCTAAATTGGATAAATTAACCGAATCGTTGCCTAATTCAACGATTTATGAGCAACGTGCAAGGGTGCTTTTAGCAGATGACAATTCCGTCAATATGGCGCTCAACAAAAGGATCATGAACCTAATTATGCCCAATGCTGAGCTTATCGAAGTGTCGAATGGTAAGGACGCAGTTTATCAATGTATGGAATATCATTTTGACCTGATTTTGATGGATGTACAAATGCCTGAGATGGATGGTGTAGAAGCAACTCAAGAAATTCGTCTGCTTGAAGGTTACCAAGATATTCCTATTATCGGGATTACAGCGGGTAACATTCGTGGTGAAAGAGAAAGATGCCTAGAAGCGGGAATGTCAGATTTTCTTCCGAAACCTTTACGACAACAAGAGCTGTATGCTGTGCTGCAGAATTTTATTGAAACTACGCCCATTGAGGATCAAAGCGATATGGGAATGGATGGACGAGTAGATATCCAGGCACTGGCTGAGCGGATCGATGACGATCCTAGCTTTAAATCTTTCTTTCTTAATCTGGTGATCAAAGAGCTGCAGCAGGCAACGACGCAACTCAAAAGCGCCAGAGCAGCTGATGACAGTCAACATATGCGTATTGTGCTGCATAAATTGAGGGGCACAACTTCTACCGCGGGTTTAATCAAACTGGCGAAGCTAACGACCGATATGGAAAAAGAATTGACATCGATCGCACTATCTCTGCCTTTGTTGGATCAGATCGAGCGAGAAATTGAAATTGGAATATATTTAATAACTAAACTTTTAAACGAGCAATAGTATGTTGATTTTAATTGCTGAAGATGACGAATTGATCTTGCGCACGATCGAACATAAACTGGTAAAAGAGGGCCATACTGTTATTTTGACACGAAATGGCAAGGAGGCAATCGAAAAAATACAAGAGCTGGATATTGATCTTGTGGTGACCGATATCATGATGCCTTTTGCCTCTGGAATAGAAATTCTTTCGGCGATCCGATCATTTGGCAAAAAAACTCCTGTCATCGTGCTTTCGAGCATGGGGCAGGAAGAAGTCGTGATCGATGCGTTTGATCTGGGAGCTGCGGATTTTATGGTCAAGCCTTTCAGTCCAAACGAGCTGCTTTTGCGTATCAAACGTTTAAAAAGTTAATCTATACAGATAGGCCATGGTACACCAAATCACCTTAAATGAACTTGTTATCGCGATTATAGTCGTCTTTATGATGGTTATGGTCATGATCATCGCGGTACTTTTATATAGTTTATATCAGTATCGGATATTGCACAATAGGCAGATTTGGACCCGTATCATTGAAAATAAGATTATCGAGTCGATTGTTGGCGGTCATCAAGCGATAGCAGATGATCAATCTTTCAATAGCAATCTCCGAAAATATGCTTTTCGTGACCTTTTCTTAGGCTTATTGGTCACTTCTGAACGAAAATTTTCTGGTGCTGCCCGCCAGGAGATCAGCTTTCTCTTTCACCAGTATCACTTAGAAAAGGAGGCCTGGAAAAATCTTAAAAAGAAAAAAAACTACCTTGTGGTAGCGGGTATTCAAGAGCTTTCGGCGATGGGTGTAACACGTGCGCTCTCTGTATTTACATCATTGCTCAAACATTCGGATCGGCTTATCTATCAAGAAGCACAATATGCAGTCCTCACGTTCAAGGGATTTGAGGGCTTATCTTTTTTAAATACGCTGCATTCACCACTTTCTGACTGGCAGCAACTGCGTTTGCTACATTCGATAACGGAAATACCGGATTCACATGACCTGAGTCCCGCCTTATGGTTGGAGAGTAGCAATATCACGGTGATTGTTTTCACCTTTCGCTTGATACGAAAATTTCAGCTGCTCACTTTTTACAATGCAGTTTTGAAACTGTTAGATCATGATCATGTGCATGTTAGGAGGGAAGCCGTTAGAACGCTGGAGTCATTGGAAAATGATGATACCGTCCATCAGTTGACAACATCATTCCCGCAGCAGCCGCTACCGGTACAGCTGGAGATACTAAAGGCATTGAAAAGATCTAAAAGTATGGAGTGTCTGGCATTTCTGAAGCAGCAGTTTTTGGAACATCCGGATAATGCCATCAAAATCGCTGCTGCTGAAGTGATGGTCTGCCTGGGTCAAGAGCAGTACCTCACGGATATGGCTCTGGACAGTAACACGGGCTTGCATTTTAAACAGATTGTCAACCATGCTTTGCAGAAAAAGATATGTTAGAATTTGCTCATATTGTCTATGAAGTCGTCATCTGGATATTTTTGGTGTATTCAGCGGCTATATTTTTGATTTATAGCTGGATAGGATTGTATGCTTACGGAGCAGTATCCCGATATAAAAACGATAATACGTTTACCGACTATAATTTGATTGCCACCAATGCCAATGCGCCTAATTTTAGCGTGATCGCACCCGCCTACAATGAAGGCATGACCGTGGTTGAAAATGTACGTTCGCTTCTGTCTTTATATTACCACAATCTGGAAATTATCATCGTCAATGATGGGAGCCGGGACGACTCCATGGACAAGCTCATCGCGGCATATGAGCTTGAATCGGTTCCTTTTTTTATACAGGGAAATATCGAAACCAAGGCCATAAAAGGCATCTACAAAAGTAAAAATTCGGCTTTTAAAAAGCTGATCGTGGTAGATAAGGAAAATGGCGGTAAGGCCGATGCGCTCAATGTTGGGGTCAATATATCATCTGGGGATTATATCGTCTGTATCGATGTCGATTGTATCTTAGAGCAAGATGCACTATTGAAGCTGGCAAAGCCATTTTTGGAACAAACCGATAAACGTGTCATCGCTTGTGGAGGTGTGATTCGTCTGGCCAATAATTGTAAGATCGAAAATGGCAAAGTCGTCGATATCAATTTACCGCAGTCATGGCTTGGACGTACCCAAGCGCTGGAATATATCAGAGCCTTTGTTTTGGGCAGAATGGCCTGGTCCAGGGCGTCAGGTCTTATCTTGATCTCAGGCGCATTTGGAGCCTTTGATAAACAGATCGTGCTTGCTTGCGGTGGATATGATAGCCAGACCGTTGGTGAAGATATCGAGCTCGTCGTGCGCATGCGCCGATATATGGAAGAAGAAAAACTTCCTTATGAAGTTGTCAATATTCCCGATCCGCTCTGCTGGACAGAGGTGCCGGAGTCCAAAGAGGTCTTGAAAAAACAGCGCAATCGCTGGATGCGAGGTACGATGGAGACCTTATGGAAGCACCGCAAACTCATGTTTAATCCCAAATATGGAAAACTCGGGATGCTCAGTATTCCCTATTGGTTTTTCTTTGAGTTTCTAGGGCCTCTGATCGAATTTTTTGGCTATATCGTCTTTATTGTTTTCTTTTTTTTGGGCATCATTAATTGGACTTTTTTCTTTGCCCTATTTGCCCTGGTTATTTCCTCTGGTATTTTGTACTCGATATATGCGATATTAGTTGACTTGGTCAGTCACCAAGTTTACAGCAAGAAACAGGATCTTTCGAAATTAATTACAACGGCTATTTTAGAGCCATTTTACTTTCATCCCTTCATTGTCTGTGCCGCTGTGCGCGGTTCATTGGATTATTTTCGAAAGCAGCATAGTTGGGGAGATATGAAGCGCCAGGGTTTTCAACAGGCAGCACCTGATGCATCTTTTCTAAAGCGCGTAGGTATGCAGCTCGTCATAGGATTGAAAAATTATGGAATCATTGCACTTGTATTTTTAGGGCTGTTCCTGTTTTCGGTCGGTGTCGAATGGTGGTGGTATGGTAGACAGTTTGCACAATTAAATCATCATCCAGATATCGTCCAACTTGTATTGGACAACCTGGCTTTGGCTTTTGAGGTATTGGCTGTGGGTGGTCTGATCTATCTGATCCTGCAGTTTGTCAGTATCCCCTTGGCTAGGTTGCAAGCGCATCTACTCCTGACATTGGTCGTCGTGATGCAATATGTCTTGTTTCTTTACTTTGCAGAATCTCGCAATTTGCTTGGAGCTGATCTATTTTATTATAATACCGCCGATCTGATGCAGATCTTACAAGCGAGCGGTATGTTGAGCATCACCAATGTCGCCTTACTGATTTTATTGGTAGTAGGCACTTATATTCCTTTTTGGCTAGCGTCAAGAAAACCGCTGAAGACGATTTATGTCAGCATCACTGTATTTATACTGGGGCTGGCGGCAAGTGGCTTACCGCTCGATTATTTTAAGCGTTTTTCAGCAGGTGGAGATGAGTTTGTCCAAAATTCGGTGCGAAGTAAATGGCGCTATTTTTTAAAGTCAAATGTGACCAACTATCTCGATAAGCATCCGGGCATGCTGGCTTTTGGTGCCCAAGATGATGCTGTAGGAAGCAATGAAAGTTTTCCTTTTCTCCATGATGAGGATACCAAAGATATGTTGGGTCCTTATTTTGAAAAAGCAGCAGCAGCGCCCAATCTCGTCATCATCATCGTCGAGGGGTTGGGGCATTCTTACAGTTCTCCGGCTGGATATATTGGAAATTTTACGCCTTTTATTGATGATCTGAAAAAGAGTTCGTTGTATTGGGATAATAATCTAAGCTCTTCAGGACGGACTTTTTCGGTCCTTTCGACCTTAACGGGCTCATTGCCCTTTGCTTCTCATGGCTTCTTAGAACAAGATACCTTGCCCAAGCATTTCAGTCTATTTAATATCTTACAGGCCAATGATTTTAACACCGGTTTTTTCTATGGTGGCGATGCTCATTTTGATTTCATGCAAAAATACATGGACAGTAATCAGATCGATACCTTAATTGATCAAAAAGCATTTCTTGCCCCTTACAAAAAACTTCCGGAGAAAGGGGGTGAAAGCTGGGGATATGAAGATCAGGCCGTCTTTAATAAATTGTTGGAAGTACAGCAAGTGCAGTCAAAACCCTATTTTCATGTCCTGTTGACCTTATCGACGCACAATCCATTTTTGATCAATAATGCTGCTTACTATGAACAGCTTTTTGATCAGCGAATGGCGACACAAACACTCACGGCAGATCAACGAAAGTGGGCATTGGAAAATCGAACCCAATTGGTTTCTGTTTTAAATCTGGATGATGCCATGAGTCAATTTTTTAAAGCTTATCAGCGAAGAGCTGATTACGGCAATACCATCTTTGTGATTACGGGTGACCATGCCATGCCCGAGATTCCATTGGAGAGCAAGATCGATCGTTATCATGTTCCCCTGATCATTTATTCACCTTTGCTAAAAGCGGGCCATACCTTTCATAATAAGGTGAGTCACTTTGATGTCACACCATCACTGCTAGCCTACTACAGAGAAAACTATGGAGTTCATACCCCTAAGCAGGTCACGTGGATAGGAAAGGGGTTAGAGATCGGCACCTCTGCTAAAAGTAACGGTGCTGCGATGATGCAGAGCAAAAATCAATTGATAGACTTTGTCTATGGTGACTACCATCTGTCAGATGGACAGTTGTATCAATTGGATGCGCATATGAATGAGGAACCTATTGTGGATGAGTCTTCAAGAGAACTGCTTTCTAAGCGCTTTAATACTTTTAAAAATAAGAATAAAAGATTTTATACCAGCAAACAATTGTTTCCCGATAGTATATATACGAATTATTTCAAACAAGCGATATCAAAACCTTAAAAGGTTTTGATATAGCCCAATGTGACGTCGATTTGATTGCCTTTCTCACCTAATCTAAATTCTTGATTGTAGTAGGTTGAGGAAATGGAAAAGAGATTGGTCCGATTGATGGAGAAGTTATACTCGGCACCGACTTTAAACGTTTTCAATTTGTAATTAGAAATTTCCAAAAGATTATTTCTGTTTTCTTCAGGGCTTAGACCCGTGCCGATAATAAATCCCAAATAGTCATTTGCCCCTTTGGTATAGTAACGTACTGTACCTGCATAGGATTGCGAGATATTCTGGTGACTAGGAGTCAAATAGGTCTTTAAATTGAACCAAAAGTTTTGATAGTATTTGCCTATAGATGCTGTATACATCCAGATATTGTCTGTAAAGTAAAGCTGTCTGTACCCAATCTCGCCTTCAAAACTATGGGGTAGGTTGGCGTATAAAGATACGCCAGTTCTATATTTTGGAAATATGCCTACGTTATTTGAATATCCACCTGCCACATAGAGGTAAAACATCTTGGACAATCTGGGATATGCTTCTACTTCAAACTGAACCCCATTTTCAGCAAATTTATTGGCATAGTTGGTTCTGAAAATAACAGAACCCAACGGCGTTGCTCTTTTATAACTCAGCGCTACGATGTGCCAGTCATGATCAAACTGTTTGTCAAAGTGGACAAAATTATAATTGAGGCCTATGGCATTCTTAGCGGTATACTCTTGTATATTTTTGGCCAGTGCTCTTGCCTCAGCATGCTTAGGATTTAATTGTAACAACTGGTTTACTGATTGTTCGGCGCTTGCATAGGCATTGTTGCTGTAGGCTACTTTTGCCTTTAATAGCAGCAGGTCCTGTGAAGTCGGATGAAAGGAAAGACCTTGGTCGATCAGTTCAATAGCTTGTGCAGGTTGATCATTCCAATAGACAAACGATGCATACGCCAAGTAGAAATCTTCATCTTGAACATGGGATCTATGGAGCTGTTCAAATACAGACCGGGCTGAATCGGTTTGATCAGACCAGGTGTAAAGCCGTCCTAAAAAAATCCGTATATCGGTATAATCTGGAGCCTGCTGTAATGCCTGCTTACTGATTTTTATGGCCTCGGCATAATTTTTTTGATCAAAGGCAACGGTACGAGCTTTTACAAAAAGTTCATCTGCGGTTAGTGTTTTTTCCTGACAAAAGCTTGATAATGGTCCCATCAGTAAGCCAAATAACATGTAAACAAGTTTATTCATCTTAAATCAAATTTTTTAGATATTAGGATAGATATATTTAATAACTAAAGTTAGTAAAATTTGTTTATCAATTTATCAATACTTGCTCCTTATGCACGAGGATTCTGTTATTTTAATACGGTTAGGTTAAGGCCTGCTCACTAATCTGATTTCGAGTATTTTATGGCTCTTAGCTGAGCCTGACCCAGCCACCTTAATCTTTAATTCGTTGGCTGTTAATAGCTTCTGTGCCAGTGTAAATCGCACCGTCTTAATACCTGGTGTGCCAGCTTCTGTTGACAATGTGCCTGTTTGCGTATCGTTGACCCATATCTCCGTTGCTCGTGCTGCTTGTTCATCCACATATTTGATATAGATATCAGCTGTCTGGTTACGCTCTTTTTTCATCATGTAACTAAACCAGCCCTCCGCTTCACGCCAGCGGGTATCGTCAAATACGCCCGCAACACTGTTTTGCTGTTGAATAAAATGATCGGACTCAGGTTGTTGCTCTCCACAGACGACCTTATCTAGGGTCAAAGCATCTAATTTTAAACTTTCCAGCTCGTCACGTTCCATTTTTTTCTGTAATTCGGCCAGTTCTTTTTCGGTTGCCTGTGGCCAATAAATGATATAGCGGCTATCGTGTATTTTGTAAAAGGGTTCAAGTTCCATGCTGATGTGCTCTTTTCCTAATCGCAGTCCTGCTAATGAAAAGTGCAGAGGCTTTGCAGCAATAGGCTTAACCAGATTCGGGATCTCGGATGGATCAGTTGTTAAGATCGGTAAATCGGAAGACGGTATCTGCCTGCCTTTGGCGACATGGCCCATTCGGCTGTCGTCAGCACGTAAATCGGGTAATGTTTCCGTAGCTACACGTGCGCCCAATACAATAGGACCATAGAGCAGGCTATAATAATTGCTCCGATCCGGCAGCTGTTCGGTACGGATAGCCATAGGAAGCTCAATATCTACGCGATCACCTTTTTTCCATTTGCGTTTGATCGATAGCATATCTTGATCCTGTTCTGTGATCTGATACACCTGACCATTGATCCGTACTGTTGGAGCCTCCTTTAACCAGATCGGTTTCCGTATGTGCAATGTAAAAGTCGATGTTTTTTGTTTAGGATGGATAATAAGGCGTGTACTGGCTTGTTCTGGATAATTATTTTCCTGTACCACTTCGACTCCTTGCTCACGCCAGTTTAAGCGGGAGGGGATAAAGAGATTGACATAGAGCTGATCATCTTGGTGTGCATAGATCATTTCACCATATTTAGCATGGTTTTCTATGCCCGATCCCACACAGCACCACATGCTGGTATGCGGCTGCGAATATACCCTGTAATGTCCTGGACGAATTTGTGTAAAGTAAACAAAACCTCCATGTTCTGGATGTTGGCTGGATAAGATATGATTATATAAGCTTCGCTCGTAATAATCGAGGTATTTGCCTTGTGGATCTGTTTGGTGAAGCATTTTTGTCAACCGGAGCATATTGTAGGTATTGCAGGTTTCGGGTCCTTCAATGCTGTGGACCATTTTGGAAAAATCATCCGTCGGGTTAAAATGTTCACTGACACTGTTACCACCGATGGAGATCGAACGTTTCGATACAACAAGTTCCCAAAAGTAGCGCGCAGCATCTTCCCAAGTTTCATCCTGTGCTATATCTGCGATCCTTTTAAACCCCAGTACTTTTGGAATTTGGGTGTTGGCATGCTTGCCGGTCAATTGATCTTGATGTTGGATCAACGGGGTCAAGATCTCCTGATGGCTGAACTTGCGGGCTAGTGTCAGATAAGCTGGATTTTGCGTGATGGCAGCCACATCGGCAAATGTTTCGTTCAGTCCGCCATGTTCACTCCGCAACATATCCTGAATCTGCTTATCTGACAACTGCTGGACAAGCCTAATCGCCCAGTCTGTCATTTTGATCAGCATATCTTTAGCCTCTTCATTGCCGGTTAACAAGTAAGCATCACGTAAACCTGCATAAGTCTTATGAATATTGTATAAGGGCACCCATTTGCTGTTTAAGTTGAAACCGCCGGCTTGAATATTTCCCTGCCTAATTTCTTCCCAGATCACCTGACCTCCAGGTACTCCACCAATGTATCCGTTTCCATTTGCTTCTTGACATTGTTTGAGGGTAGACAACATGTAATCCAATCTTCTTTTGATCTGTAAATCACCTGTAGACGCATACATATGAGCCAAGGCAGAAATATAGTGTCCACCGATATGACCGTCCAGTCCTGTATTTTCCCAATTGGTATAGGATTCTTTCTTTTGTGGTAGACCAGCTTCTCTAAGGAAAGGAGCCAGTAGACGATCTGCATCAAGTGTCAATAGATAAGTTAAATCCAGATCTTCAGCATGCTTGAAAGGTCCAGGGAGCAAACGTACATCTTTGAGATCAAAATAGGACAACGCCGGTTTTGTCTGTGCTGATAATTCAGCAGTACAGATGACCATACAGGTGACATAGGAAAGGATGCTCTTCAGCTTCATAACAGTTCGGGTTTAGGTGATACCATTGGAGACAACGGTTTACAGTAAATTAAATGTTATTTATACATTTATTTGATTAGAAAAAATAATTGGCTATGCTAACTTAGGTGTTACCATTAATCGTTAATAGACCAACTCGGCAAATAGCTTAAAAAAGACATGATTTTTTCTTTATAGATATCTTTGTTCAAGCGGAAGTAGAAAGCTCCTTTTTTAGAGTTTTCTTTATCTTTTTCCTTGAGCTTAATGATCAGTTCTGAGGAAAGCAATTTACGGCTAAAATTTCGGGTATCGAGCTCGGTATCATATACGCCTTCGTAAAGGGATACAATCTGCGGAATCGTAAATTTCTCGGGCAAGAGTTCAAATAGAATAGGGTAAAGAGCTGCCTTGGCACGAAGTTCCCGTTTAGCTTTTTCAATCATCTGCTCGTGGTCAAAAATCAGTTGCGGCAGTTCTTTGAGCGGAAACCAACGTGCTTCAAATTCCTCACTGATGATATGTTTATATTGGTGGGTATCGATCAGCGCAAAATGTGCGATACTCACTACGCGTCCATATTTTTCACGGTTAGGATCTCCAAAGATACCACAGTCTTCCATATAGACATCTTCTAACCCTGTGAGCTTTTTTAATATGCGTGAAGCAGCCTGCTGGGGATTTTCATCGGGTTGCACAAATCCGCCCATTAAGCTCCATTTATTTCGTTCGGGCTCAAATCCTCGTTTTATCAGCAGAATTTCTAAAGATTCTCCATTAAATCCAAAAATAATACAGTCCACAGCTAATAATAAGCTTGGTTCGTTTTTGTAAAAATCCATCATTGATTACTCTCGTTTTATAATTAATTAGTGATACAAAATGTCTCGTATCTGTTACAATATCTAAAATGTTTCGTAAAAAAACACATTTTTCTACCTATTTAATTGATTAGCTTATCAAAGCAGGTAACTATTTATTCCTATTGCAATACAAATCAACGAAAAAAAAAATTAAAATTTCATTTTTTAAAAAAATAAATGTTAATTTGACATTAATTACTTTAAATACCGGATCGTATGATGGATTCAGAAAGGGGATTAAAGTATAACAGATTATAAATCAATATTATAAACCAAAACTACAAATAATGAGCAAAGCATATGTGATCGGCTTAGATTATGGAAGTGATTCCGTTCGATCGGTTTTAGTAGATGCAGCGAATGGCGAGGAGCTATCTAGTGCAGTGTTCTACTATCCGCGATGGAACAGTGGCAAATTTTGTGATCCGATGACTAACCAATTTAGACAGCACCCCTTAGACTATATCGAGGGTCTGGAATCTACCATTAAATCCTGCCTTGAAAAAGTGGGTAATCCTGATATTGCCAAAGCTGTGAAAGCGATTTCTGTTGATTCAACAGGATCTACACCAGTAGCTGTGGATGAACGCGGGGTACCGCTTGCTTTATCCGAACGCTTTGCTGACAATCCAAACGCGATGTTTGTACTTTGGAAAGACCATACGGCAGTGAAGGAAGCTCAGGAAATCAATGATCATGCAAAAAAATACGATCCCGATTATTTAAAATATGTGGGCGGAATCTATTCTTCAGAATGGTTTTGGGCAAAATTGCTTCATGTACTGCGTAAAGATCAGGAGGTGCGCGATGGCCTCTATACTTGGGTCGAGCACTGTGATTATATCCCATTTTTACTAACGGGCGGTACTCATGCGCAAGATATTAAGCGTAGTGTCTGTGCTGCAGGACATAAGTCTTTGTGGGCAGCTGATTTTGGAGGTCTTCCGCCGAATCAATTTTTTGCTGAATTGGATCCGGTATTAGACGGCCTTGTGGATCGTTTATTTACCCATACTTATACTTCTGCACAATCTGCTGGCACGCTCTCTGAAGAATGGGCAAACCGATTGGGACTGTCTACTGATGTCGTGGTGGGTGTAGGTGCTTTCGACTGCCATATGGGAGCCGTAGGTGGACAGATCGAACCTTATTACTTAAGTAAAGTGATGGGAACTTCGACTTGTGATATGCTGGTGGCACCTCCTGATGAAGTGGGCGATACCTTGGTAAGAGGAATCTGTGGTCAGGTCGATGGGTCGATTATACCAGGTATGATCGGTATGGAAGCGGGTCAATCTGCTTTTGGAGATGCTTATGCTTGGTTCAAGCAGGTGTTATCATGGCCTGTCACGAATCTGATCGGACAGTGTGATGATATTTCTGCCGAAGATAAAGCGAAGATTGCAAACCTGATCGACACACAGTTGATCCCAGAATTAAGTAAGAAAGCTGCAGAACTGCCTGTCACCGAGTCTTCGGAATTGGCGATTGACTGGTTCAATGGACGTCGTACGCCTGATGCCGATCAAACATTAAAGGGTGCTTTGTCTGGTCTTCATCTCGGAACTGATGCTGTGCGAATCTTTCGTTCTATTGTCGAAGCAACTTGCTTTGGAGCCAAAAGTATAGCCGATCGGTTTGTCGAGCAGGGTATTCCGGTAAAAGGATTGATCGGTCTTGGTGGCGTCGCTAAAAAATCTGCTTACATCATGCAGACAATGGCCGATGTGATGAATATGCCGATCCGCATCCATAAATCCGAACAGACATGTGCTCTTGGAGCTGCCATGTTTGCGGCTACGGCGGCGGGTCTATATCCTAAGGTGGAAGATGCGATGGAAGCGATGGGACAGGGCTTCGAGGGAACGTACGAACCTCGTGCCGAAATGGTTGCCATCTATGCCAAACGATACGAACAGTATAAGCAATTGGGTGCATTTATCGAGCAAAACTAAGTGAGCGCCTGTCTGAGGCATCGTCTCAGCGGTATTTGCTGTCATTATAATTTTTAATTTTTTTTGAAACTTTAGCATCATGAGTTATACATCCATAAAAGAAGAAGCCTATCAGTGCAACATGCAATTGCCGAAATTGGGATTGGTCCTTTTTACCTTTGGTAATGTAAGTGTCGCGGATCGTGATCAGGCTGTATTTGCCATTAAACCCAGCGGGGTTCCGTATGAGGAATTGACGCCGGATCATATGGTGATCGTTGATTTTGATGGTCAGGTCGTCGAAGGTAAACTGAGACCTTCGTCGGATACTAAGACCCACGCAGTGCTCTATAAACACTGGGAAGGGATCGGCGGTATCACACATACCCATTCGACATATGCCACCGCTTGGGCACAGAGCCAACGCGATATTCCTATTTTTGGAACGACGCATGCGGATCACCTGACCTCCGACATCCCTTGTGCCGCTCCGATGGATGATCATATGATCGCGGGCAACTATGAGTATGAAACCGGATTTCAAATTATGAATCATTTTAATAAACTTCAACTGGACTACAAGGAAGTCGAAATGATTCTAGTTGGTAACCATGCCCCATTTACCTGGGGAAAAACGGGAGCCAAATCGGTCTATAACAGTGCGGTATTGGAAACTGTCGCACAGATGGCACTCCTGACCGAGCAGATCAATCCCAAGGCGCCACGTCTAAAAGATGCTTTGATTAAAAAACATTACGAACGTAAGCACGGTGGTGCAGCGTACTATGGTCAAGAATAAATCATATCAATAATCAACTATAAACTAAATAAAATTGAAAGGAGATTGGATCTACAGCCAATCTTATAAACGCTAAAATATGAATATCGATTTAAATAAATTGGAAGTTTGGTTCGTCACAGGGAGCCAGGATTTATATGGTGAAGAAACCTTAAAACAGGTTGCGCTACATGCTGAAGAAGTGGCACAGTATTTTTCTGCGCACAGCCAAATTCCTGTGCAGGTTGTCTACAAGCCTATCGTTAAAAATAGTGAAGAAATCTACCATACGTTGACCGCAGCAAATGCTGCTGTGAATTGTATCGGGGTGGTCACTTGGATGCATACTTTTTCACCTGCTAAAATGTGGATCAGAGGATTGCAGGCTTTGCAGAAACCATTATTGCATCTGCATACGCAATACAATCGGGATATTCCATGGAGTACCATGGATATGGATTTTATGAACCTAAACCAAAGTGCGCACGGTGATCGTGAATTTGGTCATATTGTCACCCGTTTAAATATCGGCAGAAAAGTAGTGACTGGACATTGGCAGGATGAAGAAGTGATCGCACGTATCCAAGTATGGGTACGCGCAGCAGCAGCTTGGCACGACTGGCAAGGCGCTAAATTTGTTCGTTTTGGCGATAATATGCGTTACGTCGCAGTTACCGATGGGGATAAAGTATCTGCAGAGACACAATTTGGTTTCTCTGTCAATACTTATGCTGTTGGTGATCTTGTTGCGATCATCAATGCGGTCTCAGCATCACAAATCAATACTTTACTCGAGGAGTATGAGGCGACCTATGATCTGGCGCCCAATGTCATGGAGGGCGGAGAGCAACGTCAAAGTTTGGTGGACGCAGCCCGTATCGAAATTGGATTAAGAACGTTTTTAGAAGCGGGGAACTATAAAGGTTTTACCGATACATTTGAAGATCTGCATGGTCTGGTGCAACTACCAGGTTTGGCCGTACAGCGATTGATGGCTGAAGGCTATGGATTTGCCGGTGAGGGCGACTGGAAAACTCCGGCTTTGGTGAGAGCATGTAAAGTGATGGGTGCTGGTTTGCCGGGAACTACAGCTTTTATGGAAGATTATACGTATCATTTTGATCCGCAGAATGAGATGGTCTTGGGTTCGCACATGCTGGAAGTAGATCCGGCTTTAGCGGCTGATAAACCTAGAATTGAAGTACATCCGCTGGGGATTGGTGGTAAAGCCGATCCGGCACGTCTGGTATTTGATGGCTTGAGCGGTCCTGCTCTCAATGCTTCATTGATTGATTTGGGAACACGCTTTCGCTTGATCGTCAATAAAGTAGTCGGTGTAGATGTCAAAGAGGAACTGCCGAAATTGCCTGTTGCACGTGTGCTGTGGAAACCGCTTCCGGATATGAAAACCGCTTGTAGTGCGTGGATATACGCTGGTGGTGCTCACCATACTGCTTACAGTTTGAGTTTGACACCAGAATACTTGGAAGATTTTGCGCGAATTGCTGGGTTGGAGTATGTAGCGATTGATGAAAATACGACGCTAACACATCTGGAAAACCAGTTGAAGTGGAATGAACTCTATTTTTTAATGAAAAAATAACCTGAATATTCCTGCTCTTTTCTAAAAAGAGCGGGACTTCATCATAAGCAACTCGCAAGACTATGGAAAAATTTGCAACAGTAGATTACGTCATCTTTGTCGTCTACTTCATAATTGTAGCTGGATATGGCTACTGGATCTACAGCAGAAAAACAGCTGCCAACAATAGTAGTAAGGACTATTTCTTGGCAGAAGGTTCTTTGACATGGTGGGCTATCGGAGCATCGTTGATTGCATCCAATATCTCTGCCGAACAATTTATTGGAATGAGCGGTAATGGTTTTGAGGTCGGTATTGCCGTAGCGGCCTACGAGCTGATTGCTGCTGTGGCTTTAATCATTGTGGCCGTGTGGTTTATACCGGTCTACCTGAAGAACAAGATCTTCACGATGCCCCAGTTTTTAAACAATCGATACAATGAAACGACCAGTCTGATTATGGCTGTTTTCTGGCTTTTCTTATATGTGTTTGTCAACTTAACGTCGATCTTATACCTCGGAGCAATCGCCATATCGAGTATGGCTGGTGGCGGAGATAGCTTTCACCTAATCATGGTCGCATTGGCTGTATTTGCTGTCATTATCACACTGGGTGGTATGCGCGTGATCGGTTTTACCGATGTGATTCAAGTGGTGGTTTTGATCATCGGCGGTATTGCTACGACTTATGTGGCTTTAACTTTGGTGAGTGAGCACTTTGGTCTTGGAAAAGATGTTTTGGCCGGTTTCAATAAACTCATGGAAGATTCACCTAAGCATTTTGAAATGATCGTGGATAAACCAGGTGTTGGGGCGACACAAGAGGAGATAAACAAATACCTCATGTTGCCTGGTATCGGGATGTATCTGGCCGGTATCTGGATTGTAAATCTGAATTATTGGGGATGTAACCAATACATCACACAACGTGCTTTGGGAGCAGATCTAAAAACTGCCCGTATGGGTATTTTATTTGCAGGTCTTTTGAAACTGTTGATGCCGCTTATCGTCATGTTGCCCGGAATCGCGGCTTATGTGCTCTATAAAAATGGTGCATTGCAAGAGGAAATGGCACCAGGAGGGGTTTTCCATGCCGATAATGCATACTCCGCTATTCTTGGACATTTGCCAAATGGAATGAAAGGCTTGGCTCTGGCAGCGTTGACTGCGGCTATCGTGGCTGGTCTTGCAGGTAAAGCCAATAGTATTGCGACCATCTATACCTTGGATATCTATAAAAAGTATATCAACACGGCAGCATCTGAAGCGAAAATGGTGTGGATCGGAAAAATTACGATCGTGGTATCGATCGTGGTCGCGGTATTATTTACGTGGAACGATACGTTGGGTATCGGTGGAGCTGGTGGATTTACCTTTATTCAAAAATATACAGGTTTTATCAGTCCAGGGGTATTTGCGATGTTTTTACTGGGGATGTTTTGGAAACGCACGACTGGACCTGCTGCCATTACAGGTTTGATTTCAGGTTTCGGTCTGTCCATCTTCTTCAACGAATTTGCGACAAAAGTATTTGGCCCTGAAACTTGGTTGTATACAGCATATATCAATAAAAGTGGCCACTATGAAATTCCATTCCAGATCTGTATGGGATTGGCTTTCGCGTTTACGTTAGCTTTGATGATCGGGGTGAGTTTGTTTGGTCCAAAAGAGAATCCAAAAGCATTTGCACTTGATAAAAAGATGTTCAAAGTAGAACCATCTATCTTAGTCCTAATCGTGGTCACACTACTATTAGTAACGGCTATATATGTGCGTTTTTGGTAGAGATATAATCTATTAACCCATTTTAAATCATAACGATATGAATAATAAAATATTAAGTGGTTTATTGTTGACATCCGCATTTGCTTGCGGCTGTCAGCAAAATTCCAATAAACAACATACGGCTACAAGTCAAGATAGTACAGTCCACTCGTTTGAGACGACGATCGACAATAAGGAGGTTAAACGCTATACCTTAACCAATGGGAAGCTCAAAGCTGCACTGACCAATTATGGTGCAAGATTGGTTAGTTTAGAAGTGCCAGATCAGGCAGGTCATCTGACGGATGTGATCCTAGGTTATGACCGTGCTGATGAGTACAAAGCGAATGCTGATAATTTTTACGGAGCTATTGTAGGGCGTTATGGAAATCGGATCGGTGATGCGACTTTCACTTTACAAGGAGTCAAATATGAACTGGAAAAGAATGATGGGAAAAACTCCCTGCATGGCGGTACACATGGCGTATACAATCAAGTGTGGGATGTCGCTAATCGTTCGGATTCCTCCATCACCTTCACTTATCTTTCGCCTGATGGCGAAGCCGGATATCCCGGAAATGTGAAAATGCAAGTGACCTATACATTAAATCATACCGGCGGACTGGTCATGGATTATCAAGCCAATACGGATAAAGAAACGGTGTTGAACCTCACTAATCATGCTTATTTTAATCTCAGTGGTGCTGGATCTGAAACGATACTGGACCACGAACTGCAAATTGATGCGGAAGCCATTACAGAAGTGGATGACACCTTAATTCCGACAGGAAAAAGTATTCCTGTAGCTGGAACACCATTTGATTTCCGCAAAGCATTTGTAATCGGCGATCGTATCGATGTAGACCATGCGCAACTGAAAATCGGAAAAGGGTACGATCATAACTTTGAATTGTCAAAATCTACCGGTTTTAGAAAAGTTGCTGCTGTCTATGCCGCAAAAACAGGGATAGAAATGCAGATATGGACGACAGAACCGGGATTGCAGTTCTATAGTGGCAATTTCATGTCAGACACTGATCCGAAGGGGAAAAATGGTTTGGTTTATCCTTTCCGTTCAGCCTTTTGCTTAGAAACACAGCACTATCCAGATGCACCTAATCATCCGACATTTGCTTCGACAGTAGTGAAACCTGGCCAGACGTACACCTCAAAATCAGAATATAGATTTACGATAAGATAATATAGCATGAAAAAAATTGAGCTACTACTAACAGTTTTAATGGTTGGTTCTACACCTGTATTTGCACAAAGCCCTGTAAATTTTAAAGTAGATCTTGATCGACCAACGGGCAAGATATCGCCAGATATGTGGGGCGTATTTTTTGAGGATATTAACATGGGTGCCGACGGGGGAATATATGCCGAATTGGTTAAAAATCGATCATTCGAATTTAATGAGCCTTGGATGGGCTGGAAAAAATTGACCAAAGAACCTGAAGGTACTTTTTTGATTGTTAACAATAGCACACGAAAGGGTAATCCTCGTTCCTTGAAAATCCATAATCCTAAAGGGATACAATTGGGTCTTCAAAATGAAGGATTCCGGGGTATGGGAATCAAAAAAGGGGAGCAATATGAATTTTCATTGCTTTTTAAACAAGCTTCTGCGGGCATGCGCATCCGTGTTGAAGTGTTAAATGAGCAAGATAAAGTAATCGGAACAAGTACTTTAGCCTTATCTAGTGGAAGTAATTGGCAAAGTGGAAGCAGTAAATTTACCGTTTCTGAAACTACAGCAAAAGGAAAGCTGAATGTTTGGATCGAAGGTTCTGGTGATGCAGAGCTTGATATGATCTCCCTTTTTCCAACAGATACTTGGAAAAATAGACCAAAAGGGCTGCGTAAAGATATGGTCCAGATGCTGGCCGATATGAAACCCGGATTTATTCGTTTCCCTGGAGGCTGTATCGTAGAAGGTAGGGACTTAGCAAGTCGTTTTCAATGGAAAAAGACCGTTGGTCCTATTGAAGAGCGTGAGTTGATCATTAACCGCTGGAATACGGAATTTAAGCATAGGCCAGCGCCAGATTACTTTCAAACCTTTGGATTGGGATTTTATGAATACTTCTTGATGGCCGAAGATATTGGCGCTAAAGCTGTCCCGATCTTAAACTGTGGGATGGCCTGCCAGTTTAATACCGGAGAACTTGTGCCAATGGAGGAACTGGACACGTATATACAAGATGCTTTGGATCTGATTGAATTTGCTAATGGATCGGTTAGCACAACTTGGGGTAAGCTCCGATCGGATATGGGACACCCAGCACCCTTTAATCTGGAAATGTTGGGCGTGGGCAATGAAAACTGGGGTCCTCAGTATGTGGAGCGTCTAGCTGCATTTAAAAAAGTATTAAAGGAGAAACATCCCGAAATAGCGATTATCGCCAGTTCAGGTACGGATCCCGACGGAGAGCGTTTTGCCTATCTGGACGAGCAGCTCCGTGAGATGAAAATCGATATCATCGATGAGCATTACTACCGACCACCATCGTGGTTTTTGTCCAGCGTCTCTCGTTATGATGATTATGATCGAAATGGCCCGAAAGTGTTTGCTGGCGAATATGCTTCACATACCACAAGACCAAATGGTCCTGGTCGTAGTACTTGGGAGGCCGCACTTTCAGAAGCAGCTTTCTTGACCGGTTTGGAACGTAATGCCGATGTTGTCCAAATGGCTTCATATGCACCGCTGTTTGGCCATGTCGATGGTTGGCAGTGGAGTCCAGATTTGATCTGGGTCGATAATCTACAGGTATACGGTACACCAAGTTATCAGGTTCAAAAATTGTATTCGACGCATACGGGTACCGACATTATACCGATTAAATGGAATGGAGAGACAATTGCGGGTAAAGACAGTTTATTTGCTTCAGCGGTCTATGACAGTAAAGCGAAAGAACTGATTATCAAATTTGTCAATTACAACAGCAAACCTATTCAGGCTAACTTTGACATCAATTCGCAGAAGAAACTGAAGCAGGTCGCTGTGAAAACTACATTGGCCAATGCGGACTTGAATGTTTCCACTAGTTTTGAGGAACCATTGAAAATACAGCCTAAAGTGGAAGAGGTCAAGTATAAAGGGAAAAAAATATCGGATACTTTTGCTCCGTATTCATTGACAGTCATTAAACTGCCTGTACAATAAAAAATAATAACTCTTGCAATGATCTGATCATGAGGGGCACATTCGTGTGCCAATCACCATAAACTAAACAAAGCTTGTCTTGGACAGCTGAGCACTATATTTTTATGCTGATACCTCCACCTAGGTGTCAGCACCAAAATAGGCTCATGATCGGATCATTGTCTTTACCCTGTTGTGTTCGTTATGCTGCCATAAGCAGCGATCGTATAGCTCAATGTGGGTTTGGATAAGGTTGTGAGTTCTATTTGGTGCCATTTAGAAGAACAAGTGTATGAAAACAGCCTCTTAAACGGAGCTGTGATAGACATCGATGTTGTGTAGATGTTTATGTGGTAGCTGGGGTTGAATATGATTTATAGATGATGTAGGATCGCCGGTACGTCAGCACAGGATTTGAAACCTGACTAAAAGCAAGCATATGGTTGTGTTGGTGCTTTTAGGCTAATGTATGTGTTGTTTTACGTTTTAAACAAATTTGATCATCATAGACCAGTACAGCTCATGTGAAACAGTTTTTCGTGATAGGGTTTGAACTGTGAGGCTACATATGCTTATATTTTAATGGTGCCATCTAGGACTTTTTATAAACCGTCATAAAAATGGCGCATGATACGCTCAATGACCATGCTTTCCTTTTCAAGATCCCGTGCAAGATCGTGATCGTTAACGTGAAATCGTTGAACATAATAACCAATACTAATTTTATTCTGATGAAAAAACAGCTTGTTTATATATGCTTATTAGTTTTCATTACCGTAACGCAGAATAAGCTATACGCTAATGAACCCGATTCGGCTTATCTTTTTGCGTATAGCTCTGGAAAGAACAACCATCACAATGGTTTGCATTTTGCGTGGAGTATGGACAAAAAGAAATGGCATAGTATCGGTCCTGAGTCCAGTTTTCTGCGTTCTGATTATGGACAGTGGGGCACACAGAAGAAAATGATTGATCCCTTTCTATTCTTGTCACCCACAGGTACCTGGCATTGTGTCTGGAGTTTGAATCAAGAAGATGGTGCATTTGCACATAGTGAGTCAAGAGATCTCATTCATTGGGAAAGCCAGTCTTATCCTTTGGTCTTTCCTTCCGGTAACTGCCTCAGTCCAATCATCAATTACCAGAAAAATACCGGTGTTTACCAAGTAATCTGGAAAACAGATCGCCCTTCTATCGGAAATTATGCTGTAGAAACGAAAGATTTTAAACTATTTTCTGCGACAACAAAAGTTATGCAGGAGCAGCATGCCAAGGAGCAGTTACGCCTGGCAGACGGAACCTATCCGGGCACGGTCCATAAAGTCGCTTGGGAGACCATTGAAAAATTACTGAAAAAGCAGCAGTTAGATGCATACAAGGGAAAGTTGAACCAGGAACGGATGGCAGATGATGGTACTCGTTTTGCTTCACTAACCGCTATTAAAGGCAAATTGAAGCTGGATGAACATATGCCCGACCGAGCGATCAGTGATCTGCTAATAGGTGCATTTTTTGAAGATATTAATTATGCGGCCGACGGGGGCTTATATGCCGAGCTGATTCAGAACAGGGGATTTGAATATACGTCAAAGGACCGGAAAGAATGGAATAGTCTGACGGCTTGGAGTGCGACAGACGATGGAGCAGTTCTGGTTATCGATACGATCTTGCCGATCCATCAGCATAATCAGCACTATGTGACCATGAAGGTTAAAGATGGTGCAGGAATCGTGAATGAAGGTTTTGGTGGGATTGCGATCAAAAAAGGGGAGCAGTATAACTTTTCCGTTTATTCGCGTGCAAAATCAGCACAGTTAGGCCAATTATTGATCCGATTAATAGATCGAGACGGAAATACCATTGCAGAGACGCGAACCAAGAAGTTATCAAAAAAATGGCAGCAATATACCTTACCTATGTTGGCAAATGCAAGCGTTTCAGATGCCCGATTGGTCATAACCTATTCTCAGGATGGAACAGTTGATCTGGATATGGTCTCTTTATTTCCTAAAAATACATTTCATCATAGAGAAAATGGCCTGAGAGCAGATCTTGCTACTACTATTGCCGATATGAAACCACGTTTTGTCCGTTTTCCAGGAGGATGTGTGGCGCATGGAGATGGTCTTGAAAATATCTATCATTGGAAAAATACCATTGGTCCGGTGGAACAGCGAAAACCACAGCGCAATCTGTGGGGATACCATCAATCCTTTGGTTTGGGGTATTTTGAATATTTTCAATTTTGTGAAGATCTGGGTGCAGAACCTGTACCGGTCGTAGCAGCCGGAGTTCCTTGTCAAAATTCGGCACATCATGGCCATAAGCTTGGTGGTCAGCAGTGCGGCATACCGATGGAGGAGATGGGGCATTATGTGCAAGATATCCTTGATCTGATTGAGTATGCCAATGGAGATGTCCATACGGTCTGGGGCAAAAAACGCGCTGAAGCAGGACATCCAGCTCCCTTTAACTTGAAATATATCGGTATCGGTAATGAAGATTTAATTACCGATATATTCAAAGAACGCTTTACGATGATCTATGAAGCGATAAAGAAAAAATATCCGCATATCGAAGTGATTGGTACTGCAGGCCCATTTTATGAAGGATCTGATTATGTAGCAGGGTGGGATTTGGCAACAAAATTAGAAGTTCCGTTGATCGACGAGCATTATTACAATCCGCCGGGCTGGTTTATCCACAATCAGGATTTCTACGACCGTTATGACCGCAGTAAGTCTAAAGTATATCTTGGAGAGTACGCGGCACACCTCCCTGATCGTGCCAGTACTATTGAAACCGCGCTGGCGGAAGCTTTACATCTGTGCAATGTCGAACGGAATGCTGATATCGTGACGATGACTTCTTATGCTCCTTTGCTAGCAAAAGAAGGGAATACGCAATGGTCTCCCGATTTGATCTACTTTAATAATACAACCGTAAAACCCACAGTAGGTTATTACATCCAGCAGGCATTTGGACAACATGCTGGCCAAACGTATCTATTTAGTGATCTGCAGCTATCTAATCAAGATGAAGCGGTCAACAAACGTATTGGTAAATCAATTGTACGCGACGCAAAAACTGGAGATATTATCGTAAAATTGGTGAATCTATTGCCTGTTGAGGTGGATCTTGAACTCGATCTTTCGGCGATCGGAATTCGCAAGCAAGAGGTAAAGGCAACTGTTATCGCAGGAAAACCAACAGATCGTACCGCGCAGCCTGTCGCAGCAACATTAGAGCTAGATCGTTGCAGATTGTCTCCTTATTCCTTTACCGTTTTCCGTATACCTGCACAAAAGTAGTTGATCAGATGAGAAAGATACCATTTACCATCCAGTTACAGCTGGTCATGTGCTTCATCATACAGGGCGTATCTGTCTATGGACAACATAAAAAAGATACCGCAAGTCAACCTGTCGGTTATTTATTCGCTTACTTTTCGGATAATAGCCCGGAAGGTGAGCAGCTTCGATATGCTTTTAGCCGTGATGGTCTAAATTTTAAGCCTCTAAATGCTGGAAAACCAGTACTTGCATCCGACAGTATTGCTTTAAAAAAAGGAATCCGAGATCCACATATCATGCGTTCTCCCGATGGAAAATACTTTTATATGGTGATGACCGATATGCGCTCTAGCGAGGGCTGGCAGAGCAATGATGGTATCATCATGCTCAAAAGTACGGACCTGATCCATTGGAAACATCAGGCAATTGACTTTCCTACGCGTTTTCCTAATTTAAAAGGATTTGATCGGGACAATTTGCATGCAGTATGGGCTCCACAGATCATCTGGGATCATGATAAACAACAGTATATGATCTATTATTCAATAGGTCGGCATGATTGGGAGTATGCCGTTGGTGATAAAAAACAACCCTATTTTAAGATTTACTACTCTTATGCCAATGCTGATTTTACCGATATCAGTACACCTGAACTGTTGTTTGATTTTGGAACTGCCGCTATTGATGCTGATATCGTGTACGATGAAAAGAATAAGAATTATGTCTTATTTTTTAAGGATGAGGGTTTATCGACTATGAATCAGGGTTTTCGTACTAAAAGTGGCGTCATGCGAGCAACAAGTAAAAGCTTAACAGGACCTTATCAAACAGAATATCGGCATCTCCATGTAGATCAGAAGAAGCCTGTTGAAGGTTCTAGCGTGTTTAAGTTGATTGATTCCGATGAATACATCCTGATGTATGACTGTTATACGGAAGGTTACTACCAATTTTGCAAAAGTGCTGATTTGGCAGAGTTCACATTTATACAGAATACACCGGTAGGGGGTGAATTTACACCCAGACATGGATCGGTCATGCCCATAACTGCCGAAGAGCTAGTAACGCTGACCCATAAATTTGGTATTGCTGCTGGACTTTAAGCGTAAAAGCGGTCTTATTTATTTGTCGTGCAGGTTTGATTAAATAGTGATCGGTCCTGTACGACTATCACATTTTTGCCTATACATATCGATCTGCTTTTGTTTGTCAAGTGAAGCATTATTGATGTGTGAAAAATAAATGTTTGTTTTACATTTATTTTTTTATATTTGTTTAACTGTTATAACCAATAGATTTTTTAAACCTTCAATCAACGCGTATGAATGCATAGTGGAATGCTTGAGCTTTGATCAGCAAAAAAAATTTTGTCACTTTTTTTAAGTGTACTCTTAACATTTAATAATAGCTTTTTATATATTCTAAACTGCATATTTACTTCATAACTTATATCTGACATGAACAAAAGAAAAGGGCAACTCGCCCATATTTTGATCACATTTATTGCCTTTAGCATCATAGCTCCAGTTATTGGACAGGAGTATAGATCTGGTCCAGCGGAAAAAGACTTTGTCGGTTATTTATTTGCTTATTTTAAAGGCAATGCCGTAGCGGATGAATCGGTGTGCTTTGCAGTCAGTACCGATGGTTATACTTATCGTGCGCTGCATAACAATCAACCGGTACTGGACTCTAAGGTCATCAGCACAACAGGTGGTGTGCGGGATCCGCATATACTCCGAGGGGAGGATGGCAAGTCTTTTTATATGGTATTGACCGATATGACCTCCTCTAAGGGGTGGGACTCCAATCGTGCGATGATCTTATTGAAGTCGGAAGATCTGATTCACTGGAAGCATCACGTGATCAATATCCAAGAACGATTTAAAGGTCATGAAAACCTTAAACGGGTATGGGCTCCACAAACGATCTATGATCCAGCTGCTGGTAAATATATGGTTTATTGGTCGATGAAACATGGTGATGGTGCTGATATCATATATTATGCATATGCGAATGCTGAGTTCTCCGATTTGGAATCTGAGCCTCGGGTATTATTTCTTCCTAAAAATGGCAAATCGTGCATCGATGGGGATATCATCAATAAAAATGGTCTCTTCTATCTATTTTATAAAACTGAAGGACATGGCAATGGAATAAAATTGGCATTGACAGATTCGTTGACATCAGGCAAATGGATTGAACAACCGGGCTATAAGCAGCAGACTAATGATGCCGTAGAGGGATCTAGTGTCTTTAAACTCAATCAGTCGGATCGCTATATTTTGATGTATGATGTATATGGAAAAGGGAAATATCAATTTTGTGAATCTGTTGATCTCGATCGGTTTAAAGTCATCGACCATGAAGTCAATATGGACTTTCACCCGCGGCATGGTTCTATTATTCCTTTGTCCAGAAGTGAATTTAAAAAGCTGACAGATCGTTGGGGGACACCTTCGGACATCAAGTTGTCGACAAAGAAAAATCCCATATTGGATGGTTTCTATGCCGATCCAGATGTGCTTTATTCCAATAAAACCAAAAAGTATTATATCTATCCAACGAGTGACGGATTCAATGGTTGGGGCGGGTATTACTTTAAGACCTTTTCTTCCACTGATCTCCAAGACTGGAAAGATGAAGGGGTTATTTTGGATTTGAAGAAAGATGTACCCTGGGGACCGAGGAATGCCTGGGCACCTACGATAGCAGAGAAAAAAGTGAAAGGTGATTATAAATATTACTACTATTTTACTGCTGCTCAAAAGATAGGTGTTGCGGTTGCTGATCTGCCTACAGGTCCATTTAAGGATTCGGGAAAACCATTGATAGATTTTAAACCGAATGGTATTAAGGGCGGGCAGGAAATCGACCCTGCAGTTTTTAATGACCCTAAATCTGGTAAAAGCTATCTGTATTGGGGCAATGGATACCTCGCTGTTGCAGAACTGAATAAAGATATGATCTCGATCAAACAAAATACGATCCAGGTACTGAATGTTGACCGAACGTTTCGCGAGGGCGTGTATGTGATCTTCCGAAATGGTACCTATTATTTTTTATGGTCCGAGGATGATACGCGCAGTGAGAATTATCGGGTACGATATGGCACGTCTTCATCACCGACAGGGCCGATCCATATTCCTGAAAATAATATTGTAATTGAAAAGGATCCATCAAAGGGAATTTACGGTACTGGGCACAATTCCGTATTGCAAGTGCCTGGTACTGATGAATGGTATATCGTGTATCACCGATTTAGTTACCCCGACGGTATCCATATGGGTGACGCAGCAGGTTTTAACCGCGAAGTATGTATGGATAAAATGGAATTTGGTACGGATGGAAGTATTAAAAAAGTAATTCCGACTCATTAGAAAGTTTTACTTTCCTAATCATTTTTTAAACAAAAACTTACACAAAATGAAACGTTTTCTTATCGTCATTTTTCTAGGCTTTACATCGGTACTGGGGTTTGCACAAAAACTGACTGTCGCCGGACCTGATAAACGACTTGTCGTAAATCTGTCTCTAGAAAATGGCCAACTTTATTATGATGTCCAACTGGATGGAAAAGTCATGCTCGAAAGGTCGGCACTTGGCTTAAAAGGACGAGAGGTCGATCTATCTACTCATTTAAGATTAATTGATCAGGTATATAACCAAATTGATGAACAATATGAGGAACAGAAGATCAAGCGCAAACAGGTCCATTACCAAGCAAATGAATTGATTTGTAAATTAGAAAATGCGGATAAACAAGCCTTGCATGTTATATTTCGAGTCAGCAATCATGATATTGCTTTTCGCTACCATGTACCTCAATCGGGTGAAGCTGCTAATTTTTATATTGAAGAAGAACGGAGTGCCTTTAAATTTCCGAATTTGACGACAACTTTCCTAACTCCTCAAGCACCGGCGATGTCTGGCTGGATGAAATCAAAGCCAAGTTATGAAGAAGGATATACTGCCGATGAGCAATTGGGCGTGCGTTCTAAGTATGGGCTAGGTTATACCTTTCCTGGGTTATTTCACGTGGGGGACCGCGGTTGGGTACTGGTATCCGAAACAGGTGTTGGTGCACTGTACTGTGGATCGAAACTGAGTGAAGGGACCAAAGATGGTCTCTATCAGATTGCTTTCCCTGAGGTGGATGAAAATAATGGTATAGGTAGCGCTCAACCCGTTATTGCACTACCAGGAAATACACCATGGCGTACGTTGACTGTCGGAAGCACGCTAAAACCTATTGTTGAAACGACCGTTGCATTTGATGTGGTCGAACCGCTGTATAAAGCTTCTAAACCGTATACGTTTGGACGTTCAACATGGAGCTGGTTAGAATGGCAAGATGGGAGTATCAATATGGAAGATCAGAAAAAATTTGTAGATCTTTCTGCGGCTATGGGCTATGAGTTTGTTTTGGTAGACAACTGGTGGGATAGCAAAATCGGTCGGGATAAAATCGAAACCTTGATCGCCTATGGTCAAGATAAAGGTGTAGGGATCTGTTTGTGGTACAATTCCAATGGTTTTTGGAATGACGCTCCACAGACTCCTAAAAACATGATGAATACTGCTGCTGCCAGAAAAAAAAGAGATGGCTTGGATGCAAAAGGTCGGCATAAAAGGTATAAAAGTGGATTTTTTTGGAGGGGATAAACAGGAGACGATGAAGCTTTATGAGGATATTCTATCGGATGCTAATGATCATGGTCTAACTGTTATTTTTCATGGATGCACCTTGCCTCGCGGCTGGGAGCGTATGTATCCAAATTTTGTTGGTAGTGAGGCGGTACTGGCATCGGAGAATCTGATCTTTAGTCAACATGCCAATGATACAGAGGCCTTTCATGCGAGCTTGCATCCCTTTATTCGGAATGCTGTAGGTTCGATGGATTTTGGCCCAGTTTTACTGAATAAAAGACATAACCGGGAGAACAATGGTGGGATGAGCAGAAAAACAACCGAAACTTTTCAATTGGCGACTGCTGTTTTATTTCAGACCCCAGTACAAAATTTTGGAATTACACCCAACAATCTAACGGAAATGCCCGCATATGTGATTGACTTTATGAAAGAGGTACCTACGGTCTGGGATGAGACTGTTTTTATCGATGGTTATCCGGGGCAATATGTGGTATTGGCTCGAAGACATGGCGATCGATGGTATATAGCTGGCATCAATGCGGAGAAAAAAGCAAAAGAACTAACGCTAAACCTCCCCATGCTTTCGGGGAATAAATGGGAGCTTTATCAGGACAATAGGGATCGATCACCACAGTATCAGGTATTGCCTGCACAAAAAGGAAAACAGTTGAAAGTAACGCTTCAAGCGGATGGCGGATTTATAATTGTTGGACAGTAATCTCTTTTTTATACTTTAAAACATTGTTTTGATGGGTGAAACTTCAAACAATTTGTGTGGCAAGCATCTTTGGATGCTTGCTTTTTTTTATGGTCAGTATGCTTACATATGGTAAACGAAAGCTCCAGGGCTTGCAAAATGGATATAGGTATAAATACTTACAATGGTAATAAACTCCTTTTTTTAGTTGTAAATACTTGTTTTATAAGTGCAAACAGAAAAATAGAACATTTATTGCTTGATGTATAGTAATATCATGAAACCGTAGTATTAATATAATTCAAGCAAATATGAGAGTCTATTCTTTTATCATCACCATTTTCCTGTTATTACAAAGCTCGGCACTAATTTCTCAAGATTTAAAAGATGAAAATACGTTGAGGGACATTGTTTTCATGCGTACAGAAGGGCTGGTCATGACGCAGCTCATGGAAAAACATACCACGGATAAACAGATGCTATTACTCTGTAAGCGGATAAAAGACTACTATAAAACGACTCAACCTATTTTACTTGAAATCGTAAAGGGAAAGACACTTCAATTGGATCAGCGTCAATTTGATCAGATATGGAAAGCGGGAGAAAAATCATTTGAAAATTATAATGAAAAAAATAAAAAACAGTGGAAATTATTATTTGAACAACATATCCATGCTTGTGTGCAAGCTTATACCAAACTATTACAGGAGCGGCAAGATGATGATATATCCTATTTTTCGTTTCAGGCGTTACCTGAATTGGTGAACTTAGCCGACGCATGTAAACAGATGCAGGGAGAATAATTAATTTGATGTGGATCAACCTGATGTTATATTATTTTTTATATTTTTTTTACTAATTCAAAATAAATCCTATATTTGTCCCGATAAATAATAAAAAACCCCTTTAACGGAGAAAACAAAAATGAATATATCTGATATCATAGCGTTTAACATTACTGCAATAGATGCGGTAGTGATTCTTCGTGCCCAGATATAAGAGATTCATCCAATCATTATATGAAAAGCCCGAAGATGATTCGGGCTTTTTTGTTTATTCCATTTTTTGCACTCAAAATTTCCCGAATTGAAATCTGTTGGATACCATATCCAACGCAATCATGGTGTTTTCTAAACACATTTTTCAATTTAATAATACAATAATGGGAAGTAAAATCTCAGGGAAAGACCTTATAAAACTAGGTTTTCCACAAAATAACAGCATTAATATCGGTTTATCTCAGATACAACGCTATAGAAAGCGGGAGAAAAAAGAAACGGTTTTACAAGAAGTAAACGAAGTTTTATTAGCTCCTGCAAGATTTAGTGGTCATGGAGTTTGGGGCAAATTGGCAGAAAGTTTAATCAAACCAGTTGACGTTCGTCTGCACGAACTGTTGACCCATCGTGTTCCATTTTCAATCTTTGGAGAAGATCTCATTGATGAGCGGGCAAAATTTCAATTGTATGATGCCCTAAAATTGCCAATAGCTGTGGCTGGAGCCTTGATGCCCGATGCACATTCTGGCTATGGCTTACCTATAGGTGGCGTATTGGCCACTCATCAATCCGTTATACCTTATGGGGTGGGTGTTGATATTGGATGTCGTATGAGCCTGTCCATATTTGATCTACCCGCATCTTTTATAAAAGGTAAAGATGCTATGTTGTTGAATATGTTGTCAGCGCATACCAAATTTGGCATGTATGAAACACATAAAAACAAAATTGACCATGAGGTCTTATACCGATCGGAATTTCAGGATATTCCGCTGCTAAAGGGATTGCAAGATAAAGCTTACAAACAATTGGGAACATCTGGTGGTGGAAATCATTTTGTGGAATTTGGTATCATCGAACTAGCTGCACCGCGGCCCGAGTGGAAACTTGGTCCGGGCTGTTATTTGGCCGTACTATCGCATAGTGGTTCGCGTGGCCTTGGAGCAGCTATTGCAAAGCACTATACCTATTTGGCTAAAAAACAATGCCCGCTGCCACAACATGTTCAGCATCTGGCTTGGCTTGATCTCGATACACATGATGGACAGGAATATTGGCTGGCTATGAATCTGGCAGGAGATTATGCAAAAGCTTGTCACGAAAATATCCATCAGCGCATTGCGAAAGCTTTGGGTAAGCGTATCGCATTGACCATCGAAAATCATCACAATTTTGCTTGGAAGGAGACTGTGAATGGTCAGGAATGTGTCGTGCATCGTAAGGGGGCAACACCAGCTGCTCAAGGTACATTGGGTATTATTCCGGGCTCTATGACTGCTCCGGGTTACCTTGTTGAAGGTTTAGGAAATCCAAATAGCCTCAACTCGGCTTCACATGGCGCCGGACGTCTATATTCAAGAGCTGATGCAAAATCAAGTTTTACAAAAGCAGAAATGAACAAGAATCTGGCAAAGGCTGGAGTTCAACTGCTGGGGGGAAGTATGGATGAATCACCGATGGCTTACAAGGACATCGATCAGGTGATGCATCTTCAAAAAGAATTAATACAGGTATTGGGTATTTTCAAACCCAAATTTGTTCGTATGGAAAGTTAACATATATGGAGGTATATATACAATTAAGTTCGGGAAAAGGTCCCAAGGAATGTGACTTTTTCCTAACGCATGTGCTGGGCATCTTTCAAAGGGAGGCTTTAGCAAAGCAGATACACGTGATGGTGATCAATGAAGATAAAAGTGGAAGCGGTTTAATCCAGTCTGTCGTATGTAAATTGACGGGAGCAGAGATCGATATCTTTCTGCAAGCATGGAAAGGTTCGCTACTATGGATTTGTGAAAGTCCGTTTCGCCGTTTTCATAAAAGGAAAAATTGGTTTATCGCACTTTTTGTCATTACAAAAGAAAAAGAGATCATCCTGTTGGAAAAAGATATTCTGTATCAGGTCATGCGAAGCTCGGGAGCAGGAGGACAACATGTAAACAAAGTTAGCTCTGCTGTTAGAGCGCTTCACATGCCTACAGGAATTACTGCGGTTGCCATGGATACAAGATCGCAATTGCAAAATAAAAAATTAGCGAAGGAACGGTTGGCACATAAGTTAATGCAATTGCAAAATGAATCTGCGCAACAGGATGTCGATAAGCAGTGGCAAAATCATGCTGAAATTGAGCGGGGTAATCCGACTCGTGTTTTTAAGGGTATCGATTTTAAATCTTAATTTAGAAAATCCTGCTTATGATCGTGCTCAGAAGATTCAACAGGCATTGTGCTAAACCCCTTGTATCGTCACATACAGGGGGTTTTATTTTAATAAGCTCAAGCTGAAAAATCTGGTCACTCAATGACCTTTTACTGACTTTACAGTTTGATTAATGTATAAAGTTTTACTATCTTGTTTAGGTATCAAAGCAGTGGAGTAATGGCTATTGCTTTATTTTTTTTAACTTAATGATAGGGTATTGGATACAAGTAAATTAGATAATCCTGTATGGTATTCACTTTCAGAAACTCATCGCGATAGCGCACTTGAATTTGATGGAGTAAAATTCTACAAGCCTCAGTATTGTCCTTTTGGTGGTTTTATAAAAATGGATCAGACTGCAAAGTCTATAGCTGAATATGCTCGAGATACGTCCAATTTCTATGTTGTGGGTGATCAACCCAAATTCAATAGTCCGATCATACTGCATCAAGAATTAGTTTGTCATCAAATGGTGCTTGATAAGGAGATATCGATAGCAATGGATGAACATATAGTCGATCTTCGTGTCGATCACCATGATGATCTCCTCAACTTAGTCAATTTAGTTCAACCTGGATATTTCAAAAATAAGACTTCTGAATTGGGGAATTATTATGGTATATATAAAGACAGTCAACTTGTTGCTGTCACAGGTGAACGGATGAAGATGAACGCTTATACAGAAGTAAGTGCTGTGGTCACACATCCTCGTTATACGGGTCTTGGATTTGCTAAAAAATTAGTTGCACATACTTGCCACCAGATATTTTTACAAAATAAAGTACCTTATCTACATGTGGCAGAAAATAATAGCGGTGCTATCAATCTCTACGAAAAGCTGGGGTTTAAGACGAGAAGAAAAATAAGTTTTTGGAACTTAATTAAACCAGCGTAAGGGAAGGGATTTTGCTCATTAGTTAATGAAGCAACTATTTTAGAATCTTGACCAGAACACAGTGTGCTGAGGCTCCTTATTGATTCAAAAGCCTTATTTGAGCCTTTGATGCGTATTTCTGTATAGTTCGACGTCTTTCTTGGACTGCTTCTTAGCTTTTTGTGACTACTTATTGACGACCTTTAATCCCTATTTAGGAACAAAGAATCGAAAGTTAGAAAGTAGGGGCAACAGCTCAATAACTTGCAGTCCCTTATTTGAAAATGGCTATCCAAGTTTCTCAACAAGTGATACTTGTTTTGGAAATGACTGTCCAAGTTTCTTAACAAGCGATACTTATTTTAGAAATTGCTGTCGAAGTTTCTCAACAAGTGACATCTATTTTGGAAATTGCTGTCGAAGTTTCTCAACAAGTGACACCTATTTTATAAATTGCTGTCGAAGTTTCTCAACAAGTGACACCTATTTTATAAATTGCTGTCGAAGTTTCTCAACAAGTGACACCTATTTTGGAATTAGGGACCGCAATTTCTCAACTATGAACCGGAGAAAGCTAAAAAGTAGTCAAACTTTTGCTGTACATTGAGCTAACACAGCTATCAACTGGTATAATAAATTAGCATGCTAACTATTGTAGTTAGTGGTATATTTCATTTATTCTCATCTAAACCCAATCATGGTATCAGCTATCAAATCAGCTGATGCGCTCGATCTTTTTAGATGAATGATGAAAAGATTAACATCGGATTCCAGATGGATTTATGGAGGTTATTTTTTCATTTCTACAATTGGGTGGTGTATTACTGGAAAATTACAAGAATTGGCTATAAAGCACAGTTGATTGGCTTTCTGATGTAAATCCATTGCTAATGCTATTTGCTGAGGATCTGTAATGGTAATACATGGATTTAGTCGAACTTCAACAAAACGTCCACTTCCATCTGGATTGACCTCCAAGACTGCTTCAGCATGATCCGAGTAGGTGAGGATTTCTATTTTGTTCTGGGCACAAACATATAGATAAGACATCATATGACATGAAACTAAACTGCTCAACAAGAGATCCTCAGGATTATGCAATTCAGGATCACCTTTGAAAGCTTTAGCTGCCGAAATCTCCATATCTTTTTTACCTTCGATCGAAATGCGGTGACTTTTACTATAAAATCCAGCTGTGGTTGGTTGTTTTTTCAAAACCCAATTTAATGTTGCCTTAAATAAATGTTTAAATGTTATTTTTCTTGTCATTTCGCTACTGCTTCTATTAAATAGTACTGCATTATTTTGTCGACTTGATTGTGTCCATATGGTATATTATATGCTGTCGATGTTATTACCACTACAATTGGTACATCCTTAAAAATAAAAATTCTATTTCCATTTGAATAATATACTACCTAATCTACTCCACTCACGTTGTAAGTTTTATAGGATCTATGCTACATTGATCCTACTAGCATCAATATCTAGTTCTTTTGCTGCTGCGGATACTGATACTTTTGTATATCATAGATCTAGCTCCATCTTCTTAAAAGAATCATCCAATACTCTTTTCATAATTAAACAAATTTAAATCTATTTTTTCAAATCTGTCTCCACTTTTAATATTGGAGGTCTAATTAAGAAATAGTATGTTTGGATAATCGAAATCTGAAAACAAGTTAATCTCACTGCATAAATGAAAATGAACCGAAGAAAATTTTTGGAATCTGCCGGAATGCTAGGAACTATAGCTGCATTACCCCTTTCTGGTTTTTCAATGTTTGATCAACCTAAGTATAAAATGGGATTACAGCTCTTTACCATTCATAAGGATATGACCCAAGCACCTCTTCTCACTTTGAAAGCTGTAAAGGAGATGGGGTATGCGGATTGTGAGACGTTTGGATTTGACAGTGAGAAATGCAGCTTTTATGGACTTAAGTCTTCAGAGTTCAAGAAGATATTAGAAGACCTTGATATTACAGCTTCTAGTGGACATTACGGTTTTTCTTCATATCTAACAAAGCCACAAGATGAATTGATGCGATTTGTGGATCGGTGTATAAAGGGAGCCCTTGACTTGGATATGAAATATATCACTTGGCCATGGATCGCACCAGAACAAAGGACGATTGATAATTTTAAGTTGATGGCACACGAACTCAATGTAATAGGAGAGCAGGTAAAACATGCAGGCCTTGGATTTGCTTATCACCATCATGACTTCGAATTTATTGACCATGATGGTGAAAATGGTTTTGATATCATTTTAAATGAAACAGACAGCTCTTTGGTCAAGCTGCAAATGGATATGTATTGGGTGATGCATTCTTCTACACTTACGCACAAAGAATTGGTCGACAATCAGCCAGGGAGATATGTGATGTGGCACATCAAGGACATGGATAAAGTGACCAGAGATTATACCGAGTTGGGCAATGGTTCGATTGACTATGTAGAAATACTTCCAGATCCGATCAAGTCAGGACTGGAATTCTACTATTTGGAGCAGGGAGGTAATTTTGCACACAGCCCCATGAAAAGTGCAGCTGATGATGCTGCCTACTTCAAAAAACACTTACAACGATATCTGTAATATTGAGATAAAAAATCTTAAAAGAAGCCTATGGGTATGATTTTACAAGTTCACTTGTCCTATAATTTAATCTTCTAGATTAGTACGAGGTTTAGGGCCGCGCTTGTAGATAATCAATCCATTCAGGAAATTTCTTAACAACTGGTCACCACAAGGTTTAAAATTTGCGTGGTCTTCCTTACGGAATATTGCACCCAATTCTGTCTTTGTAATTCTGAAGTCCACCAGGGCCAATACTCCAACAATATCGTCGTCAGTAAATTTTAAAGCTACGCGTAGCTTTTTCATAATATCATTGTTGCTCATGGCGTAAATTTATGAAAACTATGCTAGAAAACCATAGCAAGTCGGTTGATATGAGTGAATTTGGTGGAATTTCTGAGAAACTGTTCTGTTAATACTGGATCTGGCACATTCCACCGGCCTATTTATTCGTCGTAAAAACGGGTACTATAATCTTACTGTCGTCGAACAAGTAAACAATCCGGAAATCTATACCCTAATCCATCGGTGTATTAATTTAAATAAGTTATGAAGTGATTTTTTGGGTAGAGTTGCTGAAAGAACACTAATTTAAATAAGGAATACGAGTATTTTCTACTCTTGCAATAACTGTTATAAGCATAAAAAAGAAGCAAAATCCTAGTTTTTTCTGCTCCTTTTTTAATTATAATGGTGCTCTGCATTCAACCTACAGTGCTTACTTACTCAGCAGATTGCTTCCAATACGATAAAAATAGATCCAGTAATTCGTCGATGTTCATATCAATTTCGGAAGCGGAATACATAATTTGCAATTCCTGAGATTGCTCTTCAAATGCCATATTCCAATACATTTTGGAGAGCCTCGTCTTATAGGATTCGGCATTTTTTAAATACACGACGACTAGCGTATCGCCGCCGACCTTATGTTTCTCTATTGCTGTAACATCTTTCCAGGCAATTGGCCCGATAGCTTTGGATAAAGGAGCTGATTTTCCACTTATCGTGTTTTCGTTGAATTCAAACATGGCAGATTTATCGTTCATGTTGATTAGGCTTTTAATGACTAGAATCAACATAATCAATAAAACTGTGCCACTACCAACTGCCACTTTTGCCTTAAAAATATGATCAAAAAGACCTAGTCCATAGATGAATACAGCGGCTAGCAGAATACAGATGGCAGCTGAACTTATTAGTAAATTTCTAGTTTTAATGGTATTTCTGTAGATTTTTATTTCTTTACTCATATATCAAATTGGAATTAATGAATAGCGAAAGTAATCAAATTTAAGGGGGGCAATGCTGATTAACTTATATTATTTCATTTTACCTTTATTTTTCCGCGTCTTACCGAGTTTAATATAATGTTAATCTAAATGTAATAATTAGATTAGGTTGTTTGTCTTAATTTTGAATCATCAAGTTAAAGGAAATAACAACAACATCTATTTTTGATGGACTTATTGATAAAAGACTCATAACTAAAACAATAAAATAAAGACATTATGAAAACTTTAGTAAAAACATTTGCAGCAGCGGCATTGATCGCTATCAGTACTTTCGCTATGGCAGCTGGCAAACCCGACAAAAAAACAATCAATCTTTCTAGCGCGACTGATGCACTAGATCATTATGTTGATATCCTTACCGAAGGACAGTCTATCGGTTTAGAACAATTACTTGCGTCGGATTTCACTCAAAAGTCACAAGGTGCGAGCATAAAAACGAATAATCGCTCGGAAGTAATTGATTTTTTGAAAAAGCAAAAAGGGGAGAAATTAAACTGTAAAACGAGTACCGAGATTATTGAAGCATCTACAAATTATGCAATTGCTAAAGTTACGATGCAATTTGAAGGCTTTACTAAAAGTGATTTAGTAACCTTAATAAACGAATCTGGCGTTTGGAAAGTAACAGCATCAGTGACTTCTTATCAATAGAGAATTTCGTAAAAATCAAATCTTTAATATTAGGCTACATGATGGGATGTGGCCTTTTTGGGTTAATAAAACTTCGAGCACAGCTAATTTTATATCGAAAGCGAGCTTCCATTTTTATGATTGGAAGCTCGCTGTGGGCTTATAACTTCGTAGCTGTCATCTCGCCATTCTGGATCTTGGTCAAACCTATAACACTGCCCTTTGAATTGACCTGAAAAATAAGTGAAGCATCTAAATCTCGAGCGAAAAATTTGTGCTCTGCATATGGAACCAATTCTTTTTTATCATGTCCAACTTGTCCATACAGTTTATTGTTCTCTAGTATGACTTCAAATACCGGTCCTGGTTGAAATTGATAACCACCTACATATCGCTGCAACATCTGTAGGGACATCTCCATTTTTGACTGTAAACTGATCTTGACGTTTTTTCGATAACCATTGGATGCTATTCCTGTACCCTTTATTATAAAATCTGCGACCTTACCCTGTTTAGTTCTTTTAAAACTTAAGGTATTCAAACTATTTCCTAGTATAAATTGATCTTTTGCCGTTGGAACTAATCGCGTTTTTGTTCCTCCAGCGTTGAAATATACAAGATATCCGTCCTCTAATCGAATACGGTATTCCTCACCATTGTCTAATGTGTACACACCTTGATAAATTGTCAATTGAGCAGCTGTCATCATGAGCTCTTTTGTCATATAGGGTTTTTCTAATACGACAGCGAGCATTTTGGATGCGAGTATGTCAAGATCAGTAGGACTATCACTATTTCTAAAAATGGATAGAGTGATCTGCTCGTCTGGTAAATAAGCTACATAGGTATAAAAACCGTTGATGACACCAACATGTTTGACACTCGGGGTTCCCTTTATATTACCGATTTCCCAACCATACCCGTACCCTGTTGATCTTCCATTGATGAGTGTATGGGAGGTAAAGGCATGTTTTAATGTTTCAGGTTTTAGAACCTGTCCATGATACAGGGCATGATACCAGATTTGGATATCTCCTGGAGTAGAGGCCAGTGATCCTGCTGCATACGGCAATGTCATACTCAAGTAATGGGCATTTTGATACCTACCATTTCTTTGAGAATATCCTGATACTCTTCCTTTAATAAGGTTAACGGGATGATCAAAATAGGAGTGTTTCATTCCCAGTGGCTTAAAGAAAGTTTCTTCGATATATGTGGCATAAGTCTGACCTGTAATTTTTTCAATGATGTAGCCTAAAAGGATATAACCTGAGTTGGAATATTTATAATTCGTCCCTGGTTCATATTCAAGCGGTTCATTTTTAAAAAGATTGATCAATGCTGCGGGGCTGAGGTCTTTTCTCTTTAATTCTTCTGTGAAGCTGGCCAGGCCAGTATAATTTTTCACTCCAGCAGTATGCGTGAGTAAGGCCTCAATAGCGATCATTTGATCTTTTATTGGAAAATCGGGAATGTATTGACGAATATCATCTTGAAGAGACAGTTTACCTTCTTCTGCTAGTTTTAAAATAGCACATGCTGTAAATTGTTTGCTGACGGATCCCAATCGAAATACATGATCGACCTGTAGATCAACATCGAGCTCCAAATTGGCCTTGCCTAATGCTTTTTGATAAAGAACCTGATCTCCTTTTGTGAGATACAGGACAGTGCCAGGAGCATTGTTGGGAAGTTCATCGTTGACTAAGGAGTCCAATTGGTTGGTATGATCCTGCGCCGGACTTAATTGTGGAAAAAGAACTGAAAATCCAAGGCATAGCAATGCCATAAATGATGTTTTCATTTTATAAAATTTAGGTAAGTATGAAATTAAAATTGATTTTAGTGGTTATCCTAATCCTTTTTTTGCTTTTTTCGGATTATAAAGTATGATATGATCAGTGCTATCCCCAAACCAAGAAAAATACTGATGATCATGAGATGGACCTGATGTGTAGGGAATAGATCACTGAATAGCGTACCGCAAACAATACCCAGAGATATTCCAATACTGATGATGCCGAGCACTAATAAGAGCGGTGAAAAATCAGATTGACCGTTGAAGTAATCTGGTGGTAATGCTCTTTCGAGAATTTCCATCCGCTCCTTGTGCCTAGTGGTGAAATAATAATAACTGATTCCAAATATAACGAGTGATATGGATATAAATAGTGCTGCTGATGTAGTTTCCATTTTAAATTATTTAATGTTAATTTCTTAATAAGACTGAAAATCTTTATCATTGGTCACCAATGTGACCAATTTATTTTAAACGGAGTCTAAGCATGAGTATAAGGAAATTAATCTATTGACAAGTATGCTATTTGGAAAGCCCCGTAAGAAAGAAGATTATTATTTGCAGCAGGCAATTCTGGGCGAACGCGAAGGGTTTGAATATCTGGTGGCTACTTATAGAAACTTGGCCTATACACTCGCGCTTAAAATTTGTGGTAATAGTGAAAATGCAGAAGAGGTGGTACAGGATGCATTTATGAAAGCCTTTAGCGCGCTATCTCATTTTCGTCATGCTTCAAAATTTTCAACATGGCTTTATAAAATTGTGTACTATACAGCACTAACAAAAAAGAACAATGAACGTCATGATACCACAGAACTTTATGAGGAATCTGGGGCATCTGCATATATATTAGACGAAAAAAATGAATTTAATAACCTAGTTGTAGCTGATCGCAAGAAATACCTCACTTTAGCGCTCGAGAAGCTAGCAGAAGAAGAGAGAATGGTAATTACGCTGCATTATCTGGGCGAAAAAAGTATTTCGGAGATAGCGGAAATACTTGATATTGGGAAATCTGCCATTAAAATGAAATTGATGCGGGGAAGGAAAAAACTAGAGAAAACTTTAAAAGATTTATTGAATGATGAACTGAGGGATTTATTATGAAAAATAGAATATCAAGAGAAAATGATCCATTAGCAAGTATACTAAACAAGGAACTAATGGATGTGCCTTCGAAAGAATTTTCGGATAAACTGCTCCATGCTTCCATGACGAGTTATAAGGTTAGTTACGCTATAAAATATCGTAAACAAGAACGTCTGGGAAAGGGTATTATGCTCATACTTGTTTTTTTTAATTTAATGATGTTATATCTGTTGAACCCGCTTGATCTGTCTCCTGTTGCTTCATTCAGTTTTCTGGCTACTGGTGTTGCCATTGGATCTCTATTTTTATGGATGCATATGAAATCAAACCGAAAGTCCTTACAGCCATTCCACGGACTTTTAGGAGGTAAATAATCCTTTATTGTACAAGTATGAGCACATGTAACGCTGAATCAATAGGAATGGATAAGTCCATCGAGCTGATCTAATCTGCATGGTCTTTGTCTGGACTTTTTATGGATCCCATTGGTTTCATATATGGGTGCATATTAAACTTGTATAAGTCAGAGATTTATTCTTTAACTTTACCAAACAAGTATTTTGATAGCAATATATGATGGGTACAGTATGGTAGATCATGTACATATTTTTGATCAGTGGGTCGAAGAGTACAGCGGGGCACTCTTGAAACGTGCGCTATATTTGCTGTCGGATAGACAGGATGCTGAAGATTTGGTGCAGGATGTTTTTATTGCTGCTTTTGATTCTTATCCTAACTTTAAAGGAAATAGCGCTCCATTAACGTGGTTGATGCATATATTGAAAAACAAAGCTGCTGATTTTTATAGAAAGAAATATCGAAATAGTAACCCGATTAGTTTGGATTATTTTTTTGATGAGACCGGTTCATGGAGAGATACGGCTATGATCCGAGATTGGTCTTCTGAAGATCTCAACTTGATGGATGATGCAGAATTTATGGCAATAATGGAACATTGTCTCGAAGATCTACCACCTAAATGGAAGATTCCTGTGAAGCTGTACTATTTGGAAGAAAAAAAAGCAACTGTGGTTTGTCAGGAAATGGGAATTTCTTCGACTAACCTTTGGAAAATTCTTCAGAGAAGCCGTTTGCAACTGCGTGTTTGTTTGGATAATAATTGGTTTAATACCCAAAATTGATCGATTGCTATGTTAAAAAGAATGATACATTTTTTACTACTTCCTTGTAGTCAGACTACATTGTTAATCGAAATGCAACAAAGTGGACAGCTTTCTTCTATTCAAAAATTAAGACTCAAATTACATCTTGCTATTTGCAAGTTGTGCAAAGCTTATCAAAAAAAATCTATCCGAATGGATAAAGTATTACGGCACCATGTACCTCAGGAGCATGCGATAGTATTTAATCCAATTGATCTTGAGCGACTTAAAAATAAAATTAGAGAAAAGATAAAAAATAACTAATGCTGCTGTCAGGATTTTGAAGTTAGTGCGACTATGGATATATCATATAATCAATACGTAGTACTTCAAAATCAATTCATATGTATGTAGCAAACAAAAATAGTAATTCGTATGTAGTGTCTTCAGTGGGATATTACATTTCTCTTTTTGGTTCGGTTCTTATACTCCTGTGGGTCGGAATTTTTAAATTTACCCCAACGGAAGCGCAGGCGATTAAAGATATCTCGTAAACTTTAAAATAATAATACAATGAAAAATAGCTTAATCATCGTGGCATGTTGTATTTTGGTCGTTGCATTGACTGCAATGGGCTTTTCTATAAACAAAAAGGCAACAGCGCCTACAGGACAAACAAGTATGGAAATGAAGACAGATAACAAAACAAAAGAAATTTATTTTGCAGGAGGCTGCTTTTGGGGAACGGAACATTTTTTCAAACAAGTGAGGGGAGTGACGGGGACAGAAGTGGGTTATGCTAATGGCACGATTAAAAAACCTACTTATCAGGAAGTTTCCAAAGGAGTGACCGGTGCTGCTGAGACCGTAAAAGTTATTTATGATCCAGAAGTCATAGATCTCAACTTATTGATCGATCTTTATTTTAAAACAATTGACCCTACTTTATTGAATCAACAGGGAAATGATGTTGGTACGCAATATCGGACGGGTATTTTCTTCTCGGATAAAACGGATGAGGCTTTGGTCAAACAAAAGATTCAAGAATTGGGAACATTGTATCCGAAGAAGATTGTGGTAGAGTTTGGACCGATCAAAAGTTTCTATGATGCTGAAACCTATCATCAGGACTACTTGGACAAAAATCCAGGGGGGTATTGTCACATTGGACCCGATCTATTTGATCTAGCAAAAAAGGCAAACCCTCCTAAAGACGCTGATTATAAGAAAAAAGATCAAAAGACGCTTAAAAAAGAGCTTTCGGATCTGCAATATGAGGTAACACAAAATAATGCGACAGAAAGAGCATTTGAAAATGAATATTGGGATGAATTTAGAGAAGGAATTTATGTGGATGTTACGACAGGGGAACCGCTATTCGTTTCAACAGATAAGTTTGAATCGGGATGTGGATGGCCGAGTTTCTCAAAACCAATCAATGAAAAAATGGTTAAAGAACTTGCTGATAATTCCTATGGTATGAAACGTACAGAGGTACGTAGTAAAACTGGAGATGCACATCTTGGGCATATTTTTAACGATGGCCCTGCTGATAAAGGTGGTTTGAGATACTGTATAAATAGTGCCTCACTAAAATTTATTCCTAGAGAAGAAATGAAAGCAAAAGGATATGGAAAGTATATCGCGCTGTTGGATAAAAAGAATGAAAAAGCTGCGAAATAATTGATTTCATTATTTTTTTGAATAAGAATCTGAGCTAATTATCGGTTTAACAGTAAGCCATATCGTAAGATATGGCTTTTTTTTGCGCTATATCGTTCAACGATGATTACCATGTTTGCCTATTAAAATAAATAATATGCCTCAAAAATGAAGCATACTGGCATACAGTCAACATCTTTACAAAAATATGAATCAATTGCATGGTCAATGAAGTACTTTTACTTAAATATTTATTCGACAAAACATGAAAAAAATAACAATTAAAAATACAGATCTGGACATTGCACCGATCAATTTTGGAGGTAATGTTTTTGGATGGACTTTGGATGAAAAGGAATCGTTTGACATTTTAGATGCTTTTGTTGCGGAAGGTTTCAATTTTGTAGATACCGCAGATACGTATTCTTGGTGGGTAAATGGAGTAGGAGGCCAATCTGAAACGATCATCGGGAAATGGATGAAAAACCGGAATAACAGGGAGAAAATGGTCATTGCGACAAAAGTTGGGTCGGAGACGAAAGAGCATGGTTTTGACATCAGCAAAAGACATATTCTGAAATCTGTCGATGAGTCTTTACAGCGTTTAGGTACTGATTATATCGATTTATATTATACACATTTTGACGATAAAATAACCCCTATCGAGGAGACATTATCAGCTTACGATGAAATTATAAAAGCGGGTAAGGTACGTTATATCGCTGCCTCAAACCTTTCACCAGAACGATTAAGAGCATCCTTTGAAGTTGCTGAGAAAAACAATCTTCCGAAATACGTTGCGCTACAGCCGCACTATAATTTGATGGAACGGAGCTCCTTTGAAAATGATTATGCGCCATTAGTCGAGCAATATCAGTTGAGTACTTTTCCTTATTGGTCTTTGGCAGCTGGTTTTTTAACTGGAAAATATAGAACTGAATCCGACCTGAGCAAGAGTGCTCGTGGGGAAGGTGTGCGTAAATATTTAAATGCAACTGGTCTGAATGTGCTAACGGCTCTTGATACAATAGCATTGAAATATGATACCCAACCCGCTACAGTAGCCTTAGCATGGTTGCTAGCCAATCCATTAATTACAGCTCCTATTGTTAGTGCAACGAGTAAAAATCAATTAAAAACACTGTTTGATGCACCTAAGATTTGTTTAGACCATGAAGATCTCAATCTATTGAATGAAGTTGGCCAATAAGGCATGTTTTGATCGAAATGGTAGTAATCACCGGTAAATAGGGGCAAATCATGGTTATGAACAGGGGATCACATTTCGTTTGTTTATTTTTAATTAAATTGGAGCAAATGTGATTGATAATACCTGGAATAATATGAAAATAATATTAATCGTGCTGCTTGGTCTAATTGCTTTAATAATGATTTATCTAGGATTTAGATCAGATTTATTGCCGCCTATATTAACAGGAGTAGGCTTTTTCATCATAGCAACCTTATTTATCATTGGCGTGAAGAAATAGCTTCACGCCAATTTTGTCATGTATCCCACACAAATATATGGCTCAGTAGTAGGTATCTGTACGATCATCACTCCTGATTTTGCTAGATTTTTTTACTCAGCCTAAAACTCATTATATTGATGATGAATTATAGCAGATTTAAAGAGGATGCGATACGGCATGCTGCTATAGAGTTTGTGACACGGAGTTTTTCAAGTATATTTTGACGGTGTCGATTGACTGTATTAATACTGATGGAGAGAACATGGGCTATTTCCTTACTTCTTTTACCAAGTTTGATCAAGCGAAGAATTTCGATTTCGCGCTTAGATAGCAAATTATTACTTTCCTGATTTTCAGATTGAATGATCTGTCCAGTGACACTATTCACAATACAACCCTCGTAGGCTTCTGTATTTTCAGAGAAATGAGCAAAATTGTATAAACAGAGTGCTAACCAAATACTGCCATTGGGTGAATTACGTACATAATACATACGATGGGATATCCAGCTATATTGATTTTCATGATTGTACATTCTGATTTTACTGATCACATGATAATTATGCCGCTCCGTTAGTGGGACATGTTTTAGAAAATGAAAATATTGCAATTCCAGCATATGCTTTTTGATTAGATCGTCCGGATGAATAAGATTAAAAATAGCATCTTCCCAGATGGAATCAATCTCTACATTATGATCAGATATTCCCAATGTTTTGGCAAGACCACCTGCATAGATATAGCTTTTATTATTCTTAAGATCGCTTAAAACTGCTATAGCATTTTCGATGTGGGCATAAAATTGTGCGATATATCGGTATTGCTCCAGCTGTTTGGAGGGATCCACTTCTTGATCAAATACCTGCTTTAAAAGCTTTTCATTAAGAATTCCAGCAATATTATTCATTTCGTAAAAATGGTTATTTATCAGTATTGACAATCTTTATGTGCACGTATACCTTTGCTAAAGTAAAAAATTATAAGATTATTTGGATAAACTGATGAAGAAATTAATATTGGTCATCGTGACTATACTTTGGCAACAGTGGACAGTGGCACAAAATCTAACTAAAATGCAATGGTTTAATGAGCCAGCAAAGTGGGAAATAAAAGATCAGGCGCTCCATATGTTTGTCACACCACAGAGTGATTATTGGAGGATTTCACATTATGGTTTTACCGTTGATGATGCGCCATTTTATTATGGTACCTATGGTGGAGAATTTGAAACTAAAGTCAAAATTTCTGCTGACTACAAAGCTAGATTTGATCAGATGGGACTGATGCTGCGCATCGATAAAGAGAATTATATTAAAGCTGGAATCGAATTTGTCGACGGAAAATATAATTTAAGTACAGTAGTAACGCATCGTACGAGCGATTGGAGTATCATTAGTCTTGAAAATGCGGTACCGTATGTTTGGATAAAAGCTGTAAGACGCTTAGATGCTGTAGAGATCTTTTATTCATTTGATGACAAAAAATATACCTTAATGCGTAATGCTTATCTGCAAGATAATACACCGGTAATGGTTGGTTTGATGGCTGCATGTCCAGATGGTAATGGGTTTGATGCAACATTTGAAAACTTTTCTGTAAAACACCTAGCCGATCAAAGACGTCTTGAATGGTTAAAAAATCATGCCGACTAATAATCAATGCAACCGGCCAAAATAATGGTGTAAGGACGTGGTAAAAGAATAGAAACTATACCTAACACGCATTAAATATTAAATCCTAATGCCTAAATCGGATCATAGCCTTTATGGAAGCTATATCCGATTTTTTTATTTTCAGGATTAGTTTTTGGTGAGCTCATCGAACAATAGATCGTGTTTGTGGAGCAACTTTGCTCTTGATAAACAGGAATACAGGATGTTATCAGTAGGTTTATAAAATATTTCTATAAAATCTACTTAGTTAGTAGACTTTGTAAAATTTATTTTTATATTTGCCTTATCGTTACTCAATTGGCGTTGGCAAACGAATCCTAAATCAATATTTACTATTTAACAAAGTTTATGAAAAACTACCTCACTAACCTAACGAAACAAGCTGTATTCTTGACGGATTACGTTTCTCTTTATTGTCTTTCCTTTCGGATGCGAATGTGTATCTAATTTCTCAAAATCTTATTAAAAAAATAGGGGAAGTTTTGACACTTCCCCACGTTTGCATATCATGAACAACAAGTCTTCAATTGGCGTTGGCACTTGTTAGTATTCACTACAAAACACTGTAAAACTATGAAAAAATTAGGAGTACTTCGGTATTCTATCTATATTTTCTTCTTTTTATATAGCATAAATAAGCTTTATGCTCAAGAAGATCCCAAACCGATCATCAATGCCTCCTTAATAGGAACAGTTATAGATGCTTCCAATAAACAACCTATAGCGGGAGTGACCGTACAACTGGAAGCTGTGACACACAGTGTCAAAACGGATGGGCATGGTCGATTTCAATTTGTGACTGGTCAAAAGCTTCCTTTCACGCTGATTATATCTTTTGTTGGCTACGAAAAGAAAAGAATTGTTGTCAATACTTCACCTGTAGTAATCGAACTAAGCCCTACTACGGAAAATATAGATGAGGTCGTTGTCGTCGGTTATGGTACACAGAGACGTCGAGATCTCACGGGCGCTGTTGCATCCTTAAATGAATCCTTACTGAAACAAAATGTATCCTCTTTAGATCAAACTTTGAAAGGAGGAATATCTGGTGTGCAGGTGACACAGACCTCAGGACAGCCGGGTGGTGGTGTCAGTATTCGTATTCGTGGGGGAGCATCTATTCAAGGTGGAAATGAACCTTTGTATGTTATTGACGGATTTCCGATATATAATCAAACTGAAAGTACGGGAGTAGGGAGTGGTACACCCGTCAATCCCTTGGCGAGTATCAATCCGAGTGATGTTGAAAGCATTGAAGTATTAAAAGATGCCGCTGCAACTGCGATCTATGGCTCACGCGGTGCGAACGGTGTTATATTAGTCACCACCAAAAAGGGTAAAGCGGGCCGTGTACAATTAAATTATGATGGTAGCATTGGTAAGCAGCAAGTATTAAAAAAAATCGAGGTGCTGAATGCTCCAGATTTTGCGATCCTGCGCAATGAGGTCTTATATGACGCTTATCCTAATCTGGGAAAATTTCAATATCTAAGCCAAGATAAAATCGACCAATTGGGAGCTGGAACAAACTGGCAAGAAGAAGCTTTTCAAACTGGAAAAATAAACAATCATCAACTATCCCTATCTGGTGGAGCTGAACAAATACAGTACTTTATCGGCGCCAATTATTTTGATCAGGAAGGCATCATTAAAAATACTGATTTTAAACGTATAGGGTTCCGTTCTAATATCAATGCGAACCCCTTTAAACGCTTAAACGTTGGAGCCAATTTCTCTATAAATAGGACGACATCGCAAATCGCACCATCTGGAATAGTCAATGCATTATTGATCATGCCCCCTACAGCAACGGTATACGATGCCGATGGATCGTACACGCTAAGAAATCCATTTGAAAATATTTTTGCAAATCCAATTGCCACACTAAAGGAAACCACTAATACTTCAAATGCATTACGCATTTTAGGAACTTCCTTTGCCCAATATGATATTATAAAAGGGCTGCAGGCTAAAGTACTGCTTGGAGTGGATCTAAATAATAGAAAAGATAAGTTTTACCTGCCTTCTTATATTTATGAAGGATCTGGCAATAATGGAAAAGCAAATTTAGGATACCTGGAAAACTATTCTTGGTTGAATGAAAATACGCTAAATTATACCGCTACAATTCAAAAGCATCATGTAAATGCTATAGTTGGATTTACACAGCAAGAAGCAAAAAATGAGATTTTCAATGGAGGTGCTGAGAACTTCGTGACGGACGATCTTTTGTACAATAGCTTACAAAGTGGAGCAACCCTTGTGCGTCCTAACTCAGATGCTTATTCCTGGGTGCTGCATTCTTATTTGGCGCGTGCCAATTATAACTATGCAAATAAATACTACCTATCGGCTAGTATCCGTCGTGATGGTAGTTCTAGATTTGGATCGGATAACAAGTGGGGTGATTTCCCTTCTCTAGCTTTGTCTTGGAGAGTAAGTAATGAAAGATTCTTTAAAGAAGCGTTACCTGCAGTCAATGATTTAAAGATCAGAACTAGTTTTGGAACAACAGGTAATCAGGAGATCGGTCAGTACCAATCTCTGTCAACCTTATATAACCTGAACTATCTATTGGGCAATAAAATAGTTACGGGTTTTGCTTCACAGCGTATCCCAAATAAAAATCTAGGTTGGGAAACTACTTACCAATATGATGGTGGTTTTGACATAGCCTTTCTTAACAATAGGTTACAATTTACATTAGATTACTACTATAAAAAGACAACTGATTTATTGCTCAATGTGGAAATTCCCTGGACCTCAGGTTATGCTTCTTCTTTACAGAATTTTGGTTCAGTTTCGAATAAAGGATTTGAATTGGGCCTGAAAACCAAAAATTTAAATGGAAATTTTGTCTGGAATACTGATTTAAACTTCTCATTTAATCGGAATAAGGTATTGACTATCGGTACTGGCGCACAGTCTTATATTTCCGGAAATTACATCATTAAAGTGGGCGAACCTCTCGGTACTTTTTACGGTACGCAGACCAGTGGAATTTTGCAAAAGGGAGAGGAATCAACTCAAGGTCTATTTACAGGCAATGCTGTACCTAAAGCCGGAGATCGTCTTTATAAAGATATTGACGGTGATGGTAAATTTACGACGGCCAATGATCGTACTATCATTGGCAATGCACAGCCAGATTTTATTTTTGGACTTACCAATACGTTGTCTTATCGTGGATTTGATCTTACTTTTTTGCTCCAAGGAACAGTTGGAAATGACCTGCTCAACATCAACCGTCAAAACTTAGAAATGTTTACGGGTCAACAAAATGCGTCAATAGATGCGATGGAGAGATGGACAGAAACAAACCCAAGTCAAAGTTATCCTAGAGCGAAGTTGGACCCTGCTCCAATTTTTTCCGATCAATTTGTTGAGAATGGCTCCTTTGTGAGATTAAAGTCCCTTCAATTGGGCTACACCGTTCCTAAACAACTATTGACTGCTGCTGGCATTTCTAATTTGAATGTCTACCTATCAGGACAAAATTTGTTGACTTGGAGTAAGTATAAAGGGTTTGATCCAGAAGTAACGTCTGGCAGCAATGTACAAATTGGAACGGATTCGGGTATTTATCCCGCTTCACGCTCACTAACTGTAGGTCTTTCTTTAACATTTTAAACAGGAGATACTCATGAAAATTACATATTTATTATTTGCGGGTACGTTATTATTCGGGTTCGTGTCTTGCTCAAAATTAGATGAAAAACCGGAAAGCCTATTGGTTTCAGAACAATTTTACCTCAATGAAAATCAAGCGATTTCTGCTGTAAACGGAACTTATCGAAAATTATATGAAAGTGGACAGTCCATTTATAACAGTCTTTTTCAGATCGGGGTGGAGATGGCGACAGATGATTACGAGGCTGGACCAAGAGCTCGTAATGCGCATGTAAGGGCTATCAGCAACTTGACACATGATGCTTCCAATGACCGTATGGAACAATTGTGGAAGCAGAGTTATGATGCAATAAATGCTTCAAATCAAAATATTGAATACATCGGCTTGATTGCACCTGCAAAGATCAATGAAACGATCCGCCAACGTCTAATCAATGAAGCTAAATTTTTAAGGGCATTACACTATTTTAATTTAGTTCGTTGGTTTGGACCAGTTCCTTTGGTTCTCAAACCAGTAACATCACTTAGCTCAGAAGATCTCTACGTAGCTAAGGCATCTGAAAACGAGGTCTATAGTCAAATTATTGCTGATCTTAAAGATGCAGAAAATCTACCAAATTATAAATCATACGGCGACAACGACAAAGGAAGAGCCTCATCGGGCGCTGCGAAAAGTATATTGGCAAAAGTATATTTGACGCAACAAGACTGGTCCAACGCGAAGTTAACAGCACAGGTTGTGATTGATAAAGAGGGATATGATCTGTTTTCTGAATTTACTGATGTATTCGATATAGACAAGAAAAATGGTATTGAACATATATTTTCTGCACAGTTTAAAGGGAATAGCGGTTATCAGGGCAATTCACTTGCCAGCAGATCAGCACCTGCGGATATCCCGGGTATCAACGGCGATTACGCGGATGCTTGGCATGCAGAAGGGGGCTTATATAGTGCTTTTTCCGCACAGGATAAGCGTTTAAAAACCACCTTTACAAATGGAATGGTTTCTCCGGTGGATGGTAAATACTATGCACTGGCAAAACCACAATTCAATAAATATTATGACGAGAGCGTCGTGGGCAATCAAAGTCAGTCCTCAAAGAACTTACCCATTATCCGGTATGCTGAAGTGTTGCTGATATTGGCAGAAGCTGAAAATGAGCTTAATGGCCCCACTTCATTAGCTCAGACTGCTATCAACAAAGTAAGAGTACGAGCTGCAATCGGTGATATTGATAAAAATTTAAACAAAGATAATTTCAGAGAAGCCGTATTTGAAGAGAGAAGGAAGGAGTTAACATTTGAGTATCAAAGATGGTTTGATCTCGTTCGCCGAGGAGCGACCTATTATGTTGCAAAACTAAAAGCGGCAGGTAAAGTCAATGCGGCTCCAAGACATATTCATTTTCCCACGCCACAACGGGAACTGAATTTAAATCCAAATCTTAAACAGCATCCAGATTGGGTTAATAATTAAAACCATTCACTGTCATTAAAAATCTTATATAATGAAAAGAAACTATAATTTTTTGACGCTCATATTCATTTTTTGCAGCATAGTAGGCTGGGCGCAGGATAAGCGTCCAAATGTGATCTTGATCTTGGTCGATGATCTTGGTTTTTCAGATATTGAACCCTATGGCGCTTCTGATATTCATACTCCGAATCTAAAAGAATTGGCGTCCCAAGGAACTCGTTTTCAGGAGTTCTACAATAACTCGATATGCGCTCCTACAAGAGCATCTTTATTGACAGGGCAATACGCCCACAAGGCAGGACTAGGTTACTTCAATGTAAACCTAGGACTTCCTGCCTATCAAGGATTTTTGAATAAAGAATCGCCGACTTTAGCAGAAGTCTTGAAAAAGGCCGGCTATTCCACTATGATATCCGGCAAATGGCATGTTGGTGACGATTATGACCAGTGGCCAGCACAACGTGGATTTGAACGGTCGTTCAATTTTGTAGGAGGAGCGTCTAATTTTTATGAAATCAACGATTCTACTCAAGCGACAGTTCCTTTGTACAAGAATAATAAACCCTTCTATTTACCTAAGGATCGGTATCTGACCGATGAAATTACCGATCAGGCTATTGGTTTTTTGAAAGAGCAGCATCAAGATAAAAAGCCATTCTTTCTGTACTTAGCATTTAATGCACCTCACTGGCCTCTACAGGCACCAGAGGAAGAAACACAAAAATATCAAGGAACTTATAACTTGGGCTGGGACAGTTTACGTATAAAACGTTATGAAAATGCTGTTGAACAAGGAGTATTCCCTGCAGGCCAAGCAATAACTGCTCCAGACACGTTGATTCAAGAATGGAAAAAGTTAACCTATGATGAGCAACAGTATTGGCAAACGAGGCAACAGGTATTTGCCGGGATGATTGATCGGGTGGACCAAAGTATTGGTAAGATCCGCCAAACACTCAAGGAGCTGAAGGTCGACGATAATACCCTTATTATATTTATGTCTGACAACGGTGCACAAGGGGGTGATCGTGCCCGAATTTATACCGCTAGAAATTCGGGACCGGTAGGCTCTGCAGGTTCCTATGATGTGCAAAACAGCAATTGGTCCCAAACGGGTAATGCACCATTAAGAAGTTATAAGGACAATCCTTATGAAGGAGGCATCGGTGCTCCTTTTATCGTCTGGTATCCCAAGGAAGTAAAGGCCAACACGATTAAAAAAGGAACTGGACATCTCATTGATATTGCTCCAACGCTATATGATTATGCGCAGGCTAAATATCCAAACAGTAATTATGGTGTCGCAACTCATACACTTCCGGGTGTCAGTCTTAGAAAACTGTTAAATACTGATCTGGTACAGGTAGAGCGTAATCAAGCCTTATTTTGGGAACGTGCCGGTAACCGAGCTGTTCGCTACGGAAAGTGGAAATTGGTTTCAATCTATCGAAATGGTAATAAAGCTGAGTTATATGACATCGACACGGATCGAGCAGAGAATCATAATCTCGCAGCACAATATCCTCAAGTGGTAGCACAGCTAGAAGAATTGTACAAGGAATGGGCAAAGGACAATGACGTTGTAAACTATGATCGCATCAAAATACAATCCTCATTTCGTTAACATTTAAAATTTACATCAACATGAAAAGAATATTTTCCATATTATATTTATCGATGGGTCTAACGGCTCTAGGTATGGCGCAACAGAGCAAACCTAATATTGTCTTGATTTTAGCCGATGACCTCGGTTATTCGGATCTCGGTGCTTATGGAGGTGAGATTGAAACCCCAAACTTAGATCGGCTTGCTTCTGAAGGCGTGCGGTTGCGCCAGTTTTATAATAATTCCATTTGCGCTCCAACACGTGCGTCTTTATTGACAGGGCAGTATCAACATCGAGCAGGTGTGGGCTATTTTTCTAATGATCTTGGACTACCGGCATATCAGGGCTACATCAATCAAGAATCTTTAACCCTTGCCGAAGTACTAAAAGAGAACGGTTATCATACCATGACTTCGGGCAAATGGCATGTATCTGGAAAAGGAAAAAGTCTTCCTTGGCAACGCGGTTTTGATCTTGTATTTCCAAAGGAAGAAAAGAGTTCAGATTCAGGTGCACCGGGTTTTAAAGGAGAAACAGATGCACAAGGATATCCACTTCCTGAAAACTATGCGACTAATGTAATCAATCAACATGCTTTATCTTTTTTGGATCAAGTAAAAGATGATAAGAAACCCTTTTTTCTCTACTTAGCTCATACAGCTCCACACTGGCCACTTGTAGCGCTACCTCAGGATATTGCAAAATATAAGGGAAAATACGATAAAGGCTGGGAAGCAATTCGCCAAGAGAGATTTAAACGTCAGAAGGAGTTGGGATTAATAAGCCCGAATATTAAGTTATCAGTACGTGACGAAGATATTTATGATTGGGACCGACTAGCCTTTGATCAACGTCAATTGTGGGCAAGGAAAATGGAAATATATGCTGCAATGGTAGACCGCTTAGATCAGAGTATTGGTCAGCTCATACAAAAATTGAAAGACAATGGACAATTGGATAATACCTTAATTGTATTTTTATCTGATAATGGCGCACCAGCTGAAGATTTGGTGAAATGGCATCATGGCGCAAGAGTAAACTCAGGCCCTGTTGGTACGACTGGGTCATATGAGTCTCAAAGTAAAAACTGGTCATATGCTTCTAATACACCTTATAGAGCCTTTAAAGACTACACCTATGAAGGTGGTATCAATACGCCGTTTATTGCTTGGTTTCCAAATCGTATTCGAGCCAATACCATTAAAGATGGGGAAGGACATATTATTGATTTAGCGCCGACACTCTACGCTCTAGCAGGAGCAAAATACCCCCAGACGTATAAAGGGATCAAACCGAATGACTTGAAAGGAAAAAATCTGTTACCGGTTATTTTTGGAGATGAAAATCAAATTGACAGACCTGAAGGACTTTTCTGGGAGCGTGCAGGAAATCGTGCTGCTCGTATCGGTAAATGGAAATTGGTCTCGACTTGGCCTTCCTATAAATGGGAACTGTATAATTTAGAAAACGACCCTACTGAAATAAAAGATGTTGCTAGCCAAAATCATGATGTGGTATCCCAATTATCTCAAGCTTATTTCAACTGGGCTAAAATTAACGGTGTCGTTGATTTCGCCCAACTTGAAGATCGAGAACCTGTATCAATGAAAGAGTTTCGAAAAAGTAAAACACAAGAAATAGCAGCACCTGCGTTCCGTTTCTAATGAAGTATATATGGGCTAGCGTTTAGAAGAAATAGGGATTGCATATTGAGATATAATTGGACATTAAAAGGGATCAAACAAATGAAAAAACAAATCATATTCATCTTAGTTTTATTGCTCACTACAACGGTTGACAGCATAGGACAAAATCAATCATCTGTAGTAGAAAAGGAGAGGGTTGAACAAAAAGACTTTCGAACACAAGCCGCATTGTTTCATAAAAAATTAATCGAGCAGCGTCATTCACAGATTTTAGACGCAAGATCTCAAGAAGAATTTAATCAAGCACATTTACCACAAGCTATCCAGATTGATCCTGCTGTCGAAGGTTATGAACAGCAATTGGATAAATTAATCAAAAGTCAACCCGTCTTTATCTATTCTATACAAACGGGGCGTTCTACAAAAATCGCCAATTTACTCGCAGAACGTGGATTTACAAAGATCTATGTTTTGTCACCAGGTATTTCAGCTTGGATTGGAGCAGGATATCCAGTAGAGGTATCTGCTCAAAATAAAAATAGGATCCTACTGGATGATTTTAAAACAGCATTGAAATCTCAGGAATATGTTTTGGTTGACTTTGGATCAAACTATTGCCCGCCTTGTAAAAAAGTACTGCCGGTATTGGATTCGCTCAACAGCAGATCAAATCACAATATCAAGACAATTTTAATAGAAATAGATGCAAATCCTGACATCATAAAAGATTTTAAGATCACTTCTATCCCTACCTTAATCCTTTACAAGAATGGAGAGCCTATCTGGAAAAAAGTCGGTGTACCAACTGTAACAGAGATCTTGTCGGAGATTGGCATCTAAGAGTAATGAATTACTGTAGGTAATCTACACATTTAAATGTTAACCTATCCCATATAATTGATGGGTTAGCATTTAATCTTCACATCTCACTTTTTGTCCTGATCTAGTTTGATATAAAATAGATTATTAGGTTATTAAACTTTTGCTCATTAATCTAGTCAAAGATGTTACTTCAATAAATGCAATTGGAGATCTATTTAATAAATGCAGTGTCCGATTATACGATTGAGGTTTAGTATGATATGAAGTGAAAATAGTGATATTTAAATAGGGAGTATGCTTGTTAATGGTAATTTGGCTCGATATTTGAAGAATAATAAACAATCAAAACAATATATATATGATAAAAAGAGAAAGAACAAGAAAATCAAAAATTGAACAAAACCCATACATGTACTACATGACGAACTGGGGATTTATGGAAACGGAGATTAAAGAAGATCGTCCCGTAGCATTGAAGAAAGAAAACGACAAGCTTGAGAAATAATTCTCAACGCTTTTAAAACCACAAATTAGACACTTGCTTTTCCTAAACAGAAAGCATTTTGTGTTTATAGACCTTTCCCACTTTTATTTAATTATTTCAAGTATGTCAATGTCTAGTCAGAGTTGTTCATGTGTCTACATGTAAAAGCCGCTATAAAGATCAATTTATAGCGGCTTTTTATTTTTAGAACAATTTTGACTATTTCTTTGGTTCTAATCCTTTGGTCAGATCTTTTGCATGTTTTACTTTTTTATCTAATAATCCGAGCGCAATGACATCAGCCATTTCTGTTACATAGTGAAACTTCATGTCTTTGATGTAACTTTCTTTGATCTCTTCAATATCCTTTTGATTGGATTTACATAAAATAATCTCCTTAATATTTGCACGCTTAGCTGCCAATATTTTTTCTTTGATACCACCTACAGGAAGTACTTTTCCACGTAAGGTAATCTCACCTGTCATGGCTAAGTTTTCTTTCACTTTGCGCTGTGTGAATAGAGATGTCAATGCAGTCAACATCGTAACACCTGCCGAAGGTCCATCTTTTGGAGTAGCTCCTGCCGGTACATGAATATGTACATCCCAGTGATCAAATACCCGATAATCAATATTGAATTCTTCAGCATGTGAACGTAAATATGCCATAGCAATGGAAGCTGATTCTTTCATGACATCACCTAAGTTACCAGTTAAACTCATTTTTCCTTTTCCTGGGCTCAAACTTGATTCAATAAATAAAATATCGCCACCAACCGAGGTCCAAGCTAATCCGGTCACCACACCTGCCACTTCATTGTTTTCATAGCTATCTTTATCGAAAATAGGAGCCCCTAAAATTTCGACAAGATCCTTCTCATTGATATTGACATTATATTCTTTCTCCATTACAATACGAGTTGCAATACCACGTACGGTCGAACCTATTTTTTTCTCTAATCCACGGACACCAGACTCACGAGTATATTCTTCAATTATTCTTTCGATAATTTTAGGTTTCAGCGTTATATCTTTGGCTGTTAGACCGTGCGCTTCACGTTGTTTCGGAATGAGATGTTTTTTAGCAATCTCAATTTTTTCTTCGATTGTATAGCCATTGACTTCAATAATCTCCATACGATCCAGTAGCGCTGGTTGTATATTATTTAAGGAGTTTGCAGTAGCAATAAACATCACTTTAGACAAATCATACTCCATCTCTACGTAATGATCATAGAAGCTTGTGTTTTGTTCTGGATCTAATACTTCTAGAAGAGCTGAAGATGGATCGCCCTTAAAGTCTGCACTCATCTTGTCGATTTCGTCGAGGACAAAAACAGGGTTAGCAGCTCCGGCTTTTTTCAAAGACTGGATAATACGGCCTGGCATGGCACCAATATAGGTCTTGCGATGACCTCTTATTTCTGCCTCATCACGTACGCCTCCAAGTGCCATTCTTGTATATTTACGTCCCAAGGCCTTTGCAATCGACTTACCTAAAGATGTTTTACCGACTCCGGGAGGGCCTACCAAACATAAAATTGGGGCTTTCATATTGTTCTTTAATTTCAATACTGCCAAATACTCAATAATACGTTGTTTAACTTTATCCAATCCGTAATGGTCTTTGTCCAACACTTTTTGTGCTCTAGTTAGATCAAAATTATCTTTTGTAAACTCATTCCAAGGTAGGTCGAGCAATAATTCCAAATAATTGATCTGAACAGAATAGTCTGCTGCTGCAGGATTGATACGCGCTAATTTTTCGATTTCTTTTTCAAAATGTTTCGCTACAACATCATTCCATTTTTTCTTTGATGCTCTTTTTTTCAATTCAATAATTTCCAGATCAGGAGTATTACCACCCAATTCTTCTTGAATTGTTTTTAATTGTTGATTTAAGAAATAATCCCGTTGTTGTTTGTCCAGATCAATTCTTACTTTATTTTGGATTTGATTTTTCAATTCTAAAATCTGAATCTCAGAAGTCAACAATTCTAATAAAAGACGTGCTTTCTCATCTGCATTTAACAACTCTAACAATTGTTGCTTTTGAATCAAGTCAACATTGATATTCGAAGAGATAAAATTAATTAAGAAAGTAGGGCTTTCAATGTTTTTTATAGCAATACCAGCTTCACTTGGCAAGTTGGGCGATAATTGAATAATTTGAAGCGCCATTTCCTTTAAAGTCGCAATCAGAGCTTTGAACTCTTTAGTTGCTTTAGGTTTTTCTTCCTTATATTTCTCGACGTTTGCTTTAAGATATGGTTCTGTTTGAACGGCTTCAATTAATTTGAACCGTTGTTTACCCTGCAAGATAACCGTTGTGTTTCCATCAGGCATTTGCAGCACCTTAATGATATGTGCTACGGTACCTACTTGATAGAGTTCATCAATAGTTGGGTCTTCCATAGACATATCTTTTTGGGCAACAACTCCTATTGTTTTATCTCCTTGATAAGCATCTTTAACTAATTTGATGGATTTGTCACGTCCCACAGTTATCGGAATAACAACACCAGGAAATAAAACGGTATTGCGAAGAGATAAAATGGATAACGACTCAGGAATTTCGGCATTGCGCATGTCATCTTCGTCTTGTTGACTTAATAATGGAAAGAATTCGGTATCTTCAGATATAATGGGAATCGCCTGATTGAAATCAAATGTTTCGAATTTGCTCATATTATGTTAAGGTATATTTTTATTTTATGTCAGTTTATGACAACATGTCGTAAAACTGATAAAAAGTTATTTTAAAATTGTTATTGTAGGGTATTGCAAGTAAGATGCCAACCTATTATTTGAAAACTAATGATTCAATATTGCAGTGCATTAAGCAAAAAAGGCAGTCTATGGACTCCATAATGTCAGATTATTTAATTTAAATATTGTGTAAATAGGCATAATAATTGTAATATTGATGCAGGAATAGCGTTGTAAGTGGGAGCGTAATGGAAAAGGTTTTCAAAAATTACAGTAAACGCTTGAATATGAATTAAATACTTTAAAATGAAACGTAATTATTTAAATATGAATCTTAAATCAGTTAAATTAGGCTTATTTACTGGTGCATTTGCTTTGATGTCTCTTTCATCATATGCACAGACAGCAAAACAAGAGGAACACTCCAATCCAAATGTTCGTTTAGGGCAAAAAGCACTATTAGACGGTGATTTTAAAAATGCTGCTGTCTACTTAGAAAAGTCATTACCTGCAGAGAGTAAAGATCCAGATGTATTATATATGTTGGGTTACTCTCAATTTCAAAATGGCGACTTCAAAAAAGCAGCAGAATCTTTTGGAAAAGTTGTTACGTTGGACAGTAAAAATGCAAATGGTTACTACTTTAAAGGAAAAGCTAATAATAATTTAGCAACTCAAACGTCAACAAAATTGAACAGTTCAGCACGTGAGTCGCTATTGAAGATTGCTATCGAAGATTATTCTAAAGCAATCGCTTTGAATGCAAATGATGTTAAATTATACCAAAACAGAGCATTAGCATACCGTGACTATGGAATTTTGGTAGGTACAGCGGGAGTGGCTAGTTACAATAAAGCTGTAGCGACTGACGCTTACAATAATGCAGTAAAAGATTACGAAAAAGTATTGACTTTCGATGCTTCTCGTAAAGATATTCAAACGGAGATTAAAAAAGCTAAAATCTACCGTGATAACTTGAAATAGTATTTTCAAAACAGTAAAAAGCACTTTATGACTAAAAAACATAAAGTGCTTTTTTATTTTACATTCCTGCCATTAGGAGAGGTGATCGTTCATTAATGTGCTTTTAACTGACCAGTAATCTTATATTGACTTCTACCCAAGATGAGTATATCTTGATCTTTTTCAATCTGATATAAGGAATCTACGTCGTAAATAAGTTTTTCATTACTCGAATATAAACTATTATCAACTTTTCGTTTGATAACAACTTGTTGAATCTTTCCTTTTAAATCATGCTCTACAGCTAAGTACTGAATTGCTAAACGATGATCCTTAGCTTGATAGATCGTTTTGCAATCTACTTCTTTAAAATCGTAGAGGTTTGGATCTGCATCTTTGGTAATATCAGCGGCAATAAATCCACTTAATTCGGTGTGCCAGTTTGGAATCTTTACAGATTTAGTTTCACTGTCCTCATCTTTAGCTACTGTCTTGACGACAGTGGGATCTAATTTTGTTAACTTTTCAATTTCAGCATTAAAAAATGAGTCCAAAGAAAGTGTGGATCCTTTGGCATGTTGGACCGATTTTTCGTTGCTACAGGACCAAAATAACAACACACTCCCTATAAATAGCAAGAGTGTGTTGTTGATATGTTTATTTTTCATATTAGTCTTCTACCAATACTTGACCATCCATTTGTAAAGGGATCTCAACTTTCAATAATTTCAATATAGTAGGTGCTATATCACCTAATTTTCCATCTTTTACTTTTTTATAATCTTTATCAATCAAGATGCATGGAACCAAATTCGTTGTATGTGCAGTATTGACGGAGCCATCTGCATTGAGCATAAACTCAGAGTTACCGTGATCGGCAATAATGATAAAAGAATAACCGTATTGTAATCCCTTTTCTACGACTTGTTTAGTACAATTGTCAACGGTCTCTACGGCTTTGACAACGGCATCGAACACACCTGTATGCCCAACCATATCTGGATTAGCAAAATTTAAACAAATAAAGTCCGGTTGTGCTTCTTCCATATCTTTTACGATAGCATCGGTAATGCCTTGGGCAGACATCTCAGGTTGCAAGTCATAGGTCGCTACCTTTGGTGAAGGGATTAATAAACGACGTTCACCATCAAATTCTTGTTCACGTCCTCCTGAAAAGAAGAAAGTAACGTGCGGATATTTTTCTGTCTCGGCAATACGTACCTGTGTTTTATGATTTGCAGCCAATACTTCACCAAGTGTATTGGTTAAATTGTCTTTGTTAAAAATAACCTTTACATTTTTAAACGACTCGTCATATGCGGTCATCGTGACATAGTACAGGTCAAGTGGCTTTAAATCATACTCTGGAAATGCTTTCTGTGTTAAAGCTACTGTAATCTCACGTCCACGATCAGTTCTAAAGTTGTAACAGATCACAACATCACCATCCTGAATGGTTGCCATAGGTTGACCTGCAGCATTGGTTAATACAAGAGGTTGAACAAATTCATCTGTCACTTCTTGATCATATGAATGTTGTATAGACTCCAAGATGTCTTTGGTTGCCGTACCCGTACCATGTACCATTAGATCGTAAGCCAACTTCACACGTTCCCAACGATTGTCACGATCCATGGCATAATAACGTCCAATAGCGGATGCTAGCGTACCTACAGATTGTGGTAAGAAATCTTGCAATGCTTTAACATAAGTAATTCCAGAGTTTGGATCAGTGTCACGACCATCTAGAAATGCATGAATAAAGACTTGGTCTGAATGTAACCCAGCATATTTAGCGGCGTCACATAGACCTCGCAGATGGCTCGTGTGTGCATGAACGCCACCGTCTGAAAGCAATCCTATTAAATGTACTTTTTTATTATTGTTCAAGGCATATTTAAAAGCATCTTGAATGGTTGTATCGGTATTGAATACACCATCTCGAACTGCTTTGTGAATGCGACCTAGTTCTTGATAGACAACACGGCCAGCGCCTAAATTCATATGTCCTACTTCAGAGTTACCCATCTGACCTTCAGGCAAACCAACAGCTTCACCTGAAGCTTCAAGTTTTGAGTTTGGATAGTTTGCTTTTAAATAATCGAGATAGGGCGTATGAGCTGCAAATGCAGCATCAGATTGATCTTCTTTTCCGTATCCTAATCCGTCTAGGATTAATAGTGCTACTTTTTTTTCCATAATGATATAAGCAAATATAATTTAAAACAAGTGATATTTCAAGGCTATACGTGCGGTATTAGAAAATTAATGTTTTTTCAATGTAAATTTCCGTAGATTTGGCATTGTTTATGTAACTCATCTACTAAAATCACAACAGTTTAGTCTACCAGCAATAACTATTTAAGTAAGTTCCTGGACTACATCAGGTTTAATTATCTACATTAATGAAAAGAATTATATTTTTTATTAGTATTTTCATGTGCATGGGCTTGTGCGTATTTGCTAATCATATGAGAGGAAATAATACTATTTTATGTCATCAGTCATTTATGATGACACCTAACATGGCGGACATGAATGATACCCTTCTGATCGAACTTAAAACTGGAAATGCGAAGAATATAGCACGATTTTTCGCGTCAAATATAACATTGTCAATTTTGAATGAAGATGGTCTTTATTCAAAATTTCAAGCCGAAATGCTGTTACAAGGTTTTTTCTCTAAAAATAAACCTAGTGCAGTAAAATTACTACAGAAAATTACAAATAAAACCAATTATAGTTACTACGTCTACCAGCTTTCAAGTAACAAAAATTTATTTCGAGTTTTTATTAAAATCAATTTATCAAAAAGTGGGCAGACAATCGAAGAATTTAGAGTTGAAAAACAGGCCTCTAAATAATATTTCGAAATTATTTTCTTGAATAAAATTTAAATTTTCATCTTCGCTACATTATTAGTGACAACTCAAGATGGAAAAAAGAGAATATATTAAAAAATTTGTTCACGATGCAATACTAGAAGATGTTGGCGATGGCGATCATACAACACTTTCAACTATTCCTAAGGATAAAATTGGTGAAGCCAAATTAATTGTCAAGGAAGATGGTATTTTAGCAGGTGTAGAGGTTGCTTTAGAAATTATCGAGCAAATTGACCCGACGCTTACTTGTGAAGTCCTTATCCAAGATGGAAGTGCTGTACAGGTAGGTGATATCGCCTTATTCTTAAAAGGAAAGATCCATAGTATTTTAATTGCAGAACGTTTGATCTTAAATGTGATGCAGCGTATGAGCGGAATAGCTACGACTACTCACCGTTATGCCAAGTTGTTGGCAGGCACAAAAACGAAAATATTAGATACTCGTAAAACAACTCCCTTACTTCGTTTGTTAGAAAAAGAAGCAGTCAAAATTGGAGGGGGCACCAATCACCGTTTTGGTCTGTACGATATGATTTTGATTAAAGACAATCATGTGGATTACAGCGGAAGTGTAACACAGGCTTTAGCTAGCGCTAATGCTTACAGAGCGACCTTGAATAAGCCTATTGAAATCGAAATTGAAGTTAGAAATTTTGATGAACTAGCTGAAGTTATTACCTTTGGGCATGTTGATCGCATCATGCTGGATAATTTCAGCCCTGCGGATGTAAAGAAAGCAGTCGATATCATTGCCGAAAGATTTGTTACTGAGGCTTCTGGTGGAATTACAGAAGAAACGCTTCAAGCATATGCAGCAGCAGGGGTAGATTACATTTCAGCAGGAGCTTTGACACATTCTGTCAAAAGTTTGGATTTAAGTTTAAAAGCCAAATTAATTTAGGATTTAACAATAATTAATGATTTCTATTTATTTAGTAAGTGCAGTATTACTAGCTTATTTATTTGGATCAATCCCTACTGCGGTATGGTTTGGACAAGCATTTTATGGTGTTGACGTAAGAGAATACGGTAGTGGAAATGCTGGAGCAACTAATACTTTTCGTGTTTTAGGGCCCAAAGCAGGTGCTGTAGTGATGTTTGTTGATATTTTTAAAGGGTTTACATCTACGAATTTAGCTTATCTAATAGAAGCTGGTCAGAGCACCAGTAATGTACAATTTGTCAACTATCAGTTGGCGTTAGGGGTAATCGCTGTCTTGGGTCATTTATTTCCAGTATTTGCTGGATTTAGGGGAGGGAAAGGAGTTGCCACTTTATTTGGTATGATACTCGCTATTCATGCGCCAGCCGCATTACTTTGTGTGAGCATATTTATTATTATTTTATTGACCACACATTATGTCTCGTTAAGTTCGATTATGGCTGGTTTCACTTTTCCATTCAGTATCGCATTCTTATTTAAAACATCTATTCCATCAGTTTTACTCTATGGTATCGCGATCTGTGCGCTGATTTTAATCACCCATCAAAAGAACATCGAGCGTTTGCTGAAAGGACACGAATCTAAAGTTTACCTTTTTAAAAGGAAAAAGAATATTTAGGCATAGGAATTGCATTAGTTACTTTATAATGCAATGTCTAACAATTAACATATGAAAAAGGTTTTTAAATATACTAGTATGCTCTTAATAGGAGCTACTTTAGCTTCATGCTCTACTGTTCCGATCACAGGGCGTAAACAATTAAGTTTAGTCAGTGATAGTCAGATTCAAGAGCAAGCGGCATCTTCTTATAAGCAATTTTTAAATTCCTCAAAAACAAAAGTAATTACAGGTACTAGTCAAGCCACATTAGTTAAAAAAGTTGGCAACAAGTTGGCTATAGCAGTCAATCAGTACCTGACCCAACAGGGGATAGCAGATCAGTTTAATTTCAATTGGGAGTTTAACTTGGTACAGAGTGATGAGATCAATGCTTGGTGTATGCCTGGCGGAAAAGTAGCTATTTATACCGGTATTCTTCCAGTTACACAAAATGAAACAGGTCTTGCGACTGTGATGGGACACGAAATCGCGCATGCGATCGCTCGTCACTCCATGGAGCAAATGTCCAGACAATATGCAACACAGGCATTAGGAAATGTCATTGGAGTCGCAACATCAGGAACAAGTTATGCTGGTGTTATTAATAGTGCATATGGCATCGGTGGCCAGCTGACTTCTCTGAAGTATTCTCGCGGAAATGAATCGGAAGCTGATCATATGGGGCTTGTCATCATGGCCATGGCGGGTTATAATCCAAGTGAAGCTGTCAAATTTTGGGAACGTATGGCAACCGGTGGATCAAAAGGAACACCAGAGTTTTCTAAGTACACACCCAAGTGATGCTAGACGTATCAGTGACATTCAAAAGATGCTACCAGAGGCATTAAAATATTACAAAAAATAACACTTTAAAAGTACTAATATAAAAAAGAGGTTTACGAACCTCTTTTTTTGTGGCGTTCGAGCTGCTTATACCTTGATGCTTGGCTTAATTATTGTCAACTTTCATTGATTCATATTAAAATATAAAATTATGGGAATGACTGATTTAATAACAGGTGGCCTTGGAAATAAAATGGCCGCAGGATTGTCTAAAAAGTTGGGGATTGACTCCACTAAAGCAACTTGGATCTTAGCAATAGCAGTTCCTCTAATTGCGGGGGCAATTAAATATAACCAAAGTAAAGGAGATGCCAATCATGTAAATGGTTTTGCCGAAGCGTTGGACACCAAACATGATGGAGCAATCTTAGATCATGTCGATGAAGTCATCGAACAGGGACCTACAGAAGATGGCAATAAGATCGTACAGCACATCTTTGGCAGTAATGCTGAATATGTAAGCTCAAATCTGGCTACGAAAAGTGGATTTAGCTCTGCGCAGATCACAGGAGTATTGGCTACTTTGGCACCGATCGTGATGGGGTACTTAGGTAAAGAAAAGGCAAATCATGCACAAAGTGGTACCAGCAATCCGTTAGGAGATCTATTAGGTGGGTTTTTAGGTGGAAATTCTAACGCTGGAGGTGGAATAGGGAGTATAATAGGAAATATATTTGGAGGGGATGAAAAAGCAGAAGGAGCAACAGTTTCATCCGGTGGAGGATTGACCGATAAGATCACTGATTTTTTTGACAAAAATAAAGATGGTAGTGCCATTGATGATATCGTTGGTATGTTCACCAAAAAATAAGCGAACGATAAAAAACGTTTTGCTGTTCCAATTGTTATTTTAGTAAAGATCAAAATATACGATTATGGATAATAGGAATAAATATGATTCTGCTACTGTTGCTTTAGAAAAATTGAAAGAGGCTGGTTATGTGATTGATTATAATATAGAGTTAGAACCTTTAATTGCTAATCCATCCAATTATAAGATTGACTATGTATACCGTTATGAAGGAGATTCAAATCCTGATGATGAAAATACGGTCTATGGTATTGCAGAAAAGAATAGTTTAAATAAAGGTGTCTTTGTGATCGGCAATCTATCCTTTGTAGAAGGCAAAATTCGAGATGTTATTATTAATCTAGAAATTGCCCATAAGCAAGAAATATAAAAATAGGGGCCTAGGCCTCTATTTTTATATTCATACAAGTCACCAATCCGTATATAAATTAAGATGACCTAGTTTTTAAAAATTATGGATCACTAAACTTCCTCTTTCTTCATCTTTGACAATTTTTATTGACGCTGGAATACGCTCTTGTAGTTCATCCACATGGGAAATGATGCCTACAATTCTATTTTCTTTATGAAGGGCATTTAGCGTTTCAAAAATGAGGTTAACAGAATCAGTATCTTGCGTACCAAATCCCTCATCAATAAAAAAGAAATTCTTTTCATTTCGATTTAGACTACGTGTACTTTCTGCTAATGCGAGTGCCAAACACAAGGATGCCTGAAAAAACTGACCTCCTGATAATGTTCTGACTGACCGGGTTTTACCTCCATTAAGATGATCTATCACTTCAAAATCATTATCTGCATTGATCATTAATTTGAGATGACCTCTTGTCAAACGTTCGAATCGTTGATTGGCAATCTGACATAAATCTTCTAAATATTGCGTCGAGATATAATCTACAAATCCATTTCCTTTAAATAGATTAGATAGTATATTTAGATTCTTACTTCGCAGTATGTGCTTATCCAGTTCACTTTGTAACTGTATTTTTTCTGCATATTTCTTTTTCGAGATGATAAGTTGATCCTTTAATGATTGTAACTGACCGATCAATTTGTCCTTGACATCTTTGGTAAGCTGTAGTTCTTGACTTACGGTATCTAGTTGCGATATATCAACTGCTTCTTGCTTTATTCTGTCCTCTAGTTGTCGTATTGCTGTTTTTACAATAGCAAATTGTTCTTCAAACTGTTTAATTCGGGATTCTTCATTTTCCAGATCATACTGCTGTTGCAGTATTTGCTGTATCGCCTCCGTAGATTCAAAACCATGTATCTGTAATAATTCAGCTATCGATTTCTGATAAGATTCAATTTTTAAACGTGTCGTGTCTAATTGTAGCTGCAGACTCGTAGTATGCGTAGATTGCGTTGCTATCGCAACATTTAATCGATTAATTTCATCAGATAAGTTCTTGAATTCTTGCTCTGTAACGATGATAGACTGAACTGATTGTGCAATTGTATTTTCAATATCGGAAATGGGCATGAGCTGAAAATCGGGTAGGTTCAGCCGTTTGATCAATTGCTGATGACTCGAAGCGCGGCCCTCAATTGCCGATTTAGATACCGCAATATTAGTCAGCACCTGATTATACTTTTCCTTTTTAGCCTTTAATTCATTCAATTCATCTTGTAACAAGCTTAAGTTGCTTTCTGCTACTGTACAATTCTGCTCTATCGTGACCGCTTCCAACTGCCATTGGTCAAATGCCTGACGGTCATTTGGCTGAAATGTGGTCCACGTAAATTGTTTAAGGTGGTCACTCAAATCGATAGCTATAGTTTCCAACTTGGCGGTATTTAAATCCACATCTTTCTGCAGATTTGACAACTGCGCAGCGAGTTGAATAAACCGCTGTTTTTGTTTTTGAATCTGAACTAATTCAGCAATCACATTTGATTTTTCAGACTGTAATGAATTCAATAATGAAGACAGGTCTTCAGTTTGCATGATATGAGGGTGGTGTTCAGATCCGCATAGTGGACAGGCTTCACCTGCTGTTAATGCATGAGAATAACTCGCTAATTGTTGTTGGACCTGAGCCTTATTTTCATCGGACTGTATCATCTCCAACCGTTGGTTTGCCGTTATTTCTTGATCATTCAATTTTTCATTCCAATTGGATGGATCTAGATCTTCCTGTTCAAATTGCAATAGAATAGCTTGCAGTTCTTTTTTCCTAGTCAGCAACTCTACCTGAAGCTCACTTTGGCTTTTAATGAACAATTCATGCTTGGTATACCAAGCATGAATTGCTACGAGTAGGCTACCTGAAATACGTTTTTCCTTTAATTTTATTATATCCTGCTGTTTTTCCTGAATGAAAACTTGTTTTTTCTGGATTTCTTGTTCCACATCATGAAGAACAAGCTTGCCCTTAGCTAATCGATCATTATCTTTGCTAATATCACCCTGCAATTGTAGAACTTGAACAATATTTTTAAGATCCTCGACTTCTAATTTTTTATGATCAAGCAGATTGAAGTCACTTTCCACCAGTTTGTATCGATTATTTGCATGGATCAATGCGCCCTGCACAGTATTTAATTGTAACTGTGCACTGTTTACATCTTCTTGCAATTTTGATTCTTCGCTAAGTTCCCTAGCAACGCTATCCAATATATTTTTGAAAATTCGCTCTACTTTCTGAAAAAGCTGAATCTGAGTTTTAAGCGTTTCAATTTGAACCTGCTCTATACTTAGTTGCGCAAAAACCGCTTTCTTTTTTGCAATTTCAAGATGAAGCTGTTGAACCTCTAATAACTTTTGATGATGTTGCTCCAACAGTTGGTGTTTTTTGGTCACATCAAGGAGATCCAATTCTTCTTTTTCCAACTGTGTAAGTAAGTCCGCAATGCTTTCTTCGGTATAGTCTTCCAATGTCTGAACCGCCCCTGAAAGATGTTGGAGTTTCAAGTCTGTTTCTTTATTGAGAGCAGCAACTTTATAAAAAAGGTCATAGTGATCCAAGTTGAAAAGTTCTTTCATCATACTGGATCGTTCGGCACCCTTAAGCTCAAGAAATTCCTTGAATTGTCCCTGTGGAACAATAACAGTACGATTAAAGTTTTTGTAAGAGATGCCCAGTATTGTTTCAGCATCCGTACTCTCTAGTGGTATCTTTTCTTCACCATCAAATACATAAGCTTTTCGTATAGGAGTGGTGACTTTATCAAACTGTTTACCATTTCTTCTCCAAGATGCTTCAAATGCATATTTTTTATTTTCCTTGCCGATAAAGTGAAATTCGATTCTAAGCAGGTTAGCATTCAAATTCATCATATTATAGGCTCTATTATTACTGTTTAGCCGATTTGTATTAGCAAATAGCGCGAAAGTAATGGCTTCTAGGATCGATGATTTTCCTGATCCGACTTTTCCAAAAATACCGAAGAGACCGGCGGAAGTCAAGGATGTAAAATCTATTTCCTGTTTCGTCTGATAGGAGTAGAGTCCTTCTATCGATAGATATAGTGGCAACATATGACTAATTCTCCTTTTCGTTTTGAGTTCCTAATACTTCATTAAATAGTGCTAACAATTCTTCCGATGGTGACTGATCATTATTTTTGTGACGGTAATAATCGACGAAATTTTCGTTAATGCTCTTACTTCTTCTGGATACGAGGACTTCTTGTTGTCCATCACGGCGACTATGTACTTCGGGAATGAGGTAGATTATACCGGGATGACTGTCTTCAATACGTTTTCTTTCGGCCTGTGTCAACGATGTTTCGGAGACAAGTGTTAGTTCAACTAAACTATCTTGATGATCTTGTAACCAGTCGATAGCATCCGATACCGCATTAAATTTTTTACGAATTAATTGCTTACCAGATCGTAAGGCAATGGTTTTATAAGTAGCTTCTTTTTGAGGTTGAACAGTCACGATAACAACATGTTTATCTTGTCCAGCTTCTGAAAAGGAATAACATAGGGGGCTACTTGAATACACAACAGGTGCTTGATGTCCACCGATTTCCTGATAGCGATGAAGATGACCAAGTGCCGTATATTGTATTTGTGAAGGAATACAGTCTGTGAAAACTGTATCAGCAAAACCAATACGTAAAGGTTTCTCTCCCTCGGGTTCTTCCAAGACAGGACCACCTTTTTTGTTCATATATAAATGTGATACTAAGATATTGGCACCGTTGGAATCGCAGTATTGGTCGGCCAAAGATTGCCATTTTTGAGTGAGTACTTCATTAAGTCCCAACTGTTCATCTTCTCCTAAATATTCTTTTAACCGATGTTCATTGGCAAAAGGCGTTACGATAAGCCGAAGAGGAAAATCTAAATGGGACAATTTAATTTCAAGAAAACCGACATCACCTTTACTAATCTCAAAACCATTTTCAATCTGATAAGGGGCAAATCGCATATTGGGCTTACCGGCAAATAGAATACCGCAATCCCTTGCCAAACTATCTGGTGCATCTATACGATCAGGAGAGTCATGGTTGCCTGCAATAGCAATAACTGGCCTAGTGCCATTATTGGTCAGGCGTTTAAGTGTTTTATAAAGCAGTTCTATAGCTTCTACAGGAGGGTTAAAGGCATCAAATAGATCTCCGGCAACAAGAATAACGTCTACTTGCTCCTGATCTGCGATTGCAATAATTTCTTCCAATACTGCTTTTTGTTCATCAAATCTGGAGAAATAATCCAATCGTTTACCTAAATGCCAATCGGCTGTATGTAAAATTTTTAGCGACATGTTTTATGCGTGAAAACTTAAAATTACCTCGAATTTTCTATAAAAAAGAAGTTAATTAATATTAATATCTATTTTGCTGATTCAGAATAAAATGTATTTTTGTTTCTTATGCATATAACGAAAGATCGCAATCCATATCCTTTTTTGGTTTTTAACCTTGTTTTAACCTTATTTTTTAGCATCCTGCACCAGGATTGTCAAGCTCAATTGAAAGCTATAAAAGGACAGACCGCTTATCCATTTTTACTCAATCTGCCAGAAGGAGAGGCTACTACAAAACAGCCTATTCTTATATTTTTACACGGAAGAAGCCTTTCAGGAACCAACTTGGACCGTGTCAAAAGGTATGGCGTATTGTATGCAATGGATAAAGGGCAAGAAGTCCCGGGGATAATTATAGCACCCCAATCTAGAGGTGGCTGGGATCCTGACAAAGTCATGGAGATCGTGGATTATGTGATCGAGCATTATAATGCAGATGCAGATCGCGTTTATGTTTGTGGCATGAGTATGGGAGGTTATGGAACCATGGATGTAGCAGGAAAGTATCCTGATCGTATCGCAGCAGCTGTAGCCATATGTGGTGGGGGAAGTGTTAAATATGCCGACAACCTAAGTCAGGTACCCCTATGGGTGCAACATGGTAATCGTGATCGAGCCGTACCGATGTCCGAGTCAAAAAAAATCGTCAATGCCATAAAGAAAGCAGATCCTGATGCTGATGTTACCTTAACGATTATACCGGGAGGTACACATGGAAGTGTAGAAAATTTGTTCCATAAAGACGAAATCTACAACTGGCTTTTTAAACATAATCGCAAAGGCACCTAAACAATAACTCCTATTTTTTGTTTTGAGCTATGTCAAATATTACACAAGAGGGTAATATTCAAATTTATTTTCAATCTAAATTACAAGATATCACAATCGATTGATTTGTAATTTTAATAATACTTATTGACGTTCAATAGAATTATTGTAAAACCATATGTTAAATTTTGTTAAATTTTCGGATTTCGTAATTATTTATGATTTTAACAAAGAGCTCAACAAGCAAACACTCTTGTTAAGAGTATATTAAGTTTTTGTTAAGTGCTTCCAATGTTAAATTCTCTTTTTACTTTTGCGGCATAACTATTAACAAAAATTTTCTTTATGAAAAGACCCTTACTCTTTTTTGCGCTTGTATTAGCAAGTTATGGTACCATTCATGCTCAAGTAACCACGAGTAGTGTGACTGGGATTGTAAAAGAATCCTCAGGTCAAGTGACATCTGGAGCAACGATTAAAGCCACTCACGTTCCTTCAGGTACGGTTTATTCGAGTGCAGCAAATGCAGCAGGACGCTTTAATTTAGCCAATATGCGTGTTGGAGGCCCATACAAGATTGTTGTTACTTTTATTGGGCAACAGCCAGTTACGTATGAAAACATTTACTTACAATTAGGTGAGGCTTTCGTTCTTAACCCAATATTTGGCACATCTTCAACGAACCTAGATGAAGTTGTCATCACAGGAAGAAAAACAAGTTCAGATAAAACTGGTACTTCGACAAGCATTAGTCAAAAGCAAATTCTTGAATTGCCTCAAATCAATAGAAGTATAACAGATTTTACAAAATTAACGCCTCAAGCAAATGGAAATTCATTTGCAGGTCGTGATGCTCGATATAATAATCTTCAAATCGATGGTGCTAATTTTAATAATGGATTTGGAATAAGTGGAAGTCCGTTACCTGGTGGTAATTCTCAACCGATCTCATTAGACGCGATTGAACAAATTTCAGTTAATATAGCTCCATTTGATATTACGCAGTCAGGCTTTACTGGAGCTGGAATCAATGCTGTAACAAAATCTGGTACTAATAAAATTGAAGGATCTGCTTATTATTTTCTTCAGAATCAAAATCTTCAAGGACGAAAAATCAAAGATGTCACTTTAGAGAAGATAGATGCTGCTAAAAAGAATTTTGGATTTCGCTTAGGGGGGCCAATTGTAAAAGATAAATTATATTTATTTGTTAATGCAGAACGAGAAGAGGCAACAGGAGCAAATGCTTCAGGCGCAAACCTTTGGAAAGCATCAGAAAATGGTGTTTCGGATCCAGATAATAATATCGCAAGAACAAAAAGATCTGATTTAGAAAATGTACGTAACCACTTGATCAATCAATGGGGGTATGATCCTGGTCGCTATGAAGGATACGCTGATGAAGCCAAAGAAGGAAGTACTAAGTTTTTAGTACGATTGGATTGGAATATCAATGATAAGCATAAATTAGCGGTTCGCTATAATCAAGTGGTTGGTAATTCGATGCAAGTGGCTAATGCAAGTTCTGGACCTCAACCAAGAAGTCAAACTGCTCGCGTTAGTGAAAATTCGATCACATTTGAAAACGGAAATTACGCCTTTAAAAATGTAGTTCGTTCGATTACAGCAGAATTAAACAGTAATTTTAGTTCTCGACTATCCAATCAATTTTTAGCTACTTATACCCGTATTCAAGATACCAGAAGTACTCCAAGCAAACAACTTTTTCCATTTGTAGACATTTTTGATGGTTCTGCAACTGGTAATAATTATATGAGTTTTGGTACAGAATTATTTTCATACAATAATGATGTCATAAACAATAACTACTCCATTACAAATAATTTAACGCTTCAAGCAGATAAGCATACATTTACCTTTGGTGGAGCTTTTGAAATTCAAAATTTTGGAAATAGCTACACACGTATGGGGACTTCATATTATCGATACGCCTCAGTTGATGATTTCTTAAAAACAGGAACTCCTAATGAGGTTGCACCGATAATGTTTGGCTTAACCTATCCATACGAAGGACAGGATACTTACTCGAGAATTAATTTTGGTTTAGCATCACTGTATGCGCAAGATAAATGGGCTGTAGCGAATAATTTCACTTTAACATACGGTGTTAGAGCTGAATTGCCCATCTATATGAATAAGCTGACAGCAAATCCGTCAATTGATGCATTAAGATTGCTAGATATTAATGGTAATCCTAAAAATTATGATTCGGGACTTTGGCCGAAATCAAATCTTTTAATTTCTCCAAGAATTGGATTCAATTATGATGTATTCCATGATCGTTCTTTAGTATTACGTGGAGGAACAGGTTTCTTCTCTGGACGTGTTCCTTTTGTTTGGTTGACCAATATGCCAACGAATGCTGGAGTGCTCCAAAATACAATTGAACCAGGAGGATATAATGCAGTAGCTGGTTGGATCAATAATGTAAACTTCAACACTGATCCATATTACCACTTAAATAATGTACCAAAAGGTGCTGAAAATGTATTTATTAAAACACCAAATGATGGCGCACCTTCTTCGTTTGCTCTTGTAGATAGAGACTTCAAGATGCCAATGGTATGGCGTACTAGTATTGGTGCTGATTATAAAATCCCGAACACACCATTAGTGTTAACAGGAGATTTTATGTATACGAAAGATGTTAACGCAATTTTTCAATTAGGAGCTAACAGAAGAACCCCAAATACATTCTTGAATTATGGTTCTTCAACAGAAACTGGTGATTACGGAGATAACAGAGCATTTTATCCAACTGGCGTAAATGCTAGTGCATATAATAGTAAGGTTGGAGCGAATAGTGCAACAGTTTTGACAAACACAAATGTAAAAGGCTTTGCAACAAGCGCTACACTTGGAGTAACTGTTCCTAATTATAAAGGTTTTAATGGAAGCGTTTTCTACACGTACTCAAATGCAAAAGAAGTTTCTGCAAATGCTGGATCTAGCGCAAGTTCAGCTTGGGGAGGCTCGGCAACAGTGAATGGTCCCAACGATCAAATCTTGCATCCTTCCGCATTCGCAATTCCTCACCGTTTGATGGCAAATGTGAGTTACCGAATTGAATATGCAAATACGTTAGCAACAACTATTGGTGTTTATTATAATGGAGCGTCGCAAGGCCGTTTCTCTTACACTTATAATACAGATATCAATAGAGATGGTATAAATAATGATTTAATCTATCTACCAAAAGATTTGAATACGTTAACTTTTGTCGATCGTGTAGACGCAAATGGGAAAGTAGTATTTACTGAAAAACAACAAAGAGATGCTTTGGCTTCATTTGTGAAAGAAAATGGATTAGATAAATATAGTGGCAAATATTTACCGAGAAATGGTTTTTTAATGCCATGGTTAAACCGCTTCGATGTAAAAGTCTTGCAGGATGTCTTCACAAATATTGGTGGTCGTAGAAATACTTTGCAGCTAAGTTTAGATGTGATCAATTTTGGAAACCTATTAAGTAAAAATGCTGGCGTTCAAAGTCGTCTAAACAATTCGCAATTATTGTATGGAAACAAAATGATTCCAGGAGTAAGTAGCGGAAAACCAGTATTAAATGCTGCTTCAACTCCAGCAAATGGAATTCCTGAATTCAATATGAATGTTATCAATGGGGAATTACCAACTAATCCTTTCCAAAATGTTAGTACATTAAGTACAACTTGGCAAATGCAGTTAGGAGTTAGATATATATTTTAATTGGTTTTAGATATATAGTAATAAATAACTTAAAATAGAAGGGTGTTGTTAGCTTACTAACAGCACCCTGTTTTTTTTACATCTTAGGATCCGCTTTGTATCCTTTCTAAAAATATACAAAGATTATAGTCTTAAACCAATAAACAGGTTATTGTCTATGATTCTCTCTTTGTTGAGATAGCTTTTAATTACAGAAATCATAAAAAAAAGGATCAAATCTCTGATGAGTTTTGGTCCTTTTTCGCTTAATCTAACAAAGCGTCGAAATTTTATTTGTTGTCAATCTAGTAAAATTGACTTTGGATACAGCCTCCTTTATGTTATTAAATTTTAGAAATTTCCTGCTTAGCGTTTCACTTCTTTTGGCTTTCTAAACATAAAATAGAGTCCTCCTAGTATAAAAGGAATACTTAAAAGCTGTCCCATATTTAGTGCCATACCTTGTTCAAATTCCTCTTGATCTATTTTAAAAGTTTCGAGATAAAGGCGGGCGGAGAAAAGTAATACAAAGAAGAGTCCCATTAGAGCACCTGGCTTCTGCATTTTTTTGCTCTTAAATAGGTAAACAATAATAAAAAAGATGATGATGTAAGCAATAGCTTCATAAAGTTGTCCTGGGTGACGGGGCACTTGATCTACATGATCAAAAACAACCGCCCATGGTTTATCCGTTGGTGTACCAATAATCTCCGAATTGAAAAAGTTACCCAAACGAATAAATGCTCCTGCAATAGGTACGACAACCACTAGACGATCTGCTAACCACAGAAAATTTGTTTTCGTTTTTCTACAGAATAAATATAATGCGGTCAATATACCAATAGCACCACCATGGCTAGCCAATCCTGCAAATCCAGTCATCTGAAATTGACCGTTTACAAATTTAAAGGGCAATACCATCTCCCACAAATGGTCTTTATAATAATCGAATTCATAAAATAGACAATGACCTAATCTTGCGCCAATTAAAGTGCCTAGAAAGATATAAATACTCAATTGATCCAATAATTCTTGACTCTTATTTTCATTTCTGAATATTTTAAGCATGATCATATACGATACTGCAAAAGCCGCTAGCCAACATAATGCATAGTAACGAAGACCAAAAGTGCCGATTTTAAATATTTCAGGATCTAAATTCCAATGTATGACGCTGAATAAATTCTCCATATTGTCTGTTAATTTTTTATAAGCGTAAATATAATGTTTAAAATCATTTTCATAACATCATTTAATAGGAATAAAGCTAAAAAACGGAGAAAAGTGCGTGATATCGTCCCAGATTAAATAAATTCAATTTTTACTTTTGTGGTTACTATAATTTTTCATAATTTGACGTCGGAAATAAAATTTGGAGCATGGCAGACAAGAAGAAGAAAGAAAATAAACATATTTCAATAGTAACAAAGGACTCGATTTCTTTTTTTGAAAAATACATTAATAATCCATCACCAACTGGATTTGAATGGGAGGGACAGCGCCTGTGGTTAGATTATTTGAAGCCATATGTTGACGAAACATTTACGGACAACTATGGTACTGCTGTAGGAGTGATCAATCCTCAGGCTGAATATAAAGTAGTTATAGAAGCTCATGCTGATGAGATTTCTTGGTTTGTTAACTACATCACAAAAGATGGATTAATTTATGTCATCCGCAATGGTGGTTCGGATCATCAGATCGCGCCATCCAAGAAAGTAAATATTCATACCGATAAAGGGATTGTAAAAGCAGTGTTCGGCTGGCCCGCAATCCATACACGTTCTGGCGAGAAAGAAGAAGCACCTACTTTAAAAAATATCTTCCTCGATTGTGGCTGTATTTCCAAGGAAGAAGTTGAAGCATTAGGTATTCATGTCGGTTGCGTGGTTACTTATGAAGATGAATTCAGTATCCTGAATAACCGTTACTACGTAGGTCGGGCAATGGACAACCGTGCTGGTGGCTTTATGATTGCAGAGGTAGCGCGTTTACTCAAAGAAAATAAGAAAAAATTGTCATTTGGCTTGTATATAGTGAACTCTGTGCAAGAAGAAATCGGTCTACGTGGCGCTGAAATGATCGCGCAACGTATCAAACCTAATGTTGCAATCGTCACCGATGTAACACACGATACGCAAACACCGATGATCAACAAGATCACGCAAGGGGATCTGTCATCTGGAGGTGGACCTGTATTATCGTATGCACCAGCTGTACAGATTAATTTAAACAAATTGTTGGTTCAGGTTGCGGAAAAAAATGCAATTCCTTTTCAACGTCAAGCTTCGTCACGATCTACGGGTACAGACACCGACGCATTTGCATACAGTAACGGAGGTGTGCCATCTGCTTTGATTTCCTTACCTTTACGCTACATGCATACTACGGTAGAAATGGTGCATAAAGAAGATGTGGACAATGTGATCCGATTGATTTATGAGACATTATTGAATATTGAAGCAGGACAGGACTTTAGAACTTTTAGTAATTAATAGAAAAACATATATTTCAAATACTTATAATAAATTTTATGGAAAATAATCAAAATCAAAACGAATTGAGTATCGAGTTGACAGAAGAAGTAGCAGAAGGGATCTACTCAAATCTAGCGATCATTACACATTCAAACACAGAGTTTGTGATTGACTTCGTACGTGTAATGCCAGGTGTGCCGAAAGCTAAAGTGAAATCTAGAATCGTTTTGACACCTGAACATGCTAAGCGTTTGTTAGGTGCATTACAAGATAACGTTATCCGCTTTGACGCTATTGCTGCTGCTGGAAACCAAACTACTGATGCAGAAGTAATCGGTGGTGATCCAACTGTTGCGTTCCCTTTTGGTGGAACAACAGGTCAAGCGTAATTTTTCGCATTACAAAATGCAATAAATCAGCTTTTTAGAAGAGCTATAGCCGCTGGCTATAGCTCTTTTTCTTTTAAAACCAAATAACCGTGCTTTTAGGCTTGAATTTTGTTTAAATTTAGGTCACTAAAATTATATTGTATGGATATTCAAGTCAGGAACTTGACGAAGAAAGATTATGTTGATTTGAGAAGGTCAATGACCGAAGCTTACCAAGGAGTGGGAGATGTCTGGACAAGAGAAAATATTGTCGATCTCATCGATTTATTTCCAGAGGGGCAGTTATGTGTAGAAATTGATGGCCATGTGGTCGCTTGTGCACTTTCTATTATTTTAAACTCGAAGAAAAGTAATATATACGACAGCTATTACGAAATTATTGACGACGGAAAATTTTCCAAACATACCAGCGATGGAGATACCCTCTACGGGATAGAAGTGTTCGTACATCCAGATCATAGGGCTTTAAGGTTAGGAAGACGTCTATATGATGCACGAAAAGAACTCTGTGAGCAGATGAACTTGAAATCTATTATAGCTGGAGGTAGGATTCCCAATTATCACAACTATTCGGATAAAATGAGTCCAAGGACATACATTGAAAAAGTAAAGAGAAAAGAGATTTTTGATCCGACCTTAACTTTTCAATTGTCCAACGACTTTCATGTTAAAAAAATATTGAAGCATTATCTTCCAGAAGATTCCGAATCCATGGAGTTTGCCACCTTATTAGAATGGAATAATATTTATTATGAGTCGGAATCACGCTCTATATCAACAACCAAACAAACAATCCGTTTAGGTTTGGTACAATGGCAAATGCGTTTATTTGACAATATTGATGCGTTTTATGATCAGATTGAGTTCTTTGTCGATACGGTAAGTGATTATGGAACAGATTTTATTATGTTTCCCGAATTTTTCAATTCGCCATTAATGAGTCCTTATAATGAATTACCAGAACGGTTGGCGATGGAAAAATTAGCGGAGAAGACTTCTGAGATTATTGATAAAATCCAACAATTTGCAGTTTCCTATAATGTCAATATAATCGCTGGATCGATGCCTATTATGGAAAATAAAAAGTTGTATAACATCTCTTATCTCTGTCACCGGAACGGTAAACTGGATTCTTTTAAAAAGATACACATAACTCCAAATGAAAGTAAATACTATGGAATGACAGGAGGTAATGAAGTAAAAGTATTTGATACCGATTGTGGAAAAGTAGGTTTATTGATTTGTTATGATGTCGAATTTCCTGAACTCAGCCGCATCCTCGCAGATCAAGGCATGCAGATCTTATTTGTCCCATTTATGACCGACACACAAAATGGTTATATTCGTGTCAGGTCTTGCGCTCAGGCTCGTGCTATTGAAAATGAATGTTATGTTGCGATAGCGGGATCTGTGGGCAATCTACCCCGTGTTAATAATATGGATATTCAATATTCACAATCAGCTGTATTTACTCCATCAGATTTTGCATTTCCAAATAATGCGATTAAGGCAGAAGCAACTCCAAATACCGAAATGGTATTGATTGCTGATGTGGATCTATATGCACTTCGCGACCTTCACGAATATGGTACAGTCAAAATTATGAAAGATCGTCGAAAAGACCTATATGAAGTCAAGCTGTTGAAATAATAAAACACAAAAAAGGGATTTAATTACTTAAATCCCTTTTTTTGATATACAACGGTCAATGTTATTTTTGCAATTTAACATTAACGGCATTCATACCTTTTAATCCTTTTTCTGTTTCAAAAGTAACTTTATCATTCTCCTTAACAGCGTCAATTAGACCATTAACGTGGAAAAATATTTTATCCTGAGTTTTGAGATCACGGATGAAACCAAAACCTTTATCAGTATTGTAAAAATTCACAATACCTGATTTTATTAAATCTTCTGGATTTGCTTCATATTTAGCAGTTGATATCGCGATATCTTCTACATTAATTTTTGTTTTTTTCGTTGGATCAGGAGGTGTTGAAGTTATATTTCCATATTCATCGACATAAACAAACATTTCTTCTAGACTTTTACCTTTATCGGTATTGTTCTTTCTTTCTTCTTTCTTTTGTTCCTTATCTTGTTTCTTTTTTAACTTCTTTTTCTCTTTTTCTTTTTTGCTAAAACTTTCTGAACTACTCATTTATTTATTTAAAATTAATATTAAACCATATTAAACTACTCAATTTTTAGCAGTTTAATTAAACAAAAATCATCGCATTAAATAAATTCAAAGGTGAAAGCCATATCTCGAATTAAGAAAAATTGATATGTTTTAAAACGTAAGGACTCTGCTTAATGACACAAATATACTAAAAATTAGTGAATATTATATTTTATTCATAAAAAATCCGACAAAATAACAATTTAATTTAAGCTTGGTGATTGTGGAAAATTTGCTACATGAGCATACTTAGCTCCCAGACTGATAACAGCCTCTTTCCAAAGTAGTTCCGTGTCCTTTTCAAACACTAAAGCTGTTGGAAATTTATTTTGAACAGCCCAACTGTTTACGTTAATTTCTGCGTCTAATTGTGCTGGCTGCCAGCCAGAATAGCCTAAGAAAAATTTCACTTCATCCTCTTTGATTTTTCCTTCATTGATCAATGAAAATAGTAATTCTGGGTCTCCTCCAAAATAGATATTTTCACGGATTTCATCACCACTTAGTAGAAGATCAAACCGCGAGTGGATGAAAAATAATTCATTTTGTGCCACAGGTCCACCGATATGAAGCGGAAATGTGCATGTTGCCATTTCTTTAACAAGGTCTCCAACACAGCCTACCACTTTTTTATTGAGAATAAACCCTAGGGTTCCTTCATGATCATGATTGCACAACAAAATGACCGATCGCTCGAAGTCGGTGTCGAGCATAAAGGGTTCAGATATTAGTAAACAGCCTGTTTGTGGATCAAGTTCGTTAAACATTTTCGTTATAAATTAGACTTATAGTACAATAAAATTAATGCCAAAGTCATTTTGCTGATTAATTTATACTAGATTAGTCGATAAAAATAAGTGAATTTAGTATGTTTGTGACATACATAAATTTAAAGTCATGGCAATCGAACACAAAGATATTGCCGCTATCCGACAAGATTATGCATTGGGTAATCTAAGTGAAAGCGACGTTAGCAACGATCCTTTAGTGCAATTTGAAAAATGGTTTAACGAAGCTATTCATAGTGAGGTGCTTGAAGCCAACGCAATGGTTTTATCCACAGTGGGAGAGTTTGCTTTACCTTCATCACGGATTGTATTATTAAAAGATCTGAAAAATAATGGATTTAGTTTTTTTACAAACTTCAATAGTCGCAAAGGTATAGAAATGTTTGGCAACCCACATGTGGCAGCATTATTTTTCTGGCCAGAACTGCAGCGTCAGGTGCGTATTGAAGGATTAATAGAAAAGCTTCCAGCAGAAGATTCGGACGAATATTTTCAATCTAGACCCAAAGGAAGTCGCATTGGTGCTTTAGCATCACCACAGAGTGAAACCATTCCCAATCGTTCTTTTTTAGAGGGAAGAGTAGCAGATCTTGAAAAGCAATTTGAAAATCAAGAATTGGTACCTCGACCAGAGTTTTGGGGCGGTTACTTAATTAAGCCACTATATATCGAATTTTGGCAAGGTCGCTCTAGTCGTCTACACGATAGAATTGCTTTCCAAAAAGTTTCTGATTCTTGGAAAATAATACGCTTAGCACCTTAGTATCATGAATACGCAAGAAATTTCAACTCTAATCGTTTCCAGATTCGGACAACATGCTATTGAAAAGATTGAGGAGACGGGGCTTCAGCCAGCACTGTTTGTTCAAGTCGATCTTTTAGAAGATATCTGCTTTTATTTACGGGACGAAGAAGGATTATATTTTGATTTTTTAAACAATATCTCGGCAGTTGACCTCCATGAAAATGGATTTTTAATCACCTATCACCTAACATCTATTCCTTATTTACATACCTTGGTGTTGAAGGTGTTAATCGAGAATGATCGAGATGAAGCACATCTGCCAGAGGTTCCATCCGTGTCGGCCGTATGGAAAACAGCAGATTGGCATGAACGCGAAGCATTTGATCTGATGGGCATATTTTTTACCAATCATCCTGATCTCCGGCGTATCTTACTTCCTGACGATTGGGAAGGCTACCCCTTAAGAAAAGATTATCAAGATCCTGAAAGTTATCATGGAATCAAAATTAAATAAATAAGAACTCGATAACAACAAATATGTCGAATACGAAATATACTGCTGCTTTAGAAAAATATGAACAACATCTAGCAAGTATTGGCTCTCAGGAAATGATTATAAATATGGGGCCTCAACATCCTTCCACGCACGGTGTGCTTCGATTGCAGTTGATAACTGATGGTGAAATCGTAAAAGAGGTTATTCCGCATTTGGGTTATTTGCATCGGTGTTTTGATAAACATGCCGAATCCATGAACTATGGAAAGAGTATTCCGTTTACAGATCGGTTAGACTATTTATCGTCGATGAATAATAGCCATGCATTTGTAATGGGAGTAGAAAGAATGTTGGGTATCGCCGATAAAATTCCAAAAAGAGTAGAATATATACGTGTATTGGTCTGCGAACTTAACCGCATCGCCTCACATTTGATCGGAATAGGGACATACGGTATCGATATTGGTGCATTTACACCATTTATGTGGTGTTTTAGAGATCGGGAACATATCATGAATATGCTGGAATGGGTATCCGGTTCACGTATGTTGTACAATTATATTTGGGTGGGAGGTTTATTTTACGATCTACCTGTAGGTTTCGAACAGCGATGTGCCGAATTTATCACCTATTTTAAACCAAAATTGGTAGAACTTGATCAATTATTGACCGAAAATCAAATCTTTATATCCAGAACAGCTAACATTGGTATATTGCCAGCCGATGTTGCCATTAATTATGGTGTATCGGGGCCCATGTTAAGAGCGTCAGGAATAAAATGGGATCTCAGGAGAATCGATGCCTATTCTGCCTATCCAGAGATTGATTTTGAAATCCCAATCGGAAAAGGAGAGATGGGATCAGTGGGCGATTGTTGGGACCGTTATAAAATACGTGTTGATGAAGTAAAAGAATCAGTAAAGATCATTGAACAATGTTTGGAAAGACTAGTAAAAGATTTTCCACGCACCAATACGTTTGACCCTAGGACTTTAGTGCCTAAAAAAGTAAATTTAAAAGCACAAGATTATTATGTACGAGCAGAAAATCCGAAAGGTGAATTAGGGTTTTACTTCGTCACTCAAGAGAAGTCTGATATCCCCAAAAGAGTGAAAGCACGTGGCCCCAGTTTTAATAATCTTTCTGTATTACCTGAATTGGGCAAAGGAACACTGATAGCAGACCTCATCGCCATATTGGGTTCTATGGATATCGTACTGGGCGAGGTGGATCGTTAATTCGGGACTTTGTAATTTTTATGTTATGAACAGGCAGAAAAACGCAAATTCTTTGCTTGGTAAAACCTTTTATCATATATTTGTAGTCTCATAATTTAAGTTTATAATTGGTTAATAAAAGTCCGCTATTGCAAAATAGTGGACTTTTTTATTTTTGATATACACCTATTATTGACATCAAAGTCCAATCAAAATCCCAATATAATTAGTAACTTTACCCCATACAAAATGTTTTTAAAGTGTCCGATAGTTTAGTTATCATACCTACATACAACGAGAAAGAAAATATCGAAAAGATAATTCGTAAAGTATTTTCGCTCGCTGTACCATTTCATATTTTAATCGTTGATGACGGTTCGCCAGATGGAACTGCACAGATCGTGCGATCTTTGCAGGCAGAGTTTGTAGGACGATTATTTATCGAAGAACGCATTGGGAAATTAGGATTGGGTACAGCCTATATCCACGGGTTTAGATGGGCTCTGGAACGCCATTATGAATTTATATTTGAAATGGACGCAGACTTTAGTCATAATCCCGATGATCTGATACGTTTAAGACAAAGCTGCATAGATGGATCAGATATGAGTATTGGATCGCGTTATATTAAAGGAGTAAATGTTGTCAATTGGCCGATGAATAGGGTGTTGATGTCTTACTTTGCTTCCGTATATGTGCGATTTATTACAGGGATCAATATTCAAGATGCAACAGCTGGTTTTGTCTGTTTTAGGAGGAGAGTTTTGGAGCGGATACCTCTGGATAAAATTAAATTTGTAGGTTATGCGTTTCAAATTGAAATGAAATTTACAGCAATCCAATATGGCTTCAAGGTTGTAGAAGTTCCTATAATCTTTACAGATCGTACCGAAGGAACATCAAAAATGAGTACAAGTATTTTTAAAGAAGCTTTTTTTGGCGTTATCCAACTGAAAATTTCAAGTTGGACGCGAAAATATAATTAAATCTAAGAAAGGGAAGCGTAAATGAATGAGCACTTAGATCCGAATGCGGAGAATTTAAATCATACGGATCGGGATATCGAACGTGTATTGCGTCCGCAAGTATTTGAAGATTTCACTGGGCAGGAGAAAATTTTAGAGAATCTTAATATTTTCGTTAAGGCTGCTAAATTAAGAGGCGAGTCCTTGGACCACGTTTTACTTCATGGCCCTCCAGGTCTAGGTAAAACAACACTCTCCAATATCATAGCCAATGAGATGGGAGTAGGCATCAAGATCACGTCAGGGCCTGTGCTGGACAAACCAGGAGATTTGGCCGGTCTATTGACCAATCTTGAAGAAGGTGACGTGCTATTTATTGATGAGATCCATCGTTTAAGTCCAATTGTGGAAGAATACCTGTATTCGGCTATGGAAGACTTTAAGATCGATATCATGCTAGAAACTGGACCTAATGCGCGTTCAGTACAAATATCACTAAATCCATTCACATTAATTGGAGCAACGACACGGTCAGGACTATTAACATCTCCTTTACGAGCGCGTTTTGGGATCAATGCACGCCTACAATATTATGACGTCAAACTATTGACCACTATTGTATTGAGGTCTGCAGATATACTTAAAACACCAATCAGCGATGAGGGTGCTTATGAAATAGCACGTAGAAGTAGGGGAACACCACGTATCGCCAATGCCCTTTTAAGAAGAACACGAGATTTTGCCCAGATCAAAGGGACAGGCTCTATTGAACGGGAAATTGCCAAATATGCGTTGAATGCATTAAATGTGGATGAAAATGGCTTAGATGAAATGGATAATCGCATTTTAAGTACCATTATCGACAAATTTAAAGGTGGACCTGTCGGTTTAAAAACAATTGCCACCGCAGTCGGTGAAGACGAGGGAACTATTGAAGAGGTGTATGAACCTTTCTTGATTCAAGAGGGTTATCTTATGCGTACATCAAGAGGGCGTGAATGTACAGAAGCCGCTTTTAGACATCTCGGTAGAGCATATGCCCATAAGGGAAATACGCTTTTTTAAAATCTCTCTTTTGTCATGATATAGGTTGGATATGATCAAGCAATATCGTGATCGAAATGTGCATATCAGCACTATTTTTTATGCTTTTTTAAAATCTTTAAACTCCGGCTTTTAATAGCTGGAGTAGGATTTATGCGAAGTAAGTATTCGACTTGTGTGTACAGCTCCTCTTTTATCCAAGGATATCTGACGCGCAGTTGATCTAAAATATCCATGCAATTTGTAAGTACAGCAATAGGGCAGGAAGGGTCAATTAACCAACTGAAAGACACATGGATTATAATGTCATATTCCACATCATCCAATTGGATAGCTGTCGCTTTAGGGGAAGTGAGGTGCATGAGAACTTTAGTATAGCTTCTAGCACAACTCCAGTTATTCAGGGTACTTAAGTTTTGGATAAGCAGGGTAGAGATGTTTTTGTCTAACAGCTTTTTGTCTTTCAGTACAATCGTTTCAAATATCCAAGCACTCCGAAAAGCAAGTTGCTTATCTTCCTGATACATCGATAGCTCCAATAAGTCGATCAAAGAAAGTCCTTGTAATATATTCAAAGAAAAATCCGCTACCTGATACTGGGTATAGATAGCGGAAAAAATTTCTAATTTTTGTTTTGTTATCATTGATTATCTACTCAATGGTATTTCTCTATTTATTTCCATCATATTGACCTCTTTGATTTTTGAATCACCGATCAGGTACTCGGAAAAGTAATCGCCCATTTTCCAGAAGAAATATTCCGTCATATCACCAAATCCGTGACGTTGACCTGGCAATAATAAGAAGTCGAATCGCTTATTGGCTTTGATCAATGCGTTGACCATTCGGATTGAATTGGCTGGGTGAACGTTATTGTCAATATCGCCAGTTGCGATTAATAACTTACCTTTCAAATTTTTTGCTAAATCAGTATTTTTATCGATCTGATAAGTAAAAGTCGTATCCCCTTTGGCACTAACTTTTTCTGTAACCCCATGATGTCTTTCGCTCCACCATCTGTTATAAATGTTATTTTCATGGTTTCCAGCACCAGAAACGGCTACTTTAAAAAAGTCAGGATATACCAGCATGGCTGCTGTGGACATAAAACCTCCACCAGAGTGTCCCGTGATACCGACACGGTTGATGTCGATAAATTTGTAACGATCGGCCAATTGTTCGGCTGCAGCCTTTTTATCCTCCAGTCCATAATCTCTTAAGTTTCCATAACCAAACGTATGGTACCATTTTGATCTTGCTGGATGTCCACCACGGTTACCCACAGTGATGACAATCATACCAAATTGAGCTAATCGGTCGATCCTGTCCATACTTCTGCCAAATGATTGATTGACAGCCTCCGTTTGTGGCCCTGGATAGATGTATTCTACGATTGGATACGTTTTTGTGCTATCAAAATCAAATGGTTTATACATCACGCCATATAGGTCTGTGATACCATCGCCAGCTTTAACTTTAAAAGGTTGTGGAAATTTATATCCAGCAGCAAATAGTAAGGAGAGGTCGGCCTTCTCTAAGGTCATTATTTTTTTTCCATTGGTTTGATACAATGCGATTTCAGGAATGCTATTTACCCTAGAAAAATTATTCACAAAATAACGAGAACTTTCACTGACATCAACTTGGTGATCAAAGTTACCTGGATTTAATAATTTCAGATTTGCTCCATTAAACCCTACACTATAATGATGCAAATAATAGGGGTCTTCATTTTGCTCTTTACCATTTGCCGTAAAGTACAAGGTCCTTGCCGCCATATCAGATCCCGTAATCTCTTCACAATTGAAAGAACCACTGGTCACTTGTTGTTTCAGGTTGCCTTGGCTATCGTATAGATAAAAATGACCCCATCCATCGCGTTGTGACCAGTGGATAAACTCTGTACCATTATTGATCAATAATGGTTTTTTGATATCTTGATAAACGTTGGATCTTTCCTCTACCAATACTTGAGTTGAACCATCTATATTTACTTTAACCAAGTCGATACGTTTTAAGTCGCGACTAGATCGAGCAAGATAAAAAGCATCATTTGTTCCTAACCAGTAGTTGATAAAGTAATCACCTTTATAGCTATTTTTGTCAACATTTTTTGACCAGTTACTTAAAGTCTGATTTTTAAAAGCTCCAATTTTTATTTGTTTATACGATTTATCAGAAGCGTTAAAAACAAATAACTGCGTCTCCGTAGAATCCGTCTCACCAGGCATCTGATATTTATAAGTCTCCAAAGTCGGACGTTTACTGCCTACATTATTGATAACCCATAGGGGATTTAGGCTTCTATTGTCTTTACGCGTAATCACGAAGTGTTTTCCATCAGGAGACCAGTTCATCCATACACGTTTACGTTTAACAATATCGTCGTCCTTTTTATCATCACCTGTTGTGGTGCTGTATTCATCACCAGCCCAGGCATAATATTGAACCCCATCCTTCGTGATTTGATGTTCTATGATCGTACTGTCTTTTTCATTTTTAACAGCTTTTTCATAATTGGCGCGATCCATCCAGAATAGATTGAAATCCTTTGCAAAATAAATCGTATTGGTGTCAGGAGAGAAGGTAGCCCAAGATAATGCTTGTTTCTCTTTTGTTTTATCACTTAGCTCCCTAACTTTTTGTGTAGCCAGATCGTATTCCAAGAAGAAGATTTTCTTTTTTAACGTATCCGTCTTTACTTTCAACTTTTCAATCTCTTCTTTAGATTTCACGGTATCTTTGGTACTTGCAACTTCAAATCTAATTTTCTTTTCATCTTTTGTAAACTTTAGATTTTGAAGTGTAAGATGCTGTGCGTCAAATGGGTTTTTTACGATTTTGGTAATTTGGGCAGCTAGCTTTTCATTATCAAAAAGGACTTCCTTTTTATTGGTAGCAGGATCTACTAAATACCAGTTTTTACCCTGAGGAGTAGTAAAATCATACCAAAATCGATCGGTAAAATTAATCCAATTGGGTTTAATTGTTGTCGAGAAGATCATTTTCTTAAGCTTCTCAGGCGAAAATTTAGCCGCCAATTGATAATTTGCTTTAGGAGGAGGGGTTGATTCTTGTGCTGTTGCATAAAAAGATAGCAGCAACAGGCTTAAGAATAAGTAAATTTTATTCATTCTTTAGTTTTATATGTATAATAAACTCAAAAGTATTAAGTAATCGCATAAGAAAGAAGTAAGTCTTGTAAAATTTTAGTTAATGACCCTTAAGAAAAGAATTTTTCATTAAAATTTACTAAAAATAGCTCTTCTGTGGCCCGTGTTATACCCGTATAAAGCCATCTTAAAAATTCTGTTGTCAACATTTCATCCGTCAAATAGCCTTGATCCACAAAAACAGCAGGCCATTGGCCACCTTGTGCTTTGTGACAGGTAATAGCAAAGGCAAATTTAATTTGCAACGCATTATAGTATGGATCCTTCTTGATGGCTTCTAGGCGATCTTGCTTCAGAAATATATCTTCATAATCGAGAGCTACCGCCTCATACAGCTTTTTTTGATCTTCATATGGAAGATTAGGACTATCGGTATATAAACTATCCAAGATAACACGACAAGTGATAGGCTCTTGATGTTGGGTATCCATAAATTCAATGGTGATATCCGCAAACCGAAAACCATGCTGTTCGTGGACATTGCTCACCTTTCTTATTTTAGCCATATCACCATTTGCAATAAAACCATTCTCGACACCATTATCTTGTAGCCAGAAATAATTGTTGCGGACCACCATAATATGATCACCTCCCGTGATCTCTTCATCGCGAAATAAAATTTGATTGCGGATATGTTGATTATACAAATTGGCTGACTTATTGGAACGGCAGATTATCATCGTATTTTCAATCCCAAACTTATCATAAGCGTAATTAATACCTTCAATTAAACGTTCGCCTGTCATGCGATAAATATCTTTAAATCCATTTGTTATAAACTTTGGAAAAGGGTAGGTACCCTCCAGTTCTTCCAAGTTTATTTCTTGCCTGATCTTTGTCGCATTGAATAAAATACCCGAATCCTTTTGTTGTCGGACGACGTCGGTCAACTCGAACGTGTAAGGATGAAAATAGAATTCATTTTCGAGGTAAGCTGGATTGAGAGCGGGACTTTCCCATAGTCCTACTGGTGGTAGCTGAGCCGTATCGCCCACAAACATAATTGAACAATGCTTACCGCTACGTACGTATCTAACCAGGTCGTCGAGTAAACTTTTTGAAAACATATTAACGCTTTCATTTGAGATCATTGACGATTCATCAATAATAAACAACGTGTCTTCGTGCAAGTTTTCAGCTAATGTAAAATCAAGTTGAAAAGAAATCGCATTTTTCTTACGGTATATTTTTTTATGGATAGTAAGGGCAGGTCTACCGGAATAGAAACTCATTACTTTGGCGGCACGTCCTGTAGGAGCTAGTAAAACTGCCTTTTTCTTAATGTAAGGCAATGTTTTGACCAAAGAGGAGATGATGGTGGTCTTACCTGTACCCGCATAGCCTTTTAAGACAAAACAATCTTGCGTGTGAAAGGAACTCAAAAATTGAGCTAACAATTCAAACACAGAATTTTGCTGTGGAGTTGCTGTCCAAGGAAAGCGTTGGATTAATAAATCTTTAATAAGCACCATCAAAGTTATCTAAAAGGTTTGTCTTATCGTTTAGAAAAGTTAATTTTGTTAGGTTGTACAATTTAAAAATTGAATTTGGAAAGCATACATATGAATTATATCTCTGAGGACTTCAATATCCATTTTTTGCCAGAATATACCTTATCGGCAAAAGCAGGTTTTAGCAAAGACGTTATTACAGTAACCGATAAGGAGTTAAACCTGAATCTCTTACTGGAATATGATGCTGAAAATCCAAAATTGGAAGCCACTCAAATTTTGAGCTTACCCTTTCGATTTGTCAAAGTGGTAATACCGCACCAAAGTTTAACCTTTATTCCAAAAGAAGTTTTTCAAGAGGATCGCTTAAGTGACTATGCACCCTATCTCGTAGAGCATGTACCCAACCATATACACACCTATGAGATGAAAAATCTAGGTATTGTAGCAGTATTTGAATACGACTTGATTTTATACAACAGATGGAAAGCTTTATTTCCAGATGCTCAAATCTTTCCTGAATTTTGTATTATACTTGATCAGGCCCAAGATCTGGTACCCATTAGAGGATCGGTCCTTGGTGTGCATTTTGTATCTGACCATTTGGTAGACCTGTATGTATTTCAAAACGGACAATTCATCTTATACAATTCTTTTGACGTTTATTTTGCTGAAGACCTAAATTACTATATTCTAAATATTTTACAACAGTTTTCTTTGTCTGAAAAAGTATCTAAAGTATTGATATCTGGAGATATACCAAACGACAGTTATATGAAATGTTTAGAAAGATATTCTTATAATGTAGCCTACTTATCATCAAAAAGTAAGGTTCATATTAATCATGAGAGCGACGACATTAATTTAAAAAATTATAACACATTATTTGACGCGATACTATGCGAATAATAGGAGGACAATATGGTGGTATACGTCTTAATCCACCCACAAACTTACCCGTAAGACCAACGACGGATATCGCAAAGGAAGCACTGTTTAATATCTTACAAAACCGTCTAGATTTTGACGAGTTAACTTGTCTTGATTTATTTGCTGGTACCGGTAATATTAGTTTTGAACTCGCGTCTCGGTATGCACATGCTGTAGAATCAATCGATTTACACTTCAAATGTGTACAATACATTGCCGAAACGGCAAAAAAGATGAATATTTCAAGTATAAAAGCTAAAAAAGCTGATGTCTTTAAGTATATCCAAACCGCAAAGCACAAGTTTGACTTTATTTTTGCAGATCCTCCATACGATATTCCAAAATTACCTCAGCTAGCACATCTGATATTGGAAAATGAGCTTCTCAATAAGGGTGGTTTATTAATTATTGAACATCCATCAACTAGAGAAATGGATCCACATCCAAATTTTGTCGAAAAAAGAAAGTATGGATATTCATCATTCTCATTTTATACGTGTTAAGTTATGAAAATTGCTGTTTTTCCGGGATCATTTGATCCATTTACATTAGCACATCAAGACCTTGTGGAACGCGCTGTACCTCTCTTCGATAAAATTTATATTGCAATTGGTGTCAATAGTGCTAAACAGGGATTGTTGACTGCAGCAGATAAGCTGGCAACCATACAAGCAGTTTTTAAAGATAGGTCAACCATTGAAGTTGTTTCTTTTGAAGGGTTGACCATCAATTTCTGCCATAGAGTTGGAGCCAACTTTTTACTGAGAGGACTGCGAAATACTGCAGATTTTGAATTTGAAAACAGTATCGCACAAAACAACTTAATATTAGCTCCACACATCGAAACATACTTTTTAATGAGCAGGAGTGGACTCGCTCATATCTCTTCCACGATCGTTCGAGATGTCTGGAAAAATAAGGGTTCAATTGTCAATATGGTGCCTGCCATCATCAATGATTTTTTAAGAAATAAAGATTCACTGTAATCAATCTTATATCAAAATACTGAAAAAGGGTATCCAAATTTTGGATACCCTTTTTTATCTTAAAACAAAAATAATCATACACCAAATTATATTTTGTCATTGTATATAGTTTTTTGTTTTACAGCACTTTACGAGCTTTACCTATGGTTTAAATGTAGGCTTGGTCTCTAGATGGTCTACAAGCGCCCCAAAAGTGCCAAATAATATTTTGTTTCAAGCTTTATTGAATTCTAATCAATTGACAATAAGATAAATGTCGTGTTATCATTAAGTTAAGAATCATATCTCTCAAAGGCATTCAGGAAAGAGCTGCGCATGCCATTGAAGTGTTGAAGTACTTCTGTAATGAAGGCATCGTCAAGCAATTCGAAGACACCATTAACTCCCCCTACAATATCTGTTTCTGCAATCTTATAAGATTGTTCTAAGGTTCCCTGCTCAAATTTGATGATGAACTTTTGGTTCATACCAAATATAGATATCTTACAATCTGGATGTGGTAATTCTGCTAATATTCTCATGTTACTAATTTTTACAAAGTAAATAAAAAAACGGCTAATCCTATTGAAGGATTAACCGTTATATGGAAAAATAAAACGTAAAATTAGACAATCCCTTGTTCAGTCATTGCTCTAGCTACTTTCAAAAAGCCACCAATATTGGCTCCTTTTAGGTAGTTGATATAATCTTTATCATGTCCATATTTGACGCAAGTCTTATGAATATTGACCATAATATCTTTTAATTTGCAATCAACTTCTTCTTTCGTCCATTGTTGACGAATTGAGTTTTGCGACATCTCTAAACCAGAAACAGCTACACCACCTGCATTTGCAGCCTTTCCTGGTGCAAAACTAATTTTGGAGTCATGGAAAATTTTAATGGCCTCAGCTGTAGAAGGCATATTTGCACCTTCAGCAATACATTGACAGCCATTGGCAACTAAGGTAAGTGCATCTTCTTTTGTCAATTCATTTTGAGTAGCACATGGGAGCGCGATATCGCATTTAAATTCCCATGGTTTTTTATCCGTAAAATATTTTGCGTTCGGATATTTGATGATGTATTGATCCAAATCACGTCCGATAGTTCCGATATAAGCCAATTTTTCAGAAGTTATTCCATCTTCATCATAAAGCGTACCCTGACTATTGGATAAGGTAATTACTTTTGCACCTAGGTGTATCGATTTTTCAGCAGCATAATACGCTACATTACCCGCTCCAGATATTGCCACTACTTTATCTTTTAAATCTTGATTGTTGAAGTCATAGATACATTCAACAAAGTAAAGCAAGCCGTAACCCGTGGCCTCCGGTCTCGTATAGGAGCCACCCCACGCACTGCCTTTACCGGTTAACACACCCGTAAATGCATTTTGCAATCTTTTGTACTGTCCAAATAAATAACCAATTTCACGTGTACCAACACCGATATCACCAGCAGGCACATCTGTATCTGGACCAATATGTCTGAACAGCTCAGTCATAAAGCTCTGGCAGAAACGCATAATTTCAGCATCCGATTTTCCTTTAGGATTAAAATCAGCGCCACCTTTACCGCCACCTATAGGTAAGCCCGTCAAGCTATTTTTAAACACTTGTTCGAAAGCCAAAAATTTCAAGATACTCAGGTTTACCGATGGCGCAAATCGTAATCCACCTTTATATGGACCGATAGCACTGCTCATCTGAACACGGTAACCTCTATTGATCTCAACTTCGTTTTTATCGTTTAACCAAGCCACACGAAATGATATAACACGCTCTGGCTCAACTAATCTTTCTAAAATCTTCAGTTTAAGTAATTCTGGATGACTTTCAGAAATAAATGGAATTAAATCCTCTGTAACTTCTTGTACAGCTTGTAGAAATTCTGGTTCATTTGGATTGCGTTTCTCAACGTAATTGATGAATTCGTTAAAAGTATTTGACATGTATTATAGTAAATTTTTCCCTTTTGAATTGCTAATATATAAAAATTAAACATATTTCATTACATTTTTTTTATAAAACATAACCGTTACATGTGAAAATTAAAAAGGAGCCATTAATTTTGCGTTCTTAATTAATTTATTATTTTTGTACTATATTTAAATCCAGTACTTGAAGATATTTGTCTATATATTAAGCTTATATTTCATCGCATTGACGATGGTACCTTGTGCAGATCATGTACAAGAATCTTCTTTCGTACACACGACACAGTCCAAAGATATCCATCATAGTGAAGAAGAACATGTGGATTATTGTTCCCCATTCTGCATATGCGCATGCTGCTCTACAGTTTTAAACATAGCAGACAATACTATCTTTTCCTTTGTCACCGTATTATTGCAGTCAAAAGATGAAATTGCGTACGAAAGCATTTTTTATTCTTTTGATTACTCCAGCATCTGGCATCCGCCTCAACTCGGTTAACACTAGTTTTCTTAAAGTCTTAACAGACTAAATTTCATTCACTCATATTTTCAATGAGTATTTTTGTATCGCTATTTTTAAGTAGAATATTATGTTGAACGCAATCATCAAGTTCAGTATCCGTAATAAAATTATTATCGGACTCTTTACTTTGATATGGATCATCTGGGGGATATGGAGTGCCTTTCATATTCCTATAGATGCCAATCCAGATATAACGAATAATCAAGTACAGATCATAACCAGCTCACCTGCCTTAGCCACCCAAGAGGTGGAGCAGTTTGTCACTTATCCGATCGAACAAAAACTAACAAACTTGCCTGATCTCGTGGAACTACGTTCCATATCACGATTTGGGTTATCTGTCGTCACCGCAGTTTTTGACGACAATGTCAATATTTATTTCGCTCGCCAATTGATCAGTGAAAAACTGCAAGAAGCAAAGGAAAATATTCCAGAAGGTCTCGGAAGTCCAGAGTTAGCACCTATTAGTACCGGATTAGGCGAAATCTATCAATACGTCATCCATCCGGCAAAAGGAGCAGAGTCCAAATACTCCGCAGCAGATTTACGGACGATACAAGACTGGATCATCGCCAGGCAGCTCTATGGAACCCCTGGGGTAGCCGAAGTAAATAGTTTCGGAGGAAAGCTCAAACAATACGAAGTCGCTGTCAATCCATACAAACTAAAAGCAACAGGAGTCGGGATCAATGAGATCTTTTCCGCATTAGAACAGAATAATCAAAATACCGGAGGAGCCTATATTGACAATAAGCCAAGCGCATACTTTATCCGCGGCATCGGACTTTTGACATCCATGGAAGATATTGGCAATGTTGCTATAAAAAATAAAAATGGTTTCCCCATCTATATTAGAGATGTAGCAGAAGTACGTGAGGGCTCGGCCGTGCGCTACGGTGCACTTACTTACAATGGTGAAAAAGAAGCTGTAGGCGGTATCGTTATGATGCTCAAAGGCGAGAATTCAGCCGAAGTGGTAGCTGCTGTCAAGGAAAAGCTAGAGCGAATCAAGCAATCACTACCAAAAGATATCGTAGTAGAAGCTTTTTCTGACCGTACAGATTTAGTCAATCGTGCCATCGGTACAGTCGAGAAAAATTTGATTGAAGGTGCACTGATTGTTATTTTTGTTTTAGTCATCTTTTTAGGTAATCTACGAGCAGGACTGATTGTTGCCTCTGCTATACCATTGTCCATGCTCTTCGCACTAGGTATGATGCGTTTATTTGGAGTAAGCGCCAATTTAATGAGTCTAGGAGCCATAGATTTTGGACTTATCGTCGATGGAGCATTGATTGTTGTGGAAGCCACTATGCATCATTTAGGATTGAGAAAGACAAAACATGTACTGAGCCAAGTGGAGATGGATGAAGAAGTATATCAGTCATCTTCAAAAATTAGAAATAGTGCGGCTTTTGGTGAAATCATTATCCTGATTGTTTACATTCCCATATTAACACTTGTAGGTGTAGAGGGTAAAATGTTTGGACCGATGGCACAGACAGTGAGTTTTGCCATTATAGGAGCCTTAGTCTTGTCATTGACCTATATCCCAATGATGAGTGCATTATTTTTATCTAAAAAACCTCAGCACCAGATTACGTTCGCCGACAAAATGATGGCTAAACTGCAATTATGGTATACACCACTGGTGCAAAAAGCCGTCAGTATTAGAAAAACATTATTAATATTGACCTTGGCAATACTGGCTTTCTCAGGATTTCTATTCAGCAAGATGGGCAGTGAATTTATCCCTCAACTTCAGGAAGGAGATTACGCATTTCACTGTATCTTACCACAGGGATCCTCGCTTTCTCAAAGCATAGAAACTTCCATGCAGGCCGCTAAGATCATTAAAAAATTTCCAGAAGTCAAAATTGTGGTCGGTAAGACCGGTAGTGCCGAGATCCCGACAGATCCAATGCCTCCAGAGGCGACCGACATGATCATTACATTAAAACCCATGTCCGAGTGGAAATCAGGAGATACTTATACCGGGTTAGCAGACCGGATGTTGGATTCACTTTCAGTGATTCCAGGTGTATTCTTTGAAGCTTCTCAACCCATTCAAATGCGTTTTAATGAATTGATGACTGGAGTCCGACAAGATGTGGCGATTAAAATATTCGGAGAAAATATTGATAGTTTAGCAACTATCGCAAGTCGCGTAGGACAAGTAGTGCAAAGTGTCAATGGCGCTTCGGCTCCGCAGATCGAACGCACGACAGGGCTCCCGCAGATATCCATCATCTACAATCGGACACAGCTTGCCTTACATCATGTCACGGTCAATGAATTAAACAAAGTGATCGCCATGTCTTTTGCAGGGACAAGTACAGGATCAATATATGAAAACGAGCGCAAGTTTGATCTAGTTGTTCGCTTAGATAGCTCCTTTAAGACATCTATGGCAGATGTAGAAAATTTACCAATTTTGACAGGAGACGGTGATCAGGTTCCATTAAGTCAGCTTGCAACCATTACCATGAAGGATGGCCCTGCGCAGATCAGTAGGGAATCTGGAAAAAGACTAGTTGTCATCGGGTTTAATATAAAAGATCGTGATGTAACCTCCGTGGTCAATGAGATCCAAGAAAAGCTAACCAGCATGGATGTCATGCCCGCAGGGTATTATTATACCTTCGGAGGAACGTTTGAAAACCTCAATGCCGCCACAAAAAGATTGGCACTAGCCGTTCCAGGAGCTTTGTTACTTATTTTCATATTGCTTTATCTTACATTTCGGTCGCTCAAAGAGTCTTTATTAATTTTTACAGCAATACCAATGAGTGCCATTGGTGGCATCTTTGCACTTCTGATTCGAGATATGCCCTTTAGTATTTCTGCAGGTGTTGGGTTTATTGCCCTATTTGGAGTAGCAGTATTAAATGGCATTGTATTGATTTCTACATTCAATCAATTGGAAAAAGAAGGAATGACCGATGTATTTCAACGCGTGTGGGAAGGAACCAAAATTCGACTAAGACCTGTATTGATGACAGCTACGGTTGCATCTTTAGGTTTTTTGCCAATGGCTTTAAGTACTGGAGCCGGTGCCGAAGTACAGAAGCCACTTGCAACAGTCGTGATAGGCGGATTACTATCTGCAACATTTTTAACATTATTTATATTACCATGTCTATATGTGTTATTTTTTAATAGTAAAAAAATGAAAATCGGAAAATCAACCATCATCACGTCATTGGTCATACTATTCCTATCGTTTCCAAACATAATCCTTGCACAGAGCAATATAAAGCGCATACAAGGAAAATCAACCATCATCACGTCATGGGTCATACTATTCCTATCGTTTCCAAACATAATCCTTGCACAGAGCAATATAAAGCGGATACAATTAGAGGAAGCAATCACACAAGCCCTAAATGCCAACCTCAATTTTAAAAATACAGCACTGGAGCTTGAAAAATCACAGCTTGATCAACAAAGATCTTTTGATGGGAAAACAGGCGTATTTATTGAAAATGAAGATTTTTCACCATTAGAGCCAAATGGACTATGGAAAATTGGACTTAGTCAGGATTTTGCTTGGCCAGGTTTCTACAAGGCAAGAAAAGAGCTTCTAAGGAAAACCAGTCAAATGGTATCAGAACAGCGTGAAGATGCTCGAAAGCAATTGATCCGTGATGTATCTCTAAATTACTATCAGTTGGTCTATCTAGAAGCGCGGCAATTATTCTTTTCGCAACTCGATAGCACCCATCAAAAATTATATGAATCAGCAAAGCTACGTGTAAAAACAGGGGAGGCGGCAGGATTGGAGCAAATGGCAGCCGAAACGAAATGGCAGGAAAATAAAACCACTATGTTGCAAAATGAGCAAGATTTAGCTATTGCAGCGCAAAATTTTAGCGTTTTATTAAATGACAATTCCGTTATTCTACCTGTAAAAGAGTCTTTGCAAAAAATTAAAACTTCTCAACATCCGGATTCAATAGGAGAGCATCCCTTAATTAAAATACAGCAAAAATCAATAGAAATAGCTGAAGCCAACACAAAAATGGAAGCGCAGTCAAAATTGCCGGATTTTTCTGGAAGAGCATTCTCCCAAAGACTCTGGGGGCAGCGTAATCCTGTGACGGGAATTTCACTAACGATGAATGTACCTATGTTTTCAAATCAATATTATCAAAACAAAATCAAAGTAGCCGAACTGGAAACGGCAATAGAGAAACAAGAGCTGGAACAGTTAAAGATGAATCTTACAGCGCAAAAAAGCAATGCAAAAAAAGAAATCACCAAAAATGAAAAACAACTGCAGTTTTATGAACAATCCGGATTGAAACAATCCGAAGCCATCATGAAAGCCGCCAATTTAGCCTACCAGAGCGGCGAAATCAGTTATGCAGATCTTATTCAATTCTTTTCACAGTCCATTGATATCAAGATAAATTACCTAACAGCTTTGAATGCGTATAATCAAAGTGTGATTCAGTATCAATATTACCATTCAAATTAATAATTATGAAACTACATTTTTTAATTCGATATAGTTTATTTTTTGCGGGAAGCATTCTTGTAGCTTCTTGTCAAACAAATTCTTCAGAACACAAAGAAGTAATAGAAGAACATCAAGGGCATGATCACGAAGAAGAAGAGGCGCTAATGCTGACAGCAGCGCAGGAAAAGCAGATCGGAATCAGCTACACCACCTTATCCTACCAAATATTAAGCAATGGTCTTGTATTAAACGGCGTACTTGATGTCCCTAACGATAAAAAAGCATATGTGACATCCGTGTACGGTGGAGTGTTGGAAGAACTTTACGCGCGACCAGGAGATTTTGTTAAAAAAGGACAGGTACTAGGTAAGGTACTCAATCCCGATTTGATTAAAATGCAAGAACAGCTGCAATTGATTAACAATCAGATCTCGTTGACACAACTAGAACTCATTCGTCAACAGGAATTGGTAGAAGGTAATGCTGCACCTCTAAAAAAACTCCAACAAGTCGAGGTGGAGCTTGCCAATTTAAAAGCGCAGAAAAACAGCTTATCCAGACAATTGTCAGCCGGAGGAGGTTCTTTACAAATTTCATCCCAGATTACCATCAAAGCACCAATTTCAGGAGTGGTTGCGTCCATACAAGGATTGATCGGAACCCGCATAGAAGCTTCATCGCCAATTCTAGAAATTGTCAACAATGAAGCTTTGCATGTCGACATGTACGTCTATGAAAAGGATTTTTCAAAAGTCAAAAAGGGACAAAAAATTCTATTTTCACCTGTTAATAATGCCCATGTTTCTTATGAAGCACAGATCGATCAATTGGGACAGGCATTTGAAAAAGAAACAAATGCGATCGCCGTTCACGCGCAGGTCTTGGGTAACAAAGAAGGCCTTATCAATGGTATGCAAGTACAGGGAACAGTAGTCATCGGCGACGACAAGTCTCTAGCCGTACCCACAGATTGCATCGTTAGCACAGAAGGCAAAGACTACATATTCATCTTAAAAGAGGAGCATGCTGAACAGGAAAAAAATGCGACTACCACTACTAAAGAGGAGAGTCATGAAGGACATGATCACGGTAAGGACGGACATGAATATGAAAGAGTAGCTATAGTTAAAGGCGTGTCATCACGTGGTTTCACAGCTATAACGCCAATAAAAGAGCTAGATGAGCAGACCAAGATTGTTCAAAAAGGAGCATTTTTCTTATTGGCCAAAATGACAAATTCAGGAGAACATTCTCATTAATGCACGGTATCCAGATATCATTTCCGAGGAAAGCATTATGAAATAAATAGAGAAGCCATTAAGATAATTAATGGCTTCTCTATTATTATACTATTTTAGCGTCAAGGCAACGCCGCTGAACGATACACCATCCCAGCCATTCAACATAAACTGGCGTATATTTTGATGATCATCACCTTCAGGATCGTTTAAAACAGCTTCATAATGCTCAGCAAATAGAGCGAGTGTCTGCTCTTTATCCAAATTATTCAAGCTGGCAAAAGCCAAGATCTTTGCACTACCTTGATTTTCGGTCTCCTCGTTAACTTGATCTCCATTAGTAAATGCAGTAGGAGAGTGCTCATAACGAGCTGCTATATAAGCTAAAACATCAGAAAATACAATTTCTTTGTTCGCAAGACTTGCCAAAAGTTCGTGTGCCATTTTTATAAAATATTTAATTTACTGACGCAAAATAATAAATTTATTGTTCTTTATGCAGTAACAAATGAATTGATATATCAATGTCTTCATCAATCAATAGACTATTAGCCTCTAAAACAGAATTATACTTCATATCAAATTCCCAACGACTCACTTTACCAGTTACATCAAAAGAAATTCTTTCCATGCCATATTGATCCACGATCTGACCATTATAATCCACCTTCAATTCTACCAACTTGGTATGACCATGCATAGTCAAAAGACCCTCAAGCCTAAAAATTTCATCATTAATTTTTTTAAAAGTAGTTGATCTAAACGATATCGTAGGATACAATTCTGTGTCAAAAAAATCGGCACTTTTCAGATGTTTATCTCTTTCTTCGACATTTGTATTAATACTATTAGCATCAATAGTAAATTCTATAGCAGCATTTTCAAAATTATCATTCCATTCAGCAAAACCATGAAAAGTATTAAAACTACCTCTAATAGAAGCAATTACCAGATAAGTGATGCGAAACTGTACCGAGGAATGGGCTGAGTCTATAAGCCATTTTGTTTTTTTCATATGATTTACACTTTTATAAGATACATTGTTAGGTAAATTTAAGAAATAATATCATGATAGTCAACAGTATACAGTTTCATTCTTGAGTAAAAAAAATTGTAATAGAGTCATCTAAACAGAATAAAATGATGATTTATCCACATTTATTTTCAGATTTAAGAAGATTGGTTAAAGCAGGATTAAGGATTAAAATAAACACAATTACAAGCGTCCCAATCCACTAGATTATGTAAGAATAGTGCATGCGTTGCCAGTAAAAAATAATCGGATATAAGAGCTAAAATGGGTGTTAGTGAAAATGTATTTCATTAAATAAATAATCCCAGTTGAATAATGGAAGGTGATGGTATTTATTTTCTATTTAACATAATATAAATTATACGACTTGTTAAAATCCTCATTTACAGTGATGCTTACAATGACTATTTTATATGTACAACCTGATTCTATAATTCGCTACCAGCGAGCTGTAGTCTAATACCGTGCAATCTTATGATTACAAAAGTTTACTTGGCAAGCTTTATTACCTGTATGGACTTACACCAAACATCTAACTGCGACAATGCATCATTATCATTTTTTCCAAAGGTTATATATCCTTATGTCAATTAACATGGACTCAAATTATACAGTCCTTCTACAAGAATCTCTAAATCGATGATCAATTTTAAATGAACACATATTTCATCAGCTTTTTTCAGTTATTTATTTTCTAGTGAAATTCATTGATTTTTCATTTAAAACCCTAAGCTGAGATTTTGATTATTCGGAGTAAGACTCACGCGATTTTTTTTATTGAAATCTCAGCGATTAGGAATTTTACCAAAACACATCTATTTTTAAATGTCAATCGTATGTTTTTCTTTTGTAATATTTATGTAGATGTTCCACCTTAGTTATTTGATTTTCTATATTTGTTTTTTATGTGGACTAGAATATTTTATTTCTTGGCGTTATTCAGTTACTTGAACTTGCTTTTTTATCAAGCTGGGGTCAATCCTAATGCGCATGCGACAAATATTCCCACACAATATTTTATGGGCGATTCATTACTAGAATTTGTGCTAGACGATGTGCTCGATATTCCAATTGAAATTCCCGAAAAAGATGCTGAGGTTCAATTTGACGATTACCGGATTTTTAATTTCAACCCCCAGATTTTATCCATTTTTATTTTTGTTCTCGGTATCGTTTATTCTGCTTTATCCATTTTAAAACAGAAAAAGCATCCCCTTTATAGTAAAAAAAATGCCTGCTTATCAGGTTATTATCAGTATTTATACCGATACAGTTTATTCTAATCCACTCCTGCCCTATTTTTTAATTTTAAGTTAGATTTTTAAAGTCTAACATTCTAAAAATCAATACTTTGTATTGGTTACTTCTATTTGTCAACATTTTATTTTTTATATGAAAACACGTTCCATGTCTTGGTATGCACTGTCATGCCTTGCGATTTTATCTGCTTGTACAGCCAAAAGCAACGATAAGCAAGTTAGTACAGCTCCAAAAAAAGTGCCCGTTTCCAATCTAGTCGTGATGGATACAACAATTTACAAAGATTATATCGCTGATATACAATCGGTAAAAAATATTGAACTTCGATCTCGATTGAGTGGTTTTTTAGAACATATATATGTTGATGAAGGTGCATCTGTCAAAAAAGGACAAGTGCTGTTCAGATTGAGCGATGACATGTACAAAGCAGATTATGCGCGCGCGAAGGCTAATTTTAATACTGCTTTGACTGATGTTAAAAAAGTGATGCTAGAATTAGAACGTACCAAAGACCTTGCTGCTAAAAATATAGTCAGCAAAACAGAAGTTGAATTGCTCAAATTGCAATATACAGCTGCTGAGTCAAAGGTTGAAGAAGCGAGATCAATGATGCAGCAAGCGAAGACACAGCTCGATTATACATTAGTACGTGCTCCTTTTGACGGTAAGATCGATCGTATACCACTAAAAGAAGGATCACTCTTAGAACAAGGCTCCTTATTGACTACCGTGTCTTCGATGAACGAAGTGAATGTCTATTTTGATATCTCTGAAAATGAATACCTCCGTATCGTTTCAGATTCCTCATTTAACCACAATTCTTTCAATAAGGATGTAAAATTGATCCTTGCCGATGGCAATACCTATCCTTATTCTGGAAAAGCGACAATTGTAGAAAGTGAATTCGAAAAAAATACGGGATCCATTTCATTACGTGCAAAATTTGTCAATCCACAAGGAATGCTTAAGCATGGAGCATCTGGAAAAATATCTGTGCCGATTCAAACTGGAGACACAAAATTTGTTCACCAAAAGTCTGTCTTTGAAATTCAAGATAAAACTTACGTCTACATCTTGAATAAAGATAAAACCGTTTCAATGAAATCATTTGAAGCAGGTCAGCGCGTAGGCCATTACTACATCGTCAATGCAGGTTTATCAGATCAAGATCAGATTGTATACGAAGGGGTCCAATCATTAAAGGACGGTATGAAGGTAGAAGTTGTCCCAGTTAAATTGTAACACGTTCTTGAATAAAAATTATGTTTGATGTTTATATAAAAAGACCTATCCTATCGTTGGTTATATCATTATTTATAACCTTATTGGGATTATTGGCCTTATTTACATTACCTGTTACCCAGTTTCCAGATATTGTTCCTCCTTCTGTGGTTGTCACAGCAAACTATACAGGTGCCAATGCTGAAGTCAGTACCAATGCTGTTGCGATTCCATTGGAGCGTGCTATAAACGGTGTTGCAGGTATGACCTCTATGAATACAGTATCGACCAATAATGGTACGACGCTGATTCAGGTGGTATTTAAAGTGGGTATCGATCCCGATATTGCGGCAGTGAATGTGCAAAATCGCGTCACTACTGTACTTGATGAACTTCCAGAAGAAGTAACCCGCGCCGGAGTAACAACAGAGAAGGAAGTAAATAGTATGTTGATGTATTTAAATCTTTATACCGAAGATGAAACTGCAGATGAGCGTTTTATTTACAACTTCACCGATATCAATGTGCTCAAAGAGCTAAAGCGCATTGAAGGTGTCGGTTTTGCTCAAATCATGGGCATGCGCGATTACGCGATGCGTGTTTGGGTCAAGCCAGATCGATTGGCCGCTTACAATATATCAACCGATGAGTTGATTGCCTCCTTGCGAAAACAAAATATTGAAGCAGCTCCAGGGCAGACCGGTATCAGCTCCGATAAAATGGTCAATATGCAGCAATATGTGCTCCGTTATCCTGGCAAATTTTCAGAACCTGAAGAATATGCCAATGTACCCATTCGTGCCAATTCAGATGGAACCATTATCCGCATAAAAGATGTTGCCGAAATTGAATTTGGCTCTTTAGATTACGAAATGGTTTCAAAAACCGACGGTAGACCATCAGCGTCCATCATGCTGAAACAATTACCAGGTTCCAATGCTCAAGATGTAATTAAACGTGTCAAAGATCGCATGGCCGAACTGCAAAAAGCGACTTTTCCTGCTGGGATGAAGTATACCATGGGCTATGACGTCTCCCGATTTTTAGATGCATCGATTTCCAGTGTGATCAAAACATTGTTGGAGGCATTTTTATTGGTATTTATTGTTGTATTTATTTTCCTACAGAATTTTAGAGCGACATTAATTCCGATATTAGCTGTTCCAGTCAGTTTGATCGGATCCCTATTTTGCATGCAGATGCTCGGATTCTCGATCAATCTATTGACCTTATTTGCACTCGTACTCGCTATTGGTATTGTGATCGACAATGGTATTGTAGTTGTCGAGGCCGTATTTGCAAAGATGGAGGAAGAAAATCTGCCACCGATGGAAGCTACCCTTGCTGCAATGAAAGAAGTCGGTACAGCCGTGATAGCGATTACGCTGGTTATGTCAGCTGTATTTATACCCGTAGCCTTCCTAGATGGACCGGTCGGTATTTTTTATAGACAATTCTCTCTCACATTAGCCTCCGCCATTATCATTTCTGGTATCAATGCATTGACATTGACACCTGCATTATGTGCGCTGATGTTAAAGAATCCACACGATCAGAAAGAGAAAAATAACTGGATGACGCGATTCTTTAAAAAATTCAATAGTGCATACGATAAATTAGCAGGCAAATACCGTGGGTTTCTATCCAAAACCGTTAGCCGTAGAGGACTTACAGTCCTGGTATTGGTCCTATCTTTTATAGCGACTTGGGGAACCAGTGCGATCTTACCATCCGGGTTTATCCCAACAGAAGATCAGGGAATGGTCTATGTCAGTGTAACCACTCCTCCTGGGGCTACTGTAGACCGTACTGAAAAAGCATTGGATGAAGTCGACCGGATCTCCAGAAGTTTAGAATCTGTTGAAACCGTTTCCACACTAGCAGGCTATAGCATCTTAACCGAGGTGTCCGGATCATCATACGGCATGGGGATGATCAACTTAAAATCGTGGGAAGACCGCTCACAGACGGTCGATGATGTGATGAATGAGCTCAAAGAAAAAACAGCACATATCGCCGATGCCCAAATTGAGTTCTTCCCTCCGCCTACCGTTCCCGGATTTGGTAATGCTGCAGGTTTTGAAGTTCGCTTACTGGACAAAACAGGAACCGAGGATTTAAATAAAACTGCTGTCGTACTTGAAGATTTTATGAATAAGCTCAATGCCAGCGAATCTATTGAGAGCGTTTCTTCGGGATTTGACGTTAATTTCCCCCAATACATGCTGGAAATAGACTATGATTTGGCAGCCAAGAAGGGCATATCAGTCGATAATGCAATGAATACATTACAAACCTTAATGGGTAGTTTCTACGCCACCAATTTCATTCGCTATGGCCAGATGTATAAAGTAATGGTTCAAGCAGATGCACATTATCGAAAACAACCTGAAGATGTACTGAATCTTTTTGTCAAAACCGACAATGGCGAAATGGTGCCATATTCAGCATTTATGACGATGAAACGTGTATTTGGTCCAGAGCAGATCACACGTTATAATATGTTTACAAGTGCTATGATCAATGGTCAGCCAGCGGCAGGGTTCAGTACAGGACAAGCAATAGAAACAATACAAGAAATAGCGAAAACACTACCACAGGGGTATAGTATCGAATGGTCGGGTATGACCAAAGAGCAAATCGCTTCCGGCGACCAGACGATTTATATCTTTGCCTTAGTGTTATTGTTTGTTTATCTATTATTAGCCGCTCAGTACGAGAGCTTCTTTCTGCCCCTGCCCGTTATATTATGTATTCCAGCAGGAATGTTTGGAGCCTTCCTATTCTTAAAATTATTAGGTCTAGAAAACAACATCTATGCGCAGGTCGCACTCGTCATGTTAATCGGTCTTTTAGGGAAAAATGCTATTTTGATTGTCGAATACGCAGTACTTAAAAACAAGCAAGGCATGTCTATTGTACAGGCTGCTATCGATGGAGCCATCGCCCGTTTAAGACCGATTTTAATGACCTCGTTTGCTTTCGTCGCTGGTTTAATTCCCTTAATGTTCTCATCTGGTGCAAGTGCAATCGGAAATCGAACAATAGGTACAGCCTCTGTCGGTGGTATGTTGATTGGTACCATTATCGGGGTATTGATTATTCCAGCTTTATATGTCCTTTGTTCCAAAAAACCTAAAAAGGTGAATCAGAAAAAAGCAGGTACCATCGCTTCTATCGTTCTAGTTTTACTATTGGTATCCAGCTGCTCCGTTCCAAAAAATCTGACAGCCCTGCAATCTACGGTACTGCCAGAAAAATTTTCGCCCACAACAAGTAAAACAGACACCTCTATTGGTCAGATTCCTTGGAGAAAAGTATTTGAAGACAAAAAGCTGATCGCACTGATCGATTCAGCATTAGTGTACAATTACGATTTACAGATGGCAATCAAGCGTATTGAAATCGCTCAAGCAAGTTTTAGACAGAAAAAAGCAGCCTTATTTCCCAAAGTAAATGCAGAGGTAGGCGCTGGATTGACAAAATATGGTTTCTACACCGAGGAAGGAATAGGTAATTACGATAGTAATTTTTCCGAAAACCTCAAATCAGACGAAAAGATACCATCGCCTGCTATTCCAGACTATTTTGTTGGACTGCGCAGTTCATGGGAAATCGATGTTTGGGGAAAATTAAAAAACCTGAGACAATCTTCTTATGAAAATTACCTAGCACAGCTCGAAGCTAAACAATTAATTGCCACAGAGCTGGTATCCAATATTGGTTCCGCTTATTATCAGCTGATCAGTTTGGATAATCAATTGGCTGTTTTTGAAAAGAATCTCAAGTTACAGGAAAAAGCTTTAGCCATCATTGAAGTTCAGAAAGAAGCAGGACGTGCCACAGCGTTAGCCGTTCAGCAGTTTAAAGCCATTCTTGCCAATTCAAAATCCGATCGTGCCAAGACAAAACAAGAAATCAGCATACTCGAAAATCATATCAATTTTCTAATTGGCAGAGTCAATAAACCAATTGAACGTACCGCTATCAAACTGGAGGAAGTGCATTTATTTGATAAGTTAGCTTCGGGAGATCCCGCATTGATGCTTGCTCTAAGGCCCGACATCCGTGAAGCATCGCATCAGATGCTATCTGCGATGCACGAAGTGCATGCGGCAAAAGCGGCATTTCTCCCCGCAGTAGTATTGTCTCCATTTATCGGACTCAATTCCTTTAGTTTTGACAAATTGATCGATATCAATAAATCTGCCACTTATGGATTATTTGGAGGTATTACAGCACCCATTTTCAATCAAAGAGAATTGAAAACACAGTACGAGCAATATAAGGGAAACTACGGAATTGCTTTCCTCAACTATGAAAAGATCGTGCTGCAAGCTTACAATGAAGTTTCCAATGCGCTATTGACCGAAGACCATATTATTGATCGTTTTCAACATAAAAATGAACAAGTGGTCGCACTAGAATCTTCTGTAGATTCTGCACATGATCTATTTTTGGCAGGACGTATCAATTATTTAGAGATTATTACCAGTCAGAGAGAATCCCTAGCTGCTCAGATAGAACAGGTCAATATTCTCGAAGAAAAAATCTTAAATCAATTGGTTCTTTACAAAGCCTTAGGTGGAGGTTGGCAATAAAAAGTAAAATGTATAAAAAGAGGGTTGGCTTAAACAAAAGCCAACCCTCCTTTTATAAACTAATAACTAAGCAACACTTTCGATCATAACAGCCGCAACCGTTAGATTGGTACGCGGATCAATGATGATTCCCCGTCCCGTGGCCTGATGATCTTGATAAAGATCAAATGAAAGATCTTCAGCAGCCTTGATCTGAACACGACCGATATCATTGAGCGCGATCTGTTCACCATACTTATACTCCTGATTGTTGATGTCGACCTTATGAATGATTTCGTTAATTTTAACTTTCGTTGTTCGACCAAAATTTTGAAAAAGATAGATCTGATTGGTATCCAGAGCCTTATTATCAAACCAACAGATATTCGCCTCGATATTTCGTTCCACTAGACCTGCATCACGGGCTGTTACGATGGTATCACCTCGGCTGATATCAACATGATCGGTCAGATGAACGATCACAGATTGTCCATCTTCCGCCTGATCCAAATCCAGTCCTGCTAGTTCAATTCTTTTAATTTTACTTTTGACCGAAGAAGGTAAAATAACGACATCATCACCAACTTTCAAGCCATTTCCCACCACACGTCCAGCATATCCACGATAGTCATGTAGTTCATCCGTCTGCGGCCTTACAACCCATTGTACAGGCAAACGCCATGCTTGGTTGTCCACCTCATCATATTCAACAGTTTCCAAATAAGAAAGCAACGAAGGTCCCTTAAACCAATCAAAATGAAGTGAAGAATTCACGATATTATCACCTTTCAATGCCGAAACAGGCATAAAATCAACGTCCTTCAATTCTAATCGTTCTGCCAGCACTTTGTAATCCGCCTTGATGGTTTCAAATACCTCCTCACTGTAGTCCACCATATCCATTTTATTGATACAAACCAGTACTTTCTTCAAAGCCAATAATTTAGCTAAGAAAGAATGACGCTTTGTTTGTTCGATCACACCTTTGCGTGCATCCACTAATATAATGATGAGATCGGAGTTGGAAGCCCCAGTGATCATATTGCGTGTGTACTGTATGTGTCCTGGCGCATCAGCGATGATAAACTTACGATTTTCCGTTTGAAAATATTTATAAGCAACATCAATTGTAATCCCTTGCTCCCGTTCCGCTTTTAGTCCATCCGTTAAAATTGCCAAATCAACTGTACCATCGTTATTTTTACGGTTAGCCTTTTTGATCGCTTCCAGTTGATCGTCTAATATCGAATCCGTATCATATAGTAAACGGCCGATCAATGTACTTTTGCCATCATCAACAGAACCAGCCGTTATAAATTTTAAAATTTTCATGTTTTAGATTATAATTTTTAATCTTCAAATCTGGTGAATTTCCCTTTAGAAGTACCCTTGTTTTTTACGATCTTCCATTGCCGCTTCCGACACCTTATCATCCATCCTTGCTCCGCGTTCACTAACCGTGGAAGCTTTGATTTCGGCAATGATATCGTCTAGTGCAGTCGCTACAGAATCCACAGCTGCTGTACAAGTCATGTCACCTACAGTTCTAAATCGTACCGATTTCGTTTCGATCACGTCCTCCTCATCAATATTTAAGAAAGGAGCAGCAGCCATCAACTGACCATTACGCGTGATCACTTCACGCTCATGGCTAAAGTATATACTCGGTAGTTGAATATTTTCCCGTTTGATATAATTCCAAACATCCAGTTCTGTCCAGTTTGATATGGGAAATACACGGACATTCTCTCCTTTATTGATTTTTCCGTTAAATATATTCCACAGTTCAGGACGTTGGCGCTTCGGATCCCATTGTCCAAATTCATCACGCACAGAAAACATTCGTTCTTTTGCCCTCGCTTTTTCCTCATCACGACGAGCACCACCGATACAAGCATCAAAACCATTTTCCGCTATGGTATCCAACAGCGTCACCGTTTGCAATGCATTTCTACTTGCATTTTTACCCTTTTGTTCTATCACTTTACCGGCATCGATACTATCCTGTACATGACCTACAATCAGTTTTTCACCGATCTGCTCGATCAACCAATCGCGGTAAGCGATTGTTTCAGGGAAATTATGCCCAGTATCTATATGTACCAAAGGAAAAGGAAATTTACCTGGTCTAAATGCCTTTAATGCCAAATGAACCAACGTAATCGAATCTTTTCCCCCTGAAAATAAGAGGGCAGGATTTTCAAACTGTCCAGCCACTTCACGTAATATATAGATTGATTCTGCTTCTAGTTGATCTAAATAATCCATTTAATATTTTTTATTTTGTTGTCACATGTAATCCACACTCCTTTTTACTCTGATCTTCCCACCACCAGCGGCCGGCACGAAAATCTTCACCTTCTTGTACCGCACGGGTGCAGGGTGCGCATCCTATGCTCGGGAAGCCTTTATCATGCAGCACGTTATAAGGGATACGCTCCCCTTTAATATAATCATTCACCATATCAAAAGTCCAGTCAAACAAGGGATGAATTTTAATAATGTCATTCACCTGATCATACTCAATATAGTCCATATCATGACGATTAGCAGACTGTTCAGCGCGAATCCCAGTGATCCAGATTTTAGCTCCGCGCAATGCCCTTTGCAGCGGTTCTATTTTACGAATATAACAGCAGGTCTTTCTATTTTCAACAGATTCATAAAAAGCATTTGGACCCTTTTGCGAAACAAATTCTTGGATTTGCTCTGTATTCGGGTAGTACGTATCGATCTTCAATGCATATCGTTCTACCGTTCTGCTCCATAGCGAATACGTCTCCTTAAACAATCGTCCAGTATCCAAGGTGAAAACTGCAATATTCACTTTGCTTTTTCCGATCCAATCGGTGATGATCTGGTCTTCGATACCAAAAGATGTCGAAAACACCACCTGATTAGGATAGTGCTCAGCAATAGCCTCAAGCAATTCGACTCCCTGCTTACCTGATAAAAGTTCTTTAATGTTACTGATCTCCATCTCGCTCAATCAATGATTTAGTATGTTCATTAAGTGCATTTACTTTCGCTTGAAAATCTCCCTTCAATTGATCCCGCAGTTGACTCATCAACTCCAACGTATCATCAATTTCTTCAGGAAGCATATTCTGCAACAGTTCCTTCACCCGTTTTGCTATAGTTGGCGATTTCCCATTTGTCGAAATCGCAATTTTTAAATTTCCTTTTTTTACAATAGATCCCAGATAAAAATCACATAACTCAGGCTTATCAGCTGCATTCAGCAAAATAAAGCGAGCACTGGCTAACGCTCTGATCTGATCATTGAGTTCGTGGTTATTTGTCGCTAACATCACCAGATGCTTATGATCTAGATCAGACTCCAAAAAATCACGCTCTTCAAATTTTATATGCGCATATTGCATTAATATAATCTTAAACTCGCAGCATATTTCAGTAGCGATCACGGTGATCTGTGCTTGATCATTATTTTGAATGATCGCTTGAAATTTTTCTAAACCAATCGGTCCACCACCTACTAATAGGATCTGAATTTGATCTGGCTTGATAAAAATTGGAAATAGCGTATTCATTTAAGCTGTTGCATATTTTTCTACGATATTTTTGAAATTGGGATGTTTCGAAACCACTTCTCCCAATACAATTATTGCAGGAACACCAATACGTTTTTCTTGCGTTTCATCCAAAATATCATTAATAGTGCCCATTATGATTTTCTCATCTGGTGTAGAACCATTTTGGATCAACGCAATGGGAAGATTTTCTTTGCCATGCTTTCTATACAATTCCACGATCTCCGCCAGCTTTCCAAAACCCATCAAAACTACAACTGTAGCATTGGTTTTAACAGCAGCATATAGATCTTCAGACAGTTTACCAGCAGTCGTAGACCCCGTGATCACCCAAAAACTTTCACTTATGCCGCGGAAAGTCAACGGAATCTTTTGCAAACCAGTAAGCCCGATGCTCGAAGAGATACCTGGGACAACAGCTGTTTCAATGTCAAATTGGCTCACAAAATCCAGCTCTTCACCACCACGGCCAAAGACAAATGGATCGCCACCTTTCAGACGCACCACATGACCATGTGTGCATGCATAATCAACCAATAGCTGATTGATCTGGTCTTGTGAAGTAGAGAGCTGTTCCGCCCGTTTTCCTACATATATTTTTGTGCAATTTTCACTAGCAAAATCCAATAGACTTTCATCAACTAAGGCATCATATAAAATCACATCAGCAGATTTGATTGCCTTTATACCTTTTAAACTGATCAATTCAGGATCTCCAGGACCAGCTCCGACCAAGGTTACTTTGGGTTTAATATTCATTCTTCTATCCTCCTCATTAATTGACCTTCACACTATTTCTATACGCATACACTGCATCAAAGAAAATATTCAAGCTCGCAAGATAATTTTCAGCAAACTCGGGTGTAGGTTCATTCTTATTAATTTGTAATACCAATTCTGGAAATGTCGTTTCCAAACTAAACAACTGCTGCTCCACAAATTGGGTTTGAAATTCCTGGATCACAGCATGCTGTGAACTCACATTTACACCTTTATCCAATAATAAAGCTTTGGCACAACCGACAAACGTACTATAGGCATGGTATATCGAATCCGCATATTTCCTTTCTTCAAAAGCAGAAATCGCCCAGCCTTTCTTTTCCTCGGCTTCATAGATCAAGGTAGCCACCAGATCAATCACAACACCCGCACATTCACCTACGCCAATTGCTGTTTCAAAAGTCTCTTGATGTCCCCAATCAATATATTCATCATCCGACAATGTCGTCAAGTCTGCCAATGGCTTCAATAAGGTATAAAAGTAATTTTTTGACTGACGGTCATAATAAGCATGGAAGTTTTCACCTTCCTGTACATTCTTTTTATAATCCGATAAGACCAAATCTACCACATGTAACACTCTTTTCGTCGGCACTTTAATGATTCTTTCAGCCACACGGCCCACGCCATCGCCAACAGTACCACCACCGATCATCACTTGTGCTGCAGGAACAACTTTCCCATTCGCTTTGACAGAGCTACCATGAAATCCCAGATGGGCCAAACCATGTTGACCACAAGAATTCATACAACCTGATATTTTTATCTTTAGTTCCTTATTATAGACAAAGTCGGCATAAAACTCACGGATATATGTTTCGATCACCCGAGCCATCTCTGTACTATTGGAGATACCCAAATTACAAGTATCCGTACCTGGACAAGTCGTCACATCCGATGTGCTCTGAAATCCCGCAGAAGCCAATTCCAGTTTCTTCAACAGCTGATAGATATGAGGCAGAGATCGCTCAGTAGCATATTTTAAGAGTAATCCTTGATTTTGTGTGAAACGAATCTCATCCGCTACTAGACCATCTAGTCCTGCCACTAGCGCTCGCGCTTTTTCCGTAGGAAGATCACCTGTAGATATCTTAACAAATACCCCATAATAGCCTTTCTGCTTTTGTTCAAACGTATTTGTCGACTTCCAGATCAGATATTCAGCGTCTTCATGCAATGATAGATGCGCAATAGCACTTGTATCTGGCGGAGTCGGTTGACTAATGGTATCTCGATCAATCGGAAAAGATTTAACAGCATTTGCAACACGCTCTACCGCGATCAGTCGCAATACTTCATCAATACCCAATTTTTGGATCAAGTATTTAAAACGTGCTTTATTTCGATTATTACGTTCACCATAGCGGTCAAAGACACGTAAAGAAGACTCCACAAAAGGAATCAACTGATCTTCATGTAAAAATTCATGTACCAGATGTGCTAGAAAAGGTTGAGATCCCAGTCCACCACCTAATAGAACTTTAAAACCGCGTTCCTCCTGTCCATCAACGATCTTCACTTTAGGAATAAAGCCCAGATCATGGATATAAGAAAAAGCAGTATCATCATCTGACGACGAAAATGACATTTTAAATTTACGGCCCATTTCCGCACAGATCGGGTTTCTTAAACAAAATTCAAAAACAGCCTGTGCGTAAGGAGAAACATCAAAAGGTTCTTTTGGATCTATACCAGCTGTAGGAGATGCTGTTACATTACGCACCGTGTTGCCACATGCTTCACGTAAAGTAATATCATCCTCAGCCAATTGAGCCCATAATTCTGGTGTACGATCTAGACTAACAAAGTGAATCTGAATATCCTGTCTTGTCGTGATATGCAAATTACGAATCGCATATTCATCAGACACGTCCGATATTTTGATGACTTGTTTGAAAGTTGCTTTTCCAAAAGGCAATTTAATACGCACCATTTGCACTCCGGGCTGACGTTGTCCGTAAACCCCTCTTGCTAGGCGTAAAGAACGAAATTTTTCATCCGTAATCTTCCCCTCTTGAAAAAGTCTAATTTTCTTTTCTAAATCTATAATCTCTTGCTCAACCACAGGGTTTTCAAGCTCTGTACGGAAACTTTGCATATGCTGAAATTGTATTTATTTGGTCTGTATTCTCTTCTATTGGTTCAAAAGTAGAAAAAAAAACGATATAATCTATAAAATCTATTAAATTAATATATATTTGTCAAAAATATTATTGTAGACCAATCCTATAGATATACATAAAATGATAAAAAACAACTGTAATTTACTTGTAATAAGCTTATTGTTGTTGCTTAATAATAATGCATGCGCTCCAAAAATTGAAAACGGATACACTAAGGAACGAGGTTTCGAAGGAAATATTTCTTTGTCTGGAGCATTTGCCCTCTATCCTTTAGTTGTTTTATGGAGTGAAGAATTTAAAAAGGAACATCCACTTGTTCGCTTTAATATTTCTGCCGGTGGAGCCGGAAAAGGAATTGCCGATGCGCTGACTGGAATGGTCGATATTGGACTGATTTCTCGCGATCTTCATCCCGAAGAAATGAAAAATGGTGCATATCCCATTCATGTTGCAAAAGATGCCGTTATCTGCACCATCAATGCCGACAATCCAAACTACCGTCTACTGAAGGAACGCGGATTGACCAATGCAGAACTAAAAAATATCTTTATTTACAATAAGTATAAAACGTGGAATGACATTGATAAACGTTTTACAACAGATCCTGTAACGGTGTATACACGTGCAGATGCTGCTGGAGCAGCTGAAACATGGGCCAATTTTTTTAAAAGTAAACAAGAAGATTTAAAAGGAGTCGGCATATTTGGTGATCCCGGCATTGCACAAGCGGTCAAAGATGATCAAAATGCCATCGGTTTCAATAATATCAATTATGTCTATGATTTAAAGACAAAAAAAGTAATGGATAAGATTGATGTACTGCCCATAGATCTCAATGGCGATGGCAGCATCAACGAACAGGAAAGTTTCTATAATACGATTGATGAACTGACAGATGCCGTGAGTAATAATAGATATCCAAGCCCGCCATCCAGAGACCTGTCTTTTATCACGAAAGGCAAGCCCGACAATTTACTGCTTAAAGAATTCATCTCTTTCGTCTTAAAGAAAAAATCGCAGAGCTATTTACTGGAGAATGGCTATGTGCCGCTAACAGAAACATTTATGAACGAAGAATTGAAAAAGTTATAATATGTTGCGAACAAGATTAATAAAAAATGCTATTGCAAAGCAGTCAAGCTTTGTTTTGTTGCTTATCTCCCTTTCGGTTGTGATCATTATTGGTATTGGCTTGACTTTCAAGTCGATCCCTTTATTTGAAACCTTCAATATTTGGGATCTTCTGACGAATCATATCTGGGCGCCCATGAAAGGAAGTTTTGGATTTCTCCCTTTCATTATGGGTACATTAAGTGTCACACTTGTCGCCCTGCTCATCTCTTGCCCACTTTGTATCCTCAGTTCAATTTATTTGACGGAATATGCTTCCGATACATTAAAAAATATCGTGTTACCTCTGATCAACGTCTTGGCTGCAATTCCTCCCGTACTATATGGGGTATGGGGCGTACTGTTTATTGTACCAGCAATACAATCCTACATAGCTCCTATATTTGGTATCTCTACTTCAGGATATACGATTTTAGCCGGCGGCATCGTATTATCGGTTATGATCTTTCCGATCATGATCAGTATTATGGTCGAAGTACTCAAAACAATACCTGCGGAACTTAAAGCCGCTTCTCTATCTTTAGGAGCGACCAAATGGGAAACTGCCCAAAAGGTGATCTTACGCCGAGCAAAACCGGGTATTATTGCCGCGATTGTTCTCGCCATCTCCCGAGCATTTGGAGAAACAATAGCCGTCTTGATGGTTTGTGGCAATGTGCCCAAGATACCGACATCCATCTTTGACGCAGGATATCCGATTCCAGCACTAATTGCCAATAACTTTGGCGAGATGATGTCTATTCCCCTTTACGATTCAGCACTGATGTTTTCCGCTTTACTCCTATTTGTGATTATTTTCGGATTCAACTTAATTTCACGTATCATATTAAACAGATTGGAGGGCAAACACAATGGATAATCTAAAAAAAAGACTTTTTAAAGAAAAGATTGCGAAAGGCTTTATGCGGCTATCAGGTATGTTGGTCACAGGTTCACTTTTTTTTATTATCGGTACAATACTCTACAAGGGTTTACCATATCTATCTTGGGAGATGGTCAGCCAACTGCCTCAAGGAGGATTTTATATGGGTAAAGAGGGAGGAATATTAAATGCTATTCTCGGTTCGCTCTATCTCGCTGGGGTCGCGACCCTGTTAGCGACCATCATTGGAGTTCCGATCGCTTTATTTTTAAATATATACATCAAAACCTCTTCCAGATTAGCGCAATATTCAAAATTGATGTTCGATATTCTTTACGGTATCCCTTCCATCGTATATGGTGCTGTAGGATTTACGATTATGGTCTATTTTGGTATCCGTGCATCCTTACTTGGGGGTATTATCACCATTACATTACTAACTATACCGATCGTGGTCCGTACAGTCGATGAACTGATCCGAACAGTTCCCAACGATTTGAAGCATGTGACTTTATCCTTAGGTGCCACCAACTGGGAAGTAGCAAAGGTCTTTATTTTACATATTAAACCAGGCATTTTCACCGCTATATTGTTGGCATTTGGACGTTCTATTGGTGATGTCGCTGGCGTGTTGTTGACCACGGGATTCAGTGACAACCTCCCACGGTATATTGACGAACCAGCAGCAACTCTACCGCTGGCTATTTTTTTCCAGTTAAGCAGTCCTATTCCTGAAGTCCAAGGTCGTGCCTACGCATCTGCACTTATTTTAACTTTTATCATTCTAATTATTGTTATATGCACTCACATCCTATCATCGAAACAGAACAAACACAAGTTGTAAACCCTGCTATTCAGCCGCATATTCAAATACAAGATCTGAATATTCATATTGATGGGCACCATATTTTAAAAAACATCAATTTGTCACTACCCAATAATAGTATTACCTCGATCATTGGTCCATCAGGCTGTGGAAAGACAACATTATTAAAAACACTGAACCGCCTGATCGATGATACTAAAGGTGTGCAGGTATCCGGATCAGTCTTTGTCAATGGTGAAGATATTTATGCACCAAATGCCGAAGTGACCCATATCCGAAAAAAAATGGGACTGCTTTCTCAAAAACCTTTTCCACTACCGATGTCGATCTATGACAATATCGCTTATGGGCCACGCATCCATGGTACACGAAACAAAAAGGAATTAAACGCAATCGTAGAGACACAGCTGAAGAATGTAGGACTTTGGGAAGAGGTCAAAGATCGATTGGACCAATCCGCCACGAGGCTTTCTATTGGTCAACAGCAACGCCTATGCTTAGCTCGAGGACTAGCGGTCAAACCAGAGATTATCTTAGGAGACGAATCGACATCTGCACTCGATCCGATCTCCACGCAGACCATTGAAAATCTTTTGATTGAACTCAAGAAAGATTATACCATTGTACTGGTTACCCACATCCTGAGACAAGCACGCCGTGTATCCGATTATATTATTTTTGTATATGGTGGAGAGATCCTTGAGTTTGGAAAAACAGAAGAAGTACTCTTAAATCCTAAACATGAGATCACCCGACAATACGTCAAAGGATTTATTTCATGATAATGAGCTGACGTGCGTATTTTTTAATAAATTATTTATATTTTTATATGATATGAAACAATTCAACTTGTCTATGAAAAGTAAATTAGCCACCGTACTGATTAGTTCTTTTGCCTTGTACTCGTGTTCAAACGGGACTACGGGAGCAGAAACCAATACAGTAGATAGCATCTATCCAGCTGTTGAAAAAAATGAAGCCAATACAAAATACAAACCTGCTTTTGCGGGTCAAACACGTATCAATGGCGTAAAGACCAACACGGCATTTGAAGGAGTCGTATTGAATACCACCTTAAAATCTCCTTGGGGCATAGCAGCGCTACCAGATGGACGGTTACTGATCACAGAAAAAGAAGGTACATTTAGAATTGCTACTACCGATGGCAAAGTTTCAGAGCCGATAACAGGACTGCCAAAAGTAAATTCGGATGGGCAAGGTGGATTGTTAGGATTGACAATCGATCCAAATTTTGAAACCAATCGCATGATTTACTTTGTTTTTGCAGAGCCAAGTGCAGAGGGCAACTTGACAGCAGTAGGCAAAGGAAAATTATCTGCAGATGATAAAACAATAGAAAATGTAGCCGTTATTTATCGAGCTACTCCCAAATACAAAGGCAAGTTACATTACGGTGGACGGATCTTATTTGACAAGTCCGGCAATTTAATCGTGAGTACCGGCGAACGTTCAGATCTAGCAACCAGACCACAAGCACAAGATCTCAAATCAGGATTAGGTAAGATTGTCAGAATCACGACAGATGGTGCGCCTGCATCGGGCAATCCATTTGCAGGACAAGCTGATGTAAGGCCAGAAATATACAGTTACGGTCATAGAAATGTACAAGGTCTGGCACTACATCCAGAAACTGGTGATCTGTGGGAAACTGAATTTGGTCCACGTGGCGGAGATGAATTGAACCGTATTGAAGCTGGTAAAAACTACGGATGGCCGACCATTACTTATGGATTAGAGTACAGTGGCGAAAAAGTAGGTGATGCCATTCAGCAAAAAGAAGGGTTAGAACAGCCCGTTTACTATTGGGATCCTGTCTTATCGCCAAGCGGTATAACATTCTATACCGGAGATCGTATTCCAGAGTGGAAAAACAACCTATTTATCAGCGGTCTAAGCAGTACACATATTGCGCGATTGGTCATCAAAGACAATAAAGTCGTTGGCGAAGAGCGATTATTGGCTAAAGAAGGACAGCGTTTTAGAGATATCACGCAAGGCAAAGATGGCGCACTATATGCGATCACCGATTTAGGAAGACTCTATAAAATCGATAAAAAGAACTAATCTTTTCGAAATAAATGCAAAAAGGTAACCGATGGGGTTACCTTTTTTTATATAGCGGTATGAATAACAAAAGAGATAGTATGATCAGACACGTTGTTTTTCGGATTTTAGCACTAATTATATTGTTGTTCATAGCTATTCCCATTGCGATGGCACAACTCGATCCCGCTCGCCGTTGCGGGACCGGCGATATTGGTGCTATCCTATTTTTTATGGGTATAAATTATCTAGTTTGGATGATCTACCTACTTGCAGAATCTTTTTTCTTATATCGTAAGCATGAAATCGCAAAATTCAAGTTCAATGTGATCGCTGCCTTGATCCTTCCCATCTTTATATTAGTATCTTTTGTTTTTAATCTGATGGATTAAGAACTCAATTCCATACTATAAAGATCAAAATCTTTCGCCCAATAGTCCTTTACGATCTGGTTTAAAATAAAACCATTTTTTTGATAAAACAAATACGTCAGCTGCGAAGTACGGACCGTAATCCGATCGATATCCGGCATACTTTTTAAAATTGCAATCCGGTGTTCCAATAATTTTCTTCCGTAGCCTTTACCTTGTTCACTAGGCAGAACAATATCCCAGCTGATTACACCCCTTCTTTCTTCCAGTTCCAGGTTGATACCACCACAGGCCACTATTTTACCCTCCGCTTCCAGCACAAAGTATTGCTCGATTTCAAAATCGAGGTAGTACTTCAAATCCTCCATTTCATCTTGAGCAAAATAAGCTGGAATATTTTCTTGCATGACACTCAATACGATCTCCCGATCTCTTACCTCGTAAGCTCTAATTACAACCATAACATCGTGATTTTAGGAATAAAAATGACAAGCGCTATTATAACAGAGACAAACGCCGCGGTCAATACCGCTGCAGCTGCCAGATCTTTTGCTTTTTTAACAAATTCATTATTTTCTTGACACACCAAGTCTGCCAAATTCTCAATGGCCGAATTGACTATTTCCAGTGCAAAAACAGCACCAATGCACAGTAAAATAATCATCCATTCGACTGCAGAAATATCAAAATAGAAACCTGCGATCACCGTTACCACGGTCGCAGCAAGATGAATACGCGCATTATGTTCTTCAATCAATAAGATTTTAAACCCATTAAAAGCATAAGTAAAACTTTTTATTCGATCTTGTAGCGAGAATTTTTGATTTTTCATGTAAAAATGCCGTAAAAGCAAAAGCCGTTTCTTACGTATGATAAAGAAACGGCTTTTATTTGATTATTTTAAATTAAATCAGATGAAATATATCATCTACACCTAATATTTTTTTCACCGTAAATCCTTCCGCATATTTAACCTGTATCGATCTCCCAAATTCTCGAGCACGAGCTGCGGTCGATTCCATAAAATCAGGATTTGAAATGTAAGTCTGAGGTTCATCCGAATCACTCTCCTCACCAGTATAAAACTGCGTCTTATACGCCAAAATTGATTTTTCTTTAATAGCGTAAAAATCGGTAATATCCATCACGATATCCGGTTTAATATAATAATCCTGGATCATCTGCAGTACGAGTCGAGGACGATGCGACTCCTGTAGCACACCATCATAGGAAGTTTCGATCTTACGCAATCCCGATAAAAAACAAGCTTCAGAAACCATATGCCCTGCTCTTCCGTGATCGGGATGGCGATCAGTGATGGCATTGGTAATGATAATTTCAGGTTGATATTGACGGATAGCACGGATTACCGCTAATTTATCCTCTTCACTATTATTAAAAAAGCCATCGCGCAGTGCTAAATTATCCCTTACCGTCAATCCCAAGATTGAGGCGGCATCATTTGCCTCCCGGTCCCTTGTTTCAGCCGTGCCACGCGTACCCAGTTCACCCCTAGTTAAATCTACGATACCTACTTTTTTGCCCTCAGCTAAATATTTTGCTATCGTTCCTCCTGCGCCCAATTCCGCGTCATCAGGATGCACAGCAATTACTAATAAATCCAGTTTTATCATGGGAGTATATTTTTAAATGTTTAACCAACTAAATGTAGGCAAAAGTACTAAACATTTTTTTCTTTCTACTCTTTTGATCTTACTCTTCCATCAGTAATTGTTCCACACGCTTTTTCACTTTAGCAGCCATCGGTGAAGTAATGGGATAGAAGTAATCAACGACTTCTCCTTTTTTATTGATGAGGTATTTGTGAAAATTCCAAACAGGCTTACTGTCAATACGGCCATTCTCTTCTCTATGAGAAAGATGTCGGTATAAGGGCGATGCATATTCTCCAGCCACATGTGAGCGTTTAAAGATCGGGAAACTCACTTGTTGATTGATTCGACAAAATGTTTCCAGCGTATAGCCGGTCAATGGTTCCTGTTTTCCAAAATTATTGGAAGGAAAACCCAATATCTCAAAGCCTTGGTTTTTATAGGTCTGGTATAGTTTTTCTAAAGATTTGAATTGTCGTGTAAAAACACACTGGCTCGCGGTATTGACGATCAGCAACACTTTTCCTTTGTAATCAGCTAATGATTTTTCTTGACCATTAAACTGTAAGGCTCTAAAATCATAAACTGTCTTCATAAATTATTTATTGTTATTTTTTAAAAATAGCGTGGATCCCTTCTCGTTTTTTGAAATTCTCTGATGATATTTTCAATTTCAAAATCCTCTCTAGGATCATACGTACTTTTGAGGTTATGTCCAAATATTTTAGCCACTCCCTGATATAAAAATGCCGTCAGTCCGCCTTTCATCTGTTTCACCATTTCATAACTCGAGTGCCCAGTCTGTCTATCAATAAGTTTAATTAAGATTTTCCCCTGTGTGATACTCATGTTTTTAATTTCTTTATTAAACATGGCTTTCACCTCATTTTCACAATTTTCTATTAGTTTCTTTTGTTGTTTTTTATCGGTCTCCAAAGCCAGTTCACGATCCAATTGATCGTATCTTTTTTGAGCAAATATCGCATACGGTAATACTCTTAAGACATTTCTTCTTAATCTCAAATATTCTTTTTTAGCATCCTCCGAAGTCCAGATACGCGGTTTGGAGATTTTTACTTCAGGAATTAAAAACCAAGGCAGTCGCTCACCAGTCTCCAAAGTGGTCATATTGTATTCTTCCAGCAGTTCCTGTTCTCCCTCCCCGTAACGAGGTACTGTCAATGCTTGAGCCATCCCTAAAAGAGGAACGAAGAAAAGCAAAAAAAGCATCCAGCGTAAGTTTATTTTGATCATTACAATTTAAAAATTGTCCTTTTTTTGTCAATAGTATTAAAAAATTATTACATTTAATAAAAATAAATTTGGTTTACTACTTATTCCATTAAATTAACATTAACTAATTTAAGAAATGTATTTTTAAAATCATAATGCAACTGCAAGTTTATGAAAGATTATGTGATTGATATAGAAGCAGAAAATAAAGAAATACGTAAAAGATACAGAGCATTACTACGCGCATGTAAACCAACGATGCAACGAGGCGACAAGCAGATGATCAGAAAAGCTTTTGATCTTGCTCTGGATAGCCACAAAGAAATGCGTCGAAAATCTGGCGAGCCTTATATTTTCCATCCAATAGCTGTAGCGCAAATCGCTGCAGAAGAAATTGGCTTAGGGACTACCTCGATTGTATGTGCCCTATTACACGATGTAGTTGAAGACACCAACATTACTCTTGATGAAATCGAGCAGATGTTTGGTAAAAAAGTACGTCGTATCATTGATGGATTGACAAAAATTTCAGGAATTTTTGATCCCAATAGCTCCATGCAAGCGGAAAATTTCCGTAAGATGCTGTTGACATTGGCCGATGACGTCCGCGTTATCTTGATCAAACTTGCCGATCGCCTCCACAATATGCGCACCATGGAGTTTATGGCTCGCGACAAGCAGCTCAAAATCGCTTCCGAGACCAGCTATTTATATGCACCACTCGCCCATCGCTTGGGTTTGTATGCCATTAAGTCCGAGCTCGAAGATCTCTCCATGAAATTTACCGATCCGGATACTTATAAGTTTATCGCACGCAAGCTCAATGAGAAAAAGGCCGAAAGGGAAAAATTCATTGCAGACTTTATCGAGCCGGTACAAGAAATATTACGCGAACAAGGCATCTCGGCACAGATCTTTGGTAGACCAAAATCCATCCATTCCATTTGGAGCAAAATGCGTAAAAAATCTATTCCTTTTGAAGAGGTTTATGATCTATTTGCTATTCGAATTGTCATCGATACAGATGATGAGCGCGAAAAAACGGAATGTTGGAAAGTCTATTCTATCGTTACTGACCTCTATCGTCCAAATCCTGATCGTTTAAGAGACTGGGTATCCTCTCCAAAAGGAAATGGATACGAATCGTTGCATACAACGGTCATGGGACCAAGAGGGCAATGGGTTGAAGTACAGATCAGAACCAGCCGTATGAATGAAATTGCGGAAAAAGGTTTTGCAGCACACTGGAAATACAAAGAGTCAAATTCCGATAGCGGATTAGACCAATGGATTAAAAAAATCCGAGATGTCTTAAGCAATCCTGAGCAAAATGCCTTGGATTTTGTCGATGACTTCAAGATGAATTTATTTTCAGATGAGATCTTTATTTTCACCCCAAAAGGAGCTTTAATTCAGCTTCCCCATGAGGCCACAGCTTTAGATTTTGCATTTGAGATCCATTCCGATATCGGAGCGACCTGTATTGGAGCAAAAGTCAACCATAAATTGGTACCACTCAGCCATGTGCTGCAAAATGGCGATCAAGTAGAGATCATCACTTCGACCAAGCAGACACCAAAAGAAGATTGGTTAAATTTTGTCGTTACAGCCAAAGCAAAATCAAAGATCCGCTCTTCTTTAAAAGAAGAAAGACGTCGAGTAGCCGAAGATGGAAAAGAAATTTTAGAACGCAAGCTGAAAACATTAAAAATTACTTACAATACGGACAATATTAATAAGATCGCTAACTTTCTAAAATTCTCCAGCTCTCAAGATCTGTTTTATAATGTAGCCAAAGGATTGGTCGATATCAAACAGTTACGAGAATTTGTTGCACATGAAAAAAACAACGATGCAACCTTAAGTACACAAAACACACAATTCAATAACCATATTGGTGGACTGGTCGAGAAATTTAACAAAAAAGACCAAGATACCCTATTAATTGGTGACGACCTGCAACAGATAGACTATACACTAGCTCCTTGTTGCAATCCCATACCCGGAGACGATGTATTTGGATTTTTAACCGTCAATGACGGTATCAAAATACACCGCACAAGCTGTCCAAATGCATCTAAATTGATGGCAAATTATGGCTATCGTATTATGAAGGCCAGATGGACCTCCAAAAATGATGTTTCCTTCTTAACCGGATTGCGTATAGTAGGGATCGACGATGTCGGCTTGGTCAATAAACTGACCACGGTGATTTCACAAGAGTTCAACGTCAATATACGTTCACTCAGTATCACGAGCAACGAAGGCATCTTTGAGGGTAACATTATGGTGTTTGTCAATGATATCGCACAATTGGAGAGCTTAATGAAAACCCTTAAACAAGTACAGGGCATCACAACTGTTTCGCGTTATGAATCTGAAAGTTAACATCAGTTTAATATCACATTTTTTTTATCTTACGATAATTGAATCAAAATTGGTAAATTTGTAAAGAATCTTATTGATTAATATGAACTCAGCTGAAAATTACGCAACAGTAAAAAAGATCTTTGAAGCCTACTTAGAGAATAAAAATCTAAGAAAAACTCCAGAGCGATATGCTATTTTAGAAGAAATTTATTCCCGCACGGACCACTTTGACGTTGAGTCATTGTACATCCACATGAAGAATAAAAAATATCGAGTTAGCCGTGCTACTGTTTACAACACATTAGAATTATTAGTTTCCTGTGATTTGGTGACCAAACATCAATTTGGCCGTAATATGGCACAATTTGAAAAATCTTATGGATTTAAGCAACATGACCATGTCATCTGTATCGAGTGCAATAAAGTAGTTGAGTTTTGCGACCCCCGTATTAACCAGATTCAGAGTCTTATGGGCGATCTATTGAAATTTGATATTAAACATCACTCCCTCAATCTTTACGGTATTTGCAATGAGTGTCAGCAAAGTATTGCTGCTGCAAAAGCTAAAAAAGAGGTTATTTCAAATTAATCTGAGGATTGGTAAAATATAATAGTACATTTGTTCAGAAAATGATTTGCTCATTTTTCTGAACATTTTGTTTTTAGATAATTCAAAAAAATTAACATAAATTCTTAATCACAATACTTTAAAAGCTATGCAAGTTGATGTGCTTTTGGGCTTACAATGGGGAGACGAAGGTAAAGGTAAAATCGTTGATGTATTTTGTCCACAATACGATTTAATTGCTCGTTTCCAAGGCGGCCCTAACGCCGGACACACATTGGAGTTTGATAACAAAAAATTCGTTTTAAACACGATCCCTTCGGGTATCTTCAATGAAGGAATTCTTAACCTAATCGGAAATGGTGTTGTTATCGACCCGATTATTTTAAAGAGAGAACTAGACAATTTGAAAACTGCTGGATTTGATCCAGTAGGAAAAGGAAATTTAGTGTTAGCTCGCAAAGCGCATTTAATCCTTCCTACACACCAATTATTAGATGCTGCTTCAGAATCTAAAATGGGTGAAGGCAAAATTGGTTCGACATTAAAAGGTATCGGTCCTACCTATATGGATAAAACAGGTCGCAATGGCCTACGTGTGGGTGATACTACATTAGCAGATTTCAAAGAACGCTATGAGAAACTGAGAGAAAAACACCTTTCTATTTTAGCACATTACGGTGAAATCCCTGATTTTTCTGAAAAAGAAGAAGCTTTCTTAGCGGCGATCGAATTCATTAAAACAATTCCACATGTTGATTCTGAGCATTTAGTAAATCAATACTTGAAGGATGGCAAAAAAGTATTAGCTGAAGGCGCTCAAGGTACTTTGTTAGATGTTGATTTTGGATCATATCCATTCGTAACATCATCCAATACAACTACTGCAGGTGCATGTACAGGTCTAGGTATCGCTCCAAATAAAATTGGTGCAGTATATGGTATCTTCAAAGCTTATGCAACACGTGTAGGTGGAGGTCCATTCCCAACAGAGTTACATGATCAAGTAGGTGAAAATTTACGTCAATTAGGGCATGAATTTGGTGCCACTACAGGTCGTGCACGTCGTACAGGTTGGATTGATATTCCTGCATTAAAATATGCTATCATGTTAAACGGTGTGACCGAATTGATCATGATGAAAGCCGATGTATTGGATACATTTGAAAAAATCCAAGTGTGTACACACTACAGACATGAAGGCAAAGTAATTGATTATATGCCATACGAAATCATCACAAACGAGGCTGAGCCTATTTTAGAAGAAATCGATGGATGGAATCAAGATTTAACAGGAATTACGCAAGAGAGCGAAATCCCAACAGCATTGCAAAACTACATTACGTATCTAGAGAAAGCATTAGAAGTGCCTATCACGTTCTTATCAGTAGGACCAGATCGTAAACAAACATTAAAATTGACTAAATAGTTAATGCGGGTCGAAGACAATTTTGTTATAGATTCAAAGTATAATTTTCATCAAAAAGCGCTGCAATGGGCAGCGCAATTTGATGAAGTAGCCTACCTCCATTCTAACGAACAGACGGATCAATGGAGTGCATTTGACTGTTTAATTGCTGTTCAAGCCACTGAGCAGTACACCTCTACCCATCAGCATAGCCTCGCTGAGGTTCAACAATTCATTTCGGATCATCCCCATACTTATATACCAGGTTTTCTTTCATACGATCTGAAAAATGAAATTGAGCAACTCCAAACCCATCAAGTCGATCGGTTGGACTTTCCACTTGCATATTTTTTCATTCCGGCTATTACGATTAAGATCATCGGAAATACAGTATCGATCAGTGCCGAAAAGCCTGATGAAATATTTCGAGCCATTCTAGCCCTTGAAATAAAAAACGAAGCGGTCGGTTTTAATGGTCAGGTACAGACCAGATGGACCAAGAAAGAATACCTTACAGCATTTAGCAAGATGCAGGATCATATTCAACGAGGAGATATTTACGAGGTCAACCTTTGTCAGGAATTCTATGCAGAGCAGGTCGATCTAAATCCTTTGGCAGCATTTGAAAAACTAAATCGAATCTCCCCTACACCTTTTGCCGCTTTTTTTAAATTTCAGGACAAATATATCCTGTCCGCTTCACCAGAAAGATTTCTTGCCAAACGCGATAGGCAACTGATCTCTCAACCCATAAAAGGAACAGCAAAGCGCGGATCTACAGATGAAGAAGATCAGCAGATCATAAATCACATGTTGAACTCTAAAAAAGAAATTGCTGAAAATGTGATGATCGTCGATCTCGTCCGTAATGATTTAACAAGAAGCGCAGTTCCAAAATCAGTTAAAGCAGACCATCTATTTGAAATCCACACATTCAAACTGGTCCATCAGATGATTTCAACAATCACCTGTGAGATCAGCCCCGATGTATCAGATATCGAAGTCATTAAAAATACTTTTCCAGCAGGTTCCATGACCGGAGCACCTAAAATAGCAGCAATGCAGATCTGCGATCAAGTCGAAGCAAATCGACGTTCACTATATGCCGGATCTATCGGTTATTTTGACCCAAATGGTAATTTTGATTTCAATGTCGTCATTAGGACCATTTTATATAATGCCCAAAACAAGTATTTATCCTTTCAAACCGGTGGTGCCATTACTATTCAGGCCAATGCAGAGGATGAATATCAGGAATGCTTATTAAAAGCAAATGGCATGTTGAAAGTACTTGATACCCATATCCAATAAATATCTACACCTTTAGTAGGATAAAATTATCAATCTTCATTTTTTTTTCTCAAATTTGCGCCTGATTATGGCACAGCTCTATATTGACATTCATACCCATCAGCACCGCCCGCCAGAGGCAGATCTCTTTTGTGTATACAACAATATGCTTAACAGTGATCAAGATCATAGTTTTTTTTCACCCCTCACCGCAGGATTACATCCTTGGCATATCGCAGCAGAAGATCCATTTAAAGGTTTACCGCTCCTGGAAGAACTACTCCAAGACCAGGAAATCTTAGCAGTCGGTGAATGTGGTATCGATAAAATAATTCCTGTCCCCATGCAGGTGCAACAAGACGTATTTCAAAAGCAAGTTAGGCTAGCCAAAGAATATGCTAAACCATTGATTATTCATTGTGTACGTGCTTTTGAGGAAGTACAATATATACTAAAAGAAGAGCAATTTGCGTGCAAGAGCATCTTTCATGGATTTAACAAGAATAAAGAACTTGCAGAGCAATTATTAAAAAAAGGATATTACCTTTCGTTCGGAGCTTCCATATTGACTGGTAAGCACGATGAAGCACTCGCATCTGCACCCCTAGATCAGCTGTTTTTAGAGACAGACGATGCAACGCTAGATATTAGGACCTTGTATGCCTATTTGGCGCAGTTAAAAAAAATATCTTTAGAAGAACTAAAGAATACCGTATTTAATAACTATCAACTTGTATTTGGATAAAATATGAAAGACTTATCATGGCTATCACGCACAGAAGCATTAGTGGGACGTGAAGCTTTAGAAAAATTGGCAAATTCTCACGTCATGGTTTTAGGACTGGGTGGTGTAGGTTCATTTGCAGCAGAATTTATCTGTCGTGGCGGAGTTGGCAAAATGACCATCATTGATGGTGATACGGTTGATCCATCCAATAGAAATAGACAATTGCCTGCACTGGCAACAAATCATGGTATGTCCAAAGCGCAGATCATGCGCGATCGCTTGTTGGCTATCAATCCAGAATTGGATTTAACCATTATCGAGGATTTTGTTCTTCCCGAAAAAATTTCCGATCTATTAGATCTCAAGCCAGATTATGCCGTAGAAGCCATCGATAGCATTACGCCAAAATTGTTTTTCATCCGTCAGGCCTTAGAAAGAAAAGTTCGCTTTGTAAGTTCAATGGGTGCCGGAGGTAAAATGGATCCCACCAAAATAGAAATTGCCGATATCGGAGAAACGTATAATTGTAAACTTGCCCACCATATTCGCAAAAAACTATATAAGCATGGTATACGAAGTGGCTTCAAAGCGGTATTTTCAACAGAATTGCCAGATAAAGCATCTCTATTATATACAGATGGAAGCAATTATAAGAAATCGGCTTATGGCACCATGTCTTATCTCCCAGCTGCCTTTGGAGGCGCCATCGCATCAGTAGCTCTAAGAGATCTAATTGCTAAAAATTAATGATATTCTCGTCAATATGTACTTAATATATTGACGAGAATATGTAGTTTTGACTATGGAAAAACTTTTAAAGTTAGTTGAAAAGAACAAACTTGCTAATCAGCCAGTTGATGAGTTTTCAATGGTGATCGACGATAAACAAATTGTTCATGGGGTCATTTTTGTCGTAAAAATTGAGAAAAAAACCTTCAAACTTTTCATTCCTGAACCCCACTATAAGGCAGTCATTGATGGCGATGCTAAACCCTTGATCAAAAACATCTTAAAACATCCTGAAGTTATGCTATTTGCATAAAATATTATTAGGCAATGCATTATAAACAGTATATAAACTTTTTGTATTATACTGTTTATATCTCCTTTCCGCATCAAAAATCACTCCCTCACGTTAAGATCCATTGCTGAACATATCTTTTTATTTAAGGCGCTTTTTAAGCGATTTAAAGTATTAAAATATAGTAATAGAACAGAAGTGTAGCATTGAACTCCAGAGACGCTTCAGTGTATTTATTATTGATTATCGCCATCAAGCCAAAATCGGATCAGCTCTACCCCTTGCAGTTGACGCTACTCGATCAAGTTAAAGATCAATAATAAAGAAGTTATAAATAGTACAAACAGGCCCGTTGAAAAGATAATATCTGCAATATTTTCCAATCTTTTAACTTCACGCAAATGACTTCTTTTCATCGCAATAAAAGAGATGATACAGCTTGCCATAAATATAAAGATCGCAAGGGCAGCACACTCATCAATTAAGCTTTCCTCTGTTAATTTCATCTTTTTTATTGTCGTTAAGACTAAAAAACAAATTCCGAGTAAATTGGCCGACGTATTTAATATATGAGAAGTACGTCCTGTACTTTCCCGTTTATCTTGATTATGATTTGTATCCATTGACAATTTTCAATTACAAACAAACTTACCTATACTTTGTTGTTTTTACGGTTGTTGATCATCCTTTTTAAGCGCGCTTACACTTCAGATAAAATCTTGTAATTTAAACCTCAAATGTTACAGTATAAATTTTTATCCAAACAGGGATATTTGTTTAAGTTAATTTAAAGCAGATTATGAATCAAAAATATCAAATATCAGGCATGACTTGCAATGGGTGCCGCACCCATGTATCGGATAAACTCAATCAAATACCTGGGATCAAAGCGATCGTTACATTAGATCCTGCCGAAGTGATCATTGATAGCGAACAGGCTATTGATATCGAACAATTGAATGATACACTATCCGAGATTGGTGATTATAAAATCAGGGAAACAGTAATTGAAAATAACGAATCTAATTCAACAGAACATAGAAAAGAATATCAAACGATAACCAAAGCAGCAGTTTCACCTTCTGGTAAGTATATCTGTCCCATGTATTGCGAAGGACATGCTCATACATACGATGCACCTGGATCCTGTCCGATCTGCGGTATGTTTCTCGTTCCTGTTGAGTCCTTGGCAGATCAGGCAGCAAATCAAGTTGAAGTACCCAAAGCTTCCTGCTGTTCGTCAAAAAAACAGGACAATCCAGTAACAGCAACATCTACAGCAGCTTCTGGTAAGTATATCTGTCCCATGTATTGCGAAGGACATGCTCATACATACGATGCACCTGGCTCCTGTCCCGTCTGCGGTATGTTTCTCGTTCCTGTTGAGTCCTTGGCAGATCAGGCAGCAAATCAAGTTGAAGTACCCAAAGCTTCCTGCTGTTCGTCAAAAAAACAGGACAATCCAGTAACAGCAACATCTATAGCAGCTTCGGGTAAGTATATCTGTCCCATGTATTGCGAAGGACATGATCATACATACGATGCGCCTGGCTCCTGTCCGGTCTGTGGTATGTTTCTCGTTCCTGTTGAGTCCTTGGCAGATCAAGCAGCAAATCAAGTTGAAATACCCAAAGCTTCCTGCTGTTCAACACATGAAAAAGTAGATAAACCAAAGGTTACAGCCCAGTCGGCCGGAAAATACTATTGCCCTATGATGTGTGAAGGTGACAAACTGTATGATAAGCCCGGATCATGTCCCGTATGTGGAATGAATTTAGAAAAAATCCCTGAAAAGAAGGCGGCAGTCACCTACAGTTGTCCTATGCATCCAGAAGTCGAAAGCGACAAACCCGGATCATGTCCCATCTGTGGTATGGATCTAGTCGCCAATGCCGCTGCAGAGGAGGTAGATCATACCTATCAAGATCTGAGGAAAAAACTTTGGATTGCCATTTTATTTACGGTACCCTTATTTATACTGTCCATGGGTGAAATGATCCCAGGCAACCCGATTGGTCAGATCATTACACCAAAGATGTCAGGTTGGGTTCAGCTATTTTTAACTATTCCTGTTGTCTTTTATGCCGCATGGATGTTCTTTGAGCGCGCTTGGACATCCTTCAAAACCTGGAATCTGAATATGTTCAGCTTGATCGGTCTAGGAGCAGGAGCAGGTTTTTTATACAGTGTCGTTGCCCTATGTTTTCCATCGCTCTTTCCAGATGAGCTTCTCGGACATCATGGGCAAGTTGCCCTATATTTTGAATCTGTCGCTGTTATCCTGACCCTAGTCCTATTGGGACAGATGATGGAAGCAAAAGCTCATTCCAAAACAAATTCAGCCATTAAAGAACTGATCAAACTATCGCCTGCGGAAGCAAATTTGGTTGAAAACGGTGTGGAGAAGAAAATTTCCGTCGCCGACATTCAGTTGGATCAACTATTACGCGTTAAACCAGGAGAGAAAATCCCAGTAGATGGAGCAATTACATCGGGTTATAGCACCATTGACGAATCCATGTTAACAGGAGAACCCGTTCCGGTAGACAAAAAAGAAGGCGACAACGTGAGTGCAGGAACCATTAATGGGAACCAAACCTTCTTGATGAAAGCCAACCGCGTAGGTGACGACACCTTATTGGCACAAATAATTGAAATGGTCAACAGTGCAAGCCGTAGTAAAGCGCCCATTCAAAAACTGACAGATCGTGTATCCCGTATTTTTGTCCCCGTTGTGATCGCTATTGCCATATTAACGTTTGCCGCTTGGATGATTTATGGCGTCGAATCCAAACTTGCTTTCGCATTGGCCAATGCATTAGCCGTACTCATCGTTGCATGTCCATGTGCATTAGGTCTGGCAACCCCGATGTCAGTGATGGTAGGTATAGGTAAAGGTGCTAAAAATGGTATTCTCATCAAAAATGCAGAAGCACTTGAAAAACTAGATAAAGTCAATGTCTTGGTGACCGACAAAACAGGAACCATAACCGAAGGAAGACCAAGTCTGGAACAGATATTCAGTACCTCCAGCCACACTACTGACGAACTATTGATACTAGCCGCTTCTGTCAATGCAAATAGCTCCCACCCATTAGCAGAAGCTGTAGTCAAGAAAGCTAAAGAGTCAACATTAACATTCCAGGAAACCGATCGTTTTGACACCATCAATGGCAAAGGTGTGATCGGTTATATCGCCAATCAAAAAGTGTTATTGGGAAATGAATCCTTATTAGCAGATGATGGCATCACGATCACAGATGCAGTCAAAGAACAAGTTGCCGTCGAGCAGCAAAAAGGCCGTACCGTTTCCTATTTGGCTCAAGGTACGACACTGTTAGGGTATTTAGTGATCGCTGATAAAATCAAAGATACCGCAAAACAAGCCATCCATTATTTGATGGATCATGGTGTTGACGTGATTATGTTAACCGGTGATAATGCAAAAACAGCCAAAGCAGTAGCCGATGAGCTGGGTATTAAACACTTTAAAGCGCAAGCACTGCCACAGGATAAATTAATGGAAATCAAAAAGCTACAGCAAGAAAATAAAGTCGTAGCCATGACCGGTGACGGGATCAATGATGCACCCGCTTTGGCGCAAGCCGATATCGGTATTGCCATGGGTACAGGTACAGATGTAGCCATCGAAAGCGCTGAGGTGACCTTACTAAAAGGAGATTTACTAGGTGTGGTCAAAGCAAAAATACTGAGCCATAAATTGGTGAGCAATATCAAGCAGAATCTACTCTTCGCCTTTTTGTACAATGTCTTAGGTATTCCTATTGCAGCCGGTATCCTATACCCTACTTTTGGTATATTGTTATCGCCGATGCTCGCCGCAGCAGCGATGAGTCTAAGTTCAGTATCCGTCATTTTAAACTCATTGCGACTCAATACGGTCGATATTGATGCGAAATAATTGCTACTACAGACCTGCATCAGGTCTACATATTTGAAAATAGCCTCTTAAAAAAGAGGCTATTTTTCGTAGCTACATGATGATTTCCGAAGAGAATAAGATTAATTATAACCATATATTTGAAGCAGCAATTACAGAAACAAAAACAGTTGATCGCTCATTCGCCAGAGGTTTTGCTATATCCATTGATCGATCAGCAGCTCCAAAGCTTAAAACAAAGAGTCCTTGTCAATCGTCGAGCAATTACACAAGAGGAATTATTGGAACAATACAGTTTCGGTTCAATTGCTACAAAAGACTTTGACGATACCGAATATGGAAATTAGTTGATGTTTTTTTGGTTTATCCCATCAATACGAGCATTTTCCAGAAAATTACAGATCGATCTCCTTCATTGTTTAAGATTAATTTGTTACTTTCAACGAAGTATGGGCGCTGCAAGAAGAATTCATCCAGTTTCATATTGAGACGTTATTTCAGATAAATCAATGATGGTAAACAATGAAAATATGGCATTACTTCTTAGGGACCCTGTTGATCTTCGGCTTACTGAGCTGGCTTTCCTATCATAATGGAATGGCTTATGATGGTTTAACAACTATAGGATTTCCGCTTACGTATTACAAGGAAGGTGTTGGACAAAGTTTAGATACTGGACAAATGGAAGGCTTTAGCCATTATTCATTGCTCGCTGTAGCGGCAAATCTAATCTGCTCCTTTCTGACCTACTTCGCTTCACGTTACTTGTTCAACATGTGGAAAGATAGAACATCATGAAAAATCAATAAAGTTTAAATTTTAGCGGCATAAATGATCACTCTGTAATAGCTTTCTTAATCAAGCATATAAAGTATCGCCTACAATGATTATTTTTGACAAAAAATAAAGCGCAAAATGAATTTCAAAACGATCATACTTTTAATCTTAGTCGTCATTATTACGATTTTTTTTATGCAGAATACTGCTCCTGTGGAGTTCTGGTTTTTTGGCAAGCATATTTTTGCGCTTTCCTCTATTATAGCCATCACCCTCTTTATTGGGATCATTATTGGTGCTATTCTATTACGACCAAGGAAAATAAAGACCGAAGTGATTCAGGTCAATCCCTCTACGACATCAGATATGGACGAAATATCGAGCTCCAAATCAACATTGAGCAATGAAGATCGCGATTATATTTCCTGATTTGTAAAAATTAATTCCCTATAAATGAAAGGACAAGAAGGTCCTTTGTAATTAAATAGTCGTTTTATTTGCACTGTATAGTAGTTTTTTCTACCTTTGCATCACTCCAAACAACGAAGGAAACTTCAAAAAAAGAGTAAGATTCCGTAGCTCAGCTGGTAGAGCAATACACTTTTAATGTATGGGTCCTGGGTTCGAATCCCAGCGGGATCACAAGAAAGCTTCACAGAAATGTGAGGCTTTTTTTGTATCCAATGGGATGAGAACAGAAGCGTTGGGATGGGTTCGACCTTTTTCATTGCGGACATTCGTTTGGGGTATGTGGGTCGCAATAAATCCCAGCGGGATCACAAGAAAGCTTCACAGAAATGTGAGGCTTTTTTTGCAATCTATCTTTACATAACCGCGTTGCATTTAGCCACAAATTGCTCAAACTTCCGATCTGTATTTCGCATGATCGGTCCATGACCGAAGCAGATGACAGCAGGATTTAGATTTGCTAACTTCTGGAGCGATTTGATGTTGAGCCGCTGATCGGAGGTGAATATATTTGGCGGAAGGCGCAGACCAGTCGCTGTGGTGAGCAGGTTCATATTTGTCGCAGCATCCCCGATTATCAGTACACCATCCCGCTCACGGAAAAAAGAAATATGACCTGCCGAATGTCCGGGAGTCTCTATTACCCGAAAGTTTCCGATCCTATCGTTTTCAACAATTGTGTGCTCCACTTGATGGCCCTGACCTGCCCAGTACTTTTGTTGAAGGTTTGCTACCCAATGTTGCGGAGTTGGATAATCGTGGGTTACCATACCCGTTTCGGTCCTAAAAACTTCACTGGGATGACAGAGCAAGGGTATCGCAAACTCAGCGCATATCAGATCGCTACAGCCTTGGTGGTCCGCATGCGCATGCGTCAGTACATGTTGGTAAACGGGGATTTTCTGGAGAGCTTTCTTTACAGTGGTATACGAACTCCTTATTCCGGAGTCGACCAATACACCTTCGATAATATAGCAGTTGATACTGTTTCGTGGCATCAATGGAATCTGGAAAACTTCGGGAGCAATTTGATGTAACATTGTTTTTTTATGCAAATCTACACCGCTGACCAGGACTGCATAAGGACATTTGTCCTATAATACATTGGGTCTATGTATTTGTCCTTTCGCTCGTGTCAGTGATCGCTGCGTGATGCCCAGGTACGATGCCAGATCCTGCGTCGCTATGCGCTGCACGAGCATCGGTTCGCTAGACAGTACATGGCGGTATTTATCCACAGCCGACCTATTATTGTAATTCAGCAGATAACGTTCCTTTTGGTTATACTCCCGCTCCATCACCGATTTTATAACCCCGTTCCAGACGGTCACCTCACCAAGCAGATGCTGATAGTTCGAGTAGTCTATCCGATAGATCAGGCTATCTTCTATAGCCCTGATACTCCTTCTCGATTTTTCCTGCGCCACAAACTCCGGAAATGAGGTCACAAATTCATTTTCAAACTTGAAGCAAGTTATATTCTCCTTACCTTCTTTATCGATCGCGTACGCCTTTACTGCGCCACTAGCGATAAATCCAATATGACGGCAGGATTCATCCTCACGAATAAAAAAATCACCCTTTTTTAAGCGCATTGGTTTGAAAAACTGCATAGAAAAGTTGATTTCCTCAGCCGATAGTCCTCCTGTTGAGGATAGGTAATTTTCAAATACGTCAGTCATTTCGCACTCTTCTTGTCCTTTCATTTTCTTTTTAACCGTCTATGGATACATATCAAATCCAACATCCAAATCTAACAATTATTGTACATTCACAAAAAGCTGCATCTATAGCTTTTTTAGTTCACTTTACTAGCACATTACAGGGCATGATCTTTCCATTTACTGACTGTTACTCCATTTTATTTCATCAGCTTTTGTTTGTATATTCAGAATAGAAATCTGTCGCTCTGATGGCGTATTCTTTAATTGGTCGACGCTTTTCCCATAATTCGTCAACTATCATTAGCGTGGTAGTGGATTGCGCCTCCCATAGAGCTCAATAGTACAGTCATCATATCAGGGTCGGCGAGTTTCGAACCAATAGAGGCTCATGATCGTGTGCGGGCATTTAGGGGACTGAGCCAACTTTCTTGTTCACGGTAGAGAATTTGGGATGGCAGGACTGCTTAAATCCCAGCGGGATCATGAAGGTAAAGCTAATCGCAATATGAGCTTTCTTTAATTTCAAAGACATGAGAGATCAGAAAGAATGTAGACACATTTGCCACTTTCTTTGTGATTCTATACATTTGTTTTCGTAAGACCAATTGAGAGGAATAGCACTGAAGAGTGACTTATTGATCTTCACTCCTGTTTTAGCAACAAAGTACCAAATAGAAAAAAAATCATAGAAGCTGTCCCCATTCGGAGAACTCGGTCGTCATTGAGGTATATTTAATTTAAAAATTTTAACACGATGAAAGAATTTGCATTAATTTTCAGACTACAAGACATTTCCGATTTCAAACCATCACCCGAACAAATGCAGGAAAGAATGAATTGGTTAGCAGGTATTGCCTCACAAAACAAATTAGTGGATAAGGGAAATACGCTCTTACCATTTGCAGGAAATGCTAAAACTGTAAAGCCAAACAATGTGATCACAGATGGTGCCTACACCGAAATCAAGGAATTTATCAGTGGCTACATTGTCATAAAAGCAGACACCATTGATGAAGCAGTAGAAATGGCAAAAAGTAACCCGATCTTTGATCAAGTGGGCGGAAGCATTGAAGTACGAGAAGTAATAAAACGTGACTAACCCAAAATCATATACGGAACTTTTACCGCATTTATTCCGACAGGAATATGCTAAAATGACGGCTGTCCTTTGCTGTCATTTTGGATTGGCAAATATCGAAATTGCCGAAGATATTGCTAGTGATACCTTTCTAAAAGCATCTGAATACTGGGCTGTCCATGGTGTACCCGATAATCCGAACGCATGGCTATATACCGTGGCTGCAAACAAACTTAAAGATTATTTCAAGCACAGATCTATTTTTGATAGCAGAATTAAAGATGCAGTAACTGTTCAAGCAATGGAGATAGAGAAGATTCTGGAATTTGATGATCGAAACATTGCCGACAGTCAATTGGCTATGATTTTTGCCGTATGTCATCCGACAAACTCTACAGAAGCACAGATCGCATTGGCACTTCAGATTTTAGGTGGTTTTAGTGTCGAGGAAATCGCCAAGGCCTTTTTGACAAATAGAGAAACCATTAAAAAGCGATTGCAAAGGGCACGCACCAACTTACGAAATAATCATTTTCAAATGCAAGACTTAACTGCAAATGATATACAAGCGAGGTTGGACACGGTTCTAAAAACATTGTATTTGCTCTTCAACGAAGGCTATTTTTCCACAACCCACAATCAGCTCATCAGAAAAGAGCTTTGTTCAGAATCCGCTCGGCTTACGCTGGTCTTAGCTGAAAATCCACTCACCAATACACCGCAAGTAAATGCCTTGCTTGCTTTGATCTGCTTTCAGAGTTCGAGACTGGATGCAAGAACTGGTACCAATGGCGAAGCCATCCTTTTTGACAAACAGGACAAAAGTCTCTGGGATCAGGCACTCATCGACAGGGGAAATTATTATTTAATCCACGCCTGCAACGCTGAAGAAGTTTCAAAATACCACTTAGAGGCAGCTATAGCATATTGGCATACAACCTCCACCGATACGAACAAATGGAAACATATTTTACAATTATATAATAGGCTTATCCTGATCGAATACTCACCAGTTACAGCCTTAAATCGAGCATTTGCTTACGCTAAAGTCTATGGTAGCGAAAAGGCAATCGAGGAGGTGGAAAAGTTAAATCTTCCGGAGAACAACTACTATCATGCATTATTGGGTTATTTGTACGCTCAAATAGATATGCCTATTTCAATTCAACATTATGCAAAGGCAATTGATTTGACCAAATCCAACATAGAAAAAGAGACACTCAGACAAGAAATTGATCGCTTGTTGCAAAGCGCAGAAAATAAGGGTACAGCAAGCTAAGGGTTAAAGCAATCAAATGGATAAATTGTAAAACTGGGTGAACTCAAAACAGTCATGCATGCATCGGAGATTCAAAACGATTGTACCATACAGCCGTTATAGAGATCGTCATATTTCTGGTTAATATCTGCTCAATGCCTCTTTTTTACATACGCATATGTGTACGCAATAGTGCTAGTATTCAAATTCCAACTCGAAATCTCTTTCTCAATTAATTCCGGATGTTTTTTGCTGATATCCCTTAAAGCGTTACCGACAGATTTACGCAGATATTCGCTATCGCTTGCTTTGTGCTGAGCAATTAATTCGATTGCCACCTGAGGATGCTCTTTAAAGTAAGCGCGGCTTGTCCAGATCCTCAAGCCTTCGGTCACAGCACGACAAACATTTGGATTTTGATCGCTCAGCCATTCTGTAATTTCAGGAAGCGAATTTTCGTAACCATGATCTGCACAGTATTGATCGAAGGCTTTTGCAATAATCTCCTGAACTTGCCAGCTATCGTCCACATGTGCACGTTCTTTCAGTACCACAAGAACTGATGGATCCTGAGCAGCTATAAAACCCAAGATAAAAATTGCGCAACAACGTAACTGGTAAAACTTGCTCTTTAATAGATCTAAGGCGATTTCTTTAGACTCAGCTCTGGACTGCGTGGTCACTATTTTTTTTGCCTCTTCTTCGAAAGGCTTAAAACCATGTTCAACTTTTAGTAATGCTTCAAGAGAGGACTCCATATTCAATTTATGTTACGTGAGCAAATTACAACTTTGCATAGATGTTTTTTAATAGCTTGATTTATATCTTATGTTGCAATACCACAAAACTGTTGCCTGAAACAACAGTGGAGCTTGTATTTAAGCAATAAAAATAAAGAATTGCAACTAAATAAAGCTAAAACAATCATGGAGCATGCTCTTACTTTTCATTTTATATCAGAATAAGACACACCCGTTAATTAAAGTCTTTTACACATTTCTTCAGCTGCCGAATATGACGCTCCGTATGGTAGATATTAAACCAAGCCCATTCCAGTCGTGTAAAAGGTCCATATTGTGGAATAGCATAATCTGTACAGATATCCGAAAGATCTTTTGTCCGAATCACAGCTGCCATCTGCTCTATTCTATTCTGTAAACCAGCCATCAATCTCTCTTTGTCCACTGGTTTTTCCGTTGGTATAATAGCATCTGGCGACTTCATGCGGATGGTATCATCCGTAAATATTTTCTTGATCATATCGATCTTCTCATTTGGTGACCGATCACCAGATTCCGATGCCCCATCCATCGTTTCTGCAGAGGCATAGGATTTGCGTATATGGTCTGCTATCTGTCCAGGAGACCAGCCTCCGTCTACCGGTTTTTTATTGATTAAGGCTTCATCCATACCCCCTAGCAAGGTTACCAATTGATTCGTGACCTCTTCAAAGGCCTGTAATGTCTGTAAGTTCATATCGTTTGCCATTATACATCCAGCATCATCGGTTGCCATTGTTCAATGTGGTTAAAAAATCCGAATCAGCAATGCAGTCCATTTTATAAAACCAAATCTAATCCATGCAGTACTACCGCTTCATAAAGATAAGCAAATCAAAACTTTTGAACACGATATTTTCCAAATTTTATCTCGTTAACCGCGACCTTTCTACTCGCCTTCTTTCCCTGTATTACTTGTTTCTGAAATAGCAAAAATAGATCACTATCGGTGATCATCCGACATTACTTCTTTTTTGCTTATTTGTACACATTCATTCCATAAATCGCCAACTTGTATAGGATCCTCCCCTTCTTATATTCATGAACTGAAAGCACAGAAACTTGCAAAAGACAGCCATAAACAGTCCTTTCAATTCTACCTCAGATGATTAGCAAGATAATGGATGATTTCGGTCGCTATTTGTTGATGGATCAATTTTCTATCGATGCTGCGATCATCTTGATAATAAGTTGATGCCTCTTTTTGCAACTGCGGGTTCCCCTCATTCAAAAAAATGTAATGCCCTGTGTTTCTAGGCAGCTTAACAAATTTTGAACCTCCAATAACGTTACTGTATCTGATTGCATTGGTTTCTATCGGGGCGATTTGGTCATCATGTGCGCCGATTATTAATACTGGAGGCATTTTCTGATACTTCTGTTCCAAAAGTCCCAACCCTAACGCTGGAGCTAGTGCTATATGCACTTTAAATCGACTATCTTTTAAAGTAGTGGGTATTTCTGTGCAAGGTATCCTTGTCAATAATGCTGTCAGGTCACCAAGCTCCGGAACAATGAATTCTTTGTGGCCTTGTTCGGATAGAGCGTTACGTTTCAGTAGCTCACAGTCCAATTGAATGCCTGCTAGCGCCAGTGCTGTATAGCCGCCCAATGAAAAACCTATCGTACCAATACGATTACTGTCCACATAATTGGTAAAACGTTCGTCCTGTAAAAATGAAGAGAGCAAAAAACTCAGATCCAGTGGTCTTTCCCAATAGCGAACAAAATATTCTGGAATTTTATGATCAAGAGTATTTCCCCAATGATCCGGTGACAGAACCATGTATCCATTCTTTGCCAGTTCAATGGCCAGCCAAGCTAAACTCAGCCTGTTTCCTCCTGTGCCATGCGATAGTACGATCAACGGATATTTCTTATTTATAAAAGTCGCATTCTGTATGGTCGGAGTTAATACAAAGGGTAACGCTGTCTCCTTTACATCCTGGTCAGTTGTTGGATACCATATCTGAGTCTTTATGGGGCGCTCTCGAGCATGGTCAATATAACTGATCGTCTGTTCACCGACATTTGACACCTGACCTTGACAAAAGAATGATATTAAGCTCAATAATAAAATAGTACACGTACGATTCATCTTCTAATAAATTTTAAGTATAAGTATTTTCATATTCAAATATATAGTAGTCCTGATTAGTGCAATATAAGGCACTCAAGTCGCTCATTTCACCTAACGAAATCAAGCTAAATCAGCTTTCCGTGTTTAATTTGTGTATGATGACTGTACCTCGTCCACCGCACTTTTTAAAGCCTCGTTCATCTTGATTTTAACTCCTGTAAACCGTAATAGGGTATTATACGGACTTCTTTTTTTTCCAGAAAACAACATTGGTATACACGGTCGTCCCGACCAAGATCAATATTGTGATCACATCGATGCTTTTAGATATCAGATCTTTCTGCGGGCCCAAAAAACAGAGTACGAGAAGCGTACTTATGTATATTACACCAGCATTGACCCAAAGCTTTGATACCTTCGGAGCATACTTCTTTCTGGGTAGATTATTTTCAGAATATAATTCAGCTATTCTATTTTTATCCCAATACAGTAAAATCAAACCCGCAACCATCATTAAACTCGTGATGATCCAGGTACCTGTAAAATGCAGAGAAATGGTGATCATCCAGATATTGGTTGTTATGGCCAGAAAGAAAAATGTCCCGATCAACGCAAAGCGCTGTGTCATCAGCAGGATTGCGGTGACGATTTGAGCCAGGCCAAGAAAATTATAATAAATCCCGGAAAGATAAAGTACCTCAAAAAACTGACCTATCGCACCAGTTGTTGGCAATTGAGTAAACCTTTCGCCCACTAATTTTGTAAATCCAGAGGGTACAAATGCCAATGCAATAAGATAGCGGATATGGATAATGATCCATTGGACAAATTTAATTTGTTGTAAATGATAAAACATAGCTAAAAAAAAGGATGAGGTTATTTAATTACAAAAAGCTTTGGAAGATAAGTTTTTAAGATCTGGATGATACCCTTTTTTCCTGTAAGCCCATGTATATTTTGTGATTTGCATCATTATTTCTTATTGATTAGCAAATTTACCACAATTGACTCATTAAAGTCAATGGTTATCTTTAACCAAAAATAACCAAATCTTCCATATTGATATCTTAAAAAAAGGCTTGGATTTTTTATTAATCTAAGCCTTTCTTAACATACCCCTTTCCACATGAGGCCAGATCATCATGACCAATGATCAACCTGAATAGATCAGCGGTTATGGAACATATATGATCCCATTAACCGGTAATTTTCAGAGATTGAATCAGCCCATCTTTAAATTCATAGTGATAAGTCAAGATCAGCGGACTTCCCGGAAAATTGCCTGCAATTTCAGCTTTCAACGTCTGGTCAGTTTCTGAATATTCAAGAGGTTTCATCGTACTTTGATATTCTTTGTTGGCTTTTTCTATCCAATTTTCTATTTCCTTTTTGCCGTTATGTGTTTTTCCTTCGTCAAAAACTACGGCTGCTTCTGCGAAACAATTCGCGTAAGCAATAGAATCAAAGTTGTCCTGTGCCTGTACGAGATCGGCTACTACTTTTGGTAAATTCATCTTTTTATGAGTTAAAATGTTATTAAATCGTGGGAATTGTGCCTCCATCCATGATATATTCTGTACCAGTCAGGTAATGGGCTCTTGGCGAAACCAAAAATCCAACAAATTCAGCAATTTCTTCAGGTTGTGCCGGTCTTCCTATTGGAATTCCTCCCAAAGCATCCATGACGCTTTGTGTCGCCTGTTCTATCGTGATAGCTGTACTTGCCGCAATTCGTTCCATCATTCTCGTTGATGATTCCGTCATGATCCAGCCCGGCGAAACAGTGAGTACCCGTATCCCTTTAGGCGAAACTTCTTTTGACAAACCTTTGCTATAATTGATCACCCCTGCTTTTGCTGCAGCATAAGGCAAAGTAGAATCGTATAACGGTAATCTTCCCTGAATGGATGCAATATGGATGATCACACCACTTTTTTGCGCAAGCATTTGTGGTAAAAATGCCCTGTCCAGTCGTACAGGAGCAAGCAGATTCGTTCGGATCGTCTGCTCCCAGTCCTGATCGGTCAGTACAGCAAAACCCCCACCTTGGGTTTCCGAACCCCCGAGCGCATTGATCAGAATATCCAGTCTCCCAAATGTTGCTAAAACTTCTTCTGCTACGCGTCTCGCTCCTTCGGCTTCACTCAAGTCAGCAGCAATAAAATACAGATGATCATGCAACGTATCGGGTGCATTTCTCGCTGTAATGACAACAGTTGCACCCGCATTTGAAAGTCGCTCTGCAATGGCTTTACCCGTTCCTTTTGTGCCACCTGTTACAAGGGCAATTTTGCCCTCCAATTCATGATTAAAATTAAATTCTTGTCCCATATATTAAAATATTTAGGACAAAGTTCAGTCTTATGTACAGATCTCACAAGTACGGAGTTACGATTCATATAGGGATAAATTTTTCCTCTATTGCAGTATTTTTACTATTCCCACAACTTGTTTCAAGTAGGAAAGATTTCTATCAAAACTCAAGCTAAGATCGGATAGATCTATCGTTTCTTAAAAGTGTTGTTTTCGATTTTATCTTGTATAGTTCGGCTTATTAAGCAAGATGGGAGTCGGATTAAGAAGTACCCACTTGGTTGCAAGTTCACACAAAAAATTAAGGTCATCAGCAAATCCAGTGTTACGAATCTCTTTGATAAGAATACGGGCTTCTTCCAGTTCTTTCGCAGCTAAAGCATGTTCAGAAGATACGTGTATGTCAAATGCATCCAACATTTTTTTAAAATCCTTGTCCCAATTTCCCCCGCCATTTCGGTAGATTTCATCACGCACTTTCCCAGCGATGCGGACCACCTCTCCTTGCACTGTTAGGGCACTCCCCTTAGCAGGAATTAAAAGCTCCCACAATTCTTCAAATTGCTCTTTCCAATTTGTACCACCTACGCTTATTGGTGCCACGCCATCATGCATGATACGCTTTTTAACAGGTACAACTTGATACATCTCATAAAGATTGCTGAGTGCATGGTCTGTTTCTTGCAGATAGTCTTTATTAAAATTTTCACGATGGAATTCAAAATTCTCACCTATCCGAATAATTTCATCCCTCATCTTTTGCGTTATTTCGGTGTTGGCTTGGAGCAATATACGCGATACTTCCACCAACGGGATCAAGTCGATATTACTTGCGCGAGATAATGCCCTTTCAAGCGGCGTTTGTTTAGTCGCATTTAAAGCCTGGGTGTCAGCCCCATGAGCAACCAGTTTTTTGACAGATGAAACATTAAAACTACTTCCCGCAGCAAAATGCAATGGTGTATCGCCATAGATATCCACAGCCTGTATATTTGCTCCAAGTTCTAAAAAGACCGTGATATCGCCACTTCGAGTCATCGCATGTTGGTGAAGAGCTGTACGGTTGTAACTGTCCACAGCTTCGATGTCTGCTCCGCTTGCTACCATCCAACGAACCAGTTCATCAGGCACATGAAAAAAGCTGAGTGCCGTTGCTTTTCCATAACCACCTCTTGCATCTAATTCACAGGTATCAAATACTTTTTTAAGATTTTCAATCTTGTTTTCCTTGATTAACTCATCAAAATTCTTGGGAAGTGTTTTTTTCTTTTTTGCCATTTTCTTTTAGTTTCGGATTCGATTACATATGCTACCAATGATTTGGGCCGATACCAGTTGTTGAGTATCGTACACATCTAAATTTAAGATAAAAAGTTTTAAAATGACACCAGTTTAATGACTTTCTTTCGTCCTCTTATCGCAAAATACTGATTAGCTGATATGCTTACTTGTTATCCAAATTTAGTTTTAGCTTCTTCACGCACACACATGTAGAAGTAGATCAAATTTCCATCTGGATAGCAAAATAAGAACGGCCTATTGCCCACGGTATTGTTGTGGGTACTGGAACAGAGCGCCACGATAATCACAACTTGAAGTGCAGTTTGTAATAGCGGATTTATAGGGATAAATTTTTCCCCTATTGCAGCATTTGGAACATAGGTTTATCTTTGTACGATGTATGAAAGAAAAAATTTACCAAACTTAAATTGCGGTCTGGATTTGATTGGCGAAGTCCTATATGGCAAATGGAAAATCCGCTTGCTCTGGTTTATTCATGAAGGATATCAACGTCCCAGTGAACTGCAACGTAAAATACCCGATGCCACAAGGCGCGTGTTGAATATTCAACTCAAGGAACTTGAAGAACATAAATTAATTACCAAAAAAATCTATCCTATCGTACCACCTAAAGTCGAATACAGTTTAACAGAATTTGGAAAAACACTCATTCCGGTCATCTCTACATTGGGAAACTGGGGCGATGAACATGCCGAAAAATTACGTGAGGTCATTATGCAACGCTTACAACCCGAATGTCCATAACATACATATACTTGAATTGCCTATCTTCCTGATTCGACCGAAAACCCGCCTGAATGAGATCGCCAATTTTTAAGTCAACCTTTGTACCATAAAAATAGGTTTGGGCAAATGACGTTGCCATATGCCAGTTGTTTTGCTCGTTGGTCATCAGTTTATATTTGGCGCTATTCCCTTTTACAACGAGTTGGGTTTACGTTATGGCTGAGCTTCTGCATTTGCAGAACCAAAATACGAATACATCAGCAGCGAAGCAGCTCTTTTTGCTTTACTGTCTGCAGGAACAAGCTTCAGACCCAATTCATCACTTTTGAGTATACCATCAGCTCCCCACGTGATATCTTTACCTGAGCCGTTGACAATGGTACCATCTTCTTTAATCAGCAGTATCACTTTTCCTTCATCGGATAGCAGCTCATCTCCACGTAAATGAACCAGTATCTCCCCTTTGTCAGATTTCAATTCCCCCGATGCGGTGATCGTGCCGAGAAACTCTTCGCCCAGGTAGCACTTTCCTTCTTTATCCATCTGTAAAACAAAATTATTAGATCCACCATCGCTATCCAAAATCTGAAAAGCGTCCAAAATGATAGCGGTTTTTTGAGACTGTTTTCGCTCTTGCTCAACAGCAGCAACAGCATCCTCAGCTGGATGCTTCACAGGGCTACTTTGGCCTGTGCAAGCAAGTAACAAGATCAGCGTTCCGCTTAAGAGTAGTGTCCCCATGATTCAAAATTTTGAGTTAGTGATATCGTATCCGATTATTTAATGTAAGAATAAAAAACGATTAATAGGTCTTTTTCATCAGCTTTTTTTAACTATTCGTTGCGGTACAGCGTTCGGACAATGGTCTGTCGACCGTTAGCCCGAACGCTAAATGACGCAATAGCTATCCAATTGCATAAGCGCATACCGTCAAAGCTGTTCCATCCAATAGGTGAAAGAGCACCTACTTAACCCGTCATGCTATTTTGCAAAAGTTCAGTAATGGGTCTTATTTTCATATTGTGGTTTCCCAGTCTTTCCATGACTTCGCTATTTAAATCTTCTTCAGAAAGGACAAGAAATAGATCTTTTTCAGGAATATCTAGATATTGTACAGCAGAAAAGCTCATTTTGTCTTTCAGTTCATGATAGCGTTTGTCATATTCTCTTACAAATCCAGCAGGTACTTGGTTTGGAGTCAACCAGATCCAACTATCTTTATATTTGCCTCGATAGCTCGCGTATCCGCTGTTAAAATGCTCAGGTGCATCAAATTTTATTTCAAGGATCTGCTCGATCTGTTTAGCATTTTCCTCTATGGAGTTTTCAGTTTGGATCACTAAATCCCCTTCATTGACATCCAGTGTTAACAAGTCTAAAAACTCAGCAAAAGAATTTGCTATTTTTTCCTGATGATCACACTCTATATCGATCCATGCAACCTGCGGTTCCTCTTTATTTTCCCTATAATCCAAACATATGTACCAATGTCCATCTCCATCAAGCGGAACAAGTCCATCCAGTTCAAAACTCACATATTCTTGAGATTCTGTCCAATCAAAGTCCGTCAATGAAGGAAAATAAGGTCCGATACCCATGATCTGTTCCTGAGGGGTTTCCGCAATTTTATAACGGATATAACCGCCATTCTGAATTTTTAGAATTTCTATCAGTTTCGCAGGAAGTTTGTATCCAATTTGCTTCTCCGCTTGTTCCAAAATCTCAGGAGTCAACGCAGGCTGAACATAAGGTAGGTATCTTGGTACACTCCAAATGTTTTTTAATTCACTATTTTTCATATTATTACGCATTAAGATAGGTTTATACTTATGAATTTGGGCGGAAGTGCATCCATAACTCTATTGAACGTTCACAGCAAAAGTCCAATCATCAATTTGTTTATAGAATACATGCCCTATTATTAAAACCAATTTGGTTTACTAATAGTTTCACTTGTTCTGAAATTATTTGATTAAATTTTTTTATTCATTGTACTTCGTCAAAAATCACCCGCAAAGTCCAGATGGTTGCCAATAGGTATGCAAATTTCAAATCTGATATTATAAAATAGGTAACAGTGTGTCATGGGCATGGTTAAGATCCATGACATCTTTTACATACTTTAAACGGAGGCAAATAGAAGTGTTGTTCTTTTCATCATATCTATCATTAAACTTTGCCCAAAGTTCTGTATAAAAAATTAAAAAATCAATAATTTATAAGTAGATTTTACCTCTATGTCCGTCGTTGATCTGTTAACAATCAACACTTTGAGTTTTTTCATCTTCGCTCAAGAGATCTCAGCAAACGAGCAGACAGATGATCTGCACCCTGTCCGGCAATCCTGGGAACAGCAATCTTCCTATGAATAGCAATATGGACTTATAAAACAAGCGTAATTGATCAACTGCCTTAACGCAGTTCGTGGATGTCTAGGTAGGCCGCTTCTGGTCAAAAATGGTTAAAATAAACTTTTTAATTGAAATCGAGTCAATCCTATAAGCTGACTGGGCAAATCAAAGCCAGATCAAAATAAAACATTTACGACAAATCGTTTGTTTTTTAAAATAACAAACGGTTTTCTTCGTTTATCATGATATGATGTATGAACATCAGATTGTGCGTCTGGACGGCTAACAGTTTGGTGTTTTGCATACGGTCTGGCCATCGGTAAGATAGAAAAAGAAGCTGCTTTTTTTACTTCTTATAGCTGTGTATCGAAAATTAACTTGTAATTTTATATCTATGAAACATCCATTATTTATTTACGCTGTCCTAGCGTTAGCCACTTTAGGATCAAGTTGTACGAGTAATAAAAAATTTGCTGCTCTACAAGCAAGTTACACGCAACTACAACAAAGTAATCAAGACCTCAATAGTCGCTTACAGACAACTGAGAGTGATTTAAATGGCTCTAAAATCAGAATTAAGAGTCTGGATGAACAAATTGCTTCTGAAAAAGCAAATGTTGCCTCTTTACAAACGGCCTTAAACAACTGTCTTAATTCCAGCAATCAAGGAAATGTGAATATTTCAAAGCTTGTGGATGAAATCAATTCGTCCAACAAATACATTCAACAGCTTGTCAATAGTAAAAACAAAAGTGATTCACTCAACTTAGTTTTGACCAACAACCTGACCCGTTCCCTAAGCAGAGAAGAAATCAGAGATGTGGATATTCAAGTATTAAAAGGAGTTGTCTATATATCACTTGCTGATAATATGCTTTATAAATCCGGAAGCTATGAGATCTCAGACAAAGCAGGTGAAACATTAGCCAAGATTGCTAAGATTATCACCGATTATAACAGTTACGATGTACTCATAGAAGGTAACACAGATAATGTGCCGATCAGCATGCCGAACATCCGCAATAACTGGGATTTAAGTACGTTGAGAGCTTCTTCAGTGGTGATGGCTTTGCAAAACACCTACGGAGTGGATCCAAAACGTTTAACCGCAGCAGGACGTGGTGAATATAATACAGTCGCTCCAAATGATAACGAAGCTGGAAAGGCAAAAAATAGAAGGACTCAGATCATCATTACGCCTAAGTTAGATCAGTTTATGGAACTTATTGGTAAAGCGCCAGAAACAAGTCTGGACTAAATCACCAATGGTAAACAGTGCTTCACAGTTGTTATGGAACTGCACTCGATCCACCCGATCTGGAATTGATGTACTCCTAGCAGCAGGATTTCAAAAGAAAAAGCTAATCGAAGGATCAGCTTTTCTTGTTTACAGGCATTTACTGTTTCCTACATCAAATGTCTGTTGATCGAGCAGCGATTTAGAAAAACTCCCGTAAAAACAGCGCCATCATTTTATAACTTGGCATACGATGCATAACTTGCAACTGACTTTAAATTTTAGCATCTCAGATGAATGATATAAAAGATAAATTGAGAACGCATATTGAAAAAATGATTAGCCTTACTGATGATGAGTTTTCGTGGATATATGAACATTTCACCTTTCAAGAATTCAAGAAAAATGAGCTGATCTTTGAAGAAGGTCAACCCGTTAAGCATGTCTATTTCGTACTATCAGGATTAGTCGTGCTGAGCTACACCGATCGGGATGCCAAGCAACATCTCATTTCTTTTGCCATGGAGGACTGGTGGGAAACTGATTTCGTTGCCTTTTATTCCAAGAGCAGATCAACATTCGCGTTAAAATGTATTGAAAACACCAAAATGCTGTGCCTCACCTTAGATCATTTTGAGAAGCTATGTGCTACCATTCAAAAAATGGAACATTTTTTTCTTAAAAAATCTATTGCAGGACATATAGGTTCGCAACAACGTATCTTATTATTCCTGACTTCTAGTGCGAAGCAAAGATATGAGCACATGATCACCAACCATCCCGCACTGGTTCAACGTATCCCAAAGTCCATGTTGGCATCCTACCTAGGTGTATCCAGGGAAACATTAAGCCGTATTTTATAATGCTTTTGAAAAAGTGATATTTGTCACACCGTCTTTTACATGTACATCATGATCTTTGTACCATACTTTAATAAAACAATAAAATGGAAAAAAAGATCATTAACCCTTGGACTTGGCAAGATGCTCGAAGTTATGTACAGGCTGTTGAAGTAAAGCATGTGGAAAGTACACTGTATGTATCAGGACAGACCGCAATTGACGAACATGGAATCTGCAGTGCTGAAAATATGCGCACCCAATTGGAAATAACCTTAAAAAATCTTGAAAAAGTAATACAGCAAGCTGACTTCGATCTCTCGAATATCGTTAGGTTAAATATTTATACCACAGATTCTGAAGCATTATTTAACAATTTTGATGTTTTCCAAGCATGGATCAGTCAACACAAGATCAAGCAGACCAGTACCGTACTTGAAGTACCGAAACTATTTGAAACCCTTCAAGTTGAGATGGAAGCTACAGTAGTTAAGTAATTTATCACTAACGATCTACATCACACAGCAGTATCAGATTACGATGTGTACACATAAAAAAAGACCGATCATCAAGAAATGATGAAAGGTCTTTTTTTTAACTGATATTCCTGTTGTCTCCAATAACTAGACTGTTCCAGAAATGAAATGGCCGGGGAAAGACGGATCATTTCCCTTTTTCAATATCGCAACAGGGAAAGACAAGTTCAATTTAACTGATTACCAATTATTGATCGTTCCAGATTTATCAATAATCTGTTTGATAAGCGAATTAAAATGATTGTTTAAACCCGTATAGGCATCTTCAAATCTTACTTTTCCATTATCTTCAAAAAGATATAATTTTGATTTTCCGACTTTTGTCATTCGTAGTGTTACCCATTCATCGCCACTCCAACCACTTGCACCTCTGTAAGTACCTTCCACATATCTTTTAGCTTCAAAATCAGGACTGTTGATCCGAATCTTGCCATCTTTAAAAAGAAAAGTGAGTTTATAGGATAAATCATATTTACGAAGTGTTTTTCCGAGCCCATTAGAAAGTTTTATAGGGAGAACTTCTTCTTCATACGCTGTTATACTGATGCTTTCACCTTCCACGACACTAAGTCCTTTTTGTGGATTTTTATATAGGGTATTAATGGCATTGAGCACATTTTTATACAAATCCATTTGTTTTACATTGGGGACATCCACCACGGTAAAATCGCTGTTGTCATTGGATACAAAACCCTTTTGCGTGAGTTTAAAATACTGAGCAAAACTCAACTGGGCGACCAGTAAAAGTATGGCCATACTGAGTACCTTTTTTATATTCATCATTTTTAAAATTTTCAATCTGCTGTTTTTTCTTCACTCAATGATCGTTCCACATCAGTACATAAACCCCATTTTATTTCAAATTTTACAGAAAAAGATGGAAATTCCAACACAAGGCTGATCATATGGCGATGATCATGCTATCGCAATATCCATCAGTTCCTATCCAGCTTTATGGTTTTCCTTTTGGTGTATGTAAAATTTCCTGCTTCCATGCTGTAGTCAACAGCGGGTACAAGTCTTCATAGCTGAATAAGACCATCGGAGTGATTTGAATGTATTCAACAGGATACCAGTTTTTTACAAACCGCATCAGTGCTTGCTGAGCTTGATCGATCTGTCCTGTCACATGAAAAAGCCTTGCAGCCTGTATATGGATCGTTTCGCTGACTATTTTATCTGCAAACGTTTCATAATAAGCAAGGCTTTCGTCCGTATTTCCGGTCTCCAACATAAATTGGAGCAGATATTCGGCTCCCTGTTCACTCTCAAATGTCAATTTTGGACGATACTGCTTTAATTGTGCCCTAAATTCATCAACTGATTTCCCTTCTTTCACCAGTTGCAGCGGTTTGTTGTCTATGATCAAATCTTTTTCTCCATTCAGTTTCGCTAAATGATTGTTAATTTGATGCCTATAAAAATGGATGCGATGCTCAGGTAAATTTAATTTTTCTTTTTCCTTCAAGAAATTGTTGTAAAACGTTGCAGCTCTCGAAATTTGGCCACCCCTAATTGCTGCATGGGAATAGGCAAAAAAATGTTCGCACAAAATGTTTCCCGCATACCACTGCTCGTCAAAGGGTAAAGCATTTTCATCGTTTGTCATCGCATTTTGGTCGTTGCTATTGAAATAGCTTATCTCAGCATATACCATAGCTTTCTGCGGTTCAAAGCCTTTTATATGCGCTAATTGTTGAAGACCAATTTCAATTTGCCCACTTCTTAACGTGTCCAAAATATCTCGCAATTTTTTCGGTATTTTTACTATGCTCATCGTCGTATATGAATGGTGTTTTATTTTTTATTACATGCTCTTTTCCTAAACGATATTAAAAGTACTCTATTTTTTAAAAAGAATTGTTAATACGATCCATTTACGATGGCATTACCCCTATTATCAATAAAAGCCCTATGACAACCACTTTTTCCGCAACGAACTCAACGCAGCTTGATCGACCAGCTAGCCAGCGCTAGCCCTATACCAAACTAATACGGCTATGAAATTGTTATACCAAGACGAACTTTAGTACTAAAGATAGAATATGCTCACAACGGATAAAGAAAAAAAAGAATCGGGAGATTTTTATAAGGATGCCATACTGCTGTTGCAAGAATGCGATTGTCAATTTATGTTGGGCGGAGCATTTGCCATGTTCCACTATACAGGCATCTTTCGGGACACCAAAGATTTGGATATCTTCTGCAAGAGCAGTGAATACCCTAAAATACTGAAACACTTTGCTGAAAAAGGCTATCAGACAGAGTTAACGGATGTGAGATGGCTTGCAAAAGTATTTCATGGAGATTATTTTATCGATATTATATTCGATACGGTCAACAATATCTGTACCGTGGATGATAGTTGGTATGAACGTGCTCCCAGTGGTCATTTTGCTGACCTACCCGTCCAGTTTATTCCTGTAGAAGAACTCATTTGGTGCAAAATTTATGTGCAAAACCGAGAGCGCCACGACAGTGCAGACATCAACCATATTTTGCTGAAATATGGAAAAAGTGTGGATTGGGAATTGCTTTTAAAACGCTTAGACCCCCATTGGCATCTGCTGCTGGCGCAATTACTTATATTTCAATTTGTGTATCCTGCTGACTATCGGGAGATCATCCCCCAATGGCTGTTCGACGAATTGATGAAAAGAGCTGCAGAGCAATATGAGCTCCCCTCTCCTGTCGAAAAAGTATGTAGAGGTCCGCTCATCGACCAGACCCAATATGAAGTCGATGTAAAGGAATGGAATTATAAATCATATACCATAACGACTATATAATTGATGGAAGAAAGAAAAAAAACAAAAATTGCCGCCATGGCGGATATCCATATTCGGATTTCAGACAAAGGCAAGTTGCGCGATATCTTTGAAGAATTAAATGAAACCGCCGATGTACTGGCGATATGTGGTGATCTGACCGATACGGGTGATGAAGAAGAAGCGGTCGTACTCGGTGAAGAGTTAAAGGCACTTCGCATCCCGGTGGTGGGTGTATTGGGCAATCACGATTACGAAAAAGGTAGGCAAAAGATCATTAAGCAAATATTGACCGATCATCATATGACGATCTTAGATGGCGAATCCATTGTCTTAGCAGATGTTGCTTTTGCAGGAGTAAAAGGATTTGGAGGAGGATTTGATCAATATATGCTGTCTATTTTCGGGGAAGATATGATGAAAGAGTTTGTTCATGAGGCTGTCAATGAATCTTTGCAACTTGACCGTGCACTGACCCGCCTGGAACAGGATTACCCCCATTTACCCAAAGCGGTATTGCTGCATTATGCACCGATTAAAGATACCGTAGTGGGTGAACCCGAGCAATTGTTTCCTTTTCTAGGTTCCTCACATCTGGCAGAACCCCTGACCAGAAGGCAGGTGTCTATTGCCTTTCATGGACATGCACATGGCGGCACACTCAGCGGTCATACGACAAGTGAGATTCCGGTATACAATGTCGCTCTTCCTGTATTAAAACGAGAGCGAGATGGTCAGTCCTATCTGCTAGTTGAGGTATAATATATTCCTGATCAAAAGAGGTACTAGGCCAAACTTTAGATCGCTTACCCGTTTAAATTCTGTCAAGCCATCTGAATACGTTTTTCAAAAAACATATTCAGATGGTTTTCATCGGAAAATCCAAACGCAAAGAGTGGAAACGAATCACCGCAAAACAAAGGTTCTGGCATATCGCAGCCTCTATATAAAACATGGGAAAAGTTTAAGAAAACGACTCGGTCACCTTTTTCCTATGATTAATACCCCAATCTTTTAATGCATAAATCAGTGGTGTCAATGTGTCTGCATATTCTTCCAGCTGGTAGGAGATCTTCACTGGATATTCCTCTATAATATTTCTCCTGAGCAGTTTATGCTGCTCCAGATCCTTGAGTTCTTTTGCCAAAACTTTTGGTGAGATTCCCGGAATACTCTCCTGGATATCTGTGAAACGATCATTACCCACACCAATCGATATGATAATTGGTATTTTCCATTTGCCATTGATCACATCCAAAGTATCTCGTACCGGTTTTATGGTTTCTAAACAATCGCAGTGAACTTTTTTTTGTGCCATTATGTTAATTTTTTACGATACTGCTGTGCGCATCATGTTCATTTAGTTTGTGCTATCATCCGAATTGATTTCGCTCATTACTTCAGCAAACAATTCTGTCGACTTGATTCTATCCTGTATATCATAAATCGTTGATACGACGATCAGTTCATCAACTTGTGTTTGTTCAAGAAATGCTTTGGTCTGTTTTTTAACAGCATCTTTGGTTCCCACAAAAGAATACTTAAGCATCTGATGCACATTTGGATGATGGAAAATATCTTGCAATTCCTCCGTCATTTCTGTTGGTGGTTGCAGCGGTTGAGAATTTCCAGTCAAAATACCCAAAAACATTCTGATCAGTGATGTAAACATTCTTTGTGCTTCTTCATCAGTTTCAGCAATAATCACATTGACCCCCGCAATCGTGTAGGGTTTATCCATCACTTCGGAAGGCTGGAACTCATCGCGATAGATCGTTAATGCGTGCATTAAATGATCGGTGGCAAAGTGACTTGCAAAAGCATAAGGCAATCCTTTTCGGGCTGCTAGATGGGCACTATCTGTACTTGATCCTAAAATGTAAATAGGAACATCGACATCTTCTGCGATCGGAGCTCTTACTTTACCCTTGCTGTTCGTTTTTGAAAAGTAATGTTCAATTTTCTCAATTTCAGAAGGAAAAGAGTGCGCTGCTTTCATAAAGTCCGATCGGATTTCCTGGGCCGTCAGCGTATCCGTACCTGGAGCTCTTCCCAGACCTAAATCAATGCGGTTTGGATAAAGATGAGCAAGAGTTCCAAATTGCTCCGCAATGATCAAAGGAGAATGATTGGGTAGCATAATTCCGCCAGAACCTACTCTTATTTTACTGGTATTTTCGGCTACATAAAGTATCAGCAGCGAAGTTGCACTGCTTCCGACCGAATCCGAATTATGATGTTCCGCAAACCAGTAGCGTTTATAATGATTTGCTTCTGCCACTTGAGCCAGTTCCAGCGAATGCTGTAAAGTCTCTCTAAATGTGCTGCCTTCTGAGACGATGGCGAGCTCTAAAATGGAATGAGCGATATGTTTTTTCATCTTTTTATATTTTTGATATAATTAATCCCTTGATGCTTTTAAAAATTTCTGAATGCTGGTTTTGGAAGTTCGAGGTTTCCACGCAGCGTTGTTTCTTCGTAGTCCGTATGGAAAATTCCTCGTTCTTGTAAAATAGGAACAACCAGTTCGATAAAATCTCGGAGACCGTAGGGATGATCCTGTTTAATGATCAGCATATCCATTATTCCCTGTTCGTACCATTCTTGAATTTCATCAGCTACACTTTCGGCAGACCCTAAAAACAGCGGTGGTGCAATTCGCTGATACCGATTTAGTACAGCAAGCTCCATATATTTCTGATGCGCTTCAGCATCTGTTCTTCCCACGATCGGATTTTGCGAAGTGGCTATAATAAAGCTGTCCTGGTTTCTTTGTTTCTCATCCAATTTTCTTCTCAGCGCCATAGCGGTATGTCTTGTCTCTTCCATCGAAAAACCACCTATAAAAGCACCATCTGTGTACGTCGTAGCAATGTCAACGAATGTTGGCGAGCTTCCTGCGGTGTATAGAACAGGTCTTCCCTGAACAGAACGGCTTATATTCAAAGGACCTTCAACAGAAAAATATTTCCCCCTATAGTTTGTTAAATGCATTTTGTGTGGATTCAAAAAGATTCCATTCTCTTTATCTCTTACAAATGCATCGTCCTCATAGGTGTCCCACAAGTTCCTTATAATTTCTAAAAACTCGATGTGCATGGGATACTGATCTGCTTTCGACAAATGACCTCTACTGAAATTGACCATCCCTCCCGGATTGGAAGTAATGGCATTCAGTGACACTCTTCCGCGGCTTATTTTATCCAAAGACAATGCTTGTCTTGCCATGTTATAGGGGTCGGTATAAGAACTCGAGGCCGTGAATGCAAGTCCTATATTTTTGGTCACCATCGCTAAGGCAGACATAATAGAAACTCCCTCGAACATACTCAGATAATGTGGAATATTCCCGGGACCAACATGACTGACATCAATCAAAAATAAACTTTCAAATTTGGCATCTTCCGCAAGTTTAGCCTGTTGAACGTAAAAGTCTATATTTTCGCCTGCGTCCGATGGCATATCCGGATGTTGCCAAGAGGTATGATTCCATCCAGGTCCATCAATTATCGCAGCGAGCTTCAATTTTTTTGTATTACCCATATTCCTTCGTGATTAAATTAAAGGAGTGATCTCTACTCGATATTTCCGAAGTATCGATCGTACCATTTTTTACACCTTACAAAATTACAGTAAATCTACTAACCAAAATATAGTAGTTACCTAAAGGAAAGTGAAATTTATTTTCATCAGTAAATCGTGCTTTTGGGAGTTTAAAACCACAAATCAGCTTTCCTTAAGGAAAGTACGATACAATTTATCGTGATATAAATATAAATTGCACTGTACCATACAGGCTAACGAATCAGTTTTGAATAGTAAACAGCAGATCGCCTGAATGGTAGTCCATCAATTTTTAACATCATCAGCATATGAAAATAGCAATAATAGGTACGGGTGCAATAGGCGGAACAATTGCAAAAAAAATGTCTGCTGCAGGACACCAAGTCAAAGTAAATAACACCGGCAACATCGATAAATTGAATGCCCTTGCTCAGGAGTTAGGTGCAACAGCTGCTCATCAGAAAGAAGTGGTGAAGGATGTAGATGTGATTATTTTAGCGATACCCACCATAGCCATACCCACATTACCCAAAGATCTGTTCGCGGAGGTACCACAAAATGTCATTGTGGTCGATACCTCCAACTATTATCCGTTTCGTGATGCGGATATGGAAGAAATCAAAAATGGCCAGGTAGAGAGTGTCTGGGTATCTGAACAATTGGGACGACCTGTGATAAAAGCTTTCAATAACTTACTGGCGGAAACACTTGCCAGTGGTGGAAAAAAACCTGGTGATGATGACCGAATTGCCATGGCTATAGCCGGTGATGATGCCGAAGCAAAAAAGGTAATAGCCGGATTAGTTGATCATGCCGGTTATGATACCGTTGACTCGGGAACACTTTCAGAATCCTGGAGGCACCAGCCCGGAACTCCGGCATATTGTACCGAATTGAATGCAGCAGAACTGAGACAGGCATTGGCAGATGGCGTGAAAGATGATGCGCCCATTCTGAGAGATAAAGCCATAGCCGAGCTTTCAGCAATGTCGTCCTATCCTTCCCATCCAGAGGTTGTTAAATTCAATCGAGCATTATTCGCTTGAGAAAATATAGCAATCATTTTATAACTTCCTATACGATGCATAATGTGCAGGTGACATTAGATTTTATAAGCTCACATAAATGCTATAAGAGATATTGGAAAATGTAGGTGATGATCAAGATCTACTACATACTGTTACTTTAGATGATATGAGTTATACAACTATAATACAACGCATAATACATCTACTCTTGAATAAAAACACCTTTTCAGCTACGAGCTGAAAAGGTGTTTTGTGATTTAATTCCCTTTGAAAAAGGATCCATTTTACATCTACCAAATGTACGTCCTTACCTGCATTCCTAAAATGATTAAAAATAACCAATTCATAATCAATGCCAATTTCTAACTTTGTGAGCGGTGATATCACATCTAACTATTACCTAACTATCATAAAACCAAAAAACAAAGCATAATTTTAAACCATTATAACACCGAACAATTATGAACATAAAAATTCAGCACTTTTTGCCGCTACTCTTTTTTTTCGTAGCCTGTAAATCAGATCAGACAACTGGTGACGCGACAAATTCTTTTTTACCCCTGCAAATTGGAAACTATTGGAAGATTGACCCTCAAAATTATACAGAAATACAAGATACACTCCGAATAGATGGTAAATTGTATTATAAGTTTTACTCCTTAGTGGGTGGTGATGCCGTTTCAACAGCTTATCTTCGAATCGATGAAAACGGTAAATTAAAGGAATCTTGGCCAGATGCTACTGATAAAGAGTATACCCGTGCTCAGTTCAACAGCAATGTTGGTGATAGTTTCTACACGCTTAATGACACGACCACAAATGATTATAAAGTTACTGTGGTTGAAAAAACCGATGAAAAAATTACTTTTTCTTTTGATATGGTTAATCATGACAATTTGAAAGGTAAACCACATCAGGTAACTTACATCAAAGGAATAGGTTTAGATGATAATTGGAAAAGCATTAAGATTGATGGGAAAATTATAAAATAAGATTTTTTTGGTATGCGTAAAATACGGAGATTGTTACCTTAAAGACAAGCCTTTAAAATTTAAACCAAGAACGGTTTTCCGTTGAAGGTCCATTGCTTTGAATGTTGGAATGGTTTTTATTTTTGAAATATACCGGCCACAATTAAAGAAAAGATATTACGTAAGATCGCGGCCAGACGAATAGCTATTTTAAAAGCCGTCTAATCCTGGTGGGCCTGCTGCCATTGAGCAGGCCTTCTGTACAGAATTGGATGCAGCAGAATTGAAACAGGCATTGGCCGATGACGTGAAACAAAATGTCTTACAGCTACTTGTGTGGATCATTTCGCTGACTATTTTATCTGCAAACTTTTCATTTCTTTATGGAGCTACATTAAAATCATTTTTACCAATTGTTGATCGTATTCGATTTATCCACAATCTGTTTTAAGAGTGCATTCAGATGAGTGTTCAATCGATTGGCAGCATCCTCTAAAATCAATTTACCATTTTGGTCATATATTGCGGTGCTATTCTTCTTATCTTCCACCAGATTGAGCATTCTCCAACCACTACGACCCCAATTGCTCCCATTTTTGGAAGTACGTTCATACCATCTTCTCAGTTCAAAAGTAGGGCTGTTCATCCGGATTTTACCATCTTTAAAAAGAAAGGATAAAGTATACGACAGGTCATATGCATAATTCGTTTTTCCAAAACCACTACCTCCATGCCTCACAGGAAGCGCTTTTTCTTCATATGCCGTTAGCGTAATACTTTCACCTTCCAGCACACTGAGGCCTTTTTGAGGATTGCTGTACAGCGAGTTAATGGCATTAAGTACGTTCTTGTACAAATCCATTTGTTTGACGTTCGGTACTTCTACAACCGCAAAATCATGATTCTCATTGGATACAAAACCCTTGTCCGTGAGCTTAAAATATTGAGCGAAACTCAAGTGCGTAAGCAGTACAAGTACGGCCATACTGAATATTTTTTTCATATACATCATCTCTAAAATTTTTCAATGCTACCTTTCGTGCTGGATTAATCATGTCAATTATTAAAAATCCAATTGGGAACAACAAAAATAGAAATATTTGTCATTTGGCAAAAAATTAGTTTCACCTATCCTACCCGATCATGGAATGATCAGGAGTGAATGTTGTAGTACACCCCTATGGTATGACTGATATGAAAAAACAAAAAGATAGCCGATATGAACATAAATGGCCAACGTCTGAAGGGTAAATTAAAATAAAACGAATTTCCGATCAGGCCGATTCCCCCTAACCATAATGCAGGAGTAATGGCAGGGGCAGAAAAACCGACCATGCTGTTGCTCCATGCACTATTGGGCAAGCCAATCAACATGATCCATGAAGCAAAATAGAGCAGCACACCTACGGTGTAGATGTAGAGACCAAGCATTTGGCCTTTGTTGCTTCTAGAGATATGGAGAGGCATCAAAAATGCCAACAGAAAGATGATAATTCTTGAAATCTGTTCCCCATACATGAGGAAAGAAGGAATATCTTTTGAAAATACTTCAGGCTGATATGCTGGTGGCAAATGATCCGTCAATAGGATATTCCAGATCAGTATCGGTAAAATCAAGATAAAACAGTTTCCAAGATATTTTTTAATCATACTATTTTCGATTACACGTCAAGATAACAGATAATTTAATAAAATCCGCATTTATCGAATAGGGCTTGCCATTATTTTTTACCGACTCCGTTGCTGCATTTGCTCCTCTAACTTGTTCCTTTGGATCACAGCTAACCGATTACTGTCATCTTCTGGGCAAAAACTAAGCATCCCCTTCCCTTCATATAAAAGCACTAAGCCACTTAAATGTAATGCTAAAAATTCCAAATCCGTATATGCTGCTATGAAAGGTCTTAATCCAAAAGACTTTATGTAGGTTGATGGAATCTCCTTTGGCAGGGCTACATCAATTTTCATGGAGTCTGATGCGGACTATGAATCGATAAAAACACTGATAGATAAAAATATTATAAAAGATGGCTATATGGTATTTACGCCGTAGAAATATTTGAAAAGGATCACATTTCAATGATGATAACTTGGCACCAAGTATAAAACCTAATTACGCATTGGATATGATGGCGCCGGATAATCCCTGTCGACATGCATTTTATTGATCAAAATATCGTTGATCCGTTGACGCATCCGCTTATCATCGACCGAAATTTTTAGAATTTTGTTGCTATAATAGGTATCGCCTTTAAATTCCTGCTCTATTTTATTGGCAAATGTTGGGCTCAGCGATTTATATGCAAATGAAAGTTCAGTTTCGTTTTCTGCTATTTTTTTTATGGCCAGTGTCCAGATAAACCCATATTCAGGAAATAAGAAGCTTTTTTTTATCGGCACAAACTGCGTTTTTTTGCCTTTTAACTTGTAATTATAGAGCATATAAATACTTGGTTTAGAAACATCTTTTGCTGCCGCCGCGACCAACTTATTATATTCTTTTTCGTTATCAACAACAATTTCAGTACTTAAACCTTTCTCCTGGATTTCAAAGATCGCCGTACTATCTGTATGGGCCAGGGCTTTAATCTCCATATCCTGATCAATATACCAGCCATCCATATCTGGGATAGCCTGTTTTACACGTTCAAAACTTGCTTTTAATTTGGTTGGGAGCAATTTACTGGTCACCGTTTGCGCACGCAGACCATCCACTGCAGCGATAAAAAGAAGCATTATACAAAGATATTTTCTCATCATGATTATATTCATTTAGCAATACTAAGAGCTCCGGCAAATTACACGTTTTATCAGTGGCAACCTATGACCAATTCATATTTGAAGGTCATCATTTACGATTCGTAAGGTATTGGTGCCGCATGCGTACGCTTTAACATTGAATTACCCTGCCCCCTCGCCTTTTTACAGACCACTGTCCACTAGCTTACTGTCCTATCAAAATCAGTCAATGAAAGAAAATAAGGCCCGATCCCCGTTATCTGTTCGTGAAGAGTCTCTGCAAGTTTGTATCTAACATATCCCCCATTCTGAATTTTTAGAATTTCTACTAATTTTTCAGGAAGATTATAACCAATTTGCTTCTGCGCTTGCTCCAGAATTTCAGGAGTAAGTTCAGGATGAACATACGATAAATATTTTGGTACACTCCAAATATATTTCAATTCACTTTCTGTCATCTTGTGTTTCTAATCTTGTTTAACATTATTGAGATAATACTCCCGCTTATCAATAGCCCCATCAGCGTGGTACACAATGCACTCCCCATTTTTTCTTCCTTTTTTAAATTCAGCAGTCATCAATAATACTCCATCTGCGTAAATCTCTGTCATGCCCTCCAATTTTCCATCCACGATCTGATTTCTAATGGAAATATCTCCATTATCATCGTAGATCGTTATCTCTTTGCTGTGATCTTTTCTAAATAGCGTTTTACTTCTAGTCAGACCATTGTCCGTAATCAACTGACTGACATGAAAACCATCTTCATAAACTGATGTTACAGCAGAGCCATCATCAGTCAACCAGTTGTAAACTCCAGAATACGGGGTATTGGGATCATCCTCTCTATAGGTGATTCCGTTCGAGATTATAATTTTAAATGGGCTATTTAAATTTTCTTTAGACATCTTTTATTTTTAATAATCCAATACTCCCTACTATTAATTTTAATCGTATCCCATTTTTTCCTTACCAACTTTAAAATTAGCATATTTTTAGAAAAAGTTAATCGTCAAATTATATCAATACCTATTATTCGTTTCTTTTGACTATAACTATCCGAAATACTTCCGATGATACTTTTCCTTTTTAAGTTGGTAGTCGTATGGATGCTCTTTGGTAATATGATATCCCTCACAGAATTCACAGTGGTACACATATCGCGGAGTTGCAGTTTTAGCACCGAAACCTTTATTTCGATGCTTCCTCCGCACAGGTTTTTCTAGCCATTTCCGAATCCTCCATTTAAGCCAATGAATAAAGAAGGTCGCTTCAGCAACACCGTTGAATCTTACTTTCCCAGTTGCTCGGCATTTTCGTCTCTCGACCACGTCATTGATCTCGATACTGTAAAACACACTGTCCACAAACTTTTTATAACTACTCATGATGTTTCCTCCTTTCAGTCATTGCGATCTTATTCTTTTTATCTTCTGGGCAGAAACTGAGCATTCCTCTTTCTTCGTATAAAAGCACACCTACATCTTTGATAGCACTGTAAACCTCTTCTTTAGCACTCTGATAATGTACAGATGTTGTGATTAACTTATTCTTCGGAAGACAGTCCCATCGCTTAATTGTAAATCCTTCCCAGCGGCTCATTTCTTCAACAAAAGCACGCAATGGAATATTTTCGTAGGTGCGGACTTTACGGGTCCACATTTTTGCCATTTCAAAATTCATATCCTCCATACGGAATAGCGTGTCTTTAGGCACACTGGATTTATCCAACCAGTCGGCCATCAGGACCCCAAGATCGCGAGGGCTATGCAGTCTTTTACTTTTCTTAAGACTATACGCGTATAGATTCAACTTTCCATTATTAAGTACGATCTTGGTTGATTCTTTTACCGATTTAATCACAAAGTCACTCGAAGTCGAAGTCACTTTACCTTTCACAGTCCCGACAATAAAGGGTTTATCACTGGTTGAAACATAAGCCTCACCTATCAAATCAATGTAAGCTATGTCCCTTTTCTGTATCGGGTAACGCACCCAGGTCTGTGCATTCATCCTGATACGCGTACCATCTTCAGTCTCCAGTACACATTGTTGTCTCGTCTCCGTGTAGATCTCGAGATTTGCGATTGTTGGCGCTTCATGATTACCAGCTCTTCTCTCAATTTTCAACACCCCCTCTTTGGTCCTGCTGATCAATAAATCCCCTACCTGCTTGATTCTGCCGACATGATCAGGGTAAACTTTAATCCAGGTCGATTTACCCACAAGAAGCATACAGGAGGACTCCTCAGAAGGAATATCTCCATCATTAGCAAAGTGCAGACTGTTGTTTACAGCTGGAAGGACATACGTAACCTCTTGCCTTAAAGCAAAATATATTAGCGTAGCGAGTCCAAAAAATAAGAGGGCAGCCACGGCAACAGCCAAATAAATTTTTTCTTCCTTTTGTACTTTAACCACTTTTTCTTTTTCGGCTTTTAAGGCTTTCGCTTTTTCGATGATCGCATCAACATCTGGTTTCCAATCCTGCAGAATACCTTTGGGCAGTTGTCCGCCCAGTCCGCGCAACACCTCTATAACCATAAGCTCATATTCATCTTCAGTATACCGTATCTTCTCACCCTCCAACAACTTCTCTTCCTCCACAGTTAACTGTTCCAATAACTGCTGTTTGATTAACTCTTTTATATTGATATCTGTGTGTCCCATTGTGTATTGTTCTATTGTATGAATAACTCCATTAACTGTTACGACCAGCGCTTTAGTAGCTTCCTGATCTTCCTATTTGCAGAACTAATCAAGTTCCTGACGTGTTGAGGCGTGAGGTTATGGACATTTTCCAATTCCTTATTATCCATTCCGTCCACTTTAGAGGCTATAAAAATCTCTTCTTCCCGTGGTGTAAGCCTTCTGGCATGAAACAGCAGCTCATCGAGTGTCTCTTTATAGACCAGATCCGTATCTGCCTGTTCAGAACTGCGTAGGTCTTCATGATCTTCAATCGGTTCTTTTAGACGTATTCTTTCGGAACGAAGCGTACTAAGTGCCGTATTTCGGGCAATAGCCATTATCCATGCAAAAGGATCTTCCAATTCTCCTATCTTTTTATGATCCGTCCATATTGCGATCAGTGTAAGCTGAAAAACATCTTTAACGAGTTCATCATCATTCTGTATGCAACGGGTTATCTGCTTCAGCAACTGAGGGCCATGTTTATCAATGATAAACCGAAGTCCCCTGTCCGGATCATCCATTAATATTTTAAATGCTTCATTTTCCATGCCTTAGGTTTTATGTCCATTCTTCAACGATCCTTAACTAAAAAAGTGAAATTATACCCCTGATAGTCAATTAATTAAAAATTAAATGAAAATGCAGGCAGTACATTTCCCATAGTTGGGATAGTTATATATAGAAGACAATAAATTTATAAATGGTAATATAAAGATACAACACAATTATTAAATAAACAAATACAAATATCTGATTAATAAATAGTTGCAATAATTTAGCGACATGAAATTGAACTGCAATAACTGAAGGAATTAACAGATTAAAAAGACTAAACTAATCGATATGAAAAAGCAAATAATTTATATCAAATCATTAGCTACATCTAGAGCTGGGCATACAATCCTCAAAATTATAAGGATTATCCTGATCGGACTTTGGACATATACTGCAGCGATAAAACTTGGCAATATGCCCTATAATATTGATAGCATGCATAAGCAGTTTTTTCCTGCTCCTATAGCGACTTTATTAGCCTATTTCGTTCCGGTGCTGGCAATAATTTCCCTTGTTTTTTTAGTATTTAACCTTAAAACTGGACTGTTATTATCAATAGCCTATCTTACTGCTATCATCCTTTTTATTGTAGTGGTATTATCTGAAATCATAGCAAAAGAAACATGTTCATGTGCCGGTATATTTAAAGAAATGAATTATAAAGGTCATCTTGTTTTTAGTCTGATCATGTGGACTTTAGCTGTAATTGCATTATATATTTATCAAAAAAATAAAGCGGGTATGCCGAAAACCGCTACCAGAGTAGGCTCATAACCAATAAACTATCATCATCATGATGAAAACAAAATTTAATTTTTGGAGAGTAATGGCAGCAGCTGCTATTATGTTCTCCGCAGGGGTAGGTTACGCAGACGCAACAGCAATGCAAACTGCAACACACTACAATGCCACCCCTGCTGATGCAGAAGATCAAACGCCAAATTGGCAACCGATCACTCCGGGAGGAGCAGGAAGTCTGAATTGTACTCTTAATGAAGAAAGAGAGTGCAAAGCTATCCAAACCTCACCAGGGGTTTTTCAATCAGTTCAAGATGGAGACTATCCAGGACTTTAGGATCTTAACTGATTAAATTGAAAATAGCCTTTACCGGATAAACCTGGTAAAGGCTATTTTTATTATTTTTTTTCAATGATCAGCCGCTCATGTTCAGCAGGTTTTAATGATAGCTGAAGACCATATGGCAAAAGCGCAACGTTTATGTCTTCAATTGAATTTGTTTCATAACAAAATTCAATATCAAATCTTTTTAGAAATCCAGTCTGATCCACAATGGGCCATTTTGCGTATCTAAATATAACCGATTCTAAAGTAGTGCGAAAGCTGCTCATATCACAATTTTTGTTAGAAACACAGTTACCGTTTACTTTAAATTCACTTAATCTGGATTTGGAGTCGACCACATAATTTTCGATATCATTATTGATTTTTTCTAGTACCAGACAACTGTCCCTTGCTACGATTACTTTTGCAGTAAATTCAGGCACTGCAATTTTCAGATCCTGTTGCATCTTTTCAAAAATATGATCATCTGCTGATACGATTTCATAGCAAAATGTTCTCTTTTCTATGATGGGCATTGCCGCCATTCCCGACACGTTAAATCGTCTTACCAGAGTGTCGTTAGAAAGAATATCGACAGCTCCATCATTAATATATGTCCTCATCTTACCATATGCCATTTTATACAGTTTCACCAGATTGATATTCGTATTGGTGATACGCTTAATGTTGCCCAAAGAATCCCATTCTAGAGATGTACCTCCACTATAGCCCAGTTCTGGAATAAATTTAGTGAATATGGAATAATTAACCACTTTTCCCTTCTGTTCCCTTTGCTGGGGATTATTTAGAAATTGAATCAGCGGAGTTTTATCTCTGTCATAATCTGCTTTGATCATATCGATCTTTGTTTGGGTAGTTACCTTTTCCCCTACAATGGCTTTTTTGACCTGCTCCCTATCAACAGACTCCGTAATCGCTATAACAGAGCCATTCCTGATCCATACATAGTGAGGTATCGTATTGTGCGGAAAGAGATTTCTTAATAATGTATCCCCAAATACTTTAGGTAGTTTTGGAACAGGAAAACCATTTTTTATCCTGCCTTTAAAAAAAGTCTGCACCTCTTTTTCACCTTGGTAAGTCACTAACATCACTTTCAATTGATCTTTAAATTCCTGCTGTATACTATCCATTTTAGGTAAAGCGTATAAGCATGGAGCACACCAAGTAGCCCAAAAATCCAATATCAACAATTGATCTTGGCTCATTTGATGTAAGGATGCCGAACTGTAGGTGGCATCTGTTATATCTTTAATCACCACATCGGGAACTTGCTCTCCAACAGCGATATTCACCAACTGTTTCTGCGCCATTAAACCGTTACTTAAAAGCAACATAAAAAGTGTGTATAATAAATTTTTCATAATTTTATTTCTAACGAATATTTTGCTCTATACCAGAAATCTCGATCTCTGTTTGGGGTATTTCAAAAACGTATCGATTACTATTTGCTGGCAATAGAAAAGTTTCATTCAAATAGGTTCTTGAGAGATCTATTTGCGTAGCAGCCTCTAAATTTTGACGTTTCAGATCAGACCAGCGTGTACCTCTACCGACTAATTCTTTATGTCTTTCATTCAAGACCAAGGACAGTGCCTCTTGATCATCATGAGGTGTAAACGTGGGTAGTAGTCCATTTTTGTACCTTTTCTTGAGCAACACCTGTAACACGTCAATCCCTTCTTGCCACCTATTCGTTCTCATCAGGCTTTCTGCTTTTACCAGATATAATTCATCGGTAGCCAGGCCCGTAAAGTGATAGAGAGAATTTCCAGAATACGTACCTATATAAAGTTTATTTCCATCAAAAAGAGCCTTTACCCGCAGATCGTGTTCACTGTAGGTAGATAATAAATCATCAGCCACTTGAACTCCAGCCAACGATACTAAGGATAAGCCCGCATTGGTGAAGAATATAATTTCTGGATTTGTATGATAATTAAACATAGAAAAAGGAAATGCAGCAGAAAAATTAAGATCATTATAATCCAGTACATGATGATCGATATCCAATGCCTTATTGACCTCTACCAGTGCCAGATCATGTTGATGCTGATTCTGATAAATCCGCGCGAGTAAAGCATGTGCCGCTTGCTTGGACGGTCTGGTCTTTATATCTGTTTTTAGTGGCAATTCACTTATTGCCCTTGTTAGATCATTTATTATAAAATCGTAGCATTCCATTAATGCTGCTCTCTGAATTACTTTTGGATATTTGCTATCCGCAATAATGGGTACCCCCAACTGATCTGAGCCTTTGTTAAATCCTGGAGCAAAGTCCTGCAATAGTTGATAATGCGCCCATGCCCTATAAAAAAGTGCGCTGCTATACAATCGTTGCCAAAGTGAGCGGTCATTACCATAATTGTTCATGGCGTCTAAAGTCTCCATGGCGACATTGACGTACATGATCTGCTGATAAGGTAAATCCCAAGGCGAGGTGTTTTTCCCCGTAGGATCAATTGTTTTATTCCACAGATACAGATTACGCTGTAATTCTGATACCGATTTAAGTTTGTTTTCCGTGAATGTCAGATCCCCATCCGAAATCAACCGGAAGTAATCGGTACGATTCAGCACCTCGGCATTGTCCAATAATGCGTTAACATCTTGAAGTGTCTCTACCACAACTTGCTGTTTCTGTGGCTTGACATCTAAAAACTCCTTGCTGCATGCGGTCCATGTCAGGACAAGGGAGAGACTGATGATATAAGTATTTCTATGACTCTTTCTCATGATAGTTATATTAAAAAAAACGATTAAAGGATGATACTAGCGCCCAGACTGAAAGTTCGAATAGGAAGATATTCAACATGTCCGTAATCTGGATCGTATGAGGTGTCAGCCTTCTTCCAGATCAATCCTAGGTTATTAGCATAAACATAAAGACTGCATCGACTGATCTTCTTCATATTCCAACGATGCAGCGGAAGACTATACGCTATACGCACATCCTGTAACCGAACATGATCAGCCCTTAAAATTCGAGCTGATGAGTATGTGTATATTTGAGCACGTGGGGTATTAATGACCTCTTGAAAAGACGGAATGTCGGTGAACTTCTCATCGCCAGTTTTTTGCCATCTTCGATCATAATCACCATGTGTCGTGACGCCATTAAGTAAATCATAATAGCTCAACGTCTCCTTTTTAAAATAATAACCACCCCTATAACTCATGTTAAAAGAAAAAGCCAGTTGTTTCCATTCTATGGTATTTCGAAAAGATGCATAACGTGTTGGCCTCACTGGTCCATGATAAATGAGCGCATCCATGTTCACCGCTTTCATGATCGCCGCATAATCTTTTGACTCTTCTCCGTTAAGATAGCCTATAGGATCTCCATTTTCCGGATCCAAACCACCCCAAGGTAAGCTATACAATGCCCATAAAGGACTTCCTACTATCGGATAGGCTGACTGGCCATCAGAAGCTCCCATGACATTTAAAGCCGATAAAGCTGGACCTTGATAACTTGTCACTTTATCTTTGACCGTATTGAACAGCAACTGATTGCTCCATTTCACGCTTTTATCAATCGGTACCGTGTTCAGTACCAGTTCAAATCCCTGTGCATTTGTTTGCGCATAATTTCCTGTTTTTGTTTTGATACCCGCTGTACCAGGAGTTGGTATCGTACCGATCACATCATCACCATCTTTATTGTAATACTCCGCAGAACCTGAAATTCGAGATCGGAATAATGAAAAATCGAGTCCTATATTCGAAGTTGAGATTTTCTCCCAGCGCAGATCAGGATTTCTTGGCGTAGCAATACTAGCAAATGGCAACTGTGTCAATACATTGGCCTGATTATAATAGGCGGTCGTGTAAGCGGTCAGTGTTTTATTTATATTCCCACTTCTGCCGTAGGTTGCTCTTAGGTGTAGTCTATCAATAGCCTTTACATTAAAAAAACGTTCATTGCTGATATTCCAACCTAAGCCAATCGAATATAAAGGGACACGTTTTTGGTTGGCATCCACTCCAAATAGATTGCTCTCATCAAAACGCAGACTTCCGGTAAAGGTATAACGACGATCGTAGGCATAAGAGAAATTGCTAAAAACAGATCGAAAACGATCGATAGTACCCGTCTCGAGATCCATAAACGGAATCACATTAAAAGTATTATAGGCATTGAAGTAACTGGTGTAATAATCCTTATAATTGACCGCTTGGCTGATCCCTATACGTTCATCATATCCATAAGATCTTGTTTTGTTTGCATCAGCATGCTGATCACGGATTTCATAGCCCATGATCCCATTAATCTCATGCAATGATGCCACTTGAAAATTAAAATCAGCTTGCAAACGCAAATTATGGGCTTGTGAACGGATGTATTCCAGATCTAAGATGCCCCCTTTTGGAATGGCGTAAGCAAGTTGATTGGTCGACAAATTGCGCTGTGTAAATCGGTTGATCATATCACGGGTATAGTAACTCTCCATGCTATTCAACTGCCTATTAGCAGTGTTTCCATTCCAGTACTGATATTGAGCATGTACATGTATTCCCTTCCTGATATGATAACGAATAGCTGCATCCATACGGAGATCGTTGCCTTTACCTGTCCTATCCTGCTGATCACGGTCAAGCAGCGGTTTATAAGACCAATCCAATAGACCATCATTGGCTACAGATTGGAGATAGCCCAAACGGTAATCTTTGGTTACTTCCAGTGGCTGACCACTTTCGTCAGCAAGTCTAGCATAGGGATATATTTTTGAAGTTGGGATATTACGATAACCCATATAATTAATCTCGGACAGTCCATTAAGTTCCGTACGCTGTGCTGTAAAAGCCGCTTGTCCTGTGAGTTCCAGCTTTTTATTCAAGAAAGACCAATGATTACCTATAATACCTGTCAACCGGTTATTGTTGTTGCCGACAACCTCCGTTTGATTACGGTCATATCCCACAGAAGCATGATAACGATTGGTTCCATTACTACCCTGTGTACGAAAAGCATACTGCTGTGTTACAGGCGCCCGATAAAAATATTGTTCATAATCTGACCGTATGTCATATCCTTTCAACTTTTCGATCTCCGCTTCAATAGCTTCTTTTTGTTCAGGATGATCCCGTTGACGGATAAACAGCTCTACTGCCGGATTCAAAGGTGTTCTGCTTAGCGATATTTCGAAATTATTATAAAAACCCCGATCAAACAGCATCCGCTCGATTTCTATAAAATCAGCACTCGAGATCATAGGTTGATAATGTAGATCGGGAGTATTTCCGATGGTTGTATTGATATTTATTTCCACCTGTTCACCCCCTAAGCTATTGCCTTTCTTCGTATTGATTACAATAACACCATTCCCTGCCCGAGCACCCCAAATCGAAGCTGCCGCAGCATCTTTCAAGACGGTCACACTCTCTATATCATTTGGATTGATGTTATTGATATCTCCTTCATACGGAAAATTATCAACGATAATCAAGGGAGATGCATCAGAAAATATGGTATTTTGCCCTCTTATGCGCATTTGGGCAGCCCCGCCTTTACCATTATTGAAGATCAAGCCCGGAGTGACATCCGCTAGTCTTTCCAATACATTGCTCCCCACCTTTCTATTAAAGAGTTTATTGTCGATCTGAACAAAGCTCCCTGTCGCTCTTTCCTTTGGTATTTTCTGGTATCCTGTAGACACTACTTCGACCTCATCCAGTTGATTTTCCAAAGGAGTTAATTGCACATGCAATGGTACATCTACGGTATAATCCAGCTCAACGGTTTTGTAACCGACAGAAGTAAACTTTACTTTGCCATTTCGCTGTGGGACCATGATGCTAAATGCACCATCTTTATTAGTCGAAGTCTTCACCTGATCAGCTTCAACACGCACGGATACAGCCTGTAAGGGCTTCTTATCTACAGCAGAACTGACCTTACCTTGCAGGGTATAACTTGGTTTGGTCTGCGCCTGGCTAGCTCCTGCTCCAAAGGTCATCACGAGCAGTGCGATCATCGAAATGGAAAATTTAGATTTTAACAAAAAATCCTTGCGGCACGTCTTCAAGACATCCTGAATAGATCCAACCTTTTTATTTAAGAAGCATTTTAAGCGATTTGAAGGATTATTAATCCAAAACCACCCAGACGCTTGATAAAATAAATTGGATCGCTTAAAAGTGCTTATTTGAGATAAAGCACTCTTCAGGCATCGATCAAGTATAGATGAAGCATAGATAGTGCGTTGATAGTGCATGGATAGTGTATCAATGGGTACCGTTTTACGCACTATCCATGCTTGACCATTACTTAGCATATGCACTACGCATGCTTGGGAGATACAGGAACAACCGTGTTCCCGTGCTGGTCTAAGCTCCGCCTGTAGATCCTTAGCCAATCTAGTGGCTTGAGTAGCTCTTTGGTATCTTCTCAGTAGCTTCTCCATACATTCTCGGTACAGGATTGGTACAATCCCCGTGAATAGCCCGTACACTAACAGTACACTCTTAGCCACTTTAAAAACTACTTTTTGCATCAAAATCAATAAAAAATACAAAAAGCCTATTTGGATCTGATTCGTACTTTGTTTTAACCTTGTTCGTACCTTGTTTTGAACTTTCCTGTCCCTGCACCGCAGTTGCAAAGTCCCTGCACCGTCCATTTCCCGGGTCAGGGACGGGAAAAAGGCGGTGCAGAAGCGGTGTACAGACGGCTTTCGGTAAAACAGTGTCCGAATCTGTTTAGGAGCTGTTATGGATCTAGTTCCTGCCAAAAACTGCTCCAAAACATCCATTTGGTGTTTTACTGCATTTCTCCCACCTTTCTTCGACCTCTCTTCTAGCCTTGTTCTACCTTCCCCTGAGTCTCCTTCGAGTGGGCTTCGACTCTCCCTGCACGTACGTCGAAGCCCAGTCGAAGCCCACTGGGAGCCGACTCGAAGCGACCTAGAAGATGGGGCGAAGTTGGTTGGGAAAAGACTGGAAGCAAATCCATCTGGACTTTGCCCCTCTGCTCCTGCTTGGATTTTATGCGACTGACCATCGGGCACTTGTCGGGTAGCAGTTGTATCCTTTTCGAAGGTATATGAACTACTGAAATCATCATTAGTTGCTTGTGCAATATTATTTTTTAGTGCATTTTTAGTAGCAAAATATTCAGGTGATATGTCCTGTTGAGTGCACTTGTTTTTTATAGTATAAATGGATTGGAAGATACCCTTGAAATAGGCATGTATTCTCCCATCCCTAATAAAATTCATCATTTTTTAAGGTTTAAAAGAAGTGCTCTCAAATGCCCTACTTATCGTCACAGATACCGATTCAAGATATCTTTAGAGGTCGATAGGAACACAAGATCACACTATCATATGTTGTCATTCATTAACTTCAGATGCCGTTTTAAATCAGGATCACAGGTTATATAGGGCTACGTCACGGACATCAATGAAAAAATAAAAAAACCGGCTTGTCTTATCGTACAACAATAAGTTTTAATGTATACAACTGCTTTTTGATGATATGCCTATGTATGTGTCAAGATAATCAAAGCAATGGTAGATGTCAAAAAGCGGGGGAATTGTAATCATTAAATACAAGCCGGCTAAAACCTGAATAAAATAGACGACAGCACTCATTCAATAATTATTGAAAGATGTATTGCAGCCATTTTAAATGGGTTTTAATACTTTAATATCAGCTTGGTGCAGGGATTTTACTGTGAGCACATTGCTTAAATAGCTGATGGAGATATCCCCAAAGCTTGGTGATATATAGGTTTTCTATTTTCATTTTAGTTTTTTTTGTTTAAAGTTCCCCTTTTGCTACCGAGGGTTGATTTATAATCATGTCAGTTGTGATCCCCTCGGCAGCATCTGGAGTTCACAGGTAGAAACTCTTTTTAATACTTTTCTAATGTTAATTCTTGCTTTTCTCTTACCACTTCTTTGGCATTCATGATCATCATCAGCTGCTCTTCCCAGATCAGCTCCAAAGACTCGCCTGCTATGCTCAATACCTTGCGACTATCTTTTACGATGGTCAACCTTTCTAAGGTCACTTCTATTCCAAAGTGCTTGTTGAGATCGTTCAGTATCCGTTGTCGGTACTCTTCCCTTTCTGTCCGTGCAGGTACCGCCAGTTCATAGCAATATGAAGACACACAATCCCCTTTCTCTGTTGGTATAAACTGCTCCTTATGTTCTCCCAACACCAGTATTTGGTTAATCGGGAAGTTAGCAGGCAGTCCCAGAGCAAAGAGATAAATCTCATATACGGTCATATTGATCAGTGAGATCCGCAGTAAATCGGTATTGTCATTGCGCACAACCATACTGAAAGAATCCGAAGGTTCTAACAAGCGGATCATGAACGAGTAATAACGCTGTTCCGGTCTTTCCTTCATGACATACTTCATCGCCGATTGAGCGGAGCTTTCGGAAATTGGTAACGACACATTTTTAAAGAATCGTTCGGGTAAAAGAGTTATCATAACAGGTTTTTTAATAACTGGAACACGATTTTCACTCAGATAAGAAGACATTTCCTCTCGTAGGGTTAGCGCATAGCTATCCCGATTGCAAGTATTTTGCATTGTCTAAAAGTTTAAATTGGCTCCCTTAAAACCGAACTATTTGGACATAGCTCGCGCTGTAAGGAAACCAGTTAAAAAATAAAATCAAGAAAATGCAATTTTACGTCAGCGTCAATTGGTTATATCATGGTCTTCTTATATTGCATTCTTTGGTTAAAGAACAAAAACCGACTTTCCATTATTGATGTAATTCAATAAAACTTGATGACAATAATTTGCTTTATGACTGGAAAAGTGTAATTTTAGGTTACGAAGTCTAAAATCCGATTCAATTTAGCCTATGCAAGCAATTGTATATCAAAATGAAAGTCGGTAAACATAAGCCATTAAGGATGGTAAGAAGCTGATATTAGCCTGTCAAGAGCTCGCATTTTTTAGTATGAGGTATGGTCATCACACCATGCTTTCTACTATCTGCGCACCTTTTGATTTAGGACTAGCTTTCCCCTTCCCTATTTGCACTTAAGTTTTACTAAACGCCTCATTCTGGCGGAAAGAATTTGTTCTTTATTAAATGGGAATGTGCGAACCGGAGACAATAATCCTGGATTATGTCGTTGTTGGTTCTTTGGGTGGTTTTGAATCGTTTCATAATTTTTAGAGTTATGCAAACAATGTCAATCTCGAGCAAATTTGTCTCTCTTTGGAAAAAGCAAGGGACGGCATCACACTTTAGACCCGAAGGCGAGCTAAGCCCTTGTCACTTCTAAATCTTCGCGAGATTCCTGAAGGACCCATCTAAAGCATTGACGTGAGCCGCCCCAATGCTATATGGTAAAAGTACAAAACTTTTTCATTAAAGCACGGAGCGATCTACACGGTGCTCTCGGTGGTATTTTAGCTCTTTACGGGCCGAGAAAACATCGTTCAATTAGGGCTATGCCCTATTGTATAATCGCTTAGACAAATATATAAAATGGTTTCTATAAAAACAAATATAATTTATAGAAACCAATGATTAGAAATTATGGATGCTATTGAATTACTTAAACAAGATTTAAAAAACTTTAAGGCATATTTGCTTTCAAGAATATCTCTATTAGGATTAACTCACGAAAATTTTGCAAAAAAGGTTAATATTTCAAAAGGAGAAATCAGCAAGATTCTAAATGATAATCGTCAAGGTGTTTCTCTGACATCATTCTATCTTATTGCTGTGAACTCTGGCGATACTATAGAAAATGCAAGAGACTATATTTATCCCCACAGAAAATTTAATCTAAAAAAAGTTAAAATCGATACGAAGGAAAAGAAAAGTACAAATAAGTTCGGATTATATATGAAAGAAAACTTCGATTCGGACACCATTGAATATGTCGGTGGTAAAAACTCCTTTGACATCATCCAGCAAAAGACTGGGATCGAAGAAAAGCGATTAAAAGACATCTATTACAAAACAGGTGCACCAGAGCCTTTCGAGTTCTTACTCATCGAAAAAGCAGTCGGAAAGAAACCAGGTGAAATGATGAAGGACTATATAGAAAAGCATCCAGTAGTTAAGAAGACAAAGGACGAGTAAAAATCATCCTAACTACAAATCTAATGCTTCAAAGGTGGTATTTTTGCCTATGTACACATTAATTAGAATTATGATAGAAACGTTTACTGACCTGACCAATAAATTTATATTGGTAAAAGACATAATAACTAAACACAGTATTAGAGAAAAAAGAGTTGTTTGCAGATTTATGAATAAAAGATTAGGTTTTATTGTAAAATAATTTTAAAATATGAGTGAAATTATTCACAACTGGTTTGATGATTATAAATTAATTGCTCAATTATTATTGCGAAGAACTAGCAATAGTAATTGAGCAAAGGATCTTTATTACCATCTAAAAAACAAAACATTACTCAGCTTTTTAGAAACATTGGCTACTTATGCAAAACATACCTGAAGTTATCACTATAATTTCAACGCGAACATCAACGCAGATACACCAGCATGGTCAACATTTTCTGACATTTTTAAAGAAGCTATGAATAGTGAATACGATTGATTTCAATAAAAGACACTTAAATAAAACCATAGTATAACAAAGATAAAAATACACTTGAATTATGATAGCAAGTCAAACAAGAAACTCAAATGGAACCTACGGTCCTACCAAAAAGGGAAGATTATACTTACCAAAGCCGGACCACCGTACCTGTTCCACGAATCAGGGAAAAAGTAAATGGCTAATAAAGGAGAGCCAAGAGTTATCTATTTTTGAAATAGCTGAAAGCCCAACAAAAGAACTATTTTGCAATGAAAACAATTGCTATTTCGCTCTTGTGAACGATGCAGCAGAAATAATTGGCAGAAACAGTGAGCGCATAGCTAAATTTCCCAGTCCACAAAATACGTCAGATCCTTGGCATGGATATCCTGTAACTTGTCATGAAGAGCATAATTCCCCGTCAGACGATCTATTAGATATTATGGTTGAACAATCTGTAATTTCAAAAACAACCCGTAGAAGAATAGAAAGAAAGAAAATATGAAACCTATCACAATTAAAATATCAAATGATATCTCAGACTCATATTTCTACATGGGAAAGCTGTTTATGTTAACAGGAGATCGAGACTTAAAATTTATTGATAACGACAAGCTATTCAAAAAGTATATTCAAAACGGAAATACTTTAATAAACTATTGGTTGGAAAAGGTTCTATTTAGTAACGATACACTTCCTAGCTACAATGAGTTTAATTCCAAAACAAATAATGCAACTGGTTTTATTTCGTTTTGGAACATGATGGAGAATGAAAAAATTGAATTTCATATTAAAGATGAAGATCTTACATTTATTTGTAAACTTCCCGAAAATGAGTCTTTAGATTTCATCATATATGCTCAAAGAGCTTATTTAGCCAACAGAGATGGACTTTTCGAATGTCAACTTGACATAAATGGAGAGAATGTTACAAGTGCATCAAACGGTTTTCAAAGAATTTTTGACAGCAAATCCATCAATTTGAATCCAAGGGCTGGTAAAGTGTTAATTAGCACAAAAAAAAGACGGTTTATTTGTAGGTTCAATAGATAACCACAACGCACTAATGCAATTAAGTGAAAAACAAATAGCTGTTTCATCTTTAAGAACAGGTTGGGCCGAATACAACTTTATCAACTACGACTCTTCAACTGGAGGCGACTTCTTCGAAAATGAAACGGAAGAACAAACCAATGATGCTTTAAATTTCAGTATAGATGATGGGTCAAATATGAATCGAAAAATAAAAGAAATTGGAACAGAACCAATTACTCTTAATGAAATGTTTTCAAAGAGGAATGATTTAGAAAAAATAGTATTTTCATTTAACTCTTTACGTAATTCTTTTAACATTTCAGAATCTGGAAAAATATATTTTAACTCTTTTTCTAAGACAAATGAATATAAAAGCTTTGGGCAACTATCTTTCGATTTGGAGAAATTAGGATATCCATTGTCAGCCCACACCATCCCCGGAGGTACGCTATATGAATTCTTTGAAAAAATAATTTTCGTAAAAAATGGCCAAATAAACATTTTAAGTGAAATAGAATGCAAACAGATAAGAACTTTCACTTCGTCAAGATGGTTTAAAAATATTGTAATGGCAATATCCGATGATTGTCTAGAAATACATAGTATACCTCCACAGGATTATAATAGATTCCATTAATAAAGAAAACTACAGTAATATACTCCAATTTCGCTAACAATTTACTTCTCTATAACCTAATTAAATATTTGCCAAATAAAATAGTCATACTATAGCCTTACTTTTTAAGTTTCAAAGTAAGGCTATAGACTTCGAACCGATACTTAAATTAAATAATAATGTCCCTTAAACGATAAGCTTCTCTTGAACCGACTTGAATAAGAGCATTAAGCATCAGTAAATAGTAATCCATTGCTGCTTTATTTACCCTCAAATAACTTAGATGGTCATCGTAAACCTGTTTTACGTAAAGTTCCGCTGCCGCAACTGCTTTCACATCTAAGTTCTTAGTATAGGACGCGGTATCAGGAAAACTAATCATGAGCCAGCCAAGACTCTTGGGCTGGTAAGTTGAACCAACTCCGGAAAGAAAACGGAATAAATCCGTTGCCAAATCTCTATCAGCCATTCCTTTTTCCTTGGTTAGTGTTTCGTAAATCATTTGATTTTCAGGTGTCGGAGATATTTTGCGAGCAGTTTCCGGGTGTCGCAAAGAATAAAGAAATATTATCTTCAACAACATAATTCTGGGGCTAACTTCAACAACATAGTAAAGAACAATTTGTAACTGTCTCCAGAATTGAAGTGGATAATCTGTATCATGTGCGATTGCGGTCATGAGTTCATAAACCCCTACTAATAATTTGGGCTGTTTCACGATTAGCATCAATAATTTATAAGCAGAACGAACGGTATTTTCATTTTGATCACTTAACAGATGATCAACCAATAACTGTTCTAATACACTCTTAAAATGTGTCTCTGAATAACTTTCCAGATTGGAGTAACTTTCCAATTGCGTTATCAAGGTTTCCAAAAATGGATAATAATCAGTGGCAAGCATGTTCAACGGAACAGCAGACAATGCCTGGATGAGCTTCAAGCCTTCCGCTTTACCAAGATCGATATCTACAGCTTCAATATCCTGATCATCTCTAATTGCTTTTTCAAATTCCTCAGCATAAGCCTTTTGCTCATCCTGGTTCAATTTATAATTATGGATAGGTTTGAGTGGTGGATTTTTGTAAAATGATTTTTTGAGCAATAATTGGAAACATTGCCTAGCAAAATCAAAATCATTCGTCCATCCACACTCTCGAAGCGCTAATAAAAGTTGTGAAAATGTCTCATCATAACCGTATAGCAATATGGTTTCAATCGTGCTCTTTACTTCCTGGATATTACATTTCTCCGCACATTTTTGGCTGAGTAAAACAGGTAGTATTCTGGTGATAACTCCATCTTCCCGTTCACTTGCTCTTGTAGCGGCAGATTTTGCCGATTCAGTTATTGGCTGTAACTCCGGGATAATCTTATTTAAGCAAAATTCAAGCTCTTCTTCTGTTAACTGCTCAGCAAAAAAACGCAGTCCGGCTGTTGCAAGTTCTATATCGGGGCGGTTAAAAAGCCATACTTGGCTAAAATCTATTGTTAATAATTTTTTATAGTTGACCCGCCATTCATCAACGAGTGGTGTCTCTGACTGTAAATCTTTTTGCAATTTATTTGCATAAAGATGGACGCTTATAGCATTTGTATCATGGTTGTACTCGGCAGCTGAATCCACAACCTTTTGCAGATCCTCCGGCAATGGTTTTGGAATAAATTCTATCCGTTGCTCATCTTCATTAATTTCGGGTTCGGTGTTTCTGATGTCCATGCGGGCTAATGCCAGTCTCCAAAGTAAATCACCCTTATCAGCTTCAGTTAAATGCTGGTCAATAATCTGATTTATACGAGCCGTAAAATAAAGTTGACGTTGGGTAACTAGCATTTCCATATGTCGCTGCCGGTGTAACAACTGATTTGAACGATGGCGTTCTCCAGTATAATAATGATCATTTCCCATCGTGGATGAATGGTGACGCCCGCCATAATCACAAGAAAAACGAGTTAAATCCCAGCTAAAAAATTCGCGTACCGAAAACAACACATCGATCTCGTTTCCGAATGTAAACGGATAAGCTGTAGCTATACTGACCAATACTCCGGTTAGCATTACCGTTTCTGCCTGTAGCATGATTTTTTTAAATACTTCTTCCAACTTATCACCATTGGCCGCTCGTTCTAATAAAACAGTTTCAAGCGCCATTAGTGACGACTGTATCAAATATGGAACTCGGCTTTCACCCCTGTATCCTGAAAATAAATCGTAATTACCTAACTGTACCGTTTCTTGATCATCATCCAACCTAATTATTAACGAGGCTAAGTCTTTCGCATAATCGGAAAGCTTATAAAACTTCATTGCCCGATTGGTAATTTCAATAAGAAAGTCCAAAGCTGTGTCAAAATGATACTTGAACAGATAGAGAAATGGCGTTTGAAAAGCACTTGCACTAAAGTAATCATATGGGTAATCTACCAGCCCGAAGCTGGCTTCCATATAATGAGAAGTTTCTAGACGAGGGTTTTTATTGCTAAACCATTCTGATCGAGCAATCTCGATAATCTTATCGGGAAAATATCGATATACTTTTTCAATACTTTCCGGCTCTTTCAATAATAACTTATTTACAGATTTTACAAAATTCACGGGATAACCACCATCGAATTTACGAGCAACAGTTATATTTTTTATTTCTTCTATGAAAATTCCAATTTCAGGCTCCGCAAATGGGATTACCCAAAACAGCACCTCAAATAAATCATTCAATTTGTATGTAAAATGATCAGTACCAATAGAATTCAAAATATTCAAACAAATTCGAGCAACTATTTCAGACTCGCTTGGTAGTTCATCTTGTGGCTTGAACTGGGCTTTCCAATGTTGCAGTAAATCAAACAACAGGCTATCAAAATCTTCTTTATGTGATTCGTAATGTTTGCCAAGAAATTTGACAAGTGCATTCCAACCGGGTCCAAACGTAACTAATGATATTTTGCTATCAACCAGAGCCTGTGGAAGCGCGTATGCAAGTTTCGCCAGGTTAAATAATTTAGAATACAGCGTCAGATGGTTAGAAATCAACGATACCTCATTTATTTCCATTAATTCAAATGCCTGTTCAGAGCCAAGAATACCGATTAACAATTCTTCCACAAGTGATTGACTTGCATGCCCGATACTAAGTGTTTCCGTAAGAAAGCGGCGTCCTACATCTGGTTCGGCCAACATAAGTTCTTGAACCCATATTCGCAGACCGCGACGGATTACCGGGCTGGTATCAATGTCAGCCAGGAATTGTGCTGTATCGGTTTTTACTTCAAATCGCGCCTGCAAATCGCGACTTACTACGAGATCTTCGAGTACATCATGCTTGGGTGCATACTGATACTGTGAAGGATGTTTCAATAACAAACCATCAGCTGTAAGTTCTTCAGCAAATTCCAGAGCGCCTTCATCACACCCTATAAAAGCCTGTCTTTCAATCGCACGTTTAAGTACAAGCTTGCTAAAAATAGAACCTCGCCTCGCACTTTGACCAAGCTTGCCATGTCCCCTCTTTTCAACTACCCGTTCCCATATAGCTTTTTTGAACTCTCCTTCAGTGATGGTTTGAGCATCTTCAAACGTTTCAGCAAGAAAAATAGCTTGACTAAGGAAGTACGGTAAAGACAGTAATTGTAGGAGTTTCGGATTGGTCAGCAAGCCGGAAATTTCTGGCTTTGCCTCGGCAAATGCATCAAGTTGCTCGTGTGAAAGCGGGCTAACGATAATATTGAATATTTCCTCGTTTTTAATGCGAAACTTCTTCCTTAGCGTTTCAAAGGCATAACTTCGACAAGTAACAATAATTGTGATATTTTTTCGCTCACGAACTTTCCTTAGTAATTCATTGAACGCATCGGAATAATCACTTTCGTATAATTTCTCAAAACTATCAATATAAATAATCAGTTTAGATAGATGCTGCCACTGGCTTAAAAGTGTTTCTATGTCACTGTGCACACCTATTTCGGCTAAACTTTGGGCTATACTGCTTTTGTCTAAAATATCACCCTTTAGTGCTATAAAGCCGATATCACTCCCATATACGCCGTTTAAATAATCCTTAATAACACCTGACTTGCCAGCACCACCTTCTCCTGTAAGCGCTATTATCTGATAGCGTCTTATCGCATCGTCTATCGCAGGAAAATAACTATCACGGCTTATATGATAGTCATCAATATGATTCTCTATAGCTGAAACCAAGCTATGGCTTTTCTTTAACAGCTCCTGTAATTCACCACTTAACTTGTTGCTTTCGTCGGCGCTGAAAAGCGCTTTTACATCATCGGGAACATTCTCAATAGTTAATGTCGCTCCATGTTGATTACATTGTTCCGCAAAATTCAATAAACGTAAAAGTGTGTCATCTGGCGTAATCGCTTGGCGTAGGTGCGGCTTTAAAAACCACTTAAGAACTTCCTGATCTTTACTGGGAATTGCAAGGTAGTCGTAAGCTTTTACATAGAAGCACTTTAAAAACTTCCAAATGTCATCTGCGCCAACAGCTCCTCCAGCCGCTTTGTTAAGGGCATCTTTAAAGTATCCGTATTTGTTAAATTTTGCTTTGTTGAGTTTGAGCTTATTTGCCAAGTCGGTAGCATCTTTGCTGAAACGAGACCAATCAAGCACACCTATGGCATCATCGGCATCAACCTTGCTTAGTGCATCGGTAAAAACAATAAATTTGTCACGGCTTGGGTCAAAAACACCGCTCGTAAAATCAATATATGCTTGCTGTATGACTTTCTCAAATGTTTCATTTTTATTGATTTCAAAGCCTTTTTTGGATTGTAAATAATGCTTATGTTGTCCTGATACATTTTTCAACGTAACGAGCAAATCATCGGTTTCTACAACGTGTTTAGCCTGAAAACCAAGTTCTGTAACTTCTAATCTATCTGAAAATGGTACAGGTATGCCGACTATCAAAGATGCAATATATGAAACCTGCACATAATGTTCTAAGCGGAATCCGACTCCGCTTGTCGATATAGGGTTAAATGTAGTAGTGCTCATTTTAAGGTAATGCTTAGGCTATTTCAAATCATTATTATTACATAATGGTGATGTTGACCGCTCCGCTGAACATACTGAACCCCTCTATTGGGTATTCTTTCAGTCCAACTGATGACCTGACAATATTACTTCTTTTTTCTTACACTTTCGCCTTTAAGTTCAATTCGATATGAACTATGAATTAGTCTATCGAGTATTGCAGACTGGGTGGGTTATTCAGAGATTTTGGAACTTGACGGTTTTAATGCCCTACTTTACAATTTCAAAAAATTTGTCCAATAATTAGAACAAAATCCTGATGAGTCGCAGAACTACAGCATCATATCAGTGTTTCAGGAAAAAAATAAGCACTTAAAAGTTTACAATAAACACGCCACTTCTCAACTGTAAAGTTTTTCTAGGACGACACAGGTATATCTACCAAAATCCTGACACTAGATTCTATATCACATTAACAACCAGCGTCTTTTTTGCTGTTCTATTTAATAATCAAATTCACAGACTTTTATTTTGGCTTATGATCAAATTAAGGAATGCTATTCACAATCAACTACCTATCCTTTGAAACTATATGGTATAGTGAAAGTGACACAAAAGATAAAGCCATATTACAATCATTTGTTACTTTTATAGCTTTTGACCGAGCATTGACCTTGTTAAAAGACTTAAAATTTAACCTTCAGATTTTCTAAGGATGATAGTTCGATCTTTCTTGAATAAATGGGAGAACTTAGCAGCAGAGATAGAGAAAGTAAATGAAAATGAAAATAAAAATAATTGAGATAGTTTTGAACGAGTCTCAATTTACAGGCTCCGGCGACACTCAAACCGTGATCTAGGACAATTTCCTGAGTTAACTGTTTTTGTTGCCGGAGCCCCAACCTTTTTTTGTGATGACTTCTTTTAGGATATCATGGTTCATACTCAGCTCGGCAAACATCTTTTTCAGGCGTGCATTTTCTTCTTCAAGTTCCTTCAGGCGCTTGACATCAGATGCTTCCATGCCACCGTAACGGCTTTTCCAGTTATAAAAGGTGGCTTTGCTAATCTCAAGCTCCCGGCAGATATCATCCTTCTTTCTACCTTCTTCTCCCTCTTTGAGAGCTCTTACAATCTGTGTTTCTGTAAAACGTGTCTTTTTCATCTTATTACTTAAATCTAAACATTTATGTCCAGTTTTAAGCTGTTTGATTTTTTGGGATACTTACAGATGATAGTAACATCAACAGAAGTAGATATAAGATTCTTTTCATAATTTAGTCCGGATTTCTAAAAAACAAAATGGATATCTAGAAATCAGATACAATATAAACTAGAATAAAAAATTAAAAGCAAAATAGCTTTGTAATTTGCGATTGCGCGCAATGATAAGTAATCTTATTATGCTTAGTATACGGGAAACCGTAAAAGGAGATAAAAAGCATATTTTAAATATTTTTCAGTTGCATTTATATTAAATATTTTACATCTTCGTTATTAAATGATAAATTAAACCTCTTAAATGGCCACACCTAGAATATTTGTTAGCTCAACATGCTATGATCTACAAGAAATCCGATTTCAATTACGAAGCTTTATTCAAGAATATGGTTACGAAGCTGTTTTGAGTGAATTTGACGATATATTTTATGATTATGATAAACATGTTCAAGATTCCTGTCTTGATGAAATACCAAAATGTCAGTTATTTATTTTAATTATTGGTAATAATTACGGTAGCTTTTATCATAAAGAAAGCTCTAGAAATAAAGTTCCAGATAGTGTTACATTGCAAGAATTTAGGAAAGCCCTGAATCACAAAATTAACAAACACCTATTTATAAATAAGTTTGTAGATTACGACTACAACAACTATAAAAGAGCACTCAACAGTTATATTTCTGAATTTTTCAGAAAAAACGATATTGACGAAAGTGAAGTTGAAAATCAATCACTTCAGCTCCGTAATGACTTTAATAAAAAATATTATTTTCCTTCAGAATCATACAAATACATTTTCCCATTTTTGGATGTAGTATATGAACTCAATGAAGGAAATTCTCGAAATACATTTGAATCCTTTGCTGATATCAAAAGCAGTTTAAAAAAACAATGGGCAGGTTTAATTTATGAAGCACTTACCTCAAAAAGAAATGCTACGGTTGCTCAAGTAAATAATTTAGAGGTTAAATTAGATCACATAGAAAAAAGTTTAAACAAACTAATAGGTTCTGGAACCTCAAGTGAAGACGGAAATATCACATTGAATGTTAACGATTTAATAATGGATATTAAAATTGATAACTTAGAAAAATTGCAAGATAAACTTCATAATATAATCGATAGTATCTGTAATTATGAAGTTTACAGCGATTTTGACGGAAGTTCATGGTCTCACCAGCGTTTTTATTTTAATAAAAAACCAGATATAAATTTTACAAAAAATTGGTTGAAAGGTCTAAATAAACTAGTCAAAAATTTTAAGTGGTCTAAATTTATAACATTAGACACACTATTTCCGGAAAATCAAATTCAAATTCGAGATAGCCATCACAATGACATTCCCTATACTGTCATATTAGAGCTATCAAATCTATACAATTCTTTAAATGAGGATGAAAAAGAGAGTTTTACAAATACTATAGCAGCTTTATTGCGAAAAAACTATGACAAAAATACAGGATTATCCTCATCGCCACCTACAACTATTCAAGATGATAACAATTTGCCTTTTTAATCAAAAGTTAGTACTATACCTATTTTATTATGGATAAAACAATCGAACAAATTTTCAAGGCATTTAATCACATAGTTAGAGAGCTTCAAATCTACGTCTTAAATGGCACCTTAATACTAATAAATATCTATATCCTTGACTATTTCTATTTTGAATCATCTTTAATGAAAACTCTGAATCCTAAAGAGTTTTATCTACCCTTAATAATTATAGCTTATGTTTTTGGCCATTTTTGTATGGCCATATTTTATTGTATTTTCGAAAGAACTGTTCTGGAAGGAAAAATAAAGGAGTTACTAAAATTTAATTATCAAGTCGATTCCGGCTTACTTCCTAAAATATATAATATTGAAAAAGACACTTATATTCATTTTATTGAGCGTTATGTTGTTTTAGTCATGATGCGCTACATTATGAGTGCAGCATTTTTTGTAATATTTTTGACAAATATATATTTCGTAGTTACAGATAATAAGTGGCAAATTTGTTTAATTACTACTTTTAGTTTTTTCGCATCTCTATCCCTATATATTCTTACTTGTAGAACCGAAAATGATTACGCAGATAGGATAAAATCTATGAGACCCTAACACAGTTTAAGTTACACTCTCTTTGATTTGTATCTGGTTCTTAACTACATTCATGGCAGCTTCTACTTATTGTTTAGGAATTTCCATATACTATTATTCTAGCTCAAATAATAAATAGCCAAACTCCTTATTCATATCTATTTTATCTTCGATTTGTGTAGTAATAATTGAAGTTTTGAACTTGTATTTGTTGGTATATTTTTTATTGTTCAAGTCGTAATATTCGACATTCATTTCAACTTTTGGAAAATCGTCAAAATCAAAATTATAGCTATTCTCATTAATTTCTCTAATTAAGTTATTCTTAAAAATATAATATAAAAAATGCAAAATAGTTATCTCTCTTGGTATTGAATGATAATGTGTATGTTCCTTTACATTTATGGGTGTTATATAATCTGTTGTTTGTACTATCCTCTTTTCATTAATAAATGTCATCTGAAAATTATCATTACTTCTCCTCTTTAAAAGGTAGTATTTCAAAGGTTTATATTCACTAAAGTAAAAATCTTCTGTAAACTCTTTTTCCAATAATTGCAAAGCCTTTTCCATCTCAAATTTCCATGTGACCTTTATATTTTTCGCAATTCCAAAACCTAAGTTTTCAATTTTATACAATGAGGAAATTCCAAATTCTTTTTTTTGAGTCTTATCATCTTTATATTCATTGAAATTTTCCGCTTTAAACAATAGTAATTCATCTGTTTCTAAACACAATGGGCTTTTATGAATAGTTACTAAAAATGATTTTAATAATATTAGGGGTTTATATGTTGAAAGTCTCTGATTTTTGACCTCTAGAAGCGTATAAAGTGCAATTGAATATTCCGCACCATACTACACCACTGTTCCGCTTCAAAGTGCACCAGTTATTACGCTCCAAAGTACACCACTTTTGATGGTTATTTAGGGGTTGTTTGATGGGTACTGTCGTTTAAGATATTTTCTTCGACAACTGCCATTCCGACACAAAGTACACCAATTATTCCGCAGCAAAGTACACCACTGGATATTTTGAGAAAAAAAGATTGCTAAGTTAGGTATCAGTTAGATTCCTAAGATATGGCAAACAAACCTCTAAGTATGCAAAAGATAAAACAGCTATTACTTTTTATGGAACGTGGGTTTTCACAACGTTCCATTGAAAAAGAAACAGGTATCAATAGACGTACAATTGCCGGATATATGAAACGGTTTTCCGCATGTGGAATGAGTATCCAAGAACTGCTTCTATTTGATGACAGTGAGCTATATGCATACCTTAATGCCGATAAGAAAGAGCTAAATAAAGATCCCCGACAATTGCACCTGGAGTCACTCTACGAATACCTGACTTCTGAACTTCGCCGTGTGGGCGTCACCCGGCAGCTTCTATGGCAGGAGTACATTGCAGAATATCCCGATGGCTTTGGGTATTCAAGATTCTGTGAACTGCTGCAGGAACACATCCGTAAACGTAGTGCCACCATGCATTTCGAACATGATCCAGGAAAGCTCTTAGAGGTGGACTTTGCAGGAGATAAACTGCATTATATTGATAGCATTAGCGGTGAACCCGTCGAATGTCCCGTATTTGTCGCCGTTTTACCTTTTAGTGGTTATAGCTACGTTGAAGCCCTGCCTAATGCTTCTTTACCGCAAGTTGTACGTGCACTGAACAATGCTCTGAGCTATTTCGGAGGTGTACCTCTTTCGGTAAAATCAGACAACATGAAGCAATGGGTAATCCGTAGCAACCGTTACGAGCCAACATTTGCAAATATGCTGGAACAGTGGGCAAACCATAACAGTATTGCGCTATTGGCAGCACGTCCAGCAAAGCCAAAAGACAAACCATCCGTGGAAGGTGGAGTAAGGACAACCTATCTCCGCGTGTACGCACCCTTAAGAAATGAAACTTACACAAGCCTCTTTTCGCTAAACGGTGCAATCCGGGAAAAGCTCAATGAACACCACGAAAAAAACTTCCAGCGTAAAAGCTTCAGCAGAAAAGAACGCTTTGAAGGTCAGGAAAAAGCTCTGTTAAAGCCTCTACCGGAAACAAGATATATTATTAAGTATTATACAAAGGGAAAGATACAGAGCAACTACCATATTGTACTGGGTGAGGATTGGCATTTCTATAGCGTACCTTATCGCTATATAGGCAGTAAGGTTACTGTCATCTACTGTACGGATATTGTTGAGATATACAGCGATAACAAGCGTATTGCTCTACATAAACGTAGCTATAAAAAACATGGGTATACGACTGTTGCGGAACATCGTCCCCCGAACCACCAACATATGTACGACAGTTCATTATGGAATCCGGAGGATTACATTACAAAAGCAGAAAAATATGGAACTGCAACCGTGGAATACTTTCAGAAGGTCATGGACAGTAAACTGGTCATAGATCAGTCCTATCAATCCTGTCAGGGGCTTCTGCGCTTAGCTTCACTTTACCCAGATCGCATAGAGAATGCCTGCCGAAGGGCTTTGAAAGGACATCGTTTCAACTATATGGTCATCAAAAATATTATTGACAATAAGATGGATCTGCTGGAAAACGACAATAACAGAAAATCACAGTACAGTATTCCCGCGCATGAAAACATCAGAGGTGCGGATGAGTACAGATAAAAAAAGAAACATATGAATATAGATCAGACAATCGAACAGCTGAGATCGCTACGTTTGGCCGGGATGGCCAAACGTTATGAAGCGGTCGCTTTTTTACCTGTACATGAGCTACAGGACATCCATGAACTGCTTGGCTCAATGGTACATGCAGAAGTTGAATACCGAGAACATGGAAGAACACAAAAATATCTAAAAGCCAGTCGCTTGAGATATAATGCACTACCTGAGGAGATACTCTGCAGTTCTGAGCGAGGGATAACCCGAGAAATGATCCTCAGGTTATCTGACGGAACATTCATACAGAGAGGAGAAAATGTCCTGATAACCGGTTCAACAGGATCGGGCAAAAGCTTTCTGGCATGTGCGCTTGGAAGATCTGCCTGCTTGCTTGGTTACAGAACGCTATACTTTGGAATGAACCGATTCATGGATACGGTAGTTCAGACAAGATTAGATGGAACCTACCTGAAATGGATAAAGGGTATTGCAAATCAAAAACTACTCATACTGGATGACTTCGGGCTTAAGTCTATCGATGCAGACACTAGACTTGCACTTCTGGACCTTTTGGAAGACAGGTACGGTAACAGCTCTGTAATTATTACATCACAGCTACCAGTCGAGGCTTGGTACAACTTTATAGATGAACCAACTCTTGCGGATGCTATAATGGACAGATTGACAGCTTCATCTCACAGGCTACCGTTACAGGGCAAGTCTTTAAGAAAGAAAAAAAATAACTAAGTTTGAAAAAGTTAATATAAATCCAGTGGCATAAGGCTCGAATTATTGGTCTTTAAAACTGGTGCACTTTCACTCGGAATGGGTGGTGTACTTTCTCCGGAATATTTAGCAATTATCGCAGATATAAACGTGCCGATACTAGCAAGTAGGTTTAATATTTCTTTATGCTTAATAATGAATTCACTCATTTAAGTTTTGTTTATTTTTGGCTATCACTGGTAAAATTGCTTTATCAGTAATAATTTACTAAAGTATGTCTAAAATCATGTTAAATGTTATCAATGAAATCATCTCGCAGTTCTTGTTCAATCTCGTCTTTAAGATAATGAATTCGATCTTCAACACATTTAATATGCGCAAAATAATCCAATAAATCAGGTAAAGATTTAATCATTGTCAATAAATTAATAGAGTAATCAATCTTTTTCTGCAACACAGGCACTTTACTTCCTGTCCACTCCTCTACCCTATCGAAATTTATATCATTCAAGATCTTTACGTCATTATTTAAAAGCAAAAAAGATTTTAAATGTTCAATAAACCTATGTCGATCCACCCTATAGATAACAGTTAATAAAAGTACCATTTGATCATGATTACTGTTGTATTTTTGTATATAATGATGGAAAAAATCGTTCCTTTTTAATTCAAAATTTGAATCTTGTACCTGAAAGATAAAAATACGACAAGCACTCTCATCAATTGATAGATATTTATGTTGTTTTAAACATGATAAAAATAGTTCTTCAATTATTCTTTTATAATCTAACAAAGACCAAATTGGATCTAATACTAGGTTTTCGAAAGGAAAATCACCTTCTCCAAAATTTAATCCAAAAAAACCATTTTCCACACATTCAATTACAAATTCTGGGGCATATTTTAAGACAGCCTCCAATTCTTTACCATCATGATCATAATTTTCGCCGTAATTTACTTTCAAATAGAGATATGCTGTTTTAAACAAATCGATGTGATTTTTGAAATATGACGTACACTCCTGACAAAATTCATAACCTAAATAAATACTAAATTTATTACTTTTTTTCAAAAGTATGTCAGTCAGATAAGTAATAATATTATGGCCAATTGCGTTGCTATTATTATCCCGCAATTTATATTCTTTAAACACCTCTTTATATCGAGCATAATTTGCTATATTTATAATCGGTAATGGAGTAGAAGAATTTTCAAATATATCCATTAAGAGTTCTAAACACTGCAAGTCAATTAATTCATCTGAAATATTATCCAATAAAATAATCGTCCAATAATTCTTGCTTTCAATACTATAACAACTAAATATTGTAATCAATTCTGCAACAGAAAATATTTTATCCTGTAAAATCCGAGAAATCACCCAACTTTGTAAAGTTGACACAAACTGCCCCTCTCCATATAATTCTAATGCTCTTTTTAAATGAAGTGGATTTTTAATAGCTCCAAAAACTAACGATAGAGCATTCTGAAATTTCCATATTGACGTCTGCTGCTGTTGATCATATAAATCATCTACTCCATAAATAAACTGCTCTAATTCAACCCATTCCACCTTACCAGAAACTATTGTTTGAATTTCCAGACTTTTAAGTTCTGCAGCTTTTACTCTATCAATTGCCTTTCGCTCATAACTATAATCGAATAAATCGGCTAGATTCATAATATCAGATTCGACCCATAGTTTCCAGTTTAAGGGATAATCACCCTGTATCTTTTCAATTTTTATTGATATCTTTTTAACAAAACTACAATGAAAGTAATTTTTTTTACTTAATTTATCATCAATCAAACTCTTGTAAATAGGTAGCTCATCCTTATAAATATTATCATCAATCTTAGCTCCTGGTTCTATTATTTTTCCCAGAAGATTATTCGTTAATGCATCATCGAAATCGAAATTTCGATATAAATAATCTAGAACCTTTCCCCTTAATGTCATCAATTGGTTATTATAATATAAATCAAAATTTAAAATTGTAAATTTTGATCCCTTACCAGATTGTATTTGACTGAAATGCCAACCTAAAAATTGTTCGCCAACTTTTAATAAAGTACCCTTAGCAATCTTACCTTCTATATTATCGTTGTCATATTTTGACAAACCGTCAATTAGTAAATGTTGTCGTTTAAAACCTCCGTGTATATCCTCTATTTTAATTTTAAAATAATCATCAATATATTTCAGAAATTCAGGCAATCTATTAGGCTTCTTAATAACTAACTCTATGCCTAATTTTACAGCAGTAAACATCAATTCATCAGGATGATTCCAATATTCAACAAGTAGGTCCAATGGCCTCAAAGGACTGAAGTGATGGTTACGTTTATAAAGAAATGATAATTCTGCTCCCTGCTTTTCTTCACCTTCATTAAGAATATCAGATTGTATAAAAATCAATGTATCATAACTTAAATAATACCAAAATGTGGAGTAAAACTTATACTTGCTGTCGTCGTCACTAAGCGATTTTGACACAATATCTAGATGAGGTTTTACCAAATCACTTACATGTTGGTATGAAAAAGTATTATTAATATCGACTAAGGAAAGTTTGATCCTATAAATATGGCTTCCCATAAAGGCTAAGATCCATTTTGCATAATCAATAGTTTGATGTTTTTTATCCACGAAACATCTATAAAATGCATAAGTACCAAGTACTTGATCTGAAACCTTCACTAGATTATTTGAATGCAATTCAAGTAATTCATGGTAATGTAGAGATTCAATATTTGTCCAGATATCATTCCAATTCAGACCAAAATCAGTTTCCAATATTTGTTTCTTTTTGGTATCATTTCTATCTAGAAAACCAAAAAAGTAAATAATAGATAAGACTTGCATTGCTATAGATTGAGAAAATGAATCCAATTCATTAGAAATTTTTTCGAAATAACGCTCATATAACGTTACAGGATTTTCTAAATATTTAATGTCAGCATGCGATCTAAGTGAATTTGCGGCCATTAGTGCTACTCGTGCATTTCCTTTTGATAGACCTATTATCTTCTGTCTAATTAAATAATGATTTGCCAAAGGTGGAATAACCGATACAATTATTCTTTTGATGTCTTCTTCCGAAAAAAAAGAAATATACACTTCTTGAAATCTTATATTTGACAAAGAATTCATTATCTGTCCTTTTACATAGTCTCGTACAGTAATAATCAGTTTAATTTCAAAGTTTTTGGGCTTTTGGATAAAGTCAAGAAGATACTCAACATTCTTAAGGGACTTATTGGCATCATCAAAAAGTATTATATAATTTTTCCCATTTTGAAAGAGATATGTAAAATCATCCCATAGTGGAACTGCGGAACCTTCGATAACAATTGGTACATAATCTATTGAGAAATGTTGTAATATTTGTATAGCTAACTTAGACTTTCCTGTTCCTGCAGCACCAGTAAATAATAGGATATCATTTCTTTCTAGATATCCAATAGACATCTCCAATTCCTGATCGCGCCCTATAAAAGGGTTAATTAGGGATGGTTGTAAACCTTTAGTTGTTTTAATTAAATAATCTTGCAGATTAAAGATATTCCCCTTAATGGTGATAATCCGCAAATAATTTTGACAAAGTATAGGGTAACTGGATATTTCCAATGGAAGATTCTGGATATTGAAAATTTCGAGTTCTGTGTTGTGATTAATAGAACTTACTAATTTTCGTAAGATTTGGTCATCATCAGCACTTATCTTTTCATTGCAAGCAATAATAATTTTCCCTACTTTATCTATCGTGATCTTGGTTTTATTTTGATCAAAACAATGTTCAATATCGTCCTGTAGCTTATTGATAAAAGTTTTTGAAGTGCCAACTTTCTGCAATGTTGTACACTCAACAAAGACATATTTATCTCCATGAATAAAAAATGAATCAGGAGCACCTTTACTTGTCTTCTCCTTACCTACCACAGAACCAGGTGCCCCGATAAAATCATAACCTTTTAAAAATAAAAAATGATTAATAAGATCTTGAAAGTTTGCCTGGTTAATAGTTATAAGTGCACCTTCAATTTGTTTAACAAAATTCATAACTTATTTTTACATTATCATTTAAAACCATTGTTTTCAATTTTTAATCTAAAATCCCGATCCTTTTACAAGATAATAACACTAAATCAAGGGTATGATATGGATTAATTTCTACAATATCACTTTCACTTGACTCTTCAATTGTAGCTTTAGAAAAAGAAAAGGATACACAATCATAATCATAGATCTCTTTTGTATTAAAATGAATATACGCTTTAACTAAGCTGCTGTAGGAAACTTTATTTACATGATCTTCCCAAGTTCTCTTGAAACCATGATCATTATGTATAAGAAATGGAATACACATAGAAATAACCTCAGTGCCAAAACTATTTCTATAGCTATTATTGCGAGAATGAATTCGATTTCTATCATATAAGCTTGCTAAAACATTCAATTTCTCACTTAAAATCTCTAAACTGGGATAATATCCTAATAATACTTGAAGCAAAAATATAACGGGATAACCTTTAGCGGACAACTTTAATCGCGAACTTGAAATATTTATTTCAATGTCTTTAATATCGACAGAGGAGACTTGTATAAGTGATCGTAAATTAAGTTGGCGATTATTTACTAAACTAATGAGAATCCATTCAAAAACAGCACTTATACTATGCTGAAAGATGTCGTTTTCTTCAAAACCCTTAACTTTACCAAGTATGTGATGAACATGATTATTTATAAATATCCGGTTATCAAAATCAAATGGTTGTTGTGAGTAAAATTTATCTAAATAACCTTTAAAATCCACTCCTGCACCATATTTATGTCGGTATATTTTTCTAATATTCTCAATATCACAAACAAATAGAATTCGGTCAAATCCAAACTTATTATAACTTGAACTATGTTCACCAATATTTTCAAAATGTGTAGAAAAAACATTGAATAATCGAAAAATATGATCAGGATCTAATCTATCCAAATCATCTATTACTAGTATAACAGACTTATTTGTGTTTTCTTTTAACCTGTTTACAAATTTTTTTGTCATTTGGGATATAATATCCATTTCAATTGCAGAACCTGGACTATTAATGAGTTTATCAACAAATGCATCAATATCCTTTACCTCATTTAGTTGTACCTCCTGATGAAACGCTTCAAAATCTTGAATTGTTTTTTTCATTGCTTCAAGAAAACCCTTTGCAGACTTCCCAATGGATCCAAAGCATCCTAGTATATTTTCCAGCCACGGTACAAAATTCATTTTATCCCTAATGAATAATTGAGCAGTAAGTATCTTACTAAAATCTTCGTTTTCAAGATTGAGTTCATCTCCATAAAAACCAATTATCTGAGTTAGTATATCAAATTTGATAAGCTCAAAAACATCTTCATTTGAAGAAACAGCGTAATTAACTGGGTACAATTTAATAGTTACGTATTTGTCTCTCTGATCCTGAAATACTTTATCTAAAAAAGTTGTCTTTCCTTGGCCAAATGGTCCTGAAAATAATATTCTGTAGTTATTTTCTATTTCAAGGTGATTGTTAAAACTTTCTTCTAATGAACCTTGTGGTATCTTTAATATATCTGTTGTCTGCATTGTAGTGTTCATAATTATAAATTCACATCTCGCTAATTTTCATAGTGAAAAAAGAGAGATAAGTGTAAAAAGTATTCGATTTTTATGTTAATGATTGATATAACTCTATCGATCGCTTTAAAGAAAATCCTTTAGTTTTAGTGCTATAAAAAGCCTGACTAAATCGTTCATGTCTAAATCGAAGTGAATGAGCGGCTTTTTCATCTTCGAAACTTGCTGCTATTGATATAACCTTTTCAGAAACTTCTAAGAAGAATATTTCATCATTTTCCGAAAGAATTTGCAACCAACCAAATATTACTTCATTGACATGACCTGTTTCAAATCGTTCTGAATATAACTTTCGTTCGTACGATTTTACCAAGGCCTCAAGCAATAAATTTTGTACAATATCTTTTGGCAATAATTTTAGGCCCTCTGTAACTGTCCCCCAATCATCACCAATAAATGATATTCCTTTATTTAAAAAACAGTCATGCCAGTAACAAAATGCATCAATATAACCAAATGAAATTAACTCCTGAGCGACTACCATTTTTGAAAATGACTCTTCACTTTTATCAAAATAACTTATTAATAACGCTTTAACATTATCAGGAAAATCTGTCTTTAATTCTTGAACTAAATACCAACCCCAAGAAATTTTAAAGCTCCACTTATCTTTATTTTCTTGAAGTACTAAAAAATGTAAAAAATCAGAAGATTCACCTCCAAGTTTTAAATAATGTTTTGTTAACTCTATTTTATCCGAATCGGAGGCATTTAATAATGTTATAATCAAGTTAAATATGTCGGGCAAAATTTCTGCGAAACCAAGATCAACACATAATTTTATATGACTGTATAAAACATATCTTGTTAAAGCTCCTTGCTGTATATTCTCAATAATGGTAGTTTTTAAAAGTCCTTTATCTTTTACACCAGAACTAACCATAAGTGACAAAGATCCTTCTTCATCAAAAAAACCAGAATGATCTGCAACAAGCAATTTTAACCATAAATGGTCTGAAAGTTTTAAATTTAGTAATTGAACTACCCTTAATACAATAGATTGCTCTTCTTGAACCGAAAAACTACCATCATGGTTATCAGTATAAGTTTTCGTAAAATCTAATGTTGCAACTTTATTAGTACACCAATTTTCAATAAAATCCAACAGGCGAGCATCTAGTACAGATTTTTTATTCTCATCCTCTAATAATTCGATTATACACGATACCCTAAACCACTCCCATTCTTGATTTGTATACTGCCTACATATACTTCGAAAAGTTCTTCCCGGCCCATTAAAGGAGACATATTTTTGAATGGCTTTATATGCAAAGGAATCACTGTAATGAGAGAGCTTACCTTCATACAAATCATTATCTTCTATTTTCGTAACTTGATCCAAGTTAAACAAAACCTGTATCTCAGCAAATAAACTTTGCTTGTCTAATAAAATTTCAATGTTTTTAGCTTCGATATATTCCTTAATCGTAACATGGTCTGGGAAATAGATATCATCGTCGGTCTTAATTTCAACAGCAAATTGATTTACAAGATTATCAAAATAGAAACTTATCTCTTTATTATTTATGGTGGACCAGTACAAATAATTTCTCAATTGATTGCTGGCAATATGTTTATCAAGATATTCATTAACCAAAAAATCACAATTATCTTTATCTAAAAAATGGCTTAAAACAATAACATCAGGATTCCACTTATAAAGGCTGGTAAATATTCTTTGGGAAATATTTACTTCCTTAAAAAATATGGCAAAAACTGATATCAGATTCTTATTACTCCATTTAAAGGCAATCTTTCTAAATAGCTTATATAATAAGAGAACAATTAATTCATCTTTATAAATTACCGCATTTTCTAATATCTTAGCAATATGACGCTCTTCAAACTGAAATCCTTTAGAAGATGATGTCTTTACTCTTTTCGGATTATTTATCAAGTAGTGTAAAGTTTTGACTATTGAGGTCTTAGTGTCAAAGCGTGAAATGAGTTTTCGAAGAAATTCATTAACTCCTCCATAAACTACCTCCTTCTGCCCCTCTTCAAAAACTATGATGCTTTCAATAATATAATCAGCATACTCATTATAATAATTTGTTCCATTAAGTAATTTTATACTGGCTTTTCTTATGTAAAACCCGGTTCCTATTTTTAGATGAGACAGTATATTTTGAAAATCTACTCGATCTGTTATTCCCAAATTTAAAAAGACTGAAATAATCTCACCCTTGATAAAATCATCATAAATATCATCCGCTAAAAACTTCAATAATGTTGACCTAACTATGTCTTTTACAATATATGGTTTGTTCACTTTACCAATAAGATGAAGTGCATCATAAGCATGATCACCCTGTAAGGTGCCTGACAACTCTTGTAAAAGAAATTGTACTACATTGGCGTCTACTTCTACAAAAGTAGCCAATTGCTCTAAATTTAATTGCTCTGACACACGGAATGGTAAGCATTTTACATCCTTGTAATTGTACCAAATCTTCTTAAATATGGATTGTCTTTTTTCTTTTGTCAACCTATCTCTTTCAAATCGAATTAAAGCTTCAGGTTCATTTTTTATCAACCAATCTAAAAGTTGAGTAAAAAGAGTGGATTGTGGTTCAAGAATTTCAAATAGAAGAGATACGGTATTCAAAAATCGAGATGCAATCTTAGTTTTCTGTCCATCAATTGTTATCGCGTTGATAATTTTATCTATGGTGCTAACTGCCAATGCTTCTGCTGTCAAATATTCCTGAATATTACGATGTTCAAAAGACCATGAGGCATTCTTCGTCATCCGTTTGCTGACCGCACAAAACTTACTAAAGTTATTACGGCCCTCTACTTTTGGAATAATTTTTTTAAGTTCAGTATCTGGAAAATATGTCCAACTCATCGTAGTCATGGAAAATGCTACTTTCTTAGCTAACTGGAACAATACGTCTATTAATGAATTATCGCGATATCTTATACCCTCCTCCTGCAACCTTTCAAATAAAATATCTTTAAGTAATTCTCCTTTTGTTTTTGGAAAATCATTTCGTTTACCCACTAAGATTTGTTTTTGTATTTTCAATAGTCTAGATAAATAGAATGGATTCCCAATGTAATCGGAAAATCCAATTCGTTTTATTTCAGTCCTAAAAAGATTTAATTTTTGCCCAAGAGATTTTATTAGAAAACTCTCAATATCTGAACTTGTTAATTCATCCAAGGTATAAAAGTCAAACCCTCTAATTTGAGAATGCTCTCCTGGTGCTAAGAAATTAAATCGCGACGATATAACAACATTTACTTCGCTATTATCTTGTAAAAAACTATTTAGCGAGTTAATAAATGGTTGAAAGTAATCTTCAATAATTTCATCCAATCCATCAAGAACTAAAAGTAATCTGTGTTTTTCTATATTTCCCCAGTTCTGTCCAATTATTTCAAATAGTATATCGCTTATTGATTGACCATTATAATCTCTTAAGATAAAAAGTACTGGATATAAAAAGCAATCTGTACTTGAACAAGTTGCAGATAATTGACTGAGCTCTGACGATTTACCATAACCTGCCATACTAAGCAAGGCAATTCTTTTACCTTGATTAGTAATTCTATTATTGTTTAAAAGAGATAATAGGCTAATACTTTTAATTTCCTCTAAACTATTATGACTGGATACGGTACGATCAACAAGTTCTAAATTAACAGCGTAATCCTTTTTCGGTATTTTATTGAGACTTAAAATATAGTCCGACCAAATATTTCCATAAAATGCGATCGCTACCTCTGAACCGAAATAACGATGAACAAGTGCAATGTAGCTTGAGACATGACTAAACTTTCTAAAAATTACCGATATACCACCTTCATCCCAAATTTCTAAATCAATATCATATACTCTTAACTTTTGGCGTACTTGCTCCAATATGCTTTCTTGTCTTTCAGTTTTACCTAAATTCTGATTTGTACAGATAATAAATCGTTTTGTGTCGGACACAAATTTACCTTCAAGAAATAAGTCGACAATGTCGATTATTTGCTTTGGACCTAGACTCTCTACTAGCTTACATTGTATTACAACCTTTTTGGAAGTTTTTGCTTCAATAGCATACACATCGATCCCGTCTTGCTTACTACCTCTTGAAAGATAATCTCTAGATTCGATTACCTTTTCTTGTAAGCCTAAAACATCTTGAGAAAAAGTTTGAAACATTTCCCAATCAAGAACCTCATAAATAGGTAGTTTACTTAAAGCTGTTTCAGCAATTATAACTTTTTTCATTCAGTATTATTAATGCCTATGCAAAAACAGTAGATCAAATTTTGGGCATAAAACATGGTCAATTAATTAATTCACTTCTTGTCTCTAAAATACGAGTTTAAAAATTAATCAGGTCAATTAATTGACCTGATTATTAACATATTTAGGCGATCTTCTTAAACTCAATATCGACCTGCTCAATAGCAGCTTTAGAATCCTTAAATGCAATTGCTATCCGATCTGCTGCATACTGTATCCATTGATAAGAATGTTCTGCTGTATTATAAACATAGATTTTCACCATACTGGAATCATTAAGCTTCATATACTTGGCAATCCAATATTGTTCGACAGGAATACGCAATGTACTTGCAAAATTGTACTCTTGTTCTGTTAAAATCACTCCACAGTATTGCCCCTCTTTATTTTGAAAAATAGCGCAGCTTTGCCCTCCTATGGAATTGTTATTTCCCATGTCAATTTTTATGATGGAGAAATTCTTTAAACATTGTAGTCCTTCTTCTTGTATGAAATCTTTGAAATTGGACAATACCAATTGACAAGCCTCTCTCCTTTTAGCATTTTTAACATTGTTGGCAAACTCATCGCACAGCCTTATATCTAATAGATAAGAAGCATCTTTGAATGTCACATTACCTTTAGCATAGGATAAACAAATCTCTTTTGTGACTTTATTGAAGCCACCTCGCATAAAGCCCTTTGCTTTTAAAGCTTTTGCCATTTCCTTGGGATTTTGAGATGCAAAATCCAGTTGATTACTTGATAATTTCAAAGTTTCCTCCTTTTTAAATTGTTAACGATTGAACCTGTTCCGCAAGTAAGGCATGCAGTGTCCCCTTTCCCTCAAAACCTAGTTTTAAGGAATAAGATGTATTGTTTAGATACGTCATTTAATGAAATAAGAGTCAAGAGGTTACTCAACTCTCTTTATTTAGGGAACCAAACCAATTGTCATTTTTCAAAAAGTATTTTCATATAATATTTTTATTATACTACTATATTTATACCTTTGAAATGTTATTTGAGACAAGGTCTGAACCTGTTCCTTTCATAAAGCCACATTGGCGTGTGGCTTTATTTCTTTAACAAAGATCAAAATTATATTTCGAAGCTTTAATTTGACTTATCCACAGTGGTGGAAAAAAGTGATCAATAAATGGGTTTTAGCATGCACAATATATGTATCACACTGGTTATCAATATTAGTTTAATGTTGATAACTTTAGCAAATAACTATTCAGACAAGAAAATTTACTATTTTTATTAGATATATTTTAGCTTTATGTAGCTATTAAAGTCACTTTATATCGGAATAAAGGACATTTAAGAAAATTCTATATTAAAATATTTCTTAAACAGCCTTTAATCATTTTTAATACTAATCCATTAGAAAAAATTTTGCTAGCAGTTTTGCATAAAATTTGCTATATTGAATTAAATAAATCAAATAGTGCTAGCAGAAACATTAGTTTTGTTACTTTTGCACTGCTTTTTAAATATCAATAAATATCATGAGTCAACAAGATTACATAAAAGACATTGCGCGGTTTGGGTTGGAAAACGACCAGGACAAGCTATTGTCTACGTTGAACGAATTTATTGAGCATAATAAGAGTACCAAAAAGATAAATTTTGCCTTGCAATTGCAATCTCTTTTGAAGGACTCGATCCGTAAGCAAAATAATCAATTGATGAAGGTAGGCTCTCCTACTCACTATCAGAGTTTACAGGATAGAGAAACGGATGAGCTGATCCTTGAGAAGTTGACTTCGGACTATTCGCTGAAGAATCTTGTATTGACTGAACAGGCGCATGATCAACTTGCTAATTTCTTGGAAGAACATCAGCAGAGCGAGTTATTGAAGAAGTATAATCTTCCGATCTCGAATAAGCTATTGTTACACGGTCCTTCGGGATGTGGTAAGACTTTGGCTTCTTATGTAATAGCTGGTGAACTGAAGAAAATGATGATCGTGGTCAATCTTGGTGCTATTGTTTCTTCTAAGTTAGGTGAAACCAGTAAAAATCTTGCAAAGATATTTCGTAAGGCTGCGCAGGAAGATTGCATCATATTTATCGATGAATTTGACTCTCTGGGTAAAGTGCGTGACTACAGCCAAGATCATGGTGAAATGAAACGTGTGGTGAATACCATTTTGCAGCTTTTTGACTACCTACCTCAAAGCAGTATGGTCATAGCTGCTACAAACCAAAAGGAGATGTTAGATGAAGCGCTATTGCGTCGATTTGACTTGTCTATCTCATTGGAGCTGCCGGAAAAGGAACAAATCGAAAAATTGATCAACCTTGTACTAAAGGAAGACCAGTTTGGGTTTGACAAAAAGGTATCACTCACTAAATTGATTGAGAGTGCTAAAGGGCTCTCCTACTACAGCATACAGAAAACATTGATCAACGCGATAAAACGGAGTTTGTTTGCTATGAAAACAGTCAAGGCGCTGAAACCGAAAATAGATACACAGATCTGGAAAGATCTGCTTGAAGAAGAAAAAAAAGCGTTGGCAGTTTAATAACTACCGACGCTTTTTTTATATTTTAATTCTATTATTTTAATACTTAAGCTTCTGCTTCCAAATCTTGATCTAAATCTGCCAAATTATTAGTAACAACCTCTGTTTGGTTATATGCTTGAAGATTATCATAGAGGTTTGCACCTTCAATTTTCGATTTGTCCTCTATAAATAAAGCTAGGGAGAATGGATGCTCTTTTGTGATCCTAGCCCACTCTTTCAAATCAACTGGTAAATTTTCTTTTACAGCACATCGTATTACGATAGCAAGTTTATTACCAATTTTTTTGATATCATCCTTGCTCATGGTTATTGAATGCTGTTGTCGATTTGACAACGGTTTATTTACTAATGGAAAAAAGTCTTCTGACCACTCTTGAATTGTTGATTTAACACCTGCTTCTTTTTTTCTTACTTCACCTTTCAACCTATTAAATTCTTTATTTTGTTCTTCACTCAGTTCACGATTATTTTTTCGTTTCTGGAGTTCAAGCATTTCATCCGTCCAATAACGCTCATAATGAACATGATCACGATCGGCTAAAATATCTGCCAATTCATCTAATGAGTCCTTCACAATAGAATTTACAAAGTTGAAGGATATATGTAGGGGGTTATAATCAACATGATTGCCCCATGCTGGATTAGCCTTGAAACATAATGTGGCTTTAATAGCTAATCGTTGACTACCATCTCCTTCTAATAGATATTCGGGAATATGCAATAAAATAACTTTGTGTTGATCTGGTTGAATGATATTTTCAATAAGCACGGATACCGTATCATTTTTTGAATATAACAATCGCTCAACATTAGGCTTCCCATATCCGGAAAGATTTTGATGAAGATCTTTTGCTGAGATTACAGCCTTTGAAATACTTGCTTTTTCACTTTTAAACAATTTGTTAAAGTCTTTTCTAAATATATCTTGGGATAAAATATCTTTTCGTTCTGCTATCATTTCATCCAAATAGGATGATGAATAGCTTTCAGCAGAATTAATCAATAAAGCTTTTACTGATTGAAGTGCAAGATCTGGATATATATTTAATAATTTGGCTGCAAGATTTGCTGCTAAAGGAGCGGCCAAACTAGTCCCGGAGTCAAAAGCATAAAAGTCTGTACCAACGTCGCCAAATCCAACCACCTGCATACCTGAGCTTGAATCCAACAGATCTCCACCTGGCATAACAATATCGGGTTTAAAGAGATTCTTGTTGCTGTGGTTAATACTTAGCAGTCCACCATTAATAGGTTGTTTGAAATCATAATGGTTCTTACGTGAATAATATGCTGGTAAATTTTTATCCCAACTTAAATGAGGTTCTGTGTCCGCACGATAGTTTTCTGCTAGTGCTCCAACAGTGATATTATTCATACTTTCAGCCGGTGTACATATATTGGTATGTACGCAATTGTGATATTCAGTGTAATCTTCTGGTGGATTGTAAAAGTGATAAGGATAATCATGGCGTTTACTAGGTATTGCTTGCAATGAGTTGATATCATCATAAGGCATATTCCCTGCTGCGATAAAAATTAATATATCCAATTCGTAAGTCAATTTATCTAATAAATAGGCAAAGTGAGATGGAGATTCGTTATACTGTTTACCCTTAGTGCATACTGACAGGTTAAATAGACGTATCCCGTGCTTTAAATGGGCTTCCCGAATTGCTTCTACAACATTAAGAACATCAATGTAGCCATCCATACTTTCCAATATCTTGATTGAAAAAATCTTAGCATCTGCTCTTAACTCTCGTTGTCCTGAGAAAAAAGCTTCTCCGACTGAAGCTAAACTCGCAACAACAGTTCCATGCGTATGGACAGCATGATGTCCATTTCTTGTTGGTGTAATATCTAATTGATCATCGACTATTACCGATCTCAATGGATCAATTTTTCTTACGCCATTATCGATAATACCAATGATAGTATTTCGATCGGCAGGAGTTACATTAAAACCCCATGATAATTCCTCAAAATTATACTGATCAGGTCTGACCACTGTACTACGTAATGAATGTGCTTGAGCAAGTATGTCAAAATTATTCACCAGTGTTTCTAAAGCTCCTTCCTCAATGCCATTTAATTGGAGTACTTTCGCATTATAAAGATCAAATTTAAAATCTATCAAAGTTCCCTGATCTTTTAATTCTTCTAATTTCCCTATTAATAACTGTTTCTGTTGATCATATTGATGTATGATCTGTGTTGTACTATTAATTAGCTCAAAAATCACATTAGTATTGCAGTAATTTTTAATATCACCAGCTGTATGGTACTTAATATCATAGATTGTGGTCATAATAGCATAAGGAGTGTCTTTTGGATTTTCTTGGTGGCTACTATTGATGTATTGATGTAATAATTGATCAAATATTTTAAATTTTTCTTGATTTTCTACTGCAAATAAAACAGTGCGATTAAAATCTTTCTGTAAAACTGCTGATAATCCAAATTGTGCTAGAAATCTTGTCTTCGTATCAAATAGGACACCATCACTAAATGGAATCAGAAACTTAATCTCAACAATTTCTATTGTTGCTAGATCCAATGTTTTATTTTCGAGTCGAGCTTCCTTATCCTGTATTAATTTGCTATAGGACGCATCAAGCTTCTCTTTATGTCTTCTATAAGATTCAGGATCTTTATCTTCTAACTCGTTCTTTTCAATACCTCGAGATTTATCAAATTTTTGGACATGTCCAGGAATATTCCTTAAATAAAGATGTGGTAATTTTTGGCTCATAATCAGTTTACTTGGTGGCAATTACTAATTTAAATAAATTTACTATCATTTAAAAACTATATAATTTTTCATCTCTAACAAGAAGGTTATAAACAATTTAAAGAATTAGGGATTTAAAAAAATGAGACAGGGTATTTACTTACATAGCAGATTAAATATTATCAAATAAAACCACCACTTAAAGCTGATCTTAGTGGTGGTTTTCTCTGTTAAAATACGTAACCTAATCTTAATCCTTGGGTTTATGTTTGTGTGGTTTTAAAATTGGATGTTTAGGTTTTGACTCGGCTATATAGGGCTCTTTATACCTCATCCATATTTTGAACAATGAACTTTCTTAAATCCATCGTTAAATCAAAATCATTGGTGATTGATTTTACTAAATCAATATAATGACGAATGCAATCTCGCAAGTGGGATTTGTCCAAATCGGCCATACAATATTCTAACCAAGCCGGTGCATAAAACCTACTATATTGAACTTAATAAACTGAATTGTGCTAGCAACAGCATTAGTTTTGTTTCTTCTGCACGCTTTTTTTTAAAATCAATAATTATCAAGAGTCAACAAGAGTATACAAAAGACATTGCGAGATTTAGGTTGGAACAAACAAAAAAAGCAGTATTTCATTTCAATAATTCTATAGCCTTTTCAAATATTAGATCCTTTTTCTCAATTAATTCATCCATACTATTTTCTACAAAAATATCTGGTTCAATACCAATAATTTGAGTTTCTTTTTTACTAGGAAAAAGAACTCGGATACTTGAATATCTAAAATTTACCCCACTTCCTCCACCAACAACAGGAATTTGCAGTACATTTCCATTAGCTCCAGCAGTATTTCTGCCTACCAATATTGTATTCTTGTTGGTTTTTAATTGCAGACTCATAAATTCAGCATTGCTTATAGATGATTCAGATATAAGAACTATAATCTTTTTTCCTTTATCGTAAACTGCATCGACAGGAGTATGCATGAAAAAACTTTCTAAATAACCTGGAACTTGCGTAGAACGTTGTAGTAGCGAAAACGGCACATTAGGTGGAACTAGGTTACTTATATCCAAATTCATCTTTGGATATTCTCTCAGATCTATTACTAGCTTACTACTACTTTTTAACAGTTCAGCATCGAAAGAATCTTTTAAGTAAGTTGGATTGATATACAAAATATCTTTTTTAACATGAAAAAAACCCGAGTTTTGACGTGCCAATTTTATCGTTTGTGTTTCGGAATTAGTAACTTTAAAGGAAGATTTATAGTACTCCTTTTCATATATAAATGCTTTATTTTCTGTTGAATTATTTTTATTCTTTACTTGAACAATTACTGAATCTGATATCGCTATAAAATCCAACATTTTATTGTTGTTAATGAAATAATCTTTCATTTCACGTCTCTCATCAGCAATATAATATGCAATCTTTTCATATCGATCTTTCATAGAAAGACCATTAATTTGTATAATTTCATCACCCACAGTGATGTTAGTTCTCAATGAAAATAAAGAATCAACATTTGATACATAAAAAGAGTTTTGATGTTTAACTATATGTACAGGTAGAGGTTGGACCGGTTGCTTATTGATGTAAAATAAGGCTTGAATTGGAGATATTGGCAATGGACTGTGTCCGTCACTTATAGATGCATTCAACCTTAACAGAGCTAAGCCATAATCATTTGATGTATTGGCACCTATAAATATTGGAATCAATTCAGTTAACTTTTTATCCCAATCTTTTAAAGTATATTTATAAGGTGCATAATACTTGATAACATTATGAAATCTAAAAAGAGTTAAAAGTCTCTCATAGACATTGGGTAAAGAATTAGAATGTATAGGATCTTCTACAAGCTTAATTGTAATGTTATTATATTCCTTTGGTGTTTTAATATATTTGTTTTCAAAAGGAACATATCTATTCAACATTTTTAGTAATGTATTCTTTTTCTCTTTATCTACAGCTAATTTATCAATCCAATTATGATCAATGTTCACGCCATCTAAGTCCTTTAATACAGTTGTTTCTGCGTTCTCGATATTGGATAAATTCATCTTTGACTCCTTTATCAATTGGTTAAAAGACATGTTAATATCTTCTCCAGATTCTATATGCTTAATTCTATCAATTAAAATTTGATCCCAATCAACATTATATTTTGAAATACCTGCACAATAATATTTTAACAAACCCCATGTAAGTGATAAATCAGTAAGCTTAGAGATAATTGAAGATCCCCCCCTATCATTTCTTAAAAACTTTTCTTTCCATCCTTGAATAAATTCACCCTCAGTAATTGAGGTTTTTAGCTGAATTGATTCACAATTGATCTTGCCTTTAGATAAAAAATGTACAGCAAGAGAATCCAATTTTGAATCAACTGGTATTAAAAGTTCAAAAGATGTATTTTCATTTAAAGTAATCGATTTATTGTAGTAGATCTTTGCAACCTTATTATAAAGACCTATAGCAATAATCTTAATTTGAGAAGAGCTATCTACGTGCAAATTTTTAAAATCCCCTTTTACTTCAATTTGCCCACGCTCAAAATCCTTGAACTTTGATTCTTCCTTAAATGACATAGAAGAATCTGTATCAATATTTTTTAATGTCAGTACATCGTAAGCTACTGGAGAATATTTACTGTTAATTTCTTTACATACCCAACCTGAAGTCGATCGAATCTCTTGGCATAGAGTTACTGTGCCAGTATAAATCAAGAGTAATAATAGATATATATATCTTATGTTTTTCATTTAATTTTACTTAAACGTATATAATATTTTTCTAGAAAATTACAAGCTTTCAACTCTTCAATAACGTACTCGAGTCACGGCAATATCCCGCATTCTTAAACGTAGGAAGTATCTGCACGCTTACAACTTTTGTAATACCACATGGATCTGTTCAAAAGTGAGATCTGGCAGCCCCTGCTTAAGGATACTCAATAATCGGAAATCAAGCCTTTGACTATTTTACGACGATGGAAAGGCTTTCAATACTTTTATTCATTATTGTCTGTTTTTAATGGGTGCTTGATAGCAAAAGCAATCTGTGCCTCGGTAAATTTCGATCTTTTCATCGTTTTTCCTCCTATTTAAAATTAGTAATTCTGGTCCGAATTCTATACTTTTAAAATGTCCAATTTTTGGGAGGAGGTCATCTGGTAGACTTACCTGTTTTTCAGACAAATTAAAAATGTTAAATTAGTTTGTTTTATATTATGAAGAAGAGCAAGTTTTCAGAACATCAAATCATCAATATTCTCAAGGAATATGAATCAGGAAAAGCTACCAAGGATATTTGTAGAGAGCATGGAATTTCAGCTCCTACTTTCTATCAATGGAAGCAAAAATACGGAGGTATGGATGCTCAGCATCTTAAAGAGCTAAAGGCTCTTCAAGAAGAAAACTCCCGTCTAAAACGAATGTTTGCAGACTTAAGCCTAGATCATCGTATTTTAAAAGATATAATAGAAAAAAAGCTCTAAAGCTCTGTGAACGTAAGGAACTGGTTGATGGGGCAATAGATGAGCAGGGAATCAGTATTCATAGAGCCTGTAAGATTGTTAGCATGAGTCGCAGTATGTACTACTATACGCATAAAAAGGACGATCAATCTGTTATATCAAAACTAATAGATCTTGCAGCTAGAACAAGTATAAATAGAAAAAGCTTTGGATTATTTAAAAATACTTCCATAAATGCTAAGACACCAATAACTAACAACCATACACCATATGTTAATAAAAAGACTTTATCTTTTTTTAAAGCAAAATAGAATATTGCGACAAAAAGTAAGGTTAGTAAAAGAAATAATACGGCTAGCATCTTACAACGGTTTAATAATTTATTATAATTAATATATTCCTAAAAGTAGTAAGATAAAGTATCTAAAAAATTGATCTATGGCAATTAATGAAATTAATTAGCAAATTTCTTTACGAATCCGACTTAATGAGGAATTTGTTATCCCCAGATAACTTGAAATATGCTTTAAAGGTATATTGTGAATAACGTCTGGTCTTTCTAAAAGTAATTTTAAATATCTATCCTTTGCACCATCAGTTATGATTGCCAGTTTGCGTTTTTGAGCTATAGCATATGAAGACACAAGTCGATTTCTGCATTCATTTCTGAATTTTTCAATTTGATTAAATAATATTTGAAAATTTTCATAGTCTATTTGCCAGCACACACAATCACTGAGAGCTTGAAAATTTTCCAACGTTGGATTTCGGAGAAAAAAAGAAGGCCAGTCAATAACAATATTTCCAGGAGTATAAAGTTCTGTTGTAACATCATTACCTTCGTGGTCATATACATACGATCTAATATGACCAGTTTCCAAAAACCAGTAAACAGGAACAATTTGACCTTCTCGTAACAAAAAATCATCCTTTAAAAATTTGACCTGCTTAAACTTTGATATTATATGCAAGAGATCGTTATCAGAAAAATTCTTTTCGTCAAAAATATTTAGGATAAAATGGTTCGTAATCATTAATAATAGTATAATTAATTTTAGTACAAGCTGCAAATATTATTTTAAAATTCCATATGGTTGATAAAATTTCATGGGTAGGAATTTTTAGATAGCATTAAGATCTCTTGTAACAGGTTTCGCGAATATCACTCTTCTGGAGTGTAACTGTCCTACCAAGTACATATTGATCAGATTTATAACCTACGTCAATAATATTCGATACCTTAAGTCGAATTGATCGCAATGATAAGTTATCATATAATTCTGATTATACGGGGAACCGTAAATTAAAGGAAAAAATCTTTATCGATCCATATAGTTTGATTTAATAAATAGTATAAGTTAGGTTGTACAAAGTGTTAATTCCGGAGTTCTCAATATTACCACAGATTAAAAATATTCTTGATCTATTGACTTAAATTATTGATCAGTTTTAGTAGTTTTAGGGAACTAATCACCAACGTTATAAATTGTTAAAATGAGTGCAAATGTACCTATTGTTAGAACAGCATCGTGGCTAGCGGTTATAGTCATCATCCTCGTATGGATTATTTTTATGGCTATTTTTACATTTTTTTTCCAAATTGACGGTATTTACATCTGCTCTATCCTATTTTTTATATTAATGGTGTCATTACAAAGGCTAATACCCACTAGTCTTATAAAGGGAATGAAAGCGATCAAAAAAAATGATTTCAAGACAGCATTGGAATTCTTCAATCAGAGTGGCGATTTTTTCACACAATATGACTGGGTAGATAAGTACAGTGCGATCACACTACTGAGTGCCGCAAAAATGTCTTATCGAGAAATGTCTCTTTGCAATATGGCATTCTGTTATTCGCAAATAAATGAAGGTGAAAAAGCAAAGGATCTTTATGAACAAATCCTGAAAGAATATCCCGATAACGGTATTGCTTATTACAGTTTAAATTCAATTAATACTTTTTCAAACAAAAGTGATTAACCAGTTCAAAAACAATATGATATTCTTATAAGAATATTGAACGTTAAGCAAAAAAACATGAAACAGCCTCTAAATGAGATTTATATACTGGAATCGGATCAAAAATTTGATGAGGCATTTTCTCTTTACAAAATACTTCTAAAATCAGAACCACTTAATTTTGAATATTGGAAACATTACTTCTTTTTTCTTTGGTCAATGCTTGAGGATGGTATTGAAATTTTTTCAACCTTAAAAAACGAAGAACTGCATAAAGAGTTAAAAAAAGAATTACAATATGGACTTGATAATTTTGAAAACATAGCCGAATTTAATCTTATTGCAGGTTATACAATTTCTATCTTTCCTTATGAATTTGGAGACTAAACGGAACTAGAAGAAGTAGGTAAAACATTACTAAAAAAAGCTACTGAAATAAATCCTCAAAATTTAATTTTCAAAATGATCCTGTTAGGTAGTTATGAGAAACCTACACATAAAGAAAAACTCGAATATGAAGATTTGAAGCCAAAAGTAGCTAAATTGATTTTAGACCTATATTCGGAAAAGAAAGGACTTTTAAATGAATACTTCGTACAGCTATTTACAAGAAAATAAGACATTTCTGGATTTATGGTTAGGCTTCCAATAGATCATGTATCCACGGCCATCGCGCAGGCTGCTATTATATAAACTCCAATGACAACAAGACTTATGTGGACAGAAAGATAAAACCCAAGGTACACTCGTACCGGCTACGATACATGCCCTTCTGATTCGAACCAACTTGGTTACCTTATAACCTGCTTTATACTTTTTGTCCTGATCCTATTGACTTGAAATAATTGCTTCTGCTTTAATAAAGAAGTAATAGTGTTGTAAAAAGATCGATTCTCTTGATCCAATTTGTTGCCGCTGTTAAATCCTTTCTACTTTGTCATGAATATCTGCATTGGAGTTGTTACCTTTGAGTGTAGACAGTTTGCTCCTTACTTGTATAGTAGGCGAAATTTTTGTCTATCGACTTCTTTTATAAACAATATTCGTAGAATATGAAAAACTCTGTACCCAATAGTGTCGAACTAATTGATAAACATTTAGACCTGTTTTTCGATGAAAATGATGACATTGTCGTCTTTGATGAAATTGAATCAGATGTCATTCATAGAGATGTGTATTTTGTAAAAGCAAATGAAGACAGGCCATATCATATTTTGTTAAGTTGTGGCATGAGCGCTTTGCCCATGAAAATTCCTGAAGACATTGATTCCTCTCCTTATGCTGAGGTCATGATTTTGTTACCTAAAGAATGGAACTTAGAATATGACTCCTTTAAGGATGAACGAAATTATTGGCCAATTCGCTTGATGAAAGAAATAATGATTTTGCCTCATCCTGATGAAACTTGGCTAGGATTTGGCCATACCTTTGCTCATGAGGATGATGAGGAATTTGCGGAGAGAATTGGTTTTAATTCGGTGATGCTTGCAAATTCTATGGAGCTACCTGACGATTACACACAGATCGAACTTGATAATGATGAGTTCGTGACCATTTTTACTTTAATTCCGCTTTATAAAGAGGAGCTCAAATTTAAGAAACAAAATGGCGCCACCGCTTTATTGGAGCGCTTTGACCAATTTGGGGTTGAGGAAATCGTGAAAGTTGGCAGACCAAATATTTGTGCTTAAATATATGCGGAAGACCATTTGTATAAGATAATTCTGTAAATTATAGGATTTAAAACACTGTCTTTGCACCATAATTTAGTTTTACTAAAACAAACTGTAGCATTAGCCTCTTGTGCGGAGCCTACTATTTGCCTACTGTTTCTATAGAAAACTTTAGGAAAAAAGTAGACATGTCCCGAAACTGTAACAAACAAAGGGGAAATAAAATGTAAAAATGCCATAAAAAAACCGCTTGGAATCCCAAACGGTTCTGTATATTTTAGAACGATATTCTATTTAAGTTTTTCGATCTCTTCAATGGAAAGTCCGGTAGCCTCAGCAATTTGTTTTACTGATAAACCTATCTTTGTAAGTTTCAAAGCTGTCTCCATAGCTTTCTTATGCTCCCCCCGGGCTTCAGCACTTACAACTGCTTTTTTAGCTTCTTCCAATTGCTTTTCTAGTCCTCCCAATTGTTCCTCTAATCCTTCTTGATACATCCGCACTGCTTCAGCATCCCACTTACGTTTTAAACTAATATCATACATAGTCCGTTCCTCCTTTGTCAATTTTGCGTAGCTGGCCAACTGAAAGAAGCGCTGAAATACTGCCGATTTCATAATCCTTGGCAAGGTCTTTAACGTAGACATATTCTTGAGCATAAAAAATACTTTATCCAGTTCGTCTTCAACCTCAGCTTCGCTTTTAACAAAGTTAATAATTTCTAAATAGATAAACCCCAAACCCTCGTAAAAAATTTGTCCTGAATCTCTATTACACAGGCAGGTATCGTGAAAATAGGTTTTATGATCACCTCCCGGCATATGAAAACCGTCCATCAGGACAATGGTATAAACCTCGGGAATGGCATACCCCCAGGCTTTACGGTTTCCTTTGGGTGCTGTGTCTGAAATGACCTTGCTGGCATAATACAGCATACGTTGCTTCAGGTTGATCTGTGTACTCGTCTGCATCTCGATGATGATCTCTTCTCCTGTACTGGTTTGGACTACAAGATCAAAGATAACTTTACCGATCTCTTCAGTTGCTCCGATACGCTCAGTATCCCGATAAGTAAGATCGGTGATGGTCTTTCGACCACGAAAGATGATGTTTAGAAAGTTGATCAGGTTGACTTTGTCTCCAAATAACCGCTTGAATCCTTCATCGGTGGTTGGATCAATAAATACGGGTTCTGCATGTGCTAACATAATTTTAGGATTTACTTAAATAATCTATTACATAAATCAAATATGATAAAAACTAAAAATATTAGCCGGTTATTAAACGTTTGTAGTCGTTTCTAATCGTTTGCTGTCGGCTAGCACAAATTGGATCAATATTTCGAGATACAATAGAAAAAAGAAAAACCGCGTCTCGCGATGCGGCTCTGACTAAACATATGCATTCTAACTTAACTTACTTATACGTGTTGATGGATTGGGATACTTTCTAGTTGCCTCCATCATTGACCAATGTGATTAAATCGGTCTTGATAAATCCTTCAAATTGTTGTGTTACTTTTGCTACCATATAGTCACTTGACTGCTCAACAATGGTAGTGCTTGTTTTACAGTTCAACTACTCTCCTTTTTGCTTTTTCAAGAAGGAAATTACTTCTGAACGGCAGTTGGTCTTTTCCGAACAAGATAAAAATAGAAAAGTTTGCTTCCATCCATATCACCGAATAAGAATGAGGAGGCAGATTCCTGCTTTCTAGATCGTAATTTCTTTTCAATGTTCCTTAATTCTGATATTATTTTATCCATAACATCTTAATTTTGGGGACTAGATAATAGATCACTGCACATAAACTTATAAATCCAATGAATGATACCAAAATGTATGATTTTAAAAAGAGGACTCCTTCTCCATATGCATCTTGCATAATTAGAAATGGATAACAATACACATTTAAATAACTATATTTCCACGCTGTCAGGAAAAAAGAAAAAAACAATAGCATCAAAAATGGTAAAACCGTAATTAAAAAATTATTAAAAAAGATGTTAATTAATATTTGGATACTTAAAATGAAGAAATTGACAATTATAGAGGCTATTGCGAAGAATATGATAAATGTTGGTTTATAAAGTATAAATTCGGGAATATCATAGATTGCTCCAAAAGTGTATCCAATAATCAATAATAGTGCAGTTGATGTTACAATGCAGAAAAAAAAGGAAAAAACAAAGTATCAATTGTTTAGATAAATAGAAATTTCTAATTTTTAAAGGTAGAATGATATGACTTCTAAAACCATGGTACCGATGTTCGGAATCAAATATTACGAATGGTAATACGATCGCGTACAGAGAAAATAAAAATGACAACATCACAATGGAATCTTTACAAAGAATAACCCAAACATCATAGCCACTTTCACTTACTTTCAAAAGACCTTCTTTTTGATTGAAAAAAATAACTAAAACCAACATTAAAGGCAACCACAAACTCACTAATAACAACTTGTTACGTGTTATTTTATAAAAATCGGCGACCAATATATTTTTCAGATTAATCATGTGGTACAATTTTGAATTTCGAAATACAATTCCTTTAACGAATAGGTTTTTTCTTCTAATATATCTTCACATATAAAGAAGTCCTTTTTCACATTTATTACTTTAATCTCATTGGTTTCTTTTTTTCTATAAAAAGCTTCACTCTTCACCAATTGAAGGTTTTTAGGATGATCTGCTATTGTAGTTATTAAAAATGAGTTTGAATGCTCTTTTGAGAAAGTTAGAATTAAAGAACCGTTTTTGATCATTAAAAATCTAGTACAGAGTACTTCCAGTTCGTTGAGGTCATGACCCGAAATAATTATAGTTAATCCCTTCAGTTTATTCAGTGATAAAATTTTACTGGTCAAAAATTGACTATTAATCGGATCAAGAGCAATCCATGGTTCATCTAAAAATAAAACTGACGGATCATTAAGCAGGGCTATAACAATACGCAATCGCTGTTGATATCCTGAAGAAAGCTGACTTACTTTAAACTTTGTATATTCAGTCATACCAAACTCATCTAAGAGATCAAGGCCATATTGGATAGGCACATTTAGCAATTTGCAGTAATAATTAATGTTCTCGACTACGCTTAGCGTTCCATATGTTGCAGAACGATCCAAGACAGCTGCTATATTCGACTTCAATTCTATTAAATTCTCTTTATTGTCATACGACTTAAAGAAAACATTTCCGGAATAATTTGAGTAAACACCTGTCATTATATTGATCAATGTTGATTTTCCAGCACCATTTTGGCCAATTAGACCGACTATATCCCCTTCTTCCACATGGAAGCTTATGTCATTTAATATTTTGTTTTTCCCAAAAGAAAAACTCAAGTCTCGAATATTATATATATTTCCCATCAATAATGTGTTGGAGTCATGTGTGGAATGAAAATAAAAGCATCAAATTCTTTGAACCAAAAATTTTCCAAGTTGTTAAATCCTAAAAATCGCATTACACTTGATTTATTTTTCAAAGCATCATTAGTGTAGAAAATAGTTGCATCAGAATGATTGTTTTTCAAGAAATATTCAACAGTAGTACTAGTCGCGGGATTATTTCGCTGAATATTACTAGTAGCAATATTAGTTGAATAACCGTCATAAGAGGTTGTCATGATGGTAAACATTTCGTCTTTAAATTTATTTTTAAGGTAATAACCAAGATTCTTACCAAATTTACTGGTATTTAAAATATGCTTGTTTGCTGACCACAAAACAAATTTTTCATCCGGAAATTGTTCCATTTGAAAAATGGTGTTTTCAAACATAACAGAATCACGGTAAGCATTATATTTATCTCCTTTTAGAAACATCTTTGCGTAGTAAAAATCATAAATATTCTGCAGGTATCTTATATACAGTTGTTGCTCCCCATTGGTTGATGTGAATTCGGAATTTATTAAATCAATAAGTAGTTTAATTTCCCGCAAACACGCCTCTCTATTCTTATCCATTTTACTTGATTTTGAATTGAAATAAAGTACTGGACCATAGCCATTTTTCAATGAATGCCAAAAATGACGATAGTGATATTGCTCAAATGATGGTATAGTCTTTAAATAACGAACCAAATCTTCATGAATTTTTTTCTGAGTAAATATAGTTGATATCTGAAAATCGATCCCTCGCACAATAAATGGATCAGAAGTTTTAGCAGATTGATATATATGCTGTCTTAATTCCTTTGTTTCTTTTGATTTAGCCCAAAATGGATTTAAGGCCACGCTGAAATCTATGTTTTGAACATTCCGTAAGCTTTCATTTAATCGATAAGTCGGATAAAAATTACTTTCAAAAAAAAGAACATTAAAGCCATTTTTTTTAAGGAACATGACTAATTCTGAATTAAGAGCCTGGGTAGCACCATCACCATGTTGCTGCTCACCAAGTAATACCAATTTTTTTCCCTTTAAGTTTTTAATCAAACTGGAATTTTCCAAAACATTGAAAGCGATCTTGTAATTTTGTAAAGAATCTGCAATAATACTTTGCTCGGTTGATTTGCTTTCTATAGATTTATTCAAATTCCAAGTAATGACACCGAAAACCGTAACTACTATTAAAAACAAGAAAACCATTATCAACAACAGATATCTAAACCTCATAAAAAATCCTTTGTATCAAATCTTGTGTTTCTTGCCGGCCTTTACCTCCCAAAATTTTCTTTAAAACTTCAAACGGAACTTCTACATCTTCATCTGAATTAATTTTATCGATGTTATATCGATAGGTGCGACGACATTTGTCATACTCAATCGGAAAACCTAGTTCTTTCATCTCTGACAAGTTTTTCAAAAGAGCAATAAGAGATAAACTCATCTTTTGTACAAAACCTACGGGATCCCCGGTCCTTTTCTTCTTGATCAGAAAATGTATTCTACTCATCCTACTTATATAACTATACAAGCTCATATTTCACAAAAAATTAATTACAATTTAATTTAAGATATTTCACTCTAAGGTATAAGGTAAATTTGAGAAATAAAAATTTTTACAGAAATAAATATGAGTCCACATATAAAAGACTTTAACTATCTATCTTTAAAGTGTATTTTAATATGTTATATGTATATAATTTAATGTCATAAAAAAAATGAATGTAAAGAAATTACGTTTTGACAAGTTATCAGAACTTAATTTGAATCAGAGTAAAGAGATCAAAGGTGGAAATGCAGCATGGACAGGAGGTTGTTCAGATGGTTGCCCTTCTTTCTTGGAAACATCTTTAAATTGTACAAATGGGGGCTGTACAGCTGACTGTTCTGGAGAATGGAACTGCTTCACAACAGACTTATGTACAGGCTATTTGTAGGAAAAAAAAGCGTTTCCTTGCTTAGCAATTAACTAAATCAGTAAAAGGAGGATGTCAAGTTTATTCCACATCCTCCTTTTTAAAACGTCACTTTTAAAAAGTAATAAATATTTAACAACAAATTTACATGAATAATATTTTCACTAAAAACATGCGTACTAATAATTTTACAATAAAATAAACATAGTTAATAAAAAAATTTAAAGGTGTAAACATTTATTATAAAAGAAATATTTTAATATATATGCAAAATCCATATTGATACAATTGTGCAGCTAAGAAATTATAAAAAAAGACTGAATTATAAAGAAAATCGATTTATTAACAGTTTTATAACAATTTATTATTACAAAGGCTATGTTATTCATGATACAATCTTGAACAAAATGAAAGTTTTTCAAAAAATGAATCTATATGTTTAAAATATGTGTGATTATGGCAGCTGGTCAAGGAACCCGTTTAGCACCACTCACAGCTACAAGACCGAAAGCTATGTTACCGGTGGACGGAGCACCGCTTATTTCAAAAACGTTGCTTCAGCTCAAAAATAAAATTAAAAATATAGTAGTAACAGTAGGAGAACATTCAGAAGATTTAGTAATATACGTCCTTGAAAATGGCGGCACCAAAGTACTGTCTACATTATATAAAGGAAATTGCTGGTGGTTATTCAACTCTGAAATTAGAGAGATTGATGAGCCGGTTCTGGTTTTACCTTGTGATAATATCACCAATCTTAATTTACCCTTTATTTATGATAATTACCAGCAACTGGGTTCCCCCCCTGTATGGTTGTCCCTATTTCACCTAAACATGAGATTGAAGGAGATTTTATATCATCTAATAATGGAATTGTAACTGCGATTTCCAGAAATGTAAAACAACCAATTTATTGCTCAGGAATTCAAGTAGTTAATCCAAAAACAGTCAATAATCTTTGTAAACAAAACGAAGATTTTTCAGATGTTTGGAATGAATTAATATCAATACAAGTGTAAATCGTCAGCATAATTTGGACATAATTCAATAAAAACTAAGAGAGTGTTTTCCTGAAAAATTTTTAACTTTAATCATTATGGGAAGACCAAAAAAAACTACCCCCGAAAACTTTATCAAGGATGTACGTCGCAGTACACGAAGAATCTTCACTGCCGAGCAGAAAATTTTGATCGTTATGGAAGCGTTACGAGCGGAGAATTCTATTGCCGAGATCTGTCGTAAGCACAGTATTAACGAGTCTCAGTTCTATAAATGGAACAAGGAGTTTTTGGAGGCAGGAAAAAAGCGACTTGAAGGCGATGTTACCCGTGAGGCGACCTCAGATGAAGTTGCCGAACTTCGAAAAGAAAACGCCAGACTTAAAGAAATGGTTGCCGATCTGGTTCTACGCTATGATATCGTAAAAAAAAGCTTGGATCTGCTGGATTAACTGATAAATACAAAAAGTATATGCGATTATCAGCGGGAGAAAAAATGGAGATTATCGAGGCTGTTACCCGATCTGAGCTTGGCGTGAAGCGCACCTTAACTGAATTTGGTATTTCCAGAAGTACATTTTACAGCTGGTATGACCGGTACCTCAAAGACGGCTATGAGGGGCTAGAACTGAAAAACAGGGACTGCAAACAACAGTGGAACAGTATTCCAGAACAAGTTAAAGAATTTGTTGTAGAGGTTGCCCTGGATAAGGTTGATCTATCGGCCCGCGAGTTAGCACATCACATCAAAGACGAGCACGAGATTTTCATTTCTGAATCTTCAGTTTATAGAATCCTTAAAAACAAAGGTCTGATAAGTGCTCCGACCCATATTTTGATCAGTGCATCCAATGAATTTAAGGATAAAACCGGTTTTGTGCATGAAATGTGGCAGACAGACTTTACCTATTTCAGAATAAAAGGCTGGGGTGATTATTATTTAAGTACCATCCTGGACGATTTCAGCCGCTACATCGTACATTGGGAGCTTTGTACATCCATGAAGCATGAGGATGTGATACGTAATGTGGACATGGCAATAGAAAAGGCAAAATTAAAAACAAAGGTTAAGCCTAAATTATTGTCAGACAATGGATCCTGTTACATCTCCAAGGAGCTGGGAAAGTACCTGAACGAAGAACTGGAAATGAAACAGGTGCATGGCAGACCAGCACATCCACAGACTCAAGGAAAAATTGAAAGGTATCACAGGACAATGAAGAATGTGGTCAAATTGAACAATTACTATTCACCAGAAGAGCTAAAAGAAGCCCTAGAAGAGTTTGTAAATAGATATAATAACGAACGCTATCATGAGTCTTTAAAAAACCTCACCCCGGCTGACGTATATTATGGTCGTGGAGACCTCATATTAAAACAAAGAGAAAGCCTAAAAAAACTGGCCATTAATAACAGAAAAACAGAATATTTAAAACAAAAATTAATAGATTTATAAAACTAAAACACTCCTTAAGCATTTGTCCAAATTAGTTTGAAGACATACAGTACAGCATGCGTTGCTTCAGATTGGTCTGTGTACTCGTCTGCATCTCGATGATGATCTCTTCTCCTGTACTGGTCTGGACTACAAGATCAAAAATAACTTTACCGATCTCTTCGGTTGCTCCGATACGCTCGGTATCCCGATAGGTAAGATCTGTGATGGTCTTACGACAACGAAAGATGATGTTTAGAAAGTTGATCAGGTTGACCTTGTCTCCAAATAACCGCTTGAATCCTTCATCGGTGGTTGGATCAATAAATACGGGCTCTACATGTGCTAACATAATTTTAGGATTTATTTAAATAATTAATTACATAAATCAAATATGATAAAAACTAAAAATATTAGTCGGCCATTAAACGTTTGTAGTCGTTTGTTGTCGGCTAGCACAACTTGGAGCAATCTTTAAAGATACAATAGAAAAAGAAAAGCCACATCTCACGATGTGGCTCTGACTAAACATATGCATTCAAACTTAACTTACTTATACGTGTTGATGGATTGCGATACTTTCCAATTGCCTCCGTCATTGACCAACGTGATTAAGTCGGTCTTGGTAAATCCTTCAAATTGTTGGGTCACTTTTGCAAGCATATAATCACCTGATTGCTCAACAATGGTAGTGCTTGTTTTACAGTTCAACTGCTCTCCTTTTTGCTTTTTCAAGAAGGAAATTACTTCTGAACGGCTATTGATCTTAGCTTCTGCTGCCTGTACTTTTTGATTAAAATCTGATGTAAACAATTGCTCTACTCCTGCCGATTGTCCCTCTGTCATAACTGCAACGTAATGATCAATGGCTAGATCTGCTGTAGATAAATTAACGACTGCTTTCTTAGAGTTATCTCCTGCTGGTTTAGCTGCTGCCATCGTGAATGTTGATACTGCGATCAAGGCTGCTGCTGCGAATGTTTTTGCTAAAGTTTTCATAATGTCTTTATGTTATATTGTTAGTTTATTGTTCTTAGTTGTTCTTAGTTGTTCTTAATTGTTGATTCAAAAGTAGGGTGTAATTCGTCCCTACCCTATGGCAATTAGACTAAACCAACTAAAAACTCGGTAAATGGTGGAAATGGCTAGGTGAAGTGGTTGAACCTGGAATGGGGTTATTCTGCTGCCGTCCACTTGTCAATAACAAAGGCACAAAAAAACCGCTTGGTCATCCAAGCGGTTCTATATATTTTAAAAATATGTTCTATTTCAGTTTTTCGATCTCTTCTATGGAAAGTCCGGTACCCTTAGCAATATCTGCTACAGGTAAACCCATTTTCTTAAATTCTAATGCAATAGCACGCTTTTCAGCCTTAAGCTTAGCACGCTCTTCCAAACGACCCTTCTCAATGCCTTCTTTTTCTGCCTTATCTAATAGATATTCTTGAGTGCCCATTATATTACTCCTTCCTAATTTTTTTTTAATTTCTGACTCAAATATAGTTAAACTCCCCTGATTTTCAAAGCCTACGTAATACGTTAAAAAATTATAGAGACCCTGACGCGTACTCTTATCCATTTTACGACTCATCATCTGTTCATAAAGATCATGCTTAATATCTTTCAACTTATCATCACTGATATTTTTATTCGTGATAGCCAATAATGTAGTTAAAACTACGACTGAAAAGGGATTACTATTTGAACGTAATGCTACCTCATCTTGATGTAAAACCTTATAACTATTAAAGCGGTAATGGAGAATAGTGCCCATAAACTCCTTAATATACGCAGATGGATGATAACTTCGGCTATCGTCGGTAAGGATAGCAATGGCAGAAATTGGAACTTGATACTTATCGGATATTTTATAGTAATACCGAAACATGCGCTCTGCAAGATCTCCCTTGCCTCGACTGGACTGTACCTCAATATGGCATAGCACAAACTGCTCACCGCCGTCTTTCAAATAGACTTTGACCAACTTATCTACAAAACGCACACCCTTGCCGTTGGGTTCTGGAGGGAATAAAGACTCAAACTCTTTATCTAAATAATCAAAAGGTTTACTCAGATCGAATATACCTGCTGCATCTTCAAAGAAAAACTCTAAAAAATGTGCAAAAGTCTGTTCTAAAATAGACTTCCATAGCTGATCATCAATGCGGCTGCAAGATTTACTCATAATAAACTATTTATAATAAGGTTACTATAGTAAAGATACAAAATAAAGAATAGTAAAACTAATATTTTTAGTAATCAAGTTTAATTGCTTACTAATTTGTACCACACAAAATGATCCTACAAAAGTAATTTGATAACTATCATTTCTTTTAGACTCCTGACATAAAGCGTCACTTTTCAAGTATAAATTTGCGTCATTAATTAATTTTTAAAAGAAAACGTTCGGAGTGGGAAATAAGAAAGGCCTTCTGCTTCAAGGCAGAGGGCCTTTTTTGAATAGCTCTGGTAAATTACGTGACTACTTATCAAAAAAATTCAAATTTAGCTGTGCTATTTTAAATTTCAAATTAAACATAATTCTCTGGATCCTATGGTTTACATCATACTTCTGGCCTCATCTGCGGAAATAATAATACTTCTTGTATGGCCGTTTGGCCGGTAAGTAACATGGTTAATCTATCCATACCAATACCCATCCCAGATGTGGGAGGCATACCATATTCTAATGCACGTAGAAAATCTTGGTCAATGTACATAGCCTCATCATCGCCTTTTTTCTGAAGCTGAAGTTGTTCTTCAAATCTTAAGCGCTGCTCGATCGGATCATTTAATTCTGAATAAGCATTACATAATTCTACTCCATTGACGATAAGCTCAAATCTCTCTGTTAATGTGGCATCATCACGATGACTTTTGCATAGTGGCGACATCGCTACGGGATAATCAATGATAAAGGTCGGTTGCACGTATTTCTTTTCACTGGTTTTTCCAAAAATTTCATCTATTAGTTTGCCTTTACCCATACTTTCATCTTGATCGATATCGAAGGCAATACAAGTACGACGTAATTCTTCTTCGGTCATATTACTGATATCCACACCCGTATTTTCTTGTATGGCACCAGCCATGGTTACTCGTCGATAAGGTGCTTTAAAATCGATAACAGTATCTCCCACCAATACTTCAGTTGTACCCAAAACCTCAAGACATATCCTTTCCAATAGTTGCTCTGTGAATGCCATCATCCAGTTGTAATCTTTATAGGGGACATAAATTTCCATGACGGTAAATTCGGGATTATGGGTACGATCCATACCCTCATTACGAAAATTACGTGAAAACTCAAATACGCCATCAAATCCGCCGACAATCAATCTTTTCAAGTACAATTCATTGGCAATACGCAGATATAAAGGTATATTTAATGCTTCATGATGAGAAACAAAAGGTCTTGCACTTGCACCACCAGGAATGGACTGAAGAACTGGTGTATCAACTTCTACATAACCTTTCGTAATGAAAAACTGGCGCATTGACTGAAAGATTTTCGTTCTTTTAAGGAAAACTTCTTTGACTCCCTGGTTAACAATAAGATCAACATACCGTTGACGGTAACGCTGTTCAGGATCAAGAAACGCATCGTATGCAACGCCCTCTTTATGTTTTACAACAGGTAAAGGACGTAGTGATTTTGACAGAACCTGCAACTGTTTTACATGAATGGAGATCTCACCAGTTTTGGTGCTGAACACATGTCCCTCAACACCAATGATATCGCCTAGATCCAATAGTTTTTTGAATACGATGTTATATAAATCTTTATTTTCACCTGTGCAGATATCATCACGGTTGATGTAAAGCTGAATGCGACCGTACGGATCCTGCAGTTCTACAAATGCGGCCTTTCCCATCATACGACGGCTCATGATACGGCCAGCAATAGTGACTTGTTTAACCTCATCTTTTTTAAAACTCTGTTTGATATCGGATGTCGTAGCGTTTATCTTAAATTCTGCGGCTGGATAAGGATTTATCCCCATTTCTCGTAATTGTTCGAGATTCTCACGACGAATTACTTCCTGTTCGTTCAATTCCATATTTTACTTTCATTATGCTATATTTCTCTTCTAATACTGAAGGAATATATAAAACACAAAAATCTCAAATCAATACGGTAATGGGTGTGAATTAACAGGACATTATTGGTAATAATCGAAGGTACGTGAACACTTGGAGTTAAAAATTATAGATTCTGATATGCTTTGGGAGTTTGCCCGGTACGTGCTTTGAAAAATTTACCGAATGTGGATTGGTCGTAAAAATTAAGAGCATCGGATATCTGCTGTACAGATTGCTGTGAGTGTTGGAGCATAATTTTCGCTTCCACCAATAAAGCATCAGCAATCCAATATTTAGTTCCTTTACCTGTAAGCTGTTTTAATACCGAAGCTAAATACTGGGGTGTGATATGTAGCTTATCAGCGTAAAACGATACATGGTGCTGATGGATGACATTTTCTTTCAATAATGTTAAGAATTTATGAAAAATAATATCCTGCCTGGTTAAATTACTTTGTTTTACCTGATGTTCATGATGATTTATCATCATGTTTTCGGCCTCGATTACATATTCCAGCAAGAGTGCATTAATGATATCTTTCTTGAAATGATGTATGGCCGGCATTCGTTGCTCTAGTCTTTCATGACAAGAAGCGAGAACATTAAATTCCTTCTCCGAAAGATGGATAACAGGATCTTTACGGATATTTAAAAAACTAGTTTTTAGCACATCGTTTTTTGACCTGTTCATTGTCTCAAAATATGCCTGTTCTACAAAAATAAGTCGATATCTGGTATCTGGGCTACCTGATATGCTTTGATAGATATGCTCGGGTAGGATAAGAAGAAAATCTTGTTTGGATAAATGATGAATGCTATAATCGAGCTCAATACGCATAGTGCCTTGTTCAACGAGCACGAACATAAAAAAAGATGTTCTTATGGGAAACATCCGAGTAATATGCAAATCACGAATACCTACATCTGCGACCAGAATACTCTCTTCAAAATCGTAAATTGCTTCTTGATTGAAACGAAGAATATCTTTGAAATTTACTATCGATATATTTACCATAATCACATCATTATTACACTACAAATTAATAAAAATATTCGTTATTTACCAACTAATAATAAATACCATTTGTTTTTCTTTTCATATCGTGCTACAATTGTCTTAGGTAAAACAGATGAGAGAAGATTGTTATTCGAAAGGTTCCAGAAGTGTGGATAAGGAGAAGATATAGTGAGAAGGCCTTGCTTGGAGCTCATTCTTGAATACCATGACTGGACAGTAAAAATGGAAAAGTCTCCAGCACCAGTGAAAGAGACCTTGTATAACTGACATAGCGATATTGATTATAACACAGTCTTGTTGTTGTAGAAATTTGACTGATGATTTGCTCATAGAATTATCAAGAAACTAAAAGCTGTAATCACTTTTAAATCCGACTTTATAAAATCCTAAATATTATCCAGATGTTAAACGCTTGTTATCGGGCAACACAGCTAAGGATCTTAAAAAGAAAAGCCACATCTCACGACATGGCTTTAACTAAACATATGCATTCAAACTTAACTTACTTATACGTGTTGATAGATTGAGATACTTTCCAGTTGCCACCATCATTGACCAAGGTGATAAAATCGGTCTTAGTAAATCCTTCAAATTGTTGGGTCACTTTTGCAACCATATAGTCACTGGACTGCTCAACGATTGTAGTGCTTGTTTTACAGTTCAACTGCTCGCCTTTTTGCTTTTTCAAGAATGAAATTACTTCTGAACGGCTATTCGTCTTATCTTCTGCTGCCTGTACTTTCTGTTTAAAATCTGAAGTGAACAACTGCTCTACTCCTGCTGACTGTCCTTTGGTCATAACGCCTACGTAATGGTCAATGGCTAGATCTGCTGTGGATAGGTTGACAGTTGCTTTCTTATAGTTGTCTCCTGCTGGTTTGCCAGCTGCCATAGTGAATGTTGATACTGCGATCAAGGCTGCTGCTGCGAATGTTTTTGCTAAAGTGTTCATAATGTCTTTATATTATATTGTTAGTTTCTTAAGTTGCATCAGCCCCACATCCACCAACTCAAACCCTGATGCTTGCTAAAGCAATTGTTGATTCAAAAGTAGGGTGTAAATCGTGCCTACCCTATGGCAATTAGACTAATCCAACTAAAAACTCGGTGACTGGAGGAAATAGGTAGGTGAAAACAATCACCCCCTACTGCTAGCATTTATTAAGATATAAAAATTATTCTTGATCTTATATCTTAAATCATTGATCAGTTTTTAGTAGATTTATGGAACTGATCACCTACATTATAAATTGATAAAATGAGTGCAAAAGTACCTTTGGTTAGACCAATATCATGGTTAGCGTTTCTAATCATCATCATAGTATGGATTAGTTTCATGGCTATATTTGCTTTTCTATTCCAATTTAATGGCATTTATATCGGTTCTATTATTTTTTTTGTATTATCGATTTCCTTACAACAGATAATCCCAGCTAGTCATAATAAGGGAATGAAAGCTATCAAAAAAAATGATTTCAAAACAGCATTGGAACACTTCAATAATAGTGTCGATTTTTTTACACGATATAATTGGGTAGATAAGTACCGTGCGATCACCCTACTGAGTACCGCAAAAATGTCTTACAGAGAAATGGCCCTTTGCAATATGGCTTTCTGTTATTCGCAAACGAATGAAGCTGAAAAAGCAAAGGATCTTTATGAACAAATATTGAAAGAATATCCAGATAACGGTGTTGCTTTTTACAGTTTAAACTCTATTAATACGTTTTCAAACAAAACTGACTAGCCAGTACAGGAACAACATGAAATTCTTATTAGAATATTGAACGTTGAGCAGAAAAAGATGAAACGGACTCTAAATGAGATTTTCATACTTGAATCGGATCAAAAGTTTGATGAGGAATTTTCTCTTTACAAAATACTTCTCAAATCGGAGGCGCTTAATTTCGAATATTGGAAACATTACTTCTTTTTTCTTTGGTCAATGCTTGAGGATGTTATTGAAATTTTCTATTATTTCTTACAATACAATTTGATTTTTGGAGAGAAATACTCCTGTGTATTAAATAACAAAATAATATAACGCTCAAAACATTTGTTATTAGCCGGATATTAAACGTTCATATTCCTTTACAAACGTTTTATATAAAGCTAGCACAACTCACATCAATTTTTAATATAAAGTATAAATAAGTAAAGCCACATCTATCTAAATTGCCCTAAAAAAATTAGAAACTTATTGGGAGCAATTCACATTCCAAGCGGTTCTGTGTATTTATAACGATGTTCTATTACCGTTTCGATCTTTTCGATAGTAAATTAACCTCGCCGTTTTTTTAAATACTGTTTCTTAACCGTCCACTACCGAACAAATTTCGTCCGAAATTGAACATCTACAGATAAAATAAAAACATAATTATCTGATATTATGACAGATAAACAAATGGCACATGAGTTGAAAGAGTCGTAAATATAAAAATCTCGAATTTTAATGACCATCAATGAAAAAATCAGCTTTAATCATAACTTTCCTGTCCTTGACAATTTCGTGCTTTAGTCAAAAATCAAACAGTTCGGAAACCGAATTAACACAAAAAATAGACAATTATATAAAAGAGATAATTGAAATAAACGAAATACCGGGTACAGCTCTTGCTGCTATAAAAGACGGAAGGTGATTTTCGAAAAGTATTATGGGAAAAGTTCGTTAGCTGAAAATTTGAACATATCGGAAAATAGTGTTTTTAGATTGTATTCCACAACCAAGATAATGACAACAGTTAGTGTTTTTCAACTTATAGAGAGAAACCAGCTATCATTAGATGACAAAATTTCTAAATATTTGGACAATCTTCCGACAGGATGGCAAGATGTTAGAGTCAAAAATCTATTAACGCATTCATCGGGCCTGCCGGATATTGTAAAGTTTGACGATATTCCGTATGCGTTGGAAGAAAGCGAAAAATGGAACCGTTTATACAAAAAGCCTATAGAATTTGAAATCGGTAATCATTTCAGTTACAATCAAACCAACTATTGCCTGCTCACAAAAATAATTGAAAAAATAACCGGAGCAACATTTGAAGATTATGTGCTGAAGGGGCAATTCCCTAATGTCGAAAAAGGCATTGTTTTTTCAGCAAACTCCTCAGAATTTATTCCTGATAGAGTTGACCATCATCGCTTTGATTTTAAAACTGAGAAATACAAGCGATTTAATGCTGATCATGGCAAGATACATAATTCAGGGAGTGGATTAAATATTACACTGAAGGAATTTATCGCTTGGAATGAAAGACTGGACAAAAATATACTTCTAAGCCCTGCTACAAAAAATGCGATGTGGAGCCCCTTTCCGTTTAAAGACACAACAAACAGTTTTCTGTATGGGTGGGACAGTTATGAAACAAACAAGATAAAATCATTTGGGTTCAGTGGTGGAAATATGACGGCTTTTAGAAAATTTATTGATCATGATCTGACCATTATTTTTCTATCAAATGGCTATAAAAACTATAATGTGGAAGGACAAGTTATAGATCACGTCGCAGGAATAATTGATGAAAACTTAAGGGATAGTAATCTACTGGCAGATGAAAAAATAACAGCTGATTTTTATAAAGTTGACATTGCAAAAGCAATACAAAACTATTATTCGGTAAAAAGCCAATATCCGACAAGAAACTTCGAAAACAGATTACTATCGATCGGTTATAATCTCATGAATAATCAGAATTTGAAAAATGCAATCAAAGTATTTGAATTGAATCTAAAGGAAAACCCTAATTCTGCGAATGCTTATGATTGTATGGCAGAAGCATATTTTACAAACGAGCAATTTGACTTGGCAAGACAGAACTATCAGAAGTCACTTGATCTGTATCCCGAGAATACAAATGCGAAAGATATGATCAATAAAATTGATAAAATAATGAAAAAATAATCGGTTTTTTCGGGAATTAAAATCCGATAATCAGAGAAATGGTTTCGGGCTTTATATAACGTTCTGTTCGACTTGCTGTCAGCATGGTGTATGGCGACTATGCCTCGTTTATCTACATTAGCCTCTAAACAACAACTCATCAAGCTGATTTTATTTGTAAGTACAGTACTTGTTTAGTAGTTTAGAGCTATACTGTGATATCAAAAATGAAAAAAATATTCTTATTCGCGCTTCTGTCATCTTTTGGGCTAACTTTAACCTATGGCCAACAAACCAACAATCAATATAGTATTACAGACAAACTGCCGAAAGTAATCTATAAAGATCTTAAAGAACGAGACTTGGCGAAGATAGAGGTTTTAGGCAAGCTATATGCTAGTGAAACTGGACTAACGCTGAAAACCGATAGTATAAAGACGGTAGAAGCTAGTAAGGAAAAACAAGCTATCGTAATAGGGATAACTGCTGATTATAAACCCGAATTTATTACTTTATCTGATCTTAGGAAGAAGTATACCAATGTGCAATCGGATCGGGTTATTTTTCAGATCGAGGATAAAATAATTCAGGATGATCCCAATACAGTTTATGTCGACATCAGTAATATCATGACGATCTTTGTGTCTCCTGTTAAATTTATAGGTGACTTGGATGATCTTTATATATTAACATTGAAGGTACGTAATGAGAGAAATATGAAAGATATGAATACCATTCGTATTCGCTGATAGGTATCGTAAACCTCTATGATCCCAGCTAATTAATGCGGCTACTTTTGCGGAAACGATGATCCATATTTAATTACTTTTTTAAGCTGTGTTTTAAAAAATTATGACCAATATATTTAATAAAACTTTCCCATTACTAAATAAGACTTTTTAAAAAAATGGTTATTCGAGTGTCGCCCACTTGTAAGTAACATGGGCAAAAAAAACCGCCTGGTCATCCCAAACGGTTCTATATATTTTAGAATCCTGTTCTACTTCAGTTTTTCGATCTCTTCTATTGAAAGTCCGGTACCCTTAGCGATTTGCTCTACAGGTAAACCCATCTCTTTAAACCTCAAAGCTGTCTCAATAGCTTTCTTATGCTCCCCTTCTGCAAGACCTTCTGCTTTTCCTTTTGCTTTAGCTTCATTTTCTGCTTTCTTAGCTTCTCTTATAGCTTCTTTCAATTGCTTTTCTAATCCTTCAACTTGTTCCTGTTGATACATCCGCACTGCTTCAGCATCCCACTTACGTTTTAGAACGAATATCATACATAGTTCGTTCCTCCTTTGTCAATTTTGCGTAGCTGGCCAACTGAAAGAACCGCTGAAATACGGTCGAATTCATAATTCGTGGCAAGGTCTTTAACGTTGACATATTCTTGAGCATAAAGAATACTTTGTCGAGTTCATCTTCAACCTCTGCTTCGCTTTTAACAAAGTTAATAATTTCTAAATAGATAAAGCCCAAACCCTCGTAAAACTAATTGAGTTACTGTTGCATACTCAAGCAACTGTAAGGAAAGTCTCTTGCTGACCAAAAAGTATCAAAATTTTCCAGCAAAATATTTGTCCTGAATCTCTATGACACAGGCAGGTATCATGAAAATATGTACTCCGATCACCCCCTGGCATATGAAAACCGTCCATCAGGACAATGGTGTAAACCTCTGGAATGGCATACGCCCAGGCTTTGCGGTTTCCTTTGGGTGCTGTGTCTGAAATGACCTTGCTGGCATAGTACAGCATGCGTTGCTTCAGGTTGGTCTGTGTACTCGTCTGCATCTCGATGATGATCTCTTCTCCTGTACTAATCTGGACAACCAAATCAAAGATAACTTTACCAATCTCTTCGGTCGCTCCGATACGCTCGGTATCCCGATAAGTAAGATCTGTGATGGTCTTACGACCACGAAAGATGATGTTTAGAAAGTTGATCAGGTTGATCTTGTCTCCGAATAACCTCTTGAATCCTTCATCGGTGGTTGGATCAATAAATACGGGTTGTGAATGCGCTAACATAATTCTAGGATTTACTTAAATAATTAATTACATAAATCAAATATGATAAAAACTAAAAATATTAGTCGGTTATTAAACGTTTGTTGTCGTTTGTTGTCGGCTAGCACAACTTAGAGCAATCTTTAGAGATACATTAGAAAAAAAGAAAAGCCACATCTCTCGACGTGGCTTTTACTAAACATATGAAATTTACTTAACTTACTTATAGGAGTTGATGGATTGACGAATCTTTTATTATCTTAGTTTCGTTAAACATAATATGAGCGGTAATTTTAGAAAATGCCACAGCCAAACAAGAATGATAAATTTTGAAAACATAAAAACTTATTCAACTGAATTCCCAGAGGCTTGGAGTTTTTTGTGGTCACCAGAAGAGGCAAGTAAAATACCGGAGGAACATAAAGACCAAATCTTCTTTCTGAATAACGAAGCAAGTGAGTTTGTGGAAAATTACATCAACAGCTCGAAAATGATTACAGGCCCATTATGGAAACCATTTAATGAAAAATACTTTAAAACAATTGAAGAATTTGAAGTAACAGAAGACTGTGAACACGAAATAAAAAAATGGCTTTATTCGAAACCTATTCCGTTCAACAAGTTTGTATTTATTTACAGTGATAGAAGTGGACAATCTGTAACACTGACTTGGAAGATGGTAATTAAATATTGGGAAGGAATTTTTTTTGCTGACGACTTAATCATATTTGACGAAACACTAAATTGGGGACTTTTTTATTTTCATGAAGACAGAATTTACTTTAGTTCAGACAAAATCTACGACAAAGAATTTGAGTATGAAAAAACTAGAGAACTTAACGAATTGAAACATAGATTTCTCAATAAAGATAATCTTAACTTTAACAATGAGGACAAGAAGAAATCTATAAGAGATTTTAAACAGAAATACAACACAGATAGAATTGAATAAAACCTACCGCTAACATTTTAGCAAAATGGTAGGTTTAGTGCTACATTCAAGTTCAGTTTTTCAATTATGGCGACATTGTTAAAAAAGAATGGGAAGACGATTGTGGTTATGAATATCCATATGACAATATGCCCAAACCAAGTGATGAATAGCAATAAAAACAGCACATAACTAGGTATTGTGAACTAGTAGTTTGTAGGCACAAAGTATTTAATCTTTAGACTTCCCTTTTTTGCTAGATAAGCCTGAAACCGAACTGCAACTTTTGGATTATACCAATCAACTTTCAGTTCCTTTTTAATATCTCCGCCAGCGATTGAGATTCCATGTAATTTTATTGAGTCATCTGTATGTCCATCAATTTCGAGAATCAAGGTGGAGGCATCACTTACATTAGTTTCTGCAATAAACAGCGTGTCTTTACGCATATCTGATAATTGCCATTCGCCACGGTTCTTAGTATTGCACGAGACAAAGATTGCTGTTAGAATAGCTGTTAAGACTTGTGCAAAAATGAATTTCTTACAAAACATATGAGGAAAGATTATTGAAACCAAATTTATAAAATCCTAAATATGATCCATATGGTAGTCGAGTACTGTTGTCCAGCGCGTCTGAGGATACTAAAAAGCAAAGCCTCATCTCACGATGTGGCTTTTACTAAACATATGAATTAAACTTAACTTACTTATACGAATTGATGGATTGGGATACCTTCCAGCTGCCACCGTCATTGACTAAAGTCACGAGATCAATTTTGGTAAATCCGTCAAACTGCATGGTTACTTTGGCTAGCATATAATCACTTGACTGCTCAACGATTGTAGCACTTGTTTTACAGTTCAACTGCTCGCCTTTTTGCTTTTTCAAGAATGAGATTACTTCTGAACGACTATTGATCCTATTTGTTGAAGCATGTACTTTCTGATTAAAATCTGATGTAAACAATTGCTCTACTCCTGCTGACTGTCCTTCGGTCATAACGGCTACGTAATGATCAATCGCTAGATCCGATGTGGATAGGTTGACAGTTGTTTTTTTAGAGTTGTCTACTGTTGGTTTTGCTGCTGCCATAGTGCATGTAGATACTGCGATCAAGGCTGCTGCTGCGAGTGTTTTTGCTAAAGTTTTCATAATGTCTTTATATTATATTGTTAGTTTTTTGTTTATACATGTTTGTAATTGTTGATTCAAAAGTAGGGTGTAAATCGTCCCTACACTATGGCAATTAGAGTAAACCAACTAAAAACTCGGTGAATGGTGGAAATAGGGAGGTGAAGATAAGTTCTTTAAAGCAATGCGAAATTTGCAGATCAAAGTTGGTATATGTGTTATGGATTTAATCTTGCGGAGGAACGATTTCAAGATAGAAAACAAGCAGCAACAAAAAAGGTATATGGCGCATAATAACATAGAGAATGCCACTATTTAAGTAAACGGTGGTATTCTCTATATTGAATCTGGGTTATTATGTATAATATTATTGAAATATAATCAAAAATCAACTTTTGAATTTTAATTTATTATATGGTATTTCCTATCTCATCAAAGTCGCAATACAATAAACTGAAAACATCAGCTTTATTAAGGTTTGACAGTTGGACCGTCCACTATAAGTTGACCGTTAGGTAAAATTTTCAGTTCATCTAAGAATACTAAGCGCTGACTGCCTGTTTTAGTCGTGCGGGCATGATATACACACCATACTTTGCCTTCTTTATCTCTCAAAAGACTGTTGTGACCCGTCCCTGAAACAATACCTCCATGGGATATGTTTTTTTGTAATATAGGGTTTGTTGCAGACTTTTCGAATGGGCCAAGTGGATTTGAGGCTGTTGCATAGCCAACAGCATAATTCTCTCCTCCGAAATGATTTGCGGAGTACATCATGTAATAGAGATTGTTATGCTTAAAGAGATAGGATCCTTCTGTCCATCTTCTATTCACTTCACCTGAAGTCACAGACCTGCTCTCCCATTCAGATTGTTTATCATCCCTGGAGATAGGAGGACGTAACAATAATGTTGGCTCTCCAATTACATGCGAAAAATCTGAAGCTAGCTCTACTCCATATATCCAGCTTTCTTCTATTTCATCAAACATCCCCTGTTGCTTTGCCCAAGCTGCAATCTCCGATTGAACTGGATTTTTATAACAGCATCTGGAATAGTAAAGATACAAACGTCCATCTTCAGCAAAGTACACATTACCGTCAATAATGGGATATCCGGGGTCAAATAACGGACGACCTGTCAAATCAATAAATGGGCCTGTAGGATGGGTTGAGGTTGCGATACCAATACGATAATTTTCTAATTCATAATTCGGATTTTCTTTCCAATGTGCACTGTAAAACATATAGTACTTTCCTCCACGCTTATATACTTCTGGAGCCCAAAAATCTTTCGTCCCCCAGCTTTTATCTTGCTGAGCGGTATACACGGTCCCCCTATGCTCCCATTGTTTTAGATCCTTAGAAGAATAGGCTACAAAACCATGCTCTACTCCACCAGTACCATACATATAATAGGCATCTGTTTCTTGATCATAGAGTATAAATGGGTCACCAAAAGCAACATCGAGTGGATTATTTGATTGGGCTTGTGAGGTGGAGAAAAACAACTGCCAGCAACCCATCAATAAGAATAAACATACATTTTTAGTAATCATATTTCAATTATTTTTTAAATACAGTGCCCACCTCCGCCCAATGAACCAGATCGTCCGATCTTAAGATAGGCATCAATCGATTCCCTTTACTATCTCCCCAATCAACCATAATCCAATAGAATAAACTAAAAACTTAAAGCGCTGTTTTAATTTCACATCTGTTTACATCTGTTCACAATTTGGCTATTCATACCTACCGATAGAATATTCATCTCAGGTTCTGTAATTTATCTTTTTATTTATCAATTTTATTTTTTTTGTTTATAATTGTATTGAAGCCCAATTACAAATCTATATCACGTAAAAATGTAAATTAAACTTTACATCATATTGCCCATTTTATTCAAAATCATTCCAATTTGTATCATGTGTGAGCAAAATGATCAACAGATTCATCGGTATTTGAATTTATGGCCAATTCTTCACAAGATTTGAATTCAAAAAAAATGAAAATTATGACAAGCATTCCTTATCGTTTAATATCGATTATATGTTTATTTTTTATACTATCGTTATATTGTAATGCCAATGATGATAAGTCTATTAAAATTATCGAAAACGAGCTACCTATTGCAGACCCTTACGTATTATTCCATAATGGCAAATACTATGCATATGGCACCCGCATAGATGGTTTTGAAGTTTATATTTCCGAGGATCTCAAGCATTGGAAGCGTAATGAAAATTTAGCACTTTCCCCTCAAGACTCTTGGGGAACACGATGGTTCTGGGCACCAGAGGTATATTACGTAACCGCTAAGGGAAAGTTTTACATGTTCTATTCCGTTGATGAACATATTTGTGTGGCTTCTTCCTCAAGCCCGGAAGGGCCTTTTATTCCAGAAGAAAAAAAACCTATTATTGCCAAAGAAAAAGGAATTGACAGTTCTCTTTTTATCGATGATGACGGAACTCCATATTTATTTTATGTCCGATTTACGGATGGAAATGTCATTTGGATGGCTGAGATGAACAATGATTTACAAAGTATAAAAGCAGAAACGCTCACAAAATGCATGAGCGCAAGTGAACCATGGGAGAAGAAGCAAGCTACAGTCGTCGAAGGGCCGTCGATCTTAAAACGAGGCAATACGTACTATTTAATTTACTCTGCCAATCATTTTGAAAGCCAGGATTACGCCGTAGGCTATGCAACAGCCAGTTCACCCAAAGGTCCTTGGAAGAAATATAGTGGCAACCCCATCCTAAGGAGAGGCCATCCCTCAGCATCGGGATTGCTCGGCACAGGTCATGGAGCTCCATTTATAAGTGCTGATGGCGGATATAAATATATATACCATGCTCATGCAAGCTCAACTAGTGTCGCTCCACGGACATCTTATATTAATGATTTAGCAATTTCACCTAATGGCGTAATCAGCATTGTTGGAGAACCTATTAGACCGCTAATTGTTAAATAAAGATGTTAAATCGTATTGATCGGGCAGCACAGCTGAGGATACTAAAAAGCAAAGCCACATCTTGCGACATGGCTTTTACTAAACATATGATTAAACAGTAAATTACTTATACGAGTTGATGGATTGGGATACTTTCCAGTTGCCGCCATCATTGACCAAGGTGACTAAGTCGGTCTTGGTAAATCCTTCAAATTGTTGGGTCACTTTTGCAAGCATATAATCACTTGATTGCTCAACGATAGTGGTGCTTGTTTTACAATTTAACTGCTCGCCTTTTTGTTTTTTCAAGAAGGAAATAACTTCTGAACGGCTGTTGGTTTGATCATTTGATGCATGTACTTTTTGATTAAAGTCGGATGTAAACAATTGCTCTACTCCTGCTGACTGCCCTTCGGTCATAACCGCAACGTAATGGTCAATGGCGAGATCCGCTGTGGATAGGTTGACAGTTGCTTTTTTAGAGTTGTCTCCTGCTGGTTTTGCTGCTGCCATAGTGAAAGTAGATACTGCGATCAAGGCTGCTGCTGCTGCGAATGTTTTTGCTAAAGTTTTCATAATGTCTTTATATTATATTGTTAGTTTTTTGTTTATACATGTTTGTAATTGTTGATTCAAAAGTAGGGTGTAAATCGTCCCTACCCTATGGCAATTAGATTAAACCAACTAAAAACTCGGTGAGTGGTGGAAATGGCTAGGTGAAAGTCACAAAAAAAACCGCTTGGTCATCCAAGCGGTTCTGTATATTTTGAAAATATGTTCTACTTCAGTTTTTCGATTTCCTCGATGGCAAGGCCGGTACCCTTAGCAATATCTGCTACAGGTAAACCCATTTTCTTAAATTCTAATGCAATAGCACGCTTTTCTGCCTTAAGCTTAGCACGCTCTTCTAAACGCCCCTTCTCAATGCCTTCTTTTTTAGCCTTATCCAATAAATATTCTTGAGTGCCCATTATTTTACTCCTTCCTAATTTGTTTTCAATTTCTGACTCAAATATAGCTAAACTACCCTGATTTTCAAAGCCTACGTAATACGTTAAAAAATTATAGAGACCCTGACGCGTACTCTTATCCATTTTGCGACTCATCATCTCATCATACAGATCATGCTTGATATCCTTCAGTCTTTCGTCACTGATATTTTTATTCTTGATAGCCAATAACGTGGTCAGTACCACAACTGCGAATGGGTTAACATCAGTACGTAATGCGACCTCATCTTGATGCAACACCTTGTAACTATTAAAACGGTAATGGAGAATGGTGCCCATGAACTCTTTAACATAAACAGATGGATGGTAACTTTGGTTATCGTCGGCAAGAATAGCAATGGCAGAGATTGGAACCTGATACTTATCGGATATTTTATAGTAATATCGAAACATGCGCTCTGCAAGATCTCCCTTGCCTCTACTGGACTGTACCTCAATATGGCACAGTACAAACTGCTCACCGCCGTCTTTCAAATAGACTTTGACCAACTTATCTACAAAACGCACTCCCTTGCCGTTGGGCTCTGGAGGAAATAAGGACTCAAACTCTTTGTCTAAATAATCAAAGGGTTTACTCAGATCGAATATACTTGCTGCATCGGCAAAGAAAAACGCTAAAAAATGTGCAAAAGTCTGCTCTAAAATAGACTTCCAGAGCAGATCATCAACGCGATTGGAAGATTTACTCATAATAAATTGCTTATAATAAGGTTACTATAGTAAAGGTACAAAATAAAGAAGAGTAAGGCTAATATTTTTAGTAAATAAAATCTGTGAGAAAATGGGAAATTTAAAGGATAGTGAGCGCGAAGCTTGTTGTGCTTCTAATCATGTTGAAGAGTGATTAAAAAATAAACAATCATCGGTACAAAACGGTATACTTAATTCAATAGAAGAATAAATAATTTACTAACATTAGGAACTCCGTTGTATAAGACTGTTAATGAATTTTAGTACAATGCAACATTTGCTTAAATATATCTTATTTTAGGTTCAAAAATCTGACTTTACGTTGTAAATTAAAATATAATGATTGATAAATTATACCAGGATTTAAATTTGGTGCAATTCTATGACTATGATAATCCATGGTCAGAGAGTTATGATGTGATAAGTAATTTCGTAAAAATAGATGATAGCGTTTTAGATATAGGCTGCGGCACAGGTACATTAGCAAGCGAGCTTATCCATAGATGTAAAGAAATATACGCTTTGGATATATCTGTAGAGATGTTAACAAGAGCAAAGGAAAAAACATCAAACGTCAATTGGATCCATGCTAGTGCTTCATCATTTTCATTTGATAAGAAGTTTGATTTCATTTTTTTGTCGGGTCATAGCTTTCAGACGCTGTTAACTGAAAATGATCGTTTAAAACTCTTGAAAAATATCGAAAATCACTTAAAAGATGATGGAACTTTCGTTTTTGATAGTCGAAATCCATTAGTGCAAGAATGGACTACATGGGGAGAAAAAGAGTCGATTCGATATTTTAAGCATCCTAATTACGGAATCATAAAAGCATCGAATGATTGGGAAGCGAAAGATGAAATTATAACATACCAAACTTTTTATGAGGTTTTGCATACTGATAAAAGGTGGGTGGTTTCTTCTCAGATTTCTTTCCCTATGAAAGAAGAAATTTATTCATTACTTGATCAAGCAGAATTAAGTGTTAAACATTTGTATGGGGACTGGCAATTAAATCCATATACGGACAAAAGTAATGAAATGATTTTTGTAGGAAGTAAAAGAATAATCAGTCTTAAATGATATTAATGATTTAATGAAATTAACCTGTTTTTATAGTACACATACCGAAATTAAAAAAAATGGATAAAAACCGTCCTTCGCTCATAAAGAGAATAGCAAAAATATTCTTGAAAACAATCATCGGAATTGTGGTGATAATCGCTATCCTACTCCTCGCTACATTCGTAATTCATCGGATCAATTTAATTCGCGAAGCCGATAAAATTGAAGATTATGGTCAAAAAATAAAAATTTTTGACGGTACAATGAATGTGACAATGGATGGACAGGGTGCAGATACGATCTTATTACTCACGGGATTTGGAACGGCAAGCCCAAGATTGGATTTTGAACCACTGATCAGAGAATTAGACCAGAAATATACCGTGATCACGATTGAACCTTTTGGTTATGGATTGAGCAGTGAAACAAAGCGTGAACGCAGTTTGAATAACATGGCGGAAGAAATCCACGAAGTGGTGAAGCAATTAAATCTTAACCGTTTTATATTAATGGGGCATTCCATTGCCGGGCTTTACAGCTTAGCATACATCAACAAGTATCCAGGTGAAGCAACCGCTTTTGTAGGCATTGATAGCAGTGTGCCAACACAACCGTGGCCGGGGTATAATTCGGCACCTATGGATTTTTTAGCCAAAGCAGGTGTAATGCGTGCATTTTTAAAGTTTTTTGGAGAGGAAAAACCTAAAGACGAATCAGAAGCACACCGTTTTGAACAAAAACACATGATTACGATGAAAGTAACCGGAAATAATACTTTGGACAGAGAAGCAACATCATTGACTAATAGTTTTAAAGATGCTCAAAAACTAGCTTTCCCGAAGGATTTGCCTGTTTTATTATTTGCGGACAAAAACTCAGCTGTCAAAGGCTGGACAGAATTGCACCAAGAGCAAGCCAACAGCCTGGATAAGGGAAAACTCATCTTACTGCCGGGTTCTCATTATCTACATCATACTCAGTCGAAACGCATTGTAGCAGAGCTTGAGTCGTTTTTAGGAAAACAAAATAATTGAGCAGAATATAACTGCAATTATTGTGGTAAAGAATGTAGGTTATGAATTTTAGTAGAAAACAACTAGAACAACTTGTCGGCATGACTCATGAGGATTTGCTTTTCTTCGCTTCATGACTAAAAGAAATGTTTACTCTAATAAGCAGATATACTAGAATATCGAAAACAGAAAACTACCTTTCATACATAGAAGAAGGAATGATCTGGAATTGCACAAAAAAAACCGCTTGGTCATCCCAGCGGTTTTATACATTTTATTTTGATGTTCTATGTCAGTTTTTTGATATTTTCAATGTTACTTTTTGTTCAATTTCTGTAAACGTTCTTTTGCTGACGGAATGATATCATCATCTTTTTCTTCATAATTTTCAATGACACTTTCCAACGTACTCTTTGCTTGCAAAGCATTGCCTTTACGCGCATAGCTATCTGCAAGCAATAGGAAACTCTTGGCTTCCCAGTATGCATTTTCTTCCTTACTGTTAATCACCTCAAAAGCTGTTTCGATGGCTTTGTCGTATTCCTTGTTATCATACTGCAGTTGCCCAACACGGTATCGCGCTTCTGCGCCAACCGCCTTTTGGCTCTTCAGAGCAGCCAAATTGAGTTCCTTCATGGCAGACACGATGTTCTTTTGTTGTAGCAATACCCTTCCACTGTATAAATGAGCTCTGGCAATTTCCTCCTGCGATGCGCCATCGTAATCCTTGATCAACTTCACATACTTGGCCATCTGCTCCATATCGCCGAGTTCGAAATAACAGATCATCAGGTTACTTATTGCATAACCATAGTTCTTTTTATACTCTGAATTGAGCTCCAATTTTTTGAGATGCACAATTGCCTCGTTGTATTCTTTTAGATCCAGGTATAGCGCAGCAACTGTCAGCAAGGTATTTTCAGTATACTTGCTTGTCCAGTCATTCAGGATGATATTCAGATCGTGCAGTGCTTCCTTTGGATGCCCAGTGCGGTACGAACTCACACCGCGGATATAACGGGCATATTTTTCTTGTTTGGGTTTCGGAAATTTATCAAAATAAGCATTGATGGCTTCGACCGAAGCTGCGTATTGCTGCTTGGCAAACAGAGATTGGGCTGCTTGAAAAGCCATATTATCTTGCTCCGCAGGACTCAAATTACCGACATTGGTGCCGATAGCGTAATGAATATAGCTTGTAGCATCCCCTTGGTCTAGGTAGATGTTTTCAATAAAACGCATCGCTTGCTGTGCCTCATTGGTTTTGGAATATTTCTCCATAACACTTTTGAAAGTGGCTTTCGCCGCTTCGGATTCATCTTTATTATACTGCACGAGCCCTATGGTCATCAATGCACGGGGTACATAGCTGCTGCGCGGGTACTTTTCGATCATCCGTTGCAATCCATCGATAGCGCGATCATAATCTCCCGTAGTGAAATACGTATAGGGAATCTCAAAGGCGGCGTCATCAGCATAGTTAGAACTCGGAAATTGTTTCAAAACAGACTGCAGAATCTTTAGCTTGGTTTGATGGTCTCCCTGCAATCCAAAGATAACTCCGCGTTGGAACAACGCATAATCCTGATTGGAAGTTTTGCTGTTGATAAGCTGGTCATAATATTGGTTGGCACGGTCGTAATTTCGCATGGATAAATAGGAATCGCCCAAACGTGCGATTACGTCATGACGTATTTTTTCATCTAGTGAACTTCCCTCGACTGCCAAAAAGCGTTCAAAATAATCGGCCGACATACGAAAACTGTTATTTCTGAACGCTGCATAAGCCAACCCATAGTTTGCATAGTTATATACGTCGGTGTTTTTTGCAACGGGCAATCGTAGGAATCTGGAGAAGTTTTCTACTGCCTCTCCGTATTTGCGTACTTCATACATCGCTTCTGCTTTCCAATACGTAGCCAGTGCTGCCATTTTTGCATCCATCGGGAATTTTTCCGATCTCATGAATATCGATATGCTATTTTCAAAAGCACGCTCGTTATAAAACTCCAGTCCGCGATAGTACGTTGCTTTCTGATAGGTAGCATCAGCTTCCCGCCCTCGATCTTTCAAAGATTCCAGCAAACTTACTCCGGTATGGAAGTTGCTCGTGCCCAACAAGATTTGAGCGGATAATATTTCCGCACTTTCTTGTGTTTGAGCGCCCGGTTCACGACCTCCATATTCTTGAACAATATACTTCTCGAGAACTTTCTGAGCGGCTTGGGTGGAGTCCATTGCATACAACACCTTGGCGTAGTTAAATAACGCATCTGCTTTCAACTGGAGGTCGAAATCTAGTTTCATCGCTTTGACAAATGCATTTCGTGCTTGTTGCTTATCGCCGGTTTCTAGGGCAATATGACCCAGAGTAATGATCGACCCCTGATAAAAGGCATCAGAAGCATCCAGTGACTTCAAAATAGAGGCCGCTCTTGTATATTCACGTTCTTGGTAAGCCAGATAGCTGATACGGTAATTCTCAATATTGCTACGTAAAGCGTTTGGATGCTGTTTAAGCAATTTAGTGTAATAAGCTTGTTTGAATGTCTTATTTGCAAAATAAGTAGCCGTGGCTATTTGGCGTAGCTCTGTCTCAATGACTTCCCGATTGATAAGACTCATATCTGGGCTCCTGCGAACCTTTACGGCATCGGCCAGCACAGGTCGATAGTCGCGTACGACATCAATGGAATCCACCGTTTTAATTTGATATTCGTCCAGTTGTTGCTTTTCGATCTGCTGTTTCTCTACTTGCTGCCCATAGCCCGTAACCATCAAAGTTGAAATCGCTACAGTAAATAGGTATTTCAGGTAGTTGTGGTCAATTCTTTTTATCAATATCATTGTTCTTCCGTATTTCTGGGTATTTTCTAAATGTTCCTTTGCCGATGAAGCTATGTTGTCATCATCCTTTAGCTAGTAGGGTCAAAACTAAAGAATTCTAACAACATTGTGTAAACAGTCATTAAAAGATTGGCCTCTAAGAGGCAATCTCTAAGTCATATCAATCTTATTTCTGAGATCTCCTATTCCTCTGCTTGCTATCAGCAATTGAATTGAAACAATTTTAGAGCCAAGAAGAAAAATAGAAATTACAAAATGAATAAAATTTTTGACAACAGCTTGGTTGAGGACCGATCTGTTATTTTTTGTCTTTGCACACTTCCATTATATTGACAACTTAAAATTATTAAATTTGTCATGATTATCTCCTATTAATGATGACTAAAGTGTATAAACAATTTATCATCGAAATCATACATGTACCGAATTATAAAGATGATTCATCAGATAATATATTCAGATATTCTAAAATATACATAGGGAATGAATCCACTTACAATATAACATCAACATGCTATCAAAGTTTATCATAAGGGTCAAGTTACCTACAATTGCATAATCAAAGGTGCACAAGGTGTTACCTAATCCAGCTTTCATCTACTATATCGAATTGGAAACTGCTATTTATTGAACAATAGGGATATCGATCAAAAAAATCACCTACTTGTTTAAATGAGAATCATTTTATGTGAAGTCTATATAAATCATGGGTAGATTTCGATCTGTTTCCGCCCATAGGATTTTTTGGATTTCGTAACGATCTGAGTATATATGGTCTATTGAAAAATTCCAAAACCTTAACAAGGCTGAATTAGAAAACTACTGCAAACAAGAGTTGCCGAAAATAAGTACGGCTTTTCCATGAAAACTCTAAAATAAAATACCCGGAAAAACCGGGTATTTTAATGACAGCAATACTAATCGTTCATTCAACCTTTACATCGAAATAAAGGAAATAGTTTTATTTTTAAATTTCGCGGTGACTGCCGTTTCGGTTTTCATCGTATATAATTTAAAGCGACACCTCGTCACGCAACATTTTAATGGCATCATGTGCCTCCAGCTGTTTATCCAACTGCTTTAAAAGTATATTTTTCACCTCGACCGATAATTGATCATTATCTTCTTCCAGAATTTTTTTGTACGTTTCCTTAAACGCATCCTCTCCCTTTTCACAACTTTCTAATAAACTTTTTCTGTCATTACCTGCAATGGTTACTTTTATGTTCATCCACATTCTAAACAGTTTACCACTTAACATGGTTGCATCAGTTGGCTGTGCACCTTCTAAAACTACAAAAGGTTTCAGCTCTTCAATAAAATGCTGCGATTGCAAAACATATTTTGCAAATAATTGCTGTAAACTATCTAAACTTAGCGTATGCGAAAGATCTAAAGCAGTTTTATAACCTTCCACTCGATCATTATTAATTTTTATCAGGTCATTGATAATTTCCGGGTTGTTCAAGTGATTTTCCATAATACATGAGTTACTTTGTAAATATTTCTACTGGAATAACAACCTATCGGAAGAGGAGTTCATTGTCCTGATTGATTTCAAGTATTAACACCACTATTTGGTAATAAATTACATGGACAACGTATGGCTCCTATTTTTAAAAAAATGATATGCCAAATAATTGATCCAAAGATCATATGGATCAATTATTTGGCTTTTTTCGATTATACAACGTTAGGAATGCTTACTGACAAATTTAAACTACACAACATGATCTTCAAAGAATATATTATACGATAAACTCTGCCTACTCCCACTTTTTAAATATGGAATTCGATATAAATATCATCCAAATACAACAGGAATCTTCATCGTAATGATGGTTCCACTGGCTCCGGATGATTTAGTGACTTGTATGCTTGCCCTTTTGCCCAGTAACTGCATACGTTCGCGACTGATGATGCCCGAAAGTGACCTATGCGCGGGATCAACAATTACTTTTTCTATTTTACCACTGTCTTCAATTGTTACGGTTAGAAGATCATCTTCCAATTGAAAACGAATATGAATATCCCCCTCTCCGCTCTCCAGATCGAGACCATGAAGAATAGCATTTTCAACATAGGGTTGTATCAACATCGGCGGCAGCAATACCCCATCCGGATCCTGAATTTCCGATTGTACGATCGTATAGCTAAATGCTTCTTCACAACGCATCTGTTGCAGACTGATATAATTTTCCAAGGCCTCAATTTCCTCATTTAATGGAACCCAATCTTCACGACTCATTTCCAAACTACTACGCAACAAACGACTGAAACGGTTGAGGTACTTAATGGCTGCTTCCTTTTTATCCAGACGAACGAAACTTTGTACAGCCGCAAGTGTATTAAAGATAAAATGAGGTTCCATTTGTGTGCGCAACAATTTCTGCTGCAATAAAACCTTTTCTTTTTCTGCTCTGAAACGACGCTGACGAAAGCTATAATATAAAAACAGCATCATCATACCCAGTAATATGATACCCAATACCAAAACAGCAAGCCATAAGCGATTTTGCTGCAATTGCAGCTGATTGATTTTAATATTCTCATTTAAAGTACGAATGGAACGATCTTTTGCCTGCAATTGATAAAGTGAATTCATCTCCGCAGCGACTTGTGTATTTTCCATTTCATACACCTCCTTCTGTATCATCGATACATGTTTCCATGCAGCTATTGCCTGGTCTTTTTTACCCTGCAATTGGTATAGAGCGGCTAAGGCCTCTTGATAAATAATCTCATTACTGGCAAATATGACATCTGGGTGTGTTTCCTCTAGATCGGTCGCTTGTTGAATATAGCCTGCTGCCAACGTCTGACGGTTATGCTCAAGATGAAAGGTTGCTACATTGCAATAGGCAATAAATAGGTTGTTGATAACAACGATCGATTTTTCAGTCTCATAGCGCTGTTCGTCGCTTTGCATTTTTAACAACTGATAATGGAGCAGCGAGTCTTTCTGCCCGATGGTGCTAAAATATTGTATCTTGGAATCGTATAGGTAACTTACATGGTACTTGTCGGGATGCTGGTTATGTAAGGCCTCCAATCTGCGGAGATAAGGCAGAAAACTTGCCGCTGGTTTGTCCCGCATCTTCAATGTCTGAATCAATTGTACCAACACGCGCTGTTTGTGTATATCACCCTCGGGCAACGAATCACATAGTGGTAATGCTGCACGGTTCATTTTCTCGGCGAGGTCATATTGAAAAGTTTTCAAGTTGCTTTGTGCAGCGGAAAGCAACATCGCAGATTTTGCTTGAAAAGATAAATCGATGGTAGAATCTGATAGAACAATCGCTGCTGCTTTATTATAATAGTAGCCCGCTTCTTTTTGCCGTGACTCCATACTGCACACATTACCCAAGCCATTGTAGATAAGCGCCTTCATTTTGAGGTTGCCGTTTGTCGGTTCAATCAATTCGAGTGCTTGGCCAATTAAAATACGGGCAGAATCTTTTCTCTGCATACCATAGAGCCGCGCCAATTGATATTTTACCTCCACATGAAGCAGGGTATCTTTTAGGACAGACGGTTTCATAGCCATCTGCTGCCATACATGAAGCAGCGAGTCGCTGTTAGTAGATGCTAGGGTCACCTTTTTTAAGGTATCGATCTGCGATGAAATGGATGTTTCTTGCTGAAAAATTGGATTGCTATGCTGATAGCAGGAGAAAAGCCAAAAGCATAGCGCTACACAAAGTATCCATCGTGTTGTTTGTCTCATTTTTTTATTGATAGTAGCGTCAATATCGCACTTTTTCGGCGCATGGAAATGGGAATTTCTTCTTTGTTTTTAAGTACGATATACTCTGAGCGGTTAATTCCTGTCACATACTGCCTATTGACCAGATACGATTGATGTGTCCGTAAAAAATGGGGTGCAGGCAGCAGGTCTTCATAATATTTGAGTGGTTTGGAAATGAGTTCTTCTGTGCCGTCACTGAAAAAGAAAAATGTGTATGGCCCATCTCCTTTGCAATAGACAATATCATTTACGGATACAATCCGCATATTGTTGAGGGTACTCAGCACGATGCTTTCAGGAAGCTCGCCTACGGACATGCTATTCTGCGTCACTGACAATTGCTGCATCCATTGTGGATTGCTTTGGCGACGTCGTCGAAAGCGTTCAAGTGCTTCTTTGAGCTCGGTCTGATCGACAGGTTTCAACAGGTAATCCAATGCTCCGAATTTGATCGCTTTAATGGCAAAATGATTGTATGCGGTAATAAAGATAATATTGGGAGGAATAGGATCGAGCTTTTTCAATAAATCGAAAGCTGTTCCATCACGAAGCTGTATATCCAATAAAACCACATCAGGTTGTGTCTCGACAATCAGCTTTTGAGCTGTACGTACACTGTCTGCCCAACCCAGCAGTTCTGCATCTTTTTCCAATCCGATGAGAAAGCTGATCTCTTTACGGACGGCCGGCTCATCTTCGACAATAACAACTTTGATCATAAAGGTCATGTATTTATTTACGCTAAAGATAATATATTACTGGGTTTGTTGCTTTAGTTCGTTTACAATTCGTTTGTAGTTTTTACAAACCGTCTAAAAATCCTCAAGTTGACACTTTTTAAGTTTTGTCCTCGCAATGAGACCAGAATTGCGAGCTCTTATAGTTCAAATTAGGCCAGTTGTCATCATTGTGTGACGGATTGTAAACCGGAAATAGCGAATCATAAAGGATTTGCACATCTAAGCACAATGCGTATTATTTTTAATCATCAATTAACGCCTAGGCTTGTCCTACGCAATGGTTTTACTAAAAAAATGAAAAAATGAAAAAATTATTTATGAGTATGGTAGCGCTGACTGTAATGTCATCAGCTGCCTTTGCAGATTCAGGTGAAAAAGCTGCTGCAGAAAAATCGGTTCATACAACCACTGTACACAAAATGAAGGTCGGGACAAATGTAGTTCATGTAACGGAGGAAGTGAAACAAACCCAGACGGGAAATGCTGTCGGTCAAACCTGTGTGTATACCCTCAGAGTTTATAATTCGTCTGGACAGCTGACCACTACACATAACCACAGTTATGAGCTGGGGGCCGAAAATGGTTACGGATTCTCTTGGGATAATTGCGGAGCTTATTTTAAACATATGAGAACTAGTTATATGTCTATTTATCAATCGGTTGTCTACAACGTAGGTTAATAAATCATGTGTAGACTTCTTTGGTAACGAAGAAGGGCTTTCCTAGTTGCGACATTTTTTTCGCAAGAATAAGAAGGGCTTTTAGTCTTGTATATGATATCTACTAGAAGGGCGCTGTTTCCTATTGCTGTCGATGACGCATATAGGAAACAGCACTTTCATCACTTTTAAATTTATGAAATACTACTTATTATTTTTCTTATTATACTGTTCAGCCGATTATGTACAGGCGCAAAAATTGCACGTCGAGTATGAATATATTCCTTCTGCTATGGCGACTTTTCGTGAACAGGTGTATTATGCCGATGCTGTGAAGACTGCAGTACGCGATTCTATACCGGTCGCTTCTGCTGCAGGAGATGCGGAAAATGATGAATTATCTGCTAATTTTTCTATGATGCTGAATACCGGTCCAAACTACAGGAGCATCGTGATACAGAAAGATGGGAATAGTGACTTGGTGGAAACGCGTACACTCCAAGGAAAGAATTATTTGGTGACAGATAAATTTCCTGATATCGAATGGAACACCAACTATACGGAAACGGACACCTTGGGTCAGTATATCTGTCATAAGGCGATAGCGAAATATCGAGGTACGACATTGATCGCTTACTACACAAATGAAATTCCGGTACCGGCCGGCCCTTACAAATTTGGAGGACTTCCGGGACTGATCGTGATGTTGTACAATGAAAGTGCTAACCCGAATTACTGGATGCTCAAAAAAGTCTCCTATCCCTACAATGGGGATATCCCGGTAGATGAAAAATATATCCTTTCGTTGCCTAAATTATCATTGGAAGATTATGTCAAGAAAGATGAGGTACTGATAGAAGAACAGATGCGCATCATGGAAAGCAAAATGCCTGTAATGGATGGTGTGACGGTGGAAAGAAATAAAGTACGCGGTACTGTTGAGCAGGTTTATGAATGGGAATCAGTTAAAGGAAAATGATTAATCATGTTGGTCTGTATCGCTATCTATTGATGATCGGCCTGTGGTCTGTCGTTTATTGTGTGCAAGCGCAGGTAGTTATTCATGGACAGGTAACGACTGCGGGGGTGCCCCTCGGAGGGGTTCGGGTAGATGCCCGCCTAGCGGGAACTTCGGCCCTGATAGCTTACTCTTTTACAAATGGGAATGGCAAATACCGTTTGGATATAGCTCAAACAGGTAAAATTGTTGTCAGCTTCAAATCACTAAGCTATGAACCGGTGACAAAAATAATTGGACCGACGCTGACTGACACCTTGATTAACATAGCGCTTATAACTGGCGGTGTGGAGCGACTGCAGGAGATAGTGGTTAACGCAAAGCGTCCTTATAGACGTGGCAGGGATACTATAGAACTGGATGTAAAATCATTTCTGCAGGGCGATGAACGTAACGTGGAGGATCTGCTGAGAAAGATTCCCGGACTGAATATCGGTAGCGATGGCAGTATCAAAATTGGTGAAAAGGAAGTCGAGAAAGTCATGATAGAAGGAGATGATTTTTTTGAAAAGGGCTATCGCTTATTGACACAAAACATGTCGGTACAACCTTTGGATAAGGTGCAGGTATTACAACGTTATTCGAACAATAAACATTTGAAAGGGATTGAAAATTCAGATAAAGTCGCATTGAACCTACAACTTAAAGAAGACAGTAAAAATCAATGGCTGGGTTCGGTATCCGCTTCTGGAACGCCGTTCGAACCGTTATTTTACCAAGCCAATATTCATGTGATGAACTTTGGAAAAAGAAACAAGTTTTATTTGTTGGGAACAGCTAATAATAACGGTGTCGATGCCGTGGGCAGTATCAATCATTTGCTTTACTCGGGACAAACTGGTGAACCTGGCCAAATCGGTGTCGGTCTCAACACTCCCACTCTTATCGACAATACTCCCGACCTACCGGGGTTTGATTATAGAAGGACTAATTTTAATCATGATAAGCTACTGTCTTTCAATACGATCATGAATCCTTCAAAGCGCCTCAAGATCAAATGGCTAGGTTTTGCAAATCCAACAAAAAAAACGTTCTACCGAAATACAGTGCAAGAATATGATATTGAGGATATTCAATTTAGCTATACTGAAGGATATAAACTTGATAAGAAAATAAATAATTATTATTCCAGATGGGAGATGCAGTATGATGTCAACAGTCGCTCTACTTTGATCTACACCGGAAGTCTGGGATCACTGGGTAAATACGATAATGGGGCTCTGCTGCTTAATGGCGAAGGTACCACAGAACTGAGCAAAATGAAGGGCTTTCTGACCAACCAGCTCTTAACACATACACATAAGCTGTCGGACAACGAAGCTATTGTGAGTTCTGCCCGTTGGATTTTGCAAAAATCACCATTAGATTATCATATCGATCAATATTATTACGAGGACCTGTTTCAGATTAAAGGGATTTCGAATGTCGACCAGCATGCCAAAAATGACCTTCAGTATGTCGGGGTCACATCGCATTATGTAAAGAGACAGCAAGGTGGTGACTTTATGGAAGTGGCTATTGCCAATGAATACAAGAATCAGACACTGGTGACTGACTTTATATTGCAGCGGGAAGATGGCAGCCAAATCCGCCCTTCGGGATTTTCAAATGGGATCAATTTTAGGACCAATAATACGCATATCATGACCAAGTATACTGTAAAAAGAAGGAAGTGGGAATTGACCCCACAGTTGCGTGCGGGATTTATACAGCGTGATTTACGTAATGATGGCATCGCAACGAGTCAAAATAACTGGTTGATTTCTCCGAGCTTGTCTACAAAATGGTTAATACATCCTAAGGGGAAGCTGGAAGGCGAACTTTCTTTCCAACAAACTAGTACTGAGCTGATGGATGTCGCGCCAAATTATTTTAATACTGGCGTCCGGAATTTTGTAAAAGGCCTCGACGATATGGCTACATTGAACAACTCTGCTGCGGTAATCACCTATGCCTATGGTAATATGCTGGATAAATTTTTCGCCAATTTCTCCTTTGGTCATCAAACAATGTTTGATTACATCAGTAGCCAACGCATACTAAATCCTAATTTCAATCTAACGGAGAAGATATTGCTGAAAGATAAAAAAACAATGTTTTATAAAGCACAACTCAATTATTATGTCAAGTTGGTAAATGGGAATTTCAGGTTGGATATGGGGGCAGATTTTTCAGCTTATGAAGCCAGTATCGTCGGTGTAGGAAGGCGTAGCATTGCTTCCAGTTCCTACGACTATGGTGTGTCGTTTAGAAGTGTGTGGAAATCCAGATTGAACATACATACCGGATCGCAGATACAGATTAGATCTTTCAAGAGTGACAACCAAGATAAACTAAAAAATACCTACAGTTTTCTGCATTTTTTCTTCCATGTTGCCAAGGATATTCAGGCCAATATGAAAAATGAAGCCTATCATTTTGGTGATTTTCTCTCTGAATCGCCCAAAACATATTTCTTTTCGGATCTTTCTCTTTCTTATGATGCCAAGAAAATCAAGACCAAATTTAATATATCGGCCAAAAACCTATTTAACAACCGTCAATTTAGGAATGCCATTGTTACTGATACGTATCGGGCTGTAACCGAATACCGCCTTTTGCCGCGCTATTTTGCGCTGGGGATCAACTATAATTTTTGATGAATATTTGGATGGTATAGTTTCTGTGGATTGGCATGTACCAGTACGGCGTCTACATCTAAGAAAAAACATTGTACTCTTTTTTTGTAGTTTGCGTGGAAAGCTCTAGATTACGAAAAAGTAAGCTCTTCATTATTAAAACCAACACTTTATTTAATGAGCTTACATGACGAGAAGAACTTCCCACTAAGTTCAATCGTCTATATTCCTTTGTAATATCCCCGATTATTGGGATGCGCTAGTAGAACTATTCTATGTAATTTTGAATAATAGATCAATGATGCTCCTACTCAAACTTAAGGAGAGGTTAAAAATATTTTCAACGCGATTATGGTCATGTCAAAGCCTGCAACTATGACACGAAGTGAAAAAACAGGGCGATTAAAGCATTTATTATAGCCATTTAAAAACAGCAAGGAGCATAAATGGTTTGTGCAAGAATCTATACCAACGGAATGGTTAAAAAAAAGAGAATCAAAAAGAATACTATTTTTAAACAAAGAGGAATAAGATATGAACAGATTTAATGGCATCCATACTAAGATAACCCAAAAGGGAGCCGATTTGGCTAAACAAAAAATAGAAGCTGATTACAGTGAAAAATTTGTTTATGCTCTCCCCGATTGGGCGATGTTGACGGGCAATCCAGAGATAATCGGTGTCGTTCAAATTTATGGAAATGAAGGTATTCTGGTGACACAGCAGCGGGTGGATTTTGAAGTTGATTTTGGTGACGAGCACTCGATCATTTATTACACAAACTATCTGAATAATCAAATGAATGCTCACTTACCCCTATTGGGTTATGTGCTATTTTACAAAAATGTATTAATCGTACAAAAAGATCCAAATTATCCTTTAACATTAAGTGATTTAGAATCGGAAGAAATCATCCGTTACAACAGTAATAATATAAGCACAGATTTTTCTTTTATTATATGTAATAAGGAGCTGGAATTAGTGGCTTCTACTGCAGATTTGCGCGAGTAATCCGGCTGTGGACGAGTCTCTTTCAAAAAAGTTATCGCGCAACACAACTGAGTACTCTAAAAAGTAAAGCCACATCTGTCGACGTGGCCATTACTAAACATATGATTAAACAGTAATTACTTATAAGAGTTAATAGATTGGGATACTTTCCAATTTCCGCCGTCATTGACCAAGGTAATTAAATCGGTCTTGGTAAACCCTTCAAATTGTTGGCTCACTTTTGCAACTACATAGTTACTTGACTGCTCCACGATTGTGGTGTTTGTCTTACAGTTCAACTGCTCGCCTTTTTGCTTTTTCAATAAGGAGATAACTTCTCGGCGGCTATTCGTTTTATCTGTTGCGGCTTGGATTTTTTGACTGAATTCGGCTGTAAAAATCTGCTCTACTCCTGTTGACTGCCCTTCGGTCATAACTGCGACATAATGGTCGATAGCGAGATCTGCTGTCGATAAGTTTACTACTGCTTTTTTAGAGTTGTCTCCTACGGGTTTGCCTGCTGCCATGGTGCATGTAGATACTGCGATCAAGGCTGCTACTGCGAATGTTTTTGCTAAAGTATTCATATTGTCTTTATGTTATATTGTTAGTTTTTCTGTTCGTAATTGCATCAGCCCCTCATCCACCAATTCAAACTCGGATGTATGCTGACGTAATTGTTGATTCAAAAGTAGGGTGTTAATCGTGCCTCCTCTATGGCAATTAGACTAAACCAACTAAAAACTCGGTGAATGGTAGAAATGGGTAGGTAAAACTAATTTAATGATCATGCACAGCAAGGCTCTACTTCAATATTTAATACGTTAGTTGAGTAAATAAATAGAAGTTGAACGTTCTTTTTATAAGCTGTGATTTGATCGTGTATGTTGATGAGAGCTCATAAAGATATCTTTTTAAAACAGCTGAGAATTCTATCATTGTTGTGAAAGTTATTATATTAGAGCTATAAATAGCGACTTCGTAAAAAAGTGTTTTTGTTGGCATCATCTTACTGATGGGATTTTTTGATTCTTTACAGAAAAAAATAACCGCGGTGACTAGTGATAACGGCTAACTATTTTACTTGATGGTAGCAAGATCTTGCCAAAGCGCGTCTTTGTGTGAATACTAAACTTTAAATCGTAAGTGACGCTGTAACAATTTTAAAAGGAAAATTAATCTTAAGACCATGATTATCAATACACTAAAGGCACTATTCCACAGAGATTTAAACAAATTGATCTCTGAAGTCAAACAGTACAAAAGCGAATCTGATATTTGGAAAATTAATGGTCAAATAAATAACTCGGCAGGTAATCTTTGTTTGCATTTGGTCGGCAATTTAAATACTTACATTGGAAGAGAATTAGGCAAGACAGGTTATGTAAGAAATCGGGAATTAGAGTTTTCATCTAAAGATATATCAAGACAAGAATTAATTCAAATGGTTGGAAATACGATAGAAATGATTAACCAGACATTGGATCATTTTGATGAAAATCTTTTAGAAGCCGAATACCCAATTTTGGTCCTTGACAATAAGACCTCTACTGAGTTTTTTTTAGTTCACTTAGCCACTCATTTGGCTTATCATCTTGGGCAAGTAAACTATCACAGACGACTAATTGAAAAATGAAAAAGTGCACAACAGGCCACTGCCAACATATGGCTAAACGACTTCGGTTAGATATGGTCATTCTACTTCGTCCAACATGTAAAGGATAAAACTATGACTTGTTGCTTCATCATATTATGCACGGCACTCCGACTAAGGTGAATCAAATGCATATTTAAATAAATTATCCGTAATTAAAATTACTGCATTACCTAAAATTCCTCTGACACATAATTATTTCTATTAAATTTCCTATATTAGAGTAATTTAACCAATTAACCGATGAAGTACCTACTCCTAGTGGCCAGTTTGTGTGTACAAGTTGCTGTGGCGCAAAAGAAACCAACCGTTTATTATATTGTAAAACAAAACAGCAGTTACAACCGAAATGCTGATGAAAAAACCTATCATTTAGCAGTAGAAAAGGTGAAGAAATCATCCAAACAAGGGGATCTTATGCAATTGCGCATAGTTGGTTTTGAGAACAAAAATGGCGACCGTTTATTCTCTACTGCTGACTTGGACAAAGGAGAGAATTTCTTGACGTCGACTGCTGCAATTTCCAATATCTATGGTTTGAAAAAACCATTTCAATTTACAGTCAATAAAGGACTGGTCAGCATCGATACACTTAAATGGAAAGATGAAATAAAACAACAGCTTGCAGCATGGGAAATACAAGATGATGTTTTTGAAAATTCTTTAAACAATACATTTTCAGAGTATAGTAACCTTTTGCAATCGCTCTATTTTGCAGAAATATCATCGTCGGATGAAAATGCATTGAAAACATCAGATATCACAAAAAATGGTATGACATATCATATGGTGAAGCAAGATAAATCGGTGATTGCTATCCATTATTCACAAGTAGACAGCTCTTCGATATTGGAAGGCAGTACGAGCTTTGATCCAAAAACGCACCTTGTAGTCGATGAATCTAGAAAATCCAACTATTCATTTTTAGATGCAAATGGAAAAAAAATAAGCGGCCAATTTGCCAAATCGATACAGCGCGCTAGCAACTATACTGCAGCAGTAATTGAAAATGATTATTATGATATGCTCATAACAGGTAGTTATTGGAGCAACGCAGTAAATACTAAAGATAAAACGGATAGTCTCAAAGTACAACGTTATATAGATTTATACGAAGCAAAATATGCAGACAACCGCGATTACATCAAAAATAAATTAGGCCATTTGCAAAAGTTGCGGAATAAGCAGTATGATGATGCATTATCATCTATAGCTCCAAAGCTGATAGCCGGTACTTATCATCTCAGCAACAGGGTTACATCCGATAATATTTCAGACCATGACTTTAAAGAAATCATACCACTCCTGAATGATGTGCAACTCTTCGATTATCTGCAACATTCGCTAAGTCAATACATCTTATCTCTTGACAGCGCCTCCTTGCAGAAGGCCCAACTTATTGCCAATCAGCTTAGCGAGAAAGAGCGAGTAGCGGCTAGACCCTTGTACCTTTGGACCACAGCAATGCAGATAAAGGATGTAGATAGCCTTAAACAAATCCAAAATGAAATCCTAAACATGGATAACAGTTACTGGAACCAAGGAAATGCCGGTCGATATGCTCTTTTGATACAGAAGCTACTTGCTGAGCATGCAGGATATGATGCACAGACGATGCAGAAAATCATCAATAAAATTAGTGTTCTATATGAAGACAAGTCAAATAAGAAACGGTTCTTACAAAAAGCTCATTTGGCATATGCATATTATCTGGCTTATGAAATGACACCAGTAGACCAAGAAGATCGGGCGCTCCTATTATTGGAAAAAGCAGCCTATTATTCTCCAAAAAGTGCAGCTGAAAAGGAACATGGAAGTTTCTATGATCGCGTATTTTTGAAATCAAAAGAGAACTATAATGACGATTATATGGCTTTATTAAGTAAGAAGGGCAAGAAGGATATTGCTCTTCAAAACTATATACAGGAGTTTCTGAATAATCCAGCGAGTAGTTTTAAAAGCTTGTCCACTTTTTATCGTGAAAATTATAATGAAAGCAGTTTCAGTGATTTTTTCAAAAAAGAGATTGTTCCCAAACTTGCAGATGCGCCATCATTTTTGTTAAAAGACATACAGGAAAAGGATTTCTCATCCGCACAATTGAACGGAAAATGGACTGTTATCGATTTTTGGGGTACCTGGTGTGGTCCTTGTGTCGCTGAAATGCCCAAATTAAACCAGTATTACCTAGCGCTAAAGCAGGATAAAATGAGTAAAATCAACTTTATGAGCATAGCTTGTAGTGATACAAAAGAAAAAGTACAACGATTTTTATCAAACAATAATTACGATATACCGGTATTGATGTCCGACTCTAAAGTAGAACAAAATTATAAAGTGCGTGGATACCCAAGTAAATATATCATAACACCTGAAGGAAAATTAATTCCTACGGAATTTGGATTCAACTGGGAGACTTTGGTCTCTGAATTAAGCAAGTTATATACGGTTCCGGTGTCCTAGACAAAAAATATTGAAACTTGTGATCCATTCTTGCTGTTATGCTATCTATAAGAGTTGAGGCAAAAAACAAAAATATAGCATAACTCTGGGCTTGACAGCTGCCATTGGACACGTTGCCTACAGTGACCTTGTTGGCATAGTACAGCATGTGTTGCTGTAGGCTGATCTGTATTTTGTTATGTACTATATGGATCCTTTAGGGTTAAAAAAAGAATGCCTATTTTTCCCATTATATTCAACATTCTTTCGACAAAATCAATTTATTTATCAATTTATTGTATCTTTCTAAAAAAAAGAAATGAAGAAAACCAACCTCCTAATTTTAACCTTATTTATTGCAAATTTCAGTTATGCTCAAACCACATTAATGGATAGTATAATTCAAAAAAACTACTCTACATTTAAAAAAAACAAGAACAACACTTTCGAAGGCAAGGGATGGGATACCCTTCAAGATGAAATCATCAAAAACAATTCTGTATTATTGGGCGAGTCACATTTTACCAATGAAGTTCCTTACTTTACTAATGCGATTATCAATAATATAAAGTTCGACAACTATATTTTGGAAATTGATCCCTATACCACCAACACCATAACAAAAAAAATTAAATCCTTATCTCCTGCAGAATTGGATAAATTCCGTGATGAATCAGGTTCAGCTTTATCTTTTTTAAAAGGTGAAACTGAGTTCGATTTATTCAAAAATATTGTTGATCAGAACATCAACATCTATGGAGCTGAGCAAATCAGTCTATTTTCAGACCAGCTACTCTTTACGGAATTGATTAAACAATCCAAAAATACCAAGGCAAAAGAAATTTATAAGCAGATGATCGCTAATTCTGCTGCTTATGATACAAAAAACAACAGCACATTCTATTTGTTCTCTGACGATTTTGTAGCAAAAATGAGCGCATTGAGCACGCTCAATTTATCAGCTAACGAGAAAGAGCAGCTTGCAGCACTCCAACTAAGTAAAGAACTGTATTTAAATCGAATTCATGGGTTAAGAATTCAGTACATAAAACACTTGGTGATTGAAAAACTCCCCGAATGGAAAAACAAAAAGAATCTTTTCAAATATGGTGCTAATCACATGCCTAAAGGAGAAAGTTTAATGGAAATTTTCGATCTTGGAAACCTCGTGGCCAATATTGAAGAGGCAAACTACAGGAAGTCATTACACATTATGATTACCGGAAAGGAAGAGGGTGAAACATTGGCTGATTTAGATCAATATAAAGCTTTCCTAACCGTGGTAAAAGATGACAATTGGTATGCTTTTGATTTAAGACCCTTGAAACAAGCAATTTCTAAAAAGAAGCTTAAAGTGGAGGATTTGACGCTGGAAAGAATTATAAAAGGTTATGACTATTTGGTTTATATTCCAACTTTAACTAAAGCTCAAAATAGAGGCAAAAAAGATCATTAAAATACGCGTTAGAGCCGGCTTCCTATACCCCAGACACCAATACATTGACATGTATCAAAACGTTGATCAAACAAATGCCCTTTGCTGTATAGCTCATTCAAACTGAATAGGCGAAAAGAATTTTTCGCCTATTCAATTCAGATAGAGTAATGTAAGATGACGTTAATCTCGATTCTTTTAGTATTGGTCACCGCAGTTAGTACCGGAAAATGGTTAGACTGAACGAGAAGTTTGCGTTATATCTCAATTATATTTGCAAAGTTAATACCCGAATTGCGGCTTCGGAATGGATACAACGATATGTTAAAAAACAATTAGTTCCTACTCCAAAAAGAATATAGGGAACGGATATGAAATGGCTGTACACTATCTTCTTTTGATTTTTGTGGTCATGTGTATGCTCTACCGATTTTAAATTATTTTTACTGTACAGATTCATTTAATTTTGAATAAATAACCGTATCGATAAATTTTCCATTATAAAACTCACTTTCCTTTAAATGTCCTTCCTTATTGAAATTGCATTTCTCTAATACCTTGGCAGAAGCAAAATTTTCAGGGTCTATGACTGCTTCAATAGAGTGCAGTTTCATCTCCGTAAAACCATAGTTAACTACTTTTGCTATTGCTTCTGTGATACAACCTCGTCATTGAAATTCGGGAAGTAACATATAACCTATCTCTGCTCGATAATGCTCGGGTTTAATATAATAATAACCTATTGTACCGATCATTTTGGGATTACCTTTTATGGTAATAGCCCAATTAATCAGCTCACTACTGTTAATTTTTTCATCAGTTAATTTAATAAATTCTGAAATTTCGTCTAGGGTTGTAGCTACAGGACGAGGAATATATTTCATTATTTCTGTATCAGACCGCAGCGCATATAGTTCATTGATATCATGTAAATCGGCACGTCTCAGTTTAAGTCTTTCTGTTTCCAAATTAGGAAAAGTTGAAAAATTTATATTTAGCATTTTGGGTTTATATTTTTATAAAGTTATTATTTTTTTTAATCCATAGCTATATCAACAATCTCACTAATCGTAATATAGTACTGGTTTACCGACTTTCTATCCTCACACACCTATTAGCAATAAGTTCCAAAACTAAATCGAGTTACTTTTGAATCATAAACAAACACATAAACATATTTATCATGAAAACTAAAACAATCTTCGACATCAATAGCAAAACAATCTCCAATGGTTTTAAAAAAGCATTTAATTGTTTACAATCTTCTAAACTTAAAGTTTCCGCTAGTGATGGGAAAGTATACTTGCAGATTTCACTTCTATGGGCTATCGTTATTGGTATCATATTTCCTTTAGCCCTAGTTGTATTGGTTGTACTAACAGTATTTTCAAATCTTACTATTGCTATTCAACAAGATATTAAACAAAGTAATAATAACCATAAAATTATTGAGTTGAAATAATTAGGATTAATGTCAACAAAGAACAACAAACTTTCATCAAATCTGATATGAAAATTGGCTTATAATACTGAAAAAAAAATAAAGCTAATGGTTAGATTAGCTTTATTTTTATTACGATAGAAATAGAATTTACTACTTTCCTACCCAGAGGAAAACAACAAATTAGTTTTATAGATTGGGGTTGTTATTTAATTCATTCAATGGTATTGGAAATAAAAAATACTTGCTATTGGGAGCCAGACTTGTTCCATCAGGAAATTTAAGAATGTAATGTCCCATTACAGATACTGTTTTGCCGGCATCATCAACAAAAGTTTGATTTGTTTCACGCCGTACTGGTGCAGTCTGCGTTCTCAAGATATCATATAATCGGAAACCTTCTCCCCATAATTCTTTCCGTCTTTCCAATAAGACCTCCTGGACAGTTTTCGATTTATCAAAGTTGGCAACATCAAGATTTTTTAAGGCACGTTTTGCCCTTAATTCATTCAAGAGATCAATTGCGCCCTTTACATCATCTAATCGAGCTCTACTCTCTGCTTCAATAAGCAATTGTTCAGAAGACCGCATTAAGACAATATGTCCATCGCGGTTAGGGTGCTTATTTTTAAATTTACGGTATCGATATGATCTATAAATTGCTTCGGCGGGCTGCTTCGCAATATCAAATAACGATTTTCGGACATCTCCCTCAGTAAATAAGCCGATAAAGTTGGGATCGGGAATGATACTGTTATAACCAAAGTATAAATTGACCCCTTTAGCATCCGTGGCATAAGGAGTAGTTTCGATATAGGCTAAAAAAGAAGCTCCGCCCAGATTTTGTGTTGCTGTCTGTGGATGCCCCCATATCCACTCTGTATTACTAACGTCATTAAATCCTTCTTTATATTGATCTGCTGTCATAATAGGATAACCCACACGCGCTTTTGCAGCATAATCACGTGCTTGCTCCCAGTTTTCCTGTGTTAAATAGGTCCTTGCCAAAAGACCATAGACAACATTAAGATCAAACCTATTCTTGACCTTACGTTTAAAACCGGCCAGCAGCTTTTCTGCCTCTTTCAAATCGGATATAATTTGATCATATACCTGTTTTACCGTAGCAAGAGGTTTTGGTACTGTGGTTGGTGTTGTGGGATCCGTATAAATCGGAATTGCTTTAGCATTAGGATCTTTGGCATAGGTAAACTGATATTGACGAACAAGATTAAGATAGTTTAAACCTCTCAAGGCGTAAGCCTGTCCCTTGAGATGCTTTAAACTTTCTTTGCTGCTGTCATCAATGTTCAGATTAGCAATCAGATTGTTAGCGTGATCGATTGATTTATACTGTAAAGTCCAAAAGAATAGGGCTCGACGAGTAGTATGATCAAATGGATCTTTGTACGGATAAGAATCTCTAAAACCATAGCGACCATCGCGTGCAATGGCATCCTCTCCCATCACTTCATGCGTTAAAAATATAGTCGGAAGGCCGGGATTATCCTGCGAAGTACTATTCTCCATTAAAAAACGAATAGATCCGTTTATAAAGGCATCAATATTATTTTCGGAGGAAAATACCTCTGGTGTGGTAATCTGCGTCGCAGGCGCTGTATCAAAAAAGCTCTCGCTACAAGATGAAAGTACCAATATGGGTAATATGATCGTGATATATTTAAATTTTAATTTCATGATAAATCAGATTTTATAGATTAGAAGGAAACATTGAGAACTAGCGCATATGATTTTTGTGCAGGATAACGATAATAGGTAACACCACTCACCGTTTGTTCTGGATCTAACCCCTTTGTTCCATAGAAAGTCAACAAGTTTTCTCCTACAAATCTTATGCGGACATCCGAAAGTGACCATTTTGATACAAGCGTACGTGGAATAGTATAACTCAAACTTAAATTTTTCAATCTTCCATAACTTGCACTACGAAGGAATCGGGTCGATGGTATACTGTTCCACGAGTCTGTTACATACGATAATCTAGGAAAATCGGTGTCCGTATTTTCTGGCGTCCATCGATTTAGGGCTTCTTTAGACCAGCTACGTCCAGGAGCAGAACCAACATGCATAATCATCGGTTGATCGCCATCAAAAATTTTACCACCGAGACTGTAGGATAGCAAAAAAGAGAAATCAATACCTTTGTAAGTAAAACTATTGCTAATGCCTCCATAAAGATCTGGCAACGAGCTCCCTTCAAAATAGAAGGAAGCTTCATTTTGATTTGTAATTGATGTACGACCAGTCACATTTCCCTCTGCATCTTTAACATCTTTATACCAGCTTGCTTTACCGCTTTCTGGGTCTACGCCTGCCCATTCTTTAATGTAAAAATCATAGATGGAACCTCCTTCAATCATTTTCTTCGTATTGCCATACTGTCCAATGGAACCCGTTAGAATTTCCTTCTGTGGTAACTTGGTAATCTTATTTTTATAATGACCAAAGTTTGCTGTGATTGACCATCTAAAGTCTGTATTACGAATAGGCACACCTGTAATCTGCCCATCTATTCCTCGATTACGGAGTGAACCAATATTAGCATCGATACCACTGTATCCAGTAGATGGTGAAAGTGGCTTTTGAAAAAGTAGATCTTTTGATTGCCTGTCATAGACATCAATCTGTGCAATCAGTCGATTATTAAACAGGGCTATATCTGCTCCAATATTGAGATTAAGGTTAGTCTCCCATTTTAGATCTGGTGTAGGTAGATCGGATGGTAACAGTCCGAGATTGTCCAAACTATTGTAGATGGAATAAAATCCGCCATAAGCATAATTGCCAACACGATCATTTCCCTGGGCACCATAACTGGCGCGCAAATTAAGATTATTGATGCTGGACACTTCTTTCAAGAAGGTCTCTTTTTTAATATTCCAGGCTGCTCCTACCGACCAAAAATTGCCCCAACGTGATTGTTTGCTGAATCTTGATGATCCATCTCGACGGTAACTGCTGGAAAAGTGGTAGCGATCAAGGTAATCATAGTTTACTTGTCCCAACCAACTCGCCAATTTATAATCGGAAGAGGTTCCGTTAAAAACCCCACTTAGTGTTCCGGCCGATGGTTCTGTCTTACCCAAAACGTGAAAACCCGTACGGCTGCCAGACAAAGAAGATGCACCTTCCACATACACTTCTGGCCCTACCAATGCGCTAAGATGATGTTTATTACCGAAAGTGGCCACATAGTTTAGAAAACTATTGATCGTATAGTTTAGCGTACGACTTGAACTGCGGCTCGCCGAACCAGCCCCCTCTGTTAAAACTCCAGTACTATAATAGGAGTGCGAATAGGAATGTGAACTACTGTTTCTATAGTCGACATTGGCTGTGGTCTTTAGAAATAAATAATCCGTGAATGCTAATTTTAGATTTGTTCCTAACAAAACAGACTCATTGTTGCTTCCAGAAATAGCATTTTCGGCACTCCCTAAAATATTTGATCCGCTGGCTGCTGTTGTGGGACGCCATAATCCGTAATCCCAAATTTTATTACCTTGCTCGTCCAGAATATAAGTGCCATCAGCACTGCGTTGATAAACTGGATATAAATCTGATACTAAGCGTTGGAAATTGGCAAAGTTGCCTGTATTGCTATCACTCTGAGTCGGCGCACGCTGAAATCCGGAAGACAAGGCTACATTTCCACCGACTTCAAACCAGCTATTCACTTTTGACTGTATATTTGTACGAAAATTGTACCGTTTGAAATCTGCCGTACGAATCCAGCCCTGCTCATTTAAGTAGCCAGCTGATAGATAATAACGTGTACTTGTCCCTCCACCACTCAGATTAAGATCGTATTGCTGCCTTATGCCCTGACGAGCAATCGCCTTTCCCCAGTTGTCATTCCAAAGTGGTGTAGCTCCTGAGAGAAGCTTCCCATCAAGACCGACAGGTTTTGGAAAAGATGGGCCAAAAATATTGACTTTAAGTGCACCGTCTATTAGATAATCTGTGGCATATTGTGCTGCATCTGTAGCCGATTTTCCTTGATCAAGTTGCGTATTACGGATTGCTTCCCATTGCAATTCATAATATTCCTGTTGTGAGAGGTATTCGTAATCTTTTACTGCTCTACCGGTAAAGCCATAATTTGCAGAAAAATTGACTGCTGTTCTGCTGTTTAATTCTCCTGATTTGGTTGTAATTACAATAACACCATTGGCTCCCCTTGATCCGTAAAGTGCACTTGCTGTTGCATCTTTTAAGACGGAAATGGATACAATATCTTTAGGATTAAGGTTATTAGGATTAGCTCCTGGAATACCGTCTACTACATATAATGGTGCTGTTGAGGCATTCACCGAACCGACTCCACGAACAAACAATTCTGCATCACTACCAGGTTGTCCGGAAGCGGCGATAGATTGTAGTCCGGGCACGGTACCTTGTAGTGCTTTTCCGATTGTTGTAATCTGCAGATTGTCCAATTCTTTACCGCTTACTGTTGCTACGGAACCGGTATAACTTGATCTTTTAGTGGTCGTATAACCAACAACTACCGTTTCTTCAAGCGTATTTTCAATGGGCTCAAGTTTAATGATCACAGGAGAATGATCTATAACCAAAGTCTTACTTGTATATCCAACAAAAGAAATCGTAACAGTAAAGGGTAACTTTTGTCCGGTTACAAATTGAAATTTCCCCAACCTATCTGTGGTCACTTGATGCGTTACATCCTTTAAACTTAGAGTCGCTCCAGAAAGTGGTTTTCCAGTGGTAGCATCTTCTACTAATCCACTGAGAACAGCATTTATGATTGATTTTGTTTGTTCCTGTGCATAGGTCGGTACAATAGCGCCGCTCCCAGATAACAAAAGAAGCAAATGAAATAGGGTTGATTTTCTCATTATTTTTAATATTTTTTAATCAATACATTACTCTCCATATAATTCCTTCAATTTTTGCTGTAAAGCTTCTCCTCGAATGTTTCGGGCCACGATAACACCATTTTCATCAATAAGAAAATTGCTTGGAATAAAGCGCACTCCGTACAATGCTGTAGCTTCACTGTCCCAATATGCAAGATCAGATACCTGTGTCCAATTCAGACCATCATCTTTGATCGCTTTCAGCCAGTCTTCTTTTTTCTTATCAAGTGAAACCCCAAATATTTGAAATCCTTTATCTTTATACTTTTGAAATGCGGCGACTATATTGGGGTTCTCTCGGCGACAAGGTCCACACCAAGCAGCCCAGAAATCTAAAAAGACATATCCCTTACCTAAATGCTCACTAAAGCGAACTTTGTTTCCTTCCGAATCAGTAGAAACAAAATCTAATGCTTTATTACCAGGTAGAACCGCACGTTGCTTTACAATTAAATCTTTTAAGATGCGAACATATTGCGTTTGCTGTAAAGAAACATCCAATAAATTAATATGCTCCTCGATCTCATCGGGGGATAAATTGTAAGAATAATTGCGAAACAGAGCATATGCTGCAACGATTGATTTTGGATCGGCCTCAATAAATTGTTTTGCTGTAAGTCCACGCTGTTCTTTACTTGATTTTTCAAAATAAGCTTGTGCTCTCGATCCTTTGATTACGGCACGATCACCTTTCTCTGCAGATTGAATAATAACTTCTATCGGAGTATCCTCTAAGAAAAGCTGTATAGGATAGCTTTCTTCATTAAACTTCAATGCGTATAGTTCTGGAAGTTCAACTTTTGTTGTGAAACTAAATCTTCCATTTTTTATCAGAGTTGAATCAATTGTCTTAAAGAGTTTATTGTCGTATCGCTGAATATATATTTTACCTTCTTTAAGGCTATTTACTTTTCCTGTTAAACGCAATGATGTTATTTTTTGTGCCGATGCCTGTTCTACAAGAAGTAGCATCAACACGACAAGTAATGTGTGTTTGTTTTTCATGTTTTTATTTATTTATAAGTTGTTTTATTATCTTCTTACTCCTGATTGAAGCATCTGTCCTAGGAGCACTGCATTAAAGAAACTTCGCGCGTTGCCAAAAGAAATACCTCTGAACAACGGATCATCAACGAAGTATACAATACGTCCATTTCCACTATTTTCTACAATAATACTAGCTGTCCCTTCAAGTTTCTTTTGATTGTCAATCGAAGCATATCCATTTAATAAGGGTGATTTACTATAGACAGAAACATTATTATAAGGCTGATCACCTAATTCTATAAAGATGTTATGACTTCTATAAACAGCTTTATATTTTTGCGTATAACCATAACCGATAGGATGTGTACGATCGATTTCTGTATTAAAATAGGTACCACCTATACGTTTCGTTCCTTCTCTTGACTGTGCGGAAGCATATTCAAAGCGCTCTTTCGCTTTTTTGAGTTTACTATCTTTATCTCCAACACGTTCATCGAGGAATTTGAAGTTTGCAATTTTCTGATTGGCAAGCCACTGTCCTGCACGCCCTAATGCAATTAAAGTCCCTCCATTTCTCACCCAATTCTGAATGCGCTCTACTGCCGAAATATGTAATGCAGAATACTCCCCACTGACCAATACGAGTACTTGATATTCTTCTAAATTCACACGATTAAACTGTTCGATATTCAGCCGCAAGATGGGTTGTTCTAATTGGCGCTCAAATGCATACCATACTTCACCTGCTTCGTAGGCACTTATACCATTTCCAGTTAAAAGCAATGTGTTTTGGGATCGCAGAGCTTTAAATGCGCTACTTCCAAAATCAATTCCTTTTGCACTATAGCCCGTTGAAGATGCTGTAATATTCAGATTCCCTCTTTTGTTTAGATTTTGTAGCAACGTAAATAATTCATCAGCAGAAATCGTCTGACCATTGACTGGAATCAATAAACTACCATAATCAAAAGTAAGTGCTTGACCTTGATTAACGACCTCAAATGGACTAGTGGAAGATTTTACGAGGATATTCTGTTGCAACAATTGAGATAACAACCAAGGTGCTCCGTCTTGTCGCCAATCAACGAGGTAAGCATAATTACTCTTTATCAATGTGGATGCAGATATGGTTGGGTCAACAGTATGATCAGTCTCTTTTTTGTCTAGTTCTTGTTTTACTCCTGCATAAGGGAAACCATAGAGATAAGCAATAGAGTTACCAGAACCATCATAGAAAACACTGTCCACATACACTTTGGTTTCATCGAATATAACCTTGACGAGACGGTAGTTTGCCTGAGCAGTAGGAATAAGAATAGAAGATCCTTTTTCGAAATCTTTTCCATCCACCTTTATGTCTCTTTTATTATCAATAAATTGGATTTGATGTTGCGTTAGCAACTCTTTGAAATGATTTCCTGTACGATTGTTGTATTTCAGATCTACGATGTAGGCTTTGATCGGGTCTTTTGAGGCTAATTCAAACGCTGATCGGAAGAAGTTTAATTGATTTTCTTGAAGCTCAACGCGATGGTCTATTGCGGCATTAATACTTGCCAAGGCTATTCTAAAGTGGTTGCGAATAGCAAAAGGATACGTTAAATCACCATTATTTGTTACCTGAAAGAGTCCACGTGGACTTGCTTGCTCAAATAAGATTCCCAGGCTTCCGACATGATCGGGATAAGTGGATCCATATGTGGGATTGATATTATCAAACTGTTCTTTGGTGAAATAAAATGAACCTATTTCATCCAGTGTCTGTGCATAGTAGTTTGCAAATTTGTAATTAAGCGCGTAAGTTGATTTGGGTACAAGAGGTGACTCTTGGGCATCTGATTTTGTAGGTTCAAAAAAGAAAGAGGAAGATGCACCCATTTCGTGGAAATCACCTTGAAAATGAGGTAACCAATGTTGAAAATAATGTACACGCGCCTTACTCTCTGGATGCACTTGATTGATCCAATCACGATTGAGATCAAACCAATAGTGATTTGTTCGCCCACCAGGCCATACTTCATTATGTTCTCGATCCAAGGGGTTCCCATTGGGCGGAAATGATGTATTGGCATTGACCCAGTTTACATAACGATCGTAACCATCTGGATTACGAACCGGATCTATAAAGAATATCGCTTTGGAAAGCTGATCTAAAACTTTCGGATCCTCTGATGCTGCCAAATAATAGGCTGTCAAAATAGAAGCTTCGGCAGCCGATGTTTCATTACCGTGTACGCTAAAGCCTAAAAATATTAATCCTGTTTGTTGCTTATTATTAACTGCTAAATTATCTTTTGCCAGCTTAACGTTTTTGATGTGCTGATCTCGTATTTGTTCACTATTACGAATGTTTTCTGGAGAAGATACTTTTAAAACGATCAAAGGTCGTCCCTCCCAGGTATAACCAATAGTATCAACTTTGACACGATCTGATATTCGCTCAAGGAGTCTAAAGTAATCAAGCAACTGGTCGTAACGTGTATGGCTATGGCCTATTTGCCGATTAAAAAATTGACTTGGTGCAGGAATGTCTGCTGAAAAACGGCTCTGTGATAGAAAATAATAATCTTTTTCTAAGTTTAAGGAGGCGGCACCTTTTTGAAGTAATTTGGGTGTTGTGGTTACTTGAGCATAGGAAAAAAGATTGCCACTGCTAAGAAAAAAAAGCAAAAGTAGGCCCTGTAAAAATACGCTGTATTTTTTCATGTAGATAGATTTGTTTAAATAGGTAAATACTTACAAGTACAAATGTTGCACTTGTTCCATAGTGGACAACAAGAAAAAACTTTCTCTTGTTGTTGATTTAGGACAGAAGAAAATATTTAAGCGCACTAGCGCATTCGATGTGGAATAATGGGTAATCGAATGTTTTTAACTTCATGAATGGAGGCAAATGTTAAATGTTGTTGTTTCATTAGAACTTAGTTTTTGTTAGGTAGTTTCGTCGCCAACGCCAATTGATAAACGATTTGGTTACAAATATAATATATGTTTGTAATAAATACTACTCAAATGGTAGTCTTTTTTATTTTTTTATTTTGATCGAACTAGTTTGTGCTTAAAAATTGATTCTATATCGCATACTATCCATTACACAAACACCTATTAAAAACTCATAATCAACCTATTAACTCATCATCTTCAAGGATGTTTATACTTTATTTTTTCAGTACCTATCATGTCTGAAAAAATAACATGTTTTAAATTCAATTCTGCCTGTTCGAGTGAATAAAGCATTTAAGGATCATCATTTCCTAATTTGTTTTAAAATAATATGAATTGGATGTCGAGATAAATGAGGTGATCGCGATCTATTATGATGAACAATATGGCTTTGATTCAATCCATTCAAATGCGATTAGAATCATAGTATTTTTCTATTTATAGCTGTGGTGTTCTTCCTATTTGAATGGTGTATCCTTAACTTAAATCAAAGCGTTTAAGATAAAAAAAGCATGTTGCACCTACGCATTTTTACACTACTTTTTAGTATGCTATTCTTCTGTCGTTTTTAAAATAGATAAGATAATAAAGAATAGGCCTATATTATCAAATAAACAATGGAAAATAATCTTAAACTGATTGGATCAGCTTAATCTTCTATCCAACTTCGGAAAGCTGCTGTCATAGTTTGGCTGGTTTTAAGATATTCTTGATGTCCTTGTAGTTTTACAGCTAATGAATTCTTGTTGTAGCGTTCTATTTTTTCTACATATTTTTTGCAGATAAGTTCGCTTCGGTTAATCCTAAAAAAATCTGAAGGTTCCAGCTGCTCTTCTATTTCTTTTAAAGTCGACTCACTCAATACATGTTTTTTACCTAAGATATCATAAGCAAATAAAACGCCATCGGAGGCTTCAAAAAAGGTGATTTTTTCAGTGTCTAAAAAATAAATTCCCTGATGAAGACGTATGGTAAATCTTTTTTTATATGCCTTTGTTGAAAAGTTTTGCTCCATTAACTTTGCAATTCTTTCTATCATCACATCTTCTGTATTTCGTAACAACAAGAATTTATCCCAAGCTTTTTGAAAGCGTTCTTTCGAAAATGGTTTTAATAAATAGGCGATACCGTTAGTGTCAAATGCATCCATCCAGAACTGATCATAAGCTGTAGTAAAAATAATGGGGCAATTGAGATGAACCTCCCGGTAGATGTCAAATGCATTACCATCCAACAGTTCTATATCCGAGAATATCAAATCCACAGTATTGTTTTTTAAGAAGGAAATAGCTGTACCTACTGTATCAATTTCTGCTAATACTTGGTTGGGGGTACTCAGTTCTTCGAGCAATCTTTTTATCTTTTTTCTTGCAGGAATTTCATCTTCAATAATAAGTACTTTTATCATCTTATAGTGTATATATCACGGGTATAAAAATAGAAAAATCGCTTTCGCTTTTTTGGATCTCAATCGGTTTATTGGTCAATAATTTATATTGTTCTTTCAGGTTATTCAAAGCTCTTCCCGATCTTGATTTCATACTTTGTTTCGGAATTAGCGTATTGGATACAGTGCATATAGTAGTAATCTCTATGGTGATGATTACGGGATTTTCCTCTGTTCCTATATTATGTTGGACAGCATTTTCAATGAGTAATTGCAATGTGAGTGGTAAGATATAGCCAGCGCCAGATGCTGTCTGTATTTTCAGTTGATAAGCATTGCCATATTTATGCTGTATTAATTTGAAATATTGCTCTGCAAAGATTAATTCTTCATGAATGGTCACGATTTTTCTATCTGAGGCATGTAAAACATAGCGATAAATTTCAGCAAACTCATTCAAAAATGATGATGCTTTTTGTTGGTCCTCTTCGATAAACTGATCAAGTATATTTAAATTATTAAACAGAAAATGTGGATTAAGCTGCACCTTAAGTTGGCTTATTCTACTTTCTAGCAGTGCCTGATGATAAATGGATAATTCCTGTTGATGATTTTTATTTTTACTATAATAATAATATGCTAGAAAAAAACTACCAAAAATTATTCCGTCCATAAAATCTGAAAATGTAGAAATAGCTAATGTCTTGCTATTGAAATTTCGCTGTACAGTATCAAACAATAAGGCAATCACATAACCTAGTGCTTTTATCAATAAAACATAACTCAGTAAAGATGCACTAAAGATTTTAATGACTTCACTTAAGCTAAAGACAGATGATTTCTGCCAGTTTCTGATATAAAACTTGATGATTGAAAATAGTAAACTGGCAGCAACACATGTCATGATCGCAGCTTCGGGTGTAAAAATATAAACATTGATTTCACCTCTTATCCGGATCCTGGTTTGAATGGACTGTGCATAAGCAAATAATAAAACGAATGTTAGAAAATATTTATTTTTCTCTATTTTTCTTAGAAAATCTCTCATGATATATTTGATGTATCAATTTACAAAAATAGTCCTTTAAACCTATAGGACTATTTGCAAAAGGATATGATACTATTCTTTTCTTTTCGGAAACGAATCGATCGTATTTCCTTTCTCATCTAAAAAGTCTAGCTTTGCTACATTATTTTTATCAACATAAAACATTGCTCTAGGCATACCTTTATCATCAAAGAGAAATAGTCCATTATTTTGTTCTCTAGATTTCCCAAGCATTAAGCGGGGGGCACCACCAATTAATCCTTCCGTTTCATATAATTTATATTTTTCTTGCATCAGTTTAGGATCCTTTTTACGGAGAGCTTCCAATTCTTTCATGATCTCCATCGTTTTGGCTTGCGATTCTTTTGCTGGTCGATCATTAAATGACAAAGAACTACTCACAAACCTTTTATCTCCCTTCTGGTAGTCTTGCGTTAATAATTGCATCACTTGGTCACCATCAAATTGATCATAAGTGAGCGATAAACCTGAACTATGCCCATTTTCTGATTTTTTGCCATCGTATATAAAGCCTCCACACTCTATTCCATCCTCGTTAAAAAACAACATTCCGGAACGTTTTTTTCGATCTGCATTAGTCGATTTTCCGTTTATTTTTTCTTGACCATTCGGGAATTTATCCACATTTGTGATGATCATTTTGATGGAACCATCTTTCTCTACAATGTTAATACGCTCGACGTCTATTTCATTAAATTTATGATTTCCATACTTTTTAAATGCCAAAGTGGTCAATAAAGTCATACCGATTCCGCACGTTATTGCAAATGTTCTTAAAAAGGCTAGTTCTCTGTTCATCTGTTTTATTTTTTGGTATAGCAAAACTAGGGCAAGATCATTTGATAACCGCATATAGAATAATAGAAGCAGGAATAAAGTGAATGAGTACAGGAAAATTTAAGTTAAATGCCCCATATTCCGTCCTTTATTTAAATAAAAAGAGATGATCTGTTCCAACTTTTTACTTTTAATGGATCGTATTATTCTGAACTGGATTTCTCTGAATTTCTATGATAGGAATTAAGTAAATGCTTAAGAAGATAAAGGTGAATAAGAGAAGGAATTAGGGATAATAAAGGGGAAGGTGGATACGCTGAAAAAACTGATGGCGAAACATGACTGTGAAGTGAATAAACACACTAGCAGTTTCAGAATTACTTTTTCTTCCACTGTTAGTGAGTCTTTACTTAAAGCAACGACTAAGTCCCTATAAATTGTTTCTCAGATATTCTTGAAATTTATCTTGAAACTGCAGACCACTGCCTACTCTATATTTACTTAATTTGTTATGTAGTGTCAATCCCCAAAGTATGAATTCGGTTAGAAAATAGGAATCTTCGGGTTTCGTTTGCGGCTGGTATTGCTGTATTAAAGTACGGATAGGTGTTACTTGGTCCAATACGCGCTCATAATCTACATCATGGAGTTCATCGGACAGTTCGATACCCTCCGATTCTGAGAACCAGCGAACAATGTCATCATACGGATAACGTTGGTTTTCCTTTTCAAACTTCTCAATTTTTGGAAATAAGCTAAGAAATAGACTTTTAACTGCACTTTCAATCAATTGCAGCGCGACAGTAGCAGCTCCCTCTTGCTCTCCTTCATAGACGAGCTCAACTTTACCGGTTATAGCAGGCACAATACCCATAAAATCACTCAATCGTACAGCAGTAGCTCCTGCTCCGTTTTTAAGCATACGCAACTCGGCAGTGCTTAATAAGTTTTGAAATGCGGTAATGCTCATACGTGCGCTGACACCACTTTTCTCGTCAACATATTCGCTATTTCGTGCTTCAAAACTAATCTGCTCAATCAATTCTCGAGCAAGTTCAGGAACGTATATTTGCTCCTTTTGTGCAGCTTCCAAGTTAGCTTCTTGGGCGGTAATGGTCTTCGCTATCTCCACTGTTTCGGGATAATGCGTCAATATCTGTGATCCTATTCGATCTTTTAGAGGCGTCACGATACTTCCCCTATTGGTGTAATCCTCCGGATTTGCGGTGAAGACAAACTGTACATCCAGCGGAAGGCGCAATTTAAATCCGCGGATCTGAATATCTCCTTCTTGCAATATATTGAAAAGTGCTACCTGGATCCTCGCCTGTAGATCGGGCAGTTCATTAATAACAAATATCGAGCGGTTGGCTCGTGGGATCATGCCAAAATGAATCACACGATCGTCTGCATAACTCAATCTCAGATTTGCTGCTTTGATCGGATCTACATCGCCAATCAAATCCGCTACCGTGACATCGGGTGTGGCCAGTTTCTCGGCAAAGCGGTCACTTCTGTGAAGCCAATCAATTGGTGTGTCATCGCCCTTTTCCTTCAATAGTTCAACTGCATAGCGTGATATTGGGCTAAAGGGATCATCATTGATCTCTGAACCTTGTACTACAGGTACATATTCATCCAACAGGTCAACCATAAGCCTCGCTAGTCGTGTCTTTGCTTGACCGCGGAGACCAAGTAAATTAATGTTATGTTTGGATAGTATCGCTCTTTCAAGTTCTGGAATAACCGTGTCCTCGTATCCATATACTCCATTAAATACAGATTCGCCTTTGCTTATCTTTGTAATCAGATTTTGTCGCAGTTCTTCTTTTATTGTCTTTGGTCTGTAACCTAAAGCTTTCAGTGCGCCAAATGTCGTATTCTTCGTGTAATCCATATGTTCTTTTAATAAAGCGCAAATGTTGCGCAAAATGTATATCCTATTTTCGTTCAGGTAATTGTTTATCGTATTCTTTTTCTGCGATTTTCTTCGTAATCCTCAAAAATCATTTCTCCGAGATCTCCAAGTCCTGTATAATAAGCCTTCCCTTGATTTGATGCTGTAAATTCGTCAACAAATTGCTGTAGATAGGGATCTGATGTAATCATAAAGGTTGTAATGGGTATGCCCAGCTTTCGTGCTTGTGCCGCCATGCTATAACACTTACTGGTGATAAAAGGATCCAAACCCATTGGATTTTTATAATAACTACCATCCGGCATGTTTAGACAGCTCGGTTTTCCGTCGGTAATCATAAATATCTGCTTGTTTGCATGTCGCTTACGTCTGAGTATCTCCATCGCTAATTTCAATCCCGCAACCGTATTGGTATGAAATGGTCCCACTTGCAGGTATGGTAGATCTTTTATCGCTATAGGCCAGGCATCGTTACCAAAGACAATAATGTCCAGTGAATCTTTTGGGTACCGTGTCAAGATAAGCTCTGATAAGGCCATTGCCACCTTTTTTGCGGGTGTGATCCGGTCTTCCCCATATAAAATCATACTATGGCTGATATCGATCATCAACACCGTACTCATCTGTGACTTGAACTGCGTATCTTCGACAACAAGATCATTTTCTGATAAGGCAAACTCTCCTATACCATGATTAATCTGGGCATTTTTCAAGCTCTCGGTCAAAGCTATTTTCTCCAGGCTGTCTCCATATTGATAACCTTTAAAATCACCCATATTTTCGTCACTCCGCCCTTGATGATTGGTTTTATGATTGCCTGATTTTCCTTTTCGCATTTTTCCAAAAATCTGGTCCAATGCATGCTGCCGTAATGCTTTTTCCAACTTAGAGGTAATATCTACCCCACCACTGCCATCTTGCTCCAATTTTTCTCTGATATATCCTTTATTCTTTAGATCTGCAATGAAATCGTCTATGGTATATTCTGGAGTGGTCAGTTTAAATTCTTTGTCCAACTGCCGTAACCAATCAATAGCTTCATCAAAATCACCGGAGGTATGAGTAATCAGTTCTTTGAAAATATCAAATAATTTGTCAAAAGGCGTTTGAAACGGCTCGTCATATTGCTTAAAGATAAAACCCCTATTTCGTGTAGTGTTTTTCATGGATTCATTTTATTTGCATGATGAAGCTATGTACATCGTGATATCGCAATAGCTTCGCAGGATGAATTTACGAAATAATAATCCTTATAAAGAATCATCGGGTCCTTAATGATTTAAAGATGATATTTGAAGAAAGACGTTTTGCTCACCTGTTTTTATTGCAGAGTTAAAATCTCTAGTACACAGATCTGCTAGACGAATTTGCATTTATGTTTAATACTTCCTTGAGCAATTACGTACATAAAGAATAAGAAAATAGGACAATTTGAAGCAGGTATTTTTCCAGACGTTCCATCAAATTGGTCGAATAAGTCGCGAAATTGAGCCTCATGTCTATCCTTACTTCGAAACTACTCAAGTAGTACCGAAACTCAGGATTTTGATTTGTTTTATCGATCAGGTCCTCTTCGCTTTAAAAACTACGTATTTCTGCTTTAGCTTAATTTTTATTAAATTGCTATTATTCAGTTTTTTTACAAAATATGCGAACAATGTGGACTTTTACCGTGAAAAATAAAATTAAGGTTGCGATGTTATTTTTCTCCGTCCTTTGTTTAGTGATGTTGACCAATATTCAAGAACAACGCTTGGTCAAAAGAATTAACGAATCGGTGACGTCTTTATATTCGGATCGCTTAGTAGTGGGTGATTATATTCACAAACTTTCTAATCGTATGGAGAAATTGCTAATTTTATTATCTACAGCTAGTTTCTCACCGAAAGAAGTTCATTCGGAATTGAAAAAAATCGATCAACTGAATACTCTTTATGAAAAAACAGTGCTGACAGATAAAGAAAATATTAATTTTAATAAATTTAAAATCTATATTAAACAAATAACACAAAATGTCAATGCCACCGATCATGCCCAAGCAATTGAAATCAGTAAATATGCCCGCCAGACTTTGGAAACCTTATCTTCTATCCAACTGGAGGAAGGAAAGGTGAAATTAGATGAAGTATTGAGCATGACGAGTACGAGTAGGTTAATGTCTTACATTGAAATCGTGATCCTGATCGTTATCGCCGTATTAATTCAGATATTGGTATTTTCCGCTAAAGTAGATATGGGTGCCAAAGTTCCAAAAGATCATCGTCTAAATTAAGTATAGTGCTTAAATTTATAGCCTAATAGGGTCATCATTTTGCTGTGTAAATTAATGTCAATTATAGGACGTCTTTGATACATATCTTACTTTTTGAATAAAATTTCATTGATTATTTTAACTATTCTTTCAACTTTTATGTCATCTGTTTTTGCAGAATACACCCATTCAATTAGTTTTTTCTTTCTACTCTCCGGATATAATGAAAATTTTTCATAAACATGAGGACCATCTTTTAAAGAGAGTTCCATTTCTTCAGGCATCTCCGTTGGAAGCTCATCTTCATACAAGATAATATGCACATGATCTCCTTTTGCTTTTTTAATTTTACACCTGATGTCGGATTTTATGGGTAAAAAAAGGATGCCATTTCCCATTGACTGTAGCCTATAGTTCTTAATTTCATAACCATCGATGGTTCCCCTAACTCTTATCCAACCGAAGCGCACATCTTTGCGCGGTACAATTTCAGGTATTCGGGCAAAAGTCCATCCTCCCTTCCCTTCAAAGCGTTCGAGAATATATATTTTATCAATCAACGGGATCTGGCTCATCATCATTTAAGCTATTAGATACCAAAAATCAAGTTCCATACTATCTTGATCTGCTATTGCCAGCAATTCTTGACAAGAAGGGTCATCGAGGTATCCCATGCAGGTCTTTTTTGTAGCGCCAAGCGTTTTACCTAGCGCTATTTCTGAAAAGGTGTTCGCGTTGATCTTTCCAATAAAGTGAGCTTGTGTATTATCAACCATATTTAAATACTGCTCTTCTATATTTTGTGATATCTGGTGGAGTAAGTCATAAACATGATGATCCTCACGTATAGAAAATATACCCCTCTCTACACATGAAAATACATCTGGAACTTGAAAACTCTCTTTTTGTATTTCATGATATTCAACTTGTACACTTTTGGGTTCAATTAAATTGAAGAAATTTTTAACTTCAGGAAGATCACCGATATGATTTTCTAAATCTTTTAGACATTGAATGGATTCGCTAAATAAGACATTTGCATACTCGTTATCATAGTTTCTGACTAGGCAATGAAAAACTAGTCCCTGCTGTAGTGACAATGTGGTTTCAAATTTTAATACCGCTAACAAAAGCTCATCATCTGATACATCCTTCTTCTTCCTAAAGCGTGTAAACTCCACTACTTTGGCGGAGTGATTGTTTATTCGAATCATTATTGATTATCTTAATTTATACTTAGGCAAAAGTAAGTCCAAGAAAGACAGCCCTATGTCAGCAGTGATCACAACTTTTTATAAGTGTTTATTAGGAACATCCAGTCATTGTTAAGATTAGATCTCTTGGATTTTATTTACATTCAAGACCTTTCAGTACTTTTTTATATGAATATTTTCGAATTTAATGATCCGAACCCTTTCCAATTTTTAATCGTTTAGAACACAAGTAAATGGTCGTAAAAATTGATGCGCAAATATTATTCCTATGAAAATTATTATGTATGTTTGTTTTAACAATAATAATAACTCAAACCTAAACCAAATATGAACTTCTATTATTCAGCGATTTTTATTGTCAGTAGCTTAGCGATTTCCTTTTCTACATGTGCTCAATCAAAAAGCCTTTTCAATGGCAAAGATTTAACAGGTTGGCATATCGATGTTCCAGAAATGGACAAAAATACGACTGTAAAAAGTCCTTTTCTTGTCAGAGAAGGAATGTTGGTCAGTATGGGTACACCAAATGGTCATATTATAACTGATCAATCGTACCAAAACTATAGCTTAGAAGTCGAATACCGTTTTGCAGGAAAACCAGGCAACTGTGGTGTACTGGTGCATGCTTCTACCCCACGCGCACTTTATGGAATGTTTCCAAAATCTATTGAGGTACAGATGATGCATGAAAATGCGGGAGACTTTTGGTGTATTGTAGAGGATATTAAAGTTCCAAATATGGTTGAACGTCGTGGTGAGGAAGCTGAATGGGGCATTACAGAGGGTAAAAATCGTCGCATTATAAATCTTACCGATCGCTCGGAAAAACCGCTTGGCGAATGGAATAACATGAGGATCGAATGTTTAGACCGGAAGATCAAAGTATGGGTGAATGGTGACCTTGTAAATGAAGGTTACGACTGTACCGCAAATAGTGGACAGATTGCACTACAAGCTGAAGGTGCTGAAGTAGAGTTCCGTAAGGTTTTACTAACTCCGATAACACATCTTTCCAAATAAACGATACCATTAGTACTATACTATTTTTGCTTGCGAATATCCAGGTACAGATTTAAACCTCTATTTCATATACACAGAATACCAATATCTTCCATTAGATAATGGTATTCTGTATTTTGCGAACTGTAGCTGTTTTTAATTATCCTCATTGATTCAACTTACCATAAGCTTGTCACTTTTTTCAACAAAGAAACCTTCAAATATTGATATTTTTACTTTTATACTACAAGCTAATTTTTGCTGTATGAAAATGATATTGGTACATTGATACTATACGATATAATATCTTTTCTAGCAATACATCTTTGAGAACATGCATATCAGAAAATCATAAAATACAATTACAAAACCACCATATACGGATCTCAAACTTATGATAAATCTTTATCTTCGCTAAATAGGAAAACTCAATTCTTTACCGAGATATAGGTCTCCACCTCGGCCTCGGGACCATCATTGTATTTTTCACCATGTACGGTAAAATCTGCTTTATAAGCTCTTTTCAAATTAAACTCCTGATCAGCCCAAATATCCAACCATGTATTGAATACAGCTTCTGGCATCTTTCCTGTAGACACAAACTTAGCAAACTCTCCCCCTTCGATAACCAAACTAACGAATCCTTCTGGAATGGCTGTAAATACACCCACTTCATAGCCAATAATAGTATCGTAATACCCTGTAAAATCTGTTTCATAGTGGGTATAGACCGCATAAATATCGTTACTGATCTTGTGCTCGACCTGATGTATGGTTTCATCTTTCCAAAACTTTTGCCATAATAATTCGATATCATTTGCCGACTGTCCATTTTCATTGGTAGTTCTAATGACCATACCGATAATCTTCTTTTCTTGAATAGTGATGTTCTCCATATTTTACACGTTGATTTTTAATATTTAACGAAAATAGTCAGGGCGACTGACAGCAGTATGTCAGCAGAAGGATTACTATTGAATTAAATGCATATACTGATAAAGAGAGCTACAAGTATAGATGATATCTCTTTCAAAAAAAGAGATTGATTTCCAAATGTATAAAATGCCAACGACCGTTCCTGTTGTTCAGTCTGATTAAAAATATTTAAAGTAGATTAGGTCCTGTTTATTTTTTCGACTTATTTTAAGCAACATAATCATCCTATTCTGACTTTCTGGAATATGATTACCTGACCTGATTTCTGTAACTCAACTAAAGATTTTGATTATCTCTCTCTGGTGAATATCTGTTTATCCCAAGTTGATGATTTCAGTATACCATTGTGCTTTGTACGGTATATGAGTTTGTTGTTTTTCACCTCGATTTCACCGTACGGTGCATGATGCTCCCTGTCCTCAGGCATCACCAATCTGCCGTTTTTTACAAATGCTCTATAAACATCACCGCTTTCTCGACTTTGATATTTACGGGTCCAGTCGGTAATCATAGCATAACTGACATTTTCAAATGTTATCTGTAAGCATCTACTTGTTTTCTTATCGATCCAAATTCCGCCATATTGCTTTTGGATCTGCATCATCGTGAGAGGTGCTTGTTCACAACTACTTGATTTGTATAAAAACAAAACGATTAAAAAAAGAAATACTTTTTTAAAGCTCGGCATAGTTAAATGTAAGATTTTTCATTTGCAACTTTCGCAAAAGTCAGATTAAATCTGAACAGCTCCATATTCTAGATTTAATGATCACTTTCTATTTCTTCGATCATCTCTCCTGCTGTCTCTTGTCTCAATACCCTGATTACGTATATTTCGTTAACGAAATTGACAAGAGCGACCAGTATCGGTGTTGCAAATAGCAAACCTAATGCTCCTGTAACTGTACCCATTAGCAATTGAAAAAAGAGTACCATAGCTGGTGGTAATGACAGCATCTTTTTCTGGACGAAGGGTGCAAAAACTGCTGATTCTATTATCTGGACACCCACAAAAATTGCGATTATGTACAATGCTGTTACAGGTCCATCAAGCAAACCTACCAAAGCAGCAGGTATAAGTGCGATAGTTGGGCCCAAATTGGGGATGAAAGATAGTATTCCCGCTATCAAGGCCAGAATCAACCAAAGTTCAATTCCTAAAATAAGTAAAGAAAGTGCTGTTAAAACAAAAACAAACAGCATATCCAATAATTGAACTTTCAACCAGATCTTCAACTGCTCTCCAACTTTAGTCAGAACCTCCTCTACTGTAGATTTCTTCTTGTCAGGAAATAAGCTTACAATGCCAATCATATACTCCTTGGGGGAAATCATAATGAATATACCCAAAAATAATAAGGCATAGAGATCTCCCAAAAAACCAAATGTACCACTGAATACCTGTGGTAAATGTTCTATAACTTTGGTCATCTGATCTTCTGCACTATCCATATTATCGATGAGATAAGTACCCCAATTCGTACTAGTCAAATAAGTCTGGAGATTGTCTATCATTTTAGGTACTGTAGCGGCCAGCTCCTTATATTGCGTAACGGCTGTATTGCCGATAAAATATGATATGGTGCTACAGAAGATAACAACCCAAAGTATAGCTAACAGTAAACATATTTTGGAATTTAAACCTGTCCATTGTTGTATCTTAGATGAAATTGCATGGAAAAGTATAGAAATGAGAATTCCTCCAAATAATAAAAGTAATAGTGTAGTAGCTTTTATGAATAAGACTGTCAACGTCAAGAATAGTAAAACAACGATACATATTGCTGCTGATTTTTTGTAAATATCGCTCATAGGCAATTTGGATATAAATTTTTATTTATGTTCTACCCTATATTTAAATGAGTAGTTAATGAAGAACTTCCTCTCTAAAAATAACATTTGATACAGCTATTTGTTTTAAATCAATATATATAAACACCTTTAAAACTATAAAATCATATTAATGTGGGGTTTATCAAACAAAACTGTCGTTAATATTAATTTCCACTGCGGCAAACATAAGTCCTATTTGATGATCATTATTAATATATCTGAATAGATTTCTTTCCAATGCTTATATTGGATTTATATCAATTTAACCATTAGCCTATCCTTACATTCATCTTCATATGATCCATATTTTGAAATAATCAATAGTCTCGATCGGATGATCTCTTTGCGCCTATTAAATTTTCGCTCAAACAGATAGCATTGATATATTTATCCTGAATCACATGGAAAAAAGAAAATTACAGAATTAGAATTATCGACTATCAGTTATAGTAAAATTATACAAACAGCATATTATGGATTAAAGAATATTCAAGATTGCATTGCGGTAACGCCAAAAAGTGTTTTTACGATCAACTCCATCACACAAGCTTTTACGGGAGTAGCCATCATGCAAATATATATTTTTTAAGGTGTTGCATACTTAGTCTATTCAAATTAAAATCGGCTGTAAATCTTTCTAAAAATTTAATATATATTTATATATCTAAAATCTATATATGTTAGAAAATTTTGAATTTTATCTATTTCTGGTCCTGATGATTACCATGCTTATTATGCTGGCAAAAAAAATTCAGGTCGCTTATCCTGTATTGCTTGTATTAGCAGGACTTTTGATAAGTTTTATTCCAGGAGTACCCCCTATAAAAATTGAACCAGAATTGATATTTATTCTCTTTTTACCTCCTCTGCTATATGAGGCGGCATGGTCGACCTCCTGGAAAGAACTTTGGCGCTGGCGTAGAATTATTTTTAGTTTTGCTTTTGTCGTTGTGTTTTTCACTGCGTTATCGGTTGCGATTTTCGCTAATTATTTTATTCCTGGATTTTCTTTAGCCTTAGGGTTTTTATTGGGTGGAATCGTTTCTCCCCCTGATGCAGTAAGTGCTGGAGCAATCTTAAAATTTGTTAAAGTACCAAAAAGATTGGCCTCCATACTCGAAGGTGAAAGTTTGTTGAATGATGCTTCTTCTTTAATCATTTTCCGGTTTGCAATGATTGCAGCAGCAACGGGACAATTTGTTTGGCAGGAGGCCGCAGGAAGCTTTGTATGGATGTGTATAGGTGGTGTGGGAATAGGGCTGACTATAGCATATATTTTTCTGAAAATGCACAAGATTTTACCCACAGATTCAAACACTGATATTTTACTCACTTTTATTGCACCCTTCTCAATGTATTTAGCAGCAGAACAGCTACACGCCTCTGGAGTGTTAGCTGTCGTAAGTGGTGGCTTGTTTCTTTCCTATAGAAGTCATGACTTTTTGAGCAGTGCATCTCGAATACGTACCGTCACGGTGTGGGAAACTTTTGTTTTTTTACTAAATGGTATTGTTTTTATGCTTATCGGTTTAGATTTGCCTGAAATTGTTTCCGGTTTAGGAGATACGGATATTTATACTGCAATTGGATATGGAATTGCCGTTACTGGCGTTCTAGTTATAGTAAGAGTTCTTGCCGGTTACGCCGCAGTGATTACGACTTTAATTATGAGAAATTTTATCACGGTTGCAGATGCTCAATCACCTGGATGGAAAACACCCATGATCATTGGATGGACAGGCATGAGAGGCGTAGTGTCTTTGGCGGCAGCGCTTTCAATCCCTTTGACTTTAAGTGATGGAACTCCTTTTCCTCAAAGGAATCTGATACTTTTCATCACATTTGTCGTCATTCTTCTCACATTGCTCGTACAGGGGCTTACTCTACCTATTCTATTAAAAAAATTTCCATTGATAGACCGTGATTTTGTGAGAAGCGAAAAAGAAATAGATTACGAAATACAGAACAACCTCGCTCAAGTGGCTGTTGATAAAATTCGTAGCGATTATGCACACAAAATAGAAAGTTTCCCAATATTGAAGGATCAATTAGAGAAATATGAACACCAATTGAGCAGTTCTGAAATCATTATTAATTACACTGAATACCGAAATATTTATATTGACATTTTAGAAACGCAAAGGAACTGGCTGATCAATAAAAATCGTAAAGAACTTTTGCTAGATGAAGAAATCATAAAAAAACATCTTCGCCTACTTGATCTACAGGAAGAAAGATTGAATTTAAAAAGCTAGAATATGAAAACGAGTATTTTCATATAGAAAAAGAAATCCAGTACTTTAGCAATTACCGACATACAAAATGAAAAAACTAACCACACTGCTACTCCTAATCATGTCTACTGTATCCCTTTATTCACAAGAAAAAGTCGTGCTATCTCATACGATCAAAATATCAGATATGATTGAAATCAGTTTAGCGCTTGAAAATAAGCCCTATGGAAGATTTCACCTCATTAAAATAGATACGCTGACGACTACAAATTATAATGGGCAGATACTTCAAAATAACTTTTTTGAAAACATTTTCAGAAGAGCAAATGTTTTGGCTAGATATAATATCGATGAACATAAAAAATACAGAAACATGGATATTAAAGGTGTTATCAAATACTTTAAGCCTTCAGCAAATGAAAAATCATATTTCAATCTGGGTAAGCTTAAAGATTTAGAAAAAAACATGAATCTTATAGACAACCATTTAACAAAAAACAATTCGAAAATTTATTTTGGTATCGTAGATTCGGTATATATACAACAGGTATTTCCCGATTTTAAATATAAGCTCAGTGAGGAGGACGATTATAAAGGTATTGACTTTGAAAGCTATGACCTGATGTATGTTTATAAATCGGATATCAATCAAGATGTTATAATAGCAGTTAATGAAGATCTTGACCATGGTTATAATAATCTGACGGTAACTGATAAAAAAACAAATATGATATACAAACTGATCAAATTAAAAAGAAATATGACTGCTGATGAAAGAGATGACATAAAAATTGAATTGATGATCGAAAATGAAAGTTCAATCGAAAGAATACCTTTTGATTTTAAAAATGTTGTAGTCAAATAACAAAATGATAGCTAGTACCGGATTTAATGGTACCATTCTGAAGTAATTTATAATAGATGCTTGTTAGTTCATCTATGGATGTACACATTGCTACAGTATAATCCTCCTATTTTTTCGCAATAATACATAATTGCATCATAGAAATCAGCTATTAAAATCAATTTGCGTAGGTGATTTAATCTTGAGCATATTATATAAGAAAAGCTAATCTTGCGATTAGCTTTTCTTACAATACCTATTGATATTTACGAAGCGGTCACTGCTTAGTACGAGAACTTGCACTACTGATTTATAAACTTGACTATTCTCCTACTAGCCGTATCGCAAAAGTCAAGTCCAGAATAGTCTGGATTCAGCCCTCCTATGAATGGTACTGCCATTATAAAAAGATTTTTAGTTGCATTTCCAAAAGCATCAAGTGCCTGAAAATAATCATTTATACTTAAACCTTTTACTTGCATGTAATAACCGTTGTTACTATCGCTCTTGACATGGAGACTTTTTTCACTTACATATTTTTTTCCTTCATTCGGATCCTTAAAATTAAGATATCCTGTACTGATCAATCCTTGATATTTTAGTCCTTCAAATGGCAGATCGTTAAATTCTAGGGGCTGTTGTCCAGTACCGTCAACATAGAGTTGATAATGGTGTTCGTGTTTTTTATCTTGTATATCCACATAACGATAGATTGCACCCGTATCAGCATGAGGATCAACATGACTATCTCTGTCAACTTGGATATGTTCAATAACACCAGCTTCATACAGCGCAATAATTTCTTTATACGATTCCTGTGGTAGAGAAGCGATGATTACACTGATAAGTGGCATTAATACTTTACGTAACCGCAGCATGTCTTCTGCCGAAAAATGCTTAGCTGGGTAATTCATTGCATAGCTGAAGGCTGCCAAACGCTCCTTCCAAGAAATAGACTTTCTTCTATTTATTGATTTTTTTGCCTCTAGATATTCAGCTCTAAAAAGGGTAAAACTATCTAGTTCCTTTCGCAAACTGAGCATTTCTTCGACAAATTCCTCAATAGTCATATCTTTGATCTTTTCATAAAATTCGGGATCACTCTGCCTAATTGGGTTTTTGAAATTTCTTTCAAAAACGTAGTCGAGAGCCACAAAACCATTATTTTTCTCTTTATAATCATAAATCTCATCTAATGTCATTGACCAAGAAAGAGAGTATGGTTCGGACTCGGAATGGAAACGTAATGCAGGAAGATAACCACCAGTCGAAAAAAGATGTATAGAAAAGTTTTTAGAATCTTCATTCAGAACATAGCTTACTTTATCATCGTCATAGAAATACTGGCCATTTAACCGTGATAAAGTTTTGACAGCATCCACAGCAGTTAGGGAAGCTCCTTTAATAGCTACGGGAAAATTTGTTCTTTGATCAAATTTTGAAGGCGGATAAGGAGAATCATACCATCCTTTTTTCTTTCCTTCAAATGTTAATGGCCAGTAATGCCCTGTACATATAACCACAACCTCAGCATCATATACTTGATCATTTGTGATAGTGATCTTATAATTTTCTTTTTTACGATCATAGAGCAGGTCGGTCACAGCTGTATCAGTCAAAACATGCACCTTTATCTTAAGCTTTAGGGCTAACTTAATATATTCGTGAAATTGATTTTCGAGATAATTTCCCAAAAGAAGTCTTGGTAAAACTTGATAAGGATTTAATTTGCCGTTTATATAATAATCTGGAAAATCATCAGTTGGATTTCGCGATAAATAATCAGCAACATCGTATATTAATTCTGGAATTTCATTAGCAGAAACATTCGCGAGATGTTCATTGCACGATCCATATTTCCCATAAGGCATACCAACTCCCAATCGCTCATTTTTTTCAAAAATATAGATATTTTCAACTTGAAGATTTTGATTCACAATCTCCTTTAACATAAATAAAGCTGCGGGTCCCCCTCCGATTAGTGCAATCGATCCTAATTTCTCATTTTCCATAAAAATTGCTAGATTATTGATTCAAGACCCTATTCAAAATTCATACCTTTTTTACTATTTCTTTAATTTTTTAAGACAAAATTTTCAGAGAATATGATTATACTACTTGTTGGATCTGTTTTTTGGCATCTTTACTCGATTCACTTTTTAAATTCGATTGTTTTTCAATAAAGCGATCTTAACTATCATAATTGCTTTCACTTTGTCTAAATATAGTACTATAACACCAAACAAATTTAGTTAATTATGAAAAAGAAGATCATCTAATACTTTTAAGCTTACTTTCTAATCTTTTTGATAAAAAAATTAGATGATTTTTCTTAAGGTCTGTATTAAATTCATTATTAACAAATGAATCATTAATCGTTCCGTCGCTTTTTCTATAATTTCGTTCCATTACCTGCTCTCCCGCTAAAGCCAACTGTTCAAATGTGCTAGGTTTAAAATTTCCGTTTACTTTTGTTCTAGGAATGATGATATTAGGCATAGACTCCAAATAAATATTCCATACTCCCTCCTCTTTAGCAGTATATAAAACTTGAATATAATCTAACTCTGCCAATGGACTTAAATCGCGATTGAGCAATAACAGATAACCTTTGTCACAGCTGCTATTTAAAAAAATTCGATCGTCGATTTGCCAGTCGCTAGTGTGCAGAAACTGAACGCCTTCAATACCGTCGTTAAGCCATGAAGTTATCGTCCGGTTTGCTGTTAATTTTATTTCCGTCTGTACCTGAGTATTATTTCTAGTTGTTTCACCTAAATTTCTGTTATTATGGTCGGATTGACATGCCACACTAAAAAGAAACATAACTATACTATTCAAAATAATATTTCTAATCATATTTACTTTATATAAATACTCATCTGTTAATTCGAGATCTTACTTTGGATATATCACTACTTTCATGCCGAAATTCGAATCCACTGATTTATAAAAATTTATGGACAGAATCCTACATCTTACAAATTTATTTTCAATGGGCAATACGGCTATTACTGACCTGAAATACGAGTAAAATATGATCATAAGCCCATAATTTACTGGGAGATCTCCCTCTATTAAAGATGATGTTCGCGATAGATGATAAAGTATTAAATATTTTTCACCGTTTAACTTCGTGAGTGTCAAATAGACTATTACTGTAGACATCCGCGATCACTAGATGAGACTCCTTAAACATCAGTTATATAATAAGCACAAAATCCCTAAAGTTCACTTTTAGGGGTTTTAGAACTTCTGTAAAGAGATATGCCAATTTTTTCTGAAAGGATATCGACTAATACTGAATCTAAACTAACAAACTCCTGTTTGGTTTGTAATTATAGAAACAGTTTTGTGAAAATCAAAAAACTGTGATATCGTTAACTACATCATCCCTATGGAATTAAAACAAAACATCAGTAAGACGGAGCGTTTGATCACGATCCTATCATCTTCATATCTACTATATAAAAGCCTATCTGGCAAACAGAAGAATCCAGCTCTGGCTGCATCAAGCGCTTTGCTTTTATTAAGAGGTGCTGCGGGTTATTGCCCAGTATATAATAAATTTGAGATCGATCATACAGATCAACCAACAGATGTAACTGTAGATTCGGTCATCACTGTCAATTACCCTCGTGAAGAAGTTTATGCATTCTGGCGTAAACTTGAAAATCTCCCACGCATAATGAAACATTTGGAACGTGTGAAAGTAATTGATGAAAAACATTCAGAATGGCAGGTTAAAACACCATCTGGAGTAGAGCCTCTGATGTGGAAGGCTGCGATCAATGCGGATGTTGCCAATGAGCAAATTTCATGGTCAAGCATGGCTGATTCGTCGGTTCAAAATGCGGGAACTGTTAAATTTAAGGATATGGGAGAATCTGAAACTGAAATATCTTTTAAAATGTCCTATAAAGCTCCTCTGGGAGATATTGGTGCTGCAGTTGCTAAACTTTTAAATCCAGCTATTGAAAAAATGATCCATCAAGATTTTAAGAATTTCAAGGATTATATCGAATCTAATGATCAAAAAACAATTGAATCTGAAACTGCAAAAAAATAACTTCGCTTTAAATAATCGAAGTCAAGTGATTTGCTGACCGAAAAGCGAAAGCATAAAGAAGAAACCATAAAAACACATGACAAAGTGTATTTTGACAACGTCAAGCGATCGCATTTAATTTTCTTTAAACGCGAGCGCTTGACGATTTTTATGTTTAGAATGATGCACCTCTGAGATCAAATGCTAAAATTAATTGTAGCATTTGATCCCTATCCATGAGGGTCCATTACTATTTAATTAAGATCATTTCAATGTAGTATTGATCCACACATGATACGGGAATTTGATCAATTCTGACGGCGCTATATAATTTAAAATCAAACCTTTCTGATTACTTAGATATGTTTCTATATGTGCATCATCAGGGATAGAAACTGCTTCAAAAATAGCATCTTTATCAGTGGTATTGATATCAGCCTTGAGAACTTTTATTTTATTATCAATCAGCCAAAGTGCCAATTGCTCTCTTCCCATTTGTTTTAAATAACAAACCTCAGCATCGAAATTGTGTAGTTCATCTATAGCGCAATCTGGAAATACTGCTTTTAAGTAAAATTCATAAAGAGATTTATCGCCAGTACGAAGTGCATAGTTCTTGATAATGAGTCGATGTGGGTTGGTATCAAAATTAAAGTTGCCAGGATTTTCTAAAAATCCATAATACTCATTATAAAGGGTAATTCTCTTCTCCATATTATTTTGCTGTACATCCATAATATCTTTTTTACTATATAAAACAAAGATCTCTCAAAGATGTTCACAAATAATTAACTAAAATGAAATAAGTAAAATCTATTCTAACCTGAATAAAGAAATTAATACGTGCAACTAGATATCCAAATAAAATCGACAGGACAGACGCTCACCTTAAATGTAACGTAAAAGAGAGGATACATTCTTGTTGTCCTAGTCATACTTTAATAGAATTGGAAAATAAATGATTAACATTTCCTTTTATATTAATTTTATTACTGTAACTTATTGACTCTCTACAACGTTATTTAAATGACAAAATAAAACTTTATGATAAAAGCATTCCTATTTTTAGTTTTTTTAAGTCTGCTATCGTTCTGCTTTACTCAAAGATCCGTCAAAAGTAAAGATCAAGAGGTAGATCACTAGTGATGTTTGTGATGACGCAAAATAAAAAGCAAGATGATAAAATAAATACATATACCCATAGACCTATGATACAATTATTAAGATTTTTAGCATTTATATTTTTATCAGCTTCAGTATGTTCGACTACCTATGGACAATTAAAAGATGATTATTCCGCTAAAATTGACAGTTTATTACAGACAACAGCCCCTAGAAGTTTTAATGGCGTTGTACTGATCACTAAAAAAGGAAAAATTGCCTACTCCAGAGCTTTTGGCTATTCGGATTTTGAGCATAAAATTCCTCTGAAAATAACCGATAAGTTTCGAATTCAGTCGAATAGTAAACAAATCACAGCAGTTTTAATTTTAAGAGAAGTTGACAAAGGAAATCTTTCGCTAGAAGTTCCCGTTAGAAAATACTTACCTCATATCACACAGTCCTGGGCAGACACCGTTACATTACATCATTTGTTAAATTTTTCGTCAGGGATAACGGATATTGACCAACCGTTAAATTTTAAACCGGGTACTGATTTTTTATATAATGTGATCTCGTACTCTATGCTAGGTCAAGTCATTGAAAAAGTAACTGGCAAAACATACATTGACGCCGCCACAGACTTGTTTGACGAGTTGGATATGAATAATAGCTTTTGTTATGAAGAACATAAAATGCAAAATAGATTGGTCAATGGATACACGAGTGCCGACAATATATTTAAATTAAGAGAACATCCTGTACAAAGAGAAGGGTGGATTGATTTTATTCCTGCGGGTGGAATTGTTTCAAATTTACAAGATCTTAATAATTGGGATATAAAATTGCATCATGGAAAAATATTGAAACCAGAGACGTATAAGCTAATGACCAGTTATAGTATAACAGCACAACATGAAGCTTTTGGTACAGCGCGTATTGGATATGGTTATGGTGTCTACGTCAATGACAAGACACCTGTAAAATACATCGGACATCCAGGAAAGGGATTGGGTTTTGCATCACTTAAAATTTATTTTCCTGAAAAAGATGTCGATATGATTGTATTAGAAAATCAATATAGTGATGACAGTAATCTTCATTACTATTTTGAAAATAAAGTGAGAGAAATAGTCATGAATAGCAATTTATTGAATGAATAATACTGCTGTTTGATATCAATCCTTGGATATTTTACATTTTCTGTTTGTTGAGTACGTAGAGTATGTATTTTTGTGATGCATTCAAACTCTCTTTTGCCATATAGAGCTATTTACATTGTGTTATAAATGGGTTTATTGTAGAGAAAATAAAAATTAAAGTTTTATTAGGTCATCAACAAATCGTAAATTAGATGAGATATATCACCTTAACCAAGATCTCTTCGTATGGGAATACTGAAAAGAAACAATGTTGTCGTAAGTGGAACTGGAGACCATGTCATGATGTTTGCTCACGGCTTCGGATGCGATCAAAATATGTGGCGTCATGTATATCCTTCATTCCAGGAGAACTACAAAACAGTACTTTTTGATCATGTAGGCGCAGGAAACTCTGATCTATCTGCATATTCTTTTGATAAATATGATCGTCTTGAGGGCTACGCAGAAGATATTGTAGCAATTGCTAAGGAACTAAAAATTAGCGACATTGTATTTGTTGGACACTCTGTGAGCGCTATAATGGGGCTTATAGCGGCGAAGATGGCTCCTGAAATTTTTAAGACACTGATTTTGGTAGCCCCCTCTCCTTCTTATATTAACCAAGAAGATTATATAGGAGGCTTTAGCCATTCAGAAATCGATGAGCTATTAGCATCATTAAATAATAACCATTTAGGTTGGTCAATGGCAATGGGCCCTGTCATCATGGGCAATCCTGACAAAAAGGAACTTGGAGCGGAACTCGCGAATAGCTTTTGTAAAACAGATCCCGAAATCGCAAAGCATTTTGCTCGGACTACATTTTTGACAGATAAGCGTGAAATCTTAGCAGATACAAGACATCCTGTGCTAATCTTACAATGTAGCAATGATGTGATTGCTCCAATTGAAGTAGGTCATTATTTGCACAGTAAAATACCGCTGAGTACACTTGTCATCATGGATGCAACTGGGCATTGTCCTAATTTGAGTGCTCCAGAAGAAACAATCTCAGCAATTAGCAATTACCTATATGACCAATAAGTTTATGCACCCTGACGCCGAAGATTTCGATGATTTCTTCGAATCGTCACGATGTGGTTTTGTCATTACGGATCCAACTGGAAATATTGCAAGGATCAACAAGCGCGCTACTACTTGGTTGAATACAGTACCTAATAAATTAGTGGGGCAGCGTTTTTCTAATATCCTAAGTGTAGGTGGAAGAATTTATTTCGAAACCCATCTTTGGCCATTATTGCGCTTGCAGGGACATTTTGATGAAATAGCACTTGAATTAGCAGATTCAGGAGATGGAAAATTACCTGTATATATAAATGGCTATGAAAGAAGAAATGATAAACAGCAGGTACTCTTCATACGCTTTAATATTTTTAGTGCATCAGATCGCCGACTGTACGAGGAAAATCTTCAGATGGCAAAACAGCTTGCTCAAGCTGAACTGAAAATGGAACAACAAAATGCCTTGATCCGCGAACAGTTTATTGCTGTACTCGGGCACGATCTGCGTAATCCCTTAGGTGGTATTATTAATGCGGCACAATTACTTGCTAGAAAAAAAATAGGACAGCCTGAAGAAAGACTTATTAATATAATTGAGAGTGGCTCCAGAAGGATGCACGAGATGATAGATAATATCATGGATCTTGCTCGTGGTCGTTTAGGAGGTGGATTTTTCATTACTCCGATTATATCTGATCTTGAAAAGTTACTGAATCAAGTTAGCGATGAGTTAAGGGTGACATATCCCGCGAGTATGATAGCATCAGATTTTAATATCAATCAACCCGTATCATGTGATCCTGGAAGATTAGCGCAGTTGGTGTCCAACTTACTTGGAAATGCAGTTACACATGGATCTTATGATTCTCCTGTGATTTTACGTGCGACAACGACAAGTGATTATTGGGAGGTTATTGTCACAAATAAAGGAGAGCCAATTCCTGAAGAGGCATTGAAACATCTTTTCCACCCATTTCAACGTCAAAATAATCAAGCTAACCAGAATGGTCTTGGTCTTGGATTGTATATTGCTTCAGAAATAGCAAGGGCTCATAAAGGAACTTTGACTGTCAGATCAGATGCTCAAGAAACCTGTTTTACATTACAGGTTCCGCATTAGGCAGTATTTGATCAGCATCCGTGTTAAGATAAATTGAACATAGATAGTTGATATATCCTATTAAATAACTCCCTCTGAGATCACTAACCGTAGAAAGTTATTACTTTACCGACTTTATACCTTGACCTACCTAATTCCCATAAGCACTGCAACGAAATAGCGCTACTTTTGATTCATAAATAAATACATAAACAGATTTATCATGAAAACTAAAACAATCTTCGACATCAATAGCAAAACAATTTCAAATGGTTTTCAAAAAGCATTTGATGCTCTTAGAAGCTCCAAATTGAAAGTTTCAGCTAGCACAGGAAAAGTGTACCTCCATATTTCTCTACTATGGGCGATCGTTATTGGTATCATATTTCCTGTATCACTTATCGGACTGTTGGTATTGACAGTATGTCTAAAACTGACTTTATCTATTGAACAAGATGTGCAACAACCAACAGGCAGTAATAGAATTATTGAATTAAAATAAGTAACCATGCAATCAATAGTGCTGTATAGCTTATTGATTGCATTATTTCTCTATACCATGTAGCGACTACTAAAACAGACCCTTAATAAAATTACCAATATCACCATTATCGTTTTCCCATGAATTTTTTGCAGTAGCCGCAGGATCCAAGATCACTTTACCCAAATCACTATTCTCATCAATACCTATTCCTCTCATTAGTGCTCCCCTAGCTTGATTGACGATACTATTATCCCCACCAAAAGGTTTCCCATTAAATATTTCTTTTACATCAATATGAGTGATATATTTCGGTAATATCAAAGAAATTCCTTTTGTAAATTTTGCAATTGCCAGATCAACCAGTGTTTGCGCTATTCCAATCATATCTTCCGTACACTCCGCATCAATTTGATTACTGATTTCCATTACTTGCCTATCGCTCTCATTTTTGTAATCCTCCGCTAATTTGAGTAAATTAACTAAGGGTTTTCCTGGTCCAGGATTATATTGCTCTGGATTTAACCCTTTGTCCACCTGATCTTTAATGTATAGTGCTACATCAGCTAATGTCTTATTCCAATTTTCCTTTGAAATTTGAATTTGCTCTTCTTTGAGCTTATCACAGTTTGCCATATTATTTTCTTTAACGAGGTTATAATTAGTTATTTTAATCCTTATCGCTTAATCTGAAAAGTAAACGTTGGCCTTGCTATCCAACATTCCTTATACTAATAGTACCAAAATCAGATGCTTCCCCTAATAGTGCGGACAAATGTTTGCTTGAATTCAATAGAAACTAGATAATTTACCTGTGAATAAAACTTGACTAAAAAATTGGCCCTAAGATGTAATTTAGAAAACTAAGAAAATAATGAGGTAAATAACTGAAGGAAAAGATTTTTTTAACCTATTGATGTCTTAAAATTAAAGTCATGACCTCATCTTTCAAATTGCGTGCGATAGGAATTTTGTAACTACCAACTTGTATCTGATTGCCTTCTATGGCAGAAATATTATTCATGTTGACAATGTAGGATCTGTGACAGCTAATAAACGGATGCTTTGGTAAAAGAGAAAACATTTGTTGAAGTGTACAATAGGTGATATCCTGACTGTGTAAGGTATGAACAATGACATAATTTCCCATACTTTGAATAAAAAGGATATCCTGTAGCATCACCTTTTTTAATTTTTTATCTACTTTAATAAAAATATGTTCCTCTTGTGCTTTTTTAGAGATATTCAAGCTATGCGCATGTGCTGTAGTGATGATTTCGTGGGCTCGATGGGCTGCCTTTAAAAACCTGCCAAATGGAACTGGTTTTAAAAGATAATCGACCACTTCTAATTCATATCCACGTAGTGCATATTTTTCATAGGCCGATACAATAATAATCTTTGGAGGACTGCTCAATGTGGCAATAAAATCTAAGCCCGAAAGTTCGGGCATCTCAATATCCAGAAAGATAAGGTCTACGTGCTCAGTATTGAGATATTCACTGAGTTCAATAGCATCTTCACACTCCGCCGTGAGTTTAAGAAAACTAATTTTATCGATATAGGCAGCTATTCCTTTGCGTGCGAATGGCTCATCGTCAACAATGGCACATTTGATATCCATCATTCTTTACAAGTTTATGATTAATTCTGTTGAAAATAACTGTGGCTCCCTTTTAGATCTTAATATGTATTGATCAGGATATAATAAATCAAGCCTCTTTATAAGATTGGTCAATCCCGAACCAGATTTTACAGGCCCTCCAATCGGAATGCCCTGCTTATTCACTGTATATTCAAGCACAGTATTCGAAACCTTAAAAATTATCTCTTCACCTTGACGTTTTAGACTGATATCAATTTTATACTCACCTCTTACATACTTAAATGCGTTTTCGATGAGGGGCTGAAAAAGTAATGGAAAAATAGCAAGTCCTTCCCATTCGTCGTCAAAATCGGTATACACGGTTAATCTTTCAGTGAGTCTCTGCTGTTGAAAAGCGATATAGGATGTCAAATAGGTGATTTCCTGATCCAGTGACACTTTATCGTCAACATTATAGATTTGATAGCGCAATAATTCTGACAACTGCTCCAAGCTTCTTTTAGCCACAGTATTTGAGTCATCAACCTGAAAATATATGGTATTGAGGGCATTGAAAAGGAAATGTGGATGATATTGACTTCTTAATAATTGCAGATCGGTACCCAGTTTGTCTGCTTTGATTTGTTCAATATGAACCCTGCTATCTGTCAAACTTTTATTAATTACCTCATTTCTTAACAAGGTATAATAAAGTAATAACAAGGGAATATAAATGGCATTGACCAAAATATAATCAATAAAACCATCGCCCATGTAGACCCAGCCTAGGCGCTCACTGATGAAGATAATCGGATTAAGAATAACAATGACCTGAAGCAAGCCTATACTATATTCCTTCATAATATTCGTTGGAATATCATGAGCTCTAGAAAATAGTTTTTTGAGTCCATTGCGCCACATGAACGTGATAATATAGCAGATAGCTATCGAGATCATCAGTCCATTGGCGTGTATCCGAATACCACCTGACCAAAATTCATCTTTCTTTGTTAGATCAGTGACAATACGAAGGATATTAAAAGAAACAATACCCCATATGGCTGGCCCTACCTGATGTATTAAATTTACTTTTGGTTGTGAAGTTCTGGCTATCATCATATCAGTAACTAATTCTGTTATTTTCCTCTAAGCGGTTACCTATATTATTATTTTTAGGATCAGTTTTTCCTCCTTTATTCAACCTGTAAGAAAGATTAATCCCGAATGCTCTACTATCATAAGACTCTCGGTATTTTCCGTTCATTACATCTCCATTGAAGGTAATATTAGGTCTATTACTTCTAAAAAGGTCGTTGGCATAAATATACAAAGTAAATTTGTCTTGGAAAAAGGTTTTACGGAGTCCTGTATTGATAGACCACAAATGAGCAATATAAGCTTGACCCTCTGCCGTAGCACCATTGAAAAAACAATTAATTTCTAAATTTACTTTGGAAGGTAAATTAAATTGATTTTGTAATTGAATAGCAGGTGTCAACCGGCGATTGTGAAATACTTTATCCTTCGTGATCCATTCGAAGTTTTTGTACATTAAATTGGCATTTGCCTGTATATTCCAGCTGCGCATAGGTGATATAGTTGTCGCATTAAACCTTAAGCCAAAACCAGAAGCATGATCTAGATTCAGAGGCATTACTACCGTTCGATTATTATGGTCTAGATTGTAGCTTTTACTTATTGGATCTTGTTTTAGCGTGTAAGAAAACTGAAGTGAATACGTATTTTTAAAAACCCAAGTCAATTCCATATTATTTACAAATTCTGGCTTTAGATCTGGATTTCCTTTTTCATAGAGATAAGGATCGTTTACTTCAACAAAAGGATTTAAATCTCTAAAGTTTGGACGATTTACTCTTCTATTATAATGTAATGATAGCTTTTGTTGAGTTGACATGCTATAGGTCATCGTCATATTTGGAAAAAAATTTTTATAGGATCTGAGTTGGTCATCATGTGTATCCGTATCGTTAGTAGCCAAACTGTTGAATGTGGCATGTTCATAACGTAATCCCATATCAAGTGTAAACACTTCTGATGTTTGATACTGCAATTGAAAAAACAATGATTTTAATTTCTCCCCATGCCCAAATCCATTACTGAGCTGTTTCTCTGCTTGCCATTGGTTATTTCGATACACATCATACAATGACTTTGTACGCATATTGACACGCGTATATTTACCTCCAAATGTCGACACTAGGTTTGAAATTATATTAAACTGATATTTACTCTGCATCGTGGTGATCTTCACCTGAACATCTGTATGACCAACTAACTCTTGCTTTTCGGATTTAAAGTTATCTACCAGCAATTTGTCAGACCACTGAACCTGCTGGTCTGACTGTCTAAAATCTTGACGATCGAAATAGTTTTCCCATTTTGAGTCTTTATCAATATTGGCAATTAAGAACGCACCTGTACTAAAATTTCTAAAGTTATGGTGCAGTAGATTACTCGTATTTATAACAGAATCAGGTTGTACCTTATGATATAGAAAAACCGAATTAACTTCTTCATCTTTAACTCGTCTGTTGTTATTAAGCAATACATACGCTCCTGTATTCACATGTTTAGTAGGGCTATAATCCAACGTACTGTTGTAATAATGGTTCATATAATCTTTTTTTCTAATAGCATCCATATCCAACTGTAAATCTTTAATGCTTTCTTTTGTATCATGATCCAGATACCTACTCGAAGTAATATCAACGAGATCCCGTCCCTTAGAATAGGAATATGAATTGGAAAGAGATACTTTTTTAATAGTTGTCTCAGCCATAATATGGTGTTGCATCCTATTGTATTTCCCTTGTTCCACCTGCGATGATATAATCACACGTATTCCATTTGATGCTTTAGTATTTCTTTTCAAATTTATAATGCGTGCATCACCTCCTGCATCTAACGTGGCATCGGGTTGTGTAATCAGCTCGACGATGTCTATGGAAGACGCTGGCATAGCCGACAGATAAGTGATCAGATTTTCTCCAGTTAAGAAGCTTGTTTTTCCATCGATAAGAAATTGTACACCCTCCTGTCCATTTAAACTTATTTTACCATTCGGCATAATCGTTACCCCGGGCATTTTCCGTAATACTTCTAAAGCATTTCCACTGGAATTTAGAGCTGTTTTTGACACTTCATAAGTCAGTTTTCCAGCGGTTAGTTTAATGGGATTGAATCTCCGAAAGATATTCACTTCTCCTATCTCGATAACCTTTTTCTTTATTGATGTGTCTCGCAAGAGATATAACGAGTCCGACCGACGATAGATATCATTATTCTCTGCATTGTTATATTGATCCATATCAAAAGCTCTAATTTGAACTTCTGCTTGTAATGATTTAAGAGAATACAGCATAATAGCCGATACCAAACAACTAAACCTCCAATTCATATTGCTTATATTTTTTACGAATCTATAGTCCCACAGAAAATCTATTAAATAATTTATTCGAACAGTCGTATATACGGGATGAATGGTAACATAAGTGCCATTGCAGAGATATGCACATGATCTCATTTTATGATTTGTTTCAGCACAAAGACGTCACAAGCAGAGCTTCTTATTATAAGTACCAAACGTTTGTCGATTTGAAGATTTCGTTACTGAGGGTATTTTTAACGTGTACTATATGGGTTAAAAGGGAGAATGCAAATCTTATAATTTGCGCTAAGAAAGTAGGTGGATAACATATGGAAATAGCTTTACAGGAGGGAGGTCACCGCAACTTTATATCGACCAAGAAGTCGAAGAGAGCGAACTACTTTTAATATCGAAGGAGGATAAAGAATTAATCAACCCTATTACTTTAGCGTATCATCAGGAAATTTGATCCAATCATTTCCTGATGATATTTATTTAAGAAATTTTTAAGACTGTTGCATTTTCATCTTGGATCAAATCTGTTGGCATTTCAACCACTAGGCCATGATGATCCTGCTTAAATTGCACAGAACCCTTGTACCCCAATATTGTGACATTTGTGATCACCTTGGCATTGGGAGCATTTTTAGCTAAAGATGCAACTGTAACCGTCTGCTTATCGGACCTCCCCATTCTCATGACGTAAATGGTGTCTTTTTTTGTTGTAAATCTAAAATCTTCACTTGTCAAAGGTTTCCCTTTCCCCTCATTAAAACCCTGTGCATGCAATTCGGGAGCATGCTCTAGCGCTGGTCCTTCGCCAAAAATATGCCAAGGTCTAGTTCCTATTATAGCTTCTGAGTTAACCTTCATCCATGATGAAATGCCTTCAACTACAAACTGCGCTTTATCGTCAAGGGATCCATCTCCACGCAACGGAACACTCAATAGCAAGTTACCATTTTTGCTGACCACATCGATCAGCATATGTAAGATAGTTTTTGCAGATTTATAAAGATTATTATCATAAATGCGACGGTCATAATGCCATGCTCCAATACAAGTGCAGGTTTGCCAAGGCAGTGGTTCAATTTTATTACTTTGCCCACGTTCAATATCCCAAACCATACACTTACGTTGTTGCTCGTCTAAGATCTTACCATTGATTACCACTTCAACCTTACCGTTATTTTCCTTGGCACTTTTATTATAATAGTGAGCTGCAATATCCAATCCAACGTTGCTGATAGGCCAAAGTGGCAACGCAGTATCATCGAAATAAACAATATCGGGATGATAATTATCGATCAGCTCGAAAGTTCTATCTCTAAAATTTTCGCAATATGCCTTTGAAGGAATACTAACTCCGGAGTCGACATCCCAATGCCATTGTTGATGTATGCTATGATCCTGCTCACTGTCTCTACTGAGCGGATGGTTTTGAGCATACAGTTCCTGCGGATCATATCCCTCCCACCATTTACCTTTACCGTCAGCCTGGGTTAGATGACCATCATAAGGTACTCCTTTATATTGGCCTTTTTTATCAGCGCGTTGTGCCGTTTCATACCATGTCCAAGCATGTGCAGCGTGAACACTGACACCAAATTTAAGTCCTCTTTTCTTTGCAGCTGTGGCCCAGCCTTGAACAATATCTTTTTTAGGTCCAACATGTACACTATTCCACTTATGGTTTGTACTCTTGTACAGGTCTAAGTTATCATGATGATTAGCTAATGCCATAAAATATTGAGCTCCCGTATTTTTATATAAATCCATTAAGGATTCTGGATTCCATTTCTCTGCTTTCCATTCATGGATAACATCTTTAAACCCAAAAACTGATGGATGCCCATATTTTCCGATATGATAATGATACTGATCAGATCCTTCTTGATACATTCCGCGCGCATACCAATCACCTCGTTCCGGCTGACATTGAGGGCCCCAGTGTGCCCATATACCAAACTTGGCATCTCGGAACCATTCAGGCACACGATATTTTCCCAACGATGTCCAATCTGCTTTAAATGGCACTTTCCCCCAATCCCCTATTGCAGAGATAGGCGTGCTCAGATATAATGTAGGTATCGCAGTTCCTAAAATCTTAATTACAGTTCTTCTGTCCATAGAAAAAATATTTTAATAAAATATAATCGAAAGGACTTCGCTGAATATGAACAGCATACATCCGGTCTATAATGGTTTATCTTGAATACATTCAAAATTAGTAGTATTATTGATTAGACTTGATAACGTTATCGATAAAGAATAGCACAATATCGACTTTTAAAGTTTATTGAAAATAATATATCTTTATATCAAAGTATCCATCTAAACAAAGTATATTATATCTGCTTTGATTATTTAAGTAGAAGAGGAAAACACAGCACTTGAAAAACGAAAGACAACAATTTGATTTTATTCTATTAAATATTGGCTATGCAAAGCATGATGCTGATTGGAATTGGAAAAACGTCAGTAGCCCCTTTACACGCATTCATTGGGTCAGGAGCGGAACAGCTTGGCTGCATACTGGAAATACAAAATATCAACTTAAAGAAGATTGCCTTTATTTGACCCCCTCATACACAACTCATAGTTATGAATGTAGTGGTGAGCTTGAACTATATTATATTCATATTTATGAGAAGTTAGAAAATACATCCAGTCTGTTTGACCAAATGTCTTTTCCTGTTGAGATACAAGGTGATCCTCTCCTATTAAGCCTAATAGAACGTTTAATTGCTATAAATCCTGAACGAGAATTATCCATATATGATCCTGATGCTTACGACAATGCTAATGAATTGATAAGAAATATCGCTGTACAGGCAAACACTTCACACGCTATTGATCTTGAAAGTCATGCTATTATCCAGCTATTGATAGCTCGCTTTTATACCTATGCGACAGAAAAATTGCCGCACGTAGATAAAAGGATGTCAAAGGTGATAGATTATATTCATAACCATATCCACTGTTCTATTCGCATTTCTCAATTGGCTGAAATTTCTTGCTTGACCAAGGATCACTTTATACGTCTTTTCAAGAAGCAATTTAATGGCACACCAATAACGTACATAAACCAAAAAAAAATAGAAAAAGCTCAGCTCATGATGTTGCTCCAAAAATATAGTATTCAAGAAATTTCCTTTCAACTCGGATTTGAAAATGTTTCCTATTTTAATAGGCTTTTCAAAAAATTCACGGGAGAAAATCCTACTAACTATAGAAAGCGATTCAATATTTAATAACAGTATACCGCATCATATTTTTTATACGATGGATGATTATGATGTAATCGACCGGCATCAATTAATGATTACGCGATACGGATGATCACAGCATATGTAGTTCTTTTAGAATCTTCAATGTTATCTCTTTTCTACATTTACTAAAATTGACATTGATATCAGTTCGATCTTTAATCAGACGCGTTGCAAAGAAATAATCTTTCTCATGGATGATATTGGTTTCAATAATTTTGATAAATTTACCGCAAAGTACAAGAATATTTATCCTTCTTTAGACAGTCCTGTCCTATAATTTTCAAATCCATCCAAAATGTTGCAATTAGCTATTGTCTCACCATACTTGAGATCAATAAAATATATAAGTTTTGAGACGATAACTATTGTTTAAGCCATTTACCAATAATTTCTCGCAATGTTTGTTCAATAACTGGCTTCACAACAAAATCATTCATTCCTACTGCCAAACATTTATCTTTTTCACCCTTCACATTTCCTGCCGTTAAAGCAATTATTGGTATCTGTATGCCCGTTTCTTGATTTCTTATTTCCTGAGTTACTTCGTATCCATTCATTTCTGGCATTTGAATGTCCATCAAGATTAAATCTATATGATTTTCTTTAAAAAGTTTTAAACCCATAAAACCATCTACTGCTTCTAAAATTTCAGCATTTGGTAGGATATTTCGAACAAGTGTAGCTGTTAAAAGCATATTAAATTCATTATCTTCAACAATGAGCACTTTAAAATTGTATTTATGAACACTTTCCTTTTTTAACAAAGTTGTTTCTTGACTCTGTGCCATAAGCTGCACGTCTGACAAGGTTTTAAACAAATTTTCAAACAGTATAGGTTTAATCATCCAATGATGTAAATCGAGCTCTTCACAAATCTTGCCTATATCGTCTTTAAAATCATCAAATACTAAAATAATAGGTTGATCTAGGTCAGAATAAATCAATTTCTCTCTTATCTTTTTAATTGTTTCGATCCCACCCATAATGGGTATTTTATCATCGATGATAATAACGTCGTAACGATTTCCTGCCATCAATAGTTGCAACACTTCAAATCCATTGTTCGCTTGAAATACATTGATCTGTTTAAGCTTTAACTTCTGAACTAATGTTAATCTACTCGCTTGGTCGCTGTCAACAACCAGAACATTTTTAATTTGATCTAAATTCTTCCAATCTTGTGATTCGCCTTCCAATGATCGAAGTGTAATATCAAAAAAGAATAAGCTGCCGACACCATAAGTACTTTCTAATTGCAGTTTGCTACCCATCATATTCAGTAACTTATTTGATATGGTAAGGCCCAAACCTGTTCCGCCATAGCGCTTGGTAGTGGAAGTATCTTCTTGCGAAAATGCGTCAAAGATCTTTTCTTGCTTATCGACTTTTATACCGATTCCAGTGTCCCGAACACCAAAACGAAGGGTTGAAAACTGATCATCATGAAATAAAACTTCTACACTCAATTCGATTGTTCCTTTTTCCGTAAATTTAGTCGCATTGCTCAGAAGATTCATCAGTACTTGTTTAATACGTAAAGAATCAATCCAAACATAATGCGGAACATCTGGAGATACATTTAAATTTAATTCCAGTTTTTTTGACTCCATCTGAAAATTCAGAAAACTAGTCACTTGCTCCAGCAGCTCATAAAGTTCACTTCTTTCAATATCTAATTCCAACTTTCCAGCTTCAATCTTTGAAAAATCTAGAATATCATTGATAATACTTAATAAAAGATTAGCAGACTGATCAACTATTGCTAAGTAGCCTTTTTGAGTGTGATCCAATTCTGTTCTGGTCATCAGATCTGTAAATCCTATAATTCCATTTAAGGGCGTTCGGATTTCATGACTCATATTGGCTAAAAACTCTGATTTCGCTATATTGGCCTGCTCAGCAAGAAGTTTAGCTCGTTCTAATTCTTCCCTTTGATTAATGATTTTGCTAATATCAGTTGCTATACACAGATATCCAATGATAATTCCAGCGATATCCCGGATAGCTGTAACCGCTAAAGAAACATACAATGAAGATCCGTCTTTTCTAATATAGGTCCACTCCCTTTGCTCTGCTCCATAAATTTCGGGTTTTTCGACAAGAGCACGAAACCCCTTCACCTCGAAACCTAATTCTTCTTCAAGTTCCTTTGCACGAGATACAATTTCACCTTCTTTGTGAAAAATTACCGGACTCAATTTTCCGATTATTTCTTCACTATGATAGCCTAGTATATTTTCTGCTCCTTTATTAAATAGCGTAATTATACCTTGGGTATCGGTTGAAATAATACCAACAGCTGAAGTCGCTTCCAACACATCTTCGAGCAATTTTTTTGATTTAGCAGATTCTGCTTCAATCCGCTTACGCTTATCAATATCTTGAAAAGTCCCATATATGCGGATACAAGTTCCCTGCTCAAATTCGGCATAGCCAAGCGCTCTCACCCACAATTCGACACCTTTAAATGTAATTATTTCTAATTCCAGATCCCAAGATTCTCCTTTGGAAATTGCTTTTTGAATAGCTTCAAGAATTTTCTCTCGACTCTCATTAGCTTTATAAAATTCCAGAGCTTTATCAATATCTGGTTGATAATTGGTAGGTACCTCGTGTATTTCTTTCGTTATTTCGGACCAAGATAATTCTTTACTCAAAAGACTATATTCCCAACCTCCTATACGAGCGACTCTTCCGGTCCTAGCCAGCATAGCTTGCGTTTGCTTTAAATCCTTCTCTAAATAATGTTGCTCGGTGACATCAACAGCATTACCTATAATATAGGGGTTCTTCTCACCCTTATTTTGCAGAATATTATTGAAAAGCCAAATACGCAATTCTCCCGATTTTGTAGCAGTGCGCATTTCACCCTTTACCGTACCTTTTTGAACAATCTCATGAAGATAGCCTATCAAATTTTGATGTGCTTCTTGTGGAATAATATCAAACAAGGACATGTTTTCAATTTCAGATCTGGAATAACCAAGAATCGCCGCACCTGCATCATTCACAGTGAGCATATTACCTTCCAGATCATGTGTACACATCAGTCCCTGAGAATTATCAAAAAAAGCTTTTAATTTTTGCTCACTTTCCTTATAACTTTCTTTTTCTTTTCTGTTGACAATAAGGGCCATTGCCTCATCACGTAAGAGTGAAAGTGCTTTCTTTTGATCATCATTAAGCATCCTAGGGATTGTATCGATTACACACAATGTACCTAAAGCATAGCCATTGGGATCTATTAAAGGAAATCCGGCATAATAGCGGATATGCGGATCAGCCGTGACGAGTTCATTTTCTTTAAAACGTTCATCCTCCGTAGCATCATAAACCTCCAAAAAATTATCTCCAGTAATAACATATCTGCAAAATGCTAAGTTACGTGACGTTTCTTGCACATCGAGCCCAACTCTGGATTTAAACCACTGCCTGTCTTTGTCAATCAATGATATAAGTGAAATCGGTGCTCCACAAACCAAAGAAGCTATCGTTGTAATGCGATCAAAGTCTTCTTCTATCTCTGTATCTAATATTTCATACTCGTGTAATGCACGAAGTCGCTCCGATTCATTATGGGGTAAAGGCGGATTGTTCATTGCTCTATTTTGAGTTAATTACCTTGAATATTCTACTTATTAAACAATCGAAAAGCACAACTACTCCTATCCCAAACCTATTCTCGATCAAGTCATTAAAAGCTATGTCTAAAAATTTAAAAGCAATTTATGATTCTTTTTTAACATATCTAATAACAAAAAGTTTTAATGTGAAAAATATTTAATTTTTCTAAAAAATAACAAGGTAAAATATTTCTAGTATAGATGGTATAAAATAACTAAGCATTGGAAATTATTATAATATGGGTTATAAAACAATAAGGCCTGGTTATGATCAAGTTTAAATCTATCTTGATTTAGCCGCGTCAAACACGTATTTCCTGTTCAGAAATTTGAAGATCAACTTAAAAAAGTTCTTATCAGCTGAGTAGCAACTGACAAGAACTTTTATCTACTTGAACTTCTTTTATTGCGCCGATCTTAGAAATGCGTCATAATTATGTTTACTTTCAAAGTAAGCAACTTCATCTTGATTGCCGATCAAGACAATGTATGCAGTAGCCTTATCTACCTTTTTTAAGCTATATGGATCAATTGCCATGCGCACTTTTGCATCATTAGGAATGCGTTCTTTGCACATTTCGCAACAGCCATAATACATCTTCCCTTCAAAAGGGACCTCCAGCTGTTGCTTGCCCATATACTCATCATTGACCATACAGACCAAATTATTAGAGACTTGATCCCCTTTGTTCGGCCTGGATGTAGCGATCACTTTATGATCAGCAAGCTCCTTTTTAAATGGTTCACCGCCAATTGCACCACTCTCCTTTGGCGCATTATTATTACAAGATATGAATACGATGGTAGCAAAGACCACCATCGTAATTTTATTGAATTGTTTGATCATGTTATTCATTAATTTATTTATTTGGAATGGGTGTACCCTCCTGTATTTCTTCATTACCCAATTTAAGGATCACATCATTTTCAGTTAAGTCACCGACTACTTCTACCCGATCGGACATTACCCGACCTTTACTGATAGGTATTTTCTTGGCCTTGCCCGCTTCAACAGCGATCACATACATCCCCATATTACTATCAACTATAGCAGATTTGGGAACAAAGAATGTCGCTTCGCTATTTTGCAGTGGGATCTGAGTTTCTGCAATCATAAAAGGCTTCAATACATGATTTGTATTTATAAAATCTGCTTCTACTTTTTCTGATCGCAACTTAAGATCTAGACTACCCGATTTACGGCTTATTTGAGCAAAATATTTATGCTGAGGCTGTGATCTGACATAAAATTGAATGGTATCACCAAGCTTGATAAAAGGTGTATTAGCTTCAGGAATAGAAATATTAAGTCTCAATTTTTGATTGTTCTGCACGACCAATAAAGGCGATTTACCCATGGGGCCAACATATGCACCTAGATCGACATTTCGATCTGTAATTATACCGTTGAATGGAGCACGGATCACCAAATAATCGTCTATATTTTTAATTTCACTATAAGCAGATTCTGCTGCTGCCAATTGTGCCTGATCCGACAACTTTCGTGCAGCAATCTGATCCATAGCATCCTGTGCAATAGCACCTTCGGTTTGATTAGCGTTAACCATACGATCATAGGTCGCCAAAGTAGCCAAGTATACCGCTCGTTGTGCCTTAAGTTTGGCTTTAGCTGTAGCGACTTGAGATTGGATTTCTGGAGCTTCTAAAGTCATCAAAACCTGTCCCGCGACAACTCGATCACCAATATCAACTCGTATATTTTTAACATAACTGTTTACTTTGGCAAACAGCTCAGTACTCTGATCAGGCAACAATTCACCCGCTAATTTTAAGATGACCAAAGGATTGGTTTTTTGAACAGCAATAGTTTCAAAAGGGTTCATCATGGCAGCTTCCTTTTCCATGTTCTTTTCCTCTTTAGGTTCTTTCTCGGAATAGGCACAACCTGTAAAAATAAATACGGACGCTAGCAGCGCTATATAAATTAAGTTTTTCATTTTTTCTGTTTTCTAATTATTAAAATGGATACTATTCTCATCTTCAGGATCTAGCGATGGTGACTGAATCTTACTTTTGCCCATTACCCAGGCAAATACCAGTGGGAGGATGATCAGTACCGAAAATGTAGATGCCACCAATCCGCCTATTATAGCTCTACCCAAAGGTGAAACTTGATCACCACCTTCGCCAAAACCGATCGCCATGGGCAACATACCTGCTGTCATTGCTAGCGTAGTCATAATAATGGGTCTAATGCGCAACCCTGTTGCTGTAATCGCAAGGTTTCTGCATTACTGATCAGTAACACGGCATTGGAAATCGAAACTCCTATCGCCATGATGATACCCATATAAGATTGCATATTGATCGTAGATCCTGTTAATTTCAGCAACAGCAGAGAACCAAATATCACGAATGGCACAGTTGTCAAAATGGTTAATGAAACTTTGAATGATTGAAAATTTGCTGTTAGCATGAGAAAGATAACAACAATAGCGATCAATAATCCACCTGACAGGCTCTTCATTGTATTATCTAAAACTGGAGCCATACCAGCCACTTGAACAGTGACACCTTTGGGCAATTCGCCTAAAGAATCAATCGCTGCCTGTACATCTTTTTGGGCCCGACCTAAATCTGTCTGATGGACATTGGCTGTTACTGTGGTATAGCCCATCGTTCCCAAATTGTAGCTTTCTCCTAATGTTTTGACAGCTGTTATAGTAGCCACATCACCTAAAACTGGTCTATCAGCATTTTTTGACAAGGGAATATTAGCCAACTCATCTTGGCTATTGAGCATATTTTGTGGCATCTGTACCTGTACATCGTAAGCAATTCCCATCATCCCCCCAACCCACATATTTTTACTCGTATAGCGAGAAGAGGCTGTACTGGCGACCAATGATCTGGAAATATCCTGCGCATCTAAGCCCAACTGTGCAGCCCTATTTCTGTCAATATTAATTTCTAAAGCCGGATAATTCATAGATTGTGGTATTTTGATATCACGTAAATAATCCAATTCTTTCAGCTTCATCATCAATTTATTGGCAGACATAGCATTCATCTTCTTCATCATGCCCGAGATACGAATCTCAATAGCTGTATTTGCACCTTGACTTAAAATTTTCTCTGTCAGTTCGATCGGTTCAAATGATAATTTAAGTTCTGGCATTGTTTTTTTAAGATGAGCTCTTATTTCATCTTTTAGGACGTCCGAATTTCCTTTAAAATCTTTTAATGCTACCTGAAGTAAAGCTTCATGTGGACCAGCATTGTAAAGATAAATAGGACTTACAGCAAAAGAAGATGGATGCAGCCCTATGTAAGCCGACGAAATTGCTATTTTATCTTTGCCGATCAAGTTATTCAGCTGCTGCAATACCGCCTTTACTTTTTCTTCCGTTTTTTCAATTCTCGTTCCCTCAGGTGCTGTTATTCTAACTTGAAACTGGCTCGAGTTTACATTCGGAAGGACATCTTTGCCTGTAAGCTGATACATAATAGCTGCCAAAGCAAGAATAAGCACCAGGCTAAAAGAAACGATCAACCTTTTATATTCCATTAACCTTTTTAGCAGATTGGAGTAGCGATCTTTAAATCGATCAAAAGCTTTCTCTTTACTCTCCCCACCTGTCCCATGATTATTTTTCATAATCCAATTAGCCATGATAGGAACAAAAGTCTGTGACATGAGATAGGATATAATCATAGAGAAACCAATCGAAAGTGCCAATGGCATAAACAATGAACCAGGTATCCCAGTCATAACCAATGCAGGGGCAAATACAGCAAGAATACAAAGTAATATCAGTAATTTTGGAAAAGCTATCTCCATACATGCATCCCAGATCGCTCTTGCTTTTGTTTTTCCCATGGCAAAGTGCTGATGAATATTTTCAATCGTTACCGTGCTCTCATCAACCAAAATACCAATCGCCAATGCCAACCCAGACAGACTCATGATATTGATAGTCTGTCCAAATAATTTAAGAAATAAAACACCAGAAATAATCGATATTGGAATGGTTAAAATAACAATCAAAGCTGCCCGCTTATCTCTTAAAAATAAAATGACCATTAAACCTGTTAACAAGGCACCCAATACCCCCTCTATGATCAAACTTTTCACCGCATTGATGACGTATACGGATTGATCAAATTCGTAGGAGATGGTGACATCATCTGGTAGATTTTTTTGAATATCAGGAATGACCTTTTTAAGATTTTGTACAACATCATATGTAGATGCTTTCCCCGATTTAGCAACATTGATATAAACCGAACGTTTACCATCTATTAAAGCGTATCCTGCAGTGATGTCGGCACCATCTTTTACTGTTGCCACATCTCTCAAGTATACATTATCGACTTGTCCTTTGAATAGTGGGATATCACCAAACTCCTCAACTGTTTTTAATGTATTGTTGGTCGGCGTCAGATAGTTGATATCATCTATATACACGTTTCCGGATGGAGAGGTAATATTTTGACGACTGATAATTTCCACGATCTGTTCTGGTGAGAGCTGATGAACGCGTAATTTATTAGGATCAATATTAATTTCAATAGTACGTGGACTACCTCCAAATGGTGGTGCTGTGGTTAATCCCGGTATAGCAATTAGAAAAGGACGAGCAGTAAAATTGGCGATGTCCTGTAGCTGATTATTCGTTTTCGTTTCACTTCGAAACACCAATTGCCCCACCGGCTGAGAAGAGGCATCAAATCGAATAATAAAGGGTGGCGGAGCACCATGAGGCAAAAACACTTGTGAACGGTTGGATAATGCAGTCAGCTGTGCGATCGCTTCACCCATTTCAGTTCCTTCGTAAAAATTGACCTTCATTAAGGTTAAACCTTGTGTATTTTTTGTTTCAATACTTTTTATACCATTTGTAAAAAGCATCATATTGACATACATTTTAGTAAAATAGCCCTCCATCTGCTGCGGAGTATACCCATTAAATGAATGCGCTACATAGACAACAGGTAGGTTCATCTCGGGTAGAATATCTACCTGTATTTCTTTTGCAGCTCGTATCCCGAAGAATAAAAGCCCCAATACCATAACCATAATGGAAATTGGTTTGCGAAGTGCAAATCTGATTAAATTCATCTGTAAAAAAATTAGTATTGAGTTGCTTTTAAAAGTATAGAAATGTCACCCTGAGCGGATGCGAGCAATAACATCGCTTGCCAAACATTATTTTGAGCAATCTCATAATCAATCTCTGCTCGATTTAGACTGTACAATGCTTGAGTAAAATCAACTAAAGGAGTTAGTCCATTTTTATACAATGCAGTATGTTGTCGATGTGCTAGCTGAGCAGCTGTAAGTTGTACTTTGGTTTCCGCCAGATTATCCACCGCATTTTGAAATTGCACTTTCGCTAATTCTGTCTGTGCACTCAGTTCCTTCTCCATCAATGAATAATCCTGTTTTAAAGATTGGGTCTGAAATTGTTGTTCTTTAACTTTACTATCATAACGAAAGATATTAGTCAAATTCCAGCTTAATGTACCACCAATCAAAAAATTACTGCGTTGAATTCCCGTTCCTTTAAAGTAGGAAGACGAATAGGCCGTTTGATCTTGGATATAGTTCCAATCAAAACCTGAACCTCTTCCCTGTATCACACCAACAATATTGACAGTTGGCATTTTTTGGCTATGCATATACTTTTCAGACTGTTCACTTTCATCGATCTTGCGCTGATGCCAAGTTAATAAAGGATGATTGGCCGCACGCTTTTGAATTGTATCGCCAGATATATACGGTACAGTTGTATTAAATATACTATCCAACTGATATGTTTGAAATTCTTCATTCAGCAGTACGGCAAGGTGTTTTGAATATGATAGCTCTTTATCGTACGATTTTATTTCAAGAGATCTAGCATGGGAAACTTCCGCTTTTGCTAGCGACAGATCCACCTGAGGAATCAAACCACTGGCGGCTCTACTGCTTGTCATTTCGAAGAAGACTTGGGCGCGTTCGGTATTTTTACCCTGCACAAATCTGATCCGTTGACTAGCTAAAAGATTGAGATAAGCGGCAGCTACTTTGATCTGATGTTCAAAAATAATCTGATCGACATCTGCCGTTGCAACTTTTTCTTTTGAACTGGCAAGAGCGACCTGCTGTGTTTTTTTACCAAAAGTGAATATATTCCAATTGACATTTGCAAAATACAAAGACCCAAAAGCAGCGTTCCAATTTTGCTCAGCCAATGGCATCGAAGTGGCCGCAGAAGCCAAACCTCCGTAAGCATACAGCGGGCCATTTTGTGCATTGATAGTCCCATAGCTTTGCTGGGCTCCAAAAGTCACATCCGGAAGATATTGCTTGTTTTGAAATCGTGTATTTTGTACTGTTGACTGAACAAAAGATTGTTTTGATTTTATTTTATCATGATAATCTACTGCGCGTTGCAGTGCATCAGATAAATTTAATATTTGAGCAAAACCTGTCGTGTTGACTGCAAATATCAAACATATTGATGCCATGAATTTAAGATTCATAGACAAAAATTTAAAAAGTTAATATAAAGAATGGTTGCCATCTTCCGAATAATCGGCTATGGTCAAAATCGAATTCAATACTTAACCTTACTATATTCTATATAGACAATGGAAGATATATAAAGGATTAGAGCTGAGTGAAATTTTGGAAGACGAATATATCGGAAAATTAGGAACATGAAAGACCGATAATTTATCGAAAACAGTACCCCATATTCTATTGGGAATCGCCTCACCCAACACTTTAATAGAAAAATCAAATCCCCCCTGGTTACTTGAAGCTTTGTCTGTTTTTAATAGTTGAATATCTATTTTGCAACAGTTTTTCTTCTTTTTGCTTAGTCCCCTTTCTTTAGCTATACATAGCGGACAAGGTAGTCTGGAATCAGGCGTTATATTTGTCAAACTTACTTGCTTACTTAAAGTTCCTTTGCACAAATGCACCTGTTTAGCAAAGCCCGAAGACAACACTAAATATACAATTGAGAGGAATATGGCAAATAGTTTTTTCATATACTGATGTGCAAAGCTAATCCAAATTGGAGATTACATATTTATAATATTATGGCTAAATATTGTAAAACTTTAGATTGGCTTATGTCAAATAAGAAAATTTTAAGTCTTTAGTATACTTGACTACAGATAAGTAATATCAATTCAAAATATTTTATACAATAAACATAAAAAGAATAAAGCTATTTTTATATCAGTGCAATTTTCATTAGTTTTGTGGCACAATTAATCGTAAACATATCCATGTAATAAATAATTTCTTTTTGCAAAATATTAAACGTGATCGCATACTCATGCCTCACTATCATTCATGCTTTAAAAAGAAATTATGCTTATTCTAGAAAACATTTCATATATACATCCAAACAAAGATCTTTTATTTCAAAATATTAATCTGAGTTTACACGATCATCAAAAAATTGCTCTAATCGGTAATAACGGAATTGGGAAATCCACTTTATTAAAGATCATTGCAGGTGAATTACAACCCGCTGACGGACATATAAGCACCGATGGCAGCCTATACTATGTTCCTCAAATATTTGGGCAATACAATCATTTATCTGTTGCTCAGGTTTTAAAAATAGAATCAAAATTAACAGCTCTCCAAGAAATACTGGCTGGTAACGTGACTGAAGATAATTTTACTGCTCTTGAGGATGATTGGAATATAGAGGACCGCTGTCAGCAGGCTCTGAAATATTGGATGTTGACCGATATAGATCTCGGTCAAAAATTATCATCTTTAAGTGGCGGACAAAAGACAAAGGTTTTTTTGGCGGGTATCAACATTCATCAACCAAAATTGATTCTCTTAGATGAGCCGAGCAATCAATTAGACAGTATAAGTCGTTCTTTATTATATCAATATATACAGACTTCCACACGTTCGATCGTCATTGTGAGCCATGATCGCTCGTTATTAAATCAGCTTGAATTTATGTACGAGATGAATGCAACCGGATTGACCGGCTATATGGGAGATTATGATTTTTATCTTGAAGAAAAAAAAATCATACAAGATGCGCTCCAATCAGATGTAAAGCATCTCGAAAAAGAGCTACGAAAGACCAAGGTCAATGCACGTCGAACATTAGAACGCCAACAGAAACTTGATGCTCGAGGAAAAGCAAAGCAACAAAAAGAAGGTGTCTCGAGAATTATGATGAATACCTTGCGGAATAATGCTGAAAAAAGTACTGCTAAATTAAAAGATATCCATAGTGAAAAAAGTACAGGCTTATCAAAAGAATTACAAACTTTAAGAAAGGAAATTCCTGATATTGATAAAATAAAATTTGGATTAACAGATTCAACCTTACATACTGGCAAAATCCTTTATAAAATTAATTCTCTTAACCGTCAAATTCATGATAAATTGTTATGGCAAGAAGATTTAAACTTTCAGATCACCAGTGCTGAACGTATCGCAATAAAAGGTGAAAATGGTGCTGGAAAAAGTACACTTATACAGATCCTTTTAAACAACACGCCGAAGTTTACAGGTGAGGTATATCGTTTTCCCCATATATCGATATATATCGATCAAGATTATTCCATCATCAATAATGACCTAACGATCTATGATCAAGTGCAACAATTTAATGATACAGGACTACTGGAACATGAAATCAAAATTAGATTAAATAGATTCTTATTTGGAAAAGAATCATGGGATAAGCGATGTCGGACATTAAGTGGTGGCGAAAAAATGCGACTATGTCTATGTTGTTTAACCATTCGCAACTTAGCTCCAGACATGATTGTTATGGATGAACCTACCAATAACTTGGATATCCAAAATATAGAAATATTAACTGAAGCAATCAAAACGTATCAAGGTACCTTATTGATCGTATCTCATGATGATTATTTTTTAAAGGAAATAAATATCCAAAAAATAATACAACTTTAATCAGCAATATATCAGCTTTTCTATTGTACTTGAAGTATTTAAAATGCTCCAAATGCAATAGGAAAGTTTACGTAAATCACGCTACGCTCTAACGATATATGTTAATCATCATTAAAAATAAGCCATAATTTACAGATCCATCATTTTCTTAATCTAGATCAATGCTAAAAATAAAACAAGTACTTATCTTTAGCATTATAATCAACAGGTTCAGTTACCTTATCTTCATCCATATAGATACAGATGGAATATTTTAATCAGGTATAATCATGAAAATACCAAAACTAAAATACTGGATAACTGTTCCATATAGTAACATTTAAATAGCTTAACATGTCAAACATTGGTATCATTATAGAAGAACGTGCCGCAGATATCGGTAATTTTATGGTTGGTCGATTATTACCATTTCGTCAAAAAAGAATGGTAGGTCCCTTTTCTTTTATAGATCATATGGGGCCTGCAGCATTGAATGAATATGAAAATCTAGATGTCGGTCCTCATCCTCACATTGGATTGTCGACATTAACTTATCTTTTTGAGGGGGCGATCATGCATCGCGATAGTTTAGGTACAGAGATGGAAATAAAACCTGGTGCTGTCAACTGGATGACTGCAGGTAAAGGTGTAACTCATTCAGAGCGCACTCCTGAATACCTTCGACATACCGACAAATTTTTACATGGTTTGCAAATTTGGGTTGCTCTACCAAAAGAGCTCGAAGAATGTGAACCTTCTTTTGAACATACAAATGCTGAAGATCTACCTCATTGGGAAGATGACCAAGGTGTCAACTTTAGGTTGATCGCAGGCGAAGCCTTTGGTAAAAAGTCTCCGGTCTCCGTATACAGTAAGCTTTATTTCATTGAAATTAAATCAAAAAATAAAGCAAAAGTTAGTATTGGAAAAGACCTATATGGTGAATCAGGACTTTATATCTTATCAGGTACAATCACTGATGCAGGAACAACTTTTGAATCAAAACAACTTCTGATAGCAAAAGATGCGCAATTGTGCGAATTTGAAATTGGTGAAGACACCACAATTTACATTTTTGGAGGTGAGCCTTTTCCAGAAGAGCGGTATATCCTTTGGAATTTTGTAAGTTCATCTAAAGAAAGATTAGAGCAAGCCAAGCAAGATTGGATTGACAAAAAATTTCCTCCTGTTGCTAATGAAACTGGCTATATACCGCTTCCAGAATTTTATCTAACAAAAAAAACATCATGAATATCGTAAAAGCATCCATTGGTACAGATAAATATAAAACATCTGTAATTGCAGGAAAGAACAGTATTGTTGTTGATGAACCTCTCGATAAAGGTGGGCTTGATCTAGGTTTTCAACCACAGGAACTCCTGGCTGCTTCATTGGCCTCTTGTACTGCCATTACGTTGAAAATGTATGCTGACCATAAAGAATGGACAGTCAACTCTTTTCAGGTGGACGTAATGATTGAACAATCTGAAGATAAGAGCACAACAAAATTTGTAAGAAAAATAAGTTTTGAAGGTAAACTAGATGAAAAACAACACACTCGTATTGTAGCTATAGCCAATGCTTGTCCAATCCATAAAATACTTCTTTCCCAAATAGCGATCGATACAATACTCGTTTAATACCGCTGTGCTCTGACGTAACTAGTAGTAGTGCAACAGTAAAAGCATATCATTATAAAGGCTTTATGATTGATCAATCATAAAGCCTTTATAATGACAAAAAATCTGTAACATATGATGGGTCTTAGATACTAATGATATACTATACATTATAAACATATATGAAAAAGTTATCACTCATGGCTATCATAGCCTTTATTGTCGCTACATTTACAGTTCGTGCACAAGAAAATGCCATTCTTTGGAAAATATCAGGAAATGGTTTGGCCAAAGACTCCTACCTATTAGGTACGATGCATCTGATGTGTGAAGAAGACTATCTGTTAAAGGATAAAATCAAAAATCTGATCCCCAAAGTTGATGTGATAACCTTTGAAATTAATATTGGTTCAGAAGAAAATAAACCCATCATCCCTGAAATGATGAAACCTGACAGCAATTTCCTTAAAGGTATGACCAAAGCTGAACTCACTCAAATGGATAGCATCCTCACCTCACAACAACTGTCTATTCAAATGCTCGATATGATGTCACCAGCTGTATTTATATCCCTTTTAAGTTTAAAATCTTTAGAGTGCTCAGATCCTAGAAAAGTGAAAACAATGGAAACAGATATCCAAGCCCTGGCAACAGCTTCAAATAAAAAGATAGATGATCTCGAAACATTAAAATTTCAAATTGATATGTTAAACAATATGTTTAAAGCATCTGATTTATTGGAATATTTAAACAAAATTGATGAGATGCCAGCAATATCAAAAAAAATGGTAACCGCTTATCAAACCGAGAATTTAAAAGAGCTGGAAACAATTATTTATGATAATAGTTATATGTCTAAAGAAGATCTAGCAAACTTCTTGACTAAACGTAATATTAATTGGATGAATAAAATTCCATCGAAAATGTCAGCATCTTCCCATCTATTTGCTGTTGGAGCAGGACATTTGGTTGGAAAAAATGGTCTTTTAAACCTGTTAGCGGCTAAAGGCTATAAGCTCACTCCCATTCTTTAATTATGGCAAACAATAAAACTGTTGCAACTTCGGATTCAGTTCAGGATTTCATTGCACAAATACCAGATGAGCAGAAAAGAAAAGATAGTGATAGACTCATCCAAATTATGGAAGAGATCACTGGTGAACCTGCCGTACTATGGGGACCCAGTATTATTGGTTTTGGTTCGTACCACTACAAATATGCAAGTGGCCATGAAGGAAACGCACCTTTGGCCGGATTTTCACCACGTAAAAGCGCCATTTCTTTATATCTATACATTTGTGAAAATGATATAGATCTTGATCTTAAAAAATTAGGAAAATTCAAAATGAGCAAGGCCTGTATCTATGTTAAAAAGTTGTCCGATATTCATGAAGATTTCCTCATTAAAATTATAAAAGATAGTATTGTTGCTGTAAAGATAAAATATGGATAAAGAAAAAGGCGAAAGAGAACTCTTTCGCCTTTTGGGTAAATGATGGGGCTCGAACCCACGACCCTCGGTACCACAAACCGATGCTCTAACCAACTGAGCTACATCTACCGTGTTTGTGCTACAAAAGTAGAATTTTATTTGATATACTCCAAATGTTTTTAAGCAAAAAATCCTCATTACAACGTATCGTAATGAGGATTAAGGCATTATTTTTTAATTTTTATTAGATCATCTCAACACTGCGTTTCACAAATGACGTTAAAGCAGCACCTGTTAACAAACCGCGAGATAATAAAGCTAAGTCAAACGCTTGTTTTGCCAATTGCGCACCTTCTTCTTCAGTACTTGATAAAATGCGTTTCACCAGTGGATGGTTACCATTTACGGTTACCTTATAGTTGTCAGGTAAGTTGCCGTAAAAGTTCATTCCGCCATTGGTTTTGGCCATATCTTTCATACGACGCATAAACTCATCGATCGTTACTGATACAGGTAATTCCTCAGCAGATAAAGCATCCACTTCAACTTTCATGTCCGGACGACTAATAGCTTTTTCAAAGATTGATAAGGCTTGTTTAGACTCCTCTTCGGAAATTGACAATTCTTGCTTCTCATCTTTTTCAATCAACTTATCGATAACATCTGCATCTACACGCTTCAACTGTACCTTCTCGCCACCTTTTTGTTCCAAATAGGAAGTAATATGAGTATCCAGTGGACCATCTAATACCAGTACATCATAACCTTTTGTCTTTGCACTTGAAATAAAGCTATCTTGTTGTGCCGCATCGTGGGTATAGAGATAGATGATATTACCGTCTTTATCAACCTGAATATCTTTTACTTTCTCAAAATACTCTTTAATCGTATAGTTTTCTTTATCAGTATTGGTCAATAGACAGAATTCATTTGCCTTTTCAGCAAATTTCTCATCGCTCAACATACCATATTTGATAAAAAGACCGATATCATTCCATTTTTCTTCAAAACCTTTACGATCTGTTTTAAAGATTTCCTGCAACTTATCAGCTACTTTTTTAGTGATATAGTTGTTGATCTTTTTCACGTTACTATCTGCTTGTAAGAAGCTTCTTGAAACGTTTAATGGGATATCCGGTGAGTCAATTACACCATGTAATAACATTAAAAATTCAGGAACAATATCTTTTACTTCGTCGGTAATGAATACTTGACGTGAGTATAATTTAATTTTATTACGTTGAATTTCTAATTCATTTTTAATTTTCGGGAAGTATAAAATTCCGGTTAAATTAAATGGATAATCCACATTTAAATGGATCCAGAATAATGGTTCGTCCATTGAATATGGATACAACTCTTTATAGAAAGCCAAATAGTCTGCATCTGTCAGTTCAGATGGAGCTTTCGTCCAAGCTGGGCTTGTGTTGTTGATGATGTTATCAACTTCAACAGATTTATATTTTGGTTTTCCTTCTTCATCTTCTCCATCTGGCTCAGACGTTGTTTTCGTTCCGAAGCGGATATTTACAGGAAGGAAGCGCGCATATTTGTCCAAGATCTCCTGTAAACGCGATTGGCTTAGGAATTCTGAAGACTCTTCATTAATGTGTAAGATGATATCAGTACCACGTGTCGTACGTGTACCTGCAGAAATTTCATACGAAGTACTACCATCACATGTCCAATGCGCAGCCTCTGCCCCATCTTGGTAAGATAACGTTTCGATTTCAACGTTATCAGCAACCATAAATGCGGAATAGAAACCTAATCCAAATCGACCGATGATTTCATTTGCATCATTTGCTTCTTTGAATTTTTCCATAAATTCAGTTGCACCTGAGAAGGCAACTTGATTGATGTATTTTTTAATCTCGTCAGCTGTCATACCGATACCATTATCCGAAATGGTAATCGTTTTTGCCGCTTCATCAAGTTTTACATCAACTAATAAATCACCTACTTCACCTTGGTATTGACCTAATGAAGCTAAGCGTTTTATTTTTTGAGAAGCATCCACCGCGTTTGAAACTAACTCGCGTAAGAAGATCTCATTATCAGAGTATAAGAATTTTTTAATGACAGGAAAAATGTTTTCCGTGTGGATTGAAATAGATCCTTTTTCTGTGTTCATATATATTTTATATTTAATTGCTAATTGATTTCACAGTTAAACATCAATCTATATTCCAAACAGTCAATTTGAGACAAGATGTCATATTTTAAGTTAAAATGACAATATCAGGGCTGTTCATTGCTTGACTTAATCTTTATTTTTTATTGTAGCCGAGTATCCATTAAATTTAAACGTATCGGAAGTGTGTAGGCTATCAGCTGCTCTCTCCTTCTTATTTAAAGAAATTGGGGTACATGAACTGATTATGCTCAATGCGATTATAATCGAAAAAATAAACTTGATCACAAACTTACTGATGTGTTATGGCATAAAGCGCAAATGTTCCTAACCAATGTGAGCCCATATAGTCGTCATTGCTGATATTAGGCAATGAGTAAGCCAAATGGTTATTTGCCTGTTGATGTAAATGATTTAGTTCCGGTAGTTTAGTAGCGATGCCATTAAGACAAGTTGCACGGCTAAAATTCAATCCATCTAAATGAACAAGCTTTCCATCCGTACGGTCTTTAACAATACCCGGCTCTAACTTAAATTCTTTCACAAATAAATCGGGCATAAAGTCTGTTAACCATTTTTTATATTCGTCATCATTTAAAACTTTTGTCATCAATAATGCCTCTTCTAAGCAAGGAGAAAGAAAATCGCTACCACTTGGCTCAAATGCCAGAGAGCAAGATTTATCGTTTATAAAAAGGCGCTTTGCATGTTGTGTAATTAAATTTTGAAAAGCTGTATCTTGCGTTACCTTTGCATAATCCATTGATAAACTAAATCCAAAAGCGGTATTATCATGCTGTCCCGAACGGATCGGATAAACAAGTTTAGGTAAATACCCTTCATAACGTTTTACAAGCAGATCTGCCAAAGGCTGTAGCGCTGTGGCCCACTGTTTCCCTTCAGGATCATTCCAAGTCAACAACTCTGCCTGCAGCTGCAAGAGCCACGCCCATCCATAGGTGCGTTCGAAGCTTGTATTATTACTGTCCAGGAAGAAAGCAATTTCCTGATCAACATTCGTTTTGGTTATCTTATCATTCAGGATCAGTCTCGCCTGTTTACTTTCACTGAGGTTAGGGAAAGTTTTCAATATTTTAACGATAGACCAATAACCATGAACGGATGAATGCCAATCAAAACAACCGTAAAAAATGGGATGTAATTGTTTTGGTGATTTCAGATCCTGAGCAGATCCGATGACCTGACCCAGTTTATTTGGATACTCCTGTTCAAGGCAATGTAATGGCAATGCCAATATTCTTTTTGCCTCAGTAGAATCCAGCACGACCTGTTGATTTTTTCCTGTTTCGCTATTTCCTGTTTCTGATTGTTGAGAAGTCGATCCTTGATTTTTGTTGCTATTGTTGCATGACAATAAAACAGTACAAGTAAAAATGGTAACTAATATTTTGAACATTTTCGGTACATGAATTGATTTCTAAAAATAACAAAAAAAAACCAAAATCATTGTTTTGGCTTTTCAAACTGTTTCAAACTATATTTTACATCTTAGCATCCATTAGCTTCTCCGCTTTTATTTTAGGTGCACCCGTTTTCATTTTAATGACAAAGGCTCTATCCGACTGGAAACTTTTCGGCAATAGCACATCATAATAGGTATTTTTATCGAGATCAATACCAAGATCCGAATGACGCATCTCCAACATTTGTCCATTAGCTAATAACGTGGCAGACACAGGAACCTCTGTCGCTGCCTTGGGTACAGATATCCGGACAATATGATTGACGGGCCTGTTGAAAACAGTGAGGTATAAGTTATCTGCTTTTTTAGTGAAGTACCCCAGTTTAGAATTGGTCATTCCTGCATGTTTGGCTCCATAGATCGCTTCACCATTTATTTTCATCCACTCACCAAGCTCTTTTGCTATTTTATCTTCCTCAGGATGCATATTTCCCTGGCCATCTGGCCCGAAATTTAAAACAAAATTACCACTTAGGGATGCTGAATAGGTCAGCATATCGATAATATCATCGGTGGTTTTGGTATAAATACCCGACCAATCTTTCATATATCCCCAACCGTTTGGTGGAATCGTCATCACACAATCCCAATCGCGCCCCTCTAACCAAGTGATATCTCCCGGCAATTTACGCTCCCAGCCTTGTTCATAATCACCCAACATCTGACCATTGGAATCAAAATGACGTTTCCCAAATTCATCATTTCGGAAACGGGAGCCAATGATAAGACCAGGATGTTTTTCCCGAAGTTCTTTTTCAAGATTGTAAGTAAAATCATAAGACTTTATCCAAGACTGATCCCAAGTACCGTCAAACCAAAATCCTTTCATCTGTGGATAATTAGTCATCAACTCCAGTAATTGATTTCTAGTATATTTCAAGAATTTATCAAACTTTTTCTTTTCCTCTGCCGTTATTGGTTCTTTGCCCATATAATCTGGATTGTTCCATTCCAATACAGAGAAATAAAGGTACACATCGATACCTACTGCGGTATAGGCATCTACAACCTCTTTCACAATATCTTTTTTATAGGGTGTCTTACTGATATTATATGGCGAATATATGGTTGGCCACATCGCGAAACCATCATGGTGTTTTGTCGTAAAAATCACGTACTTCGCTCCCATGTCTTTTGCTTGTTTTGCCCAACGCTTTGCGTCAAAATCTTTGGGATTAAATTGTTTGTAAAGGTTGTCGTATGTATTCACCCAATCTTTAGGAGCAGATGGTCCTCTCCATGAACGTATCCATTCGGATGCTGCCGCACCATCACGTGCACTCACTCCTTTCCATTCATTCCCTGGTATTGCATATAGCCCCCAATGTATAAATTGACCTAATCCATAATTGCGGAATGCAACCATTGCCTCATCTGTCCGATTGGCAGGTGACAATGGTCCATACTTAATTTCTTTGATTTCTGTTGATTTAATTTTTGGTCCGGTCCATTGTGCTTGTAGAGAATTGGCTCCAGCTAACAATGCCACAGCAAGTATAGATCTGCTTAATAAGTTATTCATATTTAATTGGTTATTCAGGATTATCAATATAAACGCGTTGTGTCTTTTTTATCACCACCGGTTCAGGATGTGCATTTGTAAATGGATCGTAGTAGTACAAATTTGCTTCACGATACAAATTCAAATGTTTTTTCAATGATTCTGAAAATTGCAGGTAATTTTTATTTGAACTTTTCGTCCAACCGACCTCCGCCAGAGCGGCCAATCGTGGAAAAATTAAATAGTCTAATCTATTGGTATTGATAACGGTTTCCGTCCATAAATTTCCCTGAATACCTAAAATCTGATTTTTCTCGGTCGTCAACGAAGCATAGTGATCTGGAGAAAAATTATACACATTTTCCAAAGGATTGTACAGTTTTCCCCATTTTCGCCCATATTTATGCGATTCTTCCTGTACAAAATCAAAATAAAGTGGTAATCTTGGTGTCAGTATTGTTTTATAGCCAGCCTTTAATATGGCTTTCAACTGCTCGGGTTTATCATGTCGCCACCACATGAGTATCGTTTTCTCTTTTGATAAATCGGCATCTACCATCTCATCCCATGCTAGTAAAGTGGCATCCATTGTTTTTAGCGAATCTGCCATGCGACGCATAAAGTAATTTTCTACCGCTTTGTTATCATTTAGATCATGCTTCTGCTTCAAATCCTGCACGTGGGTATCTGAATTCCATGCTTCACTGCCAAAGGATACTTCATCTCCGCCTAAATGTATTACCGCCGATGGAAACAGCGCTTTCGTTTCACGCAATACCTGAGTTAAAAAAGAATACGTTATATCTTTAGCCGGATGAAAAGTAAAATCCGGATGTTTTTCATTTCCACCACCACTCAGTTGCGGGTAAGCCCGATTAGCCGCTGTGGCATGGCCCGGCATATCGATTTCTGGGATGACTTCGATGTTCCTTTCTTGTGCATAAGCTACAATCTCTGTAATGTCGGCCTGCGTATAAAAGGCCGCGGGAGCATATGGATCAGTCTGGGAGCCAATACCACCGACCAATGTTAATAGAGGATATTTTTGAATTTCTAATCGCCAAGCGGGTTCATCAGTCAAGTGCCAATGGAACTTATTGAGTTTATAAAATGCCATCCAATCTAAGATGGATTTCACCTTTTCCTTTCCAAAAAAGTGACGTGATTCATCTAACATAAAACCTCGCCACGGATATGCTGGTTTATCTTTGATTTCAAAAGCAGGAATAGTGATTCCAGACGCAGATTTATTTCCAAAGCTAAATGCTTGCAAAAGCGAACTGACGGCATGGGTAGCTCCTGCAGGAGAGCTTGCATAAATAATTAGCGTACTACCCTCTGTCTTAATTTCATACTCCTCACTTTCAAGATGTTGCTTACGAACAAATTGAATTGCTGAAATCTGTTTTTTATCATGATGGATAAGTCCTGTATAACCAAATTTTGATAAAAGCTGCTTTTGAAGATACCGACCAACCGTATCAAAAGTCTTATCTCCAATCTGTATTTTACCAGATGAAGGAAAGAAATACGACCCTTCCGTCATCTCTATAAAATCTGGCTTCGGAATTAGAGATAACTGTGCTTTCGTAACACTGGAGCTAATCGTAAACAAGACGATAAATGCTGCTGCTTTGCCAAGTTTTTTTGTGATCATAAAATTTTATTAACCCTGTCACGACTACGCCTTGATTGTCTCGAGATGTGGTCAGAACTAAAAACGTATTAATTCGATTTATAAAATCTAAATATATGCTTCTTGCAGATGATCTCAGGGAATATCTAGGATGCAAACGATTGTGCAAATGACGAAAACGTTAGCGTAATGAATTGCTTACAAAGTAGCATATCGCTCTATTAGCTGAGCAACCAGATAGGGAACTGCTTCCGATGCAGCACTTTCTATAGTACTTGCCCGTTTGGGTATCCGCGATGTATCAATCTGTTTATCAACAACATATAAATCGCATGTAGGTGCTATTATATCAACTAATCCTGCAGCTGGATATACAGCCAAAGAGGTGCCGATAACAATCATAATGTCGGCCTCTCGTGCCATTTCGAGGGCTGGTTCCATATTCGGAACTGCCTCACCGAACCATACTATATTAGGTCTTAATTGGGAACCTTTTTCACATAAGTCACCCATTTTGATCTCATAACCGTCGATTGGATAGATTAGCCTTTTATCTTTTGATGAGCAAGCTTGATCTAATCTTCCATGCAAATGAAGCACATGATCAGAACCTGCCCGTTCATGTAATGTATCCACATTTTGCGTCACAATCTGTACATCAAACGACTTACCTAATGCGACCAGAGCTTCATGCGCAGCATTAGGTTTAGCCTGCATAGCGACTTGTCGCCGCATGTTATAAAAATCTTGAACGAGTTTGGGATTACGGTACCAGCCATCAATACTAGCAACGTCATCTACATCATGCCCCTCCCACAATCCATCCGCATCTCTAAATGTCTTAATACCACTTTCTGCTGAGATACCAGCTCCGGTAAATACAATGATTTTCTTCTTCATATCTTCATTATCTACTACCAAGTTAAGACCGAATCTTGGAAATTTGTGGGCAATTGCAATTTAATGGAGTCTTTACTGCTGATGACATTATTATTGGACGTTATAAATGCTCTTTCAAAACTCACAAAAATCTTATTCGGTATATGCAGTTCTAAGGGAGATTTGGCCTTAAAAATGTAACGATTATTTTCCAAACTAAGATTTTTATAAATGCGATAAGCAACTACCTTAGCCTTTATTTTTTCAACTCCAGCGAGTTTCTTTATATCTGTTGTATTTTGAGCTTCGGTATCCTCATAGTACATAAAATGATCCGAATTAGCGAGATCTCTAATATCCAGGCGTTGCTCTAGCACTTCCCGGGCAAGTGAATCGGCACGTTGCTTTTGCGTTTCATTTCCGTTTCCGTGATTACAGGAAAGTAGCAGTGACAAGGGTAACAATGTTAAAATATATTTCATAATCATAAAAAAAGAGGCAATTAAAATTGCCTCTTTACAAATTTATAAATTACTTTCAATAGCTCCTACGTGCTCTCGATACAATTCAATTGGTTTATCCAATAAAACAGCAATTATTGTCATATTTTTATCCACCCGTTCTTTAGGAACGTCCATATAAACAATACCTGGAGTCGAACTCCAGTACAGTTTATTGAATATATCATGACCGATCATAGAACCTTCGCCTACTATGCGTATACGTGCAATGGTATTCTTAAGCCCTTTTAATGCAATAGGACCTGTTGGAGTTCCTTCAACGAAAAGATAAAGTGTCTGCTTATCTTTAGATAGCGCACTTAGTCCAGCGTAATGTCCATCAGGAATTCCAGCTTCAGCATCATGTAAAATTTCAGCATTTTTTGCTACCCACTCTTTCATATCGGCAGATGCAAATTTTAAGTTTTTATCTAATACATCGCCGTCTGCACTGATTTTGTCTTTAAACAAATTGGATCCCATGGCAGTAGCTTTACTAATTGTTGCAATGGCATACGCGGCTTGATTTTGGCCAGCAACTTCATAAGCAGTATAACTCACTTCTTTTCTTTCCAAATCAATAGCTGGCTTCTCATTAAAGGTAATGGCTACAACAGTTACAGCTGCATCGAAATTAGCTGTTGGTAGATTTAATTCTAGCGTATAATCATCATACTGATAATCTATTTTGTCTGAATTTCCAACAAATTTAATTGAAGTAGGTTTAGTTTTCAGACCTTGTAAAACTAATTTATCTTTGACATTATCCAAGTAGATGTATAATGTTTTTCCATCTTTAGAAAAAGCATTTTTATCATTCCAAAACCGAGATTGAACTCCTGCTCGGGTACCATAAATAGCGTCCTTGTGTTTAGAAGTCCATCTTCCTAATTCTTTCAAGATCTGCACCTGTTCTGTAGGAATTGTCCCATCAGCTTTAGGGCCAATATCCAATAAAAGATTTCCGCCCATTGAAATACAATCTACCAAAGTACGGACGATCATGTTTGGTGTTTTATAATGATGGTCAAAATGCTGATATCCCCACGAATCATTCATGGTATAGCAGAGTTCCCAGTAGCGTGCTTCAGGTTTTACAACCGGAATACCCTGCTCTGGAGTATCATAGTCACCGTGTTGATTCAGTCTGGAATTGATGATGATATTGGGATTATACTTGCGCAATTGTGTCAATGTTTCTTTTGCACGCCACTCCTGATCGTTGTGTTCCCAATCGCCATCAAACCAAATTAAATCTGGCTTATATGCTTTAGACAATTCTGCTAACTGTCCCTGATAGTAATTCACAAACTTATTCCAACGATTGGCATCATCGCCTACGTTATAACGTTTTTTTATTCTCGTATTGACATCATAGTCAGGATGACTCCAATCTGGTAATGAGTAATATAAACCGGTCTTAAGACCTTTTTTCTGAAGTGCGGTCACAAAGGGAGTCAAAACATCCTTTTTAGCAGCAGCATCTTTAGCTGTGGTAATCGCATTATTCGACTTGCTATCCCAAAGCGAGACCCCATCATGATGACGTGTTGTAATGACCGAATACTTCGCTCCCGATTCCTGAATCAATTTTGCCCATTCTTCCGGTTGATATTGGTTGGCTGTAAAACCAGCCAATTGCTTCATGTAATTTTCATGACTGATATAGTTATTAAAAAAAGCCCAAGATTCAGAAATCCCCTTAACCGAATAAATTCCCCAATGGATAAAAATGCCTAATTTTGCATCTTCAAACCATTCCATTTTTTTTACGTCCTCATTCTTGTTTTTAGTTTCTTGTGCAAAAACGTTATAGCTAGAAAGCGCTAAAAACAACACTGCTAATATTGACTTCTTCCGAATCATGTCTACTAATTGAAATATTAGGTTTTAAAAGGGGAAAAGTAAGAAATATATTCATGCAATTCAAACTTAAAGTCGCTATTTTGGCTTAATAATTTATCTTTGTATGGATGATTGAATTATATACGGATGGCGCTTCAAGCGGTAATCCAGGACCAGGTGGCTATGGCACAATATTAAGAACAATTTATACGGGTGATAACGAAGCGTATAAGGGGAAATTAATTGAAAAAGAATTCTCTGGTGGCTACCGCAAGACCACCAATAATCGAATGGAGCTAATGGCAGTAATTGTTGGTCTAGAAGCTTTAAAAAACTTAAATCAACAGGTTACGGTATATTCCGATTCCAAATATGTCATTGACGCCATCGATAAAAAATGGGTGTATGGCTGGATTCAAAAGGGATTCGCTGGTAAAAAAAATAAAGATCTCTGGATTAGATTGATGCAGGTTTACAAACTACATCAGGTAAAATTGGTGTGGGTAAAGGGTCATGCTGGTCATCCGCTCAATGAACGATGTGACCAATTGGCGGTAAAAGCCTCTAAAGATAAGTCTTGTTGGAAAATCGATTCTGTTTTTGAAATGGAAGAAGCAAAAGGATAAACAGAAATTATTATAATCTGTTTGAAATAGCAGAAGAAAGGCTAGCGAAATTGATATCGCTAGCCTTTTTATTGTTAACACGATTACGCAACATCTTCTTTAGCTGCCAGATAACGTTCTGCTTCCAAAGCGGCCATACAACCTGTTCCCGCAGCCGTAATTGCTTGGCGATATACATTATCCTGTACATCTCCGCAGGCAAACACACCTGGAATATTGGTTGCCGTAGTATTGGGTTGAGTGATTAAATAACCCGTTTCATCCATATCCAAGATACCGTTGAAAAGTTCTGTATTTGGCTTGTGCCCAATAGCAACAAAAAAACCTGTTACATCCAGCACTTTTTCAGATTGATCTTTGTTATTTAAAACACGAACACCTGTTACCACTTGACCATCACCTAAGATTTCCTTCGTTTCCGAGTTATAATGCACTTCAATGTTGGGAGTATTCATCACACGGTGAACCATTGCTTTAGAAGCTCTAAATTCATCACGACGTACCAACATATGTACCTTAGAACATAATTTTGCCAAATAAGTAGCTTCTTCGGCGGCTGTATCACCTGCACCTACAATAGCAACTTCTTGGTTTTTAAAGAAAAAACCGTCACATACTGCACAAGCAGATACACCAAAACCGTTATACTTTTGCTCACTATCCAATCCCAACCATTTTGCAGTAGCTCCAGTAGCGATGATCACAGTATCAGCAGTTACTGTTTTGATACCATCAATCTCAACCTGATGCACTGGACCAGAAAAATCAACTTTGGTCGCATATCCAAAACGGACATCTGTACCAAATCGTTCTGCCTGCATCCTTAGATCTTCCATCATGATTGGACCTGTAATTCCTTTAGGGTATCCAGGAAAATTATCAACTTCAGTTGTCTGAGTCAATTGACCCCCTGGTACCATCCCTGTATATATAACCGGTTTCATATCAGCACGGGCTGCATAAATAGCTGCCGTATATCCTGCGGGTCCTGAACCAATTATTAAACACTGTAGGTGTTCTATTTCTTGAGACATAATATTATTTTATAAAATCTTATTTTCTAATTAGCTAACCACTTGAACTAACCAAATTTATTTTTTAGACTTGCTAACATATCATTGGTGATCGCTGTTGGCTGGCTCTTATTTTCTTGTTTTTGAAATTCTTTTTTAGCCTGTTTTTTATCTTCAGCCGCGTGAATAGGTTCTGTTGATTTCGTTGCCTTTTTAGCCGCTCTATGCTTATTCCAGATCGTCTCTAAGCATTTCTTGGTATATAATGGGAAATCACCGTTCTGCATCCAAGCGTAATAACTCGGCTCAACATCAAATACATCCGTGACAGGTCTGCCTTTATGTTTACCAAAATTAATCACTTCGACCCCATCTTCATTGTAAACAATACGTCCTGCAAAATCAACTGGCTTTGTCATATTGGTAAACTCGGACAATGCTTGCACATCATTCACAACGGGTACAGATTGCTTACCATGTTTATCTTCATATACAGCTCCGTCATATTTCTTTAACTGTGCTTTTAAAACTTCATACGTGGCTCTTACGTCTGCTTCAGCATTATGTGCATTTTCCAAACTTTCATTGCAATAGAATTTATATGCAGCTTTCAAAGTACGCTGTTCCATTTGATGGAAAATATTTTGAACGTCAACAAAAACACGATTTTCTAATGAAAAATTAACTCCTGAACGCAAAAACTCCTCCATGAGCATCGGAATATCAAACTTATTTGAGTTATAACCCGCTAGATCTGCGTCGCCAATAAATGTTGCAACTTCTTCGCTTATTTGTTGAAATGTTGGCGCGTCTATAATATCGTCATCATATATACCATGGAACATGGATGATTCAGCAGGAATAGGCATAAGGGGATTGATCCGCTTCGTATACACTTGTTCCTCCCCATTTGGCAACACTTTTAATATTGATATTTCAACAATTCTGTCTGCCGAGATATTGATTCCTGTAGTCTCTAAATCAAAGAATGCTAAAGGTTTCTTGAGTTTCAATTCCATTACGAATTTTATTTATTAAATTGTTCCATACATCATTGTATACAACAAAAATACAAAGTATGAATGATTTTTTATTTATTGAAAGCCTATAATTACAATTTAGAGACTAATTCCATTGTTTTCATCTTTCCAATGACAATTTTGATCATCTTATTATAATCAAAATATCGTTCCGCTATTTCTTTTACTTTCTCAGGAGTCATGGCATTGATTTCTTTCATATAGTGATCGTAATACGATAATTCCATATTTGAAAGTAGTACATTCTTAAATTTATCGGCATGTGAAAAAATACTTTCCAGAGATCCCAACATGGATCCTGATAAATAATTTTTCACCAGTTCTAGCTCTTCTAAGGGTGCATGCTCTGTCCTCAAGATTTCAATTTCTTTTTCTATTTCAATCAGGGTGGCATCGGTGACATCTACGCCGACCTCAGTAGCAATAGTCATAAAGCCACCATACATCAATGTACCAACTGCTGATCCGATACTATAGGTATATCCTTTTTCTTCCCTAATATTACGCATCAATCTTGATCCAAAAAATCCGCCAAGTAACGTATTGACAAATTGTAAAGCTGGATAGTCCACATGATTACGATTGATGCTCGGCATACCGATACGAATTGCTGATTGCAAAGCATCAGCTTTTTCTTCATAAATCAAATGTCCAGTATCTGCCTTTAACGTCGGAGCCACTAAAGAAGTGGTTTTCATAGAAGTCCAATCTTCACCAAATTGCTGAATTAACTCTTCAAGTAAAGCTTCAGAAACATTTCCTGAAACAATTAATCTACAATTAGATGGCGTAAATTGCTGATGATATAAATCAATTAATGCATCTCTAGAAATCAAATCATAATCCACTAATGTAGGCGTTTTTCCGTAGCGATTTTCGGTTCCGAAAACATGATTATAATATGCTCTTCTCGCTAAGAAATCATTTTTATGAAGAGAAACTTGCAATTTCTGCTTATTATTTCTTAGGTATGTATCCAGCTCTTTTTGCGGTAAAGTAGATACGGTCAGGATTTCCTTAATTAACGGTAATAGAACAGCGCTATGCTTATTTAATGTATATAATGTTAATGAGGTGATATCAAATCCATATTCTGGCATTAAGAAAGCACCATAAAAATCAACTTTATCAGCAATTTCAGCACTATTGTAATTTATTGTTCCTTCTTTTAATAAAGCACTGAGCGCACTGTTTAAAAGTGGATTTTCATCTTCATTAAATACATTATTAAAAATCCATTCAATACGTACCAACTCTTGATCTGGAGAATGAAAAACATAGACAGGTAGTCCATTTTTAAATTTTAATACCTGTGGTTTTTTTAAATGAATATCACCGATTGGATTGGTTGGTGGGGCTATTGCTCTATTCAGCATTTGCGGCCTCCTTTGCTTTATAATACAATATGGTTGCGTTTTCTTTTCTAAAAATTTCTCTTGCTTGCTGCTGAATAGCCTCAGGTTGCACCGCCAAGTATTTAGCTGTTTCATGATTAAGTTCATTAGCATCACCTAATAACTCGTAGTAAGCTAAGTTCATTGCTTTATCTAGGATAGACAGCTCGGCAAAAACATGTGTGGATTCAATTTTATTTTTTACTTTTTCCAGCTCTTCAGCAGGCACTTCAATTGATTTCAAAATATCAAGTTCTTTCCAGATGGCTGCCTCAGCTTCTTCTAGTGTAATCCCATTGGATGGTTTTCCCTCTATTAAGAATAGATTGGGGTCGATACTCCCCATAACATAAGCATTAATTTCACTGAATAACTCTTGTTCTTTGACTAATCGACGATAAAGTCTTGAAGAAGATCCTCTAGAAAGCAAATCCGACACCAAGTCCATTGCGTGGTAATTTTCGTCCATTCGTGCAGGTGCGTGAAATGACATAAATAAAGCGTCTAATGGAACGTCTGCTACGACTGTTTCTCGACGCTCGCTCAGCTGCTTGGGCTCTTGTGGTATATTTCTATGATATTTATTTCCTGCAGGGATATCAGCAAACCATTTTGAAACCAATTTTTTGATTTCCTCAAATTGGACATCGCCCGCAATAACCATTATTGCATTCTGAGGAGTATAATGCTTTTTAAAAAATGCTTTCACATCTTCCATTTTTGCATCTTCAATATGTTTGAGTTCTTTACCAATAGTCGCCCACCTGTACGGATGTACTTGATACGCCAAAGGCCTTAATTTCAACCATACATCACCATAAGGCTGGTTGAGGTAACGCTGCTTAAACTCCTCACTAACAACACTTCTCTGTGTCTCTAAGCTTTGTTCCGAAAGGAAAGGCTCAACATGCGATCTGATTCTAACCACAATGCTGTCTCTAGATTAGAAGAAGGTAATGTAATGTAGTAATTCGTAATATCATTACTGGTGAACGCATTATTTTCTCCACCCACTCGTTGCAGAGGGGTATCGTAATCTGGAATATGAACGGACCCTCCGAACATCAGATGTTCAAATAGATGTGCAAATCCCGTTTGATCTGGAGATTCATCTCGTGCACCAACATCATATAATATATTTACACAGGCCATTGCTGTGTTATTGTCTTCATGAACAAGCACACGAAGACCATTTTCGAGTTCAAATTTCTGATAAGAAACCATTCAGGTTATTTAGATTAATTTATTGTATCCAATTGATATCCTTCCTCAACAAAGAAAGAGTTTTAGCTTCTTCTGAACCTGCTTCTGGTTGAAAATCATATGCCCAGTTAGCTTGCGGCGGCAAACTCATTAAAATCGATTCAATACGACCGTTGGTTTCTAAACCAAATTTAGTTCCAGAATCCCAAACCAAGTTAAATTCAACATATCGACCTCTTCGGAGATATTGCCAGTTTTTATGCTTATCGTTATAATCTTTATGACGATTTCTATTGACTATCTCTGTATAAGTAGGTGCAAATGTGCGTCCTAAATCACAAGAATATACGAAAATTTCTTCAAATGTCAATCCTGTTTTTTCAGGCGTTAACTTATCATAAAATACACCTCCTATCCCTCTAGTTTCCTGCCTATGGCGAACATAGAAATAGTCATCCGCCCATTTCTTAAAATCTGTATAGAAATCGGGATGATGTAAGTCGCATACATTTTTCATCTGCTGATGAAAAAATTGGGCATCTTCTTCAATAACATAATGTGGTGTTAAGTCAATACCTCCACCAAACCAGCGAATCTCTTCATTTAATTCAAAATAACGAATATTCATATGAATAATCGGGACGAAGGGATTGTTAGGGTGAATTACTATGGATACGCCCGTCGCAAAGAATTCATCTTCCTCTACACCAAATGATTTTTTGATCTGTTCGGGCAATTTACCATGAACTGCAGAAAAGTTGACCCCTCCTTTTTCAATGATATTGCCATTTTGAATAATTCTTGTACGACCGCCGCCGCCACCCTCACGTTCCCAAATTTCTTCTTCAAACTTTGCTGTTCCATCTAACTTTTCAAGTGCTTGACATATCTCATCTTGAATTATTTTGTAGGTTTCAGCTATTTTTAATCTATCGATCATATTGGACTAACTTAATTTTTCGGCCAATTGGCTAATGATTGTTGTGGCAGATTTGTGCTGATATAAGATCTGATAAACGGCTTCACAAATCGGCAGTTCTATTTGATGCTTATGCATATAATGTTGTATACAAGCAGAGGCATAATATCCCTCGGCGACCATATTCATCTCAAGTTGAGCAGACTGAACGCTGTAGCCTTTACCGATCATTGCTCCAAAAGTTCTATTTCTACTGAACTGCGAATAGGCCGTGACCAATAGATCTCCTAAATAAGCTGATTTATTGATATCACGAAGCGGGTTTGGATCGATCGTTTCTACATAAGTCTCCATCTCCCGGATTGCATTTGAAATCAGGACCGCTTGAAAATTATCGCCATACCCTAAAGAATGACAAATTCCACCAGCCAAAGCGTAAATATTTTTCAAAACAGCTCCATATTCAATACCATAAACATCATCGGAAATAATGGTTTTGATGTACCTACATGCTAACAATGAAGCGACCCATTTGGCATTTTCTTCGGATTTAGATCCAAAAGTCAAATATGATAATTTCTCCAAGGAGACTTCTTCTGCATGACAAGGTCCACCGACTACTAAAATATGATCTAATGGCACATCGTATACTTGCTGGAGATAGTCTCCGATAATTAAATTCTCGTCAGGAACAATACCTTTTATAGCAGACACGATAATTTTGCCTTCAAAATCAGATTTTGTGACACCCTCTAGCGCTGCTTTAAGATATGTTGCTGGTGTGTTTAAAATAATAATATTCGATCTCTGAATAATTTCACGTGCATGGGTTGAAATATGATCAGTATCTAACTTTACTTCAACGGCACTTAAATAACTTGGATTTTTTTTATGCTCTTTGATATAGTCAACATCCTCTTGTTTACGGACCCACCAATAAATATCCTTCTCGACAACGTTGTCACCCAGCATTTTAATCATCGCTGTAGCCCAACTCCCACTACCAATAAGCCCTACTCTATTTTTTTGCATTAAATTTTATTATAGACAGTTTCAGCAAATATACTTAATTATACAATAATTAACATTCTCCTCCTCCCTAATCAGGATAATATATCTTAAAATACGAATTTAAAAAGGAAATTAAAATGGTACTAAAACACATATGATACCTAATTTGACCATATTCAGGTGTCAATCGTGTAAAACTTAATGTTTACTTTTGCTTTTCGATTAAAACGAATTTATGGAGAAATTACATTTTTCAAAGAATTGGAATAATAAATTAGATTGTATGGCATTTACAACGTTAAGACTGCCAAATCAAAAATATCAAATTAACCACTTATTTGAAATTACATTAGATGGGATCTGTAAAGGGATTGGAAAATTAATATCCATAAATTATATCAGTATTGATGATATTGATGAATTTATTGCTCGTTTAGATACGGGCTGCTCAATCGATGAGTGTAAAAATATCATCATCGATATTTACCCAAATATTGATTTTAATCAGCAGCAATTAGTATTGCTATTAATTTCTAAAGTTGATCAAGAGTAGTATTGATCGAATAGAATTCAAAGCTCCCAGACGCTCTTTCCTTAGATATTTTTCGGCAACCTGTAAACACTACTTCCACCTCATCAAGTTGATTTTCAAAATAAGTTAGTTGCATACGCAATAATACTTTGTCGATATATTCCATCTGTTGATTTTTATAGCCAATAGAGAACAATTTCACGTTGCAGATAAGCTGAAATACAGCGATGATGAAAGAGTCGTCTTTATTGATTTTACGTCTCCATATTACATCTTTAAAACGCACATAAACAGACTATAACTACCTCTCACCTCCAGCAGACATGACAATCCTCTGTAAGTTATAATTTTGTTTGGTCAGCACTTGACTTACTTCTGCTTCAAAGGTCATCACGAGCAGTGCGATCATCGAAATAGAAAAATCTAGATTTTAACAAAAAAATCCTTGCGGCACCATTCACCACATCATAAACACATCAAAGCTTTTTATTTAATCATCATTTTAGCCGATCAGAGAGATTATTAATACAAAACCGCTCAGATACCCGACAAAATAAATTAGATCGCTTAAAAGCGCTAATTTGAGATAAAGCACTCTTCAGGCATCGATCAAGTATAGATGAAGCATAGATAGAGCGTTGGTAGTGCATGGATAGTGTATCAATGGGTACCGTTTTACGCACTATCCATGCTTTACCATTGCTTAGCATATGCACTACCCATGCTTGGGACATGCATGAACCACCGTGTTCCCGTGCTGGTCTACGCCACGCCTGCAGATCCTCAGCTGAGCTACTGGCTTGAGTAGCTCTTTGGTAGCTTCGCAGTAGCTTCTCCGTACATTCTTGGTACAAGATTGGTACACTCCCTGTGAATAACCCGTACACTAACGGTACACTCTTGGCCACTTGAAAGCCTTATTTTCCTTCAAAATCAACAGCAGGGATGTCCAGGCTATTTGGATCTGATTCGTACTTTGTTTTAACCTTGTTCGTACCTTGTTTTAAACTTTCTTGTCCCTGCACCGCAGTTGCAAAGTCCCTGCACCGTCCATTTCCCGGGTCAGGGACGGGAAAAAGGCGGTGCAGAAGCGGTGTACAGACGGCTTTCGGTAAAACAGTATCCGAATCTGATATGAAGCTGGTATCGAGCTGGTTGCTGTCAAAACTGCTCCGAAACATCCAATTTGGTATTTTTCTGCCTTTCTTCGACCTTTCTTCTAGACTTGTTCTACCTCCACCTGAGTCTCCTTCGAGTCGGCTTCGAGTGTCCCCTCACTCCCTGTCGAAGCCCAGTCGAAGCCACCTCGGAGCCCACTCGAAGCGACCTAGAAGATGGGGCGAAGTTGGTCAGGAAAAGGTTGGAGGATTGCCGACCCAATGCCGAGCCAGTCTCCAACGTGATCCCGATGGGCATTCGAAACTTGATCAAAGCATATGAAAAGATTGAAGAAAAACAATAGTAGTTGATTGTGCAACAGTATTTTTTAGCGCTTTTTTTCAACCGTTAATTCGGGTAGACATAGGGGTTGTTTATATATCACACCCACCCATAAACAACCCACAAAAAAACCGCCTGATCATGCCAGACGGTTCTCTATATTTTAAAAACGATATCTTATTTCAGTTTTTCAATCTCTTCGATGGAGAGTCCGGTTCCTTTAACAATATCTTCCACAGGGAGACCCATTTTCTTAAATTCTAATGCTATAGCAATAGCTTTCTCATGCTCTCCTTTCTCCATTCCTTTGGCTATGCTTAACTAAATGCTCAACATCGAAATATGATTATTAATTTAATTTTGCAATCGCAGTAATCGTTCCGCCGTCAACGCGCAATCCTTGAGTAGCAGAAGCAGTCGTTGCATCAATTTTGTAGACATAACTTATTCCTGTTTTCAAAGTAACGCCAACATAACCAATGCCATCTTTTTTAGTATAGTTTGTTGATGTAACACTATTTATTTCACTACCGCTTGGCAGACCAGACACTTTTTTAAAACTCTTATCATATACGTTGACAACAGCAAAATTATATTTATCAGCAGCATTCATCGCATTCATGGATACCACAAAGTTTCCTTTCCCAACATACAACCAATTACCAATTTTGTACCCTCCTGACAATTCTTCAAAATTGAGATAATAACTGAAGTCATACGCTGTAGTTCCCTTATTAATTCTAACAATTGCAGAAGGTTTTTTGCTCGTAACTTTACCTGCTGTGGTTGCTGCCGCTGACGAAAACGCATACAAATCACCTTTCTCGTCAACTGCTGTTCCATCCAAGAAATAGGCTCCAATATAGCTTGTACGATTATCTTTGATGACTTTTTCCAGTTCCATTTTTGGGTATGAATAAACTGCAATCCATGAACTATCTGGATAAGCAGTACCAAAAGAATCACCACAGCATCCTTTAATTGACATATAAGGTGCAAATACTTTATCTCCAAACTGTCTAATCCAAGTAAAGTGCGCCAACTCCCCATTGCTAGAGGGTATTTGATTGTTTATAGTTCCCTCTCCAGTAATCAAGAGGCTATTGGTATTGACAATATAGAAATTAGATAATTTATTCGTAATCGATCTAGATATTTTCATCAGCAAGATATCATTGTTAACGGGAGCAAAAGCTTGTACAGTTTCGGATTGAAAATCTGAAACCTTATTAAGCGTTCCATTTTTGATGTCATATGTCGTAACTGCTCCCGGATTTCCCTGTCCATATAACATGGAGAAAAACTTATTATTGGCAGTCATATAATATCGATATGTTCCATCTTGCTCCACTCCATGACCTTTTGTGGTCACCGATCCTTCATCTAAACTTGCAGCTGTCAATAGATAATCGGCCACTCCAGTTGATGCAACTGGTGAAACTGCAACAATATAATTACCAGGATTTGGCGGTCCAACATCATCCTTCTTGCATGAGGTAAATGCAGATAGAACTATGCCTGTAATCAATAATTTTTTAATATTCGTTTTCATTTTCTAATCTTTATATTCGAACGGGAATGATTATTTATTTATAAAATAGCGCAGGTTAACATAAAAAGCTCTTCCTGGTTTTTGTAGACTAAAATTGTCATACACCTTTTCATTGGTCACGTTTTTTGCTTCAAGGCCAATATTATATCGACTATTTGCAACGCTGTATACCACATTGAAATCGTGGGTAAACTGTTTCGGAACGACCAATTTTTGTCCTCCTCTACTTGGCCAATACAAATAGAATTCATGTACGTAAACTAAGTTATAACCTACATTCAAAGTATTTCCTTCATTCATGAAGTTCTTAAAAATAACAGAGGCATCTCCATGAGCAAAAAAGTACGGGATATTAGGCATTTGGTCATTATATAGAGGGCTGATATTGGAATAATTGGGTTCGTATTTCTGCTTATTCTGTAAATATTGATAGGTGATAGATCCACCTAAAGTCAACCAGCTTTTATACGAATAACGAGCATCAGCATCTGCTCCCCAAGTTTCTACCCCCTCACGATTATCAGCAACAAGTTTTGATTGATTATTATTTAAACGATTGTAAATAAAATCACTAGCATAACGGTATATTAAATTTGCTCCTACAACAAAACGGTGATCTTTATTGATGGCAAAATTATAATTTGTTCCTAAGTTCAAATTATGACTGCTTTCAGGTTTTAATTTTGCGTTAGCTTCTTGATTTTCCACATCTCCAAACATCTCATAGGGTGTTGGCATACGATTTGTCCGTTCGTACGATGTTTTTATCTGTAAATTAGGTTTGATATAATAAGCTGTAGCCAATCCATAACCAAAGCGATTATGTGTGGTGTCAAGAGCTCCATTTTTATTGTTTTGGGTCAAGAGCTTTCCAAAAACAGTTGTCGTCCACACATCTTGAATACCATATGTGTAACCCAAACCTAAAATATTTTTGTTCGTTTTTTGTGGTTGTTCATAAGCTGCGTTTGTAGGATTCAGCTCGTCGTGTCCTTTTCTATTGAAAGTCGAGAAAACATTGCTTAAGGCAATAGAATGGTTTTCTCCCATTCGATAATTCAAATTAGTTGTTGCTAGGCCTTCGTTATTTTTGTAAATATAAAGCTGTCTCGCGCGCTCGCCGTTAGTTCCATTCGGTTTTGAGGTGCCATACCAATCATAACGAACATTTACCGTATCAATATTTTGTTCTTTGCCCAGATTATAATTGGCATTAACGATCACGTCCAATCCTTTAATAATATTAGTCTTTCTATATTTTAAAGTAGGCATAACGGTTGACCCGCGGCGGTGCCATTGTCCGAATACGGACTTCATCCTCGCTCCTGTTTGAATTTCCTTATAATTTTGCCCCAGAATAACACCTAATAATAAGCGATCTGCAAAACTTTTGTCCACAAAACCCACCTGCGCTATGACAGATTCATTGTGGTATTTATCATGAAAGCGTTTTACGACAGCATTTTTATCATATGCACCTGTATAAATGTCAGCAGCCTCAACATTTACTTTATAATTATTGTCTGAATAATTCTGAAAAGCATTCAACTGGAAGGTCAATCCTTTTTTAGAAGTAGCGGCAGCATTAACAACAGTTCGGTGTGTATTAAATGATCCATAACTGTAAGAGGCATCAACAAAATTACGAAACCGGTCTGCAGTCACAATATTAATAGCGCCACCTAAAGCATCAGATCCTAACCACATCGGTACGACCCCTTTATAGACTTCAATACGATCCGCAATATTAATTGGGATATTATTGATCTGAAAAGAAGAACCAAAGTTATCCATCGGGATACCATCAACAAAATATCTAACATGTTCACCAGAGAAACCATTTAAAGATAAATTAAAGTTTGATCCAACTCCTCCAGATTCACGTACACGCACTCCAGCTACTTTATCCAATGCTCCAGAAATATCTAATGTGCTATTATATAGTTTTGTTGCATCGATTGCTGTTACATTATAAGCCTGGCGACTGACTTCCTGAACTTTAGTTAATCCCAGAACCTCAACCTCAGCAATTGCTTTGTTTGACTTGACCAAGTTAAAATTATGGTGATTAACAGACTCCAAAACCAAAACGATATCCTCTATCCATGTTTCTGCTTCAATTGAGGTGATCTTTACACGAACATTTTTAGATTTTACATTTTTAATTTCAAATAGTCCTTTGCTATCTGAAATTGTTTTCTGTTCTGCGATAGTAACAGTGGCACCATGTAAAGGTTGATTGTCTAAATAAATGGTTCCTTTAAATATCGTGGTCTGATGTTGTGCAAAACTTGATATAGCACAACAGACAAGGGCAATTAATGCCCAAATTTTTGTAAATTGCATTTCTTTTAATTTCCGTTAGAAGAAGCATACGTTTATGTATGCACAGTTAGTCTAATTATTTAGATTTTAAATGCGCCACGTTATAAATTGCAGCTTATGCGTGGCGTATTTCTTGCTTAGTCCCCAATAAACATCTTGGCTATCGGTTCATTGATCTGTTTATTTTAATATGTATATCTTTCTATATCATAAATTCCTTTCCAATAAGTTGATTATTTGTTAATTGTCAAAAAGTACTTTGGTTTAGTATGTCTGCCCCTATTCAGTATCCAAATTTCAAAAATGAATAGCCAATACTATGATTAAAACTGATTCAAGGTTGTTTAAGAATAATCGATTTATTTAGACTAATTATAAACAATACTGCAAATATAAAAATTAATCTATGCCCTCAAAACTAAAATTGAAATTATTGAAAGATTAGTAACATGTCGCTTGACTATATCACCAATTAATACTGATCATTCATTTTGCACTTCATAAGTATCAGATTCATGACGTATTTATGATTTACAGAAACAAAATTTATCCCCCTATCTACTTACATATGAAACAATCTCTTTCCAATTGAAAGGACATCAAATAAAGATTTTTACGATAGGAATTTTAGAGTGGCTCTTTGAGGGGATGGTATTAGTTTCTATGGTTCACTCCGCTTCATGTAAGTTTTGACGATAGAACGTTCTCGCTGTTGTTCTGTTATCCAGGTACTGATTTAAAGAAAACAGGCTGGATCAAAAGTCAATTGTACTAGATTGACACTAAATAAAATTTCGACACTTCGGTAGATTCAGCAAAAAAGGATCAAAACTCATCAGAGATTTGATCCTTTTTTATGATTTATGTCATTAAAAGCTAACCTAGCAAATTTAAATTCTGATTTGAAATGGCGAATTTCATTGATGAGAAAGCCTCTTTACTGATATCAAATGCACAGTCTTATTAACTTACCTTAATATTTTGAGCAGGATTAAAAGATTCAACATCTTTTGGTAGAATTACTGTTAGAATTCCTTCTTCATAGCTTGCCGTCAAATTAACTTGAGAGACCTGCTCATTTAATTGAAAAGATCTGCTGAATGATTGTGGAACAAATTCGCGGTACATATACTGCTCTTCGTTGTCTTCTGTTGCAGAGACTTCGTAAGAAATGGTCAATATTTTATCTTTTATTTCAATTTTAAATTGTTCTTTTTTGAGACCAGCAGCATATAATTGTAGGGTAAAAAAAGCTTTATTTTCTTCAATATTGACTAAGGGTCTATGTTCACGAGAAAACTCATTTCTTATCTTTCCAAATTGTTGTTCGAATTTATTTTTTAAATTGCCGTATTGCGCAAAACAGTCTGTGTTATTATTATTTTTATTAAACATGGTGCTTAAATATAAAGTTAATTGATCGGGATAATGGCTATATGAGAACGTTTGATTTCATGGGATGCTGGCCGTACAGCCGCACCTAAATCTGCTCTGAAATCAGTCGAAATAGGAAACGAACGTTCACGCAACATCTTTTGAGATTTCTTATTTCGCATCTGACTCGCAATAAAGATCGCCAATGCGCTCAATATTGTCCCTGCCACTAATAATTTAAATAGAAGTCCAATTACAAAGGACAGTAAGCCAACAACGAATGTTACTGCTATGAGCTTAGGTATAATAAATCGAATTTTATTTTTCATATTTTGTTTTTTTTATAATTACTTTAAAGGCCTTTTGATAGAAGACGCTTTTACAAAGACAATACTTTAAAACAAATCGTATTTTTTTTTAAAAAGATAATTTTTGAACAGATAGCGATTTATAGCAAGTTTTAAAATATAAAAAAAGAGCAGAGAATTATCTTCTCTGCTCTTTTGAGCCTCATCACTTCTGATGCTTTATTGTTGTTCCGTCTGCTCATCATGGGGCTTGTCCCGACATGCCGCTGAAAATCGACGTTTCCATTCTGCTTTGAATTTGGATCGATCATCATCTGTACAATGTTGCGCATGCTTGTTGAAGCACTGTCCATTACACATTTCATGTCTTCGACCTTTAAATCTAAAACCTCCAAAAAGAATTTTTGACAAAAGCAGAATTCCAAAAGCTTGCCAAAAAGAGATCATCTTTAAGCCAAATATTTCAGGCATCAATATATTCCATAATAACTGTACTCCCCATACAAATAATAAGGCAAGTATGATGCCGCAGGGTATCATAAAAAAAAGCTTCTTCTTTTTATTACTGCTATATGTATTGTTCATAAACTATCTTTTAATATTATATTTCATTGTAAAGTACACGAAGTTTTTGTCGAAGATGCTTAACGGCATATCCTTTACGACTGATGATTGTCTTGATACTCTCACCTTCCTGATCTGCAATCTCCTGCAGCGTCATATCCTCAATCTCATGCCATAAAAATGTATTTCTCTGTTTTTCTGGCAACTCGTCCAAAGCTTTCATGAGTTGATCCCAGAAAACATCTTTGAACATCTTCAGTTCAGCATCATTGGTATGGTCGGACAGTAGCAGTTCCTTGATTTGCAATCTTCCCTCCTCATCTTCATACATCTGATCTTCCAGTGATTCGGTCTTTTTTTTCCTATACAAATCTGTTATTTTGTTTTTAGCAACAGCATACAACCAACCACTCATATTCTCCAACTGATCAATATTAGAAAGCCGACTCGTCTGATACCACACTTCTTGTAAAATATCTTCAGCATCTTCAATTTTTTTCACTTTCCCATTAATGAAACGAAGCAATTGAGAGCCATAGTTTTTGACGACCTCGGATATCGAAGATGTTTTTTTATAAGACATGTTTAAGGTATGAGTAGCATCCATACCAGTATAGACGATCATCAAAAATTATTACTTTAAAAACTTCAAAAAATTTTACGGACTATTTTATTTTACTTATGGTGTCAAACGTACTTTATTTTAAACGTAATTTTATATTTAAAATTCCTAAAATAATTTAAAAACACCATATATCCGATCTAAAAATATTTTATTGTTACAAGTGAACTGACCATAATCTTTTAAATTTCATATTTTTCCAAATGATTCTTCACCTTTTGGCTGCTTAATTCATGTGTAATAAGGCGCATCATTTTAAATGTATGATAAATAACCCGTAAAATTTTACTGGTTTGCACAACCTAGAATAGCAACTAAATCTTAATTCAAAGCAACGACCGATCTTATCTAAAGTTATTAAATAAATTAAAAGAACCACATTACCTTCCTTATTAACAAGAGGATATAGTCAATTACGGTCAGTTTTAATTTGCTCTTTGTATTCAGGGCATTATATTTTTGAACTTGATATGACTGCCAATTGATTCAAATTTGATGGCAACTCAGCACCTATATCACGACATAGCAGGATGATACCTAAATTTATTCTTAAATTTGCTATTACGATTAGCGTTTTTTATATCATTCGATTTTTCAAAATAAAAAGATATAACTTAAAACCTATTGCAAAGTATACAACATTTAGTACATGAAATTTTTAATAAAGAGCTGCTTTCTCCTTTTTATATTGATCAATAATCTTCCCACTCGGATTATAGCTCAGGATATACAATATCTAGCAAATCCTTGGGTCCAGCAATTCACAAAATCAGCCTATCAGGCTGGCAATCAAAACTGGGGATTAAGCGTGGATAAACAAGGTTTAATCTACGCCGCCAATTCAGAAGGACTGTTAGTTTATGATGGCGCTTACTGGAATTTATATCCTCATCCCAATAAAGGTATTGTCCGTGTTGTTCAGGTTCATTCGGATGGAAAGATCTATACAGGCGGGCAATCAGAATTCGGATATTGGCAGAACAACAAAAATGGAAGGTTGGAGTACCATTCAATCAGTAGCCTATTACAAAAAAAACTAAATGATGAAATTTGGAAAATCATTATCCAAGATAAGCGCATTATTTTTCAATCTTTTTCGACCATATACAGCTATGAAAATAACCAGATAAAAACAATTACTGGAGATGGAGAACCTTTTCTATTTGCTTTTCAAGCCAATAAAAGAATTTTCATAGAAAAATTACCATCTGGTTTACATGAATTAAAAAATCATAAATTAGTTCCTGTTCGAGATAAAGACCGGATAAAAGGACAGAATATCCTGAGCATACTCCCTATCGATCAACATTCTTTCTTGATCGGTACAGCCAAAGCTGGATTATTTGTGATGGATAAAAATGGTACTATTAGTCCTTGGCAAAATGATATCAATGAGGAGCTTAAGAATGCACAAATTAACAATGGCACTAAACTGTTGGACCATTATTATGTATTTGGAACAATCCTAAATGGTATTTATATCCTTGATGAAAAAGGTGTTCTAGTACAGCACATCAATAAAAGCCTTGGTTTACAAAACAATACTGTTTTAAGCCTAACTGTTGACAAGCAATCGAATATCTGGACAGGACTTGATAATGGTATAGACCGAATAGCCATTAATTCTGATTTATATTATTATTCGGATAAATCTGGAAAGCTAGGAACTGTTTATTCTGCAAAAATTTATCAAGGATATCTTTATCTTGGAACCAACCAGGGCCTTTTTTATACTACCTGGAATCAGCAAAAGAAATATCAGCCCATCGACTTTAAAATGATTCAAGGATCGCAAGGTCAGGTTTGGAATTTAGAAATTATTAATAACGTGTTGGTATGTGGACATAATACGGGTACATTCCAGATAAAGGGAAACCAAATGAGCTTATTATCACCTAACACGGGGGGGTGGGTAATTAAAAAACTATCTCCTCACTTCCCAACCGTTTTGCAGGGTAATTACACCGGTATATCATTGTTCCATAGTGCAACAAATGTATTAAATTATATCAAGCAATATCCAAACTTCAAATCTGGAGTTCAATTGTTAGAAACGCAAAGTAAAAATACAATTTGGGCAGCAGGATATAACGAGCTTAATCTGATTAAATTTTCAGAAGATTTCTCTGAAATCAAACAGATAAAACCCTATGCACATCAGAAAGGACTACCAAAATCAAATTATATTGGTGTTTTTAAATTGGGTGAGATCAATGTCTTTACCACGGATAGTGGACTTTATTTATACGATGAACTGGTGGATAAATTTACACCATACCAACAAGTCAATAAAAAACTAGGAACATTTGCCAGATCAAACAAAATAACCGTTGCAGGAAACAATAGCTATTGGTTTATTCATAAAACTCGGATTGCTTTAGTCAATCTATTACCTGGAGGGGAAATCAAGGTCGATTCAATCAAATTAGCATCATTGGAAGGTAACATGATGAAGTTTTATGAAAACATAGCGCCCATTGATGTCAATCAATATCTGATCAGTATTGATAATGGATTCTCGTTATTGAATTTGAAACATGACAATTTCAAATCCGCGGCAGTACCGATTCCTCTCATTCGAAACATAAGAAGTCTTTTTAGTACCGATAGCGTTTATTTTAATGATGTTAAAGAAACGGTTAAGATAAAATACAGAAACAACAATATCAGAATATCTTACGCGTTGCCCTACTATACCGAAATACCTGTACAATATCAATATAAATTGGGAAATAGCCAAAATGAATGGTCAGATTGGTCTAATTTGCCTTATAAGGAGTTTTCAAACCTTGTGGTAGGTAAGCACCAATTTATCATCCGTGCAAAACTACCGAATGGCTTCATAACCAAAGAGAATACCGTTGAAATTGAAATCTTACCACCGTGGTACAGAACCTGGTATGCCTATTTAGGATATCTGATTCTGTTAATCTTTTCTTTTAAATGGATTCAGAACTGGTACAATAAAAAATTGATAAAACATGAAAAACAGTTAAAACAGTCCTATTTGCTCAAACAAGAAGAGCTCCTCAAGCAGGAGGCTATTCGTGCGCAGCAACATTTAATTGAGGTTAAAAATAAACAATTGGAGCATGAATTGTATGTTAAGAAAAAGGAATTGACAAATGCAACAATGAATATTGTGCAAAAAAATGAGCTTTTAAATTCACTAAACCATGAACTGCTGCAATTAAAAGATGAAAATGGCAATAAATTAAAAGCGGATCAGCTTCAGAAAGTATCAAAGATTCTTAAAAATGCTTATGAAGACAATATGGATTGGCATCTATTTGAGCAAAGTTTTAATGAGACGCATGAGAACTTCTTCAAAAAATTAAAACAACAATTTCCGGAATTAATGCCAAATGATCTGAAATTATGCGCATACCTCAGATTAAATATGAGTAGCAAAGAAATTGCCAGTCTACTCAATATCACAACACGTGGTGTAGAAATTAGAAGGTACCGATTACGTAAAAAATTGAATATACAAACAGAACAGAATTTAAGTGATTACTTAATGAATATCAACTAAAAATGTCTCTAAGTCGACCTCTCTCATCTGCGACTTAGAGACAATTTTTTATTGAAACCAATCAAAACACTACATCATTACCTCTCATACGATATAGTGTGTTTTTAACACTATCTATCAAATAAAGTAACAACACACTCACTATAAGTTGCTGACAAACAACTATAATTAATAACAAAAACACAAATACTTTGTATTCAAACGGAGTGATGTAATAATGTATAAGTCCAAAATTATACATTTCGAATACTACATCACATCTTTGCTGTAGTGAAACTTAACATAAATGTTAAATTTCATTAACAAACATTCAGAATAATTGGAATTTATTAATTGAAAGGATAACCAAAAAATTCACCTATGAGGAAGTTATTTACATTATTATTACTCCCTGCATTTTGTCACATCAATGTGTCAGTATATGCACAAAGCGGTAAAGTGATTACTGGAAAAATTACAGCTAAATCATCTAATGCCGTACTTTCAGGAGTTACCATTTCGGTTAAAGGCACAAACGTAGCTACGCAGTCGGACGCAAATGGAGAATTTAAAATTGCAGCAGATCCAAATCAAGTATTGATTTTCCGCTACATCGGTTATGATGGTAAAGAAGTGACCATCGGACAACAAAACAATGTTATTGTTAATCTAGCAGAACAAAATACTGCTTTGGATGAGATCGTAGTCATTGGTTACGGTACCGCTAAGAAAGCAGATTTGACAGGTGCCATTTCACGGGTGACGGCAGGTGATATTGTTAAGCAGCCCGCATTGAATGCTGTACAATCTGTACAGGGTAAAATTGCTGGGGTGAATATTATTGCCAATGAAGCTCCTGGCTCTGCTCCTACAGTGATTATTCGTGGTCTAGGAACAGCTTCGGGCGGTCGTGAGCCGCTATACATTGTCGATGGATTTCCTGTCGATAACATCACAAATATCAATTCGGCAGATATCGTATCCATGGATGTCTTAAAAGATGCCTCTTCAGCTTCTATTTATGGTCTACGAGCAGCTAACGGTGTGATCTTAGTAACGACAAAAAAAGGAAAATCAGGTCGTGCTCAAATCACTTATGATGGATATGTAGGTGCTAAAGGGATACTCAATCGTGTTAAAATGGCTGATGCCAATGAATATGTCACTCATTTTAATGAAAATCAAGCAGTAGTAGCAAAAGATGGAATTCCATTAGCACTCAACCAAAAAAACAATACCGATTGGTTTAAGGAATTATTACAAACTGGTATTGTGACTAATAACGTGGTTAGCGTATCTGGAGGTTCAGATGCAGTAGACTATTTCTTTAGTTATAACAACTTTACAGAAAAAGGAATTACAGACGGTTCTCGATATGTACGAAATACCATTCGTAATAATAACACCTACAAATTTTTTGATAACAAATTAAAATTAAGTCAAACGCTAAATGTATCCTTCTCTAATGATCGTACAAAACCTTTCAGTGCATTTGATGCGGCTTACCGTCAGTCACCTTTAGTACCTGTTCAATACGAAAATGGCCGATACGGAAGACCTATTTATAATAAGACTACAGGTGAAGCGACTTATATTCTTGGTGCAGGACAAGCTGGAGGAAAGTTGAATGATACAGGAAACCCTGTATATGAAAACAAGATGCAAGAGCAGTACAACAAAAACTTATCCATTCAAGGCGGACTTCAAGCCGAATATCAAATCTTCAGCGATTTAAAATTCACCTCTCGTCTCGGTGTGACACAGTTCTTTACCCAAAACAGAGGTTTTAACGATATTAAAGATCGTTACTTAAATGAAGATCCCTTAAATACGGCTGCAAAATTTGAAGAATTGAAAGCCAAGAACCCTAAATCACTTACTTACGCTAATAACAGTTTAAATATTGAAAAAACGCAGAAATTCCGTTGGGCGTGGGAAAATTTCCTATCCTATCAAAAGAGTTTTGGAAAGCATAATTTAGATGCAACCTTGGGGACTTCAAGAGAGAAAGTGGAAATTGGTAACATGTCAGACTTGACGGGATATGATGTCTCGAACAAATCCCAATACTGGAATATTAATCTTGCGTCTTCAAATTATGAAAAGCAGATCAAACAAACTTCTTATACTCCGACAGCATTGGTTTCTTACTTTGCCCGTGCTCAGTACAATTACGATTCTAAATACTATTTGACCGCAACAGTACGTCGTGATGGTTCGAGTAAATTTAAGGCTTCAGGAGAATTCTTTGATATCTTCCCATCATTTGGAGCGGGTTGGACTGTTTCCAATGAGAGCTTTATGCAAGGATCAGGAATTGATTTCTTAAAAGTCAGAGCGAACTGGGGTAGATTAGGCAACCAAAATGTTCCATTAAACGTTTCACAAATCTTATCATCTCCAGGCTCTGATAATTACAATTACGTGTTTGGACCAGAACAAGACCTTGTTTTTGGAGCGGCTTATGGCAGCCCAGCAAGAAATCTAAGATGGGAGGTAACTGAAGAAACTGGTGTAGGCCTTGATTTCACCTTATTAAGTAACCGCTTAAGTGGTAATGTGGATTATTACAATAAGACCAATACCAATGCTATTTTAGAAGTAAAACCCTTATTGAATTCACCGTTTTTTCAAAAATACTTTGATCACGGTGGAAAAATATCAAATCAAGGGGTGGAGATTGGTTTAAATTGGACTGATCAAATTAACGAAAACCTTTCGTACAGCATCGGTGGTAACTACTCATACAATAAAAATACATTGAAGGAGGTAAAACCGGCTTATGATGGTGCTATAGGAGGAAGTCTTAATAATGGACAAATCACTAAACAGTTGAAAAAAGGTCAACCACTCTACGCATGGTATATGCTGGAATCTGATGGTGTTTGGCAAACAGAAGCTGAAATTGCAGATGGTGTGGCAACAACTGGAGCGAAACCGGGTTATTTAAAATACAAAGACCAGAATGGTGATGGAGTTATTGATGATAACGACAAAGTTTTCCATGGATCATATTTACCATCGTCGACATTTGGATTAAACCTGAGTGTCAACTATAAGAAATGGGATTTCACGGCTCAGGGCTACGGAGTAGCAGGCAATAAAATTTACAACGGATTAAAAGGAACTCGGGTCAATGGTGGAGAAAATATTACCAAAGAGACTTTTGATAACCGTTGGACTGGAGCGGGAACATCCAATACACATCCTGGAGCAGCTCATGATGCCCTAGCTTCAAGTTATTATTTAGAGTCGGGAGCATATTTTAGAATCAATAACTTAACATTAGGTTATACTATTCCAAAATTATACAATTCAACATCGAAAATTAGAATGTACTTGACAGCGCAGAACCCATTTATGTTTACCAAATATTCGGGATTCTCTCCTGAAATTACAGGAACTAATGCGGGTATTCCTTCTGAAACTGCTGGAATTGAGCTTTCAGCTTATCCAACAACACGCAATTTCATTTTCGGAGTCAATGTTTCATTCTAAACTTTAAAAATTAAAATCATGAAATTTAACAAATTACATATAGCCTTAATTTTAACAGCAGGTTTGAGCATGTCTGCCTGTAAAGATTCATCATTTTTAGATGTGCCTTCTCAAGAAATTGTGGAGGAAGGTGATAAAGATCAGGTTTACACACCTGAATCTTTTGTCAATTCTGTCTACGGGATGTTTACGGACTGGAATTATTCGTTTTCTTATGTGGCCATTACCGATATGCTTTCTGATAATGCCGATAAGGGGTCTTCTCCTACCGATCCAGGAGGTGATAAACAAGAAATTGATAATCTAGCGTACACCAGTTCTTCAGGTTCTTTCGGTGCATTATGGTCTCATTGGTACAAAGCTATTGGCCGTGCAACGCAATCAATTGCATTGACGGAATCAACTGAAATTGCAGATGCTGCTTATAAAAACAGACTGATCGGCGAAGCGAAGTTCTTACGTGCTTTAAATTATTTCTATTTAGTTCGTGGTTGGGGCGATGTTCCAATTCAAGATCAAGACTTAATCATTCGCGCGCCTAAGGCAGACGTCTATGCTTATATCATTAAAGATTTAAAAGAAGCTATTGAGGTATTGCCTTTAAAATCTGCGTATGAGTCTAAAGACCTTGGTCGTGCTACAAAAGGTGCAGCACAAGCTTTATTATCAAAAGTATACTTATACAATCAAAACTGGAATGAGGCCTATACGTTAGCAAAAGAGGTCATTAATTCAGGTCAATATGGCTTGGAATCAAAATATGAGGTGCTGTGGCGCGCAAGTTCAGAAAATGGCACAGAGTCGATCTTTGAATTTCAGGCACGTGGAGAAGCTATTGCTCATGGTGTACAACAATATTCAGAAGTTCAAGGTGCCCGTGGTGTAACTGGCTGGGGCTGGGGCTTCAATACACCTTCTCAAAATTTATTAAATGCCTTTAACGCAGAACAAGATAATATCCGCCGCGACGCGACTATTATTTTTCGTGGAGAAACTTTGTGGGATGGCCGTGTAGTCGGAACTGGGGTTGAAAATCCAATGTACAACGAGAAAGCATACTCATCCGCTAATGCAGGTGCTGGGGATGGTGATAAAAATGTGCGCTATTTACGCTTAGGCGAAGTATATTTGATCTTGGCAGAAGCCGCTAATGAAATGGGTAACACCGCAGAAGCGACCACTGCACTGAATACGATTCGTACTCGTGTCAAATTGCCTAATACCACGGCTACTAATCAAACAGACTTACGCAAAGCAATCTGGAAGGAACGCCGTCTAGAATTAGCTTTTGAGCATGATCGTTGGTTTGATTTAGTTCGTACTAAACAAGCTCCTGAAGCGATGAAAGCAGATGGAAAAACATTCCAAGAAAAGCATTATTTGTTCCCAATTCCTTACGAACAATTAACACAAACACCAGACATGGTGAAAAATCCGGGTTACTAATCCAGGTTTACAATCATACAACGAAAACTGGGACTTATTAGCACTAAGTCCCAGTTCTTTAATATCCATCGCTCTACTTACGCTACTATGAAGTTAAAATTTAATCCCAAGCTTATCTTAGGCTTAATCTTAATTGGTACAAGCATTACTGCCTGTAAAACACCTCAAACTTTACAGAAAACTACTATTTCTGATGATTCTTTAATGACCCTAGTACAAAAACAAACGTTTAATTATTTCTGGGAAGGCGCAGAACCGAATTCGGGAATGGCAAGAGAAAGAATACACCTAGATGGACAATATCCACTGAATGATTTTAATGTTGTCACCGTCGGCGGTTCTGGTTTTGGCATCATGGCTACAATTGTTGCTGCGGAACGTGGTTTTATTTCTGCCGATGAAGCAACTAAAAGGTTTGATCGTATTGTAGATTTTCTAGCAAAAGCAGATCGTTATCACGGTGCTTGGTCGCATTGGATAGATGGTCCAACTGGGAAATCGAAGGTTTTTGGAAATCAAGATGATGCAGCTGATATCGTTGAGACAGCATTTATGGCTCAAGCGTTAATCTGTCTTCGCGAATATTATCAAAATGGTAACGACCAGCAGCAGCAAGTTGCTAAGAAAGCAGACGCTTTGTGGAAAGGAATTGATTGGGATTTCTTTAGAAATGGCCAAGATGTGCTGTACTGGCACTGGAGTCCAACACATGGCTGGGGAATGAATCATGCTATCCAAGGTTATGATGAGTGTCTAATCAGTTATGTGCTTGCAGCAAGTTCACCAACCCATCCTATCCCAGCTTCTACTTACCATAAAGGTTGGGCAAGAAGTGGAGCAATAGTATCTACAGGCGAAAAATATGGAATACCGTTAATTTTGAAACATAATGCTCCTGAACATGCGGTAGGTCCTCTATTTTGGTCCCATTATTCATATTTAGGACTAAATCCAAAAGGACTACAGGATCAATATGCTGATTATTGGAAAGTCAATGTCAATCACACTAAAATCAATATTGAGTACGCTAAACAAAATCCTCATCAATTTAAAGGATATGGTGAAAACTCTTGGGGCCTAACGGCGAGTTATTCTGTCAAGGGGTATGATGCTCATCATCCAGACAATGATAAAGGGGTCATCTCTCCTACAGCTGCACTTTCATCCATCCCTTACGCACCTGAAGAAAGCTTGAAGGCAATGCACTACTTCTATGAGCAAAAAGGTACAGAGCTTTTTGGTAAGTATGGATTTTACGATGCTTTTTCTGAAACAGAAAACTGGTACCCACAACGCTATCTAGCCATCGATCAAGGACCGATAGTGGTCATGATCGAGAATTACAGAACTGGTTTAATTTGGAACTTGTTTATGCAAGCTCCTGAGATTAAAGCAGGATTAAAAAATTTAGGTTTTAAAAGCCCAAAGCTATAATACACATTATTCACACACAATAACTATTAGAACATGAAACAATGGACTTCCTTATTAGTCGCTGTTGCATTGGTTCCGACACTGGCTTTCACACAGCCAGCGAAAAAACAAGATCCTAAAATGGATAAGTTTATCTCTGAACTGATGAAAAAAATGACAGTAGATGAAAAAATTGGTCAGCTAAACTTAGTTACTGCGGGCGAGGTAACCACAGGTACTACGGCTAGCACTGGAGTTGAAGCAAAAATTGCAGCTGGTCAAATTGGTGGAATCTTTTCTATGACTACACCTAAAAAAATTCGCGCTGCTCAAGAACTTGCTGTCAATAAAACAAGATTAAAAATTCCGATGATATTTGGTCTTGACGTCATCCATGGATACAAAACGACTTTTCCAATTCCACTGGGGCTTTCTGCCACATGGGACATACCTTTAATTGAAAAAACTGCGCGTATAGCAGCACAGGAAGCTACCGCAGACGGAATCAATTGGACATTCTCTCCAATGGTTGACATCTCTAGAGATGCACGCTGGGGACGAATTTCTGAGGGTTCTGGAGAAGACCCCTATTTAGGCTCTCAAATTGCAAGAGCAATGGTCAAAGGATATCAAGGCGATGATCTAACAGCAGTAAATACCATGATGGCTTGTGTAAAGCACTGGGCACTATATGGAGCTGCTGAATCGGGAAAAGATTATAATACGACCGACATGAGTCTTCACCGTATGTATAATGAATACTTCCCTCCTTATAAAGCAGCTGTAGAAGCTGGAGCTGGAACAGTAATGACTTCATTTAATGATATCAATGGAACACCAGCAACGGCTAATAAATGGTTAGTTACTGATGTTCTTCGCAAAGAATGGGGATTTAATGGTATGGTTGTAACAGATTATACTGGAATTTCTGAGTTAATCGACCACGGTTTAGGAGATTTAAAACAAGTATCGGCACTTTCTATAAAAGCAGGTGTAGATATGGATATGGTATCTGAAGGATTTCTGAACACTTTAAAGCAGTCACTCCAAGATGGCAAAGTCTCACAAAGTGATATTGATCGCGCTTGTCGATTGGTGTTGGAAGCGAAATATAAGTTAGGTTTATTTGAAGACCCTTACCGCTATTGCAATGAAGATCGTGCTCAAACTGAGTTATTGACACCTGCAAATCTAAAAGTTGCACGCGATGCCGCTACAAAATCTTTTGTGCTGTTAAAAAATGACAACCAACTTCTGCCTTTACAGAAAAAAGGTACTGTGGCTGTTATAGGACCTTTAGCAAATACGCGAGCAAATATGGTGGGTACATGGTCAGTAAGTTCTGACTTAGTCAATACTCCTTCCCTAGTCGAAGGCATGCAATCTGTTTTAGGCAATCAAGTGAAAATCGTAACGCACTTAGGTTCAAACTTGCTAGAAGATGCCGTATATCAGGAACATGCGACTATGTTTGGCCGTACGATACCGAGAGACAATAGACCTGAATCTGAAATTGTTGCTGAGGCTTTACAGATCGCTGCCCAAGCAGATGTTATTGTAGCGGCATTAGGTGAATCATCGGAGATGTCTGGTGAAAGCTCAAGCCGTACAGAAATTGGTATTCCTGCGATACAACAACGTCTTTTGTCGGAATTATTAAAAACAGGTAAGCCCGTCGTACTCGTCTTATTTGCAGGTAGACCAATGACCTTAACTTGGGAAAATGAACACGTTCCAGCGATCTTAAATGCTTGGTTTGGAGGATCTGAAACAGGAGCTGCTGTTGCAGAAGTATTATTTGGTGATGTAAATCCGTCTGGAAAACTAACAGCTACCTTCCCTAGAAATGTTGGACAAATGCCCATTTATTATGCACATAAAAATACAGGTAGACCTTTGGCTGAAGGCGGATCCTTTCAAAAATTTAGATCTAATTATATCGATGTGATCAACAGCCCACTTTTTCCTTTTGGATATGGATTAAGTTACACTACATTCGATTACTCTGATCTAAAATTAGACAAATCTTCTATTAAAGCAGGACAATCTATCCAAGCGTCTGTCACATTGAGTAATACGGGTAAATATGATGGTGAGGAAGTTGTTCAGCTCTATATTAAAGATGTTGTTGGTTCAATTACACGTCCTGTCAAAGAATTAAAAGGTTTTAAAAAAGTATTTTTAAAGGCTGGCGAATCTACAACAGTCAACTTTACAGTTTCTGAGGAAGAACTGAAATTTTATAATAATGACTTAAAATTTGTAGCTGAGCCTGGAGATTTTATCCTATATATCGGTAAAAATTCTCAAGATTTATTAGAAAGTAAATTCCAATTAAAATAATTGATTACTCTTTTTAACGTGGGAGCTATCTTAAATGAGATAGCTCCTTTTTTTATGTTATTAAAAAAATATAATAGGTCATCTACTCCATCATGCATCCCTCACAATATGAGTAGTATTCTTACTTAATATTTACTGCAAAATGAATTGTATGTCGCGATCGCAAAAATAGGCTGCTGACTTAAAATAAAAAAGCCGCATCTCACGACGGGGCTTTACTAACTAAACATATGATTGATTGTTGGTATAGTTTAATTGAAATCGATTTTCAAAAAATTAATGAGGGTAAAATCATCAGCTTATTGATAGGTATGAACCGACGTAAGGACTTTCCAAGCACCGTCTTCGTTAATTAAGGTAACAAGATCTGTCATGGTAAAATTTTCAAATTTCAAAGTAACTTTCGCAATCATAGAATTTGGGCACTGTTCCAATACTTGGTAAGAAGTGATGCAATTTAATTTTTCTCCTCGCTGCTTTTTTAAAAAGTTAATAATTTCGGAACGACTGTGACTTTTGGATTTTTCAGTTTGTATCCGTTGGCAGAATTCTGGAGCAAATAATTGTTCCAATCCAATAGATTCTCCCTCTGTAATGACTTCTAAATAATGATCTAGGGCCAATTTTGCCATTGAAAGATTGATAGTCCTTTTTTCAGGCCTACCATCAGCCATTGTGCATATGGATATGACGATAAGGGCTGCTGTTGCACATGTTTTTAATAAAGTTTTCATTGGTCTTTATTTTACATGTTCCTTTTTTAGTACTGATCCCTAGTTAAATGCAATTATTTGAGCGCTTTTTTATTCAATCAACTCAAAGAATCCAATACATGACCTCTAATCAAAAACCAAAGGCAGATCGATAGGTCTTTTACAAACAGTTGTGTATCGCTTATCGAATAGGGCGATCCAAAATAAAAAGTGCCGGATATTTACAAGATGATATTTCGCTTAAACGCACACCCCAGCTCAATGATGGTATCCGTTTTTGAAATCCCGGGAATACTATCTATTTTATCATATAATAACTGTCTCATGTGCTCATGGTCTTTCGCTATAATTTTTAAGTAAAGCGTATAATTTCCTGTGATATAGTAACATTCTGTCACTTCCGGTATTTTTTGCAATTCTTCAATAATTCTTTTAGAATCATGATCCTTTTCCAGGGAGATACCAGTAAAAGCTCCCCAATCATACCCCAGTTTTTTTTCATTTAAAACAGGTTTAATCCCTACTAAAATTCCCTGATCAATTAATCGCGTAATTCGTTGATGAATCATGGTATTGGAAACTCCTAATATGGCAGCAATAGCTGAATAAGCCATCCGTCCATCTGCCTCCAAATGTTTCAAAATCTGTCTGTCAAAATCATCTAATTGACTCATAGTTTACTTTTCTATATGCTGGAATGAATAAGTTAAATTACACATTTTAATGCAAACAAAAAGTTTAATTTAACTTTTCATGGATTAATTAGTTTAAATATTGTACATTTATTTGATAATTCCAATACTATGAATGATTTAACAAATGAAACGAAAAGCAATGCCTTCATTGCAAAGGAAAGTAAATATGGAGCACATAATTACCATCCACTTCCTGTTGTCTTGTCGAGAGGAAAAGGTGTATTTGTTTGGGATGTAGAAGATCGTCGCTATTACGACTTTCTTTCTGCCTATTCTGCCGTAAATCAAGGACATTGTCATCCAAGAATTATTAAAGCATTAAAGCAACAGGCAGAAAAACTGACCCTTACTTCTAGGGCCTTCTACAGTGATCAACTGGGTAATTTTGAGGAATACATTTGCAAACTATTTGGTTATGACAAAGCATTAATCATGAATTCTGGAGTAGAAGCTGTAGAAACAGCCATGAAGCTCTGTCGAAAATGGGCTTATCTCGTTAAAGGTATTGCTAAAGACCAAGCTAAAATTGTTTTTGCTCAGGGCAATTTCCATGGCAGGACAATTTCCATTATTTCGGCTTCTACCGATGATTCTGCAAAAAAAGATTTTGGACCATTTCTAGAAGGTGTGCTTCAAGTGCCTTATAACGATGTGGATGCATTTGAAAATTTATTAGAAAATGATGCAAATATAGCCGGATTTATTGTTGAACCTATTCAAGGAGAGGCTGGTATCATCGTGCCAGATCATGACTATCTAGCTCGTATAAAAGCAATATGTAAAAAATACAATGTACTATTTATTGTCGATGAAATCCAAACAGGGATTGCACGAACAGGCAATATGTTGGCCTCTTACGATATCGATGGTTACAACGACAGTACTAAGCCCGACCTATTGATTTTAGGAAAAGCATTATCGGGAGGTGTACTTCCTGTCTCTGCTGTTTTGGCAGACGATGCGATTATGTTAACCATTAAACCGGGAGAGCATGGTTCAACATATGGAGGTAATCCTTTGGCATGCGCAGTATCCATGGAAGCACTCCAAGTCGTGCTTGATGAGCATTTGGCCGCGAATGCCGAAAATATGGGTCAGTTATTTAGAAATGGCCTTGAAGAAATGATGACCAGATGTCCCATCATCACAGAAGTCAGAGGCAAAGGATTATTAAATGCGATCGTTATTGATAGTGAAGAGGAAGACGATCTAGCTTGGGAAATTTGTTTAAAATTTAAGGAAAATGGATTATTGGCGAAACCGACCCATGGCAATAAAATTCGCTTAGCCCCTCCTTTGGTTATGACACAAGAACAGATCGAGGAAAGTTTAAAAATAATTGAGAAATCCCTAAAACACTTTTCCTAAATATTCATGAAAAGAGCGATTCAATTAATTAAAAACAGATCTGATATTGGTGCAGGAACTCGAGGTTCTGACCTCGGTATTGACGCCATAGAAATTGCTGCAATTAACAAAGGGAGTCAGTATTTTAATACATACACTTACGTCGATATACAGACACGCAATGGTACCATCTATGATCCACTCATTTATCCATTTGGAAGACGGATCAAACAGGTGTTACAACAGTGCAAGCTATTAGCGATATCCGTGGAAGATTGTTTATTAGAAGAAAAATTTCCACTCGTATTCTCGGGAGACCATTCATCAGCAATTGGAACTATTAGTGGTATAAAATCAGCTTTTCCTGATAAAACCTTAGGGGTTATATGGATTGACGCGCATGCTGATCTACACGCTCCCTATACTACTCCTTCAGGCAATCTACACGGTATGCCTTTAGCGGCTGTACTAGGCATTGATAATCTTGAAAATCAAATCAATGACATTGACGAGGAAACTAAAAAATATTGGAATAAACTAAAATCGATTGGAACTTCAAATGCTAAATTGAGATCAGAACATCTGATCTATTTTGGAGTCCGTGATACAGAACCACCAGAAGAAAATTTAATTGAGAAACTAGCCATCAAAAAATATCCAGTTGAAAAGGTCAGAAATAGGAGTATCAAAGTCTGTGTTGCCGATGCATTACAACAATTAGCAGCATGTGATATCGTCTATGTCTCTTTTGATGTTGATAGTATGGATAGTGAATTAATTTCTAATGGAACTGGAACCCCAGTTCCTAAGGGATTTGATCCAGCAGAAATTACCGAAATACTTCAGGAAATCATTGCTTCAGGAAAAGTAATCTGTTTAGAACTTGTGGAGGTGAATCCCCTACTTGATAGTCAAGGCAATCGAATGGCGGAAGTTGCTTTCGAAATTTTAGAACAAGTCACAGAATCAATCGAGGCATTGAGCACACGTTAACAATCTCTTCTTTCATCATTGGACAGATAATACATTTATAACTAAATTGCATCTGTCCAATTATAAAAATTCCTTAATTGGCATCTACTATCTTGTAAACAAAATCTTCTTCCATCCAAAATGATTAACAGGTGTTCGATACTGAACTGTTTCGGTTCTACCTATCTCCCTCCATATGATGGGATATCATTCAATTTTTGGATAATAAAAAACTCCTAAATGAATATTATACTAGCATTTTTGCGTAAAATTGTATTATATACAAAAGTAAATTGAGATTTTTTTTCCATATTGCCTATCAAGGTCAAGATTACAGCGGTTGGCAAAGACAACCAGATGTCAAGAGTGTACAGGAAGTTTTAGAAACTACGCTTTCTAAAATTTTAAAAGTACAAACCACTATATTTGGATGTGGACGTACGGATGCTCAAGTACATGCCAGTCAATATTTTTTTCATGCCGATATGGAAAAAGAATGTGATTTTGATTTACTTTATCGATTAAACAAAGCTCTTCCTACCAATATCGCTGTTTACGATATTATAAAAATGGACGGCAAACCTCATGCTCGTTTTGACGCTATACATAGAGAATACGATTATTTTATACATACGTATAAAGATCCTTTCTTAAGCAATCAAAGTTCTTTATACTTATATCCAAATTTAGATCTGCAAAAAATGAGCGAGGCCGCTAAAGTGTTACTTAAATACAAAGATTTTCGTCCCTTTTGTACTCATCCTGATAAAAATGAGCATACCCTATGTCAAGTATCGTCGACCGGAATATATGTAAATACAAAAGGGGATCGGATTCGTTTTAATATAGCTAGTAATCGCTTTTTAGGAAAAATGATTCGTATTATAACAGGTAAATTGTTGAAAATAGCTGTTGGTGAATTGAGTATTGATGAATTTGAAAATCATTTAATAACATTAGATGTACCAAAAATATTAAACCCAGCCTATCCAGTCGGATTATACCTTTCTAAAGTTAAATATCCATATTTAGACCTGCCCCCACGAACTGATTTTTTGAGCCCTACACAAAGTTCAGACTGGCTATTGATTTAAATATTGCATGCGGTCATTGTCATACTTTTGGTACTTTTTCATTGATAACATCGTATTCATTACCCTATTGTATTCATTTCTCATAATGGGATTGAAAAATACGGCTCTAAAACTCTTGTAATAGCTTCATTATATTTTCGATTGGACGACCAATAACAGCTTGACCATTCTTTACTACGATGGGTCGTTCGATAAGAATGGGATGTTGCAACATGACATCGATCCATTCATTATCCGTAAGTATAAGATCTTTGAAGTTTTCTTGAAATATAGTTTCATGATGTCTAATTAACTGAAGTGGCTTCATTTTGAGTATAGCCAATAGATTTTTCATTTCGTCCTTACTGGGCACATCATTTATATATTCTTGTATATTGAATTCGACATGTTTACTCATTAACAAATCCAATGCAGCACAACTTTTACTACACAATTTATTGTGGTATATCTTTATCATGATGACAATTTATTACAATTAAAACAATAAGCCATTTGATCATATCCATATCGCTTATTGGCCACCTATAGCGGACTTCTACACCTCTATTTGTTTGATAAGCTGAATTTCAGCATTGATCCGAACTTCATCACTGACAACAATATTACCGGCTTCGGTTACAGCATCCCAGGTTAAACCAAAATTCTTACGGCTCAATGAACCACTTAGTGAAAAACCGGCCTTAGTTTGACCATAACTATCCATAACGATTCCTCCAAATGAAACCTCCAACTTAACTGTTTGAGTAATGGAACCAATCGTTAATGCACCAGTTAATACGGCGTGGCTATTAGCTCCCTGATATTTACTTCCCCTGAACCTTAAATGACTATATACATTTGCATTAAAAAAATCAGCGGATTTTAAATGCTCATCTCTTTGTTTATCATTGGTATTAATTGAATTAATTTCGGCAGCAAATTCAATGTTTTTAGCCGTATTAAAATTGTCATTATGAGTTTCCAGCTCAAGTGTAAATTTTTCGAAATAACCCGTTATCGTAGTGATCATTAAATGTTTCACTTTAAAAGACACTTCACTATGACTAGGGTCAATCGACCATTTATTTGATGCGATCATTCATTCGTTTTTAAAATATGATATTCCAGATACTGAGCACTGGTTATCAAACACTACTCACTTAAAATATAAATTGTATTTGCACCTAAATATGAGACCTAGTTCAACTGAATACCAACTCTCAATGCTTGCAAGCCCTTCACACCTTGCAGTTCTTCTAGTTCCAGCTCTTCCATATCATCCAACAAGGTACCGTTCTTTTGTAAATATTGAATATACCCAATATACTCTTTCTCTTCACGTTTTGTAAAATAGACAATGGCAATTTTACCCGGTTGGGTTAGGCGATCATTTGTACCTTTGATCGTTACCTTGTCAATTCTTTTCTTAATAATCTGATACCGAATATTGTATGCTCCTTCAACGTCGAATCGATGCTCATCTGTTCTAAAAGTGATATCAATAAGCGTAGCATTAACAAAAATTAGTTGGGTCGTAAATAATTGTTTTTCCATCTGATCCAACAAACTATGGGTAATCTTTGCGATCGCAGCCATAGATGTTAATTGCCAAAGGCGAATATTTTTGAGGTATATCTCATTAAACTTTTTATCGGGAGCAATTGACTGTCCAATATAAATATCATATTCAACACCATCAGATCTGAACTTTTCAAAATAACAAGGATAAGAATTTTGTAGTTCCTTGTCAAACAATTCAAGATAACCACTGATTCCACTATTTATAATTTGAATCGATCTTTCTAAGACATTACGATTTTTGAATACAATCCCGTGTACGGGATGAATGGCCCTTTCATATTCAGAAATAATTCCATGTGCTTGCTCTGAGTTTTCTTTGAAGTAGGTCAACACTTCAGTCACATGCTGATTGAAAAAGTCATTGAGTTGAATCTGAATAATATCCATTAACTCTTCATTGAGTTCTTGGTGCCATCTACGGCAATTGAAAATCATTTCATCTAGTATAACAATATTATTTAGGCTTTTTAGCTGAATCAAAACATTTTCCAGTAGTTCAAGATGAACGATCATATCCTGAAATGCAGCTCTATTTCTTTCAACGGTTGAATTTCTGATATCTACGGCTCCATATAAAGGATAAACTTGTTCAAATTTGATATCACCAATAACAGGTTTAGGTTTATCTTGTTCAATCCGTTGTAAATATTCCCAAGCCTCTTTATTAAATTTCCACTGCACCGCGGATTGTAAGGATGTAAATTTTTCCTTGATCACCTCATTGATCTGGGTCTGGAATTCGACAATTTCATCTTTCAATAACTGGGCAAGCAGGGTACTTGCTCTAAAGATACGAGCCAGTATTTGGTCTTCTAAAATTGCATCAGTTCTTGTAAAAACCTCAATAATTCCGACGATTTCTTTATTGTGAGCGATTGGAATTAGAGCATAACTTTGAATGCCAAGATCTTTCAACCTATCCCAAAAAAATGAAATTGTTTTATCAGCGATATCCTCTTTCCCATCGAACACTAAAATTTGAGGATTCTGAATAAATTGATCTAACAATTCTTGAATACGTTGCTGACTTGTGTTATTTTCTTTTATTAAATCGAGCAATGCTGATGTCTTCCTTTCTTTGAAATCAAACACCACCTGATCATTTAAATTAAAAAAGGGCAATAACGAAAAATCAATTTCCGAATTTCCTGAAAGTGTTTTTAAAGCAGTAATTACATGTTCATATGAATCTTTTTCATCAATGCCTTTAATAATGATGTTTTTGATATTTTCTAAAGCCTGCTGTTCTGTAATATCTGTGACCGATAAAATTGAAAAACCTTCCATTCGAATCATTTCTAGTGGAATTAATGATTTTATGATTTCAAAATTTAAAGTTTTTGAAAACCCATCGATTACTTTAGATCGATCAAAAAATGGTAGTTCCCCGATGACCTGTACCTCGACAAAAGTATGGTCAATATTGATCCTATAATATTTTTCTAAGCCCGAAGTGTCATCTGTAAATGAATGAATGATCTCAAAGTGCTTGCTTGATTTTATTCCGTATAATCTTTCTAGGATAAATGAATATAACATCTCCATTTTATCATTAAAAGCATCAGAACAATCTACTACATCAAGTTGATTTTCACACTTATACTGCTTCAGTAATGTGTAAAATTTATTCGTTCCATAACATATCGTTTTTCCTAATGGAAATCCTATAGCCCAGTAGTTATCTTCATAATCGGACAAAAGAGGATTGAGAGTCGCATGGATCAGTTGTAATTCCTGTTCGAATTTAAATATGTTATCATTATTCACAGGTCCATGCGCTGCAAGAGCGTTATCAAAATCATGCAATACATGTGTTAAAAAATCCCTCCTTATTAAAAGTTCATCGTTATATCTTCTTTTCAGATATTTTAGAAATGGTTCAAACGAGAGGTGAGTTTCAATAATAGGGAATTGATCTTCTTCGTCGCTAATAATGTTGAATAATGCTGATTGCATATTTTATAAATTAAAATCAAGATTCCAGTACAAGACTCCAACAAAAAAGAATATGTACTATTCTTAAAGGATTAGCTTAATGGATAATAACCAACAGCAAAAACTGAGTTATCATGTATTTTGGATGCTTGAATTCTTTGTAATATTTAATAGTTACTATTTTTAAATGGAATATTATAGGTAAAATCCTTCTTTATGCCTTTATTCTCATAAGTATAATAAGTTATTTGTGTACTTCTATCGAGCATCATATCGACAGTCACAAAACCTTGCATTGAATTCTTATAGAGCAAATGATTATTTCCTTTTATAGATGAGCTTTTTGAACCTGAACCACTAACAATTTGATACTGACCATCCGCTTTAATGAATTGGAGACCATGGTCATGTCCGGAAATATACAAGTAGTTAGGAAATCCATTAAATACTTCCTTGACACTTTGCTTCAAGTGCTTGTATGCGGCATGATTCATGTCTTCTGGATTTGAAAATGCGGTAGATCGTAATAAAGGATACAGCGACCCTATAACAGGTAGAGGTAAGTAGTAATTTTTATTCAAAATCGTAAGTGGAAAGATATGATCTTTCCATGAATAATAACCAGCATGTACACCGTAGGAATAAAAAGGATGATGCGAAGTTACTAATATGGTTTTATTTTTATTTTTATCGCGTATTTTACGCAATCTCTCCAATATTTCTGCCTCAGAATTACAGTCACACCCCATACTTCCATCATTCTTTTTATAAGGAAATAACCACCACTCACTGTCATATGCAATCATAACCATATGCTCTGAAATTGGTATTTCTACCGGATCAGGGCAACCATTTGATGGAATTAAACGTAAAAGAGAATCCTTTTGTGATGCTAAAAATTGTCCTTGAGCTCTAATCTTTGCAAGCCCATCTTTTCCAGATCGATCCCAATCATGATTGCCCGGAATAAAATATACTGGCGCACCTGCTTTTCGCATAGGTTCATACTGAGAACGTAGAATGGCTGCAGTCTCTAGCTCCTCTTTACTACCCGAAAGTCCCATTCCTTTTGGATAAATATTGTCACCGAGGTACATTACTGTGCTCCTTCCTTTAATAATTAGCGCTGCAGCATGAGGTATTATGGTTTCTTGTTTAAAATTCATTTCACCTGCATCACCGATAAAGATGACCCTATTTACGACACTGTCTTGTCCAAAAGCTTGGATCGTGAGACATGATAAAAAAAGAACAAACCAATTTTTCAACATGTGATCAATTTAATTTAAATTTCAATAATGTTGCTTTTCCATTTTTATCTCCAGCCTCATTGCCAATAAATAGATTGCCCGCATGATCAAAAGCAATTGCTTCTGGTTGATTGAAGATAGCTGGATTTAAAGGATAGGCACCAATTACCTCCCATTTATCATCAGTCACGACCAGCATTTTATTAATAGAAGAAAGGATATACCATTGATTCGTTTTTTTATTTCTGGTCATCGCAGAAGGACGAAACTTCTTCCCATTTAAACTACTAAAATGATCAATTTGCTGCTCATTAATTTGAAATTCGCTTTTTAGTGAAATATCACCATCTTTAGAAATCGCCAAAATATAACCTGTAAGACTTTTTGATTTATTATCAACCGCGCATTTCTTACATAAAACATAGAGTAAACTATCCATTGGCGATGCTGCTAAAGACTCATATTCTGCTTTGGGAATAATGTGTTTCCCGACCTTGACACTTTCTGCGTTTTGCTGAAGCAGATCGGTATAGGGGAATGTATAAATAGATCCATTGCTTTCAAGTACCATAATAAAACCATTGCTGATCGCGATATCTTCATAATCTCCTTTCTTCGCAAATTTAATTTCCTGGTGTTTTTTCTCCCCTGGCGCAAAAAAATATACGATTCCATTTTCATCTTCATTTGCAAAGATATGGTTAGAACTTTCCTCTGGAAACGCTATTCCAGATAATTCATGAAGCGCATCTGGAACAAACAGCTTCTCTCCATTATTTAAATCAAAACCCTTTGGACTTGGGTAAACAATATGATGCTGAGCACATGCTGAAAAGAAAAACAAGCACACGAAAGGCAGTAAGATCAACAGGTATTTTCTATTATTCATTTTCAGTAATTCAAAATGTCTTCATTAGTATGTAAAAGTCATAAAAGTTATGATATGTTCATGACTCAATCCTACAATTTTTAAATTTTTATCATTTCTACGAGTTTATAACTGTTTTTGAAATGTAAGCTTTTCAATTTATTTGTTGACATACCTGCAACCTATAAAATCTAAGCATTGAGAATAACGACAACAAGAAATGCAAATACAGATACAATTAAACCGTACATAAATATATTATAAGCTAGTCGCAGTAATTTAAATTTACGACCTAGTACTACTCCTTGTGAGTAGACATCTTTTATCAAGGTATTATACAGGTATTCGCGTTCTTCCATAATCAGTTTCATCCCACTGCTATAGCTTTCTAAATTCATTTTATAGAAATTACCAAAAAACAGTAAGTTAACTTTTTTATTCTTCAGGTCTTCATCTGTATATTTGCCATTTGGAACAGATGGCCGTGTTGCCAAAATAGCGATCACCATAGTCGCCAAACTGGTAAATAACAATATTGCTGTGGGAAATATCAAATGGGCATTACTATCTAACTTACGCAGTAGTAAGGCAATGACAACCGATAGTATAATGGAGTTTACAGTGATTAAGATATTCGATTTATTATCTGCCATATCACTTAAACGCTGATTATTGGTAGAAGTTATTCGGAACATCGTCTCAATACCGCGTTCGGGTCTATTACCTTTCTGTTCTGCTTGATGCTCCTTTTTATGGTTTTTTTTATTTTCTTTTTTTTCCAACTCGGTTGTATCAGATTCTTTTTTTTGTTTTAAAGTTGCCATATTTTGCTTTTTCTTGTGATCCAGAAATTTACGACCATAGTCCGTATGATAATGATGGCTTTCCATTAACTGGAGAGTACCTTTTCTCCAGTCCTCTTTATTGACCTGATAACCGCAGGCTTTTACCTCTTGTCGCATTAGTTTGTTGCGAGCATCAAATCGATCACTGCCTAAATGAAACAAGTCGGCATCACAGACAATTTCTTCTAATAAATTTTGAGGAGATTGAGGTAATTTTGTTGCTAATATACATCCGCGAATGGCACTGATCATAGGAATGTCTACATTTTTTTCCCTGAAAAACTTTTCAGCTATATCTGCACTTCTCTCTTCATGACTTTCTTTACCATTCACGCAATAACCAAGGTCGTGAAAATAGGCAGATAGTGTAACAATTGCGGTATCATGTTCATCTAAATTATAATAAGATGCCATTGTTCGCGCCGCTTCCACCACTTCTTCTGTATGGTCACTATTATGGAAGCTTAATTTTGAAAGATCATGATCACCCATATACTTTCCTACATATGCTGCAGTTTCCTTTATCAATTGAGAATAATCCATGAGATATGAGTTACTTTTATAAGTGATCAATTTGTTTTTCATTCATGCTTTTATAGTTTAAAGATAAGGATAAATAATACAATAATTCTTACGTCTTTAACCGCTCGAAGGTATCGATTATTGATAAAAAAACCTTTAAAAACAGATAGCTCGACTCCTATTACATCCACCCACTTCATATAACATGTAAAACACGTATATAAATTGGTTACTGTCATAACTGATGACTCAACTTAATGTCAGTGCCATTGATTACGACTGCTCAAATTCAACTTAGTAGAACCAATATAATACCCACTAAAGCTGGAACTGCTTGCTTATAAAAGATGCTTTTTCCTGCTGTCGCACTACCGTATACTCCGGCAATGAAAACACAACCTAGAAAAAACAGCGCTACTTGACTCTGCCAAATGACATCACTTATATATAGAGACCAAATAAGTCCCGCCGATAAAAATCCATTGTAGAGCCCCTGATTGGCCGCTAATGTCTTTGTTTCTTTAAATAGGTGCGCGGGTAAAGATTTAAATGTTTCCTTACCTTTAGTTTCCCAGGCGAACATTTCTAACCATAATATATATATATGTTCTAATGCTACTAAAGCAATTATTATTTTTGCAGTAATTCCAATTAGTCCTTCCATAAGTTAAATTGCTAAGTTTAAGATGTCATGATATACCACTGATATATGACAAGTTTTATATTTATCATGATAAATATAAAAAAAATCAAGGATATTTATATTTAAAACTCTCAAACTAGATCTGTTTCTTTTTTTTATTGGTTAGGATTTTGCGATGGACGGCTGCGTATTAAATCAAGACCGGAAAGACAAAAAGACTTCTTTTGCATCATAGACACAAGATCTAATTTTACGTGTTCGTTAACTTTATATGCATTAACATATAACGAATATAGTCTGTCCATAAAAAATTTAAATATATTTGTCGGAAATGATCAAAGGACTATCCTATTAATAAGGAAAAATGATTTAAGACTATATTACGCAAACGATGGAAATAAGAAACAGCACAGCTAACGATATAACGGATATATTCAACATATACGAACAGGCCTCTGCTTATAAGTTAAAGGTAGGCAATAAAGGCTGGAAAGGATTTGAAGTAGCTCAGGTACAGAAAGAGATCGATGAAGATAGACATTTTGTTATCTTAGAAGAAAATGTTTTAGCTTGTACATTCGTTCTGACATTTAAAGATGACATCATATGGAAAGAATCTGCGAATGACTCATCAATCTATATTCATCGAATAGCGACCAATCCACTTTTTAGAGGAAATTCATATGTAAAAAAGATTGTCTCATGGGCTAAAGAATATGCACGGAATAGTGATAAAAAATATATTAGACTCGATACGCATAGTGGTAATGATAAAATAAATAACTATTACATGAGTTGCGGTTTTACTTATAAAGGAATCAGTCAAATAAATTGGACACCAGCTCTACCCGAGCACTATAAAGAGGGATCATTCAGTCTTTTTGAAATTATTTTATAATAATACTATCCTCTCCACTCTCCTTCTCTTCTACATATTCATTATTTTAGGGCACTACCACCAGTGTATTTTCTTAAATTATGAAATTGAATAGATACCTCATTTAAATATTATTCACTCAACATGATCTGTACTCACACATTTCATTGGGTTAAAATCGAAATCATATGACAAGGTTTCCCTTCGTCATGTCCATTTATAATCATATCATAATTTCTGAATCGCATAAGCAGTGGATGTATTTCTAATAGAAAAACAAACATTTTAGGTCTTTTGATTGTTTAATTAATGAAATTCAATATTTAAATAAAAGATTCTATTATGAAAAACTCGAAGTTAAAAGACGAATTTGAACAAGTTAACGAAAGTAGCGGTACTTCACCCCATCGTTATGGTAAGGACGCTTTTAAGAAGGATAAAAAGACAAAAAAAAACAACAATATATTCTGGATTGGTGGTGCACTAGTGGCATTGTTAGTTTGGAAATATTGTCAAAATGATCCTGCTAAAAAGAATGTATTGGGATTTATAGGATGTAAAAAAAATCTATGAATCAATGATGTTGTCCATACATAATTCACTTTTTCAATAAGCGTTTTAAAATTCTTAAGTACGTCAAAAAGCATAATAGAGCAGCTGGCTATTTAGCTGTTAAAATTCAAAACGCACAATTTTTAAATTATCAAATTTTAATATAATTATATACATATGAGTCAAGAAAATATAAATCAAAGGGAGGAAGCGATAAAAAAAATTAAAGAACTTGCAGAAGGTATTAATTTTTGCTTTTTCTGTACTGATCTTAATCACCCCCCTTTCGAGTCCACTCCCATGAGTGTACAGGAAGTAGATGATCAAGGTAATATCTGGTTTCTTGCATCTAAAGATAGCGATAAGTACAGAAACATTAAATTGAACAAACAGGTTCAGCTGTATTTTTCAGATCCGTCATCTATGAAATATCTGTCTCTTTTTGGAAACGCTGAGATAGTGGATGATCAAAGTAGAATAGATAAATACTGGAATAAATTTGTTGAAGGATGGTTTGAAAAAGGTCGCACAGATCCCAATATTATTTTATTCAAAATTAAGCCTGAACATGCTCATTATTGGGATACGAAACATCACAAGTTGATATCATATGCCATTACCTTAATTAAGTCTGTAGGTGGAGATTTGGAAGATCAAGGCAGAGAAGGTCAAATTCATATTTAATTAGAGAAAAATTTATTAAAATCACATATTATGAAAAAAGTAACATTTTTATCAATGATGTTGTCAGGGGCATTGCTTTACTCATGTAATAACAATACTCCACAAGAGAAGGCAGAGAATGCTATGGAAAAAACAGAAGAAAAAGCACAAGATGCGGCATCTGATGCTGAAAAAGCTTCTGATAAAGCTGCTCATATTGATTTAGAAAAAACTATTTATTCGAATATGGCAGCTGCAAATGCAGCTGTTGCTAAGATAGCTATGCCTGCTTTGTCAAATAGTAAAGCGAAAGAACTTTGTTCTGATCTAGGCAAATCGATCGTAGACCGTATTAATGCTAAAACTAATGATAATATCATTGAGGCAGAGAAAGATATATTAGAAGATAGAACTGATGTTGAAAAAGCATTTTTGGAAAAGAAAATTTCAGCTCAGGACAAGGATCATATTCTGAAATATGCTGATGATTGTTTATCAGCAGCGAGAGGAACATTATAATCAAAAATCATTATTGCGCTTTACCTAAAAAGGCTAGTATCCCAATGATACTAGCCTTTTTAGGTAAAACATTTTATCATTAAATCGTCACACGTCCTCCAGTGGCAGGAATGGTAGCTCCAGAAATATAGGATGCAGCGGGTGAGGCTAAGAATACATAAATTGGTGCAATTTCAGCTGGTTGGCCTGGTCTACCAATAGGTGTATTCGCTCCAAACTTTTCATGATCTGGAATCGTACTTGGAATTAAAGGTGTCCATACCGGACCTGGCGCCACAGCATTTACACGAATATCTGAACCATCTTCGAAAAATTGTTGCGCTAAACTGGCAGTATAATTTTGAATAGCAGCTTTTGTTGCAGCGTAAGGGAGTAATTTAGGATTAGGATCATAAGCATTAACAGATGTCGTATTGATAATACTACCCCCTTTTGGCAAATGAGGTTTAGCATACTTGGTAAGATAGAACATAGCACTAACGTTCGTCTCAAAAGTTTTATTCCACTCTGCTGCAGAGATATCAGTAACGGAATTGTAAGTCATTTGATAAGCAGCATTATTAATTAAAATATCTAAACGACCAAATGTTTCTACTGTTTGCTGAATTGCTGATTGGCAGAAAGATTCATTGCGTATATCACCTCGGATTAACAAAGCCTTTTGACCCGCTTTTTCAATCCAACCAGCAGTATCTGTAGCATCTTCATTTTCAATTTCGTCAAGATAAATGATGGCAATATCCGCTCCTTCCCGAGCCATAGCTATAGCCGTAGCTTTTCCTATCCCAGAATCACCTCCTGTGATCAAACAAACTTGACCAGCTAAGAGATTATTTCCAATATATGTTTTTTCTCCGTGATCGGGCACAGGATCCATTTTTGCAGAGATGCCTGGTACTATTTGATCTTGCTTTTTAAATGGTGGCTGTGGATAGGAAGGATTTTGTTGATTTGTTACTTTCATAATAATTCGAATTAAAAAAATACCTTAATTTGTAACTCTTATTTGGGGTGTAAGAGCATATCAAATAATAAAACAAGCATTCCACAACAGATATTGTGTTTATTTAACCTGTTCATCAGTCGGCGCTAACGACTTGAATCTTTAAAACATAACTGATCTGTTGTGGAATGCATAAAAGCAAAAACTATTTTTGCCACATGTAAAGAAATACGACGATCATCACAATAACTGCAATCCAGATCGCCCATGGTATAGTTTTAGCAGCAGGTTTATCGCCATTTTCTTCATGTGCTTCCTGTGGGACCTCATTCTCTGAATAATTGGTCTTATTATCTAAATTATTTTCCATGACTTAGCTTTTTTAGTTACTTAATCGAATCTCTCTGAGTCGAATCTACCTTTATGGTATCACCTTGCATACTCATTTCTTGTTGCTCACTTAAATTATAACGTGTTTCATCACCAGCCGATGGTGCTATTTTACTATTATTTCCTTCACTATCAGTTTTGGATGTATTATTTTTACAAGCACCAAATATACCTAAAGATAAAAATGCTGTTAATGTTATCAATTTGAACTTTTTCATATTCTTTTTTAATTTGATTTACATATAACTAACTTTCATTTTGAAGCTATTGTTTGTTATCTATCGATATATACGCATTAATCATAAGCTATTGCGTATTAATACGCCCAAGTAACCTCGAGATTATGGTGAAAAAAATTATTGCATTAAGCCTGTTTTGATCGCATATTTTATAAGTGCTGCTGTATTTTTAACACCGGTTTTTTCTAGTAAGTTTTGTCGGTGCCCCTCTACTGTGCGTTTGCTTAAGAACAATTTATCAGCGATCTGCAAGTTTGTAAAACCTTCTCCGATGAGTTCCAATACTTCCATTTCACGCTCCGATAAACCAATTTTAAGCATAATCTGTTCTATATTGAGAAATGCTGTAGGCGATTTTTGAAGCGTATCTAACATAATCATGCTAATCTCTTCACATATAAATTTCCCCCCCTTTGCTACATGTCTTATTGCATATAGCATTTCTTCATATCCCACATTTTTAACCAAATATCCATTAGCACCATTTTGGAAAGCCTGTAATACATGTTGCACGTTATTTAACATGGAAAGGACAATTATTTTAATTGTTGGATAGTCACTTTTTACATGAGTAATCAATTCTAACCCATCCATATCAGACATGTTGATATCTGTAATAAGCACATCTGGTATATTTCCAGATTTTAAAATCTCTAAAATCATATTGCCATTTGTGCCTTGATCAATAACTTCGAGATCAGATTGTGATTCAAGCAATAATTTAACTCCATTAAGGACGACCAAATGATCTTCAGCCAAAACAATTTTAATCATGATTAATTTAATTTTACATTAACAACGATCTTATTTCTATCCGAACTTGTATTGATGTCGAGTGTCCCTTCAAATAAATTTACGCGATCTTGCAATTTTCTGATATTTTCTTTATTATAATTTTTAAGCTCTTTAGTATAATTTTCACTTACTCCTTCCATTTCCAATAATAGATTATCCTTATTTACCACTAATTTAATTACTAATATACACTCATTATCAGTTATGAACGAAGCTCGCAACATAAACTGTACCAATTGAAATAACTTGAGCTGAAAATTAAAATCCAAATTGTTGACGGCCTTGTCAACATAAACTTCATTTTTGGTACTACTATATTGAAGAAATAGATCTTCTATGGCTCTTTGGAAGCCAAAATCTCTTAACACTACAGGCAAAAGGTCATTCGCCATTTGTTGAACCTTTCCGATCGTACCATTAATAATATCTTTGACTTGATCAATGGGTAGTGAATGTCCCTGTTCTATTGAATAACGCTGTAAAGTTAACTGTATTGCATATAAATCTTGAGCTATATATTCATGAAGTAGTTTTCCCAATAGTAAATTTTGATCTTCATATTCTTTAATAATCGATTTATATAATTTTTCTCGTGACTGCATACCCAAGATTTATAAAAAAATGTTATGTATCTAACACCTTATAATTCGTGTTATCGATTACAAATATCGATCCTATCACGGTATAAATAATACGTGATTTCAACCGTATTAATACGTGGTCATATTGCGTCATCTTGGTTACTTATTTAGTATTTATATGTCAATCTGGTGTTGATACATGATCTGAAGAAATATATAAATCTGAAAATCTGCAAATTAAAAAACACAAAAGTTCCAGTGATTTTATTTTTTGTCATTTATCTATTGATCATAGAAATACTTAAATTTAGTTGAAGTTTTAAAGCCATCATATCATTCTGATAGTTATGATTTATTTTCGTTAATTTAGGGCATTATAGGAGTATATATTTTATATGAGAGTCGATTTAAATATTTCAGGTCAAAATACGATTAATATCCAGCAATTCGGCAGCATCATCATATTAGATCTTAATTTGCACATTATTGGCATTAGTGAAAATGCTCTAGAAGAACTAAAGATCGATCATATCGATCATGTACTTGATTGTTCTCTAGAATCTTTAGGCCCTACTATTTTTGGTAAGCATACAAATAAAATTCATCGACTAATCGAGAATATTAAGGACCACGTTATTCCACGTCAGATTATTCCAATAAAATTAGCTAACAAAAGAGTCTATTTAAAGTTAAGCTTACATGATGATCAAATTTTTATTGAATGGGAGGAACAGTTCAAAAAATATACTTCAGCAAAGAAAATTAACGAATTCAGTTTCTTACTTGATACCATACAACCCAATAATTGGGACCTAGTCTGTCATGCTATCAATCGTATATTACATTTTGACCACGTATTTGTTGTTCAAATAGAAGAAACTGGATATAGCCACGTCGTAGCTGAAGATACGTTAGATGGTCAACAATACTACAAAGACATGGAGTTTTCAAAAAGCTTTATGCCCAAAGAAGTTTTCCCATTCTATAGTATGTGCTCCTATCGCTATAGCCCAAATTTAAAAAACAACAATCAAAAATTTTATACTAATAAACAAGATTTCATATTATTAGAAAGCCAACTAGTCCCTGTTCCAGAGCTTCATCAAATTTTTTTATCAGAAAAAGGTGTCGTAAGTGCTTTATTTTTTTCAATTCATATTGATGGCAACTTTTGGGGTCTATTGGTCGCCCATCACGGTAAAGAAAAAAATATCGACCTCCAGCAACGTAAACTATGTACGTTCGCAATTCAGAACGCGACGAGTAAATATGAGAGTTACCTCAAGCAAAATCTACTTGAAAGAAACGAGATTTTAAGAACAGCTGAAGTTGATTTAAAAATTGACCTTTTAAAAAGTAAGAGTGTAAATTGTGCATTGATGAAACATATGGAAATCATCATGGATATGGTTGATGCTGATGGTTTTGCACTATTTAATCAAGGGGATGTTTGTTTTAATGGAATTTGCCCTACTAAAGCCCAACTTTACGAGATAGTAGCATTTATACAGGCACATACTGAAAAATCACTGTTTAAAGATAATAATTTCAGAGAAACACATGCTAAAAAATTCAAAGGTCGACTGCCATTTGCAGGCTTGATGTATCTTAAAGTTGGTCTTTTAAATGATCAGATATTGATCTGGTTTCGTAAAGAGAGCGCAAGTAAAGTACTAAATTTGCAGTTAAATCCATTAGCCAGTGAACAAAATACCCCAAGAATAGTCATTACGGAAAGTAGTAATAAAGATATTGCAAAATCGTGGAATGATATCGAGATCAATTTTGTTTTGACATTAAATCAGATTTTAAAAGAATCTATTGTCAGTAAGCTTAAAGAGAAACAACAATGGAATGAACAGGTGGTAGCTTCTAATAATGAATTGGAGATGCTAACCTTTACACTTTCTCATGACCTAAAGAATCCTCTTTCTATATTAAAAATCGGTCTTCAATTTTTGCAAAATAGTAAAGATGTGCTGAATGCAGTAGCGCTTCAAAAATGGTATAGCAATCTGATAGCAAGTACAGAGAGTATCGAAGAGATCATTAATAATGTGGTATCATTGAGTCAACAGAAAGGGAATAGCTTATCTAAAGAACCTATTCCAATGGCCTACAACCTGCAACAGATTTTTAATGACAGCTCCTTACTTTACGAAAATAAGTCTTGTGAAGTTGAATATGGAAAATTATTGCCGATATGGGCTGAAAAAAGCGCACTGTATCAAATATTTAGCAATTTAATCAGTAATGCGATCAAATATTCAACACATGTCACCACCGCTACCTTATATATTAATAGTTATTTCGAAGGAGGTCAAGTTTGTTATCTGATCCAAGACAATGGGATTGGTATTCCAAAAGAAAATCTTACTCAAATTTTCGAAATTTTTAAAAGGGGAAGCAATGTTAAAGATATTGAGGGTACCGGAGTAGGTCTTTCATTAGTTAAACGGATCATGGAACGACTTGGAGGAAGCATCAAAATAGAATCGGAAATCAATAAAGGCACTTCCGTTTATCTTTATTTCCCAATAGTGGAAGACTTCCCTCCCAGCATGCTGGCGGATTAAACAATAGTGAACAACTCACTATTGTTCTTTATTCAGTTCATGATCTTCGATAAAATTGTATAATTCATAAATGACATGATTGACAGCAGTGATGTAAATCTGAGCCGGATTGCAATCAATGCAATGCACCTTTTTTTGTAAATATATGCCATTAAAACATATTGCTATAAAAATATCTCCGACTTCGGCGTGATGATCATGTACAGCATCAGAGTCTGGGTAAGCCATTCCTGTTATCGCAATATATACATCTGCATCAACAAGTTTCTTGAGCCCTTCCAACATTTCATATGTGACTTGTGTTGATTCTGTCGTAAAATGTTCAATGCTATGTTCATTTACATGTAGTAATGATTTTTTAACAGAGGTAGCGTAACTTGTGATCCCGCCTAAAAAATAATCACCTGAGTCAACTTGCATACTTAATATGCTTCCTAAAAAACCACCGGTCATACTTTCTCCAACAAATACTTTAATATTATTGTCCTTAAAAAATTTACCGACAATATCTAACGTGGAGGTCTCTACATAATCCATCATAAATACATTTATTAAATTTGTAATTACTATCGATATATAAACACCTCTCCATCAGTAAATGTTCACCTACTCATCATAATTTAAAAAGTAAATGAACTCCTATACATTCATTTTAATGTATAGAGGTGGTTATAGCAAAGGGTATAAATACCCAATTTGTAAAATCAAAGAAAACAACTGTAATAATTAATTTCACAAACAACATCTCTTAAATCATCAGGAGTTGCATTCAAAAATTACTAATCCCCTGTTGCACAATATATAAATCAATATAACACCATATAGCAGGTATTAATACGGTCACTTGATAAAACCATATTTTCTCATCTTATATCAGCTTTTTTGGCTAGGAATTCGCTTGTAATATGTTGCAATTTACATCTATATCTTACAGCTACTCAAATTGCACATATTGTAAATAGACTATATCAAGTAATATATTTATGAAAACAGCTATTCCATCAGAGACGCAAAACAGACATTCAACAACTCAAAGCTTTACATTTACAATCGTTAAATTAAGGTCAATTTGCTTACAACATCGATCAAAGATATGCAGCAGTCCTGGTTTTATAAATAATATGAAAAATATTTAACCATAAAAAATCAAGACAATATCAGTTAGAAGAACCTATCATTTTTATTTTAATAGGCTTTTATAATAAAAAAATTAAAATCATGTATAAGAAAAGAACGATCATCGTTTCAAATAGATTACCTATACGCATCGAACGCAAGGACAATGAGCTCATATTTATCCCCAGTGAGGGAGGATTAGCCACAGGTCTAGGCTCAGTTTACAAAAGTGACGAAAACATATGGATTGGTTGGCCTGGTATTATTCCTTTAAATACTCAGGAAGAAGAAATTATTTCCAAAGGATTAGCAGAACACAACCTGATTCCTGTTTTCTTAACAGAGGAAGAATTAAAAGGATATTACGAAGGATTTTCTAATGAAGTCTTATGGCCAGTATTCCACTACAGACCTTCATATGCGGTGTACAGGACTCCCGATTGGGAAATGTATCAGAAGGTAAATGAAAAATTTTCTGATGTAGTTGATCAGCAAAACGTCCAAGAGAAAGATGAGGTATGGATCCATGATTATCAATTGATGCTCTTGCCGGAGTTAGTCAGAAAATCCTATCCAAGCATCGCAATTGGATACTTTCAACATATCCCCTTTCCTAACGATGAGGTTTTTAGAAGTATTCCTTGGCGCAACGAATTGTTAAATGGATTGTTAGGGGCTGATTTGATCGGATTCCACACGTTCAACGACACACAACATTTTCTCAATTCATGTGCACATATCTTAGGACTTAGTGTACAAAATAATTGTTTACATACCGGTGGTCGTAGTATTTTTACAGAAGTATATCCGATGGGTATAGATTTTGAAAAATTCTCCCAACTGGCTAATAGTGAACCTATACAGACACGTGCACAAGCGATAAAAGATTATTACAAAGACCAAAAAATAATCCTAAGTATAGATCGATTAGATTATAGTAAAGGGATTATTGAACGTTTGCTGGCTTTTGAAAACTTACTGGTCACCAACCCAGAACTGAAAGGTGAAGTTGTACTTTATATGATTGTCGTACCATCAAGAGATCATGTGGCACAATACAAACAATTGTTGGATGAAATCGACCGGACCGTTGGTCACATCAACGCTGTGTTTGGAAGTAACGAATGGACACCAATTGCTTATTTCTACAATTCTTTTCCATTAGAAGAATTGTCATCCTTGTATGTAGCTGCTGATATTTGTTTAATCACCTCATTGCGTGACGGCATGAATTTAGTGTGTAAAGAATATATAGCCAGCAAGGAAAATACAAATGGGGTCTTGATATTGAGTGAACTAGCAGGTGCAGCCAAAGAATTGACCCAAGCTATCCAGATCAATCCGAATGCCACCGACCAAGTGACAACGGCTATATACAATTCTTTGCATATGCCCGAAGCCGAGCAACGTATGCGGTTGAATGACAGCATCGAAATCGTTAAAAAATTCAATGTTCGCCATTGGGTGCGATTATTCTTTAACAGGCTTCGCGAAATCAAAATTTTTCAACAGAATGAAATGGCAAGGAGGATTAATACGCAAACCAAGGAAGCGATTCTTGATCAATATAATCGTGCCACAAGGAGATTGTTTTTCCTTGACTATGATGGTACTTTGATCGGTTTTCAAAATGATGCTGCTGCTGCTATACCAACCGAATCGTTATACGAAACACTTAATATGCTGCAGGAAAATGACGAGAGCCAAGTAGTCATTATCAGCGGTAGACCACATGAAACACTTGACAATTGGTTTGCTAATGAACAATATTATTTAGTTGCCGAACATGGCGCATGGAGTAATTATCCTACACATAAATGGCAAAGTGGAGCCATATTATCCACACGCTGGAAAATTCCGGTCAAGCATATCATGACCAAATTTGCTAATATAACAGCTGGTTGTGTGATTGAAGAAAAATCCTATTCTTTAGCGTGGCATTATCGTAAGGCACAGCCCGGCTTGGGTCATTTAAGGGCCTTGGAACTCGTGGAAAGCTTACGTTACCTTGTGCAACAACATGGTCTACAATTATTAATGGGCGATAAAGTAATTGAAGTAAAAAATAGTGAACTAAACAAAGGTAAAGCAGCTATGGATATTGTAAACAGCTATAATCCTGACTTTATCTTTGCTATCGGTGACGACGCTACTGACGAAGATATGTTTTTAGAGCTTCCAGCCGATGCGATCACCATCAAAGTAGGAAACAAAAAGTCAGCAGCACAGTTTTATGTCGACACGCAACAGGAAGCCGTTAAACTGATCGAATATTTTGCCTACAACAGAAAGAAACTAAAAGAGACTAACGCCACATCATCTGAAATCAAAATAAAAACTTATGACAAAAACAGCGAAGCATAAATACAATAGCGGGATCATTGGCAACTGTTCGTATATAGCTCACGTCAATAATACGGGAAATATAACTTGGTTATGCTGGCCGACATTTGAAGATTCATTTGTATTTGGCAGTTTGTTAGATCAAAAGGATGGTGGTGAATTTTCAATTCTGCCTACATCAGAAATCACCAATAAAGATCAGCAATACATTGAAAATACGAATATCTTATGCACCACTTTGACAACCGCCGAAGGAAGTTATAAGATAACAGATTTTGCACCGCGCTTTGAACAATATGAGCGATATTATAAACCTCTTATGCTGGTTCGTAAGGTCGAACCACTGGAAGGGAGGCCTAAAATTCGTGTGCGGTGCACACCTAAATATGCATATGGAAAAGAAGGGTTTAGTAAAAATAGAGGTAGTAATCATATTCAATTCGAGCAAGAAGATATCAAAATCCGCTTAGCAACAAATATGCCTGTCAGTCATTTTTTTGATGATATACCGCACGTACTCAGTAGTACGATTTATCTGGTTATGACCTTTGGAAGCCCATTTGAAGCACCTATAGAGCGTACTGCCGAAGACTTTTTAAGCAGAACAAAAGCCTATTGGCAACGGTGGGTTAAAAATGCCTCTATTCCCTCCTTCTGTCAAAAAGAGGTGATCCGATCTGCGCTGGTTTTGAAGCTCCATCAATATGAAGATACTGGAGCATTGATTGCCGCAAGTACTACTAGCCTACCCGAACATCCGGGTAGTGGTCGTAATTGGGATTATCGCTATTGTTGGCTCAGGGATAGTTATTATGTATTGACAGCATTGAGCCATATAGGACAATTTGAAGAAATGGAAAAATATGCTTCCTACATTGCCAATATCACCCAGACAGATCTCGGACGTCTGCAACCTTTATATGGGATCATGGGGCAGCATCTCTTGACAGAAAGTACCCTTGACCATCTGGAAGGATATTTGGGTAATAAACCGGTACGCTTAGGAAATCAGGCTTACGAGCATGTTCAAAATGATGTCTATGGTCAAGCTTTACTCGCGCTGCTTCCCATGTTTACCGATCACCGATTTAGCCATCAGAATACGGGACTGGCCAAGTCATGGACTAATTATATCTTAAATAAGATCGAAAGTACCATCGACGAGTTTGATGCCGGCATATGGGAATTTAGAAATTTTGAAAATAGACATTGTTATTCCAATTTATTTCAGTGGGCTGGTGCAACAGCAGCGTTAAAAATTGCAGAGCAATACGGTTTTCAAGATATAAAAATAAAAGCGCAGCAATTACGGGAACGTGCTAGTGTACATATTGAAAGTTGTTACGATGAAGAACGTAAGGTATATACTACTGCAACTAAAAACTCAAATTTAGATGCTTCTACTTTACAATTAATCATGATGAACTATCTTGATCCATCAAGTGAAAAAGCAAAACATCATTTGGAAGCACTAGAAAAAGAACTGAAGGGTGAAAATGGATTATTTTATCGCTACTTGCATAAGGATGATTTTGGAAAACCCAAGTCAACATTTCTGGTGTGTGCCTTTTGGTATGTAGAGGCATTAGCTTGTGTAGGTCGTCTGGATGAAGCACAAAAAGTATTCAAGCAATTGATCAAGTATGGTAATCATCTCAACTTATTTAGTGAGGATGTCGATGAACAGGATGGTAGTCAATGGGGTAATTTTCCGCAAGCATACAGTCATGTGGGACTAGTCAATGCTGCCAATCGCATCGCAGTCAAGTTAGATCACCCTGCATTTTTATAAAACTATACCCTACGCTGATCAAGACGCGTAGGGTATTGCTATACATGGATCATCTATATGGCATTGACTGCAGTTAGCTATACTTAAAAATAGATATAAACATTAGTATCATATGAATTGTTATTTAAATAAAAAATATGAAAAATATCATTCCAACACAAAAAGAAGGAAATCAATTGGACTGTTTTGAATCGGTTGAGTTTTCAAATACTCACATTGCTAATCAAGCATTTATAAAAGCAGCATACAATTTATTATCCATCAATGATTGGCATAAGATTGCTGAAGTGCCAGCAGCTGTTTTTCAATTGGTCGATTCTGATGGATCGTCATTGGAGAGACCTTTACAATTACATGATTATATTCGAATTGATATTCCGGGACCGGGTTTACCTCGCACAAAAGGCTATGATTGGGTAAATGTCGTCAATTTAGAATCAAAAAACATGAATGAGTATAAAATACTATCCATCAGTCTAAAACCTTGCCCTGATCCAACTCAACCAGATAATAAAGACACTGCTCATTTCTTTGAAGGTATAGCAACTTCCACTTTAATTCTTGAGCAACGAAACAATAGTCTATTATTCCAATATGCAGGCCGAAACGAAATACCCAATACAGACAACCATCAGGTAATTGATAATGTCAGAAATTTTATTGTGGGTCTAGGAGCGGTTTTAGGAGCATCTTATCCGCAATGGAAAGCATTAATAAAAGGTTTTGCTAATCAGGTGAGAAATTTAGATCAATAGGTTGAAAATACTTATTGATCTTCATGTTTTGTGTACGTTGTGGATGTATATTTATCTTTGAGACCTTGCATTTGCCTAAATTTTATGAAATATATGTGGTACAAGATCCCTTTCATAGACGGCGGAGCTATAGCCTACCCTTTATTTTGTCATTTCTTTTCGATGATTTTATCAATTATAAATTCAGTAAACTAGCAAACGATAGTTAAAGATATTTATTGACATCAAGTATCTATTCACTTCATTCAATAAAATCATTAACAAGATCATTATAACCGATTATTGAAATATTATGAAGCACCTATTTAAATAATTGAGTAAAGAAAGATCGAGATGTTTCAATACCCACAAAAAGAACACTATCTTCAACTCTGGTCGGATATATTTTTATAAAATTACCTTGATCAGAGCAGCCTTTGCCGGTATTCAGATTAAACCGATGTCGATGATAGGAGCATACAAGGTCCTCTCCTTCGCACCATCCTGTTACAAATGAGGCTCCCGCATGTGGGCATTTTCTTGAAAAAGCTCTCCATCCAGAACCGTCATGTACAATACAGATGCGATGATTGCCTGCCTTGACCTCATAAATTTGATTGATTTGATAAGAAGTCGTCTTATCTACCTGATACCACTGCAACATAATTAAAGATACATAGAAAGTTTCGACTTATTTTTTATCTTTGCGTAAATTCAAAAAACTAGCATATTTTATGGCTTTACAATGCGGTATCGTTGGATTACCTAACGTAGGTAAATCAACACTATTTAACTGTTTGTCTAACGCTAAAGCACAAGCGGCAAACTTTCCTTTTTGTACTATTGAACCAAATGTTGGGGTGATCACTGTTCCTGATACCCGTCTTAATAAATTAGCTGAATTAGTTAATCCTCAAAAAATTGTTCCAAACACAATTGAGATTGTTGATATCGCTGGTTTAGTTAAGGGCGCTTCTAAAGGTGAGGGTCTTGGTAATCAATTTTTAGGCAATATCCGTACAACAAATGCAATTATCCACGTTTTACGTTGCTTCGATGATGGCAATGTCATACACGTAGATGGATCTGTAGATCCGATCCGTGATAAAGAGATCATCGACACAGAGTTACAATTGAAAGATTTGGACACGGTGGTAAAACGTATTCAAAAAGTGGAAAAAATGGCTAAAACAGGTGGTGACAAAGATGCTAAACGCACTTATGAAATCTTATCTGTTGTAAAAGATCATTTAGAAGCTGGTAAATCTGCTCGTACTGCACCAATCGAAAAGGATGATTTTGATTTTATTCAAGAATTAGCCTTATTAACAGCTAAACCTGTATTGTACGTTTGTAATGTCGATGAAGCTTCTGTTAATACTGGAAATGCTTATGTTGACCGTGTAAAAGAGGAAGTGAAAGATGAAAATGCACAAGTATTGATTATTTCAGCTCAAATTGAATCGGAAATCGCACAATTAGAAAGCTTTGAAGAGCGTCAAATGTTTTTAGATGACTTAGGATTGAAAGAATCTGGAGTGTCGAAATTAATTGTAGCTGCTTATTCACTTCTAGACTTGGCCACTTATTTTACTGCAGGTGTACAAGAAGTTCGCGCATGGACGATTGAAAAGGGATTTACAGCACCTCAAGCAGCAGGTGTAATCCACACTGACTTTGAAAAAGGATTTATCCGTGCAGAGGTTATTAAATATAATGATTTCATTGAATTAGGTTCTGAAGCAGCTTGTAAAGAAGCTGGTAAATTATCTGTCGAAGGGAAAACATATATTGTTGAAGATGGTGACATTATGCATTTCAGATTCAACGTCTAAGAAAGGTAATAATTCAAAATAAAAGGGCTGAACAGATGTATGTTCAGCCCTTTTATTTTTAGTCATATACTAATACGCCAGACACATTCCAACTGCTGAAACTTGTCCCCTCGCTTTCCCCTTGAGGTATTTGTACTCTTACGGTATGTTTACCCGCCTTTAAATCACCTATATCAATGAATATAGGGTAAGTTACTGTTCCAGGACACCAATTTGAACGGCTTAAATCTGATGAAGACAGTCCATTCGAAAAATTTCCCGAAGCAGGATTGCTTAAACGGTAAGAACCGCAGTCATTGCGCCATGGTGTATAACTGAAAAGTGCAGTCCCATTCAAAAATAAGCTGTTTGTTTTTGGAACAAATTCATCACCATTGCCCCAGCCACCATGACCAGTTGTCACATAGCGTAATTGAACATTTGAGGCATCTTCTTTCAATTCAAAAGTCACCTCTAATCCCTTTTCTTTGTCGAACATCGTTCCGTACTCTTGACCGCCCATTTCCATTACATTGGTTGTATTAAAAATCGGAAGTAGTTTTTTTAACCCTTGTTTATTATCAAACCCAGGATGTACGGTTAACTCTACGCTCACTTCGTGTCCATTTTTGTCATAGTTGCCGATGAAAGTTCCAACGTAAACTTCTTGATCGCTAATCGCACTTGCGAGTTCAGTAATATCCTGTCTATACACTACAGAATCTTGCCAAGTTTTGCCTTTCAACTTCAAATAATTAAATTGACTTACCCCAAATGGAGTAAAAAAGCGCATGAGTTCTAAGATGGGTGTATAATTTGCAGTTCGGACTACACCTTGGTATTTTTTACCATTACCATTATCATATAAAGGAAGCGTATTCATCCCCTGCTGCATTCCGTCCAAAAAAGAAAGTTGATGATCTTGAGGAATGATAAAAACAGAGCCTGTGCGATCGTAAGCATCTCCTTTTGATTTTTCGATCAATTGGATAAATACGTTCTGTCCAGCTGCAATCTTTGGAATTTTTACTTTTTTAACAATGACAGTACCTTGCGCAAATCTTAAGATACTATCAGATTTACTATCATCAGAAAAACTTATTTTTTCATTTTTAAAAATAGGTATCTGTATAAATCTACTTTTCCATAGCAAATCCTTATAGGTCAGATCGTCCACATAGGTTAGATTGGCCGGTAACGATAAAGCCTGTGGCCAAGTTTTTAGATGCTCAATTTTACTTGCTGTAACCGCAGAATTACCATTGCGAACCACTTCAAGAACAAAACCTAAGTTTTGACCTAAGTCCGAAGGACCACCTTTTATTTTTAATTCTGTTGTATACCAAATATCAATACTATTTGAATTTACAGTCGTTCTTGCTCGATAACAGGTATAACCTAATATTTTTTTACTTTCTGTGGTGATTTCCAGCTTTTGCTTATTGATCGCAGATGAATCAATAGTCGCAATCTGTTGTTGAGCTGTAATTTGCGTTAATTTATAATAGGCATTGGAAGGTCGCTTGACAACAAAAACTTCATAAGGAGTTTTTGCTTCTCCATTTACAATTTTCCGACTTGTGATCACCGTTTGTTCGGCATTTGCATAAACTAAAGTTGGATCTTGACTTTCTAAGATCTTATTATTACTTGATCTTTGATATTCAACTAAAATTCCTTTCTGAGCCATTAGTGATTGCGACAAAAAAAGCGATAGCAATAGATATAATATTCGCATAGTATGGGATAAATGATTAAGACTCAAAAATAGAAAAATGATTCATAATATGGATAAAAATAAGAAAAGCCTGAGAGAATCGAGCGATTTCCCAGGCTTTAAAGTACCTCTTGAAAGAGGTAATCAACCTAAACCTAAGTCAAAGGTAAAATTTATTTATTATTCTTACAAAACAATTCTTCCATCAAAATTTAAAAACATTTAAAATAGCAGCGCTCAACACCTATTATTTATTTTAAAACAATAAATAATTATACTTAAATGAAGTCCAATTTTCAACATTTTAACCATGTAAACCTACAATAATACCCTAATATGTAAAGTGTATGCTCAACACTAAAGCAGATGATTAATAGAATATGCCGATAAGGTAAATAAAATTAAAAATTTATAATAATGATATTTTTTAAACTTTGAACAATAAATTATATATTAATACAATAAAAAAAGGTTTTCAAACGGGGAGAATGAAAACCTTTATAACCAATTATAAACCTAAATTATGATACATCAAAGATAGTGTATAAATAACACTATTGCAACTATTTAAATGTTCTTTTTTTATGAATATAAATTTTGTAGTTGAAAATCTACAATTTAGAATGATTCTAATCATTTTTATATCCTTATTTTATCTATATCTTTGTATAAAATAGAAAAACGCATGTTTACAGGAATAATTGAAACCTTAGGAAAGGTGAAAAATATAGTAAAGGAAGATACCAATATCCATTTATTTATTGAGAGTTCTCTTTCAAATGAATTGAAGATAGACCAGAGTGTATCCCACAATGGAATCTGTTTGACTGTGGTAGGCATTGAAAATAATATCCACCAAGTTACTGCTATCGATGAAACACTTCAGAAAACAAATTTAAATGATTTAAAAATTGATGATGAGATGAATATCGAACGATGTACCCAGGCTAATGGTCGTTTTGACGGGCATATTGTCCAAGGGCACGTTGATCAAGTGGCCACTTGTATAGGAAAACAAGATTTGGATGGAAGTTTTTTATTCACATTTCAATATGACTCGAGCCTACAAAACATAACAGTTGAAAAAGGTTCTATAACTGTAAATGGAATAAGCTTAACAGTGGTTAATTCAAAAATTGATCAGTTTTCTGTAGCTATTATTCCCTATACTATTGAACATACTAATTTAAAGCATGTGGAAGTAGGTACTCAAGTAAATTTGGAATTTGATATTATTGGCAAATATGTTTCAAAAATAATGGCTTTGAGAAATTAATCTCAAAGCCATTAATATTATTCTAGGTAATGTCCCTGCCTCATCAGTAGTGCTCTATATTTATTAAACACACTGGACTTGGACACAAAGCCAAGATAATTTCCGTCCTTATCAATGACTGGTAAAATCCAGACATCATCTTTTTTCATCTTAAGCATGACCGATTCCATATCTTCTTCATGTATTTTAACAAGATCGGTTGGTATTTCAGCTAATTTATGAAAAGGTTGATCGATACCTTCCTCCTCACCTAGTAAAATAGAAAATAAGCGTTCACTATATAGGATTCCCAATAGTTTTCCTTTCTCAGTAACAATAGGAAAAATATTGCGTTTGCTATGGATGATATCCGATTGTCTCATCTTAGGCGTTTCATCAGGTCGCAAAATTACAAAATTGGTCTCCAGTACATATCGGACTTTCATCATACTCAATACGGATCGATCTTTATCTTCATACGAGAGCAGATCACCGGAGTCTGCTAATACCTTGGTATAGATAGAATATTTCTGAATAGATCTGTTTATTAAATAAGAAATGGAAGTAACCAGCATGAGCGGAACCATTAAACCATAACCGCCTGTAATTTCCGCAATAAGGAAAACTCCTGTTAATGGTGCATGCATAATCCCGCTTAATGCTCCTGCCATACCCACTACTACAAAATTAGGAACATTTAATTCGGTCACTCCCGTGAGGTTGACACCATATGCAAACGCAAAGCCCAGTAAACCTCCCATGACCAGACTTGGTCCAAAAACTCCACCATTACCACCCCCGTTTAGTGTAAATAAGGCTGCAAAAGATTTTGCAAATAACGTTAATACCGAGTAGGCTAATATAACAAGACCGATATCCTGATAATCTGAAAACAAACTGTTTTTCACAATTGCATTAAATTGACCATTCAAAATTTGTTGAATAGCAATATAACCTTCCCCATAAAGAGCTGGAAAGATAAAGATCATTAGACCCAATGATATTCCACTGACCCAAACCTTATTATATGGATTTTGAATATGAGCAAACCAATTCTTTACGACAGTACTTATTTTAGCAAAATAAACAGAATATCCACCAACTAAAAGGGCCAACAATAAGTAGAAAAATAAGGCTGAGACCTCCCACTCTGTACTAAAGGTATGAAATAAAGGTTCACTATATAAAGATTGTGAAATAACGGAGGCCATAGCCGCAGAGATCAATAAAGGAATAAGCACCGGAATAGAAAATTCAGGTAATAAAATCTCGATTGCAAATACCATCCCTGCCAACGGACTATCGAAAGCACCGGCTATACCCGCTGCTGCACCACATGCCAGCAGCATCGTTACCTCTTTGTACTGTAACCCAAAAAAACGCCCTGTGTTTGATCCGATTGCTGACCCACTCATTGCAATTGGAGCTTCTAAACCACAAGATCCTCCAAAGCCTACAGTCATGGCAGAGGTAACAATCTGTGAATAAATATTATGTGCAGGGATATTACTCGACTTTCTAGAAATCGCGTATATGATAGGAGTTATACCATGCTCTAAATTCTTTGATTTTAAAACCTTACGCACATATAATACACTCAATAATATACCGAGTAAGGGGAAAAATAAATAAAATGAATATTTATAGTGCCAATCAACATCATCTTGCAAGGTTGATGCGATGAAATGTGTTAAAGCCTTTAAAACGGAGGCCGCAATCCCTCCAAATATTCCGACTACAAAAGCAAGGATAATGATGAAATTACGATTTGAAATCTTATGCATACGCCAGTTATTGAGCGCATTTAATTTCATGTTTAGCCGACTTCTTAATGTATGATTAATCATTTTATTGAAAACTTAGAACTTCCTTTTTTTTCTTTGTTTTGAACTTATCTGGTATGGCATCCATGATTTCATTTGATAATGCATCTATGGCATGTTTTTTCACAAAATTCTGTGTCGTTACAAGACTAATTTCTCGCACCGGTTCAGGAGCCTTAAAATAGCGAATACGATTAAGCTGGTCTTCATTGTAATCCACAATCGACAATTCAGGTAAAATCGTAATACCAGCGTTGATATCGACCATTTTTTTTAATGTCTCAACACTACCGGTATTATACTCAAAGCGACCCGAAGTATCATAATTATGTTTATGATGGCAAATATTTAACACTTGGCCCCTCATACAATGTCCTTCATTCAACAACCACAACTTATCTTCTCCGATATCATCTGCACTCAACATCTTTTTGCCAAATAATGGACTTTGTTCGGAAATATAAGCAACGAAATTTTCATAAAATAGTGGTTTCTCGACAATCCCGGCTTCATGCAGGGGCGTTGATAAGATACCACAGTCTAAAAGACCTACTTTTAACTCATGAATAATTCGCTCAGTTGTATATTCCCAGATCTGCAATTGTATTTTAGGATATTTATCCATAAAACTTGTCAATACAGTAGGTAGCAGATAAGGCGCTATGGTAGGAATGACTCCTATGCGTAATTCTCCATCTAATTCTCCATTTTCATTTTGTACAATCTCCAATACCTTTTTGCTTTCAATAAGGATAGTACGTGCTTGTGCGATAATCTTATCTCCTATTTCTGTCGGAACGACAGGTTGACGACTACGATCAAAAATCTTAACTCCTATCGACTCCTCCAGTTTTTGGATTTGCATACTTAATGTGGGCTGTGTCACAAAACACTTTTCGGCAGCGGCTACAAAGTTTCTATATGTATCAACGGCGACTATATACTCTAATTGGATGAGCGTCATCTTAGCAATTTTATTTGTACAAAAGTAACAAACATATTTCATACCAAATGATCGAATGAAGAGCGAAAGATATATACTTATTATTTTTTATCTTTGGAGTTGGATCGGAAACGAAACATTCCTATTAATATTATATAAACAAACATGAAGTTATTGAACACCAAATCATGGAGCCTGCTCCTTCTTTTAGCAACAACTGCCTTTACCATCCAAGCGAAATCACCTGACGAAGGTATGTTTCCACTTAGCGAATTAAGCAGAGCAGGCTTAAAGAGTGCTGGCCTAAAAATTAGTGAAAAAGATATTTATAATCCTGGAAAAGTGGGTCTAGTAGATGCTTTGGTACAAGTGAGTGGATGTACGGGTTCATTTATATCTGGTAGCGGACTGATTATCACCAACCATCACTGTGCGTTCTCTGCTGTACAATTAGCTAGTACACCTATTAATAATTACCTTAAAAATGGCTTCGTTGCACAATCGCATGAACAAGAGATTGAGGCTAGAGGTCTAACCATACGTATAACAGACTCTTATGAGGATGTATCTGACAAAATATTGTCTGCTGTTGCACAGATTACCGATCCTTCTGAACGAATCAATGTAATAAAGAAAAAGCAACAGGAATTAGTTGCTGAAGCGCAAAAGCAAGATCCAACGATAAAAGCAGAAGTTTCCGAAATGTTTATTGGTAAAACATATGTTCTATTTCGTTACAAAACTATTGAAGACGTTCGTCTCGTTTATATTCCTCGCCAAAATATCGGTGAGTTCGGTGGTGAAACAGACAATTGGGTATGGCCTCGTCACACAGGTGATTATTCTTTCTTACGCGCATATGTGGGTAAAGATGGGGCTTCTGCCAAATTTTCAAAAGATAATGTACCCTATCAACCAAAGAAATTTTTAAAAGTAAATCCAAAAGGTGTTAATGAAAATGACTTTGTATTTATTTTGGGTTATCCAGGACGTACATTTAGACATCGCCCTGCACAATACATCCAATATCAGCAAAACTTTTTGTTGCCTTATGTATCTAATTTGTACGAATTTCAAAATGATCGTATGTATGAGGCGGGCAAAACAGATAACAATGCTGCCCTGTACCTGGCAACACGTATCAAAAGAAATGCTAATGTGCTTAAAAATTACAAAGGAAAACTAAAAGGTCTCCGCAATATTGCTTTGATTGATACTAAAAGAAAAGAGGATCAGGCTTTAAGCGCATTTATCAACAGCAAAGCAAATTTGAAAACTAAATATGGTACATTGATGAGTGATATCGATGGATTGTATAACTTGATCAACCAAGACGCTTACAAAGAAATGTGGATGAATAATATCTACACCAGTACCAGTCTAATGCGTGTTGCAAAAGAAATAAATATCTTCAAAGCAGCTATGTTAGAACAAAAAACAACACAACAACAACAGGCATTTTTTGAATTGAATAGCGCTAAATTAAAAACAAATTTAGAGGCTATCTATGAAAGCTATAGTCAATATGCGGATCTACGAATATTCGCTAAGATGCTTGAAGATGCACATGCATTCCAAGGCAATAATCAAATTGAAAGCATTCAAAAGTTAAAATTCCACGATCCACAACTCGTTGGAGCATATGCAGGAAAATTAATTACAGAATCAAAACTAAATAATAGTGCAGAAGTATTCAATCATATTTTAGCAAATTCGAAGAGTCTGTTGGCCTATTCTGATGAACTGCTAAAATTCCAATCTGCATTAGATTTTGATATCCAAAAGTTTGCTGTGGAGCAAAAAAGAAGAGATGGTGTCCTCAATAAATTGATGGGTGACTATGTTGCTGTTAAGGAATTGTACCAATCCAAAAACTTTATTCCAGATGCCAACTCGACCTTAAGATTGACATTCGGTAATATAAAAGGGTACTCACCAGTAGATGCTACTTATATGAAACCCTTCACTACACTAGCGGGTATCATACAAAAGGGTAATCTTGGTGAAGCAGACTTTGACTATCCTTCAGAAATCAAAACGGCATGGGAAAATAAAAATTTTGGACCATATGTTAAAAAAGAATTAAATGATGTGCCTGTGAATATGCTTTACAATATGGATACGACCGGTGGCAACTCGGGATCGCCTATTATGAATGCGTATGGTGAATTGATCGGTGTCAACTTCGATCGCTCATATGATGCGACTATCAACGATTTTGCATGGAATGATAGCTATAGCCGTTCAATTGGTGTCGATATTCGTTATGTATTGTGGGTAGCAGACAAAATTGATAATGCACAATTTATCCTTAAAGAAATGGGTATTTAAAATTATTAAAAATTAAGACATTCATATTTGGCCCCATAAAGTTTAATTACTGTATGGGGCCAATTTTATTACTTAAAGTCTGAGGGACCAATCTTGCACCTCAATCTTCAATTAGTAGGATATACTTTATAATTATTCAATCGACACTATCCCACCTTCTTTCTTAAGATGGTCTTCCAAATAACTTGAGACGCTAGCCCGTCCACATCGTTCATGAGCGATCAAAGCTTCACGATTTGCTTTCCAAAAAGGTAATCTTAACTCGCAATTTAATTGATAAGAAATAGCAGATATTATTAAAATTTCAATTAGATTTAATTTATCTTCATCAAAAATTAATGACATGAACTACTTTTTTTTTGTTTCTTTTTGGATTTGTCAGATTATATCTACGGTTATTTTCAAGTACGGAGGCATTCATCCTAAATACCATTGGGCTGCTTTGATTGCAGGAAATTTAATTCTAATAATTGCAAGTTGGTTTCTAATTCAATTATTTAAAACTTTTCCCCAGCCTATCGTAATTGCCTTATGTTCGGGAGGAACATTTCTTACGGTACAACTTGCGATGGCCCTCATCTTCAAACAACCGTTGACTTGGTTGCAAATTTTAGGTTCAGCCATTATTGTCTTTGGGATGGTATTGGTTACTTTCGGTGGAAAAGATCAACCTGTTTAAAATATACTTAAATGGATTTTTAGACGTTCGTTTAAAAATCCATTTATGCATTTACAAAAATATCCTGATTAGAAGCGGAGACCAATACTTAGATAAGGACGAAACCCCTCTTTTGAAAATCCTCCAACAGCTTGAATGACCAAAAGATCAGCAGGTATGATATATAATCCACCGCCATATCCCGTGTGCCATCGGCTAGAAGATTCTTCAGACATCCAAACCCGCCCTATATCATGAAAACCAATGATTCCAACTGTTCCTGGAACTAAATAAGAGTCAAAACTCCAAACTTTAAGTCTCAATTCAAAATTGTTGTAGAGCATCGTCTTTCCTGTAAAACGCTTAGAATTAAATCCCCGTAAGCTGTTTTCACCACCTAACTGCGCATATTGAAAAATTAAAGGATCACCGAACAAAGTTTCAAATCCTGTCCGATTCGCTAATGTGATCCAATCTGCAGTATTTGTTTTGTAAAAACTAAATGTCGATTTTACTCTCATAAATTGATGATTACCGGCAGTTAACTGACTTTTTGCTTCAATCAAATTGTGCCAAAAAACACCTTTTTTAGCATTATCTTTTTGATCACGGCTATCGTATTGCAAAGCCGCTAAAATTCCTGTAAAGAAAAATTTTCCATAAACTGGAATGCTGGGGTTTTCCAAAGCATACTTTTCAAAAAAATGACTTTTGTTATCTTCTTCATTGCTGATGATCAAATCAGAGGAAGATCCAGCTTTCCAATTCCAATGATTACCAAAATCCCTTTTTAATAAAAAGTTGGCATAAATTCGATCGTATCGATTTCGATAATATTGAATTCCCCTACTTTTACGTTCCTCAAATTCTGTATTATTTCCCAACCCAAAAAAGTTTTCCTGGTTATTCGGCCCATCGGATTCCAACTGTATTAAAAAATCATTTTTGTTCCATAACGATTTAAAATCAGCACTATATTTGAAATTAAATGATTTTCGACCTGTGGTATAATGTGCCCAAAAATCTTGCTTAAATGCATAGGGATCTTTTCTAAACCCTTGTTTCTCGATGAGATAGCCAGCTCCTAACATGAGTCCCTTATCTACGCTGTACTGTAAAGATGCGAGTATACCTGTTCTATCGTATTTAAAACTATTCCGATCATAATGATGTATAAGGCTATCGTTAGAGAGTTTTAATTGCAACGCATTGTTTGTTTCAAATGTATTTTGGTCGGTTTTATCATCATAAACATACACGCGATTACTACGGGCGAAAGTAGGCTCTACGTAATAACTATCTGCTCCTTTCCCACCAATCAATCTGAGTTTTATTTTTGATTTACTCTTTCCCTTTAGATGATATACATCTGTCCCTGCGAGACCGTAAATTCTTAACTCTTTAGTTTCATTTGGATAAAACGTTCTTTTAACCAATTTTCTACCTACAGATCCATCTTTTTTCTTGTTCCTAATTTCCAATTCAATAGAACCATTCTTATGAAAGGTGAAATAAAAGAATTCATTTTTCGCTGAGGCGGCTATATCGACATTTTTTGCTAAGTCCCTATAATAAGTTAGGGCCGTCTCCATCAAGTTGTCTCTCCTTGCACGGATATGTCCTTTTAGTTCCGCAGCACTCAATTTTACTATGGTATCTGGCATTTGAGCCATAGCAACATCAATTAAGGAATCGGTCATGATCTTTTGAACATACTGAACTTCAGATTTCCACTCTTTTTCATCTAAATGATTCAGGAAATAACGATCAAAGTGCCTTTCATTGAAATTCCACTGTCCGACATTGCGAATATGATCTCCGAAAGGTTGTAAATGTGCTTTCAGCCACTGCATAGACAGCAAGACAGGGAATACACCGGAAGTTTTATAATAAACCTTATCTCGATCTCGTGGCACGGGACTATAAACTTTCTTATCTTCCACTTTTTGAGCATCCCATCGCCAATTGTCCTCATGTCGATCCCAATCGCCTAATAGAAAATCTAATAACCTTGCTCGCAACGTCAATCCTTGATCGACTTGGATATCATTGTCCTCTTCTAACTTACGTTGTGCTTTGAGCGTATTGTCCGTTTTAGCATTTTCATCTTCTAAGGGTACGCGAGGTTCAAACATGTAGGCTCTATTTCTAAAAATTTGGCGGTATTCTCCTAGGCCAGGGTCATCCCCCACATAGACCAATGAAGGGCTTGCATGTGGAATTTGCAATGCACGATTAAACGTTGGCACCGTCAGTGCTCCGAAAGGATGAGCGATAGAAATTTGGTCTTGTACAATATCTTTTGCAATAGTATGTCTTAAATTTTCAGGTAGACTTCTTTCAGGATATTTATTTATAGAGCGCAGCACCCATTCTCGCCCCGTGCTGTCTCGTAGCCGTAACGATTGTGTCTGCATCCCTCCTCCAAGTTTAACAATGCTGAGACCCCCAAATTCATCTTGAAGATTCATCACTCGCATCTTTACTGGAGTATTGTATAATTTGCGATAGGAATCTCCGAGCCAAAATCGATGAATTTTGCTCACTTTGTCATAGCTTGGATCTATCACAGCATAAACGGAATCAACACCCGATGAGGCTTTTGTTTGGGCATTTAATAAGGATATACAATTGATAAAAAAGCATACATTGACGATGCAATACCTATATTTATAGAGCTGGGATGTGTAACGGTTCATGCGATATGAATTAATGCAAGGTCAATTTTAAATCTAAAATACATAAAATTTTCAATTGCACTTATGGTAGGCATGCATCTCATCAGAAATTGATATCTAACAAGAGACATAAGCAAGGCAAGTTAATGGCTTATACAAGATGTGCGTGCCATATCAAATAAAAATTAATCACCGAATAATTCTTAAATTATAAAGGGTTTGACATGGCCAAACCCTTTATAATTAATCTTTCTTAACGAATTTTTTGAATTTCTTCTTTCTTGTATTTTTCTTTTTATGTTCCGAAAAACGATTTGGATCAAAAACTGGACCTTCAGAAAAACCTGCTGGCAGTGGCAGTTTTTCAATACTTGATCCGATCAACTCTTCGATCTTGGCAAAGCGCTGTTGATCTTTCTGATTAACAAAAGTAATTGCTGTTCCTGTGGTCGCTGCTCGAGCAGTACGACCCACACGATGAATATAATCTTCTGGATCCGGCGGTACATCATAGTTGATAACCAAACTGATCCCTACGATATCAATACCTCTGGAAATAACATCAGTACCGATCAATACATTGATCTTTTTTGCTTTAAAGCGATTCATGATATCTTCACGTTGCACCTGCTCCAAATCAGAGTGAAATGCCTCAACTGCGATCCCATTCTTATGCAGATCAATAGACAATCGCTTTACAAATTCTTTTTTAGAGGCAAAAATAATGGTGCTTGTATAGATAGGGTTGGTAAGAATGTGTTGTATCAACGCTGTTTTTTGATCATCATATACCATATAAACCTGTTGACTAATACCTTCAGAAGGTTTTGATAAAGCAATATTGATCTCCGTTGGATTGTGTAATATTTGCTTAGCTAGTGTTCTAATCTTACCTGGCATCGTGGCAGAGAACAATAAATTTTGTCTTTTTTCAGGAAGAAAACTAATAATTTTCATAATATCTTCATGAAATCCCATATCTAACATACGGTCAGCTTCGTCAAGAATAAAATGCTTCACTTTATTAAAATGAAGTTTTCCTGAAGCCAAATGTGCAATTAAGCGACCAGGCGTTGCCACGATAATATTCGCTCCTTCTTTTATTGCTGTACGTTGCTGTTCGTAATCCATTCCATTTCCCCCGCCGTATACAGCTATGGAAGTGGCTCCAGTAAAATAGCCTAAACCCATGATTTGCTGATCAATCTGTAAAGCCAGCTCTCGAGTTGGAACTAAAATTAACGTATTTATATAGTCGGATTGTTCCTCGGCGATCTGATGTAGAACGGGTAGTAAATAAGATGCTGTTTTACCCGTACCTGTTTGCGCGCAAGCAATCAAATCTTTATGCTCCAGCACAACAGGTATTGCCTGTTCCTGGATAGGTGTTGCATCTTCATATCCCATGCTATCTAAGCCCTCTTCCAACGAAGATGCTAAACCAAATTCTGTAAATTTCAATATTTTTTATCTTTTACTTTAAAAATCAGCATAATGTAAGCTTTTTTTTCTTATTTACCGTATATTAAATAATAACTACATGATTTTCAGTAAATTATATATAAAGCTATCGGATTTGGGAGAGATTAATAATTCTATTTTATTACACGTCTAAAATAAAAATAATAAGGATCATAGAGTAAAAAAGAAAGACCTAATATATCACGATTAGATCTTTGCTTTTTATATATCGAAATTGCTTATTATCAACTTAATCTTTCTTTATAAAGTATCGATGCTCAATCACTTCGACACGCTCGGCATCGTCCTCAATGGCTTTCTTGAAAGCACATTTGCCAGTCACACCTCGGTAGACAAGTGCTCCTCCTAGAGACAACCCAGAAAGTGCCGTTAAAGGGTGCTTTATTAAAAACCTCACACCTGCACCTAATATAAATCCACCAGCTACAACTGAAAGTATACGCTCTGAGGTTTCAATTTTACCGTTTTCACAGTTTTCGTCTACCTTACTTTTAACTTTGCTAATTACTTTATCTACTAACGTACCCATATGTATAAATTTTATAAGTTGTTCTACTTTTTATAACAATCTGCGTACAGTTTTGTTTTTGTTTACTAATATTTATTCCGTTCTTTGCGACACAATGTTTCAACGATGGAAATCATAGGTTATACTTTATCCATTTTCATCGGTATCACGCTCGGATTAATCGGTGCAGGTGGTTCCATTTTAACTGTACCGGTCTTAGTCTACTTATTCCATATACATCCTACATTAGCAACATCGTATTCCCTATTTATTGTTGGTTTCACGAGCTTAATAGGTAGTTTCCTTAAAATAAAAGAAAATGGTGTGGATTATAGTGCAGCGACTTATTTTGGAATTCCTTCCGTCTTTGTCATCCTCATCGTTCGTAAAGTTTTACTGGTCCATATTCCAGAAGTTATTTTGCAAATCCATCATTTTCAATTGACAAAATCAACGATCACTATGATTGCTTTTGCGGTATTGATGTTGGGCGCTTCCTGGAGTATGATCAAAAATAAACAGATTCAGGTCAGTACCAATCATCCTATAAAACAACCAATAACAAAAATGATCTTTTGGGGAATTGGAATTGGTTTAGTGACGGGCTTCTTAGGAGCTGGCGGAGGATTTTTAATCATTCCTGCTTTAGTTATTTTATTGCGCATGCCGATTCGAATTGCAATTGGCACTTCGCTATCCATCATAACCTTAAATTCACTCATCGGATTTTTAGGAGATATAGATCATGTACAAATGGATTGGTTTTTCTTAGTAAAGCTACTTTCTATAACGATCCTAGGTGTAGCAATAGGTAGTTATCTGCAAAAAAAAATCGCGACGGACAAGTTAAAACCAATTTTTGGTTGGTTTATATTTTTTGTGGGTACGTATATTTTAATTAAGGAACTCTTTTAGTTATCTTGCTATTATTAGCACGTAAATTGTATTGTTAACTTAAAAATGGAGTAACTTATTAAAGATCTTATGCTCGTAAAAAAATATTCTGGGGAGTTAGTCCCATTTAATAGCGACAGTTTACGTCACTCGTTGACACGTTCGGGAGCTAATCATGATCAGGTAGAAAAAGTGTACGCTCAAATAAAAGAAAAATTATTTGATGGTATCAGTACGAAGGCCTTATACCAATTAGCTTTTGAGGCTTTGAAATCTCAAAGAAACTCGCTTGCAGCTCGATATAGTCTAAAAAAGGCACTTCGCGAACTTGGCCCAGAGGGATTCTATTTCGAGAAATGGATAGGTCGATTATTTCAAGAGTATGGATTTGAAAGTACAACAGGACAAACAGTGCAGGGGCATGCTGTGTCACATGAGATTGATGTAGTGGCTGCTAAAGGCAATGAAATGCTTGCTATTGAATGTAAGTTCAGAAATGATATTGACGCTAAAATCTCGGTAACAACCCCGATGTATTTTTTGTCTCGATTTAACGACATCAGTGATATTGATTATCATTTTTTTGGGCAATACAAAAAGTTTACACAAGGCTGGCTTGTCACCAATGCTTATTTAACCTCTGATTCTAAAGATTTTGGAAAATACTACGGCGTAAACTTTCTTTCATGGGATTATCCCGAAGACAATAGTATAAAAAGACGTGTAGATAGAGCCGTATTTTATCCGGTGACCTGCTTGACCACACTAACTGATGAACAGGAAAAAACACTATTGCAACATCAGATCATATTGGTGAAAGATATCTTAAAAGATAAAAATGCTCTCCAATCTCTCCAACTAAGTCCAGAAAAATTAAGATTGGTGCTACAAGAGGCTAAAGAATTGATCGATTATAAAGTGGATGAAGAGTCCTGATGAGTATGATATTTTATTAGACCAAATACGATCAATGAATCTTCCACTACGAGAGATTACTTTTTATAACATTTTAATTTAGTATTGTTTTTTCACTTTATTTACTGCGGTAACAAGCGAAAAAACAGTACTAAAATATACTTAATAATGAAAAACAAATCCGTAATTTATTGATCAATTATAAAAAGAAATCTACAGAGATGAACTTGGGATAATAACCAATTTTATAATTAAAGACCATTTTCTGTCTACGCATTACACACGGTCAGGAGAGATCTATTGGATAATAAATATCTCCAAAAACCTTTAAGTCATCCAATGCTACAGGATTTTCAAAAATCCCGTAAACGGAAGAACCTGAACCTGACATGGAAGCATATATAGCACCAAAAGAATATAGTGCATCTTTTAATTCCTTTATTTTTGGAAACTGTTCAAATATGCTCAACTCAAAATCATTGTTCAAATAGTATTTCCATTCTTGTATAGGGAGTTTGATGATCGATCTTAAATCAAACTCTGGTTGCTTAGCTTCTACTCCACGATAGGCTTCTGCTGTTGATATGTGAATATTAGGATTAATAACAACGATATAATAAGCGCTTAAATTTAATTCAATCGGAGAGAAATCGGTCCCTATTCCTGTAGCATATACAGGTTTATTATCTATAAAAAATGGACAGTCTGCGCCTAACTGTTTCGCGTACGTCTGCAATTGTTTAACAGACAGCTCAAGCTGAAAACTGTCATTTAACATTTTCAAAACATAAGCAGCATCAGCTGAACCTCCTCCCATTCCAGCACCTATAGGAATTTTTTTTATTAAATGAATTGCGATTGATGGAATATCAAAATCTTGTTTAATTAATTGATAAGCACGCTCACAAAGGTTCATTCCTTCTCCAGGAATAACAATGCCTTCTGAATAAAAAACAGTTGGACCGGATTCCAAAGGAATGATTTCGACCACATCATATAATTTAACAGGATAGAATATGGTTTCCAAATCATGATAACCATCTGGCCGTTTTCCTACGATATGTAGGCCCAGATTTATTTTAGCATTTGCAAATGATAGCATAATGTGTGTTTAATATGAGATCGGTTAAACTTTAAATTCTATTTTAATATTCAAAAGTACCTGCTTTCCAAATTGGAATAGTAAATTGTTCGATAAGGTGAGCTAATTGATAGTTTTCATAATTATCCACTGTTAACCAAATAGCTTCCTCAATCTCGGCCTGTGGAAAGACATCTAGGGCTGCTTTTAATTCAATTTTAAAGATCTCTCCCCTCACTATGGTATCAACTTCATTGACAGCTTCGGTCTCATGAAACCCTAGGTATTCCAGCTCAGATAAGGAGATATTTAGATCTAACTCTTCTTTTAATTCTCGAACAAGTGCTTGAGAAGAAAGCTCACCTTTTTCTATCTTGCCACCTGGCATCATGTAATATGCAGAATTTTTTTTCCTAACAACCAAAAGCCTGTTATTCGTATCCACTACCATAGCTCCTGCTAAATAAATCTTGTTCATATCTTTTTTTATTGAAATCAAACTACTTTCCTATAATTAAGAATATAAAGTAAAAAGCGATTATCTCCATAATCGCTTTTTACCAATTTTTGTTTTACTGCTAAGTATCTAACTCTTTTAATAAAACTAAATATTGATCAATAGCTTTCCTCTTATCATCAGTAAGATGATAGTTTAAGCTTGAAGTTAAATAATGATGATAATCAAAATCTTCATATTTGGGTAGGCCCGGAATTACAGCTTCAGGCTCCGAGACGCCTACTTTTAGAGCCTCGTTAAATAACCTTACAAAATCTACTGTTAATGTTTTTGTACTCACCCAGACTGCAAATGCAAATGGAAGACCTGTAAATTCTTTCCACATAAGTCCTAAATCGTAAACAAAAGGTACCGTCTTCTTCTTACCAAACGTACGGTCACCTATCAGTACATACGCGTCAGCCCCTTCGATATCTGTCACGATCCTCACGTCGCGCTTCCAATGATTTTTAAGCAGTACTCGTGCTAACCCATTAGAAGTACGTGATTGCTTATCCAAATATAATGTCTGGATTTCTTCAATCGGTTTGTGAGCAAAAATAAAAACCGAATCAACAGCCCCCTCTGTACCAATACAATAATCGGTAATGATATGCGCATGCGGAAGACTTAATAAAGCCGCCACAGGAATTATACCTAAATCAGCTTGGTCATCAATCACTTTTTGGGCACATACACTCGGATTATCCAAGCTCAATTCGATCTGATCTAAAACTGTGGATTTTCTAATCCCATTTAAAAACGGCAATGTATTCGTATACGAAACTGCCGATACTCTCACTTTATCCATTTGTCAATACCTCTAGATGTTTCGTATTATAATAGTCAATAATTTCAAATTGATCATGATCATACGTTAATTTATATAAGGCAGTGTTTGTATGAGGAAATTCATCCATTTTTGAGGCATCTACTCCTGTCAATAGGCAAAGAATAATACGTAATGCGCGACCATGCATACAGACCAATACGGTTTCTTCATGCTCTTGTTTAACCATATGTGCGATGGCCTCACTTTGACGTAACATCAATGCATTAGGAGATTCCCCCTCATCTACACTGACATCCAATTCACCATTTTTCCATGCTGAGACCAGCTCATTGAATCCACTCATGATAGATTCGTCTTGCTCTTTACCTTCGTAGATTCCCCAACTAATTTCATCTAAACCCTCGAGTTCTTGCCAAGAAATACCATCTCTGATAAAAGATTCTACTGTCTGATGTGTTCTCAATAAGGTTGAGGTATAAATTTTATCAAACGGGATATCTTTATAAGCATCATAAAAAGCCTGAGCTTGTGCCAGTCCCGTTTCATTAAGTGGAGAATTCACGCCACGCCCCTGAACAATACCTTTCAAATTCAGATCGGTCTGTCCATGGCGAATAAAATAAAAAGTCTTTTTCAAAATATATCTTAATTATTTACAACAGGTAGTGCATAATAATTTTTTTTCTTGCTATCGTCTTCAAAAACTACATCCTTGTAATCGGTGACAACCTGATATAAGGTATCACGCTCTATTGGATGACGTCCTACCTTGCGAATCAACTCAACCAACTGCTGCGTTGACATACCCGGGTTCTGCTCCTCAGCTCCTGCCATACTGTAGATCTTCGTCGTATCATCCAATGTTCCGTCAATATCATCAACACCAAATGCCAATGACATTTGAGCTGTATCCCTTGAAATCATTGCCCAATAGGCTTTAATATGATCAAAATTATCCAAATAAATACGTGCTATGGCATAATTTCTCAAGTCTTCAATAACAGAAACCTCGGGAATATATGACATTTGATTTTCTTTATTTCGAAATTTCAATGGAATAAAAGTTTGAAAACCTCCAGTCTTATCTTGCAGTTGACGCAATCTTTCCATGTGATCCACACGATGCCAAAACTCTTCAATATGACCGTATAGCATGGTTGCGTTGGTATGCATCCCTAATTTATGTGCTTGCTCGTGAATATCTAGCCATTGTTCTGCAGTACATTTATCATGTGCAATCTGCTCTCTGATCTCTGGATGGAAGATTTCTGCTCCACCACCAGGCATCGAATCCAGACCACAAGACTGCAAATATTTCATACCTTCATAATGGCTCAGTTTTGCCTTCTTGAATATATAGTAATATTCTACTGGCGTTAAACCTTTAATGTGCAATTCTGGACGATGTGCCTTACATCTTTTAAAAAATTCGGCATAGAAATCAAGATTTTGTTTGGGCACGACACCTCCAGTAATATGAACTTCCGTAACGGCTTCATCATCATATTTCTTTACGATGTCCATCATACCATCTACCTCCATTTCCCATCCTTCTGCACGCTCTTTGATCATACGGGAATATGAACAGAACTTACAATCGTAAACACACACATTCGTAGGCTCAATATGAAAGTTACGATTGAAAAATGTGATATCCCCATGTCTTTTCTCCCGAATATAATTCGCTAAAACACCCAAATAACCCAATTCGGCATTTTTATAAAGGTATACACCCTCATCAAATGTGATGCGTTCTTCTTGCAACACTTTATTTGCTATATTTCTTAACTCACTATCCAAAAGCGGATTAGAAAGTAAGAAATTTAATTTTTCTTTAGCATCCATTATCATGTCTCCTAGTCTATAACAAATGTACCAAAAACAAGGCTAAATTCGTAGAATCTAGCCTTGTTTTTGGTACAGCAATATCAATGAAATAACCATTAATCTGTGAACTGTTGCATATCGATCAATTTTCTATACAAACCCTCTTTCTGAATCAATTCTGTATGACTTCCAAATTCTACAATTTGGCCACCATCTATCACCACAATTTTATCTGCATTCTGAATGGTGCTTAATCGATGTGCAATGACTACCGTAGTACGATTATCCATAAGCTTATATAAAGAATCTTGAACTAGTTTTTCGGATTCCGTATCTAATGCCGAAGTTGCCTCGTCCAATAACATAATGGGTGGGTTTTTCAATACAGCTCGCGCGATGCAAATTCGTTGTCGTTGGCCACCAGAAAGTTTAGCGCCACGATCACCAATATTCGTTTGATAACCGGATTCTGTTTTCAAGATAAATTCATGAGCATTAGCTATTTTGGCAGCATTCTCAACCTCTTGCTGGGTCGCAGATGTATTGGAAAAGGTAATATTATTAAAGATGGTGTCATTAAATAAGATAGACTCTTGATTCACTACACCTATCATTGTGCGTAGAGATTCTTGATCTAGATCCCTTAAATCTATACCGTCAAACAAAATTTGACCTGCTGTAACATCCATAAAACGCGGAATTAAATCCACCAAAGTAGATTTACCCCCTCCAGAAGGACCGACCAGCGCTATTGTTTTTCCCTTTTCAATAATTAGATTGATATGTTTTAAAATGTTTTTCTCACCATAAGCGAAATCTACATGCTGAAACTCAATCGCTTTTTTAAAATCAGTAACTTTCTTCGCATTAGGCTTATCAGTAACTTCACTTTTGGTATCAATCAATTCCAGTACACGCTCACCAGCCGCAATACCATTATGAATATTACTAAATGCATCTGTCAATGCTTTTGCAGGACGCATTACTTGTGAGAAGATAGCGATATAGGCAATAAACTCAGATGCTCCAAACTCATCACTCCCTGATAAAACCAGATTACCACCATATAATAAAATGATAGCGACCATAATCACACCTAACAATTCAGATACAGGTGAACCCATTTGTTGGCGCCTTGCCATTGCACGCATGATACCCGCATAACGATCATTCTCATCATTAAATCTTTTTTTAACGAAATTTGTTCCGTTAAAGGCTTTAATGATACGAACACCAGATAATGCCTCATCTAAGAAAGAAATCATATTCGCATAAGATGTTTGACCAGCAATCGCTTGTGCCTTTAAAGTTTTAACAATTTTAGATATAAAAAAAGCAGATACTGGAATGACGAGCATAGCGAATAAAGTCAGTTTTGCAGAAATAACAAATAACATAACCAGATATGCAATGAGTTGAAGTGGCTCTTTAAAAGCAACCTGCAATGTACCTGTAACAGAATACTGTACAACCTGAACATCAGAAGATACTTTGGAAATAATATCGCCTTTACGCTGTCCATTAAAATAGCCTAAATGTAGATCCATGACATTATCAAATACCGTCTTCCGTAAATTCAATAAAGTGTGAATACGCAAATTTTCCATAATTCGTTGGGCTAAATAACGAAACAAATTGCTTATAAATACGGAAATTACGATCACGATACAGACATACTTCAATGCACCATAAGCACCGAACTGTTGGTTAGCCAGACTTGCATAATAATTGAAGTAACCGAGAATATCAAAATATCCATCGGGCTTTGCTAATACTACATGAGAAGAAACTTGATCTGTATTGAAAAGAGTTTGCAACAAAGGAGCTAATAACGCCAAATTCAATGTGCTGAATACAACCGTAATTAGGGTGCAGATAATATACGGAATTGCGTATTTCTCAATGGGTTTGGCAAAAGATAATAACCTAAAGTAAGTTTTCATTTATAATATTAAGGTAGCAAAAATACTAAAATTACGCGCAATATATAAGGAATACTTTCAAGGAATGAAATCTTGCACTTCGATGATATTATAAATTTCATCCAATAAACACCAAATTTAAACCACAATATACCTAGCGGTTTTGCATTATGATTTATGAATATAACTCAGAAAACATCTTATTGATCATAATTGACTCGGACTCGTTGATTGATTATTAACCGTTCAAGCATAACTCTAGTTTATGCCAATCAATCTATTGAGGGGATTACTAATCTTTTAATAAATTTACAAAAAACACGATTTAACAACAATAAACCCAATTTTTATTGGCATTAGCTTTTCAATAAGTAGAGCTTGTATTCGCAGATTATTCGAGTTTGCTTCATCATAAATAGGTATGATATGCTTATTATATTCTTCTTAAATCCGTGTTAAGTCCATGTTAAGTCCATGTTGAGTCCGTGTTCAGTCCATGTTTATAGTATTTTCACCATGATACTACCCTGTTCGCAACCTGCTTGCATGTATAAGATATATTGGGGTCGCTCTACATATATATCGAGACGTATTACAATAGATTACGGATAAAAAAGCCTTTTATACTTGATATCAACGTACACCATATCTATTGATAATCATGCTCCATGTTTTGATGAATTCAAAACCGCAATCTTGATCAAGATGAATGCAATAACACCATGCACTACATCAACAAAAATATATGCAACGGAAATATCAATAATTTAAAAAGCAACATTATTTAAAATGTACAATGGGTTATACTATTATTTTAATAGAAAAAACCTAATTTAGTCCTTGTAAATAGTAAAATACCAGAACATAATGCAAATAGAAGTTGCCAAAAGGTTGCAACAAACCGAAGAATATTATTTCTCAAAAAAATTAAGAGAAATTGATGAGCTCAATAAAGCAGGTGCTCGTGTGATTAATTTAGGTATCGGAAGCCCAGACTTACCACCTCATCCTGAAGTAATTCAGACCTTGACGACAGAAGCGGCTAAAGCCAATGTACATGGCTATCAAAACTATAAAGGCTCGCCTATATTGAGACAAGCTATTGCAGATTGGTATCAACGCTATTATCAGGCAACATTCAATCCAAATACAGAAATTTTACCTTTAATAGGTTCTAAAGAAGGTATTGTTCATATTTGCATGACTTACTTGCAAGAAGGTGATGAGGTTTTAATACCAAACCCGGGATATCCTGCTTATGCCGCTGCAGTGCGACTAAGTGGAGCCACAGCTATTACCTATGATTTATCTGAGGAAACAGATTGGTTACCTGATCTTAAAAAGCTTTCTGAAAACGATTTATCGAAAGTAAAACTGATGTGGATCAACTATCCACATATGCCTACGGGCTCTAGTGCGAATGAAGGATTTTATCTTGAATTGATTGCTTTTGCAAAGGCAAACCATATTTTAATCTGCCACGATAACCCTTATAGTTTTATCTTGACAGACAGCCCTAAGAGTATTATGTCTATTGAAGGAGCAAAAGATGTTGCCTTAGAACTTAATTCATTAAGTAAGTCATCGAACATGGCTGGATGGCGAATCGGTATGTTAGTGGGTGCAGAAGAACGTATCAATGAAGTGCTGCGATTTAAAAGCAACATGGATTCTGGCATGTTCTTGCCAGCACAGCTTGCTGCGGCCAAAGCATTACAATTAGATCAATCGTGGTATCAAGAATTAAATGGAATCTACAATGAAAGAAGAGCATTAGTTTTTGAAATCATGAACATGCTAGGCTGTATCTACAAAAAAAATCAAGTTGGTTTATTTGTGTGGGCAAAAGTTCCTGACAGTTACGAATCGGGCTACGCTCTTAGTGATGAGGTATTAAATCAATCACGTGTCTTCATTACTCCAGGAGGTATATTTGGAACTGCTGGAAACTCCTATATCAGAATTAGTTTATGTGCTTCAGTTGAAGTGTTGCAAGAGGCTATTGAGCGAATTAAAGAAGTTAAAGAAACGAATTAAGATTAAAATAACATGATAAATATAGCCATTATTGGCGTCGGTTTAATTGGTGGCTCAGTCGCCATGAAACTAAAAGAAAAGCATTTTTGTGATCAGGTATTTGGTGTCGACAAAAGTGATGCTAACTTAACAAAAGCATTGCAAATTGGCTTTATCGATCAGAAAGCAACGTTGGAAGAGGCACTAGAAAAATGCAAGGTCATTATTCTCACGGCTCCTGTGGATGCGATTATCTCGTTGGCACCAAAATTATTAGATCTAGTAACAGACCAAGTCATTATTGACATGGGATCTACTAAGCTTAATATTTTACAATTGATCTCAGAACATCCAAATCGTGGTCGGTATGTGGCGGCTCACCCTATGGCAGGGACTGAATATTCTGGCCCAGAAGCAGCTTTACCAAACTTGTTCAAAGATAAAATGATGGTCTACGTGGAGGCTTTTAAATCTGATGAAGACGCTTTTGAACTCGCAGATTCCATTACTGAACAACTGGAAATGCGCACGTCATTTATGACTGCGGAAGAACATGATACCCATACCGCTTATGTTTCACATATCTCCCACCTGACTTCTTTTGCGCTAGCCTTAACGGTATTAGAAAAAGAAAAATCACAGGGCAGGATATTTGAATTAGCGGGTTCTGGATTTGAATCCACAGTACGTTTGGCTAAAAGCTCTCCCGATATGTGGACACCTATTTTTAAACAAAATAGAGTAAACGTATTAGAAGTATTGGAAGAAAATATTAAACAGTTGCAAGCTCTGAAAGATGCTATTCAAGAGGAAAACTATACACAATTACATAAGTTGATTAAAAAATCTAATAAAATAAAGCGCATTATAAAATAAAGCTCCTGTTATTAGTTTAGGGTCGTTCACTTAAGTTAAAAAATGCTAGAAGCCAATACTTCTAGCATTTTTTTGTTCGCAGCCATCATCATCGGCCATTGTGCGATCACATACAATCAACCATTTCTCTAAACTAAGAGAATCATCAACTTGTTCTTTTGATTCAACCTTTATTTCTACTAGGATCAATGTGTAAATGCTCTTCTTGATGAACAGCATATCCGATATCACTCTTGTCCTTATAGGACAGATAGATAATAATGGGAATTATAGCGGATTGGCGGCTACTTTACGAATAGATGTCGAATTGTAACCGATTTGTGCAAAGCGTTTTTTTCACCTTTTAAGAATGCGAAGACGCACATCTCCCTTATCCTTTGTTTTCTTTTGATTCCATAATTAACCTAAATTACTTAACACTCTTCATATTTAATAATTACACCTTTTTCTCAAGAAAAAGAAACTACATTTTTTACTCATGTATTAAATAAATAATTCAAAATATTTTGGTTTCTAAATTCCAAGACATATATTTGCAACGTAGATCGAATCGAAATACACCTAATCAAAACCTTTCAATCAGGTCTTGATTTATAAAGAAGTGGCGAGAGACTGGCTCAATGACCCACTGGCAACCTTCAAAATACGTTTGAAAAGGTGCCAATTCCTGTCCATATCAATATTGTTATGGAGGATATAAATGAAACGACAATGATATTTACATTACAAAAAAACAACAGGGTAAGTTCAATTACCAACGTAACATTTACAACTCTTGCATCAAGTTCAATGCGAATGTTTGAGCACATGTTTATGTTTTATTGTTAGATCTATCCATTTTTTACTTAATGGATAGCAAGTGCATCTACATGTGCAGATCCTCACTCTATAATATTCACGAAAATATTCAACTAATTAATTATAAAAAACCATGTCTACAAATAAAAATTTAAAATTCGAAACTCTACAAGTTCATGCAGGACAAGTTGCAGACCCAACTACTGGCGCACGTGCAGTACCTATATATCAAACCAGCTCATACGTATTTGAAAATGCGGAACATGGCGCTAACTTATTTGCATTAAAACAGTTTGGAAACATCTATACCCGTCTGATGAATCCGACAACAGATGTTTTTGAAAAACGCATTGCTGCATTAGAAGGTGGTGTTGCTGCAGTGGCGGTTGCCTCTGGTCAAGCTGCGCAGTTCATCGCATTAAATAATATTTTAGAGGCTGGTGATAATTTTGTGTCGAGTAGCCATATTTATGGTGGTACATACAATCAATTCAAAGTTGCATTTAAAAGAATTGGAATTGAGGTCCGCTTCACGAAAGAGACAACAGCTGAGGAGTTTGAGTCATTGATCAATGAAAATACGAAAGCATTATACTTAGAAACAATTGGAAATCCAAGTTATGATATTCCTGATTTTGATAAAATAGCTGCAGTTGCTAAAAAACACGATTTACCTTTAATCGTAGATAACACTTTTGGAGCTGGGGGCTATCTATTCAAACCGCTAGAGCATGGTGCTTCTGTTGTTGTCGAATCTGCGACAAAATGGATCGGCGGACATGGAACAAGTATTGGCGGTGTCATCGTTGATGGTGGTACATATAACTGGGGCAATGGTAAATTTAAACAATTTTCTGAACCTTCTGAAGGATATCATGGATTGGTCTTCGCAGATGTATTTGGCCCAGATGGTCCATTTGGCAACATCCAATTTGCAATCCGTGCACGTGTGGAAGGCCTTCGTGATTTCGGACCGGCTATATCACCTTTCAACTCATTCCAGCTTATACAAGGTCTAGAAACGCTTTCGCTACGTGTTCAGCGTCATGTAGACAACACCCTAGAAATCGCTAGATGGTTAGAAGCGCATCCGCAAGTTGAGCAAGTGAACTATCCGGGCTTGAAAAGCTCACCAAGTTATTCAAATGCACAGAAATACCTAAAAAATGGATATGGAGCGGTTCTTTCTTTTCAGATAAAAGGCGATGTCACTAAAGCCGATGCTTTTATAGATAGCCTAGAGTTAATTAGCCATCTAGCAAATGTAGGTGATACAAAATCATTGATCATCCACCCAGCCGCTACAACACACCAGCAACTCAGTGCAGAGGCACAAAAAGCAGCAGGAGTATTTGTTGGGTTATTACGGTTATCGGTAGGAATTGAGCATGTCGATGATATTAAAGATGATTTACAACAAGCTTTCGATAAAATAAAATAATTTCAGATAGCACCATTATATAAAAGCGTAAAAAACAACTATGAGTAAGAAATTAACGATTGGAATGTTTGGATTCGGAGTTGTAGGACAAGGATTGTACGACATTATCAAGACTAAAAACTTAAATTTAGAAATTAAAAAATTTGTCATCAAGAATGCTGACAAGAAAAGATCACTTGCCCCAGAGTTGTTTACAACGGATGCAGAAGCTGTATTAGGCGATCCAGATATCAATACAGTCGTAGAATTAATCGATGATGCAGAAGCAGCATATGCTTTAACAGTTCGTGCGCTTAAATCTGGAAAAAATGTTGTTTCAGCAAACAAAAAAATGATTGCTACGCATTTGGAGGAATTAGCGGCTATCCAACAAGAATATGGCACTAGCTTACTTTATGAAGGAGCTGTATGTGGAAGTATACCCATTATTCGTAATCTGGAAGAATACTATGACAATGAATTATTACATGCTGTAACAGGTATCTTCAATGGTTCATCGAACTTTATTCTGTCAAAAGTATTCAACGAGAATCAACCTTACGCTGATGCATTGAAGGAAGCACAAGATCTCGGGTTTGCAGAAACCGACCCCACTTTAGATGTTGGTGGATTTGATCCAAAATTTAAATTGACCATTGTCGCTTCACATGCCTATGGTATCTATGTCAATCCAGATGATGTGTTCAATATTGGTATTGATAAATTAGGTGCACAAGATATACGTTTTGCCAAAGAAAAAAACTTTAAAATTAAACTTATCCCTACTGCACGTGAAATCAATAACAGTAAGGTAGTCCTTTATGTCATTCCTAAATTTATCAGTGCAGATAATATTTTGTTTAATGTAGAGAATGAAAATAATGGTGTACTTGTGAAAGCAGCTTTTGCCGACGAGCAATTTTTCTACGGAAAAGGCGCAGGCGGTCACCCTACTGGATCTGCTGTCTTATCTGATATCACAGCTTTGCGTTATGATTATAGATATGAGTATAAGAAACATTTAAACATCGATGCACTATCTTATAGCAATGATCATGAAATTAAAGTGTATTTAAGATATGAGGAAGACAACCTGATCGAAAAACTAGGTTTTACTGAAATCATCGAAAGATACTATGCTCCTGACTTTAAATATATCATCGGGACGATCAATCTTAAGCAAATCACAGCACATAAAGATGAAATCAATCAAATAGGTAATTTCATCGCTGAGATCGGTTAATTAACACAACGATCAATCGGATTTCAAGCATTATGCTGTTTGTAGATCCAACAAGAGAACGCTTTATTCATCATATCAGGATAAAGCGTTCTTTTTTATCAAAAAATATTCAACCCAAATCTGTTTAGCGACATTTACTTACATACCAAATACATACTCAGTCCTGATATTTAATTTTTAGAGATCAAACTCATATCAATTAGCTCCAAATAAAACCAAGTATCGATCTTTTGATCAAAAATTCCTCAAGAATTAAGTAAAAAAACACCCTACAATAAGATTTATTATAAAACACGATTCGATTCCAACGCATCAAGCGCATAAATAACAAATATCCTTTAACAGAATACACAAAATTATACAGCATCTTAAGTGCTTTAAAAAAAACATGGTCAATATATGCTTTCAACACTTTATTTTATAAAATAATATAGCACAATCCACAATTACAAATAACTGGCAGAAAATTTGCTTGATATATTAAATATCACTATATTGTGGAGTTACTAAATAAATAATAAATTATGGCTAAGTGGTTAACAATTCTACTGATAATGGTAGGCAACTTGGTTTTTGCAGATACCAATGCAGTCAATACACAACAACATTCTAATTCAAGTTATATAATTCTTGCAGTAGTTGCCTTACTGGCAATTATCTATATTCTATATAGAAGGCAAAAAAGAAAATTTAACGATTAATGGAAATAAGGGGAGACTATAACTCCCCTTATTTTCTGATTCAAGATTAAATGATAGACTTATTGTTTGCTCGATAACCTAACTTTAATCCATTAATCCTTCATCGCGAAAACTGAAGTACCCATTGTCTGTGAAGATCACATGATCATTGACTCGAATGTCCATTAGCGTGGATGCATCTATAATTTTTTTTGTTAATATTTTATCCGCTTGACTAGCTTGACAAGTTCCCGAGGGATGATTATGAATTAATATCATGGAATTAGCAGTGCAATTAAGTGCATAACGTAAGATAATACGGATATCAACTGGTGTAAAATCATTCCCTCCTCTACCAATCAGCTGTTTATCCAATACTTTGCAGGCTGTATTGAGATACAGTACCCAAAACTCTTCGTGAGGAAGATCTTGTAATTGATATTTAAAATAATCATACACCCGTTTACTGCTATTCAGCAATGGTTTTTTTATCTGATCAGCTTCTTTACGTCTACGCCCCAATTCTAGGGCCGCTATTATTGTAATAGCTTTTGCTTGTCCGATCCCTTTAAATTCACATAAATCTACGACATCCATTTTAGAAAGGTTATCCAGATTATGTTGCGATCGTGATAAGATTCTTTTGCAGAGCTCTACTGCGGTCTCCTCTCGAGAACCTGAACCAATTAAAATAGCGAGTAGTTCAGCATCTGACAATACACGGCGTCCTTGTTCTAATAATTTTTCCCTTGGACGATCTGCTTCCGCCCAATCTCGAATGACTAGTTTACTCATATTAATAAATTAGGAATATAAATGGTCAATATAATTTCCTAATTTACTCAAAAATATAAAAACATAAAATTATTAGGATCAATTATTTATACAAATAAAATTCAGTGAAATCCGACTTGAGTGTGCATTCTTTTTATCAAGTCATTTTGAAATCTTATATTTGTATTTGAACATATTTATTTTAAAAAAATGAGTAAAGCGATTATTAAAACAGAAAAAGGCGACATGACTGTACAATTCTATACAGCAGATGCTCCAAATACAGTTGCAAATTTCATCAAATTAGCTAAAGAAGGGTATTATGATGGCCTGACTTTTCACCGTGTCCTTCCTGATTTCGTAATCCAAGGTGGATGTCCTAATTCACGCGAAGGTGCTTCTGGGATGCCTGGAACAGGTGGTCCTGGTTACAAAATCGATTGTGAATTGACTGGAGAAAATCAGTATCATGATAGAGGTGTTTTATCAATGGCTCACGCAGGTCGTAATACAGGTGGTTCACAATTTTTCATCTGTCATAGCCGTAACAATACAGCTCATTTGGATAGAAATCATACCTGTTTTGGTAAAGTTGTTGAAAATGTTGACATCGTTGACGATATCCGTCAAGGTGACCGTATTTTAAGTATTGAAGTTATTGAAGACTAGTTTTCAGTAAGAAAAAGTATATTATGAATTTAAGAGCATTAGTTTCTGTAACAGGAAAACCAGGGTTGTTCAAATTAGTTGGACAGAATAAAGGTGGATTTATTTTAGAGACTTTAGATAGCGCTAAGATTAAATCTGTAGTAAGTTTATCTTCTACAAAAATGGCGACTTTAGAAGACATCACAATTTACGGAGAAGATGAAGAAATCCGTTTATTAAATGTTTTTGAAACAATCAAAGAAAAAGGATTGTCGGTAGATCCAAAAGCAGACGGTGAGACATTACGCAATACTTTCCGCGAAATTGCACCAGGTCATGATGAATCTCGTGTATACTCATCAGATATCAAAAAGATCTTTACATGGTACAATATTATTAAAGATTTGCCTTTATTTGAAGAAGAAGCACCCGCACCTTTAGTGTAAACTATTTAAAATAAAAAAGAGCGGTCTTCGCATTAAATGCGAAGACCGCTCTTTTTTATTAAACTCAAATTTTATTTTCCAGCTTGAGCAATTCCTTTGCAAATATTAGATATCAATGAAGGTCCTTCGTAAATGAAGCCGGTATAAATCTGCACAAGGCTTGCTCCTGCATCCATTTTCTCAATTGCATCGGCAGCAGAATGTATACCTCCTACTCCAATTATTGGAAATGACCGGTTTGACTTATTAGACAAATAACGAATCACTTCTGTAGAGCGCTTGGTTAATGGTGCTCCACTTACTCCTCCCATCTCTTTTACTAAATTTTCATCACTACGCAATCCTGCTCTAGAGATCGTCGTATTAGTCGCAATTACACCTGCAATACCCGTCTCTTGAACGATTTCTACAATATCATCCAATTGACTATCGGTCAAATCCGGAGCAATCTTTAAAAGAATTGGTTTCTTATTTTCCCTCTTTTCATTGAGATTTTGAAGTGTATTTAAAATATGTTTTAACGGCTCTTTTTCTTGCAAATCCCGTAATCCTGGCGTATTGGGAGAACTTACGTTGACAACGAAGTAATCAACATAATCAAACAGCGCATTGAAACAATAGATATAATCATCTACCGCTTGTTCATTAGGTGTTAGCTTATTTTTACCAATATTTCCACCGATCAGTAATCCTTTTCGATCTTCTACAGATAGATGTTTCAACCGGTTGGCCGCAACATCAGCACCTTGATTATTAAAGCCCATTCGATTGATCAATGCTTTATCTGGGATTAAACGGAACATACGAGGTTGATCATTTCCAGGTTGTGGTCTAGGGGTAACCGTGCCGATCTCGATAAAACCAAAACCGAAGTTAGCCATGTCCGTGATATACTCCGCATTCTTGTCAAATCCAGCAGCCAATCCAACAGGATTTTTAAACTTTAGACCAAATACTTCACGTGCTAAATTTGGATTTTCATAAGTGTAGAGATTACTTAATAATTTTTTTGCACCCCAAATTTTTGAGAACATTTTTAATCCCCCTGTCACCGTATGATGAGCAGATTCGGGATCCATAGAAAAGAAAATAGGTTTTACCAGCTTGTACATATACACAAAGGTAGACAAAGAAGAAGAAATTTCATTACTTTTGCAATCGAAATGATATCAATAAATAACTTAACATTCGAAATAGGCTCTCGCGCATTGTATGATGAGGCCAACTGGCATATTAAACCTGGAGATAAAGTAGGTCTAATTGGTGCAAATGGTACTGGTAAATCAACATTATTGCGATTGATAGTAGGACAATACACACCTACCTCAGGTAGTATATCGATGGCTAAGGACTTAAAGATTGGATACTTAAACCAAGATTTATTATCTTATCATTCTGATAAAAGTATTTTACATGTTGCGATGGAGGCTTTTGAACGTCAAAATCAGTTACATTCAGAAATAGAAAATCTACTCCAAAAATTAGAAACAGATTATTCTGACGATATTCTAAATAAACTAAGTGATAAGCAAATGGAATTTGAAGCTTTAGACGGCTACAGTATCGAATTTCGTGCGCATGAGATCTTAGCGGGACTAGGTTTTTCAGAAGATGAGCAAAAACGTCCTTTAGCAACATTCTCTGGTGGATGGCGCATGCGTGTCATGCTGGCCAGAATCTTATTGCAAACTCCAGACATCTTATTACTGGATGAGCCAACTAACCACATGGATTTACCTTCCATCAAATGGTTAGAAAACTACCTGCAGGGATTTGAAGGTGCTATCGTGATTGTTTCTCACGATAGGTACTTCTTAGACCGTATTATTAAAAAAACCGTAGAATCACGTAAAGGGAAGTTAACACTTTATGCTGGTAATTACAGTTTCTATTTAGAAGAAAAAGCATTAAGAAGTGAGATTCAGGCTGGTCAATTCAAGAACCAACAGGCCAAAATCAAACAAGAAGAACGTCTTATCGAACGTTTCCGCGCGAAAGCTTCGAAAGCGAAGATGGCACAATCTCGTATTAAAGCTTTGGATAGAATGGAGAAAGTAGAAGATGTGGATGATGATAATCCAACAGTAAACTTCAGCTTCAAATTTTCAAAACCATCCGGAAGACATGTCGTTACTCTAGAAAATGTGTCTAAAGCATATCCTAATCTAGAAATTTTAAGAAATACGGCGGGAATCATTGAAAAGGGTGATAAGATTGCTCTGATTGGTGCTAATGGTAAAGGTAAATCTACTTTATTACGTATTGTGGCAGGTGCAGATCCAGATTATGAAGGAAAATCTGAACATGGTCATAATGTATCTCAAACGTTTTTTGCGCAGCATCAGTTAGAGGCTCTACACTTAGAAAATAGCATTATCGCGGAGATGCAAGCATTTGCTCCAAAACATACGGACACCGAACTGCGCTCCATTTTAGGTTGTTTCTTATTTTCTGGTGATGATGCATTCAAAAAGATTAAGGTCCTTTCCGGGGGTGAAAAATCTCGCGTCGCCCTAGCAAAAGCATTAACTGCTGATGCCAACTTCTTAGCCCTCGATGAGCCTACCAATCACTTGGATATGCAATCGGTCAATATTCTGATCCAAGCACTGCAGCAATTTGAAGGTACTTTGATCGTTGTATCGCACGATAGGTATTTTCTAGATCACGTTGCCAACAAAATATGGTATATCGAAGATAAACAGATCAAAGAATATCCAGGAACTTACCAAGAATTTGAGGATTGGAATTCGAAACGGATAATCAAACCTGAAGAAAAAAAAGTAGAGAAGAAAGTAGTTGTAGAGGAACCTAAAAAAGTCAAAGTTGCTCCTACTGATGATAAATTCAAATTGATCAGTAAAAAGAACAAAGAGCTCGCTGCATTAGAGTTAAAGGTAGTTGAAAAAGAACTTATTGTCAAAAATTTAGAAATAGATTTAGCAAAAGAAGAAATTTATTCAAATACGACTAAACTACAAGAATACACGCGTAACTATAACTCTTCTAAAGCAGAATTAACGCAATTGCAAAAGAATTGGGAAGAACTCGCGGAAGAAATCATGGAATTAGAAGACTAATAATCGAAAATTAAGATATCAGGTATACAATAGACAAGCTTTATTGTATACCTTTTTTTTATCTTAGTATTGTGAATATCAACTGGATTGAAAGTATCATCTTCCCGAAGGTTTTTTTGAATGAAGGGAAAGCTAGCGCATTCCTCCGAGGAAAAACAATTTTAATAACCGGAGCAAGCGATGGTATTGGAAAAGCATGTGCATTACTCTTTTCAAAATTTAATGTCCATTTAATCCTTGTCGGTCGCTCTAAAAAGCGATTAGATGAGGTTGCAGAAATTATTATAAACCACAATTCAACTGCTTCGATCTTTGTTGCCGACCTGTATCAAGAAGAACAGGTAGATCAACTTATTGAGCATATCCGCACGCAACAAACACCGATCGACATCTTTATTTCCAATGCTGGTAAATCGATCCAACGCTCACTGCAACATTCATTATTCCGTTATCACGATTTTACCCGAACAAATGCGCTTAATTATTTAGCACCTGTAAAAATAACATTGGCCATTACCCCTATTTTATCAAAACAATGTGGGCAGATTGTAAATGTTTCAGCTTTAAATGTATTGCTATTGCCAATAGCAAAATGGGCAGCTTATCAGGCATCAAAAACAGCTTTCGATCAATATTGTCGATCGAATCAATCGGAATGGAGAAAAATGAATATTCGGTTGAAGACCATATATTTACCACTGGTAAAAACAAAAATGATTACCCCTAATGTGACGTATCAAAATATGCCTGCAATGGAGAGAAATGAAGCAGCGTTACGTATTTTGAAACTTTTGATGGGTGCATCTAGTTATTCTAGACCGTGGTGGGCTATTTTCCCCATTACAATTGGCTTTTTTATTCGGAAATTTTGGGATAGATTCTAATCAGGTTATCATGGTATTAAAAAAGCAATTCAGTTTTTCAAAACAGCTAATAAAATCAATATGGCACACTTTCAAATCTGGCATTAATCTTTTTACATTATTAAAATCTGTAAGAAATTCAGAACACAGTTATTTGAATGATGGTAATCGTAAGATTAACTATGCGCAATTGTATCATGACTCATTTTCTATTATAGAAAAATTAAGAACATTTCATTCGAATCAAATTGATGATCAAGTTGTGCTTTTAGCTGATAATAGCTTTGATTTTATAAAATACTTATTTGCACTCTCGGCCCTAACAAAAGAAATTGTTATCATCAGCCCTCACCTCTCTGAAAATCAATTAGAAACTATTTTACAAAATTATAGATCGACATTGATTATTACAGATCATATACAGCGATTAAAAAATATCAATAGGCAATCGAACTGTTATTCTTTTGATGAAATAAATTCATATAGTCCACATCTAGCAACAAAAAGATTTAAACGTAATAATGGAAAAATAACTATTTTAAGTACAGGAACTTCCAATATGCCAACTCCTGTAAAACGCAAGCTTAATATTACTAAAATATGGAATCCATTTATTGAACTGATTTCCAGATTAGAATTACTTCGTTATTCATCCTGTCAGATCACTGTTCCCTTTTATCATGGCTATGGTCTCGCAAGTTTAGTATTAGGGCTATTTCTCAAACAAGATATCCACTTCACAGGAAAGTTTAGTTCAAAAGTCATCGCTCAATCCATCATCAACAATCGTATCGACTGTTTAGTTATCTTGCCTGCTATGATGACTAAAATTATCGCCGCAGATTATCAAGCTTTGGGTATTTGTAAATGCCTGATTTCAGGTGGGGATAAGCTTGAACCGACGTGGGTATCTTTTATTCTAAATCAATACCCGGCCACCAAAATCTTCAACCTTTATGGCACGACAGAGTTAGGTATATGCAGTATCGCCACCCAACAAGATTTAATAATGAACAACAGCACTATCGGCCGATTCCTAAAAGGTATCAAATACCGTTTACAGGAAAATCAGGAACTTCAAATAAGGTGCCCTTGGATACAGGATAGATCTAAACGGCAATATCTCAGCACGGGTGACTTTATTCGAATGGATAAAAATGGTTTATTATATTATCTAGGCCGCATGAACGATTCGAGTAATATCGGAGGACATGTTGTACATGGTGATGAACTTGCTAAAAAGATTACTGCATATCCATCTATAATTGAGGCCAGAGTGATCATTTACAAGAATGAGATTTTAACCCCTGAATTAAGATTAAAGCTTACATTAAAAAATGATGCTGTATTTGATCAAGATGATTTTAAAAATTGGCTAGAAAAAACTTTTCCAAAATATTTACAACCGAAATCTGTTGATTATAGCTTTAAATAAGCTTAAATATAGAACAACCTTCAAATGATTGTTGAATAAAAAGCTCTTCATCTGCAACCTAAAAATCAGCGTATTGTTTAATTATAATAAAATTCCTTCACCGGATTAAAATGGATCAACCTTTCATTGAATTTATTGATATCTTCCATTTTTCCAGATAAATCGTAAATAATAGCCAACTCGCCATCCAGCTTTTCAATTGTTTTCCGATTATATTTGACCTTAAATGTATGGGCTTCATTTTCAAAGTTTGCAACATGCTCAAAGTCACAGTCTACAAATCGAACATGGACGGTACGTATTAAGTAATATCGTGATAACATCAGTTCAATTTCTTGAAATAAGGATAAAATAATCACCATAAAAAAGGTGAAGAACAAAGCGAGTTTTGTTTCTCCGATTCCAGCGATCATACCAAGGCCGGCGGTCGACCATATAACCGCAGATGTCGTCAAACCTTTGACCGATAGCTTTCCTTTAAATATAACACCAGCACCAATAAAACCAATACCTGTAACAATATTAGCGGCAATACGATCGTCACTTCCACTGCCCCCCATCATTTTAGAAACTACAGTAAAAACGGCTGATCCAAAACAGATCAATACGATGGTTCTAAATCCAGCCGCCTTATTTCTATATTCCCTTTCAAAACCAATAATGGCACCACAAAATATGGATACCAGTACATTCCAGATATATTGATTATCAAAAAAACTTAGCAAAGAGTCCATAGCAATCGAAGAATATTATAAATAGGCATATGTTATACCATCACCTCCACGATCCTGATGTTCATCTTCAAATCTGGAAATATGACTATACTTTCTCAAATAGTCACGAATAAATTTACGTAAAATACCATCACCCTTGCCATGAATAATTTTCAAAGAAGGATAACCAATCATTACTGCTCTATCTAATACTTTCTCAAGCTCATATAGGGCATCCTCAGTTCGCATACCACGAACGTCAATCTCCGGATTAAAATCAGCTACAGCATGTGCCGATAATGTCTTAGAACCAGCCCTTGCTGCTTTTTTCAAGTCTTTACCCGCTAATTTAATGACATTCTTACGTTTTTGGACTGTTCGCAATTCTCCCATCGCCAAAATCAGATTGTTTTTAGCAATTTCTAATACTACAGCTTCGTTTTCAGAATCAATAATCTTGACCCAATCGCCAACAGCAATTTCCTCTGTAAGATCTGCAACAGTAACAGGCTTTTTATCCACCTTTTTATCTTTAGGAAGAATCGTAGCAAAAGAACTGTCTAGCTTTGCTCTGATTTCTTTTGTTTTCTCCTTATCAGCTTGTGCAGATTTTATTTCGGATACCGTGTTTTCAATTAATTTATTTGAATTTTTTAACAGTAGCTGTGCCTCTTCCTTAGCTTTTTTTAGAATCGTCCTTTTATTCTCCTCCAAATAATTTTGAAGTTCTTCATATTCTGATTTTATTCGAATCAATTCCTTTTCTCTTTTTGTGATTGCGGATTTAGTATCAAATATTTCTTTCTTCTCGCGCTCTAGATCAACCAACAGCGTATCCACCTTTTTTTGATGAGTACCGACCTTTTGTTTTGCTAAATGAATAATCTCTTTATTCAGTCCAATTTTTTGAGCGATTTCAAAAGCATATGAACTTCCTGGCTTTCCGATTTGTAAAATATACAAAGGTTTCATGGCTACATTATCAAATAGCATGGATGCATTTTCTAAACCAGTTGTTTGATTTGCAAATACTTTCAAATTGGAATAGTGAGTCGTTACCACACCACGAATATTCTTTTTATTCAATACCTCCAGCACAGCCTCTGCGATAGGACCTCCAAAGAGCGGGTCAGTTCCTGTACCAAATTCATCAATCAAAACCAAGGTGCGCGCAGTGGCGAACTCGGTAAAATACTTCATTTTTGATAAATGGGCACTGTAGGTACTTAAATCACTTTCGATAGACTGGTCATCTCCAATATCAGCAAATATTTGTTTGAATATACCCACCTTAGAATTGGCATCTGCTGGTATCAATAGTCCTGATTGAAGCATCAGCTGCATCAATCCTACCGTTTTCATACAAACTGACTTACCTCCTGCGTTGGGGCCAGATACGACTATAACACGTTGTACTTCGTCAATCTTTATATTCAGCGGAACAATTGTACCACGGTCATGCTGAGCATTCAATGTCAACAACGGATGACGAGCATTGACCAGATTGATTTCTGCTTCTTTTGATAACTCAGGCATTTCAGCTTCAATATCTAATGCAAACAAAGCCTTAGATCGGACAAAATCGACCTTAGTGAGCAATCCGTCGTATGCCAACATCAGAGGTATATGCGGTCGTAGTTTAGTTGTTAATTCAACAAGAATACGGATTACTTCACGTCTGCGTTCGAACTCCAAATCTCTCACCTTATTGTTAAGGTGAAACACCTCTTCTGGCTCAATATAAGCAGTTTGTCCAGTAGCTGATTCATCATGAATCAAGCCCTTAACTTTGCGCTTGTTCTCCGCTAGAATAGGAATGCATAAGCGACCATCACGTATCGTCAGATTGCCATCAGCTGTCCAGCCACTATTTTGTGCACTCTTAAAAATGATATCAATTCGCTTGCGCGCCTCTTGCTCAGCCTTTAATATGCTTTGAGAAAGATCTAACAACAGACGTGAAGCATTATGCTTCATTTTCCCCCGATCATCAATAATCATTTCAATATCACGGATAATCTCCTTTTCAATGGGCAAGTGCTCAAATAATAATTCTAAATTAGGGTATTGCCCTTGGCGATCATTAAAATAACGGATAATGGCATACACAGTTTTTAGTGAAAGCAGCACACGATGGAACTCCTCTTCCATTAAAAAAGCACCTTCTACTTTGGCTTTTTCGACCAAAGCGCGAATGGGATATAAGTGATCTACCGGCAATGCATCATCGCTGGTCAGTAGATGTTTAAATTCGTTAGTTTGACGTAAAAATTTATCAATTTGGTCAAATCGAGTTTGTGGTTGTATTTTATCAACCAAATCACGCCCCGACTCACTGATACATTTTTGTTTTATCAATTCCTTTATCTCGGCAAAACCGAGTTTATCACTTGCGTTATTAGGATAAATCATGTTTTAATTAAAATTTATTTAACCGGTTTATGAGGCAAAATTTCCAGCTTTTGACTGGATTTTGCATCTAATAGTACAGGAGGTTTCTCCGGTTTTTTCACCTCCTTAATATCAGTACGCAAAGGTACATTTTCCGAAACCTTTACAGATTCCATTTCAGGTCTTTGATCATTACGAATAGACTTAGCTTCTACTTTCGGTACAGCTGTCGAATCAATCGACGATTTTACTGGAGGTGGAATATGTTTAAGTAGAAATGTACCCAAATTCAAGTTCCCCTTTAATCCTGTCTGATCATAAAAATCTTGAGATGCCTTTTTGTAATCCCACTTTGTACTATCCGGTTTGTAGTTCAAAATCAATTTCTTTTGCCGTTCATATAAAGCAATAAAGTCATTTACACGCGTTAAGCTATCCTGAAAGAGTGCCGTCCGAATAGAATCCTTTCTGCGTACAGAATCCATCCTAGACTGATCTGCCTTGATATATCCTTCATTCATCTTTTTTAAGTTGTTCCCAACCTCTTCATATATCTTATTCATCGACTCGGCATCACTCGCATAAAAAGATAAATTTTTCTTAAAAGTAGTCGAGTCTAAATCGAACTTCTTAAAAGTATTGTCATAAAGTGGAAAAATAACTTTCCTTGCACTATCAGCATCTAATGTTGATAAATAAGAGTCTGTTATATAAATCTCAGTCAAGACCTTCACAAAATCCTTTTTCGGGATAATATCTTTCTCATTCGTACTTTTACAAGAAACAAATAAAAAAATCAGAGCAAGTACATTCAGTATTAATCGTTGCATTTCGTAATTTTGTACAAATTTATAAAAAGGGCTGACATTTGGCACCCTTTGAATTCTTAAATATACAATTATCATGAGTATTGCAAGCAACCTAGAAGCGATTAATTTAGAAGTTAAAGCGCTCGGCGTTCAACTAGTCGCTGTATCAAAAACAAAACCGAATGAAGATATCATGCAAGCGTATGAAGCTGGGCAGCGAGTTTTTGGTGAAAATCTAGTACAAGAACTGGTTGAAAAATACGAATCCTTGCCAAAAGATATCGAATGGCACCTGATTGGTCATCTTCAGACCAATAAAGTTAAATACATCGCTCCTTTCGTCACGCTTATCCATGCTGTGGATTCGCTCAAACTTTTAAAAGAAATCGACAAGCAAGCTGCTAAAAACAAACGTGTAATTGATTGTTTACTTCAAGTACATATTGCTGAGGAAGATACAAAGTTTGGTTTTGATCATGCCGAATTGATTGAAATGTTGCGTGATGAAGAATTTTTAGCTTTAAAACATGTTAACATCCGAGGTTTAATGGGTATAGCGACAAATACGGAAAATGAAAAGGAAATAAAAGAAGAGTTTTATGAATTAAAGTCACTTTATGATGGGATTAAAGCAAGCTTCTACCGTAAAAATGAAAGTTTTGATACATTGTCCATGGGGATGTCATCGGATTATAAATTAGCGATAGAGAAAGGATCAACCATGATCAGAGTAGGTAGCACCATTTTTGGCAAACGTGTAATCAAACATTTCAAAAATAATGACTAAAGCTATTATTAGGCCTGCTGTTGTAGCAGATGGTGTGAGGATGCTCGAATTAATTCGTGAACTTGCAGTAATTGAAAAAGCACCCGATGAGGTAACTGTCTCTATGGAAGAGTTTCTAGATGCGGGATTTGGAAAAAATCCTGTCTGGGGAGCTTTTGTTGCAGAAGTTGACGAGAAAATTGTAGGAATTTCCTTATATTACATTCGTTATTCCACTTGGAAAGGAAGAAGGCTCTATCTTGAGGATTTGATTGTGACAGAAAGTATGCGTGGCTATGGAATTGGCAAACAACTTTTCGAAGAAACTCTTAATTTAGGTAAATCCCAAGGATATCACGGCATGGTATGGCAGGTCCTAGACTGGAACGAACCTGCAATTCAATTCTACAAGAAATATAAAGCGGACTTCGATGCAGCATGGATTAATGTATCAATCACATATTAAAAGATAAAAGAACGGTTAAGTTACATGAAACCAGCACACTATTTATACCTCTATATAATATTTACTTTATTGGGCAGTACTTCCTGTACAAGTGAGCAAGGAGAAACAGCACAAAAAGTTAGTGGTGATACGCTGCATTATGATATGAAGGAAGTGCATAGGTATAGTAGCTTTTTTGTAAAAGAGGGTAAAAAGATCGATACCACATTTTTTAAAGCAAGATATCCAGCTTTTAAAGATACAATGATCAATAGCTTATTGAGCCATTCCATTAATCTAGAAGGTGACTCTGAAATACATATTGCAGCGAAGAGATTTGTGGATGCTTACGATGAGTATGTAGAAGAAAATAACGGTCAGTCTTCTGCCACTTGGTTTAGAGATCTTCACGCCAAAGTTTATCAAAATACGCCTAGGTTTATCAGTATAGAAACTAATCAAACCGAATATACGGGTGGGGCCCATGGCGATCATTTCACCTTGTTCAATCATTTTGATATCAAAACAGATCAAAAAATAACGCTTGTTGATATTGTCGATGAGAAAAATCAGAAAGAATTGACTAAAATTGCAGAAAAATATTTTCGCAAATTGGAAAAATTATCGATGACAGAATCTTTAAATGACAAATACTTTTTTGAATCAGGCAATTTCACACTTGCGAATAATTTTGCTTTAACAAAAGAAAGCCTGCTGTTCTATTACAATGTATATGAAATAAAACCTTACTCTGGGGGAAATACAACCCTAGAAGTTCCATATAAAGATATTAAGCACTTGATTTCAAACAAGGGCTTGACATATATCAATAGTATTAATTAGCAATCAACCTCAACGTAAATCATATCGATGCAAGTTTTTAAATTTGGTGGCGCATCAGTCAAAGATGCTGAAAGTGTAAAAAATTCAGCATATATCATTTCTAAATATAAAGTAGGGGCTTTATTAGTCGTTGTTTCGGCAATGGGTAAAACAACCAATCTATTAGAAGATGTAACTAAAGCATATTACCACAACACCGGTGAAGCTTTTGAAATGTTAGAAAAGGCTAAAGTATTTCACTTTAACATTTTGTCAGATCTATTCGAAGACCACAATCATCCTATCTTTGATGAAATCGCGAATTGTTTTGTTGAAATTGAATGGATATTGGAAGAAGAACCACAAGATTCTTTTGATTATCTATTTGACCAAATCGTATCTACAGGTGAAATCGTTTCTTCTAAAATATTAGCTGCTTATTTAAATCATATCGGCGTAAATTCAAAATGGCTGGATGCTCGGAATTATATCATGACCGACAATACCTACACCGAAGCACAAGTCAACTGGGAGAAAACAGAGGCTATCATTCAAGCAGAGATTCCACATATCCTACAAGAATATGTAGGTATCACACAGGGTTTCATTGGTTCTACTTCAGAAAATTTCACAACGACATTAGGACGTGAAGGATCAGATTATTCTGCAGCTATATTTGCAGCTTGTCTCGATGCGCAGCATGTTACCATTTGGAAAGATGTACCTGGTGTTTTAAATGCAGATCCCAAATGGTTTGAGAAAACGGAGCTTATACCCGAATTATCGTACACCGATGCCATTGAGTTGACTTATTATGGAGCGACTGTCATTCATCCAAAAACAATTAAACCGCTACAGAACAAAAATATTCAATTGAATGTCCGCTCTTTTTTAAATCCAGAAGTACCCGGCACGAAGATCAAAAGTACAAATGTATCCTTACCGGTACCTTCTTTTATCTTTAAAGTGAATCAAATATTGATCTCTATATCACCACGTGACTTTTCTTTTATAGTAGAAGATAATTTACGTGATATTTTTAATTTATTTCATCAATTTCGAATCAAACTTAATATGATGCATAATAGTGCTATTAATTTTTCAGTAGCTGTTGATGATACTGGACAAAACATTATTGATGTCTTGGAGGAATTGAAAAAGAAATTTAAGGTAAATATTGAAACAGGTTTAGAATTAATCACAATACGCTATTACAATCAAGAAACGATCAATCGTGTCTTGGTCAATAAAGAAGTGATAAGCGAATTGAAAGATACCTATACATGTCAGCTCCTTGTTAAAAAAATATAAATGAATATACATATCCTTCAAAGGGAGGTTCAAGATTTTATACATCAACATGAACATGAATCTTCAGCTTCACTGGCATTAAAAAAATCTCCTTTTGAAGGTATAACATCCTCTGAACTTGCTTCACAGATAGATGGAAAACAGCGCTGTCGAAAAAAAATACCTCTTTGGGCACAAACTGAAAATATCTATTATCCCGATAAGCTAAACTTAGAACAGTGCTCTTCTGAGAAGACTGCACGCTTTAAAGCATCGCTAATAGAACCTAATACGACATTAATCGATATCACAAGTGGCTTTGGGGTCGATGACTACTATTTTGCTCGAGCAGCTCAAAAAGTCATCTCCTGTGAAATTAATACCGAACTTGCAGCCATATCGAAGTATAATGCGAAGCAATTACAGGCCGATAATATAGATATAATTGCTTCAGATGGAGTGAAATTTATATTTGAAAATAAGGACCTTAAGATAGACTACATCTATATCGACCCGTCAAGAAGAGTAGCGCGACAAAAGGTTTTTATGCTAAGTGACTGCGAACCCAATATCGTAGTATTGCAACAAGAGTTGTTGCAGCGGGCAGATCATATCATCACTAAGGTAGCTCCTCTTTTGGATATTACTGCAGCACGATCAGAGTTGCATCATGTCAAAGATATCTACGTGGTGAGCCTTCAAAATGACTGTAAAGAATTGCTATTTGTACAAAAAAAAGATTTCGTAGGTGAGCCCAATATCACTGCTGTCCGAATTTTTGGAGAGAAAATCCAACAATTTTCTTTTACTCAACAAGAAGAAGCTGATACAGCAGTTTGCTTTTCGCAGCCCCTGCGTTACCTTTACGAACCTGATGTGTGTCTCACTAAAGCTGGCGCTTTTAAGAGTATTACAAAAGCCTTCAATCTCAAAAAAATACACCAACATACACATCTCTACACGTCTGATATTTATGATGAGGATTTTTTAGGAAAAATCTATGAAATTTCCGAAGTCATTCCGTTTTCCATCTTCAAAAAATCTAAAGAGAAATTAAAAACAAATGCTGTTGCTAAAAATTTTCCTTTGAAAACCGAAGTGCTGAAGAAAAAATTTAAGATCACTGACGGCGGCGAGTTACATAGTTTTTTTATAACTGACGCTGCAGATGAGCTAATTGTCATCCACGCGACACGAAAATAGTAAAGCGACATTATCATTACATAGTTCTGTAAAATAAACTATAATTTTATTTTATGAGAAATATTGCTTTATCAGCTTTAGATCTTGCGCCAATCAAAAAAGGTTGCACAACATCAGAAGCATACAACAGAACCATAAAAATAGCGCAACATATTGAGCAGTTAGGATATAAAAGAATCTGGGTAGCAGAACACCATAATATGGAGTATATAGCTAGCTCTGCTACATCCTTAGTGATTCAACATATTGCTGCCAATACAAAAAGTATTCGGGTCGGTTCAGGAGGTATTATGCTCCCAAACCACTCTCCTTTAGTCATTGCAGAACAATTTGGAACATTAGAAACTTTATATCCGAATCGTATTGACCTGGGATTAGGTCGTGCACCTGGTACGGATCAGGAAACGGCTATGGCACTCCGCCGCAATAATTTCAATACGGCATATCAATTTCCACAAGACGTAGCTGCACTACAACAGTATTTCAGTGACGATAATGCAGATTCAAAAGTCCGTGCTTTTCCGGCTGAGGGCTTAAATGTGCCTTTATATATCTTAGGATCAAGTACTGATAGTGCTTATCTAGCCGCTAGTCTAGGTTTACCTTATGCTTTTGCTGCCCATTTTGCACCTGCTCAACTAGCAAAAGCAAGTGAGATTTATCATCAAAATTTCAAACCGTCGGCAAGTCTTTCAGCACCATATTTTATAGTCTGTGTCAATGTTATAGCGGCTAAAACAACAGAAGAAGCAGAATTACAATCAACAAGTGTAAAAAATTTATTTGCAGGTATCCTGACTAATACTAGAGCCCCCCTATCTCCTCCCACATTTGAAGTGATCTATAAAGGGATTCCTAGTATCGAGCAGGCGGCTGACAATATGTTGTCCTGTAGCTTCATAGGAGACAAAGAGACCATCAGACGTGAATTGGAACCGTTTATCGAAAAGCTGCAAATAGATGAACTTATGGCCATATCTTATATTTATGATGATCAAAAATGCCTTGATTCATTCCGTATTCTGAAGGAAGCGTTAACAGATTAAGAAAGTTTATTTACATCGTGCATTATAATTTCTATATTTAATTATTCAAATTATAATGCACGATGAAATATTTAAGCCTGACAGCACTATTTATAACAATTATTTTTCAATCCTGTCAAAACCAGAACCAGATTAATAAGACAACAACTCCTGATGACACTGCTGCTATCGAAACAAGCAGCGACACCAATGCGGTGAACAGTCCAAGCATCAAAACCTCTCCCAGTAATGAAGCATCCATATTCATGATAGATACCTATCGGATGGACGAGTATTCAGAAGATCCTGAAAAAATATTAAATGAAGGATGGCTAGATCTTTATGAGGAAAAAGGGGAATATTACCTTGCAAAGGTCGATTATAAAATAGAAGATGGATTCAGTGAATGTGCGGGAGTACCTACGAAAGGAGTAATTTCAAAAAGAAATTCCATCCTATTTCTCAACTTCCCTTTTTTAAAAGCAGGAAAAATTGAAAACCTAAAGATCACCAAAGCTGAAATATGGCCTAAAGAAACTGTTCTGTATAATTTTAACAACCAGAAATACTTATTAAAAGGATATGGTGACATTGTAGGAACCAATATTCAAACCAATGATCAAAACCACGAGGAAGTCTTTCACGACGTTAAAAATTATAAATTAACATGTTCAGTCAACGGAAATTCTGAAATGAACATGTTCAAAGCTGAACAGTTTAATGACACTTTTATCAAGACATTATTTGTAGGAGATATTGATCGTGATGGAAAACTTGATTTTATTATTTCAACCCCTACCGATTACGAAGAAAACAGCATTATGCTTATTCTTTCATCTCAAGTAAAAGATAACGATCTGGATAAAAGTAGCTATAAGCAAGATGTCCAATTTGATTGCTAACGATGAAAATAAAAAAAGTTATTCAAGATTCCAATCCGATACTAAAAAGCTTAATCTCGCTTTTTACAGGTATGATCACAACAACAATTAGCTATCAGTATGACATCGGTTTGCTCATGCTCACTCTGCTCTTTTGGATTACATTTTGTCTTACTTACATTGGTTTATCGTGGTATATTTTCTACCGAATGCCTGTCGCTCTTATCGTCAAAAAAGCAGCTTCTGAGGACGGCAGCAGATTATTTGTTTCTATTTTTATTCTACTAGCCAGCTTCACTTGTCTGTTCGCAGTACTGCTCATCATCATAGCAGACCCAGGAACTAATATGTCCAAAGGTTTAAGTATTAGTATCTGTGTCTTGAGCATTATCAGCTCTTGGTTCTTAGTACATACGACTTATGTCTTTCATTATGCCCATCTGTATTATGCTGAGGGATCTGAAGGGAAAGGTCTAGATTTTCCAGGAAACGAAAAACCAGATTATGTAGATTTTGCGTATTTTTCTTTTGTTTTAGGTTGTACCTTTCAGGTATCTGATATTGAAGTCTCTTCACGAAAGATCAGAAGAGTGGTTTTATTTCATGGTCTGCTTTCTTTTGCATTAAATACTTTTGTAGTCGCTTTGACCATTAATATTATTTCTGGATTAATCCATTAATAATGGTAAGAGCAATAGTCGCTCATACCATAATAATATTGTCTAATTTTAGACATACAAAGTGCGTGAAAAAGACAAAGAATACCTATAATAACCATTATTTAGGTCCATTTTATAGCAAAAAAAGTTGATATACAAAAAAACGACCATCTCGTTCAATTACTAGAATACGGTCAATTAATTTGAAAAAATAACAACAGTGATGTCAGTTTTTTGAGATTAAATAAAAGTCGGACAGAAAATTTGACCATTACGATCACTCATAATATCAGAACATCGATTCACTTAAGCGGGAAGTCGTCAAATAAAAAAGAACGCACACATCGAGCGATGTTGTGCGTTCATAATTGAAAGGGAATTGAAAGGATTCTTTATAGTTTTTCTGCATGTTGTGAAATATCCATACCGATCAACTCCTCTTCTTCCGATGTGCGAAGAGGTGAAATCAGATCTGTTATTTTCAACAATAAGAAAGCAACAATCAAAATAAAAGCGGAAGAGGCAAACAGACCAATCATATGTGCCTGAAATAAACCAACCTCACCGTAAAATAAACCATTATGTTCAACAGCACTATTGATCTGTTTGTGAGCAAATACACCCGTTAAAATCATTCCAACGATTCCGCCTACTCCATGACAAGGAAAAACATCTAATGTATCGTCCACTTTAGAACGTGTACGCCAATCTACCACAAGGCGACTGACGATAGCTGCGACAGCACCTATAACTAAAGAATGTGGAACTGTTACAAATCCTGCGGCTGGGGTAATAGCAACCAGCCCAACAACAAGCCCAATGCAAGTTCCCATGGCTGAAGGTTTTGTCCCCCGTACAGCATCAAAGAAAATCCAAGTGAGTGCCGCAGCAGCCGAAGCTGTCATTGTTGTCGATAATGCCGTTGAGGCAAGACTAGAAGCTGAAAATGCTGAACCTGCATTGAAACCAAACCAACCAAACCAGAGCATACCTGTACCCAAGAGCACATAAGTAATACGGGCTGGCGTATGATGTCCTGGTTCACGACCTTGTTTTAAATAAATAGCCGATGCAAGTGCTGTTAGTCCGGCTGACATATGCACGACAGTACCACCTGCAAAATCCAAAACACCCAATTTAAACAGCAATCCGTCTGGATGCCAAGTGGCATGAGCAAGAGGTGCATAAATAAAAACAAAAAATAAGCAGATAAATAATATATAGGAAGTAAAGCGAATTCGCTCTGCAAAAGCACCCGTAATCAACGCTGGAGTAATAATAGCAAACTTCAATTGAAACATAGCAAATAAAGCAAACGGAATCGTTGGCGCCCCAACCCAAGGCTTCCCATCTAGAACATCATGAAACATAAAATACATCATAGGATTACCAATAACACCTCCAACACTATCTCCAAATACCAAACTAAATCCAAATACCACCCAAATCACGCTAACAACAGCCATACAGATAAAACTTTGCAACATGGTTGAGATTACATTCTTTTTTCTGACCATTCCACCATAAAAATAGGCTAAACCAGGCGTCATAATAAGAACGAGGGCTGTTGAAGTCAGCATCCACGCGACATCAGCACCATTATATTCATAATTACCACTATTTTTAGGCAAAGAAGGGAAAAATAGCGACAACAGCACTATAGCTAACATAAAATAAAAAGGAATAGCTGTTTTTTTAATCATTTTTTCTATTTTTATTAATCAACATCCAAATTAAATCAAAAAATATAGTAAAACCTATATTTTTTTTAAAAAAAATCAAAAAAAATAGATATCAAATGAAATTATAAAAATGAAATGACTAAAAAATACATAAATATGGAAATATATAGCACAAAAAAAAGGATGAATTTAAAAAATTCACCCTTTTAACAAGATTTATACAATAAAACTAAAATTGCTTCTCTAATTTCTCACTTAATACTGATTTTGGAACAGCTCCGATTTGTTTATCAACAATTTCACCGTTCTTAAAGAACAATAAAGCTGGAATGTTACGAATTCCAAAACGAACTGAGATTTCTGGATTCTCATCTACATTCACTTTTCCGATTACTGCTTTATCACCGTAATCATTAGCCAATTCTTCCACAATTGGACCTACCATACGACATGGACCACACCATTCTGCCCAAAAGTCAACTAAAACTGGTTTGTCCGATTTCAAAACAACTTCTTCAAAGTTGCTATCTGTAATTTCTAAAGCCATATTTCTTATTTTTTTAACCGAAGTTATTTGTTAATTATTATTTACTCTTTTATAAGAACAAATATAATAAAGATGTACGTAATATAAGTGTAATATTAAATTGACTTCTTTTAATTCAATCGGTAATTGACACCCTCAAATCCCTCTATTGCTTCTAGAAACTCATTTGTCAAATTAATTCGCTTCAATTTAGCAGGCATTTCGATTGAAATTTCATCTTGCGGATCCCAAATTTTGAAACGCAGTTGACAATTCGGAACTACACCCTCGATCTCATTCGAGTCCAATACTTGCTTCATCTCTTCTAAGAACATATCGTTCAATGCAGGTAGCGCAATATTAATTGTAAATATTTTAGCCATTTTCTCCCTTAAATCCGATAATAATTGAATGCCTTTAATTTCAAAACCCCAATTACCTACCTGCTTAAATCTTTCCTGCACTAACCCACGAAGCTGAACAAAATATCCTTCCTCCAGATAACCCTTAAACTTGACATAATCCTCACCAAAAACCATGATTTCATAAGAATCGGAATAATCCTCGATAATAAATGAACCAAAAGGTTTACCGGACTTTGCAATCCTATGATTAGCCATCGCAATGATTCCACCGATCACGACTTCTTTATTTTTGATTCGATTAAAATCCAGCAATACTTCCTCTTCTACCTCAGAAGCCTTCACCTTATTGATGAGTTGGAGATCACTGACTTTATTTTGGCAGAAATGCTTGATCTCAAACTTATAATTATCTAAAGGATGACTGGTCAAATAAATTCCAATCACTTCTTTTTCATATTTCAATTTCTCGATCAGTCCCCAAGGAGGACAAGATGCTAAAACAGGCTCAGGTAGTTCGGCTGCACCATCGCCTCCAAAAAGACTTACTTGTGCCGAGTTTTCATTCTCTTTAAATCGTTGAGCAAACTTAATAGCTTTTTCCAATCCCGTTGAATTATCTTCTGCATGAAAATATTGGGCACGATGCATATTTTGAAAACTATCAAACCCACCTGCATAAGCCAAACTTTCAAATGCTTTCTTATTTGCTGCGCGCAGATCGATTCGTTTGGCCAAGTCAAATACCGATTTATAAGGACCAGATGCTCGCGTTTGTACAATGGTATCCACCGCACCTGCACCAACACCTTTTACAGCGCCCATTCCAAATCGAATAGCACCCCGATCATTCACAGTAAACTTATAATGAGATTCATTTACATCAGGAGCCAACACTTCCAGCCCCATACGTTTACACTCCTCCATAAAAAATGTGACCTGCTTGATGTCATTCATATTATTGGAGAGTACTGCAGCCATGTATTCCGCCGGAAAATGCGCTTTTAAGTAAGCTGTTTGATAAGCAATCCAAGCATAGCAGGTTGAGTGAGATTTATTAAACGCATAACTTGCGAAGGCTTCCCAATCCGTCCATATTTTTTCCAACACTTTGGCATTGTGTCCTTTTTCTGCAGCTTGAGCAACAAACTTAGGTTTCATCTTATCCAATACCGCCTTCTGCTTCTTACCCATTGCTTTACGCAAAACATCGGCATCACCTTTGGAAAATCCAGCCAATTTCTGCGATAGAAGCATAACCTGCTCTTGATATACCGTAATTCCGTAAGTCTCTTTTAGATACTCTTCACAAGCATCTAAATCATATAAGATAGGTTCTGTTCCGTGCTTACGCTTAATAAAACTAGGAATATACTCCATCGGCCCTGGCCTGTAGAGTGCATTCATAGCAATTAAATCGGCAAACACAGTAGGTTTCAGATCCTTCATATGCTTCTGCATACCAGGAGATTCATATTGGAACACCCCTACGGTCTCTCCCCTTTGGAACAACTCGTAAGTCAACTGATCATCAATCGGAAATTCGTCAGGATTCAGTTCTAAGCCATTGCTCAACTTGACGTTTGCCACCGTATCTTTAATCAGGGTAAGTGTCTTTAACCCTAAGAAATCCATTTTCAATAGGCCAGCGGACTCAACAACCGAGTTATCAAATTGTGTTACATATAAATCGGAGTCTTTTGCTAAGGAGACCGGAACAAAATTGGTAATATCATCGGGAGTAATGATCACCCCACAGGCATGGATACCTGTGTTTCGCATAGAACCTTCCAGTACACGAGCCTGTTTAATGGTTTCTGCCTCTAAGCCAGCTCCTTCAGACATGGCGATTAGACGGTTTACGGCTTCCAATTCATCTGCTCGCAAAGTCTCTTTCAAGGCTTTCTCATCCATATTGAAAATTTTCGACAACTTCAAATTTGGAATCAATTTTGCAATTTCATTGGCTTCCTGTAAAGGCAAGTCTAATACTCTGGCTGTATCTTTAATAGACGATTTGGCTGCCATCGTTCCATAGGTAATAATCTGCGCAACCTGAGAAGAACCGTATTTATCAATCACATACTGCATCACACGACCTCGGCCCTCATCATCAAAGTCAATATCGATATCGGGCATGGATACACGATCGGGATTTAAGAAACGCTCAAATAGTAAATCGTATTGAATGGGATCTAGATTAGTAATTCCCAAACAATAAGCTACTGCAGACCCAGCAGCCGAACCACGACCAGGTCCTACAGAAACTCCCATCTTACGTGCCTCAGCTATGAAATCTTGCACGATCAAAAAATAACCAGGATAACCTGTTTTTTCGATTGTAGTCAACTCAAAGTCTAGACGTTCTATGATATCGTCGGTTAATCCATCCTTATAACGTCGTTTAGCACCCTCAAAAGTCAGATATCTGAGGTATTTATTTTCACCCCGCTTACCATGATCCTCCTGATCTTCGGCGACCTGAAACTCTTCAGGGATATCAAATGCAGGTAAAAGAACATCTCGATACAAAGTAAAGATCTCAATCTTATCGACGATTTCTTGAATATTAATGATGGCATCTGGCACGTCCTTAAATATTTTCTTCATTTCTTCGGCAGATTTGAAGTAATACTGTTGATTAGGAAGCCCGAAGCGAAAACCACGACCACGACCTTTCGGTGTGCTTAACTTCTCACCATCTTTGACACATAGTAGAATATCATGGGCATGTGCATCAGGTTGATTGATATAATATGTATTATTAGTGGCTACTAGTTTTACATCATGTTTACGGGCCAGACTCACCAACGTTGTATTCACACGGTCTTCGTCTTCCTGACCATGGCGCATCACTTCGATATAAAAATCTGAACCAAACTGTTCTTTCCACCACAGCAGCGCTTCTTCAGCTTGATTTTCACCAATATTCAAGACTTTATTTGGCACTTCACCCTGCAAATTGCCTGATAGTACAATCAAATCTTCTTTATATTGCTCCACAACCTTTCGATCAATACGGGGAACATAATAGAATCCTTCTGTATAAGCTACAGAGGCCATTTTTGCAAGATTATGATAACCCTTTTTATTTTTTGCCAAGAAGACAATTTGATAACCATTATCTTTTCTTTTTTTATCCAGACGATCATCACATACAAAAAATTCACAACCAACTATAGGCTTGATGATTTTCTCTGTAGGACTTTCTCCTGCGGCCTCCAACTCCTCATTCTTGGCCTTAGCTGCCTTATTATGATCTCCAACTTTCGCAACAAAATGAAATGCACCCATCATATTACCATGATCCGTTAGAGCAACAGCAGGCATACGATATTTAGCAGCAGTTTCCACCAAACTGCTGATGGAGATCGTTGATTGTAGAACCGAAAACTGAGAATGGTTATGTAAATGTGCAAAATCAGCATTTTCAAAATCATTCAGTACGTCATGATCAATAACCACATCTTGACCGCCACTTGGTTTGTTACGTTGACGTATCGCATCGGAAGCAGCTTTTAGATTCACATGCTTCAGACCCACAGTTGGGATAGGATGAGGATTTTGTTGTTTATAATCTACAAAATAACCTGTATCCGTTTGCAGCTGCTCAGGAGTAAAAACTTCTCTCCTAACCAACTCCAAGAAACATCGTGTCGTTGCCTCCACATCGGCAGTTGCATTATGTGCCTCTGCAAAAGGTACACCGAAGAGATAAGAGTGAAGTTCGGTTAGATTAGGTAATTTGAAACGTCCACCACGTCCACCAGGAAGCTGCAGCAAACTTGCTGTAACTTCGGTACAGGTATCTAGGATTGGCATTTCACCCATAGGTGACTGCACATCATAACGGTAAAATTCACAACCCATGATATTTAAATCAAAACCAATGTTTTGACCGACGACAAATTTGGCTTTTGCCAAAGCAGCATTAAATTTTACCAGCACCTCTTGAATCGGAACGCCTTGCTCAGTAGCTAATTCGGTAGAAATACCATGAATCTTCTCCGAATCATAAGGAATATTATAACCATCAGGTCTAATCAAATAATCGTCATGCTCCAGCAAGTTACCCATATCATCATGTAACTGCCATGCTATTTGAATACAGCGCGGCCAATTGTCAGTATCTGTAATTGGTGCATCCCAACGTTTGGGTAATCCTGTTGTTTCCGTATCAAATATAATGTACATACCTTCTTCCTTTATCCTTTTTCTAAACAGCTAACTATCAATAAATAAACCTCTTAAAAACACTAAAATTAATACCTTTAAAAAGTCCACTAATTTACAAAATTATTCCTCACTAAAACTGAAAAAACGTCATTTTAATAAAAATTCTTAACCCTTTAAGTACACGATAAAGCATATTAAAAGGGCAAAAATACTCTTCCGATAAAGTTATAGTCAGCTTTTATTCAATTCTATCATTTTAAATGCTTTTTCTAACTCCTCAACTGCCTGATTCAGCTCTATTTGTGTTAATGATGCAAAACCAAATCGAAAAGCATTTTGCTCCACATCAACTCTAACAATTTGCAGAGAACAATTTAACAATAAATCTTCAATCATATATTCAGGATTTAACCATAACCAAATCGCCATACCACCAGCCGGTAAGCGATATGTAACATATGAACTCAATCGCTCACGGAGCAATTGATCCAAATAATCACGTCTTAATCGATAACATTTTCTTGCTTTCTTCAAGTGCCGCTTCAATTCACCATCACTGATCAACTCTGCCAAAGCATGTTGCATATATCCATCTCCGCCAACATCAATCATTCTTCTATAGGCTACACACTGTTCGATAAATCGCTGTGGTGCCACCATAAAACCAATTCGGATAGAAGGATCTAATATTTTAGAGAAAGATCCAATATAAATCACATTTCCTCGATGATGACCACTTGCCAACGGTAGATAAGGAGAAGAGGTATAATGATAATCGTAATCGTAATCATCTTCAATAATAATAAAAGCGTATTTTTCAGCAAGGGCCAATAATTTCAAACGCCTTTCTACAGACAAAGTTACCGTAGTTGGATAGTGATGATGTGGGATCACATAAATAGCCTCAATATTTTTCACTTTACACCATGCTTCAATCGCATCCGTATCAATCCCCTCGGCATCAACATGAACCGGTATAACTTCAGCACCTGTCGCTTTAAACACTTGGCTAGCTAAAGGATAATTGGGGTGACCTACTATAATACTTGACTTCTCATTTAATAGCAATTGAGCAGCCAGATAAATACTCATCTGCGCACCATGAGTAATGAGAAGATGCTCCGCAGACATAGCAAGTCCTCTAGACTCAATTAAATAATTTGCCAGCTGCTCTCGCAGTTTTAATACACCTTGTGCCGTGCCGATATTAGCAATTTTAGAAATAGTTTTGCGATTGGTAAAAGTACGATAGGTTTTCAATAAATCATCAATCGGAGATAAACGGATATCGGGATAGCCATCATCAATCATTAAAGTCTTCAAATGATCTGTTGATCTAGATAACAAATCCGTTGCTATTGTTTTATATCCAACAGATAAATCCTCCCCATAGGTAACACGTCTTACAGGTTGACTCCACTTCTGTGCCTTGAGTACTGGGATACAGGCTGAAACAGCAACATATTTTCTGGGCACAACAGTAATCCAATCCTGAGACTGCAATTCATCATAAGCCGCAATCACTGTTTTGCGATGAACAGATAAGGTTTTTGACAATTCACGGCTACTGGGCAAATGCGATCCAGGCTTTAGCACACTATCACATATAGCATTGATAATGGCAAGAGCAACCTGCCGATAAATGGGTGTAGTACTTGACCTGTCAATGATAATGATGTTTTCAAACGGAAGCATACTGGACTACTGATTAACTTAAAACTGGAGCATAAAGATAGTCCTATTTAAAGATAATTTTGTCACATCAATCAAAAAAATAAAACAAATGGCATTTTTAATCAAACAAGCAACATTAGCAGATCTAGATGAATCAGCTACATTATTTAACCTTTATCGCATTTTTTACCGTCAGGAATCTGATCTGGAAAAAGGAAAGGATTTTCTCCGAGAAAGATTTATCAACAATGAATCCACTATATTTTTAGTCGTGGTAGATAATCAAGCAGTCGGTTTTGTTCAACTTTACAAATTATTCCATTACACAAAACTAGCGAAACAATGGCTACTAAGTGATCTGTATGTTCACCCCGATTTTCGTGGTCAAGGTCTTTCTATTGCATTGATAGATCGAAGCAAACTTTGGTGCGAGGAAACGAATGCATGCGGATTGATGTTAGAGACTGAAAAAACAAATGATGTAGGCAATAACTTATATCCTCGATGTGGATTTGAATATGATGGGCTACATAACTACTATCACTGGTGGAGATCGTAAACTAGAGATGGCGAACGTAAAACGTTCGTCATTCTTAAAAAACCATCATTAATTCCATACAAAATTTAATAAATTGCTGCCATGAATATTTCGGATCTGATCATCACCAAAGGAGAAAAAACTGAATTGGCGGATATTTTTCTCAACCAAGAAAATAGAGATGCCATACAGCAATTGATAAAAGAGCACAACTACAGTTTAGAACTACTTCAGTATGGACTTCCTGTAAATAATAAGATATTATTACAAGGTAGCTCAGGCTGTGGAAAGACTACTACTGCTAAAGCAATAGCACAGGCACTGAATAAGCCAATTTTGATACTTAATCTCAGCACCATCGTATGTGCTCGAATTGGTGAGACATCACAAAATATCAAACAAATATTTGATAAAGCGACTCGAGAAAGAGCGGTGCTGTTTTTAGATGAATTTGATCAAATTGGGAAAGCACGAGGAAATGATGACAAAGATGTTGGTGAAATGAGACGTCTGGTCAATACCTTGATCCAGCTGATCGACTATCTTCCACAGAACGTATTATTGATTGTCGCAACTAATCATGCCGAAATTATTGATAAGGCATTGTTACGTAGATTCCAGGTACAGATAAGCTATCATTTACCGACGCAATTCGAATTAAATCAGTACTACGATAAGCTGAGCGAAAACTTACCCCAAGAAATTAAACAATTTAAGCGAAAATACGAGATTTCGTATGCAGAAGCCAAAGATTATGCATTTACACAAGCTAAAGCACTCCTCATAGCAAAATTAGAACGGCAATAAAAACAATAAAATATGCGCGACATCATCCTAGACAATCTTGAATTTATCCAAAAAAAGATCACGGCCTGCTGTCTTCAAAATCACCGAGATCCTAAAGAAGTGAAATTGCTGCTAGCAACTAAAACAGTACCCCCGGCCCGCATACAGATAGCATTATCTGCCGGCTATACATGTATTGCAGAAAACAAGGTTCAAGAATTAGGGAAAAAATACGATCACTTAAAAAACAGTCCTCATAATAGCCATTTTATCGGGCATTTGCAGAGCAATAAAATCAAATACCTACTACAATATGATGTCGGCTGCATTCAATCGATCGATCGCCTAGATTTAGCACAAAAATTAAATCAAAAACTAAAGGCTGACAATCGGTTTATTGACATCTTAATTCAAGTAAATACTTCGAGAGAGGAAAGTAAATTTGGAGTATATCCAGAAAAAACGCTTGATTTAGTTAGGCAAATAGCACTACTTGACAACATTCGCATTAAAGGCCTTATGACTATTGGTTTATTTAGTACAAACAAAGAAAAAGTCCGAGAATGTTTTAGACTGCTTAAAAATTTACAATTGGCGATTATCAAAGCTGATATACCGCATGTCAGCATGGAAGAGTTGTCGATGGGGATGAGTGGAGATTACGAGATTGCAATCGCAGAAGGCGCAACAATCGTACGTATTGGGACAGCCATATTTGGAGCTCGAATATATCCAGATTCTTATTATTGGAATGAAACTCGTGCATAGATAAGTGCATTGGTTACTCCAGCATCAAACTTATGATGAGATATTTAATTTTTTAAAAAAATAATAAAGGCTTCCATTTTTATTTGAAAGCCTTTATTATTTTTACTATACAATTAAGATTGTAGTTTACTTATTTTGCATCCAAAATAATCACCTCTACACGTCTATTTTTTTGTCGTCCTTCTGGAGTCTTATTATCCGCAACTGGTTTAGTTTGCCCAATTCCCTTTGCTGCAATTCTCGATTCTGCAATACCAGCATCGGTCAAGAATTTTTTAACAGAGTTAGCTCGTTTTTCGGACAGCCATTGATTATACTCCACCGTACCTGTTGCGTCAGTATGACCATCAACACGGATTTTACTTTTATTTTCTTTTAAAAGTGTTGCCACTTTACTCAATTCGGATTTTGCCTTATCCGTCAAATAAGAAGAGTTTGTCGGGAAAAGCAAATCAGATGAAATAGTAAATTTGATACCTTCATCTGTACGAGTTGCATCTTCAAAATCACGCTTTACATTTTTCAAACCATCGTCAGTACCATCGATACTGACAACAGCACCGGGGTTAACAATAACAGCTTGTGGTTTACATGAGAATATAGAAACCGAACAAATTAGAGCAACAGCAATACTATTTATTTTTTTTATCATCGATTGTTTGGATTTTTTTATGAACGCAAAAATTAAAAGTAAAGATATAAAAAAAAGTGAACTCCCGAAAAACAGAAGGCTAAGAAATGAAATCTTAGCCCTCAATAATGCGTGCTGCCACATGGGAGCAATCCTTACTTCTTTATGTATATTTTCTTCAGCGTGGCGTTTATCTCTGGTATTTGATTATACAACTTCCATATTAAACCAGACTTTGCATTTTCCATTGAAATAGCAACTGTAGCTTGATTTTTCGCTTTAAAATCATCAGAAACATCATTATTTTTTAAATCAATCCACGATCTAAAACCATATTGCGTAAACAAAACCTGAGCATACTGATCATAAAATTTACGCAATGATTTTTGCCCAATTTCCTGTTCAAAGGCAACCGCTGAAATTCCAATCGCTGGATTAATCAGATAATGTCCATGTGGGTCTGCTGGATTTTGGACACCCCAGATATCTGTATAGGTAGATCCTAGATTCAGTTCATTATCCCTCCTTTTATAAGCTAAAATATAATTACTCGCCAACTGACCATAATCCACATGACCATCGTATTTGCCACGAGGATCAAGCGTTAGAAATGGTCTATAAAAATCGATCATACTGCTATTTAGATCTCCTAACGCTATCTTCTTTCCGTATAAAGTATGATCTTGAAAAATTAAAGAATCTCCAACCGAAACAGTTCCATTCATCATCAATTGCGGAGTAGTAAAATCGGTACGCAATTCAATCTTAGCATCCTGATCAATCTTTGAAACAGGATAAACTATAGAATTGCTATCAACAGGAGCTACTTTCCTTGCATAACCTGCTATATAACTAGCATCAGATAAAGGAAAAGTTGGTGAAGACATGGCTAATAAATAAGTACTCAGACCATCATTCAGCCCATTTAAATTTTTAGATTGAGCGGTACTATCGATTGCCGACCATTGATCTACTAAAGCATGAGGATTGAATGTTGAGGTAAGCTTAGTCCAGTTCACACGCTTCCATAATCCATTCACAGCATCACGCAAATTCTTTTCCTCTGGACTATCTTTAGAGAAATATTCTCGGGCCACGAGCAGTGCTTCTATCAGCGTAGATGTTGCCTTGACATCGTACATTTGTACATTATTTAAGTATACAGGAACTCCCTCCCTGCCATCATAAAAAGATGAAAATACACCTTCATGATTTTGTGCCTTATTTAAGAATTTCATCATTCTAGTCAATCGCATCAGAACAGCTTGTCGAGAAATAACGTTATTTTCAACCCCTACCAGCAATGATAATATAGCGTAGCCTGATTCTTCAATAGAAACTATCGCCTTTTTATTTGCCTTATTGGGTAGAAAAAGACCACTATTGATATCATAGTTTTCGATAAAATAGTTAACATTTGCTAATTTAACCAAATTGGACAGTTCCAGATCTGTAGCAGGTTTTGTTAAAATTTCTTTAACAGTAGAAAAGGGAGATTCTACGTAATCATAGTCTACCCATGCAATTTTGTAATAATACTTCTTATTAAATTCTTCGACAAGATCATAGCACTTCTGCATAAATACAGGACGAATAGCAATTGGCTTAAAATCAACATTATCCGTTGAGCGATATATCTTGATGTAACGGATACTTGGTGTCAGCGGCAATTGCCACTGCAACTCCACTTGTTTATCGATACTGGTGACTTGCGATAGAATAGCTCCAGAAGACAACTTGACTCGTGGTGGGTTTTTAGGTAAAAACTCCACTTGATCGATAAAAAGCTGATGAGTCATTTCGTCACTTGTGTTTTGAGAAAACACTACTTCAGAAATAGATTCACCAGCTTTCAAATTTGAAAACTTCGATAAAGGAATCTCTACATTTAACCATGTATCGTGATCAAAGTCATCAATAAAAGGTGCTAAATCCAACACGTTAGTTGCACTAGCTCCTTGCAGCAATTGAATTTTCGGAAGTGTTTTCTCTTTTGTATGTGCGCTCTGCACATATAATTTTATGGTTAACACATCATTTGCCACCACTTGATAATTTACTTTGTGCCGATCATTGAGTAAAGCAACTCTCCATGTTCCTGCTCGAGATGACAAGTAACGTAACGAAAGTGAATTACCAGGAGTAAAAAATAAAGAATCTGTTGTGGGTAAATTTTTCTTTACATTCTGCACCCAGCTATCTCCCGAATATTCCACCAGACTTTTGGCGTAATTACCCGAAAGGAGACTATTTTCAAACACAACTTCAGGATAAGTTTGTGCAGACAAGCTCATTGCAGAAGAAAGAGATAAACCTATAATGAATAGTATTTTTTTTGACATGCGCATAAATTGATAAATATAATCATACAAAAAGTAAGCCATCTCTACTTTATTGAAACACAAAAGTAATAAAGGATTTCCAATGTAAATGTCATACGTAATTTTAATTTCGGAAAAAATGCACTAATTTAGCCATCTGATTTTTTCATAACAACTTTATATGAAAACTACATTTGATTTTGAGAAGCCAATTGCGGACTTGCAATTGCAAATAGAAAAAGTGGAACAAGTAGCCGTAAAGACGAAAGTCGATATGAGCGCTACTGTGTTGGAGCTACAAGAAAAATTAGCGAACGCTGAGAAAGAAATATACGGTAATTTATCTGGATGGGAGAATGTGCAAATGTCACGTCACCCTGAAAGACCGCAAACATTTGATTACATTAATATGATCTGCGATGATTTCATCGAATTGCACGGAGATCGTACTGTAAGAGATGATAAAGCAATCGTAGGTGGATTCGCTTCAATCGGAGGACAATCGGTTATGGTAATCGGTCATCAAAAAGGTAAAAATACAAAAGAGCGTCAATACCGCAACTTTGGTATGGCAAACCCTGAAGGATACCGTAAAGCCCTTCGCTTAATGAAAATGGCAGAAAAATTTAACAAACCTGTCGTTACATTAATCGATACTATGGGTGCTTATCCTGGACTCGAAGCTGAAGAAAGAGGTCAAGGTGAAGCTATTGCACGTAATCTACTGGAAATGTCGGTATTAAAAGTACCTATTATCTGTGTGGTAATCGGTGAAGGTGCGTCTGGCGGAGCATTGGGTATCGGTATCGGTGACCGGGTTTACATGCTAGAGCATACTTGGTATTCGGTGATCTCTCCTGAATCTTGCTCTTCTATCTTATGGAGAAGTTGGGATCATAAAGAAAAAGCAGCAGAAGCTCTTAAATTGACTTCTAAAGACATGCTTGGCAATGGTCTTATTGATGGTATCATTAAAGAGCCTTTAGGCGGGGCGCATCAAAATCCAGAATTGGCAGCAGAGTTTTTAAAAACAAAATTAGTAGAGGATCTAGCGATCTTAACTGCAAAGGACAAGGATATCTTAGTTGATGAGCGCATTGCAAAATTCAGCAATATGGGTGTAGTTGTCGAGTAATATGTACTTAGCATTAACATGAAAAGGGTCGGTTTGGATAAAACCGACCCTTTTTTTCTTAGCATATCCGCTCCTACTCCTGTATTATAAAAAAATAAGTTTTTAAAATAGAATACGTTACGACATATTTCAAAAAAAACCGACCATATATTTGTCCTGTTTATTAGATTTTTCTACCTTTGCATCACTCCAAACAACGAAGGCAACTTTAAAAAAGAGTAAGATTCCGTAGCTCAGCTGGTAGAGCAATACACTTTTAATGTATGGGTCCTGGGTTCGAATCCCAGCGGGATCACTAAAATGCTTCACAGAAATGTGAAGCATTTTTTATTTCTGTTGGATTCGAATACAAGTGTCGAGATGGGTTAGATTCAATATAGGCTCGCGTCATGTGCTCGGGAATGGTGAGGCTGAGCCAACTTTCCCACTTAAGGTAGAACTTGGGCAGCAGAGCTGAGTAAAATCCCAGCTGGATCGCAAGAAGCGCACTAAAATGTACTTTTCCCGTTTAAATCATATTTTTTAGCCTTTCACACTAATTTTAGTTACATCCGAATTCGAACCAAATGGCGGTATTGTTTTAACCATTTGGATAGCTTAATTGTGATCAAAATTAGTAATGATTAATCAACGTTAAATGTGTTGAAATAGAAAAAGTAAACATTAGCTTGACCTGCTACCATATTGCCAAACCGATGTTATAGGCAGTTTTTTTACTCTTCGATTTTCCTCTTATAAAAAATATAATCAGTAGTTAGAGGTTCTATTCCGTTAGTTTTAATATCTGTTGCAATTTGACCACGATGATAAGTTGAGTGATTTATAACATGGAATAATACATCTTCAATCTTATTTATAAATATTTGACCTTTTGAATTTTTGTATTCAATAATATTCCTAGGATTTTCATTATGAATAATTTCCAAAGTTTTCGAATAATTATCTGCATTTATTTTTGAAATATTATTCCAATCATTAATCTGCCATACTTCAAATTCACTTTCATTATTTATTCTTGCATTCCAAATTTGCTGAGCATTTATTAAATGATTTAGAAGTTTCACCGATTTTTCTGGCTTTAATTGAAAATTTTCAGAAATAAATTCAATCAATTTATTATTAAAATAATAATTATATTCAAAAAGTTCTATAAGTTTTTCTTTCATTTGGAAAGGATTTTTTTAAAATTTATGTAAAGTTTTGGGCGGTTGCGATAGTCGGACAATATAGCACAAATATTCAATAGGGAGTGTTCCAACTATGTCATTGGATAATTAACCTAATCCTAAAATCGTCTATCGAATTTGAGCCTATCTCCAAATTTAATGTAAAGTTGGGATATGGTCAAACCTCAATTATACATTGGCATGGTCCATTTTTTAGAGATATCCTTTCTTATTGGAATTGCAACCTAAAAGTGGAGTCTTTTATGCTAGCAATTTCTATTTGTTCGGCAAAACATTTCCATCTCATGTGGTGTTTTTTATCCAATTCATGAATGTATTCTTTTAAAACGGTAAAAACCTATGGAACTCTAGAGAATAATCAGACCCATACTAATCATTTAAATTATTTATGATAGTTTTAAACGAATTAAAATTATCGTTTTGATCTCTAAAACTATCATAACTTATCATACGTACAGCAACGATATTTTCTTTGGGATTCACAATTAAATAATTACCCAAAAACCCATCAGCTCTATAACTGACATTGCCTTTGAATTCACGTTTTCTTATTTTGTGTTTACCTAAAAGTGTTGTATAAATAATTTCATTATACTGGTCCCCAAAAACTTTTCGAAGTTGCGATAAAAATGCCTCGTTTGTTGGATATACACCTTTCATCAACTTTAATTTCTGCACAAAAGAAGAATCAATTCCTGCAGTTTGAATATTATTAATAATTTCATCATCCACAATAGATATATTTTGATCGTAATCGATCCACCAAAGCATACCATAGCCTGCAAATTTTGGGCAAGGTTTGACAACTTCATCAATATATTCAGGTTTAATTATGATCTTATCGTTATACTGACCTCTGTTAAGAACTAGAATCCCCAATTTGACGAGATCTTTAGGTTTGATTTGACATCCCGACATCACATGTGGATTGCCGGCATGATCCAGAGTCCATGTAAAATCAGTAATATCCAATGGTGAAAACAACTTTTCACCAATATATACATCCATTCTTTTCCCTGTTATCTTTTGAATCACTCCCGCCATCAGATTTAACGACTTATTATTGTACGACCACACTTCACCTGGCGTATCTGAGAGTTCTGCAGCTAAGGCGAGCTGAACAAAATCTGGACTAGGATAAATTTCTTCACCAGCATTTGGATGGTTTTGAAGACCAGAAGTCATCTGAACCAAATGCCTAATGGTAATATCTTTCTTCCTCCCTTGTTTCCACTCGGGGTAAAAGTACCAAACAGGAGTATCGAGACTGTCTATCAACCCTTCAGTTAAGATACATGCTACAGCAAGCCCAATAATACTCTTGGTAGCAGACATCGCCTCAATCTTTTTATCGGCATACCCTGCTGCAAAATAGTTTTCAGTAACAAAATTTCCATTTTGATATATAATCACAGCCTCGCTATTGTGTTCTTTAGCTTGTCTTAAAAGTTCGCTCAATTTTTCAGGATTGATGGATTGAGCATGTATCGTATAAGTAAAAAAAAGACTGATGGTCAAAAAAATGATTTTCATTGTATTCTAGTATTAAAAAAAGCTACGTCAAGAAAAAAAACAGTCAGATTATGATTGCTGATAACCGAAATGTAATTTCAAGACAAAGTAAGGCAACTCTATTTTCTAAAAATTGTAAAAATGTAACCGTTCAAATAAAAAACCACATATTTTCCTTTTCTGTATTCACCTGTTTGAAGAACACACTTGGATGAAGATGAGTTAATGCTTTAAAATCTTTAATAAAATGCGATTGGTCATAAAAAAAATTTCCATAAGAAAGTGTAGTCAAATTTTTGCTGTTTTTATAATTTAGCAGTGTATTTCTAAATCGATGTATTTTTCGATATTCAGATGGTGTTTTACCCACATGCCTTAAGAACATCGTGGTGATATGTTTTCTTGAAACCTGGTGTTTAGCTGCAACCTGCGCAATTTTCAAATCCGATTCCACATCGATCAAGATCTGCTGCATCTGATATAAATCCTGCTTATCATATTTAGAAAGCCAATAAATTTCCAATAGCTCAAGTTGACGCTCACGCATTCCTTCATTAAAAATGATTTCCATTTTAGGCTTAAAATCATCAAATGGATTAAAATCAGTCATGATTGGTAGATTGAAAATTTTTGCACTGTCCATAAAATGATTGGCTCCAAGAGGTTTGAAGTAAATAGTGATTTCATTAATAAAACCCTGATATATCACTTCTATAGGCTCAGAATAACGCGAAACAAAATCAGCCATAATATACTGATCTTCACAACTTGAAATTAGAATCTGTCTTTGTGTAAGTTCAACTACCGCATGTTGATTAACAGAAAGGACACAATAGTTGTTGGGGAATGTCAAATATTTAATTTGATTGGATATTTTATCCTGAGTAAGAAAATAAAACCCTTCAATATATTTTTTTAGTATTTGATTTTTCGGTTTGTAAAACTCTAACTTCATTCTTGTTAACATTTTCAAAGTGGCTTGCAGATCAGGTAAAGACAAAATCTTGTACAGATTTCTATCATATTTATGGTCCCTAATTACAAATTAACCCCTTTGATCTTTATTTACGATTTTGTTTTGAACATCTACATAGAGCCTTATCTTTCATAACAGTCATTTTGCTAGGTACTGTATACAGGTATAGAACCGTCAGTCAGTATCCAAAGTCGTTGATTTCACAATGGGGAGGCTGAAATAAAAGGTGGATCCTTTTTCGGGTTCACTTTCAACCCATATCCGACCTTCATGACGTTTAATGATTTCAGCACAAAGGTAAAGTCCTATCCCAAAACCAGAAATATATTTAGTACTTTCTACGCGATAATAACGTTCAAAGAGTTGGTTAATATCTTCTGCTCTAATACCGATACCCTCATCAGTGACACTAACGCGCATTTCTTGACCATCAGTGATACAAGAAACTTCAATCAACGTATCTGGTTTAGAATATTTAACCGCATTACTGATCAGATTATTGATAACCTGTCCGATTTTGTCCCTATCCGCATTTACGAAAGTTGGAGCAATAGGCTTAAGGATGATATTATGAGTAGTAACCATGAGCTTTGTTTCAGACACCGTTTCCGCAGCTAGCTCAGCAATATCAAAATGTTGCAGATCGATATGGATCTTACCCGATTCTAGTCTGGATATATTTAAGAAACCGTTGATCATAGTAGTCATTTTCCTGACCTGTTTTACCGATTGATCCAGAGCATTGATAGCAAACTTTTCATTTGACGACTTCAATTTTTGCTGTAACAATTGCAGATAAGCATTTAGCGAGGTTAGTGGTGTCTTGAGCTCATGACTTACCATACCAATGAAATCACTCTTGCGTATATCGTCTGTTTTTTGTTCAGTTATATCAGCCATCACGCCAGCGATATAATTACCATTCTTGGTGTTCTGTACATATTTTCCTACTGAACGGACCCACCGTAACTTCCCGTCATGAAATCCAGTCACTGCATATTCAACATTAAAATTTGCTCCTGTTGCAAAAGTCGCAGCTACAGCATCCTCTACCATCTGACGATATTCTGGCAAAATTTGGGCAATGACAGCATCAAATGGTACGTTCTCATCGGATCTCAGTCCAAACATCTCATTGAATCTAGGAGAAGCGATGATTGTACCAAGTTTTTGATCAAGATACCATATAGCGAGTTCTCCCGATTCAATAGCTAATCTTAGCCCCTCTTCCGCTTGCTCCACATTGTTTGCCGCCAAGTGCTGTTCAGTGATATCCATCACTACACCCGTAAAAGTAGAAAAAGTGCCTGAAGTATCAGCTTTGAGATTTCCAATGCAACGTAACCAACGTAGTTCCTGGTCATGATAACCTATTACAGGAAAGGTAACGTCGTAATTGCCATTATGATAGATCGCATATTCGAGTTTAGCAGAAACATAATCCCGATAATCTTCCCGGACTTGCGCCAAAGCATTTTCAAAAGAAAGCTGCTCTTCCGGAAAATATCCAAATAATTGTTTCAGACGGGTATCAGTAATGAATTCACGTGTCACAGAATGCAAAAACCACGTACCAAAATTAGCAGCACTGACGGCCAGACGAAGTGCAACTTCACCCTCCTCGATCTTTTGCTTTGCCTCCAACAACTCTTTATTCAGCTGTTCCAACTCTTCATTAATTGCGCTGAGCTCCTCGTTAGAAGCTGCTTGTTCTTCGTTGGAAGCTTCAAGCTCTTCGTTTATAGCCTGTAGCTTTTCCGCACTCTGTGCCAATGTATCTTCCCAAACCTTACGTTCAGTAATATCCCTAGTTGTACCAGCGACTGCTTCTACTTCACCATCTTGATTAAGCACGGGTATCAAAATATAATCATATATGCGTCTTCCTAAAGATGCATGGGGAAAAGACACCTCTCCTCTGATAGATTGTCGTGTCTTCGTGATCGTTGCAATCTCGCGTTCATGCATCTCAGCATGCCAAGGTTCATATCCATTTTCGAGAAGGCTTTTTCCAATTGCGTTTTCCCATGTTTTGCCCCACATAGACAGTAGTGCACTATTGGCGTAAGTAAGACGACAGTTAAGATCAAAAACATACATCAGATCTGGCGTATTAGAAGTAATTGTTTCATATACCCTCTTCTGTTGCTCGGAATACTCCCTCGCATCTAAAAGCTCCTGTTGTATCTGTATCAAACCAGTCACCTCAAAAACGATATTGACCACCCCATCGATCACATCATTTTCATCTCTCCTTGCTTGGAAACTAAAACTAAAATAACGGTCCTTTGTAGGACCACCTTCAAATGCTGAAACCGGTATAAGTACATCATTCATTTCACAGGGTGTACCGTCATAATATGTTTTCAGGAGCATTTGTTGTATAGGACTATCGACCAACTCAGGTAGAGCCTCAAAAATTGGGCGTCCCAACAATTTACGGTCAAGCAACATATGGTCATAGGCCGTATTGGTCAGCTCATAAATAAGTTCTGGCCCCTGCAAAATACAGATACCTACAGGAGCCTGCATAAAATAGCGCTCCAAACGATCACGTTCTTTTTTGAAAGTCAGCTTTTCAGCTTCCTGTTCTTTCTTTTCAGCAACTTGCTTCGTATTTTCAAGCACCCAAACCGCGACCTTAATTACTTGGCCAAGCTTATCCTTAATCGGAGCATAAACAAAGGTCACAAAAACTATTTCTTCCTCACCGTGACGAATTAGCATTAACTCCACCTCATTAGCATAGTAGGGCTCTCCGCTAAGGATTACACCAGCAAGAGCTGACTCATAGTGCGTTCGAGCTTCTGCAAAAGCGTCCCAATAGAACTTGCCGAATATAGCATCGTAAGGTTTACCTGCTACCTCAAGAAACTTCCCGTTGACGATCTCGGCAACAAGCGTATCAGCATTCAGTATGCAGATTCCAATAGGTGCATTCAATACGATATTGTATAGATCCTCTCCGTCAGTTAATAGCATTAGAATTCGAGATTATTTTATATGATCACTAATATAATAAAATATTAGATACATTTTAAATAGCAAATCATGAAATCAGATCAAAAGAATGTATCAAATTAAAACTTATAGGAAATTTAATTTTATAATTAAGATTTCCATAAGAATTATAAAGCAAAAAGTTGGATTCTGTAATGAAACGAAATACTATACAGCATGATGTCATGTGAAAATATTAAAAACCACTGTATTCAGGGATATGCCCATCATACATCATCATCTAAATTTGTACTATACTGAAAGAACAGATTCTTTTAATAATGAAATGAAACCATAAAAATCAAAAAAAAATGAAAAAAGCGATTTCAACAATTACAATCTTAGTAATGATATGCACATTCTCAAGCTGTGGCGGAAAAAAAGATGCGATCAGCTACAATAATGAAATGATGACGATTATCAATAGTGAAGAGCAACATGTGAATGAAATGAACGTAGCGATGCAATCTAAAAAATATGATGATGCAGAAAAAGTAGCTCTAAAATGGAAAGATGCAGTTAGTGAAGACATTAAAAAAGTTGAAAAACTAGGTGATTTTAATGGTGATGATCAACTTCAAAAAGCTGTCCTACAAGGACTTCGGGGATATGGTAAAATTGTTTCAGAGGATTACCCTAAACTGATCAGTATCCGTAAAAGCAACTCAACAGATTCAGAAGCAGAACAAACATTACTAGACAACATCAACACAGCCTTTGAAAATATGGCCAACGGTGTGAATGTTGCTTCCGATAAATTTGAGAAAGACTACGCAAGAAAATAAAAAAACAGTAAAGCCAGTACAAAAAAAATTACTGGCTTTACTGTCTTTTAATGATTTAGTACGATACATGAAAACTCCTGTTTACGTGATTCGTCCGACACATACCATCTTACCACCTGAATAGCACCCTCAAATGCTAAAAGCTCGTCCTAACATACTCCAAGATTTCAGGATTAACTCTCCCGTAGGGATAAAAAAGCTTGCCTATAGATCTCAGGTCAGAAAACATGTCCCCTTCCGCGTATTTTTGTTTCAAGACTTCATCAATATCGGGCCATTAATCCAAATCTTCTTTATTCACTGTCATAAATTTCCAAAGCTTGTACCAAGCAGGTGTTAACCCCTTTTAACCCACATACTGTCAACGTAAGTAAAATGGTCTCTTTTATTTCATCTCTCGTTGCACCTAGCTGTTTAGCCATGGGTACATGAAACATCACAGCAGTCTGGTCACCCTGTGCCACTTTAATACCCAAGTAAATTAACTGCTTTGTTTTTGGATCAAGAGCTTTGGTGTCCATAAGTGATTCGACCAAACCATTAAATCCCTTAAATACTTCAGGTGCTTCTCTCTCAAAAGCAGCGTAAGGATTATGCTTTTCCATCATATTAATGTTATTATATTCCCAACTATCTATGTTTAGTAAAGTACGAAGCAATATCGATTACCAATTTAAACACATAATTAATAATGGTAATTTAGTAAAAAAAATCATTCGCCACAATATACCAAGAACATTAAATAGCATATTTAAAAATTCAGATCGACTACCAATTTTGCTTTTAGTGCCTCGCATAATCAATTAAAAAAATCAGGTAAGCGTACCTCGTCGATGCCCGTATCTTACTGGCATCAAAATAAGCGCGGTTGATCTCATAATCAGAATTGATTTACCAACAAAAAATATTTTTGTCAAAATAAACTGGACAAAAAATGACAAAAAAAGAAGCTTACCCACTTTTAACATCACTGCTGCTCATGATCTGCTTATTGACCAACAGCATACTTTATGCTCAAAATAAGCAGATTGATCAAACCATATCAGGATTTGTACATAACTCAACCACAGGTCAGGCACTACAGAATGCCACAATAGAAATTATGGGTTTGCATCTACGACAAACGAAGACAAATGTAGACGGAAGATTTGTATTTGAACATATTCCAATTGGAAGATATGAACTAAAAACATCTTTGATAGGATACGAGAGTCTGATCATCAAGGAAATACTTGTTGGATCGGTCCAGCAGATAGATATGGAAATTCCGATGTATGAAAATACAATTACGCTGCAGGAAGTGGAATCAAAACCCAAAATCCACCAGAAACAACCATTGAATCCATTTACTATTGTTGGAGGACAGACGTTCAGTCCAGAGCAAGCTAGCCGTTTTGCTGGGGGCATGGACGATCCTGCTAGGTTAGTCAGTACCTATGCCGGAGTGACCACTTCTAGTATGTCAAGCAATGGGCTCTCTATTCGCGGCAATGCTCCTAGCCTATTACAATGGCGGCTTGAAGGTATTGAGATCCCAAGTCCTAATCATTTTTCGGATATCAATGTACTAGGCGGAGGTCTTCTATCTGCGTTGAGCAACAATGTCATTGGAAATTCAGACTTCTTGATCGGATCATTTCCTGCCGAATATAACAATGCCATCTCTGGAGTATTTGACATCAAAATGCGCAAAGGAAATACACAACAGCACAACCATAGCTTTCAGCTTGGTCTTTTGGGCATCGATATCGCTTCCGAAGGTCCTATCACTAAATCCAGCAATGCTACTTACATCATCAATTATCGTTACTCGACTACTGGACTATTAGAAAAAATAAGAAAAGACAAAAATCTAGGCGGAAAACTTGGTTATCAAGATTTAAACTTCAATCTAAATTTTCCAACCAAAAAATCAGGCTTATTCTCCATTTGGGGCTTCGGTTTGGTCGATGAAGTTGCTCCGATTTTAGATCAAACAAGCAGCAGAAAATATTTGGATGAGGGTGTACTGTCTTCTGCTGACCAACAATCAGGAGCAGCAGGTATATCGCACCACTATTTCTTTAAAAATAATAAAACTTCTCTAAAAAGCACATTTGCTACCACCTATTCAGGCAATCATATTCATGAAGAATTTTATGACATTGAAAGCCATAAAAGTCCTAAGACTGATTTAACGTATAATACGACAAACCAGATCATCAGCTCCACCTTACAACATAGATTTCATCCCAATCACATCAATAAAACGGGAGTGACATTTACCCATATCCATTATGATATGAATGTGGATCATACCCCTTATTATGGACATCAATTAATGAATTTTGCCCATTCAAATAGTCGGACAAATATGGTTTCAGCCTATTCCAATTCAAAGATAAATATTAGCGAAGATTTCGCCATTATCGGCGGATTTAATGTGCAGCACCTCATGCTTAATAAAAAGACAGCCATAGAACCAAGAGTCGGTTTAAAATGGGATGTACTACCCCGCCGTTACATTTCAGCAGCATATGGCCTACATAGCCGCATTGAAAGACCTGATGTTTATTTTTTTAAAAATAATAACGATGAATTGAGTAATCGCAATTTGGCATTTCTAAAAAGCCATCAGTTCACTGTCGGTTATAACCAAGAAATCTCGCCTGACATGCATCTAAAAATAGAACCTTATTTTCAATTTCAATACGACGTTCCGATTACAGCTATAGGAAATTATTCTATCATAAATAGGACTGATTTTTATACTACACAACCACTTGTAAACAAAGGCAGAGGTAAAAACTATGGTGTTGACCTCACACTTTCTAAATCCTTAAAAAAAGGATATTATTACTTGTTGACAACCTCCTTGTTTGATTCAAAATATCTAGCTGCAGATGGACAATGGTACAATACCCGCTACAACCGTAATTATGTGTTCAATTTTTTAGCGGGCAAGGAATGGATTTTTGGAAGCGATATCCTAGGGGTCAATTTTAAGGCGAGCACATTGGGAGGACAACGATATACGCCAGTAGATGAAGCTGCAACCTTACGACATCCGGATAAAGAAGTTCAGTATGACGCAAATCACATGTTTGAAAAACAGTTTCGCTCCATGTTTATTGGTGATTTCACAATCAGCTATAAAATGAATCGAGGTCGATTTTCACATACATTTGCCTTAAAAAGCGTAAATGCTACAAAGCAAAGAGAATATATAAAACATAAATTTAATATGATTACGCAAACCATAGAACCCTACTTTGCAGCCAATTCACTATTTAACGTGAGTTATAGGATCGACCTTTAGCAGAAAAGTCATTTGGTTAAAAATTGCTAAACAATAGATTTTAATGTATCTTAAACCATACCTTCTAAAACATTGCATGATTAAGGAAAAACACCTACTAAGCTCTTTTGTATTCGATAAAAAATATCAGATCTGCAGACACGTGCTCTTCATTATGTTTGCTGCCGTGATCACATTTAATCAGGTTCTCATTGCCTATCAGGATTGCCAAGTGTTTCTAGGTAATTATCTCTATCTGATCGGCGGATCTTCATTATTAACTTACCTGATCATCATGTATTTTAATTATTTCTATCTAACGCCAAAATTTCTGCTCAGAGACCGCATATTGTCCTATTTGATCATCACCATGATCTGTATGCTATGCTTACCTTTACTATCGTTATGGATAGAGTACGGGGTGCGCAATTGGGCAAAACTAAACCACAGGATAGCAGATTATTCAAGTCCCTTAATATTGGTGGATATTCTTTCCACTTCTGTCATAACACTGATCTGTTTTTGTGGGATTTCTTTAATTTTGCTGTACCGGACATGGTCTTTAACAAACCAACACGTGAGCGTGCTAGAAATAGAACATCTTACATCCGAACTCAATAAGCTTAAGGGGCAGATTACGCCAGAATTTTTGTCGCGAGCATTACACCATGCTTCATTATGGACAATAAAAGATCCGCAAACAACAAATGATATCCTGCTCAAATTAAGCGAATTATTACGCTATCAACTTTATGACGCCCAACAGGAAAAAACTTTATTAAACTCGGAACTCCTTTATGTTACTAAATTCATATCACTTGAAAAACGGTGTAGACCCGTTTTAGAATACCGACTTAAGATTGACAAGCCACAGATGTATCACCAGATATCCCCCATGTTACTCTTGACATTAGTTCAAAGTTTTATCAAAAAAAGTAATACGCTAGAGATCAGCTCAAATGTAGAAAATAATATGCTCACGTTTATATGCAAATCGCATTCAATTACAAGAGCGCTCGATGATCAATTAACTTCGATACGAAAGAGACTTGATCTGACCTATAGCGACCAGTATATATTACAGTTGGAAACTGGATCTATTACCCTTAAACTAGCGTTATCAAAATAATGAAAAGTTTTTTAAACACCAATTCGATAACCAAGTTACTGATCGACCAGAAATATCATCTGACGAGGACTTTACTATTACAATCTGCCATCCTGGCTATATCCATCGGCATATTTTTCGACACACCTGACAAGCTTAACTTATCTACAGATCGCATCTTAGGTTGGCTCAGTTATCATTTATTTTTAAATTGTCTTGTATACGTAAATAAAGATATACTATTTCCGAGATTTTTGGCCAAAAATAAAATGGCTGCTTATCTCATTTATGTAGTTATTTTCACCCTATTTGCACTGTGTATCATGGTTTTACTTCAACAGCTTTTTTATGATATTGCCGTTACTAGACAACAGCCAGCGCCCATCGCTATATTTTTCAGTATAATCTCCTCCTTGTTTGCTATTGTACTTTTTTTAGGCGGAATATCAGCCTTACAACTATTCAAACAGTGGCTCATCAATAATCATCGCATCCATCAATTACAATTGGAGACCTCTCGCATTCAACAACGTTTTCTAAAAAGTCAAATCAATCCACACTTTCTATTTAACATGATCAATAATGCTAATATTCTAGTTGACGATGATCCGATCACCGCATCGATTATCCTAAAAAAATTGGAAAATATACTTCAGTATCAATTTAGCGATAATAAAATCGGACAAATCACATTATCGAAAGATATTAAATTTTTAGAAGATTATCTGGAATTGGAAAAGCTAAGACGTGATCAATGCGATTTTAGCTTGAAAAAAGAAGGAAATTTTGATAAGATAGACATACCGCCTATGCTGTTCGTTCATTTTGTAGAAAATGCCGTAAAACATAGTTCCGATAGTGCAGGTTCCTATGTCAATATCGAGTTCAAAATAGTAAACCAGCAACTTTACTTTTTTTGCGAAAATTCGAAACCAAGTGCACCTTCAAAAAGCGATATCGGTGGATTGGGATTGGAAAACATCAAAAGGCGTTTAGCACTACTTTACCACAAAAGACATCAGCTGCATATTGCAGATACGGATCAAACATATACAGTTACCTTATACCTGAATTTACAATGAGATACATTATAGTTGACGATGAACCAATTGCACGCAAAGGCATCAAAAAAATGGTTGACCAGATTCCACAATTGGAATTATTAGGAAATTTTAATAGTGCCGAAACCGCATCCGAATTCTTAAAGCATACCCCGATCGATCTGATATTTCTCGATATTCGCATGTCGGGGATCAACGGTTTAGAGTTTGCACGCAGTATACCCAAATTAACGCTTATCATCTTTACAACAGCCTTTTCTCAATATGCAGTAGACAGTTACGAAGTTGATGCTATTGATTATTTAGTAAAGCCGATAGATCCTAAGAAATTAAAAAAAGCTGTGGATAAAGCTATTCATTATCACACATTATTATTGGCAGAGAATAAAAAAGACCTGGATCAAACACAAGAAGATTATATCATTGTCAAATCGGACCGCAGATTTTTCAAGATACAGCACCATGATATATTATTTATTGAAGGGCTCAAAGATTATGTTATTATTCAGCTCCAAAATGAGAGGATCATTACGCGGATGCTAGTCAAGCAGATCCATGAAATATTGCCTCAGCAATTGTTCCTTCGGATCAACAGGTCTTTTATCGTCAATAAATCGCACATCAACTCGTTTGATAATAATGATGTATTTATCAAAGATTATGAGATCGGTATTGGGAGTGCTTATAAAAATAGTTTTCTTGAGTGCATGTTGAAGTTAAAATAATAGTCGGCTTGACGATATCATCCCTCAAGCTGCACAACTTCTTTCTTTAAATTTTCTTGAGCCTGTTGTTCAAACTTTTGATAAAAATACGCTGTTTTGAAAATACGGTGCATCGATAAAAATTTTTTTAAGACTTTTAATCTTCCGACACGATACATGGCATTTGAATAGATCGCATATTCCTTTCGCACATTTTGAAAATACAAGGCATACATTTCCCATGCTTGTCCTAAAATAGATAGGTCTGCATCTGTAAAATAATTAGTATCGCTATCTGTTGATTCCAGATGTGACTTCGTTGCTAGAATTTGTTTTCTGCAGAGCTTTATGATGTGATTAGAAACACCGATTTGTTTCATCCTCTTTTCTGCAAGATCAGCACTTTTCTCTTCATTATCAGACTGTAATGGATCGTAAATAATGTCATGATAATATAAAGTAAATAAAATAACGTCCCAATTCTTTATCTTTTCTTTTAAGTCGATCAATAATAACAATAGATTATCGAGATGCTGCAGCGTATGATAATACCTATTATGAGCAGCATAATGTTCAACGATCTCAGTCCATAAATGATCTATTAATGAGTCATCTTTGGTATAATTTTTCAAAAGTTCTATAAATGTATTTCTTAACATCAGCATTCACCATCATCATCTTTAATATGATGTGTTGTATTTAAATATAATAAAAAAAAGAATTGCAATAGATTAAAAGTAACAAAAGTAGCGGTCATGCGTTGTACTGATATGAAAATTGCAATGCTTTCGCCTATCGCATGGCGAACACCTCCTGTCCACTACGGTCCATGGGAACAAGTTACGTCCTTGTTGACAGAAGAACTAGTCAAATTAGGTATAGAAGTCACCTTATTTGCGACTGGTAATTCCATTACCCAATCACGTTTACAAGCCGTATGTCCTGCTGGGTATGAAGAAGATCGAAATATCAATGCCAAAGTCTGGGAATCGCTCCATATCTCAGAATGTTTCGAAAATGCGCATGAATTTGATATTATACACAATCAATTTGATTTTCTCCCCCTCACTTATTCGAAACTTGTGCAAACTCCCGTTGTTAGTACAATACATGGCTTTTCATCCGGCAGCATCCTACCTGTCTATAAAAAATACAACGAGGATAGTCATTACATATCCATAAGCAATGCTGATCGCTCTGAAGAATTAGATTACCTTACGACAATTTACCATGGTATCGATCTAGATCAGTTTACCTTTAATAACAATCCACAAGATTACCTATTGTTTTATGGTCGCATTCATCATGATAAAGGTGCTAAAGAAGCCATCGCAATAGCACAAGCACTTGGTAAACGTCTCATTATGGCGGGTATTATTCAAGATGAACATTACTTCAACCAGCATGTGCAACCTCATTTACAACCTGGTAAGATCGAATATATAGGTTCTGTTGGTTCAGACAAACGAAATGAATTGTTATCCAATGCAAGTGTACTGTTACATCCTATTAATTTTAGCGAACCATTTGGTTTATCGGTAGTTGAGTCTATGGCCTGCGGCACTCCAGTTGTCGCATTCAACAAAGGTAGTATGCCCGAACTTATTGATAATGGCCGGGATGGTTTTCTAGCCGAAAATATAGAAGAAGCTATAGAAATGGTGAAAGATATTCATTCGATCAACAGATTAGCTTGTCGGCAAAAAGTGGAAAATCATTTCTCGAAGGAAAGAATGTGCCAAAACTACGTCGAAGCCTATAAAAAGATTCTAGGTAAATAGTGATGGGACAATCATAATTTTAAAAATGCTTCACTACCTGTAAGGCATGGTTTATGTTATTTTGTTGATCCCATTTCAATATTTATATTGTTTTCTTTATTATTCTTGATACAAATAGAAAATATAGCCATATAATAGAATCATTTAATTATATTCGGTTTATTATAATATCTAAATGATTAAATGCGCATTGTTAGAAGAAAAAAAACAATAATGGAAATAAAGTACATACAAAAAACATATACAGCAATACTTAGTAAACTTATAAAACATAAACCTCAAATTAAGTAAATCCTAAAAAATGAAATTAAACTATTTCGCCTATTTATTCATGTTCATACTACTAGTCACTGCTTGTAGTAAAAGTAATGACGAGAACATTATACCAGAAGAGCCACAGCCCAAAGAATCAATTTATTTATTTTTAAAAGAGGAGATTATTGATTTTAAGGTATATAAAGGATCTGTGAATGGTGGTGTAGAAGTTTCCAAAACGGAAAAACCAGAATCATTTTGGAACCCTTACAAATTAATAGATTTAAAGTATGATACCTTAATTGTTAGAAATGATAGTATTTTTGAAAGACCTGAAAAATATGAAAAAAATAATTTCAGATTTCGGGTAAGCAACGATACGATATACCAATGGAATCGATATGCTGAGTTTTGGGCACTGTATGGATTAAAGAAGGATGATATCATTGAGCATTATATATCGTTCTATAGTTTTCAAAAAGCTACGCCTCCTTATTTATTTGCAGAAAATGGACATAACGATGGCTTAGTCGATTCATCACGATATTTCAGCAATAATGAGTATGTGTTTAAAAGCCCTAAAAACATGCTATCTGTCAATGATTTGGCAACATGGTACAATACCAAACATATATTCAAAAAACTGACCAAAGATCCAAAATAAAGACAACTTCAAATCTTCGGCACCAGCTTTCAAATGATTAAATTCACCAATATATGTGATATCAATCACCCAAATTGGCTTTCTTCAATGATGATCTTTGATTACCTTAGTGTATAACTTAAAGGGATAACAATATGGATAACACAATGAAAGCTGCGCGTTGGTATGCAGCAAAAGATATCAGAGTAGAACCTACAAAAATTCCTTCACCACAGGCTGGTCAAGTTAAAATTGCAGTTCAGTTTGCGGGGATTTGCGGGTCGGACTTACATGAATATGTACACGGACCACAACTGATCCCAGTAGACAAACCGTATCCGCTCAATGGCCATCAAGGAACCACAACATTAGGTCACGAATTTTCGGGCATCGTTGATGCTGTAGGTGAAGGTGTACAACATATACAGGTAGGCGACCGCGTGGTGGTAGAACCTATTTTCAAGAATTTTGATAGTCCTTTTATTGCTAATGGTAAATATAACCTATCCGAGCCATTAGGATTTATCGGACTCTCCAGCAATGGCGGTTTCGCATCCTATGTCGTGGTAGAAGATTACATGGTCCACAAGATACCAGATAGTATGTCTTTTGAAAAAGGAGCATTGGTAGAACCTGCTGCCGTAGCAGTATATGCTGTACTTCAAAGTGGTCTTAAAATTGGCCAGACCGTACTTGTTTCAGGAGCGGGTCCTATTGGTCTGTTGTGCGTACAGGCGGCAATTGCTGCTGGTGCTACTACTGTGATCGTTACCGATATCGCTGATAAACGCCTTGAAAAAGCAAAAACGATCGGTGCAACACATATTATTAATGCAAAAGAAGATGAAATTCCTCAAAAAATCAAAAACCTCACCGGTCTTGGAGTCGATGTTTTTCTAGATTGTGCTGGTGTACAGGCCTCTTATACCACTGGCATTCAGAGCTTAAAAAACGGTGGAACTGCTGTTTTAGTCGCTCTTTTTGGAAAACCAGTTACTACTGATGCCCTAGATCAAGTACTGCGAGAGATTACTGTGAAAGGAATCATCGCTTATCGGAATATTTTTCCGCATGTCATTTCCTTGATTGATAGCGGCCGAATGCCAGTAGAAAAATTGGTCACACGTAAAATTGTGTTAGATAATATTGTATCAGAGGGGTTTGAAGCATTAGTTAATGATCCAACTGAAGTCAAAATCTTAATTGATATACAGGGAAGTTAACCGTTTCAGAATTGATAAGCATAAGCAACCATATCTATAAATAGACAGTAATCAAAACTTATCAAACTATAAACAAAGCTCAATTATTCATTGAGCTTTGTTCATTAAGCACATTCCTCACCACCTACAACTATTATCCTACTGATGATATCCATCCCCTGTACAAATCCAACGTAATCTATAGGTCCACCTTTATCTCGATCAACAAGATGCCAATTAATACCTAAATAGCAAAAAAGAATGATTATGGAATTATTTTTTCTAATCGTAACTGTGCAAATAATTTGATAAATGAATCTTCCGTATTTTGATAAGCACTAAAGCCCAACTTTCTACTGTTTGCCATATCGACCATGACTTCTATAGGTCTTCCCAAATCAAGATCTGTATGCCAAGGTGAAGCGAGCTCAAATAGTTCATGATTATTTAAGCCATATTTTTTGACCATATCTTGCCAAGTCTGACTTTCATTTGCCAGTTGATCTGCAAGTGGTGTGATTGTGCCATTGAACCCTTCAGATTCAACACCAAAATAGTGTGAAATACGTCCCCACATCCAGCTCCATCTGAATACATCCCCATTCACAATATTAAATGCCATATTTTTCGCATCCTTATTGCTAGCAGCCCAGATTAATTGCTGAGCCAATATCTTGCTGTCTGTCACATCCGATAGACCTCGCCACTGTGCTTCAGAACCTGGCCACAACATCTTTTTTCCTGTTTCTTTACAAATACTAGCATATACAGCAAGCGTCACACCAAGATTCATCAGATTACCGATCGCGTGACCTATTACGGTATGTGGTCGATGTATACTCCAAGTGAAGCCATCCCGATCGGCAGCTCGATAGATCTCATCTTCTTGTGCATAATAAAAATTGGGATACTGCAACCTTGGTTGCTCTTCGCGGATAGGTGTATTAGGGAAAACACCTGCGCCGACATAAGCCTCAAAGGGGCCTAAATAATGCTTCAACCCAGTTACCAAAGCAACATGTTCAACTGTATTTTTTTTAGACAGTACATCCAGAAGATTGCGAACCATCCGGCTGTTCACCTCTATATTTGCAGTTTCCGAGTCTTGACGCATCCAAGTGGTGAAAAATATATGCGTAGGATACACAGTTTCCAATGCCCTTATTAGATCTTTCTGGATCCAGAAGGTCGGCTTTTACCGAAATGACTTCGGAGTTCACTGTTTTTGGATGACGTGCCAATCCATACGTCTTCCATCCCTGAGCCACAAGTTCCTGAGCTAAATTACTACCTGTGATACCCGTAGCACCTACAACCAACGCAATTCTATCGATCATGATTATTTATGTTTTCAACAAAGTTACCTGTGTTGGAAAACAAAGAAGTTGATCCTAGTCAAGAAATTTCATTGATCCAGATCAACACATTAGTCCGTTGAAGCTAATTTTTTTCGGATTCTACTCAGTGTTTCGGGAGCCAAACCGAGGTACGAAGCAACCAAATGCTGGGGTACACGTCGCATGATTTCAGGATTAGATTGGATCAATCTCTGAAACTTTTCTTCCGCTGAATAGCTATTGGAGCTGATCAAGCGTTCATCTTTTGTAACCAAACTATTTTGATATAACAGTCGAAAATATCTGTCCATAATCGGAACGTCAAGAGTCAACTGATCATATGCAGCCCGCGATAACAGAAAGAGTTCAGTATCCTCCACCGCATCGATATACAGTGTAGCAGGTTGTTGATTAATATAACTATTAAAGTCAGAAATCCACCAACCCTCCCAACCAAATAAGCTAATGTGTTCATTTCCTTTTTCATCAAGACGATAAGACTTGATAAGCCCTTTATTGACAAAAGAAAGATGCATACAGATGTCCCCCTCTTCAAGTATAAATTGTTTCTTTCTAATTTTTTTAAAAGTAAAAAATGCAGCAATTGCTGATTTCTCCGCATCTGATAATGCTACTTTGTGCTCAATATGGGAAAATAGTACGTCGAACATGTAATGATTTTTATATCCTATCAAACTTAAATAATTTTGTTTTGTTGAACAATGGTGTTATATCGACACCATCTATTACTTTTCTCATCTATCGTTCTAAGCTACATTTGGCATTAATTAAGCCTATTTAATCCATAATACCCTTTACTACTTCAAGCTAAATTAAAAATTAACATTAGTCTAGCTTCATAAAACTTTTCTCTATTTGCTGTGAAGGTGTATAAAATTTTAATGTGAGGCTATCTGGACTGTCTTTGAGCACATCAAGCCGAATGACGCTTTCATAGCCAACTTTAACATGATCACTTTTTAGAAAATCAGCATCCGCGAATAATATTACTTGTTCTACAATACCCTTATTTTCTATAATTTGTAGACGCGGACGAGACATCACACTCTGTATCAGCTGTACCCTATACTTTCCATATTCGGGAGTATAATACGATCGTCTTTCCATGCCTGTACTTGAAAACAAAATGCCGTAAAATGGCAACATCATTGGAACAATACTCATCAACACGCCTAAGATTAAAACAAACAAATAAATCTTAGTCAAAATGCTTTTCCAGAAAACGATCAAAAATGCAAAAGTTGACAAAAACCATGTCCAGAAGACCAGTCTATCTGTCCAATACCCTGCTAAGCTGATCTGCCAAAGCAGAATAGCTGTTATATCGACCAGCAACAGCATTGTCATGATCATATAAGCCGAGAAAAAGATCTTTTTCCTATTTTTAATTCGCAAACTTAAAATTTCGTTGTTGTCTATTCCCATCGATCTTATCTTTAGTGCTGTCAAAAAGAGTTTTTCATCAAATTCTTTTTGACGATTTAATGTACATTATTTTATCCAAATCCTGTACATTAAATCACGATCAATTTCCTTACCGCTTTATTTCTCCTAGTGATGGGAAATAGGGCAATATTTCCTCTCCCAATTCATTTATAACATCAGCAATAGGTCTTGAGCTAAAATGAATACCTAAAGCAGCATGATTAACTCCGACTTCCTGCCATTCATAAAGTAGATCCAACAATCCCCTTCTTCCCGTTTTAAGTACAAAACCTCCACGTAAAGGAGTTCGCGGAAAATTAGGATCTTCCGCTAGATCAATCCACTCATTTGTCATATGGGGTTTAAAGGTTTGATGAGGAATTAATTCTCGCCAAGCTTTTATTTTATCACCCAAGGGCTTTACATGCATCTTTGATGTTGTCGCACCAGGATAGGTGATCCAGCCGTCACCATGTTCAGCGATCCAGGACAAAGACTGCTGACTAGCGCCTGTTATTAAACTGGGAATATATTTTTGAGCAGGTTTAGGTAAGAGATCCAATGTGTCGATGTGTGTAAGAGCAGACTTTATTTTGGGAAAATCCTCCGTATGCAGACGGCGAAAATCTTCCAATACCTGCCTAAAACGTTCACCACGTTGCTCAAATTCAATTCCAAAAGCTGGAAATTCAATAGATCGATCTCCTGAACCCACTCCCAACAACAGTCTATTATTGGACAACTGATCTAAAGAAGCAGCTGTCTTAGCAAGAGAAATAGGATGCCAAAAAGGTAAAACAATACTACCGGTGGCTAAAGCGACCTGGTTTGTTTGTCCTGCAAGAAAAGAAAGATAAGTAAAAGCATCATACACTTGACCAGCATCACCAAAACTAGGATCAAACATGGGGATATCCCGAACCCAAATAGAAGCAAAATTTAAACGGTCAATTTGTTTCATGTATGCCGTGTGTTGAGCGAAAATAGTTAGGTTCCCATGATAAACTTCTAAAGGTAGAAATAAACCTACTGTAAGTTTATTCGGTGCAAATACGCGATTAAATGCGTTGTGATTTTCAAAATTTCTGGACATCATTTTTTTAAGAATAATTGTAAGTGTTAATGATTCGATATATCTAGATTTCTAGATATAGAAAATAAAAAAATAAAGGTATCCCTATACCTTTGTGAGTAATCGATAGTTAAACGAATAGACCTCCATAATACAAATCATTTCGATATATCTAGATTTCTAGATGTTAATAATTCAAAAATTAAGGTACTTAAATACCTTATTTCACAGATGGGTAGAATCTGAAATTCACATTAAATTTCTGATGCTCATCATCTGAGTTAATCACTAGCTAAAAATTACCAACCTTTCTTGGTAAGCTCTTGACACAATCCTTTACAAAGTATCTTTAATATAGGAAGCAAGTTCTTGAATCCTTTTTTCATTACGTTTATAATAAGTCCACTGGCCTTCTCGAACAGATTTTAACAAACCACAATTCACCATAGAAGTGAGATAAGAAGAAATTGTTGACTGCGACAAACCAGCTTTTTTCTGAATGACACTCATACAGACTCCATAATCTGTCACTTCAGGCTCGATATCCTCAGCATTAAAATGATTCTTTGGATTCTTCAACCAATGCAAGATCTGTAAGCGATGTTCATTTGCCAAAATTTTAAAAATATCAACCATATCTATATATCTAATAATCTCGATACAAACATATTTAAAATCGACTTGATCTCTGTTAAATTCATGTCATCTTACCAAATCATATACTAAGAAAAATATCTCATCCCTCAACAATTATTACAAAAAATCAATGTCTTCGCAAATACGCCAAGTACTAATACTGAATAAGAACATGTAAAGGGCATCTATTTTTGATTTTTTTTAAATGCTTAAATGTACACAATTAATGAAAAAGTTTTTCAGATGATGCATCTGAATTGCTTCAAATAACATGCACTAACAAACGATTGCATAAATCATTTGCAGATAAATGCATGACAAAAATCAAGAATACAAAACCAAAAATCCATCTTTTACCCGATGTTTAAATCGTGTATGAATCTGATTACAATCTACTTTCAGAGCTCGCAGAGCTCCAATATTCTTTGAAATCCTGATCTATTAGCGTATGTTTGCCTATCTTATATCGGGATTAAATCTTCGATATAGACAACCCTAAATCTGATAACACCCAAACTTATACATCATGCACAATTGGTTAAAAAATAACATAACGGTGATCTTCCTTTCCTTTATTAGTTTTCAAGCACAGGCAAATCCAAGTCCAAAAGTTTACGACTTGGCGAAGTATGGCATTCATCCCAATACTGGGAAAAACAGCAGTCCGACAATCAATCAAGCGATCCAAAAAGTTGTGGCAGAAGCGGGAAAAAATACCCCCATTATCATCAAGTTTCAGAAAGGGCGTTATGACTTCCATGCCGAAGGTGCTTTACAGAAAGTATATTACATCTCCAACCATGACCAAGAAAATCCAAAAACAGTCGGTATAGCCTTAGAACAATATCAAAATATCACCATAGATGGTCAAGGTTCTGATTTTATCTTTCACGGCCGGATGTTACCGATTTCCTTGGTTGAAAATAATAACCTGACACTCAAAAATATCCACATCGATTTCGAGCGACCGCAGATCTGTCAAGTCAAGATTTTGGAAAATGATGTTGCATCAGGGATCATCACCTATCAAACAGCACCTTGGGTCACCTATACCATCCATGATAGTACATTTTATAACACAGGCGAAGGTTGGTAAATGCGCCCCACAGCAGGCATCGCTTTTGAAGAAAAAACAAAGCACATCGTTTACAACAGCAGCGATATCGCAGTAGGTACAACACATGTTTCCGAAATATCAAAAGGTATCATTAGAGCCTATAAGTGGAAAAATCCGAAACTGATACCTGGTACTATTGTCGCTATGCGAAGCTGGCATAGACCTAACCCTGGTATTTTTGTCCATAAAGGAAAAGACATTCATTTAGAAAACATAAGCATACACTATGCCGAAGGAATGGGGCTACTGGCACAACTAACGGACAATATTTATCTGAACAAATTTCAAGTCGCATTAAGAAGCAAAAACGATCCGCGCTATTTTACCGCACAGGCAGATGCCACACATTTCTCTGGCTGTAAAGGTGTCATTGTTTCCAATAATGGTCTATATGAAAACATGATGGACGACGCCATCAATATACATGGCACTTATTTAAAAGTCATTCAAAAATTGGATAATAAAACTATTCTTGCCAGATACATGCACGAACAATCCTATGGTTTTGATTGGGGATATACAGGCGACTCCGTACAGTTTATACAGTCCAAAACCATGGAACTTTGGGACCATAAAAATCATATTCAGTCTATTGAAGTACTCCGCAAAAAAGACAGTGATCCGATACAGGATTTTAAGATTGTATTCACCAACCCCTTGGATGAATACATTGATCCTACTCAGCTGGATATCGGTATCGAGAATCTAACCTGGACTCCAAAAGTAACATTCAAAAACAATACGGTACGCAATAACAGAGCACGCGGAGCATTATTCAGCACTCCTCAAACAACAGTTGTAGAAAACAACCTTTTTGATCATACGTCCGGAACAGCTATATTATTATGCGGTGATAGCAACGGTTGGTACGAAACCGGAACATGCCGAGATATCACGATTCGAAACAACACGTTTATCAATGCACTCACCAATATGTTCCAATTTACCAATGCCGTTATTTCCATCTATCCGGAGATCCCTGATTTAAAAAACCAGAAAAAATATTTTCATAGCGGCATCAAGATTGAAAACAACGACTTTTATACCTTTGATAAACCGATCCTGTACGCAAAATCAGTAGATGGCATTATCTTCAATAACAATAAAATCAAAACCAACACCCAATATCCTGCATTCCACTGGAATAAAAAAGAGATTCTATTTGAACGTGTCATCAATGCTCAGATCAACAATAACACGATCAATGGCAAACCACTGATGTACCCATATCATTAAAAATACATATCTTTAAACATAAAAACGGCCTATCTCTTAAACCGAGATAGGCCGTTTCAGTTTGATATCCGCTTTGCTATTCTACATCTGATCCAGTATAGCTAAAATTCTATTTAGTTTTTCCACTTTCTTTCATCAGCGATATTTATCAATTATAATTGAGTAAATGAGAAACAGATCCTAATGGGCATACTTTGCTTTATTCTTGTTGTATCCAAGCAAAATGACCATCATGGAGATAAATGATACCACCGCCACAAGCTTCGGCCTGATGGATGAAAATACCATCATTCGGAAGTTTTATTTTATCATTTTCATTTACCTGTTCTTCTGTAATAATTTCACCTTCATCATTGACATTATTATAATAGATCTCTCCTTTTGGAGCTATTTCAAAAATACAAACCCATTCAATATCATCAAAACCCTGTCCCAATATATCCTGTCCCATTCCTAAACACGCAATTTTTTTATTCCCAAAAGCTATTTTAAGACCATATTTATGATTCTTTTTATGTTGGACGATATATACAGTATCCATGCGGTTATCTCCATCCATATCACATAAAACAACGTTAGGGGGTATGCTTTGTAGAAATTATTAGGGTATCACTTTTCATAGATCTATTGATAGGATTTTGTTTCCTATTTTTATCGATGGCCCTATTTGTATTTTGCTTATCAATGTTACGCTCTTCATGACTTATTGCATGGTTAGCATTCCCACTTTTACAGCCAACAGCAGTCAACAGAGTTCCTATTGACAAAAAGAATACGCTCACAATATTAATCCGTTTAAGGTCGTGATTAATCAATTTATCACTCATATGTTACTTTTGTAATTTAGCTAAACCACTTTCACTATTTAATCCTTTTTTAATATTAACGGAAACTCTTCTCTATTATTTTGAGCAGTTACCTGCTCTATTTTTCCCTGTTTATTGATTTTACACGTTACGATCACCTTTATTTCTTGTTTACTTAATGTTAGTTTTTCAAAAGTATTATAGATATTTTCCTCATCAAAGACCACATACTCCCGCTTCATTTTACCATCTTCTCCTCTACATTTAAGAAACAAAGAGGCAGGTACAGCTTGCGCAGGAAAGTTTTTTTGAGACAATGTACTATCGATTAGTGTAAACTTTTCACCGTTAAAAAATTCAACTTCTAATTCTGGATTATCCAAAACCCCGTCCTTGACAAATTGAAGAGTCCATCCGTAAGGTTGTCGATATTTTTTACGCCATTTATCATATGGGATCAGATCATCCGTAGTATGAACTTGCTCGACCCAATCTTTGCCCTTTCTCAGTCTGGTCAATTCTTCCCGAACCTCTTGACGCCTGGCAGGCTCTATCGCTATAGTATCTAATTTTTGCGCCTGATAAAAACTCACTTCGGTTGCATTACCCCAATTGCTTCCCACCCAAAGTGCCACATCGCCACCAGGTGCTAGTCCAACAATGATTTCATCATAGGTGCGGTGGAATACACCGTTGTGGTTTTTTGCTTCAAATCCTTTTTTAAACAATTGGGTTATTTTTTCTTTATCTAAGGATACCTCAAGCTTATAATAACAATCCTCAACAACAGAATACCAAGTCAGCCTTAAACTATCTGGCATCACCATACTACCCCGATCTTGACTAATAAAAGTAGTCATTCCTAAACCCCACCTCGAATCATAAAATTTGTCATCGATATCAGGAAAAGCATTATTTCTGCTCCACGATGAAATAAAAAAACGTCCCTCCAGCACCCGCACCGGGTACCCCTCAGGATTGGAGATAGCAGGTTCCCAATAGTATTTTTCCGAATTACGCCACTCTCGTTCCACACTCATCTCTGCCCGAGAAAAGGTCGTTGTCTTCAAGATCAATACGATATTGAAGATCACAGCAATCAAGCAGTATATACCGATTATCCAATTTTGTTTTAATGTCAGTTCTGTGCCTTTTTTACCTCGACCACAAATGATCAGCAGTACAATAAAATGGAGTATAAACTGTGAGAAGAGTATCAGAATACCGAAAAGATTTGCAAAACTAGCCCAGAGACCCTGCGTTTCAAATGCAACACCATCGCCTAGACACAGATAAAATAAAAATCCAAAACCAGTGATGGCGCCGGCGATTAGAAAAATTTTACGGAGGTGTGTTCTATTCATATGCCAGTGTTTATCATGATGAGCGGTTTGTGGAAAGATGAAGTGCTATTAAATAAATGTCGTACAGGCTAGAAGCAAGATAACCAAATATACACAACTCATCCTGATTTTAAAACATTAAAAAACGGTACCCCAATCTGTTCAGACTGCAGGTATATCGTTTATGTTCAACATACATACCAATTGTTAGAGTCATAGCTCATAGCAGGCATGTACCGCGCGATTTATTGATCCAACCAGACCACCTTTTGTTCACTCTGATGATCTTTCCCCAAAATATCGCTGTACAATTCAGGTCTTCTCGCCTTGATATACCGATATCCTCCCGCTTTCATTAATTTATCAGCAGTCAATTCTGCCATACAAATTTCATTGTCCAATGAACGGCATTCGGCCATCACGTCACCATAAGGATCGATAATCATCGCACAGCCATTCTTCAACTGGTCATCATCCATACCGATAGGATTTGAAAAAATAGCATATATAGCATTGTCATATGCACGGGCAGGCAGCCACTTCATCAGCCAGCTACGGCCTTTCAATCCGTCAAATTCAGCTCGAAGCAACGCGCTATTTTCTTCCTTATTTTTCCACAATTCCGCATCTACAAATCCGGCTCCAGGACGTGTTGAAGGGGTACACATCGTCACATGAGGCATAAAAATAACCTGAGCACCAAGCAAAGTAGTCGCCCTCACATTTTCAATGATATTATTATCATAGCAGATCAAGATTCCACACTTCCAACCCTTTATCTCAAAAATAGTATAAGCTGTTCCCGCAGAAAGATGTGGATTGATAAACGGATGTAGTTTCCGATGTTTAGCGATAAGCCCCGTTTCATCTACACAGATATACGCTTTAAAAAGAGCTCCTAAAGCGTCTTTTTCAAATAGTCCGGCCAAGATTGTTATCTGATATTCCTTAGCGATTGCTATTAAGGATTTGACAGACGGACCATCAGGGATCAGTTCCGCCAAATCCAGCATCTCCTCCCGGGACAAGTTCCGAGCAAAGGTATAACCGGTGATCGAACATTCATGAAAGGCAACTACATCTGCTCCTTGCCCCGCTGCCTCTGCTGCCAATTGCCTGATCAGATCAAGATTATAGGTTTTATCGCCGCTACGATTTTCAAACTGTACACTGGCAATTTTTAAGTTTTCCATTGATATCTAAATTTATAAACCACTAATGATTCAAAATTAGCTGGACGCCCTAAAAATACATTGTAAAAAACCGACAATTTCATTTTATAATACCTGCATCAAGTTGATCGCAAGCAGATGATCATTGTTACGATACTGTGTGGGTGTTACACCTACATGTCGCTTGAAGAAATTATTCAAATGCGCCTGATCATAATAACCACTCGCATATACAATCTGAGAAAGTGTAACCTCAGATCTAGATTTTTGCAATGATTTAAGGAAATACTGAAACTTGATCACATCTATAAATTTTTTAGGAGCAATTCCGACCTGCTCTTTAAATTTCCGTTCCAACTGCCGTTCTGTAACGGGAAGCTCATTGATGATATCCGCCACAGCAATGATCCCATTTGCTTGATAGATCAACCTTAAAGCACCATTTATCAGTCCATCTTCATGTTGAAACCGGTTTACTCTCGAAACTAACATCTGCTCGATCGCTGTTATCGCTTCAGCACGATTCGCACTGCTCAAAACCCGATTTTCGATATCGTCGCCTTCCTGACCAAAGACGGTGCGCAAAGGTACAACTGTATTGTTTAATTCAGAGGCAGATAGATTTAGCAAAGCACGTAGGGCATGAGGTTGAAGTACCACGATCAGCATATCCAATTTACCGACCGATCGAATGTCATTAAAATGCGTCATCTGTCCATAAAGAAAACTATGAGGCTGCACACTGTTCGAATGACGATCAGATTCTTGTAAAAACGGATCTTTAAAATGAAACACCAAACCGGGATTACCATCAGAAAATAAACGATAATTGGCAAACACCTCCTGTTCATGCCTAATGATCAAGTAGTGTTTTACAATATTAGAAAGCATCAATGTTGGATAAAGCTGCATAATCTCAAGGTGCTAATTTAATAAAGATAAGAAAGATAATAGGACAAGCGATAGGCTCACCCTATTTATTCAGAAGCGATAAACGTTTTAGGGTCAAATCCTTCCAGATAATCTATTTTCCACAGCCCATGATCCAGTACAGCTTTAGCTTTGTATCCAAAGTCACCACCCCACGACCAGCTGAAGATGGCATCTCCATTGCTCATATGAACATTTTTTAAGATAATATTTTCCCAATATTTATCTGGATTATCTTGACAATTGCACCACGGATTTGCGCCATTGCCAAATGGCGGAAGCTCACCTACATACCATATTTTGGATTTGTCCTTTAACTTCTCATCGATGGTTCGGGCTATTTGATCGTAATTTTCAACAAAATGATCCGTAAAAAAATTAGTTTCCCTCAGTTCAGCAAGTCGTTGCTCATGTCGTGCGAGATCAAGTCCCACATATACACTATCCATTTCTTGCTGCAGCAGTGGCTCAAAATCTACATGACTGCTTTGTACTTCATTCCATTTGTATAGTTCTACTACCCTATTTTTCAAGTCTTCAAGCAAGGCCCTTGTATTAACAAACGGTATTTCCGCAACCGCTTTAGATTTCCCTGTAGTGACATTTCCACTTTGATTACAAGCTGAAAATAGACCTAGTGTCAGTAAGAAGAATGTTGATTTCAAATATTTCATGATGAATATTGCTTTAGTTTAAGTTCCAACCCACTTCAAGTCCTTTGGAAGCATACTAGAACTGATCTACGGATGAATATCAAATTAAGTGCATGTAAAATTAGCATAATACGCTAACAATTCCTGATATTTAAATCCAGGATCTCGACAAATCAAAAAACAAAACCAACGAAAAGAAAAATAAAATTTTTAAATCATGTCCTTTATAATAGCTTCAGCAGCCTTTCTGCCACTTTTCATAGCAGCATTGATGGAACCGTTTAAAAGGTAATCGCCACAAACAAAACAGTTATCCCTTAATCTAAACATGTGATCATCTAGATCATCAAATACTTTTTCATCATTAGGCAGAGCATAAGGAATATGATAAGTCTTCACATGCTTCCAATGAACAGCATCAGGATACCATGATGTGAGTTCATCGATCACTTTTTTCTGTAGATCTGCCTCAATGATATGAGTATAATCCCCTAACAATGAAAGAGAAATTAAGGCACTGCCATTGTTAGCATATCTTGAAGAAATATTATTCATAACAGCAATATTATTGACCCATTTTCTTTTCGATGTATTTAATGCAATCATGGGATTATTAAATGGCTTTTTAGAGGCTGAAAAATACATATTGGTCACAGCTTGATATCCCTGTAAAATCTGTTGATGAGCAGGAGTTACATTTAATTCGTCTGCCGCTATAAGAACAAAGTTATCGTTATAAATAGAGCCTGTATGTGTCTTAACAAATTTTTGACCATATTCGATCACCTTCTGATTGCAAATAACATCTCCTGGAGAAAAGTCTTTAGCCAATTGCAAAGGAATCATTTCCATACCCTTTGCAGGAATCGCAGCATCCCCCTCAGCAAACATTTTAAAAACAAACTCAAACATCCGACTTGATGTTTTCAATTCATCTTCTAAAAATATTCCAGATAAAAATGGCTTAAAGAAAAGCGTCATCATTTGCTCACTAAACCCCTTCTTATTTAGATAATCGATAGTAGTTAATTCCTCCTCTAAAAATATATCATTGATACTTTTACGACCAAGATAGGCTCTTAGCTTGAGCAAGCGCAACTTATCACCAATTGTTCCTACAGCAGAAAATATGGTGCTGATCAAAGACGATGGTTTTCTAATGGGATCACCTACAGTACTGATGCCTTTTTTTGTTAAAATCAGTGCTCCAGGATCAAAGGCGCAAAGCTCGAGTGCTTCATAATCCAATAAATGTTGCGCTTCCGGATAAGCCGTCAGTAAAACCTGAAAACCGCGATCGAGTAAAAACCCATCGACCTCGTCGGTTTTTACCCTTCCGCCTATCCTGTCCGAAGCCTCAATTATCTTAAACGATTTACCAGCTTTTTTTAAAATTTTAGCAGCAGTCAGACCGGCTATCCCGGCGCCAACAATAAGTACATCTACATCGTTACTTTCCATGATTCTTATTTTTAATTTCTTGAGGTTCAGTACCTGGTTTTGCATAAGATAAAGACCCCACAAATTGCGGAATAAAATAACGATCTAATCCAGATACAGCCATAGACCCGGCTTTAATATGATCCACCGTCCCCCCCTCTTCAACAATCAAATCATCAATCAGTAGCTGCACGATCTCACCAATGACGATTGTCGTTCCATTGATCGCGACATCTATAATTTCTCTTAACTCCAAACCTATTCTCACAGTAGATTCTTGGACAAATGGAGCTTTAAAATCTTCTTTATACCATTCATGAAAGCCGCATGTATCAAATTCAGATATTCCCGAAGCATAACTGGCGCTGGTCTGATGCGCTTGTTTATACCAATCTGGCAATACATTGTTCAACGTGTACTGCCCAGTAGCCTGTATATTGTTAAGCGTATCGTTGTGTTCGCGCTGTGGTCTCATCACCAGTCCCAGCAAGGGCGGAAGAGCGCCTAAGTGAAATGCAGAACTAATAATGCTTAGATTAGTTGTACCCGCCCGATTGCATGTACCTAATAGATTCAGTGGTTTTACACCGATCAAACTATTAATCAGATTGATTCGATAGAATTTATCCATTTCATCGATTTCACTTCTATTTATTGCTTTCATCTATTAAATCATCTTATTTCAAATATAACCTAAACCAATATCATCAAGCATTGATTACATAAAAATACAGCCTTAAATTAAGGACTCAATACATATACCAAAGCTTTAAAAGATAAAAATACAATTTAAGTATTATTATATACCAAAATACAGATTTATATTTTACAAAACTGTAAATACATGACTATAATTCCTAAAAAAGACATTAATTAAAAAGTTAAAGAACAATAGTAAACTATATTATTTGCAAGTATCAAGTTGATTTTATGAAAAGTTTAGTATTCAGAAAATGATTATTTTTGATCATAACGAATAGGATGTTTATTCTCCCAATTTTGATCACATCATTAGATTCATAAATTCTGATTACTAAAAAATAGCATGTTTCACTATTAATAACTATTTTTAAACCAAATACAACTAAAAGTAAACTAACTCTAAGTATATGATCAACCAGTTTGCAGCAGTTCTGATTTTGGGATTCAGTATCAGCCTCGCTCATGCACAGATAACCAGTATTTCGGTCAATAAAGCAAATTTCGAGCAGTCTGGTTTTCCCTATAAAGGAAAAAGAGTACTTCAGGTGGAGCACATCACCACGCCTCAAGAAGATAATTATATTGTGTTCTCCAAAGAAGAGCGTCATGCCTATCCCGATCACCTTTATATCCAACAGTTTCAAAAAATAGCTGATAAATGGACCGTTGTTGCCGAAGATGATGTATCCGAAAAAGGGATTGTCACCTCCGTATGGGATGCACGAAAATCTTTTTTCGATGCTGATAAAGATGGTAGGCTTGACGCTATTTTTGTATATTCCAAACATCCAAAGGAGGATATGCAAAAACAGCTGAGCTGTATCGCCTTAATTCTCTACAAAAAACAGTTTTACAGACTTCAGGCAGACCATGATGATAGCTATCAAAACACGACCTATTCGGACAATTATGGTCAACTACCCGAGGTTATCAAAATACAAATTACCAATTTCTGGCAAAAATTGGATAAAAATTAAAAGAGTATCGCTTCGTCCTCACCTGACGAAGCGATACAAGGATCATTCGAGAACAGCAAATTAAAGCATAGCTAAAACCATCTTTTCCTCGTCGTCTCCGATTTTACTGATGGTATAACGTTTGATATCCACCTGTTTCATCTCATCCAACGCTTGGATCACATCTACAGCACGAGCTTCCTTGCTCGGTTTAATCAAGACGATCATATCCTTACCGTCAGCCTTTGGAGGGATTTCTGCTTTTAGACGATCCAAGACTTTTCTTATCCCTGTCTTACTGAGATCAGTAAACTCCGGTTTTGATATGGGATGATTAAAATCGCCATGATACCACATCAATCCCTTATCTGTCAATAACAGGGAAACTACACGCCTTTCGTCTAGCAATAAAGGGTTTTCTCCATGATTGTCCGGCATCGCCACATCTAATCGATACGGTTTACTTAAGGTGGTGGTCAACATAAAAAAAGTGATCAATAAAAAAGCAAGATCCACCATCGCAGTAAGATCGACCTTCGGAGCCAATTTTTTACTTCTTATTTTCTTTTTCCCTGCTTGCGGTTGTTTTTGATTTAGCTCTGCCATGACATTCTAGATTAAAAGGATATAAATTGGTTTATACTCTTTTATAGGATGCCCCCATGACACTTATTCCATATTAAATTTCAATAAAAATATAAAGTTTTATCACAACAGCTTTATTTAAAATCGAGGAGCATATCTTAAGGTAATTTCACCTTCAACATACGGTCAGGCAATACTGATCTATTTTTTCCATCGCTCCGATTGTCATCCTTCGGCAGTCTGGCACATGAAAAATACAAATACGCCATCTTCTACCGACAGCAATTAGATCTGGCAAAAATAACCTCAGATCTTGTACAAAGGTATTTTGTTCCCCGATGCACTTAAATACTTGATCAAATAAACCGATTAAGTTGTGAAATAATTCTTTTTCTTTCGCGATATCCCTTTAAAAATTATTAACAAATTCATTGATGGTTTCGATTTCCTCTTGGGTTAAATGGATATCGATCGCTTTAGCATTTTGAACCGCCTGCAGTGCATTTCTTGCCCCTGCCAGTGCAATGGTAATCCCTGCCCTTTCGATAGTCCACCGTAATACCAATTGGGCTAAAGTTGCATGATGCTGATCTGCAATTGGTTTTATTTTCGCCAGTAAATCATTTGTTTTAGTAATAAAATCAGGCTGGAAATGTGGTAATTTTGCGCGGTGATCACCAGGTTGAAATTGATAATCAGCAGTGATTTTACCTGTCAATAAACCTCTCTCCAATGGACTATACGCTAGGATTGATTTGTTATTAACCACACAATACGAAACTGTTTCCTGCTCGATATCCCGATTGACCATACTGAATGGGACTTGGTTAGAAACTAATTTTAATGTTTTTTCAGCTTCCTCCATTTCCGCCGCACTATAGTTACAAACCCCAGCATAACGTACCTTACCTTGTTCTATCAAACGGGTAACTGCTTCAAAAGTTTCGTCCATCCCTGTCGTGGGGTCGGGCCAGTGAATTTGGTAGAGATCAATGTAATCTGTACCCAAACGTCGCAAGCTCTGTTCACATTCGTAAATAATACTATCTCTACCCGCAAATTTATAGATATCAATATCCTCACCCGAATTGTTTTTACTGTGCATCGCTAAATTTCCTTTTGCCAAATCCCAGCGCATACCAAATTTAGTTAAAATCTGAACCCGGTCGCGACCAATTTCTCTGATCGCCTCACCAACGATTTCTTCACTAGTGCCCTGTCCATAGATGGGCGCTGTATCAATAGCAGTTACACCAACGTCATAAGAAGCTCTAATGGCTTCGATAGCTTCGGTTCTATCCGTACTTCCCCACATCCAGCCGCCAGCTGCCCAAGCGCCAAAAGTAATCGCTGAAATCTCTAATTCACTATCACCTAATTTTCTATATTCCATTTTTATTTTATTTTTAATATATCAAAACATAAATTCACATCTAAGATCCCTATCAATCGAAATTTTTGAATTTCTTACGGTCCTATACCTATAAAACAGTTAACATGGTCGGTTGTTTCGTTCTATTTTCAAACCAGCCTTTACGGTAAAAGTAAAACCTGACATACCCATACCATTGTACGGCTACTTACTGTGACATTTTGTTTTTATTTTACCCAGCTAGTCGGGCGATTCAGAGGTACAGCATTGGATATAGCAAGTTGACCTTCAACATTTTTTCAGGTATGCGATCGATATACTTGATGTATTACATCATAAAATTCATAAGGTTCAATTTCTATCCTGGATCAATTAACCTACTTTTTTGACAAAAAATCCAACAAGTGGTTTTAAAATTGCCTTATACCTTATTCTACATTAAATCACTACTAAATCAATTTGCGAAAATAAATTGAAACCAATAGGAGGCACCTTTGTTTAACTATTGTCACACCTCACATTGTAATTACGAAATTGATGTAGGTCAATAATTATAACAAAAGGATATGCTAATTTTGTAGCATAAATAAGAAGAAGAAAAATAAAAAAAATTATAAACAAATTTAAATATTAAAATTATGGCAAATTGGAGTTTAGACAAAGCACACAGTGAAATTGAGTTTAAAGTAAAACACATGATGATTACTAACGTAAAAGGTCAATTTCAAGATTTCGATGTTACGGTAGACAGTGAATCCAACCATTTAGAAAATGCCAAAATTTACCTGACCATCAAAACAGCGTCTATCAATACTAAAAACGAGCAACGCGATGAACACTTAAGAAGCTCAGATTTTTTTGACGCATCAGCTCATCCAGAGATTACCTTTCATGCGACAAGTAGCACAAAAGATGGGGATGATATCAAATTAACAGGAGATCTAACCATCAAAGGAGTGACCAAATCAATTACTGTAGATGTTGAATTTGGCGGATTAGCCAAGGATCCTTGGGGTAATGAAAAAATCGGTTACACCGCAACTGGTAAAATCAACCGTCAGGATTTCGGATTAACGTGGAATGCAGCATTAGAAACAGGTGGATTGATGGTGAGTGACGAAGTCAAATTTCAAGCAGATTTACAATTCATCGTTACGAAATAAAACAACATAGCATTTTATTAAAAAAGTCATGCACCAATCAGAAGCATGACTTTTTTACGTTGAATATGATTTGTGAATACACTTGATTAAGCCGGTACTTTACGTACTTTCTCTCGGTCCCATACACGATGGCCCTTCATCGCAGTAATAAAATCTGCAGTCAGATTATGACCAGATTCCAATATCAGACCCGAATCTTTTTCTTGCTTCGCGATATACGATTCAGCGATCAATTTTTCTGCTCCTTTTGCAAAAGCCAAAGCCTTACAATGTCTAAATCCTTCATTGATAAAGTGAATATAATCAGGCTCATCTTCCAAAGCCGCAACCGAATCTCCATCTGGTGTATAAAATGCATCATAGCAAACGGAAGCCTCGGTCAGATAGGTATGTTGGATTTCTGCTTCACCACCATCTTTAAATTTTACTGTCCCAGTATGTGTGGATATTAATACAGCCTCTGCTCCTTCAGCTTCCAGTGCCTTTTTCATCACATCGACCGATGCTCTGCTGACACCATCTGCAACTAGAAAAGCAACTTTCCGTGTTTCTATTGTTCCTTCACCTGGAGCAGTAGCCATACTCAATGCTGCCGATTTTTCAACTTCTGGTTTAGGCGCCTGTATCGGATAATCAGGATGATTTTGACGTGCAAACTGCAAGGTTAATTCATCCAGTTGTGCTGGTGGAGTTAATCCAAGATTGGCACCTACCCTTTTAGCAAGCTCCTGATCGATTTGATTCAAGATCGCCAGTTCACGTTTACGGATATCAACAGAATTCACCTTAGAGAGCTCAAAACTATAACCACTGATGATATGTTCCTTTTCAGGTGTTGACTGCGAATTAAAGAACAAACGAGCTTGAGTAAAGTGATCAGCAAAAGATGAAGACCTGCGCCTTACCTTATGACCATCAACTTTCTCCTCGTGACTTTTAAATCCTGTCTCGCCTTTCAACATGGCATGGTAAGGACATCCTCCCCCTAAGCTATTAGGGAAATAGCTCACATTTCCTTTTAAGATATCCTGTCTTCCAAAACCATCTTTTTGATTGTTGTGTTTACCATTGACAGGTCTATTAATCGGAAGCTCATGAAAATTAGGCCCACCCAAACGGTAATTTTGTGTATCTGCATAAGAGAATATACGTCCTTGTAGCAGAGGATCATTGGTCAGATCTATACCCGGTACCAAACGCCCCGGATCAAACGCTACCTGCTCCGTTTCAGCAAAGAAATTTTCGGGATTACGATTAAGAGTCATTGTACCGATGATCGTCACCGGGATCACTTCCTCAGGAATGATCTTCGTCGCGTCCAATAAGTCAAATGAATATTTATGTTCATCCTCTTCGGGCACCAGCTGTACCCCTAAATCCCATTGCGGGAAATTACCTTTTTCAATATTCTCCCAAAGATCACGTCTTAAGAAATCTGCATCAAAGCCTGATATTTTTTGTGCTTCATTCCATGCGACCGAGTGCACCCCCAATTTAGGTTTCCAATGAAACTTCACAAAAGTACCTTTACCGGCTGCATTGACAAATTTGAAAGTATGTACACCAAAGCCTTCCATCATTCTAAATGAACGCGGAATGGCACGATCTGACATTGCCCACATCAGCATATGTGCAGATTCTGGCATTAAAGAAATAAAATCCCAAAAGGTATCATGGGCAGATGCCGCCTGTGGCATCTCATTGTTAGGTTCAGGTTTAACGGCATGGATCAAATCCGGAAAATTCATCGAATCTTGGATAAAAAAGACTGGAATATTGTTTCCAACCAAATCATAATTACCTTCCTCGGTATAAAATTTCACCGAAAAACCCCGCACATCGCGGGCCAGATCGGTAGAACCTTTAAATCCCGCAACAGTTGAAAAGCGAATAAATAAGGGTGTGACTGTTCCTTTTTTCAAAAAAGCAGCACTGGTATATTTGGACATATCAACCTTCGCTTCAAAAACACCGTGAGCACCAGATCCCCTCGCATGTACTACACGCTCTGGAATGCGCTCACGATCAAAATGAGCCAGCTTATCTTGAAAAATAAAATCTTCTATAAGTGCAGGGCCGCGTTCTCCTGCTTTGAGCATATTGTTGTTATCATTGATCGGAACACCATCATTCGTTGTCAATACCCGGTTAGCATTGTCAATAGTATGGTCTTGGATCTGTTGCACTTTTTTGTTTTCTTGTTGCTTAGCCATGTTTATAGTAGTTATTGATGAAGATTAGCACATGCCAGAGGTAATATACAACCGACACTAAACTATAAACAACTTAAACGTAAAATTGTTTCTCCTTTCGCGCGATCAACTGCATGCAAAAAATGAATCAGACAAATTGATCTCATGCTCCTCGTTCATTTTAAGATCCGAGGTTTTCCATTCAACATGATCGACTTGAAGCGTTACTCATTTTCAGCACCTTATTCAATCAGCATGCCCTTTATTGATCATAAACTGACGCATATATGTCAATTTCTCTGTCAACGATCTAACCATAAAATTGTCAATGATCTGCTAACACGACCTTTAAAATCGTCTTTATCTTAGTATTAGTTCAAATCGGCAACAGTATTGAAGATTAGCCATGTCCATATGAGAAGCCTATAATCTTCAAGATGTAAATGCTTTGAACGATTTAATCAAGTGGTCTGCATTTCCACCTGTTTAATTTAACCATGCTCAGATTCCCTAGCTCAACAAGAGCTAGGGGATTTATTTGATAGCTCCTGTTTACATTTTAGCTTACAAACCCAACCCCGTATAGAGTAAAATAATAAGTGTCATTTAACATCAGTTATTTAAGAGCCAACCTTTAATTCTTAGATTAATTAAGATCAAAATAGCAAAGTAAACTTGCCTCATTTCTTTTTGTCAATATGATTTTATACTCTTAACTTATCTTATTCTAAAATGTAAAATATATTAATATGCAAGATCTGGGAAATCTCGGACTTAAATATTTAAACAAATATGCTGATCATGTTGTTTATGACCATATAAATGCACAAAATATAGAAAACAAACTAAAACTATAAATCATGAAAAAATTAACACTATTTGTATTCTTATTGTTAACGACTTCCATTGTCTTTGGACAGGAATTTACTGAAAACACAAAAATTGTGACTACATCGGGTATTGGTTTAGGATCCGTAATCGCAGTAGTTACTTCTTGGGACCGTAACAAATCCATTCTTTGGGCTATTCTACACGGAATTTTAAGCTGGTTTTATGTTATTTACTTTGCTTTTACCCGATAAGGAATTATAGCTACACAAACACTTTAAATCCTTACAAATTATCAAGCTATCCATTATTAATGTCGGTACAACGGAAATGGCATTTCTTGTTGTACCTATACTTTTTTATATATCACATGATCACCAATGATCATGTATATCGTGACAGCGGATGACTTTGGTCACTGGGATTATTACTATTTAATATTTATCGGCTGTATATTCTGGAGTTATTGTAACAGATCCAAAAGTTGGAATGCTGCATATGCTACAAACTCAGAAAAACAATCTTGACCTTTATGATGATGTAGAAAGTAAAACCAAGCTCCTCTTAACAAATGCAAAGGGATAACAACTATTTTCGATCTTTAATATTTTCAGCAAGTGGTTTTACAAGAGTATAATCTTGGTTAAAATAAGCTCTATATTTTTTGATATAGGCAGAAGGTGTCATGCCATATAAATCTTTAAATTTTTCTCTAAAATATTTCACATCCTGAATGCCCACCTCCACTCCAATTTGGTTTATATTCAAATCAGATCCAGAAAGTAATTCAGCCGCTTTTCGTAATCTGATCGCTCGGACAAATGCAGAAGTCGAAAGCCCTGATAACGCTCTAATTTTCTTATATAGGTTAGAATAGCTCATATGACATAAACTCGCTAATACCTGTGCATTAAAGTTATGATCTTGTAGATTCTCCTCAATAATAGTCATACACTTTTCCAAAAAATCTTTTTCCTCAACTGAAATTCCACCGTGATTTTCATCAATCCACCCCTCTTCATCTCTCTGTGTAATGCGCTTAAAAAAGTAATCGTGCAAAGCATTCCTATTTTCCATCAGTGCATGCACCCTTTTTATCAAGATTTCAGCATCAAAAGGTTTAGCCATAAAATCATCCGCCCCTGCTTCAATAGCCTGAATTTGATTTTCAGTAGTACTCAATGCACTGATCAAAATGATGGGCAACTGAGTGTACTTGGTATTATTTTTTAGATCTCGACAAAATTGATATCCAGTACCATCCATAAACACTTCGGCAATCACCATATTTGGATTTGTTTTTTCTATTAGTCGCATCGCGTCCTGGCAGTCCTTACCTTCAAAAACGTGAAAGTCCTCTTTAAAGATCTGTCGCATATATTGCCGAAAGACTTTGTTATCATCGACCACTAGAATTGTTTTTTTATTTGTAATTTCCAGCGGACTCAAATGTTGTGGTACCATGTGATTTGCCGCCATTTTTACATCTTCATCGAGTTGATGCTTCAGCAGCTGATTTTCCCACATCATATCATGCAGACGAAGGTACCATCGATCTTTGTTCAAGCTCAACATCATACATGTTTCACCGTCATCGCCTATTTTGTACGACAATCCACCCAGATGTTCTTTTACAAAATCGCGCGTTAGAATTAAACCTACCCCCAGATCGCTGTCCATTGATCCTTCAAGAAGATTAATCAGCGTTGCCTGCTCACTCGCATCAGCTTTTTTTGTCAAGGATGTGAAGCCCCAAATCAACACCTCAAAATCAGCATCATGTTCTTTCAATGTAACCGAAACAGTACCCTCCATCTTCAACCTCTGGAAAACAAAAGATAGCAAGTTAAAAATGACCAATGCGATTTTTTGTCTATCTCCATAAATCCACAGTTCCGCTAGCGGAATATCCAAATCAAAGTTAACAAGTTCATGGCCGGACCACTGCTGGTAAGCAAAACTTTCCTCCTGCAGCAGCAAACAAAAATCAAACCTTTCCAATTTTAGCGGTTTGCTAAAACTATTTCCTTTTTTAATTTCACTTAGTTGATCCGCGAGAACAAGAAGTTTGCTCGCATTCTGATAGGCTACTAAAAGATCCTCTGATACATCTTCTCGATATTTTTGGATATATGCCTTTAGCGGATTGACGACAAAAGTCAATGGTGTCTTGATCTCTTGTATAATATCTGCAAACGTAGCGATCTTCTTTCGACCGATTTCCCGCTCCTTCTCCACCTCAAGCTTTGCAAACTTAGCCTCGTACAACAGTTTTGTCCTATTTTTTTTTATAGTAACATATGTATACACCATTATCATCAAGAGAGCAATATAGAGCATAATCGACCACCAGGTCTGGTACCACGGCGGCAAAATTGTCACATCCAAAAGATGCGTCACTTTCCAATTATTATCCTTTGCTGATGCACGCACCAAGAGTTTATAATTTCCTGGAGCTAAGTGATTATAATCCATGACAGGAAGTTCAGCCAAATTAATCCAATTAGGATCGTGTCCTATCAATTGAACCGCATATCGCACATTTTCTAAGGAGAAAAATGGAAAAGCTGAAAACTCAAGGTGAAGATTCGTATTGTCATATGGGAGCTCTAGCTTGTGAAAAGAGTTCACATCAGGGCTTACTGTATTTTTAGCGATTAAATCCCGGATTGGTTTACCATTAACTTGTATTGCTGTCAGTTGCGGTTCAAAAGAAAGTGGAGTGACAGCTATGTTTTCAGGCCTCAATACATTAAACCCTTTATTACCACCAAATATCATCTGACTATTACGGAGCTTAAGTGCTGCATGATAGCTAAATTGATTGCTTTGAAGTCCATCCTCCTCCTTAAAATTGACACTACGTTTGGATTTTGTATCAAATTTAATTAATCCATTAAATGTACTTAACCAAAGCTGACCGTTGTCATCCGGCAGTATATTTAATATATTATTATTTGATAATCCTTGCTCCTCCCCATAACTGATAAACTTACCGCTATGTACATTGATGGATAAAATTCCTCGTCCTTCCGTACCGATCCATAGGTTTTTGCTATCTTCCGTACCGTAGATCGCTCGAATGCGATATCCCAAATCGTAGGTAATCATCCGCTGGTCGTGCAGTCTATAATGAATCAGCTGCGCATCATTACCAAACCAAAGATCTCCTCTTAAATCTTCCCAAAATGTCAATATATTGCCAAACTTATTGGATATAAAGACAAATTCCGACGTTGCCTCATTCCATTTATATAAACCAGCATGACCAAAAGTGGTAGCCCAGATACGTCCTCTACGATCTTCAAATATATTCCATACATTATCTGCCCAAATTTTGTTTACCGGATCATAACAGCGATAATGCTTGATCTGCTTGCCATTATTCTCAATCCGATAGATACCATTATTCCAAGTAGAAACCCATAACCGGTATTTTTTATCGCGCCATATTTTAGTGATGCTCTTATCTTTCAGGTCACCTTCAGCCACGGGCAGTAAGGTCTTTGTGGTTCGATCCCAGCTAAAGAGCCCGTAGCCGTCTGTTCCGACCCAGATTCTCTGTTCACTTTCTTCAAAAAAAGTAGAAACAAAAAAATTAGATTTTAAACTAGGATTCAGCTGCTTTGGTACAATAACATTAAAAGACCGTTTTTTCGCGTCTAATATTGTCACTCCACCGCGCAGTGTTGCGCACCACATGCGGCCTTCACGATCCTCCATCACTTGCTTAACGGCATTACTGGACAATCCCGAGCCATCCTTGGCTTCATAGGTTTTACTAAAACCATCTATTTGCTTTAATTTAAGATAGATACCGTCGCCATCGGTAGATGCCCAAATGGTTTCATTTTTAGATAAAAAGAGATGAAGCACAGGTTTTGAAAAACGAACAAAATGCTGCTTATCCTTAACTGGATGCCATTTATATACACCTGTATTTAAGGCTAAATAAATCGCCCCATCGGGCGTTGACAGCAATCCATTACATTCCTGAAATCGCACATCCTGTACAAGCAATGCGTCGGATTCCTGATCCCATTGGCATAGACCTACACCAGCAATGAAGACCCACAATGTACCTTGACGATCCAAGTCCATACCCTTTACTTGATAATTCCATTGTCTCTTTCCCCCTAATACCAAAGGAACCTGTTTATAAAGGAGATCAGTTTGGCTGTTAATTAGCAATCCTTTGTTATCGGAACCAATAAAAATATTTTTTCCCTGAGCCTTAAAAATTGCAGATCCTGTCAGAGAAATATGCTTTTTGGTGGTCGGATGCAAATAAGAAAGCTTACTAAACGTGTTCCATGTTGGATCAAAGACCACCACAGTATCTAGTGTTGCGATCAAAAGTCGTCCGTCGTCCATCTCAGTGAGTGCTTCTATACGATTTCCAGGAAGCGAATTGAGATCCATGACATTCTTTCTAAAAACCGTAAATCGATATGCATCATAACGATTCAGACCATCAAACGTACCCATCCACACCATCCCGCTTTTAGATTGGATGATACAATTTACATCATTATTGGAAAGGCCTTGTTCAATTCCAAGAGAATAGCGCTGTACAACAGAACTTTCTGTAACACCTTGCCCCTTTAAAGCACAGGGAAAAATACAGCATAGCAGCAAACAATATATATTTCTTATCCCAAACATCCCGACTAGTTTCTGGATATAAAAATACGATTTATGTCTGACTTATTTGTATATTATTAAAGATTTACCCCCCTAAGATTACTGCTTTACCCCTATTTTTTTGTATTCACCCCCCTATCTTAGCATCCAGCAAACCATAGCTCTTTTAAACCATATGATGACTTTATGAAAACAGCACTTTTCATTTTGATCTGCTTGATCTGCAACTTACCTTGTCGAACAGCAGCAGAAAACAGTAAAATAAATCTATTCCATGAGCATTTAGCTCCGTCTCTTTCTTTTGGTTCTATTGATACGGCAAAATGGAACTTAATTTTCTCGGACGAATTTAATAGTTCAGATCGTTTTGATACGACAAAATGGTCCTTCGCTCCCAGGTGGAGCCCCGCTTGGGCGAAATATTTGACTGCCAGCCCCAAATATGTAAGACAAGAATCTGGAAATTTACTTTTACGCATGGACAACCAGGTGATCGAAAATGACGATGTACCCTACCATTCTGGAGGAATTCAGACGGCCAAAAAATTTAATTTCCGATATGGTAAGGTAGAAGTTCGGGCCAAATTTAATCAAGGCAAAGGATCTTGGCCAGCTATATGGATGATGCCCGAACATCCTGTTTCTTACGGCGATTGGCCAAATAGTGGTGAAATCGATATCATGGAGCATGTCAATAAGGAAGATAAAGTACACCAAACTATTCACAATGGAGCAGTCACGGGTACCGATGGCGGAAGCACAGCTACAGAAAACAGCACTTACAATACAGAGGATTTCAACATCTACGCAATCATCTGGGACGCCACCAAAATTGAATTTTATGTCAATCATGTACTGCGCTACACGTACTATAAACCCATACCATCAACTGCTGCGCAATGGCCTTTTGATAAACCTTTTTATCTGATCTTAAATCAGTCTGGAGGAGCAGGATGGCCAGGAGCTATAGATGATGCCGATCTACCTTTTCAAATGGAAGTAGATTACGTACGTGTGTATCAAAAGCAAAAAACAAATTAAATTATATATCCACCCATCTAAAAACAACCTCAAATAACCATGCATTATCGGTTTAAATTTCCAACATCAAAGACACTGATCGCACTCAGTGTCATCGGCATGAGTTCGCCTCTTGTCTCGTTTGCACAGCAGCAACAATTTCAGGGACAGATCACTTCACAGGGTCAGCCCCTATCCAATGTTGTCATCAAAGTGAAAGGAACGACAGTCGCCACCCAAACGGATTCCCAAGGAAAATTCAGTATTACAGCCGCTGTTGGCAGTCAACTACAGATCAGTTACGTAGGCTTCCAGTCGCAGGAGGTTACACTAAAGACAAATGCTCCAATTCAACTAGAGCTGCAATCCGAAGATCAGCAACTGGAAGAAGTTACCGTAGTGGGTTATGGTCAACAGCGCACTAAAGATCTCACCGGATCTTTTTCCACTTTAAAAGCTGATGCATACAAAAGTCAACCCGTACTCACGGCTGCTTCTGCACTTCAAGGTCGAGTATCAGGTGTGGCAGTTACCCAAAGTTCAGGTGCTCCAGGCGGAAAAGCTAAAATTCGTATTCGTGGAAATAACTCCATAGCCGGCAGCAATGAACCGCTTTACATTGTAGATGGTATAGCGCTGAGTACCTTTAGCCTAGAAGATCTTAATGTGAACGATATCGAATCCATGGATGTGCTAAAAGATGCGTCGGCCACAGCCGTTTATGGATCACGTGGAGCCAATGGAGTTGTGATTATCAGCACAAAAAAAGGAAAAGCAGGTGCCACTACAGTAAGTTATGATGGATTTATCAACTTCAATACGTTACCTAAGCGCTATGAACTGATGGACGCCACTACCTACGCAACCATGGCAAATACCATTGCAGGAAGTACTGTCATTGCCGATCCTGCGAGTTACCAAAACAAAACCACCGATTGGCAGCGTTTGTTGCTAAAAAATTCTAACACGCACAATCAACAGCTTTCATTAAGCGGTGGCGGAGAAAAAGCCAAGTTCTTTATCTCTGCATTTTATCAAAATCAAGATGGAACTTTACGCAACACTGATCAAAAAAAATATGGATTGCGTTCCAATACCGATATCAAGATCAATGAAAAACTATCGGTAGGCATCAACCTATTTACACAACGGGTCGAAGCGCATAATAATGCGATTATGACCTCAAAAGCCAATCCCGTGATGGCATCTATTGCTTGGGCTCCCACCGAAACACCCTACGAAGCTGATGGGAAAAACTACAACAGAAATGGAATTTCGCCGATCTGGGTCAATCCATTGATGACCGCATTGGAATCCGATGACAATATCTTCAGTAATATTGCAACTTTCAATGGAAACATCAAATACAAAATTTTCGATGGATTGACATTTACCTCCAATGCAGGTCTAGACGCCAATTTAAGTAAATCAGCTTCTCTAGCAAATGACTGGGTGTCGCCCAACAATATGAAATCTGGTCAAGGATATAGTGAAAGCTATGCCTTTCAAAACAGCAATGTACTGACCTACATGAAGACCATAGCAGAAAAGCATAATCTGACCTTAACAGCAGTTGAAGAAAGCACGATTAGTACCAGTAATAATTTTAGCGCCAATGGCTCAGGATTGACCAGTACATCTAATGGGTACTACAATTTAGGATTAAATGCGGCTCAAAGCATATCTTCTGGTTATTCGCAATGGTCTATATTATCTTTTTTGGGAAGAGCAATGTACAGCTACGACAACAGATATCTCGCAACGGTATCGTATCGACGAGACGGGTCTTCCAAATTTCAGCAACGTCAAAAATGGAGCAATTTTCCTTCCTTCAGTCTTGGTTGGAATGTACATGAAGAAAGCTTCTTAAAAAGTGTGGAAGCAATTTCAAAACTCAAAATTCGTGGAGGTTGGGGTATGACCGGCAACCAGGCCATAGGTCCTTATCAGACCATGGGACTACTCAGTCCTGTTAATTATTCTTATGGATCGACGACATCTTATCAGGGCTATATGATTGGCAATCCTGCATTAGAAGATTTAAGATGGGAAACAACCAAACAGACTGATATTGGCTTTGACCTCGGGTTATTTAACAACCGACTGACGGTTACAGCCGATTATTACAACAAAAATACCGTAGATCTCCTATTGCCTACACAGATCGATAAATATTTAGGCGGTGGCACGATGCTTAAGAATGTGGGCTCTATCAATAATCGAGGTTTCGAATTTGCCGTTGATGCTGCTCTGGTCCAAAATGATTATTTTCAATGGAACAGTAATCTCAACGTAAGTTTTAATAAAAACAAAGTCATCAGCCTTAATGAAGGTCAAGACATGATACCACAACCCCGTATCGGAGGCGGTTTGATCAATGCCAATATCCAAGTGGTCAAAGTAGGTGAAGCATTAGGCGCATTCTATTTGATTCCGTGGGAAGGCGTTTATCAGGCTGACGATGCAAAAATGAATCGCAAAGCCGGAGACTATAAATACACCGATGTAAGCGGTAATAATCAGATCGGATATGAAGATATGACAATCGTGGGTAATGCCACTCCAAAAGTTCAGATGGGTTTTACCAATAACTTTACCTATAAAAATTTCGATCTCAATATTTTTATCCAAGGCGCCTATGGCCATCAAATGTTCAATGCTACTTACGCGGCCGCGGCCATTGTTACTTCCGATGTTGCTTATCCGACACTACAAGCTGCAATCAATTACTGGACACCCGAAAACCCGTCTAATGAATGGGCATCAGCTACCAGCAAGAGCAAACAATATGTGGAATCAACACAATTTTTACAAGATGCCGGATTCACCAGATTAAAAAACATCAGTCTGAGTTACAAACTTCCAAAATCGGTATTAAAAGTAGCAACAGCAAGTCTAGGTTTTGGTGTTCAAAATTTATTTACGGTGACCAAATATAAAGGTTTCGATCCAGAAGCAAGTTCTACAGCTCCTAACAGCGATGTAACCTCTGGGATTGATCTCGGCGCATATCCTTCACCTCGCACCTATACGGTTCGCTTAAACCTGACTTTTTAATTGACAAACATGAAAAAACAACTTTTTACTATATTATTTGCATCGAGCCTGCTCTTTGGCGGATGTAAAGATTACTTAACAGAAGATCCCAAAGGAAGTGTCTTACCTGCCACATTTTATAAAACTTCGGATGATCTTAATGCAGCCATGTTGGGGATTGCTTTATCTTACAATTTGGCTTGGAATCAAACCGGTGGTATGGCGATTACATTTGGATCCGATGACATTACCACACATGCCGGTGGTAACAAAAAAGGTTTCTCCGATTTTGACACCTTTCAACCCAACTCTTCCAACGATCGGATGACCTTATGGTGGGACAATTTTTATAAAACCATTAAATCGTCCAATGCATTGATTGAAAATTATGAAAAGGCAACTGAGGCATCGGCTGCAGATAAAGACCAGGCGGGCGGTGTTGGCTATTTCTATCGTGCACTCAATTATTTCTTTTTGACGCGTACCTGGGGAGCTGTTCCTATGCCACTGCAGTTTTCACTCGATCAAAAAGGCAATAGCACACCCGAAGAAATCTATGCACAAATTGTTGAAGATCTAAAAAAAGCTGAAACCATGCTTCCCGATGCTTGGACTGGACCAAGACGTCAAAACGGGGTAGATATCCTACCCACAGCAGGGTCAGCAAAATCTCTGCTAGCCAATGTCTACTTAACCATGGCAGGATGGCCACTTAAAAAAACTGAAAACTATGTCTTAGCGGCAAGTAAAGCCAAAGAGGTCATCGACAACAGCCAAAAATGGGGTTATACACTTCTCCCTTCCTTTGATCAACTTTGGGACAAAGATTATCAGTTCAATAAAGAAGCTGTCTTTGGATGCTACTTTAACAAAAACATGCCGAGCATTTGGACATATGGTGACAACTGGGGCAACGGCAGCCAGTTAGTTCCCCCAAACTTTGCTCCAGGAGAAGAAGGTGGATGGGATGAAGCTTTTGGAGAAATCAATTTTTATAACAATTTTCCTGAAGGACCTCGTAAAGCAGCTACTTATCAGAAAGATTATTTTATCAAGAATGATCCGAAGAATGTGGTCGACTATACCAAACTAACGCATAAACATCCTTACTTTATGAAATATAGGGATGATGAGTCGTATGATCCCGTAACACATAAAATGAATGATTGGTGGGGCAATGCAACGGTCTATGTCATTCGTTACCCAGAAGTCCTATTGACTTATGCCGAAGCACAGACCATGTCCACCGGAACTGCAGATGCAACAGCATACGAGGCGGTTAATAAAGTGCGCAGACGCGCAGGGCTCAAAGACCTCGAAGCGGGTTTGGCGAAAGATAAATTCCAAGCAGCAGTCATTGCCGAAAGAGGTTGGGAATTTGCAGGATTCGAACCAGCAGCAAGATGGTTTGATCTGATTCGTACCGAAACTGTTGCCAAAGCCAATGCAAATCGCGGAACTGGCGAATTGACCTTAGTGGGAAAACCAGACGATAGCAGCCATAGTTTCTACTGGGCTCCTATCCCGATCATTAAATAATTTATGACCCGAATAGGACTGCCTGTTATCAAGGCAGTCTTATTTTTCGCGCATCAAAACCACACTTCCATATCCAAAAAATAACTATGAAAAAAACAATATTATCCTTAGCCATAGGATTTTTAAGTTTACAGCTTACATGGGCACAAGAACAGATCACGATTATTCCCAAGCCACAGGAGGTTGCTTTAAAAACAGGAAAATTTCGTTTCAATGCCCAAACAAGTATTTCCTTTCGTCATGCAGTGCCAGCAGATGTCGCTCTATTTGTAACACAATTACGAACCATTACACAATATCCCTTCCCTACTGGGAATAAAAAGGAAAATGTGATTATCTTTTCCATCGATAAAAAAGCGGCTATCCAACATCCCGAGGGATATACCATCGTGGCGACGGATGAAAAGATTGAAGTCACCGCGACAACAGGAAAAGGATTATTTTATGCCACACAATCTCTACGTCAGCTTTTGCCGACAGCGATCGAAGCTCCCGGAAATAGTGTACAGACTGACTGGTCTATTCCTGCGGTCGAGATTTCTGATTTTCCACGATACGACTGGAGAGGCTATATGCAAGACGTGAGCCGTACTTTTTATGACGTCGATGTCATTAAAAAATACCTGGATGTCATGGCGTTGTACAAACTCAACACTTTTCACTGGCATTTATCAGATGATCAAGGATGGCGTATCGAAATCAAAAAGTATCCCGAATTGACTTCACCAAGAGCCACAGTATTTCATCATACAGAAAATCAACCTGCAGCAAGAAGTGGCTTTTATACGCAGCAACAGATTAAAGAAGTCGTAGCTTATGCCAAGGCACGAAACATCAGTATCGTACCTGAGATCGACGTACCTGGTCACTCATGGCCAGCCATCTTAGTCTATCCAGAGCTGGGGGTCAATTCGTATACCTATCCCAACCATATCTTTCCGTTTGTATCCTCTTGGCATTATTGGGGTGTGCAGTTCACGCCCAATACACTCGATCCAACAAGTGAAAAAGTGTACCAGTTTCTAGACCAGGTATTTACTGAAATTGCCGATCTTTTCCCAGGGGAATATATTCACTTTGGAGGTGATGAAGTGCGTCACGAGCTTTGGGACAAAGAAGAGCATGTCAAGCAATTTATGACTAGAAATCAAATCGCAAATGTACATGAATTACAGAGCTATTTCGTCAAGCGCGTATCTGACATTATCACCAAAAAAGGTAAAAAGCCCTTAGGCTGGAATGATATATTAAGTGATGCCAAAAACTTACCGAAGTCTACTGCCATCATGAGCTGGATAGGTGCTTCGGCTATAAAAGAAGCCACAAGCCAAGGCTTTAAAGCCGTAGCAACACCATCATCACATCTCTACTTTGATATTACACAAGCCGACCGCAATGATGGTACCATGAGTGATCTGGGCTACCCGCAGATTAATTCTTTACAGAAAGTGTATGAATATGATCCCTCAGCAGATCTTACGCCGGAAGAGGAAAAATTGGTCTTAGGCGTACAGGCCAATCAATGGACGGCTTTGACTCAAGAACTCAAAGAAATGAACGTGCACAATTTCCCAAGACTATTAGCTCTGTCCGAAATCGCATGGTCATCTCCCAAAAACAAAGACTTTAAAACCTTTTCGCAACGTCTCGACCACCAGTATCCCCGTTTAGATTCCCTGCGTATCGACTACTACAGACCAGGTGGGTATATTATTGCACAATGGGATAGTACCGCTATCAAGAGTCAGTACGACACGCTAAGCTACGATGTGACGAAAAAAGTATATGCCAACGGTGCAGTACAAGCAGGTTTCTTCTATCTGAGTGGAAAAAACTATTTAGAAATAGAACAAGTACAATTATTAGAAAATGGAAAAGTAATTGCGACAGACGATCACCATGCATTAGCGGACAAATTTAGAGGAACCAGTAAAATCAAACCCTTCTTTTACAATTTCAATGTTGACGCTTACCAGCCCTCCGCAACCTATACAATCAAAGCAATCGTTAGAGGAGTCGGCGGGATCGATTCAAAAGGTCATGTTACCTTCAATCTTACTCCTTTCAAAAACTTTGAAAAAACGGAAACACTGTAAAAAGTATATAGCCAAGTAATGATTGCTTTCATCTTAAAAAAGGACTAATTATCATTTAGTCCTTTTTTAAGATAGGCATTCCGCTTTTCATCAGACAGCGTATCCCCTAAGCATATCATTTTTAAAGATGATTTTATGTACAAATTACATAACAGCTAGAGGCTCTATTCCATCTGAAGAGAACATCCACCCTATTAAAAAATAAGCTTCTCACAGGAGACTACATTAAAAAGTACATCATAATTGAACCTCGCAATATCGAGGTTCAATTAATTTGTTATGTATTACAAAAAAATACAACTAAATTCGTTTCTTACCAATATTCCTAATATTAAACCGATGCAATTGGATGTCGAGCAATGGGTGATCAAGCCAAAAGAAGCAGGAGCAAAATTTACCAGCATAACCGCAACCCATGAAACCGGATGTGCACTCTATCTAGGATGGACAAAAAGCAAACAAGCTCTCGTTGGCGACTTTATGATTGCTTGTCGAAAGCATAATAGTAGACCCGGTGTAAACTTAGGTATAAGATGGATTACATATCTTGGCATTCAAGATTTTAAAGCCATAGGTACAAAATCATTAATTTCAATGCTTATGACACTATTTAAAAATAAATCAACACTCTTCATGCTCCTGATGGCGTGTACACAACTGGGATGGGCCCAACAGCAAGATCAGCCTAATATTGTGGTATTTTTTGTCGATGATCTCGGATGGCAAGACACATCCGAACCCTTCTATAAAGAGAAGACTTCGATCAATAAACGATTTCATACTCCACACATTGAAGCTCTGGCCCGAGATGCAGTCAAATTTACGGACGCTTATGCTACCCCGGTCTGTACCCCATCACGTGTTAGTTTTTTGACGGGCCTCAATGCCGCACATCATAAAGTGACCAACTGGACAAATCCCAAGGCAAATACACCGACGGACAATTCCGATGAGCTATTGACACCTCCAGATTGGAATATCAATGGACTCAGCCCAATTGCCAACGTACCAAAAACCATTCATGCAACCCCTTTTCCCAGCATATTAAAAGATCATGGCTATCATACCATCCATATCGGAAAAGCGCACTGGGGATCTGCTGGCACACCAGGAGCAAGTCCGCTCAATCTCGGTTTTATGGTCAATGTCGCGGGGCATGCTGCAGGGCATCCTCAGAACTATTATGGTGAAAAAAATTATGGAAATATATCCGGTAAAGCAAGCTATCAAGCAGTACCAGACCTAATGGAATATCATGGCACAGCGACATTTCTAACCGAAGCATTGACTCAAGAGGCACTAAAAGCGATCAAGGAACCGATCAAACGCAAAGAACCATTTTTCCTTCATTTCTCCAATTATGCCGTCCATGTCCCTATACAGCCAGATCCACGCTTTGTCCAAAAATATTTAGAAATGGGCTTAGACTCGACAGAAGCGGCCTACTCCTCGCTGGTCGAAGGCTATGATAAAAGTATGGGCGATATTGTACAGTTCCTAAAAAACCAGGGAGTTTATGACCAGACCATCATTGTCTTTATCAGTGACAATGGCGGATTGAGTTTACAGCCGATGCGCACAGGATCTAACCATACGCAAAACCTTCCCTTAAAAGCCGGCAAAGGTTCACTGTATGAAGGTGGTATACGTGTACCCCTACTGATAAAAAATATCGGACAACATCAGCCAAAGGTTAATCATACTCCAGTAATCATTGAAGACCTTTTTCCAACGATTTTAGACCTCGCAAAAATCAAGCAGTACGACCTCATTCAACAAAAATTGGATGGACAGAGTTTAGTGGGATTACTAAGTGATCGTCATGAAAATGAACATTGGGAAAATAGATCCCTTATTTGGAATATCCCTAATAAGTGGACCGTCCCCGATGGACCTGGCATCAATTTCTTTTCTGCTATCCGTCAGGGAGATTACAAACTGCTTTACGATATGAAGAACGGTAAACTGGAACTGTACAATCTGCGCGATGACATAGGCGAGAAAAATAATCTAGCATCAAAGATGAAACGCAAAACAAAAGATCTTAGCACATTGCTATCGGAACAATTAAAAATTTGGAACGCACAATTGCCGACTTATAAAAGCAATAATGCTCCGGTACTGTATCCTGATCAGATCAAGCTTTAAATTTTAAATCCCCTTCAATACGAGCAATCCCACCATGGAGTTTATCTAAACAGACCTGGTGGGATTATTACAAAAACCAGGTGCGGAATCCAACCATTGAACTGATCGGCCATTTGATTAAGACGGTTAGTTACAAAAGAGGAGACAATAGATTAGGTATAGAAATTACAAAAAATAAAAAACATCGTTACCTTTGTTTGGTCCGATTAGAATGACAGGCTCATTTCGACGTCAGATCAGATCAAAAAAAGAACAAATGGACTCGTTTTTTAAATTTAATAAGACCAACAGACAGTGGCACCTCCCTATAGTTGCAGGACTAAGTGTAGGTATCCCCATGATTCTGGGTTGGTACATGGACAATATAGAAGCTGGAAAGCTCGGATCGTTAGCCGGATTATCAATATTATACATCCAATCCGACAAACTCATCGAACGTATGATCCTCCTGATGACCTGCTGTTTTGGTCTCATGTTATCTTTTACCGTTGGATTGCTTTTTTCCTTTAGCCCCATTCTTGCCCCCATCGCATTGGGCCTTTTTTCTTTTGGCGTACATTACTCCCTGCACAAGCTCCAGTTGACCCGACCACCCGGCAATTTCTTTTTTATCATGCTGGCCTCTACTGCGATCTGTTCCCCTTTTCAGCCCGAACATATAGCCGAAAAAATCGGTTATGTCGCTATGGGCACCATCTTAACCTGCGGTATCGGTTTAATATACAGCCTACTTACCCTAAAAAAGAGCAATCAACCCGAAAGCATGATCCACCGTAAATCGAGCTATACCAACATCGTCGAATCCATTATCTTTGGGCTCATCATGACCCTATCTCTAGCAGTAGCTTTATCGTTGGATATTGAAAAACCTTATTGGATCCCTATTTCCTGTTTAGCCGTTATGCAGGGCAGCAGTTCAAAACACGTTTGGCTAAGAGCGACACAGCGTATCACTGGAACATTAATAGGACTTGGCATCACCTGGTTGATTGCATCTGGCAATCCAACACCGCTGATCATGGTGATCAGCATTACCCTTCTACAAGTCGTCGTGGAGTTTTTAGTCGTACGCAACTACGCAATAGCCGTTGTCTTCATCACCATTCTCACTATTTTCCTATCCGAGTCCGGCAAGCAATTGACACAAGATACCAACCAGATCTTCTTTGCTCGTATGATCGATATTTTTATCGGCAGCATGATCGGAATGATCGGTGGATGGATTTTATTTAATGCAAAATTACATGATCATACCACCCAACAATTAAGAAAAGCTAAGATATTAATGAAAAAGAATAGCCGAAACCGTGTAGATCATCAATAACTAGGTGAACAGCACATTCTGATCATCCAGATTTTCGACCATTAGTACGCTAATTGGAACTAGCTCACGCCACTTAGGATTGGTGATCTAAATCATTTTTTCACCGATTAATCAGATAAACTTCCTTGCACATCGTGTCATTACCGGTATCGATGATAAAGCGATGGGCCGTGGTTTGATAAAAAGATATGACGAAACTGTTTTGAAGATCACGCATCTATTTTTATCCGCTGAAAGAAGCGGAAATGAATCGCTAAGATCTTTTTTGATCCAGCTCATTGATTTAGTTGATAATCTGTTCCTGCATATTATTTAAATCATGCTTGATTAGGACCGACATAGATTGTCTTAGCTCTGTTTATGAAGTTTTTAAAGATAGAAATTAATTTCGTAAATTAGCTACCTGTTTCTCACTGAAATAATATTGCAACCGAATTATTGTATCACAATCTAATTCCCTTCTGATATTATATCAATTTAACATATAATATTTAGAAATTATTATGGAATTTTTAGATTGTCATGAAGAAAAAATAACAAGATGTGGTCTCATTCAAGATTTGGGGTTCCTATTTGTTTTTAGTAATGAAACTTGTTGTATAGCAGTTAGTGAAAATGTCATTCAGTTAACGCAGACCCCGTTCGAACAATATTTAGGATTACCAATTGACCATATTCTTGCTGAGTTGACGGGCAGTAGTACATTGGTTTTTGAAGACATTGACGAAAGCTTTAAAAATTCTATCTTTTACCGATTTACAAAAAGAATTGTCATCCACAATGAAAATTATGACTTAAGCATTTATCGGCATAACGATCATATATATGTTGAAGTGGAGATCTATAGTGATATACAGGTCGAATCAAATAAACTGTATTATTATGCAAAATATTTAGAAGATCACAAAGCCCATATCTGGGAATCACTTGCTACGCAAATACGCCAAATCATTCATTATGACCGGGTGATGGTCTATCAATTTATGGAGGATCATAGCGGTCAAGTTATTGCTGAGTCAAAATCGGAAAATATGCATTCTTTATTGGGGTATCGCTATCCTGAATTTGATATCCCCAAACAGGCCCGTGAGCTCTATACCATTTTTTTAGCGCGCCATACCGCCGACACGGACGCAGCTACACACAAAATCATGGGCAGTAGTCAAGAAGATATTGATTTATCAAAATGCAGTATTAGAGCCCTCTCTCCCATTCATATACAATATATAAAAAATTCAAAAGCACGTGCCAGTGCAAGCTTTTCCATCATTAGAGATGGCCAATTATGGGGACTCGTTACCTGTCAAAATAATCAACCCCAGCATGTCGATCTTTCCCAAAGGCATCTTTGTACTTTTTTGACTCAATTTGCCACCAAACATCATATTTCTGAGCTGTTAAAAAAGGAAATGGAAATTCAGAGTGCGATGAACGTGGTAGAAAAAGACTTAAAAAGCGATCTGTTAATTGATCGAAATACTTTTCATGTACTGGAAAGATTTGGAGAGAAGATCATGCACATGCTACATGCCGATGGCATTTATATTAAATATGCAACAGGAGAAAGATCGATTGGACTTGTGCCAAATACACAACAGCTCCAAGAAATAAATGATTTTGTCCAAGATGACGACAGCATATTTTCTACCCATAAATTTAAATACAGTCACCAAGGCGAAAATATACTCCCCGGTGTTATTACAACAGAAATATTACCAAACTCACCATGGAGAATATATATTTTCCGAAAAGAGGTCGTTATCCAAGAAGTATGGGCCGGAAAGCCCGAAAAACATCTGCAGTATGATGATTCAAAAAAAATAACATTCCCATCACCGCGAACCTCTTTTGAAGCTTGGAAGCAGATCACTAGAACCCATGCAACACCATGGCTTCATGTCGAAATTTCCTTTATAGAGCGTATTGTATTCATTATCCAGCAGGCACTAGCCAAAAGAAACGCCGAAATTGACCAACTGAATAAAGATTTGGTTCGGTCCAATAATGCTCTAGATACCTTCACATACACTCTGACCCACGATATTAAAAATCCATTATCATCCATTAAACTCGGAGCGCAGATGATCCTGATGAAAAACAATATCACGACCGAACTGCTGCATAAATTGGCGACTAATATGCTGGACTCTTCATCTTTGATCTCCGACATGCTCGACAAGGTGCATGAGCTGTCCAAATCAAATTCGGTAGCATTAAACTTAGAACTCTTAGATCCAACAAGTAAAATAATATTAATTGCAGAAAGTAGCAAAAATCAATACGATGTAACCCATCTCGATTTTATATTGGGAGATATATTGCCAATAAAGGGGGAAAGAACGTTGATTTATCAACTCTTTCTCAATATTGTGGGTAATGCAATCAAATACAGCAGCAAACAGGAAAAACCAAAAGTTGAAGTTTACAGTACCGCGTCGGATAAAAAAGTGACTTACTTCATCATCGATAACGGTATCGGAATGGATCTCAAGAATGGGAATAATATATTTGAAATATTTCAGAGACTTCCCAATTCTTCCGGATATGAAGGCTCCGGAATCGGATTGTCTATTGTCAGAAGAATCATTGATCGATTAGGGGCGGAAATTAAAGTTGAAAGTAGCTTAGGGAAAGGAACAACCATTCAGATCCAATTCGATAATTAAAAAAGTTATGTCCGTCTGACCGATCCAAACAATTACTGGATCAACTGGAGACACAACTGACTCAGCAAGTGGTATCATAGCCTAACGATGATATTCAAATAGTTGTTTTAGACCGTGTATTTTGAATTCAAAATAGTGTTTCATCTCCTGATCATAAAAATGCCCCCAAAAATTCTCTAACTTTTAGGGGCAGTACAACTTGAAAGCATATTTTAGTTCATCATGCTTTCAAAGCTTTGATTCTTTTGATAACCAAAACTTTATCATTCTAAAATATAGCTAGCCATTTAGCATCTTTACGGCTAGGATATGTTTACACAGTCCTCGTTTTCCTTGATGATTGGTAAACCAGTCGCAGGTACACTGCTGTTTATCTCCCGCGATAATCACGGTATGTTTCACTCCCGAACCCTCGACTCTGGCTTCGATGTAGCTTGGTGTATTTTTGACAAATTGAACACCATCAGTCGTCACTAATTTTTGCGCATTCTTCAATCTTGGATTTAAGGCCAGGATACGCTCCATCTTGAAAGGCAATCGGCGGTAATAGTGCTGATGATCGTGCAGGTCATAGCCCAATAAGCCTATGGAGGAGAGCGAACCCGTCAAAGTATCCATAGACGCAAAATCCACATCGTGTTCGATGGCTAATAAAGTCGGATCAAAATGTGCATTGGACTTGAGCAGGCTGTTCACAGCATGTACCCATTCTTGACGTACTGCCTTGACCATATTTTCCAACACATTTCCTTCACCTGAAAAACCGCGGTAGCTATCGGGCGACAGTGCCAGCGAAAGCCTGATTTTACCAAAATCGGCTACAAAGGCACAGCTCTCACCACCATCCTCTTGATATACAATCAATTTCTCCGCATACGGCAAAATCCCTTCTAATAAGCGTAAACGCTGTAACCCGCCGATGCGAACTGATCCAGCTGTAGCGATCGGTGAAAATACAAATCTAGGTCCTCTTTGGCTCAGGTATAATTCGCCTTTCACATTTCCTTTTGGAATGCCCTGAAACAGTTGGATAATCTGTATTTTAGTTAAACAGTATTTCTGTTCCATTCCGGCCAAATAAAGCTGTACCGAGGTCAATCCTTTGATCCATCGTGGCGGTAAAGTCACTTTCTTTTCGACGACTTTAGTTTTATCGGTACTGATGGACACTTCTTTACTACCGACACCCAGTACCATTTTCTCCGTTTTTTTAACGGCATTTAAGGCATTGAGCATGGGCTCATTAAAGTCTACATTGGTCGTACCACTGCTGATAAATTCGCCATCGATCGCATCTTCAAGCAAGTCAACCCGTGCATACACACCATTGCAGGAAGAGAATCCTTCAAATCGGATCTGATCTGTACCTGCTGAAACAATGGGATCGCGCAGGCTTGGCGGCACCGGCCCAAAACTGGACTGCACCACTTTAGCTAATGTCAGAAGGCATTTGGAAGTTAACAGTGGATCGGTAATACTGCCCCAAAAGAAACATGGTATGGCACTGACTTCACTTAACTCAGATTGATGGGCAAGCACCAATTGCTGCATACCTGATTGCTGTACAAGTGTCGAATTATTGCTGTAGCTGAACGCTAAATCTGTAGTGGCCATATGTTAATTACTTAATTTTTTTAATATCGGTTGCAATGATTTAAAAATCATTAATTTTTCAAATACCTCTTTGATTTCAACAGAAATATTCTGATTTTCTTTATGGACTAGATCATAATATAATTCGATCAGTTTTTTGAAATTAGTGGGCATTTTTTCACCTATCGCATAAGATAGAAACATGTATTCTATTATTTTTATTAAAGCTTGATTATGTTTGGAAGAGATATCACGACACTGTCCCAAAACATCCTCTAATCTTCCTAATGGACCATAAGTATGACTCATCAAGATTCCCAGAAAATTTCCTAGATCCTGAACCGGTAGTCGCTGCCTATCGATGGCCGTGATGAGCACTTCAATCGCCATAGCCCGTACTTCTTTTTCTTTGTTAAAAGTTGAAGTCGCTAAAAATAGTACCGACTGCTGGTCAAAATGAAAGAAATCATACAGCATTTCTTTCAGATAGCCGATCGGTGTCTTTCCTCCTTGATCAGCTTTAGCCGCTAACCCCAAGGTCAAAAACAAGGACAGACTTTCGGTATTCTGAGGCATCACACTATGCATGTAAGAGATGTCATCTTGATACAGATAATAGCTATGCAAACTGTCCTTGCCGCGTTGATAAATATCTTTATGATAAATAAAGGTATTCGGTTCTTGTTTGAAGTTTGGAAAGTGAAAACTTAATTTTTCACCATCATACACCATTTCTGATTTTCTCGTCTGATAATTATACCCCTGATAATAAGAAGGTGTAAACATAAGCTCTGGTCGGAAAGGCGCTACGGCAAAGGGTATCTCTTTCAAGTTTTCATCTTCAAATTCACTAAAAACAGCCTCCGGATAATGCGTCCGGGCCACGGTAGCCCAAACACCTAACCAGCCTACATACGCGCTATCTGATGCAGATAAAAGCTTTTTGACCCAAGATTTTTTTTCAATTTTCAATTCGTCATCCAATCCTAATGCATAAGTCAGAACAGATCTGACCTGACTGTCGTTTACCTGATCGATCAGCGCTACAATACCATCCAGATCTTCCCGAACAGTCCGGCTCAAAGCAATCGACAGATCTAATAAATCTAAGGCTACGCCTTTATCCTGATAATCCAAAATACGTTGTACGACTATTTGAGGAGCAATCCAGAAAGGTTCATGCGTAGGTAAACTCAATAAAGGCAATTGAATTTCTTTCGCGATATGGCGCTGCAGCTGTGTTAACTGCTCTCCGATCATACTCGCCCATTTGGAATAGTTGGAGTATCGATCTGTATTTTGATAAATCTTATTCGGCTGGAAATACATATTTAAAAATACCCCCGAAAAATGCTGAAACCATTGCGATTCTCGGTAAACTTTCTTAAGCTGATTGATATAGGGTTCCAGCTGCTCCTTATAATCCGCCGGAAAATTCGCTCTTTGCAAGACCCAGGCATTCATCAATATTTCCATCTGAACGGCATCTGTACTACCGATGACCTCTCCGATCTTAAACAGGATATCATTCCAACTCGTGGGATAAATAAAAGGTTGTTGGAGTTTTTTTTCGACTATTGGATCAAAAACATATTCCTCTCCGGTACTGATCATTAATTCACTTAAGATTTCCTGTTCAGTATAGCTTGATGCCACCATTAAATTTTTTAAATCTGCAGGAATACTTCCCAGCATTTGCGCACTGTAAAGCGTAAGTTTTTCTGTCAGTGCTTCTATCGGAGCTTTCTGATGTTTTAATATAAATTTCGCCGCTCGATCCTGCAATTGCAGATCCTGTACCATAAATACATCTGCCGCTTGCAGGATAAACTGATCTTTTACTTCAGGACGAATTTTAACTAATTTATCAAATTGTATCAGCAGTGTTTTCAGTGCTGTTTTGATATCATTACGCATAAAAATACCCTCAGACCAGGTCAGAAATTCTTCCAATCTAAAGTCAGCATGTGCAAAATAAGGTTTTAAAGTATCGACGACGAAATTGATCACCGCACTATTTTCAGCATGCAGCAGCGGAAAAAATAACTCCTGATGCTCCAACAGCAATTTCTCGTCCACGCCTATCCGATCGATCAATTTTCTAAAATAACTCTTCAGGTTAGTGTTCCAATTTTTGGTTTGCACTTCTAGAGCGCTTGTTAAAATAAATGCTTTAGCTATTTTATTGTCGGCCAGCAATTGATCAAATATTTTATCCCATGTCAGGTCATTGACTTTATTTTCATACTTATAATTCCAGTATACGGTATGGATCTGTGTTTCATACTCAAATACAAGTGGAATATCGCGCTGTATGGTCAATTCATCTGTTGTAAATAAGTCCAGTAAAGCTGGTGATGGATGGTGTGACTTGGACAAGGAATTGGCGTAAAGCTCTGGTTCAAATTCCAGAAAACCCTTACTTTCCGCATACCGCAAATTATCATAATTAACAGATTGCCAACTATTTTTCTGAACGTATTGCAGCAGATAAGGTGTCAGCCAATTGGGTTTGGCATATGTTAGAATCTGGGCAACTTCCAGGCTTCTTACTTGATTCATTAGTTCGATAAAAACATCCCAGCCCGGCGCATCCGAACCGTTAAAGGTCGCTAAAGCTAACAATTTCACCATTCGTTGTTGCTCTTTTGTCCCGCGTATACCCCAATCATATTGTGCTTTGGACTTGTACATTGGATCTTTCGACAGATCGACATAGTCGACCCAATAGCGTTTGGCAGCACGAATCTCTTTTTTAATAAGCTCCAGGTTGCCACTCGCATATTCTTCCAGATAAGGAATAATATCAGATACACTGCCTGCAGTGATGAGCGCTTTTAGACGTTTCACCGCTTCTTCTTTACGTTGCACTGAGGCGTTAGGTTTCCGCACAGTTCCCTCTTTTGTAACTTGTTGCGCAACTTCTACTGTGCCGTCCTCCGAATATCCTTTCTTCGTTTTCTCCTTAATGAGCTTTTCGGCATCCTGAATACACGTTTCTTCGTTGTCAAATGTTTTCGATTTTGATTGCCCAGCTGTACCATTTCTACCATAAGTTACTGTATGTGTTGCACCATTAGTTTGTATTTCCCAGAATTTATCAGATGTACCATCAATGAATTTTAGATGCTTAAACATAATTGCCTTTACGAATTTGTTAAACCTTTATTGTCAAAACTAAATATATAAAATTTTACCAACTTACGCTCACCGTCACGGCAAAAGGAAAATTGTCAACTCCCCCTTTACCGATATGATAAAGCAAAAACTTACAAAAATTGAACAAAACACATTTCATCAGCTTTAGCTCGTTTTTTAATAGAAACAACGAGGTATATGAAGATCAAGTATAACTATTCAGGTATTTTTTCTTCTTTCCGAAGTCTCGGTTGACAGCTGATGAAAATACAAACTAACAATCTTCATTTTTATTTGTAATAATAGCAAGAAGTTTTTGAGCATCAAAAATATATGAAACAGCTAATTACAACATGATGAATTATAAACAAAATATCAGTAAAACTGAACGCATAGTGACGATCCTGTCATCGTCTTATTTACTTTATAAAAGCCTATCGGGCAAAAAAAAAGATCCGGCACTGGCGGTTTCTAGTGCTTTGCTTTTATTAAGAGGATCTACAGGTTTCTGTCCACTATACGATAGACTCGGCATCAACCACACCAATAAACCGTCTGATGTGTTGGTCGAATCGGTCATAACGGTCAACAGTCCTCGTCAAGAAGTATATGCGTTCTGGAGAAAACTCGAAAATCTTCCTTTAATTATGAAACATCTGGATCGCGTTGAAATCATCGATGAAAAACATTCCGAATGGCATGTAAAAACACCTTCTGGCTTAGATCCCTTATCCTGGAAGGCCGCTATCAATGCTGATGTTGTCAACGAACAAATTTCATGGTCGAGCATGGCAGATTCGGAGGTGCAGAATGCAGGAACGGTAAAGTTTAAAGAAGTAGGAGAAAATGAAACCGAGATATCGCTAAAAATGAGTTACAAAGCCCCACTTGGTGCATTTGGCAAAACAGTAGGTAAGCTGTTAAATCCAGCTTTAGAAAGAATGATCCAAAAAGATTTTAAGAAATTTAAGGATTATGTAGAGTCTGAGGAACTGACAAAAGAGCTAGTATAATTTAAAAAATAGTAGTGATTATCCATTACTACAACAAATAAAAGGGTCTAATGAAATTTAGACCCTTTTATTTTGGCAACAAATTACGATTTCATTTTAGACTATTTTATTACATTTTTCAATACTTTTACCCTAATCAAAATGATATTGATGATGCTAAGTCAATTCAGTTATTATTTTAGTTACCAAAGTTTCCATGATTTTCTAACATGATGTAGAGCACAGTGCTGCCAGCGATCCACATCATGAAAAAAATGCTACCCTCGGTGATCAATTGCCAAATACTTTTGCCAATTCAGTGTGTAAGTTATCGCCTTTTAAATTGATTGCAACAATAGTTCCTTGCGGATCCACCAAATAATTCTGCGGTACGGCCCTTACCCCATATAAAACTGCCGCCTCGTTAGACCATCCTTTTAGATCAGCAACCTGGATCCATGGCATGCCGTCATCTTCTATTGCTTTTAGCCAAGCATTCTTTCCTTTAGTATCATCTAGAGAAACAGCCAATACCTCTAAGCCTTTATTCTTATATTTATGATAGGCTTTCACCAAATTCGGATTTTCAGCTCGACATGGACTGCACCAGCTCGCCCAAAAATCTATCAAGACATATTTCCCTTTAAAATCTGAAACCTTAACCATTTTACCTTTGGTATCCGGTTGTGAAAAATCGGGAGCTTTACTACCGATCTTTATGCTTCGCTCCGCTAAAAAGCGTGCTTCCAATTGACGCGCGGTCGTGAGCTGGCGTACTTCTTTCGATAGTTTTAAAAAAATAGGTTCGATTTCACTGAGCTTTCGTTTATTGGAAGCATCTATTAACGCATCAATCGAAAATATAGAGTTCGGATTATTTTCTGCAAATGCTAATTCCTTTACCCGACGAGCCTCAAATCTAGCCTCAAATTTTTCATGAATGGCTTGATATTGTTCATTCGCATCAGGAGCATCTTGTTTAACTGCTGCAAATGCTTTATTGCCCGCATCAATGATATCCATGAAACCTCCACCTATTTCTTTTAAATATGCAGTGTATTCATCATGCATAGGTGACCCTTTTATGGTTGCGGTACGTAAAGAATCCTTAATCGTGAAATTATAGTTCTCATTGCCCAGATAAAAGTATAAACGGTCGCCCACATTTTGTGCCATCAGTTTGCCTTTACCTTCTTGATCCAGCACCATTCTGGAATAGATAGGTTCATCAACAGTACCTGTTAAACTGAATTTTCCATTTACAATCTGGACAGAGTCTGACACCGAAAATCCATCTTTGGTATAGTCCAGGTAGATCATCTTACCGTTAAACATTTTAGGAGCCGTTCCTTTCATCTGAAAAGCAGCTTCTTGCGCAAACAGCAACGTTGGCGCTGCGGCCAGTATAATGGCAGCAATTTTTAAAATTTTCATATGTATTATTTAAGCTATCGTGTATTACTTATTTTCTCCAGGTCAGGTCTACCACTTCACCAGGTATTCCATCAATTTTATTGAGGAGCTGTCCATCTTTACCCACCTGAATATCCAGATAATAAAGTGAGCCCCCAGCACCTACTATAAGTGTATTTTCGTCATCGTCCAATTTCAATAAACTAACAGGCGACTGTATATTAACTTTTAATTCCTGCACCTGTTGATTGAGCGGATTATAACGGAACACTTTGTTTTGATAACCCACATAAATATATCCAATCCGGCTTGCCACCATTTTAGTATCAGCATTGATCCACTCCTGATGTACAAAGAGCTTTTTATGATTTGCGGTAACTAAAAATGGCCCGTTAAAATTAGCCGTAAACTTCAGTTCATAAACTTTTCCTGCATCATCTTTCACAAAAGCATAAGTGTCCTTATTATTGATCTGAACCATATGCAACAGATCCATCCCCACACGGGTAGGATCAAATATTTCTGGATTCACGCTCGTATATTGTGTGCCAAAATACATGGGTGAACCATACATATTAATCCGTATAAATTGTTTTTTAATTTTCTCAAAACCGATAATGCTGAAATTATTGTCTACCGATGACAGGACAAATTGAGGTGACAACTCATAATCGCCATCGGCAAATGTTCCAAACATACCATACGTTACCGATTGGTCCCATGTAGTCGTTGCTCCAGCATAAAATTTACCATTGATCACACCCAATAATGTCCCCTGGGGATAAGTTTGTAAACTTCCGACATCGATACGTGGAGGTGCTAAGAAAAAGTTGTCATACAATGTCCCTGGTTTCAAGGTCTCCTTCTTCAGATTATTCACATCCAGTCGAACCCCACCATTTTTTGAAATAATCCAATATCCTAACGGCGTGTTTCCTGTAAACTGATTCTTGACATAGTGGATATGTAATGGATTACCCGGAAGATTTTCACCATTAATGATCTCATAAATATTAGCCTGAACCGAATGATCAGGTTTTATAAAAGAGAGCTTACTAATACCATTATCGACCGACAGCACCAATGATCCTCTCGAAAATGCGGTCATCCCCTGGATATGAAAATTATAGAAATATTTCATCCCATTTGCCTTGTTTGTAACGGTAAGTCTTGCTCGATATCGCTTTGCTTCCAAACCAAAAGCGATACGTAGATCTTTACCCTCGTAATGATTAGTCTCAGGTTTAGTTGCTTCTGGGACATCAATTCGCCAGTTGCACTGTATCGAAGCAGGATCAATTCCAGATATTGTTGGAGTTATGATCAAACTGTCGCCTACAGAAGCCTCATACAAGGTGTCTAGCCCCGTAATTTGAGGTTCTTCAGGCATTTCTATGGCGTAGTTTCCTTTATCTTTATAGCAGCTGCATAAAGTTGCTATGATCATGTAAATAAAAACAGATACGAAGATCTCCTTTTTCATAAAAAATTTTTTACCCATATTATCTCACCTCCTTTCCTGTTTCATCAATAAAGAAATATTTTCCAGAACCTGTATTTTTCCTTAGCAATATCGTGCGATTTGGATTATCCACATGATAAAAGAGATAAGTCTGTCCGCCATCATTGGACTCCAGTTTATAGTCCTTTTCCGGATGATCCTTAATCCATTTAAATGGGTCATTTAACATCATCAGCAATAGATTTGCGAAATAAAGATTTTTTGGTGCATCTAGCCCCTGCATGGATAATGTCCGCTGCGCCGTAACAAGCAAAAATAACTGATGTTTTACCCTCGAATAATTGTCCAACCACATGGACCACCATTGGGGCTGTTCCAATTGTGCAGAGAGGATGATCCGGGCACGAATCAGGTCCTTATTTTCAATTCCAAAATCAGGACTTTCTTGAAGTTTGATGATTAAAGACACAGCACGTGTTTCCAGGTCCTTGACGTTATGAATGATAATAGGTAAAAAAGTTTGTCCCGCTCCTTCCATAAGCGGATAGTCTGCCTTCAATTTGTCGTAATGAATCTCCGCTTGAGCTGTTGAGGAATCCTTTTCTATATACGCCTGGAAGCTTCGTGATTTTTCATCCCGGTAACCCATCAATTTGACTGGTAGAAACACCGTATCCACCGCCTTGGTCATATCGTAGGCAAAGGTATACACGATACTATCCCGATCTGCAGCAGTCAAATCAAAATATATATTTGCCTGACGTTCATAACGCATTAAAGATTCTTTTTTACAAGAAAAGAACAGGCACATGCCCAAAGACATGATTACATAAGTAGCATATTTCATGTGGATATACATTTATCGTTGTCCATAAATTATTTCATCGTCAGGAAGCGGCCATGCAAACACCTGCTGGCTGACAGGTATTATAGCACCTTGTTGACCAATTATCGGTTGATTTAGCCGTTTATATACAAAAAAGGTCTGCCCTTCGGCATACATTTCCTTACGATATTCCTTGATCAGCACCTGCCGAAAAGCGGTCTGATTCATCATTTCCAGCTTTTGTCCTATGCCACGGTTCAGCCTGACCTCATCTAAATAGGTGAGCGCTTGAGCAGGGTCTGTATCAAATGTGCATTCAGCAGCGATATAATACATTTCACTTAATCTAATGGCTGGAGCAACCAAGTAATGCAAGTTGGCAGAAAAGCTCTCACTGAACACATTTCTTCTATATTTAAGCAAAGAAGATATAAAACCGGTACCCATGCCTGTGCTTCCAAACCATTGGGTGTACCGCATATCACTACCTCCCGCCCCACCTACATCATAGATGACCTTAGCTTCCTCTTGATCCAAGTACATACCCGAGTTCCCATCAGTAAACCATTCATTATTAAAGGTGTTGCTCATCGCAGGAATATACCAAGCAAAAAGTAACTCTTTGTAGAGGATACGATCCTTTTTATCCGCATCCACGGCCAAAAAATCTGTCCGATTTGTCCAAGGGAATTTTTTGGCTGCTATAATTTCCTTGGCATATGCTAATGCCTTTATTTGGTCACCTTTGTACAAATTAACGCGAGCCAGCAACCCACATACAGCAAAATAATTCAGTCTATGCCTCCTATTTTGTAAGAAAAGGTTTGGATCTTGGAGTTCCGAATTTTGTACGGTATCTGTACTTGTCGGATAGCCAATGACATATGATTTTTGACGTATAGGGTCTATTTTCAGCAATTCTTTCGCTTGTTCCAAATCTCGAATGACCGAGTCCAGAGCTTGAGATACAGAAGACAATTTTGTTGATTTGTTGGAGTAAGTTGTGACGTAAGGTATAGCATCCGCTTGGTCACGGACAATTGGTGCAGTAGCAAATAATCTAAGCGCATCAAAATGCAGATAAGCTCTCAAGGCCAATGCCTCTCCTTTGATCAATGGATAGTTATGACCGATAAACAGATTTTGCTTTTTATCGATTTCGCCTAGGATCAAATTTGCATTAGCAATTCCATTATATAGGCCTTTCCACACATTATCCTTGCGCGCGATAAAATTCGCATCGTTGTACCTGAAGTTTTTAGTTTGGAGATATCGTAACGGATCATTGCTCGCAATGCTGTAGTTCTGAACCAATACCTCAGCGGTACCAATGGTCATCTCTTTACCATAGAGATCACTTTTCGCAGATCTGGTGTACACACCTATAAGCGCTTCTTTAAAACCATCTTCTGTCGAGAAAAGGATGTTTTTATCCACATCACTTTCGGGTTGTATATCGAGCCATTTCGAACAAGAGAGGAACCCAAGATTGGATATAAATATTAATATGATATAAATCTTTTTCATTCGTCAATTAGTATAAGTCATTAGAAATTTATAAACCCGCCTGAAGGGTAAAAGAGATACTCCGCGCGAAAGGATAATTGATCCCACGTTCTTGCTTGACCGATGACCAACGAAAGATATCATTTGCGACTACCCCCATCCTTAAGCTTGACAGTGCTAATTTTTTTGTAAAAGCCTTTCCAGCATCGTATGAAATATTAAGCGACTGAAGCGCAAGTAAACGATCTGGCATTATAAATCGCGAAGAGACACGGGTTAGTCCAAGGTCTTGAATACTCTTATAGAAAGACACATCACCCGGGTTTTTCCATTTCTCTTCCAAGACGCGGCTATCCACATTATATCTTGGGTCTGCATTTTCCACCCGATCTACCAAAGTTTGATTATAGGTCTTTCCTCCCAATCGCGTTTGAAAATATGCCACCATCATCAATTGCTTGTAACGCAGTGTTCCGCCCAAAAATCCTTCCATTTTAGGAGTTGCCACCGCCACGACATCGATATCCTTCGCATCCCAATCATAAGACAATGTTCCATCTTTTTTAAGGAATACTTCCTTTCCATTTTCAGGATCAATGCCTAACGATGGCACAGCATAAATGGCATCTAACGATTGTCCTTCCTTGTACCGCAACAGAGGAACAGCCATCAGATCACTCCCTTGCTGTGCCTCATCGACCCGTTCGTTATAACTTTTAAGTGCATTGGAAATCCGGATGATCTTATTTTCGTTACGGACTAGATTAGCTAGCAAACTTAGTGTCCAATTTGAGTTGCGGATGGGTATCCAATTTGCATTCAGCTCAAATCCTTTGTTTTCCATATCTCCTAGATTTTCTTTATAAGAAATAAATCCGGTAGACGGAGCCAAATTGATGTCGGCCAAAATATCACGTGTTATCTTATGATAATATCTTGGCGACAATGTCAATCGATCGTTCCACAAGCCTAGATCGATGCCTATATCTGTACTTTGGGTCTTCTGCCAGGTCAAATTCTCATTACCATAATTCCTAACTGTACTTCCTAGACCCGACGAATACCAGTTACTTTTATCATAATTATAAGTTGTCCTTGACATGTACGGATCAAACTGTACAGAACCTGTCAATCCGATCGTTGCCCGCACACGTAACTGGCTAATAGACTCATTATCGAACCACGATTCTTGGTGTATATTCCAACCAATACCTGTTGACCAAAATGGAGCCGAGCGCTTATTAGCGCCAAATTTAGATGAACCATCGATCCGCAATGTGGCATCAAAAAGAAATCTATTGTCAAACGAATAATTTGAACTTAAGAATGCACCAAATAATCTGGAAGCGCTTAAACTACTTGCCGGACTTGCATTCTCGGCATACCCCTTGGCAAAACCGACACTTGTAAAACGATCATTAGGAAAACCGATCGCTGTAAAAGAACGTTCATCATAACTTTCCGTTCTGATATTTGTTCCCGCGACAAGATTGAAATTATGCTTTTCGATTGTCCGCATCCAATTTGCCCGTACATTGGCATCCCAGTACAGTTCATTATTCGTATAACTGGTATAACTCCCTTTCAAATCTGTTTGACTTGTCGGGTAATAAAAAAAGTCATTCGCCAAAGGCGAACGGAAGTTGTCATTATTGTTTAGTCTCTTCAGTAAGCTTACTTGTCCACGTAATCGCAAACCATTGCCTAGATCTAAGTCTGCAGATAGGTTATCTAATAGTTCGGTATAGCCTAATTTATTGAAGCTACTTAAAGTAGCATTATAAAGTGGGTTCAATACATGCTCCCTTTGGCTTGATCCAGAGTTGGCGACCCTGGTCCAAACATCAATTTCCTGAAGAATATTACCATTATCGTCTTTCATCCGATAATATGGATTCATCAGCACATAGTCTGAGAAATTACCATATGGCGATTCCGTACCATTTACAATGGTCACTGATAATTCATTTTGAAAGCGAACTTTATTACGAAGATTGTAGCTGAAATTCAGACCTCCTGAATATTGGTTTCTACCAGACCCTTTCATCACTCCAGGACGCGTCTGGTATCGCAGGTCCATTCCATATCTGAATGTTTCTGCACCTCCCTGGATGTACAGACCATGCTTTTGCCCAACAGCAGTTCGCACAGGCTGAGAGAGCCAGTACGTGTCTACTCCGCCTAACACATTGGCCAATTTGCCGTAATACAATTCGTCAAGTACATCTTGAGACTGTCTTTGTATATCGGCATCATATAACCCCGCCAATTTCTCATAGGCCAATTTATTTGGTGCATTTAAAACTTTATATCCAGACAGATCAGGCACGTTGACATTGCTTTCGTGTGTATAAGTCATCTGCAGCTTCCCATCTTTAGGCGATTTTGTCGTGATGACCATGACCCCATTGGCAGCCCGTGATCCATAAATAGCTGTTGCAGCAGCATCTTTTAAAATAGTGACACTCTCAATACGAGTCATATCCAAGTCCAGTACTTTTTGGACACTGACTTCAAAGCCATCCATAATAAAAGCAGGCATATTGATCGAAGTGGTAATATGATCACGTCTCAGTACTTCATTATTGCCACTAGGCAAAGAAGAAGATCCTCTGACATTGATATTTGGAAGTGCATTGGGATTAGAACCCGCGAGATTATTATCGAGCAATTTGAATGATGGATCAAATACTTGCATCGCTTGGAGCACATTTTGTGGATTCACCTGGCGCAGCTCTTCTCCGCTTTTGGTAACAGCTGTACCCGTATAAGAATCTTTCTTGATGACTTGGTAGCCCGTTACAACAACCTGATCAAGCGCATTAGCCTCTTCCTCCATTCGGATGGAATAATCAAATTTATCATCCAATAATTTAAGGACGTAAGTTCGATATCCCACCATAGTCATGGTCAATGTACCTTTTGCTGTAGCCAAGAAAAATCGTCCATCTTGATCTGAAATCGCGATCGGTCTGCCGTCCTGAAGCACGGTGACCCCGTTTAAGGGATTTTGATCTTTGCCCACTACGCTAACTTTGATCTCTCGCTGTGAAGGTTTTTTAACCGTCGGAGCAGTTTTTTGATTGGTATTAGGCGATCGTTGTTCCAAAAATATTGTTTTTGAATCAATCGTATAGCTCATATCCTGATCCTTTAAAATCTGATCAAGAAAAAACTTAAGGGTCACCTTTTCGACTTTCACGGTTATCGGCTTTGCCCTATCAAGTAATTTTTTAGCGCCCATGTACTCATAATTAGTCTGTTTCTTGATCGCCTGCAATACTTCTGTAAGTGCCACATCGCGACCCGAATAGGTAATGGTTTGCGCATTCAGCTTTTGACATATGAAAAATAGAAGCACAACAAAAAACAGTGACAATGGCTTTGTCACATTTACAGAGTAAGAATTTCTTTTCATTAATAATGTTTAGGTTAGTTTGTCGGACGAGGTCCAATAAAGTTCATATAGGTTTTCGTGTTAAGTCGTTTCTATTAGTCCTCCTTTCTTTTTAATATCCGTTCTTTTCAATAATTAATTTTCCATTTGCTGTAAAATGGTAATGTAAATTCTGGTCCTTTAAGATCTTTAATATGGTACTCAGTTTACTAGTGCGGTACGTTCCACCGAAAAACTCAACATCAGGTATCTCGCCCCTGTACTCGACATCCACATTATACCACCGAGACAAATCGTCCATGACTTCAAAGAGAGACTTTCCATCAAAATTAAATCGGCCATCTACCCAAGCGAGTTCCTGGTTCACATCGACAGCACGACTGGTTAGCTTACCTTTATTGACAAAAGACTGGTAACCTGGCAATAGGATGAGATGCTTTCCACTGGTTAATTCCTTCACCTGTACTTTACCTTTCAGTAGCGTTGTTTTCATCTCACTCTTGTTACCATAGGTGTTCACATTAAAATGTGTCCCCAATACAGACACCTGCTGATTTGCAGTTTCAACAATAAAGGGCTGATTTTTGCGCTTGGCAACCTCAAAATAGGCTTCACCATCTACACGTACTTCACGTTTATCCGCTGCAAATACCGTAGGATAACGAAGTGTTGTCGCCGCATTTAACTTGACACGCGTACCATCAGGCAATATCACATCATAAACACCTCCTCTAGGCGTTTCAATGGTTGCAAATTGAGCAGATTGTGTCTCCGCCACAGCGCTCCCATCATCATAATGAACTCCTTTTTTGTCCATATGGACCTGGCTTTCATGTTCATTGAGCTGAAATTGTCGTCCATCCGAAAAAGTAACAGTAGCGCGGTTTTGAGCAGGCAGCCTATCCATTTGAGATAGCTGGATTGCCGAAGGAATAGAGCTGTTGGTCTGGTTATAGTACCACACCCCTCCCAAAGCGATGATTATACAAGCAGCGGCAACAAACGGAAGCATCCGTTTAAAAGAAAATAGTTGTTGAGGTACAGGTGTTGTAAATAATTTTGCTCGTATCTTCTCAAAATCTCTGTTTTTTTCAAATTCCTGTAAACTTTCAAAAGACTTTTTTTGCATGACTTGATCAAAGCAACGTTTGTAAACCGCTTGATTCTCTTGAGACTCACTCAACCATTTTTTTAAAAGCAAACGGTCTTCAGCACGCTGTTCACCCTTCATTTCTTGAACAATGAGGCTGCTAATACGAATCAATAATTCTTCTTCTTTTAGGTTCATGATATCTTGTTTCAATTGTAGATACCGCACCGAAGTAAAAAAGTACTAAAGAAGATTCAAAAAAAATTAAATTTTTGAAGAAAAGAATACGATGGACACCAGGTAATGAAAAGAATCGCGGCTTAACCATTTTCTTAATAAACTGAGGGCACGCAGTTTTTGATTTTTAACAGTTTGTATACTGATATGTAACAATTCAGCCACTTCCTGATTGCTATATCCCTCCAAATAAGTCAGCTCCACGATTTCACGTGCTTTAGGAGGGAGTTTTTTAAGAGCGTCATATAGCTCTGCCATTGTTTCAGTGTAGACGATCTCTTGGAGTTGATTGGATTGATCGTGATCCTGTAGACGGACATAAGCATCCACACGATTTATTCTTCTTTGCCGCGAAGTTTGGTAATTGATACCCAGACGACGAGCAGTTTGATACAAAGCTGCTTTCAGGTGATGTAAACTTTCAAAATTGCGCTTACTTTGCCACAATCGGATAAAACTTTCCTCCGCTATATCTTCTGATTCTTTGGTCTCATCGACAAAACTTGATGCAAACAAACAGATTCGAGCAAAATAGCGATGATATAGATACGCACATGCTTCTTCTTTTCCTGTGGAGAAGTCTTCAAGCAATTCTTTTTCGCCCGTATATTCCATTCATCAATTTATTTTCAGGTCAGGTAGCTATTTTAAAATTCAAATATATAGATAAAATTTTAGTAAAATAGATGGATAAAACAATCAGAGATGACAATCTTCAGTTTTAAATCTCCATCTATTAGTCAGTGGGCAATTGATCAATACATAGCAGACACCCATCCAGAGAAAAAGAATCAACAGGTATATCGTCTCTACAGAATTAATCCACTATGCTTTTGGCGATGGAAGAACTATTTAGTAAACGCTGTTCATTTTGAATATATGGAATGGAATACCATCGAAAAGAACATGCAAAAAAACGATATAAATGCCCAATCTGAAAAGTATATTTTCTGACCTCTTTGCTGGCAACTACAATTTCATTCTGGGTAGACCGATCTCATGTTCCTGTGGATACGGCTGGCGATGCGTCATGCTGACATCTTCTTTCATCCGCTCCTGTGTTTCGAATTTTTTCTCTTCATCATGTGTATAGCGGGGATCAGGAATAAAAGGCATTTTCGCCATTTTTGCAATCGTAATCGTTGGAAAATGAAAGTCCACTTCTACCGTCCCCAACAGCAAATAGCATCCTCCTCCCTGAAACGGATACCTTTCCAGACAATCTGGAAAATGGGCCGTATCAAAATAATCGCCATTTGCATCCACCCAAGTTCCGAAATACATAATACCCCTTTTTGTAGGCACATGCTTGCGTGAAATCAGATAGGCGAGCATCTTGACCTGTTTTTTATGATACTGCAGAAGTTCTTTGGCCATGACCGATCCCCGATATTTGGTCTGCAGCAGATCAAAGGGGCTGCAGGAAACCGGAAAACTTAAGATCTCAATTTCGTCAAAAGCATCTTCAAAAAGGTTCCGTTTTAATTCCGGAAACTTAAATTCCTTGACGGGCTCTTCAAACAAAGTTGCCGCCCTACGCCCAGGTTTAAAATCACCAAGCAGCACCCTTGATTTTAGGAGCAATTCATTCTTGGCTACGCCCGTAAAACGAAACGCACCAATAAAGATCAGGATCTGTAAGGTCTCTATTCCAATCGGGATCCGTTTGATAAAGTCTTCCAAAGATTTATAGGCACCATTTCTTCTTCTTTCCTCAGGAATCAGTTTCCCGAGTTTGGATTCCACTTTCTCCAGATGCATAAATCCCAGATACACCTCATCGCCATAGATCGTGGTCTGCCGCTCACTCTTATTGACACAAGGGTTCAAGATCTGAGCGCCAGACATACGGGCCTCATGGATATACACTTCGGTTCTATAAAATCCGCCCATATTATTGATGACCGAGACCATAAATTCCAAGGGATAGTGGACTTTCAGATACAGGCTCTGATAGCTTTCGACCGCATAAGAAGCGGAGTGTGCTTTACAGAAAGAGTATCCCGCAAAGGATTCGATCTGCCGGTAGATTTCTGTACTCAGTTCTTCGGGATGCCCCTGCTGCCTGCAAGACGCAAAGAAATCATCCTTTACTTTTTGGAGTGCCGCACGCGACCGCCCTTTTCCGCTCATCGCTCTGCGCAGGATATCGCCATCCGCAGCGGACACACCTCCATAGTGGAGCGCAATACGGATCACATCCTCCTGATACACCATGATCCCGTAGGTTTCGCCCAGTTGCTCTTCAAATATGGGATGAAAATATTCAAACTTATCCGGGTTATTATGCCTGAAAATATATTCGCGCATCATCCCAGACTGGGCTACACCAGGCCGGATAATGGAAGAGGCAGCGACCAGTACCTGATAGTTATCACACTTCAATCGGCGCAGCAAACCGCGCATGGCCGGACTTTCAATATAAAAACAACCAATTGTTCTACCCTGACTTAAAAACTCATTACATCGCGCTTCATCCTTGGAGAGCGTGGTATCCTTGATATTGATTTTGATCCCCCGTTTTTCTTCCAATAGTTTGACCGTATCATTGATCGTTCCAAGCCCCCGCTGGGACAGAATATCAAATTTCTCAAATCCGATATCTTCCGCCACATGCATGTCCCACTGCACAATCGCAAAACCCTTGGGAGGCATTTCAAGTGCAGTAAAATTGGTGAGCGGTTCTTCGGAGATGATGATGCCGCAACTGTGCATAGAACGTTGGTTGGGAAATTTTTCCAATAACTTTCCATACTCCTGTACTTTCTGAATAACCTGATCTTTAAAAACCTGCTCCGGATTCTTGGTCAGTGCATCCAGTTCCTCTTTGGGCAGACCAAATACCTTTCCCACTTCTCGGATGATGGAACGGTACTTAAATTCGACATTGGTACCACAAAAGGCAACATGGTTTTTGCCATAACGGTCAAAGATATATTCCAATATGATATCCCGCTCCTGCCAGCTCCAGTCCAGGTCAAAATCAGGGGGACTTTTACGATTTAAATTGAGGAACCGTTCAAAGTAAAGATCCAGTTCCAAAGGGCAGATATCCGTGATCCCCAAGCAGTAAGCCACGATACTATTGGCACCACTTCCCCGCCCCACGTGCATAAATCCCATGCTGTTGCTATACCGGATGATGTCCCAGGTGATCAGGAAATACCCGCTAAAATGAAGTTCATCGATCACCTTCAGTTCTTTTTCGACTCGCTGTTTGGCCTGTTCATGATTCTTGCCATAGCGCCGTTCCATTCCCGCATAGGCCAATCTGGTCAACAGCATGATATCTCGCTCTTTTGAACCCGTATAGTGTATTTTATTTCTTGGAGTTGCAAATTCAAAATCGAAGCTGCAGGTCAATAGGATCTGTTTGGTGTTCTCCATGATCTGCGGATAATGACGGTAAGCATCTACGATGGATTGCGGAGACCTGAAATATTCAGATTGAAGGCAGATTTCACTTTCCGGCAATTTAGAGAGCAACATATTGTTGTCAATGGCGCGCAGGATCCGGTGCAAATTAAATTCCTTCTTGGTTGTGAAAGTCACCGGGTTCAATATGACCATCTTGGAGATCAGCACCTGATATTCCTGACGAAACAAGCTATTGAGTTCATGCTCCCGAATCCCAATATATTCATGCGCATGAAGCTTTTTAGGGATATTACTCAAGGGATAGATCACAAAACAATTTGTAAAATCAGGTTGGGCAGGCAGATCTATACCATCGCAATGATAAGCTGTCAACATCCGATTGACCTCGCCAAGACCACTAAACGATTTGGCAATGGCGATATACAGCAACTCGTTTCCTTTTCGGACTTCCACTCCGGCAATTGGTTTGATCTGCTTTTCTTCACATTTTTTTTTAAATTCATAGATGCCTGTGACCGTGTTGATATCCGTCAAGACAAGTTCTTTTATTCCCAAAGCTTCCGCTTGAGACACCAGATCGTCTATGGAAAGCGTTCCATACCGAAGACTATGGAAGGAATGGCAGTTCAGATACATATTTGCGGCGTTAAGTGGAAAAATTAAATCCTACGGCCCGGCCGATCGCGTCATTTCCATAGCGCATTTTAATGGCATCCATCGCCTGATACAGATTGATCAGCTGCGCATTATCTTCAAACAGATTCATTTGATAACTCCCATGCACCAGATCTGTAAACCGCAGTCCGATCAGTCGAAGACGCATCCGTCTGGTATAAATTTTATCAAAAAGTTCGAGTGCTACCCGTGCCAAAGTATGATCCGCAGCCGTATAGGTCACGCGGCATTGCTTGGTTTCTGTATCAAAATTGGAATACCTGATCTTGATCACTACAGTGGAAGTCAGCCATTTTTCCTGACGGAGCTGGTAGGCCAGTTGCTCGGCCATACCGGAGATCAGGCTTTTGACCGCCCGAATATCCATGGTATCACTACTGAACGTTCTTTCTTTCGATATGGATTTTCTTTCCGAGTAGGGCATTACCGGAGTTTCATCGATCCCATTGGCTTTTTTCCAGAGATCAGTACCATTTTTTCCGATCATCTGCTGCAGCACCTCTATAGGCATTTCTGAGAGCGTACCTATAGTCCGTATCCCTACTCGGGATAAAAGCTGAAAAGTAGTGTTGCCCACCATGGGCATCTTTTTGATGGACAAAGGATTAAGAAAAGAATGAACACCTATTGATGGGATCTCTCGATGGCCATGCGGTTTGGATTCACCTGTACCGATTTTACTCACCGTTTTATTGACCGATAGCGCATAACTGATAGGCAGTCCTGTTTCCTTTTCGATTTTAGCCCCCAGCTCATTGGTCCATTTATAAGCACCAAAAAACTTATCCATACCTGTGAGATCCAGATAGAATTCATCGATAGACGCTTTTTCCATCACCGGTGCACTTTCTTCAATCACTTCTGTCACCGTATGGGACATTCTGGAATACAGCTCCATATCCCCTTTTACCACTCTGGCCTGCGGACAGAGCCGAAGGGCCATCTTGATAGGCATCGCAGCCCTCACGCCAAAAGTTCTGGCTTCATAACTACAGGAAGATACCACTCCCCGATCTCCTCCACCAATAATCAACGGGATATCCTTAAACTGCGAATTGACCAGCCGTTCACAAGAAACAAAAAAAGTATCCAAATCCATATGTACTATTGCCCTTTCCATTTTCACTAATTTATTTAGTAAAAGTGCTAAGTTTTTTAACAATTATTCCTACATTTGATGTGATTAATCCTCACAAAATGAAAACACTTTCGATCATGTCCGACAATATCAGATACCTCCGGATGCAGGTACCTGACCTCACGCAAAGTAAAATTTCTGATCATCTGGGTGTTACGAGAGACGCTTACGCAAAATACGAGATGGGAAAAACGACCCCACCACTCGATGTGCTATTGGGGATCTCCCGCTTCTTTGAAGTGAGCACCGATCTTTTACTGACGACTGATCTGCGAAAATGTAAAACTCAGGAAGCTGTACCGCCACAAGAAAACTTAGATACTTAAATCGGTCCTAATTTTTGTAACTTGTATCCCATAACTCAACACAAACGAGGTGAATGAAAAAAGACACCTACTAACAAACGATACCAGCATGGCAGCATACCAAACCATTAATATAGAAGAGTGGAACAGAAAGGAACATTTTAATGCTTATCGTGATGCGATCAAGTGCGGATTCAGTTTGACCGTTAAATTAGATATTACGCAGGTCATTCCTTTTGTAAAGGAAACGGGATTTAAATTTTATCCCGTGATGATCTATTTGCTCTCACAAGCCGTCAACCAACACCCTGCCTTCAAAATGTCCATGAAAGAGGGCGAGTTGATCCTTTGGGATCGTGTCGACCCGGTTTATACCGTCCTTCATCAGGACACCGAAACTTTTTCTGCCCTGTCTGTCCCCTACAGCGATAGCTTCATAGATTTTATAGACAGCTATAACCAGGTCCTTCAAAAAAATGAAAACAACAGGAGTTTTTTCCCTGAGCAAGCACCCCAAAACCATTTTAATATTTCGGCACTTCCGTGGATTCATTTCGAAAGTTTCAACCTCAACATTGCTGATTTTACAGACTATTTTGCACCTAGTTTTACCTTCGGAAAATACCAAACAGAAGGAAGTAAAACCCTGATGCCCTTGGCTATACAAGTACACCATGCTATTTGCGATGGAATCCATGTTGCCAAATTGATAGACACCCTACAGCAAGCCTGTACAACCATTCAAACTCTTAAATAAAAAAGAACCTGTCCAGTTATCTTTAAAATAATTTTCACACTCACAGCTAAAAGATCAAAAAACACTTCATATTCAATTTTTTTAGGAGCTCGATTATTTATTCAATGCACGCTCAATCCACATAGTAGCAGTGGCTGCCAAATCATTCGGATATGTACTCTTCTGAGTGAGATGGCCTCGCTTATCAAAAACCAAATAACTGGGAATATATTCAAACCCAAATTGTTCCAATGCTGTCGCAAACTGATTTTTATACACGTAAAAATGTTCTCCACCTAATATTTTGCTATATTCCTGAAATCCATTACGATTGGACGATTCATCCGTTAAATACACGAATACGACATCTTCCCGAGCTGCATACTTTTTCTTTACTTGATCCATTTCAGAAAAAGCTTGTATGCAGGGACCACACCAAGTAGCCCAAAAATCAATGATGATCACTTTATCTTTATATTTGTCGACAATTGATGCAACGATCGTTTCATTTTTTTTATCAAATGGAAGAAAAAATACCTGTTCATCACCCACTCGATTACTACATTTTTTCAGTTCATTTTGATGGTAGATATAATTTCTTAACTCCTTATTTTTTAAAAGAGCTATCTATCTGATGCAGCTCTTGAGGAGTTAATATATACCCTTCGTTTATCTGTTGGACATAAGCACTCGCCATCATCATATCATAAAATAGGTTATCTTCTTGTTCAAAAGTTTTTCCAAATAAATCAATTAAACGTGTTTTAAAGCCCGCTGGTCCTACAGAAGTAATACTCGGGATCTGTAATAGCGAATCTTGCTGAATGGCAATCAAAAGATCAAAGTAACCCGAAGGCAGTAATGTAAGCGTATCTGTATAGTTTAACGTGATGATACCGTCATAATAAGTTAACGTTCGCTCCGGTATTGCAGTCGCAATTTGTGGATCCAAGTTCCGATTTTTATAGTATGCTAGTACACTGCTGGCATAATCTTTAAATAGTAAATTAGGAACTTTAAAGGTATTAATCATGTGCGTATAATAAGACTTAAGCAATCCGTCCGGAATATCTTGGGTTAATGAATACGTCATCTCAGCGACAGATTCCAGTTGTTTCCATTTAAAATCATCTGCAGATTTAAGAACTTCTTTTCTTCCGTCCTTAGAAGTTGGATAAGAAAACAGATTCATAATCAACTCTTCCTGTAGAGCCGAATTATCAAAAATTTCCTTATAACGCCCCTCAAACTGCACATCATAATCAACAGAATCGATCATCGATACCGTAATCACATTCGTCTCATTTGGCAATAGCATAGTTGCTATATAGCGGCCATTTAATCTAAAATAAACCGAAGTAGGGCCATACGTGTATTCAGATAAATATAATGTCGAATCATTGAGTTTTGTAAATGCGACCGGTTTATCTCTCAATAAAGAATTGCTCATCATCGGCATGCCGACCTCCATGTTATCGAAAAGAAGTGAAGGTTTTCCCTTTACTGTAAGTGATAAATAACCACTGGATAAAAAGTGAGACTGTGCGTAGACGTTTAATTGCAATGAACAATAAAACAAAGTAAGATATGCAATAATTTTGACCATGAAAAATTTGTTTATCTATTTTGATCACTAGAAATAGTAGCCGAAAAAGAGATTATAGGTAATAAAATATATAAGCTCCAAAAATTGATAATTCATGATGAACACATTGGTATATACCCATATAAAATTCACCTGTACGATCCATCATTGATAGGATTGGCTTATAATTATCTTAAATATAGGAAAATTGTATCTAATAAAAATTATTCTCTTCATTAATATAACTTCAATAAAAAACAACATCTTATTAAAAGAAGCAGGTGCTAATTAATAGAAAATAGATTCATACTTCTTTCAATGGCATATTTATTCCTATTTATCCACTCTTTTCTTAGTGGATTATAGACGATTAAAATGGATATTTTAAGCAAATATTTTTTTATCAAAAGGATATATATAAAAGAAACTAATGGCAATTTGCGAATTATCGAAAATCCTTCAATCTCGTATAAAAAATAGCTTTATAGCTTTCACTGATCGGGATTTTCTCTTCATCGATAAACAGACAGTTGCCGTCTATAAATTTGACGTATTTGAAAGATACAATATAGGAACGATGCACCCTACAGAAAAGACGAGTAGGAATCAGATTAATGATTTCCTTCAGATTCATATAAGTAATGATATGCTGATCTTTGGTATAGACGGATATGTAATTATTCAAACCCTTTATATACATGATGTCTGAAAATTTCACTTGATAATACTTGTTTTTAGCATCACCTTTTAGCAACAAATATTCATTTTCGACCAGCGAAGTCATCGATGCAATTTGTAGCAACCGAAATTTATCAACAGCTTTTTGAAAACGCTCATAGGAAAATGGCTTCAGCAGATAGTCGACCACATCCAGATCAAAGCCCTGCAGTGCATAGTCCGGATAAGCAGTAGTTAAAATGACCCTGCATTTATTTCCGCAGCGTTTAAGAAATTGAATACCGTTTATCATCGGCATCTGAATATCTAAAAAAACAAGATCAACTTGTCCGCTCATGATCAAATTTAAAGCATCGAATGCATCATCCGTGGCTTTAATTAAACTTAAGTCAGCTGTTTTATCGATGTATGCAGCGATAATTCCCGTCGCATACGCTTGATCATCTAATGCTATGCACCGGTACATCACACGATCCGCCCCACTCTTTATCATAACTTGACCATTAAAGATATACGATAAACCAGGTCATTCTTCTCCATATTTAAACTGTGTTGTCCTGGGTATAGAATTTCGAGCCTCCGTTTAACATTGGCGATTCCGATACCACTACCCTTTTCCCGAAATTGTGCATTGATATAATTAGACACTTCAAATACCAGTGTTTTTGGCGTGACATGTAGACGAATATTAACAGGTTGTTTTTCAACATGTGTAATACCATGCTTAATGGCATTCTCGACAAATGGAGCAAGTAACAATGGTGGAAACAAGAGCTTGTCTATGGCGCCCTCAATTGAAAATGTATGGTAAAAATGAGGGTAAAACTGCATACTATGCAGGGCAATATAATCTTCAATAAATCCAACTTCTTCACTTAGAGGAAGTAGATCCCTTTTTGTTCTGCGCAAGCGTGTACCGCATCGTATCCGATAGCTTTAGGATAGCTGTTGACAGATTTTCAGATAAAGGCAATGCTATGGAATACATATAATTTAAGGTATTATATAGAAAATGAGGATTGAGCTGTGATTTTAAAAAATTCAATTCAGCCTGTTCCATCCCTGCCTCAAGCGCTTTGTTCTTTTTTCCAACCTCAAAGGATTTCGCTGCCAGATACACAATCAATGCGATAAAAACTCCCGGCAATGAAAAATAAAAATTATCATATAGGAAGTAAAATGGATCAAGATGAGGATTTAGTTTAAATCCGAGATACTTCACAAAGAGCACTTCTTCAAAAGAATACCTCAAAAATACAATCGTCAGGAGCAATAATACAATACTGGCCGTTAAAGGTACAGCTTTGTTCAAACGCCAGAACTTCGGAAAGATATAGAACAGACAGACGACGATCTCCACCAGCAAAAGTAACTGCGAAAAAGCAATCAATATCACCCCTTCAAATGATAATCTTGAAAATAAAACTGCTCCGATTATGAGGTATAAAAATGAAATCAACCAGAAAAATAAAACGATGCTTAGAAGTCTCCTTTTCGTCATATCCAAATTTAAAAATTTAAAAGCCATTTTATAATTTTTTACACCAATGGCAGCTATTATTACGTGAATCTGTAAATTTCAGTTTGACATCATTTCCTGCCCCGCTCACGTAATAAAATTTAAGGTTTCATGTAAAGTTTGAACATTTGAGCAAACATTGATGATGAAACAAAAAATGGTAATTTATATGATCCAGCCCATCATATTACTCCTACTTTTAAGCTTGCCTAACTGTTCATCTGGACAAATAGCAAAACAGTTTGGCGGGCATGATATTTCGGGCAAAGTATTGGATTCTCTAACGGAAAAAACGATTCCGGCATCAAACATCTCCTTGTATAATGCGGATACTTCAGATGACAAACTAATCAAAACAGTCGTCAGCGATGGTGCGGGATATTTTAAAATCTTACAACTTCAGCCTGGCAACTATTTTGTAAAAGTGGGCGCATTGGGTTACAACAGCAGCACAACACTTCCCGTCACGATCAACAACAGTGATATTGATCTGGGTACGATCCGCATGTCAGCAGCCTATCATCAATTGCAACACGTCGATATTTACAGGAAAGCATCGCTCATACAAATCAAAACAGATCGGCTTATTTATAATACCGCACTTGACCCTACCCTGTCAGGAGGAAATGCGGCTGATGCATTACGAAAAGTACCTTTGTTATCTGTCGATGCAATGGGCAACGTTTCTCTTAAAGGAGATCGAAATGTACGCATATTAATTGACGGTAAACCTTCAGGAACCATGAATAATAATGTAGCAGATATATTAAAAATGATACCTGCAGATCAGATAAAAAATATAGAAGTGATCACCAGCCCATCATCAAAATTTGACGCCGAGGGTGCTTCAGGAATAATTATAATCAATACCAAACGGAATAATACGCAAGGTGTGCACGGATCATACTCAGGTGGATTGGGTACCCGCCAGAACAATTTCAATGGAAATATAAGCATCAGAAAGAACAAATTAGGAATTAATGGAAATTTGGGAAATTCATGGAGCTGGCCCGTCAATACATCGATAAGTTTTGATCAAAGACTTCTGAATAATAAAATCGATCTCGAGCAAGAAATCAAAAGTCGCAACAAAAGGCATGGGTTAAGAGGAGGCCTATCGTTAGATTATGAACTTGATTCCAATAAGCTCTTCATTTCCAATTTGAATATACATCAGCTTACGATCCAAACAGACAACCTTCTCAACAACATATATCAGGTAAGTGATTCGATCAGCAGTACCAATAACAGTCATGTTGGATACGGAGGATTTGACTGGAGTACCGATTACATTCGAAAATTTGATAAGAAAAACCAAGAATTAAGCATTTCAGCTCAATTCTCTCAAAATAAAGCCAACACAAATTATCACTCTTCCTACAAGCAGGTCGATTTTCGTCCTGATGAAAAAGGAATGAACATAGGCCTGAATAAAGAACTGACCATGCAGCTGGATTATACACATCCCTTTAAAAAGGCGACCTTTGAATTGGGTACAAAAGCCATCTTCAGGAACATTCATTCGATTATTCAAGTGGATACCATTGGACAAGATCAGGCCTATGTACATGTCAGCCACAGCACTTACAATTTCAATTATAAGCAAGATGTAGCAGCTCTATATTCGACCATACAGATCCCTCTAAACACAAAAACCGATCTTAAAGCCGGCGTTAGATACGAGTATACAGGATCAATAATTAAAGCGACCGATCATCAAACCGGCCTCCATGATCAGCAGCACCATATACTCCCAAGCACAGTCGTATCATACAAAGCCTCCGAAGAGTTAAATTTGAAGATCGCTTACAATCAACGTATACAACGACCAAGTTTGTATTTTCTAAACCCTTTCCGAAACGAATCAGATCCTGTCAATCAATTACAGGGAAACCCACAATTAGTGCCCGAACTATCGCACAATATGGAATTGAGCGCACATCTTAATATGAAAAAAAGCATGCTGAATCTTTCTTTATATCACCGCAGAAACAATAATGTCATCGAATCCATTTACAGAAATACAACTTTCAAAGACAAACCGATAGTAATACAGACTTTTGCGAATATCGGTAAAACGCAATCTTTAGGTGCTCATATCTTTGCATCCGTAGATTTATTTAAAATATGGACTTTGAGAGGGAATATCGACTTATACACCTATCATATACGGCCCAATGATCAATACGGTAATTTGACGCAGCAGTCAAATCAGATTTTCCTCCATTACAAGACCTTTATCAGCGCCACAGCATATCTAAAAAACGGATTGGTAGCCGAGTCTTTTTTATTTTTTGATGCTCCGGAGCGCACATTTCAGGGGCAATATGCTTCTTTTAACATGTGGAATATCGGCTTAAAGAAAGATGTACTAAACAAGAAAGGTACTTTGGGGTTCACCATGATCGATCCGTTTCAAAAGGTAAAAAATCTAGGTTCTTATGCAAAAACAGATCTCCATGAACAACGTGGAAATTTTGCGATTCCATTCCGATCATTTGGCATTAATTTCTCCTGGAAGTTTGGCAAGAACAATTCCAATCAGGGGAAGTATGATTCGAACATCAAAAATGATGATCAAAAATCTGGAGGAGAATCTAAAATATAAATTATGCCGTTTACATGAAATCGGATAGCGATGCTCTTTACGGCAGAAGAGTAAAACATTACCGTTGATTTGCTCCATACTCTTACAAAGAAGACAGCCTATCAAGAAAGATTTGAAAATTTTAAATTTGCTAGCCTATATACCCATTTTTTGAAATCATATAACTTAACTTAGTAATGTCCTAAATAAATTTTAGCGTATAAAAAATCTACCATTATCTTCAAATAATGCAGATTTAGATGTTTTAAAAAAAATGATAAATAGCTAGATTATCCTATAAAAAAAGTGTAAAAATATTTTTTTTCATGAACCTTTTTAAGGGACAGTTGTTTTATTAAATGAAAACTATAGCAGCTCTGCTTTTAAATAAGCAGAAAAATAAATCGACGTAGTACAGTAGAAAATCCAAATGCACCCAAAACTTTTGGATGATGAAACAAAAAAGAGGAAACGATAAGAAACATAAAAAAGTTACTGTACATCCAAACGTCAAGATAAAGGGTCTAATGCAAATTAGGCCCTTTTGACTTTGAAAAACTCTTCAATTGGCAGAAAATCCATTAAGAAGATAAAAATGGATTATTTTTTATACCATTCAATGTTTTGACAAGCTGTAGCTCACTCCGATCTCAACGCCAAAAGTCTGTATTCTATCGTAATATTTCCCAGCCTGGAAAGGGATTAGCGAATACAATTTATAATGCGGTGCTAATGATACAGCAATCGTTTGAGACAAAGGAATTCTTGTGCCCACGCCGATATTGATGCCTAGACCGTTCTGTTTGTCAACATAACCGTTTGAATTCTGCTGCACATGCAGCATCGGTCCCGCACTTGCATAAAAATATTTTAAGAAAGCTAAACGAGCTTCCAAAGGAACCTCCCAGATCTGAAGTCTTGAGAAATATTTATGCTGTTCAATATCTGGATTTATGAGTGCAGAAGTTGTTGCCACTTTCTGGTATGAATACCCTAGCCCCACACTAAACGACCATCTTTCATCGTGTTTATATATACCGCGTACGAGTCCCGAAACATAGTGCTTACTGTCGTGACTCCCGGAACCTACAAGGTTTTGAAATGGACCAATATTAACCGCAGACAGCGGGGTGACAGATAATTCAATACCGTAGCGACCTCTATGTTGCTCTTGGCCATAGAGAAAACTTCCCGATAATATCAAAGCAGTCAATACGATACCGGTGAGTAATTTGTTTTGCATATTTAAATCTAGTTATTCAATTTTTTTTACAACGACAGTAACGGACTCATGTTAGAAATCAATCTGGTATCGCGTTACTTCTCCGCTTTTTGCACTTACTGTTTCCGACCTTTCAAATTGTAATGGATTTGTATTGTTAAATCCTTTCCATTTTACAGAAGATTTAATATCCGCAGGTATGGTTACTTTAACAATTGTATCCAGATCAGGCGCTACGGGGCTTATTACAAAACCGATATTTCTGGTCTCAGGCCCATAGGATACCTCCAGCATGGTCAGTTCCAGTTTTTTAATATTTTTAATATGGATCTCCATTTCAGCCCTTTTGAATAGCGATATCCTTTCATTGGTCGGTTTATCGAACTGAAGCTCGTTCAATTGGTACATTCCCACTCTATGGAAAGAATCAGGATAATATCCGTCCAGATAATAACCATCTTTTTTTACACTGGACGCAAAATACCCTTCTCTGGCAAGGTATTTCGTCCCGTCAAATCGAAAACTATATTTCCCCTTGGCATCTGTACGCATTGTTCCTAGAGGTATGGAAGGTCTAAGGAATGAATTATAATAGATGAAGGAAAAGGCTACTTCTGCATGAGCAAGTGCATTGTTTGCAGGAGTATCCACCACGATACCCGAAAAAACAAAGCAATTCTTTTCGCAGGTTGCGCCATCGCGTTCATCTTTTTCACAGCTTAAACAGAATAGGGGTATCATAAAAAATAGCCACTGCTTTTTATTAAGTTTATGGTATAGCCTCCACATGATCATATAAAAAATAAGAAGGTTTAAATAAAATTGATAATCGTATTCAATAAAATTTGAACTCAGCAGGTTGAATTTGCTAACCCACAAACTTGATAGCAATAAAAGCATTTAATGAAGATATTACTATTCTTTAAAATAGGTTTTTCAACAACTTAGTCGATAGTTCAATAATAGAAACGGAATTTTCAATCATAATGCTACAAACTTAGTTCATTTCAGTTATTATTATAATTCAAAAAGATAAATCATGGCGCCTTTGATCAGTCTGCTCGATTAACTGACGAATATATGGATTGATAAACAAAGCAAAAGTCACGACCAAGCTTGACAGCTGTTTTAGCTTTATTCATTCATTAATCCTTCCGATTTAATGTTGACTTTCAAAAAATACCGCGCGAGAGGTATTTTATCTTGTCACACCTAAGCCAAATATCCCTAATTATGGCTATAGTTTCCATTAGGTAAAGCCTCTAAATTTGACGAAAACAAAATCATTAACGATGAAAGAAAATAAAAATATTTCGATAAGCACAAACAACGGAAAAACTGTGGCATTAATAGCCTATTTAACCATCATCGGCCTTATAGCCGCAGTAATTATGAATAATAAAAATGCAACATCTTTAGGTCGATTTCATATTCGTCAAAGTATTGGGATTACGGTGACTGCTATGGCTGCCGGACTATTAAGGTATGTGCCGTTGGTAGGAAATATTGTTGGCCTTATCATTGGGATTGTAATTCTTGTAGCACTTATTTTAAGCATTTTGAGTGCGGTCAAAGGAGAAGAACAAGAATTGCCTTTTATTGGAAATCTTTTTCAAAAATGGTTTTCAATGATTTAATACCATAAAAAAATCCCCCGCAATTGTCATAACTGCTGGGGGATTTAAAGGTGTACATCAGGACTATACCATTATTTCTGACTGCACCTCCCGACTTTACCATGAAGTCTACTCGTCACAAAACTCACCACCTTACCTACCACAGCCATCAAAGCTGTTTGTAGCAGATCTCCCAAAGAAAAGCTAGCCTAGATCGAACACAACGTCCCCCAGATCGTTTCGATGCGGATATCATTCCATTTCATCGGGCACCTCCTTTTCTTTCTGCTGCACAATAGGTCCAGCTGGTGGAGACTCCTCCTCTCCTTTTTTGTCCGGATCATCCAGCACCTTCTCCACTATGCCAAGACGCAACGCTATGTATTTAATCCTATGCAACGCCTTTTCTGATAATTTAATTGACTCCATAAGCACCACCTGTAGCGCACGACTTATTTTTTGCAGTATCTTTTTTAATTTGTTTACTATTTTTTTACTGAGTAACTGCTATTTACAGAGTCAAGACGGTTTACCGTAAAACCCACCGTCAGCATCAAAATATATTCGCAGCAAAATTAAATATTAAAAAAACACAACTAATGTTTGTAAAGATAAAATTTAAAACATTGCCTTAGAGAGCAATGGAGAAATTGCACTCGGGACAGTTGAAAAAAACATACTCAAAGTGCTTTTACCTCTGGCTTTTGTATAAAAAAAGAACAAATATTATTATGTCAAAAACAAATAAAAAAATTAAAGTATTTATCAATAATTACAATATTATTTTTCCTTATTTTAAATTCATGTAGTGACGACAGTAAATGTGATTTTTCATTACTTGAAAACAAAAATCAGCAAACATCAAAGAAATAAAGAACTGGTACCATAAATTAGAAATTGAAAAGAGGATGTTCAGAAAGGTGGGGATGCTTCTTTATTAGATTTATATGGTAGACTAATCAATATTAGCAAACAAAAAATAGGAGAACCCCATACGAATAAAGCACTTATTTTCTCAAACGGTGTTGCTAGTTTTATAGAGTGTTAATTAAAAAAATATGATGATGAAAAAAATTATTCTTATAGCGATTTCATTTTTTGTTGGGGTAACAATTTGTGATGCCCAAGAATATATTGGTACAAAAAAGGCATACACAACTTCCGAACAAGTTGACAACGCTAGAAAAAATAATACATAGAGATTGGTTTGGTCCCCCTAATAGATCAAGATCCAATACTAATAGGCCCATTACAGCGCAATACAGCTTATTTTGAAATAGACTACAAATTACAGGGATACATTAATAAAGGCTTTCTATCCATCACAAATAAAAATCTTAATACTAAGAATAGAACCATTGATCAAATTATTAAATCTGATATTGACTGGTATTTTCAAGACACCAATTTAGAAGATCGAGTGACTGGCTTTATTAGAAGTACAGTTATTCAAGCTGGTTATTATTTTGACGATACATCTCCAATTATTTGCGTTTACTTTTTAAACAATAACACAAAGGAAATTGTTGCTGCAAATATAGAAATCCTGCGCACAAAGGATGAAAAAATTGCTTTTACTAAAGATTTTATAAAGAAATATGCGAATATAAAATGGAAGATAAAAATATAAATGAATGCGGTCTAAATATATTTTTTACAAAGATTCATTATTAAGACACATAATTATTTATTAAAGAAGAAATATGGAATCAAATCGAACGATCTGACTCCATATTTCTTTTGTTTTTAGTCATCTCTACAGCTGTTAAAATATACTGGTTTACACATACTACCCGAAAGCACTGGCATTCACATATTGAAAAATAACACATCAATCTATTAGTAATAAAATCACAAAATCAAATCCATCATTCTTAAATTAAAAGGATGAATTTCATCCACATTTCAGCATTTATAATAGCTATCATTAAATCATTCGAACACATTTATTTATATTTGAATTAGAAATGGGAAAAGAAAAAGTAAAAATTAGAAATTATAAAAGAAATAAAATAATACTTGCTACATCAGCCGTTTTAATAATTGTAGCGTCAATGTTTATACTCGGAAATATAAATTCGAGCATTGACGAATTGAACGCTACTGAGATGCTCGATGTCGCTAATCATAAGTACGAAATTGTCACTCAAGAACTTGAAATTCTTAATAAAGTCTACACATACTTACCCGAAAATGACAGTATTTTTCTTACGAATATCCATATTGACACAAAATCTGAAAATAATCTATATAATTTAAATGAAAGTAATAGCTTCAAAAAAACCATAAGTGTTGACCTTAACACATTAAATAACTACCTAGCAAATCGAAAATATGGACACCGCAGTTACTTCAAGCTTTTCGACAAATCCGGAATCTGTTTAATAAGCCCTGAAAAGAAGGATATTGGAAAATACTATGATAGGTATAAATTCAATGAAATTGATGAAAAAATTATTAAATCAGATTTTATTGGTATTGATGTTTTTGTAAAGAATTACCCGTCAAATATAATTTTCAAAGATGCGACAATCGTCGTTTCTGTTCCAATATTAACATTTAAAGAAGATGTTCAAAAACTATCAAACCACAGTTTGCTACTTGGACTAGGCGACATGTTTATTGTCTCCCTATTATTTTATTTATTCATTTTGGAACAAAGGAAAATCGAACGGTTGCAATTGCAACATCTAGGGAAGGAAAATGAACATAATAAAATAAAATACCTTCATCTGCGGGAGCAATTTAATCCTCATTTTTTATTTAATTCATTAGGATCTCTGACACATTTAATTGGGAAAGACATAGAGCTATCCAAAAAATTTATAGTCAAGATGACCAAATTATACCGAAAAATAATACAGACCAATGCAAAAGAACTGGCTACTGTACATGAAGAGATAGAACTGGCTAAAGATTACATTTTTTTACAAAAGGTACGTTTTGGAGACTCCATAAGTGAAATTCAATATCATTTACCTGATCATGTATTGACTTTACAACTACCGAGGTTTTCCATTCAAATGCTTTTTGAAAATGCAATCAATAGCAGTCAATTTTCATCTAAAGCACCACTTAAAATTACGATTGACTTTGATCATGAAAACATGACTCTTAAAATCATATCTAATTTTGTTGCAAAATCTTCAACTTATCTAGATAATACAGATAAAAGTTTAATACTCTTAAAATCAATTTATCAGTATTATCATATAGATAAATTTCATTATCAAATTATTGAGGATAATTTTTCAGTAACCTTGCCACTGATTGAAGAATAAACAATGAGCTGAATATCTTACTCTTCACCATCATCCCTAATTTCAGGGTAAGTTTTTGAATGGATAACGGAAAGAAATATGCCGCATATAATCAAGGGGATAGTAAAAAGCTATCCCCTTCAGTTTGAGAACCTTTAAAATTGATCTTCTGCCCATTTAATAAGGAGAAAACCTAGTCGCTTTTACGTCGCCGTACTCTCCCCAGGAGCCTACTGGTCAGATAGCTCACGGCCGTACCGACCACGGCCATAAGTGCCGTTTGCAAGAGGTCACTAAAAGAAAAGCTCGCGTAGATGGAACACAGCGTGCCACCGAGCGTACCGATCCGGATATCATTCCCTTTCATCAGGTACCTCCTTTTCTTTCTGCTGCACGGTAGACTCATCCGGTGGAGACTCCTCCGCTCCTTTTTTGTCCGGATCATCCAGTACCGTCTCCACTATACCAAGACCCAGAGCGATATATTTGATGATGTTCAGTGCCTTGCCTGGCAATTTTACAGGCGCTAGCAGGATCACCTACAAGACCTGACCGATTTTATTTATTATTTTTTTCATTTTGTTTAATGTTAGAGGGTTAGAAAATAGTTATGAGGATAGAAGGTTATAAGGTTAGAGCAGTTCCATCGTCACTCCATCACTAGTCACTTCTTTACTACGTTACTCCTTCCACTCGTCAGTACGTCACTATTTAATATGTAAAAACATTTCCTGATCCATATTCCAAAGTGAATAAACCAGAGACTTCAATTTTGCGAGGGCCTTTTTACTTTCCGTACCGCAACCTTCAGCTGTTAATTTTGTTACAGGCGCGATACAGCCCAAAAGCTCTTTCTGCGCATCATTGGCAGCATGGATCAAGATCGCTTCCCTTCCCAAGACCGCAGGAATACCGAACTGTTCTCCATGTCTAGTATATGTTCATTTTTCCAGTTTATAGGTACCTACTGGAATACAGCTGAGCCGACGCAGATTATTACGCCAGGGCAGTTCTGTGGCATCAGAAACATAGTTTTATATTATATTGTAGTTAGATGCTGGTCTAGATTATAGAGAAACTTTTATAATTGAACTGACGAACAGGATGTGTCTCCACGCGGAAAAGTTTTTCTAAATAGTGTTATTGTTCAAGTATCACTAGCAGTTCTTTTTTGTAAAACACTTGAAATCGTGAACTAATATATTTAAATTCTGAAATATTAAATTCGGTTAATGCACGATAAAGATCTATTGAAGAGCTCTTACCTAAATTATAACGTGTTCTGATTGCTTCATAATTTGCTTTATTAGCATCATATGCAGCCTCTACTGCATTAAGCTCCTCCTGTGATGCTTCATACTCCAAGACACTTTGTGATATCACTTGTTTGCGCTCACGAGTAATTTTTTCTCTTTCATAATTTAGGCTTTGTTGGTTAATCTTGGCAATTTTCAAATTAGATCTAGTTATAAACCCGTCAAAAATAGGCATGGAAATAAGAATATTCCCTGATAGAGTGCGATTCTGATTAAACTGATCCCAAAATGGAATGGCTGATCCTGACAGAAAATTTAGCCTCTGAGAGGAGTAATTCGTACCATAATTTCCATTAAGCGATATAGTAGGGAAATAACTGGAACGGGCCATCTTTATTTTTAAATTTCCTAGTTCGATCTGTTTATTGAGTAAGCAGATATAAGGATCATATTTTAAGGTATAATTTGGATGGATTTTCTCAACTAAAAATTTTTGAGGTGGTACAGGTTCTATTTGTTCTGATTCTTCCATCTCGAGCAGTTGCTTAAGTTTCATCATTGATAATTCGTAGACATTTTTGGCAGACACAACATTAAGTTTGTCATTTGCAAGTTTTGATTTTGCCTGGGACAGATCAATCAAAGTACGTTTACCAACCTCAACCAATATTTCTTCCTGATGAAGTAACTGCTCTGAAAGCTGCAATTGACTCTTTCCTGCTCCCCATAAGTCATGATTAATCAATGATTGCGTAAACAGTCCAAGTAATTGTATCTCCAGTTCACGCGTAAGTCGTCGCGTATCCAATGACGCTAACTCCAGACTAAGTTTCTCAGCCTTTAAGGCATTTTGTTTTTGCCCTCCTTGATAAATAGTGATACTCGTCCCTAAACTCCCAGTAGCGTAACTGGACCATTGATTGCCTGTAATGAGTTTACCTGAAAATTGATCAAATACCATCCCCATGGTATGCTGATTGTTCACATTGAACGATAAATTGGGATATAAATTTCCACGGGCAATTGTGATATTATTTTGTGAAATTTGCTCACGTAGCTCACTCTGTTTTAAGCTTATGCTCCTTTCACGCAGTAACTGTACTGCTTGTTGCCAACTTATCTTTTTCTGCGCGTTACACAGATTTATGAAAAAACTTAATAATAGTATTAACAAAAATGATATTAACTTCATTATTTGGAGTGACCTATGTACCTAAGATTATCAAAAAACCGTTCGATCAACCTTCGATCATTGGTTATGATTTCTGCAGTCCCCTTAGCTTCGAACCTAAAATCCAACTGCGTGCCATAATTGGTATTAAGACCTCGCGGAAAAACCAAGGTTACGAGATAAGAATCTATCGTGGAACCATTCCCAATAGTGACTGGACTTGAAACCAAAGAGATATTATTTACCTCACCTTCAATATAACCATATTCTAAATACGGATAATCGGCCATTTTCACAATGACTTTTTGCCCCATTTTCACCTTACCTGCGCCCTGCACAGGTAACATCACTTTACCTAGCACCTCATTTTTCGTTGGAACAATCGAAAATAATGGCTCTCCAGCTTGTACAAATTGGTTGTTTGTCCAAAACTTCAGAAACTGTGCACTACCCTCTACCGGGGAGGTAATAAGATATTGTTTTTCCCAAAGATTGATTTTATCAATTAGGTTATTATAGGCTGTCAGTAATTCTAGATCAAACTGCTGCTCTTTCTCTGACTTGGTGATTTTATTCTGTTGGATTGAATTCTCAGTACTGCTGATTTGCTCTCTGACAGAACCGGAATTACGTAAAGATGTCTTCACCTGGTCTTCTGCTCCTAAATGGCTAACTACAGATTGCTCATATTCCGCCTGACTGATCAAACGTCTAGCTAAAAGAATGGAGTCTCTTTCCAGATATTTATCTGATATTTGAAGGTTAGCACTGCTCAGTTTTTCTTTATCTTTTAATGTACTTAAAGCACTGTGTTGTTCATTCAGGATTTTTGCTAATGATTGCCCATGCTTATCATATAGTTTATGATCTTGATAGTCGGCGAGTTGCTTTATATTGCTTAGCAAAGCTGAATATGGCACTGTCAAGTCTCCTAGATTAAGATTTTTAGGTAAAGTATTATATAATGATCTTGCTTCTGTAAGAGCAAGTGGTAAAGATGTTAAGTGGGATTTGATCTGAGCAATCAATTCAGGACGTGCAGGATTATCAATCCAGGCCAAAAGCTGATCGGGTTGAATCATATCTTGTGATTTAATATTATTGATCTTAAGACGTCCTGCTTGAAAAGCTACAATCTGCAAAGGAGACTGTTCAGAAGATACCGTTACTTCTCCAGTGACGATGTCGGGATATTTGACTATATAACTAAAAAATAATAATAAAATTACAATTAAACACACCAGAAGAGTTACATTCTTAGCAAATGTAATAGGCATGCGTTCCACAATATCTTTTACCTCTTCCGTTCTTTCCGCCTTAATTAAAATGTTTTGCTTAATTTCCATTTTTATTAGCTTGTTAATGTAGCCATTTCCGCCTGACTGTCTATTAATTCAAAGTATCGACCTTTTCTTTCCATCAGGCTATGATGATTACCAACCTCAGCGATTTGCCCATCTTTCATAACGATAATTTGATGCGCTTTGCGGATCGTACTAAGTCGATGAGCAACCACAATCACGGTCTTACCATGGAATATCTCATCAAGAGCCGTTGTAATTTTCTGTTCGTTAATCGTATCTAACGCATTGGTTGCTTCGTCAAAAAATAAAATATCTGGATTTTTATACAGTGCTCTGGCGATCAAAACTCGTTGCTTTTGTCCTCCACTCAATCCTCTTCCGTTTTCGCCCATTTGGGTATGATAGCCAAGTGGTAATTGTTCAATTTCATGAATTATATTGGCCGCTGTTACAGCCTTCTTCAGCCTATCATTATCTAGCCGCTCATCATCAAGAACAATATTATTTAAAATTGTATCATTAAAAATCTTACCATCTTGCATCACGGCACCACAACGATTTCGCCACTGCCTTAATCCAATATTATTGATATTCATATTACCGATGAGGATTTCTCCATAACTTGGAGTGTATAATCTTAAAAGTAATTTTAACAAGGTGGATTTTCCTGATCCACTATCACCAACTATTGCAGTAACCTTCCCTTCCGGAATATTTAAGTATATATTTTTAAGAATGATAGGTGAAACGGCCGTGTACTGAAATGACACATTCTTAACCATAATATCATGATTACCTGCAAGTTCCATATCATTACTACCTGTACCTTCATCTTCCTCTTTTAAAATCTGAATTTCATTTAGACGTAGAAAGCTAATTTGCGCAGACTGAAATGATACCATAAACATTATAAATTGTTGCACTGGACCATTCAGCATTCCTATTATAAATTGTGTAGAAATCATTACACCAAAAGTAATATCGCCAGATATGACAGCCTTTGCGCAGAAAAATGTAATTAATAAGTTTTTAATGCTATCTATAAAATTTGCACCTAGGTTTTGTATATTATTAATGCTCAACATCCGAAGATTTACCTTAAACAGTTTTGCCTGTATCCCTTCCCATTTCCATCTCTTTGCCTGTTCATAGTTGTTGATCTTAATATCTTGTATGCTTCCTATTGTCTCCACCCAATAACTTTGATTTTTCGCAGTTAGTTCAAAATAGTCCCAATCCAGTTTTTTACGCAATTTAAGAAACAACATAACCCATAGTATATACAACATGCTACCAATTAAAAATATATAGAATATAGTCGAATTGTATATTAATAAAACCAAACTAAAGATCACGAATGTCAGTGAAGAAAAGATCAAGTTAAGCGAATTGTTCATAATGAAACTTCTGATACGTTCATGATCATTAGCTCGTTGCAAAATATCTCCTAACATCTTATTTTCAAAAAATGAGACGGGAAGTTTCATTAATTTTATTAAATAATCAGATATCAATGCGATGTTAATTCGTGAAGAAATATGTTGCAATATCCAGTCCCTAACCGCTGAGCTTAAAGTTATACTAACAATAAGTGCTAGATTTGCAAACAATACGATATTAATAAAACTCACATCCTTTGTTTGTATACCAACATCGATGACAGCCTTTGATATAAAAGGTAATGCAGCCTGCATGGCCGTTATCAGCAACATTGTTATACCCAAATAATAAAAACTATTTTTATATGGCATAAAATAGCCACTTAGGTTTTCAAGTAGGCGCCCACGCTCTGATTTTTCTCCAACTTGTCGCTGTTTAAAATCGGCTTGTGGTTCCAGTACAAGAACAACACCTAAATTTCTACTTTCATTTTTTTTTATCCACTTGTCCTCAAACTCTGTCTTTTCACACTTGATATAACCCTTAGCTGGGTCAGAGATATGGAAGAAAACATCACCATTTCTTCTTTTTTTGATATCATATATTACTATAAAGTGATTATTGTCCCAATGAACAATTACTGGAAGAGGCACTTTGAATATCAAGTCATCAATTTCACACCTAAGAGCAAGAGACCGAATACCGATAACTTCTGCAGCATGTGAAATTCCAGCAAGCGAGACTCCTTCTTTAGTGTTGCCACAGAGATCACGGAGATAAGGAAGGGAATAGTATTTCCCATAATATTTGGCAATCATTTTCAGGCAAGAGGGTCCACAATCCATCTTATCAAGCTGGCGGTCTAAAGGAAATTTGACTATTCTCATTCTTATTACAATCGCTGAATCCAGTAGTAAAAGTTAATTTATAGTAGCTAAGCAAGATTAAGCTGGAACTTATCTGAATATTTAATTATTCTTAAACACCAGTGTTAACAGGATCTAATGTTGCTTCTTATGTATATTAGAGATTTTTAGCATCCATATATTTTGAAGGCAAAATAGTGACAGTTCTATCTGCTCGCAGCTCAATGTAAAATTTTATGATGCTGGCGCCGGTTACACCTGAAAAATAAGTAGCCGCGTGCCATTTATTCTGATCATTTCCTATAACCTGTAAAGCCGTGTCCGAAAATGCCGACTGTTTGCCCACAATCAACTTTAATTCTTCGATTGATCTATCATTTCCCTTTTCAATGATTCCTTGCAGTAAAATAATGGAATCCGGTAAATTAGAAATATTTTTCTTTTGCAGATCATCTGCAATTTGTTTAGCAAGATCTTTATATTGACCGTGAAGCCTTGCTGCCATACCATTCGCAACTACCTCGGTTTGTTCACCAGTATTATATCTTAATGAATAGACAATGGAATCTTTGTAAATGGTTTCTCCGATCTCCCAGTGGGTCGGAAAATTGAACTTTTGATTTCCGACCAACTGATTTAAGGAGATTTTGGGTGCTCTAAAATGAATGGGTCCATATTTATTTAATATATCTAAAGAATCACCTTTAAAAGTCATATCATAGTATGATCTACTATCAGGATTATCCCGAACCCAAATAACTTTAGCATGATCTTGTTCTATAGGAGCGGAAATATACTTAACTTCAGGATGATGTTTAAATATATGATTATTTGCAGTGTCGTATAACATAAAGCTGAGAGAAATCAGTGACCTACTTTCGCCTGGCTTATAATTAATGTCCATTTTTATAGTTTCCGCTTTATGGTTCTGATCTTGTGCATAAGAACAAGACCAAAAGAAAAAACTTATTACAGTAAAAAAAAAATAAAATTTATGATTTATCATGGGTTTATGCATTTTTGTCAGATAAAAAATAATGTAAGCTGATCGAGAGGATATATTGGAATGTTTTAATATAATCATCTTCAAAAGTTTTTACAGTCTTTAGAAGCGATAGGCCATTCTCATTTCAGCATTCTTTCTAATGGAAGCTTGGTTAAGAATATGAAAGTATATTAGAGATTTTTAGCATCCATATATTTTGAAGGCAAAATAGTGACAGTTCCATCTGCTCGCAGCTCAATGTAAAATTTTATGATGCTGGCGCCGGTTACACCTGAAAAATAAGTAGCCGCGTGCCATTTATTCTGATCATTTCCTATAACCTGTAAAGCCGTCTCCGAAAATGCCGACTGTTTACCCACGATCAACTTTAATTCTTCGATTGATTGATCATTTCCCTTTTCAATGATTCCTTGCAGTACAATAATGGAATCCGGTAAATTAGAAATATTTTTCTTTTGAAGCTCATCTGCAATTTGCTTGGCAAGATCTTTATATTGACCGTGAAGCCTTGCTGCCATACCATTCGCAACTACCTCGGTTTGTTCACCAGTACTATAACCTAATGAATAAACAATTGAATCTTTATAAATAGTTTCTCCTATCTCCCAATGCGTCGGAAAATTGAACTTTTGATTTCTAATCAACTGATGTAAGGAGATTTCGGGTGCTCTAAAATGAATGGTTCCATATTTATTTAATATATCTAACGAATCACCTTTAAAAGACATATCATAGTACGATCTACTATCGGGATTATCCCGAACCCAAATAACTTCAGGGCGATCTTGTATAAAAGAAACAGCAATATACCGGATCTCAGGGTGAAGTTTAAATATATGATTATTGGCAGTATCGAGTATTTTAAAATTGAGATAAATCAATGAGGTGCTTACCCCGGGTTTATAGTTAATATCCATTTTTATAGTTTCCTCTTTATGGCGCTGATCTTGTGCATAAGATCGAGTCCAAACGAAAACATTCATTAAAATAAAAAAAAACTGGAGCTTATAATTTCTCATGGTTTAACTAAATTTTATAAGATAATAAGTAGTATATTATTATATTCTAAGGACAATCCAAACATATCAATACGACGTAACAAGACTCTTCACTATAATTATCTACGAAATGTCTGTTTCAGTTTGTAGAATCGAGAAGGTCCAAACTCATAAGGTCCTCTTACTTTTCTCATTTCAGCGTATGAAATATCCTCTTTAAGTTCTCCACCACCCATTTTGTAATCGTAAGTATCATTCGAATTTCGTATAGCTGCATGATATGGGCTTGTCATATTACTATCTTCATACAGTACGATCATCTCTCCTTCAGATTGCGAACATTGTTCATAAAACATACTCAGAAATGCATTAAAATTTAGAGCTGCCTCGTCTCCACTAGTGCTCATATTGTTAGCAAACCATAATCCATCTAAACCAGCTGCATATCCAAAACAATTATATCTTTCATTAGGGGTAGGTTGACGATAACCTATAGAATAATCATAAATCAAGTCCACATTATACAATTTAAAAGTATACCCATTAAGTACAATTTCATATTCGCCCATGATAGCAGTACCGTTATTTATACCGTAACCATAGGTAAGTGTGTTGGTATATGTCATGATTATATTACCATTCGCATCTCTGGGCCAAGGATCGTAACTATTATTATAAACAGGTGGTGCGTAAATTACCCAACTATTATTTATATTAACCCATGGATTAAATGAGTAATATCCTCCGTACATTCCTTGATAACTCATATTATAATTTGTTGGAACGACCTGGTTTCCATCGTAACCTCCATTATAATGATAATTTCCATTATTATCTATTGTTAAACTAAATCCAAGCGACTGGAAATAATACAGATAGTCATTAACATCAGCTCCCGCTCCACCAGTAATTGCGGAAAGGAATTCCAGTTTCTCAAAAGGTGAATTTTCCAAACACAATTCCCGTTCAAGGTCTGCAAAAGATAATTTACTTGAGGCTTTCATATTGGTTATTTTTACTAAATTAAAAAAAAGCATTCAATATTCAAAACAATTTGTATTTAAACAAAAAATATTTTAAGTTAGCATAATAACAAGCTAAGGAAATCTTTTAGATTAACACATCAATTGTTTGAATCAATATATAACTAACCTACTTTAACAAATAACTAATAAGACCAATATTTATGAAGGGATTTTCCGTAATAATGCCTACTTATAATCAATCAAGTTTCATTCTACGCGCAATAAAGAGTCTTGAAAAACAAATTTTTAAAGATTGGGAATTGATAATTATTGATGACGGATCAACAGACGAAACAGATTTATATATTAAGAGCGCAACGAATAAAAAGGATTTTACATTAAAACATATCAAAAATGACGAAAACCAAGGGATAGGCTATTCAATAAATCAAGGGATTGAGATTGCATCATACGAATACATTGCATATCTTCCTTCAGATGACTACTTTTATGAAGCACATCTAAGCGTCCTTTTTGAAGCACTTGAAAAATCGGAAAATATTATTCTCGCGTTTAATGGAATGCAATATGAATCTAATAACTCACTGACCATTACGCACGATTTTGAAACAAAAACTACCCGAAGCAACTATTCGTTACAACTCGTTCAAGTCGCTCACAGAAAAACAGACGATAGATGGGTAGAGCGCAACGAATGGGTTTCAGAAAATCTATTTTATACATTTTGGCAAAAATTGACATTTAGAGGAGCGTTCTATCCCACAAAAAAGATTACGTGCTATTGGACTTCACACCCTTATCAGAGACATAAAATAATGTCTGAGCAATATGGTGGAAATTTAAATTATTACCGCAATTTTTATGGCGTTAAAAAACCTTTAAAAATAAAAGCGTCTGATGATAAATTTATTGACGAGACCAAAATGTATGAAAAATTCATTGGGAAAGATATTGCAAATAAATCCAGTGGGTTAAAAATTCTGATCGTAGGCGAACTTGGTTATAATCCTGAGCGAATTTTTTCCCTTGAAAAGGAAGGCCATCAACTTTTTGGATTATGGATAAATCGCCCTCCTTATTCCCATATAAATATTGGTCCTATTCCTTTTGGAAATATCGAATATGTCAACTTAGATGACTATAAAAATCAAATAAAAAAAATAAAACCAGATATAATTTACGCTTTATTAAATTTTTGCGCAATTGATTTAGCATATGAAGTGGTAAAAAGCTTTCCTGATATCCCATTTGTCTGGCATTATAAAGAAAGTCCCCAGGTATCCATTGCAGCTGGCACATGGAAAAAGTTAATTCATTTGTACCATTATGCAGACGGAAGAATATATATAAATGAAGAATGTAAAAACTGGTATGAACAATTTTTGCCTGAAAGTACAATGAGTGAAAGCAAAACTTTCATCTTAGATGGGGACCTACCACATAAAGATTTTTTTACCGATGACTTTTCCCCAAAATTATCCGGAACCGAAGGTGGTGTACATACAGTCGTAGCCGGAAGAATGATTGGAATTAATGTTAATGATATGCAAGCGCTTGCAAATAACAATATCCATTTACATCTGTATACCGAAAGTTACCATCAAAAAAATAAAGATATCATAAATCAGCTTAAAAATAACTTTCCTAATCATTTCCACATACATTCGCACTGCCGTAATTCAAACTGGGTTTCAGAATTTTCAAAATATGATGCTGGTTGGCTACATTTATTTAACAGTAGTAATAAAGGAAATATAGCACTAGCGGGTTGGGATGATTTAAATATCCCTGCAAGGATTTCTGTACTTGCGGCTGCAGGGCTTCCTGTTATACAAAAAGACAATAATGGCCATATTGTTGCAACACAGTCAATCGCTAAAAAATTTAATTTTGGAATATTTTATAATGATTACAACGACTTATCTAAAAAACTAAATAATAAAAAAACAATAAAAGATTTAACAAAAAACATAATAACAAAAAGAAATTATTTTAATTTCGATTACCATATTCCATCGTTAATTAATTTTTTCCGTCTTACCATTGTCTCCAAAAATAATGAAAGATAATATCAGTAATAGCAAAGAATTATTTGCTGTCTCCAACACCTTATTACTTTATTACCCTGCAGTAACCTCTTATAGCTTTTTGGAAGGAAAGTTAGGAATTTCGGCCTTCTTTTACGAATTTGCAAAGCTGAGTGGCCAGGACCAGTATAAATCGATGGCTGATGACACCGTACGTGAACTATTTGTCAAATTCAAGACTAAAAAAATTGCTCTTTTTAACCTTTTTGAAATTGGCATTGGAATATCTTATTTGATTAATAAAAGATTTATTGAACCTGACTTTAGCTCATTGTTAGAAGAAATCGATAAAATGCTGTCTTCTTTTAATCCTGAAATTGCAAAGAATATTCAGGATAATTCAAAACTTGCATGGGTAGGAATATTTGTATTACGCAACAAAGAGAGTATTGAAACACTGAAAATTTCTTTGATTAAGAAAGTATTGGATATATATGAAAACTTCAACGGATTTTATCATTTATCCACACTAGAGATTAATGCAATATTGTATTTCTTGATCGCAATTTCAAACATCCAACAATTTAAACTTAGAGTATCTGAGCTGCTAAAAACAATCGATAATACTTTCTTCACAAACCACACCAAAAAATTAGATTATGATTATTATATTTTAATGAAATTTTATGAAACACATAAAAATCCAACTACAGAGCATCTGTCAAATCTAAGAAATAGCATCCTTACTAATATTGATGATTGTAGCGATACGGATAAATTTATTAAAGAAAACTTACATTCCTTAATATTTGCACCAACTATTAAAACAGTGCAATTAAAAATCGATTTCATTTCTGCCATCCAAAAAGTACAATCGCGCATTATGGATGGTAGCTTTGCAATCAACGATGGATTGGCCGGAATTGGTTTAGCTGTTTTAAATTCAAAATAACTTTAAATATATTATCATAAAGTTTTAATTTCAAATCGCATAATGTGGAAAAACAATATGATTACTTGATAGTAGGCGCGGGATTATTTGGATCTATATGCGCTTATGAATTACAAAAATTAGGGTTTCGTTGCTTAGTTATCGATAAACGTAATCACGTAGGCGGTAATCTATATTGTGAAAAAATAAATAATATAAACGTTCACAAATACGGGGCCCATATTTTCCATACTAATAATGACTTGGTTTGGAAATATATTAATAAATTTTTATCCTTCAATAATTATAGACATTCGGTTATCGCAAATTATAAAAATGAAATTTACAATTTGCCATTTAACATGAACACGTTTGCTCAGCTTTGGAAGATTTCTACCCCTGCGCAAGCCTATGATATATTGGAATCTCAGAGAATACCTTGTCCATCTAATTTCAAAACTCTTGAAGACCATGCCCTTGAAACAGTAGGTCAAGATATCTTTGAAAAATTAATAAAAGGCTATACTACGAAACAATGGGGAAGATCAACTGACAAGCTTCCCGCATCAATTCTGAAAAGAATACCGCTAAGATTTACGTTTAATAATGATTATTTTGGAGATACTTTCCAAGGAATTCCTGTAGGTGGCTACAATCCCCTATTCGAAAAACTTCTGGCGAATGTTGATGTTAAAATATTAACTAACTTTTTTAAAGAAAGATCATATTTCACTTCATTAGCTACAAAAATTATTTACACTGGACCAATAGATGCCTTTTATAATTTTGAATTTGGCTATTTAGATTATAGAAGCCTAGAATTTCAACAAAGAATATTACCTTGTGATAATTTCCAAGGAACATCTGTCGTGAACTACACCGATATTCAGGTGCCTTACACTAGAATCATTGAACATAAGCATTTCGAATTTTCCAATTCACCTTCAACAGTTATTACTTATGAGTTCCCTAAAAACTATGAAGTAGACAGCGAACCCTATTACCCGATAAATGACACAAACAATAATCAACTTTACAGAAAATACCACGAAAAATCCAAAAAAGATGTTAATATAATTTTTGGAGGAAGATTAGCAGAGTATAAATATTATGATATGCATCAAATTATTGCTTCTGCTCTGAAAAAAATTAAAGAAGAGACGGATAGAAAACTATAAGTGACATAAGTAAGTATACCACAGATATGTCTCACCAAATGTTGCTGCAGAAAAGTCATCTTTATCATAAAAGGAAAATGCACCCCATTACGGAGTGCATTAATTTGGCTAATCAATTGCAAAATTGGCACAAACAAAATCACTTCCCTCTTCGCCTGCCCACTCTCCCAAGCAGTCTACTCGTCACAAAACTGACCACCGTACCTACTGCAGCCATCAATACTGTCTGCGCAAGATCGCCAAAAGAGAATGAAGCCCAGATCGAGCACAGCGTGCCACCCATTGCACCCAATCGGATATCATTCCATTTCATCGGATACCTCCTTTTCTTTCTGCTGCACAATAGACTCATCCGGCGGAGACTCCTCCGCTTCCTTTTTGTCCGGATCATCCAGCACCGTCTCTACTATACCAAGCCCCAGCGCGATATATTTGATGATATGCAGTGCCTTTCCTGGCAATTTAACAGGTGCTAGCAGGATCACCTGCAAGACCTGACCGATTTTATTGATTATTTTTTTCATTTTGTTTAATGTTTGAAGGTTAAATGGTTAGAGGGTTAGAGGGTTAGAGGGTTAAATGATTAGAGGGTTATGAGGTTAGAAGGTTAGATGTTAGAAAACGTTACTCCGTCACTAGTTACTCTGTTACTCCATCACTACGTTACTGGTTACTCGTCACTTCGTTACTCGATCACTACGTTACTCTGTCACTAGTTACTCTGTTACTCCGTCACTCGTTACTCCGTTACTTCTTCACTCGTCACTATTTAATATGTAAAAACACTTCCTGATCCATATCCCACAGCGAATACACCAAAGCTTTTAACTTTTCCAGCGCTTTACGGCTCTCCGTACCGCAACCTTCAGCTGTTAATTTTGTCACAGGAGCGATACAGCCCAAAAGCTCTTTCTGCGCATCATTGGCAGCATGGATCAATATTGCTTCCCTTCCCAATACCGCAGGAATACCGATCTGTTCCCCATGTCGGGTATATGTTCTTTTTTCCAGTTTATAGGTACCTACGGGAATACAGCTGAGCCGACGCAGATTATTACGCCAGGGCAGTTCAATCGTATGGCATACCAGCTCACCATCATAGGTCAGGGCGCCATTTGTACCTTGTGCTCCATAAGTCCGTTGGAGATGCAAGATTTGTTTAGTTGACATATTCTATATTTCATCGTTATCATTAAATAGACAATTTGTTCTGATCAGAAGGGATATATCGGGAGGCAGCGGTTAGTAAAAACCCACCTGCCTCCCGAAAATATCCTTCACGACATCATCACCTTAGATTAAGGCATGATCACCTGATTAATGGTCAGCGCATTATACTGTCCATTGGCCAGCGGATAGTAGGCATTGTTGACCATCTGAAAATAGCCAGTACCTACCAAAACCAATACACTTTTTTCAGGATCAGCATCGAGCGAAGCCATGATGTCCAGATCCATAGGCAGCATTTCTCCCAGTTTGATGTAAGCAGATCTACGGATGATAGGGCGCTGATCCAATTCATCTCCCGAAAACTCCTGCAGCACCAGCGTATACTGCACATGGGTAGCGCCACTCAATTTGGCGATGTGCAGGTTGGGAATCAGCTGCGGGCATGAAAAAAATCCATCACCGGTAAACCGGTCGTACGTGACCGTAAAGGGTTTTAAGGTGATGGCGCGCAAACTGGATCGTTGATTGCACTCCATTCCTTCCAGTAAGACCAAGTTTTCAGGCACGATCACCCTTTCCCCGCGGATATTCACCGAATCCATCTGAATAACTTTGAGCAATCGGCTTGCTAAACGTTGGCTGAATTTATTATCCGCATTTTCAAACAGCACATCGCGCAGCAGTTCACGCAGCTTTTTACCATCCTGCTGTGACCGGCCAAACTCACTCCCATTCTCACGGGTACGGGCAAATGCCGGATCGTTCGCAATTCGGTCACCCGAAACACCGGTTTTCATACGTGCTTGGTAACCCACACTTTTTGATTTGTAAAAGGAAAGATCCCCGATCGTTCCTTTTAATTTGATTAAACTTTCTACTCTTGCCATGACTTTATTGTTTTGACATTACGAAGATGGCTATCCATCCAGGAGCAGTAGGTCCAAAAGTGGAGATAGGCGGAAATATGGGGAATAATGATACCGTTTTACTTAATCTCAGGCGATAATAATCTAAATCATTAGGAATAAAACTGATTTCTAAAGGAAAAACTTATTTTAGTAAATGAATAACCAATAACAGCATTTTTCTGGAGAGGAATTAAACCTGATTTGCAAAATTGAAGCGTAATGACGCATCGGTCAAGTAGATGTTAGGCATCGATAAAGCATGGCATAAGCATATATAAAGCATAGATAGTGAATAGATACAGTATTAAAACAGGGTGTTTGATACACTTACCACGCACTTACTATACACTTATGCTATTTCAATACCGCACATAGGCAAACAAGCTTTACCCATACGGTATCAATGCTTGATACTTGCCTAGCAGATGGTTTAATAGAGAATGTCTGTCTATGGTAGCGCACCATCCATATTCATTCACACGATGATCTGATCGACAGATCATCCCTCAAAGTAAACTTACAATGAAAAATAAATATCGTCTATGTATCTATCCCAAAGAAGCAGCAGCGATCTTGGGACGCACTGAAAAGCACACCTATAAAATCTTTCAGGCTATCCGTGACTGCTACGGACTAAAATCCAATCAGTATGTCAGCATCAGCATATTTGCCGATTATACCGGATTGCCCGAAGAGGAAATCAGAAAGCTCCTGCTTTAACTGATTCCATTAGAAACAGCTGGAGAGGACTGTTTCTTTGACCTAAAAGGACGTGATCGAAATCATTACTTCCGTATCGGAATCCATGTATCCCAACCATCATGCACTAAAGAATTTCTATTTTCCCAAAAGACTTTAATCTTTTTGTCCGAGATCCCTTTACCAAAAGTTAACATCATATAAATATCTTCAGGTCGCATTTTGCGCTGCAGTCCGATCATCGATTCTGTATGCAATATCAGCTGAGATCCTTTTTTATAATAGGGAAAGTCTACCAACAGCATGTTGATCATATAGTTATCCGATATTTTAACCAACCAATGTTGCAACCCTTGTTCTTCCAGTGCCCTCATGATATGGTTACACAGCACCACAGATCCATCTGAAAAAATAACATGACGTTGCCTATGCTGCGTTTTCACCCCAACAATATCAAAAAAACGGATCATCCACAGATCTTTATACAGCGGACCGATACCGGCCACATGGACCAAATACGTGTACATTTCATTCAAAGCAATTTTCTGTGGTAATCGTGATCCGTCATCATGAGTCGCCGGAGTCGGAATTTGCGTTCTGGTTTCCACATATATTTCTTTAATCACCTCATGCTTGATGATGACCTCTTTGACCACTTCTTCTTTCACCGTCACTTCCTTGACGACTTCGACGATTTCTCTTTTATAAACGCGAATAGCCCAAGCACTATCTTTATCAAATAGATAAGCTATTCCTAACATTACAAGCGTTAAAATGGAGATTCGCCAGATCATATTCATCCACAATATATCCCAAAATTCATCCCTATCCCAAATCCATAATGATGTAAATGCTATAAAAACAAGCAGTACCGGAGCCACAGCGCAACCGTAATACATTAATTTCTTTAGATGAATATTCCGTTGTACAATATCATTTTCCAACCTTCTTCCAAAACAATAACGTACATAGGATATATAGACTATACTCACAAATAGATAGACCGACATGATTAAATAGAGCCATACAAACCCCATGCTCCAAACTTCCAGATTATTCCAGATCAACCGATATCCCAACTTATTATAAACAACTGGGAAGACGATAAAAACACAGATATAAAAGATGGTTCGATTCTTTTTAGAAGCTGAAATTTTAAGGAACATAAGATTAGATTTGAATAATAATAACTTATGAGAAATATTGATTAACTCAAAAGTAGCATTAATATGAATAATAAAAAAAATAAAATCTAAGAAATCCACAATTTTAATTTAATTATAAACCGTTTTTTAATCTTTCGTTACAAACTTAAGTTCAAAAACATACCATGATAACATCCAGATGTCAACGTTAAGCTATAAAATAACCATCTTAAACGTCGTAACTTTTTTGAGTATGCAAAAACGCACATTTATTAAAGAAATTTGGATTATATATTAATACCTTTTTTATGAAACAATCATTTGATGAATTTGGCGTTGCCTATGTCCAATACGCTGTATTTGGATTATTAGCAATAGATTTAGTGCTGGAGTGCCAATTTTTACGGTCTGATTTTACGGGATGGATGAATAGTAAATTTAACTTACATGTCAATCAACATCAGCAGTTACTGCTGATGCCTGCATCACTCAAAAATGCTCTTGCCCATGCTATCGCTCGGTCGTGGGAGCATGGACTGGCTGTCACCTTTATCAAAGATACCCAAGCCGAGCATGACGTACCCGATCAAAAAGAACTCGTTATTATTGGCCTAGATAATCTAGTCAATCAACATCACAGCTCATGCATAATAACCATTACACCCCTTATGATCCATATCCGGTATAAATATAAGCACTGATCGGGACAAGTTTATTGTTCCCATCATCTTGTTGACCAACATGTGGGAGGCGAACATATTCCAGTCAATAAAATATAATAACCAAAAGAAATAATGATGGAAATATCAAAACATGAAAATCTACTATTTGATACCCTTCAAGAGATTGCTCCAGTATCACCAGATTTATGGAAATGTTTTCGCGAAGTCGTCGAAATTAAATCTTATAAAAAAGGTAGGATACTTAATGCCGGCTTACTAGATCTCTATATCGTCCTTGAAGGTATCGTTATCAAACGCGAGGACCATACTAATCAAGTGATTGACTTCATCTGCAAAAAGCAGTTTATCTTTCACAATGAAAAAATAGATCACTGCTATTTCGAAGTCGATCATGATGCAGTGGTAGCCTATATCAGTAGCGACAACCTATTGAAACTATCAACAGAATATCTCAAATTTAAAGAGCACATGAAGTATTTTGGAGCCGATGTATTGAAGCAACGATCGCTACGGGGCAGATTCATTATACTTACAGCGCGTGAAAGGAAAATCAAACTATTAGAACTGTATCCCGAGGTATACATCAATTGCAGTACAGCAGATAAAAGTAGCTTTTTAGGAATGACCGCTAATTATTACAGCAGTATCATTATTTAAAGTACTCGACAAACCTCTACCTCCATATATCGATATTTCGAGCCTGACTGCTAACCCTTCCACATCAGTGGTATTACACACTAAAATCGTAGTTCCAATGCTATGATTTTAGTGTTTATTTTCTCCAAATTTGTAGTTCATTTTCTCCGAATTCGTAGTTCCAAACCGCCCCTTCTAGCCCTAACTTTACTTTAGTTGATCGATTTAACAACTACGGATGTCTCCTCTCCCATTGGTGGTTAGCAGATTGATCACATATAAGATGCAGGAGGTGTACGTCAACGAGAGCGATACCAGTATAATACAAGCAGAACCCAAGTTCACCTCAAGCATCTCAGGTTATAAACTAGATTTTTAAACATGAAGCGACAGCAGCAAAATAGTACGGGACAATCTGGCAGGCAGCCAAAAAGAAAGCGCTTTGCTAGCTCTGGGATGAGCTGCAAGTCTACAGCTACGAGCTGCAGGACTGCTGTACAGATCTCGGTAGACCGCAGGTCTTTATTAGGAAGCTGCTGTTGCGCCGGTCCAGTGCGCGATGCACATGGACGTAGATTTACGACATTCCCCAGATTATGGTACGGGGAAAAAGTTTTTGGTCAAATAAGGAGTCCTAAAGCCAAAAAAAGCAACCTCCATTTGGAAGTTGCAGGGGGCCAATACGCTGATAACGTATTGTGATCAATTTATAAACCTAATTAAATATAGTAAAAAAGGAGGTCATTATGGCTTGGTATTCACTTACAGGTCCTAACCCGACAAATCCAAATGACTATACATTTCAATCAAGCCAGCCGTCTTGTCCAGGCGCAGAAGAAATCTGTGCTATTCAAGCAAATGCTAGTGGAGCGAACAAACCTGTCATTACTCAAGCGTTGCTTGAGGAAATGGTTGACGCTTTACACAACGGTGCCGCTACTGCAAATGTTAAGTTAAAGGATCGGGCTTAAGAGTCTTACATCGGCATTTGCCAAATTTTAGAAAGGGTATGGCAAGAAAGCCATACCCTTTTTGATTATTCAGATTCGATAACAAAAACCCCGACATCTCCGACACCTTCTACAAGCTCGAGACCATGAAAATTGAGTTGCTGATTCAATTCTTCCAAATTTGAAAATGTTCCAATAGTCATCTTTTGCTTACTCTTTACCTGATCGATAATTGGCAAGTACACACCCGAAAGACCGATATAACTCGTGAGCACTCCAGTTCCTTCAAACTCTTGCTCATTCTTTGTGTGTTGAGAATCTATTTTATGCGCGGCACTCTTGCGTAGTAGTAAGCATTTCATTTTTTTTGTACTCCAGTAGGATCGAATTCCTAGCAGTGAGTGAATATCATGGAGTACGATTTTTGCCTGTACAGAATCTAGCCTTTTTACCACATCCAGACGTTCATAAGTTATAGCATGCTTTACTGACCACGCTTCACCTTTATGACCCAAATCGTCATATATACTTGAGTCGGGCACATGCCAGACTACCCGATTAGGAGTGGCCAAAAATGGAGGTTTCTGTATAAATCCCCAGATATTCAGTAAAGAACGCAAGATCGATCTATTGCTAATCGTTGTTTTAAATAGGCCTGATGCGCTATCTAGATCAAATTTTAAGGGTTTGCTAGGCACACCATCCTGATAACCCGATATTCGTACTCCAGTATTCCTTTTGCCTGCATCATTTTTGTCCATTAAATCAACAGTTCCGAAATCATTTTTAATCGGCAGGCTGATACTCGCATTTTTATAAAGCTGTAAAATATTCGCGGCAGTGACTAGTCGATTGAAGGTTATAGCCTGTACTTTTCCCTGATACAGCATGACCACATGTGGTGCAGCCTGATAAGGGAACAATTTGCGCAGCACCGTATCACCATATATGATCGGAAGGTTAACCTTATTTTCTTTTAAGAACTTATTGCTGTCAAAAAACTTCTGTAAAGTGGCTTTATCCTGCCACGTCACGTGAATGACCTGAAGTTTATCGCTATACTCCTGTTGCAATTTCTGCAGATGCGGCATCGCTTGTATACATGTCGCGCAGTAAGTATCAAAAAAATCGAGTACGATCACTTTATTCCGCAAACTTGCCCAGTCGACCGTATGTAGATCACCTCTCATTACATCAACTTTTTCGGGACCTTGAAATTCTGCTCCGATCTTCAAAGCCTGAGTTAAATCGTATCTGCGGTTCTCCTGTGCAGATAAGCTGCTGATGCTAAAAAATAGCAGTAAGCATACAGCTCCTTTGGAAAACATGTTATATATTTTTTCTTTTTGACTCATATCTTTATCTTTTATTCTGTGGAATTCCACTGAGGTTAATGACTATTTCAGACAATCTATAGGCATATTTTGGACTATTAGGTTCAAGCTGATATTCCTTCTCGCCCAATTTTCGAATCAATTTTTTCTGAAAGCGGGGGTCTAGATTCAGACGTTTCAGATCTGCCCATCGCCTGCCTCTAAATACTAATTCTTTTCTGCGCTCCTCTACTATCATAGCAAGCAAACGCTCTGGATCGGTCTCCTTCCAGTCTGAAAACGCGCCGGTTTTCCATCTTGTTTTCAGAAACTGGTTCATGGTAGATAAAGCTTCGCTGACCTTCCCTATTCTCACGGCAGATTCCGCCTTATTGAGAAACACTTCACTGGTACTTAAACCCACAAACAAGTTACCAGTAGCATTATCAAAATTTCCTTTAAAATGAAATGCGCCCTCCAGTGTATTCGATGCTTCGAAAAATAACGTTTTACGCCAATCATCCGCAGCATATGTACGGTACAGCACGGTATCAACGAAACAATAATCAGCATTCATAATGCCTGCGTATTTACTCACAGCAGGAAACAATACTTCCTTATTAAAACGAGCAATAGGCAAGCTCTTAGATGGGTCAAGCGTATTGAAATCTAATAGATCGGAATAATGCAGCATACACGAATCGGCATACGCATAGGCCTGCGCATAATCACCCATAGATAAGTATGCCCGACTAAGCCCTGCATAAGCAGATGCTTTAAAAGGTCTGCCAACAAACTCATTCTGCTGTGGCAGAGACGCCGCAGCAATCTTATAGTCTTTGATGACCTGATCGTAACTATCTTTTAGAGAAGCTCTGGTTGAAGGTTCATCGATTGCAGGATCTAATCGGAGCGGAATACCATATTCATCTGCCGCTGTACTTGCGTGATAAGCCACACCATAAATCTCGATCAGAAATTGAAAAGCAAACGCTCTAAAAAAATGGGCTTCTCCAGAGATCCTCTGAAAGCGATTGTCGTTATTGTTTGCAGTGCTATTAGAAAGTATTTCTAGGACCTGATTAGCATTGTACACCGTTTTATAAGGATTTCGCCACTGGCTCACATCTTCGTAGGGAGCGTCAGCCCATATGTAGGTATTCCTTTGATCTATATCCGGAGACGCTTCCCAAAGTTCTTTGGTCAGGAAATAGTCGTCACTACCAAGTTCACCATATAACGGGTAATTATCGTTCATCGTCGTATAATCATTCAGCAGTAAATCTGCATCGTCCAAACTTTTTGGAACAACCAATTTGATATCGGGTTTTTCATCAAGAAATTTTTCACAAGAGGTCAATCCCAACAACGACAAGAGGGCTATTAACATGAATTGTTTATTTATCATGGTTATTATAGATTAAAATTGAGGCCTAAAGAATACATTTTTGGATCTGGAATATGGATACCATATTCCGAATCTATCTTACGCTTACTTGCCTGCCAGAGCGTACCTATATTTTCAAAGTAAGTATAGAGTCTACAATTTTTAAATCCATAGCGTGCCAATACAGGCAGCTGCAGACTTAACTGTATATCCCTTAATTTGATCTGGCTTCCGTTTTCCACCAATGCAGATGAATTTCGATATACGGTACTTGCACTTCGATCGTTAGGATACGTAAATGCAGGCACATCTGTATGTAGCTCATCACCCGGTTTTTGCCAGCGATCTCCATAATCAGCATACCCCAGTCCATTGGAGAGGAAAAAATCATTGTTAAAACTATTTCTCAGAAAAACATGTCCTAGTCGATAGCCTATATTAAACGATAGTTCAACAGTTTTATATCGTACACTATTGCGAAAACTACCAAAGTATAAAGGCACTACCGAACCCTGATTTTCAAGTTCGCTCACTTGCTGCGCGATGACCGCATAATAGTCTTTGGAAACCTGCCCATTGAGGTAAGCTCGAGGACTACCGTCCTCAGGATCCAGCCCTGCCCATTTATAAGTGAGCAAACTATACAGGTCCATTCCTTCAAAAGGTGTCGTAATACTGCTCCCTGCTCCTGCCATATACAGCGAGCTGTAATCCGAAGGATCGGTGTAAGCTTTTGCCACTTTTGTTCTATTGTAAGAGAATACAATATGATTGTCCCACTGCCAGTTGCTGGTCTGCCACGGTATACTGTGCAGGGAGATATCCCATCCTTTACCTTTCAGATTTGCATAGTTGACGCTGAGTGTTGAAAAACCGGTTGTTGGATCCAACGGCGCATTGGAAATCAGATCTTTGCTGTTTTTCAGATAATACTCTACGCTTCCACTTAACCGATTACCTTTCAGTGTAAAATCCATACCAAAATTTAAATTAGCTACTCGCTCCCATCGCAATTTTGGATTTGGTGGAGTTGTCATAATGGCATAGTTTTGACCCGTGGTGTAATGTGGTTCACTCATAATGGTGATGACAGGATAGGCTGCAATGGAATTGTTTACATTGCCATTGTATCCATAGGTGGCGCGAAATTTTAGAAACTGAAACGGTAAATTTTCAAAAACAGCTTCATTTGTTGGAATATAAGCTCCACCTACAGACCAAAATGGCTGGCCGCGGTCATTAGACTTAACACCAAACAGATTGGAAGCATCTTTCCTAAAGCTACCGCTCACTATATATCTGTCCAGATAAGTATATGAGCCGTTTGCATAGTATGAAACATACCGGTTGACCGTCGATTCGATCCTATTGCGGTCGATCAATGTATTGACCCCCTGCTTACCGTTTAACACCGGAACAGACCTTCCGTATTGCACCGATTGAAAACTTCCTGTTTCTCGGTCATATCCATAATATTGAGAGATAGAAAGATTCTTTCGAAGCTGCCGTACATCATAGCCCACTAGCATACTCAGTTCATGGCGGTCTTTCCACCGTTTATTATATTCGGCATTTAGTCTGCCCTGATGCACATTACTGCTATAATGATTGATCAACATATAGTCTCCTAAGGGCAGATTCCACGTTACTTTTGTAGGATTCCAATTGGCATAGTAGTTCAGTTCATTTCTCATTTTATAAGATTCCATACCCCGCCAGTCTTCAATCGGATTATTGGTCCGCTGATAAGAGTACATAGCATTTAAGTTCAGTCCAAACCCAAATTGGTACCGTGCAGATAGATGAGTAAGAATTTCCTGCAATTTTTGCGTCTGCTGCGATGCATCCAGCTCTTCAATGGGATTAAACATCCAGTCCAGTAAACGACCATTAGCTACGGTATCGATGAAATCTTTATTTTTGCCGCTAAAATTGATCCGTTTAGGATGTCCATTTTCATCGACCAGTTTGAGGTAGGGATAATTGGCCAAACCAGCTCCCATTGTCTGATAAGAAACTCCATCAAAATTTTCTTTCCTTTTTGATTCTGTAAACGTAATCCCAAGATCCAGTAACAGGTTTTTTGCAGGCTTAAACTGCGATGCAGATTTCAGCACCATCCTTTCGTACGATGATGTCACCAGACTATTTAGATTGCGGTCATATCCTGCGGAAAACAAACTGTTTATTTTTTCACCACCACTCTGCAACTGGATATTATACTGCTGATTGACAGCTTTGCGGTAGATATATTTCATAAAATCATCGCGCATATCGATATTCCGAAGCTTATCCAGCTGATCATTTAAGGCCTCTTCTGTTATTAGACCATCACGCTGCTCTTTCATCATCCATAAAATAGGTTCAGGATTGGAGTTATATTTTCTGAAATTGCTATTATACTTTCCCGCATTAAACAACGATCGTTGAAGATCGATGTAGTCTGAGGTATTCATCTGAGGATAATAATATAGATCAGGTTTTTCTTTAACACTCAAGTTCGTATTAAATGAAACCTGTGTTTTTTCATTAAATTTTCCTCTCTTCGTCGTGATCACGATTACCCCATTGCCCGACTGTGCTCCCCAGATACTAGCCGAAGCAGCATCTTTCAGAACAGTGATATTTTCAATATCATTGGGATTGATATTATTAAAATTACCCATTCCAAACTCAGCCAGTTTTCCTTCAAATGGAATACCATCAACAACTATTAATGGCCAAATATCTTTGCTCAATGTACTGACACCTCTCACATTGATATTGAGCAGGTCACCTCTATTATCAGCAAATAATTTTGAGCTCGATATACTCGGCACTACATCTTCCAGCCTACTCACAAAATCTGTCGACACTTTTCTGTTGAAAAGCTTATTGTCGACAAACTCAAAACTTCCAGTAGCGCGTTCTTTCGGAATCTTCTGGTATCCTGTTGATACTACCTCCACTTCGTCAAGTTTATTATCATCAGGTATCAATTTCACCGTTATCGATACTCCTGCGGTATAATGGAGTTCTTGGGTTTTATAGCCTACGTAAGTAAACTTTATCTGTCCTTTCAGGCTCGCGACAGAAAGGCTAAATGTACCGTCTTTCTTGGTAGAGGTTCTAGCTTTTTCGGCTTCGACTCGGACCGATACGCCATCCAATGGTTTGTTGTCTACAGCAGATACGACTGTACCGCGGAGCACATGATTCATAGGCCCATCAGCCCCGCTGTCCTTGCGGGGCGTCTGAGCACTACTCAACATATGAAATGTCATGAATAAGCACACTAAGAGCACCTTACTGATCAGCAGTACGTCTGCTCCTCGTGGCTTGAAAAGCTCCCGGAGGTAATCCCAGAGTTTTTGTTTATATAATATATGTGAGTTCATTTGTTTAGCTTTTTTAGGCATAAAGCTACCTGATCCCCTTTTCATGCCGAGGTAGACTCGATCCCAAAAGTCTATTGTACCCTCGGCAGAATCGGGTTCACAGGTAGAAAATTTATTTAATTAGTTCTTGTCCAAGGTCTATTCTCGGTTTTCTTCTTCCTAAAGGTTTGGCCTTATGATCATGATCAACCTTTCCTCCCACAGCAATTCGAGAGACTCCCCTGCTATGGTCAATACTTTTCGGCTGTCTTTGACCATGGTGAGTTTTTTAACTCGTACAAAGATCTTAAAGTGATTATTGAGATCAATCAAGATCCGCTGTCTGTATTCATCACGTTTGGTATTGGCAGGTACAGCCAGTTCGTAACAATAAGTCGGGCTTTTCCTCAATTCATCACAGGGCACCAACTGATCACGTTCCGTACCGAGCACCAATATCTGGTCCGTCGGAAAGTCTGCCGGCAAGCCTAGTGCGAATAGGTACATTTCATGGACTGTCATCGCCATTAGGGATATCCGCAGTACCTGCGTACTATCATTACGCACGACCATACTGAAGGACTCTGATGATTCCCATAACCGAATCAATAGGGAGTAATAGCGTTGTTTAGGCCGCTCGTTGACAACATAGCGTACTGCTCTTGGTGCTGGACTTAGAGCCTGATCAAGTTGTAGCGGCTTAAAAAATCGTTCGGGTAAGAGTGTGATCATAGTTGGTTTTTTAATAACGTCGACCGGCTTTTCGCTCAGATACGAAGACATTTCTTCCCTTAAGGTCAGCGCATAGCTGTCCCAGTTGCAAGTATTTTGCATTTTAAAATAGTTTAAATTGGCAGCCTTAAAACCGTACTATTTGGACATAGTTTGGGTATTAAGGAAAACCAGGTTAAAAAAATAAATCAGGAAAATGCACTTTTACGTCTTCGTCAAGTAGTTATAATATGGTCATCATCAATGCACTCTTTGGGTTAAAAAACAAAAACCGGCCTGTCCTATTGTTATACAATAAGTTTAATTTTTCACATCAATTTTTGAAAATCTGCATTTAATTACTAGATTTAGTGTGTCAAGTTAATCAGAGCAATCATGCGAGAATAAAGAACGTATGAATTGTGAACATTAACAACAAGCCGGTAAAACCTATTCAAGAATAAGTTAAAGCCCCTATTTCATTCATCATGAAGTATAGCTCTACCCTTTTTTCTTTCAATGGGCTTTTATCTGATTGACCGCTCGCTATTCTGGAGGGCAAAATTTGTTCTTATATAATTTTGAATGGGCGAACCGCGGACTCAGATCCTGGATCTGGTCGGTGTGGGTTCTTTTGGTGGTTAATCTTTGTTCAATCATAATTTTAAAGTTTATGTGAACGATGAGCACTCAGGAAGCTTGAGAAAGGTCGAATTGGTTGAAAAACCAATAGGGCGAAACTCAATGCTTTTGAAACTGGTACCGTCAAGAACCCCTCAAACCGAGATTTGAGTTTCACAAAAGACTTACATGAGCTCCGCCCTATTGAATAATATATCACAAAGATAACAAAACTCAATAGATATGGCGAACTCACGATCAGCTCATGTGAAATTTGACGGTTTCGTTTCATGAGTGACATCGTTAAGAGATGCGTAATTACATCTCTTCTATTGTCGCTATTTATTATTCACTATCCAAATATACAAAGTTTGACGTTAAACACCAAACTTTTAGTAAAAAAAATAATAGTATATGAGCTTAAATAGATTAGATGAAATTTTCACAGAAAAAAAAATTCAAAATAGAGTATTAGCTAAACACTTCGAAAAATCTGAAGGAACAATTTCAAAATGGAGAAACAATAAAAGACAGCCATCAATAGATGAATTAAATGAAATTGCTAAACTCCTAAGAGTTAATATTAAAGAATTACTTAACGATTCCAATTGGACTGATGAAACATCAGAGACATATGATGATTTAAAAGCAAAATTTAAATAGATTGAGCAATTTTTTTATACTACTCATTCCATTTTCATATTTAATTACATCAAAAATAAAGTCGTCCAAGTTGCAGATGGAGATACTATAACCATACTCGACTCAACAAACACACAAGTGCGAATACGACTGTCCCCAAAAGCTTTTGAAGATATTACAGTTTGGAACCATGAATAACGAAGAGAAATTTATAGCTAAAAGTAAGATGTTTAGACTCCATTTTCAGCTTACTGAAGATGAAATAGATCTACTTTTGTTAGGCAAAAACGTGGTATATAAAGGCGTTGAAGCACATGATCGTGAATTGACATTACAACTGATAGAAGCATATCCCTTGATCTACGGGTTAGACCATGACAAATTTCAAAAAGATGAAACAACGTATCCTTTATGGGATGATCTGCCAGAAGCAACAAAAAAGTTAATCGAAGATAGACCTTATACTGCTTCGGATAATGTTGGAGAGGAAGGCCTAAAAAATACAGCAAGTTATGTAATTCTCGCTATTAAACATTTAGAGATAGGAACAATATTTTCAGAATCAGAACTCACCAGATGTCTCCCCTCTCCATTGAATCAAGGAATCACAATTTACCAGGTTAGTGGAATGCTGAAAGGTGCATTTAAGAAATTAAGGAAATCAAGAAAATTTAAGAATGACAATGGTGAAGAAGTTAATGATGCCCTTTACCTGATCCACAAAGCTATGGACGAACGCTTAATAGGAAAGGCTAAAAGGAAGTTAGAAAGAGATTGACGTATAAAATGAAATCAAGATCTATAATAGAGTAAAGGTAGAGTTAAAAGGTTATATAAATGATGAATAGAATAAATTCGAATACACTGGGTATATCCATATCGATAATAATTGCAGCAAGCTTTTTTATCCTTAATAAAGCAAACGCACAAAGCAGAGATACGATTTATTATAATGCCAAATGGGAAAAGACAGATCGTGAAAACAAGCATTTCTACCGTGTCATATATCGTGAGGTAAAGAAGAAACCAATACGCGTGCAGGATTACTATCCAAATGGAATCATGCAGATGGATGGCTGGTACAGCACACTAGAACCCGAAACGAGAGATGGAGAATTTACTTGGTGGGATGAAAAAGGTAAAAAAAATCGCTGGATGGTATTTGAAGAAAATGAGCCTACCAAAATAACTGAGTGGGATAGCGATGGTAAGATAACCCGTCAGCAGGAAAAGGTAAATACGGTTTCTTATAAAAAATGGAGAACGTGTATTAGAGTCTAAGGCGCTACAAAAAGCGCCAGTTTTCAACCGAGGCAAATCAACCTTCTCGGAATATGTAAGTGAATACCTCATCTATCCTAATGAAGCCCAGGGCAGCAGAGGAAAAGTAATAGTAAAATTTGTGGTAGACAAAACCGGTAGAGTGAAAGATGCTAAAGTGGTCCAAAGCGTAAATGCAATCCTGGACGATGCAGCTCTTAACTTTATAAAATCCTTGCCACGATGGACACCAGGTGTGCAAGAAGGAAAAAACATAGATATCACCATGGAGTTGCCCATGAATTTTAATCCCTAAAAAAGTTTAGGACATAGCGCTCAAAACTGTAATACAATTACAAGCAATAATTTTAAAAAAGTATCCGATCAATGATATATTGACACTTCTCATTTTCATACTTCAGATTATTGCAACGGTAATACTTTTTGTAAAACAGAAAAATCAATCAATTAGTCAATGAAAAAATTATTAATACTTGCATTTATATTGTCAATGAGTATACTTCTTAAAGCACAAGAAGGATTAAAGATTGATTACTCAGAAATTAAGGCAAAAGTAGAAGACAAAAACTCGAGCACATACTATCCAATATTATTGCAAAGATTCAACGACTTTGATAACACGTTAACAATTGACGAGTATGCACTAATATACTATGGCTTTTCTTTTCAAGATGCTTATTTAAAAAATCAACCCGATGAAAGAGCATTAAATAAACTCCAAAAAGAAGAAAATTATGAAGGTCTAATACTCGAAGCAAAAAAGATACTGTCAGTAAATCCAGTTAGTTTAAAAGCTAATGATTGTTTGATCGATGCCTTACAAGAAACTGGTCGTCCTGAAACTGAATGGAAAAAATATCAAGATAGATTTAGAGCAATTAGAAGAGTAATCGCCTCTAGTGGCAATGGCTTGTCCTGCGAATCTGCATTTAAAGTGATATATGTATCTGATGAATATAATATGCTGTACACATACTATGATGTAGAAAAAGTGCATTCACAAAAACTATCAGGACTATGTGACCAATTTGAGGTTGACCCGACAGAATACCTTCCTTCGAAAGTAGTATTTTTTGATATTTCTAGAAAACTATTAAGACAAGAAGAGTTGAGAAAATAATATACAGAGTGTGGTTTTATGAGCATAGAAACATTAAAAAATGATTTAAGAGAAAACCGCCAATAATAACTAGAAATATGAAAAAGCTAGCGCTACTTACATTTTTAATGTCACTGACCACTATTGTTTTTGGACAGGAGACCACAAACACAACTGTTAAAACAATTACCCAATCAGGGGTTGGATTAGGTTCTATGATAGCTGTAGTGACTTCGTGGGATAGAAACAGATCATTGGGATATGCTATCCTTCATGGGATTTTTAGCTGGTTTTACGTTATTTTCTTCGCTATAACTGATAAGAATAACAGATTACGAAAAATGGATAATAAGTAAATATGAATAGCCAATTTACATTACTTCCATTTCCAAAATGACGATTTAAAAGTACAATTCAAATACAACAACAAAAAAATCATGATAAAGCAATTAATGATAGTAATATCGCTTCTAGCATTTTCTTTAAATGGGATGGCACAATCAAATAACCCTATGGGCTCGGCATTAGATTTCACTAAAACGATGAAACTTCCGACTCGAAAAGAAGTTGGTAAAAAAGAACTCAGAGGCGAATATATCTTTACAGTTGACCTTGAAGGTAATTTAACAAATATTAGAGTTAAAGATAGTATGGGTTATGGTTTGGATGACCACGTCGTAAAAAAACTTTCTGAAGCTAAAAACTGGAAAGTAGCTGAAATTGATGGTGTAAAAAAAGCCGTTAACTATACGTTGCCACTTAAGCTAACATTACCGAAAAAGTAAAATAGATGTCAAACAAAATAGGATTAATTTTTAATACTGAAAGATTATATCTAAGATCTATTGCACCCTTATGGGGCAGAAACAAATGTACCCTTCGGGCTATTTTCATAGCATCTTAAGTTGGTTTAATGTGATTTATTTTGCTTTTACGCGATAGAAAAATTTAAAAAATGGAAGCAAGAAAAGGGATGAATTATAGTCAAATTATCATAAAGAGAATTATAATAGTTGTATGTATTATTTGTGCAATAGGACATTCATCCTATGGACAGAAGAAATACATATTATTAGATAGTTTGAAACACTCGTTTGATGTAGCAAGGTATACATTAAAGATGGATTCATTATATCGTGTTGCTAGTACCGTTGAACTTTTCAATATCATATTGCCAGAACAAGAAGGTTTGGTACTAATTTCTGTTTTACCTCCAAATCTAAATGACAAAGGTTTATGGACAAAAATCAATATTGAAAATATTGCATCAGATAATTTTATAAAACCTGCCGATTATAATAGATATTTTAAAGGACCTTTTGCACATTACTTAAAGCTTGGGCCTCGCTTTGATATACTTTTGGTCAAGAAGGAAAAAGATGGTTATTATTTAGCTAACTTTTGTTTTACACAGTATTTCGGTCTTGCAAATCACAATACCGTCTTTAATACACCTATGAATGTAATCAATATCGGGCAAACCCAGCTTTCAATCCGTGATATGGAGAAGATATACAAGAAAGACTTCCCCAGAGAACCCTTTATCATGACAGTTTACTTTTACAATCAAAATATAAGTGCAATGGTACCGTTTGGAACAAACGAACAATATATGAGGATGTATCTGTCAGATATATTTACAATTGGTAAAGAGAAAGCTTATAAATTTTGGACATATGCTTCATGGAATATCGTGGACGGATGGAATTATCCCCGCGGTATAGATCGTTTTGTATACATACCAGGCAAAGGTATAGTGGGCGGTTCATTTGACTTCTATTTTGAATTTTACAGGGAGTCTAAAAGACTTTACACTTATAATTTAAAGGCAAGATCATATGACTACACAAAAAAATAAGCAGTATATCTAATACATAATGGATAGATAACATCCTAAATTAAAAAATTGCAATCGCTGAGAAGCTAAAGTAAGCGATCCCGACAAATATCTTGAGAACAAATAATAACGTTAAATGAAACATCAATTTACCTTACCAGATTTCTCCGATTCTAACTTTGAAATAGAAGTGTCTTTTTGGACAGGTAAACAAACATTATACAAAGACGAAGTACTCGTGGAGCGGTCCACTGAAAAAGGAAAACCTTTTCTAGTACCAGATCACAATGGAGATATTGTGAAAGCATATCCAAAAGCTACATTTCCAGATATCATACCTGTCTTAGAAATCAATAACCTTAAATATAATATAGTAGAAAAACTAAAGTGGTATCAAGCAGTATTAGCTGTCATGCCCTTTTCCATAGTATTTATTGGCGGTGGCGCACTAGGTGGTGGCATTGGAGCTGTTGCATTTATGCTCAATCTACAATTATTAAGAAATGATGATAACGGTAACCTTAAATATTTAAAAGCAATCGGGGTTATTATCGCTGCATTTGCAATTTATTTTTTGATTAGTGCAGTGATCTGGGGATGGATTAATTAGAAAATTGAAAGAATGACAAGACCTATAATCTTTGGCGAAATCGCCAATATCCCTGAAGGTTACCACTTCGAAGGTAGAAAAGAAATGATGCCCACAAGTTTTCATAGAAATTGGGGAGCAGGAATCGATGGTAATGCAAAAGAGGGTGTTTCGGCAATTGTACTTTCTGGAGGTTATGAAGATGATCAAGATTTAGGCGATGAAATAATTTATACAGGTGCGGGTGGTAATGATACTAATACAGGTAAACAAATTGAAGATCAATCTTGGAATAACAGAGGAAATGCAGGCTTACTCAAGAGTCAAAATGAAGGACTACCCGTTAGAGTTATAAGAGGAAGTAATCACAAATCAAAGTATTCTCCAAAATCAGGATATACATATGCAGGTCTGTATAGTGTAGTTGACTCCTGGGAGGAAGAAGGAAAGAGTGGTTTTAAGATTTGCAAATTTAAATTAATATACAGCGGAACTAATAATACTAGAAAATACTGCAGAGGAAGTTGAAGTTAGATATTCTGCTGAACCCACGAAAAGAAAAGAAAGTACAATCTTAAGAATAGTTCGAGATTCAAAAATCGCACATAACATTAAAAAGTTGTATGATTTCAAATGTCAAGTGTGCAATATTTCAATCCCTACTAAAAATGGAAATTATGCTGAGGGAGCCCATATCAAGCCTTTAGGCATACCACACAATGGTCACGATAGTTCCGATAATTTGATCTGCTTATGCCCTAACCATCATGTTATGTTTGATAAAGGAATCTTCGCCATTAATGATGATCTAACATTAACTGGTGCCGTTTCAGGTGAACTCACTATAAATACCAAACATGATTTAAACAAAGAAAATCTTAAATATCACCGAGAAACTCATGGCTATAACTAAAGTATTATGTGGTCTTATTATAAAGGATCATCAAATTTTGATATGTCGTAGAAAACCTGAAAAATCTTTAGGCGGGTATTGGGAGTTTCCAGGAGGAAAACTGGAAGAAAATGAAACTTATGAGGAATGTTTAGCTAGAGAACTTCAAGAGGAATTGGGTCTTATCGTAACTGTCGGAGATCATTTCAAAACCGTTATCCATCATTATGATCAAAAGGCCATTGAACTTATCGCTTATGTCTGCGATACTAAATATGAAGTAAAAAAATTGGTGGATCATGATAAAATAGAATGGATAGCAATAGAAGATTTATTAAAGTGGGAACTGGCTCCTGCTGATGTTCCTATTGCAGAGGCATTAATAGAAACGTTTATCCGATCTCAAAAATTAAACCTAAAGCTTTCTTAAAGATATCACCTTATATGTTGACTAAATTTCAAATCAACGATCCTAGCCTTGAATCGCAATGGCGTTCTCTTATCCTCTTTGGTAAAAACTCTGCAACATATAAGTTTGCCTTTGCTAAAGCCATAATCGAACTATTAGAACAAAATAAAACGACTCTCACTTTAGAGGATCTGGCAAGTCCATTTGCTCGAAATATTGTTGAGCATCTTAAAAAAAGTGATAAGCAAGGGAACTCTTCATCAAGTAAATTTCTCCATACCTGTAGATCTTATATCGATGGCAAGCTGAGCGAAGATCAGCTGATCCAAACAACAACAAAATTAGGGTTTGTCAACGTGGTGGATGCTTTTCAAAACGTTAATGGGGGTATCATCACCGATCCCTTTTATCAAAAAAACTATATAGAGGGAAAAAAGGAAATTATTCTGAATGACAACATTTTCAAATTAAAGGAAACTGTACAATTTATCAATTTAGATCAAGAAGTCGATGCAAGATGGAATTTGGTCGAGACTGCGTGGAGTCTGCAGATCAATCCTAATCTTTTAGAAGTAAAACATGATGCTCTAAAACAGCAGCTGTACGTTGAATCGGATTTCATGCGCCGCATCAATATGACTAGTGTAAGGGATGCTTTAAGTGGTTATCAAAAAGGTAAATGCTTCTACTCCTATCAAGACATATTTGTGAATCCAGGATCTGAACAGATCTGCGCTGTGGATCATTTCCTTCCCCACATCCATAAAATAGCACATGCTAGAGAAGAAGCCAATATTAATGGTGTGTGGAACCTTGTATTAGCAGATCCAAAAATCAATATAGCTAAAAGTGCGAGAGTTCCGCATCGTCGGTTTTTAGAACGGCTGTATAATCGAAACGAGTTCTATATAGAAAGCAAACACCCTCTTGCAGAAACAATTGTGAATCAAACAGGAAAGACAAAGGATAAACGAAGATTATTTTTACAACAACAGTATAATATAGCACTCTCCCACTCCATTCACGAGTGGAGCCCAAGTATTGAAATACCGGGTACATTTTAATACTTTTGAATATGCAAGGAATCAAAGTAATAGTTCTGTTTATCGTTTTAATATTGACTGGATCAAACATGAGCTATGCTCAGGAAGACACCGCTCTAAACAGCGCGTTGGAAAAGATAATACAAGCATCTTTAACTGGTAATAACCAAGAGATCATACGTTACACCGCGCCTCGCTTAATTAAAGCCCTGGGGGGCGAAGAAAGTGCATTAAAACTATTTAACGAAACATTAGCTAGCCGTCAAGATAATGACACGACAAAAATAGATACGGTAATTAATTATAATAAAATGGATCCTATAAAACTGGGCTCTATTTATTTCAAATTCATTCCTCAATTAATAGTCATGAGTATTCCGGATAAAGAGAAGAAGATGATTGCGGTGACTAATATAATGGCAATAAAGGAAGATGAAACTTCCAGTTGGAAATTTATAGATACAAATAACATTGGCGACGAAGAGCTAGATATCATACTACCTGAATTTAAAGATAAAATAAAGATTCCCAGAGCTACGGGTGAACCTATTATTATTCCCAAGAATGAAGTTTTAAAAACAATACAAAATATATTAGAAATAATTAATGAAGCTGTTAAAGGAGAAGCAGAGGAAAGTGTCTCTTTTCAATAACTCTTCAAAATTTCAGTATTATTTGATTCTATTTTTAAAACTTCAAACTATGAGTATCAATAATTTTCTAGAATTACCATTAGATAAACATATTGGGCAGACAGAACATTTCTTTTTGATCCGAGACGGTTTTCCTGTTTCTCCTGGTCATACACTGATCATCAGTAAACAACTACGTAAAGATTATTTTGAGTTAACTCATGTCGAAAAAATAGATTTAGACAATGCTATACTCTTAGCCAAATCACTTATAGAAGCCGAATCAACACCAGACGGCTACAACATCGGTATGAACTGCGGCGAAACCACCAGCCAAACGGTATTTCACTTCCACTGCCATCTCATCCCCCGCTTCGCAGGCGATATGAAAAACCCTCGAGGTGGTGTAAGACATGTGATACCTAGCAAAGGGAGTTATTGATTATAAAAACTTTATCTTCATGTAAAATCTTTTATTCCCTCCCTATTTTCATTTAATTGATCAAAAATAATCGCGTTTTTGATAATAATATTAAATAAGAAATACCTATATTTAGAGCAAACAATTATTACCTAGCAAAATAGAACTTACTTATACGCATTACGCGGTTTTCTATTTCTTTAACTTCTTATTTAGTTTAGAAACGAATTACGCTGTTTGAAATATCTGTTTACGGGAAACCAGAAAACCTACATATAATTTTATGTATTTTGGTGAGGTTATACAGTTTGAGGAAATACAAATCTTTACAGAAGTAACAGGTAAAAAGATATTAGTTATTGATGGTAAGCATCAATTGTATTGCAGATTAAAGAATTAATAACTAACATGACTAATAAAGAATAACTTTTATATAACCAACAATTATGGAAACAGATTTGCAAATGAAACTTGAACAGCTTCACCAACGCGTAGATGCTTTAAAAGAACAAATTGGAACAGAAGAGGCAACAAAAAATGCATCCGTTATACCCTTCATTCAGATACTTGATTACGACATTTTTAATGCCACTGAGGTTAGTTCTTATGTGAATAGGTACGCAAAAGGGTGAAAAAGTTGATTATGTTTAAGATATTATAGAATGCTGTCCGAACTTCACCCGATGATAAATTTAAAAAAGAATCACACTTTGAATATTGAGCACTTGATTAAATTTAATATTTGCCTATTACAAATTATAAGTATAATTTAAAAATACCGGCAATATTTTTAATACCAAAACAGTAAATTATTTAAACATCTTAATAGTTTAAAAAAATATATTTTATAATAAAAAAAATAGTAAAATCGCAAAATAATGAATACTAACCTATTTAATAATATAGTAAGAAATGGTGAAAGTGATACCGTTGATTTTAAAGAAAAAACCTACTTTAATGATCCTAATAAAAGCTTAGATTTTCTTAAAGATTTGCTTGCAATGACGAATACAGTTAGAACTGAGTCTGCATACATTATTATTGGGGTAAATGATGAAGGTGAAAAAATAGGGATATCAAAAGGACGAAATATTAGATGGTTCAAAAATCCAAGCATTAATAAAAGATAAGGCTAACCCTATTCCACATTTTCAATCTTATCCATTTTTTGATGATGGCTTATTTTTCCATATAATTGAAATTCCAAAATGCTGGTATCCAACACCTTGCACCCCTTTAAAAACAAAAGGTTCCATTATAGAAAGAAAGGAGATTTATGTAAGACGAAACTCAAGTAATGAAGTTGCTACTTACGAAGAGGTTATAAAGCTTGAAGAATGGTTAAAAACAATTCCTAAACTTGAACAACTCAACGCAAGAAAGAAAAATACAGCATCGTCAGGTAATTTCAAATTCGATGAAATAACAATTCAAAAACTTTTCGGGAATGAAGCAGCTGAAGATGAGGATATTGAAAGATTAAAAGAATATTATTTTAAAAATGATATTTTTGATAAAATTGCAGTTGATTTACCATTACGAATTTTAGTAGGGCATAAAGGTATTGGTAAGTCAGCGCTTTTCAATGTCGCTATGTTTGAAGATAAAGAGTCGGGGAAACTGTCCTTAAAGGTAAAACCTGAAGATGTTGCAAATTTTGGCAAAAAAGAAATTTCTTTATCTTCTGCAATATCAGAATGGAAACAGGGATTATTAGTTCTCATATATAAAAAAGCACTTGCAGCATTTCGATTAAAGATACCAACTGAACTACCAAGAGAATTATCACCGGAAACATTATTTGATGATATCATAGAAGAATTATCTGATTCAAATGATGAAGGACTTATAAGTGAAGGGTATACTGAACAACTAAATAAATTTTTGTCAAACCCAATAATAAACATATATATTGATGATTTAGATAGAGGATGGGAAGGAACTAAGTCTGATATTACGAAAATATCTGCTCTTTTAAATGCGGTAAGAGATATTATTAATGATGGAGCGAGAAAAATTCAGTTCAAAATATCCCTCAGATCAGATGTCTACTTTTTATACAGGACCTCTGACGAAAGCACAGACAAAACTCAAAGCTCAGTAATATGGTACAAATGGACACATCATGAAATCTTATGTGTCTTAGTTAAAAGAGTTAGGTTATTTTTTGGAGAAAAAGTTGATGAAACAATACTAAAATCTTCTCATCAGTCTACACTTGCCAAAGATTTAAAAGAAATTATAGAACCTATCTTTTCTGGAGAAGGAAAGTGGGAAAATAAAGAAATGTATAAAATCTTACTGTCAGTCATAAGAAAAAGGCCCCGCGACCTTGTAAAACTATTGACTTTAGCCGCTAGGTCAGCTTATGAACGTAAATCTACAATAATTAGAACAGAAGATTTAAAAAACATCTTTGATGAATATTCATTAGATAGGATACAAGACACTATAAATGAATATAAGTCTGAACTACCTCATATGGAAAGGCTGATATTTGGAATGAAACCAAATAAGAGAACATTTAAGGCGGCAGATAACTTTTACTATACAACATCTACATTAACTTTTAAAATTAACAAAATTATAGAAAGAGGTGATTTTAAATTCTCCAATGGCAAGATCGCGACTCCAAAAGAGCTTGCAGCATTTCTGTATAAAATAAACTTTATAACTGCAACAAAAAAACTTGAAGACGGAACTATAGAACGAAAAGATTTTGAGGAAAACAGATATCTTGTTCCAAAATTTGAAGATTTCGGATATGACTGGGAGGTTCACATGGCGTTTAGATGGGGTCTTGACCCAAGTAATCAAACTGAAGTCTATAGTCCTTTGTCTTAAAAGAATTATGAAATATAATTCTTTTAAGACAAAGGGGGATTTTAAAATAAACTGTGTCAAGGGGTAATTTTCACTTTTTGAGGGCTGATGATTACCCTTTGTTGTTATTGCAACTCTAACACCATTCCCAGTTGCGCCACCACGAGTCGATGACCACCGGATACTTTTCACCCCATTTATACTGAAGTTCATCCATCCGCAGTCCGGCAAGATCCAATGTATTGGCTCGGCACACTGGTTTTAGGTCGTTCATAAATTCCTTCTGGACCTTACTGGCCACATATTTTAAGCTATTACGAATCTGGTGCACGACACAGGTCTGTCTTCGGTGTCGGGAAAAATACTCTGTATCGCTTCTGAAAAGCCTTTTAGATTATCGATACAGGCTATCAAGATATCCTCCAAGCCCCGGTTCTGTAAATCGGTCAGTACGCTTAGCCAAAAGTTAGCACCCTCATTTTCCTAAACATACATTCCCAGTAAATGTTTGTGCCCATTTCGATCAATGCCAAGGATATTGTATACTGCTCGAGAAACAAAACGATGGTCTTCTTTTACCTTGTAATGCATGGAATCCATCTACACGATCGTATAAAGAGAATCCAAGCTTCTTGATTGCCATTCCTCGATCTCAGGAATGATCTTATCAGTAATGGAATAAAGTGTACTGTGGCTGATGTCCGTGTCGTACATTTCCTTGATTTGATTCGAAATATCACGTAAGCTCATACCAAGCCTATACATGCCTAAAATCTTCTTCTCAAGACTCTCAGCTAAAATAGTCTCACGTTTCTTAACGAGTTGGGGCTCGAAGTTAGATCGAAGATCACCTGGTGTTTCGACATCGATCGTACCCTCCGAAGTGCGGATCTGTTTACTAGACTTGCCTTTACGCCGATTACCACCGGACCGTTGGGTCTCGTCCATATGGCTCTCCTTGTCAGCTTCTAAAGCTGCTTCTAAAAACTTTTTCATTAATGGAGCTAAAAGCTCCGTTCTTGCCATAAAGTGATTCTCCGCTGCGTAACTGTTCCAGAGCTTTATCCTTTATGGGATCAAAATCCTTTTCTTTAATACTCATAATTACTATGTCAAAAATAATACTTCTATTTATTATTCTTGATACAGTCTATTTTACAGTCTCAATTTTGCAACATAAAATAATTTGATAGAAATTCTAAATATTCTTAAAGAGATTAGAAGTTCCGATTAGTTATCCAATGACACTGTTCAAGTTACACTCCCTACTCAATTGTTTTTATCAACGTCAGTTCGCAACTGAACTGGCGTTTTATATCTAACAGAAGCCCCGTTCTTATTCTATTTTAACTTAATTTTTTTCGTCACAGGGTTATATTGGTAATTCACAATATTTTCATTTAAAATCAATTGGATTGTTTCTTCGATTACTTCAAAAGGAACTACAAACCATTCTCTCGGATTTAATCTTTGTCCTTTTTCATTAAACAAGTCAATGTCTAAACAAGCATTGGCGAAAAATCTATGCAAAAGACCTTCTAATTTGTCAGCATTTCTGTTATATACTTTGTAAGTCGCAACTTTCTGTACATCCGCAAATAAATAGGTCGCTTCATTCTTCGCATTTTTTATTCTCTCATCTACTGAATTTCTGGCAAAACCGACTTTATATAAGTCTTTAATGTTTGCTATTTGTGTGTTGCTAGATTTTGATTTCAGCACATAAATCAAACCCGATTGTACATCCTCTTCCTTTACAAGTCCCGTATTAACAAACAAGTCTTGTTCGATTTTCTCATAAGTATTGGTAATAAGTTTTCCGTTTTTTTGGATTTGCTTACCCAAAGAACGAAAAAGCATATTACTGTAAGTCCCATTTTCAAAAACCGTTCTCGTGCGTCCTTCAGTTCGCACTCTACTTCCTGAAACTAATTCTTTTTCTTCTGTCTTCAAATTCGCAGATTCCAAATACAAAAGGATGCCATCCATTAAATAAAAATCGCCTACGTGTAGATTTTTTTCAATGTTTTTAAACGGCTTTATCTTCCTTTTTCCTTCTTTAATTTCTTTATGCACTTTTAGAAACATTGTTTCATATTTCTCAAATTCTTTTTCTTTAATTGGCTTCCTTTGTGCAACAAAATCAGCGTCAGCCCTTTCTTCTGGTTTTGGCGTGTGTTTGAATTTGAAAATGTCCAAATCCTTATCCGAATCTAATAAACCAAGTTCATCATCTTCATTCAGAATATCATCAATGGTTGCTTTTTCCAATTCTACGTACCCCAATAAGTTATGCCTGTCAAATGGCTTTAGAATCTTCTTTTGAGCTTCATTTTCTCTAAAGTTTTTCAATTTTGCCTTCAAACCATATTCAGACATACTTGACTTATTTGGTTCTCTTTTGTTTTTATCAAAGAATGAGTTTATTTCTTCAAAGGAATCAATAAGCCTTTCATCATCAGTTTTCACAGAGGAAGTTTTGGCTTTAGAATCTAACAAACCAAAATCGTCATCATCAAAAATATCGTCTATAGTTAATTTCTTTTTAGCCATTTGCCAATGCTTTTTTCCGTTTTAATTCTCTCAAAAACACCAGTACTTCCGCCATTCTTTTTTCCTTATGGTCAAACGCTTGAATGTTTGGCTGCTCTCCATTATTATTCTTAACCCATTCTTTGATTTTTGGCCATAACAAAATCGCTTCTTCTTCGGTCATTTCAAACTTGGTAGATTGAATATGCTCGTCAATCAATTTTAAAACTTGAGTAGTTACCGATTTTGATAAAATTTCAAATGCTTTTTGAAAAGGATTAACCTGGTCTATCAAGTCAATATGAATATCATCAATGTTTACAAAACTGCCTGCCATTCTTATAAACTTCTTGTCGCTTTGTTCTTCAATCGTACTATTTTTTATTACCGAATCAACAACTACGTGTTGTCTAACGGCTTCAATATCATCATCACTTAAATCAGGATAAATTTCTCGGATGATTTTAGGAATTAGAACAGTATTGATAACCTCTGGTTCAACATTGCCCGGCATTGCTTTAAGCATCTGAGGGTCTTGCAATAATTTTGCTTTTAAGTCATTCAGGTCTGTATCAATGATGTCTTTGGCTCGTTGTGAAGTTGGAAGTTTAAATCCTCTTATTTTAATGGTGGTTTCATCATCCATATCGTCTTCATCATTTTCATCCTTTTTTAGTTTAAATTTGAAGTTTGGTGCTAATACTTGTTCCATTAACAAAGATGCAGTAATAGCTTTTAACATATTGTTTACAGACAATTTCACTTCTTCATCTTGGGCATCAGGTTGAGCAATGAGGTTGGTAAATTGTGCGTGAGATTTGTTGTTACTGTCTCTCGTAGCTCTACCAATAATCTGAATAATTTCTGTCAACGAACCTCTATAGCCTATAGTTAAAGCGTGTTGGCAATAAGGCCAATCAAAGCCTTCTTTTGCCATACCTAAAGCAATAATTATATCTATATCATCTGCCGATTTTACTTCTCGTAAGTAAGCAGTTATTTTATCTCTTGATTTTGGATTGTCTTGAACTAAGTCTGCAACTTTTAAAATCTTGCCTGTTTTGTGACTTTTTATGTGTATCACTCCTGAGATTTCGTCTTGAAATTCTATTGTTCCCAAAACATCAATAATATGGTCAACTTCATCGTGTTTAAGCTTTGAAGATTCAGCAGAGTTTACACTTGGTATATGAATAATTGTTTTTTGATTCTCATCTAATATTTCTGCTAAAGCAGAAATTCCTGTTTCAGGATTTTTTTTAAAATACCTGCCTGTATAAAAGTGATAGCCAATACCTAATGATTTTAAAAATTCGTAACCGTTTAATTGTTGGTAGTAAGTGTAGGTTACTTTCGTAAATTTTGCTTCATCTTCTGGCATTAAAACTGGTACACTATCGCCTCTAAAGTATGAGCCTGTCATAGCCACAATATGAGCACTTGAATTTGCCATGATGCTTTTTAATACTTGCCCTAAAATGTTGTCGCCTTCTGCTGATACGTGATGAAATTCATCAATAGTGACCAAAGTATCATCTAATTTTTTTACTTCTAAACCATCAAAGGCAAAACGTAACGTAGCGTGTGTGCAAATCAATATTTGTTCTTCAGAATCTAAAAAGTTTAAGAAAGCTGTTACTTTACTTTTTTCTTCTCCTGGTGTACAGAGATTGTATTTTGGATTTGGATTCCAATCGGCAAAAAAACCGTATTTTTTTAGTTCTGTTGCGCCAAAAGATGCTCCAATAGATTTTTCAGGAACTGCAACAATTACTTTTTTTATGCCTTGATGTTGCAATTTATCTAAAGCAATAAACATTAAAGCCCTCGATTTACCTGATGCTGGAGGTGCTTTTAGCAATAAATATTGTGCAGTTCTACCTTCATACGCTTTCTCCTGCATCTCTCGCATACCAAACGCATTGGTACTTTTACTTTTTCCTGTTTGGTCGTATGTTACGTGTACTAAATTTGGCATTAGTTATTTTTTTGATAGTCGTCTATATTTGTTTGAGAAAGTCTTTTTCGGCTTTTTCAAACTCATTTTTACTTGTTTTTTTTCTGAATTCATTTCACTGTCTTTTTTCTTGACGGCTTTTGTTTTGCAAAAAGAGTATCCTTTTGCAACATTTCTCCATACTGTTTAAACAAGTATTCCAAACGCTCGGTGTCGCTTTTGAATGGTTGTAAACGGTAACATTGCTCTATAGCTGTGTCGAGTTCTTGGTGTGCTTGTAGCAAGCCTTTGGGCATTGTAGTTGGGTTGTACAACTGTGCCATTGTTTTGCTGGGATGCTTGGCTCGCTCATCTAATATGGCAAAAACATAAAGATTTAAATTTTCCTTTTGCTTGTTTGTGATATCTGGAAATGGGAAAGTATTGTAGCAAAGTGATGATGAAAATATATAATCTGTTTTAAACTTTCCACCAACTGCTTTAACCCATACTAGCATCATTCTCGAAGAAATAATACCAAACATATATGGCAAGAAATCATAGACAGCTTGTGCTGTATTAGAGACAATCGTATTCTCGTCAAGAAAACCACAAGGAATGTAATCTCTTCTTTCCGAAGTAATTGTTGGAACGATAATTACTTCTTTTTTGAAATATCTAATTTCTCCAAATCTATGAGGAAATTGTGCTAGTTTCTTAGTAGCAGACTTAGTGCTATTTAATCTCATTTGTATTACGCCATCTAGTCGTTGATTTATTCCATTAAATCTCGAAACGACTTCAAGCTCTTGATCTTCTATCCATAAGCAGTATTTTTCTTCCCCATTTATATATTCATTAGACCCGTAAAATGATTTAATAATATTTTTGGGGAAATTCGGAATCTTTAAGATGTCTTCTTTTTGATTTTTATCTAATAATAAGTAACCTCCATCTGTAGGTTGGCTCCCTTTCATCATTATGGGGAAATTTGATAAAGGTTTTGTTCTTTTACTTAATATTATATTGCTTGTTGGTGCTAAGTACGGATTAATATTCTTCACAAGTTGTTTCAAGTTGTCTTGAAATAGATACTTTGGCTTAATATCATTGTTTCTAATTCCAATTATTACAACTGAAACTCCTGCGTTTCCTTTGGCGTTATTGGTCCATTTAAAAGATTGATGAGCAAACTCAACTTCTTGTCTTTGATTTAGAATAAGTGGCCAAAGTAAAGCAACTTGTTCCCCTTGCGTTATAGAATTGGTCGTTACAAATGCATATTTAGCATCTGTATTCTGAATGTAATTGGTTCCCTTATAAAACCAACACGCTATATAATCTAGTTTTTTATAATTGTTAACTCGTGAAAAGACTATTTTCATATCCTCCTTTTGGGTTTCATCTTGTCGGCTATAACCCAAATAAGGCGGATTTCCAATCACATATACTTCGTCTGTTGAAATAATTGGGCAAACAGAATTCCAATCTACTCTTGTAGCATTTCCCTGTTTAATTTGTCCTGCTTCCTTTAATGGGAGTATGGGTTTTGATTTTCCATAATCAAACAATATTTCTTCAAAAATTTTGTTCATTTGGTGTTCTGCCAACCAAAGTGAAAGTATTGCCATTTCGTGGGCGAAATCGTCTATTTCAATACCGTAAAATTGTGAAAGCTGTATTGCAGTCCATTTTATAGTGGGTGCACTGCCTTCTAAATCCGTAATTTTCTCTAAAATCTTGATTTCTAAAAGGCGTATTTCTTTGTAAGTAATAATCAAGAAATTTCCACTACCACAAGCGGGGTCAAAAAATTTGATTTTTGAAATTCTTTTTATAAGAGCTCTTAAATGGTTTACTGTGGTCGCGTTTTCATACGCTTCATACAATTCATCAAGAAATAAAGGTTTTATCAGTTTTTTGATATTTTCTACAGAGGTGTAATGCATTCCTAAATCGCTTCGATATTCAGGAATTACCACGGCCTGTATCATTGACCCAAAAATATCTGGGTTAATGTCTTTCCAATTTAGTTCGCCAAGTTCGATTAACGTTTTTCTTGCTTTGAAATTAAATAGTGGTGCATTTATTTTTTGACCAAATAAACCACCGTTTACATATTCAAACTTTCTAAGGTATTCTGGAAGATGTTCTGCATTTTCAGTATTTAAACGGTCAAACAAATCATCTAAAAACGTATGAGTGTCTTTTCCATTTTCTGCTGTATGTTGTGCTAGTGTATCGGTAAAAATACTTTCCTCTTTAAATATCTCGGTATCTTCTGCAAAGAAACAAAATAACAAACGGGATAAGAAAATATTAAGGTTGTGAATGCTTTCTTTTGAGTTGTAAATAGTTGGGTTTTCATCAATCAACAAATCATACAAAGAAGCCATTTTATAGGAAGCATTTCTATCGGCTTCATTATTGTTGCCAGAATTGTAAACTTCGCTACCTGCTAATGGCAAAAAAAAGTCAAAGTACTTGGATAGCTCTTCCAATCGAATGTCTAAGTTCTTGCCTAATTTCAGGTCTTTGGCGACTATTTGTTTATAGTCAGTAAGAATTGCAAATCTAGGTTGGTATTTTAAGATTCTTTCTTCTTTTGCGAACTCTTCAATGCTACTCAGCAGTTTGTTAGATGCTTCAACTTTAAAGAATATTTTCTTTTTGTATAGTATTTCCCCATCAACTTTGGATAAATTGTAATCTCCTTTTTTTAGTCGTGTTACAGACGTTTTAGAGATGCCGTATGCCACCAATAAATCAAAGACAAATTCATCTTTTGAGAAGTTATCAATCAGGTTATGAACGTTATGCTTTATTTCAGTTGATTTCATTAGTTACTTTGTTCAGGTTTGTTGGAAACTAGCAATTCTTTCACGTTTATATCCAAAATATCCGCTATTTCCATTAAAGTTTCCAATCGTGATTGTTGTCTGTTTTGAGCATAAGCGTTTACCATATTGTAGCTTTTCCCACGTTTTTCAGCCAACCAAGTTTGCTTAATTCCCTTTTGTTCCAACACTTCCTTAATTCTGTTCATTGTAATTCGATTTTGTACCTTTTAGAATGTCTCACTGAATCGCTTTACTTATTTCAAACATTAATTTGTTGTCGCTAAATTAGTGAAATTATTTAATGGTATCTCGAAAAACTGTGTATATAATGATTATATTCACTCCAAAGAAAGTATATAAGCCAAACTAAATTTATCTCAGTCTCTTTCTTCCTGAATTTGTCTCAGAACAAGTTTCAGATTCTGATTGGCAGTCCACTGACCATATTCCAAGGTATAAATTGGTATTACGCTAAAATATATAACTGGAATTAGAACTATTATTAAAAATAGATGGAATGAACTTATAACCACACTATCCTTAGTATTCAAGTATTACCCTAAAAGCGCTTTGATGGAATCATTCCCCATTACAAGCCCACCACCTATAAGTGCAAATAAAACATTACTTTTAAATTTCTGATTATTCCGCATTAATTCTATATCATTAATGATGTTTGCTAATTTTCTATTATTTATATTAAACAAATCCATCTGATTATTCATTTCTCGAACTCGGTAGATAAACAGCGCATCTGATAATGATAAATCGGCAAAATCCTGATGCGATTTTAACCATTTATCATTCAAAATTCTTCTCTGTATCAAAAAATTTCAAACCACAAATAATTAACGATGAAAAAAACAAGCACAAACTTAAGTAATGAGTAAAAATCAGAAAAATAGATACTAAGACCAAAAACAGTAAAAAGCGAGATAAAGTACATGGATACGAATAGCATACTAGACCGTTTAAACTTTCTTTCACTCATTCCATATATCAACTTGGAATAGGTTAAATTTTCATAATAATAACTGGCTAATCTTTTACTAAACATCATATTACTCATAATTCTATTGGTTTAAATTAGATATTACATCATGATCAAAACTATAAAAGTTTGAATAAATAACATAACCACTCCTCTTCTTTCTTCTCACAATATTCCATAAATTTATGTTATGCAGTCTTATGAGCATTCAAATATAATTCATGTACCTCGTTTCGAAGAAAAAGCTGGCTTTTATACTAGTTCTAAGCGTAGTCGCCTGATGTCCAAAATTAGAGGTAAAAATTCTAAACCTGAACTGATTTTAAGAAAAGCATTGTGGGCAAAAAATGTACGCTTTCGGCTGCACGATAAATCTCTACCAGGCACTCCTGATATCGTCATCAAAAAGTATAAGCTTGCCATATTTGTCGATGGTGAGTTCTGCCATGGTTTCGACTGGAAAAATAACCGCAATCGCATTAAATCTAATCGCTTATTCTGGATACCTAAGATAGAACGCAACATGCAGAAAGATGAAAGAGCAAATCGCGCATTAAGGGAAATGAACTATACCGTATTCCGCTTCTGGACCCAGGATATTTTAAAAAACCTTCCCGTGGTTTTGAACCAAATTGATCTATTTTTGGAAACTAGAAGATTGTGGCGGTAAACGTTTTCAAATGGAGGATTTAGTTTCAATTTAATTATTTCAACACCCTCTTAAACACGCCCACCACTTTTAGATCCGACAACTCTTCATCCCGAAGTGCAATAGGTTGAAAAGAATCGTCATTGGACATGGGTAAAAGTGTGATCTCTTGGTGCTCCCACCCCTCTTCACTGACCGTTTTCTTACTGCAATACTTCTTAATGGTATAATGAGCTCCAAATTCGCTATCCATAAAATCATTGGACTCGACTAGACAGATCAATCCATTGCGAGAACCTCCTTGATATTTCTCAAAGAGACAGATAGCGCCATTGGGGATCATCTGATTCATAGACTCTCCTACTACCTTACAGGCAAAATAACGATCTGGGTCCATAGTCGTCCCTTCAATCTGGATATAAGTAACCTCTTCGGCCTGTTGAAGCTCGGAAAAACTACCTGCCGCAATCTCAAGATCGTAATATGGGATACTACCTGTTGTCTGAAAATCGCTAATGACATAAGCGGGGGCAACAGTTGAATCACCTGCATTTGAGCGCTTTACAACGTCCATATACTGACTTAAATAATCTTTTAGATTGGGATTGGTGGCATAAAGATAGACTCCGCGGATCCCCCGAAACATTAAAGTTTTATATACATTTTTGACATAGAACAGTAAATCAAGTTCGTTGGTATTATTCTTTCCGTTGGTGTCTTTGTACTGGTCACGATCGACTGTGATCTTATGATTGATCGGGTCATAATCAATTTCTTTACCAAAGACAATAGCGATATAATTGAGGTCATTGCCAAAGACGGTATGGATACTCCCGACTTCATGTATGGCATCTTTTGAATTTATCCAGTCTTTTGCTGTGGAATTCCAACGTAGATCGACGCCTTCGATAGTCATATCATAGAGATGCCTATTCTTTTTGTTTTTGGTCTTGTATTCCCAGCTAAATCCGGCTACTAATCTGGATATACCTACTTCTGCTTCTCGTTGAAATATCTGCTCACGCATATCGACAAAGCTTTCGTAGAGCTTCAGTTCAAAACCTTTGGATTCGAACCGCTCTTGAGGCAATAGGTCTAAGTCAAATAAGCGATGGACAAAATCGGTAAACAGATCGCCGCCTTCGGAACGGATCTGTGTATGCAGACGGACAGTTTTATAGGCTGTAGAGTTTTTTAAATCTTCAAAATATGATGATGGTAGATCTGTCGGTCGTATAGACTGGTTGCTGTCGTAAAAGAATATCTGATTTTCGGATTGCTTCACGATCCAGTCCAACTCCGTTCCGGTGTGGACATCTAAATCAAGTCGCTTATTACTTTTATCAAAATCTCCATATCCGGATATGTTCTTACGTCGACGGAGACGGTGTGCCTCGTCTACCAGAACGACTTTATAGCTCCGCTTTGAAATATCGGTAGGTGATATGACCATATTGGCACTTAGCTGATCGATGGCTCTAAAAACTTTTTGCAGGGTACTGCGCAGCGAGGTCATCGATACAACTATAGCGATCTGATCTTTGAGCTGGTCTTCATTTGCTTCTGTAATGCCATGCTGATCCCGGTATCGCTTCAGCAGGGTGAAAGCTGCTACAGAGAACTCATCTTCCATCTCAAACTGCTCAAAATAGCGTATCGGTGTCACCAGGAGCTTGAGTACATAAATGGCTATAATGGTCTTGCCTGTGCCGGCATTCCCTTGTATAAATATTCCTTTTTTATCCTCCACTAAAGTTTCTAAACAGGCAAGTACGGCTTGCTGCTGATCAAGGTTGAGACTCTTATAGGGTGAATATTTAAAGACATTGCTATTGATGATTTCCTCGAATGAGGTACGGGCGATATGCAGTTCTTCAAGTTGATTCCAGATCTGCGGAAACAACAGTTCATACTGTTTCTTACGGTGGTAGTAGTGTCCGTTATTACCGAGATTGGCATTGACAAGTTTCAACCCTTTCTCTGCGGAAAAATGATTGATCAGAAATGCTTCTAGATGAAGCATAACTGATTTATTAAATAGGTGAGAAAATATAACATGCCTACTCAATAAATCTTTCTTGACTAGGTGTGCATTGTGATTGGAAAAACGATTCTTGATATTGATGGATTCACCGATATAAATCGATTTTTTATCATTGAGCAGGTATACCAGCGCGCTGTTGTAGAGATCGAGTTCGTCATCAAACTCGCCTTGCACCTCCCCCGTTGGTCGTACTGGGATGATATGTACTTCGTTAATATCGAATGGTGACATGCTATAATTCGTTATATTTCTTTGCCGTTCCTTTTGCTTTCTCGACCGGGTACTTTTCGTTATTCAGTTTCATCTTTTCCTCCACGATCTCTTTCACATCTAAGCCATGCTTATCGGCAAGCAACAGCGTGTACATCAAAACATCGGCTAATTCTTTTTTGAGTTTATCAGGATCAGCATCTTCATTGCCTTTCCATAAGAAAAGCTCAAGAAGCTCGGATGCTTCAATACTCAATGCCAAAGCTAAATCTTTGGAATTGTGAAATTGCTCCCAATCTCGGGCATCTCTAAACTGACGGATCTGCTCTAATAATTGTTGAATGTCGGACATGATGAAATCTTTTAACTACTGTTGGGTACTACCCAAATATCTGAAATATTGTTTGAAATACAATTAGGGAAAGGGATTAATCCGCGAAACTTAACGATCTTGTTCTACGTGGCGAATGTGCTATTTATCACTATTAGCCTTTTTTAAACACTTCACTCCTATGCCATGCCAGATTTTCTGGTGCTGGATAGTATTGCTCAGTTTTTGGTATTATAATTTTAGTTCCTTCTAATTTTTTGAGACTATAGGGATGCTCTCCAAGTTCGCGTATATGTCTGGAAACCAAAATACGATAATCTTGATCTACGGAAACCAAGCCACGATCAAATGCTCGGTGGAGATTTGGACATAGTGCTAATCCATTCGTGACCTTGTCATCGTGCGAAATGGAAAAAGGTACGATATGACAAGCATCGATAAAATTGTGATTGTACGTAGACCGCAACTGCATACCTGTCATCGCACAGGTATCCTGATACAACTGGGGGATATATCTTTTGAAAAGGTGTGATCGTATAAATACATCTTCCTCGGTATGAATCACCATATGTTTATACTTGACTTCGGGATCATTGAGTACCAAAGCCTGCAGATCGTGATAATACCCATCCCCGATTTGTTTATGCTCGTAATAATATTGAAGTTGGTTAGGGAAATAATGCGCCAAAATAGAATTTCGGATTAATTTCCTATTTTCAAGCGATTGCAATAATGCGTATAATTGAGGTGAAAGACTTCCGTAAGCAACAATGGATGCTAATGTACTAACGCTTTTGATATGAGCTTGCATAGGAGCTCCATGGTGAGTATGGATAAACCAAAAAGACTGTTCATCGACCTGATCGCTCTGCAGATAATAAAATGGCTGAGTAAAATCGGGCTGATGTGCTGTGGTAACCAACAGCCGCCAATTCTCCTGAAAAAGACCTACAAGATCTGCATTGACAAGAAAATGATTGTCATTATCCAGGCCTTTTTCTATTAACTCGATCAGAGTTAATAGAAAAACTGGTTTATGAGGTGCTTTACCATATTTGGTAATCCCTTGTTTTAATCTTGCAAATGCTTTTAGATATAGGCTCAGATTGCTCATGTTGGTCAAAGATAGGAAATGCAAAGTAAAATATGGAGAGAGTTTCATTACCTATAAACACGATGCTACAAGTAACCTGTGGTATGTTTGAAAAGAATAAAAAAGTGTTGATTTGTCAACGTTCTGCGAAGATGAAGCACCCGATGAAATGGGAATTTCCTGGTGGCAAGATTGAACCAGAGGAATCTAAGGAAGATTGTCTACAAAGAGAAATCAAAGAAGAACTAGGTATGATTATTACCATTGACCGTGCGCTGAATCCTGTAGAGCATCAATAATCTGATTTTTCCATTTGCACCTATCCTTTTAGCTGCAAATGGGAATTTGGTAAAGTAGTGCCCACAAAACATAGTCAGCAATATGGGTAGACACATCGGAATTATTAAATTACGAATGGGCGGAAGCTGATCTGCCGAAACGCGTAAATTAGTCAATGCCCATCTACTTACTAAATAAGGCATTGACTACAAGACAAGTAAGAAATCTTGCTTGATGAAATTATTAACAAGTTATCGTAAATCGCAAAGATTTAACGTATTAATATTTCTTGAAAACGATTAATTTCATCGCGGAATGATTTGTAATTTCTAAGAGAAAATTCAGTAATGCTTACGGTTGAACTTCTGGGATCGTGAATAACAAGTCTGTGAAATGTACCTAATTTAGAAAATTCTTTTTCCTCGTAAACCTGTATATCGGACTGGATGTTGAAGTCAAAATGATAATTTTTGAAAACTGATTTTACAGTTAGTACACGACCATTGAGCTCGACAGAATATGGTGTTTGTAACGCTATATAAAAAGCATAAAGCCCTACAGGCATTAACAAATAATAATACCATTTGAAAGACCTAAAATAAACTTCACCATATTGTAAATTAGTATATATTACACAGATAAATAACACAATTGCGGCTATTATTCCAAACAAAATACAATAGAACCCGATACCCAATTTTGATTTCACCATTTTATTAAATTTCCATTATTTACTATTTGTGACAAAAGTTACACCGACAGAAAGACCTGTCATAAGTAATCCTATAGGACCAGGGACATATGTCAAAGCATCCAAAAATATAAATTTAGTAGCATCTATCATATCATCATCCGTAATTTCACCATCAGAAAGAGCAACTATTACTTCATAACCATTAACAATTGTTCCTGCAAAGGCTAATTTATGAAGCACATTATATTTCAGCGCTTTTTCAAATACAGGAGATATATCTACTCCACCAGTTAATTTGATGAATTTAGTAATAGCTGCATGACTTAAAGACTGAAGACCGCTCGCTAACCCTGCTTTATCAACAATATCTTTTAATGCAGTAATATTAAATCTTTCTCTAATGTTAAGAAAATTTTCATCATAACCTTCTGGGAATCTAGTAGAAAATTCATCCTTTGGAAAATTATCCTCATCGTATATAGTACCAAACGGACATATGACTGCACAAAGACCACAGCCTATACAATCTGCTTCTTTAATAAACGCTTTAATTGTATTTAATTTGCCATTTATATATCCCTCGGTTACGCGTAAAGCGTCTGGACCACACGATTCTCTGCAAAAGCCACAGCCAGTACTAAAGTAAAAACTTTGGTTTTCTCATTATATCTTCTTGATTTTTCAATCGTAGATGTTTTTAGCTCAGGAAAAAATAAAGCTGTACGACTTAGATTCTTGATTATCTATTTTCAAGTGACTATTAAAGATTTAATTTCTAACATTTTGATTTTTTCTTTCCAAAACCTACTTTTGCAACATAATTAACCCAAATTTAATGAAAGGAATACTAATTTCTTACCTGGCTTGTTTATGCTTTTTTTTGTCCTGTAAAAAGGTAGAAAAAATAGTAGAAACAGTGCCTGACAGTAAGGCAATACAAATTGAAACGCTGATCAATGATCATGCAGATGAATCATCTATTACTTTCTCTGGCCGTTTATTGTACCTCAATGATGAAACAATTCTTGATCATGGTTTTGTTTTAGAATACGAATACCAGAACAACGTTGAGAAAAAAGAAATAAGATATTCGCTAGGAAACAAAGCAATTACAGGAAAGATTAACAATACGATCAAATTCCCCGCTGAAATCGAGAATGCCACTGTTATTAAGTATTACTATTATGTCAAAACAGATAGAGATCTTTATAGAGGAGAATCTACTAGCGTAGCCTTTAATTGGTACGATATCGAATACAATAATGATTTTATCGCTTCTCCTAATGATAAAATCACGGTAATCGGAGATTTTACAAAAATAAAAGACAAATATACGCTGCATGCTAACTATGACAGTAAGGTGGAAATACCCTTTACGGTGGGAAATGATCTGAAAACGTTGACATATACTATTCCTACAGATCAAACACATGGCAATACAATGAATCCAATACTCCTAAATAAGTCTCATGCTACTGGTGTATATGGAAGTGCGACATTACCTTCTGTCAAGATCGTAGGAAAGCTAGAAGAGCCCAAAGATTACAACTATATGTATAGTGAAAAGATAACTTTGAGGGGCCTAGGCTTAAATGGTACGCTAAAAGAACCTTTTTACATCTTGTTTGGCAACAATTCATTGCCATATCAATCTGAAATGGACCTATCCACCTTGACTTATAAGCAACCTGCTACAAGTTATAAATTAGGCTATTTCAACGGAAAAGACTCGGTGTTTTTTAAACAAAAAATTACAATCAAACAACCCCCGGCAAACGCATTACAATTTTATGTCGCAGAGATCCACCCTGGTAGTTCGGGAACATTTATTGGCCTAGATTTCTCCCAATATGCTCAACCTGACCTCACGACATATTCGGTTGGTAATAAACCCGCATATGTGAGATCAAATTGGACGGGGGTGCATGAATTTACTATTGATAACCTTCCTGAAGGTGAATATCCCTTATCGGCAGCTAGCCCTTTTTTTACGTACACAAGTCAAGCTAAAGTTAAGGTCAGCAAGTTGCGCCCAACTACTATAACGCAAAATAGAGGTTATTATGATCATCTAGTAAAGATAACCGGTAATTTTAGAGCAGGCATCCCCTACTTGGTCAAACTTGGCAATCATGATGCTGGTATATCGTCACAATCTTTACGTGATGGTCAAATTGATGTTGTGATTCCGCCTATTCCTCCAGGTACGTATCCTGTTTCTGTCGGTTACCGTGGCAAGGATGATCAAGAATATATAAGTAAAACTAACTTCAATGTGGAAGTACTCGCTCCTGAATTTAACGATTTCTACCCTAAAAAAGGCAAGGCTGGAGACCAAATCACACTGGTAGGCAAAGGGATATATTATGGTATGATTTATTTTGGCGGTCGACTAGTATGGCGCGAGTCGGGTTATGATGAAATTAAATTTACTATACCACGGGATATACAATTTAAAGGAAAGATCGAAATCAACCTTCTTTTTGGAGATAAATGGGTGAAAGGTAAAGAAACATTTGAATTAATCTAATAGCTGAATATTAATATGCTCCTACATAAAAAACTGCAATATATCCTCCTTCTACTAACGATGAGTAGCGTGATGCTATCTATATCGTGTAAGAAAGTACAGGAAGTCGAATATGTACAAACGACCGAAGATAAGATCGTCGTACAAACTCGACATATGGAACAGCTGAGTAAAACTGGTGTTACGCTCTTTGGATCTATCGATACGATACAGAACCAAAAAATCTTAAGTTATGGTTTTATTGTGAAAACGATAGATCAATATGGAACAGAGCGCAAGGAAAAGGAAATCGAGGCGGGTAAAGAAACCACAGGCCCTACGATCACATTTCAATATAAACCGACCGAACCGTTCTCTTTGGATATCACGTACGCATATAGCTTTTACGTACGTACGGCAAAAGGATACTATAGGGGCGAATTCAACTCTTTTAAACTGGATGGATTCAAAAGCCAGACACAAGCATTTGAAAAGTCAAAATCTGGAGACGAACTGGTCGTAAAAGGTGATTTTGAAAAGATAGACGCCAATTATAAGTTTAAAGCATACTTCCAAAACCCCAACACAAAAAGTATAGAAAGTAATGAAATACCTTATATATTAGCTGCGGATAAAAAAACAATCCGCTTTAAAGTACCCTATGCAACAGGGTTATACCATGGTGCGGAAATAGGCTTTTTATTCGAAAGAAAAGAGTTTCCATATGGATCTTTTTATGCTGATGTGGCTAAAACAACTATTCTAGGAGAAGTTCTCCCTCCAACGAAAACAGTATTTAGTCCATATGATATCATAGAGATCAAGGGGATCAATGTACCGCATCATTTGCATGCATCAAAAGATTTCATGTTAATATTTGGTGATATGAGGATACCCTTTGCCAGTGAATTACAGTTTAACCAAATACAAGATCTACGGGTAAAGGGAAATCGTCTTAAATTTGGGTATACCAATGGTGTAGAAACGGTAATCTTTAAAGAGGAAATTGAATTTTATGTTCCGGATCTATTGAAAGTGATGATTGACCAGCCATTTGTCCATCCAGAAAGTTTGGTCAGCATGCGGTGGCCAGGTTTTTCGGATTTTAACGCGGGAATGTATTTTGATTTTACTGTTGGTGGTCTACCTGTAAAACATAATGGTGTAAATGGGGATAACTTTGACTTTACAATCGGTGATCTAAAACCTGGAAACTATACTTTAAATATTAAAGATTCGTTCTATGATATCACGATACCTAATCAGATTACAGTAAAAAACTTTGACTGGATCTCGAGTGATAAATCTAGTGCCTATGAAGGCGAATCGATTACCGTTTACGGAACCTTTTTTAAAGGCGCGATGTACGCCATACAAGGTAAAAATAACCTCTCTTCTGAAATTATGTGCCAAAAAGATGGAGAGATAACGTTTGCTTGGTATCTCAACAATTTTGAAACAAATAAAATCAAGGTTGGTTACATAACAGGAAGTAGAGAAAGTAGACTAAGCGACAAAATACTCGAAATAAATTCACTTGGAATCACATTAGATAGTTTTGCGCCTGCAAGTGGTCTCACGGGTTCGGTGGTCCATGTAAAAGGTAAAAATATCAAATATGCACGGAGGATTCTTATTGGTGATATCCAAATTACACCGATACCGATTAGTAATGACGAAATCATGTTCACCGTACCTATGATGGCCAGCAAAGGGAAGGTTAAAATATCAGCAGAAGCCGCGAACAAAATCTATCAGTCCAGCGGTTATTTTGAAACCTTATGATGAAAAACTATATTGCTACTGTACCCATTATTCCACTTATTTTGAGTTTAATCTCATGAAATAACAAAAAATGAGTGTAAAAGAAAGAATCCCATTGTTAACCAATTTGGGGTTCTTTCTTTTTAGGATGTCTTAGCAGGAGGAACTACACATCTTTATACAATCCCTGCTATGCCATGCTAGATTTTCTACTTGCTCTAATTAGCAGCTCATAACAATTGTTTATCTTGGTTACGAACTGAAAAAAAACAAACTTTGGAATTGGAAAAGTAGGTTATGTGTCATAGTTTTAGGCGCTATGATTTACCATAGTTGCTCTAGAGATGAAAATGAGTATGATCAAGTACCACACAGTGAAATCAAAGATTGGGAAAAGGGTAAACAAGCAGATTGGTCTAATAAAGATAGCTCAGTGATCGTTTACAGCCTTTTTAAAAACCTGTCATTCTTAGACGACTATGTCATGTATTCTTGTATCGAAGTAAGAAATAAACGAGATACATTGTTTTATATCAGACAAGCACAATATGACGTCGACGAAGTTGTATCTGGAGACAGCTTAGTTGTTGCACATCAAGATAATCATGCTATTGGTGGTTGGTGGGAAATAACACCCAGATACCAGCACCGATTAGATGGTGATAGTCTAAAATGGAGTCAAACATTAAAGGACAGAAAAGATATTGCAGCGCAGCTGGGAAATACCAGTCAGTTGAAACATGCGGTCTATAAACTGGAAAAATCTGGCCTAGTAAAAGTCTTTAACAATGATAACCCTTTAGACCGTCAGAACAAGAAATCTTACGATAACGAGGGCATATATCATGTGAGTCCACTGAGCTTCGCTCCTGTTAGTATGTACAATCTAAACGCTATCAGCAAGATATTGTTAACGGATAATCCACCAAAGACTTTAAAAGCGATTCCGATTCTGGATTAATTCCATTAATGTGTTATGTATTTTGAATAAACACGGACTAAATATTCATATGGCAATTCAATCATGATACCCACTCCTTCCCTAAATTGGTGCTTGGTGATCATCGTAACGGTATTCAAGATGATCTAACGAATGAATATTCCCCTCTTTATCCTTACTGTAAAAGATCACCATTTTTCTCCTGAAAAGCAAAAGTGTCCAGTTCTCTTCTGCACCAGACCAAACACAGGTAATAATGTTTTATAGCCCTAATTTTCTATGAAACAGAAAAGTTAAAAAAAATCTTCATGGTTCAGAGTTTTATGTAAGTTATGTCAAAGCACTACCTCTTTTTTTCGTTTATGAGGCTTGTTCCCATAAATATTGTGTTCATAAACTATGATATATTTAAAAATTATTAAATCAGATGAAAATACAACTAATTATTACTATCTTTATTGGAAACAATTATAAAAAATATGAAAAAAATAATTTTACCATTTTTTTTTCTCTTTATTGCACTACTGTCTTGCAGTAAGAGAATGTCGAAAAAGTAGACGAAAAAAACGATACTTCGAGAATAACTTTACTAAATTCAAAAAGTTATGACAGAAACTTTTTATTTATTGAAATGAGCAAAGCAACGGCCATTCCGGTTGATCAATTACGGTTTGAAGAAAACTTGAAATATTTTTACATAGTAGATTATGATAATCTCAAGCTAGATCCAATAAAATATTTAGGCCTATAATCGTACATCATGTAAATTATGAAAAATTTTTTAATCGCATTTTTTGTTCTTTTGATGTGCAATAATGCATTTTCCCAAAATAATATTGTTAATGATGCTGATTTCAGTCCTCCAAACTCAGCACTTCAAAATGGCAAAATAATTGTACAAACTCATACCAATCAAGAATCTATAACTTTAGCTCTAAATCTAGTACGTTGGGCGGGAAGTGAAAGTAAACAATTAGAAGCTGAAGGATATTTTATTTTAGATATAAATTCAAGTGAGCTTATATTATCAGATGTTGTAACTTTTTCAAATTCAGATTTTTCGCCCTCATATGCTATAATTAGTCAGCCAAAATTTATTCCAATTACTTTTAAAGCTAATTTAGTAAAAATAGGAGCTGTAAAGTTTAAGTTTCGTGAAAAAACAAATGGTGCCTGGACAGCCTAGAGGTACTCCTCTAAAAACTTCACTACAGCATACTATATACCTCCTGTAGTTACTCCTGTCACAGAGATAACTGGACCAGATAATTTATGTACTGAAGCGATTTACACAATAACAAATCCAGGAACAATTAGTCTTGACAATGCAGCTGGTATCGCTACACTGACAGCTTTAGGAAATAACCAATGGAAGGTCACGAGAATTGGGCAAGGTACAGGTTCAGTAACTCTAAAATCTGTTATAGGTTCAAAGATTTATAATTATAGCATCTATGTTGGACCACTATTTCATGGTGCAATAGATGGTCCATTAGCATTAAAAAGAGGTTGGAAAGATAGGGAGTACTCTCTCTATACCACTGGAGGACAATATTCAAATCATCAATGGTCAATTTCTGACAATAGTATAATTCTTACTCCAAATGGAACGGAAGTAAAAATCACCGTGCCTTTTTCATATGTAGTAAAAGATATGATGGAAGGAGATTGGATTACGCTAACTTGTAAAATGAATAGTGACTGCGGTCCAGTTACAACAACTTTGCAGATTAACATTATGCCTATGTAAATTCGATAGCAATATATTTAATGACTTATATGGTATATATAATTAAAACACCAGATACAAAATAAAATATATTTGAATTTGACAAGAAGTTATCATTTTCGGTAGTAGCTGAGTGCTTATAAGAGCTTTATTATTAAATAATTAGATAAATAAAACTTTCAAGCAAAGACAAATAGTAATAAAAATCTGTTTGAGAATTCTCAAACAGATTTTTATTACTATTTGTCTCAGTTGTATAGGAACAACGTCCTTTTTAATTAATGCTAAATCAATTTCTATTTTTTTGAGAAATTGCTTGTGTAAGCTGTATAAATCTGAATCTGTGTATCGTCGGCTCTGCTCCCATCGTTAACATCTAGGTTTTTACCTGTGCGCATGGTGGAGGTCTATCATTAATCTACATTTAAAATAACATTTTAATGTTATTTTAAATAAATAAAAGCCATTCTTGGCAGAATGGCTTTTCATGATCTTGATAAAAGGTGATATATCTTATAGGCAGTTAAAAATGAAAAGACTACCAATTTAGCTCATAATTCGTGCTTCTGCCACCCGAATCTGCTTTAATTAGAATACCTTTATTAACTAAATCTGTAATATCTCGTAATGCGGTATCAGCCGATACCTTGGTCATCTTTGCCCATTTTGATGAAGTCAGATTTCCTTCAAAATTATCCATCAATTTATTCAACATCATACGTTGCCTATCGTTACTGATATGAACATTGTTTTGCATCCAAAAGTGATGTTTTCTCACGACTTTATCTATTATCGTATTCGAAGCAATAATAGCTTCTCTAAGGCAGTTTAAAAACCAAACTACCCAATTGGTTATATCAGAATCTCCTTTTTGCGTTTTCTCTAGAATCGTATAATATTCCTTACGTTCTTGTTTAAGTTGCGCAGACATACTATAAAAGCGTTGATTGACACCATCCGCTTTCGATAGTTGCATATCTGTTAATGCACGAGCAATACGTCCGTTTCCATCATCAAATGGATGTACAGTCACAAACCATAAATGTACAATAGCAGCTTTTAAGACTGGATCTATACTAGAATCCATATTAAACCAGCCTATGAATCTCTTCATTTCCTCCTCGAGACGTTCAGCTTTAGGTCCATCAAAGTGTACAACTTCTTTCCCCATTCCTCCCGAAACCACTTGCATATCTCCACTTCTCCATTGTGCTACATCAATCTTGTACAAGCCACTTCTACCGATTGGAAATAATGCGCCATGCCAGCCAAATAATCTTTCTATGCTTATGGTCTTATCTGTAGTCTGTGTAGCATCTATCATCATTTCTACCACACCATCAATATGTCGGTCAGATTGGATCAAACCTGAATTATCTAACCCTAATCGAGTAGCTATTGAAAAGCGCACTTGTTCTGGATTAAGTATTTCACCCTCTATTTCTGATGATTTCACTACATCTTGTATAAGCGTTTCTAAGTTTGCTTCGTCTTGTAATTCAAATCCTAGCAACTCTACTTTTCCAATAAGTTTTCCTTGCAGATGTCTAACTTCGCTTAATAAATTAAGTATCTTCTGGTCTTTCCATTGGAAATCTGTCCAATTATGTCGTTCGTGTATATAGACTGCCATCGCTTCTAAAATTTATGCGGTAAATATAAGCATTATTCACCGCAATAGAAGCGGAGAATAAACTATTTAATATCCGCACAAAATAAGCAGCACAATAGTAGTGTCCATAATATCAACTTATTGAGTTAAATCCCAATGTTATATTGTAGCTTGTTTAGAATCTAAGCTGTGATTCATCAAAATTTGAAATATAAGTGGGTTACTGGGAAAAGACCTCTAATCCGGATAAAACTAAAATAAAAAGTAGGATATATCTGTTCATTGCATACATGTTATGACCTGTACGATGTTTACTACACTGCATATTCATCGCAATTAGGATAATCATTAGAAAGAGCTCTGGTTCTCATCACAATTTGTTTATAAAATAAAAGGTATGTTTTTCATGTATTCTATCTATCCATCCAGAGTTTGAAGGCCCTTACTTTATCTTTAGGAACTACAATTTCAAAATCGGTCTTCGTATTCAGCTTCAATAATAAACTATTTTTAAAATAAGGAATAACTGTTATGACGGCATCAACATGAACGATTACTTGTCTGTTGCATCTAAAAAACTTCAAGGGATCTAACTGATTAACAAGCTCATCAAGTGTGCTTCCTAAAATAAACCGTTCACCTTCGAGCGTTTCCAATATCACGGAATGATCTATATATATGTAACAAATATGAGAAGTTTTAACCACAAAATACTTTTCACCTTTTTTAATCAGAAATCGTTCACGTAAAATATTTTTAGAATTATAAGTATCGAGTTGTTTAATTATCCGGCGTAAAGAACTATCGATTTTATAATTTGAACTATTCTGAAACACCTTTTTAATCATATCATCAAACTGTATTTGTGAAATTGGTTTCAAAAGATAGGACAATGCATTATAATCAAATGCTTTTATAGCATATTGATCAAACGCTGTAGTAAATACAATAGGGCAATTGACCTCTAAATTGGCAAATAGTTCGAATACTAAGCCATCACTCAGTTGGATATCCAACAATAATAAATCTGGCTCACCGTTGAGCATGAACCATTTTTCAGCCTCCTCAATACTTTTCAGCCATGCTATAATCGAAAGAGATTCCATTTTAGCCTTTCGAACTAGCCTTTCAATATTATTGTAAGCTGCGATTTCGTCTTCAACGACTACAATTTTCATATGCCATTAATTTAATTTTTCCTTTGGTTTGATGGGATTGTAATATTGGTACTTTGACAATGAAGAAATTGCCAACGATATCAATTTCCACTTCTGTTGTTGAAAGCATCGAATATATTTTCCTTAAGCTTGCCAGACCAATCCCACTGTTTTCCTTCGCAAAAGAATTCCTTTTACCAAACATATTATTTGAGACAATCACAAACTGGGAGTTTACATTGATCGTACATATCACTTGATGACGATCATCAATAATGTTGTGTTTTATTACATTTTCAACAAGATTATATATTGACAAAGGAGGAATAACAGCCTTATCGTCAAGTTGGTGTGAATAATTTATCGAAACGATTAAATTGGTACCATATCTTTCCTGAGTCATCTTGACGAATTTCTCGACGATCAAAAGCTCTTCCACTAATGATACCGTTTGGTTGTCCGCGTTCTTTAAAAGATATCGGTACAGCTCGGAAAGATTATGTAAAAAGTTCAATGCTTTGGGATTATTATCATCTATCAGAGAATAAAGCGTATTAAGATTATTAAATAAGAAATGGTGTTCTAACTGGCTTTTTATCGCATTGATACTGGCCGTTTGAAGTTGCTCCTGTAATAGAACATTTCTGCGCATATTTGAGATAGACACAGTTACTGCACCATAAATTATAGAATAGATATTTAATCCAAGCCACGTGGGAAAGAAGCGGCTAGTTAAAAAGAGTCCAAAAGATTCTTTGACGTTCCAGGTTCCCAAATAATACTCCAGCAGCTTTTCGAGCACTGTAACAAACACACCAATTAAGAGAAATGCTAAAATTTGTATTAATCTATTAAGTTTAGGCTTTTGAAAATCAAATTGTCCACAGTACCACATTAAAAATGCCACTGGAATGCTATAAATTAAAGATCTTGGAAAGATCGATAGAAAGAAGTCGGAGATAGAACCCAACGCATAGTCGGAACTAAACTTAACTTCACTTGATAGAATAATGGCAAACAATAAAAAAGCAAACAGATAAGCCCTAAAATATGTACTCAAAAATTTCTTCATTGATCCTTATATTATGGAATAGTTTTTTTAGTTTTAATGATCTAATTACTCTCTTTTAATTAACTGGGATCGCCGTACCTCCAGCGTTCTTGTCTTCAATAACATCCGAATCATCCTTTTTGCCACTCTTTTTAATTTTTCCAAATTGATAACGAAAACTTAGACGTAATTGTCGTATTTGTGCTACTATTGTAGAATTTTGATTAAAATTATGTCCTGAAACTTCATTATGTAATTTTACATTTTTATGGAATGGCTCTAATATCGATAGAGAAATACTTGAACTTTTATTTATTATACTTTTCTTCACACCAATCATTGAATACGAGAGCGCATCTGAATACCCCTGCAAATTAATTTCTCTCGTATTATAGTTCGAATATAAGTCTAATGAGTAACCTTTACTGAATCTTGCAGAAGCAAAAATACTGGCATTCATGATAAGCCCTTTATTGGAATACGCGTCACTTGAAAGTTTTCTATAAAAAATATTTAAATTTGGTGAAATAGAAAATTTTGAATTCTGATATGAAAAATAGATATTTCCTCCTAAAGATCTACTTTTTCCTATATTTTGAAAGGTAACAGAGGTTGAGCCATCTGAACCTACATCTCTTTTCTCTTGAATAGAATTATTCACGATTGTAAAAAAAGGTGACACTGTAAAAAACAATTTGTCAACTGAGAAATTTGAATACGCAAACTCTATTTGATGACTTTTTTCAGGTTTCAGGTTTGGATTTCCAGAACGGACATTATTGACATCTGCTCGATTTATAAATGGGTTTAGAAACGTAATACCCGGTCTCTGTAACCTCTGATTATAACTTAATCGTATTGAATGCTTAGTCTTCTCGAAAGACTTTACGAAAGACAAACTTGGCAAAAGATGACCAAAATCATTTTCGAAAGAATGCAATCGGTCAACTCTTCCATCATTTATTGTATTTTCGTAACGCAATCCCGTAGAGGATCGGAAACCTTTTCCTAATGAAACATTGTAACTGTTATAAACAGAAATAATCTGCTGATCATAATCCATATCATTAAATGAACTGTCCATAAGTTCAAAACTTTGGCTAGCATAATCGAATGCCGACATCTGCGAAGAGCTATTAAAAGCTCTTCCAATATATTTCATTCCTAATTCAAAATTGATCCTTTTAGAAAGAGGTTTCGAATAATCTATTTGTGCCGACAGTTCTTTACGCTTTTGTAAATTAAAACTTCTATCATCGTAAGCACGAGCTTGATTAAGAAAATAATGGTTATTATCCTTCGATGAACTTAATATAATCGATGAAATTAAAACGTGGTTTTCACCCTTCATCTTTAAATTGTGATCAAGATGTAAAGAATAACCTGGTTTTTTAATCTTATTATCTATAGAGCGTGAATTTGCACCCGTTCCCACTCCATCAGACGAGGTCAAGAAATTTATATCCTCATATCGATCATTATTAACATCATTCACCTGAATTCCGGCAGATAAAATATTTTTTTGAGAGAAGCTATAGCTTGATGACAGATTGGCTCCATAAGAACGCCCAATGGTCTTTATATCACTTTCTTGAAATAAATGCTGTGTTTGATCTCCATAGCTATTTCTCTCTAATGTAGAATGAATTTTATTCCTGTAATAATTGGAAGTTAAAGAAACACTTGAAGAAAACTTTGTCGTACTAATACCCCCTCCTGCTGCTATATTCGTATTTCCAATGGATCCCGCCGAAATATTAACAAATGCATTTATCCCTTTAAGATCTTTTTTTGTTATTATATTTATGATGCCGACAGTACCCTCTGCATCATATTTGGCACCTGGATTTGTAATGACTTCTACACGCTTAATCATACTTGCTGGAACTAATTTCAACGCGTCCGAAACTGATCCAGCAATCAGAGTAGAAGGCTTGTCATTAATGAATACTTTTACGCTAGAACTTCCACGTAATTTGACCTCCCCATTAAAATCAACGCTGACATATGGTACTTTTCTTAATAATTCGTCTGCAGTAAAAGTATCAGAATTATTCCCTCCATCAACGTTATAAATTAATTTACCATCATTTTCTTCCACTAATGGAACTTTTATTTGCACAGACACCTCGCCAATGGTTCGGCTCTTTTGAAAAAGCTTAATTATTAAAGGCTCTTTTGAGCGTGACGCAGTTAATAGCAAATCCAAACTATCGTAACCAATGTGTGAAATTTTAAGTAATAGTGAATCCCTGAGAACTTTGCGGATCTGAAATCTTCCCGCCTGATCAGATGACAATTTGTCGACAATTTCTCCATTATTAATGGAGATTACTTGAATAGTCGCAGACGGGATGACTTTCTCTGTTGCTTGTTCTAAAATTTTCCCATAGAATATAACGCTATCTAATCCAATTCTCTGCGGTATTACATTTTCTACTTTTTTTATGGAGCCCCCTTTTAATAGTAAAACAGATGTCAGTGAAAAAAATAATACGAAGGAAATTCTTCTTATGCTCATATTAAATTAGTTTATAGATCTAAACTAGATAAGCATCTTTAAAATTCCATCCACAAAACGATGAGGTCGAAATTCCGCCATTTAAAACCGAATTTTTGCACTTCATTAAATTTAAACAATGGGATGATAAAATAAACCCTATTAAATTTTAACCTATCGCAGTATTCGTCTTTTGTAGATCTCATTCTTCCTGACCAACTATTTCGCAGCAAGAACAATCCTGTAAATTAATATCCTCTTGATTTCAATTTTAATAAATATACTGATTTTTACCATTACTAGGATATTTAAATAGAAGCATCAGCTGGAAGATATTGTAACTTTCTCTAAAACTAATGAAGCTTTTGGGGAACTGTCCAACATGTCAGCTCTTTTCCCACTATCTAATGATATGATAATCTCTGATGCCGAACCGTTGTATCAAGCTATGCGTTATTCTCTATTTCCTAATAGCTCAAAAAGAAATCAATATGACTTGATTCAAGACATACAAACATAGGCCATTCCGTACTTAACAACGGATAAAGATCAAGTCGTTTTAGTGAATTCGTCTCATTAATACTTTGGTAACATAGCACTGATTTAAACAATATCTGTATCAATATGATCCAGTTCGACCACTTTATCGACAAGTGTTTCAGGAATTACGAAATTTATTGGCTTTTTTGGTCAGATTCAGTTTTTTGTATTTTCTGTGAATTTATAAGCGCAAGGATTTCTCTTGTCGAAAATCGATACCACGGACAACTTGTAGCAACTGGATTTTACTGATAATAACAGCTTATACATCTGCATAGAGTGGTGGGGATTACATGGATTCAGCATTTTACAAAGCGCACAATCAAATAAAATCTTGATATAATTTCATTTTGAAATAACCTTATATTTATATATATTTAATATCAGTTTCGTTACTTTAACCAAAATAACCTAGGGGTCATATTATAATGGATGTGAAAGGATTTTCATGTAGTTTAGATGAGTTTAATCGCTTTAAATTAGGGGATGAACGTGCCTTCTATAAGATATTTGAATATTATAAGCCAATCTTGTTCCAACGCATAAGTCGACTATGTCCTTCTCAGGTTGATGCTGAAGAGATCCTGCAGGAGATCTTTATCCAGTTATTTTTAAAACGCCAGGATATCCCTGATGTTGCAGCAATTTATCCTTTCTTATATATTGTTGCAAAAAGAATGGCTATTTCTGCATTTAGAAAGGAAGCCGTTCGTCAACGCTTTGAATTAACGCAGTATTCGCAATGGGACGAAACACATGACCGGTTAGGAAAACAGATTGAAGACAAGGATCTGATCGTGTTTTTAAATGCAGTTGTTAATCAACTGCCTAAACAACAGCAAGTCATTTTTCGAATGAATAAGATCGATGAACTGAGTTATTCGGAAATATCAGATCAAATCGGGATCTCAAAAAATACGGTCAGGAATCACCTTGTGGCTGCCTATCATTTTGTCCGTTTAAGGTTAGAGAACATCTTATTTCTTATATTTTTCATAAAAAATATCTTTTAACTAGTCCATCTTAGTTTGTGGCGCGATTAATCTAATAGCGCACAATAAATAGAAGATGTCTAAAGTAGAAGCATATAAAAAACTTATCCGCCAGTTCTATGCAGGATCCCTTCAGGGAACTGCGAAAGAAAATTTTATCAAATATATTGAAGATCCAGAGTTTTTGGAGGCTTGGGAAGAGTTGATGGAACAAGATACGGATGAAAATACTTCGCTTAGAGAGCCTGACGCATCACAATTATTTGCCAGAATACAATCCGACGACCGTGTTAAAAATAGTTTAACCGGCATACCTGATCGCTCAGCATCAAAAATAAAAATCTTCAAAAGTATAGCGACTGCTGCAATAGTGTTATTGCTTGGCACAGCGGCTTATCTAATTTGGAACCAAAATGAAAAGGAAATCAACCAAATAGCTCATCTCCAAAATGTAGATGCCGAAATAAAGGTTTTGCCTGGAACGAATAAAGCACAAATTATTTTAGAGAATGGATCACGTATTGACCTGGAAAAAATTAAAGGTGATACGGTGATCGCTAATGGTGATTTTGATATTGTGAAAACAGCGGATGGCTCGATATCTTATCGTCCAAAATACCCGGGTAAAGAATCATCAAAATTGGTCCATAATACCATCGTGACACCTGGAGGTGGAGAGTATAAATTGATCTTGCCGGATGGGACAAAGGTCTGGTTAAATGCCATGACGACTCTTCGATATCCAGTTCAATTTAATAAAGATATTCGAGAGATTGAGATGACTGGTGAAGCCTATTTTGAGGTTGCGAAAGTGGTGAAGGCAGATAAACGGGTGCCATTTATCATCCACACAGGATCTCAAAAATTGGAGGTATTAGGAACGGTCTTCAATGTGCAGCATTATGGACAAAAGATTGTCACCACACTGCTGGAAGGTAAAGTGAAATTAAACTTTGCGGGCAGTGGTCCTGATGGACAATATTTATCGCCCGATGAACAAGCAACATTTGATATGGCTAGTAATCGGGTCAAGAAGGTACAAGTAGATCCTTTCTATTTTTCGGCATGGAAAGACGGAAAATTTGCATTTGAAAAGACAGCTATTGAGGAGGTAATGGAAGCAATAAGTCGATGGTATGATGTGGAAGTTATCTTTAAGAATGAATTGAAAGATTTTCAGTTTTCGGGAACAATATCCAAATATGAAGATATTAATAAACTGCTTCAAACAATTGAACTGGTGGGAGGCATACATTTCCAATTAAAAGGAAGGAGAATTTATGTAATGAAATAATATCTACCCATGTGAAAAATTTCAGGAGCGTTGCGACCGCCCCTGAAGTTATGTCTTTAGAAAAGACAGTAGGCCGAACAAATCTTAACTTATAAAAACACTGATCAACCGTATGCAAAAGTACAAAAAAATTCGGTGTGGAATGCCTATGAATTTTAGGCAAACCTACACCTTTAACCCATTGACTATGAAATTGTCAATCGCACTACCTTTATTATTTGCCACAGCTTTACAAGTAAGCGCCCTCACCTATGGTCAGGGTATAAATTTGAAGAAACAAAATGTTAAACTGGAGACCGTGATCAAGGATCTGCAAAAGCAAAGTGGTTTCAATATTTTGTATAAGGAATCGCTGGTGTCCAATACAAAAAGAATAAATATCAATTATCGTAACGCTCCATTTGAAACTGTTCTGAAAGATATTCTTGCTCCATATCAGATCACTTATAGGATGGTTGATAATAACGTGGTGCTGAGCAAAGCACTGCCAAGAACTGCCCCTGCGATCGAAACCCACACTCCTGTAGCACTCGTACAGCAACGGAAAATTAAAGGAAAAATTTTAGATGCTGCTGGTCTACCGCTAAGCAATGTAACAGTCACGGAAAAGGGGACGTCAAATAAAACTGGTAGCGCTGAAAATGGGCAGTTTGAGATCCAACTGTCTGGTAACAATGTAACGTTGCAATTTTCAATAGTTGGTTTCCAGCCACAGGAACTCGCTATAGCAGGTCAGTCGGATGTGATTGTGTATATGAAACCAGCGATTACGGCCATGGACGAAGTGGTTGTGGTGGGCTATGGTGAGCAAAAACGTGTCAATCTGACTGGAGCGGTTAGTCAGATATCGGGTAAAGAATTTGAGGACAGACCTGTCACCCAATTAACGCAGGCCCTGCAGGGAACAATTCCCAATTTAAATATCGTATTTGGATCTGGAAAACCTGGAAATAGCGGAACTGTAAATATACGTGGTAATACATCTATCAATGGCGGGGGGCCATTGATCTTGATCGATGGTATACTGGGCACATTGGACCGGGTCAATCCAAATGATGTGGAGTCTGTGACGGTCTTAAAAGATGCTTCTGCAGCTGCTGTATATGGTGCGCGTGGAGCTTTTGGAGTGGTATTGGTAACCACTAAAAAAGGAAGTAAAAACGGCAAATCGACTATTGATTATAGTAATAACATCGGTTTTACGAAACATGCCACTAATACGGATTTTATAACGAGTGGATATTGGAACGCAAAACTCAATGATGATGCGATGTACAATGCATTGGGTTATCGGACTACCCGTTATACCGATGAGGATTACGAAGAGCTATTCGCCAGGGTCAATGATCAAGTTGAAAATCCCGACCGTCCGTGGGTAGTGGTCAAAAAAGATGCAAGTGGTCGAGATATCTATCGCTACTATGGTAATTTTGATTGGTTCAATTATCTGTATGATGATAGCAGGCCCAAGAGTGAACATAACCTGTCGTTCTCTGGATCTACAGGAAATACCCGATATGCGCTGTCCGGATCGAAGGCCAACGAACAGGGTATCTTCAATATTGATCCTGATCGGTTTGGGAGATACAATTTACGGGCTAACATCGCCAGTGATGTTAGAGAATGGTTAACGGTAAGCAATAGTACGCACTTTTTCAAATCATCTTATGATTGGGCAGGATTGGAAAATAATTTTAGTACGGTAGCTAATAACGTGAGCAACAGTCCAACCTATCATTATCATGCCATGTACGTCCCTCGCAATCCAGATGGGACATTAACAGGATATTCAGGCATCAACAGTTACCCGATCGGCTATGGCCTGCACAATGCCCTAGAAAGTGGCAATATGAGGGGGTATACACGTGGTACTGAGTTTACCAATATGACAGAAGCGGTTGTTAAACTGGGTAAAGGTTTGAGCGTAACGGGGAATTATTCCTACCGGGAGTATCGATCTGATTATTCTTACAGACAGACCAAACAACTATATTCCAAGTATCCAGGGGTGATGGAACTATCTTCTCTTTCGCAGTTAAATCAAGACAAGCTGAGAGAAAGTATGAGTAAATATGTCTGGCATTTTATCAATGTATTTGCCACTTATAAAAAAGATTTTGCTGATCATCATTTTACAGCCATGGCGGGCTTCAATCAAGAAGATCGTATGTACAAAAGAATCGGCGGAATCGGACAAGATTTGCTTTCTGAAAGTTTAAATGATCTAGACTTGGTCATCGGTGAAAAACAATTTGAAGCTGGTGCAGATGAATGGGCGCTAAGAGGTGGGTTTTATAGATTAAACTACGATTATTTAGGAAAATATCTGTTTGAGGTGAGTGGAAGATATGATGGCACTTCTCGTTTTCCTAAACATAGTCGTTTTGGATTTTTCCCCTCTTTTTCTGCAGGTTGGCGCATCAGTGAGGAAAAGTTTTTCCAACCGTTGAAAAATACCGTCAATAATTTGAAATTGCGTTATTCTTACGGATCGTTAGGAAACCAGGAGGTCAGTACGTATGCGTATATCTCATCAATGGGTACTGGACAGATTTCCTATCTTGTCAATGGACAGAAATTGAATGTGGCCAATAATCCTGCGCCTGTTGCCCCTACTTTGACCTGGGAAGAGATCACAACGAGTAATATTGGTCTAGACTTCAGCATGTTCAACAATCGGTTGGATTTTCAATCAGATCTATACGTACGGCAGACAAAAGGTATGCTGAGCAGAGGAAAAACGCAACCCGCAGTTTTTGGAGCAGCAGAACCTCAAGAAAATGCGGCCGATCTGAAGACAAAAGGATTTGAAGTTTCTTTGCTTTGGAAAGATCAATTTGCTGTAGCAGGTAAAGCATTTCATTACTCTGTTCGCGCGATGCTGTCCGATTACCAAGCTGAGATCACAAAATTTGCCAATGATGCGGGTCTGTTAAATAACTACTATACAGGACAAAAATTGGGTGAAATCTGGGGATACAAATACGATGGCCTTTTCAAAACGACCGAAGAAGCTCAGGCCTACGCTAAGCTTGTCAATCAAGATCAAATCAACAGAAGACGTGTGCAAGCTCCTACTGCTGATCTTCGGATGTTGCAAGCTGGAGATATCAAGATTTTGGACTTGAATGACGATGGAATTATTAACGCTGGAGATAATACCTTGAACAATCCTGGAGACCGGACCGTCATCGGTAATGATCAGCCTCGCTATTCCTACGGGCTCAATTTATCGGCCAACTGGAACGGTATTGATGCTTCGGTATTCCTACAGGGAGTGGGGCGCCAAAATTGGTACCCTAATCTGGAAGCGCAGGCATTTTGGTCTGTGTACGCAAGACCGTATGATTCCTTTATCCCGGCCAATTTTCAAGATAAAATATGGTCTCCTGAAAATCCGGATGCTTATTTTCCTTTCTTGAGAGGTTATACTGCCCAGAATTCGGAATTATCTGTCGCTAATGATATGTATATCCAAGATATAGCGTATTTGAAACTAAGAAACCTGACCATAGGATACACGCTTCCGATGTCACTGACAGAGCGCGTGCACATCAATAAATTGCGTGTATTTTTTAGTGGAGAAAACCTCCATACTTGGACCAAATTAAAGACCGATTACATTGATCCAGAACAAGTTATGACAGACAATACAGGAAGAAGTTATCCTGTAGGACGAGTGTTTTCATTTGGAGTACAAGTTTCATTGTAAATCGTATAAATCAGTTAAATCATGAAAACAAATAATACTTATATAAAATTTGCGGCATTTGCAGCAGTTCTTCTCTTTAATTCCTGTAACGATCAATATCTGGAGCGATACCCTTTATCTGAATTAGCTCCAGAAAACTATTTTCGTACAGCATCAGAATTACAGACCTATACCAATGCTTTTTATAGTGATCTGCCGGATGCATTAGCGATTCACTATAACAATCCCAATCAAGGTGATGATGAGGCCCGGAATACATTAGCAGCCGAATTTCAAGGTACGCGAACGACTCCATCTAGTGGCGGAGGATGGAGTTGGACGGTGCTGCGCAAGATTAACTTTTATTTGGCCAATTCACATAAATGTGCCGATGAAGGAGAGCGCTTGCAGTATGATGGAGTAGCTCGATTTTTTAGAGCATACTTCTATTTTGACAAGATTCAGCGATTTGGTGATGTGCCTTTGTACGAAACAGTAAACGAATTGGATGACCCTGCCATGTTTAAAGCAAGAGATTCACGAAAAATTGTTTTTGCTAAAGTTATAGAAGATCTTGATTATGCTATCGCAAACTGTCGTGACACGAAAAGTGCGCAGCTGATAACCAAATGGACAGCATTGGCCTACAAATCGAGAATATGTCTATTCGAAGGCACCTTTCGTAAATACCATGGTTTAGGAGATTGGGAAGCCATCTTGGAAGAGGGAGTAAAAGCCGCTGATGAGCTGATGAAATCGAATACCTATAGTATCTATAAAAGTGACGAAAAAAGAGCCTATCACGAACTTTTTATTGCAGAGGATGCTATAGCTTCGGAGATGATCTTGTCCAGACAATATAGTGCTGCAGTACCGTATGTGCATTCGGCCAATTTTTATATCCTGTCTGCATCTTATGGCAGGCCGGGAATGGTGAAGCAATTGGTCAATAGTTATTTAATGAAAGATGGCACCCGCTTTACCGATAAGCCTAATTTTGAAAAGATCGGTTTCTATGAAGAGACGCAAAATAGGGATCCGCGTCTATCTCAGACTATCCGTACTCCAGGTTATAAAAGGATCGGTGCTACGACAACCTCAGTCCCTGATTTTGCAACATCAGTTACAGGATATCAATATATTAAATATATACTTGCTCCCGCATTTGATGCCGGTCAGTCGACCAATGATATGCCGATCATAAGATATGCAGAGGTATTATTGAATTATGCAGAAGCGAAAGCTGAATTAGGAAATTTGACACAGGCTGATATCGATCGCAGCATCAAACTACTACGCGATCGTGTGGGAATGCCTAATCTGTTATTAAGTGCTGCAAACTCCGCTCCTGACCCCTATTTATTGGCAAGTTATCCTCATGTAACCAAAAGTGGACAGACTGGTGCCATATTAGAGATTCGTCGGGAGCGTCGTATTGAATTAGTAAAAGAAGGTTTGCGCTATCAAGATCTATTACGCTGGAAGGAAGGGGCAAAGCTCGCTCAACCATTTTATGGCATGTATTTTTCAGGAGCAGGCGAATATGATCTAGACCAAGATGGTAAGTTGGACTTAGTTATTTACCAAGGAACTGCGCCAACAAAAAAACCGGGTGTCCAATATCAGAAACTGGGAGAACTGGTATTAGAAAATGGCAGTAATGGTGGTCGCATTGTCAATTTACCTGACATTGATAAGAAATGGATAGAATCAAAAGATTATTATTATCCTATTCCTACCCAAGAGCTTCAACTGAATAATAAACTGGAACAAAACGAGGGCTGGGATAAATCGGGCACTTAGTAAGGGCTTAATCGACATCTTATGAGTAAGGTCGATGGACCTTACTCCTATCTTTTATATCAATAAAATAGCATAGAACTTTTTAATTTTACTTATAATAATATTATGAAAAAAAATAGATTATTTCCTATATTACTGATCCTTTGTATCGTGACGACTGCCCAGGTTGCAATGGCCCAAGAGCATTTGAAAATCGTATCCTATAATGTACTATATGGACTCAAAAAAGATTCGGTCAATATCGATCGATTTGTCAATTTTACGAAGGATTGGAGCCCCGACGTGATTGCATTGGAAGAAATGAATGGATACACGCAAAAGACATTGGAACAATTGGGACAACAGATAAAACATGATTATGTGTTGCAATCTAAAGAAGAAGGCTTTCCGGTTGCCATAACATCGAAATATCCATTGGTAAATTTTCGTAAGGTCACGGAAAATATGTGGCATAGTTACCTATATGCGAAAATAAAGGGAGTGCATTTTTTTGTTATTCATTTTTCACCGTTTAATTATCAAAAAAGATTAAAAGAAGTGACGGACGTATTGGCTCAAGCAAAGGAAATCCCTGCCCATGAGCCGATCTTGATCATGGGCGATTTCAATTCGCTAGATGCATCTGATCGAGAGCAATACAATAATAAAGTTTTGGCAGGTATGCTGGAAAATGAAAAAAAGCATGACCACATTCGTAATCTCAATAATGGCCAGATTGATTACAGTGTGTTAGGTAAATTAAAAGAAGCCGGATTTCAAGATACATACCGCGTATTGCATCAAAATTTTGAAAGTACTGTACCAACATTTAAAGATGGGAATGGTCAAATGAAACAAAGTGCAACAGGTGTACCAAAACGGATCGATTTTATCTGGGCTAATGCCCGCGCTGCTAAGATGGTGATCAAAAGTGGTGTTATAAAGAATGAATTTACCCATTATATATCTGATCATTATCCCACTTATGTGGAATTGGATCTGATGCAATAATAAAAAGCAAGATTTCAAGAAAGAGTTCCGTGGTTCAACAATTTCGGGACTCTTTCTTTTTAGCATCTCTTAGCACCAACAAACTCCGTGTCATGGAACTCTTCCCTCCTATGCCATTCTAGATTTTCTGCTGTTGGGGGTGTTGTTTAATTTTCTGTAAACCCTTTGTTTGGTATGTTTAATTTTAAAAATGACTCAAGATCGTTGTCTGGAAATAGATTATTAATTATTCCATCTGGAGCCAACTGCCTGCTACTATCAAAAATAAGAATATCATGGGATCTGAAGGGTACAGGGCTATTTTTGTCATATTCGACCATCTCGGTACTGTATAAATAATCTACTTTTGTCTTTTTTCTCTTCACCTTGGGTAACTTTGGGATGTCACCTCCAGCAATAACCTGATTAACTGATTTCTGAAGTACTGTTATACTTAAATTTTCATCTATGCAAAGCCTAGTAAAACGAAAGACGAGTTCTGCATCATTTAAAGGGAGTAATACTTTAAGATATTTCCAAGTAATTACTGTGCCCAAGATACCTACATGTATCTCGTCCTCAATAAGGGTAGCAAATGTAATGGCAAGTTTGATATTTTCAACATTGAACAGATTCCCCCATTTCTCTGTTAATCTTCGTGATTCCGCAGCGATGAAGTCTTCATCATGTTGCATCTTTTTATCTATAAAATATTTCCCGATCTGCCATTGAAAATTAATGTGGGAATTATTTAAACTTTGGAGGATAGTATAGCGTTTTGAACCTATAAAATCCGAAGTCAACTCATTATTCAGCATTTTAGTTATTTTAGTTGAATTTCGCAATGTGATTGAGGATTTGTTTCTATAATTTATTAACGACATGTTCAATGAACCAGCTTGGTCGTTTATCATTCGGTACCAAAATTTCAATCTGTCCCTTGATAACTTGTGCAATCATAACCATTGTTTCACCTGAGTTATCGAACAAATAGGCCTTATCTGCAATGTAGATAGCAGGCAGTAAATTGTTTAATGTTCGATGATAACGTGCAGTAATTTTCCGTTCCGGCACACCATGACCTCCCTTTTCTTCTTTTATATTGACACGTGAGACGTTGATATTGGGGTCATCAATACATATAAAATAAAGGTATGTTTTATAGTGCTTTTCCTTTGCTTCGGTTATTTCGTCCAATTTGGATGGATGACTCATGACAGTTTCAAAAGAATAACTGGTGCCCTTTTCGAGCAAATGATAGCGAATAAACGAAGTAATTAAAGATGCTTCATAGCTATGGGTATCTGCTGATTGATCTACAATCAGGTTTTCCACAAGTGCAATATATATAGGTTGCCCGGAGTCATGAGCTTTATCTAGTAAGGAAACCGATTCGGGTCTTAATAAAAATGTATCCAGATCTTCTTGCGTAAGACGCAGTCCGAACTTATCAAGATTAATAAAATTGGAATTCCTTTTCAATATCATCTGAATTTACAAAATAGCCAGTATTAAACTGGCTACCAATCTGCTTAAATAAGGTAGATTTTCCAGAACCATTAGGGCCTGCAAATACTCTTAGCCTTTTTGCTTTAGGCATAGCACCGATCCTTTTTTAAGACGCACTTTACTTTTCACCTTTTCAAGCTTTTTTATCGTTCGCTTAGAACCATCTGCGAATTTTTCAATAACATACACATCCTCTACTATTTGAATAGGTAACCCTAAAGCTCTATTCTCTCTATTGGCTACTATTGAAGCTTCTCGTGCAACTTTACTTAATAGTTGACGTTCCTCAAGTTTTTGCATGTCTTTTAAGATTGTTGATCTCATGATAACCTCCTGTATGCTATCAAATATACCAAAACTATTGCTTTAAACATACAGTTGACGCTACATCGCAAGCCCTAGTTGAATGATCCGCTGAAAAAGGAAAACCCTTTTTTTAAATACCATATAGTAATGGAGATATCGTAAAAGCATATGCTAAACCTTATACACTGACATGATCCCTGTTTTAGTAATCGATAACTATACATATAATAGCGTTGAGAAACTGAAGTGGTCTGGGAAAATATTGGTTATAACTTCCCTTCTCATTAGTATTTATTGGCGGTGGAGCGCTGGGTGGTGGCATTGGAGTGATTATAAAAGATAAAATTATTAAGAAATAATGAAAGCACAAACCTTAAATACTTAAAGGCAATCGGTTTTGCTATCAGTGCATTTGCAGTTTACTTTTTGATTAGCGCAGTGATCTGGGGCTAGTTTAGTTAGAAAATATAAAGGATGAGTAGACCAATATATTTTTCGAAGGGCACTGATTTGGAAGTAAAAAGGATAGAATGGATGGAAGTCATGGAATTTAGCTCTGGATGATAGGTCTATCGCAGAAGCATAAATAAAAACTTAAAATAGATCTCCGTAATTCTTTCTTACAGGAATGATCTCCTGGACGTTGACTGCATTTTAGGATTATAGGGAAAATTTGTAAAGGTTTTTTAGCACTAGAAAAGATGTTTGGCGCGAATGACTATGATGCCAAAACTGATCATGATCATGCTTATGATGGAAAAAATAGCATAGATAACGGTAAAACCATCACTTATACCAATACCTTCAGCATAATATATGTCCATATGAGCAGGTACATTTTTGGGGTCGACACTCCTAAAATCATTTACTAAACGAACTTGTTGTTGTTTATAATTAAATTGGAGAACCGGATAATGTACATATCCAAAGCGTTTGTTTTTTACACTGTCTAGCCCAATGACATCGGCTTTGATCTTAGTACCAAAGAGCATCAATCTGCTATCTTTGAATAGACCGTATGCTAGAAATAAACCCAGTAAGAGCAAAATAACACCGAAAGTTTTTTTGATGATCATGCTTGGAAATCGTCTATTTGATTATACTAATAAAACGAAGATAGTATTTTTATCTGATGTATAATATGCATCTTTGATACAGAGCTCCCTAAAAAATGATCACCATATTGGCGATGATTATCCTCTCTCCGTCCTATGTTATCCAATCAGATCAAAGATAAACTTCCGAATATCTTCGATAGCACGGATGGATTCGCAATCCTAATATGTGAAAGACAGCTATCGTTTTATAAGCCAGCGAATGTCTTTTACCCCCTATCACAGTCTGTCCCATACTTAAATGAGGATGAACTATTCTATATCAGGATTGTTATAAACTTATGTTATCATTTTTGAACATGTAATTGATTTCAAATAAGAACTCCATTAGTATGCAGAACACTCGTAAAAAGCTTAAGATCTTGTCATCGATGAATATGGTGCTACCACTGATCACTTTGTGCGCTGCTACTGCGTGTACAGAACGATCAGGCTCTGATAAAAGTAAAATAAATACCACTGTTCATAAAGAGGATACACTGCAACTCAAAAAATCAGAAGAACAGCATACACCGCTCCTTGATATCAAGGATATCAAACAAGCTTATGCGAATACCAATAAAGAACTGATCGACGGTCAATTGGATTCCACAACATTCAAATATTCGTGCAAGGATGAAAAAAATGGGACGGTGAGTTATTTTACAAAAAATGGTAAACTTAAACTCATTGTCCACAGATATAATGAGTATGATCATTATTCTGCTGTAGATCGTTATTTTGTACAGGATAGTACTTTATTTTTCACTTACCATACGAATGTAACTTGGTCTTTTGAAAATGGTCCAGAAGGCTCGACGAAAGATAACATCAAAGAAAATCGGACTTATCTGATTGCGGAGAAGCCGATCAAATGTCTGGAAAAAAAATTCACCATACACTCAAAAGCATCCTCTAATCCTGACCCGGAATCAATCCCTAACCGGGATGTTAATTGCCAGTCGGCAGAAATTGTATTAAAGCCATACCACATATTGACAAAATACCGATTTAAACCTACTGCAGACTGCTTGGAATGATCCAAATTGGAGATTGTCTATTTTGCTTAAAAAAGTGGGCAAGATCATATCCATCTTTAAAAACCAACTCATTCATTAACAGTAATTATCCATAATATATATATATGATTCGTCCATTCTCTTTCTTTATCCTTGCTGCTCTACTATTTGCAGGCTGTCAAAATCAAAAAAATGTTTCTGAAACAACTGAAGCTAAAGCTGATACGTCCACGTTAATTCCTCTTGAAACACAATTACGAGTGATTGACACTCATTTTTCCACAGATTCAGTACAATTATCGTTCATGGTGCTCAACCACTCGGACACTGTGCAGCGATTTTGTAAATGGGAAACACCCTTTGAACCGTTATTAGGAAAATATATGGAGATTATCGATGAACAGTGCACAGGAGATACTCAAATAAAAAAACAACAAACAATACAATGATAACTAGATAGTTGACATAGGAATATCACACATCCGATGACTATTGATTTTCTAAGGAGTCCAAACTGAATTCATAAACATCCCCCAAGTACCCGTTACATTTTATAAAAATATTTTTAGGGATTTCGGAAAAATCAATTTTGATGACTAAAGATTGATCACAGTCATTTTTGTCTGTATTATAAAATAATAGCTCGTTTTTATCTAACTTTATCGGCAAATCACTCATTCCCCCTAATACATATTTCCCAAAGTAGTTTTTATTATGATCATACAACAAAACAGCACCTGTAGTATGTTTATGAGGTCCCCATACTCTACCCCATGTAACTATGTAATATTTTTCCTTGGTTTTGGTCTCGATCTCGCCTAGATAAGTTATAGCGGCTTCATTGATGTAATCCTTCTTGTCACTAAGATTAAATGTAAAAATCTGACCAATAACGCTTTTGGATAAAACAAGCAAAACAACATCTTCTTTGTCTTGAGAGAGTCCTGCGCAAGACAAACAAAGCAAAATTGAAAAAATTAAAAGCTTGTTCATAGTTCTACTAATTTTGTGAAGTTGGTTTTAAAGAATTACGTATCATATCCTGTCCATATTGTGAAGCACCTGCACCATTATAATTGATAATAGCTTTATGCCCGTCCCTAAAACCCTTTGGGTGTCACATCTTATATACCTGCATTAATTGAGGTAACAGGGTCAGGTAGAATCATTCCCTTTTTTTACTCGAATATATGCTATTTTATAAGTACTTTCCATCAATAAAATAATTAATTTCAACTTGTGGGGCATAGTCGGATGCAATACAATGACAGCTACACTACATCATGAGTAAATTTACCAGGATATAAAACCATCCATAATCCGCCGATTATAAATACAATATTGATACAAGCAAATATCCATTTTCTTTTTTTATTAAAATTAATTACAATATCCATATGTGTATTATTTATAAATTTCTTCTACGAAAGCACTTGGTACCTTCTAATTTTTGAAGACTGTAAGGATGCTTCTCTAAGCTCTCGTATATAATTTGAAACTAAAATACGATAATCTTGATCTACAGCCACCAAGCCACGATTAAAAGCTCGATCAAGGTCAATACATAATATATCCCCTAACAGTTGTAATATGCTTGAGGAATCTCAACTGCTATTTTTGTCATTTGCTCCAATCGCTGAGCAAACTGATCGAAGAAATACGTATCTGCTGTAAAAACATACAGATATTCTTCGGTGCTAAGATGCACCATAAAATCTGCATATCCGGGTCCTTTGGCGGGAAGGATATTCTGAAAAGTAAAATATTTTATCTCATCAAAATCTAGAATCAGTGCAGTATCTATCCCTGCAAATCCTATTTTTTGATTAACATCGTCTACCCAGACACCACTTTGGTTTTTCAGTAGTTGATGTATCTTGGAGGGCACATTTTTAATTGCACTACTTTTTGTATAACTGATGCTCATATCCAATTTTTTATGAAAGGAAATGATTTCAGTAACCTGCATCACGGTTTCATATGCCTGGTTTTCTAAAAGATGATGGTATTGTCGTTGGTTGTAAAAATGCAACGAAGTACTGCCATCATCGTAACCATAATCTGCATCGAAGGTATAACAAATCGAGGCTTCAATGCCTTTGCTCAATGCGAACCTTAAATGGCATTGATCATTTCTTTCATAGCCATACTGGTCGATGTCGATATCCTCATCGATCCAAAGCTCCCGAAGTTGTTGGTAACTTTGATCGGTATTGGTTTCATCATAGAGCTGCACAAAAAACTCTTGAACGGGTGCATTTGATCTTGTATTTTCTGCATATATTTCCAATTGGAGAATCAAAAGTGCACCGATCCTGACGGGATACTTGAATCTTAAATATTTTACGCCAAAATCGCTGAAATAGGTTTCTACACAACCTAATGCTTCCAATTGCTCATATGTCGTATCCCAAGATACCATCTGCTTAGGTGCTGTATTTACTTCGTAGCCAAAATCTTCGTCACCTGGATAGGTATCCAGAATCTGGTAATTTTGAGCCATTTTCTTGGTCCAAATTTTTACTTTATCATCTTCCTTTTTGGCTTTACTGACGGCAAAAAAGGTTGTATTGTCAAAATGAAAACGTTCTGAGAGTTCCGGATATACTTCATCAAACCCATTTAATTCCGTAGAGATATAGTGTTGATGATCTGCAAAAAGGAACAGAAAGGGCACATTGCCCAAAATCTGTACATAAGCGTATTTTAAAGTCTGAAGATTGGCCTTTTCGAGATGGCCATGATCTTTGTAAAAAAGCGTATCGCCGTCTATCCAAATTTCTTTTCTATGCATTGTTCTATTTTTTTTTTAGCTAATTTACTACGGATATCAATCCTCTTCTTTCCATTGATGCAGATCATCAGTGGTCTTTGTAGATTTCACTTTCCCATCAACATACCTCTGCACTTGGTATGTTCCAGAATCTAGACGTTGAATCGTGATACCATAGTCGGGCTTACTTTTAGCATTGTAGGATACCGCTCCCAAATAGTTTTTTTCATCGTAAGGAAAGCTGTAGGAATGAAATATAGTTGCGAAATTTCTTTTATCCATATTGCCTAAATCACCAAGTTTGTTGTGGAGTTGGTCAAAAAACAGGTTTAGATCTCCGTCAAACTCAAACGAAAATTGTGAAAATAGAGGGCTTAAGAAGTCATTCTCTAGATCGTCCATATCGGGAAATGTTGTCTTGATAAAATGAAATTCGCGCAATATGCCATCTTCGTCCAGATAATAAGCTGTCGTAGCATGAGGTGCTATTTGATCTATTTGTTGGACACTCTTTTGGGAAGTAGCTACTCGCTTTTTTCCTTTATAAAAATCAGCTTGCAGAAAACCGTCTTTTTTATAGATATGCAGTTCGTTATTTGACTGCATATCATGGATCATCACCTTATTATCTTTCAACTGAAAATCCAATCGATTAAAATAATGCATCGCAAATAGATCAATCATAAAACCTATGAGCTGGCCATTTTGATACTGATCGATTCGTACGACACCATGAGGCAATTCATGATACACAGGACCATCCAACGCTTTCCCATTGTGGTAAGTCGTTTTTAGTGTGTAATTGACTGGTGCAGTTTGCGTATCCATGTTGAGGTAATCTATCGCATATTTGGCGACCAATTGACCGTTTTGGTAGTAATTGACATAATTCAACTCTCCCAATAGTTGTTCATCACTAATCTCATAGCCATTAAACGGTCTACCGTCCTTGAGTTCTAATTGATAGACATGTTTTTGATCGTCAAAAATCCTGATGGTATTGGTTTCCTTTAAATTAGGATTCACTTGTTTCATTTCTTTCCATTTGTGTGATGTTTCTTTTGAATGATCCTGAGCGCAAAGTATTGCCGTGCTACATGTCAAAAGCAATAGGGTCATGATGTATCTGAACATATCTCTTTATATTCTAGTGAGTTTGAATTGTTCTCCATCATTTGTAAGCTCGGAAGCCATATTTCTTGATGGTTTGAACATCCTGATGTCCATCCAAGCCAAATATTGTTGTTGGTACGGATCTGCTAGCTCTTTGCTCATATCTGAAACGGATATTTTTCACTTAATTGATGGTGAATTTGGTTAAATACTGTAGTGAACTGAACTTTTGTCTCCTCAGAAGTTCTACCGTGCTCGTCCATCATTGCTTCTAAATCGCGAAGCAAAAAAGCCATTTGCACACTTTGAACAAAATTAATTCCCATGGATTCAAATCCTTCATCATAGTCATGGTCGTAAAAGAAAACCATTCCTTTTTTGTCAAACAACCATCGATCACCTTGTCCTGTTCCTGCAAAAACCCAAAATTCTTTCGTTGCAAATTCTTTATTTTCGTTCACCGCTTCTACGGAATTGAATAATATAAAATCTCCTGAAATTTCAATGGTTTTAAATTGCGTAACCCATTTTCTATATTTTTCAGGAAACGGGAATTGCAGTGTTTTAGGAAAATTCTGAACACAGCTTTCGGATTCCGAAAACACGGTTTCTATTTCCATAGTCGTTAATATGTGGAAGGGATTCATGGACTTTTCTTTTTCATATTTTAAACGTTAATGACTTCAATAATAGTTCATTTATTTTTATAATTCTGGCATTATTGATCGCCACCGAGGCGCTGTCGTGTTCAATCTTCGGCTCTCCCCTAATACTTAAGTAAAACGCTATTTCTTCAATTTCATTATCCATTTTTTTAACCAAATTAAACCACCAGCTATTTCACCGCCTTACTTTTAATGATTATTCGAATTAAAGATAACAAAACTGTGGAGATGAAAATATCCCTGATACAAATGATTTTTAGTCTGATGTGATCATATTAAAACGTTCATCTTGTCAAAAGAAACAACCTCATTTAGATTCATGTTTGTCATAAAAATTGAAATATCTACTTGAGCGTGATTTGATCGTATTTTTGAATTCCTATTTTTGAAGATCGGTAAGCTCTGACCGTTCTTACCTTTCTTTAGCCTTTTTTGAAAACTTTATCATTTCCAAGTCTCTGCGCGGTAAAATAGATATTCTCCGCATCTACCTTATGGTTTAAACTTGCTTCGTATGCTGTCTCACCCACAACTAAAAACAAACTATCGGGTGAAACATAAGACTAAATACCAGCTTATCCAAAAAATCAGGTATTTTGTTCAGCTCGCTCATATGTTTCAATAGATACATCCATTTATCCCTATCAGTTTTGATATCAGTATCATGCTTTTTAAAATTCGGTAAAACTAAGACGCAAGTAAAGTATAGTTGACCTAATCCTGAAGAGCGTTGGAGTATAAAAGCATCTACATATGGTTAAGAAAGCGATATACTATATTAAATTGATAAGATTGTGTACCTTTAAACTACGATGTTATATGTAACCTGTGCTATAATTGAACATAATAATAAAGTGTTGATCTGTCAACGTTCTGCTAAAATGAAGCTCCCGATGAAATGGGAGTTTCCTGGTGGCAAGATCGAACTGGATGAATCGCAAGAAGACTGCCTAAAAAGGGAGATCAAAGAAGAACTGGGAATGACAATTTCTACTGTCAGAACACTGACAGCGGTAGAATATCAGTACCCTGAATTTGCCATATGCCTCTATCCTTTTATTTGCAAATGGGAATCTGGCGCTATACTCGCAACGGAACATAGACAGGCAATATGGGTAGAACCGTCGAAATTAATCAACTACGACTGGGCGGATGCTGACCGGCCGATCGTACGTGAATATTTGAGTTTATGAATTTTGGAATACACGAATCGCTGATAGCACAATCTTTAGCTAAATAAATTGAACAAATTGCCTACTGAGTTATCACATTATGGGATCAAACCGAAAAGAACTTGTACTGATACATCCATCTATATGCCTGAATCAAAAAGGCTGAAAGCTGAGCTTTATATTTTAGCAGATGCTTCTACTCCAAGCGTGCCGGAAACGCTCTTAGATATTGTAAAATATGCTAAAGTCAAAAGAAATTATAGTTTTTGGGGCTGATGGCAAAATTAATCTTCTAGAACTATCAGTTATTGAATAGGAAAATGAATAATGAAGCCCAGATAAACATTGATAATAATAAAATAGATATTAAAAAATAATGGAATTAAATTTTAAAACGGAAAGATTATATATACGACCAATTTCAGAACATGATATTGAAAATGTTCACCATTTACACAGTTTAGCAGAAACCGATGAATTTAACACTTTAGGAATTCCAAAAGATATACATGAAACAAGGAAAATTGTTGAGAGCTGGATTTTAGAAAATAACAAAAGACACACATTTGCGATTGAACTAAAAAATGAGCACGAATTCATTGGGTTGATCGGAATCAATTTAGGAAAAGAAAAATATAAAAATGCTGAAGTATGGTTCAAATTGGATTCCAAATTTTGGAATAAGGGCTATGCAACAGAAAGTTTAAAAAGAATAATCGCTTTTGGTTTTAACGATTTAAATCTTCATAGAATAGAAGCAGGTTGTGCTGTGGCGAATACAGGTTCTATACAGGTATTAGAGAAGGCTGGAATGTTGCGAGAAGCACATACCAGAAAATTATTACCACTAAAATCGGGTTGGTCTGATAACTACGGATACGCTATTTTATCAACGGACTAATTCCTGTTTTTAAATTATGAAAACAACAGCAAGGTAAATAAAATTATTGTTCTGCTACTAAAACCAAATCATGTATGAAAAAACTAATCCTACTTGTATGCTTACTATCAATAACGTCATTCGTTTTTGGACAGAGCGTTAGTGAGACAAAATTCGCAACTGAGAATAATACCGGTACTCAGAAATATACTTACGCATATATCGTAATTAAAGGGAAATTTCTATCTAAAAAACTCAAGGTCGATGTTGATCTTGGTGAAACTGAAGAGCAGATGAAAGCGGGTAAAGAATACTCCGATTTTCTAACGAATAAGAAGTCATATGCAGCTATTCTCAATCACATGGTGGACAATGGGTTTGAATTAATCGAAACAGTAGACTACAACTATGTGTCTTCTGGCGATGGCGGTACATCAGGCATTGTATTTATTATGAAAAAGAAGAGAGATGATAATCAGAAATGATTATAAAAAAACTAACCACTAGATATGAATAGCCAATTTACATTACCCGACTTTCCGAACTCTAATTTTGAAATGAAATATTCAACTTGGTTTGGTGAGCAAACTTTATACATGGACGATCTACCTTTAGAACGATCTAATGAAAAAGGTAAACCATTTTTAATTCCATCTCACACAGGAGAAATACTAAAGGCATATCCAAAAGCTGGCTTTCCGAATATTGTAAGAGCTTTAGTAATCGATAGTATCCAATATCGTATTGTAGAAAGACTGAAGTGGTATGATTTTGCTATCGCACTGCTCCCCTTTTGCTTAGTCTTTATTTTTAAAGGAAACAGCATAAGCATAGGAATTGCTGTCGCGATCTCGATTTCAAACTTAGAGATCCTTCGAAATAATAACAGCCAAAGGATGAAGTACCTAAAAGTGATCGGTTTAACAGTATTTGCCGCTACAGTTTATTATTTAATGTCGCAGTTGTTTTTAGCGTGGAATAAATAGAAGAGTAATAGCTCATGCACCATATAAGCGCTTAGGATTTTAATTAGCCTTGTAACTATCTACACAGATATGAGGTTCTTGTAGAACGGTAAAAATATAGAACAGGAAATTAATCTTTATTTTGATAAGAAATGATCAATTACACTCCCCTATTTAATAATAACCTTTCTATAATTATTCTTACCGAAACCCTACTTAATGATTTAGAGGAGCCTTACCGATTGTTAATGCTAATTTTGCATTAAATCGATAAAAGAATAAATCAAGAAATTATTCATCTTTTACGAAAGAAATACCAGTTTGGATTTTCCATTCTTCTTTAAGAATACTGTAAACATAAGTTCCTTTACTTCGTCCGTAAGATTGAATATTGTAATTTCTTAAAAGTCCCTCTTTGATGGCTCCAAGCTTTTCGATTGCCTTTTGTGATTTCAAATTATTGATATCGATTTTAAATTCTACCCTTCTTAGGTCTAAAATGTCGAAGCAATAATCAAGAAGAAGCCCTTTGCAGATTTTATTGATGCCTGTCCCTTGAAATTTTTCACCAATCCAGGTCCATCCAATTTCTAATCTTTTATTCTGAAAACTAATATTTCCAAACATCGTTAATCCTACAGGATCATGGGTTTCCTTTTTTAAAATAATCAAAGGGTATAGCACTTTATCTCTTTTTGAATTTAGACAGAAGTTAAAATAATCCGCCAAATCATTTCTATTGTGCACTCTTGCTCCAAACTCTCCTAATTGCTTACTATAACTTATCGATTCAATTTTGTCAATATCTTGAATGTTCAAAGGACGTAATAAAATTGATTCATTTTCAATAATCAATGTTGATGAGAAGAATGTTTCTAGGTTCATTTTTGTAATAGATAATAATAATTTAGACCGAACTAATATATGAATAATTTCGTAAGACTAGCTGTACTGATACATTACAGATGCTTAACTGCTATCGTTTAATGGACTCTTCTTTTTCATTTCAGCGCTATGTTTTTAATATAAAATCTGTACTTGTGAGTTCGTGCACACCCAAAAGTATTGTTGAGTAAAATAGCCTACATATAAAGAAATAGGATCAACTAGGCTTTGTTGAAGGGATCAATGAAGAAAAGACACTATATATAGAATGGGCAGTAAGCACACAACATATGTGATAAAAACAATGAAGTCAAAAGATCACAGGAGTAGATACTGACAATCTGCTTATCAAAGTCATCAATTGACAATATGTTAAAATCCATGAACACGACGCGATTATCCGTCAAAATCACCACAGTCATGTTCTTTAAAAAGAGGCAAAGCTACTTTGGTGGTAAAATACCTCGCTATTCTTTTATTTTTTAAGGCTACTTTCTGACCGTCAATCACCAATTCATAGACAGGCGCAGGATCGAGTTTGGTTAAAATAAAAGTGTGCTCTGCAGTTTTGAAAATGGTTTTGTTTTCTTCAATAGCGGTTGAGAAAGCATCAATTTCAAAAATATCTTTTTCATCGCAGACATTGGTCTATATCATTTTATTCTCTGTCACCGATAAACGCGCTAAGTCACAGGCATAGCAGTTGCCAGAGAACTCCATTCCGTATTTTTCATATACATTCGTACTCATACTATCCAGTATATCGATAGGTAGCAATGCAGAAAGATCATTCGATAGCTTTCTTTTTGTTTTCATACTCTTTTCTGATAGAGATGCAGAAGCTGTATCCGCGTGGGCATGTGAGACAACTCTTTTATCTGCGTTCTTTTCTTGAACAGGTGAACAGGAAGTCAGCAAAGCCAGCATTATGGAATAATTGATCATTACATTTTTCATATGCATATCATAATTTTTAGTCCTCAATTTATCGTTTTTAAAATTGTGTAAAATATGAGCGACAACAAATCCCTACTTTCAGCCATATTCACCCACTTTAAATAGTGATATCTTTGTAAAAAGATAAAACATGAAAACTTTATATCCATTCTTGCTTTCATCCATGCTTATATCTTTTTTAGGATGCAATCCTAAAAATAAAACCACGGAAAAGAAGCAACATCAAGCTGAAGTTACGCAGAAAATCATAACATTTGATCAATTCAAAAAGATAAAAGGTGTAGATAATATACAAGATGTACCCTTTCAATTATTCACCAAGCTCGATTCTATCCATTTTTTTGTAGCGCCGAGTAAAGATGCAGATCGCCTGAAAGTAGCTTGCAAGAAGCTGGATAATTACTACGGCTTTGAAGAGTTTGATGACTTCTACGCCATTCATTTTAGCATTAATAACAATATTTCAAACAGCATTGAAGCTTTTGTTCTAAAGTCAGAATTCACAGCCTCATTTGACATGACTTTAAAAGGTGTAAATCTTGATGAGATCAGAAGCAGTTTATTGAAAAAGTCTCAAGATTTTAAAAATAAATCATTTCGAAAATTCGGGACAATAACAGAAGTGTCTGAACAGGAATTTAAAACAGCTACTCAAAAGCGGATCAATGAAGTTTTAGTGAAAAATCCACAAGTAAAACTTAAAGATGGGAATTGGATATATAAGGAAAATGCAGAAGAAATCATGATCGTACAGCATGAGAATATCACGACAGAAGACGGAATTTTATCAAATGAATATATTGGACTATCCCCTTCCCTGAATTTAGAAGTTTTCAAAGAAAATTCGCCAGAAGTATACGATTTGTACTATTCGTTTTATAGTGTCAAACCCGAAGCTAAATTTAAAACCTTTACTGGTGGGTATCCACAAATTATCCCGAGTAAAAAATGGATTTCTTATGTCAATTCGAACCATGATGTAGGAAGTGATTTTGCGATCAGCAAATACGCGGAGCAAGTTTCTGAGCAAGAAAATTTGTTGTATATTAACTTTACCAACTTCAAAATTGCAGATCAGACAAAAGCTTTTTGGACAGATAACGAGACTTTTTATACCGAAGTTTATCCTACAAATTCAGCTCCTTCAAAGGGTAAAAAACAAAAGGCATCTTACATAAAAATTCAATTGAAGCCTAATCTACTTGAGTAAAAAGAAATATCATTTGCTATGGTAAGATAAACCCCTAAAACTAGGGGTTTATTCATTTCTGTAAGATATTAATAGCATGCCAGATGTATTAAGCGATTTCAAAGCCCTGTTCTTCAGCGAATGATTTCCATTTTTGGAATTTATGTTCGTTTTTAAAAGTTGGGTCATCCCCATAGTAATACAGCAAACGTTGTGTGGCATATTCGTAAGCACTGTATGCGTTGGCTTGTTCATAATACTTGATAGCTTTCTTCAAATCTGCTTTTACTCCCATACTATTTTCGTATAGGATACCATAATAGATACCCGAATAAGAACGATCATAATCTTTCTTGAGGTAAATCAACAGATTTTGATAATCTCTTAATCGATAATAGATTTCTGAAATTTTATCGTAATTATAATAGTATTTTTTTTCTGCTTGCTGATAGAAGTTCAAAGACTTACCATAATGCTGCTTGACATGTACCCCAAAGTAGTACAAATCACCCAAATTGCTAAGTGCCATTCCATCTCCTAGCTTTGCCGCTCTTTCGTAGGCTTGAATTGCTTTCTTTATGTTAAAATCGTAACCGATCCCATTTTGATATAGTGCCCCAATATTATTCCATGCTATAGGATGGTTTTGTTGCGCTGCTTTTTCATAATAGCTGATACCTCTTTGCGGATCAAACAAAGACTCAATTTCAGGATCGGTGAGCAATAACCCTATTTCTGTCCAACTGTCTACATCATTTTTCTGAGCAGATATTTCAAATAGACGAAGTGCCTCGTGGTAATTTTGATCCTCTTTTGCCGCGAAAGCCATATTTTTAATAGTTTCAACATCCATCAATTGCTCACCATTATATCCTGTTTGCGCATTCCAACGATTATAAAAGAAAATAAAGTATTCTAAATCTTTTCCCCTAAACGAAAAGCGATTCACGTAGATGTTACCATATTCCTGAGCTTCAACTTGATGGATGCTTTTATCTTCCTGCACCCGAAACAAGTTCGTTCCTTGATATAGAAATAACAAACCTTCGTCCGTTCTATAATTCAAAGGATTAGAAATATAGTCATATAGCTCGACTGACAGACCGTTTTCGAAATCAAAAAGTTGATAGAAGTCTTTTTTTTGAATAGCTAAAAAGCCATTTTGCAAATAATGAATCTGAGTAATCGCTGCTTGAGGCGAAATCAACCAAATGTCAATATCGGCATCAAAAAGCCCCAATCCCGTCTTAGATTGAAGTATAAAAACGTTCTTTTTAGTTCCGCTATTAGTTTCTGTTTTAACCTGAGTGATACAATCATTTTCAAGTAAAAACTGATGTTTTGCAGCATGATAGAATTTCCAGCTTTTTTCTTTACGAATAGCTAATACATCAAAATTGTCAAAGAAAATAAGTTGATCTGCATCCGTTAGTATAAGATTGCCCTTATCATCGATCAATCTACCTTTCTTGTTTCCTTTATTCGGTTTGACCCAGAAGCAATTAGCTGCCCGGATGATCTCTGCCTCTAGAAAATCACCCAGATAATACCCTTCTTTTGTATAATATTTTCGTTTATGATTTTCCTTTTGTTCCGTAAAAAAAAGATCTTTATCATAGTCATATACATACGGTCTTGCGCTCTCAACAGGAAGAATAAGCCCATTTTCATCGTTATAAACTCCAAATCTTCCAGTCGCCTCTACACCTAAAAATCCATAAGCCACGCTTTCGATAGCATCATAATCAGGAGGAACTAACCAAGTATTAGAATACACTTTTAAAATCCCCCAGTTCCCATTCACTTTTACTTCACCTAAAGGTTCACGTGCAAAATCGAACACATCAAGGGCCTTCTCATAAATTGGAGGAACTAATTCTTTCCCATCTCGCTGCAAGTAACCGTACAAACCCTCTTTTTTAACCAGCGCTATCTGATAGATAAGATCTGATTCAAAAATCTCATCATACACCGCTGGAGCCAAAATAACACCCTTTGCATCGCGCAAGCCAAACTTACCTGATTCTTCAAAAATAAAAGAGACAGCTTTCTGAAGAGCCACCTCCTCAAAATAACCCAATCCGTAATTGATCCAATCGGTTTGTAAAATATCGAGAAATGAGGCGTAACCTCTTTGTGAAAATAAACTGTCTAACACAGAAAGTTTTTGAGTCTTTACAGCCTTTTTGTATAATTTACCTTTATGTTGTATATCCAGCAACCACTCTTTTACTTGGACCTCATGCTTTTCTTCGTTCATATTAAAAACATCTGTCGCATTTAAGACAAAAGAATCATAAGGTAAAGCTTCCAAAAATTCGAAAATAAGGTTGACGGATTCGTAGTATTTTTTTTTATAATGCAACTGATAAGAGTCTGCCAGCAAGTTAAAAAAGTAACGTAGCTGCACAATACCTTGTTCTTTGTTTGCAATCAGCTCAACCCCCAGCACTTTGACATCTTCGGCCAATAGTGGATAGAGTAACAATGGAATTTCGTAATTCCACTCACCAAGATAAGTATCAAACGTTTGATTCGTTTTTTGATCGTAATTGTATAAATATATTCGATGTGCCATGTATTCAATTTACGCCATTATATAGATTATAAAATCCCTATTTACCGTGATTTTGTTGACAGTTCTAGGAGCTATATCCATCAGTAGCTACACTAAAACGACTTTTCTAGACATCATAATGCAACGACTGGCAGTCACAGCATGAACATTTAAGTACCAGTATTAGAAATGCTATTTTCTAATGAGCTGTAGTTGATCTCCTGTTTTCACCATTTCAAATGACATGACTTTTGATGGTTTGAAAACCTGTACAGGAACTTCGCAGGTTCCAGAATGAGTAATACGATCAACTTCCATTTCGATTTGATCAATTCCTGTAAAATAGTACCTGCCAACTATTGCGGTAAAACAATCATTGCCACATTCCCAACTATCATAACTTTTGAATCTGTCATCATCGATAAAGTCTATCGCGTAAAAATTGAAAAGTAGTGCCGTATCTATTTTTTTTGATAAATGATAACTTTTTTCACCATCTATATGGATAAGCCCGCCTTCTTTAATAATCCAACTGGTGCCTTTAATGTTATTCGGAAACTTATTTCTCTTTCTTTGAGACTCTGCACAACTGAACATATATATTAACAGTAAAAAGCTAAAAAAAGTAAATACTAAAGTTCTTTTCATAGTTACTTAATTTCTAAATGTTCAAACTCTTTTTAAATATCTTGACGCTGCAGTAGATTGTCTCTCTACGTGTACGTAACATTTAAAGCACGTTTCGTACCAAATACTTTTTATTTTATAGACTAAAACCACAATCTGATCAACGATTATTTTATAACCTCTACTTTACGAAGGTTTATTTTACTCATATTTATAACATAATATTCTGCAACAAAAGCCTTCCATCAAAATCGTTAATAGCATTCAGGCCAATATTTATCAATTAAGCTGTATACATGGATAAATTTTATTGTCTATTTTTTATCCCTAGAACAAATCAAGATATTCTTTCTTCAATGATTTATTTTGTATCGCTTCAATGAAAGAAGTAAAACTGTTCGATACAAGTACTGCTTCTTCAAATTCAGGTTCATCACCATAATAGATTTTTCCAAAATTTTCTTCTGAAACATTGATCGCAAAATAGCTATAACCTTTTTTAAGAGATAGAATAATTGGTATATGTTTATTCCAGAAATTTTTCACCTCTTGTTGAATTTCAACATCTCCATCAAAGGCATCTAAGGATTGAATTTCAAATTCATTCCATTTAAAATCATTTTCATCGTTTGTCTCATTAAAATCTGCAATACTGTTAAACCATGTTGTATCCGATTGATTCGTGAGCAGGGAGTATGTTTTTAAAAAAGCTAGATAATCATCCGGCAGGTACGAATATCGTGTCTGAAATCTTTTATTTAAAGTTTCATGATCCGATTTCTTAGTAATAAACTGTAGATGTTGACTCAATAAGTTCATAGTTTTATTTTCAGATATTTAGTTTTTGCAAAGAAATTAAAAGTTTGTTGAGTGATAAGCTTTAGATTGTTAAATCAAATTTATTCCGAAATGTTTTTATCCAGCTTAACCAATTATCGGGTCGTTTCATATGTCTTTTAGTTCATCTGATTTTTGGCATCTTGCAATAATTTTTCGGCCTTCAGTCTGATCTGTTTTGGCAATAGATTGAAATTTGCATCTTTTACTTCCCGATATTGATCTTCTTCCTGAAACGGAATCCAACACGTAATTTTTGATTTTGAAAATGTTTTACCACTCCTATTGGTATAAACAATCACTTTCAGTGGCTTAGCATCTAATCCATCTGATTCTTCAAAATAAGTAAGGTAGAACTCAGGAAACCCATCCTTATTTGCATCGCCAACTTCACAGTAGTTGATCAGAAATTTTGGTTGTGCCAGTCCTTTTGCAAAGTCTTTAAAAGTTATTTTTGGAATTAATCCACCATGATCTTCCAGAAAAATACCCGCGTGTAGATCCTTGGGATGATCGTCAAGATAAGCAGGTTGCGTCGCTTTGCTTTCGTTCAAAAACCAGACATAACTTCCGTAGTTGGGAACAAATGATCGGACAATCATCAATGGATTTCCTGGCAATGGATTCCCAAGATCTTCAATAATTTCATCAAACTTTCGATCTGAAGAAAAATATGCTGCGGTTTGAATCTGTGCAAAAGATGATAAACTGAAAATACTAGAAACAACGGGTAATAGAATTCTGAAAATCATAGTTATCGTATTTTGAATTAATGATGTAATTCACTTTGTATATTCTGCCCAAATACCTATAAATATAGTAATAAATAGTGTATTCCGAATGAATATTAGCATAGACTAATCCATCCGAATGATGGGATGTATAGGCTATTTGTTATTATGCTTAAAATTTTATTCATCTTATGGATCAATATTAATGAAAATCTAAGATCAATACTATCCCAGTTATCAGCTATATTTTTGGGCGATAAATTTGTTTTCAATTGACTTTTGAGTAGGTGCAGTGATCAATAACTTTTATTTTACAATAATTGATCATAGATTTTAGTAGATACAGACACAGCAAAATCCATCAAAAATGATTTATTTAACACCATTAAAAATAAAGATTTAAAAACCAACAACAATACTAAAATTGTTAGTTTAAAAGTTTTGATTTCCTCCTTTATTGTTGTACTTTTAATCAGATGCCCCTCAATATGAAGAATAAGACCAAGATTACAAACGCAAGTATATAATCGGCAGGTTTGCCAAAAGACGCTAAGCATGTTATAGCAGAATATATCTGGAATGGATTTGACGCTAAAGCCACAACTATTTCCATTGATATAGCAAATAACGAACTCGGATTTATAACGAGTATCAGCATCCGTGATAATGGAGAAGGAATACAACAGGAAACATTGGAGTATTCATTCGGTAATTTCCTAGATTCTCTGAAAAAAAACAAGTTAAAACGAAGTTCCTATACACGAGGAAAAAAAGGTAAGGGTCGCTTTTCTTTTTCTCTTTTTGCCAACCGCGCAACGTGGCAAACTACTATAAAAGTAGATGATAAACTGATTTCTTACCGCATACGCATAGATCGTGATACGAAAGAACAATACGATATCAGCGATATCAAATCATCTGCCCAGAACAAAGGGACAGGTACAACCGTAACATTTGAGGGCATATTTGGTTTGACAGCTGCAACACTCGACTCAGGAGAGTTCACAGATTTCCTAGCGCAGGAATTTGGATGGTATCTACATCTCAATCGCGATTGGGGCTACCGCATCCTCTTAAATGGAGAGCTGCTCAATTATGACAACTTGATCCAAGAAACGGATAGTACCACGTTTACCCTTTACAGTATTCAAGAGAATTCCTATCGTTTTCAGGTCAATTATATCCGCTGGAAACAACAGATCGGAGACCGATACTATTACTATTTCTTAAACAGCAGCAAAACCGAAGTCGCCAAACTACTGAGTAGCTTTAATAATAATGCAATAGACTTTCACCACTCGGTATATATTGACTCGGCTTTTTTCGATCATTTCGAACAAGATGATATCGCTTTATCTTCAGAAAGCAATCTTTTCAGTGAAAAGGAACAGCAGGTGGTATACCGTAAGCTATTGGCCGAATTACGCGATTTTTTAGATCGCAAACAGAAAAAGTATATCCGTGAACAAGCCGTAACGGTAAAATTAGATGAGCTGCAAAAGAAAAACCTCCTACCCCATTACAATGATTCAGATGTAGATATAAAGCGGAAAAAGGTTTTATTGGCCCTCATACAGGAACTATATATTGCCGATCCTCGAGCTTTTGTAGGTATTAAAGCAGATCTGATACGCACATACCTCGGACTTCTTGACCTGATCCTACAAACAGAGCGTAAACAGGATATATTGCCACTATTTGAAAATGCCATAGCAATATCAGATAAGGAAAGAGAGACGATCAGAAAATTACTTGAAAAATAAAACATCTTCTAAGGTAGATGATCATTTATCGTCCACCTCAGAAGATGTGATAGGGTTGCAGATTACTTGATATTTTCAGCTGCCACAGGCTATCCTTTTATAATACTAAAACATCAACAGAGTGATGATCCTTACCTAGACCAGTTGAAGGGTTGTGTACAAGGGTCACATTCAAATTTTAACACTTTACCTAAACTTTTTGCTTTCGGACCTTTTTTCACAAAGACATACGCCAAATCCAAATATTCTTCAACTTCCTGCCCGCTTTCGTCTCTGCCTTTTAATATCACAGAGTAATACTTCCCATCACTATCTTTTTTGTAAAACACTTCATTAACAGTAACTTTTTTTGGCATTTCATTATCGCAACAGCTACACCATAAAATAACTATAGGTTCTTTTTTAAGATAAGTAACAGCTTTCTCGGCTTGCTTCTGTGTTAAAGCTTGAAGTTGATCTGCTTTTGAAAGGAAAGCAGTAAAAAGCAATAAAAAAAGTAAAAGAGTCTTTTTCATATATAATAATTTTCAGATTTAAAGAATTCGACAACAAATACTATGCCTTTGATGCAATAAATTATTTTAAATTGAAAAAGACAAACGCTTATATAGACAAATATGATGTGAGCTGGACAACGTCTTACTGTTTTCCATCTAAACTGAGCATATTCCATATCAGAGAGTTACAGCAGATCCTGATGTTCCATCAGGTAAGCTAAAGCCTCTTTGACTGCTTGTTCACTACTTTTCGGATTGAAACCTAATTCGTTTCTTGCCTTGGAAATATCAAAGTCCTGTTGAAGACCAGAGAACATAGCGATATCTTTGGTCGTGATAATGGGGGCTGTGCCCCGCAATTTTGCCGAAAACTGCATCAATCCAGCAATACTATAAAGCAAAAATTTAGGGACAGTTGCTGGAATATGAAGTTTAAGTTCAGGATAAAGTTTGTGCGCCAGTTTGGTTGTATCAGTTATGCTCATACACCTTTCATTGGCAAGGATATAACGCTCTCCCGATCTTCCTTTTTCTGCAGCTAGATAGCAACCTTCTGCCACATCTTTAACATCTACCCAATTGAGTGCGATACGGGTGTCTACAGGAATCTGTTTTGCTAAAATCAATCTTAAAATACGATAGGAAACATTGAGCGGTTGAATGGCCTCGCTACCAATCATCGCCCCTGGCATCACCGAAACCAATGCTATACCCAATTCCTTTGCCAGTTCAAAAGCTAATTTTTCACCATCATTTTTGGAATTATAATAGGTATCCCGCCGATCAGGATTATAACCGTTGCTTTCTTTTGTTGGTAGATGGCTATAGTCTAATGCTGCTATAGAACTTACGTATACAATTTTTTTGACTCCAGCTTCTGCTGCAGCTTCTATAGTATGGCGAGTTCCCAGCATATTCACATCGTAAATTTCCTTTTGTGGATCTTTAGCCCATAATTTGAAAGCCGCCCCTACCGCATAGAACGTATCCACACCTTGCAGCGCCCTCTTAAAAGATTCCTTATCGGTGATATCTGCCTGAACGACCTCACAGTTCAGATCCTTGAAATACGATCTGTTTTTCATATTACGTACAGATGCCCGTACTACAAAACCCTTTTTTATTAATAATCGTACTAAGTTATTGCCCAAATGCCCGTTAGCTCCGGATACCAATACCAATTTTTTAGTTGTCATGTTCGTTGATTTTAAATGATAGGTCAAAGTTCAGCCTTATACATGTCAAACCACTTCACAAATGTTACCTAATGATCTGTTTGCGGATCCGGCTCAAACTTTTAGGATTCATACCTAGAAAAGAAGCGATATATTGCATCGGAACGTTTTGCAACAACTCTGGCTGCACATCCATCAATCTCAAATACCTTTGTTCAGCGGTGAGTGTAGCCAACTCTTTGGAACGTTTTTCATTATAAGAAAGAGATTGCTGAAACACATAGATGCTGAAATCTTTAAACGATGGTATTTCTTTTATTAATAGATCAAGATCTACCTTGGTTATACGCAAAAGTTCACATTCAGTAATACATTCAAGATTTTCTTCAGAACGGGAGCCATTGTTAAAATGGGCATAGGAGGTAATAAATCCTGGAGGACAGTTGATATGTGTCGTCACTTCATCACCCTTATCATTATAGTGGAACAAACGCAAAAAGCCTGACACTACATAATAGAGATAAGCAGGAACCTTCCCTTCTTCTTCGATGATACTGTTTTTAGGATAAAAAACCGGTTCCATAAACCTCCTGCACAGCTCCTGTTGCTGGGCAGAAAGCGCAACATGCTGTGTAATCAGTTCGATAAGTTGTTCGTGCATATTTTCATTGTCAATAGTCTATTGTTATACCTGCAAGGATATTAATTTTTCCACGGATTACCCATTATTCCGAACAATAATAAATTCTGTGCTCTAACCATCAATCCATATCTTTACTTGATGCGAATGGGTATTGTATAATTAACATTTACTTCCATTCCTTGTAATTTAGCTGGAATCCAATTTCCCATTTTTTGTATCGCACTGACAAGCTGCTCTCTGAATTTTAGAGGAACTTGTTCAGCAATCCTAAAATTTCTCGTTCTTCCATCCCGATCAACCATAAACGTCACCGAAATAGATTCACTCGATATACCCTTTATAAGATCGTAAGAAATGTTCAGATTTTCATAGAGCCCCCTCATAAATACCTGCAAACCCTTAGGATATGTTGTTATACTTTCCATATTTTCTTGAAAGTATAACACAATATCTCCATTTTTTTTAAACCTCTTTCCCTGAAACAATAAATCATCATGATATAATTCTTCAATTCACCTTCTATATAAGAATCTCCTGGACCCGAAATTCTTAAAAATCCATTCCCTCTCTTTACCAGATAATTACCAATAGAATCGAGATACAATAAATAAAAAGGATGGGTGTCTGTCGTTCCAGAAAACATTTTTTTTCCAATTTCCTGATGGACAACGATCATTTTTAATTTACCATTTGGATAATAATAGTAAGAGGAATCAATAGGTTCCGAATATTCATCAAAACGTTGCAAACTTTCTAAGTTCCCATTAGGAAAATAAGACACAAATTCGCCCGTATATTTCACACCAAATTCAAACGGATGATTAAAGTTATAGCTATAGCCATTTGATTTTAAAGAATCTGTTTCGGTATAATAATGAACAATATTATATAAATCTAATGAATCACTTCCGTATGGAATTATCTGTTGATAAGAATATGATCCGATCTTAGAATCTATAATTTCTCCCTTACTGTTAAAGTAAGTATATGAGGTATCCAGATCATGTTCATGTCGAATGAACTGCGCTCCTTTTTTAGGGTAGCAGAAATTTGAATAAGATGCGATTAAAATTAAAAACAATACGGTAATATATTTCATAAATATTGGCTGTGGCTTCAAAAATAGCTATTATAGATCATAAATTCATCATATTAATATTACAGAAAAAGAAAACAATTATTCTGCCGACATGGACACTCCGCCTTTTAGGACGTTTTGCAAAAGGTGAAATACGGATCTTATGACTACTCATTCACACGCAATTTTTAAAGCAGCTGTTTAAATATATTATCACATATTCAAATAGTATCTCAGGAATGAGATATCGTCGGATAAAGAATGATAATACTTTCACTTAAATTGCATAAAATTAAATTTTTCCCTAAATTCAATTTATGGGAATAATACAACAATACGTACGCATAGACCAGGATACTTTAGATCGTTATGTTGAAAATAGCCAACTTCTTCAAGACGATCTTTTCTCTACACCGCATTCTGAAAAGAACAATCTTCTAGATATAGGGAAAAGTTGGGATGGTTTGTTTTATGTGATAACAGGTGAACCTTTAACCAATCATAAAGCAGTTACCCCACCTTTAAAGTGGCTGATATACGGACCAAATATTCTGGACTTGGAACAGGATATGGGATATGGTCCAGCAACATATCTCACTGCTACGCAAACTCAAGAATTATTTGATGCGGTCAAAGTGATCGCAGAACAGTCATTATCAGATAGGTTTGACGCGAACAAAATGAACGAGGAAGGTGTCTACCCTGAATTTTGGGAAGATCCTGAAGCATTAAATTATTTGATAGAGGAATTCAGAAAATTGAAAGCATTTTTACAAGTAGCAACGCAAGAAAATCAAGCAGTCATCTCCTTTTTATGTTAATACATTAACATTAAGGACAGCGCTAGACTTCTATTAAAGTTGTTCCTTTTTAAGTGGATCATAGCTCAACATAATATAAAGAAAACTAGGAGTCAATTGACTCCTAGTTTTCTTTATAGGCGTTTAACAAATTGCATCTTGAGCATCAGCTAAACTCACTCCTGTATACTTTCGATTTGAAAAATTATAAAGAGACTACGTCTTCAGAAAACACAACGCCTTCATAGCAGGCATTATAAATTGCTTTTAAATCTTCAAGTGAAGGTACTCGAGGATTGAAACCTGTACACGGATCTAAAAGCGCATTATTTGCAATAAAGTCCAGATTTTTATCCCAGACCTCTTGCGTTATTCCAAAATCTTTGATCGAAGATTTGTTATTTACTTCTGAACGTAAAACTTCAATAGCCTGTGCCAGATCTTCGGCTGTTTCTTGACCGATTACCTTTGCTAATTCGGGATAACGTGCTGTTTCCTGTGCATTGTAACGAATCACATTGGGTAGAAAAATCGCGTTTGACGCTCCATGTGGAATACCATATAACGCCCCAACTTGATGAGATAAAGAGTGGACAATTCCTAACCAAGCATTATTAAAAGCCAGACCTGCCATGAATGAAGCATCGTGCATATTTTGACGAGCTTTAATGTTGTCAGGATAGTCGACCACTTCTTTGAGATTATCGAAAACCAGTGCTAAACCACCTTTGGATAATGCATCAGCATAATTGTTTTCGATATTGGATACATATGCTTCCACACAATGTGTCAATACATCAAGACCAGTATTGGATGTCACATGGGCAGGCATAGAGGCACAAATTTCTCCATCAACAATGGCAATGTCAGGCGTGAGTTCATATGAAACCACCGGATATTTAACCCCCTTTTCACGATCAGTAATCACAGCCAGTCCAGTTGTTTCAGTTCCAGTGCCACTTGTAGAAGGAATCGCTATAAATTTGGCTTTTTGACGTAATACAGGAACAGTAAAAGGTTTGATTATAGTATCAAAATCTAGATCTGGATATTCATAGAAAACCCACATGATCTTTGCAGCATCGATAGCCGAACATCCCCCTAATCCGATAATCCAATCTGGTTCAAACGTTTTAATCTGTTCTGCTCCTTTTAGACAAGTTGTAGAAGAGGGATCTTCTTCTACTCCTTCAAATACACGAACTTCTATTCCTGCTTCGCTAAGAAATGAAATTGCTCTATCCAAGGTTCCACTTTTTTTCATAGAACCTCCTCCAGTTACAATTACAGCCTTCTTACCTTGGATATTTTTCAATTCTTCAAGACTTCCAGCGCCATGGAACACCTCTCCTGCAATAAATAATTTACTCATTTTTCTGTTTTTTGTACTCAACAAAAGTACGGGAGAAGGAGGTATTACTGTTATACAAATGGGACTATCCGTTATACATTTGCGACAGTTCCTGCTGAAGTTGAGTAGGTGTTTCTTTCAATTTGGAGCGCACAAATTTGTTTAATGCTGAAGGCGAATTGAAACCCAGATCAAAAGCAATCTCTTTATGTGATAAATCAGAAAACGTCAACTGCCGTTTAATTTCCATTAAAATACGATGATGAATGGTTTCTATTGCTGTTTTTCCACAATGGCGTTTGGTGATTGAATTTAGCTTTTTACTGCTGACCATCAATTGCTCTGCATAATACTGAACGGCCCGATGCTGCTTGTAATGTATATTCAAAAGCTTTTTATACTTGATATAAATAGGCTTATCTACCGTTTCTTGATATAATACAGGATGAAGACCATGTACAGACTCGATCAATCCAAGTAGCAGAATTTTGATGTAAAATCTAGCTTGTTCTTTTTTAACTAGACTTGGATACTGATAAATATCTTGAATGCTATTGATCATCCCTATACTATGCTGAAAATCGATTGCAGACAGAATGATACAGTTCAACTGAGTCGAAAGGTGAACATTATAAGTGCTCAATTCATTTTTCAGAATATCAGAACAAAATAATATTTCCTCAAAAAGAATGATTTTACCCTTTAAATCAACACTTATACTAGAGACCAGGCTAACCTGTTCGGGAAAAATAACCGCGATTTTCCCCGCTTTAAGTTTATGTATTTTATCTTCTATACTCACTTGCATAGTCCCTTCTTCAATCACGAATAGGCAAAAATGATCTTTTTTATGAGGAACTGTATATGCGTTCAAATTTTCGGAAGTCAAATCAAAAACTCTAAATGACAAATCTTGATCTTCCTTTTTTTGTTGATTATCTTTTATTTTTAATGTCTTCAAAATTCCCTCCTATATGGCCCATAAATTGGGAGGTAAATCTAAAAAAACAAATAACACTTAAACGTAAAAATTATTAAAAAACAGTTCAAATCATTTATAAAGCTGTTAAAAACAGAATCTCCTATTGATTTGACCACAAGAAAAAATGAAGTCAAATCCAGCTTAAACATGCGCAAAATTTATCTAAAAAAGACCCGAATCATAATTAATCAACAGGACTAAACCTCCCGTAGTAAGGTATATAAAGCATTATATCACATTACTCTTTTGTGCTTGAATATATTCAGAAGGAGTCATTTTATACTTTGCCTTAAATACTTTGGTAAAATAATTAGGATTTGAAAAACCCGTTTCATAAGCAATCTCAGATATGGAATTGCTGCTTTTTTCTAATAAAGTAGCAGCGCGCTCTAATCTTACGGAACGTATAAAATCAACGGGACTCATTCCTGAAAATTCAAGCAACCTATTGTACAGGGATGTTCTGCTTATAGATAAGTGATTGCTCAATAGCTCAACAGACAGTTGCGGGTTATCCAAGTTTTCATGAACATATTCAAATACGCTCTGTAAAAACCTTTCTTTCTCAGAAAGGACTTCCACTTCAGGGGACACAAATGATAACTGTTTGCTATATGCATCTTTAAAAGCTTGATTTAGGAGCAATAGACTATTAACTTTTGCCAATAATACTGCCGTGTCAAAGGGTTTTGAAATATAATCTACTGCGCCTGACTCTAGACCGCAGACCAATCCATTTTCTACTCTGGAAGCTGTCAACAATATAATTGGAATATGTTTAGTCCGTTTATCCCGAACTAATTTCTGAGTCAATTCCATACCATTCATGATGGGCATCTGTACATCCGAAATGATCAGATCGGGATGATGAAAGAGGGCTTTCTGCCATCCTTCTTGCCCATTTGAAGCTTCGAAAATTTGATATAAAGAATCCAGTCGGCTTTTTAGAAAAAACCTCGAAAATCGTCATCATCCTCTACGATCAACACCACTGGACGAAGACGAATGTGCGGATCAGCAAGATCTTGCTCTCTCTGGGTATCAGACTCCGAAATCTCATCATGCACAATCTCCATTTTTTCCAAAAGAAGATCAAAAGAAAAGGAACTCCCAAATCCGGGCTCACTCTCCACATACATCTTGCCGCCATACATCTTAACAAATGAATCTGCAATTGACAAACCGATACCAGATCCTTGATTCAAAATATTAGCTTGCGTATCGTGTTGATAAAAACTATCAAAAATAGCTTGATGAGACTCCTTTGGAATTCCGACGCCATCATCCTTAACCATTATTTTTACTTTGATCATATTGCCTGCTTCTTGTACTTCAACGGACTGGATATGGACAGAAATATTCCCTCCTTTTTCAGTAAATTTAAAAGCATTCGACAATAAATTAAATATAATACGCTCTATTTTATTATGATCGAAAGAAGTTAATATATGGTCTTCACAGGTCATAAAACGATAGTTGACTTCCTTTTGAATGGCCATGTCACTAAAAGAATCATACATATCTTTGACAAATGCCACCAAATCCCCTTTCGTATTATGGAGCTTCAATTCATTTTCCTCCATTTTTCTAAAATCGAGCAACTGGTTGACCAGATTGAGCAAGCGATGAGCATTACGTTTTATAAGCGCGATCTGCTGAGAAGTTTCCTTATCTTTTTCCTTAAGCAATAAAATATCAATTGGCCCCGTAATTAACGAAATCGGAGTACGAAATTCATGACTCAAATTTGTCAAAAATTTAATTTTCATCTGATCCAGCTGATGGAGATTGTCTGCATTTCGACGTTCCTGCTCTAACGCAAACTTTTGTTTGAGTTGACGCACGCCTCTACTTCTCAACCAATATAATCCTACTAAAATCACGATAGCATAAAACACAAAGGCATAACCTTTTAACCAGATCGGCGGCGCAACATAAACTACAATAGACTTAATTTCTTCATCCCAGATCCCATCATTATTGCTCGCCCTTACTTCAAAAGTATAGGTTCCAGGATCTAAATTGGTGTAATAAGCAATATGTTCCTTACCCGCTTTTATCCAGTTTTTATCAAACCCCAACAATCGATACTCATATTGATTGTCCTCAGATACCGTCATGTTTAATGCAGCAAATGCGATCGAAAAGTTTTGCTTATACTTTAGGGAGATCTTTTGAGCAGTTAATAATGATTCAGATATAACACCACCTTGAGCAGGACTTATTACTTTATTGTCAATCTTTAATTCTGTTAATACAGGTTTAGATCGGTTATTATTAACTTTCAGATTATTGGGATAAAAATGATTAAATCCTTCCTGACCACCAAAATATACCTCCCCATCCGATAGCGTTAGTCCCGCCCCCAACATGAAAGCCCCCTCTTTGCAGCCCGACCGAATAAGCATAATTTTTAAATATTTTTTGCATTGGATCATAACAGCTCAGTCCTTTATTTGTACTAAACCATATTTTCCCAGCCTGATCCTCGACGATACTCTGTACGACATCATTGATCAAGCCATCACGTTCAGATAGCGTTTTAAATTGCTGATCACCTTTTTGCAACAGCCCTACTCCATTCCCATTGGTGCCTGCATACACATTTCCAGAGCGATCCGTATAGATCGATAAGACATAATTATTAGGCAAAGCGTTAGTACCTTTATTATAATACGATGTTTTACGGGTATATGGATTATAAACACAAATCCCAGCACCATACGTGCCTACCCACATCTGTCCCTCATGGTCTCTTCTCAAAGCGCGAATAAAATCTGCCGAGGGACTGATCTCATCTGCTGTCGGATTATCAGAACGACGGAATTTTTTGACAAGACCATCTTTAGACTGTATCACATTTATTCCGCCGCCATTGGTCCCGACCCATATATCCCCGTAGATATCTTTCTCCAAACTAAAAACTTCGCTATTATTCAATTGATTATCACCAGGTCCTGTCAAATATTGTGTACGGGATTTCGTTTCTAGATCAAACTTAATCACGCCCTTACCAAAAGTTCCCAACCATATTTCGCTAGCATGATCACCACTTTTTAACGCTAATACTGTCAATTCTTTATCTCCAGTTGGAATAGCGGATAATCGATCAGAAGTACGGTCGTACATATACAATCCACCTCCATCTGTGCCCACCACAACATTGTTTTTATACGGCAGAAATGAAGTGATCATATTAATCTCCTTATTTTCATTACCATAGCTGTCTATTGTCTTCAAGTTAAATTGGTTCAAGTTGACATCAAACTTATTCAGCCCCCCCTGCACCGTTCCGACCCAATATATTCCAAACTTGTCTAGATATATAGAACGAATCGATTTATGACTGATACTTCTGGCATTTCTAACATCTCGATTAAAAAATTTAAGTTCAAAATTGGTGGTATTTAATACGCCTAAACCATTATCAGTTCCGATCCACAGTCCCCCTTTTAAATCTTTGGCAATACTATAAATGCGCTTACTGCCTAATTTAGCACCTAATGTTGGCTGAAATACAGAAAATTGATCTTCATGATTACCTTTATACACAATGCCTTCCAGAGAAGAAACCCAAATACGCTTATGCTCATCCTCCTCAATACAAGTCAATTCCAGTAGTTGACCATGAGATGCGAGGAGGTGTTGCACAGCATAACTTTTACTATCTTTCAGATTAGCGCTAAACTGATAGATTTTATTTTCAGCCGCTACCCACATCCGTCCCTGACTGTCCCTAAAAACATAGCGGGATGTCAACTTTGTAAACTTCTTTTCGATAGCTCCATACGGAGCACCTAGTGGTTTATGAATATCTTTAACATTAATGATAAAGAGCCCACCATATGAGGTCACCCAGATATTACCTGCGACATCCGTATGAATTGCTGTTATTGCCGTACTTAACCAGTCACCTTTAGCATTTCGATCATAACTTACTATTTTGTCCAATTTACGATCATAGTAGCTTAAGCTTCCGCCATTAGTACCTATCCAAACCCTTCCCATCTCATCTTCACATAGTGCAGTGATGTGATTGGATTTTAAACCAGCTTCAACATCTGCGTTATAACGATAAACTTTAAACGTATAACCATCAAATCGATTTAACCCATCTTCTGTTCCAATCCATAAAAAACCATAACTATCTCTATAGGTACTAAACACGGTATTAGAAGATAAGCCGTCTTTTATTGTATAATGTTCAAATGAATGAGGTAACTCTTGCGCATTAGAAACAGTGCAAAAAATAAATGTAATGATTATTAAAAATTTGCACTTGAATAAATTCAACATATTTATGTTTAATAAGTTAACTGGTTAAAGGTTTACAGCAACACTTTTTATAAATATCACCATACTCCTAAACTATCAAAAAAAAATAGATTATTTGATCATTTAAGTACAATTTTAACATACTTACTCATCATTTGAACATTCTTACCTCCACAAGAATGTTACATCAACTAGTTTTGGATTAATAATTATAAACCAACCACCAAGGATAATTTTCACTATTTGTTATTAGATCTAACCAACCTAATGAACAATCGAAAACAATATGCTTGGCATTTATAAACCATTTAGATGAACAAGATTATGAGCACAAAAAACAGTACTTAGCAATCCATGATGAGAAGTAGCTATCAACGCTAATGAACCCTTCTGATAGGGTAAGCCAATTAATGATTTTAAACCAATTTATCTAATCAATTAAAATATTATGATGAAATATACCATCACACTTATTTGGTATGAGAAAAGACTATGGGGTATTCTCCTCCTTCATATTACATCGCTTCTTATCCTAATGCTCGGAACAAGTCCGTTATCTGCACAAGAATTAAGACAAATACGAGGAACGGTTGTTGACCAGAAAAAACAAGCTGTTGAAAGTGCATCTGTTAGGGTGAAAGACGGAAACACTGGAATATCAACAGATATCAATGGTGCATTTTCTATTCAAGTACCTAAAAACCGTAATACACTAATCATATCCAAAATTGGATATACGACGACAGAAGTAAATATTGGCAACAAAACTGAATTACAGATCGTACTCAACAGTTCCAATATTGATATCGACGAAATCGTTGTAGTAGGCTATGGTACACAGAAAAAAGAAACCGTTGTTGGAGCTGTAACACAGACAAGCGGTAAGATTTTAGAACGTGCTGGTGGTGTGGCGAGTGTTGGAGCTGCTTTAACAGGTAATGTACCCGGCGTAGTAACCACAGCAAGTACGGGTATGCCAGGTGAAGAAGACCCCCGTATCGTGATTCGCGGACGCAGTACCTGGAACAATACCGATCCACTAACCATGGTAGATGGTGTCGAACGTCCATTGAGCAGCGTTGATATCAGTTCCATAGAAACAGTATCCGTCTTAAAAGACGCCACCGCAACCGCTGTGTACGGTGTTCGTGGAGCAAATGGGGTGATTTTAATCACCACGAAACGAGGTCGCGAAGGAAAAGCATCTGTAAGAGGTACAGTTAATAATATCATCAAAACGGTATCCCAATTACCCGGAAAAATGGACTCATATGATGCCATGATGTTACGGAACCGCGTTATTGAGAATGAGCTCGCACTATCTCCAAACAGTTGGGCAGCATATCAAACCCAAGATATCATCAATAAATATCGTTACCCGGCCAGCATAGAAGAAAAAGAACGCTATGTCAATACCAATTGGGCAGAAGAACTTTTCAAAGGCCAAGCCTTCTCACAAAACAGCAATATCAATATTGCAGGTGGTACAAACTTTGTCAAATATTTTGCCAGTGCTGATTACCTCTATGAAGGAGACATGTTTCGTCAAAATGACAATAACCGCGGTTATAAAGCAGGATACGGATTTAACCGACTCAACATGCGGTCCAATCTGGATTTCCAATTGACACCGACCACTAAATTTTCAGCAAATCTTGCCGGTTCTCATGGCAGAAAAAAAGGCCCTTGGGCAGGAAGAGGTGATTCGTACAGCTATTGGATAGCCGCTTATACGGTACCTCCAGATGTTATTTATCCCAGATATTCAGATGGGACATGGGGTTTTTACAAACCAGATTCACAAGTCGGAATCAACTCCGCACAGGCCCTTGCCACCTCGGGCATAGAATTGACAACTACCAGTAAAATCACTTCCGATTTTATTTTGGAGCAAGATTTAAAAATGTTTTTAAACGGTCTGAAAGTTAGGGGAAGTATTTCTTTGGACAATACTTTTGTCGAATCTGGAAGAGGAGTCAACGATTTATACAATAATGTGCAAAGCAAATGGATTGATCCCGAAACCGGAATCCCTGTTTACGGACAAAATATAGATAATAGCCGTTTCGACTTTGTGGAAGGGATCAATTGGGCGCAACAAGCAGGCGCAGTTGATAACGCTTTTACCTATCGTCGACTTTTCTATCAATTGCAATTTGATTATGCCACCCAAATCGCCAATGACCACAACATTACGGCCATGGGTTTATTCAACCGTAATCAATATGCAACAGGAAGTATTCAACCCTTTTACCGCGAAGATTGGGTATTCCGTACCACCTATAATTATAAAGGAAAATACATGCTAGATTATAGTGGAGCTTATACAGGATCTGAAAAATTTGCCCGCGGTTACCGCTTTGGATTTTTCAATTCAGGTGGTATAGGCTGGTTGCTTTCAGAAGAGAATTTTATGAAAAATGTTTCCTTTTTGGATATGTTAAAGCTACGCGCATCTTATGGAGACATTGGTGATGACAATGTTAATGGCCGTTACTTATACCTGACACAATGGATCTATGGCGGTCAGTCGCACATGGGTACCGTTGGAGATGCTCCAGAGCGCAGCAGTTACATTTGGTTTAGAGAAAATGAATTAGGGAATCCAAATGTACGTTGGGAAAAAGTCAGAAAATTTAACTTCGGTACTGACTTCTCCTTTTTTAAAGGATTACTTTCAGGACAGGTCAATATCTTTAGCGATAAACGTAAAGATGTACTTATTGCTGGCAATGCCCGCTCTATACCAGATTATTTTGGAGTAGATGCTCCTGCTGCCAACTTAGGTATTGTAACCAATAAAGGTTACGAACTTGAATTAAAAGTGAATAAAGCTTTCAATCAAAATTGGCGTGTCTGGGCAGACATGAATTATACACATGCCAAAGATCGCGTTATTGAAGGAGATAGCCCAGGTTTATTACCTGATTATCAAAAACTAGACAACAAACAGATCAGCCAAACCTATTCGTTTGTCAGTGGAGGCTACTATAATACCTGGGATGAGCTGTATGCAAGTACCATGCATGATAATAATGATGCCAACAAATTACCAGGAAATTACCACATCTTGGATTACAATGGGGATGGCTTGATTGATACCAAAGATAATATTCCTTATGCCTATCCATCTACTCCACAGAATACGTACAACCTGACTGTTGGATTGGACTGGAAAAATTTCAGCATCATGACCCAATGGTATGGTGTCAATAACGTAACCCGACAAGTCGTATTTAATAGTTTTGAAAGACAACGCAATTTGGCTTATCACGAAGGATCATATTGGTCTAAAGACCATACTGATGCCGATGTACCATTACCACGTTGGCTTGCGACCCCGAGTAACTATACTGCAGGCAACCGCTTTATGTATGATGGATCGTTTATCCGACTAAAGACTGCAGAAATAGCTTATAATATGACTAGCGAAAATAAGTTTATACGTCGTTTAGGATTTCAGAATATTCGCGTTTTCCTCAATGGTCACAACCTGTTGTTCTGGTCCAAAATGCCTGATGATCGAGAATCCAATTATGCCGGTACCGGATGGGCCTCTCAAGGTGCCTACCCTACTGTCAAACGGTTTAACCTAGGTGCGAATATTACTTTTTAACTCGATATTATTATGAAAAAATATATAAAAATTATATTGTCATTCGGCATCATATCTACGACTTCTATTACGCTATCTTGTAAAAAGTATTTGGATAAAGAAGAACAATCCATTATATCAGAAGAAGAGGCTTTCAAGAACTTCAATAATTTTCAAGGCTATACAGAAGAACTGTACCATTGTATCGTCAACTTCACAAACCTCTATTGGACCAACTCCTGGAACTGGGGCGAGGATGAAATCACCTCAACCGCTGGAGACTATCATTTTATACATAAGATTGACAACGGCAACTTTTGGGGATGGCAGTCTCAGCATGACGGATGGGGTGCAGGATGGATGGAACAAGGAGATTTTACAACAACATTCTTTGGTGGCAATGATCGCAATATCAATAAAGATCTTTGGAATGCCTCTTGGTTTGGTCTGAGAAAAATCAGTATTGGTCTTGCCAATTTAGACAGAATGACAGAAGCCACACAAGAAGAACGCAACCTCATCAAAGGACAATTATTATTTTTCAGAGGCTGGTTTCACCATCGATTAATGGAATATTTTGGAGGTCTTCCTTATATCAATACGGTATTGCCAAGTGACGAAAAACTAACACTTGCTCGATTAAGTTATCATGAGTGTGCCGACCTAGCCGCCGCTGATTTCCGTGAAGCCGCAAATCTTTTGCCGATCAATTGGGACAACACCAATGCAGGAAAAAGAACCCTTGGTAAAAATGGTTTACGCATCAACAAAATCATGGCCTTAGGTTATTTAGGTAAAAATTATCTTTGGGCTGGTAGTCCTTTAATGAATCAAACGGTAACAGGAAACCGTAATTACCATGCAGAATACTGTAAAAAAGCAGCGGAAGCATTTGGAGAATTGTTATCGCTAACGGAAAGTGGACAGACGCAATATAAACTGGTAGACTTTGCAAATTATCACCTCAATTTCTACACCATAAGTGAAAATTGGGCATTACCAGGTAGTACAGAAGCAATTTTTAGAGGTCCTTATAATACAGGTAATAATACCCATTATGGAACCAGTAAGCAATACATGCCCAGCTTAATTACCGAAGGTGACGCGCTTAAATTTGTGCCAACAGCCAATTATGTGAATTATTATGGAATGGCCAATGGTTTACCTATTAAAAATAGCACACAAGCTGATGCTGAGTCCGGCTATGACCCAGAATATCCATGGAAAGGACGCGACCCTCGATTCTACAACGATATCCTATTTGACGGAGTTAAAGTGATCAAAGGAACTATACCTCCTAATATTAATTTAACAGAAAATGAATATCGATATGCCCAACTTTATACCAAAGGTTCTTATCGCGAAATTCAGAATGGAAGTCGTACGGGTTATGTATTACGCAAATTTATTCCGCTCAGCGCAAACAATTACGATAGAGCATTTGACTATGGATCCAATATGCATATCTATGTTCCCTATATGCGCCTTGCAGATGTTTATCTGATGTATGCGGAAGCTGCTGCAATGGGCTATAACACAGCTAGTGGAAAATCATCAAATTATCATAAAACAGCCGTGGAAGCCGTCAATGTCATTCGTCAACGTGCAGGAGTGGCTGGTGTAAATGCCAAATTTCTTGGATCAGCGGATGCTTTCATTGGAGAATTAAGACGCGAAAGAGCCGTTGAACTGGCCTATGAAGGTCATCGTTTCAACGATCTCAGAAGATGGTTATTATTGACTGAAAGACCTTATACACTCAAAACATCGCTTGAATTTGATAGATCAGGAACTTTCAATGAAAATGACCCTACACAAAACCGTGTGGTGAACATGAGAGAAAGTGTACTATTGGAGCGAAAATTCTCCAGCAAACACTATTGGCTACCCTTGAAAGTTTCAGATGTAAGTATGTATCCTGAATTTTCACAAAATCCTGGCTGGTAACTGGGATAAGCGATCAATTCCTAAAATTATGAGACATGAAGTATAAAAAATTAAAAATAGCATTGTGCTTAAGTATGGTCGGTCTGAGTACACTTGACGCATCAGCATCTCGCTCATTTCAATATAAAAACATAGCACCAGATGCAAATAACAGATTTACAGTACAAGATAGTGTGCATATGGACAGCACCGAGCTAATACAGGTCGCTTTTCGTAAAGTAAAAAAACAAAATGTTATGGGCGAAATTCAAGCAGTCAATTTAGCTCAGTTAATGAAAAAAAACTATACAACTTATAGTCTAGAAAACCTAAACGCCCTTATTTCCGGTTTCAATGGAGACATCTGGGGTGCTAGCGGTTATCTATTGCTCGTGGATGGATTTCCTCGTGATGCCGACAATGTGATGCCTACTGAGATTGAGCAGATCTCCGTATTAAAAGATGCAAATGCAATTGCATTGTATGGTAGTCGAGCTGCTAAAGGCGTCATCTATATTACAACAAAAAGAGGTAAAAGTGGAGGTCAAAGTATTAATATACGAGCCAATGCAGGTATCAATACTCCAATTAGTTATCCCAAATATTTAGGATCAGCAGAATATATGACTTTGTATAATGAGGCCAGACGCAACGACGGCCTTCCAAATTTATATTCAGCAGAAACAATATATCAACATAGTGCAGGAAACAATCCCTATCGTTATCCCAATGTGGATTACTATGCATCAGATTTTATCAAGAAAAGTTACAACCGTTATGACGCTACAGCAGAAGTTTCGGGCGGTAATGAGCGTACCCAATATTATACCAATTTCGGATTTTGGTCAGCAGGATCATTATTAAACTTTGGAGAAGCTGTCGATAACAACACGTCAAACCGTTTTAATATGCGCGGCAATATTGATGTACAACTAAACAAAATCATTTCCTTAAATGTAGATGCTGCTGCTAGTTTTTACTCCTCAAAAGGTGTGAATGCCGATTATTGGGGAGCTGCGGCAACCGTTAGGCCGCATCGTTTTTCGCCCCTCATACCGATCAGTATGATTGAGGAAAGCGATCAGAATTCGATGATATTTGTAAACAACAGTAACTTTCTTGTCGATGGAAAATATTTATTAGGCGGTAGTCAATTGGATCAGACAAATGCATTTGCCAACATTTATGCAGGTGGAAGCAATCGACACATGAACAGACAATTTCAGTTTAATACGGGACTTAATTTTGATCTAAACAGTGTACTGGAAGGCTTAACTTTTAAAACAGCCATGGCCATTGATTATCAAAACCAGTATAACCAATCTTACAATAATAGCTATGCCGTCTATCAAGCCAGCTGGAACAACTATGCGGGCAATGACCTCATCAGTAGCTTAACCAAATATGGTGACGATCGGATTTCAGGGATACAAAATATTGGTTCAAGTGCATACAGGCAAACATTAGGTTTTAATGCCCAGTTAAATTACGCCCATACTTTTAATGAGCAGCATCACGTGTCCGCAATACTACTGGCCAATGCTTTTCAGATCGGGAAATCTGCAGAATATCATAAACATAGCAATGCCAACCTGGGTTTACAACTTGGATATCAATTTGCAAACAAGTACTATGTAGATTTTAGTGCTGCTATGCCTCATTCTGCCAAATTACCAGAAGCTAAGCGTAAAGCCTTTTCACCTACCCTATCGATGGCATGGCGCCTAAGCGAAGAAGCGTTCATGAAAGACAATAGTGTCTTTAACAACTTAAAGGTAAAAGCTTCTGCCGGGATCATCAATACCGATTTGGATATAGAAGACTTTTATTTGTATCAAGGATACTATACTTTTAACAATGCTGCATGGAATGGTTGGAGAGATGGTGATAATGTACACACATTTGATCGCTTTAGAGGAGAAAACCTAGACATGCGCTACCCGCAACGAAGAGAGGTCACCTTGGGTGTTGAAGGAGCCATGTACAACAACTTAGTAACCTTTAATGCTTCTTATTTCTATAATCAGATGCATGGTCTGCTCGTACAGCCTAGTACCATGTACCCCATGTATTTTATGTCTTACTGGCCAGTTTATTCTGATCTACCTTTTGTCAATTTTAATGTAGATGAACGTCAAGGTCTGGATTTTGGAGTAAATATCAACAAAACGTTTAACAATAGTTTTCTTTCTTTAGGTGTTACGGGTCTATATTTTGACACGAAAGCTTTAAAACGTGATGAACTTTATGAAAATAGCTATCAAAACCGCACCAATAAACCATTAGATGCAATATGGGGACTTCAAAATGAAGGATTTTACCAGGACCAAGCCGATATAAATCAGTCCCCTACCAGTAGTTTTGGAGAAGTTAAACCTGGAGATATTAAATATAAAGATCAAAATGGCGACGGCATCATTGATACTCGTGACGAAGTTTATTTAGGAAAAGCAGGTTGGGGAGGATCGCCTTTCTCATTAGGATTTAATCTAACAGCCAAATGGAAAAATGTGACTTTCTTTGCTATTGCGACAGCAAGATACGGCGCCTATGCCATGAAAAACAGTTCTTACTTCTGGATGGACGGCGAAGATAAATATTCCATCATAGCACGCAATCGTTGGACAGAAGAAAACAAAGAAACGGCAACGTATCCGCGATTGACAACAGGCGTCAGTGACAACAATCTGCGCAATTCGGATTTCTGGCTGTACAAAACCAATCGACTTGATTTTTCCAAAGTACAGATCTCTTATGATTTTCCAGCAAGTGTATTAGGAAAAGGTATCATCAAAGAACTTGGTATCTATACCAATGGCTTTAACTTGATGACGTTTGCAAAAGAAAAAGAAACGATGCAGCTCACGGTTGGGGCTGCGCCACAAACAAGATTTTTCAATTTTGGTGTAAAAGCTTTATTCTAAATTATCAGTGAAAACTAATTGACATGAAAAAAATAATATTCATATTAAGCATGGCCTCTGCCCTATCACTCACCTCCTGTGAAGATATGTTCAAGCCTGCTATCGAAAATATTTTAGATATCGAGACATCATACGACAGACCATTGTACGCACAAGGATTGTTATTAAACGGTTACAATAGAGTTCCAACAAATAGCTGGACTTTTAGCGATGCCGCAACAGATGATGCAGTAACCAATCAAAGGTCTAATGATTATCAAAAAATTGCCACCGGTCAGTGGACAGCGATGAACAATCCAATGGATCAATGGCGCAACAGTAAATCAGCCATACAGTATATCAATAATTTTTTGAAAATAACCGATAAAGTCAACTGGGCAGCTACAGAAAATGTCACAGCGATGTTCAATGATCGCATGAAAGGTGAAGCCTATGGTCTTCGCGCTTTATTTATGTTTCACCTGTTGCAGTCACATGCCGGAAAAACAAGTAGTGGTGAATTAATGGGCGTGCCGATTATCCTTGACCATGAAGACTTAGAATCTGATTTTAATAAAAGCCGTGCTACTTTTGAGGCTTGCATGCAACAGATCTATGCTGATATTCAAAAGGCCGAAGATCTTTTACCATTAGATTATGAAGATATTGCATCGGAAAGTGCTATTCCAGCTAAATATAAAGCTTTAGCGATTAAAATGAATGATTACAATCGGGTATTCGGTTCACATTTCCGATTACGTTTAAGCAAAAGAATCGCACAAGCAATTAAAGCAAAAGCCGCACTTATGGCCGCTAGTCCAGCCTTTGCAACGGGCAATACGACAACTTGGGCTGATGCGGCAAACTATGCTGGCCTTGTCATTCAACAAAAAGGAGGCGTGTCTGGTTTAGATCCAGATGGAGGATTATTTTATCAAAGCAAGAGCGTGAATAGCATGAATGAAGGACGCAATACCTCAGAAATCCTCTGGCGCGTAAATCGTGGCGATCCTTCATCAGATTTAGAAGCCGATCAATTTCCACCAACATTGTTTGGTCGTGGACGCATCAATCCCACCCAAAATCTGGTGGATGCTTTTCCAATGGCCAATGGATATCCGATCACAGAAACTGCCAACAGTGGATTCAATGCGCAATCGCCTTATGATAACAGAGATCCAAGGCTTAAAAACTATATTTTAGTTAATGGGACGACGTCAGGTGTAAATAATACCGCGATCAATACAGCGGTAAACAGTCCGACAAATGATGGATTAAATAAAGTCGAAACATCGACTCGTACAGGATACTACTTACGCAAATTATTGCGCCAAGATGTCAACCTAAACCCGTCCTCCGTATCCGGTCAATACCATATTACGCCGCGCTTGCGCATGACAGAAATATACCTCGCGTATGCCGAAGCAGCTAACGAGGCATGGGGACCTACGGGAACTGGCACACAGTCATTTTCGGCTTACGATGTGATCAAAGCAATCCGAAACAGAGCCGGAGTGGGAACAAGCAATGGAGATCCTTATCTAAATGAAGTAAAAAACGATAAAGAGCGCATGAGACAGCTTATCCGAAACGAAAGACGTTTAGAATTATGCTTTGAAGGATTCCGTTTTTGGGACATCAGGAGATGGAATAAAAATCTGACAGATCCAGCAAAAGGAATGAGCATCCAAAATAACACCTATACCACAATCAACGTTGAAAATCGTGTTTACGAACCATATATGCAATATGGACCTATCCCGTATAGCGAAATATTAAAATACAGCAACCTGGCACAAAATAACGGATGGTAAAACCTTAAAAAAACGACATGAAAAAATTAAATATATTTTGCGCGACCCTATTATTGGCATTTGCATCTTGTAAAAATCAGGATTGGGAATTTCCAGATTTTAAGTATCAGACCGTATATTTCGCCTATCAGTATCCGGTACGTACCGTCACTATGGGGGAAGACATTTTTGACACTTCATTAGATAATCAAGGTAAAGTTAAAGTCATGGCTACCACGGGAGGTGTTTATAATAATGAAAAAGACATCAGTATTGATTTTACCGTTGACAATGCCATGACTGACAAAATCATTTTCAGTCCAGATGGCGGAGAGGTAAAACCCCTTCCAAGCAACTACTATTCTATCTTATCTAACAAAATAATGATACCAAAAGGCAGCTTGACAGGAGGTGTAGAAATACAGCTGACAGATGATTTTTTTGCTGATCCAAAGGCGATTTCCACCCATTATGTTTTGCCGATTCGATTAACCTCCGTTACCAATGCAGATTCCCTACTTTCAGGAACACCAAAATCAGGAAGTTTGCGTCGGAAGGCCGTCGCTGATGATTGGGATGTCAGTCCTAAAGATTACATATTTTACGGATTGAAATATATCAATACTTGGCACGGCAATTACCTACGTCGCGGTCAAGATGTTATTATTGGTAAAAATGGAAATACTTCCCTAAGTAAAACTCAAACACGAAGAATGGCTTATGTTGAAAAAGATGAAGTAAAAACTCTTTCTACAAAATCCTTAAAAAACACCATCCTTCCATTGGTATTTAAAGGAACAGATGACAAGAATATCAATTGCAATCTGCTCCTCTCATTTGATGATAAGAATAACTGTACCATCACTTCGGCAACCAGTGGCACAACAGCTTCTGGAAAAGGCACTTTTGTGAAAAGAGGAGATAAAAATAGCTGGGGAAATACAGACAGAGATGTTTTGTACCTGACATACCAAATTGATATGCCACAAATGACTGTGAGCACGCAAGATACATTGGTCATGCGTGACAGAGGAGTCAAAATGGAAACATTTTCTGTAGCGCTAAAACCATAATTCTATAATCTATAAATCAAAAAATGAACATGAAAAGATTAAATAGAGTAATTGGATCGAGCCTCATAGCAGGTCTCTTTTTAAATTCCTGTGCAAAACATGAAATTTTAAACTATTCAGTAGAAAAACCTGAAAGCGTAATCGCACAGGAAGATATTGATTCTTATACACCATTGCTTACATATATCGATCGAAGTGCACATCCCAATTTCAAATGGGGTGTAGCCTTAAATATGGACGACTACCTCAATAAAGGTGTCATGTACCGTTTAGTAAATCGAAATTTCGAAGAAATGGTTGTAGGGTATGAAATGAAACATGCCTCCATTGTTCAAGATGAGGGAGAGTTAGATTTAAGTAAAGTTGAACAAATGGTTAAGGCGGCAAAAGAAAATAACATGAAGTTATTTGGGCATACCCTGACGTGGCATTCGGGACAAAACGCAACTTACTTAAATAGCCTAATTGCTCCTGTACTATTGCCCCCTGGTTCGGCGCCAGTCCCAGGAGGGATCAATGTACCTGCACTTTCGGGCTATGCACTAAAGATGACTAATCCATCCGTTGTCAATGCATGGGAAGCACAAGCAGCTTATGACATCACAGGTATAGAAAACAACACAGAGTATATCCTAAAGATAACTGCAAGAGGTAGCAAAGCAGGAAATATTGGCTTAGATCTACAAGCAACATCTAACTATACTGGAGATAGTTTTGGTTCCATCGCTTTTACTACAGATTATAAAGAATATGTACTAAAACTAAAAACAACGGCAGTAAGAAATCGATTCATAATCAATTTTGGTCAATTCGCCGGAACAGTATACGTCGACGAAATATCGTTGAAAAAAGTAGGCAATGATACGGAGATCATTCCAGGTGGAGATTTTGAAAAAGGAATTGGTGGATGGTTTGGATGGGGCAATAGTTCTACACGCATACAGTCTGCCGAAGGAGAAGGTTACGGTGGACCTGGAGGGATCAGGATCGTAAAGACAGCTGAGCAGAAAAAAGAAATTCTAACCGAAGCTTTGGAGAAATTTATTTCCGGCATGCTTTCAGTCACCAAAGATTATGTCAAAGCCTGGGACGTTGTAAACGAACCCATGTCCGATTGGCCAGATCAATTCGCCTTAAAAACAGGTGTAGGTAAAACTGATTTGGCAGCAGATGAGTTTTACTGGCAAGATTACTTGGGTAAAGATTATGCTGTCAAAGCTATTCAATTTGCACGTAAATATGGCAATCCCAATGATATCCTGTTTATCAACGATTATGGTCTTGAAGGAGGTGGCAACAAATGCAAAGGTCTTATTGAATATGTCAATTATGTCGAAAGCAAAGGCGTCAAGGTCGATGGTATTGGCACGCAAATGCACATGAATATCACGACCAATAAAGATCATATTGTAAGCATGTACAAATTACTTGCTGCAACAGGAAAACTTATCAAAGTATCCGAGCTTGATATTGGTCTTGGCGAAAACGTTAAAACGGTAAATGCGACTGCCGAAATGTACAAGCAACAAGCGGAAATGTACCAGTTTGTGATCGAAAAGTATTTTGAGATTATACCAAAAGCGCAACAATATGGTATCACCATATGGAGTCCTCTTGATAGTCCTGATCGTGAAAATTCTTATTGGCGCAGAGGAGAGCCTATCGGAATATGGACAGAGTCCTTTGTCAGAAAACCAGCTTACAAAGCAGTAGCAGAAGCTTTGCAAAAACAAAAATAAGGTTATCACATCAAATGATCTGATCAATTGAGGGGAGGAAAAACATTTCCCCCCTCATTCGATACAGCGCTATTTTTTTATCGATCATTCAAGCAATCATTATGACATTTTTTATGAAAATTCTTGCCTGTTTATTGTTTTTATTTCTTTGTATCCGCTGTGCACCACATCCCTCACACCAAGAACAGCTTCAACCCGTATTGCAGATCGGTTCTTTTTCACTGATGGAAGATGAGTATCGCTATTGGAATGATAAATTAAAAAGTAAACATATTGATTCGGTTCAACGGCAGCAACAGATTCGCGAACAAGCTTACATTTTAGCCTATGCCCAGGAACACCATTACGATACCATCAGTTCACTCAACAAACACCTGGATTACGCGCTTAAGTTTTTTGTTTCACAAGTTGATGGTTATCTTTGGAACAAAGAAGTAAAACCTAAATTACAAATAACAGACAGTTTACTCCAGATAGCCTATAAAAAGAGAGCATTTACCTACCATATTGATCTGATCAGACTATCCGATACCGTCAAGACTATTGCACATCTAGGCACACCCGATCAAAGCCTATTTAACCATTTAAAAACGTTAACACCAAAAGAACAGTTCCATCAGATCTCCTTAACCTATCCATTTCTCCCATACGGCAGCTATACAGAAGGACTTGACCATGCGCAGATGGGGGAAGTCATTGGTCCATTTGAAACAGAACAAGGGCTATACATCATGCGGGTAAATCGCATTACGCCATCTTCTATTCCCCCCTTTAAGGATATTGAAACCTTCTTGCGTCAAGATCTCACAACAAGGATGACAAATAAATATGTATTTGAAAGTGTCAAACGGATCAAGGCAGAAACAAACCCAAGATTTAACAACATAGCACTCACTCATTTATGTAAATCCTATGATCCTGTCAAAAATCAATGGCCCGTTCAGCTTGATAGCCTACTTTTAATGCAATATTCCTTTCACAGAAAAACAAAGTCATTTAAAGGAAAAGATTTTAAGGAATTTATTCAGTATCAACCTTTATTTTTTGGTTCACTCCAAAATACAGAAGATGTAAAAAAAATGATTGAGACCTATCTAATTGGTGAATTTCTATATCATGAAGCTCAAAAATTTTCACCCGAACATGATAAAGCCTATACCTTAGCAAAAGGTTGGCTACGCAATCATTTTTATGTCAATTACTTTAAAGAAAAGCACATACTTCCCAATATTCAGATCACTGAACAAGATGTCATCAATTATTATCATACTAAAAAAGATGAAGTAAAACCTTTTGATCAGGAAAAAGAAAAGATGAGACAAGAATTGTATGTAAAAAAGGAAAAAGAGCTATCAAAGAATGAAATAGAAAGATTAAAAAAAAGATACCCCCTAGCCCTTGATAAGATCACCTAGCTTAGCATAAACCAACCTCAAGAACCATTATAAATTATCCATATTTAATCATTTTGTAAATCAAAAAAATCATGAAAAAAATTGTTTTAATCTTAACTTTGCTATTAAGCAGCGCAGCAGCTACTTATGCATTCAATCAACAAAGTGTCACGGCTTATGCCAGTACGCCAAATCAGCATGCTGCCATGGGGGTAAATATCAATAGTCACTGTACTTATCTTCAATTTAGCTGTGAATGGAGTAATGCAACATCTGGAACTGCGACAGCCTTTGGTGATGGATTACTTGGAGAGTATGGTTGGTCAGAAGGAAATGGAGATAGTAGATACTCGGTTTTAGGCTCAGGTAGATATTGGTCATCCCTAACCGTATACATTTATGCTGGTGGACCACTTGGAGCACAAGGAACAGCAACAGTAAGTTGGTTTTAATTATGTTCTCAATTTTAAACAGTATGAAAAAGATCATTTTAATAATAAGCTTATTGATGACGAGTTTCACCATGAGCTTTGCCTATACCAATGGCATAGGCCTTATGGCATCAACAGTCTCAGGTATGTATCCGCCCAGCAATAGTCAGATCGTATCGATCAATAAGTATTGTGAAGTCGCATTTCAATGTTCGTATAGCAATGGAGGTGAACCTTCCTATATCCCTACGTCTGGATCGGCCTATTTAAAACATGGCGGAATACCCCTTCATAATTATAACTTTGGAGCTTCATCTGGGGGTAATCAAACCTTTACTGGATTTTGGTACGCAATCGAAGTTGGTATTGTATGTACTTCCAACTCCATTGGATTAGTCATGTTCAACTGGTAAACCAATAAAAAAAAGGATAACTTATTTTGGGAAAAATAGAGGGGACAATCCCCCTCTATATAAAAATTTAAAAAACTATAATATGATGAAAAAAAACATAATCAACTATCAATTGCTTTTCTTGTTTTCTTTTTTTTGCACCTTAGGGTACTGCCAAGACAAAAACTTTCATATCTACCTCTGTTTCGGCCAGTCCAATATGGAGGGCCATAGTAAATTTGAAGATCAGGACACCGTCACGAATAAACGTTTCTATGCTCTACAAGCTGTAGACTGTCCAGATCTTGATCGTAAAAAAGGCGAATGGTATCTCGCAAAGTCCCCAATTACCCGTTGCAATACAGGATTGACACCTGCCGATTATTTTGGCAAAACACTTGTTGAAAATTTACCAGATAGCATCCGTATAGGCGTCATCAATGTATCCGTTGGAGGCTGCCATATTCAGTTATTTAATCAAGACAGTTTATCCAATTATGTAGCTAAAGCACCAGAATGGATGAAAGGCATGCTAGCAGCATATGATAACAACCCCTATGCAAGATTAGTAGAAATGGCCAAGATTGCCCAAAAAACGGGTGTAATCAAAGGAATTTTACTACACCAAGGTGAGTCCAATACGGGAGATCAAGATTGGCCAAATAAAGTAAACAAAGTCTATCAAAATTTATTGAAAGATCTTGCTTTAAAAAGTGAAGAAACACCGCTATTAGCTGGAGAATTATTAGCTGCAGAGCAGGGAGGTAAATGTGCAAGTATGAATGCCATCATTCAAACGTTACCTCAAACCATTCGCAACGCCCACATTGTATCTTCAAAAGATTGTGAAGGCATACCCGATGGCCTGCATTTTAGCGCTGCTGGATACCGAAAACTGGGTACAAACTATGCTAAAGTTATCCTACAACTGAATAATTGAACGAATCTCGATTTTTCCTATCCATAAGACGGTCCATCCCATTCTACAGAATAGATAGCGTCCGATTCTTCAACTATACGCACGATTGAAAGCTACTTCAATAAAAAAAGCTCATTAAAGAAATTAATATCAATCATTTCTTTAATGAGCTTTTTTTGAGATACAATAAGACTACTTCCCTAAGTTATTGGTATAGGCAGAAGTGCTATAAAGTCCGATCATAGATCCTGTAAATCCACCTGCAACGTCCGTAGAAAGAATATCACCCGATACCGTTCCGCCCAGATTCTCATAAGCATCTCCATGGATAGTATATGAAAATTTATATTGATCACCTACAGCACTGACACGGAGATTAATTTTACCCAATTTACTGATTTTTTGCTTAGCGACCACTTTGCTAACACCATTTTCAGTACGTTCTAGTAGCAGATAATGATCATTACCTGACTTAGTCAAGCCAAATACATAGTTAAACTTTTCACTTTGCAAACAAGTAATACCAGCAAGATCTTGTTCAGATTTAGGTACATAATCCATGGTTACCTCTGCCGTAAATGCAATATGTTGTTGTCTATAGAATAAAGAAGAGATCGGTTTTCTCTCTTTAATATCCACATGAAAAGGTTTAATGGCCAATCCATTATTTTCATGCACGATAAACTTCTCACGCGGTCCACGCAACGCAATCCATCGATCATCTAATTTCTTCCCATTCAATTTATCACTGTAAGTAAAATTTCCAGTTGGAAAGTACGTGGATTGATCCTTACTTTTTTTAACTCCTTTGGGTGCACGTACCAAAGCATTTAGCGGTTCCATCCCCCCCTCAAAAACAGGCCATTCTCCAGACCAATCAACAGGTAATACAAAGGTTTCTCTACCCGTGTTGACACGAGACTGCTCATTAGGCCTCACCGCTAAGAAGACACCATACCATTCACCATTAGGGGTCTGAACCAGATCCGCATGACCTGCCCAATCTACCTTATTTTGTCGATCAGCAGCGAGATGGCGCTGCGACAGAATAGGATTCTTTTTTGCAGGAGTATAAGGTCCCATCGGATGATCACTTGAAAAAATAACTTCACTGTGATTGCCCCCGGTTCCCCCTTCTGCACACATCAGATAGTACTTTCCATTTTTCTTGTAAATATGTGGCGCTTCGATCCAGATCGGTTTTTTGGACAGATCTACCCCTCCATCAACAATAATCTTACTGGAGCCAGCTACTACTTGGTCTTTCTCCACATCATACTCCCAGATTTTGATCACCCGATGACCTTTATACAATTCTTTTCCTGCATCAGGAGCATCATTATGGACTACATACGCTTTACCATTATCATCAAAAAATAAAGCAGGGTCAATTCCTTCAAATTTTAATTTTATCGGATCTGACCAATTGTTCTCCTTAGGATCTTTTGTTTTAACAACCATATTACCGATTCCCGAAGCAAATTGCGTCGTGATCATGTAAAAAGTATCATTATTGGGGTTGTACATAATATCTGGAGCATAGACACCCTCGCTGATACCAGCGACGCCTACTTGGAGTTGAGACTCTCGATTGAGCACATGCCCGATCTGTTTCCAGTTGACCATATCCTTTGAATGAAAAATGGGAACACCGGGAAACATCACAAAAGAAGAAGCTACTAAGTAGTAATCGTCACCTTTCCGTGTTATGCTAGGATCAGGATAACATCCTTGCAAAATAGTACTATAAAATTTTCCCGGAATAATTGGATTTTCACTGTAAACCTGATCATTACCTGTATAGTTGAAATTACTAAATAAAGGCGATCCCTCTTGCCTTTTAAGAAGACCTTTTCCATCATCAGTCCGCATCGCTTGGCATGATGAAAATATAACGATCGTCAGTACATAACATACTGCTACTGTTTTATTTCTTATCTGTTTTATTATTTGCATCTTATATTTATAATTATTGAACACATTAAAGCGCGAAACATTCTTTTCAGACCTCATTTAATTATGATGTTTGATCATTAACTTTATTTTTTTGAGATCTTCCAGTTCATGAACAGGTCTTTCGAGATCATATGGAATAGGCTTTTTTGAAAATGTTTGGAAATAAAGAAGGCAGGCATCTTTCCACCATACCGCATCCCTAGATTGAATCTTCAACTTCGATTGTACCTCAACAAATCGCTGCTGGTCAACTTGCCCCTCCAATCTATCCCAAGCCTGTTGCATGGTACGTACCTGTTGCACCCCAGCATCATATTTGTAACACAATTCATCCCACATGGAACGTCCACTTTTCATGGTATAGCTCCAAGGCACATGGTGAAACCAAAGTAAATACTGATCTGGACATAATTGGATATCTCCAAAAACCTCTTGAATAGGTGGACGGTACTGAGATATAGCATTACTGCCATTAGAAGTGCGATCAAATCCTAACCCTACAGTATCTGCATTATGATAATACCAAGGCATCCAGTCTGGACGACCTCCTTCCTGATCACCCCAAGGTTCAGGACCATAGTGATGGTCAAAGGCAAATATATGATGTAGCCCCAAAGGCATCATATAGTTAACCACCGTTTCTCGCGAACCCATCATCATTTTCTTCACAGGGTCAATAAACTTTTTATCCGTCGAAAAAGTCATGCTAATCCATTCCTCGGCAATTTGTTCAGAAGATAGCTCATGATTCCAAGCCAGCCTTCCGAACGCAAACCAATTTGCCTGCCCAAAGTGGTGACCTGTCCAATTACGATCTTCACCAATATTAGCCACTGCAGCAATCGCTGTTTTCCGTGCTGGTCTTAATGTACCATCTGTCAATTTTGCGACTGTACTCCCCTTTCCATCGGCATAAGTATCACTATCCAGTGTCTCTTTGAATAGTGGTGCTAGATAGGCTAGTGGTTCGCAAACCCCAGATATTCTTGAGTGATCTGAAATTCGACCATCTCATTACTTTTCCGAAGTGCACCGAAGAGTGGATTAAAGGGTTCACGAGGCTGAAAATCGATCGGCCCATTTTTGATTTGAATGATCACATTATCTCTGAATGCACCATCGAGAGGTACAAATTCTTGATAGGCCTGTTTGGCTCGATCTTCAGAAGAAGGATTATAAACAAAAGCTCTCCACATAATCACACCATAGTATGCTTTTACGGCATCTGCAAGCATATTTGCCCCATCTGCGTGCGTACGCCCATAGTCTTGGGGCCCTGGCTGCCCTTCAGAATTAGCTTTCACCAAAAAACCACCAAAGTCAGGAATTACCTGATAAATCTCTTTCACCTTATTCTTCCACCATAAAATGACCTCAGGATTAAGCGGATCTGAGTCTTTCGTACCCCCTAATATTTTTGGAGAAGAAAAGTTAACAGACAGATAAACTTTGATGCCATATCTTCTAAAGATATCAGCCAGACCTTTTAATTTAAGCAAATATTCCGAACTCAAAATTTGAGGAGAAGCATTTACATTATTAATAACTACAGCATTGATACCAATAGAAGCATTAGCTCGTGCATACTCCTCATATCGAGGAGATATGACACCTGGCAATTCGTCCCATTTCCACAACGAATATCCTGCATAACCACGTTCAACGGTGCGATCCAGATTATCCCAATGATTAAGAATCCGGATATCAAATGAGGGTATTTCTTCTACATTTAAATTGGAAACAGGTTGATTGGTAGCCTGGAGCTGCAACAAATGATAAGCAGCATATAACAGCCCTACAGGCTCAGGTGCAACCACTTTTATCCGATTTAAATTGCCCGTTATTTTAAAGCCATCTTTTAAATACGTTAATTTTCGATCCACCGCTAATTCAATAGACTGTTTCCCCCAAAAGTTAACTAATTCTTGCTTTGCCAATAGAACAATCGGATCCTTCGAATGAACGCTGATCGAACGATTATTAGCAACATCTTTAGAAACAGAAACATATCGAAGCCAAAGCTTACTTCCATCCTCTGCGCGAACAATAGAGTAAGGAAAAATAAAGAGTAAAAGCAATATAATGACTTTCATCATAGTTGTAAGTATCGTATTTATAATGAGATATCTCAGTTAGAGTTTAGTTAAGTAAGTAGGTCAGCAGAATCATTGTTAAAAAAAACAATTTTGATCTTATTGTCCTTCAATAGTCTTGATCAGCCCATGTTCATCATACTCTAGTTCCACTACTTTCATACTTCGTAACCATGTTTTACCACCCGATGGAACACAGTCATGATGAAATAAATACCATTTACCCTTAAACTTTAAAATACTATGATGCGTCGTCCAACCTACAACTGGTGTCAAAATAACGCCTTGATAAGTAAAAGGACCATATGGATTGTCCCCGATAGCATAACACAATAAATGCGTATCGCCGGTAGAGTATGAAAAATAATATTTATCGCCATATTTATGCATCCAAGAAGCCTCAAAAAAACGACGATCCAGATCACCTTGCTTGAGCGGGTTACCCTCTTGATCTACAATAAGAACATCCTTTGGTTCCTCCCCAAACTGCAACATATCATCCGACAATTTGGCTATTTTTGGACATAGAGCTGATTCATGCCAGTGAGGCAAATCCATTGGATAATTGATTTTATTGTCCCTATAATATTGTAATTGTCCACCCCATATACCTCCAAAGTAAATATAATGCGTTCCATCATCATCTTCGAAAGCACAGGGATCAATACTGTAACTACCCAAAATGGGGTGCTCTTGTGGGATAAACGGACCATATGGCGTCTTACTTACGGCTACACCTAACCTAAAAATATCGGTCTTATCCTTTAAAGAGAAATAAAGATAATACTGACCATTTTTATGTGCTACATCCGAATCCCACAGCTGTCTACCACCCCATGGAATATCGCCCACTTCCAATACTTTGCCATGATCCACGACCTCTCCATCGATATCATCCATGGAGAAAACATGGTAATCCCTCATATTAAAATGATCACCATTATCATTTTCTAAAATTCCGCTTTCCCAATCATGAGAAGGATAAATATAAATTTTATCCTCAAAAACATGAGCCGACGGATCTGCCATAAAATCATGTGGCGCTAAATATCTTCCCTTATTCATTCAGTATATGTTTATTTTTGTTTTGCTAATTCAACGATATCTTTTATAAAAGCTTTAGGCTTATATTGACGATCAAATAACAAAGGATAATCCGTACGCCCAGGAATAGGCCATCCATTTTTCCATGAGTCACCGTCACCGACACCCCATACTGTCACACGCGTTATTTTGTCATCATGTTTGAGATATAGTCCAAAAAATTCCTCATAACGATTTGCCAAAGCAGCAGAAATTGCCGTAGGCAAACTATCCACATAAGGATTTAATTCATTTTTATATTGATATGTTTCACTGATCTCTGCACCCATATGCGGTCGAGCATGGGGAAGTACCGAGATATCCATTTCGGTCACCATTACTTTTGTACCCAAGCTTGCAAAGTCAATGATTGTCTTTTCAACTTCAGCTATAGCAGGATTATCTAAGCCATGATGTTCTTGCATCCCAATGGCATCAACCCGACCTCCCGAGTCTAACACGTTTTTCACCAGCTTGACGATCCCATCTCTTTTAGCAGGAATTGCTGTAGAATAGTCATTATAATACAACTCCGCATTGGGATCTGCCTCTTGAGCAAATTGAAAAGCAAGCCTGATAAAGTCTTCACCTATGATTTCATAAAACTTACTTTTACGCAATTCACCGTTATCCAAAACGGCTTCATTCACAACATCCCAACCGTGAATACGGCCTTTATATCGACCAACAACCGTATGGATATGATTGCGCATTCTTTCAATCAAGACCTCGCGCGAAACCTGTTTCCCGTTCTTATCCACAAAAAACCAATTGGGTGCTTGTGAATGCCAAATAAGGGTATGTCCAGTAATATGCATACCATTTTTTTCTCCAAATTCAACAAAACGATCTGAATCTTTAAAGTTAAACTCACCTTCGCGCGGTTGCATATACATGCTTTTCATACAATTCTCGGCAACGATCGCACTAAATTGTTCTTTAACAACAGCAAGAGCAGCATTATTGCGTCCCCATATCTGATCCAGATTTAACGCCGTACCGATATAAAATTTACCCTTAAAAGCGTTCTTAAGTACGACTTGGTTATCATAAGTACTGTCAACCTGCATCTGCTGTGATTTAGTTGAACTACATGCTAAACTTAATGTAGCCATGCCCGTTAACAAAAATATCTTTGCTATCTTCATTTTTAATGATTTAATTCTTATGTCTAGATTCTATTTCATGATTTATTTTGTCAATAACAGCATCATCCAATTCATATTTGGAGATGATAAACATGGCGCCTATTAATAAAATGGCAGGGATAATTGCCACCAGCCAAAGGATACCTTGCTCGGCATATGCAGATTGCGACACGGTATTATCTTTGTCAAAACCGACATAAGCTAATACAAGTCCCGGTACAACACCACCTAAAGCCATTCCCGCTTTATAGAAAATACCCGTTAAGGCATTCACGATGCCAGATATGCGTTTTCCAGTCGCGTGTTCACCGTACGAGATCACCTCCGGAACCAGTGCCCACATATATCCGGTCGCAACGATTACTCCCGTAGATTTGATAAATTGTGCCACTAACACCAACCACACTTGTGTCTTTAGCGCTGGGACAACTGAAATACTATACAACATGACCATTCCTAATACTGCAATAGTTAAAAACACATAAAACATGCGTTTTTTACCGATCGCACGTTTAATAGCAGGTACAAGAGGCATAAAAATAAAGGCCGGAATAGACCCCAATGCCATAAAATAGGGAAGCATTTCTGGAGCTTGAACATTATAAATCATATAATATGACCCTGCTGAATTACCTATTGCCATCATGGCAAATGCAGTGATAAAGAAAAAAGCTAACACCCGCAACGGTCCATTATGCTTAAATTCAGTCCATAAATCAGAAACTTTTACATTCTCGGTCTCTTTTTCATCCATAACAACACGCTCCTGAGTTTGCGTATAACAGAATATCAGTAAAAACAAGCCGACAATGGCATAGATCGTCATCGTAATAAACCACGCTTCAGCAGATTCCTGCGAATTAATCTTTCCATCAGGAGAAAAATATTGCACCATGATCGGTACCCCATAACCAACAGCCAGTCCCCCCATATTCGCCATAAACATACGCGTTGAAGTAAGCTTGGTAACCTCATCTGTGTCACGAGTCAAGGAGGCATTTAATGCACCATACGGAACATTAATTAAAGTATAAATCATCGATAGACCAACATAGGTGATATAGGCATAGACCAATGAACCTGAAAATCCATTCCAAAAACAGAGAATAGCCAGACCGGTCAAAGGAATCCCGCCCAAGATTAAATAGGATCGGTATTTACCCATTCTTGGATTTCTCTTATCTACAAAAGCGCCCACAATGGGATCCCAGATCACGTCAACGATCCGCACGACTAAAAACATAATTCCTGCCGCAGCAGCAGATATACCAAATACATTGGTATAAAAAATAAGCAGATACATCGACACAGTCTGATAGATGAGGTTTTGCGCCAAATCACCAGATCCAAACCCTATTCGTTGCAATTGCGAAAGCTTATAGAAACCTTTTTGTTCGCCTATCGTTTGCGTTTTCATTTTCATTTATATAGTGTAAATAATTGGTCGTTATTGATTATCATAATGGTATAGTATAATTCCTATTTCAACATGATTGATGCACAATCATGTTGAATAGAATTGATTTATTATCGGTCAAGAGTTCGCTATTACCATTGTAAAATTACTAGTACGACGATTTAGCACCTGATACATATGTCTTATTAACAGATAAAAATGTTTAAATAACAACAAAAAACTGCTGATCATCTCGGTTTATTACATAATAAACCACTTGCTGTTCTTATTTAAGAAAAAAATATAAATTTAGGATGATAGTTGTGATGGTCTTTTATTGAGGTAAGATCTGAAAAGGTTATACAGATGAACATATGACGAAGATAAGGGCACTATTGCTTTTCGTGAAATACCCAGTGATCAAAATTGAACAGTTCACGACCTGCTGTAATATTTTGTCCTTTAAATACAAAATATACATCACGAATCCCTAAAGCAGATTGCGATAGAGGAACATGAAAGGTTTGCCATGTATTCCATCCGCCCGTACGGGGAACTTGGACAGCAGCCACTTGAGTACCAGCCACGCTATCCAAACGTACTTCTAAAATTCCGCCATCGAGCCCTGCCGCCAACCGAGCTGAAAATGATTCAGCACCACCATCGCCAAAATCTACCGCTCGAACCTTGATATATCCACCCGTGCGGATCTGAGTGACATATACACCAGTCTCTTCATTTTCTGCTGTCGTACATTTTTCGGACCAGGCCATCATCTCGGCTTCATTTTTTTTGTATGGATCGACAGTACCTACAGGGTTTATGCCCTCCTTACTTATGGCAATATTAGGAATACTGCCATCTTTGTTATAGTTGAATGCTTCCACAGCCGTAGATCGACCATAACTTCCACCACCAGGCAATAAACCCGTATGATAAAATAAATAGGAGTTGCCTTTAAAGTCAATGACTCCTCCGTGATTGGTAAAACTATTTGTAGGCTGTCCCGTCATGATCTTTCCTTGATATTGCCAAGGCCCTACAGGTGTACTGCTCGTAGAATAAGACAAACATTCGACACCCTTTGTCATTCCGGCGTACATCAAATAGTATTTTTTGTTTCGTTTATAAAACCATGGTCCCTCCACAAACACATCCTCATACTCCTCTCCCTTTTTTAAAGCCTCATCACTTCTTCCCGGTTTTCGGAGTCCACCAAAAGATGCAACAGATTGCGGAACCTCTGTGATATCTCCGGCGTACGAAATCATATCCTTATTGAGCTTGACATAATAAAGATGGGCATTGCCCCAATAAAGATAAGCCTGACCGTCATCATCGACATAAGCAGTAGGATCAATATTAGACCAGCTTCCAGTGGTAATCAACGGCTTGCCCAATGCATCTTTAAAAGGCCCAGTTGGACTATCGGAAACCGCAACACCAATAGCCATATCATTATTTATTGTCTGTGCACAGATATACCAGTAAAATTTACCATCCCGCTCCACACATTGTGCTGCCCAACCACGATCCCGTGCCCAACTAAAAGACTCTAGCGAAATCGGAACACCATGATCAGTCCAATTGACCATATCAGCAGAGGAGTACACTCTCCATTTAGTCATATAATAAAAGTCATATCCCGGTAGATCATCTCCCGTATACACGTACACCCTATCCTGATAAATCATAGGAGCAGGATCGGGTGTAAAATGAGTTTGAATAATTGGATTCTGAGCATATAAAGCTGTACTCACACAAGAAGCTAAAATGCCCAATACAATTTTTGTTTTCTTCATGATTAAAAGATTATTAAGTGTTTTTTACAAAAAATACGATTGAGAAATTCAAAAATGTATTTAAATGTTAGGGACTAATACGGAAATAATCAAAATCAACAAATCCACCGACAGTTTTGGTCGCATAATAAAATAAGCCAAATCGATATCCCATAAAATGCGGTATCGTATAGGACATTTTAAACTGCGGACCTATTGGAACCCACTCTTTTCCATTAAGGCTATAGAAAAAAGTAGCCATATCCTTTTTGTTGGTAAAATCACAGTTGGCTTTTAAATAAACTTTCTTTTGGTGTAAAGGAATATGGGCCACCTCTTCTTCCGCTCCCGTCATCGCATTGACCATCACTAAAAAATGTTTTCCTCCGTCCATACGGACACCGACCAAACCATAGTTTTTCTGCAATAAAGATAAACCTGCAAAATCCCCGTCCTTCATATTAGCAATATCTATAGCTGTAGATCCTGTGCATGTTGGACCAAAGGTGCGCTGTGTCAATGTGTTTCTAGCCTGTAAAAATTGTTGATCTACTCGCCCAGTCTTCAACCTCAAATGTCCCTTTCTAGCACTTACGGACCAAAGATCCGCCACAGGATTATGGTTCCACTGCCACACCAGTGGTAAAGCAGGTTCTCCACCTTTACGATCAAAATCATCCGAATTAACCAGATGAGGAATCAATCCTTTACTAGCAGGAAGATCCAGCACATCCGGGACTTGACCATCAATACCCAATACCGGCCAGTCATCGATCCATTGGACAGGTACTAAATACGGGATGCGCCCAACGGCACCATAATCCTGAAAGAGATAAGCATACCACTTACCATTTGGTTGATCAATCAATCCACCTTGTGCTACCCCTTTATCTTGCAACACCACACGTCCTTCATATGGTCCATGAAGTTGATCAGCACGGTGCACGATCACCGATCGCATTCCGCCCGGAGGCCAGGAAATATTAAATAGATAATATTTTCCATTCACTTTAAACAATTGGGAGCCTTCAGCAGGAAGCCCCCCTTGTTTGCCTAGTGGTGTGGTTGGTAAAGTGGCATTTTCAATCAAGACACGTTGAGTCTCCGGCTTCACTCCCGAAAGATCAGGCAGCAATTCAATGATATTGATTTGACCGCCCCCCCATACCATATAAATCTGATCTCCTTCAAAAAATAAACTATGATCGTGCAAAGCAGGCTTAAACTCTGTGCGCTTCCAAGGTCCCTTCTCGATATTTTGAGTGGAATAGATATACGTCTTACCCGTTGTTTGTGCAAATGTACTGACGTAGTAGGTCCCATTATGATAGCGTAAGCTACTTGCCCATGATCCCCGACCGTATGTATTTTTCCCATCATCGAGATTCAGTTCGTCCATATCCGCCAGAGCATGATGCCCGTATCCGATCATTTCCCAATTCACTAAATCTTTCGACTTCATCAGCGGTAAACCGGGGTTCATGTGCATGGTCGTACTGCTCATGTAGTAAGTCTCACCTACTCGTATCATGGAGAGATCCGGTACATCGGAAAAAATAATAGGATTACGCGCCTGATGATCGATCTGTTGTCCATAAATTGGATTTATGAATAACACCCAGACCCAGACCACATGACATACTATGCGCATACCTTTAAAATGAACTTTCATAACGCTGATCTATTTTTTGAAATTGATTTATAGATTTATTCAGATGTAAATATGACCTTGTAAATCTTGGATACTCCTTTGTAATTAAATACGACGCTGCTTGTCCCCGAAGCAGAGTCCGCCTGTGTAATAGTCACTTTGACATCAGGATGATCTGCAGATGCCGTCACGACAGGTGCAGTTGATGCTTGCGAAGAAATTTTGCTTTTGATCTCATACTGATCATAATCAACAATGCCATTCGCATTGGTCGATCGAACAGGTACAGCCGGTATTTCCAGTGCTTTACCATTGACAGCGATACGCACTTGAGGCACGATTGGGCGATCAATTTTATGTTTCTTTGAACTAAAGCCCAGACCGATCAAATCATAGAGTATTTCATGATCTTCACCCTCTGCCACCAAGTATATCGCATGCTTTTTATCAAGATGATCAACAAATTTGGATACATCGATTTTAAACTGTGTAGTCTCCAATTTCGACTGAGCAGGCACCACGATTTCGCCTATTTTTTTACCATTCCATACCGCATTATCATAAGGACCATCCAACCATACATTAACTTTAAATGATTTTTTAGATTTTGGAGTTAGAAATAGGTTAAACATGGTATGGTTACCTTCTTTTGTACCTTGGAAAGCTTTCAGACCAAATTGATCCTTTTTAAGCCCCCCAAAACCAAAATATTTAAAACCAGTAATATTCCCGTTTTGCAGATTGGTCACAGGCATATGATTGTCCCATATATCCCATGAATCCTGCATGGTGCTGATATCCGAAAGATAGGCTGCATATCCTGCAGAATAATATTGATAAGGATCAAGCCCAAAGATATGAAAGCCCTCAGAGGTTACTTCTGCTCCTTTATATTCTTTACCTTGACTGTCCTTCACAGTCACCATTTTATTTTCTCCATAAGGATCAAAAGCTCTAATTCTTACAGATCCCCCTTGAGCAACCGATTTCTCGTCCCAATCTATAATAACTGGAGCCACGACCGCTTGACGCGCAAATCCAAATCCTCTTGGCGGTCTATGATAAAAAACATACCATTGTCCATTAATTTCTTCAAGACTTCCATGCGTATTATGCCCCGCATTACTCGTCACAATAGCCGTTCCATCTAAATTTAATACAGGTCCCCGCGAATCGACCAGTACCCCGCCACTCTTCCATGGTCCTAACGGCGAATCACCGATCAGATAACGTAATGTCGAATTAGAGCTGTTCACTCCATACTCAGGTCCTGAGTACCCACTATACACCGATACATATTTATTCCCAACTTTACGTATCGAAGATGCTTCGAAGAAGTTGAAAGAACCTAGATCTTCCCCAGGTAAGATATGAGCATAAGTCGTCCCCTTAGGATCCCGCAGTACACCATAACTTGCACTTGCAGGAATAAAACGATCAATAATTTTTCGGCCAGGTCTCACCGAATACATCGTATTTTGGTCCAACTCAGCGGCTAAAGAACGCTGAAATCCCCAATAGGCATATGCTCTAAAACCAATCTCAAAATCAGGATCCTTTGGATCTGTAATCTGCTCAACAAATATTGCAGGATCAAATCCAATAACACTTCCAGGTAGCGTACGCTTGCCGTCTTCCGTCATGTTGATCGGTATAAAAGGACCATCAGGACGACTAGCTTTGGCGACCATAGCTTCACGGTTTTCACCTCTACTGTGCGGATACAAATAGTATTCTTTACGTCCATCCTTTCTCTTCACTTCCACTAAATCTGGAGCATACATCACATCCCACTGTCCATCAATCTCGTAAGTAAATATTGGCCCATCATCTCTCCAGCTTGACAAGTCATCCACAGGTGCAGACCACATCCGAATATCAGGACCACAATAACTATCAAACCTCAGGTCATGCGATCCAATAATATATGCACGATATTTCCCCGGATGATCCGGATCTTCAAAAACGCGAGGCTCGCCATCTGGTAAATGTTCCCAAAGCGGTAAGTAAGGATTGCCGGCAGCTTGGTGAACAAACTTTTGTATTTTATTGCTTTTCAACGATTGTTGTTGTGCCATCACAGCGGGCGCCGATAGCATCAGCATACCTGCACATAATAAAAAAGCAGTCTTTTTTTTAAACATATAGTTAATTTTATTCATATTTTTTTATGTTATCATATCAAATACATCCAACAGCAGCTCGTGCTACCAATGATCAGTCCGAAAGGGTGAGGCTAGTAATTTATCTTTATTTTGAAGATTAGCCTCTTCAGGATTATCACTCCAGGCATAACGGACAGCCACGGGATTTGCGACCTCCTGACTGCTCACGATAATGGTATTATCTTTTATTATCGCATCTGCCCATACGAACACCCGATCTTCACCCGCTATTGCAAAATGTTTTAAACTATTTTCACGGCTCTTTAAACCGCCTGCAACGGCATGGAAAAATAAAATAATCTTGTTTCCATCGATCTTCATATTTTTATAAAGAGGACCATCACTAACCAACTTTTCTCCATAAACCAATTTTCGTGCTTGCAAAAACAAACGATGAGCAAGATCTTTTTTATTTAACGGATGAATATCATTCCATTCGCCTAGATCATAAGTCACTGCCATTGCAGTTTGCGGCACGGTCAACGCCGTGTGCAATTGAGCTTCTCGAATACTTGCCCATCCACTCCGAAATGGAGGTTGAACAGATTTTGCCGAATAATTAGGGAGCTGTACCAGCAAAAAAGGTAATTCAGGTCGGTTCAATACCGTTCGCCAGTTTGTGATCAGTGCTTTTAAATATTTTTCGTAATTTGGATCTCCAGCATTGCCTTCTCCCTGATACCAGATCGCACCTTTCACTTGATAATCTCGCAGGGGGTAAATCATACCATGATATAAACTTGAACCCATGGATTGGAGGTTTACCAATTGTTTTTTAGTTTGTTCCAAAAGCTCTAGATCTTGACCAACCTTATATTTCCATAATCCTTTCAGATCCACTTCTATTTCATCATTTACAATTTTATACGGTTTATCTTCAATAAATCCACCGTTATTTGCATTTGCGGTTAAGCGAATGGTGATATTATTTTTTCCCGCAATCAATATTCCCGCAGGAATATCATACTTACGTGGAGGATAGAAATATGAAGTAGAGCCTACAAATTTTCCATTCACATAAACAGAATCACTATCGATCATAGTGCCTAAGTATAACTTAGCATGTTTTCCCTCCATAGCAGCAGGTAATTCAAAATCCTTACGATAGTAAACAGTACCCTTGATATTCAATCCAGTCTCATTCCAACGACTTGGTATCGATACCGTTTGCCATTCACGATCGTTAAAGTCGGTACGATTCCATTTGTTTGATCCTTGATCTATGGCAGCAGTTTCCATTGTCCGTAATGCTTCTTTATTTACAATCAATGCTGGAAATTCTTTCAGATGATCTTGATCCACCCAACTTTGGATCGTGCTCCCACCTTTGCTAGACACCAACATACCAACAGGAATACCTGTATGTCTGTAAGCCTCTTGTGCATAAAAATAAGCCAAAGCCGTCCAGTTGATTACGTCCGAAGCGATTGCGGAGTACCATTTGGCACCAGAAGCGATTTCATCTTTTTCATGTATCGATTCCTGTGTGGGCACTTTATAATAGCGAATCATATGGTTATTGGACACATTGATCTCAGGGTATCGATCCACTAACCTCAAAATAGGAGTTTCCATGTTTGACTGTCCAGAAGCTAGCCACACATCACCAATTAAAATATCGCGAATAATAATCTCATTAACTTCCATAATAAAGGGACCGCCTGCTTTCTGCGGAGGCAATATCACCGACCACTTACCGTCAGCTCCTGGTTGCGTCTGATAAATTTTTCCTTGAAAACGAATAGTAACCTTTTCGCCCCGATCTGCCCAGCCCCATAGTTTAAGTTCAATATCGCGCTGCAATACCATACGGTCACTAATTAAAGCAGGAAGCTTTACTTTTGCAAAGACCGTTTGGAACATGATAAAGCTCAATAAAACAGCAACAGTTCTCATAAAACAACTATTATTTTTCTTTAATTTAAAATTATATCGTAATTAATTATCACCATGACATAGCATGCTTTTCTTCCTTTATTTTATGAGGAAGAATTTAAGTGTTCTTGTGATAGAAAGATGGAAGATTTCTAATCTTTATATCGTAAATGTAGAAATGTAAAATTGGTTTATTAAATGCTCATAATAGGTCGAAGTAGGTTTAAAATAAGCTATGAAAAGAGCGATTGCTCTCTCCATAACTTAAAGTGCAAAAAAAACAATTAAACTAAACGACTAAATAAAACGGTTGATTAAATTCTCTAAATATTCTTGCTTACCGCTTATTAATTTTGGTTCACCATGTTCAGCAGCAAAGTTTCTTAAATCTTCTAGAGTCAATTTACCTTGTTCAAAGTCAGCCCCAGCCCCAGTATCAAAGCTTGCATAACGTTGTGAACGAATTTTTTTATAATCAGATTTTTGAAGAATATTATCAGCGATCACTAAAGCCCTTGCAAAATTGTCCATACCACCCACGTGAGCATAAAACAAATCAGCAGGATCTGTTGAATTTCTTCTAATTTTAGCATCAAAATTAACACCTCCACCATTTAGGCCACCAGCTTCTAAAATAATGAGCAAAGATTCTGTCAATTCATTCAAATCATTTGGAAATTGATCCGTATCCCAACCATTTTGATAATCTCCACGGTTAGCGTCTATAGAACCTAAAAGTCCCGCATCAGCTGCAACTTGCAATTCATGCTGGAAAGTATGTCCAGCCAATGTAGCATGGTTAACTTCAAGATTCAATTGAAAATCACCCAATAAATCATATTTTCTCAAAAAGCCAATCACGGTAGCCGCATCAAAATCATACTGGTGTTTAGAAGGCTCACATGGTTTTGGTTCAATAAAAAATGAACCTTTAAAACCATTTTTACGCGCATAATCTTTTGCTACATGTAGAAAACGAGCCAAATGCTCCTGTTCTCTTTTCATATTAGTATTCAAGAGCGACATATAACCTTCACGACCACCCCAGAAAACATAATTTTCGCCACCAAGTGCAATTGTAGCATCAATCGCGGCCTTTACCTGCGCTCCACCATGAGCGAGTACATGAAAATCAGGATTAGTCGATGCACCATTCATATAGCGGTGATGACTAAACAAATTTGCTGTACCCCAAAGCAATTTAATACCACTTTGCGCTTGCTTCTCCTTAGCGTAATTCACAATACGCTCCAGATTTTGCTCATTTTCAACAACATTATCGGTATAGTCCACTAAATCAACATCGTGAAAACAGTAATAAGGCAATTGCATTTTCGTCATAAATTCAAATGCAGCGTCCATTTTATCTTTAGCTCTGTCTATTATTCCAGATTTAGCATCCCAAGGAAAAAACTGGGTAGGTCCACCAAATGGATCAGATCCATTACCATTAAACGAATGCCAATAAGAGCATGCAAATTTAAAATGCTCTGCCATTGTTTTTCCAGCTACCACACGGTTAGCATCATACCAACGAAAGGCTAACGGATTATCCGATTCGACTCCTTCATATTTAACTTGTCCAATGTTTTTAAAATACTCTTGATTTCCTAATAAAACTTCCATTTTTAATTAATTTAACAATTTCCTATTTAAACTATTTTTCCATTTTTCATATAACTCATCATATAAACCAACATGCGAAGGTTCAATGATGGCATGTTTTTCCAATCCTGCAAAAGCTTCTTTACGAGAAACAAATATCTCCGCTCCCAGTCCTGCACCCAATGCAGCCCCCACGCTGCCGTCATTGTCATATAGCTCGACTTCCACATTGGTGACTCCTGCAAAAGATTGCTGGAATACAGGGCTCAAAAATAAATTGGCATGTCCTGCTCGAATGACCTTTGGTTCGATACCATTTTGTCTCAAAATATCAAGACCATACCGAAAAGAGAAGGCTATTCCCTCTTGTGCTGCACGCCATAAATGGGCATCATCGTGTCGTACAAAATCTATATTTTCGATGTGGGCATGCACCATCTTATTTTTTAGCATGCGTTCAGCTCCATTTCCAAATGGCAGTACGATAATACCATCAGAACCAATAGCAATATTGGAAGCTAATTGATTGATCTGTACATAATCATTCCCTCGAGCAGTTATTTTTTTCATCCAGCTATTTTGAATACCAGTACCGTTGATACAGAGCAACACGCCCAAGCTCGTCTGGACATGATCATGATTGACATGAGCAAAAGTGTTCACACGCGACTCTTGATCATAGACCAGTTGATCTGTGACCGCATAGATAACACCAGATGTACCAGCAGTTGCAGCAACTTCTCCAGGCTCAAATACATTTAATGACAATGCATTATTGGGCTGATCTCCCGCTTTGTAGCTCACAAAAGCTTCCCTAGACAGATTCAGCTCATCGGCAACTTCAGCCCTAATCTGACCGTAATTGGAAAAGACAGGTAAGATTTCGGGTACTAGATCGCGATCTATTCCATAATAATGAAGTAAAGTATCGGAAATACTATTCTGCTTAAAATCCCATAGGATACCTTCAGATATGGAACTGATATTGGAATTGATCTCACCCGTTAGACACATACTCAAATAATCACCAGGAAGCATAAATTTATAAATCTTAGCATACAGCTCAGGTTCATTTTCCTTTACCCAAGCCAACTTTGAAGCCGTAAAATTACCTGGAGAATTGAGGTGGGATCCTAAAAAACCAGTAGCAGACAAATTGCAGATAGCCTCATCTCCTATTGCTACCGCCCTACTATCGCACCAGATGATCGCATTGCGTATCGGTTGCTGGTCATGATCCACGATCACTAAACCATGCATTTGATAGGCAATACCGATTGCACCGATATGCTTCGGATTATACAAGCCTGTACTGTTCAGTTTTTGGATCGCCAATTTCGTATAATCCCACCAGACATGTGGATCTTGCTCTGCCCATCCCTGCTGCTCCGAGATGATAGCCGCCTCACTATCCGGGTACTGTGTAGATGCTATTCGTCTATTTGTCTGCGCATCGATCACAGATACTTTAATAGAGGAAGTCCCTAGATCTATTCCTAATAATAACATATAATATCTTCCTTATGATTTATCGTTTACATTTATATCAACCACCAGCGACCAAAGTCGTCTTGATCTCCTTAATTAATTTTTTACTCATTATTGCTGATCATGTACAAAAACATATTTTTCGCCCGCCTGAGTGGGAATATCATATTCATATACTTTTCTCAAATGGTTACCCTTCAAATTGGCCTGTGCTGATACCAGTGCCTCTTTTACCGTGACAGGATTTAACAATACATTTGGATTTTCACCCATTGCTTCCTTCAAGCCTTTTGCGGCCAGTGGCCAATACGATCGCACGCGTAAATTACCGCCAATTTTGGACGTAACTGTCATGTTCTCAATGCTTCCATCTTTCCAGTTCATATCAACATGAAAGCCACCTCTTGCCACCATCCCCACCACAGACCCTTCTCCCCATAAATCGGGTAAAGCGGGCAATACATGAACAGCTCCATCATGACTTTGCATGAGCATTTCGGCTACTCCAGCGCTCAGACCAAAATTGCCATCAATCTGAAATGGAGGGTGTGCGGTAAACATATTGGGATACGTACGCCCTTCTGGACTCATTTTATCAGCTAAAGTCAACATATTGTCAATGATCCGATACGCCTTATTTCCATCTAGCAAACGTGCCCAAAGATTTATTTTCCAACCGATAGACCATCCTGTTGCAAAATCCCCTCTGTACAGCAATGAATTTCTTGCAGCCTCAAACAACTCCGCTGTACGGTATGGAGATATTTGATGGCCAGGATACAATCCATACAAATGTGATACATGCCGATGGTCACTTTTTGGATCATCAAGATCTTCTAACCATTCTTGCAATTGCGTATATCTTCCGACTTGCATAGGAGGTATTTGTCGCGCAGTAGAAACCAATTTAGTCTGATAATCCGGATCCTGACCTAAAATTTCACTCGCCAAGGCAGTACGCGTCAGGATGTCAAATGCCAGTTGATTGTCCATGGTCACTCCAGCAGAAATAGGTCCGTGCTCCGGGGATATAGATGGAGAAATAACAAGCCAATCCGGATGTTTTGGATGAGCAATTAATATGGACAAAATAAAGTCCGAAGCCCCTTTCATCACTGGATATAGCTCCGCTAAGAATTTTTTATCACCCGTGTATAGATAATGTTCCCATATATGTTGCGTTAGCCATGTCCCTCCGGTCGGCCACATACCCGCTGCCGCAAAATCAATTGGGCTTGTTACGCGCCATAGATCGGTATTGTGATGCGTCACCCAACCATCAGCACCATACAATATCCGAGCAGTTTCACGACCACTTTCACTCAACTCTTTAATCATCTGAAACAAAGGCTCATTTGTTTCAGAAAGATTCGTTACTTCGGCAGGCCAATAATTCATTTCGGTATTAATATTGACCGTATATTTGCTGTCCCAAGGTGGATTCATCGATCTATTCCAGATGCCCTGCAAATTTGCCGGCTGGCCACCCGGTTGTGAAGAACAGATCAATAAATAACGTCCAAATTGAACCAATAAGGCCACCAAAGATGGATCTTGCGTGGTCTTGAAATTGTCAATCCGCTCCGTGATAGTCATGTTTTTAGCATCAGCTTTTTCACCAAGATCTAATTTGAATCGTGCAAATTGTTTATTATAAATTGCTATATGCTGCTTAAGTGCTTCTTGAAAGCTCTTTTTTTGTGCTGATGACAATTTACGTGCAGCTCTGCTTGCATGATCGTTATCGACTGTTTTGTAATTCACAAAATTTGTAGCAATCGAAATATACAGCACGACAGAAGTTGCACCCGATACGGTTATTTTATTATTTGTTACCTCGACTATACCATCTTTATTTTTTACAACCGTCTGCTCTTGATAGATAATTTGACCTTTAATCCCCTCATGCGTTGATCCTCTACCTTCCAAAATTAAACTTTCACCTGATTTGAAAACTTGATGATCGGAAGGGTTTGCATATTCCATCTCAAAATTAAGCGCCCCCTTTTTACTTGCTGTAATCTGCATCATAATCACATCATCCGCAAATGACGAAAACACCTGACGGGTGTATGTCACGTCACCTACCGTATAACGAGATCGAGCAACAGCGCTTTCAATATCCAATTCACGGTAATAATTTTGGTATTCTTGGTGGTCTGGAAAATTTAAAATGACACTGCCCCCAGTTTGATAGGGCATGCCATGGGTTTTGGTAAAAAATGATTGATTTATTAATTGATCCGCTTTTTCAGGTTTTCCATCAAAGATTAATTGTCGAACTTCAGGAAGTGCCGCCAAAGCATGATGATTGTCATTTCGATAAGGTCCTCCTGCATAAATCGTTTCCTCATTTAGCTGTAATTCTTCCCGTTGCGGAATACCATAAACCATAGCACCCAAGCGGCCATTTCCTATAGGCAGCGCCTGCTCCCAAATATGATCTAATACCGGTTTATCATACCATAATTTAAGAGCATTCTTATTTTGAGCAAATAACATGCAATTAAACACGGATATAATCCCTATAAAAATCACATTAAAAAAAACAGCTAGTATTAATCTCATAATTTTATTTTGACTACATCGGATTTACCCTTATTTCATCCATGCATTAAACTTATTTCCTATCCATCATCCCAATTATCGCTGGGAGACTCATCAACGATATTGATGTCCTCCATTTAAAGTAGTTTGAAAGAATTATTGATGATCTTGATCGCTATTTTTAAACAATAATTGCGAAACTAGATACAGATCATTCTTCCAGACATTAAAATCATGACCTCCAGGTTCGATGTAAAATACATGAGGCACCTGGTGTTTTTCCAAATAATCGTGCGTTCTGTTCGTGATTTGAATTAAACCATCTTGATCTCCACATGAAATCCAAAGTAACTGGAGTTTATCCTTAACTTCCTGTGGATTAGGAATAAGCTCCTCCGGCATACGTGTATTTGGTGCTGAAGAAAAACCACCTACCCAAGCGAATGTATCCAAGTTCCCGAGTCCAAAATTTAAAGCCTGTCCTCCCCCCATAGATAATCCAAACAGCGCACGATTGATCTGACCAGACTTTGCAGGATAATTTTTTTCAACATATGGAATCAAGTCCTGTAATAAATCCCGTTGAAATGTAGCAAAAGCTTCAATTTTATCAGCAGCCATGATGTTGCCGTTTGCACGATCATCTTTCATGGCACGTCCATTTGGCAGTACCACTAACATGGGTTCTAATTTACCTTGGGCATACAGATTGTTCAAGATGATTTGAGGTGTACCATTTTTCAACCATTCATATTCATCACCTCCGATTCCATGTAACAGATAAAGTACGGGATAAGATTTTTTCGGAGAAAAACCCGGAGGCAGATATACTAAAGCACTTCGTTTCGCCTCTACAGTTGATGAAAAATAAAAAATCGTATCGATCTTACCATGTGAAATATCCGATTGATATAAATCAAATCCTGCAGGAGCATGCTTCTGTTGCGCTCTCACTAAGGAAATTGATAGAACTAAAAGTAGTATAATCCATACGTTCTTCATGATCATGTAGTTTATAATTAGGTTTTGACTATTTAATTTCAATAGGCTTTTATTCGGTTTAAATTTTAGAGAAGCACACTTCCAAAGATCCTATCTTGACGATACTTGCTGCATTTATGCATTCCAAAAAATCATAAATCAAATAGTAAAACAGATATATATTGTAATTTAATAATATTGGTTTTATTTAGCTAAAATTATTTTCATTAATTATGCAAATAATTTCCTTTTCAAATAAATATTAAGGAAATATAAGTGGTTATGTTATGCTACTGTTGCATCTTGATATACTTTTCTAGAAAGCACTTTTTTAGTCGCTAATACAATACTAGCTGCATTTAAACCGTATTTTTCCATCAATTGAGCAGGAGTCCCCGATTCACCAAAGCTATCATCTACAGCAACATACTCTTGAGGGGTAGGCTGTTTTTTTGCCAGTAATTGTGCGATACTATCGCCCAAACCTCCCAGACGATTATGTTCTTCAGCTGTAACGACACAACGTGTTTTTCTGACAGAATTCAATACAGCCTCTTCATCCAATGGTTTAATCGTGTGAATATTAATAATTTCTGCATCTATACCTATTTTTTCAAGTTCCTCACCAGCTTGAATTGCTTCCCATACCAGATGTCCAGTTGCAATGATGGTTACATCTTTACCCTCATTAAGCATAACTGCCTTACCGATCTCAAATTCTTGATCTTCTGGTGTAAAAACAGGGACTACTGGTCTTCCAAAACGGAGATAAACTGGTCCATAATATTTCGCAGCAGCAATTGTAGCTGCCTTCGTCTGGTTATAATCACAAGGGTTGATCACCGTCATGCCCGGTAACATCTTCATCAATCCGATATCTTCCAAAATTTGGTGTGTAGCACCGTCTTCGCCAAGCGTCAGGCCTGCATGCGACGCCGCGATCTTAACATTTTTATCAGAATAGGCTATAGATTGGCGGATTTGATCATAAACTCTTCCCGTTGAGAAGTTCGCAAAAGTTCCCGTAAACGGAATCTTATTTCCGATCGTTAACCCTGCAGCGATCCCCATCATATTGGCCTCAGCAATACCGATCTGAAAGAATCTTTCAGGAAATTCTTTAATGAAATCATTCATTTTTAATGACCCGATCAGATCAGCACAAAGCGCAACGACATTTGGATCTTTTCTTCCAGCTTCCAATAAACCAGCTCCAAAACCAGATCGTGTATCTTTAGACTCTGTATATGTATATTTTTTCATTTTTTACCCGTATAGAATAGTTTGTATGAATTAATTGGTATTTAGGTTTAAGCAAAACGTCACTAAACTTTAAATACCAATACTTTACATACTAATAATAATTAATAATCACCTAATGTTTCTTGATTCTGAGCTAAAGCGATAGCCAATTGATCGTTATTTGGAGCTACACCATGCCATTTGTGCGAACCCATCATAAAATCGACACCATTCCCCATTTCAGTATGCAATAAAATAATAACAGGCACACCTTTATTAGCTTGTGATTTTGCTTCGGAAAGCCCCTCCAGTATAGAAGCAATATCATTTCCATTTTTTATTTCGATGACATGCCAGCCAAAAGCCAACCACTTTGCGGAAAGATTTCCTAGTGACAAAACATCTTGAGTTGCTCCATCAATTTGTGCCCCATTATAATCAATAATAGCGATAAGGTTATCCACTTTATTGTGGGGGGCATACATAGCAGCTTCCCATACTTGACCTTCTTGCAATTCGCCATCACCCATCAGCACATAAATCAAGCCTTTATCGTGATTCAATTTCTTAGCTTGAGCTGCACCAATCGATACAGACAACCCTTGTCCCAAGGAACCTGATGCGATACGAATACCTGGCAATCCCTCATGGGTAGTGGGATGACCTTGCAATCGGGATCCAATCTTACGAAACGATGCCAACTCCGCTACATCAAAATAACCTGCTCTTGCCAATACGCTATAGAAGACAGGTGAAATATGACCATTAGAAAGGAAAAATAAATCTTCCCCTTTTCCATCGAGATCAAATCCCTCCTTTCTATTCATCACTTCAAAATATAAAGCAACCAAAAGCTCTGTACAACCCAAAGATCCTCCAGGATGTCCAGATTGACAGGAGTGAACCATCCGAACAATATCTCTTCGAACCTGAGAAACAATTTCTTCTAGTTCGGAAACACTTTTTTTATTCATTTCCATAACTATTAATTATTTTGATCAGCCACTCGTTTATGATCAGCTAAGAATTGAGCAAGTCCGCTGTCCGTTAAAGGATGTTTTAAAAGAGAAAGAATCGCTGACAAAGGAGATGTAATGACATCAGCACCAATTTTAGCACAGCCTAATATATGCGCACTGTTGCGTACAGAAGCGGCTAATATTTGCGTTGAAAATCCATAGTTATCATATATTTCACGAATTTCATTGATAAGACCGAGGCCATCGACAGAGATGTCATCTAAGCGGCCAATAAATGGAGACACATAAGTTGCACCCGCCTTTGCTGCCAACAAGGCTTGTCCTGCAGAAAACACTAATGTACAGTTCGTTTTGATACCCTTTTTACTGAAATATTTAATAGCCCTTATCCCATCTTTGGTCATCGGTACTTTAACCACTATTTTAGTATTTAAAGAAGCCAACTCCTCCCCTTCGTAAATCATACCTGCATAGTCCGTCGCAATCACTTCGGCACTTACATCCCCATCCACTATGGCACATATATCAAGGTAATGTTTCTGAACATGGTCATCTCCACTAATCCCCTCTTTTGCCATTAATGTAGGGTTGGTCGTCACACCATCCAATACCCCGAAGTCTTGGGCTTCTTGAATATCCTTCAAGTTAGCTGTGTCAATAAAAAATTTCATTTATCAATTTAAGTTTAGTTGTTTATTGTTGGTCAACAATTAGCAGATGAAAAATCTCTAATTGTATAACAAAACTATATGATTAGGCGCTTATACAATGAAACAGATCTTAAAAATAAGGGTAAAAATGTTTAAAACATCCTCCCAAATCCTTTAAAACAGCACTTAATTAATTACTGTATCTACAAATAGCGTCTATACCTCCTAAATTATAATATAGGCTCCTACATCAAATTTTCTTTCAAACAGGTTTAGAGACAACTAAGAATTGGAGTGAAAACTATACGCTACAAATAGAAAAAGTGACGTCGGTTGACGTCACTTTTAATCTCATCGAATACTATGATAAATTGAAAAGTACTGAAAAATACAGTGTGCTAGATCAGTTTTTCTTCTTTATATGGGCAAATCCACACGGACACCATTCTTCCAGTAACAGGGTTTATAATTGACAGGAACGTCACCAGTAGAACCCGTTACATATACGTCTTCTCCATCAATATAAATCCCAGAAGCCTGCGCATTATCTTCCAGTTCATACAGAGTACCATTTTTCCAATAGCAGGCAGTATGTCGTGTACTATTGGATTGATATTTATTAATCAAACCGACCGCATAAATATCATTTTTAGATTGTGTGATTTGCAAAACTTCCCCATATCGATCATCCAATATAACCAGTTCCTGATTTTTCCAATAAACCGGAAAACCACAGTTACCCCCTACATAAACCGTATTTTCATTACTTTGAAAAATAGCGGTGACTTCTTTAAAGATTCCTTTATTCGGTAGAGGCAATGCAAGAGGTTCCGACACTCCGTCCCAAAAGAAGGGTTTGCTAATCGCTAAAGAACCGCTTCCATTAACTTTTGAAACTTTGCCAAACATGCCTGCAAAAATAGGTTTATCCTTATAGATCCCGATCGTCCTCAATATCCCCACACTGTCACTCTCCATTTTTAACCGAACACTATTTTGATAATAGTACATGACCGTATCCAACAGATAACTGCCCTGATCCAGCTGATAGGAATCCTTGCCCCCTATCTGATTTTTATATTCATAATTTATTTTACCCTGATCATCAATCGCTTTGCGATATAAGGTTCCTTTCGCAAGATGTTGATCAAACTTAGTTTGACTTGTCTTCACTCCATCCAACCAGTAAACAGTACCACGCTCTCCCCCTAAAGATCGATAACCACTGATGGCAACATGTTCTTCATGAACGATAATGGACAATCCATTACTAAACCGCTCCTGATTGTCTTCAGATTTTTTACAAGAAACAATTAAAAATAAAATTAAAGATAGGGCTAAAAGTCGACTGATAGAGATCTGATTCATTTCCGATGAAACTTATGATGATTAAAATTGATTACTAGTATTGTCAAAGTTAAATAAAAATAGAATAAATCAAAACTTTATAGCAAGTCATCTTCCTTAACCACACTCGATCGCAATTAAAGAGCAGATTAAATACAAGAAATGAACAAAAATGAGATACTGAAATAATTATAATAGCTTGTATATTTCTAAATCAATTTGTTTTCTGTAGCGATCTTGACCAATTCAATCATGTTTTTCGCCTGAAATTTTTTTAATAAATTTCGACGGTGTGTCTCTACCGTGATAATTGAAATAAACAGATTTTCAGCGATTACTCCTGAGGTATGCCCATTGGCAATAGCTTGTAAAATCTGTTGTTCCCGCTTGGTCAATCTAGGGATTTCAACCGTATTTTTAGTCGGACGCAACAAGATCTGCTGCACCTCTTTACTTAAAGCTAAATCCCCATGCAGTGCTTTTTCGATACATGCAATAATCTCTTCTGAATCCGCATTTTTTAAAATATAGCCATTTCCGCCATTTTCTAAAAAGCGAAAAATCATACTGCGCTCTGCTTGGTTGCTGATACCCAAGACAATAGTATGTGGCGAACTTTGTTTGATTATTTTACAAAAATCAAGCCCGCTACCATCACTTAAAATAATATCCAACAATACAATATCCACCTTATTCTCTTGAATAAAGTCAACGATAGCAGTGCCCTTTGTAAATGAAAAGATTTGAAATTTGTCTTCATGTTGTAAGAGAGATTTCAATCCTTCCAAAATCATGGGATGATCATCAACAATGGCCAGATTGAGGCTATTTTTATTAAACATAACACTCGATATTTATAGTCGTTCCTTCACCCTTTGATGAAATGATATCAACCCTTCCGTTAACTAATCGGACGCGATTTTCAATATTTCTTAATCCCAAACCTTCCGTAATCTCTTTTTTATCAAATCCAATTCCATCATCTTCGATCGTGAGCTGTAGCAGATTATTATTCTGACTGATCTGCACGATAATATTGCTGGCTTGGGCATATTTCAATGCATTACCGATACTTTCTTGGGTAATACGGTAAAGCGCCAACTGTGTTTGAAAGGGGATATTTTCAGTTAAATCAAAAGCCTCAAATTGAATAGGAAGATTTTTGTGGCTCATCGACTCACACAATTCTGTTAATGCGATCTCCAATCCTAGATTTTTCAATGTTTCAGGCATCAGGTTTCTCGAAATTCTGCGCATTTCGGAAATAGAACGATCCAACTTTTGAATAATATCATTTGATTGATCTATACTTCCGACGGGGTCTTTTGAAATCGTCATTCTGATATTCGCCAGCATGCCCCCCATACTATCATGAAGATCCTGAGCAATGCGCTGCCGCTCCTGCTCTTCGCCCTTCAAAATAGCTTGTGTAGCCTCATATTTCCTTTCGTCCTCGATACGCCTTAACTGTTGCCGATGACTTACACTGATTTGATCATTGAGTTTTCGTTGATTTGTATAATTGAGAAAAGCCAGCAACGCAATCACCAAACTTAAACCAAGTGCGATCCCTAAAAGTGTCGTCCGTAGGCTTTTATTACGAGCAATAAGTTGATTTTCTTTTTTTTCTTGTTCCAAACGATTGATCGTTTGTTGTTTGACAGAAGTTTGATGCAAGATCTCATACTCATTCATCTTTTCCAATAATTGCTGCTTCTGAATGCTATCAGTCAATACGCTGGATTCCTTCATCCAATGATAAGCTTCTTTATAATCACCCAATAATTCGTTTACAGATGCCAATTGCGTCAGAACAATTTTGCGGTTTATTCCTTCCCTTGTCAAAATTCCCTCTTTCAAAATTCCTTCCATCAAAGCCTTCGCTTTTTTGTAATCCTTTTGTACAAGGTAAATATTATACATCCGGAAATTTAACATCTGCAACATTTTGAGTTGCTTTTTATGCTTAGCGAATGTAATTCCTTTGCGCAGATTTTCCAGTGCTGGTTCAAACTGCTGTATTGTCGTATAGTACATGGCCACCTGATAGTAATAATTGGCAGCATGTTGCGTATTTGGATGTTGCTGGATCAGTAGTGTTGCTTTATCCAGGTAGCGCTTCGCGGTCTTACTATCAGGCATGTAGCAATAATTGCTCACCATATTGAGATAAGTAAGCAGGTGAACCGTGTTCTGTGGTCCAATCTGATGGATTTTTTCCAATGCTTTTTGATGGTATTCGTCGGCTTTATTAAAATCTCCAACGGACATAAAAGTCAACCCTAGCTGCGTGTAACAAAAAGCCAAAAGTTCTTTATTTCCACTTTTATCACTCAGAGGAATACATTTCTCTGTCAATGTTTTTACTAAGAAATCATATCCCTTTTCAGGCACTTGAATGTAAGCGTAATTGTACCAAGATTTAATCAATATCTCTGTATTTTGAGGTTCTTTCTCCAAGATACGGATAGCTTCTTCATACAGATTTTTAGCTTTAGTTTTATCCCCCTGATTCGTGTAGAAAACAGCTTGATAATAATCTAGAAGACCGCTACTCAATATATGTTTACCTTTTGAATGCAAAACAGCATCAAGCGACTGCCTGCTTTTTAGACTATCTGTAGGAGCCCAATATTCGGAAAGCAAAAGAGAGTTATTCAGTCGTATACTATCCGTATCACCTGATTTGATGAGGTTATTTATTTGTTTTAAGTACAGCTCTTCATCTAAAGGAATGAGTTGCTGTGCTTTGCTGTTATTGATAAGGATGAAAATTAAAAAAAAGAATACTAAAAAAAAACGCTTAAACATCGATCTACAATTTATACAACAAATATCAAAATAAAAAGAAGGCTATTTTCATCTCCCGAAAAAATCATGGTAAACCATTAGAAATTAAATCAGGGTTTAGGATGATTGTTCCAATAGGGCAATCTGTTGAAATTTGTTCATACAAAATACAAAAAAATACAGTTATGAAAAAAGTAAATGCTAAAATAGCCCTTTTAGGAGTTTTATCCTTACTCACATTTGGATCACTGACTACGAGTTGTAGCAAAGACAACGATAATAGTGAAGTTGTACCTAAAGGAAGTAATTATAAAATTACAGTAACATTAAGCAACGTAAATCAAGATCGCGATTATGTATCGGTAGTTGTTGCAGGTGGAACTTCAGCTGGAAAAAATGATGTATGGAAAGTAAACGGGGTGGTCAAAACCGGAGAATCAGCAATAGGTTTAAGTAAGACGGATTTCATTGGCGGAACCAAAACTTACGTTATTGAAACAACGCAGCCTATTCAGGCATTTTCTGGTGGTGTACAAATTATCAATTATGGTGAAGACCTACCTGTTAACTACAAAATTGAAGTAGACGGAACCGTTAAGGTCAATGAAAATCCAACTCTATCTGGTGACGGTGCTAACTTAACGAAACAATATTCGTTTTAAAAAAGATCACTGTTAAAAAACTATATTTTCTAATGAATACAATGACTATGGACGTACGGTCCATAGTCAAATTTCGATTAAGCCTTTCCAATAAAAGACCACCCAAAAGATGAAATTCATAAGCACAGCTATTTCCTAGCTGACTGAAGCTCATATCCTAGTAGATCAGATTTCATTCAAGAAATCACTTAATGATTGATCTTTTCCAACCGGCAATTTTTTACGTAATCGATAACGGTGAATTTCGACACCCCTGACCGTAATATTTTGCAATTGCGCGATTTGCTTGGTCGTGAAATTCAGCTTTAAATAGGCACACACTTTTAAATCATTACGTGATAGTCCCGAGTGGTTGGACTTTAGCTTATTCAAAAAACCATCATTGAGCTCATCGAAATGAGAGGCGAATTGATCCCAATTTGCACTATTTTTCTCCACATCTTTCAATAAACTATGGACACGTTTTAAATCAGATGCCTCTTCCTCTCCGATTTCTAATTTTGCCAATTCGTCACGGACTTTGACTAGAGTTCCAGAATTTTCTAATAATTTCATACTTGCACTTGCCAACTCCTTGGTTTTGAGCAACACTTCTTGTTCTAGTTTCTCATTATTGAGTTTTACGATTTCCTTTTCGCTTTTTTCGATTTCAAGTTGATGGATGTACCGAAGCTGTTCCATTTTCTTTTCATATTGGAGACGCTGTCTTTTCCATATTTGTTTTTGTATCGTGAAAAAACCATATACAGCAAACCCACCTAAGATGACATATATCAACTTTGCCCAAAAACTTAGATACCAAGGCGGTAAAATTGTAAAACCATAAGACGATACCTCGGAGATCTGATTGAGATTATTTCGAACTTTCACTTGAAAACGGTAGTGACCACTCGGAAGATTGGTGTATGATTTTTCAGAAACATGAGCCCATGGAGACCAATTTTCGTCATACCCGACCAGTTGATAACTAAACTCCACATGTTCATGGATTCCATAACTTGGCGATGAAAAAGCAAATTGAAAAGAATTCAAATTAGAAGCTAGTTGTGGCTCTTCAGCATTCAATTTCTTATCATTGCCGCTTAAATTTTTAGGAAAATATCCTGCAAAAATAATACTATCACGACTGGATTTTACAGTTACATGTGATAACAGTACCGTTGGTTTACGTGCTTCTTTGATATACTTTTCATAGTTAAGGTGAATAATTCCTTTTTCCGCAACGATATAGATATTATTTTTATCATACGTATTGATATGATCAAAGCCAGAGGTATTCATTCCTTCCATTTCAGGAAATTTGACCAGCTGATACGTTTTCCCCTTTGGATCAAATTGTGCTACTCCTACAGATTTGTTTGTACAAAACCAGATATTTCCATCTTGATCTTCTTTTAAATAACGAATCGTAAGCCCATCAAATACTTTAAAATCAAGTGCAGGTACAAAAACATGCTTACCATAATCATACCTGTAAAGCCCCTTTTCTGTTGCAAATACAACTTGATCTTTGATCTTAAACACGAAGTTTTGATAGTCAGAGGGCAAACCATTTTTTTTAGTAAATAGATCTGCTTGATACGATTGTCTATCTGCTGCGAGTCGCATGCGGTAAATACCCCGATAGGGATGTGATGCCCAGATTGTTTTTCGATCATCCTGCTCTATAAAACGATAAGAATCAAGTATCCCACGCAGCTGTCCTCCAGAATGAAAGCTACCTTGTTCATAATGAAGTAACTCAAAACCCTGATAAGTCCCCACGAGAGCGTGATCTACCGGAAATACCGAGCTTAAAGGCAATACATTCCAAATCCCGGTCCGATTGGATATGGGGATTAAAGATTGATCTTTTACCTGAAAAAGCCCCTTATTATGTCCAAGTAATAAGTGACCATTTAATTCTTTTAAGAGCCATGCCTCTCCACCATCACTTTTTGGAAAAAGCGAAAATGAGCTCAATGAACGACTTTGGTCTTTCATTCCTTTGGTAATAGGAGCCACATAAACTCCATTTGAAGAAGATAAATATAATTTATAATCAAAAATTAAGGAAGATAAACCAGTGACATCATTTTCAAGATTTGGTCTCAGATACCGTAAGGCAGATCCGTAGGAAATCACCGAAATGCAATTGTCACTCGCCACCCAAATATGCTGCTGTTGATCCACAAATACTGCGGAAATATTCTTGTTCTGTAATCCTTCTCTTACACCGATACGTTGTATAGTCTTGCCATTGATATGACGTATGTGGCAACCATCTTTTGCATTGCCAATCACAAAGGTTGAATCATCAATTCGAGCTGAGGATGGTGTATAACTATCCTCCCACCCCTCCTTATTTAATCGGATTAAAGCCCTGTCTTTCAACTCATAATTCTGATTATTTAAAGTTGAGATAACAATCCGATCTTTACCTAGTGGTATCATGGCAGATATCTTCATATCGGTATAAGGTAAAGCCACGAGCAGTGGGGACCAATGATGGTTACGGTAGACCAATAGTCCATTTTTTTTATCTTGTGCAAATAATGATTCCCCGACCTTGCCCATAAAATACCATTCAGCAGCTGCAGGGTGCACCGTTATTTTTTGACCTTTAAATTCAAAAATCACATTGGTCGCTCTAAAAAAAACAGACTGCCCAAATGAAATGGTATTCCAGATATCGGCAAAATTACGGTATTCTTCAGGTATCAGTGCTTTTAATGAGGTATAGGTCAATCCTCCCTGTTGAGCAGGTTCAAAGTAACCGAACTCTCCTTGACCACCTACATAAATACGGTCATGGTCATCAATCCATAAGGACCGAATGATGGTATGATTAGGTAAAGCATAAGATTTCCAATATCTCCCGTCAAAAGTAATCAGCCCTTCACTATTGCCAAAATATAGGATTCCCCTACTATCTTGTTTGATATCCCAAGTACGGCTTCCCCCTTGATATATAGTTTTATTGTAGTTATTCACGAGAGGTAACCCAATTAACTGTTGCCCAGCTGAGGTAATCGGTAAAAAAAAAGAAGCAATAAGATACAGTATAAAAAGGTATTTCATAAAAGATTAATAATCGGGTTGACGTAAACTTGACGTACCCCAAATATACCGAATTTTATATCATAAACCCAATATGATGTAGTGTTGAAGTAGTGGAAAAATTTAACTTACGCAGATCTAAGTCTAATTTTGGGCTAATTATAAACAGTCCTAAATTTTTAATTTATCAAGCATGAGAAATAATGTTAGCATCATGGCAAGTGTTGCTCTTCTGTCTTGCCTTACCAATCCAGTAAGTGCACAGAGCAGAACGATTACAGGTAAAGTCACCAATGAACAGGGGATTCCTCTTGTGGCCAGTATTACCGTATCCGGAGATTCCAAAATTGGAACAAGTAGCAACGAAAATGGAGATTTCACAATCGTTATCCCTCAAAGATCAAGTTATTTGATGGTCTCTTCGCTGGGCTATGAAACAAAAACTGTAGCCATTACAGGCAATTCAGTGACCATCCAATTAAAAGCGAATACCGATTTTAATCTCGATGAAGTCGTCGTCGTAGGGTACGGTACACAAAGAAAAGGCGATCTCACCGCACCAATTTCAACGGTCAATATGCAAGATATGGCCAAACGTACCGTTTCTAATCCCATGGATGCCCTCCAAGGTGCCGTTACAGGAGTACAGATTGTCAGCTCGGGAGCGCCTGGATCTACACCATCAGTACGGGTCCGCGGAGTAGGATCATTTAATAATGAAAGTCCTTTGTATGTGGTCGATGGTATGTTTATGGACAATATTGACTTCCTAAACCCCAACGATATAGCCGACATCTCTATTTTAAAAGATGCATCTGGAGCAGCGATATATGGGGTTCGTGCCGCAAATGGGGTCATTCTAGTCACGACCAAAAAAGGGAGTTTAAATATGAAATCCCGAGTAACTTACAATGGTTTTGCCGGATTTCAGACACCAACCAACATTCTAAAAATGGCAAATGCGCAGCAGTATGCTCATTATGCTACAGCCACAGGAAATGGTGCATTTGTAAAAAATTCAGTTGAAAAATTTGGTGGCACAGAGACCAATCCAGCGATGGATACGGATTGGTTCAATGAGCTGCTACGCTCAAAAGCATTAATAACCAATCACAATGTCGATGTCATGGGCGGAAGTGAAAAGATAAGCTATGCGTTTGGACTCAACTATGTCAAACAAGAAGGCATCATGGATGCTAAAAACAATAACCAAAAATTTAACATGCGCATGCAGGCTGATGCCAAAGTCACAGATTGGTTAAAAGTTGGATTCATGGCACATTTAAATAACTTTAAATCCTACCATCCCAATAATGCTGCTTTCCGTCAGGCCTATTTTGCTACTCCGCTATACCCGGTGTATGATCCTTCCCTCGAACTTTCAAAACCGGAAAAATTTGGATCTAGTACAGCGATCGGTATGCAATCGGGATTTTGGTACAATAATCCTATCGCTACCGCCTTCTATAACAACAATCAAACAAAAGGATTCCAGATCCTACCGAGTTTTTACGTAGAAGCAGAATTGTGGAAAGACAAGATTACGTTCAAATCACAGCTCAGCCAACGGTACCAATCCACACATAACATCGGTTATAATCCCATTTATTATATCGATAATGACCAGCGAAACGACCGATCTTTTCTACGATCTGCACAGGCACGTAACAACAACTATATCTTAGACAATTTACTGACCTACAAAGATCAAGCTGGAAAACACCACTGGACAGTGCTTTTGGGGCAATCTTCACGTGAAGAACGCTGGCGCGAAACCTGGGTACAGGCCAATGATGTACCCGAATCGGAAGAATTTTGGTATGTAGGCGTGGGTGCCCAAGGTATAGGTTCAGCTACTGGATATGGCGAAAATGGATCTCGAAATGCAGGGGTATCCTATTTTACAAGAGGAACATATGACTATGACAACAAATATTTATTGACCGCCACTTTCCGTGCCGATGGAAGTTCTAAATATCAAACGAAATGGGGATATTTTCCATCCGTAGGATTAGGATGGGTATTGACCAAGGAAAAGTTTATGGAAAATCAGACGCTTTTCAATCAGTTAAAAATACGCGGAAGCTGGGGTAAGTTAGGAAATGACGGTATCCAACCCAATGCAGGGTATGCAACCGTATATTCAGGGAATAATTTTTCAGGAATATTTGGTAGTGAGGGTACAACAAACGGCACAAGAATACCTGGTTATCGCATCGGTAGATTCTTCTCTCCAGTACGCTGGGAGGTCGTGGAAGAATGGGATGGCGGTCTAGATTTTGCTTTATTGAACAATCGCTTGAGCGGTACTGTTGATTACTACCACAGAACGACTCATGATCTGGCTTTCAGCAGACCAATTCCATTTTCTTGGGATCGTGTATATGGAAACTGGGGCAGTGTAGCCAACAGTGGATGGGAAGTCGGACTTCAATGGAAAGATAAAATTGGAGCATTAGGCTATGCTATTGCCGGAAATGTAACCACATTAAAAAATACAGTCAAAAATCTGGGAGGATTAGAAAATATCATGAACGGCTACCCAGAATGGTCAGCGGAATTCCCGGCAAGAATCCAGATCAACGAGCCGATCAACTATTATTATGGATATGAAGTCGCAGGAGTCTATCAAAATCAGGCGCAGATCGATGCCGACCCCATCGCAAGTGCATACAATAAACAGAATCCAAACTCCCCTATTGTACCAGGTTATTTCCAATACAAAGACCAAAATAATAATGGCGAACTGGATGAAAACGACCGTATCAATTTAGGAAACTACCTTCCCAAGATCACCTACGGCTTCAATCTAGCATTCGATTACAAAAAATTTGATATGAGTATCGCCTTCCAAGGTGTAAGTGGCAACAAAATCCATAATCTCAACCGAGCGATGAGAAGAAAATACAATCAAATGAATGTTGATGCAGCGTTTGTTGAAAATCTATGGACCGGTGAAGGCACTAGCAATACCCATCCATCAGCAGCAGGCTCTGTCGCATCATGGAACCTACAGGCAAGTTCATTCTTTGTCGAAAGCGGTGCTTACCTGCGCGTTCAAAACATTCAATTGGGCTATAATTTTGACTTTCCAAAACTACCGACCCGCATATTCGTCACAGCAGATCGGCCTTTTATGTTTACCAAATATAATGGTTTTACACCAGAAGTATCGGGAATGGGATTTGATGCCAATGTATATCCAATTGCATCCACATACAGCCTAGGAGTCAAAGTTTCATTTTAATTTTTAACCCTTACTTTTTTAATCTTATGAACACATTTAAATATATCCTCATAGCAAGTTGTATCGCAGTACCCCTCTCCATGAGTAGCTGTAAAAAGTTTTTAGACAAGCCTCTTGAAAATCAACAACGTTCGGAAGAAATCGACTACAGCAATACTGCCCTCATGTATGGCCCTGTTTCTGGCGTATACCGATCAGCCGCAGACGACAATCTGGTGCATTGGATCGATCTTTCCATACGCTGTATGCGAGATGATGACTACCTGCAGGCGGCACCCAATCCAAATGATAATCCAGAGTTAATGGCGATCAAAAATTTCCAAAATGATGTAACGGTTCAGTCCTATTGGGGACTCAATCAGTCTTGGATCAGTTATTACAGTCTGGTTATCGCAGTCAACAATGCGTTGATTGAGCTGGACAATTTTGCTGCAAAAATACCCGCGAGCAATACCAAAGACCTGATCTTAAATAAGCAATATAAAGCTGAGGTAAGATTTCTGAGAGCCTATGCCCATCTCATGGCTTCTCGCCTCTTTGGAAATGTACCCATTTTGATCGACAGTGAAAACATAGGACGTCTAGCAACCATCGAGAAGAGCACTGCGGCCGAAGTAAGACAATTTATCATTGCTGAAATGAATGAATGTATCGAAGATCTCGAAGATGCACGTCCCAATCAGTCCATCCATATCGGTGCCGTTACCAAATATACCGCACTGCTCCTAAAAGCTAAGGCTGCTGCAGACCTTGCCGGAAATGATAATGGCAGTCCCCATTGGGAAGAAGTCTTAGATGCAACCAATAAGATCATTGCGAGCAATAAATTTTCTTTATATCCAAACTATTACGAACTGTTTAAGATACCTGGAAAACTAGCGAACGAGTCGTTATTTGAATTGCAATATTCCGATTTTGGCTTAAGCACAGGAGATATTGTACGTCCAGGAGTAGACTGGGGAACATTTTTTAAATGGCAAGGTCCATCTGGGGATCAAAAAGGAAGTCCCATTTCAGGTGCGGGATGGGTTCCTCCGTCGCAAGATATTGTCGATTTTCTAACAAATCGTGGAGACAACGAACGTTTAAAAACAACTATTCTCTATTGTGGAATCAACGGCAACCCAGCGACCTCGGCAACCACGCCTAGTGGTGACGTTGTCTATGGTAATCCATTTGGTGTTAAATATTTTAATGGAAAAGCGTATCTTCCAAAAGCACAAATGACCGCAGGAAGAATGGAATATGGCGCAAATAATAATGTTCGGATACTTCGTTACGCCGATGTATTGCTTTTAAATGCGGAAGCAAAAGTAAGAAAGGGACAAAACGGGGATGAACCGTTCCGATTAGTACGAGAACGAGCTAAATTAGGAGCAATTTCGAATGTCACGTTAAACCAGATCCTGGACGAGCGTCGAGCTGAATTTGCTTGTGAGTGGTGGGGCGAACGTTTCAACGACTTGGTTCGTACAGGAAAAGCAAAAGATGTATTTGGCGCTAAATTTATTCCTGGCATGAGTGAATCTTTGCCAATACCGCAAACTCAAATAGATGCTAATCCTAATTTCAGATAAATCATGAAGTATATTAAAATAGGGATCTGGTGTTCCCTACTCCTTTTTAGCGTACAGCTAGCAGTATCGCAAGAAAACAAACCCGTCAAAACCGTCATTGCTAAAGAAAACGGTGGTTATATTATCAAGCGTGACGGTCAGCCGTATTTTATCAAAGGAGCTGGCGGCACCAATTATATGGATCGTCTAAAAGCGTATGGAGGTAACTCCATACGCACTTGGAGTCCCCAAAATGCCGACAAAATATTGGATGAGGCCCAACGCTTGGGACTGACTGTCACCTTAGGATTGGATGTCCGCGCTGAAAGGCATGGATTTGACTATAACAATCCTGAACTGGTCGCTCAGCAATTGGAAGGAATACGAAAAACCGTACTCCAATACCGAAACCATCCAGCACTTTTAGCCTGGGGAATCGGCAATGAGCTCAATCTGCATTATAGCAATCCCAAAGTTTGGGACGCTGTCAATGATATTGCGGCCATGATCCATGATCTGGATCCCAATCATTTGGTGACCACTATGCTGGCAGGTATCAACCAAAAGGAGTTTGACTATATCCAAGAAAAATGTCCAGCTATCGATCTCATTGCTGTTCAAGTATATGGCGGTCTCGCCTCCGTACCTGAGCAGATAAAACGTGTCGGTTGGAAAAAACCGTACATCGTCACCGAATGGGGACCTACAGGACACTGGGAAGTCACCCAGACTCCTTGGTCTGCTTCTATTGAAGAAAATAGTAGTGAAAAAGCTGCTGTATACAAAAGTCGCTATGAGGCCTCGATCGGAAAAGATAATCATTGCTTGGGTTCTTATGTGTTTTTGTGGGGTCAGAAACAAGAGCGCACCCCTACCTGGTATGGCTTGTTCACAGAAGCAGGTGAAGAAAATGCAGTCGTAGATGTCATGGAATATCTCTGGTCAAAAAAATGGCCTGCAAACCGATCCCCACAGGTATCGTCCCTGCTGTTAGATGGAAAAAAGGCAGCTGACTTCGTTTATGTCGAACCGGGGAAAACTTATCCTGTTGCTGTGTCTGTAAACGATCTGGATGGCGATAAATTAACGACTCGCTGGGAGCTTCTCCACGAAAGCACCGACCTGAAAGAAGGTGGTGACCGTGAAGAAAGACCAAAGGCTATTCCAGGACGTATTGCAGCTGAAGGTGAACAGCACACACAGCTTACAGCTCCCGCAGAAGAAGGCGCATATCGATTATTTGTCTATGTTTCCGATGGTCACAACAACGTGGCTACAGCCAACATCCCTTTTTACGTAACGGCTAATAAGTCAAACATTAGCGCCGCAGGCACAAAAAACACCTACCGTTTTTCAAGTGATCCCATTTGGGCAGATGAATTTAATTACGAAGGCTTACCAGACACGACAAAATGGTCGTACGATGTAGGTTCAAAATATAACGGCTGGGGCAATAATGAGGATCAGTATTATGTCGCGTCTTCTTCCAAAAACTCGATCGTAGGCAAAGGAGTTTTAAAAATCAAAGCTTTAAAAGAAAGTAAAGGTGGAAAACCCTACACTTCTGCCCGTTTGGTCAGTAAAGGTAAGGGTGATTTCTTATATGGCCGATTTGAAGCCCGAGCAAAATTGCCCAAAGGACGCGGTACTTGGCCAGCGATCTGGATGCTGCCTACAGAATCAACGTATGGCAATTGGCCCAATTCAGGTGAAATAGACATACTCGAACACGTGGGTTATGATCAAGATGTATTGCATATATCGACGCATACCCAAGCCTATAACCACAATATCAATACTCAAAAAACGGCCACAAAAAAGGTAGCTGGTGTTTCCGATGTGTTCCATTTATACCGCGTAGATTGGACCCCAGAATACATCAAAGGATTTATCGATGATCAAGAAATTTTTTCTGTTGAAAACGAACATAAATCCTTTGCGGAATGGCCTTTTGATCAAAAATTCCACTGGTTGCTCAATTTAGCCATCGGCGGAAATTGGGGTGGCAAAAACGGGATTGACGAAAGAGCATTTCCCGCAGTTTTTGAAATTGACTATGTCCGGGTATATGAATTGCTACCTTAAATCATTTCCATTATCCATCTGGAATTGAAGAAGTAAAACATCTAATTTTAACAAAAAAAATCTTTCCAGTATGGAGCTGGAAAGATTTTTTTTATAGCATGCACTTTGGTTCTCTTGTATTCAATTTTCTAGCATGGAGATGCCACCTCCTTTTTTCTTATTTAAACATACCGTATCAACGCCATAAAATTGTTTTCAAATTCAATATAGTTGCATACACAATAATATAACCAGCGGACACGAAAGCTCCTACTTTTTTAATCCAATCGATCAATTTCACCGCTGGACATAAGCCACAAACAGATTTTTAAAATGGATATCTAACCTAAACCCCTTCATTCAAACATCAACACGAAGATTATCGACACTGAAAATTTAGATTTTAACAAAAAATCCTTGCGACACCTCTTCAAGACATCCTGAATAGCTCCAAGCTTTTTATTTAATCATCATTTTAGCCGATCAGAGAGATTATTAATACAAAATCGCTCACATACCCGACAAAATAAATTAGATCGCTTAAAAACGCTTATTTGAGATGAAGCAATCTTCAGGCATTGATCAAGTATAGATGAAGCATAGATAGAGCGTTGATAGTGCATGGATAGTGTATCAACAGGTACCCTTTTACACACTATCTATGCTTAACCATTGCTTAGCATATGCACTACGCATGCTTGGGAGATACATGAACCACCGTGTTCCCGCGCTGGTCTAGGCTCTGCTTGTAGATCCTCAGTCAAGCTACTGGCTTTAGTAGCTCTTTGGTACCTTCTTAGTAGCTTCTCCGTACATTCTTGGTACAGGATTGGTACACTCCCCGTGAATAACCCGTACACTAACGGTACACTCTTGGGCACTTGAAAGCCTTATTTTCCTTCAAAATCAAAAGCAGGGATGTCCAGGCTATTTGGATCTGATTCGTACGTTGTTTTAACCTTGTTCGTACCTTGTTTTAAACTTTCTTGTCCCTGCACCGCAGTTGCAAAGTCCCTGCACCGTCCATTTCCCGGGTCAGGGACGGGAAATGGACGGTGCAGAAGCGGTGTACAGACGGCTTTCGGTAAAACAGTGTCCGAATCTGATATGAAGCTGGTATCGAGCTGGTTGCAGCCAAAACTACTCCAAAACATCCAATTTGGTATTTTTCTACATTTCTTCGACCTTTCTTCGACCTTTCTTCTAGACTTGTTCTACCTCCACCTGAGTCTCCTTCGAGTCGGCTTCGAGTGTCCCCTCACTCCCTGTCGAAGCCCAGTCGAAGCCACCTCGGAGCCCACTCGAAGCGACCTAGAAGATGGGGCGAAGTTGGTCAGGAAAAGGTTGGAGGATTGCCGACCCAATGCCGAGCCAGTCTCCAACGTGATCCCGACAGGCATTCGAAACTTGATCAAAGCATATGAAAAGATTAAAGAAAAACAACACTAGTTGCTTGTGCAACAGTGCTGTTTAATGTGTTTTTTCAACCGTTTATTCAGGTAGACATAGGGGTTGTTTATATGTCACACCCACCCATAAACAACCACAAAAAAAATCGCCTGGTTATCCTAGGATTGTATGGCGATTAACATACGATATCCGGATCGCTAAGTTTTTATGCCATTAATGGATCGCTTTTTGCATTTTCACCAACTTCAATACGTCCTGCAAACTGCTCGAAATAGCTCAAGTATCCAGTACAGCTTACTTTTATATCATACCAAAAATGCTGTTTGGATAAATCAACTTCGACAACCTTATTGGAATCTGCACCCAGCTTAATACGGCGTGTTGCTTGTCCATAACTGTTATCTTGAAGCCATATTTCAACCTGACGGTCTTCTTGATTTGCGATCTCAAACAGCAATCGGCCAGTAAATCCTTTACCTTTTTTATCATGTTCGTAACGACAAGAAATTTTAATTTTTGGGTTTTCTTTACTACCAGCAAATGTTCGAAAAAAACCATTGGGACCATAAACGCTCAATCTGTATGCAAGATGATCGAAGGCATCTAATGACCAACTATCCTGCAACCGATCTCCTGCGACAGTAGCATAATTCCAACTTCTGCCTTGTTCATTATCATAAGGGGTTTCGCTGTAAACGGTAAATGCTGCCCCCGCTGATGCAGAACCGAATACGCGGTTTGCAGCTTCAAAGGAAATCTGATAGGCTTGATTTTTTTGGTCAAAATATCCGTCAACATAGAGTTCGTACGGTAATCCACATGAATCTCTAGAACCTTTTTCTTGCTTTGGAAAGTAAGGAGAAATGCGAGGATCTTGTTCTATCTGATCTATTTCAGCTTGATCTAAAGGTTTAAATCCTTTGGGTAGATCTTTATATTGTGCTTGATGAATGCTTTTTATGAATGATTTTTTCTGGACAAATTCGGGCTTTGCTATCACTTCTCCTTTGTAAGGTCTGAAAGCCGACGTTAAATCTCCACAAACTGCCCTCCGCCATGCCGTAATATTGGTTTCTTCGATATTAGAACGTGTTTTGTGGCTAATGAACCGCTCTAAAAACTGCAATGGTGAAGTGTGGTCAAATACCTGTGAATTGACCCAGCCTCCTCGGGACCACGGAGAAGCAATAATCATCGGTACACGATACCCTAGACCGATATTACTTGCACGCCCACTTTCGGGGTGATATTGCTCTTCTTTTCTTACATACTCCAACCGTGTGTCGATGCTTTGAGAAACTTTACCTGAATCTTGACGATAAGGATTTGGCGCAGCAAAAGGAGCCACATGGTCAAAATAACCGTCATTTTCGTCATAAGTAAGGATAAAGATGGTTTTTTTCCATACTTCTGGATTTTTAGTTAAGATGTCCATGACTTCACTGACATACCAGGCTCCGAACCAAGGTGAGTCTGGGTGATCCGAAAAAAGTTGTGGTGCCGTCAGCCATGATACCGTGGGCAGTTTGCCTGTATCGACATCTGCTCTAAACTGATGCAAGATATCACCCTTCGGTATCTGGAGTTGGCGAGTCTCATCGCCTTCTTGATATTCCATCTGCTCGAGCTCCATATAGTCTGGAGCAGCACTGTTATTGACAAATGCGCGTCGGTGGATTTCTTTTGTGTATGCACTCAACTTTTCAAAGTTTTCATCTGTATACAGCTCTTGTTCCTTTACCGTTTCTTGCAGCCACTTTTGTAATTTATCGTACTCTTTCCCAGCTGTAATGCCTTTTTTGTTGAGTTCTTCAAGCTTCACATTGATCTGCTTTCTCTTTTCAATCAATAGATCTTGATACCGCTTGCTATATTTGACAGCATATTGGGGGAAATACTCCATGACATTGCATCCAAAATTCCCCAACCAACTGTTTTCTTGACCACTGTACCCCTCACTACTGGAAGATATTTCATTTTGATAGATTTTCCAGTCCACACCATTGTCGGTAAGGCGTTCGGGAAAAGTTTTCCATGTGGCTTTGCCGCTAAACTCAGAATCTCCATTCCAGACCAGTGCATTATCGGTCAGTTTTTCTCTGATATTGCCTGTCCAAAAATAGAGTCTATTGGGGTTAGTGCCGGTTAAACTGGAACAAAAATGTTGATCGCAGATGGTAAACGCATCGGCCATAGCATAGTAGAAAGGTATATCTTCACGTGTATAATGGCCCAATGTTAAGGGCATCTCTTTAAAATCTTTAAATCCCGAACGCTTGACATCTAGCCATCGATCCATCTTGCCTTGATTACGTGCATCGGTCTGATCTGTCCAATTATGTGGCAGGCAGCCCATCCAAGTGACTTTAGAATCTTTAATATCCAGTCGAAAAGGGGCATAAGTTTTACCATCCGATTGGGACTGTAGCCAAACCTTGCGGTGATTGGGTTGGCGGACAACACGCGGGTCGTTAAACCCTCGAACTCCCCTTAGCGTGCCAAAAGCATGATCAAATGATCTGTTTTCTTGCATCAGCAGAACAACATGTTCTGCATCATAAAACGTGCTTCCTAATGTAGGATTAATGGCCATGGCTTTAGCAATAGATTGAGGGAGCAGTTGTGACAAGGACATACCACCTGTCAGCATCGCTGCTTTTTTTAGAAATTCTCTCCTGTTATCCATTTTATCAATTATTCTTTTAAATCATCTTTACTGAATCAGCTACATAAATTCAACTTTTCCATTTTATAGCAACATACGATCGCTTCTTCTTTCTGATGTTGTAATATCATACTAGACTGAAAATATGAATAATAACTTGTTTATAATGAACAGCAATTATAAACTAATTATTGGAAATAGAATATAATTTTTTTCATCATTTCGATGTTGCTCATTAACCATCATGCTTTGTCGTGATTAGAGATTGATCGCATTCGTTCAAATTAAGTAGCCACACATGATAAGGTCTTTGAAAAAGCTAAAGATCATACCGGAGAAAACTTTTGGAACGGTGCATCTTATAGGTGCAAGTAAGCGATAATCTTATTATCTTTAAGATCTATCTTCTTTTAATCATTTAGATATGCTATTATGTTTACCAATATTACACCTCTTTCCGATCAACTAAAAAAATATATTACCTGCTTTACAGTATCACATCATAGAGAGACCTTTCCTTTAAAGTATACAGCATTTCCTAATCTGGGCACCTGTCTAGCCTTATTTAACCAGACGTCCATAGGCATCAAGCCCAACGAAGTTACTTTCACAAAAGATGTAACACATGGACCAAAAATTATCGTCTTGGGTAGATTGACACAACCAACCATCATTACGTTTAATGATCCTGTAGACGAAATAAGCATTAATTTTACACCTTGCGGTATCAACTTTTTTTTTAAGGTTCCATTTATAAAAATAGCAGCTCAGTCCTCTCAGTTGCTGAACGAATCCAAATGGTCTAAATTTGCCTCTCAACTCTTTACAGTTCCTATTGAAAAAAGGATTGAAAGACTCGAAGAATTTCTTTTGTCAAATTTAAGACAACATCAAGGTGATCCATTAGAAAGAATTTATAAGAGCACTGCTGGAGTGGATAAATTGACCGTGAAGGAGCTGGCCGCAATCGCCTGTATGTCTGAACGAAATTTCTTAAGGCATTTTAAAAGGTATATGGGCTGCAGTCCATCTCTTTTTAAAAAAATAATTAGATTTAGAAATGTACTTGATGCTCAATACTCGAAAAGTACAAACTCATACCACAGGTTTTTAATTACGGAAGATTATTACGATGCATCGCATTTCAGAAAAGAATTTGTACAATTTACAGGTTACGCAATAAGCTCATTTAAAAAAGGTTCTTTTCTACCCGGCAATGGGAGTTCGGTCTTTAAACTGATGTGAAAGTTGTCCGATTTGTACCTCTTTGGTTTTCTTCCGAAATGTACTTTTGATAAATAAAATAAGTTGTCATTATGAAAGAAGTATTCCTATCAGCATTAACATTTATTAGTTTAAGTTGCTATGCTCAAAAGCCATTAAATCTGGAATTAAAGAAACAATTGGATACCATTCTACGAACTGATCAGGGTATAAGGGAATTTTTAGATCCGCAGGTAACGGATGGAAGGAAAGATACCATTGCGCAATTCCTCAATTACCCGAGACCATTACTCGATAAAAGTAGCTGGAAAATTATGCAAAAAATTGATTCCATAAATATCGAAAAGGTAGAGCATATTATTGAAAAACATGGTTATCCAGGTAAGACATTAGTTGGTGAACCTGAAAATACAGCTGTTTTTTATGTCGTACAGCATTCAGATAAAATCTCAAAGTATTATAAATTAATTGAAAATGCAGGAAAGAATAAAGAATTACCGTTTCGGTATGTTGCTATGATGCTGGACAGAAAACTGACCCGCGAAGGAAAAGAACAGATATACGGTACCCAAGTATATATGCAGATGGTCAATAATCCAAAAACGGGCAAAAAAGAGCCATTTGAATATGTACTGCCTATTAAAGATGCTAAAAATGTAAATAAGAGAAGGAAAAAAGCTGGTTTTGATTCTACAGTGGAAGAAAATGCTCAGAGACTCGGTGTGGTTTATAAAGTATATACGCAGGATCAAATAAATGATATCATTAACAAGTAGGTTGGCGTATCTCTAACAGTTTAATGTTGATTCCATTTGTAAGATATCAACACCAAACTCACAAAACAGCCATTTGGCAATCCCAAACGGCTGTTTGTTAATCAGTTTAATCAGCCCTTAGTCTCATTCTTTCAGATCTGAAACCCAGATATTGGCTGTACCATAAGTAGAAGGTTCGGCGCTGGTTTCTATCTCCAGTAATCCACCTTTACGGAGTTCGTCATGATGCAACCAAAGTCTGTCGATATCTTTACCGTTGAGCAAAATCCGTTTGACATACTTGTTTTTATCGTTATAGTTGATCACTTTGATTTTAAGTTTCTGCTCTCCCCGCTGTACAACGATCTCTGGAAATAAAGGGACGCTGACATAATAGATAGGCTGTCCGATCAAAGGCTGATGTAGGCCCAATGCCGTCAATACAAACCAGCCTGACATGGCGCCGGCATCGTCATCCATGGTCCGTACAAATGCTTTAGGTTGGTTCTTGTATATCCGGTCTATGAAGGGATCTATACCACGGCTATTGTCATTAAAGTAATATTGTATGACCGTATCCAGAGCCAGCTCCCGTACTAATGATTGATAGCGTGATGGCTTACTGCTGGCATAATAGGATGTGGGTGACTGTATATCGGGTTCGTTGGCGCGATTAAAATAATGATGATCAAAAAAATCATCCAATTGCGTTGTAAATGCTTCTTTGCCTCCAGCCAGATTGACCAGTCCCTGCATATCAAAGGGTACATTCCAACGGTATTGACGGATTGTACCTTGATACATATTTCTTGCTGACATACGGTCTACATCCGGACGAGTGAGATCTTTAAATTCCTTTAACCAAACACCGGCATAGCTGCTAGCTCGATCGAGGTAGTGCTTACGATCTGCTGGCAACAAACCTGCCATAGCCCACATGTCATAAGCAGCTTCTAAATATTTATCGGGTTTTGAAAAATCGAAACGCATGGTATCCCGCACTAAGGAATCACGGATAGCGGATAAATGAATATCATATCCCTTCTTACTCGCATCTAAAAGCACAACAGCTGCATGTTCTGTCCTAACGGAGTTTGCAGGCTCGTTTGGTCCGGCGAAATCAAACTTGCCATAACGATAAAGATCTGAAACCGAAGAAACGATATTTTGATACTGCTGTGGATAAAGCAGCTCTAACAAAGGAAGCTGTGTTTTGTAATTATCCCAAATGGCCCACCCATGGTAGCGATTGCCTTTGGACTGGTGGACTTGCCCATCTGTACCCCTATAATGCCCATCTGATTCATTGATCTGATAAGGAGACTGCAGGGTGCGATAGAGCAGGGAGTAAAATAGTTTCTCGCGATTAGGATCTCCTTTGACCGTGATACCTGACAGGTAAGTTTCCCAACGATGATCAGAGTCAGCCTTTACCTGAGCATAGGTTTTAGTGCTATTGGCTTTTAAAGTCGCCTCGGCATAATCGGTACTCACGGCAGAAAAAGCAATACGCAATGTAACCTTTTGTGTTTGATTGTCGAGCTGGAGTGTCAAGAGATTGTCTGCTCCTTTCCATTGGTTATTGTTTGCTACAGCGATGGCATAATGGATGCTGTATATGCCCACCCCACAAGTTGTTCTTGATCGAATAGATCCTTTGAGCACCCCGTCCTTTGTAAGCGTGTACGCGTTGGAAACAAATGCACCATTGAATGCATGTGCGAGATCTAATGTCAGCCCCTTTTCTCCTGCGGAAAACGTGTATTGATGAATTCCAAAGTTCTCATGCACTGCAAATTGTGCTTTTATACGACTCTTTAAGGCAATATCATAATATCCGGGGCCGGCTTTTTCCTGCTCTTTAATCAGAGGTTTGCCATCATCCTGAAGTCCTAAAAATGGCTTTACCAATATTAAGCCACCACTTCCCTTGCAGCCTACTCCTTCAAATCTATTGTGCGTAAACCCGAGTATTTCTTTGGCTAAGTGTTCATAGCCCATATGCAACGTGGGATAGGTTTGTGGCGCGATACTCATGTGATGGAATGGCGAAGATGCTGCCGGTGACAGTTGTCCGTGGTCTCCGGAAGATCCTAAAAACACATTTGTAAGTTCGGTCTTTGACTGTCCATGGAGGATCAAGACAGGACTTAAGCTGATTAGAAAACTGGTTGATAATTGTTTCAGGTATTTTTTCATAACGCTATTTACAGGTCCTAAAAATAGACCTGTAAATTACTTTAATTTTGGTGTGGATAATAGATGAATTTGAAAATTATTGAAGCAGCTATCAAAAAATGCTACGGATCTAACGGTTCATCTGGATCTATGGTCAGGGATTCTATACGAGGTTTAAACTCCACGATAACATCACTGATGCGTTTACCCAATTCATAAGGTACATAACCTAATTCTCGTATACAACGATCGGCCATATTTTGAACGGCATCGATATGCGGCACACTGCTGTTGACGATTGCAAATTTATCTGGAGGAAATCCATAAGTCAACAAGATACGAGCGGTGTTACGGAGATTAGTGGTGGTATGTCGGGCATGTGGATCAATCAAGATGGCTTCTTCAGGCACCTGAAGTACCTGCATCAGGTATCTTTTCATCTCCAGCGCTTCAATATAAGGTGTCTTATAGGGATGCACACGGCCTCCAGAAACCACAATAAAGGGTGCCAGCCCGTCAAAGTAACTACGTGCCGCCATTCTGGAACGCAACATCCCTCCTGGGCTGATAGGCTGATCGTATTGATCTGGACCTGCTCCCAAAGTTAAGAGAAGACTGTAAGGATAACGGGTAAAATCTGTTTTACGGATCGCTTCATATGCCTTCTTGTTTTCCTGTTCCATCAAAGGTTCCAATTGTGCGGAATCCCATCTTTCGTTTACTTCCAATAGCCTAACGGCTGTCCAAAGAGATTCGTAAAAAGCCAACTTAGGTTGCCGCACGTCTTTGAGGACGTCTTGTGCCACGTCTTTGAGCAAGTATAGATAATGTTTACTGGTAATATTAAAAGAAATCGAATCGATGCGCGGATAGTTGGGCTTCTTAGCTCCAGCATAGACATCGATCACGTAGTTCATTGCTTCTAGATCTTGTCGCAAGGCGCGAGCAAGATATTCATCTGCTTGCTTTCCCTGTGACGGCCCATAGGTCTGAGAATCCATCAACCGCTTACGGAATGACTGCCCTGTCTGCCTTTTGGTGTTAGCAACAAAGATATTCACCAAGAGATCAATCTCCTGTTGCTTCCATTTGAAAGCATCGAGAAAACAGGCTACGTCTGCACATGTAGTATTATTGAGGTAGCGGCTATGCCTTTGTTTCAGCAGATTTTGAACTTCAGGCAGAGATAGTAATTCTCCAGTCAGTACGCTATCTTGAATTAGAATAGAGGTGGCATAATAGTTTTTGGCGATCACCCAATCTTGTGGGCTTCTATCGCTATGAAACTCCTGGCCCCAGGATACATTCGAAAGAAACATACCCAGGGCGAGAAGCCATATTTTCATAGTATTGATCATAAGAATAGTTTGTCACTATTTAATATCCTGTATTTTGATACATTTTTTCAGGATTTAACTTATACTCGTCAAATGGTATCGGATAAAAGCGATCCTTAATCGTAATATTGGATAATTTGGCATTGCCATAGTCGGCCTGACTCTTCTTTTTAAAATAATCGACCAGTCCATTTGCATCATAATTGCGGATGAGGTCAAACCATCTGTGGTTTTCAAAGGCTAGTTCAACACGGCGCTCATGCAAAATAGCATCTTTCAATGTCGGGTATTTGGCTGCGTAACTGGCATTAGTCCTTGAAACTGCATATGATGGTAAGCCTGCCCGAAGTCTAACTTCATCGAGTAAAGCAATGGCTTCTGCATCTTTACCTAAATGCATCTTCACTTCTGCAAGGAGTAACATTACGTCGGCATAACGGATCAGTATCCAGTCATTTCCTCCTCTTCCCTCGGTTCCTGCGGCTTCACTGTTGTCTCTGAATTTGGTGATAAACCAGTCTTTAACTTGTGCATGTTCGGCAAACTTGATCGAAAAGCTTTTGCGCAGATCTTGCTCTTCATAATCTTTTACCAGATCATGCTTCACATTGCCTCCAATACCTGTTGACACAAATTTTGAATTGATATTTTCTCCTCTTGCCTGATTATTACGCGCAATACTTGAACTGTAGTTTTGATCACCTTGCAGATACTGAACTTGCAGCACTAATTCTTTACAGGTACTTTTTTTGCTAACATCAAAAACTTCTGAATAAGGGATCTCGGTAAGCTTTCCGAACGTACGCATTCCGTATGATGCTGCTAAATATTGCTCTGCTTTTTGAAAATTAACTTGTTTATCGCCGGCTAAAGTGGCTCCCATTGTCAGGTAGACTTGTCCTAAAATAGCATTGATGGCTGCTTTGGAGGTACGACCCACAGCATACTGCCACTGCACATTGGGCAGGTTGCTGTTCAGGGCATCAGTCAGATCAGTTACGATCTGCTGGTAAACAGTAGCCTCTTTCTGTCTATAGGCAATTTCGGCAGCTTGCTCTTTGGTCGTGATCTCGACTGTTGACAACGGAATATCACCAAATTTGCGTACCATATGGAAATATAAGAGTCCCCTCACAAACTTGGTCTCAGCAATGTAACGTTCCTTGACTGCATTGTCTGCAAATGTTACGCGGTCGATATTGGACAATAGCGTATTGCAGCGTGCAATGCCATCGTACATCGCTGACCAATGTGTTTTGATATAGGAATTACTCGGTAATATCGAAAAATCATTAAACTGGAAGGGTTCACCTGCATTGGACTGGTTATCATCGCGGCCGGTATTGTCCGAACGCTCTTCGCTATAAAGCGCACTGGACTCGCCGATAGTGCTTCCTAAGCGCAATGCTTGGTATAAACCATTTACAGCTAATAAAACGTCGTTTTCTGACTTGAAATATGCGCCGACTGATACCTCATTGGGATTTTCCTGATTCAAAAATCCTTTGTCACAAGAGGATAGTGCTAGAAGAACGAAGGGTAATAAATATCTTTTTTTCATGATAGTCGATTTTTTTAGAATGTAACTTTTAATCCAAGATTGAATGAACGCACCAAAGGATATAAACCATAATCTACCCCGGGAGTCAGATTACCACGCTGGTTATAGTCGGGCTCTGGATTGTAACCTTTGTATTTGCTAATGGTAAATGGATTGTCTACACTTGCGGATATCCTTATTCCTGAAAGAGATAACTTATTGGCAGTTGCAGTTGGTAAGCTGTAACCCAAGATGATATTGGTCATCCTAAGGAAGGAACCATCTTGTAGGTAAAAAGTAGACAAACGTGTGCTGTTGCTTTGGGTTCCGCCACGTGAGGCACGGTATACTTCGCCGTTGCCCGGATTTGAGGCCGATCTATAGCGTTGCGCCACATCTGCATATTGATTGCCCGAGCCTTCCATATTATACAGGTAGTAATCATAACCATCCAATACTTTATTACCTTGCGATCCATTGAATGAAGCTCTCAAGTCAAAGTTTTTATATCGTGTATTGATCGCAAAACCATAGGTAAAATCAGGATGCGGACTACCGATAATACGTTTGTCTTCATCATTTACTATACCGTTGCCATCTACATCTTCAAAATAAAGATCGCCGGGTTGCATTGGATTGGTTGAACCTGCAGATGGTGCAACACTTTTATAGTTTTCTTCGGTCGCTACTCCCAATACTTTGAAACCGTAGAACATACCGATTGGACTGCCCTCTTGGGTAATATGTGTGATGTATGAACGCTCCGCCCCATTGGTCATAATGGTAGATCCTCCACCAAGATCCAGTACTTTATTACGGTTGACATTGATATTGCCACTAATCCCTAAATCAAAGTCTTTTTTACGCACTAAGGCAGCATCGACTTGAAGATCAAATCCTTTGTTCTCAACTTTACTATTGGGCAGATTGGTCAAGATCGTAGTCGCTCCGGATACTGCGGTGATCGGCTGGTTGAACAACATATTGGACGAACGGCTCAAATAAATATTGGTCATGATATTCAAGCGACCTCGGAGAAGTCCTAAATCCAATCCAGCATTGTATTGTGAGGTGGTTTCCCAACCCAATTTCGGGTCACGTAAATCTCCTGGCGCAAGGGCGGTTTCTACTTTATTGCCAATGATCACACCTGTGGGTGAATTGTAGGTGGTGATGGCATTATATTCACCAATATTGTTGTTTCCACTTTTTCCCCAACTTGCTCTTAGTTTCGCCGTTGATCCCTCTCCTAACCATGCATCATAAAAATCTTCTTTGGAGATGGTCCAACCGGCAGAAACGGAAGGAAATGTTCCCCATTTGGTGTTAGGCCCAAACCGAGATGATCCGTCTGTACGAAATGAAGCGGATAGAAAATATTTGGATGCATAGCTGTAATTAACGCGGCTAAAATACGACTGCAGTGTTGTAATTCTTTTGTAAGCGTCTAATAGCTGAAAATTTGATGGATCTGCCCCTTTGTTAGTGATTTCATCGATCGCATCATTCTGAAATCCATTGGCGCGAACAGACATATAGTCGACATCTGTCCTTTGTGCCGAATAGCCTAATAAAGCCGTTACTTGATGCTTATCCGCAAATGTCTTATTATAATTTAACGTGGTCTCGACTAGCTTGTCGATCTCACTACGGGTAGTAGCATCGGCATAAGCGGCGGCTTTTGCAGAATTAGAATAGGGTGCATTATTGCCATTTGAAATACTGGTAGGTCGATAATAATCGTGCTTCTCGTCGTAAGTTGACAAGCCACCGTTTACCTTTAGGTTCAAACCTTCTAAGATGGAGAAATCGGCAAATGCATTATATAACCCGCTTTTTCCGCGTCTATTATTTTTGATCTCAGTGACGTAGGCCAAGGGATTTTCCGGATTTTGGACGCCATAGTTATTGGCCGACAAATCGGCCATTAAAAATTTAGCGAAGCTACCATCTTCATTATAGACAGGTAGTGTAGGTAAATAAATTAATGCGGCCATAGAAGGACTCCTATCATAACGGCCTGTAGTCACTTCGTTGTTATCGTTATAGGTGAAAGATACGTTGGCACCGACAGTAAGCCTTTTGCTCACCTTGGCATCGGTATTGGCTCTGAAGTTAAAAACCTGTTGCCCTGTACCCAACATAATACCTTGCTGATCTTGATAGGAAGTACTTAAAAAATATCTATTTTTATCATTCCCACCATATGCAGATACGTTGTGGCGTTGAAAAGGTGCATTGCGATACAAAGCATCCTGCCAATCCGTATCATATTTTGCTTTCTTAGCCAGACCTGTCGAAAAATTGTAATATTCTTCTGGAATTGAAACCGAACCGGCGTTACTGACACGGGCGACACGATCGGCATTGCTGTCTAAGCGCATATTATCATTCCAAGTCAATCCTTTACCGATGACCAAATCTTTGTAAGCATTATTACGACCATCGATCAACAAGTCGATAAATTCGGCTGAATTTAATAGATCTATCTTTTTTGATAGCTGCCCAAAACCACCTAATACTTCGTAATCTACTTGACTACGCCCCTCTTTACCACGTTTGGTCGTAATGAGGACCACACCTCCTGCCGCTCTGGAACCATAGATCGCGGCAGAAGCAGCATCTTTGAGGATATCGATGGTCTCGATATCATTAGGATTGATATTCAAGTTATTGCCCGACGGATAGCCATCAATAACATATAGCGGATCTGAACCTGCATTGATAGATCCCATACCGCGCACCTTAATTTTAGTTCCCTCATACGGTGCTCCGCTTGTTTGCATGATTTGTACACCGGCTACTTTGCCCACTAAGGCTTGTGAAAGTTTAGGCGATGTCAGGTTGAGCTCTTCAGCTTTTACACTTGCAATCGCTCCTGTTACATCAGATTTACGGATTTTTTGGTAACCAATGGATACCATCACCTCCTCGAGCTGCTGGCCTTCTGAAACCAATTTGATCTGAAATCCACTTAAAGTAGTAACGGTATGCTGCGCTGTGGCGTAGCCAATAAACCGTATAGAAATGGTGTCTCCTACTTTTCCTTCCAGCACAAATTTACCGTTCTGGTCGGTCTGATAATCTTGTTGGGTGCGTAGATTACGGACGGTAGCTCCGCTAATGGGCTGACCATCTGCATCGAGCACAGTTCCGGATAGCTGCTGTTGAATATTCAGTTCGCTTTTCAACAAGGCTATTCTTAAATTGCTTGCTTCTGTAGGTAGAGAGTGGCATGTAAGTGGTAATAACAGCCACAATAGTCTAGATGATTTAAAGTACATGAGTTTTGCCTTTACAAATAAGATTGATTAGCGGCAAAGCTATAAGTTGATTGTTAAGTGAGGATTACCCCAAGCTTATGAAATGATTAACAAAGGCATGATTGGCTGCATGCTCAACAATAGCCTTAATAGAAAAGATTAGTGGTAAGTAAACTTTTCAAACTTGCTTTTCCATATTGGATTGCCTAGGTTTGTTTCCGCAAAACATTTAATACAAAAAGGATATGCAAACTCCCTATATTATTTTTAACGGAAAACTCATTTCGGAAAATGAAGCTCAACTCGCCATCAGTGATCTAGCTATCGTTCGCGGATACGGTATCTTTGATTTTTTCAAAACGGTAAATAGACTCCCTATATTTTTGGAAGATAATCTGGATCGTTTTTATCAATCTGCATATCTCATGGATCTTCCTGTTAATTATGCTCGGGAGGCAATCAAAACATGCATAGACACGTTGATACAAGCTAACAATATGCCGGACTCTGGGATTAAGCTGCTATTGACTGGTGGCTATAGTCCCGATGGCTATAGCATAGCAGAACCCAACTTCATTATCAGCCAACAACCATTAAAAAGAAATGTCATTTTGGAAGAGAAAGGATTAAAGCTACTTCCTTTTACCTATCATCGTCCCTTTAGTCAGGTCAAATCCATCGACTATGTCATGGGGATACAAGCTTTAAAAGTAGCAAAATCAAAAGGTGCTGACGATGTGGTCTATATGCAAAATGGCTTTATATCAGAATGTCCTCGTGCCAATTTCTTTTTGATCAGTCATGAGGGTAAGTTATTGACCGCAGCGGAAGATGTTCTTCAAGGTATTACGCGTAAGAAAATCATTGATCTAGCAAAAAATATCATGGAGGTAGAAGTGCGAGATATTAGCATCTCCGATCTGGAAAATGCGGCGGAAGCTTTTATAAGTTCGACCACTAAAAATATTACTCCCGTCACGTCGCTGCTGGGATATCAAGATTTTGCTCCACAAGCTGGACCTATCACCAAACAGTTGCAAGAGCTTTTACAAGATTTGATTTATAAACAATAACAGGTTTACGGCAACGTAATTGATTACTGATCAATCAAATGGAATTTTTGACAATTTTGCCTAAACATTTCAAATCAGCATAAATCCGTTCGTTCCAACCTAAAGCAAAGTTGAGTCGCATACAGTTGTGATAACGATCTTGGAGGGTAAACATTCTACCGGGAGCAAAGCTAATTTGATGACGCATAGCGGTATCATATAATGCTGCGGTATCAACTCTTTTATCTAACTCAAGCCAAAGCACAAAGCCTCCTTGTGGCTGACCTATTTTAGTATTGTCAGGAAAATATTCCTCGATAGCTTGTTGATATTGCAGGCAATTTGCGTAGAGTTTGTTTCTAAACTGATGCAGATGATGGTCATACCTGCCGTGCTCCATAAAATCGGCTATCACTTCTTGATAGAGTATAGGGGTAGAAATCGTCTGTAGAAGTTTCTGACGAATGATCTTACTCTTAAACTTTCCGGGAGCAACCCAGCCTACTCGATAACCTGGTGCTAGTGTTTTGGAAAAAGAGCCACACCACATGACTATTCCCTCTTCATCATACGCTTTACAAGGCTTTGGTCTAGTGGTTCCAAAGTATAGATTGCCATAAAGATCATCTTCAATTAATGGAATATTATGCTCGTTGAGTAATTTAACCAGTTGTATTTTATGATCTTCTGGCATCAAGCTTCCTAATGGGTTGCTAAAATTTGCTGTAAAACAACACACATTTATACGTGGCAGATACTTTCTCAATGCATCCATATCAATGCCATTAAGCGGATGTGCAGGTATCTCAATGACCTGTAGACCCAAAGATTTAGCAACCTGTATCGTTCCAAAATACACCGGAGTTTCAATCGCTATGGTATCGCCTGGTTTTGTGACAGCAAGCAAGCAGTTAAAAATGGCATTCATAGCACCAGATGTCGTTACTAAATCATCTTCCGTAAGCTGCCCTTCAAATTCCATACTCCATTTGGCAACACTTCTCCTCAGATTGACACTTCCTTGAGCAGGTTCATAACTTGTCCCTCCATCATCAAGTTTCCTAATCATATGGATCACTCCTTTATTAAGCTTGGCAATAGGAAGCATACTTTGCGCCGGAACACCAAGGGAAAATTGAGTGACCTCTTTATTTTTTAAGGAATTATAAACTTTATCGATAAGATCTTCAGGCTGCTTTTCGCCACCTGATGACGACAACATGCCCACAGATGGAAGAGAAAATCTTCGTTGTGAAGTTTTACTGACATAATAACCAAGGCGTGGTCTAGAGTTGATCAGCGATTTGCTCTCCAATTCGAGAAAAGCTTGTTTAACGGTATTGATACTCACATGATACATCTTCTGTACGGTACGTATAGAAGGAAGTTTTTCTCCCAGTTTTAACGTACCATTGAAGATCTGTTCTTCAATAATGTTTGCAATCTTTACATATAAGACTTCCTTCTTCATGGCTTTAACTATATGATAACAATATATTTTTTAGTGATGCTATGTTCTTCAAGATCGATTTGATTATACGTTAACATGGGATACTAAACCTCCAATGTAATCATTTTTAGAGCTCCAATGATCAATTTTAAAAAATCCAATCCATGCGCAATTAGAACTGCTTTTTAAAGTTACAAACAACATTTAAAGATTCAACCAGTAAATAAGCCTCTCAATAGCTGATGTCAATCTAAGAAGTTGCTGTTCGCCATCCTCAAATGCCTGATTAAAATTATTTTTTGCTTTTGTAATTAATGCGTCTTGAAATTCATGTCGATGGGTCTCATCGAAGAAAATACAATTTATTTCCACTTGATGATAGGGATTGACAATTGCTGCTGCATAAGCAACAACCTGTTTAGCTTCTAGTAAAACAGCTAACGGTAACCCAAAGTCTATGGTTAACTGTTCTACCGAATTTACATGCTCTCTAGATGAATTTTGATTAACACGTTGCTTATATAAAGAAACAACAGAACGGAGTTCAGATAGATATAAATTTTCCAATTTAAAATCTTCAAAATTGTTGACTTTCATGCTCATATCATATTCGTGAACGGCAAATTTAAAGAACGATATGTATGGGATACAGATACAGAAACACAATTTTTTAGGGGTACAATAAATATATATTGCCAATTTTAATACGAGTGGTAATCTCTTTTAATTCTTGATTCGAAAACAGTATTTTTAAGGTATAAATAAGAGGTCATTATCATAAAATGGGACATTTAACATCAAGATATAAACGGAAATTTACATCATAAATTCATTGTACAAACTAACTTTAAAAATAATTCACTTCAAAACTAATGGAAATCTTTATTATACTATCTATACTATCAGTTCCAGTAATCGGCTATTTGATTTATAGGCAAATTCGACAACAGGTTAGTACTCCTACAAAAATTGTGGAGTATATATTTATTGTTGCTTTATGCTTATCATTCCTTTTATTCTGTTTTGGGTTGATGATGTACGGATCACATCACACAGAAGCGATAGATATCGTTGACAATGGTTATTCTCCATTTGCTTCGGAACATAGTTTAACCCTCATTTTATTATTTGGAACAGCTCTTTTTGGATCGATAAAACTCTGGTTAAAAGGGAGATCACTACCCCCTTTGTTATTTGTACTAACATTGATTTTTGTCGTCCTTGGTATCATAATTAGTTTTTTTGTATTATTACAGATTTCTTCTAACACGCAATTTTACGATGCTTGGTTGTTTGGCTTTTTACCTGTCACCAACATCATAACGGCTATAACTTTAATTTACAAAGTCATTGCTGAAGAGGCAACGGAAGCTTCAAATAAAACTTATCGGAATAAGTTTCTCAATTACCTGAATCAAAAGATGGCTCATACAGCTCATCAACCCTTGTATGTTATTATTTTGCTGGTACCTATATGGATAATGATAGTGGCTATCCTGATGTTATTTGGACAGGAAGCGGATTCGATATCAAAAGTATTTACGGAAACTACAACCTGGAATTTTTCAACAAAAACTCATCCTCCATTTTTAGATCATAGAGGGCATTATTTATGTACTGTTGCCATATGTGGTGATCCCAAAGTCGTAAAACCACTGCGTTTAGGAAAAAGACATGGGTATGAAATCGTTGTAAACAGACAGTTGCTCATTGCTAATGCTTTTGAAGAATTGATCTCGGAAAGTTGGCCTGCGGCACATAAAATCATAAGAGGGTTGTACGATAAATACGGTTACCCTTTGTCTAAAAAGGTCACGTCCGTGGAAAGATCAAACTTGGTATATAGATTAATGAAACCCCTAGAATATTTTTTTCTCTTATGTCTGTACTTGTATAGTGAAAAACCTGAAGAAAAAATTGCCAGGCAATATCAAAGCTAGATCAATAAATTAAATAGAAAACGACAAAGAGATGCAAAACTTTATAAAATAAATAGGGTGGTGGGGTTGAACCTACTTTACTCCTAACTGAAAAGGAAGCAAATCTCCATTTTTTAATATATATCTCCAGGTATTATTTCGATAAACGAGTAGAGGAAAAATATCTGAAGGAGTATCTGTATGAGTATCAAAATATGATGGTGCATCAAATAGAATTTCTTCCAACTCCACTGGGATAATAATCTTACCTTGAACATCTGATATTCCAAATTTATTATTTTTTTGAAGCAGGAGATATTGTCCATTCTGAATAGATCGGATTTGGGTATATTCAACGGGAAGCAGTAGCTTACCGCTATGCAAATCCCCAAGACCATAATATTGATCATAGCCATTTACTTTTGGTAATATGACAGCATGATCAAGGAAGAAAGATTCTTGATGGTTTAATCTCGAATTGGTCAGATCATATTCCAAAGGGAATATGATGGTTCCCTTTTTATTGATAAGCCCCATTTTAAACATTAATGCTCTCGGATCCGAATTTTCGGATTGGCATACTAGAGCAGCATTTCCAACAAAATCAAAAGCCCATACATATTGCGGAGCGACAACGATTCGACCTTCTTCATTGATATATCCATAGCCGTTTTCATTATGTAGCAAAGCCATACCATTTTTATATGGCATAATGACGGTCTCCTTACCTGAATTCTGAGGTAAGTACCCTTGTTTTACATATGTTAGGCTATATGATCCTTTCAGCTCCTGATGAGACGTCATATCATAGAGCTTTCCTATTTTATCATCTTCGGACACCAGTAAAACCTGAGATGAATTCATACGATACACAGTATGATAATTTAGTTCTTCATCTTTTAAATTTTCCAGATTCATTAAAAGATAGCTCACTTTATTACCGTTTCTAATCTTTACCAGAGATCTTTTGCTATCGATGGTATCGATCTGCTTGATATCCGCTCCTACTACTTTTGTGCCTTTTAGGTCAAATAAATGACTGATTTGAGTATCAAACTCATCAATTCTTTCATTTTCAGGAATATGCATATTCGCTTTAATATAATCTTGTTTTCCTAAATTTAAGATATCGATACTTTCGTAAATAGCCGGAATCATCTCCTTGTTCAAATCCAAATCATATAGGCCAGTTTTCCCATTCTTTATAAAGGCGATTATATGTTCAGGTCCATGGTATAACTCAGAAATTCCTTCTACATCACTTAATAACAATTGACCGTTTGTATCAAAAAAACTGAACAATTTATTTTTCTCGGCAATCAGGTATTTTTTTTGACGGTCTGGATTTTTAAAATCAAAAAATTGGATATGGTAATATTGAGGATCTAAAAAAGTATTTGTTTGTGGAATGTACAATCCATAAAAAGCTCTTTTCTTAATTTTAAAAATAGCTAATCCATGGCTCCCCGATGAGTAAAAATAGTCATTGACATGTGTTATATCACCATGTTCTATTTTAAAAACGACCTGTCGATTCGGGTTTAAAAGGGAGGTGATCTGTTGCTTCTTAGTAACTAAATAATCATCGTATACTTTGACCTCATCGTATATGTTAGGTAATATTACGGTTCCCTTCAAGTCTACCACTCCTTTTTTATGTTGTTTTGTCGTAATGAGATATTCTCCATAGTAACCGTTAAAAGAATTATCATTAGGAAGTTCAATACGTTCAAATTCAAACGGAATTTTCAACTCACCATCTTGACCATATGCGCCGTAAAGATTGTTTTTTTTGGCAATCAGTAATCCCATGAAGAGTTCAGTATCGACAAATTCCTTTTTGGTAGGAATATGTATAACAAGCGACTTACCCCCTTTTGAAAACGAAGAAATCCAATTATCACTGCGCATACCCATATGATGATGCTCATATTCAAACGGAATCAAGATATGCTCATTCCAATCTATAACACCCCATTTTCCATCTTTTTGTGCATAAAGATAAGACTGACGATGACCACAACCTCCACAATAATCAAAGCCATCGTAACCATTTTTAGTCATTATTTTATTGTGCGACCGACTAAATAAGTACCATTTCCCATGTTGTTTGACGTCAAAATAATCGCCGTCCAAGTAACCAATTTCATCAAAAAAAGGCAATTGCGTTTTATCAACAAATAATAAACTTACTTTACCATCACGTTTTATTTTCCAAAAATCACGAAATTGAATATCTATATCATCATACTCTGCTTCAAGCAAAACATCACCTTTGTGAGATATGATACCCATTTTTTTGTCTTTTAAATATTTTAGTACAGTTTTGGGAAATAGCTGTGGATGGGCTGCCAACTCCCGTTTATAATCTTCTATTGCATAGGTATCATTAAACTCAATGGAGGTTTCTTCTGCCAGTATAAGGCTATTTCCAAGGGTATCTATATAGTACGTATTATCCTTATCTATTATTTTTGCAAATCCATTTCTAAAGGGTGCCATACGCCTCCCCTCCTGTCCAAACCGATATAACTCGGTCTGTGCTTGGGCTGAAAATACTAAGCCAAAGAATAAAGCAAAATGGAATAAAAAAAGCTTCAAATTCCAGGTACTCTGTGCGCTATTAATTAAGAATAATATCATAAAAATTATTTTTAGAGATTAGTACCGTTTCTCTTTTGATTTAATAGCATATTTCTGTCCGTCTCTACCAACAAAATAATACCATTCTCCTTCCTTTACCAACAGCGGCCATGTTTTATCTTCACCTTCATAATTTCGACGGATCTCATCATACAATGGTTCTACCAAAATTTTACCTGACCAATCAGCCAGTCCATACTTATCGCCTTTTGCAAAAGTAAAATTCAGATATGCACCACCAACTTCGAGATCCTGATATCCAGGACCGAGTATAATCTGCCCATCACGTCTGACCATAATCTGCTGATTCAGTTTACTGAAGATCAATATATCAGATTCTTTACCAGTGGTCAATACCTGTTCATATTCAAAAGGAACTACGATGTTGCCTTTTAAGTCAATCATTCCGCGCTGATATTTAAAGCCTGAGTAATTTTCTTTATCGATGATTTTTTTAGCTGCTATGGCATAACCTTCATAAAAATCATCGACTTGATCGTACTCTTCAAAGCATTTTTCATTTCCCACGGTATCGATAAAAAGATTTCCTTCTTTGACATATATTTTTTTTAAGCCATGATAAAATCTACCATTGGGATATTTTTCATAATTGGGAAAGCGGATCAAATCGTAACTACCATCGGATGTCCAATTGGTATTGGAATACACCAATTTTCCATCCGTATCGGTTAATTGCAAAGATTTATCGTGATGTTCAACCAATAAGAAATGGTCGTTTACTAAACGTATATCTATGACCGTATTGTCGAATGTACAGATCTTATCCTGTCCAATATGATAGATCGAAAACTGGTAGTGATAATTAGAAACTAATTTGCGGACAAGAATAAGATCCTTATTAAAGAGCGTGATTTGTTGTTCATGCGGAGATATCAATACTTTCTTAGTCTGCAAATCAAACAATCCTATTTTTAAAGCATGATGTTCGCCCGCTTTTCCATCTGAAAATGTGATAAAACGTTGCGATATATCAAATTGATTTTCTATTCCCGATGCTGAATATTGGTAACCATCATCGAAACTATAGTGCACCGGTAAGATTTCCATTCCATTTTCATCTACGATTCCTGAGTTTTGATTAGATCCGACTAAGAAAAAAGTCTTCCCGTTATAATAGTGCAACTTGATGTTCTGATATTTCCCCAATGGAATAATGGTTTTTCCATCCCAGTTACAGATACCTGTTTTTCCATTTTTAGTCACTTCAAAAAAATATGGAGCTTGCTCAATCTGGACTTCATAAGCTAATCTTTGCTTGACTTGTTCCGTTATATTTGCGTCAAAAATAAGATCAGACATCCCGATCACTGGACTGAAACTGTATCTATGATTCCCATTGGCAGCTAATACGCGGATCTCCTCATAATCAAAAGGCAAAATTGTCTTACCGTTGATATCAATAACGCCATAACCACTTGCTTTTTTTGCTATTCCAAGGTTTCTAATAAATGAATCCAGCTGTTCAAATTCATTTTTTATGATTACTTTTTTGGAAATTGGATCAACAACACCATAATGATTTCCCTGTTTAAAAATCAACCATTTAGAACCGTCAATGATTTTGTAATCCGTATATCCAGAAAGCAATACGTTGCCATTGGTATCCATGAGATCAAGTTGTGTACCTTTTTTCCCCTTAATATAGGTCTGTCCATCCCCTTTGATGTACTGGAGATGACTATCATACTCGACAGGTACGATGAGCTCACCATTTATCTTGGCCAACCCACTTTTATCGTGTGTGCGTATCTCCACAAACTCATCAGACAAGGAACTTGTTATATACTCATATTGAGGTCTTTGCAAAATTTGACCATTAAGAGCGGAAACCCATCCCCACAGATGATCATCAGCAACACCAATAATATTTTTATTAATTACTTCAGCTTTCTGAAATTGGACCGGAACAATAATTTTCCCATTTTCATCAGCAACTCCGGTCTTTCCATTCTTTTTTAGCACAAGGTATTTATAATCGTATTGCTTTCCCTTATGCCACTGTCCATCATAAGCTGTAGCAAGTTCGATCTCATCATACGCTATAGGAACAATCAGATCTCCATCTTCGTTTAGCACGCCATAATAACCATCCTTAATCACAACAAACAAATCTGCCGCGTGCTCTTCTACATCATCTATCCAATGATTGCCTGCTAAATGATAAAAAAAATCCTTCTTTTCTTTTTTAACTTTGATTAGTGGTGAAATGGACCGCTCAAAGCCCATTGATTCTACGATCTGAACAGTTTGTGAATATCCAAAAAAAGGTAATAGCAGAAAGAAGATAGGAAGAAGATGTTTCATGAACCTCAAGATTTTCTCAAATATCTTAATTATAATGTTGTAAATATCTCCCTGAATACCGCTAGTTTTAAGCTGAATATTTGATTCAATTGAATGTCTATCCGTTACTTCATGTCTTAAAGCGCTCATGTTTTCAGCAACATGTTCCTATAATCAACCCTATCATTATGCTTGAACTCCTATTATGAGCTAAAAAATAGAACATTTATTGGTCAAAATCCTCAATGGAAATAAAAATTAGGTTTAAAAAATGAAATCCATGTTAAAATAATAAAAATAGGTGCTCACTCGTTGATTGAAAATAAATTGTTATTTTTACGTATAAGGTACTGAACATCAATAAGGGCATCGCAAGAAATTTTCAGATACTATTTGTACGATTATAAAGCCTTTTTAAATCTTGAATTTATATTTTAGTACAAAGCAGCATAAAATGCTTTCGCCATTCAATCATGAACAACCTATTCTAAAAAATTTAGAATTCTTGAAAAACTTAAACTGAATTTTAATATGCTACTAGAAATAAACCCAAAGTTACCCATGAGAGATAAGCCGGTAACAGCTGACTATTACATCAACAAACTCGGTTTTCAAACTTTTGGAAATGAATTTGAGGATTATTTAATGGTCTATAAGGATCAGATCCAGATTCATTTTTTTAAGTTTACAGATCTTGATCCTAAAGAAAACTATGGTCAGGTATATATTAGGACGGATGATATAGATGCTGTTTACCAGACCTTATTGGATAACCACATTGCCATCCACCCAAATGGTCATTTAGCAGTGAAGCCTTGGGGACAAAAAGAATTTTCTTTGCTCGATCCCGATAACAATTTACTGACTTTTGGACAGCAGATTTAACTTAATTCACATCAAGTCAATCAGATCTATTATTCTTCAAACGATAATATACCAGTCAGCATACATAAAATTAAATACTGACTGGTATAAGTTTGTGATTAATCTTCGTGGTCTTCTCCCACTAGTGAAAACTTGATTGACTTTTGAGGATAATCATCAAAACTTTTTCTACTGGAATTACCAATTATTTTTTTTAGACTAACTTTATCTCCTAATCTAAACTGATCTTCTACCAATTGATAGTCCAATAAATATGGTCCACAATAGTAATTACCTTTTTCGTCTTGCTCGATTATTCCTTGATATAGCCCTTTTTTTGTTTCTCTTGGCATGTTATTATATTTATGGGACAAAGATACAAAGACTAAAACAATTTAGACAATTAACGTAAAAGATAATGATAAAAGAGATAACTGGATCGTAAAACCAAAGTATTAGCGGGATGTCCTCTATTATGAACTTCACGCTCCAGGTGTACGAACCCATCTATTCGTATACAGATCATCAACGCATGAAGCTTAATCAACATGAAGCTGCCTCCAATTGCTTTTAAGAAAGGGATGCTTCCCTATATTTTTTTAGACTGATACCATGATGACGCTTAAAGAACTTATTGATATGACTTTCATCAGCAAATCCAAATTCATCTGCGATTTCATGCACTCTTTTATCACTAAACCGCAATCGATGTTCGATCAAGCGAATCCGATAGGAAGAGATATACTGCTGTATAGACTCGTTGCATTCTTTGCGGAAATAGCTGCTTAGATAGGTTGGCGAAAATCCAAATTTCGCAGCAATTACAGCGATGGTAAGGAGCTCGGGCTGTCGTATGTATGCTTGGATATAATCTAATATCTGTAGCGTACGCCTATCCGCATTAGGAGTAAGTTGCTGAGGTTTATTGATGGCTATATTTCGCGCTGCGATAACGATAATAGCATTGACCAGATGTCTGGTCAAATCTTCATTGTAAAGGGATTGATGACTGCATGCCTGTTGTAAACTCTGAATCAACGAATTGACCATATGTTTATCATCATTATTGACTAAAATAGAACCTGATAAATGAGAAGCATAATACAAAAGACATTCGATGTGATCGATGCTTTTCCATTGATATTCTTTGATATAACTTTCTCCGAAACGTACGACCATAAACTCATTATTTCCCTCCAAATCAAACCCATGGCAATCATCTGGTGTAATAAGAAATAAGTCTCCCGGAAAATAGTCAAATTTATTTCCATTGACACTGTGCTTTCCTTTACCAGAAATAACATACACCAGCTCAAAGAAATTAAATTGTCTGTCACGCAGCGGACATACCGTTACGTTTTCATAAAAGACTTCAAGGGATTGATAGATATTTTCTTTTGCCATAATGCAAAGATACCCAAATAACACTTAAATGTACCTGTTTTTATCCATTTTTTCAGTCTATTTTTGTTGTTCAAGAATAATATATGAAAGCAATTGTATTGGAAAAATTTGGTGGTGTTGAACATCTTATTGAAAAGAATATTGAAAAACCTTACATCAGACCGGATGAGGTGCTGATCCAGGTGAAGGCGATCGGTATCAATCCTGTCGATGTTAAAGTTAGAAGTTATGATGCTCCGCTTGCTGACATGTTATCACAATATGATCCTCTAATTTTAGGTTGGGATATTTCGGGAGTCATTGTTGAAATTGGAAATGCGGTTACCAATTTTCAAATTGGAGATGAAGTTTTTGGTCTGATCAACTTTGTCGGTCATGGCAGAGGGTATGCGGAATATGTAGCGGCTCCCGAAGGGCATCTTGCACGAAAACCGCAACAAATCAGTCATATTGAAGCTGCTGCAACCCCTTTAGCTGCATTGACAGCTTGGCAAGCATTTCATTCCTACGGAAAACTAAGGCCCCATGACCGGGTTCTTATCCATGCCGCATCAGGTGGTGTAGGTCATTTTGCTGTACAGATCGCAAAATATCTCCAAGCTTACGTCATCACAACTTCATCGGCATCTAACCGAGATTTTATCATCCAATTGGGAGCAGATGAACATATTGATTACCAAAAAACGGCTTTTGAAGAAGTTCTTTCGGATATTGACTTTGTACTCGAATCGGTCGGTGGCTCAAATTTTCAAAAATCAGTACAAGTATTGAAACCTTTCGGTTCCATTGTCACCCTGCCCTCTGGACATAGTAAAGATGATGAATTAAAGGCGCAGGAAAAACAGCTTCATGCTTGTTATTTTATGTCCGTCTACAGTAGCAGTACGGAGATGCAAAAGATCGCTGACTTATTGGAATCGGGAATACTAAAACCTCATATTGCTCACGTGTTCAATTTTGATGAAATGGCAAAAGCACATGTACAAATTGAAACTGGGAGAACCGTAGGAAAAGTCGTTGTAACCTTATAATAGCAAGAGGAATGAACACAATAGATCAGGAGCTTTTAGCCGTAATTTCGCGTAGTGCTTATGGTGAGATTGATTATGAAACTTTACTGCAACATAATCCGCAAAAAATTAGAGAACAAGAAATGCGGGTATCTCTCTTGGAAGCAGATACCATTATCCCGCCCCAACTGGACATTCAAAACAGGTATATACCGTCTTCTGACAAAGGTAGAAATATCCGTTTACGGACTTACAGATCGAAGGAGAAAAGCAATCTACCGATCTTACTATATTTTCATGGTGGTGCTTTTATCTATGGAACTCCCGAACAGTATGATTTTATATTCTTTCGACTGGCTTCGGATCTGGACTTAATGATTGTTTCTGTCGATTATCGATTAGCTCCCGAACACCCATTTCCTGCGGCTATGGAAGACGGATATGATAGTTTAAAATGGCTCGTTCACCACGCTTCTCAACTTGGTGGAGATCCGAATCGTGTCCTCATTGGAGGCAGCAGTGCTGGAGCCACAATTGCGGCCTCCATCACCCATTTGGCACGGGATAAACAAGAAATAAAAATCAGACATCAGCTTTTACTTTATCCTGCGATGAGTCATTTGCTCAACACAGCTTCAATGGAATCATTGGCGGATGCACCTATGCAAACCAAAAATGCCGCGAAATGGATGTGGAAACATTATCTACCCCATATGGATCAACGGCCTGCCTATGCGGTGCCGCTACTTGAAGAAAATTTCAATCAACTTCCCGATGCTACGATAGTGGTCTGCGAATTTGATCCGCTTAAAGATGAGGGGAAAATGTATGCCGAGAAATTACGACAAGCAGCTGTATCGACGGAGCTTATCGAAATACAAGGAGCGGTGCATGCGTTTGATTTTTTCGAGAGTTCGCTATCAGATGCATTTTATGACCGATTATTGAATGTATTAACAAAAACAGTAAATCAAGATAAATGAAAAAAATAATAGTAGTCAATGGACATCCGGACAGAGAAAGTTTTAACAGTGCTATTGCTCAAACCTATATCCAATCGGCACAAGAAGCTGGCGCTGAAGTTCGATACCTCGCTATAGGGGAATTGGATTTCAATCCAAACTTGCAATTTGGTTATCGGAAAAGGATGGAATTGGAACCTGATTTGGTAAAAGCTCTTGAAGATATCCACTGGAGTAATCATCAAGTATGGATACATCCCATGTGGTGGCTGGGGATGCCGGCTATTATGAAGGGCTTCTTTGACAGAGCATTTCTTCCTGGCCTTACTTTTAAAAGCAACAAAAATGGAATCAGCGAAGGATTATTACAGAACAAGACAGGAAGAATCATCACCACAGCAGGTGATGTATCTCTGGATAGTTATGAAAAAAATTATGGTTCTAGTGGACTTATTCAGTTGAAAACAGGAATTTTGGAATACTGTGGAATATCTGATATAGAAAATAATTTTATTGGACTTCTGTATGAACTGGATGAAAATGATCGCCTCAACTGGCTCATCAAGATCGCTAATTTGGCGAAGATGGATACTGAAAATAAGGCAGCTGAAAGACCTTTATTATAGTTAAGTGGAAGGAGTTGACGCTCCTATCCACCATATATGGCTATCCCCTTTTCTTGTAAGACAAGTCCTTTCCAGGCAAATAATTTATATTGTTTTGAATCCCAATTGCCTTCACTTGATTTTTCTAGTACAATTCCCTTATCGGAATCTGGTAAAAAAATTTCGGCTTTCGAGTTGTCCGCACTGAAAATGATATAGGTTGGATTTCCTTCTACTCGAGCGCCATCTTTTAAAGGATTTAGTTTAGTTTTAAACGAAGCCAAGGTTAAACAGTTTTGCTCTAGTGTAGAATATACTTTTCCATCTTTATACAAGCAAGCATTTTTCTGCTCATCGCAATCCGTTTTAACCAATGGCATATCGGAAGAAAATGTTAAATTGTTGACATCCTTAAAGGTGGTACCATCTGCATTCATATCTCCGTAACCTTCCATAAGCGTATCTTTTTGGACTTGAAATGCTACTTGTCTAACCGACTCTAATCCTTCGGATTGAAAGGTATAATTTGCAACCAACACCCCGTCTTTCACTTGACCAATAAAAGTTCCTGTATTCTTGTCCTTTTCAGCAAAAGCATAGCTTAAATTTCCTTTCACTTCTGCTCCACTTTCAGTAATTTCTAAGGAAACTTTATTTTTGCCATCATTAAAGACATAGCATCCTAAATCAAGTGCCGTACTGGTGTGCTTTGGCACCTCAGATTTAACCTCATGAGCATCAGCTTTTTTCGCATCTTTATTTCTACAGCTTAGCATGGCGAATACGACACAGGATAATATAATCAGCTTTTTCATATTTTTCTATTTTTAATATTTTTATTGCTTTCCCTAAATTTAATTTTAATTTCTGACATCTTAGATGTTAAGTGTTTTTTTAGAAATTATTAACATGCTGTTTTTCCAAAATTGTTATGAAGAATCGTTTAAAAATCAATGACACTTTCCATGAACGGCCTATTCAATTGATAAAAGACAAAATGAATTTCGATCATTGTCCCCTGCTCACCGCGTGCCTACTCTGTAACAAGCTATTAAGCCTTTTCGACAAACAAATAAGTACAAGAGCGAAAAATGTGGTGATAAACATCAAAATTAAAACGTTGCAACAGTTGTAACTCGATTTGCTGTTATGGCAAATACCTCCTGCCCTGTTTTAGCTTGAATTAAATATAATCCGGTAAACAAACTAAAGGCGGGCAATAAAGCGCTGGTGTCGTCAAAAACAAAGCAAGGTAATTTTAACCGTTGTCTTGCTGGCCCCTTCAATAATATGCCGGGGTGTATATGTCCCGAAAAAATATATTTACCGTGATCAGGTGCATCTTTTCGCTCATGTACAAAGCAGAAATCACCAATTTCATAGTAGGTTGAAAAAAGGTTAATCGCTAATTGTTCATAAAAAATCCCCGCCAACTTATCATGATTTCCTTTCACCAAAATAATTTCCAATGCTTTATTTGCTGTCCTCCATATCCGAAATTCCTCTAAATCCATATTATGATGATGATGAAACATATCACCAGTTACCAATAACGTTTTTGGATTGTACATCGCTACCAGATGATCAAGACGCATTATATCGGTTTCGGATACTTGTTTAGGAATTTGCAGGCCCTCTTTCCTAAAATGTCCCGACTTACCCAAATGAAAATCACTAATAACAAGCAACTGATAATAAGGAATATACAACGCCCTTTCCTGATCAAGTATGAGCTCAATTCCTCTTTTTATAATGCGAATCATCTTCATCTAAATTTTTAAATACCTCTGCCTTCATTCTTTCTATTCTTGCCTCTAATTCTTCAGAACTCATACTCTCACGCATACTATCAACTTTAATTGGAAAAGAAAAAGGGGTAAAACGCTCTGCCGACTTTAGTACAATAGTACTCTGCTGAATTCTCTGTAAAGCTCGCAATAATCTCGGTTCTTCAAGCTGATAATGAAAATTTTCATCATAAGCTTGTCTGAGTAATAGATTTTTTGAATCATAAGATTCAAATACATCAAAAAATAAAGATGATGATGATTGAATCTGTTTATTTTTTAAATATTTACCTGGATAACCTTGAAATACCAGTCCTGAAATACAGGCAATATCTCTAAACTTTCTTTTGGCCATTTCTGTCCCATTGATACTGGCATTGATATCTTCACTCAAATTATCAGGTGAAAAAACGTCATAAACAATCGCATCATCCATGGGAATTTCTTGATCACTCAACAGTTCAAAACCATAGTCATTCATCGCAATTGAAAATGTAATGGGCATCAATTTTGAAATCCGGTAAGCCACCAGTGCCGCCATGACTTCATGGACCAATCTTCCTTCAAAAGGGTATGCAAAAAGATGGTATCCTTCTTTGGTTTTGATGAGTTCTACCAAAAACTCATGTTCCAATGGTACATGCGTAATCGATTCTTGCAATTCAAACAATGGTTTTATTACGGTCAACTCTTCTTCTTCATGATTTCCATTCAGTACTTGGCTATATTTTTTACGTAGTATCGCTCCCAAATTAGAACTTAATGGCAGTCGTCCACCCATCCAACTTGGTGTTATCGTCTTTTTATGATTACTTCTTCTCACAAGAACCAGCATATCTCGGACCATGACAAATTCCAGACTTCGTCCCGCTAAATTAAAACGGTCTCCAGGTTTTAATTTGGAAACAAAATACTCTTCGATCATCCCAATATATCCGCCAGTCAAAAACTTTACTTTTAGCATCGCATCGCTCACGATAGTACCAATATGTAAACGATGGCGCATGGCAATCTGTCTACTCGTTACTTTCCAGAGGCCATCCTCATCATCTAAAACTACTTTATGAAATTCGGGATATGCCTGTAAACTATTACCTCCTTGAGTAATAAACTGCATACACCAAGCAAATTCTTCTGCCAGTAATTCTGAAAATGCAAAAGTATTTTTTACCTCATCAAAAACTATTTTATCGTCAAACCCATCGCCGACGGCTAAGGTCACCAAGTATTGAATCAGGACATCAAAAGGTAAGATAAAGGGTTCACGTCTTTCAATCTGCTGTGTCTTTGCTGCCGTTTTTATTGCAGCAACTTCAAGTAATTCAAGAGCGTGCGTGGGCATAAAATAAATTTTTGAGGTTTCAAAGGGCGAATGCCCACTACGTCCGGCACGCTGTAAAAAACGCGCCACCCCTTTTGGAGATCCCACTTGGACTACGGTATCTACAGGTTTAAAATCGACGCCCAAATCGAGAGAAGAGGTGCAGATCACGACTTTTAGAATACCGGTATGCAGCGCATCCTCAATCCAATTGCGCAACTCAAAATCAATGGATCCATGGTGTATAGCCATTTGACCGGCAAAGTCTGGATGAATTTTTAGTAAATGTTGAAACCAGATTTCCGCCTGACTACGCGTATTGGTAAAGACTAGCGTGGTTTTACTTTTTTTGATAATTGGAATTAATTTATCTGCCAATTTTATGCCCAAATGCCCTGCCCAAGGAAGCATTTCAATGGTATCTGGAATAATGGATTGTATCCGGATTTTCTTTTCGGCATCTGCTTTGACAATTATTTTTGGAACCATCTGGTGGGACTGCAACACTTCCAGAGCTTCTTCTAAATTACCTATTGTAGCAGAAATACCCCAAATACGAAGTGTTCTGTCCGTTCTCGATCGAATTATTCCTTTGATTCTGGACAAAGCCAATTCGACCAATACACCACGCTTTGTACCCAATAGCTCATGCCACTCATCTGCGACAATACAAGCGAGGTCATCAAATAGATGGTCTGTATTTTTTTGTGCTAAGAGCAAATGTAGGCTCTCTGGTGTAATCAGTAACACCTGTGGCATGGCACGTTTTTGTTTTTGTCGATCCGATATGGATGTATCGCCGTTACGTACACCCACTGTCCAGTCGATATTAAGCTCTAACAAGGTCTCCTCCATTGCACGCGCCAAATCTTTTGCTAAGGAACGTAAGGGTGTTATCCAGATCATGCGGAGTCCTAGTTTTTTCTTTTTCTTGGATTGACCATGTTCTTGATTGAGATAGGCAATAATAGGTGCTAAAAAAACGGAATATGTTTTTCCAAAACCTGTTGGAGCATTGACCAAACCACTATAACCTTGCAAATAGGATTCCCATGTTTTTTCTTGAAATGGAAATGGCTTTCTTTTATTTGTTTTAAGCCACTTTAAAACGTGTTGATAACCAATTGTTTTTTTCATCTTTCACTAGCTCTCAAAGTTGATTGTAATAGCATTTGCAGATCTTCTAGTGTGTTGATATCAGCGACTTTTTTATCTCTTCTCCAACGGACAATACGTGGGAATCTTAACGCTAGTCCGGCTTTGTGACGCTTACTCACTGCTATACCTTCAAATGCAATTTCAAATACTAATTCTGGTTTAACAGTACGAACTGGTCCAAATTTTTCAATCGCATTTTTCACAACAAAACTATTCACCTCTTTGATTTCTTTATCTGTAAGACCCGAATATGCTTTGGCAATTGTAATAAATTGATCTCCATCGCGCACGGCAAAAGTATAATCTGTAAAAAAGTTTGCTCTTCTTCCACTCCCTTTTTGAGCATAGATCATGACGACATCGATCGTGAAGGGTTCTATTTTCCATTTCCACCAATCTCCTCGTTTTCGACCATTATGGTAAAGCGAATCTTTATGTTTTAACATAATTCCTTCACTATTCAATTTACGAGACTGCTTTCTTTCTTCTTCTAGTGCGTCCCAAGAATCAAATACCACCATTGGCGCAGGAAGTATGATGTTTTCTATGGGCAATAATTGTTCCAGTACAGCTCTTCTTTTATGCAGGGGCTCATTTCTATAATCTACACCAGCAAATTCGAGTGCATCATATGCATAAAAAGCAATTGGTGCTTCTTCCAATTGTTTCTTATAAATTATCTTTCTATTTAGACGCTGTTGCAAGGTACTGAACGATAATACTTCACCATCACGAACAGCCAATATTTCTCCATCGATCACCGTACCATTGGGAAGACCAGTTAAGGCAATATGCAATTCGGGAAATTGATCGGTGACCAATTCTTCTCCTCGGGACCAGATAAACAATTCGTCATTTCGTTTAATAATTTGCCCTCTAATACCATCCCACTTCCACTCCGCCTGCCAGTCCTCTGGAGATCCTAGTTCATGCACAGGTACATCAATTGGATGTGCTAGACAAAAGGGATAGGGCCAAGAACTATCTGTATTAACATGTGAACCGTTTACTAAATCGGTAAAGGTAATCTGGTCAGGATCCCACTTTCCCATGATGCTATGCGTGATGTGGTTGCTATCTAAACCTGTTAATCTTGACAAAGCATGAATTAAATTTTTGGTCGATATGCCTATTCTAAAATTACCTGAAATCAATTTATTAAATACAAATCGCTCTTGAGTATTTAATTTTTGCCAAGCATGAAATACAAAATCTTTTTTTTCCTGATCACTACTGTGAACCAGTCCCTTCAACTGTAAGATCCATTGATGTAAAGGGACATCAGATTCTGATGTAGAAGGTGGTAAAAGCAGTGCTATGGTTTCGCTTAAATCGCCTACATTATGATAACTCTCGACAAAAAGCCAAGGAGGTAAACCCGTGATTTCGATAATCCATTCTTTCAATAACTTGGTATTGATAGTTCTTTTAGGCTTTTTACCCGTAAATAAGGCAATCACCCAAATTTTATCAGCATCATCTGCTTCTGAAAAATAATCCACCAATGCAGCTAGTTTATCATTGGTTTTGTTGCTTTGCTCAAGCTTGGAAATTAACCTGCTGAATTTTTTCAAATTATCACCTCCTTTTCTGCTGCAGCATCATCATCTTCTTGACCAAACTGCGTCGTTACGGCTTGGGCAGCTATGCCTTGTTCGGATAAGTATCGAGCAAATACCGATGTAAATCCATGCGTCACATATATTTGTTCGGCTTCAGTTGCTTTGATTGCTGTAATCAGACCATTCCAGTCCGCATGATCACTTAATGCAAAACCAGCATCAGCACTCTGCCACCTTCTGTGACTACGCACCTGCATCCATCCTGAACAGACACCAACAGCTGCTGACTGTAAACTCTTGATCCACTTGCTATCGCGCATTACTGGGGGCACGATCAAAATACCTCCCTGTAACTCGTCCTTAGTCAATTCTGGAGTTATAGTTTGATATGCGGCTAATGGCACTCCTGCATGTTCAATAGCTTCATTTAATCGTCCAATACTGTTGTGCACATAGATCGGAAGATCGCCCGCTAAATTTTGTAATAAGCGTTGTGCTTTGCCTAAACTGTAAGCAATGAGCACGGTTGTTTTATGGTCTTCTTTATTTTGAACAGCCCATTTTTTTATATCGTCGAAGATGATGTCCTGTGCCAACCAATTGTATGTAGGCAGCCCAAAGGTGCTTTCTGAAACAAATGTATGGCATTTGATCGGTTCAAAAGCCGTGCTGACTCCATCATATTCGACCTTATAATCTCCCGAAATAACACAAATCTCCCCTTTGTAGGCCAATCGAACTTGTGCCGAACCTATTACATGACCGGCTGGGTGAAAAGATATTTCAACTCCATTTCGCACGACAGTCTCTCCATATCCTAATGATTCGACAATAAGATCGGCACTTATGCGGCACTTGATGATCGCTTTTGTGAAATGGTGACATAGGTAATATTTATTACCCCAACGCACGTGATCGGCATGACCGTGGGTGGTGACAGCATAGTCTACAGGCAACCAAGGATCAATGTAAAAATCTCCTTGTTTGCAATAAATACCTCGATTAGTAAAACTTATTAAAGCCATATGACTAATAACAAGAATGACAGTAATTAGTTTACAAAGCACCACGATTGGATGCTCATCAAACTATTTGCCATCCAAATTGTTTAATCTGTGTACGATCTACTTATTTTTAAGCGAAAAACAATATGGACATACAATATGTATTAGAAGAAAAAGGTGGACCAATCTTTGCGTTGGCCATTCACGACGGACACCAACTTGCAGATCAACTTACGCCTATCATGAATCTCTCGGAATCTGAAAGATTGAGAGAGGAAGACCCCTTTACAGGAATGTTAACGGACATTGATACCAATCGGCTGGTTGTTAAAACCTCCAGATTTCAAGTGGATCTAAACCGATCCATTCAAGACGCCGTTTATTTACGCCCCGATCAGGCTTGGGGACTACAGGTGTGGAAAGAAGCTCCCACTAAAATGATGTTGACTGAGCTACAACGTTCTTATCATTATATTCAAAAAATATTATCACTGATTATCGAAAATAGTATTCAGAAGTATGGGTATTTTATTATTTACGATATCCATAGTTATAATGCCAAACGTCAAGGACCTGATGAAATAGTGGATACTGAGGCTAATCCGCAAATAAATATTGGAACACTTAATAACAAAGGAATCTGGAGACCGTTAATAGACTCCTTTGTAAAATATATAAAGGATCACCGTATTCAAGATCAACCTATTGACATACGTGAAAATGTGAAGTTCTCAGGAGGATACTTGTCCAAATGGATAACAAGTAAATATGGTCAAAAAGGATGTGTTCTATCGATTGAATTTCGTAAAGATTTTATGAATGAATGGACGGGTATACCTCACCTTGACCATATTGAGTCGTTGAGAAAAATCTTACATTCTTCTGTATCCTTCATCAAAAAAAGCTATCAAAATCACTATGGATCAAAGTAAAGCAATCGCAAAAGCAGTTACATCCATCATACAAAGAGAACCCGTTCACATCCAGTTTTCAAAAGACAGTAAGCTCGTTCTGAAACGTATCAGCCCGTTACTTTTGATCTATCGTATTCCTGCTGAAGGCAAAGATCAGATGATATCCAATCTGGCAAAATCGGAGACATGCTCTCTTGTGGGCAAAGAATCTGATTTAGATTTTACTGCTGTTGTAACCCCTATCATCCGACAAATGATAGATGAATTTGGGGCTTGTCAGCTCATTGAAATCTGGCAAGATAAAGAGATGGAAAGCGATGTATCTATTTATATTTCGCAAAAATCGGCTTTGACTATTGCTCAAAAGTTTATTAAAGATTTTAAAACCAATGAGCAGCAGATGGCTTTGTCGATTGACATAAAAAAAGATACCAAGTCACCAAGTCCTCCGGGAACACAACCGGTTATCAATCCTTTAGCGGAAGAATTTAAGCAGTTGCTCTATGCTGGAATTGCTATAAAACCACACTATCTGGATGAAAATTCTGGCAAAGCCTATCCGCTAATTTTGCGAAATTACAGAGATGTTTTAACGAAAAGTCTACGCAAGAGCTTTTTAGAATTTGTTCGTCTTTATACTTCTTTGAAAGTTTCTCAGTTCCGCATGTTAAGTACAACGGAGCTTCAACCGCTGGTGTTAGAAATTGATCAAGAATTGGCTCTAGAAAGTCAAAAATTTGATTTTTTGTTATTAGTAAGTCCATTAAATGCGCGTGAAGCTTGGATCCAATTTAAAAAAGATAAATTTTTAAAAACACCTAAATTTAGGTACAGACCGATGCCTGTAGATCCAGAATTGGTCAAACGAAATTTATACAATCTTCGGATCGAGGATATTGATGATCCAACAATCGCATATCTTTTTAGAGATAAAAGAAAAGAGTTGGATGCGATGATGACGATGCTCATTGATCGCGGAAATGAAGGCTTTTTGCATGGTAGTTTACAAGTTTTTGGTAATGTGAATGACCATTTGTTAGAAACAGCGCGCGCCATTTTAATGGTCTATGAGCACAGCGAAGATAAGCCCGTTGCTCCGAAGAACATGATCAATGCTACTGAATTTGCTCAATTGGCGAAAGAGGAACTTCATTATTTGAGACAGCAGATGCCTGCTTTAGAAACGGGTGTACGGATTCGAGATGATATTACGGGTATTATGGTCAACCGTGGTGTGCTCAATATCAGTAAAGATTATCAAATCGAAGCTTCAAGAGCTATCGCATTGATTCAGCATGAAGTCGGAACCCACATCGTCACCTATTTTAATGGTAAAGCGCAGCCTTTCAAATTATTCAGTCTAGGTGTACCGGGGTATGAACAATTGCAAGAGGGTCTTGCTGTATTTTCGGAGTATATGGTCAATGAACTTAGTGGTGATCGTCTCCGCATTATTGCTGCTCGTGTTGTTGCTGTTCATCATATGTTAGCAGGTCATAATTTTAGCGACACATTCTTCCTATTGGTCGATCGTTATCATTTCACCGAAGAGATATCCTTTCATATCTGTACGCGCGTATACCGTGGTGGCGGATTTACAAAAGATGCGCTTTACCTCAAAGGTCTGATGAGCATCATTACTTATATCCGAGAAGGAAGAGATTTATCTCCTCTCCTTATTGGTAAAATACGGGAAGATTATATTCCAATCGTAGAAGAATTAACACAACGTGGATTATTAAATAATCCCATCTTGAAACCGCGCTATCTAGCAGAACCATATTTACACAATTTAGATCGAATTAAATCAGGGGACAATATTTTCAACCTATCAAATCATTAACATCATATCATCTATGAACATTGCATTCGTCATCAATCAAACGCATAAAGAAAAAGCTAGTTTTACAACAACATTATTAGCACTAAAGGCCCTACAACGTGGTCATTCGATCTATTACATCGGTTTGGCAGATTTTGTCTACCTCGGTCAGGATCAGATTGCGGCACATGCCCGAGCAGTACATCAGATTGAAGATATCACGGATTGCGAAGAGCTGATGGATAAACTTCGATCTACAAAAAAAGAACGGGTTCTAGTCCAAGATTTAGATATCCTGTGGCTTCGATTTGATCCCGTCCTTGATATGATCAATCGTCCATGGGCAGCATCTATGGGATTACAGTTTGCTCAGCTGGCACAACACAGTGGTGTCCGGGTGCTTAATAATCCGAAAGCCTTAGTTGATGCTGAAAATAAACTTTATCTTGAAAAATTTCCAGAAGAAATTCGTCCCAAAACAATCGTGACTCGCAGTTACGACGACGTAAAACAATTCTTTGATGAAGAGAACCATAAAATCATCTTAAAACCATTAAAAGGATCTGGAGGAAAGAATGTATTTCTGGTCAATGAACAAGAAAGTAAAAATCTAAAGCAGATTGTAGAAGTCATCTGTCGAGATGGTTATTTAATTGCACAAGAATATTTACCAAATGCTCAGTATGGCGATATCCGTTTTTTTCTATTGAATGGAAAGCCGTTGGTTATCAATGGAAAATATGCAAGTGTTCATCGAGTGCAACCGGAGGGCGAATTACGAAGTAATATTCATCAGGGGGCGACAGCGCAGCAGGCTGTAATCACTCCTGAGATATTGGAAATGGTCGAAAAAGTTTCCGAAAAACTGATAGAAGATGGGATGTATTTTGTCGGATTAGATATCATTGCAGATAAAATCATGGAAATCAATGTTTTTAGCCCTGGGGCATTACCACAGGCCTGCGAATTGAATGGTGAAGATTATACAAGCGCAATCCTTGAAGATTTGGAAAAATCAACTTCAAAAAAAGAAATCAAATCATAGATACAGTCTTGCATCAGATCAAATAAATCTACTGTTTTTTTTAATGTAATGAGTAGTAAAGTGTTTGAGAGAAATATGCATTTCCATTGTTGTCTTTAAAAATTAATCGATATCTTGAACCTATATTTTATAGCATTCAGAAGAAGATTTTAAAGTGGAACAACTCAATCGATTTGATCGCATTCTTGCAATTTTAATTCAACTCCAATCAAAAAAAACGGTCAGGGCACAAGAGCTGGCAAACCGTTTTGAAGTCAGTTTACGTACCATCTACCGAGATGTAAAAAGTCTGACTGCTGCCGGAATACCGATTATCGGTGAAGCTGGATTAGGTTATGAATTGGTAGATGGTTACAAAATACCGCCTATGATGTTTTCTAAGGCTGAGATTTCGAGTTTTGTGGCTGCAGAAAAATTGGTATTCAAATTTATTGATCAGGAAATGAAGAATCATTTCTCTTCGGCTTTGTTTAAATTGAAGGCAATTATCCGAAGTTCGGATAAAGATTGGATGGAGACTATCGACAAACATGTCGTCATGAAATCGATTGGGCACAATCAACAAAATAAAGCTTTACCCAATACGCTAACCCTGCTTTTCCAGTGTATCGCACAGAAAAATGTATTGCAAATTGGTTATCAGGCAGCTTATCAATCTGATATTACTATTAGGGAAATCGAACCTATCGGGGTATTCCATGAAAGTAATCATTGGTATATCTATGCTTTTTGTTTAGTTAGAAATGATTACCGTCAATTTAGAAGCGACCGTATTTCGGATATCAAAATATTGGATCAGATGCAGTTTAAACAGCATCCCCCGTTGGAAGAGTATTTAGCTGAACGAGAATTGGATGCAATAATTACTAGAGTGGTTATACAGGTCGATCGGCTGTTTGCCCATTATCTACATTGGGAACGCAAATATTTTGGTTTTAAGGAAGAAAGCATTAAAGGTGATCGTATTGAAATGATTTTTGATGTAAAAAATGCAGATATGGGTTTTGCAAGATGGTTTCTTATGTTTGGTGATCGTGCTGATATCATCAGTCCACAATCGCTTAAAGATACGGTCAAATCTCTGCTACAATTACAGATCAAACGCTTGACATAATCAATACTTCCAAAAAAGTGTTTCGCCTTTTCGGAAGTATTGATGATTAAAAATTTTCTATTTGGTATAACGGTCCCAAAAAAATGGAGGCTCAATGCCTAATGCTCGTAGATATACAAAACCCTGCCCGCGATGGTGCACTTCGTTATCTATAAAATATAAGATATTATCAATAATAGGGAATTCATATTGACCAAATAAATTAAATGTCTGATGAAATTCATCCTCTTTCAATTGTGACCATAATTCTTTAAGTTCTTCTGTATGCTGGTCCCAAACGGCTAATATGTCCGCCTTAGTCGTGTATTTCATTCCTTCGGTATATGCTTCTACCTGTTTATGAACAATACCTTTCAAACCCGGAACTGCAATCGAGATGAGCTCATTGACCATTTCACCGAATGTACGCATACCTGGTACGGCATAATTGAAAAGTTCTGCTTCAGGAAATTTCTCAATGGTTCTTTTAGTCAGGTTTCTATGCCCCAACCAATGCTTTAATAATTCTTCTTTCGAAATAATTGCTACTGTATTCATATCGCTTATTTTTAATTGATACTTCAAAAATAGCGGGGATATTGACAGCCTATTGTCAGTAGCAAAAAAATTATTTAGGCATGACCCGGTAAGTGGGATCGTTTTCAGAAGTCTCGATGAGTACAGGGCTGTCTGCTTTTTTCAATATCGCTTTACAGTCTTCACTCAAATGTCGCAATCGGAGTATTTTGGATTGACTCTGATATTTCTCCGCAAGTTTATTGACCGCATCAATAGCACTCATATCGGTGATCTTACTTTCTTTAAAATCAACAATCACATATTGAGGATCATCATTTATGTCAAACTTTTCTAAAAATCCTGTTACCGATCCAAAAAATAAAGGTCCATATATTTCATATACTTTATTTCCTGCTGCATCAATTGTTTTTCGGGCACGGATACGCTTCGCATTATCCCAGGCGAATACCAATGCGGCAATAACTACTCCAACGAGAACAGCTAACGCTAAGTTGTGGAGTACAATCGTAATCAAAGCAACCAACATACCCACAAAAATATCAGACTTTGGCATCTTGGTGATAATACGGAAAGAGACCCATTGAAAAGTGCCAATAGCGACGACCATCATCACGCCTACCAATGCTGCCATGGGTATTTGTTCTATCAATGGGGATGCGACTAAAATAATGGTTAAAATAGTCAGCGCACCAATAATACCAGACAAACGTGACCGAGACCCTGCATTGATATTGACCAAGGTTTGTGCGACCATGGCACAACCGCCCATCCCTCCAAAGAAACCATTGACCAGATTAGCTGCACCTTGCGCCATTGCCTCTCTATTGGCATTGCCTTTTGTATTGGTCAACTCATCCACCATCGATAAGGTCAACAAGGACTCAATGAGCCCTACTGAAGCCATAATCAGTGAAAATGGAAAGATAATCATCAAAGTTTCCCAGCTGAAGGGTAATTCTGGTATATGGAACGCGGGTAAATTTCCTTTTACAGATGCGATATCACCTACCGTTTTGGTATCGATGCGGAAGATATATACCACTAAAAAAGTCGCCAATATCGCGATTAAGGAAGCTGGGATCGTTTTTGATATTTTAGGAAATACATATACGACAAATGCTGCAAATAGCGTCAAACCGAGCATGATATAGGCAGATGGTCCAGACAACCAATGCGTGACTCCCGAGGCATCGACTGTCTTAAACTGCTCCACTTGCGACATAAAAATAATAACTGCTAACCCATTTAAAAAACCAAACATCACGGGTTGTGGTATCAGTCTCACAAACTTCCCAAATTTAAAAGCGCCTACAAGAAACTGAATAATACCCGCCAATACAACTGTTGCAAATAAATATTCTACACCATGCATACTGATCAAGGCGATCAGGGTGACAACTGTAGCCCCTGCTCCTCCCGATATCATACCCGGTCGACCGCCTAAAACAGCGGTCACGATACCCATTATAAAAGCAGCATACAACCCTGTTAAAGGAGAAAGTCCTGCTAGTATGGCAAAAGACAACGATTCGGGAATCATCGTCATCGCAACAGTCAATCCAGCTAAAATCTCTACCCTGTAATTGATTTTCCCATGTGGATTTAAATATCGAAGTAGTGCACTCATTAATTTTTTTTTGCAAAAATACATAAGCATCCGCAGATACTTACGGATTTTATATTCTTTTTGATATCTCTCAGAGATAAGGGCTGCAGAGGCTTGTATCTGTCAGTAAGGGTATTGAAATCATGAGTAGCTGAAGAGATGAAAATAAAAATCTCTCAAAATAATCTCCAGGAATATTTTATACCGATCTTATAGAATACAATAAATGAATGTTTTTAACTTTGTATCTTAAATTTAGAACCCGTTCAGTAATAATTAAAAACTCATGATAGAGGAGAATGTCTTATTAGTATTATCATTATTTTTTGTGATGGCGATGCTATTTGTGATCAGTCAAAGAATAAAAATCTCTTATCCCATTTTATTGGTTATTGGAGGTTTAGGAATATCACTTATCCCAGGAATGCCTGTAATAAGCATCAATCCTGATTTGGTATTTTTAGTTTTTTTACCACCCCTACTTTTTGAAGCGGCTTGGTATACGAACTGGGATAGCCTAAAAAAGTGGCGTCGATCAATAATAAGTTTAGGCTTTGGACTAGTATTTTTTACTTCGATTGCGATCGCTTATTTCTCTGTCAATATTATTCCTGGATTTACCCTTGCATTGGGATTTTTGTTAGGGGGCATTATTTCTCCTCCAGATGCTGTTGCAGCGACATCGGTATTGAAGGGGGTCAAAATTCCAAAGCGAGGTATCACATTATTAGAAGGTGAAAGTCTCGTCAATGACGCTGCTTCGCTAACTGTATTTAGATTTGCGGTTGCTGTTATTCTGACTGGTCAATTTGTGTTTCAGAAAGCAGCATCAGAATTTGTGGTATTATCCATCATGGGTGTTGTCGTAGGTTTGGCTGTCGCACATATCTTATATTTATTTTTACGCTACGTCGCTAAATCTTCCAGCATCTCCACTCCTATCACACTGATAGCTCCCTATATCATGTATATCGTGGCAGAGCATTTCCAGTGGTCTGGTGTATTGGCAGTCGTGAGCGGCGGATTGTTTTTATCCTTTCGTTCTGGTGACTATCTGAACTATCATACCCGCATCCAAACCAAAGAAGTTTGGGCTACTTTAGGTTTTTTATTGAATGGATTTGTATTTATTTTGATCGGACTGGAATTACCGGTCATTGTGGCCGGATTAGGAGCATATTCTCAAGGAGAGGCGATTAACTATGCTTTAATCATTAGTGCTATTGTTATCGTGCTGCGTATAGTATTGGTATATCTATCCGAATTTCTTCCTCGCATGTTATCCAAAAAAATAAGGGTTAGAGAAAAGAGTCCAGGTTGGAAATTACCTTTGATCGTAGGCTGGGCGGGCATGCGTGGTGTTGTTTCTCTTGCATCTGCATTGGCAATACCATTAACTTTAAATAATGGAGACCCTTTTCCGCATCGCAATTTAATTCTCTTTATCACCTTCGTTGTTATTTTGATTACATTAGTTTTTCAGGGATTGACGCTTCCTATTTTAATAAAACTTATCAAGATAGATGAAATTGATATTGAGGAACCTGTCGAAAATCAGATCGACGAAATTCGTGTATTGTTAGCAAAAGAATCTATCGCATATTTAGATCAGAATTATAGCAAAGAAATGGAAGAATATGAAACAATTGCGCGAATAAAAGAGCAATTACAAAGAAGTATCTCGGTTTCTGAAAGTGCAAAACAGGATGATAACTGTGCTCAATTGACTGCGGTAAGGAGTCTCTATAATAAAATCATGTTAGAAATTGTTGCCATTAGAAGAAATGGACTTTATAAAATACGTGAAGAAAAGCATTATGATAGTAGTATTATCAAAGACTTAGAATATACGCTTGATCTGGAAGAATCAAGATTAAAACGTAAATAGTAGAAACCTAAACTCTGGTGCCGACAATAAAGTAATAATACTTAACTTTCCGGACTATTTGATAAATTCAATTTATATGGCAAATGAATAGTCCGGGGCAAATTCCTTTTAATAGCTTTATCCACTTAAATAGACAGGATAGCACTGCTATTTATGTACAATTGGCACAGCAAATTATTCAGGCTATCCAACGAGGTTTTATACCTATCGGAACGAAATTACCAGGGAGCCGACAACTGGCTCACACTTTATCCATCCATCGTAACACCGTCGTAGCAGCTTTGCAGGAACTTGAGGCACAAGGATGGATTGACGTCAAAGCGAACATTGGATCGTTTGTTCTTAAAAATTCTACGAAAGCAAAGAAAAATATCGAACGATCTGGTACAGTAGTACAGAAACAGTATGCTGGGCAGACAGGTTATGAATTTGAAAAGAGCACCATATTAGAAAATCCTTTCGAACCCAGTATGTGTGTACTGAAATTTGATGATGGTATTGCCGACAGCAGGCTTTCTCCCATTTACCAGCTATCCAAATTTTATACGGCAAACTTAAAGCGAAAAAAAAACTTAAAATATCTAGGTTCCATCGACCAAAACAGACCGGCATCTTTTAGAGAACAATTGTGCAACTTTTTAAACCAAAGCAGAGGGTTACACATCCAACCTAAAAATCTTTTAATAACGCGCTCTGTCGAAATGAGTACTTATATCATTGCTCAAACTCTCTTGCAAGCGCATGATCTGGTCATTGTCGGTCAGCCCAGTTATTTTGCAGCGAATATGATTTTTCAGCAAGCTGGTGCAAGAATTAAATCTATACCTGTAGATCATGATGGTATTGTGATCGAAGCTCTTGAGCAGATCTGTCAAACACACAAAATAAGACTTCTCTATCTTACTCCGCATCATCATTATCCGACTACAGTAACGCTGAGCCCGCAGAGAAGAACGGCGGTACTACATCTGTCTTCCCAATATGGTTTTGCGGTCATTGAAGATGATTATGATTATGAGTTTCATTATAATGAGGCTCCCCTTATGCCCATGGCGACTGTAGATTATGATGGTATGGTCATCTACACCGGCAGCTTTGGCAAATCGTTAGCACCGGGCTTTAGAACTGGCTTTATCGTCGCTCCTGAAAATCTGATTTTAGAGCTACAAAAGCTGTTAAATATGATGGATCATCAAGGTGATTTTGTGATGGAACAAGTGCTAAGCGATCTGATAGAGGAAGGTGAAATACACCGATCGTTAAAAAAATCGATAAAACTTTATAAAGAAAGACGCAATTATATGAGTTATTTATTTGCCCGTGACCTGCATGAATATGTAGATTTTGAGATCCCTAATGGCGGACTTGCACTTTGGACCAATTGGTCTAAAAATATAAATTTAATCCAGTTGAGAAAGGAATGCGCTAGGGCGAATCTATTTTTACCTAAAACTATCTTGTACCAAGCGAAGGATATGACAGCAATACGAGTAGGATTTGGCAATTTGAATGAAGTAGAAATGGAAAAAAGCGTCACCATCCTTGCTGAGTCACTAGCCAGAATAATATAGAAGTTTGTATTTTTCATCATTAAATCCCTAATTTTACATTAAATTTTTCACTATGAGCTATCCCATTCCTGCTAGCGAGTCGACTCCAGCAACTGCTTTTCAACGATTATTAGATGTCTTATATACGCTTCGTGTAGCTTGTCCCTGGGACAAAAAACAAACGATGGAATCATTGCGTCACCTCACGATCGAGGAGCTCTATGAACTTACAGATGCTATTTTGGACGAAGATTACCCAGAGATCAAAAAAGAATTGGGTGATGTGATGATGCACTTGGTATTTTATGCCCGTATCGCGGAAGAAGAAAATCGCTTTACGATTGTGGATGTCTTAAATGGCATCTGTGACAAGCTGATCAGCCGTCATCCGCATGTATATGGCGATATCAATGTGGAGAATGAGGATCAAGTAAAACAAAACTGGGAGACGCTTAAGCTAAAAGAGGGAAACAAATCTGTATTATCTGGTGTACCTCATGGTCTACCTGCTTTGGTAAAAGCGTATCGGATCCAAGATAAAGTTCGTGGAGTAGGATTTGACTGGGAAGACAAGAAGGAAGTCTGGGCTAAAGTGGAGGAAGAATTAGCTGAATTTAAGGCTGAGTACGATATTGACAAACCAGAAGAATCAGATCTCGATAAAGCAGAAGGTGAATTTGGAGATTTGCTATTTTCATTAATAAATTATGCAAGGCATATTGGTATTAATCCTGAAAATGCATTGGAGCGTACAAATAAAAAATTTATCAGCCGCTTTACTTATCTCGAACAAAGAGCAGGTGAAAATGGACAGAACCTACAGGATATGACTTTGGAGGAAATGGACGTCTACTGGAATGAGGCGAAAAAATTAGCGAAATCGTAATAAACCTGAACTTTCGGATCTTTTTGATATGTAAAACTCACTATAGATAAAAAAAAGCCTTAAAATATAGCGGATATGATCTGCTATATTTTAAGGCTTTTTTACTTTATGATTAAACTTGAGATTAGTTTTGTCTTTTAATATCTTCTAATGTTTCCAGTTCGTTGAGATCGAATGGAGTCTCTTGATAAACATAATAATTCAACCAATTATTAAACAACAAATTAGCATGTCCTGACCATCTGACCAAAGGTCCTTGAGCTGGGTCATTGTTTAAGTAGTAATTATCTGGAACCTCTATCTCGAGCCCTTTCTCTACATCACGCATATATTCTGTATGCAAAGTCAAGGGAGCGTATTCGGAATGTCCTGTCAAATAAAATTCTCTTCCACCGCGTGATGATAAAATAGCTAAGCCTGCTTCTGGCGACTCGGACAATAGTTCAATTTCTGGTTTATTTTCAATTTCTGATTTTAATATCGTGGTATGTCTACTGTGTGGGATGAAAAATTCATCGTCAAAGCCTCTGAATAATGGATTGGTTTTATCTAAAGTGGTATGCTTAAACACGCCGAATAGCTTTTCAGCCAATGGGCTTTTTTCAACTCCATAAAAGTGATAGAGTGCCGCTTGTGATGCCCAGCAAATATATAAGGTTGAAGTGACGTGTTTTTTTGCCCAGTCGAAAATACGGGTGACTTCATCCCAATAGTTAACTTCTTCAAAAGGCATCATCTCGACAGGCGCACCTGTAATGATCATACCATCATAATACTGATCTTCTATTGCTGAAAAAGACTTATAAAATAGCTCTAAATGCTCCTGAGGAGTATTTTTAGACATATGAGTATCCAATCGTAAAAATTCGACTTCAACCTGCAATGGATTATTTGACAATAATCTAATAAAATCGGTCTCTGTTGTAATTTTTAACGGCATTAAATTTAGAATGAGCACCTTCATGGGACGAATGTCTTGTTCGTTGGCTCTCAGATCGCTCATTACAAAAATATTTTCCTTTTTTAATAGCTCAATAGCTGGCAAATTATCTGGTATTTTTACTGGCATATGCTTTCTCCCTCCCCTTGGTTTAGTTTGGGTATAAATATAAAAAAAATTAAATTACTAATCTCCCAAATACTGATAATAACAACAATTAAATATTGTTTAACAGGGATTTGACTCATAGAAAAAGCACGCAGAGGGTACCTTTCAATCTTAAAATAATAGATGGCAAGAATATCGATTATTAGATTTTTTCAGATTCGGTTTTACTGAGAAAGACTAAGTTCCTTTTGTACCACATTTAAGAAAAGATCAATTCCCGGATGGCTGACACTGGCATTATAGATCAATGATAAGGTGGTCCTTTGCTTAATATGGATTAAATCAATAAATTTCACTTTTGAAGTATAACCTTTTTTTAATGAGGCTGGAACAATCGCTACTCCTAACCCCTGTTCCACAAGATTAAAGATGGTCAAGGCATTGACTGTACGTAAAGCTACATGCGGATCAAATGCCGCATCTTTAAAAATGCTCATCACTAAATCATAATAGGAATGACTATAGTCTTTTGAAAAAAGAATAAAGGGTTCATTCTTGAATTCACTCACACTGGTGAAGTTTGCCTGCTGAATGGGGTAATCTCCTGGAACAACTAAAGAAAAGTGCTCTTTGACGATGGCAATATGATGAATTCCTTTTGGAAAATCATCTAATCGAACAAATCCAAAATCTAATTCTTCTTTCAATACCTTTGCAATCTGCATTTCATTCGATAGTTCCTGCAAGTCGACTTCTACTAAAGGGAAATCATGTTTCAGATGGACCAATACTTTAGCAAGGACAGATTGAACAGCAGATCCAATAAAGCCAAGACGAAGTTCCGTAAGATCGTCAGATCCCATAATACGGAGCTCACGTGTCATCTTATCCATGTGGCTGAATAAAAGATCTACTTCCTTTTTTAGATATACTCCTGCTCCGGTCAATCGCACATAGCGTTTACCCCTATCAAATAAAACAGCCTGATAGATATCTTCCATTTGTTTGATCTGGCGCGATAACCCCGGTTGGGAGATATAAAGTCGTTCAGCTGCTTTTCTAAAATGTAATTCCTCTGCTAAGACTTTAAAATAATAAAGATGCCTCAATTCTATTTGATAACTCATAGTAATCAACACTTGTCAAAATTGGTATTTATAATCATTAAAGATATCAGTTAAATTTGAGATAATAGAATGAAATCATAGCGGGCAAAGTATTTTTTATCCTGCGACAATGGTATAATCGGCGTACGTGAAATCTAAAAAATAGGCTTACTGTATTTCGCAATATGATTCTTCATGATTTTAAAAAGCTTAAAATAATATGGCTGCTCAAAACCAAATAATCAAGTCGCGTGCAGCAAATTTATCCAAAGATGTGGATACACGTTTAATACAATTTATTCAATGGAAAATAAACTAAAAATATTTCAATACGGCAATGATCAATTAACTTGTTCTATCGCCATGCAACTTGCGACAGGACGTATTAAAGGAGAACTCACTGCATCAACTATAGAAAAGGTCGTACAAAGCGCTCAATATGTGCAAGATACAGTTGATTCTAATAAAATAGTGTATGGTATCAATACTGGATTTGGACCGTTATGTACTACGTTAATCAATCCTGCAGACACTAAAAAATTACAAGAAAATATTTTAAAAAGTCATGCCGTGGGTGTCGGAGAACCGATCGATAAGCAATTGTCCAAATTGATGATGATCTTAAAGGTGCATGCGCTTGCTAAAGGATATTCGGGGATTCAGTTGACCACATTGGAACGCATGATATGGTTTATTGATCATGATATCGTCCCGATCGTTCCCAAGCAAGGATCTGTAGGTGCTTCTGGAGATCTTGCCCCGCTCTCCCATTTATTTTTACCAATAATTGGATTAGGAAAAGTTTGGTATCAAAATGAGATACGACAAACTTCAGAGGTATTAGCATTATTGGGAACGAATGCGATTACATTGGGTGCCAAGGAAGGGTTAGCGCTCATAAATGGAACACAATTTATGGCGGCACATGCTGTTAAAGCGGTCTCAGAAATGCATAATTTACTTGAAAATGCAGATCTGATTGCAACATTGATGATAGAGGGTTTAAATGGATCGATCAAACCCTTTTTTGCACAACTCCATCAACTTAGACCTTACAAAGGAAACCAATACGTAGCAAGTACTATCTATAACTTATTACAGGATTCGGAAATAGTGACTTCTCACCATAATTGTTCGCGTGTTCAAGATCCTTATTCCTTACGCTGTATTCCGCAAATACATGGTGCATCGCGCAACGCATGGTTACATTTAAAAGATACCATTGAAATTGAGATCAATTCTGTAACAGATAATCCGATTATTATCGACAGTGAATTGACTATTAGTGGGGGAAGTTTTCACGGTCAGCCGATTGCACTTCCTATTGATTATGCGACATTGGCGATCTCTGAAATCGGAAACGTTTCTGATAGACGCGTCTATCTTTCACTGGAAGGTGATACACCAAATGTGCCCAAATTACTATTGAAAGAAACTGGCCTCAACTCAGGTTTTATGATCTTACAATATAGTACTGCGGCATTGGCAAGTGAAAATAAAGGATTATGCTTTCCGTCCAGTGCTGACAGCATCCCAACATCATTAGGACAAGAGGATCATGTGAGCATGGGATCTATCGGCGCGCGAAAATTGCTACAAGTCATCAATAATGTCGGCAATATACTGAGTATCGAACTCATCTGTGCGGCACAGGCTTTTGATTTTCATAAACCACTCCAATCGACAGCTATTATGGAAGCAGTGCATGAGGAAATCAGAAAAGTGATACCACATATAACGGAAGATCAAATGATGGAAGATATTCTTTCTGCTGCGCAACAACTTATTTCTTCAGGATGCTTGGTGCAGGTTGCAAAACAAATAGCGGAGGAGCAACATGTGCCTTATCACGGATTACATCACGAATATTTTAATAATTTTTAATAATGGATAAAATATTAATTGGTCCCTTCTCTCAATTGCTATCATTTGATAAAACGCCATTAAAAGGAGCGTTAGGAGATGATCAGATCGAAATTGCGAAAAACGCTGGCATAGTGGTTGAAGACGGTAAAATAGTCGCGATTGGCGACTATCATGATTTAAAAAAAAGTGTACATAACGAGGCAGAACTGCTATTGACGGAAGGCGATACCGTATGTGTCCCAGGTTATATCGACTGCCACACGCACCTAGCATTTGCTGGAAATCGAGCAAATGACTTTGCATTACGAAATGCTGGTGCCAGCTATCTTGAAATTGCAGAATCAGGTGGAGGTATCTGGAGTACCGTACTGCATACTCGAGCGGCCAGCGAATCGGACTTGACTGCACATATCGTCCACTATGCAAAAGAATTATTAGCACAAGGAATCACCACTATTGAAGTTAAAAGTGGATATGGGTTATCCATCAAAGAGGAACTAAAAATACTGCGTGCCATCAAAAAAGCACAACAAGCTCTTTCAGTTGACTTGATTCCGACTTGTCTAGCAGCTCATATGAAGCCCAAAGACTATACGGGTAGCAGTAAAGACTACCTGAATGAAATCGCTCATGAGCTTTTCCCAGTATTAAAAAGTGAACAGCTGACCAACAGAATTGATGCCTTTATTGAAAAAAGTGCTTTCACTGCCGATCAGATTGAACAGTACTTCAGCAAAGCTAAAGAAATGGGCTTTGACATCACGGTACATGCTGATCAATTTTCAACATCAGGATCTGCGGTTGCAGTTCGATTTGAAGCAGTAAGTGCAGATCATCTGGAAGCATCAACCGATTTGGAAATTGAATTATTGGCAAATAGCCATACTGTTGCTGTCGCATTGCCAGGTGCGTCAATTGGTATCGGTTGCGCGTTCACTCCTGCTCGAAAGCTCTTGGACCGCGGGGCCTGCTTAGCTATTGCTACTGACTGGAATCCGGGATCTGCGCCAATGGGTCAACTCATGATACAGGCTACTATTCTAGCAACTGCAGAAAAATTGTCAAATGCTGAACTCTTTGCTGCAATTACATACCGGGCTGCTCAAGCGCTCCATTTGAGCGACCGGGGAAGACTGCGAAAGGGAGAATTTGCTGATTTTGTTGTCTACAAAACCAATAATTATCAAAATATCACTTACAGCCAAGGTACTTTAAAACCTATTCAGGTATGGAAGAAAGGAACTTTGATTTATATAAAAGGAGATGAAACATGTTAACTTTTAAAGACGAAATATTACAGGGAATACCTAAGCATTTACCTCCAAAAGTTGCTTATGATGCGAGTGTAAGTCATGCTCCTAAACGTAAAGACATCTTATCCAAAGAAGAGAAAAAATTAGCGATAAAAAATGCGCTTCGTTATTTTCCTATGGATTGGCATGTCGAATTGGGAAAAGAGTTTCTTCAAGAATTAGTACAATTTGGACGTATCTACATGCATCGTTTTCGCCCCAGCTATACGATGTATGCAAGACCAATTGCGGACTATCCTGGCGAAAGTCTTCAAGCGCGAAGTATCATGCTGATGATTCAGAACAACCTCGACCCCGCTATTGCACAACATCCTCATGAGCTCATCACCTATGGTGGAAATGGTGCTGTGTTTCAAAATTGGGCACAGTATGTATTGACCATGCAATACTTAGCTCAAATGACCGATAATCAAACGCTGCACATGTATAGCGGTCATCCTATGGGATTATTTCCTTCGTCAAAAGATGCTCCAAGGGTTGTGATTACCAATGGTATGATGATTCCAAATTATTCTAGACCTGATGATTGGGAGAAGTATAATGCCCTGGGTGTGACACAGTATGGTCAAATGACAGCTGGCTCCTATATGTACATCGGACCCCAAGGTATCGTCCACGGTACTACCATAACGGTCATGAATGCTTTTCGAAAGCAATTGTCAAAAGAGGAAAGTATACATGGCAAGGTATTTTTGACTTCGGGATTGGGGGGAATGAGTGGTGCACAACCTAAAGCGGGCAATATAGCTGGCTGCATTACCGTCTGCGCAGAGGTTAATCCTGCTGCTGCTCGCAAAAGATATGAGCAAGGATGGGTAGATGTATTAATAGAAAATATGCATGAACTCATTACTTTTGTGAGGCAAGCTATTGAAGACAAACAAATTGTTGCCATCGCTTATATAGGCAATATCATCGAAGTCTGGGAATCTTTCCTGCACGCCGACATTCAGATTACCGTAGGTTCTGATCAAACTTCTTTGCATAATCCTTGGGCAGGTGGCTACTACCCTATCGGATTAACCTTTGAAGAGTCGAATGTCTTGATGGCGGAAAAACCGGAACAATTTAAAAGAGAAGTACAACAATCGTTAATTCGTCACGTGAAGGCAATCAACGATCATGTCGCACGAGGCACGTACTTCTTCGATTACGGTAATGCTTTTTTACTAGAAAGTAGCCGTGCCGGAGCAGAGGTAATGGCAACGGATGGTATCAATTTCCGTTACCCTTCTTATGTACAAGATATTTTAGGACCGATGTGCTTTGATTATGGATTTGGCCCTTTTCGTTGGGTATGTACTTCTGCGGATCCAGATGATTTAAAAACGACAGATCAAATAGCATTAAACGTTCTAAAAGACTTACAAAACACAGCTTATGCCGAAATTCAGCAACAATTGGGGGATAATATCAAATGGATTGAACAAGCTGACCAAAATAAACTGGTTGTAGGCTCTCAAGCTCGAATCTTGTATGCTGATGCGATCGGTAGAATACGAATAGCAAAAGCATTTAATCTGGCTGTCCGAAATGGCGAATTAAGTGCTCCAATTGTACTGGGAAGAGATCATCACGATGTCAGCGGAACAGATTCTCCTTACAGGGAAACTAGTAACATCTATGATGGAAGCAAATTTACAGCAGATATGGCTATCCATAATGTCATCGGTGATAGCTTTAGAGGAGCGACTTGGGTCTCTATTCACAATGGTGGTGGTGTTGGTTGGGGTGAGGTTATTAATGGCGGTTTTGGTTTGTTGTTGGATGGCTCTGAAGATGCAGATCGAAAACTCGAAAATATGCTTTTTTATGATGTGAACAATGGTATAGCACGTCGTGCATGGGCTCGAAATGATACGGCTAGACAGGCTATTGAAGTCGAATTGGCAAGAACTAAATCCCTAAAAGTAACGTTGGCAAATCGTGTTGAAACAGCAGCAATAAATCAAATTTTTGAAGAATATGGAGACTAGGCATTGGACCTATTATGATCGGGCAGATTTAAAAAAATGGTCTGGTCGTATAGATGGTACGACAGAGGAGCATTTAAGATGGCATCAAATTATTCATTGCATTGATCTCAGGGATGAGCTGGATCTTAGCGGCAGTTATGTGCTACTAGGTTTTGCATGTGATGAGGGTGTGTTGCGAAATCTGGGGAGGCCCGGTGCGGCAAAGGGTCCTGAAATCTTAAAGCAAACGCTTGCAAACCTTCCTGTATTTCGGAATAAGAAAACGAAGCTGATTGATGCTGGGACAATCCATTGCAAAGATAAGCAACTGGAAAATTCCCAAGATGCACTTGGTTTTGTGATCCACCTTATTCTACAGCGTGGAGGATTCCCGATCGTACTGGGGGGTGGACATGAAATCACCTTTGGCCATTACTTAGGTCTCAAAGCTAATTACAAGAATAAACTTGGCATCATTAATTTTGACGCTCACTTTGACATCAGGAAACCGCAACATGAAATCCCAACATCAGGTACGGGTTTCTATCAGATCGCACAATTGGAAAAACAGCTGAATTACCTACCTATTGGGATACAAAAGATCAGCAATACTCAAGTTTTATTTGATACCGCAAGAGAGTATCAAATTAATTGGATAGAGTCACAAGATTTTCGGGATCGCAATAAAAAAGTAATCCTAGATCAAATCGATGCATTCATCAGCGGGATTGATCATCTATATCTAACAATAGATCTGGATGTATTTGCTGCAAGCTATGCTCCAGGAGTTAGTGCGGCTGCCTTTAATGGTATTGTTCCCGACGCATTTTTCCTTGACATATATACGCATATCATTGCTTCTGAAAAGCTCGTAAGTATAGATATTGCAGAACTTAATCCAGAGTATGATTATGATAATCATACCGCCAAGTTAGCGGCAGATCTACTATTTAGGCTCGTTATAGCTTAACAAACAATAAGTTTTAAATGACCTACTAAAAGCCTAAAAACATTACTAAAATTAGAAAACTGAACTGGATTTTCTAGCGACAATGTAGAGATCGATTAAAATGGATGAAGTTATGGATGAAATTTTATTTTTAACCTTAAGTTGCAATTATTCTAGTGATCGTTAACTAGAATAAGTATTTCCGCAGCTCTAGCGGTATTGACCCTAACCTAAATTAAAGTAAAAGAAAAAAAGGAAAAGAAAAAGTCAGCAGAACAATATTTAAGGAATTTATACTTAAATTCGCAAGCAATATGGAAACTGTTGTCAGTGGTATTAGAAGTACCGGAAAATTACATTTAGGAAACTACTACGGCGCATTAAGCAATTTTGTGAAAATGCAAAATGAATATAATTGTTATTTTTTCATTGCCGATTTACATTCTTTAACGACTCACCCAACACCTCACGGTCTTCAAACTACCGTTCGCCAAGTGATTGTGGAGTATCTTGCGGCTGGTATAGACCCTGAAAAATCAACAATATATGTACAATCGGATGTACCAGAAGTCTCCGAATTATACTTGTATATGAATATGAATGCTTATTTAGGTGAGCTCGAACGTGCAACAGCTTTTAAAGATAAAGTACGTAGCAATCCCGATAATGTCAATGCCGGACTGCTTACCTACCCTGTTTTGATGGCTTGTGATATCTTACTTCATCATGGTACAAAAGTTCCTGTTGGCAAAGACCAAGAGCAACATTTGGAAATGACCAGAACATTTGGTAATCGTTTTAATCGCTTGTACGATGTCGATTACTTTAAAGAAGCGTTTGCTTTTAGTTATTCGGATAAACTTGTTAAAATACCAGGATTGGCAGGACAAGGTAAAATGGGCAAATCTAACGGTGAAGCAGATTGCATCTATCTATCGGATAGTGCAGATGTGATTCGCAAAAAAGTCATGCGTGCTGTGTCAGATTCAGGTCCTACGGAAATGAACCAACCTAAACCAGAATCTATTCAAAATTTATTTGATTTGATGAAAGTGGTTTCAAGTGCTGATACCTTACAACATTTTGAAGATTTATATAATAATTGCGCCATTCGGTACGGTGACTTTAAGAAGCAACTAGCAGAAGATATGGTCAACACGACTGAACCGGTGCGTTCGCGAATTGAAGATATATCAAATGACAATGATTATATTGCTAAAGTGGCTAAGCTAGGTGCCGAAAAAGCTGGTGAATCAGCTCGTAAAACATTGAAAGAGGTGCGCGAGATCATTGGTATTAAAAGATTTTATTAAGAATTTAAACCCAAAAATATGCATATTGCTATTGTCGGAAATATTGGTGCCGGAAAAACAACCCTAACAAAATTATTAGCGGATCATTTTAAATATGAACCTCAATTTGAAGCAGTAGACAATAATCCATACTTAGAGGATTTTTATGCTGACATGAAGCGCTGGTCATTTAATTTGCAGATTTTTTTCTTGAATAGTCGCTTTAGACAAATTGTCGAATTGCAAAAAACAAATATTGATATGATCCAAGATCGTACAATTTACGAAGATGCTTATATCTTTGCTGAAAATTTGTATGATATGGGATTGATGAGTGCGCGTGATTTTGAAAATTATAGTAACATTTTTCAAAGTATCATACATTATATCAAACCTCCTGATTTATTAATATATTTAAAAGCCTCAGTCCCTACCCTGGTCAATAATATTCAGGTTCGTGGACGCGATTATGAGTCTGGCATTCGTTTAGATTATTTATCCAAATTGAATGAGAAATATGATAAATGGATCGATAATTACAAGGAGGGTAAGTTGATGATTCTTGATAAAGATAATTTAGATTTTACAAAGAATCCAGAAGATTTAGGTACTATCGTTGAAAAAATTGAATCCCAATTATTTGGTTTGTTTTAATCAACATAGGATAATATAATTCATAAGCCAGTTTTTGATAGAAACTGGCTTTACTTTTAAAGCTAAAATAATGAAGGTAATAGGTATTATTCCTGCACGGTATGCTTCTTCCAGATTTCCTGGAAAACCATTAATTGATATCGCTGGTAAATCCATGATTCAACGTGTATATGAACAAGTAAAAAGTGCAAGTTGTCTGCATGAGGTCATCGTAGCAACAGATGATGAGCGGATAGCTGAGCATGTGCGTAGCTTTGCTGGAAATGTCGCTATGACATCATCTGCACATCAATCTGGAACAGATCGTTGTGCAGAGGTGGTATCTAAGATCAGTGGGTTTGATATCGCAATCAATATTCAAGGAGATGAACCGTTTATAAATCCGCTACAGATCGAATTACTCACATCTTGTTTTAATAAGGAGGATACACAAATAGCTACGCTTGTCAAAAAAATTCATACAACGGAAGAATTGTTTAATGTCAATATCCCAAAAGTGGTACGTAATGCTCAGGAACAAGCAATTTACTTCTCGAGACAAACGATACCTTACTTGAGAGGCGTAGAACATGAGCAATGGCTCTCAAAACATACTTTTTATAAACATATTGGAATATATGGTTATAGAACCGCTGTTTTAAAAAAACTTACAGCGCTTCCTATAGGATCTTTGGAAGAGACAGAAGCTTTAGAACAATTGCGCTGGATCGAGCATGGATATACCATCCAAACGGCGGAAACAGAGCATGAAACAATCGCTGTCGATACAAAAGAAGATCTGGAACGTATTATACAAACTTATTTCACCTCCTAAATTAACGGTGCTCCGTAAAATATAATGCACGGACACCGCTTAACAATTCTTTTTTTTCTGTTAAACTTAAAAGACGAATCTGTTCTTTAATTTGAATAAATTCGGTCATTTGCAATGGGGTATTTATGCCCAATAACGCGGAAGTCACGGCTTCATTGGATAGTACAAAAGATAGCGCAGCGGTGAGGTTGTTAACTTCGTGTCTTTTAGCAAAAGCATTCAGATTGCGGATGATATGCTGCACTTCACTGGAACTATATTGTAAAAAACTTTCAGCTGGTTTATTGATTAACATTCCTTTTGCGATTGCTCCTCTAGCCAATATCGACACTTGATTTTCCAACAAATAAGCGGCAATTTGTTCTTCTAAACGTCGATCAAGTAAACTATACTGCATCATGACAGCACTTATATTTGATTTTGCCACATACTGTCGAATGACATTGGGACGGATCGAGGATACACCATAGGTTCGAATTTTACCTGCATCGACGAGTGTTTCAAATGCTTCGATAATTTCATCTATGGGATCTTCAATAGTGCCTCCATGAAGCTGATAGAGATCGATATAATCTGTTTTTAATCGTGATAGTGATGATTCAACTGTTTTGATAATATAATGCTTGGAGGCTTTCCAATCCCAGCCGTTTCCATCAGCTCGCCAACTGTTTCCAACTTTAGTTGATAGCACAATATCCTTCCTGAAATCTTGTACGGCCTCACCAACGAGCATTTCATTAAATCCTTTTTCATATAAATCAGCGGTATCAAAGAAATTGATCCCGCTGTCAAATGCTTTACGAATGAGCTCTATGCCTTGCTTGTGCTTACTGCCCTTTAAGGACATACACCCTAAACCGACGGCCGAAACTTCTATAGCTGTTTTACCTAATTTATTATACTGCATCTTTGACAAAATCCAATAACTCAATATCAAATATCAAAATACTATTTGGCGGAATTGCACCCATATTTTGACTTCCATATCCTAATTTGCTAGGAACATAAAATCGATATTTGGCTCCCTTGGACATGAGTGGCACGCCTATTTTCCAACCTTCAATCACACGATCCAACTTCATTTTCAAGGGTTCATTGCGATCAAGAGAACTATCAAATTTTTTACCATCCAATAAGGTTCCCGTATAATGCACTGTTACTTCATTTTCACGACTAGGCTTTTCACCATTACCCTCGACCAATATTTCATATTGTAATCCTTCTTCCGTACTTTTGACTGTAGCTCTCTTAGCATTTTCAGTAAAAAAAGCTTGCTCTTTTGCAAGATTCTCTTTTTCTTTAAGTTCTCTGGCTTCATTAACGGCATTTTGGATCACAACACGTAATTGATCTTCTGCAATTAAAGAGTTCTGTCCATCAAGTGCACTGATGATAGCTTTGCCTATCAGTTCTTTATTCCAGTCGGCAATTTCTAAACTTTTTAAAGAACCACCAATATCGCGTCCAAAAGCATAAGAGATAGAATCTGCTTTTGAGGATAATAATGGTTTTACCGTTGTCGTTGTTTTTACGGTTTTCTTTTTCTGTTGTGCTGATACCGATAGTGTAGCCAAAGACAGTAATGCTAAAGCAATATATTTCATAAAATTTTAAGTATGTTTTGTCACAATATTAGTAATAATTTCTTGAGTATTATTTTTATAATCCACTACTACTCGAGATTTGCTATTTAACCAAGCTTCTATGGACAACATATTTTTTTGCTTAAGGCTAGATATGACAGGTACCCCCATTTCTTCTAAAGCTGCGGCATTCAAATGTTGTTCATACTGATTTTTCATCGGAACGACCAATAATTTCTTTTGTAGGAATAATGCTTCAGCAGGTGTTTCAAATCCTGCACCACATAGAACACCAGAAGAGCTTGCCATACTGGTGATGAAGGCATCGTTATTAATAGGACGTATGGAAACATTTTTCATATCAAAAGCGCGCGAATTATGTTTACTAAATACCTGCCAATTGATATCTGAAAATTTCATCAGATGCTTCAAGAGATGCGCATCATCATATGCTGGTAGATATACCGTATAATGCCCCTTGTCTTGCACATCGAGTCCACGAACAGAATTTCGAATAACCGGAGTAAATATGTTTTTATTATAACTTTTGAAGTGAAATCCATAAGCATAGGTAGAAGGAGCATAATTTTTCATGATAAATTTACCCAACATATCGGTATCATCGGGCTTAGGACTGGACGGGTCTAAAGCGGCAATCTGATGGCTCAACCCAATACAGGGATACTCTTTCATATGGGCCGACCAAGCAGATATGGGTTCAAAATCATTGATAACAAGATCGTACTGTTCGATAGGAAGTGATTTAATCTCCTGAGTAAATTTGCGAACCGTGGAACTCATAAATGTCTTCCAAAGATCTACTCCCCCCGATTTCCCAAAGATAAAGCTCAAACCATGTAATCGATACTTTACTTCAAACGGTAAAACCAAATCAGCCTGTGTCCCGCTAACCAATACATCTACTTCTCCAAAATTACGTAAACAAGGTACAATATCCATAGCTCGACTGAGATGACCATTTCCTGTACCCTGTACCGCATAAAGTATTTTCATAAACTTCGCGATTATTTATCGCCAAAATAAAAATTTTTGATGACATTAAAGTTAAATTTAGGTTAGGTTTTTATATTTCTCGAGAATAAATAGTTGGCATTTTAAATGATAGTATGTAACTTACTTTCTATTAACCAATTATTGAACTATGAAAAGATTATCCTTTATAATCTCTTTATTCATTATTTTTCTTCTATGCGGTTCTTGGGGATTTTTTGCACATAAAAAAATTAATGAATATGCTGTATATACCTTACCTCCTACATTAGCATCCTTTTATAAGAAAAATATTCTCTTAATTAGTGAGAAAGCTGTCGATGCAGATAAAAGATGTTACATCGATAGTCTCGAACCAACTCGTCATTATATCGACATCGATGATTTTGATGAACCTACTATTGACTCTATTCCGATACATTGGTCAAAAGCAAAAGAAAAATATCAAGAAAAACAGTTATTATTAACTGGAATCGTTCCTTGGCAAATCTCTTTCAGTTACAACAAATTAGTACAGGCATTTAAAGATAAAGATATTCCTAAGATTATTCGATTTTCAGCAGATTTGGGTCATTATATCGGGGATGCCCATGTCCCGCTTCATACCACTAAAAATTACAATGGACAATTGACTAACCAAATAGGTATACATGCTTTCTGGGAAAGTCGTCTACCCGAAATGTTTTCTAACAAATATGTATTTATTAAGGGGCGGGCACAGTTTATTAGCGATCCAATAACGACCGCTTGGGATATCGTAAAAGAAAGCAATCGACTTGTAGATTCTGTACTCATGCTTGAAAAACAATTGAACAATTCATTCTCAAAATATCAAAAATATGCATTCATTGAACGAAACAATATATTGATCAGAACTTATTCGGATGAATATGCAAATGCTTATCATCAACTACTCAATGGTATGGTTGAAAGAAGAATGACAGGCGCTATACAACAAGTAGGTGCATTTTGGTACTCTGCATGGGTGGAAGCTGGTCAACCAAACCTCAAAAACATAGGTAAAGTGACGATTGATGAGGCGCCGATCAATACAAAAAATAAAAAAAATATGGGTAGAGAAGAACTCTAAATCAGCCGGACTAGATACAATTTAAAAACCGGCACCTTAAAACACGACGTGATGAAATTACTTTTGTCCCATAAATTTTAAGACATGCCCTATGAGTAAAAAAGTTACCCTACTAGCACTTGCTTTAGTAGCATCTACTTATGCTTTTAGTCAAGTGAATAGTGATCAAGTCGCAAGATTAAAAGATACAACAAATTTAAGTGAGGTGATCATCAATCAAAATCGATTGCAAATTCCTTTTACAAAACAAACAAGAAATATTCAAATTATCACGCAGGAAGATATCAAACGGTTGCCTGCACGCTCTGTTAATGAATTATTAGCCTATATAAATGGTGTCGATATGCGCCAAAGAGGGCCATTTGGTTCGCAGGCTGACGTTAACATTGATGGGGGGTCTTTTGAGCAAACACTTATACTGTTAAACGGAGCTAAAATATCTGATCCACAAACAGCACATCATTCGCTTAACCTTCCTATTCCAACAGAAGCAATTGAACGTATTGAAATTATTAAGGGTCCTGCATCTCGAATTTATGGTATCAATAGTTTAACGGGTGCGATTAATATTGTCACCAAATCAGCAACGAGCAACCTCATCAGTGCTCATGTATACACGGGAAGCTCTTTTCAAAACAGTGAGGATACAAAAACTGGAAAATACTATGGTAAGGGGTTCCAGTTGGGGATTATGAATAAGATCGCTAAGTTTGACCAGCAGCTTTATTTAGGACATGAAGATTCAAATGGACAGCGCTATAACACCGCATCAAAAAACAATAAAATTTATTATCAAGGAACTTATACTCCAGATAGCTTAAATAATATTGCAACCTCTATTGGCTACATCGATAATCAGTTTGGAGCAAATGGCTATTACGCTTCTCCTGGAGATAAAGAATCTTACGAATTGGTTAAAACAGCTTTTGCAACCATACAGTCAAAACATAAACTCACCGAAACAATAACTTTATCTCCTCGGATTTCTAATCGTTATAATGAAGACGATTACCGTTATTTTAGACATGACCTCAGTAAAGCAAGAAGCCAACATTACAATAATGCTTTTATGGCAGAATTAAATGCTACTTACGATCAAAATTACGGTTCATTTGGATTAGGGGTTGAAAGTCGTTTTGAAAATATAACCAGTTCCAATATAGGTAAGCACAGTCGTGAAAACTATGGTGGATACATCGAATTCAAGACTGAAATGATCAAAAATCTATATATCAACTTGGGTACTTATGTCAATTATAACAGTGACTACAGTTGGCAAGTATTTCCAGGAATAGATTTAGGATATGATCTGAATACGAATTGGAAATTGATTTTTAATATGGGATCGAGTCAACGTATACCATCGTTTACAGATCTGTATTTAAATCAAAGGCCTGCTAACATTGGAAATCCACAATTGCAAGCTGAAAGAGCTAAACAAATTGAAGGGGCTGTCAAATATACGAATGCGCATATCATTGCACAAGCTGGATATTTCTACAGAACAATTAATGATTTTATAGACTGGACGCGTTCTGCAACTACTGAACCTTGGCAACCACAAAACATAGATCACAATAAGGTACAGGGTTTTAATGCTAATATACGTATAGACTTGAATGCCCCAGAAGCTTACACAAAATATTATGCTACAGTGGGCTATAGTTACTTAAATCCTAAAATAGAGAATGACCATAATAATGCCTCTAAATATGCTATTGAAAGTTTGAGAAATCAGGTTAACGTAAATTTGACAGTTAGTCATAAAAACTGGAGTTTAACCACAGCTAATCGCTTCAATGAACGACTTTCGTATAAATCGTACTATATATCAGATATTCGTCTTGCAAATCAGATCAACAAATTAAATATTTATGCAGATGCACAAAACCTGTTTAATGTGAAATACATTGAAGCGGGTGCAGTACCCATGCCTGGCACTTGGTACACGCTGGGTGCAAAGTATACAATTAGCTATTAAAGTAACAACTGGGTAGCTAAAATAAAATGGCCCCAAATAGTTCGTCACTATTTGGGGCACACTAATGGAACTACCCTTTTGTTATTTTTTCTTCATTACATATTGGAGTCCCCCAATAATATGCTGTTGAAATTTTTCAGTATCAAAGGCATCTACAGTATGACCGAGACCGGTATAGAATGATCTTCCGCCATCAAACTCTTGATACCAGGCAATGGGATGAAATTTTCCCATCTTTCCTCCTTTATAACTGGTCTCATCCAATTCCATTAAAATATGAAGTCCTTTTTTCATTGATTTAAAATCATACCATTCGTCGCGATGAAACCAAACTTTAGGTAAGTGTTTCGTTGCTAAATGATCATGATCAACAACATTAATGTTAGCTTTCTGAACAGCTGGATGAGAAGCAAAATATCCACCGACAAGCTGTCCATACCAAGGCCAGCTATATTCGGTATCACTTGCGGCATGTATGCCTACAAATCCTTTTCCAGACTGCATAAAGCGAACAAATGCGGCTTTTTCACTTTCATTAAAAATATCACCCGTTGTGCTCAAAAAGACTAAAGCATCGTATTTTGCTAGCGTAGAGTCGGTAAATAAGCGACTGTCTTCTGAATGATCAGCCTTCATATTATTCCGTAAAGCTAATTGCTTTAATACGGCAACACCATGCTCGATACTTTCATGCCTAAATCCTGTTGTCTTTGAAAAAATTAAAATTCGCTCCTGAGCACTCACCTGAGTTGCACAAAATGTTGTAAAAAGGAATACTATTTTTTTGAAAAGATTAGACATAACTATTATCAGGTTTATGCTATTAAATTACGATAAAAATCTAAACTTTCAATAATTAAATCTTCCGTAACAAAAATATCATAATCACATGATCCAATTTTACTCAATAAAGCAAACCCAATCTGATTGGAATGATTTTTCTTATCGTTATTCATCAAACTGAGTAACTCGTGATCAATGGAATCATCAAATCTATAGTCATTGAAGTTTTTCCTAAATGTGGCAATTAAATCTTGTAGATCTTCCAACGGAAGGCCATTCAACTTGTGCGACAAATAAGCTTCGCAAATCATACCGATTGCAATAGCCTCACCATGAAGTAGGGATTGCTCATCATGAACTAATGAATAACCTTCTATAGCATGACCAATCGTATGTCCAAAATTTAATATTTTACGAAGCCCCTTTTCCTTTGGGTCTTGTGTGATCACCGTATTTTTGATTCCTACCGAATGTCGGACATATTCTGAATTAATCGCACTTACGTCAAGATTTTTGACCGTATTATAATAGGAAGCATCAAAAATCAATCCGTGTTTAATCACTTCTGCAAACCCCGAAACCAATTGCTTTCTTTCCAGAGTTTTCAAAAATAGGCTGGATATATACACGGCTTGAGGCTGAGTAAATGTACCGATGATATTTTTATAATTATCTAAATCTATACCAGTCTTACCGCCAACGGATGCATCTACTTGAGATAATAGTGTGGTCGGAACTTGAATAAAATCAATTCCTCTTTTGAACGTTGAAGCAGCAAAACCACCCATATCTGTCACCACACCACCTCCTAAATTAATTAACAGACTGTGTCTATCTGCACCAAAATCAAGCATGGTATTCCATACACCGATACAAAAATCAATGTTCTTATTTTCTTCTCCAGGATCGACTTCAATCACATCAAAATTTCCGAGATCAGCCAAAATAGGTTGTAAAATAGGTAAACAATGATCACTGGTGTTTCGATCAACTAAGACCAAAATCTTGGAGTAATTTCTTTCTTGTATAAAGGTTTTTAGAGACTGTAATGAGTCGTCAAAGACTACTTGATAGCCTAAACTTTCTATAAATTGCATTTCTATTGCGTTCAGTTGATGTTTTTTATAAACAAATTTTGTTAAATATTATACCAATTTTACTTGTTGACCTTCAAATTCAACGATATCATTAGGTCTCACTTTCATTCTTTTCCTGTACTCCACCTCACCATTAACGATGACCATACCTTCAGTCACAACTAATTGAGCCATAGCACCATGTTCCACCCAGTTTAAAGCTTTAAGTAACTGAATTAATGGAATATATTCTCCTTCGATTTTGAATGTTTGCATACAGCAAAAATAAGTTAATATTTCAGGAATCTCCTAATCAATAAGTGGTAATATTTTTGAATTTACTACATTTGTGTGGATTAGATTAAAATGATGACACAGATTGTTGAAACCAGAAAACTATCTTTTGATAATACAGAAATTGCATTCAAAAGTAAAACCGATAAAGATTTAGATCGTGCTTATTTACTTTACAAAGTAATAGCTAGCAACTTTTTAGTAAAAGTCGGTCCTCCAATCACTAATTTTGCACTTAATATTGGATTACCTATTCAAGGAATCATTAAATCAACAATCTTTAAGCAATTCTGTGGGGGAGAAACAATTGAAGGTTGCACGGCAGCAATCAATCATTTGGGCGAAAATAACGTTGGTACGATTTTAGACTACTCGGTAGAAGGTGAGGATACAGAAGCAGCTTTTGATGCTACCTTTAAGGAAACCTTACGCACGGTAGTTGCAGCTAAAACTAATAAATACATTCCTTTTTCCGTATTTAAACCTACTGGATTAGGTCGTTTTGATCTATTTGAAAAAGTAAATGCAAACCAAACATTAACTACAGCAGAACAAGCGGAATACGACAGAATGTATGATCGTTGTGATCAAATTTGTAAAGCTTGTTATGAGGCTAATGTGAAGGTACTGATCGATGCTGAACACTCTTGGATCCAAGATGCTATTGATGATATCGCACGTGATATGATGGAAAAATACAATAAAGAACAACCTATTGTATACAACACCTACCAGTTATATCGCCACGATAAATTAGCATCATTAAAAGCAGATTTTGACTATGCTAATACGCAAAATTTCTTTATAGGGGCTAAAATAGTACGTGGTGCTTATATGGAGATTGAGAGACAGAGAGCTGCTGAGAAGGGCTACCCATCTCCTATCCAACCAACAAAAGCAGCAACTGACAAAGATTATGATGCTGCTATCCATTTCATATTGGATCATATCGATCGGTTTGGCATGATGGCTGGTACTCACAATGAGGAAAGCAGTCTTTTGTTAGCGAATGAACTGGACAAACGTGGTATCGACCATAGAAGTGATCGCATCTATTTTGCACAATTGTTGGGGATGTCTGATAATTTGACATTCAACCTATCTGAGTCAAACTACAATGTGGCAAAATATATGCCTTATGGTCCAATTAAGGCTGTAATGCCGTATTTATTTCGGAGAGCACAGGAAAATACTTCGGTTGCAGGCCAAACAGGTCGCGAACTGGGTTTAATCATAAAAGAAAAACAAAGAAGAAAAGCTAGTCGTTAAGACTAGCTTTTTTTGTAAGTTTGCAGACTTAAAATTTAGATATGTCACCTGAATCAATAGCGAAATTTAATAAACTTAATGAAATAGCGGAATCATACGAAGCCTTATTATTTGATGTAGATGGTACATTAGCCGATAATATAAGTGCACATAAAGCAGCCTATGTCGCTACGGCGCTAGAATATGATGTATTATTGGATGATGGTCTCATCGATGAAACTGCGGGCTGGCCTACTGTCGCGGTTGCAAAAGAAATTTGTATTCGCTATAATAAATCTTTTGATGTTCAAGAATTTTCAACTCGTAAATCAGCGATTTTTATAGAACGTTTTATTCAGGAAACCCAACCTATAGACTATGTTGTCGAACATTTAAAATTTCAAATTGGCAAAAAACGTATTGCAGCGGTATCGGGAGGATCTAGATCGACTCTAAATATCACCTTAACAGTACTTGATGTATTGGATAAATTGGAAACTTTGGTATGTGCGGGTGACACGCCTCATGGCAAACCCTCTCCAGAACCTTTTCTTTTGGCAGCGGAGAGATTGCAGATAGCTCCATCAAAATGTTTAGTTTATGAAGATGGAGTACCTGGAGTGCAGGGCGCTTTGGCTGCAGGAATGGGTGCTGTACGTATTGACCAGATTTAAAAGCTGGTCACCACTTTCAGACCTCCGTTGGTATAGTTAAAATCGGTAGACTTAAGTCCGCCAACAGGAAGTTTTACAAATGGTTCGACTGCTACAGACAATTTCTTTCCTACCTGCATCTTTTTACCAACAGAGAAATTGACAAATCCATTAAACTCGTTTGTATTGACCGCATTCCCCTTAAAGGATTGTTTCATATTTTCTGGTGCGTAAACTGCATTTCCATTATCTGCCGCAGTATTCTCATTTATTCCATTGACAAAATAATTTTCTTGCGTTTGATCCAAAACACCTATGTAAGATACACCAACGGAAGTATAGAAACTCTTCGTGACATGATAGCGTACATCTACGGGTATATCAATGGTCAAAAGTTTATTATTTACTGCACTTAATTCTTTATTTGGAGCTTGCTGTTTGGCCAATAGCAATGATTCATCATGTCTGACGATCGAATTATTGGATACAACTGCATTATAGGAGATATTTGCGGATTGCACAGCGCTTAAATTATCTTGACGATTTGCACCTGCACCATATTGTTGCATAGAAACTCCCGATCGAATACTGATTTTATCCGTGACTTGATATGCTAGACTTAAACCACCACCTAAGCTCATCTTATCCACAGTCGAAGACGGGGATACAAAGGCTCCTATCTCCCACTTTTTAATCGCTGAAGCAAAATCATGCTTTGCTGCATTACCAGGATATAAGGACCCGAGGTTTTCCAGTTTTTCAGCAATGGAACGAGTACTCTCGTTAGTGTTATTGACACTGCTATTGGTTACTAAATTATGATCCTTTACTCCCTCTCTCTTTGTTTCTACAACTTCTTTAATCGTTGAAGGTTGAGGATCGATAAAATCATTTCTTTGATCATGATCATTGAAAGTAGGAGTTGAAAAACTCAAGTCATGTCCAGCAGTAAGCATGTTATGCTCATCATGATCTATGGTACGAACAGGACTTTGATCAGTAGAATTGGAATTGGCTTCAGTACGATTTTTCTGCGGATCACTGAATGACCATCTCGGAGAATCGATTGTTGTATCTAAATCATCCTTTTTCTGAACCAGTTTTTCTGTTATTTTTAGATGTGCAACACCAGGTAAATCTTCCTGAGGTAGATGTCTTAGATATAAAAATGAAGCGCTGGCAATACATAATACTGCTGCAGCTGCACTCCAATACTTCCAATTAACTTGCTTTTTTGAAACAAGAGTAGTATGATCTGACGCAAATTTTTCCCAAGCCCCTTCTAAATAAGGAAGCTCATGAGCTTTCATTTTATCGACGATGTCGTCTATCAATTCCTTATCTTTTTCTTTTGTCATCTTAGTAACTACTTCTTATTATTTAAATTCCTGTCCTATCTTATTCTGTTCCAAATAAAGCATCCTTAGTTTTTGCTTTGCTCGAGTAAGATAAGTACGGGAGGTGCTATCGGGAATTAATAACTGCTTTGCAATTTCATCATGTGAAAAACCTTCAATCTCATATAAATTGAAGATAATACGTTGCAATTCAGGCAATGAATCTAATAACTTCATGATATCGCTAACCTCTAAATTACTTGAATTGTAAACCATGGGAACATGTATACTATTTTCTGCCACATCTTCTAATGAAATCATCTGCTTTTTTGATCGCAGAAAATCAATGGATATGTTGGCTGCAATTCTACCGATCCATGATCGAAATGATTTTTCTAACACTTCTTCTTCAACCAAATGATTAAAAGAATCTAAACGTCTGAAAATTCGTATAAATGCCTCATTTGTTAACTCTTCTGCATCTACATCGGATTTGACATAGCGAATAATGATAGCCATTAAGTATCCATAGTACTTTTTATAGACAAAAGCCTTCCCCTGCTCACGACCACGCAAACACTCATCCAGTGCACCTTTCAGTGTTTCTTGCTTTCCCTTTTTAAAGTATGATTGTATAATGCTCACTCAAATAAGACTATATTAATTTGCTAATCTTCATCTAAAATAATACTTTCTAAATTAAGATTCTAAAAGTCTTTATTTCAATTTCTGTCATGCTATTTATTAAGTACAGTTTAATAACGATCTCCAATAACATTATGCTACAGGATTATTTTATAAAATATAAAATAGTTTGAGCTCCTATAAATGCAAAAAAAAAGCTATTTTTGTCTGATTTTTATATTATTTAATCCTTACCAATGAGTACTGTATTATCCGAACAGGAACAATTAAGAAGACAGGCATTGCAATCTCTTGTGGATTTGGGTATCGACCCCTATCCGGCTGAAGAGTTTGAGATCAGTGCAAATGCTGCTGATATATTAAAAAATTACGATAGAGATAAGCTTAACTATAAGAATATAAGCATTGCGGGACGTATCATGAGCCGTCGTGTCATGGGAAATGCTTCATTTTTCGAAATTCAAGATAGTTCAGGCCGTATTCAAGCTTATATAAAACGTGATGACATCTGTCCTGATGAGGATAAAACGATGTATAATGTCGTTTTTAAAAAATTATTAGATATTGGTGACATCGTTGGAATCAAAGGCTATGTTTTTACAACTCAAACGGAAGCAATCTGTGTTCACGTTGAAAAATTAACAGTATTATCGAAGTCATTACGCCCTCTTCCAATTGTAAAAACTGCAGAAGGAAAAACATACGATGCTTTTACAGATCCGGAATTACGCTATAGAATGCGATACGTAGATCTTGTTGTTAATCCGCAAAATAAAGAGATTTTCGTCAAAAGAACGAAGTTGTTTAGCGCTATGCGTAACTTCTTTAATGAAGCAGGTTATATGGAGGTGGAAACTCCAGTTCTTCAGTCTATCCCTGGGGGTGCAGCAGCACGTCCATTTATAACGCATCATAATGCTTTAGATATGCCTCTATATTTGCGTATCGCAAATGAATTGTATCTGAAACGCTTGATCGTGGGTGGTTTTGATGGTGTTTACGAATTTTCAAAAAACTTCAGAAATGAAGGAATGGATCGTACACACAATCCAGAATTTACAGCAATGGAAATTTATGTGGCTTATAAAGACTACAACTGGATGATGAAGTTTACAGAACAATTGTTAGAACACTGTGCAATTGCTGTAAATGGAACAACGAAAACGACATTCGGTGAACATGAAATCGATTTCCGTGCCCCTTATAAAAGGATTACTATGGCCGATTCAATTAAGGAATTTACAGGTTTTGATATCACTGGAAAATCTGAACAAGAAATTTTTGAAGCGGCTAAAGACATGGGAATTGCGGTGAACAACACCATGGGCAAAGGAAAATTAATTGATGAGATTTTTGGCGAAAAATGTGAAGGAAACTATATTCAACCGACGTTTATCACAGATTATCCAAAAGAAATGTCTCCATTGACTAAAAAGCACCGGGATAATCCAGAGATTACTGAACGTTTTGAATTGATGGTGTGTGGTAAAGAAATCGCTAATGCTTATTCTGAATTGAATGACCCTATTGATCAGCGTGAGCGTTTTGAAGCTCAAATGGCATTATCCGCTCGTGGAGATGATGAAGCCATGTTTATCGATCAGGACTTTTTACGTGCACTGGAATATGGTATGCCTCCAACCTCTGGTTTAGGTATTGGTATGGATCGTTTAATCATGTTCCTAACCAATAATGCTTCTATTCAGGAAGTATTATTCTTTCCTCAAATGCGTCCAGAAAAGATTACGACAGTTGCTTCAACTGAAGATTATATAGCACTAGGAATTCCAGCTGAATGGGTGCCTGTATTACAAAAAATGGGTTTTAATACAATCCCTGAATTGAAAGACGCTAACCCAAACAAAGTTTTTAACGACTTGGGCGGAATGCGTAAAAAAATGAAATTAGAAATCGCAATGCCAACAAAAGACGAGGTGTTGGCTTGGTTTTCTTAAATCACGATTTGACCTATAAGGGTGCGATTATTAGCTTAATAATCGCACCCTTTTTATTTGAACTCTAATTTGATACATTCATGTCATTCGACAGTAATTGTTCCACAAACAAGACGATATCCAATAAATAAAGAGAAAAAGCATTTACCTATTTCATTATTTAATCCTATTTTTATAAGGATAAACATTAAAAATGAAAAATATACTTTCCATAGATGGGGGTGGGATTAGAGGTATAATACCAGCTTTAGTATTAGTGGTATTAGAAGAAATTCTTCAAAAAAAATGTAATGATCCTGATGCTCGAATTGCCGAATATTTTGATTTTATAGCGGGTACAAGTACAGGTGGTATTTTGGCCTGTATCTTATTATACCCTAGTGATGAAAATCCTTTAAAACCTAAATTTTCTGCTAAAGAGGCGCTCAATCTCTACGTTTCTCACGGTAGTGATATTTTTAAAACGACAAAATGGAGAAAATTTTTAAGCGAATTTGGCTTGGTAAGCGAATTGTATTCTGCTACTGCGCTTGAGAGTGTATTGCAACAATATTTTGGAGAAACGAAACTCAGTCAACTCATCAAGCCATGTATCATCACGGCGTATAATATAGAGCTCCGAAAGAATCATTTTTTTAGGCAACAAAAAGCGATCACGCATGGTACAGCCCGCGACTTCTATTTAAAAGACGTTTGCCGAGCGACCTCAGCTGCTCCTACCTATTTCTCTGTTGCTGAAATCTACTCCATAGCGGGAACGAGATATCCATTGGTAGATGGTGGGATGGTGGCTCAAAATCCATCCATTTGTGCTTTGCTGGAGGTGATGAAGGCTTTTGAAGATACGGAAATAAACGATTTATTTATGGTTTCTTTAGGCACAGGTATAGCAAAGACGGCCTATAATTATGAACATTTTAAGAAAAAATTAGCTATTCAGATCGGACCTGCCTTGGTGGATATCATGACTAGCGCCTCTTCTGAAAGCACAGAGTTTTTTATTGAACAATTATTCAAGTTTAATCGAAAATCAAAAAATTATGTTCGTTTAGAACCTACAAATATGTCAAGTGTCGAATCTTCTATGGATGCAGCTTCCCAAAACAACATCCAAAAGCTCATCTCTCTGGCAGATAGACTCATGAGTGAAAATGAAAATCAACTGAACCGGATCGTAGATCACTTGATCAAAGAAAATAATGCTAAAAACAAGAAAAATCCGTGGTCGAAGTTGATGGATAGGTTGTAAAAGTTTACATTTACGCATATTTTAAATCAATATGGCACTAAATATCGTTTGGATCTCCTTTTTTGTTATTGCATTCATTGTTGCTTTGATCAAGCTCATTTTTTTTGGTGATACCGAGATTTTCATGAAAATAATCAATGGCATGTTTGACAGTGCTAAAAATGGGGCTGAAATTTCGTTAGGGCTAGTTGGTATGATGACGTTTTGGTTGGGTATCATGAAAGTTGGTGAAAAAGCAGGTATGATTACACTGTTTGCTAAAGCGGTTAATCCTTTTTTTAGTAAGTTGTTTCCTGGGATTCCAAAAAATCATCCTGCGAATGGTTCTATTATCATGAATTTTTCTGCGAATATGCTTGGTTTGGATAATGCCGCCACGCCCGTTGGACTTAAGGCAATGCAAGAACTACAGGAACTCAATCCTGAAAAAGAAACAGCGACTAATGCACAAATCATGTTTTTGGTTTTAAATACGGCAGGTATTGCATTAATTCCTACATCAGTCATTGCACTACGGATGGCTAATGGTGCTGCTAATCCTGCTGATATTTTTATTCCAGCCTTAATCGGAACATTTATTTCCTTTATATCTGGTATGGTGGCTGTTGCTTTTTTTCAAAAAATCAACTTATTTAAATTACCTATACTCATTTTTTTAGGGAGCTTTGTTGTTTTAATGGCTGCATTATATTTTGGTTTAAATGGCTTACCTCCTGAAAAAATTGAAATTGTTACTGGATTAATTGGTGGCGTTTTAATCTTTTCTATTATCATCTTATTTATCGTTTATGGTGCATTTAAGAAACTAAATGTATACGATGCTTTTATTGATGGGGCTAAAGATGGGTTTAAAACTTCCATTATGATTATTCCTTTTTTAATCGCTATTTTAGTTGCTATTTCTGCTTTTAGGACTACTGGATGTATGGATTATCTTGTAAATGCAATCGGGGCATGCTTTGCTTATTTTGGTCTAGACACGCGTTTTGTGCCAGCACTTCCGGTTGGATTGATGAAAACGTTAAGTGGCGGTGGTGCAAGAGGTCTTATGGTAGATGTGATGCAAGCGTACGGGGCTGATTCGTTTCAAGGTAGACTGGCAAGTGTTATCCAGGGATCTTCTGAAACAACTTTTTATGTTCTGGCTGTCTATTTTGGTTCTGTCGGTATTAAAAATACCCGACACGCTCTTATATGTGGCTTGATTGCTGATTTGGTGGGTTTGATCGCGGCTATTATTTTAGCCTATATCTTTTTTGGTTAAATTTTTCAATATTTATTTAGATGATAAAAACAATTGCTTTAATCGCGCACGATGGTAAGAAACCAGAAATGGTTGCTTTTGTAAAGGATCATATCGAGTTTTTAAGAAAGGCACATTTGGTCGCAACTGGTACAACTGGTTCTTATGTGAAACAAACAGGGCTTGAAGTGGAGCTAAAGTTAAGCGGTCCTATGGGTGGTGATGCACAAATTGCTGCTCTTGCTGCGGAAGGAAAGGTGGATGGTATCATCTTTTTTAGGGATCCACTTGGTAAACATGCTCATGAACCAGATATTCAAATGTTAATGCGGGTCTGCGATTTATATAATGTTCCACTGGCAACCAATCCAGCGACTGGAAGCCTGATCATCGAAGGGCTATTGGAAGATGAATAAGGATTTAAAAAACTTTAAATTCATACTATCCTAATTATTATTTATATTTAGAAATATGAACGATAACGAGATCTTGGTAACGATTGGCGATATTCCTTATACAACAACCATTACACATGGGAAAAATACCTTGATTGCTGATGAGCCACAAGAACTAGGTGGACAGGATAAAGGGGTTAATCCTCCTGCCCTATTACTATCTGCAATAGGCTCATGTAAGGCAATGACAGTAAAAATGTATGCCGATCGTAAAAAATGGAAATTGGAAGAGGTCAATATTAAACTTTCCTATGAAACTTTAAAAAGTGAATTACAACAAACAACCTATATAAAATGTCACCTCTCTTTTAAAGGAGAATTGGACCAGGAGCAAAAAGATCGTCTGCTACAGATCGCAGAAAAATGTCCTATTCACAAAATTTTGTCTAATCCAATTATCATTTCTTCTAATTTGATCTAAAAAAATCGATTAGAATTTTTGATTATATCCATCAGATGCTATATTTGTCGCCACAAAGAATCTATGAACATGCAAAATGAACAGCACACTCCAATTGACTCTCCTTTTACTTCAATAAAAAGAGAAAATTGGAAAAAACTGAATGGTCACTTGAAGCACAAATTTTCGCAACACGATTTGGATCAATTGCATGCACTCAATGAACCTTTGAACGCTGAAGAAATTGAAGATGTATATTTTCCGCTAAGTCATCTTTTGGGTATTCATATTGAACGTTTTCAGGACTTGCATAAAAGTACAAACCATTTTTTTGAAAAAAATGAAAGTACACTTCCATTTATTATTGGTATTGCAGGTTCCGTTGCTGTTGGAAAAAGTACGACTGCCCGTGTACTACAACGGGTTTTGAGCCTACTTCCTAATAAGCCAAAAGTAGATTTAGTAACGACCGATGGATTCTTGTATCCTAATCATATCTTAAATGAGCGAGATATCATGAATAGAAAGGGCTTCCCTGAGAGTTACGATGCTAAAAAATTAATACAATTTTTATCGGCGATAAAATCAGGTATGGGATCCCTTTCGGTCCCCTTATATAGTCATCTTGAATATGATGTCTTACCGGACGATCAACAACAATTGATAGATCATCCGGATATCCTTATTGTTGAAGGGATCAATGTACTGCAAGTCAATTCGCAAAGACCAAGAAAAGGACACAGTGTTTTCGTTTCTGATTTCTTTGATTACTCCATTTACGTTCATGCGAGTGAGAAAAATCTATTAGAGTGGTATACCAATAGATTTGAGTCTTTACGACGTACAGCTTTCCAAAATCCAGCATCTTTTTTTCATCGCTATGCCGATATGAACGCAGAGGAGAGTATTCAGATGGCGCATCAAATCTGGAATGAGATCAACAAACCAAATCTAATACACAATATATTGCCGACTCGATATCGAGCAGATCTGATCTTAGAAAAAGGTAGTCATCATTTTGTTAAAAATGTAAAAGTTCGCAAAATCTAGTCTTCTCTAGAGCGAAATAATAACATTTCATTTAAGATTTCATTTTGAATCTGATGATGTAACTTATTGCTGCTGGATATGGTTGTCAGTTCAATTTTATATTTAACAAAATCCTTGCCCACTTCAGCGACTTTTATTTTAAATAAATCATTCCAAATAATGTTGCTATTTACTTTGAGCAGCGGTTTCAAATGGTTTTCAAAAGAAGTAATCTCAAGAGGTTTTTCTAAAGGAAGCTCAAACTTGACAATGAGCTTATTGGACTTTTGAGATGACTTATTCACCATAGTGGACGTAAATATCAGATTATTAGGAATTAAAACCACATCATCATCTTCATCCCTAACAACAATATTGGCTAAGGTAATATCAACGATCTTACCTTGATAATTGCTGATTTTAATATGATCTCCAATAGAAAATTGGTCAGAGAACATGACCAATAATCCACTTATCATATTGGTTATGTACTCCCTAAAGATAACGGCTATCGCCATCGCGACAATGGTCATACTAGTAATGAATTCCTTTGGATCAATACCCAATGCAATCATAACCGTAACCACAATCATAGCAGCATTGAGCACACGCGCAACGCGTGAGATACCTAAAACAAAATTACCCCTGACATCGTGATTTGCATGTTTACGATTGTATAGCGAAACAATTAAAAATCGTCCAATAGAAATAAGCAGATTGGCAGTCAAAAATGTGTTTAAAGCATAAGCGAAATGTAGTATAATACGATTTTGTTCATAAAATGAGGCTAAACCAACAAATGAGTAGCTTAAGGCTAGCCAAAGAATGCAACGAACGACGAATGATAGGGACAATTTATTTTTAACCATTTAAATCTGATTTTCTTGAGGAACTAAACTAATCATTTTTCAATCAATATAGAAAAATGATACACCTAAAATTAAGTATATTTGCAGTAGACCAGCGGTCGAAAAAAGTATGAAGGAAGAAACAACAACTGTAGAACTTACTGTAACTGGGATGCATTGCACGAATTGTGCAATAGCCATACATCAATATTTAGAGAAAAAGGATGCTAAAGATATATTTGTGGACTTTGCTTCAGATGAAGTGAAATTTTCAGGTATCGCACAAGAAAGTCTTACAGAAATAACCAAGGGTATAGAAAACTTAGGCTTCCATGTCGTAACCGATGAAGCGCCGAAAGAGCATTTTTACAAAAAAATAGAAACTAAATTTTGGTTCAGTCTCATTTTTACGATTCCATTATTTGCCCATATGTTTATCCATCACCCCTTGTTGCATGATCCTTATGTACAACTTGGGCTATGTATTCCTGTATTCTTACTTGGTTTCTTTCATTTTGGCAAAAGTGCATTTTTTTCCTTAAGGAATGGAATGCCTAATATGGATGTGCTTATATTTATAGGGTCGTCGGCAGCATTCACCTACAGTCTCATCGGTACCATTCAGCAGCTGGGCCCTGATTATATGTTTTATGAAACATGTGCTACGATTATTACTTTAGTTCTTTTAGGAAACTTGCTAGAAAAGAAGTCTGTCAAAAAAACAACCTCAGCAATTGGAGATCTCATCAAAATTCAAAATGTGAATACGACCAGAATCTCAGGTGAACATGAAGAAATAATACATACGAAAGATGTCAAACAGGGAGATGTTCTACTCATCAGATCAGGAGATCTCATCCCTGTCGATGGTGATATTTTATCTGGGGATGGGTTTGTCAATGAAGCTATGATCACGGGGGAAAGTCTACCTGTATTTAAAAAGAAATATGATAGCGTTATTGGAGGAACAACTTTAACAGATGGTAACTTTAAGATAACAGCGACTAAAGTAGGTCGTAAAACGGTACTTTCACAGATCATCTCCTTGATCAAAGATGCGCAATCAAAGAAACCTCCTATTCAAAAGCTAGGTGATAAAGTTGCCTCTTATTTTGTACCCTTAGTGGTTGTCATAGCGGTATTCACATTTTTCATCACGTATTTTATTGCTGAAATTTCATTGCAACAGTCGCTTATGAATGCCATTGCTGTACTTGTCGTCTCCTGCCCCTGTGCTATGGGGTTAGCAACTCCAACGGCAATCATGGTTGGATTGGGCAGAGCTGCAAAAATGGGAATATTAATCAAAGGAAGTGATACGATCGAAGAAATGTCAGAATTGAAGTATATGGTATTTGATAAAACAGGTACTTTGACAACGGGCGATTTTAATATTAAAGCAATCCAAACTTTTGGTATCGAACAAAAGCAAGTTGAATCTATTATCGCCCAATTAGAAAGTTATTCGAATCATCCTATTGCAACCTCTATACGCCAACATATGACAGAGGTGAAAGCATACCGCATCATCTTTCAAGATGTCAAAGAAATTAAAAGCGAAGGCATCTATGCAACAGATACCAACAACAATGCATACAAACTGATCAATGCACGATTAGGAAAAGTTGATTATTCAAACCGTTATGACTTGATATTATCTATCAATGACGTTGTTGTTGCGGGACTGGTTATTGAAGATCAAATAAAACCTTATGCAAAAGAATTGATTCAGGCGATTAAAGCTAAAAACATTATACCCGTCATACTGAGTGGCGACCGCAAAACTAAATGTGATCAAGTGGCTCAAAAACTGGGAATAGCAGAAGTTTATTCTGACCGCAATCCAGAAGAAAAATTAAACATCATCAATCAACTAAAAAAAACAGGTATCACCGCCATGGTTGGAGATGGAATTAATGATGCCCCTGCCCTAACCACAGCTCATGTTGGCATCTCTTTGGGAGATGCAAGTCACATTGCCATTCAATCGGCAAAAATTATCTTATTGAACTCTGATCTAAAATCCATTGAGAATCTATTACTTATTGGTCGACATACCTTACAAACAATCAAAGAAAATTTATTTTGGGCTTTTGCTTACAACATCGTGGCAATACCACTTGCAGCGATGGGATTTTTAGGTCCTATGCTGGCGGCATTCTCTATGGCATTTTCAGATGTAATTGTGATTGGCAATTCACTTCGACTACGTTTTAAAAAATTAAGATAGAGAGCAACTGTGATTAGATTTTGATTTTAAAATCAATAAAAAAATAGACTATTTTTTTCACTATCTTGAACCTCAAAACATTCGCTTTTGAGGTTATTTTTTTGTAACTTCGCATGCGTAGCAATCCGTGTAGACGGCATTGTTTAATAGTTTTATCGAAACCAAATTAATATGGCTGAAGAAACAGAAAATGATAATAATTTAGTGCCTGCAAACGATCGAATTATTTCGGTAAGTATAGAGGATCAAATGAAAACTGCTTACATTGATTATTCAATGACAGTTATTGTTTCTCGTGCATTACCAGATGCTAGAGATGGCATGAAGCCTGTACACCGTCGTGTTCTTTATGGCATGTTGGATTTAGGTGTTACAAGTAGTAAACCTTACAAGAAGTCGGCACGTATCGTTGGTGACGTTTTAGGAAAGTACCATCCGCATGGTGATACTTCCGTATACGATGCAATGGTGCGTCTCGCGCAAGATTGGAACATGCGCTATCCTTTAGTGGACGGGCAGGGTAACTATGGTTCAGTCGATGGAGATCCACCTGCAGCAATGCGTTATACAGAAGCAAGATTAAAAAAAATTGCTGAGGAGATTTTATCGGATATTAATAAAGATACAGTTGACTATCAATTGAACTTTGATGACTCTTTGCAAGAGCCAACAGTATTACCTACCCGTATTCCTAATTTATTAGTAAACGGAGCATCAGGTATCGCAGTTGGTATGGCGACAAATATGGCGCCGCACAACTTGACAGAAGTCATTAATGGTACAGTTGCTTATATTAATAACCGCGATATCGACATTCCAGAATTAATGCAATACATCAAAGGCCCAGATTTCCCTACTGGTGGTTTGATATATGGTTATTCGGGAGTGCAAGATGCTGAAAATACAGGTCGTGGTCGTGTGGTCATGCGTGCAAAAACCGAAATTGAAGTATCAAAATCTGGTAAAGAATCAATCGTTGTAACAGAGATTCCGTATCAAATCAATAAAGCGAATATGATTGAACGTACCGCTGAATTGGTTAATGAGAAAAAACTAGAAGGTATTTCAGCTATTCGAGACGAGTCCGATCGTACGGGTTTACGTATTGTCTATGATATCAAACGTGATGCTAATGCAAATGTTGTTCTCAATAATCTATTTAAGTATACTGCTTTACAGACATCGTTTTCAGTAAATAACATTGCACTTGTCAAAGGAAGACCAGTGTTGATGAATTTGAAAGATATGATTCAGGTATTTGTCGATCACCGTCATGATGTAATTACACGCCGGACTCGATTTGAATTATCTGAAGCAGAAAAAAGAGCGCATATATTAGAAGGATATTTAATTGCACTAGATCATTTAGATGAGGTTATTAAACTTATCCGTGCTTCTGCGACTCCTGAAGATGCCCGCGTAGGTTTAATGGAGAAATTTGGTTTATCAGATCTCCAAGCTCGTGCTATTCTAGATATGACGCTTCGTCGTCTAACTGGACTGGAACATGACAAAATCAAAGAAGAATATGCTGAATTAATGAAAACAATCGAATACTTAAAATCTGTTCTAGCAGACGAAGGTCTTCGTATGCAAATCATTAAGGATGAATTGATCGAAATCAGAGAGAAATATGGTGACGAACGTAGATCGGTTATCGTACACTCGGCTGAAGATATGCGTATGGAAGATTTTATTGACGATGAAGAAATCGTGATTACAATCTCTCACAATAGTTATGTAAAACGTACTCCACTTACTGAATATAAACGTCAAGGTCGTGGTGGACGTGGATCTATCGGTTCAACTACACGTGAAGAAGACTTTACGGAACACATCATCACAGCTTCGGCACATAATTACATGTTGCTATTTACAGAATCTGGACGTTGTTTCTGGCTTCGTGCATTTGAGGTACCGGAAGGAAGCAGAACTTCTAAAGGTCGTGCTTTACAGAATATCATCAATATTCCAAAAGACGAAAAAATTAAGGCCTACATTTTAGTGAAGAATTTAAAAGACCAGGAATATCTGGAGAATAATTTCATCATTATGTGTACTAAGAAAGGTACAATTAAGAAAACATCTTTAGAAGCTTACTCTCGCCCTCGTGCTAATGGTATTAATGCTATTAACATCAACGAAGGAGATCAATTATTAGAAGCTTGTTTAACGAGTGGCACTAGCGAAATTGTAATGGCATTACGCTCTGGACGCGCTATTCGCTTCAACGAGTCTACGGTTAGACCAATGGGAAGAACAGCTACTGGTGTTCGTGGTATCACTTTGGGTAGTGAAACTGATGAAGTAATTGGTATGATTAGTGTAGATGATCCAGAGACTACGGTACTTGTTGTTTCGGAAAAAGGTTATGGTAAACGTACAGACATCGAAGATTACCGCGTTACAAACCGTGGTGGTAAAGGTGTGAAAACAATTAGCGTTACAGAAAAAACAGGTAGTTTAGTAGCGGTAAAAGGTGTTAACGATACTGAAGATTTGATGATCATCAATAAATCAGGAATTGTTATTCGTATTTCAGTAGAACAACTAAGAGTAATGGGACGTGCTACACAGGGTGTACGTTTGATTAATCTAAAAGGTGATGATGAAATCGCATCTATTACTAAAGTAGATCGAGAAGAAGAGGAAGAAGAAGTGATCGCAGATGAAGATGGTGAAATGCCAACAACAAAAGATGGAGAAGCTTCGACTGAAATAACAGAAACCGATCAAGACGAAAAATCTGAATCTAACGAAGAATAAAATAGAATGAGAGCATTATTGACATCATTAATACTGTCAGCTTCAAGTTTAACTGTTGTTGCCCAATCCAATATCAAGGAGGGCAGCAACAGTTTTGCACTTTATACGCAAACTGGAGATATAAAACATCTTGAAAATGCACGAAAATTTAGTGATGCTGCATTTAAAACTCGAAAAGATTCATCTTCTGTTCGGAATAATATTTTAAGAGGATTAGTTTATAGTTCCTTTGCTGTGGCAGATTCAACAAGAAAACAGAAATATACCCTCGACCCTATTGATGAAAGTCTAAATACATTAAAACTGATCAATAGCAAAAAGGCTTATAAAAATTTTCCAACTGAAGTTGACTATATCAAACAAAATTTAGCAACGTCTTTAATTTACAAATCAAATATTGATTTGAAAAATAACAAGTTTGATGAAGCTTACAAAGGATTTCTTAAAGTAGATTCTCTTGGTTTTAAAAATGCTGACTTAAAATTTAATTTAGCAACGCTAGCGGTAAGTAGTAAAAGATATCCTGATGCCATTAAATATTATAATGAGTTAATCAAACAGGATTCTCGCAAAGCGCAATATTATCTGGAACTAGCGGCGGTATACGAGAAAATTGGCACCAAACAAGATGAACTTAACACATTGACAGCTGGTCGTCAACAATTTCCTCAAAATAAAGAGATTCTTTTTAAACTAATCGATATTTATGCTAAAAATGAATCTTATGACGCTGTTTTGCCTATCATTGATGAAGCGATCAAATTGGAACCTGAAAATGTGGAGCTAAATTATCTAGGTGGATATGCATATGAAGACGCTAAAGATATTCGAAATGCAAAACAATATTACAACAAGGTTTTGCGTTTAGATGCTAATAATTATCCATCAAATTTAGCTTTAGGACTTATTTATTTGAAAGATTTCCTAAAGTCTAAAACAGACGAAGATAGACAATATGCACAGGCATATCTGCTGAAAGCAAATGAAATTAAACCATATGATGTTAATGCACTTAAAGCCCTATCTACTTACTACAATGCGATAGAAGATTTTGTACAATTAGATCGTGTGAATATATTATTAAATCAATTAACAGTTAATTAGAGATGAACATTAAATCATTATTATTATTGGCAGCTATTGCATCGGCAGGAACATCTGTGTATGCACAAAAAAATAATGTTAATAAAGCAAAAACGGGTATAGCCAAATTTGAAGAACTGAAAGGCGCAGGTACTCCACAATTAGCTTTGCCAAATTTAAAAACTGCACAAGAAGCTATTGATCTTGCTGTTGTTCATGACAAGACAAAAGATAATGCCGAGGCTTGGACGATCTATTCTTTAGTATATGCTAATTTAGCTAATTTGGATAAATCTACGGAAGCTGCAAAAAAAGCAGAAGATGGAATTGCTAAAGCTAAATCTTTGGATACTGATGGTGCAAATAAAGATAATATCCGTGTGTCGGAGCAAGTATTAGGTCAATATAATTTTAATATCGGTGCTGAAGAATATCAAGGTCAAAAATATAAAGAAGCTTATGACTCTTTTGAAAAAGCTTTGACATACTTACCAGGTGATACCACATTAATTTACTATGGCGGTATTTCGGCATTACAGGTGAATGATTACGGTAAAGCAATTGCAAAATATAAGCAATTGATTCCTGTGAAAGAATTTTCTTCTCACAAACAGGTAGTGGTAGATCTTCCAAAATTATATTTATCAGCAAAAGATACAACTTCAGCATTAGAATATGCTGCTAAAGCGGTAGAATTATATCCTGAAGATAATGCTGCGGCAGTTCAAAATATTGAGTTTAACTTGATTACTGGACGTGAAAAAGAAATTTTAGCTGGTATCACGGCACAATTAGCAAAGGATCCAAATAATAAAAGTTTAAATTATTATTTAGGTATTGCTAATTCTGCAAATAAAAATGACGCTGCTGCTATCGAGGCTTATAAAAAAGCACTAGCTATTGATCCTGATTATTTTGAAGCAAATACCAATATCGCGATTACAATGATGAACGGTGTTCGTGAAAAATTGAATATTTTGAATAATGATAGATCATTGAGTCAAGCAAAATACAATGAAGGGGTTGCTAAGATTAAAGAAGAGATAAAACCTGCATTAGTATATTTAACAAAAGCAGTGGAGCTGCAACCTAAGAATGTTGATGCTTTAACAAATCTAAAAAACTATTACGTTTTCATGCAAGATGAAGCAAAAACTTCAGAAATTACAGCTAAAATCAATGCTTTAAACTAACATTGAAGATTGATACAGAAGAGGGGATTGCTAATTACAGCAATCCCCTTTTTTTGTGCAGTTATTAAAAATTTCATATTATATGCAAAATTTAAAATAAAACTTGAATCTCAATAAATAACTCTGCATAAAGGACCAAATTACTTTTTAAAACCTTTAACTTAAATTAACATCATTGAAAAAAATATTTGTTACCTTTATACAAATAATAAATTAATCAATTTAAGCTCTGTATGTAAATTTAGTTTTACCATTATTTTTAACCAGAGTTAAACGATCTCAATGAAAACAACAATTAAATTTAATAATGTTAACACATTATTTTCCAAATCTTTAAAGGAAAGAATTAACGACTACTTCAAAACTAATAAAATTCAAAAAACAGGAGAAAAAAGAGTATTAACAAAAGCAATTATCCTGTTTTTAACGGCTATATCTTTCTATATCATATTAGTTGTCATTCAACCTCATTGGTTAATCAGTGTTGTTGTTTTAATATTGCTCGGTATTAACTTTGCTGCGATTGGATTCAATGTGATGCATGATGCCGGTCATGATACTTTTTCTAACAGTAAAAAACTAAACAGCGCTTTGTCTTACAGCCTTAATCTTATGGGCGGCAATATATATTTTTGGAAACTAAAACATAATATAGCACATCATACTTATACCAATATTGAAGGTGAAGACCATGATATTGATATTAAATTTATGCGTGTGCACAAAGACCAAGAGTTAAAGAAGCACCACTCCTATCAAAAGTATTATTTTATGCTTTTATACAGTATATCTTATTTAGCGTGGATATTTTACCAAGATTATGAAAAATATTTTCTTGAAGCTATGGGTAGCAGAAAAAAATCATTTGACTTCCCTTTACGCGAAAAAGTAATATTTTGGGTAAGTAAAGTTGTTCATCTTAGCATTTTTATTGTTATCCCTGTTTTAGTTGTTGGTTGGGTGCCTACTTTAGTGGGATTATTGATATCGGGCATTGCATGTGGTATATGTTTGGCAACAGTTTTCCAACTGGCTCACGTCGTAACAGAAACAGAATTTGTTGCTTTAGAACAGACAACAGATCCAACTAAAATGGAAAATGAATGGATGATCCATCAATTGAGCTCAACAGCAAATTTTGCTACAAAAAATAAGTTTTTGACTTGGATATTAGGTGGTCTAAATTATCAAGTGGAACATCATTTATTCCCAAAGATAAGTCACATACATTATCCAGCCATTAATAAATTGGTGAGAGAAACGTGTCAAGAGTTTAATGTTAAATACTTGGAATATAAAACATTAAATTCGGCTTTTAAATCACATGTTAATGTGATACAGTCCATGTCGAGATAAATAAAATTAAAGATATTCAAAAAGGCTAATCTTAATCGGTTAGCCTTTTTTTTATCTAAACCTGGTCTTAATGAGTATTTTATACTGAAAAAACATGATCGATCATAAGGTGGAAAATAGTCGTGATCGACAGCAGAATAAAGCTTATAACCATGTCTATTTTCACCTTAAATTAGATATCCTAACCCTATCTCATTGTTTCTCCATTCTAATAAATCAATTGGCAAAAATAATATAACATCCCAGAAAGAACATCATATATCTTTCTTTAAGATCCAGATTAATCGGTATTAAAAAAGCCGTTGCAAGTATTGCAACGGCTTTAAGAAATATAATTATGTATTTGTATTCGAGCTTAGAAAGTGAATTTAACAGAAGCATTCCATGTACGTCCCCATCCCATCAACACGTAGTTTGAAGTATCAATGCCTTTCCAGTATGTGGCACCTGCTTTAGACTCAACATTTGAAGTAGCTTCAGAAATATACAACTTGTCCAAAACATTATTCATATTAACACGGAAACTGATCGCATTTTTCTCACTCACAGCAACTCTATAAGATATACCCGCATCTAACAGATCATAATTCGGTAATTTCATTGTAGGTGTATTACTCGGTAATGCACCGTATAATCTTTCATATCTTCTGTAATCAGCATCTACAGAAAGACCTTTTATGATGAATACTTTAGCACCAGCTCCGAATGATGTTTGTGCAGCATCACCCACTTTAACACCTGTTAAATCCCTTACTTTATTCTCTAATACAACGCGATCCTCGTTACGGACGATAGTATTGGATTCACCATCATATACCCACTTACCTACTGAACCGAAACCCTTTAATTGTAAGAAAGAAAAAGGACGTGTCAATAATTCCAATTCTACACCTTGGTGATCCTGTTTTACACCATAGTTTGTATTGTAAATAAGACTACCAACTTGAACTAAGTCAGCTCCATATTTATCCACTTCTTTTTGAGTAGCAGTAAAAGAGCTACCAGTTGTACGGTCAGCCCAAGTTGTACGGTACGCATTTACGCTTAAATCAAAATATCTAGAATTATATTTATAACCTAATTCTAATCCTAAGATTTTTTCATTAACAGCATATGGATTAACATCATTTTTGTAGTTCATGAAGATATTGTTCTGGTAAGGTTGACGTGAATAATATCCCGCATTACCAAATAACGTATGACCACCTAATGTATAACTTAATCCTCCTTTAGCATTATATCCAAAATTGTTAACAGATTCTGATTTACCTTCACCGATTTTGTATAAAAATACATCATTACGGCTATTGTGCTGTTGCGATACCGATCCTTGCGCAAATGCTGTGAAACCATCCTTCGCATATTCGATCTGTCCAAACAAACCCGCGTAACGAATAATTTGTTCGTAATCCCAAGCTAAGCGATCTTTAGCATCAGTTGGTTTATCTGACCATGTTTTCCAAGGATTTGTAGAATACTGATTTGAAGTAACGGTCAATCCAGGTAAATTTACATTGTCTTTATGTGATATACTTGGAGCTCCTAATAGATCTGTAACTTGTCTATAGTGCTCTCCTTTGTAGTCTCGTAAATCAAATCCAATATTAAAGTTTAAATTATCGTTTAATTTACGGTTATAGTTAGAAACTACACCATACCATTGGTGATTATTAACATCAGCAGCTAAATAAGGAACTTTTTCTTTAGAAGCATCATTACGTAGTGACTGACCGCCACCACGAGCCATAGAAGCATATACAACCGTTGATAACGATGATTTATCATCAATTGTCCAATCCCAGTTTAAATTAGCAACTGGTTTATGATAATAATTTTTACGTGGGTTAGTCTCTACCCCGTTAATTATTTTTATGTTATCATTATACTTTCTTCCTTCTTTCAAGAAGTTAGATAATTCGGAAGTATAACCTTGATTGTGCCATTGAGGAGCACCTGTCACCATTAGATTTAAGTTGTGCTTCTCGTTTACCTTATAGCCAACAGATAAAAAATAGTTTTGACCAGCACCTTCAGTACCTTTCATGTACCCATTACCTTGCCATCCTGTAACCATTGCTGAGACAGCGAATCCGCTTTTCATTAAACCTGTGTTATAAGCTATGGTTGATTTTACAAACATATCGTTACCGATCGTTGTCTTAATAAAACCACTTTGTTTCATATCTGTCGACTTAGTAACAAAGTTTGTTGTACCACCAACAGAAGAAATCGCTAATTTTGAGGATCCTAAGCCACGTTGAATTTGAACAAGAGAAGCAATATCTGTCAAACCGCTCCAGTTAGACCAAAATACACGACCATTGTCCATACCATTGATCGGTTGACCGTTTAATAAGAAGGCAGTATTAGATTGATCGAATCCGCGAGTGGTCATCGAAGACTCTCCAAAACCACGCGCTTGACTTGTCACATATACAGATGGAGTATTAGCCAAAGTCGCCGTGATATCTTGTGCACCTACTTTTTCTTCAATTTCTTGTTGAGAAATAGTGGAAACAGCAATTGGCGTTTTACGATCTTCAGCAATGTCAATCAAACCACGACCTACCACAACAACTTCACCCAAATTTGTTGAAGATGATTCTGCAAAAACAGGGTCTAAATGTAGTGCTTGACCGGCTTTCAAGAACACATTTTCGTAAACAAGGGGTTTTTGACCAATGTAGGTAACCTCAATTTTGTAAGGCCCTCCTTCTTGAAGATTTACGATGTTAAATTGTCCGTTAGAATCTGCCGATCCGCTGAAGGTGGCTCCGCTTGACTGGTGTGTAACTTTAATGGTTGCACCTGTCGTTGTTTGTCCAGTAGATTGTTTGACAACCCCTGTAACACTACTTGTTGTTGTTTGTGCATGGATTGTGCCATAACTTGCAACAGCAAGAGCAAAAAAAAGTAGAGACTTTTTCATGTAAGATGTGTTTGATATAGTTTTGATGGTGCAAAAGTAAAACTCCCATACCTATTTAACTAATTTTAACATCAATTGCATGTGTTAAAACATGCTTTTTGTTGCGTTAAATTTTAACAAAAACATATAAAAAACGCATATAAGCTAAAAAATAAACAGTATAACATTGCACTTATTATGGATTTGAACATAAATTCCAATCATATATGAATCAATGGCAATTTTGCCAAGAATAAAATTTTGTCCTTTTTGAATAAATTTAAAATTATATGGAATCGGTCGAAAGCAGTTGAAGACAGAAGGAGATATTGAGGTATAATCGTTAAGAAATAAGTATTATATATGTTTATTCTTACAACTCTAAAAGTAAATCTAAAGAATCTTTGTCGAAATAACAATAGATAAAAATAAAAAAGGCTTAAAAATTAATTTAAGCCTTTTCATAAAAACTAATATATTACTTCTTTGGAATTTCCTTCAAGATCTGTTTTACAAATTCCCAGTACTTCTGAACAGAAGAAATAGATACTCTTTCTGCTGGAGAATGGGCTCCCAAGATGGTTGGCCCAAACGATATCATATCCATTTCAGGATAATTTTTACCTAATATTCCACACTCCAATCCAGCATGGCAAGCAACCACTTTTGGTTCCTCCTGATGCTGTTCTACATAAATACGCTTTAATATTTCTAAGATTTCAGAATTTGCATTTGGAGTCCAACCTGGATATGAGCCGGAAAATTCGACGTCAAATCCTGCTAAAGAGAAAGTTGCTTCCAAAGATTGTGCTAAATCTATTTTAGAACTCTCGACAGATGATCTTGTTAAGCATTTGATACTCATTTTACCGTCAGCAACACTAACCTTGGCAATATTATTAGAAGTTTCCACTAAATCGTCGAAATCAGCACTGATCCGATATACGCCATTTTGGGCTGCATAGATCGCATTGATCAGCTTTTCTTGATCATGAGCTGAAATAACTCGGGCGGGAACCTGCGTTAGCTTTTCAATGGTTATCGTCAAACCAGCGTCTACTGTTCTAAATTCAGCTTGAATATCAGCTACTAAAGGTGCTAGATCGGATGCAAAATTATCTTCATGTTCTGAAGACACAATCACTTTGGCAACCGATTCGCGAGGGATTGCGTTACGTAAGCTTCCGCCATTTAAAGTAGCAATCTGTAAACCAAATTCTTCATATGATTTGTACAGCAATCGGTTCATAATTTTATTTGCATTGCCTAATCCTTTGTGAATCTCAATACCAGAATGGCCACCATTAAGTCCTTTTACAGCAATTTCAAAAGCTACTGCCCCGGAAGGACTTGCTTCTTCAACGTAAGATTTAGATGCCGTTACATCAATTCCTCCGGCACAACCAATATCAATTTCATCATCTTCTTCCGTATCTAGATTTAATAAGATTTCGCCTGTTAAAACTCCTCCTTGCAGTCCCATTGCACCAGTCATACCTGTTTCTTCATCAATCGTAAATAAAGCTTCGATAGCAGGATGTACCAAATCTTTTGATGCCAATATAGTCATAATCGTGGCTACACCAATACCATTATCAGCACCTAAAGTGGTTCCATTAGCTTTGACCCAGTCTCCATCAACAAACATATCGATTCCTTGCGTATCAAAGTCAAAATTAGTATCATTGTTTTTCTGATGTACCATATCTAAATGAGATTGCAGAACAACTGTTTTACGATCTTCCATTCCTGGAGTCGCAGCTTTTCTCATCAAAACATTCCCAACATGATCTTCACAAACTTCTAATCCCAATTTTTTACCAAAATCTATCATAAATGCGATAACACGTTCTTCTTTCTTAGAAGCACGAGGAACTGCATTTAATGCAGAAAAATTTGCCCACAACTCCTGAGGAGCTAGGGCTTCTAAATTATTATTTGTCATAATTTTTTCTATTTCAATAACAAAGTTAGTTTTTTTGAAGTAATTTCGACCCATGGATAATAAGAATGTAACGAATCAATTCTATCGTGAATCGGGAAAAGAACTTTTCGAAAAAAGACTCCATGCAAAAATGCAGGTTAAAAAATTTAATGATACCCAGCCAAAATCGTTTAAGGAAAGACAACTCATCATTAAGAATCTATTAAAAGCAAAATCCAATCGTTTCTTTATCGAAGCCCCATTTTATTGTGACTATGGCTTCAATATTTCGATCGATGATAATTTCTTCGCTAATTACAACTGTACTTTACTTGACTCAGCTCCTATTACAATCGGTAAAAATGTATTATTTGGACCGCATGTATCGTTATTTACTTCTACACATGCGATTCATCCAGAGGACCGTGCAAAAGGTTGGCAATGCTCAAAATCTATCACGATTGCTGACAATGTCTGGTTAGGGGGCCATGTTATCGTTAATCCGGGCATAAACATTGGAGAAAACAGTATCATTGGTTCAGGATCAGTAGTGACCAAGGATATTCCTGCAAATGTTATTGCTGCTGGTAATCCATGTAAAATTATAAGGAATATTACCGAAGCTGATAGACTTGAAATTAAAGAATCTAACAATTTTTAATCAGATTCTGGTCAAATTAACTGTATTTCGATGATATTTTTCGGCTTTAAATTTAAAACTATTTAAGTTTATTACTTGTTTATGAATTTAAGCCTGATATATGACATGCTCAAAATGACGAAAATTAGATTTCTTTTCTTATATGTAATAATGCTACTGCTGCAGTTTCTGCTTTCGACGCAAACTTTACATGCCCAAGAGTATATTCAGGAATATATCGATACGGTTAATAATTTCGAACCGTTACAGAATAAAATTCCTTTTGATACAACTAAAAACAGTAAAAGTATCCTAACTTCTTCTAAAATTACTAATGGAAATTACCAACTCCCTAATTATCAAGACACCATCAATCATAATCCACGTAAACATTTTGCTAGGGCAGCAACAGAATGGTTTATGTTTCAGGCTTTACCGGCTTCATTCAATTATTTTATCAGAAAAGATCCATACTCACATATCACGCTAAATAATTGGTTTAAACATCTTAAACCAAACGCATGGGCATGGGACGATAATGCTTTTGCGACAAACCAAATTGCTCATCCTTATCATGGTCAATTGTATTTTAATGCGTTCAGATCCAATAATTATAGCTTTCTGCAGTCTTCTGCTGCCACTTTGGCGGGAAGCTTTATATGGGAAACGGCAGGCGAGACACAGGCCCCTTCGATCAATGATTTAGTTAACACCACTTATGGTGGTATTATATTAGGTGAAATCACTCACCGTATTTCACAAAATGTGCTATCTAGACCGACAAGTTCTTTGGCAGAGCGACAAGGAAAAGAAGTATTAGCTTTTTTTATTAATCCTGTCAATGGCCTAAATCGCCTACTAGATGGACGTTGGGGAAGAGTCGTAAAAGGTGCTGTAATTGATTCTTCAACAGTTAGAGCTGAGGTCGATTTTGGTTTTCGACGCTTCGACACCAAAGATCTAGATATCATCACGAAAGGCAAAACAGATTACTTTGTTCGGTTAAGCTTGATTTATTCCAATGATGATATTGAAAACAAGAAACCATTTGATGATTTTTATGTCAATTTGGAAGTCGGCGGTGACGACAGTTCATTTGTCAACACCGTCAATGTATATGCCTCACTTTATGGAAAACGGGTACTAAAAAATCTACCGGGAAGACATCTGGGAGTTTTGTCTGCAAATTATGACTTTTACCATAACGAAGCTTTTTTTTATGGAGCACAGAGCATGAATTACAATGTCATATCAACCTTTAGTTTGGGTGGTAAAAATCGATTAACAACAACCCTAGGAGGCGGTCCTGTGATATTAGCTGCAGTACCAGATCCCTACCTCCTTTTTGGAGAAAGCCGAAATTACAATTATGGGCCAGGTGTTGACGTCCGCGGTTCTGGGGAAATTAGTGTACTGAACAGGTTTAAGTTCGGTGCACAATACCATGGGGGGTATTTTGTCACCTTGAGCGGCAATGAATCCCACTATTTTTTACACACAGCTTCCATCAGCGGAAGTCTACGTCTGTTGAAAAACTTTTCATTAAACATGAATTCTGGTTATTTTAGATTAGAAGGTAATTTTAAAGACTATCCTGATGTAAACAAAAGTTATCCATTTGCCCGTCTTTCTCTAGGATATAATGTTTTATTTTAGGATCAACTGTAATGAAAATATTGTGTATTATTTCTATTGGTTTCATCCTGATAAACTGTACTGCATCTTCCAATCAAAATAAATTGGAAGATAAGTCCGAACAATTGCATATGGTTGATGGCTATAATCAGCAATTTGTAGATGCCGAGGGAAAAATCATTAAAGATAGATTCAAACCTCCGGTTAGCTACGAAAGGATAAATTATAAGAAAAATGAATTTGGTTATTTCTTAGAACAGCTCCCAGTCAAACCTATTGATAAACTCGTGACCTATTATAATGGAAGGACTAAAGATAGAAGAGACATCTATGCAAGTGTGGTTGATCTGCCTATAGGAAAAAGAGATCTACATCAATGTGCAGATGCTGTTATGAGACTGCGAGCTGATTATTTATATCAAAATAAGAAATATAATGATATTCATTTTAATTTTCTGTCTGATGGCAAGCCAAGGTATTATAATAAATTTGCAGATGGGGACTATTCCTATTCAACATACTGGAAATACTTAGAATATATTTTCGCATATGCTAACACTGCATCTCTTCATGATGAATTATCGACAGTTAAATCGATGGATAATGTGCAAATAGGAGATACTTTTGTTCAAAAAGGAAATCCTATCGGTCATGCTATCGTGGTTGTAGATCTGGTAGTAAATCCCAAAACAGGTCAAAAATTAGTATTAATGGCACAAAATTACATGCCTGCGCAAGAATTACAAATCATCAATAATCCCATTAACAAATCTATAAGTCCTTGGTATGCCTTATCTGGTAAAGTTATACGAACACCAGAATGGAAATTCTATTCTGAAAATTTAAAAACGTGGAATTAGGTCTATACATTGTTTAACACATGACGACATCATACTCCCATAGATAAACCTATTTTGATATCGATACTAGCCCATATCAAATAGTATCATGCTAGATCGTCGGTTAAACAAATTTGCATGCGGACATATGCAAGCGTTCCCTTAAAAAAAGGCTGCCCCTTCTCTTGCATACCAAATTTTTTATAAAATGAAACTGCATCTGCTCGCGCATCACAATAAAGTGCACGACCATTCCATAACGCACAAAAGTCAAAAACGGACTTTAGCAATGCTGCACCTATACCATATCCTCGAAACGTAGATAATACGGCAAATTTTCTAAATTGATAAGTCTCTTTAGCAACCTCAAAAACAGAAATAACACCCACTATCTCCCCTTCTACGCTAGCGGCAAAGTGTGTTCCATCAAAATCATCATCAATCATCACATCTTTTAGTGATCCCTTAGGATATAATACCTCTTGACGAATTTTCCATGTTCGCGAGGCAATAACTTGCTCTATATAAATTTGATTAATTTCCATTCATTCAATTCTATTCGTGATTAATGTGCCTATTATCATACTTAGCTTAAATCGCCTCAACAAGAATAAAATAAGCTCGTGAATTAAGTCAATATCACCATCATTTTGTTTAAAATAATTTATCATATTTCTTTCACATTTCCAGTCCGTTTTAAAGTTCCCCAGCTAGTTAGTTCTCCTTTTAATGCTTTCTTAAGCGATCTAAAGAGTACGATATACATCAATTGTCTCCAAAAAAAACGCTGTGGAATAATACAAATAAGGGATATTCCATTCACCTCGCTTAACGAAAATAAACCGCTCAATAAAGAAAAAAGCATAAATAAATCTGCTAAGGATGAAAATATAGGTAAAATGATTTGAAATATTAACATATTACATTTTGCACTCGGAGAATTGATCTGTATTTTTAACAAAAGAGATGTTAAAAAAATATGTGACTAGTCATTACTAAATTTCATTCAATATATATTAATTCTAATAATATTAGTACATTTACTAAAATTAATAGATTTATGTCAGATCGTATATTTCAAAAACTTACTATTTTAGCAGACGCAGCCAAATATGACGTAAGCTGCAGTTCGAGTGGAAGCAATAGGGCTAATAAAAATAAAGGTCTAGGCAATGCTAATCAAGGAGGGATCTGTCATTCTTATACAGAAGATGGTCGATGCGTCTCCTTATTAAAAATTTTATTGACTAACCATTGCATTTATGATTGTGCTTACTGTGTATCAAGAAAAAGCAATGATATAGAGCGTGCAGCCTTTACTGTACAAGAAGTAGTGGATCTGACCATCAATTTTTATCGTAGAAACTATATTGAAGGTTTATTTTTAAGTTCGGGCATTTTTAAAAACGCAGACTATACAATGGAAAGGTTGGTTTCTATAGCTAAAAAGTTGAGATTAGAACATAAATTCAATGGCTATATTCATCTAAAGACTATTCCAGGAGCTAGTGATGAACTTGTACATCAAGCAGGTTTATATGCTGATCGTCTCAGCATCAATTTAGAAATACCAACAAAAGAAGGGCTTAAACTCTTAGCTCCAGATAAAAATCGCGAAGATATGATTGTCCCTATGCGTTATCTGAAAAATGAAATTATAAGAACAAATGAAGAACGAAAGATCATCAAATCGACACCGACCTTCGCTCCTGCTGGACAAAGTACGCAGATGATCATTGGCGCATCAGGCGAATCTGATAAACATATTATTCAGACTGCGCAGCATTTTTATAAAAATTTTAACCTAAAGCGTGTTTATTACTCGGGCTATGTTCCGATATCTTACGATAAGAGACTGCCTGAGATTGGTTCTGCAGTACCTATGGTTAGAGAAAACAGATTGTACCAATCCGATTGGCTTTTGCGTTTTTACGGTTTTAATGCCGACGAAATCGTTAATGATACTCACCCACTGCTTGATCTTGATATTGATCCTAAATTAAGTTGGGCACTACGCAATCAGCATGTATTTCCTATTGATATCAATAAAGCTGATTATAATGCCATCGTGCGTATCCCAGGTATTGGAGTTCAATCTGCCAAGAAAATCATCATGGCTCGACGATTTGGTCCCTTACGCATAGAAAATCTTCAAAAGTTAGGAGTTGCGATCGTTCGTGCGAAATATTTCATCACTTGTCTTGGATTTCAACAAATATATGCTGATAAAACAGGAGCAAATATTAAACAATACATATTAGCACAGTCTACTAGTAAATACATCAAAAATAATACGCAACAATTAAGCTTATTTTAAGATGCTCAAAACACTTATTTATGATGGTACATGGTCAGGACTGATCACTTGTGTATTTTGTTCTTTTGAATACAAATGGCAGGTTGAAAATATTCAGCAAAATAACCAGGACATACAGTCCGGATTATTCGTTACTGCAGAAACAGTAATAACAGATGATGTTAAGGTGAAACGCGTTCTTTTGGGATTAGAGAAAAAAATAGGAATGCAAGGAATTAAAGAGCTTTACTACGTATTTCTTTCCGAGGTGAAAAATATGGAACTCCTCATACTGAGGAGTATTGTTTATTACTTTAAATCGAATAATAAACCAAATCTTAATTACGCAAATGATCATATTTTAAAAATAAAAAAAATAGTAAAATCTGTCTCTAGGGAAAGACATCGCATTAAAGCATTTGTTCGATTCCAAAAAATGAAAGATGGCTTATATTATGCAAATCTAGAACCCGACTTTAACGTATTACCCTTAATTGTTAATTTTTTCAAAGATCGTTATGCCGATCAAAAATGGCTGATCTACGACTTAAAAAGGAATTACGGCATTTACTATGATCTAGCACAGGTCACAGAGGTTAAATTTACTAACAGATTAAATAAAAATCATGTTGTAATTCAATTAGATGATGAAGAATTACACTATAGTAATCTATGGAAAAATTACTTTGATGCTGTTAATATAAAAGAACGAAAAAATACAAAATTACATGTTCAAAGTTTGCCAAAACGCTATTGGAAATATTTAAATGAAAAAAAATTATTGTAAAAAATCTTATTTTTGAAAAACCAAAAATAGAAATTAGCTGTTTATTTAAATAAAAAGAGATGACTATAAAAAATATTGAAGACGAAAAGAAAGGTCAAATAATCGCAGAAATAGATGGTAAAGAAGCCGGTATAATGGAATATACCTGGGCAGGAGAAGATAAATTCATTATTGACCACACGGAAGTATATCCAGAATTTAACGGCAACGGTGTGGGTAAAAAAATGGTTTTGGAAGCTGTAGATTATGCACGTAAAAAAAATGTTAAAATCATGCCGCTTTGTCCCTTTGCAAAATCTGTATTTGACAGAACAGAAGCATTTCAAGATGTATTGTTTTAAAAACTACATGGTTGGTATAAAGTAAAAGCTTATTGTAAATGGGTCAACTGAGGGATGAAAAGAACGTCCGGTAATAAAAACTTATCCTGAATCACTTCGATAGAGCAACGCTCATCTATTAAATATATAAGGCTCGGGAAACATAATGAAACAACAATCCATCAATCTAAAAAGACGCTTTCGATAATTCAAAAGCGTCTTTTTTACACTGTCTCTTGCCCCGGTTAGGCGACTATATTGATAATCTTACCTTTGACAAAAATTAACTTCTTTAATGATTTCCCGTCCATAAAACGTTGAACATCTTCATTCGATAAAACAATTTCTTCGACAGCTTTCGCATCCAGATCCAATGGCAATAAAAGATTCATTTTCATTTTTCCATTGATCGATACTGGATAAGCAAACTCAGATTCAACTAAATAATCAGCAATAAAAGTTGGGTATGTCGCATATGAGATGGATCCATTTTCTTTTCCCAATAATGACCACAACTCCTCTGAGATGTGTGGTGCATAAGGTTGAAGTACAATAACCAGTTGCTCTAAAATAGCACGCTTATTACATTTAAGATCTGTAAGCTCATTGACACAAATCATAAAAGCAGAAACAGAAGTATTGAATGAAAAACGTTCAATATCATCCTCAGCCTTTTTAATGATCTTATGCAAAGCCTTATATTCAGCTTTTGTAGGTTGATCACTTGATATATTAAAGTTACCTTCAGCGTCATGGAATAAGCGCCATACTTTTTTCAAAAACTTATATACCCCCTCAATACCATTCGTATTCCAAGGTTTCGCCTGCTCCAATGGACCTAAGAACATCTCATACAAACGAAGCGTATCTGCACCATATGTATCAATGATATCGTCAGGATTTACGACATTGAATTTCGATTTAGACATTTTCTCCACTTCCGTTCCGCAGACATATTTACCATCTTCTAATATAAATTCTGCGGTAGCATAATCCGGTCTTGAGGCTTTGAATTTCTCCAGATTCAAGACGTCGTTTACGACAATATTAACATCTACGTGTAGTGGAATGGTATTATATTGATCTTTCAACCCGTAAGAAACATAGGTATCTGTCGCTTTCCCCTCATCACTCAATAAACGGTACACAAAGTTAGAACGTCCTTGAATCATTCCTTGATTTATTAATTTTTTAAAAGGCTCTTCCTCATTGTGGAAACCTAAATCTTTGAGGAATTTATTCCAGAAGCGTGAGTATAGCAAGTGACCTGTAGCGTGCTCAGAACCACCTATATATAGATCGACAGATTTCCAGTAATCGACAGCTTCTTTAGAAGCAAAAGCCTCCTCATTTTGAGGATCCATATAACGGAACCAGTACCAAGAAGAACCAGCCCAACCTGGCATTGTACTCAGTTCATACTCGTATTGATCTTCATACTTCCAATTTTCTGCACGTCCTAACGGAGGTTCGCCAGTTTCTGTTGGCAAATATTTATCTACCTCAGGCAATAGCAAAGGAAGCTCCTCTTCTTTAATCAAGTATGGCAATCCATTTTTAAAGTAAACCGGAACCGGCTCTCCCCAGTATCGCTGACGACCAAAGATCGCATCGCGCATACGGTAGTTAATTTTAGCCTTTCCTAATTTTAGCTCTTCCAATTTTGCGATTACAGCAGTAACACCATCTTGGTAGTTCATGCCGTTCATAAAATCAGAGTTGATATATTTACCATCTTTATTTGGATCCGCTTCTTCCTCGATCTGCTGTGAATCAGAAATTTGTATGATAGGCAGATTAAAATGCTTAGCAAATAGATAATCTCGCTGATCTCCAGATGGTACTGCCATCACAGCTCCAGTACCATAGCTTGCCAATACATAATCAGCAATCCAAATCGCAACATCTTCTCCCGTGATCGGATGTTTTGCATATGAGCCTGTAAAAGCGCCCGATACCGTTTTAGTATCAGACATACGATCCAATTCAGATTTTTTACTTGTTCTATCAATATATGCGCTGATGTCGGCCTGTTGTTCAGCAGTCGTCAATTTTGAAACCAATTCATGTTCGGGAGCTAACACAACAAATGAAACACCAAAGATCGTATCTACACGTGTCGTGAATACTTCAATATTTGTATCTAATTGTGGAACTGGAAACTTCACTAAGGCACCGACAGACTTGCCAATCCAGTTACGTTGCATCTCGACTAAGGGTTCAGGCCAGTCAACTAGATCCAATCCCTGCAACATACGATCGGCATATGCTGTGATACGCATAGACCACTGCATCATCTTCTTTTGTTCTACTGGAAATCCGCCTCTTTCAGAAAAACCATTGATCACTTCATCATTAGCAAGTACAGTTCCTAATGCAGCACACCAGTTAACAGTACTTTCACGCAAATAAGCAATCCGGTATTTCAACAACTCACGCTGTTGCTTCTCTTCATCAAATGCAAGCCATTCTCCTGCTGTAAACGATAATACATCATCATCAGAAACAGCATTAATTCCTTGTGAACCAGATACCTCAAAACGACTAACTAAAGTATCTATTACCTCGGCCTTATTCGATTCATTATTATACCACGAATTGAACAATTGCATAAAAATCCATTGCGACCACTTGTAGTATGAAGGATCAGAAGTACGTACTTCTCTACTCCAATCAAAAGAAAACCCGATGTTATCCAACTGTTCACGGTAGCGACTTATATTCGCTTCAGTTGTGATCGCTGGATGCTGTCCCGTTTGAATCGCATATTGCTCCGCTGGTAGACCGAATGAATCATATCCCATGGGATGCAAAACATTAAAACCTTTTAAACGTTTATATCTTGAAAAAATATCCGAAGCGATATAACCAAGTGGATGACCGACATGCAAACCAGCTCCAGAAGGATAAGGAAACATGTCTAAAACATAATATTTCGGTTTGTCATGTGTATCCGAAGATTTGAATGTTTCATGATCGGCCCAAAATTTTTGCCACTTTTTTTCTAACGATTTGTGATTGTACTCCATTTTTGTATTGAGGAATTTTGTAAGACTTGCGAAAATACAATTTTAATGGGGAATTGTAAGAAAAGTTTTGTAGTTTGAACAATAAATGATAGTATTGAAAAGTTAATTACAAAGGATATAGCGAATTTTTGCAGTTTCGAAATAAAGTTATTACAAGATTAATTCGAATTAATCCCCTCAAATCATTACTTTCGCAAATAAATTTTTATTGCTTATTATGTCAGAATACGAATCAAGCACGCAAAAAAGAAAAACAAAATCAGTTTACGTCTCTACTGTTATCAGTATAGCACTGGTCCTTTTAGTGACTGGATTATTAGGTTTATTACTTGTGCACGCAAAGAATTTATCCAAATACGTTAAAGAAAACATTGTTTTAAATGTTATCGTTAACGATGGCACTAACGAAGGCGATGTTCTTTCATTGCAAAAAGATCTAGAAAAGGATAATTATGTTTTACGCTCAGAATATATCAGCAAGGAACTTGCCGCAAAATCGTTGAAAGAAGATTTGGGTGAAGATTTTGTTCAATACTTAGGCCACAATCCTTTACTTCCTTCTATCGATGTTTATATGAAGGAAGATTATGCAAACTCCGACAGTATCAAAACTTTTATCGATAAAATATCGCGAAATAGCAGAATAAAAGAAGTTGTTTATCAAGAATCACTTATTGATATGGTCAATAAAAATGTGCGCATCATCAGTATTGTTGTACTGGCATTTGCTGCAATTTTATTGGTAATTGCAGTAGCACTGATCAACAACACGATACGTTTAGCGATTTATTCACAAAGATTCCTGATTAAAAGTATGCAACTAATTGGGGCTACAAAAAACTTTATACGTAAGCCATTTATTACCTATGGTATCATACATGGTTTGTTAGGTTCATTGATAGCAATCTTATTATTAATATTTACATTAAAATTTGCACAGCAGCAAATTCCTGAATTGGTATTTTTAAGAAATTGGTATGAGTTTGCGGCTATTTTTATTGTAGTTATCGCAATTGGAATTCTAATTTCTGGCCTTAGTACATACTTTGCCGTTACCAAATATTTAAAAGCAAAATCTAACGATTTATACAGTTAAAAATGGCTCAAATCAAAAAATCTGAATCGACAAACAAAAGTTCTTTTGTTTTCGGAAAATTGAATTATCAATTATTTATTGTCAGTATTATTATTGTAATCATTGGTTTTTTCCTAATGAGTGGTAATACAGATATCTATAGCTTCACTAAAATCACGTTAGCTCCCATTGTCATAGTACTTGGTTTTGCTTTAGGCTTTGTAGCCATTCTTTACAAACCAAAATCTAAATAAAACAATACTAGACTATGTCCTTATTTGAAGCTATCCTTCTAGCGATTGTTGAAGGATTAACTGAATATCTTCCAATTTCATCAACAGCTCATATGGGTTTTACTGCAGCTTTGATGGGCATCCAGGAAAGTGAATACCTCAAAATGTTTCAAGTGTCCATCCAATTTGGCGCTATCCTTTCCATTGTAGTTCTCTATTGGAAGAAATTTTTTGATATTAAAAATATCCAACTTTATTATAAATTAGCTATTGCTGTTATTCCGGCATTGGTATTAGGAAAACTATTGGACGACAAAATCGAAGCTGTATTAGGTAATCAGATCGCGATCTCTACGGTATTGGTCCTTGGCGGTGTAGTTTTGCTATTTGTCGACAAATGGTTTAAGAATCCAACGATCTTGGATGAAAAAGAAATTCCAATAAAGAAGGCATTAATTATCGGTTTCTGGCAATGTCTAGCCATGATGCCTGGTACATCTCGGTCAGCTGCATCTATTATAGGTGGACTGACTCAAGGATTAGACCGAAGAGCTGCAGCGGAGTTTTCTTTCTTTTTAGCAGTTCCTACTATGCTTGCCGTAACCGTTTACTCCGTATTTGTTAAAACGTGGGGAGAAGGAACAGCACATGCACAGAAAGGCTATGAGATGATATTTGCCAGCAATGAAAATATCATTGTTTTTATAGTCGGTAACGTCGTTGCCTTTATCGTTGCTATGATAGCGGTTAAATCATTTATAACCGTATTAACAAAATATGGATTTAAATTTTGGGGTTGGTACCGTATTATTATTGGTATCGCTTTATTAGTATTTTTCTGGAATAACTAAACCATTTGACGCTACACTTACTATTTAAATATTAGTGCGAGAAATAAATATTAGTACCTTTGCAAAAAAATACAAAATCAACTTGACTTTGTTATGTTAAATGCTTGTTTTAACGAGATTCAGCAAATGGAAACAAAATCAATGATCTAGTGCAATTGAATCAATGAATGGAAAATAACGAAAAAGATCAAATAGAAAAAGTGTTTTCATTTGCCGAAGGACAAATGTTATTGATAGATAAGCCACTGACCTGGACAAGCTTTGATGTAGTTGGGAAAATTCGTAACTCCATTAAGCCATTAAAAATAAAAGTAGGTCATGCAGGTACATTAGATCCATTAGCAACGGGTTTGTTAATTGTCTGTACTGGTAAATTTACAAAAAAAATAGATAGCTACCAAGCAGAGGATAAAGAGTACATGGGAACCATCACGTTAGGTGGGACAACCCCTTCTTACGATCTTGAAACAGAAGTCGATGAAACTTTTCCTACAAATCATATTTCGGAACAAATGATATATGATGCTGCGAAAACTTTTGAAGGTGATATCGACCAATACCCTCCTGCGCATTCGGCTATTAAAATCAACGGAGAGCGTATATATGAAAAAGCTCGTCGAGGTGAAACAGTGGAATTAAAAACCCGCAAAGTAACGATTAATAGCTTTATCATTGAAAAAATAGAAATGCCTGTTATCCATTTCAGGGTTTCGTGCAGTAAAGGAACCTATATTCGTTCACTAGCATTTGATTTTGGAAAAGTACTCAACAGTGGTGCTCATTTAAGTTCACTCAGAAGGACTAAAAGTGGCGATTACCAGGTTGAAAATGCTTGGAACTTAGAAGAATTAATTCAAAAAATAAAAGTTCATAAAGAAATTAATATCGAAGAACATCAATCTTAAGAATTGATTTCTATCTATTAGTTTATCGAAAATATTTCATTAAATGAAAATTTATAGAAGTTTAGATGATTTTAAAGCATTGGAAAATGCAGTTGTTACCATTGGTACATTTGACGGCGTCCATATCGGTCATCAAAAAATATTAACTCATTTAAAAGAATGTGCTAAAAAAATTAATGGGGAAACGGTTTTATTAACCTTTTACCCTCACCCAAGATTAATTATCAATCCTGACGATGATAGCTTAAGGCTTATTAATGATATCGAAGAGAAAGTCAGTAGACTTTCTGAATTAGATATTGATCATTTAATCATTACCCCTTTCTCTCGTGATTTTTCAAACCAAACTCCTGAAGAATATATTAGCAATGTATTAGTCGGAAAATTAGGTACAAAAAAGATTGTAATTGGATATGATCATCACTTTGGAAAAGATAGAAAAGGTAGTTTAAAAGATTTGCAGCAGTATGCTGATATTTTTGATTATTCCGTAGAGCAGATCCCGGAGCAGGATATCAATGATGTAGCCGTATCCTCAACCAGAATACGTCTCGCCTTGATTACGGGTGATATCAACACCGCAAACCTGTATTTGGGTTATCCCTTTGAATTAACAGGAACGGTAATACGTGGTGATCAAATTGGACGAACAATAGGTTTTCCTACAGCCAACCTGCAGGTACATGAACAGCATAAATTGATTCCGGCCTATGGTATCTATGCTGTAGAAGTTCATATTTTTGATCATCTTCAAAATATCACCACAGGTGAATACATCGAAACAGAACCATATAGCATTGCTAAAGGAATGGGATACATAGGCACACGTCCGACGGTAGATGGAATGAATAGGAGTATTGAAATTAGTCTTTTCGACTTCAATGAAGATATTTATGGTAAAACATTGCGTGTGAAATTTTTACACTTTATTCGTCATGATGAAAGATTTGATTCGCTACAACAAATGAAAGATCAAATTAAAGAGGATGAAAAACAAATAAGAGCGTTACTTTTTTAAATAAGATCAAGAATAAATAGAAATGGGTCAACGTTTTTTAGCGTTGACCCATTTCTATTTTAAAATTGATTCTAGATTACCAAATCACGATTCTATTCTTTTTAGGGACAAATAATTTATCACCTTCTTTAGTACCGAATGCTTCATGGAAACCATCTAAATTGATGATGGGCGCAAAAGCACGGTATTGTGCAGGCGAATGGGGATCTGTCTTCACTTGGTTCACAACAAACTCATCTGTGGTTTTCGTTCTCCAGATTGTCGCCCATGATAAAAAGAAACGTTGCTCTTGTGTATATCCATCGATCAAGCCTGGATTACCTTTATCTTTCAAATACATCTTCAATGCATCAAAAGCTACAGATGATCCACCTAAGTCTCCAATGTTTTCTCCTAAAGTAAAACGGCCATTTACTTTAACACCTGGTACGGGTTCGTACGCCTCAAATTGCTTGACCAACGCATCAGCCGAAGCTTCAAACTTAGCTTTATCTTCTTCAGTCCACCAGTTGTTCAAATTACCATTTCCATCATATTTAGCTCCTTGATCATCAAAACCATGAGATAACTCATGACCAATCACAGCACCGATACCACCAAAATTAACAGCTGCATCAGCTTTATAATCGTAGAATGGCGGTTGTAAAATAGCTGCTGGGAATACGATTTCGTTAAATAAAGGACTGTAATAAGCATTTACCGTTTGTGGAGTCATACCCCACTCTGTCTTATCAACAGGTTTACCTTGTTTATCTAAATTGTCTTTAAAAGCCCATTTGCGTTCATTTAAAATGTTGTCAAATAAAGAAGTACCAACTGCTAAAGTAGAGTAATCCTTCCATTTATCCGTATAGCCAATCTTCACTTTGAATTTAGCCAATTTTTCTAAAGCTTTCACTTTCGTATCTGCAGACATCCATGCTAGATCTTTGATGTGTTGCTGAAAAGATTTGATCAAATAATCGACCAATTCTTCTGCCTGTGCTTTTGCTTGTGGCGGGAAATTTTCTTTTACATACAACTTACCCAAAAGCTCTCCCACAAGGCTATTGACAAATTCAAGACCTCTTTTTTCCAGATCGCGCTGCTCTTTTTGACCTTTTAGCTTTTTACCCCAGAAATCAAAATTGAGTTGATCCAAATCCGCAGTTAGGTATCCTGCAGCATCATTCATGACATTAAATTTGAGCATCTCTTTGATCATATCCAAATTCTCAGGTTTCAGTACCTTATCTAGATTTTGGTAATAGCCCAATTCTGAAATAATAACCGTATCCGCCTTAAATCCTGTATCTTTCAAATATTTCGCTAGATCAATATTCTTAACCATCTTACCTAAATCAGCAACTGCAACTGGATTATAACGCTTTTCAGCATCACGCGACTGCTCTACTGTTTTTAGATTTTTAGCCAATTCTTTTTCAAATGCAACAATTTTTGGACCTTTTAAGTCACGAGTACGTTGACCGACTTTGCTATAAAGCGCCGAAATAAAATTAGAATAATCACCTAAAGTCTCGGTATTTTTAGCGTCTACCACTTGGTAATAAGAACGACCAAGACCTAAACTGGCAGCACCTAAATAAACCGTATTGACATTACTGTTTTTCAAATGCGCATATACATAACCACCAAAGAAAGGATTGCCACCGATAGGTGTTACTTCGACTAAGTAATTATATAATCCTTTAAAATCCTTTATAGCATCGATCTTATCTAAAAAAGGCTTTATTGGAGTTACCCCCAATTGATTACGCTTTTCAAAATCAATGTAAGAACGGTACAAATCACCAATCTTTTGACCATCAGAGCCTTTTTCAAATGTAGTACTTAAGGATTCTTTTAAAATCTTTAAAGTGGCGATATCCGTATTTTCACGAAGTTCATCAAATGATCCCCATCTTGCTTTATCTGAAGGTATTTCCACTGTTTTCATCCACTGACCGTTTACAAAATTGTAAAAATCATCCTGTGGACGGACACTCTTATCCATAAATGCTGGATTGATTGCTGGATTTTGCTGTGCAAAGAGAACCCCTCCACACATCATCAAAGCAGCAAGTACTGTGTGTTTTTTCATATCACCGTTATTTTGTTTTAATTTAATGACAAACTTAATAAAAGTAAGTATTATGTTTACAAGGAGAAACATTTAATTTCCATATGATCACTGAAATAGCTGGAAAACACTATAAAATCATTACCACAAATGCGAAGGATATTCGTTTAGAAACGAAGTTGGGTGTTCATACCATCTTTGTTTCTGCGAATATTGATGTCAATACATTAGAACAGTTTATAAAAAACAAAAAAACGATTACAGCTATTAACGAAGAAATTAGTTATATAGATCAGCCTATTCAACTATTTCAGCAAAACTATTTGCTTAAAATTATCGAGAGGAGTGCTATGCCTAATATCGTTGTAAAAAATACAACGATTTCCATTTATTGTAAACGTCAGAAGGAGTATCAAAAACAGTTAAAAAAATGGAGGAAACAATTTATATTACAGCAGCTGGCAGATCTCATTGGTTATTGGGAAGAAGAACTGCAGATATTGATCAATGAGATCAAACTTAGATCCATGCAAAAGCGTTTATACACTATTCAAGACCAAAATAGTATCACTTTTAGCAACGTTATTATTTGTTTGTCTATTTCTGAGCTGAAATACCTCATTTTTAATGCAATTACTGAACTTTTGAATTTGAGCCCCAAAATACGAACACACTATTTTCCTGAAGAACAATTGATTCAGGATCAAATTGCTTATACATTAAAGACATGTCAACAATCAAATTAAATATAAAGGTGTCTGAAAAAGAATGGGTAGAAATCAATCATAATTTCACATTATTAGTCAATAAAATCACAGTTGACGACCGAAGAAAATTACAGGAAGTTGTATTTGACAATTTATCAGATAAAGATGGTGCCCCGCAAATTGATGATCTGATTATCGAAAAATTCACTATTGATGAAAAAAAGACACGTGGTAAGTTCCGAATTAATTTCAGTATAAATCGTCAATTCTGTTGCAGCGATACCATCTCTTGTCAGTCGGATTATATCGATTTCACTTTTACTTATCGGCCAAATTTTATAAATGCCATAGGAGATTTTGTAAACTGGAATATTGAAAATTAGTATAAAATGGAAATACCAAATCGGTACAAAGTCAATACTTCCTCTTTTCAACATTATTGGACAAAGGGAGCTGGAGTAAAACTATTAAAAAAGTTAGACCATAAACCCAGCATAGATGATGCGAAAAACCTTATTCCTTATCTGTACGCATACGATGAGTCTGCAGACAAATTGGTGAACCAACTGCATCTACAAGTGGGATTTGTAAAAGGTCAACAACTTATAAAAGATTATTTAACAGATCCTAAAAGTGTTCTGCTGCCCTTTAAAGATGCACTAGATACCTTTTTTAAACAAATAGACACTTCACCATCATGGCTCAATTGGAACATGGTAGAAAAAGGTATAGAAGTTTGCCAACGGTCAGGTTTAAGTGGATTAATTGTACTTCGCGATTATTGCCTTATGGGTGGCTATGAATCTGCGGCCATCAATAAACCATTAATTTATACAGGCGCTTTAAAAAAAGGAGCAGTCAAAAGACTTGCTGATACAGTTGAATTCTGGGTTGATATCATGCAAAACCAATCCTTAAAAAAGGATCAGATCGGTTTTCGGAAAATCATTGAAACCAGAATGATCCATTCCTATTCTCGGATTAATATTTTGAGTAAAACGAATTGGAAGCAAGATGACTGGGGCATTCCACTCAACCAGTGGGACATGTTGGCAACAAACCTAGGCTTTTCTTTAGTTTTTATGGTAGGTCTACAACGTATGCATTTTCAAATCCTTCCTGACGACATCACTGCTGTACTTCACCTTTGGAAATATATTGGTTACTTATTAGGAATTCCTCTTGAATTATTGCCTGACACAGAGCAGGAAGCAATCCATGCACTTTATTATTGGACTATGACACAAAAAGAAGGCGATGCAGATTCTAAACTGCTAGCAAATGCACTACAGCAGGAACCAATAGCAGCATATTACCCCACATCAGCATTAGGACGTAAAATGATGCGTGAAATTCACCTTTATTACAATTACTACCTTTTAGGTAATTATTCATGTCAACTTTTAGGTTTAAACAAATCGCGATTTGGCGCTATTGCCTATCTTAACATCTTAAAAAATAAAATCCGAAATAGCAAGTTTATGACGGACAATCATCTACATATGATGATTACAAAAGGGAGATCCGAACAATTAGAAGTAAAAAGAATTTATCTGACTTATAATAAAAGAGAAAACAATAAAAAGAGCTAGTTTGTCTACCTTAATGCAATTCCATTTGCTTTTAACATGGTTTTAAATTTAGGATTGCGAATATACTGGTTAAAAGCGTGGCTTTCCATTCCTGAAAAATCAGTTTTATCAATGCAAGTATAATGTTTGATCAATTCGTTGTAGACATCATCTTTGTACCCTAAATCCGTTGGTGTTAATTTATCCGCAAGAAATCCAACAAATTTCTTGAGCATCTTGTCGGTATTATTCGTGGTAATATGAATTTTTTTAATTTGAGGACTAAATGAACAGAAAGAATCATTACCCATTTCATTTGATTTAAAATCTATCAATCCAATTGCTGGTGCTAACATAATACATGTAATACGATTTTGGTTTTCTGATAAGCTACTTGCTTTTTCTACATCAACATTATGAACTTCCTTAATTTCTTTAATAAATTTCTCATTAAAAGATGGCTTACTCAACGCGCTGAGCACTACAGATGCTCCACGACTATGTGAAATAATATAAATATCTTTATTAGATATCGCATTTAACACCCTTCGTAAACCAAACTCACCTGCCATTTGGCTGAAAGATGTGGCCGTAAACCAAACTTTGACTCCTGCAAAAGGATTTGTAATGGACAATCCATCCCAGTAAAAACGTATGATCTCGTCTTCCTGAGCATTAATCTTAATCAGCTTTTGGATGTAACCATAACTCTCATTTACTTCTTGATTGGTAGCATTAAATCCATGAACAAAAATAAAAATACGTTTCTTTGATTTCACATGCTCCTTGAGTTCTTTTAGTTTTTTAACTTCAAATCCATTCAGCTCATCTACAATTCCTCTGTCTGTCGCTATTTTCATCAATGAATAGGCTTCTCTTTTTCCATTCTGCGGAGGATTTCCATAAGATTTTCGCCAATTATCAGGATAAAAATTTCCATTCTGGTCTACAAATGAATTTGAGATATTTGGTTTTACAAATGAATTAGGTTTCTGCGAAATAGGCACATTGTGGATAATACCACAAGAAGAACAAAATATGAGTATGATTAAATAGCGCAAGTTTGAATTCATATATCTTTGAAATATAGTTAAACTAAAAATAGTGGAAATTATTGATAGAACGTCACCATCACCTAATTGTTTTATCTTGCTAATGATAAAAGTATTGTAAATAATATGAATTACAATACTTTAATTATATTTCGCTGCAAAATCGTGGCTATATACTAAATCTCGGCACTATGTTTGGTAAAGAAATAATTCAGAAAAAACTATCCTTTAAGAAGTTAAGATTTTCTGATATGTCATCGTTTTAATCAGCCATGTTTTATGAAGTATTTCTCTATCGAAAAAAAATTACAATTTACTATTTTTATATGTCTCCTATTTATTTCTTGTCAAAATGGGCAACCTAAAAATAGTCCCCAAAAAGATACTACTGCAGATTCATTGGCAGCGTCGAAAAAGAAAGCAGAGCAAATAGCGAAAGCTGAACCAAAGACCGCAGAAGACATCAAGATCACCAAAGAGTTACAATATACAAAGTATACATTGGAAGATACTTATCCATATAAAGATACTGTGCGGCAATTTCAATGGAATAAAATAAAAGAAAAATTAGCCTTTATTGAAAATTTTCAAGATGGAGAGTCGATCTATGGAGTTTTGCAAAATTATCAAAACTCGAATGGTGAGGCACCAACAATTCCTAATTTTAAAAGAGATTCTTACAAGCGCGTTGCCGATTCTTTAGGAACGGAGCGCTATCAAGCAAGTCCATTATATCGTATAGGGGAAACAAAATTACCTGCTATATATGGTAAAGATGGATGGCTAGTCAAGCTACAAAGTAGTGACACCCTAAAACGTATAAAAGTTGAGGGTGTATCTTTTAATGGAACTTGGGAAGTGCCAAAAAGATATGTTAAAACAATTGGAGATTCGGTCAAATTTGACCAAGTAGCGGTTGTAGATGTTACAAACCAAAATATTTGTACACTGGATAAAACAGAAAAAGGATGGGTAGTACGCAGCATGAATCCTGCTACAACAGGCCGTCACAAGCCTCCCCATGCACAAGAAACACCTACGGGTATATTTGTGCTTCAACAGCATAAATCTAAAATGTTTTATTTTAAAGATGGTACAAAGAGTATAGAGGGATATGCGCCATATGCAAGCCGTTTTACGGCCGGAGCTTATATACACGGGGTTCCTGTTAATAATCCTAATGGAAAAATAACAGAATATAGCTCTACTTTAGGTACCATTCCTCGTTCACATATGTGTGTCAGAAATGCGTCATCGCATGCACAATTTGTTTATAAAAGGTCAAAAGACTTTCAAACATTGGTGATAGTTATTGATTAACAATAATTAATAAACTGATTAACAATTTTTTACACTTTTTAACTATCTTTAGTTCTTAGATTTGTATTTGAAAAACAATTAAGGATAAGATATGGAGAAATTAGTGTTCATTTTATTTATGGGTTTATATGCGGCAGTATTCTCAGAATCAAAAAATACAGTAGCGCCAGAAATTCATAAAAAACAAATTGAAATTAAAAAAGAACTATCGAAGGTAGATTCACTCTACCAAAGCATGAATCTGAAGGATGTGGTGAACTATAAAGCATTCGCAGAAGCAATGGAAGGTTATCAATTACTACCGGCTAAAAACAAAGATATATTATCAATAATTGATTTTACATTGGCATCAACAGAAAAAAGACTTGTTGTATTAGATATTAAGAACGAAAAAGTCCTTTTTCATTCCCTTGTTTCGCACGGTAAAAATAGCGGAAGCAATTACGCTACTTCTTTCTCAAATACTCCCGAATCTTACCAAAGCTCACTTGGTTTTTATGTAACGGAGAATACTTATCAAGGTGAAAATGGATATTCTCTAGTGCTAAATGGATTGGAAGAGGGGTTCAATGACAAGGCTAAATCAAGAGCTGTAGTGGTGCATGGAGCAGATTATGTAAACACAGGTATCGTAAGTGCGTTGGGTCGATTAGGACGCAGCTATGGCTGTCCTGCCTTGCCCAGAGAATTAAGCAAACCTATTATCAACACCATCAAAGATGGTACGCTGTTATTTATATACGCGGACAATGAAGAGTACTTTGCAAAATCAAAAGTCTTAAATCATCGCAATGCGCTCATGGCACATTACGAAAAAGATATGGCTGATCGTCAATTTGGAACGTTAAATTAATAAAAAAGCTCTCAAGTAAATCTTGAGAGCTTTTTTATTAATTACCGTAAGGTAAAGTTGCATGTAGAGACTGACTCCATCTTCAAATGCGTTAATTCTTAATATATGATTGATAATACATCTCTTCTATAATTTTTCCTGATCCCAAAAATCTGCGTTTTTAATGCCCAATTCCCTTGCACTAAATTTTGGATTCAACTCCCCTCTATTTCGTTTCATTTTATAGTCTTTCCAAACCTTTAATGCTGTTTTGCTCATCAATAATATAGCAATCAAATTGACATAAGCCATTAGACCGACCCCAATATCTCCAATTGCCCAAGCAATCTCAGCTGTTTTTACAGATCCATAATATACCGCACCTAAAAATACCAGTCGTAAAACCCAAGTAATTGTAGGATTTACCTTATTTGAAAAGATATAGGACAAATTAGTTTCTGCATAATAGTAATAGGCCATTACTGTAGTAAATGCAAAGAAGAATAGTGCTATTGCGACAAAGCCATTACCTATCAAAGGAAAATGGTGCGATACTGCTGCTTGTGTAAAAGCTGTATAATTTACTCCAGGTATATGTTCTGAAATAAACCCCATCAGTTGGCCAGCACCATCAAATTGCCCCACATTATACTGATTGGTAAATAAAATCATGAGCCCTGTGGCTGTACAAACAAATAGAGTATCGACATATACTGAGAATGCTTGCACCAATCCCTGTTGTGCTGGATGACTCACTTCTGCTGCTGCGGCAGCATGTGGGGCAGTGCCCTGTCCAGCTTCATTGGAATAAATACCTCTCTTAACTCCCCAAGCTATGGCCATACCGACCACTCCTCCAAATGTAGCATTCACACTAAAAGCAGAGCTGAAGATTAAACCAAAAACATCGAATATCTGGGTATAATTTAAAGCAATGATCACTAAAGCCATTAATATATAAGCTCCTGCCATAAACGGCACAACAAGCTCAGCAACACGTCCGATACGCTGTACACCACCAAAAATGATAAGAGCAAGTAAAATTACTACTCCTATGCCTGTGTATGCTACAGGTATCTCAAATGCGTTGTGCATGGAAGATGCAATGGCATTACTCTGCACACCCGGTAATAAAAAACCAGTACTTGCAATTGTTATAATAGCAAATAAAACAGCATACCATTTTACACCGAGACATTTTTCGATATAATAAGCCGGACCTCCTTTAAATTCACCACCGACCTGCTGTTTATATACCTGCGCTAAGGTAGACTCAACAAACGCTGACGCAGCACCTAAAAATGCAATGGCCCACATCCAAAAGATAGCACCTGGACCGCCCATATATATAGCTGTAGCAACTCCGATAATATTTCCGGTACCCACACGACCTGAAATAGCCAGTGCAAAAGCCTGGAAGGAAGAAATACCTTCGTCGGTTTGTTTCTTTTGAAACAACAAACGCAACATATCTTTGATATAGGTCAGTTGAAGAAATCCGGTACGTATGGAGAAATACAAACCCGTCAATAAGCATAAATAAATAAAAATATCACTCCATACAAGGTCAGAGGCTATTTTCACAACATTTTCAAAATAATTTTCCGTCATAATTTAAGGTTTTGCTAATTACTAGCGTTTAATTCATATTTCAAGTTCTGAAAATATAAATTTTTATTCAGGATGATGCAAAAAACATTTCAGAAAATAAAAAAAAGCCAGACTAATCAAAATTAATCTGGCTTTAAGTGATCTATGCAGTGTAACGCTACAGCATATCAATTATAGAACAATATCGAGCAAATAGAAAATAGCAAATATCACCGATGCGATACCATTTGTTGTCATAAAAGCACGATCAACACGACTCAAATCAGTAGGACTCACAATTCGATGTTGATAGATCAGTAAAGATCCGTAAAAGACAACACCTATATAATAAAACCAGCCTACTTCCATATACAATATCGGTAGTAGGACGAATATAAATGAACATATGTGTAAAATTTCAGAGAACCTTAAAGCTCCTTTTGGACCTAGCAATACAGGAATAGAGTTCAACTTATTTAGACGGTCAAATTCCTCATCTTGTAATGCGTAAATAATATCAAATCCACTTACCCAACACAACACTGCCAGTCCATAAAGTACGGGTACAATATGAAATTGTCCTGTAACTACTAAATAAGCACCGACAGGAGCTAAACCTAATCCTAACCCAAGCACCAAATGACATAATGCAGTAACACGTTTAGTATAAGAGTAAAACAGCACAACAAATAAAGCAATAGGTGATAACATAAAGCACAAACTATTGATAAAATAGGTCGCAATTACAAAAATCAAGCAGTTCGTGATGGTAAATAGTAGTGCACCATGTGCAGAAATTCTACCAGCTGGAATATCACGCATTGCTGTTCTAGGGTTAATTGCATCAATATCCCTATCTAAGTAACGATTGAACGCCATGGCTGCATTCCTTGCTGTAACCATACAAATAAGCATAAGTAATAACAGCTTCCAATCAAAAGTATGATTGGTTGTATGGATTGCTAAGAAAAAACCAATAATGGCAAATGGCAATGCGAAAATACTATGCGCAAACAATACTAAGGATAAATATTTCTTCATAAACTATTCCTCTTCGTCAGCATGACGATATCTATCAAGATCGACGTCACCGTATTTATCCTCATCACCATCATCATATCCATCTTGATCAATATCTGAAGTCACCTCAGGCAAAACAAATCGCGTATTGATATCAGCGATAGTATCCAATATAGCATCACAACCTGATTTCACTTCTGCAGAAGTTAAGAAACATTTGGGGATCTCTTCAAACCATTCCGACAAAGCTTTTCTAAATTTTGACATATTCACATCAGATTTCACATGGGATTGTTTATCTGCTTTGGTAAATACGAGCATAAAGGGCAATCCCTTCTCACCTAACCAATAACAAAATTCAAGATCTATTTTCTGTGGTTCATGGCGGCTATCGATCAAAACAAAAATACATTGCAAATTATCGCGATGGGTTAAATAACGACGAATAAATTTCTCCCAAGCTTCACGATTAGTTTTCGAAGTCTTAGCAAAACCATAACCAGGCAAATCCACTAAAAACCAATCATCATTGATAATAAAATGGTTTATAAGTTGCGTTTTACCGGGTTTTTGAGACGTTTTAGCTAAACCTTTTTTACCAACCATAGCATTGATTAGTGATGATTTACCCACATTGGAACGACCAATAAAAGCATACTCTGGTAGTTTGCCTTCCGGCAATTTATCAACTCGTGTATTACTACAGATGAATTCGGCTTTTTTAATTTGCATCTTGCAAAGGTAGCATAAAACTCTCCTTCTGACAAATTCAACTCAGATCCAAATTTATAAAAACGATAAAGTAAATAAAAGTGTAACATTTCATGCGGACTGTTTACTAACTTTAAAAATACTCATGTAAAGCACATGTAACTGATTAGCTAACTGATACACATTATCGATAAATAGGATGAGTATCATCAACTATCAAAAAAACAGCAAGTGTATACTACAAAGCCGTTACAAAATATATAACACATAAGAATTAACCAAAATAAAACATGCTTTTAGAAATCAAAAATGTCGTAAAAGACTATGCGAGTCATAGAGCCTTGGATCATGTATCTCTTAATATTCCAAGAGGAAAAATATTTGGACTTTTAGGTCCCAATGGTGCAGGAAAAACATCATTGATCAGAATCATCAATCAAATAACTGGTCCAGATTCTGGAGAAATTATTTTCGATGGTGAGCCATTAGCGCCTAAACATATTGGACGTATAGGCTATCTTCCTGAGGAAAGAGGACTTTATAAGAAGATGAAAATAGGTGAACAAATGCTTTACTTAGCTCAATTAAAAGGTCTGAATAAGAAAGAAGCAACTGATCGAATTAATTATTGGTTTGAAAAACTAGACATTTTGTCATGGTGGGATAAACGAGTAGAAGATCTCAGTAAAGGCATGCAACAAAAAGTACAATTTATAGCCACTGTACTTCATCAACCTGATCTGATTATCTTGGACGAACCGTTCTCTGGATTTGACCCCGTCAATGCTAACCTAATCAAAGATGAAATCATCGAATTGAACAAAAAAGGCGCTACAATCATCTTTTCGACACATCGTATGGAATCTGTCGAAGAACTTTGCGATCATATCGCTTTGATAAACCGCTCGAAGAAAATACTAGATGGCAACATTAAGGACATTAAAAACAAATATAAAAATCAAACCTATAAAATAGAATTACAGTCTTTAGCTGATGAAAAATTAATCCATATAGAAAATCTATACGAATTAAAATATTTAGAACAAATTGAAAACAAGACAAATATAATAATCAAGATAAACAAAGACATTAGCATAAATCAAGTATTACAAAGTCTCCTACCATTAGCCGAGATCCATCAAGTATTAGAGATCGTTCCGTCAATTAATGACATTTTCATCGAGCAGGTTACCCTATCCAATAATTCTAAAAAAGAAATCGATCATGCATAAAATATTACTCATTATCCAACGCGAATACTTTTCACGTGTCAAAAAGAAATCATTCCTATTGATGACATTTCTGGTTCCCCTATTTTTCATCGCTTTATACGGTGGAATATTTTATTTGACAAAGAAAAGTTTCAAAGATGCCCATGCTCATGTTTACATTCTGGATCAACATGGTGACTTTGCTTCCCAATTGAAAAGTGACCCCAACATAACGTTCACTGTAAGTGACCGCTCGCTAAAAGATTTGAAAATACAAATCAAAGACGATGAGCAAAACAGCTCCATTCTGGTTATTCCAAAAAACATCTACCAGAAATCTGACATTGAGCTCATTTCTGCTGATAAAGCAAATATTACAATCCAAAACTCCATCGCTCGCCAGCTCGAAGGTATCATCCGACTAACGGAATACAAAAAACTGGGCATTGACCCTCAAGTACTAGTTTCTGTACAACCGCATATAAACGTCAATGCCAAAGAATTGACTGAAGACGGGGAAGAGAAAAACAGCAACACAGGTATCGCTATGGGTATCGGTGTAGGGCTAGCAATATTAGTTTACCTTTCGCTATTTCTTTATGGCGTTCAAGTGATGCGGGGTGTCATTGAAGAAAAAAGTAACCGTATCATCGAAGTCATTATCTCATCGGTCAAACCTTTCCAGTTGATGATGGGCAAAATCATCGGCATTGGTATGGTCGGACTTACCCAATTCCTACTTTGGATTATACTTACAGGTGGATTAATCTTTTTAGCTACTAATCTGCTAAATAAAGAAGCTGTAGAACAGGCGGCAATGCAGCAAGGCAGTATGGCGAATATGCAGCAAACAACAGGCTCTGGATTTGGTTTCGGCATATTGCAACATCTCGATTCAGTTAACGTCACAGAGATCATTATTTGTTTCTTCCTGTTCTTCCTTGCAGGTTACTTACTCTATAGCGCTATCTTTGCCGCAGTTGGTTCAGCTGTAGATAGTGAGACAGAAGCCAATCAATTCACCATGCCCATCACAATGCCTTTATTGCTAACTTATGTGTTATCGTTTGGTGTCATTATCAATGATCCTAATGGCCCTATAGCAACATGGTTAAGCTTCATACCCTTCACCTCCCCTATCGCCATGTTGGTGCGTATACCATTTGGAGTGCCGACTTGGCAGATCGCTGTGTCATTAATCATTTTGATTCTTACTTTTTTGCTAGTAACTTGGTTAGCAGCCAAAATATACCGAGTTGGTATTCTGATTTATGGTAAAAAAGCAAATTATAAAGAGATTATGAAGTGGATGAAATATTAGTACACTTTAGCCTATAATAAAACAGTTCTTTTCAGTCAAAAAAGAACTGTTTTATTAAAAAAAAACTATTTACCGAGTATTTTCATATGTCTTTTCTCTTTACCGAGGCCTCCCCCCCTTTTACCGAGTTTACCAGACCATTTACCTGATTGCCGTTCATACTTTTAGTTGACGTATCTATTTTTGATTTAACAAAAGAAAAACTTTAATCAAGAATCTAAAACTAAAAACCATGAAAAATTCATTCAACTCGATCTTTATCGTATTTGCACTAATAGGAGCTCTCGTAGCTTTGACAACTAATAGTTTTGCAAAAGATAAAAAGATTAAAAACACAAATCCTATCACTGTTATTGATAGCTATATCCAGATCACAACGGAAGGTAATACCGAAGGTATCCAACATTTATTTTCCAAAGATTTTAAGTGGACACAATCTTCAAATGCAAAAACAAAAACATATAATAAATCAGATCTGATTACCTACCTAAAATCAAACAAGGGACTTATTCAAAATTGTAAAACGAACTACAGTATTGTTGAAAAGAATGACAACTGTGTCATAGCAAGAATAGAGATGAAATATGATACATTTACAAAAATTGAATGTATAACTTTATGTAACGAAAATCAAGAATGGAAAATAAATCAAATCATCGAGTCTTACAAATAGCAGCGAGCAATATCAACGAAAAAAGGTCTTAAAACTAAATTTTAAGACCTTTCATTATTTTATTTATAGTTTTCTATTTCATTAAGAATCCACCACCAATCAAATCATTGCCTTCATAAAAAACAGCAGATTGTCCAGGAGCAATTCCTTTTACGTTATGGACAAAGTCAATCTTTACCATATCTCCCTCTTGCGAGATCGTTGATAAAGCTCCAGCATCTTTATAGCGTACTTTTGAAATTGCTTCCATTGGTTGATCCAATGAAGCATATTTCACCAAATTGACGTTGCGCACATAAGCGAATGATTTTTCCAATTCATGCTCCTCACCTAAAACTACGGTATTACTTTCTGGAAGTATCTCGACCACAAACATAGGTTTGCCCAATGCAATTCCCAAACCTTTACGCTGCCCAATAGTAAAGTAAGGATAACCGATATGCTGACCTACTACTGTACCATCTGTCAAGATAAAGTTACCTTGACCAATTTGTTGATCTAATGTTGGCACTTTATGTCTTAAAAAAGCACGGTAGTCATTATCCGGTACAAAACAGATTTCATAGCTTTCCGCTTTATTAGCAAGCTCAACCTGCCCCATATCTAAAGCCATCTGGCGTATTTCCTTTTTCGTAAATGATCCTAATGGAAATTGAGTTCGTGCCAAGTTTTCTTGTGCCACTCCCCAAAGTACATATGACTGATCTTTATTTTCATCTTTACCTTTCGAAATCACATAACGGTTATTGTCGTGAAGGCGAATATTGGCATAGTGTCCCGTAGCAATAAACTCACAGTCCAATTTGTTAGCACGCTTCATTAACGCCTCCCATTTGATATGGGTATTACACAATACACAAGGATTTGGCGTACGGCCGGCAATATATTCCTCTACAAAGTTATCAATAACAAAATCGCCAAACTCATCTCTAATATCCAATATATAATGTGGAAAACCATAATTGACAGCCAATGAACGTGCATCGTTGATACTATCCAAGCTACAACATCCAGTTTCCTTAGACGAACCACCAGATGCTGCGTAATCCCAAGTCTTCATCGTGATCCCTATGACTTCATATCCTTGTTCATGAAGCATGACAGCCGCGACCGAACTGTCAACACCCCCACTCATAGCAACTAATACTCTTCCTCTTTTACTCATTTTATTTTATTGAAATGCAAAGATAGGCTATTTCAAATTTTAACGTGTTAATTTCTTGTAAATTTTATCTGTATCTAAATCAAGTCTTTCAAAAAAATACATGAAATAAATGGGTGAAAAATTTTAGAATTCGAATTATCGGGGTATATTTGCATCGCATTCAAAGTTAAATGTGAATGCAGATGATGGTGCCATAGCTCAGTTGGTAGAGCAAAGGACTGAAAATCCTTGTGTCGCTGGTTCGAATCCAGCTGGCACCACCAAATCTGAAAGTAACAGATTCAAAATAAAAACTTGGAAGGTGCCATAGCTCAGTCGGTAGAGCAAAGGACTGAAAATCCTTGTGTCGCTGGTTCGAATCCAGCTGGCACCACCAAATCTGAAAGTAACAGATTCAAAACAAAAACTTGGAAGGTGCCATAGCTCAGTCGGTAGAGCAAAGGACTGAAAATCCTTGTGTCGCTGGTTCGAATCCAGCTGGCACCACCAAATCTGAAAGTAACAGATTCAAAACAAAAACTTAGAAGGTGCCATAGCTCAGTCGGTAGAGCAAAGGACTGAAAATCCTTGTGTCGCTGGTTCGAATCCAGCTGGCACCACCAAATCTGAAAGTAACAGATTCAAAATAAAAACTTGGAAGGTGCCATAGCTCAGTCGGTAGAGCAAAGGACTGAAAATCCTTGTGTCGCTGGTTCGAATCCAGCTGGCACCACATCAATAGCTTTAACATATATGTTAAAGCTATTTTTTCCTACCCCGCTTCAGTAACAAATTGATTATTTATACATACTATTCGCATCACGGTAATATTTTTTTGTAACTTCAAGGTTTAATATTTTTTCACAAAAAAACTTACATGCTACGAATATCCAGCATCCTATTTTTTTCTTTTTTAATCCTAAGTAGTGCCTGTAACAACTCTACTGGAAGTACAATAGCATCTGTACTAAAATCACGTTTTGATGGGCACTACGCTTACCCAATATTATCTTGGGCAGGAAAAAATCCAGCAGAAATAGGCTGCATCATCGAAAAACATTTTGATTATCGAGATTCCATATTTAATTGCGATCATAACAACTACATTAATAAAGGAGACCCCTGTGTATTGACCGATGCCTATTATGAAGGCATACAATTTCCATCGACATTGACATCTAAAAAAACAAGCTGGAAGAACTATTTCAATTACCCAAGGACAAAGTAAATCTACCTGAAGATATCATGCGGATAGATTATGGAGACAATATTTATTCAAGTGACAAACCTATCGACACCAATTACACTAAGTGGCTAACTATAACAACCATCGTACATATAGGTACAACTGATATGGACTGTGAATAAGTTAACGGAATACCTTAAAACATGATTAAGGCATACAGGTTCTTCAAATCAAACTTTCAAGACAATACACCGTGACATATCCCATATACGCTCAATCTATCAAGTTATAATGAAAAAATATTCATTATAACTATCAATGACTACTAAAATCGACTCCGTTCACAGCAATCTCCAATTTTCAGTTTATATACTCAAAAATTAATTAGCTTGAAAAGCAAGGACTTAATGTTTTTGATTAAAAAAAAAGCACTTAAGTTTTGGAAATATAGATCATTTAAGTACTTTTGCATCACCGAAAGGGACACGCGCTCATAGCTCAGCTGGATAGAGCATCGGTTTTCTAAACCGACGGTCTCAGGTTCGAATCCTGATGGGCGTACTTAAAATCCTCTTTACTTTTGTAAAGAGGATTTTTTGCTTTATACTTTTTTCTCTTCTATATTGTTTTCAATCCACGATTTAAATTTAATAAGAAAGGACTTTAGAAAAATCTCGAGTAGATGCATCTATTAATGTGCCTGACTCATCAAATAGATTGGCTGCATGACTTAAATAAGCTTCTGGTTGTTGGAGAGTTGGCATATTTAAAAACACTAAAGATTGACGAAGATGATGATTAGCTCCAAAAGCACCTAATCCCCCCGCTGTACAGCTGATAATAGCAGCAGGTTTACCATCCCATACACTTTTGCCATAAGGTCTTGAGCCCACATCTAATGCATTTTTAAGTACTGCGGTTAAAGATCGATTATATTCGGGAGTAATAAACAATACCGCATCATGAAGCTTCAATTCTTTTCGAAAATTTTGCCATTCAAGGGGTTCATTTTCTTCCAAGTCTTCATTATATAAAGCTAGCTCCCCGATTTCAATATTTTCAAAATGCAGACCTCCAACCTTGAACTCACTAACAGCCCTAGCAATTTTTTTGTTGAATGATTCCTTTCTTAAACTGCCAACGACGAGTGCAACTTTGAGTAATTTCATACGTATAAACTTTTATTTATATCATAACATATGATCTCAAAATTTGTTTTTTATAACCCTACAAGAGAAAAACAAAGACAAAATATACTTTTTTCCATGATCTCATCATTTCTTTTTAAACACTAAAAGTTTATGTTTATCATTTAATACACCTTTAACTCCCATCCTAAATCATAAAATAAATAAAATTAAAGCCCTTAATATCAATAAAATCCCCTCTTATATCCCATTAAAGTGATTATATTATCAAAATAAATTTGGTAGCAATGTTAAAATTCGTACTTTTGTCGCGGAGAGCTGGCAGAGTGGTCGAATGCGGCAGTCTTGAAAACTGTTGACTGTCATAGGTCCGGGGGTTCGAATCCCTCGCTCTCCGCCAACAAAAAATAAAGCCCAAAGTAATTTGGGCTTTTGTTGTTTATAGACTTTTGGAAGCTTGCTCCAACAATAAGACATAAACAACAAAGTAAATGAGCATAGCGAATGGCTTTATTTTATGATGAAGCCTCCCCCTTTAAGGGATCATGTAATAATCCCTCACTCTCCGCATCCTAACAAGGAGAAAGTATCAAAACCCTACAAATTGTACAATTTGTAGGGTTTTTCTTTTATACGCCATATCGTTTTTTTCAATACATCTCATTTCCAGCGAGACCCTAGCGAGACCCTAAAAAATGGTTAGCTAGGGTCTCGCTAAAATGAACCTCTAGATGAACACCCAACAAAGGCATTACCTGACCAGTTGTTGAACATCTTGACAGTTTATATCCAATAGAATAAATTGAATATTGAAATAAAACACCACCACAATGAGCAATCAAGTTACCGTCTACATGTATGCCCGTGCAGCAAAAGCCAACAAAGCAGGCCAACATCCATTTATTTCCGCATAACCATTCAGGGCAAAAGCACCGTATTCTCCACTAGGAAATTCCTCATACCATCCAAATGGGATCCAAAAACTCGGAATATGGGTCGTACTAAGTATCATGATGTCCTTTACGAAAAATAGATTAAAATACAATGTATAAAGATTATGTCTTAAGCAACAAACCTGTTAGAAAACAAAAACCGGTAGGAAATATTTGCTGAATCATATAAAAAGCCCTAGATTTACGACGATATGAATTGCTATAGATTAGACATAACAAAAAAAATTCATCGTATCTTATTTATCATTGCCACGATTTTTTTTGTGCTTTTGACTTCCTGTGCAGTAAAAAGTAGTATCAAAAGCTGGGCTGATATCCAAATCAGTACAGTACAAGCCCCTGTAAAAAACGGAAATTTATTTTCAAGTAGCAGTAAGGATAAATGTAGCAGTGCTGAAATCACAGACACACAGATATCACAAACTATTTCTTATAAGGCTAGTGATTATACACCAACAGTCTTATTTACAATCGCATTTTTGCTGCTTTTTAGCGTTACTACTGGCAGGCTGCAAGTACCTACACATTATGGAAAATTAAAATTATCAAGTTCCATACCCATCTTTATACGAGATCGTAATCTCCAAATTTAATATTCTTTTTCACCTCCCCGTACTCCTATTGATCATCACTTTAATAGGCAAAACTTCTATTTTATTCAAGATAGATCGTTGATATACCAACGGTCTCATAATAATTATAATCACTATGATAAAACACATAGTGGCAACTACATATTTGTGGTTTGCCATTGCGTCCTTATCGCCAATATACGGACAGCAACAAATCGATCATACACTGGGCAATTTATGGCAACAGGTGGAAGAGAATTATCCCGGAATTGGGGTTAAAAGAAATATAGCACATGCTGCCCAGTTAAAAGCGATGGCTATAAAGACTAGTAGTCTTCCGCAACTAAAAACGCAGGTACAAAATACTTTCGGGACATATGAAGGTAATGCAGGAGCTTTTTTTCCACAACCCGGTTTTTTCAATGTTAGTGGCAATTCAACTGCACAAGAAAATAGCCGCCTAGCCGCAAATAGTTTCGCGTCTGCTACTATAGAATGGGAATTATTCACCTTCGGTAGAATTAAAAATGAAAATGAAGCAGCACAGATGTTATTTCAGAAAAAAGTCAGTGAGCAAGAGGTATACATTCTCAACCTCAAAAAAGTACTATCCGAACGCTATATTACACTGCTCTATCATAACGCAAAATTAGATTTATCAAAGAAAAACACCGAACGATTAGACGATATTCGCAAAATCAGTTCCAGTTTAGCCTTATCCGGTCTTAAACCTGCAGCTGACAGTCTCTTAGCATCCTCTTCTTATATGCAGGCAATAGGCGAGTATGACCATTGGATGGGTAATAAGCATTCATCTTACATCAAACTCAAAGAATTATATGGCAGAGAAAATCTGACTTACACTTCATCTATTCATCGCTTTTCTAATCCGAAAGAAAAATATCATCTGCTTGCTGATCAAGGCATATCAAATACACATCCAGCATTAGTTACATTAGAAAAACAAGCACAATATTACATCCATACAGGAGAAGCACAAAAAAAAGCAGCCATGCCCTCTTTGAAATTATTAGGTGGTTATGGATATCGGGGAACAGGTGTTAGCACCACTGAAAAAACTTCAAATGCGTGGCAAGATGGGTTTAAAAATAGCACCAACAATTTGTTGGTTGGAATAGGATTAACCTGGAATATAACGAGCCTATATACTAATCGATTTAGAGGAGAAAGCTTATTAAAAGAAGCTGAAGGCACGAAGTTATTACAGACACAATATCAGCAAGCTATGCAAGCTGATCTATCTGCATCTCAAACAAAAAGCATCTGGAAATATAAACAGATCCAAAAATCCCAAATTGCTGTTAAACAAGCTCAAGATGCTTATATCATGTATCTCGCTCGATATAAGAGTGGATTGATCACACTGAGTGAATTATTACAAATCCGCAATTTATTAGAACAAGCTGAAAATAATCATATCGAAGCTTCACTTTCCTACTGGATATTATTGGCTCATGAATCAGAGTTAGCTGCCGATTTTGACTATCTTTTTAATAACCTTTAATACATAGACATGAATCTAATTAGATTTGCACTTAGGAAACCCATTGCTATCATGGTAGCAGTCATTACGATCGCATTTTTTTACTACAGTACAAAAAAAAAATAAATGTAGACATCTTCCCTGAAGTTGAACTACCTGCCATGTATATCGCTATGCCTTATGGGGGTTTATCTCCAGCCTACATGGATGGATTTATGGCAAATGAATTTCAGAAGGTACTTTTATTTGTAAGTGGTGTCAAAAACATTGACTTTAAAAGTGTACAAGGGCTAAGCCTAATGAAACTTACCTTTTATCCGGGTACTAATATGGCACAAGTGGCTGGAGAGGTTTCAACATCAGTTTCAAGAGCCATGGGTTTTCTACCTGCAGGAGCAGTACCTCCTATGGTCGTACGCTTTGATGGAAGTTCACTCCCTGTCGGGCAATTGGTATTTGAAAGTGACAAGCTCTCAATCAACGAAATACAGACCCTTGTCCTGACGAAAATTAGGCCCATGTTCGTTGATATTCCTGGTATTACGGCTCCTGCACCATTTGGAGGAAGCACACGTTCTATAGTGATCGATATTGATCCCCAAGCCATGCAAGCAAAAGGTCTGAGTCCAGAAGACATTACCATAGCCATTACAAAAAGTAGCATTCCATCTCCTGCAGGAAACATCCGTATCGCAGATGAAAATTTAATGGCTCCCATTAACTCAATAGTCAAAAATCCGGAAGAATTTTTAAACACTCCTATCAGAACAACAGACAATCGCATCATTTATGTACGCGATGTAGCCTCAGTATCTGACGCGGCGGATCAGACTGTAGGTTATGCCTTGATCAACGGAAAGCGTTCTGTATACTTGCCCATTATTAAAAAAGCTGATGCTTCGACACTTGATGCTGTTAATAATTTAAAATCATCAATGGGTATGTTAAAAAATCAACTTCCTGAAGATGTAAATATCCGTTATGAATTTGATCAGTCAAAATATATAGAACGTTCATTAACAAATCTCATACATGAAGGTATATTGGGAGCCGTATTTACCGGATTAATGATCTTCTTATTCTTGGGTGATAGTCGAGGAGCAATTATCGTGGTACTTACTATCCCGATTGCTATTCTTTCAGCTGTTATGGTGCTATACTTCTTTGGCCAAACACTCAATATCATGACATTGAGTGGTCTTGCATTATCGATCGGCATCCTGGTTGATGAAGCCACAGTTACCATTGAAAATATACACCAGCATATGGAAATGAAAAAAAGTAAGCAAAGAGCTATTCTCGATGCATTACTTGAAATTTCTGTTCCTAAATTGTTAATTCTACTTTGTATCCTAGCTGTGTTAACACCTGCCTTTATCATGACAGGTATTCCTAGAGACATGTTTATTCCTCTCTCTATGGCTGTAGCTTTTGCTATGATTGCCTCATTTATAGCTTCTCAAACCTTTGTTCCAATATTGGCCAATTGGTTTATGAAAGATAAGCATCAAGAGATAAAGAAAATACCAAGAAAAAGAGTATTATTTGAAAAATTCAGCCTCAACTATTCGTATAGGATAAGGAAATGGTCTACCAAATCATTATCCCTTTTTATAGTGTACGTATTATGCACAGGAACTGCAACCTGCTTATTATTGAACTTCGTCGGTACAGATGTGATGCCTATTTCCAATAGTGGAGATTTTCAGATACGTATCCAAGCAACACAAGGAAGTAGAATTGAAAAAACAGAACAAATTGTCAAAGCAATAACAGAGGATATCAAAGTCATGCTTCCTGACAATGGAACTACGATCACATCAGCTTTTATTGGGATGCATCCGGCAACATCCCCAATCAATCCTATTTTTCTGTTTACCAATGCTTCTCATGAAGCGGTATTGCAAGTATCCGTTAATCAAGACATCTATAAAAATTCCATGGAGGACCTCAAAGAGGAAATAAGAAAAAAAATAAACGAAAAGCACCCACATGTACAGCTAAATTTTGAACCGATGGAGCTGACTGAAAAAATAATGGGACAAGGAGCCATGACTCCGATTGAAGTTAAAGTCGGAGCTGGGCAATTAAAGGCTGCAAGTGAATTTGCAGCAAAAATTGAACCCAATTTAAAAGAAATATCATATTTAAGAGATGTACGCATCGCAGAACCGCTGGAATATCCTACAGTAGAAATTGAAGTCAATCGTGATCTTGCGGGGCAGTTTGGTTTAACCATGCAAGACATCACACGAAGTTTGATTACTGCTACATCATCTACTAGATTTACAGATAAAAATCTGTGGGTAGATCCTAAATCAGGACTTGTTTTTCAAGTTCAGGTACAAATCCCCGAGCAGATCATGTCATCAGAAGAAATGCTCAAGTCACTTCCGTTAAAAAAAGGAAATCTTCGCCCTCTACTAGAAGATGTTGCAACAGTACGCAGAGTGACAGCTCCAGCACAAGTAAACCGTAAAGGTCCCAATCGTTATGTCACCATTATCGCCAATGTTTACAATAAGGATTTAGGTACAGCGTCTGCAGCCGTAAAAAAAGCAATCAATGATGTAGGACAACCTCCTCGGGGTATCAATGTATGGACAGAAGGAACAATGCAACTGCTGGATGACACATTAGGGAGCCTGTTGACAGGGTTAGCAGTAGCGATTATCGCTATTTTCTTGATGTTATCCGCTTATTACCAATCTTTTAAAATTCCATTAATTATTTTATCCGTTATTCCTGCGGTGATTACTGGAAGTTTAATTATACTTTTTTTATCCGGCAGCACACTTAATTTACAATCCTATATGGGAATAATTATGTCCATCGGTGTATCAGTATCCAATGCTGTATTGCTTGTTAATCAAGCCGAATATTATAGGAGAAATAGGGCTTTGAAACCAGTAAATGCAGCAAGACTAGCAGCATCATCTCGTTTGAGACCTATATTAATGACTGCTGCTGCCATGCTAGCTGGTATGTTGCCGATGGCCATAGGCATAGGTGACGGAGCAGAGCAAGTTGCACCATTAGGTAGAGCCGTTATTGGTGGGCTTATTGCATCTACCCTAGCTATTCTGCTTCTCTTACCACACTTTTTCTCGTCTCTTATGTCCAAAACAACTATTATCAGTCCATCTCTTGATCCTGATGATAAGGAAAGCCAGTTTTTTTCTAATCAAATAACATAATTCATTTAAACTCTACGATCATGTACCCTGCAATATCAATATATAAAACTATACGCCTGACCCTCGCACTTGCTTTATCAATGACACTTACGGCATGCTTACAGCAAGAAAATCAGATTAATAAGGAAACAAAAAAAACTGAAAAAAGAATAAATTATCCAACAGCATCCGTACAATTTATCAATCCAGAATACGAAATTTCAATTCCTGCGGAATTAAGACCCTATGAGCAGGTAGCGGTATTTGCAAAGGTATCAGGATTTGTAAAAAAGCTATATGTAGATCGTGGAGATCATGTACGCAAAGGCCAACTATTAGCAGTATTAGAAGCTCCCGAAATGAATCAGCGGTATTTATCTGACAAAGCTACAGAGCAGAAGATCTACAGTGATTATCTTTTTGCTCGGCAAGCATATGATCGCTTAAAAGATGCGTCAACAACATCGGGCGCCATAGCGGCAATTGAATTAGAGAGAGCGAAAAGTAATGTTGAAAGTGTAAGGGCTGCTTTCGAATCTTCTAGAGCAGGTGCTTCACATACCTCACAATTACAGCAATATCTACGTATCACAGCTCCTTTCGATGGCGTAATCACTGAAAGAAGTGTGTCTATTGGAGCATTGGCGGGTTCATCGTCCAACCAATCCCTATTTACGATTGCTCAAGGAAATAAATTACGTTTAACTCTATCTCTTCCAGAAAAACATGCTGCATCAGTACAACAAGGCGTACGAGCCAATTTTACTGTCAGTTCTCAACCTGGAAAAATATTTAAGACGACACTTTCACGTACATCTGGATTGTTAGATCAACATGATCGATCACTAACACTAGAATTTGACGTAGATAATACATCTGGAGAATTACAAGGAGGAGATTATGCACAAGTCAAACTTATGTTAAAACGTAATAAACCGTCAACTTGGGTACCTAAAAAAAGTATTCTGACTAATCAGAGTGGTACATTTATATTTATATTAGACAATCAGGAAATAAAACGTATTCCAATCAAGGAAGGTGTATATTTGGATACTTTAACAGAAATATTTGGTCAGGTATCAGCAGGTAGTCAAATCATACTGAAACCATCGGAAGAAATAAAAGAAGGTAAAATAAGTAAATAGAAATAAATATGATAATCCATTTAAATAAGAAAATGATCGGTATATTTCTGATCGCGACGTGTATTACTGCCGTATCTTGCAATTCAAAAACTAACGATACGCAAAGTTCGCAGGTAATCGAAACAACTGTTGACAGTGCTCTATCAAGTCCAACACACCAAGCTAATGAGGTTTCCTTTACAGATGAAAATGGAAAAAATATTACGTTAAGCTCATTAAAGGGTAAAGTAGTATTCATTAATTTCTGGGCAACGTGGTGTCCTCCATGTATTCATGAAATGCCATCTATTAATTCCCTAAAACAGTCTTTTAAAGGAACTAATGAAATCATATTTTTAATGGTCGATGTAGATGGTATGATGGATAAATCGAAAGCATTCATGGCTGAACATAAATATGATTTACAAGTCTATGTACCTCATGGTGAAATACCATCTGAGTTCTTAGGAAACGCTATTCCAACGACAGTAATCCTTGATAAAAAGGGAGATCTGGTGGATCGACTGGAAGGTGGACGCGACTATGCTGATCCCTCAATTAAAAAATCTCTGGATAAACTCATCCAAAGCAATTAACATAAATTGTCAAAATTAGGATATCAAATATACGTAAGATAAAAAATACATCAAGCCTTCGTCATAAACTGACGAAGGCTTTTTATCAGATCACCTCCCCGATCCAGGCATAATAAAAGTCTCCATGCAAGCATGATGTTACTTACATTACATAGATTATCTCACAAAAATTGACGTAAATAGGTTTTCATCATTCTTCACCTAGACAACAGCATATTACTTTTTATTGAAGTATTTTTCCAATTAACAACATACAACTACTATTGAACTTAAAAAAATATTGAATTATTATATTTTTTCCTTTTTTATATAGATTTAACTCCTTACATTTACTATATGAGCAGAACAACAATTGCCCATTAAATAACCAACTATACTATTATATTTAGAGTATAAATTAAAATTTATACCAATGATTACCTTGTTCTTTTCACATTAATTTTTTTTATATGAAAAAACTTTTACCTTTTGTAATAAGTGTCATGATCAGCTTTTTACTTTTGAAAAGTCACGCTGTTCGCGCCCAGGTTCCAGATAGTACACAAGGAAAAATTTTGGATAGTTATCCTAAATTTCAATTCAAAGGTCTTTTTCAAGGTCGATTCACCACAAGTCTTAAAAAAAATGTTGATGTAGAAGGCCTTCATCATACAGATGACAAGGGTACCAACAACTCCTTTTCTCTTAAATATATGCGCGCACAAGTGAAAGGACAGATCAGTAAAAGAGTAGAAGTTGTAGCTTTAGCCAACTTCGCAGATTTTAAAAATGATCCCAAAACACGAGTTTTAGAAAATGCTTATCTGAGATATAGCTTTAATCCTAAGGTTGCTATTACCGTAGGGCAGTTCAGGCCTTGGTTCGGACTAGAAGAAACATACCCCGTGGATATTATAAAATCATTAGAATGGTCAAATCAATATACAGAGTTTGGTAAAAATGGTTGGACAAGCTTTCAGATAGGAGCCTCCGTTGGCGGCACACTGCCGGTTGGTAAGATACCTATGCGGTATGCTATTTCTGTAGTTAATGGAAATGGAAAAAATCAGGTTTCGGACAAAGATAATGGTAAACAATTTTTAACGCGTATTGTATTTGATCTTTCAAAAAGATATGATTTTAGTATAGGATTAAACGGAGGTACAGGTACCGTATTTAAAAGAAATGTACACGCTTTAGCATTTGATATATCATCCAAATTTCAACTTGCACAAAAGTGGAACATGGATTTCCAAATAGAAGCAAAACAAGCGATTAATCACAATTTATATTTCAGTCTTGAAGAAACAAATCGACTAGAAAACATATATCAATATCAAATGCGAGGGGCTTATTTCTTACCCAATATGCGTTATGAAATTGATTATAAAAACCTAAAAGCTATTGAATTTTCATGCAGGTACGAATATTTAGATACTGATTTTAGGCAAAATTCCAATCCAAGACAATCTATAGTCCCCATGTTCAGTTTAGAATTCTTAAAAAATTATGGTGCTAGAATACAAATGGGTATGCAGATAGACTATTATAAACATCAAATCGAAAGTTCAAACAAATACAATGGTAATTTGTTCATTTTACAAGTTCAAAGTCGATTGTAACCTAACGTACATATTATGAAAGAAGTGGACATTAAAAAAATGGGGATTACCTTTGCTTTCGCATTGATTATTTGGTTTATACCGGTACCACATGGTGTATCGCCCGAAGCTTGGCATCTATTTGCAATTTTTGCAGCAACCATATTAGGTATTATTCTAAAAGCAGCACCTATGGGAACCATGTGTATGCTAGCTATAGGATTTACAGCTTTAACACAAGTATTAGCACCAGGTAATCCCGCCCTATCGATTACCAAATCATTAAGTGGTTTTGGTGACAAAGTAATCTGGCTTATTGGTATTTCATTTTTTATAGCTAGAGGCTTTATCAAAACGGGTTTAGGAAATAGAATTGCATTTATATTTATCAAGATTTTCGGAAAGAGTTCATTAGGCTTAGCTTATGGACTAGGTCTTGCAGACGTTTGCCTTGCTCCCGCTATCCCAAGTAATACCGCTCGTGGTGGAGGTATCATCTACCCCATTATGAAATCCATGGCTATCAGCTTCGGTTCACTTCCAGAAGACCCAAATACACATCGAAAAATTGGGTCCTATTTAACTTTAAATAGTTACTATATGAATCTCATTGCCTCATCAATGTTTCTTACCGGAACAGCAAGTAATCCGATGTGTCAGAAATTTGCAGCAGATTTAGGAATTAATATAACATGGATGTCTTGGGCAGCTGCAGGATTTGTTCCCGGACTTGTTGCATTTATTCTTGTACCACTAGTCTTATACAAATTATATCCACCTGAATTAAAAAAAACAGCTGATGCACCCAAAATGGCAGCAGAAAAATTAAAAGAAATGGGAGCAATTAAAACAAGCGAATGGTTGATGTTACTTGCTTTTTTCATTCTGCTGAGTTTATGGATTTTCGGCGGTTCATTGTCAATAGATGCTACGACAACCGCATTTATCGGACTCACAATCTTACTACTCACTTCCGTACTCACTTGGGAAGATGTCAAATCTGAAAAAGGAGCTTGGGATACAATTGTTTGGTTTGCAGTGTTGGTCATGATGGCTAGCTCCCTAAATGAGCTAGGCTTTATAGGATGGTTTAGCGATCTGATTAAAACCCAAATTGGAGGGCTTGATTGGATTATTGCATTTCCTGTGATTATCTTAGTCTACTTCTACAGTCACTATATTTTCGCAAGTGCAACAGCCCATGTTGCCGCAATGTATGCTGCTATGTTAGGTGTAGGGGTTTCGTTAGGTATACCCGGTATGCTACTCGCAATGATGCTTGGGTTTGTTGGCTCAATATATGGTGTTTTAACCCATTACGGACATGGTCCCGCTCCCGTTTATTTCGGTAGTGGATATGTAGATCTTAAATCATGGTGGGTAAAAGGTTTTGAAATCGGTATTTTATTACTTGTGATCTACATGGTGGTTGGTGGCCTGTGGATGAAAATAATTGGTTACTATTAATTCTTTGCTTATGTTGACAACGCTATCTCGAAAATTGCTGATGTGTTTTACAGGGTTATTTCTTTGTTTTTTCTTAATCATTCACTTTTTAGGAAACTTACAATTATTTCTTCCTGCCGAACAAGCACATACCCAATTTAATGCATATTCTCATTTTTTATCAGGCAATATCGTTATTAAAATAGTATCATATGTCTTATATACCAGCATCATATTACATGCATTAGATGCAGTCGTGATCACCATTAAAAATAGAAGATCAGGAAAAAAATACCATTGCGATCAAAGACAGCGGGCCAGCAAATGGTATAGTCGCAACATGGGAGTTTTAGGTACAATTATCTTAATATTCTTAGTTATTCATTTTCAAAATTTTTGGTATATCTATAAATTTGGCACCCCACCAATAGACAGTAATGGCAATAAAGATCTCTACATATTGGTGGTCACCACTTTTAGAGAATGGTGGTATGTGGTGATTTATGTTTTATCTATGGTCGCATTGTGCTATCATTTAATACATGGTGTACATAGTGCTATTCGTACCTTAGGGCTTTTCCATCCCAAATATGTAAAATGGATAAGAAATTGTGGCATCGCTTATTCCGTCATCATAAGTGTAGGATTTGCAATGATGCCCATCTACATTTACTTTACACAATAGGTTAACCTTCATATTTTAAGAACATGAATTTAGATGCAAAAATCCCAGAAGGTTCTTTGGAAAAAAAATGGGAGAACTATAAAAAAAACGCCAAATTGGTCAATCCTGCAAATCGCAAAAAATTAGATGTCATTGTCATTGGAACTGGGTTAGCTGGAAGTTCCATCGCTGCATCATTAGGAGAAATGGGCTATAATGTCAAATCCTTTTGCTTCCAAGACAGCCCTAGACGTGCACATTCTGTCGCTGCACAAGGAGGTGTTAATGCAGCAAAAAATTATAAAAATGATGGTGACAGTGTGTATCGTATGTTTGTTGATACACTAAAAGGTGGTGATTTTCGTGCTCGCGAAGCAAATGTTTACCGTATGGCCGAATGTTCACTTAATCTAATTGACCAAGCAGTGGCTCAGGGAGTACCCTTTGGTCGTGAATATGGTGGCTATTTAAACAATCGCTCTTTTGGTGGGGTGCAGGTAAGCCGTACCTTTTATTCACGAGGACAGACAGGACAACAATTGTTATTAGGATCTTATCAGGCGCTTATGCGTCAGGTAGGAAAAAAAAGTGTCGCTTTATATAGTAGACATGAAATGTTAGATTTAGTTGTTATTGAGGGGAAAGCACGAGGTGTAATTATAAGAAATCTCGATACCGGTCAAATCGAACGGCATGCAGCACATGCAGTAATATTGGCAACGGGTGGCTATGGTAAAATATACTATCTTTCTACCTTAGCAATGGGATGTAATGGTTCTGCCATCTGGAGAGCCCATAAAAAAGGGGCTTTAATGGCTAGTCCAAGCTGGATTCAAATTCATCCTACTTCATTACCGCAATCTGGAGATTACCAATCCAAATTAACGCTGATGTCTGAATCATTGCGAAACGATGGAAGAATCTGGGTACCGAGTAAAGAAAATGAACAACGATCTGCCAATGAGATTCCCGAACAGGAAAGAGACTATTACCTAGAGCGTAGATATCCAGCTTTTGGAAACCTTGCCCCAAGAGACATCTCGTCTCGTGCAGCAAAGGAAAGGATTGATGCTGGCTTTGGAATCGGGCCATTAAAAAATGCAGTTTATCTTGATTTTGCTAAAGCAATTAAAGAACAAGGGATCGAGAAGATTAAAGAAAAGTATGGTAACTTATTCGATATGTATGAAAAAATTACCGGTTACAATGCATATGAAGTACCGATGATGATTTCTCCTTCCGCACACTTCTCAATGGGCGGTCTTTGGGTAGATTACGAACTGATGACCACAATTCCTGGATTATTTGCCTTAGGCGAAGCTAATTTTGCTGATCATGGGGCTAACCGCTTAGGTGCAAATTCACTCTTGCAGGCTTCTGTAGATGGATATTTTATAGCACCTTATACGATTGCAAATTATTTATCAGGGGATATCCATACAGGAAAAATATCGACAGATCATATTGAGTTCGAAAAAGCTGAACAAGAGGTAAGAGCACAATTGCATCGATTCAGCAATAGCAAAGGAGATAAAACCGTAGATTATTATCATAAAACACTTGGTAAAATATTGTATGACTATTGCGGACTCGTTCGAAATGCAAATGGATTAAAATTTGCAATCTCTGAAATAAGAAAATTAAGAGAAGAATTTCATAAATATGTTCATATTCCAGGAACTGAGGCAACCATGAACACCGAAATAGAAAAAGCAGGGAGAGTTGCAGACTATTTGGAAATTGGTGAACTGATGTGTTATGATGCAATTACAAGAAATGAGTCTTGTGGAGCACATTTCCGTGAAGAATATCAAACAACAGAGGGTGAAGCCAAACGAAATGATGAGGAATATCAATTTATTTCTGCTTGGGAATGGAATAATAATGAAATACCCCTATTGCATAAAGAGCCCCTATCCTTTGAAGTGATTCAACCAATTGTACGTAGTTATAAATAATACTAAAATTCAAGCTATGAAGTTACAACTGAAAATATGGAGGCAAGAAGGTAAAAACACTGAAGGCAAACTCGTAGATTATACATTAGAAAATCTCAATCCACATATGTCTTTTCTCGAAATGTTGGATACCCTCAATGAGAAACTCATATTGTCCAATGACACACCAGTAGAATTCGATCACGATTGCCGTGAAGGAATTTGTGGTCAATGTGGTATAATGATTAATGGAATTGCACACGGTCCTCTTAAAAATACAACGACCTGTCAATTACATTTGAGATCTTTTAAAGATGGAGAAATTATTATTATTGAACCATTTAGATCAGAAGCTTTTCCTGTTAAAAAAGATTTAAAAGTAGATCGCTCTGCATTTGATCGCATTATTTCCACTGGTGGGTTTGTATCTATCAATACAGGACAGGCACCAGAGGCACTCACCATACCGATTACACATGAAATAACAGAAGCTGCATTTGATTCGGCAGCTTGTATTGGTTGTGGTGCTTGCGTTGCCACTTGTAAAAATGGAAGTGCAGCACTTTTTACTTCTGCCAAAATCAATCATATGGTATTACTTCCGCAAGGTAAAGAAGAACGTCTATCACGTGTGATTGATATGGTACATCAAATGGATAAAGAACTTTTTGGGCATTGTACAAACACTGAAGCTTGTGAAGTAGAGTGCCCTCAAAGTATTTCGGTTCTAAACATTGCCCGAATGAACTATGAATATAATCGTGCGCAGATTTTAAAAAAGTAGATCAATAAGATGCCAATTAAAAATATGCCACCTTTGAAATCAATCAAATATGAAGTCAACAAAAAAAAGGTTGCACTTTTTTAAGTGCAACCTTTTTTTTATTTATTATCCTTCACAGGAATATTTTATACTTAAAGACTAAATTTAATTCATAATACAGCCTATTTATATAACGTAAATGGGATATTACAATTTACGTTTTACTTCAACTTGTTCGTAAGCTTCTACAATATCTCCTTCTTGGATATCGTTGTATCCTTGAATATTAAGACCACACTCATAACCAAATGACACTTCTTTCACATCGTCTTTGAAACGTTTCAATGAAGCTAATTTGCCTGTGAAAACAACAACCCCATCACGTACGATACGAATATCATTATTGCGGTTAATCTTACCATCCAATACCATACAACCTGCGATAGTACCAACTTTAGAGATTTTAAATGTTTCGCGGATTTCAACGTTAGCAACGATTTTTTCTTCAAATTTCGGAGCAAGCATACCTTCCATTGCAGATTTAAGTTCAGCAATAGCATCATAGATGATCGAATAAAGACGAATATCGATTTGCTCTTGCTCAGCCAATTTACGTGCACCTATAGATGGACGAACTTGGAAACCAATGATAATCGCATCAGAAGCAGAAGCTAACAATACATCTGACTCAGAGATTGCACCCACAGATTTGTGGATTACATTTACCTGAATCTCTTGTGTTGATAATTTCAATAATGAATCTGATAAGGCCTCGATCGAACCATCCACGTCACCTTTTACGATTACGTTCAATTCTTTAAAGTTACCGATTGCCAAACGACGACCAATCTCATCCAAAGTAATATGTTTCGTAGCACGCATACCTTGCTCACGTTGCAATTGAAGACGTTTATTCGCCACATTACGTGCTTCAGATTCGCTTTCCATTGTATAAAACTTATCACCTGCAGTAGGTGCTCCAGCCATACCCAATATCTGAACCGGCACAGAAGGACCAGCTTCTTTAACACGTTCTCCACGTTCATTGGTCAAAGCTTTTACTTTACCACTATGAGAACCTGCTAAAATTGGATCTCCTACACGTAACGTACCTCCTAAGATCAATACAGTTGTAACAATACCTCTACCTTTATCTAAAGCAGCTTCAATAACAGAACCTACAGCACGCTTATTAGGATCGGCTTTAAGGTCTAACATTTCTGCTTCTAATAATACTTTTTCTAATAAAAGATCAACATTTAATCCAGTTTTTGCTGAGATCTCTTGCGCTTGGTATTTACCTCCCCAATCTTCTACTAATATATTCATTTGAGACAACTGCTCTTTAATACGATCTGTATTAGCACCAGGCTTGTCTATTTTTGTAAATGCAAATACAATCGGCACACCAGCAGCTTGTGCGTGGTTGATCGCCTCTTTTGTTTGTGGCATCACAGCATCATCCGCTGCAATAACAATAATAACAATATCTGTTACTTTAGCACCACGGGCACGCATCGCTGTAAAAGCTTCGTGACCAGGAGTATCTAAGAATGTGATCTTACGTCCACCATCAAGTTGTACCGCATAAGCACCAATGTGCTGCGTGATACCACCTGCTTCACCGCCTGTTACGTTTGCTTTACGCACATAATCTAACAAAGATGTTTTACCATGATCGACGTGACCCATTACAGTAACGATTGGAGCACGAGAAACTAATGAATCTTCATTATCTGCTTGTTCAAGATCAGCAATTTCTTCATCTTCAGGTTTAATAAACTCGATTTGATAACCAAATTCATCAGCAACAATTGTTAAAGTTTCAGCATCTAGACGTTGATTAATAGACACGAACATACCTAAACTCATACAAGTTGCGATAATTTGTGTTACAGCTACATCCATTAAGTTTGCAAGTTCGTTTGCTGTCACAAATTCCGTAACGCGCAAAACTTTTGCTTGCATTTCTCTTTCTAATGCTTCCTCTTCTGCATTACTAGCTACATCGTCACGCTTTTGACGTCTCAATTTAGCACGTTGTGCGAATTTACCTGATTTACCAGCGCCACTTAAGCGCGCTAATGTTGCCTTGATTTGATCTTGAATTTCCTTTTCTGTAGGTTCCTCTTTTGGCTCATTAGGTCCTTTACCCCTATTATTGTTAAAAGGAGGACGACTTTTGTTAGCACCTGGACCTCCTGGACGGTTATGTTGTCCACCAGGACCACCTCCTGGGCGGTTTTGATTTACACCTGGAGCACCACCTGGGCGATTTTGGTTATTTCCAGCAGGATGATTTCCTCCAGTACGATTTGGATGAGTACCTCCACTTTGATTAGGACCACCAGTACGATTTGGATGAGTACCACCACCCTGAGGTGCACTTCCTGGGTTATTTGTACGCTTACGTTTACGTTTCTGATCATTGCCAGTAGCACTTGAAGAAGATGCTACAGGTTTATCTCTATGAGAAGGTCTTGCCGTTGGCAATTCAATCTTTCCAATTACTTTTGGACCTGTTAATCGTTCTGCCTTAGCACTAATGACTTCATCTGCAGGATTAACTTTTTTCTCTTCCTTTACAGGAGTTTCAACCGGTGCTTTTACAGCAGGTTTTTCATTTTTTGGCTTTTCTTCTACCACTTTCTTCTCTTGAACTTTTGGAGCTTCAGTTTTAACTTCAACTTTTTGAGGTGCAGCAATGACAACCTTCGGTGCTTCCTTCACTTTCTCCTCTGCTTTTGGTGCTTCCACTACCGGAACTTTTGGCGCTTCAACTTTCGGAACCTCTAATTTTGGCTCAGTTATTACAATAGGTTTTGGAGCAGCAGGAGTTGCTTCTTTAACCACCTCAGGCCTCTTCTCCACTTCCTTTGGAGTTTCAGCTTTCACTTCTGGAGTGTCTTCTTTTTTAGGTTTAGAACCTCTTTTCAAAGCATCTAAATCTATTTTACCAACGACTTTCATCCCTCCAGTATGCGTATTTGACGAACTTTCTTTTGCTTCATGTTCAGTTACTTTTTCAGTAGGCGTCTCATTTTTAACAGCATCCGATCCTTCTCTTGTATTAACTGCAACATTTTTAATCAAAATTTCTTTTGAAACTACAGTTTCTTCATAATCGTCATTTTTAGATGATTCTTTAGGAGAAGCGACTGGCGACTCATCACGACGAATTTTGCCAATAACAATTTGTTTAGCTTCATCTTTCACGATTTTGTCACCTTGAAACTCTTTCAACAGCACATTGTACATCTCTCCGGATAGCTTAGTATTAGGCTTGGCGTCGACGTCATAACCTTTTTTCACTAAACAATCTACGGCAGTAGATATGCCAATATTGAGTTCCTTTGCTGCTTTAAGCAGGTTTGTACCTTTTCCTTCAGTCATCTATTATTTTAACTAATTAAATATTTAATACAAAAATATGTTTTTTTTACATCTCTATAACAATTAAATTCGAAATAGAGATGAAAATAAATTATATGGCTTCATTTTATTCAAATTCAGCCTGCAAAATACGTAAAATCTCTTTTACCGTATCTTCTTCCAGATCAGTACGTCTGGACAATTCTTCTTCTGTCAATGCCAATACTGAACGTGCAGAGTCTAAACCAACACGTTTCAATTGATCAATAACCCAGCTTTCGATCTCATCGCTGAATTCTTCGATATCCACATCCTCATCAAATTCATCATTCTCACGATATACATCGATTTCATAACCCGTCAATTTACCGGCCAATTTGATATTGTGTCCACCACGACCAATTGCCAAAGATACTTGATCAGATTTTAAATACACAGCGGCAGTCTTATTTTCCTCATCAATTTTGATTGAGCTAATACGAGCTGGGCTCAATGCGCGTGTGATATAAAGAGAATGATTGGTCGTAAAATTGATCACATCAATATTTTCATTGCGCAGTTCACGAACAATACCATGAATACGAGATCCTTTCATACCAACACAAGCACCAACTGGGTCGATACGATCGTCGTAGGATTCAACAGCTACTTTAGCACGCTCACCTGGTTCACGAACGATTTTCTTAATTGTAATTAAACCATCGAAGATTTCAGGAACTTCAAGCTCAAATAAACGTTGTAAAAATTCTGGAGCAGTACGAGAAATAAGAATCTTAGGATTATTATTCATCATATCTACTTTATAAACTACTGCACGAATGCTATCGCCCTTCTTGAAATAATCTGCAGGAATCTGTTCAGTCTTTGGTAAAATCAATTCATTACCATCATCGTCCAAAACAAGTAATTCCTTTTTCCAGATTTGATAAACTTCACCAATAACCAATTCACCTTCTCGGTCTTTATATTTTTTGAAAACTTCGTCTTTCTCTAATTCCAATACCTTTGAAACCAAAGTTTGACGTGCTGCCAAAATAGCACGACGACCAAAGCTCTCTAATGTAATTTGTTCAATATAGTCATCACCGACTTCCAAATCAACATCAAATTTCTTCGCTTCTGTTAATTCAATTTCTAAATCATCATCTTCCGAAAATTCATCTTCAACAACAACGCGAGTTCTCCAGATTTCCAAATCCCCATTATCTGGGTTGACAATAACATCACAATTCTCATCTGTGCCGAAACGTCTACGGATCATACTACGGAATACTTCCTCTAACACAGAAATAACCGTTGGTCGGTCAATGTTTTTAAACTCTTTAAACTCTTGGAAAGAGTCAATCAAATTGATATTGCTGCTCATTTTTATTTAAATGAAATTAACACCTTAGTTGCTTTTATTTGTTCCAAAGGAATAATACGAGCAGCCTGCTGCGCCTTTTTTCCTTTTTCTTTTATTGTTTCTTCAATAGTAATCTGTGAGTCATCAACTTCAAGCAAAGTACCTTCAGCTTTCGTTCCATCATTTAACTTCACTTGTACATTACGTCCGATATTTTTTTCATACTGTCTTTGATGAACAAAATTAGTATCTATACCTGGAGATGAAACTTCTAGACGGTAAGCTTTTTCTACTACACCCTCTTCTTCTAGCTGGAATCCGACAAATTTGCTAACTTGTACACAGTCATCGATACTAATCCCTTGATCACCATCCAGTAAAACCTCCAAGACACTGTTTGGATGAAACTTAACACTTACAATAAACAAATCATCGCGATCTGCTATTTTTTCTTGAACGAGTTCGATAACTCTTTTCTCTACATTTTGCATATTCTGTCGAAATCGAATAAAAATACTGAAATCAATGAATTAAAAAAGGGGGCATACGTTGCCCCCTTCCTCTCAGATAGGACAAAGGTAAATATTTTTTTCAAACAATCAAAATTCGCATCAAAAAAGTTTACTTATAATCTACATTTAACCTTTATCAACAACCGAATTTATGGTTTTTTGCATTTCGGCCATCATGCTTGTTAGCGTCTCCATCGTAGGCTCATTACTAGGCTCCGGCAAGGTGGTACTAATAAATGCTTTTGCTCGCCATACTTCCATAATATCACCAGCCTCAACCCAGTAAGGATCATAACTTTTGTTATCCGAAACCAGCTTCAACCCTTTATCTTCCTTAAATTTATAAGCCACCCGCTTATATACAACACCTTCATCCTTGGAAACAATGACATAAGTATGTCCTGGTTTAATTTCATTCCAGTTTTCAACATATTCTGCCACAATGATAGATCCACTTGGTAGAGGTCGCATCGAATCTCCTTTAATTTCAAAAGCACGATAGGTCCCCTGATTGAACATAGGTAACGAAAATTTAGGCAAAGTCGCTACATACTCGGGATCAGAATAACCGTTCATATAACCAGCACTAGCCTTTACCGGAACAAGCTCTATATTCTCACGATCCTGCCCATCTACCGTTACACTCAATACACGTAAATTAGAAGCATTGCTTTTCGGTGCTCGTTTCCACTTATCATTAATCTCATCATTAGCAAGCTCATCCATTGATAGCTCATAAAATTCTGCTATCTTTTTTAGTAATTCATATTTTGGCTCAGCCCGATCCTCTTCATACGCCCCTACAGAAGCACGCTTTATTTCCAATAAATCGGCAAACTGCTGTTGTGTAAGTCTTTTCGTTTTTCTTAAAAACTTAAGATTGGAAGCTATGTTTGGCATATTTTTTAAAATTTAATTTTTAATATCTAAAAATATTAGTAATATTGTGCCAATAAAATTAGTAAAAATTATACAAATAACCAAATTTATTAGCTCAAACATGAAATCATACACATTATACATTATTACTGACAGCAATAGACACTTCCTAAATGTAGACATTACATCAGATTTCGCATTAATTGCAAACGAAATTAGAAGCAGCAGTAATATCTTTTTTCCAAACGGACCGCACTTAACACGCATCGTTTATATAGAAAAATTCGAATCTAAAGAAAAAGCTGAGAAAAGATTACTTGAACTGCGTCATTTTACCTTTATGCAAAAAGAAAAATTGATCCGCAAACAAAATGCCGACTGGAAAAATTTGTGTCCATTCCACATGAATACGGTAGAAAAAAAATCGGTTGCTTATACTTCATAAACAACCGATTTCCAAAAAATATCATATATTTACTTTACTCTACAGTATCGATCGAGTCAGGTGGTTTTGTCGCAACGACATCTCTTTCGGTAGATAATACATCAATGTTATCTCTCTGCTCAGGTGTTGACAATCCCTCTTCTTGAGTTGTACCTTCGCTACCACTATTTTCTAATTCCTCCAAAGGCAATTCGTCGTGTGTTGCTGTGGAATCTAACACTACTTCTTCTCGAGGAGGACGAGGTGTCTCACAATTATATTTCTTGGTGATTTCGACAGTAGGTGCTGGAAATTTACCCTGAGTATACCCTAGAGCTTTATCTTTGTATATAGCTTCCATAAACAAACCAAAGATCGGTAAAGCTGTTTTAGACCCCTCTCCTGTTTGTGAGTTTTTAAAGTGAATATTACGATCATCACAGCCTACCCATACTGCTGTTACCAAATCCTTTGTAACCCCCATATACCATCCGTCAACATATTCGGACGAAGTACCAGTTTTACCCCCTATCTCATTTTCTTTACTAAACAAGTCATATTCCCACAAGGCTTGTGAAGTCCCCCCTGGCTCCTCCATTCCACCACGCAACATATAAGTCATCAACCAGGCATCCTCTTTATCGACAACTTGTTTACGTTCAGGTTTAAAAGTTGCAATAACATTACCTTCATAATCTTCAATGCGCGAAACTAAAACCGGAGTCACACGCTCACCATGATTCATCATTGTTGAATATCCATTTGCCATCTCAAAAACTGAAACATCATTCGGCCCCAATCCAATCGATGCTACAGCACTCAATTTACTTTCTATACCAACACGATGAGCCGCTTCCACAATCTTATCCGCCCCAACTTTTTCCGTTAACTGCACGGTGATTGAATTTACCGAACGTGCCATTGCCCAACGCAAGGACATATCTCGGTAACTGAAATTCCAATCTGCATTTTTAGGCTCCCAAACTTCAATAGAATCGCCTTTATCAATTTTAATCGTGACTGGCTTATCTTGCATTTGATCACAAGGGGTCATGCCCGATTCCAAGGCAGCCAAATAAACAAATGGTTTAAATGTGGATCCTGCTTGTCGTTTTGACTGGTTTACATGATCATACTTAAAATATTGATGATCTATTCCTCCAACCCAAACTTTGATCTCACCCGAGTATGGATCCATACTCATCACACCCGTATTCAACATCGTCACATAATATTTGATCGAATCCACTGTGGACATCTGCACCTTCTCACGCAAGCGTTCACCTTTCCATGAAAAAACTTCCATTTCTTTTTTTTGATTCAGATAGTAATCCATACTATCCGTACGGTTATCGTATTTTTTAGCCAAAAATTTATAATAATCGGTTTTTTTAACCAAATTATCAATAAACCCAGGAATCACCTTACCGGACAGATCCCTCCAAGGATCTTCATTGCCCCATGCGTTTTTCAATCTTCTTTGCAATACTTGCATTTGCTTAGCTACAGCCTCCTCGGCATGCTTTTGCATTTTTGAATTGATGGTGGTGTAAATTTTTAAACCATCTTTATAAATATCTCTATCATTCTCTTCTGCCCATTTTTCCAACCAACGTTCTACAGCTGCACGCAAATATGAATCTTCTCCTGCATGTACATCCTTATTGTCCGCATGCAAGACTAATGGCTCTTTTGACAATTTTTCTACCTGTGATTGATCAATATAATCAGCTTTTGCCATTTGCGCCAATACAACATTTCTACGTTCACGCGACTTTTCTAAATTACGCATTGGATTATAGATTGTAGTTCCTTTCAGCATCCCCACCAATACTGCGGATTCATTGATACTCAAGTCACTTGCATTTTTACTAAAATAACGACGCGCAGCAGTTTGGATACCATAAGAATTATTACTAAAAGATACCGTATTCAAATACATTGTAATGATTTCATTCTTTTCATAACGGGATTCCAATTTATATGCTGTCATCCATTCTTTGAATTTGGTTACGATCAAACCCACACCTGGAATTTTTGCCAGTAAACCACCAGACTTATTATATCGAGTTCGATAAAGATTTTTTGCAAGTTGCTGTGTAATGGTACTTGCCCCCCTTTTATCCCCAGTTAAGGTCGAAATAATCCCCGATCCTAAACCCCAAAAATCAACCCCACTATGTTTATAAAAACGAACATCCTCCGTAGCGACCAAAGCATTTATCACATGCTTAGATATACTGTCAAAAGCAACGGGATTACGATCTTCATCGAAATACCGACCGATTAATACACTATCTGCAGTATACAATTCTGTTGAGATATTGACACTTGGCATCGTAATATCCTTTTTTGTAGGCGAGTAGCCAAAAAGCCCTAAAAAGTTAAGCTGTATAGCACAAACTAGGACGATTAAAAAATATATAGCGATCGCTATATAGCGTAAAAATTTATTCTTAATACGTTTGAACATACGGTAAAGGTCTAAAAATGTTTTGTGAAAACAAGCAAAAAAAATAAGCTTTTACATGCTGCAAAGAAGAATTAACGAAATTTAACATTTCGTTATTCCAAATCTGATAATTAGGATTATAAGAATCCATATTGCTACAATAATTATACCTAAATATACCACCTCAGTATTTTTGTTTCATTAATCGATATAATTTATTTAAATTTATCTTCGAATTAGTCATATAAAACATGTTAAAGCAAACCTTACAACAAAAGTTATTACAAAAACTATCTCCACAACAGATTCAGTTTATCAAACTTTTACAGGTTCCTACGGTATCTTTGGATGCACGCATTAAAGAAGAATTAGAAGAAAATCCAGCTCTTGAAGACGGCAGCTTAGCAAACATGGCTGAACCGAATGAGGAATACCCGGATCGTGACCCTGACGATACTTTCGATAGTGAAGAAAGCTATGACAGCGATGAGTTTAATGTAGATGAATATATTCAGGAAGATGATTATACCGATTATTCCAATAATTATAATTACTCTGATGAAGACGATGATAAAAAAGAGATTCCTATTGCTGTACAAGATTCATTTTTCGAAAAATTGCAACAACAATTAGATTTATTAGCTTTAGATGACCGTGATTTTCTAATTGGACAACAGATTATCGGAAGTTTAGATGATGACGGCTATCTACGTCGACCTATATTAAGTCTTATCGATGATCTAGCATTCTCACAGAATGTCATAGCGTCAGAAAGTGAAGTATTGGAGATGCTTAAAGTGATTCAAGATTTTGAACCTGCTGGCATTGGTGCACGTGATCTACAAGAATGCCTACTGATACAGCTGCAAAAGAAAGATCAAAATAATCCTACAGTTATTCAAGCGACCAAAGTAGTTAAAAATTATCTAGAAGAATTTACAAAGAAACATTACGATAAACTGGAGAAATCACTAGGATTAACATCAGAAGATCTTAAGAATATCGTTAATGAAATACTTAAACTAAATCCCAAACCAGGAGATTCAGGCGCTGTTGCAGGCAAACAACTGCATGTTATACCTGATTTTCATATCAGTAATAATGATGGTGTTCTTCATCTTACCTTAAATGGTCGTAATGCTCCAGAACTACGTGTAAGCCGCTCATACCAAAGTATGTTTGAACATTACGAAAAATCTAATCAAAAGGATAAAAAGATGAAGGAAGCGGTTCAGTTTGTTAAACAAAAACTGGATTCTGCTAAATGGTTTATTGATGCCATCAAACAAAGGCAACAAACTTTATTGAAAACCATGAATGCTATCATGGAGTATCAATACGATTACTTCTTAACAGGAGATGACGTCAAACTTAAACCCATGATTTTAAAAGACATTGCTGACCGTATTGGTATGGATATTTCAACAGTTTCTCGTGTAGCAAACTCGAAGTATGTACAAACAGAATTTGGAACTTTCCTTCTCAAATCCTTTTTCTCTGAAGCGATCCAGACCGAATCTGGGGAAGAAGTTTCGAATAAGGAAGTAAAAAAGATCTTAGAAGAATGTATTGCAAATGAGGATAAACGTAAACCACTAGCTGACGAGAAATTAACCGAAATTCTGAAAGATAAAGGTTATAATATCGCTAGACGTACTGTGGCAAAATATCGTGAAGCACTCAATATACCTGTCGCCCGCCTTCGTAAAGAGTTATAAAAACTGAAAAGCCACCAGTAGGTGGCTTTTTGTTATTTAGATTATTATCTTTGTTCCAAACAATAAATAAGAATTATATTCAAAATACAAATTGACTTGGTTATATTTCAATTTGAATAACGATAGTCGAAAGGGATCTCGTACAAAAAACTATCGCACATATAACTCATATTTTTGTGCTAATAACAAATATTTAGCTACCATATTCTAATATGATGTATTGATGAAAATTATCTCCAAAACAACCCAATAACGACCTTTGCATTACAGCATATGGAAATTTATTGATGGCTATCTATGTATCATTGTGAAATTATCATTACTTACTCAAAAAAAAACCTTACTATAATTTTTTAAAGACCAATGAGAGCAACAAAAATTGTTACCCTTACAGCCTTACTTGCGATCCTAACCTGTGCGGCAGAAGGGCAAGAACGAGATGATAGAGCTACTATCTTAAATTTCAAAGGAATTCAATTTCACAGCAAAGATTCCCTTTTCTACACGAACTTCAGATTTAGGATGCAAAACCGAGCAGGGTTTACCGAAAAATTAGACGGAGAAAAGAATGGTGAATGGGATGCCCGTGTTCGTAGACTTAGGATGCGTGTCGATGGTTATATTTACACACCTAAAATTAGCTACTCGTTGCAATTGGCCTTTACCAGAAGTGATCAAGATTTTGATGAAACCGGGATTCCTAATATTGTCCGTGACGCAGTTGTATTCTACAACTTTACAGACGATTTCTACATCAGTTTTGGGCAAAATAAATTACCAGGAAATAGACAACGTGTCAATTCTTCCGGACAGCTCCAGTTTGCAGATCGTTCCTTAGTAAATACAAGATTTACATTAGATCGCGATTTCGGTATGAGTGCCAATCTTAGCAAAAAAATTGGTGAAGTACCTATTAATGCTAAAGTAGCTATCTCTACAGGTGAAGGTAGAGCAGCAAGTGGTACAGATAGTGGATTATCTTACACAGGAAGGGTTGAATTTTTACCTTTTGGCAATTTTGAAAACGGAGGAGACTATTCAGAAGGAGATTTGGAAAGGGAAGAAACACCCAAGTTATCAATTGGAGGAGGATATAGTTTAAACGATAGAACGACACGAATAGGTGGTCAAACAGGTAAGTATGTTGAAAATCCTTTCACTTTAAAAACAAGCTTTGTGGATGCAATCTTCAAATATCAAGGATTTGCTTATCAAGCGGAATATATGCGTCGTGATGTCGACAATCCAATGAATATTGATTTACAAGGCAACACAGTCTATGCATATAAAGGATTCGGTGTGAACCAACAGATGTCATATTTGATGAATCATGGATATGAAATCGTCAGTCGATATACTTTTGTTCAGCCACACAAAGATATTCGAGCTTATGAAAAGCAGACAGGATCATAGAAGCTGGCATAAACAAATATATAAAAGCACATCGCCTAAAATTTAATCTAAGTGGAAATTATACCTTTAAAGATGGGCAATTTGACAATACTGATGAAAAAAATTCATGGGGATTTCTATTTCAAGTTGAGTTAGGAATATAATTACCCATATGTTCAGGATTAAATGAAAATCCCCTTAAACGCATCTGGCTTTTAGGGGATTTTTCAAAAAAAGATGAAGCTACTCCTCATCCAATTCTTCAAACTTTTGTAAATCTTCTTCAGCTCCGATTCTATCACCTAAGGATTCCTTAATCGCAGCACGGTATTGGTAAAGGTCCGAGTAGTATGGATTGAGATCAATAGCCCGATTATAATCGAGTAAAGCCTCCTCCTGCTTACCCAAACGTTCAAATACATCTGCACGAAGTACATATGGATAGAAGTCATCTTTCATCAGAGCGATCAATTTAGAATAATCAACGATTGCATCTTCGTCTTTTCCCAATCTTTCAAACAGCGAAGCCCGCTCCTCGTATATAGCTGATTGATCTGGATTTATGGACTCTGCTTTTTTATAATCGGCTAACGCATCCTTATCCTTCCCTAGGCATTCATGCAATTTTGCACGTAAAATATAAGCTGACACACAAGACTTATCCATTATTAAAGCTTGATCACAATCTTCTAAGGCCAATACGTACAAAGTCAACTTGCTATAAATAGCTGCTCGGTAGACATACCATTCCGCAGAATTAGATGACAACATTAACCCTTCAGAATATAAAGCAATAGCTTGCTGATAATCATAAATATGAACATATTCCAAAGCAAGCTTCGTTAAATTCTCCATATTATCAGGATTTTGTCTCCAAGATCTTTCGAGATCTTGGATATCTACTTGTTCCGCTTTGAGCGTTACCAAATAGGGAAGATGTTCATGCCATTCTAACAGACTATGATAATTAAAATCAAGGCGCTTTGCCACCTGATAATCATAAAAAGCACCTTCATCATCATCCAAATTACGATTCAGTATACATCGGCATGCATAAAAATAAGGTTCTTTTGGAAAATCTACGATAGCTTTGGTATAAATTTGAACTGCTTTTTCAGGTTCATCATGTATAAAATAGTGTAATGCTAAATAACTATAACCAAGCGGAGTTACTTGCACACTTTGAGCTTGTTGTAAATAATTTGCAGCATCAATTGAACCAGATTGTATTGCTGTCAACCCCTTCAATAAAAGTATTTCAGTAGCTTCTACATTTACATCGTCCAATTCAGCTAAGATCTCTCGATATCCAGCCGTGACCTCAGGTTTAAATTGAAGCAATTCTACGATTGGTAGATAAGCATACTTTGCTAATAAAGCAGTTGTATTACCCTTTAAATCAAAGTCTGAACCAACATGTTGGTGCCTAAACAATTTCTTAAGTATATCTTGAATCTGTTGCATTTACAAATGTACAAGGATGTACAGCAAAACAGAAATATATTTCAATCCTTTACTGAATTGATAACTGTCCGATTCGTATAAAAATAAAAAGGCTTAAACATTTGATAGTTTAAGCCTTTTTATTTTTATAGGATAGTTTACACTAATTCGTCGCTATAGACATAACGGATCTCTTCTCTAAGATTGTAACGCGAAGCCATAACTTCACCATAGGCACCAGCAGTACGTATCGCAATCAAATCTCCTCTTTTTGACTCTGGCAAAGTCACCTCTTTCCCAAAGCAATCTGAGCTTTCACAGATCGGCCCAACAACATCATAGTTGACAAATTCCTTCGAAGTAGCAGCATCCAATTTTTCGATTTTATGAAAAGCTTGGTACAAGGCCGGGCGCATTAATTCGGTCATTCCAGCATCCAAAATCAAGAAATTCTTCTTTACACCATTCTTCACATAAAGTACTTTACTAATTAAAGAACCACATTGTGCTACCAAAGCTCGCCCCAGCTCAAAGTGAACTTCTTGTTGCGCAGTTCTTTCCAAAAACTTATCAAAAATATCAAAATACGTTTCAAAATCAGGTATAGCATTGGTATCTGGATGATGATAATCTACTCCAAGCCCTCCCCCTACGTTCAATACTTTGATAGCTACACCACGTTCCTCAAACCAGTTCTTCCACTCATTTACCTTTACACACAAGCTCTTAAATACATTCATATCCGTTATTTGAGAACCAATATGAAAATGAAGTCCAATGAGTTCAATATTTTCACATTTCCGTATTACAGCAGCTGCTCTTTCTAATTCAGCATTTGTTACACCAAATTTATTTTCATCCAAACCTGTAGTGATATAATGATGAGTATGTGCATCGACATTGGGATTGATTCGCAAAGCTACCTTCGCTTTACGTCCCTTTACTTCAGCTAAATCATTGATAACTTCTAACTCCTGAATAGACTCTACATTGAAAGCAAAAATATCGTGCTCTAATGCTAAATTTATCTCTTTGTCAGACTTTCCTACTCCAGCAAAAGTGATCATCTTTGCATTAAACCCTGCATCAATGGCTTGTTGCACCTCATTACCACTTACGCAATCGGCACCAAAGCCCTTGCTTTGGATCATTTCAAGTAATCTACTATTAAAATTTGATTTCAACGCAAAATGTACATGAAATCCACGTTTACTGGATGCCTCATATGCTGCATCCAACGTATCTTCCAATACGTTCAGATCATAATAATAAAAAGGAGTTTCTTTTCCTATGAACTGATTTTTTATATTTTCATTTTTCATTTAGGCTATTTCAATTAAAATAAACGGTTATGTAATGAACGTAATGCCTCGACTTTATGATTTGTATCCAATAAAACAGAAACATTATAGTCAGAACCGCCATATGAAATCATACGTACAGGTAAGTGTTTTACCGCATCTAAAACACGCGCAGCATATCCATGCGTATTCAAGTCAAAATCACCTACTACACATACGATCGTTTGATGCTCATCAACTGAAACTGTTCCAAAATCCTCGACCTCTTTGATAATATCTTGCAGATTTTTTGTATCATCAATAGTAACCGAAACAGCCACTTCAGAAGTTGTAATCATATCAATTGGTGTTTTATAACGCTCAAATATCTCGAAAACACGACGTAAGAATCCGTACGCTAATAGCATACGAGAGGAATGGATATGAATGGCAGTAATACCATCTTTAGCAGCAATAGCACGGATACTCCCTTTTTGACCACCTTCTTTGCTAATAAGAGTGCCGGTTGCCTCTGGATCCATCGTATTTAACAAGCGAACTGGAACATTATACTTCTGAGCCGGAAAAACAGATTGTGGATGTAAAATTTTAGCTCCAAAATAAGCTAACTCTGCTGCTTCATCAAAACTCAAATGTGCGATAGGACTTGTATTTTTAACAATACGAGGATCATTATTATGCATACCGTCAATATCAGTCCAGATTTGAACCTCCTCAGCACCGATAGCTGCACCAATTAAAGAGGCAGTATAATCTGAACCGCCACGTCGTAAATTATCCACTTCCCCAAAAGAATTACGACAAATAAATCCCTGAGTAATGAATAACGTATTTTCTGGTACTTTAGCAAGTAAAGGTGTCAACCTTTCTGTAATAAAATCTACAACGGGCTCATTGTCTTCATCAATCTTCATAAAATCTAATGCCGGCAATAAAATAGACGGAACATTGATTTCTGTCAAATAAAAATGAAATAAAGCAGTAGACATCAATTCTCCCTGCGCCAAGATGATTTTATCTTCCACAGGAGTAAAAATTTCATTAGCAAAGCTTTCAATAAAATTAAAATGAGAATCAATCAGGCTTTTACCATTTTTATATCCCGCTTCAGTTTTGAACAATTCCTTAATAAGGTCTTCGTACTTGTCTTTATGCTTATTTATTAAATCCTTTGCCAAGTCTTTATCACCTGCAAGATATACTTGACCAATTTCTACTAAAGCATTTGTTGTCCCAGACACAGCTGACAACACCACAACCTGACGCTCAGAAGGGTTTACGATATCTAATAACCCTTTGATGCGTTCTGCACTACCGACAGATGTACCACCAAATTTTAAAATTTTCATACTGAATTACATTATATTTAAATTTTGCCGTGAATATAGGCAATTACTTAGTTTTTTTGCAAAAAAAAGCGGCACAAATACATAAAGTTTTTGTGCCGCATCAATTATTATGCGGAAGATTACTTCTTAAGATTCTCGATAATCAACTGTGCCAATTCAACACCTATACGTTCTTGTGCCTCATTTGTAGCCGCTCCAATATGGGGCGTCAACGAAATTTTTGGATGTTTTAAAATCTCTATTCGCGGAGTAGGCTCATTGTCAAACACATCCAAACCAGCAAATGCAACTTTACCTGAATCTAACGCTTCAATCAAAGCAAGTTCATCAATCACACCACCTCGAGCAGCATTCACTAAACCGACCTGATCTTTTAATAGCGCAAATTCAGCTTGACCAATTGCCGGTTTATCTAAGAATGGAACATGTAGCGTAATAAAATCAGATGTTTTTAATAAATCCTCCATTGCTATCTGATCTACAGGCAGCTCGACTTCAAATCCCTGTGTTAAAGACAACGTTAATGTTTTAGGACCATCGGCAAGATCGTAGTACACAACGTCCATTCCCAGACCTAATCCAATTTTTGCAGTCTCACGACCGATACGACCGAAACCAACAACACCTAAAGTTTTACCCCTAAGTTCAGTTCCACCAGCATATGCTTTTTTTAAAGCACCAAATTTACTCTCGCCTACTATGGGCATCTGACGGTTGGAATCGTAAAGAAAACGTACACCATTTAGTAGATGAGCAAATACCAATTCCGCCACAGATAATGAAGAAGCCGCAGGCGTGTTTAATACTGCTATTCCTCTCGAACGCGCATATTCAACATCGATATTATCCATACCAACACCACCACGTCCAATCACTTTTAAATTTGGACAAACATCAATTAGTGCTTGTCTTACTTTCGTTGCACTACGCACTGTAATAGCGTCGTATGCCTGTAATTTTTCCGCTAATTCTTCCTGCGGTATATGATTTGTATCTACTTCAAATCCGGCATTCTCCAAAAGTAATTTACCTGCTGGATCAATACCATCATTTGCTAATATTCTCATGATATAAATTAGATTTTATTTTTCAATTCTTCAAACTCCTTCATCGCATCTACCAATGCATTGATACTACTGATCGTTAGTGCATTGTAAATAGAAGCTCTAAAACCACCAACTGAACGATGCCCTTTGATACCAATCAACTCACGCTCTTTTGCCAAAGCCAAAAACTCTGCTTCTAACTCTGCAGAATCCATGATAAAGGTAACATTCATACGAGAACGATCTTCCAATGCAGCAGTTCCTCTGAAGAATGGATTGCGATCAATTTCATCATACAAAGTACGTGCTTTGATGATATTCTCTTGCTCAATAACTGCTACCCCCCCCTTAGCTTTCAACCAACGTAAGTTGAGCAACGAGACGAAGATAGAAAATACAGGTGGAGTATTGTACATAGAATCTGCAGCTATATGTGCAGAATAATCCAATATTGATGGAATAACTCGACCCGTTTTACCTAAAATCTCATCTTTTACAACTACTAAAGTAGCACCTGCAGGTCCCATATTTTTCTGTGCACCAGCATAAATTAAATCAAAATCAGAAACATTAATCTCACGACTCAAAATATCTGAAGACATATCAACCACTATGGGTGCATTTGAAACTGGTACATCAAACACTTCAGTACCATAAATTGTGTTATTCGATGTATAATGAAAGTAAGACGCATCTGCAGGAACAGTAAACTGTTTTGGTATATAAGTGTAGTTCTTATCGCTCGATGACGCAACGACCTCTACAGCTCCGATCTTCTTAGCCTCTTTAATCGCTTTAGAAGCCCAAACTCCAGTATCCAAATAAGCAGCTTTACCACCTTCTGGCAATAAGTTCATCGCTACCATAGCAAATTGCAAACTCGCCCCTCCTTGTAAGAACAAAATGGAATATCCTTGCGGTACATTTAACAATTCGCGAACCAATTTAGTAGTTTCATCCAATACCGCCTCAAATTCTTTGGAACGATGCGAAATCTCTAAGATGGATAAACCTGTATTATTAAAATCAATTACAGCTTGTGAAGCTTCTTGAAAAACTTCCTTTGGCAGAATGCAAGGACCTGCTCCAAAATTATGTTTCATCGATATATAGTTTGTTTTTGTATAGCTTTTCTATGTTTCGATTAAGCAAACGTTTGCTTTCCGAAGATCAAAGGTACAAGATTTCTTATTTAAATTTCAATAAAAAATCAATATTAATGAAATTTAGAAAAAACTAATGCCCAAATGATAAAAAGATAACATAAAACTGCTTTAAATTTGTTAAAAATGATATTATGTATAACCTATAATAAGATTACTTTCCAAGCTTGATCTACTTTATTTTTTTTTAATAAATCTTGAGCATAAAGTTGGAGATGTATTTGACGACTCGAATCATCACCAATAAAAGCATTAAGCAGATCAAAAATTTCCGGTTCATCTCTTATCGCATCAATCTCATCATCCTCAGGTAGCTGGTTCACGGTCAGCAGTTGCTGTATCTCTTCTGGTGTAAATACAGCCGAAACCTTAATAAAGGGGGGTAAATCTGAAAATTGCATATAAAAAAATTGACCTTTGAACAATAGTCAAAGGTCAACTTTATCTCTGGTATTTAAAACAGTTTTTACAACTTTTCAATAATATGATCAGCAAACGAACTCGTTTTAACAAGTGTAGCATTCTCCATTAAATTGTAGAAATCTATAGTTACAGTTTTATCTTTTATGGTCTCGCTCAATGCTTTAACAATCATATCAGCAGCTTCCTGCCATCCCATATATTCTAACATCATCACACCGCTCAAGATAACAGATGAGGGATTCATGGTATCCGTATTCGCAAAACGGGGCGCAGTTCCATGTGTAGCCTCAAAAACAGCATGACCTGTATTATAATTGATATTTGCTCCAGGAGCTATACCGATACCACCTACTATAGCCGCTAAAGCATCAGATATATAATCTCCATTGAGATTTAAAGTGGCGATCACCGAGTAATCACGTGGATTCAATAAAATCTGTTGCAAGAAATTATCGGCAATTACATCTTTAATCAATAATTTACCAGCTGCCATAGCTTCTTGCTGCTCAGCATTAGCAGCGGCATCACCTTTTTCTATTTTGGTACGTTCCCACTGACCCCAAGTATAGGTCTGATGTGCAAATTCTGTCTCAGCGAGTTCATAACCCCAGTTCTTAAATGCTCCCTCTGTAAATTTCATAATATTACCTTTATGTACCAAAGTAACCGAAGGAAGCTTGTGTTCTAGGGCGTGCTCAATAGCTGCACGGATCAATCGTTTAGATCCTAATTCCGAAACCAACTTAATTCCCACACCCGTACCTGTAGAAAAATTATAATCAACATGAAGTTCATCATGTAAGAAATCTTGAAGTTTAGCTGCATCTGATGAACCAGCGGCAAATTCGATTCCAGCATAGATATCTTCTGTATTTTCACGAAATATGACCATATTCACATATTCGGGATGTTTCACTGGTGAAGGCACACCTTCATACCACTTAGTCGGTCGCTGACAAACAAATAAATCAAGTTCTTTACGTAAAGCCACATTTAAAGAACGGATGCCTCCGCCAATAGGTGTTGTCAAAGGCCCCTTAATACCGATCAAATATTCCTTCAATATATCCAGCGTTTCTTGTGGCAACCACTCTCCAGTCATATCAAAAGCTTTTTCACCAGCCAATACCTCTTTCCAATCGATCTTTCTTTTACCACCATAAGCCACCTCCACAGCACGATTGAATACACGCACAGAAGCATGCCAAATATCGGGACCTATTCCATCTCCAATAATAAAAGGAATAATCGGTTGATCGGGCACGTGCAACGATCCATGCAAAGACTTTGTTATTTTACTCGCCATAGTTCAGTTTATTTATCTTTATTGAACATGTTCCCAATTTCCTTACTGATTTTTCTAAAAATCGGCGCCGCTTGTACATCTTCATATTCATCAATATGTTGATTGTCTACTCGACTAGGAAATACTAATACCACATTTTCATGGATACTTTCCAATTTCTTTGCCAAACCATCCAAAGAATCTCGATATGACACTTCCCCGTAACGTGAAGACACGTAAAATAGAAGTGCGTTATCCTCTCTAAATGATGCTAGTCCCTGTATATGATCCCAATCATCATACATCTTATAATTGACTGGAACTGAATTTTTGATTTCATCTAGAAATGCTTTAGTAGCGATTTCTGTACGCTCATCACACACAAAAGTGACCGAAATAGTAAGCTCCTGTCCTAATTTAAGCACCTTCTCAACCCAATACTCAAAACCAAATTCAGACTGCGCCAAAGGCGGTACAAATACAATAATCTTATTATGGGTAATAAATGGCTTTTTAAATCGACACATCATGACATTAGCAGAAGTACGATTTAAAATGCTTTCAGACTTCTCGCCAACGATTTTATCCACAAAATTGCTTGCGCTCGGCCATCCCAACAAGATACAATCAGCCATCACATCTTTTGCGGTTCGACTGATACCACTTGGGATATTGAAATCAATGGTTGTTGCAATATTGACTTCAGTCTCACTTCCTGAAGCATATTTAACAATATTATCCAAGTTTTTACGAGCAATTGCCATATTTTTCTCCGCCTGCTCATTATCCTTTACAACAGAAACAATACTAATCGGATAATGTGACTTTTTACTACGCATCAAAGTAGCAAAGTCCAAAAGCGGCTGCATATTCTCCATATTTGCCAATGGAATCAAAATATGCTCGTCATGTTCTTTTACAATATTGATATGGCTCTCATCTTGATCACCATCCATTACAATTTTTTTAGATGCTCCCTCCGTCACAATACTTGCTACTATACACGTCACTAAAATCAATAAGATCGTACCGTTCAAAACATTTTCATCAATGATCTCATTTTTATAACCGACCATTATCACAGCCAAAGTTGCCGCCGCATGTGAACTACTCAACCCAAAGATAACGTTACGTTGTCCTGCTGAATATTTAAAGACTAATTGTGTGATCCATGCCGCACCCCATTTACCTAATATAGCAACTAATGTCAATGTAGCAGCTATAATTAAAGCTTCTGGACCCCGCAATAAAACGCTTACATCAACAATCATCCCCACACTAATCAAGAAAAAAGGAATGAAAATCGCATTTCCAATAAACTCAATCCGATTCATCAGTGCCGAAGAATGGGGAATCAACTTATTCAATGCCAAGCCAGCAACGAATGCTCCTATAATAGGTTCAAGCCCCGCTATCTCGGACAAAAAAGCCGCGAAAAATACAATAGATAAAATAAAAATATAGTGAGAAGTTTTTTCACTTTCAATACGTTCGAAAAACCATTTGGCAATACGAGGGATAACACCAAACATGATAAAAAGGAAGATAGCAAACGATACACCTAAGGTAACCCAAAACTCTTGACCGATATTACCTTGGGAAGCACCTGTGATCACAGCCAGAATAATCAATACTGCGGTATCAGTCAATATGGTACCACCAATAGTAATAGCTACAGCTTCATTTTTCGAAATACCATAACTATTGACAATAGGATATGACACCAATGTATGTGTAGCAAACATACTTGAAATCAATATACTAGCCAAAATACCATAATCCAGAAAATAATAACATACTGGAAAACCGATGGCTATGGGAATAATAAAAGTAAAAAAACCAAACCATAAACTTTTATGCTTTGTTTTTTTAAATTCATTCATATCCAGTTCCAAGCCAGCAATAAACATAATATAGAGCAAACCGATTGTCGAAAACAGATCTACTGCCGAATTTTTCTCCAACCAGTTCAATCCGTGTGGACCAATGACCACTCCAGAGATAATCAAACCTATAATACCAGGGACTTTAATGGAACGTAATAAAATAGGAGACAATAAAATAATAAATAAGACAAGCGCGAAAATGAGTACTGGACTTTTTAAAGGTGCTTCAAAAGCATGCGATAAGTGATCTAATACGTTTCTATTCATAAATATATAAGCTAATTCAAGTATACATGTGCAAAAGTATTTCATATAGAAATCCCCCTACAAAACCTCTAAAAGTAAAATATTTATTCCGGAACTACAATTAAAGCAATCAATTATTTAAAAGAAATCGCGCGAATAGGACTGATTTTAGTAATCAATAGAGAAGGAATAAACAACGCTAACATACCAATCACGACCAATGAAATATTGATCAGCACAATATCGGTCCAGTATAGTTTAACCGCCACATAAGAGATGTAATAAGTCTGTTCATCCAATTTGAAAAAATGGGTATAATCTTGGAAGAAATATAGACCTAATCCGATAAAATTACCTAACAATAGCCCTACACCAATCAAATATAGCGCATTGTACATAAACACTCGTCGTACACCAGTATTATGAAAGCCCAACGCCTTTAGAATTCCAATCATCGAAGTACGTTCCAAAATGGTGATCAGTAAAGCTGAAACCATATTAATGATCGCTACTAAAGTCACCAGTATAAAGATTATTGTGGTATTCATATCAAGCAAATCTAACCATTGAAAGATATCAGGTACTTGATCACGAATACTTACAGCATGCATATCTACAGGTACAATATCATCAATTTCATTCGTTGTTTGTTGCAATTTAGAGAAGTCATGAATGCGTACTTCATATCCCCCAACAGCTGTACTATCCAAATTATTGAGTCTCCTAATCAAATTAAGAGAACCGATGACATACACCTTATCCAACTCTTCAGAACCCGAGTTATAAATACCTTTGATTTCAAATTTACGTTTCCGAATAGGCTGTTGCACAAAGTACATGATAAAATCATCGCCGACCTTAAGCATCAGTCTGTTCGCTAAATATTTAGAAATCAAAATCTGTTCTCCAGCACCTTCATTCTTATTAAAATTTAACGTATCTCCTTCAACTAGTATATTTTTTAAATAACGTTGATCATAGCCCGCATCTACTCCTTTTAGCAAAACTCCCTCGACCTCATCGTTGACATTGATAATTCCTGGTTTAGTAGCAAAAGAACTGATACCAACCACATTTTCATGATTTCTAACGGAATCTAATTGCAACGAATCTAAAGCAATCGGTGAATTTTCATAAGAATTGTTGAGATCATAACGAAGAACGATAATATCTCCAAAGAAACCACGTTGCTTGCCCGTAATTTCTGATTTGAATCCCCGCAATACACCCACAGAAAGAATGATCGCCGCGATTGCCAAGGCTATTGCCCCTATGGTAATGCGCACGATTAATTTAGAAAAAGTTCTTTTTCCTAAAAAAGTGATTCTCTTGGCTAAAAAGTATGGAAAATTCAAGCTTTTAAATTATTTATGTAACTTCGCAAAGTTAAAAAAAAATGTGAACCAGCCTACTTTATTACTGCTGTTTCCATCATCTCAGTACTAAAATAAGAAAACATTATCGATATGCGCATCATATTCATGGGAACACCAGACTTTGCCGTCGCTTCATTAGATGCTCTCGTACAATCCGGAGAAAATATTGTAGCAGTAGTCACAGCACCTGACAAACCGGCGGGCCGAGGACAAAAACTTCATCAATCGGCAGTTAAGATATATGCAGAGGCTCATGGTATACCAGTATTGCAACCCGTTAAACTTAGAGATCCTGATTTTTTGGAAGAATTGAGAATTTATCAAGCAGATTTACAAGTCGTCGTTGCTTTTCGCATGCTGCCCGAAGCCGTATGGAATATGCCTCCATATGGCACCATTAACGTACATGCATCATTATTACCACAATATCGAGGCGCAGCACCCATCAACCACGCTATCATCAACGGTGAGCACGTGAGTGGTGTATCAACATTTCTTTTACAACATGAAATAGACACCGGAAAGATTCTATTATCGGAGGAAGTTGCTATTGCCCCTGATGACAATGCTGGAATTTTACACGATAAACTGATGCATGTAGGTGCGCAATTACTTTTAAAAACTTTGGCCGGACTAAAAACGAATACGCTGACACCAAAAGCACAAAGTACACTAATTCCAGAGAGTGAATTGAAACATGCGCCTAAAATATTCAAAGAAAACTGTCAAATCGACTGGAATCAAGATATTGACACCATCTATAACCTCATACGCGGATTGAGTCCATATCCAGCCGCCTATACAAGCTTAGACAATAAAGTATTAAAGCTCTATGTAGGAACAAAAGAATATTCAACTCCAGATATTACTCCTGGAGATTATAAGACCGACGGTAAATCCTACCTTAAATTTGCAGGTAATAATGGTTACATCCATGTCATCCAATTGCAGATAGAAGGTAAAAAGAAAATGGAAATTATAGACTTCTTAAGAGGTTACCGGTTCTAAACGACTACATCCTCATTTTTGTGGTCATCGGATTTTTCCGGTATAAACTCCATTAAATCAGCGGGCTGACATGCAAGTGCTTCACAGATCGAGGCCAGAGTATCCAAACGCAATGCTTTGGCTTTTTGATTTTTAATGATGGATAGGTTTGACAGCGTGATTCCTACCTTAGCACTTAGCTCATTCAGTGACATTTTGCGATCTCGCATTACTTTGTCTAAATGTATAATAATTGGCATAATCAAAATTATATGTTTTATTGAAAAACATGTGAATCATAAAAATGTTTTGGTTCTGAAAAATTTAATTTTCTCTATGCTCAAATGTATCATTTATTTTGAAAATTTAAGCTTGTCATGCTCCTAGATGAGTAGCAATTCCTTTACAAAAACAAAGCACATTCATTACCAACCGATTACAAATCGGTTTAAAAGTTTAAACATTATTATGACTGACTTATCTCTTTTTGGAATAATTTTTGCTGCATGAATATTGAAATAAAATTCCTCATAATCAGCATGATATAATCATGTATCAGCAATAAATATTAAAATAATTCGTTTTTATTTTGTATTTTTGCAAACATTTCAGAGAAGAAAGGTATTAATATAATTAATGAGACAGCTCAAAATTACACAATCAATTACCAATCGTGAGTCACAGTCGTTGGACAAATACTTACACGAAATTGGTAAAGTAGACTTAATAACAGCAGAAGAAGAAGTTGAATTAGCACAACGTATTCGCGAAGGTGACCAAGTTGCCTTGGAGAAATTGACTAAAACCAACTTACGTTTCGTCGTATCTGTAGCAAAACAATATCAGAATCAAGGATTAACCTTAGGTGATTTAATCAATGAAGGTAACTTGGGCTTAATAAAAGCAGCTAAACGTTTTGACGAGACTAAAGGTTTTAAATTTATCTCTTATGCGGTATGGTGGATTCGTCAATCAATTCTTCAAGCTATTGCGGAGCAATCTCGTATTGTGCGTTTACCATTGAACCAAGTGGGTTCATTAAGTAAAATTAGTAAAGCATTCTCTAAATTAGAACAAGAATATGAACGCGAACCTTCACCAGAAGAGTTAGCTGATATTCTTGAAACAACAGTCGATAAAGTTTCGGATACTTTAAGTAATTCGGGAAGACATGTCTCTATGGACGCACCATTCGTGCAAGGGGAAGAAAATACCCTATTAGATGTATTAGAGAATCATGACCCAGATACTGATAGTTCTCTTATCGATGAGTCTTTATCGGAGGAAATCAGACGTTCATTATCTACTTTGACAGAAAGAGAAAGAGAAATAATCGTTTTATTTTTTGGTCTCGGATCTAATCACCAATTATCTTTAGAGGAAATAGGTGAAAAATTCAACCTGACTCGTGAACGTGTCCGCCAGATTAAAGATAAAGCTTTACAACGCTTACGTCATACATCTCGTAGCAAGATTTTAAAATCTTATTTAGGTTAATAGTATTAACAGTATTTTTAGATGCGCAGCCAAAAACTGCGCATTTTTTGTATCTTATCGCATCCTCCACACGTCTAATACAACACAGCTCATTTTGTATTATAAGATCCAGCGCATCAACGCTATTATTAAATTCAGAAGATATAAATTATTTTTTTTAGTTCACCCTACCACTCTGATTGATTTAGAAATGATTTACATAAATTTATTTTGTGGACGATATTTTTCGGATAAGGCATCATTATCTTGATACAAAAAGAAAATCTATTTCAACAAGATAATTTTAAATTACTTTTTATATTGCTGCCCCGGAGCAAAATGCTTAGCAGATTTTGTTCCTGCTGCTTTTTTAGCTTGGCCAGGAGGAACTTTACCACTATGACCGGATGTCCTTGACATATAGCATGAAGTACTGAGCATAGCAGTTGAAAGTGCTAATATAAAATACATCTTTTTCATTTTAATCATTCTATAGTAATGACATTTAACGTGCCAAAAAAAGATAAGGCCAAATCTATACTTCATTTTTATCTATCATAGACAATTTGATACCTCAATTTATTTCATAAAACAAAGGAGAACTCAAAAATTAACAAAAACATAATACATCATCAAAAATGGTTCAACAGGTATCAATTCACAGAAAATCACTTCTCTTCATATAAACTTTCTTAAAAAATTACGCTGAGTTTATTGAGAACTATAAAGAAAGTAGTCCCGACCAGAAGATCGAGACTACGCAAGATGGTTCAGTAATTGAACTTGTTTAGCATACAGAAGAAGTGCTTATCTAAATATTTGACATCTTAAAACAGTATATTTTAACCTATACCACATTCATCACCTGTGCTATTCCAGAGTTGGATTGAATGTTCCCCCCCAGTCCTTATTTTGTTTAATATTTGAATTTTTATCAATGACAGATTGTGCTATCGGAAAGAAATAGTAGGTATCAGGAACCAAATTCACTTTATTTCCTGTATTCGGCACTTGAAGTATACTGTACTTAAATTGATTTTCCCTGAGTTGATAACTCTTTGCAAGCAGAGCAGCCTCATCCAAATCCATATCTGTGCCATCGTTGGTGATAGCAATTGCTTCTACTCCATATTTAGTCGTGTTGTTCAGCATGTTTAATTTGCGAGCTCGTCTCAAATCCCAGAAACGATGTCCCTCAAAACAGAATTCGATATTACGTTCAGCTAAAATTGCATCACGCATTTGCGAACGGTCAGTTGCTGTAATACCATAGTTACCATCGTCCCCAGCTTCAATACCAGCACGCATACGAATTTGTTTTAAAAGATTTAATGCCGTATTGAAATCACCAGTTTCATTTGCCGTTTCCGCATAATTCATCATAACTTCTGCAAAACGCATCAATACAAAATCGACATCATACTGTGTTTCCACTTCCGTTTGTTTAAGAGACAACTTAGAGTTTTTAAGAATAAAAAAGCCACTATATCGATTCAGATTTTCTGATGGTGTCTTTGCTTTAGGATTCACACCAAAATTATCCAGATCAGCAGCTATACCAACTGAGGTATATTGTCTCTTTCCTGTCTTTCCCGAAACCTCATATACTTTACCATTCCATACAATCGATTTTTCAAATCGTGGATCTCTATTTTCCCAATAAGACTGCAAAAACTGCTCACTGGTCTTATAGTACTTTCCGGTCGGGTCTGAAAAAGATTTGCCATCTTTCATTGGAAACGATTTAACAAAATCCCAAGATGGAACAGCACTCGCGGATCCTCTACTTTCAGATCCCGGACGAACACCATTATCCCAACTTGCGACTTTATTAGGGTAAGCATTGATGACTGCAAATACGACTTCAGCCCCCTTCTCCTGCAATGCAATATTGGAATAGTCAGCGGTCAAATTATACCCATCAGCTTTTAACTTATCATAAGCAGCCTTATTAGCTATGTTTGCTTCTGCCCAGAAAGCATTATTATATGGGTTGGATGGGTTAAATTGAGGTGATGCTTTGTATAATAAGACTTTGGCTTTAAATGCCATAGCAAAGTTTCCATCAATCCTACCATAGTCTACTGAATTTTTAGCAATTACAGGAGGCAATAAAGAAATCGCTTGATCAAGATCTTTCACGATAAAATCAAAGCACTCTTTTGTGGTATTTCGAGGTACTTGTAATTCATCGGTTTCTAAATCTTGAGGAACAGTAATATAAGGCACTCCTCCGTGGTTTCTCACCATATTGAAGTACATATAAGCACGCATAAATAAGGCCTGGCTAAGGACTGAATTTTTCACATCTTTACTCAGTCCTGTACTTTCGTTTACTTTTTGGATTGCAGTATTAATTTTACGTATGGTCGTGTAGTCCCAAACTTTATACGCTGCATTATTAACTGTAACTGCATCTAATGGAAAGGCAATTCCGATTAATTGATCGGAATTTGCATCAGCTCCAGCGCTCCAATTACCAAATAAGGGATAAAGATTGGTTATATAAGCATTCACGAGGTTTGGATCATTCCAAACCTTACTTTCATCAAGTGAATTTAGATCTTCAATATCCAACACATCTTTACAGGATGATGATGTCAATAAAAGCGCTAATATGGGATAAAATATTTTTTTCATCAGTTTATAATTAATGGTATTGTTTTATGATTTTTTGTACATGAAATCTACCGAAGTAAAAGCAGATACTCTTTCGTATTTAAAGACATTGCAGCGAGGATTTCATGATGAGTTTTCTTAAAATTTAATATCCAATCCTAATGTGAAAGTTTTCATTACAGGATAGGAATCATACATTTTCTGCTCTGGATCATGAAATTCTGTCATAGGCGAAAACACAAATAAATTTGTTCCATTAAAGAAAAGATTAACATGATTGATTTTCATTGCTTTTGTAAGAGACTGCGGTAAACTGTATGAAACATTTAAATCTCTTAAACGTAAATAAGCACCATTGCGAATCCAAAAACTAGATGCCCCAGTGCCCGATTCTTGCCAATTAGATCCTACCACTCTTGGATATTCAGCATTTGGATTATCTGCTGTCCATACATCTCCAGCCCAGATTGGGTAATATGGACGAAAAGTACCTCCATGCTGACGGATTCCGCCCCCTTCTTGATTACTAATAACACGATCATAGGCCAATACTCCTTGTAGTAAAGCTGAAATAGTGACGCCTTTCCAGTTTGCATTTAGTCCTAAGCCATAATTAATACGAGGAGTATTATTTTCAGAAAGTAAGGTCAAATCATTATCATCAATTTTTCCATCTGGCATATCCGAATAATTAGCGCCACGAATATCTTTATATAAGATCATCCCAAGATAAGGATCACGTCCGTAGGTTTTAAAACCACTGCTTTTCAACGCATCCAATTGTTGTTGCGTTCTGATAAGATCTATAGCTTCAAACCCTATGATTCTATTTTCGGGTCTACCAACTCGAGATTCAAAATTACGTGTCCCACCAACCGCAAAAGCTGGTTCTTCATCAAAAATATCCCATCGATCTTTTGCATATCCCATATTAGCTGTCACTCCATAGGACACTTCACCAATACGGTCATTCCAATTGACGGAAAACTCGCCCCCTTTGTAGCTTCTCGCGGCATAATTTTCAGGAGCTAAGGCCCGTCCATAATTATCCGGTACTTTTAAAGATCGTGGACCTAATATATCTGTTTCTTTTCGACTAAATACATCAACTGAACCCGTTAATTTATTGTTGATAAAACCAAAATCTAAACCGATATTGACACTTTTAGATGTCGTCCATGTTAGGTTTTGCGTTGGTGTAGCTCCGTAAGCAACACCATTATAGTAACGATCTCCAAACATATATCCTCCTGAAGGCCGATATTTTTCTTGATACAAAAATTGTCCGATCCTTTGCGCATTCACATTCAAATCATTACCTGTAGTACCATAAGATGCGCGTAATTTTAAATCACTCATGGTGTTTCTAACATTGGAAAAAAACTGCTCCTCCGATATGCGCCAAGCGGCTGACATCGAAGGAAAAAAACCCCACCGTTTGTCACCTGGGAATAAAGGAGAACCATCATATCGAAATGAAAATTCGGCAATATATTTATCCGAATAATTATAGTTTGCACGTCCAATGAAGCCCCTTCTTGAATTAATAGATTCATAAGCATCTGTAGATCTAAAATTACGATCTGTCGGATAAATAAACATCTGATCGATACTTACAATCGGATTTTCTGCACGTGAATTCACGTATGTACCACCAGCCTTAAATTGTTCATACACCAATAATGCATCGATACCATGTTTATTAAATTTACGGTTATAATTCAAAAACCAGTTGACCTGATATTCCCATTCCCGTTGTGGAGCATAATCCATAAAAGGCTGTGCCTGACTAAATGTAAAAATATTCACTTTATCTTCAGATGGCGGTGCTGGGATAAATCGGTTACCGTCCGGATTCAAGGATGTAAAAGTATAGTTCTTCTGAAAAGTCATAAATCGTTTGCGCATATAATCTTCTGCAAGATAACTACCGACAACTTTCGTAGATAAGCCCTGTACAAGTTTATCCAACTTATAATTTAACGTCATAATCGGATTGACTTGGCGGACTTTACGATCTATGTAGCGGTTACCAACAACTTGGTCAATCACATTCCATGCTTGCCAACTTCCCATAGGTGTTTGCACAGGATAATCTGTTGCTGAATCACTTGGTGACCCATCAGCATTGAGATAAAACGGATACATCTTAGGCCAGTTAAATGTTACACGATAAAAATCTGAAACATCAAAATCATCATCATCAGATGAGGTACTAAAAGGCCAATAAAAACGCTTTGAATTGATTTGATTAGCAGAAATATTAACATCAATCGTAAAATCATCCGTGATCTTAGCACTAACATTACTTCTCAAATTAAACTTCTCATGATCCAAAGATTTATAAGATCCATTCTCTTTTCTATAGCTCACCAAATTATAATAGGTGATGCGATCTCCTCCACCAGACACAGAAATTGATTGTCTATGACTGAATGGATTTCTCCATATCACATCGTTGACACTGTAATCCTTATCTTTAAAATAATCAAACTCTATTTGTCCATTTGGAGCGACCCACGGCGAGGTCTTACTTCCATTTTCCCACAAAAATTGTGAAACACGATTTTGATAAGTCAGCTCATCAGCAGCTGTAGTAATATCAGCTAAAAGCGTCTGAGTTGGTGCTCCAAAACTATAGTTACTTTGTACATTGAAAACAGGTTCTTGCGCAGATCCTTTTTTAGTAGTCACCACCACAACTCCGTTTCCAGCTCGCGTACCATATACCGCAGCAGTAGCTGCATCTTTCAAGAAACTCATCTGATCCACTTCGTTTGCTTCTAAGGCATCGAACGCAGCCTTGTCACGAACAATCCCATCAATAACATACAAAGGTTCGGCAAAGCTACCACGAATGCGTAAACTTGATGAAGCCCCTGCCATTCCTGAGGTATTAGTCACATTGATTCCTGCGGCACGTCCAGCAAGAGCATTGGACAGATTAGAAGGCGAAATATTCTTTAACTGTTCTGCATTGACTGAAGCCACAGAACCGGTGATATTAGCCCTCTTTTGTTTTCCATATCCTACAACGACAACTTCCTCTAGACTTCTTGTTCTTGTTCCAAGGCAACGGTAATAGCGACTTTATCTTTTGAGTCAATATTATAGTTACTAAGGATTTTGGTTTTGAAACCAACAAAACTGACTTTAATCTCGTAGTCTTGTCCTTCGGGGATACGATCAAATGAGAAAGTTCCTGCTGCATTTGTCGTATTGATCTGTTTGTACTTTGTTTTTGGGTTTTCAATACTCACTGTTGCTCCACTAATCGGATTGTTACTCGCATCCCGTACAACCCCATTGACAGAAGCTGTTGACTGCGCTAATCCCACATGATAACTCATACTCACTAGCCCTAACATTCCCAGTCGAAGAGGCCAATTCGTTTGCGGACTTCTAAATCGCAGTAGCAGCATCGTTTGGAATTGATGCTTTTTGGATAAAAAGTTATTCATAATTCGTTTTTAATTTGATTGTTTATTTATTTGGATTGGTATAGTTTATATCGGTATGGTGTAGATAGTTGATTTCTTTTATAATATCTTCATACACCTGGTTCTTATTGGAGAAGGTTCCACTATAGAATTTATTCGCAATTTTTGCTTTATCGTACTGAAAATCTATATCGTAATTTTGGACCAGAAGTGCCAAAACATCTTCTAAAGAAATATTTTTAAACTGGATAGTATGCGTATTTTGAAGAAAATGTCCACCTCGATCTGTACCTACCGTCTGTGATTTTATCTCTTCAAGAACGATCAGATCGCGATGATCTAAAGTAATTTCCTCGTTAGGAAAAAAAGTGCGTACCAATGTTTTTCCCCTATTAGTATCCTCAGCCTTCACCTCAATCTTTCCTTCAAACAATTTAATTTGCGTTTGAGTAGATTCCAATTCATCAACGGTAAATATGGTACCTAAAGCTGTAGTTATTACACCAGTTGAATGTACATGAAAAGGTTTATGCACATCTTTCGCAACATGGAATTTCGCCTTGCCTTTTAAGTACAATGCTCTTTCTTTTAGTGTGCTGAAATCTTCGGCGTATTTAATTTCTGAATGCGGATAAAGACTTATGACCGAACCATCACTAGCCGTTAAATGCATAATTTCATTTCCAGAATTAATGTAGTATAAATTGCTGATCTCTTTAATTTGATCATCAAGAACTTTAACTTTCGTAATTTGTGAAGTTGGTCCTACCTTCGAAGTATTAAAAGGAAAGTAATACCCAATTATACCGATCAATACTGCAGCAGCTGCCGAAACAACTCGACGTACTTTCTTCTGATAGGAGCGCTTATTTTTTTGATTTATAAAGGCAAATACTTTTTCTTTGATTTTATCTTGATTATGGTAATCTAGATTTTCTGGCACGAGACTCCATTCCTCTTGGGGCGAAAGCTCGTCAAGTACCCCTGCTTGTTGTATATAATTTTCCAAAAACTCAGCTTCTTCAGTAGAACACTGGTTTTTTAGATATCGGTCAATTAGTTCAGTAGTAATCTTCATATAATAAGAATACTGCAATACTTGACCTTACCCCCAAAAATATTTTAAATAAAATATAAATAATAAGAATATTTTTTTTAATGCTTTCAATGCTAAAGCTATGTGATTCTCCACAGTTTTAGGAGTTATTGAAAGTCGCTCGGCTATTTCCTTATAGCTTAAATGATCAAATCTGCTCATCATAAAGACTTTTCGGCGCGATTCTGGCATCCGTCCTACAATCTCTTCATAGCGTAATTGAATCTCTTTTAAGAGATATAAATCTGACGGTGTCGGAACGGCATCTGCTTTAATTTTCAAATCCAACGAAACCTGTCTTTTTCTTTCCTCCTTTACAATATCAAAAAGAGTCGTACGGGCGATACAGAATAATTGGGCTTCTATGTCCACAGATATATGTTTATGAAAAAGGTTATTCCAAAGTTTAATAAAGACACGCTGTACCGTTTCTTCAGCTATATAAGTAGAAGAAGTTTTATTCAATGCGTATTGATAAACTTTTTTATTCCATTTTTCATAAATGTGCTCAAATTCAGCAGTAGAAATTAAGGTTTGGTTAGACATAACATGGATTAGTGTCGAAACTAATATAACAATTAATACTAGTTATTCACAATCATAATATATTAGAGAGTAAATCTAAACCATACTGGGTCGAATATGCTAATTTATCCCCTGAGTTTTTATTAAATTCTATTTCATATAAGTATAATTTAATAATAAACTAAAATAGCAAACCATTAAACCTAGCTACTACAAGATTTCAATCAAAATTTACACTATAAAACAATTATAATCATACATTATAAATAGATACAACTTAATTTTTATTGATTAGCACAACAACGATCATACAATAAATTACTAGAGCAAATTTTTTAAAAATAAGAATGATGATTAAACGATTTACTTTAATAAATTGATTTTTAATAAGGCGTAATCAAATTGCTATTGTAAGTAACTTTACCTAAGTTTACTAGTAAAACAATTAGTATGAAAATAGCTTTTTTCTCCACCAAGCCTTATGATAAACAATTTTTTGAAAAAGAAAATGAAAAATATGGTTTCGAACTCAATTTTTACGAAACACATTTAGGACCTCATATCGTAAATGCGATCGAAAAAGAAGATGCTGTTTGTGTTTTTGTCAATGATCGATTAAATAGGGAAGTTATAGAAGTGCTTGCCCAAAAAGGTATAAAAATAATTGCCTTACGGTGTGCGGGTTTTAACAACGTTGACATGGATGCTGCCAAAGAATTTGGTATTTACATTTGTCGTGTACCGGCGTATTCACCCGAAGCCGTTGCTGAACATGCCATGGCTATGTTACTGACTTTGAATCGTAAAACTCATAAAGCATACAATCGTGTACGAGAACAAAATTTTTCACTAAACGGATTATTAGGATTCAATTTATATCAGAAAAAAATTGGTGTGATTGGAACAGGTAAGATCGGAAAAGCTTTTGCAAAAATTGCTTTGGGTTTTGGCGCCGAAGTGATTGCTTATGACCTATATCCAGATCAATCGCTCAGTGATCTTAAGGTGAAATATGTCGATTTAGAGACCCTTTTTACCCAATCAGATATCATATCGTTGCATTGCCCACTAACTGTTGACAATCATTACTTAATTAACAAAGAATCGATTGATAAGATGAAAAGTGGTGTCACCATTATTAACACCAGCAGAGGCAACTTGATCAATACTACCGATGCTATACAAGCCTTAAAAAACAGACAAATTGGACTTCTTGGCATTGACGTTTATGAACAAGAAGAAAAACTTTTTTTCAAAGATTTGTCCGCGACAATCATAGACGATGATACTATTCAGTTATTAATGAGTTTTCCCAATGTTTTGCTAACTGCACATCAGGCTTTTTTTACAAAAGAGGCTTTAGAACAAATCTCACAAAGAACACTTAAAAGTATAGATGAATTGCTGCAAAATGGAACAACAGATCAAGAAGTATTACTTTAAAAAAGAGTTTAATAATTTCCATTCGAATTGCTTTTGATATCAAAAGCAATTCGAATGGAATCTGATCAAAAAATAAAACGGTATATTTATCAGCGCATAAAAAAATACATAACTAGTTACGATTGTTAATTCCTGTAAAATAATCCCAAGTCACTTTAGCGATGTCTGAAATCATCCGCTCATTCGTTTCCTTACTCTCTTTGGAATTTGTCACAAATATACTAATGACAAAGTATTCGCCATTTGGAAGAGAAACAATTCCTACATCATTTAATGCTGCAGTAACACCTGTATCTTTATTTCTACCCGACGAGCCCGTTTTATGTGCGACCACAGTTCCTGCCGGAAGTTGTCCTTTTATTTGGTTAAGACCTGTGTTAGTGGACTTCATCGTACTCCATAGAAAATCATACATGGACATGGACAATAAATTGTTTTTATTGACATAAAATGTCTTCAAAATGTTGTTCATTTCTTGAGGAGTGCACCAATTCAAAAACTGTTTATCCCAATTACTTTGCATCGTTTTTTCATTAATCTTAATAGAGATATTCTTAAAACCTTGCTTCGCAAAATATTGCTCTACTTTCTGTGGGCCACCAAGAAGCTTTAACATGACATCACAACCAATGTTATCGCTTAATGTAATCGTATATTCGAGAATTTCTCTCAATGTGAGGGTTACTCCATCAGGATACTTATCTCGAATAGGACTCCAGATCTCTGGAGTAAGATCACGTTTTGTAATTTCAATTTTTTGATCCAAAGTAAAATTACCTTTGTCAATCTCTGTTAACATCACAATTGCTAATGGAAATTTAAATACGCTTTGCATTGGCAGACGCTGACTTGCCTGTACACCTACAGTATCATTTTGGCTTATGCCACTGATAGCAACACCAACTAAGGCATTTTTACCAGTGATAATTTGATTGATATGCTGTTGCAAACCATCCATATTTTGAGCATAGCTGGTAAACGATAAGAAAAAGATTATAATTATTATGTATGTACTTTTTAACATGGAGTATCAAATATTATGCGGTTTCGTGTAAAAGAAGACGTGTTGAATTTCGTTTTTTAAATCCTGATCTTTTGATCTAAAATTCTTTATTCATGTAAAATTAATAAAACAAATACTGTCAAACAACTACAGCACAGTTTCCTGCTCCTAAATAGGACTAGTATTTAATATATTACCATAAAAAAGCCGATTACAATAATGTAAACGGCTCCATTTATTATTTATTGAGTTAGCTTCGATCAATTTATGAGCAATTACTATACAGTCTCATATACTAATATACAAACATTTATTCTGAACGACGCATAATTTTTTCTATCTTTTTTCCTTTTGCTAATTCATCTACGATTTTATCTAAATACCTCACCTTCCGTGTTAGCTGGTTTTCGATTTCTTCAACACGATAGCCACAAATGACACCAGTAATCAACGTTGCGTTCGAATTAAGATTCGCCTGATCGAAGAAGATTTCAAAAGTCACTTTCTCATCAATTTGATGCTGCAACGTCACATCATCAAATCCAGTTAGCCATTGAATCACCCGATGTAACTCTTCTTTAGTTCGGCCTTTCTTTACAACTTTTGCGACATAATGTGGATAAACGGATGCGAAAAGCATTTTAGCGATACGTTCATCCTGTGTGCTCTTGATTTTCATTAATTTAGCCATTTTATGATATACCCTTACCGACTTTAGATTTATTGCTACCTTATTATTTCTATGACTGCTATAAAGATCAATGACTAAGTTAAATCTTATTCAAAATTTCCCTTTGGTTCCCAAAGTTCAATTACATTACCTTCAGGATCTAATATATGTACAAATTTACCATATTCAAATTCTGAAATTTCATCGACCATAGTCACATCTTCTTTTTTTAATTCCTCAACCAAAGCGACGAGATTATCCACCCGATAATTAATCATAAATGGCTTAGTAGAAGGATTAAAATATTCAGACTCTTTAGGAAAAGTACACCAAGTGGTATTGCCCTTTTTAGAGGTATCATCAACATCTCTCCATTCAAAATTAGCACCATACTCGCTAGTAACTATTCCAAGATTTTTGGCATACCAATTATTTATCGCCTCCGGATCGTCACATTTGAAGAACACCCCTCCTAATCCAGTTACTTTTTTCATAATTATAAAATCATTTGCTAATGGCTAATCATTACATATTCAGAATAAATATAAAAAAAATGAGTTAAACAACTCTATAAAAAAAACACATCACCTCCATCATACAGATAGAAGTGATGTATTAAATTAAAACTATAATATTCGTATTATACTGCCAAAGCTTCCCTCACTGCTGCTGCCAATGTCGTAGTAGGACGACCAATTAAAGATGACAATTGTTTATTATTATCGTACAAATCTCCTTTTGATGCACCAACATCAAAACTTGCAAAAGCCGCCGCTAAACCTTCTGGCAAACCAGCACCTATTAGTGCAGCGGTGTACTCAGCCTCACTTAAATTTTGATATGGAATCGTTTTACCTGTTTGTTTAGATATTTCAGCAGCTAAATCTGCAAGTGTATATGCCTCGTCACCTACTAATTCATATACTTTACCTTGCTCATTAGAACTTGTTAAAACAACTGCAGCTGCTTCAGCATAATCTGCTCGGGCAGCTGATGAAATTTGCCCCTCACCCGCACTACCAATTAAAACTCCGTGGGTAATGGCAGCTGGAACTGATGCCGTATAATTTTCCGTATACCATCCATTGCGTAGAATAGTATAAGGTATACCAGATGATTGAAGAGCTTTCTCTGTAAGTAAATGTTCTTCTGCTAAGCTCAAGGAAGATGTATCAGCATGTAAAAGACTAGTATATACAATCCACTTCACTCCTGCTTCTTGAGCTGCACGGATCACATTTTCATGTTGAGTTTTCCGCTGCCCTATTTCATTACCAGATATTAACAATAAATGATCAATACCTTGCAATGATCCGCTCAAAGTCTCAGGTTTATCATAATCAAATATACGCGATTCAACTCCTAACTCAGCTGCCTTTTGAGTGTTGCGTACCAAAGCAACTATATGATCAGCTGCTACTTTTTCTTTTAATTGTTTTACCACTAGACGTCCTAGATGTCCGGTCGCTCCTGTAATTCCTATTTTCATAAATCTTTATATTGTAATAAAATTTGTTACATTTAAAGTCAAAAAAAATCAACGAAATTTTTTCGCAAAATTTTCTAATGACATGCCTCTTAATGAACGAATAACCAGTTGGTCTGTTTCAGCATACAACTTCTCCAACTCCCCATTAATCCTTTTACCAACTGGACAATTGGGATTAGGACTTAAATTCTTTTTACCTAATATTTCCGAATTCTTCACCGCGACATAAATATCGGCTAGTGATATATCTTCGCTAGGCTTATTTAACATTGACCCACCTACTTTGCCCTTACGTCCTACGACAAAGCCAGCATCTTGCAGCGTACTCAATTCTTTTCTGACCATCGCCGCATTAATATTAATACTTCCTGCAATCCAATCCGAATTTACCCAATTATCCCCACTATCGGCCAATAAAGTCAATATATGTAATGCCGTTGAAAATCGTGTGTTATTCATATCGTCAACAAATGTAATCAGATTATTTATATTGTAATAATTTATATTACAATTAGATTTAAAAATGACATTTAATTTATAAATCGATGTATTTACCCCCTGTGAGAGATTATGCAGATGCTCCTACATTTTAGTAAATTGATTACAATCATTAACATATTAATGCTCATAATCAATCTACTATAATAGTTCATCATTTTTCACTACAGGATTATTAAGATCATGTTTAACATTTTCTACCCAAATTTAAAACTCCTTTTCAAAAGTATAGCTAGGCTTTTAATCATGATCAGTACGTTTACAATTAACGACTACCTGTAGTAATCACGATCTCATTACTATTTACAAGATCATGATGAGAGACTTTAAATCCTTTTGATTTTTTTCCATCTATAGCAATGTTTTTAATATAGCCTTCCACTCCTTTACGCTCACGTCTAATAATTAATTTATCCTTTCCATGATGATACTTAGCATCCAAATGAATGGTTACTTTATCAAACACTGGTGTCACTACCGTATATTCAGGTCTTCCTGGACAAAGGGGATAAATCCCCATCATATTCATAGAAGCCCAAGTAGACATCGTACCTGTATCATCATTTCCAGGTATACCCGCTGCTGTATTTTTAAAATGAGTATTTAATATTTCCGTTACTAATTTTTGAGTACGCCATTCTTCACCCTCTATTTCAGAAAAGATATGTGGGTACAGCATATCAGGTTCATTGGTCACATCAAAATAGCCTTTATCAAAAGTAGCCTGAAGTTTTTCAACAAAATTACGCTTACCGCCCATTAATTTCACTAAGCCAGGAATATCATGCGGAATAGCGAAAGTATAATTCCATGCATTTCCCTCATGAAAACCTGGATTGGGCTCAAAATTAGCGCCTTGTAAAGGATCAAAAGGAGTTAAAAAAGTTCCATCTGGAAGTATAGGTCTGAATGTTCCGTAATCTTTAGAATAATAATGCTGATAACCTTTCGCACGCTCCGCAAATAATTTTGCATCTTCCTTCTTACCTAATGACGCCGCAAACTGCGAAAGATTCCAGTCTGCAAGATAATATTCTATCGAGTGAGAAACAGAATTATCAAATGCTGCACGGAGAGGTACATATCCATACTTGACATAATCAGCATTGTCAGGTCTTATTTTATTTGTACTATCCACGCATGTGGCAGATTTATAAAAAGCATCATAAGCTGCTTGATAATCGTAATCCCGAATACCTTTCATCCAAGCATCAACAATAACAGGAATAGCAGGATCGCCATCCATCGTATAGGACTCTCGGCCATATAATTCCCACTTAGGCATCCATCCACTCTCCTTGTAAATATCAATCATCGATTTTATCATTTCAGTTTGACGATCTGGAAACAGTAAACTCATCAAGGGTTGAACATTTCTATAAGTATCCCAAAGTGAAAAAACAGTGTATCGATTACCATTTGTATGGAGCGTTTCTCTACTCTCCATCGCTGGATATTGACCATTGAAATCTTGTAAAATATTAGGATGAATGAGCGCATGATACAATGCTGTATAAAAAACAGTTTTCTGATCATCTGTACCACCTTCCACTTCTATTTTAGATAGATCTTCATTCCATTTTTTAGCAGCCGCTGTCTTGATCTGATCAAATCCTCCACTAGGTTGCTCCTGCTCCAGATTTTCTCTTGCATTCGCTATACTAACAAAAGAAACCCCTAGCTGAACTTCAATTTGTTCATTTTCTATTGTTTCAAAGCTCAAAAATGCCCCAATATCATCACCCGAAAGTTCATTTTGATACGATGTAAAAAGTTTATATTTTCCCGCATCTTTATTCCATTCATTTTCCCAAGCATCACCTGATCGCTGAAATTTCCAATATCCTTTCTGAATTGGTTTCTTACTTAAACGCATAACAAAATAAATAGGATATACAGCCTGATTATTTACATAGCAAAACGATCCCAACAACTTTGATCCTTCGATCTCATGATCATTTACAAATCGCATAGTAGCCCCCGTTTCATTAGTAAGCCCTTCTCCTAAATTTAATAAAATATGGCTTTTACCTTTAGGAAATGTAAATCTTGAAATTCCTGTTCTAAGTGAAGCAGTTGCTTCAGTTTTAACACCATACTTTTCCAAATAATTAGAATAGTATCCTGGCGAAGCATGCTCATCCTTGTAAGTGCTTCCGTAATTTTTATAATCTACCTGAAGATCCCCTGTAGTAGGCATCAACAAAAGACTTCCCATATCTGGACACCCCACACCACTTAGGTTAACATGAGAAAATCCAGTGAAAAATTTATTATGATACTCATAAGGAGTTGACCACCATTGTGCATCCTTATTAAATTTATTCAAAGATGATCCCATCACATTAAAGGGAGAAACATTCATTAAGCCCTGCGGAACCTGAGCCCCAGGATTTGTAGTACCATAGTTTGTGGTTCCAATAAAAGGATTGACAAAGTCAATAGGTTTTTTTTGCGCGACAGCATATTGTAGCATGAAAATAAAAAGCAGAACGGAACTGATTTTCTGCCAATTTATAAATTTATAGACAGCATGTATCGCTATCCAAGATTTCAAAGGTATTCTACAATCGTTTAAAGTAAGTAAGATTTTTATGTTCATTGATTTGTTATAAAAAGTATTATTTGTTTATTTTATAATCATGTAGTTTCATGCATATAGTTCACTTATCAAAGTTTCCATCTTGACAAGCACTATCCTCCATTAAAGCTTTTCTCATCATTTTTCAACATACATTTTAACTGAATTATTTAACGTAGTTCCTATTATTTTCAATTGTAAAATCATCACTATCCGACTATATTGATCCCAACCATAACTTTCCTCCCTGCTTCTCTCAAAAGCATAGTATGAGATAATAGCAATTCATAAAAAAAATCAGTCTAGATGTATCATACAAGAATAGATATGATATATCCAATCTACAATAATAAGGATTATATTACAAGATCACACAATACAGTAAGTAGTGAACTCTTTATACCGTTAAAATACTGTTAAACCTTATAAAAAAGTGTATTGCACACAAGTGTTCACTATAGAATTAAAAATGATTGATAGGAAAAGGAAAATTTTCTTGTCCTATGCTAAGCATATTAAAAAAAAATAAAACTAAAATTGTTAATATTTATTATTGATTATATAAACAGTAAAAGACACCTTTACATTATATATACTTGGATATCAAAATCTAAAAAATTATTAAATTATGAAAACAATTATAAAAGTTATACTAACACTAAGTGCGGGTATAATCCTACCATTCACGGCACTAGCTGTTTCAGACAGTAATAATACAGCTATATTGCAAACATCAATTCGAAAAGCTAGTCCGATTACAATTTTAAATCCTCAAGGAAATATTGATTCATTACTGCAATATTTTCAATACACCACCCAGTTGTTACAAAACAATATTTCCGGACTTAGTGAAGCGCAACTACAATTTAGCCCTGGAGAAGGTAAATGGTCTATCAGTCAATGTTTAGAACACATTATTCGCTCAGAGAAAATGTTATTTGACATGGCCCAAAAAGAACTAGCAAAAACTGCACAACCGCAACGAAAAAACGAAGTAAAAACAACTGATCAAGATTTAATTACGATGATGACCGATCGAAGTCAAAAATTTCAAGCTCCCAAGGAGTTGCAACCTACAGGAAAGTATAACAACAGCAGTATCGCAATGAGCGACTTCACTGCAGCACGAGAACCTGTAGTGCAATATATTAAAAGAGCTAATCTTGATGATCTACGCAATCACATAAGTGAGTATCCGACCGGTATAGTCGATGGTTACCAAAATCTGCTCTTTATTGCAGCACACTGCGCTAGACACATTAAACAAATAGAAGAAGTAAAGAAAAATCCAAATTTTCCTAAAAAATAAATGATGAAAACTAAAACCTATCAGATAAATATCAAAGCACCCGTTGCACAAGTCTTTTATAAAATGCTTGATAGACCCACTTATAAATTATGGACAGCTGAATTCCAACCCACTTCAGATTACGAAGGCGGATGGAACAAAGGAGATAAAATTTATTTTATCGGCATCAATAAAGAAGGAAAAAGAGAAGGAATGATCGCCAAAATTGCGGAACATATTCCAAATAAATTTATTTCTATAGCTCATTACGGAATACTAGATGGGGATACAGAAATCTTAGAAGGACCTGCAGTAGAAGGTTGGACAGGCTGTACTGAAAATTATCACTTTGAGGAGCAAGATGATGTTACTACAGTCACCGTTAAAGTGGATGTCATGGATCAATATCTAACTTATTTTGACGAAACATGGCCTAAAGCTTTAGCCCGTCTAAAACAAATCTGCGAATAAAGATGGTCCATGTTTTTGATGAATATTATGAGAACATAGCCGAGCCCATTAAAAGTTGCTTACTTGCACTGCGCAAGATAATTCTACAACAGGATACGCTAATCACAGAAGCGCAGAAATGGGGCATGCCCTGTTTCTGCTATAAAAATAGGATATTTTGTTAACTATCTATGGATCGTCACAAAAACTTTCCCTATCTCATGATGGTGAAAGTAAGATATCTTGATATACCCATTTTAGAAACTGGTAAACGAACCAAGATGAAAGTTTTAATAATTGATTCTAGCAAGGATATTCCATTAAAGACGATTAATGACATCTTAAAAACTGCACTGAATCTTTATAGATCAGGAATACCAAAAATAAAGAACAAGTAAAATCATATACATGATCAATTCCTGAGAAAAAAAATTCAATCGATCCATAATCTTAACTCCACAACGTTTTGTCTGTTTAAAAATTAAGGACACCCAAAGTTGAATCCTGAAACAAAAAGCATCAACTATACAAACACATTAGCAATACAAAAGGACAGCTCTAAGGGGAGATTAGAAACAGCTATTATGAATTTTCGATTACACTTGAGTAATACAGCAAAGAGCCTATCTACACACCTTACATAGTCACAAACCATCCAATAAATACACAGTTGCTTTAATATCATCAATATGGCTAAGACTCTCTACAAATGGCTTAATCGTTATGACATAAAATTTTTACATAGTAAAATGAATTATTGGTCTATAAATTGATTATATTATTTCATGGCAAAATTTTTAAAAATAGTATTCATATTAGCAATTATTACTGTCTTAGGTTGGTTGGTTTGGTCAAAGCTTGAAAATAAAACCACAACAGTAACGACACATCAGCTTTTGATCGAGCGCATCGAAGCAATGGGCAAACTAGAACTGGTCAAATACAGATTGAGTGATGTACTTGAACATAAAAACGTTTCCACATTCTTACCCGATGCGAGCGTTCTTTTGATCATCAAAGCAGATGCCGTAGGCTGTATCGATTTGACAAAAGTAAAATCAGAAGATATCCAAGTTTATGGAGACTCTGTTGCAATGAAACTACCTAAACCCGAAATTTGTTACATCAAGATCGATCATAAATCTTCACGTGTATATGATACCAAGATGGCATTTTTCCGAGAAGCAGATCTCGTAGACGAAGCCTATAAAAATGCAGAAAAGGAAATTGCATCAGAAGTTAAAAAGTCCGACATCTTACTACAGACCCGCACAAATGCGCTGAATGTATTTACACCACTATTAAAAAGTTTAGGTTTCAATAAGGTGAGCCTTTCATTTGAAGAATAAAACCGTAGGTTCCACCCGTTTGCAATTTACGTTCGAAATCTCTAGGAGATAGTGTAACAGTACATTGAACATATAAAAGTAGCAGTACGGTAGAGGCATTTTATATAGGACCTGCCCAAGATCTAGACAGTATTATTACTGAAGCAGATCCAGACCATACGGCACTAAAAGTTTACAAAGAGCTAGGCATTGAAATTATTTAAATCTGCACACTCAGTGATAAATGCTACAAGTTTTATCTACGACCTACACCCATTATCTTTATAATTTACTCCATATTAAGTAGTTAAAGTTTCCATTTATTAAGAAATCATATATATATTTACCTACCCAATTCTAAAACCATCTGAATATTACATCTTTTATATGGCGTGGCTCGTCCTACAATTTTTTGGAATCCGAGCTTATGATATAAATTGATAGCAGGTTTCAGAATGGTATTACTCTCTAAGTATATATTTGCAGCACCTAATTCTTTAGCTTTATTTACGACAGCTTGACCAAGCAAAAATCCTAAATTTTTACCCTGTGCTCTTGGAGATACAGCCATTTTTGCCATTTCAAAATCATAATCTCTATCCTTCATTTTAATAAGAGCACAAACACCCACTGGTTCATGATGATAAAGAGCGACTAAAATAGCCCCACCTTGATCTAAGATGTATTCTTGAGGATGCTCCAGAGCTCGGTAATCAGCCTCTTCCATCTCAAAATAAGTAGAAATCCATTCTTCATTAAGAGATCTAAAAGCTAATTGGTGTTCAGCTTGATAAGGTACAATTTGTACTGCTTTACTTTCACGAATCTTTTTTTGTTCTTTTACTCTTTTTAACAATGATTTTTGTTCCAAAAGCACCTCCCACTCTTCAATTGCTTCCCAAAGATTATGAGTAGCTTCTCCTAGAACAGTTTCGATTGCTGCATCCACGTCGCTACATGAAATTTTTATTGTTTCACTGAGATTTTTTCCTTTATCAGTTAAGCCCACAACATTTCTACGTTTATCTCTTGATGATAAATTATCTTCAACAAGTCCAGCCTGAGCCATTTCTCTGATTATTTTAGTAACAGAAGGTTGCGAATGTCCAATTTCATAAGCAAGATCAGTAATCGTTTTTTCTCCTTCTTCAGACAAAATAAAGAATACAGGAAACCACTTTGGAAGAAACTCCACATGATAAAGTTCATATATCTGAGCAGCATCTTCGGTGACCTTATTGGTCAATAATCGCAATCTACTTCCCATAGCCATTTTTCCCGTCTTATTAAAGAAATTCATAAAACTATTTTTAAAAAATTTATATTACATAACCAATTACATAACTGGTTATGTAAAACTACAAAAATATTTCCCTGATCCCAATAAGATACAGGACTTACATTACTTAAAAATTTCCTGATGCTCCAAAAATAAGTGAGCTCAATCTATTTATAAGCTTTAATTAAAACCTATTAATAGACTAGGTTACTCATAAAAATGAGATAAAAAAACTCAGTGTAACACAAATTTATGGAAGATATCTTTCTTTACAGATTATTTTATATGTTAAAATGAGCACAATAGAGAATAAGTATAACATCACTTCAATCCCCCCATTATAAAGACTTTTAAAATCCATATATGCAAGTATTAAATTTTTACTCATTAGCAAATACGAGTATCCACCCAAAAATTATCCCGTGTCTGTAATATAGATTCAGGCGTAACTCGATTTAAGACATACGATTTATCATCAATTTGCAATTCTTTGCAATCGATGTCATCTTCCACAAACAACATTCTCAAAATGGCATTACTTTCACTAGCTCGAATGTCCGATTCAACCATTTTTGTATCGTTTGAAATAAACCAGCTTTTAGCCTCTTCTTTATTGAAAAATTTCAGATACATGAGACATGAATCAAATTCTCCCAATTCTTTAACTGCGTGTTCAGGATAGAAACTTCGAATATATTCTTCATATAGATCTCGTCGATCATGTCGCAATGCAAAATTTCTAATAATCAATCGCTGTGGATTACAATCTATACTAAATTTATGGGGATTTTCTAGAAAGCCATAATACTTATTGTATCGCACAAGACATGCATCCAAACTTTTTTTAATATTGTCCATAAGAACTAGCTTATTACTTATATATATAACAATCAAATGCTTATAGTGTTTAATGATTATATTGCGCATCTTCAATGAAGGCATAGTTCCCTATATCTATGGTTTTTTATGATCGTTTTTACAGGATAAGCCTTATCTTTACTCAGATCATAGTACCCCAGTCCGCTGCACAAAAAATATCTAATGACAAAGTATCTATCAGTATTCATTGCAATTATTTTCTCGTCGTATAACGCGTATTCTCAAAAAGCAATTATCCTTGGACAAATAGATCATATACATTCTACAGTACTTGGAGAAAACAGAACAATCAATATATATTTACCAGAAAATTATAGTGCTACCGACACGATCAAATACCCCATTATTTATATATTAGATGGTGGTGTAGAAGAAGATTTTATTCATCTAGTTGGGATCGTTCGTTATTATACACAACCGTGGATTGCGCAATTTCCAAAATCAATTATTGTTGGGATCGAAAATACGAATAGAAAAAGAGATTTCACCTTTGCAGTTCCCAACCTCGACTTCCTGGAAAAAGAAGGTTTTAAGAAAGAAAATTTTTCTCAGTACGGAAAATCAGCAGCATACATTGCATTTCTGGAAAAAGAACTACAGCCCTACATGGAAAATAAATATCATGCAAATACAGATCGTACCATTATTGGAGAATCATTAGCAGGTCTGTTAGCATCTGAAATTCTAGTGAAGAAGCCCCATTTGTTTAGTAAGTATATCATTATAGCACCAAGCCTGTGGTGGGGAGAACAAAAGTTATTACATGAATCTAAAGATGCATTACATGCTCATGTCAACAATCCATTAAACGTCTATTTAGGATTTCCTAATAAAGATGAAGACGTCAAAATGTACAAGGAATCAATCAACTTTAATAAAATGTTGAAACAAACCAATAACATCAATGTATGTTTTGACTATTTACCACAAGAATTGCACGCAACAATTGTTCACCAAGCCGTATACAATGCATTTAAAAAATTATACCCAAAGAAATAAATACGTTATCTTTCCCTATGCGATCTACCCTATTGATTATTGACAGCTTATCTTCCAATAACATATATGAGTAGAAATTAGCACTGTAAATTAAAAAGAAAAATTTATAGAATCGGCCCTTTCACCGATCATAAGCATTGCTTACAGACAATAAATTATGAGTATAAAAAATGATATTATACCCTCATTTCAAAAAGTGTAAATGAGTTATTTCGATAATGCGCAGGCATATCAGTATTTCCTTGAAGCGCAATAGTAGCTACTATGTTAAAACCGCATTGCTCATAATAATAGTTCAGTCGTTCATTACCTGCGGTAGTATCCATTCTTATGAATTCTTTTTGTTTTTGTTTAGCTATTATTTTTACAAAATCAATGATCTTGACAACAAAATTTTGACCTCTAAAAAGTGGATTAGTAGCAATACGATGAATATAAATCGCCGGTTCTTTATTTTTTTCTTCCCAAATAATTGGATCAGAGTCAGCGAGTAGAAAAACACAAGCAACTTGTTTGTCTATCACAATTTTATACTGCTGTCCCCTTCTAATTTCCTCTAGTACAGTCCGCTCTTCAAATCCCAACCAATTCACTTTGCCTAAGGCATGCTGATAGGCAATCGCTTTATCGTACAATTCCATGTGGGCAACCAAATCTTCAATACAACTTTTTTCTATTCTCATGAGTCTTCAAATCTTGTTGTAAAACTTGCATCAGCTTATAAATATAGATGATTTGACATGAACAAAGAATAATCTTAAATTTTTTCTGTCACATTATAATTTTATCTTTGATCTATGACAATTGAGGAACTAAAAGAATATTTTGATTCTGCATCATTACCAGATGAAATACAGATAACAGTTGATATGCATATCTTCGATATGCCCAAGTTTCTACAAGCCAATATAGCTGCTTTAGAACGTTGGAATAAAGAATTAGAAAAATGTCCTTCGTATCATCGTCTGATAAATTTAAAAAAAGCACTTGAAAGTCAATAATTGCTAATATCGATGCGATATCATTTATCGCTTCGATATTATTCCTGCAATAAACTGTGCTGTGAAGCTGTAAAAATATTTCTAAATACGATGTTCATCTCCTTTTCTCGCTGTGCAGCTTCAATACCACAAAGTGGAAATAATTGCATCACATGATCTTTAATACTGGAAACCAAGCTCCGACTTTCAATGGCAATCCTGTTATAAATAATAGCATTGTCCATTTCTTTTTCTCGATTGCTCCAAGATTGCTCTGCCAATTGATATATAACATCTCTTCGTTTATTAAAATCATCTTGTATCTTATCCAATCGTTTAAAATAAAGCTTTCCTTTATCCTTTAACCATACTTCATCCTGAGATTTCACAATAAAATACCTTTCAACCAGATCAATAAAGCGCTTGTACATACCGATAAAATTAACTAGTAATGTTAATTCGGCAAGCGGAATAAAAGGATACTGGTACAAAAGCTGAGGCCACGTACTTTTCGATTCATTAATCACAAAACTACGTGAATCTTTCACAAAAAGATTTTCGACCGAGAAGCTATGGCTTGCAGTACATTCCAAGCCAAACGTATCCCAATCGTAATGAATCAATACATCATTACGATCGAAAAAGAAAGAATATATAAGCTGCTGATCATTTTCGTCCAATACCGGTATACCCTTTTCAGTGATGACACAATTTGCTGTAAAATGAGTCAGATGTGGGGCACCGGTAGCATATTTCCAATGACCTTTAATCCGATACCCACCTTGTTCGCGCTCAGCATATCCAGATGCACGACCACTTCCACCAAGGCACACTTGCGAATTCTGAAAGATCTCTTTGCCAATTTTTGGGTCGATAAATCCGACAAACAAATTAGCTCCCGAGCACAAAGTAATGGTCCAAGCTAAACCACCATCGTAATAAGCCAATTCCTCCAACAATTGCATTCCTTCTAACAAAGAAAATTCCAAACCGCCAAGACATTTAGGCACCCATATCTTAAACCATTTCTCAGAGATACTTAAATCCAGTTGTGCTGCAGTCATAGCTTTACAATTAATTGCATGCTGTTGCTGGTCTTTTATAAGATTAATTTGAGTTTGATTCATGATCATATATAAATTCACTTTTGAGGATTCTTTTCCAGTTAAAATAACCAAAGAAAGCCATGACAAATAAAAACAAAGTTAACGCCGCAAACAAGAACAGATCTTTATGGTACAGCAATGGTATTGCCATAAAATTGCTAATATTTAATAAAATCCAATTCTCGATCTTTCGCTTGGCCAGTAGCCACATTCCCGCCCATGCTGTACAGGAAACAAGCGCATCCCACAAAGCAACATCAGAGTCTGTAGCATGCAATAATCCGAAATAAAATACAATAAAACCAATGATACAAATCAATGATACTACGATCCAATCATTTTTTGATGATCGCGTGATGACATGATGATCTGTACGGTTTTGTTGCCAATACATCCAACCATAGATACTCATCAGTAGGTAGTACATATTTAAGGCTATTTCACCATATAATTTCGCGAAAAACAGAACGTAAATTGACATTAATATACCACAAATACCAAAAAGATAATTGATAGATTTATTAGATTTGGCGAACCAAACTTGTAAAACACCAAAGCCAACGGCTAACCATTCAGGCAAAGATGTCGCTTTGATCTGCTGTAAAAAATCGTATAAAATTTGATTTAACTGCATTTAAAATATGTGTAAGATAAAATAATACACACTTATGAAATAGCTATAAATGCAAGATTTTTGAAATTAAATATCCCTACGCCAGCATTATCTGGATCAGGTATATAACAAGAATTGCTCAGGGCATTGAGCAATTCTTGTTATTTGGGTATAATCTCAGCCTGTACCAGTACATTTACTGCAAGCACCCCATAAGTATGGTTAAAAGAAATTAATCTTTAAAATTCTCAAGCTTTAATGCAGTATGTGTGCGCTTTCTAGTCGCTACACAAAGCTCTGCATCATCATTTAATGATTGTCCGTGCGACGGGATCATTTCTCGCAATTTTTTGCGATATTCATCTGCTTTAGCACGTTCTGGAAAACATCTTTTCAGAAGTTTGATCATGATAGCTACAGAAGTAGAGGCACCTGGTGAGGCACCTAGCAACGCTGCAATAGAACCATCTGCAGAAGAGACAACCTCCGTTCCAAATTCTAGCACACCACCATGTTTAGCATCCTTTTTGATCACTTGTACACGCTGGCCAGCAACTTCTATTTTCCAATCCTCTAATTGCGCTGTTGGCATAAACTGTTTCAAAGCATCTAATTTATCTTTGGGACTTTTCATCACCTCAGATATTAAATATTTTGTGAGATCCATATTGTCACGTCCTACAGATAGCATCGGTTTAATATTTGATAACTTGATCGAAGCAGGTAAATCAAAATAAGAACCTTGTTTTAAAAATTTAGTAGAAAAACCAGCATATGGTCCAAACAACAAAGCCTGTTTACCATCTATATAACGTGTATCAAGGTGTGGCACAGACATAGGAGGAGCACCAATAGAGGCTTTACCATATACTTTCGCATGATGATCTTTGATGACATCTTCATTGACACAGCGTAACCACTGACCACCAACAGGAAATCCTCCATAACCTTTAGATTCAGGAATACCCGATTTCTCTAGCAATAGTAAAGAGTGTCCACCAGCACCTATAAAAACAAATTTAGCGTTGATTGATCTTTTTTCACCAGTTTTTAAATCCTTGACCTCCAATTCCCATGTACCATTGTCATTTCTATCAATGTCACGTACTTCTTGGGTAAGATGCAAGGTAATATTTTCTTTAGCATCCAAATGTTCAACTAAATCACGCGTCAACGCGCCAAAATTTACATCCGTGCCTAATATCATTTTCGTCGCAGCGATTTTATCATCGTCAGGACGACCTTTCATCATTAATGGAATCCATTCATTTAAAACCGCTTTATCCTCCGTATATTCCATACCCTTGAACAAGTTATTCTCGGATAAAGCATCAAATCTCTTATGAAGGAAATCAATATCTTTTTCTCCGAAAACAGCACTCATGTGCGGAACAGATCGAATAAAGTTTTCCGGTTTTTTGATAACTCCTTGATCAACCAAGTAAGTCCAAAATTGTTTAGATACTTCAAATTGTTCCGCAATACTGATTGCTTTATCAATTGAAACCGTACCATCCGCTTGTTGTGGGGTATAATTCAACTCACATAATGCAGAGTGACCAGTTCCTGCATTATTCCATGCATCTGAACTCTCTGCTGCAACAACATCCAAGCGCTCTAAAATCTCTATTTTAATATCTGGACTCAACTCATTAATAAGTGTGCCTAGAGTTGCGCTCATGATACCTGCGCCAATTAAAACGACGTCTACCTCTTTGGTATTTTTTGTTTTTTTACTCATGTCTTCGTGATTGATGCAAATTTAATATAGATTTTTATATTAACGCAATCCTTTTGTCAAAAAACTGTACTTTTTAAAACCACTTATTCAAAAATACCATACTATTATTAAGAATTCCCTAACCTGACTGTTTTAGCCATTTTTATTTAACATGCCCCATTCAAGTTGACAGTATTATTACAACTTAATTTTCGATTATTATTTTGCAAATTCAAAATTAAATTGATATTAAGGTTGCGATTGTAGGATAGTTTTAACATTTTTGCAAGCACCTTATATTACATATAATACATAAGAATGAAATTACTTGAAGGAAAAACTGCTCTAATCACTGGAGCCTCAAAAGGAATAGGAAGAAAAATTGCTGAAGTATTTGTACAACACGGTGCAAAAGTGGCATTCACATATTTATCATCTGTGGAAAAAGGTCAAGCTTTAGAGCAAGAACTTCAAGCTTTTGGAACTACTGTAAAAGGTTACCGCTCAGATGCATCAAAATTTGATGAAGCTGAAAAATTAATCAGTGACATTGTTGCCGATTTTGGTACTATTGATATTGTTGTCAACAATGCCGGTATTACAAAAGACGGGTTGTTAATGCGTATGACTGAAGAAAACTGGGATGATGTGATCAATGTAAATTTAAAATCTGTCTTCAATGTTACTAAAGCAGCATCCAAAATCATGATGAAAAACCGTAAAGGTTCTTTTATTAATATGAGCTCTGTAGTAGGAGTTCAAGGAAATGCAGGTCAAGCAAATTATGCAGCTTCCAAAGCTGGTATTATCGGCTTTTCAAAATCAGTTGCTAAAGAGTTAGGGTCACGCAACATCAGATCCAACGTGGTGGCACCAGGATTTATCCGTACCGAAATGACGGAAGTATTAGATCCTAAAGTAGTCGCAGGATGGGAAGCTGGTATACCACTGAAACGTGCTGGAGAAGCGGAAGATGTCGCAAATGTATGTTTGTTTCTTGCATCCGATCTATCTGCATACGTAACAGGACAAGTATTACCAGTAGATGGCGGTATGTTATAATCACATATATATCAAAACATAAAAAAGGTTCTTAGGCTTTCAAGCTAAGAACCTTTTTTATGCGCTAAATTTTTATTGAAAGCCTCATTGCCACTATCCAATACAGATATTAACAGCGTAGAAATTATTCATATTCCTACAAACATAAGTCAAAAGCAAAAAAAATGAACGGGTACATGGATTGGCCTGTCATGCATTTAGGATTGTAAATAAAACAAATTTATCTAAGTTTGTACTGAAATTTATAGCGTATGAACTGGGACCGGGTATTTACTATTCAAAATCAAACAGAATTTAATAAAATCTGCTTAGACACTTTTCATTTTCAAATGGAACATGTCCGTATTTACAAAAAATATGTGCAGTACCTCAATATAAAAATAAATACGATCGATCATTACACTAAAATCCCATTTCTGCCAATCGAGCTTTTTAAAACTCAGGAAATTATTGCCGACGATCTACAGCCTGAGATTATATTTACAAGTTCAGGCACCACAGGAATGACTACCAGTAAGCATCTTGTTGCTGATAAAAAAGTTTATGAGCAAAGTTTCAGAACTGCTTTTGAACAGTTTTATGGCAAAATGGAAAATATAGCCATTTTAGCTCTTCTACCCTCCTATTTAGAGCGCACTGGATCTTCATTAATCTATATGATTAATGATTTAATGCAGCATAGCCAACAGCCAGAAAGTAACTATTTTTTATATAATCACGAAGAATTATACCAAACACTCTTACAATTAAAAACAAAAGGGACGAAGACATTACTTTTCGGAGTAACATTTGCCTTACTAGATTTCATAGAAAAATACGAATTATCATTTCCAGAGCTGATCATTATGGAGACGGGAGGCATGAAAGGCAAACGTAAAGAAATGGTTCGAGAAGAAATTCATGATTTACTTTGTAAAAGCTTTCAGGTCTCTGGCATACATTCTGAATATGGAATGACAGAATTATTGTCTCAAGGATATTCCTATGGAAATGGCATATTCAAGCATCCAAATTGGATGAAGATTTTAATTCGAGAAACAAATGATCCACTAACACTTGCTACAAACAAAAAAACAGGAGCGATCAATGTTATTGATTTAGCAAATCGATATTCTTGCTCCTTCATCGCAACCCAAGACCTCGGAAAAATTTACGATGATGGGTCTTTTGAAGTATTAGGTCGATTTGATCAAAGCGACATCCGTGGATGTAATTTACTAGTGCAATAATAAAGAGCAATTTCAAATCAGCATATAGCATTTTCAACAATTGATTGATTTAGATCTACGATCTACAAAAAGTAATTTGAACATCAGATCATTATAATGCCGAGTATTAATAAAAAAAGCTTTTCTTACGAAATCAATAAAAAAGACCAGATTTAACATTCTGGTCTTTTTCATATCGTTATTTCAAACTTGGATCTTCGAAAGTATTTCCACTAGTCATATCACCAGAATCGTATCCTTTCTTAAACCAGGCACGTCGCTGTGCTGAAGTTCCATGTGTGAAAGAATCGGGCACAGCATAACCTTGAGCCTGAGTTTGTAATCGATCATCACCAACAGCTTCCGCAGCGGCCATACCGTCCAAGATATCATTGTAATCAATCTGTATATCAGATAGTTTATTAACATGGTGCGCCCATACTCCAGCATAAAAATCAGCCTGCAACTCGGTCATCACCGATAATTTATTATTTTCAACTTCACTCAATTTACCGCGCATATTATTGGTCTTAGGGAGTAAACCAACTAATTGTTGAATATGATGACCAACTTCATGTGCGATAACATAGGCTAGAGCAAACTCACCTTTAGCACCAAATTTTGTTTTCAATTCTTGATTGAAAGTTAAATCTAAATAGATCCTATGATCGCCCGGGCAATAAAATGGTCCATAAGATGCTTTTCCTACACCGCATCCATCAGTTTCCGTACCTCCATCATAAACCACCAAACTGGTTGCTTCATAATTTTTACCCAACTGCTCCTTAAAAAGTGTCGTCCAAACAGTCTCTGTACTCGCTAAAACAGTTCTTGAAAAATCAGTTAATTTTGCTTCCTCTTCACTAATTTCTCTTGGCTGTCCAGTTTGCTCTGTACCAGTCATATTTTGCGCCTGTTGTAATAATTGCGCTGGATCTCCCCCCATCAAAAATCCAATAATCAATACAATTATTCCACCTACGCCCCCTAAAGTCAGTTTTTGACCACCAGACATTCCCCTTCTATCCTCAAAGTTGTCGCTCTTTCTACCACCTTGCCATTTCATGTTTATTCAGTTTTAGTTTAATTTCAGTTAATATTAAATAAGATACAAATTATATCGTTTACTGCATTGCAAATTATATTCCAAATTATCAATCCTTTATTTTTTGAGTTGTTATATCTGCTGTTTTTAGATATAGAATTATAAATATTCACTATGTTTGCAACTTATCATTTGCAACTTATCCAAAAATTAGATGAATTTAGAAAATCAACTATTCGAAAGAGCGGGAAATAAATGTGAATTGAGTCAAGCAACTGAAGATTTAGTCTTATACACACTACCTCCCGATTTACAAGCCAATGCCGACAATACCATCGTTTTATGCCAAAAATGTGCCGATCAATTAAATAAGACGACACAATTAGATGCCGAATACTGGAAATTCTTACCCGATAACATGTGGTCAGAAGTACCTGCTGTACAAGTAGCTGCTTGGCGTATGTTGAATCGCTTAAAAAATGAAGGTTGGGCCTCAGAAGCGTTAGATATATTATATCTGGATGATGACACCCTAGAATGGGCGAAACAAACAGGAGATCACGAAAATGATGGCTATGTAGAATTTCACCTAGATAGTATCGGACAACAATTGTTTGATGGTGATTCAGTAGTACTCACCAAAACATTAGATGTAAAAGGATCTTCAATCCGTGCAACTTTAGGTACCGTTGTTAAAAATATCCGACTTGTTTTCGATAATACAGAACAAATTGAAGGAAAGATTGATGGTCAGACCATCGTGATTTTGACAAAATATTTAAGAAAGCAGAATTAAAATAAAAAAAGATCCCCGACATTTTGCTGTATCGGGGATCTTTTTTAAATAAAGGATTTTATTAAACAGCCTTTTTTATTTCTGTTTAGGATAGTCGCGCATATGCGCAAATTCATAATTTGGATGCAATTTCAAACTATCAATCAAATCACTTAACATTTTCTGTGCTTTTCTAGTTTGAAACATATCATCATGCATCAATAAAACAACATTATTCTTAGAAAACGACGTACCATTACGCAACCTATTATTAATCTGACGATAAATAAAACTTACAGACTCTACCGGCATACCCGATGGTTTACCCTTTTTCCATTCACAATCCCAGCCCATCGATCGGTAGCCATTTTGGTATAGCAAATCTGCAGTGCTCGATCCACTTTGCATATCAATACGTTTGCGATCAGCAAAATACCAGATATTACGACCAGGCAACCTGACAATTTTATGTTTTAGATTTAAATCCTTCTCATTTTTATCAAAATCTTCATAAGCAGACTCGGCATTACTATAAAAATAAGTAAACTTATTATTTGCATGGTTAAAACTATGGTTATAGCAATCCACTAATGGATTATTCATATAACGTTCATAATACTTATGCAAGCCTTTGCTCATTCGATCATGCTTTCCAATAAGAAATACATTTATTTTTATATTTTTTGCTGTTGCTATCGAATCAATAAATTGACTGCCATTCAAAGGACCATCGTCAAACGTCAGATAAATATAACGCGGCGATACAGAGTCCGTTAATAATTTAGCAGTATCCACTTCATGATGTAAAATACTCTTTTTCTCCTTAGTGGCAATTGAATCTTTTTTAATGTTTTCAACCACCGTATCCTTATCTATATCATCAATTGCTTTAGTACGATCAACAGTACTCACAGGAGCTGCACCTGTTTTTTTATTTCCATCTTCATTGCATGATTGCAATACAAAAGATGTCACTGATATTAACCCAAGGAACAACCCCAGATTTAATGCTTTCTTCATGTTATAATTCACCTTTAACCCTACACGTAAACCACTCAAACCAATATTTGAAACGTAGTGGTTTTAACGATGTAAAAGTAAGATTAAATTTATCAGTAATCCAATTTTATGAAATCTTTTTTCGTCAAGAATAAAAACATTTTTCATCAGATTAGTCATCCAAAGCTAATTTGATTTCACAAAAGCTGCTAGACCCTCATTCAAATAATTTAAATAAGTAATAGGATCATAATCAGCACCCTTAGGCTTGACCAAAACCTGACGATTCGACGAGTTCATTAAAACATAAAAAGGTTGTGAGTTAGATTCAAATTGGCTCGCTTGCAAATAACTCCATTTACTTCCTATCGTTTTTAATAATTTACCTGCACTCGTTTTTTGTTGATCTTCCACAGCTAATTCTGTACGATCGTCCACATAAAGTTGGATAATAATGACATTATTCGTCAAAAAAGAAAGAACTTGTGGATCTGTCCAGACATTAGCCTCCATTTTACGACAATTGACGCAAGCATGCCCAGTAAAGTCAAGCATCACCATTTTCTTTTGAGCTTTAGCATATTCCATCCCCTCTTCATAATCAAAGAACACATTTAATCCAAGCGGAGCATGAAATAGATCTGCATACTTGCGATTAGACACATCTGCTACCTGTCGAGTCGTACCTCCAGATGCTTGATTCAAGTCAAAATCCTGTGTACTCTGTGGCGGTAAGAATGCAGAAATGGATTTCAATGGTGCACCCCACAATCCAGGAATCATATAAACTGTAAATGATAAAACGATGATTGCGAAAAAAGTACGTAAAACAGATAAATAAGGCAAGTTGCTATCATGAGAAAATTTGATTTTCCCAAGTAAATAAAAGCCCATCAAACCAAATATAACAATCCACAATGACAAGAAAACTTCACGGTCGAACCAATTCCAGTGGTATGCCAAATCAACATTAGAAAGGAATTTAAGCGCAAAAGCTAATTCTAAGAATCCCAATACGACTTTCACACTATTCAACCAACCACCAGATTTTGGCATCGCCTTCATAGCACTTGGAAATAAGGCAAATAATGCGAATGGTATAGCCAAAGCTAGCGAAAAACCAAACATCCCTACAGCAGGACCTAAAAGTGCACCACTCGTAGCAGCCTGCACCAACAAAGTACCTATAATGGGTCCAGTACAAGAAAATGACACCAAAGCCAAGGTAGCAGCCATAAAAAATATACCTGCCCACCCTCCTTCATCAGATTTTGCATCCATTTTATTCACCCAAGAACTTGGAAGACTAATTTCAAACGCTCCTAAAAAAGAAGCTCCAAAAGCGATCAGCATCAAAAAGAAAAAGAAATTAAAAATACCATTCGTTGACAAAGCATTGAGCGCATCAGAACCAAAGATCATCGTCACTGCCAAGCCAAGAACCACATAAATTACAATAATAGAAATCCCATAAAATAAAGCCCGGATAAAAGACTTTGAGCGATTTTGACTGCCTTTGGTAAAAAAGCTGACCGTAAGCGGTAACATTGGAAATATACAAGGCATAAGTAATGCAGCAAATCCACCAATAAATCCTGCTAAAAATATACCAAAAAGAGAATCACCACCTTTAGTCCCCGAATTTGAGATTATGGCCTCACTCTTGCGAACAACCTGTGTCGTATCAGAGACTACAGTATCCGTCTGAGCTTCACTAACACTTCCATCCACAAATTCCAATTCATCCATTTTCAATAAAGTATCAGTTTCTTGAGCTTGGGCAAAAATAGGACAGAAGGCTATTAACAGCAATAATTTTACGATTAAACTTTTCATAAATAATTAAATAATAATGTCGAGCGACAAATTGCAATTGGTTAAACCTGACAACAATGGGAGTACTCCCATTGTATCAGATTCTACTTAACATAAATATACTGCCCAATATCCCATTAGGCTGAAACAAACACTATACAGGTTCAGTATTGAAAAGAGACTTTGTCAATCTACTAATCGGTTGAAATCCCGTAAAAGAAAGATCTGTAGAGATATACCCATCAATAACGGGTTGCTCTTTAACTAGATCAGTACTTAAATATTTTTTATTATCATCACAAAGTAAGGTCACCACAATGGCATCATTCCCTAGTTTTTGTTTCAGTTTAATGGCACCTATCACATTAGCTCCTGAAGAAATCCCTACTGCTAACCCCAATTCCTTCGCTAATTTTTGAGCCATAATAATAGAATCTCCGTCCGAAGCAGCAATCACCTCATCAAGCTCATCCAATTTTACAATAGCAGGAATAAATTCATCTGAAATCCCTTGAATACGATGCGAACCAACTTTGTGTCCAGTTGACAAGGTCGGACTCTCTGCAGGCTCAAGAGGATGAATCTTGACGTGAGGATTAAGACTACGAAGATGGCGTCCTACCCCCATTACCGTCCCACCTGTACCTACACCAGCTACAAATGCATCTGCAACAAGACCCTTTGAGGCAAGTTGAAGACCAATCTCTCGACCAGTAGTAAATTCATGCGCTTCGGCATTAAATTGATTTTCAAATTGCCTAGGCAAGAATACACCACCCTTTTTAGCTAATTCCTCACTCAACTGGATACTACCCAAAAAACCACCTTCTTCTTTACTTACCAATTGAATATCTGCACCCATACTTTTAATAATATCGATACGCTCTTTACTCAACCAATTGGGCATGATGATCTTTACCTGGTGTCCCAAAGCTTTACCAATAGCAGAAAAAGAAATACCTGTATTGCCACTGGTGGCTTCGATAATCACATCTTTAGGATCTATTTGGCAATTCATATATGCCTTATACATAATGTATAAAGCCATACGATCTTTAATACTACCAGTTAAATTATAGTTTTCACATTTCACATAAATCTTTCCAGCCTTACCTTTATATGTGTATTGCAATTCCAACATTGGTGTATTGCCCACTAAACACCATAAATGTTTAAATCTACTATCGAGTTCTGGAGATAAACACTTACTAAACATCAATTCGTTAACCATGATCAATTATTTTTTAATCATAAAGAGGTCATGCATACACACCCTCCATATTATCACCAAAATTGAGTTAAAACAAAATAATATTCAACACAAATGAATAACATCGATAAATTTTATTGAAAAATTGATATATTTAATAAAAAATACAAAACAGATGTTCATATTTCATCAATATCAATAAAAAATACATATGCACCTCGATGATACAGATATCAAATTATTAAGAATATTACAGCACGATGCAACCCTAAGTAATAAAGAACTCGCATTCCGTTTACACAAATCTATTGCTGCAATCTATGAACGTGTTAAAAAATTAAAACAGCAAGGCTATATCAAAAAGACTGTTGCAATTCTTGACCGGCAAAAAATTAATATGGGTTTGATTTCATTCTCTCAGGTATTCTTAAAAGCACATACCGCGGAAGTTTTGAATGAATTTGAAAAAGAAGTAGCAAAATTTCCAGAAGTCATGGAATGCTATCAAATGGCGGGGTCATATGATTTTATGCTTCGCATAGCCACTAAAGATATGCAAGCTTATCATGAATTCTTAAGATATAGACTCGCGGTTCTTCCACATGTCAATACGGTACAAACCTATTTCGTCTTATCTGAAACCAAAAGTGAAACCGCATATCCTATTTAGCTCATTGAATAACAAAAAAGAGGAAATTTTCATTTCCTCTCTTTCTAATAAACACATCAAAAATTAACCTTTATCTTCTTCCATGCCCTTCGCCCCTATCTGAGCGGCGATCGTGGTTTTTTTTATCATTTCTTTTTTCGGATTTTCGATGATCTTGCCGATCTCCTCTATGATCATTGCGGCGTTCCACACGATGATTATCATATCGGGCATTGTGACGTGGACGATCGTGGTCACCTCTATAATCCCTTATGCTAACTTGGTTTCTACGATTTGCATAATGTCCATAATCTCTTCTATAACGATCATGATGTCTCCAAGGATCTCGATCATTAACAACTACTTTATAAGTATTATAAAAATTAAAGTTACGATATCTCGCAGGTAAATTTCTGCTCGTGACCCATCTTCGGCCATGATAATGTGTATATCGTCGGTTGATCACATCGTAGTAGACATTAATTTCAGGAATGTAGTAATAACGAACATAATCATAACCTACCGGTCCCCATGAAGGTTGATTTCCAATGTTAATACTAACATTAACTTGTGCTGCAGCAGGCTTTACAAAAAACAAACCGCCAACTAATATCGTTAAGTAAACTAATTTTTTCATAGCTGCTCCTCCCATTATTTTAATATTTTTCAATTTATTTATAAGTAGGACTCAAGTACTGAAAAGAAGATTAACGACAAGATGTTAACATTTGTTAAAAATATAAAAACAGCCTCATCATCAATCAATTAAAATTAAATTTTACATGAATGTGTAAAGAATAATAAAAAATTCAGCATTTTATTTGGTTAAAAATTTATCCACATCAAAACGAATAGAAAGAATCATTTTTTATCTTTGTTAGACATTTAAATCCATCATCCATTGACAACACAAAATACCACGTGCTACTGCGGCAATCGGCAGCCATATGAAGATTGCTGCATGAGAATTCATCTTGATCAAAAGCAAGCACAAACTGCCGAACAGCTTATGCGTGCAAGATACAGCGCTTTTGCCGTTCAAGATATTAACTTTTTATACGAAAGCTTTTATGTTGCGACACGTGGTTTTCAAAATAAAAAAGAAATCCAAAAATGGGCAGAGGAATCGAAATGGTTGCAGCTCCAAATAGTACGAACAAATATAAATACAGTAGAGTTCGAAGCCCACTATTTAGACGCCCAACTAAATCTTCAAATTCATCACGAGATATCCCGTTTTAAACAAACTGAAGGAATATGGTATTATGTCGATGGTGACCTGTTATCATAACAAAGGGTCTTACAAGATGATGTAAGACCCTTTGTTATGATGATAAATATCCTATTAGCGCTCTAATTCAGGTTGTTCGTGATCATCACGATATGGTGCTTCTTCATCGAACTCTCCTTCCCATTTGGCTACTACCACTGTCGCTAAACAGTTACCAATTACATTTACCGAAGTTCTAGCCATATCCATCAGTTCATCTATTCCCAAAATAGCCGCAATCACAAATGTTGGTAAACCAAACTGATCAGCCGTCGCTATTAAAATAATAAGGGAAGCACGTGGTACAGCAGCAACTCCTTTGGACGTGATCATCAATGTAAAAGCAATCATTAATTGTTCTCCAAAACTCAAGTGTATTCCAGCCGCCTGCGCAACAAATATAGCCGCCAACGACAGGTACAATGAAGTACCATCTAAATTGAAACTATACCCTGTTGGTATAACAAAAGATACAATCTTGCGTGGCACACCAAATTTTTCCATGGCCGACATAGCCTTTGGCAAAGCAGCATCAGAACTTGTCGTTGCAAAAGCGATGGAGACAGGTTCTTTAATTGCATTGATAAACTTCAGTATTGGAATTTTTAAATATAATGCAACAGGCAACAAAACGAAACACATAAAACCAATTAATGCCAAATATAGCGTTGCTAAGAGCATAAATAGGTTTTTCAGAATATCCACACCAAGATGTCCAACTGTAAAAGCCATAGCTGCCCCCACCCCAATAGGTGCAAAATACATGATCAAATTCGTAAATTTAAACATGGTTTCAGACAAGCTTTCTGTAAAATCGACTAAAGGTTTTCTTTTCTTTTCGTCGACCATAGCTAAGCCAATTCCAAATAAAACAGAAAAGACTACGATTTGAAGCACCTGATTATCATACACTGCTTTAACGATATTCTCAGGGAAAAGATCTCTAAAAAAGGCGGTAAACTTGTATACAGGATGTACATGTTCGGGCAATGAAGCTAAAATATCGGCATCATTACTAATATGAGTCTTCGGCAATTCTTCATGTGGCATATGCGCGACATCAACACCCACACCTGCTTTTGTCAAATTGATGGCCCCAAGTCCAATAAAAATAGCACAAGTCGTTGCGCAGAAAAAATACAACATGGATTTCCATGCCATCCGACCGACTTGTTTCAAATCAGAGTGACCAGCTATACCATAGACTAAGGTCGCAAATAAAATTGGACCGACAATTGTCTTGACCAACTTGATAAAGCCTTTACTCAATGGTTGTAATGAAATAGCAATATTAGGAAAATCCAGACCCACGAAAATACCTAAGATCATACAAGTCAAAATCCAGGTCGTTAGATTTTTTCGAACCAAAGCATTCGCTATTAACACAGTGGCAACAATCCATCTTACTGCCATTAAAAATGATGGAGAAAAATTGACCCAACTAAATTCGTAACATATCGCAATAATTGCTGCAATTGTTACCGAAACAAGGGTAATTAGCCCCATTTTTGATTTATACATCGGCACACTATTATAAAGGTAAAGTACAAAAATAAAAAAATACTAGTCTTTCACAAATATAAATATGGCAGTATTACCATAACTTCAAACTAAATGCAAACATGTGGTCATAAAAAAAGGTAGAATATTTGAATATTCTACCTTTTTCGAAATAATATTTTAAAAGCAATACTTTTTATTCAGCATGTAGCCAAGCTTTCTTCGCTAATAACTCTTCTTGTGATTCTCGAACTTCTTCATCGTCGACACAACAGTCAACCGGACAAACTGCTGCACATTGTGGTTCATCATGAAAACCAACACACTCTGTACATTTGTCTGAAACAATGTAATATACTTCATCTGACACTGCAGCTTGAGAATCGTTAGCATCTAACGTAACTCCATCTCCAAAATCTATAACTCCATCTAATGCCGTTCCATCTGAGAATTTCCAACTCACTCCAGCGTCATATATTGCATTATTCGGGCACTCCGGTTCGCAAGCACCACAGTTAATACACTCGTCTGTAATTTTAATCGCCATTTATAACCTCAAAATTATGATAAAAAACTATTTTTGTACTGTCATTTATACAATCAGATCATTTTACACGTTTAAAATATAGTAATTTGGTTTGCTGATTGTGTATTGACAACACAAATATAAAACAAATTTGTGTATACATGTTTATTAATTTTCACATTTTGACAAAGAAACAACGATTAGAAGGTTTTGCAAAACTTGCAAACTTATTCCATACAGATAATACAGAACTACAAGAATTAATAACTGCTGCTCAGCATAAAAATGCCTGGTACACTGCAGAACATGTTACTAAGGCCTTTGATTCTTGGAAAGCTAATTTAGAAATTCAAAGACTTGAAAACTGGATGGCACCCTATCCTGATATTGAAAGTGATCAAATTGTAGGCCTTGTGCTAGCTGGAAATATACCATTAGTGGGTTTCCATGATATTTTGTGTGTATTAGCAGCAGGATTTAAAGCCAAAATAAAAGTTTCATCAGACGATGCACATTTGACCACCTATGTGATACAAAAATTGATTGAATTAGAGCCACGCTTCAAAGATAAAGTAGAATTAGTAGAGCGATTAACAAATTTTGATTTAGTCATTGCCACAGGTTCAGATAATTCTTCACGCTATTTCGAACATTATTTTGGAAAAAAACCAAATATTATAAGAAAAAACAGAAACAGTGTCGCTGTACTAACGGGCAACGAGTCTCCAGATCAACTAAAAGCACTCGGTCATGATATATTTGATTATTTTGGTCTAGGCTGCCGTTCCGTTTCTAAAGTATTTGTTCCTAAAGACTATGACATCAGTCACTTTTACGAAGGAATAGCATCATTTGAAAAAGTAAACACACATTTCAAATACAATAACAATTACGATTATAATAAATCCATTTACCTGATCAATGCAGACAAACATTATGATAATGGATTTTTATTATTAAAAAAAGATGATAAAATAGCATCACCACTAGCAGTCATTTATTTCGATGAGTATGAAAATGTTAATGATTTAACCCAATACTTAGATATTATAGCAGATCGATTACAATGTGTGACATCAGAGATGCCGTTAGCAATAAAAACACCTTCTTTTAAATTTGGAGCAAGTCAAAACCCGGCGTTGGATGATTATGCCGATGGAGTCAATACGCTCGATTTTTTATTTGCAAACCAATAAGCATAGCCTTATATTCGTAGAAGAGTATTTGAAATAAAAAGTACTAACTTTGTAAGTAGATGTATATAATCAAAGTAAAAGGAGTCGCCAAAATCCCGGATTATGTTCAATTAAGAGATGATTCATTCACTCTTTTAGCATATTTCAGGGTAGATCGACCTGACAAATCATTAGACAAAATCGGTCTTGGAGATAAGTCAGAGTATATTATGCAAATGGTAAAGGACTTGCCATTTGGACAAATAAAAAAATTAGAATTATAGTTCAATGTCTGGAAATACAGTAATCACATTAAAAAACGTCGATATCTATCAACAAAAACATTTGGTATTATCAAATGTAAATTTGAATATTAATAAAGGCGAATTCCTTTACCTCATTGGTCAATCAGGGAGTGGGAAAAGTAGCTTACTTAAAATTATTTATGGCGATCTATATATTGGAAATGGTGAAGGATTAATTGCAGGATTTGATCTTAAAAAACTGCATGAAAATGATGTCCCTTATCTAAGACGTAAATTAGGAATCGTTTTTCAAGACTTTCATTTGTTATCAGATCGTTCGGTAGAGAAAAATTTAGAATTCGCCCTGAGAGCAACAGGCTGGAAAGATAAAACACAAATTGAGCACCGTATGCTTGATGTGTTAGAAAAAGTAGGTCTTCGCTCAAAATTAAAGAAAATGCCGCATGAGCTTTCAGGAGGTGAGCAGCAACGTATCGTTATCGCCCGTGCATTACTCAACAATCCAGAAATTATTTTGGCCGATGAACCAACAGGTAATCTAGACCCTGCCACTTCAGAAGAAATTGTTTTGCTTTTACGTGATATTGCTTCATCAGGAACGGCTATTTTAATGGCAACTCACGATTACCAAATCATTCGTAATATGCCAGCCCGTATCATAAAAACAGCCGATGGAGTACTGGTAGATCAAGTAGAAATATAGCCTGTCAAAACTGACAGAAAACCTTATCGTCCGACATTTTGTTAGTCCAATTCTTGGGTTACTGACAAGCTGTCGGATTTTTCTATTTTGGCAACAACTTTGACTGTATTTAGATTTTAAAGAAAGAACATTAGTTTCCAACATAGAATTTAGAAGAAATGAGCGAACAAGAGAATAATAACGAGACGATTCAAGATCCTATTGAGGATAATACGACAGAAAATCAAGAAGAAACAATTGAACTTTCTGTTGAGGAGAAATTAAATGCTGAATTAGCAGAATCAAAAGATAAATATATTCGTTTATCAGCTGAATTTGACAACTACAGAAAACGTACAAGTAAAGAACGGGTTGAATTGATTCAATCTGCTGGAAAAGATGTCATCACAAAATTATTATCAACAGTAGATGACTTTGACAGAGCCTTAAAAGCAATGGAGACAGCTACAGACGTTGAATCAATAAAAACAGGTATAGATATCGTCAATAATAAATTCAGACAAACTTTGGAGCAACAGGGCTTAAAAGAAATGGATGTATTAGGTAAAGAATTCGATGCAGACCTACAAGAAGCAATTACAGCAATTCCAGCTCCTACCCCAGATTTAAAAAATAAAGTTATTGATGTTATTGAAAAAGGTTACTATTTAAATGATAAAGTAATCCGTCATGCAAAGGTAATTATAGGTCAATAAGATAAAAAAGATGTCAAAAAGAGATTATTACGATATATTAGGTGTAGCTCGTGGTGCAGATGAAAAAGAAATTAAATCTGCCTATCGTAAACTAGCCGTGAAATATCACCCGGATAAAAACCCTGGTGATCATGAAGCTGAAGAAAAATTTAAAGAGGCTGCTGAAGCATATGATGTCTTAAGCAATCCTCAGAAAAAACAACGCTATGACCAATTTGGTCATGCTGGTAACTCTGCTTCAGGTGGCGGTTATGGTGGTGGCATGAATATGGACGACATATTTAGCCAATTTGGAGATATATTTGGTGGAGGTGGTCATCCTTTCGAAAGTTTCTTCGGTGGCGGTGGCGGAAGCGCTAGAGGTGGTCGCCGTGTGGCAAGAGGTACAAATCTTCGCATCAAAGTAAAGTTAACACTGGAAGAAATTGCCAAAGGCGTAGAAAAAAAAGTAAAAGTAAATAAACAGGTAAACTGTCATACTTGCGACGGCAGTGGGGCAAAAGACAAATCATCTTTTCATACTTGTAATACTTGTGGCGGTTCAGGATCAGTGAGACGTGTCACCAATACCATTTTAGGTCAAATGCAGACAACTAGCACTTGTCCTACTTGTAACGGAGAAGGTGTAGAGATTACTGCTAAATGTACAACATGTAGAGGCGAAGGATTAGAAAGAGGTGAGGAAACTATCGCCATAAACATTCCTGCTGGTGTAAGTGAAGGAATGCAATTGTCGATGAGTGGTAAAGGTAATGCTGCACCTCGGGGTGGAATTGCAGGAGATCTAATCATTCTAGTTGAAGAAATTCCACATGAAGCATTGAAAAGAGATGGTCTGAATGTTATTTATGATCTTTACATCAATTTTGTAGATGCTACATTAGGAACAAGTGTTGAAGTTCCCACTATCGATGGCAAAGCAAAAATTAAAATTGATCCAGGAACACAAGCAGGCAAAATCCTAAGACTTAAAGGAAAAGGTATTCCTGAAGTCAATTCTTATCATAAAGGTGATCAACTTATTTATGTAAATATTTGGACTCCAAAAGCAGTTTCTTCGGATGAGAAAGAAATCTTAGAAAAATTGAAAGAATCTCCAAATTTCAAGCCTCAACCGGGCAAATCTGAAAAATCTTTCTTTGAGCGGATCAAAGAATATTTCGATTAAATAGTAAATCGTATACCCTATACTTAAGACCATATGTCAGCACTGACATATGGTCTTTTTTTATGTCAGCATACAAACTGACATTATTTCACAAAAAGTTAAATCAGTATCAAAGTGAAAATTTTATAATATTTATTTTTTCATAATGTCAATTTTTAAAACTCTGATAGTGTTTAAATTACGATTCACATAATTTCTTAATACATTTTCATGACATTTTTAAATGCGATTGGTATTCATATTGATATTATGAATCAAATAGTCAAAAGGTTTGGCTATGCTTAAAAAACAAACTTTTAAAAAAATGAAAAAATTATTACTTACACTAACAGCAGTTGCTGGTTTAACTTTTGCATCTCAAGCTCAAGAATTTGGTTTCAAAAAAACTGATTTTATTGTAGAAGGTAATTTATCAGCAAATACAACGAATAACAAAGAAACAGAGAAAAAAACAAGTACATTCAATTTCAATCCATCTGTTGGTTATTTTGTATCAGATAAAGTTGCAGTTGGTTTAGATTTCAATATTGGTAATTCAAAAAACACAGATTATTCAGCAACTGCGGATACTTATGTTAAAAATAACAATTTTGGAATTGGAGCTTATGGTCGTTACTACTTCTTAGATTTAAGCCCACGTTTCAAAACGTATGCACAATTGTCAGCTGGTTACAACCAATTCGGTGGTGAAATCAACAATGGTACAACGACAACAGATATCGCTAAAACAAAAGGATTTGGTGCTGGAGCTGGATTAGGTGTTAACTACTTTGTAACAGAAAACATCGCAATCAACTTTGGTTTAACAAACTTATTGTCATTCAACAGCAAAAAAGTTGATGTTGACGGCGCAAAATCTTCAAATGAATTCAATGCAAACATCAACAGTTTCAACAACTTCTTTGATACTGCTAAATTTGGTTTGACTTTCAAATTCTAATCGTATTCATTATACAATAATTAAGGGTCGGTGTAGCTACACCGACCCTTAATTATTTATATATAACGTTTGACAATTCGTAGTCTATGGGTATATCTATTTAATTCCTGATTAAATATACCTTCCTGATCCATCCTGTCAATACGTACACGGGCAGAGGCATGAATGATCGTTTCAGAATCCAGCATGATACCGACATGATTGATCCGACCTTCCTCATTATCAAAAAATGCCAAATCACCAACCTTAATCTCAGACAAAAAGTCAACCGTTTCCCCCAATTCAACCTGCTGATATGCATCACGAGGCAAAGACACTCCAAATGACTGATAGATCAACTGTGAAAAACCAGAACAATCGATCCCAAATTTAGAACGGCCGCCCCACAGGTAAGGCACATCCCAATAGCTCTTCGCTAGCAGTGCGACCTGATCCTGAAAATCTACTGCGCCATATCGCAATTCCTGACCAACAAAATCTTGTATATTTTCCGCATCAAAATAAGCAAAAGATGCTCTCACATGAGTTCCATGTAAAAGCTGAATAGCATAATCACGATGAGTAAGAAAGCCTCCCTCAAATCCGACACGCATGATTGCTAAAGATTGATAGTGCTGATAACCTTGATCATCTACCGTCAAAAACTGACCATTTTGTATCCAACCGTTATAACCATCAGCTGTAGTACTGATTTTGGTCCAATCTTTTGATTTTGTTATGATTTCAAAAGTCTCACCAAATAATAGTTGTGAAACCATTTCGCTTCGATGTGCAGCTTCTGCACGAAGAGGAACGATTGTCAAATTACATATTCCAAATTCCATATTTATAAAAACAAAAATGCGTATATTCAGGTTATTAATATATATAATACGAAAATAAACTTTAATATCACAACCATGGATACCAATGTCGTAAAAATAACTAGAATATTAGTCGCTGTGGACGATGAACCCTGTTCACACAAGGCCATTGCATATGCTAAAGAGATGGTAAAGAAATTTGAAACTTCAGTTGCATTAGTGACCGTCACCTCTCCCACTTCACCAGCAAGCTATGGAGCTGATCCGCTATTAGGACAACAGCCTATTATTATACCTGAGGTATCAGAAATAGAACAGCAAAATGCACAAAAATACCTCGAAGAACTAGGACAAGAATTTGTAGGTGCCAGTGAGGTTTTCCTATTCAATAGAATTGGATCTGTAAAAGAAGAAATACTGGCCACTTCACATGAATGGTCAGCAGATCTGATCGTCATGGGATCTAATGGCCGGACTGGTTTTGACCATTTTATATCTGGTTCCGTTTCAGAGGCAGTCATTAGAAAAGCAACATGTCCGGTATTAGTCGTTCCTGGCAAATGCGAATAAGATGATACCTATACCAGTGGGCGATCATCAATAAACAGCATCAGTCTACTGGTATAACCTATTATCTCAGCTATTATAAAAATAGTAACTCACTCATTTTAATCCTCAAATTTAGAAGTTTCAAAACGCTTTCGATTGAAGTACAATGTTGTGGAGATAGGCAAAAGCAGCACTAGCTATCCATTTATTACCTATCAAAATGTCTCAAAAAACAAAAGCCATTTGATAGATACAAATGGCTCCTTAAATAATATAGTTTAGTAAATTACATCTTGATTAACCGAGCAACAAACATACTATCCGCCTTTTCATAATAGCCCTTTAAGACTTGATATGATTCAAGCGCGTATTCTAATTCTTTTTGAATATATGCAATAACCTCTTCATTCTCCTTTCCAAAAACAGAACAGGTGATATATATAAGTGGTTTGCCTACTTTAAGGTGCTGAGATACATTCCTTGCAATTTCCTTTTGTAATGAAGCAAATTCATTAATTTTCCTTGCATTAAAATAAGTGATATTCTCAGGACTACGTCCCCAGGTACCAGAACCCGTACAAGGAGCGTCCAAAATAATTCCATCAAAAAGCTCTGCACCCAAAATCGGAGTAGTATCTTTTGTTAGATCCACTATTTTCTTTCGATAATCTCGTATTCCCGCACGTTCAAAACGCTCATCCAAGTTCCGCAAGATACTCATACGAACATCTGAAACAAGTAAGTTAGTCTTTGGATGCGCATCAAGAAACAACAGAGCCTTACCACCCGAGGCAGCACAAGCATCCCACCAGTTTTCTTTTGGAGAAGCATCCATAAAGTTCAGAGTACGCTGTGATGATAAATCTTGTACTTCAATTACACCATCGAGATCTTTAAAGCGCTGCAATGATGTACCATTTGACAATGCAATAATCTGGTCCGAAATAAATTGATAACTTATCCCCTCTGATTCAAAAACAGCTTTTACAAACTTTTCTTTACCACGTTTCACCCGAATAAATAAATCAGGTTGGATAAATTGATTCTGAATAAAATCATCTTGATCTATGGCATTAGATAGCTCATCTTTAAAAGGAAAAACATCAGCAACTTGTAATAATTGAAGCTCTTTTAAAAATGTCAATTTATCATTTAGAGATAGCGCTATATTCCAATCCGGTTCAAATAAAGCAACAAATGGACTTTCCGTCTCACAAAGATATTCTGCTATTATCAGTCTCTTGTGCTGAGAAAGCTGCTTCGCACCTTTCCCTAATCGAAAATAGTTGTAACACAATCGGGAAGTCCACTTACGGTCCTTTGATCCCATTTGTTTATTAATTTTGAAAAATGAAGTAAGATAACGTGCAAACGGTTCATTCCCCTCATAACCATCCAGTGCTCTTTCAAAATTACGAATTTGCTGCTGAACTCTCTTTTCACTAAAATCACTCATCTATTACTTCCTATCAAAATTATTATTACGATATACCATAAATCGTATTCCTCTATTCACATACCCCCATTCCGGAAAATAATCAAAACTAAAATCATTATTAATTCCAGAATAAGTCTCTTTGACCACATGTTGAACATAATCGTCACCGTATTTAGCAATCAGGCCACCAAAATAAATAGCCGCATCATATCCTTTATACGAAAAATCAGATGGTGCCACTTTAAATTTAGTCTTATATTTAAGATCAAATTTCCGGGTCTTTTCCGCCCCCTCATCAACCAATGTCGAGGTCGTCACGGTTAATTCATAACGATCTATATTAGCATAGTCTTCAAAAGAAAGTTTAGCCCAATTTGGATGACCGTACAATTTAAAAGCATAGCCCGATTCACTACTATGCACATCCATATTGGCTAGTAATGCTCTAATTTGGTTTCTATTTGTCGTACCACATACGATATGATTCGTTCCAGCTATCACTAAGTTATCATTTAACTCTGCTATAGAAGTAACAACTTTTATCTGTAGGCTTTTATTATAACCAAGAGCCTCTGAAACAAAATTATCCAAGAACTGCTTACTATCCGCATCTTGCACATTATATACCAATACCATATCACCATAAGCATATTCCTTTGAAACATACTTGGCCATGATTTCAGAATGCGCACGAATAGAAGGTGTCAACGACACTAAATTTGGGATACCAAATTCAGAAGCTAAAGTTGCCGCTAAAGGAGATATTTGTAAGATGCTTTTATTTTTAAAAGATTGTGAAAAAGCTTTAATCTCTTTTGGATAAACAGGTCCAACAATTAAACTTGCATTTTTAACAACATTCGATGTTGCTAATGATGAGTTTCTATAGTTATCATCTTCAGAATCAACCACCTGCAAATTAAATTTATTTCCCTGCTCACCTAATTCCTCTAAGCCAAGTTGAAAACCCTGATAAAAATCCAATGCTAATGCTGATCTTTTGACATCCTCTGCTGTAGGACGCATACCAGAGATACGGTTCAATTGAAAAGGTAAAAGAAGAGCAATAGATTTTTGTCTTTTAAGGCTTTCACTCGCTTTAGTAGCTTCGAGTTTTTTGGCTTCTTCTGCCTGTTTTGCAGCAGTTATTGCACCATTATTAGATGAAGTACTCTGCTCACCTTTACTAGAAGGTGAGCGAAGTACGCCTATTTTTTTTGTCGTACAGCTTGAAAGACTTAATGCCAATGCTACTGCAAGAACTATTTTATTCCCACTCAATCGTCGCTGGTGGTTTTGAACTGATATCATATACAACTCTATTAATTCCTTTAACGTGGTTGATAATTTCATTTGAAATTTTAGCCAACAAGTCATAAGGTAAGTGAATCCAATCTGCAGTCATGCCATCCAATGAACCTACAGCACGTAAACTAACCACATGCTCATAAGTACGTTCATCACCCATAACACCTACAGAACGAACAGGAAGAAAAATCGTGCCAGCTTGCCAAACTTTATCATACCATCCCGCTTCTTTCAAGTTACGGATAAAAATATCATCTGCTTCCTGAACAATACGAACGCGATCTTCTGTGATATCACCTAATATACGTATCGCTAATCCTGGACCCGGAAATGGATGTCTTCCCAAAATTGCAGGATCAACACCTAATGTTTTACCAACACGTCTGACCTCATCCTTAAATAAGGTTTTTAAAGGCTCTACCACTTTCAGCTTCATGAAATCAGGCAAACCACCCACATTATGATGTGATTTAATAGTTGCAGAAGGACCTTTTACCGATACCGATTCAATAATATCTGGATATATAGTACCTTGGCCCAACCATTTAGCCTCAACACCCTCAGGTAATTCTTTTTGAATTTCTTTTGCAGCCTCATCAAATACATCGATAAAAGAATTACCAATGATTTTACGTTTTTGTTCCGGATCAGAAATACCAGCTAAGCGACCAAAGAATAATTCTTTCGCGTTGATACCTTTAATATTAAGACCCATATTTTTGTATGAATCCAATACCTGCTCAAACTCACCTTTACGTAACAAACCATGATCCACAAATATACAGTGTAGGTTTTTTCCAATTGCTTGATGTAACAATACAGCAGCTACCGTAGAATCAACCCCACCTGACAGTGCCAATATTACATGGTCTTCACCTAATTCAGCTTTCAAAGAAGCAATACTAGTTTCAGCAAAAGCATCTGGAGTCCACTCTTGAGCACATCCACAGATTCCGACAACAAAGTTTTTTAATAAAACTACGCCATCAGTGCTATGCGTTACTTCAGGGTGAAATTGAATACCATAAGTTCGTGTTCCTAAAACATGATAAGCAGCAACACGAACTTTATCCGTACTAGCTATAATTTCAAAATTTGAAGGAACTTCTTTGATCGTATCACCATGTGACATCCATACTTGAGACTGAACGGGTACACCTGCTAATAATTCATTCTCAGCATTCACAAATTGCAAATTTGCACGCCCGTATTCACGGATCTCCGAAGGTAAGACCTCACCTCCTGATTTTTGAGCGATATATTGTGCACCATAACATACACCTAGCAAAGGAAAACGCTCTTGAATTGAATTAAAATCAATTTGAGGAGCATCCTCTTGTCTTACTGAATATGGACTTCCCGAAAGGATTACTCCTTTTACAGTCTCATCAAATTCAGGCAAGTTGTTGAAAGGATGAATTTCACAATATACGTTAAGTTCTCTTACACGACGCGCGATTAATTGCGTGTATTGCGAACCAAAGTCAAGAATTATAATTTTTTCTGGCATGGCGCAAAGTTACACATTAGATATGAATTTATAGAATGGAAATTTGACTTAAATCAACTCAAAATACGCAATTTGCTATAAAAAGCATCCATTTCTTTTATTCCAATAAAAATCAACTAGCTCATCAATTCTATCAAATTAATTTCAACACTTTTATAACTTAAAACCATACGCCGATAGATACTTTCATATTTAAAACAGTTTTCCCCATACAGATTTAAATTTCGATGTAAATCTGTAATCTCCTTTCTCAAGAATATCCAATAAATTTTTCGTTGCTGAGTAAGTAGTTTTCATTTTAATCGCTGTTATCACTTCCTCCGATTTAGCATCCTTACCGTCAAGATGATATAACACAACTAATCCAACTAATACATCTATTTCAGAAGGGTCCAGCGCATGCGCACGTTCAAACATTTCAATTGACTTTGGAATTTGATTGAGCTCAAATAAAGCATAAGCATAGTTACCCAGTATCATTCTTTGTTTTGGACTTTTTTGCAACACCAAGTCATAATATTCAGCTGCTTTTGCATAATTATTTAGCACATCGTAAGTCAATGCCAATCCAGCATAGATATCCAAATCAGAATTACCCAAACTAATCACTTTTAATAAATCATTTTGAGCGTCCTGATATTTCTTCAAATCAAATAAAACAGAATATCTATTCTCATAATAGACTGGATTATTGATGTCCAACTCAATAGCTCGATCCAAATCTTTCTTTGCTTGTAATAGCTTATCCATATCTTGAAAAATCAAACCTCTATTATTATAATACATAGCTGCTTTAGGAGAGTTTTCAATTGCTTTATCTAGAAGTTCAATAGCTCTTAAATTATTTTTTTGCCGTTGAAATGCTAAAGCACCATAAAAATAAACATCAGCTACAAATTGTGGTTCAGCCATCTCTTCCCCATTTTTCAGATTATTTTCAAAAAGTGTAAATACATTTATGAGTTCATCATCTTTACGCATCTCATTCAATAGCTTCAAATAGTTATTGTAATATCGCGCGTTATTTTTCTCCAACTGAAGCACGCGCTGATAATCCGATCTCGCCAATTCTGGCTTCAAATCAAAATAATACGTATTACCACGAATATCATAAAAAGTATGATTTTCAGGATCCAATGCTATTCCTGTAGTAGCTGTAGCAATAATATCAGCATTCCTTTTCAATCCAATTAAGATGTAGCATTTCACTTCATAATAAGCACTGATTGTTTGATCTTGATCAATAAGCTTATTGATCCGTTTTAAAGCTTCGTCATATTTGCCAGCCTTATAAAGATCCCATGCAACTTGATACGAGTCATCACGAGAAGAACCCGTTGTTTCCAAAGCCACATCCTCAACTTGTTTTACCTGCACAGCAGCACCTTCTTTCTCCTGCGCAACACTAACATGCCATATGCTCATTAGACCTATCAAAAGCAGTACATTGATTCCTTTCATCAGTTATAATATTCTTTAAAGATAATTTACAATAGTAAAATTAAGTTTGTTCACTTAGATTCCTGTTGTCGTAAGATGAAGTTGACCCGCTGATCGATATTTTAATTTTTCTTCAAAAAAGAAATAAGCCAGCAAATATGCTTTTCTCATCTTGACCTAATCCATATATAAACCCCAAATAAAGTAAAATGTTTCCTCATTTTTTAGTATCTCCATTTCTCAAATTATAAAATATTTAACAAAAAAAGCTTCATATCTTTCGATATGAAGCTTTTTAATCTTATAGTTTATATCAAACTAGCTGATAATTCCAGCCTTAATCAACTCCAATTCCATTTCTTGCTGCAATTTAAGCGCTTCTTCTCTTGCCTTTTCTGCAAAATCAAGACCCTTTGAAGCATAGATAATACCGCGGGTACTATTGACCAAAAGTCCACAATCCTTATTCATTCCATATTGACATACATCTTGCAATGATCCCCCTTGCGCGCCAACACCAGGAACCAATAAGAAATGATCAGGTGCATGCTCACGAATTGTAATAAATCCTTCTCCTCGCGTTGCCCCAACGACATACATCAGATTCTCAATCGTTCCCCATGTATTTACCTTATCAATAACCTGTTCAAACAACTGCAATCCCGAAATATTTTGAAAATTCTGAAAATCCAAACTTCCTTCATTAGATGTTAAGGCAAGCACAATCGCCCATTTTCCATCAAAATCTAAAAATGGAGTAACAGAATCTTTTCCCATGTAGGGTGCAATAGTGATCGAGTCAAACCCCAAACCCGATTGTTTTTCATCAAAAAACGCTTGCGCATACATTTTCGACGTATTTCCAATATCACCTCGCTTCGCATCCGCTATGCTTAGGCAATCTTTAGGAAGTGCTGCCCAAGTTTTCTGCAAAGATTGCCATCCTTTTATTCCATAGCTCTCGTAAAATGCAATATTAGGCTTATAAGCAACACATAAATCTGCTGTAGCATCAATGATAGCTTTATTAAACGCGTAGATTGGATCCTCTTCTGCTAAAAGATGTTCAGGTATTTTAGTAATATCTGTATCTAAACCAACGCAAAGAAATGATTTTTTTATTTTGATCTGTTGAATAAGTTCTGCTCTTGTCATACTTGTTATTCTGTACTTATTTTTTTGTTAATTCGATTATAAAATCAGATACTTCTTTACGAGAATAATCTGCTAAACCTTCATGTTTAGTTTCAATTTCACCGTTCTTATTGATGATCAATGTGGTCGGAATAGAACCCCCTAACCATTCTTTTGGAATTGCAGAATTTGGATAGTAAACCGGCAAATTCAATTGTTTACCCTTCATAAAAGTATTCGCCTTTTCAGACTCCCCCTCAATCTCCACGATAAGGAATACAACATCCTTATTATCTTTTAATCGCTCATATAAAGTCGCAATAGATGGCATCTCAGCGATACAAGGCGGGCACCATGTAGCCCAAAAGTTGATAAAAACCACTTTACCTCTAAGATCATCCATTTGAACAACTTCTCCCTGATCATTCTTAAAAGAAATATTGTGATCCGTAGCGATAAAAGCTTGCGAATCTGATTCCTTAGGTTTTTCCAAAGAAGGCTTAAATAAACCGATACGCATCAATCCCTGTTGAAAATATGCACGACTTGTAGGCCAAAGCAATAAAAGAATGACCACAACAAAGATCGAATTGAATACTATTTTTTTAGTTTTTGGATTCATGAATGATATACTTAGGAATCAAATTTTTCTAATTGCTTAAGCAATGTGGCGAAATCTTTTGGATAAGGTGCCTCAAATTCAAACCTCTTTCCATCAATCGTAAAATCAACATATCGCGAATGCAATGCAAAGCGTTTCATAATCGGTTGCTCCTCTTCATTTTTAGACAATGAAAATCCTCGTTTTTTAACCTGTGATAAATAAACAGGCTTTCCATGGTACATATCATCACCAACAATAGCAGCTTTTTGGGTCGCTAAGTGTATACGAATTTGATGCATACGACCAGTGATTGGCTTACACTCTACTAAAGTATAATGATTAAAATAACGAATAGAATTAAAAATTGTAGTTGCAGCTTTTCCCTTAGCACGATCTATAGATACATTTTTACTTCCTTGATTCAAAATTGGTAATTCAACCTTCAAATCTGTAAACGTATGTGTTCCCGCGATAATGGCATGATATACTTTATTGACACGACGTCTTTCAAATTCAATAGAGACGGCACGGTAAGTCTCTGGATTTTTAGCAATAAGTAATAATCCCGAAGTTTCCTTGTCCAATCGGTGACAAATTTGAGCATCAGCAAAATATTTTTTTGCTAAGCGTAAAATATTGATCTCCCCCCCTTCGCGTTCGTCCAAGGAAGCGATAAACGGTGGTTTGTTGATAACAATTAAATTATCATCTTCAAAAACAATAAGATCGGAAAATTTCGGAAATTTAAATAAGCGAGTTTCGTTTTCTCTCATGGCACAAAAATAGTAAAATCAAAGCAATTTAGTCCCCTAATTACTAAACTATCATTTTAATATCAATAATTAATGACCTTAATTCAACGAATTTCTCTAATTTTGATTAAATTAAAATAAATCAGTAATGTCTGTAAATAAAGAAGTAAAACGTATTACAACAGTACAAGTACAGGAGATGAAGCAGCGCAATGAAAAAATTGCCATGTTAACCGGTTATGATTTCACTATGGCTAGGGCACTAGACCAAGGCGGAATCGACATCATTTTAGTAGGAGATTCAGCGGCAAACGTTTTTGCGGGTTACGAAACAACGCTTCCCATTACTTTAGATCACATGATCTACCATGCAGCATCTGTGGTACGTGGTACAAACAGAGCCATGGTTTTAGTCGACCTTCCATTTGGCGTATATCAAGGTAGTGTTGAACAAGCGTATTTATCGGCAGTACGTGTGATGAAAGAATCTGGAGCACATGCCCTGAAGTTAGAAGGCGGTCTAGAAATCATTGACAACATTAAAAAAATTATAAATGCAGGAATTCCTGTCTGTGGTCATTTGGGACTAACTCCACAAGCAATCAATAAATTTGGAAATTTTGGTGTTCGCGCTAAAGAAGAACATGAAGCTGAAAAACTAAAAGCAGATGCACTAGCACTACAAGAAGCGGGTTGCTTTGCAATTGTACTCGAAAAAATACCTGCTGCATTAGCCGCAGAAGTAAGTGCTTCGCTGCACATCCCAACAATAGGTATTGGCGCGGGAAATCAATGTGACGGACAGGTATTAGTCGTCAATGATATGCTTGGGCTGACAGATGGGTTTAAACCTAAATTCTTAAGACAGTATGCACAGCTTTATCAAGAAATAACTGGAGCTGTAGGACAGTATGTTGCTGATGTCAAATCAGTCGATTATCCCAATCAAAACGAACAATATTAACCGATAGCTGTCATGACCAAAATTATTTTAATAGCCGGACTTATATTATTTTTATTATACTACATCAGTAAAAAGTTGTCAGCATCATTTACTGCAAGTAATAGTCCAGCTATTATTGTCAAAAATGGTTATCAAAAAATCGATACTTCCAAAGTCATCATTGCCGACACATCTCAAAAAGTGATGAAAAATGTAGGCATTGGCGCCATCTTACTAATTATCATGCTTGCATTGATCATCAAAGTCAAGCTACTGCTGTTCTTGCTGCCGATCTCAATCTATATGATGGGCTACTTATTTCTATTTAAAAATCATTTAAAGAAGACAACAAGTCAGGTCATTTGGTACAATAAACAAACAGCAGATGTTATGATTGAATCTCTTACAGAGAAGACCTATCGCTTTAATTTGCTTAGCGATGTCCAAGCTGTTCAACAGATCGAGTCAATTCAAAATACAAAAGGATTATTGTTTGGATATTTTAGAATCAAAACCAAGGAAGAGATTATTGAAATTCCTTATCTGGTATATCAAAATAATCCGAGCAATCAGGACTTTTTCAGTTCATTAAAAAGCAATTATAAGATTGATCTACAGAAAAAGATATTCCCGATCATTTAATTCAACGATTTACATATGCTGCAGAATAGAATAAAAAGAAGACAGCAATAAATCGCTGAGATTAGGTATAAAAAAGGCTTCTATCCACTCAGATAGAAGCCTCTTTTATACCAGAACAATACCGTTAAAAGTCATCTTCAATAATCTCAGCCACACGACCGATCTGACCGTCCATCAAACGGACTTTAATTCCTCTATGATGATACGGGGCTGAAGTTAATAAATCTTTTACGATACCTTCTGTAAGCTCTCCAGAACGTTGATCTTTTTTCAAGATAATATTAACCAACATACCTGGTTTAATCGTTGCTCTTGTTTTTCCATCCATAATACAAATATCAAAAAATAAACAAGGTCTTACAAATGAAGTAAGACCTTGTTTCATTAAGTTTATGATATGCTATTTAAATAATTTAAAAATATCATTACCGAAAATAAACACCATCAAAGCGAGTAGGATAAAAAATCCAACCATTTGTGCTTTTTCCAAGAATTTCTCACTTAACGGTTTTCCTTGTATCATTTCTATTAATAAGAAAACAACATGACCACCATCTAAAGCTGGAATAGGTAATAAATTCATAAATGCCAGAGCCATTGACAGCATACCTACCAGTGACCAAAAACGCACCCAATCCACTTCAGTACCAAATAACTGTGCGATTCCTACAGGACCTGAAAGCGCCTTATCAGCACGAATCTCACCTTTAAATATTTTACCAAATCCTTTTGCATTATCGGTAATCACCGTAAATGCTTTCTTTGCACCCATTGGCAAAGATTCCATCAAACTATAATGAATGGTAAACGTTTTAATCGTTTGATCACGATTGACATTAAAACCTAAAATGGCATCCTTTGGAACTACGCCTTTTAAAGCTTGTTCTTGACCATTACGTACGATTTTCAATTCAATTGGTTTACCAATTTTACTATTCAGCTGATCTTTAAACTGGTCAAAAAACAAAATTGGAGTTTGATCAACTGCGATGATACTATCACCTTTAATCAAGCCCATTTTTACAGCTTCAGAACCCGGTTGAATACCAGCAACAGCTGTCATTTTCGTACGAGGTTCGATAAATTTCTCATCCTTTTTATCAGCAATAGTATTTAAAATATCAGCAGGGACGTGAATTTTAGTATGAACACCTGCACGCTCAACCGTAAGATCAACACCACCCATTAATAACTTAGAACTGATTAAATCCGAATAATTTACAATTTTAACACCATCAATAGCCATGATACGGTCTCCCGCCTGTAAGCCGATTGATTTACCAATTTCCCCCGGAACAATCCCATTCACCAGTTGATCGTTTTTAATATCCGTGGTTCCCATTTTGAATGTCAACATCCAAAAAACTACAACACCCACAACTACATTCACTATAATACCGCCCAACATGACGATCAAGCGTTGCCAAGCTGGTTTTGAACGAAATTCCCATTCCTCAGGTTCACCTTTTAATTGTTCAGTATCCATGGACTCATCGATCATACCTGCGATCTTGACATATCCTCCCAAAGGCAACCAACCTATACCATACTCACAGTCTTTATATTTGAATTTGAATAATTTGACACCCCATGCATCAAAAAACAAATAAAACTTCTCTACTTTGATTCCAAAAGCTCGAGCCGCTAAAAAATGGCCTAACTCATGCAATACGATTAAAATTGACAAGCCTAAAATGACTTGTGCCACCATAATTAAAACACCCATGTATCTCCTTCTATAATTTTACTTAATTGATTATTTCTTCTGCGATTCTCCTCGCAGCATAATCGCACTCAATATAGTCATCTAGACTTGGTCTCGCAAGATAATTTACTTTTTCCAATACCGTCTCGATCACATCGCTCATGCCTAAGAAACTGATCTTATCCTTTAAAAATGCATCCACGACGATTTCATTAGCTGCATTTAACACACAAGAACGATTACCGCCCTTTCGCAATGAATCATAAGCCAATGCCAAATTTCGGAAGGTATGTAAATCAGGTTTTTCAAAAGTCAATTGCGGATAGTCCAGAAAGTTAAAACGTTCAAAATTATTTTCCAAACGAAGTGGATAAGACAATGCATATTGTATCGGCAATTTCATATCTGGTACCCCGAGCTGCGCTTTTATCGACCCATCTTGAAACTGAACAAGAGAATGCACAATAGACTGTGGATGTACAATGACATCAACCTGATCAACTTCCAAATCAAAAAGCCATTTTGCTTCTATGACCTCCAAGCCTTTATTCATTAAAGAAGCCGAATCAATAGTGATCTTAGCGCCCATCACCCAATTTGGATGTTTTAAGGCATGCTCCTTAGTTACTGAGGCCAACAAAGACCGGTCTTTCCCCCGAAACGGACCACCAGAAGCCGTGATATAGATCTTTTCAATCGGATTAGCGTCCTCTCCCACCAAGCATTGAAAGATCGCCGAATGCTCCGAATCAACCGGCAGCATCTTCACCTGATGTTTTAAGGCTAAACCCATCACCAGCTCTCCGGCAACCACTAAAGTCTCTTTATTTGCAAGTGCTATATCTTTACCATTTTCTATTGCTTTAATGGTAGGTCTTAGACCTGCCGCACCAACAATAGCATTCAAAACAACATCGATCTGTTCAATCTGTACAACGTCCTCCAAAGCTTGCACACCCGAGTAAACAGCGATAGCAGTATGACCTAATTTTGCTTTAACAAATTCGAACTGTGTTTCATCAATAATCACTACAGCCTGAGGTAGAAATTCAAGCGCCTGCGCCACTAATAAATGAGCATTAGAACCACAAGTCAATACAACTACTTCAAAACGATCAGGAAAAGCCCGCACCACATCTAAGGTTTGTGTACCTATACTACCCGTTGAACCTAAAACAGCTATTCCTTTTTTATTCAAAATCAATTTTTTTTATTAAAATATATTACTTAAGATACTAGGATCTTCACTTCCTTTATATTCCTGAACCATATCTCGGTACGCAACAGTATACACAACCGATGTTAGTGGAATAATCAAAAAGGAATTTATCAAACTAAATATGATCGCCATAATCGAATACTCCATATACACCCAATAAATATTCAGTACACTTACAAAAGTCAAACTCAACAAAATTAAAAATAGACGAACAACATTTCCTTTTGTAATCGCCAAGCTCCAACGCAATGACTTAGTTACATTAGTTCCTTTATCAATGATAAAAAAGGGGAAAAAAGAAATTCGAAGCAAAATAAAGAATGATAAGATCGCAGCGACATTAGGTACAATCTCAAAAGAAACGACCTCAGTATCAATCCCCATATAGATAAGTGGAAAACAAACAATCATGGCAACGACAAGAATCAATAAAGAAGCTAACGTAAACAACACGATACCACCTAAAAAGATAAATAATTCTGACCAAGAAGGCCAAGTTTTGACAACCCCTACATGTTCCTTATGATCCAATAAATTCAAAATATACTTAAAAAGAAACAGCTGCAGACCTAATAAAGTAACAGCAAATAATAACATTAAAGGAATCTTGATAAGAATACTTGACATCTCTAAATAAAATGTCAATTCATGCGCAACGACAAACAATAAAAAAATAGACAACAGCAATCCTCCTATAGAGAAATAATGCCCCTTAAGTATGTGAATTGACTTGCTTAAAACTTCATTAACAGCAAAAGTGCTCTCCTTGAGAAACTGAATCATCGAAATAAAAATAAATTACACAAAGATGAAATAATTTTTGGTTATCAACAATTTAACACATCAATATTTCATCTTTTTTTAAAGATAAAGAACTCTAAATCAAAAAAGCCTTCTCAAAATAATATTTGAGAAGGCTTTTCTTATCACTACCGCTCTATTTGAAGTCTTTTGGAACTGGTTTTTCCAATAAATATTGATAGTAAAAACGAACACGTTCTTTAAAATCATAAGCATTTTTTGATCTTTCAAAACCATGGCGACTACCTGGGTAGATCATCAACTCAAACGGTACCGAACGATCCGTTAAGGCATCTACCAGTTGTGTCGTATTTTGCAAATGAACATTGTCATCCATGTCTCCATGCATGATGCGTAAAACACCTTTGTAGTTGTCGGTATAAGTCAATACCGATCCCTTTTTATACCCTTCAGGATTATCTTGAGGGGTATCCATCCATCTTTCAGTATAGTGCGTATCATACAGCTCCCATGAAGTAACTGGGGCTCCTGCAATACCAAAATCAAAAACGTTCGCGGCCTTGGTTAATGCCAAACAGGTCATATAACCACCATAACTATGTCCCGTTATTAAAAATTTATGCTTAGCCACATAAGGCTTTGCCTTAAACCACTTTGCAATGGTAGAATAATCGATTATTTCCCAATGGCCTAAGTTTCGGTGCATCAAAGCCACCCCCTTCTTTCCAAACTGTCCAGAAGCACGGTGATCTGCAGAAACCTGAATAATACCTTCATTAGCCCAATATTGGCTTCGTGTTCCTTTCCATGTATCCTTCACTGTACCTGCATCAGGACCTCCATAGATACTAAAAATAACAGGATACTCTTTTGTCTCATCAAAATCAGTCGGATAAGTAACCACTACCGGTAAATCATACTGACCATCATCAGACTTGATCGTGAAGTACTTAGTTGCACCAAATTTATAAGAATTAAAATCAGAAGATTTACTATCGGCAAGCTCTTTCACGATCTGACCTTTATTATCCACCAAAGCAATCCTGTTTGGAGTACTTACATTCGAGTAATTCGTAATAAAATAGCGTCCATCAGGAGAAATCTTCACATCATGAGAATAGTCACCAAATGTTAAACGCTTCATGTTTTCACCCGAAAAATCAACACGGTATAAATCATATCGAGCAGAGTTTTCTTTACGAGCCATAAAATAAACCACTTTTGCTTTTTCATCGATATATTCCAATGAAGTCACCTGCCAATCACCTGCTGTAATCGGATTTAATAGTTTACCACCTAAAGTGTATAAGTAATAATGTGCCCAGCCCGTTTTATCCGATTTTAATATATAATGCTTATTATCTTCCAAATAAGTAATCCGCTCATCATGATCCAAATTAATCCATGAAGACTGTTTTTCATCGTAAATTTCTTTCTTGGCGCCAGAATTAGGATCTACTTGATAAAATTTCAAATTATTCTGGTCACGATTCATCCATTGGACCATAATATTTTTACTATCAAAACTCCAATACGGTTGACCAAAATATTGATCATCTTTCTCATTAAAATCAGACCATATCACTTCACCACCAGTAGCATTCACAATTCCGACTTTCACTTCAGGATTGGGATCACCAGCTTTCGGATAGCGCGTCTCTTCTAGATACCCATGCTGACCTTTGGACACATAAATTGGAAACATCGGCACTTTAGTATCGTCAAAGCGCATAAAGGCTAGTTTCTTACTGTCTGGAGACCACCAAAAAGCCTTATAATTGGTCGATCTACCTAATATTTCCTCATAATATACCCAAGATGACCAACCATTATAAATAACATCAGTCCCATCATTCGTATAGCGAATTTCTTTCCCCGACACTAAATCAATAGCATACAAATCGCTTTTTCGTGTAAATGCGACCAGCTTACCATCTGGTGAAAGGGTTGGATTTTGCTCAGCAATATCCGGAGAGCTTGTCAATTGCTTTGCAGCTTGATTACCGTCCTGAATAAAAATATCATTTTTTGAAATGTACACTTTCACAGAAGATTTAGCCGGCACAACATGCAATTCACGTTTACCGCTTTTTAAATCCACTTGATACACTTTGCCATCCTGCGCATCCCGCTCCAAATAAGCCGTATTATTTGCCCAACCTGGATAGCCATTGATACTTTGTGTTAATGAATTTCGATTTCCCCAAGATTGATCAAAATCCAATCGTTTTTGTTGCGCTTGAACTGAAGATTCTGATACCAGAATAAAAGCCGTAAGACTCAGCGCGGTAATTAATTTACTCATTTAAATATGAAGATTATCTAAGTTTGACCACTAAGATAGGAAATTGACCCTATTTACAAGAAATTTAAGTTGTAACAAGCTGAATAGACAAATAAAATTTACATATCCTCAAACAGCGATAATTGATAGCCCTCAAAACGTTCGATTTTTTCATCTTGAAAATTTGAAATCGAAATCCCCATCAATCGAACCTTTTTATCAAGCTCCAACTTAATGAGCAAAGCAAGTGCAACTTGATACATATCTTCTTGATTAGAAAATATTTGTAAGATTGAAATGCTTCGAGTTAATACCGTGAAGTCAGCATATTTCACTTTCAACGTTAAGGTTCTCCCCCGTTTGTCCCCTTTTTCAAGACGACCATAAAGACGGGTGTTCAGATCATGTAAAATAGATTTAAGCTCCTCCAATTGTTCAATATCATGCGAAAAAGTATCTTCAATACCAATAGATTTACGAATACGATTAGGAACAACAGCACGATCGTCAATTCCCCTCACAATCTGATAGAAAAAATCACCCGATTTTCCAAACCAACGAATCAAATCAGCATGGGACTGCTTCTTAAGATCCATACCTTTAAAAATTCCCAACGAGCGCATTTTATTAGCAGTCACCTTTCCAACACCAAAAAACTTTTCAACAGGAAGCTCCTCCATAAATGACAATATTTTTGAAGGACCTATAAAAGTCAGCCCATCGGGCTTGTTCATATCTGAAGCTATTTTAGCAATAAACTTATTAACAGATACACCAGCCGATACAGTAAGGTTAAGCTCAGACTTTATTTCTCGTTTGATTCGCCTCGCTATTTCCAAAGCTGATCCGATCTGCTGTTTATCATCAGAAACATCCAAAAATGCTTCGTCCAAAGATAGTGGCTCCACCAAATCTGTATAACGATTAAAAATAGTGCGAATGTGATCTGACACCTGCTTATAAACATCAAATCTAGGTTTGGTAAATATAATATGAGGACATAATTTGAGCGCCTGTATAGAAGACATGGCAGATTTAACCCCATATTTTCGAGCCTCATAACTCGCTGCAGCAACTACCCCACGACCGTCAGGAGATCCACCGACAGCGATTGGCTTACCCCTTAAATCTTCAAAATCACGTTGATCGACAGAAGCAAAAAAAGCATCCATATCCAGATGAATAATTTTTCTCTTTTTATCTGTTATTGTCTCCATCATCAATTTCTAATTATACAAATTTATAGAATAATATATAGAGATGCTCCTTTATTGAAATTTTAAAATCCATAAACAAACTCAAAAAACATCCTATTTATACTTATGGTTATTGTAATTTTTTTCTGAGTAAGCTCCGCTATAGCTAAAAAACAGGTGCAATAGTCGTATTAAAAATTGGAAAGTAGATCGATCCACCAGCATAATAAGAAATGGCCGTTTAGACATTTCAAATAGCAATCACAAAGAATAGAAAAAAGATTAATTTTGAATAGATATCCAAATAATGATATTGCCCATCCAAACAAATTTACCTAAGTTTATACTAAAATTAAACTCAAATATGACTAATTCAATCGATACGCAACAAAAGAAAGGTGGTTTCAAAAAATTCATAATGATCGCCATCCTAGTCATTTTAGCCCTTGGAGCAAGTATTACATACTATAAATACTTTTTCGTTTTTGGCGAAGGAGTTAAATCAGGCTATTTAAACTTCGCTGTAAAAAAGGGAAATGTGTTTAAAACCTACGAAGGCAAACTGATACAAGAGGGTTTCGGACAGATGAAAGCAGGCGGTGTAGCCAGCAATCAATTTGAATTCTCCATTCAAGATGAAGCTATATTTAAGCAACTCGAAACAAATAGTGGTAAGTTTTTCGATTTACACTACAAGGAATATCATGGCGTATTGCCTTGGAGAGGAAATACGGTCTATGTTGTCGATAAAGTCATTAACATGAAATAAGAAAAAGCTGCCTCCTACGCTTCTGACCAGCGCATGAGACAGCTTTTTAGTAATACCCCTATATATTTCAACACGCTCCCAGTATCATCACATATACTTTGAACAAAGGTACTTTGATCCTCCTGAGTATATCACAGAAAAATTTTCATAAAAAATCTGGTTTACGCTAAGGTAAAGATATCCGGTCTTTTCTCTATCATCTACTGCAAAATACTGCGATACGAGTAGGCAGCAACTTCAATATATCTTACATCTATATGTATGGACCAAAAATAGTGATATCATGGTGAAAACACCATAAACTCGGACTGAACACGGACTCAACACGGACTCAACACGGATTTACGGTGTATATGATCAGATTATAACCTACATTTCATCTGGATCAGACTCAAATTACCCATAGACACCAGCTATACTTAGTCACAAGCTAACAAGAATAAAAACTGGCTTTATTTAGCTTGAACAATGTTTTTTAAAGATTTAAAAAGAAATGCTCCATCTGCTCAAGCGATAGATGAGCATAAACTCGCCACATGAACGAACGGGTAATATTCAAACACAGAGTCCGAGTCAAAAAACCGAATCATCATATCCATCAGGTTAATTTATCCTCATCGTTCTTACAATAACATGTCCACAAGTAATCAAAAACTTAAATACACACTGAAGATGTAATATTAAAAAACGGAGACTTTTTATTTTATCAATTTATATTCCATTAAAATAGTCAAGTCTTCGGTCAAAGATATATCCAAGGATACATTGACAATATAAATTAGGTAAGAATTATAAACGAAAAAATATAGGTTTTTGATTTCTAAAATATCCCACCGCTCGCTCAGGAGCAGGGACCAGCATACTCACAAAAAAAGAGTACGGCCACCGCATGAGACTGACAGCCCGGATATGGTGACTGTGGCAGTCTAGCAACATCGCCGATATCCTGCAACAAGATGATTATTTATTAGAATTTGTTTTCACAAAAGTAATCGTGAGATTTCGCAAATCTCGGAATCGGTTACAACCCTTTGTAACCGAAAGGTTGTAAGACCGAAGACTGCGGCAATAAGCTCATTTGTTGCATTAAAAATCAAATGATTGTACAGAGTATCGTAGCGTACGCTTATAACGGCACGGAGATTGAATTGAAAACAGCCCTTTTGGACAAATTATTTTTCTATGCTACTACTAAAAAGGAGCATCATCAGGCATGTCGTTCATACGCGAAGGCATCGTGATACCACCTGTCATACCGCCGGTATCACCACCACTAAACATGGCGGAAGGATTCATTGCTGGCGAACTGAATGATGTCGGATTATTAAATCCATCAGCAGCACCCATCCCTGTAAATTCATCTTCTAAATCCACAAACTTCACGTATTTACCAATAAAGCGGAGCGGTACAATACCCGTCTCACCATTACGGTGCTTCGCAATAATAACCTCTCCCACACCAGCAGTAGATCGGCCTTCCTCATCCTCTGTCATACCATAATATTCTGGACGATATAAAAACAATACCATATCCGCATCCTGCTCAATAGATCCAGATTCACGTAAATCGGAAAGCATTGGTCGTTTTGAATTTCCCGGACGAGACTCTACAGCACGGCTCAATTGGGATAAAGCTAATACCGGAACATTCAATTCTTTAGCCACAGATTTCAACGCCCTTGAAATACTACCAATCTCTTGCTCACGGTTACCACCACCTTTACCCTCAGCCTTACCATGCATAAGTTGCAAGTAATCGACGATCACCATTTGAATATCATGTTGCGCTTTCAAACGTCTACATTTTGCTCTAAATTCAAACACATTTAATGCGGGAGTATCATCGATGATTAAAGGAGCCTCAGTCAAACGTCCAATCCTTGAATGCAATTGTTGCCATTCATGATCAGCTAAATTACCTTTCTTTAATTTTTCTTGTTCGATTTCAGTTTCACCAGCGATCAAACGATTCACCAATTGCACAGATGACATCTCCAGCGAGAACACCACGACAGGTTTTTGATGATCAACCGCAGCATTGCGTGCTACAGATAATACAAAGGCCGTCTTTCCCATTGCAGGACGAGCAGCGATAATGACCAAATCTGATGGTTGCCAACCTGAAGTCATACGATCTAAGGCGGTCAATCCAGAAGGCACACCAGTCAATCCATCTGTACGATCACGCAACAACTCCAAATTAGAGATCGCTTCACGCATGATATCATCCATTTTACGAGAATCTCTTCTTAAATTGTTTTGAGCAATATCAAATAAACTCTTCTCTGCATGGTCTAATAAATCAAATATATCTGACGTTTCATCATACGAACTATTGATAATTTCGGTAGAAACTTTAATCAGTTCACGTTGAATATATTTTTGCGAGATAATACGCGCATGAAATTCAATATTTGCAGCAGAAACTACGCGATCTGTTAATTGTGTAATATAATATGCACCACCCACCATTTCCAAAGCTCCCATCTTTCGAAGTTCGGCGGTCACAGTAAGCAAATCAATAGGCGAAGTTTTTTGGAAGAGATTAAAAATAGCTTCGAAAATCTTCTGGTGCGAATCTTTATAAAAAGAATCCGGTTTAAGAATATCAATGACCTCACTTAGCGCATTTTTCTCCAACATCAAAGCCCCTAGGACAGCTTCCTCCAAATCCAAAGCTTGAGGCGGCAGTTTGCCAAGTCCGCTAACTAAGTTGTTGAGTTTAGTCCTACGCTCTCCGAAATTGGTTTTCTTACCAGTTCCAGCATTATTATCTTCAAAATTATTATCGTTACTCATCTTTATGTGATATCCAAAAACTTGTGCATGTACGCCAAAAAATTGATAGCGGATAGCAAATGTATAAAAAATAAGGTAGAGATTTTTTAAGAGTTGTACACAGTTAAAATAGTTGTGAAAACAATCACCTTAAAAGCTTTTGATAAACATCGTTTTACATCCTAACTTTTCCACATTTGATGTGGAAAAAAATGTTAACAACAAAAAATAGCATCTAATTTACAATACATTAAGACGTTGTTAACAACTTTGACCACTGTTAACAAAGTTAAGCTATTTCGCACACTATTCGTACAAGCTTATTGGAAGAAATTTTAAAAAGATTATTCCGATTTTGGTTTAAATTGGAAGCTAAGCTCAAAAATTCTGAATTTTTATTTTTTCCTTTTCGATCATATTAAAGCTCAATCAGAATATTGTATCTTTGCTACTATGACAAATGAAGCATCATCATTAAAACCATACAAAGACGCGAAAGATGGTAAAAAGCAACAAGTTGCAGATATGTTTAACAACATCTCCAAAACTTATGATTTTTTAAACCATTTTTTGTCCCTAGGTATCGATATAATTTGGCGTAAAAAAGCGATTAATGCTTTAAAAACCATCGCTCCACAATATATGCTTGACGTTGCTACGGGAACGGGAGATTTTGCATTGGAGTCCATTAAGATATTAAATCCTAAAAAAATAATTGGTGTAGATATCTCTCAGGGTATGTTGGATGTTGCAAAACAAAAGATTACGCAAAAAGGACTCTCCAATCAATTTGAAGTGCAGTTAGGAGATTCTGAGCATCTGCAATTTGAAGACAACACATTTGACGCAGTAACAGTCGCTTTTGGAGTTCGAAATTTCGAAAATTTAGAGCAGGGATTGGCCGATATATGTCGTGTATTGAAACCAGGGGGTAAAGCTGTAATCTTGGAATTTTCTAATCCTAAAAAATTTCCAATCAAGCAATTATACAATTTCTACTTCAAGAGAATAACACCCACGATCGGAAAAATATTTTCGAAAGACTCAAGTGCTTATTCCTATCTCCCAGAATCTGTCGCTCGTTTTCCTGATGGCGAAAAATTTGCTCAAATCACTAGAGCAGTAGGTTTTTCAGACACCGTAATTCGTCCCCAGACTTTTGGCGTATGTACAATTTATATCGCTACAAAATAAAAATCTCAGTTTAGTTTTATTTTTAACACCAATACTATGTCAAAAACAGTATTCATCACAGGAGCAAGTTCAGGAATCGGAAAAGCATGTGCTGAGGTTTTAGCGCAAGAAGGTTACAACTTACTACTATGCGCACGTCGTTTCCAAAATCTGGAAGAAATCAAAGATAAATTAACAGCACAATATCCTCAAATTGCTATTCATATCTTTGAACTTGATGTACGCAACTACGATGAAGTGAAATCAAAAATTGAAGGCTTACCCGCCGAATGGAAAAATTTGAATGTACTCATCAATAATGCAGGGTTAAGCCAAGGATTAGATCCTATTCAATATGGTGATATTGGCGATTGGGACCGGATGATCGATACCAATGTCAAGGGATTATTGTATGTAACAAAAACCGTCATTCCATTATTGCAAGATCAAGAAGGAGCACATATTATCAATATAGGCTCGATTGCTGCCAAAGAAGTTTATCCCAACGGCAATGTCTACTGTGCAAGTAAGCATGCCGTAGATGCCCTTAATCAAGCCATGCGTATCGATCTTCTTTCGAAAGATATAAAAGTAACAGGCATTAATCCTGGCATGGTAGAAACTGAATTTTCAGAAGTACGTTTTAAAGGTGACAAAGAACGAGCAAAAAATGTGTATACAGGAGTCGAGGCATTGACAGGAAAAGATATTGCCGAAACCATAGCATTTGTTATCAGTAGACCCAAGCATGTCAACATTAATGACCTGATCATTATGCCAACTGCCCAAGCAACTGGAACGATTGTAAATAGAAAATCATAAAATCAATTAAAATATGACTTTAGAAGAAAAAATAAATCAAGATATTAAAGCGGCAATGATCGCAAAAGATGCGAATAAATTGCGCGGCCTTAGAGCAGTAAAAGCAGCAATATTATTAGCTAAAACAGAAAAAGGTCACACAGAGGAATTGACAGAAGAGACTGAAATAAAAGTACTTCAAAAATTAGTTAAACAACGAAAAGAATCTGCTGAAATTTATAAAAATCAAAACAGAGAAGATCTGTACGCTATTGAAGTGGAGGAACAAGAAGTAATCGAAGCTTATTTACCAAAACAATTGAGCAGAGAAGAAGTCGAAAAAATCATCAAAGATATCATCAGTACTACTGGAGCATCTTCTGTAAAAGATATGGGTAAAGTAATGGGTGCCGCTAATCAACAGTTAGCAGGAAAAGCCGATGGACGCACAATATCTGAGCTTGTAAAAAGTTTACTCGCTTAATTAAATATACTTAATTATTAAAAGGGCTATAGCAATATAGCTCTTCTTTTTTTATGGAATTATTTTGGAAACATAAGACCTTCTCTGAATTAACTACAGCAGAATTATATCGCATTATCAAATTACGAGTAGAAGTTTTTGTCAACGAGCAACAATGTTTTTATCCCGAATTAGATGATAAAGATTATCAATGTAGCCATCTTTGGGCAGAGATCAATGATGAAGTTGTTGTATATTCCAGACTCGTTCCTCCAGGCCTCTCTTACCCAGAGCCGTCAATCGGTCGAATTGTCACCAACCCTACCTTTAGGGGCAACAATTATGGCAAATTACTGATCGCTCGATCGATCGCGTACAGCTATGAAAAGCATGGCAGGACAGCGATTCAAATTGGGGCACAGACTTACCTTAGAAAATTTTATGGTAGTTTTGGATTTGAGCAAGTATCGGATGAATATTTAGATTATGGAATTCCTCATATTGACATGATAAAACCTTAAATTTAATTATATGAATCATATCGTTATTATTACAGCAGCTATTTTAGGTTCTACAGCCATTATGCTTGGCGCTTTTGGGGCACATGCCTTTAAAAAATTGATTAGCGAAGAAAAACTAGCCTCTTTTGAAGTTGGTGTTCGCTACCAGATGTATGCCGCCATCACCCTCTTGATCATTGGATTTAACCTATCATTTGATCTATATAGTGAACGATTTGCCTTCTATGGGATCACATTGGGGACATTACTCTTTTCAGTCAGCATCTACTTCTTATCATTTGCACAGTATTGGAATAAAAACTTAAAATTCCTAGGCCCTATTACACCACTAGGAGGGCTCCTGATGATAGCAGGTTGGGTTGCATTAATCATTCGTTTTATCTAACTTAGGCTTAATAAGGCCATGATGTCTGCCCTGAACCGCTTGATAAAGCTGATGACGTCTACTCCGATCGTGCAAAAAGCACGATCTATAATTGTGTATGTTATGATCAAGTAGACATGTTGACAAAAAAAAATATCTTTTCAAAATTTGCCTTTCAGCGTACAATCATTTTCATTTTAAAGTGGTTGTCGATTACGGTGCTCATCGGCATTATAGTCGGTTCTATTTCGGCATTTTTTCTGTCCAGTTTATCTTGGGTCACCAACTATCGCGAACTTCACCCAGCGATTATCGTTGGATTACCAATAGCCGGTTTACTAATTGGCATATTATATTATTACTATGGAGGCCTATCCAGTAAAGGAAACAACCTCCTACTTAAAGAATACTACCAAAGCGAACAGAGTATCCCGCTAAGGATGGCGCCCCTAGTTTTAGTTAGCACACTTCTAACGCATCTTTTTGGAGGATCTGCAGGACGAGAAGGCACAGCTGTACAAATCGGTGGAGCTATCGCTGATCAATGCACCCGAGTTTTCAAACTCAATCAGGACGATCGTAAGATTTTAATCATTATGGGTATCAGTGCTGGTTTCGCTTCTGTTTTTGGAACACCTTGGGCGGGAGCAATATTTGGATTGGAAGTGATTACTGGAGGTAAATCAAGATTAAAAGCATTTATACCGAGCATCATAGTCGCCTTTGTAGCCAACTATGCCTGCTCATTTTGGAATGTAGCTCACACGCATTATCAGATCCATGAGAGCATACCTGCAATAAATAGTCAGTATATGCTCTATACAATTGCAGCAGGTGTTGTTTTTGGACTAGCAGCATATCTATTTACCCGATGCAGCGATTTCTTTACGGCTATTTTCAACCAGATAAACTATCCCCCACTGCGGCCTTTTATTGGAGGATTAGTATTGGTGGCCACCATTTGGTTATTAGGAAATACACGATATATTGGCTTAGGTATCCCAACGATATTAGCATCTTTTGATAGTCCTTTAAATGCTTATGATTTTTTGATCAAGCTCTTATTAACCACTTTCACACTAGCTGCCGGATTTAAAGGAGGAGAGGTAACCCCCTTGTTTTTCATTGGTGCTACCCTTGGCAATGCCCTTTTTAGTATCATTCCATTACCTTTGGGGCTACTGGCAGCAATGGGCTTCATCGCTGTCTTTGCCGGAGCAACCAACACACCGTTAGCGTGTTTAATAATGGGTATTGAGTTATTCGGATATGAAGCAGGTATTTATTTCACTGTAGCGTGCCTGATCGCGTATTTTTGCTCAGGCTCAACAGGCATATACGCCACTCAAATGCAAAAGGGACCAAAGCATCGGTTTTACCTCCATTTGCGAACTCGAAGAGCAAGTCTATACGAAAAGTTAAAGAGCTTCTAAAAGCTAGAAAAACAGCTCATGGATCATCATTAAATGAATAAGCCATGAACTGTCTATTATATGCGCTATAGCTCTTTAAGATGTTTGTAATTAGATTTTATGGTGTCAATTACTTCCTGCATTTTTCCGCCCAGCATTAATTTAGACATCGATTTGGCCATACCTACCATTTGATCAAAATCAACTTTTGGAGGCATTGCCAATGCATTGGGATTGGTAAACACATTAAGAAGAATAGGTCCGGGATGTGACAGGGCAAATTCAACTGCATTTCGAACCTCTTCAGGCTTGCGAACATTTATACCTTTAAAGCCCATCGCCTGTGCAATGGCTGCAAAATCTGGATTTACCATATCAGTTTCATTATCAGGTAAACCGGCAACTTCCATCTCCAATTTTACCATACCCAAAGCCCTATTATTAAAGACGATGATTTTTATCGGCAATTGATACTGATTGATTGTAGCCAAATCTCCAAGCAGCATCGACAATCCACCATCGCCACATAAAGCAATTACTTGTCGCTCTGGATGAGACAAAGCTGCCCCTATTGCCATTGGCATAGCATTGGCCATAGATCCATGATTAAAAGAACCGAGCATCTGCCTCTTACCAGTCCCTGTGATAAAACGCGCTCCCCATACACAAGTCATTCCGGTATCTACGGTAAATATGGCACTATCAGTCGCTAATTCATTGATACAATGAGCCAAATACTCCGGTTGAATGGTATCTTCTCCCCCTTTCTCTTCCATAAAACTGCGCATATTATCCTTTACTTTTTCGTAGATCTTAAGCTGAGCTTCCAGGAAACTAGCATCTTCTTTTTGTTCCAGTAAAGGTAGAAGGGCTTGTAAAGTATGTTTGATATCACCACATAAGCCCATCTCCAATTTTGCGCGTCGCCCTAACCGTTCGACAGCTGTATCAATCTGAATAATCTTATTATCAGTAGGCATAAACTTATCATAAGGAAAATCTGTTCCTAGCAATAAAATCAAATCTGACTCATGCATACTTTGGTATGCCGCAGCTTGCCCAAGCAGACCAGTCATTCCTATTTCATAGGGATTATCATGTTGAATCCCCATTTTACCCCTAAAAGAATATCCTACGGGAGCCAAAATCTTTTGAGACAATTGGACCACCTCAGCATGCGCACCAGAAGCACCTATACCACAAAAAACAGTTACACATTTACTCGAATTAATAACTTTTGCTAGTACATCCAGCTCATCATCCGAAGGTCTAATGACGGGGTTTACGTGGAATAATTGAGTCGAAACAATAGATTCTTCAGCTTTCATCTCCGAGACATCGCCAGGTAAACCAATAACAGCAACACCCTTTTGTCCGATAGCATGTTGTATTGCTGTTTGAATGATTCTTGGTGCTTGCTCTGCAGTAGTGATTAATTGATTATAACAACTGCAGTCATCAAAGAGCTTGATGGTATTTGTTTCCTGAAAATAGCCCATTCCCATTTCAGGCGTGTTTATCGTCGATGCGATCACAATGAGGGGAACATGAGAACGATGAGCATCGTACATACCATTGATCAGATGCACATGTCCTGGACCGCAACTACCCGCACAACAAGCAATTCCATCTAATTCCGCTTCGGCAGCAGCGGCATAAGCCCCAACCTCCTCATGACGGACATGAATCCATTTGATCCGACCATCTTTACGGATTGCTTCATTAAAAAAATTTAGACTATCTCCTGTAACCGCATATACACGTTTTACGCCTGCTTCAACTAGCATTTCAACTAACTGATCTGCAACAATCTTTGCCATAATAAATCATTTAAGTCAAAGAGCAATCAATAGCTCTCCAACTTAAATAACAATAAAAATTACAATCAGTTTTAAAATTTTCTGTTAAGAAAGGTTATAATAATTTACCAGCTAAAAATAATCCCGCAACAGTAAAGTAAATAATCAATCCAGATACATCAACCAAAGTCGCGACAAATGGTGCAGAAGCAGTCGCTGGATCCAACCCAAATCTTCGTAAGACAAATGGAATAACAGATCCCGATAAAGTACCCCAAAGAACAACAAATAGCAAAGATAAGGAAACACTTAAAGCAATATATACCCAATAGATACCATAGTCATAAATCCCTAATTCTTGCCATAATAAGATTCTCAAAAATCCAATAAGACCAAGTATACCCCCTAAAATCAGTCCAGAGGAAATCTCTCTTTTCATCACATACCACCAATCCTTCAATTTGATCTCTCCCAAGGCCATAGCACGAATAATTAAGGAAGCCGCCTGCGACCCTGAATTACCACCACTCGAAATAATCAGTGGCACAAACAAAGCAAGCACGACCGCTTTTTCAATTTCTCCGTCAAAATAAGCCATCGCCGAAGCAGTAAGCATTTCACTTAAAAATAGAATAATCAACCAACCTGCTCGTTTTTGAATTAACTTTAACAAAGGGGTTTTTGTATAGGCAACGTCAAGTTCATCCATACCACCAAAACGATGGATATCCTCCGTGTCTCGATCTTCAATCTGATCCAGCACATCATCAAAGGTGACAATTCCAACCAAAACACCATTTTCTGTCGTTATAGGCAGTGCACTGCGATCATATTTTTTAAAAATCTCAAAGGCTTCCTCCATGGGAGTCACCGCTTTTATGGAGACGAAATTATAATCGATCAATTCTGAAATCTTAGTATCCGCATCAGCTAATAGCAGTTCGCCAATTTTCAAATCATCAATCAATACATTATTTTCATCGACCACATAAATAAAATTTAAGGTTTCAGCTTTCTTACCAAATAACTTAATATGTTTAAATACATGTTCAACTGTAAAATAAGGTCGTACTTGTACGTACATGGGCGTCATCAAACGAGCAATACTGTTTTCGGCATAACCAATCAACTTTAGCGCCAACTGCTTCTCACGTTCATTCAATAGATTGATTAAATACTTAATCAGATCATCGGGTAATTCAGAAAACAACTGATTCCTAATATCCGGTTTCAGATTATTAAGCAATTCCGATAATTGCGACTCCGATAGAGATCGCGCCAATCTATATTGAACATCCTTCTCTAAAAAAGAAAAAATTTCGAGTCTTAATTCAAAATCATATTGATTGAATTGTTGATACAGGGCCTCTTGATCCAATGTACTTAGAGCCTCGGCAAGATCTGCGGGATGTATTTTTATTTTTTTACCCATACATAGTTACTTTTTTGTCTCCGCGAGATGTTGAAAACTAAACGAAAAATATCATGATAGAAATATTCAAAATTGAAGGTTGCCAGGCTGGAGCTCAATCGGTTCCTTCCCTTGTTGAAACAATCTGGCGGATAAAGTACCCTTAAGTTCAATTTGAGCATTTTCAACATGGAGCCAGCTCCCCTCTCTCAAGCCTAAAACAGCTTGAGTATTAAATTGATGAAACTCGCGTATTCGGGTTTCTCTTGTTTCACCTTTATGGGTAGAATTGGGATCCGGATCAAGATAATGAGGATTAAGATTGAAAGGTAAAAATTGCAAGGCATCAAAACTAGGCGGATATACAATGGGCATATCGTTAGTTGTTCCGATTGTCAATCCAGTTAAATTAGATCCTGCAGAGGTACCAACATATCGCAATCCTGCGGCGACTGCTGCCTTCAAATCATTGACAAGGTCTAATTCATACAAGGTCTTCAACAAAAGAAAAGTATTTCCCCCACCGATAAAAATCGCCTTTGCCTGCCCAATCGCCTCTTTTTGATCCGAATAAGTGTGTAAACCGCTCACACGAATACCTTTATCTGCCAGAGCTGTCTGCACATTTGCCGTGTATTCATCATAAGAAATACCAGAAGGTCTTGCGTAGGGTACAAAAATCAATTCATCAGTTTGAATAAAATCAACCAAATCGTCTTTTATATAAGTCAAAAAAGAACTTCCGTGAATGGTGCTCGTACTGATAACAAGCAATCTAATATTACTATTCATATCCATTATCTTACTACCTAAAAATCCTTCAAATTTAGAATTTATTATGTTATTCCAATACAAAAAAAGCTAGCGTGAAAAAGATTTAATAAAATCTTTATTTTCACGCTAGCCCAATTGTATCTCTGCAACAGAATCAATTTACTACTCTTACTCCGGATTAAAAATTATTCTAAAAAATCTTCATTCTATCGACTTATTGACATCGGTCTTCTTTTTTTTATCCTCCAAGCGCTTCTCCTGTTTCAAAGCCTTGTGCAATAAATATTCAATTTGCCCATTCACGCTCCTAAATTCGTCGGCAGACCATTTTTCCAATGCTTTATATACATCACTCTCTATCCGGAGCATGAAATTCTTTTTTTCCGCCATACTTTTTAACTTACTTATACTATTGATACAAAGTCCCTGTGTTCAATACTGGAGAGGCTGCCTTTTCACCACACAGTACGACCATAAGATTGCTCACCATAGCTGCTTTTTTGTCATTATCCAATTCTACAATATCCTTTTCGGACAACCTTTGTAAAGCCATCTCCACCATTCCTACTGCACCTTCAACAATTTTGGCACGTGCAGCAACAATTGCCGTAGCTTGTTGTCGCTGTAACATCGCCCCAGCAATCTCCGATGCATAAGCCAAATGACTGATACGCGCCTCTTTGATGATAATACCAGCAGGAGCCAATCGGTCTAACAGCTCTTTTTCCAATATATGATTTACGGTATCACCACCCTCACGCAACGTGATTGTAGCTTGATTGTTGGGATCGATTTCTAAATTATCATACGGAAAACTCCCTGCCAGATGCCTCACCGCTGCCTCACTTTGCGTACGGACATAAGAAGTGTAATTCGTGACATCATAAGTTGCTTTGTAGGTATCCCCTACCTGCCAAACAATAACTGCACCGATCTCAATAGGATTTCCCATCTTATCATTGACCTTTAACGTCTGACCTTGCAAGTTATCCGATCGTAAACTAACATTTAAGGTCGAATATAAAGGATTGACAAAAAATAATCCATTTTCTTTTACTGTACCCACGTAACGTCCAAAAAAATTCAAAACACGGGAATGGTTTGGATTAATAATCATTAAACCCTTTAATAAGAATAAAGCAGTTAAAATACATAAAATCCCCACCACTACATACCATCCAGAATCATTCGCTTGAAAGAAGCAGACAATACCCAATACAAAAAGAATAATAGCCATTAATAGCGCTAAATAGCCAGACAAGGGTTTAATTAATTTTTCCATAATTTAATATTTGATATTATTTTGATATCAAATATATACCATAAAGATGTCATTTCCAAAAAAAATATTTAATATCAAAAAGTAATTTTTATCTTCGTTATTATTGCATATATACCCCATGTTTAAACAATCTTTTTTACCCATTGAGCATAAAGAAATTCAGATCTTAATATTAGGTTCATTGCCTGGAGATAAATCGATTCATGAGCAACAATATTATGCCCATCCTCAAAATCGGTTTTGGAAATTAATGCAGCACATTTTCAACAAGACTGCTCCGCTTTCTTATCCTCAAAAGCTCGACTTGCTATTAGAAAATCAGATTGGACTGTGGGATGTATGTGCCCGAGCCAAAAGAAAGGGAAGTATGGATCTTGATATTGTAGAAGAGATACCGAATGATCTTCCGCATTTCATTTCACAGCACCCGCGATTAGAGACGATCATTTTCAATGGACAAAAAGCCCATCATGTATATGAAAAGCATTTTACAAAGAGCGAACACTATCAACATTATACACTACCTAGTACCAGTCCCGCAAATGCGCGATACTCTTTGGAAAAATTACTTCAGGAATGGTCACTTTTATTAAAAAAAGATTAACAAATATTTCCTACAATAAAATCTTAAAATTCATATTGAATCCTTATTTTTGCAGCAACATGTCAGATTTAAAATATAACCAAAGAGGTGTATCCGCAGGTAAAGAGGATGTACACAATGCTATTAAGAACATCGATAAAGGATTGTATCCAAAAGCTTTTTGTAAAATCATCCCTGATATTCTAGGAGGTGATGAGCAGTGGTGTAATATTATGCACGCTGATGGCGCAGGCACAAAATCTTCCTTGGCCTATGTTTACTGGAAAGAAACAGGTGATCTATCGGTATGGCGAGGAATAGCTCAAGATGCGATTATCATGAATTTAGATGATTTACTTTGTGTAGGTGCTACTGATAATATCCTACTATCATCAACCATTGGTCGTAATAAAAATGTCATTCCGGGAGAAGTACTTGCTGAAATTATCAATGGTACTGAAGAAATTCTAGCTGAATTGCGTGAAATGGGCATCGGAATCTATTCAACCGGTGGCGAAACTGCAGATGTAGGTGATCTGGTACGTACCATTATCGTAGATAGTACCGTGACATGCCGCATGAAACGTGAGGACATTATTTCAAATCATAAGATAAAAGCAGGTAATGTAATCGTTGGCTTGTCATCATCAGGTACGGCTACTTACGAAAAAGAATATAATGGTGGTATGGGTTCAAACGGATTGACCTCAGCGCGCCATGATGTTTTTAATAAAAGTATTGCAGAAAAATACGCCGAAAGCTTTGATCCCGCTGTTCCTTATGAACTAGTATTTGCAGGTAGTCAAAATTTAACTGACACCATCACTGTGGAGACAGGAGAAAAAATTACTGCAGGTAAATTGGTACTTTCACCAACTCGCACATACGCTCCAGTCATCAAACAGATTTTAGATCAGTATCGCTCACAGATTGATGGTATGGTACATTGTTCAGGCGGTGCACAAACAAAAGTTTTGCATTTTGTTGATGAAGTTCATGTCATCAAAGACAACTTATTCCCGATTCCTCCCCTTTTTGAACTAATTCAAAAAGAATCAAACACCGATTGGAAAGAAATGTATAAAGTATTCAATATGGGACATCGTATGGAACTATATGTACCTGAAGAAATCGCATCTGCAATTATTTCAATATCTGAATCTTTTGGTATTCCAGCTCAAATTATTGGTCGCGTAAAAGCATCTGCTACAAAACAGGTAACAGTAAAATCTCCTTACGGCGAATTTGTTTACGAATAATAAAATAGCATGAGGCTTGATTAATCACAAGCCTCATCGTAACCTATAGCCATGAAAGATAAACTAATTGTGGGATGGAAAGAATCATTAGATTTACCAGAACTTGGTATTTTTAACATTGAGGCTAAAGTGGATACTGGAGCAGGCTCCTCTGTTTTACATTGTGAATCATATGAGGTTAAAATAATTGATAATCATAAGTGGATTATTTGCCAAATAATCGTTAATTTTAAAACAGGAGAACTTCGCATATTTAAGTTTCCTGTTTATAGAGAAAAAATCGTCAAAAGTTCATTCGGTCAAAAAGAAAAACGTTATTATATTCTTACGAAAGCAAGATTGTACAATCAATCATTCGAAATCAAGTTATCTTTTAGAAACCGCTCGTCCATGCGATATCCCATGTTATTAGGAAAAAGTTTCCTGTCTAAAAAATTTATCGTGGACGTCTCAAGGTCTAACTTATCTCAAAAAGCCGTTGGGTAAAACTAATGTTCATACATATTTGTTAATTTACCAACATTACAATTAAATAATTCTAATCATAGCAAAGTGAAAATCGCTGTATTATCAACAGTTAAAAGCTTATACTCGACACGTCGATTAGTAGAAGCCGCAGAAAAACGTGGACATGAATGCGTTGTCATCGATCATAGCAAATGCTATGTAGGAATTCAACAAGGCAAACCCAGCATCCATTATAAAGGTCAAGATATTTCAGATATTGATGCGATCATCCCCCGTATTGGGGCTTCAGTAACTTTCTATGGTTCGGCCATTGTAAGACAATTTGAAGTTATGGGTGTTATATCTGCCAATCCAAGTCAAGCCATTACCCGCTCAAGAGACAAGCTTCGCTGTATGCAGATCCTCTCCGGAGCAGGAATAGGACTTCCCATTACTGGATTTGCTCGCACAACTTCCGATGTGGACGATCTTATCAGTATGGTTGGTGGTGCACCATTGGTGATCAAACTCTTAGAAGGAACACAGGGAATTGGAGTCGTATTAGCAGAGACTAAAAAAGCTGCATCCTCTGTTATCGAAGCTTTTTACGGCTTGGGAAATAATATATTAATCCAAGAGTATATCAAGGAAGCAAAGGGAACAGATATTCGTGCTTTTGTAGTCGGAGGAAAAGTAGTCGGCGCAATGAAAAGGACAGCCAAAGAAGGCGAATTCAGATCAAACATCCACCGCGGAGGAACCGCTGAGATTATCAGGCTGACGAAGAGCGAGCGGGAGACGGCTATTGCTGCTGCGGCCTCTATGGGTTTAACAGTATGTGGTGTTGATATGATGCCTTCAGACAGAGGCCCATTAGTGCTGGAAGTAAATTCATCTCCAGGATTAGAGGGCATAGAAAAAGCAACAAAAAAAGATATAGCAGGTGAAATAATCATATATCTCGAAAAGCAATATGAATTGAAAAAAGCGGCTAAGCCCGAAATTCGTAAAAAGAAAAAGAAAGAAAGTAATTTATAAAATGGAGGTTCCTAAAAAAAAGGAACCTTTTTTTATAAATAAATTTAAAAACGAAAGAAAATACCAGGAAGTAAAAGCAATGATACAATCAAGCTTTATACGATCACGACATTTTGACAATAGCAAAACGAAAGAATAGGAATATACGGGTACATTTGCCGAATAACTATTTAGATGCTATGAAGCTATTTCGATACGGAAAATTAAATGAAGAAAAAACAGGAATTTTAATCAACAATATCCACTATGATACCTCTGATTTTGGTGAAGATTATGACAATAATTTTCTTGCCACAGGAGGAATCGAACGATTAGAAGCGTTTATTTCAAAAAATCAAGCAAATCTTAAAGCAATACCACCCGATAGTCGCATCGGAACTCCAATTGCCAATCCAAATAAAATCGTATGTGTAGGTCTCAACTACTCTGATCATGCAGCAGAAACAGGACTGGTACAAGAGCAAGAGCCTATTTTATTTTTAAAAGCTATCTCGGCATTAAACGGGCCGTTTGATGACATTATGATCCCTAAAAATTCTTTCCATACCGACTGGGAAACTGAACTCACTGTAGTAATTGGCAAAAAAGGCACCCATGTACCAGTAACAGAATCAACCGATTATATCGCTGGATATGTGATGATGAATGATGTAACCGAGCGTCATTTCATGAAACATCGAGGTGGCACTTGGGACAAAGGAAAAGGATACAATACCTTTGCACCTCTAGGGCCTTATTTTGTAACTAAAGATGAAATCAAAGATGATGGAAATTTACGCATTTGGTTAAAACTTAACGGTACACTCATGCAAGAAGGAAATACAAAAGATTTCATCACTCCTGTCAAAGAATTGATTTCCTATATATCCGACTTCTTTGGCTTATTTCCAGGAGATATTATTTCAACCGGTTCACCATCAGGCACAGGTATAGGTCATGTACCACAACGATTTTTAGTAGAAGGAGACGAAATCGAGTATGGAATAGAAGGATTAGGAATTTCAAAAAATAAAATAATCAACTATCAAAAAGACTAATATTACAGACATAAAAAAAGCACTTCTGAGACGAAGTGCTTTTTTTATGTCTGTCCGGCAGACTATTTGTAATTTATAGTACCACCAGCTAATTTTTTTTCCGATGTGTGTGGAGGTTTACCATAAACATCGATGATACCACCAGCACGAGTTTTAGCGATTATCGAATCTTTAACATACACTACCGCGTTTCCTCCCCCATTAACAGTCACATTGGTCACATCAGTAATTAAATCTTTTCCCTCATACTTGCCTCCGAAATTAGAAATAACATCCTGTGTGATACTTTTTCCCATTAGAGATACGGTAGAACCTGAAGTGGACTTGACATCAACCTTTTTAGTCTCCACATAGACAACGATCAGACCTCCTTCGGCAGCAGATACGCTTAATTGATCAGCAGAAATCTGACTGTTCTGTCTATTGATAATCTTAGCGCCCTTTTTTGCAGATAAACTTTTCAACGATTGAAAATAGACCTTGACATTGATATTATTTCCCTGTAATGCGTTTAGCGTATTCATCTTGATACGCAATGCACCGTTCTTGTTGATCACTTGAATATTTTCAGAATTAGTTCCTTCGGTCACGACCTCATTGGAAGTACCCTGTATTAATTCGACCTGAATTTTATCCGTAACATCAACGGAGTTAAACGTTCCCACATTTTGCTTTATCTGAGCAATACTCAATTGGGCAATAAAACATAAAATAGCACCTAATCCTAATTTTTTCATAACCATATATTCTATTCGTATAATCATTATACAAAATATGCACCATTTGTGAATTTAACTTACTATTTAGCACATTTTAACAAAAATAATAAAAACAAAGCGTTAACAAAAAAAGCGTATGAAGTGACATACACTTCATACGCTTTAATAACTGCTTTTAACAGTCGTATACGATATTACAATTTGTTATTGATATCGATCGCATTTAACTCTTGAAAAGCTTGTTTCAAACGAGTTACGAAAGCCTCTTCACCTTTACGTAACCATACGCGAGGATCATAGTATTTCTTATTTGGTGAATCAGCACCTTCAGGATTGCCGATTTGACCTTGCAAGTAATCATGGTTTTTAGCTTCGTATTCACGAACACCATCCCACATAGCCCATTGCATATCTGTATCGATATTCATTTTGATAGCACCGTAAGAAATTGCTTCTTCAATCTCTTCAGGAGAAGAGCCCGATCCACCATGGAAAACAAAATTAACAGGTTTTTCAGCTGTTAAATTGAATTTCTCACGAATATATTCTTGTGAATTATGTAAAATAACAGGTTGTAATTTTACATTTCCTGGTTTATACACACCGTGTACATTGCCAAAGGCAGCTGCTACAGTAAATTTATCAGAAACTTTAGATAATTCTTCGTAAGCATAAGCCACCTCTTCAGGTTGCGTATATAATTTTGAGCTATCAACATCTGAGTTGTCAACACCATCTTCTTCACCACCTGTAACGCCCAGTTCAATTTCTACAGTCATACCAAGTGGTTTCATGCGTGCTAAGTATTTTGCAGAGATTTCGATGTTTTCTTCGATAGGCTCTTCAGATAAATCTAACATATGGGAAGAGAATAATGGTTTGCCATGTTGTGCAAAAAATTTCTCTCCAGCATCTAATAGACCGTCGATCCAAGGTAATAATTTTTTAGCAGCGTGGTCAGTATGCAAAATTACTGCAACACCATAGTGCTCTGCCAATAGATGAACGTGTTGCGCAGCAGCTACAGCACCTAGAATACATGCTTTTAAACCATCATTATTTAATGTTTTACCAGCGTAAAATTGTGCTCCACCATTCGACAACTGAATAATTACAGGTGAGTTAACCGCCTTAGCAGTTTCCATTACAGCATTGATCGAGTTAGTGCCTGTTACATTAACTGCAGGTAATGCGAATTTATGCGTTTTTGCTAATTCGAACAATTCTTGTACTTGATCTCCCGTCAATACACCTTTAAAATCTTTTAGGCTCATATTATAATTTGCTTTTGTTATTTATGGACTAAGTTAAAAAAAAAATATTGTTCTACATAATTTATAAAGTGTACATATTACACTAACACTTATGATTGATCTTCATTTCAGCAACATATAGGTATAATGAATATTAAATACTGTTTATATCAGTTATTAGACATTTCAAATAGTATCATCAGAAGTAATTATTATTGCACTATTGCCCCCAATTATTTTGTATATATAATCCAATTCAATAAGTTTGGTTAAAATAGAGTAAAATATGTTACACGTATACGGCATCAAGAACTGCAGCACAGTAAAGAAAGCACTTAATTGGTTAGAAGAAAACAAACTTAATTACACTTTTCACGATTATAAAAAGGAAGGAATTTCAGAAGAGAAATTAAGGGAATGGGAGAAGGAAATCAGTTGGGAAATCTTAGTCAATAAAAAAGGAACAACTTGGAGAAAATTAACTACTGAGGATCAAGCAGCTGTTACAGATGCGAAATCAGCAAATCAGATATTAGTAAAAAATACTAGTATGATCAAACGTCCATTAATAGAAGGTGGTAAACAACTTGTCGTTGGATTCGATGAAAAGGAGTACAGTTCCTTTCTAAAATAATCGTTACAATAACAGTATTTGACCGAAAAAATTTAACAATACATCTTTTCATACTATATTTAAGCAGAACAAGTCCTACAATTTAGTATGAAAAGATTATCCCTATTGTCCATAAGTATTCTGTCCTTATCCTTATCAAGTCTAAGTGTTGCTCAGCAAAAGAATAATTACAATTATACGGAAACATTTGCCCCATTATTTTTCAAGAATAATGGTGATGAATTTCGCTCTGCAAGTGGAAAACCAGGTCCGGCCTATTGGCAGAATAATGCCGACTATAAAATCTCGGCAACATTAGATGATCAAAAAAATACAATTGCAGGAAAAGTCGAAATAAACTACACCAACAATAGTCCCGATCAATTAGACTATGTCTGGCTGCAATTGGACCAAAATATGTTCTCCAAAGAAGGTCGAGGGACTGCTATTACACCATTGACAAAAAGCAGGTACGGCGATGCCAACACCAACTTTGATGGAGGATATACTGTAGCATCAGTTACTGATCAAGCAGGTAATCCCGTGGATTATATCATTACAGATACCCGCATGCAAATTCGACTACCAAAAGCAATAGCTGCTAAAGGCGGAAAAGCAGGTTTTAAAATACTGTATTCCTACACCATTCCAGAATATGGTGCCGATCGTACGGGGATATTAAAAACAGCAAAAGGCAATATTTTTGCTATTGCACAATGGTTTCCACGATTGTGTGTATATGACAATATCAGAGGTTGGAATACCCTACCGTATACCGGACCAGGAGAATTTTATCGCGAATTTGGTAATTACCAAGTCGAAATCACAGCGCCAGCAAATCACATCGTTGTACTCGGAGGCGAATTACTCAATCCTCAAGAAGTATTTACGTCAGAACAGTTAAAACGATACGAAAACGCGAAAAATAGTGACCAAACAATCGTGATCCGTTCTGCACAAGAAGTCGCTCAAGCAAACTCAAGACCAAACAAAAAAAGTTTAACGTGGAAGTACAGTCTATATAATGCCCAAGATATTGCATGGGCATCTTCTACATCATTTATACTAGATGCTGTAAAAATTAATTTAGCTAGTGGAAAAAAATCACTTGCTATATCCGCATATCCAGAAGAAAGTAACGGCAACAATGCCTGGGAAAGATCGTCCGAATATACAAAAGCAGCAATTGAACATTATTCCAATAAATGGTTTGAATACCCCTACCCTGTAGCGGTCAATGTAGCATCAAACGTCGGAGGAATGGAATATCCAGCGTTATCCTTTTGTGGTAATAGAGCCAAAGCAGGATCTCTATGGGGCGTCACAAATCATGAATTTGGGCATAATTGGTTCCCGATGATTGTGTCCAGCAATGAAAGAGAGTTTGGATGGATGGATGAAGGCTTCAATTCATTCATAAATGAAATCGCAACAGAAAGTTTTAATAATGGCGAATATTTCAAACAAGTGGGTGATCCAAACAGCCAAGCAGTTCGATTTACCGATCCGCGATTGGAAGCGATTATGAATACACCACAAAGCATGGACGAACGTAATATTGGTGTTTTACTTTATTACAAACCAGCTTATGGATTAAAATTACTGCGCAACGAGATCATCGGCAAAGAGCGTTTTGATTTTGCTTTTAAAAAATACATTTCAGATTGGGCATATAAACATCCAACTCCAGAAGATTTTTTCCGCTCCATAGAAAATGGTACAGGTGAAAATTTAAACTGGTTTTGGCGCGGATGGTTTCTAAACAATTGGCGTGTCGATCAAGCCATTACCCAGGTATCGTATATTAAAAATGACCCTAAGCTAGGTGCTGTCATCACTATTCAAAATCTAGAAAAACTACCAATGCCTGTCGTAGTAGAAGCGACAACAGCATCTGGGAAGAAAATCCGCAAAAAATTACCTGTAGAAATTTGGGAAAGAAATAAATCTTTCGATTTCAAGCTTGATTCGCGAGAGCCTTTAACATCTGTCCAACTGGATCCAGATCATGTTTTTCCAGATCATGTTCCCGAAAACAATATCTGGACAGCTAAATAAAAGAATAAAAATCTTCTATACATTTAATTAGGAGATTTTTATTTAAAAAAAATCGTTTTAAGCACATTACTCCTTATAATTATGTATTTTTGATAATAAAACACTGAAAATGAATATAACAATTATACATAGTTTAAGCCTATTTACCATGCTAGGTGTTAGTAGTCTTTTTACTGAAGTGCGAGCACAAGAAAAGGTAAAAGGGATTACGCTGGAACTCACAAGCAGTCAAAGAATAGGTGGAGTTTCAATTAAAAATCTACGTACCAATACAACGGTAGAGACAGATCAAGAAGGTAATTTTGCCATTGATGTTCAATTGAATGACTACTTAGCGATTGAAGCAACTGGTTATGAAAAAGATACAGTCTTTGTATATGATTATGGTGTTAAAAGAATTTATCTCAATCGACTAAACAATGCGATCGAACTGAATGAAGTATATATTGAACGTATGACCGATAGTCGTCTTAAAGCAGAAATAGAGGCAACAAAACTCGCTGGTAAATATTCGGATGTAGGGCAAGAACGTGGAGGAATCCGTCTTTCCCCTTCCCGCATATTTGGCAAAGATGCAAAGAAGGCACGTCAAAACTATAAACTCTTAGTTGAAGAACAGCATAAAAGAGTTATTGATCGCAAATTCACAACAGATTTAATCCAGTCTCTAACTCCGCTTAGAGATCCTGAATTAGCTCTTTTTAAAGAGCAATACAGACCTAGCTATAAATTCATTGAGCAAGCCTCAGCAGAGGATATCAAAATTTATGTGATGGATTCCTACAAGAAATTCAATACCAACAAACGAAAGTAATTCTTTGGTTTTACCCTTAATGCAAAAGCTTTTAACTGGAATATCCATATCCAGTTAAAAGCTTTTTGTTATTTATGAACTTTTTATGTCCAACTCAAATAAATAAGTTTCAATCTCAACAAATACATTTTGTTCATTGACCAGCCCATCATTCCGCATAGTGGAGGAATTTATCCACCATATGTAAACGTTAAAATATACATCTCTTGGTCCAATATAAAAATTTTACCATTTGTACATCTAAAAAGTCCAAGTTTGCAAAATAATTTACGAAAGCGTAGTAAACATTAATTATCACAATATCAATATAGAGAATAAAAAAAACTTCCCTTTTTTTCATTTATTAAACTATATTTGACTTTGAAAAGACAATCAATATTAGTTTAAAAAACAACTCAATTATAAAATAAATATATGCTTTTTAAAAAATCGATTAGCAAGTTAATTGCAGAAGCAGAACTTAACGGTCAGGGAACATTAAAACGTACACTATCCAGTTCTGGTCTTATTGCTTTGGGTGTAGGTGCAATCATTGGTGCCGGATTATTCTCACTAACAGGTATAGCAGCGGCAGATCATGCTGGTCCTGCTGTCGTGCTTTCCTTTATTATCGCAGCTGTGGGCTGTGGTTTTGCAGGATTATGCTACGCCGAATTTGCCTCTATGATCCCGGTTGCTGGATCGGCATATACCTATTCATATGCAACAATGGGCGAATTTATGGCTTGGATCATCGGATGGGATCTTGTATTGGAATATGCACTTGCCGCAGCGACAGTCTCAGTAAGCTGGTCGCAGTACTTCAATCAGCTCTTACTCACATTAGGGGTTGAAATTCCAACACAATTTTTACATGGACCTTGGGAAGGTGGTATTGTGAATGTTCCTGCTATCATTATTGTTTGTTTGCTGTCGTTACTGCTCATGCGCGGTACAGAAGAATCTTCATTTGTAAACAATATCTTAGTTGTATTAAAAGTAGCTGTAGTTTTAATTTTCATCGTATTAGGATGGGGATTCATAGACCCAGCAAATCACACGCCATTCATTCCTGTCAACCATGGTGAAGAACTGGTAAAAAGTGGTCAATTGGGCTTTTGGAGTTTTCTCGGAAGCGATGACTTTGGGCATTTTGGTTTCAGTGGAATTCTAAGAGCGGCAGGAGTTGTCTTTTTTGCTTTTATTGGTTTTGATGCCGTAAGTACTGCTGCACAAGAAGCAAAAAACCCTAAAAAAGGCATGCCGATAGGCATCATCGGATCATTAATTATCTGTACTTTACTTTATGTATTATTTTCTTATGTATTGACAGGTTTAGCACCTTATACGGAATTTAAAGGTGATGCAAAACCAGTTGCTACAGCTTTTGCTAAAACAGGATATACCTTTCTAAACACAGCACTGATCGTAACGATTATTGCAGGTTACACTTCGGTAATCTTAGTTATGTTGCTAGGACAAAGCCGTGTATTTTACTCCATGAGTAAAGATGGTTTATTACCTAAAATATTTTCAGATTTATCCAAAAGACAAACCCCATGGAAAACAAACTTAATCTTCATGGTTTTCGTCAGTATATTTGCAGGATTTGTTCCAGTATCCGATCTAGGTCATATGGTTAGTATAGGTACTTTATTTGCCTTTACTTTAGTTTGTATAGGAATCTTAGTATTGCGTAAGACAGAACCTAATTTGGAAAGACCATTTAAAACTCCATTTGTACCACTTATTCCAGTATTGGGAATATTTGTCTGTGTGCTGATGATGGCTTCTTTACCGATTGAGTCTTGGGAACGCTTAGGTATTTGGATGCTAATTGGTGTCATTATCTATTTTGTATATAGCAAGAAACATTCGAAAATCCGAAAAGAGTATGCCGAAGAACATAAATTAAAAGACTAATCAAAAAAGGCTGTTTCATTGATGAAACAGCCTTTTTTTGATATTATCAATGCGCTTATGACCATAAACCAGCGAGTAGCATGATATATTATTCTTTTTCTTTGGGTTCCACCTCTGTCACGATATAAACGTCTTCATTTTCCTTCTTCATCTTATACTTTTCTCGCGCTATACGCTGGACTTCACGTTGATCAGATCTAATGTCAGTAATCGTTTCGATGATACTCTGATTCTCTTTCTCATAAAAAGCCTTCTCTCGTTCTAAATTACTTTTTTGATGTTGGTAGCTATATTGCGTTGCAAAGTCATTGCGATCAAAAAAACACATCCATACGGTAAAAGCTATTGCCGCCAGAAAATATTTATTTCGAATAAGTCCTAAAAATCTATCCATAGTGCAAAAGTAATATTAAAGATCTATACATGCTAAATCTCAATTAAATATAGAAACATTTATTTGGAAAATCATTATGCATCAACCAAGTAGTATTTATTTATGGAAAAAGCCGGTAACTATCATCTCATATTAACAGCGAGGCATTGTTATTTTTATATTTAAAAATTCCATTATTTATGAGAAAAAATTCAATGGAATGAAGCATGCATAAATAAAATATGAAAAATACATAGTGAATACCCCAAAAAAAATAATGATCTATAAAAACGAGATAACTGATAAATTTGGTTAAATCCGCATTTAAATTGCGGATTTAACCAAATTTATCTAAGTTTAACCCTATTATTGAATAGAATCGAGCAAATGAAATATTATCTAATAGCAGGCGAAACTTCAGGAGATTTACACGGTGCAAACCTAATCAATGCATTAAAAATTGAAGACCCCGAAGCTACTTTTAGTATCGTTGGTGGTACGCAAATGGAGGAATCTGCCAATCAAAAAGCCCTGATTCACACTTCTGAAATGGCATTTATGGGATTTGTAGAAGTTTTAAAAAATTTAGGCACCATTTCAAAAAATCTAAAAAAGGTTAAGGAAGATATCATCAAACAAAATCCAGACTGCGTTATTTTAATCGATTTTCCTGGATTCAATCTAAAAATTGCAGATTTTGCGAAGAAAAAAGGTATTAAAACCTGTTATTATATCTCCCCTAAAGTATGGGCATGGAATCAAAAGCGAGTCGTTAAAATCAAACGAGTCGTAGATCACATGTTCTGTATTCTTCCCTTTGAAGTAGATTTCTATAAAAAATGGAGAATGCCCGTTGATTATGTCGGAAATCCACTCTTAGATGCGATTTCTTCCTATCAATTCAACCCTAATTTCATTGCCGAGCATCAACTTTCAGAAAGGCCTATTATCGCGCTACTTCCGGGAAGTCGTAAGATGGAAATTGCTAAATTGTTACCCGTCATGGCCAATTTAACGTACCTCTTCCCTATGCATCAATTTGTCATCGCTGGTGCTCCTAATTTTGATAAATCTTATTATCAACAGTACCTTGGGGACCAACAGATTCCAATTGTATTTAATGCCACCTATGATCTACTGAAACATGCCGAAGCAGCGGTCGTGACAAGTGGAACAGCCACCTTAGAAACAGGAATTCTTAAAGTCCCTCAGGTGGTGGTTTACAAGGCTAATGCGCTGTCCATCTGGATTGCAAAACTTGTGATCAAAGTAAAGTTTATCTCCTTGGTCAATTTGATCAACGACTATCTATCTGTCCGAGAGCTTATCCAAGATGATTGTACCACCTATGATATTGCACAGGAATTAGATCAATTGATCAATAAGCCTGAATATCGGGCTAGCGTACTGGAAAATTATGAAATATTGGCGCAAAAATTAGGTCAACCAGGTGCCTCAAACAAAACAGCTAAATTAATTGTTCAGTATATGAAGTAGCGCATTAAACTTTCAAAAACGCTATTCGTCAAATAGATGTTATTTAACAAAAATTACAAATAGCTATGAAAAAAATAATAACAATACTAACATGTGCCTTTCTGGCATTTCAGTCATATGCACAAAGTAATGTAGAGCACATCAGCAAATTGGAAATTGGGAAAAAGGCTAAAAAAGTCTACAATACCAAATCATCTGATTCAACAATCAATTTACATATTGACACCTTAATCATGGGAGATAAAGCGTCTTTGATGTTTTATGCGAATAAAAATGTCAATCTCACTATTGGGCATGCCATTATTGGCAACAATGCTTCCATTTCAGGTACCGATAGTAAAAACAATGGATCAAATTTTGATATTCAAGCAAATTTCCAAAAGTTAGGATCGCTATACATTGTAGCGAAAGGAGATAATGCCTTTAACGGAACAAGAACATTTCCAAATGGAAACGGTGGAAATGTAAAGTTATCACTTTCAGAAAATAGTATCGTACCACAAAGGGAAAACAAGAAGCAACCCAATTATCTTCAGATCGCTAACGAAGGCGGAGGTAAAAATGTCAATGCAACAAGTGATCTTCGATCAATTTATGATCGTGTGAGACAGGCACCAGCTGGATTACGAGGTCTTCCTCAGGGACAGATCTTCTCTGGAAGTCCGGGTATAGATGGTAAGACAGAAATTATTACCATAAAATAAAAATAGCGAGCCATGGCTCGCTATTTTTATTAGATACATGTTAGTCTAACGACAACCTTTCAGCTTTAATTCATAAGCGACCACCAGCTTGGTCATTCTATCATAACGCGCCAATCCTTCTTGCTGATTATTATGTTTTAAATAGCCGTTATAGAAGATGCCAAAGACTTTATTAGTCCAACCTGTATAATTACTCCAAAAAACAGCCTCCTGCTTCAGATCATCTAATACAAGTTGTGAAAGCCTGTTTTTATAATTGGCAAACAATTCCTCATCGATCCCCCTCAGCTCCTGTAGCATATACGATGTTGTTTGTAAATAGCTAGAATAGCGGTAAAAAAGCTCTGGATGATTTTTCAGTCGAACATAGGCAATAAAATTTGCCTCATCTTCAAACCCCACCCCCTGTTGATGTGCCAATTCGTGAACATACGTAAAAGGGCTGGAAAAAACAGGCATTGCAGTATTGACATGTGCTTCATGCGTAAAAGGATTAAAATATCCTGAGACACCAAAATAGGAAACCCAGTTACTATTGAGAGGTCCCTTTGCACCGACTAAAGTCTTTGAAAGAAAAGATTGAAAAGTGGTATCCGAATACACTAACTCCACCATCTCTCTTCTTATTTTTGCATCCTGATGCTCCCATTGCTTTGGATTTATCTGGGCGCGTAAAACATTTGTCGAATCGAGACATGCTTCCAAAACGACAAGATAATCAGCTAACTTTAGACTATCTGTGCTTAAACCGGTATTCTGAACAATGGGTGTCCGGTAATAGTTCATCCCCCAGCTTATATAAAAAAACAAGTATAAGCCCAAAATTACATTAATAAGATACACCAGGAATCTACCCGCATGAGCGTATCTCTTTTTTAAAAGATGCCTAATAACGGTAAACACTAACATCAAAAGGAAACAAACCGCAAAAAAATAAAATAAGTCTCCAATACTAAAAGGTAGATAACCAAAAATAGCTTGTGGCAAATATGAAAAAAAAGGATACCACATTCTTGAATAATAGTGTTCAATAAAAACAGTATTCTTTTCCAGAATAGTGATTACTGCAATAATAGAACACAGTATTGCAAAACAAATAAGTGATTTCCTTAACATATACTTCATTTAAAATTTAGCTCTCATTTTCAAAATATAGCTTATAATAGTTCATTCCCTTTTCTTCATCAAATCCCTTTTCAATATATTCTCGTTTCCCATGCAAATAAACATGAAAATTTTTATCCAGCTTTAATACTGTCTTATAAGAAGCTTCCATTTTCTTGACGGCTTTATCTGCTATATCAAAACTGCTTTGAAAAGGGGAATCAAATTCATCTTCAAACCCAGATCTGAAGTCATTAAACATGGTTGCCGCAATAGGATTACCGATTACTTCCTCTTCAAATTCTTCTTGATCAAAAGTCTCTTTCTCTTTGAAGTAATTCAATGATTTGTTGAGCAGATCAATCTTATCAGCCTTTTCTAGCTCAAACATATCATCCAACTTCTCATTTACAAAGTTTTTGTAGACCTTTAGATAATTGCCAGTTTGATTAAAATCATCATTTCGAATTTTAATATTTAGAAAATCATCTTTCCAATAGACAGCCTCGGTTTTATTGGTTTGATCCACAACCAGTACTTTGAATCCCTCCTCCTCTTCAACATTCACAATGATGACACCTTTATCCAGTTTATTGATATTAATCGCTTCCTCTTCGTAATCCAGTTGAAAACCACCTTGATTTGGATAAACCTTGAGATAAGTTTCCTTATTTTCTGATTTAAAAATTCCGATTGCATCATGATTTTCTCCTTCAATCTGTATATTTTTTAAAGAGACCACATATACTTCACCCGGTTTAATCTTAGGATGCATACAGACCTCATACAGATGCTTTGCTACTTGTTGAGAAAATTCATGAAAAGGTAATTGCTCCTTGAAGAACTGTTTGGTAAAGTGATAAATTTCATTCAGTTCCAGCTCCCCATTGGGATGAAACAAGCGATATACCTCATTTACTTTTGCAAAAGGACTCATAAAGTAGTGCATCAGAAGAGGAGGCAGCACTTCGTCATTTTCCAAAGGAACAGGTTGTTCCGATAAAATATAAAATTCTTCCTGCGACTTATTTCCTACACGGTGGATAGCAAGTTGATCAAAAGTAGCATCTTGATGAAAAAACATAGTTCTTATTTAAATCTGTATTATTAAAAATTATATAAATCGACAGCGATCTTAAATGTTTGGCAATGTGCATTGACAATATCTCTGATATGCATAGAATATCCTCCCCCCATACTGACCTGAACAGGGATTTTATTGGTCACACAAAGGGTAAAAACAAATTCATCACGCATCCGGCAAGCCTCAGGAGATAGTTTGAGTTTGCCTAATTTATCCGTTGCCAGTATATCCACACCCGCTTGGTAAAAGACAAAATCGGGTTTTACCTTTTTAAAAATTAGCGGCAAAGAATCACCTAATAGTTGCAAATATACATCATCTTCGAGACCATCAGCAACAGGAATGTCCAAATCCGACTGTTCTTTGATAAATGGAAAGTTTTTATCTCCGTGAATAGAATACGTGAACACACGGTCATCATCACGAAAAATATGTGCTGTTCCATTTCCTTGATGTACATCCAAGTCAATGATTAAAATTCTGTTTGCTAACTGCTTATTAAGCAAATAGCGCGCTGCCACAGCTTGATCATTAAGCAAGCAAAATCCTTCACCAAAGTCATAGCCTGCATGGTGTGTCCCTCCTGCAATATTAAAAGAAATATTATATTTTAGTGCATACAGCGCACACTGAATGGTACCATCGACCAGATAGCGTTCGCGATCAACAAGACTTTTTGTCAAAGGAAAACCGATCCTACGAATCATTTTAGCGTTTAATGTCAAATCAAAGATATCCCGAACATATATAGGGTCGTGAGCTAGACATGCTGTTTCAAAAGAAGCCAGAGCAGGTTCGAAAAAATTTTCCTTTCTCACAACACCTTCATGTAAAAGCTGTAAAGGAATCAATTCATATTTTTCCATCGGAAATCGATGACCTTCTCGTACGGGATGAATATATTCGGGATGGAACGCAATCTTCAACAAAGCAGTATATTTAAAACTTCACTAAGATAATAAAAAGGATATTTATTGGTTTTTATTGTGGATAATATTTAAAAATAATTGTTTCCCCCTATAAAAAATAGCATATTTGATTTCAACTCATTACATTTATGGAACTTAGCACCAAACCACAATTATCAACCGAAGAGCAGCGTGTATTAGGCGCTTTGATCGAAAAGTCAAAGGTCACTCCAGAATATTATCCGATGTCACTGAACGGTCTCCAAAGCGCCTGCAATCAAAAAACCGCTAGAAGACCCGTCGTACAATACTCCGATGAAACCATTATCAATACCTTAGCCATATTAAAGAAAAAAGGACTTATTGCACATGTTGTGGGTGGTGGAAGCCGCGTGACCAAGTATAAACACAATTTTGCCATACAATTTCCGTTGGTACCATCAGAATTAGCGATTATATGTCTACTCTTACTACGTGGACCGTTAACTGCAGGCGAAATAAACTCCAATTCAGGACGTCTTTACGATTTTGAAGCTTTAGAGGATATCACAGCCCAGTTAGATAAGTTAGCAGCAGAAGGATTCGTAAGAGCACTCGATAAACAACCAGGACATAAAGAAATCAGATATATTCATCTGTTAGGCGACGTTGATCTGGAACAATTTGAACAAACTCCTGCTACATCGGAAAGCACTGCACTTCTACAAAAAAGAATTGAAACATTGGAACTTGAATTAGCACAACTGAAACAACAATTTCAGGAATTTTGGGATGAATTACATTAATACTTAATCAAAATCAATCCTTTTTTTAAGAAAATAACAAGATGTATGTTGATTTTTTCATCCGAGAGGTGCACCCAATGGAAGAGGTATCTATCTATGATTTCAAGAATCAAACGATTCAATATATTAACATGTTCGATCCCATGGCAAATTGGAAATGAAAAGTTGTATAGTATAATTAAACTTCATGACGCTTAATTTGTTATAAAGTATAAAAACATAAAATATGAAATTTGGACAAGTCACGAACCCCCAGGATATTGATTTTACCTTACCAGCGATCTCCCCTGAAACATTGAAATTACTCAAGCAGCATAAGAATAAAGCATCCTTTGAAGTTTATGTGGGCTGTGCCAAGTGGAATAAGACAGAATTGAAAGGCTTCTATCCAAGAGGAACTAAAGATGAACTCACTTATTACAGCAATCAATTTAATAGTATTGAATTAAATGCAACTTTCTACCATGCACCATCCAAGGAGCAAGTAGAAACTTGGAAGAATAAGACACCTGCAGATTTTAAGTTTTTTCCTAAAATACCGCAGTCTATCAGTCATTATAGTCGTCTATTGAATACCGAAGAAAAAGTAAAAGAATTTACTGACAATATCGTTTTTTTCGAAGAGAAGTTAGGGATGATTTTTTTGCAGATGCACGATAACTATAAACCAAAAGACATGGAACGCTTGCGTGAGTTTCTGTCAAAATTTCCAAAAGGTCTTCCACTAGCAGTAGAAGTACGAAATCAGGAATGGTTTTCAGATCCCAAAATAGCTGAGGCTTACTTTCAACTACTTGAAGAGTTTAGTATTACAAATGTCTTGGTTGATACAGCAGGGCGGCGTGACCTATTGCACATGCGCTTGACTACACCTATCGCCTTTATACGGTATGTTGGTGCCAATCATGCTTCGGATTACTCTCGATTGGATGAATGGATTGCGGTTATTAAACAATGGAGAAAAGCAGGACTGCAAAAGTTATATTTCTTTATCCACCAAAATATAGAAGTGGAGTCTCCTCTATTGGCAACTTATTTTATTCAACAATTAAATGCAGAGTTTGGTCTAAGTATCGTTTGTCCAAATAAAGGTAACGCCTAGAACTGGAAAAAATCAAAAAGCCTAATCAAATGACTAGGCTTTTTACTTTTATGCTTTATTAAAAAGATTATTTTTTAGCAAAACGGAAGTTTTTACCAATAAAACGTGCATTTGCACCTAATTCTTCTTCAATACGTAATAATTGATTGTATTTAGCCATACGATCCGAACGTGAAGCAGAACCTGTTTTAATCTGACCACAGTTCAATGCAACAGCTAAATCAGCAATTGTCGAATCTTCAGTCTCTCCAGAACGGTGCGACATTACTGACGTATAATTTGAATGCTGTGCCAAAGTAACCGCATTGATTGTTTCCGTCAAAGATCCAATTTGATTAACTTTTACCAAGATTGAGTTTGCAGTATCGGTATCAACACCTTGTTGCAAACGTTTTGTATTCGTAACAAATAAATCATCACCAACTAACTGGATCGTTGCACCGACTTTTTCAGTTAACAATTTCCATCCAGACCAGTCATCTTCCTGCATACCATCTTCAATAGAAATAATCGGATATTTCTCAGTCAATTCTGCTAAATAAGCAACTTGCTCTTCAGAAGTACGGATAGCACCTTTATCACCTTCAAATTTAGTATAATCGTATTTTCCGTTTACATAAAATTCAGATGCAGCACAATCTAAAGCCAAACAGATATCAGAACCTGGTTTGTAACCTGCTGCTTCGATAGCTTTTAAAACAGTTTCAATAGCATCTTCAGTACCATCAAAAGTTGGAGCAAAACCACCCTCATCACCTACTGCTGTAGATAAACCACGGTCATGTAAAATCTTTTTCAAGTTATGGAATACTTCTGTTCCCCAGCGCAAAGCTTCTGAGAATGAAGGTGCACCTACTGGCATAATCATAAACTCTTGGAAAGCAATAGGAGCATCAGAGTGAGAACCACCATTAATGATGTTCATCATCGGAATAGGTAATGTATTGGCATTAACACCACCAATATAACGGTATAGAGGTTGACGAGACTCTTGCGCAGCAGCTTTTGCAACAGCTAAAGAAACACCCAAAATAGCATTAGCGCCTAAATTTCCTTTATTTTCAGTGCCGTCCAAATCAATCATGATTTTGTCAATTGCATTTTGTTCAAAAACGTCAACACCTGCCAAAGCTTCAGCAATTTTAGTATTTACATTTTCTACTGCTTTCAAAACACCTTTACCTAAGTATTTTGATTTATCACCATCACGCAACTCTACTGCTTCGTGAACACCTGTAGAAGCACCAGAAGGTACTGCAGCACGTCCAACGAAACCATTCTGTGTCGTTACATCTACTTCGATAGTAGGATTTCCGCGCGAATCCAAAATCTGACGCGCATGTACATCAATAATTAAACTCATTGTAATATTGGTTTAAACTTTTTATATAGTATTTTATACAATACTTAGTGTAATTTTTACACTAAAAAATTATATTCTGATTTAATAATCAAATATAAATAAAATTGGGCTGATTAAAAAACGTAAAACACAATTTTATGGCAAGAATGAATAGCTAAAGAACAAAAAAAGAGGTTAGCAAATCGCTAACCCCTCTCTTATACGTATTCATTATTTTTTTATCAATTCAATGAAATCATCAAATAAATAACGTGAATCATGTGGACCAGGTGATGACTCTGGGTGATATTGTACCGAGAATGCATTTTTACCGATCACACGGATACCTTCAATCGATTGATCATTTAAGTTGATATGGGTTACTTCAACTTTATCAGACTGTTCAATATCTTCTGCAACTACACCAAAACCGTGATTCTGCGATGTAATTTCACAACGATTGGCAATGATGTTTTTCACAGGATGATTGATACCACGATGTCCATTGTGCATTTTTTGAGTACGAATATCATTTGCTAAGGCCAATATCTGATGCCCTAGACAAATTCCAAACATAGGCTGATCTGCTGCTAAAATGTCTTTTACGGTTTGTATTGCGTAACTCATCGCAGATGGATCACCAGGACCATTAGAGATAAAATATCCAGCAGGATTCCATTCTTGCATTTCAGCAAAAGTTGTTTTAGCAGGAAATACCTTGGCATAAACTTCTCTTTGATCGAAATTGCGAAGAATATTTTTCTTAATACCTAGATCTAGTACTGCAACACGAACCGGAGCATCTTCATTACCGTAGAAATAAGGTTCGGTAGTCGATACCTGAGATGATAATTCAAGTCCATCCATAGATGGAACAGTAGCTAATGTTGCTTTTAAAGATTCAACATCTAAATTCTCAGATGAAATAATCGCATTCATAGCCCCTTTGTTGCGGATATGACGTACTAAAGATCGCGTATCAATATCAGAAATACCAACTAGATTTCCTTCTTCAAAATAGCTTTGAATAGATTCATCAGCCATTTTACGACTATAGTTAATATTATAATTCTTACAAACTAGTCCTGCTATTTGAATCTTACCTGATTCTGTGTCATCTTCATCAATTCCATAGTTACCAATATGGGCATTGGTTGTTACCATGATTTGTCCGAAGTATGAAGGGTCGGTAAAAATCTCTTGATAACCTGTAGTTCCGGTATTGAAACAAATCTCGCCAGTAGTCGTTCCAATTTTACCCGCTGCCTTTCCGTGATAAACTGTTCCGTCTTCTAAAACTAAAATTGCAGGCAATTTGCTGTAGTTGGTCATTATTTATTAAATATAAAATTGTTTTTAATAATTCCTTGCTTGATCGAAGTTTGGTGTATAAAAAAAGCCCTAAATGGGCTAAATTATCAACTAAAAAATTGATTTAACGATAACGAATTTATCGTTCTTTATAACATTTGCGAAAGCATTTACTTCAATTTTCACAGGAGACAAAGGTATAACAAAATCATCAAAGTAAAAAGACTTTTTTTATTTAATTGTGATATTCCAAATTTATTGACGTAATAAATTAAATTTCAGCACGAAAACCATGTATTTGTTATCCATTTTCAATGCTATTTATGCGATAATCCTATCCTATGCCCATATAAGCAGAGTATATTGATGAATATCCAGATGCTACATTCACAAAAAAGAGAACCAACCAGCTGCACCTATTTGTATCGGCCACGATGATGAATCCCGCTACTTTAAAAAGATACCATATCACGAACAAACACCCCTCTTTAACCTTTCGCATAGGATGACATGGTCAGTGTTCGTTATTTTTGCTAACCATATAGCAGAAGTAATTCAAATCGAAGTTGCTTTGCGCAACAGTACTCCTATTTGCCACGATATCTGCGCTTAAAAGCATTAAATTGATCATAATGATACAATGTTGTATGAATTTAAAATAAGAAAGGCGATTGCTGTTTTGCAATCGCCTTTCTTATCCATATACGAATGATTATGAATTAATAGCTTTCCAGATCATGTCCTTCAATTGCAAAATATTTTTACCTGCAACCGATGATATGAAAATATGTGGCAATCCTTCCGGAACTTCTTTTTCCATCTCACGTTCCAATTCTTCATCCAGCATATCCGACTTCGTAATCGCCAATAATTTTGGTTTATCACGAAGTTCAGGATTATAAACAGATAACTCGTTCAATAAAATATCATACTCCTGTTTTATGGTACGTTCTGTATCAGCAGGTACCATAAATAATAAAACAGAATTTCGTTCGATATGTCTTAAAAATCGATATCCCAAGCCCTTTCCTTCTGAAGCACCTTCAATAATACCGGGAATATCTGCCATGACAAAAGATTTGCCATCACGGTAGCTCACAATACCTAAATTGGGAACCAGAGTTGTAAAAGGATAATTGGCAATTTCTGGTTTAGCAGCAGAAACAACAGATAAAAGCGTTGATTTTCCGGCATTTGGAAACCCTACTAATCCCACATCAGCTAATACTTTCAATTCCAAGATAATCCAGCGTTCCTGACCAGGCATACCTGGTTGTGCAAAACGAGGAGTTTGCTGTGTAGAAGATTTAAAGTGCCAGTTTCCTAATCCACCTTTACCACCAGGAGTTAAAATCTGCGTTTCACCATCTTCGGTAATTTCAAATAAAACTTCTCCGGTTTCAGCATCTTTAGCAACTGTACCAGCAGGAACTTCTAGAATTTCATCCTTACCCGAAGCACCTGTACTTGTAGCTGAGCTACCAGATTCACCACTAGAAGCAATGATATGCTTTCTATATTTAAGGTGTAATAACGTCCATAATTGTGTATTCCCTTTTAGAATAATGTGACCTCCACGGCCTCCATCACCACCATCAGGTCCACCTTTCATGGTTGTTTTATCTCGATGCAAGTGCGCTGAGCCAGATCCTCCGTGTCCCGATCGACAACACACCTTCACATAATCAACAAAATTCGAACCCTGCGCCATAGAAATAAAATATGTTTGTTAGTAAAACGTTTCCGTTTCCTTATTTAATAATTGTCAATAATAGCAGTTAACTCTCCGAAAATAAAATCAATATCACCGATACCGTTTACTTTGGACAATTTACCCTGTGCTTCATAATAGGGTAAAACATGAATTGTCTTGGTGAAATATTCATCAATACGTTTTACCAATTTATCTGCTGCATCATCTGCACGTCCAGAAATCTCCTGACGCTTGGCAATGCGTGTTTTTAATTCTTCTTCATTCACATCTAAAGCAATAACTACAGAAATAGAAGAGTTAATACCGGTTAGAAATTCATCCAACGCTTCGGCTTGTGCCACTGTACGTGGAAAACCATCAAAAATAAATCCTTTCGCTTCCGGATTTTTCTTCACTTCCTCTTCCAACATCGCAATCGTAATCGAATCAGGTACCAAATTTCCGTCAGCAATAATCTGACTTACTTGTTTACCTAGAGCTGTCTGGTTTTGAATATGAGCTCTAAAGATATCACCCGTTGAAACATGAACTAACTGATATTTATCGATAAGTTTCTGCGATTGTGTTCCCTTCCCTGCCCCCGGAGGGCCAAATATTACAAGGTTTAGCATAGTAGTATTTAGAGTAATAGAGTAAAAAAATAAAAGCCTAATCGCTATATTGATTAGGCTTTTCAAATAGTGCGCTCAAAGGGAGTCGAACCCCTAACCTCCTGATCCGTAGTCAGGTGCTCTATCCAATTGAGCCATGAGCGCGTCAACCATTACGTCATCTTCATTGCTGTTCTTCCGTTTTGGTGATGCAAATATAGGCAAAATAGCACTGCCTCCAAATTTTTTTTTCAAATTTTATCTAATAGTCTGATAATGAAACAAAATAAATAATCGCTTATCGAATACTTTAATGATTACTTATAATCGATCTCAGAAGCTTCCTGATACCACATTATAGATCATGTACAAAACGTCTCAGCTATCAACAATCAGAAGTTAAAACTGGAATATTAATATCATACCTGATGATCAACTACAATAATAGCGTAAAAATTATTTTCTCTCTTTTATGTATAGCAGCAGTATCTCAATTTGGTCTTGGCTTATGATCGTCATAAAAAATCAAACATCATATTATATAACATAATTGATATCCCTTACACTATTAGTGGGCTCCGAGAAAATAGATGACAGATGATAGGAAAGATATAGAAAAAAGAAAAAGCTTAATCTTTATCAGACTAAGCTTTTGTAGTTGTGCACTCAAAGGGAGTCGAACCCCTAACCTCCTGATCCGTAGTCAGGTGCTCTATCCAATTGAGCCATGAGTGCATTTTAATTTGACTTGTTTAAAAGTCATACCCTTTTGTTTGGTGATACAAATATCGGGACTTTTTTCAATTCTGCAAACTATTTTCCAACTTTTTTGATCAAAAAAACTAATATTTTTTTTATCTTATTGATAGTATTACATTTACAGGAGTTATTTTTTTAATATTTTTTTTCATAAAGACGATCCTATGTTCCAAAAGGAAACGAAACTAAGCAAAATACGCATCGATGATATCAGCATTTCTTACATGATAAGACCAAGCAAGCTGCATATGCCGCAAAAGACGATTATATTTTTACATGGATTTCCATTTAACAAAAACATGTGGCGTGAACAACTATTGGATCTGGATGAAACAATGACTGGTATTGCAATTGATATTAGGGGACATGGACATAGCACTCGAGGGCATGGATTTTTTAGTATCGATGTATTCGCAAAGGATTTAATCAAATTGATCACTCATTTAAATTTAAATAATGTTGTGCTTTGTGGCGTATCCATGGGAGGTTATATTGCACTTCGGACCTATGAATTAAAGAGTGATAAAATAAAAGGACTTATTTTAAGCGACACGCACGCATTTGCCGATGATAATCAAGGCAAACAAAAACGTTTTGACTCGATCCAAGCATTACTGAAATATGGTAAGCGTCCCTTTTCTTTAGGATTTATTGAAACTATTTTTTCCAAGAAAACATTATCCGACAATCCTCAAGCGATTGAAGTGATTAAAAGTTCGATCAGAAGAAACGATTTGGCGAGCATCTGTGCTACGCAATTAGCTTTGGCAGCTCGAACAGATACCACGGAAATGCTATCGTCTATTACTGTTCCCACTCTCGTGATTAAGGGAAAAGAAGATAAATTGGTAAATGAAAAGCAAATTAATAGCTTACTGGAGGGGATAGCAGATGTTAAATACGTTGAATTTGCAGCATCTGGTCATTTGCCTAATTTAGAAGAACCCAAAAAATTCAACCAGGAAATCAACTCTTTTTTACGTTCTTTTTAATTAAAGAGCGTAAAAAAATGCAGTGGATAAAAATCGACACTGCATTAAATTGGATGTTCCAATAGAAACCAAGTTTTATAAACCACGGTATTTACTTTGTTTATATTTAAAAAAATCATTCAAATGCTGTATATTTTCCTTTCTTTCCTCCGATTTACGATAAGAAATAATGGCATCCCAGATAAACAAACCAAACGCCAATGCTGCAAAAAGTACAGGTAAGCTTAGTAAGTTTCCAGTTGCATTTTGCATGATTAACCAAGTTGAAATAACTACCGTCAATAAAAATTTAATAATAAATCCTAACATAATAATAAATTAAAGTGAATTGAATAAGACGCTGGCAATTCTTGCCCCACGTGTGAATAAACGATGATGCTCAGTTTTGAAGTCTTAGTTCACTAGCATAAAATATGACCAGCAACCTAAATTGGTGGAGAAGAACCAATATATGGATGAATCAAAACTATGAAGTCAATTTTTAAAATAGCAAGAAACGTATGGAAGAGAAAAAAAATTTATTTTTTTTCATGAGTGCTATTCAAGAACTGACCAAAATTAAAGCCATCATAGAGCATTTAATTTTGCACCAACCACAAATGTACTAATTTTTTTAGATATAACAAAATGTTATGCGCAAAATATTAGTTAACATGTATTATATTTTATTTTATAAATAACTAAAATTTAAGTAAATAAAAAGTATAGGACTCATAGCCAGATGATATTATCCGATAGTTGAAAATATGGAGAGCATCTGATAGAATGATCAAAATATCGCTTGTCATGGTAGGAGCATCTGTCATATGAGTGTAGTAAATTTGGCATGATATTCAGGTTTTAAAAATCATTGTTAATTTTGCTAACACTGTTAACTAATGAAGTTTAGATGGGGGTTGTAGAGCGCAAATTAAGAGATTTAGAAAAAATTAAATTACAAATAATTGAACAGTCATGGCTTATTGTAGAGGAAGAGGGCTGGCAGGCACTTTCGATTCGTAAAATTGCCGATGCTATCGAGTACAGTGTACCCGTGATCTATAAGCACTTTGAAAACAAAGATGCCATTATTGCTTATTTTACTAGACAAAGTTTTGCGATGATGGCAGAGCAACTCGCTTCTGCCGTGGACCTCAATAAAAATGCTGACGACAATTTATACAACATCGCCACATCATACTGGAAATTTGCCCTTGAACATAAAAAATGTTATGAAATTATGTTTGGATTAGGCATTCCACAATGCGAGGTCGTTAACAGTATTAAAGAAATGAAAGCAACATCTACTGTCATGTTAACTTGCATTTCTAAATGTATAACAGAAAATAATGTCGATCAGATCGATCTGTATTTAAAGTTCAAAACCTTTTGGTCGATTTTACATGGCATTATTACTATTGAATTTCTATCAAACAAAGAAACCAATCCAGAAGAAGTGTCTCCAATTTTAACAGATGCGATTCAAGGATTTATTATATCATTAAAACATCATAATAACTAACATGAGTTTATTAGAAGATTTAAAATGGAGATATGCCACCAAGAAAATGAATGGCACTCCTGTAGCACAAGAAAAAATTGACTACATTTTAGAAGCTGCTCGCCTAGCTCCTACTTCCTCTGGATTACATCCTTTTCGCGTCATTGAAATTTCTGATCCAGAATTGAAAGCTAAAATCCAGCCCATCGCATATGGACAATCACAAATCGTCGATAGTTCACATATCTTGGTATTTGCAGCGTACGATGCCTATACAAAAGAACGTGTCGAAGCAACTTTTACACAACAAGCAGAAGAAAGAGGATTACCATTAAACTTTGCAGATGATTACAAAAATAACTTATTCGCACAATTATCAGCACTGTCTCAAGAACAGCAATTTAGTCATGCTGCGCGTCAAGCTTATATTGGTTTTGGATTGGCATTAGCAGCTGCAGCAGAGCAAAAGATTGATGCCACTCCTATGGAAGGTTTCAACAATGAACAATTAGATGCCTTACTTGAACTGAATAAATTAGGTCTTAAATCAGTGTCCATCATAGCAATCGGCTATCGTGATGAAACTCATGACTGGTTAGTGAACATGAAAAAAGTGAGACCGCTCCAAGAAGATTTTATTATTAAATTTAACTAGATATATTTCTGGGAACCCTCTAATGAAGAGTGTTCCCATTATTAAGCACATATTATGAAAATAGAAATTTGGTCTGATATCGTTTGTCCATTTTGTTATATCGGCAAAAAAAGATTAGAACAAGCTTTAGCATCCTTTCCACATCGTGATGAAGTAGAAATTGTATGGAAATCCTACCAATTGCATCCTCAATTTCCACAAGATGCAGCAGGCATACCCGCAGTTAAGTACATCAAAGATGCTAAAGGATTGAGTGAAGAAGAGACTTTGGGCATGATGCATCAAGTCCAGTCCATCGGCAAGTCTCTGAATATTGACTTTAATTTTGAAAAATCATTGATCGTTAACACCTTAAATGCACATCGCCTCATTCATTTCGCTCAAGAAATCGGTCAGGGCAATGTATTAAAAGAGCGCTTATTTAAAGCTCATTTTAGTGAAGGTAAAGATATCAATCATATCGACAGTTTAACTGCACTCGCTGTAGAAATAGGTCTAGATCAAATAGCTGTTGAAGAGCTGCTACACAGTGACCGCTTTGCCTACGAAGTGACACAAGATATTCAAGAAGGCATCAACTTAGGTTTACGTGGTGTTCCGTTTTTTGTTTTCAACCAAAAATTTGGAATCGCAGGAGCACAACCTTTAGAAATGTTTGAGAAAACACTTCGTCAAGCCTATGATGATGCCAAACCGGCAATCATTATGAATGATAATGAAGGTCCTAGCTGCGACAGTGAAGCAGGATGTTGTTAATGGTATTCGATGAACAATTTTCATAATCAGACATAACCATCAGGTTACCAAAACTTATGCTTTTGAATCGCAAAATCGTGCGAATAAGTTGAACTTATTTCTTAATTTCGTTTCCTATTTAATGCAGAAAAATTGTAGTATAAATGCAGTTAACCAAACTAGAAATAAAAGGATTCAAAAGCTTCGGCGACAAGATCACCATCAACTTTAATGAAGGCGTCACGGCTATCGTGGGTCCTAATGGTTGTGGAAAATCAAATGTTGTAGATGCAATACGTTGGGTTTTGGGAGAGCAAAGTACACGGATGCTCCGTTCAGAAAAAATGGAAAATATCATTTTTAATGGAACGAAAAATCGTAAAGCCGCAAACTTGGCTGAAGTATCGCTCACGTTTGATAATAATAAAAATGTGCTTCCTACCGCATTTACGACAGTCACCGTGACGCGTAAATTGTTTAGAAACGGGGATAGTGAGTATCGATTGAACGATGTAAAATGTCGTTTAAAAGATATTACTGACCTCTTTCTAGACACAGGGGTTGGTGCTGATTCGTATTCGATCATTGAACTGAGAATGATCGACGAAATCATCAATAATAAAGAGAACTCACGTCGTAATCTATTTGAAGAGGCTTCAGGAATTTCCAAATACAAAGTTCGCAAAAAACAAACCTTAAATAAGCTTAGAGACACCGAAGTCGATTTAAGTCGCGTAGATGATCTGCTTTTTGAGATCACTAAAAACTTAAGGTCTTTGGAAGGTCAAGCTAAAAAAGCAGAAAAATATACGCTGTTAAAAGATGAATACCGTCACAGTAGCATCAATCTAGCCTACTATCGCATCGGAGATTTCAGCAGTGAATTGGAACGTTTACAGCAGCAGGAATCTAAATTGAACAAGCAAAGCACAGATGCTCAAGAACATATCAGTAAAGCTGAAAATGAATTGAAGCAAATCCGTGAAGATAATTTAGAGCAAGAAAAAAACGTTTCCCTGCAACAAAAAGCAACGCAAGAGTTTATCAATAAAATCCGAAATTATGAGTCGGAAAAAAAAGTTAAAAACGAGCAGCTTAAAAATCTTCAAGATAAAGAAAATCGGCTGAATCTGGAGATCAACAATGACAATCAGCAGCTCAATCATGTGCTCTATACCATTAAACGTCTCCATGAAGAATTATTTCATGAGCAACAGCAATTGGATAATTTTCAAGCAAATCTTGAAAAAGATAAATTTGAAGTCGAAGAACTGAGAGGTCAACAGCAAGCTGCCAAAGGAAAACTCGATGCTTTCAATAAAGCAAGTACATCATTGCAGGACAATATTTATAGGCTTGAAAAAGATATTGCAGTATTAAATATACAAAAAGAAGCTCTTTTACAAGAGTCTGTCCGCACACTGGCGGATACCGAATCAAAAGAAGCAGAATTAAATCAATTCAACATCGCTGTTGCCGAGTTGGAAGGACGTGTTGAAACACAACAACAACAGTATGAGACTGCTATCCAAATGGAAGAAGAGTTGCAAACTCAACTGCAGCATCATACTACAAACATCAATACCCTCAAAGAAGATCTAAGTAAAGAATCTAGATTGGCAGATGCCAAGCAAAACGAATATAACTTAACAAAATCATTAATAGATAACTTAGAAGGATTTCCGGACTCCATTCGATTTTTAAAGAAAAATGCAGGTTGGAAAAAGCAGCCACCTTTATTTTCGGATATCCTATTCTGTGAAGAAGATTATCGTGTAGCTATCGAAAATTATTTGGAACCGATCATGAACCATTATGTCGTGGAAACACAACAGGATGCTGTTCAGGCGATCAACCTTTTGAGTGACGCGGCCCGTGGACGTGCAAATTTCTTTATTCTGGATGCTATTGAGTCAGTACCCACTGCTCCATCAATTGATCATGACCTCCTAACACCGGCATTGGATGTGATTACTGTTGATGACAGATTCAAACCCCTGTGTCAAGTACTGCTGCAACATGTTTTTATTTTACAACGTGAACGTGATCATGAACTCGAACTAGCACTACCTCAAGGAGATACCATTATTTTACAAAAAAATGGCAAATTTTCTAAAAGCAAATTAGGGCTATCAGGAGGTTCTGTTGGATTATTTGAAGGAAAAAGAATTGGACGTGCTAAAAATATTGAAATCTTAGCGAAAGAAATCAAAACGCTTAATGAAAGTATCCATATTTTACAAGATAAAATAGCAGATGAGACTGGACGCTTAACAGCTTTACAATCGAATTCGCAAAAGGAAACAATTGATGAACTTCGTTTTCAATTAAACCGGTTAAATAATGAACTGATATCTGTTAAAACAAAACAAGAACAGTATCAAACCTTTATTACCAATGCGCTCAATCGCAAGAAGGATATACAAGATAAAATTGTCGCCATCGAAAATGATTTGTTGATTTTGGAACCCAAAATACAAGATTTCAAAAACGAACGTGAACAACAGGTTGGTGATTTACAAGACTATCAGGATCGTTTCAATGAAATTTCTGAAATCTTAACCGAGAAATCTGCCAGCTATAATCAAGGGAATATTGCTTACCACCAACAGCAAAACAAGGTTTCAAATATCAATAAAGATCTTGAATTCAGAGAAACTCAACAAGATGATTTTCAAAACCGTATCGAACGTAACAGTAAAGATCTCGAAGAAGTGCAACTTTCTTTAAAAAATACTGCCCAATTCGTCGATGAAGAAGATGAAGATCTCGTGGATATGTACACGCAGAAAGATGCGTTAGAAAAGGGTTTAGAGGACTTAGAAAAGAATTACTATGGCGTACGGAAACAAATCAATGAGCTTGAGGAACAGATCATCCAGTATCGTCGTTCAAAGGAACAGGACGATCTTCTAATTTCTGAAATAAAAGATAAGAAAACAGCACTTCAAATTGATCTCAACACGTTAAAAGAGCGCCTCTCAGCGGAGTTTAATATTGAATTGAAAGACTTATTGGAACAGGAAGAAGCGCCCACAATTACCGAAGATCAGGATGCACTTGTAGCCAAATGTACTAAGCTGAAAAAACAGTTGAATGAGTATGGTTCTATCAATTTAATGGCCAAAGAAGCTTTTGATGAGATGAATGAACGTTACAACTTTATCAATAAAGAAAAAGCTGATTTATTAGAAGCAAAAGGATCTTTAATGGCAACAATTAAAGAAATTGATGATACCGCAGAAGTACAATTTATGTTTACATTCAATAGTGTCCGTGATAACTTTATCAAAGTTTTCCGTTCCTTATTTAATGAAGAAGATAGCTGTGATTTAATCCTAACAGATCCTTCCAAACCTTTAGATTCGGATATTGATATCATCGCGCGTCCAAAAGGAAAAAGACCACTTTCGATCAATCAGTTATCTGGGGGCGAGAAAACATTGACCTCTACGGCGCTTTTGTTCTCGCTGTATCTATCTAAGCCTGCTCCCTTCTGTATCTTTGATGAGGTAGATGCACCATTGGATGATACTAATATTGATAAATTTAACAACATTATTCGCGACTTTTCGAAGAACTCACAATTTATAGTGGTTTCTCACAATAAGAAAACGATAGCAAGCACCGATATCATCTATGGTGTAACCATGGTCGAGCAAGGTGTATCACGCGTAGTTGCTGTAGATTTGAGAGATGTTGCTTAAGGTTTCATAACAATTGCTAAGGCGGCCTATTGTATAAAAAAAGGAGCGATAAAATTTTATCGCTCCTTTTTTTATACTGCTTCTAAGCAGTTGATATTATTTAGTCGCTACCAAAGAAACCTTAAAGTTAATTTCAGCAGAGATTAAATCATCTTTTTTACCTTCATAACTTACACCCCAATCTGCACGAACGATATTAAAATCAGCTTCTGTTTTGATTGTTGTTGCAGTAGATTCAACAACTTTAGTATCGAATGAAATATTTTTAGTAACACCTTTGATTGTTAAGTTACCAGAAACTTTCACATCTTGAGGAGTTGCACCAGCTTCAGCTTTAGTGATAACAAAAGTGGCTTCTGGAAATTTAGCTACATCAAAGAAGTCTGCTGCTTTCAAATGTCCATCCAATTTCTCCTTATACTCACCTTCCAAATCTGTAGAACTAATTGTATTCAAGTCCAATGAAAATGTACCTCCGGTCAGAACACCGTTATCTACACTTAAAGTACCTGATTTAATTGCAATTGTACCTGTATGTGCACCTGTTACTTTTGTACCTGTCCATACCACTTTCGATTGTGCAACATCTACTTGATAAACATCTCCTGCGGGAGTAGCAATTTGTTCAGTAGCGACAGAATCTTGAACTTCGGCTTTTTTTCCTTCAGGATTTCCAGCGCATGAAGACATGATAACAGCTGCAATAGCGGGCAATAACAATAATTTTTTCATAATTAATATACTTTTATATGTTTAAACATTTGATTTATCAAATATATTATAAGATTGAAATAAAATCTACCTTTGTAGTATACAAAATTAAATTATGACAATACCATGTTTTTAATGTCCTTTTGGAGTTGCCTCTACACGTCGAATATCAGCCCCTAGTTTTTTCAAGCGTTCTTCAATATGTTGATAACCACGTTCTATTTGTTCGATATTATGAATGGTAGACGTGCCTTTAGCTGACAAAGCGGCAATTAATAAGGATACTCCTGCACGTATATCTGGAGAAGTCATCTCAATGCCTCGCAAAGGATACATTTTATTTAACCCAATCACAGTAGCGCGATGTGGGTCACAAAGAATGATTTGAGCACCCATATCGATTAATTTATCAACAAAGAAAAGACGGCTTTCAAACATTTTTTGATGCACCAAAACATTTCCTTTTGCTTGTGTAGCCACAACCAAGACAATACTTAATAAATCAGGTGTGAATCCTGGCCATGGAGAATCGGATATCGTTAAAATTGATCCATCAATAAAAGTATCGATTTCATATGAATCTTGAGCTGGAATAAAAAGATCATCACCTCTTAGTTCCATTTTAATTCCTAATCGTTGAAAAACAGTAGGAATAATCCCCAGCTCCTTATAACAAACATCTTTGATGGTAATCTCAGAACCTGTCATAGCTGCCAGTCCAATGAAAGAACCAATCTCGATCATATCGGGCAACATGCGGTGTGTAGTACCGCCTAAGCGCTCTACTCCTTCTATGGTAAGCAAGTTTGAACCGATACCTGAGATTTTAGCTCCCATGCGATTCAACATTTTACATAACTGTTGTAGATATGGCTCACATGCAGCATTATAGATTTCAGTCGTTCCTTTTGCCAATACAGCTGCCATCACAATGTTGGCAGTACCGGTCACTGACGCTTCATCTAATAAAATATATGCACCTTTTAATTGAGAAGCATCAACATTGAAGAAATGATTTTCCGCATCGTAGATAAACTTAGCTCCCAACTTTTCAAATCCCAAAAAGTGCGTATCCAAACGTCGGCGACCGATTTTATCACCTCCTGGTTTCGGAATAGCAGCCTTTCCAAAACGAGCTAATAAAGGTCCAACGATCATAATAGATCCGCGCAAACTTCCGCCTTTTTCCTTAAACTCGTTGGATTGGAAATAATCAATATTAATATTTTTTGCTTCAAAGACATAAGTATCCTCGTCAATCTGATTAACACTTACCCCTAGAGCTTTCAAAAGATCAATTAATTTATTCACGTCCTTAATATCGGGAACGTTACTGATTGTCACGGGCTCCTCCGTCAACAATACTGCAGACAGTATCTGCAATGCTTCATTTTTTGCCCCCTGAGGAATAATCTCTCCTTTTAATGGCTTCCCGCCATTGATTTCAAATGCATTCATTCGTACACCTATATCTTTTTATATTCTCTTTACGTTATCTATAAGAAAAAAAGCAATTGAAAAGAAATATAAATTACTTCACAATTGCCTTATCTAATACCCAAGGTATTAACAATTATCCTCTTTTATAACCGCTGTTACTGTTACTACTGCTGTTGCTATTATTATTATTTTGATAAGGGCGTCTGTTGTTGTTATTACTGCTTCCGCCACCAGAGTTGCTACGCTTTTGGAACGAATTCGTGCCAGAAGGTCTTCTATTGTTTGAGTTATTGTTATTACTGCTGCGACTGTGGTTATTATTAGAATGACCCGAATTGTTATTCGTTGTTTGGGCAGGGCTATTTCCTTTAACGCGGTTGCCTGGAGGCGCGCTTTTAAAGTCTAGCTTCGTTAATACAGTGCCTTCGGGCAATTGCAAAACTTTACTTGATAATTCGGATAAATCTTGGATGATAAATTCATCTGCAACCGCATCCTTATTCCAAGTTGTATAAGCCATTTTCATAAAATTGGCAATGGAAAGAGCCATTTTTTGACGCTTTTCCTCATCTGTGATCGAAATGGCCTTATTAATCATCTTCTCCACAGTAAAACCGTAATGTTTGTACTTAATATTATGCTGTGGATAGGTTAACAATTCCGGTTCATGTTTTACCAATTCTGGAGTTGCTGTAGGATAAGGTGAGTCTACATCGATTTTAAAATCAGAAATAATTTGTAAGTGATCCCACAATTTATGCTTAAAATCTGCCACATCGCGTAAATGAGGATTTAAAACCCCCATCATATCAATGACAACTTGAGCATACTTATTTCTTTCCTCTTTTGTCGGTAAATCACAAATATAGTTTACCATATTTTGCACATTCCTACCGTATTCAGCTAGGATTAGCTTCGGTCTTGTGCTGTTGTAGTCAAAGTTCATATAGTGAATTTCAGTACCAATACAACGTTGTATTTGATACTTTGGTATTAAATTATTGAATAATTCTCAGTTTTGCAAATTTAAGCAACAATTGTTTCTGTCCCAAGTCTTTAAAGAAAATAGTTGCTTTTACTTCTCCCTTCGATCCTTCCAGGTTCACAACCTTTCCAAATCCAAATCTTTCATGCTCCACTTCCATGCCAACTTGTAAATTATTGGTATCAGACGGAGTAAAACCAGCGGAAGGTGTATGCGCTTTGGGTAATATCGAGGTAGTTTTAAAAGGTTTCGGCTTAGGTTTTGAAAAACTATCCGTCTCTTTTTGCTGCCAAGCAATACGCTCACCTTGAAAACCTCCAGATTCTGCAGAAGAACTTTGTCTTGGTTTAAAATCCAAATCCAAACAAGCTGGATTCAGTTCATCCAAGAATCTACTTGGTTCACAGTTATTCAGTGTTCCCCAACGATATCTAGAAGTTGCGTACGAAAGTAATAATTTTTTTTCAGCTCTGGTAACTGCAACGTAAAATAATCTTCGTTCCTCCTCCAATTCTGTCCTCGAATTTAAAGCCAATTGTGATGGAAATAGATTCTCTTCCAATCCTACGATAAATACAACTGGAAATTCTAACCCTTTTGAAGAGTGTATCGTCATCATGGAAACCGTGTCGGCGTTGGGATCTTTGTCATTATCATCATTAGTTAACAAGGCGATATCTTGCATATAGATATCCAAACCACGCTCCTCGATATCTTCACGTTCAGAGAACTCTTTAATACCATTGAGCAATTCTTGGATATGCTCATAACGTGTCAATCCTTCTACTGATTTATCTTCGTACAATTCCTTTAATATACCCGAATGCTGCGCAATGTGCATCGCGGTATCAAAAGCACTATTGGTCTTTGCTAATGCCTGAAAACTCAATATCATTTGACCAAAACCACCTACAGATGCCGCACTGCGACCATCCATAAACATCTGAGCATTGGCTACAATGTCCCAAAGACGATATTGGTGCTGATCTGCTGCAATGACAATCTTCTCGACCGTGGTATCACCAATACCTCGACGTGGGTAATTAATGACGCGCTTCAACGCCTCCTCATCATTCGGATTGAAGGTCAACCTAAAATAGGCGATTAAATCTTTAATTTCTTTCCTTTGATAGAATGAAGTACCACCGTATATTTTATAAGGAATATTAATTTTTCGTAAGGCTTCCTCCATCGCTCGAGATTGGGCATTTGTACGATATAGAATCGCAAAGTCTTTATAATTTAAAGATTTCAAAGCCTTTTCTTGCGAAATTAATTCCGCAACAATTTTACCTTCCTCATTATCCGAAAATGCACGTGAGACCTTAATCTTCTCTCCTTCTTCATTATCTGAAAAGACATTTTTCTCCAACTGATTCTGATTGTTAGCAATGACCGAATTTGCAGCATTCACGATCGTTTGAGTCGAACGGTAATTTTGCTCTAATTTGAAAACTTGAACAGTTGGATAATCTTTTTGGAAATTCAGGATATTCTGAATATTTGCTCCACGGAATGCATAAATACTTTGTGCGTCATCGCCCACCACGCAGATATTTTCATTGACAGCAGCTAAGCGTTTAACGATCAAGTACTGTGAAAAGTTTGTATCCTGATACTCATCGACCATTAGGTACTTAAACTGATGCTGATATTTATGCAGTACTTCTGGGTGCTTATTAAGCAGTACGTTGGTCTTAAACAACAGATCATCAAAATCCATAGCACCTGCACGATAACAACGCTGTGCATAGGTCATATAGATTTCTCCCAATTGTCCTCGACCGTTAGAAATATCTTCAGCTTTTAAGGCTTCATTTTTATTGTACTCCTGTGGTGAGATCAGATTATTTTTAGCCTGCGAAATACGTCCATATACGTGATTGACATTATAGAGCTTATCGTCCAAGTTCATTTCTTTTAAAATGGACCGCAATAAGCTTTTCGTATCATCGGTATCATAAATCGTAAAATTACGGGGATATCCAATTAATTCTGCTTCAACACGTAAGATCTTTGCAAACACCGAGTGAAATGTACCCATCCATATGTTCTTGGCTTCAGCCCCAACAACGGACATAATACGATTACGCATTTCTTTAGCTGCCTTATTCGTAAAGGTCAATACTAATATATGGAAAGGATCTACTCCTTTTTGTATTAAATGTGCTACACGGTAAGTAATGACACGAGTTTTTCCTGATCCAGCTCCAGCAACAATCATTACTGGACCATCAGTTTGTTCTACAGCTCCTCTTTGAGATGGGTTCAATCCTGCTAAAAAATCCAAAGCTTTCTCCTAATATTATATGTTATCTAAAATAGCTTATAAAAGTACGAAAATCATTTGGTGGATAGGGAGTGATCATCTACAAATATTATTTTTTTTAATAAAACAGCCTATTATTGATAATTATATAAAACACTGTTTCAATATCAAAAAGAGACCAAATTAAATAATAATTTAGGCTTACTTTAGATATAGCTTAGGGTTAGTAGGGGGTTAATAGGGGTATACCCCTATTAACCCCCTACTAACCCTCTATAAACCCCCTATTATATCCCCATTATTATAAAACTTGTTATTAATCAAATCCGAAGTTGAAGCAGAAACTATGGCCGCAAAATCGACAGTTATTTAAAAGCCACAAAAGAGGCGAAATTTAATTTTTTGTGAAGCACGTCTACGAAATTAAACCCCACTGTTTTCAATAAATTTAGCTGATAGGTCAGACTACGTGGTGTGTCTTCGTATTCAATATAATTGAACACATGATCGCGGTAGGATGCGTCTTTCAAACTCGTCAGATAGGCTCCGTAATGCTGATGATGGATTAAATGCTGAATAGCTTCATGATCCTGTATCACCAAATCAAAAATCCACATACTCCCGCCCTTTTTTAACAACCTATATAATTTTTCAAACGCTTGTTCCCAATCTTGATCATCACGCAGATGATGCAATACTGCCGTAGCTATAATCACGTCATAACTATTTTCTTTTAGCGCCGCTGTTCTAAAATCACCTTTAATTATTTCAACTTTTCCTGATGTCAATCCTTGTAGGCGTTCATAGGCCTTATCGAGCATCGGTTGACTTAAATCAACCAACGTACAATCAAAATTTGAAAGTTGATGTGCTAATTTGACCGGATAATTTCCGGCACCACAACCAATATCCAGCACCTGCTTTAAATCGGGATATACAGTAGCGATACCATCCGTGATCAGCTCCATATTAAAAAGCGCATCTAAAGTCGTCTGCTGACCGGTGTCAAGATTTGAAAAACGACTTACATCCTGATCAAAACGCTCTTCAATGTCCTTTAATGTTGATTTTTTTGTCATTTCATAGTTTTTTAACTTTTTCAAATCTAAAGCATTGATTAATACTTTAAAAATACTATTTTAGGCAATTATTAATACCTTTCAAGTATCGATGGAATTAAGACATTTACATTATTTTAAAGCAGTAGCGACCACGTTACATTTTGGACGAGCAGCAGAACAATTGCACATCTCTCAACCTCCGCTTACCCGCCAAATTAAAGATTTGGAGAAAGAGTTGGGCGTGATTTTATTTTATCGAAATAACAAGCGTGTAGAGCTGACTAATGCTGGTCGCTATTTTTTAAAGGAATGTGATCAATTGATGCAGCAGCTGGAGAAAGCTAAATTGATGGCCAAGCAGCTACATCAAGCAATATCGGGCGATTTTAGATTGGGATACATCAGCTCTACCCCGAAAAAGATGTTGGCACACATCCTCAAACAGATAAAAGCAGAGTTTCCATATTTGCATGTATATCTTTATGAGATTTCTTCTCAAAAGCAAAAAATAGCATTAGAAAACGGCAAGTTGGACTTAGGGATCTTACGTGCGCCAATATTCACGACCGATCTTCAGGTTCATTCTTTATTCAAAGATTCGTTCTGTCTAGCAACTCCAAAAGATTGGACAAAAGAAATCAGTGCGATTACATTGATGCAAGAAGACTTTATCTCCTATAATGCCAGCTATGCGGATGACTATCACAATCAAATTATAGCTTGTGCCAATAGAATTGGTTTTCACCCACAGATTGTCCACGAATGTAATACCATGCATTCCATATTGGAATTAGTAGCAAATGGCTTGGGCATCGCATTTGTTCCAACATCGGTATCTAAACAGGACACCGAGCTGACCTTAAACTTCCATAGTCTAAAGGAGCAGGAGATTCAAACGGAAGTCATACTAGCCTATGATCACAAAAGCCAGCATCCCGTTTTACAACAATTTATAACCTTGATTAAAGACTACTATACCACATAAGTAGTTTATCAAATAGCTATAAAATAAAGGTCAGATCTCCATTCGTGTGCTGATCTTTATTTTATAATTCTCGCTCTACCCCTAAACCAAACAAAGCAAAATCATATTTAACAGGATCAAGGGGATCCAATTTTCTTAAATTGGCAGTCAACTCCAATGCTGTTTTCCAATTTACTTTATCTAAGGTAATCAATCCGAATTTTCGGGCTACGCGTTCTACATGAAGATCACAGGGACAAATGAGATCTTTTTGATTCAGTCGCTTCCAAATTCCAAAATCTACACCTTTATCATCGTCACGTACCATCCAACGCAGAAACATATTGATCCTTTTTACAGTTGATTTTTGAATGGGCGAACTGATATGCTTTCTTGTTCTTAATGGATAATCGGGAAGCGAGAAAAAATAATTTTTAAACTCATCTAATGACTTCTCCAGAATAATCTCATCGGCATGTTCCTGACCAACTAAAAATGCATCTTCTAAAGATGGAAAATGGTTATAATGATAGCGAAAAAACTGAATAAAATACAAAAGATCGGTATCATTAAAGGTGCGATGCTTAAATCCGAGCACTTGCTTAAGATCTATTTCTTGATGATTCATGATAAAATCATGTGGACTTCCATCCATGCGCTCAATCAGCTCTGTGCATTTATTAATAATCGTTTTACGCTGCCCCCATGCTAATACAGCTGCTATAAATCCCATAATTTCAATATCTTCTTGCTTTTGAAAACGATGGGGAATAGAGATGGGATCATGAGTTATAAAATGGGGTTGATTATATTCTTCAACTTTTTTATCTAGAAAATCCTTAATATTAAAATCTGCCATTACACTAAAATAAAAACCATCAGTTTCCTCTAATAAAGAATATCAGAAGAAACTGATGGTCATAACCTTTTTAATCTATAATTATACTAAAGCTTGCTCAAGATCTGCGATCAAGTCATCAGCATCTTCTATTCCTACAGAGATACGGATCAGGTTGTCCACGACACCAACTTTTTCTCGTGTTTCTTTTGGAATTGATCCATGTGTCATCGTTGCTGGATGATTGATCAAAGACTCTACGCCTCCTAAAGATTCAGCGAGGGTAAATACCTTAAATTGTGAAGCGATACGGAAAGTTTCTTTTAGATCGGCACCTTTTAACACAATAGATATCATACCACCAAAATCACGCATTTGTTTTATAGCAATATCATGTCCAGGATGATCTTCGAAACCTGGCCAGTAAATTTTCTCAATTTTAGGATGGCTTTTTAAGTACTCCGCAACTTGACGTCCATTGGCACAATGTGCTTGCATACGCAGATGTAAAGTCTTGATACCACGAAGTGCTAAAAAAGAATCCTGAGGACCAGGAGTTCCACCTACAGCGTTATAATAAAAGAACAATTGTTTATATAGCTCTTCATCATTCATGACTAATGCTCCCATAACCACATCTGAGTGACCATTGATATACTTTGTTGCCGAATGCATAACGATATCAGCCCCCATATCCAAAGGGTTTTGTAAATATGGAGAGGCAAAGGTATTATCGACAACATAAAGCACCTTCTTCTCTTTAGCAACTTGACCTATTGCTTCGACATCTGCAATCTTCAATGTTGGATTGGTTGGTGTTTCTACCCAGATTAATTTAGTCTTATCCGAGATTGCTGATCGTACTGCATCGACGTCTGAGGTATTGACAAATTTGAAAGTTATACCATAAGCTTCGTATACTTTGGTAAAGATTCGGTAAGAACCGCCATATAAATCGTCACCTGTCACGACTTCGTCTCCCGGTTTCAATAATCGCAACACGCAATCTGTAGCTGCCATACCGCTTGAAAAAGCTAAGCCGTACTGACCATTTTCTAAAGCAGCTAAACAATCTTCCAATGCTTTACGTGTTGGGTTTGTTCCTCTCGAATATTCATATCCCTTGTGTTCGCCAGGAGATGCTTGTTGATAGGTAGAGGTTTGATATATTGGAGTCATCACCGCACCCGTTGTTGGATCCGATTGTTGACCAGCATGAATTGCTTTCGTTGCAAATTTATATGCCATATTTTTTACTATTTATGTTAATTCTGAAAAGTAAATTTATTAAAAATCTAACGGAGATTTGTATTTAAAAGTATAATTCAAGTCATTTTGCAAACGCGCTGATCGTACAATTTTTTGGAATGATGCGGTATCATGGAAAGCACTGGGCAAATCAAAGCCATATTTTTTTGCCGATGCTTCAATGACATCTTTTTTTGAGGGATGAAGCGGGCATACCACATTATATATCGCATAGGTTAAGGGGGTCACAAACCCCAAACTTATAATCCTAGCAACATCTTCTAAATGGATAAAGTTAGCGAGTTGCCCTCCTGTTGTACAGATCTTATTTGCAAAATACTTAGCAAATATGCGATTTAGACCAAACAAGCCTCCTAAACGGAAAACATGTGTTCTTGGAAATTGACCAATGGCTTTTTCTGCTAGCAATAATTTTTCCTGCAGCTCATTTTCTGCAAAAGTATCTTCCATAATTTCTTTGGACACATCGGGATATATTCCGGTAGAACTTAAGAATATAATTTTTTTATACGTTAGCGTCGATAACGATTGAGCTACATGGAAAAACCGATGAGTTAATTGTTCGATTGTTGATTTACTTGATGCCGGAATACTCACTAAAATATAATCAAAGTCAATTGGCAGATCATCTGGAAGTGTAGCAGATTTGTCAAAATTGTGTGTAAATACAAAAATACCATCGGAGCGTAACCGATGGTATTTTTCATCTGTAGTCGTTGATGCCCAGACCTCATGTCCTTCGCTCAACCACAACTTAGCAACAAACTCCCCTACCCATCCACATCCTAATATAAGATAACGCATGAGAAAGTGATTTATAGATTAATATGCTTTCGCAAATAAAACTCTTTTTGTTGATGGCTTACCTGTGAAAATACAGATACCAGCTTCTTCTTTGGCATCCAAAGGAATACAGCGGATGGTAGCTTTCGTTTCTTCTTTAACAAGTTTCTCCGTTTCTACTGTTCCGTCCCAATGACAGGAAATAAAACCAGCTTTGGTTTCTAATACTTCTTTAAATTCATCATACGAATTTACTTCTGTAATATGAGAATCTCTATAATCTAGTGCTTTCTTAAAAATGTTTTCTTGAATTTCATTCAATAAGCGCTCAATTCTGTCACCTAAACCATCTTGTTCAACAGTTTCTTTTGTTTGTGTATCACGTCTTGCTAATTCAACAGTTCCATTTTGCATATCACGGGCTCCGATCGCCACACGCAGTGGCACACCTTTCAGCTCCCACTCTGCAAATTTGAATCCTGGTCTTTGCGTATCGCGGTCATCATATTTCACAGAAATATTTTTACTTTTTAATTCTGTAGACAGGGCATCGATAAACGTATCGATGGCTTGTTTTTCTTCTGCAGTTTTAAAAATTGGAACGACTACGACTTGAATCGGTGCTAACATGGGTGGTAATACCAAACCTTGATCATCCGAGTGCGCCATAACCAAAGCTCCCATTAGACGGGTAGAAACACCCCAAGATGTTGCCCACACATGCTCTAGTTTACCTTCTCTAGAAGTAAATTTAACATCAAAGGCTTTTGCAAAGTTTTGACCAAGAAAATGTGAAGTACCAGCTTGCAAAGCTTTACCATCTTGCATCAATGCTTCGATACAGTACGTATCAATTGCTCCTGCAAAACGTTCATTTTCTGTTTTACGGCCGCGAATAACAGGTACACCTAAATAGTTCTCAACGAAGTCACCATATACGTGAAGCATTTTTTCTGTTTCTTCAATTGCTTCTTCTTGTGTAGCATGGGCTGTATGACCTTCTTGCCATAGAAATTCTGTCGTCCGTAAGAATAGTCTTGTACGCATTTCCCAACGTACCACATTGGCCCATTGGTTGACTAAGATCGGAAGATCACGATAAGATTCGATCCAACCGCGGTAAGTGTTCCAAATAATCGTTTCTGAAGTTGGTCTAACAATTAGTTCTTCTTCTAATTTAGCATCTTCATCTACAATAATATTTCCATGACCATCATTTTTTAAACGGTAATGTGTTACGACAGCGCATTCAGTTGCAAAACCTTCAACGTGTGAAGCCTCTTTCGAAAAAAATGACTTAGGGATGAACAAAGGAAAATAAGCATTACTGTGTCCAGTATCTTTAAATTTTTTATCCAAAACGGCTTGCATACGCTCCCAAATAGCGTATCCATATGGCTTAATTACCATACAACCTCTTACTGCAGCGTATTCTGCCAAGTCAGCCTTGATCACAAGGTCATTATACCATTGTGAATAGTCTTCTTCACGACTTGTTATACCTTTACCCATATTATTTATTTCAAAAATTATTGTAACATTGTGATTAAGAATTCCGTCTAATAAGCGAATGTCAGTTTTAAAAAGAAATATTTATTTATTTTTGAAAAACGATTAAACCCTTATCAGAAATCTGGGTCTAAGATAGTAAATTAGACTGTATTGTCGAACATAACGACTTAGTATATTATGAAAAAAAATAGTTTTTTACTCGGCGCTATTGTGATTTCAGGAGCCCTAACATTAGGTTCTTGTACTACTAGCAGACAATTCACGCATAGTGATGATGTCTATAATAATAATGCCCAGGCAAGACAAGCTTACCAAAGTCCTGACTATTACTACACGGATGAAAGCGAAGTGAATCAAGGCCAAGATAATGGATATTATAGTGATGATTATTCTGATCAGGAATATGAAGAAGGAAGATATGAAGATTTGGAATATGCAAATCGAATCAATCGCTTCTATTATTCTTCTCCAGGAATGACGTACTTTGACCCTTTCTTTGATCCATGGTATGGTATGGGTATGGGTTACGGAGGTTGGTATGGTCCATCTTTTGGATTTGGTTACGGTGGCGGAGGTTGGTCATTGGGACTAGGTTTTGGCTTCGGTCATGGATGGGGGTATAATCCTTGGTATCCAGGATGGGGATACGGCGGCTATTGGGGCGGCGGATACGGCAATTATTGGGGTGGAGGATATGGTAATTATTGGGGTGGTGGATATGGTGCTCCTTATTGGGGGAACCACAGATCTCGTCAGTTAGCGTCTCGTAGCGTTTATCGCGACAACTATAATACACGTTCTGGATCTAACGGACGGTATAGTGATGCCGGCAGAACATCAGGACGTACACGCTCAAATACTGTTGTATCGAGAGATGCAAATGGTAGAATCAGTACGGTAGGTAGAACGCGTTCATCTGCTTCAAGCAATAATCCAAACGACACAAGAACAGGTAGAACACGTATCGGATCAAGCAACACTAACCGTGGTGACTACAATAGTAACGGTGTGGGCAGAACAAGATCAACTCGCTCAGATAATTATGATAACAATACAAATGGCGGTGTAAGCAGAACGCGCTCAACAAGTACAAATAGAGCACAATATAACACACCAACAAGAAGTACAAGCAGAGATAACTACCAAGAATCAAGAACACGTAGTAGCGAACCTGTACGTTCATCACAACCAACCATGAGAACGCAATCTAGTGGTGGTTTTAATAGCGGAGGTGGTGCAACACGTTCATCTGGAGGCGGCGGCGGTGGCGGCGCAACACGTAGCAGTGGCGGAGGACGTACAAGATAAATAAGATCAATAAAAAGAGTGATTGAGCCCAATTCAATCACTCTTTCATTACTACTATAACAATTAAACTATATGACTATTAAAAAAATACTTTTTGGAAGTGTACTAGCTATAGGTATGGTTGGCACTGCAAAAGCCCAGTATACGGAAGACGCTCTTTTATTTTCTCAAGGAGATAATGGAGGAACAGCTCGTTTCAAGGCTATGGGTGGTGCATCAACAGCATTAGGTGGTGATATCAGTTCAATTACAGGCAACCCCGCTGGATTGGGTTTCTATAATCAATCTGATGCTTCGGCAACACTACGTTACCAATATAATAAAAACAAGGTAAACTACTTTGGTCGTAAAAGTGATAGTAAAACAGATAACTTCAATATAGATAATGGTGGTGTTGTATTTCATCTACCGACTGTCCGTTATGGTGGAGATCTAACAAAGGGTTGGTTAAACTTTAATGTTGGTATCGCCTACAACCGTACGAATCTTTTTGACAACAAATTAGATTACAGCGGAATAAACACCGATAATTCTATCACGCACGCCTATGCTGATCGAATGATCGATCCAACTCAGAAAAGACTGGGCGGATGATTTTTATAAATCTTTCATGTTTGAGGAAGATAAGGATAAAAAGTTCTATTTTCCTTTGGCAGAAGATAAAAATAGTGAGCAATTTAATTCCGTATGGAGTAAAGGAGGAAAATCAGAAACAGCCCTATCTTTTGGTTCAAACTACAGTAATAAGTTTTACATCGGTGCTACATTCAGTTTAACTGATTTTCGTTATGAAAAATCTGCTGTATTTACAGAATACGGTATGACAAAAACCGCAGCAGGTATCGCTGCTTTAAATCCAAATTCTGACTATTTAAAACCAGATAAGGAAGAGTTTAACTATGTAGATTATGAATTATTTGATCGTTATGGCCAGGTAACACAAGGATCCGGTTTTGATTTCAAACTAGGGATGATCTATAAGCCCACGCCTTCACTTAGTTTAGGATTTACGGCTAAGACACCTACGTTCTTATCGATCGCTGATGAATCTACAGCGTACACCGATATTAATTATTTCAAACCGAATGTAAACACCTCATTTGCAAGCTTTAGATCAAGCGAAGAAATTGGATCAAGTTCTTATGATTATAATTTACAAACCCCTTATAAGCTTTCTGCAGGTGTAACACAATATTTAGGTGCAGGTCTATTAACTGCTGAGGTAGAATTTGTGGACTATGCTAGTATGCGTTGGAGAGACTCCAGAAATAACTCAGCTATAGAAAAAGAAATGAATAATAGCATTAAAGAAACTTATCAAGCAGCATTCAATGTACGCTTAGGTGGTGAGGTATTATTTGATCAAACATTCAGCGGTAGAGCGGGTTTCAACTTTAATGGTAATCCTTATAAAAATGCGGACTATAAGACTTATGGTATCTCAGCAGGTGTAGGAGCCAAATTAGGCGGAGGTGTTTATCTTGACTTAACAGGCGTTTATAATGCTAATAATTATAAAGAGAGTCCTTATAAAATTACTTATGAAGGTGACTGGAATACTGTCAGCCCACGTGCTGATATTAAAAACAGTAGAACGAACGTCATGTTAACAATAGGATCAAAGTTCTAAGGAGTTACTCTTATACAAAAAAAGCTTCTATTTTTAATGGAATAGAAATGCCCCAAAAAGCTAGACACTTTTTGGGGCATTTTTTATTATAATGGAAACACTTAAACTTGCTCTACTTTTCTTCTTACGAATAAGTTATAGTTTTCATGTTTATCCACATAGATCTCTTCTCCTTCTTCAATAAAACCATCTAATGCGACAGCATCATACCACACCCCCTCAATCTCGATCTTACCTGAAGGACGTAATACTGTTTTTGCTATCCCCACCTTATTTAAGAGGTTGGATTTTAATATGGAAGAAGTGTACCCTTCTTCTGATTTTTGTTCTTCTTTCAGCACAAGACGTCTAAAAATAGGAGCTTTTAACAAACTCTTTCCAAATATAACCATCAATACGACAGATAGTATCATGGCTCCTATAACTAATAAAAATGAATTGAATAACATACCTGGATAAGCGAGTTTAAAATCTAAAAAATCATTGGCAACGAGACTAAACGTCAGACCGCAAATAACGAAAATTATTCCTAAAATCCCGGCAATTCCAAAACCAGGTATTATAAAAACTTCTAAAAAGAGAAGCACAAGACCAACGACAAAAATTGCTATTTCCCAATTGGCGGCTAAACCTTGTATGTAAAGCGGAGCAAAAAACAACAGCGCGGCTACAATGGCGACTGCAATGGCAAATCCTAATCCTGGCGCCTGCATTTCAGCATAGATACCCCCTATGATCAACAAAATCAAAACTCCACTCACAGCTGGATTAATTAAAAAACTGATGATATGGTCGATTGTTCCTTTGCGATATACGGTCTCTTGCACTTGATTTAAATTCAGATCCTTATAGATCATCTCCCGGTTGGCAACTTCTGCTTTTGCTAATCCAAATTTCACAGCTTCACTACTGGTCAATGTAAGTAACTGACCATCTTTTTTGATATGAGGTAAAGAGACATTGGGATCAACAAATGATTCAGCTAATTGTGGATCACGCTTTTTAACTTCAGCAGTTGCGCGCATCAAACTCCGCATATAGGATTGGTATTTCTCAGGAAGCACCTCCCCTTTGGCATTGACCACGCTTGCTGCTCCAATACTGCCGCCCGGATGAATATAAATATAATCACTAGCTAGGGAAATCAAAGCTCCCGCGGATGCCGCATTATTATTAATATAAACAATCGTTTTGATTTTAGAATCGAGTAATTTACTCCTTATCGAATCTGCAAAATTTAAGGCACCACCATAGGTATTCAATTCCATTAATACATAATCTACCTTATTACTCTGTGCACTGTCATAAACTTGCTTAACAGTACGCCAAGAACTTGGCCCTATATCATCCTTTAATTCAAATACATATACCTTTTGAGCAAAACTTGAGGAGAATAATACCAAGCTTAAAAAGACTGTTATTAAAAATGATTTACTAATTTTGCTTTCCATAAATAAGATTATTAAAAAAATAAACGAGCGATTAATACATTTGCTATGTCTAAATATACTATTTCTAACGCATTTTCTCAAACATTCAGATTTCCGATCTGGAAAATAGAAATAGATGAAAAGAGTAAATTAATCGCAATAGAGTGCCGTGATCCCCAAAATACCTTACCATATATTAGTGTTATGGATTTTGATGGACTGGTGCATTTGGATCATTATATCTTGCCTGAAAAGGAATGGACATTGACCGCTATACAAGGTAAAAAAGTCATTTTGAAAAAAGTATCGGAAAATAGCCCGGTATCGCCAGGACTATGGATGATCGATTATACCAATCCTACTACGACCTCTTTGTTTCATCAGTATCAATATTTAGGTATACTGAATGGCTATATCCAAATGAGGCCCCAGCATATCACGTCTGGGTTTGAGCTCTACTTTTCACTTAAAGATCAGGAAGTGTTGACCAGCATACCAACAGAAATTAAACCTTTTGAAAATGATATAGTCTTTCCATTGGAATTTAATGCTGAAAAACCTGGATTTTTGCAGCATTATCATAATGAAGATCTTTGGATCAGTAAATGCCATGATCATTTTTTATGGTGTTTTCATGAAAAGCAGCAGGATAAATATATAGTCAGATTACTGATCTCCGATCAAAAACAGATTCTAGATGAAGCAGTAATTATTCGGGATCTAGATTTAAAATTGGTGCAAATTTATTTTCAGATTGGGTGTCAGATTTTTCTTTTAACACACAATAAACAGGAATTTGTATCGTATTTAGTATAATTGTAAAACATGATGAATATTCTATCAAAATCTACCACATATAAAACACTAGCATTCTTATCATTAACAATGTTAGCTATGAATCATAACAAAGTGACAGCGGGCACATTTTCTACAACTGCTGTACCTGATTCAGTAGGAGTCGAAAAAATCGATGGTCAGGAATATGTTCTTTTCAAAATTGAAAAGGGCGACAACTATTATCAATTGAGTAAGCGGTATAAAACAAGTGTTGGCAAATTAACAGAGTTAAATGGAAATAAAACATTGGCTGTCGGACAGATTGTTAAAATCCCTACCGGAAGAATGTTTTATGTAACACCAAGTAATCCGAAGAATAACAATAAAGGAACTCAAAAAGAACTCATCGATTATAAAGTCGGTGACCAAGAAACACTTTATGCGATCTCCCGTAAATTTGATGTAACAGTTGAAGAAATCAAAAGAGCGAATAATTTGCGTTCTAATAATATCAGTGGCGGCCAGATTTTAAAAATCCCAAGTAATGGTACTTTTATTATTCCACAAAAGCCAGATACCATTTTAATTACTCCAGATACCACCACTGTAGAAGAACCGACTATTACAGCCAATAAATATGGTATTCGTGAAAAAACAGAACGTGGGATCGGTGTTTGGATTGATGGACTGAACGAAAGCGGCACCAGCAATTTGGCTCTTCATAAAACAGCGGCTATCGGTACCGTCTTAAAAATCACGAACCCCATGACCAGAAGTGTCACTTATGCAAAAGTTGTTGGGAAATTTAATGAAAATGCAGATACGCACAATGCAATAGTTGTTTTATCAAAATCTGCAGCAGCCTATATTGGCGCATTAGATAAACGCTTTCAAGTCGAAATTACTTACGGAGTTCCCTTAGAGGACTAGTATGCATCGATTCTTTTCGAATATTATATATTAAATGAATAAAAAACCATATGTCATAGGAATCGCAGGTAGCAGCGGTTCTGGTAAAACATTTTTTCTAAACTGTTTTTTAAAACACTTTAGTCCTGAAGAAGTAACGCTCATCTCACAAGATGACTATTACATTCCTGCTAATACAAAAACTCAGGAGGAAAATAAATTGTACAATTTTGATCTTCCAACTTCAATCGATCGCGATGCTTTTTACAAAGATATTAGTGATCTTTTTGAAGGCAAAACAATTTATAAAGAAGAATATACGTTCAACAATCCGGCAATAAAGCCTAAGATGTTGGAAATAAAACCAGCACCGATTCTAATCATTGAAGGTCTGTTTATCTATCACTATACAGAGGTAAATCAGTTGATTGATCATCGTATATTTTTAGATGCAAATCAAGAAATCGCTTTGGAACGCAGGTTGCGTCGTGATCTGATCGAACGCGGCTATTTTGAAGATGATGTGCTATATAAGTGGGTCAATCACGTGTTACCATCTTATAATGAATATTTATTGCCTTACAAAAATACCTGTGATCAGGTCATTATCAATAATACGGATGATCCAGCACCAATTTGGAAGATCACGGATGATATCTGTCAGGAACTTAAAGATAAAATATATAAATAACGATTAAAAGACTGCACGATGCAGTCTTTTTTGTTTTCAATCTGTACTAAAGGGTTTGTGTATACTTATTATTTAGCTATCTTTGCGCCAGCAAACAAATTATACTAATGAGCCATTCTGTAAAGATTAAAAATGCTTTAGTGTCTGTATATTATAAAGACAACTTAGCACCATTAATTCAATTATTAAACAAATACGGTGTTACCTTCTATTCTACAGGTGGCACAGAAGCTTTCATCAAAGATCTAGGTATTGATGTAGTTCCTGTAGAAGACTTAACGAGCTATCCTTCTATTTTAGGAGGTCGTGTTAAAACATTACACCCAAAAGTATTTGGTGGTATATTAGCAAGAAGACCTTTGGAAAGTGATCAACAGCAATTAGCACAATACGAAATTCCAGAAATTGATTTAGTCATTGTTGATTTATATCCATTTGAAGAAACAGTCGCTTCTGGAGCTTCAGAGGAAGATATCATCGAAAAAATTGATATCGGAGGTATTTCATTGATCCGTGCTGCAGCCAAAAACTTTAATGATGTCGTTATTTTATCTTCAAAAAATGACTATACGGCATTAGAAGAAATGCTAGCCAATCAAGAAGGAACAACAACTTTGGAACAACGTAAAGAATTTGCTAAGCTGGCTTTCAATACTTCTTCTCACTACGACACTGCTATTTTCAATTACTTCAATAAAGAAAATACACTTGATGTCTTCAAACAATCTGAACAAAAAGCTCAAGTATTGCGTTACGGCGAAAACCCTCATCAAAAAGGTGTTTTCTATGGTGATTTAGAGGCTATGTTCACCAAATTGAACGGGAAAGAATTATCGTATAACAATTTAGTAGATGTTGATGCAGCAGTAGCAATTATTGATGAATTTACAGAACCAACATTTGCAATTTTAAAACATACAAATGCATGTGGAGTAGCTTCACGTCCAACAATCAAACAAGCATGGGTTGATGCTTTAGCGTGTGATCCAGTTTCTGCATTTGGTGGTGTACTGATTACAAATGGTGAGGTCGATGCTGAAACTGCTACTGAAATCAATAATTTGTTTTTTGAAGTGCTCATCGCTCCTGCTTACTCTGAAGAAGCAATTGCAATTCTTACAGCAAAGAAAAACCGCATTATTTTAGTACGCAAAGAAGTGGAATTACCTACACAACAATTCAAAACATTGTTGAACGGGGTTATCCAACAGGATAAGGACAATACGGTTGAAGGACCTGAGGAAATGACTGCAGTTACTCGTGTAGTACCAACAGCAGCTCAATTAGAAGACTTATTTTTCGCAAACAAAATTGTAAAACATACGAAATCAAATACAATTGTATTTGCTAAAAATGGCACATTAATTACTTCTGGTGTAGGCCAGACATCAAGAGTAGACTCTTTGAAACAAGCTATTGAAAAAGCAAATGCTTTTGGGTTTGACTTGAAAGGTTGTTCAATGGCTTCTGATGCTTTCTTCCCTTTCCCTGACTGTGTTGAAATTGCAGCTGAGGCGGGTATCGCAGCAGTGCTTCAACCAGGAGGATCGATCAAAGATCAGTTATCTATTGATATGTGCAATGAAAAAGGGTTAGCGATGGTCACCACAGGTGTGCGCCATTTCAAACACTAATCATCCATAATAAACAATTTTTAAAAAAAAGGCTCATAAATTTTTATTATGAGCCTTTTTTGATAGATCAATTCACATCACTGCAATTTCCAATAATTAGAAAGAGGTTAATGCTTATCTTTGATATCATTATAATTTCAGGTTGTTCATTTTCATAAAAATAGTTTAAACATCTAGCGTATGTACATTGCAATTTTAAGAGGGATCAATGTAAGTGGCCGAAATCTCATCAAAATGGAGGCTTTGCGACATGCTTTTGAATCATTAGGTTTTAAACAAATCTCTACCTATATCCAAAGTGGAAATGTGATATTTCACTCTGATATCACAGATGAAACTACTTTGGAAAATATAATCAGAAATATGATCTTACAGGATTTCGGTTATGATATTCCGTGTATAGTTGTTCACGCAGATCAATTAGAACAGATTATCGACCAAAATCCGCTCACTGCCCAGATCGATAAAGATGTGGCTTTTTTTCATGTAACCTTACTAGCTGAAAAACCAAAATCAAATGATATGACTAGTCTAAGGGAAAAGAAACAACTTGATGAAGAAATCTTTTTGGTTGATAGAGCGGTTTATCTATACTGCCCATATGGGTACGGGAAGACCAAATTAACGAACAACCTAATCGAATCAAAACTAAAAGTATCTGCTACGACAAGAAATTGGAGAACACTCCATGAACTACTTAAAATGGCATCACAAACAGTTCTTTAATAATAAAGGCGACCGATGGTCGCCTTTATTATTATCATAATAATTTTTAGATACTTGGAATATTCACCAGTTCATTGGTATCAGCATTATAATCGATACCATCAAAATTAAAACCGAATAGGTTAAAGAATTCGTCACGGTAACCTTGTATGTCTGAAATTTCAGATAAATTTTCTGTACATGCTTGTTCCCAAAGTGCAGCTACCTCAGCTTGTACATCTGCTCTCATTTCTAAATCGTCAACACGGATGCGGCCTTTTTCGTCCAATTGAACTTGACCATCAGCCGTATAAAGACGTTCGGCAAATAAACGTTGCATCTGCTCGATTGTTCCTTCGTGAATACCTTTTTCTTTCATCACTTTATATAACAATGAAATATATAAAGGAACAACAGGAATTGCTGAACTCGACTGTGTCACTAAAGCTTTATTAACAGATACATAAGAGATACCGTTAATGTCTTTCAATAATGCATTGATCGCTGGGACAGTACCTTCTAAATCATCTTTAGCACGACCAATTGTACCATTACGATAAATTGGGAATGTAAGCTCAGGGCCGATATAAGAATAAGCAACAGTCTTAGCACCGTCTGCTAAAACTCCAGCTTCTTTTAAATCTTCCATCCAGAATTTCCAATCTTCACCACCCATCACTGCTACTGTATTTGAAATATCTTCTTCATTATCAATCGGATTGATTGTGATATCAGAAACTACACCAGTATGAAAATCTACTGTTTTATTTGTAAAAGGAACATCGATTGGTTTCAAAACAGATGCATATGCAACGCCTGTTTTGGGATGTGTTCTTCGTGGAGAAGCTAAACTGTAAATGACTAAATCTACTTGACCTAAGTCTTGTTTAATTAGTTCGATCGTTTGTTTTTTGATTTCATCTGAAAAAGCATCGCCATTGATACTTTTTGCATAAAGACCAGCTTCTTGTGCTTCTTTTTCAAAAGCAGCGGTATTGTACCAACCAGCTGTACCAGGTTTACCTTCTGCTGCTGGTTTTTCAAAAAATACGCCAATCGTTGCTGCTCCAGAACCAAATGCTGCCGAAATACGAGATGCAATACCAAATCCCGTAGATGCACCAATGACCAATACTTTCTTAGGGCCATTGGCAATTTCGCCTTTGGATTTTACGTATTCAATCTGGTTTTTAATGTTTTGCGCAGTTCCTTCTGGATGCGAGGTTAAACAAATAAAACCTCTAGTTCTTGGTTGTATAATCATAATGATTAATTTTCTTACTCATGTTTTATTAAGGATGCAAAATAAACAAATTTTAGTAACAATTGATGCATAAATCAAGAATATCTTTTCAAGATATTGGATTCAATGCCTCTTGTTATTCTCATATCCATTAATTACTTTAGAAGAGATTAATCTTCATGCTTACAAAATATGCTCCTTACAAATAAATCAAAAGCACTTTCACTCGGTATATTAGCCTCCTTATTTTTTGCAAGCACATTTGTACTTAACCGTATCATGGCTGTTTCTGGGGGTGGATGGCAGTGGTCAGCAGCCTTACGCTTTGTATGGATGCTGCCTCTATTATTACTCATCGTTATGATACGGGGAAATTTTAAGCAATTACTGTTAGAGATGAAAACTAATCTAGGACAATGGGTGCTTTGGAGTACAATTGGATTTGGACTCTTTTATGCTCTATTGACATTTGGTGCCAGTTATGGGCCTTCGTGGTTAGTTGCAGGTACATTTGAGTTTACCATCATTGCAGGTATGTTTATTGGTCCTCTAATCGAAAAAAGAGGTCAGCGACAGCCCTTTTCAAAAGCTACTTTATTTTTTTCTTGCATTATTTTCTTGGGTATAATAATCATGCAAATTTCTGAAGCAAAATCTACTTCTTGGCCAACCCTATTAGGAGGTGCTATCCCTGTTTTAATCGCTGCGATTGCCTATCCACTCGGTAACCGAAAAATGATGGGCATCACAAAAGGGCGTTTGGATACTTATCAACGTACTCTGGGCATGACCCTTGCGAGCATGCCTTTCTGGATCATCCTGATGGTATATGGCTATCAAGAACATGGACTTCCAGATCAAGACAAGCTCTTCCAAACTCTGCTCGTGGCTGTATTTTCGGGCGTTATCGCCACATTGCTCTTCTTTAAAGGGACAGAACTGGTACAACATGATCATAAAGGACTTGCTGCTGTAGAGGCTACCCAAGCCTTGGAAGTGATCTTTACACTAGTTGGTGAAATCATGATTTTAAGCAGTCCTTTCCCTAACAACCTAGCTACTTTGGGTATTTTCTTAGTGGTAGTAGGTATGTATCTGCATAGTAAAAACAATTAATGATTGAGGGTCTTACTTATTTTATCTAAATTGAGGCTATTGGCCATAGCCGAAAATATTTTGTAATAAGTGCCTCGTTGATCGTAAAGATCTTCGTGGATACCTTTTTCTACTACCCGACCTTTTTCCATAACCACAATTTCATTGGAATCAATAATCTGGGAGATACTATGCGAGACAATAATAACCGTACGGTCTTTCTTGATTGCATCTAAGCTATTTTTTATTTGCTCAGTAGCGATTGCATCTAAATTAGCCGTTGGCTCATCCAAGAAAATAATTGGCGGATTTTTTAAAAATAGTCGGGCAATGGCAATACGTTGTTGTTGACCGCCAGATAAGAGATGAGCACCGGAGTCATATCCTTGTGGTAATTCCATAATCTGTTCATGGATATAAGCGTCCTTGGCCGCCTGTATGATTTCTCCTCTTGTACTCCCTATTTTTCCATATTCGATATTTTCGAAAATCGATCCTTTAAAAATATGGTTGCGCTGCAATACCATACCAATATTTTTTCGCAAAAAATTGGTATCATAGTTTTTAAGATCCACGCTATCCAATAGTATCCTCCCTGCTGTAGGTTCATAAAATTTGTCGAGCAGATTGATCACTGTGCTTTTTCCGGCGCCGCTCAGTCCAACTAGTGCTGTGATCTGATTGGGTTTTATTTCAAAGGAGATATCTCGGAGTGCATGAGTGCCATTGGGGTACTCAAATGATACATCTTCAATCACTATGTGACCTTTAATTTGATCAGGTCTGAAAGTTCCACTCCCTTCGATCAGGTCGTCAGATTCCAGTATTTCGAAAAAAGATTCTGAATAGATCAAAGCATCGTTGACCTCATCATAGATGCGATGCAATTGGCGGATTGGTGCAGAGACATTGGAAAATAGCATAATATGAAACATGATTGCACCGATGGTAATCTGGTTGTCCAAGACCAAAAAAGCGGTTAACACAATGATGGCAACGACCGCTATTTGTTCAATAAAGTTCTTTAAGCTATCAAAAATGAAACTCGTTTTCCTTGTTTGCATCTGATTTTCGGTCATCTCATACTGGATCTTTTCATGGCGATCGGCCTCTTCAGGCTCGCGAACAAAAGATTTAATGACCAATATGGAGTCAATCAAATTGATGATCCTATTATTTTTCGATTCTCTATACTTCCGCATTTGACGTCTAAATCCACTTAATTTTCCAGCTTGTGTCTGACTGATATAAAAATAAATGGGGATGACTGCCAAGCCTACTAGTCCCACATATAGGTTTGCCATAAACATACAGACTAGGGCTACAATCGCATTGGCAAACAGTGGCAAGATATCGATAAAGAAATTTTGGACTAATCGCGTCAGTGAGCTGATACCCGAGTCGATCCGTGTTTGCAATTTGCCACTTTCATTTTCTTCTGACGTGTAAAAGGCCATCTTATATGTCAAGATTTTTTCGACAATGCGCTGTGAAAAATCACGGGCAATAAATATACGTAGTTTCTCACCATAAAACTTTTGACCAAATTGGATAAAAGAATAGACAATCTCTTTGACCAAAAGTACTCCCGAAATAACTCCTATCAAATGCATTCCCTTAGATAAAGGTTCTTTTGCCACCATCAAATCACTAATCGAATCAACCGTATACTTCAAAATAAAGGCATTGATCTGTGCAGCAAAAGAGCCAATTAAGGTCAAAATTAAAGTATAAAAAATAAGATTTTTATAAGGTTTGGCAAAAGGTGTTATTTTTTTAAACAGTAGTGATATCGTCATATATGAAGGAAAAAAAATGGAAACGACATGAAATTCGTTGTATTTAACTGATAACAACAATAATACCGAAACCAAAAAAAGATATAAAAAAAGGGAAATGAATCATTTCATTTCCCTTTTTAGGTATTCTTAAATACTAATGATTAGCCAAAAACATTATTCAATACTTTTGCTAAGCGTAAACCACCTTTTAACATGCAGTTTTCTACCGTATAAATGTTATTATAAATATAGTTGTAAGACAAATTTGCATTAAGCTCAACATCAGCATATATTTTATCCGATAGTTGATTTGATTCATATAACCAACTGGCCAACGTCCCTCCTTGCAATTGTTTCACTTCATTTTTATTTAAGATATCCAATACCGTTGCATACTCGGTATAGCTGTATTTTTCACCATCGATTAAATCAGAATCCCAAACGCGGTGGATATTGGATTTTTTACCAAACCAGCTGACTTCAATTTTATTACCACCCTGATCCTCAGCTCTACTGACGTGCATTGGTTGATGTGCGTCACCAATTAAATGAATCAACATGTATAAATTTTGTTTCTTTTTCTCCAGTGGCAAATCTTTATCTGCAAATGACTGCTCTAATCTCAATACAGATTTATATAAATTTTCATCGCTTGAATTTTCCATTGCCAATTGAAAATCCGCCCACGGTAAATGTGGATTAGTATTTATAAAGTGTGAATTTCCTAATTTTTTAAATTCATCGTGTGGATCCGACTTAATAAAATCACCCCAATTTGCCCAATAAGCCAGTTTTTGATTGCCAATTATTTTTTGAATATTTTTCTTTGCTTTTTTTGTCAAATGACGTTCTGCAACCTCGGCAACCACGCGATGTCCAGTAGACCCCCAAGCGAATACGGAAGAAATCTGCAAAGTCATGGCGAGTACAATCAGACTTTTTAGTATATTTTTCATAAACAATACAATTTTAGCGCAAAGGTAAAAATTACATCCTCAAATAAAACCCTATTCGCGTAACAATTTAACTTTTAAAAATTTCAAATCCGTACTGTGCATCGCACCAGAATTCATCCAATGCCATTAATCGCGGCTTGAAGAAAGAGATAAGATCTGGCCAATCTTCTTGTTTAAAAATACTCTTTCCCTCCATAGTCGTGTAAATCATGCTCACCAATTTGCCCTGCTCATCCATTACTTCTAAATCCCAAATCCACTCCTCTCCCAGTATGCCGGTCAACATAGTACGGTACTCTTCAAATTGCTCCCACAATAACGTTCGCATAGATATATCTTGATGGGTCCACTCGATGGCAATTAAAGCTACACGTTTATCTGCTTCCATTTTGAAGCGAAGATGTTTAATTCCCGTCCTATAGTTTACCCAATTGATCTTCTCACCATCTGCAGAAGTGTGTAATGCCATATACTGCCCAAATCGGGTCCAAAAAGTTTCCTTTAATTGTTTTACTTCTTCTCTTGAATACACCGCGTTAAATTTTGAAATAACGAAATTACTACTTTTATTTTCATAAAGCACCAAACATTCAGATCCACTTTGGCGTTTTTATTGCATATCATATTCGAAACACTTCATAATTTTAGAATAAATCATAAAACGATGGATAAGAAAAAATCACTACTCTTACTTGCCACTACTGCCGCAGTAACATTAGCTTACAATGCATTGAAGCCTGTCAAATCGAAGGTGAAAGTTGTCGAGCCTTTTGATATCGATCGTTACTTAGGTAAATGGTATGAAATCGCACGATTAGATTTTAAATGGGAAAAAGGTTTATCTCAGGTAACTGCGACTTATAACAAGAACGATGATGGAAGTATTGCTGTCAATAACCAAGGCTTTCTTGATCACAAAAATAAATGGAAACAGTCCATTGGTAAAGCGAAATTTAAGGATTCGCCAAAAAAAGGGGCTTTAAAAGTATCTTTTTTTGGTCCTTTTTATAGTGGTTATCATGTCGTAAAACTTGATCATAATTATCAATATGCACTGGTTTTTGGTGATAATTTGGACTATATGTGGATACTGTCGCGAGAAAAAAATATACCAGATGAAGTGAAATTAGCTTATCTGGAGTATGCTCGAAAATCTGGTTTTGCTATTGAGAACTTGGTTTGGACTCAACAAGATTAACCAAAAATTGGTTTTAAAACACTATAATCAAGAGTTGGATCTTGTGCAAAAACTTGAGCCAGCTCTTCTCTATCTTCTTTTGTGATCACCCCGCCAACACCTATATTATATAATTCAAGCAAATATAAAGAACCTTCAAGTTTGTTTTGATAGTTTAAAATTGCACTTCCAACATAAAAATTTAAGACAGATACGGCATATTCACCAAAAACATCAAATCCAAATCCAGTAGTTGATTGTACTGCAAAACGCATGTATTTTTCAAAGTCAGATTTTAAAATTTCTTTTAACTTTTGTTCCATACTCACAAAAATGCAATTTTATTATGAATTAAAAAAAGGAGGCGAATATGCTTCGCCTCCTTTTTTTAATTCGAAAATTGAAATTTATCGTACACTTACGGCAACAATACGATCCAATATGCGCTCAGATTCAGGTGCATCAGCCGCGGCTTTTGCAAACTCAGAGCCATACCCTTCTGCTCCAATCACTTGACTACTCGGTCCTTTGCCTACCAAATATACTTGAACTACTTGAGCACGGTCGGTAGATAATTTTTTATTAAAATCTTCATTTCCAGTTTTATCTGTATATCCTCCAATTTTAATGGTCGCCTCTGGAAATGCTTTCAAAATGGCTGCTAAATTTTCTAATTGCACTTGACTTTCTGGCAATACTTTAGCCGTGCCTGTTTCAAAATTCAAATTATCAAAATTAAACCATTTATCTTTTAATTGATCTTCGCTCATAGATTTATAATCCGTTTTTAGAAACTGAACCAGTTGATCTTCAATTCCGCCCTTATAAGCTTTTAATTTAACCCCATCAGGTAAAATAACTTCTAAACTTTCTCTTACTACAGGAACAACTGCAACAAAAGTGGTACCCGTATCTACAACCGTTCTTTCAACACTATCAGTGGCTGCAACTTGATCCTTATCTCCTTTGCAACCTTTTCCAAATAGGAACCATAGAACCGCAATGATAACAATTGGTATCAAGATCTTCCAGATTCCACCACCACCTGATGGTGGGGTTTCGGTATGCAAAGGATCAACAGTTGGCCCAGCTGGACGAGGCGGTATAATAGGCACATGATCAATTGGAGGCACTACAGGTGGTACAACAGTTAACGGGTCATCATGGGTTGCTTCCGCAGGAGGAACAACTTGGGGAGTCACCACAGCCAATTCTTCATCCTTGGCAACGGCCTCATCTGTGACGTCGGTTGGATGACTAATCGTTGGTTCGTCCTTTTTATCAAGAGGAACTGATACGAGGATAGCTTCTACTGGTTTATCAGATACAGGGTTATCAGGTATTGAACTTTCATCCGCTACTCGGTCAGTTGTCGATGATATTATCTGATCATCATGAGCAAAGGAAGTTCCAAATACCGCAAGACCTAGACCTGATGGTAAAGCTGCTGTAAAATGATGTTTATTTTCATCCAACAATCTGCCAATGGAACTTACGCTCCAATTGGTTCCATTTTGTGTCAAACTTGAAAATACAGCAGGTAGGGATAGATTCAATAATTTTTCAACAGTCGATCCGTTGCTACCAACAAAACTTGCTATCGACGAAATAATCGTATTCAGTTTATCTCCAAAAATAGAACTTAGCAGGTCATTATGATGTGGCTCCAAAGGCTCTGCATCTACCAACCCGTTGATGCGACCTGTTTCTGAATTTGTCTTTAAGAAGTCACTAAAATTAAAATCTCCATAATATTGTTTTGCTTTTTCAACAACAGAACTTAAACCTATCCCTGATTCCTTTTGTAAACCAATAAAAACAGTAGGCACAATTGCATCCATTGCAGTCCTTACATTTTCTTTATCTTCTCCTACGGAATTACCGAGCTTAGACAAGATATCATCGTTAAAAAATTCTTTAGCAGAATTTAAAAGATTCATTTCCATAATGTTCAAATTTTAGTTTATCTTTTATAGTAAGTGATATTGCTATATCAAGTGATATTATACAATTTCACCCTATTGTAACAATTATCTTGCAAGAATTGTTTTGCCAGTGCATTTTAATGTGGTAGCTTAAATGAATTTTAGTTGATTAATATAACGAACTTGATTCTAGCAATAATGTTCGTTTCGACCCATAATCTAAATTTAATATTAAGCAAATATAGGTTTGTTATATTCGCCACCTAATGAACACAACATATTCATTTTAATAACCAACATTCATTTTAACTTTAGACATGATTAAACGTACATTCGCAACCGCATTTTTCTACTTAGCATCACTATCCATTTTATTTGCTCAAAATAAACCGAAATATATATTCTACATGATCGGCGACGGTATGGGATTGAATCAGGTAAATTCAACAGAAGTATATCTGGCAGATCTTGAAAATCGGATCGGTGTGAAACCACTAATTTTTTCACAATTCCCGATCGCTACTTTTGCATCTACATATTCTCTTTCTAATGGTATTACAGATTCCGCAGCAGGTGGTACAGCCCTTGCGGTCGGCTCTAAAACAAAAAATGGTGTGATTGGAATGGATTCTACACAAACGAAACCACTAAAAAGCATCGCATATGCGGCTAAAGAGAAAGGACTAAAAGTAGGCATTACAACAAGTGTAAGTATTGATCATGCTACTCCCGCTTCATTTTATGCACACCAAACCAACAGAAACAAGTATTATGAAATTGCAACAGATATCACAAAATCAAATTTTGACTTTTTTGCTGGATCTGGATTTTTAAAGCATAATACCAATGCTGCTAAAGAATCTGTTACTCCTATCTTTAACCTATTTGAGAAATCGGGATATACATTAGCATTCGGAAAATCAGATTATAATCGTTTAAAAACAAAAGCGAACAAGATGATCTTGATGAATAATAAAGATACTGATCCAGAATCTTTAAAATTTGCGATTGACCAAAAAGATGGTGATCTAAATCTTAAAGATATAACGGAAGTAGCAATTGAATCGCTTACTAAAAATAATGACAAAGGCTTTTTCTTGATGGTCGAGGGTGGCAAGATTGATTGGTCAAGCCATAGCAATGACGCTGCTACCACACTGCACGAGGTGATCGATTTCAATAATGCCGTTCAGGTAGCTTATGATTTCTACTTAAAATACCCAGAAGAAACACTTATCATCATTACTGCTGACCATGAAACTGGTGGCATGACATTGGGTACGGGAAGTAGTAATCTAAACTTTAAAGCTCTTGCTAATCAAAAAGTTTCACAAGGAGAACTCTCTAAGATAATTTCTAAATTACGAATAAATCAACCGAATGCTACTTGGGAACAAATCAAAACTGTATTGTCAGATCATCTGGGATTATGGACTCAAGTTAAAGTCAATGCAAATCAAGAGAAAGCAATCTTTGATGCTTATGAAAATAGTTTTATCAAACATGTTAATGCAACTGAAAAAAGCCTCTATGCGAATGACGACAAGCTGGTTTCGATAGCTGTTAAAACTTTAAATGAAGTTGCTAATATTTCTTGGGGATCTGGTAATCACTCTGCAGGTTATGTTCCTATTTATGCTATAGGAGCTGGATCAGAACTGTTTACACATAAGATGGAAAATATCGATATTCCTAAAAAAATAGCACAAGCTGCAGACTTGAGCTTATAATAATCTTTAAATTAAGCAAAACGGGATATCACATGTGATATCCCGTTTTGCTTAATTATTTACTTACTTATCGCTTTGCTTTTGCAAATGTTTTTTCTCACTTTTTATATTTAAGAATTCTACTAGAACAGAAAAAGCCATCGCAAAATAAATATATCCTTTAGGAATATGCTGATCAAATGCTTCTGCTGTCAGTGATACTCCGATTAGAAGAAGGAACGATAGCGCCAACATCTTGACCGATGGATAATCATTGACAAACTTGCTGATTTGTTCTGCAGATAGCAACATGATCAATACAGCAATAATAACGGCAGCAACCATCACTCCGATCTGATCTACCATACCAACAGCTGTAATCACTGAATCTAGTGAAAAAACAATATCTAAAACTAATATCTGTAAGATCGTACTCATAAAAGTTGCGCTTTTTTTACTGACTTTTTGCTCATCGTGTGGACCATCCATTTTATGATGTATTTCCGTTGTACTTTTATAAATTAAAAATAGGCCTCCAATAAATAAAATCAAATCTCTTCCTGATAATTCCAAATAACGGGACCAATCGTGATTATCAATACCAAACGTGGTCGCTAGATTGATGAATGGTTCTGTCAATGACATAATCCATTTGATAGAGAATAACAATAATACGCGCGTTACCAATGCTAATATCAAGCCTAACTGACGCGCTTTCTTCTGCTGCTCGGCAGGAAGTTTACCACTGAGAATCGATATAAAAACAATATTATCGATACCAAGTACCACTTCTAGTACAGTCAATGTAAGCAGTGAAATCCAAATTTGTGGGTCCGAGATCCATTCCATAAAATATATTGGGGGTTTTTATAAATTAAATTATTTATAATGTGCTAACGAAAAAATATGGGGACTAAATCTGGTTAATCTTCCCTGACTATTTAAAAAATCTAAACTTATAACAAAACAGTACCCAGCAACTTCACCACCTAATTTTTCGATCAATTTACTCGCAGCCACAACTGTACCTCCTGTAGCCAATAAATCATCATGAATCAACACTTTACTTCCTTTGGGAAAAGCGTCTTCATGCATTTCGATAGTAGCCTGTCCATATTCAAGAGCATAGGATTCTGAAATCGTATGAAAAGGTAATTTACCCTGTTTACGAATAGGAATAAAAGGTACCTGTAAACGATTGGCCAACATCAATCCAAATAAAAAGCCTCTGCTTTCGATACCCGCTACAGCATCTAGTTGACAATCTTTGAGTTTATCTACAAATACGTCTACCATCTCTGTACATAGCTGCGCATCTTGCAATAATGGTGTGATATCTTTAAAAACGATTCCAGGTTTTGGAAAATCATATATATCACGAATGATATGTTTTAATTTTTCTTCAAGCATCATTAAAATGTTAAATATGGAGCAAGTTTACGCAAAAAATCATCATCTAATAGAATCACTTTTCTTAAATCACCTAAATTTTGAAAACCACCATGCTGATTACGGTAATTGACAATTGCTCTCGCTTGTTTCGGACTAATGTAAGGGTGTTTAGCCAAAGACTTCTCGTCCATTTGATTGATATCAAGTTTGGAAATAGCAATATCCGAGTTGATTTCCAGATTTGGAAGTATTTCTTCCAATGTCTCAGGCGATAATCCGTACACTTCTTTAATTTGGTCTACAGATACAAAACCACCTAGCGATTCGCGGTATTTTACGATTCGCTTTGCAAATATAGACCCGATTCCTTTCAATGTAATGAAAGCGGTCGTATCAGCTCTATTCACATCGATTATAGCGGGTAAATATTTCTTACCCAACGCAGTATTGCTTAGCATAGTACGATTTTCTAACTTATCCTGAGTTTGTTTTTGCATAGATGTTGGGGAGATCACAATAAAATTTTCTATTCGTTTAAATTCAGCTGGAGAAATGGAATAGATCTTGGCAAGATCTTTCTTATTATAAAATTTACCTCCTTTAGCTCTGAAATTGAAAATGACCTTTACCTGCTTTTTCGTAAAACCCAATTTCATCCATCCCTCCTCATCTAAGCTATTGGGATCAAAATGGAACAAGCTTTTTTCTCTATTTACATCTATAGAGGATGTATTCTCTGTCTTTGAAGAGTATGTGTTTTGATAATCGTGATCAGCATTTACAGCTTTTTGAGTAGCTGTAAATGATTGAATATTATAGTGATCGAAGTCAGTTTTATTTAAAAAATTGACAATATATGGAAAACTGAACAGCAATAAGATCAATATACAAAGTATAAAGAAACCATTCTGTTCAGTTCTTGATAAATTAAAATATTTAAAAAAATGCTGTAACACTTGGACTTAGTTTCGTTTAAAATACATATTTTTTAAATAAGATAAAACAAAACAATTGAAAATCAAACAAATACTAAATAAACGAATATCTACAAGCTGTTTTTATCTACTTTTTCGACTTTGCTGTCATTCTTCAATGTTTTTGATATTGCATCAAATGGTCTAGAAACAACTTCGTCACCTTTTTTAAGTCCCGATAAAATAATGATATTTTTATCATCTTGAATCCCTGTTTTGACAACAGTCTGTTTTGCCAAACCATTATTGAATACAAACACATACTCTTTGAGGCTATCGGTACTTAGACTATCTGCTCCACTACCATTTCTTATCGTTACGGATTGGATTGGAATTGCTAGCCCCTTTTGTTGCTTTGTGAAGATTTGTACCGTAGCAGATAAACCTGGTTTAAAAGGAGATACATGATTTTCTTTTAACAGATCTTCATAAGAACTTAACTGGATTCTCACTTTTACGTTAAAATTGGTAACCTGTTCTGTTGAAGAACCTGCGCTAACAGTTGCAATATTTTTAGATGAAGAAGCGATTTCAGTGACGATACCTTTAAATTTACGATCTTGATATGCATCTACTTCAATTTCGGCTTCATTTCCTACACGTACACGGTTGATATCATTTTCATTAACATCTACATTCACTTCCATGGCGTCCATATTAGCGATACGCATGATTTCGGTTCCAGCCATCTGTGCTGTCCCCACCACACGCTCTCCCAATTCGATTGACAATAACGATACAACACCATCACTCGGTGAATAGATCGTGGTACGATCCAAATTATCCTTTGCCTCTTTTACAGTTGCCTGTGATTGATCAATGCCAAATTTAGTGGAAAGTACATTTTGTTTTTGCGCTTCGATAGCTGCCAAAGCGGAATAATATTCGGATGAACTTTTATCCATCTCTGCAGCAGAAATTACTCTTTTATTAAACAATTCCAAATTTCGTTTATAAGTAGCTTCCACATTCCTAAAATTAGCTTGTTGCTGTTTCAACTGTTGTTGAGCAGCAGCTAGATTTGCCTTTTGTGAATTTAGGGTCGCAATCGATCGCTCATATCCAGACTGCAAAATATCTGGTTTGATACGACATAACACTTGACCTTTCTTAACAATATCGCCTTCTTTGATGTTCAACTCTACAACCTCTCCTGATACCTCAGAACTTAATTTGACTTCAAATTCAGGTTGTATTTTTCCACTTGCCGACACCAGTTCATTGATATTCATCTCTTTGGCTACGTCTACTGCAACCTTGACCACATCCCCTTTTCCGAACCATCCCAATTTGCTCCCCACCAAAACCAATACGAGGATAACGACTGCACTGATGAGTATGATTTTTGGTAATTTACTTTTCTTTTTAGCCATTTCAGATTTTCATTATAAGGTTAATTGACATCGAATTTAATAGGATTTCCAACATAATAATCAATTATTTTATCTTTAAAGATCATATTATATTTGGCTTGAATCAAATCAAACTCAGCTTTATTTCTGTTTGTCTGCGCAGTAAATAATTCAATACCATTGGCCATCCCAATATCATAACGCTCTTTGATGACCTGAAAAGCATCTGTAGCACTATTGAATGCGGACATACTTGATTGGTATCGCTGGGCTGCAGCAGAAAGATCCAAAACAGCTTGATTAACTGTTTTATTCAAAGTTGTTTCCAAAAGTTGAACATTGGTTTCTGCCAATTGTAGATTAATCCTTGCCTTTGAAACATTTACTCTATTTCTATTATTATCAAAAATTGGAACAGACAACGTAATGCCAGAACCAAATGATTTATTTTGATTTAATTGATCACCAAATGGAAGATAGCTTCCTGTAAAAAGATTTCTTCCTTCCGATGAATAATTCGTACCATAACTAACACCTACAGAAAGAGTAGGATAATAGCCCCCTTTTGCAATATCAATTTGCTTTAAAGCAACCTGTTTGTCTATCTGCGCTTTCTTAACTTCTGGATTGAAGCTTTTAGCTTTTTCAAAGACGTCTATGGCTGCGTACTGGCCTAGTACATGATTGATGGCTTCCACTTTAGGCTTGACCAATTGGAGGTCTGTTTGTGGTGGCAATTCCATCAACTGCTTTAGCGCAAGTAATGACGATTCGTACGCATTTTTAGCATTGACAAGATTCAATTCATCTGTTGCAACTTGATTTTTAGACTGCGAAAGATCTGCCAATGTTTTATTACCAACTTGGAATTGAATGGAATCGGTTTTTACTTGCTCTCTGGATAATAGAATTTGTTGAGCGCTTGCAATCATCATCTCATTGTTAGTGATTGCTTCCAAATAATTAACCAACACGGATAACATGAGATCATATTTAATCTTTTCGATTTGGGTGGCAGCTGATTCCAGCAACAACTTATTGGCTTTGATCTGATTGATTTTTTGGAAACCTTGAAATACGGTTACATTAGAACTTAAGCTTGCTCCAGTCGATGTCGTCCATTTATTACCCGTGATCAGTGTTCCGGATACTTGATCAAACGCAAGACCATTATTAAACCGTTGACTGACTCCTAAACTCAAATCTGGATACAAGTTTGACTTGGCCTGAAATACATCTTGAGCCGCTAGATCCTTGTTTAAAGAAGCTTGCTTAATTTGCAGATTTTTTTCCAACGTGATCCGAATCGCATCTTCAACAGTTACTTGGCTTTGTCCAAAACTTGTAAGTCCCATCATGGATAACATGATGGTCATAAAAGCTATTTTTTTATAATTTTTTCTATCGTCCATAGTAAGAACTTAATAGTTTTAATATTTTTGCTAAAATATAAAAGTATGTATCTTGTAAAAGCACCCTTCTTTCTTAAATTATTTTATTCAAAATCAATTTGGAATAAATCAAGGAAAGAAAACAAAATTTACCTCACATTTGATGATGGGCCTATTCCAGAATTAACTCCTTTTGTTTTAGATACATTAAAACAATATAACATCAAAGCGACATTTTTTTGCGTAGGTGAAAATATTAAAAAAAATCCACATTTATTCGAAAGAATTTTGATTGAGGGTCATCAAGTCGGCAATCATACTTATAATCATCTAAAAGGTTGGCAAACAACAGATGATCATTATCTTGAAAATGTTCAAAAATGTCAAGAATTAACTCAAAGTAATCTCTTTCGTCCACCCTACGGCCGAGCCACAAAATCACAGTTAGCAAAACTATACCCTGACTATCAAATCATCATGTGGGATGTACTCACTGGCGATTTTGATCTATCGCTATCTCCGGAAAAGTGTTATAAAAATGCTATTAAACATACTGAAAATGGTTCTATCATCGTTTTCCATGATAATATAAAGGCGATTCCAAGAGTTGAATATGCGCTCCCAAAAACGATAGCTTATTTACTATCAAAAAATTATCATTTTGAATTGTTATAATTTTTTGGTTTGCAACACTTTCAAATCATAATATTGGGCACTACTTACACTGAAATAACCTAATGCACCATTTGAAATATTGGAAATTGGATTTGAAGGGGCAGCAGATCCTGGATTTTGACCTTTAATATTTGACCAATAAGTGTAAACATCTTTAGCGATACATTGTCTCAAAATTTTAATCTCATCACCTACTTTTATGTCATTATCTTCATTGGCAATTTCATGCTCAACAAAAAGACCATCATTAAACTTATCACTAAATACATCACTGAATTTGAAATCTTCATTATTCAATTTTATTTTATATTTATAATAATTTTCCTTTGCAGGTGGATCTAAAAAGCTCAACGAAGCATATATATATTCTTCATCGAATGTTTTTTTACGAACTAGGCCGATAGAATCGACAGCAACGTATGCTGGCATCGTACAGGTTGATTCATACAAGCTTCCGTCTGGCATTTGAACCGATAAGGCATAGATGTTGCCTTCTCTCAAAGTCATACGGTCCATTATGTATTCACCATTGCTCTGATCAACAAACTGATACGACCGACCACTTGTTATATTTTTCACGACAACATTGGCACCTATCACAGGATTACTAGCTGAGTTATTAGAAAAATCAACAGCACGGTTAATCACGATCATCTGTGCGGTATTGGCATTATGCAAATCTGCTACGATTACATACTTATCCGCTACAGAATCCAATTTCAGATCAATTTTATCTTCACAGGAATTCAAAAAGACAATTATGAATAACGCGATACAATTAAAAATAACTTTCATTTTTATCAAAATATTTTTTTTTAAAAAAGGGATTTAACATTCATGAATAGCTAACTACACTCATTGTCATGAGTTCTAGTGATCCATGATCGTTGAATCATTAAAATTTAAAATTCCAGGTTACAGAAGGAATTACTCCAAAAAGTGCAATCCGATAAGCTTCTGTAATATTTGGATTATCTTCATTTTCTCTGAAATCAATGAGATATGCATTTTTTCTATTATATGCATTGTAAAGCCCAAATGACCAAGAAGACGAATATCGTTTATTTAACTTAGCACCTGGATCGTAGGTTGCAGATATATCTAATCGATGATAGTTGGGCATCCGGTAACTGTTACGATCCGTATAATAAAATAATGTTTTGCCATCGACTTGATACTTTCCAGAAGGAAATGTAACTGCATCACCGGTGTAGTACACAAAGGTTGATCCTAAAGTCCATTTCTCCGTTAACTTATACATTGCAACTAATGCTACATTGTGGGTTTTATCTTGTCGTGCATTGAACCACTTTCCACCATTAATCTGATCAAATTGACGCTCACTTTTTGATAAGGTATAACTCAACCATCCGGTTAACTTCCCTTTGTTTTTCTTCATAAACCATTCTATACCATAAGCTCTACCTTTACCAAATAGAAGTTCTCCATCCAGCATCTCATTTGCTTGTAAATCTGCGCCATTTTTAAAATCGATCTGATTTTTCAGATCTTTATAATAGGCTTCTACCGAGGCTTCATACTTGGCGTTGTCGAAGTTTTGGAAATATCCCAATGAAACTTGATTGGCCAGCTGTGGTTTTATATTATTGGAACTCAGCACAAATTGATCTGTTGGAAGACTTGATGTTGTATTGGTTAACTGGTGCAAATTTTGAGAATTTCGATTTAAAGATGCTTTAATACTTTGATTTTCATTAAACATATAATTTAATGATAGTCGAGGTTCCAAAGTAAGGTAATTTTGAATTACATCATTTTTATCATATAGGGTTTTTGCCGTTTGATTTCCATCTGCATCGAAACTATAGATGGTGCCCGGGCCCAACATACTGTAATTGTTTATTCTTAAGCCATAAAGTGCTTTGAATCTATCTGAAAGCGTCCACTCATCAGATATGTAAACTGCGGTCTCTAATCCTTTTCGGGGTTCAATTTCAATGGTATTAACGGCAGACCCCTCTCCTCCATACAGACTAGCAGGACGTATGGTCTGAGCAGATGCTTGTAATCCAAATCTAATCTGATGATCGTTATTGGGATAGTATTGAAAGTCTTGCTTTAAGTTTAAATTTTCAATTTTAGATGTGATCTTAAAATTTGAATTGTCTTCAACATTCACATTATAGTTAAAGTCGCTATAAATAAATGTGGTGTTGCTAAACAACTTATTGTTCCAAACATGATTCCACCGTACTGTTCCAGTGGCATTCCCCCAATTGAAATCAAATAAATCACTATAAGCCATGGCATCTTTGCCAAAGTAACCAGATAAAAACACGGAGTTCTTATTATCAAAACGGTAGTTTACCTTAGCGTTGAGGTCATAGAAAAATAATTTGCTTTTATTGATATCTTCATCCTTTGATAGTTTTAAAAATAAGTCAGCATATGTTCTACGTCCACTGATCATAAAAGATCCCTTATCTTTAACTATAGGGCCTTCTACTTTTAACCTTGAAGCGATCAATCCAATACCTCCTTCTACACCGAATTTTTTGTTATTACCATCAATCATATTAATATCCATAACGGAAGACACCTTGCCCCCAAAATGGGCCGGCATACCTCCTTTATAAAAATTAACATCTTTGATTGCATCCGAATTAAATGTAGAGAAAAAACCAAAAAGGTGTGATGCATTATACACGGCTGCTTCATCCAATAAAATTAGATTTTGATCGCCACCACCACCACGGACATAAAAAGAACTACTTCCTTCGCCTCCACTGGTAACACCTGGTAATAGTTGAATGGTTTTTAACACATCTTGCTCACCAAAAACAACAGGAATATTTTTAATATCTTTAATTTCCAACTTTACCAATCCGGTCTGCACACCCGAAACATTTCCAATCTTTCTTCGACCAGATACGACAACCTCTTCCAACTTTCGTCCAGCAGGTGTCATATCTACGTTTAATACACTATCACGATCGATATCCAAAGTGAATATACGTTCATCAAAACCAACATAAGATATAGCAATAGACTGGCTACCTGACGGCAACTGAATTGAATAAAAACCATAATTATTGGTTCTTGCGATCTGACTGGAATTAAGATCTCGCACGACCGCACCTATAAGTGTCTCTCCATTTGCAGCATTCTTAATATATCCCGAATACTGAAATTTACTTTGTGCAAAAGTGAAAGAAAAATTAAAGAAGAAACAGAAAAAAATAAAAAGGATAGGTCTTAGTAATCGTGACATTATATGAAATTAGTGATTTTTACCAAAGATAAAAAAAGCCTTGTGGTTAGCAAGGCTTTATGTCATTAAGTTTATAATAAATTAATAAAGATTTCAGTATTACAAATTTATATCATTTATTCAAAATAGCCAATTATTTATTTATTTTTTTTTGAACTCTACTTTTTTAGTAAAAAATTCATTGAAAAATGCCATTTGATAAACGATTGATTTTGACCAGTAATCCCAGTTATGTGCTCCTGCACGTGTCATAAATGTATGAGCAATATTGTGATAATCCAATTTATCGTGTATGGCCAGATTCACTTTATAAAAGAAATCTTCTTTACCGCAATCTATGATTAATTCTAAGCGATTTGGTTCAAGTAAATGGATCAAATTAATAACTGATTTTGCTTCCCATTCCATCGGTTGACTGGAGTATGTGCCAATCCTATTTCTAATATTCCAATTCATAGGAAAAGGGCGAATATCTAAACCTCCAGAGGTACTTCCTGCAGCACCATATGTCGCTTGATGGTTGATAGCTAAGGTCATCGCTCCATGTCCTCCCATACTTAAACCAGTTATCGCACGTGCCGAGCGATCTTTCTTTGTTGCATAGTGTGTATCTATATAATTGACCAATTCTTGACTCACAAATGTATCGTACTGGTAGTTTTTATCACCTGCTATATCCCAATACCAACTGTCAAAGCCTCCATCAGGACATACGACAATATAATTATAGATGTCGACAAGTTTCTTGATTTCTGGAGCATTATTGACCCAGTTATCATATCGGCCACTATAACCATGTAGCAGATATAATACTGGATATTGTGCTGCTTTATCATACTTATCAGGAAGCACAATAACTGTTTTGATTCCTTTTGACATACTTTTACTTTCGATACTTAACGTATCGACTGTTGCAGCTTGGATACCACTGCAGATAAGGACGAAAATAAGGCTGATCAGCCAATACTTGATACTTTTGTTCATTATATTATCGTTTTTCAAAAAAATAAAGATATGATTTTAATCCAAATGGACGTTCACTTACGGTGTAAAATCCCTCACCTTCCAGACCAAAGGCAATAGCCTCCCCTTGCGACTCAATTTCATAAGGAATTGAGACAGGTTTTTGAGATAAAGTCTGCTCAATTGACCCACCCCTTCTTCTTTTCCAATAAAAAATTTGCGTGAGATTTTTAATCAAAATAGCGTCTCCCGATGGACTAATATCTGAAGAAGTTACAAAAGTAAAGGGTAATTTCTGCACGGGTGTCAGCATGCTAAAGTTCTTTTTACTGTTGCTAAATACAGTTGCTGTATATACGGTAGATTGAAAGTCTCTTTTTGAAACGATATAAAGCTGATGATCGATTGGGTCAACAAATAAGGCTTCTGCATCTCTTGGCCCATCTTTATATCGTAACGTAACGGTACGAATATCATCCTTTGGAATGGAGACCAATTGATCCCCATCCTTATAAACAGGTTCGGGAAATATATGCAATTTAATATTTTTACGGCGAGCTCGATTATCACCTATATCTGCTAAGATTAAAAATGATTTTCCTTTGATCATGACTCGCCCTATATCTTCACAGTCTTTTACTTGAATAGACTCCAATTCATAGGTACAAACTAATTTGCCTTTCTTATTGATCAAATAAACACGCGCATCATCACCGCTATCGTTATGTACCCAAAAATAAGAAGATTGCTTTGCATTGATAATTCCTGACAATTCACTTAACTGTTTATCGACAATTTCACCCAAAGCGACCTGCGGTTTAAAGATTTGCGGATTTAGTTGACTATACCCAATGTGAAATTGTACGAACAAAAAGTAAAAAACAATAACTTTGTTTAAGTGATTCATACCTTAAAAGTACAATATTTTTTAATGATACACCGTTTTCTATTTACAAATGAAGCATATGATCAAATTCTCGGCACTATTACTTTTGTTCCTTACCACCATAGGTTTTACGTCATCGGCTCAAACCAATGATTTCACAATTAAAATAAAAAGTGGCGTTCCACACGAGCAAGCATTACAAGTTAAATATTATAACAGTATAAACTGGGAACCATTTTATGCTCATATTGAGTCTTTTACTTATGACCCGCATTATAACTATGAACTACGTGTAAGAAGAATAAAGCTAAAAAATGCGGAACTTAATAAACCCAGCTATCGTTATTCACTGTTAAAAATAACACATAAATCATTAACAAAAGCTGAACGGCTTGAGATGGAAATCAATGACAAACGCGTAGATTGCCAAGGATCTGGACAGATGAAATGTTTAATGGTAAAATTTAATCGAAATGACAAATGGGAATATTTTTACGATCATATCAATGGATTTGACTATAAAGAAGGGTATACCTATAACATAATCGTTAACCGCACAAAGCTAGAAAACCCTCCACAAGACGCTTCGGCATATCAATATGATTTAGTGAAACTAGTAAATAAAACTATAACCAACACAATATCTTTACCCACCGCAGCTGCATTTTTATCAAAATTTAAATGGAAATTAATTAGTCTAAATGGAAAAGAAGTATCCAAACACAATGCATTTCTCCTATTTGATGCACATAACGGTCGTATTTCAGGTAACTCCAGCTGTAATAATTTCTTCGGGCCATTTGTCATAAGTAGTAATAAAATTTCATTTCCCAATCTAGGCACTACCATGCGTGCTTGTATGGGAGAAAATATCGAAGCAGACCTATATCAGGTACTTGAGAGCAAAGATCTGCACTATGATATTGCTGAACAAACTTTTAATCTCTATATTAAAAACAAGCACGTCGCTATTTTTGGACTTTCTGAAAAGTAAGCAAATGCTTTTACTGTTGTTTGACAAACAATTTCATAGGATGATATGTTTTACAATAAAAATAAAACGATATGTCATATTCGAAATTTACAAAACTACATCAACAGAATGATATTCTTATATTAGGAAATGTGTGGGATGCACAGAGCGCAAAAATTGCAGAGTCGTCGGGATTTCAAGCATTAGGAAGCTCTAGTCACGCGATAGCCAACTCACTTGGTTATGCCGATGGAGAGCAGATCCCTGTAGATGACTTACTATTTATGATCGAGAGAATTGTGAAATCAGTCAAATTACCTGTTTCTGTAGATTTTGAATCCGGTTATTCGGATGATCCTGATCAAGTAGCTAAGTATGTCAAGCAATTAACAGATCTGGGTGTTGTGGGAATTAATCTTGAAGATGGAAAGGTTGTTAAATCGGTACGTAAACTGGGAAAATCAAACCTGCTCGCCGATAAAATTGCGGCAATTAAAGCAATGACTAAAAATGTATTTATTAATGCTAGAACAGATACCTACACGACCAAACACGAGAGTGCACTTGAAGAAACTATAAAAAGAGCACAAATATATAGTCAAGCGGGTGCAGATGGTCTATTTGTCCCCTTAGCAGAAAGTAAGGAAGATATTGAACAGATAGTCACTGCAACAACATTACCGCTCAATTTATTTTTAACGGACAAGCTTCCAAAAGCCGCAATTTTGGGAGAAATTGGTGTGAAGAGATTGAGCCACGGGGCGAAAATATATGAATATTTAGTTGCTAAAAACACCAAACTATTTCATGATTTTCTGATTAATCCAAAGCTTCCAAAATAATATTTGATACCTCCGAAGGTTCTTAAAGGAGCAAGGTTCTTAATTCAACAATTTTTATTTATTAAATATTATACTTCCTTCAGAAAGAGATAAACTTACTGAAGGCAGTATAATATTGAATAATTGTAAAGCCGCAAGTAAGTTGACCACGTGGTGTATCTTACAACGAAAATGACATCTTACAATTCTTCGCTTAACTGCTGTAAAGCTTCTTTAAACTTGATCGATTTAAAATTCATGGCTCCTACATGCTTATTCACCAAAAATCCTTTTTTATCTAATATAATTGTTGTTGGTATAGAACGGGTAGCTAGATCTTCGGGAAGTGGTGAATTAATTTGATAGACTGGAATACTATATTTTCTTTTCTCCATAAAACGTATCGCTTTATTCATACTCCGGTCCATGTCTACTGCCATGAAAACAATATTTTTATTGCTTTTCAGCTCTACATATAATTGATTAAGTGCCTGCATTTCTGCTATGCATGGAGCACACCATCTCGCCCAATAATTGATCACTACTACCTTTCCTTTTAAATCTTGTAGATTGATCTCAATACCTGCATGATTTTGAAATAGTACATCATACATTCCTTTTGATGTGGGCAATGTATCTGCTATACCATCTGAGTCTATAAACGATGAGAAAAACAATCCAGCTGCCATGATAATCCAACTTAAATTTTTCTTATATACTCGCATATTACTTTAGATAATCTCGTACTAAAAATAGGAATTTTTAATCGCATTACCAGCATCAGCTGACGTCCATCGTCCTTGCGCACTAGGATCAAATGCAGCATGTTACAAAGTAGATTTAATTTTTATACCCTTTTCATTAAAGGATCATCTAATTTTATTATATATTCGCTATATTGAAATAAAAAAACTGTCTCAGGTAGCAAGAGTGGTCACTTTCAACTAACATATCAAATTTATATGGTTACAATAAACAATTACGAAGACTATAAATCCTATGAGGGTAAACTCTTGGGATTATCGCAATGGCATAAGATCGATCAGAAACAAATCAATAGTTTTGCTGATGCAACATTGGATCATCAATGGATCCATGTCGATAAAGAAAGGGCAGAATCTGAAGGACCTTTCAAATCGACTATCGCTCATGGATATTTGACACTTTCACTAATACCTTACCTCTGGAAACAGATTGCCGAGGTCAAAAATGTGAAGATGGAAATTAACTATGGTATCGAAAATTTAAAATTTGGTCAAGCCGTATTAGTTGATAGTGAAGTTCAGTTACAAGCAAAAGTAAAATCGGTTAACAACCTAAGAGGTGTCATCAAAGTTATTATAGAAGCAACATTATTGATCAAAGATCATGCGAAACCTGCCTATGTCGGTGATGTCGTGTTCCTTTATCATTTTATGTAATATTTAAAAACGCATTCATACTTTAGCATAGGTATGAATGCATTTTTATTACGCTGGTGAAACTATATTTTGTTTAAGTTTTTTATACATGTTTTTTAACGTTGGAGATAAAAAAATGATAATTAATATACAGATACTTATGAAGGACATCAATTCATAATAATCCATAGCATAACGAACGAAAGATTGATTCTTGACACGCTCCGTTACTAGCTTTACCGCAGTAGCCTGTTCACGAAATTGAAGACCATTTTCCAGTAGTTTAGTGGCTTCTTTATCAAAATATGATTGTAAAATAACATTGTTTCGTTGCAAATAGTCTTGAAATATCTGTTGATGCTGATTACTTTCAAATAATTTGAAGAAATTTTGCAAGCCGATGCTACAGGTGTACCCGAAATACCGCGCTGCCAGACATATCGCTGCTGCCGAAACGGCAAAATGAGGCTTAACGCTTGCAATCGTAAATAATATAGTCGGTACCATGATTAGTCCTACGCCTATCCCATGTAGACAAAGGGGAATCCAGAAATAATAATCATTGCCTTTACTTTCAAATGAAAAGAACATGATCTGATGAAATGTTAGCAAAAAGCAATAACCAAGGATCCAGATCCATTTCACAGATCGATGTGCAAGGATCCAGTACATAGCACATAAAACTCCTATAATAATTCCCAACATATTAAACCACTGCATATACGAAAGATGGATCGGATCCACCTTGAGTACCTGTAGAAAATATTGATTGGATACTGATAGGGAAAATCGTTCTATGTACATCATATAGAGAATCAGTAATCCTAGAAGAAATCGACGATTCGAAAAAATAGAAATTTTGATATAGACTCGTTTTAATGTCATTTGACGCAGAACAAAACATACTAAAAATGCGATTCCTATACCTAGTGCTAGTTGCATGTGCGCATCCCAGAACCAATATACTTCTTGACCATACACCATCATGTAACCAAAAGCAATAATGAGACCGCTGAAAAAGATACAACTTGGCCAATCCAATGAAAATAAAGGATAAGGTTTTACGTGGCGTATGGAGGTCATTGAGATGAATACCAACAGCAGACCTGGTAAAAAAGCCAAAGCGGCATAGAGGTATAATTCATCAAAATTAAATGAATCTATAAATTCTGCAGTTACAAAACTGTTAAAAGGGGAACTACAGAGTAGCATTCCAAAAAAAATGGAATAACTGACTTCTTTAGCCCGCTCGCTGTTTAAGCGTGAAAATATCATCGATATGGAGAGATTAACAGCACTTGCAAACAGCATGCCCTGGATAAAACGTAAGCCATAGACCCACGTAATATCGGTAATACGATACATCAAATAACAATTCAAAATCTGCAATAGATTGAATATAATATAATACTGCTTAACAGGAAAAAAGAGAAAAAACCGACGTTCTAAGATGTAAAATCCAACAAATCCGGCATAAAACAGAATAATCAAAAATTGTACATCACTGGGTTGGGAACCATAGTACCCCGCTGTAACCTCCACATTGGCTCCTGGTAAAAAGAATAAAACCATACTCGGCATTAAACAGCTGAATAAAATTAATTTAATAAGCCATTCTGGAACCCATTGCTTAAATATTGATTTCACTATTTCTTATGTTTAGCAATAGATACATTGACATTCATTCCCGATCGTAAGACTTGTTCACCTTGTTTTTTATCTAATTCAATTCGTACAGGAATGCGCTGTACGATCTTTACAAAATTGCCGGTAGCATTATCTGGTGGTAGTAAAGAGAATGACGATCCAGTTGCAGGAGATATTGAAATAATTTTACCCTTAAACACTCGGTCTGGGTAAGCATCGGCGATGACTTCTACTTGATCATGAATATGTAGAAAACGCAACTGTGTTTCCTTAAAATTTGCTGTTACCCATGTCGGTGTTTCTGCGTTTACTATAAAACCCAATACTTCGCCTGAGCTAATCATTTGTCCTTCTTCAATACTTCGCTTACCGATCATACCGTCATATGGAGCACGGACTATTGTATATCCGACATCCAAATGTTTGCGTCCAGCAGCAGCTGATAATCTATTTTTCTCGGCATTCACTACTGTTTTCTGAACTTCGACATCATGCACCCGCTCTTGTGATGCTTGCAGTTTATGTTGCAAAGCTGCCAATTCACTTTTATAAACGTCCAAAGTCGCTTTTACGGCCTCCAGTTGCTGTGCAGTAGCAGATTTCTCTTCATAAAGAAATTCATACCGATCAAACTCCAACTGCTGCTTAGTGACACGGGCTTCGTTGGCTGCAATAGATTTTTTCAAAGATTCATGCTCCTCCATCAAAATGTGTTTTTGACTACTCAAAACATTCATTTCTGCATGTTCCTTATAAACCGAAGCATTCGCCTGATCTGCCTCATATTTATATTCGCGGTTATCAATAATTAGTAAAGTATCGCCACGTTTTACAATTTGATGGTCTTGGTAATGTACAGAGACTACATAGCCCCCTATTCTAGAAATAATGGGATTAATATATTGTGTTACCTGAGCATCATTGGTATAAGCATAATTGAGTCTTATCCATAAAGTACGTACTCCCCAAAATAATAGCGCACACAAAACAAAGACAGCGATCCAATTGGTAGCTGTTGTCAACTTAGCATCGGTCAATAACCAACGAGATTTAGGTTTCATTTAAATAGTACCTTTTAAAAATTCAATAAAATAATAGTGCTTTTGTATGGCGATTTTAGCAGTTTCTAGTTCAAACAGGGTTTTGAGATACTCCATATCTGCATCTAGCAAATCAGTTACCAAAGCAGATGACTTGAAGTACCTATTTTTGATAATACGTGCATTCTCTTTAGCGAGACCCACATTTTTGATACATACATCACGCTGCACACAAGCTAATTTGTAATCTAAATGTGCTTGCAGTAATTGATTTTGGATCTGCTCCTGTTCCAGGTGATGTCTTACCTCCTCGCGTTCCAAAGAAATCTTTGCCTCTTGTACGATATGTTTATTGCGATAAATGGATGAAATTGGAATTTTTAATTTAAGCCCAACAATTCCTAGATTGTACCAGCTATTATTGTAGGGATAAAGCATGATCTGGGGGTTCGCAAATGTAAAATTTCCTATCAAGGACAATTCAGGAAGGTAATTTGCTTGTGACTGTTTAATCGCAAGTTGTTTTAGCCTAATTTCTTGTTCTGACTTTTGAAGGCTAAAAGCGTGGTATTGAGCAAATGACCAGGCATCATCGTAACTTTCGACCGTAAGCTTAAAATCGTGAGGAATCGGAATAATCTCAGCGTCAACATCAATAATGAATTTTAACTTCTGATTTAATGCTTGGATATCGTGAGCAATTTGAACGAGCAAGAGTTCACGCTTAGAAAGTTCTAGCTCCATACGCAATACATCACTATGTAGTACCACACCTGAATGATACAGATTATTAATTTCTTGTAATTGTGCCTTTTGATCCCCGATATCAGATTCAATAAGTTTTTTATCCATATAAGATCTTTCCAGAGCTAAGAATAGGTTACAGACATCTAATTTGATACGTGCTTTATCATTTGCCCATTCAATTGAAGCTAGCAGCTCTTCTAATCTTCGAGATTCAATTTTCATTAAATCTTTATGTCCATTATATAGATTTAAATAAAAATCAACTCCTGTATCGTATAAATAATGGATTACATCGTGTTGACTAGGTTTATTAAAAATGCCTTGATCATATATCGGCATATTGGTTGCATAACTTGCAGACCCTCGTAATGAAATTTCAGGGAGTAACTCCATTCGTTGCTGTTTGACAGCTAAATCGCGTTCTTCAATTTGCAAACGAGATTGCTCTATTTGCTTGGAATTCAGTAATGCTTTACTGATGATGTCATCCAAAGAAGTTCTTAAAGTATCAGATGCCTTTGCACCTGAGATAGCAAATGATAACAACCCAATTGTTAAAATCCGCTTTACCATTCTGGTAATAAATATCACTTTTGTATCTATAAAAATTTTGCGTTGCAAACATAGAGACTATTTCGATAAATAATTTCTTCACAATTGCCAATATATTATGCATAAAAGACAAAATTAAATAAATACAAGTGCTTTAGATCGATTTAAGACAAACGAGAATGTGTAATATATTCTTTTAAAGAAAATATAATTCAATATTAGAAATAAATAAAGTTATATATGTGACTTGTTGATCATTATAATCGATAATAAATAAAATAAGGTTTGTTAAATTCAATAGAATTTTAACAAACCTTATTTTATAATTACTAATTAGGTGTAAATCGTTCAATTTGAACAATACTACTTTTTGGACATCGTTGCGACATTGTGTTTATATTTGACTCTGAAACAGTTGTACCGCAGCGTGCTTAACATTTAAACCTTAATCAAAATCAAAGAAATCAGAAAGAAAGGATTTCTTCTTTTTAGGATATTGTTGGTGTTTGTGCTGTGTATCGTGATGATCTCCACGATAATTTTCTCTATAATCGGATCTTTCGCTATGTTGCTGTGTGCGGAGAGGACGATCTTCATAACCAGTGGCAGAAACTTTATTTTGATCCGCAGCGTATGACATTAACTTATCCAGCTCTCCCTTGTCTAACCACACGCCTCTACAGATTGGGCAGTAATCTATTTCAACTTGATGACGCTCTGTCATCAATAGCGTTTCGTTACAATTTGGACATTTCATATTTTTCTTTTTCTAATTTTCCAATCAATTAAAGAGCAATTTAATCAAATTAATGGTCTACTTATCTACTCCTAACTAGTTTTCACATTATTTAACAAGAACCATGATGCGATCAGATTGTATTCAATTCAAAAACCTACAAAAATATGGTACATGTAGGATAAAAGTTAAAAAAAAGTGTATCAAGTAATGATTTACAACTGTTAGTATGTTAGCTTAAAGCTATATTAAAACAAATAACCCTGTCGCAAAGGATAAAAAATAAAATCCGTACAACAGGGTATATATGGGTAGTCATCGTGTCAACGATCTTTACTTTTGAGGATCCAACGTTATCTCGTAAACTTTAGGGTCATATTTCATCATTGCACCAGTAGCAGCGTCTACACCCCAACCAATTATCCCAATAAAATTTAAAACAGAAACTGGATTAAAAGTAGTTTCTGGCTGAAACATTTTAAATTCATATCCCTCTTTCTTTAAGGTTACTGTTTGGCCACTAAAACCTTTCTTAAGTCTAACCGCTACAGGTGTTATTCCTCTATCAAGTCCATCAACTTCGACTTTAGCCCCCTCTGGAAATGTTTTTATGGTCACTGTCTGTTTGGTACCTGTAAAAAGAGTCGCGCAAGAAGTGAGTGTAACAATTGACAATGATAATAGTAAAATTCTTTTCATAATATGCTTTTTAAAATAAAGCACAAAGATATAAAACGAAATTAATTATTGTTAAAATAATTAATAATTCATTCAAATAAATATCACAATATTTTAGTTATGTTATCCATGATAAGTGAAGACTAATCAACAACATGTTCTGATGAAGATCTTTACCTGAAATTTACAGGCTTATTTATCATGTCATTCATCTCAAATTCAGATGACCTTTACACATCTCATCAGATGACCTTTACACATCTCAAAAACGAAATACAATATGAACAAAATAGAATAATATGAGCTCATGGATAATGACTTAAAATAGTCAGTTATCAGCCTCATAATAACATAATAGACAAACTCATTACTTTGTAATACCCATAAAAACGTAATAAAAATTATAGAAATAAACCTTATCTTTGCAGCATGATTAATGTATCAAATCTTTCTCTTCGTTATGGTAAACGTATACTATTCGAAGATGTCAATTTAAAATTCACACCTGGTAATTGTTACGGTATTATCGGTGCCAATGGAGCTGGAAAATCAACTTTTTTAAAAATTGTTTCTGGTGATATTGACCCTTCTACGGGTTCAGTTGCTTTCACACCTGGCGATAGAATGTCGGTCTTAAGCCAAGATCACTATGCTTTCGACGAATTTACGGTATTGGAAACGGTTATGATGGGAAACCAAGAACTGTACAAAATCATGAAAGAGAAAGATGCTATCTATATGAAAGAAGATTTCTCGGATGCTGATGGCGAACGTGCAGGTGAATTGGAAAGTTTATTTGCAGAAATGGATGGCTGGAATGCGGAATCCAATGCGGCAACACTATTGAGTAGTTTAGGTATTAAAGAAGAATTTCACTATAAATTAGTTTCAGAAATTGATGGTAATCAAAAGGTACGTGTTTTATTAGCACAAGCTTTATTTGGGAAACCAGATATTTTGATTCTCGATGAGCCTACCAACGACTTGGATATTAACACGATCGCTTGGCTGGAAGATTTCTTAGCTACTTATGAAGCAATTGTATTGGTCGTATCCCACGATCGTCACTTCTTAGATGCAGTCTGTACACATACAGTGGATATTGACTTTGGTAAAATGACGATCTATACAGGTAACTACTCTTTCTGGTACGAATCGTCACAGTTAGCGTTGAAACAGCGTACTGATCAAAATAAGAAAACTGAAGATAAAGTAAAGGAATTACAAGAATTTATCCGTCGATTCTCAGCCAATGCATCTAAATCTAAACAAGCGACTTCTCGTAAGAAAGCTTTAGATAAAATCAATATTGACGAGATCAAACCTTCTAATCGTAAATATCCTGCTATCATGTTCAATACCATGAACAGAGAGCCGGGAGATCAGACCTTACAAGTAGAGGGATTGGGTAAGACCATAAATGGTGAAGTTTTCTTCAAAGATATTACCTTCATGATCAACAAAGGTGATAAAATTGCGGTTTTGGGAGCCAATTCATTAATTACTTCAGCTTTTTACGATATCATATCGGGTCGCGATAAAGATTACGAAGGAGATATTAAATGGGGTATTACCATTACTCCGGCAGATATGCCAATGGATAATTCTCCTTTCTTTGAAGGTAGGACTGAAAACCTTGTCGATTGGTTAAGAGATTATACCACAAATCCTGATGCCGATGAGCAATTCATACGTGGATTCCTAGGTAAGATGTTATTCTCGGGCGAAGAAGTATTGAAAAAATGTTCTGTATTATCAGGTGGTGAGAAAATGCGTTGTATGTTCTCAAGAATGATGCTACAAGGTGCAAATTTCTTAATCTTTGATGAGCCAACCAATCACTTGGATTTAGAGTCCATCACAGCTTTGAATAACGGTATGGTAGATTTCAAAGGTTCAATGTTGTTCACTTCTCGTGACCACGAATTAACTGAAACAGTAGCTAATCGTATCATTGAATTGACTCCAAAAGGTATCATCGACAAACTGATGACCTATGATGAATATATCAATAGTGAAGTCGTACAAGCACAACGTGCCGAAATGTATAAATAAGCATTTCATATTATTACAAAAGGGAGAGGTCTTGATCAAATAATCAAAACCTCTCCCTTTTTATGTCGCTCATACTAATTTGAATAAACTCCGAAATCAGCTAAATGAGAGTAAAAGAAATTTCCCCAAGAGCTCGTTGACTCAATCTTTAAATAGCGCGTACTCAATACAGAAGGAAGATCAACATTAATCCAGCTACCCGATACTTGTATCAATTGTGCCGTTTTCACTAATGTCCAAGTTGTACCATTCGTACTCGAATAGATATTGATATCTTTCATTGCGCCGTTGAGATTATCACGATTACGAAAAGCAAGACCTTTTACAGAACGATTTGCTCCCATATTAACAGAAAAATAATGGGGCTGCGGCGTTTGTGCAGAAGACCATGGCGTATGCCATATCGTACTTCTATTTTTATCCAAAACATTACTTGCAGGAGCACCATTTTCTTGACTATCAGCAGCTATGATCGACCAACCTGTAGTAGGCAATAGATCGTGAACCACAACCTTGGACAAATCAGGTATACTATTGACAAAATTATATAGGTAACTGTAAGTCGAACGGCTTCCATTTTCATGCATAAAGCCAATTCTCAATTGATACTCGTTAGTTAAATCGTAAAAATCAGCTAGTGGACATTCGAATCTAAAACTATCAACTCCAATAACCTTTGCTGCCCATTGTACCGCATCGTAGTCTTGATTGCCTCCGTAAGGAGTTCTATCATGCCAGATAACAACATCTTTTACAGGTTTAGTGGCTGTAAATTTACCTGAGACAACGATACTATTGTTGGTGTAAGATGATGACAATGAAGTAATATCGACAGATGCGGCTTGATACCAATCTGTACGTGTCACCGCACTAAATACTTGGCTATTGTTAAAGGTTGCAGCTGTCGCTTTTGTCAATGATGTCGTTGAAAGTCCATAAGTGGAGTTACCACTTCCCATTAAAGCGGTACCCAATGTAGGTGCTAGCGTTTTATTCATACGATTATGACTAGCATTTAGACCATGTCCCAACTCATGAATCATTCCCCCTATCCAAACTGTTGCTTTCCATCCGATATCTCCCCCTATTCCTAAGTTTTTCGCATCTAAATTGACATAGTCCAAAGCATAACAGGTGGTTCCTGTTCCGTAAAAAGGAGGACCCCCAGGATTTGCCGGATCTGTATTATAAGTTGGGATAATAATTAAGTTATGTTCACTCTTTTTTGCCGTAGGATTTAAGGCATAGTATGCGTCTACTTCAGCCTTTACAGCTCCAGATCCACCTTCATAGGGATAAGTAGCTTTACCAGAGTTACCTGCAATGTAAATAACATGAATAAGAGAATCATTGATCAAGTCTAAACCAAAAGATTTTCTTCCAAATCCCTCACGATCCATGTTGTCTGCAAACATGTTTTGGGCATCTAGTAATATTTTACTTAAACGCTTTCTGAAATTTGGAATAGAATCCACATCGTTTGGTACAAAGTAAATGACATTTAATTTGTAAGGATTATTGCGCCACTCATTGGTCAAACCAAGTGTTTGGCTTTTGTTTACAACAGAAAGGGATTCATCATTATTAGCTAAATCTTGTGTAATATCCTTACAGGAAAAAACGGTTAGTAGTATCAAACTACATAAAAGGTAAAATGATTTATTCTTCATATTTAATGTTTAAATGGTATAAACCTAATTTAGAAAAGACAAATCATTTTATAAAAAATAATTTAAAAAATATAATATTTTACTTAACGCAAACGATTGTTTTTCATCTTAAATTAAGTCTTATGTAACAATATTATTGTAACAATGATTCAGAATCAAAAAATTAATTAGTACTAAACAAAAATTGCAGTAGTGTTGATAAACAAAAAGATTACAAAATTTTACTTCACCCGGTGTGTATAATAATGATTCATCTAAGAAATCTAAATTCTACATTTTTATTTCTGGTCGATGAGAAGTAAAATTTCGGTAGTAACAATCTTTTACAACAGAATTTTACTTTTATAAAATAATAACAATAATATACTCCTATCCGTTCTACTATCTTCTATTTTAGTCCAGTTGAAATCAAAAATTTCAGTTCTAAAAGATAAATTATTTATTATATGAACAGATCAAAAATCTTGCTTTAAAAGTCATAGAAGTACAATAAAACAAAATTACAAACCCTCTATTTCAGCTCATTAAAAAAATAAAAGGACTATTATTTGAAAATAAATTCTATAATATGAAAACAAAAAAATATATTTGTCTACCAAATCGATAGATTTAATATTAAATATGAAAAGAACATTACTAACCTTTACAGTTGTAGCCATAATTGGACTTACGAAAACAACCCAATCATTTGCTCAGGGTTCTAACATCATTGAATTGACAGGGCATATCATTGATCAAAATACGAAGGAACCGTTACCCGGCATTACCGTTACGATTCAAGGAACCGTTAATGGTACTTCTACAAATAATCAGGGTGATTTCAAATTGAATACAAAAGCAAAATATCCTTTTACTTTAAAAGTATCAGGTGTTGGTTTTGAAACAAAAACCTATGAAGTCACTGGACCACAATCAAATCTCAATCTGTCCTTACTTACTCAAACTATATTAGGCAAGGAAGTAGTTGTTACTGCTTCAAGAACTCAGGAAAGTATCTTAAAGTCTCCTGTATCGATTGAAAAACTGGATATTAGAGCTATCCGAGAATCACCAGCTCCTAGTTTTTACGATGCCCTTGAAAATGTTAAAGGGGTTCAAATGACCACATCAAGTATTACCTTCAAAATCCCTAATACCAGAGGTTTCAATATTCCCAACAACTTTAGGTTTGTGCAGCTCGCCGATGGTGTGGATATGCAAGCCGCTACCCTAGGCGTGCCTCTTGGAAATGCTATTGGCCCAACTGAATTGGATATTGCGAGTATTGAAATAACTCCTGGTGCTTCTTCTGCTCTATATGGTATGAATGCCATTAATGGAATGGCTAATCTATTGACAAAAAATCCGTTTTTGTACGAAGGATTAAGTGTATACTCGAAAAATGGACTAAATCATACCGGTGGTACTGGCCGCGAATTGAGTAATCTAACCGAAAATGCCGTCCGTTTTGCTAAATCTTTCAATAATAAATTTGCATTTAAGGTCAATCTTAGCTACTTAAGAGGAACTGACTGGCTTTCTAATTCTTATCAGGATCAAAATCCAAACACACTAAACACAGCAAATCCTAGCTTCCCAGAACTTTCAGGAAGTAATAATCCCGCCTACGATGGCTGGAATATTTATGGTGATGAAAATAATAATGCTGTCACCCTTTCTGGTTTGAACATTAATGGTAAAGCAAACCAATCTCTGATTGTAAGACGTACAGGTTATAAAGAGGAAGATCTTTCAAAGCCTACAGTTGAAAATTTAAAATTTGACGCTGCACTACATTACCGTTTAAACGAAAATGCCGAATTATCATACAGTTATCGATTTGGTCAAATGGATGGTGTATTTCAACGGGGAAACAAAATTCAACTCGACAATGTGAAGGTCCAAAATCATAAATTAGAATTGAAAGGAAATGACTACTCCATCAAAACTTATATTTCTACAGAAAATACAGGTGACTCCTATAACATCAAACCATTGGCTGATAATCTCGATCTAACACATCTTTCGAACAATGCATGGCGTGACTTGTTTAAAAACTCATTACAGACACAATTAAATTCGGGTACTTCACTGACCGAGGCACTACAAAATGCGAGAAAAATTGCTGACAACGGCCGTGTAGAACCAGGAACAAAAGATTTTGCGGATTTAAAAAATACCATTACACAAATCAACAATTGGGATCATCTAAACGCTGGAGTTGCCACTGGAACGGCAACTGGTGGCGCTCAACTGAAGCAAATGAGTAGAACTTATCATGCTAATGCTCAGTGGGATTTAAGCAAGCACATCAATATCTTCAATTTGCTTGTCGGTGGAGATGCAACTATTTACGAAGTCATTCCAGATGGAAATAACTTTGTTGACTTTAAAAGACCAATTGCCGAACGTAGCCAACCGTTAGCGAATGGCTCTTTCGGTGATCAGGTTTATTATAAAAAATTTGGCGGCTTTGGTCAGATCACCAAATCATTATTAGATGAAAAATTAAAACTTTTTGGATCACTTCGCGTCGATTATAATCCCGAATTCACAGCTAAAATAAATCCTAGGATCGCAGCAGTATATACCCTAAAAGAAAAACATAATCTTCGAGCATCATTCCAAAATGGATATCGCTTCCCCGCACTCTTCGAAGCATTATCATTTGTCAATAATGGGAATGTACGTCGCGTAGGAGGACTTTCCTATATTAATGAGGGTCTTGGATATTTAGACAATTCGTACACATTACAGTCTGTCAACGCATTTAATGCAGCAGTCAATAAAGATGTTGCAACTGGATTAACATCCAATGATGCAGCGCTCAAGAACCGAGGCCTACTGACGGTCACAAACCTGAAAGCGACAGAGCCAGAAAGTATTAAATCTTTTGAAATTGGTTATAAAGCAGTCCTTCTTCAAAATAAATTAGCAATAGATTGGGATCTCTATAGCAATGTGTACAATGGATTTTTGGGACAAGTAGAAGTTGCTGTTCCTGCTACCGATAAAATAAACACAGATGCATCTGTATTGGATATGCTAGCTAGCAATAGATCCAAACAAACGCGTTACCGCGTCTATACGAATGCAAAAAATAGTTATAACAATTACGGTAGTTCTTTAGGGATTACGTACAATTTCAGCGGAAATTATACAGTAGCTGGGAATATCAACTATAGTGACATCACAAAAAATAAAGATTCTGATCTTTTTGTTACCGGATTTAATACGCCAAAGTGGGCGACAAACCTTTCGTTTGGAAATAGACAGATACTGCCAAACTTTGGATTTAATGTCGTCTGGAAATGGCAAGATGCGTTTAATTGGGAAAGTCCACTTGTCAATGCACGTGTGTCTGCATATCATAATATTGATGCTCAGGTGAGTTACAAAATGTCAAAATCAACAATAAAACTTGGCGGAAGTAATATACTGAATAATCATTACATTCAATATGCAGGTGGTCCAACACTTGGAGCTTTATACTACATGGCTATCACTTTTGATAATATCTTAACAAAATAATATTCCCTCCCCTTCTATTATATTTGGTTTAATCCTCCTCATCTCTCGATGAAGGAGGATTTTTATTGTCGGATGATTATTTTAAATAAAGTCCGAAATACCAAGTCCATGCAATTAAAATAAGTTGCATCGGAAGCCTTTGAGCATACAGGTAATTCATACCTGGCCCTGTGTAGTCGGCTTTAAAAATATTGATCATTTTTTTTGAAGAGTTCACATTAGCTATAAAAACTACAATAAAAAAGATGATTAACAATATGGCTGTTGTAGCTCTTAATGACGGTATCATCAAACCTACACCTGCAGCAATTTCGAGTACACCAGTTAGATATACAAAAAAAAGTTTTGCTGGAATAAATTCAGGGATCATCATCACCATACCCTTTTGGAATCTGAAATGTGAAAGACCTGTAAAAATGATGAAAACAGCCATACCCAGGTTTCCGGCAAACAAAAAATCCCAAACACCATATACTAATTTTGTGCCTAGTAGAGCAATGAAAAAAGCGGTAAAAAGAATAAGTAATAATTTCATAAATCTTCCATTAGTTTGTCCTGATAGCAACTGCTGATAAACCTGGCAAAGTTGATAACAAGTTTTACAATAACAACAAATAACATCAGGAATTGTTACATCCGTTTTTTTAAATACAACTGTGAAATATTTTCGAAACAAGGTTTTCCGATGACGTTTATTCGTATTTCGCTCTGTAAGCGATCACCATTAATCTGCATTAACAAGCATAAAAAAGCAGCAGTAATCTACATTACTGCTGCTTATATGAAAAGTTTGCAATGACTTTAGTGTAAACTTGAAGTATCGACCTTATTTTTACCTTGTTTGATCATCAATACAAAGGGCACACAGACTATAAATAATAATCCGATATACAAAAATACATCCATATAAGATAAGACTGTTGCTTGTTTCATCACCGACCCCTCTAGTAATTGGTATGCCTTTGCCAAAGCTTCATTAGGAGTGAATCCTTTTGCCACAAAACTGGCCTGTAGCTGATTGATTCTTTGTTGCACTTCAAAATTAGTTGGATCAAGATGTGCAATTAGATTGACGCGGTGACTTTGTGTAAACCTGGAGATAAAAGTAGTAATCAATGCAATACCAAATGAACCACCCAACTGGCGCATCATACCTGTAAAAGCAGCACCTTCACCAATACTTTTCCCTGATAGGGTCGATAGTGATAAAGTCATCACGGGCACGAATAATAAACCGAGCCCCACTCCTCTAAAGATCAAAGGCCAAAACATATGTTCAGCACCTGTATCATTGGTCAAGCGACTGTACATTACGAATGAAAAACCAAAGAAAACACAAAGTCCTAGGGCCACCATGTATTTCTGGGGAACACCATTTTGAATCATCTTCCCTATGAAAGGCATCATAAACCCCGTCATGAGGGAGCTTGGGATCAGGAGTAATCCTGCATCCGTAGCCGTCCAACCTAAAATCGATTGGGTGTAAATGGGAATGACAAACGTCGATCCAAATAAGCCAAAGCCCAAAATGAAACTCATTACGACACCCACTTGCAAGTTTTTATCCTTTAAAACCCGGAGATTAACAATAGGCCTGTCATAAGTCAACTCCCGCCACACGAAAAAGAGCAATCCCAAAACAGAAGTAATGGATAAGACAACGATAGTCCTATTAGAAAACCAATCATCCTGCTGTCCATGTTCAAGCACATATTGTAGCGAACCGATAAACATGATAAGGAAAATCATACCCCACCAATCAACATCTTTAGCTGCCTGTTTTTCTCCATATTTTGGACTCTTAACAAATGAAAGTGTTAAAAGAACAGCAATAATACCTAAAGGTACATTGATGTAGAAAATATAAGGCCAAGAAAAATGATCTACGATGTAACCACCTAGCGGTGGACCTAAAGTGGGTCCCACGATAACTCCCATCCCGTAAATAGCTTGTGCCATACTTCTTTTAGCCGGCGGATAACTTTCTGTAATAATAGTCTGAGCGGTGACTAACAAAGCTCCTCCACCCATACCTTGTATAAATCTAAAAAATACAAGTTCCCAAATATTAGTCGAGTTACCACATAAAAAAGAAGCAACCGTAAAAATAATAATGGAAGCAGCAAAATAATTTTTGCGACCAAACTGTTGCGATAGCCAACTTGTCATGGGAATCACGATAACATTTGCGATCGCATATGCCGTTATCACCCAAGCGATATCCGTCAATGTGGCTCCTAATGTTCCTTTCATATCATTGAGAGCAACATTGACAATCGTAGTATCTACAATCTCCAATAAAGCACATAAAACGGCTATAATGGTAATGATTACACGTCGATACCCATATTCAATGAGGCTATCTTGATCAAGTGTAGCTGTCATAATTTTATTTTAAATGAACGTCAACATCTGCATTCATCCCTGGACGCAATAAAGCAATATGATCTGCGGTGTTAGCTTTTGTAAGTAATATTTTCACAGGTAAACGTTGTACTGTTTTTACGAAATTGCCCGTTGCATTATCTGGAGGTAACAACGAAAACCGAGAACCTGTTGCTGGTGAAAATGAATTGACTTCACCCTCAAATTCAATATTGGGATAGGCATCAACGATGACTGATACTTTTTGCCCAATTCGAATATCATTCATTTGTGTTTCCTTAAAATTAGCAACGACCCAAGTTTCATGATTATCGACGATGTAAAATAAAGCAGCACCCGGATTAACCATTTGTCCTGGTCTAATTTTAACATTGGAAATCTGACCATCTGCAGAAGCTGTTACGACCGTATAAGAAAGATTCAACTTAGCGGCATCAACAGCAGCCCTCGCACGATCTATATTTGCTTGTGCTACGGCAGTTTGTTTACTTGCGACATTTGTTTTACTAAGTACCGCTTCACGCTGCGAATTAGAAGCATTACGTTGCTGCTTCAAAATCTCCACCTGCTTCTCCGCTTCCAACTTAGTTGTTAGCGCTTGTTCATATTGCTGTTTTGTGATCGAGTGATTGTTGTACAAGTTTGAATATCGGTTGAAATCATTTCGAGCTTGTTCTGCACGAATTTGAGCAACATCAATACTACCCATATTAGAGCGAACTGTGGCATCAGAGATTGCAACATTTGCAGAAGTAGCGTTTACATCTGCTTTTGATACCTCAAGCGAACCTTCTGCACCTAACAAAGCTGCTTCGGCCTCCTTTACTTTAATTAAATAATCTTGGGTATCTATTGTAAATAAAGTATCACCTTTTTTCACAATATCATTATCTTTCACATAGACCTGAGCAATATATCCCCCTACTTTTGGGATAATCGGATTCATATTCTTATCCACCTGTGCATCATCAGTAGTCTCATGCGATTGACTATGTATGTATTTATAACCTCCATACCCTCCTCCAACTAAGATAAGAGCAATAAGAATGAAGACAAATTTCTTATTTGATGGTTTCTTTTCTTCTTGATTTTCCATTGATATTTATAATTATTTTGTTGTTAATTGACCATTTACTAAAAGCAAATCATAATACTTTTCAACCGTATTAGCCTTTGAAATGGCTAAATTGATTTTTGATTGTAATTGCTGTACATCGGCTTCAAGCAGATCATCGGTATCCGCGACCCCATTATCGTATTTATCTTTTACGATCCGATAGTTTTCATTTGCTTGATTGACGGCTTCTGTATATAACTGATTTTGAGAGATTGTTAAGTGATAATTTTCATTTGCTTGCTGTACTTGGACTCTAATTTTATCGTTCATCATCACAACATTTTCATCCACTTGATTTACTTGATTGCGCGCAATGTTGACATTTTTCTTATTTTTATAAAGTGATCCGATATCATAAGATATTCCAACCCCAACATTCACAGCATTTTTAACAGTAATCAAATTATGCACATCCAATGCAGCATACCCGCCTGTCAAAGCAATTTTTGGTAAAGCATTCGATTTTTCAATATTTACTCTATTCAAAGCAATATCATGTTGTGCTTGAAGCGCTTTCAATTCATTTCTATTGGTTAATGCGGTAGTGGCGTCTGAAATATCTGCTATTATTGGTGCTTCATCCAAATTGATAGCAGGGACTTTGGTTGCTTCATCCAATTTCAAGAAATTAACCAACTGATAATTTAAAACAGTAGCGTTCTTTTGCGCTTCCTGCAAAGCAACTTTGTAATTCGACAATTGCAATTCCGCTTTTAAAAGATCATTGCGCGGAATAATACCATTTGCTTCCATTGCCTTAAAATCGGCAACACGCTGTTCAGATCTTTTGATATTTTCTTCCATCAAAAGTGCTGTTTGCTGCGCCTTATATAAGTTGATATACAAATTGATGCCCTGCTCAGCCAATTGATCCTTCAAGGCTAGTGCAGAAAACTCCTCGGCTTTGACAGCATTGCTAGCCGCTGAAATACTATTTTTGATCTTACCCCCTGTATAGATCGGCATACTGACCGAAGCTTGACCAAGTAACAGTTGATTTGCCTTAATACTCATGGGATCTGAAGACGACGACATCGGAATCTGGAATTTGACATCCGGAGAAGTCATCGCTAAGTATTGTCCACTTAACTTAGCGTCTGGAAGTAAGGTATTCTTTGAAGCCTCAAATTCCAATTTTTTACCTGTGATTTTTGTTTCTGAAGCTTTTGCTTCTAAACTTTGTGTCTGCGCAAGATGAATAACCTCTTGCAAAGTAAGGGGAGTACTTTGCTGTGCAAATGCTACGCCTTGTAGACAGAAAAGTAAAAGTGTAAACTTTCCTATTTTAGTATTCATATGTTAATAAAGCTTTAATCGTTCTTTGTAAATGCGTTACTAAAGTAGATTCCATATATTCACTATACTCCTCATCTGTAGTAATATTTAATTCTGATTTTAAAAATGATCGATTCATCTGGAAATTCATAAAAGTACCCATCATCGTTGCATGTATCAGGATAGGATCATTACCTGAACGAAACTCACCTGTATCCACGCCTTTTTGAATAATACTCGAGATAACATGTAAATTATGAACCTTCAAATTCTTGTAAGAATCAGAAAGCATCAGTCTTTTCTTCACGCCCGCTTCTATAGCAATGATCTGATAAATCGCTAAACTGGAATTCATATATTTAATATATGAGCTCACCATTTCATCCAATATCTCCATGACAGGAATCGTCAACTGCAAAATACTTTCATCCATTTTGAATTTTTCAACCCGGTAATCAAAAAGATCATCTAGCAATTTGTCTTTAGATCCAAAGTAATAATTGATCATAGCAACATTAACCTGAGCTTCATGTGCAATATCACGGACAGAGGTGCCATCAAAACCATTTATTGAAAAAAGCTTTTCTGCTACATGCAATATCTCTAACTGTTTCTCACTAAAATCCATTTTTTCTTTTTTTTAAACCGTGTGCAAATTTAAACAAGTGTTTAATTTAAACAAGCGTTTAATTTAAATATTACAAAAAGATAACATTACATTCAAATAGCTGAAAATAAGGACACTAAATGCATTTAACACTGCCATAATAACAAAAAAAGCCTATCTCAAAATAATTGAGATAGGCTTTTTTACAGTTAATCTTTACATTTTTCTCTCTTTCGAAAGAAGTGATTATGTTAGTTAAGTATTGTAAATATCAATTCCGTCAGTATATCCTTAGTATTCGTATTACTTCCGATATTCATTCCCTTAGATTTTAGATCAGCATCTTTCAAAGCTGCAATAATGGCAAATGTTTTCCTACGATTATAGTTGCGGGCAGCAAGTTCATATTCTTTCAGAAAAAATGGATGCACCCCAAGCTCCTTTGCTGCTGTACTTTTGTCAACAATATAATGATACTTTAATATCTTAGTAAAATACCCTGCAATAGTACCCAGGACTAAAACCAATGGATTGCTTTTAGGGTTTGCTGCGAAATAATCAACAATTTGATAAGCCTTGAATGCGTTTCTTTTGGCTAAGGCAGTATTCAGTTCAAAGACATTAAAATCTTTAGAAATACCAATATTTTGTTCAATATCAGAAACAACGATCTCCCTTTCTTTCGGGACATTGAGCATCAGTTTATTTAACTCATTGACAATTTTAGAAAGTTCTGTACCTAAATATTCCGAAAGCAATGCAGCAGCTTGGGGGTGGATATTCCATCCCTGTTCTTTGATAAAGGAAATAACCCAACTGGCTACCTTATCATCATAAAGTTTATTAGATTCAACAACAAGACCTTTTTTTTCAATGGCCTTATACAGTTTTTTACGTTTATCAAACTTCCCATATTTATAATCAAATACCAATACAGTAGATGCTGTACACTGTTCTACATACTTCAGCAAAAGTTCGTCATCTTTCCATTTCAGATCCTGCGCCTCTTTAATAATGATCAGTTGATGGTCACTCATCATGGGATAGCGCTTAGCTGCACTAACAATAGTTGAAAAATCAGTATCTTTTCCATATAATACGGTTTGATCAAAACCTTTTTGAGCATCATTAAGAACAGTATGCTCCAAAGCATCACTGATGACATCAATAAAATAACTTTCCTCACCGTGTAGTAGGTACACAGGTTGAAATTTACGTTTTTTAATGTCTGTTAAAATAGGGCTGATATTCATGATGCCCCTAAATTACAACTAAATTGATGAACAGTAAAATTTGTCATGTGGAATCCGCTTTTAACGTTATTAGGTGTAAAACAAAAATTAGTATATTTGCCATATGTTTAACCCCATTCCGTTAAATTTACCGCCATATCCAGCGAAGTTGACTAAAGAAAATGAAACGATTTTCATTTTTGATGACCTGCGGAAAAAGAAACTTGTTTTAACACCTGAGGAATGGGTGCGTCAACATTGGATTCATTATCTTCACCTTAATAAAAAGTATCCTAAATCCTTGATGAAAATTGAAGGTGGTTTAAAATTAAATGATCTTCAAAAACGGAGTGATCTATTGATCTACAATAATCGAGGTGAAAAAATAGTTTTAGCGGAATTTAAAGCTCCACACATTAAAATTACACAAGCGACCTTCGAACAGATCGCCAATTACAATTCTATCCATAAAATTCCGTTACTATTAGTAAGCAATGGATTAGAGCATTACTATTGTAAGATTGATTTTCAAAATAGCTCATTCCTATTTATAGAAGAGCTCCCTAGTTACGATCAACTTTTAATAGAATTGTAACTCAGATGTAAAACAAATCGTGCAGAGTATTTATTATTTAAAATATAGTTTTATATTAGTCTTATAAATTTGAATCACAAAGAATATGAATATAGATAAAAACGAATTCAGAAAATATGCCATTAAGCATCATAGAATTGGAAGTCAACATGTTGATGGTTTTATAGCACGCGCACAAGTAAATACACCTACAAATTTGACTCCATACATTGTAGAAGAGCGTCAATTAAATGTAGCTCAAATGGATGTGTTCTCACGTTTGATGATGGATCGTATTATTTTCTTAGGTGATGGTATTAACGATCAAGTAGCAAATATCATTCAGGCACAATTGTTGTTTTTACAATCAACAGATGCACAACGTGATATTCAGATCTACATCAATTCACCAGGTGGTAGTGTATACGCTGGTTTAGGGATTTATGATACGATGCAATATATTGCACCAGATGTAGCGACAATCTGTACAGGAATTGCTGCTTCTATGGGTGCTGTATTATTAGTTGCTGGTGCAAAAGGAAAGCGCGCTGCATTGAGACACTCACGTGTCATGATCCACCAACCTTCAGGCGGAGCTCAGGGTGTTGCTTCAGATATGGAAATCAATCTACGTGAAATGATGAAATTAAAAGAAGAGCTTTACACCATCATTGCTGATCACTCTGGACAGACTTATGAATGGGTAGAAAGATCTTCTGACCGCGATTATTGGATGAAAGCTTCTGAAGCAAAAGACTTTGGAATGATTGATGAGATTTTACTTCCTAAAAAGGAGATTATTAAATAGTAATGGCTAAAAATAATAACAGTGGTGTTCATTGTTCATTCTGCGGGATGAGTAAAAATGATGCCCAAATGCTTATCGCCGGAGATGGCGCTCACATCTGTGATCGTTGTATCAACCAAGCTGGCGAAATTCTAGCAGAAGAATTGAAACAGCGCAAGAGTAAAACATTACAAACTGCGTTAAAGTTAATTCGTCCGTTAGAAATAAAAGAACACTTAGATCAGTATGTGATCGGACAGGACGACGCTAAAAAAGTGATCTCTGTTGCTGTGTACAATCACTACAAACGGTTAAATCAAAAAGTTGATAAAGATGAAATCGAAATTGAAAAATCAAATTTGATTGTTGTAGGTGAAACGGGAACAGGTAAAACTTTATTGGCTAAAACGGTCGCTAAAATTTTAAATGTGCCTTTCAGCATCGTGGATGCGACAGTTTTGACAGAAGCTGGTTATGTAGGTGAGGATGTGGAAAGTATTTTGACCCGTTTACTCCAAGCTGCTGATTATGATGTTGCTGCTGCTGAACGTGGAATCATTTATATTGATGAGATCGATAAAGTTGCACGCAAAAGTGATAATCCGTCGATCACTAGAGATGTTTCTGGAGAAGGTGTACAACAAGCGTTATTGAAAATCTTAGAAGGAACAGTTGTTAATGTTCCGCCTCAAGGTGGACGTAAACACCCTGATCAAAAAATGATTGCTGTCAACACGAGCAATATTTTATTTATCTGTGGTGGTGCATTTGACGGTATTCAAAAGAAAATCGCCAATCGCCTACGGACACAGACAGTGGGTTATCGCATGAATGAGGATGATGCAGAGATTGATTTAAAAAATCTATATAAATACATCACCCCTCAGGATTTGAAAAGTTTTGGATTAATTCCAGAATTAATTGGAAGATTACCTGTATTAACGTATTTAAATCCATTGGACAAAGAGACACTATTGAGTATCTTGACTGTACCTAAAAATGCGTTAATCAAACAGTACAGAAAATTATTTGAATACGAAGGAATTGAATTAATATTTGATGCTGAAGTTTACAACTTTATTGTAGATAAAGCAGATGAGTTTAAACTTGGAGCTCGTGGTTTAAGAAGTATATGCGAGGCTATTATGCTCGACGCAATGTTTGAAATTCCTACTTCAAAGGAAAAGACCAATCAAAAAGAATTGCATATCACCTTAGAATATGCCATGAAAAAATTTGAAAAGTCGGACATCAAAAAATTGCAAGTCGCTTAAAAAAATCCCTCGCTAATCGCGAGGGATTTTTTTTAACCATATGAATTATTCAGACCGCTCTTCCTTCAATTGAGGTTAAATTATTAAATAGATGAATTATGGCAAAAAGTAAAAAAAATGTTGATACCCCTATCACACCTGGTTTAAAATCTAAAGAAGAAATCGTTCACAACTGGTTGCCACGCTACACTGGAAGACCACTGGAAGAATTTGGAGATTATATCTTATTAACCAATTTTTCAAAATATGTCACTATTTTTTCAGAGATGCATGACGATGCGCCAATCTATGGAGAAGATAAACCAATGCAGAGTGTGACAGCAGGTGGTATTACAATTATAAATTTTGGTATGGGAAGCCCCATGGCGGCAACTGTAATGGATCTATTATCAGCGATCTCACCAAAGGCAGTCCTATTTTTAGGAAAAACTGGCGGATTGAAAAAGAAAATCGGTGTTGGAGAACTCATCTTGCCGATTGCAGCCATCAGAGGTGAAGGTACATCAAACGATTATTTCCCCGCAGAAGTACCGTCATTGCCATCCTTTGCTTTACAAAAAGCAATCTCAACGACTATTCGTGATCATTCCCGTGATTATTGGACAGGTACAGTATACACGACCAATAGAAGAGTATGGGAACACGATAAAGACTTTAAAAAATATCTAAAGGCAATACGTGCTATGGCTGTGGATATGGAAACGGCAACTATTTTCAGTGTCGGATTTGCTAACAAGATTCCCACAGGTGCATTATTACTAGTTTCCGATCAACCGATGATTCCTGAAGGTGTAAAAACAGCTAATAGTGATGTGAGTGTCACAGCTAAGTATGTGGATGCGCATATCAGTATTGGAATAGACGCACTTAAACAACTTAAAAATAATGGGTTGACTGTGAAACATTTGAAATTCTAAGAAACAGACTATTTTTGGTATTTTTGTACAAACAAACAGTAAATTTATGTGGTATAATAACATTTTAGAAACAATAGGCAACACCCCTCTTGTTAAACTAAACAAAATAACCAAAGATCTCAAAGGAACTATTCTAGCCAAGATCGAGACCACCAACCCAGGCAACTCGATCAAAGATAGGATGGCACTCAAAATGATTGAAGATGCAGAGCAGGCGGGTTTATTGAAACCAGGAGGAACAATCATTGAAGGAACTTCAGGAAACACGGGTATGGGATTGGCCATGGCAGCAGTTGTCAAAGGCTATAAATGTATTTTTACCACTACAGATAAACAATCTAAAGAGAAGGTCGATGCTTTACGCGCTTTTGGTGCCGAAGTGATCGTATGTCCTACAAATGTCGATCCCGAAGACCCACGGTCCTATTATTCGGTATCAAGCCGCTTAGAACGCGAAGTCCCTAATAGCTGGAAAGCTAATCAATACGATAATCCTTCTAATGCGCAAGCACATTACGAACAAACTGGTCCCGAAATATGGGAACAAACAGAAGGAAAAATCACTCATTTGGTTGTTGGTGTCGGTACTGGCGGCACTATTTCAGGTGCAGCTCGATACCTAAAAGAACAAAACCCAAATATTAAAATATGGGGCATTGACACCTATGGTTCTGTATTCAAAAAATATAAAGAAACCGGTATTTTCGATAAAAATGAAATATACCCCTATATAACGGAAGGTATAGGTGAAGATTTTCTCCCAGAAAATGTTGATTTTAGTGTAATAGATCTTTTTGAAAAAGTTACCGATAAAGACGCGGCATTGATGACAAGAGAATTAGCGCGTAAGGAAGGTATCTTTGCCGGTAATTCTGCAGGATCAGCATTAGCAGGACTTATTCAACTAAAAGACAGTTTAAAAGAAGACGATCTCGTTGTCGTCATCTTTCACGATCACGGATCTCGATATATGGGCAAAATGTATAATGAAGATTGGTTGAGAGAACGTGGATTCTTAGAAGACGAGAAACTAAATGCAAAAAGTATCTTAAAAAGAAGAGGCGAACAGGCCATTGTTACTGCAGATGTTCAACAAACCGTATTCGAAGCATTCAACTTCATGAAAACGCTCAATATTTCTCAGATTCCTGTCACGCAACAAGGTATGGTTGTTGGTAAAATAACAGAGTCGGATATTTTAAGTGCATTATTGGAAAATCCTGCTCTCAAATCATCTTCCGTGCAAGATGTTATGACAAAACCGTTTCCATTTGTTGACTTAAAAACATCGATTGATAAAATATCAGCACTGATCAATAAGGATACACAAGCTGTATTAGTAGAGGATGAGTTTGGCAAAATCAATATCATCACGCAATATGATATTATCAATGCAATATCGGAAGCGTAATTAAATAAAACTGCATAAAAATAGCCTTATTGTTTTATCAATAAGGCTATTTTTATGATAAGCAATTAAATTATGCTCCCATTGCATTCGCACTTTTGCGGAATGTGTATGAGTTGAAAATTTGTCTTCTACCAAATCTTGGACGAGACTCAGCATTAAGAAACTTTGTGTACACAGTTTTTGGAACACCAAAATACTCATATGTACTTTTATCCTGAAATGTAACTCTTAAGGTCTGACCTTTAAATTCAAAATCCTCAATAAAAAAGTTATTGATCGTATTGTTATACTCTTCTAAATTGGCTTCGTGTGTTTCAGGAGCAATACTAACTAAGAAGTGGTAAGCCTCAATAATTTCTGTACTCTTTAACTCAGCCTCCTCTTTTTGCACTTCATCTTGAAATTTATCCGGATGCCAAGCTTTGATTAAGTCACGATATATCTTTTTTAACGTTGCTAAATCTTCATTTTTTGTAATACCAAAAATCTTTTTGGATTCACCTATTCTTTTCATAATATTTATTTTTCCCTATTCCAACCAAACCATATTGATTTTAGGATTTGCAAAAATACGTCAATTATATTTTAGAATGAACAATTGCATGTTAATTTTTTGTAATTTCATCTATTACATCTACTTAATTGATCAGTACTGCCTATAAATAAAGATCATCCCCGCTCCTATAGTACCTTGACAAGCTTTAATGTGTCACAAAAAGATTTCCATTGTGCATAAATGCGTGTACAGCAGACATCCTAGACACTGCTTCAGCAGAGCAGGTCGCATTTACAAAAACAAGCTGGGCATCATCATGGATACGGGGCCATTGTTGTTTTCCTTCATCATCCAACGGTAATATCTGCTGGGTAGCAAACTGCAACGTCCTAGAAAGCTGAAATTCTGTCATATAGCCATACAATTGGGCTATAAGATTTGCTTTCTGTAACATATTTCCAGTACCAAATGTACTCCAGTAATCTTGTACATTGTCATTTCCGATTAACACATCAACACCACATTTTCTTAATGCAGGAATAGGCATGGGCCTTCCTTTAAAAGGTACAGAAGAAGCAATACCAACTTGCGCAAAAGCCAATTTTTCTGCGATCTCTTCTACTTCATTTGCATCCAGATGAGCTAATGCGAAAGCATGGCTAATAAATGTTTTTCCTTGCAATTGTGGATTTTCAATAGCTTTATCAATAAGGTATTGTATCGTTTGTACTCCTGAGGGACCTGCTTCGTGCAAATGGATATCAATTCCTTTATTATGATCTAAAGCCAATTGGACCATAAATTCTAATGGTTTTTCGACACTTCCATCAATACTGTAGGGATCCAATCCTCCAATAAAATCAACCTGATCATACTTTGCCACTTCTTTCATCAAAGGAACCGAATCTGTATAATACAAACCATGCTGTGGAAAAGCAACAAGCTCTGCTTCAAATGATTCTTGTTTATGTTCCAATGCCCTCAAAAGATGTTCAAAAGACTGAAGTCCAGATGTAGGATCTACATTGAAATGAGTCCTCGCATAGGTTGTTCCATAGCCTTGCAGCAAACCAATCAGTTGCTCTGCACGTAGTGTCGAAGTTTTTAATAATTCGGGGATGATCTGCTGCTCATACGCAATCATATCAGCAACCGTTTTTCTTTTCGGAGATAGGGCTTGCCAAGGTAGGCCAAATAAAGTTTTGTCGATATGAACATGCATATCTTTGAACGCTGGCAACATCAGCTTTCCATCCATATCAATAGCGTCCTCATTCGGATCGTGGGCTCTAATCGCGTTTATTTTTCCATTAGCAATTTCAATACAAAATAAATCAGTAAGGGTACCCATAACTTCTTCATTTTCATATTCGAATCCAGTCTCTAAACGAACATTTTTGAGTGTATAATGCCCTTTGGCAAGTAATTGATGAGATGATAGCATATGATCCATGATTATATAACAAATATAAAAATCATGTATTGGACCACCTATGTACAGATCATGCTACCTGTTGTTCAAATTATCCTTGTTCTTTAAATTGAGAAGGAGTCATACCGGTCTGATTTTTAAAAAACTTAGAAAAACTAGCATGATCATAAAAACCTAATTCGTAAACAATATCTTTCACACTTCGATCAGAAACCTTAAGTAAGCGCTTTGCCTCCAACAAGATACGATCATGTATCAACGTTGAAGCTGCTATATTAAATCCTTTTTTACAGACTATGTTGAGATAATTAGCCGAGATATGAAGCTTTTCAGCATAAAAAGAAACAGACCGATCTGATTTAAAGTGCAGGTCGATAAGCTGTACAAATTTTGAAATAATAGGATTTGAATGGTATTTTTCAAAATCATTGAACGTGAGCTCAAAAGTTTTACGCAGCAATAGGCCTATTAATTTACTCCGTGTCTGAATAATTTCCCAAAGAACAGTGTTATCTTTCAATTCCTGTGCAATCGCAAGAAATTCATATCGTAATGCCTTGTACAATGAATCTGAAATCTGAAAAACAGGATGTTGTTGATAATATAAAGAAGAAAAACGAAGATCTGGCAAAAAGAGCTCGAACCATTCGCGATTGATCATCAATTGATAGCAAACAGTCCCCTCTTGAAATTGCCATTGATGCACTTGACCAGGAAAAAGTAAATGTACCTGTTGCTGTTCAACTGTATAACTTTTAAAGTCAATGGTATGCGATCCACTCCCTTGCTCAAATAACAAAATAATGAAGAAATCATGTTTATGAGGTTCTAAGATCTGACGTGAGCCACGTAGCTCATGAAATAGTAAATTACTAAGCTCCGAAGGTGCTTCAGTAAACTCTTGAATATTCAAAACAGGAAAATAATCGCGTTGGTTATCCATTCTCCTCAAATTTAGCAATTCAATTTACTAAATATGGTGGAGAATGAATTAAAGTTCATTGTATTTTTATTGGAAAAATTAAAATATGAAAATAGCAATATAACCTAATTTGTTACGCTTAGTAAACCAATTCTCCATTATGAACAAGAGAGCGGATATCTGAAATACGCGAAACGGCTTCAGCAGAACAACTTGCGTTAACCAGTACAAAGTCAGCTTTATCCCCTATTTTAGGCCATTGCTGTATTCCTTTATCATCTAAAGGAAGTAGCCCTGCAGTAGCCAATTTTAAACTTCTTGATAACAAAAACTCAGAAGAATAACCATAAAGCTGAGCCATCAAATTCGCTTTCTGTAAAACACTTCCTGTTCCAAAAGTATTCCAGTGATCCACAATACTGTCATTACCAGTCATAACGGTCACGTTATACTTGTATAAAGTCGGAATCGGCATAATTAAACCTCCAAATGGGATTGTTGACACGATACCGATTTGTGCAGCCCCTAATTTTTCCGCAACTTCTTCTTGCTTTATTTTATCGATCTTTCCCAGTACAAAACAATGGCTTAAAAATGTTTTACCTTTTAAAACCGGATTTTCATTGACCTTATCGATTAAGTATTCCACCGTTTTCAATCCCGACTCTCCGGACTCATGTAAGTGAATATCTATTCCTTTATGATGATCCAGGGCAAGTTGAACAGTAAAATCCATTGTTTTTTCAATCTGCCCATCAATGGAAAACGGATCCACACCACCTATAAAGTCGATATCCATTTGAGCCGCTTCCTTTAAGTAAGGAACACTATTTGTATAGTATACGCCATGTTGTGGAAAAGCAACCAATTCTGCTCCAAAGCCTTTACGCTTATTTTCAAGAGCGATCTGCAGATTTTTAAGTGATTGCAATTTAGATGTCGGCTCGATATTGACATGACTACGTGCAAATGCCGTACCTTTTGACTGCAAAAGTTCAATCAGTTTTTCTGCTTTAAAAGTTGAATTTTTCAATAAGTCTGGGAGCATCTTTTGTTCCAAAGCAATCATTCCTTTCACTCCACCTGCCCCACGTCTGATCGCTTGCCACTTATCTCCATAAAAAGTTTTGTCTAAGTGAATATGCATATCTTTAAAAGAGGGCAACATCAACAATCCCTGAGCATCGATAGCATCTGCATGAGGTTGGTTAGCACTTATTTTTACAATTTTCCCATGTTCAACTTCAACATAAAATAAATCTGTCGTCGTAGCAATCACATCAGCCTCATCAAATTTAAAACCTGTCTCCAAACGAATATTTTTGAATTGTAGTTTTGAACTTACGTTATTCGGTTGATTAGCATACATAGGATCAGCGATTAAAGTGCCCATCGGTAAAGATGCGCCAGCAACAGCTATAGCAGCACTTTGAATGAATTTTTTACGGGATAAATTGCTCAAATTATTCACGTTCTTTTTTTGTTATAAAATTACAAGTAAACTTGATCAAAATAAGGGTACATTTTATAACAATGCTTGTGCGATTTATTCCAATTGATCTCGCAAGATCTCCATCGTGAAGTAACCATTGGTTATCTCATCTTCATATGAAATAGCGGCAGGACATTGCTCAATCCTGACATAGTATTGCTCCTTAAAGAAGGACGGCAGCAGCTCCTCGATTTCATAGACATCATCGACATCGATCCCATATTTATCATCAATATGTGGAGATAGATGATGCTTAAAAAAAACCGTCTTTTTCGCCAAATCTTTAGCTTCCTCTAACGCTCGAGCGACGACGAGCTCTTTATAATGGTACTCTTCCATATCATTGAGCTTGTACCCCCCTAGATTGACAAAATATAATTTCAACTCTTTATTATCTACAGGTTCAGTCGAGATGGAAATTTGATAGTTCCCAACTTTCGTCACTCTCCGCCAAGAATCAACATGAATATCATCTTTAGCCTCTGGCCAATAATTTTCAATCGATGGAACTAATTCACCCAATTGTTTTGCGATACCAAAGTAAATATCATGCTGTTCAATATGTCTGTCTGATGGTTTACATCCCAGTAGTAACATAAAAAGATTCATATTTTTTCTCGATTAATTATAGTTTAATTATCATTACTTTTATAAGATACAACTTAAATCTAATGAGAACAAAATTTTTATTAATCCTATTATCAACGATATGCTTAGTTCCATATACGCTATTTGCTCAAAAAATTGACATAAAACTAGAACGGAAATTAAGGGTACTCACGCAAAACTTTCAAGGAGATATTGGTATCTATGTAAAAAACCTAAAAACGCAAAAATCAGTTTTGATACAAGCAGATTCTATCTTTCCAACAGCCAGTATTGTCAAAGTTCCGATACTTGTTGGGGTTTTTGACAAAATAGAAAAGGGAGAATTAAATCTCGATCAAAAATTCACTTATCGTTCATCTCAGCAATATGGCGGTTCTGGCTTAATGCAATTCTTCAAAGATAGCACCGAAACAGATCTATCTACCCTAGTTGGATTGATGATAAGTTATAGTGACAATGTTACCTCTATCTGGAATCAACAACTTGCAGGCGGAGGTTTAGTCATCAATGAACTGATGGATAAATTAGGGTTAGTCAATACTAAAGTTAATTCCCGTACAGTTGGACGTGACGACATTTGGAAAAAATACGGTTGGGGACAAACCACTCCAAGAGAAATGGCAACCTTAGTGGAGATGATCTATCAAGGCAAGGTTATCAGCTCAAAATCTTCAGATCAGATGTATCGCTATTTGGGCAATATTTTTTACAACGAACGCTCGCTATCACAAATACCGCCATATGTTAAAACTGCCTCAAAAACAGGATCTGTCGATGAAGCTCGAGGCGAAGTTGTCCTGGTAAATGCACCTAGCGGTGATTATGTTTTCTGTGTACTGACCAATAATATTAAGGATCAAAGTTGGACCAAACATAATGAAGCAGAAGAATTGACTAGAAAAATATCTCATTTATTATGGAATTACTTTGAACCAAAACGACCATATACACCATAAAAGAATACCCAATCACCTTTGGTCAAACTGAACAAAATAACTATTATATCATCTTGCTGTCGTTATTTTCATTTTTCTGCGCATGTTAAAAATATTCTGTTAAATTTACTTTATGAGTATCTTAACACAACATTTTGAGACGGTTCACAATACCGCACCATTTTCTAAAATAAAAAACGAAGACTTTATACCTGCATTTGATCTCGCCATAACCAATACCAGGGCAGAAATCGATGCTATAGCGCAAGCAACTGACCCTGCTACTTTCGAAAACACCATTGAAGCATTTGCATTTTCAGGAATGGCACTGGATCGTCTATCCAGTATTTTTTTCAATTTGCATTCTGCAGAAACCAATGAGCAATTGGAACAAATAGCCCAAGATATTGCGCCTAAGCTTTCGGAGTTAGGTAATGATATAACGCTTAACTTTGACCTTTTCAAAAGAATTAAACAAGTCTATGATCAAAAAGAAGAATTAGACCTCACGGCAGAACAGATGACGCTTTTAGAAAAAAATTATAAAGATTTTGTTCGAAATGGAGCGCTACTAGCCGACAATAAAAAAGATCAGTTACGCGCTATTGACAGCGAACTATCGCTACTCAAATTAAAATATGGCGAACATATACTAGCCGATACAAATGCTTATGAATTACATCTTACAGACGAAGCCGATTTAGCGGGCTTGCCCGATGGAGTGAAAGAAGCAGCAGCAGGATTAGCAAAATCTAAAGACCAATCTGGCTGGATCTTTACTTTGGACTATCCGAGTTACATTCCATTTGTCACTTATGCCGATAACCGTGAATTACGTCAAACGATCAGTATTGCAGCAGGAAAAAAGGGTTTTCAAAATAATGAGAATAACAATGAAGAAATTGTTTTAAAAATCAGTAAGCTACGCTTCCAGCGTGCACAGCTTTTAGGATATGAAACACATGCTCATTTTGTATTAGAAGAACGCATGGCCCAAAATCCAGCTAAAGTAAGAGAATTTTTAACTGATTTACTGACTAAAGCAAAACCAGCGGCAAAAAATGAATTTGATGAATTAGCTGCTTTTGCAAAAGAAACGGACGGTATTGACAAACTGGAGAAATGGGACGGAGCTTATTATGCTGAGAAACTAAAACAAAAGAAATTTCAACTTGATGATGAGCAATTAAAACCCTATTTCAAATTGGAAAACGTACTACAGGGTGGATTCGAAATCGCAGAAAAACTATTTGGATTGCATTTCAGTGAAGTGCAACACATAGATAAATATCACCCTTCGGTACAAACCTTTGAAGTAACGAATAAGGATGGAGACTTTATTGCTATTTTTTATGCCGACTTTTTTCCCAGAAAAGGCAAGCGCAATGGAGCCTGGATGACCTCTTTTAAACCCCAATATAAAAAAGAAGGACAAAACGAACGCCCGCATGTTTCCATTGTGTGCAATTTTACACCAGCTACAGCAACCAAGCCTTCGCTACTGAGCTTTAATGAAGTTACTACCCTATTTCATGAATTTGGTCACGCTTTACATGGCATGCTAGCCGACACCGTATATCCCACTCTTTCTGGAACTTCTGTATTCTGGGATTTTGTCGAATTGCCAAGTCAGATCATGGAAAACTGGTGTTACGAGCAAGAAGCATTGACGCTATTTGCTAAACATTACAACACTGGAGTGCCAATTCCTATGTCAATGGTGGAAAAAATACGCGAAAGTGCCTCTTTTCTAGAAGGCATGGCTACACTTCGTCAACTTAGCTTTGGAATGCTAGATATGGGGTGGCATGGTCAAGATCCTACAGCGATAGATGATGTAAAGCAATTTGAAAAAGAGCAATTTAAATCAACACAGCTTTATCCTGATGTTGCTGAAAATGCAATGAGCACTTCCTTTTCACATATTTTTGATGGCGGTTATTCATCGGGATATTATAGTTATAAATGGGCAGAAGTACTGGATGCTGATGCATTTGACTACTTTAAACAAAATGGAATTTTTAACAAAGAGATAGCAGCAAAATTTAAAGATACCGTTTTATCCAAAGGTGGGACAGTTCATCCCATGAACTTATATAAACAATTTAGAGGTCAAGAACCAACTGTAGAAGCCTTACTGAAACGGGCGGGATTGCTTAAATAATTTGGAATTTCCCCAATAAAAAAAAGGAATGTTTTACTCAGGTAAAACATTCCTTTTTTTTATTGTATTCGTAAAAGCAGATGCTATTTTGAATTGATATCTTTTTCTTCCGTCTGCGTTATTTTAGCAGCAGCATCCTTATCTGGAGTTGCCACTTTCTTAGTACTATCTTGAGCCAAACTTGGATGAGGAGCTGGAGCTGCTTTCGATTCTGTAGTCGATTTTGTTTCCCCTTTTGTGTCGTCTGATTTTGTTAAATCAGTCGTTAATTTTGATGGAACAACAGTTTTCGGAGCTTCGGCGGTCTTTGGTGCTGCTTTCTCAGGAGAAGGTTTAGCCGCAGGCTTTGATGCTGTTGTTATAGGCTTACTTGCAGTGACAGGTTTCGGAGCTTCAGCTGCCTTTGGCGCTGCCTTCGCAGGAGCAGGTTTAGCTGCAGGCTTTGATGCCGTTGTTGCAGGCTTACTTGCAGTGACAGGTTTCGGAGCTTCAGCTGCCTTTGGCGCTGCCTTCGCAGGAGCAGTTTTAGCCGCAGGCTTTGATGCCGTTGTTGCAGGCTTACTTGCAGCAACAGGTTTAGGAGCTTCAGCTGCCTTTGGCGCTGCCTTAGCAGGAGCAGGTTTAGCTGCAGGCTTTGATGCCGTTGTTGCAGGCTTACTTGCCACTACGGGTTTAGGAGCTTCAGCTGCCTTTGATGCTGCCTTCGCAGGAGCAGGTTTAGCTGCAGGCTTACTTGCCACTACGGGTTTGGGAGCTTCAGCAGCCTTTGATGCTGCCTTCGCAGGAGCAGGTTTAGCTGCAGGCTTACTTGCCACTACGGGTTTGGGAGCTTCAGCTGCCTTTGGTGCTACCTTCGCAGGAGCAGGTTTAGCCGCAGGCTTTGATGCCGTTGTTGCAGGCTTACTTACCGAGACAGGTTCTGAAGTCTCTTCCGCAGTTGTAGATCCTGGCAAAAGTTGTGGGTTATCAGCAGCTTCAGCAGCAGCCTGTGCAGAATCAGGTTTACTATCAGAGGCTTGCTTTTTCTTGTTTGATTTTTTTAATTTACCAGCAGGCTTAATTTCAGCATTCACCTTTTTTTCAGAGACGGATTTAATTTTATTACTTTTATCAGTAGATGCAGCAGGTATTGTTCCTGATTTTTTCTTCTTTTTATTTTTCAGAGAATCATCACTTTTTGAAGCTATTTTATTATCAGCTGCAGTTCCCGAAAGCTGACCATCTTTTGATTTCTTATTTTTAGGCTTGTCTTTTACTTTTTTATCTTTATTTGAACTAGTCCGTTGAATCGTTTCATCTACATGAAAAAAGGGCAATTTTTCCTGTATATCTGAAAGCGTTTCTTTCACTTTCTTATTCAGTTTTTTATAAGCCTTCATTAACTTAGAATCCTCATTTGAAATCTCTTTTTTAGACGCTTTCTTTAATTTTCGAGGCTTTTTCGATTTTTCCGCAACTATATGAGCTTTGGTAATTTCATCAGCAGGTTTCTTTTTAGCAACTGGCGTTGACAAATTTTTACTGATCTTTTTCGATTTTTTGGGTTTTATTTCTTTAGCCATGTAGATTTATTTTTTGATTCAATGAATATTTCATCTTTATAACAATTCTGATTAACAATTGTTTGTAGATCAATAAATGTAAGTTAGTAAATATATTGCATTCCACCCTTGTATATTACTTCATTATTGGAATAATATTTGTATTTTTGTGTCCTACATAATTGGGGTCGACCGGAATTGACAGGATGGAGACGGTTATGTAAGCATGCAGTGCGTTGTTAGTAGAGCACTTTAATCGGAACTTTCACAATTACAACTGGCGAAGAAAACTACGCCTTAGCTGCTTAAGTTAGACTTAACATAGCTATTTGTCCCGTTAGATCCTGTTCTTTGGTTTAACATCAGGGGCATCGAACAATAGAACTGGCAGGTGTGATTTTGCTAATCACTTGTAAGACTCAGCAAATACGGCGTACGGTATAGGTCAGCAACTCACCTTCCCTCGCCCGACAATTAAAGAGAAGCTAAGCATGTAGAAAGCGTATACAGTACCATGACTGGACGAGAGTTCGAATCTCTCCGGCTCCACAAATAAAACCGCATTCAGAAGATCTGAATGCGGTTTTATTATTTTAGGAGAAAAATAATAAATTAAAAAAATCTCAATTGATCCCCTTGTTCAAGTCAAAACAGGAAAAAAATAGCACAAAAACTACAAGAAATCGGATATCGACCAAGCAGTTATAACCTGTTGAAAAAATATTAAATATTTCTCTTTTCCAATATTATTAGTGTTTTTATAAACATCTGTTAATGTAATAGGAAGTGATTAAATTGCCCAGAGGCCTTTTTAATTTTCATCTCTAAAAACATGAGATAACATGTTTTAATGATTAACTCTAAATCTTTAATGCTGCACATGGAGAAATAAACCGAACTAGATATATCACAAACCTTTTGTTTAACCATTAAATCTATTGCTTTTTCATAAGCAAACACTTTCCATTCTCTACCAAAAAGTTGAACGATTAGATTTTCAAGGTTAGTAGGTGAATCCAATTCTATGTCGCTAATTAAAGCTTTAATTTGAGTGTGGAGATCATTAGTTTCATTCAGATCTCGAACAACATCAAAGACTTCAGTCCATTCTTTTGGAAGGATCTCACATTGAATATTCATCCATACCGTACGTATCATTATTCTAAAATCTCTACCCAGATTATAATATTCATTGTTCGAGAGTGATTTTACTTCATCTTCTAAAATTGGTTTATATAATGTATTTAAATCGGAGATATAATCTTCAACCGATTTTTCGTCAAATATATGTGCCAGCCAGAAGTATGGATTAAAATGCTCTAGACCATCCACATCCATATCTTGGTATGCTGTCCGACTGTATAATAAATGTACCGTAGGTATATTTACGGCCTGATCTAGAAAACCGGACGTGCTAAATAGATAAAGGGATTCTATAAGACGATTTAAAAATATCTGTGTTTTTAAAGGATTATGATCAGCACCAAAATAGCCCCAAATATTACTATCATCCTCGGTAACATAAAGCCAATCATCTAATAGCTTTAACCAACTAACCACAGATATTTCATTATAAAAATCGTTTAATACTTTATAAATATCGGCAGCATCAACGATGGATAAATTTGTAATATCTCCATAAAATCCACTTAAACCAAAATTTCGTTGCCTAAATTGTGGAGTCTGCAATGATTCTTTTAGATACAGCGGGTTTTTTATAAAATTTATGGACTCAACATCAAAACGTAGTTCGTATCGATGATTTTGAAATACCAACTCCCAACCAAAATTCACAAGAAATTTTAGCTTTTTAATAAGTTTGCTATAATCCTGCTTGGCAGGCTGTTCACTAAGTACTTCGATAGTTAACTGATTTAAGTCTCTTTTAAGTTTACTAAGTTTGGTTTTTTCGAAAAATCTATTCAACTCGGATTGCTGGCTTTCAATTATATGCTCCTTTTCTGCATAATGTTTGATATGATATTTTGTTTCCATAAGTTATATAATTAGCTTTATTTGTTATTTGACTAGAATCATAATTATTTTGCATATGCATAATTGTTTAATTTTAGTTCATATCAAAGTTCAGAAGAGTATTAAGCATAACCAATCCCCAAAGTGGCATATATTATTCCATTAAGCGTATAAAATATCCGTGTTTAATTTTTAAATTAGTTTCATCAGATAGAAACAGTTACATATCTTTGTTATCATAAGAATGGAAATGGAAAAGACAAATCAAGTTCACGAAGGAAGAAACATTAAACGTTTCCGCGAAATGTTAGGTATCAAACAAGAAACACTAGCTTATGAACTAGGTGATGGTTGGACTCAAAAAAAGGTTTCACAACTTGAGGCTAAAGAAAGTATCGAGAAGGACATATTAGAGCAAGTTGCCAAAATCTTAAATGTTAGCTCAGAAGCAATCCAGCATTTTAACGAGGAGTCTGCAATAAATATTATTTCCAGCACATTCCACGACAACGCTTCTGGTGTCAACTACAAATGTGAGATGACATTCAATCCCATTGAAAAACTCATCGAATCTCATGAAGAAAACAAAAAGCTCTACGAACGCCTTCTCGAATCCGAAAAATCTAAAGTAGAACTTTTAGAAAAATTATTGAACAGCAAATAAGCTAGTCTTTATATATCAATTGTGCAACGGGGAGTTGCACAATTAAAAACACATCTCTTTGTCAGCAATAAATATAATCACTTCATGCTATATTGCCCGACTTTTGCCCCACTATCGCATCTTTTGCCCCATCATCTTATACTATATGCATGAGAAATAGTCTCTACCCAACCTAAAAAATAATCACCTGTATCATTTGATGCGATTAATAAGCAATTCAATTTAAAATTTTCAAGCAAATGCTCATCAGGCTGTTACTTTAGGTGAATTTTGTTTGTTATGGGGATTAGAAGTTGAGCATATACATAAATTGATCTAATCTATAAACCACAAAGCCATAGACAATCTACAAAATTGAACAGAATGCTTAAATACAGCGTTTTAAAAACCAAATACTTAAAAATTTTAAATTCATTTTGCATGAAATTTGAATTTTATTTCATACATTTGAATCATGTATAAGCTGGATAACTTACGGAAATCAATACGAAAAGGACAAGTATATCGTAGAGAAGATTTAGCAAAATCATCAAAATCAATAGATCGTGATTTAGCTAACTTAGTACAAGAAGGCAGTCTTAAAAAACTAGCTCAAGGCCTATACTATGCACCTAAAAAAACTGCTTTCGGAGATTCCGCTCCTGAAGAGAGAGATGTTATAAAGAAATACCTAAAAGGAGACGATTTTTTGATAACATCCCCTAATTATTACAATTCATTAGGATTAGGAACAACACAGCTCTATAATAGTAAAAGTATATACAATCATAAAAAACATGAAGATGTCAAACTTGGCAATAAGGTTTATCAATTTAGACGTAAGCCCAAATTCCCCAAACAGCTGTCATCCGAATACTTAGTTATCGATCTATTAAACAATATAAAAAGCTTGGGTGAAGACGAGCAGATCCTAATCCATAATCTAAAGTCAAAGGTACAGCAACTTAATAAAGAGCTTCTTAAAAAGAATGCTGATAGATATGGATCTATAAAAGCTAAAAAAATAATAAATGAATTAGTATAGAACTATGTATCTGCATCATCACAAAAACTTCAAAGATCTACTACTTGCAGAATCTGAAGCTAGAGCAATAGATCCGATACTGATCGAAAAAGATTATTGGATTATGCACTGCCTATACGGCCTAAAAACATTAGGCTTTCGGTTTGAATTAAAAGGGGGTACTTCCCTATCAAAAGCATATAAAATAATTGATAGATTTTCAGAGGACATTGATATCCATATTCATCCTGATGCAACATTGGGAATAAATGAAAATCCTAAAAATACCAATACAAACAATGTTGCCAAGAGACTAAACTTCTACAACAGCTTGGCAGATGAAATCAAGATAGATGGAATTGTAGCTGTTGAAAGGGATACTGTCTTTGACGACACTGATTATTATCGAAGCGGAGGAATAAGATTATTTTACAACTCCTTTTTTAACGCATTGCCAGGATTAAAAGAAGGAATTTTATTAGAAGTAGGATTTGATAATATAGCCCCAAACAGCCCAATGAATATATCATCATGGGCATTTGACAAGGCGCTAGGAGCATCGATTGATTTAATAGATAATAGAGCCCTGCAAATTCCATGTTATGATATGCGTTATACCTTTGTAGAAAAACTACAAACTATAGCAACCAAATTTCGGAGTATGCAAAGTTCCGGGGATAATCAAGTGAACTTCATGCGCCAATATTATGATGTATATCAACTACTTAATCAACAAGAAGTAATAGATTTTATCGGCACACCCGAATATTTAGCCCATAAACAACGTAGATTCCCTAGTGTAGATTTCGGAATTCCTCTTTCTCAAAATCAAGCTTTTTTATTAGAAGACACCAAAGTAAAACAACAACTTGGTCAATTATATATTAACAGCAGTGCACTTTATTATAATGGCCAAGTGGATTTACAATCCATACTTGATTTATTTAAGATATACCTCAAAGATTTATAATAACTAAACAAAGGAAAACAAAAGAACTACACCAGACTTTATAAATTTGACAAATATAAGTTGTAAAATCAAAAAGGCATTGGATAACATGACCTGACTAAAAATAAAACAATAACCTACTCAAAAACATAAACTTAGCCAACCATATTTACTACATCCAATGCCATATTAACATGTTTATTTCGTATATTTGTTTAGTAATAAGACATAGGGAATTTAGGAAAATGCCTTAGCGAGACCAAATCGAGACCTTGCAAAAGCACGACTTATAAAAGATATTAAATCAGCGAGTTACAGGAAAGGTTCGAATCTCTCCGGCTCCACAAAAAGAAAAGCTCAACTTAGGTTGGGCTTTTCTTTTTTAGTGGATTAGAGCACTCGAATAGAGAATTTTGTATTTCTATACGATTAGAGCTAACAATTGGATTTAGCTGAATATCTTATTTTGAATTCAATTTATATTCCCTGAAATACAAAAGGTTTAGCATCTAAAAACTTGCCCGATGTTTCACCCGCATAGATTTGGTTCTGATCCAGTGCCAATTTCTTTACTTTTGCATTATTACTGAAATCCATTTTTTTCAAGTCTACCCAGATCGCATTTGGACTGAGCGCATCTTCAAAATAGTACACAAGATTTTTTTGGTCTGAAACTGTTCTCCATCTTGTTGTAGATAGATTGGGAAAACCTTCGGTAGATATACCATAAGGTACAGAACATTGTCTGATGACACTAAATGCACCAGCTAAAGCTATTCGAATGTCGTCCGTTTGTGGAATGGCTTTGATATAATAAGATGCCCTTACATAGCGATCAGCAGCCCTATTTGTACCAGGAAGAAATATATTGCCCGGAATTCCTTTCCAATATTCATTGATTGCCAATTGTTCTTCAAATATAGGATCATTGGTCATTACGGTATAAGAAGGATCATGATGGATAACTAATTTTCCATTTATATATTCCAAAATAGCATTGTCCCCAGTCGCATCTGACATGGAAAGATGTACAGTCGTAAACTTATCAGTCCCTGGAATAAAATCTGTAACGACAACAAATTCTTCTTTACTAAAATGAGCTACAGCCTCTGCTACGGTAGCAAAATTATCTAATGCATATTGAGCCCACAATGAAACTGACAATCCTTTTTTACCTGTACCCTCTTTCGAAAATTCAGGATACTTTGAACTTACTAGCCAAAGTAAATTCGCAACCAACCCCTTTTCATTCATACCGTCAGATACGGCAATATCCCACGAACTTGTCGTCATACTACCATATTTAGAAGTCCATTTTACTGTATTTTTTCCAGTACTCCCATCACGTTCCATATTTCTCGGAAATAGCCACAAATTAGAGGGAATTGGAATTGAAAAATCCATACTGCGAGCTGTGAGGATTGTGTTATTTGGGCCTTTATAAACAACTCTCGTACAAGCGTCTGCTTGATTAAATGAAGACAATCCTACCGCAACTAGCAGTAAAGTCCTTCCAATTTGTTTGATACATCTTTTCATTCTTACTTATATTATTTGATGAAGTTTTTTAGTTTTTAGACGATAAATGAAAAATAAATACAACAGATCCTATTCAAAACGAAGTACCAAAGCAATTTAAGAATAATTTTTTCTATTAAAAAGAAACTAAACATAGATATTGAAAAAACAATTGAAGAAAAGTTATTTTTAAGCAATTCCATTGACAATAAGATTAATAGGGTTTCACAAGATTATTGAAAATCGCCATTAATTCAATCATCCACTAACTATGTGTAAACCAACTATAACATCACTCCACTTTATTTAATCGGTTAATTTGATATAACCCCACTTGGATATCATACAAATGAACAAATTTATCTAAGTTTGAACAATGGTGACATATAAAACATAATATGAAAATAATGTATTCGCTTATCACAGCAATGATGATGCTATTTCAAGCAGCCGCTATTGGTCAGACGATAGATACACTGGTAGATGTAGGTAGTCACAAACTACATTTTAATATCAAAACCGGCGCAGGAATACCTATTATATTTGAATCTGGAGCTGGTAATGATGGCTCTGTCTGGACAGAAATATGTAAAAGGCTAAGTCAACGAATCGAGGCACCGCTCATAACCTACGATCGTGCCGGATTTGGAAAAAGCGAAATTGACACAAACAACATCAATATCACAACTGAGGTCAAAGATCTAGATTTAGCGCTCAATAAATTGAAGTTTACGGGAAATTATTTCTTTGTAGCCCACTCATTAGGAGGAAATTATGTTATGAAATTTATCTCTAATAACCCGAATAAAGTTAAAGGCGCAGTGTTTATTGACATCGTAAGTCCTTATTTTATGACTTCGCAACGAGCCACCTATACGAAAAATCTATTCATAGATAGCATTGCAGCAATTAAAAAGGAAAGTATAGGATTTTATCATCTTGTTCTAAACTATGAAAATACTAGTGAAGTAATGCGCAAAGTTGCACCTGCAGTCAAAACACCGCTTACCATCATCGCCTCTGGAATCACTCCATTTGAGGGAGAAGATAGACAACAATTTAAAAATGGATTAAAAAGATTTGCATTGGATAATAAAAATCGCACCTATATTTTAGCCGAAAATGCGGAACATTATGTTTTCTATGACGATCCGGAATTAGTGACTCAAGAAATTATAAAACTTTATCAACTGGTCAAATAAAAACAAATCACATCAATATTGATGCCTTTAATGCCCATCCAAACATAAAAAAACGCTCAAAATATGCATATGCAATAAATCCAATAGAAAGTAGTAGTCTCGATAATTTAATTGTTTAAAGAGGTTTCCTGCTGAAAACATAAAAGCAGTTATTAGAAAATGTTTAACTTTATAAAATGCACACTGAATTTGAAAAGCTAATTATAGACTCACTCCTTAAAGGAAAGACACAACAAGAAATTTCAATTGAGTTAAAAAACAAAGGGGTAGTTCCTTACAGCCTATCTTCCATTGAAAAAACGATGAATGATCTTAAACGTAAACATCAAGCAACGACTTTATTTCAATTAGGAGCTATAATCACCCTAAAAAGATATATTCATAAAAAAGAGTAGGTATGATCCTACTCTTTTTTATGAATATAAGCTCCTTTCTTCACATCCAAAAATTAAGATAAAGAAATTTGAGATACTGCTGTTTTATGATTCTTTTTTCATTATACCACATTTTACACAAAACCAAACCGGGTATTTATTATCTACTTCGCGTGCTTCCCACTTATGGTAACATTTGAAGTATACTTTGTATAAAAAAACAATTATTAATATAAGAATAATGAAGGCTAGCAGGTACAGAAGGTTGAACATGATTAAAATAGTTAAATGCATGATGTGATTATCTAAAAAAGTAACGCACATATTTCATTTATGTTTTATGTATCTGAGGATAAATTTTAAACATCCCCATTTAGTATATTATGTTGATACTAAAAAATTACTATTTACAATCACCATTAACCCTGCTCCATCAATTGTCCATTGCGTATTTTTTTATCGATATAAAACAATAATTGAAGCAGCATCATTCTTTTTAAAGAGAGCTACTTAATTCTCTCTAACCTATTCACGGTTGACGACCTGTAACATAGATATAATCCGTCAATCATAATAATAGCATCAATTAATTCATTTTTTAGCGAAAACCCTTTTACCAACAGTCATCAGCAAAACCGCCAATAAACCCGCTACTACCCCATAACCGACCTGTTTTACCATAGATGGGACATTAGGAAGAAAATGATGTAAATAATCAATATTATGATCAAAAATACCACCGGATACTAATATCAATGCGATAGTTCCAACCACTGCCAATAATTTAATGACAATGGGTAAAGAATTTACTAACAGATATCCAAATTTTGAAACAACCCCCTGATTGTCTGATCGTTTAATTAATCTATATCCGGCATCATCCATACGGACTATCAAAGCTACGATACCGTAAACACCGATTGTCGCAAATATAGCGACCACAGATACCGTTAAAATCTGAATGGTTAAACTTTCATTCAATACTGTCCCTAGAGCTATAATAACGATCTCAACCGATAATATAAAATCAGTTGTAATCGCAGATTTAACTTTTACTTTTTCTAGCTCCGTATTATTTTCTTCATTTTCAACAACCACTTCATGTCCAGTTTTTTGCCTATGAAACAGGTATTCTATGATTTTTTCAACACCTTCATAGGCTAAATAGATACCGCCTATAATCAGAATAAATTTAATTGCAATAGGAAAAAAAACATTAAGCAACAAGGCTATCGGTACAATTATAACTTTATTAATTAATGAACCTTTTGTAATGGCCCATAATACTGGAATTTCACGAGAAGAGAGGAATCCAGTTGCTTTCTCCGCATTTACGGCCAAATCATCACCTAGAATTCCTGCGGTCTTACTCGCAGCAATTTTACTTGTAACCGCAACATCATCCATTAAAGCAGCAATATCGTCCAATATTGCAAATATACCTGAAGCCATATGTATTTAAATATTTAAGAGGGCAAAATATAAAATGATTTCGAATTTCATTTATATTTTCTAATTTTTATTTGAAGTGGAAAAAAAACGATGGCTTTAATGGCTATTGTTAGCCCTATGAGCGTTCAAAAAAGTGCTATATTAAAAGTTAAAAACAACTACAAACAGCTATTAAATCTGTAAAAAACACCATAAATACTTGATCTATTACGTTACTTTTATTACCTCTAAATGATAAGATGATACAGATAGCGATTTTTAGCGATATACACGGCAATCTACCAGCATTGAAAGCCGTATTAGAAGATATTGACGCAAGAAAAATTGGGTACACCTATTGTCTCGGCGATCTAGTGGATTTTGCTCCCTGGAGTAATGAAGTAATCGAATGTATCCGATCAGAAAAGATCCCGTGTATCATGGGAAATCATGATGAACGTATTGCATTTGACTATCCGGTAATACCTTTGGAAAAGCATGATGAAAAAGAAACAGCTTGCCGCATACAAGCCATTAATCACTCTAAAAAGATCATAAATGAAGAAAACAAGCTATATTTAAGTCAGCTTCCATATTCAATGCAATTCGATTTTAAAGTAAAAACCAAAAATTGGCGTATCCAGTTGGTGCATGGTAGCTTAAAAAGCAATGAACAATACCTCTACGAATCAGAGCCAGACATCACTTTTAAACAGATATTCGACGAAACAAATGCTGACATATTGATTATGGGCCACACGCATATTTCTTATATCAAACCTATTGCTAACAAATGGGCCATGAACACCGGTTCGGTCGGCCGTTCAAAGGAAGAAATTAGAGATGCCACTTATCTCTTGTTGCAACTATTAGAAGATAAGATACAAGCTAAAATCATCCGTATCCCTTATGATATTTCAGCGGTAACGAATGCAATAAAAAGCAGTGGAATACCTGATTTTTATGCCGACTTTTTACGATCACCATAGATCAATACACCGATATAGCGCCATCCATTTATAGAAGAATGGGCGAGGTATAAAAATCTTAATCTTTAATTTCTGATAGTTCAAAGCGAACTTGCTGCAACGGATAATCTTGAGAGTCTGTTTTCACTTTACTGATTTTTAAAATCACATCCAAACCTTCGTAAATTTCTCCAAACACGGTGAAATCATGATCTAATCGAGGCTGCCCCCCAATTTTTAAATAAGTTGAACGCTGATCAGCTGTATACTTAATATTCTTTTTCAATTCCAAAGCATCAAGTTCACTTGCTGTTATCTTTTTACCAACTACAAAATAGATTTGGTTCAGGAAAGATGCCTTTTCTGAATTACCATCTCTTCCTGCCCCCAAAGCTCCAACTTTGTGAAATGCGCTTTCGTTAAATTCTGGAGCAAGACGTGGTTTTTGCTTTGTTGGATCTGCAGCCTCACGCTTTTCAATATCAATATCATGCTCTCCCCCCTGCACCACAAAATCCGAAATAATGCGATTGAACAAAGCATCTTTATAAACTTTTGCCTCAATAGATTTTAAGATAAGATCACGATGTTCGGGGGTATAATCATATAAAAGAACTTTAAAGTTTCCGTAATCCGTTTGAAATAATAAACGATGTGTTTGACTTTTTCCAACTAATACAACGAACAAACATAAAAGTAAGAGTATGAATTTTTTCATAAAATAAAATTTGAATGAAGGTAATTCATTTTTTAATAAATATAAAACAACACTCCAAATATTAAAGGCAACTTCATCAATCCTACTATTTAGATACCTTATTTGAAACCATCGTATCATTACAAAAGCCAAGAACTGCCCACCTTCATTCACTTTTTATACCCGCATGAGATATTACCATTTATGACATCAAAATTTTAAGATAATTATGATTGAAAAAAGCATAATTATGCGTTAACTTAATAGTTGATAAACCGAAATAAGTTATCCATTTTTTTATGAAAAAGATGTAAACAATAACTTCACATAAGATAATATAAAAATTTGAAAAACAAATTTATTGTATTTATAATTATGAAATTCGCAATGCTATTTTTAATTAAATTACGCTAACTTATATGACCCATGTATTTTTTATAAATCTTTTGCTCTCCAATATGATAAATACTAAAAATAATAGCAATAAAAATAACGTTGCAATTATAGATACAGATATATGCAAAAACAACTTTAAATAACTGACAATGAATACATAAAAACATTAACACCCACATCAATACTCATTAGCCTTAGTTATGATATAAATTAAAGTAGAGCTTTTAAGTTTGTGACAGGACTATTAAGGACACAAATCAGGCATATAGCTGATTCATCTTTCAAAAAAACATCTTCAACTAGATATTAGAATCAAATTTGATTCCGATATTCCAGAGTATATTGTTGCAACAGATGGAATAAAATTTACATTATAAAACACTACAAAACAGATGTAAAGCATAAAATATATAAACCTTTAGTTTTATCATAAAATTTATCATTTAACTTATTTTTTTCAAAAACTGTAAATAATCATCCTTTCTAGTCTTGCATGGCTCATTAAAGAAACGATATAATTTAATGACCTAAGTATGCGGCCTATCACCTACAAAAGTCCAAGCTACATGTCACGTGATCTCAGCAATTCAACTCAACAATTTTAAGGCCCTATGTAAGCTTATCTTTTCACTTCGAACACCAGAGTAAGCCTTTAGGTAAATAATACGATATATCGCCTTATTTACACCTTAATTCAAAAAAGATAAATAGAGGAGTTGACTTAAGATGTTATTAAGCTCACATTACGAATAACTTCTATTTTAGATTTTGATTTCATTTAACCTACATTGATGGACATTTCGAATGATAAAAAATTGTAAAATTAAACTGAAATATCCTTCAAAAAAATTTTCATGATCACTGAGCTCAAACTATCCAAAACATCGTAAATACAAATAAAATACTCAATTACAAACACATACAATCAATATATAAACTAAAATATGATATAAGACAACCATTAATCAATAACATTGAAAAATAAATCCTATCTGCCTACTGCTAACCTGTGATATATTGAGGCAACAGCTACCTCTTCAAAAAATATGTGATAAATAAGAATTTTAAATTGTTCTCACTACCTAGATCCCTCCCCCCCCCTTCCTTGCTGACATCAAACATAAAAGATAGGACACAAAAAAAGACAAGACCTAATCTAGACCTTGTCTTTGATGATGTGTTGAACCATGCCTACTATACCAATATCCGTCATCTTCTTAAAAACAGACGAGACTGTTTGTTTAAAGAGATATCACTTTCATTGATGATCTTTGTCCGCTTTATCAGCAAGATGAGCTACAGTAACGAACGGCAACTTTTGAATGAGCAGAATCACCACCAAAAGGGGGATTCAATTTTTTAATAGATACATCGATTGTTTTCGCAAAAGAAAATTTTGCATGGATAGCTTTCAAAATTTCATGAGCCGCCGACTCCAAAAGTTTACGTTTAGGTTTCATCACCTGATGGATAATTTGATATAAGATCTCGTAATTAACAGTCTTATCTAAATTTTCATGATCATCGATTCCTGCATCAAAGCTTACTACAGCATGTACCAAAAATTCATTTCCTAAGATCTGCTCTTCCTCGTAAAATCCTATGGGAGCGAATACACGAACATCTTCCAAAGAAACGGTTTGCAATATTTTCATACTACAAACCTATATTTTTATTCTGAATAATGCGAGATATGAACGCATTAAAAAAGCTTAAAGATTAATTATGATGGCAAGTAACCTTGTTGAGCATGCTCATTGAAAGATTTTATAGCAAAACCAGAGCACCGTGTGTCATCACTTATTCTAATGAACAGAAACCAATTCTACTTCAAATATTAATACTGCATTTCCACCAATTTCTTTTGAAACACTCAATTCACCATACCCTAGCGAAGCTGGAATAAACAACCGCCATTTACTACCTTCCTTCATCAATTGCAAGGCTTCGGTCCAACCAGCGATGACCTCGTTAACAGGAAACGAAGCAGGCTTTTTACGTTTCTCTGTAGAATCAAAGATAATACCGTTGATGAGCCGGCCTTCGTAAAAGCATTTGACACTATTGGTCAATTTTGGGCTTTTACCTGTTCCTTCCACAATGATTTCATACTGCAAACCCGACGGTAAACTAATAACTGTATCCCGCAGCGCATTTTCCTTAAGAAACACTTCGCCCTCAATTAAATTTTTTTTAGCCTCTAAGCGTAACTTTTTCAAATATCCTGTTGCGTTAGCCATATATTTTTCTTTCAAAATTATAGAATTTGTTTTATACACAATAATATTTTAAAGCTATATAACACAGATTCATTCTTTATCATAATTTTACACTAGTTCAGATGATCTCCTCCCCCATTCCTATACCTTCTCCGTTCTTGAGCATTTATATCTAAACTCAAAAAAATAGCAAGTATCCGCTACTCATTTATCATCCAATCGAAAACAACAGAAACCGGCCAATGATCCGATAACGGTTCTCCCAATTTATCTACAAACTTTTCGCGTTCCACTTCATATTTTTTTGGCATCAAAGTGATCTGTTCATTGCTTCTAAACATGATTTTATCAATCGATTCGGATTCATTATCGATATCCATAATATCCATACATAAAAATAAAGGATCTATCGTAGGCATCACATCATCACGCTCGAGCATTATCCAGCTATCTTGCAAATGCGTCTTAACCATAAATTCTTCTAGATTGTCTTCTGAAAAAGCAAAATGGGAATTGAAATCTCCGGCGACTATGATAGCTTTTCCAACGGAATGTTTATTGATATAATTTGCCAACTGAAGATAATTTGCTCTTCTAGCTTTTGCAGCCCTAGGGTGATCCTGTGAATTGGCATGAATATTATAAAAATCAACCGCAACGCCCAAAGCAAGATGCATCGTACAATGACTAAAGCCCTTTGGAGTCAATCGATCAGAACCGGTCCTATTCTGCCATTCGACCCGCTTAAAATTGGTGATCGGATATTTAGACAAACTATCCAGTCCATCACCAAATATAGCTAATCCCATACTGATCGTACGATAAGGATGCAAATTACCGCTTTGGTACAAATAATAGTTATAATTAAAGTCCTCTTGAATATGGGCGACATCAAAATCATTCACGAGCGACCCAATATGTGCAATACTAGAAGACCGATCTGTTTTAGCAGATGAGATTACTTGAGGAAGTCCCGCGATATTATAGGTAATAACAGAAAAATTGCCCGATTTAGCATCGAGCAATTCATATTCTTTTTCTTCGATAAAAACACGGACTCTTCTTCTTGTCAAAGATTTCCATACTTCTAGTATGTATTGAAAAAACATAAGTGCTTATAACTAGTCTATTGATCTATGACAAATATAGAATGCTTATATTAAATTACAATAATCCTATAATTAAACTTCCATCAATCATTTATAACGCCGAATCAATCGCATCCCACAATTTAATTCTCTTTTCTAAGGCTAATTTAGAAACTTCTTCAACTTGCTTCCACTTCGAAGCATCATCACCACAGAGTTCCATAATCATCTTCATCGCCAGCGGCCCATGTTCATCACCATCCAACTCGATATGTCTCTCAAAGTAGTACAATAGTTTTTCTAAATTAGAGTCTGGAAAATTGAGCTGGATCTCTTTCAGTATCGATGAAAACATATCGGGAATCAAATCTTCGCGACCAAATGTGAATGCTGCAGCGATCTCATGTGCGCTACCATTTTCGATAACATCAAAAGTAAATGCCAAAAACTCTTTTATATTGGGGTGCAAAGCACTATCTTCGATCACCTGCAATACAGCGGAACCTGCATATACCTGTTCCAAAAATTGATTAATTTCATGGCTATCCCCTCCCAGCGCATGCAACGCATCAAGATACATCTCAAAGTGACTTAATCTTCTACCGTCGATATACTCATCCGATTCCTCAGCAACAACAATTTCATTAATTAAATATCTCGTGTTGGGAAATTTTGAAGGATACCATGGAGTAGTTGTACAGGTTAGTTTTTGTTGCAATGCCTTTAATAGCGACATAAAATCCCAAACTGCATAGATATGTCCCTGCATAAAAACCTGCAGATCTTCAATAGTTTTTATTTTAGAATAAAGAGGATGGACAAGGAGTTGATTTCTTTCGACCGCAATATAGGCATTAACGTTTTTAATGTGTTCCATTTCTAATGATTTGAACGCAAAAATAGGTTCTCAAAATGAGAACTCTTCAGTTTTAAAAAAAATTGACTTCCTATTTACATACGTTACTTAAAAATAGAAAAGCTTGAAGTGGGGAACCTCAAGCTTATCGTTAGCCATATATTAACCTATTTTATGAAAAGTATTTGTAATTAAAACGACCGCATTTTTGAATTATTGTGCTTCGTTCTATTTTTTTTTAAAAATTATTTTTTAAATCTCATTTTAAAAATAATTTATGCTCTTACAGATCCCTTTGCGAGCACATGCTTTTGTTATATAACGTGATATGTGACCGTTTATTATTTGTTTAAAATAAATAATGCAATATGCAAGTTACTTTAAACTTCTCCCGTATATTTATTGTTATAGCATTGTCACATACATTAAAGCACCATCAATATGGCAGATTTCAATTTAGAAGATTTCGTAAACATTTTAAACAACAAAGAGGTTTTTCAATACTTAATCGATCAAAAGGTAATTAAGGAAAAAAAGTTTTTAGAAACATATGAATATGAAAAAGAATTACATGAGTTACAAATTGAGCTCACGTCAATTCAAAATAAAGTCATTAAAGAAAACAAACGTATCCTGATTATTTTCGAAGGAAGGGATGCGGCAGGCAAAGGTGGTACTATAGAAAGGTTAGTTGAATATTTAAATCCTAAAAAACTACGTGTAGTGAGTCTACCCAAGCCTACAGCAGAAGAATCCACCCAATGGTATTTTCAACGTTACTTCAAGCAGCTGCCCAATGCCGGCGAGATCGTATTCTTCGACAGAAGCTGGTACAATCGAGCAGTAGTCGAGCCCGTTTTTGAATTTTGCACCCAAGAACAGCACAACCTGTTTTTAAAACAAGTCAATGAAGTCGAAGAGCTGTTGATACAAGACGGTATTATCTTAATCAAATTCTTCTTAACCATCTCTAAAGAAGAGCAAGCTAAAAGATTGGAGGAAAGAAAAACTGATGTCCTTAAACAATGGAAAATTGGACCGCTAGACCAACAAGCTCAGGAAAAATGGAATGATTACACCAGCTATATCAAAACATTATTTAAATCTACTGGAACAAAGCTGTCACCATGGATTGAAATTGAAACAGATAATAAGAAAAAAGCCCGTCTAGAAGCCTTTAAGATTATTATCAACCAAATCTCAGATCAAAAAGGAGAAAAATTAGAAGATTTTGTTAAAATCCACAACTAAGATCCGTTCATGGAAAAGAGCATTTTATTGCTGCTCTTTTCCACTAATTGACCCTTCCACACCGATTACTTTAATCACCTTATCACCTAATCCTGTTATATCAGACTTTAGTCCAACCATGACAGTCATAATATTGATGGGTGTTTCTTGAATTTTATTAAAGGAATGCAGATAGCCGATTTCCAAACCGAGGAAAAAACCATTGAAACGATAGTCAGCACCAACACCTAATTTACCAGAAAAAGAAAATTTCTTCTGGTTTTCAATTTTAGCAATATTATTCATCGCATCCACCTTTACCCTAGGTTCGGTCAGCAAACCCACGCCGGGACCTGCATAAGCATAAGCATTCAATTTTTTCAGTTGCTTACGAATGCCTCCTGCCAATGAAAAAGTGTAAAAATTAGCATTTGCATCCTCGATCTTAAAAGGATATTGATTATCCTGAATTTTTTGATCATAATCAAAAGACAATGTATATAAAGCAGGATAAAGATAATATTTAGGATTTTTTAAAGAAATGTCCAATCCTAAACTACCAGAGAATTTTGGTGATAAAACCTCTTTAGTCTTACCCAACGGAAAGCCCATACCTGTCCCTCCAAAATAGTAAACCTTACGATAATGTAAAGTATCGACACCAGATTGAGCAAAAACAGAGCAACACAAAAACAGACAAAAAATAGTCGTTAAAATTCTCTTCATAAAAAATGAATCTATTATTGCAAAACAATAATAGGATCGAAAAGTTTTGTACAAGCTTAAATATATTAAAAATAATTTTTTGATTGCGGACCCTGGCTAAACAATAAATCCACAATACTTAAGTCTGGATAAAAGCCATTCTTCTCTTCAAAAACCTGATAATAAGGTTTAGGATTTAATAGAAGGCTTTCTTTCTTAGGATGAATACGATCTCTAAAATCCAACGCATCGGGCACTGCTTTAAAATACTCATCTGTAAAAGACAATTCACGTTTCAATTTTAATGACTTTAATAAAAGTTCTAATTGAGCAATATTGAAATCAAATAAAAAGTCAAACTTTTTCGTGTAAAATTGAGCAAAATCATCCTCGTAATATTCAAAATAGGCAGAATTTCGATAGGCCGCCTGCAGGCTTAACCAATGCAACCTTTGCCAATCAAATTCATAAGAAATTCGTTTTTCAGACATTGGAGAACGTTCTCTTTTACTATGCTGAATAGGTACAATCAATTCCTGTATACCATTCGCAGTCGCAATACGTGCTCTTGATCGATAGGTTTGTTTTTGGAAATTATCGAACTTCTCAATCAAAATAGGCAACGCATTTTGTTGAATACAATGAAAATAAGAAACTGGGGGTAAGTAGCAAGTCGTTAATAATAAATGAGTTGACATAAAAATCGTTGAATTTTACTTTATCTAGGGCAAAAATAACTTAAATTAGGGATATTTGCAGTTAAGATTTACAATAGTTACAAAGTATACATGAAACAAAAAGCACTATCAGCACTTTTATATCTCTTCGCTTTGCTGCCGTTTTGGTTCATCTATCTTTTATCTGATATTTTATACTATATCTTATATTATATTATTCAATATCGTAAAGATGTCGTATTTGAAAACCTTAAAAACTCTTTTCCAGAAAAAAGTAAAAGTGAAATCGTCACGATAGCCAAGAAATTTTACCGTTTTTTTCCAGATCTGCTTTTAGAATGTCTAAAATTTAAGACCATCAGCCGTGCAGAAGTTAACCGGAGAATTACACTTGAAGATGAACACGAATTAAAAAGACATCTCGAACAAAATAAAACAGTCATCGCCGTTACCGCCCATTATTGCAATTGGGAATATGGAATCCATCGCTTAGGTGCTATCACAGAAGCACCCACCCTCATCGTATACAAACCACTCAATAATAAAATCATTGATCAGGTCTACAATGAAGTTCGTGCTCGATTTGGAGCTATTATGGTACCCATGAAACAAATCGTGAGACATTTGGTTAAACTAAGAGGTCAGCCAAGTGTGAGTGTTTTTGTTGCAGATCAAGCCCCATTATATTCGGACGCTGATTATTTTTTGCAATTCCTAAATCAAGAAACTCTTGTCTACACGGGTGTCGAGCGCATTTCTAAAATGACTAATGGACCTGTTGTATTTTGCCATATTGGAAGAAAAGAAAAAAGAGGATATTATTTTTGTAAATTCACAACATTAATTGAAGATCCATCTTCATATTCAGATAAGGAAATTACTCATATTCACAATGCTTTTACGGAAAAAATCATCCGTAAAGAACCCGAGTATTGGCTTTGGACCCACAGAAGATGGAAAAGAAAACGTAGAAAATGAAAAATTACCCTAAAGTAGCTGTAGTTATTTTAAATTGGAACGGGAGATTTTTCTTAGAAAAATTTTTACCTTCCGTATATAACAGCAGTTATCCAAATATTGAATTTATAATCGGAGACAATGCATCTACAGATGACTCATTATCATTTGTTCGTGCTTCATACCCAAAAATTACCATACTAGAAAACACCGAAAACTATGGTTTTGCAGGTGGATATAACCACATTCTATCACGTGTTGACGCAGATTATTTTGTTCTGCTCAATTCTGATGTAGAGGTGACCACAAATTGGATCGAACCTGTTATTGACATGTTGGAACGAGATGACAAGTTGGTTGCGGCACAACCTAAAATACTTGCCTTCCATAATAAAGCAAAATTTGAACATGCAGGAGCTGCAGGAGGATATCTCGATCGTTTTGGATTCCCTTTTTGCTGCGGTCGTATCATGGATAAGGTAGAATATGATTTGGGTCAATATGATGAAGCCAAAGAAATATTCTGGGCATCAGGAGCGGCTTTATTCATAAAGAGCCATGCCTGGAAAGAAGCAAAGGGACTAGATGAAGATTTTTTTGCGCATATGGAAGAAATAGATCTGTGCTGGCGCTTGAAAAAAATGGGGTATCGTATCGGATATTGCCCAGAATCAACAGTTTACCACGTCGGTGGCGGAACCTTAAATGCGAGCAACCCTCAAAAAACGTATTTAAATTTCAGAAATAATCTATATATGCTCCAAAAAAACCTACCGATTGGTCAGGTATTTACAACCATATTTATAAGAATCTGGTTTGATTTTATTGCATTATTAAAATTTCTTTTTGACAGAAAGTTTAAAGATGCTTGGGCAGTGAGCCGGGCTCATCAATCTTTCTTCCTTAATTTTTTCAAAAACGCTAAAAAAAGAAACAACCATACCGGAATAGAAAATAAGACCGGTCAATATAAAAAATCAATAATCACTGATTATTATTTAGATAAGAAGCAAAAATTTTCAGACTTAGATCAAGATTGCTTTTTTTAAACGTCTTTATTTACAGCAAATAAAAACGCATAAAAATGCAGCTCTTATTCATAGCTGCATTTTTTATTAATTTCTATTCGCAAATTGATTAAACGTACTTTTTATTTGTAAATTCGCAACATGTCATCCATGGATATTGAACAAAAAATAACTGCACTAACGCAGGAGCTCAACCACTATAACTATCAGTATTATGTGTTGGCGCAAAGCCTGATTTCAGATTATGATTTCGATCAAAAATTAAAGGAGCTTCAAACATTAGAATTACAATACCCTGAATTTGCTGATCCCAACTCACCTACGCAACGAGTAGGTGGAGATGTAACTTCTAAATTTGAAACAGTCAGACATCGTTGGCCGATGCTGTCACTAGGTAATACCTATAATCAAGATGATCTTCGTGATTTTGATCAAAGGGTACGCAAGATAATAGGTGACAACTTTGAATACATCTGTGAGTTAAAATTTGATGGCCTATCTATAAGCCTTACTTATCAACAAGGTAAACTTGTTAAAGCTGTAACTCGTGGAGATGGTACACAAGGAGACTTAGTGACCAACAACATCAAAACAATTAGAAGTATCCCTATCCACTTAAAAAAAGGTCACTATCCCGAAGAGTTCGAAATAAGGGGTGAAATCTTTATGCATAAAAATGCCTTTTTAAGATTAAATGCCGAAAGAGAAGAAAACGAAGAACAAACCTATGCCAATCCGCGTAATTTTGCTGCAGGAACAATTAAATTACAAGACTCCGCAGAAGTAGCTAGAAGACCTTTAGACTGTTTCTTATACTTTTTGTACTGTGACAATAGAAACAAGCTATTTCACAACCATTGGGAAAGCCTTCAAGCTGTAAAAGAATGGGGATTTCACGTTTGTGAACATACACTAAAATGTCAATCGTTAGATGATGTTTTTGGTTTTATTGATTATTGGGATGAAAAAAGACACGATCTAAGTTATGAAATCGATGGTATTGTAATTAAGGTAAATGACTATGGCGCACAAGAAGAATTAGGTTTTACCGCTAAAAATCCACGTTGGGCGATTTCATATAAATTCAAAGCAGAGCGTGTAGAAACACAGTTGACATCCATCAGTTACCAAGTCGGACGTACTGGAGCAGTTACTCCCGTTGCCAATTTAAAACCTGTAAGTTTAGCTGGTACCACAGTTAAAAGAGCTTCTTTGCATAATGCCAATGAAATCGCAAGACTTGATCTCCATGAGGGTGATACTGTTTTTGTCGAAAAAGGAGGTGAAATTATCCCCAAGATCATTGCGGCAAATGAAGACAAAAGACTTCCAAATGCTCCAGCGTATGTTTATCCAACACATTGTCCAGAATGTCACACAGAACTCATCCGCCAAGAAGGCGAAGCTGTTCATTATTGCCCCAATGAAGATGGATGCCCCCCTCAGATTATTGGAAAAATGCAACATTTTATCGGTCGCAAAATGATGGATATAGAAGGACTTGGTGATGAAACAATAGAAACGTTTTATAAAAAAGGAATTCTCAAAAATGTTGTTGATATCTATGGGCTAAAAGACCATGTAGATCAATTACAGCAATTAGATCGTTTCGGACAGAAGTCCATTGACAATATGCTGAAAGGGATCGAGAAATCCAAAGAGAAACCATTTGAAAAATTACTTTTTGCATTAGGGATTCGACACGTCGGAGAAACAATAGCTAAAAAATTAGCACAACATTTCAAGACCATCGATGCCATTAAAGCCGCCTCAGTTGAAGAAATCGCGATGGTGCAAGATATAGGGATCCGAATTGCAGCAAGTATACATGAATACTTACACATCCCAGCGCATGAAGAGTTAATCGCAAAACTAAAATCTTATGGTTTACAGTTTGAAATTGAAGAGAAAGAAGTAATTTTGGATAGTGAAACTTTGGTCGGCCAAACATTTCTCATATCTGGCGTATTTATAAATCACACGAGAGAACAACTCACCGAGCTTATTGAAAGCAATGGTGGCAAAATGGTATCGAGCATTTCAGCAAAATTAAGTTATCTCGTAGCAGGCGACAAAATGGGTCCCTCAAAATTAGCAAAAGCAGAAAAACTAAATATTAAGATGATCAATGAAGATGAATTATTAGCTTTGATCAACAATACAACAAGTATATAAATTAAATATTAATCTTTACAAACAACACAATGAACGAGCTTCATGGAGCTGGTGTAGCATTAGTTACACCTTTCAACGCAGATGGAACAGTTGATTTTGATTCTTTAGCACAGCTAATTGATTATCAGATCGACTCAGGTATGAATTATTTAGTCTCTTTAGGTACTACTGGCGAAGTAGCCACTCTTACCAAAGAAGAACGAAAGCGTATCTGGGATTTCACTGTCAAACAGGTGAATGCGCGCGTGCCATTGGTTGCGGGTATTGGTGGAAATAATACAGCTGAAATAGTAGAGCAGATCAAAAACTTTGATCCAGCTGGATTTTGTGCTATTTTATCAGTTTCTCCTTATTATAACAAACCCGTACAAGAAGGGATCTATCAGCACTACAAAGCGATAGCTGAGGCATCTCATCTACCCATCATCTTATATAATGTACCAGGACGTACAGGAAGCAATATGACTCCAGCGACAACAATACGTCTGGCAAAAGATTTTAAAAATATAGTAGCAACAAAAGAAGCTTCTGGCAATTTTGCTCAATTTAACGAGATCTTGAGAGACAAGCCTGAAGACTTCTTATTAATATCTGGTGACGATCCTGCCACCTTGCCAATGATGGCTTTAGGAGCGGTAGGTATTATTTCCGTTGTTGGAAATGCCTATCCTGCGCAAGTATCAAAATTAGCAGCTTTATGTACAGCTGGCAACTATGCAGAAGCAAGAGCGATTCACAATTCCCTTTTGGAAATAACAGATTTATGTTTTGTAGAAGGAAATCCTTGTGGAGTTAAATATATTTTACAAGAAATAGGCATCGGTCAAGATCACGTACGTTTACCTTTAATACCAGTATCTGCCAATACGCAAGCTGCTATACAGGTAGAAATGCTAAAATTGAAATAAAATAGAAAAGTAATCATTGTATATTTAAAATCTATTAATTATCTTTGCACTTCCGTAAGTACGGAGAAAAAAATTAATAAACATAATTATTTAACAAAATGCAACAGTACGAATCTGTAATCGTTCTTACCCCGTTGCTTTCTGAAGATGCTGCGAAAGAAGTAATCGCAAAATTCAAAAACATCTTAGCAGAAGGCGGAGCCGAAATTGTCGCTGAAGACAATTGGGGTTTGAAAAAATTAGCGTATCCAATCCAGAAAAAAACAACTGGGTTTTATCACTTAACTGAATTCAAGGCTCCAGGAGAATTAATCAATAAATTAGAGGTTGAATACAAACGTGATGAGCGTATTATGCGTTTCTTAACTATTGCTTTAGACAAACATGCTAAAGCGTATAGCGAGAAAAAACGTAGCGGTGCATTCAACAAAAAAGCGGAAACTAAAACTGAGGAGGGATCAAACTAATGGCTAACGAAAATATCCAATACGTAACTGCCCCTAAAGTAGAGGACAATCGTAAAAAATATTGCCGTTTCAAAAAGAATGGTATCAAATACATCGATTATAAAGATGCTAATTTCTTGATGAAATTCGTAAATGATCAAGGTAAAATCTTACCTCGTCGTTTAACTGGTACATCGTTGAAATTCCAACGTAAAGTAGCTCAAGCTGTAAAACGTGCTCGTCACATCGGTTTGTTGCCTTACTTAGCTGATTCATTAAAATAAGGAGGACTAGAGAACATGGAAGTTATTTTAAAACAAGATATCAAAGGCTTAGGTGAGCAAAATGATGTCGTAAATGTAAAGCCAGGTTACGGTCGTAATTATTTAATCCCACAAGGATTTGCTATTCAAGCGACTGTATCAGCAAAGAAAGTTTTAGCTGAAAACATTAAACAAGCTCAGTTCAAACAAGATAAAATTAAAAAAGACGCTACTGAATTAGCTGCTAAATTGGAAACTATCAAGTTATCAATCGGTGCTAAAGCTGGTGAAACTGGTAAAATCTTTGGTAAAGTAAACAGCATTCAAATTGCTGATGCTTTAAAAGCTAAAGGTTTTGATGTTGACCGTCGTCGTATTACTTTCGAAGTAGAACCTAAAGAAATTGGTGAATACTTGGCAAACTTAAACTTACACAAAGAAGTGAAAGTTCAAGTTCCTTTCGAAGTAGTTGCTGAATAATAGATATTCGGTATAACATATACAAAAGGAGATAATTTCGATTATCTCCTTTTTTTATGACATCATATGCATACGGGCATATAGAAGGATATGATATGAAAGAGGGTAAATCAAGACTAGTTGATTTACCCTCTTTTTTAATTATCTACAACTGCATGTCCCTATTTTATATATCGATACCATTCAATACATACAATTTCACCTATTTCAGTCTCAGATCGATTGACTTATACGCAGTGTGCATCGATATCCCATTATTTTCATATAACCTATCCAACCACGACCATGTATTGACATGCTATCACTTATTTCCAATATCTACCATAACCGATTTCTTGCAGAAATTCAAACAGCATGATAATATCGTGTTAAAATCCTAGATGTTATCCCTAAAAAAGCGATGAGATCATGTGATTACAATTTTAACATAATTCCTGCTGCACCGCCACCAAACAATTTAGAGTTGTTTTTATCCCCACCCCAAATCTTCCATAATGATTTACCTGCCTGCGTTACCGGACTGTCTTCTTTGCTAACGTAATTAAAACTAGGTGCTACAAATAAAGATAAGTTTTTACTTAAACGTAGCTCTGGAATCATTCTAAAACTAGAATGACTATTGGACAAAAGCTTAAAATTATGAGTAAGCTGATTACGATTTGAAATTTCAGCACGCAACATAAATTTATTGCCATGTAAAAGGACTGCACCAATACCCGCTTCAAAACCATATTTCGCAATATGATCGTCAGCTAAAGCTACATTTACTCCCAAAACACTATATACTATACGCCCTCCTGATCTAAACTGTACTGCCAGATATTCATCTTGATCGATAGATAAGGAAAGACTCTTCTCTCCATTTTTGATGAAGTTTAATAAGCCAATTGGATAATCACTACTATCTGCCATATTGACCACAGCAGCCAATTGGATTCCTTTGACTTTTTTTGCACGATTTGCAATCCCTGCAACTTGATTCGTGACCACACCTTTGCTGTAATTAAATCCGGCAGTCAACTGTGTTGCGCCAGCACCTTCTTTGATCAGATTACCAATTCCACCGATCTGTACTCCTTTCACTGTATCCGCTTTATTCACCCCTCCTGCTAGTTGGACTCCTTGAACGTCACCAAACACTTGATTAGATAATCCAGCGATCTGCACCCCTTTTACTCGGCCTCCGACCACATTAAAACCTCCCGCCACCTGCAATCCCTCCATGTCGTATTGATTGAGATTGAAAACCCCACCTATTTCCACTCCCTTTACGCCAGCAGTTGATCCTCCAAGGATATTCATCGAAAATTTATTGACAATCTGCGAACGAATAAAACCATGTGAACTTAATCCGGGTGTCATCGAAATCTGATAAGGACTATATAGGAAGAGCCCCCCGAGATTCATATTTTGAATACTTTGCGCAGGAGATAAAAATACTCTTCCAAAAAAAGATTGATAAAGCCCCTTGTGCTCTTCATATCCTGAAAAGTAACCATATCGACGCTTTTTATGATCGACCTTTGCATCGATCGGAAAAATAACCATCACACTTGTATCACGAAACATTTCTTTACTCACGTTGACAGCGATCAAACTGCTTTTTTTCTTAATATCAAGTTCAAAATAACCATTGTGATCTGTTAAAGTAGAAAGTAGAGCATCTCGGTCAAAAATACTTGCATCAGAAATAGGCCTATTTGTTCTGATATTTTTGATATAACCCATGATCACTACTTTATTTTTGTCGTGAGTCTGTACTTCAAAATCTACAGACATGCGCTGTGGGGTATATTGTACGATAATATGTTTCCCCAATTCTTTAAAACTATATTCCTTCCCTAAAATATAATCGAGATAACCAAATAAATTACCCTGATATGCCGCAAGATGAAGTGTACTATCCATCTGGAGGATATTGCTATTAAACGAGAATAAGATTCCTTGTTTTTCTTGTAAGACCTGAAAAACCTGACCAACTGTGGTGCTTGGAAAAGCAGGCATTTGGATATCAGCAGCAAGTTGCTGCTGCCCGTATCCTTTAAAAAAACTAAATAAAACCAAGAGTAATGAAAGGTGTTTAAATCTTGTAAAAGAAAGTAGGGTATAAATATGATGGATAAGTTTTATCAAAAACATGATTATCTAGTTATATGAATAATGGAATCTTTAATAATGACTTTACTTTTAAAAGTATCTGCAATAACCTTCAAAATATCATTTAAACTATTTTGTTTAAAAGTCGCCGTCAATAAAAGTTTTTTATCCGCTGCAACATCAATGACTATTTTTTGCTCATAAGCTTTACTTAATAACTCCACCACACGTTCCAAGCTTGTATTTTCAAATATAAACTCGCGATCTACATAATATTTATAAAATTGATCTGGCACCTGTTTAACAGAAACTGTAGTTGTGTCGTTGTCTTTCACAGTAATCATTTCTTTAGGATGTAGATATATTTCATGATTGTTGTAAGAAACTTTCACCAAGCCCGTCGCTACAATAACCTCAGTGGCATCTACATGACGACGCACATTAAAACTAGTCCCCAATACCGTAATCTTACTTTTACCAGAAGCGATCACAAAAGGATGTGCCCGATCTTTCAATACTTGAAAAAACACCTCACCTTGCTCTAATTTGACACTACGTGCTGCATTCATCCACGTACTAGAATATGCGAGTTTCGAATTTTTATTAAGTGTGACTGTCGATCCATCGGGCAATGTATTTTTAAGTACTGATGTGGTACTATAGAGATTTTGCTCCTGTCTATTACTTTTATCAAAGTAATAAAATCCCAAAGAACACATCAACAGGACTGCCGCTGCCGCCCACCAATTCCATCCAATGTCGACCGTTTTCCTGTCCCGAGTATCATTCCGATCAGCAGATCTATTGGCTCTAGCAGCTCTAAACTTTGCCCAAGCTTGATCAACATCTACTTCTGGAGCTTCAAGCGCTTGAGGTAGGCTATCCCACATTTGTTTCATTTTTAAATATTCAGCATGATTGCGGCTATCTTGTCCCAACCACTGTTGAATAATCTTATTTTCTTCTTCATTGGTTTCTCCAATGATGTATTTTTCTAACAATTCCTTATTCATATAATATAGATGATATAGAAAACAATCACAGTTAAATAATCTATCAATTCAATACGTAAATGTCGAAGAGCTTTGCTCATATGGCCTTCAACTGTTTTTATGGAAAGATCCAGTGTATCGGCAATATCTTTATATTTCATTTCCTGAAAACGACTCAGCTCAAATACAATACGGCTCTTTTCTGGAAGTCCAGCTAATGCTAACTGCAGCTTTTGATCAAGATCTTTTGCACTTTGATCTACAGCTGGCACGACATCCTGTCGGCTCAGTTGATAAGATTGGTAAGTCAACTTTCTTTGTTCCTTTTTTAGCAAATTCATACTTTCATTATAAACCGCACGATATAAATAGGCTTTTATTGAAGTATGCACCTCCTGTTCCCACTCTTTTTCCCATAAACGCAAAAAAACTTGCTGGACAATTTCTTCAGCACTTTCACTATCCCTCACGTATCGAAATGCCGAACGGTGCAATTCCTGATAATACGTACGAAACAGTTGCTCAAATTTTTTTTCTTTATTTTCTGACATGGATTTTATTTTCCGCACTCATTAAACGATCTACTGTATTATATATGACAATCAAAACGACCTATACCCTTACCTGAATTTCATTTTTTTCTACCCGATCAAATTTAAAACATATTACACCATAATATTTTAAAATTTATCAAGGGTATGTCCATACTTGGTTGTCATAAAAGAAAGACGAATAATTAATCGACACAAATACAAACAATTTAGAAAAATGAAAACAACATTAAAAACTGCCCTTTTGGGATTGACATTATTAGGATTAGGTACAATAGCAAATGCGCAGGAAGTGACCTATGGAATTCAAGTTGGAAGTAATTATCATATGACATCATTTGGTAATCATTCCATTAAAGATAATAATGGAAAAGTTGGTTTTTCAGTAGCTGGATTTGCACGCATTGGAAATCAATTATTCTTTCAACCAGGTGTTGGAGCCAGCTTATTACGTAAAAACTATACATTAGATAAGAGTGTGAAGACATTAAAATTTTATCAAATAAATTTACCACTTCAGGTGGGATACAAATTAATCGATCAGGAAGATTTCAACCTTCGGGCGATGTTAGGTCCTCAATTAAATTATGATCTCAAAACGGTTAAATCAACAGGCACCGCGGATTACAAGAAATTTTCTTTCGATGGAAGAGTAGGATTAGGTATCGACATTAGTCGATTGACAGTGGACGCTTATTACACCCACGGATTGAGCAGTGTTGATAAAACACTAGATGCCAAAAACAGGACAGTAGGAATTATGGTCGGCTACAAATTCTAATCTTTTGCATGGATATACCACGGGCTTCATTCAAAAAAGTAGTGCTCGTGGTATCTCTAAATATGGACATCTTAAGATCGTTTAAACTCAAAAGCAATAAGACAACTAAACTATTGGATTAATTTCCTCTTCGGACGGTACCTCAACTTTTCTGGCGAGCTCATTTACTTTTATCAAAATAGACTCTACGATTACATCCGCATTTTCGATCCAATCTAAAGTCCAAATACGGAAAATATTCCATCCTAAGCTCTCCAGCATCTTGGGCAATACCAGTTCTCGATCATTCGTAGTTTCAGCATCAAAATAATTGGTTCCATCTAAAAGAATCGATAAAATATAACGGTTTGGAAATTCTGGATGAACAATACCTAGGTCAACTTTAAAATCTGATGTTCCTATATTCTCATTAACCACCAATCCTTCAGCTCGTAATCTACTTGCCACGTTATGACTTAAATTTATGTGGTTATCCTCAGCTTTTATCAGACTTGCATCAAGTGGCAAATGTCCCTTTTCTGCAAAGGCTAAGAAGTTTTTCAGACCGGCGACCCCTTCCGAAGCTGTACGGTTTAAATTAATCTGGTCTGATCGAAGCGTTGCAAACACTTTCATTTCCTCACGAGCTCTTGTTACAGCGACATTAAGTCTCCTCCATCCACCCTCACGATTTAAAGGTCCAAAATTCATACTGAGCTGACCTTTATCATCCGGTCCATAACCAATAGAAAACAAGATCACATCACGCTCATCTCCCTGCACATTTTCCAAATTCTTGATGAAGATCGGTTCATCTCTTTCTACTGCCCATGATTCCAGCTGCGCATCCTTTCGATATAACTCATTGAGTTTATCTTCAATTAAACTCTGTTGCACCTGACTAAAAGTGACGATACCGATACTTTGTTTACGTGTCCTTTCATTTCGAAGTCGTTTTGCGATATCATCCACGATAGCCTGTGCTTCAAATTTATTTTGACGACTTTTACCCTTATCATAGTACCCTTCTACATACTGATAAGTAACTCGGCTATTTAAATCATCTGCCGATGGGAATGTTAATAGTTTATTGTCATAATAATGTGCGTTGCTAAAAGCAATTAAACTTTCATGCTTACTCCGATAATGACGCAACAGATACTTCGATGGAAAAGATAAAGAAAGGCAATCATCCAAAATACTTTCCAAATCCTCAATTTCTATATTTTCCTCATCGACTTTATTGCTCATAAAAAATGATGTCGGCGGCATCTGTTTTGGATCTCCCACGATCACGGCATGTTTGGCACGTGCAAGAGAACTTACAGCTTCACAAGTCGGCAATTGCGAGGCCTCATCAAAAATTAATAAATCAAATTGCTCCGGATTTACTTCAAAATACTGCGCAACGGATATTGGACTCATCAACATACAAGGAGCCAATCGAGGTAAAAGAGTAGGCATCTGATCAAATAATCTTCTGATACTTAATCCCCTTCCCCTATTTTTGATAGCACGCTGTAGCACGGCTATTTCAGAACCTTGAGCAGCCTCCTGTACCGCATTTGGCAAGTCCTTGTTTAGCCGTAACAACAATTCCTTTTTTGTCAATTCAGTGAAGCTTTCAGCAATTTGTTTATACTTCGAAATTTTATCCTCAAATAATCGAACATTGAACATATTTAATGCTTCATGAGAAGCGATTACTTGATCCGCCAGATTATAGTGAATGATATAATCAAAATGCTCAACCAAATGTTCTTGCTGGATATCATCATTTTCATAACAAGCTACCAACCATCCTAAGTCTAGTCCTATCGCCCTTTCCTTGGTTTTAGAATAGTTAGTCCAATTTTTAATGGTATCAATATGTGTGACTATGCCGGTCATTTTTTTCCTTATTTCAGTCAACCAATCGATTTCAATAGGATAAGATCGGACATCCAATTGGGTTTCATTTTGAAATTGGTGGATATGACCAAGTAAGGTCTGCCATGCTGCTAAAACATGGCGTAGATCTTGGTTGGGTACCAATTGCTTGATATCGGTTTTCGAATGCGCTATCCATTGCGAGAGAACTTCTTCCAAAGGAGAAGTTAATAAGGGCCCCAACAATTCGTTTAATGCTTGTAAGCCTTCGACTTGTTTTCGGATATCACTCAAATCTGTTTCCTCTTCTAAATAAGAATTTGATAATGCTTGACGGACGAAATCATATTCTCTTGATTTGACAACTTCAGTAATTTGTTGGTAAGCATTGACTTCGTTAAAAAATTGATCTAATGCAGCATCTTCATTTAAAAGCTTACTGCTGTAAGTAGATAATCCTTTTTTCACTTGTCTCTTTTTTAACCACTTTGGAAAAAACCAAGTTTGTTTTGCTGCATTCCAGATTGATTCTAAAGCCGTTAGATTCGCATCCAACACACTTTTATGGGCATTACTTAATAAAATACGCCGTTTAATTTGAAAATTTTCAAAATCAAGCATCCATTTCTGTAGCTTTTCTTGCTGTGGCTGATTAAGGATCAGCCGCCAAAGCGACAAACCCGTTTCTGGCAACTGTGCTAATGAATTTACAAATTGATTAAACTGATTAAAGTCTGACCACGAAAATACTTGGATCGGGATACCAAGAGTTTCAATGACACGCCGCATTACGAGCTCATATTCTTCACAGCTTTGTTTCAATTGAAGAGATGAAGATGCTACCTGTTGTTGAATTGCCGGCGAATAATTAGTAAGCGCAATTCCCTTAAATGGATTATGACTAGGCTTGGTTATGATCTGTGACACAGAATATAAGTCGATAACCAAATCTTTCCATGATCGCCACTTTTCATTAGTTAGGGTATCAAAAATTGTTTTTGGCAAATCAATTTTACCAAAATTATAGGATTCTAATGTTGTAATTGCAATAATACTATCATACAAAGTCCAACCGATGGTCTGTTGTGCATGCAGTTGTTCGATATATACTTGAAGTTCTCTTTTGGCATTTATCAAATGATTAGCCTCTTCATTAAAATCAAAATTACCCAATATCTTCGGCAGATCTAAGGTTTCAGCAAGCTGCGCAAGGACATCTGATTTCTTGGCTTTGTTAGAGTGAAGCTCCAAACAGAAATTTGATAACCCGATAGTCGCCAGTCGTTTATATACAACATCCAAAGCAGCTTTTTTTGCCGCTACAAAAAGTACCTTTTTTCCTTGAAATAGGGCATTAGCAATGATGTTGGTAATGGTCTGCGACTTTCCTGTACCTGGAGGTCCATGTAGCACAAAACTTTTATTTTCACTTGAAGCATATATCGCTGCTAACTGCGAAACATCTGTTGCAATAGGTAATGCTAAAGCCGCGGGATGAATATTATCAAAATCTAATGTATTTTCTTCATTATTGACATTAATCCGCAATTGACCATCGATCAGACTCTGCACAATTGTACTTTGTGCAATCTGCTCAGATTGATGTGCAATATCATTCCAAAGAATCAATTTATTAAACGAGAAATTACCTAAAACCACTTGATCAGCAATATCCCAACCTCTTAATCCCATAATCGCTCTGCGTATGTGTGCGATTACCTGCGTGACATCAATACCTTTGTTGTCTCTCGGAAGTTCTTCCAGATCACTTAAATCAAGTTCATATTCTTGCCTGAGAAATTCCAACAATGTGATATTAATCATCGCCTCTTCTTCCCGGCTACGAAGTATAAATTTGCTATTGATAGAGCGACGGGTCAACTCTACAGGAATCAAGATAATTGGTGCAGACCTGACTTGACTAGGAGTCTTCTTATCCCTCCACTTCAAGAGCCCAATAGCCAAATAAAGTGTACTCGATCCATTTTCCTCAATAGATAATTTGGCGTTTCGATAGATATGGGTGAGGATAGTATCCAAATCCTCACTGTGGTAGTAAGAGATCAAACGATTATGGGCCAATTCCTCCTGAGCTAGCTGATATGCAGGAGATGAAGCATGCAGTGTTTCATTCAAGATACTATACTGTTTTAACAGCGGAGCATTTGCACTTGCGCTAATCGAAAAGCTCTTCCCTTCCACTAACAGATCTTCCAGATCATGAATATTAACATCCATGATCTGTAACATATTTTTTGTCATGCGCAGATTCAGTAAATTGTTGCGCAACGACAGATCCAATAGTTTCCTTTCCCAGATTTTTTGTTTACTGATGGATTTATTCCCGTTTAATTCTTTTTCAGCGTAGATCTTACCAATCTCAATCTTTTCATCTTTTAAAGCAGCATTTCTTACGATTAGATCAGAAAGTTCGCTCATGCTAGCGTCCAACTTGAGAGGGAGAGGTTTAATACCACTAGCTCGGGCTCTTTTGATATCAATAGATAAAACAAAATCATCCTTTTCGACAAGGTTTGCTTCAGCGAGATCAATCGCTTCATTGAAACTGATATCGGTACCTTTACAAACACTGGTCGACTCGATAACGACTATTTCACTTATTCCTTTAGCAAAACGTTTGGTTATAGCCGTTTTATCTTCATTGATAATTTCGGAAAATTTATCATTATGAAGCCAACAACCCACAAAAGCATGTCCTTTCGTTACAATTATAATGGGATTTAGATCTATAGCCTCCAGACAAGCAGCGTACAATAAACTGATATCAATACAATTACCGAAACGCTTACTGGCAATCACATCAAGTAAACGCAAACGTTGCCCCCGTTCCTCATAACTTGGAGGCAGAGCACTGTACACGATCTGTTCAGACTGTATTGCTTTATATATCGCCCGCATCATTTCCAGTATGCGCACAGGATCTTCATATTGGTATCCTTCAAATTTAACGGGCAGATTTTGCTCTTCTAGATAGGTTATTGCTTTATTCTTTATATTATAAATATAAGAATGGTTGGGTGTTACATAAGAAGCTAATAGTTCAGGAAGTGCATTAAAACCTCCAAAGAACGACATAGGATGCAATTCTATTTCGACCCTTTCCTCCGTCAATAAATTTTCATCTTGATAAATCCGAATATAATATAAACTGCGTTCAATCTCACTTAATTGAATAAAATAAGCAGGTTTAATCATGATCTTATCTGTCGGTATTTTAACCGATAAACCCACAGGTAAATATGCGAGTTGGTAGGAATAACGCTCCATCCAGGGTTCATCTGTATCAATATCAATACGAATTTTCTCTAAAATTTGATCGCTTTCAGAAGAAATCATCAGGTTGCTTAAAAAAGTAATCTGATTTTGATACATGGAAAGATTCAGGAAATTTGCTGTCTCTTTTTCTATATGAATCTGTTTAATATTTTCCATTCGCAATTTTAACTTATTAACTAAGATAAAAAAGATAAACAATAGTTCAAATATCTTCTATCTTAAATAATTATCATATCAGATTATTGTGCGATAAACACAGGTATTTTTACGGTATGTCTCAATTTATTTACAGTTTCACCAAAAACAAAATCTTTCACACCTGTATGTCCATGACTGCCAACGATTAACAAGTCAGCATGATATTTTTCGCAGATCTTCGCAATTGAAGCAACCCGATTATTATACCCCAGTTCCCAATCCACTTGATAATTTCGGTCTAAAAAAAAGTGAGCATATTTTTTTAGCCGGTCCAAATCTTGTCTAGATTCAAAATCATCGGTACTTTCTCCCGTATATTTTACCCCTGCGCTTTCAACAATGTGCACTAAAATAAAATGAGAATCCGGATTTGCGACTGAAAGTGCATATTTCACGGTTTTAGTATCTGAGGTAGAATAATCCAAAGCTAGAACAATTTTATTAAATACGTCCGGTTCTTCAAATTTCAAATCCTCAAAAGGAGGATGCACATCCAATTCAATGGGTTTATTTTTGTGGAGAATAGGATATAGCAGTGTCATAAAGAGTAAGACCACCATGCCCACCGCACCAAGGATCAATACACTCGTCAACCACAGCGAGTCATACTTGACAATCCATCCCGTAATCTCTTCATATACCAATTTTATATTAAGTATCGCAATAATAGCGGCAATCAGCCAAGCTAATACCTGTACATAAGGTTTAATCGCAAAACTGCCCATTTTTTCCTTATCGCTCACGAAGTGAATTAAGGGGATAACAGCAAATGCTAACTGCATGCTCAATATGACCTGACTAAAAATAAGTAAGGATCCAACCTGAGATTCTCCTGCGATTAAAATAACCAATACTGCAGGAATAATGGCCAACAAGCGTGTAATAATTCTTCTTAATGTGGGGCTAATGCGCAATCTCAGATATCCTTCCATTACAATTTGCCCCGCTAAGGTACCTGTAACAGTTGAGCTCTGCCCTGCAAGTATCAGGGCAATAGCAAATAACTTCGGTGCCAGATCCGTTCCCAATGTTTTTCCCAATAAATGATAAGCGTCCTCTAAGTCTGCAACATGGTGCATTCCGTTTTTATGGAAAGCCGCTGATGCGAGAATGAGGATTGCGGCATTTACCAAGAATGCTAAATTTAAAGCGATAGCGCTATCGAAAAGGTTATATTTAATGGCTTTCTTGATAGAATGGTCATCTCGTTCTATTTTTCGCGTTTGAACTAGGGCAGAATGTAAGTACAAATTGTGAGGCATGACAGTTGCACCTATAATCCCTATTGCGATATACAATGCTGCGCTATTGGGCAAACTGGGTATAAAACCTGTCACCACTTCACTAAAATCAGGCTGCACCAAAAACATTTCTACCATAAAGCACATACCGATCATCGTAATGAGCCCTATAATAAAAAGTTCCATTTTACGCATACCCAGCTTCTGCAAATACATGATGAGAAATGTATCAGCAAAGCTGATCAACACCCCCCAAAGAATATCAATTCCGAAAAGAAGATTAAGACCTATTGCCATACCCAGCACTTCAGCAAGATCACATGCAGCGATCGCAATTTCGGCTAAGATATAGAGCACAAAATTCATGCGTTTTGGATAGGTCTCCCGGTTGCACTGTGCAAGATCCTTACGTCGTACAATACCTAATCGTGTACACAAACTCTGCAATAGCAAAGCCATGATATTACTCATCAATAACACCCACAGTAAGGCATAACCAAATTGACTTCCTCCAGCCAGATCAGTAGCCCAATTACCGGGGTCCATATATCCTACGCTAATCAGATAAGCAGGTCCAAAAAAACTGAGTACTTTCTTAATCTTTGACTTACCCTTAATAATTTCAACACTTTCGTGTACGTCAGAAAGAGATTTTTCATGTTGGTAAGGATCTTTACTCATGTAGCAATTTATTGTAATTTATACCCGATCTATCTTGTGGAAATAAAGATATAAATCCTTAAACTAAAAACTACATTTTTACACCTTTTATTAAAAATCAAAGGATAATTGTCCGACTTCGACCGGCGGTTTTTGAAAATTCCCAAACTTAAGCTCTTCTATGATATCATATTGCTTTCGAACCGGATTAAATTTACGCAGAAAGATACTTGAACAAAAAAAGTCTAAATCAACTGTTCTAAGATTCTCAGAAGCAATCGCCAGCGCTTCTTGATCTAATTTACGCGCTACGGTCAAGTGAGGTTCTTCGCTTTTATAAAGCTCCGTTGCAAAATCTATTTTAGTGATTGCCTCTATTTTCTTTTTCAAAAATTGCTTGGATTTTAATGCGGGTGCGATATAAAAAGTTCCCTTCTGTGGAAAAACCTGATATTCGTCAAAATATACATATTGAGATTGTTCAAATTTTAACACATCTACAACTTGTTTCTTTATATGCGAAAGCATCTCCTGATCAGCATGATATTCACATATCGTAATATGAGCCATTGAATGACAGCTGGAAAACCATCCAATCTTATTTTTTAAACTTTCTTTAATCGATTGTACAAGTTGAATACCTTTTTCACAAGGCTGAAATACAAATGAATACTTTTCTACATGTGCGGACATCTGCCCTCCTTTCAATAACGTCAAATATGCTTTTTTTAAAGATAATCATAATAAAACAATAAAAGAAGTTGATAAAACAAATCAGGCCCTCTTCATCATGTTTGCGCGCCGTTGATCAAGTAATATACCATAAAGGTCTATATTCGGTTATTTGCAAAGTTTTTTTTAAGTAACTTTGACCATTATTCATTAAATACGACGATAAAGTGTCTCTCGATAAATTAAAATTAGGCAAGCGGTTACAAAAATCCATGGAAGATCTGGGTTATTTAACGGCAAAGGAAATACAGGTAAAATCGATGTCACGGATATTAGGAGGTCAAGATATCATTGCTATCGGTCCTGAAGGTTCAGGAAAAACGACAACTTACGTACTCAGTGTACTTTCTGGACTTAAATTTAATGTTCCTGATGCGCCCAAAGTTTTAATTTTGGCACCAGATCAAGAACGCGTTCAGGCTATTCTAGATCAATTCTATTTGATCAGTAAAAATAAAGACCTCAGTATTATAGGCTTGCGCGCAGGTGGAAGTATGGAACAGGAGATTGAAAAGCTCGTAGCAGGTGTTGAAATCGTTGTTTCAACACCCAATAGAGCAAGAGCTGTTTATCTCAAACTAGGCTTAAATCTCAATTTAATCCATACCCTGATTATCGATGATGCCGAAGAGGTTATAAAGAATGGAATGATCACCCCTGTCAAAGAACTTGTACAAAGCTGTAAAAAATGTCAACATCTAATTTTCAGTACTGTAGAGCACGAAAAATTACATCAGATGATCGATAGTTTTATGGTTACTCCTGCCCTAATTGAAGTAGAGGAACTGGCAGCTGAAAAACTTAACGTTCATGACTTGTTTCTTTATCAAGTACCCAATTTCACAACTAAAATCAATCTTCTCAATAGCTTGATGTTAGATAATGAAGTATTTGATAAAGTCATCATTTTTGTCAACAGTAAACTTACTGCCCAAAAGCTAGGAAAAAGCTTGCACCGCAAGTACAATGAAGAAATTCTGATCTTCAACCCCCTATTTTTTGAAGATAAAAACATTCATGATATCAATCTATTCAAACAAGATAACGCACATCGGATCTTAATCGTTGCAAATGAAGGAACTGAAGAATTAGACTTATCAGGTATACCTTATATCTTTCATTTTGAAATACCTGAGCACAACGATACCCTGATCCAACGTATTATCAAATCTGGTGATGAAGAACAATTGGCGTTTACCCTCGCAACTGATTTGGAATTGCCTGAAATCAAGAAAATTGAACAAATTGTAGGTCAAAAAATGGAAGTACTTGATTTGCCTGAAAAATTATCAATTTATAGTGCAAAAAAAGAAAATCCTACACTGATCGATGAAGGAACCAATGACAATCGTGGCGGAGCCTTCCATCAAAAGAAAGAAAGCAATAGTAAGACCTATAATTATGGCGCTGGCAAAAAAGCTAAAATGACCATGAAAAAGAAAAAAGGTTAAAGGAGTCAAATTCCTAAAAGAAGTTAAAAATCACGGAAATAAAATTCCGTGATTTTTTATTTATACCATATTCAAACCAGCACACCTTTGACCTTCAGCGAACCTTCTTTAGAAAATTATGGTGTTATGAATTTATCAATTATATTTTATCTTTACATAGGCTATATAAAAGCGCCTTGAACAGATAAAGAACGTAGGAAAATATTAAAAAATGTATAATTTCAAAAATGACTATTCTGAGGGTGCACACCCCAATATTTTAACTAAACTCATTGAAACAAATCTCGTACAGCAACTGGGCTATGGTGAAGATGAATATGGTATTGAAGCTAAAGAGGTATTAAAAGAAAAAATAAAAAACCCTCATGCTACGATACATTTTCTTTCTTGCGGTACACAAACCAATCTCATCGTAATTTCTTTTCTCCTTCGTGTCCATGAAGCGGTTATAAGTGCTAAAACAGGACATATTTCTGCCAACGAGACCGGTTCTATCGAAGCAACGGGACATAAAGTTATTGCAGTAGAAACGGAGGATGGTAAATTAAGACCTTCAGATATCCAAAACGCATTAAAAGAATATGCACTAAAGCCACATGTCGTCAAACCAAGAATGGTTTATATTTCCAATTCGACTGAGATCGGTACCATATATACGAAAAGTGAATTAGAAGATTTATCTTCATGCTGCAAGACCAATAATTTGTTACTCTATCTCGATGGTGCTCGATTGGGACATGCACTCATGGCGCAAAATAATGATATGACACTCACTGATATCGCAAGATTAACAGATATCTTCTATATCGGTGGAACAAAAAATGGCGCATTATTGGGAGAAGCGGTTATTTTTAGGACCCCAGAACTAGCCTTCGATTTTGAATATGTATTGAAACAGAAAGGAGCGCTACTTGCCAAAGGAAGAGTACTAGCCATACAGTTTTTAGAATTATTTAAGCACGATCTATATTTCGATTTGGCACATCACGCAAACACGATGGCCTTGAAAATAGTAGATGCCGTACAGTCAAAAGGATTTTCTTTTTTAACAAATTCAATGACCAATCAAATCTTTCCTATTTTACCAAAAGATATTATCCAAAAACTCAGTGAAAACTATCAATTCTATATTTGGAAGGAAATAGATGATGATCATGCTGCAATTAGACTGATCACATCTTGGGCAACAGATGAAAAAAATGTTGATGCGTTTATAGCAGATCTAAAATCACTTTAAGCAGTTTCTCTTACTCATGAATAGTCATTAAAATAAGCGTGGCTTATCTGAAACCAGACAAGCCACGCTTTATTGCTTAAGAAACAAATTTTTAGTAACCGGTATTTTGTGTTAAAGCTCCCCCACTTCTATCAATTTGCGTTTGAGGAATTGGGAAATATTCATTTTCAGGTTTAAAGTTCAGTCCTTTATAAGTTGGCAAAATACCCCCTTCAAAAGTTGAATAGCTCTCTAATGTAGATTTTGCTTCTCCCCATCTTACTAAATCATAAAAACGATGTCCTTCCATAGCCAACTCTAAGCGGCGTTCAAAACGAACAGCTTTACGAGCATATGCTGGATCAGGAAAAGATAAGTACGGTTTTACCACATACACAGCAGCATTATTATTATATGCTGTTTTTTTAGGTGGCAAATTTGCTGCACGGGCACGCACTGCATTCACATAATTCATCGCTCCTGTCAAATTGCCAGCCTCTATTTCACACTCTGCCGCCATTAATATCACATCAGCTAGACGGATAATATTAACGTCCAAATCCGTTATATATGCTGCCCCAGAAGCGGTATGGCTACCAAATTGACTCTGTGGGATCATCGTTTTGATACCGACAAAAGGACCACCGCTTGCCACCTCTCTTATCCAAGCATTTCCTGGCATAACACCATAATCAAGATAGCGCACACCCCTACGACCTACAGTATAATCTAAACGTGGGTCAAAACGCAATGTAGTATCCAATTTGTAAGTCAATGGCGATGCTTCATTAAAATCTGATTTGTAAGGATTTGTACGGTAAGATCCATCCAACATCGGTAGACCATTGGCATCTACTTTATAAGCATTTACCAAGTCGATCGTAGGCTGATAAAAACCACAACATCCAACAGGGTTATTTCCATTTAAGCCAGCCAACATATCTCCGACATTTGCATTGTCTCCAGTTCCATCAGGATTGATTGCATGTTTCGACACTAACAATGCTTCAGGTCCATCCTCATTCAGCACATCAAAGTTATTTTGAAAAGGCATTCCCTGAATATCTTTACCTGCAATAACTTCTTTGAACAACACAAGCGCTTCAGGATATTTCTTCTGGTATAGATACACTTTACCTAAATATGCCTTTGCAATATTTCTATCCATTCGACCCGACTCTTGATTGATTTTGGTTAAAGGCAAGTTTTCAATACCGATCTTTAGATCATCAATTATTTTAGGCAATACATCATCTTTATTAGGCTTTACTTTAGCCTCATCAGCAGTCGTATTTTCGTCTACATATACCAAGTTTTTAAAAACTCTCCAAAGATAAAAGTAGTAGTGTGCCCTTAATACACGAGCCTCACCTTCAATCTCCTTAGCTCGCGCTGCAGTGATGGTTTTCGCACCAGCCTGATCTACTTTTAATAAGCGCAACGTATTGTTAGCTCGCAATACCCCTTCGTAATACACTTCCCACATTTGGCTCAAGTTATCATTTGAGCTGTTTGGTGTATGAAATTCAATCATATTCATATTAGGTTGATCGGTAGATGTCGAACCTTTATGCGCATTGTCTGACGCAACTTCCCCAAATAACCACTGACTAGGAGCAGATGAATAATTTCCCCAAGTTCCACTTACATTTCCATTCAATATGCCATAAGCACCAATCAATACCCCTTCAATTCCCTTTGCATTTTCAACTTGTGATTCTGCCAATTCTCCCTGAGGTAGTTTCTCCAAAAAGCCTTTACCGCACGAAGCAAATAAAAGTGTAGTGGCCCCCAGGATCATATATATATTCTTTTTCTTCATGATATTTAAATTTTAATAATTAATAAAGCCCTAGAATCCTAAACTAAGTCCTAACATATATTGTCTTGACTGCGGATATACTCCAAAATCAACACCCAATGCTGGGTAATCTGAAGGAGTAGCAGTTACCTCTGGATCTAAACCTTCATATTTGGTGATCGTAAATAAATTCGTAACAGCAAAATACATTCTAAATTTGCGTACCGAACTATTTCCTCCAAATAGATTTTGAACAGGTAAATTATAACCGATTTGTAAATTCTTAAGCTTTAAAAAACTTGCATCTTGTACATAGTAACTTGAAGAGGCATATTCATAAGGAGAGGCGTCATTAACTTGCGAAGGGATCATACTTCCTGTATTTGTTGGACTCCACTCATCTAAAACACGCACACTTTTCTGTCCTTTGAAAACTCCAAAATCTGTAAAGTAACGAGTTGCTTCATAATTTTGATTTCCCTTAGAACCATAGAAATAGGCCATTAAATCAAAGTTTTTATATGTAGCATTAATATTCAATGAATATACGAAATCAGGGTGTGGGCTTCCGATGATTGTTCTATCATTAGCGTCGATGACCTTGTCTCCATTAATATCTGCATATTTAAGTCCTCCTATCCTTGACTTTCCATCAGCGTAAGGAGCGCTTGCGATATCAGCAGCATCTTGATATATACCAACCACTTTATATCCGTAAAACGCACCTAGTGGTTCTCCAGCTTTCAAAATTGATGTTTCCATACTTCTGAATGCTCCATAAACCTGCTGGCTTATTGATGGTGCCAATGACACGATCTTATTGACATTTCTAGAAATATTTGCCGACAGATCTAATGTGAAAGGTTTGTCTTGTTTCTTACCGTAGTGATAATTCAGTGAAAACTCAACTCCTTTATTTTGCATATCACCGATATTGACATAAGGTGCATCTGCTCTACCTGCAACAACTGCTGGCAAAGGAAGTGGATAGAGCATATCGGTAGTCTTCTTATTATACCAATCAAATGATCCATCAAGATCGCCATTCAGAATTGAAAAATCCAATCCAAGGTTTAGTGCAGAAACTTGCTCCCACTTGATAGCTGGGTTACTGTATGCATTTTGCCATACTCCCGAACTAAGCGGTCCATTGATCGGATAAGAAGATGCATTCACTTCCACTCGATAACGATTCACATATTGATTTTGTGGAATGCGCTGATTTCCCGTCACACCATATCCTGCTCTTATCTTTAGATCATTCAACCACGAAGAGCCTTTTAAAAACTCTTCTTCAGACAAGCGCCAAGCGGCACTTACACCTGGAAATACACCATATTTATTATCAGGTCCAAAAGTGGAAGATCCATCTCTTCTCACAGTTCCACTGAAAATGTAACGATCTTTATACGAGTAGTCCACTTTTCCGAACATAGAGAATAGAGCACCAACACTTCCCTCTCCGTTTCCAAAAATGTCCTTCGAAGCAGAATTGATGTAAAAATAATCTAAACTTGCTGTTGTAAAGTAACCATTTCCTCTAGCAGATATTTGTCTATATCGATTCTCTATTGCCTCTGTACCCAATAAGATATTGAGGTTATGGTCATCATTAAATTTAGCTTTATAATTTAATGTATTTGTCCAAGTCCACTCTTTATTGATTCCAGAAGATTCATTCATTCCATTATTAAAGCTTCCCTCTGTAAATTCTGGATTGGGGTAGGTATATGAAACTGTATTATAATTTTCATACTTCATACCCATACTTGTACGTAAGGTCAACCCCTTAAGCAGATCATACTCACCATACACATTTCCAAAAAATAGATTACTCTTATTTTTATTATCTTTAGCACGATAAGCTATTGCTACAGGATTTTCCCCATTTCCATATTGTCCACCGACCGATCCAGCAAAATTTCCACCTTCATCATATACCGGTATCAAATTGTGAATACGATAAGCAAAACCAAGGGCACTACCTTCTCCAATATAATCTCCGGCAGTATTGGTATTTACCCCCATACCAAAGCCTTCAGTGAACGAATATTGTATATTTTCCCCAAATCTCAACTTTTTATCAAAAGCAGAAAATGACATGTTAGAACGGATATTATATTTTTCAAAACCCGTATGAACAATGGTACCCTTTTGTTTTAAATAACCTCCTGAAAATGCATAATTAGCACTTTCACCACCTCCTGTAGCACTCAATTGATAAGATTGTGTAGGTGCATTTTGCGATAAAGCATCAAACCAATTTGTTCCTGCTTTATTTGCTTTCGTGATCTGATAAAAATCAGAACGACTCGTAGCATTGTATTTATATTTTGACATGTCAAGGTCAGCAGGTGTAATGGCATTGCCGAGTGCTGCTCCTGCAATTATATAATCTGGTAAAGTATTGTTTTTTCCATCCAATCTATTTTCAATATCTAAAACTTGTTGCGGACTCAACATTTTCGGAAACCGGCTACTATTAGGCACTTGTAATCCATAATAGGCATCCAAATTAATTTGTGGCTTACCCGATTTCCCCATTTTTGTGGTCACGATCACAACACCATTATTTGCTCGAGAACCATAGATAGAAGCCGCTGATGCATCTTTCAGCACTTGCATAGACTCAATATCGTTTTGATTTAACCAGCTCAGCTTACCTTCGTAAGGCACTCCGTCAATAATATACAAAGGTTCGTTATTGTTGATGGTACTATATCCACGAATTTTAATCTGTGGTGTAGAACCGGGCGCACCGTCTGTAACAACCTGAACACCGGTAGCCCGACCTTGTAAAGATTCGACCGCACTAGCAGCAGGCGTACTCTTCAATTGATCAACGTTAACCACAGAAACAGCTCCTGTTAGATCTTTTTTTCGTTGCGTACTATACCCCGTTACAACGACCTCCTCCAAATCATCACTTTGACTTAACATGCCTACAATAAGGGGCAATGAAGTGGAAGTGACATTAACAGTCTGCTTCGAAAATCCAACATAAGTAATTTCTAGGACATCATTTACAGCTGCATCAATCTGAAAATTACCGTCCGCATCAGATGATGTGGCTGCCGTTTTCCCGACAACTTTAATGGTTGCTCCAGCGATCGCTTCTTTAGTAGCTGCATCTTGAATTTTTCCTCGAATAGGTTTTTGTACTGACTTTGCACTGACCGCATAATAGGTCGCATCAGCAAATTTGGACATTGGGTTACCTAAGGTTTGATGGCTAATCAACACAAGTGCGGTAGATGCCCAAAGAGAGTATTTTATCGTTTTTTTATGCTCAATAAAATCCTCGTTAAGAAACTGTAGTAGTTTTCTCATAATGTGAAAAAGGTTTAATTTGGTAATTTAATCAGTGCTATATCCTCTTGAAGAATCTCCCCTAGCACTACATGTTTAGTTGTTAATTAAATTTACGCAAACGATTGAAATTTCATAATTATTTGTTAAATATCTTTTAAACAAATACATAACAGATTGATACATAAGTAATAAAACTACAATCACTTATTGTAACAAATACATTTTGTAACAAGAAAAAGACAGTAAAAAATTTAAACTCCCTATAACTCAAAAAAGTTGACACATTAATGTTAAAAAACTGTTAAAATCAAAGTAGATCATAAACTTATTCAACACTTAAAAAGTACTCTTATCTTTTATCAAAAAATTATAAACTTAAAATGACTTTCTTTATAATTTGAAGATCAAACAAAATAGCTTCGTAAGCTAATCTTATTTTAGATAGGCAATATTTCTGTAAAGAAAAGGGCCTATACAATTGTATTGTATAAGCCCTATATATCATTAATCCTTTAGTTTTTTTTTAAAAGGATACTACATGATCAGTAGTAACCCATTTTTTTGTTTCCAATGCTAGCAAGAAACAGATAGCCTATCGCTCCTAAAACAAAGAACCGATCAATACAGCAAACTTTGCTTCTTCGATTAACATCGGGTCTGTAAACGCCAATATAGAGACAAAGATGGACATCGTAAATCCAATTCCCCCAAGTAGACCTACTCCAAAGATATGTTTCCAGTTGGCCCCTTCAGGTAAGGTGCATAATTTAAGTTTTGTAGCAATAAAAGAAATCCCTAAAATACCAATAGATTTTCCAACCAGTAGCCCCCCTATTATACCAATACCCAAAGCAGTAGTTAAGCCTCCAACCATTTCACTATGAATCGTGATATTGGTATTTGCAATTGCAAAAAGTGGGATAATAATAAAATTGACTGGAGAAGTAAGGATGTGTTCCAGTTTTTCTTAATGGAGATTCATCATCCGTAGCATTTGTCGGCAATGTCAATGCCACTAATACCCCAGCAATTGTTGCATGTATACCCGAATGGTGAATAAAATACCAAATAAATACTCCAGGAATCAAGTAAGCCCAAATCTTTTTGACACCAAAATAATTCAACCCTAATAAAAATGCAAAAATACCTAAAGCAATAAATAAGTAGTTATAATGTAAATCGCCACTATAAAATAAAGCAATCACTAAAATGGCCAATAAATCATCCACAATAGCTAAGGCAGCCAAAAAAATCTTTAAACTAGCTGGCACCCGATTGCCCAATAGCGTAATAACAGCCAATGCGAAAGCAATATCGGTAGCCATCGGAATTCCCCAGCCATGTTCTGTAGGTAGACCTTTATTAATAAACAAATAAATGAGGGCTGGAAGAATAGCACCACCAACCGCTGCTAAAATTGGTAATAAAGCTTTTTTCGGAGATGATAATTCCCCTTCCACCAATTCACGTTTGATCTCTAAACCCACCAATAGAAAAAATATTGCCATCAAACCATCGTTTATCCACAGCAGAATGGAATAGTTCAAATGAATATTTTCTGTCTCAAATCCGATCGTTGTATTTAAAAGATTACTAAACGAAGTTGCCAGTGGAGTGTTCGCAACAATCAAGGAAACAATAACGCAGATAAATAACAGAATACCACCTATATTACTAGATTGTAAAAACTGCTTGAAAATTTTTAGATTAATTAAATTTGACATGAAGACTTTTTCATTTAGTGATCAATAAGAAAAAAGTAGGTATCAAAATGACTATACGACCTACATAATGTAATTGCACTAAGATAAGTTTTTCTTTTAAAAAACGAAGCTTTACAGCCCGATATATCTGAATACTTCATGCTCAATACCACATGTATATTAACAAAAAAACGATTTCGAAATACTTAACATAAACTTCACATCATATTTACCATATGGTAAGAATACAAGCTTATCTTTATGGTAATTAAAAATGAAACAAAATGATTAAAGACTTTGAAGTAACAGCTTTAGAAAGCTACACAGATGCAATCGAATTTACATTTGATGGAGATGATTTATTATCAGGAGAGGATTAACTTACCTGTATTGAACAATTTGTCGCACGCTTAAAGCGTGTTTTTTTTTCTTACGGATCAAATAAAAAGGACCAATTAAATTAATCAGTCCCTTTATAGTATTGTACGGTAAAAAGTGATTACTTAATCTTCATGACCATATTATCTACACCTTCTATTTTTGTATCCGCTTTACCAGTCTTATTTTTTGATGATTTATAATGTACATGATTTTGAGTCCCCTCTACATGTACAATATCAACATTGTTGGCATTGACCTTATTTCCCATACCTTCTATGCTGACTTTTTTAACTTGATCTAAGTTTACAGAATTACTTGCACCTTCTATCTCTAATTTCGCAAAAGAACCTTCGATGGTCACTGCATTTTCCAGCCCCTCTATTTTGACAACATCATTCGCAGTCACTTTAATAGTACGCTTATTACCTTTACCTTCTATAACAATTTCTTTTCCTTTTACCTGATCCACCTGCTTAATAGGTTTAGAATCGATCGCTGCGTAGGTTACACTTGTGGCCGCTAATAGAATAGCAGCAAAACCAAGTATCATGTTTTTTCTTATCATAATCATAACAATATATTTGTGTCTAGAACAATCAATAAGGCTATAATGTTTTTATTTTTTCAACCAGCCCAACCATCCAGATCCCCAAGCTTTTTTCTTTTCTAAAGCTTTTTCATGTTTTGGAAAAAGCTTTAGGATGGCTTGAATCTTTTGCTTTGCAGTCTCTTGATCACTCAGCTCAAATGATGCTTCAGCAGACATCAACATCATTTCGATCCAGTCATCATCCTCTTCCCAGTTTTCATTAGCATACATTTCTTGTGACTCTTGACTGATCCGAATAACATTTTCCCAATCTCGCAAATGAAAATATGCGCGGACAACATGAATCAATATCAAATGAAAATCACCATACGACTCTTCTTCTACTAAAGTGGACTTAGTAGAATCATAGGCGACTAAAAGATCCTGTAAAGCAGCAGCATAGTTTCCCAACAAATAGTACGATTTACCTCTCAGATAATGCAATTTACGATAATCGATAAGCGCCATTTCCTGTATAGGTTTTGTTGCTTGGTAATTATTAGCACACGCAATACATTGATCGTACTGTTCTAACTGAAAATAATTTTGCATGAGCATATACCAATTTGAGGCATCGTCAGGTTTATTTTCTAATTCTTTTTGCCAATCCTTTAACGTTTCAGAATCTCCCCTATGATTGATTAAGTCAAAGCGTGCATTCTGAATTTCCATATATGCCTGGCGGGTCACAAACAGATCCTCTTCATCATAAGCGGCATAATCTGCCGAATGAATGAGTTCGTCATATTCCTGAGAGATGGTTTTCAACCTTTCCTCTGCTTCTTTTATATAGCCTAATTTAAATTCACATTTGGTGACATACGCAGAAATACGAAGGTAATTAGGTAAGTCAAACTCTTTAAAACTTTCATCCAATAACTCATGATAATTGATCAAGGCATCTTCGTAATCACCTTTTTCAAAATACGCATCAGCCAAAGTATTGTACAGCTCCCAAAACCGACTATAAGTAAGACCTTCTTTACAGATATCGATCACCTCATCATATTTGCGTTTACTACTGAGTGCCAACGCATAGTTATTGCAACACATAGACATAAGTTGGCTATTGATGAAGTAATTAGCTTCAAATTTATTCTCATGAAAATACGCCTTAAATCCTAAGTACGATCTTTTAAAAAACTGTAGGCGATAATTTAATAAAGGCATATCTAGAACTGGAGAACCAATTGAATTTTCAAATTCTGAAAATTCACATCCTGAATTAAAATAATCAATAGGTCCATCTTCTGGCCAGTTCAAAATTTCAGGTAATTCTTTATGAACGTGATAGTAAGTCAAGATATACCGGTGGATCGTAATTGAAAAGCCTTCCAATTCTACGGATTTCGCTAAGTAAGGCAACGCCTCATCATAGTTTCCGCCTTCAAGAATATACGTTCCAGCAAAATGATAAGGAATGAACCAGTCCGGGTAAAGATCGATATAACGCTTAGCTTCGATGAGAGGGTCGGACAGATCGAGTCCCAACTCCTCACGAAAATTGCGTTGTACCATGATCGCAAAATAGATGCATTGTTTATTTTCCAATCCACCATTTAACAAATCCATTACCCGTTCATAATACTTAAATATTTCAGCATCTACTTCTGGATCTTCATTTCCATATAAAACTGCCTTCACCCCTGCCCAACCAATCATTTCATAATCATGATATTCCAGTGCAAGTTGACCGATATCCAAGTATAGCAAAACATTATTCGATAGAATATCGTGTTTATATTTTTTAAATTCGGCTAATGCCTGTTGATGTTGATTGAGGTTCTCCCGGAGTATCATGGCTTTAAAAAGTACACTTTCCGTTAGCAAAGCACATTTACTAATACGATCATGGGCATATAACACTTCATAAATGGCGAGCAATTCATTTATATTACGAATTGATTCAGCATATTTTTCATGTAAATAATTTAGATCAGCGCTGAATCGACATACATTTTCCAATTCGTCCTCATGTACGCTCAATCTTTCGATATACGACGAGTACTCGTCATAGTCTAAATCTTTATAGAAAAATCGTGTCGTTTCCAATAAACCAAATAATGCAGCTTCATGGTTTGGTTCAATTTCTAAAATAGTTTTATAGATGTTGATGACTTCTTGAAAATCATTTAATGAAAGTTCATTATTGTCTTCTTCTGAAATTTGATAATCAAGTTCTTTAAGTACGTTTGCTTTTAGTAGTAATGCAGGGATATCTTGAGGGTTTAATACAAGAAACACTTCCAATTCAGATAAACAATCCTCATATCTCCCTTCTTCATACAAATTTACTAGATCTTGAAACTTCATAAATTACGGCTCTTTTATATAAAAATAAAAATATATTACAAACTTCAAAACAGTTCAAAAAAATAAACTGTAAAACAGCTCATTATTAAATGATAAAATAATGAATAGCTTGCAACATTAAAATAAAAAAAAGGAACCCAGATGGGTTCCTTTCCAATATCTAACAAATTGACTCGGGGTTAAAACTCTATTTTACTGCGTCAATAACTGCTTTGAAAGCATCTGGGTTGTTTAAAGCTAAGTCAGCTAAAACCTTACGGTTTAAACCAATATTTTTAGCGTTTAATTTACCGATCAACACGGAATAAGATAAACCTTGTTGACGAGCTCCAGCGTTAATACGTTGAATCCATAAAGCTCTAAACTCGCGTTTTTTGGTTTTACGGTCGCGGTAAGCGTACTGTAAACCTTTTTCTACTGTATTTTTAGCAATAGTATATACTTTGCTACGTGATCCATAATAGCCTTTCGCTAATTTAAGGATTTTTTTACGTCTTCTTCTCGAAGCAACTGCGTTAACCGAACGTGGCATATTTTTAAAATTATTTGGTAAAAGGCGCCATGTTTTGCAATGAACTTACTACCCTGTACCCGGTTAAAAAATTATTATTAATTAAATCGAATAAAACTTATTTACCGATAGCAAGCATACGTTTAACGTTGCCCATATCGCCATCAGATACATAACTTGTTGTTGTTAAGTTACGTTTACGTTTTGTGCTCTTTTTTGTCAAGATGTGGCTTTTGAAAGCGTTTTTTCTTGCGATTTTACCTGTTCCAGTAAGCTTAAAACGTTTTTTAGCGCTGGAATTGGTTTTTACTTTTGGCATAATACTTTAAATTTTATATCAATCTGTTAGAATTTCTTTATTATTTTTTAGCCACCAATTTAGGTGCTAAAGTTAAAAACATACGTTTTCCTTCCAATTTAGGTAGCAATTCTACTTTACCCACTTCTTCTAAAGCTTGTGCAAAACGCAATAACAAGATCTCTCCTTGTTCTTTGTGTACAATTGCACGACCCTTAAAGTGTACGTAAGCACGAACTTTCTCACCACTTTCAAGAAACTTAATCGCATGTTTCAATTTGAAATCAAAATCATGTTCGCTGGTATTAGGTCCAAAACGGATTTCCTTAATAACAGTTTGCTTTGCATTAGCTTTGATTTCTTTTTGTTTCTTCTTTTGCTCGTAAACAAATTTACTGTAGTCGATAATTTTACAAACCGGCGGAACAGCATTTGGCGAAATCTCAACTAAATCAAGTTCCAATTCATCTGCAAGCTCTAAAGCTTTACGTGTAGGATATACTCCTGTTTCCACATTGTCACCTACCAAACGTACCTCAGGCACACGGATTAGCTCATTAATGCGGTGATCTGGTTCTTTCTTTCTCATTGGTGGTCTAGGACCACCTGGTCTTTTTAATGCCAAATGTTTAAATATTTAAACGGTTATTTCTTTAATTAATACTTCTCTAAATTCGTCAGCAGTCATGGAACCCAAGTCTACTGAACCATGTTTACGAACAGAAATCGTGCCATTCTCAGCCTCTTTCTCGCCCACAATCAACATGTAAGGCAGTTTTTTCACTTCTGCATCTCTGATTTTGCGACCTACTTTTTCATCACGCAAGTCTATCAGTCCGCGAATATCGGAATTATTTAGCGATTCTAAAAGATTTTTCGCATATTCTTCATATTTTTCTGATACAGGCAAGATGATAAATTGTTCTGGGGCAAGCCATAATGGAAATTCTCCCGCGCAATGTTCGATCAATACGGCGATAAAACGCTCCATAGAACCAAATGGTGCTCGGTGAATCATCACAGGTCTATGTTTTGCATTATCAGAACCTGTATATTCCAATTCAAAACGCTCAGGCAAATTATAATCCACTTGAATGGTACCCAACTGCCATTTACGACCCAAAGCATCTTTCACCATGAAATCTAGCTTAGGACCATAGAAAGCTGCCTCTCCATACTCAATAACCGTAGACAATTCCTTTTCTGCAGCAGCTTCAATAATCGCGCTTTCAGCTAAAGCCCAGTTTTCATCTGTACCAATATATTTAGTACGATTTTCAGGATCTCTCAACGAAATTTGTGCCGTATACTCTTCAAAACCCAGGGCTCTGAAAACATACAGGACCAAGTCGATTACTTTTTTAAACTCTTCTTTTACTTGATCAGGACGACAAAACAAATGCGCATCATCTTGAGTAAACCCTCGCACACGTGTCAAGCCGTGTAGCTCTCCAGATTGTTCGTATCGATATACAGTCCCAAATTCCGCAAAACGTACAGGAAGATCCTTGTAAGAACGCGGTTTTGTCTTATAGATCTCACAGTGATGTGGGCAGTTCATCGGTTTCAAGAAAAACTCTTCATTTTCAACTGGAGTTCTAATAGGTTGGAATGAATCCTCACCATACTTATCATAATGACCAGAAGTCACATACAATTGCTTGTTACCGATATGAGGAGTCATAACAGGCTCATATCCTGATTTCAATTGCGCTCTTTGCAAAAAATCTTGCAATTTCTGACGTAAAGCAGCTCCCTTTGGTAACCACAATGGCAGTCCAGCTCCAACTTTTTCTGAAAAAGCAAACAATTCCAATTCTTTACCTAGTTTACGGTGATCACGTTTCTTAGCCTCTTCGATAAACTTTAAATATTCAGTTAATTCAGAAGCTTTTGGAAATGTAACCCCATAAATACGAGTCAATTGTTTACGAGACTCATCACCTCTCCAGTATGCACCAGCTACATTCGTCAGTTTGATTGCTTTGATAAATCCTGTATTAGGAATATGCGGACCACGACACAAATCTGTAAATTCGCCCTGTGTATAAAATGTGATCTTTCCGTCTTCAAGATCTTTGATCAGATCTAATTTGTACTCGTCCCCTTTTTCAGTAAAATAAGCAACAGCATCAGCTTTTGAAACGGCTTTGCGTTCGAAAGTTTCTTTACGCTTTGCCAATTCCAACATCTTATCTTCGATGTGTTTAAAATCATCCGATGAAAATTCACGATCGCCAAAATCTACATCATAATAAAAACCGGTTTCGATAGCAGGACCAATACCAAACTTGATGCCTGGATAAAGATCTTCTAATGCTTCGGCTAATAAATGCGCTGAAGAATGCCAAAAGGTAGATTTACCATTCGTATCATTCCAAGTTAACAATTTTACGGTAGCATCTTCTTCAATCGGGCGAGATGAATCCCAAATTTCTCCATTTACTTCGGCCGCTAATACATTTCTAGCTAGACCTTCCGAAATTGACAGTGCTACTTGAGCAGCTGAAGTCCCTTTTTCATATTCACGAACGGAACCATCAGGTAATGTAATTTTAATCATCAACAAATATGATTATTTTTAGTAATTATTTATAAAACAATACTTTACAGATAAACAACATACTAAGTTGTTCGCTATCTGCAAAGCTTAACTCTTAAAATCTATTCATAGATTCCTTATCCATCAAATATACTGAAAATAATCGATAATTACACTTTTAAGTCTTACCCATACTCCATTAAGATTTGATATGAGCTACTTTCCTGTACAAATGTCATACTTTTGACTATTTCGCAAACCTAGCACATGCACTTCAGCTATTGAAAAACTACACGATACATGTAATGATTTTTTCTATCGCAGCCGATACCTAAAATCTCATTAAAAATAATGTCGGCAAAGTGCTAAACCTATCTAATCTAAAAGTAATGAATTGAAAACAATCCCGATATCACAATCTTTTTTATTATTTTTGCAATCTTAAATTCATTACTATGTCACATCAAGTTCCAGAAGACGGTACTTTGCTTCCGTTAATGGAAGAATTCTATACAATTCAGGGAGAGGGATTTCACACAGGAAAAGCTGCATATTTTATTCGATTGGGAGGATGTGATGTCGGTTGTCATTGGTGTGATGTCAAAGAAAGCTGGGATGCTAATTTACACCCATTGACTACTGCAGACCAGATTATTGAAAATGCTAAAAAATATCCAGCGAAAACCGTTGTCATTACCGGAGGGGAACCTTTAATCTATAATTTAGACTATCTGACAAAAGGATTGCACAAAGCTGGTATTCAAACGTTTATTGAAACCTCAGGAGCCTATCCACTCAGTGGTGAATGGGATTGGATCTGTCTATCTCCAAAAAAATTCAAAGCCCCTAGAAAAGATGTTTTAGAAGCTGCAGGCGAATTAAAAGTCATCGTTTTCAATAAAAGTGATTTTGAATGGGCAGAGGAGCATTCAAAACTAGTCAACAGCGATTGTAAACTATACCTACAACCTGAATGGTCTAAGTATGCCGAAATGACTCCGCTCATCATTGATCATGTTAAAGATAATCCGAAATGGAATATCTCACTACAGACACATAAATATTTGAACATCCCTTAATCAACACGATATTCTTATCATAAAAAAGGCGATCAATGATCGCCTTTTTTATGATAAGAATTACTTTTCTACTTATTTCAGGTACTTTGCCTGGAAATCTGTTAGCGAATATTGCTGCACTTCTGGGCTCACCTTTAAGTCCTTGACCAGAATATTTCCCTGATCATCTGTATCTATAAAATCCAAAGTAGGCTTAAGCACCACCTTTCCATTGAAATCCAACAGTCCTTGTTTATTATTTTCTGAAAATAAAAGATATGATCCTACAAAATTGCTGATATTATTTAAACCACCAATAATGGAAACTCCTGCTGCGTTAATAATTCCATATTGATCTTCTATCGCATAGACCATATTTTCATCATTGACAGGATACAGCACTTCAAATCCCACTTGATTTATTTTCTTCGCTTCATCATCGATGATCCAAAAAAGACTACTGCTGTCCGAAACGATTGCTCTTTTCTTATTCAGCACATCAATCGAATAAAAAGTTGCAGGTTGTACAACAGTACCATCGTTTTTTTTCACACCAAATAAATGTTCGTCGCCATACGCTACATTCTGCTGTGAAAACCATTTTAAAGGAGCCTTCAGTTCAAAAGCATCTTGAAAGACACTCGCATCCTCCAGATTACTTCCCTCCGTTGCAGATAGTTTTACGATTTTCACATCTTGGGGTAACTCAAATTCCTTTAAATCGGTCAGTTTTTTCAAGTCGGACACTTCAAACCCCAACTCTTGATGAACCTGATCGTTTAATTTCAAGACCGCCCCCGGGATATTGATCAAGAAAGGTAAACTACTTAAGTAATAACTTGGCAACTCAGGAGCATACCAGACGAGCATGGTTACTTCACCGGCATTGGGATCAATAACCTTCAACTTTGCTTTTATACAACTTATACCATTTATCGTTTCCTTTTCAGCCTCGTTTTCTAAAGTAAGATAGGCATCCTCAACAGTTTTTGGATCTTTTAATAATGGATAATCAATTGACAGATCATCTTGAGACAATAAATCATCACCTTTGGTAAAAGAATACTCTTGTTTTTGAATCCGATCGGCAATTAAAATATGCCCCAGATTGTCTACAGATTTAATTTTCGATGGAGAAGCATAGATAGCTACTTCCTTAACAGCAGCTCCCCCCTTTATAAAAGGTTCATAAAAATCGACCGCAAATTCGGGTACTGATTTCTCTAATTCTTCTAGCGCTATCTGTCCCTTAAAACTTACTTTCATTTGCCACACTTTATCCTGAGCAATTGCCGAATGGGATAATAATATAGTTAGAAATACAACATGAACCAACTTTTTCATACTTTACAAATATAGCTCGTAAACAACAAAAGACAGACCAAAAAGACCTATCTTTTGCAATAAAAAATTATTTAACTGATTTAGTTTGTTTTTGTTGATTTAAACAAAAATAGCGAAGCTAATTTTACTGATCATATCCAGCATCTTTATACAATCCTATTTAAATACGATTTTCTGATCTACTTTTCACAACAGTTTCATGATAAATCTATGACCTTCTTTGTTTTTACAGCTTCGTCACAGGCAAATGCAATACGCAGACTATTTAACGCATCTTCAGATTGTTTGGTTAAATCCAGATCTTCAATAATTGCTTTTTGAAAAAACAACTGTTCGCGATTACATAAATCCTGATGATTAGGTTCATCCTCAAGCCTAATCCATTCATCCGCTTTTAAAAACTCATTATTCTCATCAATATCGGCATGATGAACACGAATAGATTCTGTTTTGGTATGAGCCTCTACAGAGTCCGAAACGCCATCTTTCACAGCTTCCTGAGGCACGATAGATACAGACCCTTTAGGTCCAAATACATCTTTAACAAAAAAAGCGGTCTGACTCACCATAGGTCCCCAACCTGCTTCATACCATCCAACAGAACCATCATCAAAATGCAACTGGAGCTGTCCATAATTATAGTTTGTTTCTGGTATATCGGTAGTCAACCGAGCTCCTATCGCAGAAACACGGATTGGTTTTGCATCTGTCATTTGACACATCACATCGATATAATGCACACCACAATCGACGATCGGGCTTAAGCTATCCATCAGATTACGATGCACATTCCACATGTATCCATGACTCTGCTGGTTCAAATTCATGCGCATGACCAAGGGTGTACCCAACGTGCGACTGATGGAAATAAATTTTTCCCAAGACGGATGATACCGCAAAATATAGCCTACCACTAGCTTTTTTCGACACCTTGATGCCGCGTCAATCACCTGTTGCGCTCCTAAAACCGTATCTGCGACAGGTTTTTCGATAAAAACATGAGCACCTGCTTCAAAAGCTTTAATGGCATAGCTTTCATGTGTATCAGGATAGGTTGAAATACATACAGCATCCGGCTTAGTTGCTAGAAGAGCCTGTTCAAAATCATCAAATTCAGGATAGCTCGAACTTAGCTTTTTATTTAACGAAGTCTTACTCGCTCCGCGAGACACCAGACCAACAATTTCAAATCCAGCAAGATCATGATAAGCACGTGCGTGAGAAGCACCCATATTACCACATCCTACAACTAAAATCCTAATTAATTTCTCCATAACTTATACAAACGGGGTTTTTCCAGGTTGGGGAATCGCACGATGATCAGCCTGCATATTCCAATGATATTCCGTAGATGTCGGTCCTAATACTTCAGTAGATTGCATGATCTGCTCATATGTGATTGCTTTTCCAGTATATGCAGCTGCTCTAGACCAAATTGCAAGTAACGTACTGTTAGCAAGATGTTGCCCATCATTGATCACTTTCTTATTGCGAATGGCTTCAAAAAGCTCATCGTGCTGAGTTTGGTACATGTTGTTATTCCTTCCCGTAAATTTCCAGGCTTTATCACCATACACCTCAAAATTAGAAGGAATATTTAAGTTTGCACGCCCATTCTTTCCGATCACTTCTACCGTATTTCTTGAATCGGTACCATTCTGTTGGCGACAGGAGTGAAAACCTTTCAATCCATTACCGTAATCAAATTCGATGGACATATGATCAAATACATTACCCAATTTATCCTGTTCACGAGACTGTCTTCCACCAGTCGCAATAATAGTCTTAGGAACAATATCACCCAATGCCCAAGCCATCATATCGACACTATGGATCGCTTGCTCTACGATCAAATCACCTGAGTATCTTTGAAAATAAAACCAGTTTCGCAATTGATACTCCAGATCAGACCAGTTTGCCTGCCTCTCTTTATGCGACAATTCTCCTCCAAACCTAAATGTAGAAATGGATTGTATAGCACCGACATCACCTTGTTTGATCTTTTGAAAAATCTCGCGGTTTGGTGTCGCATAGCGAAAACAAAAACCACTCACCAGACAAAGGTTTTTATCTTTTGCAAGCTTGACACTTTCAAAAACTCTTTTCAGATTGGGAATATCAACAGCCACCGGTTTTTCACAAAAAATATGCTTGCCCCTTTTCACAGCTTCTTCCAAATGATCAGGTCTGAAATTTGGAGGAGAACAGAGCAATACCACATCCACATCGGTATCCATCAATTTCTGAAAGCCTAGAAAACCCAAAAAGATATTGCTATCATCCACTTTCACTTGATCTTTAGAAATTTGTTTTAGAGAATCAAGACATAGGTCAATTTGATCTTGAAATATATCGGCAACAGCCGTAATGATGACATTTGGATCTGCCCGCAACGCCTGTGAAGCTGCGCCCGTTCCTCTACCGCCGCAACCTACAAGTCCGATTTTAATTTTCTTCGAAGCATTATTCGCGTACAAGTCTAGACTTGAAGCAGCTAAGGCAGTACCCAAGACCATAGTATTTGTTTTCTTTAGAAAAGAACGACGATTTAGATTTTCTAAATTCATGTGATAGTTATTATTTTCGGTTGTATGTATCTCCAATATTGTTTCAAATTGGGAGATTTAAAATTAATATTAAATATGAGACTATAAAATTATAATTGACTTCCTTATGTAATAATCTTGTGCACTGGCGTATTTGCAACCAGCACGTTAAGCTAAATTAACTGGTAACATAGAAAAAAGCACCCTCTAATATCGTTCTACTTTTTAAAATCATATAGAACAGTAACAGGATTTGAATACATTAATGCCATATTTGAGGTATCTCTATTTTATTTTTAGCAATTAATAGCTATTTTAATTTGATTTCTATTAACAAAGTCTTATTTTTGACTCATTATTAATACAAACATGATTTTTGCTCACGTACATCACTTTCATATGCATCATCGCCATTGCGGCGATATGTAATAAGTGTGTTTCTACGTGAAGCATTTTTTCCCTTGTGTTTGATTTCTATATATTAATAATTTACAGCTAACATTATAAAGCTTTGAAAAATCTTAAAATTGCTATCCAAAAATCGGGTAGATTAAACGAAAAATCAGTTCAATTACTTAAAAACTGTGGTCTTGACTTCGAAAACTATAAAAGTTCTTTAATAACAACCGTTTCCAATTTTCCATTAGAAATTCTTTTTCTTCGCGATGATGATATCCCAGGATATGTAGAGCAGGGCATTGCTGATCTTGGAATTGTTGGTGAAAATGTCATTGATGAAACCGAATCTGAAGTAAATTATTTGCAACGATTAGGTTTTGGAAAATGCATGTTAAAATTGGCTGTTCAAAAAGACAGCGACATTCAAGATCTAAAAGATCTAAACGGAAAATCAATTGCAACCTCCTATCCTGTTATCTTAAAGAAGTTCTTAGACGAATATCGCATTGAAGCAGATATTCAGATGATATCTGGTTCTGTTGAAATTGCTCCAGGTTTGGGGTTAAGTGATGCGATCTGCGATATTGTATCCACTGGTGGAACATTAAAAAACAATGGTCTTAAACAATTTGCTGATGTCCGCAAATCCGAAGCTATTCTGATTGGCCGTCCAGGATTAGAGGACAACGAGATACTGTTGGAGCTTTTGCAAAGGATTCAGTCTGTCTTATTGGCGAAGGAAACAAAATATGTTGTTCTCAATGTGGAGAAAACAAATCTACCTACTATTACTGCTTTGTTACATGGTGTAAAATCGCCAACGATTGTTCCTTTAGCTGAAGAAGGTTGGGTTGCTGTTCACACGGTTATCTCAGAAGATGATTTCTGGGGCAAGATCAACAAATTAAAATCTGCTGGTGCCCAAGGAATTGTCGTGATGCCGATCGAGAAAATTATTATGTAAAAAAAGAACGATTTTCGCTTTAAAAAAATCTATGATGCTAAAAACTTTCGAGTATGCCAAGTTAACACCTGCTGAACTGCAAACGTTAACCACGCGTAATACAGATCCTTCACATGCCATTCAGGATACGGTTTTGGATATTATTCAAGAAGTACGTCAGAATGGAGATCTAGCTTTAATTAATTATGCTTATCAATTTGACAAAGTTGAATTAGAGAAGCTTTATCTTGATGCGGATGATATTGATGTATTAGCATCAACGATCAATCGTGATCAACAACGGGCATTAGAGATTGCCTTTCAAAACATTCATAAATTCCATTCTTCACAAGTGAAGCGTGAGCGTGTTGTTGAAACGACTACTGGTGTAAAATGCTGGCGTGAAATTCGCCCTATTGAAAAAGTTGGTCTTTACATTCCTGGTGGATCGGCGGTCTTACCAAGTACATTATTAATGCTGGGTGTGCCGGCACGAATTGCAGGTTGCAAAGAAATTATTGTCTGTTCTCCACCTCAAAAAAGTGGTAAGATCAACGGCTTTGTTGCCTACTGCCTTAAATTGTTAAAAATAGAGCGTATCTATTTAGTAGGAGGTGCGCAAGCTATAGCGGCAATGGCATTTGGTACGGAAACCATACCAAAAGTAGATAAGATATTTGGTCCAGGCAATCAATTTGTAACCAAAGCGAAAAGTATCGTTCAAGGGATGGCCAATGTCAGCATCGATATGCCCGCTGGCCCTTCGGAGGTATTAGTGATTGCAGATGAAACCGCAACTCCTGCTTTTGTTGCAGCTGATCTGTTAGCTCAAGCTGAACATGGTGCAGACAGTCAAGCCGTACTGGTCGCCACTTCTATCGATATTATTCAATCTGTCAATCTAGCATTAGAGCAGCAATTAGCGGTTTTACCACGTTTTGAATTAGCGAGTAAAGCCATCGACAACTCTTACGCGGTACTAGTCGCTGATATGCAAGAAGCTCTTGCCTTTAGTAACTATTACGCTCCGGAACATTTGATTTTGGAAACGGATGAATGGGAACGTCTAGTTCGTCTTATTTTGAATGCAGGTTCGGTATTTTTAGGACACTTAACTCCCGAAAGTGCTGGAGATTATGCATCAGGAACCAATCATACATTACCAACATCAGGTTATGCGAGGTCTTATTCAGGTGTTTCTGTTGACTCCTTTGTCAAAAAGATAACTTTTCAACATATCAGTGAAGAAGGTTTGGTCAATATTGGCCCCACTGTAGAGATATTAGCCGAATTAGAAGGACTTCACGCCCATAAAAATGCGGTTACTGTCCGAAGAGAAAATTAAAAATTTCAAATCAAAAGAAAAGCCTTTCAGAAATTCTGAAAGGCTTTTTTATTAAAATCTTACTTCGATTTAGTTTTTCAATGCTTCACCTACTTTTTTGGCTTTATCGCCAACAGCTTTAGCAGCATCTTTTGTACCTTCGCCTACAGCCTTAGCCGCATCTTTAGTACCTTCAACTGCAGATTTTCCAGCTTTCGCGGTAGCATCAGCAGCTTTATCAATCGCGTTACCTGTTGCGTGAGCAGCATCTTTAACACCTTCTTCAACATCGTTCGCTACTTTAGCTGTCCCTGCAGTGAATTTTTCCCAAGCAGTTTTTGTTTCTGCTACCGTTTTACGAGCAGCTTCCTCAGCTTTTTTGTCTCCTTTAGCAATCGCTGCGTCCAGATCTCGTTGAGCTTGCTCATATTTAGCTTTCGCTTCATCAGCAGCAGCATCCGTATGTTTATCCAAGCTATCTAAAGAATTATCCAGCTTTTCACCTACTGTGACTTCTCCATCACTATTTTTATCTTCTTTCGGAGTGTTATTACAAGCAGCAAAAGTTAATGAAACTCCTGCGAACAATGCTAAAAATGCAATTTTCTTCATTTCTATATTTTTTTGGTTAACAGATTTAACCAATCAATATTTATGCCAATTATGATCTTGGATATATGGTTCCTTTTGCAGCTTCCAAAGTATTCTTCAATAAACCAACAATAGTCATCAAGCCCACCCCACCTGGTACAGGTGTGATCCATGAAGCCTTAGGTGCCACTTGATCAAAATCCACATCGCCATAAAGCTTAAAGCCAGATTTCGTTTCAGTTGAATTTTCTCTATTGATACCTACATCAATAACAACAGCGCCGTCTTTCACCATATCTGCTGTAACAAAGTTTTTCTTTCCGATTGCAGCAACGATGATATCAGCACGTAAAACTTCGGTCTTAAGATCTTGAGTACGACTATGTGTTAAAGTAACAGTACAGTTTCCTGGATTTGAATTACGGGCTAAAAGAATACTCATTGGCGAACCAACAATATTACTTCTTCCTACCACTACAGCATGTTTTCCAGCGGTCTCTATGCCATAATAATCCAGCATCAACATAATCCCATAAGGTGTTGCTGGAATAAAACAAGGTAGATTACGCTGCATTCTACCTAAATTGATCGGATGAAAACCATCGACATCTTTACGGTAATCGATTGCTTCCGTGATTTTATCAGGATCGATATGTTTTGGAAGAGGCAACTGCACGATTAAACCGTCAATAGTTTCATCAGCATTGATTTCTTGAATTTTTGCAATCAACTGTTCTTCTGTCACATCGATATCATAACGAATATTAGTAGACTCAAAACCTACTAATTCACAATTGCGCATTTTACTCGCCACATAAGTTTCACTTCCGCCGTCGTTCCCAACTAAGATAGCCACCAAATGAGGTTTACGTCCAGCTTTCGCTGTAAAATCAGCTGCATCTTTTTTGATGTCTTCTTTAATTTTAGCTGATACGAGTTTACCGTCTAATAAATTCATTTTTATAGGAATAGGATTTTTTAATTTCTAATCTAATTTCAATACTGCCATGAATGCCGATTGCGGAATTTCAACGTTACCTACTTGACGCATACGTTTTTTACCTTTCTTCTGCTTTTCCAAAAGCTTACGCTTACGCGAAATATCACCACCGTAACATTTTGCTGTTACATCTTTACGCAATGCTGAAATGGTCTCACGTGCTATGATTTTCATTCCAATAGATGCTTGGATACGAATTTCAAATTGTTGACGAGGCAATAATTCTTTTAATTTTTCACAAATTTTCTTACCAAAATCATAAGCATTACTTCTGTGGATCAAAGAGGACAGTGCATCGACAGGCTCATCATTTAAACGAATATCTAAACGCACCAAATCCGATTGACGGTATCCGATCTGCGTATAATCAAAAGAAGCATAACCTTTAGAAATAGTCTTTAATTTATCATAAAAATCAAATACAATCTCACCCATTGGCATTTCAAACACCAATTCAACACGATCAGATGTCAAATAAGATTGGTTGATGATGGCCCCACGTTTCTGAATACAAAGGGACATAATCGGACCTACGAAATCTGATTTAGTAATGATATTAGCTTTAATATAGGGTTCTTCAATAGCATCTAATTTACTTGGATCAGGTAAATCAGATGGATTATGAACTTGGACTTCTTCATTATCTTTTGTCAAATAAGCTTTATAAGATACGTTTGGTACTGTCGTGATCACAGTCATATCAAATTCACGCTCAAGACGTTCTTGGATAATCTCCATATGCAGCATACCTAAGAATCCACAACGGAATCCAAAACCTAGGGCTGCTGAAGACTCTGGTTCAAACACAAGAGAAGCATCGTTCAGCTGTAAACGGTGCATAGATTCGCGCAATTCCTCATAGTCTTCGGTATCAACAGGGTAAATACCAGCAAAAACCATCGGTTTTACTTCCTCAAATCCTTGGATTGCGCCATCACACGGTCTTTCTTTATGGGTGATGGTATCACCCACTTTTACCTCACGTGCTTCTTTGATTCCTGAGATGATGTAACCAACATCCCCTGTTCTGACCACATCTTTCGCAACTTGATTTAATTTCAAGGTTCCGATCTCATCCGCAGTATATTCTTTTCCGGTAGCCACAAATTTTACTTTGTCACCTTTACGGATCTCGCCATTTTCAACTTTAAAATAGGCCATGATACCACGGAAAGAATTATAAACAGAGTCAAAAATCAAAGCCTGTAATGGAGCTGCCGGATCACCTACAGGTGCAGGAACACGTGCTACAATTGCTTTTAAAATATCAGGAATACCAAGACCTGTCTTACCAGATGCCGGAATAATATCTTCGCGTTTACCGCCTATTAAATCAATGATTTGATCTTTCACTTCCTCTGGCATAGCACCAGGAAGATCCATTTTGTTTAAAATTGGAATAATTTCCAAATCATGCTCCAATGCGAGATAAAGATTAGAAATTGTTTGTGCTTGTATCCCCTGCGATGCATCGACAATTAATAATGCACCTTCACAGGCAGCAATAGAACGTGATACTTCGTAAGAAAAATCGACGTGTCCTGGAGTATCAATTAAATTCAGGATATACTCTACTCCGTCTTGTATATAGTTCATTTGGATAGCATGACTCTTAATGGTAATACCACGTTCACGTTCCAAATCCATATTATCTAGTAATTGTGCCTGCGCTTCACGTTGTGTAATGGTATTGGTATACTCCAATAATCGATCGGCTAATGTACTTTTACCGTGATCAATGTGTGCGATGATACAGAAATTACGTATTTGCTTCATATAGGATTTTTAAAAATCGTTTCTAAAAAGCAAAGATACTTTTTTTGACAGACATTTAAGCTAAGCTCTAACCTAATTTATGCACATAATTTTGTCCTTTAGTCTTCTAGGATGAAAAATGTTTTCGATTGGCAGTTACGTTTTCTACCCGCCATTCAATCTGACCTGTAAATGCTTGGGAGCGTATAGGACAATCCTTTACCTGACAATAACTGCAACACTCCGGAAGGCACGGGTCGGCATGAATAAAAAATTCAGTATCTATGGACATTTTTGTATTCACCATTTTATCTAAGGTAGATATATCATCATGCACCTTATCAAGCCTATAGTAATTAGGCAATGTTAAATGGCAGTCTACATGCAATTCATTGCCATAACGCTGAACCCTCAAATTATGAATATCAATCCAATCGACATGCCGATTTTCCTGTAATACTTGAACCACTTCTTTTACGAGATCCAGATCGGACTCATCCATCAAACCACCTATCGACAGGCGCAACAATTTATATCCATTGTACAAGATAAAACTGCCGAGCACAAAAGAAATCGCAATATCGATCCATGCTAATCCAGTCAATTTCATGAGCATCAAACCGATAATAAGACCTACTGTACTATATGCATCTACTTGCAAGTGCTTACCATCAGCCTCCAAAGTAAGTGAGCCTAATGCACGCCCCCTTTTCATAATATAAAATCCGATGATAAAATTAATCAAAGCAGTAACCGCTACCAGACCTATCCCCTCTTCAAGATTGGACAAAGTAGAAGGAAAAAAGATATTGTAAAATCCTTTTACTAAAATAACGGAGCCCGCTATAAAGATCAATCCTCCTTCTAAAAAAACTGAAAAGAATTCAACTTTACCATGACCATAAGGATGATTGTGGTCTTTGGGTTGTGCAGCTAAATAAATGCTGTAAAAAGCAAAACTAGAAGCAATGACATTGACTATGCTCTCTGCTGCATCTGTAAAGATCGCGTTTGATGCAGTGAGGAAATAGGCAACAAATTTGACTATCATTAGTCCCAAGCCCGTTAGTAAGGACAGTAGAACTAATCTTTTTTGCTTAGACATCATATTATTTGTTTTTTTCGCGACAAAGGTAGTCATATAACGCTACGATTTCCTTTTTAGTTTGATCCCAGCGGTCTTTTCAACATACTGTCGTACATGTTCATTTGATATACCGCCCTAAAATAAGGATTCGATCTGAAGTAAAAAAACTCATAAAAATTAATAACATGTTGTAGGTTGCTATGCGATCATCGAGCTTGTCCATAAATTAAGGAGTGCTAACCGCTCATCTAAACAAAAACTTATTTTTAGAAGTAATCAAATCTGGATAAGATTTTACATATTTTTTGTAAAAAAGAAACAATCGTTTGTCTTTTTTCAAGAAATTAAGGCATTATTTGCATTCTAAATAATATCTTTGTCTTACCATGAGCACACAATCATATTTATCAGATAGGATAAACAATTTATCCGAGTCGGCTACGCTTAAAATGACTAAGCTTGGTCGTGAGTTAGCCGCTAAAGGCGTTAATGTTATCAGCTTAAGTGTTGGCGAACCAGATTTTAATACTCCTGACCACGTTAAAGAAGCTGCTAAGGTAGCTTTAGACGAAAATTGGACACGTTATTCTCCTGTTCCGGGATACCCGGAATTACGTCAGGCTATTGTGAATAAATTGAAGATTGAAAATAATCTAGATTATGATATTTCTCAAATCGTAGTTTCTACTGGTGCAAAACAATCTTTATCAAATGTTATTTTAACGCTAATTAATCCAGGAGATGAGGTCATAATCCCTACACCGTACTGGGTTTCCTATTCGGAAATGGTTGTTTTAGCGGAAGGAAAATCGGTTTTCATCAATACTGAGATCGACAACAACTTTAAAATTACACCAGAGCAACTTGAAGCTGCGATCACATCGAAAACAAAATTATTCATGTTCTCATCACCCAATAACCCGACAGGTACGGTGTATAGTAAAGATGAGTTAGCTGCTTTGGCAAAAGTATTCGAAAAATATCCGCAGATTTTCATCTTATCAGATGAAATCTATGAACATATCAATTTTGTAGACAAACACGAATCTATCGCTCAATTTGACAGTATCAAAGACCGTGTCATCATTATAAATGGTTTTTCTAAAGCATTTGCGATGACAGGTTGGAGATTAGGCTACATCGCCTGCAATAAAGAGATCGCTGCTGCAAATGATAAATTACAAGGTCAAACGACATCGGGAACATGTTCGATATCACAACGTGCAGGTATCGTTGCTTATGAGCAAGGATTAGCATCTGTGAATAAAATGAAAGAAGCATTTGCTCGTCGTCGTCAACTGGTTTATGATTTATTAGCTGCAATTCCAGGTGTTAAAACAAATTTACCTGAAGGAGCATTTTACTTCTTCCCAGAAATCAGTTCTTTCTTCGGAAAAAAAGATGAAAATGGAAATATAATCAAAAACTCATCCGACTTAGCACTATACTTATTAAACGTTGGTCATGTTGCTACAGTAGGTGGTGATTCATTTGGAAATGACAAATATATACGTCTATCTTATGCTGCTTCAGACGAAAGTTTAGTAGAAGCTTTAAAACGCATTAAGGAAGCATTAGGCAAATTAGCGTAAACCTTGACGCACTATAAAAAAAGCTGTCTCTTATACCAAAGTTAAGAGACAGCTTTTTTATTGACCTGATCGTATCCCCAAAAACCGCTCATGATCCCATTCTTGGATTATCCACATCTGTACGATTCAATGTAAATGAAAATACACTACCAGAACCGTATTCACTTTGTACGGTAATGGTACCTCCCTGTGCCTCGATAAATTCTTTACTGATACTCAACCCTAACCCTGTACCTTCCTTCTTTGTTCCAGGGATACGAAAGTACCGTTCAAATATTTTATCCATATATTGTTCTTCTATCCCCTGTCCCGCATCTTTTACGGCAAATCTCACCTTATCCTGGGTCGACTCAACAATAATAAATATAGCAGAGTTTTCATAAGAATAACGAACAGCATTCGACAATAGGTTGGTCAATACCCAAGCCGTTTTTTCATTATCAGCAAGTACATCCGGTAGATTATTTTCCATTTGTAGGCGCAATTCTAGATGTTTTTGTTCTGCCATGGATTTTGTTGCGCGTATGGCATACTCCACCAGCTCACTCACGTTTGTAGGTGCCACGTTCAACTGAATAGTCCCACTTTCAACCTGCGTCATATTTAAGAGTTCACCCGTAATTTTCAACAATCTTCCTGTATCATCGCGAATACTTTGCACCAGGTTACTTTGATCATCATTGAGCACGCCGATCTGCTTATTTTCTAAAAGCTGTAAACCCATTTTTATAGACGCAATAGGTGTTTTTAATTCATGTGAAATGGTCGCTATAAAATTAGTTTTGGCGAAATCCATTTCTTTAAATTGTGTGATATTGCGCAACATGATAACTTGTCCGATAAATTGTGAATCTGTCTCTCCGGTAGGTACGATATCGATATCCACGATTTCTTTTTCAAAATAGCTTTCTTTACCATTAGCATAGATTTTGAGAAGAGCAGATTCTCGTTTCTTCTCATCTTGAAATAGATCTTTAATAAAATCCCGCACCAGATCATTGGTGACTGCTACATCTTGTATTTGTTTACCAATCAATTGATCGCTTTGTAAACCGATTATCTTCAACGCTTCTTCATTAGCAAACAACACAATCTTCTGCTCATCGATACCAATGACAGGGTCATGCATCTTGTTAATAAGCGTATCAATTCGTTTTTTCCCTTTCAATATCTTATCGAGTTTACTTTCCGCATACTCTTCAAGTTTTTCAGCCATGGTATTAAAAGAATTTGCAAGCTCCCCAAATTCATTCCGTTTTTCATAATGGATACGCTTTTTATAATTTTCATTTGCTATCTGTTTAATACTCTCGGTCAATTCCTTTATAGGATTGGCGATATTCGAAGGGAGGTTGATGATGAGGACAAAAGCAATTAAGAAGCACAAGGTCCCGCTAATGGAAATGACTGCAATCGCTTTTTCTGCTGTTATAGATGCAATATCACTTTTCCGTTCTATCGCTTCCATATTAAGCCGCATCAATTCCGTTATATCCTTTCTGATTTTTGAAAGCAGCGTTACATCTTCCTTATTTTTCACAAATTGATAAAAATGTCTTTCCACCTGATCCGTTGCCTGGACTTCCCCGATCTCAGTAACATTCTGCTTCTGTTTCTCCAAGTTTTCCTTAAAGTCATGTATGGCAGCGGGATCGACAGTATATTCCTCGAGTGCTAACAACATATTGCGCGCGTACTGCAAAGTATTATAATTTGCGACAAGAATATTATTGGTATCTCTTTTTAACTGATTGACATACCAACCGCTCACCACAACCAACAATACGATCATGAGAAACAGCGACCCGACGCCAAAGGTTAATTTTGTTTTTATACGCATTATGAAAGAATTATAAGGTCAATTTTTTCGTTAGAAAGCTTCGTGAGAAGCGTATTAAAAGTATTTGTTGCCCAAATTATTTTGATCAATCCCAAATGAGGTTTACCGATACACACGGTGGTTATCTGTCTAGCTTCACATTGTTCAATAATTGCTTTAGCGATTTTACTATGATTAACTTTGATAATCTCTGCCCCCAATTCTGTTGCTAATTTAAAATTATTAATCAGATGTCTTTGCTTATCCAAGGCTATTTTAGCAACACTTTCTTTAGGGGTCTGTACATAAAGTACAAACCATTTACTATTATAATAGTTTGCTAACCTTGCTGTTTTACGAATCACAATGGTAGCCGTCTTCTCATTTGAACTAATGCAGGCTAAAAACTGTTCCTTTTTAACATATTTATGATGAATGACCTCCGTTTCAACTTTTCTTTGCACCTGCGAAGCAACTTCTTTTAAAGCCAATTCACGCAATTGTAGGATATGATCGCTACTGAAAAAATTGGCCAATGCCATTTCAATCTTAGCGAGATCATAAATTTTACCTTCTTTCAGGCGGTTGATCAATTCCTCTGCAGTCAAATCAATATTGACCACCTCATCGGCTAATCCAAGTACACTATCCGGTATTCGCTCCTGTACATCGATCCCCGTAATATCTTTAATCTCATCATGCAAACTTTCAATATGCTGAATATTAACTGCGCTGATCACATTGATCCCTGCATCCAAGATATCGATTACATCCTGCCAACGCTTGGCATTGAGACTTCCTTCGATGTTGCTATGTGCAAGTTCATCAATAATAACAATTTCCGGATGCAAATTAATAACCGCCTGCACGTCTAGTTCTTCAAGTTCTTTTCCCTTATAAAACAATTTACGTCTCGGTATCATCGGCAGTCCATCTAGCAAGGCGTGGGTTTCCTTTCTATTATGCGTCTCAATATAACCTATTTTAATGTCGATCCCATTATGCAGAAGCATATGTGCCTCTTGCAACATACGATAAGTCTTGCCCACACCGGCACTCATACCGATATACAGTTTAAATTTTCCTTTCCTTGATTTTTTGATCAAGCTCAAGAAATGTTCCGCATCTTTTCTTTCTTCCATATACCATAAATCCTTTTATATAATTTCCTACTGTATCGTAAATGAACAATACAGCAGGAAAAAAAATTGATTTAATTAAAAACGCAATGCCAAAGAAGTAATTGCAAGCATATTATGCTTCTCCAAAGAATCATTTCGATTTACAAAAATAGCATCTTTACTCTGTAGTCTCTTTAACTCTGTTCGCCAGATCAAATTCGAGAAAACCGCATAATCTAACGTAGCAGAATAACCAAATGTTTGAAACCCATTAGCGGTTCCGGTATTGATCATCACGCCTTTTTTATCTTGATAATATTCTCCTCGTATCGCTATAGCCAGGTCATCATGCGGTTTATATGAAGCAATTAAAACAGGAGTAAACCACGTGTTATAGCGACTGCTTCCTTTTTCCTTCTGTTCAGCTCCCATATCAAAACCAGTTATAAGCATCCATTTATCATCCAGTTGGAACTGTCCATAAAAATGATGGAAATACCGCATCTGCCGAACTGAATCAGCTTTATCACTACCTATGAATGAGCTGCTGTTCAAGGTGATGCCGGCGGTAGGTTTATAGGTTAATTGATGACCAAAAGCAGGTGTACTATTTCCATCTACGCGTTGAATGCGCTGCCAGCCATTTAAAATCAATCCACTCATCATCCACTTTCCATCATCCGTTGTATAAGATAGTTTAGCTCCAGTTTCAAAGTAAGGAGAATTATCAGCTCCGATACTTCGAGTTAAAGTATAGCAATCCTTACTGATCGCACTTTCAAATCCAATATGGGAGGGCAAAACACCAGCGTCGATCCACAGATTGTTTTCTGAGATCTTGACGCCAACATTTGCTTCATAGATATTCCGCAACGTTACAGGCTCAGCAGCATAATTTGCACTCATGTATGTTCCCGCGCCAATTGCAAGGTTAGTCCTAATTCGATCGGTTTCATAATTTAATTTAATCAATCCAAGATTTAGATTCACCTCATTATTACGATGATGGCTGTATACAAACCCAGGTCTTGTGTTGTTTTTAGGATTAGAAAAGTCGTATTGACTGTACACTTCTACATAACCACTAATTGTTAAAGGTTTTTTGACTTCAACGTTTTCTTGTGCTTGCAAAATATGGATGCTTCCAAGCAATAGCATGGAACTGATGATGTATTTTTTCATATAAAATTATTTTGCAGCTAATTCATCTAATGCAATATTCAATTTCAGTACATTTATTTTTGCTGGACCAAACAATCCCCATAATGGTTTTTCGGTTTGCTCATTGACTAGTGTCCTCAATTCGGCTTCAGGTATATTTCGGATCTTCGCAATACGTTTTACTTGAACCCGTGCCGCCTGTACTGAAAAGTGTGGATCCAGACCACTCGCACTAGCCGTAATCAGATCAGCTGGTATTTCGGCCTTAGTGATGGCTGGGTTATGTACCAAAAAGGTATCTATTCTACCCTTTACCTCTTCAAGGTAAAGGGGGTTCGAAGGCCCTTTGTTACTACCTGCAGAACCTGCTGCATTATAATTTGCGGCAGAAGGTCGGGACCAAAAGTATTGATCGTCTGTAAAGGACTGACCTATGTTGCTGTAATAAGTATTGCCTTTAAAAGTGACAATTTCACCTTTGCCGCTGTTGGGAGTTACCTGTGCAATGGCCCAAACGGCAAAAGGATAGATCACCGCAAAAAAAACAATTAGGATAAGAGTCAGCTTTATCGCTGGTAATATATGCTTTTTCATATTTTTGTTTTTTAGATAAATAAGGATACAATCAGGTCGATCAATTTAATGCCGACAAAAGGCACCAAAATACCACCTACACCAAAGATGAGCAAGTTGCGACGTAACAGTGCGCTTGCACCAATCGGTTTGTATGCGACTCCTTTCAAAGCCAATGGTATTAAAAATGGAATAATTAGTGCATTAAATATAACTGCAGATAAGATGGCACTTTCAGGACTATGTAACTGCATAATATTTAATCCCTGCAACGCAGGAATAGCCGTGATAAACAAAGCTGGAATGATCGCAAAATATTTAGCCACATCATTTGCAATACTAAAAGTAGTAAGCGTACCACGGGTCATCAATAACTGTTTACCGATCTCCACCACTTCGATCAATTTCGTAGGATCATTATCCAAATCAACCATGTTACCTGCCTCCTTAGCCGCCTGCGTCCCACTGTTCATGGCAACACCCACATCTGCCTGAGCCAATGCAGGAGCATCATTGGTCCCATCTCCCATCATCGCAACCAGACGGCCATTAGCTTGTTCCATCTTAATGTAGTTCATCTTATCCTCTGGCTTGGCCTCAGCAATAAAATCATCTACTCCGGCCTTTTCCGCTATATATTTTGCCGTCAATGGATTATCTCCGGTTACCATAACTGTTTTGATTCCCATTTTTCGTAAACGTTCAAACCGCTCTTGAATACCGGGTTTTATCACATCTTGCAGCTCAATGACTCCTAACGCAATTTCGTTCTCACAGACGACCAACGGGGTACCTCCATTTTGAGCAATTTTAGTAACCTGATCGGTTATATCTGCTGGAAATTCATTTCCGGCCTGCGTAACGATATTACGGATCGCATCTGTCGCCCCTTTACGGATTCGGGTCTGATCAAAATCAATTCCCGAACTTCTCGTCTCTGCGGTAAACTTGATAAAAATCGGTGAATTGATTTTGAATGCCATCGGATCAATACCCGCTAGCTCAATAATTGATTTGCCTTCAGGCGTTTCATCACTCATTGAACTTAATACAGCAGCTTTAACCAGACGATCAGCGGCTATGCCTCGAGTTGGATAGAAATTTGTCGCTTTACGATTACCAATGGTAATCGTACCTGTTTTATCCAATAATAAAACATCGATGTCTCCTGCAGTCTCTACAGCTTTTCCACTTTTGGTAATGACATTAGCCCGCAAAGCTCTATCCATACCGGCGATACCAATTGCAGATAATAACCCGCCAATGGTAGTGGGTATTAAACAAATAAATAGTGAAATAAATGCAGCGATTGTGATAGGAGCCTGTGCATAATCTGCAAAAGGTTTTAACGTCACGGTCACGACAATGAATACCAAAGTGAAACCTGCCAGAAGAATAGTCAATGCAATTTCATTTGGTGTTTTCTGCCGGCTTGCCCCTTCTACCAAAGCGATCATTTTATCCAAAAAACTTTCACCAGGTTCAGTCGTTACTTTTACAAGTATTTTATCGGACAGTACCTTGGTACCACCTGTCACACTACTTTTATCCCCACCAGCCTCGCGGATCACTGGAGCAGACTCCCCCGTAATCGCACTTTCATCTATTGTTGCCAACCCCGAAACAATCTCGCCGTCGGAAGGAATGATATCGCCCGCTTCACAGATAAAAACATCTCCCTTAACCAATTGTGAGGAAGAAATCATCTTTCCATCTGCCAATTTAGCTGGCGTTTCTTCTCTTGTTTTTCGCAGACTGTCCGCTTGTGCTTTTCCCCTTGCCTCGGCAATAGCTTCAGCAAAATTGGCAAATAGCAGGGTAAGCAATAAAATCAGAAATATGCTGAAGTTATAACCAAAACTACCTTGTGATGTTTCTCCTGTCAATATCCATAAACTGACGATGAGCATCACAAAAGTTCCGATCTCTACCGTAAACATCACGGGATTACGAAACATCAGTTTGGGGTTCAATTTCACGAAAGACTGTCTACAAGCTTGCAATAACATGTCACTCTGAAATAATGATTGATTCTTATTCATTTTTAAATATTTATATGGACGATGGCAATGATCGTTTTTACGATATAGGCCACCGATCCGTTACCATTCAAGTGAGATTAACGCATAGAAAAATATTCTGCAATAGGACCTAAGGTCAGGGCAGGGAAAAATGACAATGCTGCCACGATGATGATTACTGTAAATACCAGAATCCCAAAAGTTGCCGTATCTGTTTGCAAAGTACCTTCCCCTTCAGGAATAAACTTTTTCTTAGCCAACAAACCAGCAATTGCTACAGGCCCTATAATCGGCAAGAAGCGTGATAGGATCAAAACGATACCTGTACTGATATTCCACCAAGGTGTATTATCCCCTAAACCTTCAAATCCACTCCCATTATTTGCCGACGAAGACGTATATTCATATAAGATCTCACTAAATCCATGAAATCCAGGATTGTTTAATGTAGAGGCTCCCTGTCCAGGAAATGCTGTTGCTAAACCGGCGCTGATTAAGATCAGAAAGGGATGAATCAATGCAATGATCATCGCGATTTTCATCTCTCGAGCTTCTATTTTTTTACCTAAAAACTCAGGCGTACGTCCGACCATCAAGCCACTGATAAATACGGCCAGAATAATGAAGATAAAAAAGTTCAGAATACCGACACCTGCACCTCCATAAAAACTATTGATCATCATCGCCAGTAATTCATTCATTCCGGAAAGTGGCATCGAACTATCGTGCATGGAATTGACAGATCCAGTTGAAATCACGGTCGTCACAATGCTCCAGAATCCAGATGTCGCTGCACCAATTCGGATTTCTTTTCCTTCCATTGCACCCAATGACTGATCGATCCCCATACTTGTTAGAGCAGGGTTACCTCCCATTTCCATTTTGATATTTGGAATTGCCAATAGCAAAAATCCTACAGTCATCACGGCAAACATCATCCACGATAATTTTCTTCTTTTAATAAAGTAACCGAAAGCGAAGATCATGGCAAATGGGACGATCATCTGGGCAGCCATTTCGACCATGTTACTGAGGTAAGTCGGATTTTCAAAGGGGTGAGCCGAATTGGTTCCAAAAAAACCACCACCATTTGTGCCGATATGTTTGATGGCTACAAATGCTGCAGCAGGTCCACGTGAGACTTCCACTGTATCTCCTTGCAGACTCACCATGGTATCCTTACCCTCAAACGTCATAGGCGTTCCTTGAAAAGCAAGTATGATCGCCACAACAAAGGATAAAGGAAGTAAAATCCGTGTACAGGATTTTATAAAATATTCATAAAAATTGCCTAAATCTGTAGCTGTTTTATCTCTAAAAGCTCTAAAAAGAGTAACTGCAGCAGCCATACCTGTACCGGCACTGACAAATTGTAAAAACATCAACCAATACTGTCCCAAATAACTCACCCCCGTTTCACCAGAGTAATGTTGCAAATTACAATTAACAACAAAAGAGATGACAGTATTGAATGCGAGATCTGCTGTCATACTCGGGTTTTGGTCTGGATTTAAAGGCAAACTTCCCTGTCCCATCAGTACCAGCATCCCCAACAGGAACCAGATCATATTGATGCTAAGCAGTGCAACCATATGTTGCTTCCAACTCATTTCAACCTTTGGATCAATACCTGTTAGCTTATAAAATAATCTTTCAATTGGATTGAAAACCGGATCAAAAATGGTCCTATCTCCTGCATAAACCTTGGCAATGTATTTTCCTAAAGGAATTGCTAAAGCAATCGTGCCAAGAAACATGACGATTATGGCTATAATTTCTGTATTCATAATTAAATTTTAAATATAATTTCATTCACAGTTTGACGATTTAAAACTGTTCAGGCTTTAGTAATACATATACGATATATGCAAACACGCCTACCGCTACTACAAGTAATCCTATCATCGTTTTCTTAATTTTAATTTTCTAATATCGTTTTTAGATATTCCTTCCTCAATTCCTTAGGCAGTATGTCTAAATGCTTTTTTAAACTTGCTGGACTTTCTTCTGTAGATAGTTTCGTCAGAAATTCATTTTCGATCGCATTACGGATGTATTGATTCCCTCCTTGGTAGATCAAATTCACCACTTTTGCAATCTCCCCTGCATCCGCATATTCATACTCATTTCCTGAATTTATCTTTTTTAAACACTCTTCTGCTAATTTCCGCAATACGATATAATCAGTTATCGTATCGTCTCCTAGTTCTTGATCCGAAATCCAACTACGGGATTCTGGCAGCCATTCTTCCAGTGTGCTGATCATCTTTGATTTCATCTTATTACTTCTTTATTATATCTGGAGAGAGCTCAACGAAATTATTTTTGCTATCGACCAAGATCACTTACCTGCTGGTTTTATATTAAATCTGATCAAAAAAGTCAATCGATTTAAAAAACAGTGCGAAACAGATCACACCTAACAGTAACATTACTACGGTTATCATATCTACTTAATTTATGTACTTAGGATATCTACAAATTTTACTACTGCAAAAGTTACAATTGCAACAAAGGCAAGTTTCAATAGTCCCTGCGTGATTCCGCACTTCCAGTACCGGTCGTACTGCCTGATTTTTTTCCATTTTGAATTTAACATGAGTATTCATTTTGGAAATGGAGGATGCCAATTTTATTCCAAGTCAAAGGCAACAAAACCAAAAACCTAGAAAACAACAGGTTAGCGTAAAACGGTGAAAAAATAGAAACAAAAAAGCCTATCATTTTGATAGGCTCTATATCATAATAGAAGGATTTAATTCTATAAATACGATGCGCGACTATAGAAGATGTGGAGTTTTCATATCTACTCTATGCTCCTACGCTGCAATACAAATAAGGAAGTAATGCAAGATATCTGATACCTGTAAGCAGGGTCAGAAAATAATGATATCATGCTGAAAGTATCGTAATAGTGGACTTAACACGGACTCACCACGGACTTAACACGGATTTATGCTCTATAAAGTATGAATAAAGCATCTATTCAGTATGAAGAAAACTCGAATATCCTCTTATACGAGCTGCACTTATTGGCAAGCTAACAATACTTAAAAAGTAGGCCTAAACAACTTAAACAATGTTTTTTCGAGATTTAATAAGAGATTATCCATATCCTCAAGGGATGGATAAGCGTAAACTTGACTTCTAGTTGATCGTCTGATGATCCATCGGCGAGTCCGAGTCAATAGATAAAAAAGTCATATTCATCAGGTTAATTTATACTCTTCGATCTTACGATAAAGTGTTGCAATACCAATTTCCAACAGACGAGCCGCTTCAGATTTATTGCCCTGGGTATGTTGCAGTACTTTTTGAATATGTAATTTTTCTACACTAGCCATGGAGAAAGCAGATAACATTTTTGCTCCAGTAGCAACAGTTAAATTAGCAAACGGAAGTGTTTCTACACCAAGAACATCGGTATCGGATAAGATTACACTACGTTCAATACAATTCTTAAGTTCTCGAATATTTCCTTTCCAATCATGATTTTCCAATGCGGTAATGTATTCAGAGGAAAGCTGTATTTCCTTTCTTTTTGCGCGCAAAGAGTATATCTGAGTAAAATGATGAGCCAATAATCTAATATCCTGTTTACGTTCTCGCAATGCTGGCAAATAGATACTAAATACCGAAAGACGATAAAAAAGATCACTTCGGAAGTGTTCATTGGCGATCTCTTGTTCTAAATTTCGATTCGTAGCCGCAATAATACGTACATCGACCTTTGTTACTTTTGTTTCACCGATCTTCAGAAATTCACCAGTTTCCAAAACCCTTAATATCTTAGCTTGAAGTTCGATTGGCATCTCTCCAATCTCATCTAAAAAAATAGTTCCTTTATTCGCTTCTTCAAAAAGTCCTTTTTGATCTTTCATCGCGCCAGTAAAAGAACCAGCCTTATGTCCAAAGAGTTCACCTTCTAATAATTCTTTACTAAATGCCGCACAGTTGATGGCAACAAAATTAAATTTACTGCGGCTACTGGCCTGATGTACTGCTTGCGCAAAAACTTCTTTTCCAGTACCCGTATCGCCGGTCAGTAACACGGTTGTATCTGTTACAGCAACCCTTTTAGCCAAATCTATAGCATTCAAGATCGCTTTAGATTTACCTATAATCTGATCAAAAGAAAAACGATCACCAAGCTGTCTTTCGAGCTGTTGCACCCGTTTTGCCAATGCAACCTTTTCACTAGCATTGTATACCAAGGGGATGATCTTATTATTATCATCTCCTTTCGTTATATAATCAAAAGCACCATTTTTCATAGCTTGCACACCATCGGGTATATTGCCATATGCTGTCAACAAAATAATTTCAAGACAAGGGTATTTCTGCTTGATTACTTTTGTGCTGTCTACGCCACTCCCATCGGGTAATTTGACGTCGCAAATAACAACATCAATATCTTGCTCTTCCAATCGTTTCAGTCCCTTTTTGAGATCTGATGCCTGAAATACCTCGTAGCCTTCAAGTGTAATTATTCTAGCGAGTAATGTACGAATCTTATCTTCGTCTTCGATGATTAGGATAGTGCTCAATGCTTAAAATTTAGATATCAAACTTAGATAATTTTTATACGATATACACCATTATCCAGAAATATTAACATAGTTAACGTCCAAATTGATCGTAATTATCTGTAGCATATTTTTCAAAACGTGTCAATATAGCGATGTTATCCCGTTCCAATTTTGACAGCTCTTTGGTTACATCGTTAGAAACTGGCACATACCAATCTACAGGATCAAAGAATTGACGCACATTAATTTTGGTAAAAGCATAGCCGTGTCTCGCAAAAATTGTATTTCGAATAATCTCTAAATCCAACTTCTTGAGATTTTTCAGATCTCCTTCTGTCAACTTCATTTTTGAACCATTCAATTTAAATACTGCTGGAGATGCTGCCCGATACAGATCATTGATGTAGGTATACGTTGTGTCACCATCTTCAACTGTCTGAGTTTCCTTTTTTGAGGCATACCAATCTATTAATGGTTCACTATGCTCATCATTGGGCAACATGAGGTTGGCATTATATACAAACTGCTTTTTCGTCAGTTTAAAATTACGCTTTCTAACATGTACTCCTTGATCAAAAGCGGTCCAGGATCCGACCAGCGTATCGTTTTTCCATTTAAATTCAAATCGTCCATCAGATTTTTTATCACCTGGCTCATCCAAGATAAATGATATCACATTTCCGTTTTCTTCGATTTTTCCGACCAATGGCCTTAAATTGCCTTTCACGACATTCTGACCAATTACCGTATCGGCAGTAATGCGTTTGATTGTCAAATTAATTTTAGGACTGTAATCAAATCCAGCTGGAAATTCTCCCTTATTTTGAAGAATTTCTTCAGAGACCTTTTCATCAACAGTAAAGTCACCTACCCAATTCCCATACAATTCTTTGTGAATCTCATTTTCAACAACAGCTGCAACTGAATCAGTTGGGATTGAAGATTTCTTATTCGTTTTGTTATGACAAGAAGCGAGTGCGGCAAATCCAAGCACTGCAAAAAAAAGTCTTTTCATCTTATTTATTTTGGTTAATAATCCATTCTGCTAGTAGTAGATTTGGAATCCAACCTAACCAGGCAATCAGCTGATATAAATCCATGGGATTAGGGTGAAAAAAATATACTAATATGACCTTCCAATAGCGCAAAGTTAATGCCGAACATGTCAATGCAAAACTTCTGATCATAAAATTTGTATGCGCTTTGAAATCTCCAATCTTTGCTCTTAGGACAGCCTGGAGCGTATAATAAAACCATAAACAGGCTAATACGGTAAACGCAATTTGCGCTATAAGTCCACCATTTGCTTTCATGCCAATTAGAAAACCTGAAGGTGCTGCACAACCTAAAATGATAGCAACATACAGATAACCCAGTACATGGTGTACGCGGGGGTAATTTCTTAATATAGTTTTATTGAATTGTGTAAATCCAGCTGGCAATGCTAGCACAGCAGAGATGACATGGATATAAAAGGCATATTTATACCAACTAATCTGTGTAACCTCGGTTTGCTTAATTTGTAAAAATGAGGCATCTAATTCAAAATTTCGATATCGCCATGTGATCTCGCCCATCAACATACAACTATATGTAAACAGCAATATTAGAACCAAATTATAGGTGGTATTTTTCCAGTCCGAAATCATGATCAGCACTTGATAGAATTAAGGTAATTAATCAGGGTTAATTACCTTAATTTAGAAATTTAACTTAACATCCAATCGTTACACCATTTACGATAACGGCTTCTTTTTTGACCACTACTATACCATCACAAACGGCATAGGTCTCGAAATCACCATCTTTCAGATGCTTTCCTCCCTTTATCCTGACATTATTGCCAATACGGCAATTTTTATCTAAGATTGCATTTTCGATATAGCAACGTTCACCAACGCCTACAGGTGGAGGTGCTTGGGTGCTCCCTAGTTCTAATACATCTTCCAATTGCTCATAATAGTCACTACCCATCATGTACGTATTTTTAATGACTGTGCCATGGCCTATACGGGAACGAATACCGATCAGCGAGCGTTGAATTTTATCCCCGTTGAGAATACATCCATCTGCTACGATTGTATTATTTAATGTGGTTCCCGATATTTTGGAGGGAGGCAGCATGCGCGCTCTCGTATACACTGTTTCATTAAAAAGATTGAAATCGGGAACATCATCTGTTAAACCAATATTTGCTTCAAAGAAAGAACTTATAGTACCAATATCTGTCCAATATCCATCAAATTGGTAACTCAGTACATTTTTAGAATCGATACTTTCCGGAATGATTTCTTTTCCAAAATCCATTCCTGGATTTTCTTTTAACAAAGAGGCCAAGATCCCTTTTGAAAAAACATAGATGCCCATAGAAGCTAAATAATGACGTCCACGCTTGTCCATCTCCTCGGAAACTTCAGAGCTCCAGTTTACCAATTCTTCTTTATTGGGTTTTTCGGTAAAGGAAGTAATGATATTATTTTCATCAGATTTGAGTATGCCAAATCCCGTTGCATCCTTAGCGCTTACGGGTATTGTAGCAATCGTGACATCGCCCTTGTTTTTCACATGAAAGTCGACTAGCGCGGCGTAATCCATTTGATACAATTGATCTCCTGATAATATCAGCACATAGTCATAATCGACATTCAACAAATTCTTTTGGGTTCTTCTCACTGCATCAGCTGTTCCTTCAAACCAACGATCACCTTCATTATTCTGATCTGCCGCCAAGATGTCTACAAATCCTTTACTAAAAATACTGAAATTATATGCATTTTTAATGTGCTTATTTAAAGATGCCGAGTTATACTGTGTCAGCACAAAGATTTTATTATATCCAGAATTTAAACAATTCGAAATCGGAATATCCACCAAACGGTATTTACCTGCAATTGGTACAGCTGGTTTTGAGCGCTGTTCCGTCAAAGGGTACAAACGAGTACCTCGCCCTCCCCCCAAAACAATAGAGACTACTTTGTGTGACATATTAATTCAATAATTTAGTGTACAAATCCAAGTATTTTTGAGCCGACTTATGCCATGAAAAATCCAAATTCATTTCCTTATCTCTCACTTCTGATAATAAATCGGCTTGAGCAACAATTTTTAAAGCCCTGATCACACCTTCGGTTGCATCGGTAACACGTGCTTCAGGAAATACAATTCCATAACCATTAGGCTCTTGTATATCAATTACGGTATCTCGGAGACCGCCGATCCCTCTAACGACAGGAATTGTCCCGTATTGAAGCGCATATAATTGGTTTAATCCACAAGGCTCCACACGTGAAGGCATCAACAACAAGTCTGTTGCAGCATATACCTGATGTGCTAGTGATTCGTTATAACCAAAATAAACGGCTAACTGTTGCGGGTATTTTTCCATGACCTGTTGCAATGCAGCCTGTATATCTTGATCTCCAGAGCCTAAAATAAATATACTCATTTTAGCCTTAACTTTTCCTAAAAGTTGATCAATTATTTCTGCTAATAAATCTGCTCCTTTTTCAATAGCAAATCGACCAATAAACGACATTAAAGGCAGTGAAGGGTCTAGTTTGTATTGCTCGCATAAGGCTTTTTTATTTTCATACTTACCTTTTTTGACTGAAGTAGAATCGTAATGAGTATGAATTAGCGTATCCAACATTGGATTCCAATATTCAGTATCGATACCGTTCACGATGCCATAACCTTTTTGAGATTCAGCCTTAAATAAATCTTGCAATCCATTTGCATCAACAAACAATTCTTTCAAATAGCCTTCTGATACCGTAGAAAATGCGTCGCAGCATTTAACTGCCGCCGCCATTGGATTGATCAGACTATCCCAATCCAGCAGTCCCCATCGCCACGTATCAAAACTTGGCATCAAAATTCCCTTATTCCAATTCATCCAACCTTGGTACTGTCCATTATGAACTGTAAAAAGTGTTTTTACAGATGAAAATTGTTGAAAGTCATGACTATATTTTAGTAAGAAAGGAACCAATCCAACATGATGGTCATGACAATTGATCAAATCGGGCATGATTTGATCTGCTTTTAACCAATGTAAAAATGCATGTTGAAAAGACAGCCACTGCTCCGCCTCATCTGGATAACAATACACCTCTTCCCGATCTAACTTACCAGGTATTCGGATGAGATACAAGGGAAATCCAAGTTGATCACTTGCTTCTTTCCATATTTCATAATGCAACTGTTCCGATCCCTGATAGAAAAAACCCATAGCAATCTGATCAAATTTATTTTCTTGCGTAAATTTTCGATCGTACCAAGGCATCACCACAGATGCATCAATTCCCAGCTTACGTTGATATTTTGGCAAAGCGCCTACTACATCTGCCAATCCCCCAACCTTGGCTACAGGAAAACATTCGACACTTAGATGTATTACTTTCATTATGCTTTTCGTTTTAATATTAGGCCACCCAAGGGAGGCAATGTCATCACTATGGATTGATCAAAACCCATCCAGTGTACTGTACTAGAATTATATACTGGATCACCTACACCACTTCCATAAAAATCCCGTTGGTCCGAATTCAAAATTTCTTCCCAGATTCCATTCTTCGGAACCCCCACACGAAAGTCTTGTCTCACCACAGGAGTTAAATTTAAGACGATCAATAAATCATCCTTTTCTTCATATCCTTTTCGGAGATAAGCATACACACTATTTTTATCATCGCCCTGTTCAACCCATTGAAACCCTTCTTCTACAAACGCTCTTTGATATAGCGCAGGCTGGTTTTTGTAGGTATGATTTAATCGGCTGATAAATTTAAGCATACCGCTATGGGGTGTATATTCCAACAAATGCCAATCCAAGGATTTATTTTCATTCCACTCTGCCGTCTGTGCAAATTCGTCGCCCATAAATAACAGTTTTGTACCTGTTAATGTGAACATATATACATATAGAGCTCGCAAATTGGCAAATTTCTGCCATTCGTCACCTGGCATTTTGTCTAACAGAGACTGTTTTCCATGTACAACTTCATCATGTGATAAAGGCAGCATAAAATTTTCATGATAGGCATACACCGTCGCAAAAGTTAATTTATGATGATGATAACTCCGATTTATCGGATCTTCTTTGAAGTAATCTAGGGTATCATGCATCCATCCCATCATCCATTTCATTCCAAAGCCTAAGCCACCTGCAAATGTTGGTTTACTCACTCCTGGCCATGACGTCGATTCCTCTGCTATCGTCTGTACATCAGGATAATGCTGATATACAGCTTCATTGAGTTCTTTGAGAAAGTGAACTGCTTCAAGATTTTCTCTTCCCCCAAATTCGTTCTTTTCCCATTCTCCTTCATTTCGGGAATAATCCAAATAAAGCATGGAGGCAACTGCATCTACCCGCAGTCCATCGACATGATAGCGATCTAACCAAAAGAGCGCATTACTGATCAAAAAAGATCGTACTTCATTTCTTCCGTAATTAAAGATATACGATTTCCAGTCTGGGTGAAATCCTTTTCTTAGATCTTCATGTTCATAAAGACAGCTGCCATCAAAACGATGTAATCCATGTGCATCACCAGGATAATGCGAAGGAACCCAGTCCAGAATCACACCGATATGATTTCGGTGTAGTGATTCAATCAAATACATCAGATCTTGAGGCCCTCCATAGCGAGATGATGCAGCAAAATATCCGGTTATCTGATATCCCCAAGAAGGATAAAAAGGATGTTCCATAACGGGCAAAAACTCGACATGTGTAAATCCTGTCTCTAGGATATAGGGGACCAACCGGTCTGCAATTTCACGGTAGGACAGCAACCGTTCAGGATCCGCTGGGTCGCGCTGCCACGATCCTAAGTGCATTTCATAAACAGACATTGGCTTGTCCAAACTATTGAATTCAGCGCGCTGCGAAATCCAACTGGAGTCTTCCCATTCATACCAAGTTGTACCGACAATGGATGCAGTCTTTGGGGGTAATTCGCAGATCAGAGCAAAAGGATCTGCTTTTTCCAATCGTTCGCCGTTGGTCGACTGAATATGGTACTTATAGACCTCTCCAGTACCGATATGAGGAATAAAACCTTCCCAAATACCACTGCCATCCCAACGCACATGCAATCCATGGGTTTGTGGATTCCAACCATTAAAATTTCCTGTTACCGAAACCTCACTGGCATTGGGAGCCCAAACGGCAAAGTAAACACCAGAATTGCCACCGTGTTCAACAACATGAGAACCAAATTTCTCATACAATTTATAATGTCTTCCAGCCCTAAATAAGGATACATCAAATGCTGTAAGCAACGAAAAAACTTCTACTGGGTGACCCATGATTCGATGAGGTTTAATAATCGTAAATTATGCTATAATTAAATTTCTAAAATCTTTTTCTATCAAAACGTATTCGTTGCCCAATTCATCTTTTGACAGGCTAACTTCGACACCATCTGCTTTGATTGTTTTTATTTCAAAGGGAATTCCTACTAAATAGATTTTATAATCATCGAACCTTTCATTGTACAGCCCTTCTACTTGTTGCAATATCACCAGACTATTGTCAGTTCCTTCTACCAGGAAGTGTTTTTCAGCATAGACACTCTGTTCATAAGCAAAAGTATCACCATGGTCTGCATAGATGTACGAGTCAAACTTGCCCTTGCTGTAATATACATTGAGTTTCAGTGCATCTATTTTGTGCTCAAAGGTATATTGCATAACGGGATATTCTGGGATGACACTTCCACCTTTAACAAAAATAGGCATCTCATCCAAAGGTGTATCGATCGTATGCTCCTGCGAACCTGCGTATGGTTGTAAATTGAAATAATAATACCAGTCTCCTTCCGGTAGGTAAACCACTTTATTTTTTTGACCCGGATTTAATACTGGTGAAACTAAAATTTTATCACCGAAACAAAATTCTTCTTCCCGAATTAAATTTTTCGGAATATGTTGTTCAACCAAAGAGATCGGTCTTAATATCGGTTCGCCGTAACGATGTTGCTGCCAAAATACCGTATAGATATAAGGCAATAACTTATACCTCATTTCAATAAATTTCTTGCATATTGCTTCCCACTCTGGTCCAAAACTCCAAGGTTCGCGATCACGCGTATCACCTGCAGAATGCACACGCATAAATGGAGAAAAGACGCCAAATTGCATCCAACGCGTAAATAGTTCACCATCCGGTTCACCCGTAAATCCTCCAATATCTGTTCCGCAGAAAGATAACCCTGACACAGACAGTCTTTGTAACTGAAGAAGTCCTATACGCAAATGCTCCCATGTCGCAATATTATCTCCTGTCCACACGGATGAATAACGTTGGGTGCCAGCATATGCTGCCCTAGTGATCGTAAACGGGCGTTTATTTTTATATAGTTTTTTCAAGCCATCATAAGTGGATCGAACCATTTGCATACCATATACATTATGGGCTTTACGGTGAGATCCTCGGTATCCATCGTAATTGTGGCGGACATCATCCGGGAAAGTACCTCTTCCAAATACGGCTGGTTCATTCATGTCATTCCAAAATCCAGCCACACCATCATCCACCAAGCCTTTGTACAAAGTGCCCCACCATTCCCTTACACTTGGGTTTGTAAAATCAGGAAACTGGCATCTTCCTGGCCATACAAAACCTTCCATAAAATAATCATCTCCACGACGACAGAAGTACCGATTTTCCTGACCTTCCTTAAATACCCAGTAATTTTCGTCGACCTTAATTCCGGGATCGATCATGACTACAGTTTTAAAACCATTGGCAGCCAAGTCTGAAATCATTTTTTTAGGGTCTGGAAAATATTGTTTATTCCAAGTAAAACAGCGGTATCCATCCATATAGTCAATATCCAAATAAATGGCATCACAAGGAATTTCTCTTTTTCTAAATTCAGCTGTAACTTCTCTTACATTTTGCTCCGGGTAATAACTCCAACGACATTGATGATAACCGATACCCCAGAGCGGAGGCATAAAATGGGTACCCGTAATGCTGTGATAACGTTTTACTACATCCATCATATTGGGTCCATGGATATAATAATATTGCATCTCTCCCCCCTCAGACCAAAAACTCGTACGTTGTTTATTTTCAGAAGCAAAATCAAAGAATGTCCTAAACGTATTATCAAAGAAAATACCATATGCTTCACCCCCCGTCACACCAATATAAAAAGGAATTGTTTTGTAAAGAGGATCTTGATTAAAAGCATACCCATAGGTATCAGAATTCCAATTTTTAAAACGTTTCCCGCGCAGATTAAGATTCGTGGCTTTATCTCCTAAACCAAAGAATGCTTCATCTTCATGTGCTTTTTTACTACAGTAGACATAGTAGCCTCCAAAATCAGGATTTTCTTCCCAATGCATGGGTTTGTCATCGGCACTAAAGACTTTACCGGATAAGTCTTGAAATGAAACCAAAAAGTCTGCTTTGCGAATCGCACAAATCACTTTATTTGTTTTTACATAAAAACTGGTTTCATCCTCATCTACAGAAAAGGATACCGCATGTTGATCGGTATCGATAACGGCATAGGAAAAGTCATCCAAAAAAGAACCTTGTGGTGCTAAACGAACACGAATAATTTCATCTGAAACAATACGTATTTCGACTTTTGCGACCCCATCAGTAAAGTAAAATGTATTCCGATCTTTGCTGTAGGATCTGACTCGAGCCAGATACTTTTTCTCTATAGTCGGTAGGTCTAGTACAGGGTTATTAACATGGTGAACAGTACCATCGGATGTCTCGTCACCTAATAATTCACTTGCAAATTCCTCTTTTTTAATGGAGTCTCCCATAGCATTTATTCTTTAAATAATTTAATCAGTTTAAGCTGAACTTAAATTACAATAAATAACACAAAAACTCACTACTTAAAACATTAAAGAGTAAACTATTTTCATTTTATAGCTTATTTGCTACGTATTGCTTCTACAGGATCTAGCCTTGACGCCATCAAAGCTGGTACAATACCTGATATCAAGCCTATTAATGTGGAGATTAATACGGTTAACAATACCATCTTTAAACTCACGACAATCGTCATTCCGATTGCTAATTTTACTAACAAGGTTATTAAAAATACAATCGAGAGACCAATAGCCCCTCCTAATAAACACAGTATAATGGATTCGATCAAAAATTGAGATAGTATAAAAAAGTTTTTAGCTCCTAAAGCCTTTTGGATGCCAATAATATGGGTACGCTCTTTGACACTCACAAACATAATATTTGCGATACCAAATCCGCCAACTAAAACGGAAAAGATACCGATACAAAACCCAGCCAAATTAACAATACCAAACAATTTATCCAATTGTGAAGTAATCATAGTGGTTTGATTGATAGAAAAATCATCTTCGCGCTGTGGTGCTATACGATGTATAGAACGCATCAGTACTTTTATTTCACTTTCTGCCTCTGCTAAGGAATATTTTGGCAGAACCCGAATCGCAATGCTCGGAGAAAAATTATCATAATTGACTAAATTTCGGGCGAGCTCAAAAGGAATAAAGGCACTATTATCGGGCGAAGTATTGATCAAAACGCCCTCTCCTTCTTTTTTCAAAACACCGACCACTTGGACTTTTCGCCCCAACATATTGACATATTTGCCTAGCGGATCGCTGTTAGGGAACAGTCCTTCGGCAATAGTAGCTCCTAATACCGCTACCAACGCCCCTGCACGAGTTTCGCTTTCCACAAAATATCTTCCTTTTTCAACATTGAAATTTTGTATGTTATATTGGTCTTGGGTACCTGCAGAAATCATCACCCCAGAGGCATTATTATTTTTATATTTAATAGTAGAGCCACCGATATTGATGATATAGGCAATTTTATCGGCAGTGGTAATCCGTTCCTTAAGTGCAAGAAAATCTTTATATTTCGGTTCCGGTCTATTCAGATACTTCCACCAAGGGAAATCGGGTCCCCCTGTCCACGGCCATTTTTCGATATATAAAGTATTGGATCCGATCTTTTTTACCGAATTTTCGATATTATTCCGTAGCGTATCGACAGCAGAAAAAACGCCAATGATCGTCAAAATACCTATCGTTACACCTAATAAGGACAATAGCGTTCGTGTACGATTATCTTTTAATGCTGACAATGCGAATTTCGCACTTTCTTTTATGAGACCTATAACTAGCATATTCAGGTTCTAAAATACAATTTAGTTTTGGTTTTATGTCAAAATGAATTCATTAATCAATTTAATACCGAAAGAAACACCCTTTTAACTAAAAAATTACCTACCTTTGTATGCTTATTTATGTTCCGATAAGTCTGTTATTTGGAACTTAAATACATATACAGGCAATCATTTAAAATATCAATATTAAAGATGAAGTTATCTCAATTTAAATTCAACTTACCAGAGTCTCTTTTGGCGTCTGAACCAACTGAAAATCGTGACGAATCACGCTTAATGGTTTTACACCGCGACACTGGTAAAATTGAGCATAAAATTTTCAAAGATGTATTAGATTACTTTGATGACAAAGATGTCATGATTTTAAATAATACAAAAGTTTTTCCAGCACGTTTATATGGTAACAAAGAAAAAACAGGTGCTACTATCGAAGTATTTTTGTTACGCGAGTTAAACAAAGAACTTCGTTTATGGGACGTTTTGGTTGATCCCGCTCGTAAAATCCGTGTAGGTAATAAACTTTACTTTGGGGATGATGATCTATTAGTCGCTGAAGTTGTTGATAACACCACTTCTCGTGGACGTACTATCCGTTTCTTATTTGATGGTACGGATGAAGAATTCCGTCGCAATATTGAGATTTTAGGAGAAACACCTCTTCCAAAATACATCACACGTAAAGCTACTCCTGAGGATAAATTCCGTTACCAAACGATCTATGCTAAAAACGAAGGTGCTGTCGCTGCTCCAACTGCTGGTCTTCACTTCTCCCGCGAGTTGATGAAGCGCTTGGAATTAAAGGGTGTTGATTTTGCAGAGGTGACCTTACACGTTGGTCTAGGAACGTTCAGAACAGTGGAAGTTGAAGATTTAACGAAACACAAAATGGATTCTGAGCAGTTCATCATTACGGAAGAAGCTGCAAAAACGGTCAACAAAGCGATCGATCTAAAAAGAAGGGTTTGTGCTGTTGGTACCACTTCTATGCGTGCTATCGAATCTGCGGTTTCTGCGGATCGCCACCTAAAACCGGCTAATGACTGGACAAGTAAGTTTATCTATCCACCATACGATTTCAGTATTGCCAACTCCATGATTACCAACTTCCATACACCAGAGTCTACTTTGTTAGTGATGATTGCTGCATTTGGAGGATATGAGCATGTGATGAACGCATATGAACAAGCTGTAAAAGAAAAATATAGATTCTATAGCTATGGCGATGCCATGTTGATTATCTAATCAACTTCATAAAAAGATTAACGTGGATAAGTAGGCTATTTATCCACGTTTTTTATTTCCAATATTCCCTTATTGACACCAAATTGTGATGGATCAAAACTTCGTTTTAATAGTAGCCGCAGGTAAAGGAAGCCGTATGCAGTCTAATCTGCCAAAGCAATACTTGCTTTTAGAAAACAAGCCTGTGCTTATGCATACAATCGAAAAATTTTATGCGAGTGAAACAAAACCTCACCTCATTATTGCGATCGACTCTGAAATGGAGGACTTTTGGAAGTCTCTCTGCAAACAATATCACTTCACGATCCCGCACTCCATTAGCTATGGTGGAAAAACACGGTTTCAAACGGTAAAAAAAGGAATTGCTTTTATTAAAAAAATGCTTCCTGATTTTAATGGATCTGCAATTGCCATACACGATGGTGCCCGACCACTCATCCAAACGTCTACCATTGATCTGGCTTTTGAAAAGGCAAAAAAATCAAAAGCTGTTATTGTTGCCAGATCTTCGACAGATTCTGTACGGATGACAAAAGGCACAAACACCCAGGCGATTGATCGCAATCAGATTTGGTTGGTCCAAACCCCACAGATATTTGAAGCTTGTTTGTTAGAACGTGCTTATGAGCAAGAAGAGGAAACAACATTCACGGATGATGCTTCGGTAGTAGAAAAACTTGGCCATGCGATTGAAATCGTAATGGGTGATTATAAAAATATAAAAATTACTTATCCTGAAGACTTAGAAATTGCTCAAATCTATTTAAAAATGTAAAGCATTGCCAATAGAATGTAATGGATTTTTCTATTCTTCCCTATAACTCAATCTCAAGCTGATCGTAGGCTAAGTGAATATGTTGGGGCAACTCTTGTGATACATCTTGATGTAAGCCCATGCGATGGCCAATATGTGTTAAATAGGTTTTTTGAGCACCTATCTCCTGTGCAAATTCGATCGCCTCCCCTAAAGTCAGATGGGAAATATGACTTTCTTTTTGTAGAGCATTGATCACTAAGACTTTCAGCCCTGTTAATTTTTTTCTTGTTGCGCTTGATATCGTTTTGGCATCAGTTATATACGCAAAATCATCGATTCGAAAACCCATAACTGGCATTTGATAATGCATGACTTCTAAGGGTAAAATCTCCTTATCGAATAAAGAAAATGGCTTTAACGCTTCTATTTCTACCAATTCCAATCTTGGAATACCTGGATACTGCGCTCCCGAGAATGCGTAATAAAATTCGCGTCTCAAGGCCTCATGAAGCACCGGTGTTCCGTAAATATCGATGGAAGATTGTTGTTTAAAATTAAAAGCACGAACATCATCGAGACCCGCGATATGATCTTTGTGTGAATGGGTCATTAATATGGCATCCAAATGCATAACTTGTTCGCGCAGCATCTGATACCTAAAATCAGGCCCCGTATCAACGATAATATTTCGGTCATGATAATGAATCAAAATAGAAGAACGCAAGCGTTTATCAAAATGACTATTTGATAGACAAACAATACATTGACAAGCGATTACAGGTACACCCTGTGAAGTCCCCGTTCCTAAAAATTTGATTTTCAACGTTTAGATTTTAGTTTAGCAATTTGTGTATAAATGGCGGTATGCTTCTCATTAACTCGTGACTCATCGATGTCAATATCATTTAAGATGGCTATCAAAGATTGAATTTTCATTTCCAAATTCGAAAATTTATTCACCACCACTACATGTGAATTTTGTAAGACACACGCTCCTGTTTTGAATGTTCCTTTCTCATACCTCACCCGATATCCCTGATCTTTAAAAAGATCTTCAATCTTATCTAAACTACTTTGTGTAAATGCTACCAATTTCTCCTCAATTTATGCGCCCTTATATTCAAATATAGTAATTTTTAAAATTAAAAATCACTCTCCTAATCGAAGTATTTCCTTTCCAAAGGTATCCCAGCTGTATTTTTTCTTTTCGACTTTAATATTTTCACGAAATCTATCGCATTTATCATCTTGATAAAATGCCACTATTCCCTTCGCTATTTCTTCCGTATTAGGTTCGACAACACTTCCAACCACCTGATCATGCACCAACTCAGGTAGCCCCCCCACACGGGTAACAATCATGGGAACATCGTAGTGATAGGCTACTTGTGTTATACCACTCTGGGTCGCCGATCGATAAGGTAATACAACAGCATCTGCGGCGCAAAAATATGTGCCTACAGCATCATTGGCTATGAAAGAGGTGTGGAGATATATGCGATCTTGAAGCTGATGTTTTTCAATTAATTTTTGATAATAATCTTCATCACCATAAAACTCACCTGCCAACAACAGCTTGACATTCATTTGTTTCAATTCATTTTTTGCTAAAGCTTCTAGCAACATATCCAATCCTTTATATTGGCGGATAAAACCAAAGAAAAGGACAACCTTTTCGGCTACAGGTATCTTCAACTCTGCTCGTGCTTGTTCAAGACTGATAGAAGGTCCGTAGTTATCGTATAAGGGATGCGGGGTATAGACTGCTGGTAGTTTGGGTTTAATCGCTCTTAAATCTTTGAGTACGCTTTTACTCATGGTCACACAACCATCCACTGCATTTAAAAAATATTTTGCCAGTAGCTCATCTCCCATCCGGTGTTCATGAGGGATGATGTTATCAGCGATACACACGACTTTTGTGTGCTTATTTTGACGTACAATACGCTGAATCGTGCCTAAACACGGTCCAAAGAATGGCATCCAAAACCGCACAATCAAGAGGTCATATTTTGCTTTCTTCAACTCAAGACCTATTTTGATCCAGTTAAAAGGATTGATCGAATTCACCTTTGAAAAAATGCGCAAGCCTTTTGGAGCAGGTTCATCTGAAAACTGTGATTTACCTGGGAACAGAAAGTTAGGATATTGCAGCGAAAATGAATAAATATCTACTTCATGCCCCAATTGCTGATAATGTTGCGCCAATCGTTCATTAAATGAAGCAATTCCTCCCCCTCGCAATGGATATGCAGAACCTAAAATAACAATACGCATACCCGTTAATTAAATGACTTTCTCGATCTGATAATTATTACGATCTGTGCTATTTCGGGAAACAAGTTCAGCTAAAAAACCGGTCAAAAATAATTGAGTACCAATGATAATAGCGGTCAATGACAAGAAAAACAAGGGTTGATCGGTAATGTCGCGAAATGGCGCTCCTGAAGCTATACTCATCAATTTATGACAGATCAGATAGAGGGTAATCATGAGACCTAATAAAAAGCTTACGACACCCATAACTCCAAAGAAGTGCATCGGGCGTTTCGCAAATTTCCCAACAAAGAAGATGGACAATAGGTCCAAGAAACCTTTCACAAAACGTCCAGCTCCAAACTTAGTTGTACCGTATTTGCGTGGATAGTGCTGCACCACTTGTTCTTGGATATTGGTGAAACCTGCCCATTTGGCGATCACAGGAATGTAACGGTGCATTTCACCATATACCTCAATATTTTTTACAACATCTTTACGATATGCTTTCAATCCACAATTGAAATCGTGTAGATTATCAATTCCAGACATTCCTCTCGTCACGGCATTGAATAGCTTGGTCGGTAATGTCTTTGTTAGGGGATCATAACGTTTCTGCTTCCATCCTGAAACTAAGTCAGCACCTTTATTCATGATTCGATCGTACAATTCTGGGATTTCATCAGGGCTATCCTGCAAATCGGCATCCATCGTAATGACCACATCTCCTTGTGCGGCTGCGAAACCAACATTTAAAGCTGCTGACTTTCCATAATTACGTCTAAATTTGATGGCAGAAATATTATTATTGTCCTTTTTTAAATCTTCGATGACTGCCCATGATTTGTCCTTACTTCCATCATCGATTAAAATAATTTCATAAGAAAACTGATGTTTAGCCATCACTCGATCTATCCACGAGGTCAACTCTGGTAAAGACTCTTCTTCATTAAAAAGAGGAACAACAACTGAAATATCCATATGTACGTTGATCATTGTCAATATATTTGCTTTATAAACAAGTTAAGGTATCGTCTATAAGACAACACCTTAACGTATTGATTTTTTTAAATTTTATTCCTTTAAACTGTTGGATTACCGATACTTTTTTGACCATTTTTTGTCAAAGCAGCCAACAATAGGGCAAACAGAAAATAAGGCAACAAGGTGATTACAAAACCTTTCACGCGTGCTCCTAGGGTCATTGTAGCGACCGATTCATTATCTTTCTCCATCTGTTCGATGCTTGCATCTATCGTTTGTTGCTTTTCCTCTTCACTAGCAAAATTTGTACTTTTCTCCATACTTTCAATCCGTGCATTCATCATGACATGAAAATTCTCTTCTTGAATCGTAGGTTCGACATATGCCAAATAAGAAAATGTACTTACCGAAGCGACTAAATGGTTAATTACAAGCATGATATAAATACATTTTAATGCTTTACTAAAGTCCCATATCCCGCCCATTTTCTTACGTAAGCAGAACGTTAATAAAACCGTAACACCTACAAATAAAATGAAGTTAAAAAACGGATTGGTAAATTGTAAAAGAGACGATCCTGCCAATGGTCTCACGATGTAGATCGAACATAATCCCAAAACAAAGGAAATCACGCCTAAGACAACACCATATACAATGCTTGTAATCTTACTATTTTTGTCTACGCCAACTTCCATTATCCTTTATAAAACTGAGTTATGATCTGATATAGTGCAGCATCAAAAGCTTTATTTTCACTCTGAGCTTCGTATTCTTGAAACTGAGCATCTTTTGGATTGATTTCACTAAAGAAGCTTAAAACTGCATAAAACAATTCATACACTTCGCTAGAAGGATTGATTGTTTTTGCTGTTTTTGCAATTTCAGCATACGTGCTCTCTACTAAAATCTGATTGGCAATGATGTCTTCGTAGATCTCATGCTCATCTTGGAATTCATCTTCATCAACCAATAAGAATTCTTTCAAATAGTCATCCAAATCTGGTTCAATCTCATCATCTTTACATTCACGTAAATACAAAAAGATGTTCAACAATTCTGTACCGCGATCAATTGTTTCATCTTCGATTTTTTCCCATTCTTCAGATTCTAAATAATCATCTTCCAATTTTTGGATATCTGTAGAGAAAAAGTTCATCAATAATAGATCGACATACACTTCTCTCAATTCATCGAATAGTGGATAGTCATCAAATACTTCGTCCAACAAAGCCAATTTATCGATATATTTTCCATCAGTATCAAAAACGGTTTCAACTTTTGTTAGAAATTCTGATTTTGTTTCGATGTTATCTACTCTACCGTAGGTGTTAATCCCTGCAGCAACAGCCGCTTTAATATTCGCTTCCATTATTAAGCATTTTTTATGATTTGACCATTATTGATCACTAATTTAACTTTTCCTTTTAACTCTTTTCCGAATAAAGGACTATTTCTTGATTTGGACTTATTTGATTGTTGATCAAAAACCCAACTTTCATTCATATTAAATAATACTAGATTTGCAGCTTCGCCTTCTTTGATCTGTGGCACAGTCAAGCCCACGATCTGACGTGAATTTACAGCTAATTTTTCAACTATCTGTTGCTCATTTAATCCAGCTTTGATCAACAGCGGCAAAACGGTCTGCAATCCTATGATACCATTTTTGGCGATATGAAATTCAACATTTTTAAATTCAATTTCATGTGGAGTATGTTGCGACACAACAGCGTCAATGACACCATCCTTTAATCCCTTTATTAACGCTTTAGCATCTGCTTTGGTGCGCAATGGCGGGCTTACTTTATAATTACTGTCAAAATCAACGATTTCATCATCCGTAAATACAAGCTGATGAGCAGCGACATCGCACGTCACTTGAATACCTTTTCCTTTTGCCTTTTTAATTAAATCCACTGCCTCCGCTGTACTGATTGAAGTGAAGTGAATGGGTGCTTCGGCATATTCGGCAAGGTATAAATCTCTCGAAACCATTAATGATTCGGCAAGATTAGGGATGCCTTTCATACCTAAATATGTACTCATGACGCCTTCATTCATCTTATTGCCACCTGCCATCGATGCATCTTCGGCATGGGCGATGATCAATCCTCCAAATCCTCTTGCATATAATAATGCTCGGCTCATTAATCCTGCTTGCTGCATACTTCTATTACCATCACTGAATGCAATAGCACCAGTCTGTTTCATATCATACAGTTCGGCCATTTCATGTCCGTCGCGATTTTTACTCACAGCTCCAATGGGCAGCACATCCACCAAATTACCCTTTGCAATATTCACAATTAAAGCAACCTCAGCGCGGCTCTGGATAGCTGGTTCAGTATTGGGCATGACAGCAACTGCCGTAAACCCTCCTGCTGCAGCTGCAGCTGATCCAGAAGTGATATCTTCTTTTGTTTCTAATCCCGGTTCACCAAAGTTGGCATTTAGGTCAAAAAAACCGACCGAAAGTACATTTCCTGTACCGTCAAATATTTCTATATTTTTATCAGCGACTTCAATCGATTTTGCAATTTTAGAAATCTTTCCCTTTTCAATGAACACATCAACCACCTGTTGATCAAATTCATTTCCTGGCAAAACCACTTTTACAGAAGTAATTAATACGCTTTTCATATGTTTAAGAAATTGAAATTTATTGGATTTGAATAGTAAGTACTCGAAGTTTTAAAGCATAACAACATCTTTTCTGTAATGGAATTCAATAAAAATAGAAAGTTTTCTCTTTGAAAATTAGAGGAAGGATGATTTTTAATACGTGTCGCTTTAGACTGCTTCATTTCAAAGAACAAAGTTACAAAATAGTATCGATTTTGCATTGAATTTTAGAAAATATTCGTACCACGCTTCCTTATTCTGTTCCCCATTGATAATGATTAAAATCAAAACCTGCTAAACTCAGTACGCGATCAACCACTGTAGCTGCTAAGTCATCAAAAGTCTTTGGCATGCTGTAAAATGAAGGTGATGCAGGACAAATAACGCCACCAGCTTCTGTAATAATTTTCATATTTTGAATATGAATTTGACTTAGAGGTGTTTCGCGTGTCACTAATATTAATTTTCGCCTTTCTTTCAATATCACATCTGCTGCACGTGTGGTCAGATCGGAAGAAATACCATGCGCAATACGCGCTAATGTGCCCATAGAACACGGACAGATGATCATGGTATCGAAACGTGCTGAACCGGATGCAAAAGGTGCAAAAAAATCATTTTTGCTGTAAAATTTAAATGGTATTTGATTATAATCTTGATTTTGCAATTCTTCTTGCCATACCACCTTCGCATTATCGGACATGACTACTCCGACTTCACTGATCTGATCTTTTAATTCCACCAGCCGATTGAGCAGAACTTTAGCATATATGGAACCGCTTGCTCCTGTTATCGCCACTACAATTTTTCTAGACATAATTTCCTTTTAAAAAACAAAGCTATAAAAAAGGGTCGAATAAGGAATATTCGACCCTACATCTACCTATGAAAAACCTGCTCTTGGGATGAGCATATACAAATATACCATTCGTGTGAATATTTCAAAAGAATTTTATTAAAAAAGGGGTGTACTGTAGCTACGTCTCCACAGATGAGGCTTAAAGGCTACATTTTGAAAATAAGAAGGTTAAAAAAGTCCACGATCGAGCGCAAATAATTGCTCGATCACAGCGATTGACGCTTAAATTAATCTTGATATTTTTTTTAAAATCCAGATTTCCATCATATATTTTTTCTATTTTAGAGTCCGATAAGACCGTATAATACGAAAAAATGAGCTTAAGTATATTAGAACAATACATCGAATCTGGAAATAGTAGGGATTTGGATTTACTATTAACCAATAATCCCGATTTAATCTTAGAAGAGACCAGTCATGGGATTTCGCCATTATTATTAGCCTGTTATTTTCATAAACCTCAAATCATACGCGTGCTGCTGCAACATAACCAAGGTTTAAATATTCATGAAGCAGTTGCTGCGGGCTTAAACAATTACATAGAGGCTATGATTAAGCAATTGCCTACGGTTGTGAATGAAATTTCAACACATGGTTATTCTGCACTTGCCTTAGCAACACATTTTAATAAAGAAGAGGCTGTCCGAATTTTACTGACACACAAAGCCGATCCAGACATTCCTACACAAAATGAAGAAAGTTTGTATCCTTTACAGATCGCCCTTTTAAATAAAAATAATGCCATCAGTAAATTGCTTATAGAAGCTGGTGCCGATGTCAACAGTATACCGAGCAATGGTCAGACTGCACTACATCTGGCCGCCCAACAGGGAAATATTGAATTAATTGTATTGCTTCTGGAAAATGGCGCGCGCATCGAATTAAAAAATATGAATAATAAAACTGCTTCAGATTTAGCCGCATCAAAAGGTTACGGTGATATTGCAGAAATACTGAAGGAAATTTAGACTATCTTTTCAACAGTTCCAGACCTATACCGCAACTTAAGCATTGCTTGAAATCGCAATATCTATTTTTAATATGCAGCAATCCTTGAGAGTGTGCTGCATGTAAACATGATACGCCCATTTGTTCAAATTTATCGATGATATTATTGTTCTCAGCAGGCAATTCTTCTAACCAATACATTGCTTTCTCTTTGAACTCTTCGAGTCCCATATATGTTCCATAGGAAAAGGTAAATACGATGAAAGCATTTATGATCACTATATTTTGACTTACTGTACTGAGTCGATGATTGCTGATCAAAGAAGATTGTTTTCCAAAATTAAAATGAGTTTTCCAGTACGTCGCCACTTGAATCTGATCCATTAGCACTCTAAAATCATTCAGTTTTTCAATCTTTAGAATTTCTTGGAGATGCATGCGATCATGTTGCAATAAATTGGCCAATTGCGCTAAACGTATAGTAGGAAAGTTATGCGGTCGCATCCTTGAAAACAACAAAGGAAAATGAGTTTCTTTTAAATCATGTGCATTTCTTAGATAATTGTATTCCTGTTGTAGCTTTAGGGGATATTCTTCATTAAAATTTGTATTTAACAAACCCGCTTGCCCAAAGATCATGGCTTCTATTTTAAGGGCATCACGTCTATATTTCTGCACTAATAAAGTAGAAACTTGTTCACCCAATGCTTCAAATGCTTTTGCATTAACTTTAAATCCAAAACTTCTGAACAGCCAAACAATAAAAGTCTTTTCCCAATCCCCGTCAAATTGTTCCAATAGAACCAAAATCGCCTGGGACTTCTCTTCCATCCTTTCGATCGCCATACGATCTATCCAATGTTCGATTTTGAAAGCATCCAATTGATGAAGTTGATTTTCGCAGGGAATCCACCGCTGCCCTTCCATCAGACGTTGATATTGGTCCAGCAATTTTTCTGAAACATAGTTTGCCAATTTAAATGTTGGTATCAGCGAGCCATCTTTATAATATACGTCTTGATCATCGTCCCACACGACATGTAAAATCACATTGTGATATTGAGGATCACGATGATGTCCATGTGAAAACCAATCTGATGCCCGCATATGAATCTCGACACTTCCAGTCCACTCGACTGTTCCGATACGGATTTTTGAAAATAAAAAATCAGGGCCAGCATTGTTATTCTGCTCCCCCACCTGTACAACATGAATAGGATCACCATGAACGGTTTTTAATTGGTCTGTCTGAAAAAGACGCAACTTCCATATGAATTGCAAAAGATCTTCAGGAATAGTCATAACCTAAAGATAATCAAATAATCTGAATTTACATATTAAGTAATATTTTCAATTCGTCATCTGAAATTTGTACACTTTCTTTTAATATTCCATGCAGGTGAGGTGCCTTGATTCCTTCTCCTAAGTTTTTGGTACTTTTAATTACTCGGGCTTCATCCCAAAGATTTGCTTCAATAAATAAAGCTAATGTCTTCGCCCCACCCTCTATGATGATCGATTGAACGTCCATCAGGTACAATTGATATAAAATATTTTGTGGTAAATACCAGTCAAAATTTTCCAATTCAATATATTTATTATGACCAGACCACTCCGTTTTAACGGCATTGAAGATGATGGTTTCAGCTTCATCGTTAAAAATCGCAGCTTCTTTTGGTACAGTCAGTAATTTATCGATCAATATCCGTTTCGGATTTTTCCCTTGCCATTCGCGCACAGTCAAAGTTGGATTATCGACTAATGCGGTTTTGGTCCCAACTAAAATTGCATCTTCCTCTGCTCGCCATTTATGAACCAATTGCTTACTCGCTGCATTGCTAATCCACACTTGCTCACCTTCTTTTCCTAAGTAGCCATCAGCACTTTCTGCCCACTTGAGAATGACGTAGGGACGATGTTTTTGAACGCGTGTAAAAAACCTGCGATTTAACCATAGCGCTTCTTGTTTCAAAAGCCCTACTTCGACCTCCACACCTGCATTTTTCAAAATTTCCACACCTTTTCCATCTACTTGAGCAAACGGGTCCAAACAGGCGATATAAACTTTTTGCGGTTTATATTTTGCAATGAGATCTGCACACGGAGGCGTCTTACCAAAGTGTGCACAAGGTTCTAAACTGACATAGAAAATTGACTGTCTTAATTTTGCTGCTGCATCATCTCCATAATGGTCCAATACCTGCTGAATAGCATTTACTTCTGCATGCGCTCCACCATAAGGTGAGGTGTAGCCTTCTCCAATTATTTGATCTTCACAGACAATAACCGCACCTACCATTGGATTGGGACTTGTAGTACCTGCTCCCAAAATGGCCAATTCTAAGCACCTGCGCATGTAGCTTTCTTGCATATTCATACACAAAAGTATCAAAACAATACTAGAACAGAAAACACAAGATTTATAGCGAATTTTTAACGATCATATAATTGTCCATACAGATACCAAATAACGCTCATTGTACAACAACTTGAGTGCTCTATAAAAAGACTTGAAGGAATAATTGTTTGCCATCTATTGCAATTATTATGGTAAATAAAACAAATTTATCTAAGTTTGAGGAATGGAAAATTTACAAACCTACGACAGCTTGTTCCAAAAAGATCTCGCTACATTTTATGACGCAGAAGAAATTAAAAACATCTTCTATATCGTTATTGAAGATGTTTTAGGACTTTCCAGAATGCAGTACAGTTTAAATAAAGATCTCGTATTGTCAGCAGATCAAAGCTTACGTATGTCACATATTCTACATGACCTAGTGAAGCAGAAACCCATACAGCACATCTTGAAAAAAGCCGATTTCTATGGTGAAGTTTTTGAAGTCAATCCTTTTGTATTGATTCCTCGATCAGAAACAGAGGAACTGGTCGATATGATTATCCGCAATCACAAAGATCAGGTGCCATTGCGCATTATCGACATCGGCACTGGATCGGGCTGCATTCCGATCTCACTGAAAAGACATCTACAAGAAGCTCAAATTTCCGCATTAGATATTTCTAAAGAAGCAATAGCAACAGCTAAACGCAATGCACAGCGATTGGATACCCCTATTAACTTTGTCAATGCTGATATTTTAGAGTGGGAATATATTTTTCAATCGCAACAATATGATATCATTGTTAGCAACCCTCCCTATATCACACCTAAAGAAAAAGAGGAAATGCATCCCAACGTATTGGAATTTGAACCACATCTTGCACTTTTTGTGGAAGAAACTGCCCCCTTACTATTTTATGAGACAATCGCTTCATTCGCGTTGAAACATTTAACGGCCAATGGGGATCTATATTTTGAAATTAATCAATATTATGGGGATGAAACAGTTGATATGCTTCGTAAAAAAGGGTTTAAAATGGTAGAATTATATCATGATATGCAACAAAACCCAAGAATGATACATGCGAAAAAATAGGGCAATAAAAAATTAATTATTTCATTACCAAACAGTAACAAAATAATCTAAGATAAATTGTTTAAAAAATTGGCACATATCACTATTTTTTCTACCTTTGCATCACTTTCAGAAACGGATTTATTTCCAAAAAGAAAGGATTCCGTAGCTCAGCTGGTAGAGCAATACACTTTTAATGTATGGGTCCTGGGTTCGAATCCCAGCGGGATCACAAAAAAAAGCTTCACAGAGTGTGAAGCTTTTTTTGTATCCAATGGGATGAGAACAGAAGTGTTGGGATGGGTTCGACCTTTTTCTGTTTAAAGATGTTAGGGATTCTAATGTTACATACTTATACAAATCCTCTTCAACAGCCTTTTTTTCAAGAAAAAGTGCCGCATTAAAAATGATTGATAAAAATCACCATCATTTCTCAAATTTCCAGCAATCAAAAAACATGATATCTTCTGGAGCTTTACCCAGAAAAACAAAATAAAGATCATGTATTCCCTTTAATTTTTTCTCTAAGGAGATGTCAACTGCTGCCCAACGATCATCGCCTCCAGTCAATGGAATTTTAACAGAACCCACAACCTGACCATTTTCTGATCCTAATCGAATCTGCATTTCGACACCGCTGTTATGAGTCGTTCCTACCCGTGCAAAAAAGGATGCCGCTCCTTCATGACCAAAATCAACATTTTTAACAGCAGTAAAAGCTCCACTTTTTTTGGCTTTTACAAATACGCCTACTTTATTGTTTTGATAAGATTTTACCTCTTTTGACCACGCAATGGTTTCTGCTTGAGTCAACTCATACGGATTTAATGTTGCGATAGCCTTTTTTATCCCTTCATTCATTGAAACCTGTGGAATAGTTCCATCGGTATTAAATGTTAATTCTTGTACACATACCGAACGCGTAAATCCAGTTCCACCCGGGAGGCCCGCATTATGATAAAAGAAATACGTCTTACCGCGAAAGTCAATAACACCGGGATGGTTAGTAAATGATCCACCTTCTGCAGGCATAACAATACCGCCGTATTTCCATGGACCTTTTACGCTTTTACTGGTGGAATAACCAATAAACTCGGGAAGCGGCCCGCCTGGCCAAAACAAATAATACAACTCTTTACGCTTATACAACCACGGGCCTTCTTCATATTTGGTCGGGCGTTCCGGATTGTCATTTCTTTTTCCAAACGCTTCCTCTGTCATTGGTACCTCAATAATCTGTCCTGTGTAAGATATCATGTCTTCGTTTAATTGCACATACTTCAATTTTGGATTACCCCAATACATATGGGCTGTCCCGTCCTCATCAATAAAAATGGTAGGGTCAATATCTCCCCATTCACTTTGCACGAGTGGCTTACCCAATGGATCATAAAATGGTCCCAAAGGACTATCACCAACTGCGACTCCTATCGCACCACGATTGTTCAGCTTGGAGATAACCGGAACATAAAGGTAAAACTTACCATTTTTCTCCACACATTGTGCGGCCCAAGCATCTCCTTTGGCCCATTCAAAATCGGTGTATGGAAGTATTTTACCATGATCGGTCCAGTTCAGCATATCATTGGTCGAATAAGCGCGCCAATTGTTCATATTGAACCACGTGGATTTATCTTCATCATGTGTCGTATAGACATAAAGTCGATCGTTGTAAACCATTGGTGCCGGGTCGGCGGTGTAGGTAGTCTGTATAATTGGATTTTGAGCAAATAGCCTTGTTAAAGTTGCTGTCAGAATCAATATGAGTAAATAGCGCATCATTTATTTGGTCAATTGGTTTTAATGATATTTTTAGATTTATATTTTATTATACTTTATAAGCTCAATTAGGTTAGAACTACTGTATTCGGCTTAGTTTATAAAAAAGTACGCCGTGTGCTGGAATTTCCATTGAGAATGGACAATTTGCGTCATAAACAACAATAATAAGATGAGCATTCCTTTTTTTATTCTATGTAGCATATTCAGTGTTTAAGTTATTTACGGTAATACAGGTTTATACTGATCAAAAATTAATTTATTTATTAATGCTTTTCTCAATAATTTTCAACAGAAGCAAAACCAAAAATAAATATTTAAAAAAATTAATATCCTTGGAAAATGTCTGAATATATTAAATAGCTGATAAAAGTCATATTTTAAGATATGAAATGAATCATTTTGAAATGACTTCGAAACTCCTTTGTAACTGAACGATAGCCAAAGAATGGTCTCCTATTGGGTACATAGTTTAAATTATCAGAAACGGGTATTAAAAAATGCTTCATGTTATTCCCTTTAATGCGCGGTATTTTGACCCGATAAAATACTGACCCTACCCTGGTTATGGCAAAGTGCTTCGGCGCCTTCCCGTCTCTGCTAGCGAGTCCGCTGCCGACATCTGTAAAAAATTAATTAACACTGAACTAACTACTAAAAGACCGATTTGAAATCGACATGCTACTACCGCTGTTGGTATCTTAGACAAGATTGGACATATCACCGAAAATTATAAAGTGGAATTTCCAACCACATTTTACACCTGTGTAACAGTGAGTTAAAAGCGATGTAACAAAAAACAATGTTTATGAAACAAGGAGATATTTCAGTTTTAAAATGTTATTACGACATTTATAATCATAAGGGCTGTAGCACTCGACACATGTCAAAGTAATAGTCCTAAAACCAATTATAAATTCTAATAAAGTTATGAAAAATCCAAATGCGGGAATATTAATTCCTATGCTCCGACGAACTGTACCATTCCGATTTTTGACAGCTGTTGACAATCGATTGCAATATGGTGCATCACAAATTAACGTCGTTTCTTATACCAGTAATAATTTGGTTTAGAAACTAGATCGAAGACAAGATTCTTTTCAGAAAGAAAAATCTGAACAACAAGCTAACCTATTTAAATTATGAGAATTCAACTATTAATCATTCTCTTTCTGTCTACTTGTGTGTATGCATTTGGACAAAGTACACAGATAGAGGGCTCCGTTAAAAATACATTAGGCGAGCCATTAATCGGCGTCACAGTAGGAATCGAAAATTCCAGTACGGTAACCAAGACGAACAAAGATGGATTTTATACAATAAGAGCACAAAAAAATGCAAATCTGAGCTTTTCGAGTGTAGGTTATCAATCCATCACTGTAGCGATTTCAAATCGTAAGACGATCGACATTATTCTACAAGAGGACACGAGGAAAATTGACGAAGTCGTCGTCAACGTGGGTTATGGTACCATGAAAAAAAGTGATCTTACTGGTGCTGTTTCGTCCATCAGCTCAGAGAGTATACAGCAATCGGTACCCACGACGATAGATCAGGTCTTTCAGGGGCGAATAGCAGGTTTGCAAATGTCATCCAACTCAGGTCTTCCGGGTGGAGGAAGCTCTATTCAAATCCGGGGTATAAACTCGATCAACAGTACGAATGAACCTATTTACGTCGTCGATGGAGTCATTATGAGCGGACAGACAGGTAATAACGACGTGAATGCACTTGCAGGGATAAACCCAAATGATATCGAGAGTATCGAGGTGCTTAAAGATGCATCTGCTTCGGCGATTTATGGGGCCCAGGGCGCAAATGGTGTCATTATTATCACCATGAAAAAGGGAAAAAATGCTCGTCCCATTATCAATTTCAATACAAAATATGGTTTGGAAGAGCTCCCAAAAAAGATAAAAATGATGAACCTAAGGGAGTATGCTGTACACCACAATGCTTTCTCCGATGTGCTCGGCTATGGCCATCGTACAGACTTTGCTCACCCAGAGTACTTAGGCGAGGGAACAAATTGGCAAGACGAACTCTATCGAGTGGGGAATCTACAAACTTATGATATCGCTGTAAGAGGCGGAAACACGATCTCCAATTATGCAGTTTCGGCTGGTTATCTCAATCAAGATGGAATGATCTACGGGTCAGGTTTTAAGCGATTCACTTTCCGGTTGAATCAGGAAACCGAATTACGTCCTTGGTTAAAAATGGGAGCTGTACTCAATGGAAATTACACCAAGCAAGCTACGGCAGTTTCATCATGGAGTGTTGTAGGAAGCTCCCTGCTTCAAACACCATCCATCCCTGTTCGCAACGCCGATGGCACATTTGGAGGACCTTCTTCCGAATACGATGCCAATAATCTGGGATTTTCAAACCCTTTGGCAATTGCACAGCTCAACCAACGTAATCGTACTCAATTTGGAGGAAGAGGAAATTTTTATCTGGAATTTAAACCCACGACATGGATGAATTTTAGATCCGAGCTTACTGGCGAAGGCAATACAAATAACTATCAGCAGTTTTTACCGGCTTATGCTTTTGGCGCTTCGATCAAATCCAACGCCGAAACCAGGCATGAGAAATCCTTCAATACCTTCTGGTCACTCAAAAACCTTTTTAATTTCAACAAAGATTTCGGTAAAAAGCACAAAACAACATTAATGCTCGGGCATGAAGTCATTGCCACCCGATATGAATTTTTAATGGGTGAGCGCCAATATGGCTCAAGCGAGCTCCCTGGTCTCGACGCTGGGGACGCAGAGTATGATTCGAATGCGGGGAATTCCAATGAAACTAAACGGGTTTCTTTCCTGGCGCGAGGTACCTATAATTATGATGACCGATACCTTTTTACAGCCACATTTCGGCGAGATGGATCGCACAATTTCGCAAGAGGTCATAGATGGGGAAATTTTCCTTCGGCAGCGCTCGCATGGCGAGTATCTCAGGAAAGATTTTTCTCTCCTTTGAAAAACACCATTGATGATCTCAAATTTAGAGTAAGCTATGGCGCTGTAGGAAATGCCAATGTAGACGCTTTTGCTTATCAGGCCATTTTGGCTAATACCCTCACCAACAATTGGGGTGTCGGTTATTCAACTTCAAATATTCCGAACGAAAATATCACATGGGAGACAACAAGATCCTGGAATGTAGGTTTTGACCTGAGTTTTTTAAAACGACGTGTCGAACTGGTTTTTGATGCTTACAACAAAATCACAGATGATCTACTGCTTCGTTTGTCGTTACCCTCATTTACTGGTACCCGTGGCAATACTCCTGGTTCTGCTGCTCCTCCTTATTATAATATTGGTGCTATACAAAACAAAGGAATTGAGTTTTCCCTCAATACACATAACATCAAAAAACCTGATTTCAATTGGCGAAGTGGACTGGTATTTACCCTTAATCGAAATAAGGTGACCCGGATGAATACTACTACAGCGACAATCCAGCAGATTGATTATTCCAATGGAACCAACATCATCACACAGACCATGCAGGGCCAGCCTATTTCGCAATTTTACGGATACAAACAGGTTGGCCGCATCAACACTGCTGGCGACTATCTGAAAGACAATGGTGACGGAACTAGCACTGTGATCACTGCGACTTTTAAAAATAGAATCGGTGATATTGTCAATAATGAAGGACTGGCAACTTCTACCTATGTGGGTGATATCCTGTATGCAGATCTGAATCAGGACGGCATCATCAACGACGCCGATATGACATTGATCGGAAGCCCGCTGCCCAAATTCACCTTTGGGTTTAACAATACATTCAATTATAAAAACTTTGATCTCACTGTATTTTTGAATGGTTCCTTCGGACATAAAATCTTTAATATTTTAAGGACTTCGTTGGATAACCCCAGAACTTATAGCAACGTCCGAAAAGATGTTGCCAATTATGCAAAAATCGGTTATCACGACGGTAATGCAGAAAACACGAACGTATGGAATGCTTACGTGTTACCGGGCTCAGATCCAGAATTGGGACGCATATCCGTCAGAGATGCCCAAAATAGCATATTTAGTGACCGCTTTGTAGAAGATGGCACATTCCTGAGAGTACAGAATATTGCACTTGGTTATCGGTTTCCAACCAAATTCCTGTCTAGGTATAATATCAATAATATCCGTGTGTATTCTAATCTACAAAATGTGTTCATCTTCACAAAGTATAAAGGATATACACCGGAGGTGGGCTCCAGCTCGGGTCAAAGTATGCTTCGCTACGGCGTTGACGGCGGTTTTGTCCCTTCACCACGTACATATACATTAGGTTTAGACATCACTTTTTAACGATTTGATCATGAAAAAAGCATTTTATTATATTCCATTAGCCTGCGCTGCTCTATTAGGCTTTTCCAGTTGCGAAAAATACCTTGATGTAACATCAGAAACACAGAAGCAGGCAACACAATCATTTAAAAACATAGCAGATTTACGTGGCGCAACAGCATTTCTATACTGTCGACCATGGTATACCACCAACACATCAGTACGAGAAATTACAGAAGCCAGAGCTGGTAATTTATATGTTGACGGGGTGACAGGTGAATTGATAACAACAGCCCTATTCTCTGAAGTTGCCAACTACAATAATATCGCAAACTCCTGGGCATCTTTATACCTTGTGATTACCCAAGCTGATTACATCATCAATGATTATGTGAAGACAGCGATAGAGAATGGTGTAAACGAATCGGAGGCAAAAGCATGTGAAGCTGAAGCGCGTTTTATGCGTGCAGCTGCTTACTGGTACCTTGCCAACTTATGGCATGATGTACCCATTATAGACGATCCCCGAAACCATACATTAAATCCCTTGACACCACCACATCGCTTTGAAGATGTGGTGCAATACGCCATTAACGACCTGATATTTGCATCCGAATACCTCAAAGATGCCGATACAAAAGGGCGAGTGACCAAAGATAGTGCGCGTGGGATGCTGGCAAGGATATACCTCATGGCAGCAAATTATGCGATGGGCAACCATTTCTCAAACGATTATATAAACCGGAACAATGCAGGAAGCAACAGCGGATTGGCAGATAACTATTTCGAACAGGTAAAGAAACTCTGTCAACAAGTGGTTGAAGGCGGGTATTATTCCATGTTGCCCGATTTTGAACAACTGTGGCGAACTCAAAACAATAATAATTCGGAAACACTATTTGGCATTCAATTTATACCTGGTATTACTGAATGGGGATATACGAGTCCATTGAATGATCTTGCCTACAATAGGGAGTTAACAGGCAACTTGAATGGAGGCGGGACGATATTTGTTTCCTATGATATGCTCAAGTCTTTTGTTGATGATGGTGCAGTGGCCAGAATGCGAGGAAGTGTTGCGGTTCCTGGACAGAATTACAATTATATAGGAACTCACTTAAGCGCTGGAAGCTGGACTGTACCTAGCGGTAAAACGAAAGTCAATCTAAAAAAATTCGTCGTCGGCAGTAGTAAAGACACCGATGGTGCAGCCGTTCAAGGCAATACTGGTTTAGTATCGCCTATGTTACGGATGTCCGAAATCTATCTTATGTACGCTGAGGCTTCCCTCGGAAAACAACAACAGACTAATGATGCAGTCGCGCTAGCTTACTTTAATAAAGTGAGGGAAAGAGCGTTCAGCAAAAATATCCAGAACTTCGTACCTGCAACCACTATTACCCGAGACAACTTATTTACGGAAAGAAGGCTGGAGTTTTTTTATGAGACGATCTACTGGACTGATCTTAAAAGAAGATCTTTTTACGACATGGACTGGGTCCTCAACTTTCTAAACAATAAGCTAAAAGATAGCGATGCGGAAACCCCTTTTACCAATTATGCCTCTTGGGCTTATACGTACGATCCTCTACTCTATCCGACAGGCAAAGGCTGGACAAACTCTCCTCGCGCCCAGAGTGGTTACAAACCCCAGGCCGTGGTACATAACTTGCCAGCAGGATCTTATGTGCATGCAGTGGGTGCAACCTCCAATATTTGGTGTTTGCCCTATCCATCTGCAGATGTAACTACCGATCCTGAACTGACCTCAGCTCCCATAAATTATGACTTTAACTAATTTGATATGAGAAATTTGAGAATTACATATATATTTATCTTAGCGCTGATATGTTATAGTTTTTTTTCATGCAAAAAAGATTCATCTAGCAGCAGCATACAGGTGACAGGTATCTGGTCACACAGCAGAAATACAGAAACCACCCAGATATCTTCTATTTTTTTTAATAATTGGATCCGTATTCACGGCAATGGTTTTACTGGGCTACAGCGCGTCTATTTTAACGGAACACAGGTACCTTTTATACCTATTTACGTGACCGACACTGACATTATCATCAACGTCCCAGAGACCATACCGACAGGAAGTGACGTCGCGGACCAAACACGTTTGAACACCATCCAGCTTGTTACCGCAACAGGTCAAACCAGTTTTGAGGGATTCATTTTTCGAGATCCAGATAAAATTCCATCGATCAGTGGAATATCCTATACCATGCCCTATGCTGGAGATGTTATTGAGATCTATGGGAAAAATCTGAAAGAGGCTAGTGTCATCACCTTTCCTGATTCAACAAAAGGAACCATAAGATCGGCCAATGATTCAATCTTACAAGTAATTGTTCCAGAAAACATCGATAGACAAAAATATGGACGTATTACAATTGATATCGATAATGAACGATATTCGTCAGCTCCTTATATGTTTTTCCAGAATGGAATTTTTCTAAAGACTTTTACTGAAGAGGCCATGGTTGCTGGTGGCAATAACGGGATCAGAATCTACTCAAATCCAGCAGATATTGCAGCATTAACAGGCATTCAACACAATCCAGAAAACGTGATTGCTATCCCAGCTACAAAAACAGATATACCTGTAGCAGCAAACAATGGTATAAGCGGTAACTTCTTTAAATTTTACGCTTATAAAGCTTTCAACACATTGATTGAAAAAAATGGCGATATAAAAGGAACCACCTCGATTGAAAATCTTGCGATACAATTTGAACTCTATATGCCGTCACCATGGATATCAGGTGCTATTCCGTTTAAAATGAATAAAAATAGAAGTGGCGTGAATTATGCCTATCTCTATAATATTACGGCATGGGAATGGAAAAAATTAGTTTCGGGCGGTGTCGAATTAAATCCGTTTAAATTTGACAATGGGTGGAAAACGATCACACTCAAATTTAGCGACTTTCCAACTCTAGCCATGAGTTCGCTAAAAGACTATTCGACATCACTGCAAACAAATGGCTTCGAGTCTTTAGTGGGCTATGTTAATTACGATCTCAACGAAGATGGCCATACGCCACAAGCCGTAAAGAATTTCCAAATGTACCTGGCAAACTTCAGGCTTGTTCCCTTAACAAATTTAGAATAACAAATCAGTCATATCATCCCTCCATTATCAATCCTTTCCGCCCAGAATTATCACTAATTCCTGGGCGGATTATTTTTGGGAGAAAATATCTGTAAAACATGTTTCGTAGCCTTTTAAAACCTTACCTCTTATTTCCACCCATTTACAGTGTTGATCATAGCTCGATTGAAGGAGAGTTGAAAGCCTTTGTTCTGTGTATTTCCGACATAAGCTCTATTGCTGTCCCCATTACTGAGGTCTAGCTATAGGCGTTGTTCTGGCACAAGTTTATCCACAAATGTTGCCGTAGATCAGTCCCGCAACACGTGGAATGCTGATCTTACCTTACATCTTTATTGTAGGAAGCAAACACGTGCTGTTGATTAATATTGTTATTCACAAGTGCATCGTCGAATTTTCGGTTATGCCACACCCATTCCTGCCCCGATGTCTACTGTTAGACACGGGGCAGGAGTATTAGCCATCTATATATAAAAATTAGGTACTGGCGACGCGCTAATGGCGGCTGTTTAACGCTGCGCTCTCCCTGGGACCGAGGTAAGAGGGTTTCAGTCCTCCCAGGTCTATGAGTAAGCGCTGCAGCACGATACCCTGATCCAAAAAGCGGATTTTGAGGGTATGGTCTCCCGGTAGCAAGTTGTGCAACGAAACACTTTCGATGATGCGGCGTGCCTGCCACTGCCCCAGCTCGCCCTTGTAATGTCCATTAAAGTTGACCAGCGTTTCGGGCCCTCCGTCAATGGAAATTGCGTAGCGCAATCCTCTGTTTCCATTAAAATTGAGCGTGGGCGAAAATAATGCGATGACCTTTGCCTGCCGCTTTTCTTTCACACGGATTTTGTACTCTAGGGCAGTATTGTTTCCCAGGCTGACCGTGGGTGGTAATGTTGTCATAGCCGATACCGTCTTTCCCAAATCTGGGATCTCCGTCCACTCCACCCCGGGAGCACTGCTTGCTGCGCTATAGCTCGCTGCCTCCATGGCTATGTAACCATCCGTCTCCATAAACACCTTGGCTGCAGGAGCAGCGACGGGCTCAGATAAATAGCGAACGTTGGGCATGATTGCCTTCGCCGGTTCATTCCAGCTGCTATAGCCGATGCGTACTTGATCCATCATATGTACCCATTTGCCTTTGGCGATGCTATGGTTGTAGTGTTCGGTAAAAAGCGAATCACGCCGAAAGCAGGCCTTTACCCTGTCGGCCCAGTCATTTGCCCTGCGATGATTCCGCTCATAACAGTAGTCGTTCATGGCTTTGGCATGGTACATCTCATACAAGTTGGCGCAAGCATTGATTGGAAAAGCCACGAGCTGGTCGAATGCATCTTTCAAGGAATCCGGTAGCAGGTAATGGAGACGCGAGGCTTCCATGGCTAGCGTCTTATAGTCGTTGACTACGCTGTCCAATTCGTTATAATGTATCAGGCTAAACGTCTTATCATTCAGTAGTTCGGGTGTAACCCGATGGTTGTATTTGGCATAACGGTTGATCATTCCGGCGGCTTCCGCCGCATAGGCTTCACCAAACTGCTGCCGGCACCAGTCGTACGTATAAGCCATAAGGTTGCCTGCGTTAAACCTGTCTGGATCCCAGGCCATGTCTAAAAAAAATGAAATGGGAAACTCCATCGGCTTGAGGTCACCGACATTAACGATCCAGATGCGGTCTACTCCATGTCGGTAGGTTAGATTCATCTGTTCCCATACACGCTGGATCTGGGACACATTGATCCATTTAGCATTGCGGGGGGCACCCACATAGTCAAAGTGGTAATACATCCCATAACCGCCCTTTCGGGGTTTGGCTTCCAGTTCTGGCAACTTTCGGACATTACCCCAATTGTCATCACAGAGCAGCAGCGTCACATCCTCTGGCACCCGCATACCTTTATCGTAATAGTCCTGTACTTCTTTATAAAGGGCCCAGAGCTGTGGCGTTTCGGCAGCAGGTCGGCCTGTAACGGAGGCGATCAGACGGCGCTGATCCCTGACAATCTGTTCCAGTAGTCCTACATTCTCCTTTTCGCTCATGGGTTCGTCACCGTCACCGCGCATGGCTATGGTAATGATAGACTCCCAGGTTCGCGCTCGATCCATACCGCCACGCCAGAAATCCTGCAGTCCGGCTTTATTTTTAGCATAGTCCCAGCTGCCACCTTTTCCGTAGCGTTTCCATTCCGCTTGTGCCCTCGCCATCGGCTCGTGGTGCGAAGTACCCATCACGATACCCATTTCGTCAGCCAGCGGCCCGTTTTTAGGGTCATCATCATAAAATGCGCTCCCCCACATCGCTGGCCAAAGGTAATTGGCCTTAAGACGCAGCAGCAGTTCGAATACCTTTTCATAGAAATCCGCATTAAATCCGCCGAATGTTGCCTTGGACCAACCACTCAATGCCGGCGCTTCATCGTTCAGAAAAATGCCGCGGTATCTGACCTTTGGCTCCCCCTGCGTGTAGACTCCAGGCTTAACATATAGCTGCGACGCTTTCCGCACGGGTACATCTGCCCAATAATACCAAGGTGATACGCCAATCTGGGCCGAAAGTTCATAAATTCCGTAGATCGTGCCACGTTTGTCGCTACCGGCGATGACCAGAGCCGATTCAACTCCCTGAAGCGGCTGTTTGACCACTGTCATCACAAACTTTTCACGCTTCCCGGCCAGCTCTTTGCTGTCCAGAAGGCCTTTACGCACGAGACTGTCGATCAGAGCCGAGCGGCCGTAGGTGCCGATAATTATTTTAGACTGACCGCTCCCCTTTTGATGGGAGCTGTTGCCCGTGACCCGCACAAAATCTTTTTTTAGATTATCGAAAGCACGCAGTACCCCCCTGTGATCCTGTGGATCGACAAGCATGGGTAGCGGCACACCATCCTTAACCAGGGAAAGATAACCGGGCCGTGCGGTCTGCACCACAAAGCCTGTAGCGGCAGTATCAGCTGTGCTGCGCAGCATAGCGTGAGCAGTCTCCGAAAAACAGTAGATCAGCACTGCGACCAATAGGATGTTACGATGACCGCGACCGATCAAAAAGCTTGCACAGATCCTAAAAGCAGACCAGTCAGTTTTATTCAAAAATAACATGATAATCTTATTTACAATATTTAGAATTGGTATTTTAGCTCACCTGAATTCAGTACCATACAGCAGCCCTGCCAATCGTGTTACAGTAACATTAACGGACCAATGATATTACCACATTTCAAGAATTTAAAATTAGTCATCCTTACAGGTAGCAGCATATATGTATGTTACATTCCTTTTGGGCTTTGTTACGGCACTAATCGGTGATGTTTCATATTTATTTCAATTTGTTTCACAACCGCTAAAAGCAGCGATTTCATTACCGAAGCCTTCCTTTTTCTTTTCAGGATTGCGCGATAATATGTATCTTCAACAGAATAAACCAATAAAACCAATGCGGAGGGATTTTTTTTCGACAGTCATATTATTATTTGCTTTTGTACTCTATGCACACGGACAAGCGACGCGCATCTATGACAATAGGGATTATGGCTTTGGTGAACTCTCTTCCAATCTGACCAACAGTATCAGTCAGGACAAACACGGCTACATCTGGACAGGCACCGAGTACGGGCTTAACAAATTTGACGGAACTCGTTTTGTACAATATCTTCATGATGTGCAAGACAGTACTTCGGTATCCAGCAACAATATCATCATCCTTTATCTGGACCGTGATAAAAAGCTCTGGGTAGGCTGCAACAACGGCTTACAGTATTATGATGAAAACAGCGACAAATTTGTACGCATCAATTTTCCAGATCAGATCGCGCCCCACATTACGGATATCATTCATAAAAAAGACGGTCAGATCTGGGTAGCCACATCAGGTTGGGGAATCTTCGCTATCCAAGTAAACCGCAAACAGGCCGTATCATTGCCACGCCTCAATGCACTGGTGGGTGGTATGTTTGCCCGCAGCATCTTTGAAGACCGCGACAATGTCATCTGGGTGGCCATTGACCGCGTGGGCGTCTCTCAGGTTTCTACCGACCAGAAGCAGGTGAAGCGTGTTATTTCCGACCTACTCCCCATGCCTAAAGGCGGCAATTACGACATCATACAGCAGGCTGACGGTAAACTGGTATTCGCATCGCCGTCGAAGATCGGCCGACATGATCCGCAAAAAAATACATTCGAAGCTGTAGAATTCAAGGAAAAGCTCCGGTCTACTGTTACGGAGATCCAGCTTTCCAAAGCAAGCAAAAATCATCTGCTGATCACGACCGAGGGGGATGGCCTCTGGTATCTGGATCTGGAAAAAACTCCGCTGATTGCGGCACATGCTGAGCTGCCTAATCTGGACAATGATTACCGAAATGGACGGATACGCACGTTGCTGCAGGACCGAGAAAATAATCTCTGGCTCGGCTGCTTTCAGCGGGGCCTGGTTTTTATTCCCGTACAGAGCAAGCAGTTTGAGTTTTGGCGTATCCTAAGCCGGGAGAAAGCAGCTCAAAATATGATCAGCGCGATCACGCGGGACCAGCAAGGAAATATTTGGTATGGCGTGGAGAACGAAGGCGTATTTAAAACTGACCCTCAGGGCATCTCACACCAGCAAATAAATGCAGTGCAGGATATCAATAAACTGGAAACTGCGGCGGACGGAACAATCTGGTTCAGCTCTTATGACAATGGATTGGGGCAGATTGACCCCAGCACAGGGCGGTCCACATATCTGAATATCTGCCAAAAAAGACAAGTAAAATCATTTGCCTTCGGCAAAAACAACAAGGTCTACATCGCTACTTTCGGTTCTGGTTTTGTTGAATATGATCTCGAGACCAAAGTCTCGCATAATTATAGCATGAATATTAGCAATTCAAAAAAAGGTACATTAGCTAACGATTGGATTTCAACTGTTTTGTGCGATAAGGATGGTCTCATCTGGCTGGGGCACCATAAAGGTCTGAGCTGTTATGACCCAGACGACAATAGCTTCCCTGGGCAATACACAGCTAATAGGCTATCCGAACAGATTACGCTCTCCTTATTAGAGGACGGATCAGGCAATATCTGGGCAGGTACCTATAACGGCCTATATCAGATCAACAAAAAATCAGGATCGATCAACATTTACACTACCAATAACGGCCTGTCCAGCAATGTTATAGCTGGCTTAGGTTGGGATCAGCAAGGGAACATTTGGTGCAGCACCTTCAAAGGTATCAATTGCCTGAATCCCAAGACCGAAAAAATTGTCAACTACTATACTGGGGACGGATTGGTTGATAGATCCTACAACCGTGGTGTACACTTTCAGGATACGCAAGGAAAAGTATACTATGGAGGAAGGCAAGGAATTACATCATTTTTTCCCGAAAAAATACAGTTGCATACATACTCCCACCCCGTGATGATCACCAATCTGTATGTCAAAAATCAGCCGATTAAGCCCGGTATGGCCCCCAGCGGAAGGGTCATCTATCATAACGATCTTATCGCCGCCAATGAGTTCTTTTTCCATAGCAATGACGACAGCTTTACTTTTGAACTGTCCACGATGGACTTCAACAGTCCCGAAAATGTCCGCTACGAATACCGCATCAAGGGAATTAACAAAAGCTGGAATGCTACGTTGCCAGGTGTCAATCTGATCACCTACAACAACCTATCCCCTGGCGAGCATGAGCTCGAAATACGCGCCTGCAAACTTGGTGTTTATTCACCAAGTCTCTTGGTGACGCTACATATTTTCCCGCCCTGGTATTTGAGTACTACGGCCTATTTCGTATACTTCATATTAGCGGCCGGCCTCTTATTCCTCATTATGAAATACCTGCACGAGCGGCGGCTGGAGCGCCTGCAGGCCTTACGGCTACAGCTGTTTACCGATGTGTCGCATGAGATCCGCTCGCCCCTTACCCTTGTGATGAGCCCGATCAACAAGCTCATGAAAAATGCCGCTGATCCGCAGACCAGATCCACGCTGCAAAATATGAATCGCAATGCGCAGCGAATCCTTGATCTGGTCAACCAGCTGCTCGATATCCGAAAGCTGGAAAGTGGACACCTGAACCTCAAGTTTGCCCGTGTCAATGCGGTGGATTATATCAAGCAGGTGATCAGCGTATTTGGGGATCAGGCTCTGGACAATCAGATCCAGCTTTTGGTGCACAGCGATTCCAGCGATATCCCTCTCTGGGTAGATGTGAACAGCTTTGAAAAAATCATGCACAATATTGTCTCCAATGCTTTTAAATTTACACCTAATGGCGGGCAGATTGAAATTTCGCTGGCTGTTCAGCAACTGGAAAAGGAACGTAAAATATTGGAACTTGTTGTGAGCGATACTGGTACCGGTATTGCCAAAAGTGATATCCGACATGTGTTCAAACGGTACTACCAGTCCTCCGCCGGTACAAACTACCAAAGACAAGGTTCGGGCATCGGTTTACATCTGACCAAGGTGCTGGTCGAACTGCATGGTGGAACGATACATGCCGAAAACAGAAGAGACAACAACGGTAGCCGTTTTGTGATCAGTCTTCCGATGGGCACTAAACACCTGCAAAAGGAAGACATCGAGATATGTGGACCAATTGGTGCCCTTCGGTCTGAAGAATCGTTTAAAAGCATTTCTGCTGATGTGCTATCTAGGAAAACTGACAATCCAAAAAAAGACTATAAGATTCTCATTATAGATGACGACCGGGACATCCTGAAGTTTCTACATCACGAACTCTCTTCGGCTTATCAAGTACTTATTGCCGAACATGGTGGCGACGGGTTTCAGCTCGCCCTTGCCGAGCAGCCCGACCTCGTTATCTCCGACGTCGCGATGCCGTGCATGGACGGCTATACTTTGCTCAAAAAAATCAAAGATAATAGCACAACCAACCATATCCCAGTGATCCTACTGACGGCAAAAACTAATCAGGAAGACCGCTTGGCGGGTATTGGACTAGGAGCAGATGCTTATCTGACGAAGCCCTTTATGGTCGATGAACTTCACCTTGTTGTGCGCAATCTTATCAAAAATCGCATGAAAGTAAAGGGAAAGTTCTCGGGCGCCCAGCAGCAGGAAGGCAAAATAAAAACGATCAGCTTCAAATCCAGCGATGAGCAGCTGATGGAACGTATACTCAAAACGGTCAACCAATATCTGGATAACTCGGACTTCAATGTGCAGTTTCTTGCGGACGAAGTGGGGCTGAGCCGTGTACAACTTCATCGTAAGGTGAAGTCACTGACTGGTATTTCTACCGGCGAGTTTATTCGTAATATCAGATTACAGCAAGCTGAAAAGCTGTTGTTGGAGAAAAAAATGAATATATCTCAGGTAGCCTATGCCCTTGGTTTTACAAATCAGACGCATTTCACGACCTTATTCAAGAAGATGTATGGGCTCAGTCCGACAGATTATATCGAGCGCCATCGCTACAAGGAAAATTGAAAGGCTGTAAAAACACCAGATCTTAAAATAAATATTAAATATCGGTACTGGAAAGAGCAATGATTAGCAGTTCATAGCCTCTCCAAAGCAGATATAAAAAATCATTGAATAAGCTAAAAAAAAGGACTGTTATTCTAAAACACTAAAATGAAAGTACTTCCGTATCACAGTTACCCCATTATAAAAGACGACAAAATATCGTTACGCCAGATTATGCCAACTGACGTTAAACACATTGTGGATATTTCGTTTTATGATGGCATTCAGGCAACAACATTTGAAATGGCGGTAGTTATGCAAGAAAGAATTGATGAGGATATTCGACAGGGAAATTCCATACATTGGGGTATTATAGATCATGTAACTAATAAAATTGTAGGAACTTGCGGACAAGGTTTTATGACAAACGCAATGCAGCTGGCAATTGATTTTGGACTAAAAGAAATAGGCTTAACACGTATTTGGGCCATTACATCAAAAGAAAATCTCAAAGCAATCAAGTTACTTGAACGTCTTAAATTTATAAAAGTCGTAGATTTAGAAGACAACGACATGGAATATGAATTAACACTTTAAAAAAAATAAATGAAATTTTACCTTGTTTTTTTACCAAATAAAATTTCAAATAATATCAATTAAAGTCTAAAAAAATGTCACACTTAAATATTGAGCCTTATCATCCGATCCCATTCAATAACTACATGCGGCGATCAAACAAAATATCAGATCGTTCGTGACCACGAATTAAGAGTTGATATTAGCCTCCTATTTGGATCATCAGAAAAGTGACTCACAAGGTCCGTATTTTTGTTTAAAGACAATAGCATTCGAAAGAAAGGTTGACCGTGTTCGATCCCAGATAGCTCGACGATCATATGTGGAAATTGCCGTCCCCACTCTAACAGATGAAAAAAGCTTGTTTTCGTCTATTTCTACAATTTCAAGATAATTACAAGTAAAAGAATCGGTTTTCATCGCAGAAAACCAGTGTTCTGTCTCGTATTTCAAAAATACGTTTATGAGATCGATAATTTTGTAAGGTCACTAAGATCAATACAAAATGAACAAAAAAGAAACACTAGAAAAAGTATCAGAATTGTCCCAAGTCACTATTGCCGATTGTAAAAAAGTATTGGACGCACTAGAAGTAGTTATGCAAGAAGAATTAGCCAACAGAAAAGGTATTCGAAATATATTCGATATGCTATACAAGTTGATGGGTGTATTCAAAAGTAAATAACACCTGTCCTTTTTTAGATCTGCTTTGTGCGAGAACCGATCGCCAAAGTTAAGCTACTTCGACAGGCAATATTTCTTTGATCCAGTTTTTTCTCAAAAGCGTATTGAAAAATGAAATTTATTCTTTTAATTTATACTACAAAACCATTGAACCGCAAGCCATGACTACCGATCTACAAAAACTGCATAACATTTGGCTGGAAACCAGAGCGCATCAAAACACCGATTACCCTATGATTGGTTTTGACAATCTCACCAATGCTGTAATCAGTACAGGACCTTTTTATTATTATGTGATAGATTTTTATGATATGTCTTTATCACACGTAAACGGTGATATTGAAGGGATTCATGGTCTTGATCCGGCGGTAGTCACGTTCAATGATATATTGCTTACCATTCATCCGGATGATGTTGATTTTGTAGCAAATGCGGAATCCTTTATTAATAGATTTTTTCGTGAACGGATTGCAACAGAAAAACTGCTCAGTTACAAAATGAATTATAGCTTCAGAAGCAGAATGAAAAATGGGGAATATGTTTTATTAAATCATCAAGCAATCATGCTCAGCATCGATACAGATGGAAGATCGGGTAAATCGCTTAACATCCATACGCGAATTGATCATCTGAGCAGCTTAAATACACGAAAGATATCTCTTATTGGTCTCAATGGAGAACCCTCTTTCCTAAATATGAGCCTTCCGGAAAAAGCTTTACCTTCTTTTTCAAAAAGAGAAATACAAATATTGAAACTTATCGCCGAAGGGTTGAGCAACAGCGAAATAGCAGAAAAATTATTTATCGCGACCATTACGGTTAAAAAACACCGTCAAAATATTCTTGAAAAAACAGATTGCAAAAACATTACGCAACTCATCAACCAATGCACACTGCAGGGATTGATTTAATATCGTTAAATCGATATTAGCTATAGAAATAATCCCTTATAATAAATTATGATAACACGCTATTCTTATTGCCCAATAAAAATACTCCTTTTGGGGTATTTTATCCATTATACTTTGTTTTTAATTTTGTTTTAATTTACCTAGAGAAAACAAATATCCGCTTCAAGTTAGATCTGAAAAGTGATACTACATCAACGAACTTATTCAGTTTGACAATTAGGATTGATTAACATAAGTAATTACATCTGAGATCAATAAATCTAAACATTATGAAATCTAAAGTATTGGCATTCCTATTGGTTATATGCTCCTTCAACCTTTTTGCGCAAAGCAAATCAGAGGTCATTAAAAACATCAATGACCTGCTTCAAAATGTAAAAAACGTTCGCATAATGACCAGCGAAAACAGTCCTACGCACATTACTCATACTTACATGAATTTTGCAGCACATTCCAGTAAGAAAGGATGGGTTTCATTTACCAGTGTGACATCGTGGGGAAGTGGTTATGAGAATCTAACTCTTACCTATTCTTTTGATCCGTCAAAGATTGAAAAAATAAGCTTGAACGATGAGCTTGATAAAAAACGGGGCAACAAAGCATTCTTATTTGCACTCACACTCGACGATAATAGTGTAGATATAACGAGTGTTCAAGGTGGTAAAACCAGTCGAGACCAATCAGATATGGTGGTCATGTATATCATGATGAAAGGAGATGATGGTTATGAGATTTATGATACGTTAGAGGAATTATTTCAAGAACTTGTAGAGGTATCTTAAGTCGAGTTTACGCTATGAGACTTTATCTTAGTGACCTCCTGCAATCACCATTTATTCTCGAGCTATTCATTTTGGTCAAATAAATTAAAAACAATAAAAAGGTGATATGAAACTCAAAGGAGCAGAAAAACATTTTTGGTGGCACTTTAGACACATCACGGATTCCAAACATATCCCTCTCGAGTTGCCTGGTTTTACCGCGATTGACGATATGGATGTTGATGATGAATACATCGGTATGATTGCCGCAAAAGTTTCCATTGTTCATCATATTTATTTAAAAGAAACAAAGGTTACGGATGTTGGGATTAAATTCATAAGTGATTTTAAACAACTGAAAACCCTAACGCTGATGAAGCATGCAGGAATTACCAAAGCCTGCTTGCCAGATATCAATAAACTAACCGATCTGGAGTACCTGGATGTCTGGAAGACGAAAATCCGATTGGAAGATGTAGATGCGTTAACTAACCTCAATAAATTAAAGGAGCTTTATGTGTCCCCGAACGATGAAGACGACGATTCGGACAGAGATGCTATCTTGGAAAAGATTATCAAAATAGAGGAAAAATTGCCAAACTGCTCGGTATATACTTCTCCACGATAATAAACCGAAATAAGAATCCAGTACTACAGATGAGGAGATAAAGATTGATCTTTTTAAAATATGGCACTCCATTCGTTAACGACTTAAAAGAAACGGGCAATAAAAAATTAAACCTTATAAACTAAAAATTATGAAATACGTATTCACATTCTTATTTTCTATTATGCTTTTAAGCGTAAGTGCTCAAAATAAACAAGAAACACTAAAATGGCTAAATAAGCATAAGAAATATATTACGATGGTTAATCCTAGCGGTTATAGCAGCGAGGATTTCACGGTGGAAATGACCGATAGTTTTATTCGGGCAGAAACCCGAAATGACGGTGACAAATATGAAGTTAAAATGTATTGGTCCGACATTAAGAAAACAATGTTAGGTCTAACAGACAAAGAAAAAGGTTATGTGACATTAAATACAAATGATGAAAGTTATTCTGCGCCTAGTATCACTTTATATTTATCAGATTACAGTACTGAAATGCGAGAAAAATTAACACGAATGGCAAATTTTAGTGGTAGTGATGTCACACTTCAAACACTGGATTTTAGAGGGAAATCATTATTTGGCAATTAACGTTGGACGACAAATAAATTTTATAATACAGCGTGCATAAAAATCAATCATATGACTTACGATGAAGCTTTTAAACACTATATCCTATATCAAAAAGTAATCGCTTGGGGATTCCAACATGAATCACGGGTTCTTCTACCGAATGGCTATTACGCTTTTCCTTGCGGCTATTTCACTGAGTATGAAAATGGATATAAAGTGATTGCAAGCGGAGCTACCCTACACAAAACCGCTATTCAGGAATCGATGATTCTAGATCCCGATGGAGTACCTATAGCTCGGGATACGGAAGATTTAAGGCCTTTTTCTTTTTGAGTAATCAGGCTACAAAGAGCATTTTTTATTCCCATTCAGAGGTAGTCTTCAACAGCCATTCATCCTATATTTCGATGTAATATACTCCTATTGGAGTATTTTTTCTGTTGTTCTTTCTCCTTAATTTTATGAGTGTAGGAGTAAAAAATAGGAATCTCAAATAAAACAGTTAGCCAAACAAATGAGATTCGGACAAAGAGGATTTATAATTCAGGACCTATTCATTGTACAATTAAACTTGATTACCTATGAAAACAGCAATTTCAACTGACTTGATTTCTGAAAACAGATTTCACCGTATTTTTTTAAAAAGGAAGAAATTACGGTTATATTCCAACGCCATTTACAAAACTCCCAACTATTGTAGATGGTTACTTGTGCTCATCTGCGCTGTCTTTTTCTTAACTGCAAGAGGACAACATGTTGCCACTCCTAATTCTTACGAAGGAATTTGGGCTGGAGTGCTAAAAAATAGCAAAGACAGTAAATTAGCCGTTATTGTAAGGATATCCAACGGTACTGCTACCCGATACAATTACAATGTTGATAACAAGAAAATTGAGAAGTATGACTTTCTTAAAGAAATGACGATGATTGTAGGCAATAACCTCAGTTACACATGGATGAATAAAGGAGGAGTATGGTCAGAAACCCAGACCCATATGATGTCCTATGCCGCACCTGATATGTTAAAATGCAGATTAATTCGACAAGTTACAAATACAGAGGAAAGTAAGGAGGATCCAGGCATGAATGATGAGTGGTCTACTTATTTCCAAGGTTTTTTAGATCGTTTTGAGTCTATTCAAGAACTAGAAAAATTTATGAATATTGATGATTAGATTGAAGTTTTGAAAATATGATCTTGAAAAAGCATCATCATCTGCAGGAATTATCTTGCTTTCACCGAAAATAGAAAGTCAAAAAAAGCTAATCCTATGATTAGCTTTTTTGTTGATGGCTACCAGAATTCAAAACAGATACAATACATCATTATTTTGATCCTGATTATGGTATGTATTATGCAGGTACGTTGAAACTTCCAATATAGATCATATCGTTATAATTACCGAGCGGTTTGTCTATGATAAGTTCTGCATCGGCATAACATAATATCGCATTTACCGTTGATATTCCTTTATCCACGCATGCTTGATAAATCTCCACTTCTGTTTGGTCATTCCATATCGGTAGTTCTTCAATGGCTGCCTGAACGCTCATTTTTTTGCGACTGTAGTAAACGGTGATCCAATCGACATCGTAATCGTACTGCTTGTCAATTGCTTTACTGAACTGGGATCTCAGGTTAAAGTCAGGAGCATTTCTAGCATAAGTTTCATCCGTTTTAAATCGATGATAATCTTTAATAAACTTGCTTTGATCAAAATATTTGTAAAATTGATCTTCTGTTTTAGTTGATGTTCCTGCCCAGATATGGATACGTTGTTCTGCCATTTTATTTCTTATACTTTTAGTAGACCGCAAAGGTACCCTAAATTACTGAACCTTTCTTTTTCATTTACTGCCAACATACTCGGTCAACATATCTTTTTTTAACGCAGTTAAGTTTTTTATATTTGCAGTTCAACTAGTGATTCATAACATGTCGACAAAGCAAACAAAAATTGAAAATTTCGATCCATCACAACCTGGCTTACCAGATTCAAGCATATATGGACTTCCTTTTACAGCAGAAGAAAGTGATATTATCGTCATACCGGCACCTTGGGAAGTGACCGTCAGCTACGGTAGTGGCGCTAGCAATGGTCCTGATGCTATTTTAAATGCTTCTTTTCAAGTAGATTTATTGCATCAAGAATTTCCGGATTTATGGAAATTAGGAATTTTCATGGACGAGGCTCCTGAGCACTGGTTAGAAAACAGTGAAAAATATAAAAATCTAGCCCAACCGATTATAGAGGCTTTAGAAAATGGTGAGGATATCGATAGCATCCCCGAATTAAAAAATAACTTAGAAGAGATTAACAAAGCCTCACAGCAATTCAATGACGAAGTAAAAGAACGTGCTTTATATTGGATGAATAAAGGCAAGAAGGTGATTCTTTTAGGTGGTGATCATTCGACCCCATTAGGATATTATCAGGCTTTAGCTGCAAACCACGATTCATTTGGCATATTACATTTTGATGCGCATATGGATTTACGCGATGCATACGAAGGTTTCACATACTCCCATGCTTCTATTATGTTCAATGCTATTCAGCTTCCTCAGATCGAAAAAATCGTTCAAGTTGGTATTCGTGATTTCAGTGAAGGTGAATTGGAAGCTGTAAAAAGTTCGAATAAAGTTAAAGTATATACCGATACCGATTTAAAAACGAACAGTTTTGAAGGAAAGACATGGAAAGATCAGTGTGATGAAATCTTAGCGCAGCTACCTCAAGATGTAGCGGTCAGCTTTGACATCGATGCTTTACAACGCTGGTACTGTCCAAATACAGGAACTCCTGTACCGGGCGGATTATCCTATGAGCAAGCAACTTATTTGTTGAGCAAATTGGCCAATAGCGATAAAAATATCGTTGGTATTGATTTGGTCGAAGTTGCACCAGGAGAAGATGATTGGGATGGTAATGTAGGTGCCCGATTGTTATTCCATTTATGTGGTGTATTTGCAAAAAACAATAAATTGGCTACAGGAACTAAAATTGTTTTATAACAGCATTAAAGACTAGATATCAAAATCAGATTGCCCCTACCCCCATATGGGTAAAATATTAAAATCCTGATACACAACACAGCAGGTAAAATGACAAACAAAGCCAATCTTTCGATCGGCTTTGTTGTTTTAATACAACATCATATGATATCCTCTATGTTTAAGCCATCTAGGCTTAAGTGTACTGCTCTTAAGATAGGGATCGAGAAGATTATCATGGACTGAATTGAATATCCTTTAACGATAGAACAAAATAAATTTGTAAATTAAAAAATTAGCGACGTCATTGTATGGTTACCACTAAAACTTTAGCAGAAAAAATTATTGACTTCAATAAACAATTACAGTATCAAGGTGATCTTCCTCCTGATTTTCAAGTATTAAATCCTTATTTAGGAAATCCGGAAACTTTGGTCGTTATGCAACAATTCTACCATACCTATTACAACGACACATCGAGTCGTAAATTCATCATTGGCATTAATCCGAGTCGTCATGGTGCTGGTGTCACTGGAGTACCATTTACGGACACCAAACGTTTGGAACACATTTGTGGTATTCCAATGAGATCGGCACACACACATGAAATTTCATCTGTTTTCCTTTACGATATGATCGCAGAATTTGGAGGCGCACAAGCTTTTTACAAACAATATTATATCAATTCACCTTTTCCCCTAGCCATTGTCAGAAGAACAAAAGAGAACAAATGGATCAACGCCAATTATTACGACGATAAAAATCTATTTGAACTGGTTAAACCCTTTATGATAACCTCGCTGAAAAAACATATAAGCTTAGGTCTAGATACCAGTGAAGCATTTGTATTAGGGAAAAAAAATGCAACATTTATTGAAAAAATAAACAAAGAAGAGCAGTTGTTTGAAAAATTGACAATTCTCGAGCATCCGCGTTATATACAACAGTATAAATCCCGAGATCGTGACCGCTATATAAATAAATATATCGGTGTATTAGGCACTTAAAAGTTTAGTTCAAAAATTATTTGGAGTATGTGCATAGAAATTCTATCTTTGCATCACTTTCAAAAAAGGAATACATTCCAAAAAGAAAGGATTCCGTAGCTCAGCTGGTAGAGCAATACACTTTTAATGTATGGGTCCTGGGTTCGAATCCCAGCGGGATCACAATAAAAAGCTAATCGCAAGATTAGCTTTTTTTGTTTAAAGATATTTGGGATTCGAAAGAAGAGAAAAACAAATCTCATTTATCATTTCAAACGCTAACAAAACAGCCTAAAATCATAGGTTCCTATAATATCTACCAGCATTCCTATAATAAAAAATATGGGACTGCACGAAAGGGCTACTTTCGTAGAAAATTCGAAAAATGTTAAAATCAATATCTTTTTTATTCCTTCTTATATCGCTTTCGCATCTATCCATTGCTCAAAAGAGATATACGATATCGGGGACAATAACAGATGTCTCAAGCGGCGAAACACTGATCGGTGCTACGGTCCGACTACAAGAATTACCTCAATCAAGCAGTTTAAGCAATTCTTATGGCTTTTATTCTGTTTCAGCTCCATCAGGACGATACCTACTCGTCGGCTCTTATGTAGGTTATAAAACCTTTACAGATACCGTATCCTTAGATAGCGATATGGTGTTACCTATTGCACTGCAATCGCAATCTACATTAGATGAAGTAGTCGTTTCTGTCAACAGAAAAAACAATAAAAACATTTCATCTCCACAGATGGGAATTGAAAAACTCAATATGAGCCAGATTAATCAGTTGCCAGTGGTATTGGGTGAACAAGATATCTTAAAAAGTATCACGCTCATGCCCGGAATAAAAACTTCTGGAGAAGGCAATACCGGCTTTTACGTTCGTGGAGGTGGTTCGGATCAAAATTTAATTTTATTGGATGAAGCGACTGTATACAATGCCTCTCACCTATTAGGATTCTTTTCCACCTTTAATTCAGATGCCATTAAAGATGTCAGTATTTACAAAGGTGGCATGCCTGCCGAATATGGAGGTCGACTGTCTTCGGTCCTAGATATAAAAATGAATGAAGGAAATAATAAAAAAATAACGGTCCAAGGTGGCATAGGAATGATTGCTTCTCGGATCAAAGTTGAAGGACCGATTGTAAAAGATAAAGGATCATTTATGATATCTGCACGCCGCACGTATGCAGATCTATTTCTCAAAGCCTCATCAGATACAACCATCAACAAAAGTACACTCTACTTTTATGACATCAACGCAAAAGCCAATTACAGATTCAACGATAAAAATGCGATCTATCTTTCTGGTTATTTTGGTAAAGATGTACTGGGACTGCAGGATATCTTTGGGACCAACTGGGGCAATGCAACAGGTACAGTAAGATTTAACCATGTATTCAACAACAAGCTATTCTCAAATACGTCTTTCATCTACAGTAATTATAACTATGTCATTGAAGGACTAGATCGCAATGATGGATTTAAAGCGACTTCAAAAATTACAGACCTCAATCTCAAGCAAGATTTTCAATATTATGCGGCATACAACCATAACTTAAAATTTGGTTTACAAGCAACACGGCATGATATTGCTCCTGGAGATATTACTACAACTGCAAGTTCGAGCTTCAACGACAAACATGTAGAACATCGCTATGGTTATGAAATGGCGGCATATATAAGCGATGAATGGAAATTAAACGATAAACTCAGTATGCTATATGGCTTACGTTTAAGCTCGATGTTGCTTGTCGGACCGGGCACTTTCAACAGCTATGATGCTGCAGGTAATATCACGGTTTCCAAAAAGTACCATTCAGGCGAAGTCGTACAGAATTACCTCAACTTAGAACCCCGCTTCAGTGTAAGCTATATGCTCAATGAGCAGCAGTCCATCAAAGCATCCTACAATAGAAACACACAAAACATCCACTTATTAACAAATTCGACGAGTTCAAGTCCTACAGATCTGTATGTCATGAGCAGTAAAAATATCAAACCACAAATTGCAGATCAGGTTTCTGCGGGATATTTTAGAAATTTCAAGGACAACACCTATGAATTTTCAGCAGAATTTTATTATAAAAATCTACAAAATCAAATCGACTATAAAGATGCCGCACAATTGCTCGTCAATCAAGATGTAGAATCCCAATTACTATATGGCGTTGGTAGAGCTTATGGTACCGAAATATTTCTGAAGAAAAAATATGGAAAGTTTAATGGATGGGTTGGGTATACCTTGTCCAAGACGGAACGTAAATTTAAGGAAATCAACGATGGCAGATATTACCCTGCCACCCATGACAGGACACATGACCTATCCTTAGTAGCTATCTACAAATACAACGACCAATGGACATTCTCCAGCAATTTTGTTTATGGAACTGGTAAAGCCGTAACCTATCCGACAGGTAAATATCATGTCGGTGGTCATACTACCTATTCTTATTCAGAAAGAAATGCATATCGCCAACCTCCCACACACCGTCTAGATATAGCAGCTACGTATGAAGGCAAGCCTGGTAAATACTTCCAATCGAGCTGGACATTTGGCGTCTACAACGTATATGCACAAAAAGATCCATATCGCATTACATTCAAAGACAGCAAAAATGTGCCTCATGCAACGGAGGCTGTTCAAACCAGTATTTTTGGAGTGCCCATTCCTTCTGTTACCTGGAATTTTAAATTTTAATCTTAAATCAGAACAAACATGAAAACATATATTCCATATTCGCTTATCCTGATGCTTTTTATTTTAGCGACTTCTTGTGAAAAAGTCATTGATATTCAAGTTGACGATGATATAGGCAAGCTTGTCATTGAAGGTACCATTAACAATACTGATGAACAACAGGAAATCAAGCTCAGTAAAAATATCGCATTTTCAGATCGCAACAACTATCCAGCAGTGTCAGGTGCTACTGTTATTGTCCGGGATGATGAAAAAAATGAATTTGTATTTAGCGAGACGAGTGCAGGCACCTATATTGCAAAATCATTTACAGGAATACCCGGCAAAACCTACAGTTTTGAAGTTCATGTTAATGAAAATAAATATACGGCGATATCGCAGATGCCTCAAGTGGTAACACTAGATTCGATTGCTGCAGAAAAGCCCAAATTCGGAGAAAAAGATACACGGAATATAAAAGTATTCTACCAGGATCCAAAAGATCAAATTAATCAGTATCGATTTGTCCTTTTTGTCAATGAGAAGCAAATCAATGATATCTATGCTGTAAATGACGATTTTAACAATGGAAATCAAGTTAGCATAACATTAAGACCCAAGGAAGATGTCGATATTGTTTCTGGAGATAAAATTCGTGTCGAGATGATCGGGATGGATAGAAACGTCTATCAGTATTGGTATAGTCTCATGCAACAATCTGCTGGTGCAGGCATAACCCCTAGCAATCCCCCAACAAATATTAGCCCATATGTATTTGGTTATTTTAGTGCACAAACCCATTCAAGCAAAAGCATAAGGGTGGATTGACCCATTTCTAATAAAACAAAGGAGGTTTCATAGTGGAGATCTCCTTTGTTTTTATAGATCAGAGTCAGCATCCGTTATACTTCTAGGCATTTAACATCCTCCTCTGTTCCCATATTACCGATTAATAGTGTGCTTTTCAATACGCTTTAACAAATTCTCTTTAAAGCTAGCTCCCAAGGGCATCTCAAAACCAGCCACAGTGACCCAGTGATTATCCACGCTCTCAATATTATTCAAATTGACAACAAATGACTTGTTGACCCGAACAAAGTCAGATCCGGGCAATTGATTACAAATAGTCTTTATATTCATGGCTACCATTAATTTTTTATGTTTTGTATGAATCATCACATAATCTTTCATGGCTTCAATATACTGGATTTCAATCAATTCCAATCGAAACAGTTTACGATCAGCTTTTACAAAAATATGATCAGTCTCTGGCAAGACATCCTGCTCTGTGACATTTTTTTGAAAATAGTTGATCACTTTATCCACAGCTTTTTTTAAACGGTCTTCGGCAATAGGTTTTAAAAGATAATCTAAAGCATTCAATTCGTAACTTTCTAAAGCATAATGGGGATAGGCTGTCGTAAATATAATCTGGACAGGTGCCGGCACAAGCTTTGCGAACTCCAATCCGCTTTCCTCTGGCAGATGAATATCTAAAAAAACCAAATCGATCTGCTGCCCTTCCATGATCATACGGGCATCTTCTGTATTACTATACATACCCATACAATCCAAGCAGTCATACTCTTTTAATAATTTCACCAGCCCCCTCCTAGCCAAGGGTTCGTCCTCAATGACAATATATTTTATCGTTAACTTATCTTTAGCCATATCAACCTTTTATTGGAATACTTAAAAAAACTTTAAATATATCTCCACCATCATCTATCTGTAGATCATACGCCTGAGGATAAAGGATTTCTAGTCTTTTACGAATATTACTCAGTCCTAGGCCCCCGTACGCTGCTGTATGTTGTTTCTTTTTTTGTGAATTGATACATGTAAAACAAATATGCTGATTATTTATGGAGAACTGGATTTGGACATGTAAACCTCCCTCCATGGTTTGATGCGCACCATGCTTGACCACATTTTCTATAAAAGGTATAAAAAGAAAGGGCGGTACATGAATCTGTTCCAAATCGCTATCAACCTGAAAATCCACTATGAATTTATCCCGACGGATATCTTCCAGAAAGAGAATGTTCCTCAATACCACGATTTCTTTTCCCAGTTCAATCGTCTCCCCTTTTGATAAATATAATTGATTTCGCAGAATATCACTCAGTTTCACTAGAACTTTTGAAGCCAATTTGGGATTTTCATCAATCAAAAAATTGATATTATTGAGTGTATTGAATAGAAAATGAGGATTAATCTGACTTTTGAGCTGTTCTAGTTGAATGGTTAATGTATTATTTTCAAATTCTTTAAACCGAATCAAATTAACAATCCATATTTTAAACAACTTAACACTACTTACCGCGGCTATAAAAATAGTAAATAGAATAATCAAAACGATAAAGTCCTTCCAATTTAAAAGAGACTGATCCTGTTTTTTAATAAACTGCAATTCCTGGCTTTCTAGTACCAACATACTTAAAAATATGAAAGTGTAAAGGGCAAATAAGCTGCCGGCATAATCTAAGAATCGACTTTTTAGTATGAAAAAAGGAATTAAAATATAATGATTGATATAAAATAGCGCCAGAAGGATGAGGATTGAAATGAATTTGACCCATAAATTCCACATCTCCGTGTCCTTATCGACCTCTGCAGGGGCACTATTGGGTAAAAAATGAATCCCTATGATGGCTGCTATCAATAGAATATGTCGAATCCAACGATATTTACTATCGATTATAAAATCTATAAAAAGACTATTTTCATAGCCTATGATTATTTGTCCATTTTTCATATAAAGAGTCGGTCAAGAGCATTTGTAGCAAAGATACGCTATAAAGATGAAAACGATTTGGTGGCCTTGCCTCCCTTTATTCAATTGAGATATGCACACTGCTACGCTCTTGCATGAGGTCAAAAATATTTTTGATGAATCTTCTCCAGATTGAAATTAGATTCAAATAATTCTTTAACTTTGTAATACATAAAAATAACTATTCTATCTATAGGTACATCTTGTTTGTTTAAATACAGAAAAAGCTATTTATTATTGAAAAATAAATAAGCATATTTGGATACAAACCAATGTATTAAACTTTTGTTATTACAATAATAACAGCATTGATATATTGTTAAGGCGACTTTATTAAGATCTCTTACTTATGACAACAAATAACATGGAAAATAAAAAACCCAAAATAACTGTATTATATGTTGATGACGAGGAAAACAATCTCGTTTCTTTTAAAGCGACATTCCGTTTCAAGTATAAAATATTCACTGCTATCAGTGGTTCTGAAGCCATTGATATTGTCAAGAAAAATCAAATTGATGTCATTGTGACCGATCAACGGATGCCAGAAATGACGGGCGTTGAATTATTGGAAGAGATTATCAACATCGATCCAGAGCCTATGCGTATTTTATTAACAGGCTATACGGATATGGGTGCAGTAATAGATGCTGTAAACAAAGGAAAGATTTTTCATTATCTCAACAAACCATGGAGCGAAGAGGAACTAGACGAAACCATTAATCGCGCCTATGATATCTATTCTGAACGCAAGAATTTACTGGAGACGTATTCAAAACTGGAATTATCTAATGAACAATTAGAATTTTTACTGCGTCAAAAACTACTTTCTTAAGTAATTACTTAGCTTTTATACATCAACTACTTACTTGGAACAACTATCGTAAAAGTTGTTCCAACTCCAATATCAGATTTCACATCAACTGTTCCTTGTAGTTTCATTAAGGCACTCTTGACATTATAAAGCCCAAATCCCATGCCTTCGGCTTGATCACTTGCCCTGAAAAACAATTTAAAAATATCATTGATATATTCTGGAGAGATTCCAATTCCGCAATCACTCACGACAAAAGTAGCGTATCCATCAGCTACTTTAACGGACAACTTTACAAATTTATCCTCATTATCCTTGCGTTGATATTTAAATGCGTTGGAAAGCAAATTATGCAAAATCAGTTCTAAAACAGTCTTGTCACACTTAAAATCTTCCGCTTGATCAACATTTATTATAAACTGCACATCGTTATTGCGAACGTACATATTGTAAAATGCAGCAATATCCTTGAAAAGCTCTTTAAAATCGATACTAGACAAAAATAATTCTCCACGCCTCAACAAATAATAGTCGCGTAAACTATCAATATATAAATCAAGCCTAGTCAAGGAACCATCCATTAGCCTCAGCAATTCATGAATTTGATCGATGTCATCAAATTGCAAGGCAAGTTTGACAGCTGATAAAACTCCTGTAAGTGGATCACGAAGATCATGACTTACACTATACGCGAATTTATCTAGCTCATGATAGGCTTTTTCAAGTTCTTCATTTTTAATATCCAACATCGAGTTGGCTGCATAAAACTTATCGGCCTCTTCAATACAAGAAATCATCTCCTCTTCCAACCAAGGCTTGCGGACGAATCGAAAAATGTGTCCCTTATTTACCGCGTCGATTACGGTTTCCATATCTGCATATGCCGTTAGTAGAATACGAATAGGTCTTGGAAATTCTTTTTTTATACGGAAAAAGAAATCGATACCCATTTCATTTGGCATACGTTGGTCACAGAATATAATCCTAATATTAGGATTTTTAATTAATATTTCTTCAGCTTGAATTGTCGAGGAGGCGGTGTGCACAACATAGCTATATCTAAAATTGGCTTTAAAACCAAATAAGTTATTCAATTCATCATCAATATATAATATTTCTATGTCTTTAATCATAATCTAATAATATAGCAATGCATACCGCATTAACAAAAGTAAGAATATTTGTTACTATAAATACATTCCCCTTCTTAATTAATTTGTCGAATAGGAATAATTAATTTAAAGCTAGTACCTTCCCCTATAACTGAATCAACGACAATTTTACCATTATGCTTGGCAATTGTATTGTAAGCAATAGACATGCCTAATCCTGTTCCTTCCCCAACATCTTTTGTTGTAAAAAATGGTTCGAAGATTTTATCTCTAATATTTGCTGGAATTCCAATACCGTTATCCTGAATACGGATAAAAATAAAAGAATCGTCCTCATCTATTCCAGTATCTAATTTTAACGTTCCCCCTGGTTTATTTACAAACTTTTTATTAATAGCGTAGATTGCATTAGTTAAAATATTTAGAAAAACCTGATTAAGTTTACCTGCATAACATTCAATAGCTGGTAAAGCTCCGTAATTTTTCTCTACCTCGATGCCCTGTTGTATTAAGCTATTGAGAATGACCATGGTCGATTCTAGACCTTCGTTGATATCTGCAAATTTAAGAGTATCCTCATCTACTCGAGAAAAAATACGGAGACTTTTGACGATTTCAGCAGTCCGATTAGCACCGTCGCTCATGCCTTTAAGTAAAAAGTCAACTTCCGTTTTCAAATACTCCAGATCTATTTCCTCTTTGTATGCCTCGATACGAGATTTCTTTTCATTCAGAGAGAGCTCTTCATTAAAAGCGAGGTGCTCGACCTCTTCCAATGTATCCCAGATCATACTAATATCCCGTTTCAAAGGAGCTACATTTGAAGTTACAAAATTGATTGGATTATTGATTTCATGTGCTACCCCTGCAGTCAGTTGACCAAGAGAGGCCATTTTTTCTGCTTCTACCAATTGTGATTGCGTTTCTTTCAAGTGGGTCAAAGTGGCTTGCAGGGACTCATTTGCTTCCATCAATTCACTTGTTCGCTCTTCCACCTTTTGTTCTAATACGACATTTTGCTCCCGGATCAAACGTTCATTCTCAAGTGACGTGGCCAATTCTTTAGCTTGAGACATTTCCTTTTCTTTTTTCAAAATATTAATACGAGAAGCTAAAGCAAAAGAAAGTAGAGCCATCTCAATAATGGATGCTAGCCTAAAAGAATTGCTGGTAAACAAATTATAGGGCAATATTCCATAATCTTTCAAAAGAAATATTAAAGCTCCGATCAGTAAGATAGACCATGCAATAAAAAAATATCGTGCTGGCAGATAATTCTTCTTTAATACATACAATGATGCGATAAATAGAGCAACTGTCTCCAATGAGGTGGTGATCTGCATCAACTCAAATGCCAATTGACGATAGCCAAAAATCATGAACAGCATACTCAGCAGAAACAAACCTAATAACACAAACAACACCTTACGAATGATCGGTGCGTTGGTACGTAGGTTTAAAAACTGATTGGAAAAAAACAAGACAGCGATACTACTCAAGCATGCAAAAAGAACAACACTGATCGATTCCCATTCCGGATTATTGGGCCAAAGAAATTGAAAGTTGAAGCCCACAATTCCTAATTGTGTAAGCCCCAAGAAAGAGATATAAAGCACATAATATAGATATGCCGAATCCCTAACGGACAGGAATAAGAAAAAATTGTAAATTGCCATGATGAGCACCACTCCCAAGAATAGCCCCAATAAAATATTCTCTTTCCATAACCTTTCCCAAACAACATCGGGTTTACCCACAGCAATAGGAAGAATAATCTGTTCTGAACTTTTTACTCTTAAAAAATACTGTTTAGTTTCCGAGGACTGTAAGTGGAGATCAAAAATATAATTTGTACTTTGATAAGTACGATGCTTAAAAGCTTTGAAACTTCCTAAATGACCAAGCGATCGGAGGTTGCCTGTATCGTCCAAATCATATAGCTCGACATCATCAAGTAGTGGATAGGCAACATCTAATAAATAATGTGAGCGCTTACTGAGATTTTGAATTGAAAATGAAACCCAAACACTAAACTTACTAATCCCCAGATTTGGATTGGCAGCATTACTGGGTGTAAATTCATGAAGAAGCGCTTTGATCTCCTGAGGCTGCACCTCTCTTTCTAATTTTAAAATATCTAAATTAGAGTCTGGTGTAACATACTCAATATGATCAGCCAGTTTTATTTGGCTAAATGCAGGGATGGGTACTATTAATAAAAATAATAGCAGTCTAAATAACATCATACTATTTAACAGCCGAAACGACTACAATATTCATAGAACAAGAAAAATAACCGGATTGATCGGCATGTTTTTGGGCTTCAATAAAATGATCTCGTTCATGAGCTCCTATCAAATCCAACGCATACATCTCATCGATCATTTTATCGATCCAAAGATATTTACATGCATCTTCATATCTTTTTAACACAAATGGAAACACTTCGATGGCTATTTCTGAGAATCCGCTTTCCATCAAATAAGCAGATAAGGATTGGGCAGCCTTTCCATTATTTACCTTTTTTCCTGTCAGATATTGGTTCAATTTATCGGTCGTGCTGCTATCTCCGTTATAAAATGATAAACTATTCCAATCAGATTCTACAATCACAATCACTCCTTGATCTTTTAAGATACGTCGCGTTTCTTGAAACAAAGATATCGGATCGGAAACATGCTGAACTAAGCGTTCCATCCGCACACCATCGACAGCTGTATCAGGCAATGGTACTTCCAGTACATTCGAAACCAAAAATTTAACATTGTCCTCGTCTTTTATCGCGTTATTACCTGCCGCAATCATTTCAGGATCGTGGTCAATACCCAAAAACTCCAATTTATTGGCACGAAACATATGGCTCATATTGAGCACATCCTGTCCAGATCCGCAACCCAGATCAACAATAGTTCCACCTTCAGGAGTATCTTTAAAAAATGCGTAAGATTTCTCTTTAACACCACTAAGTAATTTTAGTGTTTCGGTTAAATAATCTATATTATAATGTTTTTCGTACATGTTATATTAAAGTATATTCAGATTATTTTCATCAAAAAGTTCATCATTATTTTTCTGTTTAGACATCTGTTTGATCACCTCTTTCAAATCCCATCGTTCCATATTATCCAACTGCAGCATATAATGGATCTCAATCTCTTTAGATCGCAATTCCTCGATTCTCACGACGTTACCTCTATTACGCAATTCTAAAATTGCTTGTCTATCTTCTTCAGATGCTAAATCTAGATTATTGACATCATCTAAAATCATGGTTGTTGCCAAAAGGTCAAGTTTTGGGTAATAGAATGTCCCATTATTTCCCACTCCACTTTCCAAACGATAACCGACACATTTTGTCAAATTAATCGTATAGGGAGCACAAAGTGCAAATAATGATTTTATACCGATTTGAGGTGCAATGGCAATCGCTGCTCTTGTTAAGAAAATACTACCGATTCCATAACCCGCAATTTCACGCGAATTCCACAATCCGCAGCCCTCTCCTGTACCTTCTTGTGCATAATCCCAAACTAGATCAAAGATCTTAGCGTCCATTCTGCCTGTTGCCTCCTCGATAGGAAGAAGTTGCGATCCTCCAGAAACATGTATTCTGGCGCCCCCATATACGTTTTCCCCATCGAGAGATTCAACAATTAAAACAAAAGCTGCAGGGTTATACATCCAATCATTTTTGGATGATGTCACTTTTTTGACACCTATAGCTGTTAAAACATGTGCATGTCCCTCTATAAAACGCTCACAAGTCTTAGGATCATCAATCGCACGAAACGCTCTTAACCTGACCACAGGACGTCCCTCTTTAAATATTAGTGCCATGGAACAGTTAATTATTCGATTAAGATTCAAAAATAATGAATATAATCAAAAGATGTTAACGATAAAAAAAACTTTACAATTTTATACGTATATCTTTTTCAAAATTTTAACCTACATCATGAAAATTTGATGTTCCATATAATATAAGTTCCTAAAAAAGAGAATTCCCTAGTCGATAATAAAAATTTATAATACATCGACACCAACTATCAATCCTATAGGTAATTTAGCTCTCTTCAAACACGCTCATCAAATAACACATATTTAAGTCAATTCAATAAACACCGTAAAACTAAGCTTAAAATCTTTATAAATACAATTAAAAAATCTTAAAAGTTAATTTTAAATAACTATGTGTTACATAACACTTTTTTATTGATCGATAGTTTCATTAAAATCAACAATAAAAACCTGCATGTTTGAAAGAAAAGTATATTATAATCCGTACAAATAGCATTCCCGATAAGCTGTCCTGCTGCTAATTTTACGATAATACCATCATAAATTGTAAGTTTGTATTTATAAAAATAGTTTTGGGTATGTAGATCTTGGTCAAAATAATCGATTTTGACTTTGTTTTTTTGATTACCTGATTATCATTTATATACATCAAAGATCAGTTAAATTTCAAGGGTATTAACATGATACTCATGACCATCATTTAGCTAAAAAACAACTTGTTCCATGAAAATACTAATTGTAGAAGACGATCATCGTGTAGCAGAACTCATCAAAAGAGGACTTGAAGAGCAGGGGTTTGTGACGACCTTAGCTTATGATGGCTTATCAGGCAAAAAATTGTCTTCACAAGATCATTTTGATCTCGTGATCACCGATATCATTCTACCAAAAATGGATGGACTGGATCTTTGCAAATACCTCAGACAAACACATCCAGATCTTCCTATCATTATGTTAACAGCCCTTGGTACGACAGACGATAAGGTAGAGGGTTTTGACGCTGGAGCAGATGATTATTTAGTGAAACCTTTCGAAATGCGCGAATTGTTAGTTCGCATCAGAGCATTATTAAAGCGAAACCAAAAAAACTCCGGTAACATCAGTGGTATTTTGGCTTATGCAGACCTTGAAATGAATTTGCATACCAAGATTGTCAAACGAAATCAACAGCAGATAAACCTTACTCCTAAAGAGTTTAAACTTTTGGCCTATTTGATGCAAAACCCAGATCGTGTATTATCTCGTGTAGAAATTGCCGATAAGGTGTGGGAGACCCATTTTGATACCGGCACCAATTTTATTGATGTCTACATCAATTACCTTAGAAAAAAGATAGATCGCAATTTTGATCACAAACTCATTCATACAAAATCTGGAATGGGTTTTATTTTGAAAACAGAATCATGAAAATAAGAACCCGGCTGATTATACTTTTTACACTGATCACAGCGATTATATTAGGACTGTTTGCTACGATTATTTACTTATCTGCCAAAGAGAATAGGGAGATCGAATTTTACCAGTTACTCCGAAAAGAAGCGATTACTAAAGCAAATCTTTTTTTAAATGCCCATGTAGACAAAAAGATCTTACAAGATATCTACCATAACAACCGAAAAATTTTGAATGAAGTTGAGGTTGCTATTTATGACACCCACTTTGACCTACTTTATCACGATGCGGTCGACATTGATTTCGTCAAGGAAACCAAAGTGATGATCGATCAGATAATTCATAAAGGAGAAATTAGGTTCTATCAACAGGGCTGGCAAGTCGTGGGGCTACCCTACCGGTATGAAGGCAAAAATTATATTGTTACCGCAGCCGCTTATGATGAATATGGTTATAGTAAACTTGCCAATCTACTCCACAACAGCATTTTTGTTTTTGTCATTTCCATTCTGTTTATCCTCATAGCGGGAATCTTCTTCTCTAAAAAGGCATTTGAACCGGTACGAGCGATGATTGAAAAAGCCAAAAATATATCGGCTACAAATCTTGATCTTCGATTATACAGCCATCAAAGTAAAGATGAATTATCTGAACTCGCAGATACATTTAATGAAATGCTCAATCGTTTAGAAAATTCATTCGATGCACAAAAACACTTCGTTTCAAACATATCACATGAATTGCGTACACCGCTGGCCGCCATTATTGCTGAATTGGAGCTATCAACAACTAAAGAACGCAGTATTGCAGACTATAAAGCAGCGATTCATCATGCTTTAAGTGATTCAAAAAAGTTAGTCCGATTATCCAACAGCCTATTAGATCTTGCCAAAGCCAGCTATGATCCTAGTGAAATCACTTTTAAGCCCGTTCGTATCGATGAAGTATTATTGGATGCCAGACAGCAGGTTCAACAAACAAATCCTGAATATAAAATTGATATCCATTTTGAAGATGATTTCGAAAGTGATGATCAAATTTCGGTAAATGGTAATGAATATTTATTGCAGGTTGCCTTCAGTAATCTTTTTGAAAATGGTTGCAAATTTTCCAGTCCGCATCGATGTACTGTCTTGGTCTTATTTGAAGATAAAAACATCATCTTAAAATTTAAAGATCAAGGAATCGGAATCCCTGAACAAGATCTCGCACAGCTATTCAGCCCATTTTATCGTGGCAAAAATAAAGATTATACTTATGGCAATGGTATTGGACTTGCACTGACCGAAAAGATCATTACACTGCACCATAGTAAAATAACGGTTGTTTCGGAGGAAAACGTGGGAACTACTTTCATGATCACCTTGCGGCATTATTAAATAGTTCATCTTCTTTCCTCTTCTAAAGATTCACCTAAATGACCAAGCTCACATGAGGTTTTACAAAATAGTTGCCCTCCCCATATCCTTCTAATAAAATTCTAATTTTTTTCTATTGTTCTTCTAACAGCTTACCATCGATAGACTCAGCACCTTTGCCCTATTCAAAAAAATAGGCACTTCCTAAAAGGGAAGTGATACGAAGTTTGTGTTCAAGTCAAATCAAAAAAAGATCTTATCGATGAAAGCAACAATGACAAATAAATACACCATTTTAACAAGGCTCCTTTTCATTTCTCTTATTTCATTACCTCTATTGGGCTGTCACAATCCAGTTGATCAAGAACAGCTAGCAAGTATGACTTTACGCGGTGATACCATTTTTGTCCACGAAGCGGCTCAAGTAAAATCGTACTTAAAGACCATAACCGTGCAGAAAGAACTGCATCAGCTGCAACTGAACACCACCGGAACAGTCAAAGCAATTCCAAACCAATATGCCGAAATTACCGTTCCTTTTTCAGGCCGTGTAACTGCGGTACACCTCAAATTAGGGATGAAAACAAAACCAGGAATGCCGCTTTTCGAAATTGCATCACCCGAATTTATGGACAGTCAAAAACTATTCTTTCAGGCAAAGACAGCCTTTCAAAATGCATCATTAATTTTAAAACGCCAACAAGATCTTAAAGTTAACGGAGTCGGTACCGCACGGGATGTAGAAGAAGCTAAAGCAACCTATGACATTACACAGAAAGAGTATGAAAATGCACGAGCTGCGCTCCAAATCTTCCAGATCGATATCAATAAACTCGTTCTAGGACAGTCCCTGATTGTACGTTCACCCATTGCCGGACAAGTCATTAGCCACGATATCGTCGTCGGACAATATATCAAATCTGACGAACCTTCCCGTGCAAAAATTGCCGAGTTGAATCGGGTTTGGGTAGTCGGAATGGTGAAAGAGCAGGATCTCAACCTCATCAACAAACTGGACATCGCAGAAATTGCCATTGCAGCTTTTCCTGATAAAAAAATAAAAGGAACCATTGAGCACATTGACCAAATCCTAAACGAAGATACCAGAAGTGTTCAGGTGCTAGTAGCCTGTCAAAATTTAGATAGCGTGTTAAAACCCGGTATGTATGTCAGTGTCAATTTTATTGAAAAAGCATCCGATGTAATCTTTATTCCCGAAAAATCATTGCTACAATACCATGATCAAAGTTACGTATTGGTGCAGATTGGTCAAGATCAATACCTCAAGCGTCCGGTCAAGACGGGTATGACCGATCACGGCAAAGTACAGGTTATATCTGGACTAACGGTTGGTGATACCATCATCAGTGAAGGCGCCTTTTATCTGCTAAATGCAAAATAGCATAACACAGACCGATCCCTATTAATATCATCTCGTGCAAGCAAAAAAAATCCGCTAAACGGATGACCGTGCTCACCATAGATTCTTATACTGATGAAAAATATATTTAACAACACCATTGCCAGACGTTGGCTTGTTTTGGCACTTTTTATTCTACTAACCTTCTTTGGATATTACTCTTGGACACAATTATCGATTGAAGCTTACCCTGATATTGGCGATGTTAGTTCACAAATTGTAACCCAAGTACCTGGACTTGCTGCCGAAGAGGTTGAGCAACAAATCACTATTCCGATAGAGCGTGCTATCAATGGTTTACCTGGCATGCATGTCATGCGCAGCAAAAGCACCTTTGGTCTCTCTATGGTTACGATCGTTTTCCAAGATGGAACAGACGATTATTTCGCACGCACACGCATTCAGGAACGTTTGGCGGACTTAGCATTACCCTATCAAGCTGTGCCCAGTCTGGACCCACTTACCTCTCCGACAGGAGAGATATTTCGTTATATCATCGAAAGCAAATCACATGATTTGCGCGCACTCACAGATTTGCAGACTTTCGTTATTATTCCGCGGATCAAACAAGTGTCCGGAGTTGTTGATGTCACCAATTTTGGGGGAATTACCACCCAATTTCAGATTGAGATCGATCCGCAGAAACTTGAGCACTATGGTATTGTCTTAAGCGAAGTCGTTCATAAAATCGAAGCAAATAATACCAATGCAGGTGGAAGTGTCATGAACAGAGGCGACCAATCTTATGTAGTCCGAGGAATTGGATTGGTCCGAACACTGGAAGACATCGGCCAGATAGTTGTCAAATCACAACAGGGAACAGCCATTTTCATGAAAGATATCGGTCAGATCAAATATGGACATTTGGAAAGAAAAGGCGCTTTGGGATACTCAGATAAACGTGGAGCAAATTACTCGGATAATATTGAAGGAATAGTACTCTTGTTAAAAGGTCAAAATCCATCTCTTGTTTTAGAGGGAGTCAACGAAGCCATAGATGAACTAAACAGCAGCATTTTACCAAATGGCGTACAGATTCATGCTTTTATGGACCGTACAGATCTGATCAATACCACACTAAACACCGTTTCGCATACCTTATTAGAAGGAATGGCGTTGGTCATTATTGTACTGATCGTATTTCTGGGAAGCTGGCGTGGGGCATTGTTAGTTGCGATTACCATTCCTGTTGCTTTGCTGACTGCTTTTATTCTCATGCATTTTACCCATGTGCCTGCCAATCTCTTATCATTGGGAGCAATTGATTTTGGTATTATCGTCGATGGAGCCATTGTCATGATGGAAGCTATTTTGAAAAAAAGAGAAGAGAATGAGCAAGCAGAGTTAACAGAATCAGGTGTAGCTTCATTGGTCAAGCAAATGGCAAAACCTATATTTTTTGCGACCATTATTATCATCACCGCTTATATCCCATTATTTGCTTTTGAGCGTGTAGAGAAGAAATTATTTACCCCTATGGCATTTACCGTAGGTTACGCCTTATTTGGAGCATTATTAGTGGCGCTGTTTCTGATCCCAGGAATAGCTTATGTTGTCTACCGCAAACCGCAAAAAGTATATCACAATAGATGGTTAGCAAATTTGACAACAGGTTATCATAGACAAATCGAAAAACTATTAAAGAAACCAAAAGCCGTCATTTTTCCTCTGGTAATTATATTTTCGGGTGCACTAGTGCTCACCGCTACCGTCGGTAAAGATTTTCTTCCACCCTTGGACGAAGGTTCTATCTGGTTGCAAGTATCGCTTCCACCGGGTATCACGGTCGAGAGATCAAAAGAAATGAGTGATGCATTACGTACACGAACACTCCAATTTGATGAAGTGACCTATATGATGGTTCAAGCAGGTCGAAATGATGATGGCACAGATGCCTGGACGCCCTCACACTTTGAGTGCAGCATTGGTTTACTTCCCTATAAACAGTGGAAAGGTGGTAAGACTAAGGCTGATCTCATCGAAGAATTAGCAGCCGCATATGCAGAGATGCCCGGATATGATGTCGCTTTTTCTCAGCCGATGATCGATGGGGTCATGGATAAAATAGCGGGAGCACACAGTGAACTGGTCGTAAAAATATATGGCGAGGATTTCAAAGAGATACGCCGCATTGCGGAAGAAGTGATGTTTACATTACATCAAGTTAAAGGAGCTGTGGATTTGGCTATTGACCAAGAACCACCCTTACCTCAGTTACAAATTAAAGCAGACCGCACTAAAATAGCACAATATGGTTTAAATGTAGCTGATGTTTCAGAGCTTATTGAAACTGCGATTGGAGGAAAGGCAATTTCACAAATATATCAAGAAGGAAAAGTATACGATATCATCTGCCGTTATCAGGAAGAGAGTCGAAATACACCTGAAAAAATAGGTGCCTTGATGCTCACAAGTGAATCAGGAATGAAGATCCCCTTGGCACAAATTGCAACGATCAAGCTCCATACCGGAGAAAGTACGATTGCTCGTGAGATGAACAAAAGACACTTAACCGTACGGCTAAACCTTCGAGGCAATGATCTGACGTCTTTTCTCAAAGAAGCGCAATTAGCGATAGAAAAAAATATCCGATATGATCATGATCAGATCAAAATAAAATGGGGAGGACAATTTGAGAACCAAAATCGCGCCTATCAACATTTGTCGGTCATTGTTCCGATGGCATTAATGATTATGTTTATTCTTCTTTATGGAGCATTTGGGAGTTTCGCCCAGGCAGGATTGCTTATGAGTGTCGTACCACTTGCTATTTTTGGAGGGATGCTCGCGCTCCATGTACGTGGAATGACCCTCAATGTATCGTCCGTGGTAGGATTTATAGCCCTATTTGGTGTCGCGATCCAGAATGGGGTGCTGATGATCACGCAATTCAATACCTTAAGGAAAAATGGATATTCACTTCAAGAAGCTGTTACTATGGGTTCACAACACCGCTTTAGACCAGTTATCATGACTGCAACTGTAGCGATCTTAGGTCTTTTACCGGCATCACTCGCCACTGGAATTGGTTCCGATGTACAGAGGCCTTTAGCAACAGTAATTGTTTATGGGTTATTCTTTGCAACAGTGATTACCCTATATGCGCTGCCATCATTATACTACCTCATGGAAAAGAAAAATGCAGCTCAAATGGCGCATGAAAACCTTCACCAAAAATCATAAAAATCATGCTTAACAATATGACCATAGTTAAAAATTTACTGTTATCCACCTACTGGACTTTGTTGCTCTTGGCTCTTGCACCGATTCAGGCTCAAGTTGTGGTAGATACCACTTTTCATAAAAAAATAATGACCTATTCGGACTATATAGAAGCCGTGGCTCAAAACAACCTATCCTATGCAGCAGAAAAATTAAACATTAATATAGCTCAAGCAGCTATTGAAAAGGCTAAAATAATACCTGACCCAGCATTCAATACCGGATTTTTCAATAACGATCAACAGCATATGAAAATGGGGTATGGTTATGATATCGGGTTAGATTGGACATTAGAGCTTGGCGGTAAACGAAAAGCTCGAATAGATCTGGCAAAAAGTGAATCGGAATTAGCGCAATATGCATTGCAGGATTTTTTTCAGCGTCTGCGAGCAGAAGCTACCATGCACTATTTGACAGCTCTACATCAGGAACAACTCGTTAAACTGCAACTCAGCTCTTATGACGCTCTGGATCAATTAGCAAAATCCGACAGTGTCCGTGAAAAATTAGGTGCAATTACTGCTATAGATGCCACACAAAGTAAACTCGAAGCGGCATCCATGTGGAATCAAGTTATCCAGTCCATTGGTCATTGGAAATCCGCTCTTGGAAACTTAGACTTGCTAATGGGCAGCAAGCGAATAGCAGCCGTCACGTCAACAAACGGAGATTTTTCAACCTTCAATAGGAATTTTCATCTGCATGACTTGATCGAACAAGCGCAGTTGTACCGCTCCGATCTACTTTACGCCTTGCAGCATCAAGATGCTTCGCAAAAAATGTTAAAACTGGCAAACGTCAATCGGATCATTGATCTCGGTATCAATACGGGATTAACCCGCAATGCTGCAGCCCGTAATGAGATCGCACCGAGTCCTGCATTCACAGCAACCAACATCGGTATCAGTATTCCATTAAAATTTTCAAATAAGCAAAAGGGAGAATTGAAAGAAGCTTATTATGCCCAACAGCAATCCGCAGTACAATACAAGCAGATCGAACTTCAGGTGCATACAGAAGTAATAAACGCCTATTATCAATATGAAGCAACACAAAAGCAACTTCAACAGTTTAATACTGGATTACTCCAAAATGCTCAAGCTATTTTAAAGGGAAAACGCTATAGTTATGAACGAGGCGAATCCAGCTTATTAGAAGTGCTGCTTGCACAGCGTGCCTATATAGAAATCCAGCAACATTATTACGAAACACTTTTTAACAATGCGGCCGCACTTGTGGAGCTCGAACGATCTGCTGGAATATGGGATATCCATTTTTAACGATCTTAATGAAAAAGGAGCACTTTTATAGTATAAATCTTCCAACATTATTGGATAGTGGGGTACATAACGGCACAAAATCAAGCAAAAAAGAAGAGCTAAAATGGTCAATTAAAAAATATTCTCCCTCAAAACAAACGTTTTAAAGAATATTCACAACATATACTTGGCATATATCAGGTATTTTTCTACCTTTGCATCACTCCAAACAACGAAGGAAACTTCAAAAAAAGAGTAAGATTCCGTAGCTCAGCTGGTAGAGCAATACACTTTTAATGTATGGGTCCTGGGTTCGAATCCCAGCGGGATCACAACAAAAAGCTTCACAGAAATGTGAGGCTTTTTTTTGTACCCAATGGAATGAGAACAGAAGCGTTGGGATGGGTTCGACCTTTTTCATTGCGGACATGCGTTTGGGGTATGTGGGTCGCAATAAATCCCAGCGGGATCACAAACAAGAAAAGCTAATCTTGCGATTAGCTTTTCTTGTTTATAGTCAGAGAACTGCCTATAGTAATGACCGCAAAAAGAATAGGAAAATTGCATGTTAATCGGTTATCGAAAACATACTATTCTATGATAACCAAAAAAGGGATATCAACCTGATTTAATACAGATAAAGATTTCCGATTTGAAAATTAAACACGACCCTAAATTGCTTTAAAAATGGTGTACCAAGTAGCCCCACCATTGGTAATTGCTGGTCCCCTTTACCTGCACCAATAGCTTGATCTGTAATGACGGTTGACATAGGCACTAAAGTCAGTGGGCCTACCTGTGCTTCCTCTAGATGTGCCACTTCACTGATCACTTGCCTATTACCAACACCCAATAGGCTCGTCGTTTTTCCTTCAAATCTAAGATGAGTCTTGAGGTTATGTACAACTTCTTGCTTGAGTAAATTAGTATTTGCACCACAATCTATACCCATCGGATAAGGTTTCCCGTCAATATTGATATCAACTATAGGGATATGCCTTCTCATTCTGATAGGAATAGTAGCAAGGGGCTCGCCATGCCTAAAAGATATGCCGGTTAAATGCCCCGCTCGATCCACACGTTCAAAAAGGAGTTCTTGCTGATCATAATCTATAGATAATTGAAAACCGCTAAAGATACCGAAGCCCATTAAACCAAAAAGTGGTCCAACCATTAATTCTTCCTGATCCATCTCATCCAACGACACCGCTGCTGCATCCAGAGATTTGATGATCATATCGCCCCAGATCAAGTGATTTCCAAGAGACCAGTTCACGTCCGACATGTTGCCCCCCATACCCGTAAAATCTAGAGTGACATCTTTATTGATCGCATGATCCGGCACATATTTCTTTCTAAGCATAATCGTAGGAGCCCCAGAATCGAACATAAAAAATCCATCCATACCGTTTAATTTAGCTGGAACATAGATTAAGTCATTGACCAACTTAAACTTGACACGCATCGTATCAGGGATCATTGTATTGGACAATGCTGCCGCAAGTGCTTGTGCCGGATTGGCAGTTAATTTAACCTTAATAATACCTAATTCGATTAGTTTACCATCTTTGTTAAAAGTAAATGTAGGCTTACCGCGCCCCCCATTTTTGTAGTTCACCAATAGCGAAACGAAGTGATCTCCAGTTAACATCCTCTGGTCTGTAATCCAATCATAGGAATCAATGCCTTGGAAATTAGCAAGAATATCTGGAAGAACTTGCTGCTTATCAATTGTTGCAGGCAAATTACCTATTTGACAAGAGTCGGCCATCATTTCCAATAGCCCACTACTATTTTTAGTATTTAGTAAAACAATGATTTTTTGGATATCCCTATGTACGACGTGCTCTTGCGCATGACAAAACCCGATTAGAGCGACGTATAAAATCAAGACCTCGACTATTTTTTTTCCCATATCAAACCGAATAAAATGATTATTTATAAAAAAAAGAAGAGCCGCTTGGAGAGGCGACTCTTTCTTTTCTAACTAGATGTTTATGTAGGTTACTAAATTACTTTCCAAATATTTCAGCGAGCTTTTTATCCAACTCGTCACCGCGCAAATATTTCGCAATGATCTTGCCGTTTGGATCCACTAAAAAGTTCATGGGGATTGCCTTGACTTCATACATCATACCAGCTTCGTTTTCCCAACCTTTCAGGTCACCTACTTGCTTCCAAGTCAGTCCATCATCTTGGATAGCCTTCAACCATTTTGCTTTATCCGCGGCTTTATCCATCGATACGCCCAAGATTTCAAAACCTTCTTTTTGGTATTTTGCATAAGACTTGACCAGATTCGGATTCTCACGGCGACATGGTGCACACCACGATGCCCAAAAATCGATCAGTACATATTTACCTCGGTAGTCGGACAATTTAACTGGTTTACCATCTATATCAGGCTGTGTAAAATCTTGCGCCTCTATACCTTCACTTGTTTTCTTCAGTAAAGCAATCCGCTTGGCCAAATCCTTACCCAAAACTGAGTTTTGTAAACTTGGATCCAACGTTAGAAATACTTCTTCAGCTTTAATAGCGTTAAATTCTGGAGGTAAAGTCGAATTAAACGCCATCAGTGCCATATAGCTTTTTGGGTTTTTTGCGACATAATCCATTTTAGCATCAATAGCCGCTCGATCCACGACCTGAGCACGCTCCTCCAAAGATTTGATGAAAGCAGGATCCTGTTGATCAGCCAAAGATTTGGATCTATACTCCTTTTCCAAAGCCTCATACTGGTCGTAGATCGGTTTCAACAATACAGTTACTTTCTCATTCTCCGCATTTAGTGGTGAACCGGAAATTTTCGCGTTTTTTATGGAGTCCGCAGATACAAATTTAATAGTAGCCCCTTCGATCAAAAAAGCAAGTATGTCCTGTTTTGGCGGTTTTGCAGGATCAAAAGGTGCATTGTCGTGGATAATACGCAAATGCGCTTCCATAGGTGAAGGGATACTACCTTTAAATTCGAACTTACCATTTTTAATATCAACAGAATCGATACGTACTTTTTCGTCATAATTTAAACGCAAATATGCTTTTGCTGGCTGGTCCAATTTACCAACAGTCCCCTGCAGCGTATAATTTTGCTGTGCAAATCCAAAAGCAGGTAAAGCTACAGCTAGCATTAAAGCCCATTTCATATTTTTCATCTTTATTTTGTTTTTTGTTTTATTCTCTCTCCTACTGTTCCAGTATTTAACAACTTATTGTAAAGCTGTTTATCACGCAATACCAATAACGCTTGTTTAAAGCTTTGGTTCGCTTCATTGCGCACGCGTGTACGATAATCACCGCCCGTATAAAGGAGTGATCCTACCTGAGCTTTAAATTCAATATCAATGGCATCATGAGCAGCAGTAAACTTTTGCTCCGGTATTGAAATGGAATGTTTTTGGGCGGCATCTACCACTTGTACATGAACTGGTTTTGGCACTTTGAAACTCTTATTAAACATGTTAAAATCGGGATACGCTTTTAACAACGCTTGACGATTTTGTTGCACAAATTCAAATCCACCCTTAGCGACCAAGCCACTATTCATCAATTGTGCCATCCAACTGCTATATTCATTGGTATCGATAGCCACAAATCGATCGGGCATAATGCCACCTCCGCCATAAACAATTCTTTTATTCTGAAGTGTCGTGTATTTTAAAGAGTCTGGAAATTGAACATGTCCTTCTTCCAATAACTCTTTAGACTCCATACGGCGATTGAAATCTTGGAAATAATCATCCTTACCTTTTGTGTACGGTTTTTGGATAGAACGACCTGAAGGTGTATAGTATCGAGCTCCAGTCAATTGCATCTCTGAACCATCGGATAACAGAACAGGTTTTTGCATCAAGCCCTTTCCAAAACTTCGTCGTCCGATGATCACCGCACGATCCCAGTCCTGCAGTGCTCCTGTAACGATCTCACTGGAAGATGCTGTCGATTCGTCGATCAGCACCACCAATTCACCTTCATAAAATCGGCCGAATCCACCCGTAAAGAAATAATCTTTACCCCCTTCATTGGGCACCGAGTAGAAGACAATTTTTTCTTTGGGCAGAAATTCATCTACAACACCAATAGCGGATTCGACATATCCTCCACCATTACTTTGTAGATCCAAAATCAACTTCTTCATCCCCTGTTCTTTGAGTTTTTTCAAAGCCTCATCAATCTCTGGTCGTGTCGTACGGTTGAAAATAGAGAGTGCTATATATCCGATTTCACTGTCAACCATATAGCTTTCGCGGACTGATCTTTCTAAAATATTTTCTCTCACGATACTGATCTTTTTCGGTTCCAAATGACCAGCAGATAAGATTTCTAACACTACAGGGATTCCTTTTTCGCCGCGGAGTTTTTCCATAATCTCCTTGTTCCCCCATTTCTTCCCCGCTATCGCCTCACCATCAATACTGATGATCTGGTCGCCCACTTGGATTCCAGCACGCATGGCCGGACCATCAGGATTGACAATCGTAATAAAGGTCTGGTCATTATTCTTTAAAAACTGAATACCAATACCGGCAAAACTTCCACTCATTGCTCCCCGCATAGCCTCCGCCTCTTCCCGACTGGTGTATTTGGAATGCGGATCCAAATCGGCAATCATCGCTTTTATGGCAGCATCTACCAAATGCTCTTCATTGACCTGATCGACATAGTTTTGTTGAATCAGTTTCAATGCCTCCTCAAATTTATACTTTGGATTCATCTGAGCCTGTAAAGACAGACTTAGACCTACCATCCCCACGAGCAAGCCCGCTGCTTTCTTATTCATATGGTATTTTTTATAAAACTGTTTATTTTTCATTCTTTAGGATCTCTATAGCAAGCGATAATTCATCCATCAACTTACTTGGACTACCAGAATATCCTCCCGAACAGTAGCGTACACGACCATCTTTGACCACGATTTTGCGTGGAATAGAAGAATCACCAAAAAGAGGTACCAATTGTTTAAATACCAAGTTTTGATCATTTGTAACTGGATTGACCGAATCATGTAATAGATGGAATCGATATCCTTCCCCACGCACATAGTTGACCGACTTGCTTTTATAGTCTCCTGTCTGCATAGTACCCAACATATAGATCGCTACAGTTGGATCGTGGGCATATTTATCAACCAAGAGCTGCATCCCCGGAAATGCCATAATGCAAGGACGGCACCAAGTCGCCCAAAAATCGACGACGACAATTTTACCCTTCCAGTCTTCAGGTGTTATAAATGATCCTTCTGCAGTTTCTAAACGAAAATCCGGCATAGGATGATTGACCCAGTTGTGGTCCACATAAGCTTTCATTTCGGCTTTTTCTTCATCCGATTTTAGACTCGCAAGATAAGCCTGGTATCCCTTTTCATCGCCATTATGCCCTTTCAGATAAATAGTTTTCAGTTTTTCGAACATACGGGGTGTCATAGCATTGTACCGTGCACTCATTTCCAAAAGCGGCAGGATCTGTTTATCATCGTTAAGACCTTCGAGCACCTGTAGGTTGATCTCGTTCAATTCGGCATTTTCATATTTCCCTTTTTCAGAAAGTTCCAAAAAATATCTGCACGCCTCTGTATATTTTTTCAGATCGTTTAACAGCGAAATGTGTGTAAACAATCGATCATCCAGATTTTTCACCACATTGGAATCTGCTTGTGCCTTGGTGTCAAAATCTTGCTTATACGACTGATCATCTTTTCTGGATATCAATTTAGGTATAATCGCCTCTGAGATGCTGTATAACGTATCTTTGCCAACCATCTTGAACATATAAGCACGCATGATATTCCAACGCATCAATTCATTACCGGTACGAAAATCAAGATCATCGAATAGTGATACGAACTTATCAAATTGCTTGGACTCGAAATAAGATGTTCCTAAACCTCGATAAACTGCATAATAAATAAAATTCTGATTATTTGGATTTTTGCGCCATTGCGCAATCGGAAACCGTTTTAAAAATTCTTCATAAGCACCGATCGCCTGAGCCTGATCCGAACTAGCAAGCATCGCATTATTATAAGCCATAAAACGTGCAGTAGCGCCATTTGGAAAGTCACTATAAACCCTATTTTGAATAAATTTAATCAAATCCGCATCTTTCAAACGGGCATTGGCATAATTATAAAATACGCCTAATGTTTCGTCATCCAGACCTTTAACAGCAAGCGCATCTGTCACAAACTTTCTGGCATATGCCGGAAATTCATTTCCTAAGCCCAACTTTTGCAGATTCATAAAGGAATGAAAGTAATTGAGGTAATTTTTTCCCAACAAAGCAGACTCTTTAGCACCCAACGTCTTTAGATAGGCCTGTTCCAGAGAGTCAGGTGGGTTGGTATAATAACTTAATATTTCTCCTCCGGTGATACCTGGCGCCTGAAATGCGGCTTCAGCTAAGTAAGATCCTGCCAGGGGTTTTCCTTTTGCACTTGTTAGCGCAACAGCATAACCTAAGTTATTATTATTATCACCAGCATCAGGTTGATCACTCTCTCCCTGAAAAAATTTCACGCCGATAAAGACAGTGCTCGGTTTAACGGGTACATTTGCCGTCCATAATCCATCACTATTTTTTTGCAGAGGCAGGATGAGTTTGGTCCACGTAAAATTGTCAAAAATAAACAGGTTGGCATTTACCTCATCACTGAATTCTAGATCCTTATCTTTTGCATTGTACATCAGCTGCACAAAATCACTCGTTTTTGGGTTTTTAGGCTTAAAAACACCGCTATCATATCGAGGCTGTGCATATAACACAGCCTGGACAATAAACAACAGTAAAAAAATCGCTCGCTTTTTCATCAGTATCGTATTACTTTATGAGCTCGTAAGCTCGATTTGTTTATTTATGAATGGATTTTCTCTTGGCATTTACGTGCCCAGATCAATTTTATCGGTAATAAACCGTTCATGAGCACGACCCCTAGCTGTCTACGCGTGCTCATGACGGTTTTCTTCTGACAGTTATTATCTAGGATTCTGACCGATTTCAGGATTTAGCGTGAGCACCTCCTGATTGATAGGATATACCATACGGGGACTATTTGCCTGTAAGGTATAGCTCTTTCCGTTAAGTGTTCTCGTTACCGGTTTAAAATAATTGCCATCCAACGTTAACCTCCTCATATCATACCAACGTAAATCTGTCCCTACAAATTCTCGACGTCGCTCATCCATCACATATTGCAACAAATCGGCTTGGACATCTGTCGTCTTCAATGCGACATATTTACTTGCTTGGAAACGTTTTTTACGTAATAGATTCAACATTTCCACTGTTTTAGCCACATTATTCTGGCGTGCATATACTTCAGCTCTATTGAGATAGATTTCAGGTGTATTCAAGCCTATGTATGCATTATAATTGGAATTGCCATTGGACAAAGGTTTGATATACACATAACCTTTAAACGTATTTGGATCTGTACCGATAAACATTTTGAGGCGTAGATCGTTCTGATCATAAAGTGCTACAAGATCGGGATTGATTGGACCACGAACAAAGCCTGAGCTCAGTTTTGAAAGTAGCACTTCTTTATCGTCAATAAGTCTAGGATAAGTTGCTGAAGTATATTCTTCCAAATTATACACCGTTGGATCAAGCGCCAAAGCCAAATCGGCATATCTTCCACTCTCCTCAAAATTTCGCATGGTCAAATACACCCGCGATAAAAGTGCATAGGCTGCAATCTTGGATGGGTGATAATTGAAGGATGGAAAATTGGGCAAGTTTCCAATCGCGATATTAAGATCTTCAATAATTTGCTCATATACTCTTGATAAGGATACTCGGCTTAAGTTTTGAAAAAGATCTGGTGTCAATAGCAATGGTAAACCCTGCTGGCTAGTTGCTTTTGTTGGATCGTAAATGGGTGCATATTGATTTGCTAGAGAAAAATAAGCGAACGCGCGATGCACGCGTGCTTCTGCAGCAACATGAAGTTTCTGTGCTTCACTTCCACTTTGACTCCCCATCACCCCCGCCAAGATCTCATTAGCGATATAAATCTGTTTATATAAATTGTTCCAGGCTATATCTTGCTGGTTATCGATGTAGAAGTAATCGTTCCACAAATAAGCGCGCTGGTAGATTTCCCCCCAAGCAGTCGACGCAGATGTAGCCACATCTGCAGCGATGTTGTCGCTGGTGATCAGAGGCAGCACAAAAGAACTTTCAAAGTTAACTTTGTTATTGAGCAAGTAACGGTAGTCGTCCGTAGTTTTTAACGTACGTTTATCATTTTGGTCGATCTCTACGTACTTTCTACAGGATGAAGTAAGTAAAGCTCCTGAGATAACCAAACTATAGAGTAAAATATTTTTGATTTTCATAGCTTTTGCTGTTTAAAAAGACATATTTAGCGTAACAAAAAATGTTGGCGATGGAGGCAAGTTGGAGTAACTGTTCAACGTTCTATAAGTTGGATCGACTCCATCCTTATTTTTACGCCAGATCAATCCCAGATTACGCACGCTACCGCTCACATTTACCGATTTAAATGGTGTGTTTTCAAGAGTTTTAAACGGAACATTATAAGCGAGGTCAATTTGTTGTAGACGCACATTACTACCGCTGATCACGAGCGCATCGGAACTGGCATAGCGCGACAAGTTATTATATTGATATCCCGCTCTGCTTAATCCAGGTACATTTGTTATTGCTTCATCTCCAGGCTTTCTCCATCGAAGAGCAAGATCAGACTGCAAACCGATCGCACCGGAATAAGGTGCATAATCGGGATAATTTTGCACTGATAATCGTCTTAACACATGTCCCAATTCATAGCTAATCCGTACACCCAAAGTAAAATCTTTATAAGAAAAAGTATTAAACAATCCACCAAAATATGGCGGCGTTGTTCTGCCAACTTTCACCAGATCATCAACAGTAAGAGCTGTAGCAGGAGCATCTGCGGCTACGATTTCACCATTTTGTTTATAGATCTGTGAACGTCCTTGGTTATCCAAACCAGCCCAACGATACGCATACATGTAGTCGGTCGGATTATCCACAATCGGTACACCCGTATTGATATAATCCAATACCCGAGTCGGATTGACGAATCGTGAATCGGTCACCTTATTGGTATTGTATCCAAAATTAAAGAGGGTATTCCATTTCACTTTCGATTGTAACCATGCCGCTTTTACGCCCAAGTCTATCCCATGTCCCTCCATCGTAGAGCTATTAAATTTGACTCTTGTCCAGCCATAGGTAGGATTGAATGGGAAATCATAAATGATGTCGGACGAACGCTTGGTATAATAATCAAAGTTAAATTGCAATCTATTATTCCAGGTTCCATAATCAAGACCGATATTAAAGGTTTTGACCTTTTCCCAAGAAATCTGTTTATTCGCTGGCGATACAATACTTGCTGTAACTTCATTGGTGACCAAGTCACTACTTGTATTGATAATGATTGTTTTACCTGCACTTTGAGGCAATGTTCCGTTGACACCATAAGTCATCCGTATACCCAAGGCATCGGCCCAAGCAGCGTTTTTTAGAAAATTCTCTTTCTTGGCATCCCACTTTCCGCCCACTGACCACAGCGGTTTAGCTCGTTGGTCGCGCGATGCACCAACAACAGTAAAGTCGTCAAAACGGACACTTCCAGAGAATACATATTTTCCCTTAAAAGCCGAGAAAGCCGCATTGGAATAATAAGAAAGAGCACGAGATGTATTTTTCGCTATTGATGCATTGGAGTTGAAATAATTATCCCATCCATAAATGGTATTATAACTCCCCCTTGGATTGATCACAGCAAAAGAATAAGTATCCTCGCTAAAACCTAAATAAGTATCTGTTGAGGATCTATAATTATTTTGTCTCCATTCCGCTCCAGCTAAGAAATTGAGATGATGTTCAGCATCTTGTCCCAGAGCTTTATTGACGTTCAATTGCGTACGAAATACATATTGCGAACCATTGTAGTTACGTACCCCTAGATTACCTCCCATGGGATAACCGTAAACAAAATTTCCATTTTTATTAAAAGTTGTTCCGATATTGATTTGGTTGCGCAGTGCATAACTTGTGACATCATCGATATTTTCCTGGTTATTCATTTCACGCTGCCACTGCCCCATCACTGATAGATCCGCCCAGCTGTTCAATTTGGTATTGACATCCATATGCATGCGCAAACGATGCGTCTGATCGTCATAATTTCCAGTTTTCAACTCTTCTATTGGATTGTAAGCCCAATCTAGGTAACCTCTTTTTTCAAAATCTTGAGTTACTTCTGGTCTAAATTGTATGTATCTTCTGATGTTATTTCCATCCCCATCTTTCAACATATCGTAGGGTAGTAGACCTCCAGAATAAGGATTTGATGACAGTGCATTGACCGCCGCATTATTCGTCTTGGAATTTCCGTAGTTATAATTTATTCCTGTAGCAATCTGCACCCGATCATGAAAGAGCATATTGGTTAAATTGGCTGTTGTTGTGAAACTCTCTGCCTTATTGGATCGAAAAACAGGAATATCCTTGCTGTAGTTGGTGGAAACAAAATAGGTACTTTTGTTTGCTCCTCCCGATATTGACAGGTTATATTGCTGTGATGTCGCATTTTGCAATAGATAATCTTTGATTTGATCCCTATTATCTGTAGCGGCGAGTTTGGCTAGTGCCGCATCTCGCTCCTGTTCAGTTGCAGTACCACGTTTTACTCGAAACAGCCATTCCATAGATTCGGAGTGTGGTTTATTGGTATTAAATGGGTCCCAACTTTTTTTGATGATGTTATCTCCGATAAAACCCTCTTCAAACAATTGCTTTTCTAAATCAATATATTGTGCAGAGGACATCCGATCCATTTTATGAAGATCTGCAGGAGCTGCTATACTTAATGATGTACCGAAACTCAGCGAGGTCGGCGTATTGCGACCTTTCTTTGTTTCGATAACAATTACACCATTCGCCGCTTTCGCTCCCCATATAGATGAAGCTGCAGCATCCTTAAGCACTGTGATACTTTGAATATCATTAGGATTGATCCGACTTAATATCGCACCTCCTGAACTCTGAAGAGACCCCTTACCAGTTAATGAAAATGACGCATCTACAGTTTCTGCCATTGGAAATCCATCGATCACGATCAAGGGATCTTTTGGCGTCCCGCCCGTTCCAAAACTATTGATACCACGTATACGGATCGCATTACTTCTAGGATCGACATACATCCCTGGTACCAAACCCTGAATACGTTCCAAGACATTAATCGCTGGAGTTTCTTGTATTTGTTTTGCCGTAACGGTACCGAATGATCCCGTAGCACGTTCTTTTGGTAGCTGGGTATAACCTGTCGAAACCACTTCCACATCTTGGAGAACATGGACGACCTCGCTCATAGACACATTGATCTGATTATGACTTCCGATGACACGGCGTTGCGGTTCCATACCGACATAAGAAAAAATAAGCGCCTCAGCTGGATCAGTCAAGCGTAGGGTGTAGCGCCCATCGCTACTGGTAGTTACGCCATTCCTAACGGCATTCCCATCGGCTATAACCGTCACCCCTACCAAAGGTGCCCCTGCATTATTTTTCACCACACCAGATATCACCTTCCAAAAGCGGTCATCGTTGTCAGGACCTTTATTGTTACGACTATCACGGATGATGGTAAAATAATTGTTTTGTACATATAGGAACAGGAAATTGTTTGCATATAAAAGTTCCTTCAATACAGATTCTACTGGCATTTTTTTATTCTTCGGGACCAGTTCTGAATCGATAAAGGCATTGTTTATCAAGCCCTCTTCGTAAGAAAATTTTGTCCCATAAATCCGGGTTACTTCATCCAGAGCTTGGGAGAGACTCACCTTTTTTTGCGCATAACTGCCCGCATAGGTAAACAGGCAGAAAAGCAGCACGAGTAATCGTGGTTTCATAAGTATTGATTAAAGTTAGTTAGTTAGTTAGGTTTTATTATTATTTGTTTGTTTTGTACGACAATATCAACGTCCATGGTATGTTTGATCACAAAGAGCACATCATCAATTCCCTTTAAAGGAATAGTTCCGGTAAAACGCTTATCCAAAAGCATTGGATCTTCGACAATGACTTGATAACCATAATTATCTTCTAGCACACTGACGATATGAGCTAGATTGCTGTGTTCTATATTGAGCTCACCACGGGTCCATGATGATACTTTAGATGGATTCGAGTTGTGAACAATTTCGTTCCCTTTTGACTGTTTGTCATAAATAAAGGTCTCTCCAGGTTTGAGCAATTTGTCCACTCCATTTTTTCCGTCAATTTTAACGCTTCCTTCGAAAAGGGTGACTTCGATACGACCACGTCTATCTTTTACATTAAACTTGGTCCCAAGCACTGTTAAAGACAGTTCGCCTACATGTACCACGAATAGATCATTCTCACGTAAACGGTTTTTGAGCGCCGTATGCTTTACCTCAAACATACCTTCACCTTCCAACCATACTTCCCGAGGTTTGTCCGTTTTCCAGTTTCTGACATAAGATAACTTCGAGTTGCTATTTAGGTTAATCAGGGAAGCATCTGGTAATAATACCTCGGTCCGTTCACCATATGCTGTATGGGTCGATTTCGTTCCGAATTGACTGATATCATAAACGATAAAAATAAAAGCAATGATGGCCGCAGCACGCGCAGTCCATTTGACTATTTTCCGAATCAATCGTTGTTGACTTTGTTTTCGCGAATAGGTAGGAATTGCATGTTGAATGTTTTCCCAACGTTGATCACTCGTCAGCTGGCTTTTAGCAACTGGTTGTTCCTTGATCAATGTCATCCAGAGCGCAGCGATATCCATCTGAACGGACAGCTCCGGATCATGTGCGCCCAATCTGTCCCAAAAATCTTTTTCATTCTCGATCTGCCCCAACTTGGATTGCACAAAGTCTTCATCAGCAAAAAAATCTGCTGCTTTATAATTTTTGTATTTTAAAAATTGAGGATCCATAACCTTTTTTATATAGATACACCTCTTTTCAAAATTTTACCCCAATAAATTTTATTTTTTTTAAAAAAATTCAAAAACGATTAGTAAATACCTAATTTAAGAGGTTATTTATTACTAACAACGCAGGAGCCGTTGTCTATTCATCACATCAAGTGTTGGGTACTTGATTTATAATTTGACTTGGTTGATCAGATGCAAAAGCACCAAAACGCCAAATTTTCCAAAGTGTTTCTTCAGATTATCCAATGCTCGATAATACAGTTTATAGGTATCCTTGGTCGATAGCCCCATAATACTTGCAATTTCAGCATAGGTGAGTTCTTCAAAAAAACGAAGGTGAATGATTTCGCGTTGACGAGCGGTCATATTGGACAAGGCCTGATCCAGTTTATCCTTGATCTCCAGCACACGCTCCTTGCGGATCATGCTGACATCATGGGGCAGTTCTATGGTAAAAGGAAGATGTTCGATCGCTGAGTTGGTCACTTGAGCACGCTTTATGGTTTGCTCAATGTTTTTAATCAAATTACGACGAAATGATTTATACAGATAGTTTTTAACAGATACGTCGGTATTTAAATTTTCTTTATTGCTCCACAACTTGACAAATAATTCTTGTATACTATCTTCAATGACAGCATTATCCTGTGTAAATTTGAATCCATAGTTATACAAAGATTGGTTGTATCGTTCAAAGAGAACTTTAAACGATGCTTCATGTCCAACCTGGAACAGCTGCCATATTTGTAAATCGGAATCCATAAGTAAGTAAAAGATTTTTTATTTTGAGGCCTAACCGAAAAATCTTCTTTTTCAAATGTATAAAAAAAAATGATGTTATGTAATTTATGAAAGATAATCCTTTGAAAAGCTCTTGTAAACAAAAGAATCACACAAAAATTATTGATTATCCAACATTTTGCCCAGTCAAGCAAAAATAATATAACCTGATATCATCAAAAAAGCCACTTATTCAAGTGGCTTTTAGTAATATAGATTATTAAAACAACAAATTCCTCTTAATTACAAATGGATCGAACAGCTTGACCACTAAAAACGTGTTCTTTATAACCGATTAAAAGAGTCCATTTTATTTAAAGGCATTCCATACTTTTGTTGGTCTACCGTTATTGTCAAATGCACCAAGGGTATATCCATTCCACCCGGCATAAGCCAAAGGTTCCCAATAGAATATCCCCAATACTTTTTGATTCGGAATCCCATTTACCGCTTTCAACAATTCCTTCAACCATCGTTCTGCAACCTCTTCTTCATCCCAGCTTATCCCCACCTCACAGATCATCACTTCCGATTGATAACGGCTGATCATATCGTTGATATTGTTGATACAAGCCGTATTATACGCTTCCCAGTTTTCTTTATTGGGATATAACGACATTCCGATCACATCCCACTTACCACCATTATTGTTTAACCCGTCAAAAAGCCAACGGAACAAACTGTTATCCTGACCATTTTGCAGATGTACAATCACTTTGCTATTTGGCAAAATCGCTTTCACCGCATCATATCCTGCATTATTCAACGCAGCATAGTTAGCCATGTTGACCGAAGCTTTTCCATCCTCCCAGAGCATCCCATTTCCGGTTTCATTCCCTACCTGTACCCATTCTGGTTGGATACCATTATCTTTCAACAATTGCAGTACAGATGTCGTATGGGATGCTACAGCAGCCTTTAATTCACTAAAAGATAATGTGGACCAAGCAGCTGGTTTGTTCTGCTGTCCGGGATCTGCCCAAGTATCACTATAATGAAAGTCAATCAGTAAGCGCATCCCCAGATGCTTTGCGCGTCGTGCTTTTACCAAAAGATCATCTTGATTGCACCATCCATTTTGAGGATTTACCCATACCCGCAATCGGACCGCATCGACACCCAACGACTGGACGAGCTTCATACCGTCCACTGAAGTTCCCCCCGTATTGTAAAACTGTACACCCGAAGCTTCCATTTCTGTGATCCAACTGACATCAGCACCTTGAGCTAAATGGCCCGTTTGTTGTACCGGCTGTGCCACCCCTTCATCGCTACAGCTATATAAGCTGAGGCATAAACAAATCAAGTAAAATCGTAAATCTATTACTAAGTTTTTCATCTCATTCTTTTTAAAACCGACCTATTATTCTTTCCCTTACCCCAAAACAGCAACCTATTGCACCCAGTACTTAAATGCTTTAGGATCGCTCAGATCGAGTACAAGCGTATGTGTTCCGATCTTGTCATATACAAAACCACTGGCGTCTGCCGTATATAAATGGCAGGTTCCTGCTTCCTCTGCGGCTCCAAAGAACCACGTCCAGCTGCCATTGATCAAGACCTTGATCCCCCATTGCTCCGCAACTGTATTCGTAATCGTTGCTTTCCACAATTTCTCCGTTTTATCGTAAGTCATGGGTGTAGCAGACGCACTCCATCCATTGAAATCACCGGTGACGGACAAGGATTCGACGACCGTCTCTTTCCAGCTTAATTTATTGACATCGGCAGTCAGGTACAGGTACCCCCCATTGCTGGTCCAACTATTCCAACGATCATCTCCACTATACAGAATATATTGGCTACCTTCCAATGGATAAGAACCATAGATCACAGACGCATTGGCACTTTCCTCATTGGTCAGGTAGAAGTTAAACCATTGTTCTACCTGTACAAATCCGTCATAGAAACCATCTTCCTTACGCGAGCATATCTTCCATGGAAATTGTGTCAGTTCCTTGTTGGCCATATAGAGGTATTGGGCATCAACAATAGGTTCATAAGCCGTCACCGCTATGGCGATCACATTACTATATACGACATCAACATTACGTGCTAGACGTGTCGAAACACGTGCATATAAAGTTTTCTTTTTCCCAGGTTCAAAGCCCATAGCTGTTACTAAACTATTCAATTGTTCGTGGGTATAACTCAAGGATGGCGCCACTTGTTCGCTCTTTTTAGCAATCACGGCAAATGTCGCTTCTGCGGCAAATTCAACGGTATGCTGAAGCGTAGACGGAGCGATTGGCTGTGCACTAGTCAAATTCGACTCCTCCCATACCAGTTGCAATGCCAGACTTTTACGATCAGTAGATGTCAACAGAACATCTGTTGTGCTACTATGGAGCACTGCTGCCTCAAAACCTGTCAGGACGGGCTCACCGCCTTCCTTTTTACAAGAAAATAAAAGAAAGGCCAACGTGTAAATAATCAATTTTTTCATAATCGGTGTCATTGGATAATAAATAGCATATTTAGTAACCTGTATTTTGTACTAAATTGGGATTGGCAGTCAGATCAGTAGTCGGTATCGGATACAGATTGAACTTTGCATCTACACTACTTCCATGGACAGTCCCACCTTTCCATTGCCACAAATACGTATTACCTGTAAAGCGTCCAAAGCGGATCAGATCGGTCCGTCTTGTACATTCCCAAAAAAGCTCTCTTCCACGTTCGTCAAGGATAAAATCTAACGTAAGCTGTGCCTGTGTAATAGCGCCAGCGGAACCTTTATAAGCGCGTTGACGAATCTGATTCACCAGATTGAGCGCCTCTTGGATATTACCGCCACCACCACGTAGAACGGACTCGGCATACATCAAATAACTATCAGCCAAACGAATCATTGGGAAATCGGTACTCACTAGACCTTCATCTGTTTTGTAGGTGCCGTCATCATTTAAATTGGTAAATTTTACCATACCATATCCCTGACTAGAAGAAGCCGGATCATCGACATCCAAAGATTGCCCTTTAGTCCAAAAATCGCCTCGCTTATCGTTAGCATTAAATATAGAAACAAATTCACGCAGGGTACGGAAACTGTTCCATCCAGAGATCACGCCGTAATCTGCAGCCTGCATGCTTCCCACAATAGGACCATTGACCAGATAAGTGGTTGCCCCCCAGCTTGTCGTATGGGCTACATCAGCTTGAATTTGAAAAATAATTTCATTCAAACGTTTATCATTATCAGCATTAAACAGCTGTTTATAGTCATTATGCAGCGTATGTCCACTATCGATCACCTTTTTACTATACAGCAAACAGTCGGCGTAGCGTGCTGTGCCAGTATAGATCTGCGCATTCAAATAGTTTTTAGCAAGCAAAGCCCAAGCGGCAGCTCGACTGACATGACCATACTGATTTTGACGTGCCTCGGGCAACAGGTCTGCAACAGCGATTAGCTCTTGTTCGATATAGTTAAAAAGATCAGCTCTTGCTATACGAGGAGGAAAAAATGCAGCAACAGGATCTTTCTCTGTTACAAAAGGAACATGGCCGTACAGATCCATGGCATGGCTATACGTTAAAGCGCGTAGAAAACGAGCCTCGGCAGCAAAACGCTCAATCTCGGCACGTTCTGCAGGATCAAAAGCGGTTAATTTTTCTGCCGTCACATTCCTTAAAAACTCATTGCATAATGCAATTGAATAGTAGATACGGTAGTACATGGCATTCACCCAAGTGTCGGATGCGCCCCATTTTACGTACTGTATATCCTCCATGTTATCACCACCTGCCCAGGTATAAATAACCTCATCTGTGGGCACCTCTTGCAAATTAAAGAAAACGCGCAGGTAACCCCATGAAGCTGTTGCTCCTGCCATATCTGGATCGGCATCTCCACGACCATTTCCGGCGACAGCAAAAGAAGCATATAATTTTGCCAGTACCGAACGATAACCATCTACTGAAGTATATACGGCTTCAGATGTGGTCTGTACTGTAGGATATTGATCGAGATCCTTGGTGCATGAAAACAGCATTAGAAAGATCGATAGTATGCTACAGCTATATATTTTCAAGTTTTTCATCAGTATATCATTACGTTGTGAGCTCGTAAGCCCGGTTATATATTCAGAAGTTGATTGTGTCTTTAGGCATGCTGCCCGCAGTGTTTTTATCGTTGATGAAGCGATCATAAGCCCTATTCATCGCTGTATGTAAACAGGTATTCATGAGGATTTCATCGGACATGAACTTGGTTTTTAAAAGGGTTAAAAATCTAAATTTAAGCTTAAAGAATATGTGCGGGAACGCGGATAGAAGGAACTATCAAAGCCACTAGGGACCTCCGGATCATTACCGCTATAGTTACTGATCACAAATACATTTTGTACGATCGCACCCACTCGTAGATTGGACAACTTTCCGATCTTCCCAAAATTATAGCCCAGCGAAAAGTTTTCCATCCGTAAGAACGAAGCATTTTCAACATAATAATCTGAATAATATTGTCTGCTTTGAAATCCAGTATTGAAATAATCGCGATGCAGATTATTAAGTGCTGGGTCTACGTACTGTACAGTCTCCCAAGCACTGAGATTCATTTTGGTATTGTTGAATACATAATTACCTAGATTAGCTCTCAAAGTCGTAGCCGCTGTCCATTTCTTGTAAGACAATTGCGTATTGAAACCAAATAACCACTTCGCAGCAGGTGATTCATACCGGTATAGATCCTTTTCATCTATAGCTCCATCGCCATTTAGGTCAGCATAGATACCTTCTAATGGTTTTCCAGCATCATCATATAACTGCTTATAGACATAAAACATATACGGTTGGTACCCTGTGGTTAATATCTGTATCCCCCGTCCACTGACTACCGGCCCTATGTAACTTCCTACGGATGAAGCGTCCTGTACCAGAGCAATATTGGTCACCTGAGTATGTTGATTGGTCGCATTGATATTTACTTCCCATCTTAGATTATCGGTCTGAACAGGCACTGTATTTAACTGAAACTCCCAACCTCTGCTTTCCACATTACCCACATTGATGGTCGCATTTTGATCAAAATTTGTCCCTGCAGCAACAGGTACATTGGCAAGTAGATCATGTGTTTTGCGGGTATAGTATTCGACAGAACCAGAAACTCGTGCTTTCCATAATGAAAAATCCAAGCCATAGTTAAAGGCTTTAGTCGTTTCCCATCTTAGATCTCTGTTGTAGACCGATGGACGGTACACCAGATGGTATTGATCGCCAAAACGATATTGAGCATAAGGAGTCCCTTGGGTATACACGGGCAGATATTCGTAATTGCCGATCCCTTCTTGCTGCCCTGTGATCCCATAACTACCACGAAGTTTGAGATCATCCAAAAAAGATACATCTTTTAAAAAAGATTCTTCCGAAAGTCTCCAAGCCAGGGCAAGCGATGGAAATGTTCCCCAACGATTTTCTGGACTAAATCTGGAAGTACCGTCTTTTCTGATCGTGGCAGTCAACAGATAGCGGCTATCGTAATTATAATTCAATCGGCCATACCAAGAAATCAAGGTGTGTCTTTCGTCCGAAGCGATCCCTGTAGAACGCAAATCTCCGGCTTCATTAAAATAACTAATGGCAGGTCTTGTTGAGCTCCAATGCTGATAGTCGTGTCCTGCCGTAAACTCTACCGTACTTTTGATTGTGGGAAAAGTTTTGTTATAAGTCAGATAGCCTGTAAATAATTTATTTTTAAGGGTCTGCTCATACGCATCATATGCACCGCCAATCAAAAAATTATTTGCCGCACTTGCTGGAATATGATTAGAACCACTACCCTTAGCGTAGTCATACCCGATGGTCACATGTGCCTTTAAGGCCGGTAAAAAATGAAACTTATAATCCATATCCAGATTTCCGATACCTCGATTGACAGTACTGCGATGTTTCTCTTGTTTAATCAGCCCCAGCGGATTCAGATTAGCTCCAGTAGCTGGGAGACCCGCATTGTCCAAACTTTCGTAATAACCCCCATAGGCGTCCACTCCCGAATAGATCGGTTGTGTCGGATTAAAAGCGATGGCAGACCATATGGCATCCGTATTCGCAAAACGATTGTTGTTTCTGGCACCTTTCAAATTCAGATTTACAGATAAGTGCTGATCAAAAAAAGTTGGCGTCAGCACCACCCCACCTGTGATCCGTTCGCTCCTATCCGTTCGCAAGGTCCCCTGTTGATCATAATAACCAACGGAAGCACGAAACGGTAATGTCTTGGCTATTTTACCCTGCAAGCTCACATTATTATCAGTACCCATTGCCTGTTGGAAAACTTCATCCAACCAGTCCGTAGAGGCATTGCCCAATAAATTTTTCTGTGCTGCAGTACCTTTGGTATTGATCAGATCTGCAAATTCTTCACGTGACATCATGTCCGCAACCCCCAAAGCCTGCTGCATTGATACGATCGACGAAAATGAAAGTCGTAAAGTATCCCCTTTTCCTTTTTTTGTGGTAATCAACAAAACCCCATTGGATGCCCGAGAACCATAAATAGCCGTTGCAGAGGCATCTTTCAATACCGTCATGCTCTCGATATCATTGGGATTGATCAAGCTTAAAAAATTGCCACTATTACCGCTGATACCACCCGTTTCCAAAGGCACACCATCCAGTACGATCAAAGGATCATTGCTCGCACTTAGCGATGCTCCTCCACGGATACGGATCGTGCTTCCCGCAGAGGGCGAACCGCTATTGGACATCACTTGCACCCCAGCAGTCTTACCATTGATCAATTGTTCTGGAGAACCGACCAATCCTGCATTAAAATCCTTACTGCTTACCGTTGTCACCGCGCCAGTCAGATCTTTTTTATTGGAACTACCGTAGCCGATCACGACCAATTCTTCCAATACCGTACCACTAGCCTTCATCTGCACATCCAGCTTTTGGCCAGTCACAGTCAACGTTTGACTGCTATAACCTACTATGGAAAATACAAGTTGCGACTTGCCATTAGGTAACAAGATCCGATAAGACCCATCAGCTGATGTGGAGGTACCTACTGTTGTACCCGCTACCATCACTGTCACCCCTACCAAAGCCTCCCCATTTTCGTTACGCACAATTCCCCGTATTTCTTGTTGCAGGGATTTTGTCCATCTGCTATGCGGTATCATACTCGCATGCAGATCGGTCATCCCGCTTAAACACGAAAGCAAAGACAAACCCAATACACTTGTTTTAAATGTAAAACCCTTCATTTTTTTAGATTTATAATCGTATATAATTTAATGCTATCTCTCTATTTTGACGCCTGCACGGATCAAGAAGGTCTATACCCCTTCCCAGATCACGACGACAAAAGTTTACTCCCTTCCGTTTTTTGTCCCAACAAAGCCTACTCTAACCAAAGCGCTCCAATTGAAACCGAAGCCCCCTGCTGCACTTCCCCATTTGTCGCTATAACCAATTTCTCTATTTTATCCTTTATAAAAGGAAGAGGAATCTCCGGATGGAAATAACGGTTTAAAAAGTCGGGATAAGGAGCTGGTAATAAAGCAGTGGGTATCATCTTCAGATCAGTCAAAGGTATGCGCAGCACATTCTTTTCCTGATTGTCCACAAACACGTGTTTTGCATAGGTATATCCCTGATCATCCACAAAGCCGATATCCAATGGTCCTGCATGATCTTTCCATTGCAGCTGTATACAGACTGTTGTTGCCTGTGCTATTCCTTTAGGTCGTGCAGTAATAATATCTTTCACATCCTTCACCCAGAAATAACGGGAACCAGCATCTTTACCTTCGAAAGTATACTGCCATTGCGCGGCTTCGGTCAAGTTGTTTTGTACTTTTTTAGCCGTTACATAAGCTTTCTCCGGAATCGCATAGCGTTCAAATGGACCGTCCAGTCCTTCGGATTGGGTCAGGAGTATGAGACTGCTCGATTCAACCAGAGCAGATGTCCAATACTGACCGACCTGATAATCCCAATCTAGCGGTGCCCCATTTTGATCATCAGGATAGGTGAACTGCTTGCCGTTCATAAATACGGTAACGGTATAGCGGAGCAAGTCTCCCTGCAACATCGATTCGGGTAGCTGAGCTTCGTAAGTATAATGGTCCTTCGGCAACAGTTTAATATAAGGATTATGCGCTTTCCAGAAAGAAACCTGATCCGTCTGCAAGATGATCGAATCGGGCTGCTGTGCCGTGATCAAGCGAAAATCTAATCTAACTGCTTTACCTTTCTCTATCGTTGGAGCAGGTTGATGCAGCATCACCGCTTGACTGTTTACAGTTGCTGCAGGAGCATAAAAATCACCGATCTTTCCTAGTTTCCATCGGCTATCAGCTGTCCAGATATTTTTACTGATCAAGGCTTTTCGCTTCAGCAGATACACGCCCGGAGTTGCGACAAAACTTGTCTGCTGCACCTGCTGGAGTTTGTTGTCTTCGGTCTTATTTGTGATATGTTGAACTGTATATGCTGTACCAAGATTGGGCAATTTGATATCCATCATATGTGGGGTGTGCAAAATTTGCGTCACCTCACGGGAAAGAGATGGTTTGCCAAATGGATCTGCCACCTGCTCCGCATCGGGCATCAGTTCCAATCTCCAAAGTCCGTCTTCCAATTGGTCTAAAAAATAAGCACCGGAACCCGTATAACCGACAACAGGCGAAGATCGATACCCTGCAATATGTTGTAGTCGATCAATTTGCTTCGGAAAAGATGAGGTCTCATTGCTGTAGTAAAATTTTTCTGGCGTATTCATCATAGACAGATCTTGCTTATAACTGACCGTAAAATCGCCAAAGAGTGTATCCTGAGGATAAGCTGGAAATTGTTGATTTCTAGGAATCGTATAGGCAATTTCTGCTGCAATCAGGGTGCTGATTGCTTTAGCCGGTGTATAAGCCAAATTGAGGTAATGGGTTTGGTATTCGGTATTGTAGGCTGCAATATCGATGGGATCATACGCAAATTGTGTGATCCACTGAAAACCCGCAGAACGAAAGGTACGCACCATCGCCGGATGCATATAACCGTATAGATTATCGGCCGGATCATATTCATAAATAGCCTTGGCTTTATTTGCAAACCCCTTAACGGATGAAAAAGGGATATTATACTGATCAATGTAGGGCAAGAAATTTCCTTGACGTTGTTTTCCAGCAACCAGACCAACGGGATACCATTGATAAGTAGTGCCCTGAATATCCGCATTAAAATATGCCGGCACATGATCGATATTATGACTTACATTATAGAAAATAGGTTTCTTATTTCCTGCTTTCTTCATAGCGGTTACCATTTCTTTTATATAAGCTGCAGTCGTATGTACCGATCCGATATGGCAGGGCTCATTATTGATTTCAAATCCCACAACATAGGGATCTTCTTGATAGGCGTAACCTGTATAAGGGTTTTTGTGACGGAGGAGCTGTGTGATGTATGTTTTTTGTGCCGCTATTGCCTGTGGATCAGCATGAACATGACATTTATCAAAAAGGTAAGTAAAAGCCCCCGTAGCTTCATTCTTTTCCGGATATCCGTTTCCAAAATTGGTCATCCCCGTAATTAAAATCCGGATACCTTTCTCCTGTAATTTAAAAAATAGATAATCCAGCAAGTCCAGATGTTCATTTTCCAAAAGATTACCGGTTGCATCTGAGATCTCCACATCCCAGATATGGATACGATAAGCATTATAACCTAGACGAGCGAGATGATAAACGTCCCGATCTATCGCTTCTTTATGGTTGACTCCTTTATAAGATAGCGCACGATAAGCATGGGCAAATGGAACCGTATAATTCGTGCCGTAGAAAGACGCCTCTTTTTGGGTATCCGACCAGCGCATGACACCTTGCTTGTCCACAAAAATAGTAGGCACTCGATTATTTTCTTGAGAAAAAGAAGTCAAAAACGCAAAAATAGCGCCGATAAATAAAATACTTATACGCATACAATAATTCAGTTTATAAATTTGGTTTCAATTGATAACACAAACTTATAAAGCGCATACGATATCTACGAACGCATATTGGACAAAGAACAACACAAATTGGACATCTGCGATATCAATCGATTAGACAATAAAAACAACAAGCTCAATAACAATCCGTTAGTCTTTTCGATCCATATAAGCTTTCGGTGTGACACCAAACTCTGCCTGAAAGCATTTGGAAAAATAAGAAGCATTAGTATAACCGACCATATACATTACTTCGGCAACGGTAAACTTTTTCTGTTGCAATAAAAGAGCTGCCTTTTTGATCCGGATCGTCCGAATATATTCGACCGGAGTATAGCCCGTCATTTGTTTAATCTTACGATACAATTGCTTTGCTCCAGTATCCGTGTCTTCAGCAAGTCGCTGTACCGAAAAATCCGAATCATCGATATTCTTTTCGATGATCGCTGTCACTTTACTCAGTAACTTTTCATCTGGGGATACCTGGTCACTGTTCACCCTCGGCTGACTGATCTCCTGGATACGCAGCTGGGTTGCCAGTCTATCTTTTTTGTCCAGTAAATGCAGCAACTGCATCTTAAGGACTTCCAGATCGAAAGGTTTAGCCATATACGCATCTATGCCCACCGCAACCCATTCACGTTGGATCAGATCATCATTCTTGGCGGTCAATAAAATAATAGGTATGGTTGATGTCAGTGTGTTTTGCCTTAATTTTTTGGCTAATTCAAGTCCTCCCATTATTGGCATCATCGCATCAGAAATGATGATATCTGGTAAAAATTCATGCTCATTGATCAACTGCATGGCTTCATGGCCATCTTTCGCCACCTTACAGCGGTAGGAGGATTCGAGGGCTACTTTTAAGAAAGACGACAATTCTTCATTATCCTCCACAATTAGGAGCCTCCGTTTATCTGAAGGTATGTTTTCTTCACCTTCTTCCTTAAGCTCTCCCCGATCCATAAACATCCTAATCGATACCGCGGTTCCCACCTGATAAGTGGATACAATATCCATTTCCCAACCCAATTGATCACAGTAATTCTTGACCAGATACAAGCCTACGCCCGTTCCCTCAAGTCGATTGACCTCATCGGAAGATGAACGGTAGAATTTGCTGCAGATATAAGGCAGATCTTCTTGGCCGATCCCTATCCCAGTATCGACAATAGCCAAGTTTAATGTTCCCTCGCCCTTGTTGATCTTAACAGCAACCGATCCCTTTTCCTGCCGATTATATTTACATGCATTGGACAGCAGATTATTTAAAATGGATCCCAACTTGGAGACATCTGTATAGATAAAAACACTTTCTATATCTGAACTAAAATAAAATTCCAGATGTGCATAAGCCGTATTATTTTGCCATTCTTCGGTGATCTGTTTGACATACGCGACAAGATCAATTTGCGAATTGAGTAAATTAGGTATTGATAAATCTTGATTTTCAGCTTTATCAAATGCCATTACTTCTTGAATCAAGTTATTTATTTTAAGCGCATTGCGATGCACCCCCTCTAAGCTTTTCTTATTTTCACTGTTTTTTGTCTTGCGCATCAATTGGCTGACAGGAGCTAAAATTAAACTAAGTGGTGTTTTCAGCTCATGGGAGATCGCGGTTAAAAAATCCATTTTCATTCGGGTCAGTTCCAAAACTTTGTGCCGTTCACGTCTTTCCCATTTTAAGGTATTGCGCACACGAAAAAAGTTCATCACCCACATGATCAGACCAAGACCTGCCAGTACGTAAGCGATTTTAGCCCATATAGACGCATACCAGATAGGCTTGATCACAATATGGTATTCATAGATATCCGACACTACGTTTCCAGAAAGATCCACTTTTGTCAACTGCAGATGATAATCACCCGATCTTAAATTGGAAAGCAGGACTTTATTATCTCCACGCTCCAGCGGGATCCAATTTTCATTTTTATCCTTAAAATTATAGGCTAAACGGTGCCCAAGATGATTGCCATAATCCAGATCCGAAAATTCAAGTCTCAGGTTATTCTGGTCATGATCTAACGTGATTTCATTTCTGTAGCGCAAACCATAACCGTAATTACCGTAGGCCTCATTGTTCACATACATCGCAGTGAGGACAATTTTTTTCGTCTTTTGCTTGAATTCATCAATCACTTTTTCAGGTAAGACCGTCAGCTCATTGATTCCGCCCAGAACGACTTCATGTTGAAGTTGGTCATAATACATCGCCGTTATATCATGGCTGTACTTTAGCAACTCGGGTTTTAAGCTTTTTTTATTTACACTCCACACGCCTCCACTGGTGGAAAGCCAGATCTCATCACCGACCTCTACCATAGCGGTGACTTCTCCTTTGACCACAGGATCGAAAACAAGAAGATCACTACGATCATTTTTGTCTACCCGCCTCAATTCACCATGCTGCCCTATCCACACCGTACCCTCCCGATCTTTCAACATAAACGTTGATTGGTTCAACGATTTACCCTCTTTATCTTTCCATTCTTCCACTTTTCCCGTCACAGGATCAATGCTACTGATACCCATGTTATAAAACAGAGCCAAAATTTTGCCCCGTCCATTGTCAACGATCTGATTGGCAAAATCGGCCAATAATCCATCAGATTGAGTATAATTTTTATTAGCAATAAAAGATCCCGAAGAGGATAGAAGTTTATTTTTATTGACCTTAAATATACCACCCATATAGGTTGCTATCCAAAGATTCCCCTGCTTATCCTCTAAGATATTATAGGCCCATTTTGCATTTCTCATGCCATTTGAATCCACAATATCAAAACTTCTAAACTGTTTGGTCTGGGCATCAAATACGTTGACCCCACCGTCAGAAGCTATCCATAAATGTCCCGCAACATCCTCATAGATATCCCGAATCCGATTATGGGGAAGTTTATATGGAGCAGCATCCATCCGGTACCAGTAACTTTCGAAATCTTTTTGCCCCAATCCTCTGGTCCGAATCAAACCATTATCGCCACCAAGCCAATACCATCCCGCACGATCTTTGAATACTTTGTAAAATCGATTCCCATCGCTACTATTAGTAAACTGATAAATGGGAAAATTTTTCTCCTTTTGTTGGTTTGACCATAGGGAGATGCCCAAATCTGTGCCAACCCACATATTGTTGCTACGATCCCGATAGATACTCCAAATAATATTATTGGCTAAGGAATACGGATTTCGGGAATCATGCTTGGTTCTCAAAAGCGTGTGAACACTAGGCTGATATTCAAAGAGACCATCATCTGTTCCGATCAATAACGTTTGGCCATCTTTTGTCGCCATGGATTTGATCGGATGATTTTGCAGTACCGGTGCTTTAGACAGCTTTTCAGTGTTGTTATCATACCTGTACAGGCCATATTCCGTTCCTATAAATGTTATTTTAGCCGAAGTCAAAGAAAAAATAGAATTGACAAATTGATTACTACCCGATTTATAATCTGGTAAAACCAATTTCTTCACCTCTTTACGAGCAGGATGGAGTTGATACAGCCCCTTGTAAGTACCCACTAAAATTTTATCGGATTGAGTGGATAAAGCATAAATGGCTTGTCCATCCAAATCTTGATACCAAGTTTTTCCGTAATTGGTCAGTTTCTTGGTTTTCGTGTCGTAGCCATATAAACCAGAGATGGAACCGATCCATAGTTGATCACCAACTAACAGGAGCGACCTGACATCTGAAGGGCTACCCGTTGGAAATACTTCGTACCGATCTTCCCGATAATTGTATAAAAAAACACCTTTACCTGTCCCCAAAGCAAGATGAGTACCGTCAAGAACAGCAATACTATAAATGAAGGTCTGATAGGGCAATGCAGCTTCAGTCGGAGCATGAAGGGAATAACCATCGTAACTATATAATCCATTATTACTACCCAACCAAAGGATACCCAGACTATCTTGCGCAAAGCAGTGCACTGTACTCGCTTTTGCTCCAAGCCCTATATTTCTAAAAAATTGAAAATCTAACGATTGCCCAAAAACAGAAGGACCGCAAAGCGAAAGGAATAGCAAGAAAAACAAATAAACTGTCCGCATCATAAACAAGGTATTTACAAACATAATTATTTAAAAGTGTAAATACAATGTGGAACTTTATCGGCACACTTTTTAAGAAATGTACTAAAGAGCCTGTGATGATGAGTTTGGGCGCTTATCCATTAATTCATTTTTTTTCAATACTTTTGTATACGCTTTAGGGGTATTCTGTAAAGAATTGAGAGAGTCCCTTTGAACCTGATCCGGCTAACACCGGCGTAGGGAAAAGCAATCAGTCCATCTACTCATCCGGACTGTTGTTATGGATTTTTCCTAAAGCTTTTATTGTTAAAAATATAAGAATGGAAAAAAAACTCTGGCAACACATCATTCAGGTAAGAAATACCTCGCCTCTTATTCACAATATCACGAACTATGTTGTGATGAATAATACCGCCAATGCACTGTTGGCAGTGGGCGCATCACCGATCATGGCACACGCCAAACCTGAGGTCGAAGCAATGGTAACGCTATCGCATGCACTGGTCATCAACATCGGTACGCTGGACGAGTACTGGAGCGAATCCATGTTCATGGCATCTAAAAAAGCAGATTCAATCCAGAAACCTTGGGTTTTAGATCCTGTAGGTGCAGGTGCGACCTCCTATCGCGATACTGTTTTAAATCAACTGTTGCTTTTTAAGCCTACCGTCATCAGAGGGAATGCTTCTGAAATCATTGCTCTTGCAAAAACAGCAGATGTGGTGACAAAAGGGGTAGATAGTACCGTGATCAGTACCGAGGCTATCGATGCTGCAAAAAATCTACAGGCCAAATCAGGCGCAATCATATGTATTTCAGGTGAAACAGATATCATCATCAGCCACAACACATGTATATACTTAAAGAATGGGAATGCGATGATGACCAAGGTGACCGGATTAGGTTGTACTGCATCGGCCCTGATCGCGGCATTTATTGCTGCGGTTGAAAATAAAACGGAAGCTGTTGCTGCTGCAATGAGTTTACTGAGCATAGCAGGAGAATTAGCCGCAAAAGAAACTGCTGGCCCAGCAAGTCTGCAGACCCATATTCTGGACAAGCTCTATAACATTACCGAACACGAATTTCTTACCCATTTAAAAATCACCCAATCATGAACCTGCACCCCTCATTTCCTTATCCACTTTATTTAGTGATCTCGGAAAAGGACTGCCGAGGACGTGATTTCCTTTATGTAGCTGAACAGGCAATACGTGGAGGTGTGGACATGATCCAACTCCGTGAAAAAGAGATCACGACCAAAGAGTTGATCTATAAAGCACTGAAATTAAAAGAGATTACCGACAAATATCATATCCCGCTGATCATCAACGATCATGCTGAAGTAGCTGAAAAAATAAGTGCTGCTGGAATCCATGTCGGAAATCGGGATATCGCTCCTGCTGTACTGCGCCGTGTACATGCTTTTGAAAGCAAAACAATTGGCTATTCCATAGAATATCTCCATCAATTGGATGATGAAAACACCGCTGTAGCAGATTATTTAGGCGTCAGCCCCATATTTAATACGAAAACAAAAACAGATACCGTAACGGAATGGGGCTTGAACGGATTAGCAATGATCCGTTCTCGTACAGATAAGCCCTTAGTTGCAATCGGAAATGTACGATTGGAAAATGCATCAGCAATCGTTAAAGCGGGTGCCGATTCGTTAGCAGTCGTCTCCGCGATCTGTGGTGCTGACCATCCAGAGCAAGCCGCTTATGCAATTAAAAATGAACTATTAAAATGAAACAATACACCTATCCTTCGGTGCTCACCATTGCTGGTTTTGACGGTAGTGGCGGAGCTGGCATTCAGGCCGATATTAAAACCTTTTCAGCGCTGGGCTGCTATGCGACGTCAGTCCTTACTGCTCTGCCGGTGCAAAATACACAAGGAGTCCAAAAAATATATCCCATTCCGATAGCAGCTGTATCCGACCAGATCGCCGCGATCTTAGATGATATTATGCCTGCTGCTATTAAAATAGGCATGGTCCATACCCCCCAACTGGTGGAGACCATCGCGACTTCTTTAAGTCATTATCCAAAGATCCCGATCGTCTTTGATCCTGTCATGGTGGCAACAAGTGGTCATACACTTATTGAGGCAGATACCATCCAAACCATCATGGACAGGCTATTTCCAATAGCCGACATCATCACTCCAAATATGGACGAAGCTGCACTACTGGCTGGCATTGATGTAAAAAATCTGGACGATATGCATCAGGCGGCAAAGATTATTCAGACCCTAGGCTGTAAACATGTTCTTGTTAAAGGAGGACATCAACAAACGGCTACCTTAACCTCATTATTTTTTGAAGAAAATGGCCAGTACACAGCCTTTGAAACGAAAAAATTTGCGACAAAAAATACACATGGATCGGGTTGCACACTTTCCTCAGCTATCGCCGCTTACTTGGCACGTGGAGAAAATTTTCATACCGCAGTAGCATTAGCGCAAGATTATATCTACGAAGCTATTAAACATGGAAAAGATGTCGTAATCGGAAAAGGCAATGGCCCTCTTAACCACTTTTTTAACCCTGATAAATTAATTAAAAATGAATTGGTCTGAAATCTCTTGGAATCAAATTGAAAATAACTATCAGTCTATTTTAGAAATGCCCTTTATTACTGAACTAGCTGCTGGAAATCTACCTATACATAAATTTCAGTTCTATATGGCGCAAGATTCCCTCTATCTGGAACACTTCGGAAGAGCATTAGCACTGATCGCAGCTCGGGCACATGATGTAGATACTACTTTACACTATATCAAGTATGCGGAGACAGCGATTGTGGTCGAAAATGCCCTGCATCATGCATACTTTCAGGATTTTGGTTTAACCGAAAAGGGAACGATGGGGCCCGTATGTCATCATTATATTCACTTTTTAAAAAGCACGGCAGCAATAGATGCCGTTGAAATCGCTATGGCCGCGGTACTCCCCTGCTTTTGGATCTATAAAAAAGTCGGTGATCATATCCTCAATGAGGTGAACAGCAGCAATCATCCGTACCAAAAATGGATCGATACCTATGGTGGTGAAGACTTTGCTATTGCCGTCCAGCAAGCCATTGATCTGTGCGACAAGGCGGCAGCGGAAGCATCACCAGCCATTAGAGAAAAGATGACCGAAGCTTTTATTACTGCTTCAAAAATGGAATATTATTTCTGGGAAGCGGCATATGATATCAAAAGTTGGATGTAATGAAAAAGAGGTTAAATCCTATTATTCATTTCAGTGACAAAAAAATAGTTAGCGCACTACCTATTTATTAAAATTATAGCAAAAAGTTAAATAAAGAGCGTAAAAGTGGGATCACTTGTTGACTTTCAGCGATCCCTTCTTGACAAGAAGGGATCGCTTATTTGTAATAAGGGAACACAATTTCGCAAAAAGGGATCGCTTGTTTGTAATAAGGGAACACAATTTCACAATAAGGGATCACTTGTTTGTAAAAAGGGACACAAGTTCACAAAAAGGGATCGCTTGTTTGTAAAAAGGGAACACAACTTCACAACAAGGGATCACTTGTTTGTAATAAGGGAACACAACTTCGCAACAAGGGATCGCTTTTCCTAAAAAGACATCAGCAGTTATAGAAATACTGATCCAACCTCGACAACAACTTATCACTTGTTTGCGACAAGAGGTTTAACTTTAGAAAACTTGTTCTCCTTCTTCAGAAAAAGGGACTGCATCTTTTCAAGAAGGGACTTCTTCTTCAGAAGAAGGGACTGCACAAAGCGAAGAAGTGATCACTGACTGGACGATTTTAATCGAATAATAGCTTATTTAAGCTTTAAAAGGTGTTTTTAAATTTTAAGATCTCGACTTATTGATTTTTTTCTAACTGACCTCAATTGGTTGTATCAGCAACTTTTACCAACTAAGTATTGTCGTATGACCTGAATCTTCGCAAAATAATCAAGAACAAAATTGAGGATCCGCACGGTCATCTCCTAATAAGATGATTTACCCAGATACTGAAGTTGACCGGCTCCGCTTGATCGATCAGATTACGAATCCCTTTGCTCTCATTAGTAGCCTATTAAAAAAGAGCATCAATCCCTATTAAAGTATGATCTTAAAGGAAATTAAGCCAATCACATCTCTACACGAGACATTGTATTTGGTAAATAACTTTTTTTCTCTCAAATTTGTAAATATTACATATAAATACCAGTATTTAATTTCTGAACCAGTAGCAGCAGATATTTTTAAATAAAACAAACTAAAAATATGATGGAAATAAAAATTTTATGCTTAGCGGACATCAATGATCAAATTGCCGAAGAGATAGCGGCGCTTTTTAAACAGCTCAGTCCTCAAAAAAAACAATTGCCATTAACTGAAATATTGAAGGATGAAAATCCCATATCATTCGTTTACTGTTTAATTGATCAGCATGTAGCAGGGATAGCTAGTATATGTACTTATCAAGTAATTTCGGGTAGCAAAGGATGGATCGAGGACGTGGTGGTGAATGAGCAATATAGAGGTAGAGGTATCGGAAAAAAACTCATTGAAAAAATATTAGAAATTGGCCATCAGAAAAAGCTTAAGGAGATTTTACTCTACACAGAAGATCATCGCGAAGCCGCTTTAAACCTTTATCAAGGTATCGGCTTTCAAGCTAAAGAAAGCAAAATTTATTATATTAAAAATGAACAGGTTTAAAACTTGAGCCTTTAGAGCTAGCGTATACAAAATTTCTGCATCACATATTTAATTCTTATTTGATGCACATGTTGCGACAAAAAACACAACTTTACACCTATATTATAGCACCAAAATAAACAACCCCATGTATAGAATTTGTATCAGTATCCTATTGTTATCTTTTTTCTCCTGTATGGCACAGCAAAAAACACAAACTTTTTCTGCTGACCACCCTGCAATTACTTATACTGGAAGAATTGATTTTTCAGATCCTAAATTGCCCACTTTCTATGCTCCTGGGGTGTACTTTGAGTTCGATTACGAAGGATCCTATTGTGACATTACACTTATCGATGAAGCATTATATGGAAAAAATCATAATTACATCAGTATACTCATCGATCAGGAACCGGTGCAACGATTGAAGCTTGCCTCGAAGGAAAATAAAATACGGATTGGTGAAAAGCTTGCTGCAGGTCGACATCACGTATTGATCTGTAAAGGAACAGAAGCAAATATAGGGTCCCTAGCATTAAAGAATATCCAAGCAGAACAGATTTACAAATCATTGGACCAAACGACCCGAAAAATCGAATTTTATGGCAATTCCATCACCTGTGGGACTGGCTCCAACCTCAGCATTCCCTGCGGCACTGGAGAATGGTCTGACCAGCACGATGCCTATGCAGCGTATGGCCCCATTTTAGCACGTAGTCTCCATGCAAAATGGCAGTTGACATCATACTCAGGAATAGGTCTTATGCATTCGTGTTGTGATCTAAAATTTACAATGCCTGATATTTATGATAAAATAAATTTACGCGACAATCGCATCAATTGGAACTTTTCCACTTATCAACCCGATTTAGTCTGTGTGACACTTGGACAGAATGATGGTTTTCAACCTGCTGAATTATTTATAAAGAATTATATTGACTTTCTAAAGAAGCTACGTCAAAAATATCCTCAAGCAGAAATTTTATGTTTAAGCAGCCCAATGGCAGATCCGGAACTTAAATCCTATTTTGCCTTACAATTACCTGAAATTGTGAAGCGTGCAGATGACACGAACATCAACTATTATCTCTTTCAAAAATCTTACAATTCTGGATGCGACAGCCATCCTGATGCGAAGGAACATGTGCAGATCGCACAAGAACTGGAGCATGCTATCCTAAAACAATATAACTGGAAAAAATAGAACCCAAAAAATAGCAAAATAGTATCAATACAGTAACCTACAAAAAATAGCTTAAATAAACATTTTCTGGTTTAAATAGTTCGAATATTATTAAGATTGGTCATAATAGTATTAAAGATCTACTTGAATTATCTCCATATTTGGATAATTATAACCAAGAAATAAAGCTATGTTAAACATTCTACAAAGATCCCTACTTACAGTGGGCTTTTTTACATTATGTCTCCATTCTGCTTATGCCCAACAATCCGGAAATCGGGTAATCACAGGTATAGTCCAAAATGCAGAGGGACAAAAACTTCCTGGCGTCAACGTTACGGTAAAGGGGACCAATACCGTTGCCGCGACAGATAGTCAAGGAAAATATACCATCACGATCCCATCAAACGCTAAGAGTTTAGTGTTTTCCTTTGTCGGTTCCAAAGCTCAAGAAGTTACTATTGCAGATAAAAACACGATTAACATCTCTTTAGAGCCTTTTAGCAATACTTTGGATGAATTGGTCGTGATCGGATACGGTTCTGTCCGTAAAGCAAATGTTACTTCTTCCATTTCTTCTATCTCTGAAAAAGATTTTAAGGACCAACCCGTAGCTGGAATAGATCAAGCACTGCAGGGTAAAGTCGCAGGTGTAACGGTGACCAACAATGGCGGTCAGCCCGGAGGGGGCGTTTCCGTTAAAGTACGTGGTATTACCTCAGTCAATGGAACAGAACCTCTTTATGTGATCGACGGAGTTCCGATCCTAACCAGTACAAACTCGGTCTCACAAGACCAACTTGGAGGAAAAGGTGGTCAGACCGAGCAGTCTGTCCTCGCCACATTAAATCCAAATGACATTTTATCGATTGACATCTTAAAAGATGCCTCGGCACAAGCTATTTACGGATCATTGGGTGCCAATGGCGTAATCCTAGTCACAACTAAGAAAGGAAAAGCCGGTGAAGGTAAATTTACCTATGATGGCTATTATGGTATCCAGCAGGTGGCAAAAAAACTCAACATCATGAACTTGCCACAGTACGCAACCTATTATAATTCATTAATCCCCGAAGTATTCAAAGCTTCTGGAACTGCACTCAACGAGATCGGTGAACTCAAAGATCCCACAATATTGGGTAAGGGTACCGATTGGCAAGATGCATTATTCCAAACTGGCCATACGAGCAATCATCAATTAGCATTCTCTGGAGGGCACAACAAAACGTCTTACTATTTTTCGCTCAATTCATTTGATCAAAAGGGTACCATTATTGGTTCAGATTTTAATCGGTTAGCCAGTAGGTTTGCGTTGGACCAAGAAGTGAAACCTTGGTTAAAAGCAGGTATTACCGCAAATTTATCCCGTTCTAATCAAGGGATTACACTTACCGACGGAGTAGAAACGCCCACCGCAATCGTTTTATACAATAGTCCTGCAACTCCTATTAAAGATGCAAATGGCAACTATATCACGACAAGTTCTTTAGGTAACAATACCTTTGGCAATGCCAATGGCAATCCAATTGCTACTGCACTTTTGCGTGAAGTAAATGCGATCCAAAATAAAGCTTTTGGTAATATTTATGCGGAACTGAAATTTACCGATTATCTGACGCTAAGAAATGAAGTAAACTATGATTTCCAATTAGCAGAAAATACCGCATTCCAGCCCAAAATAGATAATCAGAATACTGGTCAAAGTATTCTTTCTCCCAGTAAATTGCGAGAAGATCGAAACACAAGTCATTTTTGGGCTTTGAGAAATTTCTTAAATTTCAACAAAGGATTTGGTGCTAAACACTGGGTGTCGGCCGTATTAGGACATGAAGCTCAGGAATCACACTATAATGGACATTACATCAGTGCCATCGACCTGGATCAAAATATCAAATCTATTAATGCAGGAACTGTTGTACCTTCCGGAACAAACTCCACCACCAGTTCATGGGCTATGGAATCTTATTTCGGTCGCGCGAGCTATACATTCGACAATAAATATGCGATCTCCGGATCCCTACGTCGTGATGGGGCTTCGAGCTTTGGAGAAAATAGGAAACATGGAACTTTTACAGCGATCTCCGGTGCATGGACAGTGACTTCGGAAAAGTTTGCTAAAAACTGGAATGCGATCGATTATCTCAAATTTCGTGTTGGTTATGGTACAGTAGGAAATCAGAATTCTCCGGTTCAAAATGCATACTCTACCAATATTCGCCTCTTCCCTATTTCTCCATTTGGCAAAGGAGGTATTCCCGCCAATGTCGGAAATCCAAATTTAGGATGGGAGTCTGTGAAAACGACAAATGCAGGTTTTGACTTAACCCTATTGAAGAAAAAATTAGAAATAACCGTGGATGTTTATAATAAAGTGACCACGGATATGATTCTTTCCACAACACTACCAGTATTTGCAGGATTAGACCCAAACCCACCCTACAATGCCTATAAAGAAATTGAACCTCCGGTTACAAATGCGGGTAAAATGTCCAATAAAGGTATTGATATCGGAATCACCAGTTACAATATACAACGGGACAATTTCACTTGGAAAACAAGCGTTGTATTTTCACACTATAAAAATAAATTGGTTAGCCTAAACTCGGAAAATGCGTTATTGCGTGGCGTAGAGCAAGATTTCACGGGTTCTACTTCTGTCGTTAACATTACGCGAGCAGGACATGCAGTCGGTACCTTCTATGGTTATGTCACGGACGGATTATTCCGTTCCATGGACGAACTCAATAATGGCACGGATTGGGGATTGGCTGTAGGTCCAACAGGTTTATATTTAGGAGATGTACGGTATAAGGATTTAAATGGTGATGGAAAAATAGGATCTGAAGACGTGACCACTATTGGAGATCCTAACCCGACCTTCAATTACGGGATCACTAATAATTTTACCTACAAAAACTTTGACGTATCTATTTTCCTACAAGGAGTGCAGGGTTCAAAAATTTTTAACTGGACAAAGAAATATACCGAATCACTTTCAAATCCTTTTTTAAATCAATCTGCTGATGTTTTAAACCGCTATACAGAATCCAATCCCAACGCATCTATTCCGCGTTTTGTCAACCAATGGCATAGTAACAATACCAAAAATTCTGACCGCTATATTGAAGATGGCTCTTATTTGAGGATTCAAAATATTGCCATTGGCTATAACCTTCCGGAACGTTGGATGAAATCGGTTAAAGCCTCTAGTGCAAGAATTTATTTATCCGCACAAAACTTATATACGTTTACCAAATACTCCGGATATGATCCCGAGATCGGTTCGTTCAATAAATCAGTCTTGTCTCAAAATGTGGATAATGGTCACTATCCAAATCCAAGAACATTTACGATCGGAGCTAATATTCAATTCTAATTTCCATCATCATGAAAAGATATCAATTTATATATATAATGCTCGGGCTTGGCTTTATGCTTACAGCTTGTAAAAAAGAATTTCTAAATAAACCTTCGGAAAATAATCCAACCTTAGATACCTATTACAATACTGCAGAAGAGGTATATGCGGCTACTGGTTATCTTTATAATTCGGTTTGGTACGATTACACCGACAAATCGTTCCATGCTATCGGGGAAACACTAGCTGGAAATATGTTAACCGAAACTGGACCCAATTATGATGGGGGTAGTTTTAATAATTTCACCGTCTTGAGTACCGATGGACTGGTTGCTTCTGCATGGCGCTCGCTCTATAAAGTTGCGGGTACAGCTACTGTTTTGGCTTCGACTTTCGAACAGAAAAAATCCACTTCTGGAGATAAAGACTATTTGAATATCGCTATTGCCGAATCGCGTTTTATTCGCGCAGTTGCCTACTTTTACTTGACCAGAATATACAAGGATATTCCTATTGTCAATGATCCAGTTGCCTTAGCAGGATCAGGTAATTACAATGTGCCTCGTTATATCCAATCGGATGTATTACGCTTTATCTTAGAAGACTTAGCTTTTGCAGAACAAAATCTTCCGACCACTCCCTATCAAAAAGGTCGAGTTTCGTCCCTTTCTGCATCAGGAATGATGGCTAAAGTACATTTATATCAAAAGAATTATGAAAAGGCCAAAGAAAAGGCGCAACTCGTCATTAGTTCCGGAAAATATGATTTATATCCAAATTATGAGGAAATGTTCACCAGTTCTAAAGCAAATAATAATCAAGAGTCTTTATTCGCATTGCAGTGGATAGCAGATGGTGGTTATGGCTATGCCAATGCTGTCAATGCTTATGCAGCACCGAGTACCTTAATGAAACCCGACAAAGGAACTGGGTACTCATCAGTCTATCCAACTATCGATATGTTAGAATCTTATGCCGCACAAGATAGACGTCGTAAATGGTCAAATATGGAACATGGTTTTTTCCGCGCAGATTGGAAAAATGTCAATTTTCCAAATGGTTTTACCTACGATACCACCGGCACAAACTATGAAACAACGACTACTTTTAGAAATGGTTCTCGAGCAAATTCGCTTAAATATGTCGTAGGTCCGGGTTCCAATGGTGAAAAATTATCTGATAATGGATCTTCTGATATCTGTACCTATATTTTACGTTATGCCGATGTTCTACTTATTTATGCCGAGGCGACATTAGGAACCCAAGCGAGCACTTCAGATGCAACCGCATTAAATGCTTTCAATAAGGTTCACAATCGAGCGGGAAATTTCAACAACATCCCAGCTACATCTTTAACTGCAGACCTAATCTTTAAAGAAAGACGTGCCGAATTTGCTTATGAAGGCGATTTTTGGTTTGATGTGCAAAGAAGAGGTTTTGATTTTGCGAAGCAATTTGTGTCCAAACAGGAACGTGGTTCTTATACCGGTACTGGAATCAGCACATTCAAAACGACGATCAATAATGAAGCGCAGTTGTTTTTACCTATTCCGCAATCGGAAACTGTCTCTGATCCTGAATTATTAAAACCAGCAGTTCCTTATTACACGAATTAATCCCCTATAAAAATGAAAAATATATTAAAACCATTATTTATATCCATCGGGATGTTATGTGCAGTCGGAGTTTTTATAGGCTGTAAAAAAGAAGAAAGCAACTTAAGTGAGCCTTCCACCAATCCCAATCCACAAGAAATATCACCGGGCCAAGGTGCCGCAGGAGAAGTATTGACACTAAAAGGGACAGGATTGGGTGGAATTAAAATGATCTATTTTGAAAAAGATAGTATTGAAGCCACCTTAAATCCCAATTTCAATACAGACCATGCCGTGATCTTCCGTATTCCAGATGATGCAATACCTGCAGACCAAAATATTGTCTTTATCAATTACAAAGACGTCAAATTTACCGTTCCTTTTAAAGTACTGGGTCTTCCAAACATACTCGAAGTATCCAATTATAACTTTAAAGGAAATGGTGAGCTTACACTAACGGGTAAGAATTTTGCGGATATCTCCGAAGCTAAATTTGTCAAGGATGAGCAAGCTGTGATTCAAATTGTTTCGAAAACGGCTACTTCCATCACCTTGAAAATACCTGTAGTTGAATTTACACAATCCAAATTAATCTTAACGAATGAAGCAGGTAGTATCACCAGCAAAGATGATTTTGTCAATTTAGATAAAGCTTTAGTGTTATTTTATGAAGATATGGAACAAGGTTTTGTCAATGGTTCATGGGGACCGGCAGAAGTATCAAGTGAAGCGGCTAAATCAGGAACACATTCTTTCAAGATGACTTATAATAAAGGAAATTGGTCCGCTAATGGATTTGCCAATTGGTCAGGAGGAATTAACGTTCCTGTCGAATATACCTATATTTCATTCTGGTTAAAAGGTGGTACATCGGATCAGACTTTATATATTACCTCGAATACTCGAAATGTTGCCTATGGCAATTCGGATCGGAATACTGAACTTATTGTCAAGGCCAATAAATGGAATTACTTTAAATTGAAAACCGCAGATATAGATCAGTTTGTCAACGGTAGAAATATCGTTCAATTGGGATTTTGGCTTCCGGGTCCTGATGATGCTAATCAAAATATCTATTTAGATGATCTCATCTTTATTAAATAGTACCCTGTAAAAGGCGATCTTCGGATCGCCTTTTACATTACACAAATATCCGCGATCCCGAAAAATTCTCCCTAAATTCGGTCGGCGTGCATCCCTTTTTCTTTTTAAAAATACGATTGAAATTGGAGATGTTATTAAAGCCACAGGTGAATGACACCTCTGCTACCGCATGTGTGGTTTCAATTAATAATCGGGTCGCATGCCCCAATCGAATTTCTGTTAACGAATCTATAAACGTGTTACCCGTTCGCTTTTTTATAAATCGGGAAAATGAAACCTCTGTCATATTGACCAATTTGGCAATTTCTTTCAACGATATTGGCTTACCATAATGGGCATTCATATATTCAAATGCCTTATCAAGCCGTCTGCTATTATACGAGAAATTGTCTACCTGAATAAAATTATCTCCCGATAAGGTTTGCACCCCGCGTGAAGAAGAAAGATCCCGTAAGATGAGCATCAGGGAAATCACAGAATCAAATCCTGATTTTTTATCCAGATCTTTTATCCGAGGGGCTATCATCTCAATGGCTTCTTTGGAAAAACTCAAGCCTTTGGATGATAATTCGAACATTTTTTTAATGAAATTAAGTTGATTGCGCTTTAGAAATTTTTCATCAAATAAATCCTTATGCCACTGTACCGTGATCTCCTGAATTTCCTCAGATTGACATTGGTGGGTAAACCAGGCATGGGGAAGATTGGGTCCTACCAATACCAATTCCAGCTCATCGATCGTTTCGATATGATTGCCGATAATACGCCTCGCTCCTTGTCCATTTATAATCAGGTTTAATTCATATTCATCATGATAATGCAGCGGAAAATCAAACTCCTTCTTGATGCGACTGAACATCGTAAAACAATCTGACTGCGTTAGTGGTGTTATTTCCTTAATGATATTGGTATGATCCATGATGTTTACAATTGGTATACTAATCTAGTATTTTTTATCAGATGTGATAAATAAATATTAAATAAATTTTAAATAAAAATAGGTTTCATATCATTTAAACAAATGATAATGTCAGATTATCAATCAATATTGTTAAAATAGTATTAGCCTATTTTCTAATTACTTTGTAATATTGAATCAACAATTAGCAACCTGATTATTTTACCAATAAATCTATTTATAGTGCGATTTCCAATATTCAATTTATTCATGTGCTCACTCTTATCCATGTATTTACTTCCGTTAAGGGCGCAAGTATTGATCGACCAAGAAGCAACAATAGAAACCAAAAACCTGTATCAAAACCTATTCAAATTACAAGATAAAAAAGCTTTACTATTTGGACACCAAGATGCATTAGCCTACGGTGTCACTTGGAAAGATGTACCGAATCGATCGGATGTCAAGGACGTCGTTGGCGACTATCCGGCTGTCTTTGGATGGGATATTGGTGGCATTGAGCACCAACGTTCGCATAATATCGATCAGGTATCATTTGCTAAAATGAAAGCATTTATCGTGGATCGTTTTGAAGCTGGGTCTATTAACACCATCAGTTGGCATATGGACAATCCACAAAGCTTAGGAAACTCATGGGATACCACAACGGCAGTCGCCAGCATTATTCCTGGTGGTAAAAACCATCAGTTATATGTCCAATGGTTAGATCGTGCCGCAGATTTTCTGAAGGAACTTAAAACGAAAGAAGGCGTATATGCCCCCATTCTATTTCGACCTTTTCATGAACATAATGGTGGCTGGTTTTGGTGGGGAAATCCACACTGTTCTCCAGATGATTATATCAAGTTATGGAAGTTTACCGTGGATTATCTGAAAAATAAAAAGAATATTCACCACCTGATCTACGTCTATAATACCAATAATTTTCAATCTGAAGAGGAATTTATCCATAGATACCCCGGCAATGATTATGCTGATATGATGAGTTTCGATACGTATCAATTCGCCAAGCCATCCCCTTCTAAGGCAGAACTTGAACAATCAAAAAAAGATTTCACGGCCTTGCTACGGAATAATTTAGCCGTATTGCAGCAATATGCCCAGAAAAATCAAAAACCGATGGCACTCGCGGAAACAGGATTTGAAACCATTCCCGATCCTACTTGGTGGACGCAGACTTTATATGCATCTGTTCAAGATTTTGATATCTGTTATGTTTTGATCTGGAGAAATCATGGTTTGAAAAAAGAAGAAAATCAAATGCATTATTATGCTCCATATAAGGGACATCCCTCCTCCTCAGATTTCAAAAACTTCTACGCCTTACCTAACGTCTATTTTGGAAAGAAAACTAAAGCGCTAAATCTCTATAAATAAATGATGAAAACAGAAAAACTATCCTTTAAGGAGAAAGTGGGCTATGGCTTTGGAGATTTTGCATCTTCTATGTTTTGGAAAATATTCTCCGTGTACCTGCTCTATTATTATACTGACGTATTTGGTATTTCCGCCGCTGTAGTAGGGACCATGTTTTTGATCACACGGATTTGGGATACCGCATTTGATCCTCTTGTAGGGATCATATCCGACCGTACACACACCAAGTGGGGAAAATTTAGACCTTTTATTTTATGGATTGCGCTCCCTTTTGGTCTGATTGGCATCTTGACCTTTTCAGCCCCCGAACTGAGTCAATCGGGTAAGATTATTTATGCTTATTGTACCTATACCTTGATGATGATGATCTATTCGCTTATCAATGTGCCTTATGCCTCATTAATGGGTGTCATGACCGCTGATATCAAAGAAAGGACGGCCTTATCTTCTTATCGATTTGTATTTGCATTTGCTGGAAGCATCTTAGTTTTAGGATTAGCAGAACCGTTGGTTGATTATTTTGGAAAAGTGGAAAATGGTCTATTTGATGCTCAAAGAGGATGGCAGTATACCATGATTATTTTTGCTTGTATCGCTTCTGTTTTATTCTATTTTACATTTGCATGGACAAGAGAACGAATCCTTCCTGTTAAAAGTACCGACAATTCGCTGAGGGATGACCTGCGTGATTTAGCTACCAACAAGCCTTGGTTTATATTGCTTGCTGCAGGGATTGCGACATTGATTTTCAATTCCCTACGTGATGGTTCTGCTATTTTCTATTTTAAATACTACTTTACCAATCAAAATGCCATACATATTCCATTTCTAAATCTCCATTTAAACTATTCCACACTCTACCTGGTATTAGGTCAAGGGGCTAATATTATTGGGGTATTACTTGTCAAGCCCGTTGCAGATCGATTAGGAAAGAAAAAAACATTTGCCTCGGCGATGATCCTTGCCGGGATCCTGAGTTTATTTTTTTATAGTTTAGACGAGACACAGGTGGCTTATATTTTTATTTTACAATGCTTAATTTCCACCTGTGCAGGAGCAATTTTTCCTTTATTATGGTCCATGTATGGCGATATTGCCGATTATTCGGAATGGAAAACTGGACGTAGAGCAACAGGATTGATCTTCTCCTCCTCCTCGATGTCTCAAAAGTTAGGCTGGACGATGGGTGGAGCATTGACAGGCTGGATATTGGCCATCTATGGCTTCGAAGCCAATGCAATACAAACCGATAGTGCAAAAAATGGAATTCGCTTAATGATGAGTATTATTCCTGCCATAGGGGCATTGATCTCCGTTATTTTTATTTATTTCTATAGCCTTACTGATGCGAAAATGTATGCGATATCCGAAGAATTGGAGAAGCGCAGAAATCACCATTAATACAATTTATATTTTCTTATGACCACAATATTCGAATCTCGATTACAGCTACTCACGCAAACACAAGAAGAATTACTTGTTCGAAAAAACAACAAAAAAGCAATAGGCAATGGTATATTCGATCGATACGAGTATCCTGTTCTTACTGCGGCACATATCCCTTTAACATGGCGCTTTGATTTTAATCAAACAGAAAACCCTTATTTTATAGAACGCTTTGCTATAAATGCTGTTTTTAATGCAGGAGCAATAAAATTCCATGACCAATATCTATTACTTGCACGTGTAGAAGGCGCAGATCGGAAATCATTTTTTGCCATTGCTGAAAGCCCCAATGGGATCGATCATTTTCGTTTTCGGGATAGACCAATTTTACTGCCACAAACAGAAGAACCAGATACCAATGTCTATGATATGCGACTTACGGCACATGAAGACGGGTATATCTATGGTCTATTTTGCACAGAACGTAGAGATAAAAACGCTTCTGAAAATGATCAGACAGCAGCAATTGCCCAATGCGGCATTATTCGTTCTTCGGACTTAGTCAACTGGGAACGTTTACCCGATTTAAAAACCCATGCTGCACAGCAAAGAAATGTGGTCTTACATCCCGAATTTGTTGAAGGAAAATATGCCCTTTACACGCGTCCACAAGATTCATTCCTTGAAGCTGGACAAGGTGGTGGAATCGCCATTGGTTATTGTGATAAAATGGAAAACGCGATCATCGATCATGAAATTGTGATTGATAAAAAAGTATATCATACTGTCTACGAAGCTAAAAACGGTCAAGGACCTGCTCCTTTAAAAACAGATTTAGGTTGGTTGCATCTTGCACATGGGGTACGCCATACTGCTGCAGGTCTTCGCTATGTACTCTACCTGTTTATGACCGACCTTCATGACATTACGCAAGTTATTTATAAACCTGCAGGCTATTTTATCGCTCCAGAAGGTGATGAGCGTATTGGAGATGTTTCCAATGTCGTATTTTCTAATGGCTGGATTCAGGATGGAGACGATGTATTGATCTATTATGCTTCTTCAGATACACGCATGCATGTAGCGACCACCACTATAAAACAATTGATTGATTACGTCACGCAAACTCCGGAAGATTTATTGACTTCCAAAAGTTCTGTAGAAAGAATTATCGCTTTGATTGAATCCAATAATAAGATCGCATAAATGCCGACAACAACTAACCTTCGTAAAGAATTGGATATCGCATTGAACAATATCCTCCGTTACTGGAAGAACAATACCATCGACGAAATCAATGGTGGTTTTGTGGGAAGAATCACGCAAGATAATCAGGTCGATGATACTGCGGCAAAGGGTTTAGTGCTACAGGGACGTCTACTATGGTCATTTTCCGCAGCCTATAAAAACAGTAACGACCCCACTGATCTAGCTCTTGCCGAACGCGCTTATCACTATATAAAAACTTATGGAATAGACCCCATATATGGAGGGGTATATTGGTCATTGACCCATAAAGGGGAAGTATTGGAGGGTAAAAAACAAACTTATGCCATCGCATTTGTGATCTATGGTCTGTCGGAATATTATGAAATTTCGCAGGATATGGAAGTACTTGCCTGGGCAAATAAATTAGTTGAAAAACTAGAAAAATATGCTTTTGAACCTGTATATGGTGGCTATATCGAAGCATTAGGTCAGGATTGGTCTAAGATCGATGATGTGCGCCTTTCAGACAAGGATCTTCAGGCAAGAAAGACCATGAATACCCATCTCCATATTATTGAAGCCTATTCCAATTTATATCGTGTAGCGCCTACTGATTATTTAAAAGAGAAAATAGATCATTTATTATCCATATTTGACCAATACATCATTAATGGCAAACATCTGATCCTCTTTATGAATGATCGATGGGAAAGTTCACAACGCTTTTTCTCCTTCGGTCACGATATTGAAGCTTCCTGGCTCCTGTTAGAATGTGCTGAAACGATCCAAGATAAAAGGTGGATCAAAATTTATAAAAGACATGCCATTCAACTTGCCGAAGGCGCTTTAGAAGGATTTGAAGGTGGTGCGCTCAACTATGAATACAACCATGCTACCCGACATCTGCATGCAGAAAAACATTGGTGGGTACAAGCTGAAGCTTTAGTGGGTTTTTATTGCGCTTATACCCTTACACAACACGAAAAGTATTTGAAAGTCGTGTATCAGATCTGGAGTTATATCAAATCCAATCTTCTTGATACTAAACATGGCGAATGGTTCTGGGGAAGAGATGCGCAGGGTGAACTTATGCTGGGAGAAGATAAGGTCGGAATCTGGAAATGCCCCTACCATAATACGCGAGCTTGCTTAGAATTACTGCATCGAATACCAAAAGATTGATCCGTGCAAATAAAAGAAGTAAAAATTAGAGAATGTGCCTTCCGTCAAAATTTGACTCATAACAGGAAGGTGCATTTTTTAATTATGAATAATTCCGGCAGTTTTGACGAATGGTCTAGCTCATCATAAAATAAGCCCTATATAGAATCCATAAGCATTGACTTATGCGATACGCTCGCCAGATATAAAACCGATCTGTAAACCCTTTGACCTGATCAATTTCTGAATCTGGTATTCCAGGCGTTCTCTAGATTTGATGGACATCGTAAACTTCCGATCTTGTAACTCAATGGTCGTTAATTCCAAATGATCGAGATGCTGTTGCAGATAAGACATGATCTCCTGCCGTCTTACGATCATATCTTTACAGATTGAAAAAACCAAAATATATTCCATCATCATGGTAGAAGTTGTGTTTAAGGGATAACTCTTTGAATGTCCTATACGAAAATAGAGAAGAGGTACCTTATTGTTAAGAGAAAAATAGCTCAACTGGCAAAATTCGATGCTGAATTGGGAACGTCAACCCGCTGAACCGTACCTCACCGATTTTCTTGACGATCTATCTTACTGAACTTTTACCCCGACTTATAACGCCTGCAACTTTTAATTATGCGGCATACGGGTTCCGTCCTATACAGCAATATACCGTGTTGATTCAGATGACAACAGTTTCGTTTCAGAAGCCATTTTCGCCAGTTCAGTCACTTATCTCTTTCTTAAATGATAATAACTCTTGTTATTTGTATCTGAAATTTTAATCGTATATAAAATGGTAAAGCAAGAATTCAAAGCAAGGATCAATTTCAATCTATACATAGCCGTATTTGCTTTCGGTATTTTGTTTAGTTCATGTGGAGGACAACAACAGGAAGGATCATACGAACAACAGGCATTACATGCTGATTTCATCGCATTACAAGAGTCTCCGACGACCATCGTCGAGACTTATCCTGGTACTATAGAAGGAACAGTCAATGTCGATATTCGGGCACAAGTATCGGGCTATCTAGAGGCTAGTTATGTCAAAGAAGGAGAATATGTACAAAAAGGACAATCGCTGTTCAAAATCAAGAGCGATGTCTTCAATGAGCAGGTGACTAATAGTAAAGCATCATTACAATCGGCCTTAGCGTCGCAGGCCAACGCGCAGATCGAATTGGAAAAAATAAGACCTCTAGTTCAGGGAAAAGTAGTTTCAGACCTACAGTTAAAAAGTGCACAGGCGCAGTATGATGCTGCAACTGCTCAAGTCGCACAGGCAAAATCTGCTTTGAGCTCTTCGCAGTTAAATGCTGCTTTTGCCATTATTAAAGCACCAGTAAGTGGTTACATAGGACGTATTCCAAGTCGGGTCGGCAATTTGGTCACCCCTACCGATGCAAATCCATTGACCAGTTTATCTGAGATCGATCAAGTCTATGTTTACTTCAATCTGAATGAAGCTAAATTCATTGCCTTTATGAATGATCGAAAAAAAGATGCAGGGATGAATACCGTAGAGATCATCATGGCAGACGGTAACCGCTACAACCAAAAAGGTCAAGTAGAAATTGCAAGTGGTAATATTGACCGAAACACGGGAACGATATCGCTAAAGGCTGTATTTGCAAACCCCGATAAAATTTTACGTTCCGGTGGTGCTGCGCGTGTGGTTTTGACAAAAAACCTGAATAGTGCTCTGACACTACCAATGGCTGCAGTGAAAGATATACAAGACAAATTTTTTGTTTATGTACTCGCTGACAGCAATAAGGTGGCGATGAAAACGATCGAAATAGATGGCCGCACAGGTTCAGATTATATCATCAAATCGGGTGTTAAATCGGGCGATAAAATTGCTATCAACAGTATAGACCAATTAACAGAAGGAGTCGTAGTCGTGCCTAAGATCGTGAGCCAAGACTCTTTGAAAAATTAATTTCTAGACCAGTATCAACATGTTAAAAAAGATTATAGATAGACCCGTAATGGCCACCGTAATTTCGGTTGTGCTATTAATATTGGGTGTTATAGGGTTATTAAGACTCCCTGTAACGCGTTTTCCGGATATTTCTCCGCCTACCGTCATGGTGTCGGGAAGTTATCCTGGAGGGAATAGTGAGGCCGTTATTCGTTCAGTGGTCACACCGCTCGAAGAGCAGATCAATGGAGTAGAAAATATGCAGTATATCAAATCGACTGCGAGTAATGATGGTTCATTTTCTATTTCCATTATCTTCAAGCAGGGCGTCGATCCTGACCAAGCGGCTGTAAACGTACAAAACAGGGTGCAGCAAGCTACCCCTATACTCCCTCAAGAGGTGATCAGAATGGGACTGACGACCTCCAAGCAGCAGAATAGCATGATCCTCATTTTCAACGTATATACGGATGATAATGAAAAATATGATGAGCTTTTTCTTCAAAACTTTGTCAATATCAATGTCATTCCACAGATCAAACGTGTTTCTGGAGTGGGACAGGCACAAGTTTTTGGCGCCAAAGATTATTCCATGCGTGTATGGCTCAATCCTCAGAAAATGGCTGCTTATGGTTTAGAACCTGCTGATGTAAGCAACGCTATCGGTACGCAAAGTATAGAAGTCGCGCCCGGTAAGCTGGGAGAAGAATCCAATGCCGCTCTGGAATATGTCATGCGCTATAAAGGTAAAAAGAATCAACCCCATGAGTACGAAAACATTGTCGTGAAACGCGATGGTGAGCTTTTGGTGCGCTTGAAAGATGTTGCCCGTATCGAATTTGGTTCGCTTAATTATAGCGGTAATACGACTATGAATGGGAAGAATGCCGTGACTGTAGCTATTCTACAGACGACGGGATCCAATGCCAAAGACATTGAAATAGGTGTACAAGATGTACTGAAAAGTGCTTCCAAAAACTTTCCTCCAGGAGTAGACTACACAAGCTTGATGAGTACAAAAGAACGTCTGGACGAAGCAACGGGACAAGTGAAATCTACCTTGATCGAAGCCTTTATATTGGTATTTATTGTCGTTTTCTTATTTCTACAAGATTTCAGATCAACGATTATACCCGCTATTGCGGTACCGGTAGCGATTATAGGAACATTTTTCTTCCTGCTCGCTTTTGGATTCACCATCAATGTGCTGACCTTATTTGCTTTGGTACTCGCTATCGGGATTGTCGTCGATGATGCCATCGTAGTCGTCGAAGCCGTCCATAGTAAAATGGAGGGGACGAACATGACCGGAAAAGAGGCGACACATAGTGCCATGGGCGAGATCACGGGTGCAGTGGTATCGATCACTTTGGTTATGTCGGCGGTCTTTATACCGATTGGATTTATGACCGGTTCTGCAGGTATATTTTACAAGCAGTTTGCCTACACATTGGCAATTGCCATTGTCATATCAGCGGTGAATGCCTTGACCCTTACTCCTGCACTCTGTGCCTTATTATTAAAAAATAATCATGCTGATGGTCAACATGGAGCATCTGAAGAAAAAGGATTTGGAAAACGATTCTTTACCGCATTTAATGCTGGTTTTGAAAATTTAACCGGTAAATATATCAAGGGGCTACGGTTCCTAATTGTAAAAAAATGGATCGGTGCGGGTTTGATTATCCTGATCACTGCCCTTGCAGGCTGGATGATGAGCAGTACACCCAAAAGCTTTGTTCCTATGGAAGATGATTCTTTTATCATCTTCAGTTTAAGCATGCCTCCGGGTACTGCACTGGACCGGACAACTGCAGCCGCTGCACGTGTGGATGAGATCTTGAAAAAGACAGAATCTGTACAAAATAGTACAACGATCACGGGTTTCAATATTTTGTCAAACAGTGCCAGTCCAGCTTATGCCATGGGATTTATCAAATTAAAAGATAAAAAAGACCGTGGCGCGGAGAAAGATATTGATGTCATCTTGGGTCATCTAACAGCGCAATTTGCTACGGTTAAGGAAGCTACGATCATGGCTTTTAGAAGTCCTCCTGTGGACGGATATGGGGTCACCAGTGGTGCCGAAATCGTGTTGCAGGATAAGACGGGAAAATCGCCAGAAAAACTTAAACAGATGTCTGATGAAGTAATTGGAAAAATTATGCAGCAACCCGGTGTTCAGTTTGCATATACCACATTCCGCACAGATTTTCCTCAGCTTGAACTGGAAGTTGACGAAGATAAAGCACAGCAAATGGGTGTGGAAATCAGTCGTATGATGAATGTGATCCAAACCTATTTTGCAGGTGATCAATCGATGAACTTCACCCGATTCGGTAAATTTTATCGCGTCAATGTAAAAGCAGATGGGATATTCAGAACGGATGAACAATCATTTAATGAAATCTTTGTCCGTAATGATCAGAACCAAATGGTGCCCGTCAATTCCATGGTCACCCTGCATAAGGTATATGGTCCTGAATCATTGAGCAGATATAACTTATTCAATGCGCTTACAATCAGTGTAGTGCCCCTACCAGGTGCTAGTAATGGTCAGATCATGACCAATCTGGAGCAAAACGTGCTGAGCAAATTGCCATCAGATTACGGATACGAATGGACAGGATTAAGTTTAGAGGAAAAATCTGCCGGTAACCAGACCTTGGTTATTTTGTCGCTGTGTCTGTTATTTGTGTACTTCTTATTGGCCGCACAATATGAAAGTTATCTGTTGCCACTAGCGGTATTGCTTTCTATTCCTACCGGAATTATTGGTGCATTTGCATCGATTAGGGCGATCGGATTGGACAATAATATTTATGTTCAGGTTGGTTTAATTATGCTTGTTGGGCTATTAGCGAAGAATGCGATTTTGATTATTGAATTTGCGGTGCAGCGTCGCGCTGCAGGTTATACGATCGTTGAATCGGCAATTGAAGGAGCAAAATCAAGATTACGTCCGATCATCATGACCTCCTTGGCTTTTATTGTCGGTATGATTCCCTTAATGTTTGCAACAGGTGGCTCTGCCATGGGTAATCGATCGATCAGTACAGGTGCAGCCATCGGGATGCTTTCGGGCGTGATCCTAGGTGTATTTGTCATCCCAATCCTGTATATACTGTTTCAATATCTTCAGGAAAAGGTATCCGGTAAAAACAAAAATCAAAAAATTCAAAGTGTTGAGTAATGGCATTATCTATAAATCATATATTTTACGGTGTTGGAGTGGCAGTTTTACTGTCCTCCTGCTCGGTAAACAAAAAGTATAGTCGTCCAGAGTTGGAGACTCCAACAAGTTATAGGAATACGGTTGAATTGACGGGTGATACCATTAGTCTGCCCTATAAAACGTTCTTTAAAGATGCTTATCTGACCGCGTTGATCGATAAGGCGCTGGACAAGAATAAGGATATATCGGTCGCAATGATGAATCTCCGTCAGTTGGATCTTTCTTATAAACAGGCAAAACTGGGACTTCTTCCCACGGCAGACCTTTCTGTCTCTGCTGCACGAAACTACCTATCAAAAAGTTCTTTGAATGGTTCTTTGAGTGAGCAATTTACAGGAAATCAACACATGGACGATTATTCAGCTTCGCTCACTGTTTCCTGGGAAGCAGATATCTGGGGCAAAGTAGCCATGCAAAAAGAGTCCGCTCGAGCCAACTTTTTCATGCAGCATGAAAATCTATCGGCATTGCGGACCCGTATTGTCAGTCAAGTCGCGCAGGCTTACTATAATTTAATTACACTGGATGAGCAGCTTAAAGTTGCTTCCCGAAACATTGCGTTGAGCGATACGACCTTGCAGATTATCAAGCTGCAGTTTGAATCGGCACAGACCAATTCATTAGCTGTGGATCAGGCTGAAGCACAAAAGAAGACTGCTGAATTGCTTGTCCCTCTGGCCAAGCAAAATATCGCCATACAGGAAAATGTATTAAGCATTCTCTGTGGTTCTTTTCCAGATAGCATCGCACGTGCGTCGACTATGGAAACGACACCTTTTGTAGAAAGCTTCCCGATAGGCGTGCCTGCCGACATGCTCAGTAGACGTCCAGATGTACGTGCCGCAGAATATGCTGTCGTGATGGCCAATGCGGGTACTGGTCTGGCAAAGGCTCAGATGTATCCTTCTTTACGATTGACTCCTTCTATCGGAACCAATTCATTCCAGTTTAATAACTGGTTTGACCTTCCGGGTTCATTGGTGAAAAATATCGCAGGTAATATTACCCAGCCGATTTTTCAGAACAAGAAGTTGAAAACAGCTTATGAAATAGCCAAAATTGAACAAGAAAAATCAGCAGAGCAATTTCGACTGACAATCATGACAGCCGTAAGCGAAGTGTCCGATGCATTAGCAAAACGACAATACGCCGATCAGCGCGTAGCGCTTATCGAACAGAAAAAAACAGCATTGCAGAAAGCGGTGAGTGATGCCATGTTGCTGTATAGAAGCGGAATGGCGACTTATCTGGAAGTGATCACGGCACAGAATAATTCGCTACAGAATGATCTGGAAGCCATATCGATCCAAAAAGAGCGATTTGATGCCGCTACGGATCTTTACCGTGCTCTGGGCGGAGGCGTAGATTAAAAAAGTATTGATTATCATAAAAATAAAAGCTGTGCTTCTATCCAGGAGCACAGCTTTTATTTTTATATCCAACATGGAAATGGGTTTTTAGATCACAATCTCGGCCTGGTTAGATCTGATATGCGCCTTAATCAGCAAAACAATGGATCTATTGCTTATGCCGTTACGAATCCAGCCATTCTTTCAAGAGATTGGATTTCTCCCTGCTCACGATCACTTCACAATCAGCATTAAACAGGATAACTTTGAGCTTTCTATTGAAATAATTGACCAGTTGATCTACAGAGTCGACATGGATAATAAATTGACGATTGGCCCTAAAGAAAAATTTTGGATCCAGCTGCTTTTCAAGATCATCCAAACTCAGATTTAACACAACATCTTTACCATTTTTCAATCGTGCTTTTGTCAATTTCATATCCATATAAATAAAGGACAGGTCGGTCACCAATATGGTTTGAAAACCATCTCTAAAGGGAACCAGAAAACGAGTCCGATACTCCTTTTGTTTGACATAACTGATCAGCTTATCAATGGACAACTGATGTTCCATTTTTGATTTATAATCGTCCACCTTGTTTAATGCGGTATGGAGCTCTTCCTTTTCAACAGGCTTTAAGATATAATCAACACTATTGTACTTGAATGCCTGTACCGCATACTCATCATAAGCTGTCGTAAAAATAATCGGACATTGGATAGCCACCTTCTCAAAAATATCAAAACTAACCCCATCAGAAAGGCGAATATCCATCATAACGACATCCGGTTCGTCATTTTCCTTGAACCATTCTATCGTATCCATCACACTGTCCAATACGGCAATAATTTTTACGTTTGGATTGATTTCGCTTATTAAACGTTTCAGACGGTCTGCATTGAGTTTTTCATCCTCAACTATTACTATTTTCTCTATCATACGCTATTAATTGAATAGATACCATAAAGGTATGTTCATTTTGAAATACTTCTGGAATTTTCTTCCCCAAAAGTTTAAAACGACTATTTATATTTTTTAATCCGATACCTGTAGATGCAATCTGTGTCCGATCGATGGGCGAACGTGTATTTTCTATGACCACCCGATCAATCTCAGGATTGTAAATGCTGATCATAAGGGGTTTTTTATGATGGGTCGCATTATGCTTGATTGCATTTTCGATCAATAACTGCAGCGTAAGCGGCGGGATATACAGCTGTTTGCTCCGCTCATCAATTTCGATGGTAAAATGAACACCGGTACCGACCCTATTTTCGATCAAAAAGATATAAGACCTCAGGAATCTGATTTCCTCTTCTAAAGAAATTAAATTCTTCTTACTGTTAACCAGTAAAAAACGGTAGACTTTGGCAAAGTTTTCGGAATACTCAAACCCCAGTTGCTGATCTTCCAAAATCAATTCGGACAATATACTGAGATTATTAAAGATAAAGTGCGGATCGAGCTGCAGTTTCAAGGTATTGAGCTCCGCTTCCACAGAAGCTTGTCTCAATTCTACCGCATGAATTTTATGTCGAGACATTTCCATGGAGGTATCGATCCAGTTATTGATCAAAAAACTCACGGTATTGATGGAAATAATCATAAATGAAATCACCAAGCTGATCACCATCCACTGGAGTAAACCTTTAATCTCTTCCATGGAGATATCGGTATCGGGTAAATCGGAGTAGATCCAAGAAAAACAAAGCATGTTCATCATGATCAGAATGACCACGACTCCAAAATTGAGGATTACTTCGAGAAACAACCTTTTAGATTTATTTTGCGTCCATGGAACACGCAGGTTTAGTTTTTTATGAAGCAGGAAGCTAGACTCTGTAATTAAATAGCAGAACAAAAAGGTCACGAGCCATTCAATAACGATTTCATAAGGTTGCCTCTGCAGGTACTCTTTCCAGAAATCACTATAGGGATTGAGGATATAGGATACCAGGTAAAATATAATAAATGCAAAAAACACCAACAACATTTTCCTTAAACGGGTTGGTAAAAATCGTTTATTTATCTGTTCCAGATCGCTATATCCCTTCATACTTGCTATGAATTAAATCATAAATAATGCTTTCATTTTTATTCATTAGACTCCAGTCAATTCAAATAGGCCAGACATCCCTTATCCGTAGGGCAGATCAGTAGAACTGATCGGTAGTAGGATGGTACCGGTATAGCGCTCAGGTCTTCGCTATTGATTGATCAAAACCTGTGCGCTTAGGTTATAAATTTGGTTACGTGTTGCGTGAACATCTGTCCTCCTATTCTTCTTTTACAAAGATCGTGCTTCTTCCGCAAATTAGTTCATACTTACGCACTCAACCCTCAAAATTGAAAGCTGAATATGACCAATCTCATGCTGAAATGTTTATTGAATATAACTGATGGGACACATGCCTCAAATTTTTATTATGGAGGCAATCTATACCGATGGCGATCTCCGCACACAAACGACTAGACCTTGGGCTACTGAACAATAAGTATATAACAAAAAAACATCCTAACAAACCGATCATAAGACCAATTTATCAGGATGTTGTACCCATTATTTTAAAGAATAAGACCTTTCCTACTTCAAGAAAACCTTCCGGATGGCTTTATTGTCCGGATCCAAGATATAAATATTACCATTCTTGTCGACCGCCATATCGGCCAAAGCTCCAAAGCGTGACTCTACTAAAGATCCATCTGTATAACCCCTGTTATTCGCCTTGAAAATAGTGGATACCTTTCGAGTTGCCACATCAATTTCTCGTAATGCATAATTAAAGTTATCCGTAGCGTACATGGTATTACTTCCAAAAAGGACAACACTGCTAATGCCCTGAAAACGTGCAGCACTTCCAATACCATCCGCATAGCCTGCATCTGAAAAACCGATCCATGCATTCATCGTAATACCATCAGATCCCCTACGCATCAAACCATTCCCACTGATGGCATTTTGATCTGGATAGTAGTAATTTCCTAAAGCATCTACTACCGTGCGGGTTGTCACCCAACCCGTGCCATTAATTTTACTATAATTTCCTGTTGGATTGACCTTATTGACTCCTGCAGCAAATCCATTGATATTGACATACAGATTTCCAGCATCGTCGATACTCATATGCCCGGGTGCAAATCCCGACGTGTGGACCGAACGTTGACCGGCCGATGTAATCTTGATCACCTGATTGGTTCCCTGATCACTCACATACATGGTATTCTGCTTATCGATGACGATGCCATACGGTTTAACAAACACCGCATCTGTTCCATTGACCTGCAGAATTAAAACAGCTCCCGAAGGGGTTATTTTTTTCACCTGTTTATTATTCGTATCGGTTACATAGATATTCCCTTGCTGATCGGTAGCAATGGCAGACATATATCCGGCAAAGGTATTACTGCTAGGTCCCCCCGCCAAAGTCATTACACCTGCTCGTTTAAACAATTGCGGAGCAAGGGCTTCCTGCCCACCAACAACCACTTTCACATTTCCAGTGCTTAATCCTAGAGGTGCTTCGAGCACTAAACTATTCTCCGTTGCTGTTTTTACCATTGCTAATACGCCATTGAAATACACTTTATTTTCTGATGCTGTTGTGCTAAAACCTGTGCCTCTAATCGTCACACTCGTACCGGTCAATCCGTTGTCTGGTGTCATCGCAGTAATCCCCAGATTTTGATCTTTAAACTGTGGACCATTACTCACCTGATCGTTCACCACAACACGGATAACGCCAGACCCAGTACCTCCTGGAACGGTTAGTTTCAGCTCCGATTCATTAGCTGAGGTCAACGGTATCAATATATTGTTGATATATACTTGGTTTTCATCCAGCTCTTTACTGAATAAAGATCCACTAATCGTCATTTGTGCCCCCTTTGGACCGCTTAATGGGGTTACTGTTTGGATGATTGGTTTATCCACCACAGTAAAAGACGGGCCTGTTGTTTTCTGATTATTGATATTGACCGATAAGGGTCCTGTGGTTACTCCTTCTGGAACCTTTACGACCAAACGCTCTGGGGTAGATTCAACCACAAGAGCTTGCTTACCATTAAATTCTACGATATTTTGGGTAGTCAATTGCTCAAAACCTTCTCCCGAAATCACCACACGCGTGTCTTTTCCTCCGCTTAATGGCTTGATACCTTTTATGGCCTGATAAGTGAAGTTTTGCCCTTTCGCATCCATGCCATCCACTTTAACCAATACCGATCCGGAACCAGCTTCATTGGGCACCTCTGCTACGATCAAAGTATCACTGATACTGACGACCAACGCTTTTTTTTCATTAATAAAGACTTCCGCCGGATGAGTAATACTTCCAAATCCCGTACCTCCAATGCGTATTTGGGAACCAGCAGGTCCATTAGCAGGAAACACCTGACGTACACTTAAATTTTGATAGGTATAGGTACCCACATCCATCATCTTGTTATCATAGCTCAATACCAGTTTTCCGGTACTCCCGCCCACCGGTATACGAATGACAACAGCCGTTGCTGTAGCGCTGATCACAGCGGCATCTTGACCATTTACCGTTGCTTTATAGGCATCTATACTGGTGCCAAAGCCTTCGCCTTCAATGGTCACAAGCGTACCCTCTTTTCCTGAATTTGGATAATAATCGATTATGTTCATTGCAGTCTCAGGAAGCGCATCTTCCTTCTTTTCACAACCTGCAATACCTCCAAGTACCAAAATAAAGAGGATGATACTGAGGCTATATTTTGTCCATGTTTTCATGACTTTCATTTTTTATTTTACCAGATGGAATATCCATATGCTCTCTTTTTTTTGCGTTCGCATGAGCAAAAGATACTATCTTTTGCCTGCCTCTAACCCTGATTTCAGGGCACTTAGCAGCTATTAAATCACTCCTAAAGGTTTACTACTAGGGCTTAAAACGTATACCTAACTCCGAGTTGTACCTGTGCTCTTGAATTGAAATAATCAATACTATAGGTTTGTCCAGGTTCATTGAACGTAAATACGGGCCAGTTTCCATTATTTTGCTGTGGTGGAAACAAGGTCGGTGTCAAACCCACGCTACTGGTCGAATTGAACGTATTAGGAGAAAAATATTGTACGCCCCACTTTTTGTACAGCAGGTTTGTCACATTGACCAAATCGGCAGAAATCGTCATAAACTGTCCTTTTTTAGTGCTCATAGGGAAATCGTGTGCAATGCGGAGATCCGCTTGCACATTCCAAGGTGTACGTCCCCTATTACGTTCCGTAAAATCTCCTCTTCTGCTGCTGAGATAAGCATTGCCATCGATGTACTTGTTAAATGCTTCAGCTTGTTGCATCGCCGTGTTTCCACTAGGAATATCTTTAAAATAACGGATTGCCTCCTCCTGATTTGGGATATAGACCAAACTCACCTGTTGTGGCAATCCTTGAATGCTGTTGTTTACTATACCATAAGTAAATGGAGATCCCGATTGTGCACTGATAAACAAGGTGATGTTTGTTTTTCCTGCCGTTCGCCAATAATGATCGTAACTGATACTGGAAACGACGCGGTGACGGATATCAAAATTACTATAGGCCAACTTTGGATTATTCGGTATAAGCGATTGGTTCAGTTGCCAATTTGATTCCATAGAATTACGCACCCCGTTGCTCAAATCCTTTGATTCTCCGTACGTATAACTCGCTGTTCCATTAAAATTCTTCATTCGTTTGCTGATTGTCCCCGTGATGTTATAACGGTAGCCCTGATCGGTATTGCTCAATACATAAATATTCGAGAAACGATCATCAACCGCACCCTGATACACCGGTTGCTGTTGATGAATATCATAACCATAATAAAGTGGATTATCATGGACATTCAACTGTTGAAAGAGCACATCGCTGATATTTTTGGTATACAAACCTTCGACTGTAAACTTCCAGTTGTTCGCTGTTTCATAGTCAATACCCAGACTACCACGCAGTACCTGAGGCATTGTAAAGCCATTATCAACCAGATCAACCTGCGTTTTACCACTCTTCGGATCATTTACTACAGCTCCATTTGCGGCAATAAAATCGGCCAATCCATTGGAGCTGGGTTTAATCGCATCACTGCCCGGAGCAAAAGGTTTCTGATCTGCACGCTGATCAAAAGCACCATAACTGTCCCCTGTATTATAGAACGCATAGGCTAACCATGCAAAAGGAATCCGTCCTGTAAAAAGTCCTGCTCCACCACGTACTACTAAACTTTGATCTTCCAACACCTCCCAGCGGAATCCCACACGGGGCGACAACTGTACGCGATTAAGGAAATCATTTGAAATCCGTGACAAAGGCGTATAGTCATAAGTAGTCCCAAAGTATGGATCAGATTGTATATTCCTGACCTTATCACTTAATAATGGCATTTCCGGTAGGTGTGTAAAATCGGCACGTAAACCTGGCGTAACGTGAAAATGATCACTTACCCTGATCTCATCCTGTACATAAAGACTGTACATATTGATTCCAAAATCTGCCGAAGGATGGTCCAAAATATAGTCCCGCGTATTGTTTTTATAGTTGTAACTACCGCGTACACGGTAAGGATTATTACTTAAAAAATCGTCAATACTATTGTAGTCTACACGTCCATTCCAAGCATTCACAAAACCATAGCGAATACGGTAAAGCTCATTATGGGTCCCAAAAAGAAGTTTATGCCGGCCAAGGTTCCAGTTCAGATTTGCTGTCAGTTCCCAAGTGCGCTGTTGCATATCAAAAATACTGGCTTCACGGTCAGTTCCCAGGTAAATTGTCGTACCTGGAGTCCGCCCCTGAATCTGTACTTGAGGAAGCGTAGGGTCACTCAACGGATCCCGTCTATCGTTTACTACGGTAAACCCCAGTACTGCACTAGCAGAAAGATTATTACTCAAGCGGCTTTTCAATTCAGCTACTGTACTGCTTTGATTATTCGTCTGCTTAAACGCCATACTCGAAAAGCGGAAATCCTGTTGATCCCGGTCCATGTGAGTCGCACTACTAAAAATCGTGTTGTTACGAATGGCTAATTGATGTCTATCATTGATATTCCAGTCGATACGGTTAAAAAACTTAGTGGATTTTGACCAGTTGGTGTACTTACCGGCTGTACCTGCATCAAACACATCACCATAGCGGTTACCTACTGTCGTGGCAATCGATTTGGCATCCTCTTCGCTCAGGATATGAGCAGTCTCCGCTGTCCCCACTTGCAGTTGTGTAGGATCTTGACGACGGGTGATCTCTTCATTGCTAAAGAAGAAAAGTTTATCTTTTATAATTGGAAAACCGATTCTAAATCCGGACTGGTAGTCATAAAAATCATGATCCATTTTACCGAGACTTCCCACACGGTCTTTACCCGTTAAAGCAGCATTGCGTCCATATCCATAGACTGAGCCTTCGATTTTATTGGTACCGCTTCGGGTTACGGCATTGACCGAACCTCCCGTGAAATTACCGATTTTTACATCATAAGGGGCTAGATATACTTGCATATCTTGTATGGCATCTATGGAGATCGGGTTTGTACGCGTACTGCTTCCGGCCATGCCCGAAGTCCCTGCTCTGTCCACCCAGTGAGGGTGAAAAACCAATTGCATCGTTATTGACTGCCCCATCTACGGTGACGTTATTATACCTGAAATTAGTTCCTCCGAAACTATTGTCTCGACTTCCTTGTGGTGTCAGGCGGGTCACATCTGTAATCGAACGACTCACCGTAGGCATATTGCGCACCTGTTCAGCACTGATATTACGTCCTGCACCATACGTATCCACACGTTGTCGCTGCGCACGTCCGGTTACAGCAACTTCGCCCAATGCTTGACTGCCCTCCTGCACTTGTAAATTGAGTTCCTGTGCCGCACCCAGACGGATTTGAATATCCGTACGTGTGTCACTTTGCATCCCGACCATACTCACGGTCACCGTATAGGGTCCGCCAATACGGAGATTGTTTAAGGTGTAGCGCCCATCTTTATCCGTAGCAAGTGAATAACGTGTGCCCGAGGGAGTATGCACCGCCAGAATTGAAGCCCCTGCGACAGCATGCCCATCAACTTGTAGCACACGCCCTGTTAAAGCACCTGATGTTTCCTGCGCGAAAAGTGAGGTACTTATTAGAAAAAAGAAGCACAACAAGGCTACTTTTATATGGTTCCACCAAACCATCCCTTTCCCTAAAGACGGACCAGATCTTGGCTTCCTATTGCTATAACTGTTCATTTTTAATTTCTTTTAGCTAATCCTAATTTGATTATTGGGTAATCCGTAAACCGCCATCGATCACGTGCAGTACCCCATTTCCACTTAACATATCTTGTTTTAGTAATTTGATCTCTGAAGTATTCCCTATTCCACGTAAGCTGATCCCTTGAAAAGAATTAGGAGCATTTGGATTGGGGACCAGTGAGATGCTGATGCTATTACCGTCCATCATGCCCTGTTGCGCCTTATTGGAAGCACCCGTACTCAGAATATAGTCGTATACAAAACGTCTATCCTTCACAATATGGTAGCGCAACAAACTTCGGAGCTTATCTGGATCTGCCAATTGGATCTGCTGCACTGTACTGTATCCCAAAGCCTGCATCGCTGCATTATTTGGTGCAAATACCGTATAGGGACCGGCATCACTTATCGTCTGTAGCAGTCCAGAAGTTTTTAAAGCTTGTGCAAATAAGGTGATACTGGGATCAGCAGCAATAGCATTCCCAATCAAATCGTGCACATAGGGCGTCAGCACCCGATCTAAGACCTGAATCAGTCCATTGGATGCGGCGATGTTTTGAGCCAGTACACGTGATCCGTTGAGCGTCAATACCGTATCCCCTCCCTTTAACCAATGGGTCGCATACATTTTTCCTCCGCGCGTGCGTAATTCCTGATTAAACAAAAAAGGAAGTTTATTTAACTCATATTTACCATCCAACATATGATAATGAGCAATTCTGCTGATCACTTTCGTATTTCCCGCCAAAACTGATACCGCATCGCCATAACCTGCTGCTGAAAAAGCCGCATCGGAAGGTGCCAATAAGGTATAGGGTCCTTCTCCATCCTGTAAAACTTTATCCATGCCGCTTTTACGCAAAACGGCACTAAAACTAGACAGATTAAAGTTGTCGGCTATGACCAAATTGACCCTGTTATTGTCATGACTATTCAGTACCTCGTCCTTTTTACATGAGGTCACCATGAAAGTTGCAAAAAGCAATATCCCCAATTGCTTATAATATCTTAGCTGTAGTTTCATCTATCGTTTATTAATCATGAGCTTACCAGCTCGTTTTGTTATTCAGCGTTCACCTGAAATCGTATCGATATCTTGTTATTTTTCAGTTTCCATACGATTTAAGCGCCTACTTTAATTTAAATCCCTTAGGCAACAGCAGATTGTCCACAACATGTATCGGTCCATTGAGGGTATTGATATCGGTATCGATAATCTGTACAGGTGTACCGCCACTTTCTTTTATGGTCATGGATAGCTTTCCATTGGATGCTGTAAAAGCAAAAGGATTTTTATAGGCATATTGCACCTGCGCATTTCCACCGATGTTGACGTAATAATCCTGTAGAAAATCGGCCGTCAGATCATTACTAAAAAATACCGTACTATTGGGATATGCCAACCCATAAGCTGGATCTTTGATCGCAAAAAAGCGTCCCCAATCCCGATGATAGTTGACGATACTATCCAATGGATAACCACCAGAGGGTTGGAACGTCGTCTCATCAAAATACACATGGCCTCGAGTCTCATTGAATTGAAGCATTTCTGCTACAGATTTAAATCCTGCACGCTTAAATGCAGCGTCTGTCGGAGCAAACCAAGTCGATATGGTGATATTGGGATCAGCATAGTCGGGATTGGGTGTTGGTCCGATCATCCATTTTTTTGTATAGGGCTCCCGCGCATCAGGAAAATTCTGCCAATATTCTTCAGGAGACATTTTATAACCAAACAAAGGCTCCATTTGAGTCACCATCACTTCTACGAAAGCATCATCAGAAAGGCGTTGCAATTCGAGAAACATGGTAAAACGCCCATCCTGCTCCAAGGCTTCCAAAACAGTTTTTGTCGGTTTGGTAACGGTTTGTTCCAAAAAATAAAGCGCACCATTACGTGCCGGTTGATACTTCATTTTACCGGCTTTCTTTCCATTGATCAGCAACTGTTCATCGCGTATAGCCAGATAATGTTTGTAATAGTAGGGATCATAGCGTTGGCCAAGACCTGATCCCACTCCACCTTCATAAAAAGGAACTCGTAAACCCGGATTCATCAGCATACTTTTTACCGGTAAACTATTATCTCGAAGTTCATCACGGGATATCATACCCAAAACCGTATAAAATAACAGGAGGCTGTCTACATCTGTCCGTGGCATTTGTGCAATCTTTGCTTCGGTCAGTCCCGATGCGATCATCGCCGCATTGTTGGGAACCAACAAAGTATAGGTGGTATTCCCTCCTTTTTCCTTGATTTTCTCCTCCATGCTGCTCTTTTTCCAAGCCGTATAAAATATTGTCGCATCCGGATTTTTACCTAATATTTCGGTAACACTCTCGGTCGCCTCAGGTTTATAAGGCACCTGCTCGCCTTCCGCCGCAGGCATAAACTCTGTTTTTTTACAGGCGGCAAATAACAGCGTCATGAGCAAGCCCATAAAGGCCAGCTTATATAGTGTATTGATTTGTTGCATTTTCATCAGCATAATTTGTGATATTATTTAATAGCCTGTTCAGGTCTTACCAATCCCTGATTAAGATCATGTACCACACCATTACGACACAGATAGTCCATCTTTGCCCTGATTCCATACGATACTTGAGCAATTATGGGTGCTGTGACGGTACGGTCTGCACGTAATCTGAGGTAGTAACTTAATATAAAACTGGGGTAGTCCTCTCCGGCAGCAAAACTCATCTCATGCAGATTGTTCTTTAACTGATAGGTATAGCCCCCAGTAGTCGCAATGATCCCCATAACTTTAGCATCGGATACAAAAAAGTGTTTGTCATAGATGAGGTAAGATCCAAACAGCACATCAGCACGATATTTTTCTGGGCTTAATGTTTGTAATGTTTCTTCGGTAATACCCACTTCTTCCAATGCTTCATTGGTCGGCGCAAAGATGGTGAAGGGCCCATTCGTTGCCAGTTGATCCCATAAACCAAATTTTTTCAACCCACTTACAAAAACACGGTAGGTAGGACGTGCTGCCAACCAGGCCTGAATAGAGGTATCAAATTGTGGTTTCATCATTTTATCCAAAACATACAAAACGCCATTGGCTAAAATCACATCTTTTCTAGACGCCTTTGCTCCACTGAAAAAAAGCTCATTTGTAGGCGTACCACCATTTGGTCCCACCGAACCTAGCGAAGCATATAACTCCGAACCGGCTAGCGTGGCATAGCGCACATCTACCCCATTTGATGGGATATCCCGCAAGAGCATACGGCGAGGAAGAATATGGTATTGGATCACTTTTTTTAAACTGTCCAGATTCATCTTATCAAAATCTGAAGGTCTAAATATGCCTAATTCATTAAATGCGGCATCTGTAGGCACCAAAACGGTATAAGGTCCCTTTTCATTTAATGTTGATGCCAATCCCACTTTTTCCAGCGCAGCACTGAATAAGGTCATTTCATAATTATTTTTGATAAAATCCGATGCTGGACGTAAGTTCTCGTTGGGTACGACCACCGTTAAATCGGGATGTTCACAAGAGAAAAGGAAAAACGAAAGCATAAATAATACGTACTGCCTTACTGGATACCATCTCTTATCGATTATCTTATAGTTCATATTTAAAATCTCCTAGCTAACTGTTAATAAACTGGTGGTGCATATTTGCGTTGAATGGTGGTCAGGTAAATCCGGCCATTGACCACTTCTAATGTGTTGACTGTTGCAAAAGTTTGTGGATTATGGGTGCCGGAATGCACATTGACCAAGAGGTTCGGCAACTGCGTTCCATTATCAGATCCTTCTAATGATACTTTTCCATTCTTCAGGCAGTTCACGGATGCCCAATTGCCTCCGGTAGCGATATCACCGGAGAAAAAAGGATTATTGGTAATATCCATACCTGGAATAAAGAAATCAAACCGTTGCCAGATATCAGTCTGGATACCATTACTTTTACTGCTTGCCCACAGCGGAAAACTCACATAAGGACTGACCGCAGCGGTGGTATTATTACGGGTCAATCGCGTTAAAAATTTACCTTTATAACCAGGTACTGTCTGTGCTTGAACAAAAGGTTTTTCTTGACTTTCATACAGCGAAAGAAAGATATTCATCTCGTCTTTGATCCCATTTTTAAAACTCCGCAGTAAGTAATCATCATCTTTCAAAGTCAGATCGGCCTCTAAGAAGCCTGTTGCACTCATGTTGTAAAAATTGACATAGACCAAGGAATCAGAAAGTGGCAGTTTATGAAAATTCTCCTGACGCAAGAGCAATCCATGCGTTTTGGTCACAAAATCTTTTTGCAGCAGATGCAGGGTATACACCTCTTTACTTGCTAGATGGATCACCGTATCGATTAAAACATCTGTCTTCAGGTGACTTTCTAATTCCAAAAAAGGTATGCTGTTCTTTGGTCGATAGGCGAAAATAATGCGCAGGTCTCCCGACGGAACTTGAGCCCAGCTGCTTAAATCAAATCCGTTTAAGATCGGGCCTACCAGTACATTTTCTTTACCTGGATATTCTGGATTATCCACTGTGGTACTATTTCCGATATGTGAGGGATAAGGTGGAGCATAAGCTGCTCTTTTATCCAGAAAGTCACCTACAATCTCGGCTCCTGTTATTGCTCCTCCTGCACCAAAGGTAGGATTGATCAACATACAGAAATAGGGCACTTTATCATCTTTACTGCCTAAGGTCTGAACATAATTGAGGTTGTTGAACACCCGTAGATAGGCAGGTTCGGCGATGGCTGTATATTCCACCTTATTACAACTTGTAAATAGGGAAACACACAGCAGCCATAGTGCTAAGTAAATCGTTAATCGTTGATTTTTCATATCAATATTTTTTTAAATCATGGTCAGACAAGAATACTTATGCCTTCCATTATCGGGTATGTTTAACTAAAATCATTCTTGCTTTATCGGTCGCAGTAGCATCTTTTGAACTCTTGCCAATAAGAGCAACCGTATATACGCCTGCTTCCTGTATGGGTTCGTGGCGTCCTGATTTCTCGTAAAGTTTTTTATTGGCGATAAAAGCTTCGTGTGTCAACACGCTGATATCGCTTGCCCAAATACCTGGAATGACATCAGGTGTAGAACGATAGACCATAAATTCAAAAGGATTATAGAGCGTTCGATATCCGATATATGGTCTTTCCATCTTCGGAATTCCAGGTTGTAGATTTTCTACCGCGTCCCGATTATCGAAAGACGTGGCAAGAGACTGTCCATTGCCCACGGTAAACGTCACATATGGATTTCCAATGGATAAGTTTAAAAAGCGTTTTGGGAAATAAAACTGATATTGTAAACGGGCAAAACTGGCATCATCCTGAGCTCCTGTATAGACCGAACCACTTAAGTCATTGGCCACTAATAGCAGTTGAGGTTTACCATCTTGTTGGGGATAAAGCCAAATGGTATAATTTTGTGCCGGTTGCATCGCCTGCTCCAAAGAAGCCAATACTTTGCCTGATGCATCCAAGGCTTCTATCATATGTGTTCCCTGAATCATATTGAGATAATTACTGGCCTGACCAAAAGTCAAAGCATTGGCTAGTGGTTTACCATCAACCCGAAAATTGACCGGTTGACCTGCTCGCGCATTAGCTGCTTGAATACGGGAATAGGTCCGGTTGGCAGGAGCTGCTACATCGGTCAATACCTGAAAAGCATTCTGATAATAGGAAGAGGTATTTCCGATTTCATCGACGTAGTAATTAAATTCTCCGGGAGCAACCAACAAGGTATACACGCCACCGGGTTGATAGGTCGTGACGGGAGCGTAATGCAAATTGCTATTGCTCGAATGATCGATAGCGATCGTGGATGTCGACGGATGAAGGACCGTGTATGCGTAAGTATCTGCTCCCAAAGCTGGAATCTGCCTTCCGTCTTGGAGCAATAACCTAAACTGATAGGTACCATAAGGCAGTTCAATATAATCAGAAGCTACTGCATTTGTCTGTATATTATTGGTTTGTGTACTGACCAATGTACCATCGGCATACGCTAGAGATACGGCTCCCGTAATATCTTCCTGCATACCCAAAAGGCCCATGGTCTGATGTTTGATAGGACCACCCAGATTGACGACTCGGATTTTAAAATGATCCGGTTTTGAAGGAGCGGAAACCGCACGTGGCACTGCTACTATATCCGGTTGTCCATCCATAAATAACGTAGGCATCAAGAAATAATCCATCGGTTTACGGTAATCGTTGGCAGCCTGAAAAGTAATGTCCCGATCTAAAGCCCCCTGATAATGACGTATCCCCAACGTCAGCTTTACTTGATCCTGTTGGTTAAAGAGATCCTGTGGAATTACCCAGCTTTTACCCAATCGTCCGTCTACAGGAAAATAGGATGTACCCGGATAGCGATCCGTATCTGGAGCGTCTGGACGACGCACGATAAAATTGGTTAAACTATCTTTACCTGAAATAACCTGATTAAATCCAGCCATATTTATAATCCGCACATTGGATCGTTCACGGTTTTCCGTTACCGCCCGATTGTCAACACCCATATCCATTTTTTCTTTCTGACAGGCCGTAAACACGAATGTGAAAAATAAAATGGCCACATACATGAGGTGGTTATCCACTAGGCGACACCAATAAGCTTGTTGCGTATGATCGCGTTTGTACTGTTTAAAGTCTAATTTTTGATATCGCATGACTACAATAAATTATATGTAAAGCCTACCATGATTTCCGCACCGCGTTTATAACTACGGTTGATGTACTCGTTGCCGTACCATTTTCCTCCCGTTTTCGGATTAGCATACACCGTTTTAATCGCTGGATTCATGATATTTTTGGCAAAGCCCTTAAATTGAATTCTTTTATTGATCCGTTGACTAAATACAAAGTCCAGATAAGGAACTGGCTGTGTATATAGATCTGGTTCACCCGTTAGATTGATCTGGACCAAGCGTTCGCCGACCATATTAAAGGTCATCGTTAGATCTGTTCCTGATTGATCATTATCATAATTTAACCAAGCGTTGATCGAATAGGGAGCTTGTTCAAACAGGGGGCTATTTTTTGGTGAATGTCGATCCAATGAGCGATTGGCTTCATAGCGCGCCGCTGATTTTTGGATCTCACTTTGAGCAAGCATGAGGTTGGAGCCTACGAAGAAATTGCGTAAAGGATCGATCAAAGTTCCCAAGTTTTTAACCACTTCAAACTCTACTCCCCATACTTTACCGACATTGACATCATTCTGGAATTGTATGGTCGGAAATTCTGGGTAAGTAGCTGCCAATCCCTGAGTTTCTAGATTAAACACTTTGACCAATTGGTTTTCGATACGCTTACCAAAAGCCGAAACGGCTATAACCTCGCCTTTTGCCGGAAACCATTCCCATCTAAAATCTGCATTTTGTGTATATTGATTTTTTAGATTTGGATTTCCAACGACCAATCCCATTTGAAAAGCGTCAAATTCAAATACATTGGTTATTTCCCGAAGCTCCGGCCTTGCTAAGGTCGTATTGACAGCGCCCCTGAAATTCATGTTATCATTTAAGGTAAACGTTGCATTCAACGAGTAAAAAGGCTTATAACCTGTTTTATAGACCGAGTTTGGATCAATCGGATTAAGCGGAATAGGCGCTTCTCCATTGGCACCTGTTGTCAATGAAGGATCCAAAAATACACCAGCTGTATCGACTGTAGAGCCAATATTGGTCATTTCAAATCGAACACCCCCTGCCATACGGAAACGGTCGGTCAATTTTAGATCAAGCATACCGTATAGGGCATTGGTTTCAAAATAACCGGTATAATTGTTCGGTGATTTCTGACTATTATATAAAAATCCGCCGATAGGCATCATTCCTTCACCCTGACCTGCTGCTGGTATTTTCACTCCAATGATTTCATTACTGACCAGACGATTCAGATTACCTTCAACGTCATAGAGCGGTAATGCTTTATTTCTGGTAAAATTCGATCCTGGTAAGAACAACTGGTTTTCTGTAAAATCCCGATCCCGAAACAAATAGTTTACCCCTGTTTTGAACTCTTGCTTCTGACCTAATAAGCGGAAAGGAATGCTGATATCAGCTTTGTAATTGTAATTCTGTTCTGTCAGATTTCGCCATCTCCGGCCATTCGGCTCCGCCTGCATAATACCATAGGTACCAAATCCATTGACATAACCTGAAGTCAAGGCATACAAATGTTGAGTATACACCTCTTGTGTTTCACCATTATTTGCGCCCACAACTGGTCTGCTATAATAACCTCCACCACGCGGGATATAGTCTGCTAGACTCGCGAAACGAAAATCAGGATCATTCTGTTTGGATTTTGAACTGGCCACATTGTAACTTAGACGAGGAGAAAGATCACCTTTTAAAAATTTGTGTTCTCCTTGTAAATTGAAGGTATTCAAGTTTCTGAACGTCTGTTTAAGCGAATAGGTTGTACTTCTCACCTCTCCCGGCAAACCCGTGTATTCGTATCGACCATTTAGGTGAGTAGATTTTGTTTCACCGCCCCAGCTCCCGAGGTACTGCATACTGATTTCATGCTGTGGATTAAATCGGTAGGTCAGTCCCACCAGCGTTCCATAATTCAATGTTTCGGTTCCGGTATTTTCCTTATAAGTCTGATATTTGCCCATATACAGACTATTGGGTGTAATATAATTTGGAATATTGCGGACACTGTATACATCTGGATTACCAGTTACGACTCCCTGATAAATACTATATTGTGTCAAGTCACCGCCACTGATGTCGGTTGTTCTTCTATAATAATTACCACCTAAAATGACTCCTAGCTTATGTCTCTTATTAAACAGGTCATAACTGTTTCCAAAGGTGGCCGAATACAACTGGTTCAATGGCGCTTTTTTATAGGTACTGGTCATCACAGGATCAAAGCCCTGCATAATGCCGTTAATCCGTCCCACCTCCTGATAAGCATCGTTGCTATAATTACTGTTGGCGATCATATTGTGGATCGATGATAAGCCTGCGGGGTATTCTTTTGCTAGATGTAAGAAATCAGTCGACAGATTTTTATTATTGATCTTTGTGCCCAAAAATCCCATCTCACTATTCCAGAAACTATTGTACTTCCCTCCCATCCCAATATTGGAATTTAATCCGGTCTGTGCTATGACTTCAAAAGTCATCCGATCGGGGACAGACTTTGTTTTCAGTTCTACAATCCCCGAAGCCGCATCTGCAGGTTTATCAGGTGTCACCGTTTTATAAATGGTGATGTTATCCAATAAGGAAGCAGGTACCAAATCTAAAGGGATAGAACTACGGTCAGGATCCGATGATGCTAGACGTACTCCGTTTAGCTGTCCAATCACCGATCGGTCACCAAGACCGCGTACCGCAACATATTTATCGTCAGTAACGGTTACTCCGGTGACCCGTTGTAAAGCTTGAGTCGTGGTAATACTTCCCGTACGCTGTATCAATTCAGCCGAAATGGCATCCTGAACAATAGATGCTCGTTTACGCTCTTCCAAAACGGCAACTTCGGTATTTGCTTTACGTCGCGCCTGTACCCTGACTTCCACCTCATCTAATGCTGTTGAAGCAGAACGCAGTTGAATTAGGATATTACGTTCGGCGGCGTTAATCGATACTTCTCGGGATTGGTATCCCAATAAGGTGAATACAAACACCTGTGTGCTTTTGGGAACAATAATTGTAAAATTGCCCGCGGCATCGGTGGTAGCTCCTAATTGAAGACCCTTGACCCGAATGGTAACCCCTGCAAGAGCCGCTTTATTATTCACATCTTGGACGCGTCCGGTGATCGTAAATTGCTGCTGTTCGGGTTTGGATTTGCTTCCAGCATTTTCTGGAGCTTCGGTCACCACTACTAATTTATTTTTAATCACATATCGAAAAGGCAGATCAGAAAAACAAGCCATTAATGCCTGTTCAATGGAAGCATCCTTCAGATTAATATGGATCGGTTTGGTATTTTTAAATAATTCAGTATCATAAAAAAAGTCGTACTGACTTTGTTTTCTGAATTCCTGTAATATGGATGGTATGTTGCTATTTTGTTTATTCAGTGTAATACGCTGCCCAAAAGTAGACGCACTGACCTGAACCAACAAGCAAGTCATTAACATCATGGTGATTTTCATAACACGCATGCATTGATAAAAATTCATATGTATTTATTGTCCTTTCACAAGACTATATAGCAGATTCATGACGGGTGTTTACCCAATGCAAATGAATATTTTATATATTTGTTGTCGTTAATATTAATTGATGATTTTGTTCGCACAACGTTATTGATCAGCTTAACGCACTAGCCAGAGGTGTTACGAGCACCTTTGGCCTTTTTTTAAGCCGATCGGGTATTATAGAGGTATTAATCGGTCACAATAATCCTCCTTTCTGTCAATTTCAATTTTGCTTTTCCCGTTATTTCAACCATATCCATAATAGCATTCAATGGCTGAGAACGCGAAACAATGCCATCAAATTTGAGTTTTCCTAAATGTGGTGGACATACGAAATCCACATCGTACCAGCGCGATACTTTACGCAGGATACTGGCTAATGGCTCACTTTTAAACACAAAATCTCCCGCAGTCCACGCTACCTGCTGCTCGACATCTGCTGTACTTACGACCAGGTGTTTATCTAAGAATGATTGCTGTCCAGGACGCAACAGAATCGATTCGCCGTTTAAAGATGAAGTTACCCGCACACTTCCTTCCAGCAGTGTGGTAACTATTCCGGGTTCATCGGGATAGGAATTCACATTAAAATGCGTACCTAATACTTGGATCTCCTGATGCGCTGTTTCCACATAAAAAGGGATACGCTCGACCCGACCATGTTGACGCTTTTCCATTTTGGCAATTTCAAAATATACCTCACCGGTCATTTTTACCCGGCGCTCGTGATGTTCAAAATGCAGGGGATAGTGTAAGGTTGATGAAGCATTCAAACAAGCCTTAGAGCCATCGGGTAAGGTAAGTCGATACTGCCCTCCTTTAGGAGTGGTAATGGTATTGGAAGCATTCCTGTTACTGGATTCGGATTCGGAAACACTGTAAATAAGCTGACCACTTTTTGTTTTCTCTACGCGCACACCGCCTTCTAAGGCCAATGTTCCGACTGCAACTTCATCTAATGAGATGGTCGAACCATCTGCCAAAGTCAATAAGGCTTTATCTTCTCCAGGGATTACTACACTTTGCTTATGGTGATCAGGTTCAGATAGGAAAGATTGACGTAAAATCAAGTACGATAGGGAACCGATGAGCAGTAGTGAAGCCGCGATCTTTAGCCATGGAGAAATTCGAAAGCGGGTATCCGTTTTCTTATTTTTTTTTGCGATCTGCTCCTTGAGGCGGAGATAATGATCTTCAACAGTAGTTACGGCAGTATGATAGGCCAACGTTTGGACTATCCGCTTCTGTTCTTCTACTTCTTTACGGTACTGCGCATGGTCTTGCAGCCAGTTTTCCCATTTGGCAACATCCTGAGCTGGGTATCCTTTACAATAGTTGATGAAGCTGTCATCTGCTAACAATGCTTTCAGATTCAGTTCTTCCATGTTTTATTTCTCTTCATTTGATCAATAGAGCATGGAGTATGCTATTTTCACTACTGATTTTCTAAAAAAAATAAAAAAAATGTTGAAAGGGCCCCAATGGCTATTTTAAGGAAGGTTTCTTGTTCTGCAGTCAACAGATTTCTTAATTTATCCACAGACTTATAGATGGTATTGTAGACGGTATTGATGGAAATACCATTTGCAGCAGCAATTTCTTGGTAGGATAATCCAAGATAAAATTTTTGATAAATCAGCAAACGTTGTTTCTCGCCTAGCTCATCAACTTTTTCTTTTACAAAGCGTCCCACCTCGTCTTCCGTATAGCGCTGTATAAATCCATCTTCAACAGAAGGAACTTCGCAGTTCTCCAATAAAGTGGCGATGGTCGGAATCATTTCATACTTCTTGGCATCATCGCGAAATAGTTTCCGCAAAAAGATGGTAATGATGTAATTATGGAGATGGTGTATGCTGCTACTTTTAGCTCTGTTTTCCCATAAATGAAGAAACACATCATTGATAGCATCTTGAATGATATCGATAGCAAAACCACGTTTGGTACCTACATAACTGAGATAATGATGGTAGTATTCGTAAATCTGATAAAACGCTTCTTCACATGCTGCTGCAACAAATGTATTCCAGTGTTCTTTCAGTTCGTGACGTGTTATAAGAGACATAAATTCAAGATCATACGGTTAACTTTTCTTTACAAAGAAATAGAACGCATATTAACAGAGCATTAATTATAAATAACCAAATCATGTCATATTGATCCTCCATATAAAGCCGAGCAGCAGCTCGGCACACGATGTACCTGCCCCCTATTGTCTATCTAATATATCCGATGCCTTTATCCGGATCATTTAAAAGGTATATTATCTTGTCCATCATGTCTGTATGTGTACCTGATCTGTTTTCTCAATTTCTTTAATTTTACAAATGCAACTATATTGCATTTACTATATTAGTTTTATATCTTTGCTTTTGTATTACACTTAAGAAAACAGATTATATATGATACCTGAAACATTTGAACAATGGAAAACCTGTTTGGTACATGATTGCAAGATCCCGCTAACAGCAGAATTTGCCAGAACGAGACTTGCTGTTTACCAGGACTTCAATAAGTCGGAAACGAAAACATTCATCCGCTTATATGGCCCTCAACACCATCAAAACATCATTGGCTGGTTTACAAAAATAGTTGAAGGTTCGATTGAGGATCAAATCAGCTAGGTTTTACACGAGCGGACTTTATCTCACGCAAGTACCCCTACCACTTACATTAAAATACTAAAGAATGAAATACATGCAGACAAAAACATCCGTATCCACTCCTGATGGGATCACGCAAAAGAAACTCCCCGTTACCGTATTAAGCGGTTTTCTTGGTGCTGGAAAAACAACCCTTCTCAATCATATTTTACATAATAAGGAGGGGTTGAAGGTAGCAGTGATCGTCAACGATATGAGCGAGGTCAATGTGGACGCGCGCTTGGTTGAACATCAGCACACGCTATCACGTACAGAAGAAAAATTGGTTGAAATGAGCAACGGTTGCATTTGCTGTACCCTGCGCGAAGATCTCATGGTTGAGGTGGAAAAACTCGCGAATGAAGGTCGATTTGATTATTTATTGATTGAGAGCACAGGCATCAGTGAGCCTATTCCGGTAGCGCAGACTTTTTCCTATGTTGACGAAGATCAAGGTATAGACTTGTCTCGCTTCAGCTATATCGACACCATGGTGACGGTGGTGGATTGCTTTAACTTTTTCAAAGATTTTGGTACAAATGAAATGCTACAGGATCGCAATCTAACAGATATGGAAGGTGACGACCGAACGATCGTCAACCTGCTGACCGACCAGATCGAGTTTGCGAATGTCATCATCTTGAATAAAACAGATCTGGTGGATGCTGGGACCGTTGGTGTTTTAAAGGCTGCGATACACAAATTAAATCCTGGGGCAAAAATAATCAGTTCTGTTTTTGGAAAAGTAAGTCCAAAAGAAGTGTTAAACACCAAACTTTTTGATTTTGATGAAGCCCAGACTTCGGCAGGATGGCAAAAGGAATTGGAGTCGGAACAGCATACTCCCGAAACAGAAGAATATGGCATCAGTTCGTTTGTATTCAGAAATCAAAGACCTTTTCATCCTGAACGGTTTTGGCATTACTTAAACCATCAGTATCCCGCAGGTATTATACGTGCCAAGGGTCTTTTCTGGCTAGCCTCCCGTCGTGATGAAGCTTTAAATTTTTCTCAGGCTGGCGGCTCTTCGCGCCTAGAGACTGCTGGTGTGTGGTGGATCAGTATGTCCTACTTCGAACGCATACAATTTGAAAGTTACGTCGCCAATAAAGACTATATCGAAGGTCGCTGGAGTAAACAATGGGGGGATAGAATAAATGAACTTGTCTTTATTGGACAAGACATCAATGAAAACAAGGTGAGGATGGACCTGGAAAAATGCTTACTCCAAGAAGATGAGTTTTATCTGTTTGATAAAAACATCAGGTTTGAAGATCCTTTTCCAACAAATATATAAGGTGGATCATCTTGATTAAAAATGTAATAACATGGTTGCATAAATAAGCACCATGTTATTTTTTTATCAGGGGACATCATTATAGATGTGTACATCAGCCCTGTAATTGATTTCCTCATCTCTTAATGATCTGTCAGATCTTTTAAATTTTTACTGCACTATTTTTTCAATCTCCAAGGCGATCAAACGCTTAATAACGGACCTGCTTAATCGATCAAAAAATAGCTTCTATCGGTTGATCATACCTTTTCATCGGTAGAATTTTTAAAGGATGTGGTGTTGCTCTACTTTTAAAGAAAAATTAAAAGATATGTCACTATACACACCGCTTATTTGGATCTCTATCATGCTACCGTTAATGGCTATTGCATTTGCCAAAACGAAAAAAGTAAATTCAAAATTTTTAATCCTTTTCATCGTCTATTTTTTAGCTGATTGTTATATCCAGCATTTTAGCAGACAATATGCTAGCCTTGATTCCATTGGATTAAAATTTTCTTGGGTCGGTAAAATCTTAAGTTTATTGTTATCGCTGACCATCATTTTTTCGGTAAGCAAAACTCATCGTGAGCAGATCGGATTCACCTCGAAAAGTAATACAAAGAAACAGGTCCGATTCGGCATTTTTCTATTCCTTGGATTCTTATTTTTTGATTTGATTTTCAAATTGATCCTATTCCCTAAAGGAGGTCATTTTGATCTTGAGACATTCGCTTTCCAGGCTACAATGCCCGGCTTAACCGAAGAACTAGTTTTTAGAGGCATTTGCTTTTGGCTTCTTGATCAAGCTTTTACTCCCAAATGGAATATCAAAGGGATCTCATTGGGTTGGGGATTTGTTATCGTGACGTTTTTATTCAGTGTTGCACATGGTGTTGTGCTCACGGAAGATCATCAACTCAAATTTGATATCATCACGATCATCTACCTCACGCTGATATCTTCGCTCAGTCTGGGCCTATTGCGAAAATTTTCAGGTAACCTAATTTACCCCATCCTTGGACACAATACCGTCAATCTATGTAATGCTATCATTAGAATTTTATAAGGAAACAGCGGCTAACAATAGCAAGGATAATCTTTCCAATAAGCGATCACCAACAGTATGGTCGCTTGTCTTTTTATACAAAAACTATCCCTATAAAGCGTTCAAAAAACTATATTTGGTTGATCTTTTTAAACACATTTCATGTCGCAGGATACACAGGTTTTCTCCAGCTATTTAACGAGTAAGATAGCAGAATTTGATTTTGAGCGTTTATATACCAAAACAAATCGAATGCTGCTGCATGTCTGCATGTGGTTTACTTTTTCAGTCTTATTGCTGCTAAGCTACATACTGGCTTACAAACTCTCTCTATTTAATGCTGTGATCCTCACCATCAGGATGACGACTGTTAATATGCTCGTATTCTATCTCTTCTTTTATGTCTTGCTACCCAAGATTTTATCTGGAGGCAGGAATAAGATCATTGTACTATTGATCATTAGTTTGCCTTTCCTGTTGTTTATCTGGATTGCGATCACCTATTTCTTTTCCCAGCTCTATCATGCTTTGGGGTTTGAAATCGAAAATGGTGAACTTAAAGGTGCGATTAAGATGAGTGCCGATCAAACCTTTTTACAGGCTGTTTCTTTCAAACGCATGATCTCGCAGGCCTTCATCGTGATTTCGATTCTATCGCCCTTCTTTTTTGTGAAAATTCTATTTGAAATCTCTAAACTTTATAGTAAAACTTTAAAAATTCAGCAGGAAAAAGCAAGCTTAGAAATAGAAAATATCCATATTGAAAAAAACTTTTTGAAATCCCAGCTCAATCCACATTTTCTATTCAATACCTTAAACAATCTATATGGGCTTGCGATAAAAAAAGATCCCGCGACGCCAGATGTGATCGTCAATCTTTCGGATATTATGAGTTACACCCTCTATGAATCCAATACAGAAAAGGTATCCTTACAAAAAGAACTGGAATTTATAAAGAACTATAGCGAACTTGAAAAAATGCGCTATCCGGCTGATAAAAAGATTGTATTACACCTTCCTGATGAAAACAATTTGATGGGATTATATATTGCTCCATTGCTCACTTTTACTTTTATAGAAAATGCCTTTAAATATGGTCTTAGCCATAACAAAGAACAGTTTATAAATTTGAGTATAAAAATTGAGGACAATCAATTTTACTTTCATCTTGAAAATGATGTAGATGACCATGTTGCCACAAAGGAGTTTGGAGGTATTGGGATTGCAAATGTTCAAAAGCGCTTGCAGTTGTTATATCCCGATAAACATGAACTCAGGATTGAAAATCTCCAACATAAATTTGTTGTCAGCTTAAAAATAAATTTAACAACTCATGGATAAGTTCACGTGCATCGTTGCAGATGATGAACCGCTCGGCAGAGAGGTGATCGAAACGTTTATAAAAGAAATTCCTTTTCTGACCCTCGTGGCATCCTTTGGTGATTCCGTAGAAGCGCTGCTCTATTTACAAAACCATCAGGTTGATATTATGTTTAGTGATATCCAAATGCCAAAAATAAATGGGATGGAGCTGGTACATGCCTTGGTCAATCCCCCTATTATTATTTTTGTTACTGCCCATCGCGATTTCGCATTGGATAGTTTTGATGCTGGGGCAACCGACTATCTGGTAAAACCTGTTCGATTCGATCGGTTTTTAAAGGCTGTCAACAGAGCTAAAGAAAGAGTCCTGACAAGTAAGGCTACTACACGCCCAGAGACAAAGCCTGACCGTATATTTATCAAATCGGAAGGAAGGTTAGTCAAAATTGTATTGAATGAAATCCTTTATATAGAAGCGCAAGGCGATTACCTGAAGATCGTCATTCCCGAAAATAGCTATACCACGCAAGCTACGCTCAAATCTATGGACGAAATCCTAGATAAGCAGCTCTTTTTTCGTGTGCAGCGTTCGTTTATCCTTAACATCGAAGCTGTCAAAACCGTCAGCGGAAATATGATCGAGTTGACAAATGGTAAATCAATAGCTATTGCTTTAAATAAAAAGGAAGAGTTTTTCAAGTTGTTGGTCATCAAATAAAAGAGATAATTTTATTATATTTACTTGAGATCCTTATGGTAGATATACAATTTAAGAACAGTAAAATTAGTACAGGTATTTTCCTATGTATAGCCTTTATTGCGCTTTTACTTTTCTTTATTTTTAACTCGTCAAACAGCTATGCTCCCATACTACTATTTTTAATATTCGTCACGCTTCATATCTTATATTTTCATAAAATTAGGTTCTGGATCGAACATAAAAAAGGACGACCAGGATTAAGCATAGAAGAACGAGGACTAGTAAATAACACAGCAGATACCCCCATTTTTATTCCTTGGAATGATATTCAAACTTTTGAAACTGGCTTTTATCGCGCGCAGAATCAAATCTTTATCCACGTTAAGGATGAGAAAAAATATGACCAAGTTAAACGTACGGCTTACTTAACTGCTTTAAATGCGATAGGTCGTTTTTTCAGATCAAAACCTGATTTACTTTGGATCGATGTTGATGTTTTAGCGATTTCTGAACCACAACTTTTGCTGTTACTTCAAACTCGATTAAAAGCATATGGTGAAGCGAATCGGTGAGTGCTGTTATGAGTGCTTATTTAAAATTAAACACCGCTTTTAAAACGGCCATTCGCCCTCTTAGCTCATAGCTGTTATGCATTTGCATGTTCGCAGATACCGAATAGGTTTCAAATTTTTTAACATTCGCCAGATTCGTCAAGTTGAGTTCAAAGTCCGTTTTTGATTTTTTGTGACGATAGCGGATGAAGGTATCGAAAAACAAGTAATTAAAATCGTTGAATCCAGGTTGATGCGCATAGACATTCCGAGCACTGAACCGTACATGAAAACCGGAAAATAAGGTCATCGGTAACCCAAGTTGATGGGAAGCCTGGAATGTATTTCGATCCAATCCCCTAACCTTTCCTTTCTGTTTACTGCTCATCCACGACAACTGCCCCGTGTACGAAAGATTCAACTGCTTCCAGATTTTTAATTCCAAATTAGGTCTCAAGGTATAGCCTATATTTTGAAATGGAAGGATCTCGTTATTGAAAAACTGGTTATAATCGGATAGGGACCACGATGCTGCCAGCTTCATGGTACTGGATAAGGCAAAGATATATTTGTCAAATCCGACAGACGCCTGATAAGAATTGACGATATTTTCCTGTTCGATCAATTGTGTCTGTGTCGATTGATCATTCACCACATTGGATAGTATGGTGTTGGAGATGGATTGTTTATAATTCAATCCTACATTCATAAATAACAATTTTATCGTTCTTCCTACCTTATAATTTAAGCCAAACTCATTGTTTTTATTTTCGGTGATGACACCGTTATTGCTTGAGAAGGTGCGATAGTTTCTAATCAATAGCCCCTGATACACATTTTCTATATTTCCAAATGAATGGCTTCGTTGATAAGAAAAACTAAGTTCATCTTCCTGACTCACACGAAGCCTAGCGGAAAATGTAGGATTGAATAAAATATCATATTGATTTTTATCGAGGTTAAAATAAGGATCCGCATAACAGGTATATTGCCATGAAACCGGCAATACCAGTCGAGTGCCCCATCTCCTATTGCTCCATTCATATTCTGCATTTGCAGAAACGGAGGAGCGATTCCAGTGCAGCTTATTTTGAGTAGAATCTAGCGCGACATCCGCGATATTGCCCGCTTTATGGATCGCGATATTGGATCTCAATTTTTGATCTTCGACCATCGCACCGAGATTGTAGTATTGTTTTAATTTCCCTTTAGGAAGTCTATATCCGACACTTGCTTTCGTAAAAACTGTTGGAACTACCACATGCTGCCAAGTTTGTTCATAAGGAACCCCTCCTGAGAACACATCAGGAAAGAGCCCTGGGGAGAATGATAAAGTTTGCGGTTTAGTCGCATAATTGAGATACCAGTTTACTTGTACTATATCACCATTTTTAAGTGCAGGTACCCATTCCAATTGATTTGAAAAGCCTTTTATTTGATGATGGAGACTGCCCAAAATAGTCTCCCCATTGCTCCCGATATTCGCCTCGCAATCTTCCTTTTCATACTCAAATGAAAAAGCATTATTGATATAGCGTTTCTCTATATTTTTATTTAAACTCAAGCGCAGTGCCGCTAGCCATTCCGTTGTTTGGGTATACTGATTTTCATCAAAAATATAATCGCCATCTTCTGAAAAATAACTCGTCTCTCCTTTAAAATTGGTGTTATTTTTATCCTGTAAGAGCTGAATATTGGATTTCAATTGGAAGCCATTTTTGATATTCAATAGATTGTTGGCATTTAAAGCCACCGAATTATTCATAAAATAATTTGATTTGGCTACAGGTGGACCACCGACAGTACCTAGAGCCAGTAGATTATTAACGGCCGAATACCCCATTCGCGAGAGCACAGTAGCTTGGTTAAATCCTGTAAAATCTCCCGTCAGATCATTTCCAATATTATTGCCCTGCAAGACATTCAATACTTTATATTTTTTATTAAACAGGATCGTATTGAGTTCGCCGTCATATTGCTTGGGTAGTCCTGCACCTAATTTTGCCTGACCCGTCAACTTCAGTTTCGCATCGTCCTTGATCACGAGATTGATCGCCACTTCATCGGTATAGCGTCTATTTTTGAGCACTTTCATGTGTTCATGATTGGTCAGCACCTCGATGTCCTTGACCATCTTATGCGGGATCGTTTTGGTTCCGATCGCATAGCGGTCATCCAATAAATCATCCCCATCAATATAGAACTTCGAAATCGCTTTTCCCTGATATTTGATACTTCCATTGTCCCCGACCTCAATACCCGGCATCCGTTTTAATACCTCACCAATGCTACGGTCCTCCTCTTTTGCAAAAGAAGCCACGTTATAGGCAAGCGTATCACCAATCTGTCTGATCTGCGGTCGACTTTTGACTTCTACATCTTCCAATAGCACTACTTTTTGTTCCAGTTCAATTGTTTTTTTTAAGCCAACTTCTGTCCATGGGATTATTTTTTTGTGGTAGCCAAGATGATTGATCTCCAGATACGCTCCATCCACATCTTTAACTGTAGCCAAAGAGAAAGCACCATCCGCCTTTGTTTCTTTGAAGGTTAACAATTTATGGTCACTAGATTTGAGCAGGACATGGATATGATTTAAGGCTTTCTTCGTGTTTTTATCTACTAAAAATCCTTCGATCACATGTTCCTGTCCAAAAAGCTGTGCACTACAAAGCAGCAGGTAAACAATAAAAACAGCGCGTTGTAACATACTACGGTTTTAATTCTAAAGGATTATTCGTGACCGAAGAAGGTTTATAATTATCGTCATTTTTAATGGACATGGATTTAATTTTTGATGCGTCGATAGCTGAGGAAGATGAAGTGGCACTACCTCCGCTGCTCACAAATACACCTGGACCTGCAATTCTCACGTTGGACTTCGATTGCATATAGGCACTGGGATTTGCCTTAAATGCCTTTTCTAATTTTTCGACTTCATCTTTTGTCGACAAAATAGCCTTTGCGGGAGTTCCAATGGTCACTTGGACATCAGCCGCCAATTTATCAAAACCTGAATATTCAAACTCCACCTCATTCTTATCATCCTTTGCGGCTAGAATAAGTCCTGGCAAACCGTGTAATTTCCACGGTCCAAAAGAAAACGGAATATCGGTTGTAAACCATGCGGTATAATGTCGACCTGCAAAAGTGGTGGTGGCTTTTTGACAGGTATATCCACCTATTACTTTTGTTTCATCGGCTATATTCCAATCTTGTTTAGGATAGGTAGTCTCCAATAAAAACTCATCTGAAGCAACACGCTTCACTTCTACCATCTGGGATTTAGCAGGTTCGAGCAGATAAGATTCTTTGATGCCACTGGTGGATCTGGAGATCACTAAATTACCGTCAAAATCTGGAGCTGAAAGCATTTTTGTGGTTTGCTCCTGCATTCTGGTCGTTGAATAACTGGTATAATAACTTGTTTGCTGACCTAAATAAGTAACGACTTCATCACGGGTATGCTTATCTCTTTGTGTCGTGTCATTGACATGCTTGAATATGTAATGCACTTTGGCAATTGCCTTTTCTTGCGCTTTAACAGCCATAAAACTGACTGAAATCAATACGGTTAGTAAGATCTTTTTCATAATGTTTACGATTTTTTTGTAAACTTACGAAATATTCGTAACTAACAAATACTCCTCATAAAAAATCATTCAATAAAAATGCAAGCAACTGATTATTTGATCAATAAAATTACGATATGATTATTTTCACGTAAAATAGACCATTTTTAGTGAATTCTAAGTACTGTTTTTTTTGTGCTGTGCGGAAGATTTTTTTTTATTTAATTTGAAAAGCATTTTAAGTGATTTAACAGCATTTCATTACAGAAATAAGTAATTAGCAATTAACCCTATCGAAAGGACTTTTTTATGATAAAAATCATGCTTTCCGTATCAATAAAATATCCCTACTTGAATGAATAATAAAGGAATATGGGTACTTCAAGCAATATAATTACAAAATAAACTAGGGATAATGACACTTTCAGGAACCTCTATCTTAGAATCATAAGTAGCATTTTAATTTCATGTAATTAAAAAAATATGCCTGATTTGCTTTTAACCATATTAAAAACACGATAAAATAACTTTAAAAAAATAAAAAAATATTTCGTTTTATAAAATACTGTCCTTAAATTAGTTGTATATTTATCTGAATATTGCCAGTACGCCATTATTTAACCGACCATTATCCATTACCTTCAGAATAAGTAGACAATAAAGGCGCTAAAACCTTTATTTACCGAAATCGCACTCGGATAAACCAATTATTAACTGCTTCAAGCACAATTGTACGGCTATGGAATGTATGCACATCAAATTTTATTTGGTTGCGATCCTGCTGTTAGGCTCCAGATTTGTATCAGGTCAAGTCGGATCGCTCACACAGGTTGCCAACCCCCACTCTCCGGATGCGACCGCGCTGGGGCGATATGTCGAGATGCCTGTCGGGCATTATACCGGGCTGCCGGATATCTCGATCCCTTTATATAACCTCGAGGCCAAGGGTATACAGGTACCGATCTCCCTGAGCTACCATGCCTCGGGCATGAAGGTCAAGGAACTTCCCGGCTCTGTTGGGGCGTGCTGGGCACTCAATGCCGGAGGCGTCATCAATCGCATTGTCAGGGGATATCCCGATGACCATACGGCGTCCTGGACTTCCAGCGCGGATTATCAGGACAGCCAGACCCGCGCCCGTATGGCCAATGCCTATACCATCGGATTTACAAATGAATTCACCAGCTACGAACGTTTTTGGCTAGCCGCCAGCAAAACTGGAGTTTATTATGAGGGCATGGCCGACTCTTATAATGCCATGCGCAGGGATACCGAATACGATATTTTCTCCTTTAATTTTAGCGGCCATACGGGGCAGTTTACTTTTGATAACTACAACAAGCCGTTGCAGCTCAACGGAAATGATCTCAAGATCGAATACCTACGTCCCAATTATAAGATCACAGATGCACAGGGGATCGAATATTATTTTAATGCCGTAGAGCAGGACTACGATGAAACCGCGGTGAGCTCCCATGCACTGTATGTAACCAGTTGGTATGTCACCAAGATCCGCAATCCCCTGAGCGGAGAGGAAATTGTGTTCACCTACAAAAATTACCTTAAAAATGATCTGTACGACCAGACCGGAGACGGACAACAGACATTCACTAGAGCTTATGGCAATACCATCCGCAAATTCCGGTATTTCGATGGTACGACCCGGCCACTTCCCCCGGGCGTAACGGAGCAGTGCGAGCTATACGATGTCGGGGGCCGCCCCACTCCTCCCTATAGCAATAATTCACTTTTTCCGGATGAGATCACCTGGGGAGACAAAAAGATCAAGTTTTACGGAGCCCTGAACAGAACGGATCTGTATAAATACAAGCTGGACAGTATCCAGGTACTCAGCGTAACACAGGTGCTGAAACGCATCCGCCTCCATACCGGGTATTTCAATGCTGCGGCGTCGCGAATCAAATACCGTAAACTCAAACTGGACAGTGTAAGGGTAGGGTCTGAACTGTACAAAATGGAATATTTTGAAAGTGTGCACGGCATGGGCATACCCTCCATACAAACCAAAGGGCAGGATGTCTGGGGATATTATAACGGGGAGGACGAAAATTTGATGGTAGGAGGCGACTACAATGACGATGTTTTCAATTTCAATGTGGAGTATAACACGAACTATAAAGTTTTAGACCTTCCTTCTAATAATTACATCAACTATTATCCCTATCGTAATAGCACCTTCCGCAATCCGGATGTCAAATACGGACAGCTCGGCACACTGTCTGCGATCACCTATCCAACTGGAGGTCGCAGTATGTTTACCTACGAAGGCAATACTTTTGGGGTGGCCTCTGCTGGGGGCAATGTCGAATATGACGGGGTGACCCAGTTTAAATTTGAGAAACAGTACATGAAACAATGTCGGGCACAGGCACCGATCGCATCGGGTTCAACCAATTGGAACGGCACCCGTAACTTTGTCATCCATCAAGACCAGAACGTACAGCTCAGCGGGTCGCTCGGTATGGATCCGAGCGTAACCTATTCGGATTATCAGAGCATCATTCTTGTTCAGCAGCCGACTGCCAAAATCTGGATAGCCAAATACAACGATGTCACAGGGACTTTTGACAATATAAAATCCTTTCAGGTAAGACCTGACCTGCTGATCGGAAATCCATTGAATATCGGTCAGTACATGGCCAGAAAAGCACTGGGTACTGTTACCATAGCAGAGAGCATGTTCATGGCTAAGGGAAGATACCAGATCTATAGCGAAGTCTCTGGACAGGGCGTACATGCCCAGCAGAATATTGGTATCCAATTTGACTATAAGGCATCGGACAGTCTCTTTTATGCAGGCGGACTGCGCATCAAAAATATCCAATTTGATCCGGGACCATCTGCACTGAGCGCTTATTCCAAAAGCTATAATTACCATATCAGTTCCCGTTCCAGTGGAGTGCTGGAAGCGCCCATATCCAATTCGGGACAGTCCGGTTTTTTTGGAGATCCCCATTTGCATGTGCCCACCAATACAACCATTCAGTTTAGCTGTATGTATTTTAATATCTTCTCCCAACCGCTTATTCCGCTGGGCAACTCCATGGGTAGCAATATCGGATATGGACAGGTCACCGAAACCCGGGAAGATGGTGCCAGCACCGTTTACTACCATACCACGGGCGGACCGGGCTGGGCCTCTGCCGATGAGTTTGTCGAAGATTATCTCGCCCCCTTTATGTCAACGCGATCACGGATACTGACCGACAATTCCTGGTCCAGGGGACTGCCCAAAAAGATCGAATATTTCAATGCCGCTGGCCAGCCCGTCAAGCGACAGTTTATGGACTACTTATTTGATATAAACTGTAACCGTAAATCGATCTCCTTTGTGATGACCAGTGTTCAATTAAATGTACTGACACAGAGCTACATACCTGGAGCGCATACCTTTTCGGTCGTATGCCCCAGCAAAGCCCTGCTGGTCCGGGACTCCACCGTTCAGTACAACCCCGAAGGCAATACCTTTGAGACGGTAAAATATGAATATGCCACCGCCCGCCATTATTATCCGACCAAAATAACCCGCTCCAACAGTTTGGGAGATAGCCAATTGGAATATAGGCGCTATCCGCAGGATTTCAATGTGGGCATAGGACCCACCGATTCCTTTTCTAAAGGGATCCGAAAACTGCAGGAAAGCAACGTGCTTGCCCCGGTTATCGAGCGTTATACCGAATCCCGCCGTGCCGGCCAGCCGGGGCTCTCAGGCCTGAGCGGAGAGATCGTCTCTTTTCAGCAGACCCTTCCCCTGCCCGATCAGGTCTATCAGCTGGAGGCGTCGCCGTCTACACTCGGCACGGCATATAGTCCACTGACGGCGACCTATAACAGCAGCAGTATGGATAGCCGCTATAAATTGCGCGGACAGTTCAGCAGTTACGACAGCAAAGGCAATCTCGGCCAGTATGCACTGCAGAACGGACCTACAAACAGTTTCCTATGGGATTACAGCGGCCAGCTCATGACCGCTTCGGTACAGTCTGCCGCGCTGAGCGATATCGCTTTTACCAGCTTTGAGGCAGAAAATAAGGGAAGCTGGACCTATAGTGGTGCCACGGTGGCCGATGCCACCAGCCCAACGGGCAGCAGGGCATACGTCCTGACCGGCGGAAATGTAGTCAGGACAGGGCTCAATGCCGGCACCAGCTATATGCTGACCTATTGGGCAAACAGTGCCTCGGCCGGAAATATCAGCGGCGGTGCCGCAACCATCATCCGCACCAATGGGAGCTGGAGGCAATACCAGCGTATCATAACCGGAGTGACCGCTGTTACCCTGACCGGTACCGACCGAATCGATGAGCTCCGGCTGTATCCGCTGGGCGCACAGCTGACCACGTATACCCACATCCCACTGGTGGGCATGAGCAGCCAGACTGATCCTACGGGACGCACGGTCTATTATGAATATGACAGCTTCCAGCGGCTTATCGCCATCAAGGACATGGACGGAAAAGTCTTGGACAATTATAGATATCAATATGAAAACCTTTAAATACCGACCGTTTATGAAGGCAATAGTTCGATATATGATCTTGCTGCTATTGAGTATGCCTCTAGCAGTACTGGCGCAGAGCGCGGGACGCAATTACGTCAAGAAAACGACATACCGCCAGCCTTTCACGGTCCCTCCCGCAAATCCTACCGTACAGCAGGCCATGGAGGACATCAGCTATTTTGACGGGCTCGGGCGTCCCCTGCAGCAGGTCAGCGTGCGTGCCGTACCGGCAGCCGACCGTGATCTGGTCGTGCCAGTCACATACGACAGCCTGGGACGGCAGGACCTGACTTTCCTACCCTATGCCACGGCGATAGGGGTCGGCGGAGCCTACAAAACCGGCGCCGTGGCGGCACAGGCTTCCTACTATGGGGCTCCGCCCACAGGCGTGGTGCAGATCCCCGCGGTCAGTGGACTGACGCCCTCTTTTTCAAGAACTGTGTTTGAATCCAGCCCCCTGGACCGCGTGCTGCAGCAGGGTGCTCCTGGTGCGGGATGGCAGCCCTACAGCGCCACAGTGCCGACATCGGGACATACCGTGAAGACTGTCAACAGTACCAACATAGCGAGCGAGGTCAGGCTCTGGCGGACTGATCTTTCCGGAAACGGAGCCAGCAGCACCGCTTATTATGCGCCCGGAAGGCTCTACAAGACCATCATCAAAGACGAGAACTGGACCAGTGGAAAATCGGGTACCGTGGAGGAATTTAAGGATACCGACGACCGTATCGTGCTCAGACGGATCTGGGAAACGGAGAGCAAGTCGCTCAGCACCTATTATGTGTACAACGATTATGGCGACCTCTGCTATGTAATCCCGCCGGCGGTGACGGTCACCACTTTTACGGATGCCGATACGGTATTCGACCGTTATATCTTCGGTTACAAATACGATGTCCGCAGGCGGATGACCGACCGCAAGATTCCGGGAAAAGGATGGGAATACCTGGTCTACAATGTACTCGACAGGCTCGTGCTGACCCAGGATGCCGTACAGCGGGCACAGAACCAGTGGAGCTATACCCGTTATGATGCCCATGGTCAAGTGGTTTCATCAGGTCTGTACACCAATACGGTCACCACGGCAGTGGCCACGATGCGCACCCTGGTAGAAAGCTATGCCGGAGCGCTCTGGGAAAACCGTACCGGTGCCGCAAGCTATCCCTATAATACTTTTCCCGCAGCAGGTACCGGTATTACCATCACCGAGCTGCTGGCCAACTATTACGATGATTATGCTTTTACGGGAGCCTCCACCCTGCCCGCTTCGGGCATCACGCCCAGCGGACTTTCCTATGCCATGCAGACAGGCAGCAAAGTGTGCAGAACCGACGGCAGTTCGCCGCTGGTCACGGTGCTGTACTACGACCACAAAGGGCGGGTGGTCCAGACTGCCGCGCAGAACCATCTGGGCGGCACGGATTATGTGACCAATACCTACAGTTTTATCGGCGAACTGCTCAGCAGCAGCCGTGCACATAAGGCTTCCCCATCGGGAGCAGTGACCACCATACTCACCAAAAACGAGTACGACCACCGCGGCAGGCTGACCGCCATCAAGCATAAGATCGGCAGTCAGGATACGGTGACCGTGGCGGCCTATACCTACAACGAGCTCGGCCAGCTTATCAGCAGATCACTGGGTAAGAAAGCAACAGAACCCGACTATGTCAGCAATGCAACCCTGCGCTACAATGAACGGGGCTGGCTGAAAACGAGCACTGCCAGTAATTTCAGCCAGCAGCTCAACTATCAGGACGGGACCAACCCGCAGTGGAACGGCAATATCAGCCAGCAGCTCTGGGGAACGACTTCGACTCCGTCAAGTACGTTCAGCTATCAGTACGACAGGCTGGACAGGCTTTCCAGCGGAACGGCAACGGGCATGAGCGAAGCGATGCTCTACGATGACATGGGCAATATCACCAAGCTCACACGGGATGGCTCAGCGATCAATTATAGTTATCTGGGAAATCGTATTACAAGTTTATCGGGCGGACTGAGCGGCAGTTACACCTATGATGCCAACGGCAATGCGCTGACCGACCGTACGGGTATGATCCTGACCTATAATCAGCTGAATCTTCCGGCTACGGCTAATAAAAGCGGTACAAGCTTAAGCTATCTGTATGATGCACTGGGAAACAAACTGCGCAAAACCGCGGTGGTCAGTTCGGTGACCACCGTAAGGGAGTATGTGGGCGGCATTGAGTATAATGGCGCCAATATCGACATCATCCACTTTCCCGAGGGCTACGCCCTGAAAAGCGGTGCTACTTATGTGTATCATCACAACCTCACGGACCATCTGGGAAATATACGGGCGACCTTAAAACGTGGAGCGACACCGACCACGGTCGATGTGGTGCAACGCGATGACTACTACCCTTTTGGCAAGCGAAAAGTTGTAACGGGCGGGATTAATAAGTATCTTTATAACGGAAAAGAGATCCAGGGCGAGCTTGGAGATCAGTACGATTATGGAGCGCGTTTTTACGATGCGGAGATCGGACGATGGAATGTCACCGATCCGATGGCGGAAAAGTATTTCGATCACTCTCCATATAATTATACGGCAAATAATCCGATCCGCTTTATTGATCCTGACGGGATGGCCTGGGAGGATTCCGGTTTCGGAATGGTTACACGGGATCTTAAGGATATCACCAATCTGCTGGGAAGCTTAAGCTATCAGCAGGATCAGGAGCAGGATCCCAATAAAAAGAAAAAGCAGGATCCTCCACAGAAGAAAAATGGAGGTGGCTATAGTTGGGGGCAATTTGGTAAAGATCTATTGGACGGTACTCCTGTTGCCGGTAAAGCATGGAGCAGTGGACAGCGATTAGAACAAGGCGACTATCTCGGTGCAGCAGGTGATTTTAGCACTGCATTGGCAGAAGGCATTACAATGGGGTTCAGCTCTAAAATGGCTAGTGCTTCAGTAAATTTATTTACTAGATGGTTTGGGAGTAAAGCGGCTAAAGGAATAACAAATACGTTTGCACTTACTAGACATGGCGAATTAACTAATGGAGTTTATACTGTCTCTAAAGAAGCTATGAAAAAGCATGTGTTTAATCTAGGACAAGGGAAAAGTGTATTTTATCCGACTCTAAATGCTGAGGAAGCTGTGTTAAAAGCTGCCCAATATGCTGATGAAGCAGGGCTTTGGGTTGGAAATAAAGCAAAAGTCCCCGTGGTAAATACAAATATTGGTAGACTCGGAAACGGCTCACCAACAAATATAATTAATGTTTACCGAAACTCAAACGGGTCAATTCATGGCTCGCCAGGAACAATAAAATAACATATGAAAAATTTAACAGAAATATTTAAAAAAGTCATTGAAAGCAATGTTAATTGGCAATTTTCCTTGTTCTATTATGTACTTGATATATTGAAAAATAATAAAATTGAAGTATCATTTTGGGAACGAGAAGAAAACTGGGCATCAATTTTAATGGATAAAAAAGTTGTAGGTTATATATGGAAAATATATCCATTAATTATTCTTGAACACGAAATTTCTTTTCAAGTTAAATATATTCTTCAAAATATTAATTGGGTTAATTATATTTCGGTCAATTCTTTGAGTAAAGATTTATTTAAAATTGAAAATAAGGAAATTGAAAAATATTTTGAAAATTTCAACAATTTCAAATCATTTACGATAGAGGATTTATGGTTTCAAACAAATAGTAAATAAAATATTATTGTAAGGAAAAAGTTAATTTTATCTGATTGTGATTCTCTAAATGTAGGAAGAGATCTTAAATCTGTTTAAAACGCAAAACAGATGTAAGATACATATGGGGAACCCAATAATGCACTTTAAATATAGCCAAAAGCCCTTGAGTTCTTTACCAACAATAAAGTGATAGTAAGTTATGTTTAAAAAAAATGATAAAAGAAGATTGTATTGGCTTATTGAATTATCTGAACAAATAAATGGTTGGACATTTTGTAATGATTATTACTACTCTTATAGTTTAGATATTAAAAGTGATGATTTAACAGATATAGAAAAGTCTGCGTTTTCTGAATTGGATAAAATAAGCAGTAGATATACTGATGTTCAAGAGGATTTAGTTAAATATCCTGACACTTATTACAATGAAGAAGAATTAAAGCATAAGATAATCCAAACAAAAGAGAAGTTACAAGAGCAAAGTCCGCAATAGTGGGCTTTGTTATTTATCTAAAAGCCTGTTTGGTTTTAAAGTTTTGGATATAGGTATCAATGACGTTGAACAGAACACTTTTGGTATCGGCATCCATCTTTTGTATATCGTTGATACGTTCCACCGTTTCTTTGTCATAAGAAGGGTTTTCCCCTTCCCTGATTAAAAATCCACCGTTACGCCAAAGGCTTTAGCCATTTTGGCGACCATCTCAAAGGAAGGCAGGTTCTCATTTCACTCGTATTTCCCGCTAATCTCACGAGAAGCATCAATTTGGAATTCCAACTTACAAAGTGGAGACTCTTTTATATTAACCTGTATTTAGAATCTAGTTTTAAAAAAGATTTCATATACAGAACGATGCAGAAAGTTCAATTAAATTAAAAAGGATAAGACTCTATCAAAGAAAATTCGAAATACAAGGATACCATAACACTATAAACTAGGGAAGTTGATCATTTTGAGAACCTATATTTAAATTAGGATATTAAGCTAAAGATATTTGTTCTTTGATTTCTGAAATATACCCCTTCCCCATCGGGAGCAGTGACCACCATACTCACCAAAAACGAGTACGACCACCGCGGCAGGCTGACCGCCATCAAGCATAGGATCGGCAGTAAGGATACGGTGACCGTGGCGGCCTACACCTACAACGAGCTCGGCCAGCTTATCGGCAGATCACTGGGCAAGAAAGCAACAGATCCCGACTATGTTAGCAACGCCACGATCCGATACAATGAAAGGGGCTGGCTGAAAACGAGCACTGCCAGTAATTTCAGCCAGCAGCTCAATTATCAGGATGGCACAAACCCGCAGTGGAACGGCAATATTAGCCAGCAGCTCTGGGGAACGGCTTCGACTCCGTCGAGTACGTTCAGCTATCAGTACGATAAGTTGGACAGGCTTACCAGCGGAACGGCAACGGGCATGAGCGAAGCGATGCTCTACGATGATATGGGCAATATCACCAAATTGACACGGGATGGCTCAGCGATCAATTATAATTATCTGGGAAATCGTATTTCAAGTTTATCGGGCGGACTGAGCGGCAGCTACACTTATGATGCCAACGGCAATGCGCTGACCGACCGCACGGGCATGACCCTGACCTATAATCAGCTGAATCTCCCGGCTACGGCTAATAAAAGCGGGGTTAGCTTAAGCTATCTGTATGATGCCCTGGGGAATAAGCTGCGCAAAACCGCCACTGTCAGTTCGGTGACCACCGTAAGGGAATATGTGGGCGGAATTGAGTACAATGGCGCCAATATCGACATCATCCACTTTGCCGAGGGCTACGCCCTGAAAAGCGGTGCTACTTATGTGTATCATCATAACCTCACGGACCATCTGGGCAATATACGGGCAACGCTAAAACGGGGTGCGACACCGACCACGGTCGATGTGGTGCAACGCGATGACTACTACCCTTTTGGCAAGCGAAAAGTTGTAACGGGCGGGATTAACCGAAGAACGTAGTGATGAGCTCATTTGTACCATTGATAATCAAATTGTTTTACAAATAATAAGTATCTTTATAATGGAAAAGAGATCCAGGGCGAGCTTGGTGATCAGTACGATTATGGAGCTCGTTTCTACTATGCGGAGATCGCACGATGGAATGTCACCGATCCGATGGCGGAGAAGTATTTCGATCACTCTCCATATAATTATACGGCAAATAATCCGATCCGCTTTATTGATCCTGAAGGGATGGCCTGGGAGGATTCCGGTTTCGGAATGGTCACACGGGATCTTAAGGATATCACCAATCTGCTGGGAAACTTAAGTTATCAGCAGGACAAGGATCCAGAGAAGAAGAAAAAAGGAAATATAATTGCAAACAGTCCTGGTTCCATTATTAGAAAAGATGGAAAAAGCCAGTTGCAAAAAGGCGATCCTTCAACTAATTCATTTCTGAACAATTCATTTGAGCTAGGAGTTGGATTTACACCTGTAGGCACCTATTTCGATATAAAAGCGGCCTTATCCGGTGAGGATATGAATGAGGAAAACTTATCTCCTTTTTATAGAGGAGCGGGATTAATACCTCTTGTATAGGAAATTAGGAAAACCGCTAAAGCGGGCAGTCAAACGATCTATCGCGTTGTTTCTTCTGCAGAAGCAAAAGATATTTTAGCACATGGTTTTAGGCAAGCTCCAACTAGCTCAAAAATTTCTTCATATGAAGGTAAATTGTTTTGGACGAATATAGAAGATGCTAAATGGTATCATAATTGGGCAGGGGAAGGAAATCAAATACTCAAAATAAAAGTTTTATTTTTGAAAATGGTACAGATTTAGGAAAACAATTTTACTATGTAAGTCCAGAAAGATTGAAATGGTTTAATTCTTCTGTCAAATCAGTAAAATAATTTTTTATGATAAATTTAATCGGTACTGTAGAATGGAAAAGCGATAAGGTTTTGATAGGAAATCGTATTTTTCTATTTTGTTTTGGAGAGAAATGTATGTCTGGTAGAATAGAAAGTTTTCAAAAAACAAATATTTTAAATGAATTTAACATTTGGGTTGAATTTATTAAACCAGATTATTTTCAGGATAACTATGTAATTGATAACTCTTTTACCATAAATGAAGCATCATCAATTTTAGCAAAAGGAAAAGTTAAAGATTTAATTTAATCAAGTGGGTAGTAAAAAAAATAGAGCTCACTTGAATTTTAGTTACAATTGGAAAACAATCTTAGAAACATATTGATATGAACAGTAAAGATTTTAAAAAATTGTTTGGCGAAGTAGCCAAATCAAACGGGTTTGAAAGTGCTTTTGGGGGATGGTTCAGAGATAGCGCAGAATGTATCATTGTACTTAAATCTGCAAAAATCAAATTTTGGTGATTATTACAAAATGAACATCAAGATTTATATACAAGGAATATTCGGAAATAACTACTCCAGAACAAAGGATTTAGTTAAAAAAGACATTGGAAACATTTTCACTAGACAGCCACACGAGTGTAAAGCACTTTTTGATTTTGACGAACCAATGGGCGATGAAGATCGCAAAGCCAGTCTAGCAAAATTATTTAGTGATTTTATTATATCATTCACAGATAAAGCCTTATTAAAGTCAGGTATAAAAGAGTTAGCAGATAAAGGGAAAATTACTTTGCTGCCTGCAGTAAAAGAAGAATTAGGCTGAAATTATTTTTTATTAAAATACTCAACAAATAATATACTTTAATAATATACATTTACCTTTATAAGTAAAACCTAAAATATAATGCAATTACGAAAAGGTAAAACTAAAACATTACTAGAAAGTTCAATTGATTGTGCTTTATTATCCGTCGAAATTTATAATAAACCTAGAGCCCCATTCAAAGTAGAATGTTTTATAACACATATGATTATGTCTTGGACGAGGCTTTTACATGCTCATTTTAATCATACAATTGGTGAAACTTATTTTTATAAGGAAATAAATGGTAGATATAAAATAATTGATGGGGACAAAAAAGCCTGGGAGCTGAAGACCTGTATTCAAAAATATGGAAATCTTACAGATGGTGTAAAATGTAATCTTGACTTTTTCATAAAACTCCGGAATAAAATTGAACATAGATCCATATCTAAAGATGAAATTGGTTTAATGATTTTCGGAGAATGCCAATCACTACTATATAATTACGAGAATGAGCTAATTAAATTATTTGGTCAAGAATATGCAATTAATGAAAGTTTAGCATATTCTCTTCAGTTTTCAAGAGTACGAACTGCTAAACAAATTGAGTCGAATAAACAATTATTATCAACAGAAATTCGACAAGTTAAAGACTTTATTGATAAGTATAGATCAAATATTCAAGATAGCGTATTTAATACGCAAGAATTTAGTATTAAATTAATTCAACTTCCTAAACTTGCCAACACCAGTAGAAATGATTTAGCTATTGAATTCGTAAATTGGAATTCAATCTCAGAGGAGGACAAAGAAAACTATGAAAAAGTTACTGCTTTAATAAAGGATAAGGTACAAAAAACAGAAGTCATTAATCCTGCTAAATTGAAACCTGGCGCAGTAGTGAATGCCGTAAGAGAAAGCTACCCAGGTGCTGGCTTTAATCATTTTGATCACAAATGTTTATTATATATTTTTTCAATTAAACCTACGAAAGAAGATAGACCTGAAATAGATCCATTTGAAACAAACACAAAATTTTGCCATTATGATGAAGCACATGCTGATTATTTATTTAAAGATGAATGGTGCCAATTCTTAATAAGTAATATTACAAGTGGAGTATTAACAAGGGAAATATGGAAAACCAATTTTGACAATAGAGCAAAATTGAAAATTGAAACATTCGAAATTTTGTAAATTAAAGTTACTTCTAAAAAATTATTATAAAAATAATCTTAAAAAGATAAACGGAAATGGCTAGTAGCTATTTCCGTCCAGTGCAATGATCTATTCCACGATCAAATTAATTCCAGCCATATTCGCTTTGTATTTTATCTTTTCAATCAGGCCATAGTAGCTCCAGTTTCGCAAAAGGAATTCATCTTCTTTAGCAAACTCTTCCTTGTTCGTCTGATTGACCAATAATAATGTTCCTGCTTCAGATTTTACACATAGATCAATCAGCCTTCTGCTATAGAGATGCAAACGACTATCCACATAACGTTTCTCCTGTTCATTGACTTGCTCCATACTTTTCATCTTTTTCTTACGTCCATGACCACCTCTGTTGAAAGCTGCACCTTTTTGCAATCGGTATCTCGCCGCCTGAATAGCCATCCGCCGATATAGAAATTCTTCTTTGTTTCCTATTTGGTAACTATTTTTATCAATAGACACCGTGATCGGATGTTCTACAGACAACGATGCTTCAGCAATGATATGGTCTTTTAGTTCGTATTTCTTTTTCGGCAATTCCAGAGCGAGCAATAAAAATATCTTGCCTTTTACTATCTGGATGGAGCTTGCACAGATCTTGATTTTTCCGACCAGTGCCCTCTGCAATAAAACCCTCTTGTCCGATCGATCTTTGCCGAGATACGTGCGAAAGGGTATTTTGAACAGTTTCAATATAAAATCACGCCCTTTCTCATCATTGCTCAGTTTCACTTGATCTCCTCCAAATGGAATCGGCATATCTTTTTTATAATTTCTCAACGATTTTTCTCCTTTCCAATAGGCTAAACGATCAGTACTATAAGCCCTGTTTAAGGTCATATTCATGGACGAAAGAATATCCGATGGCAGTTTTCCTTTAAAATATAGAGACAATATGCGATACGTGGTATTCATCTTAGAAGTGGTGAATATACCTTCTGGATCTTTATCAAAATTAGCGAGCTTCACTTTGACGTCATCGCGCAGATAGATTAAATCCTTCATCTGCTCTTGGATGTATTGGTGCGTCATAACCATATTGGATCCGCGATACACCATGTCCTGCCACTCAAATAACTTTTTATAATACGCAGACCGTTGTTCTTGATCATCACAGTCCAAATAAATCTGAACTTTTCGGGTTAAAATTAGGGTATCTTTTTCCATAAGCGATATCTCTTTAATTATGCTGTTTTCTTGGCGTTTTTGATTTTAGTATGCGCCTGTACGAAGAGTTTTTTAACCATCGATGGATTCAAATTCAACGCTTCGGAAATCTGCTCAAATGACAACTGTAGCTCATAGCGCATATGAAAGATTTCGGCCTGATGCTCATTGAATTCACCCTCCAGTACCTCCGAAGACCGTCTATTTAACAACTCCATTTGTTGCGAGTTATTGAATATGGAACGTAGTGTATCAATGGTTTTTTCGACCTGCAAACTGACTTCATAGTCAGATATACCACCCAAATAATAGGCAATGCGCTCGTAGTTAAAACTATACTGTAAACAGAGTTTGATGAATAGCTGCTGTTGATTGCTGAGGCTTGGCAACAGCCGGTTAAGTTTATCCAATCGCTCCTGCTTTTCTTCCTCCAGCTTCTCCAGATAGACGATATCCGTTTCCTCCTCTTCCTCTAGGGTATATCCCACCAGAAACTCTTGGTAATCTTCGATACCATCCAACCGTAGCAGTTTTCGGTGAAATCTAGTTTTTGTGGTATTGTAAAATGCATCTATAGCAGCTTTAACCTGTGCTTTTAAAAAGGCAAAGGTATCGTCTATTGTCTTCATCTGTTTTCGGCAGAGCCACAGTCGCAATAATGCTTCCTGCGCGATACTTTCAGCCGCACAATCATCCTTGGTCACGCGATATGATTTTACGAAAAGATATCCGTAGAAACGATTGTAAAAATAGGTCAAGCCTCTTTCATCTCCGTTCTGCAGAAAGGAGAGATATTTTTCAGCTTGCTGTGTTTGTAGTGTTTTACTCATAATCATTATTTTGGTCAGGGCACATGAGAATGCCAATACATTGGTTATTTATCTAAACAGATCTCAGCTTGGTCTGGCGGATTTTTTTGGGAACTGAGATCATGTTTAAGGCATATATTAAAGCGACTTAGAACACTCCTGTCCTATTGGAATTGACCGAAAATATGTGGCTTTTTATCAAGAGCATGCAATATATCTTGTATCTAATGCCATAAACTCAAAGTGTCATTACCTAAATTATGTGTAGGCTTGCTTTTTCATCGTCATCAACGTGACCTGAGCGTACCTGAGATGGATATGGAGTTTTTAGAATATCGACTTACTTAGGCCATTGTGCAGTGACAGTTCTGTCAACTGTATAGCTTCCCTGTCGATTGCATATTCAATTGCACTAAGCTCAACCCCCTATTGCAATAAATTGAATTTAGCGAGTGGTACCCTCCTCACCCTACGGCTGTACAAGCAGCCTCCATTATTTTATATTGAGCGAAGTCAAAATTTCTAACTTTCTAACCCTCTAACTATCTAACGATTCTTCAACGTGTAGTCAGCAACAACAAATACAGCCAGCTAATTGTACACACCTTTCAATTTGTGATCAATAAAAACCCATGCTATTTTCGGTATTCAGTGAGTGGTAAAAATCCCTCACCCTACGGCTCTACAAGAAGCCTCCATTATTTTATATTAAGCGAAGTCAAAATTTCTAACTTTCTAGCTTTTCTACCTATTCTTTCAACTTCAAGTCAACAAACATTTTTTTAGTTTTTCTTTTTCGCATTACATTGTACATACTGTTTTCAGAACTGTACTTAGTAACTCTGACATTTGATAACTTTTAATCGTTTCATCAATTGTAAATACCATTAATGGTATTCGCGATTGATTGTACACACCTTTCAATTGTGTTCAGTAACAACTTGATGCTCTCTAGCTGATTCACAAACCGAATTGTACACAGCTTTCAATTTGTTGTCAGTAAAAACCCATGCTATTTTCGGTATTCAGTGAGTGGTAAAAATCCCTCACCCTACGGCTGTACAAGCAGCCTCCATTATTTTATATGATGAACTAGAAACTAACCTTCTAATCCTTTCACTTTCTAACTATTCTTTCAATTTGTGGTCAGTAGCGACTTACCTCCGTACCGAAGACCCGCAGCACATGTTGTATATACCTTTCAATTTTTGGTCAGTAGCGACCCCCTTACTATTATTCAGTATTCAGTGAGTAGCAAAAATCCCTCACCCTACGGCTATACAAGCAGCCTCCATTATTTTACATTGAGCGAAAAGTCAATATTTCTAACTTTCTCACCCCCTAACTTCATAACCTTCTAACTATTCTTTCAAATTGTGGTCAGTAACAACAGACTTTAATCTTAAACCTCAAGAAGACTAAATTGTACATACCTTTTAAGTTTGTAATTAGTTGTGATATCTTTTGGTTCCTTTTCGTTGCATCAATTGTAAATACCATTAATAGTCTTCATTATTGATTGCATATACCTATGATCAGTAACTACCCATGCTATTTTCGGTACTCAGTGAGTGATCATGATCCTCACCCTACGGCTGTACAAGCAGCCTAAATTATTTTATATTGAGCGAAGTCAAAATTTCTAACCTTCTCACCCTCTAACTTTCTAACTATTTTAAACGCTCTGTTAAATTTTGGTTAGCAACAACGAAATCATAGGGTTATATATCAGCATCACGGTTGTCTATACTTTCCACATTCTGGTCAACAACAACTTTTCCAAATTGAATAGAAAAGTGAAAATAATTGTACACACCTTTCAATTTGTGGTCAATAAAAACCCATGCTATTTTCGGTATTCAGTGAGTGGTAAAAATCCCTCACCCTACGGCTGTACAAGCAGCCTCCAGAATTATTTATTTGTGAGGATATTTTTGAGGAGTTTGCGCGGTATGAAATACTGCTTTGATGATGATCAGTTCCTGCTCATCATCTAACGTATAAAAAACGATATAAGGAAATTTCGTTAGCATCCTGCCACGAAAGTTAAGATAGAATACCTGAAAATATCGGACTTTCAAAATATCAGCAACAGCTTTTTTATAGTCCTGAAGAAATTTTAATGCAACTTTTTTAGATGCGTGCTCCATATAGTATGCGGTAGCTTCTTCAATATGGTTTCTTGCAGCAGGAGTGATCAGTATGCTATAGGCCATATTTGACCTTCAACTCTTCGAAAACTAGATGAGCAGGCTGGCAATCATCTAACGACACGTCATTCTGAGACAAAAGGAACTGCTCTTGTTCATCAGTTAGTTTGAAATTGGTCTCTTTCGACTCGTATGTAGCCCCGATAAGTTCGAGTACTTCGAGGAAAAAAGAAGTCTTGTCTTCTGGAACAGATACTTTAAATGTAGTCATATTCAAATTTAACAATAAATATTCTAAGTTCCTAACTGGCAATTGTTAACAGTAGTAATGAATATTAATGGACATCACTTTCGAATTGTGCTCATTAACAGATACCCTTCGATAATAGATAATATGCTTATCTATGTGTTTTGTACATACCTTGAAATTTGTTAGCATAAACAAATCATACTATTTTTCAGTATTCAGTGAGTGGTCATTTACAGCGCAAGCCTAATAATTTTAAAAAAAATGCAATTTTAGTCGTATTGTACATGTCTTTAACATTAAGGTCTGCAATAACCAATGCTTTTTTCAAGTACTCAGTGAGTGGTCATTCCCCTCACCCTACGGCTGTACAAGCAGCCTCCATTATTTTATATGGCGAGCTAGAAGTTAAACTTCTAACTATCTAACCTTTTAACTATCTAACTACCTAACCTTTTAACTATCTAACTACCTAACCTTCTCACCCTCCCAACCTTAGCTAAAATTCCGATCAATACCAATATGTCAAAGAACTAAATCATACTAATGATGGTTTATATTTCCTCATAATGAAGAACAAATTACAATCTTGTCATTCCCAACAAACTTTCGTAATTTTAAATCAAATTTAGGCTTTGCCAACCATAATAATTCATGGTATCCTACCGATTTACCGGTAAAGTACCGATCCAAAAAATCATAGTATATGAACACTATTTTTGAAGAAAAAAAAGAAACCATGCACATCGGTCACAATATAAAACGGATAAGAGAAATTCAAGGAATAAAACAAGAGGCCTTTGGGCAATTGTGCAAAAGCAAATACTCGCAGCAACGGATTTCTGATTTTGAAAATATGGTCGCTTTTGAAGAGCCGCTATTAAAAGAATTGTCAGATGCACTTGGGGTAACACCAGATTTCGTCAAATCGTTTAAAGACGAAAATGTGATCTATAATATACAGAATAACAATAACTCCACATTTAGTGACAATTCTGTCGGTCAGAATGCACAGCCCGTATTCAACAACGACGGCTCAGACAAACTGCTCGCACTATTAGAAAAATTTATTGAAGAAGACCGCATCAAGACCCAATCTATTGCTACATTAAGCAAAGCGGTACTGGATCTTGCCAGTGAAGTGAAGAAATTGAAAGAAGATAGATAAAGAATTATTAACATCATTTTAAATGATTAAATTCAATTTTGCAATGGCCGTTGCAAAATTGAATTTAAAATCGGTATTCACTTTATCACTGATTGTGAAACCTATCTTCCCAATGCCTTCCGACGCTCCACCTCAGCCTGGAGACTCTGGAACCATTGCTGATAGACACGAGGCTCATAGATCATTTGCTCCTTACTATCCTTATTCACTTGCCCCCAATAGCCACTTTTACTGGATTCGCTTCCTTCATACATCGAGATCTTAACCTCCGTCACATCATCATTAACGGCCTCCACATAAAACATGGCTTTAGAAGTGTTAGCATCTTTAGAAGAGCCCCATAATGCGCGTTGCATATTCGCATTTTTATTTTCGAGACGTTTACTCGCATTGATTAGACCAGTCTCTTTATCAGCACGGTCCACAATATAACTCTCCGACTGCAATAAGCTAATAATGGCCTTAAATATCAAATCTTGATCAGATTCAAATTGTTTAGTTGTCATCATTTTTACTTCAGCAGGTGATTTAGTTACCATTTGAGTAGCGCATGAACTCAACAATGCGATAAAACATAACAATACTGTCGTTTTTTTCATTTCAATATAATTCTAAAAGTTAATATGCGGTGGATACGACCGAATAATCGGTTACAACATCATGCTCATCAAACGTGATGATGAGATCAAAAGATTTACTACTACTACTTTGGCTGGCACGCTGCCCTGCAAAAAAATCTGTAGATCCAGCTTTATTCTCGACAGACATACGATTATAACTCCAAACCTCTCTATTCGATTTGTTTTTAGAAACCAAATTTGGAGAACCAAACAACTTCATGATTTCATCTTGTGTGGTCTCTCCTTTAATTACCTTGCTTTTTACTGTACACATGGTGAGGTTACTCTTTTGTGTATTACCCTCTGTTGCATACTTATAACTGGTACAAGAAGTAAGTGATAATACAAGTAAAACTGATCGTAATATTGTATACATAGCTTAAAATTTTGGCAAACCTATCGAATACAAATATTTAAAAGCTACGGTTAGCCGTAGGATTAATTGATATTATTCTCGTATGATAGCACAAAATACCAATGAGAAAAAGAAATTGTAAAAACTTGTATGAAAACATGAATTGATAGAAGAGAATGAACTAAATATCATACAAACTACTAAAAGAGTTTTTAGCAGAGTGGTATAGCAACGAACAATTATTTAGATGCTATAGATATCACTTTTTTTACCGGACCATTTAAAGTATTTAGTTGCTTAGGCAATAATATTATTTAATTATATTCAGCCATTTAATTTCTTTAATCCAAATCGGTCAATCTTAGACTCATTGCTGAGCTACACAACAGATATCTTAACTGAATATCGAATCACCAATCCTTTCATTCAATCATGATGACTACCTAATTTCTTTTCATTTGAAAGTTATTTTAAGCGATTTAAAAGATAATCCCTGCAAAAACACACTAGAGTATGGAAAAAGAAACTTAAGGACTTAAAACGCCTTATTTAAGATAAAACACATTTGAAATGTAGGTCAAGTATGAATGAAGCAAGATGAAGCGTGGATAGTGCGTTGATACTTGATCAACAGGTACTGTTTTACGCACTATCCATACTTGACCATTGCTTAGCATATGCACTACGCAAGCTTGGGAGATACATGAACCACCTTGTTCCCGTGCTGGTCTAGGCGGGGCCTCCTGATCTTCAATCAAGCTACTGACCTGAGTAGATATCCGGTACCTTTTTAGTAGCTCTTTGGTACCTTCTTAGTAGCTTCTCCGTACATTCTTGGTACAGGATTGGTACACTCCCCGTGAATAGCCCGTACACTAACGGTACACTCTTGGCCACTTGAAAGCCTTATTTTCCTTCAAAATCAACAGCAGGGATGTCCAGGCTATTTGGATCTGATTCGTACTTTGTTTTAACCTTGTTCGTACCTTGTTTTAAACTTTCTTGTCCCTGCACCGCAGTTGCAAAGTCCCTGCACCGTCCATTTCCCGGGTCAGGGACGGGAAATAGGAGGTGCAGAAGCGGTGTACAGACGGCTTTCGGTAAAACAGTGTCCGAATCTGGTTAAAAGCAGATATGGATATGGTAGCTGCCAAAAACTGCGCTGAAAAATCCAATTTGTCCCTTCCTGAAAAAGGTTTACAAAAACCGAATATTAAAACCTTAAATTTAATATTATGAAACAGCGTATGACAAAACGTAAATCAGGGGGACAACAAGTTTACAGCGACAGCTTCAAGATCTTAGTTTCCAGGGAGTACCTAACAGGCAAGTTTAGTTATTCCCAACTTGCAGAGAAATACAATCTTCCGGGAGAAGCGACTCCTCGTTATTTTATGAAATGGTACCAGCAGTGGGAAAGCAATCTAGATCTGGAAGTTCCACAGGTTGTAGATTCGGAAGATCCCGGGATAAAAAATGAACAAGAGCTCAGGGATGAGCTTTTTGAGGCAAATCTCAAGATTACCGCCCTGGAGATACTGATCAAAAAAGCGGAGGAGCTCCATGGGGCTGGGTTGGTAAAAAAGTCTGGGGCCAAATCGTCCAAGAAATGAAGTCGTGTTACCAGAATATTTCGGTCACCAGACTTTGTGGACTATTTGGCAGAACTAGGCAGTCCTATTATAAATATATGGGCAGAGAGCAGGAATATTCCGTTCGCAGCGGACTTGTATTGGCCAGGGTACGAGAAATACGGAAGGACTCCCATCGCATGGGTGCCCTTAAGCTTCGCAGCATACTGACCAAAGAAATGGGCAGCGCGATGATTGGGCTGGGAAGAGACGCTTTCTTTAGGCTGTTGCGTGAGAATGACCTTTTGGTCAAGTGCAAACGCAGGTATGCCATCACGACCCAATCAGACCACCGTTTCAAAAAGTGGCCCGATCTTGTGCAACGTAGGCAAGCCCTGCATCCCGAACAGATATGGGTGAGTGACATCACCTACATACGCATCCGGGACAAATGGATCTACCTGTGCCTGATCACAGACGCCTATTCCAGAAAGATCGTGGGCTACAAACTTACCCACAGACCAACAGCCCAGGCCTGTATATCAGCGCTCCGGATGGCCATAGCGCATAGGATTTACCCACAGAACATTCTGACCCACCATTCGGATCGAGGTATCCAATATTGCAGCACAAATTATATCAGTATATTGCAAGAAAACGGTATTGCCATAAGCATGACACAATCCGGAAGTCCATACGACAATGCTGTGGCAGAAAGGTTAAATGGTATCCTAAAAAACGAATATCGGATGGCCGAGACTTTTCCAGACTACAAAACTGCGCTTAACCAGCTGGTCAAAGCAGTCAACATATACAATCATTTTAGGCCACATATGGCCTGCAACATGATGTCTCCACAGCAGGCACATCAGGAATGGAAGAACCAAAATGTTCCTGGACTCTTTCAGCGACGTAGTCCGGATGCAAAAAAGTTCCGCATCAAAATGAGGGAAACAGTGGCTAGGCAACGGACAACTGATAACAGTAAGAAAAAAGACAATGACAACCATATGCAGTAGAAAGAAATAGGATGTAAAATATATATAGTAATCTGTTCGGTATATGTAAACCTATTTCAGTATAAGACAATTTGGTGTTTTTCTGCATTTCTTCGACCTTTCTTCGACCTTTCTTCTAGACTTGTTCTACCTCCACCTGAGTCTCCTTCGAGTCGGCTTCGAGTGTCCCCTCACTCCCTGTCGAAGCCCACTCGAAGCCCACTGGGAGCCCACTCGAAGCGACCTAGGAAATGGGGCGAAGTTGGTTAGGAAAAGGTGAGTATTTTGTCCGCTGGATTCTGGTCTACTGCTCCTGCTCGAATTTTGTTCGGCTCATCTTCGGGGAATTATCGTGTAGCAGGTGAATATTTACCGAAGGAATTTTGACTGATAAATCACACGTTAGTTGCTTGCACAACATTATTTTTGGAAGTGTTTTTAGGGATAGGGTTTTTAGGTGATATCAGCTACTTTCTATATAACAGCTCTCCGTCAGTTTTAAATAGTTATCGAACATATATCCCCAGATCTTAATTATAATTATATTTCTTCTGTCATTGTAGTCTTTTTTAATGGACAAAGATTACCTACTCCATTATTGCTCTGATAATTAAGAAATCCAATCGGTCAAAATTATAAGGCTACAAATGTTTATCCACTATCAAATTTTAACACAATTTTAAATAATAATTTTGAAATTTTAATGCTTCCAGTTTATAAATATTAATTTTGATTGTTTATATTACTATACATAAGAAATCAAGATATAGATAAGATATGAAAATATTATTAGTTGCAATATCATCTTTAGCCCTTATTGGATGTAAAAAGGTAGGAAGTGATGAAGAAATTCTGAAGAGGGATAACATTTATTTACTAGATTCTATCGTAACAAACCAAGATTATGATGTTAACAAGGATGGTATTTCAGAAAATTTAATAAAAGAAATACCAGAATTAAAGGGATCAGTTGTACAAATAAAAGATATAGATGACATTACTTATATAAATATTTTATGGGCAGAACCCATTATTGACAATAAATTATTAATTCATACTATTGAGGAATCTTATGAAAAGAAATATGACATAAGCACTTATAATATCGTGCAAAACCAGTTTTATGGAGATCTAGTTAATAAGAATAAAGAGAAACTAATAAATCTAACGCAAAGATTATCTGGTGATAATCATGTTTATACTTATTCAAAACCTACAAGTATAAATCTTGAAAACAATGAGAAGCAGCTAGTAATTGTATCAAATCAAAAATTCATAGTGAATAATCAAATAGTTTTTCCAATGGTTAAATCATATTACACTATTAAAAGTTCTAAATAATTAAGATATTACTACTTAAAGTTTTTTAGTTTTCGAACCTAACACTAAAGCTGCATATGCCATGCTCCCAAAAAGCTATAAATTTTTTGGGAGCATTTTTATTTAATCTTAAAATTTTTACGACTAAAAATTAATATTTTCTGAATCAGTAGCTCGATGCCTTCGTTTTGAATTGCTACTTAAAATTAGAGATTCTCTTATCTTACCAATCATTATATTGACCTATATTTTGAATTTAATTTATACATGATTTCACATACGTAACCATTCAGAAAGTTCAAATGAATTAAAAAGGACAAGTTTTCTATCAAGGATAAATAGACATCCATAGATAAAATTACATCATATAATATAGGGAAGTTGATCGTTTTCAGAACCTATATTTGATTAGATACAATAACCCAGAAAATATTTGTCCTTTGATTTTAAAAACATGAGTTTCCTACTTATCCTGTCAGATAGAACAGGAAATAGAAAAGCCACATCTCACGACGTGGCCCTTACTAAACATATGAATTAAACAGTAAATTATTGATAAGAGTTAATGGATTGAGATACTTTCCAGTTACCACCGTCATTGACCAAAGTAACTAAATCGATCTTGGTAAAACCTTCAAACTGAAGGATTACTTTTGCAATCATATAGTCACTTGACTGCTCAACGATGGTGGTGCTTGTTTTACAGTTCAAATGCTCACCTTTTTGTTTTTTCAGTAATGAAATAACTTCTCCGCGGCTGTTGGTTTTATCTGTTGCTGCCTGTACTTTTTGACTGAAACCGGATGCGAACAACTGCTCTACTCCTGCTGACTCTCCTTCGGTCATCACGGCTACATAATGGTCAATGGCGAGATCTGCTGTGGATAAGTTGACAGCTGCTTTCTTAGAGTGGTCGCCTACTGGTTTTGCTGCCGCCATAGTGAATGTAGATACTGCGATCAAGGCTGCTGCTGCGAATGTTTTTGCTAAAGTTTTCATATTGTCTTTATGTTATATTGTTAGTTTTTTATTTTAGTTGTTGATTCAAAAGTAGGGTGTAAATCGCCCCTACCCTATGGCAATTAGATTAAACCAACTAAAAACTCGGCGAATGGTGGAAATAAGTAGGTGAATCATTTTTGGATATTTTTGATTTGAGTATACTAAGCGCCGAGGTCGATTGGTTAAATATTTTTTGTAAACAAGTCTGCCTAAAAAATGGCTTGTGAAGCTGTACGCTATAGCAAGTTTATTACGATCGAAAGAATTAGAACTGGAGTAGCATACTAACCGACAGAAAAGCTATTGATGACAATTTGTGAAAAAGTAAAATTTCTTTTGGAAAAAGATTTTCTGATCGATACATACACAATCTATTATTAGGCCTTATTTGACATCGAAAATTAGCGGAAAATCACTCTTTTTATGAGAAATATCTGATAACATAATAGACTTACATTGCCTATAAATATCACTATTTTTTAATTATTTAGAAGGCTTATATGTTTTTATTAAAAACTTGATCCTCCTGTTTTTTTTATTTATACTTGTAATAAATAATATTTCTATAACCTATGGATCTTCAAGAAGTAAAATCATACATAAGAAATTGGAACCAATATTTGCTACAAAAAGGAATTAAGGGATTGGTTAAAAAATTAGAAAAATTTCAATATTTTGAATTTGATGCGGAGCAGCTTCTGGGGGGCAACTCGGAGTATGTACATGCTTATCTGGGCATTTCTGAAGATCTTAAAGACGTCAAACTCTTTATTATCACGGATACTTTTGATTCAAAGAAGACACTACCCCATATCGAAAAACATATTTGTGTAGCTAATCCTGTAGTATTTGGAATTTCAGAACAACTGCAGGCGGAAATTAGCGATAAGAAAGCCATGAAAAGAATAAAAAGATGGCAAAAATCTCCAAAATCATATTTGAAGGGCAGTTTCTCCGAGAAAACCAATGTGGTACGTTGCTTTACAATTCCAACTGATGATTTACGGACGAAAGTAAATAGAGCTTATTTTGCCATCAAAAAAGCGAAAGATACCCGTCCGTTGGAATATGAGATCGATCTGATTATTAGAAATATAGATATGCACAACATGAAGGAATCAAATATATCCTATGATACCATCAGATTGGTTCCGCCATTTCCACCAAGTACTGAAAATTTTTACTTGATAGATGAGATATTGAACGACTAAATCATTTCAATGTTGATTAAATTATTGGATTGGGGTACATGGCTTGTGCCCCTTCTTCTGAGCTTAATGTGCTATTCGATAGCCAAATATTACAAACTATTAAAACCTTACCAGAAGGTAATTTATATCTTCCTACTGATCTCTTTATCTGTAGACCTCCTAAGTCGTTTTTGGTCCTTCGCCTTTGCACAAAATTTAGAATTTATATCCATCTTTGCGATCATAGAAGTTATCATATTTTATATTTTTTATTATAAAATATTGTCATCAACAAACCATCTGCTCGGAAACATTCTCACTATTTTTGCTTTGGCCTATCTCTGTTTAGATATGCTATTATTCCAAACCAATCGTTTAACAGATTATCAAACTTATACCCGTAGTGTCAGTTCATTATACATTGTAGTCAGTAGTTTATTATATTATAAAAAAATCTATTCGGAATATACTAGAGATAAAGAATTGCTCCAGTTAAATGGAATTTTACTGCTGTACTATAGTTTGAATTTTATACTCTACTTGCCTATAAACTATATTATCAACGTCTCTGTAGCGATTAATATTTCATTATGGATATTCAAGATTATTTTGTTATTGATATTTTATTTATACCTATGGAAACATCTAATGAATTATGGCAAAAACAAGAAACAATCTCGAATTGGATTTTAATATCCGTCATTTTTATATTCGTCCTGATAGCAATTGTCATCTATATATTTACATTAACAATCCATCAACGTTATAAAAATAAATTAGCACGTCAAAAAGCCGAACTCCAATATAAAATAGCACTACATGATGCTACACTGCAAAGTATCGAATCAGAACGAAAGCGATTCGCATCCGAATTACATGATGGTATAATTGGAAAAATGACGGCCATAAGGTATAGTCTACAAATGAATTTAGCTCCAATAGAAGTTGACAGTCTGTTAGAAGACTGTATTATTGAATCAAGAAGCCTGTCACATCAGCTTTACCCACCGCTGCTAAAAGATTCTGCTATAGATCAACTCGTTCAAAGCTGCATACAGCCTTATCAAACAGCTATTGCTATTTCTTATCATTCGGATATGCGGTCTGAAATCATGCTATCTGAAGAACAAAAATTGCATATTATTCGTATTATACAAGAATTACTGACCAATACGATTAAACATGCTCAAGCCTCGGTAGTCAATATTAGGATTCGGATTGAGCGAAATATTCTATTGCGGTATACCGATAATGGTCAAGGACTAGTCGTTCAAAATAATCCCGGATTAGGTCTACAGAGTATTCAGTATAGAGTGATGCAACTGAAGGGAACCAGTAAAATTTATACCCAGGGCAAAGGCTTTAAAACATTAATATATATTCCAAGATGCGTACAAGATTAGCCATAATAGACGACGATTATTTATTAATAGAGCTGATGCATAGATTTCTGCAGGAGCAAGATTTATTTGATGTTACTTTTTCTAACACCAAAAGTAAAGAAGCTCTAGACTTACTTACTCAAGAGAATATGCGCCCGGATATTCTTTTGTTAGATCTTAAAATGCCGGAAATCAATGGAGTAGATATGCTCAAAATAATAAAGGAAACATATCCGTGTATAACCGTCATTATCATATCATCCCATTACCAAGATAATCACCTCAGCTATATGATCCAACACGGGGTGGCTGCATTCGTACCCAAAGGAATTTCATTAGCTATTTTACTGCGCGTCATAAAAGGTGTCCGCGAACATGGATTTTATCTTTTGCCCGCTCAAATAGATGTCCTTCGAAATCAGGTAGCTCATGCCACCACTGCGCCAGACTTTTCAACTCATGGCATGACCGAACGTGAAATAGAAATACTAAAATTGATAGCCCAACAAAAGACAGCAAAAGAAATTGCTGAAATCTTATTTATCGCTCCTCGCACTGTTGAAGGCCACAAAAACAATCTATTTTCTAAAACGGGGACAAAAAACATAGCTGGATTAGTCATTTTTGGTATTCAAAAAGGCATGATCAATCTAAACGAAATCAACTTTTACTAACTCGCAACTCTTTATTATACGTCTACCGTACCCACCCCAAAAAGGTATGGTAGGTAATATTACCTGTCCTAGATTTTAGGTAATTCCTTCCTAAAACCCTTCAGCTCCGCTCGCTAATTTTGATATACTCAATAATCAACTGGATAGATGAGCTGGATGATATGAACACTTATAAATCTTTAATAAATATGAATACAAAAGAAAATTTTTCGACGATAAAAGTCGGGTTATTTTTTGACGGTACAGGAAATAACGGATACAATAGCACCGCTATAAATCCAATTGATGAGGGCAGTTATCACGCTTCTCCATCAAACATCTTTCGATTATACAATAACTATCGCCATGAAAGTTTTGACAATACAAATATGTTGGCCGTTTATGTCGAAGGCATTGGCACACTTACCTATCAGGAAGATTCGTACTGGAACCAAGCAACAGGAGATTGGTCAAGATATTATGGCGGAAGTAGTAAAATTAGTTTTGCACTTGAAGGTATACATCAAGAACTAACACAATTGTTTAACTATAATACGTATGAAAAGGAGATCGTGCTTGAATTTAATATATTTGGCTTCTCGCGAGGAGCAGCCTTGGCTCGGCACTTTGCCAATCAACTGACCAAAGTCAGATCAGATGTTTATAACAAAATAAGTTCTTCATTAAGCAAATCCCAAAAGTCGCTTAAAGGCGTGGTATTGAATTTCATTGGACTGTATGACACGGTAGAGTCCTTTTTGCAAGGAAAATTTGATACCTCAACATCGGATCTAAACGCCAATTGCGTCTATCACCTCAGGGCGATGCATGAATGTCGTAAAAACTTTCCTTTTACATCGATCTTTGATAAAAAGACGAGTGAAAATGCCGACAAAACCGGCGGGGGCTTCCTCGTGAATAAAAATTTCTTTGAACTCTATGTACCGGGGTGCCATGCCGATATCGGTGGTGGTTATTTGAACCATCTCATTGAACAAACGTCAATCACTTGTACATATACCGAAAAAGGTTCAAGAGAAGAAGTTGCCAGTCTACAAAAGAACAAACTGTGGGAGAAATTGATTGACAACAAAAATATCTCATACTACAATTATCCCACTCCAGGATTTAGCTATGCGATATCAAAACGTACAGATGTACAAGCAGAACTACAGTGGGCATATGCATTATTGATGCTCGATACTGCTGTGCAATTTGGCTGTCCTTTTAATAAAGAAGCATTTTTTGAACTATATCGTTTGCCTGCGGACTTAAGAGACTTTTTTACAGCACTTCAAGAAAAGAATGAATTGCTGATTAACAAAAAAAGTATCCAAGCTTTAAATCAAGATGTAATAGACCGTATAACACAACAGTATATCCATATTTCTGCAAATTGGGATTACATCAGTCATTCCCAAATTGGTCCATCAACCGAACCTTTAAAATATACTGTAAATGATGATTCATCTGCCCAAAACGAGCTAACAGCTAATCTTCAAGCATCTGCAAGAGTAAACGAACCTGAAAAAAATTGGGTAAGAACAGTTAAATATCAAAAATAGAATAGTACACCTTTTTAACCTGATAACCACGCCGTTTTAAAAGGCTCAGCCATTTAGTAGAGCGTCATTTCATAGATCCATTTAATTTAAATCAATTATATTATGAGTGCAAAAAATTCAGATTTGTCAAACCCAAAATATGGGTATGACATGGTAGTCGCGACTACACAAACTTCAGTCAATGCCACCATGAAGGAGTGGTTATCCAAGTACAGTGGCAAGCCGTTTATTCAGGCTTATATTTATGATCCTTCCGCAAATAACGGAAGTGGAGGGCCCGCCCTGACAAATTATGACGAATTAGTAGCCAAACTCGGTTTTGATCCCTTCACAATACCTGAAAACACGCCAATGACAGATCCTCATTTAGTCAAGTTGCTGGAAGAGCGGTTTATGTTTGCCTTTTACACCGAACTTGGGCTTCCGGATTTTCCGCTAGAAAAGATCCCGCCTGTCATCGAATTTAACAAAGAAGGTTCGTATGTGACCTATAATATGGTTGCGAAGACGTTCAAAATTGTGGTCATACAGCCCGGACTATATGGTCCTGCGACCTGGATCAATCTCAATCAACAAGATGCAACGGATCCATGGGTATTCTCGTTTACGATAGATCTCGACTTGCGCACAGACAATATCAACAATCATTTTAGTAATCTACCAAAAGAGACACAAAATGAAATTAAAAATCTGGGGATCGATATGTTCAGCGTACAGCAGCTTTTTCTGGATCTCAATGCAGCAAACCTTTCAGACAGTGTTACGATAAAAGGACTTGATAAAAATAGTATAGCCTATGTATACCTCAACCAGATATTCATCAACACCTACGTCGCTCAGATCAGTAAAGATGGTGGCATCATGCTCGGGTATAGCGTGGTATCAAAAGAAGAATTCCCTAAAAATGTATCCATCATCCCAACTGATATGAATTTTATGATCTCTTCCTATAAAGATTCGTCGGGTAAAGCTACTCCTGATTACAATGGGTATACGCTGAACTACCTCATTATGTCAAAAGGAAGACCATTGCCAGCGCCTGTACAGTTTAGCTGGAACTGGGTAGAAAAAGATCAGGTATCTCAGTATGCCGGTGTCATGGCGGTGAATAGAAATACCTTTATCACTTACCTACACCATTTGCTGTCGCAGGGGCTTGGTACCATTGCGAGAAAGCCTACCACCAATTTCCACATCAACTGTATAGAATGTGGTATACGCTGGGGCTATGAGGCGGAAGAAACTCCTCAAACGTACAAATTAGTAAATCAAGGCGGGGCGCATGTACTGACCTATTCCTATAATAAAAGAGCATTTGACGATGATAACGCCTGGTATTGTGCAGCATGGGGGAATTTTGAAGCGAAATATAATGTACAATCTGATGTGTACCTAGAGGGCACAAGCATTCGTATTGAAACCACGACAACGATGTGGATGCACATCAATGTCTGCGGCGGTGTGACGGAAGGTAATTTTGCAAAAAAGTCATCTACAACACTCTATACGCTTGGTGTTGATGCCTACGGTCGTATTACCGTATCAACGAATGGCCCCAAAATCACCGATCATTCTGAGGCTGTAGATCCGAGCTGGTGGACTAAATTTTTGACTTTGGGCGCTATAGATGATATGGTTGACACAGTGAAAAACTCCGTTAAAGGATGGCTTGAGGGTTTCCTTGCAACAGATGCGGGCAGAATTCAACAGATGCTCAACAGTTCGAGCGGCTGGACATTCCCGGGCGCAAGAACATACGCATTTATGAACGCTCAGTTCTCTGAACATCAAGATCTTGTAACCAACGTTTTGTACATTTCTCCTAAAACCGACCGTAAAGTGATCGCTCAAATGCTTGCCTTAGTAAAAAGTGAACCTGAGATCCTTCTTGAACGCGCCGATAGCCTAGAAAAATTATTGGTTCATAAAATACCGCAATTGTCTTCACTCATTGCAGAAATAGAACATAACTAGGCTTCATACCTAGACTATAAACAACATTAAAAAGAAGTAATAATTTAAATGGCTTTGACAATTCTATTACCATTGGTCCATATACGCCATTGATTTACGACAACATTCTTAATGATTGCAAAACAAGATTATAAACAAGAATAATATAAAAATTAATGCTATGCCACAAAAAAAAATAAATTATTCTACGGAATTAATGGTAAATTTTAAACAGGCAAAATCAGTTGCGCCACAGAAAAAGTTTGAAGCACTTCAAACGGACGAGGGCTATTCTCTTCTTTTTTCGATAGGTACTGATCAGGTATTTTATCTTACCCAACAGACATCGGGTACGACAAGCGGCTGGAAACAGGATGATCTCAGTAGCCTGCTGAGCAAAAATCACGGTGGAAAAAAAGTAGTTGCCAAAACATTTGCGGTATCCCAAAATTTCACCAGCAGAAAATTTGATGTTGTACTTGCTATATCCGTGGATGATACTGACTACCTGTATGTATCATTAAATAATAGCTCCAATTTAAAGGCACTTAACGACCTTACTTTTCAGTGGGAATTAATCCCCTATGACGATCCTAAACATACCAGTATTAAGCTGGATGTTAAAAACCTATACATAGCACAAACAAAAAATGAGGAATATATTGTTGTAGATATATCAAGATCTACCTTTGATCCACCTGCTGACTTTCTCGAACGGTATTATATTGATCCCAAAAAATTGAGTGGCAGATATTGGAATAACCTTTCGATGGGGGGTGATCTCAATCCAGGCATTAGCAGCACTTTGGGTCGTAAAGATCGTGACCGGGTAGATGGTATCTATACGCTCGGATCGATCAATGGCACTACGGAGTTATTGTATGCGCCGCTGTATAATCCCTTCGACCGAAAAGCTCCAACGACCATTACACGTTTACAGGTTCCATCGCAAGCAAGCGCACTGGCTGCAGTGAATGTAAATGGCAATCTGACCGATTTATTTGTCATAGGTGAAAAAACACTCTACTATTTTGCCGCTGATAAGCAACAGGATGGAGACGCTGGAATTCCTTTGATGAAGAGTGATCTGTTTGATGGTGTAAAAGATGTATTTGCCTTTTGTGACCAGGAGAAATATGTGATATGGGGTAAAAACCGGGCCAATCAAATATTTTACACCTCTTGTCTCAAACAAAATATAGCCGAGGCCAACTATTGGACCTTTCCAGTACCCATACTAACAGGTGTAGAGCAACTTTCACCCTTATTGAATATTGTTGATTCATCCAATGTATTTTTTGCTGTGGCTGGAAATCAATTGATAAAAGCGGAACAGTCGCCAGAGACCAGCATCTGGTCATTTCAGAAAATAACGTTAGAAATACCAGTTGAATCAAAAGCGGAGCACTATAGTTCTTATACTACACGTATACAACTAACGGACAACAACGATAAAGTACTATCTGACACAGTCTTAAATATCAGTTCGAATAGCCGAATGCCAGTGCTTATCAACAATCTTTATTATGTGATTACGCCAGATCCGATTGCTATCCGTACTGATGATGCGGGCGTGATCACAGTTGTCGAAGAGATTCAAGATATTACAGGGCTTCAAATTATGGTTTCGGACGATGCAGGCACTTCCGTTGTCATCAACCCCATGAATAAGCCATTTGAAAAAATAGCCTCTTTAAATAGCTCCAGTAAACTGCGAGATGCAGTCATTGTGAATCCTGACGGACAAACTAGAAAACTGGTAAGTGCAGATGTCGATAATAATAGTTTGAACCAAGTAGCAATAGCGAACAGCAGCTTATCTCAGGCCTACAAGGAGGTGTCCGAAAATTTTAGTCATAGATCGGGTGGGCTGCTCATGAATATGGCATATGGCAATACCGTTTATCTTGAGGGAATAGGTGACACCATCGTATCTGAAGTCGGGGACCTGTTCAGGTGGCTGGCAAGTGGAGTAAAATATGTTGCCAATATCGTAAAGAATGTGGTAACAGGTGTGTGGCATTTTGTCGTCCAAATTGGCAATAAAATTTACCAAGGTGTGCTTAATTGTGTTGAAAAAGTTGTCGGTGCGGTACGTTGGATCTATGACATCATCAAAACAGCTATAAAAGATCTGCTCAAATATCTCGAATTCCTGTTCCAGTGGAAAGACATTACCCGCACAAAGGAAGTATTCAAAAATCTTAGTAAACTCTACCTTAGACGTCAGATCGATCAGGTAGGCGAATTGAAAACTGCTTTTGACGGCGAGATGAAAAAGCTGGTAAAAATATGCAATGAATGGGGAGGCATTACAGACTGGAAAGGCTTGGGTGCTGCGGCAACTTTGCCAGCAGACGCGAGTTCGCAGCCAGCAAAGGGAGATTCAGCTCCTGCAGATCTTCTACTATCTCATTTCCAAAACAATGTCAGTCATATTAAGGCAGATCCACTCGTTGGCAAACTCAACATGGACAATCAGTCGATTATCGATTTACTGTTCGACACCCTTAAAAAGGAAGGTGTGATCTTCGATGCCGTACTCGATCAAATCGATCAACTTGTCTCCGAGTATCAAAACATGACCCTTGAGGAAATCCTGAAAAGAGTAGTCGCTATCATTGGCTCTGGTGTCCTGGAAACCACACAAAATATATTTGACGTCCTTTTTGACATTTTTATAAAAATGCTGGAATCGGCTTTAGAGATACTAGATACACCAATCTATATCCCAGTGGTAAGCGATATCCTCGAATATTTTGGTGTGCCCAAAGTCTCTATGTTAGATCTGCTCTGCTATATAGGTGCAGTGCCGGTAACTGTAGTATACAAAATGGCCAAAGGTGCAGTACCTTTTCCACAAGATGAATTTACAAACTTTTTAATCAAAGCTTCTACTTTCGAAGAAGTAGAAAAAGCTTTCAACCCGCCAAAAATTGTGTTGTATACGCATCAGAAAGATCTGAAAGTTGAAAGTACTGCCGTATCCTTATCCGTAAATCCCAATCAAATTTTTTATGTCGATGCTGGTCTTTTTAGGGAAATGAAAAGTAACAGTTTGACTATATCACCAGAAAACTCAAAGGTAATTTCTACCGTTGGAAATATGTTTGCAGGTTTCTTTTCGCTGATGTCCATATTTATTGTTCCTTTTGAAGCGGCTGCCCCAACAGGAGAAAATCCATTTGGTACTTTCTCTGCTGTATTAGGTGTTTTGGGCGCCGGATCAGTTGGAATTAGCAGTACATTAGTTCCTAAAATGCCGATTAAAAACAAAGTGGTTTCATGGATTAACACGGGGACTACCGTGACTAGTATTCTTTCCAAAATAGTTTTCAGCGGTCCTGCACAATCAAAATTCAAAGCCTCTCCGGGAATAATGAATAAACTGGCTGCTGGTGATGGGCGTGCTACGGGAGCTATTGTAAACAGCATACTTATACTTCCGGCTCTGTTCTGCTCATGTTGGCATTTTTACGAACTAGCCCAGGAAAAAGAAAGTGCTACACGCAGTGTCGCGATCATTAATGAAACAAGCAATATGACTTCATATATCAGCAGGCTTTCTTATGCCGTAGCTGTCAATGTGAAAGATCCAGAGGTGAAAGCTGTCTCCATTGGAGTACTAGTGGTGGCGAATATATGCACATCAGGCTTGCAAACGGCGAGTGCAATAGTGAATGGATAGGTCATTCTGAAAGTAGGGATTAGTTTCTTTAAGCCGCTTAAGATTTTAATTTTAAGCGGCTTAACCATATTTAAAACAGCCACCCCCTAAATTTCCCCCAAGGGTAACGCGCTGTGAATTGCTTTCATTATCTATAGATGATTTGTTGGTCTTGTTGGGAGCTATTACTTTGGGAATTACAATTTAAAACTAGCGACTAACTTCTAGTCCAATCTCTGTATTGAACTATATGTTAGATATAGTTATTCACCATATGAATTAGGGAAGTTGGTCATTTTAAGAACATGTATTTATAGGTCTTTAAAAACTCAGAGCTTTGATTTTACAAATCATAAAGGCTTCGACTTATTGAGCGATAAAGATGATATAGAAATATGTGATGTCAATCCATGGGTTCCAAAATAATGATATCCTCGATCTGAAATTACGAAGATCAAACTGAAAATAGATAAAAAAATGAATACCTATACGGTTTACCGTAATCTTATATTCTAGAAATAATCTTAACTTCGATAAAGCGATAGTCAAGATCTTGTTTGCTTTTAACAATGTAATTCATAACCAATATTAACCGTAAAATGCAATTTAAAATAACGCTATTATCGAAAAGTAATTCAACTATAATACCGATTAATTATCAGTATCCATTGTCTAGTGCTATTTACAAGATTATTGCAAAGGGTGATCGTGAGTATGCTAACTTCTTACATGAGTCTGGTTATGGAAAAGGATTCAAATTATTTTGTTTCTCACAGATTAGCTGCCCATTTAAAATAGAGAATGATCGTTTAAGACTCTTAAATCCTGAACTTTCATTCTATGTCTCCTTCCATCTACCTGAAACAATGGAAAACTTTGTTAAAGGATTATTCCAATCGGAAACATTGGATATTGCCGATCATAAGTCAAAGGTAAGTTTTAATGTTAAATCCGTGGAGTCATTGCCAAATCAGCTAACAGATTATATAGAGAATGAATTAATAAATATATCAATAAAACCGCTATCCCCTATAGTTGCTAGTATGCCTAGAGAAAGTGGAATATCCGAATACCTTGCTCCATCTGATCCCAGATTCATAGAATCTCTAATTTACAATTGGCGAAGCAAAATCGCCACCTGTTATCATGAACAAACAGCTTCAGAAGCCTTACTTCTATTGGAAACTATATCATTCGTAAAATCTGCTAAATCAAGATTAATCACAATAAAGGCAGATGCAGCAGAAGAAACAAAAATTAAAGGATGGTGGAACTTTGGTTTAAAAGTAACTGCGGAACGTCGATTTGTGGAGCTTTTACTAAATTCTGGAATCGGCAGAGAAAATAGTATGGGATTGGGGTATGTGGAGATGGCTGAAAAGATAAATAGATAATAGATTTAAAGGACAAGACTATATTGAATAGATTATGACCATATTCCATACCTACACTGGCAATGCCATTCTCAACAATGCATTGATGACTATTGAAGCACTTGCTAAATTAAACAACGTCTCAGAAATAAATCCAGATGTCTTAACTCGGATTTATACTGATGTCGATTTAAGGAGTATTAATAAGCGTCTTAAAAGCTATACGATGCTATTTACCAAGAATGGTCCGCTGCATAATGACAAAACAAATGGAGATAAGGTATATGAATCCCTGTTTAAAACAATAGTATCAAACTTCGAATCAGATGGTTCTAAGATTTGTGAAATATCTGGCTTAAAATTCAACAAAACCTTTAGTGAGCTTTATAAACTAGCTTTAAAGGAAGAAGGAATAGGGGAAAAAGAAATCTTAAAAAAGGACACTAACATTAGTAGAACGTGGTTTCCATTAATAGGTGGTTTAGGATCGGATGCCCAGGCTTTACCACAAGCTAAATTTGCTATTCAAATCCATCCTATATGTATTGCAATTCTTCAATTTTTACCGCTATCGTCACTCCTTTACAAAGGTGGAGTTTTGTTGTTCGACTCTTCTAACTTTGAGCTATCAAGACAAATGATTGCAGACCATACAAAAATTTTATCGGAAAGAATTCAGGCAGTTTCTGTTAAAGAGTCTGTCGAAAATATAAAAGATTTTGCAAAAGGGAACTATTTAATTAAAGTATTAGAGATACTGAAACAAAAAGAAGAGTATGAAGAAACATACTCCGATCTTAATATGTGGAGTTTTTCCAATTCAGGCACAGGAGCAAGTTGTGAGATTGATCGAGTTCCCAACTCGTTAATTAAAAAACTACAAATACTATATAGTAACCCAAAAATTGGGAATGAGTTAAAATCTATTTTAACAAAAAAGGAAACCTCTTATAGTTTCCTTGAAGCATTGGAAGGTAGTATTGATTGGTATTTACTGTATCCAAACGTATTTGGAAGTGGAAAAAAAGCAGTAACATATGATGGAGTTTCTCCTGAGTTTTTAGAGTCATATTATAGAATAAACGGTCGAGACTCGGTAATACCAATGGCTAAATATTCTGCAAATTTGATAAGCAGATATAAATCAAAATCATTTGAAAAACTGTTGGAAAAAACAGACGCTTGGAATAATCCAGAATACAAAATTGAAATGTACAAGGTATATATTAAGGCTACTGAGCAAAATGAATGGAGCTTAATGCATCATGTGGAAATTTTAGACAATAAGGATGAATTACCAATAAAAAGTAATTTTTATCGCATCCAAAAACTAGTTCATTACTATACACAAAAGAAAATTCAAAGCGATGGAATTCCTGAAATTGATGAATCAAACACAAAAGTATTGAATGCTTGTAAATGGATTATAAATCTAATTCAGCACGACCCAAAAGCAAATACTATAAAATCCAATCTCACTAATCCAAATGAGAGCAATAAAGTCGGATACAACCGTATTATTTTTGATGCCTTGGACAATACCGAGCTAGACTTCAATGAAGTCGTAGAGATATTTTACGATAAAGACTTTAAATATAGAAAGTATGGGTTGAGCGAACTATTGAGAATTTTCTTCTCTCAACCGCAACAGCAAAATTTTCAGTATTCATATTTTAATAACCAAATGCCCAATGAATCTCTGTTTGTAAATTGGATGAATAGAATTGATGCGTTTACTAAGGACTATCAAAACTACTACTATGCAAAATACAAGAACCTAGAAACAGGAAAGCTCCCGTACAATAAGTTTCTAAAAACTATAGAAAGTCTAATCAAAGAAAATAATAATTTCTACGGTCTATTGAGAGAAGCTATTTTTAACACCAATAAATATATTACTGAAACTCAAAATAACAAAGTAGATAAATGGATAATAGAGGATTTAATGACTAATCCAATTGGAAACAATAACCAGAATATCTGTTTACTTACTATTAAGTTCTTACTGAAACAAGCTGCACTAAAACCATTGAAAAATCAATTATTAGAAAATTAAAATATCAAAATAAATTATGACAAAATTAAACAACATTACAGGCGCATTACTTATAGATGCAACAGCTACTTTTCTAAATGGTGCTGGTCTAGGCGTACAAGAGGATAAAAATCGTGTAATACCAAAGACCTATAAAGAAAAAGTAAATAACCGATTGGAAGATGTACCTTATGTATCAGCTCAAGCTTGGAGAAGATGGCTCCGTGATACGACAAATGAGGAAAACAAATGGAATCCAAGTGAGCTGAGAGCTGTTGGGGATGGATCAGAAAAAGGAACTACTAATAAAATAGCGACAGAATTAAATCCAATTGAATTCCCTGAAGATGACTTATTCGGATACATGAAAGCCGGTGCAAAAGGAGAAGAAAGTATTCAGCGGACATCTCCTTTTAAATCCTCGATTTTGAAAGGAATTAAGAATATGCGTACCATCAATACCGACGAAGCTTTTGTTCATTTGAAAGAAGGCACTCCCCTTCCGTATTCTACAAAATTCTACTCTGCTCATTTGGAAGGTTTTTTCAATCTGGAATATTATCGACTAGGTGTTTATGATAACTTGGGCAGTAAGCAGGAGTTGGCTTCTGATCTAGTAGAAAAACATGAAAACAAGTTGAATCAATCTAGCTTAGGAGGAAAATTCAAAAGATATGAATTGAAAAATGCAATTGAAAACCGTAATAATAATGCTTCTGGGTTATTGAACGGTTTAGCTTATTTAAGAGGAGGTGCAAAACAAGCTGCTTTTGGTGCTGATGTATCTCCAAAAGTGTTAATACTTGCAGGTTTAGAATCAGCCAATCCAATTTTTAATAACCTTTTTATAGGAACTGGTGAAAAACCTATTCTAAATGTCGCGTTGTTAATTGAACTGGCAGAGGACTACAAAAGCAAACTCGCTACACCAATCTATATCGGCTTTAGAAAAGGTTATTTACAAAATGAGGAAGAAATTAATGAGGTGTTAAAAGAGGGATTTGTTTTAGCTTCACCTATTGAAGTTGTCAAACAATTCAACAAAAATTATTTGGCAAATGGGTAAATTATTGGAGGTAAAGTTTTCAGGATGGACTGCTACACCCCGCCTCCCCTTTATTCTTTCTGGTAATTCGGTTTGCATGCATACTCCAAGTTACTCTTTAGTACTGGGCATAATTGGGTGTTGTCTCGGTCGAAATGTTTTAGCTGAAGAAGTAAATTTTGGGTTCAAATATGCATATGAAACAACTGCTCATGACCTCGAAACTAGACAACGACTAGAATACGATGGACGGAAAGTTAAACAACATAGTAAAGGTAGTGATGCCTATACTAGAGAATTTCACACCTCTCCTCATTTGTCCATTTGGGTTGACAGACTCGATTGGAAAGATTTTTTTGAAAATCCAATCGGAACACCATCGCTAGGACGTTCGCAGGATATATTAAAAATTGACAGTGTAGCAATAATAGAAGTAGAACATGTTGATCGAGGAGATTTAGGAGGTTCTTTGCTACCATTTATAGCAGGCATGCAAATAGGGGGACAATTGGTACAATTAGCAGAATCTTATCTTGAGAACGAAGATGTAGGTGAAGGGCGAACAGCGATCGCTTCAAAAGTATTTATATCAATACCACACGATAATAATACAGAAGTCGCTTTTAAAAATATATACAAAACAAAGACAGATAAATCAGTTGCGTTTTATCTGCATAGATTTGACAATGAATAGCAATTATTTTGATCAGTTTTTTGCTAAAAGTGATGGTATAACCACACTAGAAATGCATACCCGACATGTCATCACTGCTGGGAAAAATCTACTGAATTCTCTTCCATTGAATGATGATGATAGAGAATTTTGGTATGACAAACTGATCAAAATTGCTGTTTTACACGATCTAGGTAAAATTCACAATGAATTCGTAAACAGATTAAAAGGATTGCAACAGGGTGATATACGGCATGAATTGGTATCGCTTCTATTTTGCATTAATTATCTAAAATTAGAAGATGATGAGCTATTTGCAATAGCAACACATCACAAAGGTGTTGTAGATCAACACGGAAAAGGAACCCTGTCACAATACCAAATAAGTGACTATATTGAAAAATGGTTTGTATCCGACACGACTATTTTTGAAAGAGAAAATGTGACAACATGGTTAAGTCTATTTGACATAAATATTGAAAGCATAGATCAAGATTCCATAAAAGAGCTTCCCAAACATGTAAAAATGTTTTTAAATGCAAAATACCAAAAGAAGGCAATTCTAGATTTAGACAAAAGAAAACAATTCTCTTTATGCAGAGCTTTGCTAATGGCTGCTGACCATTTAGGTTCTGCAAGAAAAGAAGATGATATACCTACTTATAAGCGCCTTAGTTTACAAGATTTTCAACCTTATAAAAATGCTGAGTTCCTTCCTTTTCGACCATTCCAAGAAAGATTACAACATGTGCACACGGATATCATTTTACATGCTCCTACTGGTTCTGGGAAAACCGAAGCAGCACTGAACTGGATTTATGCGAATCAGACAGAAAATTCAAGAATATTTTATTTACTTCCTTATACGGCTAGTATAAATGCAATGGTGAGTCGCCTACAAAAACATTACAACAAAGGAGTTGTAACAGCCTTGCATTCAAAAACATTGGATTTTTTATACGATCAAATTTCAGAAGAATACAATAATGAAATAAAAGATTATCGAAAAATTGAATTAGAAGCTAGAAATAAGAAATCACTTTCAAAAGAACTTTTCTTTCCTGTAAAAGTAGCCACGCTTCACCAAATTTTAAAAACATCGTTAAAAGGAAAAGGTTGGGAGATGGCTCTGTTTGATTACAGAAATGCATTGTTTATAATTGACGAGTTCCACACTTATGATGCCTTACTAACGGGAATGCTGTTGGCGACAATTAAGCTGTATAGAAGATTATTTAATGCCAAATTTTTCTTTATGTCAGCTACAATTCCTGACTTTATGCTAAATCTCATTATTAATGAAATTTATGACGGTGATCATAACAGATTAATACGTCCGGATAAAAGCTTAGTAGAGGATAGAGCTATATTAGAGAGAAAAAGGCACCAATTGTATTGTTTTAAAAATACGTCAATAGATATGAAAATTGAATTGGTGAACTCATATCTGAGATCAGGAAACTCTATCTTAATAATCGTTAATAATGTAAAAACAGCTCAAAAACTGTTTAAAGAAATTCAATTTGAGGGTACAGTCCAACTTTTGCACAGTGGATTCAACAAAAGAGATAGAACGATTATTGAAAAGTCAATTACAGATGAGGATACAAGTAATCGTCCGCAGTTGTTAATCGCTACGCAAGCGGTAGAGGTTAGTCTTGATATCGATTACGATATTGCTTTCATTGAAAATGCTCCTATTGATGCTTTAATTCAAAGATTTGGGCGAATTAATAGAGGTGGGAAAAAGAGAATAAATCCCGTAGACCGTAATTCTAACATCAAAAATCATACTGTACCCGTTTATGTATTTGAAAAATCGATCGGAAACACATCTTACTTTTATAACAATGAGGTTCTGGCGAAAACATGGGGACAGTTAGTATCCATAAATAGCCAAGAACTAGGAGAAGACGATTTAATAAATATTTGCAATAGTGTTTACAAAGAAGGGTATAATGATACACAACAAAAGGATTTTGAAATTGGTCTTAATAATTCCATCATCAATCAATTCGAAGAAGATTGGATTGCTGGCCAATGGAGAGATTGGGTAGAAGATATTTTAGATAAAGGAAGTCAAAAAATAGAAGTTCTTTGCTTAAATCTCGTTAATGAATATGAATCATTGATTGAACAACAACGATATTTAGAAGCAAACCAACTATTTGTACAAGTTTACAGATACGAAGCTGAAATTTCTAAAACCCGAAAATTTGGAGATGTTTTAGTTGCTAATAATTTAGATTACAACTCAACAATCGGATATTTTAAAAGATTAAATAAAGCTGATGACCAATTCTTATAATATGTTTCTTTATGCCAATCACTGGAACCCATATCGCCTACCTCCACACCTGCCATCGCAAACTCTGGCTTTTTGCCAACGGCATCCAGATGGAACATACTTCTGAAACAGTAGCTGAAGGAAAGCTAATTGCTGATACCACCTACCTAGATCGTTCAAGAAAGTATACTGAACTAGCAATAGATGGGATCAAGATTGACTTCTACGATGCAAAAAACAGTATTATACACGAGGTTAAGAAGTCCAACAAAGTGGAACGAGCTCATCTGGCTCAGGTAAAATACTACATGTATGTACTTTCACGAAATGGTGTTCATGAACCTAGTGCAATATTGGAATATCCTAAACTTAAACAACGAGATACTGTACACTGGGATGATGAAATCGAAGCATTAGGAAAACAATGGGAAAAAGAAGCTAGTGAAATTATCGCTCTAGAGTCTAGTCCTCCCCTAGTTAAATTGAACATTTGTAAGAAGTGTAGTTACTACGAATTCTGTTATATAGAGGAAGAAATAGATAAATGAAGTAAAATATAAAAATATCGTATTACAATTAAAAATCTAGATCAATGGAATTGTTAAACCTCCTGTATGGCGAAGATTATTAGTACCAAGCATTTTACATTTGACAGGATAGATGAAGTTACACAAGAAGCTTTCGGATGGCAGGACTATCATCTTTACCAATTCTCACCAAAAGGTTTTGGCTCCTACACCCAAGTAGCCGTCATATACGAAAATTGCGATAAATATAATACAGAGGACTCTAAGAATGAAAAAAACTTACTATTTGTTTAATCCAGGCCGAATGAGCCGGAAAGATAATACCCTAAAATTTATACCTGTAGATGAAGATGGTATAGAAGGAACTCCTAAGTATATTCCTGTAGAAGGTGTCTCTGATTTATTTTGCTTTGGAAGCTTAGATGCTAATAGTGCCCTGTACAATTTTCTTGGCAAGGCTGGCATTGCTGTTCACTTTTTCGATTATTATGAACATTATACAGGCTCTTTTGCTCCAAAAGAATATCTCCTAGCTGGAAAAATGCAAATTGAACAAACCAAGCGATATATAGATAAAAAGAAGCGTATGGAAATTGCTAGGAAATTCGTTTCAGGAGCAGCATTCAATATGGGTAAAAACTTACGATACTATATCAATCGGGACAGACCAAACCTCGCTCCTACGCTAGAAGTAATAGAAACCTTTGGTAATTTAATAGCCGATACTTCTGCTATTGATGAGTTAATGGGAATTGAAGGTAATATCAGACAAACGTATTACTCGACTTTTGACTCGATCATAACTTCGGATTTTCAAATGGACAACCGTAGCAAAAGACCGCCTAAAAATGAAATCAATGCTTTGATTTCATTTGGCAATATGCTTTGTTATACTTTGTGTCTAAGCCAAATTTATCATACACAACTCAATCCAACGATAAGCTTCCTTCACGAACCTGGATACAGACGATATTCACTAGCTCTCGATGTGGCAGAGATTTTTAAACCGCTACTGGTGGATCGTATTATTTTCAGATTACTCAACAAAAAAGAGCTGCAGGCTAAAGATTTTGACCATCAAATCAACAGCTGTGTGCTGAAGGAGTCTGGACGTAAGACCTTTGTTCGCATCTGGGAAGAAAGAATAAATGAAACCTTTAAACATCCAGTACTAAAAAGAAATGTGAGTTATAAACATCTGATAAAACTAGAATGTTATAAACTGACTAAACATATTTTAGGTATGGAAGAATATAAACCTTTTAAAGCAAGATGGTAATATGTATGTCATATTAGTTTATGATATGGGTGAAAAGCGCGTTGGCAAAATGCTCAAACTTTGTAGACGCTACCTCAATTGGATTCAGAATTCTGTTTTCGAAGGAGAAATTACTGAAGTTAAATTGAAAGAGCTTCTATTCAAGGCAAAAGAAATAATGATTTTAGATGAAGATAGCATTATACTTTTTAAAAGTCGACAGGAAAAATGGATGGAAAAAGAAGTTCTCGGAAAAGAAAAAAATGAATTAACTACCTTCCTATAAATCATCTACATGTCGTCGATGAGGACGACGAAAGAAAGATCTTTGACATGTTAATTACTAAAATACTTCTAAATTACCCTTTAACAAGAATTAAAGAGGGTTGTCGCTTATAGGGGTAAATCTTACTATTGTGCATCGACTAATTTTCACAAAGAATAAGAGGTTGATACATTGGTTTTCTCGCCTTTAAAAACTACATTTGTATGTCGTATTATACGGCCTTTAATCGCACCATCTTGGAATTGAAATTGACAAAGCACGTAAATTCAGATATAAACCTTATAACCTTTAATCGCACCATCTTGGAATTGAAATTGATCATCAACGGTTAATAATTCGCAAAAGATTTTTCCTTTAATCGCACCATCTTGGAATTGAAATGTGAATAGTAATCAAATTCAGGGTCGGGACAATAACCTTTAATCGCACCATCTTGGAATTGAAATCGTGGATTCAATGGCATGCCAAAGCCTTTATAAAATGCCTTTAATCGCACCATCTTGGAATTGAAATTAATCTGCCAAAACTTGGATGTATCATCACTTCCTTGCCTTTAATCGCACCATCTTGGAATTGAAATAACTTGGTTAAGGAATTGCAGCGTTATGGGTTTGAGTCCTTTAATCGCACCATCTTGGAATTGAAATTTAACAAGAAAAAACAATTGGTAGATTACAAAAGACCTTTAATCGCACCATCTTGGAATTGAAATATTTTAACCCCTCTTATATCGGATGTTTCTTCCTCAACCTTTAATCGCACCATCTTGGAATTGAAATTATTGAAAATCTCGTTTACCGTTATTTGTTTCTAATCCTTTAATCGCACCATCTTGGAATTGAAATATGGGTATTTGGTGATAGAGTTAAAGGCGCATCAGGCCTTTAATCGCACCATCTTGGAATTGAAATCAGCATGGATAGTTTCATTGCTCGTATCTCCTTGTGCCTTTAATCGCACCATCTTGGAATTGAAATGTGAACTTACTGGGCTTTACAGGTCTACTTATGATTTCCTTTAATCGCACCATCTTGGAATTGAAATTTCAAAAAATAGTTTCGATTTTTCCCCTTCAAGACCCCTTTAATCGCACCATCTTGGAATTGAAATGAAGTTCTAAATATACTTTCATTGATGGTATACGTACCTTTAATCGCACCATCTTGGAATTGAAATAGAATAGGGAACTTGCCTAGGTCCGTAAATCCTCAAACCTTTAATCGCACCATCTTGGAATTGAAATATATCACCTCGTAAAAACGGCGTTTCGATAACGACGCCTTTAATCGCACCATCTTGGAATTGAAATTCTGGATTGCCGTTGGAAGCATATTTAAAATGTCCTCCCTTTAATCGCACCATCTTGGAATTGAAATGGATGGGAAACCAAAGACGATAACGGTCGCAAGGACCTTTAATCGCACCATCTTGGAATTGAAATAGGACTGTCAACTAAACGAACCGGGGGGGTATATAACCTTTAATCGCACCATCTTGGAATTGAAATATGGCAGAAATTGAGTTAGCCGATATCGTTATCCGAACCTTTAATCGCACCATCTTGGAATTGAAATTGTGATCGCGATGCCTAATCGTTTGGCCGTTGCCTTCCTTTAATCGCACCATCTTGGAATTGAAATGGAATTGTTTTTACACTGAAGTTCGCGCCATGATACCCCTTTAATCGCACCATCTTGGAATTGAAATCTACGAATATGATCACTCTGTTCAATGTTATTCCTCCTTTAATCGCACCATCTTGGAATTGAAATTAAATTCGGTATGACTAATTCCAGGTTAAGCAGGATCCTTTAATCGCACCATCTTGGAATTGAAATGCTGGAGCAGCATAATAGAAACGGTTAGGAATAGATTCCTTTAATCGCACCATCTTGGAATTGAAATTCATTCGAGCGGCTTTTTAAAGTGTCAATAGTTCCTCCTTTAATCGCACCATCTTGGAATTGAAATGAATTATTTGCGTTGGGTAAATAATTAATATTTAATACCTTTAATCGCACCATCTTGGAATTGAAATTCTTTTGCAGATTTTTTAAATTGATTTTGTTCTTTGCCTTTAATCGCACCATCTTGGAATTGAAATCTTCGTATTCAGAAAAGATTGGCAGGATTATCCTGCCTTTAATCGCACCATCTTGGAATTGAAATTGTTTCCAATTGCCTCTGCTCCTGTTGACTTTGTTACCTTTAATCGCACCATCTTGGAATTGAAATAAAGAGAATTGAAAAAGAGGCTGAGTTAGCTCAAACCTTTAATCGCACCATCTTGGAATTGAAATATTATTGCTGAAATGATCGATACAGTATCGAAGTACCCTTTAATCGCACCATCTTGGAATTGAAATATGGATACCTTGGCTAAAGGTTTGGAGTTCGCGGACACCTTTAATCGCACCATCTTGGAATTGAAATGAGAATATGGGGAAGTATAAATACGAATACAGCAAACCTTTAATCGCACCATCTTGGAATTGAAATCTCGTATAAGTCGGTCATAGTATTTATGTCAACATAGCCTTTAATCGCACCATCTTGGAATTGAAATCCTCAGAATATTGAACAATCTAAGGGCAACGTGTCCCTTTAATCGCACCATCTTGGAATTGAAATAATTTATTTTCATATTAATTTATTTAAGACAACCAAACCTTTAATCGCACCATCTTGGAATTGAAATAATTCAGGTCTAAGTACCTATACTGTTTCTTTTCAGCCTTTAATCGCACCATCTTGGAATTGAAATGGCAAGGCTTTCTTGCTTTCATTCGGTGGCATCGAGCCTTTAATCGCACCATCTTGGAATTGAAATTTGGGAATAAAGTCTCTTTAGCCTCAATAAAAGCCCCTTTAATCGCACCATCTTGGAATTGAAATTTACTTTTTTAAATACTGTTTGTTTCGTTTCCATACCCTTTAATCGCACCATCTTGGAATTGAAATTTAGTCGTACTCGTGAATTAGAGTTAAATAAAAATTCCTTTAATCGCACCATCTTGGAATTGAAATTACAGGTGGAGGATTGAGCACAGTTCTTAAATTAGTCCTTTAATCGCACCATCTTGGAATTGAAATTTCGTCACCTGCTATAAGCGGTTGACATTCGGCTACCTTTAATCGCACCATCTTGGAATTGAAATATGGTAAGACAAATTTACTTTTCAGTTTGAATTCAGCCTTTAATCGCACCATCTTGGAATTGAAATAGGTATCCCGTAATGGCTTGAATATTGATCTATACCTTTAATCGCACCATCTTGGAATTGAAATAAAGAATCATACGAGAAAATCAAAGAATTAATTAAACCCTTTAATCGCACCATCTTGGAATTGAAATTTCTAAATATGACAATCCTTTATATCTCTTCAACCCCCCTTTAATCGCACCATCTTGGAATTGAAATATAACTTTTTTAGTGTAATCATTGTAACCAACTGCACCTTTAATCGCACCATCTTGGAATTGAAATTCGAAATAGGAATTTCATTGACAGCCCCTTGATATCCCTTTAATCGCACCATCTTGGAATTGAAATATGGTACCGTGGTCAATGGCACTGCCTGACTTGGGCCTTTAATCGCACCATCTTGGAATTGAAATAAAGTTGCTAATATCGAAGTATATAATGAATCTGTAGCCTTTAATCGCACCATCTTGGAATTGAAATTGAAAAAATAAATGGTAAATCTCATTTAGGGTATTGCCTTTAATCGCACCATCTTGGAATTGAAATCTGACTTCTTAAAAGACGCATTGGGTGAGGTAGGACCTTTAATCGCACCATCTTGGAATTGAAATCTCTTCTGTTAGTGGGATTGGTTCTTTAATTATTTCCCTTTAATCGCACCATCTTGGAATTGAAATTTAAAATGAATATAACTATATTCGCGATCACCCTTCTCCTTTAATCGCACCATCTTGGAATTGAAATATGCTGACTGACACATGTAAATAGCATAATCGATACCTTTAATCGCACCATCTTGGAATTGAAATCCGCATATATAAATCTCGCATACTTCAAAGTTTTTTCCTTTAATCGCACCATCTTGGAATTGAAATTGAGCTTCTATTTTCCTTTGCCCTTCCAAATAACATCCTTTAATCGCACCATCTTGGAATTGAAATGATTTTCTTATGAGACATTTTATAAGAGGTTATTTTGCCTTTAATCGCACCATCTTGGAATTGAAATGAAGGTAAGGTTAGATTCTGGAGGGCTGAGTAATGCCTTTAATCGCACCATCTTGGAATTGAAATTGAAATACAGATGGAATTTGAGCGTCAACTATGGAACCTTTAATCGCACCATCTTGGAATTGAAATTGAAAAATCTATACAAGATAAAAAGCAAGCTGTAGAACCTTTAATCGCACCATCTTGGAATTGAAATTGCTTCTTGTAAAACTCCTGCGTTAACTCAGCTGCCTTTAATCGCACCATCTTGGAATTGAAATATAGATTTGGTAGTATTGCTTAGAAAAACGACATCACCTTTAATCGCACCATCTTGGAATTGAAATTTGATTGAAAAAGCGTGCCTTCATCAAGCTTGCTTTCCTTTAATCGCACCATCTTGGAATTGAAATCGTATCCATCAACGCGGCTTATTAGGTTCTCTTTGACCTTTAATCGCACCATCTTGGAATTGAAATCGATATATTTGCATGTTAATATTATTGTTTGCACCTTCCTTTAATCGCACCATCTTGGAATTGAAATTTAGTAAATCAATTTCTTCCTCAGTGTTGATAGCACCCTTTAATCGCACCATCTTGGAATTGAAATAGTGTACTTGAATTGCTTCGTAGGGACTATAAGGACCTTTAATCGCACCATCTTGGAATTGAAATATCGGAAGGTATTTCGATTGTTTTATTGGCGTCTGCCTTTAATCGCACCATCTTGGAATTGAAATTGATTTATACCAATTCATGATTTCATTGTCTTCAATACCTTTAATCGCACCATCTTGGAATTGAAATAGTTTATAAGGGGTGCGGGGATGTGTTGTAATACGACCTTTAATCGCACCATCTTGGAATTGAAATACGGCCTTCGGAAGCTCGAACACGCCTGTAAGGTTCCTTTAATCGCACCATCTTGGAATTGAAATGAAATGGCTACCGTTACAAAAAAGAAAACAAAAAACCTTTAATCGCACCATCTTGGAATTGAAATTTACAAGCTGATGAAGCAATGATTTAGCGATATCCTTCCTTTAATCGCACCATCTTGGAATTGAAATATAGGCGCTACAATAGCAGCACTATCTGCTGTATTACCTTTAATCGCACCATCTTGGAATTGAAATTCTGAAAGTACGATCTTTATCACCTCCAAATTGAACCCTTTAATCGCACCATCTTGGAATTGAAAATAGAAGCGCAGCGGCTACCGGATGTTTTCGGACCTTGCCTTTAATCGCACCATCTTGGAATTGAAATAGCTTTTCAGCAAATACAATTATAAATAAGCTAATACCTTTAATCGCACCATCTTGGAATTGAAATATATTTAAACGATTCACGATAACTAAAGCGGCTGATTCCTTTAATCGCACCATCTTGGAATTGAAATGGCGAAGACATAAAATTCAATAGCCCGCCTACGGTACCTTTAATCGCACCATCTTGGAATTGAAATCGCATATTCGCGTTATTGAACATCTGATTCGATTCTACCTTTAATCGCACCATCTTGGAATTGAAATTCCGCTTCCCGTAATTTTTGTCGCGTTCTCAGGAATCCTTTAATCGCACCATCTTGGAATTGAAATCGCATATTCGCGTTATTGAACATCTGATTCGATTCTACCTTTAATCGCACCATCTTGGAATTGAAATTACGTGCTTTGATCTCCAGACCGTCAACGTCAAAACCTTTAATCGCACCATCTTGGAATTGAAATTATTAACACTTGGTGTTGTTATATCGAACAACGGATCCTTTAATCGCACCATCTTGGAATTGAAATTTCGGTTAGCATCATTAAAGGTCGAAGGCATGAACCTTTAATCGCACCATCTTGGAATTGAAATTTTGAAAAACACCCGTAACGAACGCGCTTCCGGTTTCCTTTAATCGCACCATCTTGGAATTGAAATAATATATAACGCAGGGTGCAAGTTCGACGAGATGCTGCCTTTAATCGCACCATCTTGGAATTGAAATCTAGCTTAGTAGTATGGTACACGCGCAAAAAGTACCTTTAATCGCACCATCTTGGAATTGAAATATGAATACAGTTAAAAAACTAGTTAACGCAAATTTCCTTTAATCGCACCATCTTGGAATTGAAATTTTTAAGGCGTTAGAATTAAGTATTTAACATATTGACCTTTAATCGCACCATCTTGGAATTGAAATGTGTGTAGCCTATAAATAGGAATCCGACTACGAATCCTTTAATCGCACCATCTTGGAATTGAAATACTACAATCTACAAAGTTACGCTGTGTGATTGGTGCTTCCTTTAATCGCACCATCTTGGAATTGAAATGAAAATGACATCGTTCTTTAACATACTCAATTATAACCCTTTAATCGCACCATCTTGGAATTGAAATTTACAATAATGCTTACTAGCATGAATAATTCTAACACCTTTAATCGCACCATCTTGGAATTGAAATATCACAAAGAGGTCGAATTGTTTCGCCAGTCCCATACCTTTAATCGCACCATCTTGGAATTGAAATCTATAGGCAAGACCTTCCAACAATACATGGACGGGACCTTTAATCGCACCATCTTGGAATTGAAATGTGTCTTTATTTTCAAAGACTTTTTCTACACCCAGTCCTTTAATCGCACCATCTTGGAATTGAAATTGCAAAACCGACCGTCAATACGTCACCAACTAACTCCTTTAATCGCACCATCTTGGAATTGAAATGTTGTCAAAATCACAGGCATTTTTGCCGTATTGGAACCTTTAATCGCACCATCTTGGAATTGAAATTAACAATGGGCACGGATTACAATCTTTTTGAACTTCCCTTTAATCGCACCATCTTGGAATTGAAATATTTGGAATACCGCATTAGAGATGTCTTCAGCAGCCCTTTAATCGCACCATCTTGGAATTGAAATCGTGCTGTCGGTGGAGGATTCTATCCTGCCTTTAATGCCTTTAATCGCACCATCTTGGAATTGAAATAACTTTTGCATATAATTTTTCTCCTGGTGTAATGCCTTTAATCGCACCATCTTGGAATTGAAATGGGGGAACAGGCTTTATTTCTGTAGTTGCATCATACCTTTAATCGCACCATCTTGGAATTGAAATCTGTGTGCGATTGTAAGGAGAGTAATAGAAATCTCCTCCTTTAATCGCACCATCTTGGAATTGAAATGAAGGTTCTTTAGTAGGTCGAGATCCTGCGACTGGCCTTTAATCGCACCATCTTGGAATTGAAATTAGAATTCAATTGCGTACCTAACCTGCTGTTGCAAACCTTTAATCGCACCATCTTGGAATTGAAATTGATCGACCTGAAAAGAATCGCTTAAAGGTAATGACTCCTTTAATCGCACCATCTTGGAATTGAAATGAATATAAGATCGCTATAGAACAAGATGGTGGTACCTTTAATCGCACCATCTTGGAATTGAAATTCATTGCGGGTTCTTCGCGTGTTAAAGCCATCGCCGCCCTTTAATCGCACCATCTTGGAATTGAAATCCAAGGCGGCTTGGGCTTTTATATCCACACCTCTAGGCCTTTAATCGCACCATCTTGGAATTGAAATTTATCTTTTACTAAAGAGGGTCGAGATGAGCTAAAAACCTTTAATCGCACCATCTTGGAATTGAAATAAAGTTTTAACTTGGTAACATATGGCTGTAACTACCTTTAATCGCACCATCTTGGAATTGAAATTGATAAAGGCGGCGTATTTAGGGCTGCCGCTAAAGCCCTTTAATCGCACCATCTTGGAATTGAAATTAAGATAATCCCGTAGGTGTCATGATCGGGCCGCCAACCTTTAATCGCACCATCTTGGAATTGAAATAACAGAATATAATTCTGCGACTGACCGCTGAGGTCTCCTTTAATCGCACCATCTTGGAATTGAAATATGCCGTAAGTATTCCTGATCTTCGCTAATTGTTCCTTTAATCGCACCATCTTGGAATTGAAATAATTAGGCTTGTTAACACTTGTTATTGTACCTTGCTCCCTTTAATCGCACCATCTTGGAATTGAAATCTATTGGCTAGCAGGGTTTACCTTCTTTCCTTAAGCCTCCCTTTAATCGCACCATCTTGGAATTGAAATAGAGGTGTCAAAATTATTTTCTATAAATGATTTAATCCTTTAATCGCACCATCTTGGAATTGAAATACCTCTAAGTATTCAACCTTAGTTTTCAGTTTTACTACCTTTAATCGCACCATCTTGGAATTGAAATTTGGTTAGCTTATAATCAACTTCGGCTTGAAGATTCCCTTTAATCGCACCATCTTGGAATTGAAATTCCACTTGTTGAAAGATAGGAGCGTAATTACCTAACCTTTAATCGCACCATCTTGGAATTGAAATATGTTATTACGACAAACAAAATGAATAAAAGAGCGGACCTTTAATCGCACCATCTTGGAATTGAAATAGTCGAGTTGCAGGTGACTTTAAAGGATCCCTTGCTTCCTTTAATCGCACCATCTTGGAATTGAAATATCTATAACCGATCATATTGGTGGATGGTGGCTTACCTTTAATCGCACCATCTTGGAATTGAAATAGTATCTCTGCAGTCTTGTACTTAGGTATTCCTAAGCCTTTAATCGCACCATCTTGGAATTGAAATTACTGCGGACATGAGCAAGATATCTGTCATGACGATCCTTTAATCGCACCATCTTGGAATTGAAATCTTTAATCTTTAAAAATGTGGCTAAATGGCGCAAAACCTTTAATCGCACCATCTTGGAATTGAAATCCTCTAGGGCTGCCGCACACGCGCCAACTGCGCGGCCTTTAATCGCACCATCTTGGAATTGAAATAAACAGACTGAAACCTTGTTGCTTCGGGCTGTTGCCCTTTAATCGCACCATACTGGAATTGAAATTAAGAACATGAAGCGACCACACCTCGGTCGCCGTTAACTTTAATCGCACCATCTTGGAATTGAAATCTTACAACTGGCTCATTTTCATTTTCGTTACCACCACCTCTAATCGCACCATACTGGAAGTAAAATATTGGTTTTGTCTCTCTATATAAATAGGTTAACATAAAAAAATCCTTACAGTACGATGTAAGGATTTTTGTTAAAAATTAAAATTTCAATTCGACTATTTAATATTTTTAATAACCGAATGATAATCCTTGCTAGCCATTTTTATGGAAGCCTTATTCTTTGAAGTATTAGGCATATAAAGAGCGACTAATCCTAAGTTAGCATCTACAGTAACTCCTACCATGATTTTCGCATCTTTACTTGTGAAAAAGCCAATTTTATCCTCATAACCGTCAAATTTATATCTTTCACCATAAAATTTTACCACATTTTCAGCACTTGATGAGACAAACATTAATGCTGAGCTTTTCAGAACACCACCTTCTAAACTATAAAGAGAGTTTGTAACATATTTATTTGCATCACTATAATAAATAAATGTTGATGTTTCCGATATGAGTTTTCTTTTCTCATACGATTTTACGCTAGAAGCTCCTTTTGTAAAATCAAAAAATGGCTCCACAACGCCTGTAATGTATGGCTCAACGACAACTTTGGCTGAAACTGAGCTACCACCTACTTTTCCCGTAATAGTCACTTCTCCGATATGTTTCGCCTCAAATTTACCATCTGAACCAATTGTACCCACAAATTCATCAGATGATGTCCAAGAAACATTGGAAGCATTCTCCACCTTAAAGTTGAAACTACCATCATAATTTAGTTTAACTTCTTTTTGGTTAATTTTAAATTCAGGATTGGAGTCTTCACTTTTACTGCAACTCACTAATGTACCTACCGCTAAAAACAATAGTAATAATTTTTTCATATTCATTCTATAAGTTAAAAATTTCGTTAAGATACAGTTAAATATTATAACAAATTATACGGAAAACCAGAATATAAATAAATATCTGCTATGAGGAATTTGATTTTATCTTCTTAACAAAGCCCTAATGCTACTGTGTAGTCAAGTAACACCCAAGTTCAGTCGATATTTAAACCCTATAACTTACTGGTTATTTGACCGAATAAACTTAAATTTGATTTTAAAGCCATCAATCCGATAACGGAGAAAAAATGTTGCGAAGATGGTGAGTTGAAATAGGCATTCTTACAGAAAATTGAAATGATTGTAAACAACAAAATAGGAATTACACTATCTGGTGGTGGTTTCAGAGGAATCGCGCATTTGGGCATACTGCAATACCTGAAGGAATTGGATATACAACTTCATGCGATATCGGGCGCAAGCGCTGGCGCTTTGGTTGGTGCTTTTATAGCCGAAGGATACGCTCCGCTAGAGATATTGGAACTGGTAAAAGTAGAAAAATTCTTCACCTATTCTGACTTTTCTATTAGAACGGATGGACTGTTTAGTGCAGATATTTTTGAAAAAATCATTAAAAAGTATATTCCTCACGACAGTTTCGAAGGCTTAAAAATGCCGCTTTATGTTGCCGTTACGGATTTAACCAATGCGGAGTCACTGATATTCAATCAAGGTTCACTATCTTTTGCGGTTAAATCTTCTTGCTGTTTTCCTTTGGTATTTCAACCTGTAGCTTATAAAAACAACCGTTTTCTGTGTGATGGAGGAATAGTGAATAACTTTCCGGTGGAGCAGATCAAAGCGACCTGCAACAAAAGTATCGGCATCAATGTCAATCCGGTCAACCGTTCCGAAGGTAGACTCAACTACAAACAGATTGTGGAGCGCATCATCCGGATCACGACTTCCAATATTAGGGCTGAAGCTCCTGGTGATTGCGATATATTCTTACAGCCGGAGGAGATCAATCAGTTTAAAACATTTGACACCAGTAAAGTGGATCAGATATATCAGTTTGGATATAACTATGCTAAAGAATTTGAAAAGGAATTTATCACCTTGAAGAATGAGGTTGGTTAATACCTCCGCTCGCTCATTCCGACGGGAAAGATTTCTTCACTTTTAACCTGCTGGTGCAGGATAGAAAACGGTTTATTTCAATTCCTTTATAAGAGCGTGGTCTATTAATTCTCTTTTCTCCTGATCTATTTCACATCTCGTGGCATAATCTTTCCAATTACGTACAATTTGCAGACAGTCATTGATTGCATTTTCCGGATATCGAATGGAATTTTGCTCGGCTATCGTCAATAGATCTGCTCTCAAAAAATCCTTGCGCTTGCCGTTGACACTTAAATTATGCTGGCTCACCCAAACACTGTCAGGACGGTATGCGAAACAGATGTCGTATGCAGGTGCTAATGTCCACTTTCCTCTGCGATCCATTAAAAAGGCAAAGTTCTTGGTATGATCGTCACAATTTCGTGCGATGATATTAAAGACCATGCGCTTGTACATTTGCTCTGCTTCTGCATAGCTCAACCGCAACTGACGCATGGTTTGAAAGACTTGCTCATAGCTATAGGAGGAAATATTTGCAAAATCATAATGCTGCAAGGCACACAATGTCTGGCTGTGAATTTTTTGATTGCCGGCTATACGATCAAAACGTTTGGTCATGAAGTGCACCCGATTATTTTCTTCAATCAATCGCGATTCCATCATGTCAATACCAAAGTCTATGGCCATCTGATAATAAGCCATCTCGACTCTTCCGTATCCTTTTGACACACCAAATTGCACGTCGCTCACCTCGTCAAACTTGATTAACCAATGCTCAAAACCTTCGTCAACTAACGTTTGTCCAGATCTCACCTGTCCTGTCTGTTCATTATAGGCGATGATGGCTTTGGGACGTGCACCTCCTGCCGAAGTTCCCATCTTCAACACATCCAACATCACATCTTCCATGCTTTTATTGGTTTTTAGGTTGATGGTCTCCTTGTTCTCCAATAAAGCTTTTGTGGTTTCGATCAAATCACTTAATTCTACCTCATAAGAAGCTGACTCCTTGCTCAACACGGGTTCGAATTCTAAGGCTCCCATTCCACGTTTACCAATAAAGCAGAGCAACTCTACGGGATTCAGACTATTATCAGGACGCCCCTGTCGGGCAAGCCAGGCATTTATTAAATCTCTCCCGTAACGATCTGGTAAAGCATCTGCTAAAAGCCCGGGCAAACCTTTGAAAGTTTCACTATCCCTGAATTCCGGAAAATTATATACTCTATTTTTTGCCGGCATTTTAATGGGGGCAATAGGAAAGCGGTCTATTGGAAATTTGGGGTCGTACTCAAAACTAGCAAGACCTCGGTCTGCATCCCAGGCGACTGCGCCTACGCGCCGCCCGTAGATATTGATAAATGCTGTCGTTACCATCCCAAATCGTTTATATCTGGATGCTCAGATTGTGATCTAGAGGCTCGTTTACGTTGCTGCTTTTCGCCCTTTGCCAGTTGTAAAGGGCTTAATTCTTCTCTTACTTCAAAATCATTTAACACATACAGCGCATTTAAGGTGCGTAATATTTTAATCAGATTGATGAGCGATATATTGTCTCCGCGCTCGACCAAACTTAAGGTAGAGCGGCTAATAGCGGCTTGTGCTGCCAACTCGCTTTGGGTTAGGTTTTGCTTGATCCGGGTCTGTTGAATAAACCAACCAACTTTTTGAAGAATGGCTTTATCCGACAGCAAGCTAATGTCCACTATATCATTCATAAGCATAATTTTTCAGTATTAATGCGTATTATTTCATTCATTAAAGTAATATAAAATAATCACAATCTAATGTACGAAATAAAATGCATAAAGAGCAAAATAACTACTGTATGCCTCAAATATCACTCATTAAGTAAAATGAAAAATTACCTTAGTTCTTATCCATGCTTCTGAGCGGCTGCCTCTCGAAAGGAAATAAAATCTGCTAATGTATATTCTGGACAAGCGCCTTCCTGAGCAGTAACAAATGCGCCTAAGGAAACGGCTTGATGCATCATTGCGGTTGCGGAAGTTCCCTGCTCCAATCTTTTGGATAAAAAACCGGCCAAAAAGGAGTCACCACTACCAACAGTATCTTTTACTTGAATAGGAATGGTCGGTATGGAATAAAAATCATGATGATCGGCATATAGCGCTCCTTTACTCCCCTTGGATACGATCACCTCTCCAATACCAAAGGTATCTCGCAGAAAATTCACACTATCCTCTTCTGTGGTATACGACTTACCCATAAAATCAATCAGCATACGCAGTTCGGCTTTATTAAATTTGGCCAAGTGCGTTTTATACAACAGATCTTTTATAACATGTACATCATAATGTGGCGCACGCAGATTGATATCGAAAACAGGGTATGAACTCGCTTCTAACAATTGGAATAGGGTGTTTCTTGTTCGTTCGTTGCGGGTAGCCAATGATCCAAAAACCAGTGCATCGGATGTGGCTACCATAGCCTGGTTGACAGGATTGAACTCCATATAATCCCACGCTACGTCGCTAACAATATCATAGTGCGCATCATGATGTTCATCGATCGTAGCGACAACGGTGCTTGTTGGATAGGTATTGTTGATCTGTATTCCTGCTGTCGAGATTTTCCAGTCCTGTATTTTTTGCAATAGTTCACGGCCTAATTCATCATTTCCAACACTGCTGATCATATTGACTTCAACGCCCATTTTAGAGAGATGGTAAGCGACATTGAAAGGTGCTCCTCCAGCTCTTCGATCTCCTCCCGGGAATATATCCCATAGTACTTCGCCAAAACAGGCTATTTTAATATCAGGTGTTGCCATATGAGTTTTTAATAAAAATATATTGAACAGAAAAATGACAGGAGCGCTCTTTAATACGCAATCCTACTCTTTCTATGTGCTAATTTACTCATAATTGAAGAAATGATTGGCGATTAATCTGATCCTGTTGTAAAATTATTAAAAATAGGCCTGTATCATCCTCTATTTTAAAGTATATTTTGAAAGTTGCACTTAACTTCTTAATTTAAAGACAATATTATAACCCTATTTTTAATAAAATAATAAGTCTTGAATAAAAATAAAGATCAAATTATTGCGAATGCCTTTTCCGAGATCAGAGATTTTTATGATCAACATGGTCGGATTCCGATAAGGCGTGAACGTGAAGCTATCAATACGATCGCGCGTCGGTACTTTGGAACCTGGAATAATTTTATAGCTGCTGCAGGCTATCAACCTAACGTAAAAAAAACAACAGCACAGATTACCGAGGAATTGTTTAAAATGGTACATGATTTTTATCAATTACATGGACGCATCCCGATGCGTCGAGAATTTACCAGGAAAAATGGTACTATATCTAAATATTTTGGATCGTGGAATAAATTTATAGCTGCTGCCGGCTATGAACCTAATTCGCGAAGGGTACCGTCCAAGATGAAACTTAAAAACTCCTTACTGCAATACTATCTGAAACATCAAAAGGTCCCAACTATTGGAGATTGCCGAGCCAAGAATGGTCTTTACAATCATTTGTCGTATTTTACACATTTTGGACTTAATTCATGGCCAGATGTGCTCGAATACGTCGGTCTCCGTCCCTATTTTAGAATCACAACGATGACTGATGCCGAAGCGAAAGAAGAGGTCATCAACCTCATCAAAAAACATAAAATTAAATACGGCAAAACATATGAAAAACTGAAACCTGAAAATTTTCCTTCGCTATGGTACCTGAAAGAAAAGTTTGGGTGGAATAATCTGTGCTATATGGCAGGAACAAAGATACCGGTGACTAAATTTAGCGTTAAAGACCACTACTTGAATCTGAAGAAAAATACAAGTAAGCCAACCGCAAAAGAACTGGCTAAAAAGATGAAAATATCACCTAGTGGTATCGTTTGGAATCTCAACCAACCTTTGAATGATTTTATTCTATCGATAGGACATGAACCTGCACATAAAACACCGACTAGATGTAAGCTCACGAAAAAACAACTTGCCGAACTTTATAAAGCAAAAAGCTTAGCACATGGATATCCAAATGGTATGCCCCGGGATAAATTACAGGAACTGACCGGATATTCAAGAGATATTTACGAAAAGAGGTTTTTTTCTATGAATGATCTTCGGCTCGTGTGTCATTTTAAGTTAGCATTTAGGGGAGGTAAAAAATATTCGGAAGAAGAGCTGCGCGATATCTTAAATAAACCTCCCTATCGAAACCACAGATAACATCAATATAAAACCCTCAATGTACTCATTGAGGGTTTTATTACGCTATATTTCCATAGGGTTTACGCTTTTTCTTTACGATAAGCGAGATAGAAAACAACGGGTAAAATGGTGAACGAAAGCACCAAACAGATCAACAGTCCACCTACAATCATGATGGCCAGTGGTTTCTGGATTTCAGAACCCATCCCTGTTGAGAGGGCTGCAGGCAGTAGACCCATCGATCCCATTAAGGCGATCATGACTACAGGTCTGATCCGGCTTCGGACTCCTTGTATAATGGAATCTTTCAATTTCATTTTATGCTTGAGGTTGTCGCGGATAACGCCAATGAGTACGATCCCATCAATCGTGGCGACGCCAAATAGGATAATGAAACCAATACCTGCCGATATCCCAAAGATGGTACCTGTGGCCCAAAGTGAAATAAATCCTCCGATAAAGGCAAAAGGCAACGTGAGCGAGGCAATAGCGGTATCTTTTACATTGCCAAAATTGGCATATAGCAACAATAAAATCAGAACTAAAGAAATCGGAACTACTAAAGCCAGTTGCTTGGCAGCACGTTCTTTACTCTCAAACTCTCCTGCCCACTCCATATGATTTTCTTTTGGCAGACTGACTTCTGCGGCTACTACTTCTTTGGCTTCTGCGATGGTACTGCCCAAATCACGGCCGTCGATGCTAAATCCAACACCGATATAACGGCTATTGCCTTCACGATAGATAAATGCAGGTCCTGTCTGGTAATTGATACTTGCTATTTCCTGTAAAGGGATATTCTGCCCATTACTGGTGGGGATCAAAATATTGCCAATTTTAGTGGGCGTATCGCGATAGGCTTCTTGAAAACGAAGGATGACATCAAACTGTCGATCGCCCTCATAAAAGGTCGTCGCTGCCTGTCCGCCGATCGTCATTTCAATAACAGCCTGTACATCGCGTGTCTGAATCCCATATTTTGCCATCTTTGAATCGTGCAACTGAATCTTCAATTCCGGTAATCCAATATTCTTATACACATTGAGGTCGGTAATACCCTGAACCTTTGAAATGGATTTGGCCACTTGATTTGCATATTTCTCCAGATCGTAGAGATCGTCGCCAAAGATTTTGATGACTAATGAACTCTTGACACCGGCGACGTATTCTTCCACATTGTCTTGGATGGGCTGACTGAATCCAAATGTAATACCGGGATAGTGATCTAATTTGGCTCGCATTTCTTGAATAATATCTTCTTTGGATACGTTTCTCTTCCAGTCGCTCGCATCTTTCAACTGAACATTGAACTCGATATTAAAAAATCCGGTAGGATCTGTTCCATCATTTGGTCGACCAGTTTGTGTTAAAATAAAATCAATCTCTTCACAATCTTTCTGCATCAGTTTTTTCATTTCTGTCGTCAAACGGGTCGATTCTTTCAAATTGACGCTATTGGGCAAAGTCGCACGGATGTAAATGGCTCCCTCGTTGAGCTTGGGTAAAAATTCAGATCCATAGTGCATAAATTTGAAAAGACATAAGGCTAAAATGCCTAAAAATAGACCAATAGTAGCTTTTTTATATCGGAATGCGGTGGCATACATACCAAAAATTGTTTTCTGGAAAAATCGTGTGATCATATTTTCCTTCTCCTCCATATTTTTGGTAAACAACAATTTACACATCGCCGGAACATAGGTCAAACTTAAGATCAGCGATCCTAATAACGCGTAACCCAATGTAAATGCCAATGGTGTAAACATCTTTCCCTCTACTTTTTGAAAGGAGAAGATAGGCAATAGTGCAACGATCAAAATCAGCAATGCAAAGAAGATGTAGGAGGCTACACTACCTGCACTTTTCTTGATCACCCCCAGCTTGCTCATTTTGGCAAAACGCTCGGGTCCTACCCGATGCGATAAGGTAGCCATGGCAACGAAAACAGTTTCGACAATAACAAGGGTTCCCTCCAGCAACAGTCCAAAATCTAAAGATCCCATAGAGATCAGGTTGGCCGGCAATCCTTGTATTTTGAGCATAATAATCGCAAATAGGAATGCGAGCGGTATGACCGAGGCGACGATAAAGGTGGACTTCCAGTTGTAAAGAAAAATAAAAACAATCAGTGATACCAACAGGATCCCTTCGACCAAGTTTTTAGATACCGTCTTGACGGTATTGTCTACCAATTTGGTTCTGTCGATAACAGTTTCGATCTTCACATTGTCGGGCAATGTGCGTTCGTTCAGTTCGGTAATTTTTGCTTTCAGATTTTCAATTACAGCTGATGGATTTTCTCCACGCAGCATGACCACAATCCCTTCGACCATATCGTTGTGTTCATTGTAGCCGACCTGCCCTAAACGGGGCTTATGGGAGATGACCACTTCGGCCACATTCTTAATTAAAATGGGGGTAGAACCATTTAATTTAATCGTAATATTGCCAATATCCTCGATCTTATCTAACAGACCTACTCCACGCACGACATACGCTTGACTTCCCTGTTCGATGACATCTCCACCCACATTGACATTGGACTTGGATACGGCTTCATAAACATCTAATGGAGAAAGGTCAAAATTTTTCAATTCTGTTGGATTGATTTTGATTTCATAGGTTTTCTCTTCTCCACCAAAGCTTACCACATCGGCAACTCCAGAGACAGAAAGCAATTCGCGCTCAATCACCCAGTCCTGTATGGCTGTAATTTCCTTCAATGGAAGATCACTTTTGATCACATAGCGAAAGATTTCTCCTGTCGCTCCCGAGGGAGGTTCAATTTCAGCACTGGCACCTTCGGGCAGCTGGACGCCGCTCAGTTTATTGGAGATATACTGCTGTGCATAAAAATCATCGACTCCATCTTCAAACTGTACGGTCACCACGGAGAGACCAAATAAGGATATGGACCGAATATTGGACTTGTGCGGTATACTATTCATCACCTTTGATATCGGTAAGGTGACCAGTTTTTCCATCTCCTCTGCACTTCTACCGGGCCACTGCGTGATGATACGGCCGCGCGTACTGGTTACATCGGGAAATGCTTCGATAGCGGTATGGCGTAGGGCATATATACCCCCAAATAGCAATGCTATCGTTGCAAAAAGAATAACGGTGGTATTTCGCAACGAAAAGGTCACGATATTTTGTACTAACTTCTGCATGCCTTAGGGATTTAGCTGTTCAAATAATAACAAGGCATTTTTACTGATGACCTGCTCACCTTGTTCGAATTTTTCCTGAACAAATGTATATTGCTCATTGGATGCGAGCGTCGTAATGCGTTTGGTCGAAATAGCACAGTCATTTTTATAAATAACGACATATTCTTTATTGTTGTGAAAGACAATGGCGGCATTGGGCACTGCATAGGCTTCAGCTCCTGCATTGGACTTGTCGATAATGATATCGGCTGCTAAACCGGGCATCAACTGTAAATTTTGATTTTCCAAAACCACACGCGCTTTTAATACGTGTTCATTGTCATCAAATACATGGTATATTTTATCAATTTTACCGGCATAAAAAATATCAGGCTGTGCGATCGTTTTTACCTTTACCGCATCGCCTTCCTTGATGTATTTCAAATTATTGGCGTAGATATTGACCATCACCCACACTTGCTTGAGATTGGATATCGAAAAAAGCGGATCTTGATCTGCCGAAATACTCTGACCGACACTGACTGCTTTTTGAATGATGTAGCCGTTTTTGGGTGCTACAATTTCAAAGGATCCCTGCCCTTTGGCGCGATACATTTTTAAGACTTGTTGTACGCGGTCTAATTCTATTTTTAAGCTTGCTAACTCATGTTCTGTGGTCAATACTTCGGTACCTGCAACCATCCCGTCCTGTAGCAATTCTTTTTTGGTCTGCAATTGTTTGGTCGCCATCGCGATTTGATTCTGGAAATTGCGCTGTTCTTGAAATAGCTCTTGTACATGTGTTGATTTGATGGTGGCCAATATTTGTCCTGCCTTGACATAATCACCCAGTTCAAATCCGACACGTTCTACTGTACCTTCCAATAAACTTCTAAAAGCCACCAGATCATTCTCATTGTAATCGATCTTTCCGGATAAAGACAGTTGTTCGGTGATCGGTAAACGATCAATTGGACTGATAACAGTCGTTTTTTTCATCTGCTCACTCAGGCAAAATTTGGTAGTATCAGCAACATGCCCGGTTGTAGTTGTGGTGCTATCAGCTGCACATCCTGATAGCAATTTTATCAAAACAACCATCGATACATATGTTAATTTGGTTTTCATTATGATCTTATTAAAATTTTTGTCCTGTTAAATATTGCAGCTGAGCAAACGCCAATTGATAAGATAGGGTCATATCGACAATACCCGTTTCGGTTTCTTGATAGGCTTCGATAAAGTCTATAAACTCCAATAAGGTGATTTGCTTCTTTTGTAGATGTTTTTGGTAGTTGGCAATCATGGCTTTTCGTTCTTCGGATGCGATCTGTTGTGATTTCAACAGGGTAGCTTCATAAAGTTGCACTTGATATTTCAGATCTTGGAGCTGCCCTTTAAGTTGATGGAGCAAGACCTGTTGTTCGGATTCGGCATGCTTGGTCCTACTTTCTGCCGCTTTGATATTTCCCTTATTGCGATTCCATATGGGTAGATCCATGCTCAGCCCTACTCCTACAAAATCACGCATGATATTTCCTCCACGATCATAGCTCAACTGAAAGGTTAGATTTGGGGTCTTTTCAGCTTTTTCAATCCGTAATTGTTGCTGTGCTTTATCCCGTTCGTTGATCTGCTTTTGATAGCCAATATTTTGATCCCATAACTGATCTTCGATATCAAGCGGGATTTTTTGAGTTAAATCCAAGCGTATATCGGCTTGTTCAATTTGTAGATTTTCAATCGCTTCTTGTTGGGTCAAAATTTTAATTTTGGTCAACCAATTATTCTTGTCGGCATAGAGTTCTACCCGATCTTTCTCAAAATTCATCAAGGCCGATTGAATACGCAGATAGTCAGATTTAGGAATATTATTAAGATCCGACTGACGTTTATATTGCTGTTCTAAATTTTGATATAGATTGACTATGGTATCTAAAAGCGCTTCTTTTCGCGAAACTCCCGTATAGTTCCAATAGGCTTCATCGAGCTCAAACTGCAATTGGCGTAGCAGTTCTTCGTATTCGAGCAAGGCGTCCTTCTTTTTCTAACGATTGGAGATGGACTCTTTTTTGACGTTTTCCAGCCGTTTCAATCAGTTGCTCCAGTTCTACCGCAACTTGTTGCTGTTGTCCATATTTTCCGAACAGATAAGGCAATGTCTCCGATGTACCATTCTTCCAGAGATTGACTTCACTGATACTTAAGGTGGGATTGGACCATAATTTTTCTTGCACAATCAGTGCATCGGAGGCTGCTATCTGATATTTTTGAGCGATCAATTGCCCATTATGCTGCAAGAGCATATCTTTCAATTCCTGTAACGTGTACGTTTGTGCTCGCGATTGACCAACTGTCAACAGCAAAACACCGATAAACCAATATATCTTCACTCTTTACTATTTTTAGCAAAGCTAGTGTTGGTAGATTAACAGGAATTTCGAAGTAGATTAGAATTTGATTAGAAATACAAGGAAACTGTTGTTCCCTGTTTATTGGAGCTGATGTCCATACGGATATGGTGCAATTTAAAAATTACATTGGCTAAGGATAGACCGATTCCTTTTCCATTGAAATCTTGGGCATTCTCTCCTCGGTAAAAGTTTTCGGTGACCCGAATAAGTTCTTCTGGCGCGATACCAATACCTTGATCTATAATTTCAACTAATAATCTACCTGTATGCGATTTGAGATGCACCACGATGGGTTGATTATTGGAATATTTCACCCCATTCAAAATGATATTTTGAATGGCAAGTTGCAAGAGCTTATCATTGGCATCGACTTTTAGGATGTCCGTGTCCACCACTTGGATATCAACATTGATTTGAGCGCCATGCACCAAAGTCAATTGTTCTATAATCTCCCATAGCACCTCATCAATACGGATGATCTTGGTTTCGAAATTGGTCTTTGCTCCCGAAAGGATCATCATATGATCGATCGTATCGCGAAGGTCTTCGGTGTACCGTTTGAGCTGCAAATTGACCTGCTCATGTTCCTCGACGGTACGAGGTTTCTGTTTACTGACTTCCAGCGTACCTAAGAGGGCTGCAAGTGGAGTCCGCAGTTCATGGGACACATAGTCAATGAAATTTTTCTGAATGGAAAAGGTTTCGCTTAGTTTTTCAACAAAATGATTGTAAGTATCCACCAGCTCCTGGACTTCTTGATAGGATTTGTTTAAAACGATCGGTTCATTAAAATTTTGATCGTCTCTCTTTTTAATCTGGTTGATCATCTTCAGGATAGGATCATAAGCAATATTGCCTAAAAATTGGGAAAAGATGAGGATCAAGATGAGCCCGATAAAAGAAACTGCCAATAAGATATGGAGCAGTAATTGCATTTGATCTTGAAATTCAGCGGTTGAAGCTCGCGTGACGATTACAAAATCGCCTTCATTATCATGATAATAAAGTCCATTATAAAAAAATGCATCTGTTTTGAGTTGTGCAACGTCTTGTTTACGCACTAAATCAAAAAATTCAGCCGAAATGGGGATATCTTCTTCCATCTGTCCGTCATAACGTCGATTGAGCGAATCGACGACCAGGATATTACGTTTGGAAATATTCTTTTGAAGCTGATTTTTAATGGTTTCATGTTCAATAAAGGACACCTCATCTTTCTCCAGATAAAAAAGTGCCGACAGCAGGGTTTTACTTTCCAGATTTCGAAACTCCTGCCCTTCCATTCTGGTGTAGAAGGAAACATAGATGATCGTCGAAGCGATCAAAATAATCACTCCAAAAATAAAAGCAGCATATACAGAAAGACGATTCTTTAAATTCATTGCTCCAATTTAAATAGATACCCGACCCCCTTTACTGTAAATATATACTTTTGTTTCTTTTCGATCTTATTGCGAACATAGGAGATATACACATCAACCACGTTGGTCTGATTATCAAAATTAATTCCCCAAACAGCATTGAGGATCTGAATTCTACTGACTGCTTTATTTTGATTTTCAACGAGGTACATCAGCAGTTTAAATTCTCGGGGAGACAGTTCCAATTCCTGATCGCCGTCAAAGACTTTGTACTGATCCTTATCAATGGTTAGTGCACCGACTTGAATACATTGGCTTTTTTTAATTTCGAAACCAATCTGACTGCGGCGGGTCAATGCTTTGATCCTGGATAATAATTCATCAAAATGAAAGGGTTTGGTGAGGTAGTCATCCGCTCCTAGGTCTAAGGAATCGACCTTGTCTTGTACCGTATTCAATGCGCTCAGCATCAACACTGGCGCATGACAGTTCTTGTAACGCAGCGTACTCACCAATTGCCTGCCATCCATACCCGGAAGCATGATATCAACAATCAATAAGTCCCATGCGATATTCAGAAAATCTGCGATCACTTCTTCAGCAGATCGGCATAAGGTAACCATATAACCATTTTCTTCTAATCCTTTAATTAGAAAATCACTGATCCGTTTATCGTCTTCTACAACTAAAATCTGCATGGTATTGTACTTTAATTCACAAATTTAAAGAAAGCTAGGGGTAAAATGGGTAAAAATATAGCTATCTAATGAAATTCTAATCTAGCTTAGCTCTGCTGACGCGCATAAAGTGTGAGGGGATGTAAAAAGAAAAGGATCTGAAGAATTAACTTCAGATCCTTTTTCGGTACCCGGAGCCGGGATCGAACCGGCACGGTTTCCCACTAGTGTTTGAGACTAGCGCGTCTACCAATTCCGCCATCCGGGCGGTCCGTTCAAACAAGTATTTCGTTGTTTGGAGTGATGCAAAGGTAGATATTCTTTTGATATATGCAAAATAAAAATACACCTTAGCAAGGAAATATCTGATTATGAATGATTTTATTTTTACATCAAATAAAATCATTCCTCAGAAAATATGCATCTGGTCTTCCAAGATCGCGCAGTGCGTACGATAACGTGAATCAAAATATCCCCAATGCTCATAAAAAGAAAGCTGATGCTTCCTTTTTATGTACGATTTTATAGACTCGCGATTTTCATCTCGGGATGTTTCTGTCCGTTATGGCAAGTTTTGCAGGAGATGGCTTTGATCTCCCCTTCTTTATCGTTTTTATGAAAGTATTTCTTATTGATTTTAGCAGTCATTTTCATCATATCGCGCGCGACATTTTTATGTTTATTTTCATCGCTGGCGAAATCCATTTTCTTAGGATCATCTTTTGAAGGGGCATGGCAAAATCCGCACTTTACGCCTAGGGATGCATTGAATTCATGCATAACTGCTTTCAATTGATCTGGAGTCGTATTTTTGGGCAATACTTTGAGGTTGGAAAACTTTTCTTCCTTTGGTTTTTCTTGATTTGGAATAAATGCACTCAAAGAAAGCGTCGCAGCAATGACTGCCGTGACCAAGCATAATTTCCGGTATTTAAAATTAATTTTCTTCATTTTTTTCTTCTTCTTTTAATAACTAAATGTAAGAAATGATGCGATCATAACCTACAATAAAATGAAATTAATATGACAATACAGGAGATTGTTACAAAATGTTCAAAAACAAGAAAAGCGACTCCAGACGGAATCGCTTTTCTTTGTTTATTTAATAGTGAGATTAGCTAATGAATAATAATTCGCGCAATTTTGGTAATGGCCATTTTTGGTCATCAACAATTTTCTCCAATTTGTTGACATGGTAACGGATATCATCAAAATAAGGCTTCACGATCTCATCATAAGCGATTGATTTCTCACGCATATCTTCGATCTGATTTGCTTTTTTACGCTCTTTACGCATCGCTTCCGCTTTTTCAAGAACCGTGTTTACATGTAAAGAGATACGCTCTAAGAAATTCCATTGTGAGCTATATGCTTCTTTACCTAGACCTAGGTCTTTCAAGCCTTGAACATTTTTGATCAATTCATTTTGGTAAATCAAACATGCAGGTGCGATTTGATTGTTAACGATTTCTTCAATAACACGTGCTTCGATCTGCAGTTTTTTATAGAAGTTTTCCAACAAAATTTCGTGACGTGCTTCACTCTCGCGTTTGGTATAGATACCTAGTCTTTCAAATAATTGAATCGTCTCTTCTTTAACGTAAACGTCTAATGCTTTAGGAGTAGATTTGATATTAGACAGACCTCTTGCTTCTGCTTCTTTCTCCCACTCTTCGCTATAGCCATTACCTTCGAAACGGATTGATTTTGAATCTTTGATGTATTTGCGAACAACATTAAGTAAAGCTAAATCTTTCTTGATTCCTTTTTTAATTTGTTTGTCAACTTCGGTTTTGAATTCAATCAATTGATTGGCTACAATAACATTTAAAACGGTCATTGGCAATGCTGAGTTTGCTGAAGAACCTACTGCTCTAAACTCAAATTTGTTACCTGTGAATGCGAATGGTGATGTACGGTTACGATCTGTATTGTCCAATCTCAATTCAGGAACTTTAGGAATACCGTGCCATAAGTTAGCTTCAGATTTTACTTTCTTAGCCACACGAGCTGATTCTACCTCTTCTAAAAGATCATCCAACTGTGATCCTAAGAAGATCGAGATAATAGCTGGAGGAGCCTCATTGGCACCTAAACGGTGATCATTACTTGCACTTGCAATAGAAGCACGTAGTAAGTCAGCATGCTCATATACGGCTTTGATGATATTGACAAAGAAGGTCAAAAACATCAAGTTGGTCTTAGGAGTTTTACCTGGGGATAATAAATTAACACCTGTGTTGGTAATTAATGACCAGTTGTTGTGTTTACCTGATCCATTGACACCGCTATAAGGCTTCTCATGCAATAATACTTTAAAGTGATGACGCAATGCAACTTGGTCCATCAGATTTTGTAATAATTGGTTATGATCGATGGCAAGATTCATCTCTTCGTACATCGGTGCACACTCAAACTGAGATGGCGCTACCTCATTGTGACGCGTTTTTAATGGAATCCCTAATTTTAAGGCTTCATTTTCCAAATCTACCATAAACGCTAAGACACGTTCTGGAATCGCTCCGAAATAATGATCATCTAATTGTTGTCCTTTGGCAGACATGTGACCAAATAAGGTACGGCCTGTCAATTGTAAATCTGGACGTGCATTATATAAAGAAAGATCTACTAAAAAATACTCTTGCTCAATACCTAAAGAAGCATTTACTTTCGTAATTTGTTTATCAAAGTATTGTGCAACATCTGTAGAAGCTTTGTCAATAGCACTTACAGCTTTTAACAATGGTGCTTTGTAATCCAGTGCTTCTCCTGTATAGGATACAAAAACTGTGGGAATACATAATGTCTTACCTGAACCTGTCTCATAAAGAAAAGCGGGTGATGAACTGTCCCAAGCCGTGTAACCGCGTGCTTCGAATGTGTTACGGATACCTCCATTTGGAAAACTTGACGCATCAGGCTCTTGTTGTACCAGAGCATCGGCCGTGAATTTCTCAATAGCCTCACCATTATCATCCGGCTCGAAGAAAGCATCGTGCTTCTCAGCTGTAGATCCTGTCAACGGTTGGAACCAGTGGGTATAATGTGTAGCACCATTAGATAGTGACCAGCTTTTCATGGCTTGTGAAATATGCTCTGCCAAATCACGAGAAATTGCAGATCCTTCCTCTATAGCTTGTGCTAACTCTTTGTAGGAGTTTTTAGGAAGATATTCTTTCATCTTCGCTATTGAAAAAACATTCTTGCCGTAAATTTCGGTTGCTTTTTTTGTTTCTACTTTTAGAGAAGCGTTTTTGCGTGATGCAGCTGCTTCAACAGATTGAAATCTTAAGTTAGACATTATATGATTCAGATTTTAAGTTTTTAATACCCTTGTTTTGATTTTTCATCAAATTACTTTGTAAAAATATGTTGTTTTCAATAAAAATTGAAATTTTTTTTGATTTTTTTATTAAAAACCTTCAACAAATAAAATAAGCGATAAAAAAAAGAGCTTATTTGTAACAAATAAGCTCTTTTTTAATATTAATCTACGGAAAATCCCCAATCTATTCCTTTTTCTTTGGCAGGAATTCCTGACTTCAACCATTTTGGTGCAGGAGCACCTTTCAAATAATGATCAAAAAACTGTTGCTCTCGTATTTGGATATCTTTTCGATTCTGTCTTAACAACAAATTATGTTCATCACCGTTGTAATTTAACATCCAAACCGGTTTCTGTAAACGACGCAAAGCCGTAAACATTTCTATACCTTGGTACCATGGCACTGCTCCATCATTATCATTTGCCATAATAACGACTGGCGTTTTGACTTTATCTAGATGGAAAAGCGGTGAATTGGCCAAGTAAGCATCTTGGGCTTCCCACAACGTTTTACCTATTCTACTTTGCGTATTTTCATACTGAAATTGTCTTGACATACCGGTTTGCCAACGGATACCGCCATAAGCTGAGGTCATATTTACAACTGGTGCACCTGCCCATGCTGCAGCATACATATCTGTTGCCGTGATGAGATGCGCCACCTGATAGCCTCCCCAACTTTGTCCTTGAATACCCAATTTGGAAGAATCAACCCAGCTATTCTGTGCCAGATGCTTCATACCCGAATTGATATATTCTTCAGCTGATTTCCCCGGTTGTCCTGTTACATAAGAAATATCTGGTGCAAAAACCAAATACCCATTGCTCACGAAATATGGGATATTCAAACGAGATGGTGTCGGTGCAGGGGCTTGATAATTGTACAAGCCGTCTGTTAACTTTTCGTAGAAATAAGCAATAACAGGGTATTTCTTGTTGGGATCAAAATCTTCGGGTTTATACAGAATTCCTTCTGCTTGATGACCTGCTGGTGTCGACCATTGTACCAACTCTGCTGTTCCCCAATTGTAATTGGCCTGTTGCGGATTTAACGCTGTCAATTGCTCTTCCTTTTTAAAGGTATTGTTATTCACATATAAATCAGGACTATGAACATAATCTTCTTTTGTATAGATGAATTGCTTTTGGTCGTCAGATGCTTGAAGGTTTCTAAAAACGTGAGGTGCCATCATGATCACTTTCGGATCTTTACGTTTTCCACGCATTTCATAAAATCCGTTTTCCTTCGTTTTTTCGTTAAAAGCAGTCAGAATCACACGTTGACGCTCATCGAGTGTGTTTGATTTCCATTTACTAGTTTGCGTATGGTCCAAATTCTTATAACGCAATACTGTACTTGATGCACGACCGTATCCGTTTGTCGCCAGATATTTATCAGATCCATCTAAGGCAAAATACCAGATATCAAATTTATCGTAGAGATATACCCCTTTGCCGTTAGCTCCCCACGCAGCCATACCATAACCGCTAGGTTTGGCCGGCATATCGTTATCTTCATCGACAAAAGATACTGGAAGACCATCATTTAATACGATGACTTTCTTTGAAGCAATCTGATAGGAGTACCAATTGCCATTGTCTTGGTTGAAGTAAAGTACATACTGTGCATCAGGAGATAAAACCGCCTGTCCAGATAAGTTTTCAGCGACCAATTGACGAGCTCCTGAAACAGTTGACACGACATATACATCTTGCTTGCTGCGATAATCCCACTGTGTTTGGACTCTTCTACCAAAATCCGTGGTTGCCAACACATACTCTTGATCTGCTTCAACGGTTGTCCGTACTGGATTGAATTTGTCATCTACTAAAGGGATAACTCGGTTTCCCTGCTGCGGATAAAATACACTTAAATAACTTTGTGCAAGATCTTTTTTTAAGTTTACCAATTGCTGCGGCTGCAGGTAGTCGTCCTGCCAATGCCAGACATCTACTTTCGCATGCTCAAAATCAACTAATGTGGTGTCTCTGACACGTGGTATAGGAGCCAAACCTAAAAATAGCTTTTGACCATTTTTACTGAATTTTAAATCTCCGTCGCCACTTACAGCCCAATTCGCAGGTACTCCTGTGGTATTTTTTTGAACAGCAATACGTGCTGTATCCAATTGGGCGGTATAATAATAGAGATTAAAATCCTTGACCAACGATTTTTCTGCACTTCTATCGCCTAAATAGGCCAATTGATTTCCGAAGTCATCAAAAGTAAAGTTCTTATACGTACCACGACCATTTGTGATCTTTTTAAGGGTTTTATTCGTCAGATCATATAAATAAACGCCCGCGATATTGGAAGTTGAGTCTTTTGCTTCTGCTTTTTTGGTAAAAACAAGTTTATCTCCTGCCTTATTAAAATCGTACTGATCGACCTGCTGAAAATTAAGGGTATCACCCGTCGCTAAATCAAAAAGATGTAAAGTACTGATCTTAGTTGTTTTTTTAGTCTTTGACGCGGTTGTATCTGCAGGTGCAGTTGTTTTTCCGTCAGTCAAAAAACTGAAATATCCACTAGCCTCTTCTGCCAGTTTGTATGATTTAACATCCGCGTACTTGGTCAGTTTTCCTGTTGCTATCGCATACACAGCAAGAGAATCTTTCGGCATATCTTCTGCCTTCTTTTTCTTGATCTTTGCCTGGCGTGTATCGACAAACTTAGGCTTTATTAATGAAATGATATGTTTTTCATCGCGCGTTAGACGGGCATTATAGCCTCGCGGTAAGGAAAATACGGCTTTATTTAAATTATCTTTTACATAGAAATTGCCATCCCCTTCTTGAGGGATAACCTGAAATGATATGTATTGACCACTTACACTTATTTCACTGGCACTCAAACTTTGCCAACTATCATAGACGGTATGATCCAGTGGTTTCTTTTGGGCTAATAATGCTGTCCCATGCATTGCAAACAATCCTATAAGAATGATTTTTTTATTCATTATTTATCACTTATATTAATACTCTAATTCAAAAACTGCAAATTATCTATTTAAATTCAAATTTAGCAGTTTTTTTGGTATCATGATTGCTACATATGTAATCTGTATAAGTACAAATAACCTTATTAGAATAGCTGATTATGAAATACAATCCAATCATCATTGCCCTCATTGCAGGTATTGTCATTATTGTTGCGGCATGTCTTTTTAGCAACGCCTATCGCTATAAATTTAAGTCATCGCAAACGATCACCGTAAACGGAAACGCAAAGAAAGATTTTGAGTCTGATTTAGTAAAATGGAACGCAAGTTATAGTCGCAAAAATTTTGATCTAAAAATCGCCTCTGATCAGCTTGCTGAAGATCGGGAATTAGTACGTAAATTTTTGATCGCTCAAGGACTGAAATCCGAAGAGATTAGATTTGAAGCGGTTAATATCATTAAGGACTTTGAATACCATACGGATGGTAAGGGAACGAGTTATAATACGTTTTCAGGTTATACCTTGTCGCAGACCGTTGGTGTTGAGTCACGTGATCTTAATAAGGTTGACAATGCATCTCGTGAAATCTCTACCTTGATCTCGCAGGGATTGGAATTAAGCTCCAGCACTCCCAATTACTATTATTCTAAGTTAGAAGATTTAAAACTGGAACTTATTTCTCAAGCTTCTAAAAATGCCCATCAGCGTGCTGCAAATATTGCAGCAGAATCGGCTTCTTCTTTGGGACAATTAGTGAAGGCTGATCTTGGCGTATTTCAGATCACCGGTCAAAACGATAATGAGGAATTTTCATATGGAGGAGCCTTCAATACCACCTCTAGAAAGAAGACAGCAAATATTACGGTCAAAGCGAGCTATCTGCCCCAGTAACCATTGTCAAATCAAAAGGTACACCTGACGGTGTGCACTGATCTAAAAAAAATTATTTCATCATAAAAACCAAGCAACAACTTATTTACCAAGCGAATAACGTTACAATCAAGAGATAAATAGTCTTTCAAGATAAAAATAAGCGGGTATTGATTAAACCTATAGCTTAATTATCATTCCAATCCTCTATAATAAACAGGATAAAAAACGAGAGATATGAAAAAGTTAATGTTAAAAACAGGAATGGTCGTTGCTACTTTATTGATATCTATATCTGCTATGGCGCAAACATTACTTAAACAGGACACTCATGTGTTTCCTGCTCCAGAAAAAGGCATGGTCAAATATGTTATCGAAGTGCCTCATGCTGGAATAGCTGCTGATAACAATAAAAAAATTGAGTTTTTTGCGGGTAAATATGTGGAGACGGATGCGTGCAATAGTTATTTTCTCGCAGGAGAATTTGAGAAGAAAGATTTGGAGGGTTGGGGATATCATTACTATGTATTCAAAACAGATGGGAATGTTGGGATGACTAAAATGCTATGTCAAGGTGAAAAAAAGAATACTTTTGTGCAAGCTCCATCGGTGATGACGGAATATAATGGTAGAATGCCAATCGTCATTTATGCTCCGGAAGGTTATGAAGTAAAGTTTAAAATTTATAAGGCAGAACCTGAAACCTATCAAGCGGCGGAGGTTACTGTTAAAAGTACAAAATAGTTTGATGGGATATAAGAATCGCTCTTCAATTTAAATTGAAGAGCGATTCTAGTTTAATAAGAGCCTTGTTTAAATGGTTATTTTAAAAATTTGCGCAAGGTAGAAAGTGTAAAATCTGTTTTCGTTTCATCTGAAAGTTTTCCGGTTAAAGCCCCAATTTGATAATCACTGAAACCAATCGTATTGGTCCCAAAAGTCTCTAAATTCATATTTTTCAAATACCTTCCCTCATTTTCACCAGTAAAATAAACCTGTGAATCTTTAGCTTTAATTTGGACACTTTCATAATTTTGTTTTGCAAAATTAACATTGGAACTATCTAAATCAACATATAAGTGTTTTAAACTTGATGAAACTTGTTGATTTTGCTGTCCATTATTGATTGCAAATTCGGAATGTTTTAGTATAAAATTAAAATTATTGATTTCTGTTCCATCATTGATGATAAATCCTGAAACATGGTTTCCTACGATCGTTAATTCATCCTGCTTGGTCGAAAACTCATTAACCATCAAATCTTTTATATCTATCTCTTGTAGATTTGGTGTGAAAATATAGATGGGAACATTAATTAAATTATCAGAATTATGAAATTTTATATTTAACTCGGCATGATCATTAGATGATATTGTTAACCGTTCGGCATCGGATTTTGCAATTTTAACAGCATACTTATCACTTTTAACAATAAATAATTTTATAGATATAACATAGTTTAAACTATCATTTCCCGTAATGCTGATCTTTTTAAAATCATTTCCTTTAACTGTTTTGAGATACGTATCTTTTGTATTGGGATCGGTTCCCTCTTGACGAAGAATATCCTCGTACACTTTTGTGTCCACTCGATTATGGCCAACAATATAAGAAGTGGTGACTATAGGAATAATAAATAATGCTATCCCCAAGCCTATCAATATTTTACTACTCAGTTTCATAATTCGTTATTTTTAAAATTTTGTTCGATAAAAGATTGATACCGTTGCTTGAGTTCATCTAAACTAATTTCCAATAAATAGATATTTCTAAAAAACGGATTGAGATCTTCTTCTAAAAAAACGGCTTTGCGATATGCCTTTACATTTTCTACCGATGTACCGGTCACAAAAAATCCAACTCCTCGTTTATTGACAACAATTTCTTTTTGTTGCAGCAGATCATAAGTGCGCATCACGGTATTTGGATTTACTTCCAATTGTACGGCAAGTTCACGTACCGAAGGCAGCTTATCCTCCACTTTCCAAGTCCCCAGCAGAATATGATCACATACATACGCTGCTATCTGGAGATAAATGGCTTTATTAGCATTAAAATCCATCTTAAACCTCCTTTTCCTTTAATTTCAAAAATGCTAAACTTAAAAATATCAATGATAAAATAATTCCTATTCCGAAGAAGAGCTGAAATACATGAACTTCATCTTGAAAATAATTACCGTTCTCGAGTCCAATTGTATTATTCGTGGTTAGTTTCATCACATAAACAAATGTGATCATCCAAATGGCGACATACACGATCATAGTAATGGCTGTTTTAATGTATTGATAATTTTGATAAGCGATAGATCCCAGTAAGAATATTCCGTTTAACAAAATAGGTAAAAAGTAAAAATAATGCAGGAAGTCCCATTTTTTCAATTCAAAGAAATAGGTTAGGTTTTCACGTGTCACTTTCTCCCCCGATAGTAAAGTTTCAGTTATGGTATAGGTTCCAAAACTTTTCAAATAAGATACAAATGCTAGATCGACTAAAAAGAAGAGTAAGATATAAGCCGAAATACTGACAACAATAGTATAAAATAATGCGGAAAGAAATTTTTCTACCTGCGAAGCCGGAATCATCAATTCAAAAATAGCCTTAGTCTTCTGTCCCAAATCAGAAAAATAACTGCTCGATATGATCGTAACAAAAAACAATCCTAAAAGATAAAATAAAGGTTGTCTAAAAGTCAAAACGCTAGCCATCAGCTGTGGATTAGTTTTCAAATCTTCATAACTCATACTGATACTAAATCCATAAAAAGCAATAAAGATTCCAGCAATGATCACTATCGACATCATATAGATTTTACCCACAGCAATCCATTGCCGGCGGATCAATGCACATAAGCGATTAAAATTAAATACGTTCGACATCTTCTGTAACGTTTAAAAGGTTTGTAATCAATTCTTTTTTCTGTAAAACGGCATTAAACAAGAGTTCGAGATCTAATTTAGAATCGTCGCCCAATGTATTCAGCTCTATCGTATTATAGCCCCCTATTGCGGGTTCTGAATAGAGCACATCGTCACTTAACTCCCGCACTTTTTTGAAACTGATCCGATCTGTAATGATATTCACATCTGCATTCAAGACCACACGATGTTCATCCAGTAGGATAACCGCATCGATCAGGTTGTCAAGATCACGTACCTGGTGGGTTGAAATAATAACACAGCGTTCGTCCGATATCGCTGAAGCCATAATCTTACGAAATTGTACTTTTGAAGGAATATCCAGTCCATTGGTCGGTTCATCCATAATCATGATTTTGGTATTGGAAGCCAAACCAAATGATATAATGTATTTTTTCTTCTGCCCATAGCTCATGTTGGCCAACTTTTGTTCGATCGGAATCTCAAACTCGTGGATCAGCTGCTGAAAATACTGATGATCAAATTTGGGGTAAAAGACGGCATTCGCCTTTACAAAAGTGGCGGATTTCACTGCAGGTAAATGAAATTCCTCAGGAATAAAACTGATTTCCTGAAGCAGAGCAGGTTCGCGATGGCAGGGATTATAATGTAACACTTCAATCGTACCACTGACAGGATAGACCAAACCGGCCATATTCTTAAGTAAGGTTGACTTGCCTGCTCCATTTTTCCCCAACAAACCATAAATATGTCCTTCTTTCAATGTTAAGTCCATATTTTTAAATAATGGTCGCGTTTTGCTGTAGCTGAAATTTAGGTTTTTAATAGTTATCATACTACTGTATTATTTAATTAATACACTAATATAGAAAGGAAAATTTAAAAAGCAATTTTTTTATTATTTTATTTTTTCATCACCCATGAATTGCACGCCATTAAAGTTCATTTTTGATCCATAAACCATATCAAACAAAAAGACCGATTATCCATTATACATAGATAATCGGTCATTAAAAACCCACTTCCGCAAGACTACTCACATGTTTTAAGAATCATGGCAGATGCTCCTCCGCCACCATTACATATCGCTGCTAATCCATATTGTCCACCTTCTTGTTGCAGCACACTTGTTAAGGTTACTAGAATTCGTGCACCTGAACAGCCTAAGGGATGTCCTAATGAAACTGCTCCACCGTAAACGTTTATTTTTTCCAAGGAAATATCCAGTATCCGTGCATTTGCCAATGCCACAACGGAGAATGCTTCATTGAATTCAAAGAAATCGATATCGTCCAAAGTCAGATTGGCTTTCTGTAGTACTTTTTTCACTGCCAGACTTGGTGTTGTGGTAAACCATTCGGGTTCTTGCTCTGCATCCGCATAGGCTATAATTTCAGCTAAAGGCTTTAAACCGAGTTCTTCCATTTTTTCGCCTGACATCAACAATAATGCTGCGGCACCATCACTTAATGTGGAGGCATTGGCAGCCGTGATGGTTCCTTCTTTCTGAAAAGCTGGTTTTAAGGTATATATTTTATCAAAATTAACTTGTGTGAATTCTTCATCCTGTTTTACAATCTGCTCACCTTTGCGCGTGGATATAGTAACGGGGGTCACTTCTTTATCAAACTTTCCTTGCTGCCATGCATCACGGCTTCGGATATAAGAAGAGACGGCATATGCATCTTGTTCTTCTCGATTAACGCCATATTTAGCGGCACACAATTCGCCAAAAACACCCATGGCATCTTGAGAATAAGCATCACTGAGTCCATCTCGCTGTACACCATCGACCAAAGTTTGATTTCCATACTTCGCTCCCCAACGTGCAGCAGGTACATAATAAGGAACCCGGCTCATGCTTTCCATACCTCCTGCCAATACCGTTTCGGCATCGCCTAATAAAATAGCTTGCGCACCCAATGCCACCGCCTTCATGCCACTTGCACAAACCTTATTAATGGTAGTTGCGGGAATATGATCAGGTAGACTGGCATATTTCGCCACCTGCCGTGCTGGGGCCTGTCCCAGATCAGCCTGCAAAACACAGCCCATTAACACTTCATCGACTTCTGTTCCATCAACAGTGGCCTGTTGCAAAACAGCAGTCACAGCATAAGCGCCCAGCTCTGTTGAGCTCAAGGTGGATAGTCCTCCCCCAAAGCTTCCGATTGCTGTACGCTGTGCAGCGACAATAAATACTTTTTTAGTCATCGTTTATTATTTTGGTTATCTATGCTACTACCTTGTCCTGTGTAAGCCTGAAATCTGCATCGCGTGAATACAGATCGGTGTACACTTAAACATAAACTTTTAGGAGTAGCTCTATCATAAAGTTATGTTTAAAGGTACAAAAATAGTAAACAGTAAATCAACAGCTTAAGGAGATATTTTAATTTTACCTGAAAAATTGCTAAAAAAAGGCTAAAAACAAGCTAAAAACAGGGAACTACCTGTTTTAAAAACAGTTTCACAAAATTTTAACCTTCAAATAAATGAAAAGATCATCTTTTTAATTTAATTTAGCTTCAAACTTATTTGGAACACTAAGTCCAAATTAAAGTATAACCAATATAACTTAATAGCATATGCAAGCAACACAATTAACCGTTGAGCATCACGTATTCCGCGAAAGTTTAAAAGCATTCATCCGCAAAGAAATCCTGCCCCATATCGATCAATGGGAAGAGGAAGGAAAAATCGATCGTTCTATTTGGAAAAAAATGGGCGATATGGGCTTCACAGGACTCAATTATCCGGAAGCTTATGGCGGACTTGATTTGGATTTCTATTATTCGATGATTTTGTGCGAGGAGCTTTCTCATTGTTTTTCTGGAGGATTTACCATTACGGCATTGGTGATCCAGTATATGTCGGCTCCTTACTTATTGAAGTACGCGTCTGAAGAATTAAAAGAAAAATATTTAAAAGGGGTTATTGCTGGAGATCTGATCAGCGCTGTAGCCATCACTGAACCAGGGGCGGGATCCGATGTGCAAAAAATAAAAACAACTGCGATCCGTGAGGGAGATCATTACATTATCAATGGTTCTAAGACTTTTATTACGAACGGTTTTTATGGTGATTTTTTTATCACCGCGGTAAAGACTGATCCGAGCAAGGGAAGTAAGGGTATCAGTTTAATTTTGATCGATCGCCATGCAGCTGGTGTGAGCGCTACCAAAATCAACAAAATGGGATGGCACGCTTCGGATACTGCTGAATTGGGTTTTGATCAAGTCAAAGTGCCGGTATCGCACTTGATTGGGGAAGAAGGTGCTGGTTTTAGTTACTTAATGGATGGATTGCAACTGGAACGTCTTACGGCTGCAATTCATAGTATCTCCACTGCTGACTCGGCTCTTGCCTACACGATGGAGTATATCAATAAAAGAGAAGCTTTCAAACAAAAGATTCAGGATTTTCAAGTGGTCAGACATCGTGTAGCACAAATGGTCGCCGATATAGCGGTCACAAAAGCTTTTATCTATTCATGCTGTGACTTACAACAGTCGGGAATGTATGCGGTTAAAGAATGTTCAATCGCTAAACTACAAGCTAGTGAACTCGCGGTTCGTGTCGTGAACCAATGTTTTCAATTTTTTGGCGGATATGCTTTTACAGAAGATTATAAAATAGCTCGCTTGTACCGTGATGTTCGCGTAGGTACGATTATCGGTGGTACTTCTGAGATCATGCTGGAAATCATTGCTAAAATGACCATTGATAAGGTCAACTATCAACAACAAGCTAGCACGCCTATTGCTTCAAATTAATTTCGAGATCGATCGTTTAGATCGATTTTTTACATAAATGATTATTATGGACATTGTGAAAAATATCAGCTTCATGCATTTCCAGAGCGAAAAAGATGACAAAGGAATGGTATTCATCAGCCCGATTCATACGGCCGATACCAATCAAGGGGAATGCCTTGATCTTTTGGAAGAATTTGTTGCTGTTATGACAAAAAATATCGAAGATGCAGAGGTGACAGGAATAGTCTTCAACAACCCCCTTGGTCAACAAGCCATCGACTACGAAGCATTGCTGAACCAAGCAAAAGAAGGATCTCTCGTCAAAAAGCGCTTGACCAAGCTGGTTATGAGCTGGAACCAGCTACAAGAACAGGGTAAGCCTATCGTGGGGATCATCTTGGATGATAGTCAAAGCTTTCAACTTTCGGCGATGCTCTGGGCACATTATCGCATTGCTTTAGGACAGGTAAAATTGGGGTTTCCAGAAATTAAACTGGGGCTATTTCCAGGATTGGGAGCTACCGTACTGGCTACGCATCTACTCCCGTTAGATGCTGCATTGTCTTTATTGACACAAGGGAATAACATAACAGCTGAACAAGCAAAATCGATAGGACTTATTGACGAAATCGCACCCGATAAAGACGCTGCACTACAGCTTGCGCGAGCATGGATCCTCGATCCTGTAAACCGTGCGAAGTCAAGTACAAAAAGTATCTGGGACGAAGAGCTTTGGCATCAACTAGCTGACCCTATTAGAAAACGGTATGCTCTCAGCCCAAACATCGCATGTTGTCTACAAGTAATGGATAAGAGTACAGCAATTTCAAAAAGGGAGGCGCTAGAACTTGAAATTGAAAACTATATCAAGGTCCTCCAAGATCCAATAACATGGAGTATCATCCGCACACAACATGTTGCTGTTCAAGAAGCGATCAGTTCCTCCGGACCTGTAGACAACAGTGCCTACACCATAAAAAAAATAGCGGTGCTGGGTGCCGGGATGATGGGATCTGGAATTGCTTTTGAAGCCGCTCGGGCAGGTATTGATGTCATCTTGAAAGACGTGACCATTCATCAGGCGGAACAAGGAAAAGCATATGCTGAGAAAGTATCGTCTAAATGGGTAGAATTGGGAAGAATGGATGAGGAAAAAAGACAGGTACTCCTTTCCCGTATCCATCCTACAGATCAGCTCGACAATTTTGGTGAAGTGGATCTCATTGTCGAAGCTGTATTTGAAGATAAGAAACTCAAAGCTGCAGTGAGCATTGAAACACTTCCTTTCCTGAGCAAGGAAGGATTTTTTGCATCCAACACGACCTCTCTACCCATCAGTGAATTGGCATTGGTCAGTCCTAAGCCAGAAAACTTTATTGGTCTGCATTTCTTTTCACCGGTAGATCGTATGGCTTTAGTGGAGGTCATTAAAGGAAAAAAAACGAGTGAAGAGACCTTGGCTAAAGCGTTAAAAGTCGTGCGCAAACTGGATAAGATTCCGATTATTGTCCATGATGGTCCCGCATTTTTTACTTCCCGTATTTTTTTTAATTATTTATTGGAAGCTGTCACAATGTTGCTAGAGGGTATTCCAGCGGCATTGATTGATGAACAAGCAAAACATGCAGGATTTGCGGTAGGGCCGCTTGCAGTACTTGATGAAATTTCCTTAGCGCTGATGCTACATGTGTATGATCAGTTGCCACAACTGCACCCTAGCCAAAAACGGTGTTACCATTATTTGGAGACACTGGTAGAGGCTGGACGAAATGGTCGAAAATCGGGTAAGGGTTTTTACGATTACGATATGGGATCTGGAAAAAAAACAATCTGGCAGGATGCTACCCTACCCAAATTGGACACCTTACCAAAACTGGAAACTATACAAAATAGGTTGTTGCACGTGATGTCACTCGATAGTTACCGATGCTTAATAGAGGGTGTACTGGATCGTCCCATAGATGCCGATGTTGGTGCGACCCTGGGTATAGGATATCCTGTACAGACGGGTGGTGTATTTGGTCATATGGATCAGGTAGGCCTTCAGCAATTTGTGAAGGACTGTCAAACTTTTGCACATTTAGGTGAGCAATGGATCATTCCAGAATCTCTGGAGGAGCTAGCAAAAGAAAATTATAAATTTTACTCAGGACTACAGTCAAATTGGCCTGTTGAAAACAAAAACTGATGTATTCAAAAAAAGCCTGCTTGTTCATTTGATAAGCAGGCCTTTTTTATGGACGATAGTGATCTAATAACGCAGTGACTAGTGACGCAGTAACAAAGTGATTAGTAACGCAGTGACTATAGTGACCAGTAACGCAGTAACAAAGCGAATTCCTAACTTTCTAACACTATAACCTCCTAACCTGTTAACCTTCTCACCTTATTTCATCATCAAATCAACGACATGATTGACATCCATATCAATAAAGGTATCGTAGTCCAATGTTGCCTTTAAGATCTGTTTTTGTTGCTTATCTGCAAAGATACGGGCTAAATTAATTTTATATTTTTCAATTAGTTTAGGAATTCCTTCATCGCGACGACGGGGATGGCCTATTGGATATTCAACCAGAACCTCCGCGAGCACGGTACCATCGTTGAGCGTGACCGTAAGTCCATTGGCAATGGCTCTCTTTTCAGGATTATGGTAATCTTCCGTAAATTGAATATCTTCTACACAGCTCATTTTATCGCGCAATATATCGATACGCTGATCTGCTGCTACCTGATTTTCATAATCTTCAGCAGTCAGTCGGCCAAATAACAAAGGTACTGCGACCATATATTGTATGCAATGATCCCGATCTGCAGGATTGTGCAGCGGTCCCTTCTTATCAATAATACGTATGGCTGCCTCATGGGTACGAATTTGAATATGGGCAATATCTGCTGCTGTTTTTCCGATAGCTTTTAACTGATCGTATAATTGCATCGCTGCTTCAACTGCTGTCTGTGAGTGAAATTCGGCTGGAAAAGAAATCTTAAATAGGATATTTTCCATGACATAAGAGCCATAAGGCCGCTGAAATTTGAAAGCTTGTCCTTTGAAGGACACATCGTAAAATCCCCATACAGGTGCTGAAAGTACCGAAGGGTATCCCATCTCTCCCGTTTGAGCCATTAATGCCAACTTCACTGCACGAGATGTCGCATCACCGGCAGCCCATGATTTTCGGCTCCCTGTATTAGGAGCATGACGATAGGTACGCAATGCCTGCCCATCGACAAAGGCCAAAGAAATGGCATTGATCAACTCCTCGCGACTCAAACCCAACAATTTACCAACAACAGCGGTAGATGCCACTTTCACTAATATAACATGGTCTAAACCGACTTTATTAAAAGAATTTTCCAAAGCCAGCACACCTTGGATCTCATGTGCCATGATCATCGCTTCCAGCACCGCCTTTGTTTTCAATGGTTTTTCCCCATTAGCGATCCGTGTTCGGCTCAACCAATCTGCCGTAGCCAAGATCCCGCCCAAGTTATCCGAAGGGTGTCCCCACTCGGCAGCTAACCAGGTATCATTAAAGTCTAACCAGCGAATAATAGCACCGATATTAAAGGCCGCTTGAATCGGATCCAATTGATAGGAAGTGCCTGGTACTTTAGCCCCATGAGGGACTATGGTGCCCGGTACAACAGGTCCTAATAATTTGGTACAAGCGGGATAGGTCAACGCTTCAAAGCCACATCCCAGTGTATCTAAAAAACAGTAAAATGCGGTGTTCCATGCCACTTTACTTTCGACTTTATAATGCAGGACATAATCCGCAATATCAGCTAATACCTGATCAGCTTGCGGTCTGTCATTCGAAATTTGTGATGCCATTTTATTAAAAAAAACTATTAAGTGTATATATAAATTACCATACTAATCCTCAGATGCTATCGCCTATTTTACCGCTCGGAAAGAGGAACAAAAGGTCGATTTTCGGGACCTATGTAGTGCGCACTCGGTCGAATGATCTTACCATCTTGTCGCTGTTCAAATACATGTGCAGACCAGCCCGTAATCCGTGACAAGACGAATAAAGGGGTAAACATTTCAGTCGGAATGCCCATCAAATGGTAGGAAACCGCCGAATACCAATCCAGATTTGGAAACATTTTCTTTTCCTCCCACATCACTGATTCCAAACGTTCGGCAATAGCATAAAGTGTCATATCACCAGCTTCTTCGGAAAGCTCTTTAGCAATCTGCTTGATCACTTGATTGCGTGGATCAGAGATCGTATAAACAGGATGTCCGAAACCAATGATTACTTCTTTATTGGCTAACCGTTTTCGAATATCAGCTTCTGCTTCGTCAGCATCGGCATACCGGCTCTGTATTTCAAAAGCAACTTCATTGGCTCCGCCATGTTTTGGACCACGCAGTGCTCCGATAGCTCCAGCAATACTCGAATAAAGATCTGACCCAGTACCTGCTATCACACGTGCGGTAAAGGTTGAAGCATTAAACTCATGTTCGGCATAGAGATTAAGAGATACCTGCATCGCCCTGACCCATGATGCTGGCGGGGGAGTTCCATGTAAAAGATGTAAAAAATGTGCACCTAATGTTCCATCCGTGGTCTCCACATCGATCTCACGTCCATGCTGGCTAAAGTGGTACCAATATAGCAAAGCAGAAGCCATGGAGGCCATCAAACGATTGGCAATATCACGTGCTCCAGCAATGGGATGACTCTCTTTTTCGGGTTGAATACTCCCAAATACGGAAACATAGGTACGAAGCACATCCATGGCGTGCGCTGTAGTTGGCAATTGTTTTAATACTTTTTGTATCGCAATCGGCAACCCACGCTGGCTAATTAACTGCGCTTGATAAGTGGTGAGCTGAGCCTTGGTCGGTAAACTCCCATAAATCAACAAATACGCTACTTCTTCAAAACTAGCTTGTTCGGCAAGTTCCAAAATATCATAACCGCGGTAGTGCAAATCGTTACCACTTTTGCCAACTGTGCTTAACGCTGTATTGCCAGCTTCCACACCGGATAATGCCACGCTTTTCTTGGGTTTAAAACCCTTTTCATTTGTTTCTATCATCATGCTTACTATTGAACAATTGATCTAATCTATTTTCATATGCGTAATAATTAATGCTACGGTACAGTTCTTCCCGCGTCTGCATATGGGGTATTACAGCAGCTTGCGTACCATCTTGCCGTATATGTTGGTATACATTTTCAGCTGCCTTATTTGCAGCTCTAAAAGCAGAAAGTGGGTATAGAATAATGGAAACACCCACTTGGGATAATTCTTCTCGGGTGAACAGCGGCGTTTGACCAAATTCGGTGATGTTGGCCAAAATCGGAAGCTGGGTAGCATCGCTAAAGCTTTGATATTGCTGCAATTCATGGACAGCCTCTGCAAAAATAAAATCTGCACCTGCTTCTTTGTAGGCCACTGCCCTTTCCAGTGCGGCCTCCAGTCCTTCTGAGGCTAAGGCATCCGTGCGGGCACCAATGACAAAGGTTTGATCCGTTCTAGCGTCTACTGCAGCCTTGATACGATCGACCATTTCTGTTTTTGACACCAATTCTTTTCCCGGTCGATGGCCACAACGTTTTGCTCCAACCTGGTCTTCCATATGTACGGCCGCGGCACCAGCTTTTATCAAGGATTGAATAGTCCGCGCTATATTAAATGCCGATGGACCAAATCCAGTATCAATATCAACCAATAATGGCAGCGGGCATACATTGGTAATCCGTTGAACATCGACCAAGACATCTTCCAGTGTTGTGATCCCAAGGTCGGGAATTCCTAATGAACCAGCTGCTACACCCCCTCCTGATAAATAAATGGCTTGAAAGCCGGCCTGTTGAGCCAATAGCGCATGATTAGCATGGATAGCGCCAACTACTTGTAATGGTTTTTCATTCTTGATCGCTTCTCTAAAAAGAAGACCTGCGGTTTTTATCATATAATTGGATATTATAAAATTAGCGCGAAAGCCGAGCTGTGATGCATGACACCTATTTTATTATTTTTAGAGACTATTTTTCAGCAATTATAAGGTGCTCAATAACCTCCGTTTCTGCTAAAGATAAGAAAAATAAAACTTGAAAATGCAAATAACGAGGAGGAAATATCTTGAAATTGTATGCAATACACAGTGTAATCAAAAATACACAACAAGCTGATTCACAAAGCTTTTAAATGATTAAAATACGTAAAAAAAATAGATGGTAGTGAGGCTATAATTGGGGTTTATCAAAGCAAATTCAATTGAAGATCATAGAGAAGCGAACCCGATCATTGCTTCAACATCCAATCATTTTTCAATGGATCATTATCCATCTTAAAACCATTCGTTGAGCGCTCACCTTGTTGCGCTTATGCACAAACAGCACTGCAAAAACAATAAGTTGATCCCAGATTTTAAATCCGGTAACACATGAACGGTCAATAGACCAAATTTCTATTTTTAATGCGTGTATATTAGTTTTTTAGCTATTAAAAATTTTACAGTTAAAAATTAGAATGAAATTGCTGTAGCGGTAATTTGTAAGTTAAAACTAAAAGAAATTAAAACTTTTATTTTCTTTTACTGTTATATAATAAACAAGAATCGTTAATTATATAGAAAAACTTAAGACTCATGAAAAAATTAGCACTACTACTTACAATAATGGGGGGAATAGCTTTTGGTGCAAATGCTCAAAGAATCGAAACTATTCCACAAAGTTCAGCAGATGTTGGCACTGCTCCAATCAAAAAGGGTAACTGGATGGTCGGTGGTTCCTTGGCAAATCTCGGTTATAGTTTTGAAGGAAAAGCCTTTAATGTCAATGTACAACCAAGAGCTGGTTATTTTGTCTCGGATGGTATCGCTATTGGAGCTCAAGCTAACTTAGGTTTTATAGCTGTAAAAGATCATGATAATGAGTGGAATTATGGTATTGCACCGTTTGTACGCTATTACTTCCCAGAGGGATCATCTTCGTCAGGTCGCTTTTTCGGACAGGGAGATATCGGTATCGCGGGTAGCTCAGTCGGAAAAGGGGCATCGTTGGCCTTGGGTGCAAATCTCGGTTATGCGCACTTCATCACAAGAACAGTAGCACTTGAGGCGACTGTGGGCTATAATTACACAAAATCAAATGTAAACTTAGGCGAAAAAGCCTCAGGTCTGGGCGTAGGACTTGGTTTCCAAATCTACTTACCTGGACAGCGGTAGGTGACAGATTGCAGAAAGAAAATAGAAAAGGCCTATACAAATTCGTACAGGCCTTTCTAGCGGATTACGCTTTCATATAATAATTGGTAAAAATATGATCTCATCTCCATCATGCAGCACGCCTTGTGGAATTGCAAACTGTTTTGGAAAAAAGTAAGCCCCAGCTCGGTCTCATCACTGCGCCTATCACGACATCATGACCATAGGTTTAATGGTCATAACCGTCTGTTCGTGCCAGCTGGTCGCAGCTGGACAGCCCATCATTTCATTAAAATAAATATCAGAGACGACCTGTTCTTTTTCTAATCGCACCTCCAGATGAAATCTAGTATTCAGATCGTTCAGGATTCTCTGTTGATATTCTTCCCTCTCTGTTGCTGCCGGCAATGTAAGTTCATAACAATAAAGATGGTTTTTTTTCCAGACTCTTAGATCTCCACATTCCTGATCATGGACATAGTGACATCGGTCGCAATTGTATACAAAAATACGGGAGACAGGAAAAGCACCAGATAGGCCAAAAGCAAACAGATAAAATTCATAGATTGCCATATTAACTAAGGAGATTCGGAGCACATCCGCATGCTCATCGCGGACTACACAACTGTATGAATCCAAATCTTCTAATAATGGGATGAACTGCGAATAATAGCGTTCTCTAGGCTTTATCTTTAAAATACTCTTGAGCGGCTGTTCCCGATTATGGGATTGAAATTCTCTTGTCTGACGAGTCTTAAAGCGTTCTAGCAGTAATGTTTTCATTGTAATTAGTTATAATTTGGTTATCCTACCTATTAAGCATTTTATCACGAAGTTTGTCCAATACCAACTTCCCCGAATCTTCCCATAGACACCATCCATGATTATTATTAAAAACCGACCCACCTTCATTACGTAAAAACAAGAGGTCTAAATACATAAAGCTATCGTTGACTTACCAAAGAAAAAATACTATATTTATCGTGTCAAGAATAAAATAGCAGATTTCTTTTCATCGTATCATTCAATAGAAAAGCGGGTCGGTAAAAATTATAAGGTAGGCCACCATCCATAATCAATTTCATACAGCATGAAGGCGAAAACATGCTGCAAAGGAAGACCAATAACCTATTAATTTTTAAAGATTTATCCATTTATTCTCGATAACATTTGATGTTCTTTGTCAATACTACTTGGAAAACGCAATGAACCTGAATTTGAGATTGACATTGCCAACAGTGTCTAGTTTGCATTTTCATAATTTATAATTGGTTATTGAATCTTGTTCAACTTATTTTGTTTTCATTGCTGTTATATCCATTTGAATCGTGAATATCAACAGCAATTGGTAGAAAACTTAGTAAAAACTAAGTGAAACAAATATAATTACTTAGCTAATACTAAGCAAATATTTTTTAAATTATTATGCCTAAATCACTTATAGAATTTGAAATTGTCAGCCTGGTCCGCAAAAAAAGGAAAGATTTGAATATGAGTCAAGCTAAGATTGCCGCACTCATACAGGTCTCTGCGGGTTATATTGGTCAAATAGAAATGCAAAGTTCGGACAGTATGTATTCTTATGATCAATTGAATAGACTCGCGCTATTGTTTCATTGTAGCCCTAAGGAATTTCTCCCGGAAGAACCTATTGAATCACGTATTTCGGAAACAGCACCGCCTGAGTAGGCAATCTGGATTAGATCTGAAGAAAGGCGCTAAACCAGTGTCTAATAAAAAATCTTAGGGAAATAAAAACGGCATCCAGTGGATGCCGTTTTTTAATGGTATATATATCGACCCTGTTGTCCGCATCTATATACGAGATTTGTTACCAATAAATAGAATATAAAGCGACCACAATCATCACGACCAGCAATGATCCGATTACGAAACCGTTGTGTGCTTTAAACATTTTGGTATCGATTTCCAGTCCTTTAGGAACAATTCCGCGTTTGTTGTCAATTAAACTAATGATCACCATAAAGATGACACAGATGATAAATACAAAACTCATCCGGTCAATGAATGGAATTTCATAAATACCTGTAGCTGGATTTAATACCGAGAAACCTGTACTTGATAAAAATGAAAGATCCATAAGATCGGGTAATTTTTTGAAAAGTACGGATAAAATAAATCCACCAATTGTTGCAAACATAGCTGCATTTGAAGTCGTTTTCTTCCAGAAAAAACCTAGAATAAACATGGCAAAAATGCCTGGAGAAACAAATCCTGTATATTCTTGGATATATTGGAATCCTTGTTTTCCTTCTCCCATCAGTGACTCGCCCAAGATAAGTGCTAAACCTGTACCTAAGACCATGGAAACGATGACTGCTAGTTTACCCACATTGACCAAGTTCTTTTCAGAAGCATCTTTATGGATTGCTTTTTGATAGATATCTAAGGTAAAGATGGTCGCAATACTATTTGCTTTTCCTGCTAATGATGCGACTATAGCAGCGGTTAAAGCAGCAAAAGACAGACCTTTCAAGCCTGCGGGAAGTAGCGTCAGCAATGCTGGATATGCCTTATTTGGATCTTGCGCACCTGTTGAGGTCAATAAACTGGAAGAATCGATAGCTCCTAGATTTTTATTGACAATATAGTACACAGCAATACCGGGTATCACTACGATCACAGGCATCAGTAATTTTAAAAAGGCGGCAAATAAGAGGCCATTTCTTGCCGTAGGCAAAGAAGCTCCTAATGCACGCTGTGTGATATACTGATTACAGCCCCAATAACTTAAATTTGCAATCCACATCCCCCCGATCAATACACTGATACCTGGTAGATCCATATAATTAGGATTATCTGTTTTAAATATCATATGAAAATGCTCTGGAGCATCATTGTGTAGTGTCGTAAAACCTGCTAATACCCCGTTGCCATCTGATATGATGTTTAATGCCAAGTACGTAGCAACTAAACCTCCTAATACTAAGAAAAATACCTGAATAACATCTGTATAGCCAATTACTTTCATTCCTCCCAGAGTAATAATAATGGCGAAAACAGCTAATAACATAATACAGAGGGTCAAGTCTAAACCAGAAATACCGCTGATGGCAACAGCTCCAAGATAAAGGATAGACATTAAATTGACCACGATATATAGCATGAGCCAAAACACAGCCATGATCATCGCTACAGTTCCGTTATAACGCTGGTTGAGGAATTGAGGCATGGTGAATATCTTATTTTTAAGATAGACAGGCATAAAGAATATAGCCACAACAATCAATGTGATGGAAGCCATCCATTCATACGCAGCAATAGCAAGTCCCATCTTAAAGCCGGAACCGCTCATCCCAATAAATTGTTCTGCAGAAATGTTTGACGCAATTAATGAAGCACCAATGGCCCACCAGGTCAATGATCCCTCTGCTAGGAAATAATCCTTTGCACCCTCTGAAGCTGACTTCTTTTTGTAGTAGATCCACAAACCATAAGAAGCAACGATTATAAAGTATACAAAAAATACAATATAATCCTTCGTACTTAAAATAGTATTCATTATGTAAGATTAATTAGATTTAGTTATGAAATTGAGGCTAAATATAGAAATATTTATTTCAGATTTTCATATTTATTGAAGTAAAATCCTGAGGCTATCGATTTTAAGTATTTAACAATTGTGTGATTTTACTGTTTCTTTATCAATTTTCTTTGTATTTTTGCCCAATAATGTCAAAAATATCCTCAAATAGAGTTATTCGCTATAGCTCTCTGGTGATGCTTTTCATCATACAACTATTGTTTTTATTAGCGATTTTCAAAGAAAACAATTCTACTATTGCACTATCGTTCTTCATCGTTCTGATTTCTTTTCTATTACTCTTTTCATTTTTTAAGTCACCTGTCCATCACAATAAATTAGCTTACGAAAAAGTTTATATTGCGGTCTGGGTACCTATTGGAGCTGTGAGCTGTTATTTTTTAAATCATCAATTTGGCTTAGGTTCTGTTTTTTCTGCAAGTTTGGTTGGACTGGCCGGTGCACTAATCCCGTACCTCAATAAAAAGTCAGACTACCTATCGCACCTGCCCCCTGCTATTTATTGCGGTTCATTTGTCGGTATGTCCAACACGAGAGTAGCACATGATATTTATTTTATATTAGCTGCTAGTATCTGTACAGCAGTTCTGTTAATCATATCAAAAAGTTTACTAAATGGAGTTGGAGGCAAGCTGGGAACACTTGCTTTTGCTGGAGTAGCCATTACCTATCTGATATTATTTCTTTTTTCAAGAGCATGATCTATACAGCCATCCTCATCTTTACAGGAATATTTGGGAGTTTACTGACCTACTATTTTAACAACAAACTCAAACTCGGAGGTGTCCTATCCTCTTCGTTACTAAGTAGCATAGTTGCTGGATTTGTTCATTTTTTTCCTTCGTATATACCCCAAGAACTGGTCAGTCATATCCCGCTTATTTTCATTGGTTCATCGTTCGTTGGTATGGTCTCGAGCAATCAATTGTCGACCTTCATCGGTGTTTCTTTATCTGGTCTTGTCTATAGTTTGATCTATATCAATACCAGCAAATTTTTTGATGGCTTTGGGGGTGCCTTGGGTACTTCTGCCTGTATCTCGCTACTCGTCATCATGAGCATACCTTATCTACGATCCAATCATAAAATGACTCTGGGTATCTTTCAGCTACGCAGGATGATGTTTAAGGAAAAAAGAAAAAGACGCCATCCTAAGAAATTAAATGATTGATCTGGAGATCTGCATCTTCGTTTTATCATACTTAATTAACGAAGACGCTTAACGTCCTACATAAATTAATAACGGTCTGAGTACTGTTATCTTTATTTTCAACAAAAATAATATACCCAAACCGTTATTAATAAGATCACGAATGAGAAGCGATAAAAGGAGACTTACAGCCTTACCCGATTATCGTCGCCTGTGTAATCCATAAAAATATCATTATCCAAAACAACTTCTTTTACCTGACCCTTTGTTTTCAGTTTTAATACGATTGAACTTTGATTCTTTTCCCATACTTGTGGTGTAAAATGAACTTTTTCTTTTTGACCATCTGTATAATTCAGAATAACATCAAATGGTATTGCAAACCCGCCTGCATTTTCAATGGTCAACGTCATTCCCTTTTTCTTTTGATCGACCTTTGCCAACTTCAGATCGATATAATGATTACTGAAATACCAATTGTTCCAAAACCAATTTAGATTTTTTCCGGATCCCGTATTAAAAGAGTAAAAATAATCCCAAGGAGTCGGATGTTTACCATTCCAGTTGTCCATATAATGGTGCAAAGCTTTTTTGAAGAGTTCGTCCCCGAGGTAGTCTTTCAATGCCAGATAGGACAATGCTGATTTGATATAGGCATTATTACCATAACCTTTGCCACTTAACTGCGAGGATAAAGATATCAGTGGTTGATCTTGTTCCGTAGCAGGATCTTGAATCCAACCCTGCACACGAAATTCTTTAAATAACTGCTTTGCCGCCTCTTCCCCATTTTCTTCTATTCCGATCAATAACTCCAACGCTGTCGCCCAACCTTCATCCATAAATGCATATCGGGTTTCGTTAGTCCCCATATAAAATGGGAAGTAAGTGTGTGCTATTTCATGATCTACTGTTTGCCTCGCATCCATAAAATTGTCGGGCACACTGCTATCATTGACCATCATGGGATATTCCATATCGGCAAATCCCTGCACAGCAGTCATCGTTGTAAATGGGTACTCTACTCCTGGCCAATGTTTAGAAAACCAATCGATACAATATCGTTCCCAACCGACGTATTGCTCAAAATCTTTAGTACCGTTGAGATAAGCTGCCTGTACGCTGACTCTTTTGGTCTTCAATTGCACACTGGAAGCATCCCAAACATAGTGATTGCTCAAAGCAAAGCAAAAATCAGAAATATGGTCAGCCTTGAACTTCCAGCTATTCCAAGTTTGCTGTTTTGTAACCTGCTGATCTTGCATTTCTTTTAAACTCGCCACTTGAATCACTTGGTCCGTGCCCAATGATTTCTTAAAGCGCTGCAAGATGTCTTGCTGCAAAACTTCTTCAGGATTTAAAAAACTTCCAGTGGCCCAGACTACATAATTTTTAGGTACGCGGATTTCAACTTGATAATCGTTGAAATCATGATAAAATTCTTGACGTCCATTATGTTCCAACATATCCCAACCATTGTAATCATCATATACGGCAATACGCGGATATGCGTACGCACAATAATATGTTCCTGGATCTATCTGTCCCTCACGATCACTGGATAATGATAAAGGATACTCCCATTCCATGTCCACAGTTACAGTCGATCTAGCACCAATAGCCTGTTTTAATTTAACCCGATTAGCAGTTGTCCACTCCTTGCTGTCTATACCATACACCTGACCATTTAATTTGAATGACTTTAGCTTCAGTCCCGAAGTAAGGAAATCGGTATTGACGTCAGATGCTCTCGCGGCAGTGGGTTTATGCACATTATTAGCAAAGTGGATCACGAGATCATGTAGGGCATCGGGACTATTATTCTCATAAACAATATGTTGTTGACCCGACACTATTTTTGTTTTTGGATCAACGGTTATTTGGATCGTATATTGCCCTCTATTTTGCCAATAATTTGCACCAGGTGCTCCTGTTAAACTCCTTGTTTCCTTTTGATATGCCTGCTTGATATGACGTGGCGTGTAAAGCTCCTGCCCATGTGCTAAAAGACTACAAGTGAAAACGTATACTAAACTGAAGAGAATCTTTATTTTCATGTCATGATTTTTTTGTTAAAGATAGGGAGTTAGATAACGCCGTACAACTCAGGTCGCCTGCCTGTATGAAAAATGAGGGGCAAGAAATATCAGAAGTGTTTCTTTTAACTATATTTGTACACAATCTCTGCACATAATATCCGATAAAATTTATAAAAAACAGGAAAAATAAACTTGATAAATGAAAAAACAGCTCCTTAAATTAGACATATTTGACATCGTAACAGCCTATTTAGCGCTTTTTTTCATCACTTTTATTAGTCCTACCCAAGCTCAAGTTACACTTGTATCGGATTCGTCACGTGTTGAATCCCAATCCAACTATGTACAGCATAAGATTGACTCTAACTCCACCTATCAATACGATATTTCGGATTTATTTCGTAATATTTTTCATCCCAAGAAGGAGCGAAATCCATATAAAAAACGTTCAGGAATTACCCTTATGCCAGGGATCGCACTAAATCCCACTATTGGAGCACAAATTGGTATCAAAGGCGTCGCAGGCATTGTATTGGGGGATAAAGCAAACACCATGATGTCAACTGCAGCATCGACAGCGTCTATTACCACAAAAGGGATCATGGTCTTTTATGTCAGTCACAATATCTACACAAAAGAGAATAAATGGAATATCCAAGGAGGATGGGCGATTGTTAAAATGGTCAATCCAGATGCAGGCTTAGGGATGACAAAAACATTTTCGGGGCAAAGTGACGATGATATCCTGACCAATCCGGACAAGAACTTGTTTGTATACAAGTACACTTCCTTTAGCATCAATGAAAAGTTATATAAACGCGTTTCTGATAATCTTTTTCTAGGTGCCGGATTTGCATTTGATATCCGCAAAAATATCACAGCATCGACTGAAAATAACGACAACCCTAATTATGTCTATAGCCAGCGTTATGGATTTAATCCAGAAAAATACAATTCAAATGGTCTCCTATTCAATGTGCAATACATGACCCGTGATAACCCAAATCGTGCTTACAAAGGGATATATTCGGATATCGGAATACGGATGAACCAAGAATGGATGGGGAGTAGTAAAAACGCGATACAGCTTACGACCGATTTTAGAAAATATTTTAGCCTCTCGGAGGAAAATCCAGAGCATGTCCTTGCTTTTTGGAACTATGGATCGTACCGTATATCGGGACGACTCCCCTACTTGGACCTGCCGGGAACTGCAAAAGATAATTCGCTGAGATCAGGGAGAGGCTATACCCTCGGTTTTTTCAAAGGACTGTCTTACTTCTATAATGAAGCTGAATATCGTTTCCCGATCCTTCGAAACAAATTTATCAGTGGTGCCACATTTTTCAATATTCAATCTACCAACAATGATATGGACAGCAAACTGTTTAAATCATGGCGGGCTGCAGGTGGTGCGGGATTACGCATTTTATTTAATAAAGCGACCCGCACGAATCTATGTATTGATTATGCTATAGGAGGATATCAGCAAAGAGGTGTGTTCTTGGGACTCAATGAAACTTTTTAAAAAAGTCTTAATAAAAGTTTTTCACTATTTTAGAGCAAATATTTTGAGACCCGATACCCTATGCCTGTGATTAAATCTGCTTTATCCTATTTATTATTTATTCCGACGTGCCTCTACGCCCAAGATGCAAAAAAAGACACCATCGCTTCTTATCAATTAGAAACGGCGAAGGTTTCTGGGTATTTGACAGAACAAGCCCTACTGACCACGCCAAGCTCGGTATCGATCGTTGGGCAAAAAGCAATCCTTGGTCAAAATAGTGCGACCTTATTGCCTGGCTTAAATACGGTACCGGGTCTACGTATGGAGGAACGATCGCCCGGTAGCTATCGTCTGGCACTCCGCGGAAGTCTGATCCGTTCGCCTTTTGGTATCCGGAATGTAAAAATATACAGCGATGAGTTTCCTATAACTGATGCTGGAGGAAATACATACCTGAATCTGATTGATCCTGCTTCCATAGCACAGATCGAAGTGCTCAAAGGACCTGATGGTTCTATTTTTGGACCAAATTCGGGAGGGGTGATGATCATAAAACCCAATGGATTTCAAAAAGAGGGCGCATCTAAAACATCACTTAATATGGCGGGTGGATCTTTTGGATTTGCACAACAGCAATTTTCTACGCTCCAACATATCAATAAAAAATATCGCTTTGCAGTAGATCAAAGCTTTACACGATCTGATGGTTATAGAGAGCATACAGCATTAAATAAAAAAACATTTCAGACAGCGCATTACTGGGATTATAGTGCACAGGCAAGTTTAAAAGTATTGGCGTTTTACAGTGATTTAAACTATCAGACACCGGGAGGACTCACGCTGGAACAATATCAAGAAAATCCTCGTGCTGCAAGACCTGCCACGGCAAGTGTCCCATCTGCAAAACAACAAAAAGCAGCAATCGATAATAAAACCTGGTACGGAGGAGTATCTCATAAAATTAAAATCAGTGATAGACTGAGCAATACAACTACAATTTTTGGTTCTTCATCCAAGGTTGAAAATCCATTTATCACCAATTACGAATTTAGGGACGAGCGCAATCTAGGTTACCGAAGTTATTTTTCTTACGAATCGCAAGATCAATGGAACTGGCAATTGCAAGTCGGTACGGAAGGTCAAAAGGGTTGGTACGATATCGCTAACTATAATAACAAAGGTGGTATTCCAACCGATCTTCAGGCTGAGGATAAATTGGAGAACTGGCAAAACTTCTATTATGCGAGAGCTAAAATGATTATCGCCAACAAATGGACAGTAGAAGGTGCTATTGGATTAAATCAAAATCAGATCGCTTATAGACAATTGCACCCGACGGCTTCAGCACAAAAGGAACACCTTTCTTTGGGTACAACTTGGATGCCCAAGATGGCAACATCTTATTTGCTGAAGCCAAATCTAGCTATACGCGGTTCGATATCCTCTGGATTTTCAGCACCAACCATTGCTGAAATCCGGTCTTCAGACAATCTCATCAATACAACATTAAAACCGGAGTCTGGTTATAACCAAGAAATTGGATTAAGATGGGAAGGAATGAATCGCCGCCTGATCGCTGATATTTCGTATTATCAGTACAAAATGAATAATGCCATCATTCGTCAATTGAATGAGAATGCTGTCGAATATTATCAGAATGCGGGTAAGATCAAACAAAAAGGAGTGGAAAGTTCGATCACAGCTTATCTCATGACACCGTCTACAGCACATGATATCGTACAATCACTGTACATCAATTCGAATGTTACCTATAATAATTATCGATTTGCCACCTATCAAGTAGGAAAAGACCGTTACGACAACAACAAGCTTACGGCTGTGCCCGACTGGATTGTTGTACATACGCTGCAGCTGGATCTTGCTCATCAGATCGGTCTTAATCTGCAACATAATTATACCTCAAAAATGCCATTAAATGATGCTAATACGGCTTATGCTGAATCTTTTCATCTGATTCAAGCAAAAATGCAGTGGGGCTTTAAATTTTTAACAGACCTACAGGCTAACCTTTATCTTGGTGTTGACAATTTGTTGAATGAAAAATATAGTTTAGGTAATGATATCAATGCTTTTGGGGGTCGATATTATAACGCAGCTCCTACTCGAAACTTTTTTGCAGGACTAAAATTGAGTTATTAAATGAAAGAGAACTACGCTATTCAAAAACTTGCTGATGGTACTCCTATTCCTTATGAGCTATTGTTGCTCGCGGACGAAACCAAAGAAGCTATTAACAAGTATATTTTTGATTGTACCATCTTTACCTTAATCAATGAAAAGTCTAATGATCTAGTTGGGGTGATGGCGATCTTACAACTGGATCAAGATACTCTTGAACTTAAAAATATGGCAATCGCAGCCCATGAGCAGTCCCAAGGTTTTGGAAGTGATATGCTCTCTTTCTTAAAATCTTACGCACGAGATCAACAATGTCAACAGATATGGGTGGGTACTGCAGATATCGGATATCTACAGCATCGTTTCTACATGCGCAATGGATTTGAAATGGATCATATCCGCAAGAATTTCTTTTTGGACCATTATGATGTTCCTATTATTGAGCATGGCATACAAATGAAGCACATGCTTGTTTTTTCATATCGTTTAAAAACGTAAACAAATTAAAAAACAACATATCATAATATAGTCATTTATATATATCTTTAAAAATACTAGCTTTATATAAAAGCGTATCTAAAACCATGAGCAATTTCAATTATCCATTAAGCTTTCTATTTAAGATTTCTACTTTTCATAATGATTTTACAATCAAGGATAGTGAGGATCGTACGCTATTTTACGTTCGTCAAAAACTATTCAAATTAAAAGAGGAAATCATGATTTTTTCCGATGAAAGTCGATCAGAACAACAATACAGTATAAAGGCAGACCGTTGGCTAGATTTCAATGCCAACTATACGTTTACGGATCATAAAACGACTGAAATCATTGGAAAGGTAGGGCGTAAAGGCATGCGGTCCATTTGGAAAGCAAATTATAATGCATTTGACCGAGATGGTGTAGAAGATTACAAGATCCAAGAAGATAATGGATGGGTAAAAGTTGGTGATAGCTTTTTAGGAGAGATCCCGATCCTCAATATCCTCACGGGATATCTTTTCAACCCTTCTTATACCATGTATGATAAAGAGGGAAACAAGGTCTTACAACTCCAGAAAAAACCTTCTTTTTTCGGTCGTAAATTCACATTGGACAAGCTCGCAGAAGTCGATCCCAAAGATGAAACTAGATTAATTCTTTGTTTTATGATGATGATCTTACTCGAACGTGAACGGGGCTAATATAGAAAAGGAGCATATTGGTTTGCTCCTTTTTTCTTTATATTTTTTTTATTAAACGGTTCAATTGATATAATTTGACAAGTCTGTCAATAAAAAACAGAATCAATAAGGCATAAATGATTTGGGAAACCAATAGTGCATTTTCCTGTTGTGGCAAATTGATGTTAAGATCTCTCCAAGATCTGCTTAGTAAATAATTCAATACTAAGCCCAATAGCATACCGGCCAGGAAAAAGTACATTCCTTTTTTTCTATCTTGCAAAACGGCAATAGACTTTTTCTCATCCTGCTCGATAGTCAGCATAACCCGACTTTCAAAATCTGAAAAAGGCATTTTAATTTTGCTGCTCTGCATCAACGATTTCATTAGTTCATCTTTATTCTCCATGCTACACATTTGCTTTATTCATTAATTTCTTCAATATGCCATACATGCGTTTACGACCGCGGTGCAAGATCACACGTGTATTGGCATCAGTCCATCCGGTTATGAGGGCAACCTCTTTAATGCTTTCTTCTTCCAGATAAAATAGGCGTAATGCTAAACTTTCATTGGCAGGTAGTAAGCAAAGTGCTTCATTAATAAATTGACTTCGCTCCTCTTCTTCCAGTAACGTAAGTTCATGCTCATCGATCACCTCCTGATTATAATCAGGCTGAAAATCTAATACTTCAATTTTGATCTTGCGCAATCGCATAAAGGCTGTATTGACTACGATTCGGTACAACCAGCTGCTAAATTTAGACTGCTGTTGAAACGTATCCAATTTATGGTAACATTTGACAAAAGCATCCTGAGCGACTTCTTCGGCAAGCGATTCGTTCTTCACAATACTCATTGCAACAGAAAAGACCATATCCTGATACTTCTGTAAAAAATACCGAAAGGAATGCCGATCTCCCGCTAACACTTTATCAATATACTGTTGATCCATCAATCCCTGTCTTGCTTGGGTTTATCTACATAGCTTGCAACAACCATCGCAATACCACCACAAAGTACAATAAGCGAAACTTTTAAAACTGCAGTAACGGGCTGCACCTGATACTGCGTCATTAGACCAACAATCAACAGTCCTACTCCGATTCCTACAGCTAAAATACCTAAACGTAGCCATTGTGAGATCTGCACCTTCTTTTTATAAAACTGAGATAAATCAAGCCCCGCTTCTATCAATGCCATACGCTCTTTGTTGCGAGCTTGAAAATAGTAATAAAGCGTAAAAAAAATTGTGCTAAATAAGGATACAACCATAATAGCAATCACTGTTTCTTCATTCATAATTTATATTTTTCTGATTAGATGCATGCAGATTATCAAATGTTACAGCTCAGCGCTAAAAATTGAAAAAAATATTCTTCTCTACTCTTTTCTAGTTGCTTTATGATTATCATTCTACCCTGCAGAAGTGATATCAACACTTACAAAACAAAGGTAAGTATACGATAAACAAACATTAACGAATAAATTGGTTTTAAATGACGGAATTAAAATGGTAAATAAAACAAATTTATCTAAGTTTGAATAGCATGTATACAAAAGACGTTTCGCCACAGGGTTCAGATGATTTTCACCAGTTTCGGTTTTCAGATATTCATTTTGACAATGAACATCGATACAGCTTTTATTCCTGGATGTCGAACTTATCCGATAACCAAGCTCCTATCCAATTTTTTTCACTTAAGAAAAATGAAGGTCATTTTTTGATTCTTTCTTTAGGCACTAGATACGATGTCATTGTGGTCTATGACAGCCCCGTGCTTACCTTATTTTGTAATTGTTCTGACCGCGAAGAATTCTGTATCCATCAAAAACTGATTTTAAATGAAATCTATAAGAATGATCACGTGTATTTATTTTTTTCAGCTTATGCTTATCAGGATTATCTGAAAAAAATAGCAGTCAAATACGGGCTTGAGGATGAACAGGGACTGGAAGACTATTTTGAAATCCAATGGGTGGACGGAGCTGTAAAAATTCACAAAAAACAAGATAATTTGCTGGATCTATCTGCGGATATCTTCAACACCGCAACAGGTACTGATCTAAAACGTAACGACAAAGAAGTCGAACAACAGACCAATATCTTGGTCTTAAAGGAGCATAAATACTATAAACATCCACAGGTCTTGCTCTATCGTGCTACACGTGCTAAAAATGGATCTCTAAAAAATCCATTACAACTGATTTCTTGTGAGGAAATGATCTGGACAAGTAAAGATATCACGGAAGGACAATTCTTTACGGCACTTCATTTTTTAGGACAGAATACCGTAGAAGAAGGGAATCAACAGATAACAGCATTTAAAAAGTTGATTAAAAATCCACTGGGGCTAGAGATTTATCAGCATGATAAATCTCTAGCCCAAAGTATTTCGGCAAATAGTCTAACACAGATCACATTAAGAGAACTTCCAAAAACAATTCGTATCGATATCGATCAAATTGGTAATTTTTTCACCATCCGGAGTACGGTCCAAATTGCGGGGCAAGATCATTCTTTACAGCAACTTCCTTTAGTATTTGACTATTTCACCCAAGTCCAGCAGCATTTTTATTTTATTGAAAATCGACAGATCCTGACCCTTTTCAAATTGTTTCATACTACAGCTGATCACCTTAAAGTACATCAGTCCAAATTTGAGGATTTTAAGAGGGATTTCTTAATGATCATGGAAGAAGTGGTAGATGTCAATTACCTACACATCCCAAAGGCAAGTAGTAAACAAATTAAAGAACAGCAATTCTATAGCGATACCGAAGCAATTATCTATCTTGAAGAATCTGGTGATTACATCAATCTGATTCCAACGATGCGGTACGCTGATGTAGAGGTGCCGGTACGGAGTAGACGGTCCATTTTTGGATTTGATAAAAAAGGAAAGAAATTTTTAGTGAAACGGGATCTCGAAGCCGAACTCCAGATTGTCAGTTTAATCATCAAACAGCACCCATATTTTGAGGAGCAGCTGGATGAAGATTTTCAGCACTTCTATCTGCATCGTAAACATTTCCTTGAATTGGACTGGTTTCTAAATGTCTTTGAGGAGTGGCGTAAGCACCACATCTCTATCATCGGATTTAACGAAATAAAAGCAAATACATACAATTCCTTTAAGGGTAAAATAGCTATTCATGTGCTCAGTGGGCAGAATTGGTTTAATGTCCATGTCGATATGCAATTTGGAAAAAGTAAAGGGTCTCTTAAAAACCTTCAAAAAGCCATTCGTAACAAATCAAAATTCATCACCCTAGATGATGGTACGCAAGGTATGCTGCCCGAGGAATGGCTTCATAAATTTGAGCAGTTTTTTTTAGCTGGTGAAATAATCGATGACAGCCTCTTACAGATCGCAGAAACTAATTATTCGGCTATCGATCAATATTTTGAAGAAGAGTGGTTATCCCAAAAAGCAAAAGAACGACTTGAGGAAATCAAAAATAAAATCAAAAATATCGATCAGGTCAAGCCAGTAGTACTATCCAAAGATTTTATAGGCAGCCTACGAAGTTACCAACATGATGGACTGAACTGGTTGAATTTTTTAGATGAGTTTAATTTTGGAGGTTGCCTAGCAGATGATATGGGACTCGGGAAAACGATCCAGATCATTGCCTTTATTTTAAACCAGCGTATCAAAGTTAAATACAATTGCAATCTGCTGGTACTGCCAACGACACTTATTTTCAACTGGAAAAATGAATTGGAGAAATTTGCACCATCGATTAAAACACTTGTACTTCAAGGTGCAGATCGGCAAAAAAACACCCAAGGATTTGAGCAATATGAACTGATATTAATTTCTTATCATAACCTGTTGACCGATATCAATCATTTAAAAAAACAGGCTTTCAACTATATCTTTTTAGACGAGTCGCAACAGATAAAAAACCCCAATTCGCAACGATACCAAGCGGTCACCAAACTCACTGCGCGCAATCGTATCGTCATCACTGGAACACCAATCGAAAACAGCACCATGGATCTTTTTGCTCAGCTATCCTTTGCTAATCCCGGATTATTAGGTTCAAAAAAATATTTTAAAGATGTGTACACGACGCCTATCGATGGATTTAGTAATAAAAAAAGACTGGAGGAACTGCAACGCAAAGTAAAACCTTTTATTCTTAGACGCACGAAAACTGAGGTCGCCAAAGAGTTGCCCGCAAAAAATGAAATCGTACTTTACTGCGAGATGAAACCTGCGCAAAGGCATATCTATGATACGTATGAAAAAGAATTTCGAGAATTTATCTCTGTAAAAGATGGAGATGAAATCCGTAAAAGTCCGATGCATGTGTTAAAAGGACTGACTAAACTGCGACAGATCTGTAACTCAACAAAATTGCTAAAAACAGAAGATCTAAGTGTGGAGCAAGATGCATGTAAAATTGAAATGCTGGTCGAACAGGTGCTGGATAAAAGTCCTTATCAAAAAATTATCATCTTTTCACAGTTCGTGAGTATGTTAAATCTAATCGAAACAGCATTATCCAAACACGATATCACGGCACTAAAATTGACAGGACAAACAAGAGATAGGCAATATATTGTATCGCAATTTCAGGAAAATGATGCCCAAAGGGTTATCTTGATCAGTTTAAAAGCTGGTGGAACAGGTCTAAATCTAACGGCTGCGAGTTTAGTTTATCTGGTAGATCCGTGGTGGAATCCAGCCGTTGAAGCGCAAGCTATCGACCGTGCTTTCCGGATCGGTCAAGCCAAAGATGTGACCGCTATACGTTTGATCTGCCCAGATACTGTAGAGGACAAAATCATGAAACTGCAGGCAAATAAAACAGCCATAGCGGATAATATCATTTCCAGCAAATACAATCCAATCGCGGATTTTATGAATAAAGAGCGTTTACTTGCCCTATTTGAATAGACAGGAAATTTAGAAAGAACTACTGCACCGATGAAAAAATTAAAGCAAACCATGGAATATTTGAAATCTCTAGAAAAGATTTCTGTTGCAGAAAACATACATGATATTTGGTCTTATATCTGCTATTCTCCTAAAATGCCCGTGAGACATCATCAGGAACAGTTGATTGAATTAGCCTCAAAAAATAAATTGACGGTAAAAGATGAGTTTTTCAGTGGCCATCTATTATCCTTTCCTGTCTTTCGTTGGGGAGCGGGTAAAGACATCGTTTTGTTAACACATGGGTGGGGATCAAAAGCTGCGGATTTTTCTATGCTTATTGAGCAGCTATTGGAAAATCCAGACTTAACGATAATTGCATTTGATGCCCCTGGAAATGGAGAGGCTGAGGGTGAGCTATCCAACTTAATCTTATATATGGAAGCTGTGCAAGCTATTATAACTGCCTACGGCATGCCTGCCATAACGATTGGTCATTCTCTTGGAGCTATGGCCAATGTTGCGGCTTTAGCCAATATCAAACATAAGCCGAACTGGATCATTAGCCTTACTCCATTAGTAAACTTAAAAGCGAATTTTGCGGCCAGCATGGATTATGTAGGTATTCCCATACATGTTCAAGAGCACTTCTTCCAGAATTTTGAGGAAAAGTTCAATATGAAAATTGCTTACTTTCACTTAAATAGTCTATATACATTCGATAACACCCAACAACATTTGGTCCTGTATGACAAGGAAGATAAAATTGCTCCCTATGATTATCTGCATTCGTATTTGGATGATCATCCTCAAATAGAAGCTATCAACCTGAACGCTGTTGGTCATGAAAAAATATTAAGATCTCCTGAAGCTATAGCGCTAATCCTTGGAAAAGTGAACTCGTTACAATCAGAAAAATAAGATGGTGATGAATATTTAGAAATCATCTATCCTATTTCTTACAATCTTCGATTCCTCAATTTATAAAAAATTGAGATATAAAATGAACACGGGCTATTGACACTAATCTTCATTATGACATCCCTAGGGCAAAAAACATTTTTCTAATCATTAACTTTGTACTACAAACATTTACATAGTAGCATGATTAAAGCAGTTTTTTTTGATATCGACGGTACCCTTCTTAGTTTTGATACACACAAAGTACCAACTTCAACCGAAAAAGCCATTCAAAAGTTAAAATCAAAAGGTATAAAAGTCATTGTTTCCACGGGTAGATCTATTAATAGTTTAGATCACATCAAATACTTGGACTTTGATGGGTTTATTACTTTTAACGGTGGTTATTGTATTACGAAAGAAGGTGATGTACTATTTAGAAAGGGAATACATGCGACAGATATTAAATCTTTGATCGACCACGCTGAGCAACATGAAGTCAGCTTCTCACTGATGTCGGAGCACGAAATATCTATTTTTAAAGTTACGCCAGAGATCGCTTCCATGTATGAACTTCTAAACTTACCTGTCCCTCAACAAAGATCTTATGCTGACTTTGATATGGCATCGGTGCTGCAAACCAATATCTTTATTCAACCGGAAGAACAGGAAACATTTATGAACACTGTGATGCCTAATTCTGTGGCAAGCCGTTGGACACCGTTATTTGCTGATGTGAATCCTTTAGGACAAAGTAAACAGGTAGGAATCGATGTATTTATCGATCATTTTGATATCGACATAAAACAAACCATGTCATTTGGGGATGGTGGAAACGATATTACCATGCTAAAACATACGGCTTATGGAATTGCAATGGGGAATGCTAATCCTGAGGTGAAGGCTATCGCAGACTATATTACTGACGATGTCGACAATGATGGTATCTTTAATGCTTTAGCACATTTTGAGGTTATCTAAAATCTCAAAATAAGATTTGAACGAAATGTATGTGCATTACTATTCATGATCAACGTATGTTGATCATCAAATTCATACTGTAATCGTGCTTGGTAGTTTTCCATGATAGCATGATCTTTTTGATCGACAATATGGTGATTGACATGATTGATTACATCCAATGAAATGATTTTTTCAAATACTGAAACCTTGATTTTCATTGGATACTTTTTTGCGGCATGATATCCTTGCCACAAGGCATTCTGAACTAATGGGAGTAGGATAAACCGCGGTACTGATAAAGTAGGATATTCGATCTTTTTAGTCCACACAATGGAAAGGTCTACATCAGAAATCTGACTAAATAAAGAAACATACTGTTCCATAAACTCGATTTCTGCAATAACAGCATGTGTTTTATACGGTTGCAAAGCAATATCTTGATAATCTAAAAGTGCTCGTAAAATGGAAGGATCTGTGGGTTCACTCTTAATTCTGTCTAGGCAAATGCGTATAAGGTCGACATCCATCTGGCTATTTATAAAAGATAAGTCGGCCTTATCTTTCCATTGCCAGTGTACATTTTCGGGAACCTTACTACTCCACAAACGTTTCCATAATCGATCCATCAACTCCTATTTTAAAATTCTAATGACCTATTTAAGCTTTTTTAAGATCTCCGCAACTCTGTACTCCACCATCTTTACGATCAGTTCATAAGGAATCTGTTGCTTTAAAGGAAACTGTACAGAACCTTTACCTTGTTTATAAGGAGCAAGTTGGTCCTCAAATTGCTCATGACCAGTAGGTGTAGCATAAAATCCAATATGCTTCTGATAACCGCCAAAATAAACGAGTGGTTTTCCTTTTAACTTATACGCTGGCATACCGTAGGCAATACCCTCTGTTGCATCTGGAGCATGTGCCAAAATGGTTTTCCGTACTTGCGACAAAATCTGTTGCACGTCGTTTGGAAAAGAAGTGATATATTCGTCTACCGTTTTAAACTCAATCTTCATCGTTAATTATGATGTTAAAATACAAAATAAATGTAAACAAAAGGGAACCATTTTACCAATGATTCCCTTTTGTTTTTTATAAAAATTGTTTCTGTACCTTATTCCAAACCACTGACACCACCTGAAACAACAAGCTTCATCGCATCTGTAGCGGACATATCTAATTTTGTTACTAAGGAAGATTTCACGACAACAACTTGTCCAGCGAATGAGTAAGAATATGGAAAATAAACCACCACTTCGTCCGTCAAATTAATTTTTGATAGATCTGATTGTGTCAAGAAACCGATCTTACTCACGCCAATTTCATTCACTTTTACTAAAACAGGAACATTGAATTTTTTGGCATCGCCAACAAATGCTTCTGTAAAATCCTTAATCGATGAGTACAAAGTATTCAACAATGGAATACGATTAATCTGATTATTCAACCAGTGCTTAATAGGATCCGTGACAAAATTGGTAAAAACAATTCCTGCTATAACCAAGATTAAAATAACCGTTAAAATACCGATACCTGGAATATACAAAGGATGTCCAGTCTCATCCTCTAAAAACATGCCCGTAAGATTCAATGCCGAATCAACAGAAGCTACAATCCAGACAATCAAGAAAATAGCACCAGCTAAAGGAACGACAACTAAGGTTCCTTTTATAAGATAATTTAAAAAAGCTCTAATTAATTTTGATAACATACTACTTGTACCTATTGACGTTACAAAGATGCGAAATAAGCCTTGAATTACTCGTAAAAATAAACTCTTTTAACCCGTTGTGAGATATTCACCAACAATTCATAGGGAATGGTCCCAATTGCTAATGCGGCCTCTTTCAGATCTGGATAAACAATAACTTCATCTTCTTCATTGACATCAATATCGGTAACATCTAACATACACATATCCATACAGATATTACCAATTGTGCGGACTACTTGTCCATTGATAGACATCTTACCCACACCGTTTCCAAAACGGCGGTCGTAGCCATCGGCATAACCAATCTTAATGGTCGCAATACGGCTAGCGCGATTTAATACGCCTGCACGATTGTATCCGACTGTCTCGGTAGCAGCAAGGGATTTGATCTGCGTCACATTCGTTTTCAAAACACTGACTTCTCTAACGGGAAGATCATCACGATCCATATCAATTCCATAGAGACCGATCCCCAATCTGACCATGTCAAAATAAGCACTTGGCCATAGATCTATTCCCGATGTAGCAGCGATGTGCCGTATAAAGGAATAACCTAACTCCTGCTTAAGTTTGGTCGTAAATATATCCAAAAGATGAATTTGATTTTCTGTAAAGGCATGATCCATCTTATTTCCTGCTGATGCTAAGTGCGAAAAAACAGATTGTACTTTCATTGCCTCTTGATTTTTCAGGACAGCAAGCAGATCATCGATTTCATCAGGCATAAATCCCAATCGATGCATACCCGTATCAACTTTGATATGGACGGGAAAGTTTTTTAACTGATGCAGCTCCAAATAACGGAGAAATGAACCTAAAATTCTAAAACTATAGATTTCGGGTTCCAATTTATGCTGTACAATGGCATCAAAAGCATTTTCATCAGGACTCATGACCACTATTGGAAGTGTGATGCCTCCGTTTCGAAGATCAACACCTTCATCGGCAAAAGCTACTGTCAAATAATCTACATGGTTAAATTGCAGCAAATTAGCAATTTCAAAACTTCCACTACCATAAGAGAAGGCTTTGACCATAGCCATTAATTTTACTCCTGCAGGCAATAAGCCTCGGTATATATTAAGATTATGTTCCAGGGCGTTCAAATTGATTTCTAAAATGGTATCATGGGACTTCGCAACCAGTCGTTTACTGATCTGCTCAAAGTGGTAATCACGCGCTCCTTTGATCAAGATCGTGGCGTTACTATATTCAATATGCTTAAAATTTTCTATAAACGATGCTGTATCTGGATAACTGGTAACTGGTAATGAAAATTGAGCTGGCAACTGACTCAGTATCGGTCCAATAAAAATCAGATCGGTCAGATCACTAGCGTCAATCAATCGTTTCAATTTACTGATGCTTTTCTCATCATGCAACTCAACACCAGGAATATCGGAAAGAATCAATACTTTACGCGTATTTTGCTTCTGCTGTTTTAGAAAATCCAGCGCAATCTGCAATGCAACTAAATCATTACTATAGGAATCATCAATGATGGAACTATTATGCTTTCCTTTTTTCAGTTCAAGACGCATTTCCATCGGTTGCAATGTTGCAATTCTTTCTGCTATGGTTTTGAAATCATATCCAAATGTGATCATGACAGCAATACATGAAATGGCATTTTCAATAGATGCTTGATCGACAAAAGGAATTTTTACCGTGAAAAACTGTCTGGAGAAACATAAGCTGAGCAAAGTTGCTTGATCGTTCTCTTTTTTAACAGAATAGACCTCCAGTTGGCAGCTCTCATCTTCGCCCCATGCAAATTTATAGAGCTGAGAAGGCATATAAATATGTTCCAAATATTTTTTTGGATAGATCAATACTTCAGCATCTGTAAAGAGTTTCAGTTTTTCAGCAATTTTTTCCTCTTTAGAATCAAATCCTGCTTTGTGTGCCACACCAATATTGGTCAGTATTCCATGTGTAGGTCTGATCATATGTTGAAGTTTTGCCATCTCTCCTACTTCGCTGATCCCAGCTTCTATAATGGCAAAATTGTACTGATCATTTAACTCCCATAAGGATAAAGCAACTCCAAGCTGCGAGTTATAACTTTTAGGGCTGCGGTATATTTTATATTCAGGAGATAGTAATTGAAAAAGCCATTCTTTAACAATAGTCTTACCGTTGCTCCCTGTAATCCCTAAGACCGGGGATTTAAACTGCATCCGTTGATGACCAGCAATGGCCTGTAAGGCTAAGAAAGTATCGGCTACCCATAAAATATTAGCATCTTGCAATACCATTTCTTGTTGAAAATCATCTTGTAGCACAAAATTTCTAATTCCTTTGCTATAGGCATCCATAATAAACTCATGCCCATCCCGACGGTTGACTAAAGCAAAAAATAACCCTGTTTCTGCATTGACGATTTTGCGTGTATCGTATATCAAATTTTGAATGATACATTGACCATTAACTATAATTGATCTCTTAGGGCCTATAATCTCCGAAATATCCGCAATGCTGTACATGATTAAAAATTTTATTCAATCAAAGCTCCACATTTTTTCAGTAAGTTCAATATATTTTTGAAATTTGTAAAGATGTTTGACGAAGAGAAAAAAAGAAAAAAAATATACACACCTAAGCAGGCGTTGCTCAAAGCGGAGAGTTATTGTGCGTATCAAGAACGGGCGCAACAAGAAGTACGGGATAAATTATATGATTGGGGACTATACGAAGAAGATGTTGAACAAATCATCTCGCAATTGATATCAGAGAATTTCTTAAATGAAGAACGCTTTGCGATCGCTTATACCTTAGGTAAGCTCCGGATGAAGAGTTGGGGGAAAATAAAGATCAAACAGTCGTTAAAATTTAAACGAGTTTCAGAACCTTTAATTAAAATTGCATTTTCTAAAATTGATATGGATGAATATGAGGATAAGCTCAACGAGCTGATCGATAAAAAAAAGCTTTTAATAAAAGATAAAGATCCTTATATAATCAAGAATAAGCTATTTCAATATGCTTTATCCCGCGGTTTTGAAAGTGATATTATTTCTTCTGTCCTGAAAGAAAAGGGATTATAAAAAAAACAAAATAAAGCTGGTATGAAAATTTGTTTTTTTAATTATTAGCTCTATATTTGCATCACCAAAACAGAAAACAACTTGTTAGCTGTTAGTAATGCGAAAATAGCTCAGCTGGTAGAGCACAACCTTGCCAAGGTTGGGGTCGCGAGTTCGAATCTCGTTTTTCGCTCCACATTAAGATCACCTGCCTAGGTGGTGGAACTGGTAGACACGCAGGACTTAAAATCCTGTTTCCGTTAAGGAAGTGCGGGTTCGATTCCCGCCCTAGGTACAAGAAAGCTCATCCAAAAGATGAGCTTTTCTTGTTTTTAAACAATTGTTCTAAAGCTAATGTAATACACACCTCTGTATTCAGCATCGTTGACCAAAATCCGATTTCTTTTTGCATGTACTGAACTCCATCTGCTAAAAATTAAACTCCTGTTTTTCGTTAAGAATTTATAGATCCGATTCCCATTAATATATCTACAAAGGACAACTTTTTAGTGATTTTTCATTCTATTTTATTAAGCCAGCATACTGCATTCACACTTCGTAATTAATGAACAGCACCTTGTTAATTAGTAACTATATCATGGATATAATAAAGAGCTATTATAGAGGGTTTCTATAGGGTTCATATAGATAAATCTCTATAATACCTGTAGAAAATCACTATAAATTTTGTTGTATATCTGAAGTAATATAGAATCTAACCATCACCCCGTCTGAATCATTATACGCTCTTGCAAACATGATTGACGCTACCTAGAAAAAAATCCTTTAACTTTATTTACACTTCCTTAAGAAATACGGATGCGAGTTTATAAATTTATATACCTTTAGCATCTGATCCCTTATTCAAAAGTTGCACAAATACTAAGAGAAAAAAGAATTAAAAAAACCTTGCCTATGATAGCTAACATCAAGATCACAGAAAGCAAAATTTTATCCGATAATTGGTACATCCTAAGAAAAATAACCTACGAATATTTAAAAAAGGATGGTACAACGATGACCCAAAGTAGAGAGGCTTATGACAGAGGAAACGGCGCAACTATTTTATTGTACAACACAGAGCAGAAAACAGTGATTCTTACCCGACAATTTCGGCTTCCAACATTTATTAATGGAAATGAAACAGGCCTGATGATTGAAGCTTGCGCAGGTTTACTGGATAAAGATAATGCAGAAGATTGTATTAGAAGAGAGACGGAGGAAGAAACAGGCTATAAAATTACAGATGTAAGAAAGATTTTTGAAGCTTATATGTCTCCTGGATCCGTTACAGAAATTCTGCATTTTTTTATAGCCGAATATGCAAAAGAAATGAAAGTCAGTGAAGGTGGAGGACTGGACCATGAAGAAGAAAATATTGAGGTATTAGAATTGGATATCTCCGAAGCTATGCGGATGGTAGCGAGCGGTGAGGTCAAAGATGCTAAAACAATTATGTTGCTGCAATATATTAAATTACACGGTATTTTATAATTGCAAATAGCAATTTGTATTCCTTCTCCTTACTATAGCTGATTATATATGCCAATAACAAGAGCGGGTATATTGTTGTGTCACAAAACAATGGATAGACAAAAATAAATCTACCTCTTTTCTTTTATTCATATTTTTTTTCTAGTTTAGTGGAAACTTTAGGGGTGTCTGCAAGATTTGCAGGCTGAGATTTTACCCTTAGAACCTGATCCGGGTCATACTGGCGTAGGGAAAAGTAAGATGTCTTCATTGTGCATATACCTGCATAACTGTGGCCATTCCTAAAGTTTTTTATTTAAAAATTTTTAAAGGAATGGAACTTACGATCAATCACCAATCACGTTTTTTTGAACAGCCTCCCTCCTCTTTGGAAGGTTTGATGCTTTTGGAATTTCCAGAAAAAAGTAAAGGCATTGCTGTTGCCATTAATAACCAAGTCATACCCAAAACGGCTTGGGCAACAACCCCATTACGCCATCAAGATTCAATTCTCGTCATTTCTGCTACGCAAGGCGGATAATTCATTTACACCTATAATACACCATTATGTTAGAACAAACCATTACCCAAACCCCTTTCCCAAATTCGAAAAAAGTCTACATCCCTGGAAAACTCTTTCCAATTCAGGTAGCTATGCGTGAAATTACACTCAGTGCAACTAAATTGAGCAAAGGTGGTGTAGAAATCAATCCTCCTGTTACCATTTATGATACATCAGGTCCATATACCGATGATGATGCAAAGATCGATATCCGTAAGGGGCTACCTCGCACTCGAGAAAGTTGGATATTGGATAGACAAGATGTTGAAATTTTACCCCAGATCAGTTCGGATTATGGTCAAGAACGATTGGCAGATACGGATCTGGATGAACTTCGTTTTGAATACAGCCATAAACCTAAAAAAGCTTTAGCAGGTCATAACGTTAGTCAATTACATTATGCTAGAAAAGGGATCATCACTCCAGAAATGGAGTATGTGGCTATTCGTGAAAACCAACGTATCGAGCAAATAGAAGCGGCGACAATGGGTATGGAACATCAACATGCGGGACATAGTTTTGGTGCTCGAACACCCAAGAAACTGATCACAGCGGAATTTGTACGTGAAGAAATCGCAGCAGGTAGAGCCATCATCCCGAATAATATCAATCACCCAGAAAGTGAACCGATGATTATCGGACGTAATTTTTTAGTGAAAATAAATGCCAATATTGGCAATAGTGCAGTGACGTCCAGTATTGAAGAAGAGGTAGACAAAGCGGTATGGGCATGTCGCTGGGGTGCAGATACGATAATGGATCTTTCAACGGGTAAAAATATCCATGAAACACGTGAATGGATCATCCGTAATTCGCCCGTTCCAATCGGCACAGTACCGATATATCAAGCTTTGGAAAAAGTAAAAGGTGTAGCAGAAGATCTGACTTGGGAGATATTTAGAGACACCTTAATTGAACAAGCGGAACAAGGTGTTTCCTATTTCACGATTCATGCAGGAGTATTGTTGAGATATATTCATCTGACAGCAAAACGCGTAACGGGAATTGTATCTCGTGGTGGATCGATCATGGCAAAATGGTGTTTATTTCATCATAAGGAAAACTTTTTATATACGCACTTTGAAGATATCTGTCAGATCATGAAGCAATACGATGTGGCCTTTTCGCTAGGTGATGGTCTACGCCCTGGCTCTATTGCCGATGCGAACGATGCTGCACAGTTTGCTGAATTAGAGACTTTAGGTGAATTAACTAAAATTGCATGGAAGCATGATGTACAGGTTATGATTGAAGGGCCTGGTCATGTACCGATGCACATGATCAAGGAAAACATGGACAAACAGCTTGAAGTCTGTGATGAAGCACCTTTTTATACGTTGGGTCCATTGACAACAGATATTGCTCCGGGTTATGATCACATTACATCTGCAATTGGCGCGGCTATGATCGGATGGTTTGGATGTGCCATGCTTTGCTACGTTACTCCTAAAGAACATCTTGGATTGCCTAACCGAAAAGATGTGAAAGACGGGGTCATTACCTATAAATTGGCAGCACATGCTGCGGATCTAGCCAAAGGGCATCCTGGTGCACAATATCGCGATAATGCTTTGAGCAAGGCTAGGTTTGAGTTCCGTTGGGAAGATCAGTTTAATCTTTCATTGGATCCCGATACAGCGCGAGAATTTCACGATGAAACACTACCTGCTGATGGTGCAAAAGTGGCACACTTCTGTTCGATGTGCGGTCCCAAATTTTGTTCGATGAAGATTACCCAAGAGATACGCGATTCTGCAGAACAGGGAATGATGGATATGTCTAAAGAATTTATCGAGCAAGGTAAAGAGCTATATCTATGATCCTAGTTGTGACTGCTGAACAGGCTGTACCTCGTGAACTACAAGTGATCAATGATATACTAGATGCGGGATTGGAACTGTTACACATTCGGAAGTATAGCTTTTCTGATGATGAAATGTCTCAATTTATTAACGGAATAGCAACTCGTTATCGAAATCGCCTTGTCATGCATAGTCATCATCATCTGGCGGAATCGTTGAACATCGAGAGATTGCATTTTAATGAGCATGATCGAAAATTGGGGATACAAAATAAGTTCAGTCAACAGATCATCCGATCAACATCAGTACATAGCATCCACGATTTTAACAGCTTGGATCACAGATGGTCCTACGCTTTGCTTAGTCCAATGTTTTTAAGCATTTCAAAACTTAATCATGGGTCTAAACACACCGTAAAAAAAGAACTCATATACCGTGACAACCAGCAGGTTCATTTAATAGGACTTGCTGGCATCCACGCCGAAAACATCATCTCTTTATATCAGGATGGCGTTGATGGAGTAGCATTACTGGGAGCCATCTGGAAAAGCGAACAACCTTTGATCAGTTTTAATGAATGTCTACAGATAGACCTTTCTTACTCATCATAGTAGACCTTGATCCTAATGGTGGTACGGGTAGCAGTAAGCTTATAGGATATAACCATATTGAACTATGTCAATTATGAAAATCTATATCAGACAATTTTTAAACAGTTAAAACAATCTTATCGGCCAACATCATGTTTAGTAAAATTCAATATATATCACAGGGAAATACTGCTCTGGAACAGGAAACGAATATTAGAAACGCACTACAAGCTGGTGCAGATTGGATTCAATTACGTTGGAAAGAAGGCAATGAAGATCAGTTATTAACATTAGCCGACTGTATTAAACAACTGTGCTTTCAATATGGTGCAAAACTGATCATCAATGATCATGTTCACATTGCTAAAGCTGTTGATGCTACTGGTGTTCATCTGGGATTGACGGATAGCAGCATACGGGACGCACGATTATTACTGGGCTCAAAGAAGATTATTGGAGGTACAGCAAATAGTCTATCTGATGTACAGCAACGAATAGCAGAAAACTGCGATTACATTGGTCTAGGACCGCTACGTTTTACGTCTACTAAAGAAAAGCTAAGTCCTATATTAGGATTCACAGGATATCAGGAGATCATTCAAAATTTAAGAACAAAAGGAACTGACTATCCTCCTATTTTTGCTATCGGAGGAATCTTACTCGAAGATATTACCCTTCTTCAAGAAATGGGTATATATGGCGTAGCACTCTCAGGCCTGATCACAAAAAAACCTCAACTTATTCAAGAACTTAAAAATAAACTGCAATGGACACTTTAAAAATAGCAGATCGCATATTTCATTCTCGACTTTTCTTAGGAACAGGAAAGTTTGGTCACCTCAATCAAATGCAAGAATCCTTGGTTGCGTCGGGTTCTGAAATGGTTACCATGGCTTTAAAACGCTTGGATCATCAGTCTTCCTCAGATACATTTTTAGAAGCTTTGCAGATTCCATCAGTACATTTGTTGCCAAATACTTCGGGAGCGCGCAATGCTAAGGAAGCTATATTGGCGGCACAACTCGCTCGGGAGGCTTTGGAAACCGATTGGGTAAAATTGGAGATCCACCCTGATTCTCGTTATCTCATGCCTGATCCTATTGAAACGCTATTAGCTACTGAACAGTTGGCAAAACTAGGTTTTATTGTGCTACCCTATATACATGCCGACCCCGTGCTCTGTAAGCGTCTGGAGGACGTTGGAACGGCAGCGGTCATGCCATTAGCAGCGCCTATAGGGAGTAATAAGGGATTGCGTACCATAGATTTTTTAGAAATGATTATTGCGCAAAGCCAAGTGCCTGTGATCGTAGATGCTGGTATCGGCGCACCATCTGATGCTGCAAAAGCAATGGAAATTGGTGCCGATGCCGTACTGGTCAACACTGCAATCGCAACAGCAACTTATCCGGTACAAATGGCTGAAGCATTTAAAGAAGCCGTGATCGCAGGAAGAAAAGCCTATCATGCGGGCTTAGGCGGAGTGGAAAATCGAGCCATGGCATCTAGTCCTCTAACCTCATTTTTAATCGATTAAACTATCATGATGCATACGTTTCAACACTTATTTAGACAATACGACTGGCATGATATTAAGGGAAAAATATACCATAAAACAAGTGAGGATGTCAAAAAAAGTCTTCGGAAGCAAAAAAGAAATTTGGACGATTTTCTGGCCTTGATATCTCCTGCGGCAACTTCCGAATTGGAGGAAATGGCAAGACTGGCACAACAGGTCACACAGCGCAGATTTGGTAAAACAATCCAATTATATGCACCGTTATATCTGAGTAATGAATGTCAAAATATCTGTACGTATTGTGGATTTAGTATGGACAATAAAATCAAACGAAAAACGCTTTCCAATGGCGAATTAATGTTAGAAGCGATGGCACTAAAGTCGATGGGGGTTAATCATGTATTACTCGTGAGCGGAGAAGCAAATAAAACTGTCGAGATCAGCTATTTCAGGAATGCAATTCAGTTATTGAAGCCTTATTTTGCACAGATATCCATTGAAGTACAGCCTTTATTATTAGAGGAATATCGGATTTTACAGAAAGAAGGTGTCCATTCTGTACTTGTCTATCAAGAAACCTATCATCAAGAGGTCTATAAAACCTATCATCCAAAAGGTAAGAAATCCAACTTTGAATATCGTTTGGATACCCCAGATCGTATCGGTCAAGCAGATATTCATAAAATCGGTTTGGGCGTACTTTTGGGTCTTGAGGATTGGCGCGTGGATAGTTTTTTTAATGCCTTACATATTGACTATCTAGAGAAGGAATATTGGCGTACAAAATATTCGGTTTCATTTCCACGACTACGTCCTGCTGAAGGGGTATCAACGCCTAACTTTATCATGGAAGATCGGGATTTGCTTCAATTAATATGCGCATATCGTCTATGGAATGAAAATCTTGAAATTTCCATATCAACACGTGAGCGTGAAAAATTTAGGGATCATATCATTCCTATCGGTGTGACGAGCATGAGTGCGGCTTCCAAAACAAATCCTGGGGGCTATGTTGTCGATCCGCAATCGCTAGAACAATTTGAAATCAGCGATGAGCGAAGCATGGAAACGATCCAAAGTATCATTAGGAAAGCCGGTTATGATCCTGTTATGAAAGATTGGGACATAAGCTACTCGGGATAACAATTTAAATTCTCTATTATATGAAACAGCATAGTCCTTTTGATCGATACTCCCGCCAAATTTTTATTAATGAGATCGGTATCGAGGGGCAACAAAAAATCATGGCGGCAAAAGTATTGGTCATTGGTGCAGGTGGATTGGGTTCACCCGTACTTCAATATCTTGCGGCGGCTGGTATTGGAAATATAGGGATTGTTGATTTTGATCATGTCGAAATCCATAATCTCAATAGACAAGTTATTCACACCGAAAAAAGCATACATGTCGACAAAGTAAAAAGTGCATCTGCTTATATTGAAGAACTAAATTCTTCCATCAAGGTGACCAGCTTAATGACTAAAATTAGTACTGACAATGTAGATGGTATCATTGCGGCATATGATGTTGTTGTCGATGGTTCAGATAATTTTAACACTAGATATCTTGTCAATGATGCTTGCTCACGTGCTCAAAAGGCATTAGTTTATGGAAGTATCTTTGCTTTTGAAGGTCAGATGGCGGTTTTTAATTACAAAGGAAGTAAGCAACTGCGAGATCTATTTCCTGAGCCTCCCCATCCAGAAGATATACCTACCTGTGACCAATATGGTGTATTAGGTCCCCTTCCAGGTATTATTGGTAGTATGATGGCTATGCAGGTACTGAAAATCGTAACGGATCTTCCTGTCGATTTCAACAAGTTGACACTTGTCGATACGTACCATTGGCGATTCACAACAATCGAATTTTAAATTTTTGCACATTAGAAAAATAAGATGGCTATCATAGATTATAGACCGCAATGGGTATTTGATATTAAATTTGAGTCCAAAGGTCTCCTATTTTAAAAACGACTAAAATTTATCTCGCTTCATTTGAGGGAATTACGTTTTAGCTCTAAAAAAACATTTTGTAGTTTCTATAATCTGCCTATATTTGCATTATCAAAAGCGAAAATAGCTCAGCTGGTAGAGCACAACCTTGCCAAGGTTGGGGTCGCGAGTTCGAATCTCGTTTTTCGCTCCACTTAATACACCTTGCCTAGGTGGTGGAACTGGTAGACACGCAGGACTTAAAATCCTGTTTCCGTTAAGGAAGTGCGGGTTCGATTCCCGCCCTAGGTACAAGAAAAGCTCATCTTTTGGATGAGCTTTTCTTGTATATGACTCTTTTTTAGGATGGATCATTGGTAGTACTCCTGCTAATCATTGATTTTACTTAAAATGAGAGATGCTTGTCATGATATCTAAATCTATAGATCAAAATTTCCAAAATTAAGTAAAATCGACTATCTAATCTTGCGAACCTTTTCTTAAGATGTGCTCCTAAATGTCTACCATAATTATCCGTTGGGAGATTATATCCTCGAAAATCACGTTTATAGCTTGATACTTTACCTAATTTAATTTGACATTAAAAAATAATCTGCAATATTTGAGGCGATTACATATAATTATTAAAAAATGATGGTTTCAAATTTTGATATTAGGAAAATCGCCGTATATTTGCATCACCAAAACAGAAAACAACTTGTTGACTGTTAGCAATGCGAAAATAGCTCAGCTGGTAGAGCACAACCTTGCCAAGGTTGGGGTCGCGAGTTCGAATCTCGTTTTTCGCTCCACATTAATATCACCTGCCTAGGTGGTGGAACTGGTAGACACGCAGGACTTAAAATCCTGTTTCCGTTAAGGAAGTGCGGGTTCGATTCCCGCCCTAGGTACAAGAAAGCTCATCCAAAAGATGAGCTTTTCTTGTTTTAAAAACGATCCAATTGGCGACTTCAATTTTCAACTGAAATCCAGAAAATCCAATGTCTTTTTAGAAAATTGCTATATTCGAAGTAAAATAAAGTTAGTATGCTCAATTTTTATTATAGTTTATTATTTCTTGCATTCTTAGTTCTTTTGCTATTGACTGTATTTTTATATTGGAAAATCCGCATTTTGAAACGGCAAAATGAATTACTTACTAAACAGAATCGTGATGTAAATAATATCACTCTTCCAGATGAAACAACTATTTATAAGTTAGATCCACATTTACTAAAAAATGCATTAAACGCAATTCAATCGCATGCTTATCAAAGTTATCATGCCCTCGATAAGTTATCCAATGTACTGGATTATATTCTTTATGAGACAGATGGCACATTTGTTAAATTAAAGGATGAAATTGCTTTTGCTCAAAATCTGATTGAGATCAACAAACTTAAAATCAGTCCTTTATTTGATTTGCATATTCGTAAAAAAATTAGCCCCGAAGCTGGAGATATGCTGATCGCACCTTTTATGACCATCAATCCAATCGAAAATGCGTTTAAACATGCCGATGTCCAAAATGAAAATAGTTATATCTCTGTTGTTTTTGAAGTTGTTGAAGATTATTTTTATCTGACCGTATCTAATCGCATCCAGTCAAAACAACGTACAACGAATACTTTAGGTGGTTTAGGAAACAAAACATTTATACAACGATTAAAAAGTATTTATGGTGAAGATTATAGTTTAAACACAGAGCAAAAAGAAGATATTTACACCGTAACAGTAAAAATAAAACTGTATAAGAATGATTAAATGTATATTGTTGGATGATGAACTTCCTTCACTAAGCTATCTTCAGGCTTTATGTGGAAATTTTAAGGATGTAGAAATTATCAAAAGTTTTAATAATCCACAAAAATTTTTAGATCAGGTCGACAAGCTTGATTTTAACACATGTGTCATGGATATCCTCATGCCTAATCTTAATGGTCTCGATATTGCAAAACTCTTACCCAATAAGGCTATTATATTTTCGACCGCATATAAAGAGTTTGCGGCGGATGCATTTGATTTGCATGCTGTAGATTATTTACGTAAACCTTATCAAGCTGATCGCTTGCAAATTGCTTTTGATAAAGCGATGAAATGGATTATAGCAAATGCGGTATCCAGTGAAGATATCATTGAATTGAATAGTAATCAAGGGAAAACTCGAATTATTACTTCACAAATTGCGTACATCGAAGTTGCAGATCATGATAGAAGGGACAAGTATATAAAGATGACTGACGGACCTGATATTCTTGCAAAAAACATAAGTCTAGACGAAATCTTGATGTTCTTACCTACTGGAAAATTCTGTCGAATCAATAGGCGAAATGTGATTGCATTAGCGACGGTATCTTCGTATACTGCACAGTATGTGATTTGTAAAATAAAGGAGCCATCTGCGATGATAAAACTTACATTATCTGCACCCTACAGGGATCATTTTATTAACAGTCTGATTGTTTAGTACATTTTTTTTATTGTTCGGTACAAAAAATACGATTTAAGTTTGTTAAGAAACTTACAGCTATTATCTTGTTGTCTACAATAGGAAAATATATGTTAAATAGTAAATACCGATCTACGTTTTTTTACCTCATTATTTTAATAATTGGGATATCACTTGGCTATTTTATTATCCATCAAGGGACGCGATTTGAACATGAAACACATGGAAATATAAACGTTCCTGTACATTCTGCCTGGTCACATTTTTTAGATCACTTGCATGAAAATCTTTCCTACCCACTAGCAGTCCTTATACTACAGATCATAACCATTATTTTTGTAGCTCGAATTTTTGGTTTATTATTTAAAAAAATAGGTCAACCTTCTGTTATTGGAGAGATTGTAGCGGGTATAGCACTTGGTCCTTCTCTTTTAGGAAATTATTTTCCTGAGATATCTTCATTTCTTTTTCCAGTTAGTTCTTTAGGTAATTTGGGTGTACTTAGCCAAATCGGTCTCGTCCTTTTTATGTTTGTAGTGGGTATGGAACTTGACCTAAAAATCCTAAAAAATAAAGCTCATGATGCTATTGTGATTAGTCATGTCAGTATTATTTTTCCATTCTTGCTTGGAATGGGCTTGGCTTATGTGATCTTTCAATCGACAGCTCCCGATAACGTTTCTTTTTTGTCATATGCTTTATTTATTGGTATATCGATGAGTATTACAGCATTTCCGGTACTGGCCAGAATTGTTCAAGAAAGGGGTATGAACAAGACAAGATTGGGTTCCATGGCTATTACCTGTGCGGCGGCAGATGATATTACTGCATGGTGCCTTTTGGCAGCGGTCATAGCAGTCGTAAAAGCAGGATCTGTTATCAGTGCTGTTTACACCATTGCTTTTGCCATTGGCTACGTTTTCTTAATGGTACGATTTGTGAAACCTTTTCTGCAACGTATTGGAGATCTGCACACGACGAAGGAGCGTCTGGGAAAATCTATTGTAGGCATATTTTTCCTGACGTTACTCATTTCTTCCTGGACGACTGAAGTTATTGGTATCCACGCATTATTTGGGGCTTTTATGGCAGGTGTGATCATGCCCAATAACACGAGCTTTAGAAGTATATTTATTGAAAAAGTAGAGGATGTAGCACAAGTACTTCTTTTACCCTTATTTTTTGTATTTACGGGATTACGCACACAGATTGGATTGCTCAATGAAGCTGAACATTGGCACACATGTTTTTGGGTAGTCCTGATTGCTGTAGTGGGCAAATTTATTGGAAGTGCGCTTTCTGCAAGGTTTGTAGGACAAAATTGGCACAGTAGCCTCACCATTGGAGCTTTAATGAATACCAGAGGGTTGATGGAGTTAGTTGCGCTCAATATAGGTTATGATCTTGGCGTACTGACGGATGAAATGTTCGCCATATTGGTACTGATGGCCTTGATCACCACGTTTATGACTGGACCAGCATTAGATTTGATTAATAAATTTTTCAAACCCGAAATAGAAGATAATGCTACGCTGATATCGAAGAAAAATAAATACAACATTTTAATTTCATTTAGCAATCCAAATTCAGGTAAAATCCTACTTCGAATTGCCAATATGCTCACGAAAAAATCTAAAGAAAATAGTACCGTAACAGCGTTACACCTTTCTCTAGGGAATGAATTAAATACGTTTAATTCGATAGAATATGAAAGAGATAATTTTTCATTGTTAAACGATGAAAGTCAAAAATTAGATCAACCCTATACGCCTATTTTTAGAGGTACAGACAACATCAATGAAGATATTGCTAAAATGGCTAATGAAGAAGACTTTGACTTATTATTAACGGGAATTGGTCAATCCGTCTATGAAGGGTCTGTCCTTGGAAGTATCATTGGATTTACGAGTAAAGTGGTTAATCCTGAACGATTGTTAGGATCATTGACAGGAAAAGAAAGTCTGTTTAATCACAGTGGATTTGAAGATAAAACGACAGCACTTCTCAAATCTATTCATATTCCTTGTGGGATATTGGTCGATCGAGGTATTCCTGATGCGGTAAAAAATATACTGGTACCTATCAAAACTCTCAGTGATAGTTTCTTATTGATCTATATCCATAAACTAATCCAAAATAATGATGTAAAAGTAAGTTTCTTAGATGAAGATCAAGTGATTAAAACTTCTGTAGAACTTAAGGAAGCGATTCGATCGCTAGACTACGCAGCTCCTAATCATATCAATATCATAGATGAAGCAGATCGTAAAGATGTGGTATATTCTTCTTTTGATATTATACTGATTAGCTTCTTAGCATGGAAACAGATCTCCTTTGAAAAAGAACAATGGACAAAACAGCTACCAAGTACATTAATTTTAAAACCCTAATATTTATTGTTATGGAAAAATATATTTTTGAAACTATGCTTATCAATGATGATAAAATTCATCAATTAGAGGCGACTTTAAAGAATATCCCAAATATTGTTACCATTAATATTAAGCGACTCAGTAATGGGCTTATACTAAAATTAGAAGCTCTCAATATTCAAGCTTTTGAGATTGCATTTCAGCTCAAGCAAAATGGGTTTGCTGTTGAACGCTTGTATGAAGAATAAGAGTAGATCATCTGTTTTTACACCATAAAGGAAATTTTATGTTCTAGACTTTCCTTTATGGTTTGAGTCAATTATTTGATTAGCAATTAATGGATCCTATGATCACCTTAATAACATACCTCTGAATTGCTATTTTATTGTGTACCGGTCAGCTTTTCTCGATTATTTTTATATTTTTATCGAACAATAGATGACATATGCACACAGCTCTTTATATTTTTTCTTCCATTCTGATCATTATAAGTTTTGTTCCATTAATCAGGAACGATTATTGGACATTTCGTGTTTTTGAATATCCTAGACTACAAAAGCTGGTGCTCACGATTGTATCATTAGTTCTATTAGTGATTTTCTGCGAAAAAACAACTATTTTCTACATCTATATTACGCTGCTTTCTGGTACTATTATCTATTTAACAAAGCAGATTCTCCCCTTTACTCCAATTGGAAAAAAGCAAATTTTAAGAGCTAAAAAGGATATACCTGATCAATCGATCAGTATAATGATATCCAATGTATTTGAGGATAACACCAATTATCAGGGTTGTATTGCGGAGATTAAAAAGACGGGTGCAGATGTTGTTCTTTTGCTCGAAACCAGTCATAAGTGGATGGAAGAATTAAGAGAGGCTACGGATGCATATCCCTTTCGTATCGAAAAGCCAATCGACAATACCTATGGTATGCTTTTGTATTCTAAATTGGAACTAAAAGATAGTGAAGTCAAATTTTTAGTTGAAGATGATATTCCCTCAATCCACACAAAGGTAATTTTACCGAGTGGTGAGCTTGTCCAATTGTATGCAGTACACCCTACTCCACCTGTTCCAAACGAAAACCCGCGATCAACGGAAAGAGATAAAGAACTTTTAATGATTGCAGATGAAGCTGAAAAATCTGAACTACCGGTTATTGTTTGTGGGGATTTAAATGACGTTGCATGGAGCTATACGACTGAGCTATTCTTAAAAACAAGTCAATTGCTAGATCCTAGAAGGGGACGTTTCTTTCTCAACACCTTCCATGCGCATCATTTTTTTATGCGTTTTCCATTGGATCATATCTTTTGCAGCACGGATTTTAAATTGAAGCGGATGAAAAGGTTGTATAACTTCAATTCGGACCACTTCCCGATTTTAACAGAATTGCAATATGAGAGATCTGCTGATATCGAACAAGAAGAAAATACACTGGATGTAGATCAAGAAGATATAGCACTGGCTAAAGAGAAAAAAGAAAAGTGCTGATCGTACAGCACTTTTTCTTCTTTATTGCAAATTATAATATTTAATACTCTATTGCTAAAATTGATCTCAGTGGGATCAACACACCACTTTTAATTTGAAGATACTTATCTGTTAAAGACCAAACTGTTGTTTCCACTCTCTTGGGACCAGCCTCTGTTTGAAAAGCGATCGTTGTCTTGGACTTGAATTCATTACCTAATCGTAAAGCCCCTTTTAGTGTTTCTAAGAACGTCTGAGTTCTATCTTCATTCGCTGCAACAATTTTGAATGAAGAGATTTGTTCTTTTTCTATCAATTCTCCGATCATACTCCTAATAATTTATAATTGACAATTTGATTAAATAAGCCATTTCATTTATAACGTTCCTAATTGTTATAACATATACTTAACCTTACTTAAATGTAAGAATTCCTAAATAAAATACCAATAGTATTTTGTTTTTAACATTTATTTTACAAATCCAGATCATCACTCGTATAATTATCCCTAAATTTGTTGAAATTTATCAAAAATGGACAATTCAACATTTGAAAAAAACTGGGAGATCAATTTTACACAATGCTATTCAAATGCTAGAATTCGCTATTCTGATCTTTCTAACTTATTGCAATTGACAGCTGGTGAGCATGCTACTATCTCTGGCTTTGGTTTTAAAGAAATGGCGAAGAATAATCAAACCTGGGTTCTAAGCCGTATCCGATTTGAAATAAGTCGTTTGCCAAAGTGGATGGATAAAGTGACTATTAAAACTTGGATTCAACGACTAGAGGGGGCTAAATCTACCCGTAATTTTGAAGTTTATGTCAATAATCAACTGTATGTGGCAGCAAGCAGTTATTGGGCTGTAATCAATACGGTGAAAAGAGGACCTGAAGAATTGGCAATCGCTCTCGGAAATTTTAAAACTTTTCCTGATCGCTTTAGTACGCAAAAACCTTTTTCAAAATTGAATTTAGCTCAGGCAGTCAAATCAATAGAAAACTATACGGTTAAAATATCGGATCTAGATATTGTCAATCACGCAAACAATGTTAAATACTTGGATTGGTGCATGGACCGACTACCCATGGAACTGGTATTAACCAATCAAATAGCTGCTATAGAAATGAATTATTTGAGAGAACTTCGCTATAATGATACGGTGGAAATTAGTGGCAATTCAACTGAATTGGGCTATTTCATGACCGTTGCTAAGCAGGAACATATATCTTTTGCTCTAGAAATTGAAACAAAATAAAAGGGGCTGTATCAAATTTGATGATACAGCCCCTTTTTATATGATGATAAAGCAAATTAACCTGCAAAAGCTTTATCGCCTTTTTTATACGGATAATTTCCATCAAACTTTCCTGGGATCTTAACATAGCGTAATGCTTTTGTTAATCCAAGTTCTGAATTAAAGTAGCCCGTTAAGGTCAATTGTTTAAACATCGTGAACCAATGTGGTGGCTTACCAGCGACCTCTCGATATAATTCATTCTGCTTAACTGCATTCTTTTCACGTTCTTCTTTTGTTTCCTCATCCTGTTTTTTATTAAACTCATTTGCTTCTTTGTCTAATAAATTCACAAAACTTGTACGTTCTTCAGCAGAAAGATCCAAAAAGTTTTTCTTCATTAACTCTTGTGCTTTTTTATCTAGGTTGTTAATTCCATCCATAAAAACAGCTTGCTGTTCGTCAGTATAACAATCTCTAACCATTACAGGAATAAAACTTCCTACCCCAGCTTCTTTTGCTCCTGGAGTTGAGGTTTTTGGTAAAATAGCTTCTGCTAAGTCTCCCAATAGATCAGTAGTCTTAGGTTCAAATAAAACTTCTACTTGTTTAGTAGCAGAGCGTGAACAACCTTCAAGAAAAAGGCTCGAGCCGATGACCACGCCTCCCATCAACATGGCTACACGCTGAATTGCTTCTCTTCTATTCATAATCAATCTCTTTTTTAATACTTAAAATGTATAATTTACTTCCCAGCCTGGACGATAATTACGTTTTACGAACTGGTTTACTTCATCAAAATTAGTCACACGCATATTATTATTATCCCATAATAGGCGTAAATTTCTTCCTGGATACTTATTATCCACTTTCAAATCAGATCCACGAATGGCTAAATTAGCCATTAGCAAGGCTTCTGTTAATGGTCCAGCGATTTCAAAAGGTGAAGACATCTGCATATTACCGTAACCAGCAATACATCCTTCTACCCATTGCGCCCAGTGACCATCAGCACCACCTTTAACACGTGCATACTTTTGTTTTGGATTGGTATAAGAAGCAGATGTTGGCAGCAATCTTGGATTTGCGGCATAGGTATCAGCTAATATTTTACCTTTGGTACCGATAAATAAAATACCATTACCGCCGTCTCCAAAAGCTTCGTTTGGTCCTAATTCTTCTGGTCTTGGTGGTTGAATTCCGCCATCCATCCAGTGCAGTTTAACATCACCTGTTGTCTTGTCGGTCTTTGGAAAAGTCATAACCGCATAACTGGACGGTGGACAACTTTCTGGGAAATATCCTCGTTTGAATTCATCAACATATACCGAGCCTACAGTTGCCTGTACATCTTTTACATATTGTAGACCATAGATACTAAATGGTGCTTCCATGTTATGGCAGCCCATATCACCTAATGCACCAGTTCCATAATCCCACCAACCTCTCCAGTTAAAAGGAATTAATTTTTCAACGTAATCTTTATTTGGCGCAGTACCTAACCAAAGGTTCCAGTCCAGTTCTTTTGGCACTTCTGCTTTTTGAGTTGGCCATTGGATTCCTTGTGGCCATACTGGACGATCAGTCCAGCAATAAATTTCTTTCAGATCGCCGATCATACCTGCATCAACCCACTCTCTCATCTGTCTCACTCCATCACCTGATGCTCCTTGATTGCCCATTTGGGTTACAACTTTATACTTTTTGGCAGCATGTGTCAATGCACGGGCTTCCCACACATCATGTGCTAATGGTTTTTGCACGTACACGTGCTTGCCCAACTGCATCGCAGCCAAAGCTACGATTGCATGCTGATGGTCTGGTGTTGACACTGAAACAGCATCGATATGTTTATGCTCTTTATCGAGCATTTCACGATAATCTTTATAAAATTTTGCTTTTGGAAATTTCTTTACTGAGTCTGCGGCACGACGTGTATCTACATCACATAAATAAGCAATATTTGCTTTTCCGCTAGCGGCAAATCGTGAAACGTCTGATCCACCCATACCACCAACCCCTACAGATGCAACATTCAACATATCGCTTGGTGCTGTAAAACCAGTACCTCCTAAAACATGACGAGGTAAAATTGTTACTCCAGCTCCAAACAAGGCTGCTTTTTTTAGAAAGTCTCTTCTTGATGAATTATTTTTTTCCATAATTTAGATTTATTGATGATTATAGATTGCCTTTTTTCAGTTCACTTACAGCAAAATCAACCGCTCGGGCTGTTAATGCCATATACGTTAATGAAGGATTGACACAGCCTGCTGATGTCATCGCTGCACCATCTGTTACAAAAACATTTAACGCGTCCCAAACCTGATTGTTACCATTTAAAACAGATGTTTTAGGATCTCTACCCATACGAGCTGTTCCCATTTCGTGGATACCTTGACCAAAACCATACACATTATCGTAGGTATATGTGTCTTTAACACCAATTTTCTCCAACATCTCTTTCATCTCGTTTTGCATGTCACCGCGCATTTTCAACTCATTATCCTTGATTTCAACATCCATTGATAATACAGGAAGACCCCATTTATCTTTTTTAGTCTTGTCTAAGCTAATTTTGTTTTCATGGTATGGTAAAATCTCCCCGAAAGCAGTAAAACCTACGCTCCAATCACCAGCTTCAGTAATCGCATCTTTCCATGCGCCACCTACACTCATCTCTGCGACCTCTCCAGACCAGCGACCACGACCTGCAGCTCCTTGATAACCAAAACCACGTACATAATCACGTTTCTTTTCGTCACCGGCAACGTTCACAAAACGTGGCACATATAATCCTGTTGGTCTTCTACCAAAAACATAACTGTCTAAATATCCTTCAACTGTACCACCGGCACCACAACGGAAATGGTGATCCATTACGTTATGACCCAATTCGCCACTGCTACTTCCAAGTCCGCCTTCCCAAACATCAGTAGCCGAATTCATCAAGACCCAAGTTGAGTTAAATGCAGATGCATTTACAAAGATTACTTTAGCGAAAAATTCATAGGTTTGATTTGTTTCTGCATCAATAATCTCCACTCCTTTAGCTTTCTTTGTATTCTTATCATATATGATCTTCGTGACAATAGAAAAAGGACGTAATGTCAAATTACCTGTCTCTACCGCAGCTGGTAAAGTTGCCGACTGTGTACTGAAATAAGCGCCAAAGTTACAACCTAACCAACATTGATTTTGATATTGACAGTTGATACGATTGTGATGAGGAACAGTAATATTAGCTGTTCTTCCCATAATAAAATGGCGATTACCATTATATTCTTTCTTCAAACGAGCTGCTAAATCTTTTTCCACGATATTCATCGCCATTGCTGGCATGAAATCACCGTCAGGTAAAACATCTAGACCATCACGATTACCGCTGATACCTGCAAATTTCTCTGCATAGCTATACCAAGGTGCAATGTCTTTATAACGAATAGGCCAATCGACTCCGTGACCGTCTTTTAAATTTGCTTCGAAATCCAAATCACCAAGACGATAAGATTGTCTTCCCCACATCAATGAACGACCACCTACGTGATATCCTCTATACCAATCAAAACGTTTTGTCTCGGTATAAGGACTTTCTTGCTCATTCACCCAATAGTCTAAGTTTTTTTCATTTAAAGGATAATCTCTACTCAAAACAGGACGATCTTTGATCATTTGTTGTGTACGACCACCTGCGTGCGGAAAATCCCATGGATTTTTATTCGGCGACGGATAATCTTTCACGTGCTCAATATTACGACCACGCTCCAACATCAAGGTCTTTAAACCTTTTTCTGTCAATTCTTTTGCTGCCCATCCACCACTGATTCCTGAACCAATGACAATAGCATCATAAGTGTTATTTTCAGCCATTTTATATTTATGTTTAGTTTAGTTTTTTAATTAACTTTTATTCGGATATAACTTTATTTTCTACTTTCTCGTCTTTAAAAGCAACCAAGAAAATAATAAAAACTACGAATGCAATTCCTGCTGGAATAATCCATGTTTGTTTCCAGAAATCAGCAACATTAGCTTCTTGAAGATACGCATATTTTTCACCAATAAATCCTGCTACCCAGAATCCAATCAGCTGACCTACTCCATAAGTTGCTAATGTGATCAAACCTTGAGCTGCGCTTTTATATTTAATACCTGCCTTACTATCGGTATAAATTTGACCTGATACAAAGAAGAAATCATAACAAATACCATGTAAAGCAATACCTAATATCAACATGAAAGAAAGATCGCCGGCGTTGCCATATGCAAATAAGATATATCTTAGAGCCCAAGCAAGCATACCCACTAAAATTGTTTTCTTAAAACCAAATTTAGAAAAGAAAACAGGTAATGCTAATAAGAATAGGACTTCCGAAATTTGTCCAATAGTCATTTTGCCTGTCGGGTTTTCCATTCCAATTTGATCTAAAAACGGATTAGCATTTTGATAGTAAAATGCTAGAGGAATACAGATCAATATGGAAGAAATAAAGAAAATCAAGAAGTTACGATCTTTCAATAATTTGATTGCATCTAAACCAATAATGGATGCAAACGAAGGTTTTTGATCGGATTCAATTTTAACGGGAGGTGTTTTAGGTAAAGTGAATGAAAATAAACCTAATACTAATGATGCTACCGCTCCCATTAAAAAGGTATTTTTCAAAGCACCGGCAGAAGATGCTTCTGCTGCATCCCATTTAAATAGGTAACTGATCGATAAACCTGCCACGATCCAACCGATTGTACCCCAGATACGGATATTGGAAAATTGTTTTTCAGGATTGCTTAGTTGTCTGAAAGATACCGAATTTACCAATGATAGTGTTGGCATATACAATACCATGTAAGCCAATACATAAGGGTAAAATGATGATATTTCAGTAGCGTTATACATTTGATACATCAGAACAGCACCAACTACATGCAATACACCAAGTATACGCTCTGCATTAAAGTATCGATCGGCAATCATACCGATAATAAAAGGGGCGATAATAGCTCCTAATGATTGGGTAGAAAAGACATTCGCAATTTCAAGCGGTTGTGCTTGTAAATTTTTACTTAGGTAGGTACCCAATGTAACAAACCATGCGCCCCAGATAAAGAATTCCAGGAACATCATGAACGACAATTTAAATCTAATAGATGTAGACATTATATGTTTAGTTTATTTTAAAATAAGAGATTTTTATCAATAATTGGTTTTAATATGACAATCTAGCATAAAAAAAACAATTGTACAAATTACACTAAGAAATTATCTACTTCTCTGTATGCGTTAACCAAAGCTTCTTCTCCCACTTTGCCTCCTTTGGACATGCCGTGTTCCATGCCCACTACACCTTTAAAGCCCTTCTCATGAAGCCATTTAAAGACGTTTTTGTAGTTGATCTCACCTGTTGTAGGCTCTTTTCTACCAGGGTTATCTCCTACTTGGATATATGCGATCTCACTCCAACATTCATTCATTTTATGTATCAAGTTTCCTTCATTTTTTTGCATATGATAGGCATCATATAATAATTTACATGAAGGGCTTCCTACTCCTTTACAAATCTCGTACGTTTGATCCGAATATCTTAGGAATAGATCAGGAGTATCACTTAATGGCTCCAATACCATGGTAATACCATGAGGTTCGAATATCTCTGCTCCTCTTTTTAATGCTTCAATGACATTACCCGTCTGAACACCGATTGATAAATTGCGTTCATAGTCGCCAGGTACGACCGTTACCCATTTTGCATTTACACGTTTTGCAACTTCTACAGACTCTTTACAGCCTTTCAGAAAGATATCGATGTAATCTTGTTTTCCTGCTGCTAATGTATTGGCACCGTTCCCGCCTTTTGGAACAACAAACACACCCATACGCATACCCAAAGCCGCCAAGGTTTCACCTATTTTCTTTTGTTCGTCAATACTACGCCCCGTCATACCATTATCTTCGATACTTCGAAATCCCAACTCGTGCATATATTTGATCTCATCAACAAAACTTTTGCCTGCAGTAGCACTGAACATTCCTTGGTGGGGTGCATAATCCAAATTAAATGTGGCTCCAGCTTTATTTTTTTTCTGTTGCTGCTCTCCTGCTAAGGTGGTCAAGCTCACTGCTGAACCAGCTACCAGTAAGGTATTTTTTAAAAAATCAGATCTTTTCATAATTTCATTATGTTGCTTTTTGTAGAAAAAAATCAGAAAACCCTTTTGAGTATTTTTCTTCTATTTCTCCCCTTTCATTGTTAAATATAATATAAACTTCTAAATTCTTCCTCTTCTTTACAAAATCTAATATCTCGTCAGGTGTCAGTGCCATAAAATAATTATCTAAAGCATCGGCTTCCATAGCAGTTTTTGCATATACCGTCACACTCACTATGGGACTTGAAAACATATATCCAGTTAATGGGTTGACATGGTGGCTGATTTTCTGTTTGCCATTCATCATATATTTCTCAAAATTGCCGGCCGTGGTTAGCGCCCCAGATTTAATACATACTACCTCTGTTTGCAAATGATGATTTGAAGTTGGTCTTTCGATGCCAATTTTAAAAAAATCACCTTGCAAATTTTTGCCTTTGACACGCATTTCACCTCCCAATTCAACAATATAATTTTTGACACCTTTATTTTCAAGAAATTCAGCCAATACATCGACCGAATATCCTTGAGCGATACCATTTACATCAATACTAATGTTGGGTCTTGATTTTTTGAGATAGGGTGCTTCCCAGATCAATTTGTTCATCCCAACCGACGATAAAGTGGAAGTAATTTTATTGGAATCGGGAAAATGCTTGATTTGTGTAGTACCGAATCCCCATAACTGAACAAGAGGTGCTACAGTGATATCAAAAATACCTTTCGTGATCTGATGGTAGTAAAATGATGCTTCAACTACTTTTTGAAAGTGTCGATCCAGTTTGACAATATTTGTTTCCTGTTTATTAAACTGACTGATTGTCGACAATGGATTATAGATTGACATGGATAAATCGATCACTTTTAATATACTATCGACATCATTTTTTGAAACTTGTTCATATTGATCGAAATATGTTATGTGGTAAGAGGTGCCCTGTGCAGGCCCTGACAAGACAATTTTTTGGAGAGGTTGTACAAAATAAGAAGTTTGTTCAATTTGTGTAGCAGCGATGCCGCACAAACTGAACAAACTTATTGAGAGCAGTATCCATGATTTAAAATACATGAATGCATCCCCTTATTAAATGTATAAATTTGTATTCTGACCAGGTATTGCTACCGGATATGAACCATCTTCTTTTGGTAATACTTTTGGTAAAGCATCCCATGCGTAATTTGCTGGCATAATATCAATGTCCGATTTCAATGCCGCATCCCACTTGATGACTTTTCCTGTATAGCACGCAATACGACCAATAATACCTGTTAAAGTACTGTAAGCTCCATATTCGGCATTATCAAATTTGTATTCTCCTTTTGAAATTGCCTCGAACAATTCTTTATGTTCTTGTTGATAAGGATTTGAATTTCCTTTAGGATCATGACGATAGATTTCATTTCCTTTGGCATCCCAAAGTACAGCTTGGCCATTTGCAGATAGGTATGCTCGACCTTTTGTTGCCTGGAACTGCTCATCAACTCTGTTAGTGACACCTTCAAAGTGAGCACACTGACTGTACACAACCGAATTATCGGGATACGTTAGCTCCAATGCAAAATTATCATAGATCTCTCCATACTCTTTACCTGTTCTATGTGCACGGCTACCTGTACCTTGAATACGTACGGGATATGCACCTTTTACCCAATTGGCAATATCTATATTATGTACGTGTTGCTCTACGATATGATCTCCACACAACCAGTTAAAATAATACCAGTTACGCATTTGGTAATCCATTTCAGTTTGTCCTGGTTTGCGTGGTCTTACCCACACGCCACCGCTATTCCAGTACACTTGTCCTGCAACAACATCACCGATAGCACCATCATGTATTCTTTTGATCGCTTCTCGATAATTTGTTTGATATCTACGTTGAAGACCTACAACGACATTTAATTTTTTCTTTTTAGCAATTTCAGCTGCTGCTAAAACTTTACGGATGCCTGGGATATCAACAGCTACTGGCTTTTCCATGAATACATGTTTGCCCTGGCGAACTGCTTCTTCGAAATGCATCGGACGAAACCCAGGAGGAGTTGCTAAAATAACAACATCCGCTAACTTAATGGCTTCTTTGTAGGCATCAAATCCAACAAATTTATGTTGATCAGATACATCGATTTTATCTTGCCATTTATCTTTTAAAGTTTTATAAGTGCTATCCAAATTATCTTTGAAAGCATCAGCTAATGCTACAACTTTAATATTGAAACCAGAGCTTAAAGCATCAAAAGTTGCACCTGTACCGCGACCTCCACAACCGATTAATGCAACTTTAATCACATCACTTCCTGCTGCAAATGCTCCTACGATAGGCATGGAACTTAAAACTGTCCCACCTGCAATAGCTGCTGTCGTTTTTAAAAAATCACGACGTTCAAATTTTTCCATATTTTAGGTATTTAGGGTTATAATTGATATTTTAATAATCTTTAATTGGAGCTTTATCATAATAAGCCATGATCTCCTCATGTGAAGGTGGAGTAACTGGTCTTACCAACCTCATCCCCACAAATGGTGCCTCAGGAAACCACCAATTACTCTTAGGAATCTGTGGATCTAATTGCTTCCAAAAAGGATCTGATGCCAACCGAGCGGCACTTCTCAAATCCATAGGTTCGCTATCAAAAGAACCACCTCTTACACTATTTGGATATAATTTTGTAGGTACTGCAACTGGGTTGTCTGCTACTTTACCTTCAAATTGTTTATAATAATCTTCAATATATTGATCAAAAGTCCACTCAGAAACATTGCCATGCATATCGAATAAACCCCATGCATTTGGTGTCTTAGTTCCGACAAGATGTGTAGATCCATCACTATTTCCTTTATGCCAAGCATATTGATCTAATTGAGATGCATCATCGCCAAAACTAAATGCTTTGTCACTTCCTGCACGACACGCATATTCCCACTCTGCTTCAGTTGGAAGTCTATAAAAAACTCCTGTACGAACATACAACCATTTACAAAATTGAATGGCATTATAATGTGTCATAGCTAAGGCAGGATGCCCTTCTTTACCCATACCAAAAGTCATGTCCAAATAAGGCTTTGTAGGACGTGTAACTGCATCAACCTCTGGTGCTATCTTGCCGTCTAAACTTTGAGTTAGTTCGTAATCCTTATACAAGAAGGGTTCAAATAAATTCCAAGTTACTTCATACTTACCAATCCAGAAAGGTGCTATTTTCACTTCATGAATAGGTTTTTCATCTGCTTTTACATTTCCGCCTTGTTTATATACTCCAGCAGGAATTGCAACCATATCAAATTTCAATTTTGTACCCTTTATTTCTTGTACATAACTTTCCACCTTTTGCTGTGCAAACGACGTACTAGAAATTCCTAACAAGATAAGAGTAAGTAAACTTTTATGCATTTTATTTTTTTCTATAAATAATTGGTCATCACTCTCCCACTAATCCAGACGTATTATTTGTCTAAGATATTAATTTGATTGTGTATTATAAACAATAAGCCTCATAACTTTTTTATTACAAAAGTTAAAAATGATAAGTGCTTAAAAAAAATAAGGCTTGTAAAACAAAGTTTCACAAGCCTTAAATGTAGTACAGACGTATTTTATTACAATAAAATATTACGACTCACTTCTTTGTCTATTGTAATATAGCCCGGATAAAAAATTGACTTACCTGCAATATTGATGGAAGGTTTTATCTTAATTGTAAATAATCCCTTTTTTGTATTGGAATTAGATCCGATAAATCCTGCTAAATCACCGTTATTGATCAAGTCATAAATATTAGTATTCAATCGCACCGATGCTATTGTTGATTGTCCTGGATCTAACGATATCGACTGATTGACAATACCTTCTGCTAATTGTTTTTTCTCAAATAAGATAATATATTGAAATTGATTGATAGCAGCTTTCTTAAGAGTCGGATTCTGAATTTTCAATCGAACAACAGCATCTAACGGTATATTTTTACGCAACATCCCTAATGCTACACTTGGCAATGATGAAAGATCAATACCATCTGATTTAACAATCTTTTGAATAGAAGTACCTGCCACACGGATACTATCTACGGATTGTATATCGTATTTGCATTTGCCTAAATTTTCAATTTGGGCTTTTTGTCTGCTAACTCCACAGCTAGTCAAGATTGCGATACTCACAAATGCGAATAACCAATTCTTTTTCAACACGTTTATCATAATTTAATTTTTCCTTCCAAATTTATAAAGAATTCCTAAGCTATTGATAGGATGACCTGCTTTTAAATAATCATTACTCATCAATCCAAAATTCATTCCTGTCATATATTGTATCTGCCAGCCACGCCCCACTTCCATACGGGTATAAAATACAGGTTCAATCAATACATTACGTTCCTTATATGCATGTACCTGATCAATTTTAAAATCAGTCATATTCACATGGGATACTCTTAAAATTGTTCCATAATTTAATGCGCGATCTCCACCAAATAAATGTATCTTTTGTCTTTTTGTAGAAGAATAATTGACCTGAACAAATATCTTATCAAAATCCATATCTCTACTTTCAACGACAGCGGGGCCAGCGGTTGATGTTCTGGTATCCACTTCATTCACAGTTCCTATTCCATATCCAGCATATACTTCTAAAATACGATTGCGTCGCTGTCCAAAAGTAGTGAAATATCCGATGCCTAATTCGCCCATTTTTTGAGCAAAATCAGTTGGACTATCTTTTCGATCTATATAAGAACCATTTGCAATCACTCCAATATGATCTGAAACAGCGACCCCACCACTTGCAGAAACATTTCCTTTTAAATTGATATTTCCAGAAACATATACCTCACCTGCATCTTTGAACATAGGTGCTGCTGGGACATTGGGCATATACATCGAACTACAGGATGATAGTAGTAATAAGCTAACTGCTGGAATACCGTATGATAGACTTTTAAAAATCATGAACGTTTAATATTATCTATAAACTGCTTTTTACGTATAAAATTGTACCAAACTCTTATTATTGATACAAATAATTATGTTCAAGTATATTAACAAGCTCGTAATTAGGGTGAAAAACAAAAAAGGCGTTAAGTAAACTTAACGCCTTTTACAAATATTGTGTAGCAAAAACTTATGCTTGCTCTGTAGGGATTACAGAAACATAAGATTTATTGTTTGCTTTTTTGCGGAAAACTACTTTACCGTCAACTAAAGCGAACAACGTATGGTCTTTACCAATACCAACATTTAAGTCAGGATTGTGATTTGTACCACGTTGGCGAACAATAATGTTACCAGCGATAGCAGCTTGACCACCGAAGATTTTGATACCTAGACGTTTCGAATGTGACTCACGGCCGTTCTTGGAACTACCCGCACCTTTTTTATGTGCCATTTCTTATCTTAGATTAAGACTAATGTCTGATTAAAAATTCAATTATAATGTAATACCAGTGATCTGGATTTTAGTGAATTGTTGACGGTGACCGTTTTTCTTTTTGTAGCCTTTACGACGTTTTTTCTTGAAAACGATAACTTTATCACCTTTTAAATGAGACAAAATTTTAGCCGAAATTTTAGCACCAGCCACGTTCGGAGTACCGATTGTGAATTTACCACCATCTTCTGCTAACAATACATTGTCAAATTCAATACTAGCGCCTTCATCTCCTTGTAAGCGGTGCACAAAAAGAAATTGGTCTTTTGCAACCTTGAATTGCTGTCCTGCTATATTTACTATTGCGTACATTGTTAATAAATTAATTAAATGTGTTTATTGTTAATGAACGGCAAAATTAGCAATTATTATTCAATTTCTAAAATATATTACACTTTTTATTTCTCCCCCTACCAAACGGCAACACGCTTTTCTGGTGCCACATACATCTTGGCTGTTTTAGGAATCTGAAATGCTTGATAAAATGCTTCCATGTTATAGACTGGTCCATTGACTCTAAATTCTTCTGGACTATGCGGGTCTACTTTTAAGCGCATGTTCATTCTTTCATCGCTATTCTTGATGCGCCAAACTTGAGCAAAACTCAAAAAGAAACGTTGATCGGGTGTAAATCCATCTATTTTTGTTGATTCTTGACCTTGTTTTGTTTTTTTGAAAGCATCAAATGCAATGTTTAATCCTCCTATATCAGCCAGGTTTTCTCCTAATGTCAATTTTCCATTGACATGCTGATTGTCTAATAAGGTAAAACCATCATACAATGCTGCCACCTGATTGGCTTTTGTTGTGAACTTGGTCGCGTCTTCTGGAGTCCACCAATCTCTCAAATTTCCTTCTTTATCGTACTGACGACCTTGATCATCAAAACCGTGAGTCATCTCATGTCCAATCACTGCACCGATAGCACCATAGTTAATCGCATCATCTGCATTGGCATCAAAGAAAGGAAACTGTAGTATTCCTGCTGGAAATACAATTTCGTTATATGGAGGATTGTAATAGGCATTAACGGTTGGCGTTGTCATCAGCCATTCTGTTTTATCTACCGGTTTGCCCATCTTATCGATCATTTCTTTATAAGCGTGACGTGATGCTGATTGTAAATTTGCATAGTAGCTATCTTTATTGATTTCAACATCTGAATAATCTTTCCATTTATCTGGATATCCGATTTTCTTAGTAAAAGACTGCAGTTTATCAATGGCTTTTTTCTTAGTTTCAGGGGTCATCCAATCTAATTTTTCAATACGATCGCGATAAGAGATTTCAAGATTATTGACCAACTCAAGCATTCTTTTCTTGGCTTCAGGTTTAAAATATTCATCTGTAAACAATTTACCGATGACTTCACCTAAGCTTTCATCTACTGTACTCACCATTAATTTCCAACGTTCCTTTTGCTCTTTTTGACCTTGCAGGGTCTTGCCATATAATTCGAATTGAGCATTACGAAAGTCTTTGGTCAAAGCTTGAGCAGAGCTGTTCAAGAGGTCTGCTTTCAACTTCATTTTCCATGTATCCAATGACTCCGATTTCAACAAATTATTTAGAGCAACATAAAACTTAGGTTGTTGCACCAATAATGTGTCTGTTTTTATCGATAATCTTCCTAAAATATCATTCCAATTGAGGTTTGGAGTTTGCTTTTGAAATGTAGCCACAGCTACTTTATTATAATTTTTAATGGGATCTCGTAATTCAACAGGACTGATATGCGATTTAGCAATAGCAGTTTCTATTTTCAAAACAGACTCGGCATTCACTTTGGCTGTTGCCTGCTGACCTGCTAATGTAAATAACTTGGTGAGGTAACTCGTATATGCTTCACGGATCTTCTTAGCCTTATCATCTTGATCTAGGTAATAGCTAGCTTCAGGAAGATTAAGACCACCTTGAACAAAGGTAGCTGCATTTTTATTGCTCATACGCTCGTCTGCAGCAATATAGAAGGAAAATAGATCTCCATTTCCTTCTTTAAAACCATCAGCGCTGTAAGCAATAAGTTCATCAATAGATTTTAACCCATCAATTTTTTTCAATTGATCTTCAATAGGTTTAATGCCAAGCCTTTCAATCGTGATTGTATCCATGCCGCTGGTATAGAAATCTCCAACTTTCTGTTGATCAGTCCCTTTTTTACTATTAGACTTTGCCGCTTTTTCCAATATACCATGAAGCTTTTGTAGATTTTCATCGTTAAGGGTATAAAATGATCCCCAACCTGATTCTGAGGGTGGTATAACGGTCTTTTTTAACCATTGCCCGTTGGCATACATAAAGAAGTTATCGCCTGGATGTACTGTGGTGTCCATGCCTGATACATCTAAAAACACTGTTCGATCTGCTTGTTTTTGATCTGAACTTTTATTGGATTGGCAGCCAAATGCTAAAGCAGCAATTGGCAATATTGCCCATAATTTTTTATTGACCATAATTTTCTAATTTCAAACACCTTAAGTAAAGGTAGTTTTTTTATTAATGCGGAAATAACACTTTTTGCTGAAATTTGTTTTGGAAAATAGAATTATACTTCTATTTTTGCCAGTAGACTACGGAGAGGTGTCAGAGTGGTCGATCGAGCACGCTTGGAAAGCGTGTGTACTTAACGGTACCGCGGGTTCGAATCCCGCCCTCTCCGCATCCTAACAAGGAAAACGTATCAAAACCCTATAAATTTACGATTTGTAGGGTTTTTCTTTTATATACTCATATCGTTTTTTCAATACTTCTCATTTCCAGCGAGACCATAGTGAGCCCCTAAAAGATGGTTAGCTAGGGTCTCTCTAAAATGAATCGCTAGATGAAACCTCCCGATTAGGGATCGTGAAACCATATCTCCCTTTCCGCTATCAAAAAATAAACTCAACTATCTAGTTGGGGTTTTCTCAATTTATTATGTTTTGCAAGCTTAACTTACTAACGGCTAATTTTATATAAAATCCTGTTACTGGACTATCTTCGTGATTTTTTGACCAATATAATCTCTATCAAACTGATTTTTAGTATGTAATAAAGCGCGTAAATAATATGTTGAAGCCAATTGGTTCATCTTATTTTTTTCATAAAGATGAGCCAATGTAGTGTAAAAGGGAAATTTGAGGAACTCGTTTAGATCAGGTTCAAAATTTTTTATTTTTTCTATTAACCCTGCTATTGGTAAATAATTACTTTCAACAATGATTTTGTTGATTTCAACCGATATTGTGGGTTCTAATAATGTCAATTGTGTATATAGTTTTGAAAGCAATTGCCAATTTGTTTTTTCATATTGAACTGCAGATAAATGTACGGAGGCAATCAATGCTTCTAAATAATACTTATTTAGTCTGTTCTTCTTTAGATCTATTTGATTCAAATAAGCAAAACCTTCAGCAATTAAATTTTTATCCCATAATGTTCGGTCTTGATGCTCCATAGATATCCACATGTTATTATCCATTCGTGCTGGAAATCGAGCTATATGAAAGAAGAATAGAGCTAAAATCGCATTCAATTCGCAGTTTTCTTGTTGATAATTTTTGATTAAAACTGCTAATCGAATGGCTTCAAAACATAGATCATGATGTATGGAGCCATTTTTTCGGGATGATTTAAAACCCTCATTAAACATCAGGTATAAAACATGCAGTAGATAAGGCATTTCCTTATGCAAAACATTTAGGTCATAATCTTCGTATTGAATAGCAAAATCCTTAATCATGCTCTTACTACGGCCTATCATCTTTTTAATTGTTTCAAGGGGTAGCATCAATGCATGAGAGATTTCGATATATCCAAAACCACATAAATAAAACAATGCAATGATAACCTTATTTCGGTCAGAAAGATTAATTTTAGAAAAGTAAACCAAAAGTCTAATCAGACTATCTTCTGCTTCATCTGGATCTAACTGTAGATCTTCAGCATGAAATTGACATGTAATATGACGACCAATAGCTTCACGTTTGATTTTATTAATTAATTTGTTTTTAGAGACTTGAATCAACCAAGCAAAACTATGATTTGGAATTCCTTTGTATTTCCATTCATTTAATGCGACTTCAAAAGCCTCTTGTACCGCATCAACGATATTATCAATTTGTTGGTAACCAAATTTTGCAGACAATAAAGCGATCATCTTTCCATGGGATTCCCTGAAAAGATGATCTGTAAATTTGTTAATCGTATTATGATCACTGTTGTTCATCAGTATCGATAATTTCCCTTAACTCTAAAGTCGCGCCATTCTTAAGATCTGGACAGCTTTTCACTAATTCAGTCGCTTCTGCTAAACTGTTTGCTAATAGTTTGTAATAGCCACTTACACACTCTTTTGTTTCTATATATGGGCCGTCTGAAATGACATTTAGCTTTAAAGTAACTCCAGTAGATTCTAATGGATTTCCTTCTAAGAAATGTCCATTTGCGACTAATTCTTCGACCCAATTGATATGCTCCTGAATATCAACTTGCATATCTTCTACAGATAAATTTCCATAAGCAGCAGACTCACGGATTAGCATTAGGAATTCTTTCATTTTTAATTTTTTTAAGGTTAATGAATAAACTATTTACCCTAATGACAAATTAGATTAGCAATTCGGGACATTTTTTTAAAATTATATTTCTGCAAAATTTGATGCTACATGAAATAACGATCAAATGGTTATTTAATTTAGTAAAAAACGGAATACGATCCTAATATAATTTCTCTATCAGAACATTGATAGCCTAACATAAACTTTCATTTTGTCCAAATACTAAAACATTTATAAGCTAATTATCTCATTAGATATAATGAAGTAAGGGGCAATTCATCGAGTTGATAGGTTTCATGTTCCTTCGAAAACCCATTGTTTTCAAAAAGCTCCATCCAGGGACTTTGCATATATTCATGGATCCAGATTACTTCATATGATTTGCAAACACTTAAGCACTTTTGAAACAATACGTCGCAAACTACAGGTAAATCATATTGTTTTAATATTCCAAAATTGGCAATACGAATAGCTCTTTTCTCTTCTAAATAAGAGTTTCTCTTACCTTTTGAAGTAATTTGGGCATAGCCCACTGGTTGATCATCCACATATACCACTAGCCATTGATTTGACATGCTATTCAGTTCAACGACCAAAGCTTTTGTATTAAAATATTGGTTTATATAATTTTCCATGACTTGTGGATCAAGAAGCATGGAAAACTTTTCTATTGCTAGTTGACGTGTCAATTTGACAAGAATATCTAAGCTTTGCTCTGTTGCTACTGTAAATTTTGCTATTATGTTCATATTTGCTAAATAAATGTACATCTGCAAAACTAGAACTCTTTTCAAACAATAACCCGTACAGGTTATGAAACATACACCAGTACAGGGGTTACTTAAATAGCTGCCCAGCAAGTTTAATTCCTTCAATTTTTCGATCAGAAAATTTATCAGCAAATACCACTCGAAAATAGTGATCAAAAGCACCTGAAAATGAAAAAGTAAAGCCTGGAGTAAACCGAACTCCAATCTGCTCACATTTTTTATAAAAATAGTCCATATCTATATGATATGGCATCTTGACCCAAATATTATAACCGCCGGAAGGTATTAACACAGCTGTTTTTTGAGGGAAGTTATCCGAAATCAAATTAACCGTAAAATAAGCATTCTTGGCAAGCTGTGCCTTAAATGCTCTAATATGACGGTCATAACTGCTGCCAGTCAACAGCTTGTTGACCGTTTCTTGATAAATTGGTGAAACGGTACTACCCAAGGAGAATTTAATCTGTTCTGCTCGTTCCATAAATTTACCTGCTGCTAACCAACCTAACCGTATTCCTGGAGCTAAGGTTTTCGCATAAGATGAATAAGTAAGAACTAAACCGGTTTCATCGAAACTTCTTAATGTTGTAGGTCGTGTGCCGTGGAAATTTAGATCACCATAAATATCATTTTCGATAAGCGCTATATGATATTGATAAGCTATAGTTACCAAAGCCAATTTATGTTCATCAGACATTAATATTCCAGTTGGATTATGAAAATTAGGTGTTAAGATTGCGGCTTTGATCTTATTGTGATGACAAGCATTTCTGAAAAAGTCAATATCAAAACCGATATCGGGATCTATTGGAACTTCGATGACTTTCAAATTTAAAACTCTTATGACCTCCAATATCGAGAATACACAGGGACTTTCTACTGCTACGATATCTCCAGCCATACATGTAGAAGCTAAAGCTATATAAAGGGCTTGTAGGGCGCCGTCTGTAACCAATAATTCGTCTATATGGATAACGCTACGATGTGCAGCCGCACGTTTAATGATATTTTCCTTTAACTCGAGTGAACCATTTGATGGATAATAGCGTAGTAAGCCTGCCCCTTGCTCTCTCACCACTTGCTGCATAGTTCGTAAAACTAACTTCTGTGGGATCAGTAAGTCGCCTGGAGCTGCTACATTAAATTCTGAAAATTTACGACCAGAACGTAATGAGGTGGTCAGTTGAAGATGATTACTGAATATGGCATCTCTGACAGTTGGAATAAGATTGGATTTTAATTCCTTTTTAAAAGACTCAGGGCGGTAACAAACATAATAACCTGATTTTGGAACACTTTCTACCAAACCCTGGATCATCAAATACTCGTATCCATGTTGTATAGTACTAATACTTAATCTATATTCTTCTTTTAATTCGCGTACAGAAGGTAATTTATGGCCTGGTTTAAAAATACCAGTTCTTATATTCTTTTCAATAGTACTGGTAAATAGTTCAAATTTATACGCTTTCATATCTGTACTGCTAGTATTTACACATTCTGCATCTGTATCACAAATCTAAGTAATTTACCTTTGAGAAAAAAAGTACATGCTACAAAACCATCTCATCGATAGTCCAGTCGATCTACGAAATTTATCAATTCCATCTCTAGAGCAAGTTTGTGAAGATTTACGAGCTTTCCTTATCGATCATGTTTCTGAAAATGGTGGACATTTTAGTTCTAGTCTAGGGGTTGTCGAAATCACCGTTGCGTTACACTATATATTTAATACACCTGTAGATAAGTTGATCTGGGACGTTGGACATCAAGCCTATCCTCATAAATTACTTACTGGAAGGAGAAAAAAATTTTATAGCAATAGAATGTTAGGAGGTATCAGCGGTTTTCCAAACATAGATGAAAGCGAATTTGATGCATTTGGAACAGGACATTCCTCTACTTCTATTTCAGCAATCCTTGGGATGGCTATCGCTGCCAGATACCGAGGAGAGCACAACCGTCAACATATCGCCGTTATTGGAGATGGTGCAATGACCGCAGGATTGGCCTTTGAAGCCATGAATAATGCTGGATATGAGCAACCAAATATGCTAATAGTATTGAATGACAACAATATGTCAATTGATAACAATACCGGAGCATTGCAAAATCACCTCACGGATTTAACGAGCGAAAAGCATTATAATCATTTAAGGTTATACTTAAAAACTCTCCTTTCAGCAGCAAATCCATCTCAAAAATGGGCTATTAGCACCATTCGAAAATTAGAAAAAGCGATTAAAGCTGGAGCAATCCGTTACAGCAATCTATTTGAAACATTAGGTATTCGTTATTTTGGACCTGTTGATGGACATGATCTAAAAAAACTGATTAACTCATTTGAACGGCTCAAAAATATAACTGGCCCGAAATTATTGCACTGTATTACAGTCAAAGGAAAGGGGTTTGCACCTGCAATGACTGAACAATCTAAATGGCATGCACCAGGCACTTTCGACAAATATACAGGAGCAAAAATAAATAAAAGCAGTACTAAAAGCCTTAATACAACCTATCAGGAAGTATTTGGTGATACGTTAATCGCTCTTGCAAAAGATAATCCGCGTATCATAGCGATCACGCCGGCTATGCTTTCGGGTAGTGCATTAAATAAAATGAAGATAGAAATGCCTGAGCGTGTCTTTGATGTTGGTATCAGCGAACAGCATGCCGTCACTTTTTCGGCAGGATTTGCTGCTGACAACATGCTGCCATTCTGCACGATATACTCCACATTTCTACAACGCGCATACGATCAGATTATCCATGATATCGCCTTACAAAACCTACCTGTTATCTTCTGCATAGACCGAGCAGGAGTAGTTGGTGCAGATGGCCCTACACATCATGGTGCTTTTGACATTTGTTTTCTTCGTTGTATACCAAACATAACCGGAGCCTCACCAATGGATCTTGAAGATTTCAGAAATCTACTATTTACAGCACAGTCTAATACGATAAAAGGACCTCTCGCTATTCGTTATCCAAAAAGTTCAGGATCTGGAAATCCAAGAAGTAATTTTAAAAAGTTAGCAATCGGGAAAGGTAGAAGAATTAAGTCTGGAAAACATATTGCTATACTTTCCCTTGGACCCGTAGGGCAATATGTAATAGCAGCTTGTCAAGAATTGCTGTTAGAACAGATGGATATAGCGCATTACGACTTACGATTTTTTAAACCTCTTGACGAGGATCTTCTTCATGAAGTATTCAGCCAATTTTCAACAGTAATTACTGTTGAAGACGGCTCTATTTCCGGCGGTGTAGGATCCGCAATAATGGAATTTATGATAGAAAACTGCTATAATGCAACCTTAAAACGATTAGGTTTGCCCGATAAATTTGCAATACAAGGTACGCAAGAACAACTTCATAGATTATATGGATATGATCACAAGGCTATTGTAAAACTTGTATCATCACTTTACTCCACTACCATCCAAAACAGTGATAATAGGGATAACTTAAAAACCCACCGCAAAGAAAGATAAAGCCTTACAATTGTGTTTGGTGGATATTATTTGATAAGATTAAACCGATATGCACGGGTTTAATCTTATTCATCTCTTTCTCAATTCTTATGCAGGGTAATATTAGAGATATAAACTCTCTATTAAAGTCTATGTTTTGACTAACATCTAATATATGCGAAGCAAATCACAATCAAAAAGAAAACCCTCTTTTTTTAAATAATCCACACGAGTGATATAGTTATCACTCGGATAAGAAAAAACGATATGGACTAGTAATAAGAAGAGTTTAAGTTAAAATTTGATTTTTCAGCTTCTTCAATAATTTTAATATCTGTTAGCATCAAAGGAGCATTTTTTTTGATACATACATCTTGTTCAAAATGGACAGCTGGTTTTCTATCATTTGTTCGGATCGTCCAACCATCTTCTGCCCTATGATTGTAATGTGTACCCAAATTGACCATGGGTTCGATAGCAATCACTAAATTTTCTTTCAAGACTTTGCCCTTGCCACGCTGTCCATAATTAGGAATATCTGGCCCCTCGTGCAAGTTACGACCTAGTCCATGACCGACCAATTCCCTCACGATTCCATATCCATATGGTGCAATATGTGATTCAATTGCATAGCTAATATCTCCTACTCTATTTCCATGTACAGCTTGTTCAATACCCTTTAACAAGGATTCCTTAGTGACTTTCACCAACTGCAATACCTCTTGCTTGACTTCTCCAATGATAAAGGTATATGCTTGATCACCGTGAAATCCATTTTTATACGCCCCAGCATCAACAGAAACTATATCTCCCTCTTTTAAAATTTGATGATTGGGCATTCCATGCACAATAGCATCATTTACAGAAGTGCAGATATGGTATGGAAACCCACCAAATTGATAAAAAGAAGGTATTGCTCCATGATCCCGAATAAATTCATTAGCAAATTTATCGATCTCAACAGTTGTTATACCCGGTTTAATGATCGTTGCTATGGCTGCTAATGTTTCACTAGTCAATCTGGTACTAATGGTCATTAATGCTATTTCTTCTTCTGTTTTATAGATGATGGGATTCATAAAAATATTTCTTTTTTAGTCATGTCAGTTGGCTTTAAATCATGGAGCGACTTTCTTTTATATAAAGATAAGCCACACAGAATATTATAATCGTATAACCAATTGATTTTAAAATCATTTTAAACAAAAGTACTTTAATCAATTAGAGTCAGAAAGTAAAAATTGGACAATTATTTTGTAATAGAATTGACAATTATTTAAGTAATTTTGTAAAACTATGCCCATCAATTTTTTAGGAAATATTAAATTAGCAGAGTCTCTTAATGCAGAATTATTAGATCTTTTAAACATGCCGGATTTATTTTTTAAATCTGAACATATCTTAGGAGCTTATGTATTTTCATGTACAGATATACAACCAAGTCAACCCTTATTTAATGATGGAAATCCTTGTTTAATTTTTCTACCAAAGAAAACTGATGTTGTTCATCTTAAAAATGCCGAAGAACTCATTAAACTAAATGCGGCCTGGGTGTGTTGTGGTATTATACAAAATACATATTGGCAGTTACCGGTAGATTTATCACATATGATTGTAATACGTTTTAAACCGGCTTCTTTTTATAAAATTTTTAATATAGAACCCCATTTTTTTCTAAAAAAGCCTTTCTGTAGTTTTAGTGATATTATGAATAAAAACTGGACAGAAATTCTCAATCAATTATACCAAAAGGAAACACTTGCGGATCAAATGCAGTTATTAAAATCAATATTCAGCACTTATAAAATAGCTGAAAATCATCCTTATCTCTTACAATCTGCATTGGAAAAAATTGATAACAAAAAAGGTAATATTACAGTATCAGCTTTAATTCTTGAACTCGGAGGTAAAGTAAACCGCAAATGGTTGCAAAGAAGTTTTATGAAGTATTTGGGAATTTCACCTAAAAAATATATTTCTTTACAACGATTTATATTTATGTACGGTAAGTGTCAAAAAAATACTCCGCAAGATGTATTATCACATACTTTTACATCAGGGTACTATGACTACAATCATTTTCTTAAAGAATTCAAACAAATCATAGGTGTCTCTCCGACTCACTATAACTGGAAATAAGAAAACAAACAACCGAGAAAAATCACTAACTACCATGAAATATTCTAACTTAGTAAATCTTGGCTGAAGACTACTAATTTGAAGATTAATATATAATGGAGATTGCCACTTTAGAAAATTGTACAATTGCAGATATAGCAGATGTTTTAAATGCATCATTTTCAGATTATATAGTGCCCTTACACCTTAATATCGAGCAATTAGAGTATAAAATTGTTACCGAGAATATACACTTGGACTTATCAGTTGGAGTTTTTTCATCTGGTCAGTTAGTTGGTTTTATGCTTCATGCACTACAGATTGTTGATGGAAAATTATCAGCTTATAATGCTGCGACAGGTATTATTCCAGCATATCGCGGTCGAGGTTTAGTCGGTAAAATGTACCAATATTTATTACCAAAATTAAAAACACGTGCAGTAGTACAGATGCGTTTGGAAGTAATAATAGGTAACAATGCCGCGATACGAGCGTATGAAAAAATGGGGTATCAAGTTAATAGAACATTAGATTGTTTTAAAGGATCTGTGCAAACGGTTAAAAAATCCTGTGCATCAACAATTAGAGAATTACAGGATTTTCAATGGGATCAATTTGTTCGTTTTTGGACAATAAAACCTTCTTGGCAAAATGCTATTCCAACTTTAGAAAAAGCTGGACCACATCTCACGATATTAGGTGCCTTTATAGACGAAAAATTAATTGGTTATCTCATCTATAATGCTAACTCAAAAAAAATGCAACAAATAGCAATTTCTCCAGCACATAGACGCAAAGGTATAGCTACACAACTTGTAATGACGATGACTCAACAGATCAATTCTAAAGAAATATATGTATTAAATGTAGATCATATCTCTTTAGAAGCCATATCATTTTTCAAACAATTAGGACTTGTCGATTATTTAGCTCAGTTTGAGATGAAAAAAATTCTTTAAAGATTTAAAGTAAGATTTCATAAAAAACAGGTAAACATTAGTCCAAATTTTGAAGCTGATGTAAAATATTTTCTACAATTATTTTCGCATCCTCATTTACGCCATATACTAACCCTGATTTTTTCTTCCTTAGCCAAGGAAATCCTATACAATAAAGCCCTTCTATCATCATTTTACCTTCGATGTGTTTAGGTTTTCCAATTTTATCCAGCAAAGAACTGTTCAAATAACTAAAATCATATCCAAATCCTGTAGCCCAAAGTAGTGTAGTTATTCCACAATCATTGAAATTAATTATTTTAAGATCTGACGCTGATCGATAAGCATGATCCGGAACATCTGAAGGATCTTCATCAGTATTGGAGACAGCGATCTCAGGAGATTTCTTAAGATATTGATCAACATTCTTCTTAATCGCATCTGAAGTCTCATCTGCATATCGAATATGCTCTTTACAGTTATCTTCAAAATATAAATTTTCATGATCAGCACCTTTTAATCCTCCTAGAATAGTCACACCCATCCGATGCAAAGATTGATAACTTATAGTATGTCCCAACAAGCCCACACCAGAAACCTGAGGTTGGGTAGCATCCAAATTTGGGTTATCTGCTAATTCTATGGTCGATACATCCATTGTTCCTAACTGATCCATCCACTCCATAATATCTTTACCTCTGTAACGACGAGGAGCTCTAGCCACCTTGCTACCAGCTAGATATACTTTTCTATTGCCCAAAGTTAACTCTTGAGCTAGTTGGCAGCCAGATTGCCCTCCCCCAATAATCAGTACATTTCCTTCCGGTAGCTCCATAGGATTTTTATAATTGGCCGCATGGACTTGTAAAATATGCTCTGGAATCGAGTCTGATAAATTTGGGAATAAAATCTTATTCATAATACCTGATGCAACAACTATTGTTTTTGTCAAGATATTATGTTGCATTCCTTCCTCATCGATCGTTACTATAAAATTTTCGGATACTTTTTCAACAGCAACTACTTTATGCTTTTCTAAAACCGGTAGATCAAATTGTAAAACATACGTTTTCAAATAATCTACAAATTCGTCTTTGGTCATAAAATGATGTCTTTTTTGAGAATGTATCTCCCTGCCTGGTAGCAGATTCATCCAATTGGGTGTATTCATCTTAAAAGAATCCCAACGTTGTTTTTCCCACGAAGAAGCAATGCTATCTTGTTCTAAGACAACATGTATGATTTTATGCTGTTTTAAATAAAAACTAGTTGCAAGTCCAGCTTGTCCTGCACCAATAATGATAACATCAAATATTTCCATTTTTTAATTATTTATAAAATTCAGTTCTTATTCTATACCTGGATATCATAGTAAAATTTACACTTTCTAGGTCCAATTCATCTACCTGAGTGAGCCCCTGCAAACAGATCTTCAAATCTTATGAGTTGTTATAGCAGGACTATCATTTCCTAATGTGTTATTAATACTGTATGTCAAGATATCAACATCCGTAAAACCGCTTTTACTGAAGTATGCTTAATGCACACATACGTTCATTAAAATTTCAGATGTCTGTTTCACAAACTATTGACAGATTCTACTTTAATACTTATGTAGACTTAAGACAAATATTTATCCTTATTAATTAGTTTGAATATGATCATTTCGCTTCTCAAACACTAATTGTTTAGCTTTGTACAAAGGTCATTATTCTATACGTAGCGATGATAACGCAATCGTGATTAAAAGTAACGTAACAATGCAAAATCAGGAAAAGACAATTATTCACCGGTATAATTTACAAAGTGAAAACTTTGCACATTATTTAGAAAAAGAAAATCAGGTCGAAACAAAATCAGGAGGGGTATTTTTGTTTCATGAAACCATTTTTGATTCGTTACAGTTTATACAATGCGATTATTCTTTAAACCATAATGAACATATTCATATTGATATAGAAAAGGAAGTCTTAGAGATGCATTTTAGAGTCAGTGGAGCAAGCTGTATCCAACGCTCAGGAAAACCGATAGATTTAACCCATGGAAACAATATGCTCACTTATCAAAAAGATAATAAACAAGAAATCGTGATGTCTCCGGTAAAAGATGGAAGTTTTTTTGAGATCAGAATCGGTATATCCCATTTTGAAAAGTTGATGAATGAGTTTACGATGCATACTCCTAATATGTACCAAGGAGATGCAATGGCTATTACCCCGGCAATGTACAGTATCCTTGCGCAAATAGTAAATAATCCATATAGCTCAAAGATGAGAGCTTTATTCTTGGAAGCAAAAATGATGGAGCTTTTTCTATTGCAAATACAGCAAAATATAGATCATAAACAGCATACCTCTTTTTCATATGGACAGAGAGATCGAGATCGTATATATGAAACAAAACAGATCATAGATCAACATATCAATGAATTTTTAACCATTTCAAAATTGTCGCAACTTAGTGGTATGAACAGAAGAAAGCTTATGCAGGGGTTTAAAGAGCTCTTTGGAACTACTATTCATGTTTATATCACCGAAATGAAAATGCTAGAAGCCAGACGTCTCTTACTAGATGAAGATAAATATGTTAATGAAGTGGCTGATGATATCGGTTATAAAAATCCGCAACATTTTATTTCAGCATTTAAAAAGAAATTTGGCATTTCTCCTGGGAAATTAAAAAATCGTTTTGATTCATCATCAGGTTCGATGTGATACTAATGATACCTTTGACACGAAATATATAAAAGGTTTATGTAGAGAAGAAAAATCAATTAGCGATAAAGTCCTAATCAAAGAAGACTCATATTGTCATAAACTATAATCTGAAATTATCAACCTAAGTATTGAAAAATATTAAGATAATACTTTGGAAAGACAATTATCTCTATGCTCCTATTGCTCTACCTGCTGATATCAGATCTATAATAAAAAGCTTCATCTCTGCATTCAGAGATGAAGCTAACAACAATTATTAAACTCGCATAATTTTCAATTTACGTTTGAGCTATTTCAATATTTTAAAAGATTTACCTTGTTTCTTTACTTTGAGAAATGCGAACACGCATAATATTGAAATTGTAATAAAAAGTATATCAATAAAGAAAATATCATAAGACTTTGCCTGTAGCGTCTTCCATAGCCACAAGTTAGTGGTTACACCATTTGCTATTGGAACGCCTAGGCTTAAAATAGCTGATAATACGAGTGTATGCTTATTTACCTTGGTCAGATCTCGTAAAATCAATAAATAGATAATCATGACTAGCCAACTGTAGAAATAAAGATTGTAGATCAAACTTTGGTTAATAGTTGGAGAGAATTTTAGCATAATCAGCGTAAATGCAGTAACTGGAAGCATGCTTAACGAAATCGATACGAATAAATTTGCTGCCCAGAAATTAAACTTTCTTTTATAAGTTGGAATATTGGGTTTTTCCCTAGCAACTAACCAAATCATAATACCTGAAATAATCACAACACAGCCTAATAGGCCTAGTACAAAATAAACGATACGAAGCGTACGACCGCCATAATCGCCAAAATGCAAGTGATAAACCAAACTTTTCACCCAATCCACATAAGTCGCATCCGTTTTTGGAGATTTGACTTCTAATTGCTTTCCATCAAGAACTTGCATTCTAACATAACCAGACCCCGCAAAATTGGCATTAGACTTTGGTGTTGTTTCCAATGCAATCTGCATACTTTTATCTCCATAATTACGTATATAGAGTCTAGAAATATCTGATTCAGGCCACTCTTTCATCCAGTTGTTGACAAACGCATTTACATCAAAAGACTTGGACAAGGGTTGATAACTATAGGTTACTTCCATTTTACGATTATACTGCAGATCCTGATATAATTCTTCCTGATCACCATTATAAAGTAATTTGCTAAAAGGTCCAATTAGAGCAAAATTGACAATAAGAATAATTCCAGTAATAGCAAATACGAGTTGAAATGGAAACCCTATGACTCCAAGCACGGTATGCATATCAGTCCACACAGTTTTCCACTTACTCCAAGGTCTAAATAGAAAAAAATTGTTTTTGATTTTATCCCAATGTAAAAATAACCCAGTTATCAACGCAAATAAAAATAAGAATGAGACAATTCCAGCAATTAAATATCCAAAAGGTGTTCCCAATCGAATTGGAACTTGATTAAGCTGAGCCAAGAAATGTAATCGATACAAGAATTCACCTATATTATAACCCTCCTCATAAGAACTTTGAGATTTATCAGCAAATGAGTGTAAAAAATAGGCTGAATCTTCGTTTCTCAAACCTCTGCCTCGACGTCCTTTAGATTTTTCACTTTTTGCTTGTGGCTTACTAATGGTTGTATCTTGAGAGACACTCATATTAACATAAGTTTCTTGTCCACTTCTCAATATGTAGAAGTCAAAATTTCTACCCAGCAAATTATGTTTAGTACCCATCGAGTCCAGCACATAATTAAAATCAGCCTGAGATTGTACATGGCTATGTGATTTACCCTTTTGCCATGCGGTGATATCATCTTTAAAAAATGAAAATGAACCTGCAAAAAAGATGACAAAAAGCAATGCAGCAATGATAATACCACTGATTGTGTGCGTATGGAAATAAATATTGTATTTTCTCTGATCCATAATATTAATGATTGATTAGATAAGGCAAAGAAAACAGCAAAGTAAGACCGACGTATGTGAGGACTAAGCGAAGCAATTTAGATTCTAAAAATGCCCAAAACAATAAAAATGCCCAAAGCAAGTATCCTGTAAAAAATGCGGTAGCGATCACATTCTCTTTGGGGAAAAATTCGGTTAGCAAAACATGAAAACTGAGCATCACCGTATAACCACCAATGGTTCCCAATAAAATTCTACAAAGTCTTATCCAAGGAGATTTTGTTAAATATTTCTTATTAGCAGGCATATATTAATGAATAAGGATTTCAATTAGAAAGGAACATAAATAGAGACCTAAAACAGTTCTAATTCCGAAATAAGAAAATGGAAAGAATAATACAATTAGACATCCCATGCACATCAAAATAACAATAAAGGCAAACAAACCACAGGCAACCCCTATGGTATAAATTGACATAATTATTGCTACAGAAAATAATGCTATTGCCACTAATCGCGATTGCTTTTGACGCACAGACATATAGGTCAAAAGTTTAGATTTATCTTTCCAAGCAATGCGTTTGGAGGTATTCATCCATAACATAAAAGCTACAAATAAAATAAAGCAAACAGTACTCATCATGATTTTATAAAATAAATTATATTGAAAAACAGAACAGGGATATTAACATGTTCATAAGCGCCATTATAGCATACAACATTCAAATCTTGCGCTATCATAGTAGCGCAATTATAGCAATCTGTTGTAACTTACTTTACTTGAAAACTTGCCGTAAGACCTTGCCAATTTTTAGTATAAGATTTATCATTCCAGCTTCCCGATTGATCAGTCATGTGACTATGTTCGATCACATAAGTACCTGGCCAAATAACCTCTGCCTGAATCTTTCCTTGATTATTTGTTTTGTAGGTTTTACTCCAACCACTGGGAGACATCAATAAAATTTCTTCGTTTGCAATTGGATTACTCCCACGTAACAATTGAATTTCTACTAGATCTTTTACTTTCAGTACTTGATTAGTAAATACGAAGTGAGTGTCCAAAGGAATTGACGAATAGTTTAAGGCTTCGCCTACTTGAATACGATTCTGTGCGATAAATTCATAACGTGTAGTTCCGCCCAATTCTCTTGCAGGATGAGAAATGAAAACTTGGTAAATCCCATCTTCAACAGGAATAAAACTACTTTCCAAATACGTTCCTTTATCCGTCAAATGCAATTCAACTTGCTTATTTTTTGAATCTAACAAATTCAATTTCAATTGACTTAAATCCGAATACCAATCCTTCGTTTTTTCAATTTCTCCGCTTGCATATTCTCCATAATAAATACGGATGGTATGTGATTGATTCTTGCTGCCTATAGGATTGCTTTCGATCCATATAGCATGTGCCTTTACCATTTGATTACTTACAAAAAGCATCATTATAATGATTGACAAGTGTTTTAGGTATTTCATTCTTATTTAGATTAATTAAACATAGTGAGCAAATATACAAACAATACCCATATATACAAATCGATTTTTCTATTTCTACACCATTAATTTTTCATGAACTTATCTTGAGTTATCGATAAGAAATCGGATTAAAGTTTTATATATCGTAATGAAATAATTACTCATTTCTTTAATTCTTCATATTAAATTGGTTAGAGCATACTTGATAACAACGATTACTTAATCAACACTTTTTATTTTTTTCCACGAAGAACAATTGAAATCAATCTTATTAGAATAGTAAGCGGACCCTATAAATGAAAAAGTGCTATATCCTATGATGGTGCTAAAATTATTTAAATGGAGAGGGGATAGATTTTTTAAATTTCAACTGGGAAAATTTGAATGACTCTAAACGAGCCTGACAAGGGAGATTTCTATCAAAATAAATAAGCTAAAACAATGATCGAAACCATTGTCCCGATCATTATTTTAGCTTATTTAGGTTCTAAGATCTTTTTTAAGATCATACAACTAGTTTTATTTTTTCTGAAGCCTATCCGCTAAGATTTTCATATAAAAACCTCCTACGACACTACGAGCTTTGAAATTTTCACGAATACCGGTATTGGAATCATAAAAATCATTAAGAGGAACACGTGATTCAGTTTCAATAGCATGCCTATAAACAGGTTTTATCAAAGCATCAAATTGTTCACGGTTAGGCGCAAAAACTGCTGTCCATAAAATCCAATCATTTTTTGTATAAGCTTTTCTACTATCTAACGGTATTCCAAATTTATTTTGTTTAGTTAAATAGTATTTTATTTCAGTATCATATACCTGCTGTGGAAACAGGTTTAATCCCAACACTTTATCCCAAACTAAATTATATTTTTGACTCCAAGTATTTTTATTATCAAAAGTAAGCGCATAATGATCTCCAGCATCCGCAAGATCAATCCATTTGACAACCATATTTTCGGCGATGTTGCGATATTTTTTAGCGGTCTCAATTTCTCCTAATACTTCAGCCATTTGTGCGTAACAGGCAATACCTACGATAGCTTTTACTGAAAGGTTAGCATTGCGAGCAAGATGCCCAGCAAAGTCATCTGTACATAATTGGGTTTTGGGATCAAATCCTTCCTGAACAAGATAATTAACCCAAGTGGTAAGAGTTTTCCAATGTTTTTTAGCATAACGACCATCTTGTTGCACTTTAGTAATAGCCGCTGTCAAAATAATCATATTGCCAGATTCTTCTACTGGCATGGGCTCTCCATAAGTTTGACCATTGGCCAAAGGATAGGTCCCTAAATCATGTGCCGCCCAAGGATGTGGATACAAACCACTTTCACTGAAGTAAAAAATCCCATTCAACATGCCTTTCAATAATTCGGGATTATAGATTAAATAAAGCGGAGCTGATGGATAAGTGACATCCACGGTATTAATGAAACCACCGCTATTGTTTTCTTTTGAAAGCCATAAAAGTTCATTTGCTGGACTTTTAACCAATGTATGAGCTGCGATACTTTGACGATAAGCTAGGATACTAAGATGTGCATAGGCCTTTCCCCCAGATTTAATGGCATCTGTATAAACTTGTTTGTCAAATGCAGCACATTTGTCCATCACAGATTGATAATCTAACGCAGCTTTATTGAGTTGATCTTCTATCGTCTCTTTACCTGAATTATTCCACCAAGGTCTCAAATTGTTTTTAAAATATTGGATAGCATATATTTCATCATAGCCCAACTCAACAAAACGATTTACTTCATTATTGCCTACGCTACCAAAGGGTATGACTGTATTCAAAGCTAGTGATGTGCCATTTGATACGGTAGAAACTTTAGATCCTCTTCTGAAAGCATCAACTGCAGCACCAACAGGAGTGACAAATTGAACTGCACCTGTTTTTTTTAATGCAGCTACATAGAAATATCCCCAATCGATTCGCATATCATCCGCACCCTTTTGTAATATGGGCTGTTCCACAGTACCTGTTTTCAATATTGATAAGTGATCTGTACCATAATTTTGAGCACTTACTTCCTGCGATGGTTTATATACAGCAATATTTGATGAAGCACTTATAAGCACATCTACAGCGTGCGATTTACCATCGTTAGCCCTTACACTGTAAGTAATGTACGATATTGGTCTAGACAATAATGTCAGGTCATCCATAAGCAAAGGTGATGTAAAAGTAAGCTTAAGATTGACCTTTCCTGCTACAAAGTCATAGATGGTTTGAGTTGCAGTAATCTCCACATCTTTTTGTACCGCTATCTGCACATTTGGTCCGCTTTCTTTCAATTTATCAACCAAACCGAAATCAAGAAACCGCCCACCTGCAGTATTTGCTACATGAATAGCAAGCACATTTTTTCCTTTTTTCAAATCAGCTTTTCTAATTGGCTGATATTGAAAACTATTGGTCCATCCGTTTTTTTGATATACCTTTTTCCCATTCAAAAATACTTCGATATTGTCATCATGATTTATTTTTAAGTAGAGATCATTGATACTCGCAGGATCTGTAATATTAAATGTACGTCTTACCCAAATATGATCTGACTTCCAAAGTGTCTTCACATGTTTTTCATCATCACCAATCGCGGCCATACCTGACTTCCAATGACTCGTATCGTAGTCCGATAATATCCAATCCCCACCAGGTTTAACTTCTGTGTACTGCACGTCATAAGGCTTGGTATCAGACGCATTTAGTATCGTTTTATAATTTGGTTCTTCCTTTCCTAAAAAACGATAGATTTGACCATCTACATTGATTAATCCTAATAGCGAATGATCGGCATCAGTCCAATGTTTAGTCGTTGATTCATGCAGATTATCAGTAGTTGACCATATACTAAAATTCGGGTTGTGCGTAATTAGAGGATATGCAGGCGCTTTCCTATCTTGCCCCTGCACTTGACATATGGCCAAAAAAAAGGTCAAAAAATACCAAATATTTATTTTTTTCAATTCGTTCATCACAGTAATTAGGTTATAAAAAGGATTAAAACATATTATTAAATTCAAATAAGCTAATACCTCAAAAAATAAGTTATTCAAGGAGTATTATGATTCTAAAAAGTATAGCTTAATTTCATTAGTCAAATAACGCTTTAAAAATTCTAAATCAATCGCTACTTCGTATCAATATATGCTCAAATCTTATCATTTTGATATGCTCCAATTACTTGTCCTGAGCAAATATGATGTATTGTGTATATTTCCAACAAACTGTACTTGATAAATGCAATGCCCTTGTCTAAAGAGATCACAAAATAAGGATAAAAAAGAAAGCTGCCCCTCCTAATTGAGTAGACAGCTTTCCTAATCTTTTAAGTAGTATATTTATTAATGAAGATGCTTGCTAAAGAATCCCATCATGGCCTTATAAAATTCAATTTGGTTCTCCTCTTTACCAAATCCATGACCTTCATCATATTTAACCATATAAGGAACATCTACTCCTTTATCACGCAATGCTTTTACAATCTGATCTGCCTCGGCAATTTTGACACGTGGATCATTTGCTCCCTGAACTACAAATAAGGGTGATTTGATCGCATCAATATGGAAAATTGGAGAAACTTCTTTTGCTATAGCTGCTTCATCTTCTTTATCCAGATCATACCAGATCTCATACAACATTTCTTTATACGGTTTCCAATATTCAGGAATTGAGCTCATCAACGTAAAAATATTAGAAACTCCGACATAGTCTACGCCTGCTTTATATAGGTTAGGAGTTTTCGCCAGCCCACGTAACACGGCATATCCTCCATGACTTGCGCCATAAATCGCAACATTGCTTTTGTCAGCCCACCCTTGATCAATGACATATTGTATTCCATCTTCTACATCATCCATAGCTTTACGTCCAATCTGTTTAAAACCAGCTCGAAGAAAATCCTTTCCATAACCACCAGAAATACGGAAATTGACCTGAAGAGTAGCGTATCCACGACTTGCGAAAAGCTGAGTTTCAGGATTAAACCCCCAACTATCGCGTATACCTTGCGGTCCTCCATGAGGATTGACAATCAAAGGTACTCGCTTACCATCAAGAGCTGCTTTTGGCAAAGTAATGTATCCATGCAGTGTTAAACCATCGCGAGATTTAAACGTGATAGGACGCATCACCGCCATATCTTCCTCTTTCAATTGTGGCATCAAATCAACCAATAATGTTGCTTTTCCGCTCTTAGTGTCGTAATGGTAATAGCGTCCATATAATTTATCACTTTGAACAATTACAAGTAATTGATCTTCTTGATCTGTTTTTCCAGAGATAGAAAACTCATAACCTTTAAATTGATTATCTAAGTTACTATATATCTTTTTGAATGTTTCGCTTATGGGTTTGATTACAACTTTTTCACCTTCGTAACCGACAAAATCAATCTCCCAATTGCGTTTTCTTGATAACGAAATTAAATTCGCATCATACTCTTCATTGGAATAAATTTCCTTGATTATTTTCTTATTTTTAAGATCGTACAGCACAATTCTTGATTTATCAGAATCCAAATTGGTCAATACATAAGCTTCATCAAGATTTTTTGAAGCATAATTGAAAGAGACTACATTGAATGTCTCATCCCACTTGGTCGTATGAAACACTTCAAAACTTGTAGTTCCTTGTGGCTTATAGAAATATTGGGTATTGATACCATTAAGCATTTTGCTATATCCACGAAGATTACCATCTTTATCAAAATCATATCCGACAACAGCATTTGCAGGGTCTTCGTTTGTAAATAGTTTTTCTAAAGCTCCTGTATTGATATTTACTTTGTAAGGTTCAAATACTTGCTTATTATCTTTATTCATTTGGATAATAATATAGTCTTTTTGCTCTTTAAGCATATTCAAGATGGATGCTTGCACATTCTCAAAAGGAGTCAGATCTATATTATTACTTCCATCAATATTTATGGCATATAGATGATAGTTCTCATTACCACCTTGGTCCATAACATAGACCAAACGATCGTCATTGATCCATCCCATACCGCGAATAAGTTCATCTTTCTCTTCGATCGCACGAATTATTTTGCCAGTTTTGACTTCCTTAACCATCACGTGGCGTTTATTCTTGTCATCCTTTTCACGATAAGAGATATACTTGCCATTTGGTGACAATTGAAAAGATGAAAGTTTAGGTTTAGCAAAATAATCCGCTACTTGGTACTTATGATTCCCCTTATCTAAGGCGATAAGTTCTGCTAACTGAGTTTCGGTTGATACCAATGTGGTATCCCCAGGCTTAGTAATCACAGTTTTAGCTAAAACCAAAGGTAGTTTAATACCAGCTTGACTATATGTGCCAGTGATTTTACTATTCTCCAATGTGCCTTCATACTTGATTCCTGCCTGTTCGATATTCAACGCTAGCTGATTGTTTTCAAAAGTTACTGAAGTTAACGGAATACCGACAGCTCCCTGAAGAGGAACATCCATAGTACCTTGAACCACCCCATTCGTCTCTGTCAAATGAAAAATAATACCGACAGCGGTCCCCTGATAATCTAAAGTGCCTGTCCAATCACCTTTAATTTGTGCATTCGTGTTTGACATACTCAAAATTATTAATACAATTGTGTAAAAAATCTGCTTCATAATTAATTAAGTTTTTTTCATTGTTAGTCGCATGTTTTTATGTTATGTTACAATTTATTTTCAAAATATCTAAATTAGATTGCAACACCCATTTATAGCATTTAGATGTTCATTGAATCGTTAAAAATTAAATCACCCCATAAAAACGATGTACTACATCTTAATTGCTAAAAATAGATCATTAAATATAGTCATAATTATAAAAATTCATGGCTATTTTGGCAATTAGGATATAAGGACTGATGATTTTTACAACTATTTCAGTTAAAAATCTGCTATAATTAAAATAATAATGATTTAATAAAATAAACAGATGCGATCAACTATAAAGTATCAAAAGATGAAGTAATATTCGATTCTAAAAAAGCAGCTATGTAAAACTATTAATTTTTATAAATCGCAGATTAATAGGTTTACATAGCTCTCACAGTGATTAAATTTTCTCAGGCATTTGAGTGCTAATTGCGATACGATTCCAGCTATTGATGATTACCACTGCCATGATGATCTGTGCAATTACTTCTTCGGAAAAATACGACTTGGCTTGATTATAAGTTTTAGTCGTTAACCCATCGTTACTAATTAAAGTTATCTCCTCAGTCATTGCAAGCAGGGTTTTTTCTTCATCAGTAAAAAGATCTGTATCATGCCATGCATTAAGTAAAAAGATACGTTGAGTAGTTTCACCATTCTTTAAAGCATCCTTGGTATGCATATCAATACAAAAAGCACATCCATTAATTTGCGAAGCTCTGATTTTAATGAGTTGCAAATGTAATTTTGATAAGTCCGTATGAGTTAAATAATTTGATAAACCATACATTGCTTTCCATGCTGCAGGTTGTACGTCCTGAATTTTAATTCTATTTTCCATTTTTTTCAATTATTAATTGTGATCAATGATGATAAAACAAAATTCATGATTTCATTTTCTAAAAAACTTAAGCTGGTTTAAGAAAGTAATTAGGACCTAACTTTACTATTTTTTTTTCGCAATTCACTCAGGTATTCAGGGGTAAGACCTAAAAATGAAGCTAATAATTTTTGAGGCACACGTTGTAAAAAATCAGGATATTTAGAACAAAACAAATAATAGAAGTCCTCTTTTGATGATCTAGCATATTTCATACGGTAAAGCGAAGCGGAATATGCCCTTTCATAAATTATTCTAAAATATTTTTCCAAGCTTGGTTGATCACTGAGCAAAAAATCAAAATCAGTTTTATGAATCCCTATTAAAGTAGTTTTTTCTAGAGCTTGGATAGAGAATAAGGATTTTTTTCTCTTTATTAAAAGCATCAATATCAGTCATCCACCAATTTTCTAAAGCAAATTGTATTGTCTGTTCCACCCCTTTCTCATCAGCATAGAACATCCGTAAACATCCTTTCACTACAAAATATAGGTGGGTACACATTTCTCCCTCATTTAAAAGTAGTTCTCTTTTAGCTGTAGTTATGATATTAAAGGACTTACTTATATGCGTTAGCTGCTCATCATTTAATTCAACATATTTCTTTATATGGTTCAATAATAATTCCATTCTAGGATAACAATTATAAAAATAATGATAGTTCTATCATTAAAATATCATTCATCATGTAAACAACTTGGTTTTTATAAGGCATAAAAATAGTTGTTTTATTTATCCACAATATATGTAAAAATAAGTACAGGAAGATAAGGAAGTTACAAGCTGGTATTGCAAGAGCTGAGAAACGACTTCAAAAAACTAAAATATAAATACCAGCTGTATAGCATCGCAACTTCTTAAAATAAGTCGAGAGATCAGTACAACAAACAAAGTTGAAAATGTAGCTAAAGATAAAATCTAATTAATTAATCTACTAAGAACATGATATTGTGCATAAAACCTATACAGAAACAGGATCTTGGCGATGACGCTGTAAGTATTGTTTTTTAATGATATACAGTTTATAATAATCATAAAAACCAATAATAAGTAAAACAAAGCAAACAACATAAAACGTTTTATATGTTAAAAATGCAAAAGACAATCCACTAATCAGTCCACCAGCTACATAAGCTATAACAATGCTGAGAAGTAAATGAAACTTGTCCACCAATGCCTTGTTGTGCCGATTAGATTCTTTTGTAAACATCGATATCAATATCGCTAAATCTGTCGTAAGCCCTGTTAAATGAGTTGTTTTTACCACAAAATTGGAAATAGTGGCAGTTAGACCATTTTGCAACCCCATTGCAAAAAGCAATGCCCCTACCAATACTTCTGTTTCTTGCAAAGAGTCTTTATAAAAGAAATCTAAATAGATACCGACAAATAAAATACTGAATATTTCTAATCCTAACGGAATAGAGTGTGTTAAATAAGTACTAAAACGTCCCTTTCCATGGATGATGATCATATTTGAAAGCATACTACCAACAAGAAATAGTAGAATCCAAAACAAAACAACAGCGCCTTGATACCAATTACCTTTAGCGATTTCTTGCGCAAAAATCGCATAATAACCCGTCACATTTGAAGTGAACGAAAAGAATACAATGACCGATGCAACATTGACCATTCCCGCTGAAAAAGCAGTCAATGCACCCAACTTGATATTGTCCTGTATCGTACGATGATTACTATATTTTCTCAGCATAATTTACTCTCCCTCCTTTTTTCAATACTATACGTGCAATACCTTTAGCTTGAAGATCCAAATTAAGATACAGGATCAATTCATTTCTATTCAATTGATGGATAACAAAACTCTCAACAAGTTTATCGTCTTTCCTCAATTCAAGAATATGCCCTCTTCCCTTTAAAAACCAATTGTATCTTTTATCCTCATGATGAGCAACATAGTTATCATTTCCATTTCTTTCGAAATGCCACAAACCATCTTGAAGAGGTGGAAGATGCGCTATAGCCGCTGTTTTTATTTCATCATGTATAATAGCCTGTTTTTTAAATGATGGGTTATTTTCCACCTTTTCAAAATACCAACCCTGCTCTACCCACTCACCTTCCAGCATACGTTCTGGATTTTCATAAAACATGACCATCGTCGTCGCTACAAACAGAAGTAAGGCGAGAAAGATGAAATTAAATCTTGATAATATTTTTCTTTTAATAATTGACATCCCATTTTTTGTTAAAGAATAAATCTGACAAAACATTTCGCTCAATTTTCTGTATACCGGTCTTTTGGATGATCCCAACACGACCTCGATTACGTTCGTTTAAACGTAACAACGCCTTTCCAACATCAAAAAAATGTTTTGTTCTTTTTTCAAATGCATAATTTGATGGTACTCTGATTTCGTCAATCGCAGCACCTTTCAAATAGTTATGTAAGTAATTGGCATTCTCCGTACCGATGATATCGGTATATATATTGAGTTTACGATCTTCATACCGATGACAGATCATTTGACAAGCTTTAATGAAATCTTCAGAATGGAGTTCCTTTAAATGATCTTCGAGGGTAATTCCCAACAGTTCAGTAATTGAAGTACTGCTCCTGTTGCCATATACCAATATGATTTCCAATTCATTAGCTTTTGACTGTTCGATGCTCTGTATAACAAAAAATAGCGAATCTATCGTGAAATCACTTGGAATCAATATACGTTTATTCATGCCTTTTACTTTTAAAACAAAGTTAAAAGACAGAGATTGCAATGGAATGAACTTGAAGTTAGCTTTTAATTAGAATATCAAAGCTGATATTAAAATGAGATTAGAATCGTTATAAAGATTAAAATGAGATTAAAATTTAAGAAAAGTAGGCAATTCAATCTCAACAGTAGTGCCCTTATCCACAATAGAAGTTACCTTTAATGAACCTTCATGCAACTTTATGATATTTCGGGCTAATGGTAGTCCGATACCATACCCGTCAATCCCATCAGTGTTAGACGCTCGAAAATATGGATCATAAATATGTTGCAAATCCTCTGAAGGAATACCTATTCCCTCATCCTTTATTAGAATAAACACTTTTTTATCCAAAGCACCTAAAGCAATGTAGGCCGTTCGATTACTAGAATATTTACAGGCATTGCTGATGATATTAGACAACGCTAACTGAAGTAAAATTGCATTTCCACTAACTTTAAGACGCATACTATCATCCGGTAAAAGATTAAAATCGGTGATGATCTTAAACTTATCATTGATCGCTTTGACCATCAGTTCTGCATCCATTATGACCTGATCAATTCTGATAGGACCAAACGAAGATGAATTACTAACAAATCCAGTACGTGCCAGCAAAAGAAGAGCCTTTGTCTTTTTTTCTAAATGCTCTGCAGATTCAATAATTTTCAAAAGCGTTCTTTGATATTCTGCTTGACTTCGCTCTTTAGAAAGCGCTAAATCTGCCTGACCTATAATAGAAGTTAAAGGTGTATTAAGCTCATGTGATGCATTACTAATGAAGTTTTTTTGTGTTTCAAATGAGGTTTCCAATCGTGTAAGCATATTATTAAAAGTACGAGCTAAATCTTTAAGCTCGCCCTTATATTTAAACTCATCCAGTCTTTTATCCAGATTTTCAGAACCAATCTGTTGCACCTCCTTCATCATCGTAAGGATAGGCTTCAAAAACGATCTTTTCATAAAAAGAGACACGACCAAGATAAATAATATGCCCAGGATCAAGCTAATGATCAACAAATTTCTTAAGTATGCCAGATGATGGGTATAAAAATAATTTTCTGCAGATGCCCCGATGATAAAGTTTCGTTTATCCTTGGTGAAAAATTTAGTAGAATAAAATTGGTTGCCTTCCTTAAAATTATAAATTCCCTTTTTATTGATTTTACTCCATAGTTCAGGATTAAAGCCATGACTGTTCAATATCTTTTCATTTGCATCAAATTCAACAAGAAATTCATGTTGATTATTCAAATCTTCAATAAAATCTAAACTCCATTGATTACTGCGCAACGCATTATTGATATTCAGAAACTTCTCTGCAGCTATATTCCTCCTCAAATCCAATCTTTTATAAAAATCTGTAAAAGCAAAATTTGAAATAGAATAGAAAATAAAACCAACAAAACAACTGACATAAATAACCAATATGGCAATAAGATAAATGAGTTTTCTATTATAATTATGCATCAGCTTTTAGTCTTCTATTTTTAACACATAGCCCATACCGATCACAGTATGAATGGCTTTTTTAGAGGTTACTTTTTCAATTTTTTTACGCAAATAATTAACATAGACGTCCACAACATTAGATCCGATGTCAAAATTAATCCCCCATACTTTATCCAGAAGTAAACTACGCTCAAATACTTTTTTAGGACTTTGTATAAATAATAAAAGTAATCGATATTCGGTGCTTGTCAGATTCAATTCCTGATCGTCACAATAAGCGACCTTTTTATAATCATCTACTTTCAAAAACCCATATTTATACTCTTGAGAATGATCCTGATCCTTCTGAGTAGCCTGAATAATAGAATGTTTACGACGTATCAAAGATCGAATTCTGGCTTTCAATTCAATTAATTTAAATGGTTTAGATAAATAATCATCTGCACCATTATCCAGACCAAGTACAACATTTTCTGGAGTCCCTAAAGCAGTCAGCATCATCACAGGAAGATCAGTATATCCCCAAAATCGGATCTGCCTACAGATCTCCAATCCATTAGTACCTGGTAATAAAATATCCAAGAGAACAAGTGAGATATCGTGAGTTGAAAGTAGTACCTCTAATCCTTCCGAATTATTTAAATGTATGACTCGGTAACCATCCTCCTCCAAACCTTGAACAATCAGATCTGCTACACCTTGTTCATCTTCAACCAAGATAATTTTTTGCTGTTCTACACTCATTTACGCTATATTTTAATTAGCTCTGGAATTATTAAAACATAAAAATAAGCTTTTGATGGCTTTGACACAAATTTTAAAAGTATATCATAACCAACTAGATAATCATGCTTTATAAAACTTGATCTTATGAGAACAATAAATTTTAAAACTTTGATCAAGATACTTTAATAATATAGGTTGCATAATTAAAAATTTACGATAGATATAAAACTAAATTTTGAACAATTAATCATTAATAAAAACCTTTATAATTCTATATCCATAACTAATCCTCTTCTACTCGATTCCGCAGCCAAACTAAAGGTATTTCCAAACATTTTTCTATCCAAATTGTTGTTTTAACAATTGGAATACATCTTATGATGTGCCAACTAAAATAATATCTATTACACATACTCACATTTAAAAATGTGCGGTGCTTAAATCTTAATAAAATGGCAATAACAACCAATCGATTATCTCAGACACTTTGTCAAGCTTTAAATGATCAAATTACATTGGAAGCATATTCTGCTCAAGTATATCTCATGTTAGCCTGCTGGGCAGATGACAATAGATTAGATGGTATCAATTCATTCCTTATGAAACATTCCCAAGAAGAAAGAGTGCATATGGCTAAAATAATAGAATATATACAAGAAAGAGGTGGGTCTGTAAAAATTGATGCAATAAAAAAACCTGAACCCGAGCCTACCAATATTTTAGAGTGCTTTGAAATGGTATTGCAACAAGAAATAGAAAATACCGAATCAATTTATAAAATAGTAAATTTAAGCATGCAAGAAGGCGATTGGGCGACATGGAATTTCCTTCAATGGCTTGTTAATGAACAACGTGAAGAAGAAAAACTTGCATTGGACTTATTAGATAAAGCTAAGTTAGCTGGAGGCAGCGATATGACAGACAATGCTCGCTTTGAGTTAAATAAACTAATTGGTAATACTGGTCAGGAATTTCCAGTTGCAGATGAAATTAATCCACTAGCATAAAATAAAATATGTTAAAAAGGATAGCTAATTATACGTCAGCTATCCTTTTTTATTACTTTATAAATATCTATAGCGACCTCTTGGCCAATAAAGAGATATCCAAGGAATTATGATACAATTTCTCGACAAGCCCGAGCATTAGCTGCAATTGTTCTTTAATTAATAGCTCATCACTCTGATCGAGCACATGCGATCGAGAGACCGAGGACTTCAAAGGAAGAATTTCTAATAAGTCAGTCTCAAATAAAGCATATGTTTTTTTTAACTTTAAAAGAATTTTATTCATCAACCGTTCATGCTCATCATGAAAATTCGAAGTTGAGCGATGATCAATCATATGGGTAAATGCCATTGCATAAGAAATCAACTGATGTGTAAAAATTGAAAAATCATTTAATTCTTTAGTAAATGGGCGCTGATATATAGGTTCATTTAGAATTCTTTCATTTAAGGCATTCAACTCCGCCAAACTCAGATAAATTTCTTTGCGAGCGACTTTATAATCTGCAATATCAATATGATCGCCCGACAGTTTACGAAAGCAAATGGATAAGAAATGAACATTAGACTGTACGACATTTTTTAAATAACTCTTTACCGAATCACTTTCCCATGTCGGAAGAATAAGGTGAAAAGATAAAAAACACAGAACACAGCCAATGACAGTATCTAATAAACGTTCTTTCAATAGGAGAATTCCAAAATCATCTACTCCTGTAAAGAAATAGTAGGCAATAAGAAAAAAAGCAGTTAGAAAAAATGAACCATAAACATATTTACTCCTTAAAAAAGTAAATGTTAAAAGCATATAAACCAACATTAAGCCCAGCAGTACATAACTATTTGTAATCAAGAAAATACTTAAGAGACCCAAGAGGCCACCTAAAAATGATCCTTTTAGCCGATCAATACTCCGTTGCTTACTTAAACTAAAACCTGGACGTAAGATCACAATAATGGTAATATAAATCCAAAAACTATGCTTTGTTAAGGCAATGTAATCAGGAAAGAAAATCGGCAGCGCTTTGGTAATCACAAAAGCAATCAACATCACAATAGCCACACGAAGAGAATGTCTAAAAATTGGTGACTTTAAATTCAGATGCGCTTGCAGTATTGGCCATGAAAATGTCCTTTGCCTAAAGAAACGCTCTTTATGTGCGATCAGCTCAGAGTGATCATGAACTTCTTCAGATTTAGATAAAATACGATGGACCTCTCTTATTTTTTGCATCACGTACCTGATATTAACAAGTATCTTTTTCAACACAATTGTTGTCCCTCCTTCTTGCTTTTCAAGAGCAATAATTTCTGCATATGCATTATCCCATAGGCCTGTAAATTGAATGGCATTCTTTGGCGATTTCAGCAAACTTATTGGAGTGGTCAATCGCTCTAATTCTTGGGCACAACTAATCAATAATTCAGGAATGACTTGATACACCTTGGTATGTCCATATTTTTCACGAATCTCATAATAATCATGATGGGAAGCATTAATTCTCTCAAACAATTCCATCAATGTTGCGAAAATAAAGGTAAGCTGTTTATATTGATAACTTGCAAATTGCTTCTCGGTCGCTGCAGAAAACAAAACCTCACGGACATTTTCCTGACGTTGATTTAACACCATATTGATTTGAATAACTTGTTTATGCGTCTTTGCAATAGCAGTATTAGCATCAAAAAAATCAGCCTTAATACGAAGTAAGCTACCTATTTTGTAAGCACATTCTGCTAAAACTTGCTGGCTAACACGATATGGTCTCATGTATCGTAGGACTAATACAAAAATCATATACCAAATTGCACCAGCAGTGAGCAATAAAGCTTCTGTGATAGGATGACTACTTTCATGGGTCAACGTTAAGCTAAAAAATAGCGCTAATAAACAAGATGCACCAATGCCCATCGCCCTTATACCAAAAACAGTCAACATACAAGCCGCAAAAGAAAAGAAAGCCATAAATAGACCCAAGAAAAAATCTGAAAAAGGTAATATGCGTGTAAGCATACTCATTGCGAAAATAACGATAACATTGATAAACAAAGATTGACGGCGCTCACGATAGGGGCCGACCAAATCTGGAGTACTTGCTATAATGCTACCTATACCCAAGGTCACACCATGGTGCAGTTGACCAAAAAAAGTGAACATGAGAACTGGAATCAGGACAGCAATAGTTATTTTTAATCCCTCATGAAACGGTTGGCTATTAACAAAAAACCGTGTCTTTTGCCATACTTTTTCTATACGATCACGCAATATAAGTTATATTATTAAAGTGGAAATATGTCGATTAAAGATTATACTTATGCTCATCATTTAACTTTTGCAAAAGTACCAAATTTAATACTACAAAAAGAAATTTTCATCTACTATAAAGTTTACAAAACAACGCAAAACATATATAAAATATCGTTTTATACCGAAATCCGATATCTTATATTTCCTAGAAAATGGATATGTTTGTAGTAGAAATGAGAAATAGTCAAAAGAAAACAATAATTTTAGACAAAAAAATCATTAAAAGAATGAAAAAACTAACGCTACTTTTATTATTAGCAAGTTCAATGGCTTATGGTCAGCGCAACTTGAATATAGAAGAGACAGTCTTTGGCCCCCGTACATATGCACCTACAGCTCTTGTAAGCAGTAACTGGGTACCCAATAGCAATAACTTCAGTTATTTGGACAAAGGTTATCAAAATTTAGTTCAAAAAAATGCTCCGAATAATGGAGCGGAAGAGATCATACTAAGTAAAGTCGAATTACAAAGTGCTTTGCAAGCAAAACTTCCAAATGATCGGATTAATTTGCAGATCTTTCCCAGTGACTATAAATGGGAAAATGCCAATACAATCAGTTTTTCACTTCATACAAAACAAGCACAATATCAGATTGCTTTTGATATAAAAAACAAAAAGATAGTACATCTATTAGCATCAGATGCCACAGCAACAAATCAAGAATATGCAACAGATTATAGTAAGGTAGCCTATTTAATTGGTAATAATATTCAAATCAAAGATGCTGCTGGACGATTAACCAGTGTAACAATAGATACAATAGATGGTATTCTAAACGGCAGCGACTATACGCATAGACAAGAATTTGGCATCAAAAAAGGCATGTGGTGGAATCCTCAAAATGACAAACTATTGTACTACCGTAAAGATGAAACGATGGTGAGCAAATACCCTTTAATACAGTGGGATACTCGGGTAGCTTCTGTTAAGGATATTCGCTATCCCATGGCAGGCATGAAAAGCGAGGAAGTTACCTTGGTCATCTATGACACTCAAACAAATCAAAAAATTACATTAGCAACTGGAGAACCAAAAGAGCAATTTTTAACAGCCGTAACTTGGGACCCATCTGGACAATCCATTTACGTTGGAGTATTAAATAGGGAACAAAACCATCTAAAAATAAATCAATATAATACAAAAGACGGCCGTTTTATCAAAACACTGTTTGAAGAAACAGCGTCTACGTGGGTAGAACCTCAAAATGATTTATTGTTTTTACCCAATAACCCAAAACAATTTATCTATCAATCAGACAGAGAAGGTTTTAATCAGCTTTACCTGTACAACACTGATGGTAAGTTGATCAAAAAACTGGGACATCAAAATCTTATTGTACAACAATTAGGTGATTTTTCTCCCAAAGGAGATTTACTCTATTATACTGGAGTGACAAATGATGGATTAGATCGACAACTATTTTCAGTAGAGCTAAAAACTGGAAAAACAACACAGTTAACACAGGGTCCAGGTACGCACAACGCTAAAGTAAACAGTGATGGCACTTACATCTTAGATCAATTCAGTAATCTAACCACTCCTAATATTGTTCAAATAAAAGGAACAAAATCTGGTAAAGTAGATAAAATAGTCGAATCAACAAACCCCTTTTTAGGTAAGATCAATCCTCCAAAAATAGAATTTGTCACTTTAACCTCTGCAGATGGTGTAACACCATTGACAGGACGCATCATCTATCCTAATGATTTTGATGCAAATAAGAAGTATCCAGTCATGTATTATCTTTATGGAGGTTCTCACTCTCAATTAGTAACCAATAAATGGTTAGGTGGCGCAGGTTATTTTGATATGTATATGGCGCAACAAGGTTACATCGTATTCACCATGGATAATAGAGGTACGGACGCTCGCGGACGTGCATTTGCAACCGCAACACATCGTCAACTCGGACAGGCAGAAATGGCTGATCAAATGAAAGGCATAGAATATTTGAAATCCAAATCATTTGTTGATCAAAGCAAGATGGGTATATTCGGCTGGAGCTTTGGTGGATTCATGACAACATCATTTATGATACACCACAATGATATCTTTAAAGCAGCTGTTGCAGGAGGTCCAGTAATGGATTGGAAATACTATGAAGTCATGTATGGTGAGCGGTATATGGATATGCCTCAAGAAAATCCAGAAGGCTATAAGTTAACCTCACTCATTGACAAAGCAGATCAATTAAAAGGCGATTTATTGATTATTCATGGAGCTCAAGACCCTGTAGTAGTACAACAACATAGTATGGAGTTTGTAGAAGCTTGTATCAAAGCTGGAAAACAAGTTGATTATTTCCTATACCCTACTCATGAACACAATGTTTCAGGAAAAGACCGAATTCATATGTATGAAAAAATTGCAAGATACTTCGATCTTCATTTGAAGAAATAAAAAAATAAGTATAAAAAAATCCCCTTGATCATTGATCAAGGGGATTTTTTTATACTTATAACTATTTTTAACGGGCAAGAAGTGCCTCTATCCCCAGTCGATAACTGTCTAAACCAAAACCACAGATAACCCCTACACAATTTTTAGCTAAGTAAGAATGATGCCTAAATGTTTCTCTTGTATGTACATTAGATATATGCACCTCAATTACTGCCGTGTTAATTGCTGCAATCGCATCAGCGATAGCAACAGAAGTATGCGTGTAAGCCCCCGCATTGAGTACAATTCCGTCAAATTCAAAACCAACTTCATGTAATTTATCAATAATAAATCCTTCAGTGTTACTTTGAAAATAACTAAGCTCGACAACATCATACTTACTTTTTAATGTTGAAAAATAACTTTCAAAATCTTGCGCCCCATAAATGGATTTTTCACGCACGCCTAATAAGTTGAGATTAGGTCCATTAAGGATTAATATTTTTTTCATCAGGATAATTATTACTGAGCTCACTAGCCCTACTTTTTTTTCTTAAATTACGTTCATTTATGATGATAACATTATTTGAAATATGCCCAAATTCATTGAACAGAGATGCAGTTATCAACAATAGAGTGCTGATTAAAAATCGCTATATAAAGATCTTAAACTCGAACGAAGACCAATACTAAACACACCAGATTTATGCGTTAGCGGCGTATCATATTCAATCTTTTGATAGCGTTGTGAATATCCGATCTCAAACCTAAGATTATATTTAGGATTCAAGACATAAGCTGCTTTTGCATCTGCATATACAACTTGGCTTTTTATCCCCTGCCCGATATGGTTACCATATCGATTAGGAAAAGTTCGGTAGGATTGAAAAATATCTCCCCCCATATTCGTACCATCTTCAGGATCTAGACCCTTTTGATTATAATTGAGCTGTGCTGAAAAATCAAATCTCTTCCAAGCATAATTAGCAATACCAACGATCTCTCTAAAATTAGCACCTAAAGGATGAGCAAGAGGTTCAGCATTATTACTATAGTTCGAACCAGAATCAAAATGGGCATACGTATAGGGTCTAGCTGTATTATACTCGACTAAAAAGTTCAAATTTTTAACATCGAATATGTCAAAACCTCTTACACCAAATTGAGCACCCCACTTATTATGTACATATCCCTTTCCCGCAAAAAATTCTTTAGCCGTAAATTCACCTAACAGGAACTGTCCATAGGCTGTCACATTTTTTAGTACTTTATATTTTGAATTCAATCCTAGAAACATTTTGTCTGGAGAACTCGAATTATTGGATTCAACAGGACGTAAAAACATCACCGGATTTATATAAGTGAAATCAAACCCTCTTTTGCCTGCGGCATCTTGATTAGCCCATGTAATCGCTTGAAAGAAACCAATAGAAAATCTATTTGTAGCGTTGTAATCTATATATTGAAATACACCCCACTTCTTTCCATCTCCGTAGCGATCAGTAGCACCAAATTGATCTGACCTTTTATTGGTTGGATCATTCATATACGCCCACACTGAAGTATACTGAACATGACCAATGGTACCTGTAAATTTTAAATGTGTATAATTTGAGGAGAAATCAGACAATAAAAGAGAACGATATCCATCACCAATAAAATTCTTATCATAAGCTACAGTTGCTTGAAAATACTTACTAAAATCATAAGTCAAACTAGCTGTTGCATTCATCCAGTCCTTTTCATTACCAGAACCAAATTTCGTCGTACCCTGTCCAGTTACTACTCTTTTCTCATCAATATAATCACTCAGATATTGAGGAAATACGGCTTGATTTTCAGTAGCACTGGTATAAAATGTAAATTTTTCACCCAATGTTACGCCTGCTTGAAAACCTCTAGAGTTCATCCAAGTACGACGCTTATCTCCCATCATATCTTTTCCAATAGTCAAATCAGGTAAAAAATCGGCATAAAAAGTATAGTCTTCTTTTGAAACTTCAATTAGGTGTTCGTTAAACAACTTGCGCATAAACCAATTATCAGAAGCTACAGGTTGATTTGATTGAATAGAATCAAACTTGACCAATAATTCATCCTTAAAAAGAAATGGTTTTGATGATGTATGTAAGCGTGTTTGCGGCGAATACAAAACATCATTCATTTTTTGTGACAACTGGTAAGAATAAGGCTGATTTTTAATTTGTGCGCGGACTTCATTTTGACCTAGCATAGCGGTAGAAAATAACCCTGCTAATGCTATAAATTTTAATGAAACTTTTTCTTTCATGAGATTTTTTTAAACAACTATATGGAACAGCAAAATCTATTCCTAAAAACAAAATAACACTTTTTTTCGCACTTAAATGGTTTAACGGCAATAAAAAAAATATGCTAAAACGTATTTGCTTTCTGTTTTAACCTTTTTTTATTACCTTGCATTTGATAAAAACCAGTATGATAATATATAAACTTTTTGAGATTTAACAATGAAACGCAGGACATTCATTCAAAATTCAGCCGTATTGGGAGCTGGGTTATTTGCGAGCAAGGCATCTTTTGCTTCGATGCAGACTTCATTCCCGACGGTGCGTATTCCAGCAGATAAACGTCTTTTCTCCAGTAAAGCAATTGAAAATGCTATTGTAACATTTGGTAAAGCTACAAACAATAAAGAATTAGCTTGGCTTTTTGGCAACTGTCTTCCCAATACCCTAGACACGACTGTATTTCCATATGTTGAAAATAACCGTAATTACACCTATGTAATCACTGGAGATATTGATGCCATGTGGCTACGAGACAGTAGTGCTCAAGTATGGCCGTACTTAGCTTTTATGAAAGATGATAAAAATCTAAAAAATCTAATTTTAGGTTTAATTCACAAACAAAGTAAATGTATCAATATAGATCCATATGCTAATGCATTCTATAATGACCCAACAAAAAAAGGCGAATGGTTCAGTGATCACACAGACATGAAACCTGGAATTCACGAACGTAAATGGGAAATCGATTCCCTTTGTTATCCGATAAGACTCGCCTATCATTACTGGAAAGAAACAAACGATGCAACTCCTTTCAATGAAGAATGGGAATTAGCACAGGAGAAGATCTACAAAACATTTGTCGAGCAACAACGTAAAGAGAACTTAGGTCCATATAAATTTATGCGAACTACTCCGCGTGGATCAGATACGCTACAAGTTGATGGATACGGATACCCCGTTAAACCTGTCGGCTTAATTTGTTCTAGTTTCAGACCTTCAGATGATTCAACTATTTTTTCTTTCTTAATACCTTCTAACCTATTTGCAATAGTTAGTTTAAGACAGTCAGCAGAAATCTTAAGAAAAGTCAAAAATAACAACAACTTAGCGGCCAAAATGGAAGCTCTTGCTAATGAGGTAGAGTCTGCTGTTCAAAAACATGGAATAGTAGATCACCCACAGTTTGGAAAAGTTTATGCTTTTGAAGTTGACGGTTTCGGTTCATTCTTAATGATGGATGACGCCAATGTGCCAAGTCTACTTTCATTACCTTACTTAGATGCTGTAAAAGTCGAAGACCCGATCTATCAACGTACACGTCAATATATATTGTCAGAAAATAATCCATTTTTCTTCAAAGGCACAGCAGGAGAAGGAATTGGAGGACCACATATTGGTCGCGACTTCATTTGGCCAATGTCCATTATGATGCGTGCTTTTACATCCAATAATGATAAAGAAGTGGTAGAATGCGTAAAAATGTTAATTTCCACACATGGAGATACCGGTTTTATGCACGAATCATTTCACAAAGACGATCCTAAAAACTTCACGCGTAAATGGTTCGCTTGGCAGAACACTTTATTTGGAGAATTATTATGGAAAATTTATAAAGAAAAACCATCTTTGCTTAAACAAATATAGTTTTACCCTATCGTATTAAAAGTGCTGTAAGGTAACACTTATAGCACTTTTTTATGGAGCAAGAAAAAAAACAAATTGGTCCGATAGGGATTTTTGATTCTGGATACGGAGGTTTATCCGTATTTAAGGAGATCAAAAAAAAATTGCCTCAATATGATTATATCTACTTAGGCGACAATGCTCGTATTCCTTACGGCACCCGTTCATTCGAAACGGTTTATGAATTTACTAAACAATGTGTATTTAAATTATTTGATTTAGGATGCAATTTGGTCATTTTGGCCTGTAATACCGCCTCAGCAAAAGCATTGCGCTCTATCCAGCAAAATGATCTTCCTCCCGGAAAGAAAGTTTTAGGAGTGATACGCCCTACCACAGAAATTGTAAAACAATTTACAAAAACCAACAACGTAGGCATTTTAGCAACAACCGGCACAGTGAAATCCGAATCTTATAAAATTGAAATCAATAAATTCTATCCCGAAATTGAAGTTTTTCAACATGACTGTCCTTTTTGGGTTCCTTTAGTTGAAAATAATGAAATTGAGACAGACGGCGCGAAATACTTCGTAGAAAAGGATATCCATCAATTATTAAAACAATCATCAGATATCGATACGATCGTTCTGGCATGTACACACTATCCTTTATTATTACCTGTAATCAAACAATTTGTACCCGATCATATCAACATCATTTCTCAAGGACCGCTCGTCGCAAATAGCTTGAAAAGATATTTAGACGTACACTATGATATGGAACTCAAAAGTTCTAAAAATGGAACTATGCAATTTTATACAACTGATGATCCACTCGATTTTGAATCAAAAGCAGAGATATTTTTCGGTCAAAAGATAAATGCCAAACACATCAAAGTTACATAACCAAGACTCGTCTGAAGGAAACGATTCTTGGTTATGTGACCAATATTTAAATCCAACTAGTCTGTCAATACCACTTTTTTAGCATAACTATCATTATGCACTGCAGCAACAGCTCTTCCTGACGGATCATTTAAGTTTTGAAATGAAGCATCCCATAATAAAGCCTCTGGTGTACTACAAGCAACCGATTTAACCGAAGGTACTGTTCTCGCAGCCGCTTCAGAAGGAAAATGAGATTCAAATATTGTACGATATAAAAATTCTTCTTTATTCTTAGGCGTATTAATCGGAAACCTATCCGCAGCTTCAGCAAATACTGCATCACTGACTTTAGCCTCTGCCTGTTCTTTTAAAGTATCGATCCAACTATATCCTACTCCATCAGAAAATTGTTCTTTTTGGCGCCACGCAATACTTTCCGGAAGATAATCTTCAAATGCTTTGCGCAAAACCCACTTTTCCATACGGCCATCTTTAATCATCTTATCCTTAGGGTTGATCGTCATCGCCACATCCATAAACTCTTTATCCAAGAATGGAACACGTCCTTCTACTCCCCAAGCGGCTAAAGACTTATTAGCGCGTAAACAATCATACAGGTATAGTTTTTTCAATTTACGGACCGTTTCTTCATGAAATTCCTTTGCATCCGGTGCTTTATGAAAATACAAGTATCCTCCAAATAACTCGTCAGACCCCTCTCCTGAAAGGACCATTTTGATACCCATCGATTTAATGACACGCGATAATAAATACATCGGAGTCGAAGCCCGTATAGTAGTCACATCGTAGGTTTCCAAATGATAGATTACATCACGAATGGCATCAAGCCCCTCTTGAATAGTAAAATTGATCTCATGGTGTATAGTACCGATATGATCCGCTGCTTTTTGTGCAGCAATTAAATCTGGAGCTCCTTTCAAACCCACTGCAAAAGAATGTAACTGTGGATACCAAGCCTCTTCTTCGTCGCCTGATTCGATACGCTTTGAAGCAAACTTCTTCGTAACAGCAGCAATAACAGAAGAGTCTAAGCCTCCAGATAATAATACACCGTAAGGCACATCGGACATCAACTGACGATGTACAGCAGCCTCTAAAGCATCACGTAAGCGAACGATATCAGTTTCAGCATCTTTAACCGCTTCGTAAGACTCCCATTGTCTAGAATACCATCTTTTAGGTTCTTTACTTTCAACGCTATAAATATAGTGTCCCGGAGGAAATTGATCCATGGTATTGCAAAATCCTTCCAAAGATTTCAATTCTGATGAAACAAAAAACTGTCCATTCGGATCAGTCCCGTAATATAAAGGTATGATCCCCATATGATCACGGGCAACAAAAAATGAATCATTTCGTGCATCATATAAAGCGAAACCAAAAATCCCATTAAGCTCTTCTATAAATTGAGAACCTTTTTCTAAATATAAAGCAAGTACAACTTCAGAGTCAGATTGTGTAGTAAAAGCATAATTAGGTAAACTATCACGAAGTTCTTGATGATTATAGATCTCACCATTAACAGCCAATACCACTTGCCCATCAGGACTATATAAAGGTTGACTACCAGATTTTGGATCTACTATCGCTAATCGCTCATGAGCTAAGATGGCATGATCAGAACTATAAATACCCGACCAATCCGGTCCACGATGACGTATACGCTTCGACATTTCTAATACTTGAGGTCTGATTATTTCTACAGATTCCTTTAAATCAAATGCTCCTATGATACCACACATATTATAATTATTTTATTGTTTCTATCTACTACTTGAATTATTGATACAAAGTAAAACAAATAATAATGAAATTCATAATATTTTTAAAAATTTATTGAAAATTTAACATAAATATATTTATTTCTTTATCAATTACATATTAAAATGAAGAAATCGCTGTGCATATGAAAAATTTACATTATGGTTATAATATGATACCCTTACATTTTCTTGAAATAAATAGTTCCATATTTACTTTTCTATAGTGTTTTTGCATAAATTCATATTAAGAAAATTTACAGTAAATAGATAATTATGAATGCTTTACTTCATCATTACCAAAACTTGGCAGTTAATCAAAGTGACCTAGATAAAATTATGCTTGTGCACGAACTCGTTCATTTTTCTAAAAATGACTTTTTACTCCGGAAAGATGAAAAAGCTCACGAATATTATATCTTGGAAAGCGGACTGGTGCGTTCTTTCGTTTACGATTTCCAAGGAAATGAAATTACAACCGATTTTTTTGGAAACTATGATATTGTCATTGAAGTAACGTCGCTTTTTCTCCAATTTCCTTCTCCAGAAAATCTTCAATGCTTAACAGACTGTACAGCATGGAAAATTGATTTCAATACATTTCAAACCTTATATCATACCATTCCAGCATTTAATGAATGGGGACGCTCCTGGATGACCTATGCCCTGCATAGCAATAAAAAACGCTTTATTGATATGGTTTCACTCTCCGCCACCCAACGTTATCTAAATCTTATCAAACACAAACCACAAATAATCAAACAAGCAGCTTTAAAGTATATTGCCTCTTATCTTGGTATTACAGACACTTCTTTAAGTCGAATACGAAAAGAACAATAAATGTTTAGATCCTCCTGAAGATTACTTGTCATATGCGAAGTAAATTGGTCAGAATTTACCTTATTTTTAACATAAAAATGATAGCAACTTTTATTACTGAACGATAATATTAATATTTAATCCGATCTATAATTCGCCCTGATTTGAGCAATAAACATAGAGGGTGATATGAGCAAAATAAATTAATTCGTATTTATTACTGACATTCCGTTGTCAATACTACACCTAACTTTGATTAAACATAAATTAAAAAAAGAAAATTATGGCTATTTTACACGCTTATTTAAACTTTAATGGCAATTGCGAAGAGGCATTCGAATTTTATCAATCTGTTTTCAACACCACCTCTTTAGGTGTGTATCGCTTCAAAGATATGCCTGCAGATCCCAACTCCCCTTTACCTACTGAGGTCGCAGACAAAGTCATGCATACGGCAATAAAAATCAATGATTCGGTGATGTTAATGGGCTCCGACTGCATAGAAGGTTTTGGTCATAAAGCGACTGCAGGTACAAACGCTTATTTAATGTTAGACACCCAAACTGCTGAAGAGGCCAAAGATTTATACAATAAACTTACAGTGGCGGCACAAAATATTGAAATGCCTTTGGGAGAACAATTTTGGGCAGAACTGTATTCATCATTTCAAGACAAGTATGGTATTTCATGGATGATTCACTTTGAAGGCAATAAAAAAATGCAATAATGATAACAATCACTGCTATCATGCAAATCTTTAACAACACGACTTATATATAATAAATTCAAAGAATAATATTTTTAGATTTATAACATAGTATATTTTAAAGAGATCAGGATATATCAGCCTGATCTCTATTATTATTGACAAACAGTGAAAAATATAACCATAATTGTCATTACGAATTGTAAAATAAATTATTTTTCAATTGCTTGTGTAGCCTTCTCTAATATTTCAAAAGCCACTTCAGCCATTTTATTTCCCTTATGATCCAATAAAGGATTTATTTCTACCACTTCAAAGCAGACAACTTTTTTCAAACTTAATATCTCTTCCAGTAATTCAATAATCTCTGCTGGATAAAATCCTTTAGGAACAGGAGTACCCGTACCATCTGAGATGAGCTCGCTATCCATACTATCCACATCAAAAGAAACATAGATCAGATCACAATCCCCAAGCTTTTTTATGACTTCATGTACACAGGTTTTAACAGACAATCTACGTACCTCTTCTACAATATAGTTTTTAATTTCTAAATCATTAATTAAAATATCTTCAGCAGGTTCTGTATCCCGCACACCAAAATAAATGAGGTCCCTTGCTTTGATCTTTCCAGTGATGTCACCTAAAGTCTTTAACTTTTGCCAATAGTCCTTTGTTTCCTCATCAATTTTATTAATAGCACACAATAAATTATCTTCTGCCAATGTAGCCGCTAAAGGCATGCCGTGGAGATTTCCAGATGGCGTCGTATAAGGGGAATGAATATCAGCATGTGCATCGATCCAAATTACACCTAGATTCTTTTCAGGAAATGTAGATTTTATTCCTGAAATCGTCCCAATCGCTGAAGAATGATCGCCCGAAAATACTAGAGGAAAAAGATCGGCCTTCAATGTTTTCTCTACAGCTGAGGCAACCTCACCACATTGTGCCAAAACCTCTTTGATCCGTTTAGCAAACGGCGGCAGAGCCGGATCGTAAACGACATCATTTCGCGTCTTTAAATCAATAAATGGGTAATGGTGAAAATATTGACTTCCCTTATTTATAGCAGCAATTTCGATAGCATCTATCCCCAGATCAGATCCTCTAGTCCCCGCTCCAATATCTGATCTGTTCTTGATTATTTTTATAGATCTTTTCATATATCACATGTATATTCATTTATATTTCTGTATCAATTGCCTATAGGACTATAGTTGCGTTCAGAAGCCTTTCATCAAAAACAACCTCTAATAGATATTTAATCATAATCGTTGATATAAAGATAATTAATTTACAGCAATATATGGTTCAGAATATAGTAAGCCCATGAAAATAAAACAGGCTTAGAAATCACTTTCTAAGCCTGTTTTTAAGATGAAAATTTTTGAGATTAAAACTTAATCGTATTCAGATTTTTATCAACTAAAAATCCTTGAATAGCTTTCAATGTATATTTAACATCTCGCTTCGCTCGTAATTTCAACACAAATAAATCTTCATTTCCATAGAGAGCCTTCTGATCTCCAACATGTACAAAAGTGGGATATAATACTTTTTCACCACTCGTATGCAAGCGATCATTTGTTAGATTATCCATATCTTTAACGGCTAATGCCTGAACAGAAACAAATTCATAATCTTGTGATAGATAAGGTAATCCAAAACTAATGGCATTCACAGATTTAAGATCTTTACCTTTGACCATAATTTCGATGATCTCCCCTTTCTTATAATTTTGTTTTGCAGTTGATAAGCTAATTTGACCTGCCACTTTATCAACCTGAGCTTCTTTGATACCACCATCTAACTGAGTAGCAACAACAGAAATATCATAAGCATCTATTAAATCATTTTTATTAATATCGCCATTACTCACATAGCCTTCAAAATCAGCATCTCCTCTTTTTAGTCCGGTATAGTTTGTATAGGATGTCAGATCATTTCGATCAATCAAACGATCATTATTGATATCTCCTGGAAGATAACTTTCAGTACCAGGTACTTTAAAGATATAAAGTTCTCGACCTGAGCCAAAACCACCTACACCTTCTGTAATTGCTAATTTTACAAATCGAGCAGTAGGTTGACCAGCAAAATTGAAAGTTTTTACTTCATCATTATTTGCCCAATTAAAAACTCCCGATTCAGTCCAATTCTCCTTATCTGTACTATAATAAACTTTACCTTTCAATACAATCCCATTGCCGCGTCCTGTACGAGGTAAATATTGAAACTTATCCAATTGATTCACTGATTTCAAATCTAAGATCATATCAAATGGTATGGCTTTTTTACCCCAAGCAGTGTGCCACATATTTCCTTCGTCAAAATCTAACAACTTATCAATACCAGAACCATCCTGATTTTCAGCTGTAGTTTCCCCTTTAATATCGCGAATAGCAAACTCCAATGGATTTGCCTTCGTCTTAGCCTGAATTTCCGTCCAATCAGAGAAACCTTGTTTATTAACCGATCTCAATTTAAAAGTATATGTCGTTTCTGGGGCCAACCCCTCAAACAGCAGTGCATTATCTTTTATTGTCGAATAAAGCATATTATTAAATTCGATCTCATAATAGTCGGCATGGTCTACACTACCCCATGTAGGAGTCAATGAATATGCTGCTCTATGATCTTCAGTAACAAGTGCATGTTGAGGTGCGGTTAATAATCCTTGCGAAATTCGGAAGCGATTAACAGGCTCAAATTTGAAACCATCTAATAATAGATTGACCTCATTTTTAGTAATATCAGTATTGGCTAATTTAATATGTAAAACTGGATTTTTTACTATGATTTGTTTTTCGAACTCACTGCCCGTGGTGGCAAACTTATTCATATTAGGGGCAGCATCATAAAAATAAACATTTTCTTGGTTAATGAATTCGTTCATAGATTTCACTTCCACCAATTTAATTTTAGTTTTACCGATTGTAGCCTTTAACTTTTTAGGTATCTCTGTAACATTGATTCTAAATTCAGTTTGTTTATTTTTCACAAACCCCTCAAAATCACCAGTAGTGCGATTTACAGTTACTGAAAGCTTATCCTGCTCATCTAAAAGAGATTCAATTAATGTCGAAGCTCCCTTTCCCGATTTATATGCTTCTGAAATACCATCATCATCATACTCCGTAAATGAGCTTTTCCCTTTTGGATAGATTTCATAAATGCGAAGAGATTTATTAATTTCATGAACGTTATTATTTGGGTTTGCCATTGGAATAATAGAACCATTTTTAACGAATAGAGGTAATTTCCAAATCGGAGAATCAAAATTATTAAGAATGACATTTCCTTCAAATTTATCTCCGCTAAAGTAATCAATCCAACTTCCTTCAGGTAAATAAATACCGTTACGGATATCATTCCCTTTATCATCAGATTTTGTAGCTTGATAGATTGGGGCCACTAGAAACGATGGTCCATATAAATATTGGTACTGCGTGGCTGTCCCCTGTGTATAAGCATTTGGATAGCTTAAGAATAATGCTCTGATCATTGGCAATCCATCTACTGCTTCCTTAGCTATACTATACGTATAAGGAAGCAATTCTGATTTCAATTTCAGGTAGTTTCGATTGATTGAGGTTACTGGCTCCCCCAATGCGTGTGGATACTTTTCGTTAGAACCCCACCCATCCATATTCAATTCCATTGGAGTAAAAGTTTTCCACTGAAAGTCGCGAATATTGACCGCATTATTTTTACCTCCAAATATGCCATCCATATCTGAGGTAATATTTGGCTGCCCTGATAGTCCAGATCCCAGATAAGTGGGAATATGAAATCGAATATATTCCCAAACACCGCCTGTTTGATCTCCAGACCAAATACCAGCATAACGTTGAGTACCTGCCCAACCATCTAATGAAATAGTAAACGGCCTAGCTTCATTTCCGTAATAAGGAATGATATGACCGACATCTGCCACTCCATTCAATCCAAAGGAATAACCAGCTCCTACCCATGCCACATCAGTTTTAAGTACACGAACTCCCGCATCTCTTACTTCTTTAACAATATCACGCTGCAGCAAAGCACTAATTTCAGATTTTGGGTGCAGATCAGATTGTGTCCATAATCCAATTTCGACACCATTTTTACGAGCATAATCTCCTAAACTTTTTAAATTGGCAATATTACCATCTAATGTTTCTGTTTGTCCATAACCTGCTCCATAGCCATCATTAGGCAATAACCAACCGAATGGCATATCATGCTTCTTATAACGGTCAATAACAGCACGAGCCGAAAATTGATAATTATTCAATTCACCATTTAATGACTCCTTGATACCACCATTATCTTTTTGCCCCTCCTTATAGCGCTTTCCATCCTCAAATAGAATCCCCTTTTCATCTTCTTTCCAATAATCACGATTATAGGCATTCAGGTGCCCTTGATAAAAGCCAAATTTTGGAAGTAAAATTGGATTTCCGGTTAATTGATAAAAATCATTCAGTAAAGAAACTACCCCATCATTGATCATAAAGAAAACATCTAAATAATCGATATCATGTGTCAAATGAACATGTCCTTTTTCTTTTGATCCGAAATCATATTTTCCTGGTTTAAAAGTGTGCCACATAAAACCATACCCTTTTGACGACCAGTAATAAGGTGTAGGTGAAGCCACTCCTCCATCGGTCCAGCTATTTTGATTTTCAATGGAAATAACTTTTCCTTTGTGAGAAAAACGACCATTCTGAACGCCTCCACCATAAAAATATTCATCGGATTTCTCCTGAAGGCTTAAGGTAACTTTATTTTTTTCAAAGATAATAGGCTTCGTAAAAACAACCGCTTCACCTTTATTTTTCTCATTGATCACTTTCAACAAATTTGTGGTTTTATCAATCAGGATAGTAATCTCTCCTGTAGCAATTATTATTTGATTGTTGCTATCGCTAAGATTTAATTGTTGAATGGATTTTTTTGGGTTTGACACCAATATTTCAGCCGCAGGTTTAGCTTCAGGATTTCGAATGATCCCTCCTCCATTATCCTGAAATAATCGAAAAATATGATTACCATAAAAATCGAATGTCAATCGCTGATTATTAGAAAATAAAACCTCTACAGTCGTAGCATTTATTTTTTTTGCACTGACAATAGTTAACATTGGGTTAGTTTGCTGCTGAATCGGCATTGTTTTAAAATGAGCCTCTGTCGGAGCAACACTTACCATTAAAGGAAATGCCAAAGCGAACATCACCTTTCTGTGTTTTTTATACATTATATTACAATTTTGTGTTTTCTAATTTTATTTATAGCTGTTTAGACGTTAAATAATAGATGTTTTAAAATTGTATTTTAGGTATGTAAATGTAGGAAACAGATTTGAAAATAATAGATTGTATCTATTAAAATACAAATTCTTTATCCAAACAGGAGCTATACCTAGTTCTTTTATTAATGTTAATTACGTTGTTTTACTCCACTTTGTGATCTTATTACTATTATTTTGCTGGAGTTATATTGATTTAAAAACAAAAGCTCTGCACGATGTGTTGTCATGCAGAGCTTTCATTTCTGTATTTATTTTTCAACTATTTAGTCGGTGTAACAATGCTAAAGAATTTCAATTCCTCTTTTTTAAATCGATTATTCAATTCAATCAATACATCATTTTTAAAATCTCCACCATTGGCCGGATTATCGATCCAACAACCTATACTCAAATAAATCATCTCTTCACTGATATCCTGAACACTAATACCTACCCCCAACTCAGGTTTACTATGGCTACTATGCCCAACAGCTTCTTTAATCCACAATTTCATTGTTTCCAAATCAGCTGAGCGGTCTACCTGAACGACAAAACTCGTCCTAGCATCATCGTTTGATAACGTCCAATTGACTACCCGGCCAGATAGTAGATCACCATTAGGGATGATCACTTCTGCTCCATCCCCCGTATTCAAAATACTTGCACGAATACCAATTTCCTTTACGCGCCCTTTTTTATCAGCCAATTCAATACGATCACCTACCCGAAAAGGTTTATCAAAAGCTAAAATGATTCCAGACACAAAATTATTAATGATATTTTGCATCCCTAAACCGATACCAACACTTAAAGCCCCTACAATGACTGTTAGCTTATCCAAACTAACACCTAGAGCAGATATCGCTATAAAAAATCCAATAACGATGATGATCAACCTAAATAAAGGAAAAAGCGTCATTTTATGATCGTAATCTTTGCTTAAAGCGCCATTCTCTCCCCCGATCAAAAGTAAATTCAAGTTCTTCTGAAACCAATTAGCAGCAGCTAATATAAAGAAGGCCAGCACTAGATTACCAAAATTAAAATTGATACCTCCGAGTTGGTGATTATTACTTAAAAACTTAGAAACAGATGTTGCCAATGAAGCTGCAAATTGCAAGTTATTTGCCAGTACAATAATCGCTAATAGAAGACACAAAAATTTCAGGGCATCGCCTGTAGCTTTCAATGCTCGTTCTTCATTGAATCGCAACCAAAAACCTTTTTTCACTCGATTTCTGGCGAATTGATTTTTGACATCGTCCTTGATCATATGGATAAAAAACGTCAACGTAAAAGACTGGGCAAGCCCAACAGCGCCAGCAATACTAAAACTGCGAGAATGATCGACATATCCTAAAATATTCAAAAAGATAGCACCACCATTTAAAATAGCAAATATGATAAAAACAGGTAATTGAATATATCCAGCTGCAGCAGGATCTTTAATGTGTTTCTTTAAATAAAAACCAATATAAAGAGCCACGATATTAAATATAATACAGACAATCCGCATGATAAGATCTTCACTTACAACAGAATTTACAAATACATCACAGATGTAAAACAACAATAGAAAACCAACAATTTTACCGTGTTTTAGCGTAAAGTTTTTCCGAAGTAAAATCCCAAAAAATACCATTAGCAGCAGCTGTGTTGCCTGAATGACTAATGTTGGGGTTACGATCGAGACAATGGGTAATAAGGTCAAAAATAAAATAATAGCTTTGCCAATAAGAGACCATATATTAAATGGTAGCTTTACCTCCCTCTTACTATTATTATCTTTATTTAAAACAAAGGCCGTAGATGTGATCCAATATAAATATGCTATAACCAAAATAATCAATAAAATCCTACTTGTCCATGCAGTTTTATTGACATAAGTATCTATTGACCTACTCTTTCTGTAGTTATTTTTTAAATTGTTTAAAATTTTCTCTTTTGTTACTGTTGTATTACCGGCTTTCCACAAAGAACTTTTTACAGTAGCTGAATCCGAAGGCTCTTTATTGATTTGTTTAGTAACAATTTCCTTTACACGGTGAGATAAACTATAATAAGCTTTCAAATTTTCATTCGTAATATCAACAGAAACTTTTAGCGAATCAATTTTACTTTGAACTTCCTGCTCGGCAGTTGTCAGATAATTATTCAATCTTATACTCGTTTCACTTTGACTATACTTTGATCTAAAATCTTTCAATTGACTTAAAGTCAGGTGGAGACTTCGATTATAACTATCCAAACTTCCCTGAAAAGTATTCAGATCTGCGATCTGACTTCTAGCATGCACGGTCCACCTCTCTACAGAATCTGGAGGTAAAGTTCCCACAAAAGCATTGACCTTTTCAATAAATTGTGTCCGAAGATCACGCTTGTGTATAGCCTCATTTTCTAATGCGGCCGCACGGATATTCGTAATATATTTAACATTTATTTTTGACAGGTCCATTCGCAAACTATCGATAGCTGGATCCGACTGGACAATTGAACTATCAACGTGACTACGTCGCGCTCGACTTTCTCGACGACTTAAATCTTTACGATTTCGAGAATTACCTGTAATAGAAGAACTTTTCTTTGCATTACTAGTATCAACAACAATTTGTGTAAATCCAATTTCTCCAAAAAAAAGTAATAAAAATAATACTAAGATATATTTTGATTGTTTCATTTAATATGTAATATAAATTATAACAAGGGTAAAGGTCGGTGATTTTGGTAAAAACACTCTTAATCAACATTAAAATCAAAGTAAGTTTTTTGATAAGGTTCATTAATCAAAGTGAAATGCCACCATTCCTTAGCATAACCTTTAAAACCATATTTAGACATGATATTTTTCAACAATGTGCGATTCTGTTTTTGGACACCATTGATCTCTTGACTATCAAAATGTGAAATAGAACCAAAAAAATCAAAAGGACTACCCATATCTATTTCCTGACGATCATGGATTGTAATTATTGTGAGATCAACCGTACTACCACGGCTATGTCCAGACTTACCTGCTATAAAACCTAATTTAAATAAATTTCGTTTATCTAACTGAGGATAAAATTCCTTTTTACCCAAGGTATCATTAACATTTGTAGCCCATTTTTTAAAATGATCAACTGCTTTTTGAGGACGATAAGCATCAAAAATTTTCAAAGCCATACCTTTTTTATTTAATTCTTTCTCCACCTTTTCCAAAGCTTGAGCAGCAGCCGTAGTTAGAATAAGAACAGGTGATTTATATCCATCAATTTTTTTACCAACAAAATTATGTGAACCATAATAGCGTAAGTCAAAATTGATATCTGGTATAATATCTTGTACATAACTAAAGCCTTTTGGTAACTTTTGTTGGGCAAAGATAGAAGCATGACCAATGATCAAGATAAAAACAAGACAAAAGTATATTTTCATTAGATTCTTTAGCTAAAGTTAACAAAAAATAAAAGATAATGTTTAGTGTATATGCGAGTAGAAAGTTTTGAAAAAACAAAAGCCAGTACATATTGTACTGGCTTTGGGTAAATGATGGGGCTCGAACCCACGACCCTCGGTACCACAAACCGATGCTCTAACCAACTGAGCTACATCTACCGTGTTTGTGCTACAAAAGTAGAACAATTATTGGTATTTAAAAACTGTTTCTAATATTTTTTAACAATAAATTTTTACATCGTTCATAATTAATATTTTAAATTTCACTTATATTGATTCCGTTCAAAAATCAAGAGTGATTTCCCCACTATTTCACACCAATTATATTGGATTAATTGGTATGTATAGCCATTTAACCTCAAGCAAACTCTAATCATTGATTGCTATTTATTGATCAGCATTCGAGATCTGATAAGCCTACATGAACAATCATATTATTAAAATTGAAAGCACCAATTGTCTTTTCATAATTAAACTTCATACTAAGATTACAAAGAACATTAAATTAAAATAATGATGATCCTTTTGTCAATAGCCTGATGCAGATCGCAGATTTTATTTTTTGATTGTATAACGCATTAATTTTTCAATCGGTCACACTGTGATAAAGTTGATCATATTCATATTTATATTTTTGCAAAATCATTTTCCGTTTTAATTTGAGCGTCGGCGTGAGTTCACCTCCATCAATAGTAAATTCCTGAGCAATAATGATCGGCCTCTTGATCTGCTCCCAATTACCAAAATGCTGATTTGCGATCCTTACTTCTTGATTTATTTTTTTTATAACTTTATCCGCCTTTAGAAAATCAGTCTTAGACAATTGCAATAAACTGGGATCTTCTGATTTAAACCAATCGACCAAATGTCCATAATCCGGGACGATAAAAGCAGATGCAAATTTCATCCCCTCGCCCACCACCATAGCCTGTTCAATAAACTTTGATTCCACCAATTTCTTTTCAATAGGTTGTGGAGTCACGTACTTACCCCCGGATATTTTAAAAAGTTCCTTCTTTCGATCGATAATCTTCAAAAATATCCCATCCTCCCAAACACCGATATCTCCAGTATACAGCCATCCATCAATAATGGTTTTATTCGTTTCCTCTGGATTTTTATAATACCCCATCATCACATTCGGTCCTTTGACTAAGATTTCACCGTCGCTCGCCAATTTAATCTGCACATCCTTCACTGCGGGACCAACAGTTCCAACACGAATACCCTTTATATAGTGATTAACAGCAATAAGAGGACTTGCCTCCGTCATACCATATCCTTCATAAATCGGAATTCCTGCAGCTAAAAATACACGTATCAATTTACTCTGTAAAGATGCGCTGCCAGACGCAACTGTTTGTAATGAACCTCCAAGACCTTCATACCATTTATTCAATACAAGTTTTCTCGCTAAATTTAATTTCAGGTCATATAGAAAACTTCTATTTTCAGGAACAGGATCATATTTTTCTCCAACCGATACGGCCCAGTCAAATATCTTGCGTTTTATTCCATTCAGATCATGACCTTTTTTAATGATCTTTTCATATACCTTCTCCAAAATCCGAGGTACTGCAGTCATAATATTAGGTCTTATTTCCATTAAATTTTGACCGATCTTGTCAAATGACTCAGCGATATAAACAGTAATACCGAGATAAAAATAAGTGTAGATAACCATTCTTTCATAGGCATGGCAGGGTGGTAAAAATGTCAACCCTCTATCATATGCTTTACATGGTGTGATCTCAGTTGCAGACCTTACATTTGCAATAATATTATCATGTGATAACATCACTCCCTTAGGTTTACCTGTTGTGCCTGAAGTATAAATCAATGTCACGAGGTCTGTAGATCTGATTTGATCTTTCAGACTTTGGACTTCACGATCCTCTATATGTCGGCCAATTTGAACAATTTCACTCCAATTTCTGATTTGATCGTGTTCTTCAATACAAAAAATATATTTTAATGTATAGATAGAGTCTTTAAGATTGACAATCCTTTGATACAGGCTTTTAGTACTCACAATAGTTACCCGAATTTCTGCATCATTAAATATATATTGATAATCGGCATCAGTTATATTGGGATATATAGCGACTACAACTGCACCTATTTGTTGAATAGCAAAATCCACAATATGCCAGTGTATACCACTTTCTGCAATTAAACCAACTTTTTCATTAGGCTTGACTCCTAGTTCAATTAATCCTTTTGAAATAGCATTGACTTTACTTACAAATTCTGAAGTAGTTAAAGCATTCCAATCTCCATCTGTTTTACTAGAAAACATGGCTAAATTTGGATATAATTCCAATTGACGATCTGCCAAATCAAATATTCTCAATTTTTGTTCCATTCCAATCTATCATAAATAGTGCTCGCCTTTACCGACAAGAATATCTCTTTAACAAAATATGAAGAGAATAAGTTCGCAAAACTAACTAAATTGTCGGTATAAAATAATAAGGATGTTATTATCCATAAAAAGATATTAAGCTTTAATACGATAAACGATCTTTATCTAAACAAAAAAGGCTTTAGAATAAAATCCTAAAGCCTTTACATATTCACTGAACAATTATTTTTTAGCCCAAGTTCTAAAAAATTCCATTACCTTATCTTTATTATAACTTTTGCCATCCTCCAGTGCACCACTTTCTTGAATTTTGAGCACCTTTCCTTCGCTATCTAAAACAATAAAAAAAGGATAACCTAATTTTAATGAATCTGGAACATATTTATTAAACACGTTCTCATTTTTATTCTCTTTAGAATAATTGAGATGATAATATAAATAATTGTTTTGTAGATAATGATTTATATCTGCTGTCTTATGAATATAATCATTGAATCTCAAACACCAGATACACCAATTACCACCTGCTTGAATAATGATATGCTTAGATTCTTTAGCTGCCTCATGAATCAATTGATCTAACTCCTCTTCTGCATTCGCTTCTGGATGATATGGAAATGACAACGTATCTTTCTCTACAGTTGACTTTGTTTGCGCAGTAGCTTGTTGAAAGCTGATACAAACAAAGCATATCACAATGACTCTTACAATCTTTTGCATACAACAACGACCCGACTTAAATATGAAATCAAATTTAAAGAAAGGAGATGTAAATAAAGAACATCAATCACCTATTTTTTTAAGCATTTAACGCAGATTCAAGTTCCATACTATAAAAATATTCTACCTGCTCCACCATTTTTTTACTGCCAATCACTATGGGAACACGCTGATGTAATTCTGTAGGTTGGATATCTAAGATACGATCACTACCAGTCGTAGCCTTTCCTCCCGCTTGTTCGATAATAAAAGCCATCGGGTTGCACTCATACATCAAGCGTAACTTTCCTTTAGGAAAGGATAACGTCTCAGGATAAATAAAAACTCCACCACGAATCAAATTACGGTGAATGTCAGCAACCATAGAACCTATATAGCGCGAAGTATAAGGTCGATTGGTACCAGAGTCTTCGATTTGACAATATTTGATATAATTCTTGATCGCTTGCGGAAATTTGATGTAATTACCTTCATTAATCGAATAAATCTGTCCATGTTCCGGAATTTTCATATTGGGATGAGATAAACAAAACTCACCTATTGAAGGATCTAAAGTAAATCCATTCACGCCATTGCCCGTTGTATAAACGAGCATCGTTGATGAGCCATAAATTATATATCCAGCTGCCACTTGTTTTTTTCCTTGCTGTAGCAATTCATCTGCCATGGTTACTTGATCTGCACCTGCTCTTCTATAAATAGAAAAGATGGTCCCCACTGAAACATTCACATCTATATTTGATGATCCATCTAAGGGATCTATACAGACCATATATTTCGCATTTTTAGAAACATAATCATTGGATAGATCAATGCCTAACTCATGTTCCTCCGAAGCTAAATAACAGCACTCTCCCCCTCTTTGCAGCGCTGATATAAATTGAACATCGGCGTATACATCTAACTTTTGCTGTACCTCACCCTGTATATTCATATCGCCATGAGCGCCAAGTAAATCAGCTAACCCAGCTTTGTTCACTTCTCGATTAACCAACTTTGCTGCAATAGCGATATCGCGAAGTAATCGAGATAGCTCTCCTTTTGCAAATGGAAAATCTGCCTGCTTTTCAATAATAAATTGACCTAACGTTTTCATATATCAATTATTGATTTAAAATCACCTCTATATTAAACCGTTGTAAAGTAGGTATCTTGATACTTTTTAAAGTTATTTTCAAAAAGTGATTTGAGTGCCTTTGCCTGTTCGTCATAAGCCTCATCATTGTTCCACAGTTGTTTAGCCCCTAAAACCTGCTGTGGCACATCTTGACAAAATGTAGGGTATTTTAATCCAAATATGGGATGTACTTCCATTGGATACTCTTCCAGTTCGCCAGACAATGCTGCTTGAATCAAACTGCGTGTATAAGATAATTTGATTCTCCGACCGATACCATAAGGACCTCCAATCCACCCCGTATTCACCAACCAAACTTTTGTATCAGGATTTTTTTTCAATCGATCTCGCAGTAGTTCGGCATATTCCATAGGATGCAAAGGCATAAATGCTTGTCCAAAACAAGCTGAAAACGTCGCCGTTGGCTTTGAGACACCCATTTCCGTACCTGCCACCTTAGCCGTATAGCCATTAATAAAATAATACATCGCTTGTTCTACTGTCAGCTTTGAGATAGGAGGCAATACACCAAATGCATCCGCTGACAGAAAGAAAATATTATTAGGAGCATCAACCAATCTAACTTCCCTATAAGAGGAGATATAAGACAATGGGTATGAAACACGCATATTTTCAGTAATGCTATCATCCTGAAAATTAGGTATAGTCGTACCTTCATAAAATTTAATATTTTCTAAGAGTGAACCTGACTTAATTGCACCACAAATTTCTGGTTCATGCTTAGGGTCCAATCCTAAACATTTTGCGTAACAACCTCCTTCAAAATTAAATACACCACGGTCCGACCAACCGTGTTCGTCATCCCCTACCAAATAACGGTTTACATCTGCCGATAAAGTTGTCTTACCCGTACCACTTAAACCAAAAAATAAAGCGGTGTCACCATCTTTTCCTACATTAGCAGAACAGTGCATCGATAAAACTTCATCTTCAACTGGTAAAATAAAATTGAGAACTGAAAAAATACTCTTTTTAATTTCACCGGTGTAACCAGTACCAATAACCAAAACAACGTGACGGGTAAAATCAATAGCAACACAATTAGCAGCATGAAGTCCCAATTCCTGATGATTTGAAATTTGAAGATCAGAGGCGACTAGCACTGTCCAATCCACTTCCCTATTTTCAATATCAGGGTTTTCGATAAACATATTAGCAGCAAAAAGATCCTGAGTAGCTTTTGTGGATACAACCAGAATGTGTTTTGCTAGATCCTCACTCGATACAACTTGACAGTCTCTAACATAAAGTTCCTTAGCCGACAAATATTCGGTAGTCAAATCATACAATTCGTTAAAGGTTCCTTGAGTAATTGCTTGGTTAACTTCATTCCAAAAAACTCTGTTTTCAGTGATTTCATCTTTTACGATATATCGATCTTTTGGCGATCTTCCCGTAAATTTCCCAGTCAAAATATTCAAAGCTCCATTTTCGGCAAGAGAAGCTTCTCCTTTTTGGATAGCATGCGCAATAAGAGCAGTTCTATCCAATTGACAAAATACTTCCTTAGGTTGGTGGATTCCTAAAGTAGCTAACTGTTTAATCTTTGATAAAGTCATACTTTTGTTTTAAAATATTGTCCAAATCTAGCTAAATTTAATAGATAGATACAAACAAAATTTAGCTTATTGTTTAAATTACACAGATATAACTAAATGAAAAACAACAGTTTACAAATGCAAATAAAATTTAAATAATTTTAAAAGCTAAATTAAAACAAAAAATAAAAATTAAATAATGCTAAAATAAATTAGAATTTACAAGCCAAAACAGAGCCCTTGAAAATTATCTTAACAAGGGCTCATCAAAAACAGTAAATTTAAGTATTAACTTTGATTCATTAGTATTTGTTTCCTAAACAACTTATATTGTAATATTTCGTCCGATAGTTTGGCAACTGCATAACCAATAATAGTTATATCATCTACCCATCCCAAAACAGGAATTACATCTGGAATGGCATCTAATGGCGATATTACATATACAATAGTAGCAACAATGACAGATAAGTTCCACTTATTCATTTTATATTTACCTGCAAATGTATCTTTACACATAGCAATTAAAATTTGAAAGTCTTCTTTTCGAACATCTAATTTTTTTGCTTTTAACTCAGCAGCTTCTAAATCTGCTGTTGTAATTTTATGTTTTCTGAATCCTTCAAATAAAGCCAATGCTTTACCTAGAAATTGTTTCTTCATTTGTTTAAAATTATAAAAATCCACTAACTATGACTTTGACAGTGGATTAAAGTTTAATCTCAATACTCCAATAGGAAGTACGAAGTACATTATTTATTTTCAACAACGTACAAAAGTCTTATTATATTATTAAAATGTGCTAATATTGGCATAATCTTATTTATTATCAGTAGCTTTAGTAAGAAATGTTATTATTCACTTAAACATAACTGTTATGGCAAAAGAACAAAATGCAGTAAAGAATGATAAAAAGAAAGCTGAAAAGACGCTAAAAGAAAAACGAGCTGAAAAGAAAACAAAAAAAGCTAGTAAAAGCAAATCTGAATAAAATTAAAGTCCCTTCGCTTATTAAAGAAAAGGGACTTTAATTTTTATTTTAAACTTTAATTCAGATATTTTTTCATAGCTAATCTCAATCTATCATCATATCCATAAATATCTGGAAACTGCTCAATTTTATTATTTTCATCTAACCAAGTAGTATAGTAAGACAAGAAAACTGGGATACCTGTTTTCATTTTGACCCATCTGGAGTTGTTAATAGAGTCTTTTATTTCAGTTGCAATTTTAGCTGCTTCTTTTTCATTATTAACTAAAAAAGAGGCTAAGCTAGCTGGATCTTCTACACGAACACAACCATGACTTAGTGCACGGTTACTAGCTTTAAATTTTTGTTTAGCAGGTGTATCATGTAAATAAATGGCATAAGGATTTGCAAAAATAAACTTGATGTTTCCCAGTGAATTATCAAAACCGGGATTTTGTTTAAATTTAAAATTCTCGACGGAGTCAGCTTGCCAATTAATCGTATATGGATCTACAATTTGTCCTTTTAAATTGTAGACAACCATATTTCGACTTTCCAAATATCCTGGATTAGCCCGAACACTATTTAGTAATTCCTTCTTTACAATACTTTTAGGAATATTCCATACTGGATTTACTTGCATCCGATCTAGCGTGCCACTCATCATCGGTGTTTCATGATTTTGTCCTGTTTTAGAGAAGGCTTTATTTTCAGTTTCCCCTACGCAAACATTCATAATTTGCTTTATAGCACCATCTTCAATCATTCGCAATTTCATTTCTGGAATATTGACGAATACATATTTATCCGGAAAATCTTGTCCCATCCAGCGTAAACGTTCCATACTCATCAGCACATCAGTACGATTTTCCTTACTCAAATTTCCTGCTATCAAGAGTTGTTGAAACTTTTTGTAAAAACCATTTTTAGGTTGGGCTTCTCGAGCGATCTGAGCAACATTTAACGTACTGTCCAACACCTGTTTTGCTTTCTTTAAAGTGTAACGATTATGCCCAACAAAATATCTTCCATAGAGTTTCTTAGGATTTACGAGTCCATTTTCGAGTATATTAAGATAGGCTACTAAAGCATCAGAAGAGAGAAGCTCTATTTTGGCCAATATCGTATAAGCTTCATTCAACTCTGTAATTTCCTTGCTTTGAAGACGATTAAGTGCCTTGCGAATTTCTTCTGTATGAAAAATTGAAGGATTAACACCATGTTCATCAGATTTTTCTAGATAATGCAACAATGTATCTGTACCACCAGTAAGTAATTGATTGTGAATCCATGTAAAACCCCGAGATGAATCAGCAATTTCACTCATCCATCTCGGATTAAATAAATGGGAATTTTTATTTTTCAATTCAATTTGAATGGCATTGAAGTAGGCAATACTATCAAAATCTTTAAATAGCTTTTGATCTAATGATGTCGCTAAAAGATCTCCAAAAGTAGGGGCCTTAGTTTGACAAGAGGTGAATGATAGTATAAATAAAAAATATACAAGCACTAAATTTCGCATAATATAATTAAGAAATTGCTTAAAAAGTCAAAGATAACCATGTTTCAAATGATATTACAATTAGTTAGTACAAGCCTAATTATTGTCAAATTCTCGCTACAACCATTCAAAAATAACAAAGCCTAAAATAGAATTATTTCAGGCTTTGTTAAACTTAAAAATAAACTTAAACCGTTTGCAAGTATTGTGCGTAGCAATATCCTTCTTCATTATCTTTAGTACGCACCAGCCACCACTGGTCATTTGCTTTACTAATCAACGTTATAATTTCGTCTTTAGCTGCTTTTCCTACAATAGGCTGATCCGTGCCAGGTCCTTTACGAATATTCAGATTTGAATTATCCGTAATAACCTTTACTTGGCTACCAGGGACCTCCGTAGCAACATTGACATCCATAACGACATCTCCAGCTGCAAAATTAGGATCTATATTTCCATATACTTCCCATAATTTATTTTTCACATCAGCAGATGGTGCTGTTCCTCTAATTTGAAGAACACCATCCTGTTCAGCAAAATTTAAATCCGTAGTGCCCAATGATCTTGCAGTATCTAATAATACTTTATATTTTTCTTGTAAAGCCATGATATTCGAGTTTGAAATAATTATTTAGTTACAACTGCACTAAGGTCCACTTTCTTAGGATGTAAATTGTCCAAAGCCTGTTTTAACGTTACTAATTTTGCTTTTTCAATAGTTCCTGTCACGGTGATGACACCATCTTTCACGGTTGCTTGTACCGTCGGAAAATCTTTTGTCGCATCAACAATACCTTTCGCTAAAGATTCATCAACAGTATTAACAGATATTGCTGCTGGAGCCGTAACTTGCACTATAATATTATTAACAACAGATTTGATTGATTTATCAGCTGCTTTAACATCAGCCTCAATCTGTATTTTTTCAGCTTCTGAAGAAGCGAAACCTTCCAAAGTAACAACTCCATCTTTAACAGAAGTTGTGATACCTTGATGACCATTAATTACTGTTTCTACCTTTGCTTTCAAATCAGCATCAGAAACTTTAGATTTACAAGAAGGCATTGCAGCAACTAAAGTGCCCGCCATCATTAACATTGGGAATACTCTTTTTAACTTCATAATCACAGTTTTTATTATTTTTTAAAAGCCTAAATTATCCTATATAGATACTTAAAGTTAACAATTAAAAGAGTAAATGGTTTCGATTTAAATACTAATTTATAGAAAGTAGATGTTGTTCTACATGATTAAAGACAAATGACTCTCCGACCTTCTTTCTTAATAACAACTTTCCAATAGGAGATTGATTTGAGATAACGAATACCTTCTTATCATCGATCTTGACAACACCAATACTAATCGCAATAAAATAAATACCCAAATTAGTCTTCACAATACTGCCATTTTGAACAAAATCAGTATGGTTTGGTTCAACAAGATTATTTAATATTAACTCATCCTTTTTTGCCTCAGCAAGTTGCATCTGACATCTGGCAATGTCCTGTTGCATCATTTCACGCGTGGTCTCATATTTATCTCCTGCACTACTTTTGGTATCATCAGTACTTGCTTCATGAGCCGATTTTAAAGCCAATTCCAAATTTGCAATCCGATCTTCAACATGCATTTTACATGATTCCATTAGTGATGATCGTAGTAAAGTATAATCCTTCTCCATGATTGCAAACTAGGGATAAAGATTTAAAGAAAAAAATCAAAATTAAACTAACTAAAAAACAACAACATACAATTTAAATGAGCTCAAAAGGCCTTGAAATGCAAAAATAAATTTGGTTGCAACCTTAAAATTTGTACTTTTGTCGCGGAGAGCTGGCAGAGTGGTCGAATGCGGCAGTCTTGAAAACTGTTGACTGTCATAGGTCCGGGGGTTCGAATCCCTCGCTCTCCGCCAATAAAAAATAAAGCCCAAAGGAATTTGGGCTTTTGTTGTTAATAGACTTTTGGGAGCTTGCTCCAACAATAAGACATAAACAACAAAGTAAATGAACAAAGCGAATGGCTTTATTTTATGATGAAGCCTCCCCCCCCTTTAAGGGATCATGTAATAATCCCGAGCGCTTCGCATCCTAACAAGGAAAAAGTATTAAAACCCTACAAATTGTACAATTTGTAGGGTTTTTCTTTTGTTATCACACTATCAAATTGCTAGACAATTGCATAAATATTTAAATTAGCGATTGACAATGAAAAAAGAAGGAAGGAATTTCAGTACAAACTTTAAGTCAAAGGTTAACATAGAAGCTACTAATGAGCAACAGATTATTGAGTAGTTAGCGATTAAATATGAATTGTACCCAACGCAGATCAAAACCTTGAAACGGAAATGTTCTAGGTAATGCGGAATCCGCTTTTACTTCAGAGAAATCTTCCGTTCTTGATAATTCTAAGGAAAAGGAGCTCTATTCCAAGATTGGGGAGTTATAGATACAGGTGGATTTCAACCAATATCTCTTATTATTGGAATGGATTTCACTTGAAGCGCATGAAGTTGGATCTCGTCATCTCACCACAAAACGAACGATGGAAAGCCTTGCTGCACAACTATTAAAATCATTTTTCGCAAGTTTTACATAACGAAAATCTATAACAACTATATGATAGATTATAAAAACAAAAAAATTGTTTCAATTACACTATCGATAGAGTATCTCAGCACTTGGGGTGAATCCAAATAAATTTACTTTCTATTATAATTTTCAATCATTTTATATAGGACCAAGGTATCGCTTTCAATTTGACGAACCTTTCCGTTTATATCATATTCTATCCGTTTATCTCCAATTTGACGAACTCTACCATTGATATCGTATTCAACCCGCTCATCACCTATTTGACGAACTCTACCATTGATATCGTATTCAACCCGCTCATCACCTATTTGACGAACTCTACCATTGATATCATAATCAATCTGTTTATCTCCAATTTGGCGAACCCGATTGTGAATATCATAATCAATCCGCCTCTCTCCAATTTGGCGAACTCTATCATTGATATCATATTCAACCCGCTTATCACCGATTTGACGAACCCTATTGTGAATATCATATTCTATCCGTTTATCACCAATTTGTCTAACCCTGTCTTGGATATCGTATTCAACCCGCTCATCACCAATTTGCCTTACCCTGTCTTGGATATCGTATTCAACCCGCTCATCACCAATTTGCCTTACCCTGTCTTGAATATCATACTCTATTCGTTTATCCCCAATGCGGCTAATTCGATTGTGAATATCATACTCTATTCGATTATTATCAATTTTATTACCTCGTGAAAAAAGAAGCTCCATTAAAAACTTATTTTCATTACTATTCAATCGGTCTATCAATTGTGCTTGGACATTAATCGAAAAAAACAAAACAGAAAACAAAAACAACAACTTCTTCATCGTTAATAATTAAACATGTAATTTACTCTAATATCTCTCATCCTAAAAAGCTGACTCATACACTTTTCCTTTACTCATATCCTCTCAAAAAATACATCACAACGCCTTTCGTTACCGTGCAAGGTAACGAAATAAATAGAAAAATGTTAACTTATAGCAACCTTAAAGACATCTTTACTTTGATAAATAATTTAAGACGGCTTAAATTTCACTGCTTAAATTTTAGAATTTGTATGTATCGCCATTTTTTCACGTTTTTAGAACAGTACTGATCTTTCTTATTTCGTTTTTTCATATGCTAATAAAAAACCTTATATTTAGTTAACAATTACAACCTATTATATAAAACGACCTTTATTCTAATGACAAAACTAATTATTCTCCTTTCAGGCTTATTCATCAGTAATATGCTATCTGCTCAATCTTTAAAAGAGAATTTTAAACCAGCAACAACTAATCAACCAGGACAACTCTTCCCACAGGTTAACTCGCAGGGGTACGCCAGATTTAAAATACACGCACCAAAAGCAGACAGTGTACGGGTAAGCTTAGGTTTAGGCGGAGGAAGTGGCACAGTCCTACAAAAACAAAATGATGGATTCTTTACAGGCACTACAGAAGGTCCAATGGATGAAGGATTCCATTACTATAACATTACGGTAGATGGAGGAAAATTCAACGATCCAGGATCGATGAATTACTATGGATCTGTACGCTGGGAAAGTGGGATAGAAATTCCAGCACCTGATGAAGATTTTTATGCAGTCAAAGATGTGCCGCATGGACAGGTATCTCAAATATTATTCCCCTCCCCTAGTACAAACACTTCTCGTAGAGCATTTGTCTATACACCGCCAAGCTATAGTAAAGACATCAATAAGCGGTATCCCGTTTTATATCTACAACACGGTTGGGGTGAAGATGAAACGGCGTGGTCTAATCAAGGAAAAGCAAATCTAATCATGGATAATATGATTGCCGAAGGAAAAATAAAACCATTCATCATTGTCATGACCTATGGTATGACTAATGAAGTGAAATGGGGAAAAATCAATGAATTTAAAATCGAAGAATTCGAAACCGTTTTAATTAAAGAACTAATACCTTATGTCGATGCTAACTTTAGAACATTAACGGATAAGACAAACCGTGCCATGGCGGGATTATCAATGGGTGGAATGGAGACAAAAATGATCACACTACGTAATCCAAAAGTCTTCGCACACTACGCATTATTAAGTGGAGGTACATACGCCGCATCCGATTTAGCTCATAAACCGGATGTAAAACTGATATTTCTCAGTTCTGGCAGTAGAGAAAATCCAGATAGAGTAAAACAAGCGGTTGATGAACTAAAAAAAGCTGGCGTTAACGCCGTGTCTTACGTATCACCAAATACTGGACATGAATTTCAGACTTGGCGCCGTAGCTTGCGCGAACTAGCACCGCTGTTATTTAAATAACATCATTTGATGGGTAATGGCGATCTGCCCATATTCTCCCTGATAGAATATGAGCAGATTTCAAACTTTATTTGAAATAAAGAAACATGAACTAAAAAAATACAAATCGTGATATTAGAAGTCGCCATATTAAAGGTAAAATCTGGAAGATCCAAACAATTTGAACTGGATTTTCAAATAGCAGAACAATACATATCTTCCATTAAGGGATACATAAAACATTCACTGATGAAATGTTTAGAAGTAGATAATCAATATATCTTATTGGTTGAATGGGTTTCCGTCGAAGCGCATGAAATCGGATTCCGTCAGTCATCACAATACCAAAAATGGAAAACCTTATTGCATGACTATTACGATCCTTTTCCGCAAGTTTTGCACTATGAAGATTTAAATAGAAAAATATAGTAGATTTTAACAACAGCAACCGTTCATCTGGCCAATCTATTACAGAAGAAATATAAATAGTGTATGCGAAACATCATTTTAAATAAATACTGGGAGGAATTTCAGCATGAAATGCCGGAATATAAAAAGTTAGAAATTCCACAGTCTTATTACTTTTGTGACAATGCAAAGGATGCACACGAATGTGCCGAACTTGTACGAAAAGGTATTAAACGAGCTACAACACATTCCTTATCTGGGTTGGAAATAAATAAAGAGAAACTACCTGCTATCGGAGACCTGTCTATCGTCACCGATTGGCATGGAATGCCCAAAGCAATCACCAAAACCGTTAAAGTAGAGATTGTAAAATATAAAGATATCATAGCTGAATATGCTTTCATTGAAGGTGAAGGAGACAGAAGTTTAAGCTATTGGCAAAGGGTTCATTGGGATTATTACACAAGAGAACTGAGTGATCTCGGCTTAAAACCTTTTCAGGACATGAAACTTGTCTGCGAATACTTTGAGACAATTTGGCAAAAAAAATAAAACCCAAAGCAATTTGGGCTTTTGTTGTTTATAGCGTCCCCTCCTGAACTTGATCAAACAAAAAAACATTCACAACAGAAGAAATAAGCAAAGCGGATAGCTTTGGTTAATGATTTTTAACCTCCCCCCTTTACAGGATCATGTACTTATCCCTAACACTCCGCAGAAACCTTGATCCGTTCGACTAAGATTTTTTGCCATATCTTTTCATTTACTATTCCGAACGATAAATAGCAATTCCATATTCGCAAGAAAAATTTGGACGCTCTTCTTAGACTACCGTGTATGACTATGGTCTTTTACAGGCAATAAATAATTCTATTAATGCGATCACCTTAATAAGCTAATATCATATTGGAGCCATATTCTTATCAAAACCAGTATTTATTATATTATTCTACGGGAATAATAGAGGTTATATAGAGTTTTACCTATATCAACCCTATAGGAACCCTCTATAATTACACTATTATAACTTTATGATTGATCAATATGATGCAGCCTTAATGCTGAGTAATACTACACAATATCACTGTCGTATTGGACCTCTCAATCTTAAATAATAGACAAATCAACACGTCTAAGCAAATGGCATAATATCCATTAAAAAATATAAGATCACAGGTCTGTAATAGAGTAATTACGGAAGACTTTGAGGTGAATATGGGAAATAGAATAAAAATATTCGTTGACTTGACGATTATGGATAACAAATTAAAAAGATGTAAAAACAAGTGTTATTGCGACTGAAGTTTTAATCGATAATCATAACAAGGATAAATATAATAAAAACACCCATTTGTAACAATGAAGCACAAATGGGTGTTTTTTATTAAAAAGAATCTTAATCCTTAAGATTACTCAGCGCTTTTATACTTTTTTTGGAGGAAGGTCGAAAGCGATCGCTTCATGTTCAAAATGTCCATTATGAGCACCATCGCAAAAAGGTTTATTCTTGGATAATCCACAACGACAGATGGAGAGCACTGTTCTGCCCTGTAAACCATAAGCATCTCCATTTCTATCAACGATTTCGAAATCACCTTCTATTTTTACCGAACCATTATTATTGATCGTAAGTTTTGTCTTTGACATAGCTATTTTATAAATATTTTCCTATACAAACCTAGGAATAATCAAATGACTTTTTGCAATTTACTAGCTATTTAGAAGCGTTCCTTTTAATCTAATTAAATTAGGGTCTGTAATGATATAACTGACACCTGATTTATTAAACTCTTATATGATCCCATATAATGAGCCGCCTTTTGCCCCTAAATTATCCACTCTTTTCTCTACTGCAGGATCCTTAATCAAATCTGGCGCATGGTGTGGTTTACGTCTAGCATCAATAATAAGAGGTCCGTGACAACCCCAATGTTTGTATTTGGTAAAACTATTGACACCGTAAATATCATATGCTGGGTTTGATCTAGTAAAAGTGACCCAAACAAAATTATTCTCATTTGCTGCCGTAAAGTCTGCATCATCAGCCAAGACAATCATCTGAATTCCTGAAAATTCTTCATCTTTCATAGCATCACACCAGTTTTTTAAGATCGTTTCTTCCTGTTCATAAGATGTAAATGCTGCTCCATCGACTACAACAATTCCCGGCATAGCCATTTTAACATTGTTAAATGGCCTTGGGATCGCTAAACCAGCCGGAATCTCCTTACTTAACGATCTTTTCTTTGAACCTGCGGCCGCAAAAACAACCTTTGATCCAGCATTGAGTCCATCTCCAGAATAATCTAGAGTATCTATGGTTGTATTGGTATGAAAGTGCAAATCTCGCGTTAAATCAATTCTTTCCAACATATGCATAAAAAATCCTGCAACATTATAAATATCCAATGATGGATCATCTTCAATTGCTGCTATAAATAAATACTTTGCCAAACTCAGCTGATTTTTACCTAAAGCTTGACTTGCGATAGTCAAAATTTCTTGCGGACGATCTACTTTTTGATAAGGTGTATAACTTTCTCGACCTATCGCAAAAAGCAATGGATGTACTCCTGCAGCATCTACAGCATGGACCGCTTGCAAACCATTGATCTCTTTAGGGATAGCTGCTCCTGTAATTTCATGGATCAAATTACCAAAACTAGTGTCCTCCTGAGGAGGCCTTCCGACAACTGTAAATGACCAGATAGGATCCTTCTTGTGATAGACGTTATGAACCTTCATCAATGGAAAAGGATGTGTCAAACTATAATAACCGATATGATCACCAAATGGTCCCTCAGGTTTCGTTTCATTCGGATAAACAGTACCCGTTATAACAAAGTCAGCATCTGAAGAGACACAAAAACCTTCCTTATCATAGAAATAACGAAATCTACGATTACCTAAAGCTCCGGCAAAAATCATTTCAGATAATCCCTCAGGCAAAGGCATAACTGCTGAAAGCGGATGTGACGGTGGACCACCAATGAAAATACTGACTTTTAGAGGTTTTCCTAATTGATTTGCTTTCTGCTGATGAATACCAATCCCCCGATGCAATTGGTAATGTAGACCAATTTCCTTATCTTGAATATAATCATTACCCGAAAGCTGTATACGATACATACCAAGATTAGCCTGCATAATACCCGGTTTCGTAATATCCTCGGTATAAACCTGAGGCATAGTCACAAAAGCTCCGCCATCCATAGGCCAGTTAATTATCTGAGGAAGCTTGCTAATTGCTGTTTTTCCATATAAAATGGGAGCATTAGTTTTCTTTTTCCAGGGCAACGCTCCTAGTGCAACAGCGGAAGAACTTAAATATTTGAATGGATTTTTTAAGACCGATGTAGGATCCATTTTGACATCGACCAATTTTTTTATATGGTCAAGTGTATCTCTAAACATAAATTTAGAGCGATTCAAAGTGCCAAATAGATTTGAAACAGCAGGAAAATCAGAACCTTTTATATTTTCAAAATATAAAGCTGGACCCTCGACGTCATATACACGCATATGTATTGACGCCATCTCAAGATAAGGATCTACCTCCTCCTTGATACGAATTAGATGTCCATGCTGCTCTAAGTCGGCAACACACTCTGCTAAACTTTTATACCCCATAACGCCCTCTTTTTTATTATTCTACTACAAAAATAACAGAATAATTGGCAGGATAAAGTTTAAATGACACCTTCAGTAATATTATTTATCAATCAAAAAATTACGATGCATACTTGTAAAAGTAAAATGAACTTTGCTAGACCAACTTGTATTGTCAACGTCAGACTCATACTTCATAATCCGTCGAAATTCATCAAAATTTTCTTTATGGATATTGTAAAAACGGGTATAAAATAATTTAACCATCCACTTGCTAATAGAGACCGTTCGGTACGTTCCACCTGGATGATTTACTTGCATATAACGCGAGAAAAGTTGCTTATAATCTAAACACTCGTCCCCACCTAAATAAATAACTTCACTAATAAAATCATGCTTCCACGGCATTACCCTAATCCAACGGTAAACATCCAATAAGGATATGGGGCTAAATTTGAGACTACCGATATGGTTCCAGTAAGGAATATATCTACTCTTAGCCAATTTGCTAAAAATATCACTTAAAATTGTACCCTTTCCAATTGCACTACTTTTCAATACCACCGTATATTTGACCCTAAATTCTTCAAATAATGTTTGAATAGCATCTATATAAGAAGAATCCATCAATTGAGCCATGTATACAATTCGATCACAAGAATTTTGCTTACACACTTCAATAAAATTACGGAGTGAAATAAGTTCCATCTGCATATTCAATGGATCGTTCAATCCTGGGACCTGAGTAAAGTATATTCCTAATTGCAGATCTTCTAGATAAAAATCTTTGGGTAGCGTGTTAGTCTTAAATAAATCAATTTCAAATAAATCTGCGGTCACAGATTCATCCAATCTTTTGTTAAAAATTTTCAAATTCCGCACTAGCCCCGTAACCTTAAATTCATCACTATGTAGATGGCTAACAGCTCGTCTTCCCAAATACGTATTTAAACCTGTAATTAATACATCCATCAATGAATTATTAAAATTTCTTTTATCACAAATTAAACAAATAAAATACAGTAAGGTTTAATTGAAACCGTTTTTTTACATTTTTAGTTATTGTCCTTTTATTGTCAATATGTCAATAATGTCAATAAAACAAACAATAACCTTATATATTTGTACATCCTATATGCTTTCTTGGGGGAAATAGTACAACAAAATTATATCTGTATGGAAAAAAGGGCTGCGTTGATTTGGTTTAGAAATGATTTAAGGCTTCATGACAATGAAGTATTCTTAGAAGCATCCTCAAAAAGTACCTTTATCATACCTGTATTTTGTTTCGACCCTAGATATTACGCTAAAAATCAATATGATTTTCTAAATACCAATGTAATAAGAGCTGCATTTCAGTTAGAAACAGTAAAAGCACTGAAAGAAAAATTACAATCTCTTGGTAGTGATTTAATCACTTTTGTCGGATATCCAGAAGATATCATTCCGCGTATTGCTCAAAAATATGAAGTAGATGAAGTGTATCATCATCGTGAGGTTGCTCATAGAGAAACAACAATTTCTGAAAAAGTTGAGGAAGAACTCTGGAAAAGTAGAATTAATTTAAAACATATTATTGGTCATACATTATATCACAAAGAGGATCTACCTTTTCCGATCCGTGATATTCCAAATTCTTTTGCAACATTCAAAAAGAAAATAGAACGTGAAAGTTTTGTGCGAAATACCGCAGACTATCCAACTAATTTCATGACTGCTCCACATCTCGAAAAAACAGCCCTTCCCACTTTAGAAGAATTAGGCTATAGCCCTGAGGAAATTGTTCTTGTCAGTAATAAATTAATCGAAGGTGGAGAAGATTTAGGTCTGGAGACGATGCAAATGATATTAGATGATCCACGAGGTTCAGAACATGATTACACATTGTTATCACCTTTTATAGCTTTAGGATCATTATCGCCAATTAAATTATACCATGAAATCAAAAAAAGAGAAAATGGCAAGAAAAGCAAGCGTTTTGATAAAATCATAGATATGTTGCTCTGGAGAGATTATTTTAGATTCATGCTAAAAAAATATCCAAATGTATTCTTTAAAGAAAAAGGATTTAAGAAAGAGCAGATTATGAGTAAGAACGATCAATTGCTTTTTGACAAATGGCGATTTGGAGAAACAGAAAATGAATTTGTTAACCAAAGCATGCAACTACTTCAAAAAACAGGATATTTACCTTACTTCGCCCGAATTATTGTTTCTAGCTATTTGGTACAAGAATACAATATCAATTGGTTGAAGGGCGCGTATTGGTTTGAACAAAATATATTTGATTATTCGCCAGCCACTAATTACGGCAACTGGTCACATATAGCAGGCGTAGGCACAAGCGAGAAAGATAATATGCCGATAGATTGGCAAAAACTCATTAACACCCATTACCCAAAAGGCATTCAAGTTCCAGAAGATTATTTGGGACAAATAAATTAATGTCCTTTTTGAATAAATAAAAGATTATCGATGATTTATCGTCATAATTCTAATCTTTATTAAAACGACATTAAAATTTATATTCCTCGCTAAAATAATCAATTACAGTACCTAAAACTCTATTTTTATTCCTAACTTTGACACATTCATATTTTTTCAAATAGATGGACAAACTTACATATTTGAGTAACGCCGATTCGAGCTATATCGACGGGTTATATCAAGCGTACAAACAAGATCCAGAATCCGTAGATTTTGGCTGGCAAAAATTTTTCGAAGGTTTTGACTTTGGTCAAAACGCAGGTGAAAGTGTTGGTGTTTCAGCAGATGCAACACCAGATCATGTTTTAAAGGAAATAAATGTATTGAACATGATTAATGGCTACAGAGATCGTGGTCATTTATTTACACAAACAAATCCGGTACGTGAGCGTCGCAAATATTACCCTGGAAAAGAATTAGAAACATTTGGTCTTTCTGAAGCAGACATGGACACCATTTTTAATGCTGGTGTTGAAGTTGGCCTAGGTCCAGCCAAATTGAAAGATATCAGACAACTCATCGAGGACACTTACTGTCGTTCGATTGGTGCAGAATTCAAATACATCCGTAACCCTGAAAAAATTAAGTGGTTACAAGATCGTATGGAAGCTGACCGCAACAAACCAACGTATTCTTTAGACATCAAAAAAAGAATCTTAGATAAATTAAATCATGCAGTTGCTTTTGAGAGTTTCTTAGGAACAAAGTTCTTAGGTCAAAAACGTTTCTCATTAGAAGGTGCAGAAAGTTTAATTCCTGCTTTAGATGCCGTTATTGAAAAAGGTTCAGAATTAGGTATCCAAGAATTTGTTATTGGAATGGCCCATCGCGGTCGTTTAAATGTTTTGACGAATATCATGGGTAAACCTTACAAAACTGTTTTCTCAGAATTTGAAGGTAAAACTTATGCTGAAGATCCCGAAGTAAACTTTGGTGGTGATGTTAAATATCACTTAGGTTATTCGACAGATGTTAAAACCGATGATGGTAAAACAATACACTTAAGTTTAGCACCCAATCCGTCACACTTGGAAACAGTAGATCCGATTGTTGAAGGTTTGGTCCGTTCAAAGATTGACATGAAGTATGAGGGAGATTCTTCAAAAATCGCTCCTATTGCTATTCATGGTGATGCTGCTATTGCAGGACAAGGTGTGGTGTACGAAGTAACACAAATGTCTAAATTAGATGGTTACAAAACTGGTGGTACTATCCATATTGTTATCAACAACCAAATTGGTTTTACAACAAACTATAAAGACGCAAGATCAGGAACTTACTGTACTGATGTAGCAAAAATAACTTCTTCTCCTGTATTTCACGTAAATGGTGATGATGCTGAAGCATTAGTATATGCAATTAAATTAGCGGTAGAATATCGTCAAAAATACAAAACTGACGTTTTCATTGACTTGCTATGTTACAGAAGATTTGGTCATAATGAGGCTGATGAACCGAAGTTCACACAACCATTATTATATAAACTCATCGAAAAGCATCCTAATCCAAAAGAGGTTTATGCTAAAAAATTAATTGATGAGGGAAGCATAGACGAATCTTACTCTAAAAAAATTGAGAAAGAATTCAAAGCTGTTTTACAAGAAAAACTAGAGGAATCTAAGGAAGTTGTTAACTTAACAGAAGAAACTCCAATGTTTTCCGGCGCTTGGAAAGGTTTACGTCCTGCTAAAAAAGGAGAATCTTTTGCATCTGTCAAAACTCATGTTTCTGATGAGACATTTTTGCAATTGGCGAAAGAGATTACAACACTTCCAACTGATAAAACGTTCTTCCGTAAAATTTCACGCTTGTTCGAAGATCGTGCTAAGATGATTGAAAAAGATTCTTACGATTGGGCAATGGGTGAATTAATGGCTTACGCTACATTATTAAATGAAGGAAGTCGTGTTCGTATTTCTGGTCAAGACGTGCAACGTGGTACATTCTCCCACAGACATGCAGTATTGACATTGGAAAACTCGGAAGAGACTTATACACCTTTGGCAAATATCACTGGTGGAGACAAATTCTCAATCTACAACTCTCTTCTTTCTGAATATGCAGTATTAGGTTTTGAATATGGTTATGCTTCTGCTAATCCGCATGCATTAACAATATGGGAAGCTCAATTTGGAGATTTCTATAATGGTGCACAGATCATCGTGGATCAATATTTATCATCTGCTGAAACCAAATGGAAGCGTTCAAATGGGTTAGTGATGTTATTACCTCACGGTATGGAAGGACAAGGCCCAGAGCACTCTTCTGCTCGTATCGAAAGATTCTTAGAGCTTTGTGCTAATGAAAACTTAATCCTAGCAAATTGTACTACACCAGCTAACTACTTCCACTTATTACGTCGTCAACAAGTTCGCGAATTCCGTAAACCATTAGTAGCATTTACACCAAAATCTTTATTACGTCACCCTAAAGTAGTATCACCATTAAAAGATTTTACTTCAAATACATTCCAAGAAGTAATTGATGATACTAATGTAAACGCAAAAGATGTAAAACGAGTATTGTTCTGTTCTGGTAAAGTATATTATGATTTATTAGAGAAACAAGAAGTTGACAAACGTAAAGATATTGCCATTGTGAGATTGGAACAACTATTCCCTATTCCTGAGGAACAATTGAAGGCAATTCGCAAAAAATATAATAAAGCAACTCAATTTGTGTGGGTTCAGGAAGAAAACGAAAATATGGGAGCTTGGTCTTACTATTGTCGTAAACTAATGAATACCGAAATTGCTTTCACTGGTTTTGTTGCACGTAAAGAAAGTGGAAGTACAGCAACAGGCTACATGAAACAACACGTAGCACAACAAGCTGAAATTTTAAATAAATCATTCGAATAAAAACTATTTTTATCCAATTGCGTCTTTTATCAAAAAGACGCAATTGTCTGTAAAGAACATTATATATGAGCTTAGAAATTAAAGTACCAACCGTAGGTGAATCCATTACTGAGGTAACCTTGTCACAGTGGTTGAAACAAGATGGCGATTACGTTGAAATGGACGAAAACATCGCGGAATTGGAATCTGACAAAGCAACTTTCGAATTACCAGCTGAAAAAGCAGGTATCTTAAGAATCATTGCTCAAGAAGGAGATACTTTAGAAATTGGTGCTGTAGTATGTACTATCGAAGAAGGTGGTGCTCCTACTGGTGATGCAAAACCTGCTGCTGCTGAAGAAAAAGCGAGTGCACCTGCCGCAACAGCTAATGTTGCCGATGAGAACCCTGATTCTTATGCCGCTGGAACTGCTTCTCCTGCTGCTGCAAAAATTTTAAGAGAAAAAGGAATTGATCCTGCTACAATTAAAGGCACAGGTAAAGAAGGACGTATTACAAAAGAAGATGCTGAAAAAGCGCAAGTAGCTCCTAAAGCTGCTGCTCCTGCTAAAGAAGCTCCGAAAGCTGCTGCTCCGGTTGCTGTGGCTGGCTCTCGTAATGAACGTCGTGAAAAAATGACTTCTCTACGCAAAACAATTGCTAAACGTTTAGTTTCTGTAAAAAATGAAACGGCTATGTTAACGACTTTCAATGAGGTCAATATGCAACCGATCATGGATTTACGCGCTAAATACAAAGATACTTTCAAAGAGAAACATGGTGTAGGTCTTGGATTTATGTCATTTTTCACTAAAGCAGTGACAACTGCTTTAAAAGAATGGCCTGCTGTAAATGCTAGAATTGAAGAAAACGAATTGGTATATTCTGATTTTGCAGATATTTCAATTGCAGTTTCTGCTCCTAAAGGATTAGTAGTACCTGTACTTAGAAATGCAGAATCAATGTCATTACATGAAATCGAAAAAGGAATTGGCGCATTAGCTGTAAAAGCACGTGACAATAAATTAACGATTGATGAAATGACTGGTGGTACATTTACCATCACAAATGGTGGTGTATTTGGTTCAATGATGTCGACGCCGATTATCAATGCTCCTCAATCTGCTATCCTAGGTATGCACAATATCATTCAACGTCCAGTTGCTGAGAATGGTCAAGTGGTCATCCGTCCAATGATGTATATCGCTCTTTCTTATGATCACCGTGTTATTGATGGTCGTGAGTCAGTAAGCTTCTTAGTACGTGTAAAACAACTATTAGAAGATCCTGCTCGTTTATTATTAGAAGTGTAATAAAGTATCTTATACATAAAAAAATCCCGATGTGAACAATTCACATCGGGATTTTTTTATGTATTCAATCGTTAATGTTCAAAGATATTTTTATCCCCTCGCCTGTAAAGCCAAAGCGTACAATTTCATTTGTTTCACCATCGATAGCAATCCATTAGCACGAGTGGGTGAAAGGTGTTCATTTAGACCTATCTGATCAATAAAGTATAAATCAGCATCCACAATTTCTTTTGCTGTATGACCAGATAGCACCTTTACCATCAAACTCACCAGTCCTTTTGTAATGATAGCATCACTATCGGCAGTGAAATACACTTTTCCATCTTTTACTTCGGGAAAAAGCCACACTTTTGACTGGCATCCTTTGATGATGTAATCATCTTTTTTATGTTCTTCGCTGATTAATGGAACCTCTTTTCCCAATTGAATGATATATTCATATTTTTCCATCCAATCGGTAAAAAAAGAAAAATCATCAATTAATTCATCTTGTATTTCGTTAATAGTCATGACTATTTATATTTTTTAAACTAACATATTAGCTGCTCTTTTTAGACCAGCAACTAAAGCATCTACTTCTTCTTTTGTATTATAAAATGCAAAAGAAGCACGAATCGTACCTGGAATTTCAAACCGATCCATTACAGGTTGCGCACAATGGTGACCTGTACGTACTGCAATACCCAATTTATCCAAGATCACACCCACATCATAAGGGTGAGTACCATCTATCAGGAAAGAAATAACCGAACTTTTATGTGCTGCAGTACCAATAAAACGAATTCCCGGTACAGTTTCCAATTGCTCTTGTGCGTAAGATAATAACTCCTCCTCATAAGCAGCAATCTCGTCGATCCCAATAGCGTTAATATATTCAATAGCAGCATTTAAACATATACCTGCTTCGATATTGGGAGTTCCAGCCTCAAACTTAAATGGTAATTCATTATAAGTTGTTTTTTCAAATGTAACTTCTTTAATCATATCTCCTCCACCTTGATATGGCGGAATTGCATTTAAAGCATCTTCTTTACCGTATAACACGCCTATACCAGTCGGTCCATACATCTTATGTCCAGAGAAAGCAAGAAAATCAACATCTAAATCTTGAACATCAATTTTTACATGCTGGATTGCTTGAGCCGCATCTAATAAAACAGGAACATGATGTTCATGTGCTATTGCGATCATTTCCTTTACAGGGTTGATTGTTCCGAGAGAATTTGAAACATAAGTAAAAGAAGCAATTTTGGTTTTTTCTGAAAAAAGTTTTTTATAGGCCTCGATATCCAGCTCGCCAGCATCATTCATAGGAATCACTTTCAATAGAGCTCCTTTATCTTCGCATAGCATCTGCCAAGGAACAATATTAGAATGATGCTCCATGGCAGAAATAATGATTTCATCTCCAGCAGCAATATTTACTTTACCAAAACAAGTAGCAATAATATTAATACTATGCGTAGTACCTGTAGTGATAATGATTTCATGCTCATGCTTGGCATTAATAAAAGCCTGAATACTCCTTCTGGTCACTTCAAAAGCATCTGTAGAAATTTGACTTAAATAATGAACACCTCTATGTACATTACTATTCATATCTGAATAATAGTGTGTAATTGCATCAATAACAGATTGCGATTTTTGAGTAGTCGCTCCATTATCCAAATAAACTAAAGGCTTTCCATTGACCTCCCTTTTTAAAATGGGAAAATCTGCCCGAACTTTATCTATATCGAAATCTTTCAATTGTTTTTGTTCCATGATATGAACAAAGTTAAGAGTATTTTAGCATAAAAATGTCTTCATTATCTACTTTTTAAATATAGATTAGTATTTAATCCTTACCTATCCATCGAGATAGATTGCTGTTTTTTTTACAATATAAATGTATAAATCTTTCTTTTTATACAATTTTTATTGAAGCTATTTAATTATCTTTGTATTGATATGCAAGAATTACCTCTAAATTTACCCGAAGGCTCAAGAAAAGAAGTGATGAGCTACTTGGAACCGTTCATGCTGAATGAGATGAGCGAGTATTTAAAGCCTGTAGACGAAATGTGGCAACCAGCAGATTTTCTACCGGATGCTTCTAGAGATACATTTTTTGATGAAATTAGAGATTTGCAAGAGAGTGCGAGAGAACTTCCCTATGATTTGGTTGCTGTTTTAGTTGGTGACACCATTACAGAAGAAGCATTACCGACCTATGAATCCTGGTTAACCATGGTAGAAGATGTGGAGAAAAATGAACAAGGTGGTTGGATGAGATGGGTACGTGCTTGGACTGCAGAAGAAAATCGTCATGGAGACCTTTTAAATAAGTATCTTTATTTATCAGGAAGAATTGACATGCGTCAATTCGAGATATCAACCCAGTATTTAATAAAAGATGGTTTTGACATTGGTACAGGTGCCGATCCTTATCGTAACTTTATCTACACTTCTTTTCAAGAATTAGCAACCAACGTTTCTCATAGACGTGTAGCTGGGCTATCTAAGAAAAATGGGGATAAGTTATTAGCAAAGATGTGCGGTGTAATTGCTGCAGATGAAGCACGTCATGCTAAAGCATATATGTCTTTTGTATCTCATGCGTTGGTCGTTGATCCGAGTGAGGTGATGATTGCTTTTGAAGACATGATGCGCAAGAAAATTGTAATGCCAGCTCAATTTTTAAGAGAATCTGGAGAACCACAAGGCGAAGCATTTGCACACTTCTCTGATGCGGCTCAACGTCTTAATATCTATACTGCGATTGATTATGTTGACATTTTAAAAGAGCTTAATGCAGATTGGAAAATAGATCAAGTGAGCGGCTTAAACGAAAAAGGAGAAAAAGCACGGGATTATTTAATGAGACTTCCTGATCGTTTATTACGACTGGCAGATAGAATGAAAATCCCAGAAAAAGAATATAAATTTAAATGGATCTACGATCAGAAATAAAAAAAAGCTCGATATTAAGTATCGAGCTTTTTTTTATCAAAAAATTATCAGTAGAGGATTATTTCACTCCGCTCATCAGTTTCTTCACGATTGGCGATAAAGCAATTAAAACAATCCCTGCAATCAACGAATAGACACCCAATTGTTTGTAGCTATCTGTATAAGTGATCAATTTATCTGCTAAAGAATCTCCTTCTCGAGCTTCTGCCATGCTTGCACCGATTAAACCTGCAACATACTGTCCGTAAGCACTGGCCAAAAACCACATCCCCATCATAATGCCCTGCAGCTTCGCAGGAGATAGCTTCGTCATAATAGATAGACCAATTGGTGATAAACATAACTCTCCCACAGTGATCACCAAAAGTGCTAAGGTGAATACATCTAAAGAGGCAATACCATCCTGTGCAAAAAACTTGGTTCCAAATAGCACATAATAACCTAGCCCAAGAAATATAAATCCTAATCCAAATTTAATAATGGTATTGGGTTCCATTTTTCTTTTCGATAGCCAAATCCATAAAAGACCAAAAATTGGCGCTAAAATAATAATAAAAAATGCTCCTCCAGAGTTGTTTACACCATTTGGATCTAAATGAAATAGACCTCCTAATATGGAATCGTTCAGATTCTTTGCGGCAAAAATACTTAATGAACCACCACTTTGTTCGTAAATACCCCAAAAAATGATAGAAAACAAGATGAAAACTAAAGCTGCAATCAATTTGTTTCTTTCTACCTTATTCAATTTTGTCATTTCATAAAATAGGTAGATTAGTGTCAATGGACCGATCAGATACATAAATATATCCGTATATTCCGTTTTAGAAACCATAACCTGTACCAGTGGAATTAATAATAAGGTACCTATATATACCGCATATTCAGCCCATTTTGGCAATTCCTTGACTTTAACAATCGCATCTGGATGACCGGGTTTCAAACCAATAGGTCCCAAGTGAAACTTAGTAAAATGAAAATTGATAAGACTAATAAGCATACCAACAGCTGCTAAACCAAAGGCTACATTCCAACGATGCGCTTCATCAATAACGGAAGCTAACATATATCCTTTTCCAATAGCTACACAGATATAACCTCCGAGGAATGCTCCTAAATTGATACCTGCATAAAATAAGGAGAATCCTGCATCACGGCGATTATCATCAGATCGATATAGTTCGCCGACCATCGTCGAAATATTAGGTTTGAAGAAACCAGTACCAATAATGATAAAGGCTAGTCCAAAAAAGAAAAATTGATGAGGATCTGTTGCTAATAAGGCACTACCAACAATCATCAAAGTCCCACCCCAGAAAAGGGACTTCCTAAATCCTAAGATCTTATCAGCAAATAATCCACCGATAAATGTAAATGCATATACAAATGCTTGTGTGGCACCGTACTGTAAATTTGCTTCCTTTTCTGCAAAATTAAGCTGAGTGATCATAAAGAAAACTAGCATTCCACGCATTCCGTAGAAGCAAAAACGTTCCCACATTTCGGAGAAAAATAAACTCCAAATCTGCTTTGGATACTTTCCTTTAAATTGTTGAACCTGTTCTAATGTTTGTTGTCCCTGTTTTGACATTTCGATTATTATTAAAAAAGCTTCCTAAAAAGGAAGCTTTATCACATTTTATTATTTAATACCAGGCATTAATTTTTTAATGATGGGATTGAGTATCATTACCAATAAACCTGCTGCTGCTGGAATAGCAGTAAACAAAAAGAAGAAATGACTTAACGAATACTCCTGTTGAATGGTTTCCACTTGCCCACCTAAGACTGCGGCAACTTTTTGCGCAATCGCTATGGCTAAATACCAGATTCCGAACATAAATGCTAACATCCGCGCTGGAACGAGTTTCGAAACATAAGAAAGACCAACTGGTGAAATGAATAACTCTCCTAACGTATGAAACAAATAGGTTAATACTAGAAAAACCATAGATATTTTAACTCCTTCTGCTATTCCCCAAGATCCCAATCCAATAATGAAGTAACCAATAGCTACTAATATCAATCCATAGCCATATTTCATCGCTGCAGAAGGATTGTATTTTGATTCCCATAATTTAGAAACCGTAGAAGCCAGTGCTATAATAAAGAATGAATTCAATGTTGAAAACCAGGATACCTTAATCTCAGAGACTTCTTTTGAAAACTCATTTTTCAGCATCCAGATTGCTGCTCCCCATATCAAAACAAAACAAATAATAAGGATGATATTTGATAAAGCAATTTTGCTCCAGGTAGCTTTTGCCAATTTCACCAATACCCAAGATATCAGTGCTAAAGGAACAACAGTCAACAAGGCATTCAAAATATTAAAAATTTGAAGCGCACCACCAGATAAACTCCGATCTATATTATCACGTGCAACAAGTACCAGAGATGTTGCTCCCTGCTCAAAGCTCATAAAGAAGAAGATCAAAAAGAATGCTAAGAAAACAACTGCGATCATGCGATCACGCACGATTTTATCGTATCTTTTAATACGCGATGATATCAGATAGATAAAAAGAATCAGAGCAAGAATGATCATCAGATATTGACCTCTCAAAAATGGCAGATCCAGTGCACTAAACATATCAATAATGCCATTTTTGGACAAAGGATCATTAAAAGCATAAAGGAAACCAACGACCGATATAATAGCAATTAAAATATAATCTAGAGTAGTAAATGGATTTCTCTTATCTGCATCAGCTAATAATTGATCTTCCTTATTCATTTCTTTAGACTGGTCTAAGACACCTAAATTGCCCATCAACGGTTTTGCAAATACAAACTGCAATGTACCTAAAAGCATAAAAATACCTGCTAAACCAAAACCCCAGTGCCAACCCTGTGTTTCTGCAACATAACCACATAACATCATGCCAAAGAATGCACCTGCATTGACTCCCATATAAAAGATCGTGTAAGCGCCATCTTTCTTTTCTGGTAAGTCTTTATACATTTCTCCTAAAATTGACGGCATATTGGGTTTAAAAAAGCCTGTACCGATAACTAAACATGCTAAACCAATAAAGAACATGACCTGCGTATCAAAAGCCATAGCAGCGTGACCAATCGTCATGATGATAGAACCAATAATAACGGCCTTTCGCGATCCAATATATTTATCAGCAATAATACCTCCTAATATTGGTGTTAGGTAAAGCATCATCGCGTATGTACCATACAACGCTCCAGCTTGTTCTGCGCTCCAAGCCCATCCGCCTTGTATGACGGTAGCAGTTAAAAATTGGATAAGTAATACCCGCATGCCGTAGAACGAAAAACGTTCCCACATCTCGGTAAAGAAGAGGACAAATAACCCTGACCGTTGTCCTAGAACATTTGATTTATAAAAATCAGAAGTAGTCCCTTCTGAAAATGAAGCCTTAGATGCTTGACCCATATCTATAATTTAAATCTAATTAAGCGTATTGAAAATTTTAATAATAGTCTACAAAGAAACAAAAAACAATCGCATTTTTTACTGAATAATTGTATTATCTCTATTATAAGAGCTCATTTTTGAAACAAAAAGAGACGTTTCAAATGAAACGTCTCTTAAAATAATATATAATGAGCATGGGATTAATTTATACCGTGCATCATTTTCTTTAATACTGGATTTAAAATAAGTAATAATAAAGCTGTTGCCGCTGGAACTATGGCAAAAATCATAAAGAAGTATGACATAGAATGTTCAGCTGTAATTTTATCAATATAGGATCCTAAATATCCACCAATAAAATTAGCAATAGCTGATGCACAGAACCAAAATCCAAATAACAAACCTAATAATTTCTTAGGGGATAGTTTACTTACATAAGATAGTCCAACTGGTGATAAGCATAACTCTCCTGTAGAATGAAAGAAATAAGCTATAATTAACCAAACCATACTCACGGTTGCAGTCTTAGCTCCCTGCGGAATTTCACTTGCACCATAAGCTAATGCAGCAAAACCAACACCGACAAGAAGAAGTCCTAAGGCAAATTTCACCGGCCCTGAAGGATTCCATATTTTTTCCCAAAATTTACTAAAAGAATTAGCCAATGAAATAATAAAAAACGCATTCAAGATCTGGAACCAAGAAGCAGCTACTTCTGTTTCTGTTGCTCCAAACTCCCTAAAAACTTTCCATAGACCTAAACACCAAATAACAATAAATGAAACTCCTGTGAAGATAATCGTTAATGGATATTGTTTATAGATTTTCTTTGCTAGCGTTAGCAACACAATACTCACAATAACCATTGGAGCAATGGTCAAGATCGTATCGATCCATTTGAAAGTAGTAGCTGTATTTCCTGAAAGGACACGTTGCGTATAGTCTTTAGCAAAAATAGACATCGATCCTCCTGCTTGCTCAAATGCTAAAAAGAAAACAATACTTGCGATCATCAAAACAGCAATCACAATCAAACGATCTCTGACCACATTAGCAGGAATCACCTCTTCGGGTTCCTCTTCATGATTTTTGATTTTTTCATCATGGAAAGCTTTAGTCGCTTTTGGAGATTCTCCAATAACACCGAAAATCTTTTGAGCAAAATAAAACTGTAACATACCAAAGAACATGAAAACACCTGCTAATCCAAAACCATAGTGCCAACCTACTTTCTCTCCGATATATCCACATAAAAGCATACCTAAAAATGAACCGGCATTGATACCCATGTAAAATATGGTATAACCAGCATCCTTCTTAGAACTTGCATCGGGGTAAAGATTACCAACCATCGAAGAAATATTGGGTTTAAACATTCCATTACCGAGAATCATTAAACCAAGACCTACGTAAAAGAAATTTGCGTTTATTCCCTCGAAAGCCATAGATAGATGCCCCATTGTCATGATTAGCGCTCCAATTAAAATGGCTTTTTTAAATCCGGTCAATTTATCGGCAATCATACCACCTATCAACGGGGTTAAATAAACCAGTCCCGTATAAAGACCATATAGTTTCATTGCCTCTTCATTACTCCAGCCCCATCCTTTATCAGCAAGGGAACTGATTAAGAAAAGTGTTAATAAAGCACGCATGCCATAATAACTAAACCTTTCCCACATTTCGGTAAAAAATAGGACAAATAATCCCGCAGGATGTCCAATTACCATCTTATCATCCACGCCTTGTTTTTTCAAATGGATAACAAGAGCTTCATCTCTTTCTTGATACATATATTTAATAATAGGGTTCTCTAAGTTATAATTTTAGCAAAATAATAAAAAGATATCGAATTAATGAATTCCGTGCATCATTTTCTTGATACCCGAACTACACAAAACTAAAATAATAGCAAATATAAAAGAAACAACGGTAAACATCCCAAAGAAATAAGACATCGAGTGTGTTGCTGTAATATTATCTATGTAAGAGCCTATAAAACCTCCTATAAAATTGGCGATGGCATTTCCACAATACCAGATGCCAAATAGAAGTCCTATCACTTTTTGAGGGGATAATTTACTGACATAAGATAGCCCAACGGGTGATAAACAAAGTTCCCCAACGGTCTGTAAAAAATAAGCCAGTACCAGCCAAATCATACTAACAGATGCTGTTTTTGCTCCCGGAGGTATAGCTAAACTTCCATAGGATAATGCGGCAAAACTTAAACCAACAATTGCCAAACCCAATGCTAGCTTAATGGGACCTGAAGGATTCCATACCTTTTCCCAAATCCGACTAAAAGAAGTTGCTAAAGTGATGATAAAAAATGAATTCAACATAGGAAACCAAGATACAGTGACTTCGGAACTTAGAGAATTAAATTCTCGATATAATTTCCAACCGCAAAGCACCCAGATGATCGCGAATGACAGTCCTGAGCAGATGACAATAAGGGGATACTTAAACCAGATTTTTTTTGCTAACGCAAACAAAACTGCCGATACAACAAGAATTGGAAAAACAGTCAAAGCTGCATCGACCCACTTAAAAAGGACTGCAGTTTGGCCTTCTAAAATACGTTGTGTATAATTCTTTGCAAAAATAGTCATCGAACCTCCAGCCTGTTCAAAAGCCAAGTGAAAGATGATGCTTGCAAACATGAAAATACCGATCACAATTAATCTGTCGCGAGTAACATGTGCTGGTGTTGTTACCTCACTCTTATCCTTTACTTCTTTTATTTCCTTCTCTTTAGTCGACTGTGGAGTATCACCGATAATGCCAAATATTTTTTGAGCGAAGAAAAATTGCAACATGCCCAAGAACATAAATATACCTGCTAAACCAAATCCAAAATGCCAACCCACCTTTTCTCCGATATATCCACAAAGCATCATTCCTAAAAACGCTCCGCCATTAATACCCATATAAAAAATGGTATAACCGGCATCTTTCTTACTACTGGAATCTGGATAGAGCTTTCCAACCATGGAGGCAATATTGGGTTTAAACATACCATTGCCCAAAATCATCAAAATCAATCCAAGAAAGAAAAAATGAGTATGAATTCCTTCCAAGGCCATAGCAGCGTGGCCAGCAGTCATAGTTACCGCACCAATTAGAATGGCTTTTTTATAACCCAACAGACGGTCTGCAATTACTCCTCCAAGCAGCGGTGTTAAAAATACAAAACCCGTATAAAGTCCATACAACTTCATCGCCTCTTCATTACTCCACCCCCATCCTCCATGTGCAATTTCACTTATCAGAAAAATTGTTAGTAAGGCACGCATGCCGTAATAGCTGAAACGCTCCCACATCTCAGTAAAAAATAAGACAAATAGACCAGCAGGATGTCCTTTTACTAAAATATTATCGACTTGCAGTTGCTCCAAATGTGAAACAAGGGCTTCATCTTTTAATTGATTCATAGGTATGGTTTGTTTTTTTATTGATTGTTTCTAAAGGTGCTGCAAAATACTAATTTAATTCAGTTGCTGAATTAAATTAGTATTTTATTGGCTTAAATTTCGCTATTCGTTTACCACATGTAAGATCTGTGGATATTTCGATTGATAATCGTTCAACCCCAACTTATACGAAATGGTAGATCTTTAGACAACGATTTGCATCTTTGAATTTCTAACAAGTCTAATGGGTACTAGGAGAAAATAACGATCACAAAAAAAGGGAAAATCAATAATAGATCTCCCCCTTTTAATATATAGATATTGATGGTAAAATTTCATACCACAATTACCATATCATAATTAAATTGTAGGACGCAAACGCTCCAATAATTTTTTTGTTGCAAAAATACCTTCTTCTTCACTAAGCTTACTTCCTTCGTATTCAATACCGATGTAACCTTTAAATTTAGCATCTTTTACTATTTTAAGCATTCGTGCATAATCGATTTGAGTCTCATTACCATTAGCATCAAAATCATGTGTTTTAGCACTCACTCCTTTGGCGTACGGCATTAAATCTGCTACTCCCTGATAACGATCGTACTCATAAAAATTACCTAAATCTGGTAAACTTCCACAATTTTTCTTACCGACAGTTTTTAAAGTATCTGCCAACCAATCACCATGAGATGAGATCCCACCATGGTTTTCAACGATAACACTGATCTTTGATTTTTTACCGTAATCGGCTAATGTTGAAAGACTGTCAACCACCGCCTTTTTCACTTCCTCAGGAGTTCCTTTACCAGCAGCATTTACACGTACAGCGTGACAACCTAAAAAGTGAGCCGCATCAATCCATTTGTAATGATTTTCTACAGCTTGTTTACGTTTGGTTGCGTCTTCATCTCCTAGATTGCCTTCACCATCGATCATAATCAATACATTGCGAACTCCATTATCTTTCGCGCGATTATTTAGATCTTTCAAATAAGTCATGTCTTTCGCTTTATCTTTGAAAAAGGCATTTACATATTCTACGCCATAAATTCCAAATTTTTTAGCTGCTAGCTCTGGGAAATCAATATTTTTTAGATCCCCCTTAAAAAGGGTTTTGTGCAATGACCATTCGGCCAGTGAAATATCAAACCAGTTCTTCGGAGCAGCGAGCAAATCTAAGCTCGGCATTAACGCTACTCCTGCAGCAGTTAAACCCAAATTTTTGAGAAAATCTCTTCTTGAATTCATAATTTTAGTATTTAGTTTAAGTTCTTTTAAATATTACCCCAGCCAGTTGTTAGTACATCTACCAAATGAATAGTTCTGATCGGCAATTTATATTGGTCGATATAGGCTTGTAACTGTAACAAACAGGAGGCATCTGTCGAAATGATATAATCTGCACGCATATCAAGAGCATTTCTCACTTTTTGCTCTGCCATCGCAGACGATATACCTTCAAATTTAACAGCAAATGTACCTCCAAAGCCACAGCAAACTTCACTATCCTTAACTTCCACCATTTCTAAGCCAAGTACTTTACTCAATAGGCGCCTGGGCTCCTCTTTGATTTTACATTCGCGCAATGCTGAGCATGCATCATGATAAACTCCGATTCCTTCCAATTCTGCTCCAAAATAATCTTTCTTTACTACATTGACTAAAAAATCAGAAATTTCAAATATATTTTTTTGGATCGATCGACAGTGCGATTGCTCAATGGAGCCCGTGAACAAATCATTATAACTATGTTTGACCATACCCGTACATGATGCCGATGGAGAAACTATATAATGATCTGCACTAAAATCCTTTAAAAACTTTTGCCCAACTATCGTTGCTTCATCCCAAAAACCAGCATTATAAGCTGGTTGACCACAACACGTTTGCTCAGCATTATACGTAACTTCACATCCTGCTTTCTCTAACAATCGTATGGTATTAAAAGCCGTTTCCGGATACAACTGATCAATAAAACAAGGAACAAAAAGTTCAACTTTCATATCGTATATTCTTAAATTTAAATTTAGGATTTATTATATCGCAATAGACGAATTAATAGTAACAATCCAATTATAAAAAATAAAGATAAGGATAATGCCGAATATCTGATATTGTGTGTGATTTGTTCTATCATCGCGAATGAAAATAATCCTACAACAATGGCTATTTTTTCCGTCACGTCATAAAAGGAGAAAAATGCGGTCGTATCTTGTATATCTTCAGGAATTAACTTTGAAAATGTCGATCTGGAAAGTGATTGAATGCCCCCCATCACCAAACCAACTAAGGCCGCTAATATGTAAAACTGAATCTCTGTTGTCAGAAAATAAGCTGAAATACAGATACTGATCCAAATCACAACGACTAACATTAATACTTTAACATTTCCAATACGAGCAGAAATAGCAGACATAATGAATGCTCCAGCTATCGCAACAAGTTGAATTAAGAGAATGGTTCCTATTAATTTAGTAGCTCCCAAATGTAGCACTTTCTCCCCGAAAGCAGATGCTACGATCATCAAAGTCTGCACACCGATACTATAAAAGAAAAATGCAGGTAAAAACTTTTTTATTTCTGGAATTTGTTGAATATGTCCCCAGACAGAACTAATTTCAGCTTTTACTTTTTCAACTAATGATAAGCCTTCTCCTTTTCTTGTTGCAGGAATATTAGGAAGATATTTAAATGGAATAAGTGAAAACCCTAACCACCAGATTCCAACCATTAAAAATGAAATCCTTGCGGGCAAAGATGGGTCCGATATGCCAAACCATTCGGGTTTCAGGACAACAATGAAACACAAAATCTGCAACGTCACACATCCGACATAACCATATGAAAAACCTTGCGCACTCACTTTATCTTGCTGATCAACAGACGCAATAAGAGGTAAATATGAATTGTTAAAGAGAACACCGCCAATATAACCCATAGCAGCTATTACAAAACAGATAATACCGATTTCTAACGTTTCTAACTTAAAGAAAAACAGTCCCATACAAGCGATTGCTCCCGCTGTAGTAAAAAATTTCATAATTTGTTTCTTCTTTCCGTTGGCATCAGCATAGGACGAAATAAAAGGCAGCGTCAATGCCATGACCAAGTAAGCAACCGCCAAAGCAAAGTTTGATAGGGCCGTATTGACAAACTCAGCACCAAAGAAACGTACGACGTCACCATGCTCTTTTGTATTCGTAATTGTGGTATAATAAACAGGAAAAATAGTCGAGGTTATAACCAAGTTATAGGCTGAATTAGCCCAATCAAACATCGCCCATGAGCGAATTAATTTTTTATTATTTTTTTGAATGACAGACATACTTGAGGTTTAGTTGATAAAAATAATGATTAACCCATATAAACTGAAATATTAATAATTTTGCCTGATATAAGTCATGATATTAACCATTTCCTTTCTAATATTACTCCCTTTTTCATCAATAAAATTGTTATTCAGAAAAGAAAACGCGAGTCTTTTACCTGATCTTGTGATTAAGTAACCACTTTGACAATATACGGAAGTGATCGTACCTGTTTTTGCAAATATAAAAGGAACACCCAGATCTTTACTATAAGCTCTTTTCAATGTACCATCAACACCGCCAGCAGAAAATAGTTTAAATCTTTTCGTTTCATCTGGAATTTTATTCTTTATAGCAACTAAAACATCGACCATGCTTTGGGGGCTTATTTTATTGTAGGATGATAATCCTGATCCATCATGGAGAACAGTCTCATCAGAATAATATTTATAGTAATTATCCTGCATCCAATTTCGAACTAAATAGGTGTCAAATTTTTTAAAGTTCTGTAGCGATGCCATCATTAGAATTTGTTCTGCTAGATAGTTATCACTTGGTAACATCATTTCACGTAAAACATAATTTGTAGCATTAGAATATAATGTTTTTACATCTATGGGCTTCTTATAATCAATGATTTGTATTTTTTTATTTAGCGTATCAGACAATAATTTAATAGCCAGATCATCCGAGTATTTAAATGGGATTTCATTCACATAATTGGCAGGAATATTTTCTCGAGATTGTAAAAATTCATTTTCAGTAAATGATCGACTCAATGCAAATTGACCTTTGTCAAGCATGGGTTGTATGGCTTGCTTATCTTGAAAATAAGCTGGAACGATACTCATTTTATTATTTCCGGTCGCTCGAAAGGTAACCACGTTTCCATAAATAGGTAAAACGGCAATTTCAGGTTGATAATATGCATCGAAATCATCCATAGACCACCCAGCAGCAAAAAATCGATTTCGCATCGGACTTGGAACATAGAATATTTTTTTATCTGTTTTCTTTAGAAAATTATAAACGATGTGAGAGTCCATTTTACTATGTAAAAATGTCGGATCACCTGTTCCCCAAAATAAAAGAGAGTCACCTTTTTCTACATATTGCAATCCTGGAATAGAATCACCCAATAACTCTAAAGCGGCATAAAGTGTGAACACCTTTGTATTGGAAGCTGGTGTAAAATGCTTGTGCCCATTAATATCGACAACAAATCGATTACTATCCAAATCGTACAAGGAAAATCCAAAAAAGTGATCGTTAAGTATTGGGGATTGCTGTAGTTTAGTATAAACGTCATTATACTGTTGGGCAAAAGAACTAAAACTATATGTACCTACAGCTAGAAAAAAAAGTATCTTCTTTAAAAATTTCATCAGCGTAAAACTACGAAAATTGATATATAAAATTGATTTAACATCTCTTAATCAAAAAAAGAGTTGAAGTCTGCTGCAATCTATATTTTGATAACTATAACACGTAATGATCATAAATTAATGATCTAAAGATGACGACATCGTGATGCCATAACCAACAAAAAAGAGATCCGCCGGTTTTAAAGCCTTCAAATTAGTATTGATGAAAACTTACAGTCAATCAATAAATATAAAGCAAAAGGTGCTTATATTTGTTCTTAATGGATGTAAGCAATTTATTAGAAAGAGCCTTAAGATTTGAGTTTTTAACCAAAGATGAAGGTATATATTTATATCATCATGCAGCCACAGCTGATTTAAGCTATGTTGCAAATGAGTTACGTAAAATACAAGTACCTCATGGTAAGGTTACTTGGCAAATAGACCGTAATGTAAATACAACAAATGTTTGTATTGCAAACTGTAAATTTTGTAATTTCTTTCGTAGACCTGGTCATGATGAGAGTTACATTACGGATATCGAAACCTATAAGCAAAAGATTGAAGAGACCTTTATGTATGGCGGAGATCAATTATTGTTACAAGGGGGGCACCATCCCGACCTAGGATTAACATTTTATGCTGATCTATTTAAACAATTAAAAGAATTATATCCGACATTAAAGTTACATTCTTTAGGTCCACCAGAAATTGCGCATGTTGCTAAATTAGAAAACATGTCACATATAGAGGTGCTTAAGGCGCTAAAAGAAGCGGGTTTAGACTCACTACCTGGAGCAGGAGCTGAAATCTTAAATGACCGTGTTAGACGTCTTATATCTAAAGGTAAATGTGGTGGTAAAGAATGGTTAGATGTGATGCGTGCTGCTCATCAAATTGATCTACCAACTTCAGCAACGATGATGTTTGGTCATATCGAAACGATTGAAGAGCGTTTTGAACATCTGGTGTGGATCAGGGAGGTACAGGCTGAAAAACCTGAGGGACACTTTGGTTTTGTAGCATTTATTCCTTGGCCATTTCAAGATGATGGCACCTTATTAAAAAGGTTAAGAGGCATTACTAATGATGTCACTGGCGAAGAATATATTCGTATGATCGCTTTAAGTAGAATTATGCTTCCAAATATCAAAAATATTCAAGCCTCGTGGTTGACTGTAGGAAAAAGAACTGCTCAGTTATGCTTACACGCTGGTGCCAACGATTTTGGATCCATCATGATTGAGGAGAATGTTGTTTCGGCTGCAGGTGCTCCACATCGATTTACAGCAAATTCTATTCAGAAGGCAATACAAGAGGCCGGATTTGAACCTCAACTGAGAACACAGCGCTACGAATTTCGTGAACTTCCTGAACATATGGTTGAACAAGTAATCAATTATTAATCCGTGAAAGATATTATTCGTAATATAGAGGCCATTATATATGCCTCAGAAGATGGTGTTGGTCTACAGGATATTAAACATGTTCTACAAGAGGCATTAGCCATTGAAATTTCTAAAGAAGAGCTGCAAACTTTTATTGATAAGATAAGCAGTAAACATCAAAGCGAAGACGAAGTATTGGAATTGAAAATTATTAATAATACTTTTCAGTTTTTGACAAAATCCGCTTATCATGAAACGATCAATCAGTTACAGCTTCATCGTGATAAGAAGAAATTAAGTCAAGCTGCGTTAGAAACACTGGCAATCATAGCTTATAGACAACCTATTACAAAGCTGGAAATAGAGCAAATTAGAGGTGTTAGTTGTGATTATTCCGTTCAACGACTCTTAGAGAAAAAATTAATTCAAATTGCTGGAAAAGCGGATTCAATCGGAAAACCACTCTTGTATAGTACAAGCTCGCAATTCATGAATCATTTTGGCATCAATGGAGTTCGAGATCTGCCGCAATTAAAAGATATTGTGACTGTTGAAAATGAAATCGGAGAGGTGGCTGAATAGTTTCAATACTCATTTTTTTCATCATTAACAAATTATCGAATTTCACTAATAATCAATATTTTACGTCAATTATTTTTTTTCAAAAAAAGTTTAAACTTCGAATTTTGTTATATAATTTTACAATATTAAATAAGCAAAAATAAAGTATAATTTTATGAACACGGCAATGATGAAAAGTGAATCTATGCATGCAGTAGATGAAGAGAAATTTGGTTCATTCAATGGACCTGATGATGATTCTGATGACATCTTAGAAGATGACTTTAATTTAGAAGACATTGATCCTATTGGTGGATTTGACGATTTCGGGGACGAAGACGACTTTTAATCTAAATAAATCACGCTATCTATAGAAAACAACTTAAGTTGTCAATCAGAAGAAAGTAAAAAGGCTTGCAGATAATCTGCAAGCCTTTCTTTTATTCATTCCCAAAATTGAATAAAATCTATTTCTTGTGTAATTGCTCGTAAAGATCAATTACTTTCTTTTGCAATTCGATCACTTCGGTTTCACGTACTTGCAATTTTTTAGTTAATTCTGCCAATTCATTTACAGCTTCTTTATCCTCTTCCATATCTGAAGTTGATAAAAGTTGAACTACTGACAAATTAAATAATTTTGAAATCTGATTTAAACGAGATAAATTTACATCTGTAATTCCCGTTTCAATTTTTGAAAAAGCTGGAATGGAGATATCTAATCTCTTTGCAACATCTTCTTGACTCCACCCTTTTTGGTGTCTCAATAATCTAATTTTTTTTCCTAATGCATTCATTTGGTAGATATTTTTTATTTACAAAACAAATATAAAATAAAAAATTCTTTAATCAAAGTATTAACGCAATTTTATTAATAATTCTTAAAAAAATGATCCGCTAACTCTGTTAAATTAACCCCACTGTAATTGCCCGAGCTCATTAGCAATAAATTATTGCCTTTTGATTTAAAATTCTCAAGGAACTTGTATAGGTCTCCTAAGTTCGTCACAATATCCAAATCCGACCGGTTAAAAGCACTTCGAATATCTTCCAAAAGATGAGTAGTACACTTATTAACTTCCTTTATTGACTCCATATTAACAAACACAACGGGAAGATCAGCTTCATTCATGGTGTCCTTATATTGATTCACAAAGCTTTCATCTAAACTATCGTATGCATTTAATTCAATTATTGCAACCAGCTTCTGACTTGGAAATTGTTCCTTAATCGCATGAATACTTGCCTTCAATTTTTTAGGCGTATGAGCAAAATCCTGATATACCACAGAACCTTCAAAACTAGATACAAATTCCAAATATCGAATGGAGCTTTTAAATGTTTTTATTGTTTCAAAGAAATCTTCCTTTTTTATCCCCAGCCATTCACATACCGTATAAGCGCCAGCGATATTAGAAAGATTATGCTTACCAAAAATTTGCAAAGGAACGTCCCCTTTGGTTGATTTTATAGAAGTTATACCCTTATTAATAGCATATTCAGGAATTTGATATCCGTGCCGGTTGATTTTACATGATTTAGTCTCAGCAATAATCTTCTGCAGGTATTTATCTTCCTTGTTATAGATCAAGGTTCCTTTGGCCTCTATGGTGTTGATAAAGTCTTCAAATTGCTTTAGATAATTATCAAAAGTTATTGTAGTGCTATACTCATTCCAATTAATACCGCTAATCAAGGCAATATTGGGTTTGTAAAACATAAACTTGGACTTACTGCTCAAACTAGAAGCTACATTTTCGTCGCCCTCTATTAAGATGATTTTATTTGTTTTTGTTATCTCAATCAAGTTATCAAAACCTTCAAGCTGTGCTCCAACTAAATAATCGAAAGGTCTATTGAGATTTTTCAGAACATGCATGACCATACTCATGATAGTCGTTTTACCATAACTACCAGCAATGACCACGCGTGTTTTATCTTGAGAAAGTTCTTGGATAAATTCAGGAAAAGAATAAATTTTAAGACCTAATTCCTGAGCTTTTATTAATTCAGGATTATTAATAAGTGCGTGAGCTCCTAAAATAACGGCATCAATATCATCCGTAATCTTTTCCTCAAACCACCCCAATTGTTCTGGAAGTAATCCCGCATCAATTAGATGGCTGCGAGAAGGCTCTACAATTTGATCATCAGATCCAGAAATCTGATGGCCCTGCCGCTCTAAAGAGATAGCAAGGTTATGCATGATACTTCCACCTATCGCAATAAAATGTATGCGCATATGATTAATTTACTTTCACGAATTTTGCCGAGCACCAATTGTCTAACACCTGATTAGAAACAAACTCCAGTCCAAGTGATTCTGCACGTTGTTTTAAAATTGATAAATCTTCTCCTTCAAAAAAACCGCTAATATATAATTCTCCATTTGGTCGCAGAGATTTACTGTATTGTGGAAATTGTTCCATCAATATATTACGATTAATATTAGCTAAAATGGTATCAAAATGACGATCGACGATGGTTTCATAAGATCCTAATTTCGATTCGATATTCGTAATATTATTCAAGAGCTTATTCTCTTCGACGCTATCTACACAGACATCATCAAAATCCACTGCAAGTAATTGTTTTGCACCTTTTTGGGCGGCTAAAATCGCCAATATTCCTGTTCCACACCCCATATCTAAAACTTCCTTACCTTGAAAATCATTTTCCAAAATATAACGAAGCATCATGGTTGTAGTCTGGTGATGACCAGTCCCGAAAGACATTTTAGGATCTATTACGATCTCATATGAAATATCAGGTTTAGCTTCATGAAAAGTTGCTCTTACATAACATTGATCATCTATCAAAATTGGACTAAAATTACTTTCCCACAGTTTGTTCCAATTTTGATCTTCAATATCTACCACCTCATACTCAACTTCAAAACCATCTTGTTGAAGTAAAACAGTTTCCAAAGCTTGAAGATCAAGGTTTGCAGTTGGAATAAAAGCTGCAAACCCCGATTTCGTATGTTCAAAAGTATCGAAACCTATATCAGCTAGTTCGGCAATAAACAGATCCTGTTGCCACTCTTCCCCTACTTTTCTCGTAAATATTACCTCACTATATTTCATAATAGATTCTTACTTATTAAAAACTTTTACAATATCTAAGAAATCTCGTGACTTCAGAGATGCACCACCGATCAATCCACCATCAATATCAGCTTGTGCAAATAATTCACCTGCATTCTTAGGATTACAACTACCTCCATATAAAATACTCGTTTCACCTGCTACAGATTGATCATATTGCGCTGCTACAGTAGCACGAATAAAAGCATGTACTTCTTGAGCTTGTTCTGGAGAAGCGGTCAATCCAGTACCAATAGCCCATACCGGTTCATAAGCTAATACAACCTTTGAAAACTCTTCTTTTGATAAATGAAATACAGCCTCTTCCAGTTGTGTTTTTATTACGTCAAAAAACTTACCTGATTCTCTTTCTTCTTTTGTTTCACCAATACAGAAAATAGGCAATAGACCATGCTTTAATGCAGCATCCACTTTTTCACTTAATAACGCATTTGTCTCTCCGAAATAAGCTCTACGTTCTGAATGCCCTAAAATGACATATTCAACACCAATAGATTTAATTTGGCTTGCAGAAATTTCGCCTGTGTACGCTCCTGATTCAGCCTGATGAATGTTTTGAGCACCAACAGCAACATGTGATGCTGTTTTTGCTAATTGCGCAATACTATGTAAATGAATAAATGGGCTACAAACCACTACTTGCTGATCACCAACGATCTCATCTTTAGCCATATTCACTACCTCAGAGAATAAACTCACCCCATCTTGGTAATCCAAATTCATTTTCCAATTCCCTGCTACAATTTTCTTACGCATAATACTTTAGTTTTTAAATTTTGATTGATTAATTTCTATAATTTTTTCAATTAGCTTCTTGTCTAATTTTCTATTTTTTGATAAAAATACAACTTCTAAATCAGAAATAAACTTTTGAAGTTGATAAGTCTCGTTCCCTTCGTTATATAACCACGTAAATGATGATACAAATTTAGGATAAAAACCGGTTATCGACAACATACACCCCAGACCAACAACAGTACCTGTATTAAACATGGATTGAATACCCGTACGAGTAAAATCTCCCATAAATAAGCCACACTTCATCAATCCGGTATCACGCAATGAATCAGACCTGTAATCATATAGTTTGATTGAAGATAGGTTGTTTTTGAGATTCGAATTTGTTGTTCCAGCACCCAAATTACACCAGTCGCCGACAACTGAGCAACCTAGATATCCATAATGCCCTTTAGCACTGAAATCTCCTATACTCGAGTTCGAGATTTCCCCTCCCACCACAGCATAGTCGCCAATGGAAACATTGCTATAAATGGTAGTTCCCATTTTTACAACGGCATTTTTACCTATATATAAAGGGCCTCTTAAATTAGCTCCTTCCATAATAATGGCACCATCATCTATATAAATCGGACCCGTCTTTGTATTCAAAGTAACACATTCCATCTCCACTGACTGACCAACAAATAATTGATCCCCCAAAACTATATTTGTATTTGAATAAAATTCTGAGCGTCTGTCATGCGTTAAGATTCCAAATTCACGTATGATTTCAGATCCGATGTTTAAATATAAATCCTCAATAAATTGTAGCTGTATACAATCCTGACCAAAAAAGACTTTTTCCATACTGGCATTAAAGGGTTGATCAAAATCAGCTCTAAATGCAAATAAGTTATTATCGGATCGTAAATATTGTCCTTTTGCCAAAGAAATTAATTTTTCAACAAAGGATTCGGTAGGGATAACATTTACAGAAACGAAGAAGAGTTCCTGACCTTCATGTGACCATGAAGCGATTTGTTCATCAAGGGACACCTCACTTGCCTGAGAATCGTATAAGACTACAGCATCTAAGGCATGTGCCCATTTTTCAAACAATGGTAATATGCCCACACGTAGCAAAGCAGTAGATTTGAGACTCGTAAATGGCCATAAAGAATCGGGGTTAAATAGATTCCCCAATCCATTAAAACATTGCAGATAACTTGACTGCGTCGATTGATCAAATAACACAACTATCACCCTATAAAAATAACAAAAAAAAACTCGATAATGAATATTATCGAGTTTTAATATTGTGATACCCTTAGGATAACAAAAATTATTTTTTGTTATAACGGCTACGGAATTTATCAATACGACCAGCCGTATCAACCAATTTCATTTTACCAGTATAGAAAGGGTGTGAAGTATGAGAAATCTCTAATTTCACAACTGGATATTCAATACCATCTTCCCAAGTGATCGTCTCTTTTGTATCAACACATGATTTTGTGATGAAAGAATAGTCATTTGACATATCTTTAAACACAACTAATCTGTAATTTGAAGGATGCAAATCTTTTTTCATTTTTATCTTATGATTACGTATATTCAATAATTGAGGTGCAAAGATAATTTATTAAAACCTTATTTGCAAGAATATTCCGTAACAAATATTCTAAGAAAGTGATTTATTTTTTATCCTTCACGCCTACTGCAAAGATAGGCAATTTTAACATTAAAAAAGACAATATTTATTCCTTATTTAAGGAATATTGTTTAATTTAATGATCAATTATAAAAATCAATTTAATAACACCCTATTATGAGCAAATTAGATGAAAAAATCACTGCATATATTGCAGAAGCAAAAAAATTAAAGTTGCCATTGGAAGATTCTCTTATTGAATCTGTTACAAGAGGACTCGGCCCCTCTATCTATAAAGCAGATGCCGAAACAATCGCATCTTCCGATCCTGATGAAATCAAAGGATTAAAAACTAATTTTCTAATTAAAAAATTAGGTCTTGCAGATGATGCAAAACTTGACGCAGCGGTTGATGAGGTTTTCACTCAAATTGGTAAATCAAATCGTAACAAGTACCGTGTATTAGTATATGCACTACTTGTTAAGAAATTCAAAAAAGAAAGTGTCTATAAATAACTCTAACATTAAAGAGTCATCCAACTCTTACTCAAAAAATAATTCACCAAAGAATTCTGGTAAATGAAAATTAGGAGTTGGATGATTTATTTTATTCCAAGACAAAAAGTGAGGTTTTGGTAAATGGTCTCCACACTTATAAAAATTAGCGAAAATTGGATTTTCTTTCAAAAAAGCATAGGTCACTTGACTATAACTAAATGCACTATAAGGAATGTACTGAATTAAGCTCCACTGTGTCCCCAAATTATTGCGTTCAATGCACGTAAACACTTCGACTTGATCTACCTGTTGCCTGGTCAACCTCGAACGCTCTGCTTTGATACTAGTACCATAACCAATCAAGCCAGCTCCTATAGGATTAAACTCAAAATTATAATAGTGTTTTCTATTATCAAAAGAAATAAAAAACTCAACACAACTATCCTCCCAAATATTATCATTATGCATGTAATAGTGCGCCTTTATAACTTCTTCTTCTATTTTATATTGGATTACTATTGCTTGCTGATCATACGCAATTCTAAATTTTGCTGTAGGTGCATAGGGATAATCATGATTCCAATTAGCAATAGCGATATCGTTCCATGCAATGGCAGATAGTAATTTATTTAAAGACTGGTATCCCTTTAAATCTCCAAAATCAATAGAAGGTACAATGATAGAATTTGTCATATACAATAATACTAAATATAAACAAAGAGAGAGCACAGTTTTACCTATACTCTCATCTGGTAATTATTAATCTTGTAAAACCGAGCTAATAGCATTTTTCAGTTCTTCTTCCTGTCTTTCCATTTCCTCAACCAATTTCAATTGCGTCTTTGTTCTTACTAAATTATGATCAGTATATTTTGTTTTAAAGTAGTGATCACCTTCAAGATAATCTGTTAAAAAACGTACACCCTGCATATAAGGTAACAAAAATACTCCTTCTACTAAAGAGTGAACTTCCACGTCCGTTAAAAACTCTTTCGCCTCGTTGAGATAACCTTCTGCATAAGCAGCGTATAAAGGAATATTTAAAACAATCTTAGATAAATCTTTTTCATCCTCTTCAACTGGATTGATGATCGTTCGTATGGCATCTCCAAAATCATAGGCAACATAACCCGGCATTACTGTATCTAAATCAATGACACACTGCGCCTGATCATTTTGATCTAGCAGCACATTATTAAATTTAGTATCATTATGGGTAATGCGCAATGGCAACTCTCCTTTATCACCTAGATTAAGTATTGTTTTCATACGATCTTCTCTTGACAAGATAAAATCTAAGATCTCAGGTACATTTTTAACCCGATTATGAGAATCATTAGCAATTGCACGCTTCAAATTGTCTAAGCGAAATTGAATATTATGAAAATTAGGTAATACTTCAACAATCTTAGATGCATCTAAATCCGCCAATTGTAATTGAAATTGACCAAAAGCTTTTCCACCCTCTGAAGCCTGAATTGTTGTCTCTACAACATCATAGCTCTTGGTGTCATCGATAAGAATAAACATACGCCAATAATTGCCATCTTCATCTATATGATATAAATCATTCGATTTTGTTGGAATTATGGTCAACACCCTTGATTGTTGGATATCTGCTGGCAAATGTGCAATTTTCGTTTTTAAATGATCCGTTACATGCTTAATATTAAGCATAAGACCATCTACATTTTGAAAAATGTAATGATTTATCCTTTGCAATAAAAAGGATTTACCATGTGTATTTTTTGTTGTTACACGATATGTATCGTTGATATGTCCTGAACCAAAAGCATCTACACTAATGATATCCTCACTTAAAGAAAACGCAGCTGCAGCTTTCAGACCATTTATTTGATTCGAATTTGACATTAAAAATTTTACTAACTATAAATAATTAAGTTTTTAACTGGATTGCAATATCTCAAATAGTTGTGAAAAGTGCTAATAAAATATTAACACAAACGATTGTTCTTTTTTTTCATTTTAGACAAACGTTTGCACATTAAGTTTATATTTCCAATTTGATATATTTGTTTAATAGCGAATTCTGTGATATCAAACTAAAATCACATGTTATTAAAAAAGGATATTTAATATCCTGATTATAAAAGAACAAAAATTATGGACAGAAGAAATTTCATAAAATCTACAGCAGTTACAACTGCGGGATTGGGCATCCTTTCTAGTACAGATCTATTTGCAAAAGATGGTAAAGTAAGGTTAGCATTTATAGGTGTAGGACTTAGAGGTCGTAACCATGTTGCCATTGCATTGAACCGTGATGATGTCGAAGTTGTAGCAATTTGTGATACACAAGAAGAGTCTTTATCACAGTGCCGCAAGCAATTTGACAAAAAAGGAATTAAACTTCCAAAGGAATACACTGGTGGTATCGATGCTTACAAGAAAATGTTAAGTAAAGAAAAGTTAGATGCTGTCATCATTGCAACTCCTTGGGAATTTCACAAAGATCAAGCCATTGACTCTATGAAGGCAGGTCTATATGTAGGTTGCGAAGTGATCGCAGGTTTGACTTTACAAGATCACTGGGATGTTGTTAAAGCATCTGAGCAGACAGGTAAGCCGTACATGACTTTAGAGAATGTTGCTTATCGTCGTGATGTAATGGCTGTCCTTAATATGCACCGTCAAGGATTATTTGGTGAATTGCTACATTTAGAAGGAGGTTATCAACATGACTTACGTGAAGTACTTTTTAATGATGGTAAAAGCTACTATGGCAACGGTGTCGAATTTGGTCCAAAGGCTATTTCTGAAGCACAATGGCGTACAAAATACAATGTAGAGCAAGATGGAGATTTGTATCCTACTCACGGTTTAGGTCCAATTCTACCTTTTATCAATATAAACGCAGGAAATCGTTTTACACACCTGACTTCGTATTCAAGTAAAGCGAGAGGCTTAGCTTCTTATGTTGAAAAGAAAGCACCAGGTCATCCAAATGCAAAATTGAATTATAAAAATGGTGACATTACTCAAACCATGATTCAATGCCAAAATGGTGAAACCATTTTATTAACGCATGATACACACTTACCAAGACCCTACTCGATCGGTTTCCGTGTACAAGGGACTGAGGGAATATGGATGGATGTTGCACAAGGTATTCACATCGAAGGTAAATCTAAACCACATACATGGGATCCGGCAAAAGAATGGGTAGAAAAATATGATCACCCGATCTGGAAAAAATATGAAACACTTGCAACAGGATCTGGTCACGGAGGTATGGATTGGTTTGTATTTAACTCCTTCATCCAAGCCACTAAGCAAGGCAAACAAACTCCATTTGACGTATATGACTCTGTTACCATGAGTGCAGTATTTCCACTATCAACTGATTCCATCAAACAAGGAAACAAAACAGTTGACTTTCCTGATTTCACTTCTGGAAAATGGAAAGCAAAGAAAAACACTTTTATGCTTGACGATAGCGGATTATAAAAACACACAAAAGGCTTCTGATTTAGAAGCCTTTTGTATTTCAGACGAAGGCTAAAACGATGACAAAAGAGAGCTATCAATCTTTTTTACAGATTAATTTCTAAAAATTCACTACATTTAGCCTAAGTATAAAAAAAACATGCTCACAGAAGTCCTTATTATATTAGCTCTAATTATTCTTAATGGAGTATTATCTGCATCTGAAATTGCAATCGTCTCCAGTAGAAAAGCCAGATTACAAGCTGCATCTGACAAAGATAACCCCGCAGCAAAAATAGCTTTAGCATTAAAGGAATCACCAAATAACTTTTTATCCACCGTTCAAATCGGTATAACATTAATCGGGATCTTAACAGGTTTTTTTAGTGGTGGAAGCATTGCGACCTATCTGAAACAATTATTTGTACAGATATCTTTTTTAGCTCCTTATAGCGAGCAATTATCGGTCATAATCGTTGTTTTTGTCATTACATTCTTCTCCCTAGTATTAGGAGAACTCGTGCCAAAAAGAATTGGAATGGCGATTCCAGAAAAGTATGCTATGGTGATCGCCTATCCCATGAATCTATTAAGTAAAATAGTTCGTCCATTTGTATGGTTGCTAAGTATTTCAACAGATTGTATTGTCAAATTATTTAATATCAAAAGCACGCACAATTCAGTAACCGAAGAAGAAATAAAAGCATTAGTAGATGAAGGGGTTGATAGTGGTGCTATTGAAGGAATAGAGCATGACATCGTAGATCGCCTATTAAGCCTTGGAGATAAGAAAGCGATAAACCTAATGACACACAGAAGTAATATAGCATTCTTAGATTTAGAAGATAGCTTCGAGGAGCATCGACATATCATCATGAATACAGAGCATACCATGTATCCTATTTGTGAAGGCAATCTAGATAATATTAAAGGGGTTGTCCATGTTAAAAAATTATTATCGCAATACCTAAAAGAAAAACCAATTGATTTACAACAATTGATTGAACCTATAAAATTTGTCAACGAACATAGCTCTGCCTATAGTATATTGGCAATTCTCAGGGCTTCACATATCCATCAAGCCATTGTAATTGATGAATACGGTTCTACACAAGGGGTAATTACGCTTCGAGACATTCTTTCGGATTTAGTCGGTAATTTACCGGAAGATCAATCAACAGGCAAACCCCGAATTCGAAAACGTGAAGATGGATCTTACATTGCCGATGGACAATATCAATTAGATCGATTCATGGAAGAATTTGAAATTGGTCTTTCTGAAGAAGATGAAGATGAAATCAATAATATTACAACACTTGGAGGGCTCGTATTTTTATTGCTTGACCATGTGCCCCTAGAGGGAGAACAAGTTCACTATAAAAATATTGAATTTGAAGTTCTTGATATGGATGGTAATCGAATTGACAAGATTTTGTTCAGAAAAAAGGATGATGATTAAATCATCATCCTTTTTCTATTTGTGTGAATCAATAAGCTTATGGAGGTCAGCCTTTGTGATCATTCCACTCTGCCTCCATACTTGTGTACCATTTTTAAACAGAACAAATGTAGGTACACCACTTACCTTGTAAATTGCCGCTATCTTAGGATTTTTGTCCACATCAATTTTAATAATTGACAAACTTTCATCATAAAATTCTTTTACATCTTGTAATATGGGCGCCATAGTTTGACATGGTCCACACCAAGTTGCAAAAAAATCCACTAATACAACGTCATTTGATTTTATAATCTCATCGAATGTAGCCATTATTTTTCCTCCTTTATTTTTTTCAATGCTTGATAACCACCTTTTATATTAATTACATTTTCAATACCTTTTGCTTTTAAAATAGATATAGCGATCATACTGCGATATCCAGAAAGACATTGAACGTAATAATTGTTATACTCTGGTAAATTAATGTTAAAGTTACCTAAATCTTTAAGTGGAAAATTCATCGCATTGTCAATATGCCCTTCTGCAAACTCTTTTTCCGACCTAACATCAATTATTTGACCTTTTGTTGATAAATCTAAATAAGTTGCTGCATCAACCTCATCAACAGTATTTAACAAATACTGTTTCTTATAACTATCTACTCCATCATGAAGATAACCCAGTACTTGTGTATAGCCAAGTTCTGTAAGCATTTCAAATACAAGTGTAATAGATGAATGGTCTGCCACGTATATTATAGGCTGATGCTTGTCCATAAATATTTTTTGCACCCAAATTTTAAATGGACCTTTCCATCCGATATGAATAGATTTGGGGATATAACCCGCTTTGAATTCTTCAGAAGATCTAGCATCCAATATAACCGCTCCAGTAGCTTCTAAAGCCATAAATTGAGTCAGATTTAAGGGTAAAGGACTTATACTATCTTGATGGATACTGGATAAAAGCGATTTATTCATTGTCGCAAACGACTTTCCAAAACTTAGAAAGGTAACGAACGTAAAAAGTATAAGTGAAATTGCTATGTTTCTATATGTATGTTTCATGATGATTAATTACGCATGATTGCGTTGCTGATTAAGCTATCTGATGTTCAGCAGCACGCTCATGATTATTTTGTATACTAATTTTAAAAAGGAAGAGTCAGTCGTTCCAATTCTTCAATGTTTCCGTTAAAGATATTTAAATCTACATTTCCTTTAATCCCCCTTACCGTTCCTTTTTCCGAAAATTGCCAAAAATTCCAATGATCTTTTAAATCTTCAACCCAAAAATTATAATTAGCGATCCACAATACATAATCGCTAAATTCCCTTTGTAAAAAATCTGTGAAATATTTATCTCCTGAATATAAAATCGGTTTGACCTTATAATGTGATTCAACTTCATCCAACCAACGCTTTAATCCTACTTTCAAACTATCCATAGGTTGATGCTTAGGCATCTCCTCAATATCCAAGACTGGAGGCAGATCTCCAGGCACAAGTTTAACAGCTTTAATAAAATTTTTAGCTTGCTTGACAGAGTTTTCATTAGGTCGGAAATAATGATAAGCACCTCTTAGATTTGCTCTTTTAGCAACAGCATTCCAATTCTCTTTAAATCTTTCGTCTACATTACGTTCCCCCATAGTTGCCCTTATAAATACAAAATCGATTGGAAATTGATCATTTATTGTATTTACTTCATTCCAATTAATATCACCTTGATATTGTGAAATATCAATACCAAAAATTTTATCTGAATGGCTCGACATGATCTCTACATTTCGAATATCATACTTAGCCTCTTTACTAACTACTGCACGACCGGCTCCCCATGTGCCGATATAGTATTTAATACCTGCACGATAATGCCATGCGATTGCTAAAAGCAAAAGTAAAAGAAGCGTTCCGCCTAATATAATATAATTCCATTTTTTATCTTTAACGTTAGCGGCATGATAAGTCTTACTAAGCTGCACTTTTTTTTTCTTCATTTGGAAATGAAATTAATCTATCTTTTACAAAGTATCAAAATTAAAATAAACATTTTGTATTTTTGTCTATGATTGTTTACAACCCAAAAGATTGGCTAACCTCAACTATAAAACTTCATAAAACAGATACTTTTCGAAAATTATTTCCCTATCTGATTTTAGCAGCACTGTACTCTTGGGGGATTGCATATCTCGAACTTGAATATCTTAAACTAGCTGAAAAAAGTTGGATTAAAAATATTACAATCGTACATAGCTTACTTGGATTTGTACTTTCTTTGTTACTTGTTTTTCGAACAAACACAGCTTATGATCGCTGGTGGGAAGCAAGAAAGCAATGGGGAACTTTAACAAATATCAGTAGAAGTTTAGCATACAAGATGAATGCTTTTTTAGAGACCGATGATAAAGTAAACCGAAGTTTTTACAGAAAAGCAATTCCATTATATGCCGAAACACTCTATACCTTTCTTCATTCAGATTATACCAAGTTTATGTTAGATGAGGTTCTGCATCCTGAGCTTAAAAATTTAGATGATCAAAAACACGGACCTAACCAAGTGGCATCTTTAATTTTTAAAAATACTAATTCATTATATAAAGACGGAAAAATAACTGGAGATCAGTTTATCATTATCAACGATGAACTACAATCTTTCACAAATGTATGTGGAGCTTGCGAACGTATTAAAAATACCCCAATCCCACTATCATATAATGCATTTATAAAAAAGTTCATCATAATATATACCGCAACTTTACCGATGGGATATGTTTTTTCGATCGGTTATTTTGTGATCGCAGCAGTCCCTTTTATCTTTTATGTACTGACGTCATTGGAATTAATTGGAGAGTCAATTGAGGAACCATTTGGAACTGATACTGATGATCTACCGATTGATAAAATAGCAAGTAATATCAAAAAACATTGTTTTGAAATCTTACATCCATAGCGTTTAAAGGCATTTTAATGCTTTTTTAAACCTAAAAAAAAGCATTAAAAATTAATCTACCTCATTTTCAATCAACTAAAAAATAAGTTTTGGTGACTAAATGAATTTTTCTACTTTTGTGGCGGAGAGCTGGCAGAGTGGTCGAATGCGGCAGTCTTGAAAACTGTTGACTGTCATAGGTCCGGGGGTTCGAATCCCTCGCTCTCCGCCAATAAAAAATAAAGCCCAAAGCAATTTGGGCTTTTGTTGTTTATAGACTTTTGGGAGCTTGCTCCAACAATAAGACATAAACAACAAAGTAAATGAGCAAAGCGAATGGCTTTATTTTATGATGAAGCCTCCCCCCCTTTAAGGGATCATGTAATAATCCATCGCTCTCCGCCAACAAAAAATGAAGCCCAAAGCAATTTGGGCTTTTGTTGTTTATAGACTTTATATCCGATAAAATAGTAATGTTAGCTTAAATAAAAATACCCCCAAAAAGTAAGATACTTTTTGGGGGTATTTTAAAAATCCTATATTTTATATGATGAGTAGTATTTATATCATACAGATTATTTATCGATATTAACTTTTTCAGACTTATCCTCTTCTTTTGGAAATCCAGAACGCATTATTTCATCCCATAGTGAAGAACTAACTCCAAATCCATGTTCAGGATCTGAATAGTGATGTAACATATGGTGTTGTTTTATTCGCTTAAATATTCCACTTTTAAAATTAGCGTGGTGCATAGCATAATGACATTCATCATATATTAAATACCCAATCATAAATCCTGAAAAAAATGCAGCTAATACAATATCAGAACTAAAGAAGAACGTGAATAAATAATAAACCAGAGCCGCTAAAGGAATACTAGCAGATAAAGGCATTACCAATCTTAATCTATCTTTTGGATAGTCATGGTGCACTCCATGAAATATAAATGCGATTCTCTTACCCCATTTGGTGGTTGGATGATAATGAAAAATCCAACGATGCAAAGCATATTCAAATAAAGTCCAAAAAGCAAGTCCAAAGACAAAATATTGTATATAACTAAAAATACCAAGCTCACCAGGACCTAGGGCCTTCCATGAAAAATAACCTATTACAGGTAAATAAAATATTATAGGAACACTCCAATGAACCTTAGTCAGTGATTCTAATAAATCACTTTTGAACATCCTTGAAGATTCAGTGGAATTTGAAACAAAATTACGCTTTGCCATACCATCTAATTATTAATAAAATTGCTAAAGATTAACTTTTGCAAAAATAATAATTTTAAAAAATATTTAACCCTTTATTCATCAAGTTAAAGTCAAATTACTGACTTTTATAATTCAAAAGTTAAATAACTGATTTATAAAGATTAATCAAAATATAATGAAATAAAATAGGAAATTATCTAACCAATTCTTTCAACTCTCCTTCACTAAAAGAATTTGCTCCTTTTATATATTGATATATTATTTCTTTAACATCGCGATTTTGCATACTATAAAGATGATTAATCATAAATTTCTTATCTTCCAGTATATCTGCACTATAATTTAAAATAGAAGGGGCATGTGTCTGGACACTCCATCTTATAAAACGGAGTTCAACATTATTAGGTTCTTGTACGATTAAACTCTCCAATAAATTTTTTCCTTTATTGAATTGACCAAGTTTTTTAAATGGATTACCCATATGCTTCGCATAGACCATTTCGTATACAGCTAAATAACCTTTTTCTGTTGTAGCTTTAGCTTTAGATCGTAATAAATTCAAATTATTTTCGCAGATATCTTCACTTTTTACTGCCGAAGAGTATTCTTTCCGAATTTTAAGGAGGTTCAATTCTTGCGCGGAAATATGTGATGAGATCATCAAAAACAATAATAGAATCCTAATCGCCATAAATAAAAAGTTTAAATAAATAAAATGAGTGCATTTATATTCTTGGTTTATTAAAACTAATAAAAAGCCTCTAATTTTCAAAAATAACATAAACAGATATTCAATTATCATACCACGCCCAATAAATTTGAGATCTAATTAAGAAACAAAAAACGATCGAAGCATATGTATCGAGAATTACGAATTAAAAAGATGACTTCTAGCGTTGGGTACAATAGACTTCACGCTTTCTATAAGAAAAGCACGCTATCTGATCACTTAACTTTAAGGTTGTTTTTTTGTTTCACTATCTATGCTTACTGAGCAATGCCTATAGGTCTCAATTAGTTCGTATGCAGTCGATTAATACAAGCAATAGAAATAAAAAAAGCCGAGGTAGTTTTTAAAAAAATACTAAACAAATTTTTATTATTAATTGTTTTTGACTATATTTAAGTAACCGATTATAATTAATTAACAACTGAACTATGCAAGCGTCTTTAGAATATGAAATTTGGGATATTATTGTCAATAGTGCCAAAACAAAGTTTGATTATAACCACATCCTATCCCTATTCAAACAAACTGATAGTGAAATTATTGACAAATTTTTATTTCATATATTGGTAGCATTTGCCTGTGGTGAAGAACATGAAACTATATCAACGAATCTCTTCAATGAATTACAGCAAATTGGATTTGACTGTACCGAACATCAAATTGACGAGTTTATTGCGGATAAACATGAAAAATTAAGCCTTGAAATTTATGCAACTTATATTGCGTTTTCCCTGTTAGAAGATGAAGAGGATACTACAACAATTACGGCAACAATACAAGAATTACTGAGACAACCCGAATAAATCGTATCTATTTTTTAGACCAATATTACCTTTCATATAGGGGACATCTATCGTGTTAATAGGATTACACTATCCTATGGAATTTTTTGTGCATAAAATTTAACAGATTTACTACCTTCGCAAATAAAAAATGATGATTGAGAGGGACAGATCGATTGATATTATACGTGGTTTAGGATTAATCTGCATTATATTGGCACATGTCAACCCTCCATTCTTTATTTTTCAAGTTCGAAATTTTGATGTACCACTAATGGTGTTTATCTCAGGTTTTTTATTTGGCGATAAAAATCAAGAATTTAAATCCATTGCAGACATTACCTCTTATCTATGGAAACGATTTGTTCGTCTTGTAGTACCTGTTTGGGCTTTTCTAACCCTATTTTATAGTATTCAATACTGCTTTCCCTATTTATTCAAGGTCGACTACACACAATATCCGCACATCATCCTATCAAGTTATATGTTAATGGATGGATTCGGATATGTTTGGATAATCCGTATTTTTTTGATGATCGCTATTTTAGGACCATTATGTAGCAATTTCATAAAAAATAAATGGCAGCTATTATTATATTATGTTATCTATGAAATAGTAATCCACTATTCAAAAAATCTCTTTGAGCCTACTGTACAGAGATATATAGATCAATTTGGCTCTTATAGCTTGGGGTTTCTTCTTTTTTTTATGCTCGGAGCACAATACAAAGATTATACTTCAAAGACCAAAATTACCTTATTTATGACCTGCATGGTCATAACTATTCTAGGAATGGCATATACTATATTTTACTTAGATAAACCATTTGATATTGGATCACTTAAATATCCACCACGTTCATTTTATATTTATTATGCTATAATTATTTTTTCGATTATATTTTGGATAAAACCCCGTCTCAGAAATATAAACGTTACCATTTTAAATTTTATCGGATCATCTACTATTTGGATTTATCTATGGCATATCTTGTTTATATTTTTAATCAATTTTAAACATTGGTATTTAAATTGGATTATTATTATCATTTTTTCCATGGTATTAACATATTTGCAGCAGAGGATTGTAAGTAAGGCCATCACTTATTTCCAGCTATCAGATACAATCTCGAAACAGCTTCGGATAATTTTTTGTTCATAATTTCATTTATGAATAACAAACATTATAGAAGGGTAATTTAAGGTCAAAAATGTACCTTAGCACTATGAATAGTTATGCCGTTATTTTCGATATGGATGGAGTTATATGTCACACCAATCCTTATCATGCTAAAGCTTTTGATGCTTTTTTCAAAAAATATAATATTGAAAGCAGTGAAAAAGAATTTGAGGAACATATGTATGGTAAACATAATAGTTATATCATGCAACATTTTTTCAAGAGACCTATATCTGCTACTGAATTAAAACAACTAGAATTTGAGAAAGAAGAACTTTTTAGAACCATTTACAAAGATGAAATCACTCCAATACCGGGTTATATAGAATTCTTAACAGAGCTGAAAAACTATAATTTTAAAACAGGTGTTGCCACCTCTGCACCAAAAGAAAATATGGATTTAATATTAGATGGCTTGGGTCTTCGTTCTAAAATGAGCTCTATATTATGTAGCGAGGATGTTACCGCCCATAAACCAGATCCAGAAGTATATTTAAAATCGGCTTATAACTTAGCAGTAGATCCAAAAAATTGTGTCGTATTTGAAGACTCCTTTTCAGGAATTACAGCTGGGCTTAATGCGGGGATGACCGTTGTAGCTGTGCTATCTTCGCATAGTAAAGAGCAGTTACCCATATGCCATGAATATATCAATGATTATACAGAAATATCTGCAAATAAAATATTAACATTATTAGAAAAGGCTTAACAGAGCTTAGTTTGATTATTTTACACCATAAAAAAAGTAGCAAACAAATTTGCTACTTTTTTCATGGTGTATTGAATATTTCAATATCTAATATAAAATCTTATAACTAATCTCTTTTAAGACCAAATTTTTCAATCTTACTGTATAAATGACTACGTTGAATATCTAAATCATCGGCTGTTTTAGAAACGTTCCAAGTATTTTTCTCTAATTTGTACTTAATAAATTCTTTCTCAGCAAAATCTTTAAAATCTTGAAAAGAAGCAAAATTATCAAGATCTACCTTACTACCATTTTGGTTAGATTGGCTAGCTCCGTTACTTGGATGACTCGTAGTAGATATTGCATTGACGGTATTAGAAGGATTGGCAAATGCAATAACATCTCTATCAGTGATTGATTTATCACTTAAAATAATCAAGCGTTCAATCATATTACGTAACTCTCGAATATTTCCTGTCCACGGAAGATTGCACAACTCTTTTAATGCAGCTGCAGTGATTTCCTTTACCGGAACACCATATTCATTACAGATCTCTTCACAAAAATTCTTAGACAACAAAGGTATATCATCAACCCGTTCTGTTAGTGAAGGTACGTGAATCAAAATTACAGAAAGACGGTGATACAAATCCATTCTAAAATTTCCAGCATCGATCTCTTTAAATAAATTTTTATTTGTTGCCGCTACAACACGTACATTGACATCAATTTCTTTGTCTCCACCTACCCTTGTGATCTTATGCTCTTGCAAAGCGCGTAGTACTTTAGCTTGAGCCGAAAGACTCATATCACCAATTTCATCTAAAAAAAGTGTTCCATTGGTGGCAAGTTCAAATTTACCAAGACGTTGTTTAATCGCAGAAGTAAAAGATCCCTTCTCATGTCCAAAAAGTTCTGATTCAATCAGTTCAGAAGGAATTGCAGCACAATTAACTTCAATTAAAGGTCCTTCTGCACGATTAGATTTCTCATGAATCCATCTTGCCACCAACTCTTTACCAGCACCATTTGCACCAGTGATAAGTACACGAGCTTCGGTAGGTGCAACACGATCGATGGTTTCTTTGATCCGACTGATAGCCTCAGATTTACCAAGAATTTCTTTTGTTTTGTAACTTGTAACTTTTCTCTTTAAAACTTTAGTTTCCGTTACTAAAGAAACTTTTTCCAGACCATTTCTAACCGTAATCAGTAAACGATTCAAATCCAATGGTTTTTCCAGAAAATCAAAGGCGCCTTTCTTAGCCGCTTCAACAGCTGTTTCTATAGTACCATGACCCGAGATCATGATAAAAGGAAGATCTGGATTTATTTTTTGAGCTGTTGCCAAAACTTCCATACCATCCATCTTATTCATCTTAATATCACAAAGAACAAGATCAATTTTTTCCTTTTTAATGATTTCCAAGCCGTCACTACCGTTATCTACATCCAGTATATTATAATCTTCATATTCTAAGATATCTCTTAGCGAATTTCTGATTGCCCGTTCGTCATCAATAATTAATATGGTACTCATAAATAAGTTTTATTACTCCTCTTTAAAGATTATTTAAATTACTGGTAATATAGTAAAAAAGAAGCAAACCTTATAAGCCGGGTTCTGTAAACCGAAAAATCGGAGTTTCTACCATTTATCTAGGCTAGTCATCACTAACTAGCTCCATCAACCTACCCATTACGAATCTTAGCCAAAGCTAAAAGAAGACGAGCAGCCTTCGAATTTCGCAACCTATTTGGTCTTTCAACACACGAGGTTTACCGTAATGCATGTCGCCATACAAGACTGTGAGCTCTTACCTCACATTTTCACCCTTACTCCGAAAAGCGGTATATTTTCTGTGGCACTTTCTGTCTACTAAGTCAATAGCATCCTTCCCGTTAGGAAGCGTGTTGCTCTGCGTTGCCCGGACTTTCCTCTCCTCCTTTAGGGAGCAGCGATAGAACCAGTTTGCTTCTTCTGCAAAGGTAGGATTTAGATTGATAAATATTCGCTTAAAAAAAAGAAAAGAATGAAATTTTGTATCATATCGCCTGTGCAATTGCATAACCAGATGCCCAAGCCCATTGAAAATTGTATCCTCCTAACCACCCCGTAATGTCTACGGCCTCACCTCCAAAAAATAAGCCACTTACGTTTTTACTTTCCAAAGTTTTAGCGTTCAGCTCTGCTGTCGAAACACCTCCACGCATCACCTCAGCTTTATCATAACCCTTATCGCCTGCTGGCTTAACTTTGAATTTATGAATCGTATCTATGATTAAATTGGCGTCTACTTTGCTTAGAGAAGCTATTTTAGTATCTAATGGCAGAAATTTACCGAGGGCTTCTACCATTCTTTTTGTAAAATAATCATTCAAGATATTCGAAACCAAACGTTTTCCACCTTCATTACGTTCATCTTTGATTATTTTATCCAGTTGAAACTGAGGCAAAAGATCAATATAGAACTCTTCTCCAGCACGCCAATAAGATGAAATCTGTAGAATCGCCGGACCACTTAAGCCCCAATGCGTAAAAAGGATGTTCTCTTCAAAACTAATCTTATGATTATAAACTCTAGAAAAAACTGAATTACCAGCTAAAGAAGCATACCAGTCGGCCTCCTTTCCTGTAATAGTTAGAGGTACTAAAGCAGGTGCGGTAGGTACAATTGCCATCTCAAATTTCTTAGCCGTACGAATAGCAAAATCAGAGGCCCCCAACTTCGCGACAGGTAAACCTCCGCTGGCCATAACAACCTTCTTTGTCGTTAACTGCTGAACGCCCTTTTCACTTTCCACTGTTAAGACAAAGTCATCTTCAAGCTTTTCTATAGCCTTAACAACCGTGTTTAATCTTATATCCTGATCCGTTGCAAATAAAATCTTAGTAAAAACGGCTACAACATCTTTAGCCTTATTCGAAGAAGGAAATAATTGTCCCAACGTTTTCTCCTCACCAAATATACCATGCGACTCAAAAAAACTCAATGTATCATCTACCGTCCATTGACTAAATGCAGATCTTAAAAAATCTACATTCTCGGACACAAAATTATCGATGTCAGTACCCAAATTGGTATAATTACACCTTCCTCCTCCAGAAATTAGTATCTTAGCCCCAACTTTATCATTTCGCTCAATTACTAAAGTTCGCTTACCTAATAATCCAGCTTGAGCAGCACACATGAGCCCACACGCCCCTCCCCCAACTATAATGGCATCATATTGCTTCATATTTATATTATTAATAGCCTATTAGTTCATTATCTAATGAAATGACACGACGTTCCGCCTGACTTTTTATCCCCAGTTCGATAATACGAATAACATCACGGCCTTGTTCTGCCGTAACAATTAGAGGAGTTTTCCCAAGAATAGCATCTGCTATATTTTGGTAATAATCAGGATAGCTGCCTAATTTCGAAGTAACGGTCTCTTCGAGATCTTTCCCATTATAAAGCAAATTCAATTTACCATAAATAGATGGATCCTCTTTGCCCCAATTAGGATGCTCATCAGGAAACACACCCGCACGTAATAACTCCTCTTGAGGATCAACACCATTTTTCAAGAAGTTTCCGTTTAATGCAAATACAGTGTATCGCGGAGTCGGCTCTTTAGCAAGCATCCCTCCTTTCAAAGAAACACGCATTTCTGGATAGTAAAGGAGTAATTCGAAATTATCAATTGCCCCCGCTCCAGGTCTTTGAATAGTCAAATCTGCAAATACAGCATTTGGTCTCCCGAAGAGTTGTAGCGTCTGATCAATTAAATGCGCTCCAAGATCATAAAAGATTCCTGAACCTGGCAGATTATCTTCTCGCCACGCACCCGGTCTAAGATGGTTACGGAAACGATCGTAACGAACTTCAAAATTCTTGATCTGCCCAAGTCGTTCGTCCTTAATCACCTCTTTGATCGTTCTAAAATCTGAGTTAAATCTTAAATTATGGTACACAGATAGAATTTTACCGCTTTCTTTTGCCAATGCGATCAATTCATCAGCCTGTTCAGATGTATTGGTAAATGGCTTTTCGACTACCACATGTTTCCCTGCTAGCAATGCCTGCTTAGCAAAAGGATAATGCATATCGTTTGAGGTCGCGATAACGACTAAATCAATAGATTCGTCATTTAATATATCATCAATATGATCCACAGCTAATGCTGTAGGATACTTTTCACTTACAATTACTTTTTGTTCTGCTTTACGAGCAGTTATTTTCACTAATTCAAGTTCAGGAATGGATCGCATAACCGGAGCATGAAACACTTGTCCTGAAATACCAAAACCAACTAAACCTACACGAATTTTCTGAGTCATCATCTTTTAAATTACATACGTTCAGGAACTTCAATTCCTAATAAATTCATGCCTTTAGCGATAATTTTTGCAGCTGCTGCTGAAAGATGCAAACGGAAGTTTTTGACTTCTTCAATTTCTGCTTTCAAAATCGTCTCCTCATGATAAAACTTGTTGTACAATTTCGCAACTTCATAAATGTAGTTGGACATCTGAGCAGGGCTAAATTCTTGAGCTGAAATCGCAATAATATTCGGAAAATTTCCTAAACTCATGATTAAGTCTCGCTCGTAAGCCGATATAGACGCAGGAACCGATATTGCTGACAACTCATCAAAGTTTGCCTTTGAAAGCACGGATTTGATACGAGCATATGTGTATTGAATAAACGGACCTGTATTCCCTTGAAAATCAACAGATTCCTTTGGATCAAATAATAATCGTTTCTTAGGATCAACCTTTAATAAGAAATATTTCAATGCTCCCATACCGATGGTATTATATAGTGCATTTTTATTTTCCTCAGACAGACCTTCCGTTTTACCCAATTCCTCCGTGCGCTCTTTAGCTGTTTGAATCATCTCATTCATCAAATCATCAGCATCAACAACAGTACCCTCACGAGATTTCATTTTGCCAGAAGGTAGATCAACCATCCCGTAAGATAAGTGAAATAAGCCACTAGCCCAAGATTTGCCCAATTTTTTCAAAATTAAGAACAATACCTTAAAATGATAATCTTGTTCATTCCCTACAACATAAATAGAATCATTCATATTGAATTCATCGTATTTCAATTGAGCCGTACCTAAATCCTGTGTAATGTACACTGAAGTCCCGTCTCCACGCAAGACGAGCTTTTCATCCAATCCTTCATCCGTTAAGTCAATCCATACAGAATTATCCTCCTTTTTGAAGAAAACACCGCTATCTAATCCTTCTTGAATAATATCCTTTCCTAGCAAGTAGGTATTTGACTCATAATAATACTTATCAAAATTAACACCTAACTGATTATACGTTTTTTCAAAACCTGCGTATACCCAGCTATTCATTGTTTTCCAAAGATCAATCACAGCCTCATCACCAGCTTCCCATTGCTGCAACATCGCTTGTGCTTCTTTTATCAATGGTGCATTCTTCTTAGCCTCATCTTCAGTTTGACCTTCAGCTTTGAGTGTCTCTATTTCTTTTTTATATTCTTTATCAAAAACAACATAGTATTTACCTACCAAATGATCCCCTTTCATACCTGTCGACTCAGGAGTCTCTCCATTTCCAAATTTTTGCCATGCAAGCATCGATTTACAAATATGAATACCACGATCATTTACCAAATTTGCTTTGATCACCTCATAACCATAAGCTTTTAAAAGTTCAGCAACAGAGTACCCTAACAGGTTGTTACGAATATGTCCTAAGTGAAGCGGTTTATTGGTATTTGGAGAAGAGTACTCCACCATTAACTTTTTACCATTTGATGGAAATACGCCAAAATCACTTTTCACGATTGTTTCATTTAAAAGAGAAATCCAATATTCATCAGCAAGACAAATATTTAAAAATCCTTTAATAACATTAAAATCTGAAATAGCTGTAATTTGACTTTTCAAATATTCACCTATCTCTGTACCGGTCTGCTCAGGAGATTTCTTAGAAAATCGGGTAACAGGAAAAGTTACAATTGTAATTTGTCCTTCAAACTCTTTGCGTGTCTCTTGTAAAGCAATTTGATTTTCAGAAATATCTGCATTATAAAGCTGTTTTACAGCTTGAACAGTGACTTCAATAAGTCTGTTTTGAATAGAATTCGCCATGTAATGATTATGTAAAATATGCAACTCCCTGATATAGAATACAAAAATAATTCACCTTCCCTGTTCTTGTATTCATATTGAAAGTATATCTTTGCAAAAATAATAAAAAATGCAGAGCTATCAGGAATTTCTTGACCTAAGTGTTGGTTTTCCGCAAGACGGATTCGAAATCATCGACGACGAATTGTATTTCCACGATTTGAATTTAATGGAAATGATAGAAACGTACGGTACGCCGTTGCGTTTTACTTATTTGCCAATCGTCAGCAAAAAAATTCAACAAGCGAAAATTTTGTTTCAAACCGCAATTTTGAAACACAACTACAGAGGGTCCTACAAATATTGTTATTGTACTAAATCTTCCCACTTCAAACATATTGTTGAAGAGGCATTGAAGAATGAAATTCACTTAGAGACGTCGTCTGCATTTGATATGCCGATGATTGACTCTTTAGAACGTCAAGGTACCGTAACAAAAGACATTACAGTAATTTGTAATGGCTTCAAAACATATCAGTACAAACAGTACATTATTGATATGATCCATGATGGGTATAAGAATATTATCCCCGTCTTAGATAACAAAGAAGAATTCAATCTCTATGATGATGAAATTGAACTGGAAGAACCATGTGCTTTGGGTATTCGTATCGCTTCAGAAGAGCAGCCAGACTCCCAGTTCTATACATCAAGATTAGGCATTCGTATTGAGGAAGTTATAGAATTCTATAATAACAAGATCGCCAACAACCCTAACTTTAAGGTTAAGTTGTTACATTTCTTCATCAATTCAGGTATATCGGACACACCATACTATTGGAATGAGCTAGAAAAGTATGTTACCCTATTCTGTAAGTTTAAGAAAGTAAACCCAGATTTAGATACGTTAGATATTGGTGGAGGTATGCCTTTTAAAGATTCTCTAGTTCATGATTTCGATTATGAATATATGGTCAATGAGATTGTGAACAGAATCAAGCAGATCTGCGCGCAGCATGAAGTAATGGAGCCTGATATTATCACCGAGTTTGGCAAATATACCGTTGCAGAAGCTTCAGGCATTTTGTACAAGGTATTAGGCAGAAAATTACAAAACGATCGTGAAAAATGGTTTATGATCGATGGTTCATTTATCACAAATTTACCAGATGTTTGGGCTTTAAATCAAAAATATATCCTACTTCCCATCAACAATTGGGATTCAGAATACGAGCGCGTTAATTTAGGCGGTATTACATGTGATGGTCAAGATTACTATAATCAAGAAGCACATACCAGCTCTGTTTTTATGCCCAAAACACGTAAGTTACAGTATTTAGGTTTTTTCCACACAGGAGCTTACCAAGATGTACTAAGTGGATATGGAGGTATTCACCACTGCCTGTTACCGTCACCAAAACATGTACTTATTCGTCGTAACCGCGACGAAACATTTAATTATGAAGTATTTGGTGAAGAACAAAATTCAAAACAAGTTATGAAACTATTGGGCTACCAATAAGAGCGTAGACAACAGATAATAAAAAGGTTAGAAATTTTCATTTCTAACCTTTTTTGTTTTATTTAATATCTGTTATTCATGATTAATTTGTATTTTTAGGTGTATAATACTTTAACGCAACCATAGTTATGACAGATTCAATTTATAATTGTTTATGGTTTGATGGTCAAGCCCAAGATGCAGCAAACTTCTACTGTTCAGTATTTAAAGATGGAAAAATCATTTCCTCCAATCCTTTGGTCGTTATTTTTCAAATTAATAACACTCGATTTATGGGACTAAACGGAGGTCCATCTTATAAACCTTCCGATGCTGTCTCATTTGTTGTTGAATGTGAAGATCAACAAGAAATCGATCACCATTGGAACATGTTGACCGCAAATGGCGGGCAAGAAAATATGTGTGGTTGGTTAAAAGACAAATTTGGATTTTCTTGGCAAATCATACCAAAAAAAATTCATGTACTCATTTCAAATCCAAAAGCAATGGAAGCTTTGGTGAAGATGAAAAAGATTAATATTAAAGGATTAGAAGAGGCGTCATAAGACAAAGTATTTAATGGCATGAGCACAAAAGCTATTCCTTATAAATCGCTCTCGTTATAACTGTCCTCATATCCAATGTTATTTAGACCGTAACCACAGAAAAATAATTATTTGTCATGTAAAACAATAACAATACGATTGTTATTATGCTATATAAATAAACAACAATACTATGAAAGAAGAATTTATCAATCTATCCTTAACTAAAAATGATCAAGTGAATCATTTTGAGCTTCATATAGGAGAGTATCAAGCTTTTATTGCATTCAAAGAAAGACCTACCAAAATTTGGCTTATACATACGGAGTCCGATCCACAACTGGCCGGCCAAGGAGTCGCAACTGCAATTATTGAAAAAACACTTCACTATTTAAAAGATCATCATTACACACTGTTTCCTCTATGCCCTTTAGTATATGCCTATATTAAAAAGCATCCTGAATGGAAAGCAATAGTGGATCCCAGTTTTGAAGGATTCGAACAAGATAAGTAGGTATAAATCTTATTTTTAGCTGAAATATAAAATAAATGTTTCAACAAATTACAACTGCAATCCATAAAATTAAGTTACCTTTGTCGCTTACAAATAAATAATTAGATTGCAATTTCAAGATTTAAAACTCATAGCTCCAATCCTTAAGGCATTGGAAGCTGTTGGATATACTACTCCTACCCCAATTCAGGAACAAGCAATTCCAATCATTTTTAGGAAAAATGATTTATTAGGTTGCGCTCAAACAGGAACCGGAAAAACTGCTGCTTTTGCTATTCCTATACTTCAAATGTTAAGTTATTCAAAAGTTAAAACTGCGAAAAAAAATATTCGTGCTTTAGTTTTAACACCAACACGCGAACTGGCGATTCAAATTGAAGAAAACTTTAATCAATATTCAAAAGATCTTCCACTCAAAAGTCTTGTAGTTTTTGGAGGTGTTGGACAACAGCCACAGCGCGATGCCCTAAAAAGAGGTGTGGACGTTCTTATTGCTACACCAGGTCGCTTATTAGACTTATATGGTCAAGGTTATATCGATTTAAAACACTTAGAGTTTTTTGTTTTGGATGAAGCTGACCGTATGTTAGATATGGGATTTATACATGACGTAAAGAAGCTAATTAAAATAATACCTGAAAAAAGACAAACATTATTTTTCTCAGCAACAATGCCACCTGAGATTCAAAAATTAGCAAATCATATTCTTGTTGATCCTATCAAGGTCGAAGTCACTCCAGAATCTACTACCGCAGAAAAGATCCAACAAGAAGTTTATTACGTTAAGAAAAACGACAAAAAAGATTTGTTAATCCATGTTTTAAAGGAGAAAAATATAAATCACGTGTTAGTTTTTTCTAAAACTAAACATGGTGCAGATCGTATCGTTAAAGATCTTGCAAAAAAGAATATTCAATCTGCGGCCATTCATGGAAATAAATCTCAAAGTGCCCGTCAAAACGCCCTTAAAAACTTCAAAGACCGCACCCTACGCGTATTGGTTGCTACCGATATTGCAGCACGTGGTATTGATATCGATGAGCTGGCATTTGTAATCAACTATGATTTACCCAATATTCCTGAATCATATGTACACAGAATTGGCCGTACAGGTAGAGCTGGTAAAGATGGTCAAGCGATTTCATTCTGCGACGAAGAAGAATATGCTTTTCTATTAGATATTCAAAAATCAATTCGTATGGAAATTCCTTTAGTGGAAAAACATCCCTACGCATTACATATCTCCGGAATAGCACCAAAAAAGCCTGCTGCAGCGAAGAAATCAGGAAGACCAGCATCTGCAGGCAGAAATGGACAAAGCTCTAGTAATGGAAATACTGGTGGAAATAGAAGAAGAACCTCATCAGGTCCAAGATCCGAAAATAGAAATAGAACTACTTCTAGAAGAAGAGATTCTTAAATAGAGAAATACAAAAAAAGAGAGGCTTTAGCCTCTCTTTGATTTTTTATTTCCATACTCGCGATCGCGCTCGAAAGTATTCATATGCCTTTCTTTTTTCACTGGATATACATCCGCTATTGTAATCAAGATCCCCGTCTCTTCTACCTCACCAAATTCATCATTAATAGCTGTTCCAAATGATTTCATAGTTGGAGAAAGATTCATATAGGTATTGATTAAAGGTGGAATATTTTCTCCTAATGCCCTTATTTTACTATTCAAGAGTTTATAAGATTCTTTATAATCTAATCCGTCAAACATACCCTCATATTTAGAAAAATCATTTTCACAATTCAAACTCGGAATAGGTACAACTAAATTCTCTTTATCAGGAAAATGATACTCCATAAAATAAAGAAGCATACCGCGCGCCTCTTTATTATAGTGAGGGTACATCGTTACTTTTCCAAATAAGTATTTGATATCTGGATTGATCATCACTAAAGCGCCTAGACCATCCCAAAGATTATCCAATGAAAAAATTCCTTTACGGTTATCGATTGCAGGCTGAAATTTGGGTTGTACAAAAGATCGACCTAATTCGATCGTATAAGGTAAATAGTCACTTTTAAATCGTTCGGAAAATTGAAAATAATGTGCAGTAGATAAATTCGGAACACCATCTTTCATAGAGGCATTAGCACATTTAATAACACGATAACCTGCAACTACCTCCTCTTCTTCTGGATTCCATGCGATCAATTGATCATAGCAATCTTCACAAGTATCATTTTCGTCAATATCTATAGATAATCCAGTACCACCACCAGCACCTCTAAAAGTCAATTCTCTCAATCTTCCTATCTCACGCATCACATTGGGTGCGTTATGATAATTGATTAAGTATATTTCGTTATTTCCGTTGTTAGTGTAACGTATAAAAGCCTCTTTACCCAACTCAGCTTTTAACAACTCTCTATCAACTGGAGCAATAATTTCTTGCATAATTTTATTTTTCTTGAGACATTCCGTAAACCAATCGCTTAACCTCTTCAGCCCATTTTTTTTCGCCCTTAGATTGATCAAAATGTGTGTAAGATATTTTCTCGCCGATAACAATCGTCACAGTTTGGTTGCGTTGAGAAAACATTTCATCAGGTAGATAAAGCATTTCCAAATTTGCCTTTAAGCCAATCTTCTGTCTTAGCCTTGCAAAATTATAAAAAAAGTTAGAGTTTTTACCCTCAATATATACCGGTACGATATCTTTTTTATATTTCTTTGCCTTATTTATAAAACTTTTCTTCCATTCGAGATCCTCAATCCTTCCATCTGCTTGTTTTCTGGAGACCAGGCCTGCCGGAAATACCAGTAGCGCGGTATCAGAAGCATAAGCCTGTTCAATAGCAGCAATACCACTCTTCCCCTGTCCACCCAATTTATTCACAGGTATAAATAAGGGTTGTAGATTCCCTACATTCATTAATATATCATTGACCAGAAACTTGACATCTTTACGATACCGTCCGATAGCATGCATGAAAGCAATACCATCCAGACCTCCTAATGGATGATTAGAAGCAAAAATTACACTTTCATCAATCGGAATATTTTCTGCACCCTTTAACTCGACATGAACACCCAGGTCCTTTATTAGCGCATCTACGAAGTCTAAACCTTGCAAATTCGCAAAACGAGTCATGATATCATTGATATCATCCTCGTGGATAGTTCGCTCTAAATATTTTAATAAGAATGAAGGAATCCATTTTGCCAATTTTGGACTCTTCTTTCGAATTACTTCCCTAACTTCAATAAATTTCTGACTTGCAACCTCACCCATAAAAATTCCAGTACTATGATTTAACTACCTTACATATTCAAAATATAAATCGCACTTTTGTAAAAGTAGATAAAATTTGTACAATCCATTATCAATAATATATAAACTGTGCAAAGTTAAAGTAAAAATTTAATGACCTTTAATCTGATAAAGCTTTTTTATTAATAAAAATCGGATTGTTTAAACATTTTATTAAATTTAAGGTCAATAGTATACAGATAAACAACGGACATGTATATAGCGAACATCCCCCTATCACAAAACACGACCATAAAGCAAACTGACACGATCGCCTTTGCATTAGATCGAATGGAAGATTTCCAATTTCATTTACTACCAGTCGTAGATGGCGATAATTATTTGGGTTATATAACTCAAAATGATTTATTAAACGCCCTAGATGATCAATTCACTGTTGCTACGATCCATTTAAAAACAGATCCTATTTACGTCATGGCAAATCAGCACCCCTATGATGCAGTTCGCTTAATGACAGCATATCATATGGATACCTTGCCTGTTTTAGATGAACATAATAATTATAAAGGAATATTGACCTCGCTAGAACTAATCAAAACGATTTCAGTACTACAATCTCTCAATGACGTTGGAGCGATTATTGTTTTAGAAGTCGGAGCTCATGACTTTTCATTGTCTAAAATTGCTCATTTGGTTGAAGTCGAAAACTGTCAAATATTAAATTGTTCAACCCAAGCAATACTTGAAAATGCGACAATTCAAGTAACTATAAAGGTTAATCAATCCAATATAGCAAATTTACTTTCCTCTTTCGCACGACAAAACTATAAGGTTATGGCAAGTTTTAATACCCTACAAGAGTTTGATGACCTAGAAGATCGTTACAAACAATTAATGAATTACATCAATATTTAGCAATACGGTAGTTTTTTCTCATCTTTGGCAAACAAATACAATCATCACTGCTAGATAAAAAATACTGTACAATATGAGAGTGGCAATTTATGGTAGAGAATTTACTCCTTCAGTTATTCCCCATGTAAGACATTTACTAGAATATTTAATTGCGAAAGAAGTAGAAATATGGATTTATGATAGTTTTTATAATTTTCTAAAGAAACAATTTGATTGTACTAAAAACTTTTCTACGTACACTTCCAATGCAGATCTTCCTCTCGACACAGATTTTATGTTAAGTTTAGGAGGAGATGGAACTATGCTATCCGCAGTATCCCTAATTCACAACTCAGGCATACCCATCGCTGGTATCAATTTCGGAAGATTAGGATTTTTAGCTTCGATAAACAAAACAGATTTTGAAACATCCATTGATCAAATTCTTGTTAAAAATTATAAAATTCAAAAAAGAGCACTTTTAGCTGTTGAATCCCCGGATAAGGAATTATTTGGAGGAAATAGCAATTATGCTTTGAACGATATTACCGTATTTAGATACGATAGTTCTGCCATGATCACGATCAATGCCTACTTAAACGGAGAACTTTTAAATTCTTATTGGGCAGATGGACTCATTATTGCTACACCGACAGGCTCAACAGCCTATTCACTGAGTTGTGGAGGTCCTATAATTATGCCCGGAAGCGGCAATTTTGTAATCACTCCAATTTCTCCGCACAACTTAAATGTACGACCAGTAGTCATATCATCTGAATTTGAATTAGATTTAGAAATCGAAAGCCGTTCCGAAAAATATATATTGAGCTGTGACTCAAAAAATGAAACAGTACCAAGTAACGTTAGATTGAAAATCACAAAAGCACCTTTCTATATTAATTTAATTAGATTAGATGGAGAAAGCTATTTTGAGACCCTGAGAGAGAAATTACTTTGGGGATTAGACGTCAGAAATTATTGATATTAGCAATAATTTCTAATTCTCTATTCATCAAAAAGATTTATATTTACCACAAAATATTTTGAACAACTTATTCATTTAACTTACCCAGACCAAAGAGTTGTGCTACAAAGAGCAAATAATGCTCAATGCTGACTAGACGATTCTACATTTAATGAAAGGGTGGCTACTGAATATTCAAATCAAAAAGGACAGATATTTAGGTAGACAAGCTGAAATTGCTTATCAAAGTAATTTTCAATCATAGACATAAGTAGACTAATCAACATTCAATCATTACTACACAATAAAAGTTGTGGATAAAAGATAAAGCTAATGTTGATGAAAATTACGACTACACCTATGCAGGTATTAAATAGGTCGTATATTATAAATGTTTTTACCAATCGGGAGATAGGCAGAAGTAAAGAAATAGAACATGAGCACAATAGATCATATTGACAAAAATAAGCTTCCACAACATATTGCTATAATTATGGACGGCAATGGAAGATGGGCAAAGGAAAAAGGAAAACTGCGAATTTTTGGTCATCAAAATGGTGTCAAGGCTGTTAGAGAGGCGCTAGAAGCTACTATCCAAGTTGGAGTAAAACATCTTACTTTATATGCTTTCTCTACAGAAAATTGGAACAGACCTCGATTGGAAGTAATAGCGCTCATGGAACTATTGGTTTCTTCACTCAAAAAAGAAATCAAAACCTTTCAAAAAAACGGTGTCCGTCTCAATGCCATCGGAGATCTATCTAAACTTCCTAAAAATTGTCAAGAAAAATTACAGGAAACGATGGATATAACAGCACATAACACAAACTGTGTATTGACGCTGGCATTAAGCTATAGTTCACAAGAAGAGATCGTACAGGCTACAAAAAATATTGCAGAAAAAGTATTAAAAGGGGAACTAAACATCGAAGAGATTACCACTGAAGTATTTCAACAAAATCTTTATACATCCAATCTCCCAAATCCAGATTTGTTAATACGAACAAGCGGAGAATACAGAATTAGTAACTTCCTATTATGGCAGATTGCCTATGCCGAATTTTGTTTTCTAGATAAGATGTGGCCCGAATTTGAACAAAAGACCTATTTAAGGCCATTCTTGATTATCAACAGCGTGAGAGAAGATTTGGAAAAACAAGTGAGCAGATCTAATCTTTATTAGTAACTTTGCTAACTGATTTTAAACCGTCATATTTTGCTGGTTCTTAAATTTTTCTTAATTAACAAAAATTAACAACTGATTGATGTACTTTAGCATCAATAAAAATTTATAAATGAAGCGCATACTTATTGTTATATTATTTTTAGCATGTACCCAACCACAATTCGCACAAGCTCAAGTGAATGGAACTGCTATAAACCTGAATGATCCCAACCAAATAAGTTATTTATCCCCTAAAGACTATATCATTGGTGGTGTGACAGTTTCAGGAACGCAGCATCTTGACAACAATGTATTAATTACAATATCCAAACTTGTTGTTGGTCAATACATTGAAGTTCCTAGTGAAGCTACATCCAATGTGGTAAAAGTGATGATGGCTCAAGGGCTTTTTGATGACGTACAATTATGGTCCGAAAAGATAGAAGGTGAAACCATTTTTCTAAATATTCGTGTTGTTGAAAGACCACGTTTAACACGAATAGACATTAAAGGTTTGAGTAAAAGCCAAACAGAAGAAGTTCGTAAAAGATTAAATGATAATGCCGGTAAAGTGGTCAATGAAAATCTGATCAATACCACGCGTAACACCATCCAACGCTTCTTAAGAGAGAAAGCTTATTTATATCCAGAAATTAAGATCAGCACAGAAAAAGATAGTGCTCAGGCTAATAATGAGATTTTAATTGCAGATGTTGACCGTAAGAATAAAGTACGTGTCAAAAAGATAACATTTACAGGCAATAAAGAATTTACACAGAAACAGCTTCGAAAAAATTTAAAAGGAGTCAAGCAAAAAGCATGGTTCCGTATTTTTGGTCCTGGAAAATTCAAAGAAGAAAAATATAAAGAAGCAAAAGAAACTTTAGTTTCTAAGATGCATGATAAAGGTTTCCGAGATGCTGAAATCATTCAAGACTCTGTCATTAAAGTTGACGATAAAAATGTCTTGGTCAATATTGATGTATATGAAGGTCCTAAATATTATGTAGGTAATATCAAATGGTCAGGAAATGCGAAATATACAGACACTGTCTTAAATCGGATTTTAGGAATACGTAAAGGTGATATTTTTAGTGAAGAGAAACTGACTACTAAACTAATGGGTCCCACTCGCAATAGTGATGATATTGCCTCATTATACATGAATGATGGCTACTTGACATTCTCGATCGATCCGCAACAAACACGTATATACAACGATACAATTGATCTCAATCTACGCATGTATGAAGGCCCACAGTTTACAATAAATAATATCATTATAAAGGGAAATGATGTGACCAATGATCGTGTCGTATTAAGGTCCATTCGTACCAAGCCAGGGCAAAAGTTTTCAAAAGAGGCAATTATGACTTCTGTTCGAGAAATTGCACAATTGGGTAATTTTGATGAGCAAAAGACAAATCCGATTCCCGACAATGTTAATCATGCTGAAGGAACGGTAGATATCATATATAACTTAACTGAAAAGCCGTCAGATCAAGTGGAATTATCAGGAGGTTATGGTGCAGGACAGATCATCGGTACTTTAGGATTGACCTTCAATAACTTCTCTACAAGTAATCTTTTCAACAAAAGCTCTTGGAAACCATTGCCACGTGGTGACGGACAAAAATTAAGTATTCGTGGACAGACTTCAGGTAAACGTTACCAGTCCTATAGTTTCTCTTTCACCGAGCCATGGTTAGGTGGTAAAAAACCAATCTATTTTGGTTTAAGCGCCTATACATCTAGTTCTTCATATGGAGGTTTTAACTATTATACTGGGGAGCAGACGGTAAAAGATTCGGAACTTAATAGGATATGGATGACGGGTGTAACCGCAACCTTAGGTAAGCGTTTACAATGGCCGGATAACTGGTTCCAAGCCAACACTTCCCTATCGTTTCAACGTTATAAATTGCAGAATTATGCCAACTATTTCTTATTTGACAATGGTACAGCATATAATATTAACTTAACACAAGAATTCAGCCGCAATACAATTGATGCGCCGATCTATCCAACTTCAGGATCTAACCTTAAATTCTCTGTTCAAGTTACGCCACCATACTCGCTGTTTAATAATATCAATTATGAAACAGCAGAAAATAATGTGAAATACAAATGGACAGAATACCATAAGTGGAAATTTGATTCACAATGGTATGCAAAGATTGCTGGTAAATTGGTATTCAAAGCACAGGCACAATTTGGTTTCTTAGGTAGTTATTCTAATAAAACAGGAATTTCTACATTTGAACGCTTCAAAGTCGGTGGTGATGGTATGCAAGGTTTTGACTTCTTACAAGGATCTGAGATCATCGCAATGCGTGGATATGCCAATGGTGTTGTTATTCCAGAAGGAACTCAGAATGTTAACATTGCAAGAAATTCAGGAAGTCCAATTTATACCAAATATCAAATGGAATTGAGACATCCTGTAATGTTAAATGAACAAGCAACAGTTTTCGTATTAGCATTTGCTGAAGCAGGTAATACTTGGAATAAATTCTCAGAATATAATCCATTCAAAGTAAGACGCTCAGCAGGTGTTGGAGCACGTATCTTCTTACCTATCTTTGGTATGTTAGGTATTGATTACGGTCATGCATTTGATCCAATCCCAGGCTTACCAAGCAGTACATGGAAACAAAACTTCACATTTAGTATTATGCAAAACATGGGAGGATTTTAAGACATAATATTTAAATAAAAAAGGGAGAAATTATAAATTTCTCCCTTTTTTATTTAAATATCTAACATAAATTAAAATAACATACTCCAAAAATTACAATTACATACCCTTATTAAAAAATATAAATTTATTATCATTAAGAATAAATGTGCTAGTAATTTCATTTTATTTGATAGGTAGATATGAATATAAATTTGGTATTTAATTTTTAAAAGATTAGAAAGAATTTTCCTTTATTAAATCGCCGAAGAAGAGGATTAAATTTAGAATATAATATAGAACTAACACATATTCCCAATTATTATCAAAACTGGCCTGTTAACTCTAGCTTATCCGGTATTTAGTTAATGATATGCTCAGTATTCTCTATTGGCTCTAGATGTGTGTATCTTTGTCCTTTCTTTTTCAGTGTCTCTAATTTATAAATTAACCATTATAACCTGTTTGTAAGTAAGGTTACACATAAATTCCGATTTAAAAATTCTAATTCATAAAATGGTGTCGAAAATTTCAATAATTCTATTAGTTCTTTATCAAGGAATGAATACATTATCAAAATTTGGTTTTGTCAATCATTATAATTAAATTTATGAAAGTTTTAATACTTATTAATAACTGAAACGATCGTAACCAAAATATTAGTTTTGACTAATTCGCATTTCGTACTCATAATAGACCTACTTAAATTCAATATGAATAAAATAATAATAAAAACTAAAGGAAAAACTCTTTTTATTGCAGTTCTTGATATTCTTTTTTGTAGAGCCGCTGGAGCATATTCAGTTATTGTGTTAAATTCAGGTGAAGAAATAGTTAATAGTGTAAATTTACTAACTCTAAAAAATCGACTTGAGCCGAGTGGAATTATGTTTCGAGTAAGTCAATCTTATTTGATTAATATGATTCATATCACTTGTATATATCATAGCTCTAGAGAAATAGAACTATCCAATACAACAAAAGTTCCATATACAGTTTCTCTTAAGGATCTAGAACTTGAATTACTAAAATTCACCAAAAATTATTGACCGAGCCCTATAATTTCATAAATTACTTTGATTAAAAAAGAGTTATTTATGATTTTTAATATTCTTAATTGAATCAATACATCCCATCTTTAAGTAAAGAAATCAAATTATCTTGATTCTTTAAAACTCTCTTTCAATTAAGGTAATTTTCATTCCGAATCAAATCAAAAAACTATATCAAATAAAAAAAATAAAAAGCAAAATATTAAAGAGCAGATGTGTAATACAAAGTTTGAATTAAACATCAATACATATTAATATTAAAAAGGCTAAATTGTGATACACTAAATTTATAAATTATGAAAAGAACAAAGCAAATCTTATTCTTCATGACTTCGGCAATATTGTTTATTGCTATCCTATTTGCTAAAATCGAAAAAAACAGCGAGGGCGGATGGGAGATAGGTATTAGTCATGCTAATGCACAAAATCAACCGCCACAACCACAGCCAAATTGCGTATCAGGTGGTGTCAAAGGGAATTCAAGTAATTATAACCACTATGAATTAGAATGCGGAAATCCATGTAAAGGTTATGCTTATTACAAGTCTGTAACAGGAAGATCTACCTGTAAAGTTGCCATTACTCCACCAGCATTTGCACTTTAAATAATACATAAGAAAACAATCAAATTATATTGATTGTTTGTCTAAAAACGCATGGTAATAAAGCAGTTTATTTTAAGAAAATAAATTGCTTTTTTTAATAAAAAAGCAGTTTACCTAAAATATCAATCGAGCATATGTTCAAAAAGAAATTCAATGACAACGGCATAAATCAATTACTTCATTTATTTAAATTTCTACTAGTGATCCATTTTATAGTAGGCTGTTCACACCCTAATCATATTTTTAATAATGAAAATGGAATTATTAAGAGCAAAAGTATCATATCTATAGATTCTTCAGATTTAGTTATTTGCAATATAAATCCTGGTTGCTACTTGCAAACAGAATTTATCAATGATTCTGTTTTAATGTTAATGGATCTATGTAATGAAAATAAAAAGTTCCTCAATTTATATAACTTTTCTCGAAACAGACCGTTATACAATTCTGGCAGTATAGGTAAAGGAGCTAATGAATACATTTATAGACCCATGTTAGCTCGATCAAATCACAATAATACGATCATGATTTCAGATCAAAATGGATTTCTAAAAGAGGTTAAGATCCAAGATAAAGAAATGAAAGTTATTAACGAATATCCTCTATTAACAGAGACTGGAACTCGTGAATTACATGTTATTGATGATAATATTTATGGTAAAAATACAAATTTTGGAAATGGAATATTTTTTATTCAAAAAAATTACTCAAAACTAAATACCTCATCTCTAAAATGGGTAGCATTACCTCCAAGTTTAGATCTAACCGCAGAAGAACAAAAATATTCACAATTATTAGGAGACAATTACTTTCATATCAATAAACAAAAAAATAGAATTATTTCTGGAATGCGTTACTTTAACAAAATATATTTTTTTGATTTAAACGGAGAATTAATTAATGAATTTGAAGTCCATAATGATATAATAAAGAAGAAAATAATAGATGAGTCTACAGAATTTATATCAGATGATGCTATCATTTATACAAATGGTATTACTTCAACTGATAACTATATATATATAATATTTTATGGTAAAACTTTTGAAAATATGGCTAAAATTGATAAATCCAGCTCCTATATTATACAAATTGACTGGGACGGTAAATTAAAAAACACTTATCACGTAAAATATCGAGTAGAATCAATTTCTGTATCTCCAGATGATAAAACATTATATCTTTCGATACAACAACCTGAAAATGGTGCTGGTAAACTTTGGAAAACTGAAATTTAAAAAATAAATTGAGAGAGTGTAACTCGAACTGTGTCATTGGATAACTAACCTAATGCTAAAAGCCTCTATCAAGTTTGAGTCTATCTCCAAATTTAATGTAAAGTTGCGATATGGTCAAGTCCCAGTTGTGCACTGGCATCGTCCACTTTTTAGAGATGTCCTTTATTATCAAGAACATCAACTTCATAAGAGCCTGCGCAGAACTAAATGCACCTTTAGTTTATTCATTCGTGTTTGTTTTTATAGGTATTCATGAGCTCGCTATGCTCGGTTTGCTAATTTTACGGATCTGACGGTGCATGCCCTCAATTGGATTTGTGGTGTAAATAGTTTTACGTACCTGCTCATCATTCTCAAAAAAAGTAGAGAGATTGGCCCAGTTTTATAGCCATGTCTTAGCAGCTATTGGATATTTCTTTTCCCCATTTCTCTTCGAAGACCAGTTTATTTTCATAGCCCATTTCTTCGTGGAAAGCTTTATAAAACGGCTTCAGGCCCCGAATAACAGCCTTTTTATCCTTTTCTGTAACGTATTATCCTTTTCCGTAACGTAGTGCATACTTGATCGGATCTGGTACACAATGCATAACTGAACTTTGGTTTTTGGATAAATAGCTTCTATAGCTTCCAATTATAATATAGATTATATTGAAGCTGAAGCCTTCCCATTTTGGGGAAGTTTACTATATAGTATTTTATACTTTTAAAAATAAATATACTAATGTGAGTCAGATCTGCTAGATTAGATAAAAAATAACAAAGAAACTAATATTCATTTTGAATATAATCTTTTTAATATATTAAGTCCCATATTATAAGGCTTAATACAAAATTAGTAGATCAATGCAAATAAATGATGAAAATATAAACTAGAGCAAATGAAGATTATAATTGATTCTAACAATGTCAAACACAAATATTCTCTATTTCAGTAAATTATCGTAAAAGAATTACTTTTATACTTTGAAGATATTTTCAATTATATAATATCTTCAATAATCAACTATTTATTTTAACTTCAGTCATAATGAATTATGTTTTGATAGGATTATTACGACATATAAAATATGTGTTCAACAAGCCTTATATATTTGAAAATTTCAAAACGCAAAGTCATACACAATATCAACTGTTAAAAATTGTGAAAGGCTAATATAATATAGCTGTTAAACCATTTTTTTATTTAATTTAGCATACTATTATATTAAACTATTTAGTTTTAGATTTGTCAGAAGATTAAAAGATTGGGTTTATGAAAAAAATAATATTAGTAATAGCATTTGTTGTAGTTACCGTATCAGCTACTTTTGCGCAAAATTTTGCATATGTGAATTCAGAATATATTTTAAAACATATTCCTGAATATACGTCTGCTCAAAAACAATTAGATGATTTATCTCAAAAATGGCAGCAAGATGTTGACCAGCAATACGCGGAAATCGAAAAATTGTATAAAGCTTATCAAAACGATCAAGTTTTATTAAACGAAGATATGCGTAGACGTCGGGAAGATGAGATCGTGAAAAAAGAAAAAGATGTTAAAGATTATCAAAAGCAAAAGTTTGGTTTTGAAGGTGAGTTATTTAAGCAACGTGAAAAACTGGTTCAACCTATACAACAACGTGTCTCTAAAGCAATTCAAGATTTAGCAAAAGCACAAAGCTTAGACATCATATTAGATAGAGGTCAAGAAGTGACTTTCCTATATGCAAATCCAAAACTTGATAAAAGTAATGACGTCATTATTAAATTAGGATTAAAACCAAATCCTGCACTTGCAAACTAAATATTAGTTTACTAATATTGCGAGAACGAATAGGAGTATTATTAAGTATTAAATTAGAAACACAAAAATTTGTCTCAAAATAATTTGAAGAGACGATTTAAGATTAACATGAAAAGAATGAAAAATTTATTTAAAGGTGCTATTGCATTTGTAGCAGTTTTTTTTGCAACTCAGTTAGCTCATGCACAACAAAAAATTGGTCATATCAATTTTGCGGAAATTATTCAATCAACTCCAGAATTCAAAACGGCTGAAGGACAATTGAAAACGTTAAGTGATGGAAAAACAAAAGAGCTTCAAGATATGTATGCGATGTATCAAACAAAACAAAAAGAAGCAAATGACAAAGCACGTAATAGAAGTGAAGCAAACAAAGAAACTGTAGATGTTGAATTGCAAAAATTAGGTACTGAATTACGTGATATCGAAACTCGTATCAATGAAAACCAACGTGTTGCTCAAGAAGAATTAAACAAAAAAGAAGAAGAGTTAATTTCTCCGATTCATAGAAAAGTATCAGAAGCACTTAACAACGTATCTAAAGAAAAAGGATATGCTTATGTTTTTGATATTTCAAGCACTAACATTCCTTATTTTCAAGGTGGTGATGATTTAACTGCTGCTGTTAAAACCAAATTAGGTATTTCAGCTACTGCTACTCCGACACCAGCAAAAAAATAATGAATTAATCTCTGTAAAATCTTTCAGATTTTAACAAAAACAGCAACCTTATAGGTTGCTGTTTTTGTTTTACCTTACCTTACCTTACCTTACCTTACCTTACCTTACCTTACCTTACCTTACCTTACCTTACCTTACCTTACCTTACCTTACCTTACCTTACCTTACCTTACCTTACCTTACCTTACCTTACCTTACCTTACCTTACCTTACCTTACCTTACCTTACCTTACCTTACCTTACCTTACCTTACCTTACCTTACCTTACCTTACCTTACCTTACCTTACCTTACCTTACCTTACCTTACCTTACCTTACCTGGTTATCAGATCATTTACTTGGAACAACACATTGTCGAGATTAATCTTCATCTTTGAACATTTTTACCGGCATTACAAATGCACGCTCGATTCAAATCACTAAACGTTATTATGCTGAAGTATACAGAATCAGAAGATTGACTTATCAGTTATAAAAAACTTATAGGCTCCTCATATGAATATGTCTTCAAATCAAATTATCCAAATCAGCCAATTGTTTTTAAAAATTCTAAATAATGTATTATGCAAGCATAATATATTATTTATATTATATTTGTGTATATACTGTTATAAAAAGATATGATTAGCCAACTTATATTTATATTATGCTTTGTTAGCGCGATTATTCTGTTTGCAAAAAATGCAAGACAGATATATAAAAATATTAAAATAGGAAGAGCGCTCAATAGAAACGACAAACCTGCAGAACGTCTTAAGACCATGCTACTAGTCGCTTTCGGTCAAAAGAAAATGTTTAAAAGAGTTGTACCTGCAATTTTACATCTTTTTGTCTATATCGGTTTTTGCATCATTAATATTGAAATGATCGAAATCGTCATTGACGGAATATTTGGGACACACCGATTTTTATCATTTTTAGGAAGTTTCTATAATTTGCTGATAGCATCATTTGAATGGTTAGCATTTGGCGTACTTCTTGGTTGTATCATTTTCTTCATTCGTAGAAATGTGATTCATCTGAAACGTCTCAATAGTCCTGAATTAAAGAATTGGCCAAAAACCGATGCCAATCTTATTCTGATAACAGAAATTCTATTGATGATGGCGTTCCTGCTCATGAACGCAGCAGATCAAAAATTACAGCTCTATGGTGAGTCACATTACATCACTGCAGGATCATTTCCGATCAGTCAATATATCATCTCCTTTTTACCATCCGATCCTTCATCGTTAATGGTTATTGAGCGAATTTGTTGGTGGTTCCATATTTTAGGTGTATTTGCCTTCCTCAATTATTTACCCTATTCAAAACATTTACACATCCTTTTGGCATTCCCCAACACGTACTTTTCAAATTTAAGGCCTAAGGGAGAATTAACAAATATGGAAAATGTAACAAATGAGGTAAAAGCAATGCTCGATCCTAGCTTTACCCCTCCTACTACAGATGAGCCAGTTCGATTTGGAGCAAAAGATGTCCAAGACTTGACATGGAAAAATCTACTTGATGCCTACACCTGCACCGAATGCGGTCGCTGTACAGCCTCCTGTCCAGCTAATATCACAGGCAAGTTATTATCACCAAGAAAGATCATGATGGATACCCGTGATCGTATAGATGAAGTCGGTAAAAATATAAAGGCAAATGGAAACTTTGTAGACGACGGAAAATCGTTATTGGACACGTACATAACACGCGAAGAACTATGGGCCTGTACGAGCTGTAACGCATGCGTAGAACAATGTCCTGTTAATATTAATCCCCTTGAAATTATTGTTGAATTAAGACGGTATTCTGTCATGGAAGAATCGAAAGCGCCAGCCAGCATCAATGCCATGTTTGGAAATGTAGAGAATAATGGTGCTCCATGGAAATATTCACAGATGGATCGTGCAAACTGGACATCGCAACAATAATACTTTTATAAAATTAGAATCATGGAAAAAGAATTACACGTCCCAACTATGGCCGAATTAACGGCTAAAGGTGAAACCGCAGATATTCTATTTTGGGTAGGTTGCGCAGGAAGTTTTGATGAAAGAGCACAAAAAATAACCCGTGATATTTGTCGCATTTTACAACATGTAGGCATCAAATATGCCATACTAGGCACAGAAGAAAGTTGTACAGGAGATCCAGCAAAACGTGCGGGTAACGAGTTTTTATTTCAAATGCAAGCCATGATGAACATCCAGGTATTGGATGGATACCATGTAAAAAAAATAGTGACCGCCTGTCCTCATTGTTTCAATACCCTTAAAAATGAGTATCCGGCCTTAGGAGGCAATTATGAACTCATCCATCATACGCAATTGATCCAAGGGTTAATTGATGAAGGGAAATTAAAACCTGCAGATGGAAATGTATTCCAGGGTAAAAAGATCACCTATCATGATCCTTGTTATTTAGGCCGTGCAAATGAAGTTTACGAGGCACCAAGAAAAGTATTGGAAAGTTTAGATGCACAATTGATAGAATTAAAAAGATGTAAGAGCAATGGTCTCTGCTGTGGGGCTGGTGGAGGTCAGATGTTCAAAGAGCCCGAGAAAGGGACAAAAGATGTCAATATAGAACGGATCGAAGAAGTTATTGACAGCCAGGCAACAATTGTAGCTGCTGCATGTCCATTTTGTATGACAATGCTTAAAGATGGTGTCAAAATCAAAGAAAAAGAATCAGAAATAGAGGTTTTAGACATTGCAGAAATAACGGTAAGAGCCAACAACATATAAAAAAAGGTCTGGAAGTATCCAGACCTTTTTTATATCATCAATATGATGTACCCAGAAGCAGATTCGAACTGCCACACCCATACGGGCGCCACCCCCTCAAGATGGTGCGTCTACCAATTTCGCCACCTGGGCCTATTTTCAAAATGGTAACGCAAATTTAAACGTTTTTTTAAAATCTGCAAGTATTTTTTACTTAGATCCTAATTTTTATTTTATACGCCCTGATTTAATAAATTCTTTTTTATTAAAGTATGGATCACACCATCAACTAAGCCCACACGTGGTACCATGATCTGTTTCAAATGCCCATACTTCATGATCGTCATGAAAATCTCTGTAGCAGGAATAATAACATCAGCACGATCATCATTTAAACCCAATAACGTAATGCGCTCTTTTAAAGAATACGATGTTAAATAATGATAAAGCGCTTTCAATTTTGCATAAGAAATAGGTTTATCAGCCTTTTCACTAGCCAATCGGGATAGTTTATTAATATTTCCACCCGTACCAATACCATATACCTGTTTGTACATTTTGGTATTGTTGGTTACCCATTCTTTAAGATCATCCCAAGTTTCCTGCTCATCCTTATTATCGAGAATACGGATCGTACCCAAATTAAACGATTTAGAATTCACAAGCTTAGCATTTGCAAATAAAGATAACTCTGTACTGCCTCCACCGACATCTATATACAAATAAACCTTATCAAGATCCATCTTTGCCTCCAAGTGGCTATTGTAGATGATTTCAGCTTCTGTAGTGCCATCAATAATAGCGATGTCTATACCAATTTCACTTACTTTCTTTACTACTTCAGGGCCATTAGATACGTCGCGCATGGCAGATGTGGCGCAAGCCATATAATCTTCCACATTATAGACATCCATCAGATCTCGGAAAGCGCGCATAGTCTTCACTAAATTCTCCGCTTTCTTAGGCGATAATTTTTGATGAATAAAAGCATCATCACCAAGACGAAGTGGCACCCTTAACAGGGTATTCTTTTTAAATGAAAAACCATCCTTTTCTTGAATAATATCAGCAATTAAAAGTCTGACAGCATTTGAGCCGATATCGATCGCAGCATACCTCACATTAATACAGTTAAAGTAAATAAAAATGAAATTGATTTCTTATTGAAAGGGAATAACTTATTCCTTATCAACAATACCTCTTTAATTGTTTCGAAAATATAAATAATAAATGAAGCCAAGGTGCATTTTATGTTAAATTATTATAAACAAAATAATAACTTAACACAAAGATGGTTGCTCCAATATTTCCAGCTGCCAATAAATCTGTTCTTCTGTAACAAAGTATGCTCGATTATTTCTGATTTGCTCATATACGGCATCAAATAATTGCATATAATCACCTTTTAATGCCTTTAATTGCTCAGAAATCAAATTGTCATGCTCCAGATAAGTCAATAAGCCTAGTGCATCTTCATTTTCCTCACCGTAGTGATCATCAATTGGACTGACACCAGCAAGTAATTGATTTTCTTGAACGTCCGTACGGTTCTTCACAAAAGTTCCGTTTGTACCATGTAGCAAAAAACTATATTGTGATTCTAAGACCAACATACTCACTGTAATATATACAGTCAGCCCTTGATCAAAAGTCAGCAATAATGTTGCAAAATCATCCACCTCCGAATCCTTACGATGAATAGATGTTCTTTTCACAGCAGAGATGGGTTTCCCAAATAATGAGATCACCTGATCCAATAAATGCGACCCTAGGTCAAATAAGATACCTGCAGCAGGACGTTTTGTTTCTTTGAAGACCTTTTGACCTATTTCTGCACGATATCGATCAAATCGTAGATGCAGCTCAACCGGTTCGCCCAACTTATTGGATTCTAAAACAGACTTCAAAGAATTAAAATCCGAATCAAATCGTCTATTATGGTACGGCAGCACAAATTTACCAACCTTTCTTCCTAGATCAAACAATTCTTTCGCTTCTGCGACCGTTGGAGCAAATGGCTTTTCTATCAGTACATGTTTTCCCGCTAGTAGAGCTTGCTTTGCAAATGCTACGTGTGTATCATTGGGCGTATTGACAATAACAAGTTCAATTGCCTCATCGGCTAGAAGTTCCTCAACACGATCATAACTGATAATGGAGGGATAATCTATATGCGCTTTTTTAGTAGATCGCTCCACTACTGCCCGCAATTCAAAGCGATCATTATTGGCTATAAATGGCGTATGGAATACCCTTCCGGACATTCCATACGACAAAACACCTGTAACTATTTTATTTACAGTCATTAAAATAAAGTTTTATTTAGTGATGTGCATGCTCATCTACTTTTCCACCAGCAAGTTTATATACTTCCTGTAATTTTTCTAAACTCTCATGTGAAAAATGGTTTACAGCAGCATTAGTATTATGTGACTCTTTCGTCAATTTGTTATTTACTTCAGCCTGAATCTTAGCTACCACATCAGCGTAAGCCTTATCATTAAATGCAGCAGTACTGTCTGTACCTAAAGCAGCAGGTGCTTCAAAAGCAGGAACACCTCTCATAGCATCATTCACATGAAGACTTAATGATAAAGAATCCAACTGAGGAAGAATCGTAGTGTATGCCTCCTGAATCTTTGCTGATAATGCTTTCGTATCAGCAGAAGTCGATTTTGACTCAGCAAACTTGGCCAAATTAACTAAATAATTCCCTTGCTCTCCAACATATTTAAACATTGCATAAGCATCTCCATCAGCTAAAGAAGCACGTGAATTTTTATATTGGTTATCCAAACCTGTTTGGTAGTTACAAGAAGCCAATAAAGAACTTCCACAAACTGCTACCGCTATAAATAACTTATTAAATTTCATATCAATTATATTAACAGCACAAAAATAATAAAATAAACGGGCTTCAAAACTCTTATTAAAAAAGAGTTGAAACTTTATGCCACATTTCGACCTGCATTGACAACACCATAAATGGTCCTAGCAATCAATTTAGCATATATGTCCCGTTTCTTTTCATCCAAATTACCTTCATTGATCACTTTGATCGCATAATGCTGAATAATCAATAAGGGCAATACAATATTTTCACGAGCCAATATGGACTCGCGATCAATAGGATAGTTTTCCATCAACTTAGAAGTATTGCTTAATTTTAGTAAGTACTCCTTAGTCACTAAAAATTCCTCATGAAGCATTTTCCAAAATGCACCATACTTCTCATCAAATTGCATGTAAGAAGTAATATCAAAATTGGATTTGGTCATGGACATCATACAATTGTCGATTAATGTCTGGAAGAACCCGGAAGACAAATATAATTGTTGTACATCCTTCCAAAGATTATTCTGCTCTGCCCATTTCAATGCAGTACCTACACCGTAAAAACCTGGTATATTTTGTTTTAACTGGCTCCACGCAGTGACGAAACTGATCGCACGCAGATCTTTAAGTTTCAATTCCTTATCCGAATTTCGTTTAACTGGGCGACTACTGATATTGATAGACGATAGCGCCTTTAATGGTGATAGGTTTTCTAAATAACTCAAGAATAAAGGATTTTTACGCAAATCCATAAATTTATTATAGCTCAGATCAGCTAATTTATCGACAATACCTTTTTGATGTGGAGTCAACGTATCACTCGATCGCTGTTTAAGATCGGAAATAATACCAGCATGTAAAAGCTGTTCAATATTAAATCGGGCAGTATCTAAAGAACCATATTGGCTACTGATAGTCTGTCCCTGTATAGTCAATTGAATATGATCATTCGCAATTTCCTGTCCCATTGAAGCATAAAATCTTTGCGTTTTACCTCCTCCCCTTGCAGGTGGACCTCCACGACCATCGAAAAATACAAGATCAACATCATATTCTCTAGCAATAGCCGTTAATTCAATTTTTGCACTGTAGATAGACCAATTAGCCATTAGATATCCCCCATCTTTAGTACTATCCGAATAACCCAGCATGATCGTTTGCTTATTCCCTCTTAATTTAAGGTGCTTTGCATATTCCTTATTCGTATAAAGGGATTTCATCACATCTGCAGCGCGGGTCAAATCATCTACAGTTTCAAATAATGGTACAAAATCAATTGTCAAGGCATCCTTGGTCCATCCTGACCATAAGAAAAGTTGTCTTAAACCTAAAATATCACTTGCTTGCTGACAATTACTAATGATAAAACGCTGCGCAGCACGTTCAGAACCTGATTTTTGAATATTTTTGAGCAAACGGATCACCTCTAGCGTATCTTTTTCCAATGCTGTAGCTTCATCATCAAATTTCAGATCCAACTCCTTAAAATTGATGGCCTCTTGCTTATCTATCTCGGACAATGATCCAAAATCAGCAGAAATACCGGTTTCTTTAGAGTATTTTTTAATGATATAATCAAAAGTTTGAGTCAAGATACTACTATCTTGGCGAATGTCCAATGTTGTAAAAAAGCAACCAAAAGTCATTACCTTACGCAAAAGATCATCGACGATCTCCACGAAAAGATTATTATGCTTTTCTTTCAGTACCTCCTGAATAGCTTTTAAATTTTCAATAATATGAGCAGTCTCATCGACAGGGTTTTCAACAGGATTAAAACTATTTTCATAAAATAGCTCCTGTAGATTGTCCATATATTGTTCAACACCTCTAAAAGTAATACGGCGTTTCACCACTCTGAAATCTCTGTAATAACAACGGAATAAAATAGTTCTTAAAAGTGTTGCCACTTTTTTAGTACTATCAGCACTCACATTTGGATTTCCATCGCGATCCCCCCCTGGCCAAAAACCAAGCTCAATCAATTGCCTCACTTCCTCTGTCTCAATCCCCAGCTCATCATCAATATAAGTTTGGATCTCAGAAGCTACTTTGTAGAACACATTTTCTAGAAACCAAGCCAAGCTAATCGCTTCATCAACCGGAGTAGGCTTGTTATTATTGATAAAAGGTGTTTTACCAAGTTGTTGCAATAATAAATGAATATTATGAATATCATTCTCTTTGATTGCACTGATCAGATCATTGATAATCGACAATACAGATCCAGGATAAAACTGAGTCGGGTGAGCAGTCAATACAAGGCGGACAGAGAAATCTTTTAGTTTCGCAACTATTTTTCGCTTAAGTTCCGGATTTGTTTCTGAAGATTTAATTAAAGACCCAAGCTGTGAAGATTGATCTGTTTTACCAATTGCTTTAAATGAAGAATCTTCAATTGCATCAAAAAGCACCACCTGTCTTTCGATGTATTGTACAAATCGAAATAACAAATCGACTTGAGTTTCCTCATCCGAATAAATTTCATGCTGCTCAAAAAAAGTATTGATGATATCTTCCGGAGTTTGATGCTTCTCTACTCCATTTTCACAGTGTTTGGCAAAAAAAGGTAATAAGGTACCCGTATCCTTTACCTGTTGGAAGGGTAGCGTTAAAAATAGACTTTTAAAAAGTTCAAATCGCGTCAAAACTTCGTTTTGAAAAACGGCTTCTTTTGTACTTAATTTCATATTATAGAAAAAACAGTTGTAGTTAATGGAGAACGTTTGAATATGATCAAACATTCAAATATATAAAATTTATATTCAAATAATCATTTAAATGAAAAAAAACTAATAATAACATCTTAAAATTACAATATTATTAAGAACAAAAACGTTTTTCACTTGTTATATTATTTTTGATCAAGTACAAATTACTAAATGTTACAAAATGGGAAAAATTTATACAGCAGAAGTTACTGCAACTGGCGGACGTAATGGTGAAGTAAAATCTTCAGATGGTATCATTGATTTAATTGTAAAAAAACCAACAGCTATGGGCGGTGATGGAAACGCGACCAATCCAGAGCAATTATTTGCAGCAGCATGGAGTTCATGTTTTTTAGGAGCCGTTGCCGCAGTAGGAGAAAAAGATAACGTCGATATGACCGATGCTACAGTGACGGTACGCGCATCATTTAACGAAGAAAACAATGCCTTCTTTATTTCTGCAGAAATTGATTTACATGTACCTACTCTTAGCGCCGAACAAGCTCAAAAGCTTGCGGAAAAAGCACATCATGTATGCCCCTATTCAAAGGCTACCAGAGGAAATGTAGAAACTAAAATAACAGGTATTTAATTACCGATCTTCAAATACGAACCCGCTATGCTTTTACAATAAAAAGCATAGCTTTTCCTATTCAATCTTGTATATTTGTTTGTATTCTAGATTATGAAGCAGACACAAGAGATAAAAAGTTTTTTTTATAGCCAATACTTCGCCGATGGTATCAGGATCACCATCGGATGTATCATTCCAGTCATTATTTTTGCGGCAATGGGCCAGTTCATAAATGGAACATTCGTGTCCTTAGGAGCACTGTTGGTTGGATTGTCAGATACTCCAGGCGCCCCCTCTCACCGTCGTACAGGGATGTATTTTGCAGCGATACTAACAATTATAACTTTTATTCTGACAGTCGCTGTAAATTCCAATATTTATTTACTAACGATATTAATTGCTGCCTTGTGCTTTATCTTTGCCATGTTTGCAGTGTTCAATGCTCGTGCAGCGAATGTCGGGTTGATGTGCATGTTGATGATGCTTATACATGTTGATACACCATTTACACTCGACAGCGCACTTACCTATTTATTTTATTACTCCATAGGTTGCCTTTGGTATATTATCATCAGCTTATCGATCACGCAAATTAGACCCTATAGACTAACGCAACAGGAACTTGCAGAATCCATTCGTCATGTTGCCGATTACCTACGTTTAAAAGCTAATTTTTACGACATCAATGTTGATAATGATAAAAATTATCTGAAACTGATAGATAAACAAGTCGAAGTAAACGACCATCAAGAAAACGTACGAAATCTACTCTTTCAGAGCAAAAGATCCATCAAAGATACCACCAAAACTGGACGGTATTTAACATTCGTATTCAATGATATTATTGATCTCTTTGAGCAAAGTATGGCAACTCATTATGATTATAATGCAGTCAGTGAAAAATTTGGACATACCGGTATTTTAAATGAATTTAAACATATCATCTTAAAATTAACGAATGAATTAGATCATATCGCCTATCAATTAAATGCAAATCGAATACCAACCCCAATGTACAACTTTGATCAAGAGATCAATTTAATGCACAAAAGGATCGATCAAGTGGAAAAAGAACTTCAATATAATGCCATTGCGCTTCGAAAAATTTTAATCAATGTTCGAGACATCATCCGTCATATCAATGATATTTATAGCTATTCGCACATAAAATCGACAGAAATTAATAAGCAAGAAATCGATGAGGCAAAAAAATTCATTGAACCATCCATTATTGATTTAAAAAAAATAAGAGAAAATCTAACCTTAGATTCAACTTATTTTAGACATGCGTTGCGCATGGCCATCGTCATGTCATTATCTTATTTTATAGCCAAGTCATTTCATATCAGCCAAAATATATTTTGGATATTGCTGACGATAATGGTCATTTTAAAACCAGGATTTGGATTAACAAAATCAAGAAATATCCAGCGCCTAATGGGGACCATAATTGGAGGACTGATCGGAGCTTTCATCCTTTTTATGGTACATGATGAAACCATTCGCTTTGTACTACTCATATTTTTCTTCCTAAGCGCTTATAGTCTCTTTCGAGTCAATTATATTGTAGCAGTTATATTCATGACGCCTTATGTACTGATCATGCTGAGTTTTGTCAGTACAAATACAATTGAAGTAACAAAAGAGCGAATTTTTGATACCTTTATTGGAGGTATGATTGCATTCCTTTCCAGTTATGTTATCTTCCCAAATTGGGAGTCAACACAAGTTAAAGTCTCTATGCAAAAGCTACTCCAAGCAAGTTATCACTATATTGCATTGACCATCAAAGAGATTGCAGGAAATGAACCAACAGTTACAGAATATAAGTTGGTTAGAAAAAAGCTGTATGTAGAAACAGCCAACATGGGATCAACATTTCAACGTATGCTTACAGAACCCAAAAACAAACAGAAATACACAAAAGATGTCAATAAGTTTGTTATTTTTAATCATGTTTTAGCATCATTTGCAGTTACCTTACATAATCAGGTTACTTCATCAAGAGCTAATCACAGCATCACAAAAGAACATATCAAATTGATTCGTAAGATATTAAGCTCCTTAGAAAGTGCAATCAGAGATTTAAGTAATCCCAATGAAGAAAATCCATTTACACCAGTCGATTTTCAGATACCTGAAACTCTCATAGCAATAGATGACATCAGGGACGAAAACAGTATTTTACTAACAGAGCAACTACAATTTATCAATAAAATCGCAGCAGATATTGCAAAGTTGGTACAGCAATTAAAAGAAAAAACAAGCGCGGAAATCGACCCGATGTTAAACAAAAAGGTACAATAGTTAAAATAAATGGCAATTATGCAAGATAATTATTTCGATATCATCATCGTAGGTGGGGGCCCAATAGGACTTGCCTGTGCTTTAGAAGCATCATTGAATAATCTCAGCTATCTTATATTGGAAAAAGGATGTCTTGTCAACTCACTTTATCATTATCCCCAAAATATGACTTTCTTTTCTTCATCAGACCGATTAGAAATTGGAGATATACCTTTCGTAACGACATTGCCCAAACCTAAGCGATCCGAAGCGCTGGAGTATTACCGACGCATTCAACAAAAGTTCAAATTAAAAATTAATTTATTTGAAGAAGTCACATCAATTGACAAAACGGAATTTGGCTTCCATACGCAAACGGTTAAAGACAGCTATACATCCAGATACGTCATCATTGCGACTGGCTTTTATGATATTCCTATGCAACTAAACATTCCTGGAGAAGATTTGGATAAGGTCAAACATTATTATGATGATCCACATTATTATGTCAATCAAAAAGTGATTGTAGTAGGCGCCAGTAATTCCTCTATTGACGCAGCTTTAGAGACCTTTAGAAAAGGGGCAGATGTTACCCTTGTTATACGTGGAAAAGAAATCAGTCCAAGAGTCAAGTACTGGGTCAAACCTGACATTGAGAATAGGATTGCTGCTGGTGAGATTCGCGTATTGTATAATAGTACACTGAGCAAGGTAACCCAATCTCACGCCTATATCCATACGCCAGATGCTGAAGTTGTACTAGAAAATGATTTTGTATTGGCTCTGACCGGATATCAGCCAAATTTCAAATTCCTAAAATCTGTCGGAATTCATATCGGTGAAGAGTCTCCATGTATTCCTGAGCATGACCCTATAACAATGGAAACTAACGTTAAAGGTCTTTATCTTGCAGGTGTTGTATGCGGAGGTCTAAACACTCATTTATGGTTTATAGAAAATTCCAGAATTCATGCTCAACAGATCATAACAGCGATCAAGCAGAAATAATGTATATACAACTATTTTCTTAAACCCTTTAAGAAAATCTTCATCATCTTTTTTTGTAAACTCAAGATATCGTCAAACTCATCTTTGGTCGGGAATAACATGTTTTTCATATCTTTCAAAATGCCCATGCGCATTCCAAATAAAGAATATAATAAAATTCGAGCTGTCTCTTCAATATCTTCAACCTCGATTTTATTGTGCTCTACGCCGATCACTAATATTTCAACAAAAAGTTCGACTTCCCTTACATGTGATTCTTTAAATACACGCTCCAATTCTTCAGGGAGCTCTTTGACCATATTGATCGTATATTCAAATAAATTATAGTACTTATTGATTTGTTCAACCCTTTTATCAAGTGTATACATCATGATTTCTTCAAAATCATCACAAGTATTAATTTTTTCTTTAATATCTTGAACCATTTTATCAATGACGTATTCAAATACAGCAGAATATAAACTATTCTTATCCGGGAAATAATAATAGAGCAGTGCTTTTGAAAAATTCAAATCAGTAGCAATTTCAGACATGGTTGTTTTTGCCATACCAAAATGCGCAAATCTACGTGTTGCCGCCTCCAATATCCTCGTTCTTTTTAAATCCGCATTTGCCATCAATTCAAAAATTAATTATACTTAATTACTGCTTTGTACTATCTTTACTAACTATTATATAAAGATAATTTATTTTTTTGATTTTTTGAAAAAACTAGTCAACAATGGGTATAAACATACAATCAGATATTTCTTTAAAAAAATACAACACATTCGGCATTGAGGAAGTTGCACACCATTTCATTGAGATCACTGAAGCAACTCAATTATTGGATGCTTATGAGTCTGGTATATTCGAAAAAGACTTTCTGACATTAGGCGGTGGAAGTAATATTTTATTCACCCATCCCTATGAAGGCTATATCATCAAAATTAACATCAAAGGAATAAATGCAAACCAAGTTCATCAGGAAATATTCCTAACCGCATCAGCCGGCGAAATCTGGAATGATCTCGTATGGTTCTGTGTTGATAATAATTACAACGGATTAGAAAACATGGCGCTTATCCCTGGTACAGTCGGAGCCTCTCCAGTCCAAAATATTGGAGCTTATGGCACTGAACTTATGGATATTTTTTACAGCTGCGTCGCCTTTGATACACTTGAAGGTGTATTTAGGATTTTTTATAATGAAGATTGTCAATTTTCTTATCGAGATAGTATTTTCAAATCCGAACAAAAAGGTAGATACATTATTACAGAGGTAACGTATAAACTTAAAACTACTCCATCGATCAACACTTCATATGGAGCAATCAGCACGGAGCTTGAAAAACGCAAAATAACACATCCTACGATACGAGATATTGCAGAAGTGGTGTCGACTATTCGTGTCGAAAAATTACCAGACCCGAGCACAGTTGGAAATGCAGGAAGTTTTTTCAAGAATCCAATTATATCGGCTGAGCAGTTCAAGAAGATCAAATCATTATTTCCAGATATGATCAGTTATGATATGCCAGATGGACGTGTAAAACTTGCCGCAGGTTGGCTGATTGAGCAATGCAACTGGAAAGGTCGAGTCATCGGTCAAGCAGGTGTATGGAAGAACCAAGCCCTTGTACTAATAAATATACAATCAGCTACAGGAAATGAAATTTTTGAATTATCGTCTAAAATAATAAACGATGTGTATCAAAAATTCAATGTGAAATTAGAACGTGAAGTAAATATTTTTTGATTTTTAATAAAAAAATATTTCATAAAAATTTTTATAAAAAAGCGCCCTATTAGGTATTTGAATTAGTGTTTATAGAAAAACAACTTTTCTATAAACGAAACTTCCTGTTAAATATTTATTAATTTAATATCAATTCTCAATAATTAGCATACTATTTGCAATCGGTTTACTGAACCGTATTAAAATCGCTGAGGAATTTACATTTTATTTCTCTCTCAGTGTTTTGCAAACCATTCATTTTAAAGTGAATATAAATTCAGTGATATGACTAAGTATGAATTCAACTCATTAGTGGTAGAGCAATCCGACTCCCTAAAACACTATGCAAAGAAATTTACAAATGACACCGAAGATGCAAATGATTTGGTGCAAGACACAATGTTAAAGGCTGTTACCTATTTCAACAACTTTAGAGAGGGAACCAATTTAAAAGGTTGGTTATATACTATTATGAAAAATACATTCATTAACAATTACAGAAGAATTGTTAAAACGAATTCTTTCATAACTAAAGAAGAAGAAATTTCAAGTGCTAACTTGATCTTGTCAGCATCAAAAAACCAAGGTGAAAATAAATTTGTCATGGAAGATATACATACCGCGCTTTCTAAGCTTTCAGAAGACTACTATGTCCCTTTTAGCATGTATTTTGAAGGATTTAAGTATCATGAAATTTCAGAATATTTAGCAATTCCTATTGGTACTGTCAAAACACGAATACATATCGCTCGAAAAGTTATGAAAAAATCATTATCAACTTATAAACTTATCGACTAAGTTTTATACCTTCGATTCATGGATCATCATGAAGCACTTCCCGTATATTCCAAATCGAAACTTGCATTGAGAAATGGTCAAGATCGGCCGGAAATATGGGTGGCTTTTCAAGGATTAATATACGATGTCACAGCAAGTAGATTGTGGAGATCCGGAAAACACTATGAGCATTGGGCGGGTCAAGACCTAACTGAGGAGCTTTCAGAAGCTCCTCACTCAGATCAAGTATTTCTTAAGTTTCCAATAATAGGAAAAATAGGATAATTAAATATCAAATTTAGCTAAAGAAACGAAAGCCTTCAATCGAGCTTCGATTTCTTCCTGCGTTAAAGTCTGCAAGCGTTCAGTACCAAATTTCTCAACACAGAATGATGCTAATGCGGATCCATAGACCACAGCATTTTTCATATTGGTAAAGTTAATTGTTTTCACTTTAGCCAAATAGCCGATAAAACCACCTGCAAACGCATCACCCGCACCGGTTGGATCAAATACTTCAGCCAAAGGCAATGCTGGAGCTGAGAAAATCTGTCCTTCACCGAATAATAAAGCACCATGCTCTCCTTTTTTAATGATCAAATATTTTGGTCCCATTTCAAGAATAACAGCAGCAGCTTTTACCAACGAATACTCACCAGATAGCTGACGAGCCTCACCATCATTAATAGTTAATACATCAACATGTTTCAATACCGCTTTCAAATCATCCATAGCGATATCCATCCAGAAATTCATGGTATCTAAAACAACCAATTTAGGTTTGTTTTTTAGGCGATTTAAAGTCGTCATCTGAACTTGAGGAGTCGCATTGCCCAATAACAAAAATTCGCAATCTTGGTAACTCTCAGGAATAATCGGATCAAAATTTTCCAATACATTCAATTCAGTAGTGATGGTATCACGACTGTTCATATCGTTATGATACTTACCAGCCCAGAAAAATGATTTACCCCCCTCTATGATCTGGATACCCTCAACATCTACACCTTTACTCGTAATGATATTGAGATTATCATCTCCAAAATCTTCACCGATTACGCCTACTAATTTTACTTGGTCATATAAGAAAGACGCTGAAAGTGCTGCGAAAGTTCCCGCTCCACCAACAATTTTATCTGTCTTACCAAAAGGTGTTTCGATAGCGTCGAATGCCACCGTACCCATTACTACTAAACTCATAGTGTATAAATAAATAACTTTAAACAAAAAAAACCGGCTTTTTAGCCGGTTTAACCTAATGCTCCTGAAGCTGGGCTCGAACCAGCGACCCTCTGATTAACAGTCAGATGCTCTAACCAGCTGAGCTATTCAGGAATCTTCTCAAGAAAGATGACTATATATCCTTCTCTTTTGATGCCACAAAAATAGCTAAATTCAACGTATTTCCAAATTATTTTAAATATTTTTTACTTTTTTTTTATCGAAATTATGATCATATTTAGATTATAAAATAGTAGCGATTGAAAACAAAGCAATTACATCATCCTATTACTTTAATAATTTGATTTAAATTTATTCCCTTATGCACAAAGTTGCTGTAAAAACAAGCACCCTTCTTCTCTTAGCCGCACTTGTTGTGAGTTGTAGCAAAAAAAATGTAACAGATGATGAACCGATAAAAGAGCCCGATACAAAAACCACACGTATCGAAAGATTGACAGACTCTCTTTTCTATTATGCAACAGATGCATATTTATGGAACACCGATCTTCCGACGTATACCGTTTTCAATCCACGACAATACAGCAAAGGAACTGATGAATATGAAAACCTCAACGCCGAACTATTTGCCATTACACGTTACGGTATAAATCCGAAGACGACACGACCTTATGAATATAGTTCCGATAATGAAACAAAATATAGTTATATCGACAAAGAAAGTTATAATGGGAGTACCGCTTTTATTAGAAAGAACGAATCAGCATCTCTCGACTTAGAAGGAAATGGAAATGACTTTGGTTTGAAAGTAGGTCTTTATGGAACCAATACAGACTACGACATTAAAATACAATTAACCTATACTGGTTCTCCAGCCGCTATAAAGCAGTTAGATCGTGGAGATGTAATCACACATATCGATGGCATTAAATATGGATCCAACTTCAACAGTGAAATAACAGCACTAAACAAAGCCCTATTTGATAGTGAATCAACCACAATCAAAGGGATAAAACTTGATGGAAAATCATTTGAATTCACATTAAATAAAGCAAGATATAAAACTCGTTCAGTTGTCAAAGATAGTGTGTATACCAGTGGAGCCAATAAAATTGGCTATTTTGCATTCACTTCATTTTCTAGCTTGGAACATACACAAGCCGATCTGACCAACACCTTTAATAAGTTCCAAACTGCAGGTGTTACGGATCTGATTATCGACTTACGCTATAATGGTGGTGGCTACATCAATACTGCTCAGTTTATTGCCAATAAAATTGCTCCAGCCTCTCTAAATGGGCAGCTGATGTTTTCAGAACATTATAATAGTACCATGCAAAACAACAAAACGCAATATCTGAAGAACCTGCCTTATCAGACAACGGATCGAATGGGAAATCCTGTAACGAGTAATTACGGTAATATTGATTATAGTGTTTCTGGCAATACATTTAAGTTTGCCCCAACCGGAAATTTAAATATCAAATCCATTGTATTTATTGTTACAGATAATACTGCTTCGGCCAGTGAACTACTCATTAACATCTTTAAGCCGTATTTAAATGTAAAATTAGTAGGTGAAAAAACCTATGGAAAACCGGTCGGATTCTTTCCTTTGACTATTGGAGGTTATGATGTCTACATGAGCATGTTTACATCGAAGAATTCAAAGAATGAAAGTGATTACTTTGATGGCATGTCCGTTGATAAAGCTAGCAGAGATGATGCAGATTATGCATTGGGAGACTTAAAAGAGCAATCATTACAAGCAGCCTATAATTACATTACCACGGGCAGTTATCTCAATAGCTCATCTGCAATTTCAAGTATACGGACATCAACGACCCAAATCAAGAAGTTAAAGGATTTATCCCCCAATCAGTTCAAAGGGATGGTAGAACATCGATTAAAAACAAGATAAACGCAGAAAGCCTTTCCAAAATGGAAAGGCTTTAATTTTTGTCTTCTCATGCGCAATTCTCAAATCAGATGATTGTTTCATCACCTAAATTGATCGATATAAGAATCGATATAAGAAATGATCACTATATAAGATACATTTAGCAAAGAGTAATGATCACGCATGATCAATGACCATCGGTTTCAGAATCCTTTCCTTAAAGGTCTTTCCGGATCCAGAAGCAGAAAATCTTTCAAAATCGTCCAGGCTTTTTATTTTTTGCAGTTCTAGATTGAGATCAGGATCAGATTTTATCGTCGATAAAACGGCAGGGTCATCTTTCATGAAATCAGACAGAATAATAACACCTTTTTCCAATCCAAGAGCAATCAATTCAGAAAACTTCGTATTGGCATATACATGTTCGGGTTTTCTAAAATACTCATTATTGAGCTGAACATATTTACCGGCAATCCATAAAGCGGTCTTTTCACTCTTAACACCAATCTTCCCATCCTGAACAGCAAGTTCATTTATAAAATGATGCACCTCAACAATATTGATTAAGCCAAAATGATATAAATCCCTCATCGTATAATCAATCCTATCCGCACAAAGGGCAGGAAGGGGCACCTCAAGCAAAGTATATTTTGGATCTTCCAGTAAAGAAGTACTGAATCCATGTTTAGTGAGAATAGATGGTATAGTGGAATTTGCAATTACTTCTTTAAAAATTTGCTCATGATAATCTTCTCCTGACTTTTGCAGAACATAATCGCTAACATGTGAAAAAGCAGTATGGGAGACATCGTGCAAAAGGGCAGCAATCTGCTCTTCCAGACTACCTCCAAGTTTCTTCACAAGAAGCATCACTCCGATCGCATGTTCATATCTGCTGTGACTAACATGTGGTGAAACCAAAAAAACCGCACCTCCCTGATGAATATTTTTTAATCTTTGAACCGGTGCCGAACTTATGAGATCGCTGAGGATATCTTCAAGTTCGAAATTGCCATAAAAAATATCCATTAACGTCATCATACAAATATAATAGATTTAGATAATGGTAGAGATAAACAAAAGGAATAATACGATTTTCTGATGATCTAGAAATTTAAAATCAGTTTTTATAATTGTATGGAGATTGTTCATTGGTATTCACCGAAAAGTTGACCTATAATGAGGGCAAGATCGAAGCGCCAATGTCGGCTTTATTTATGAACTTACACCTCCGGCTTAGAGCAGACTATGGGATAAAAAAAAGGAAAGCGACCGTTTTACCGTGCTTTCCCTTTTGCTCCTGAAGCTGGGCTCGAACCAGCGACCCTCTGATTAACAGTCAGATGCTCTAACCAGCTGAGCTATTCAGGAATCATTCAAGAGTATATTGCTATAGCTCTTTTTGGTTTTAAGAATTTACATTCTTATCTTTTAAATAAATTCAATCTAGACTATCGATTGAATGACGATTTTACTATCTAAAATCGCTTTGCTCCTGAAGCTGGGCTCGAACCAGCGACCCTCTGATTAACAGTCAGATGCTCTAACCAGCTGAGCTATTCAGGAATCCGGTTAATTTTCCGAAGCGTCATTTCCGTTTCGGTGATGCAATTATCGGAAGATTATTGCAATCCTACAAATCTTTTAAAAACATTTTTTGCAACTCCCTCGCTTCCAACAAGAATAATTTTTATCCCATTTAGATCAAAACACCCTTTAAGAGCAAAACAGCAAACGTGAAGTAAATCAGAAGACCCGTTACGTCAACTAAAGTGGATACAAATGGAGCCGACGAACTGGCAGGATCTGCACCAAGTTTTCTTAAAATAAAAGGGAGCATTGATCCCATCAACGAACCCCAAAGCACAACACCTACCAACGAAAAGCTGACCACAAGACCGACTAAAACCCAATGTTCACCATAAGCATGCGAAAATCCCTGCCAAGTCATAATTCGGATAAATCCTAAAATCCCAAGTATAAGACCCAACATAAATCCAGAGACTAATTCTCTCTTCATCACTCTCCACCAATCACCTAGTGTAACCTCACCCAGTGCCATGGCCTGAATAATTAATGTCGAAGCTTGTGAGCCACTATTACCACCACTCGATATAATGAGTGGCATCAAAGCAAAAAGCATGATAGCACTCGCTAATTGATGCTCAAAATGCTCGATGACGGTAGCTGTCAACAATTGTCCAAAAAACAAGACCACTAACCATCCAGATCGCTTTTTGACCAGATTGACAATAGATACATCCAAATAAGGTTCATCCAAAGCCTCCGTTCCCCCAAACCGCTGCATATCCTCAGTATACTCCTCATTTGCGACCCATAAAATATCATCAATCGTCACAATCCCCAACATGATTCCCGCTTTATCAACAACAGGCAATGCAACACGATTATTCATTCGAAAGATATTAACAGCCTCCTCCTGAGGATCATTGGCATTTAAAGAAATCAATCTATTATCGATAAGATCACCAACGACAACATTGGGGTCTGCCATCAGGACATCTTTAATACGAATATCATCGATCAATTTGCCAGCAGCATCAATAACATATAACACATCAATAGTTTCCGAATTTTTTCCATATTGACGAATATGTTCTAAAATTCGAATGATATTCCAGTGAGGTTTGACAGTGATATAATCAGGCGTCATCAAACGACCAACACTATCTTCCGGATATCCTAATAAAGAAAGAGCTTCTTTCCGATCTTTTGGAGGTAATAAAATAATTAATTGTTTTACGACATCACCATCCTTCAATTCACTAAAAAATGAAGTTCGATCATCGGGGGGCATTTCATTAATCAGTTCACTAATTTTACCACCAGAAAGCTTCTTAAAAATACGCTCCTGGGTAGGGAAATCCAAGATACGAAATACATTAACAGCACGGTTCAGATTTAAGGTCTCGATGAAGATATGGGCATACTCGGGAAGCTCATCGATCAGTGCCTCCACATCTGAAATATTTAGTTCATTTAAATATGCTTGTAATCCATCAGTATCCTTCGACTCAATGAACTGTTCAATTTGTTCAACTTGCATTTCCAATTCTTCCATAGTTCCCTTTCTTTACTAATATGCTACATCGGTGTATTTAAAATTTTATGCAAAAATCGTCTTTTTAAAAATAATATAAGAATTTATTTATAGTCTATTCCAAATACTTATTTTCACTTACGCATCGATGACAAAAAACAATATGAACTTCATTTTCATTTCATTTGAGAAAGGTAAGCAACTCTACGCGGTAATTCAAAACAATTAAAAAACAAGACATATTGTCACTCACACATCTATCCGAAAGAAGTGAAATTTTTGAAATAGAATTTGAGGATAAATTAAAATAGATCCACGCATGTGCACAACTATAGCGTATCAAGAAACTCCTAATAGGTCGATTTAGATTAATCGTATTCCAAATCGATCCCTGAATCAGATACTCCTTTAAAATCAAGCAATCACGCAGTTAAAATAGATAGAATAAAAGTTGTAAAAATAGAGAAACAAAGAAACAGAATACTCATTATCAATTGATTGAAATAAAAAAACACCAAAATAAGTAAATTAAAATAAAAAACTTATATTTAGTAATCGATTTATAAAAAAGCACAAGTATAATAACAAACTATAACATAACCACTTAATAACCAAATGGTAAATAAATCATTAAATTAACAAACAGGAATAATACTAAACTAATTAGCAATCAATGAAAACAACGATATAAAACTACCGTAAGTACATGAAAATCTACCTGTTATCTTTAATATTCTCTATTTTCACTTTCCATACTAGTTACTGTCAAATTTTTGAAGACAGTCAAGCCCCTCCGTCACAAAATTGGCATCAGATTGACTGTAAGGAATTTAGACTTATTTTCCCAATTGAAATGGAAAAGAAAGCCTCTACCCTAGCCGATCAAATTATACAATATCTAAGGATAAATGGTAAAGATTTACAGATAAAACCTCGAAAAATATCACTCATTCTACAAAACACAGAGCTGCGACCTAATGGATTTGTACAGTTAGCTCCTCGAAAATCCGAATTATATAGCAGTCCCTCACCCGAACCAGATAACCAAGAGTGGCTATCCAATCTAGCATTACATGAATTGAGGCACGTTGCACAATTTGACAAATTGACAGGAAAACTAAAAGCTCCTTTTTTAGAACAATTAGCACTCGCCATTTATGGATTAACGTTACCGTCGTGGTATTTCGAAGGCGACGCTGTCTGGACAGAAACCTTTTATTCAAAAGGTGGAAGAGGCAGACTCCCATCTTTTGAAATGACTTTAAAAGCGAATGAAAGAAGCGATAAAAAATACAGATTTGAAAAATACATACTCGGATCCTATCGCGATAAAATTCCGAGCTATTATACAATAGGCTATTTCATGACTGAATATCTAAAACGAAATTTTAAAGAAAATTTTGAACCAGAACTATATCAAAATATCAACAAAAATCTACTGACCCCATACAATTTCAGTCGATCATTAAAGAAAACAACAGGATATAATACAACAGGTTTGTTCACTAACACGATGAGCGCCCTGAATAATAAGTGGACACAAAATGAACAAACAAACGCATCCTCTGCATACCCAATAATTGAATTTAAAAGCAATAAAAACTATCAAGATTGGCTGCTACCGAAAAGTGATGAACACAGCAATTATTTTTCCATTTTGCAAACTCCCCATAACACCTCTGAAATTATTAAGACAGATCCTGATCATCATATTTCAACACTCATAAAATTAGGTTACCAAACGGTACCAAATTATGATATGCGAAATAATATGATTGTATGGGATGAAGTAAGGAGAGATCTGCGATATACAAAAAGATCCTATAATGTTATCAATCTGTATCATTTAGAAACAAAAAAGCAAGAACAAATCAGCTCTAAAAGTCGCTATTTCTACCCCATTATACATCCACATAAACCAGAGATCCTCACCCTTGAAGTCGATCTAAGTAACCAAACTGCAATTGTCATAATCGACATCACAACAAAAAAAGTACTAAAGAAAATCCCGATCGACCCCGCTATATTTCTCCAACAACCCTCATTTAATGCTGACGGATCAAAAATAGTCGCTATTGCAATTTCAAATAAAGGAACAAATTTAGCGGAAATAGTATTAAACTCTGGACAGATCACATTACTGCAAAAATGGGGAAATGAACAATTTGAAAGACCTCAATATATAGACGAAGATCAGATTTTATTTAAAGCGCAATACTCGGGGCTAGATAATATATATCAATACCATAAGCGATCAAAAAAATTGACAAAGCTCACGAATGTCCCGTTTGGTGCATTCAATCCTTTTTATGACCCCTATAAAAAGGAAATTCTATTTAATAACTATCAATATAACGGATATAAAATATCAAAAACAGCGCTACTGAATAACGATTCACTAAATGCAAATTCCTTTACCCTAGTGATGACTGATATAGATCAAAGTATAGAAAAACAATTTTCCAATTATTCCGATACCACAGCACAACATACAATATCTCCTTATAAAGGTTTATCCAGAACATTTAATTTTCACAGCCTATCATTAAGCAATACTAATTTCGAAAGCTTAGACAACTTTAAACCAGGTATATTTTGGCTCTCCAACAACATACTCAATACCACACAAATTGTTCTCGGATATGAGTACGATACAGATATTAAAAAATCTATCTATTCTGCTACCCTAAATTACAATAAGTACTTTCCAAAATTCACTTTGAAATATGAGAATAGAGGGCAGATAGGTACAGCTACCATTAATAATAAAACAGATAGCACCATCAACTTTGATTGGAGAGAACATGATGTAAGCGGACAAATATCCATACCGCTGGCTTATTACAGCAAAAACTATGTTTATAGCACAGGATTTAATTTTGCAACATCCTACCTTCAACGATACGATTTAAGTATGAATAGTTTGAAAAAATTCAACTCAAAGGTATTATTCCCATTAACCTATCAATTTTACTGGAATAGAAATGCGATGATGTCAAAAATGGATATAACACCAAGATGGGGACAAAACTTCAGCATCACATACCGTCATCTCCCCTTTGACAATCAACAAGGCACATTATTTTCAATCAGAAGCGGTTTCTATATTCCAGGATTGGCTACCAATCATGGTTTCCAAGTACGGTTTGGATATCAAAAAGCATCAGGCCGCTATCAGTACAGCAATGATATTCCAACCATTAGCGGATATGGGTATTACAAATATGAAAAAATTAAGAATACGCTATTAATAAATTACAGATTTCCTATTAGCTATCCCGATTGGGCTATTGGCGGTTTAACCTATATCAAACGGATCAAAGGCGGAGTATTTGCCGACTACCAAAATATACATCATCAATCCGATATCAGTCCAAAAACCTTTGGCCTCTCTGTATCTGCAGATTTTAATGCCTTTAGATTTCCATTGCCAAATTTTGACGCAAGTCTCAAATTGACTTATATCAATGATATCACAGCTAGCCAGAAAGTTGTTCCCGTATTTAGTCTCAACTACACTTACTAACGACAAAAGGCATCACATCGATGCCTTTTGCTTCATTATTTTTATGATTAATTAATCCTCTATAGCTTTTACACCAGGTAATACCTTACCCTCCATATATTCTAGCAAAGCACCACCACCTGTCGATACATAGCTTACTTGTTCAGTCATGCCAAATTTAGAAACCGCAGCAGCAGAATCTCCACCACCGATCAAGGAGAAAGCACCCTTTTCAGTTGCACTCACCACTGCATCTGCAACAGCTTTTGTTCCAGTAGCAAAAGTATCAAATTCAAAAACACCCATAGGACCATTCCAAAGAATCGTTTTAGACGCCTCGATTACTTTCGCAAAAGCAGCACCCGATTCCTTACCGATATCAAGACCTTGCAATTCTGCAGGGATCTCATCATTAGGACCATCATACACTTGAGCATCATTAGCAAATTTATCTGCAATCTGAGCATCAGTAGGTAGTATTAATTTCACACCTTTATCAGCAGCTTTCTTAACCAATGCTGTAGCCAAATCCAACTTATCAAGTTCTACCAATGATTTTCCGATCTCACCGCCACGAGCCTTTACAAAAGTATAAGCCATACCACCACCGATAATCAAATTATCAACACGGTCCAATAAAGCTTCGATTAATTCTAATTTATCTGAAACCTTAGCCCCGCCCATAATAGCAGTGAATGGACGTTCAGCCTTATTTAAAACTTTCTCTGCATTTCCAAGTTCTGCAGCCATTAAATAACCAAAATATTTGGCATCAGGAAAAAATTGTGCAATCACTGCAGTAGAAGCATGTGCACGATGCGCTGTACCAAAAGCATCATTCACATACACATCTCCCAATTTCGCTAACTTCTCAGCAAAAGCGACATCACCCTTTTCTTCCTCTTTATAAAAACGAAGATTTTCTAAAAGTAATACTTGACCAGGTTTCAAGTTCTTCGCTTTATCTACAGCCTCTTCACCAATACAATCATTTGCAAATTGAACATCTACACCTAAAACTTGAGATAAATGGGATACAATGTGTTTTAATGAATATTTATCCGTCGGTCCGTCTTTTGGTCTACCTAAGTGTGACATCAAAATAACCGATCCACCATCAGTTAAGATCTTTTTAATCGTAGGAGTTGCACCTTGAATTCTATTATCGTCTGTAATATTAAAATTATCATCTAAGGGAACGTTAAAATCAACACGTATCAGCGCTTTTTTGTCAGCGAAGTTTAAATTATCTACTGTTTTCATTTCTATTGTTTTTGTGAAGTATTACTAGTCCATTCAAATGGACAGCTAAATATAAAAAAAGCCTTTTACTATCCGAATAATAAAAGGCTTTTTTTGATAAATTTGAAAAGAATTAATGTATTTCAATCGAATATGGCAATTTTGCCATAATACCCGATTGACTGGAAACATTTTTAATTACATTAAAATAATTATAAAACTCCCCCATTTGTTGCTGAGCCATCCAGATCTGCACCTTTTCCTTAGATGAATTTAAAAACATAGATAAGGCATCATCTTTAGCCGGATATTGCTTGACCGCATATTGAGCTATTTTAGCTTTTTTAGCAGCAGATTTTATAGCATCATCGATACCACCAATACGATCTACCAAACCGATTTCAAGCGCTTGTTTACCCGTCCAGACACGACCTTGACCAATAGTATCAACCTGAGCAACAGTTATTTTTCTTCCATCCGAAACACGTTTCATAAATGTTTGATACACACGATTCACTTCCATCTGGATGATATCACGTTCTTCAGCAGTTAAAGGTCTATCGGGAACCATACCCAAATCCGAAAACTTACCTGTTTTAACACCATCAAAGTGTACACCAATTTTATTGTTCAACAAGTTTTTAAAATTGGGAATCACACCAAACACGCCGATGGAACCTGTAATTGTATTATTCTCCGCAAAGATAGAATCCGCGGCAGCAGAAATATAATAACCACCAGAAGCAGCATAATCACCCATAGAAACAACGATCGGTTTTACCTTTTTTGTCAATTCGACCTCTCTCCAAATAACATCAGAAGCTAAAGCAGATCCTCCAGGTGAATTAACGCGAAAAACTACAGCTTTCACATCTTCATTCTCACGCAACTTCCGAAGCTCTCTAGAGATCTTATCCGAGCCTATTTCATCTTTAGATCCTTCGCCACTTACAATTGCACCTTCAGCATACAAAACCGCGACTTGAGATGTCTCAGAACTGGTATTTGTTTTCGATTTATAATCCATTAAAGATACAACGGATAGATCATCCTTTGCCGATACGTTCAGTTTTTTCTTTAATGCTGCAATCAGTTCATCTTTATAGAATTTAGCGTCAGCCAATTTATAACGCACAGCATCATCTGCATTTCGAACCAAATAATTATGAGCAATATTCCGTAATGAATCCGCACTCATTTTTCTAGAAGTTGAAATCTCCTGAATAAAAGAATCATAGATACTTCCCAAATATGAATTTACTTGCAAACGGTTTGCAGCACTCATTTCATTTAAGAAATACGGTTCAACCGCACTTTTAAAAGTCCCGACTTTGACCACCTGCATATCAACTCCAAATTTATCGAAAGCATCTTTCATAAACATAGTAGAACTGGCCAAACCTTTAAAATCAATCGTTCCTTCTGGATTTACATATATTTGATCAGCAACACTCGCTAGGTAATATGCTTTTTGAGAATAGCTTTCATTATAAGCAACGATAAACTTACCTGATGATTTAAAATCCAGCAAAGCATCTCTAATTTCTTTTAGACTAGCAAATCCAGTAGCGATTGTGCTCGCATCCATATAGATGCCTTTAATTTTACCATCCTCCTTTGCATTTCTAATTCTAGCAAGAATATCATCCAAACCTAGATTCTTCAAGTTATAGCCCGGGATATCCAGAGAGCCAAATGGATTTTCCACCGAACGCTCTGAAATCGCATGATTAAAAGTAAGGTATAAAAGCGTATTATCTTTCACGATAACCTCCTTTTCCGAAGAAGCTGAAGTCACCAATGCACCTATAATACCGAGTGCTATAACAAATAAAACTACTGTTGATATCACAATTCCAGTGACAGTAGCCAGTACATATTTAAAAAATGATCTCATATAATAAAAAATCTAAAGTTCAATTGATTCATTAGTTGTCAATTCTGTACAAATGTTACAAATATATTTTTAAATCTTTCATATAATTAACTAAAATTCTATATTTATAAGGTGAAAAGCATCTACATTTTATTAGGAGCAAATCTTGGCGATCGAACAGCGCAATTAAATGACGCGTTAATCGCTATTGCAAGTTCAATTGGAAAAATTACAAGAGTATCTACTATCGTCGAAACCGCAGCTTGGGGCGTAGAAGAACAACCTAGTTTTCTCAATCAGGTTATTCAGGTTAAAACATTCCTCAATCCTATTGAAACCTTAGAAATCTGTCAACGTATAGAAAATCAATTAGGAAGAGTTCGTTCTCAAAAATGGGGAGCACGTGTCATAGATATTGATATCTTATATTATGAAAATGAAAGCGTCAACTTGCCACATCTTCAAATTCCACACCCTTACATCCAGGACCGTAAATTTACGCTCATCCCATTGGTTGAAATCGCGCCCGATTACATACATCCAGTTTTAAATAAGACTAACGATGAGCTGTTAGCCATATGCACAGACCCCTTAGACGTACATATTTATAATGAACATATATAAACACATTAAACCCGAAATTATTGAACAAAGTATGTTTAATAATGAAGAAATGATCAGAGAGTTTATTGCACTGTACCGGACACAGACTCCAATAGATTTTGAAAAATTAACAAAAGCAGTCCAACAAACAGATCATCAACAAATAATGAGTGCCGCCCATCATATCAAACCAACAATGGAATATATTGGAGCCTCGTATTTAAAAGATCAATTACAACTACTGGAAACATCAGCAAAAGAGATAGCCGCTATTGATCACATTCAATCACAATTCAATTCGTTAAAAATAGTGTTCGATGAACTATTTAATGAATTGGAGCAATATGAAAAATCACTATAACGATTATTTCAAACGTTGAAAATGTAACAACGAAAGGATAATATAGATGAGCAATATCATAGGCAAGGCTATAAACTGAAAAATAGCAAAAAGCGCAATTGCCAAAATCACGAAAATAAATTTAAATTTATTTTCTTCCCAGGACATCGAAGACAATTTCATCGAAAACAGTTTAATCTCACTGATCAACAGATAGCTCGTTATAGCAACGCTTATTAACAGAAAAAAAGGATTCAGGATGATCTGTGGGTATTTTTCTGCAATAAAAGGCAACGACAACACGTAAAAGGTATTCATTGGTGTATTTAAACCAATAAAGTCGGTCGTTTGACGTTCATCCAAATTAAATTTAGCGAGACGCAATGCCGAAAAGATGGTCACGACAAATCCCAAATAAGCTACTGCAGGTTGATCAACAAAAACCTCTCCCAGCAATTTATACATAATGACACCTGGTAAGAAGCCAAAACTTACCATATCAGCCAACGAATCCAATTCTTTTCCAATATTCGATTTCACGTGCAAGAGGCGCGCAACCATACCATCAAAAAAATCAAATATACCAGACGCCAACACACAATAAGCAGCTGACATATAATCCCCCTTTAGCGCCATCAGTACTCCGATACATCCACTAAATAGATTTAAACAGGTTATGGTATTAGGAATATGTTTTTTCATGTTTTCTGTATAAATAAAAAAGCCATCATTTTAATAAATGATGGCTAAATTATTAAAATCAAATGGGATTACCCATTCATACTGATCAAAAACTCTTCATTGGACTTAGTACCACGCATTTGCGCTAATAAAAATTCCATTGCTTCATTAGAATTCATATCTGCCAAATGATTACGCAATATCCAAAGACGACGAATCGATTCTTTATCCATTAATAAATCATCACGACGTGTACTAGAAGCAGTCAAATCGATAGCAGGGAAAATACGTTTATTCGCCAACTTACGATCCAATTGTAATTCCATGTTACCTGTACCTTTAAACTCTTCAAAGATCACTTCATCCATTTTAGATCCAGTCTCTGTCAGCGCAGTCGCTAAAATAGTCAATGAACCACCATGCTCAATATTACGAGCAGCACCGAAGAAACGCTTTGGTTTATGTAAAGCATTAGCATCCACACCACCAGATAAAATTTTACCAGAAGCAGGAGCAACCGTATTATAAGCACGGGCCAAACGAGTGATTGAATCTAACAAGATCACCACATCGTGACCACATTCGACCATACGTTTTGCTTTTTCCAATACGATATTAGCAATTTTCACATGACGCTCAGCAGGCTCATCAAAAGTAGATGAAACTACTTCAGCACGTACACTTCTAGCCATATCCGTTACCTCTTCTGGTCTTTCATCAATTAATAAAATAATTAAGTAGACCTCAGGGTGGTTTTTAGCGATTGCATTTGCAACCTCTTTTAATAAATTTGTTTTACCCGTTTTTGGTTGAGCAACGATTAGACCACGTTGACCTTTACCAATCGGTGTAAACAAATCCATGATACGTGTCGAATAATTACTTGTTCCTAAATCCAAGTTCAGACGCTCATTAGGAAATAATGGCGTTAAGAAATCAAAAGGAACACGATCACGAATTTCAGCAGGATTTTGACCATTGATCGCCTCTACGCGCACTAATGGAAAATATTTTTCGCCTTCTTTCGGAGGTCTGATACTTCCCCTTACCGTATCACCAGTTTTTAATCCAAATAATTTGATTTGAGACTGAGAAACATAAATATCATCCGGGGATGTTAAATAATTATAGTCAGAAGAGCGTAAAAATCCATAACCATCAGGCATAATCTCCAACACCCCTTCGTTGACAATCACATTGTCGAAATCAGCATTTGATGAAGTTGATTCTGCTTTTGTTGGAGTTGGTTTTATTGCTGGAGCAGCTTTTATATTTTCTTCAGATTCTGAGTTTACTACTTCAGTAGTTGAATCTGTTTCTTCTTTTTCTTTTTTGCGAACAGGGACCGGTTCTGATGTTTTTGCCGTTCTTATTCTTTTTCTAGGTCGCTCAGTTGATTCATCATGATGCTCCTCCTTTACTTCAGAAGTATTTTCTGCGTCATCACCAGTACTGATAATTTTTTCTATAAGTTCTTGCTTTCTAAGCTTATCAGCGTCACCGATACCTATTAATTTTGCAATTTCGCGTAATTCAGACACGAGTTTTGCATTTAATTCATTAATATCCATTAAATTTTTATTATGATATATTAGGATTTTATTTTAAAATGAAATCTATTTATTGCGCTCCATTAATCATTTTGATTAACAAACCAAGGGATTTAAGAACTAAGTGATTTCTTTTATACCTGAAGCGGAATAAATTATGAGAACCTGCACAAAGAAAAAAAACAAATATGACAATTCAAAATAAATTACAAAAAAAAACAAATTTTTAACAAAACATTTTTTGTTAAATCGTTTTACTAAAAATGGAAACGGACTTCCTAACGACAATATTATATTTGATTATGACATTTTTTTTTTAAGTTAGCGGTGCAAAAAAAAACAAAGCAAACGATTTAGATGGAAAATAAACTCATTAAAACGAATTATCCAGCCCTTTATACATTAATTATTGTATTTTTCTTTTGGGGCTTTATTGCAGCAGGAAATAGTGTATTCATTCCTTTTTGTAAAAACTACTTTCACTTGGATCAATTTCAATCACAATTGATTGACTTTGCCTTCTACACCGCCTATTATTTAGGAGCACTACTTCTTTTCATTTTCAGTACATTTTCCGGAAAGGATTTAGTAGGTAAGTGGGGGTACAAAAAAAAGTATTGTATATGGTTTACTTTTCTCTGCACTCGGTGCCGGCGCGATGATCGTAGCCGTAGAAGTCAACGTATATATAGGTATGCTCTTAGGTCTATTTACCGTAGCACTAGGTTTTTCACTTCAACAAACAGCAGCCAATCCATTCGCTGTTTTATTGGGCGACCCTAAAACTGGAGCCTCACGTGTTAATTTGGGCGGCGGTGTCAATTCTTTTGGAACAACGATAGGCCCATTAGTAATTGGTTTTGCCTTATTTGGAACATTTGAGAAAATATCAGATTCTGAAATTGCAAATTTACCCTTAGACAAAGTAGTCTATCTTTACATAGGTGTTGGTCTGTTGTTTCTATTAGCAGCAAGTCTATTTTATTTTAGTAAAAAAGTTCCTGCTGGAATCAGCAATGAGCCTATGGAAAAAGCAAACAAGGCGTTAAATACCTTGGTTATCATGACGATTTTGCTTTTTGCTATGTTTACACCGGTATTTTTAAGTTACAAAAGTGAAATAGCATTACAGTTAGAGCAATTAAATGCACAATTAAAGACCCTAACAGATCCAGCAAGTATTGACCAATTAAAACTTCAAATCAAAGAACTTGCTCATCCACTGGAGATACAACGCATGCTTTGGTTAGCAGGAGCTCTTATTGTCGTAGTAGGTGGACTGATATTCGCCAACGTTAAAGCACAAAAAAATGCCGAAGGATGGGGCGCAATGAAATATCCACAACTTGTCTTGGGTATGATTGCCTTATTTTTATATGTAGGTGTTGAAGTAGCCATAGGAAGTAACTTAGGTGAACTGCTTACTTTAAAAGAATTTGGAAGTCTTCAATCATCACAAATCACTCCATATGTATCCATGTATTGGGGAAGTATGATGATCGGACGTTGGGCTGGAGCAATTACAGCTTTCAATCTAACAAAATCAACTAAAAATATCCTATTGATCATTGTGCCACTAGTCGCTTTTTCTATTATTATAGGCGTTAATACAATGGCTGGATTTGAAATGACACATCTTTATTATTATGTGATCTGTATTATCATCCAAATCGGTGCATTCTACTTAAGTAAAGAAAAACCTGCTCGTACATTGATCGTTTTTGGCTTATTTGGTATCATAGCGATGACAGTAGGCTTATTATCTTCTGGAACAGTAGCGATTTATTCATTTTTAGCAGGTGGATTAGCATGTTCGATTATGTGGTCTTCTATTTTCAGTTTATCCATTGTAGGCCTTGGTAAGTATACTGCTCAAGGATCAGCATTCTTAGTCATGATGATCTTAGGTGGAGGTATCATCCCTCCTATTCAAGGAAAATTGGCCGACATCATCGGTATACATAATTCTTACTTACTTCCATTACTTGGATTTGTCTACATTGTATTCTTTGCAATCGCAGTAAGATCAGTATTGAAAAAACAAGGTATTAATATCGATGATATTGAAGCAGAAGGAGGACATTAAGCTCTCCAAAACCCCAACTAATTGTAAAAAATACACTATCAAACTAATTTGATAGAAATCAACAAAAAGCGCCTTAAATATAATTTTAAGGCGTTTTTTATGTAAAAGAAATTTTATGGTCGAAATAATTTTTTATTTTAGTACGCTGGGGATACATAAATTATAAATAAAAAAATGTATTTTCGAAAATCGGATTCTAATAATCCCATTTTAAAACGAAAAACTCAATTAAAACTACTCAATAATGATTATTATTGCTGACGGAGGATCAACGAAAACAAACTGGTGTTTGTTAGATGATTCAAACAAAAAAATTTACTTCAACACTGAAGGATACAACCCATATTTTGTGGATAGCGAGTATATCGTTAATTCATTAAAAAAAGGCCTTCCCAATGATTTACCATTTGATGATATTAAAGAGGTTAACTACTACGGGGCAGGTGTACACAATAAAGAAAAAGCAGAAATCGTTGTAAAAGCTATTCAAGAAGTTTTCCCACAAGCTCAAGTTGAAGTTGGCCATGATTTACTTGCCGCAGCAAGAGCTTTACTAGGTAAAGAAGCTGGATTCGCAGCTATTTTAGGTACAGGAACCAATTCTTGTATCTATGATGGACAAAACATCACCTACAACATCGATTCTTGTGCATACATTTTAGGAGACGAAGGTAGCGGCAGTTATATTGGTAAAAAATTATTAGCTGATTATATCCGTGATTTAATGCCTCAAGATGTTCGTAAAGTATTTTACGATACCTACAAAATCACACCTGATGAGATCATGGATGCGGTATACACAAAACCTTTAGCAAATCGTTTCTGCGCTAGTTTTAGTAAATTTGTTTACGACAACAACGTGAATATTGAATATACTCGTGCTATCGTTGACGAAGCTTTTGAAGCATTTTTCAAAAACTTAGTAAGTAAATATCCTAATTACCAAGAATACACCTTTAATTGTATCGGATCTGTAGGTTACAATTTCCGCAATGTACTGGAAGAAAAGGCATTACAATATGGAATGAAAGTAGGTAAGATCTTACGCTCGCCGATTGATGATTTAGTTCAGTTTCACATTAATAGAGCTTCAAAATAGGCACGCCCTATTTTAATACTAACAAACATAAAGGGTGGAAATCATGATTTCCACCCTTTATGTTTGTTAATAATTTCATAACAAAGCATTTATACACACATCATATTAAAATGCGTCTTTTGAAAAAACGAAGTTATGAAACGAAACCTCGATATTGTAGTACTATCAGACATTCATCTCGGAACCCATGGAAGTCATGCAAAAGAGTTGTTGTATTACCTAGAATCCATCGCTCCAAAAATGCTCATTTTGAATGGTGATATAATCGATATCTGGCAGTTCAAAAAAAGTTACTTCCCATCAGAGCATTTGCATGTGATCAAAAAAATCATTGATTTAAGTGCTAACGGTACAGAAGTCTATTATATCACAGGCAACCACGACGAAATGCTCCGAAAATTTGCTGATCTCAAACTGGGCAATATCAAATTAACCAATAAACTTCTGCTATCACTCAATAATAAAAAAGCATGGATATTCCATGGTGACGTATTTGATGCTTCCATTCAACATTCCAAATGGTTGGCAAAACTAGGTGGCTGGGGATATGATAAATTGATTCAGCTCAATCATTTCATCAATTGGATACTAGTCAAAATGGGGCGAGAAAAATATTCCCTATCTAAAAAAATAAAAAATAGTGTCAAGAAAGCAGTCAAATATATTTCAGATTTCGAAGAAACCGCTACAGAATTAGCGATTGAGAAAAACTATGACTACGTAATCTGCGGACACATCCACCAACCACAAATCAAGGAAGTCATCACAAGAAAAGGAACCGTAACCTATATGAACTCCGGCGATTGGGTTGAAAACCTGAGTAGTCTAGAATATCATAACGGCAAATGGACATTGTTCCATTACGAAGACTATAAAGAGTCTATCATGAAAAATAAGCTAGCGGATACACCCATTTTCACTTTAGAAGATTTAAAAAAATTAGTTACTATATAATATAAAAGGGGAATTAACACATAATTCCCCTTTTATAGCTATAATTCGATCGACTCACCGATTGCAGGTAAGTACAATGTCTTGCCGCAATTAGCAAATTTTTCTACTGCATTGACTTTGTCAATAGTAATTGGAGGAAATGTGTCATAATGAATTCCTACTATTTTATCACAATCGATAAATTCCGCAGCTCTTACTGCATCATCAACGTCCATTGTATAATGTCCACCGATAGGTAAAAAAGCCCAATCTAGTTCAATATCAGCCAACAATTTCATTTCCATGGTCAGCGCAGTATCTCCAGCAAAGTAAATTTTCTTATTCCCAGCATATAAGATAAATCCAACAGGAAATCCACCATATTCACCATCTGGAGTACTGTTAGTATGTAAAGCATATACCATCTTGACTGTACCAAAAGAAGTTTTTATAGTCCCTCCTAAGTTAAATTCAATTACCTTATCATCTGGTACACCTTGATTTCTTACCCAAGCAGCAGTCTCCACAATAGCAGCAACTGTAGCTTGGCTATTCTTTTGAATTTGAGCCATATCAGCTACATGATCCTGATGTCCATGACTTAAAAAAATATATTCAGGTAAGATCGCATTTACATCAATCGCTTTTGCCAATGGATTATAACTGATAAATGGATCCATTAATACCTCATGTCCATCAAAGTTAAATGCAACACAAGATTGTCCATAATAAGTAGCTTTCATAATTTTATTGATTAAATAGTCCACCTAATCCACCTAACATATCCTGACTAGCAGCAGACATTTCGGATTGACTCACATTTTCCGCTTGTACCATCGCCTTATTTAAAGCCACTACAAGTAGTTCCTCCAGCTCCTCTTTGTCCGCATTACTCAAAAAAATCGGATCAATTGTAATTTCCTTAATTTCCTTATTAGCGGTCGCAACAACTTTTATCAGTCCACCTTCAGCTTCTCCAAATACGGAAATATTATCTAATCGCTGTTTAATTTCTTGTGCCTTTTGTTGTGCTTGGAATAATTTATCAAACATAATATAAGATCTAAATTTACAATTCTAAATATAGGGCAATTTACACATTTGAATTCAAAACATAGATGTCAAAATTACCTTTCAATTTAATTCGCAAATCAAATCATCCTTTCGTAAATTTGCAACATGCAAAGCAATCAAGAAATTTTAGTTGAAGCTATCCTAAATCAATATGAAGTTGATCAAGCTCATTTGCCACAAGGAATTTTAGATGAAATCTATGCCATACCCAGTAACTTGGTGACGAGTAACGATATCATAAATTACACCAAGTGTATAGGTCAAGTATTAAATAAAACTGAAAAAACAGCTGATCTTTTAGAAATTTTAGATGATGAAGTCCATATCATCATCCATAAGCTGAAATTTATCACAGCATCAGATCGTCCTAAAGTCGTTGTTTTAGACGGACTAAACCCAACAGTAATAAACTCCAGCAATTATTTGCAAGAATGTCTGACCATTGCGGGCGGCATACCAACCAATAATATTGCAGAAGCTGATAAAGTCATGATTATCAATGATGAGGAATTAACAATTGCACAAATTCCTAATCTACTATCGGATTCAAACTGGTATGATACCAATGCCATTAAGCTAAATCAGGTTTTCTTAATCAATAAAGAAAAATTCGGAAAAATTCCAGGGAAAAACTACTGCCTAGAATTAGAAACATTAGCCGAGATACTGCAACCCAAATACTTTTTTTATGGGTTAGAAGGCACCACTTGGATTCAATTTCAACTACAATAAAAAAGCTGACTTAGTAGTCAGCTTTTTTATTGTAGTTATGCAAATCTCTTTCTAATCAAAGCATAAAGCTTATCAACACTATTAGGTTTTTCGACCCATTTATTTTTTACAGCATAATTGGTTTGTAAAAATGCGTCTGCTTCTGCATAATCATTACAACGATTCAGTAACTCAATTGCTTCGCTATAAGCCAAACTATAGCCGTTGAACAGATCTTTAATAAACAAAAGCTTATCATTCAAATTGATGATCGTCTTAATATCCTTCACCTGTCCTGAATTGCCTGTTGGATTATTCATTTCAAAAACACGATTTTGAACACCAGCTTTCTTTTGTTGTGAAATAATTTCATTTAATGTTAAAGGTCGAGCAGTAGTTTCAGATTCGCTTGAAGCTTCCACACGGATTTCTTCTTCTATGAAAATTTCCTTTGATTCTTCGATTACTTCATGAACAATCACTTTTTCTTGCTCCATTTCCGGTATTGCTGATGGAGCATCGCTTATCTCAACTTTCTCTTCAGGCACCACAGGTCTAACATACACCTGCTCGCTATCCACTACTTCACGTTCAACGTTAGCCTCTTCAGTAGCTTTAACCGATTCAGTAGGATTGACTTCCTGGGCAGGACTCACTTCATCCGCATGCGTTTGTTCAGCATCCGTATCCAAAATATCATTTCCACCTGTTAAATGATTTTTTTCAATGACGACATCAGCATGAGCAATAGGCTGCTCTTCTTTCTTCTGCAGACTACCTTGAAACAAATTGGAAGGTGGAGTAAAGTAATTATTAAATGACACCTTTTCTTCTTCTACTTGACTATGTACTACTTTTGGCGCAGCAGGTTCATCTTCCCGAGCCAATTTCTGTTCTTTATCGAGGAGATCCTGTGCCTTTAACACCCCTACTTGAGCAGCAAGATATTGTGCAGTAGCCTCTAACAGAGCTAAATCAGTTTTTTTATTTTCAAAACCATTTTTTGAAAGTGCTAAATACTGTACTTCCAACTCTTGCAATACATCGCCTATCTTATCAAATAAATTTTGTTTCGTCGCCATAAATTATACATTTCTTTGTTCTTGATGCCAGTAAAAGCTTAAATTTTACAAATGGAATTAAACGCTATTTCCAACTTACTGATTTATACTTTATTGTTCAGTATTTTAGTTATTATAGACTCAAATTTAATATTAAATTCTGATATTAGCAGGACTTAATCCGTATTATTTTACTTTAAAAATCAGATTTCGCACTGATTAGAGATAATACTCAATTTATTGATTTTAATTCATTTAAATGCTTTTTTCTGAACATAATTTTACCCAACGAGGGCCTGCATATGGAAGTATCGAAGTTATTTGTGGTTCCATGTTCTCGGGTAAGACCGAAGAACTCATTAGAAGACTTAAGCGAGCACAATATGCCAAACTCCATGTTGAAATTTTCAAGCCAGCAGTAGATAAAAGGTATGATGATCTTTTGGTAGTTTCACACGATAGCAACAGTATTCCATCCACGCCAGTAGATCATTCATCATCAATTTTGTTACTCAGCAACGATACACAAGTAGTTGGTATAGATGAAGCACAATTTTTTGATGAAGGTTTGACAGAGGTCTGTGTCAATTTGGCAAATAAAGGAATTCGTGTCATAGTAGCCGGATTGGATATGGATTTCAAAGCACAACCCTTTGGCCCCATTCCTAATATTATGGCTATTGCCGAACATGTCACTAAAGTACATGCCGTTTGTATGCAATGCGGAGCCCCGGCAAATTATTCTTTTAGAACTTCATCAGATACAACCACTGTACTTTTAGGCGAAAAAGAAGCGTATGAAGCAAGATGCAGAAGATGTTACTATAATTTAACAAACTCTTAACAATATTTTAATATTCGAACTATTTTTTGGCATTAGGTTTGTATATCTATATGAAACAAGATAATAACAGCTATTAGTAGCTATAAAATACTTTTCATAATTTAGGTTTATAATTGGTTAGTTAAAGTCCACCCTCCCAAGGTGGACTTTCTTTTTGCACACCTATTGAAAATACGATCAAAAAAAAACCAACAAATAAATCTGTTGGCTTTCAATTTCTATTTTTTTACCCAATTGACAATTTCATCGGACAATGGATTGACAGCTGAACGATAGCGGTGCACCAGTTTACCATGCTCATCAATTAGAAACTTTTCAAAGTTCCATTTAATTTCTCCTTTAAAATCTGGATTGTCCTGATTGGTTAAATATTTAAACAGTGGATCAATTTGGTCTCCTTTCACCTCAACCTTTTCAGCCATCAAAAATTCAACACCGAAATTTTGCTGACAAAATTCCTGAATATCATCATTAGTACCAGGCTCCTGATTTCCAAAATTGTTGGCTGGAAATCCGATAATCACCAAATCTTTACCATACTGTTTATACAGCTCTTGCAAATCCTTATACTGCTTCGTAAAGCCACATTTAGAAGCCGTATTGACTATTAGAATTTTCTTTCCTTTAAAAGAAGACATCTTGACGTCATGACCATCTAGACTTTTAAAGGTATAATCATAGATGCTGGGATTTCCAAATATCATGGAAAAACAAGCAATAATTGTGGATAAAATCATCATGTTGTGTTAAAAATTTATAAGTGAACTTTTTTCTCTTTCAATCACAAAATCAAACAATTCGTTGATCGGCGATTTTAATATTTTACCAATTTTAATATGATGACCATTACATACATCACGGAGTATCAAATCAAGATAATAAGCGATAGAACCCACAAAATGACATTCATAATCTTGATAATCCTGATACGTGAGTACACACGTCTGAACATATTCTTCAAAACCTGACCGAACAATTTCATCAATAAAAGGATGCGTAATATTAGCCGATAAAAATGGTGCAAATGAAGCCAAATAAGCATTTGGTCTCTCCTTTTGATAAACATTCTTAATAACGATCTCCTTTGTTACCCGATAATGTTCAGCAAAATTCTCAGCCAGATCTTTTGGAAGCCTTCCATACAGAAATAAAGTGATTAACTTTTTCCCAAACCAAGCTCCTGAGCCCTCATCACCTAACACATAACCATTGCCATAGTTAGAAGGTTGCACCTCCTCACCATCAAAAAAACTGATATCAGATCCCGTACCTAAAGTTGCTATATAACCTTTGTTCTTGCCACAAGTAGCTAATGCACTTCCAACCAGATCATTCTCAACAGATATAAATGCATTTTCAAACAATGGCGTCAAGGCATTTGAAACCATTTCCCTTCTATCAGGAGAGATGCAGCCGGCACCATAAAAATAAAGCTCCGTTATTTCGTTAGCATAAGGTATAATTTCAGGTATCTCTTTGATCACCCGAGTAATTTCTTTATCATTTACAAAAAAAGGATTGAGCCCATTTGTAGAAAAAGACAAAGGAGGACTATCTGGAAGTTCCAATTTCCAATCTGATTTGGATGAACCACTATCAACAACTAAAATCATAAATAAAAAGATTATGCTCCATGGAGCGTATCAAATATACAAAATTTTCAAGTTTTAAAATAACTTAACATTTGCCCTCAAAGCAAAATTACTAACGACACCCAAAACATTCACCAATAAATTTTGTATAACACACATAACCTTGTACTTTTGTAAACCACAAATAAATTTTGAACTGATATACGTATCAGTTATTTAACGCTTTAAAATGATCGAAAAAAGTAATAGTACATCAAAAGTACATTTTGATGTTTCCTTTAGTGAGCCTCAAGCACATTACGCAGATATAAAAATGTCTATCAAAGAAATTCAAACAGATTTCATTGACTTAAAAATGCCCGTTTGGTCTCCAGGATCCTACTTAATACGCGAATATTCAAAACAATTAGAACGATTCTCTGTCGAAGATCATGTAAAATATGAAAAAATTAGTAAAAACACGTGGCGTATTTACTGCAAAAATGTAAACTCATTAGTGATCAACTATCATGTCTATGGTTTTGAGAGCTCCGTCCGGACTAATTTCATTAACGACGAACATGCTTTCATTGTACCAACCGCAACTTTCCTACATATGGACGGTATGATTGATGAATCTGTAACCGTAAAATTTTTCCCTGCAGAAAATTGGAAATATATTTCAACGGGTCTTGAAAAAGTTGAACATCATACATTTTTTGCACCAGACTTTGATATTCTATACGATTCCCCCATTGAAATAGGCAATCAAGATATATGGACGATCCAAGCGTCGGACGTAGAACATGAATTTGCCATGGTAGGAGGCGGCACATACAATAAAGAAAGATTAAGTGCAGATGTTCAAAAAATAGTAGAAGAAGAAACCCGCATTTGGGGCTCCAACCCCAACAAAAGATATGTCTTCATCACCCATAACTATCAGTCAGGAGGAGGAGGATTAGAACATCTCAATTCAACAGTACTGGGAGCATCCAGAACAGCCTATAGCAATGAAGGATCTTACAAAACATATTTAAGTCTCATTGCACATGAGTACTTTCATTTATGGAATGTAAAACGTCTACGTCCTAAAGCGCTAGGTCCATTTGATTATGATCAAGAAAACTACACCACCGGTCTATGGATCATGGAAGGATTTACCTCATACTATGACAATTTAATCATCAAAAGGTGTGGTTTCTTTTCTGAGCAAGAGTATCTCAATTTATTAGCAAACGATTTTACGACTGTAGTCAATCGTCCTGGCCATCTCATACAATCTGCGGCCGAAGCAAGTTTTGATGCCTGGATCAAGTATTACAGACAAGATGAAAATTCACCCAATTCTAGCATCTCCTATTACAATAAAGGGGCTATGCTCACCGTGTTTTTAGATTTAAAAATAATTGCAGCATCAAAAGGAACAAAAAAATTAGATGACGTATTAAAAGTAGCTTACGACTATTTCTATATACAGGAAAATAGAGGATTTGAAGAGCACGAATTTCAACAACTGGTAGAGCAAGTTTCTGGAATTTCATTCGCTGATATCTTCCAAGCAGCACATGAAAATGGGGAACTTCCCTACAACGACTATTTCAACTTAGTGGGATATGAAATGATAGATGTAAATGCCGAAAGCAATTACCTAAGCCTTGGAATAAATTATCAAAAAAATGATGGTATGCATATTATTACCGCAATAGAAAAAGGATCAGGGGCTTGGGATGGAGGTCTCAATGTTCGTGATGAATTAATTGCGATCAATGGTATACGCCTAGATATGAAAGATAAAGAGTATGATTATTTTATGCAGCATAGTACTCAGGGCGAGATTTTAGATATCTTGATCGCACGAGACGGAATAATAAAAGAACTTAAAATTCAGATACGGGCCAACAATAAAAAGATGTTCCGTATCCAGCCATTAAAAGATCAATCCGAAGAACAGCAAAAATTAGCTCAATTCTGGCTATCATAACAAATAAAAGGCTGTCTTACCGATGGTAGGACAGCCTTTTATTGTTTACATCGAGTACTAAAATTTATACCGGAAAGAAAACCCAATTGGATCTATTAATTTAATCGAACTGGATTGTAAAAAATCAAAATAGGGTTTTACATCCAAAGACACTTGAAATGGAGTTTCTGGAATATTATATTCAATTCCAATGATTCCATCGATACTAAGTGCCAATTCCGAATCATGTTCCACACGCTTTCCATCAATTGTTTTGTCCTTCTCCTTATAAGATCCAAGTCCACCACCGAATCCATAATACCAATTAAAAGCAGATGAAATAGGTTTATAGTATTCGTATAAACCAACGACTCTAAACCTTCTGTAGTTAGAGTTACTTTGAATGCTTAACAGCGCCTCTACAGCTCGGTCATTTGAAAGTGTATGTCTATAGGTAATTCCTTGAGCAGAACCAAAACGAGCTCCAATGGCACCTTTAGAATCTAACTGCGCAAAAGCTTCATTTGTTATCCCCAATAAACCAACTGCCACCCCAACGATCCAAGATAATTTTTTCATACTTAATGTTCGTAATTTGTTTTTCAATATAATTTTCCAAAGGTAATATCAATAATTAAACGATACAAACGTTAAAATGTTATCAACAATTTTAAATATAAAAAAATGCACATCAAAACATTTTTCATATATTAGACTGTATTTGAATACTTAGTAATAACCCAATTAAGTACATATTATAAATTTATTATGGCACGACAAAATAGAATTTTTGATCTCATCACCAATTATATATCCGAATACTCTGATAAAACCATTATTGCCGGTCGCGATAAAACAGGTCATTGGAAAACATATTTAGCAAGTGAATTTATTGATCGTGTAAATAGCCTAAGCAAGGCATTATTGAATCTAGGTTTACAAAAAGGAGATCGGGTAGCCTTGATGTCTGGCAACCGTCCAGAATGGAGTATCGTCGATTTTGCCTGTAACCAATTGGGCATTGCACTCGTTCCACTTTACCCAACTTTAGCCTCACAAGACTTATCGTATATTGTCAACGATGCAGAAGTAAAATTAATCTTTGCAAGTAACAGCGAACTTGCAACACGTGTTGCCGAAGCATTGAACGATCACCAATTAATCATTCCAATCTATAATTTCGAAACTACTGGTGACGAAAAAAACTTAGAAGCTCTCCATCAAATTGGAGCAAAATTAGACATCGATCTTAAACCATATCATGATGCCATCCATGAAGATGACTTACTCACATTAATTTATACATCTGGCACTACAGGTAAACCTAAAGGTGTATATTTATCCCATAAAAATATTTTAAGTAATGTCCAAGCCTGCTATCATCTGATCAGATCAGATTTCAAAAAAGCGGTCAGTTTCTTGCCCCTCTGTCATATTTTTGAACGCATGGTTGTTTATATGTATTATGCAAAAGGTGTAGAAATCTATTTTTGTGAAACTTTAGATAATATCGTGGTCGACATCAATGAAGTAAAACCCGATGTCTTTACAACAGTACCGCGCGTATTAGAAAAAGTATATGATAAAATCGTAGCCAAAGGAAAAGATTTGACGGGGATAAAAAAATCACTATTCATGTGGGCATTAAACCTAGGCCTTCAATATCAAGAACCTACGAAAAATAGTTCTTGGTACAATTTTAAACTTGCCATCGCTCGAAAATTAATTTTTTCAAAATGGAAAGAAGCTCTTGGAGGAAATATAAAGATAATCGTATCCGGAGGCGCAGCACTACAAGAAAGACTTGCACGAGTTTTTTGGGCAGCCGATATCAAAGTTCTTGAAGGATATGGCTTGACAGAGACATCACCAGTGATCGCTGTAAATACGTTCTTCGATACCGGTATTAAATTTGGAACCGTCGGAAAACCATTAAAAAATCTAGAAGTAAAAATAGCTCAAGATGGTGAAATTTTGGTAAAAGGCCCAAGCATCACTTCCGGTTATTACAAAAATGATGAAGCAACCAAAGAAACCTTTGATGAAAATGGATTTTTCAAAACTGGAGATATTGGAGAAATTTCAGCAGATGGATTTTTAAAAATCACCGACCGCAAAAAGGAAATGTTTAAAACCGCAGGAGGCAAATATGTAGCACCTCAAGCAATTGAAACAAAACTTATGGAGTCTACACTCATTGCCCAGATTATGGTCGTCGGAGAAAATAGAAAATTTCCTTCCGCATTAATTGTACCCGCTTTTGAAGAAATTGAAAAATGGATGAAACATAAAGGCATTCCAGTCGTTTCGAAAGAAGAGACCATCAAAAATCCAAAAGTAATCGAAAAATATAATCAAGAAGTAGAAAGATTATCCACCGAATTTGGTCACTGGGAAAAAATTAAAAAATTCGTCCTACTAGCCAAGGAATGGACCATTGATGAAGGTCAATTAACACCAAAACTCAGTTTAAAAAGAAAAATCATTCTGAAAGAGAATGAAGAAAAAATTGAAAAAATCTATCAAGAAAATAGCTAAACAAAATATCCCCCTATCTAAAAATAGGGGGTGTTTTCTGAAAAAAAATTTGTTTTATCTGCGACTCACCATATGAAAGAAGTATACTTTAAAGATCTATTCACACACACTTACTGGAAACAAGTTTTACGATTAGTCTATGACGCCTTTAATGGTTTTATGGATGACAATTGCATGAAAAAAAGTGCCTCATTAGCATACTACACCATTTTCTCCATCGGTCCGTTATTAATCATAGTCATCTGGTGTATCGGTTTCTTTTATGGCGAACATCTCAGCCAAGAAACATCTGCGCAAAAGGAAGTTTTTGATGAACTTATGGTCCTGTTTGGAAAAGATGTAACACTTCAAATTCAATCTTATATTCAAAAAATAAATTTTGAAAATAAATCCAACATAGGGATCACAGTAGGGGTTGTAACACTTATTATCAGTTCAACGACACTTTTTGTAGATATACAAGATTCCATCAATCAGATATGGAAAGTAAAACCTAAACCTAAAAAAGGATGGCTAAAATTGATCATTAATCGCCTGATCTCATTTTCCATCATCATTGCATTGGGATTCTTATTAATTGCTTCTCTAATGATCAATGGGGTGATCGCTGCTGTCACAAATTTAGTTATACAATACTTACCTTTTATACCCATCACGTTAATTGACTGGGTCAATACCGGGATCACCTTTGTCGTCATTGTCACGCTATTCGGTTTTATTTTTTCATTCCTCCCGGATGCCAAAGTAAAATTTAAGGATATCCTAGGTGGCGCAATATTCACGAGCTTGTTATTTATGTTGGGAAGATATTTGATATCATTATACCTTTCTCTATCCTCTACAGCAAGTTTATATGGAGCAGCTGGTTCAATCATTGTCATGTTATTATGGATCTATTATTCAGCAGCAATCTTATATTTCGGTGCTGAATTCACCAAATTTTATGCTCAAAAACTGGGCGGAGGTATCGAACCCTCCTCATTTGCAGTCATGATTGAACAGACAGAACGGACCAAAAAAGTCGGTGAAGATGCCGATGCCAAAGAAGGTGAAATTATTCAAGTTCTTAAATAAAAAAAGGGAGTGCTTCTAAAATGAAGCACTCCCTTTTCACGATATATGAAAGACCCTTTTACTATTGTCTGACTTGGTAATGGATCACTTTTCTACCCACATTACCCGTTTCATCCATACCTTCCACGACAACTTTATATTGACCATTTCCATCCGCATTATAAAATTCTAAAGCAGCCTCACCAGTTTCTGTAACCTGCACTTTTGGATTCCAATATATAGTTGTTCTCAAATCATTAACAGCTTTGCTTTCTGCTGTTTCATATTTAGGTACATAAAACTTTCTTTCCTTAATATATCCTAATGGGAATAAATCAATCACATTCGATTTCGGTAACAATTTTTCAATCTCCGATAAAGACATTCTTGGTTTCTTCTCTACTTTTTTGGTATAAATCGAAACGACACCATTATTTTGATACATTCTTGAAACTGTTCCCAGATCATCTTTCAAGAAAATTTCAATTCCTTCAATATCAATAACATTAATACCATTTAATCCCGGTTCGTCAATCGCCATTCCATTTAAGAAAAATTGAACAGGAACCCGACTACCGCTGTTATAATCTCGAGTGACATAATACTTTTGAGTCTGTGAATCGTATGTTATACCCGTCAATAATGTAGTCAGACACATGGTCAAAACATTACAACCGGTTAATCGGTCAGCCTCGATACGGTGCTCAGGCATAGATAATCCCGAAATAGAGGGAAAGTCCCTATTTGTAATTACTTTTTTCTGTACTCCCGTAATCGCAACTTCATCTAATAAGATTGATGTTCTAAATTCCTTCTTGCTATTTTCCAAATAAGGAGCAATTGCTTTGTCAATATTCATGACAAAGTTATTTTTATAAGCATTATTCTTATCGATTTCCGGAAAGTAAGTTTGATCCATATTGATCACCATACTCCGATAATTATCATTTCCACGCGCATTAACCGTCACTTTGGATGAATCAGTAAATACAAGATCCTTAAACAAGAAACGTCCCTTGTCGTCCGTATACGTATCTTTACGAATACTACGAGAAGGAATGGACAACAACAATCCACCGTTAGGAACAGTCCGCCCTGTATTCAAGCGTAAAGTTCCACCAATTTCAATTCCTTGTTCTGGCATAAAGGATAACGTAGGGAGTTTCTCTGCGATCAGATCTTGATATTCAAATCTACGGAAACCCTGCGTCATTAATAAAGCATCCAATGCTTTATCTCGATTCGCATTTTTCTCATCAAAATAAGAATTTGGATTCTCCACATAGCCTTTCAAATCCGAAGTCAGTAAAAAGTTACTCACAATCGACAGATCCTGATTATCATCATAAGGAACCTTAGACTCATCGATTACTGAAATCGAATAACTTCCTGGAAACTTTTTACCATTATTTAAGACCGAAAGCTTCAAATTAACCTTTTCTTTAGCCTTAAACAATTCCTTATTAACCGCTAAATTAATATCTAAAAACTTTTCGCTCTTCACAAAAGTTAACCGCTCACTGACTACTTTACCAGCAGTATTTAACAAAGTCACCTGAGCGATACCATTAGGGAGACGTTCTTTCGGAATCACAATAAGAGCTGACGCACTTTTTAGATTAGCCTGAGCTGCATATACGAGGTGACCATTTGACTGCACCAAAACATAGTACGATTGATTAGGCGATTTAGCAAAATCTTCATCACTTGTCACAATCGCCATATTCAGATTTGTTTCATCTTGCTTCAAATAAACCACATTGGCTTTATTCTGAACCACCGGAGGCAATTTATACTTACGCTCTTGACCATTCGCAAAAGTGATTACAGCCTCATATTTCTCATTGGCCATAGGCAACAAGCTAAAATAGCCCATTCCCAGCCCAAAATCTGAAAATTCAGCCACTTGCTTACCCTTACCATCCAAAATACGACCTTTAACAGGCACACCCTTTCCCGATGAAGAAACAGCTTTAAAAGCCACATTTTTAGCAATACCCGCTAACAAATCGCCACCCTCAGGAAAAAACTGGACATCAGCATCCCAAAGCGAGTTCTTCAATGAAAATGTACTCTTTAATGGCTTTTCATTTTTATTTTCTAGAAGGGAGACCTCCAAATATGCTTTCTGCAAAATATCCTTCTCCTTGGCACTCAAGTTCACCGTAATTCTACCCAGATTATCCGTTTCACCCTTTCCGTTAGCGATGGTTTCCCAACCCGATATTAAAGACCAATTGACTTTCGAATTAATCAAAAGCTTGCCAACTGGATCTCTGAACTGAATAACAGCCTGACTTTTGGCCGCATTTTGATCGTTATTAATAAAGGAGATATCTGTTATCAACTTTTTATTAATAGCATCACCAACAGGAACGACTTTATTAAAGAAGTAATCGGAAGAGAAGTTTCCCATCCATTTTGTATAAGCCCTGAAGCGATAATTGTCTTGAGCAAGATATTGGGGATCTAATACCAAGTAGCCATCCCCCACTCCTTTGTCCAATGGAATTCTCAAGGTCTGGATCAATGAATCTCGGCTATTCAGCACCTCCACATAGGTGATTTTGCTCGGTTCATATTCTGCAAGATTGCGTGATAAGTAACTGTTAAACCACAAGGTATCTCCTACAGCATAATAAGGTTTGTCAAGATGCAGATGTACTTTTTCTACAGGAAATACTTGGAATAACTTTTGTACTCTTTCGACTATGGTATTGATCGGCATTGTAGCGTCTGTCGTCTGGGCAACAACTTGTTGAGCACCACAAACACCCATCGTAAGCGTCAATAATTTTATATACTTCATCTAATACTATTGGTAATTAAAATAGAATAGATAAATATATTCAATTTTAATTAAATATGGTAAGTATCATTAGTTTTTAACATTTTTTAATCTAGAGCAAAGGAGCCAAAAGTCGGCATAAAGAATCGATACCTCTTTTCCATTTTTTTCGATGCGCCCATATATATAAGGTCACTAAGTCTGACTCCTCCTTATCAAGTTCAAATTGCTGTTCCAGACGTTTACAATAAGCATCATCAGAGACAATACTCGATATTTCATAATTGATATAAAAACTTCGCATATCCAGATTTACGGTTCCTACTAAAGCCAATTGACCATCAATACAGATTGATTTAGCATGTATAAAGCCTTTCTTATAGAGATAAACCTGGACACCACGCTGTAAGAGAGGTTTTAGAAAGGAGAAGGAAGCATGCTGCACAATATACGAATCGGATCGTTCGGGCAACATCAATTCCACTTTTACACCTGATGAAACTGCGATCTCCAAAGCCGTAGATAACTGTTCACTCGGAATAAAATAAGGAGTGCACAGTTGAATACTCTCTTTAGCATCATTAATGGCCAATATAATTGCCTCCATATTAAAAGGTCCCACAGACCCCGGGTCACTTGATGAAAAAGCAACGGCAGCCCGTTCAGGAATTTGGGCAATATTAAAATTCAAATACTCTTCGCTCAGCACAAATGGTTCAGCGTCCGTTTGATTCCAACTGTTCCAAAATTGGATTTGTAAATTATTCACCGCAATTCCTTCCACCGCCATAGCCGTATCCCTCCAATAATCCTTTTGATTTGGACGATTAATATAGCGATCTGATATATTGATCCCTCCCACAAAACCGTAGTGGCAGTCAATCACCACGATCTTTCTGTGATTACGATAATTGCTATTTGCTAATGATGTAAAATTAACAGGCAGAAATGCAACAAATGGATAGCTAGGAGGATTTTTTCGTAAATATTTAATGACATCTGGAGAACCAAAACTATCTAAGATCAAACGGACTTTAACCCCTGACTTCGCTTTTTGTTCCAAAATTTCTAATACCTGTGTACCAATATGATCCAACTCAAAAATATAGTATTCCATATGGATAGAATGCTTGGCCTCACGAAGTCTCTTCAATAAAACTGGAAACTTCTCTTCCCCATTGATAAACAGTTCAACGCGATTGTTTAAGGAAAAAAATGATAATTTTTGATTTTTCAGATAATCAAATACCCGTGACAAAGTACCGATTTTTTCATGGATTGTCTCCAACTGCTCATCCATTCTATTTAGGTTTTCCTGCCAGGCTGCAAGTAATTTGGTATTCTGCTCCCGATTGATATGCTGTAACCGTTTTAATTTTCTAAACTTTTGACCAAATAAATAATAAAGAATCACACCCAGTCCAGGCAGAAAAACAATCACCATAACCCACGATATTGTTTTTGTCGGATTTCTATTTTCGATAAGTATCGTACTTATTATACCAAAATACAAAATAAATAAAGGTAGCCAATACCAATTTAACAGCCATTGCCACACCTGGTTCCAATCAATTTCAAGTTGATTAATAAAATTTTCCATAAAAAAATTAGCATATTTTTAACCTTGTAAGTAACAAAATTCCATCTTAAACGTTTTAACTATTGTAACACGCTAGTTACACAACTAGTAGATTACTGGACTTACAAATGACGATTCAAATCATTGTATCCTATTTGTTAACAAATGTTAAATCAAAAAAGGGTGGCCACATTGGCAATATTTATGTTACACACCCTAATAATTTAAAAGTCAAAAGTTAATTAACAATTAACCACTATACAATATTTATGAATAAATTCACACTATTTATCCTAGCCCTATCCTCCTCCGGAATACTCTTTTTTAGCTGTAACTCTGGTAGTACTAAAGAATTAGATAAAAAAAACAATGCTATTGCCCTACCAATATACTCAATTGATACAAGTTCTGCGAATACAATAAAAGATTATATTGGTACTATCGAAGGAAAGGTAAATGTGGAAATCCGACCTCAAGTAGAAGGAATTTTAGAAGAAATATATGTCGATGAGGGCGATTTTGTTGAAGCTGGTCAAAAATTATTTAAAATAAATGCATCTGCTTACGATGAAATATTAAATAATATGGTTGCTACAGAAAATGTAGCTAAAGCAAAATTACAAAATGCAAGATTAGAAATGGAGCGCCTTCGCCCTTTAGTCGAAAACGAGGTAATTTCAGAAGTACGATTAAAATCTGCCCAATCTGAGTTTGATGTCGCCAAAGCATCCTTACAGCAAGCCTCAGCTGCTGTACGTTCCGCCGACATCGATAAACAATTTACGACTATCAAAGCACCTGTATCGGGTTATATCGGACGTATACCAAAACGTGTCGGAAATTTAGTGACCAAAAATGATTCCCAATCTTTAACAGTCCTTTCTGATGTTCAGGAAGTCTATGTCTATTTTTCTATGAGTGAATCCGATTTCTTATATTTCAGTAAAAAACAAGCAAAACAAGATGTAAAAGATTCTATTTATTCCCAAAGCGGAAAAATTAGAAAACTTGCTTTCCCTGAAGTCTCCCTATTACTAGCCGATGGCGAATCTTATGGCCGAAAAGGTAAAGTAGATGCAGTCAACGGGCAAGTAAATAGAACAACAGGTGCAATCTCGTTGCGTGCAACATTTCCGAATACCGACAACATCCTACGTAATGGAAGTACTGGTACTCTCAAATTTGTAGAAACACAAAAAGGTGTTATTCAAATACCACAAGTATCCACATCAGAATTACAAGATAAAACCTTTGTATATGTTGTTGATAACAACAATATTGTTCACCGCAGATCTGTTAAAATTGAAGGAAAATCCAATTCCAACTACATTATCTCAGAAGGCTTAACTGTCGGAGATCGGATTTTACTATCGGGCTTTGACAAAATATCGGAAGGTGCCACCATCATTCCAATCAACAAAACCAAATAATCAACTTTTCTTAATTTTTAATAAACGATCTATAAATGCTAAAAACATTTGTTAATAAACCCGTATTGGCTACCGTGGTCTCCATGCTCTTAGTAGTCTTAGGAGCCGTGGGATTAAAAATGCTACCCGTATCTCGGTTCCCAGAAATAGCCCCACCCTCCGTAGTCGTTTCATTAAGTTATCCTGGTGCAAATGCAGAGACAGTAGCGAAGTCTGTTCTCTTACCCATAGAAGAAGCTATTAATGGTGTAGAAGATATGACCTACATCCGATCTACAGCCAGTAATTCTGGATCAGGTTCGGTACAAGTATTTTTCAAAACCGGTATTAATCCAGATATTGCCTCTGTTAATGTTCAGACCAGAATATCAAAAGCAATAGGCTCTATTCCCTCAGAAGTCAATGAAGCTGGTATCACCGTTATGCCTCGACAATCCGGGGTCATCATGACCATTAATCTCTTCGCAGATTCCAAGGAAAGCATGTTTGATGAAACGTTCTTACAAGCATATTCACAAATCAATATTATCCGACCTTTACTTCGTGTAGACGGTATCGCCCAAGTTTCACGCGTCGGAGCTCGTGATTATTCCATGCGCATGTGGTTGAATCCTGAAAAACTAGCTTTATTCAATCTTGTACCAGACGATGTCATTACAGCAATTAAGGATCAGAACTTTGAAATAGCACCAGGTAAATTTGGAGAAACATCCGATGAAGTATTTGAAACCGTGATCAAACATAAAGGACGCTTCAGTCAACCGGAAGAATTTGAAAATATCGTCATCAAAACAAATGAAGATGGTTCTGTATTATACTTACGCGATTTGGCGCGTATTGAATTTGGTTCCTCCAATCTAGGTTCAGACAATAAAGTAAATGGGAAACCAGGATTGACTTTAAATATTACACAAACATCTGGATCAAATGCCCATGATATTGATATTGAAGTGCGTAAAGTATTGGAAGATTTATCCAAGACATTTCCAGAGGGCATTAAATATGAAGTTTCCTACTCGGTTAGAGATCAGATTGATGCATCCATATCTCAAGTAAAACACACCCTATTTGAAGCCTTTATATTAGTCTTTATTATCGTCTTTATCTTTCTACAAGATTTTAGATCGACGATCATTCCTGCAATCGCCATTCCTGTTTCACTCATAGGTACCTTTTTCTTTCTCAATCTATTTGGCTTCTCGCTCAACGTACTGACCATGTTTGCCTTGGTACTCTCGATCGGTATCGTCGTTGATGATGCTATTGTTGTAGTCGAAGCGATTCACCTAAAAATGCATGAGACTGGTATGAAAGCCCGAGAAGCAACTCTTTCCACCATGTCAGAGATTTCTGGAGCTATCGTATCGATTACCTTAGTGATGGCAGCTGTATTTATTCCTGTCGGTTTTATGGAAGGGCCTGCCGGTATATTCTATAGACAATTTGCCTATACATTGGCAACAGCCATTTTAATTTCAGCACTAACCGCTCTAACATTAAGTCCAGCATTATGTGCCTTGATTTTAAAAGCACCCGAACACGAGGATTCGTCAGCACAATCCGAAAAAAATAAATTTACCGCCTATAAAAAGCGTTTCTTTACAGCCTTTAACACCTCATTTGACAACTTAACATCACGGTATATAGTTGGTGTTAAATATTTAATCCGAAATAAGAAGATTGCCATTACAGGTTTGATCGGTATTTCGGCGATCGGATTTACCCTATTATTATTAGCCCCTAAAAGTTTTATTCCTACTGAAGATGATAGTTTCGTTACTTATTCTTTGGCGATGCAACCAGGTGCGTCATTGGCAAGAACAACAGAAGTTTTAAAACAAGCCGATAGCATTCTACAAAAGCGTAATCCAGATATTGCAGGGATGACGACCATATCAGGTTACAATGCTTTAGATGGAAGTACAAGTCCTGCATATGCCGTAGGTTATATTAATCTAAAAAGCTATGATAAACGAGAAAAAATCAAAGATATTGAAGCCTTTATGGACACGATACGTCAGGATCTTTCGGTAATCAATGAAGCGACATTTAACGTATTTCCACGACCTACTGTTCAAGGTTTCGGAGATTTCGCAGGTATTCAATTGGTTTTAGAAGATAAATTAGGTGGAGAAATTTTAGATTTTAGTAGTATCGCCGATACCTTCATCAATGAAATCAATCAGCTACCCGAAGTTAAAAGTGCCTATACTTCCTTTAAAGCAAATTTCCCACAATATGAAGTAGATATTGATGCTGTTAAAGCCAAGTCATTAGGAGTGGACATTAAATCGCTCATGTCTACCATACGTGCATATTACGGACGCGTACAAGCAGGAGATTTTAGTCGCTTTGGCCGACAATATCGTGTTTACATACAAGCAGATTACGATTACCGAACAGATCCCGAATCCTTTAAATCAATTTTTGTCAGAAATAAAAACAATGAAATGGTTCCTATCAGCACCTTACTCACCTTAAAAAAGGTGGTAGGTCCAGAAACCATCACCCGTTACAATTTATATAATGCCATTACCATCAATGCTAACCCAAATGAAGGTTATAGTACCGGCGACGCTATGAAAGCAATTGAAAAATTAGCCGTAGAAAAGCTTCCTGGAAATTATAGTTATGAGTGGACCGGTATGAGCTTAGAGGAGTCCGAATCGGGTTCTCAGACTATACTGATCTTCATCATGAGTATTGTTTTTGTGTACTTCCTGTTATCAGCACAATATGAGAGCTATATCTTACCTTGGGCAGTATTATTATCCATACCAGTAGGTCTTGTCGGCGTCTATGCCACCATTTTACTCGTGGGTTTAGAAAACAATATATATGTACAGGTGGGAGTTATTATGTTAATTGGTCTACTTGCCAAAAATGCCATATTAATAATCGAGTTTGCCGTTCAGGAAAGAAACAAAGGACTAAGTATTTATGATTCCGCTGTAGCAGGAGCAAAGTTACGTTTGCGTCCTATCTTGATGACCTCTTTTGCATTTGTCGCTGGTTTAATACCACTCATGTGGTCTTCCGGACCATCCGCAAAAGGTAATCACTCGATCAGTTTCGGTGCTGCAGGAGGAATGCTGTTTGGTGTTTTACTCGGGATTTTCATTATCCCTGTACTCTATATCATCTTCAAAACCTTAGATGAACGCTTAAAAAATAATTTTAAATCCAACTAGTCTGTTATACATGCAACATATCAATCGTCATATTTTCTTATTTACAGCTATTTTAGTCCTATTTTCATCATGTAAAATGGGACAACGCTACACTGCTCCAAATTATCAACTTCCTGATCAATTTCGTGCTGACTCCACTTATCAGGATAGTATGGAAACACTTGCTCAAGTCGATTGGCGCAATTTTTTCACGGATTCGAGCCTAGTTCAGCTTATTGATGCTGGATTAGCCAATAATTACGATATGCGTAGCGCAATTTTAAATATTCAAATCGCCAATCGTCAATTGTCACAATCAAAAGCCGGCTATCTTCCACAATTAGATGCCACACTTGCAGGTGTTGGACAAGAATGGAGATCCAAGAATTATTATGCAGGACCTGCCTCTAAAATTTATGACGGAAAAGACGCAAAAAATAATCTTTTCAAAACACAATCACAATACTTAACCACTTTGAACTTAAGTTGGGAAATCGACATCTGGGGTAAAATATCCGCTCAAAAAGAAGAGGCATTAGCCAATTTTCTGGGCTCTACTGAAGCAAAAAAAGCGATACAAACAAGCTTGATTGCCAATATCGCAAAAGGTTATTTTAACCTGTTGACTTTGGATGCCCAAATTGAAGTAGCTCTTCGAAATGTACAACTTAATGACAGTACATTAAGAATGATTCAGTTGCAGTTTGATGCAGGTGAGATCACATCATTAGCCATTCAGCAAACTCAGTCTCAACGACTGCTTGCCGCTTCATTAGTACCACAGCTGGAACAGGAGATCCAAATTCAAGAAAATTCGTTATTGGAGCTGACAGGAAAAATGCCCGATAAAATCGCTCGTGGAAAAAGCTTACAACATTTAATTGATGAATCTAAAATTTCTTTAGGATCACCGTTAGACTTAATCCGTAATAGACCCGATATTAGAGAAGCAGAGCTAGACTTGATAGCGGCGAATGCGCAAATGAATATAAATCAAGCTTTGAGATATCCATCATTGACGCTTGGTGGTACACTGGGACTAAATTCGATGTTACCTGAAAATTGGTTTAATATCCCAGGTTCTTTACTGGGGTCGGCACTAGGAAATGTGACAATGCCGATTTTCAAAAACAGAAAATTAAAAACAGCTTACGAAGTCTCAAAATTAGAGCGCGAGAAAGCCGAAATAAATTTACAAAAAACTGTCTTGAGATCCGTAAATGAAGTATCCAATAGTTTCACCTCACTCACCAAATTAAAAGAACAATTGGTATTAGCCGAAGCCCGAGTTGCCAATTCACACTTGGCCGTGAAAAATGCCAACTTATTATTTAAATCTGGATATGCAACCTATCTGGAGGTCATAACAGCCCAATCCAATGCACTGACATCTGAATTGAATTTAGTTTCGATCAAGCAGTCTCAATTGGATTCTTTTGTCGAATTATACAAATCTTTAGGTGGCGGTTGGGCAACATCTATGTAATATGACAGTTTATTGCTCCATCAACATGGAGCAATGGACTTAAATATGGAATATCTAAATTTGCACCCCGTAATAAGAACCAGATTCCCATCAAAATATAAAGGAAGGGTAACCATTTCGAAAAATTCATTTTAAAATATGTTCGAATAAAATTACCTAAGAAAGAAAAGACTAATAACAAGGGAAGTGTTCCTAAACCGAACATGATCATGAAGTAAAAACTTGTCAGACTAGACGATGTATTCATCGCTGCTGCAGCTGCCATGTAAAGCATACCACAGGGCAAGATTCCATTTAAAACTCCAGCAAAAAAACTCCCACCTGGTCTATAGAGCCACCTTCCCATTATTTTGGCTATTGGTTGAACAAAACGCATTTGTAATTTTATAAAACCTTCATTTTTAATCTTAAATAATTGAACCAACCCTATAATGAGCAATATGATTCCTGTAAAAAGACTCAATCCCATCTGCCATCCTTGGATAGAAGCGATTTTACCAACCAGACCAAGTACGATACCAAAAATACCATAAGTCAGTATTCTTCCAACTTGATAGAATAGTTTATTTAGAGCTATTTTCCAAGTCAATTCTTGACTACCTTGTATCGCAAGAAGTAAAGGTCCGCACATGACAGCGCAATGAATGCTTCCAAATAGACCCATAAAAAACGCAAAATACAGATAGCTCATCTTACAAATGCAATTGTTGATCTGTTAAAAAATCCAATCCACCACTCTTCCAGACGATTTCCAAATTCCAAGTCCCTTTTTTCAAACTCGAAATCGGTAATTGGTATAAGGTAGAATTGGTCTCAAAGGGTAATTGTAAATCAATACTACTATCAGAAGGTCGCTTAAAGATTAAGTTTCCTTTATTTGCTGCATGGACAAATTCAATATACAAGGTATCCTGACTGATTTTTACAATAGGTTTAGCCCGATGCGTAACCACATTTTCTTTTTTATTATAAACTTGATCATAGTTTAAACCCTGCTCATAATAATCCGTATCTTCTAATGTATCCGTATCATGGCTTACCATATAAATCCCAGCACTTATGATACACAACATAAATACACCTAAACTTAAAAATATTTTACCACCCCAATTCATCTGCTATTTTTCTTATTTTACAATTTCTATAAATTTACATACCAGGAGGAGCAATAAATGTCGTTTTAAGTGTCTCAACTTTTCGATCTCCAGAATAGACAGCTATTTTCACGTTCTCCTTATATTTCTCCACATCATCCTTATTAATGATTAGGAAAAAGCTTAATGAGGCAGTTCCACCTTTAGCCAATGTCTTTATCGGATTTACAACCTGAATTTTTAATTTTTTATCCTCAGGAACTAATCTGAACGGCATTTCTGATGCACTCTTATTTACTAATTCGAGTGAATATAGATTACTGATAGTCTGATCATCCCGTAATTGATAGGAACTTCCCTTAGCTCTTAATAAAGTAGCACCGACATCTGAACGCATTATGATCAGCGAAACAAAAACAGAGATCAATGCCACTAATACAACCGAATACGCGATCGCTCTTGTATTACTTCTTTTAGTGACAGTTCCTTGAATTTCACCCATCGTATAAAAACCGATCAGCTTTTTAGGCTTACCAATTTTTTCCATGACAGCATCACAAGCATCCACACAAGCCGTACAGCTCACACACTCCATTTGCAAACCATTTCGAATATCAATGCCAGTAGGACACACATGAACACAAATTTGGCAATCAATGCAATCTCCCTTTACTTCCTGTATATCCTTTTTTTGTTTACCACGAGGTTCACCACGACGATGATCGTAAGCGACGGTTATACTTTGATCATCGAGCAATACACCCTGTAACCTTCCATATGGACAGATCGTGGTACAGACAATTTCCCTAATATGGGCAAATACAGCATAAAAAACAAAGGTGAAAATGGTAATAGCAAATAATCCTCCCAAATGCTGATCCAGCGGGTCGGTAACAATTTTATAAAGCGCATCTACTCCAATGATGTAGGATAAAAAGATATTGGATATTAAAAATGAAATCAATAGAAATATGCTATGTTTTAATATCTTTTTAAATTTCTTCTCATCAGTATTAGGACCTTCATTCAATTTTTTTTGTTGCTGCCAATCCCCTTCAATCCAATACTCAATTTTCCGAAAAATCAGCTCCATAAAAATCGTTTGAGGACAAGTCCAGCCACACCAGATACGACCAAAAACAACAGTAAATAAAACAACACAAACCATCACGATCAACATCCCAAAAACAAAAATGTGTAAATCCTGAGGATAAAAAATGCTTCCTAGAATACTGAACTTCCGTTCCAAGATGTTGAACATCAAAAATGGCTCACCTCCTATTTTTATAAAAGGAGCTGCAAATAAAAACAGTAGCAACCCATACCCGACCCATTGCCTTATCACATATAATTGTCCCGAAGGCTTCTTTGCATATATCCAGGCACGTTTTGTCTTATTATTATTCGGAGTCTCAGGAAAATTTGTCGCTACTGCTTTCATAAATATAATGTTATTGAACTTTTGTAGAATCTGTTGCGGCAGCTTTCGCATCTGCAGCTTGATATGCTACCTCAATACCTTGAGGTTCTTTTGGATTTGCCGGTTTTGTATCACGGAGGGAAATAATATAACTGCTCACCTCGGCAATCTGTCCTGGAGTCAATGTCTGTTCCCAAGGGACCATCCCCTTATCAGGAACACCATATTTAACCGTTTTAAAAATATCCTTAATTTCGCCGCCATGTAGCCAAAATTTATCCGTTAAGTTTGGACCTATACCGCCTTCTCCAGCTCCACCATGACAAGCGACACAATTGGCCTGAAAGACAGCATGACCAGCTGCAACCTTAGTCTCATCAAAGAGTACACTAGATTCATCAATTAAATTGGCTGCCTGAGCTAAGTACTCTTGCTTTGCAATTTCCGCCTTTTCCATCTCCTGAACGTACTCTTGATTCTGATTAAGTCCCCAGCCAAATACATGGTAGATCAGAATATAAACAACTGCGAAAGTCATGGTCGAATAAAACAGCGCGTTGAACCAAATAGGTACCGGATTGTCCAATTCACTGATTCCATCATACTCGTGGTCGATAATCAAGTCTTTCTCTTCAGAAATTGGACGTAAACCCAATAATTTATTCCAAGAAGCTTTTCGCGACTCTTTTCTCTTAACTTTAGTTAGTTGTTCTTCCTTTAAAACTTCCGGCATTGTGATGCGCAGAATAGAACGCATGGCCTTATTCACGATCAATGCTGTAGCTAGTAAAGCAAGCATGACAACAATAAGTACAACAACTAAAATATCTTGATACATATTGCCTGAGCCAATGCCCCATGCTGCCGCATTTAAAACTGTAATATTTAAAAATAAACTCATATTTATAAACTATCTGATGACTCACTTTTATTAATATCATCCTCTTGGAACGGAAGTTCCTTCATATATGAAATATGCTCTTTATTCATTCTGAATAACATAATTCCGACAATAATGAAGAATACTAGAAATATCCATAATGAAGCGATCAGATACAGTTCGCTACCATTTAAATTTGTTATCTGTTTGAACATAATCCTTTATTTTAATTGAGTTCATCAACTTTTTCAGCCACTTTGGGTTCAGCTTTAATATCTGTACCCAATCGTTGTAAATATGCAATCATGGCTATAATTTCACGATTTGGCAATACATTTACTTGATTCTTTTTCAAATCAGCAGCGATCTCCTGAGCTTGTTTATCTAAAGCTGACTGAGCTTGAGCAATCTGTTGATCTGTATAAGGAACCCCTAATTTTTTCATGGCTTCCAATTTAGCTGTCAGCAAAGAATTATCTAATTCTTGATCAATCAACCAAGGATACGTAGGCATAATGCTACCAGGAGAAGTGATCGTTGGATCTAAGAGGTGATCAAAGTGCCACTTATTTGGATATTTGCCACCGATCCGATGTAAATCTGGACCAGTACGTTTTGATCCCCATAAAAATGGATGATCATAAACATATTCACCCGCCTTACTATATTCACCGTATCGTGCAGTCTCTGAACGGAATGGACGAATCGATTGCGTATGACAGTTGACACAACCTTCACGAATATATAGATCCCTACCTTGGAGTTCCAATGCTGTATATGGTTTTACACTTGCGATAGTTGGTATGTTAGAAGAAATCGTAAATGTAGGGATCATCTCCACAATACCACCGATCAAAATAGCAATCAATGCCAATACCATAAACATAACGGGTTTACGTTCCAAACGTCTATGCTTAGATTGTTCATTGGTCGTCACCGGCAACAAAGCAGGTGCTTGAGCAGGTTCATCGGCCAATAACTTACCTTGGCGCATAGTTTTTACTAAGTTGAACGTCATTAAAATAGCGCCACTCAGATATAACGCACCACCGACAGCACGCATCATATGCATAGGGATAATTTCCAATGTTGTTGCAAGGAAATTTGGATACTTCAGCACACCTTCTGGTGTAAATTCTTTCCACATCAAACCTTGCACTACTGCAGCCCAGTACATCGGAATAGCATAAAATAAAATTCCAAGTGTACCGATCCAAAAGTGAACAGAAGCCAATTTTTTAGAATACAACTCTGTCTTATATATACGCGGGATCAACCAATACAAAATTGCAAAAGTCATAAATCCATTCCATCCCAAAGCGCCAACATGTACGTGAGCTACTATCCAATCTGTAAAATGGGCAATTGCATTCACTTGTTTCAGCGACAGCATAGGTCCTTCGAAAGTAGCCATACCATAACAGGTCAGGGCAACCACCATAAATTTGAGAATGGGCTCAGTACGTACTTTGTCCCATGCCCCACGAAGTGTCAATAAACCATTGATCATACCACCCCAGCTCGGAGCAATCAACATAATGGAAAATGCTACACCTAAAGATTGAACCCAGCCCGGAAGAGCAGTGTACAATAAGTGATGGGGACCAGCCCAAATATAAATGAAGATCAATGACCAGAAGTGAAGAATACTCAATTTGTACGAGTAAACAGGACGATTTGCCATTTTAGGTAAAAAGTAATACATCATACCTAAGAAAGGAGTAGTCAAGAAAAATGCAACAGCATTATGTCCGTACCACCATTGTACTAATGCATCTTGAACACCAGAATACACATAATAACTTTTCCAACCCGATACAGGTAGCTGCACAGAGTTGACAATGTGTAATACGGCAACAGTAACAAATGTGGCAATATAAAACCAGACCGCTACATACATATGTCGCTCTCTACGTTTTATAATTGTACCAAACATATTGATACCAAATACCACCCAAATTATTGTGATACCAAGATCAATAGGCCATTCCATCTCCGCATATTCATGACTTGTCGTCAAGCCAAGAGGTAATGTAATAGCCGAAGCTACAATGACCAACTGCCAACCCCAGAAATGAATCTTGCTGAGTGCATCACTGAACATACGTGCTCTTAACACACGTTGCAACGAATAATAAACACCCATAAAAATTGCATTACCGACAAACGCGAAGATAATCGCATTTGTATGAACAGGTCGGATTCGACCAAAAGTGGAAAATTGAATTCCAAAATTCATCGCAGGCCATACCAGTTGAGTAGCTACAAGTAGTCCGATGGACATACCAACTATCCCCCAAATAATGGTAGCGATACCGAAATTTCTGACAATCTTGTTGTCATAATTAAACTGCTCTAACTGCATTACTTATAATATTGATTTCTTAATCAAAAGTAGAGCTTGTTTTATGACATTAGAATGATGACGATAACCAAAAAAAATAACATTCGTCACACTTTTATCACACACATGTAACGAATTTGTCCGAGTCTAAATATTAAAATAGCAATTAGTATAAATCGTGGTAGAATTTATTGATTTTATAGGTCAATATGTTGTACTTAGAACGATGAAATACTAAGCTATATGACTTTAACATTGGTCTGAATGTTATTGACATGATGAAAGAAGATACTCAACTTATGCATTACCAATAGGCTTATTCACCTACAGGATCATCAGCTAACTAGCAGGATAGATCAGCTAGATGAATAGAAAGCAGGATATCACCGATTCTACGGCAGTTCACGGGGTGAGCTATAAGCGTATTTCAAAAGCAGGAGTTGCCTACCGTGGATATGGAGGATGAGCTTGAAGTGGAACCGTGCCGCCAATAGCCATATATAGAACCAGCTCGGACATGAAGGAGAAGAAATGTAAGTGTGCTCCCTCTGCAGTACTGCCGTAGCAAGTCGATATCTTTGACTGTGAAAGGGGTTATCTGCGGCAGCAGGATTGTTAATTGCTGCGTCAGTGGTATTGATTATACTGTAGCAGCGGAATGGCTTGTTCTAAAGCAATGAGATTGGGCTATGCTGCATCCGAAAGACAGAAAAAGTTTAGCGCACAAAAAAGCCCCTGCTGCTTAGCAAGGGCTTCTGTATAAAAAAAGGCACCGACCTACTCTCCCACCTGTTACGGCAATACCATCGGCTCTGGCGGGCTTGACTGCTCTGTTCGGAATGGGAAGAGGTAGACACCGCCGATATAGGCACCTAAAATGTTTTTATTAGTCATACAAATGAGATACAATATCCCATCCAACATACCAATCTATAGACAATTGAAAGAAAAACTAAAAGAGGAAGACAACAGTGTCTGCGTTGCTTGAGAAAGCTTCGGGTGATTAGTATTGCTCAGCTATGATATCTCTACCTTTACACCTGCAACCTATCAACGTAGTAGTCTACTACGGCCCTATAAGGAAGTCTCATCTCGTGGCTAGTTTCGCACTTAGATGCTTTCAGCGCTTATCTATTCCCGACGTAGCTACCCAGCCGTACACCTGGCGGCATAACTGGTTTACCAGCGGTCAGTCCATCCCGGTCCTCTCGTACTAAGGACAGATCCACTCAAACTTCCAACGCCCACAACAGATAGGGACCGAACTGTCTCGCGACGTTCTGAACCCAGCTCGCGTGCCACTTTAATGGGCGAACAGCCCAACCCTTGGGACCTTCTCCAGCCCCAGGATGTGACGAGCCGACATCGAGGTGCCAAACCTCCCCGTCGATATGAGCTCTTGGGGGAGATCAGCCTGTTATCCCCAGCGTACCTTTTATCCTTTGAGCGATGGCCCTTCCATACAGAACCACCGGATCACTATGTCCGTCTTTCGACCCTGTTCGACTTGTTGGTCTCACAGTCAAGCAAGCTTATGCCATTGCACTCCACGTACGGTTACCAAGCGTACTGAGCTTACCTTTGAAAGCCTCCGTTACCTTTTTGGAGGCGACCACCCCAGTCAAACTACCCACCAAACAATGTCCTCGGCATGACCGAGTTAGAAACCGAATACAGAAAGGGCGGTATTTCAAGGTTGATTCCATGACTCCTGGCGAAGCCACTTCAACATCTCCCGCCTATCCTACACATCCTGTACCCAATTCCAATGTTAAGCTATAGTGAAGGTGCATGGGGTCTTTCCGTCCCGTTGCGGGTAATCGGCGTCTTCACCGATACCACAATTTCACCGAGCTCATGGCTGAGACAGCGCCCAGATCGTTACACCATTCGTGCAGGTCGGAACTTACCCGACAAGGAATTTCGCTACCTTAGGACCGTTATAGTTACGGCCGCCGTTTACTGGGGCTTCGATTCAATGCTTCTCTTGCGATGACATCCCCTCTTAACCTTCCAGCACCGGGCAGGTGTCAGGCCTTATACCTCATCTTTCGATTTTGCAAAGCCATATGTTTTTGTTAAACAGTCGCCTGGGCCTTTTCACTGCGGCTTCTCCATTGCTGGAGGAAGCGCCCCTTCTCCCGAAGTTACAGGGCCATTTTGCCGAGTTCCTTAGCCATGATTCACTCGAGCACCTTAGGATTCTCTCCTCGACTACCTGTGTCGGTTTACGGTACGGGTTTTTATAACCTGAAGCTTAGCGGGTTTTCTTGGAAGTCTGTTTACCTGCTCTATCAGCGCCGCCGAAGCTTTGCTGTACTATTGGGTTTCAGCAGGGTCGGCGGATTTGCCTACCGTCCCTATACCTACGCCTTTCAACGAACTATTCCGTCAGTTCGCGGCAGTGTCACTACTCCGTCACCACATCGCAGTTATAAAAAGTACTGGAATATTAACCAGTTGTCCATCGGCTTACTCCCTTCGGATGCGCCTTAGGCCCCGACTAACCCTGATCCGATTAGCGTTGATCAGGAAACCTTAGTCTTTCGGTGGGCGGGTTTCTCACCCGCCTTATCGTTACTTATGCCTACATTTGCTTTTCTATCCACTCCACGGCCCATTACCAGACCGCTTCGCCGTAAATAGAATGCTCCCCTACCAGACATACATATTTCAGTATGAATCCATAGCTTCGGTAATACACTTGATGCCCGTTTATTATCCACGCCCGATCGCTCGACTAGTGAGCTGTTACGCACTCTTTAAATGAATGGCTGCTTCCAAGCCAACATCCTAGCTGTCTAGGCAATCGGACCTCGTTAGTTCAACTTAGCGTATATTTAGGGACCTTAGCTGATGGTCTGGGTTCTTTCCCTCTCGGCCTTGGACCTTAGCACCCAAAGCCTCACTGCCGGCCATATCTTATAGCATTCGGAGTTCGTCTGGATTTGGTAGGATTTGACTCCCCCGCACCCAATCGGTAGCTCTACCTCTATAAGACTCCATGCCGACGCTGTTCCTAAAAACATTTCGGGGAGTACGAGCTATTTCCCAGTTTGATTAGCCTTTCACCCCTACCCTCAGGTCATCCGGAAACTTTTCAACGTTTATCGGTTCGGTCCTCCATTACATGTTACTGCAACTTCAACCTGCCCAAGGGTAGATCACAAGGTTTCGCGTCTACCTCATCTGACTATGCGCCCTATTAAGACTCGCTTTCGCTTCGGATACGTGGCTGAACCACTTAACCTTGCCAGACAAGAGTAACTCGTAGGCTCATTATGCAAAAGGCACGCCGTCACTGGACCTGCCAGCTCCGACCGCTTGTAAGCACACGGTTTCAGGTTCTTTTCACTCCTCTGTTCGAGGTTCTTTTCACCTTTCCCTCACGGTACTAGTTCACTATCGGTCTCTCAGGAGTATTTAGCCTTATCAGATGGTGCTGACAGATTCCCACAGGGCGTCTCCGACCCCGCGGTACTCAGGGTACTGCTAGGCTAGCATTCTATACGTGTACAGGGCTATCACCGTGTATCGCTGGGCTTCCCATCCCATTCCACTTCTGTTTGCTAATGCCACATTGCAGCCCTACAACCCCAACCATGCCGTAACAAAGTTGGTTTGGGCTCTTTCCCGTTCGCTCGCCACTACTTGGGAAATCATTATTATTTTCTTCTCCTACGCCTACTTAGATGTTTCAGTTCAGCGCGTTCGCGTATTTTACAGCATACCTTCAGTATGCTAGGTTGCCCCATTCGGAAATCTTCGGATCAAACTCACATTTGCTAATCCCCGAAGCTTATCGCAGCTTATCACGTCCTTCATCGCCTCTGAGAGCCTAGGCATCCCCCGTGTGCCCTTATTTACTTTCTTCACCTCATAGCCCTTTTGCTACTATGGGTTGCTTTTTGATATATAACCATGATGCTACGCATTAATCCGTTCGGCCTTGACCGAGGGTCTTCATAATACATCGGGCACACCACAGTATTGTCTCTACTGTTGTCTTCTCTTGTAATTTTTTTTCTTTCAATATGTCAAAGAACTCTTTGTATGCCTGTATATGAACGCAGTATCTTAGCGTCCGGGCAAACCTGTGGAGAATATCGGAGTCGAACCGATGACCCCCTGCGTGCAAGGCAGGTGCTCTAGCCAGCTGAGCTAATTCCCCGTGTATTTTTGGTAGTCCCGAGCAGATTTGAACTGCTGACCCCTACATTATCAGTGTAGTGCTCTAACCAACTGAGCTACGGGACTAGCTTATCTTTCTATCTCTCTGGACCATCCAATCAGGGATGGGCACATTTCTTCAAATGTTTTGTCTCTTGTTTGTTTCTTATATAAACCATGTGTGTACGTAACGAGCTTCAATCCTGAATGCTCTAGAAAGGAGGTATTCCAGCCGCACCTTCCGGTACGGCTACCTTGTTACGACTTAGCCCCAATTATCGGTTTTACCCTAACACGCTCCTTGCGGTTACATGCTTTAGGTACCCCCAACTTTCATGGCTTGACGGGCGGTGTGTACAAGGCCCGGGAACGTATTCACCGCGTCATTGCTGATACGCGATTACTAGCGAATCCAACTTCATGAGGTCGAGTTGCAGACCTCAATCCGAACTGTGAATGGCTTTTAGAGATTAGCACCATATTGCTATGTAGCTGCCCGCTGTACCATCCATTGTAGCAAGTGTGTAGCCCCGGACGTAAGGGCCATGATGACTTGACGTCGTCCCCACCTTCCTCACAGCTTACGCTGGCAGTCTGTTTAGAGTCCCCACCTTAATGTGCTGGCAACTAAACATAGGGGTTGCGCTCGTTGCGGGACTTAACCCAACACCTCACGGCACGAGCTGACGACAGCCATGCAGCACCTAGTTTCGTGTCCCGAAGGACTGATCCGTCTCTGGATCATTCACTAACTTTCAAGCCCGGGTAAGGTTCCTCGCGTATCATCGAATTAAACCACATGCTCCTCCGCTTGTGCGGGCCCCCGTCAATTCCTTTGAGTTTCAATCTTGCGACCGTACTCCCCAGGTGGATAACTTAACGCTTTCGCTTGGACGCTTACTGTGTATCGCAAACATCGAGTTATCATCGTTTAGGGCGTGGACTACCAGGGTATCTAATCCTGTTTGATCCCCACGCTTTCGTGCATCAGCGTCAATACTAACTTAGTGAGCTGCCTTCGCAATCGGAGTTCTAAGACATATCTATGCATTTCACCGCTACTTGTCTTATTCCGCCCACTTCAAATAGATTCAAGTCCTACAGTATCAAAGGCACTGCGACAGTTAAGCTGCCGTCTTTCACCACTGACTTATAGGACCGCCTACGCACCCTTTAAACCCAATAAATCCGGATAACGCTTGGATCCTCCGTATTACCGCGGCTGCTGGCACGGAGTTAGCCGATCCTTATTCTTCAGGTACATTCAGCTTCCCACACGTGGAAAGGTTTATTCCCTGACAAAAGCAGTTTACAACCCATAGGGCAGTCATCCTGCACGCGGCATGGCTGGTTCAGAGTTCCCTCCATTGACCAATATTCCTTACTGCTGCCTCCCGTAGGAGTCTGGTCCGTGTCTCAGTACCAGTGTGGGGGATTCTCCTCTCAGAGCCCCTAGACATCGTAGCCTTGGTGGGCCGTTACCCCTCCAACTAGCTAATGTCACGCGAGCCCATCCATATCCTATAAATATTTGATCATCAACCGATGCCGGTAAATGATGTTATGCGGTGTTAATCTCTCTTTCGAGAGGCTATCCCCCTGATATGGGTAGGTTGCTCACGCGTTACGCACCCGTGCGCCACTCTCATGAAATCAAAGCAAGCTTTAATCCCAATCCCGTCCGACTTGCATGTATTAGGCCTGCCGCTAGCGTTCATCCTGAGCCAGGATCAAACTCTCCATTGTAAAATGAAGTGTAAGATCAAGACTATTTATAATAAATAGAATTGTCTTGTATTTTATTTCTAATTCTAAAATTGAACAGGTTGATTTTTTTAACTTTCGTTGTTTCTCAACACTACTCGTTACGTTACATGATTATATTTTTAAAGAACTTTCTTCGCTCCCGCATCTCGCTTCGGCTTTATATGATGTCGGCATTGCGCCGGTATCGGTCTTGTCTGTTTCCCCTTCGTTTCCGTTGGGACTGCAAAGGTAGAAATCTTTTTGGTATCTCCAAAATAAATGTGAAAATTTATTTTTTCGTTTTCCTTTCGTTTCTGCGTTTAAACTAAATTAAACCCTTCTTTTTTCAGTACCTCTCCTTTCGGATCAGCCGTTCCTCCCTTGCGGAGTGGTGCAAAGATAGGAAGTTTTATCCTTCACTTCCTAATGTTTTCCGGAAATAGTTTACCGCGGCACGGTAAAGGGCTAGAAATGTGACCGATAATTTATCTGGATGCCGCGTGATGATCATGCTGGGTCGGATATGGATTAGCTTTTGCTATGGATCACATCGTTAATTGGTCTGGGATCATCTGTGTGCGGACACGCCCGTCACCCGTTCATATATGGGTTCTTCACACAAATACTGCGTTACTCGGTTACTGGGTCAATCCGCTACTAGGTTACTATGTCACTTGATCACTCCGTCATTTGGTTACTCGATCACTGCGTTACCCTTTTATTATGTGACTGCTTTACTCGATCCCTCAGTTACTTTACCATATATACCAGATCTTAAAGACAAATCCTGACCAACTACTTACCAAATTCACCATTAAACGGGGAATACACCAGACATTACTTAGGGTTTATAGGGGGTTAGTAGGGGTGTACCCCTACTAACCCCCTATAAACCCCCTGTTATCCCCCTACTATACCGGTGTTAAATACGAAGTTGGTTAGAATTTGGTATGCTTTTATACTGGAACACGACATAGGTACATTGATTCTTATTATATAGTGTTTAAAACTTAGAGAACTAATTTTTTACCATATCTATATTATCTATATCCTTTTGTAGCATATTATTATAATATATAGCAACCACTTGCAATAAATTTTACTTTTTTTCTAAAAATTACATTATATTTTATAGATTTGCTCTCTATTTAGATTTAGTATAAATAAATTCAATATATCGAGGTATTTAAATCAATAATATGAAAAAGATCTTTCTAGCAGCCCTATTATTATCTGCTCTTTATGGAAAAGCCCAAAATAATAATTCATTAATGAATGCTGATTTCTGGAAAGGCTCGCCCAATTTGGATGCTGTAAAAACTGAAATAGCGAAAGGAAATAGCCCATCAAAACCGAATGCAGCTTCATTTGACCCTGTCACTACTGCCATATTAAATAAAGCTCCAAACGATGTCATTAAATATTTAATTGAACAAGAAGGCAATAGTGTTACTAAAAAGACGCATCACAGCCGTAGTTATTTGCACTGGGCTGCATCAACAGGAAATCTAGAACTCGTACAATATTTAATATCGAAAGGATCTGATGTCAACTACCAAGATAGCCATGGTTTCCCAATTGCAGCTTATGCCGCTTCAACAGGAAATAAAAACACAGCTGTGTATGATCTTCTATTTAAAGCTGGTGTAGATCCTAAACAAAAGTATGAGGATGGCGCTACATTATTATTATTGTCGGTGGCTGCAGACCAAGATTTAAGTATTACTGATTACTTTATATCTAAAGGATTATCCTTATCAGATCAGGACAACTTTGGTAGAACCGCTGTTGATTATGCGGCAAAACTAGGCCATGTTGACATCATTGAAAAACTCATTAAAAGAGGTGTAAAGCCAACAAACAATGCTCTTTTCTTCGCTACACAAGGATCAAGACAGATTACTAACGGCATTGAAACTTACAAATACTTGGTGGAAACACTAAAACTAGACCCGAAAGCGACTAATAAAGACGGTGCAACAATCCTACAGGCATTAGTACGCAGACCAAATATGGAAGTCATCAATTACTTCTTGTCTAAAAATGTAGATGTCAACAAAGCCGACAATGAGGGAAATACAGCTCTTATGGTTGCTGCTGCAGGTAAAGATGCTAAATTGATTGAATTATTATTATCCAAAACAGCTCAAGTAAATGCAGTCAATGACAAAGGAGAATCCGCATTGACAAAAGCCATTGCTAACGGCTCCTCTGAAATTGTGTCCCTATTGTTAAAAAATGGTGCTGATATCAAAATCATCAATAAGGACGGAAATAACTTGGCGTATTATTGGTTAAATTCATATACCGAAAATGCCCCACAAGGACAGACTGGTCAACGTGCTTCTCAAGATCATAGTTTTGAAGAAAAATTAACCTTATTACAAGATAATGGTTTAAATGTTACAGATTTACAAAAAAATAAAAGCTCTCTTTTACATTTAGCGGTTGCCAAAGAAAACTTAAATTTAATCAAAAGAGTTGCTGCATTAGGGATTGATATTAATGCACAAGATAATGACGGAATGAGCCCATTACATAAAGCTGCACTAATTGCTAAAGATGATGCTGTTCTTAAAGAATTGATTTCGTTAGGTGCTAAAAAAGATCTGATCACATCTTTTGATGAAACAGCATACGATCTAGCAAAAGAAAATGAATTTCTAACAAAAAACAATGTTTCCATTGATTTCTTAAAATAATAGCATGAAAATTTCTATAAAATTTCTACTTCTTTTATTCTTTGTTACTCTTTTTAGTTCTCATTCATTTGCACAATCGAGTAAGTTCAAATGCATGATCCAAATGAATAGTTATGAAGGTGAAGGTGCATATATCATCATCTCATTAATTAACCCGAAAGGAGCTTATGAAAAGACACTTTCTGTTTTAGGACCAGATAAGCAATGGTATAATACATTGAAAGAATGGCATAAATTTCAAACAAAATCGAATGTTAAATTGAGTGCCATCACCGGTGCTTCTGTTGGTGGTGGTGACCGTGCAATGAGAACGATCGAAATAGATGACACGAAATTAAACAAAGGATATAAGTTGCGCTTTGAATCAGCTGTTGAAGAACAAAAATACCATGTCACCGATGTTGAAATTCCATTGACAACAGAAGCGTTAGCTGAGCGCGCTAGCGGAAAAGGTTATATTAAATTTGTAAAATTAAATAAAGTTCAATAATTAAAATGACTTTATCCATCTGGAGGTATGCACATTTAGCTCTTGCGATAGTATCATCCCTATTTTTACTTATTCTTTCCTTTACCGGAATTATATTGGCGATCGATGCAGTTAACGAAAAAAACCAAGCATACCAAGTAGCAGATCTCAATACAATAAACCTTTCGCAGTCCATCACTGAACTGCGAAAGGTCTATCCCGAAATCATTGAAATAGCAGTTGACCATAATCATTTTGTTAGTATCGATGCTTTAGATGAAGAGGGTAATACAATTAAAGGCTATATTGACCCAAAAACGGGGAAGATTTTAGGTGAGATAACACCCAAAAGTCAATTCATTCAATGGACAACAGCTTTACACCGATCCTTATTTCTCCATGAGACAGGACGAATCATAGTAGGTGTAGTATCTTTTATACTCTTATTGATTACCTTAAGTGGTGTCGTCCTTATTCTTAAACGCCAGCAAGGCCTACGTCATTTCTTTTCTAAAATTAACCGAGACTTCTTCGCACAATATTTCCATGTTGTCAGTGGCCGGTTTTTCCTAATTCCTATTCTAATAATTGCGTTAACGGGTACCTATTTATTTATGGCCAGAATGGAGTTCATGAAAAAACCGAATGCAAATATCCAACATACCGCTGAGACTGATACTGATAAAATTGAATTTAAAGATTTTAAGATTTTTAAACAGCATACATTAGCTGATATTGAAAAAATCGAATTCCCATTTATGGATGATGACCCAGAGGAATTCTACACGCTAAAATTTAAGGATCGCGTAGTCACTGTTAATCAATTTAATGGGGCAATAGTAACAGAAACCAAGTATCCTTACACTGCAGCACTTGAAAAGTTAAGTCTCGATATTCATACGGGAAGGACAAATGTGATATGGGCAATCATTTTGGGTCTTGCCTCCTTAAATATCATCTTTTTTATCTATACCGGATTTGTTATCACATTTAGAAGAACGAAAACAAAAATTAAAAATAAGTATAAAGCGGATGAGGCTGAAATCGTCATTTTAGTGGGTTCAGAAAATGGTAGCACTTTATTTTTTGCAAACCAAATTCATAAACAATTACTAGCAGATGGCAAACGTTCCTTTATAGCTGTGATGAACCAATATCAAAGGTATCCAAATGCAGCACATCTTTTGGTGTTCACTTCTACTTATGGTATAGGGACAGCACCAACGGGTGCATCGAAGTTTGAAGAGCTACTTTTAAAAACTCCTCAAGAACAACAGCTACAATACAGTGTCATCGGCTTCGGCTCACAAGCTTATCCAGATTATTGCGCTTATGCAGAACGTGTGGATCAAGTTCTGGCATCACAACAGTGGGCAACTCGTTTTCTCGATCTACATAAAGTAAACGATCGATCAATACATGAGTTTACGAACTGGGTTCATCAATGGAGTGAAAAATCATGCCTCGCACTAGCAACTGCACCATCCGTGTACCAAACAAAAGTTGTGGGGCTAAAAAAACTTAAAGTTGTCAAAAAAACAACAGAAGACCAGGCTACCTTTACGGTGATATTGAAACCTACTGCAAATGTCAAATTTCAATCTGGCGATCTTTTGGCCATATATCCTACAAATGATCATAGGGAGCGATTTTATTCGATCTGTCAGTATGACGGAATGATTCAGCTGGAAGTAAAACTCCATCCTAATGGATTGGGATCAAACTTCCTTTACGATCTAAAGCAAAATGATTTTATACATGCGCGCATCATGAGTAATCCCGAATTTCATTTTCCAAAGGCTCCTGCTGTCATTATGATTGCCAATGGAACCGGTATAGGACCATTCTTAGGAATGATCAATAACAATAAGAAAACGCCAATTCATTTATATGCTGGTTTTAGGTATAACAATACTGTCACAAAGCGGTATCAAGAATTTGCTCAAGAGGAAATTGAAAAAAAGCATTTAAAAACATGTCATTTTGCCTATTCAAGAGAATCAAAATCTCAATATGTGATGGATCTCATCCAGCAAGATGCTCAACTTTTTTTAGAACATTTAGAAAATGGTGGTGTTATTATGATCTGTGGATCGCTTCATATGCAGCGAGATGTTGAGCAGGTTCTGGAAGGAATCGCACCATCTCAAAAAGGCAAAACACTTCAGTATTATAAGGATAAAAATCAGATTCTAACCGATTGTTATTAATCCTAACAGCAAAAAATCATGAAGTTTTGTTATATCTTCCTATTTTTACTGATCAGCCATTTGAGTAATGCGCAAGTTTTGTTAAAAAAGCAAGTTACATTAATGGGTTCCGTATTTGAGATAACGATTGTAGACCAAGATACCGCAACCGTACGAAAACATATTGATTTGGTGATATCGGAGGTCAACCGTATTGAAAATCTGATTTCCGAATGGAGACCTGAAACTCAAATTTCACAAGTCAATCGCTACGCCGGCATTAAGCCTGTAAAGGTCGATCGTGAAGTTTTTGATTTAACCACAAGAGCAATCGAATACTCCAAAAATTCAAACGGTGCTTTTGACATCAGTATTGCTGCTTTAGATAAAATATGGCGATTTGATGGGACAATGAACGAATTGCCATCGGAAGGCGCTATCCGTAAATCGGTAGAAAAGGTGGGCTATGAACATATTGTATTGGATAGTGCCAATTGCACGATTTACTTATCCATGCCAGGTATGAAAATTGGATTTGGATCTATCGGTAAGGGATATGCTGCCGACATGGGTAGAGCTTTGATGCAAAAAAAATCAGTTCAAGCCGGGATCGTCAATGCCTCAGGCGATTTATCAACTTGGGGATATCAGCCCAATCATACTCCGTGGTTAATCGGGATTAAAAATCCTTTTAAGGCTTACAAAACAATTAAAATACTCCAGATGGAAGAAAGTGCGGTCGCGACCTCCGGAAGCTATGAAAAATATGCGGAAATTGGGAACAAAAGGTATACGCACATCATCAATCCTAAGACGGGGTATCCAGCAACTGGACTAACTAGCGTGACCATCTATGGCCCTTCTGCTGAGTTTGCCAATGCATTGAGTACGTCAATTATGGTGATGGGTCAAAAGGAAGGTCTAAAACTAGCAAAAAAATTTCCGCTGTATCACTATGTATTGATAACAGACCAAGGCAAAATACGAAAAAGCCGCTAACAGCATATTAGTGGAACGATTTTCCGTCCTCCTGCTTGGAATCAATCTCTTCGATATCATCGTCAAATAAAATACGAACTGATGGCGTATAGGTATCGTCATTCTGTCCCGTTTTATTGGCCCAAAAGAATGCTCCTAAAAACAATAACGCGACAAATACACTACATCCAATTAACATAAAGATGATACTCATAATACTATTTCAAATTAGTAAAAAATACTTATAATCCCCGTCTTTTTGCGAACCAGCGCGTCAATAAACTCGTAAAAGATATAATAGTCACCGTACTTATTGGCATCAGTATCGCAGCAAATAACGGCGACATTTCTCCCTGAACGGCAAAACTCAATCCGATCACATTATAAAACAATGAAATACAAAAACTCAGATGAATGACGCGTACCGCATCTTTACTAAACGCAAAAAACTGGGGTAATTTTTGAAAAGCGGCACCATCCAAAATAGCATCGCAACCAGGTGAAAAATTATTAATATCGTCACTTACGGCTATTCCTAAATCAGCAGCTTTTAAAGCTCCAGCATCATTCAAACCATCTCCAATCATACAAACATGACCTCCTTTATCTTTAAACATTTGGATGATATCCAATTTATTCTGTGGAGACTGATTAAAAAGTAAGCGTGTTGTTGATGGAAAAATTTCTTTTAGCACCTCTTTTTTTCGATCATTATCACCTGATATAAGATGCAGGTCATAATTTTTTAAATCATGGATAATACCGGAAAGTCCTGTTCGCCAGGATTGTTCCATAGCAAAGCTACCTTTCACTTTATCATTGATGGATACGAACACATAGGATGCTTCTTCTGTATTTTTGGGTGCATTCACAAATCGAGCGCTTCCGATTTTGATCGTATATTTTCCGATCTGTGTTATGGATCCCTCTCCTATCTTTTCTTCATATCGATCCACAGGGATCGGTTCTATATGATCTAACCACTTTACAATTTCTCGACTCAAGGGGTGACTTGAATTACGGCAAGCAGAATATACCAATACTTTTTCCTCCTGTGTCAAAAAGCCTTCAAAAGCGATACCACTAACTGATGGTGAGGAAATCGTACCGGTCTTGTCAAAAATAATAGTATCAATGGCTGCCATCTGCTCGATAGCATCTGTATTTTTGACATAAAACTTATTTCTATCGAAGACACTTAGTGCTGCTGACAACGTAAATGGTGAACTGAGAGCTAAAGCACATGGACAGGCAATAATCAAAACAGCAGTAAATGCGCCCCATGCTTTATTAGGATCCTGTCCTACCATCCAAAATACAGTGGCTGATATGGCAATCAATAATAAAGCAATCGTAAAATATTTACTGATATAACTAATAAACGTCTGAAATTGGCGATCATATTGCTTATAATTATCGTTATTCCAAAGTTTGGTCAGATAAGATTGCGATACAGATTTGACCACTTCCAGTTCAATTGCTTCTGCCATTTGACGGCCGCCAGCATAGATCACCTCCCCTAATATCTTGGTGATAGGTTTAGATTCGCCGGTCACAAAACTGAAGTCAACACATGCTTCACCATGTAGCAAAACGGCATCAGCTGGTATAATTTCGTTATTACGAACTAATATCCGGTCACCGACCTGTAGTTCTGCAAGTTGAATTGCCTTCTCTTTTCCTTCTTGTATAGTGGTTACCGCTACGGGAAAATAACTTCGATAATCACGCTCAAAAGAAATATGATAATACGTCCTTTCTTGCACCCACTTGCCAATTAAAATAAAAAATACCAAGCTGCAAAGTGTATCTCCAAAACCTGCACCTGATTGTGAAATCACTTCGTAAGCAGTGCGTAGAAATAGTATAAAGATCCCGAGTGCCAAAGGAACGTCGAGATTCAATCTTTTTTGACGGATACTTAAAAATGCGGATTTAAAATAATCAGAAGCACTATAGCATAGTACAGGTAACGTAAATAAAAGATTGGCATATCCAAAAAATACCGAGTATGATTTTTCAAAACCTGCAAGTCCAAAATATTCTGGAAAACTCAACATCATAGAATTTCCAAAACAAAATCCTGCCACTGCGATCTTAGCGATCAATGGGTTTGAATTTACCTTCTTACCTTCTTTAACCACATCTTGTAAAGTGATCTTGGGCTCATAGCCTATACTCACCAACAGTTCAACAAGATGATATAAGGATAAATCGGTATGCTTAAATGTGATGCTAGCTTGCTTTTTCATAAAATCAACCTTCGAGGAGATCACATGCGGATTGATTTTATATAGATTTTCTAATAACCATATACAGGAACTACAATGTATAACGGGTATGTAAAAAGTAATGATGGTGATCTGCTCATCCTTAAAATCGATCAATTTATCAACTATGGCAGCCTCATTCAAATACGATAAATCGGCGGTTTTTCCCTGTTTGGACTTTCCCGGATGCTGATTATAACGGTAATAACTTTGCATGTTATTTTCGTTAAGAATCTGATAAACCGTTTGGCAGCCTAAACAACAAAAATCATGTTCAGCATACTGATAGCCGGCTAACTCAATTGTATCACCACAGTGAAAACAATGTTGCGCTACTTGAATCTCTTTCGTTTCCACCATCTTTTAATCGTTAAATCGCTTGACTGAATAGTTGCATTTCACTTTTTGATTTTTGTAATCTCAGATCAAATGCCATACATACATTTCGAAGAAAGGATTTACCTAAAGAAGTGATGATAATCTGATCTGAATCCATCTTAACGACTCCTTCATCGATCATTTCTTGTAATTTTTTCACAATCGTATCGTTACCCAAAAAGCCTTCGATCAATTGGGTCTCACCTTTACACATCAGATCTAAAATATATCGTCTTATGATGACATCTTCTGCATCGAGCAGGTGACCTTTGACCACAGGCAATTGACCTTGATCTAGCAACTGTTGATATTCTTCTACATGCTTGACATTCTGTGCAAAACCATCCCATGAATCGCTGATGGAAGAAACTCCTAAACCAATGAGTAAAGGGCGATAGCGATCTGCATATCCCATAAAATTACGATGAAGTCTTTTTTCTTGGAATGCGATGAACAATTCATCTTCGGGTTTTGCAAAATGATCCATTCCGACATCGAGGTACCCTGCTTCTTGTATCAGTTTCTTCCCTTGCGTATATAAAGCTAACTTTTCTTCTCCCTGCGGTAAATCTAGTTCTGTATAGTGGCGTTGGCCAGGCTTGATCCATGGAACATGTGCATAACTGTAAAAAGAAATACGATCTGGATCTAGGATTAAGGATTCTTTTATCGTTTCGGTGATAGTTTGTAAATTTTGTTTAGGCAAACCATATATTAAATCAAAATTAATCGAAGTATATCCAATCTTACGCGCTTCTTGCATGACGCGCCTCACATCTGCGACATCTTGTTTTCTATTGATCGTAAATTGGACCAATGGGTCAAAATCTTGAATCCCTAAACTTAATCTTCGAAATCCCAATTGATACAACACATCGAGGTGTTCAAAAGTCGTATTTCCAGGATGTGCTTCAAATGAAAAGGAAGCGTCTTCCGCTATTTGTGCATGAGATAAAATACCATTGATCAATTTCGCTAAATGCTCTGGAGCAAAAAAAGTAGGGGTCCCACCACCGAGGTGAATTTCAGAAATCAAAGGCGCACCTTCCTTTAATATTGCTGTATATATCCCCCACTCTTTCAGTAAACTATCGATATAGGGCAACTCAACTTTATGATTCTTGGTTATTCTTGTATTGCAACCACAATAGGTACACAGACTCTCACAAAAGGGCAAATGAATATATAGACTTATTCCAGAGTCTTTAGACTTTTGATAAGTATGATATACACTTTGCATCCATCCCTCAGTAGAAAATTGGTCATTATCCCAAAATGGAACTGTTGGATAACTGGTATAACGCGGTGCGGCAACATTATATTTTCGCACAAGATCTTGTATTGCTATTACACTATTCGTTTTCATGATCATCTTATAATTTCACTCCACAGTCTTTTAGACAACAACAAGCGGTTCCGACACATTTACCTGCACCCCAAAGATTTAAATTACGAATCGTTTGCTCTGCAATCCCTTTTGGAGTTTGATCCTCATAAGGTGTATTGGCAACCTGTATATCCAACTTTCCAGCTTCGATCAAATCAATATGTCCTGTACCTAAGGTACGTGTCAAAATACGATTGACACCCATATTTTTTAAAGTTCGCAACATCGAGGCTCCTAGTATATCATGGGCAGATATGATCACCACGTCTTTTCCTGTAGCATAGACTTTTGTTTCTTCATTAAGCCCATTAGCAATAAAGGTCAAATCATGCATTTTACCATTAGCGATTGCTAACAACTCTTTTTCAAAGGCCTGAATACTATAAACAACTACTTTCATGCTATCTTTTTTGATATTCTAATTCCGAACTAGTACAAAAGTAAATAGTCTACAAATATTTGTATATGAAGTTCATCAGCTTAAAATGTGATTTACGTCACAATATAGAGTGTCATTAAAAATCAGTTCTTAATAAATAAGGGCTGAATCCACGATGGATTCAGCCCTTATTTATTAAGAAAACAACAGGAATGTTATTGCTTAACTTTTCGCAGGTTATTAATAGAGAAAATACGTATCGCACTCTTCTCCTTTGCGATTAAATTTTCATCTCGGAAATCAGCTAATACTCTTGAGATTGTTTCGTTTGCCGTGCCAGCAATTGTTGCAATTCCCTCTCTTGATATTTGAATCACACATTCGTCTTTGACAGATGTATCAACCGTTTTTTCAGCAATACTAACGAGCGCATTGGCAATTCTTTTACGAACGGTATCGTAAGCGAATGCCAGCAATTGTTCTTCTTTTTCTCTGATATTGCCTGTCAACAGTTTAATGAATTTACCCGCGATCAAAGGTTTTCGATACAGCAATTCAAAGAAATCTTCTTTGGTGATTAGCGCAATCTCAGTTTTTTCTATTGCCTGCACATTGTCCGAATATTTTTCATTCAGCAACATGGCTTCGTACCCCAGATAAGCACCTGCAGATTGCATGTCTGTGGAGAGCTCGCGTCCATCTGTATAACATAAAAAACTTCTGACTTGTCCACTCAGCACAAAATAGACAAATACCGGAGAATCTCCCTCTTCGTAAATGGATTGCTTTTTTTTAAATACTTTGACACGAGATTTTTCAATAAGTTCTTTTAATAGAAAATCTTGTTCTTCAGGACTTAAATACAATGAGTTTTTAATGGCTATTGCTTCTCCGATCTGTCCTCTTTTTTTAAAACGTACATCAATGGCATTCAATAGTTCAACATCATCGAAAGGTTTTGTTAAATAGTCATCTGCCCCAAGCTCCATTGCTTTGCGCATATCCGAACGCTCTGCTTTTGCTGTCAGGAAAATAAACGGAATATGAGCCGTCTCTTCATGTCTGCTTAAAATATACAAAACCCCATATCCATCCAGTTCAGGCATCATGATATCGCATAGGATCAAATCGGGTAAATGAGCCATTGCTAGGTCGACACCAATCCGACCATTTTCTGCAGAAAGCACATCATAGCGCCCAGTTAACTCGAGAATCTCTGCTGTTCCTTCCCTTATATCTGTATTATCCTCTATGATAAGTATTGTTTTCTTTTCCACCTCCAATTATTTATTTTGAGTAAATACCATCTTTAAAAAAGTTCCTTCATTCAATGCCGATTTATATTCCATCACTCCATCCATCAGATGCACATAACGTTTTACAATATTCAATCCAAGACCAGTACCTGGAATATTTCCTGTATTATGCGCTCTAAAGAATGGTTCAAAGAGGTTCTTTTGTTCTTCCTCTGGAATACCTATACCGTTATCGCGAACTGTTATGATACAGGAGTCTCCTTCAATGATGGTATTAAATTCGATGAATGTATCCTCTCCAGAATATTTTATTGCATTTGAAATCAAATTTACAACTGCATTCTTCAACAAATTAGCATCCATCAAAAATACACCGACCTCTCCTGTGTGTTGGTAGACGATATGTTGATTTTTCTTACAGATCAACTGCATCTCTTCAGTAATTTCTTCAGCAAGCTCAACGACATTGATCATCTGTTTATTGACCGTAACAACACCTGCTTCTAATTTTTCCAGCGATAAAAAGTCATTTAATATACTGGTGAGCAGTTGCACCGAATTTTTGATTTTACTTGTATGTTTCATGACACTTGCAAAATCAGGTTTTTCGAGATATTTATCGATCAGTGATGCCGATAGTTGTACCGAGCTCAATGGTGTTCTAAATTCGTGTGAAGCCATAGAAACGAATCGTGATTTCAACTGCCCCAATTCCTTTTCTTTTTCTAAAGATTTTGAAACTTCGGCCTTTGTTTTCTCCAATTCCGATACCAGCATGATCAGGTCTTTCGTTCTTTCACTTACCTTTTGTTCTAGCTCGACTGCATGTTTCTTCAACCGGTTTTCCGCAGCTTTCTCTCTTGTAATATCATGGATAAAGCCTGTGAAGATATTTCTATTTTTATACCAGACTTCGCTTACAGCTAAACGAAAAGGAAAGGTGGTTCCATCTTTCTTTCTGCCTAGAACCTCCCTTCCTATTCCGATGATCTTTTTATGCCCTGTTCTTTTATAATTATCGATATAGCTATCGTGGAGACTCTGATCTGGCTCGGGCATTAATATCGAAACATTATTGCCGATGACTTCTTCTTCACTATAACCAAATAAGTTACATGCCGCTGGATTAATAGATTCAATCAATCCCCGATTATCGATGGTAATAATTCCATCGATTGCATGATCAATAATTGCTTCTAAAAGCTTCGCGCTTTCCATGAACTACTTGACTAATTTTTTATATTTAAGACGATGTGGCGTGACATCACCAATTCTTTTCTTTCTATTTTCCTCGTACTCCGAATAGTTACCTTCAAAGAAATAAACCTGAGAATCACCTTCGAATGCCAATATATGGGTACAAATACGATCTAGGAACCATCTATCGTGGGAGATGACTACCGCACAACCTCCAAAATTCTCTAAACCTTCTTCCAAAGCACGTAGCGTATTCACATCGATATCATTGGTAGGCTCATCCAGAAGAAGCACATTTGAACTCTTCTTTAAGGTAATCGCTAAGTGCACGCGGTTACGTTCCCCACCAGACAATACACCTACTTTCTTTTGTTGGTCGGCCCCGTTAAAGTTAAATTTGGACACGTAGGCTCTAGAGTTGGAAGAACGATTGCCGAGCATGATGTTTTCATTACCATCTGTAATATTTTCCCATACCGATTTCTCAGGATCCAAATCATCATGATTTTGATCGACATAACCAAGCACAACAGTTTCACCTACTTTGAAAGTACCTGTATCCGGTTGTTCTTGGCCTGTAATCAAGCGGAATAAGGTAGTCTTTCCAGCTCCATTGGGACCAATGATACCGACAATACCGGCAGGAGGAAGAGAGAAACTTAAATTTTCAAATAAAATACGATCTCCGTAAGATTTTGAGATGTTATCTGCTTCAATCACGACATTGCCTAAACGCGGTCCTGGCGGGATAAATAGTTCTAATTTCTCTTCACGGTCTTTTGTTTCCTCTGAGGCTAATTTCTCGTAATTATGAAGACGTGCTTTGGATTTGGCATGTCTCGCTTTAGGAGCCATACGCACCCACTCCAATTCACGTTCTAAAGTCTTTTGACGTTTTGATTCAGTTTTTTCCTCTTGCGCTAGGCGTTTAGATTTTTGATCTAACCAAGAAGAGTAGTTTCCTTTCCAAGGCAGACCTTCACCACGATCCAGTTCTAAAATCCATCCAGCCACATTATCTAAGAAGTAACGATCGTGGGTCACAGCAATGACCGTTCCTTTATATTGTTTTAAATGTTGTTCTAGCCAGTCAATAGACTCGGCATCCAAGTGATTGGTAGGCTCATCCAGCAATAAAACATCAGGTTCTTGCAGTAAAAGGCGACACATTGCTACACGGCGACGCTCACCTCCTGACAAATTGGCAATCTTAGCATCAGGCTCTGGACAACGTAAAGCATCCATTGCACGCTCCAATTTTGAATCAATTTCCCAAGCATTTGTGGCATCAATAATATCTTGAAGCTCACCTTGTCTACTTAATAGCTTATCCATCTCATCTGCATTTTCATACACTTCAGGTAAGCCAAATTTTTCGTTTATTTCTTCGTACTCTTTTAAAATAGCGGTTATTTCTGCAACACCTTCTTGAACGATTTCAAGCACTGTTTTTTCGGGATCCAAAATAGGTTCTTGGGCTAAATAGCCTACAGAATAACCTGGAGAGAATACCACTTCACCTTGAAAAGATTTATCTAAACCGGCAATGATTTTTAATAATGAAGATTTTCCAGAACCGTTAAGACCGATTACGCCAATCTTTGCACCGTAGAAAAAAGAAAGGTAAATATTTTTTAAAACTTGTTTTTGAGGAGGGTAAATTTTGTTGACACCCGCCATTGAAAAGATTATTTTTTCGTCTGACATACTAATCAATTATACTTTATTTGGACAATAAATACACACAAATGTAAACTTTTATACTGACATTTTGATCGATTTAATAGCATGGCTTAATTGTTGATAAATATTACTAAAATATTAAGGATTGATAAAGTAAATTTATTACATTTATATCATTCTTGGTCATTAAAAGAAAGGTAAATTACATGGAAGCAAAATTTTCACCGCGCGTAAAAGATGTCATATCGTACAGTAGAGAAGAGGCTTTGAGGTTGCGTCACGATTATATTGGCACAGAACATTTGTTGTTAGGTTTGATTCGTGAAGGTGATGGCATGGCAATCAAGATCTTGAGAAATATCGGGATTGACACTGCAGCTTTACGACAGTCTGTAGAGGAAGCCGTGAAAAGCTCAGCTGTATCTCGCACCCCTATTGGCAATATGCCACTTACTAAACAAGCAGAAAAAGTACTTAAAATCACATATTTAGAAGCTAAAATTTTTAAAAGTGAAATTATAGGAACGGAGCATTTGCTATTAGCTATATTGAGAGATGAGGATAATATCGCATCTCAAATATTACAGCAATATCAAGTGAGTTATGATATTTTCAAAGCGGAAGTAGAACAGAATAAGACTACAATTCGTGATGAAGCTCCAGGCTCGTCAACTGGTGATGACGATTATCCTGAAGAAGAGCAATTCATCCAACCTAAAAAGGTTTCTGACATCAAGTCTAAAACTCCGGTTTTGGACAACTTTGGTCGTGACTTAACAAAGGCTGCAGAAGAAGGTCGTCTGGATCCGATAGTGGGTCGTGAAAAAGAAATAGAACGTGTTTCTCAAATCTTATCACGCCGTAAGAAAAACAATCCGTTGTTGATCGGTGAGCCTGGTGTTGGTAAATCTGCTATTGCAGAAGGATTGGCATTGCGTATCGTACAACGTAAGGTATCACGTGTGTTGTTCAACAAACGTGTTGTTACGCTTGACTTAGCCTCTTTAGTGGCGGGTACCAAGTACCGCGGTCAGTTTGAAGAGCGTATGAAAGCTGTGATGAACGAGTTGGAGAAATCTCCAGATGTGATTTTATTCATCGATGAGATTCATACCATTGTAGGTGCTGGTGGAGCTTCGGGTTCATTAGATGCATCTAACATGTTCAAACCTGCATTAGCAAGAGGTGAGATTCAATGTATCGGTGCTACAACATTGGATGAATATCGTCAGTACATTGAAAAAGATGGAGCATTAGACCGTCGTTTTCAACGTGTGACTATCGAACCTGCTACGCATGATGAGACGATTGAGATTTTAAATCGTATTAAAGAAAAGTACGAGGAACACCATAATGTCAACTACACTCCTGAAGCGATTGAAGCTTGTGTAAGCTTAACGACTCGTTATATTACGGACCGTTTCTTACCAGACAAAGCGATTGATGCTTTGGATGAGGCAGGATCGCGTGTGCATTTGACGAACATTCATGTTCCGCAAACGATTATTGATATTGAAGAGAAAATCGAAGAAATCAAATTAGAGAAAAATCGTGTGGTTCGTAGCCAAAAATATGAAGAGGCTGCTAAACTAAGGGATACTGAGAAAAAACTTTTGGAGGAACTTGACCGTGAGAAGATCGCATGGGAAGAAGAAACCAAAGCGAAGCGGTATGTCGTTAGTGAAGATAATGTAGCAGAAGTTGTCTCGATGATGACAGGGATTCCTGTTCAACGTGTTAGCCAAACAGATAGCCAAAAGCTACTGAATATGGGTGAGTTGATGAAAAATAGAATCATCGGACAGGACGACGCGGTGCAAAAGTTAGTAAAAGCTATCCAACGTACTCGTGCGGGTTTAAAAGATCCGAAAAAACCTATTGGTTCATTTATCTTCCTCGGTCCAACAGGTGTTGGTAAAACGGAGTTAGCGAAAGAACTAGCACGTTTTATGTTTGATTCTGAAGATGCATTGATCCAGATCGACATGAGTGAGTACATGGAGAAATTTGCGATATCACGTTTAGTGGGAGCGCCTCCAGGATATGTTGGTTATGAAGAAGGTGGTCAACTGACAGAAAAAGTTCGTCGTAAACCTTATGCGGTCATCTTATTGGATGAGATTGAAAAAGCACATCCTGATGTTTTCAACTTATTGTTGCAGGTATTGGATGAAGGACAATTGACAGATAGCTTAGGTCGTAAAGTTGATTTTAGAAATACGATCATCATTATGACTTCAAATATTGGAGCTCGCCAGTTGAAGGAGTTCGGTCAAGGTGTTGGTTTTACCACTGCGGCAAAAACAACTCAAACAGATTCTCATTCGAGATCGGTTATTGAAACAGCTCTGAAACGTGCCTTTGCTCCTGAGTTCTTAAATCGTATTGATGATGTGATTGTTTTCAATTCATTATCCAAAGAGAATATTTTCAAAATCATTGATATTGAATTGAGATCTCTATTCGGTAGAATTACAGATTTAGGTTATACCATTGATTTGACTGTTGCTGCTAAAGAGTTTATTGCAGAAAAAGGATACGACACTAATTTTGGAGCCCGTCCATTAAAACGAGCAATTCAAAAATATTTAGAAGATCCAATTGCAGAGGAAATCTTAAAAGGCGATATCAAAGCTGGCGATCGTTTAAAAGTTGATTTAAACGCTGAAACAAAAGAAATACAAGTGGTTGCAGACCGATCAGAAACACCGATTGAACCTGCAGACAAGAAAGAAGAATAATAGAATTTTATTAATTTATAAAAATGCACCATAATGGTGCATTTTTTGTTAGAAGTGTTAATAGAATGTTAAACTTTTTTAGTGACCAGCAGTCTTATAAATACGAAACAAAATAATTACAGATATGAAAAGAATTTTATTAGCCCTATTAATAGGTGGTGCAACCTTAACTTCACTTAGTTCTTGCACGAAAGAGTATGTAACAAATCAAAATTTCCTACCAGGAATAAGTTATACTGCAGCTGTACCAACTGCCGACTGGGATTTAATTGCAGGTGCTAATACTTATGTTGTAGAATTGGATTTCCCTGAATTGGATAAAAAATACTTTGATCATGGGACTGTTACTATTGCCATGAAGACAAAAAGTAATCCAACTCAGTATGAGATTATTCCTGCAACAATAGATAACTACAGCTATTCAGCTAATTATTCTATTGGAAAAATTAAAATCTATGCTAAAGAGGTTGGATCTTCTACAATAATAAAATCTCCCGAAGATATGACTGTGAAGATTACTCTAACTGACGCAGACAACGGTGGTAACTAGAAAATAAAAAGCCTCTTAAAAAAAGAGGCTTCTTTTTTTTAATCCTTCCCTTAGGCTATTCTACAATATTAAGCAATGCTTTTGCATGGGCCAAAGCTGCTGAAGTAGGTTTTATACCGCTTAACATTTGTGCTATTTCTTTGATGCGCTCTTCTTGATTTAACAAAACAATATTAGACTTCGTTTTATCACCTTCATCAATTTTATATACTTTGAAATGGGATTTGCCTTTTGAAGCAATCTGAGGTAAGTGGGATATGGCTATAACTTGCATATTGACTGCTAAACGCTCCATAATCTCTCCGACTTTGAGCGCTACTTCCCCCGAAATACCGGTATCAATCTCATCAAAAATAATCGTTGGTAAAGCGGAACTTTTTGCGACCAAAGACTTAATAGCAAGCATCACCCTAGAGAGCTCTCCTCCTGAAGCAACTTTATGAATCGCCTGTAACTCTTGTCCTTTATTTGCTGAAAATAAAAACTGGATGCTATTCATTCCACTTTCTTTCAACTCATTTTCGCCCAATTCCTCCAACTTCACTTCCAATTTAGCATTTGGCATCCCGACTTCTGCTAATACAGAAACCACATACTTCTCAATTGTAGGTAAGGCTTTTTTCCGGATTTCAGTTAAGGCTTTTCCCTTTTCAATTGTTTGCTGATACGATTCGGCTAACTCTTTCTCTAGCTCAAGAATGCGTTCATCTTGCGTATTGACATCTAATAATTTTTGCTCTAGAGCCTCTTGAATGGATAAGAGTTCTTCAACAGTATCGACATGATGCTTCTTCTGTAGGTTATATATCAAACTTAAGCGTTCGTTGATCTGTAACAACTTCTCTTCATCCAAATTTGTTCCTTGCTCCAAATAGCCAATTTCTGTTGCTATATCTTTAGCCTCGATCCATACACTTCTAAGGCGATTTGCGAGCTCTGGTAAAGCGGTTAAATAAGGTGCTACAGTTTCCAATTGCCCTAATGATTCTTTTAATTGTAGCACGACATTCTGCTCTTGCTCTTCCAGAATATGCATCGCTCCTAACAAGCCTCTTTTGATCTCCTCTGCGTTTTCAAGTTGCTGTTGTTCAGTTTCTAAGCTTACTTGTTCGTCTTCCGATAGATTCGCTTGATGAAGTTCATCAAATTGAAATTGATTGAAGTCCGCCTCGATATGCGCTTGCTTGGCAAGATCTTTTATCTTTTTCAATTCACTCTTCACTTTTTTATAAGTGAGGAATGAGGTGAGGTAGCTGTTTTTTAAATCGGCAGATTTTGCGACATTATCCACCACTAAAAATTGGAAATCTTCGGTATTGATCTGCAATGTGGCATGTTGGGAATGAATATCAATCAGCTTCTCGCCTAAGCTTTTAAGGATAGCAAGCGTCACGGGAGAATCGTTTACAAATGCACGCGATTTACCATCAACACTAATTTCACGTCTTATAATGGTTTCATCTTCATAGTCCAAATCATGCTGGTGAAAAAAGTCTTTGAGATCATATGCTTCAATTTGAAAGAATCCTTCGATGCTACATTTCTTATCTTGAGTAAAAAAATATTTACCTTCAATTCTACTGCCTAAAATAAGTGATAAGGCGCCCATGATAATGGATTTACCTGCCCCAGTTTCTCCGGTGATCATATTCAATCCTTTATCAAACTGGATGGATAATTCATCAATCAAAGCGTAATTCTTAATATCTAATCTCGCGAGCATACTTTTTTAGCTGTATATTTTTTTTCACTAACATTTATCTTGTTAAACTTCTGATGGTCTTTTGGATAACATGGATCATCTGCTGAAAACAATAATTTTTATATATTGAATTTTGTATTCGATTTATCTTGATTCTATATCAAACTTAGATAATTTTGTTTTAATTACGGTATTTATCATAACAAAATTATTCGATAGCAATTCCTTTTTTTAACCAGCATTGCTTAGCCATTATCCACCTATGCACCCACATCAAGAATTGCATTATAATTTATAAATAAATGAATATAATCATCTATAGTAAACTGAAATAATGCTTTTTATCAAATTATCAAGCACTAAGGTAATTACAAAATACCATAATTACTAAATAAAGTAGCTAAAAACCTACCAATGTTAGTAATTATACTGATAAAGCATTTTGTAATTAATAAAACTTCTATAAAAAAACATCATTTTCTATATGTCATGACAATGAAGTAGCATTGGAGATCGCAGAAAAGATCATGCTTAATCCTGTGACCTATTATAAAACATATGTTTTATAGTAAAAAATTATACATGAGAACCCTATCATGATAAATAAAATTAATTATCTTTACATGACACTACGTTCATATATAAAAACTTTGCATGATGGAAATAAATGTAGACTTACCGTATAATTCTCTACCACATTTACCTGTTCTACAATCAAAGATTGAGACAATACCTATATTAAGACAAGTGGCAAAGTCTGGTATAGCTTTGGCAGAGCTGAAAGGAATAATTCACACTTTACCAAACCCCTCCATCTTATTGAATGCCGTAATTCTAAAAGAGGCACGAGCGAGTTCTGAGATTGAAAATATAATTACTACACATGATAAACTTTATCAAGCACTTTCAATCAACGGAAGCCAAATAGACTCATCTACAAAAGAAGTTCTTCGCTATCGTGAAGCCATTTTAGAAGGTTATAGGCATATACAAGAACGCGGTTTCATAAATACGAATTTAATTATCACTATTCAACAGATATTAGAAGAAAACAATGCAGGATTGAGAAAGCTTCCTGGCACATCATTAAAAAATTCTGTAACAGGAGAAGTCATCTATACACCTCCAGATGATAAGGAAATGATCCTATTACTGATGAAAAATCTAGAAGATTACATGAATGAGGAAAATGAGATTTCACCGTTAATCAGGTTAGCCATACAACATTATCAATTTGAAAGTATCCACCCTTTCTATGATGGTAATGGCAGAACAGGTCGTATCCTTAACGTGCTATATCTAATTTTACATGGGCTCCTTGATAGTCCAGTACTGTATTTGAGTGATTATATTATCAAAAATAAGTCAGATTATTATTGCTTACTTCAAGAAGTAAGAACAAAAGATCGATGGGAAGAATGGATTCTTTTCATATTACATGCAGTTGAGGAAACATCAAAACAGACCATTTTACAAATCGATTCAATAAAAAACATCTTTACTTTGACACAGGAAAAGGTGAAAGCCGAAGCTCCCAAACTTTATAACAAGGAATTGCTGGAGCTAATTTTTGAGCAACCATATAGTAAAATTGAGTTTGTTGTCGAACGACTGAGAGTTTCAAGGATAACCGCATCAAAATACTTAAAAGGTCTTGAAAAGCTAGGTATATTATATTCAAAAAAAGTCTGGAAAGAAACGTTGTATATTAACAAATCATTGTTTGAGATATTGAAACAATAACCCATCTATAATTTCTTGATTTACAATATATCTATGATAATAGGCTATCTGTAACAGAATAGAAAAACTGTAACAAATTGTTAAGGGATATTTAAAGTAAAAATCCCAAAAAAAATGAAGTGCAGCGTATAACTTCTATTCTTGTACCTGTTAAGCTATATCTGCTACATCGTGATGTGATCATCATAGTGACGCTAAATAAATTTTTATGCAATCTTGCACTGTACTGCATCTTAATGTATATCATCAAAAGAACAATATGAATATAACAAAAATCACCTTAGCGATTGGTAGCGTTATTATCAGTGGCAGTTTATTTGCACAGAGTCCCCAAATTATTAAGACGGATTTAAGAGAGGTTATGCTCTATACGAATGCTGCTGAACTTAATCATCATGCTACCGTAAACCTAGCCAAAGGAACGAGTGAGCTTATATTTACACATATAGCCAATGGTATAGATGAAAACAGTATTCAGATCGGAAGCTCTCCTCACGTAACAGTGATGTCCGTACGGTCAGCTGTCAATTATATTGGTGCTGATGTTAAAAGCGATGCATTTGTAAAAGCTGAAAACTATTTTAAGAAGGAATCCCATACATTGGCAAATTTTCAAAATCAAAAAGCCACGGAAGAAAGTATCTTGAAACTGCTGGAGAGTAATCAAAAAATAGCAGGAGTAAATGGCAATACAACGGTGGCTGAACTTGCGAAGATGGCCGATTATTATAAGACTAAATATCTTGAGGTAAAAAGCAATATAACGGCTTTGGATGACCAAATACTCCTGCAACAAGATCTGGTAAACAAAGCTCAGATACAATTGGAGGAGGTAAAAGGGCAAACAACAGGTTCTGGAGGACAACTTATCGTACAGGTCATGAACAATCAAGCTGGAAACCAACCTTTCGACATTACTTACACATCTTCGCAGGCATCTTGGAATGCTTCTTACGACCTCCGGTCTGCTCATACCTCTTCGCCTTTGGCAATCATTTACAAAGCCAATGTAACCCAGGAAACTGGAATCGATTGGAAACAGGTACATCTTATATTAGCAAGTGGCAATCCTGCTCAATATGGTATTGTACCCAATTTAACTCCTTGGCAACTGTATTATAATCAACCGGTACAATCGCGTCCCATGATGCTTCAAAGCAAAGCTGACAACATGGTCTTCAATGAAGTTGCTGTATCTGATCAGAAGAACATACGGATTCGCGGAACGAGCAGTATCAACAGTTACACCGAACAAAACGAGAATCAGCTGAATACCACATTTGATATTTCTATCCCATACGATATTGCATCTAATGGCAAACCCCACAGTGTATCCTTAAAAGAGTATACACATCCTGCAACTTACAGTTATATTGCGATACCACGTATTGATCCGAATGTGTACTTGATGGCTGAACTGACGGATTATGAAAAACTCAATCTTCTACCCGGGACCGCAAATGTCATGTTTGAAAATATGTTGGTCGGAAAAATCTACATCAACCCGAATGACGCGACCGATACCCTAAAGCTGAGTATGGGAAGAGATAAAATGATCAGTATTAAACGCGATAAGATCAATGATCTATCTCAGACCAAGATCTTAGGTGGTAGTAAAAAGCAAAGCTTGGTTTATGAAATTACGATCAAAAACAATAAAAAGAATAGTGTGACCCTCAACTTGCAAGATCAGATTCCAATCGCGACAGATAAATCGATGGAAATCACTTTGGATGATCATAGCGGAGCTGATGTAGAAAAAGAAACTGGTCTACTCAAATGGAATGTAACTATTCCTGCTGGCGCTATTCAAAAAATACGATTTGGGTATTCTGTGAAATATCCAAAAGAAAAATTGGTGAGCATCTACTAATACCATCTATTAGAAAAAATGAAAAACCGCTGTAGGAATACAACGGTTTTTCGTTTTTAATTTCTTTCATCATACGGTCATTAATAATAAAAAAAGTTATGTTTGTGTTATGCAGGATTACAGTGCTACATTGCGTAAATTTATGCCGGAGGCGGCAGCGCCCATTATCTCTAGATGGATTAATGATACTGGCTGCTTATTTAAAATATCCAAATCCCGCAGTACCAAACTAGGCGACTACCGAGCACCTTTTCGTACTGATGGGCATCGTATATCGGTCAATCATGACCTCAATCCGTATTCTTTTTTGATTACCACCATCCATGAGTTTGCACATCTGCAAACTTGGCAGCAACATAAACATGCTGTAAAACCACATGGAAAAGAATGGAAAACTAATTTTCAAAATTTAATGGACCCTTTCTTAAAGCTGCAAATTTTTCCAGCTGAAATTGCTCGTGCAATCGCTCAATATTTGGAAAACCCCGCAGCTTCCAGTTGTACTGATCTTCATCTCTTTCGCACGCTTAAAAAATTTGACAAGCACTCCGATCAAGTTTTTACAGTGGAGATGTTACCGGATAAAAGTCATTTTAAACTACAAAATGGACGTGTCTTCCAAAAGCAAGAAAAGGTAAGAAAGCGCTATAAATGTCTGGAATTAACCAGCAATAAACTTTATCTTTTCCACCCTATTGCAGAAATTTATCCTATTGAAATCGCACATATACATGAAAAATAAGTTTAAACACCTTGCCCTCGGTATAGCATTGTTAGCCATGCTACATCCTGTATCGGCTCAAAAAAAACAAAATATCCTTGATCAAAAAGCAGTCGGCAGCATTACTGAAAAAAGCTATAAAAAGACGGTCCTCAAACTATCGTCGGATGAATTTATGGGGAGAAAACCTTTTACAAAGGGGGATACTCTGGCGACCAATTATATTGCGGATCAGTTTAAAAAGCTAGGACTAAAACCTGGAAATGGCAACAGTTACTTTCAGGAGGTTCCGATGGTGGAAATCACCTCAACTCCCAATGTAAGCCTCTCTTTGAAATCTTCGCAAGATGAACTTACCTTACAAAACCTTAGTGATTATGTGGTGACAAGCCGTCGTCTCCAAGAACAGGTCGAACTGAAAAATACGGAATTGGTTTTTGTGGGATTTGGTATTGTTGCTCCAGAATATCAGTGGAATGATTATCAAGATCTTGATGTAAAGGGAAAAACTGTCGTTGTCATGGTCAACGATCCTGGACATTATGATCAGTCTCTTTTTAAAGGTGATACGATGACCTATTATGGAAGATGGACTTATAAGTATGAAGAAGCGGCACGTCAAGGTGCAGCAGGCGTCATGATTATCCATCAGACAAAGGCCGCTAGTTACGGTTGGAATGTCATCCGTACAGGTTGGGGAAATGCTCCACAGATGGACTTAGACCATGTGGGCGATCCTAATCAATATGCACAAGTGGAAGGCTGGTTATCTACAGAAAGTACATCAAAGCTTTTTAAACTAGCAGGCTATGATGACTCGCTATTGGAAAAAGCTAAGAAAAGAGGCTTTAAAGCTGTTCCATTAGGAGTAAAAACAAATTTTGAGGTCAGCAATAAAATAAAAAGATCAAAGTCAAATAATGTCATAGCCAGACTTGAAGGTAAAAGCCGTCAAGATGAAAATATTATTTATACTGCACATTGGGATCACCTTGGTATTGGTGAACCGGTTCATGGAGATTCTATTTATAACGGAGCTATTGACAATGCTGCTGGTGTAGCTGCCTTATTTGAAATTGCAAAAGCTTTTAAAGCTGCCAAGAAAGCACCTGAACGTTCTATTGTATTCTTGGCCGTGACATCCGAAGAAGATGGATTGCTGGGATCTGACTATTATGTTAGAAATCCTATTTTTCCGTTAAAGACAACAGTTGCTAATATCAATATGGATGCTTTTAGCGCTGCTGGAGCAACAAAAGATATATCCATTGTTGGAAAAGGACAGTCGGAGATGGATGACTATGCCCAACGGTCTGCATTGAAATTTGGACGTTATACCAAAGCTGAAGGAAATCCAAGTTCTGGAGGTTTTTATCGTTCTGATCATTTTAATTTTGCTAAGGTAGGTGTCCCTGCCCTTTATGCTGGCAGCGGTAGTGATTATATCGAGCAAGATACTTCGATCATAGCGCAACGAAAGAAAGCTTTGGAAGGTCGGTATCATGCCGTAAATGACGAGGTGATTCCGGAGTGGAATTTTGAGGGGATGCTGGCCGATATCCGATTATTTTTTGATATTGGTTACACCTTAAGCCAAGAGGATATTTTCCCGAAATGGAAAGAAAAATCTGAATTTAAAGAAATAGGCGAAAAGCGTTAGTTATTTTATACTTTTGTATTCAAAGAATTAATTAAAGAAGAAATTATGTTACACTTACACTCTACATTAGCAATAATCTTATTGTTAGCTCTGATTGTTTCAATCATCATTACCTTTGTCAACTTCACAGGTAACAAACCGTACAATAGAAAAATTGCACTTTTAGGTTTTATCGCCTCTCACATGCAATTATTAATTGGATTGATTTTGTTCTTTGTACTCAAATACCCATCCATGATTTCAGGTTCTATTATGAAAGATCCTACGATGCGTTTTAAAATTATCGAGCACCCGCTTACAATGATTATTGCGATTGTATTGATTTCGATTGGCTATATTAAAGCTAAAAAATTGACTAATGCTAAGCAAGCTAACAAAACGGTTTTGATTTTTTACATTCTTGGTTTAATTCTGATCTTGGCACGTATTCCTTGGGGAACTTGGTCATTATTGGCATAATTAATCCTACTACCATAAAAAAAGCGATGTTTTTCCGAGGAAAAACCTCGCTTTTTTATGGATGCTATGTCGTTTAATATGAAAAACATAGCATCAAAACTTTTATTCTTATGAGCTGTTTTATATAAAATTTAAAAACATTTACCTGTGATCTGGATGTGACTATACCAAGGCTATTCGAAAAAAACAGCGTAAAAAAAACCTCAATTCGTTCAGAATTGAGGTTCATTATATTTTAATATAGCATTATTTGTTTTTTCCGAATCCTAAGATTCCAAAAACTGTTTTAAATGCAATAAGAGATGCTACTATAAGGCTAATATTTGCAATTGCTGAAAACAATGATACGTGTTGATCAAAGTTTGTGCAAACATCAGGAACAAATCTAATGAATACTCCTATAAGACCCAAAACGATAGCTATTGTTAAAGTCTTGTAATAATGAGTTTGATTTGCGTTATTATCAGTCTTTTTTGGTTCTCTATGTTGTATTGTCTCTGCCATTTCGATTTTATTTTTTTGTACCACAAAGGTACAAATTATTCATTGTTTCGGAAATAAAATAACAAAAACATTTATTGAATTATTAACGCTATCTATTTTATAAAGAGGTAGAAAATGTCTAAAATTGCATCGCAAACAAAATGAATGAAACATGATGCTCCAGAATCTCTACAAATCAAGAAAATATGGGTTCATGATCGCTTCATCACCTGTAAAACGAGTTCAGTCATACAGTTGAAAATGGATACTCATTATTAAGACAAATTTTTCTGATGAAAAAGTTATTATTCCTTCTCTTACTCATTCCGCTTTTGGGGAATGCACAGTTTCAAAAAATAGAAAATTTTGTGGTAAAAGAAAATTTATCCCGCAATGGTAAACTGGCTATTATTGCCGTAGATTCGTTAGAGAGAACAAACGAACGGATCAATGGTACTTATAAATTTAGCATCAATGGATTTACGCAAGAGCTAAAATTTCATGATGGAATTGCTGTTCCAAATGATAAAATAGAATCTTCCACCTTTGTATTTTTCAAACACAAAAATCAAGATACATCCAAAGGACGATTATTTTATATCTACAAATCGGACAAAGGACTGTCCACGTTTGCGATCAGTGGATTGATGTTTATCATCATTCCAGCGGTTATTTTACTGATTGCCTATGCTTTTAAGAAATTATTACTGACCGCCATTATATTGGCTGTGGGATTCTTTTTCTTTAACCATTCACAGGGCTTAAATATCTCTTCTATTATAGAGTCTATTTTTGCAAGCCTCAAAAATCTAATTTTTTAAAATGGTAATCCGATACCAAAGTTGTATTGAATAAAATTATAGCGATCGGGCTTATGTGTCTGATAATACTGATCCTTAAATTCTTTGGAATCGAAAAAATGTTTTAACACCCATTGATCGCTTCCTGAGAATTGAGGATCTTTTACTTTTAGGCCGGCATCAAGTCTAATGATAAAATAATCGGAGTCAAATCGTAATCCAAAACCTGTTCCAATAGCAATTTGCTTTAAAAATTTATCTGCCTTAAACTCTCCTTCGGGATTTAGTTCATTTTCTTTTAAGCGCCAAACGTTTCCAAAATCAATAAATGTGGCTCCATTCATCTTCGCTCCCAAGAAACTATTTAAGATTCGAAAACGATATTCTGCATTTCCTTCAATTTTTATTTCGCCTAATTGATCTAGGTTACGGAGGTTCAATCGCAAATCTTCTTGGACGCTTGCTCGATTATAATTACCAGGGCCTAATGTCCGTGCTTGCCATGCCCGCATGCCGTTCATACCACCACCATAAAAGCTCTTTTCAAAGATCATCAAGGTCGAATTATTACCATAAGGAACAGCAATACCTGGATTGATTCGAAAAACAAATTGTTGATTTCGTCCTAGATTACGATAAATCCGATAGTCCAATTCTGTTTTGGCATACTGTAGGTAAGGAACGCCCAGCACCTTTTTTTCAACATCGGCATTTTGATCAAACTTGATAACCTTACTCACCAGATCCAATATATTGCCACTTAAATCGATCGAGCCTTTAAAATAATTAAAATTTTCTTTCTTGGTCAATTTCTTGGCATTATAGATAAAGGAATACTGAGAGCCTAATCCGAAATATTCACGGTTGTTACTTCTTACATATAATAAGTAACCTTGATCTATTAAATTTTGTGCAAAGTTTTCATTTAACTTTCCTTGCCTGTATTCCAGCACGATGGGTGTAAAGCTGTGAAATTTATTTGCCGATTGATGCCATGAATAATTTAATGTATTGATAAAATACCGATTAGAATACGTTGCATCTTGATTGAAAATCTGCAAACTTGACGAAAAGGTTGTCTTAGCTAATCCATATTGTGCGGTATGATTAGTGTGAAATGGCGTCATCAATCTTGGGACAATTAAATTTACGCCAATTTGAACATCATTGTTAAAGATTTTATCCGAGATATTGCCTTGGAGTCTTGGATCAAAGAGTATACCGTATCGCAATTTTACCTCCAGCAACTCTGCGCCACCAAAAATATTACGATGGGAGAATGTATTTCCGATATTAAAACCACTCATACCAGAACTCAATGTAAATTCCCCTTCGATCTGATTGCCCATCAACGGTCGTGGAACCATTTCATAATATGCATCTAATGTATTGGAATCGGTCTTTTGATAATGAATCTTAATGCTCCTAAAACCATTCATCTCATACAAACGATCATAAGCCATGTTTTCTTTGGAAAGATTGTAGTAGTCTCCGGACTTTATATACATATAACGCTTCAACGGCTTCAACCTAAAATTGCGCGTTTCATCTGTAAAATGAATTTGGGAGATACTATCAGTTATTTTTCTGGCTTCTTTTTTTACTGTTCCGAAATTGCGTATGGTAACAAAAACCTGATCAATTTTATAAGCCTGGTGATTGGCGGAGTCACTGGGATTTTCCACTTGTATCTCCAGTTTAAGGCGATTATTTTTTGATGTCGAATCTACTGCGACCCGCATATATTGGCGTATATAATCATAGTAACCGTGATTACGCATCGCGAGATACAATTTTTCCCGTTCTGTGATCAAATTGACCGCGTCATACTGTGATCCTTCTTTAACCACACTGAAGGGTTTCACTTCTTGTTCATACAGATGGGCTACTGCACTATCGGCAAAATTGTAGCTGATCTTGTCCATATAGTACGGAATGCCTTCGGTAATATTAAAATTTATAGTTGCTCTTTTATTTTTAACCAAGATTTCAGGCTGTACTTTCGCGTCAAAAAAACCTTTTGTAAATAAAAACCTTTTGATCTGTGTGGCTGATAAATCTACTAAACTAGAGTCTAATAAATGAGGTGCTTCCCCAACATTTCTCAAATCCCGTTTTTTATATTTACCGTCTTTGGTATTGAAAAGGTTATATATAAATAAATTAACCCTTGAATTGGCTTTAATATCATTGGATACATACAGAGATGCTGATTCCTTCAGCTCTGGTCTGACCCCCTGAATATTCACATGATCAATCAACGCTTGATCTTCATTTAAGAATCGTGCTGAACGGCAAGATGTGAAAATTAGCAACAAAAGCGTTATACTTGTAAAAGCTAAAAAGCGTTGATTATTTATCATTAAAAAATGTTGTCAAAAGCACAAATTACTCTAATATCATCTCTTCAAAATAAAAAGTTTCGCAAACAACATGGTCTTTTTATTGTAGAAGGAATTAAATCTGTTAACGAATTTCTATCATCCTCTTATCAAGTTGACAGCATCTTTTATACAGAAGATGTACTCGCAAAAGTGGGTAAAATATCGGGAAAAATAAAATCTTATGTGCTGACTGAAAACGAATTTCAAAAAATCAGTGGATTAAAATCCCCCCAAGGCATATTGGCTCTGGTTCATATCCCAGAACAAAAGGAATTACAAGTACAGGATTATAAAAATCAGCATACCTTAGTATTGGATGATATCCAAGATCCAGGAAATTTAGGCACGATCATCCGTACAGCAGAATGGTTCGGCTTTCAACAGATTATCTGTTCTATCGGGACTGTCGATGCGTATAATCCTAAAGTGGTACAAGCGACTATGGGTTCACTTTCTCGTATCCAAATTCATTATATCGATTTGAAGGCTTTTATCAAAGAGGTGAAAATACCTGTTTATGGTGCTTTGCTCGATGGAAATAGTATTTACGAGACGGATTGGACGCATGAGGGTCTTATTATATTGGGAAATGAGGGAAATGGAATTTCTGAAGAAATTATTGAACTTGTGGATCAGCCCGTCACCATACCAAGGATAGGTGAAGCAGAATCTTTGAATGTCGCTGTAGCAACCACCATATTTTGTTCAGAAATCGCCCGAACAAAAAAATTATAAGACATCGCCTTCTTTTCTAAAAGAGGGCGATTCATTTTTACACAATTCAACAGCGCATTTACAATGACTGAAAATAAATCCATATACACATTACAATTTGCACTTCTTTGCCTGAGCTCGCTATTATTTTCAGCTAGTTTCAACATGATAATTCCAGAACTTCCCAACTACTTGAGTCAAATGGGTGGTGCCGAGCATAAAGGTTTAATCATCGCCTTATTTACCTTGACGGCTGGTATATCGCGTCCTTTCAGTGGGAAGTTGACCGATCGATGGGGACGAGTTCCGGTTATGGCAATCGGATCGATCGTTTGTTTCTTATGTGGCTTTTTATATCCCATTCTGACTACAGTTTCCGGATTTTTACTTTTGAGATTAATCCATGGTTTCTCTACAGGATTTAAACCAACCGCAACTTCTGCTTATGTAGCCGATATCATCCCCCGAGAAAGATGGGGTGAGGCGCTTGGTATGCATGGACTTTGTTTTGCAATCGGTGGTGCTGTAGGACCAGCGATTGGTAGTGCTATTTTTCAATATTACGGCATCAATGTGATGTTTTATAGTTCATCGCTTTTTGCCCTTCTTTCTATTGTTATTGTCATGAACATGAAAGAGACGCTTGCTAAAAAAGAAAAACTCAATTTATCCATGTTCAAAATATCACGGACAGACATTATTGATATCGGTGTTTTACCGGCAGGTATTGTTACATTTTTATCTTATTCGGCATTTGGTGCCATATTAACGTTAATACCGGATTGGAGTGATCACTTGCATTTGAGCAACAAAGGAATATTCTTCGCGGCCTACACCATTGCCTCTATTTTGATACGCTTTGTATCGGGAAAGGCGTCTGATAAATATGGTCGTACACGAGTGATTATGGTCGGACTGTTTATTGTTGGTATTTCACTCTTTTTGATCGGTCAGGGTGATTCTTTTAATAAATTGATGTTGGGTGCAAGTATATATGGTATTGGTACCGGTATCCTATCCCCTGCTATCAATGCATGGACAATAGATCTCGGAAAACCCAACCAAAGGGGACGTGCAGTAGCGACGATGTATATTTCGATGGAGGCCGGTATCGGTTTAGGGGCATTATTTGCGGGTCTATATTATCAAGATATCATAACCCGAATCCCTCAAGTGATGTATTTCAATGCTTTATTTTTAGGGGTAGCACTTCTATATATGTTTTTTTGGCAAGGATTTCGCTATAGACAGAAAGCAGATTAATTGAGAAATCAATTAATCTTAAAAAATCTAATCGTAGCTATTTCATAATGGAAAGTAATTCAGAAAAAAAACCGTACTCAATTGGGCTTGCTTCAAGCTTATTTGCCTTAGCATTAATCATTGGATTTTTGTATGTCACCCAAAGCGTTGTCGTACCTCTGCTTTTTGCTATTATACTTTCAATAACGCTGTATCCGATAGCTGCATTTTTTGAAAACAAATTAAAATTTGGTAAGGCTGCTTCAGCTATTATGGCGGTCATTATTGCCATCGTAATTATCAGTACACTGATCTGGTTTATAGTACATCAAAGTATTATCATTGGAAAAGATGCGGTCGCAATCCAGGAGAAGGTGCTTGCTGCTGTTGAATCGATCCAAAATTGGATTCAATCTCGGTTTGGCTTGGAAAGAAGTGAGGTTGTGCAAAAAATGAAAGAGCAAGGAAATAATGCTTTAGAAAATGTAGGCGGATATATGTCAACAGCTTTTGGCTCGATTGGTAGCACATTAGCGGGAATCATCTTAGTTCCTATTTTTATCTTTTTCCTTTTATACTACCGTGATTTTTTCAAAGAGTTTTTCTTTAAAGCATTTAAAAATACGGATAATAAAAAGATTCATGCTGTCTTAAAAAAGATTTACGACGTAGTGCAAAGCTATTGTTTAGGACTTGTGATGGTGATGGGCATTGTCGCGGTATTGAATACGGTGGGTCTGATGTTAATGGGAATTGAATATGCTTGGTTTTTTGGTTCCATGGCTTCCTTGCTGATGTTATTGCCTTATATCGGTATAGCAATTGGATCCATTTTACCTGCTCTATTTGCCTTGGCAACCAAAGATAGTGCTTTGTATGCCGTAGGTGTTATTGCCTGGTTTCAAGTGGTGCAATTTTTGGAAGGAAATATCATCACCCCAAATATCGTGGGGGGTAAGGTGAGTATCAATCCATTAATGGCTATTATCGCTATTCTATTGGGGGGAATGATTTTTGGTCTTGCGGGATTGATTCTTGCACTACCGATGACTGCAACATTAAAAGTTATCTTTGATGCTATCCCTTCTATGGAACCGATTGGATATTTAATCGGTGAACCTGAAAAGGAGCATCTCAAAAGAAATGCGACTCAGGAACTGCTACAAAAATGGGGTATTGTTAGAAAACCTAAAGTATTTTTTAAACAAACCATGGCTGACTCTGCTCCTGTAGATCCTGATTCTACCAATGATCCGGATAGTAAAGCTGAATAATTTTTATTGAAAAATAGATCAATTCGTCCAGGTATTTAAAGATAATACTTGGATGAATTTGTTTTAGATAACGCTATACTTCAATTGGATTTTCAGGATATCCGATGAGTTTTGAATAGTCTATCCCCGACTGAGCTATACAAACTATCATTGATATGAATATCATGATGATGGTTTGTATGAAATAGCCTATTAGTGATCCATCAATTTTTAAAATCAAATAGATTCAAACATTAGAAAATTTCCTGTAAACGCTACTTTTATTAACCTTGAAAAATGTGCATACTGTCAATAATCAACAATTGTTTTACCTCTTACATCCATCCTCTCCACTCTATTTTAAATAGATGCAGATAATTAATTTCTACTAACTTTGATTTAAATATGAGCTATATGAAATATGTACCAACACTTGAAACGGAGAGACTGATCATTCGTCCAATAACTTTAGATGATGTTGAGGAGTTTTATGCGATGGACTCGCAACCGGAAGTTCATCTTTATTTAAATAGATCTCCGTTAAAATCTAGTGAAGAGGCAAAAGATTATATTAAAGGTCTACTGCACCAGTATGAGACACATGGTATAGGTCGTGTTGCGGTCATCGAAAAAGCAACGAATCAATTAATAGGCTGGACAGGGTTTAAATTTATAGAGGAACCCATGAATGATAGGATCAATTTTCTAGATTTCGGCTATCGCTACCGTAAAGAGTCGTGGGGGAAAGGTTATGCTACAGAAGCGGCATTGGCGTGTATTACATTTTATTATAAAAATTTGACCCATATACCTCTACATGCCAGTACGCACGTCGACAATCATGGTTCGCGAAAGGTATTGGAAAAGGTTGGATTTAAGATTACTGATACCTTTAAGTTTACCATTTGGGACATCGATTGTTATTGGTATGAAAGGATTGAAGATACTAAGTAAGGTGTATACATCCCATTTTTAAATTCATAACTCCACTTTTAAATATTGAAATTTCCAGCATAAATCTATTTATATATCCATTGGATAAAACGAAATGCTTTTCGTATTTTTACGCTTGCAAAAATTCTATTCTTTTTGCAACTGATAATAATAAAAACACCATATTATTGATTACATGAGTGAAGAAACAAACTATCCTGCAGACGATAATCAAGAAGAAGTAAATAACGGACAGACAAATAATAGTAAAACAATTCCACTTTCGGGATTGTATGAAAACTGGTTTTTGGACTATGCATCTTATGTTATTTTAGATCGCGCAGTACCTCATATCAATGATGGTTTTAAACCTGTACAGCGTCGGATCCTACATTCACTAAAAGAGATGGATGATGGTCGATACAATAAAGCGGCCAATGTAATCGGTAATACGATGAAATATCACCCGCATGGTGATGCTTCAATTGGTGATGCCATGGTACAGATCGGTCAAAAAAATCTGTTAATTGACTGTCAAGGGAACTGGGGTGATCCGATTACTGGCGATGCTTCTGCTGCACCTCGTTATATTGAAGGACGTTTATCCAAATTTGCTCTGGATGTTGTTTTCAATCCGGAAACGACAAACTGGCAACTTAGTTATGATGGCCGTAACAAAGAACCTGTTACTTTACCAGTAAAATTCCCTTTGCTGCTTGCTCAAGGTGCTGAAGGTATCGCTGTAGGTCTTGCTACGAAAATAATGCCGCATAACTTCTTGGAACTGATCGATGGATCGATTCAAGTATTGAATGGAGAAAGACCTCATATCCTACCTGATTTTCCTACAGGCGGAATGGCGGACTGCTCGGCCTACAATGAAGGTCAGCGTGGTGGAAAAATACGCGTACGTGCAAAAATAGAGGAGCGCGATAAAAAGACATTGGCGATCACTGAAATTCCTTTTGGAACAACGACGGGAGGATTGATCGATAGTGTAGTCGCGGCCAACGATAAAGGGAAAATCAAGATAAAAAAAATCGAAGATAATACCGCAGAATTTGTTGAAATTATTGTGCATCTGGCTCCAGGAATATCTCCTGATGTTACGATTGATGCGCTATTTGCTTTTACGGCTTGTGAAGTATCCATTTCGCCCAATACTTGTGTAATCAAAGAAGATAAACCACACTTTTTGAGTGTGAATGATATCTTAATTGAAAACACGAAAAATACCAAGAACTTACTAAAACAAGAACTGGAAATCAAATTACATGATCTCCTAGAAAAAATATTCTTCAGCAGCTTACTCAAGATCTTCATTCAGGAAGGTATGTACAAGCATCCTGAATATGAAAATGCTGGTGATTTTGATACCGTGGTACTGGTTTTAAACCGTCTTTTTGAACCATTTTTTGGCCAATTCTACCGACCGATAGTTCCGGAAGATTATAAACGTCTGATCGATAAACCGATGAGTAGTATTACGCGTTTTGATGTAAAGAAAGCGGATGATCAAATGGCTTCTTTGGAAGAAGAGATCAAAAATGTGAAACGTCATCTTAAACACCTGACCGATTATGCTATCGCCTGGTACGAAAGATTGCGTGACAAATATGGCAAAGGTCGTGAACGTAAAACAGAATTAAGAGCTTTTGATCGCGTTGAAGCAACACAAGTAGCCTTGGCCAATGCGAAACTTTATGTCAACCGGGAAGAAGGATTCATTGGTTCAAGCATGAAGAAAGATGAGTTTGTTTGTGATTGTTCGGATATTGATGATATCATTGTATTCCGCGCTGACGGTAAATATGTCGTAACGAAAATTCAAGATAAGGTATTTGTCGGAAAAGATATCATCCATGTTGCTGTCTTTAAAAAAGGAGATGAAAGAACGATCTATAATGCCATCTATAAAGAAGGAGATACGGGTACGAGCTTTATCAAGCGTTTTGCCGTAGTGGGTGTCACTCGTGATAAGGAATATGATATCAGTAAGGGTTCAAAAGGTTCAAAAGTAACATACTTTACGGCTAACCCGAATGGGGAAGCGGAAATCGTCAATATTCAGCTCAAACCGCATACGAAATTAAGAAAACTTAATTTTGACATGAACTTTGCCGAAATTGCGATTAAAGGGCGCGCTTCTCAAGGAAATATTGTATCTAAATATCCGGTTAAAAAGATCACGTTCAAAAGTGCTGGTGTATCGACTTTAGCTGGTCGTAAGATCTGGTTTGATAAAATAACGAAACGCTTAAATGCGGATGAAAGAGGACTGTATCTAGGCGAATTTGATGGTGACGATAAGATCTTGATCGTCATGTCGGATGGTACTTACGAACTGTCGAACTTTGATCTGAGCAATTATTTCGATGATAAGATGATTCGCATCGAAAAGTATTTTCCTGAACATGTGTACACAGCTATTCATCAAGATGGTAAATCGGGTACTTATTATGTAAAACGATTCAAATTTGATGATATTCCTGTCGGTAAAAGCATGCTCTTCATCAATGATGAACCTGGATCTAAACTTATTTTGTTGACGAATAATACCGATCCAATAGTTCACTTGGATATTCTAAAGGGCAAGTCCCAAACCGAAGAGGCTTTGGACCAACCGCTGAACGAAATCATCGATGTGAAAGGTATAAAAGCACAAGGAAATCGTCTCTCTTTTCACACGGTTAAAAGTGTGACTTTGATGACGGAAGAAATTGATTTAACGGTCAACACAAAAGATGTGAGTGATTCGAATACTGAAGGTACCGAATCAAGTGAAGAAACACATAAAGCAGAAGCCGATACTCAACCGGATGATATTAAACTGGAGATCACAAATCCTGATGATATCCAAACGGATAATGGTGGGCAGATTGAATTGTTTTAAATGAACAGAACGTCATCAAGCTGATTGAGCTTATCAGTCATAAAAAAATCCGCTAAAAGCGGATTTTTTTATGACTTAAATTCTTTTACGAATTTTTGAAGTTTTGGTGCAATGACTACTGAACAGAAAGGATTTTCAGGATGCGTATTGAAGTAATTGTGATGATAGTCTTCTGCTACCCAAAAAGTAACTGCTGGCTCGACAGTCGTAACGATCGGGTCTTCGAAAATATCTTCGCTATCCAACTCATCGATAAAGTTCTTAGCTAAAATCTCTTGTTCTTCATCATGAAAAAACACAACCGAGCGATATTGCGTACCCACATCATTTCCCTGACGGTTTAATGTTGTTGGATTATGTGTTTTAAAGAATATCTTCAACAGCTCTTCATAGTTGACAAGATCTTCATCGTATTCGATCTGTACAACTTCAACATGCTCTGTCGTACCTGTACAAACTTGTTCGTAAGTTGGATTATCGTTTAATCCTCCCATATAGCCAGGCAAAACGGATTTTACACCTTCTGTATTTTGAAAAATAACTTCTGTACACCAAAAACAGCCGCCTCCAAATGTTGCTTTCATATCTTATTATATTTTATTCTCAAACTTAGATAAATTTGTTTAATATCAGGACTCCGGTACGACACAAATCTATCCTTTAAATTTATTTTATGCTCCTCTTGAGTGCTTTGCGATGATCACGATATCCGCTGCCCACAAGAATTATTGTATAGCATAAAATTAAAGATTAATGACAGAAAAAGAGTCATATCAGTTTACTGATTTTGAAAATCTATGCTTTGTAATAATAAGAGCCCGGAATGAGCAAGTCTTGTTTTTCCTTGTGGCAAACAGCATATGAAAATCCTTTTTGTAGTGCATAGGATCCATACTCCCCTTTCTTATTGAGTGCTAAAAATCCTACTTGAATATCCTTAGCAATATTGGGTTTCTTTTTGACAATCCGTTTGACCGCTTCTTTGCATGCTTCTTCAGGCGAATATCCCTGACGCATTAATTCCACAACCAAAAAACTGCCCACTGTACGGATCACCTCTTCACCCACACCCGTAGAGGTAGCTCCCCCTACTTCATTGTCCACATACAGTCCTGCTCCTATAATCGGGCTATCTCCAACTCGACCGTGCATCTTAAATGCCATACCGCTTGTCGTACATGCTCCGGATAAATTGCCGGCAGCATCTAGTGCCAACATACCGATGGTATCGTGATTATATTGATTACCGGGCAGACGCTCTACGGCGAATGACTTGTTTTCAATATTCATGACCGGTTTATATTTTTTTTCTTTTAACCACTCTTTCCATGCTTTCTCTCCTTCGGGTGTAAGCAGATTTTCTTTTTCAAAACCATTTTCCAGTGCAAATTGCAATGCACCATCACCTGCGAGCATGACATGGGGAGTTTTATCCATCACTAAACGTGCTACTGATATGGGATGTGCAATATGCTCTAAAGCAGCTACTGATCCACAATTACCTTCGGAATCCATGATGCAGGCATCTAAGGTGACAATACCGTCACGATCAGGATAGCCGCCTTTACCTACGGTCATATTTTTTAAATCAGCTTCGGGCACACGAACACCTTGTTCGACCGCATCTATAGCTTTCCCACCACTCTTTAGCACTTCCCATGCCGCTTGATTTGCTGCAATACCAAAATCCCATGTGGAAATAACAATTGGTTTTATTCCCGCTCGCTTATTTGAAATGGAAAAACTTGATAACGTTTCTACAGAACTAACAGCAGCTGCTCCAATAATACCTTGTCTAATAAATTGGCGTCTTGAACTCATATTTTAATCGATTTAGCATTACAAGTATACGCAAATGCACGTTTCTTTTCATGAGTTTTTTCATTAAAAACACCTCGTCAATTCACATTTATGCAAAAGAATTGTAAATTAATTCACAAATCGTCATCATTTCTTATAAAAAAATAGGCAATTTAGTCTATCTTTAAACCAAACTAATCAGCATGACAAACAAACTTAAATATGCTATTCTTACCTGTGCAGGCTTTTTAACCATTAATCATGCCTTTTCACAACAGATTGATTCAACGATCTATCATCAGGTCAAAGAACTGCAAGAAAACGTACGTAAGGCTTATGCTCCTGATAAGCGGACTAAGATATTTGCCTTTACCCAAACAGATGTTGCCAAAAATAATTATCAAATAGAAACGACAGAACAGGCTGCTAAAACAGCTTTCGAGCAACAGATTAGAAATATCCCTACTAATGTCGCGATAACCGTATTACCAGAACAAAATCTGGGTAATAAACTGATCGGGGTAGTCAATTTATCTGTAGGCAACATGCGAACCAAACCCGATAATGCCGCTGAAATGGCAAGCCAGGTTCTGATGGGCACTCAGGTTGACCTCTTACAAAAAGATCGTGGTGAATATCGGATACGTACTCCTGAAGGATATATTGCCTGGTTACCGGCTTCTGCTGTAACAGCGATGACAAAAGAGGAAGCACAGCAATGGAACAATCAACCTAAAATAATCTATACAGCGGAATTTGGAAAATCATTCTCCGAACCGAATACGCAAAGTCAACGGGTATCGGATCTGGTTTATGGAGACATTTTAGTGCTGACGGGAGAAAAAAACAATTATTTTGAAGTCGCTTATCCGGATAAAAGGAAAGCTTATATTAAGAAAGAGGAAGCGCTATCATTAAAAAAATGGATCGATACGCGTAATCCAACAGCTGAAAACTTAATTTCAAGTGCAAAATCAATGTTGGGACTTCCTTATCTTTGGGGCGGTACATCTGTTAAAGGTGTTGATTGCAGCGGTTTCACAAAAACAGCCTATTTTATGAATGGCTTTGTGATCCCACGTGATGCTTCTCAACAGGTATTAGCGGGTGAATCTGTTGATATCTTAGATGCTGAAGGACACTTTGATCCTGAAAAGGCGCTTAAAAATCTCAAACCTGCTGACCTCCTATTTTTTGCGGCTGGTAAAAACAATAATCCAAATGCGCGTGTTACGCATGTCGCACTTTATATTGGCAATGGTACATTTATTCATGCTGCAGGTTCTGTACGGATCAACAGCATGTTGAAGGATGCCGCAAATTATGATGATTTCCAGACACGTACAGTTGTTGCAGCAAAAAGATATTTAGGATCTGATGACCCACAAATACAAAAAGTACAAAATAACAGCTATTATAGTATCAAATAAAAGATAACAACGATCATGGGTATACATGCAGATTGGATCACTAAAGATTTTGGAGCGTTCAAACTCCGATTTAAACCCTATACTTTAGAAATGCGCTACGTATTTACGGTTGCATCTTTCAGTAGGACGACAACTCCGGTTGTACTGACTCAACTGGAGTATGACGGAATCATTGGATACGGTGAGGCGAGTATGCCTCCTTATCTAGGCGAATCTCAAGAAAGTGTCATCAATTTTCTCAACAACATCGATTTAAGGGGATTTAACTCGCCCTTTCAAACGGAAGAACTATTGGCATACGTTGACCAAATCAGTGCTAAAAATACGGCGGCAAAAGCAGCTGTGGATATAGCGCTGCACGATTTGATCGGAAAGATACTGGGAAAACCTTTTTACAAGATATGGGGATTAAATCCAGCGTTAATACCTGCGACTTCTTATACGATCGGTATCGATACGGAAGAGGTAGTTCGCAAAAAGGTCATGGAGGCAGATCAGTTTAAAATTCTTAAAGTAAAGCTGGGGCTTGAAACGGATAAAATGATCATCGATACCATCCGTCAATGTACGGATCGTCCGCTATGTGCTGATGTGAATCAGGGCTGGAAGAACAAAGAACAAGCGCTCGAAATGTCACATTGGTTAGCTGAACGCGGAGTTGTATTTTTGGAACAACCGATGCCAAAAGAGCAAATCGATGATAATGCCTGGCTTACGGAACATAGTCCTATACCAACTATTGCAGATGAAGCATGCCAGAGGTTGATCGATGTTCCGGCATTGCAGGGGGTATACTCGGGAATCAATATCAAGTTGATGAAATGTACGGGCATGCGAGAAGCGAAGCGTATGGCAGAATTGGCACAGGCATTAAAAATGAAGGTGATGATCGGCTGTATGACGGAGACATCTTGTTCGATTTCTGCAGCAGCTCAATTGGCGCCTTTGGTGGATTGGGCGGATCTGGACGGTGCACTTCTCATTGGCAATGATATTTATGATGGGATGAAAGTCATTGATGGGCAATGTATATTGCCAGATCGTCCGGGAATAGGTGTAATCGCTCAGTAAAAATATAACATGGTATAAGATCTTGTGTTTTACGAATATCTTGATCTTATACTTATCTTGTCCCTTAAAGGTTACAATAGATGACCTGAACCAAAATCTATTAAAAGCATAACTAACCAACACTCTTATGAACAAAATTTTACTCACCTCGTTATGTACGTTGGCTTGTGGATCTTTGCAAGTCGTACATGCACAACAAATCCAAGTTGCGGGAAAGATTTCGGATGCGAATGGCTCTGCCGTTCCTGATGTCACGATCTCCATTAAAGGTAGCGGCACCGCAACATCGACAAACTCCAATGGATTGTTTACGCTCAATGCCAATCAGGATGCCACACTCATCATTAGCGCAGTAGGCTATCAAAAACAGGAAATCAAATTAAATGGCCGCAAAACATTGACCATTTCTTTGCAAAAAGAGGAAAATGCTCTGGATGAAGTCATGGTAGTTGCTTACGGAACTGCCAAAAAGAGTACCTACACCGGTTCTGCTGCTGTTGTAAAAAATGATGCGATTGATAAACAGCCAGTCACTTCGTTTCAAAATGCATTAACAGGTCGTGTTCCGGGATTACAAGTCAGTACGAGTTCGGGGCAAGCGGGTTCTACTCCTGCTATCCGTATCCGAGGTATCGGCTCGATGAATGCTTCGAATGAACCTTTATATGTCATCGATGGTGTACCTGTGGTATCGGGATCTACGGGACAGATGAACGATTATCTGGTCAACTCAAATAACGTCATGAGTACCTTAAATCCTTCTGATATCGAGACTATAACAGTACTGAAAGATGCAGCAGCTTCTTCCTTGTATGGTTCGCGAGCAGCAAATGGGATAATTGTCATTACCACCAAAAAGGGGAAAAATGGGGCTCCTAAAATTAATTTAAAATCGTCTTTAGGTATCAGTCCAAGTTGGGCAACAGATAATAACGAAACAGCCTCAGTACAAGATCAGATTGATATGCTGTACAGTGTGCTCTACGATTCTCGTATTGCCGGTGGACTGAACGAAACAGCTGCAAACAAATGGGTATTAGACCGTTTCAAAACTAGATTTGGGATACATGGCTATGGGTTTTCGACGGAAGGAACGTCAATGTACGAGAAAGTCAACATTACCGGTCTTACCGATGGTATCGAAAATCGGGAGGGTAAATATTACGATTGGAATGACGCCTTATTCAGAACGGGTATTTTCAACACCAATGATCTATCGGTAAGCGGTGGAACAGATAATACGAACTATTATACTTCTCTTTCTTATACACAGGATAAAAGTCGCGTCATACTCAATGACTATAACCGTATCAGTGGACGCGTGAACCTGAATCAAAAAATTGGTAAATACTTAGAGTTTGGGTCGAATATCAATATAGCTAAGACAAAATTGGTCGGCATGAATGATACCCGAAATACGGGAAGTAATTATTTACTGCAAACGAGAAATCTATTATGGCCGCTGTACTGGCCTACAGACTATAAGACTGGCAATGAGTGGACCGCTCGTTATGGTAGTTTGGCTTACAATCCGCTTTATTACAATAAAGAGTGGGAGAACAGTTCTAAAACCAGCAAAATATCTGCTGTTGAATCATTGACTTTAAAGTTGCTTCCTGAATTGACGGTTAAAACGATCTTTTCATATGATGAGACGGAGTCTAAAGATCATATCTACTACAGTGCAAAACATTATAATGGTTCATCTACAAATGGTGTCGTCACTGAAGTCACTTCGAATATCCAAAAACTAGTCTCGTCGACTACGGCTAACTATAATAAAACTTTTGGACTTCATCAGGTTGCTTTACTAGCAGGATTTGAGGCTGAAAAAAATGAAAGCAGCTTCGTTCGTGCCACAGGAAAAGACTTACCTTCTTCGGCTTTACATACCGTATCTACCGCTGGGCAGTTGGATGCAGGAGCATATTCTTGGGGCAACAATATGATGTCCGTACTATCTCGTGCTGAATATAACTTTGATGAGCGCTACTTTGCTTCGGCATCTTTTCGTCGAGATGGCTCTTCTAAATTAGGTCCCGTGCCACGCTGGGGCAACTTTTGGTCTTTAGCAGGCTCATGGAATATAGCAAAAGAGAGTTTTATTGCTCAAATAGAAGATATCAATGCTTTACGAATTAGAGGTTCTTATGGTATCAATGCAACACTACCTTCTTCAGATTTTAGTTGGAGATCTTTGACGAGTTATTCCAACAAATACATGACACAACCTGGAGGTGCTTTGAGTAATATTGCTGACCCGAACCTCACCTGGGAAAGAAATTACACCACCAATCTAGCCTTAGAATTTGGATTGTTTGACAATAAAATCTTTGGTTCGGTTGAATATTTCAACCGAGATTCTAAAGACCTTATTCAGCAGGTGCCGATCTCAACCATAACTGGATTTCCCTACACACTGAAAAATATCGGAGAGATCAACAATAAAGGTCTAGAATTTGAATTAGGTTCTGATATCATCAAAAAACAGGATTTCAGATGGACTGCTAATATAAACGCTACTTTTATTGACTCTAAAGTGACCAAATTAAGTGATGGTAAACCGATCATCTGGTACGATCCAACCGGTAAAGATGATCGTGCTCGTTTCATCTATCAAGAAAATCAATCGACATTGGCTTTTTATGGTTTAGAATGGGCAGGTGTCAATAAAGAAAATGGTAAAAATGTCTGGTATACAAATGATGGTACCGAGGGTGATTTCTTATTTGAAGGAAGAGGTGCCAGTTACAACTATACTAAGGCACAGCAAACCATCATTGGCAATGCCAATCCAAAAGTCTACGGTGGTATTAATACAGATGTGGAATATAAGGGCTTATCACTGGGTTTAAACTTTGCCTACAAAATCGGTGGAAAACTATATGATGCGACCTCTAAAGATGTGGCTGATGATGGTTACTATTGGGAAAGAATTCATGCGCAATATTTTGTTGATGAGTCCTGGTCACCAAGTAATATGGAAGGCAATTTCCCTATGGTTTCTGGTCGAGATCTTGAAGATGTTAATCAGATCAGTAGCCGCCACCTCTACGATGCTTCATATTTGCGATTGAAAAATATTTCCTTATCCTATAAAATTCCTAATGATTATTTGAGCAAAATAGGAATCAACAATGCACGTATTTTCTTTAATGGAAGTAATTTATTGACTTTCTCAAAATACAAATATATGGATCCGGAGGTTAATCAGTATGGTACCCGTGGTTGGGAAATCCCAACTCCTAAGACCTACACATTTGGATTGGAATTTAATTTTTAACCTATTAAATTGAGAAAAATGAGAAAATTATTTATTGCTTCGTGCATCTTTATATCCTTTTCAGTTTCATCTTGTAAAGACTTTTTAGACGTAAAACCTACAAATTCTGGAGATGCTGAAACTTCCATCCAAACAGCTGCTGATGCCAAAGTTATTGTCAATGGCGTCATGAGCATCCTTTCAAATCGAGATTATTATGGTCGAAATTTCCCGTTGTACGCCGATGTAAAAGGTGGTGATTTCACTATTTTTGCGGCTGGCCGAGGATTTGATTATTTGTATACGTTTAACCATAGTGCTTCTTCCAATAGCTACTCAAGCGTTTGGACGCAGGGTTTTAATGCAATTGCCCAAATCAATAATCTGTTGAAAAATATTGAAAGTCTAAAAGCGACGGGTTCATTGGAAAATTTTAATCCGTACGAAGGTCAGGCTTTGACTGCTCGGGCGTTGGTCAACTTTGACTTAGTACGTCTTTATGGCGAGCCTTATAATGAAAATAAAGCAGCTTGGGGTATTCCTATTATCACAAAATCTTTAAAGGCTGATGCTCAGGAATTGAGAAGCACCGTGGAAGATACTTACAAACAAATCCTTTTGGATCTTAAAGCTGCGGAGACTTTACTTCCGAAAACAAAATTGAATGGTTATTTAAACTATTATGCCAATAAAGCTTTACAGGCAAGGGTATATTTGTATATGGAAGATTATCCAAATGCTTTGGCTGCAGCTCAAGAGGTGATTAATTCAAAAGTATACACGCTTTACAGCAATACGGCTTGGGTCGATTCTTGGAAATCAGAATTTGGTACCGAGTCAATTTTTGAATTGGGAATTTATCCGAATGAAACTGATTTGGGAAATTCATCTTTAGGTGCTTATTTTAGAAGATCTGCTCATGGTAGTTCGGCTATTTTAGGAAACTTTATGGCGAGCGATTATTTCTTAGCTCGTCTCAAACAAGATGATACAGATGTACGATGGGGTGTCATGGCACGTGATGAAACTTCTACAACTCGATTGGGTGCAATCTACAAGTATAGTGGTGGCATTAACTTAGAGGGGGACAAGAAGTCTTCAAACAGCACTGCGGTAAACTTTAAAGTGATCCGTCTTTCTGAAGTGTATTTAATGGCTGCTGAAGCTGCACTGAAATCAGATAAAGCTCTTGCTGCTAGCTATCTCAATGAAATCCGTAAACGCTCTCCAAAATTAAGTCTTACGAATGAGTCAACTATATCTTTAGATGTCATCGCTGAGGAAAGAAGTAAAGAGCTGGCTGGAGAAGGTCATCGTTTCTTCGATATGATCCGCTGGAATAAAAAGATTGAATTTAATGACGAATTAGGTTCCATCAATACGATTCACCGTACTAAAATAATTGACAGATCACTTAATAAAACGATTCTTCCAATTTTTATAGACGAGATCAATGCCAATCCAGGGATTGGTGCACAACAAAACCCAGGATACTAATCTCGCTGATTATAAATGTAAAAAGCCTTCTGATCAATGGTCAGAAGGCTTTTAATTTATTAGGGATATAGGAATTAATTGACCTTTTGAAAGGCTACCCGGGGTGTTCCATCGCTGACATAGATAATCCCGCAACGTGTATATCCCAATCTTGTCAATACCTTTTGCATCGGAATATTTGTTTCATGGGTATCGACGCGAATATTGTGACATTGTTCGAAACACCATTGAAAACACTGTGATGCTACTCCTTTGACTTTTCCATTGGAGGCTAAGCGATGAACCACTCCGTAGGGAGCATCATTTAGCCATTGACCTTCTTCAATAACTGTATAATTGGGGTCAGGAAGTAATGAGAAACAGAATGTTGCGACTATGGTATTCTCTTCTAGACAGACGTAATTTTCTCCTATTTCAATTGTTGACCGGATATATTCCCGAGAGGGATAGCCATTTGTCCACTGAATGGTATTGCCGCTAGCACGCATTAAGCCTCGTGCAATGTCAATAATAGCCATCACCTCATCTAAATCCTCCAATTTTGTTTTTCTAATGTCCATATTTTAAAATAACATTTTATTTTGTTAGTAACGAAGTGACTAGTGATCAAGTAACAAGATAGTCTAACCTTCTAACTCTCCTTATAGTAACAAAGTGACTAGTGATCAAGTGACAAATGGTCTAACTTTCTAACCATCTCACTTTCTAACTTTCTAACTCTCTACCGAACGATCTGTTTCATATTCAACGGTAATTCCTGATTCAAATCTATCAAATAACCGTTGATAACGGCATATTGGATTTCTTCATTCTTTTTTAAGAAAAAGTTTGCTTCTTTACCTAAACTTAAGCTATTATAAGTCTGCAATTTCGCTGTAGTTAGAATATGGATAGGCAAATTGTGCAGCGTATGTGGTTGAGCTCTATCCACTCTTACTGCAGCATAGCCCTGTTTCAATAATGCTTTTATATCGGCCTTGTCCAGATCACTTATCTGATTAAATTGCTTGTCATATACCTTAGCTTCTACAAGTTCGAAACCTGAAAGATCGAGATCATCGTATCCATAAAAATCACGTAGATCTCCTATATCTTCCACATATCCTTTAACGTGATAATCGTCATTTACCGTGATTTCATCTCGACGGATGGCAATATCAACTTTCAAAGGTAATCCCTTTGAAACAGTCGATACGCGACGCAATATAACATCGTGCAACTGGGAGGCATTGAAAGGTATCTGTTGGTATGCTGAGATCGCAAATTGCTGATAACTATCTTGTGCGATTTGCATTAAAGCATTTAGAATCACAATGAAATTCAATTTTCTGATCTGCTGTTTTTCAGAATCTCCTGCAAATGCTCCCGATTCAATTAAGATCGTGCTGGTTCCCCATTTTTGAAAACTATCACCAAATGCTCTTGGAGAATGTTCATCGTCATATTTAGCTACTGCTCCTGGTATATAATCTTGGAGCAATTGATGCATTCCGGCGATTATTTTCATTGCATTGCCACGGACTTCATTGATATCCCGCTCCCAGTTATAAGCTGGAGCCAATAACGAAATAGTAACCGGTGTTTTAGTTCCTGGAACATTATAATAGATATTCTGATCGTGTAAATTGAATCCAAATTGTGGTTTTATAAGTGCTGCCTGCTGTCTTAAAAGTTTTCCCTCTGGAGTTGCTGTATCTCGGGCATCCCGATTGAGATCAATCTGTTGCGCATTTCTTCTGGTGTAAACTTCTGCCCCATCGGGATTGAGCATCGGGATAAAGTGAATGGTTAAATGGGATTTCAACAGTGATCTTAAGGAATCAAATTGATCATTTTTACCTTCTAAAAAATTGAAAAGATCAAATAATGCCATCGTTGCGGTCGGTTCATCGCCATGCATTTGAGACCATAGCATGACTTTTTTGTTTCCAGCTCCGTAGGTAAGCTCATAGATCGCTCGTTTTTGGACTGATTGTCCGATCTGCTTGACTTGTAGATCCTGTGATGCTTGATGTTTTTTTATTAAATCGACTACTTGAGCATGTTTAAATCTCCGGCTTGTTAAGGTAGACTCTCTGTATAATGAATGGGCTTCATCAAAGTCATTTTTATTTAAATTCATGGTTTGGGCAAAAATTGTATTTACAGAAATGATGAAGATTAAAAAGAAGATAATTTTCATCATGGAGCTAATTTCCGTCAGTCTAATCCGTTTATTCATCAATCATTTTGTTTATGATAGACACTTATATTTCCTTCAGTAATGTTAAAGATCTGAAGTGGTCGTGATCTGTTGATTATTTTGGTTTGCAAACTACTGTATGCGTATGCTGGTTCTATTTATCTAGATTAATCTTTTAATACTTGCTGTAATAAGGTAATCGTTCCTTTGTCGGCATCCATTTTGACATGTGCGCCTACAGGTAGGATAAATTGATTGGCAATATGCCCGATCATCGCTCCTGAATAAGCGGGTACTCCCAGTGGTTTGATATAATCGTTTAGGACTTGTTCTAATGTTAAAGAGCCGTATCCACTTGCGGGCCCGCAGTCGGTACATTTACCAAATACGAAACCTTTGATCTGCTCTAAAATCCCGGCTAATTTCAATTGACAGAACATGCGGTCTACTCGTTCTATATTTTCATCGACTTCTTCTAAAAATAGAATTGCATTTTTAAAATCGGGTAAATAGGCTGACCCGCATAGGCCACTGAGCAGTGTTAGGTTTCCTCCTAATAGTATTCCTTCTGCTTGTCCTGACCTTATGGTAGTGATTCGTTCTTTATATTGGATAAAATTATCTCCTTTATCTGTTGGGTTTGCAAACTGTGTCGGCTGATTGAGAAAAAATTGATTTTCAAAATTTTTAGCAACGGTATTGCTCCATGTACTGATACCGACTGCGCCATGAAAGGATATTAAACCAGTCTTTTTATAGAAGGCCATGATCAGTGCGGTAATATCGCTATAACCTAATAATACTTTGGGGTTATTGGCGATGAGTTGATAATCAATCTTTGGCAATAAGCGGGAAGCTCCTGCTCCTCCGCGTATACAGACAATCGCTTTTACCTCTTGGTCTGCAAACATGCTGTGGATATCGGCTAGGCGCTCTTCATCTTTTCCTGCCAAGTTACCGTATCGGCTGCGGATATGTTTTCCTTCTTTTACTTTGAAACCAAATTTTTCAAAGATTTCGCGGGTCATAACGATGGATTCTTCGGTATCAATCACTCCCGCAGGAGCTATTAATCCGATGGTATCTCCCCTGCGCAATACTTGAGCAAGTAATTTCTTTTGGTCAGCTAGAGTTTCAAAGAAATCTTCCTGCGCAAATGACAGTGCAGGTATTCCTGTTGCGACTAAGCCTAAAGATTTTAAAAAGGTTCTTTTGTCCATAGCTAGAGGATTAGCAAAATTATCGGTTAAACAATAGACGCTTTCCTGAACCGTACTCGATCAAGCTTCCTTTGGAATACGCTAATTTTCCAGAAACGATGGTATGTTCGATGGAAGATTTAAAGGTATGATCTTCAAATGGTGACCATCCACATTTGGAAAGGATGTTTGATTTTGTTACGGTATATGGTTTGTTTAAGTCTACCAATACTAAATCTGCCCAATATCCTTCACGAATAAAACCACGTTCTTCTATCTGAAAACAAATTGCCGTATTGTGTGCTGATTTTTGAACGATCTGCTCTAAAGTCATTTTACCATCATGATACAGATCCAGTAATGCTTGTAACGCATGTTGCACTAATGGCCCTCCCGATGGTGCCGCACTATAGGCTTGTGATTTTTCTGCAATCGTATGAGGAGCATGATCAGTAGCAATGACATCAATGTGTCCGTCCAATACTGCTTTTACAATTTCGTCTCTATCGTTTGCTGTTTTTACGGCAGGATTCCATTTAATAAAATTACCTTTTGCGGCGTAATCTGCATCGGAGAACCACATATGGTGAATACATGCTTCTGCGGTAATTAATTTTTCAGCCAAGGGGATATCATTTCTAAATAAGGCAATTTCTTTGGCCGTTGATATGTGTAGGATATGCAAACGCGTATTGTTCTTTTTAGCTAATTCAACTGCTTTGGAAGAGGAGATGTAGCAGGCTTCAGCAGAACGGATAAGTGGATGCATATCTATCGTCAATCCTGCATCGCCATATTGCCCTTTGTATATTGCTAAATTTTCTTGTATAGTCGTTTCGTCTTCACAATGTGTAGCGACCAACGTTGGTGAATTGGCAAATATATCTTCCAATGCGCGCTCATTGTCAACCAACATATTTCCGGTCGATGATCCCATGAATACTTTCACACCACAGACATCACGAGGATTGGTTTTCAATACCTCCTCCAGATTATCGTTGGCTGCCCCCATAAAGAAGGAATAATTGGCTAAAGCATTTTGAGATGCGATATCATACTTATCTTGTAATAAGGACTGTGTCAACGTATTGGGTACTGTATTGGGCATTTCCATAAAGGATGTGGTTCCTCCTGCTACCGCAGCACGACTTTCGTGCCATATATCGGCTTTGTGCGTTAATCCTGGTTCACGGAAATGAACTTGGTCATCAATTAATCCGGGTAAAAGGTATAAGCCCTCTGCATTAATCTCCTGATCGGCTGGGTGATTAATTTCTGCAGCAATCATTTCGATACGACCATGGCTGATATATACATCTGAAGTTGTTATTTTTCCCTCGTTAACGATTTGCGCAGATTTTATAAGTATTGTTGACATAGTTGCTTGTAATATTTAATATGATAACAAACTTAGAGAAATTTGTTTTATGTTCAATTCTAATTGCATAATATATCCAAAAATTTATTCGCTATAATTTGTTTTTATGCGAAACTATTAAAGGTGTTGAAAAAATTATCTTTGATCTAGTATCAGCCCAGTCTCTTCTAGCAGAAATAAGCTCTGAAAGGATTTGAAATTATTAAAATTCTGAATTCCTTATCATACTGAAATCATCACATAACTATTCCTGACCGCTGGTCTATAAAACAGAAAAAGCGGTAATGAATCATTACTGCTTTTTCTGTTTTTAAAAATTAAAGTAAACTTAGGCTACATCAAATTTGTATCCCACTCCTTTTACGGTAGTTACATAATCTTCACCAATTTTTTCTCTCAGTTTTCTAATATGTACATCAATAGTCCTATTGGTAACAACTACTGAATCTTCCCAGATACTTTTCAGTATCTGTTCTCTGGTAAATACTTTATTGGGTTTGGATGCAAGCAAGTACATCAACTCAAATTCTTTTTTTGCAAGCACAATTTTCTGTTCACCACGATATACTAAGAAAGAATCACGATCGATCACTAAATCCATGATTTCTAATTTATCTTGTGATCTTGCTGCTTCTTCAGATACATTTCTTCTTAGAATGGCATTAATACGGCTCATCAAAGCACGAGGCTTGATAGGCTTTGCTATATAATCATCGGCTCCTACATGGAAGCCTGCGATTTCGGAATATTCTTCACTTCTAGCCGTTAAAAATACCATAAATGTATTCTTAAACTCAGGCATAGCACGCATTAGTCGGCAAGCTTCGATACCATCCATCTTTGGCATCATCACATCCAAGATAATGAGATCTGGATTGATATCTTTAGCTACATTGATAGCTTCATGACCATTCGAGGCAGTTGATACTTGATATCCTTCTCGCTTTAAATTGTAAGCAATTAAATCTAGAATATCCTGCTCATCATCAACTACTAATATTTTTTGCTTTGCAATGCTCATCTTCTTTTTTTTGCTAAATTATGAACAAAATGACAACAAAACATTAACGAAGTGTTATTAAATTGTTAAGTAACATTCCGAAAGTTAATATATAATTTGCGCTATTTTAAAGTTTTCTTTAAAAAATCCTCCAATTCTTTGCCACGTAAATTTTTAGCAACAATCAAACCTTCAGGATTTAACACATAAGATGCGGGAATTCCTGTAATGCGGTACAAGCCTACTACGGTCGACCCCCATGCTTTTAAATCCGAAGCATTGGTCCATTGTAACTGATCATCAGCAATAGCACGCATCCAAGGTCCTGGATTATCATCTAATGATACGCCAAAAACATCAAATCCTTTTCCTTTATATTGATGGTATAACTTGACAATATTGGGATTTTCCTGACGACAAGGCATACACCACGACGCCCAAAAATCTAACAATACGTACTTACCTTTAAAATCCGATAGTTTGATTGATTTATTGTTCGGTGTAAATGATTCAAAGTCTGGAGCAGGTTGGCCTATAGCTAATGTTCTCAATTTGTTTGTTTCTTCTTTGAACTGTGTAACATAACCATTGTCTAAGAACTTATCTTTGATCTTATCGGCATAGGCTATAATTTCAGATTCTGCAATCTCCGGATCTAAGGTACTGATAGCATAAAAACCTGCTACATCATCATGCTTTTCAGCAAAATCTACTGCTGCTTTAGTATAATACTGCAGTTGTTCGGTAAACTTCTGTTTATATTCGCTTCGCAGATTTTCAATTTCATCAACATCTGCGGTGATCGACTTTTTAGCAAAATCTGCTTGCAAAGAATCACGAACAGCATCACGTCGGTTTCTCATTTTGGAGAAAGTCTTGATCGTGGATGATAGATCCGACCCTTCGATCACATAGTCATTGACATCTTTTTGAAGGTCTGCTTTGAATACAATCTCCTCACCTGGAGAAGCAATCAAATCATACCTATTTTTACCTACACGAAGAGATAATAGACGTGCTTGACTGGTAGGCCGTTTAAATTGAAAAGCATTATTATCTCCAAAAAACATGGAATCTAATTTTCTTTCGCCTTCGTATAAGGATACTACTTTGATATTTCCGGGATTTTCAATTTGACCAGAAATTGTAAACTCGTCTTTATTTTTACATCCAACTAGAAATAAAAATAAAAAGCCCACCACTAGCAACGTCTGTTTCATCATATTATCTTTTTATTTTATAAATTCTATAGCTCTATCAATCGCAGTTGCTAATCCAGCACTATCTTTTCCTCCAGCTGTCGCAAAGAATGGTTGTCCACCTCCACCACCTTGGATATCTTTTGCTAAATCGCGGATGATATGGCCAGCATTCAAGCCTCTTGATTTTGCTAACTCATCTGAAATCACAACAGTCAAACTTGGTTTGCCATCAAAATCTGCTCCTATGACTAAAAATAAATTATCAACGGCACCTTTCAAGGCATACGCCAATGTTTTAACGGCTTCTGCATTTGGTAGATCAACAACTGTAGCTAAGAAATTAACATCGCCTACTTGCTGCAATTTGCTTTCTAGGTCTGATTTTAACGCCAAAGATTTTTCAATAATCGTTTTTTCTATTTCCTTCTTCAAGGCGCCATTTTCCTCGACCAATTTGCCCATAGCTGCAACAAAATCTTTTGGATTATTGAGCAATCCTTTGATCTGATCTACTAACTCAAAATGTTCGCGGATAACAGATGCAGATCTTGTTCCTGTAATGGCTTCGATACGACGTACACCGGCAGCGACAGCGGACTCTGATGTGATTTTAAAGAAACCGATCTGTCCAGTTGCCTTAACGTGTGTACCACCACAGAGCTCTTTTGAGAATGTATCATCGAAAGTAATGACACGAACGTAATCACCATATTTCTCACCAAATAAAGCCGTAACGCCAGAATCTAATGCTTGCTGATAGGGTATGTTGCGTTCTTCCTTCAGTACAATATTTTCACGGATCTTAGTGTTAACTATGTCTTCTACTTGTTTGATCTCTTGGTCTGTTACTTTTGAAAAATGGGAAATATCAAAACGCAAAACATCTGCATTGACTAATGAGCCTTTTTGATTCACATGGTCACCTAATACTTGCTTTAAAGCGGCATGGAGTAGATGTGTCGCGGAGTGATTATTTTCGGTATCAACTCGTTTTGCTTGATCTACTTGAGCAATAAAAAGACCTTCAAAACTCTGCGGTAATGTATCGATAAAATGTACGAATAAACCGTTTTCTTTTTTGGTGTCGGTGATATATATTTTTTCTCCAGAAACGTCAGATACTAGAACTCCGGTATCTCCTATCTGACCACCACCTTCAGCATAAAAAGGTGTTACCGATAGTACCAACTGAAATTGGTCTTTGCCTTTTGCTGAAACTTTACGGTATTTGACAATTTCTGTTTTTGCCGTTAAGGTATCGTAACCGACAAATTCAAATCCTTCGTCTTCATTGACTAAAATCCAGTCTCCGGTATCAATTGCTGTTGCCGCACGGGAACGCTCTTTTTGAATCTGTAATGCTTCATTAAAACCAACCATATCCACGGACAGATTTTTCTCTCTTGCTAACAATTCGGTCAAGTCAATTGGAAATCCATAAGTATCGTAGAGCTCAAAAGCAAAGTCTCCTGCAATGGTTGTATTTGCTTCCGCATAATTTTCGAAACGTTGTACTCCGGTCACTAAAGTTCTCAAGAAGGATACTTCTTCTTCCAAAATCACTTTTTGAACAAAGCTTTCTTGTGCTTTCAATTCATTGAAAACACCATCAAATTGGGCTGCCAATAAGGGTACCAATTCGTTGATAAATGGGGCTTTGAAATTCAGAAAAGTATAAGCATAGCGTACCGCGCGACGCAAAATACGACGGATCACATACCCTGCCTTATTATTAGATGGTAACTGACCATCGGCGATAGCAAAACTAATCGCACGAATATGATCTGCAACCACACGCATAGCGATATCTGTTTTCTCATCTGCACCGTAAGCAATACCTGCTTTCTGAGAGATAAACTGAATAGTTGGTTGAAAAACATCGGTATCGTAATTGGATGTTTTTCCTTGAATAGATCTTACAAGACGTTCAAATCCCATTCCTGTATCGACGTGTTTGGCTGGTAGAGGTTGCAATGAGCCATCTTTTAAACGGTTAAATTGCATAAACACTAAGTTCCAGACTTCGATTACTTGTGGATGATCGGCATTGACAAGTGATTGGCCCGATACTTCCTGTCGCTCTTGCGCTGTGCGCATATCGTAATGGATTTCAGAACAAGGGCCACAAGGACCAGTCTCCCCCATTTCCCAAAAATTGTCTTTTTTATTTCCTAATAGAATACGATCTTCTGCAATCAAAGCTTTCCAAAAATCATAGGCTTCCGTATCTTTTGCTAATCCTTCTGAATCATCACCTTCGAAAATCGTGACGTAAAGACGGTCTTTATCTAATTTATATACATCAGTAAATAATTCCCATGCCCATTGGATTGCTTCTTTTTTGAAATAATCGCCGAAACTCCAATTTCCTAACATTTCAAATAAGGTATGGTGATAGGTGTCAATACCTACCTCTTCCAAATCATTATGTTTACCGGATACACGTAAACAACGTTGTGTATCGGCAACACGCGGAAATTTAATGGCGGCCTCGCCTAAAAATAAATCTTTAAATTGATTCATTCCCGCGTTTGTAAACATCAATGTGGGATCATTTTTCACCACAACTGGTGCTGATGGTACGATTTGGTGTCCTTTACTTTTGAAAAAATCCAAAAAAGCCTGACGAATTTCTCTACTTGTCATTGAAAATCTAATTGTCTAATTATGATGATGCAAACTTACTTAAATTTGCCTCGTAATGCAATTAGACAGATGTATTTTAGTCTACAATAATGTATTAAGAATGTCAAGAATTGAAATATATTTTGACTATTTTTAGAAATACTTCATTTTAGAATAAGATTTAAGAAATTAAAATGGAGTTAGTTACTTTGTCAAATAGTATGTCTAAAATCACTTTATTTCATTAAATTAATCACATATTTAAATCATTATAACAAATACCTTTACATTAGGTAAGAAAACAAAACTAACTTATACCAATTATGTTAAACAACTACGGTGATGTAGTCATGTTTTTTTAACCAACGATAGCACACAACATAACACTTAACGATCAACAACATGAGCAATAAAATTTTAGTTCCAATTGATTTTTCAGACAATGCCCATACTGCTATTCAATTTGCAATTGATCTGGCAAAAAAAAGGGGATTTGAGATTCATTTATATCATAACTATACGGTCTCATCCAGTAGTTTTGAGGATGAAAGCAAGGAAAGTACTGACGAAAATTTCAAAGCAGATATATTAATGTCTGATTTGATCGATAAGTTGAAAGCCAACAATCCCACAGTCACTTTTACTTCGAAATGCGAGCGTGGTATTATCACAGAGTCCTTATTTAAGGAAACAAAAAATGCGGACTATTCAGCTATTATCATGGGAACAAAAGGGAAAACCGACGATACCAGTGTCATTGTCGGTAGTACAACCTACGCTGTCAGCCAAAAAAGTAATATTCCTGTGATTGCCATTCCGGTTCATTATCAAACAAAAGATATCCATAAGATTGGTCTACTTTCTAATTTTAAATATGCTGAGCTAGATACTTTAAATGAATTTATCAAAATATTTGGATCCAATGTGAAAGTACAAATCATACATGTACACTATCACCCAGATTCTGAGGCTGATATCGAGGATAAATTAGAAATCTGGAAATATCAAATCAAGAAACATAATGAAATCACAGATGTGGACATAGAAGTAGATTCTATACAGACCGATGTGGAGGAATTGGATACGATTCCTGAAGTGATCAATGAGATTATTAAAGATGAACAAATTGATCTGGTATTGATAACGAAGACACGTAAATCATTTTTTGAACGATTATTTAAAAAGTCTGTTGCAAAACAAATTATTCATCATCCTATTATTCCTACATTTTTTTCTAAAGCTTAAATTACTATGGGTAAAATATTAGTGCCAATCGATTTTTCTGAAAATTCGATTATTGCTGCAAGATATGCAAGGGAAATTGCGCTTGAAAATCATGATGAGCTGGTTTTCTTACACGTGTATACGAAACATGTAAACAAATACGCAAATTTTGTCGTACGTGGTGAGAAAATTATTGATCCTACCATAAAAGATGCAGAACAAAAACTGAGTGAATTGGTCAACCAAGTTAAGGACAAATATCCAACGTTGACAATAAGCCAGCTTTTTGATGAGGGGATTCTCTCGGAAGTAATTGCAAAAGAAACAGCGAAGAACAGTTATAAAGTAGTGGTAATGGGAACAAAAGGGGCATCAGGAATTGAGTCGGTTCTGATCGGCAGCAATACCTATGATGCAATTAAAGATGCACAAATCCCTGTTTTGGCGATCCCTGCTTACGCAACAACATATAAAAAAGATACCATTGCACTGTTGACAAATTTCAAACCTGGTGAATTGGAAGTTCTAAAACAGGCGATACCTGTATTTGGGAATAAATTTCATCTTCTATTGATACACATTAACAAGGCTGAAGCTGAATTAAAAGTATTGGACAAAAAGTTTGACGAATGGATAGATAGCATCATTAGAGAGACAGGTATCGATGATATTTCATATACCATAAAAAATAGAAGCTATTTTGTCAATTCGGCAGAAAGAATCGCAAATGGAATACAGACCATGATTCGTGATGAAAACATCGACATTATCTTAATTACAAAAAGCCGCAAGACATTTTTTCAAAACTTATTTTCTGAAAACATTATTAAAGAAATGGCTATGGAAATTATGATTCCGAATTTCTTTGGCAAGACCAGTTCCAAGGTGGAAATTCCTAAATAAACTACATGTTAACGTAGAAATGTAAATTATAGTATACATGATGTTACATTTTTTATGGCAAAGCAAATGAATAAGTGGTCAATTAACTACAAAAACGGGTAAATCTACAACAGGTTTTATTAGATGGGCCCACATTGGCAACATTATTGCCTTATGCACCATAGAAGATTAAAAATTAAAATTAGATAATATGAAGATTAACCTTAAGAAAACTGGTTTATTAGTAGCAGCGGGACTGTTAACATCTGCTTCATTTGCACAAAATGCAAAAGTTGGTTCTATCGAAGGAACTACTCCACTAGGATCATCGACTGAATATAGAACTTGGTCGATTGGTATAGGTGCAGGGGTTTTAAATCAAACTAATATTTTCGGTTTTAACCGTAAAGATTATAATGATTTGGATCATAATTTAGGTTATTCGGCATACATTAAGAAACAAATTTCCCCTTCTTTCGGATTCAAAGCATCGTACTTAGGTGGAAAAGTTGGTGGAGCATATAAAGATGGCTCACAGTCTTTCGAAACTAAAACACCTTGGTCAGCTGCATTATCTGGAGAATGGACTATGGCGAATTCCAATTGGAGATTTTTCAATAGCTTCATCAAACCCTACGCTTCATTAGGTTTAGGAGTTTTGAACTCTGAAGCAACAGTAACGATGGGATCGACAAGTACAACATCTGATTCGCAATCAAAGTTGTTCGTTCCAGCTGATTTCGGTTTTAAATTTGCAATCGCAAAAGGTATTAACTTAGACTTAGGTTATCAGTTAAACTGGGCAAACCAGAAATTCGATGGATCTAATCCTGCTGCATCTCCACAACCAACTTACAAAAATGACTTATTCTCATATTCACATGCTGGTTTAGAAATTGCTTTAGGTGATGGTTCAAAACCTGCTTTGAATAATTCAAACCCGGTAGCTACATTGGTACATGATTATACAGCTAAATATGATGAGTTAAAAGCACAACGTGATGCATTGGATGCTGCAAATAAAGCATTACAATCAAAAGTAGAATCATTAAATGCTGATTTACAAGATGATGACGGTGATGGTGTTGCTAACAAATTTGACAAATGTCCAAATACACCTTCAGGTGTTCAAGTAGATGGTGCTGGTTGTCCAATCCTTGTTAAAAATGAAACTAAAATCGTAGAGAAAGTGATCACTGAAACGGATAGAAGAACTGTTGATGAGGCTATCAAAAACTTAGAATTCGAAACTGGTAAATCCGTGATTCGTGCTAACTCTTACAACTCATTAAATAAAGTTGCTGCATTATTAGTAGAAAAAGATTTCAGTTTGAAATTAGCGGGTCACACCGATAACACAGGTTCATTAGAATTAAACTTGAGATTATCTAAAGAGCGTGCTGAGGCAGTGAAAGCTTACTTAGTATCTAAAGGTGCTAATCCTTCTCGTATTGAAGCTACTGGTTATGGTCCAAACCAACCTATTGCATCTAATAAAACTGCAGAAGGCCGTCAACAAAACCGTCGTGTTGAGTTTACAATATATTAGTAGATATTACTATCATAAAGAAGGGCTACTCCAAAAGAGTGGCCCTTTTTACATGATTAATTTTTGAGTATAACTAAAATTATTTGACTAAAGTATTTTAAGATCGATAAAAATTAAAATAACAGAACCTTCCTTATAGGTATTTAAAAGGATGAACGGAACATTTTGTCATCCAAAAAACACAATATATCAAATACTTAAGTGAAAAATTAGTTTGGTAAATATTATTTCCCTATATTTGCATCGCCTTAGGCAATAGAGCCTATTGTATAAATTAATTCATGAACCCATTTTTAGAACTGGGAATCCGTGAGGAAATTGTTAATGCCATCTCAGAATTAGGTTTTGAAAAACCTTCTGAAATTCAGGAAAAAGCCATTCCTGTTTTATTGACTGGTAACGACGATTTTGTCGGATTAGCCCAAACCGGCACAGGTAAGACAGCAGCATTTGGTCTTCCATTATTACAGCAATTAGACTTTTCTCAGAAACATCCTCAAGCGTTGGTATTATGCCCGACACGTGAGCTTTGTTTGCAAATCTCGAAAGATATAGAAAGATATGCTAAAAACCTAGACAACGTACATGTTGTTGCGGTTTATGGAGGTGCAAATATTAGTGACCAACTACGTCAGATCAGACGTGGAGTGCAAATTGTAGTAGCGACCCCTGGTCGTATGTTAGATATCATTGGCCGTAATGCTATTGATTTCTCTCAAGTAAAATATGTTGTGTTAGATGAAGCGGATGAGATGCTTAATATGGGCTTCAAAGAAGACATCAACAACATTTTGTCAGAGACTCCTGACACTAAAAAAACATGGTTATTCTCAGCTACTATGCCTTCAGAGGTTCGTCGTATTGCTAAAAACTATATGACTGATCCTGTAGAGATGACTGTAGGAACAAAAAACACAGGTAATGCAAACATTGAGCATCAATATTATTTGATTAGAGCTAAAGATAAATATGCTGCTTTCAAACGTATTGTTGATTCAAACCCTGATATTTTTGGTATCGTATTTTGTCGTACAAAAATTGAAACTCAAGAAATTGCAGAATCTTTAATTAAAGATGGTTACAATGCGGATTCACTACACGGAGATTTATCTCAACAACAACGTGATAAAGTGATGAAACGTTACCGTGACCGTAGTTTACAACTACTAATCGCTACCGATGTAGCGGCGCGTGGTATTGATGTAAACGACGTAACTCACGTAATTAACTTCTCTTTACCTGATGAAATTGAAAACTATACTCACCGTTCGGGCCGTACAGCTCGTGCTGGTAAAACTGGTATTTCAATCTCTTTAATCAACATTAAAGAACAAAGCAAAATCCGTCAACTTGAAAAAGTTATCGGAAAGCAATTTGAACGTAAACAAGTTCCTCAAGGAGCTGATGTTGTTGAAAAGCAATTATTGACAATCATCAATAAAGTTCAGAATGTAGAAGTTAATGAGGATCAAATCAATCAATTCTTACCAGCTATTATGGAAGGTTTTGAGTCGTTATCGAAAGAAGATATCGTAAAAAGATTTGCTTCATTAGAGTTCAATAGATTCTTAGATTATTACAAAGGTGCACACGATTTAAATATCGAAGCACGTGATATCAGCAGCAATGGCCGCGAACGTGGCGAAAGAGGTGAACGTGGTGAAAGAGGCGAGCGTGGTAGTTCAAAAGGATTTACTCGTTTGTTTATGAACTTAGGTTCTGTAGATGAATTCAGCCGTGGAGACATGTTAGGATTTATCTGTAACAACGCTAAAATCTCTGGTAAATCAATTGGTAAAATTGATCTAAAAGGAGTTTTCACATTCTTTGAAGTTGAAGATGCTGAAGTTGCTAAAGTATTTGAAGGATTCAAAGAAGTTGATTTCAACGGACGTAATGTTCGCATCGAAGTTTCTGGAGATGGAAAAACTGAAAACCGTGGTGGTGGAAACAGAAGCCGTGGTGGAAGTGGTGAGCGCAGAAGCTTTGGCGGCGGTGAAAGACGTGAAGGTGGATACCGTGGTGGAGATCGCAGAAGTGGTGGCGGTGAAAGACGTGAAGGTGGATACCGTGGTGGAGATCGCAGAGAAGGAAACGGTGGTGGTTTTAGAGACTTTTCTGGAAAAAGAAAAGAATCTAGTAACAAATACTAATCGATTCAAGCTATAAATAATAAGAGCGGCTATCCAAAAGATAGCCGCTCTTATTTATTTGATATTATACTCCGCTTATATTAAACGAAAAGTGCGATTGTTACTTGACACGCTGACGAATAGCTTCGTAAAGGACTACTCCAGCTGAAACAGAAACGTTTAATGAACCTATTTCTCCAAACATGGGTATCTTTGCTAAATGATCAGCAATACGAATTAAGTCGTCTGATACTCCTGTATCCTCAGCTCCCATGATGATACATGTAGGTACGGTATAATCTACATCATAAATACTATCTTTTGTCTTCTCCGTACTTACTACCAACTGTATCCCCGATTCAATCAAAAATTTACCAATCTTAGCCAAACCTTCATGACGACATACTGGAATTTTATATAAAGCGCCTGCTGAAGTCTTTATCGCATCAGGGTTAACTTCCGCAGAACCCTTCTTGGGTACAATGATAGCATGAACGCCCGAACATTCGGCTGTACGTGCAATAGCGCCAAAGTTGCGCACATCTGTAACACCATCCAACATTAAAAATAAGGGAACCTCGCCTTTTTCATAAATCTCAGGAACAATGTCTTCAATTTTTTGATAGGTAATAGGCGAAATAACAGCAATGACACCTTGATGGTTTTTGCGTGTGATACGGTTTAATTTCTCAATCGGAACTTGTTGAAATCCCAGATCGTGCTCCTTCAATAGGGCTTTCAATTCTAAAACTAAACTTCCGGCTAAACCTCTTTGAATAAATAATGATTCAATTTCTTTACCACTATCTATCGCTTCTATAACGGCACGAATACCGAAAACCATCTGATTGGCTTCACGATCTGCTGATCTATCGTGTCTTTGAAAATTTTGCATGCTTAATATTCTAAATAAGAATTGGTTGCTAGCAATTAGCTAACCAATTTGAAAGGCAAAGATACAAAAAGAAATATGGGTTAGTGAAATAATAGTTGGTCTAAGTCTTAACTTAAACCCAAATTTAATTCTTTTCTTAGTGTTTCTAAAAGTGGATTTTTTTGAACCATTGCCTGATATTTCTCTTGCGAGGTGTAAGGTTTACGAACCACATCATGTTCCATAATAACACCATGGAGATCTAGAGAAAAATTACGTAACACTGGACGGAGATAATTTAATACATCTATTTTTGCCGTGTTGAGCACATCCATCTGCACCATATTCTCGACCTCAACTTCTATTTTATTTGCAACCAACTTTGGTGGAACTGCAGTCATCAAGGTGTAGAGATTGATTTTATTTTCTTTTTTAATTTGAGTAGCTAAAGCTTTCCAAGCTTGAATAAACTGCTCATGAGTGATCTCTTCTTGTTCGGTACCTTTTACTAAACTGGGTTCATTGTCCCCTTGCTCCTCTATTTTAGATTCAAAAATAGAATTTAGATCGGGTAGTGATGGCATAGAGCTTTTGGAAGCCCCCCATCCTCCTTTTTTTACTTTAGGTGGTAGATTGGAGATTTCAGGTTCTACTGTTTGCTCTTTTACCGTAGCTATCGGTGCTGCTACAGTTGGATAAGATGATAGTTTATCTTGTTTTACTGGTAATGAAGGCTTTACCTCAGGAGCAGGTGTACCTGTTGATTGTGTTAAATCAGGGCGTTTTTTTTTTAGCCCTTCGCTAACATCTGGAAGCTGAATACTTCCGAGCTGGCTTAATTTAATAGCACTTGATAAGTGACATATTTTGAGAAGTGCTAATTCAACTTGAAGACGTTGATTCTTACTTGTTCTATAATTGATCTCACATTGATTAGCAATATTCAATGCTGATAATAATAAACCTGTCGACGATTTTTGAGCTTGGTCAAGATACTTCATTCGTATGCTTTCGCTCACTTCTAGTAACTTTAAAGTAGCAGGTTCTTTTGCTACTAACAGATTTCTAAAATGTGATGCTAAACCTGAAATGAAATGGCTTCCGTCAAATCCATTATTTAAAATATCATTTAATATGAGTAATACTTGTGCTGGATTTTCGATTAAAATAGCATCAGTCAGCTTGAAAAAATAATCATAATCTAAAATATTTAGATTATCAATGACTGCCTGATAGGTTACGTTCTTATTAGAAAAGCTCACAATTTGATCAAACATCGATAGTGCATCACGCAACCCACCATCTGCTTTTTGAGCGATGATATGGAGTCCGTCTTGATCAAACTGAATATCTTCATGATGAGCAATATGAGCCAAATGGTTGGCCATATCTTCGATACGAATGCGATTAAAGTCGAAAATCTGACAACGCGATAGAATCGTTGGTAATATTTTATGCTTTTCGGTGGTTGCTAAAATAAAAATAGCATAAGTAGGCGGTTCTTCCAAAGTCTTTAGAAAGGCATTGAAGGCTTGCTGCGATAGCATGTGAACCTCATCTATAATATAAATCTTAAATTTTCCTACTTGTGGTGGAATACGAACTTGATCAATGAGATTGCGAATGTCATCTACAGAATTGTTAGATGCTGCATCTAGCTCATGAATACTAAATGAATTGCCGTTTTGAAAAGAGATACAGCTATCACACTTGCCACAGGCTTCACTTTTGTCGGAGACATTTTCACAATTAATTGTTTTTGCTAAAATACGCGCACAGGTTGTTTTGCCAACACCTCTCGGTCCACAAAATAAAAATGCTTGAGCCAACTGATTGTTATGAATAGCATTTTTGAGTGTACCAGTGATGTGTTGCTGGCCGACAACCGAATCGAAGGTGACTGGGCGATATTTACGAGCAGAAACAATAAAATTTTCCATTGTACGAAGATACAAATTTTGTCTCTCCATCACAATATAAAAAGCGACACTATAAAAAAGCGATCGACTAAAATATACTTACTCCCTGAAAATTAAACAATTTAAATATGGGGCTGATGAAAAAGGTAAGAAAAACTTATGAAACGCATCTTTTCAGAAGTTATGATATACAAAATTAAAGTTGGCATGATTTCAAAAAGGAGCTTATCAAAAATTTGAAAGCTCCTTTTCTCTATCTAAATCACCTACTAAGTTCCTTTAGGTTTAAGAACAAGCCATACAATCGCAGCTAATATAGCGCCAGCTACAGGTGCTACAATAAATAGCCAAAGTTGCGAAACCGCTTGTCCTCCAGCTAATATAGCTGGTCCAAAACTACGTGCTGGATTTACAGATGTACCAGTAATTGGAATGGCTACTAAATGGATCAATACTAAGGTAAGACCTATAGCTAATCCAGCCATCGTGGAATTTCCTACTCTGGAGGTAGTCGCTAAGATTACAAATAAAAAGATAAACGTTAAGACAGCTTCCGTTAAAAATGCGGCTGTAACACCATACTCATTTTGATATCCTTTTCCCCAACCATTGGAACCATACGCCCATTCTCCAGAATTAAATCCGGAAATCTGTCCGTGAAGAATTTGTTGCAGGACTAATGCGCCCAATAATGCACCAATTAATTGTGCAACAATGTAAATGACCGCATCTTTAACTGAAATTTTTCCGGCGACTAAAACACCTATTGTTACAGCAGGATTAATATGGCATCCACTTATACCACCAATTGCATAAGCAAAAACAACGACGGAGAGACCAAATGCAAGAGCAATTCCCAATAATCCTAAGCCAGACAATCCGCCTAATGTTGTAGCGCCTGCAACAGCAGCAGCTCCACAACCAAATAGCACCAAACCGAAAGTTCCAATCAGCTCAGCAACAAATTTTATAGAAGATTTTATTTCCATTTCTTTAAATTATAATATATTCAAAAAACGTGAAAAATATTGATTTAATTAAATAATGGATCATTAAATTAAATTAAAGTAAATATATAGCTACAAATATAATTGTAACAAAATCCAGTTTTAGGAAATAAGTCATAGTGAAGTAACGAAATCAATTCTTTGAAGTTTTTAATATTATTTTTATGTAACTTCATTATTAATAAATTGTTAAGGACTTGAAATCTCTATATTCATATTTGGTCGCAGGCTTACTTTCGCTACTGTTTATATTGATACAGAAGTCACAGTCGTATGCCCAAGAGCATCAAGTTAATTTCTACAATGCTCCGTTTTTCTTTTCATTAGATTCGACATTCTTAGTTGATTTCCCTTCTGAAGTTGACGAACATCATGTGTTTGATTTTTATAAAAAAATTGAACAAAGTAAAGATTCCTCGATTATCAACTCCTTGTTAGCGTATAAGAAAAAATACAATCTAAACGACTGGATATATTATCAACTGATTCGTCAAACGGCGCAAGAAATAAGTCCAAAACAGGATAATTATAGTCGCTATACCCTATACAAATGGTACTTGATGTGCAAATCGGGTTATGATGCCCGCCTAGCTGTCGGTAACAACCAAATTATATTTTATATAAAAAACAATGAAGATATCGCTGATATTCCATTTTTTTCCATTGACGGCAATCAGTATACTTGTTTGAACTATCACGATTATGGAAAACTATTTCAACGAAATGGTGTTTATAAACCTGTTGATTTGAAAGTCAATGAAGCGGTAAATGACTTTAGCTATAAGGTGACACAAATGCCAGATTTTAATCCGCATAACTATGTGGATAAAAAAATAAATTTCCAATACAATGAACGGTTGTACCATTTCAAAGTAAGGATTAATAAGGATGTTAATAAGATATTTGCGAATTATCCTGGAGTCAACTTCGAGACTTATTTTAATATTCCACTTAGTCGCGAAACGTATCAGACTTTAATTCCTGTACTAAAAGAAAATATTAAGAAAATGGATACGATTAAAGGGGTCGATTATTTAATGCGATTTACGCGTTACGCATTCCTTTATGAAAATGATGATGCTAATTTTGGCAAAGAGAAAAGATTATCTCCAGAGGAAACGTTAAACAATTCTTACAGCGATTGCGATGATCGAGCTGCACTATTTTTTTATTTAGTTAAGGAAATCTATAATCTCCCCATGATCACTCTGTTGTTTCCTACTCATATCACCATGGCGGTTCAATTTGATAAACCAATTGGTGATGCCATCTTGTATAATGGTAAATACTATTCGCTATGCGAACCGACTCCTCAGAGTCAGAATTTGGAAATAGGGCAAATGTCTGATAAATTAAAAAATGAATCGTATCAGGTCGTATACCATTACGAGCCAAAGTAGGCGACTGTAAATAAGTAAATTACAAAAAAAAATCCTGCGCAAGGCAGGATTTTTTTTGTATTGAAGATCTATTTGACTTGACCTGGAGTTGTGTAAGGTAAGTTTTGAGGATCATAGTGAGCCCATCCTTTCGTCCAATCCGTAGTTCCAAAAGCGCCTTTGTAAGCTACTTTCTCAAAGAATGAACCACTTACTTTGGCATTCGTAAATAATGCTCCTGTAGCAGCTGCTGAACCGGATGATAAGGTGAAATCTGGATCTGCAGGAGTACTTGAAATATCTTTACCATAATTATACGGTGCAACGAATAAAGATGATGCAAATTTGGTATTATCAAATACATTACCCGCACGTAACAAAGTATTAACTGCAGCAGAATTAGTCGTCGAGCTTACTTTTAGATCGATATCTTTTGATCCATACACCAAGTTATTTGCAAAAACTGCGGAACCTGTTAAAAAGTTATTAGAAGTGGTATTTGCAGTTACAACTTTTGTATCGTCAATATATAATCCAGCAAATGGAAATCCAGAAATTACTGAATTCAAAATACTAATTGATGAATTACGGCGAATTTGTGCTCCATGCTGATAGTTTCCAATAGCCGATTCGCCAGCTTTTTTGATTGGACCTAAGATCGTCACATTTGAAAATACGGCTGAAGTTTTAGGTGTTTGATCTGTACCTGTTGAATTATTGTCTGACTCAAATCCATTTGAACCAGATTGATCTGCCATCGTAGATGCTCTTTGTGCCAACGCAAATTGAACATTACCAGCATATCCAAAATCGGTGTCAAAATCGTCATCCCAAGTCGCTACAGCCAATAAGTGTTTCGCATTTACCGTACCACCAAACCACTCAAAAGCATCATCACCTGAGCGATAGATCTGAATATAATCCAGTGTAGTACCATTTCCAACACCACCTAATGTCAATCCATTAATTTCATTATCTGCTGAATACTCAATACCTGCATATTCAATACGTACATATTTCAATACGCCAGAGTTATCTGCGGCATCGGTACCGCCGTAGTAGATGTAATTTTTGGCATCTTTATCTTTAGGTCCTTCTAAACCACCTTCGATCATCACATCGTTTCCTTGGTTTACTGGAGCTTTACCCAAAAGAATAACACCACCCCAATCACCGCGAGTTCTAGCACCTGCAGGTAAAGCTGATGTAAATACAATTGGTTTATCTACAGTACCTGTTGCATTGATTTTTGAACCTCTTGTTATTGTCAATGTAGCCTTTGTCGCTTTATCTCCTTTAATAATAGTACCTGGTTCAATCGTCAATGTAGCACCATTAGTTACAAATACGAATCCTTTTAATAAATAGATCTTATTAGCAGACCAAGTTGTGTTTGCCGTAATCTCCCCAGTAACCACTACCACATCTTTATCCGTTGGATTTGTCGGTGTTTCGGTATTGTCACCGTCATCTGTAATCTTGGTTTCTTTACATGCGCCAGCAAATAATAAGGCTGCTAGTGATAAGAATAAAAATCTTTTTTTCATTTTTTAAGTTTTTAAAAATCTTGTTACAAAAAAATAGTTTTGTTATGTCTTTATATTTAAAGTAATATTAAGTTTATATTATCTTTTAGAAAGTGTAATTAAATGATAATGAAACATTTGCACCAGGCTTATATTTAAACCAAGTTTCGTTATCAATATTTCTAACTTTATTATCAAAGTATACATCGATCGGGTTGTTTAAAATATCGCTGGCATTCAGCTTAACCTCTCCTTTATTTTTCATCACTTTATATCCGACTTGAAAATCTAACACATTACGCGGCGCTTCCCATGCACTTGCAAAAGTTTGGCCTCCAGGCTGGATGATACGTTTTCCAATGCGGTTATATAGGATATTCAGATTCAATTTATTGTCGATAGCCGTATGCTGTAAACCGGCGTTGATCACGTATGGAGACTGACCAACCATTGGTCTTGTTTTCTCTAAGTAAAGCTGATCATCGGCATTTGTAATTTCTGAATGAACATATGTTAAGTTTAAGTAAGCTGTCGTATTTTTAAAGAATGACTGCTCGTTAACAAAATCTAATCGTTTACGTACCTCTAACTCTGCTCCATATATATTTGCTTTTGGTGTATTTCCAAAACTGATATCAGGTGTTGAAGTAACGTCATAACGTCTTGGCTCGATAGCATTCGTAAATTGCTTGTAAAAAGCGGAGATTGATAATATCTCACCTGCAGAAGGATAGATTTCATAACGTAAATCAGCATTATTGATAGATGCTCGTTTTAAATTAGGATTACCGGTTATCATTCCTAGCTGCTCAAAATCATAAAACTTGAATGACGCTAACTCTCTTAACTCTGGTCGTGCTAGAGTACGGTAATAAGATGCTCTGAAATTTGATTTCGGAGTCAGTCCATAGGTCAAGTTAACAGATGGTAGGAAATCCAATTTGGTATCGTTCACATCATTCACCATCTTCATGGCATCTACATTAAGTGCGTCGATCTTTACATTATAATTTTCTACCCTAAGACCGTATACTACTCTAAATTTATCATTGAATTTTTGATCAAGCATAGCGTATCCGAAAGTAGTCAGAGAGCTACCTGTATATTTATCACCATTCATCATGATCTCTTTGTATTTAAAATAGTTTTTGTCAATGTTTTCCTTAGAAAATATTTCGTCAGCGGGTAACTGTGTTACTCTATTAATCAGTTCAACATTATTCAAAACATCGCCATTCAATTCTAACCCAATAAAGCGTGCATCAAAATTTCTTTTTCTATAATTGGTTCCTGCACCAACTTTTAAAGTGGAAGGTGTAGAAAGAAATGTCATTGGCAAATTATAGCTGGCTTCCCCAGAATAAATATTTTCATTTAGCTTGGCAAATAATCTCGCATTTTGCTTCCCGATTGAACTAATATTAGCTGCGTATGGTACTGATGGATCATTGGCCGATTCCATCGGTCTTACATAATTAAGTTTAACTTGGTTGGGCTGATCATTTAAGATATTGCTCCAAGATGCAGTCCATTTTATTTTGTCATTCCGATCACTTAAAACATGCTCCCCATCAAGTGTTGATTTTAACAAAGATTTTTGCATGATATCATATGCGGAGAATTTGACATCATAGGAAGATCCAAGGTCGGTACCTCTTCTATCCGTGTAGGTGTTGTCATAATTTCTATTGTAAAGATTTTTCCATGTGATCTTACTTTTTCCATAAGTATATCCAAAGTTGGCTAAAGCACCTAAATTGGTCGAGAACTTATATTGATCGTCTGTATAATCATATTGATGCCATTGACGCTTAACATTGGGCAAGATATTTTGCGAATTTCTGTAGGTCACAGAAAATAATGCACCAAAGCGATTGCTGTTTTCAAATTGTTTTACTTTACCTAAAGAAAACTGATAGTTTTGTGAAGGTAATGCCGTTTTATTTTTCACAGTAAGATCATTCGGTAATGATTTTAATGCTAATCTATTTTCTTTACTTGATAGTCCAGCTTTATATTGTTCTCTAGAATACATATTCGTAGCCAGATTACTTGATCCATCATCAAAACCTAAATAGTTTTGTAGGTTCTTCTTTGTTTGTAAGAAATCTTTGAATGTAGAAGCTGTATTATATCCATACCCTAAACCAAAGGAAACAAAGTTTTGATCTGGAATATCTTTTGTTGTGATCTGTACTGCTCCACCGGCAAAATCTGCTGGTAAATCTGGAGTTGCAGTTTTAGAAATCGTGATTTTATCAATTAAATTTGAAGGGATGATATCAAATGAAAATGCACGACGATTGGCTTCGGTACTTGGCAATACAGTGCCATCCATCATTGAGACATTGTAACGGTCACTTAATCCGCGAACTACCACGAATTTATTGTCTTGGATAGTCGCGCCACTTACCCTACGAATAGCCTCTGATGTATTTTTATCTGGTGATCTTCTGATCTGCTCACTTGAAATACCATCAGATATGAGTGCACTATTTTTCTGCTGTGCATATAAAGCTCCAATGGATTCTTTTTTATAAGATCCTGTCACCACAACTTGATCTAGCAATTGACCTTCAGAATTATCCAATACAACATCTAAATTTGTAATTTCATCTGCTTTAATTTCTACATCTGTAATTTGCTTTGTAGCATAACCGATGAAAGCATACTCTACTGTATACTTACCCCCTGACAAGCCAGGAATATTATACTTGCCTGAAACATCAGAACTTGCAGCTCTTGCTGTCCCCATAATGCGAACAGTGACTCCAGTGATTGTCTCTCCATTTTTACTGTTCGTAATAGATCCTATTAACTTTCCACTACCTTGTGCAAAAACAGCTGTCGCTATTACCAATAAAATTAGTGTGGCAACAAATTTCTTAAGTGTTAATTGTGGTTTCAATTTATTTGTTTTTTTGTTTCTGCAAATCTATTACCATGATATTACGTCTACATTACCTTAAGATTACTATTACATTAGTACCATGTTAAAAAATTGTTAACAGCATCGTTTCCACCTACTATACATGTTTTACTGTGTTAACAATTGATTAACAGGTAAAATGTTAAGTGTGAAGAGGCTTAATAATTAATACACATGTGATGTAATAATCTCATAACAATTCGGATTATGTGCTGGAATTAAGCTAAATTTATCATTTGAAAGAATGATGATACTATGCAAAAAAATCCAATGATAGCAACACAAGAACTTTCCTTCCAATATAAAGGAGGTGCAAGGATAAAGTTTCCATCTGTTGAAATTCAAAAAGGCCAGCATACCCTTCTTCTGGGAAACTCAGGAACTGGTAAAACAACATTGCTCAATCTCTTGGGCGGACTATCGAAACCAACTGAAGGAAAGGTATGGATCAATCAGAATGATATCTATCAATTTGGCACATCGGAACTCGATCAATTTAGATCGCAACATATCGGTTTTATCTTTCAAGAAGCGCATCTTTTGAAAAATTTGACTATTCTTGAAAATATACAGCTTGCACAATCGCTTGCTAAGAAAAAGGTGAATAAAAGTGAAATTGTAAGTGTATTGCACAAACTTCAATTATCTGAAAAGGCTCATGCCTATCCAAATGAATTGAGTAGAGGACAATTGCAGCGTGCAGCTATCGCTCGTGCTGTCATTAATAAACCTTTACTTTTGATTGCTGATGAACCCACCGCTTCTCTTGATGATCAAAATACGGATCGGGTTTTAGCTTTACTCATGGAAATCGCCGATCAGCAAGGTGCAACGCTACTGATTGCTACTCATGATAAAAGAATCAAAAATAGTTTTTCGAACACCTACGATTTAAACACCATAAATCCTAACAATAACTAGCATGAATACTCTTCAAATAGTTTGGAAAAATATCAGCAAACAGACTGGATCGACTATCCTCAGTATTTTACTCACTGCCTTCGGTGTGGCCATACTTTGTGTACTTTCTATAACAAGTGAAAGTTTTGAAAAACAACTTGAAAATAATAGTAAAAATATTGATCTCGTAATTGGTGCAAAGGGAAGCCCATTACAACTGATATTATCTAGTGTTTATCACATTGACAACCCTACAGGAAATATCCCATTGGCGGAAGCTGAAAAATTGCAAAATAATCCATTAATAAAATTAGCTGTACCGGTATCATTGGGCGACAATTATAGAGGCCATCGCATCGTGGGTACAGATTCTAGTTTCCTAACCTTGTATGAAACCAAAGTTCAACAGGGAAAGTTATTTCAAAAAAATTACGAGGTAGTTATAGGAACTGATGTTGCACATAAACAAAAGCTTAAAATTGGTGATCATATTCATAGCTCACATGGGCTCAGTAAAGGTGGCCATAGTCATGACGATCATCCTTTTACAGTGGTAGGAATATTGGCCCACAATAATAATATTACAGATAATCTCATCTTGACCAGTTTGAGTAGTGTGTGGGATGTGCATGGCATAGCACATGATGAACATCATGAAGAGTTGACTACGGAAGAATTGCAAGCGAAAGAGGATCTTGCAGAAACTCGGGATGCATATCTACATCACCACGGTGAGGCGACAGACGAAGAGCATGATCATGCACATGAAGATGATCAATCTGCTGATTCGGATAGGGTAGTCAAATCTATCGGTGCCGATATGATACATTCTTCTGGTCTTGAAATTACAGCATTATTGGTTCAATACCAATCTCCGGTAGCGATAGCTGTATTGCCAAAATTTATTGCTCAAAATACACAAATGCAAGCTGCTTCACCTGCGATTGAGAGTGCTCGTTTATTTTCATTATTGGGTGTTGGTATTGATTCATTGCAGATCTTGGCCTATATCATCATGGCTATTGCGGGGTTAAGTGTATTTATAAGTCTGTACAATGCATTAAAGCAGCGGAAATATGATTTAGCGATCATGCGTACCTTAGGTGCTTCCAAACTTAAGCTTTTCACATTGGTGATTTTTGAGGGAATGGTGATTACTATAATCGGTGGATTTCTAGGATTGATATTTGCACATATCGCGCTTTACTATATCAGCCTACAAACGAGCCAGAGTGCTGATTTTATCCATGCATTTAAACTCAATCCTGTCGAACTGATTTTCGTTTTACTAGCTTGTATCATTGGTATTATTTCTGCTTTAATTCCAGCAATCAAAGCTTATAAAACAACAATATCACATATTTTATCGGGTAATTAATAGACATTGAAATCTTCATGGGCAGAAGTAATCCATAATTGCGATAAAGATTTTGCTCATGATCGCCTAATCGCTTTTTAACATCACACTGAATGTAACATGGTTTTTCATATTGGAGAATAACAGATTACATTCATAAATATTATTCTAAATGAAAAAAACATTAGTATTCTTAAGTTTACTTTTCTCCTTTTGTTTGACGGTAAATGCACAAATAGGTCGTGATCCCAATACGCCTGACCATACCCCAATGATGAATAAGACTTGGGAAGCGATTGATAAAATGGCTTACAAAGTATCGTATAATGGCAGTAAAAAAATCTATACACCATTCTATCCTACGGAATTGAAGGCATTAGAAAATAAAACGGTTGAAATGCCCGGATACATGGTACCATTAACCAGTGGCAGAACTCATAAAAACTTTATGATTTCGGTATTACCTGTAGCACAATGTATGTTTTGTGGATCAAACGGTATTCCACCCATGGTCGAAGTATTCTTAAAGGGCGATGCCATAAAATTTACTGAAGAACCAATCAAACTAAAAGGCAGAATGGTTTTTAATAAAGATCCACTTAAAGGAAATTCGGAAATTATGATTGTAGATGCAGTCCTGATCAAATAAAATAAGCCGCTAATAGCGGCTTATTTTATTTGATACATGTAATTACATGATCTATCTGTTCAGCAAAGAAACTTCAACGCAAGAGGTCATAGCAGCGGTCTCAGTTCTCAACCGAGCATGTCCTAATGAAATTGGTTGATAACCTAAGGTCAGTGCTTGATCTATTTCTGTGGTAGAAAAATCACCTTCTGGACCAATCAGTAAGATATATTGTTCTTTGGGCTGCAAGACTTGATTTAAAAATTGTTTTTCACCATCAACACAATGAGCTATTACTTTTGTAGCAAGATTGGATTCTTGTTTCTTACAAAACTGCGAGAACGTAATTGCAGGATTTAATTTAGGAATATAAGCTTTCAGTGATTGTTTCATCGCCGCTATGATCACCTTATTTAATCGATCCAATTTAACTTCTTTTCGTTCTGAATGCTCACAAATGATAGGCGTGATCTCTTGGATACCAATTTCTGTAGCTTTTTCTAAAAACCATTCAAAACGATCAATATTTTTTGTTGGCGCCACTGCAATATGCAAGTGATAAGAAGACTCGTGATAGTTTTCCTGTACCTTCAATATGGTCAGAACAGTTCTTTTGGGATGAGGGTCTAAAATTTCAGCTTCATACAATCCTCCTCTTCCGTCAATTAAGTGAACCATATCTCCAGCTTGAAGTCGAAGTACGCGAATGGCATGCTTACTTTCTTCTTCGCTTAAAATAAAGTTTTTAAAATCTGGTCTAATCTCTTCTGTAAAAAAAAGCTGCATAATCTCTAATTATCTTGGTCATCATCCATAGACTCGACCAATTCTAATTTAACAAATTCTATATTCTGCTGTGTTTTACGAATGATCGTAAAGGTATAACCGAATACTTCTTTATACTCTCCTACTTCAGGAATTTTATCAAACATATCACTGACCAAGCCCGATACGGTATCATAATCTTGGCTCTCTGGTAATTCTAAAGGTAAAAATTCATTTACATCATGAATACTTGCTCCAGCATCAACCATATACTCGGTTTCGGATATGCGCTCTACTACTGGGGTTTCTTCATCGTATTCATCTTGAATCTCACCGACTAATTCCTCTACGATATCTTCTAAAGTGACCATACCTGCAGTACCACCAAACTCATCCAATACAATGGCCAACTGAATTCGTTTCAATTGAAATTCAGCCATCAAATCGTTTATTTTTTTTGTTTCAGGAATAAAGTAAGGTTTTCGCATGATCTCTTTCAATACGACTTCTTTCCCTTTCATGACGATAGGTAAAATATCTTTAGTATGTACGATACCTACAATCTGATCAATACTGTCTGCGTAGATAGGTATACGAGAATATCCTTGTTCAGTTACTGTTGTGATAAAGTCTAAGGCAACACAGTCTTCCTCCACAGCAACAATTTTCGTCCTCGGAACCATGATATTCTTCACGATCCGTTCATTAAAATCGAAAACATTTTTAATTAATTCGTGCTCAGAAGTATCTAATGCACCACTTTCTTTACCTTTATCCAATAAATACTGTAATTCTTCAGAAGAGTGAGAAGATTCACTTGGATGAGGCTGAACACCGATTAGTTTTAACAGAAAATTAGCAAATCCATTGAAAACATATATTAAAGGCATTAATAACCAATAAAATATACGTAAAGGGATCGCTACTTTCATGGTCGTAGCTACAGGCTTTTGAATGGCAATTGATTTAGGTGCTAACTCGCCCAATACGACATGTAAAAATGTGATGGTTCCAAATGCTAGCGCAAACCCAGTCCATTTAGCCCAACTTTGAGTGGTGTCTACCTGAAAAAATGAAAACACATTGGACACAATTTCGGTCATCACGGCCTCACCTTTCCATCCTAGTCCTAGAGATGCCAAAGTAATACCTAACTGTGTTGCAGCTAGGTATTTATCCAAATGTTCCGTAATATTTTTTGCAATTTTAGCAACATTGCTCCCTGATTTTGCTTGGAGCTCAATCTGGGAAGCTCTTACTTTAACTATGGCAAATTCTGCGGCGACAAAAAAACCATTTGCAATTACTAAAAATATTGTCCAAAAAATATCGAGGGCCATTATGGGGGTTATTTATTACCGAATTCTTTATTGTACAATTCTATACTATCCAATAGAATTTGTTGTGCGACTTCGCGTCCTTGGACACCTTCCACAACAACATTTTTCTTTTCTAATGCTTTATAACTTTCGAAAAATTGAACAATTTCTTTCATACTATGTGGAGAAAGCTGTTCGATATCTGTAATATAGTTATACACTGGATCATTTTTGGCAACAGCAATGATTTTATCATCTTGTTCGCCCCCATCAACCATGTTCATCACACCGATAATTTGTGCTTCAACCAATGTCAAAGGCAGAATATCAACAGAACAGATTACTAATATGTCTAATGGATCTTTATCATCACAATAAGTTTGTGGGATAAAACCATAATTGGCAGGATAAACTACTGAAGAACTTAAAACACGGTCCAATAATAAAAGACCTGTTTCTTTATCCAATTCGTATTTTCCTTTTGAACCGTTTGAAATTTCAATAATTGCATTTACCGAATTTGGCACATTCGTACCAGGAGATACTTTATGCCAAGGATTTTGTGTACTCATTTGTTTACTGTATATTTTGTTTGTTTTTATTTGCTTTCATCTTACGTTTGATCAAGGCAATGCCTATTGGTAAAAAGGCAACTGCAATTAATCCTACAATAATATATTCTACATAATTAATAATCCAAGGGAATTCTATTCCTAAGAAATAACCCGATAAGGTTAGTAATAATACCCAAAGCAATGCTCCAGATATATTAAAAATCACAAATTTCTTAAAATCTAATTTGACTACCCCTGCAAAAATTGGGGCAAATGTACGTACTATTGGTACAAATCGACCAATAATAAGAGCTGTCCCACCATATTTATGGTAAAATTCTTCAGCCATTATAACGTACTTACGTTTAAAGATCAGACTATCCTTTCGTTTAAAAAGCATAGGACCAGCTCGATAGCCAAACCAATATCCCGCAAAATTTCCGAGCACACCGGCTCCAATTAAGCCTGCACAAAGCGTGACGATATCAACCTGAATTTTATTTAATGCACAAAAAAGTCCCGCTAAAAATAACAAATAATCTCCCGGTAAAAAGAAACCAAAAAATAATCCCGTTTCAGCAAATACAATGAGTAGAACCAAATAAAAACCGCCAGAGCTCAATAATTCCTCTGGGTTCAATAATTGTTGAAAAGACAACAAAAGATCTTGCATAATTTCTTTTTTACGTTTTCACTTATTCTGTGAAAAAAATCATCCTAATATAATTACAATCGATGACTTTTTATATAGACATATATATTCTATATAAGATTGCAAAGATATAATATATTATAGTCTTTTTTTATATTAATATTTAAAATACTACTTAAGAAAAGGATCTTTTCGCTTAATTATCAGTTGTAACATTGATAATTGATTCTTTTATTGCCTCTGCAATTTCGGTAAATTCTTCATGAGTAAGCGACAATCTAGGTTGAGAAAAATTTAGATCTGCGACATGATTGAGAGGGACTAAATGTATATGTGCATGTGCTACTTCTAATCCAATAACGGCTATACCAATCTTTTTACATGGAAAGACACGTTCAATACCTTGAGCCACAATTTTTGAAAAAACCCATAGAGCCATGTATTCTTCATCATTAATATCAAAGATGTAGTCAGTTTCACGTTTTGGAATAACCAAAACATGACCTTTTGTCAAAGGGCTCACATCTAAAAATGCTAAAAAATCATTACTCTCCGCTACTTTATAAGCAGAAATTTCTCCCGACACTATTTTTGAAAAAATTGTAGACATATACCAATTGTTTATAAACCAAATATAAAAAAAGGCTGCTTGTAATGCAACCTTTAAATTGTGAGATAACGTTTTAATAATATGCGGTTATGGCAAAACCGCACATAACCGTCATATTTTATCTTGAAATATCGATAATTTCAAATTCGATTTGACCTGCTGGAACATCTATAACGGCTACGTCACCTTTAGATTTACCCAGTAAACCTTTGGCAATCGGAGATTTAACAGAGATCTTACCTAACTTCATATCTGCTTCAGTTTCAGATACCAACTGGTAAGTCATTTCAGCGCCATTTTTCTTGTTTTTAATCTTTACAATAGAAAGTGCTAACACTTTTGATGTATCTAATTTTGATTCATCAATCAATCGAGCTCCGGCTAATGTGTTTTCCAAGTTCGCGATTTTCGCTTCATGTAAACCCTGCGCTTCTTTTGCTGCATCATATTCTGCATTCTCAGATAAATCGCCTTTGTCTCGAGCTTCTGCTATAGCATTTGAGATCAGGCTTCTTCCTTCAGTTTTAAGATAGTGCAACTCGTCCTTGAGTTTTTGTAATCCCTCTGCGGTGTAATAAGTTACTTCTGCCATAATTATTATTATTTATTTTTATCTTATTTTTTCAAAATGAAACAAGACCATGTTATCCTTGTCAGATAACATGGTCTCGTTTGATGTAATACGAAGGTAAGAATTGTTTTTAACAAAACAAATTCTAACTTATTAATTCAGATCAATTCTCTTCATCATCGACAAACCGATAACCTAACCCTCTAACAGTCTGCAAGTAATGAGGTTTGTCTGGATTTTTCTCAATCTTTTTCCTTAGTCGAACGACGTGCATATCCAATGTACGGGTATTGACATTAGAACTATATCCCCACACCACTTCCATTAATTCTTCACGTGTTATTTCTTTGCCTACATTTTGTAAAAAATGCAATAAAATTCTATTTTCTAAAATTGTCAATTCAATCTTTCTACCATCTCTTATTAATGAGTGGATATTGGGTTGATGCTCGGTTTTACCAAAATGGTACACTTCAGGTGTATTTTTGGGCAGAAAGAAACGAACTTTATTTTCTATCATAGCTATCAATACATCCATATTGAAAGGTTTACTGATATAATCGGTGACCCCAAAGCTATAGGCTTCAATTTTATCAATATCCTGAGATTTGGCAGTCATCATGATGACTATGTTTTCAAATCCTGCTTTTCGAATACTTTCACAAATTTCATTACCTTCTTTGCCTGGTAACATCCAATCTAATAATACAACATCTGGTCTTTTTTCTAAAATCAACTTTTCAGCCTCATTTCCATCCCCCGTTTGAACAACATTGTATCCTTCCGTTTCTAATCTGTGACGAACTAAAAAGCGTAGATTTTCATCATCTTCAATAACAGCTACAGTTATTTCTTTGCTCATAATTAATTATATTTTAAACTGAAAAAATGAGTGTAAAGGTAGTTCCTTTACCTACTTCACTTTTTACAGAAATTTCTCCTCCCATAAATTCTGTTATCTCTTTACAAAAGGCTAAACCTAAACCAATACTTCCTTGTTGATTGTATTGACTCTTTATGCGATAGAATTTCTTAAATATATTTGAAAACTCACTTTTATTTATGCCGATTCCTTCGTCCCTAAAGATAATAACAAAATTCTTTTTATTTTGTTGTATTTTAATATCTAATATTTTTCGTTTTTGATCAGAATATTTATAAGCATTATCGATCAAATTTTGAAACACACTGGTCAATAAAACGGGGTCTGCTAGCAAACTTGATTTGACATTAATTTCCTTTGAAATTTTGAAATCAGCATGTTTTAACTGTGTAGAAGCGACAATATTATCAACAAAAGAATTTAAATCAATTTCTTCTTTTTTAAACTTAATCGTCTTATTTTCAATTTGACTAAAAGACAACAACTTATTCATCAAATTATTCAATCGATCAGATTCCTGATCTAATATGTTACCATACATAATACGCTCCTCATCGGATAAATATTGTGCACTTTTAATGTTATTACCTGCGATCTTAATGACACTGACTGGTGTTTTGAATTCATGTGTCAAATTATTAATAAAATCGTATTGTAGCTTGAATAACCTTCCATTAATTTCTAAATTTCGATAAATTAAGTATAAAATAACAAGCAGGATTAAATAAACAAGTGAGATACCTAGTACAATAGGAAAAAAACTTCGGTTTACTTCTTTTGAAATAAAGGACTCACCCGAATGGAATAATAATTTGTAATCTGCCAAAGCGCCTGGTAAAGGCATTTCGGTCACATACTCTTTAATATCTGAAGTAATTGGTGCTCTCACAATAGGAACTACTTCAATGCGTTCATATAAATTTGGATAGATATTTTTGACCTCTAGTAAGGTGGGATCCACATTAAAAACAAACATATCCTGTTCATAATTTACAATATGATCTAATTTTGTATCCATAATATCTTTATATACCAACAAATCATTGATTCGTGGAATATTAAGATAGGTAATTCTTCCAGGTTGAGTAGCATAAAAAACTCTTAGGATATCGCGATCTGTCAACTTGGAGCTAGACTGTAATTTGTCAATATAACTGGCTATTTTGATTCCCATACTATTCAACTCATCATTGAATGGCCCCATCTCTTCGCGCTTGGTAATATATCTTTTATTTAAGCCTCGATTGTTTATGGTAAATATGGATAAGGTTTTGGGTCTAATATTTAATCCATTGATCGAAAAACCTGCCAAAGCATTGACATCATTACTAAATAGCATATCATAGAATGCTATTTCTTTGACAAAGGGATAGGAGCTTAAGACGCTATAAGCATATTTACCGGCTTCCAGAGAATCGAGATATCCCTGATAAAAAGAAACTTCAGGAACACGATTTTGAAAAAAATCATTGAAAGGTACTAATGTCAAATCAAAGACTTCTGATTTGCGATTGGTAAATTCATTATCAACATGATTAATCGTATAATTACGAGCGGCAAAAACAACAACAAAATAGAGTAAGGTAACAAAGGCGAAAAAAACAAAAAGTAACCCAAAATTCTTACGATAATTATAACTTGTTTCTCTCATCACCCACTATTTACCGATGTATTTATCCAAAAACTTTTCTAATTCTTGATAATATTGAATTATATTCTCTTCCTTTTTAAATGTTCTACCTTCTTCTTCTTTTAAAAGATATTGAACAGGAATATTATTATTTTTCAATTTTTGAACAAATTGATTGGCATCTGTCACTGAGCTAAACCTATCTTTACCTCCTTGTGCCAACAATACGGGTATCTTCACGCGATTGGAGTGAAATACAGGAGATATTTGCTTAAACATACCGGATTCCCTTACAGGATTACCAATGATTTGATAATACTTTTGTAAGTAAGGTTTTACATATGGGGGAATATCTCTAAAATAAGTAAATAGGTTTGTAAAGCCGGAGTACGATACTGCACAGGCATACATATCGGAGTTAAAGCAGGCTGCATGTAATGCAGAATATCCACCAAAACCTTTCCCAACGATAGCAATTCTATCTTTATCGGCGATTCCTTCGCGGATCAACCATTTCACTCCGTCGGTTATATCATCTTGGATCTTACCTCCCCATTCTTTAAATCCAGCTGACCAAAATTCTTTTCCAAAACCTATTGAACCTCGATAATTCATTTGAAACACGACATACCCTCGATTAGCTAAAAATTGTGCTTCATGATCAAAACCCCAAACTTCTCGTTGATTGGGTCCGTCATGAGGAAGAACGACCATTGGAAGATTTTTTCGATCTTCATGTAATGGATAAGTAATAAATCCGGTAATGATCTTACCATCTCGTGCTTGATACTTTATAAATTCTGTCTGGGATAAATCACGATCTTTCAAATTGGGATTATTGTCAGTAAGCTTATGAAGATCATTATCCTGACAGTCGAAGTAATAAATCGCTCCTGGATTGGTATCCGTATAGGTTCGGATTATAATTTTATCAAATTGGGCATCGACATCAATAACATCAAATTCTGAACCTTTGGTTTTTTCAGATATCTTTTTAAAAATTTGCGCAACTTTTTCATTGAAAAAATATCGTTTCTTTTTTGACACGGTATAAGATGCATAGTTCATCTCATTCGTGTAATGGGAATAGTCCCCCCAATCTAAGTCAACTTCCTTATTGCTAAATATTTCATGTACTTCTCTTTTCCAACCAAATCATACTCTATCAATGAGAGCTTATCTCTGCCGATATTGGAGAGCGCATAAATATTTGTGGTTGAATTTTTCACAAACCCCATGGGTATAATAGTCGATCCAAAATCATTTTTTAGGACTTGATGGAAAGGTTGAAGATTATCTGCGCGATACATCAAGGACTCTTCTACACTGTCATTGGCCATAACCAGTCTTACTTGACCATCATTGGAGATGTACCAAGCATTGATGTTTCCTGGATTTTGTAAGATCACCTCAGATTTGCGTCCATCAATATATAATTTATGAAGATCAAAAGTAGAAGAATCACGATTGTTGATCGCTACAATAATGCCTTTATCGTATAATCTTGAAGGTTGCACCCAACGAAATTTTGCTTTCATCGGTTTTATTAAAGGTTGAAGCGCATCAGTAAGAATGTTGACCGCATACAATCTTAAACTATCATTAGTAGCCTGCTCTATGGAGAAAATAATTTCTTCATTGTCCCCCCACACAAAACTATTGACATTCATATCGTTTTGATAGGTGAGTTGTTTTGAACTATCTCGATTGTTTAAATTTAATAAAAATATATTTTTGCAATGATTATCTAAACCTATATATGCTATAAAATTACCATCAGGAGAGATTTTAAAAGAAGTTTTTTCAGGAGTTGAGAAAAAACTTTCAATAGGTATTCGCTCTGTTCTATTTTCAGAACAGCCCATACCCAGAAGTGTGATAATTACTATAGATAATATAATGTGTGCGCGCATAAACAATCTCATTCGTCAACTTAATCAAAGATTAAAATTAAATACCAATAACAAATCATGTGCAACCTTATTTTTACAAGAACATCTTGATTTTATTGCATTTCAATATAAATAATATATATTTCAATAAGGCAATTAAAGTTTATATTTTTGTCTTTATGTATTTATATAACATATCCATTATATCAGAAGAATCAGTACATCAGGAAATAGTTTCTTGGATTAAAGAAAATCTGCTAGCAAACACGAGTTTCAATCCGCATTTTTTAGAAATGCTTCATTCTCCGCATGAAGGAATTACATATTGTTTACAGATTCAGGTGCCTTCAGAGGAAGATATTGCTCGATTTCAGCAAGATCATTTAATCCATTTACAAAATGTAATCTTATCTAAGTATCAAGATAAAGCTTTCATTTTTGATAGTACGATGAAATATCTATAAAAAAGGAGCGATAATAACTATCGCTCCTTTTTTATATTTTCTTCGATCAGCTCCCACTTTGGATCATAACTAATTTTTGGAGTCATAAAATGCAACAAAACTAACCTTGAATAACGGAAGTTGAAGGGCGCAAAGATAATGATCGTTGCGAAAAGCACTAACATATAAGTCCAAGGGGATTCACTACCAGTAAGCACAGCAGTTGCGAGTGCAAAAGTGACGACTTCTGCTACAGACATGGCATAGCTCACATACATAGCTGCATAAAAATAACCTGGCTCTATTTCAAACGTCAAATTACAAACGGAACATACCTCTTTTGTCTTCTGTTTACTGAAACCATAAACAGATCCCTCAAACATATTTCCGACATGACATCTTGGACATTTTGAATGGATCAATGCATGAATTTTAGATGTTGGCATATAGATTTAGTTTAGAGAATTTTTTCTTGCGATTTATTCAGTTTTGAGGTGCGGAATTTTTTATACCATAATAAACCTAATCCAGCTGCAGCTAAATAAGGTATAACAAGTAAAAATAAAATGCCATCATTTAAGCCCTTTCCTTGTGTATTGCCATTTTGGGTCGAGTTTTCGGCATTTAAAGAGCACATAGCGCATTGAGCCTGTACTGAACTAAGAGGTGTTACAGTAATTGTACAAATCAAAAACAATGTAACTAGCAAATACTTAAACATTTTCATATTACAAAGATACTTAAAATACCGATGAGATCTAGTCTTTAAACTTTGAAAATTTCTCCCAAAACCCATCAGCCTGCAACGGAGCTTTTAATGTCATCATTTCTTTTTTGATTGGATGTATAAAAGTCAGTGATCTGGAATGTAAACATATACTTCCTTTTGAACTACCTCTAGGATAACCATATTTGTTATCTCCAACGATAGGACATCCCATGGTGGACAATTGTACTCGAATCTGGTGTGTACGTCCAGTCAAGGGTTCTACCTTCAATAGGTGAAACCCATTCAGCTCGCCGATCAAGGAATAATCTAATTCGGCATAACTACTTTCTTTCACTTCTTTGTTGAACGCTTTAGTTACCATTTTTTCTCGATTGCGCACAAGCCAATTAATCAATTTTCCAGCGGGTTCCACTGGCCTTTGTCTGACCACAGCAAGATATGTTTTCTTTACCTGTCGATCTTTAAACAATTTATTCATACGCTCTAGTGATTTACTTGTCTTGGCAAAAACAATTAATCCGCTGACAGGTCTATCCAAACGATGGATAACGCCTAGAAAAGCCTCATTAGGTTTATGGTATTTATGTTTTAAATATTCCTTTACCATCTCTTCTAAAGACTTATCACCTGTATCATCTACTTGAACAATATCCCCTGCTCTTTTATTGATGGCAATGAGGTGATTATCCTCATATATAACATCTTTATCTGTAATATAATGCATTTAAATAAAATAAAATCCTTCTATAATCAGAATTTATAGACTAAGTGATTTGCTGATTATTAAAACAAAGATACAGCTAATCGGAATACCGAAAAAAAGTAAAGGACAATTTTACATGAAAATTGTCCTTTACTTTTTGTTAAAAATATAATATTCTATTGTATCGAATCTTTCAGTGCTTGCTGACTTGCTTTTTTTGTTTCCTTTTCTTTCTTTTTAAAGAAGCCTCTCAGCAAGAAATTACTTTGCAAAGCTTCCATATTCTGATCCAATTTAGCTGTACTCGTATTTAAATTACGGACAACTTCTCTGAGCTCATTACCAACTGCAGGGTCATTAATCAATGTACCAATAGCATTATCTTTATTATTTAATTTATTTGATGCGGCATTTAAGTTTAACATTAATGCATTGGCCGTTTGAGAAACACCTTGTAATTGTGCTGCAGATGATCTTAAACTTGCAAATACCGCGGTATCTGTTGCTAAGTCATGTACTAATCCTTTTTTAGAATTTAATTTTTCGGTCAATAAAACAAGATTTGAAGTCGCTGTATTTGCACTGGCCATCACATGGCTTATCGAGCGTAATGATTGCTGTAAAGATGATACTAAAGCGGTATCGGTCAATAAAGATCCAACCACTCCTCGACCTTCCACTAACCCGCGTGAAATCTCTACGAAATCTGTAGTAATTTTTGCCAGATTCTGATTATTTAACTGCAAAGTTTCCATCATTGCCTCCATATCAGCAGCTTTTGCCGAACGAAGAAAGTCGTTCGCTTCGATTGAAGGTGCATTTTGAGAACCACCCGATATCACAATAATCTTATTACCAATAAGACCGTCAGATCCCAATTTGGTAATGGCATCTTTACGGATATATTCAGCAGATTTTTCTTCGATCGTCATCACAACTTCGACATCTTGTAGATTCTTGAAATGAATATTTTTTATAATACCAACTTTAACACCTGAAAACCAAACATTACTTCCTACTTTCAAACCAGCGACATCAGGAAAAGATGTCGTAATTTCAAAGGTTTTTGTAAATTTCTTTTGCTGGCTACCCAGTATAAATATACCCGCAATCAGAATAGCTAATCCTATAAAAACAAATAGTCCAACTATCACTGCTCTCTTATTTTCTGCTTTGCTCATTTAATTAAACAATAAAATTATAATCATAAAACGCTTTAACTCGCGCATCATTTGTTTCAAATATTTCTTTAAAAGATCCCTGTCTCTCAAATTTCCCATCTAATAGCATTACAATGCGATCACCCACTGATCGCGCGCAAGCTAAATCATGTGTAATAATAATGGATGAGGTTTTATAACGTTCCTGTACTTCATTGATTAAACTATTGATATCTAAACAAGTGATCGGATCTAATCCCGCAGTAGGCTCATCGTACATCATAATATCTGGACGTAAGATCAATGTACGCGCGATACCAATTCTTTTTCGTTGACCTCCTGATAATTCTGAAGGCATTTGATTAATCGCTTGTGATAACCCTACACCCTCCAATACATCTTCTACTTCTTTATTAATTTCTGTTCTTGTCAGATTTCTTTTATTACGTATCAATGGAAATTCCAGATTTTCTCGAACAGTCATACTATCATATAATGCACTGTTCTGAAATGAAAATCCAATTTTTAAACGTAGTTTCATCAGATCATGATCTCTTAAATCGTTGACCGAAATCCCTAAAACATTTATTGTTCCGTTATCTGGCTTCAATAAACCCGCAATAAGCTTAATCAGGACTGATTTACCTGTACCTGATCGTCCTAATACGACTAAGTTTTCTCCACGGTATAAATCTAGATCTACATTTTTCAAAACATGATTTTCACCAAATGATTTACTGACCCCACGTAGGGTAATAACAGCATCCTGATAATCAATATGTGTTTTAGCTTTTTCCATACCTAATTTATTATCGCTAAAATTTGTACAATAATAATCTCTTCAATAAAAACTAAGAACATAGAGGCAACAACCGCAGCATTAGCTGCTTTACCCACACCCTCTGTCCCTTTTGAGGAATAATATCCACAATAACAACTTACTGCTCCAATTGTAAAACCAAATACGACAGCTCTAAACACCATCGCCCATAAATCTTGATAGCCAATGGTTTCAAATACTTGCGTAAAGAAACTTAAAAAGCTTAAATCATCTTTGGATGCCAAACTCAGGTATCCACCTAGCAGCCCAATTCCTGCAACATAAAAAGTTAAAATAGGGATACTGATTGTTGTCGCGATGATGCGACTAACGATTAAGAATTTAAATGGATTGGTCCCCGATACCTCCATGGCATCAATCTGTTCGGTCACATTCATAGAGCTCAACTCTGCTCCTACCTGCGAACCGATTTTACCTGAAGCAATTAATGCTGTCACTAAAGGTGCTAAAGCACGTACGATCGCAATAGAAATCAAAGAAGGCAACCAAGAGGTAGCTCCGAACTCTTCCAATGAAGGACGTGACTGTTTTGTGAAAACAAACCCGACAATAAAGCCCGTTACACTAATCAAGGGCAAGGATTTCCAGCCTATCTCAAAACATTGCCGTATTATTTCCTTAAATTCATATGGTGGTGTAACAAGTTCGCGCCAAAATCGAAGTAAGAAACGATGAATATTTGCAAATTCAGTAAAAAATGATCGAAGTTTATTTAACATTAAAATAAATATTTCCTGTGTATAATAATTCTATAACACGAATGAAGGGATAAAGGTACAAAAAATAGGTAATTATTATCATCCCATAATCACTTACTTTGAGACTAAGCTTTCTTATAATCCTAGAAAACAACAAAATAATCTCCATAAAGTTTTGCCTTCATCAAAAAACATACCATGGATTAAACCATTTGCTAATTCAACCTGTCATACCTACAAAGATTCTATAATTTCACAATTTATAAAATTGAATTGTCATGAATAAAGTTAAACATATAAAACTAATCGCTATAGCAGTATTTACTATACTATTTTTTGCGATTCCAAAGTCATCCATAGCGCAACGTGGATACTCAAATTATAATAGTGGTGTATCTTTTCAAACATTTTATGATGAATTAGCCCCCTATGGTGATTGGGTAAACGATCGTACTTACGGCTATATATGGATTCCTGATGTAGGTCCTAATTTTCAACCTTATTCTACTAACGGATATTGGACTATGACTGAATATGGCAATACCTGGGTATCGAACTATTCTTGGGGTTGGGCACCATTCCACTATGGAAGATGGGAATACAATAACAATTATGGTTGGGCATGGATTCCAGATTATGAATGGGGACCTGCATGGGTAAATTGGAGAGAGGGATCTGGTTATTATGGCTGGGCACCTTTGGGAATAAATATCTCGATCAACCTACCTATGAATTTATGGGTATTTGTTGGATCATCTAACATTTATAGTAATAGATTAGATCGTTACTATGTACATCCTAGAAATTATAATAATTTTTATAATAATACGACAATTATCCACAACACGGTTATTATTAACAATAGAAACTATTATGGTGGTCCAAGAAGATCGGATATTGAAAGAAGTACAGGTAGACGTGTCCATGTAAGAAGTATCAACGATGCAGGAAGACCAGGAGCATCACGTGTGACTAGAAGTAGCGTTGATATGTACCGCCCAAATGTGGATCGTAACTCTAGAACAGATGCAAGACCAAGCCGAGTTGCTGAAGCTTCATCTCGTACAAGAAGCAACAATACGACCTTACAAAATAGAAATGATCGAGTGATCTCCACGAGAGATAACATGACCAGTACAAGAGGTAACCGCGAATTGTATATTGACAATAGTGGAAATGCGACCGTAAGATCAAGCACAGACTCAAACACAGGGAATAAAACAACTGAGCGTTCTAGAAATAATAGCAATACTGTGGATAGAACACAAAATGTAGACAGTCGTGTAAATAATAATGGAAATAACAGTAATAGTCGGACAAGAACGAATACAACTACTACAGGAAATACGAGAGAAAGAGTACCGTCAACTGAAAACAATAATACTTCAGTTCGTACTGAACGATCTTCAAGTAATCCTCCTGCTGTAGAACAATCGAGAACGGAACGTCCTGCTAGGGTACAAAATACTTCTGGAAGTGAAACTAGAAGTAGCAGAACTGCTCCATCGAATACTACTGAACGTCCAGCTCGGGTACAAAACACTTCTGGAAGTGAAACTAGAAGTAGTAGAACTGCTCCGTCAAATAATACTGAACGTCCAGCGAGAGTGCAAAACACTTCTGGAAGTGAAACTAGAAGTAGTAGAACTGCTCCGTCAAATAATACTGAACGTCCAGCGAGAGTGCAATCTAACTCGGCAGAAAGAGGTTCTTCGAGTAGAGCTTCAACCAGCAATGTGGAAAGAAGTTCATCACAATCAGGCACAGCACGTAGCACAAATAGTGGTTCGCGCACCAGATAAACAAAAACAAGATTCGTTTAAAAGAGGTTTGGTATTGGATTATCAAACCTCTTTTTTATTCCCCATATACCATGGCGCAAAAGTTTCATTTTTCGAACAATTACCTTAAATTGATGTTAATTAGTAAATTTACATCATTATTTATTTAATAAAACGAGGCGAATGGCTCAACTTACATCTATACTAGATAACGATTTTTACAAGTTCACGATGCAATATGCTGTTGTCAAGCTCTTTCCCAAAGCAAAGGCTCGATATCAATTTATAAATCGTGGACAGCATAAATATCCCCCAGGATTTGATCAAAAATTAAGAGAAGCAATTGACGCAATGGCAAAATTAAAATTGACCAAAGCTGAAAAAACATTTTTTGCGCAAAACTGTCCCTACATCGATCCAACTTATTTTGACTTTTTACAAGGCTATCGGTATGATCCTGAAGAGATCACTATTATCCAGAATGGTGATGATTTAGAAGTTAAAATTGAGGGTTACTGGTATCGTACAATCCTGTGGGAAGTTCCTGTTATGTCTTTAATATGTGAGCTTTACTATGAAGTCACGGAACAGGAGCGCTTATCAGATGAACAGGTAATCACTGATGCTAGAAATAAAATTGAGAAATATAAAAAGTTGGCCATCACAATTGCAGATTTTGGTACAAGAAGACGACATTCGTATCATGTACATCAACTTGTTGTGGAAACTTTAAAAAAATATGGCGCCGGTACCTTCATCGGAACAAGTAACGTACACCTTGCTATGCAATATCAAACTAAACCAATCGGCACGCATGCGCATGAATGGTTTATGTTTCATGCTGCTAAATATGGATTCAAAATGGCAAATTTACTAGGCTTAGAGCATTGGGCAGATGTGTATCGAGGTGATTTAGGAATTGCATTATCCGATACCTATACAACAGAAGTATTCTTTAGACAATTTGACAAGAAACTTACGAAACTATTTGATGGGGTAAGACATGATAGTGGAGATCCCATAGAGTTTGCCGAGAAAATCATTTCGCATTATGTCAACAAGGGAATCGATCCTTTATCAAAAACTATTATTTTTTCCGACGGATTAGATTATGAAAAAGTCGCTCATATTACACAATATTGCAAAGGAAAGATTGGGTATTCATTTGGAGTTGGAACAAATTTCACTAACGATGTGGGATTAAAACAAATGAACATCGTGATTAAGATGACTGAAACTCAGCCCGAGGATGACGAATGGACTCAGGTCATAAAACTATCTGATGAACCTAAAAAAAACACAGGAGACCCCGCTACGATCAAATTGGCAAAACAAATATTAATGATACATGACTAGAGATATATACGGCGAAGCCTTAAATGATTATTACCTCCACCAAAAAGAGATAGCTCCTCTACTTTTACATAGTAGTTATGGAGATATTGAAGAAATGCCAGTAGATATATTTTTTCGTGACCAAGAAGAGATCCCTGAATTAGAATTTATCGCACTTTCTCTATGTGACGGTCGTGTTTTGGATGTTGGTGCTGGTGCCGGTTGTCACACCTTATATTTACAAGACAAAAATTTTGATGTTGAGGCTTTAGAAATATCGAATATTGCATGCCAAATCATGCAGCAACGGGGTGTTCAAAAAATTCATCATAACGACTTTTATCAATTTAAAGGTGAACAATATGACACACTGTTATTCTTGATGAATGGGATTGGACTGGCTGGAGATATTGACGGATTTAAAAAATTATTACTTCATGCTGAATCATTATTGACTTCAAGAGGTCAACTTATTTTTGATACTTCAAATATTGATTATCTTTATGAAGAGTATAAAATAAAGCGTCCAGAACATTATTTTGGAGAAATTAATTACCAATATCAATATCAAGGCAATTTTGGAGAGAAATTTAAGTGGTTATATCTGGACCAAAAAATGCTCATTAACATTGCTCATGAATTGAACTGGGTTGTTCAAATTTTATTTGAAGATGAGCATGACCAATATTTAGTTCGAATGGAAAAAAGAAAATAGCATCTGCTGCGATCCAAAACTGACTCTATTAAAATAGCCTCTGTTCTTTTATCATGAAACTTATAACAAATTCAAATATTACCTTATTTGAATTTGATATAAGTTTCAATAATAATCTGCTTTACTCCTAATTCTGGAAGATTTTCTTCTCCCTTTTGAATGAGGGTGTCTCCTTTTTGAATCAATTCGAAATCAAAGATATTATTTTCCCAATCTCGCATACTGCAGTATTGAAGTCGTTCTTGATATTTGTTATCATTTAATGTATAAGTTCCACCTCCAGAAACAAATAAAGGATCTTTTCCTTTGCCCTTCTCTTTGTCATGATTAAAGAAAGAAAAATGATTTTCATTGAACATTTTAAACATCTCTGTTTTTAATGTATCTGAAAAAGCAATAATAGTATCCCCTCCTTTGATGGTTTTACTTTCAATTAAACGATAGGTTCCTGAAAGGTTTTGATCACTTTCGACTGCCTTATCCATTTTTTTAGAACAAGAGGTACACAAAATAAAGGACAACAAGACTAGCAGCTTTTGATTTTTTAGGTTTTTCATAAAATGGTTTTATAATAATAGCGTTCAAATAATTATAGTCTGAACGCTATTAAAGATGCAAGATTTTTTTTGTACCACCAAAATTGCTATTTTCAATTTCCCGTTTATATAAAAAATGTATCACAGTAAACCGTTGGACATGCGGTAAAGAATAATAAATTACTGATATACTTTCACCCAATCAATCAGCATTTCCACGGGTAATTGTTTCGAATCAACTTTCCCGACCCAATTACCTCCTAATTGTTGATCTATTAATAAAAAGAAAGGTTGGTCATATGGCCATTGTGCTTGATCTAATTCAGTCATTCTAGGATATGTAAACGTATCTTTACCATTTAACTGGAATACAATCCGATCAGGATACCAGCTTATGCCATATATATTATATGCAGCTGCATTGATTTTAGCTGTTCCGGAATGTGGCGGATTAGTTTTTCTTCCGAGATCCAATGTATAATAGGAATGAGTTGTCTGATAGATGATCGAATCATGATTAAGATGTTCCATAATATCAATTTCTCCATTTTTAGGATACCTGCCATATTTATCTAATTCAGCAAGCATCCACATAGCCGGCCATGCTCCTTGTGCACTACCAAGCTTAGCGCGTATTTCAATTCGACCATATTGAAAGGCAAACTTTCCTTTACTCCAAATACCACCTGTTAAGAAAGGACGGGAATCTCTGGACGAATCCGAATTATTAATGCCCTTCAAAATCAGTTTACCATCTTCCATTGCAAAACAGGCAGTATCCATACTCATATGTCTATTCCAATCAGACTCGCCTGCGGGTATTTTACTCCATTTTGTCGTATCTATAGAAGTGCCATTAAAATGATCTTCCCAGATCAATTTCCATTTTTTTGCTTCACGACCATTATGTTGTATAAACACATGTTGATGTGTTTTTAAGCGATTGCTAACTTGACATGAAGTTAAAAATGCCATGCATGTAAAATATATAATAAAATAATTAGTCATCTGCATAAAAAATTGCATTAATATATGTAAAATTACTTAAAACACTTCTATTATGATTAAGTATGTGAACCAGTTAGCCAATTATTATATTTGAAATCATTTATGAGGTTTATCTCTCTAAACTTCTCATTGAGACGCTAACAGTTAACAGCCCAATGTAGGTACAAGATCATCAATAAACATGAGCAAATTAAATTTCACCTTGTGGCACTCTTTAAAACAATCATAATAAATGGTATTTCTACTTCTGCTAATGGATCTTTATCTATTCTACTATGATCAGCGACTGTAATAAAAATAGTTTGTTTTTCCATTCCAATAGTTTGTTTGGTTAACTAACAGATTTCAACATCTGATTAATCTCAAAAAATATAATTATTTGCTAGAAAATCAATTCTGTACAAAAGGTAGTGGATCGCGTAATATAAAGCGAACATCTATCTTAATTCCATTTCGTTCAATTTTCATTGTGATTTCTTTGCCTTCTTCCGATTTCATTAAATTAGTCAAATCCTCCAGTGTGTAAGCTGAAACACTTTTACCATTGACAGCTAAAATTTTATCATCTCTCCTTAAACCCGCCAATTGAGCAGGAGAAGATTCCCTGACCATATCGATTTTAAATAAAGGTTTTAAAACAAACTTAAACTGCACTTTATTATTAAAATTAATATCCTTACTATCATCACGCTTTAATGTAACTGGTATTTCCTGCTTTTCCCATTTCATTCCGTTGTGTACAATTTCTAAACCACTCATATTCAAATAATAAAATTTATCAAAATTTCTATTCTTACTCAGATAAATCTGTTTATTGGGATAATCAAAAATAATTTTAAACCGCCGTAACAACTCATTTCCAATAGATCCAATTCTCTCATTTACGATCTTTGCATTTTGAACGGATTCCAACTCTGGGTAAGCCACCAGTGGAAATGACATTTGGAATGGACCTATGGTCAATTTCTTTATGCGATTTCGCAAACCATAAATTTCACCATTAAATCCCTGACCGATATAATCCGAGATAAAGGGGGGGCGAATTTCATAATCTTTCAATCTATTTTTCAATAACAATACCGCATCACTATTTCCCATATCGATAAGTGCTTTACCATTAATCTCCAGATTATCTTGCTGTACAGAAATTTTAACAAATGGGCGACTTCCGATAACCTCAATGGCTAATGTCGTTACCTTTGACCATGACTTTGGGGTATTTTCATTAGGAAATACTGTTATTCTCTTTTTCAAAAAGTCAAATTCAATTCTATAGTCTGAAAAGAAGCGACTGCCCAATATCCCATTGACCTCGACACCAATTCGTGATGATATATCAATATGCTCATTATCTAAAATAAAAATAGGATGATCTCTATCTACCATTCTTTTTGCTATTCGCAAATGATTATTGACAGCTAGGATACCATCAATACCCGAACTTCTACCTAAGCCCTGAAATTTGTTTTTAAATATATTATGATCAATATTACCAAGAGATTTTCCAAACACCATTGTTTCTTTCACACCTGTATCAAGCAAAAAATTCATCATAAAACCGTTGACTTCAACAGGTATAATCACCAGATTATGAGCAAATATGAAGGGAAAACTCAACTTTTTGTTTTTGAGCAAAACAAAGCCTGACTGCGCGAAAGCACATTGAAAAATAATACATGTGAATAATAGGAGGCCTATTTTCATAAAAGTCTATATTGGTATCTACAATATAGTGACAATTGAATGAGTTAGTACTAATGAATATACTTATTATTTGATTAAAAAATTCAGTCTAATAATTTGTCAATTCTAAAACAAAAAAGCTGTCTCAAAAAGTTTGAGACAGCTTTAAAAAGATTGGAATTTATCTTAATTTGGAAGTTTAATAATTTCCGTTCCGGGACCAAAACTTCCAGCAGAAACCCTATAGCCACCAACTTGCAAAGTTACTACTCCATTCGAAACTGTTCCACTCACATCACTCATTGTAACAGCTCCATAATCAGGATCATTACCTAATACCTGATTTGGAAAAACAACTGTTTTACCGTCAGCTTTGATCATAAATGCCAAACTATTTTCACCAAATGGACTTACAATTTTATAAACTGATGTAGTTTTTGCTTTTTGAATTTTAACATTCAAAACTTTTCCTGCCCAACCATCAGTAGAATTCATTTCAACATTACCTTTTTCTTCAAATGCTAACACATCCGTCGCTAATACATCAACTTTTTTGATATTACTTACAGATGCATTGTCGTCAGAAATAGTTAGTGAGATTGGAAAAGCTAATCCCACTGTGACATCTTTTCCTACAGGAGTTAATGCTAATGTACTTGGATCTATTTTAGATAAATCACCATGATCCACTTTTGCATAAGATTTACCTTCACCATCTCCAAATTGTACCGGACCAGACAGTTTAAAAATATCTGTATAACCTTTACCTGCAGCAGTCAAACTTACTGGGATAGAAAGTTGACCAGAAGTTGAAGTTCTACCTACTGGAATTGAGATCGATCCTCCTTGCATGTTAAGTTTCATAGTTTTACTTAAAAAACTAATTTTATTTGGCTCTCCCGAATAAAGGGCCCCCTCTGTTTTGTCACAAGAAGAAAATAATGACAAAGCCCCTACAAATAATAAACAATTTACTATAATATTTTTCATATTCTTTTTTTCTTAAACGACATTACATCGGGTTCTGATCCTTGTTAGCATCTAGACTTGTATTACCATCAAATTCTTTTTGTGGAATAGTCAAGATAAATTCTTTGCTTGCAGCCTCCAAAGTATTCCAAGTTGGCTTGAAACTATGGTTTGATCCTGTCGCATTTCTATCAAATCCTGTTTTTAATCGCATTATATCAAAAATTCGCTCAGTTTCACCCCAAAGCTCTATACGTCTTTGTAAGATAATTTGATCCATTAAAGTTTTTGGTGTACCAATAGATCCCATCGTAAGATCTTTTGACAAAGTAGCCTGGTCCAAAATCATTTGATAACCATTTGGATTTCTCAACTTCATAAGATCCCCTAAAGCTGTTCTCGCTTCAGCTAGTTTACCCTGATTAGCTAATGCTTCAGCTTTTACCAATTGCATTTCTTCAGAACGCATAAATATATAATCTCCTAAACTTGAAGATTTATCAGAATATCTAAATTTGACTTGATTATATGGTTTTTTATCTGGGGCTCCACCATCTGTCGAACCATTCCACCATTTCTTACGAGCATCTGTTGTTGGTATTTGATCATATAACCAATTGTAAATACATTTTCTAGATGATTCAGCATATTGTCCAGCACTTGCATCCATATGTGAAAAGAAAGAAGCCCAAATAGTCGATTGGTCTGCAATAATTTCTGCTCCCCAAAGTACATCTTTCAATTTAATACTATTGAAACCACTGTAAATATCATCACCACTAATCATAGCTAAACTTGCCTTCGTAAGTGCTTCTGTAGAATGTTTTTCTGCATCAGCCCACTTATTTTGAACCAAGGAAACATTAGCTTTAATTGCATTAGCAATATAATAATCCAAATGAGACTTATGCTTTTGAAGCGATTTATCCTTAGCAAAAAGCTCTATAGACTTGTCCAAATCTTGATTGATTTGTGTGTATACCTCTTCTACAGTACCTCTGTTTTTCCCTTCAGAGGAAGCGGTTGTTGGTTCTGTATATAATGGAACACCTGGAGATGTTTGATGTCCAATATAGGTCTGTTGAAAAATCTGAATTAATTGAAAATAAGCATATGCTCGCATTGTATAAGCCTGAGCCATGATATTATCAATCACTTTTGGATCACCAGTCAAAGTCTTTTCTGCTGCCAAAATATAATTTGCATTACTTACCAAGGTATAGTAAAAATTCCACGTAGCGTAGGATCTCCAACCAGTCGATGCAAAGCGACTACGCACATCAAATTTATAATCAAAATAGAACCATCCACTTCCTTGAGCATCCTGAAGAAAGTCCTCTCCCATTAAAGAAGTAAACATTTTTGTTGACGTTATACCAAAATTTTGAGAAGTATTACTTACGGACCATCCAGATGAATATAACATTCTATAGATACCATCCATCGCTACTTGAGCCCCTTTTGTTGTTTCTAATAATGTTCCTGCATCTACTTGATCCGTAGGACTTGTTTCTAGAAAATCCTTACTACAGGATGATAATCCTAAAGCAAGTGAAAGAACTGATGCATATAATATTTTTTTCATTTTAATAAGCAATTAATAGTTAGAATTTAAGATTTACACCTGCAGCAATTGTTTTATTCGGAGAATAAACATAATCTGTAGTTCCTGTAAAATTATACTGCGGATTTAATCCTTGACGGGCAGAAAATACAGCTAAATTATCACCTTGAGCAAATACTCGAATTGACTTTAATCCAATTTTTTGAAAATCAAATGTGTAACCAATGGAGATATTTTTAATAGCAAAATAAGACGCATCCACTAAAGCTCTATCAGTTAACTGCAATACCATATCTTTTTGAATTCTAGGGATATCGGTAATATCTCCTGGTTTTTGCCATGCATTTAACACTTCTCTTGAATAATTATTTCCTAAATATTGTGGATTCAGATAATTATAACCTACAGCGTCATTAATTTTACCTCCAATAGAATAGGTAGTCATCATAGAAAAATCAACATTTTTGTAACTCAAAGATGTTGCTAAAGATCCCATAATCTTCGGGATTCTACTTCCAGTAATTACACGACTTGAAGCTGCTTTTGTACGATCGTTAGAAACATAATGTTTACTACGATCTAATTCATCTGCTTTATTATCAAACACCCAGTAGAGCTGATCTCCTGTTGATGGATCTACACCCGCACTACGTGCCATATAAAATGAATTGATTGTTTCACCTTCTCTAATAATAGTTGAGTTTGACACAATTTCTTTACTTTCGTCGGTCAATTTCAGCACTTTATTTTTTACTCGAGAACCCATCACAGTTACATTCCATTTCAGATCCTGATTCTTTATAAAATCATAACCCAATGAAAGGTCAAAGCCTGTATTTTTCAGATCGCCAATATTGGAATTAAAACCATCAAATCCTAATGAGAATGCCATTGGACGATTCAATAACATATCTGTCGTTTTACGTGTATACCAATCAAACCCAATAGATAAACGATCATTCAAAAAACGTCCATCCAAGCCTATATTCAAACTTTGGTTTTTCTCCCAGGTTACCTCTTTATTCTCAACAGACGTTACTGCTCCACCATTATTATTTGCATTGTTCCAAGTCAGATCATAAAAAGCTTGCCACGCATAATAAATAGGATCTCCATCAGAATTTAATAAATTATTATTTCCTTGACCACCATAACTCGATTTAAGAGTCAAACTATTGATCCAAGAAACATCTTTTAAGAAAGCTTCTTCCGAAATTTTCCAAGCCCCACCAACTGACCAAAAAGTACCCCATCTATTATCTTTCTCAAATCTGGAAGATCCATCGCTACGGAAACTTCCTGACAAGAAATATTTATTATCAAAATTATATTGTAAACGAGAGAAATAAGATTCTATTTTATCATTATTTTCATAAGAGTTTGCATCAGCAATAGTTGCTCCTGGGGCTAATTCATATATACCTTTAAAAGGAAATCCAGTTTTTTGAGCACTTAATAAATTATATTTATAATTATAACTTTCATGTCCTAATAATACATCAACATTATGTTTACCAAAATCCCGCGCCCAAGTCAGTAATTGATTAAATGTATACGAAAAAGTTTTTGTCCATTGTTTATTTAAACGTCCACCAGTAGCAGCCGCATTACCAAATTCAGGATTATAATAATAAGTATATTCATTTACGCGATAATCGGCACCAAGATTAACAGCAAATGCAAATCCTTTCCAAGCTCCATATTTATCATCACGCGTATTAAATTCAACACCACCTCTTGTACCAACATTATCAATGTTGTTGTAGTATCTATCTTCAAATAGGGTTGCAACAGAGTTAAAGTTTTGTTGAGCACCGGAAGCTCTATTCTTACCATAGTCATATTGTCTGTTACCAAGAGCATCATTAACAATCTCACCTTTGCTATCTCTAATCCAGATTGGATAGATGGGAGCCATTTGCTCAGAAGAGTACCATACATTGGATGTTGCCGTACCTGTAGCATTTAATGATTGAGAATTTGCTTTCGCAAAATTCGCTGATAAAGAAGCTTTAAACCAATCTTTTGGCGTAAATTCGTTGTTAACACGACCAGAATAACGATCAAAATTAGTGTTTTTCAGTAACCCCTTATCTTTCAAGGCATTCATTGAAGCCATCGCCTTATATTTGCTTGAGCCACCTGAGAGATCGAATTGATACTCTTGACGAACGGGACTTTTTGCTGTTACTTCATCCAACCAATTGTCATTCCATTTCAACTGGGCATTCGGATTAATTTTCCCAGTTGTTAAATCAAATAATTGATCCACAGGAAGATTGTAAGGATTATATTGTTCATTAATGCCAAAAATAGGTTCAACAGTACCTGTCATCCTTTTAATAGTATTTGCCGCGGCATCGGCGTCAGACATTCCATTTGCGAAAATATCTTGATTTTTATAAGCCTGAAAAACTGTCTCTAGATATTCCTTAGTATCCATTACATCATAACGTTTTACCGCTCTAGAGTTGACACCAATATTTGCCTTAAAGTTTACATCGATCTTTCCATCTGTATTTTTACCAGATTTTGTTGTGATCATGACAACACCATTCGCAGCACGAGAACCATAGAGTGTCGATGCTGCTGCATCTTTTAAAACGGTTAGACTTTCTACATCATTTGGATTAATTGAGTTTAAATCACCATTAAATGGAATACCGTCAACAACATATAAAGGATCTGCTGAAGCATTAATAGATCCAAATCCTCTTACACGAATAGTGGCACTTGATCCCGGTTGACCAGACCCAGCAGTAGCAACGACACCTGGTGCTGCACCATCTAAAGCTTTTGTAATATTTGACAGTGAACGGTTCTCAATTACATCTGTTTTCACAGTTGAAGCTGCTCCAGTAAACGATGATTTCTTGGCTGTACCATAAGCAACTACCATCACTTCATCCAAATTTTGATTTGAATCTTCCAAAGACACATTAAAAGCAGACTGTCCTTCTTTTACGATTAAGGTTTTGTCAGAGTAACCGACAGAACGAAAAACAATAACTTTTCCTGTTGGTACTGAGAATGAGTAATTCCCATTCACATCTGTTTGGGTAGCTATAGAAGATCCTTGAACAGCAATCGTTACACCTGCTAATGGTTTTCCATCAGATCCTGTTACACGACCACTAACTTTTTTCTCTTGCGCAAAAGCAACAGAAGTCAGAATCATACTACCCACAAAAAAACTGAGTAATGTTTGTTTCATATGTTTATGTTTATTTAAGTATTTAAAGTCTCTAAAGACTCTGGTTAAGTAAATTTCTTTTCATAAAATTTTAAGTATCCAAACTCTTTTACAATATTTCCGAATCTTATAATCCAAACGCTATTGGACTACATTTCTTTCCATATTAAATTCATTAATTATTGAGTTGTTAAAAAATGTTAAAAACAAAGTTAAAATAATAAATTTTATTAATCAACTTTTCTTAAAAATGACAAAAACTTTGAATACTCAAATATTTTATCATTAAAAAAATATGATCAATCATATTAGCCTTTATTGATTTAAACACTAAAAAGGAAAATATTATTTTTTAGCTTATAAAACTCTTCAATGTAGACATTTAGAAATTTCTATTCATCAATAATTCTTATCTTAAAGCCTTTAAGAATTAGTTAGCATATTTTGTTAAAAAATGTTAAAACAAATATATGTCATTTTTAAAATTAAAAAACAGAAAAATGATATGCTAGCATATAAAAATCACAAACAATTCATAATTAACTGAATTACAGTAATTTATTTTTGCAAAAATTTGTAACAAAATAGTAACTATAGAAATAGACACATTTCTTCAAAGAATAGATTTTAAGATATAAATATTAACCAGCCTTTATTATTACAGTACCTTAGATCCTATCAAATAAACCTCAATAGTTTCATCAAAAACAATACTCAACTCATTTTCTTTTCCATTTTAACCTAGTAACTAAGGCCAATTCATACATTTATGCAATAATGAATAAATAAATTACAATGGGTTGTTGTACAATAAAGTTATATGGAGTATTTAAAAACTAATCATGGGCAGGTCTGTTTTAAAAATTTTATTAGAAATGACCCAAAGATAAATGAAAACTCATACATGAAATCAGAATTTGCTATAAAATAAAACAAAGCAGATAGTTACCCACTGCTTTGCTTTAAAGTATCTGTCATTTCTGACTAATCTACTTCAACATTACATACCCCACCACACCGCAACATTCATAGGAATGTTTTTAGCATTAGGATTGTAGAGTGTTGTTGTCAAAGAAAATGGATATCTTTTAGGAATATAATCCAATTCCGCTCCAGCAGTTTTAGGTCGAGGAGCTAACATTGGAATGCCCGTCCTTCTAAAATCATTAAATGATTCGATTCCTTGACAAAACATTGCCACCCATTTTTCTGTCATAATATCAGCCTTTGTTGCAGTAGTATAATTTGCAATAGTCGTTGCAGATTCTTTCCCCCCAGTAACATAGTCCACATTTGCTTTTATTGCATCATTTAATATTGATGAAGCATTAGTACCCTGTTTTTGTTTTACTTCAGCTTCAATAAATTTCGCTTCATAATATGTTACAATAGGATAATTCTTATCAACTGCAAAAAACGGACCAACTACTGCAGCATCGGACTCAACAGTCTCTTTTGTAATATCACCTCCTATATAAACACCTTTAGTATTAGGTGAAAGAAAATATTTCAGCCGTGGATCTGTTTTACCGTTCAAACGATCTACAAAAACCTTATTTCCTACCATATAACCAAATCGTTGATTTTGAAATGATCCCCATTGATTTTGAGATCCACCAACAGCGCTATGAACAGCTTCTAAATTATCACTATTTGAAGCAATACCTTTAGATAAATACTCTAATACCTTAGCCTCTGTTCCTTGAACTTTTGAAGATGTTCTATTTAGATATCTAGCTCTTAAAGTGTAGGCAACTTTAGTCCATTTTGCCATATTACCTTGCGCCATCAAATCATCAGAACCAGGTAAGAAAATATTTTTTTCTTTTGCAGTTTGAAAATCTGTAATAGCCGCTTCAAGAAGTCCATCTATACTTTTATATATATCCTCCTGTGTATCTAATTTTGGGGCTCTAATACCTTCATCAATTTTAAATGCTTCAGAATACGGAACATCGCCCCAAAGATCAGTAGCGACACTAATATTGATTGCCATAATAACTTTCGCAATACCTGCATAATATGGATTTTCAGCACCAGCTTTATTCATCAATAATTTAGCATTATTCATTGTTCCTGCATACAAGCCAACCCAGACATTATCCCAGTCTCCTGGAGTTATTCTATAATTTTGATAATCTGCATATTGAGCCGCTGACCCAGCAGTATGTTGCACCATTATACTACCAATTCTTGCTAAGTCACCTTCAACATTTTGAAAAGTATTTACTTCCAAAGCAGTTAACATTGTTGCAAGAGACGCATCTGCGGGATCATTGGGACTTAAATAAAGATCATCGCCAGTTCTACAACCAATCATAGCAGTAAAACAAATAGCATATATTAATTTAAATTTATTTTTCATTATAATATTTCTTAAAAGCCTACACGAAAATTAATTGAATAAGATTTAGTTCCAGGATTATTGAAGAAATCATATCCTGCAAAATTCTGATTTGAACCAGTTAAACTTGTTTCAGGGTCAATACCTTTGTACTTCGTAATCAAAATCGGATTTCTCAAATTCACCCCTACTTGAATAAACTGAATCGCTTTTGAAACCTTATTGAAACGATAAGATACATCAATAGATCTTAAACGCGCCCATGATCCATCTTGCATTGCAATTTCCGAAGCACTATTTCCTAAGTAATTTTTAAAATATCTTAATGCAGAAATTTTTGTGCTATTTTGTTCACCTTCTTTTGCTCCAGGACCATATACACCATCAATAATATATTCTCTTTCTCGATCTGCAGTTTCCTCTGCCTTACCTCTGTTATATAATCCGGCTTGAGTTCCTCCCCATATTTTCCCACCTTTTCTAAAATCCCATAGGAATGAGAATGACAAGTTTTTGTATGAAAATTCGTTATTAATATTCATCAACCATTTTGGAATGGTACTTCCCACATTATCAATTTCATCTTCATAAATTGGTAATCCACTAGTTTCATCAATCAAAATTTTACCTTGTGCATTTCTTTGAAACTTCTGTGCATAAAGTACACCAAAAGGCTCTCCAACTATTGCATATGATTGAGGAGCGGAAAATGCAGAACCAATTGACAATTTATCAACACCTTCAGCCAATTCTGTTACCTCATTATTATTTTTTGACCAATTTAAGGTAGCGTGCCAATTAAAATTATCTGATTTATAAACATGCCCATTTAAAGCTAATTCATAACCAGTATTTTTAATCTCTCCTATATTATTATAATAGTTTTCATATCCCGAAGTAGGATCAATAGGTTGCGAAATTAATAAATCAGAAGATTTCTGTTGATAATAGGTAAAATCAAATCCCAATCTATTTTGTAAAAATTTCATTTCCAAACCAGCTTCATAACCTTCATTTCTTTCAGGACCTAAGGATGGAGAGACCGCTACACTACTAATAGCAAAACCTGTTTGGCCTAAGTAAGGAAATGAAAATCCAGTCATGCCGTCAGCAACAGTTGGAACAGTATAATATGCTCTATCTGAATAAGCTGTTGGTGATATACCAACGTTAGAGTATGCTAGTCTAACTTTTCCAAAATTTACGATTTTTGATTCTTTGAATAAATCTGAAAAAACATAAGAAATATCTGCTTTAGGATAGAAAAATCCTTTTGCATTACGTCCGAAAGTAGTAGACCATTCGTTTCTCCCTGTTAAAGTTAAAAATAAAACACTTCGATAGTCAAATGTAGCATCTAAAAATACTGCTTTTGAATTTGTATATTCTTCTGTATTACTTGCATACAACTCACTTGCTGAAGCAAAGTTGTAATAATTAGGCATACTTAAATTACGGCCTCTTGCAAAATTTGCACGATATTGCTTATAATTAAAGTTACCCCCAAGTAAAGCGTTTACAGAAAAGTCATCATTAATCTTAGTGTTTAACTTCAATAATAAATCAGTATAAATATTTTTAAAATTTACATTAGTTCTTTTTATCTCACCAAGTCTAGTTGCATTATCGTCACCATTTGATCCAATTGCATAAATTTGTGTGCCTTCAGTTGAATAAGTATCCAAACCAGTCTTCCATGTCACCGAAAAGATATCACTTAACTTTACATCTGTATAAGCATTCCCTAAAAATCTACTATTTTCCTCTTTGTAAGGATTATTCTCAGTAGACCAATAAGGGTTATCATAATTTGAAAAATACTTCTTCTGACTACCGTCAGCATTTTTATAATCGGCTAAATTAAAATCAGCAGGAGTTCTAAACAAACTCAACATTGCTCCAGCAGTATTACTACCATTTTGAGCAGCTCGCGTATTTGAATTTGTATAGCTAAAATTTCCACCTACGGTAATTTGATCGTTCAATTTCGATTCAGTTCCTAATCTGGTTGAATACCTATTGAAATTTGTATTCGGAATAATCCCCTTATTATTTACACTACCTACTGAAAATCGAAATGAAGTTTTTTCTCCACCTGAAGAAATTGCTAAATTATTATCAAATTGATTTCCATTTTGAAAGAAATCTTCTACATTGTTATATGCTGTTTTACCTGCTTTTGCAATATTTTCACCCCAACTATCAGCAGATGTCGACTTATACTCGCCATTTTCACCCTGGCCGTAAACATTTTGAAATTTAGGAAGTTTATTGACTTGCTGAAGATCAAACCCTGATGAGTAAGTAATTCCCAACCCGCTTCCTAGCTTTCCCTTTTTTGTGGTATAAATAACTGCCCCATTACCCGCAGCTTGGCCATACAATGCAGCGGCGGCAGGGCCTTTCAGAATAGTTACAGTTTCGATATCATCTGGATTTATATCCAATGCACGGTTACCTAATTGAACTCCTGCTAAGTTTTGATTGTACGGATCATCCCCAGCTCTAATAAAATTTACACTATTATCAATTGGAACACCATCAATTACTATTAAAGGTTGATTATCTCCAGAAAAAGTCGCCGCACCACGAAGAACAATTTTAGAGGAAGCTCCGGGGGTTCCACTTGATGATGTAATTTGTACACCAGCAGCTTTAGCTGCCAATCCTTGAATAATATTAGCCTCACCAGATTTAACTAAATCCTCACCACTAACTTTAGAAGTTGAATAGCCAATACTACGAGAACTTTTTGAAATCCCCAAAGCTGTAACAACTACCTCATTCAGTGTATTATCCGAATTATCTAATGTGATATTAAAAGCAGATTGTCCTTCTCTAACGATTAAGGTTTTATCGGCAAAACCTACCGATCGAAAAACGATAACTTTTCCTGTTGGTACAGAAAACGAATAATTTCCATTCGCATCTGTTTGGGTTGCTACGTTTGATCCTTGAACAGCAATCGTTACTCCTGCTAATGGCTTGCCATCTGCACCTGTTACACGACCACTGACTTTTTTCTCTTGTGCAAATGCAACGGAGGTAAGAATCATACTACCCAAGAATAAACTGAGTAATTTGTGTTTCATATGTTTATGTTTATTTAAGTATTTAAATGACTTTGGTTAAGTAATTTTCTTTTCAAAAATTATCGTAAATGGATCTCATATACACATTTTACAATAGCTCAAAAAAGGTGTCTATGATATTTATAATTATTATAGACTCCTAAATATAATTATTAAAACAAATTACATTTATAGCTACATGGCTTAAAACCGAATATTTTTAAATAATTTCATTATACAAAATATATTTATTAGATAAAAAACACCAATATTAAAACACATAGATCTAATCAATTATCTTTAGAATAGTAAAAATTGATTAAAATATGCATTTTAAAAACATGTAATCATTTGTATTTCAGTTTTAACAAGGTTTCTTATTATGTAAGAATTAGCTAGTATCATTTGTTAAAAAAATGTTAAATCAAATATATATTATTTTTTCAATTTATTATTTCAAAATGTTATGCCAGCATACAAAATCAACAAATCCAAAATCAAAACACTGATAGACAATGATTTAAATTAGAGTAAGAATGTAACAAAAATTAAGTTAGGCAAAATAAATTTATTAAAAAACAATAAAATTAATATAAATAAAGAAATAAAATATTGGACACATCAATACAACATCTAAAATAAAGGAAATACCCAAAGTATTTATCAATTAGTAAGAATTATTACACTGAACTACACTGCCATAGAATTAATAAATGATATTACTTTATTTTGATCTATCTTAGGCTAATAAAATAATTTCAAATACTCACAAGCCCCTATTTACCAAACTTTTCAAATGGTAAATAACTAACTTTATACCGCACTTTCCTGCTTAATCAAGATTGTAATTGGAAAATCCAAACTTAACTAGGTTAATAGCTAAAAAAATAAGAGCACAAACAAAGTTAGCAACGCAACCATTTCATTGAGTGCTAAAAAGCAAATAAACAAAACTTAGAAAACAGCCTTTAAAGCTCTTAATCAATCGTTAAATGATAAAAGGTCCATTTGTAGGATTACTTTCTAGCTTAGAGAGACCACAACTTGAAAAGGTGTAATAACTTCATCTAAGCTTACCAACCAAACTTTTAAAAATTATATCATATTTTTACCCATAACAAGCTCCTATTTAAAAACAAGTGATCCTCCTCTTAGAAACGGTTATCACAGATCTAAAATGTAATAGCACCTTAGCAAGAAATCGTCTCTAATTGACAAATGATAATCGCAAATTCAAAACAATGTGATCCATTGTTTCAAGTTTGTAGATATAAATTAGGAAGTCATTGATCAATGATTTTAAAAAAGCAAACACTTCATGAACACATGCAGTTCGTTTTTCCTTAAAATAGGTCATATTGGTAACCTAGATACGTACTGCCAACTAGATACGAATCACAAATAATAAATAAGTGGCACCATTTTAATAAAAAGGCATTTCTCAAAGCCAAAAAGTAGTTAGAGTATTGCTCTTATATGTGAAATCGAACGGACAAATACAACAAGAAGATAGCACGCTAACTATCCTACACAAAGGTAGGTTGTATACAGAAAGTTAACCTCTTTTCATATAAAAGGCCGACCAGATGTATAAACAGGCAAGAAATGAAGCTTCTTAAAACTTAAACGTGACTAACAAAGCTTTATGGTCTGTAGGCCATACATCTACAGGTAATAAGAATTTATCCTGACTATCAGGATTTTGTTTTTTACCATATTTGACCGTTTCAGAAGGTCTAACTATGTTGACTTCAGAAACATGAAATGGTATGTTCGTCCTATAATAAACGTAATCAATACGATCTCGATCATCAGCCAATGGTACCCATGCAAGTTTTCCCATACCGACATCCTTATTAAACGATGGATAAGTAAAACCGGGATACTTAACAGGATTTGGATATTTTTCTCGAAAGCTATCCACAAAGCCAGATGCTTGTAATAAGACTGAACAATCCCAAGGAACTACTGTACCTCTATGATCGAACAGGTTTTTTGTTGCGAGAAAGATAACTTCCCAATAAAAAAATGGCTACTGTTGTGAATATAAGATTTTTTAATTTGTTGGTATATCTCATAATATTATTTTTAAACAGCAACATTTCTGAATACGAAATAATATTGTTAAGTTAAATATTTTTGAAATAAAATCTTGATATTTGTTTATTTGAAAGCTTAAGATTCTATTAATCCGTATTGACATTCAAAAACAAAAATGGCAATCTCAAAAGAGATTGCCATCTATATAATAAACCTTAAGTTTTGATACTATCTAGTACCGCCAGCCCACCATACATTTTCAGTATAGACATATTGTCCATTACCATATGCAGCCTGAACATAGGGGTTTGTTGTTGTATCGTCATTACCGTAAGGTAAACGTAATGGAAATTTGCCAGGGTTTTTCAACTCAATCAACTCTTCACCATTAGCTTTCCAACGACGGATATCGTTATACATTTCAGTAGACTCACCAGATGCTCCAAAGAATGCTAAATATTTTTGGTTAGCAATTTCTTTTAATGGATTAGCAACAAATAATGGTTTAACATTATTAACAAAATAATCTGAAATGTCAGCATCTGTTAAATCTGCAGAAGTTTCAACAATTTTTCCATTAGCATTAACAGTAGGTGCGACAAATGCGGAGTTTACAGAATTTTCTGAATTTTTAATTGCAGCAGTAACTGCATTCTTCAAGATAGGCTCAATTGCAGCTTTACCTTGACCTAAACGTTGCATCGCCTCTGCTTTCAAAAACAATAATTCATGATAACTCAACAATTGAGTAGGTGCAGTTTGAGAATAAACAAATGTCGAAGTCAAATAATAATATTTAATCTGTGTATTTAACCCGTTTGGTGCTAATAGTTTATATGAATCACTTGAAAGTGAAATATCATTAACCTGCTCCCAGTCCGCATTCATAAAATTACGTTTTAAACGTGGATCATGTCGATCTAACATTTTGTCACCAATACTTTTACTCGCAGCTAGACCATCTCTTGACCATTGAAAATCAAATAATGGGTTTAAATTTGATGCATTATACTGAGCAAATTTAGCTTCCTCGCTTGCATTAGCAAAAGATTTATCTACATGAGCAATAATAGCATTTAAAGCCGCAGTTTTGTCTGACGTCACTTTTAATAAACGCATTGCATAACGGGCTTTTAAACCGTGTGCAAATTTCAACCATTTACCAGTATTACCGCCAAATAAAAAGTCTTGACCTCCAACAGAACCCGATCCGTGTGTATCACCTTTTGGAAGATTTTCTATAGCGGCATCCAAATAAGCATTCACTTGTTTGTACAATTCTTCTTGTTTATCCAATTTTGGATTACGGATTTCTAAAGGTTTGAATCCTTCTGAATAAGGAGCATCTCCAAATAAATCAGTCAGCAAAGCTAAGTTATACGCTGCCATTACTTGTCCCATACCTAATGTAGCATAGTTTCCTGACTGCGGTCCGCCTTCAGAACATTTTTCGATCACAATACGCGCATCTTTCAAGGTCGTATAAACGGTTCCCCATGTGTTATTGAAAGTAGATGATCTTTCTGGTTCGTTTTCACGATGTTCTGCATTCCATAATTGATTATCTGTTCCCACCTCATGTTCTACATATGTCGACAAATACGTATTGAAATCGCCACCTACATTTGAAAAAGCAGTACGTGTAATAACGTCAGTTAAAATAAATTTAGCCTGAACATCACTCGGATTATTAACATTATTATTAACGCTGTCCATTGCATCCTCTGAACAAGAAGTAAAGATCATAGGAGTGGCTAAAACACCCATTGCTAATAATCCTACTATATTTAATTTTAATTTCATTGTCCTAATTTTTAGAATTTAATGTTTACACCTAGACCATAACTTGATGTTCCCGGTAAAGAGAAACGCTCAAATGCACCTGACATATTCGTATTTCCTTGAGAAACCTCTGGATCAAAACCTTTAAGCTCAGACCAAAGAATGATGTTACGTGCAAATGCATTCACATCTACTTTGATTTTCGAATTTTGATATACAGGATAACCGATTGCAACTTCACGCAATTTCACAAATGAAGTTCCGCGAACAGATGCTTCAGAAATATTACTCAAACGGTTAAAATAATCGTAAGTTGAAGTATTATTTACTACTCCTTCATTGTCAAAAGTAGGGAGCGCATCAATCATGATATCATTCACTTCACCATTAGCTTTCACAGCCGGTAATTCAAATAGAAAACCATCACCATTTCTTAAATCAGCTGATTGCTGTGACACTCCATACACATTCAAAAGACCTGATGTACCGTGATACATTTGCCCACCTTGTTTCCAATCCAACACCGCAGATAAGCGAACTTTTTTGTACTCGAAATTGGTATTGAAGCCTAAATTAAAGTCTGGAGATACATTTCCAATTACCTTTTCTTCACCAGCTTGTGGTAAACCATTTTCATCAACAACAATCTGTCCTGCATCATTTCTTAAGTAAGACACTCCATAGATCACTGGGAATTTGTAACCGATACCAGCACGTACTTGTGGCTCAACAAATCCTCCCATGAAAATACTGTTCACACCTTCTTTTAAATCATCTACGTAATTATCAATTTTAGTAAAGTTGAATGCAAAATCCCATTTAAAATCACCTGAGCGATATGGAGCAACAGCTAATGTTAATTCATGTACATTGGTATGAATTTTACCACCATTCGTCACTAAACTTGAATAACCTGTAGAAGCTGCCAATGGCACTTCAAATATTTGATCTTTCACGTTTTGACGAGAGAAAGTATAGTTCATATTGATCAAACCATTCCAGAAAGTCAAATCTGTACCAAGTTCATATGCTTGCGTATTCTGTGGCTTCAAGGCTGGATCGTAGACAACTGGATAAGTTGTATATGAAGTAACGCCATTCACAGGGTATAAAATTGGAGTACCTGAAGAAAATCCACCACCATATGTAGGTTTATCATAATAACTTTCATAATAGTCACCTGCCTGCCCTACTTCAGCAAATGAAGCTCTAATCTTACCCATCGTTAAGACTGAACTTTTCAGACTTTCCAATTCAGTAAATACAAAACCTGCTGAAACGGATGGGTAAAAGAATGAACGGTTGTTACGAGGCATCGAAGAAACGATATCGTTACGACCTGTTGCATTTAAAAACAACATGTTTTTATAGGCTAGGGCTAAGCTACCGAATGTTCCGAAAGTACGTGTATGGCGTAATGTTTGCTCTGCAGTGACTGTAGCTGCATTGTTAATATTATCCCATCCAGGAAAGTTGAAATTCTGACCAAAAGCATAATCTCTTCTACGGACACGGTTAACAATTTCATTACCAACCATCGCATCCAATACCAAATCATCATTGATTTTCCAATTGTAAGCAGCAGTACCTAATGAATTCCATTCGGTTACAGAAAAGTGGTAGTTTTCTACCTCTCCTTTACCATTAGCATGACCATATCCCCATAAATCAGTATAGTTTGAAGTGTACGAGTCAACCCCTGCCTGGTATTTCAATGTTAATTTTTGATTGTTACCTAAATCTGTCGCATACTGACCAAATCCATTACCAAAGAAACGCTGTGTATCTTCAGAAAATTTATTGTTTTCAGTAGCCCAATAAGGACCATCAAAACCAGTTGTTCCTCGATAAGTATTTTGTTTTGTTGGGTTATCCAAATAATATGATGGAATACACGCTAAATCATAAGAGGCTGGTGCACCATATACAGTCGCCATGATACCATTATTCGCACCAGTTTGTTTTGTAATCCTTGAATTTACATAATTACCTGTAAAACCAGTTGTCCATTTTTCTGACAATTTAGCTTCACCAGATAATTTTGCAGTGTAGCGATCCATACCGGTAGATGGTACGATACCATCTGCATTAGTCGATCCTAAAGATAAAGCATAACTTCCTTTATCAAAACCTTGTACAATATTGAATGAATTATTAAACGTATTACCTACGTTAAAGAAATCTTTAGCATTATTATAAGCTTGTGGAGTGGCCCAAGGATCTAACCCTGCATTAGCACGCTGTTGCACATAATACTTACCTACCTGCTTACCATATTGCTTAGTGTAAGCATTGTCAGTATTACCTCCATATATAGGGTCTAATGCTAAATCAGGAATTTTTGGTCCCCAGGACATAGAAGATAAATTACCACTTTTTTCTCCATACTTACCATTTACACCCTGTGCATAAGTTTTCTGGAAGTCTGGTAAAACTGAAACTTTATCAAATGACACGTTAGAGTTATAAGAAATCTGTGGTTTACCTTGCTTCCCTTTACCACTTTTCGTTGTAATCAAGATGACACCGTTAGAAGCACGCATACCGTATAAAGCTGATGCAGCTTGCCCTTTCAAAATGTTGATACTTTCAATATCATTAGGATCGATATCCAATCCTCTTGAAGAGTAATCTGACCCTGTCACACCATTACCTGTTGAAACATCGGAAGTAGAAGAGATAGGCAAACCATCAACTACATATAAAGGAGAGTTATTTCCTGTAAATGAGCGTGCGCCACGGATCGTGATATTAGCAGACGCCCCCGGCATACCTGAAGAAGGAGTTACTTGTACACCTGATACTTTACCCTGCAATGCCGTTGCTAAATTACTATTTGCAGCTTCTGTCAATTTACTTCCCTTAAGCTCTTGCGTAGCATAACTTAAAGATCTTTTCTGACGCGTTTGGCCCATTCCTGTAACAACAACTTCCTCTATCGCATTAGCATTATCTTCCAATGAGATATTAAAAACTGAAGTATTGTTGTTCACTAAGATTGTTTTTTCGCCAAAACCAATTGAACGAAATACAACTACTTTACCTGCAGGCACATTCAAAGAATAGTTACCATTTGCATCAGTTTGGGTAGCTTGATTAGTTCCTTGCACAACAACAGTAACTCCTGGTACCGCTTGGCCAGTTGTTGATGTAACACGTCCACTAATCTTCTTCTCTTGAGCGAATGCTACTGATGATAGAATCATCCCCCCAACGAGAAAACTAAGTAATGTTTGTTTCATGTTATTTAGTTTGTTAATTAATTTATGTAATATGTTTATGTCCATAAAATAAGATGTGCATTTAAAATGTCTAAACTTTAATTGTCTAAACAATTCAAAAAACACAAATCAAAACCTCCTTCACCTTGACGGATAGCTTTTCATTTGCAAACAGATTTAACAAATTGTAGATCCAACAAATAGTGATAACAATAAGTTCACTATGCTGATCTTAAAAGAATCTGTAAATTTTCTTTTTAAAATTTACGATAAATAACGTGGTAGTATGATCTTTATAGACATTACATCTGTAAAGCGGGTAGCAAATATATATAGACAAAGTTGCTATTACAAGTATTTTAACAAAAAAGTTTTTTTTACATCACAAATGTAAATAAGAGTAATGTATATTATAAAAAACGCAAAGAGCTTGAAAGGAAATTATATTTTCCTAAATCCGAATTAAAACAGAATTTTATACGGCATAACACTATATTAACAAAATTTTAACAGTAAAAGAGAATTTTACTAAACAAAAAAAGGTTGTAAAAAAATTTACAACCTTATCCTAATTTTTATCAATAATATTAATCAATATATTCAAATCCTGTATAGGGAACCAATACCTTAGGTATTTTTATACCCTTATCTGTTTGATTATTCTCCAACAAAGAAGCTACTATACGTGGTAAAGCTAATGCAGATCCATTTAATGTATGCGCCAATTGCATTTTACCCTCTTGGTTTTTAAATCTTACTTTCAGACGGTTAGATTGATAAGTTTCGAAATTTGAAACTGATGACACTTCTAACCAACGTTTTTGAGCCGCACTAAATACTTCTAGATCGTAAGTCAACGCAGCAGTAAAACTCATATCACCACCACATAATCGCAGCACACGATAAGGTAATTCCAATTTTTGTAATAAACTTTGCACGTAAGTACTCATTTCTTCCAATGCAGTATACGATTGATCAGGGTGCACAATCTGCACCGTCTCGACCTTATCAAATTGGTGTAAACGATTCAATCCGCGCACATGCGCACCATAGGAACCTGCTTCACGACGGAAACATGGTGTATATGCACAGTGTCTAATCGGAAATTGCTCTTCTTTCACAATCACATCCCGATAGATATTCGTAACAGGTACTTCCGCAGTAGGAATTAAGTAAAGATCATCATGAGTTACATGATACATCTGGCCCTCTTTATCAGGTAACTGACCTGTAGCAAATGCAGACGCCTCATTAACCATAATTGGCACCTGTACTTCTTCATAACCTACTTTTGCAGCTTCATCTAAAAAGAAGTTGATCAAAGCTCGCTGCAATCGAGCTCCTTTACCTTTATATACAGGAAAACCTGCTCCTGTTACCTTAACACCAAGCTCTAAATCTACAATCCCATATTTTGTTAATAAATCCCAATGAGAAACAGCATCATCAGCTAGTGTAGGAATAGTTCCATGCTCTAAAACAACTTCATTATCGTCAGCTGAAACACCTACAGGAACTGATGTATGAGGTAGATTGGGAAGTTGAACTATTTTTGCATTTAGATCTTGTTCCACAATAGCTAATTCATCAGTCAGGTGTTTAACCTGTTCCTTATATCCTGAGGACTGGGATTTTACGGCTTCAGCTTCTTCCTTTTTACCTTGACGCATCAATTCTCCGATTTTCTTTGCGGATGAATTTGCTTCTGCTGAAACGGCATCTGACTCGGATTGAATTTTGCGACGTTGTTCATCTAAATGGATGATTTCATCAACTAATCCAATTTCCTTGAAATTTTTGACACCTAATCTTTCGATTACTTTATCCCTGTTTTCACGGATATAATTCAATTGCAACATAATTATGTGTATTTTTAAAGAAACAAACTTAGATAAATTTGTTTTATTTACAATTTTAATTGTGTCATTTATACAACAATTTTATTCGTTTGAGTCTTTTTTATGGAGCTCTATTCAAGCTATCCACTTTGCAATCTCTCCCCTTTAGTCAGCTAGTAGTATATAATAGAAATAAAACAAAAGCAGACCATTTGTGAGTATCCTGTAAATATTCAAGTCATTTTTAGTCACATATGTTAAAATATTTAAGATAACTTGTAAATTGCCTTTGTAAACTTTTAAAAGCATAATAACTCCATGCACTATACACCAGATCACAATCGATATCAAGAAATGGAATACCGTCGTTCGGGTCATTCTGGAATTAAATTACCTGCGATCTCATTGGGATTATGGCAAAATTTTGGTCATATCAATGATTTTGAAAACAGCCGCAAACTTATCCAGACCGCATTTGATTCTGGCATCACACACTTTGACCTTGCAAATAATTATGGTCCGCCTCCAGGTTCTGCAGAAGAAAATTTCGGGAAAATACTAAAAACTGACTTTAAAGGATACCGCGATGAAATGATCATCTCTTCCAAAGCTGGCTACACCATGTGGGATGGTCCATACGGAGATTGGGGATCTAAAAAATATATGGTATCCAGTTTAGATCAAAGTTTAAAAAGGATGAATTTAGATTACGTGGATATTTTCTATCATCATAGACCTGACCCAGAAACTCCTTTAGAAGAAACAATGGCCACATTACACCTGTTGGTTCAACAAGGAAAGGCATTGTATGTTGGTATATCAAACTATAAAACACCTGAAGCCAAGCGTGCTATAGATCTGTTGAAACAGATGGGCACTCCCTGCCTGATTCACCAGCCTAAATATTCCATGTTCGAGCGTTGGGTAGAAGAAAGCCTCTTGGATTTACTCGCACAAGAAACGGTTGGTTGTATCCCTTTTTCACCGCTAGCGCAAGGATTACTAACAGATAAATACCTGCATGGCATCCCTCAAGATTCTCGAGCAGCTTCGGGCAGTATATCATTGCATGAAAGTGATATTACAGCTGATAAAATTGAAAAAATAAAAGCTTTAAATGATCTCGCCATACAAAGAAATCAAAAGTTAGCACAGATGGCTGTATCTTGGTTATTAAACAAACCACAGGTTACATCTGTGCTTATCGGAGCGAGTAAAATTTCCCAGATTGAAGATGCAGTTGCTGCAGTAAAAAATCAGCATTTTTCAGCAGAAGAATTATTACTTATCGATCAGATCTTAGCGAAATAGTATTAATAGCATCATTTTTTATATTCGACCATTCATGCTGATAGATACCTGTTTTTTCAATTACATGACAGGTATGTATCAGAGAGAGTGGTCATATAAAGCTTTGATTGCAATTATCAAAAAAAACTTACCTTTGTAAATGCTTTATTTAGTCCCAACGCCAATCGGCAATTTAGAAGATATGACTTTTCGCGCGATACGTGTGTTAAAAGAAGCAGATCTTATTCTCGCTGAAGATACACGCACAAGCGCACCACTTTTAAAACATTTTGGAATCGAAAAAAAAGTATTTGCTCATCATCAACACAATGAACATAAAGCGATTTCAGAAATCATTAAGTTTTTAAAAGAAGGACAAAATATTGCCTTGATTTCTGACGCCGGTACTCCAGCTATATCAGACCCCGGGTTTTTATTGGTTCGAGAAGCAATTAAAGAAGGGCTTGAAGTACAATGTTTACCTGGAGCAACAGCCTTTGTTCCAGCTTTGGTCAATTCAGGATTACCAAATGATCGCTTTTGCTTTGAGGGGTTTCTTCCGGTAAAAAAGGGACGTCAAACACGTATGAAATTCTTAGCAGAAGAAAAAAGGACAATGATTTTTTATGAATCACCGCATCGCATACTTAAAACAATTGACGAATTCATTCAAGTTTTTGGTCCCGAAAGACAAGCTTCCATATCAAGAGAGTTAAGTAAATTATACGAAGAAAATGTCAGAGGAACACTTGCGGATTTAAAATTACATTTTGAAAACAATCCAATTAAGGGAGAATTTGTATTTTGTGTGGGAGGTTTAGAATAGTTTCGCCTTCGTTTATTTTTAAAATATATTTAATATGAACTTTGAACTTTTTGCCATTGACGGCCAAGATATCAAAATCGTTGAAAAGTTAGTCATCAAATTACAAGATATGATGACCGACGGAGAGCGAATTGATTATATCGCAATACAGAAAAAACCTGCAGTAACGATTCTTCCTGATAGTATCACGATCAGTAATAAACGTATTTTCATGTGCGAATTCACCAAACTGGGTTTAGCTACTGATTTTGAAATATTCAGTTGGAAAGACATCAAAGACATTGCTTTTAAAGAAGAGATCTTTGGTTCCAAAGTCACCGTAATCCCTACAACAGGTGAAAACTTGAGTATTGATTATATTCCAAAAGTGCAAGCAAGAAAATTATATCAATTAATTAAGGGCGCATTAGAATCGTCAAAAATAAAGGAACTTGAACTGGAAAAAGAAAAATTTATAGTAACAGTTCCAAAACAAGCAGCACCATCATTTGAAATACATACACCTGTTGAAGAAGAGGTCGTTAGTAGCAATGATCTAGCTTCACCTAAAATAGAAGAAGTCAAAGAAATTATGATCACACCCATCGTTGAGGAATCAGCTCCTAAAGTAGCGGAAGAAGATGATGAAATGACGCTTAAACTAAGAAAATTGAAAAGCTTATTTGACAAACAATTGATTACACAGGCAGAATACGAAAATAAGAAAAACGAAATTTTATCTCAAATTTAATCGTGAGAAATCAATACTTACTGGCACTTTTAAGTGCCTTTTTATTATGGTTAGGATGGCCACCCGTTCCCTATAGTAGTCCCATTTTACTAATAGCTTTCCTACCACTTTTAATTGCAGTTGAAAATATCATTCGGAATAAACATTTTACGAAGAAAGGAAGAAAAATATTTTTAACGGCAGGATTAACAGCTGTTGTTTGGAATACAGCATCCATCTATTGGGTGTATAATTCAATATCTGCCGTGATGCCTTGGTATATTGCTATCTTTATTTCATTGATCCCTTTCCTCTTGGGATCACTATTGATGGCTCTGACCTTTCGCTTATATTATCAGATGAGAAAAAAAACAGCTATTGGTATTTCTCTGTTTGGACTAATGGCTTTTTGGATATCTTATGAATATTTACACCAAACATGGGACTTAGCATTTCCATGGATGACCTTGGGCAATGGATTTGCCAATTTTCATCAACTTATTCAATGGTATGAAGTCACGGGTGTTTATGGTGGAACCATTTGGATCTGGTTAAGCAATATCTTGGTTTTCTTACTTTATTTAAACAAAAAGCAAATCAATACACTGAGTAAACCGCGATACATTAAAATCACGTTGGCACTAACTTTACTCTTACCATCAACTTATTCTATCATTCGTTATTTAACATTTGAGGAACACTTAAATCCTTCTCAAATTGTAACCGTTCAACCCAATATTGACCCATTTGGAAAATTTGGATCTATCAGCTCTGAAGACCAATTAAATACATTGATGCGGCTTTCAAAATCAGTTGCAAAACCGAATACGGAGTTTTTTATCTGGCCAGAGACAGCTTTATCCCAAAGAGGTGATTTCGATGAAGAAGATTTTAGAAATACCAGCACATTTGATTCACTTATCAATTTTTTAAATGATTATAAGAATGGTAACGTATTAACAGGAATTGAGAGCTATCAATTGTATAATGATCAGAGAACAAGTACCGCAAGAGAAATAGCGCCAAACCTATACAAAGACAATTTTAATGCAGCAACCTTAGTTGATGTTTCATCAAAACTACAGTTTTATCATAAATCAAAATTGGTTCCTGGAGTAGAGCAGATGCCATTTGGCAGTGCTATCAATTTCTTAAAGCCACTATTTAGTGCTTTTGGAGGAACCACAGGAGGATATGGAAAGCAGGACAAACCTTCAGTATTCTATTCTCAAAGTGGTATAGGCGCAGCTCCAGTTATTTGTTACGAGTCAATATGGGGTAATTATGTAGCAGAATATATTCAACAAGGGGCACAGTTTATTGCCATTATTACCAATGATGGCTGGTGGGGAAATACTTCAGGTAAAGATCAGCATTTAGAATATGCTAAATTAAGAGCAATCGAAAATCGCAGATGGGTAGCTCGTGCTGCCAATACGGGTATTTCAGGGTTTATAAACCAAAAAGGCGATATTATTCAGCAAACACAATGGTGGCAGCCCGCAGCCCTAACCCAAGAAATTAATCTGAGTGAAGAACTAACCATCTATACAAAAAATGGTGATATTCTAGCCTATATCGGTATTTTTACCGCTTTACTTGCTTCTTTAACATTTTTCAAAAAATCAAAAACAAGCAATTTTATTAAATAATCCAATTCGCACAGATAAGTAAACTTACTTTTACTTAATTTTGTCCATTATGCAAGTATATTTTGATAATGCTGCAACTACAGCGCTAGATCCAGAAGTCATTCGTGTCATGATAGACACCATGGAAAATAATTTTGGGAATCCTTCTTCCATTCATTCGCATGGCAGACAAGTAAAAACAATTGTTGAAAAGGCGCGTAAGTCAATTGCGCAAATCTTACATACTTCTCCATCTGAGATTTTCTTTACTTCTGGTGGTACCGAAGCCGACAATATGGCAATTGTACGTTCCATAGTAGATTTTGGAATCACACATGCAATCACAACTCCTATTGAACATCATGCTGTATTGCATACGCTAGAAGAAATGCAAAAAACAGGAAAAGTTCATCTTGATTTATTGCATGTAGATGCTCATGGTAATATCGATCTCCATCAATTAGAGGATTTACTATCCAACAATCCGAGAACATTCGTATCCATTATGCATGGCAATAATGAATTGGGCAATTTGAATGATATTGAAAAAATAGCTGAAATTTGCCAAAAATATAATGCGATATTCCATTCCGATACGGTTCAGACCATGGGACATTATCCACATGATTTGAGTAAATTAAAAATTGATTTCATTACTGGAGCAGGACACAAATTTCATGGCCCCAAAGGAGTGGGTTTTCTGTACATCAATGCCAATACAAAAATCAAACCCATGATCTACGGAGGTGCACAGGAACGCAATATGCGTGGTGGAACTGAAAATGTATATGGTATCGCTGGACTAGCAAAAGCACTTGAACTAAGTTATGAGCACATGGAAGAACATGCAACTTATATACAAGGCTTAAAATCCTATATGATTGAACAATTAAAAACTGCGATTCCTGATATAAGATTTAACGGCATAATAGAACCCAATAAGTCCCTTTACACCGTACTAAACGTATCATTTCCATGTACTGAAATGGCAGATATGTTACTTTTCAATTTGGATATTGCAGGCATTTCTTGCTCAGGAGGAAGTGCATGTAGTTCTGGTACAGATATTGGCTCACATGTCCTTGGAGCTATAAGAGCAGATGGTAATCGACCATCCGTTCGCTTTTCATTCTGTCGTCACAATACAAAAGAAGAAATTGATTTCGTAGTAAATCATTTAAAAGATATCTGCAAATAAAAAAAGACCTTAATAGGTCTTTTTTTATTAATGTGATTTTATTTATAATTACTCTTGCATTTTCTCTAACTTATAATTTTCTGCCAACTCTCCAACAATATCATTACCTGATAAATCCAATTGCCAAAGTTTTGTTTTTTCTCCCAACTTGAATTTATAATCTACACCTTCTAAGGTAATAATATCATTTTCAAACTTCCATTTACCATCCTTAACAAATACCTCATCACTTTTATTCAGATACTTAGAAGTGTACCTATAGGAAAAATTTTGATTCAATTTTAATACAGTTTCTATTCCATCACAATCAGCACAAGGCATAATACCAGTGTACGAACCACTCAAATCATGTAAAGTAATATTTGGGTGGTCTTTCTTATCTTTCACTGCTTCCGCTCCCTTACGTTGGTTATCGCATGCAGTAAAAACCAATAAGATACAACATAATATAATAAATAGCCTTTTCATCTTCTATAAAACTCACTCTCGAAATCTCCAAAAACATATAGGCAAAATGAATACCAAAAATGAAATTTACAATGTTAAAATAATGTTAATATTCATCTTCATCATCTCCATCAAGTAAACTCAAAGCTCCTCGCAGTTCATTTAAAGCATGCATATTACGTTTCTGTTGGGTAATGATCATACCATTTTTATAGATGGTGCGTGCGTCATCGGGTCTATTCATTTTCTCATATAGTTTACCTAAGTGATAGTATGTCCCCACATAGTCGGCATGATTGGTTATTAAATCCATATAACCTTCAAGTGCCTCCTTTTGCTTACCTAATTTTAAATATTCGGTTGCCATTGCATATTTCAAAAACGGATCTTGTGGAGAGTCCTTCAAAAATTCCTTCAATTGTTCTAAACGTTCAGACATCATCTATTTTTAATTATATCGGTAAAGCTACAAATAATAGAACAAGCTAAAAAACGAGTCCAGAAAACAATTTACTATGCTAGCATATAAAAATGACAAATAATTGACGAATCTTTCGCAAATCAAATTCTCAAAAAACTCCTAATAAAATTACAGTTAACATAAAAAATACATCAATATTTTACAAAACATATAACACTTGAACTATATTGGGCTTTTTATTTAAGAAAAATGAAATTCAACAATTCCTATGCTGGAGTATGTTACTATCCCAAATTATCTTTACATTTAACTTAAATTATAGTAGGTTTGTATAAAACGGTTATAAATTATGAAAATATTAGTGTGTATAAGTAATGTCCCAGACACTACTTCAAAAATTACATTCACGAATGACAACACCGCTTTTAATACTGCTGGTGTACAATATATTGTGAATCCATATGATGAGATTGCCTTATCAAAAGCAATAGATTTAGCCGAAGGTGGCAAAGGCACTGTAACTGTGATCACCGTAGGAGATGCAAGCACAGATGCAACTATCCGTAAAGCTTTAGCAACCGGCGCTGATAATGCAGTTCGAGTTAATGCTTTACCTAGAGATGCTTGGTTTGTAGCAAATCAGATTGCTAACTATGCCAAAGAAAATAACTTTGATCTCATACTAACGGGTAGAGAATCTATTGATTATAACGGAACACAAGTAGGCGCTTTTATAGGTTCTATATTGAATATCCCATCTGTTTCGATCAGTAAAAAATTAGATATTGATGGTAACGCTGCTAGTGTAGAACGTGAGATCGAAGGTGGAAAAGAAGTATTAACACTAAATTTACCTGCCGTCATCGGTACAGCAGAAGGTGTTGCTGAAACTAAAATACCAAATATGAGAGGTATTATGACTGCACGAACAAAACCATTAGATGTCATTGAACCAATCGAAGTTGCTCAATTGTCACGTATAGTTAAGTACGAGAATCCAGAACCACGTGGCGCAGTGACTTTAGTTGATGCTAGCGATGTGGAAAAATTAGTTGCTCTTTTGCACGAGAAAGCAAAAGTTATTTAACCATCATTAAAACGGAAAAACATGTCAACATTAGTATATGTAGAAAATACAGACGGTCAATTTAAAAAATCAGCTTTTGAAGCACTTTCTTATGCCAAAGCTGTCGCTGACCAATCTGGCAGTCCAGTCATTGCACTATCAATTGGAAATGTAGATGATGATCAGCTACATCTTCTAGGGAAATATGGTGCCAACAAAATTTTAAATGTCAATACAGAACAATTAAAATCGTTTGTCAATCAAGCCTATGCTGCAATTATCGTTGATGCAGCCAAATCCAATGATGCATCCATCATTATTTTATCCAATTCTTTTTCAGGTAAAGGCCTAGCTCCAAGAGTTGCTGCAAAGTTGAACGCAGCCTTAGCAGATGGTGCTATTGAATTACCTCAACCAGTTGGAAACTACTTACAAGTAAAAACTGGTGCATTTTCAGGAAAAGCTTTTGCTCTTGTTGAACTTACATCACCAATTAAAGTCATTGCACTGAATCCTAATTCGTTTGAACTGAAAGAATCCGAAACTTCTGCAACAATTGAAAATTATTCACCAAGTATAGATGCAGGAGATTTTAGCACAATTGTCAAAGATATCATTAGAGCGACAGATAAAATCTCACTACCTGAAGCTGACATTGTAGTATCAGCAGGTCGTGGTCTCAAAGGACCTGAAAACTGGGCTATGATCGAAGAATTAGCTGATGTGCTGGGAGCTGCTACTGCCTGTTCAAAACCAGTTTCTGATGCGGGATGGAGACCTCATTCCGAACACGTAGGACAAACAGGAATTGCAGTAAGCCCTAATTTATATATTGCCATCGGAATTTCTGGTGCTATCCAGCATTTAGCAGGTGTAAGCTCATCCAAAACGATTGTCGTTATCAACAAAGATCCAGAAGCTCCATTTTTCAAGGTGGCAGATTATGGCATCGTTGGAGATGCATTTGATGTTATTCCTAAATTAATTGCAGCGTTAAAAGCTTATAAAGGATTGTGAAATTACTGATTCAGAAACTCCATTCTCAATAAAAATGTGAATGGAGTTTTTTTGTTATTCATTATGCACATCTTTTTTAGTTAAAAACGTCCTATGACTGAGAGAGAACGACAAATTTACCTTTATATCACCAGTATCATATTGCTATTCTAAGCAAATTTATCTAAGTTTGTAAACCGTAAAGGTATCATAATGAAGAAAATCAAGTTAGACATCGTTGGTTTATCCTACAGTCAGACACAATCTGGAGCATATGCACTAGTTCTAGGTGAATCTGGAGGTAATCGCCGTCTTCCTATTATCATTGGAAGTCATGAAGCACAAGCTATTGCGATAAGAATAGAAAAGATGGTTCCCAGTCGTCCACTAACCCATGATTTATTTCAGAATTTTGCAAAAGCTTTCCAAATTAATTTAGAAGAAGTACTGATATATAATTTAATAGAAGGCATCTTTTATTCTAAGATTATTTGTTCAGACGGTCAAAAAACAGTAGAAATAGATGCTCGTACTTCTGACGCCGTCGCATTAGCAGTACGCTTCGGAGCACCTATTTATGCCTACGACTTCATTTTATCTTCTGCTGGCATCGTTATCGAAGGTAACGAATTTGCCTTTCTTGAAAACTTAGAAAATGCCGTATCATCAGAGGTTATCCCTGATGATGTAAAAGAAGAAACGACCAAGCCGCAAATCCAAAATCCTTTCTCAAGTCTTACAGATGAACAATTAAAAACCGTTCTCGAACAATCTCTCCATGATGAAAACTATGAGCAAGCGGCATTAATTCGTGATGAAATCTCACGCAGAAAATAATAATCGAATCCTCGACAAAAAACAAACTCAACTATACATTACTTATGTCTATTAAATTAAGGTTGACCATTATGAACTTCCTCCAGTTTTTTGTGTGGGGAGCATGGTTAATTACAATAGCAAATTACTGGTTTGGTACCAAGCAATGGGACGGAACTCAATTTGGAGCCATCTTTGCAACGATGGGTTTTGCATCTTTGTTTATGCCAACTTTAATGGGGATTATCGCAGATCGGTGGGTCAATGCTGAAAAATTATACTTAGTGCTCCATCTATTGTATGCCGCGGTCATGTTTTACCTACCACAAATAAATGACCCGACAACCTTTTTTTATGCTATGCTTTTAGCCATGTGTTTTTATATGCCTACCCTAGCATTATCAAATTCTATAGCATATACCGTACTTACCCAAGGAAAATATGATTTAGTAAAAGCCTTCCCTCCGATTCGTGTTTTTGGAACTATCGGATTTATTGCAGCGATGTGGCTTGTAAATTTGACAGGAAGCAAAGCATCAGAAATGCAATTTTATATCGCAGGAATTTTTGCATTGGCATTAGGTCTATTTTCATTTTCAATACCAAAATGTCCTCCAAAAAATGTGAAAGATGAAAATTCTTCCTTGGCAAGAACACTTGGCTTAGAAGCTTTTAAATTATTTGGAAACTATAAAATGGCTTTGTTCTTTATATTTTCTATGTTTTTAGGAGCTGCCCTCCAATTGACAAACGCATATGGCGATGTATTTTTAGATGAATTTAAATTTTTCCCTAAATACACCGATTCATTTGTGATCAAATATTCGACAATCATTATGTCGATTTCCCAAATATCAGAAACCCTATTTATCTTAGCCATTCCATTTTTCTTAAAACGATTTGGCATAAAAAAAGTAATGTTGATATCGATGTTCGCATGGGTTTTACGTTTTGGATTATTTGCCTATGGAGATCCATCTTCTGGATTATGGATGATCGTCTTATCTTGTATTGTATACGGTATGGCATTTGACTTTTTCAATATCTCAGGCTCATTATTTGTTGAGACATCTACCAGCCCACAAATAAGAAGCTCCGCACAGGGTCTTTTTATGATGATGACAAATGGATTTGGTGCAGTATTCGGTAGCTTAGTGTCGGGATGGATTATTGACAAATATTATTCCATATCCTTTAATAGCATGGGACAGTTAGCGTCCTTTTTAGATACCGATGTCAACAATAACACGTTGGTTTCGTTTGTTAAAGAAAGGGGATTGTCTATCAGTGAAAATGGATTATTCAATACACAGCTTATCCTCAAAGACTGGCATCATATCTGGCTCGCATTCTCTATTTATACATTGATATTAGCCATTTTATTTGCTATTTTATTCAAACATAAGCACGACAAAAACCTACCATTAGGTGCTAAATAAGAAGAAAAGCATTAAATGCAGATTCGGCGGGGATCGATCAATTCTTTTCAGTGAAAAATATACAATTTGGCTATAAAAGCATATATCACAAAAAGATAACATATCTATAAATAGATTGTATCCAATTACAATTAACAAAAGAAAATGGGCTATCCAAAATTTGGACAGCCCATATCTTTTTAAAAAACAAACTAAATTTTAGACGTGTTTCGCAACAGATCCCACATTAACCTTTTACTATATGAATCAAAAATTACTCTGGTACAAATATAAAGCTGCTATATTAAGCTATTCTTAAGTAATGTTTAACCTTTCAATATTATTCATAAAAAAAGCACCCTATAAAGGTTGCTTAACGGTTTTTATATGGCTATTAACTACTTTTATTTACGGACAACTTGAATTTCTTTAATCGCTGTATGTGTTCTATTGAACATATCGATTGCTTTTACTTCAACTTTATAATTTCCCTCTTTTAACTTTGGTAATTTAAATTTCCATAAATGCGTACTAACTGTTCCATCCGACGGTCTTCTCCCCTCTTTGTATGCTGTTGCTAAATCAAATTGCTGCACGGCATGATCGAAAGATGGATCAATCTCACCAACCTGCTCCATTTCCTTCCATTTACCTTCATTGATACGATACAAAACCTGATCACCTTTTTTACCAATGAAAAAGTTTGCATATACAGGATATCGCTGTGCATATTTTTGATCAATAACAGATGGACCATATAATGCAATCTGATAATTTGCATCCTTACCTACGACCTTATAATCAAAAGAATATTCATTATTCTTAATATTTAAGATGGCATATCCTTTTGGTGTTCCATCTCGCATAGTTGACACAGGTATTCCATTTTCATCCAGTTCTCCAGAGTACCAATCGCCAGAAGTCGTTCCTACATTATATTCATAGTGCGGTTTTGCTTGCTTCCAGCCTTCCTTAGCACCAAAGAAATTTTGTTGCTGGAAATGTGTATGAGCCGATAAAGAAAGTGTATGCGGAAATTCACTTAAAATATCAAATAGTCTATCGCGATCTGCTGTACGGAAAACAGAAGCATCATCGTGGGCTAAAGGAATATGAAAAGCCAAGACAATCAACTTATCTTTGGGTACATATTTCAAATCATTAGCAATAAAATCCAATTGATCTTTCCTCAATCCAGCTTTATATCCTTTTCCTGTATCCGGATTAGGATAAATAATATCATCAATTACTAAAAAGTGAGCATTACCATAATTAAAAGAATAAGTTGCAGGACCAAAAGAAGCTTCAAAAGCCTCATCAGAATAAATGTCTTCCTTGGTGTCAAAATTTAAGTCGTGATTACCGATTACATTAAACCAGGGCAATCCCATTAATGCAATTGTACTTTTATAAGCAGGATGTAACGATAAATCATTTCCAACCAAATCGCCTAAGCTTATCCCAAATACCGCGGCATCTTTATTCGCGATACGATCAATAATTCCACGTTTAAAATAATCCATCTCAACCATATCATATGCTTGTGGATCGCCAAATACAAATGCTGAAAAATCTGTAGACTCTTTCTGAGATGTTAATCCAAAATTGATTTCTTTAGGTAACTTTCCTGTAGGAGAAACACCTTTATAAGTCAACTGTGGACTTCCTTCAGGTTTATGGATATAATAGAATTGTGGCTGATGATTGGTATCTATCGGCAAAGCATAGTTCGCCGGTTTGATGACAAAAATAATATTGTCTTTATTCACAGGCAACTTGTACTGCCCCTTAGCATCAGTTTGGACGACATCTATACCATTACTGACAGAGACATTGGGTAAACCTACTTCTTTTTTATCAATAATTCCATTCTTATTGATATCATTAAAAACAATACCTTTCGCAAATTCTTGAGCACTAAGGCTGTAACTCAAAGACAATGCTGCAGCAACAGCAAAAATATTTTTCATTTGAATGTCTAACATAATTAAGAGCGAAGCTACTGCTCCAATGTGAATCAATAATCACCTTATGTTTAACAAACTGTTAATTGCAATAAAAAAGGGAATCATTTTGATTCCCTTTAATTTCTTTATTTACTAGATCTAGATTGGGCTGCTGCCAAGATCCGATTGACCTCCTCAATCATGGATTTACCCGCATCCCGCATTTTAGGATTACCAGCAAAATCAGCATCCATAGTAACTTTTTTTGATTTATCTTTATAGTTGAATTCTAAATAATAACGAGGTACTGTAGCTGTTTCTATATTTTTTTTCGCCTCAGGACCTGTCATATCATCATCCAAATTCCAAAAACCTAATTCCTGAGCTTTGCGATGCAAATAAAGCAAATCATCTTTAGTCATACGAACGGTATCACGTTCTATTTCATTTGTCTTGGTCACATACTGAAAAATTCCTGTATTTGAATCATAATGATTGTCCATATGATTAGGCTCACCGTATCGAAAGACTACAGATTGAAAATCTGTAAAACGGAAAGGTGCATTGCTGATCATATTACTGTAGTAATAAACACAGTAAATTAGAAACGGTACTACAATACATAAACCCAAAAAAATCTTTTTACCCTTGATACTCATCTTTATTTTAGTTTTAGACAAAAATAAGGATTAAAACAGTTTTATAAAGTTTTATATGTTATTTGACACAAAAAAGGGAATTCAGCTTGAAAATTTGATTAAGATTTCGGTGATCCTGCATTTGTAAAGTATTTAGAATACCACGAATCAGCCAGATCTGAGATGATAACTCCCTTTTTGGTCGAGACATGCACAAATTTATTATTATGAAGATAAACACCCACATGATCAATATTACGGCCACCAAATGAAAAGAAGACCAAATCACCTTCTTTTAACTGCGCTGCTCTTTTATTTTTAACGACCACACTCATATCACGCGACGAACGTGGCAAGTCTTCTTTATATACTTTAAGATAAAGCATACCTACAAAACCAGAACAATCAACTCCTTTCTTTGTGGCACCACCCATACGATGTGGTATCCCCATCCATTCGTCAATAAAAGAGTAAAGATTCGGATTGAGCTCCTTTCTCTTTACATGTAGTAGATCAGCATAACTATCTAAAGAACTTTTACTATAATCTATTCCTCTTGCTTCACTAGCATCGGTCAAAACAGCGTTTCCACGACCATAATTATTCGTCTTTTTCTTTACAGAGCAACTACTAAGTAAAAGCAACAGACTGATAAAAAATAATAAATTTCGTTTCAAACACATAGTGAATAGTTAATGTTACCCAAATGTAATAAAACCAAATTTAACAGACAAACACACATATCGTTCTTATTCTACCTTTCCAAGTTGTAATTTTGTCCGAATTTGAAAAAAGAGATATGGAAAAATTAAAAGGTGCTATTGCGGTTTTTATAGGCGCAAGTAGTTTCGGATTGTTATCTACATTTGTAAAAAAAGCATATGCACAAGATTATACCTTAGGACAAGTAACAGGTGTACAAGCTATTTTTGGTATGATCATCCTCTGGATGGTCTATTTGTTCATACAGCTACTCAATCCAAAAGCCAACGAAAGCTTTTCCAGAAAATCGAATAAATGGAAAATTGTCATTAGCGGTATCTCTACCGGCCTAGTAAGTCTTGTTTATTATAAATGTGTACAATTGGTGCCCGCCTCTTTAGCAATCGTTTTATTGATGCAATATATATGGATTGGTACACTAATCGAATTCATTATATTCAAAAATAGACCTTCTGGTCGTCAATTGATCGGTATTGCGATCGTCCTTATCGGAACTGTATTCGCAACTGGTCTCCTAGAGCACGGGATAGATAAGCTCAACTGGACAGGAATGATATATGGATTGTTAGCAGCTACAGCCTATGCTGTGTTTCTAATCGTCAATGGACGCGTGGGCAATGATTATCCTCCCATTCAGAAAAGCGCACTAATGGTCACTGGCTCCTGTGTTATGATCTGTTGCATCTTTCCGCCAACATTTTTGATTTCAGGCGTTTTGGGAGATAGCATATGGCATTATGGGCTTATTCTTTCATTTTTTGGTACAGTTATACCTCCCTTACTATTTGCCTATGGAATACCTAAAATAGGTTATTCCTTGAGTGGTATTTTAAGTTCAGCAGAATTACCTGTTGCAACTGCAATGTCCTATTTCATATTAAAAGAAGCAGTAAGTCCGATACAATGGGTCGGTGTATTACTGATATTAGCCACAGTTATTTGGTTAAATTCGAAAAAAGAAGAAACCGTATAAAAATTAAAGAGGTCCATGGTAATAACCATGGACCTCTTTAATTTTATATTTAAGTTGCACTTAGTGCACTAAGACCTCTTTTAATTCTTCTATTTCGACCTCACAGCTATCGGTAATCGACAGGTATTTCACATGGGCAACCTCATTGACCAACAATGGATCATAAGGAGTACGCACTTTTACATAATTTTTAGAGAACCCATGCATATATCCATCCTTCTCATCACTTTCAAACAGTACCTCACCAACTTTATCTAATTGCTTTTCATAAAAAGCACGACGTTTTTTTTCCGATAAAATATGCAACATTTTACTACGGTCACTACGCTGAGATCCTGGTACTGCACCTTCCATTTGCGCTGCTATAGTATTCTCACGTTCGGAATACGTGAATACATGCAAATAAGAAATATCCATCTCATTTAGGAAATTGTAAGTGTCGATAAAATCTTCACGCGTTTCACCCGGGAATCCCACAATAACATCTACACCAATACAGCAATCAGGCATTAATTCCTTTATTTTCTCCACACGTTGCGCATAAAGCTCACGTTTATAACGACGACGCATCATGCTTAGCACTTTATTATTTCCAGATTGTAAAGGCATATGAAAATGTGGAACAAACCGTTTAGATTGAGCCACAAACTCAATAATTTCATTCGCTAAAAGATTAGGCTCAATCGAAGAAATACGAATTCGGTCAATTCCAGTAACTTCATCCAAAGCTTTTACGAGATCCAAAAACTTATCTTGTCGTTTACCATCCCGAATACCAAAATCACCGATATTAACGCCCGTTAACACAATTTCTTTCACTCCAGAAGCAGCAATTTCTTCAGCTTGTCGTACAATTTCCTCAATTTTACCAGAGCGACTTGCACCACGCGCAAGAGGAATTGTACAAAAAGTACAGGAATAATCGCAACCATCCTGCACTTTCAAAAATGTTCGCGTGCGATCTCCAATAGAATATGCCGATACAAATTGATTTGTTTCATCAATGGGTGCATTATAAACAACTGCCTTCTCATTTTTTGTCAGATCATTAATGTGCTCAATGATATTAAACTTCTCTGCAGCACCCAATACCATATCTACTCCTGGTATCTCAGCAATCTCCGCAGGTTTTAATTGTGCATAACAACCCACAATGGTGATATAGGCATTAGGTGAATATTTAAGCGCTTCCTTCACCACCTTACGACATTTCTTATCAGCATGATCCGTCACCGAACATGTATTAATTACATAAACATCTGCCGCACTATTAAATGGCGTTGTTTCATAACCCGCGTCTTGAAAGACTCGACCTATGGAGGATGTTTCTGAAAAATTCAATTTACATCCTAAGGTATAGAAAGCTACTTTTTTACTCATAATGATTTTGCAAAAATACAACAAAAAGCTCCAAATGAAAATTCTTAATTCTGATTTACACGCTTTTCAATTAATTATGAGATTTTAATGATTCAAATAAAGGAGCCATGGACTTCATATCACTATTTTTCGCCTATTTATAAGATCTCTTAAAAAGAGCCTATTTCAGTTTTACCCGCACGCACTTTTTAGAATCATAATGTGAATACTTCAAAAATATCTTACCTTCGTATATAATATTATATGTTTATATCATGATCAGCTTTAAAGCAATCATAAATTCAAAAAGCTTCGTCATTTCATAATCACAAATAAATAAAAGCAACTATTTACAATGAAACAATACCTTGACTTACTAGAGCACGTATATACAAATGGGGTCACTAAGACTGACCGTACTGGAACAGGAACTAAGAGTGTATTTGGATATCAGATGCGTTTCAATTTAAAAGAAGGCTTCCCATTGGTGACGACAAAAAAGTTACATTTAAGATCTATTCTGCATGAATTAATCTGGTTTTTGAAGGGAGATACAAACATCAAATATTTAAAAGATAATGGAGTAAGCATTTGGGACGAATGGGCAGATGAAAATGGTAATTTAGGTCCTGTTTATGGCTCACAATGGCGATCATGGCCAACACCCGATGGTGGACATATTGACCAGATTGAAAACATCATCAAGCAATTAAAAACATCACCAGATTCGAGAAGAATAATTGTTTCAGCTTGGAATGTTGCAGAAATCGAAAATATGGCTTTGCCTCCATGTCATGCATTTTTTCAATTCTATGTTGCCCCTGCCGATCCTGAAAATGGAATTTTAAAACCACAGTTATCTTGTCAGCTGTATCAAAGAAGTGCAGATATCTTTTTAGGTGTACCTTTTAACATCGCTTCTTATGCATTGTTAACGATGATGGTCGCTCAGGTATGTGATATGGAAGCCGCTGAGTTTATTCATACATTAGGAGATGCCCATATTTACAGTAATCACTTCGAACAAACAGAACTACAATTAAGCCGTGCGCCCAAGACATTACCTCAATTAAAAATCAATCCAGAAATAAAGGATATTTTCGAGTTCAAATTTGAAGACTTCGAATTGCTAAACTACGAGTCACATCCGCATATCAAAGCACCAGTGGCAGTTTAACAATAATGATTCCTATACTTTTGTGTAAAATATAAATATGAGTAAATTGAAAATAACATTAATCGTAGCCGCAACTGAAAATAACGTCATCGGCAAAGGAAATAAAATGCCTTGGCACTTACCTAATGACCTTAAATATTTCAAAAAAAACACATTAGAACACAGTGTAGTCATGGGTAGAAAAACCTTTGAATCATTAGGAAAACCACTACCAGATCGCAGGAATATCATTTTAACTCGTGATATGACAGCAAAATCCGATGAGGTAGATATTGCCAATAGTTTTCAAGAAGTATTGAACTACTGCAGAGATGAAAGAGAAATTTTTATCATCGGTGGTGGCGAAATATTTAAACAAACACTACCATTTGCCGATAAAGTTTTGCTCACTCGACTGCACACAACTATAGAAGGAGATGCTTACTTTCCTGATTTACCAGCACAGGAATGGGAGCTGGAAAGCGAAGAAAAACATGTAAAAGACGAAAAACATGCTTTTGATTATAGTTTTCAAGTATATGTAAGAAAATAATATGAGGCTTCCTAAATAATAGGAAGCCTTAATCATAAAACTACCTTTCGAAAATTATCAGACCTAAACCGATATGTGTAAATACCTCACTCTTTTATTCATAAGTTTCATACCTTATTCCTTTGCTCAAAAAATGGACACGATTTATCTCGAAAAACTTCTAAGAAGCCATCCCGAACTTTTTCAAAAAATCTTAGATCACCCCAATAAAAATGAAGTTCAGATTCTTTATACGCAGATTGACAGAGATAAAAACAATGTACCGCATTTTAGATCATTCAGCTATAGATTAAACCCCAACTGGTATTTTTATCCTGCCAGCACTGTAAAACTCCCAACAGCAATTTTAGCATTAGAAAAAATAAATGAACTAAACAGGGTAGGATTATCAAAAGACACACCGTTAAGAATAGATTCATCTTATGAAAAGCAAACCGCTGTATCAAAAGACCAATCTGCTAAAAATGGGCTCCCCTCAATTGGTCAATATATAAAAAAAATCCTTTTGACAAGTGACAATGATGCTCAAAATAGACTGTTTGAATTTATTGGTCGAGCCGAATTGAATAGCAAATTGATAAAACATGGTACCAAAAATAGTCGCATTGTCAATAGGCTTGCAATTGGAGATAAAGGTATCTGGGCAAAACATACAAATTCAATAACGTTTTATCAAGGAGACAATCCGGTCTATAAACAAGAGGCACAATATGATCCAAATGATTATCCAATTAAGCTTCAAAATACAGTTCAGGGAAAAGGTTATATGAATGATAAAGATGAAATTATTTACGAACCATGGAGTTTTGAGGGGCTCAATGTATATCCCTTAGATGACCAACAAATGATATTAAAAAAATTATTATTCCCAGAAGCATTTAAGTCGCGTGAAAGATTTCAACTTACCAAAGAAGATTACTCGTTTATATATGACTACATGTCTCGGTACCCATTTGAATCTGATTATCCTAAATACGACACAACAGAATTTTGGCCCACCTACAGTAAATTACTTTTTTATGGTCGCGACAAAGAAGCATCTCTAAATCCAAATATCCGTATCTTCAATAAATATGGCGATTCGTATGGATACAATATAGACAATGCATATATTGTTGATTTTGAGAAAGGAATAGAATTTCTACTTGCAGTAGTTGTACAATCTAATGAAAATGGGATTTATAATGATGGAATCTATGAGTATGACACCGTCACTTATCCATTTCTCAAAAACATAGGTCAGGTCATCTATCAAGAAGAACTTAAAAGAGATAAAAAAGTAAAACCCGATCTCTCAAAATTTGATTTTAGAAAATAAAAAAAAACGCTTTACAACCTATCGTAAAGCGTTTTTTTTTTAAAAATTCATCTTTTATCGATTATCTTTTCAGAGCCACTTCAATTAAAGTACCATAAAACTCTTGTTCAGTCATCCCAGTCGCACGTACTTGCTGCGGAATAAAGCTCTGCGGAGTTTGTCCTGGAATGGTATTGATCTCAATAAAATAAAACTTATCCGTATCGTTTTCCAAAAAGAAATCAATACGGACCATTCCTTTGCAATTCAATCGCACATAAATTTCCTTTAATATCTTTGCAATTCGAGATTGTTGTTCTTCATTAAGATCTGCAGGAGTGATTTCTTCTGTTAATCCAGGAATATACTTTGCCTCAAAATCAAAAAACTCACGTGTAGTTTTCACCTCCGTTGCAGGAAGTACAATCAATTCACCATCTATATTACGATAGATTCCTTCAGAAAATTCACGTCCATGTACAAACTCCTCTATGATCACTTGGCTCCCTGTATTCTCCGCATCAAAAGCCTTATCAATAGCGGCCTGTAACTCTTCAGCAACTTTTACTTTTGTCATACCGATACTACTACCCCCAGCATTTGGTTTTACAAAATACGGAAGTGATAATTTCTCTTCCACTAAGGACACACCTTCTGCACGTTGCGTATCAAATAATAACACCGATTTTGCTAAGTTTATATGTTCAATATCTGCGAGTATTGCTTTTGTATATCCCTTATTCATGGTCAGCGCCGAAGTCAAGGCATCGCAAGAAGTATAAGGTATACCCACTAAATCAAAATAACTTTGCAGACGACCATCCTCACCAGGAGAACCATGTACCATGATAAATGCTAAATCAAACTTCAATATGCTATCATTGAGCAATAAGGTGAAATCTTCTTTATTGATAGGACATTTTATCCCAGAATCACTTACATAAAACCAAGCATCCTGTGTAATCGTAATTTGATAGATATCATATTTGTCATGATCCAACTGTGAATAAACAAATGCCGAACTTTTAAAAGAAACTTCCGCTTCGCCTGTATAACCTCCAGTTATTAATGCTATTTTTGTTTTCATAAAATTATAGTGATTCTTATAGCAAATATAATTTGCGATACACAGAAAAACGAATAATTTTGTTCAATAATTAAATGAAGTGTATTCGAAACAAATAATGGCGCTAAACTTGCTTGAAAAGAATACTATAAAATGATTTTTTAAAGAAATATAAATGTCAAAAATATTACAATATTTAAGAACTAATACGTTTAGAAACAATCTTCTAATTGCCATAGGTTTTGTTTTAGCAATTTTCCTATTCATCTATTTAGGTTTAAAAGTATATACGAAACATGATGAGTCCATCGAAGTCCCACAAGTAAAGGGATTACATGTCAGTGCTGCTATTTCAGCATTAGAGAATGCTAATTTAGAATATCAGATTGATTCTGTGTATCAAATGGATGCTAAACCCGGCTTGGTGATTGAGCAAGATCCTGAACCCAAATTTCATGTAAAAACCGGAAGAACAATTTATCTGACCATTATTACACAAGTAGCGCCTGAAATTGCGTTCCCTAAAATTAAGGATAAAACATTAATTGAAGCTTCTTCCATACTAAAAAATCATAATTTACGTATAGGTGATACAACTTATGTGGCTGATATCGCAAGAGACATCGTATTAGATGCCCAATTTGCAGGACAGTCTATTCGTGAAGGCAGAATGATTACAAAAGGATCTAAGATTGATTTAATACTCGGTAATGGTCAAGGTGCAAATGAAGTTCAAATACCAGATTTGTCAGGGCTTACTGTTGCAGAAGCAAAATTTGCACTTCAAGGAATAGGATTATCCTTAGGGACTGTTACATATGATATTGGTGTTTCAGACACCAGTACCGCGCGTGTCATTACACAATTTCCAGGATTAGAAACAGGTATAACAAGTATTGGTTCTAAAATTGACCTCACTTTGTCAAATAGCATTCCGACTACTCCTACAACAACAAATCCTTCTTCAACACAAAAACAAAAAACAAATCCATAAAAATGGAAAATAAAAAGAAAATACCAAGTTGGTTAAAAATTAGCATTCTCCTGATCTTTGTCGTTGGAGGTTATTTTGGTTGGACGGCTTACAAGACCTTCTTAGCGTCAAATGTTACCGACAATCAAAAATATTTATATATCAATACAGGAGACACTTATGCACAAGTATTGCAAAACATCAAAGAACAAAAAATAGTTTCCGATCCTACTAGTTTTGATAGAGCAGCAAAATATCAAAATTACACCGATAATGTTAAGCCCGGACGTTACGCATTGACACCTGGTATGAACAACAGAAGATTTATTGGTAATTTAAGAGGTGGTTATCAGGAACCAGTTAAGTTTAGGTTTGAAAATATCCGTTTAAAAGAAAATTTCGCCGCAAAATTAGCAGATAATTTTGAAGCAGATTCTGTTACATTTTTGACGTTACTCAATAATGAAGATCTAGCAAAATCGTATGGTTTTACTAAGGACAATTTCATTGCGATGTTTATCCCGAATACATACGAGCTGTATTGGAATACAACACCTGAAAAGCTATTTGCCAGATTTCATGATGAATGGGAAAAATTTTGGACACCGGAGCGTTTGGCTAAAGCAAAAGCAATCAATTTGACACCTCAGCAAGTAAGTTCACTTGCAGCAATTGTAAAAGGTGAAGCATTGCATAAAGATGAAATGCCTGCTATAGCTGGTTTATATTTAAACAGGCTGCAAAAAGGAATGTTATTACAAGCAGATCCAACAGTTATTTTTGCCAATAACGATTTCACTATCCGTCGTGTACTAAATAAACACTTGAGAGTAGATAATCCTTATAACACTTACGTCTACAAAGGTCTCCCTCCAGGTCCGATTATGATGCCAAGTATTGTAGCAATAGATGCGGTGCTGAACTACAAGCACCATGATTATATTTATATGTGTGCCAAAGAAGATTTTTCAGGTTATCATGCGTTTGCCACAAATGTTGCCGAACATCAAATAAATGCACGTAAATTTCAAAAAGCATTAGACGAACGAAATATCAAAAAATAATATGTTTCAATTCGAATATCAAACCCGTGTACGCTATGCTGAGACCGATAAAATGGGATATGTGTACTATGGAAATTATGCCGCATTTTACGAAATAGCACGCACTGAAATGCTTAGAAGTACCGGATTTTCTTATCGAGAATTAGAAGATATGGGTGTGATGTTACCTGTCATCGAGATGAAGTGCAAATACATCAAGCCGGCAAGATATGATGATTTGATAACCATAAAAACAACCATCCGTATCAAGCCTGCTGTAAGAATTATATTTGAATATGAATTATTCAACGAAAAACAAGAATTAGTAAATACGGGGGAGACAACGTTGGTTTTTGTCGATATCGTCAAAAATAAACCGACAATGCCACCCGCCATTTTTTTAGATAAAATGTCGAAATATTTTGATTAATCATGTCAAAGATTCATCACTACTTATTGCAATTAAAACCTTACAATCAAGTTGTTGAATGGAGCAAAGCGGTCATTTTACCTGGATTCGGATCTCTACCATTATATACAGTAGCTGTATTTTTTTTTCAAGAAATATCCCGTGATTCAATCTTAAGTAAGGCATCTTCCCTTTCTTATAGTTTCATGTTAGCCATTTTTCCTGGCATTATCTTTCTTTTTACGTTGATTCCTTATATACCCATAGACAATTTTCAGGAACAGCTTTTAGAGTTTTTAGAAGTTGTGATCCCGCGAAATGCCTATGAAGTCGTCGAAACAACACTAGAAGATATTATCAAGAATCAGAATGGCGGTCTCCTATCTTTCGGTTTTATATTAGCCACATATTTTGCGACCAATGGTATGGCATCCATGATGCGGGCTTTCAATAAAGCATCCCTCATGGCGGAAAAACGAACATGGATCAAGCGTAGAATGATTGCACTTGGACTTGCTTTTTTGATCATCACCGCACTAACAGTAGGAATGACCATATTTACGTATGCCGGCATTATTGTCAATTATTTAAAAGACAGTATCGCGATCACCAAAAGCTTCTGGGCATTCGTTATCAAAGCAGCACGATGGCTTATCATATTTGGAATTTATTTCTTTACCGTAAGCTGTCTTTATAAATTTGCCCCGACATCATCCCGTAGATGGAAATTGTTTAGTCCAGGGGCTACACTGGCAACAATATTAGCCATCCTGACCTTTTCTGGTTTTGCATTTTACATCAACCACTTTGGTACATATAACAAACTATACGGTTCTATCGGCACCTTAATTGTAATTATGATCTGGATGTACCTCAATACATTAATATTGCTGATCGGGTATGAATTGAATGCTGCAATTGCATTATCCAAACAAAGCATTAAAATAGTACGACCAAAATCATACAATTCATTTAAAGGTATTAATGAACAATAATCTCCTATCCATTTTCCCGCTCCATAGTCCGATTAAAAAAATTGGGTTATCCACAACAAGCATCCTTTCGCTATCATTAGCTTACTAAATGATATTTGATACATTAAGTATGTGGAAACGGATCCATCCATCTGTTACAATAGCACAACCTTACAAATTATAAATAACTATTTTACAACAACTTATAAATACACAATAATTGGAGCTCTAAATGATATAGATCGTTTTATTACCTCTATTTTAACACGTATACCTGGATATGTGGTCTACTTAACTGATGGTGTATCTATTTATAATACCCAAGAATAAATGTAATGTGGATAACATTTTAAAAAAAATAATATATAAATACTTGTTAATAAAAGTTTTTCGTATTTTTGCAGTCCCTACAAAGTGGGGAAAAGGAGAAAAAATAATTAATGGCAAAAAAACAAGAAGTAGAAAAAGAGTTAGCAGCGAAAAACGCAGAGCTACAAGGCGCTGACACCAGAGTGGTGAAAGACACAGAAAAAATTGAATCAGAGGCTGATTCAAAACTAATCGAAGAAATCAAATCTAACACATGGATCACTCCAGAAGGTGAATTCGACTGGGATGCTAGTGACAAAGGTTTCGGAAATTACAGCGAGGCTGAGCGCGCTAAATTAGAAGAACAATACGCAGGTACTTTCAACCAAATCAATCAAGGTGAAATTATCGAAGGTACTGTTGTTTCTATCAACAGTAAAGACGTTGTCTTGAATGTTGGTTTCAAATCTGACGGTTTGGTTTCATTATCTGAATTCCGTGACTTACCAGAATTGGCAGTTGGCGATGTAGTTGATGTTTTCGTAGAGTCGCAAGAAGATGCTAATGGACAATTAGTATTATCTCGCAAACGTGCTAAAACTCAAAAATCTTGGGAAGCTATCAATGAAGCATTGGAAAATGATGCTATCATTAACGGTTTTGTTAAAAGCCGTACTAAAGGTGGGCTTATTGTTGATATCAAAGGTGTTGAAGCATTCTTACCAGGATCTCAAATCGATATCAAACCTATCCGTGATTACGATGTTTACGTTGGTAAAACAATGGAATTCAAAGTTGTTAAAATCAACCACGAATTTAAAAACGTTGTCGTATCACACAAAGTTTTAATTGAAAACGACTTAGAGAACCAAAAATCTGAAATCGTATCTAAATTAGAAAAAGGACAAGTATTAGAAGGTACTGTTAAAAATATTACAGATTTCGGTGTGTTCATCGATTTAGGTGGTGTTGATGGTTTACTTCACATTACTGATATTTCATGGGGTCGTATCGAGCATCCAAAAGAGGTATTATCATTAGATCAAACTATCAACGTGGTAGTATTAGATTTTGATGATGAGAAAAAACGTATCGCTTTAGGCTTGAAACAACTTTCTGAGCATCCTTGGGAATCTTTAGATAAAGACTTAGCTGTTGGTTCTAAAGTAAAAGGTAAAATCGTAACAGTTGCTGATTACGGTGCTTTCTTAGAAATCATCCCAGGTGTTGAAGGTTTAATTCACGTTTCTGAAATGTCTTGGTCTCAAAACTTACGTTCTCCACAAGAGTTCTTAAAAGTAAGCGATGAAATCGAAGCTGAGATCTTAACTTTAGATCGCGAAGAACGTAAAATGAGCTTAGGTATCAAACAATTGACTCCAGATCCTTGGAAAAATATCGTTGAGCGTTACCCAGTTGGTTCTAAACAAACTGCAGTAGTTAAAAACATGACTAACTTCGGTGTGTTCGTAGAATTAGAAGAAGGTATCGACGGTTTGATCCATATCTCTGATTTATCTTGGTCTAAAAAAATCAACCACCCTAACGAATTCACTAAAGTTGGTGAAAAATTAGATGTTGTTGTTTTAGAATTAGATGAAGAAAACAGAAAATTATCTTTAGGTCACAAACAATTAGAAGAGAACCCTTGGGATACTTTCGAAACAATCTTCACTATTGATTCAGTTCATGAAGGTACAGTATTGAAAGTTGGAGACAAAGGTGATATCGTTGCTTTACAATATGGTGTTGAAGGATTCTGTCCATCTAAACACTCTGTAAAAGAAGATAATTCTGCACTTAAAGTTGATGAAGTTGCTTCATTCAAAATCATTGAATTCAACAAAGAAAACAAACGTTTAGTAATTTCTCACTCTCGTATTTGGGAAGATGAAAGAGCTGAAGCACGTGTTGAAGAATTCAATGCTCGTAAAAAAGAAGCTAAAGTAGCTAACAATGCTGTTAAAAAAGTGAAAGATTCAGTTGAGAAATCTACATTAGGTGACTTAGACGTTCTTGCACAATTGAAAGAGCAAATGGAAGGTGATGAGAAAAACGGTAAATAGTTTTTAGCATCAACTCAATCATATTAAGCCCTAGCAAATTGCTAGGGCTTTTTTGTTTATATCAAAAACATAATTAAATTTACCTAACGTAAATTTAGTAAAAAATGTATTTTCCATCTTCCCTCATTACCACAGCACAGCTGCAAAAAGAATACGAAAAACCTAATGTCATCTTATTAGACTGCACGATTGACAAAGTGGGACAGTCCTTAAAAGATGCGCAATTAGCATTGATACCAAACTCCCTATTCTTCGATATCGAGAACACATTCTCAGATCACAGTAGTCCCCTACCACATACACTCGTTTCGACAGAAGTATTTACAAAAGGCATTCAAGAATTAGGTATTAACCAAAATAGCATCATTATACTATATGATCGGTGGGGTGTATATTCAAGTCCTCGAGCATGGTGGATGTTCAAAGTGATGGGTTTTGAACAAGTTTATGTTTTAGATGGGGGATTGCCTGCATGGCAAGAAAAACATGAGCCAATAGCTGATCAATACATAAAACCATTAGCTAAAGGCAGCGGTGAAGCACGATTTAATAGAGCATGGTATGCAGATAAGGATTATATATTAACGCAATATCAAAATAGCGGAACACGTATTATAGATGCTCGTAGCCAAGCTAGATTTACCGCATCAGCCCCTGAACCAAGAGCAGGATTAAGAAGAGGACATATTCCATATTCATCTAATCTTTCATTTGATCTAGTACTAGAAGGAAATAACTACCGTTCAAAAGAGGAATTGAAAAAATTATTTGAAACATTCAATGCTACCCATGAACAAATCTTCTCTTGTGGTTCTGGAGTCACAGCATCCATATTAGCTTTTGCTAGTCATTTAATCGGTAATCAAAACATCAAAGTATATGATGGTTCTTGGTCCGAGTGGGGACAAGAAGATCTTGATTTACCTATTGCCCAATAGGTCTACACATCCACAAAAACACAAAACAAATAGAGCGGGAAATGATTAGATCCAAAAAAAAATAAAGCAAAATAATTAAACGCTTAGATTAACGGATAATATGGCTATACAACATAGCTATTTTAATAAATAGCAGGTGAAAAATTAAATAGATTTAGATTTCAAATTAGATCTTCGTATTCCAGAAGTAAAGATCCTCAACTATCCGAATCTTATGGCTGTCGATTAAGCTTCTCACCACATCTAATTTTATCTCATCATCACCAATAGAAATTTGTCCGATCAGATCTTGAATAGTTTGTGGTTTACGCAGTAAAATACGTTCAATCTCTAGCTTAATATTACGGTGCATCATCACCTTATGATTCCGAATAAGACAAAGATCACAAACTTGACAAAACAAGGTATTCTGCTCACCAAAATACTGAAGGAGTGATTGACTGCGACAAGGTGAATGCTCAATATAATTGAGCATGGCTTCCACTTGAGTAATTTTGACCTGTTGCCTTTCTCTAATAAAAACATGATCGACATATAGATTTTTATAATCGACACGATCTTGTAAAAACGATAATTGAGGAGCATCAGTAGGTGGTATATAGCTTGCGATTTCCATTTGTACCAAAGCATGGATTAAGCTGACAATCTGCTCATAAGATACCCCTAATTTCTTAGCAAACTCATATTCATTTATGGTAATATAATCATCAAAAACACCACCATAAGATCGTAAAATTGCTTTTATAAGTTTATCGTACCGCTCGTATTGTACTTGGATCTTGTATAATTCCTGATGATTGACTTCAAATTTAAACCTTGAAGGAATAAAAACTGCTTCCGATACCGCTAACCATCCGTCTTTTTCTAAAAATTTGAGCGCACTCAAAGTCGGTATTGTTTCAATTTTATATTTTTTTATAAAAGCGACAACATCAAAATCAAATGTAAGCCCCTCACCCGCTCCATATGGGATTTGAAAATGATTACATAAATGATGGTATACCTGTTGAATAAAAGCGACAGAAGGAAAACTAAGTTTAACATTTTTTAAAAGACGGTCCTTATCTCCCTGTTGATACAATAAGACAGGAAACGCTTTTTTTCCATCTCGACCAGCCCGACCTGCTTCCTGATAGTAAGCTTCTAAAGATTCGGGAATATCCAAATGAATAACAAATCTGACATCAGGTTTATCGATTCCCATCCCGAAAGCATTTGTAGCCACAATGACACGAGTCCGGTTTTGCATCCAAGCCTCTTGCTTGCTATCACGTTCTTTTCCTAATAATCCAGCATGATAAAAATCGGCACTAATCCCATTATTTACTAAATAACGGGCTACCTCCTGTGTTTCTCTTCTATTACGAACATATACGACACCTGAACCACCCAGCTTTTGAATGATTCGGATCATCCGTCCAGCTTTATTTTCTTCTTCTAGGGCCATATAACCTAGATTATCGCGCAAGAAACTTTTGACAAATACATTATTCTGCTTAAACTGCAGTTTATCTTGGATATCTGCGATGACCGCAGTCGTTGCCGTAGCCGTCAACGCAAGGAAAGGTACATCAGAATGTAATTCCTTTAATTTACCCAGTTGCAAGTAAGGAGGCCTGAAGTCATACCCCCATTGTGAGATACAATGAGCTTCATCAATGGCAAAAAGATTGACAGGCATATGTTTGATACGTTCCTGTACCAATTCACTGTAGAGACGCTCCGGAGATAAATACAGGAATTTGATCTGCCCGAAAATGCAATTATCTAAAATAATATCCACTTCTCTAGGCTTCAGACCCGAGTAGATCGCAACCGCTTGGATACCGATATCTTTAAGATGCTGCACTTGATCTTTCATCAGAGCGATTAATGGCGTTACAACTATACAAATGCCTGGCAGCATCATTGCCGGAATTTGAAAACAAATTGATTTGCCACCCCCGGTTGGCAAAAGTGCCAACGTATCTCTCTTCTCCAGAACAGATTGAATGATTTCTTCCTGTAATGGACGAAAACTATCATGTCCCCAATACTGTTTTAAAATGCTGATGCTATCTAAACTCATAATAACTCCTGATCCCAAACATACGCAAAATTATTTTTTATGCTATAATGAGCCACCCCCAAACTATCCAGTTGATGCTCCCAAATTCTGATATTGGCGTCACTGCTTGTACCATCAAATAAAACAAGCTTCGGGTCAACAAGTTTAATATGATCGACAAAATTCCATTTACTATTTTTGCGTACAACCAAGATATCTGTCGGCTGCACCGCAGGAGATCCATGTTCTAGCATTTGAACGGTAAAATTTGATTTCTGAATGAGATAATTTGTCCTGAGAGAATCACTTGAAGCCAATGAAATAAAATCAATATCTTTCCAGTTTGAAAATCGCGTTAAATCCCGATTGACACTATAGACTAAATTTCTAGAATTTAAGGAATCAAAAGAACTAATTAAAGTAACCTTACTCTTATTTATAAAGGCAAGAGTGATTTCTTTTCTCGTATTATAAATACGAAAACCGCTATAATTTAATTGAACATATTGCTGGTAACTAAATAGTATGATTAAAACAAATAAAAAAATAGTGCTGCAATATAAAGCAGATTTATTTCTCCAGTACCATGCATAGCTACCTACCAATACCACTGCAATACTGAGCAGAACCATAAGCGGAGAAAAAATAAGACCTGTCCATGTTGCAAAGGGCAATTGATCCAAGAACTTCAACATCTCGAACATCATTTGGATACACCATTGCATTATATTTCCTAACCAAACATTCACAATTTCAAACGGACTAAACAGCATTCCTATTCCTACATACATGATGATGGTAACAGGGACGATAACGAGCACATTTGCGATCAAAAAGTAATTCGGAAACTGACCAAAATAATATAGAGCCAAAGGAGCAGTCATTATTTGGGCACTTAATGAAATCATGATACTATCCCAACCTATACGTCCAAAGCGACTGCCATCAAGAAAAATTGGACATTTAAATAATGGAAAAAGTAAAACAATACCCAACACCGCACAATAAGATAACTGAAACCCGATATCAAATAGCATATTCGGCTCCAATAAAAGCAGTACGAATGCAGATGATGCCATCGTATTTAACATATTAGCTTCCCGCTGTATCAATCTAGAAATCAAGAAAAAACTAAGCATTATCGCAGCCCTTAAAATCGAGGGAGCCATACCTGTTAAAATAGTATAAGCCCATATTGATAACAGTAATAAAACAAGCCTAAAAACATTAAAAGCATCATTTCCTTTTAATTGCTTTAATATCCACATCAGAAACAAGAACACAATGCCGACATGCATACCCGAAACACTCAACACATGAATAGTCCCAGTATTGCTAAATGTCTGTATAACCTCAGAAGACATCATCGTCCTATATCCGACGATAAGTGCTACAGCAATTTGAAAAGATTCCTCATCTGCCACATACTTTTTAAATTTATCAACTAAATTTTGCCTTATCTGAAGTGCCAAAGCCTTTATATGCCATCCTTTATTATGATTAATAATCTTATATTCATGAGCATTCAAGAAGATATGAGCATGGATACCTTGATGCATCAGATAATTCTTATAGTCAAATTCAAGCGGATTATAAGATGTAGGTATTTGTTGTATCTTATTGACAAACATGAGCTCATCACCATAACCAATCGATGTAGTACTATCCAATACGATAGTCATCATAAGTTTACCCGTAGCTTTTCTAAAAGATACTCCGATCTGCTGTGCTAGCACTTTAACAGGAAATCTGACTATACCATTTTTCACAATAGGCTCATCATCCACAATCCCGACCAACTGTTCACTTGCCTTCCCGTAAAAATGAGCACGATCAATATCAGCGTATGTCCTCCAAATATTCCACATTCCAAATACAGATAACATGAAATAACCATTGATCATAAATAAAACACCCAATCTCGAACGTTGAAAAAAGAAGATAAAATGAATGATAACACTAATAACAAGTGATATTTGAACCATAATAAAACGACTATCGTCAGCTCTACTAGCATTCGCTATCCATATACCTAAACCGTAAAAAAACAGAAATTTAAGAAAAGGAACTTTCTTCATCTGTTCATAAAAATTAGTTCTCATCAGAATTGGAATCTTAACTGCAATTTAATTTCTGATTTCAGATTACCTTGGATCACATCTAAACCTGATCCTATACTTGCTAATCCAGGATAATAAAATGCCGATACTTTGGCCCATACATCAATACCTTGACCTATCCTATATCGCACATTGTTATAAAAGCGCCAACCTTTTTGATAGTATAATGGAAATGAAGAAGCATATAAAACATCATTCTCATAAGCATATATCCGTGTATTATAACTATCCGTATGAAAATAAGCAATACGTAAATTCGTTGTCATTTTACTTTGATCCGGACTAAAAAACAAATCCTGATAGACCATCCAGCCATATTGTTTGTCCCCCAGCCCCTTCTGGTATTGGGTTCCCTCTCCACGACTACGGATACTCCAAACGTTACTCAGTTTATACCTATATTCCAATCTTAATTGAGCTTTGCTTACCTCTGCTAATCCAGTAGCAGCATCGTTGGTACTTTCAGCATTTTCTTCCTTGACACGATAGCGTACACGTAAAGATAAATGTCCTCTTTTATACCAGATATAAGAAAATTGAGATAAGACATCATACCCCGAAGAAGGTTCCGATACACGATAACGAAGCCATGGAAATTTAAAAATGTCAACATAAGTAGTCCACTGAACTTTTCGAGAAGGATGGTAGACCAATCCTGTATAGAGTCCCTTTTCATTGCGCGCACCCTTCGTTTCACCCATTGATTGCGCAAAAAAACTGTGGTAATTCTTCTGATAATCCCGGTATAACAACACAGTAGAAAACTGAGGAGATATGCCAGTGATCGCACCTGCTAACCAAGCATATCCACTATCGAGACTAGTTGCAAGCTCACCAAAAAAATAAGAATTACGAAACGTATAATTATAATAGACACTTGCATTTCGCAGTAAATTTCCCTCAAAGTCGTACTTATTTTCAGGTCTTTTCCCAAGCAATTTGCTTCCATCAAGATGAGTCGCGACAAAATTGCCCCCAATTTTCAATCTATTTTTGCTATACATGATATTATTCCCGTACACCAGCTGCCCAATAGCCTTTCTATACCCTTGTTCAGTAGGAGTTCGATGAAGACCTGAAATTGCCAATGTAGTTATTGCTCTTTCATCATTAATCACTTTCACATTTCCATCAATGAGCCTATAAGAAATATAAGGTGTAAGTTCAAACCGACCAATAGCTATAGTACCCGATATCCCTCTTAAGAAATTAGCCTCATTCAGTGAAGTATATGATCTCAATCCAGCACCCTGTCTAGCCGCACTTTCAATCATGCTACCCTTACCAAAACTTAAACCATTCCACATCGTCAAACCCTGGCCTATTTGCAAAGCAAAATCGCCAATTACCACCTGCTTTACTTTACCAAGATCACGAATAGACAAACTTGCCGAGTAAAAATCAAAACCATAACGCTGTTTATCCCTAAAAAAAGGTTCTCCAGCATCTTTATCCATATTGATGGACAATCGAATCTTATTATTATAATTAAAACGATACCGTATCAAGTATCTATTGGGATCTCCTAGGTAACGAGACCGAGTCGTATCCCTGATCTGATAACCTTTAGCTTGATGCAGTAAACGACCATAGCGCAACATCACTTCCTGTTCAGCTTTTGTCACTAAATTTTTCAATGTAAAGTCCCGATAGTGGATCGTATTCGAAACAGTAACAAATGGAAGTAAATTTTGAACCGTTCGAACATCAAAACCAGCAATACTTTGCAGCTCTTGCACCGAAATAAAATCGCCAGATTCCTTTCGATGTGCCAACAAATTCTCAATTTGAAGCATACTCAGAAATAATAAGTCCTGCAACTCATCACCATCAGTTGTGTTCAGGTTGATCGGATGCTTGATATAATGGGACCAACGCTCAGATATTTCACTTGCATCTACGTCTTGATCCAATTCTTCCAAAAGCTGTTCAAATAATTGGTCTAAGGTCAATTCAGGATTTTCTTGAGCAAAGATATAGGATGGGTCCAGCAGGAAAATCCAAGATAATAAGTAGAGTTTTAATTTCATAGGCTTTTGCTATACGTAGTTACTCATTAGAAATATTGAAAATAGATGATGCTCCATATGTTAAATTGGCATCATGGATTCAACATTATTTCCCGAAAGCTTTGTAAAAAGCAATCGAAAAAAATTAGAGATATACGTTATAATTAAAATAACATATGCACATTTTAAAATGTTGGAATAACTATCACCTCAGGATCAGCAATAACAGACGCAGCATTAGCAAGTATAATAGGGCTTAATTATTCATTTAATAAACCATATTAGGTTAAATAATGAATAATTGGTTCTCGACATAAAGGTTCTAGTTTCCTTTCTTAAACGATTTAATTAGGCTTACCAGTAGTCTTGAATGTATAAAAAGTCAATTTAAATATCAAGAAAAACTAATAAAATATTTAATTTACGGTTATTATTTTAATTACACAAGAGATGTAGTCAATTTATAACAAAAAAAGGTCTAACTACCGAAGCAGTTAGACCTTTATAAAATCTTAATCTTAAATTTTAGATATCTATTTTAGCATAACGTGAATTACGTTCGATAAATTCGCGACGAGGAGCAACCTCGTCACCCATTAACATCGAAAATATACGATCACACTCAGCAGCATTTTCAATTGTAACTTGACGCAATGTACGAGTATCAGGATTCATTGTTGTATCCCACAGTTGCTCTGCATTCATTTCACCAAGACCTTTATAACGTTGTACATGCACACTATCTTCCTTACCACCACCTTTCAACTGTTGAATAGCATTCAAGCGTTGATCTTCATTCCAAGCATATTGATGATCTTTACCCTTCTTAACTAAATATAAAGGCGGAGTCGCAATATAAATATATCCTTTCTCGATCAGTTCTTTCATATATCTGAAATAGAACGTTAGAATAAGCGTAGTAATGTGAGAACCATCGACATCCGCATCGGTCATGATAATAATACGATGGTAACGCAATTTTTCTAGATTCAGCGCTTTAGGATCATCTGGAGTACCTAAGCTGACACCTAGAGCAGTAAACATATTTTTGATCTCTTCGTTTTCATAGATCTTATGTTCCATTGCTTTTTCAACATTCAGGATCTTACCACGAAGAGGCATGATCGCTTGATACTTACGGTCACGACCAGACTTAGCAGTACCACCCGCTGAATCTCCCTCGACAAAGTAAATCTCACATTTTGTAGGATCGTTATCTTGACAATCTGCTAGCTTACCAGGTAAACCAGAGCCGCCCATTACTGTTTTTCTTTGTACAAGATCACGAGCCTTACGAGCTGCTGCACGAGCTTGAGCTGCAATAACGACTTTTTGAACGATTGCTTTAGCCTCTCTAGGATTTTCTTCCAAATATATATTTAAAATCTCCCCTACAGCAACATCAACAGCACCCATTACTTCTGAGTTCCCTAATTTAGTCTTTGTTTGTCCTTCAAACTGAGGCTCGGCGACTTTTACAGAAATAACAGCTGTCAATCCCTCACGAAAATCATCACCCGTAATTTCGACTTTCAAATTTTTCAATAATCCAGAACGATCAGCATATGCTTTTAAAGTACGTGTCAAACCACGGCGGAAACCCGCAACATGAGAACCACCTTCGATTGTGTTAATGTTATTCACATATGAATGCACATTCTCTGTGTAGGTCTCGTTATATTGTAAAGCCAATTCAACTGGAATCCCTTGTTTGATGCCTTCGACATAAATCGGATGTGGAATAATCGGATGACGGTTACTATCTAAAAACTGAACAAACTCTTGTAATCCACCTTCAGATAAAAACACATCTTGACGTAAAGTACCATCTTCCAAAGTCTCCCTTTCATCTGTCAAGGACAACTTGATCCCTTTATTTAAGAAAGATAACTCACGAAGACGGCTCGCCAATGTATCATAGTTATAGACCGTAGTCGTTGTGAAAATTTCACTGTCTGGAGTAAACGTAACAATAGTACCGTTTAGATCAGAATCTCCAATCTCCTTAACCGTATATAATGGCTTACCTTTCTCATACTCTTGCTGAAAAACTTTACCATCACGGTGAACAACTGCTGACAAATGAATAGATAAGGCATTCACACAGGAAACCCCCACACCGTGAAGACCACCTGATACCTTATACGTATCCTTATCAAATTTACCACCAGCATGTAATACAGTCATTACAATCTCCAGTGCCGATTTATTCTCCTTCTTATTGATACCAGTTGGAATACCACGTCCGTTATCCTTGACGGAAATAGAATTGTCTTTATGGATAGTGACAAAAATATCTGTACAATAACCTGCAACGGCTTCATCGATAGAGTTATCGACTACCTCATATACCAAATGGTGCAAACCTTTAACCCCGGTGTCTCCAATATACATGGAAGGGCGTTTACGTACAGCCTCTAATCCCTCTAAAACTTGGATATTATCAGCTGAATAGGATGATGCATTTTTGTTTTCTTCGCTCATTGAAACTAATTAAATACTTGTAATCAAAAATACGAAATTTTAACCACTTTAACAAGTAAACGAGATGTGATCACAAGCAATTTAATACGCTATAATTCCATAATTATTTTATATTTTAGCATTCGAAAATCCGAAATGTAATTTTTTTATAGTAGGTTTGTTCTTATTAAAACGTGTAATCAAATAAACAATGAGTAATATATTTTCAACTTTATCAAAAGTAACCTTGGGACTAGCAATTTCGGTTGCTGCAGTATCTTGTTCTCAAGAATCAAAAACAACAGGTCCGACATCTTCTAAGGACTCTACATCAACAAAAGAGACCTCAACAAAAGTTGAGAAAATCGTATACATCAATTCAGATTCTCTATCTCAAAAATATGAGTACTTCAAAGATATCAGAAGTAAATTAGAAGCTAAAGTTAAAAAAGCACAAGCCGACTTGCAAGGTAAAAGCCAAGCCTTCCAACGTGAAGTAGCAGATTACCAACAAAAAGCTCCTAATTTGAGTGCAGCTGAAAGACAAGCTACAGAAGAAAAATTAGCACGTAAGCAAGATGAATTAAGCCGTTTAGATCAAAACGCATCCTCTTCATTAGCGCAAGACGAATCTGCTGAATTCAACAATGTATATAACAAAATTACTGAATTCTTAAAAAAACACGCTAGTGATAATGGTTACACACTGGTGTTGACATATTCAAAAACAAATCCAACAGTATTGTATGCAGATTCAAAATTGGAAATTACCAATGAAGTGGTGAAACAATTAAATGAAGAATATAAAAAAGAAAAGAAATAACATTTCTAAAATAAGAAAATAAGAAAGCCGCTATTGAGCGGCTTTCTTATTTATACACAATTTGCAAATTGAAAATCTCTTCGCTATCTTAACATCTTAATCCGATTCCATAATATGATATCCACCATAGTAAGTAAAGAGCAGGCGAATTATGAATGGATCGATGTGTTCGAACCAAGTGTGACCGATCTCGAAACCTTGAAAGAAAAATACAAGCTCAATCAAGCATCGATTAAAGATTCATTAGAGCCAGAACATCTACCCAAAATAGAAGAATTTGATAATTATACCTTTATCATATTACGGATGGTATCATCAACATTTAAAGATAATTCAGATAATATTGGTGAGATAACAGACCGTCTTACTATTTTTTATGGTGCAGACTTTGTCATCACCCTTCATAAAAAAAATGTAGATTTTATTCACAAGATGAAATTGCTTGATTTTAGATCAACCAAACTGAGCGACACCAAGCATTTAGCCAATCACATCACGACAGCAGCTCTAGCAACGTTTGAAAAAATATTACCAAAAATATCCACCAAACTTGACGAATACGAAGAAAGCGTATTCCTTGCACGTCAGAAAAAATTAGTACTCAAACATGTCTATTTCATCAAGAGGCAGATTGATGTGGTCAGAAAGGTCATCATTCTATACAAAGAGATTGTAGAACATTTTCACGCCAATCAAAAAAGAAATGTGTATAGCAGAGATTTAAAAGACCTATTTTTAAGAACCAATACGCTGTATGACAATCTTTCGGAAAATACAAGTCAGCTACTCAACATATACTTTAACATCTCATCCAACCATACCAATGAGATCATGCGTATATTGACCATTTTCTCCGTATTTTTTATGCCCATTACTTTTGTAGCCGGCGTATATGGGATGAACTTTAAAAACATGCCCGAATTAGAATGGTACTATGGATATCCATTAGCAATCGCTATTATGTTGGGCATTTCCTTAGCGATTTACTATTGGTTCAAAAGAAAAGGTTGGCTATAACCCAACCTTTTTCTTAGGCGTAGTTGCCACAAAATCTTTTAAATAATAAGGCTCAAAATAAGCTACATCTTCAAATTCACCAGCCTGGTATTTTTCAAATGCAATTTGACTGATATCAACAGCATTTGTCTGAATACCCGCAATGACATCAACGCCATGCACATCGGAAAAAGAAGATTCCAGTTTATCTGCACCAGGGCCAAAGAGGCATATTCGATCATAATGACTCAAGTATTGATCAAAACTAGTTGTATCAATGATCAAAGCCTGCGTATCAACTAGCACCTTTCCAAGGTGATCAAAAAATATACAATAAACTTCCATTCGTCTCGCATCCAGCATCGGGATATACAGGTCATAAGGTATCAATTGTGCCTGACTGGCGCGAAAACCTGTATAGATGCCCGTCAGTGTATTGACAGCGATCAGCGGAATATCTAAAGCGTAGCATAGACCTTTTGCAGTAGAAACACCGATTCTTAGCCCCGTATAAGATCCCGGCCCCATACTTACTGCGATTGCAGACAAATCGCCAAAACCTATATTTTCTCGATCCAATAATGTTTGAATAAGAATCGTTAGTCGAGAAGCGTGAACATGAGGTTCATCTACACTTTCGTGCTGGCGAACCTGCCCAGATTCAACAAGAGCTACTGAACATACAGAAGTTGAAGTTTCGATTTGTAAAATATAAATGCACATAATTATAGAAAAAAAATTAAGGAACAGGATCATGACCATGCCCACCCCAGGGATTACAACTCAAAATACGTTTAATTGCTAACCATCCACCTTTAAATGGCCCATATTTTTGTATGGCTTGATACCCATATTGTGAACACGTAGGTGTATACCGACAATTGGCGCCTAAAAAAGGGGAGATAAAAAGTTGATAAAATCGAATAAGGGCTAAAAACAGCAGACTAAAGAACCGCTTAATTATCTTTTGCCAAATATAATTTAGAACATTCATTCTGTAGTTTTAACAAAGCTTTTCCCATGTGACTATACAAAAAATCATACGCTAACAAGCCCTTACCAACATATTGTATTGTCAATAACAAAGGTAATTGATGCTGCTCTAAAAATGGAAGTAAACTATCATTTTTTTGCAAACGATAACATTCTTTCATTCGCCGTTTCATCAGATTACGATCAACAGCTCTTTTGAATCGTCTTTTAGAAACCGATAAGATGACTTGTGTTGAAGAATTTGCTAGAATGAGACCACTATCTTCTGAAGGTGAATAGAAGACGATACGGTAGGGATAACAAACAAAAGAAGAACCTTTATGAAACAATGCATCAATCAACTTGACACTACATAAACGTTCTTCTTTCTTAAATGTATTTTTAATCATAATCGATGACTGAAAAGTAGGCCACGTTACTACACGAGCCTCCTGGCCACCAGCTACGCAAAAATATTAACCTTTGTGACGACCTTCGTCAGAAACTGTAAGGCGTTTTCTACCTTTTGCTCTACGAGAAGCTAAAATTCTTCTACCATTTGCAGAACTCATACGATCTCTGAATCCGTGCTTGTTTCTTCTTTTTCTTTGCGATGGCTGAAATGTTCTTTTCATGACGCTTAATATGCTAAATTATTTTTGATTCTATTAATAAAACTCCCTAAAGAGGAATGCAAAAGTAAAATATATTTTAGAGAATTACAAACAATAATTGCAACTTCTCCAAAATAGTGGAATATTCAACAAAAAAACAGACAAAGAGAGGTTTTCTTTATCTGTTATGTATATGTTGATATGGGATTACTTGTTTTTAAGTAAATCTCTGATTTCGGTCAAAAGAACTTCTTCTCTAGGTGGAGCTGGCGCTACTTCTGGAGCTTTCTCTTCTTTACGTTTCATAGAATTCAAAGCCTTAATGACCAAGAAAATACAGAATGCAACAATAAGAAATTGAATGACGACATTAATAAAGTTTCCTAGATTAATCGATACTTCAGGTTTCTTAGCCACCTCGTCAGCCGCTTTAAGAACATATTTAATTTGTGAAAAATCAACACCACCCGTTAAATAACCAATTGGAGGCATAATGATATCATCCACCAGAGAAGTAACAATTTTCCCAAATGCACCACCGATAACAACACCGACAGCTAAATCAACTACGCTACCGCGCATAGCAAATTCTTTAAACTCTTTCAAAAATCCCATAAAATAAAATGTTTACTGTTGTAATTTTTAACCTAAATATAAGCTAATTTCGCTAAAATAGACATAAAATCATCTTTTTTTCTCATGTTTTTTCACTAAAACAATCAAGACATATCGCATTATAGAATAAAATAGACAGAAAAGAATTATATCTTTGGCTATATTTACAAATATTTTATTAACTGTATTTCAGTATTTTTATTTATTTTTAACACCACATATTCGCATAGTAATATTTCCTAAACATCGCCCATGAAAAAAATATTAATTGCTGACGACCATAGTATCGTTCGATTAGGAGCATCTGTTATTATAAAAGAAAGTATGCCGGAATGTGTTATTACGCAGGCCCAAGATTATAATGAAGTGCTCAAATTACTTCAAGAAGAAGTTTTCGATTTACTTTTACTAGACATTAACATGCCTGGTGGAAATAATATTAGAGTAGTAAAAGAAATACTAGAAATACAAGAATCTATAAAAATCTTAATATTTTCTTCTTATGACGAATCACTATATGCACTCCGCTATATAGAAGCTGGTGCTGCCGGATTTGTTAACAAAAGTACCGCAATGGCTGAATTGAGCAATGCCATACTTACAATAAGAGAAAGAGGCAAATACATGTCAGATGAAGTAAAAGATTTATATGTTAAAAAATTAACACAAAGCAAATCCAAGCTGAATACCATGAACCCCCTTTCAAGACTTTCCAATCGGGAGGTCGATGTTGCTAAATATCTAATCCAAGGACATGGAATAATTGAAGTCTCGACGACATTAGATTTAAGTCCATCGACGGTAAGTACATATAAGAGTCGAATATTTGAAAAATTAAATGTCTCTAATATTCCAGAACTCATTGAAATATTTAGAATTCACTCTGCAAACTAATCTGCAGAGTGAATTTAAAAAGTTAACGTAATTGATCAATCGTTACCACAGGAATATCTTTGCCACTTGGCGTGATGAGTTCTGTTTCTTGTCGATAGGTGTATCCATTCTTTTCATCCAGATCCCACAGCATAGGAGCAAAGAAATGAACACAAGCACTAAATCCTTGCATTATAGCGGCCATACTACCCGTATCTTTCGAATTTTTAGCCTCATTTTCGATTTCAAATACACCAGAAAAAGAACGACTTTTTAACGTATCCACCAATGCTCTCCAATCCATACTATCCGAACCTCCAAAACCAGGCAGCATAGCCTCATAATGATGACGATCCCAATCATGAGCTGGAATAGCGATATTAGCCGCCTTAGCAAGATCAGTATCTACATGTTGCATTGGATACATACCACCCCAATCTGTTCTTGCTATCGTATTTAAATTGCGTGTAGTCTTTACATGTATGCGATGCAAGCGTGCTATATCCATTGCGTTTATCACAGCAACCGGATCAGTATGCTGCCAGACATCATGCGATGGATCATAGATTTCACCATGAGCCCGACTTGGTATCATCTCGTACATTAATTTTCGAGCAGCTAAAACAGCAGGTAAATTATTATAAGTACTGGTATAACGAGACGATCGCCACCCTTCCATAGGACAATTTTCATACAGAACTGTCACTCCCAGATCTTCAGCATATTTTATAATCGGAGCAAAAACACGCTTATATTCATCTAGATTTTTTTGAAAACCATCAATCTGATTTCCAAGATCATGATTGTAACCAACAAAAGTTCCGACTTTAACATTATTCGCATCGCCCCCCAATAAATGAGCAATCCGGATTAGTTTTAATAAATGGTTTTGATTTTTAATACGTTCCCCCTCTTCTCCACCAATCATATTTTCAAAAGCACCCAGAGATAACTGTAGTTGCGACTGATTGAAAAGTGCTAAAGTGCTTTTTGCGTCTTCACGAGAAAAACCTTCATAATCTAAATGTGTTGCAGTATGATCTTGTCGAGTACCATCTTTTCTAAACACGCATAAATCAATGCCAGAAGCACCTATATCCTTTGTTTTATCTATTAAATCTGGTAATTCCAGCTTATCAAAAGCAGAACTCATTACCCATATTGGATTATTCATTTTATGATTCATATATATACGATTTAATTTTCTGTCATATGGAATAAACAGGTATATAAGCTCATTTTTCACAGCTTATTGTCATGTGTATATTCATAAATATGATGACATTCAATATAAATGGTTAAAAATTAAAGATACAAAAAAAGCTACCTCATACGAGATAGCTTTTATTATAATTTATTCAAAAATAAACTAATCTACATTATCATGTAAAAAAGAATTATTGGGTCTAATCTCTGTATTTCCGTCTTCAAATGACAGGGTAAATCTAGAAACCTGAGATTGAGAAGAATGCGGCGTATCATCTAATGACATCTGCTTTCTTTTATAAGCAGGCTCATTCTCTAATTCTTGAAGTCCATTTGAAGATTTCAATTTCATACTCAATTCTTTTAATCTCAAGATACGCTCTTTAGTACGCACCAACTGATCTTCAAAAGAAACTTGCTCTTCTTCTACTTGCTCAATTTCTGCCTTGTTATTCACTGAAGCTGAAAAATTATTATTTTGTTCTTCTTGAGCAGAAACAGAACCTGTAGCATACTCATCAAATACTGTTGGCATTTGAAATTGAAATACTGAAGGTGATGTTTTTAATTGAAAATCATTCCCCTTTTGCATAGACAATGATTCCTCTTCCACTACTTCTTCAAAATTCAATTCATGGCGAATAATCGCATTTTCTTCTACCTTAACTTGAGCTTGTTGTTGAACAACGTTTTTAGGTGTTGAAAATAAATCGTTTGTCGTCGTAGGTGCAGAAAAATTCTCTGTATTAGTTTGAACAGGATTTACTAAAGGTGTGTTGCTTACCTCTTTTTGAACGAACTGGTTCACCGGTTTTATAAATGATGCAACTTGTTCAGCTGCAGTCAAAGGCATTGTAACTTTCGTATTCTCACGTTCCAGATCTCTTTCCTCAGAAGTCTGGAATCCTGTAGCAATAATCGTTACCGATAATTCCTCACCAAAGTTCTCATCAATACAGTTACCCCAGATTAGATCTGCAGAAAGACCCGCTTTCTCTTGGATATAATCCGTAATAATAGCTACTTCATCCATCGTTACTTCTTTTAAACCAGAAGTAATATTCAATAAAATATAACGCGCACCTTCGATCTCATTATCTTTCAACAATGGAGAAGCTAGCGCACCTTCTACCGCTTTGATGGCACGGTCTTCACCTTCCGCAACAGCATTACCCATAATCGCGACACCACTATCATTCATCACAGTACGCACATCTTTAAAATCGACGTTTACATAACCAGGAATAGTAATAATCTCTGCGATACCTTTTGCAGCAGTTGTTAATATATCATCAGCTTTTGCGAAAGCTGCAGTCATCGTTAAATTACCAAAGATTTCTCTCAGACGGTCGTTTGAGATTACCAAATACGAATCTACATATTTCCGTAGTTCGGACAAACCTTCTTCAGCCTGAGAACGGCGTCGTTTACCTTCAAAAGTAAAAGGAGTAGTAATAATCGCAACAGTCAAAATACCCAATTCCTTAGCAGCTTTTGCTAATACAGGACTTGCACCAGTACCCGTACCACCACCCATACCAGCGGTAATAAAAAGCATCTTTGTGTTGGTACCCAACATACGTTTGATATCGTCAATACTTTCGATAGCTGAATTTTCACCCACATCAGGATCTGCACCGGCACCCATACCTTCTGTCAAACTCATACCCAATTGTACTTTATTAGGTATTGGACTTAATTCCAAAGCTTGAGCATCGGTATTACACACGATGAAATCTACTCCACTAATTCCTTGCTTATACATGTGGTTAACAGCATTACCGCCACCACCACCAACCCCAATAACCTTAATTATTGATGATTGTTCTTTTAACATTTCAAACTGTATTGACATATCTTATCCCTATTTAACTCATAATGACTTCAGTACAAACTTCACCTAAACTCAATATTCGTAATGTAATAATAACATATTTTCAACAATTTTTTTCCACAAATGTTTAAAATGTGGAAAAAAACCTAAAGTGTTGAAAACTATTTTTTATCCAAGAAAGTGGCATCATCAATTTCATTGCCATCCTTCATTAATTTTTTAAACCACGTTAATAAACCATGCTCCTTTTGTTGCTGCTCACCGACCTCTTTAACAGACTCGACATCTTTTTTGACAACCTTAGGTGCTCTTCTTGTTTCCACTTCATCCTCGTGCGCCTGAATACCCTTCATCAACAAACCAATACTGGTTGCATACAATGGGCTTTTCAATTCTTCATACAAAGCTTTCGGCAGGACTTCATTTTTCGCGAGGTATTCATTTGGAAAACCAATACGGCAATCGATACCCGTAATGTATTCGACAAGCTGCACCAGATGTTTTAATTGTGCACCTCCACCAGTAATAACGATACCACCGATCAGTTTATTTTCATATCCTGAAGATTTGATTTCATAATACACATGTTCGATGATCTCTTCCATACGTGCTTGAATAATGTATGCAAGATTTTTTACAGAGATCTCTTTCGGCTCACGACCTTTTAAGCCGGGAACACAAATCACCTCATTTTCCTTATTTTCATCAGCCAATGCCGATCCAAATCGTGTTTTTAATAATTCAGCTTGACTTCTCAATACAGAACAACCTTGACGAATATCTTCCGTCACTATATTTCCCCCCAACGGAATTACAGCAGTATGACGAATGATTCCCTCATGGAAAATAGCTACATCCGTAGTACCTCCACCAATATCAACTAAAACAACACCAGCATTTTTTTCGTCATCATCCAATACAGCTTCAGATGATGCCAAAGGTTCAAGAATCAATTCTGAAACTTCCAAATTTGAATTATCAATACATCTTTTGATATTTCGGATATCCGTAACACGACCCGAAATAATATGAAAATTCGCTTCGATACGACGACCAGCCATACCAATAGGCTCCCTAATACCCGGCTCATTATCAATAGTAAATTCTTGTGGCAACACGTGGATAATTTCTTCTCCAGGAGGCAACACCAATTTATACATATCTGAAATAAGACGTTCAATATCTCTTCTTGTCACTTCATCATCGCTATCAGTCTTGGTAAAAATACCACGATGTTGAATACTTTTAATATGTTGACCAGCAATACCAACATTCACCACCTTGATATCCACATTCGATTGATTTTCGGCTATTTCAACCGCCTCAAGAATGCTGCTCACCGTTTTTTGAATGTTAGCAACTACGCCTCGGCTTACTCCTGCCGAGTCTGCTTTACCAACTCCTAAAAGTTCTATTTTATTTCCGCCGCTCCGTCTTCCCACGGTAACGCAAATCTTGGTTGTACCAATATCGAGACCCACAATAATTGGGTTCTCTCTTTCGATTTCTGCTGATTTTGGGTTCATAATATTCTGTATTGATGCTGTATACTATAATGTGTTATTCTTTATTTTCTTCTCTGGATGATGCAAATCATCAAATGTCCAAACACCACGCTTTTCACAAATGATTTGACCTGCATATTTTACATTTACTTTATTGTAAGCATCAACCCCAACTTTAGGGATGATTTCTTTATAAAATGTTCTTAACAAACTAAATTTTTGTTCCAACGAATCCGCAGTGCCTATAATAAGCTGCTGATTGCCGACACGCGGAACCAATTCAATATCTCTATCATTATTGACAAATACCTGTACAACCTGATTGCTCCATAATTCATCATTTTCAATAAACTGCGTCACGCGAAACAGATCTTTCACTAAAGAAGTGTTGACCGAATCCAAGGGATTTTTATATCCTTCTTCAATATTACCCGTCGCAATCATTACATGTGGCACATACTTTAAAGTAGTCGGTACCTTCAATCCATTTAAGTCGATATAATATTCTCGACCATTTTTATTAATGACACGCATCACCACCTCACGTTGTGCAATATTGATGGCGATAATACCATCCATATCCAAATGCACACTTGCCTTAGATACGTAAGGCAATTTTTTCAATGTTTTTTCAATTTTTTCTAAAGGAATATCAAGTAATCGCTTCCCGATAATATTTCCATAATTTTTGCTAATAAGTGCCGAAATATCACCCTGGTCTATAAAAGCTTCCTTTCCCTCTATAAAAATATTCACCTCACGACAGACCTGTTGCTCATCCTTACGGTTGACCAATGACATCACAATGATTACAGCTATCACTCCAAGAAAAAAGAGTGATAAATATAAGACGCGATTCCATCGTATGTTGTGTAAATATTTAAGCATTTACTAAAATTTCCTTCAATGGTTTTACTAACTTATCAATATCCCCTGCACCGACCGTGACCAACAATTCCAGTTTTTCGTTTTGAGCAATTTCCAATACCTGTTGTGGCGTAACAACAGCTTTTTCTGGCGCTGTAATCTTACTCAACAACCAAGACGAATTTACACCTTCAATAGGCAATTCGCGTGCAGGATAGATCTCCATCAACAGCAAACGATCGGCCATAGATAGCACTTCTGCAAATCCATCTATAAAATCACGTGTTCTGGTGAAGAGATGTGGCTGAAATACAACTGTTAACTTTTTATTCGGATATAATTTTCGCATAGAACTCAAAAAAGCACGCAATTCCTCCGGATGATGTGCATAATCATCTACATAAATAGCAGACGGAGTTCTTACGATATATTCGAAACGCCTTTTAACGCCCTTAAAATTAGCTAAGGCCAATTTTATTTTATCATCTGCAATACCCAAAATACGAGCAGCAGTTATTGCCGCCACAGCATTTTCGACATTATGCGTGCCAGGTATGCCCAAATGAATATGCTCAATCTTTGAATCTGCTGAAATATAATCAAAGTAAAACTCGCCATCTCGAACATGTACATTGGAAGCATATACATCTGCCACATCATGTCCAGAATATGCGATTTGACTGTCAAAAGGTAATCCCTTCTTCACAATACGCGTGCCGCCCTCAACAACTCGATCCAAATACATTTGGAAAGTCGCCAACAGTTGACCCGCATCACCATAAATATCCAGATGATCAGCATCAGCTGAAGTCACAATTGCAATATTAGGATGTAAGGTCAAAAATGAACGATCATATTCATCAGCTTCGACTACGACAACATCATTATTACCATATAACACGTTTGTATCGTAATTAGAACTGATTCCACCTAAAAAAGCAGAACAGTCAAAACCACTATCTTTTAAAATATGAGCGACCATCGTTGAAGTCGTAGTTTTACCATGTGTACCAGCCACACCAATTGTAAACCGACTTTCACTAATAATCCCTAAGACTTCAGACCTTTTATGTAAAGTATGGCCTACTTGCTCTAAATAATGTTTAATCTTCGAATCTTTTGGTATAGCAGGTGTAAAAATGATTAATGTAGCATCATCCGGAGCATTGAAAATCGGATCTATAGTATCGATTTCATCAACATATGAAACAGCAATACCTTCAGACACCAATGTTTTAGTCAATTCAGTCTCCGTACGATCATATCCTTTTACCACACATCCTAAATGAGCAAAATAACGAGCAAGCCCACTCATTCCAATTCCACCGATCCCAATAAGATACACCTGTTTGATTGCGTCAATTTTCATTATTTCTACCTTTTATTTGCCAATTTTATAACTTCTTTCGCGATGACAACATCCGCATCAAGAAGCGCTAATTTCTTTATATTTTGAGCCAAAATAAGTGACTCAGATTCCTTATTTAATAAAGCGATAGCTGTATCAAACAGAGTTGCTTTCGCCTCATTATCCTTTACCAATACTGCCGCTTGTTTATGTACCAATGCCATTGCATTTTTTGTTTGGTGATCTTCCGCGACATTTGGCGAAGGAACCAACACCACCGGTTTGCCTACCACACACAATTCTGAAATGGTACCAGCGCCTGCCCTAGCAATTATGATATCAGCAGCAGCATAAGCATAGTCCATTCGCTGTAAGAAAGCAAGCATATGGATGCGACCAGAAAGTTTATCTTTCAGCTCTTGACTCAGCTGATCAAAATAATAACTTCCACATTGCCATATTACCTGAATATTAGCGTGGTCCAATTTCTCCAAAGATGCCATGACACTTTCATTTAAAGTACGCGCCCCTAAGCTACCACCCGTCACTAAAATCGTCTTTTTATTAGCATCTAATCCAAAAAAAGCCAAAGCTTCCTCACGCTTACCTTCAATCTCAATAGAAGCACGACGAATAGGATTACCTGTTAACAATAATTTCTCTTCTGGAAAGAATTGTTCCATCCCTTCATAAGCAACACAAATCTTAGCAGCCTTATTTCCCAGTCGCTTATTAGTCACCCCGGCATAAGAATTTTGTTCTTGCACCAGAGTCGGTATACCCAAGCGGTTGGCCACCATCAATAAAGGTCCAGAAGCAAACCCCCCAACACCAACAGCCACATCAGGTTTAAACTCACGGACAATTTTACGAGCCTTGTTCATGCTTTTAAAAAGCTTGAATGGTAAAAAAATATTTTTCCAAAACTCTTTTCTATTGATCCCTTGAATATCTAGTCCCACGATTTGATATCCCGCAGCCGGTACTTTTTCCATTTCCATACGACCATTAGCTCCAACGAAAAGAATTTCGTTTTGAGGATCCAATGCTTTTAGTGCATTAGCAATTGCCACTGCTGGAAAAATATGTCCACCAGTACCACCTCCACTTATGATCACACGTATAGCCATTTCTTATTTATTTTTACGCAGAAATTGTACCCACGACCACTCTTTTCTCTTTCGGTCGCTCATCCAATTCCTGTTTACCTTTTAATTCTTCAATATTTCTACTTACACTCAAGATAATACCCAGAGCGATACTTGTAAATAAAATAGACGTTCCACCCATACTTACTAACGGAAGCGGAACCCCGGTTACCGGACCCAAGCCCACGGCCACAGCCATATTGGCAAATGCCTGAATGGTCAAACTAAATCCCAGTCCAGCCGCCAAAAAAGCACCGAATGCTTTTGGACTTAATGTGACTATACGAATACAGCGATACATTAAAGCCAAATAAAGAAAAATCAAGACCACTCCCCCAATCGTTCCATACTCCTCAATGATGATGGCAAATATAAAATCGGAATACGGGTGCGGCAATACATTTCTCTGAATACTATTACCAGGCCCCTTACCAAATACACCACCTGTTGCAATTGCTATCTTTGCATTATTAGCTTGATAGTTTTTATCATCTTGAAATGAAACAGGCATTCCCTCCTGTTTTTCTTTTTCAACCCCTATAAAAGATTTAACACGACTATAATATGTTGCACGTCTAGGACCTACCGAAACGACGATAATGCCTAACAATACGACTCCGGCAGATACAATAGCAATTTGCTTAAAGCTGATACGTCCAATCAAAAGCAGGAGCACACATACCCCAAACAGCATAATTGCCGTAGACATATTTGCCCATGCAATTAAAACAAACACACCACAAACAGCTCCCATTATTGGAATAAAAGACTTTTTAACATCTTTAATTTCCTCTTGCTTTCTTGATAGCATACGAGCCAAAAACGTGATCAGCGCCAACTTCGCCAAATCCGAAGTTTGAAAAGTCTGATTGATCACTGGTATGGTAACCCACCGACTTGCATCGTTCACTTTACTTCCAAAGATCAAAGTATACAATAACAATGGAATTGTTATCGCCATTAATAATTTGGAAATGCCCGCATAATAACGATAATCCAGTTTATGGGATAAATACATCAACACAAAACCAACAGCAATTAAAGAGAAGTGCTTGAACAAATACAATTCTGTCCCCTTTCCTTCTTTATATGCCAGCGTACCTACAGAACTGTAGACGGCCAACAAAGACCAGCCCGAGAGTAGGATCACAATAATCCATATCCATCGGTCGCCTTTTAATTTAGAAAGTAGATGCTCTACCATAATTAATCACTTTAGATTTAAAAACCTATACCCACTACAACTCCATCACTGCAGCTTTAAATTTATCACCGCGATCTTCGTAATTTTTAAACCAATCAAAACTTGCACAAGCTGGAGACAACAATACCGTATCTCCCTTTTGAGCCAAATGAGAGGCCAATTGCACAGCATCTTTCATCGAAGAACTGTTTACGATCAATTCTGTATCCTCCTCAAAAGCCGCGTGTATAGCTGTATTATCTTTTCCGATACACACAATAGCACGTACTTTAGATTTCACTAAATCACGTAACATTTCATAATCATTACCTTTATCAACACCACCTAACATTAAAATAATAGGTGTTGATACACTTTCCAGCGCATACCATACCGAATTGACATTGGTAGCCTTAGAATCGTTGATATAATTAACCCCACCGATACAAGCCACCTGCTCCAAGCGATGTGCAATATTCACATAAGAGCCCATACTTTCCTTCATAGCTTGATTTCTCAACTCTTGAACCTTAGCAATTAGGCCAGAAGCCATATTGTTGTACACATTGTGTTTCCCTGTCAAAGACAACTCTTCCGTTCTCATAGTAAATGTATCGCTATTAGGTATGTTAATTATAATATCTTTAATTGAAGTCAAATAAGCTCCAAATTCCACTTTTTGTTCCTGTGTAAAAGGCAAGTGTATCGCTGGAGTTGAATGTCTCTTCAAACCTTCCATTGTTTGTGGATCATCAAGACAATAGATGAAATAATCATCTTTTGTTTGATTTTGAATCATTCTAAATTTAGAATCCACATAATTCTCCACTTTATAATCATAGCGATCCAAATGATCAGCTGTAATATTCAAAATCACGGCAATATCAGCTCTAAATTGGTACATATCATCCAACATAAAACTTGAAATCTCGAGCACATAAACATCAAATTGTTCACGTGCCACCTGTAAAGCAAAGCTTTTACCAATATTCCCTGCCAGACCTACGTGCTTACCAGCATGTTTCAGCATTTCATAAGTCAACATCGTAGTAGTCGATTTACCATTAGAACCTGTGATACAGATCAACTTTGCATCTGTATATTGTGCTGCAAATTCAATTTCCGCAATCACTGGGATATCTCTGGACTTCAATGCAACAACTAAAGGAGCATGTTCAGGAATACCAGGACTTTTCACCACTAGATCCGCTTGTAAGATCCGCTCTTCACTGTGTAATCCTTCTTCATAAGCGATTTGCTCTTCCTCCAACTGGGTTTTATAATGTTCAGCAATTGTTCCTTTATCAGAAACAAAAACATCAAATCCCCTCTGTTTAGCCAAGATAGCAGTACCGACACCACTTTCACCTGCACCAAGTACGATCAATTTTCCTGACTGTGGATAATATGTTGATGAAATGTTAGCCATGCTGATTATCTAATTTTTAAAGTTACAATGGTCAAAATGGCCAAAATAATACCGACAATTACAAAACGTGTTACAATTTTAGCCTCATGATACCCCTTCTTTTGAAAGTGATGGTGCAAAGGAGACATTAAAAAGATTCGTCTACCCTCCCCATATTTTTTCTTGGTGTATTTGAAATAAGAAACCTGTAAAATAACAGAAACCAATTCCAAAAGAAAGACACCGCACAAAATCGGGATCAATAGCTCCTTGCGGATCAATATGGCAAAAGCCGCGATAATACCTCCTATCGCCAAACTACCTGTATCACCCATAAATACTTGAGCAGGATACGTATTGTACCATAAAAAGCCAACACAAGCTCCAACAAAAGCGCCAGCAAAAATAACCAGTTCACCCGAATTAGGAATATACATGATATTCAAATAGTCCGAGAAAATAACGTTACCAGACACATACGCCAATATGGCCAAAGTAACACCAATAATAGCAGAAGTACCTGTCGCCAAACCGTCGATACCATCTGTAATATTTGCACCATTAGAAACTGCAGTTACAATAAATACCACAACAACCAAGAATACAATAAAGGTTAAGACATTGCTATTAAGTCCAAAAACCTTGAAAACTTTAGCGTAATCAAACTCATTATTTTTATAAAAAGGGATATTTGTTTTAGAAGACTTCACATTTTCTGCATAAGTCTTCTCACCAGTTCCCTGATTGATCACAACTTCAACAGGTTTAGTTGAAGTAGGTGACGCTACATTTTGACGAACCACAATCTCGGGATGAAAATACATCGTACAAGCAATGAAAATACCCAGACCAGTCTGCCCAATCACTTTAAAACGTCCAGCCAAACCCTCCTTATTGTGACGAAAAACTTTAATATAATCATCCAAAAATCCAACAGCTCCCATCCATAGTGTGGAAACAATCATAATGATGACATAAATATTAGTCAACTTCGCAAATAACAAAGTCGGAATTAAAATTCCGGCAATGATGATCAAGCCACCCATTGTTGGTGTACCCTGCTTCTTTTTCTCCCCCTCTAGTCCTAAATCACGAATGGTCTCACCTACCTGCTTATTCTGAAGCACCTGAATCAGCTTTCCTCCAAAAACGGTTGTGATGACCAGTGAAGTGATCACAGCCATCGATGTTCTAAAAGAAATATACTGAAACAAACCAGCTCCTGGAATGTGCATGTATTCGTTTAACCATGTGAATAAATGGTACAACATATTCTTATACTTCGTTAAATGTTAATTCTAAAATTTCTTTATCATCAAAATGGTGACGTACACCATTTACCTCTTGATATTTCTCATGTCCCTTTCCCGCCACGACAATGATATCTCCTGGTTTTGCCAATTGATATGCAACTCGAATTGCCTCTTTACGATCAGCAATAGAAAGAACTTTACTTCTTTGTTCAGCAGCAACACCCGCTTCCATTTCTTTAATGATGGTAAGAGGATCTTCCGTTCTCGGATTGTCAGATGTAATAATCAAACGATCACTATAACGCAATGCAGCTTGTGACATTTCTGGACGCTTAGTTTTATCACGATCTCCACCACATCCCAATACAGTAATGATATGTTGGCTTTGATTACGTAACTTTTCAATCGTCTGCAAGACATTCTCCACAGCATCAGGAGTGTGTGCGTAATCCACAATTCCAAAAACACCATTTGCTGCCTTCAAAGTCTCAAATCTACCCTCAGCACCAGTCAGTACACTCATAGCTGTCAATACACGAACAGTCTCTTGCTCCAACAAAATTGCTGCACCATACACTGCCAATAGATTGTAGGCATTGAATCCTCCGACCAATTTCACCCACACATCATGTCCGTCGATATTCATCAACATACCATCGAAATGACTCTCGACTATACGCGCACTAAAATCAGCTCCTGAATGGAGTCCATAACTTTTTTTATGAGCAAATGTATTTTGCAACATGACCTGACCATTACGATCATCTTCATTGGTCAACGCAAAAGCAGCCGTATCTAAATCATCAAAAAACTTCTTCTTTGCCTTAATATAGCTACTAAATGTTTTGTGAAAGTCAAGATGATCATGTGTGATATTCGTAAAAATAGCACCCGTGAATTTCAAACCTGCTATTCGCTGCTGCACAACAGCATGCGAACTCACTTCCATAAAACAATAATCGCAGCCTTCCTCAATCATCTCACTCAATAAGTGATTCAATTGAATGGGATCTGGAGTCGTATGCGTCGCAGGAATAACCCGTTCCCCAATTTGATTCTGTACTGTCGACAAAAGCCCCACATGATATCCCAATTCCGTAAACAGCTGGAATAATAAAGTCGCGACAGTTGTTTTACCATTCGTACCTGTAACACCGACCAACTTCATTTTCTTTGATGGATTATCATAGAAATTGGCAGCCACTACACCCAAAGCAAGAGCAGAATCAGCTACAACAATATAGACAACAGAGTCCAATGTCTCCACAGGCAACTCTTCTACGATAACTGCTCTAGCTCCAAAAGCAATCGCTTTATCAATAAACAAATGTCCATCCGTATGAACACCCCTAACAGCAATAAACAAACTTCCGAATACAACCTGACGCGAATCGAAGCAAAGCGATACTACCTCAACATCCAGTTGACCCACTACCTCCTGTACAGGAATAGCATGTAATATTGATTTTAAATTCTTCATTCTACTTCAGTTCTATTGTTACAGCTGTACCAATTGGTAACTTTTGATTTGCAATCAAAGATTGCCTGATCACCTTTCCTTTTCCAATCACGCTTGTTTTAAATCCAGAATTCTCCAGTGCAAACAATGCGTCAATCAATCCCATTCCCATAACATTTGGCACTACACCTTCTTTTATTTGATATTCCACAAAAGGAACTCCAAGTGTTGAACTTGTTGAATCATTCTGTGCAATTGAATTCCAATTCATAATTTTTAAACCCAGCTGCTCATACACTTTTTGCGTCGCTTCACGCGAACCTTTTAAGGTTAACGCCCTGGTGTTTAATGCCGAAGTGTTCAATTTTTTCTTATTAAAAGCACTATGCATATTCAAATCATTCGCATACACCATATCAGCCAACTCTTTAAAAACTGGCCCCGCTGTTGACGCTCCGTAATAGCCATTTCTAGGATTTCGAATCACTACAATAATGGAATACTTTGGATCCTCAGCAGGAAAATAACCTGCAAATGAAGATTGGTATTTCCGGTTACGATATCCCATCGCTCCGTCAGCCATTTGTGCAGTTCCGGTTTTACCACCCGAAGTATACAATGGATTTCTTAGGCTCTTCCCTGTTCCATCTTTCATTGTCCCTTCAAGCATTCCCCTAATTTGACCTAAAGCTTTATCAGAAGCAATCTTCTCATTAATAACACGAGCTTCAAATTTTTCAACCGTATTACCCAGATGTCTGATCTCCTTAACAAATAATGGGGAAATCATCTTACCGTTATTAGCCACTGCATTATATAATGTCAACATCTGCAGCGGCGTCAACTTCAGCTCATAGCCATATGCCATTTGTACAAGAGACAATCCACTCCAGCTTTTACTCTTTGGAGTTTTTATTAGAGGCGCTCCCTCTCCTGTTATTTGCAATCCCAACTTACGATCCAAGCCAAAAGCATGTAGTTTAGCCGTAAATTTAGCTGGATTATCCTTGTAATGCTCGTATATCAACTTCGTAATCCCTACGTTAGACGATTGCTCAAAAGCCTCTTGCGCACTCATCACAGACTTTTTTGGAGCATGTGAATCTTTAATCGTGTGACGATAGATAGGCCAATTACCATTTCCAACATTTACATGAGTACTTGAATCAATCACACCGTCATCAATAGCAGCAAGATAAGAAGCCAATTTAAACGTCGAACCTGGTTCAGCACTTTGTGCAATCGCAATATTCATCTTTTCACGATAGACACCATCTTTGTCTTTCGTAAAATTGGCCACCGCACGAACCTCTCCAGTCTTTACCTCCATCATCACCACACAGCCCTCATCAGCATTACTCGCTATCATCTGCTTTTCCAAGGCTCTTTGTGCCATATCTTGCATATTGATATCAATCGTCGAAATAATATCTGCACCATCAACAGGAGCCACTTCAATATCACGGTTTACTGGAATCCATACACCACCCGCAATACGCTGCATCAAACGTTTACCGCTTTTACCGTCAATATATTCACCATACGCACCTTCCAACCCGACATGAATATTCTCCTTAACATTCTTATATCCTATTGTACGAGCCGCCAAATTGACAAATGGAAGAATACGTTTATTCTGACGTTCTGTAATCAAACCTCCAGGATAACGCTCTTTCCCCACACGCACCGATTTAAACAAAGGGTAATTTTTAAGCACCTTTAAATCTTGATGCGAGACTGCTCGCTTAATCAAAACATAACGTTGCTTTTTATTTCTAGCCTGTTTCAATAATGTCAAATACTGTCTGGAAGATTTATCTTTAAAAAATCCAGACAATTTAATTGCTAAAGAATCGACCTTTAAATTGAAATAATCGTTTTCTTCCTCAGGAATAGCCATTGCATCGAATCGCAATTCATATTCAGGAACCGAAGTTGCCAATAAACTGCCATCATTAGAATAAATATTACCCCGAGCAGCTTCAACTTCACGCTCTTGAATAGACAAACTATCCGACAGTGCGCGCCATTTATCTCCATCGACATATTGTAAATGAAAAAGCTTCGCAAATACAGCAAACGCCACAAGGACGATTAAACCGAATGCGATATAAACACGAAATAGAATGGTAGTTCTGATATTCATAAACGTCTCTCCTATTTCTTTTGTTCTTTTACAATTTCAATCTTGATTGGTGGCTCCACCCGCTCTTTCAGACCTAAAGAGTCGACACGCTTCGCAATCTCCGTTTGAGTAGACATCTTCATGAGCTCTGCCGAGAGCGATTTATGATCCCAGCTCAACTCTTTAACTTCTTTACCCAACTTATCGATATTACGAATCGTACGTTCTGCAAAATGCCTATTTGTAATATAAAGCAACATCAATAAAGTAACAAAACCAATAAAAGGCAAGTAATTCACAATGGAGTAAATCGACAAATTACCAGCAGTAAGTAAAGTCCTAAGAAACTTTTGCGTTTCCTCCGCTTTTTCCTCAACTGCTTCCTGTAGTTCCTCTTGAACCTCCTCGCTTAACCCCTGCTGTTTTATTGTATTTTTACCCATATCGATACTTCGATTAAAGCATTAAGCTATATCCAACTTTTCAGCAATACGCAGTTTCGCACTGCGCGATCTATTATTATCAACCAATTCTTGATCGTCAGCAGTAATTGCCTTACGACTGATCACATGAAATGGCTTAATTTCATTTCCAAAAAAATCTTTCTCTACATCACCCCTAAACTTACCTTTAGCCAAGAAATTCTTGACCAAACGATCCTCTAAAGAATGATAAGACATCACGACCAAACGACCTTCCGCCTTCAAAACATCTACCGTTTGTAGCAAAAACTCTTGCAAAGCTTCCAATTCCTTATTAACCTCAATACGCAAAGCTTGAAAAACTTGCGCATGGTATTTATGCTCTTTACCCCTAGGAACCATCTTCTTGATAACCTCTTTCAATTCAGCTACCGTATTGATAGGCGCTGTCAAGCGAGCAGTCACAATTGTTTTAGCCAAAGTTTTGGCATTCACAATTTCTCCGTACATACCAAAAATACGATGAAGTTCCTCCTCCGAATAAGTTGACAACACCTTGCGGGCATCAACATCCGAAATCTGATCCATTCGCATATCCAAGTCTGCATCAAAACGTATAGAGAAACCACGATCAGCAGCATCAAACTGATGAGATGAAACACCCAAATCAGCCAAAATACCATCCACCTGTTTCACACCATTCAGACGAAGATTATTTTTTAAAAAACGAAAATTTTGATGAATCAACGTAAACCTCGAATCATCAATCACATTATTCAACGCATCTGGATCTTGATCAAAAGCAAACAACTTGCCTTCAGGACCCAAGTGTTTCAAAATCTCCCTCGAGTGTCCTCCTCCACCAAAAGTAACATCCACGTAAATACCATTTGGCTTAATCGCCAAAGCATCCATGCATTCTTTCAACATTACTGGTACGTGGTAAACATTATCCATTCGCTAATCCTCCTAAATCAAAACCTCCCATAACCTGTTCAGCCAAAGCAGAGAAATCCTCTCCCAAATCACCATTCATAAAATCATCATACCCATCTTTGGACCAAACTTCAATTTTATTAACCTGACAAGCCAAAACAACTTCTCCTGTGATACCCGAATAATCCAACAAACCCTTCGGCAATAAAACACGACCCGCAGCATCCAAACTCAACTCCGTTGCTCCCCTTGTAAAACTTCGAATAAACATTCTGTTTTTCTCAACGTACTGATTCAACTGAGCCAAGCGTGCCGTTATCGCATTCCATTCCTCGCGCGTATAGATCACCAAATGTTTTTCAAATCCACGATTGATTACAAGTCCCTCACGCTCAACATCAGGCAATTGCCTTTTGAGCGCAGCAGGCAACACCATTCTTCCTTTGGTGTCTAACTTGCATTCATATTCGCCAATTAAAAAACTCATTTTGTACACATTGGTTTCAAATTCAATGTAAAAGTATACACTTTCACCCACTTTTACCCACTTTTACCCACAAAAAAGTTTTCCACATAGTGGAAGCGCTACATTTAATTGACCAAAGCTTGACATAATAGCAAACAAAAAGCTATATATCAGCGGTTAAATTAGGTTTTTGAACCGATTTTCAAAATGGTTCAACACGAAATAAATCACGAGTTTAGGGTTGCTTTTTTTCTTCAAACAGGAAGATAAATACGCTAAAAAACAAATTTTTTACAAAAATATGATCAAATAGGGGAGAAAGTGGGGCGTCCACCCATCAAAAAAAGTAAGTATAAATGAAGATTAAATTTCTGGATTTATGACCAAAATTGGATCTCTAAAAAGACCTAAAATCGGCGAATATTTTGAGCAAGAATTTCAAAATTTGACCATGGGTCATCCAAAACTAATTCACATTTAAAAATTAATCGATAAGTCCATTCAAAGCAAATCCAAAAATGAGCATTCGCTTTTCTTTTAATAAAACAAAATTGCCATTCGTTATTCTCCCTAAAAACAGATAATTTTGTACAAAATTAAAATTAAGCGTATGCATAGAACAAACACGTGCGGAGAATTAACAATAGCTGACTTAGGTAAAACAGTTACACTAAGCGGTTGGGTTCAAAAATCTCGCGATTTAGGCGGAATGACTTTCATAGATGTAAGAGATCGCTATGGCATTACACAATTAACTTTTAATTCGGATGACGATGATTCTTTACGCGCTAGTGCACGTGAATTAGGTCGTGAATATGTGATTAAAGTAACTGGAACAGTAATTGAACGTTCTAGTAAAAATCTAAAAATTCCAACTGGAGAAATTGAAATCAAAGTTTCTTCTTTAGAAATATTAAATTCGGCAAATACGCCACCATTTACCATTGAAGATGAAACGGACGGTGGCGAAGATATCAGAATGAAATTCAGATATTTAGATTTACGCCGAAATCCTGTTCGTGAAAACTTAATATTACGTCACAAAACAGCACAGGAAGTGCGTCGTTTTCTAGACGAGCAAAATTTTATCGAAGTAGAAACTCCAGTATTAATCAAATCTACGCCCGAAGGTGCACGCGATTTTGTTGTTCCCTCACGTATGAATGCCGGAGAATTTTATGCATTACCACAATCACCCCAAACCTTCAAACAACTATTGATGGTATCCGGTTTCGACCGTTATTTTCAAATTGTAAAATGTTTCCGTGATGAGGATTTACGTGCAGATCGTCAACCCGAATTTACGCAGATTGACTGTGAAATGTCTTTTGTTGAACAAGAAGATGTATTGAATATATTTGAAGGTCTAGCAAAGCATATCTTCAAAAAAATCAAGAATATTGAATTGGGAGAAGTACCGCGTATGACCTACGCTGATGCGATGCGCTTATACGGATCCGACAAACCAGATATTCGTTTCGGAATGCAATTCGTAGAATTAAATGAAGTAGCTAAAGATAAAGGATTCCCGGTATTTGATGCAGCAGAATTAGTTGTTGGTATCAATGTTGAAGGTTGTGCGCATTACACCCGTAAACAATTAGATGCGTTGACCGATTTTGTAAAACGTCCTCAAGTAGGTGCCACAGGTCTTGTCTATGCACGCTATAACGAAGATGGTACAGTAAAATCTTCTGTAGATAAATTCTACACGCCAGAGCAATTATTGGACTTCGCAAAATTATTTAATGCTAAGCCCGGCGATTTATTTTTAATCATGGCTGGCCCAACAGATAAAGTACGTAAACAATTAAATGAACTTCGTCTCGAAGTAGCCAATCAATTAGGGCTACGTGACAAGAACAAGTTTGCCCCTCTTTGGGTGTTAGACTTTCCTTTATTAGAATGGGATGAAGAATCTGAACGTTACCATGCGATGCACCACCCTTTTACTTCTCCAAAACCTGAAGATATCGCATTATTGGATACAAACCCAGGTGAGGTAAGAGCAAACGCATACGATTTTGTCCTTAATGGTACTGAAGTCGGCGGAGGTTCCATCCGTATTCATGATCGTGAATTACAATCGCTCATGTTCAAACACTTAGGATTCACTCCAGAAGAAGCCCAAAAACAATTTGGCTTTTTAATGGAAGCATTCACCTATGGAGCTCCTCCACATGGCGGACTGGCATTTGGTTTTGACCGCTTAGTAGCGTTATTAGCAGGCATAGATTCCATTCGTGATGTCATCGCCTTCCCTAAAAACAATTCAGGAAGAGATGTGATGATCGATGCCCCTTCCACTATCCACCAAGATCAACTGGATGAACTAAGCTTAAATTTGAATTTAAAAGTTAAATAATTCGATCGCATCATGCGATAAATAATTTATAAGCGTTATCTTTAAAAGTTGGTAATTTATTACCAACTTTTTTTGTAAAATTAAAAGAATTAGATGTCAGTAAGCTCTGCAGATAAATTTTTAAAAGAAAGTGCGACAAAATCTTTCGACAGTAAACATCGCGATATTATCAATTATAATATCGACAAGTATACGCTTGCTTTCGAAAAAGGCAAGAGTAAATTTGTGGATCTGGAGAACTCGCGTTTAGAAGCCAATCTAACAAAATGGAGAGCTATTGAAAACTTAGATCAATATCTATTAGAATTCGAAAGCAAATTTATAGCGCGAGGCGGTAAAGTAATTTGGGCGAATGATGCTGCTGAGGCACGTCAAGAAATCTGGAAGATCATGGAACGGAATAACGCCAAGAGCGTTATCAAATCCAAATCTATGGCCACAGAAGAAATAGAGCTCAACCATTTTTTGGAAAATAAGGGAATCGAAGCATTAGAAAGTGACTTAGGCGAGTTTATTATCCAGTTATTAGATCAAAAACCGTATCACATCGTAACACCTGCGATGCATCTAAGCCTCGCAGATATCGCTCAGTTATTCAACGAGCGATTTGGCACACCCCTAGAAGCGACTGCTGAAGAGTTGACGATGAAAGCCCGTGAATTATTGCGTGAAAAATATAAAACTGCAGATATCGGCATTTCAGGAGCCAACTTTTTAATAGCTGACACCGGCAGCATTGCCATTACTGAAAATGAAGGAAATGCACGTTTAACCACAGCCTTCCCAAAAATTCATATTGCTGTCGTAGGTATTGAAAAAATCCTCCCATCGATCAATGACCTTGATCTATTTTGGCCATTACTTGCTACTCACGGAACAGGTCAAAATCTGACTGTTTACAATACATTACTCAGCGGACCAAGACAAGCCTACGAGTCTGATGGACCCGAAGAGATGTATGTCGTTTTATTAGATAATGGCCGCACCAACCTATTGGCTCAAAAAGAACAGCGCCAAGGACTTTATTGCATCCGCTGTGGAGCTTGCCTGAATGTTTGTCCTATTTATCAAAATATTGGAGGACATACTTATGAAACCACCTATCAAGGCCCCATTGGTTCCTTGATATCCCCGCACCTAAGTGGTATGAAAGAGTTCAAGCACTTAAGCTATGCCTCATCGCTCTGCGGTAAATGTACAGAAGTATGCCCTGTTGGCATAGATATTCAGCGCATGCTTTTGTTAAACAGAAGAGATGCTGTGGCAGAAGACTTAGCACCCTCAATGGAGAAAAAGGCCTGGAAAGGATTTACCTATCTCATACAAAGAAGAAAATTGATCGATTTATTCGGAGGAAAGATCAAAAACTTCTTTCTTGGAAAATTTTTCAAAAAGACTTGGGGAAGTAATCGACAATTGCCCAAACTCGCAGATAAATCATTTTCCAAACAGTGGAAAGAGCAACAAAAAAACAAAGATTAATGCAACTTTTGTCGATTCATGACATTGATACGAAGATTTAATCAAAAAAAGATGGTCCGCTTTCACAAGCGGACCACCAAAAGACCAAAAACTAAAATTAAAACTAAAACCTAAAAAACACGTTAACTATTTTTCAAAGACACTTCCTTACTCACTTCTATATTATTTTTACCATCTTTATGATTTCTATCGCTGCGATCACGACGCATTGGGCGATCATCTGATCTACGCATACGATGTTGTTTACGATTCTCAGCAAAAGATTCTTTATACAGTTTTTGTTGGTCAGGACTCAAATTTTTCATCAACTTTTCACGTTGAGCCATACGTTCTTTTTTCATACGCTCCATGGATTCCTTGCGATCCGCGGCGTGCATTTTATCTTTTTTAGCTTGATCCAATTGCAGAGCATAAATTTCCTTCCGCTGTTTATCCGTTAATTTTAATTTTTGATCCATACGATCAGTGCGCAACTGTGCAATTTCTTCTGCGGATTTTTTATCTAACTTAAATTCCTTTTTAGCAGAACGACGACCATCTCGGTTTACGCCCTCTTTAACATTTGATTTTTCTTGTGCAAAACCAGCAAACATAATTCCTGACAGCAACAAACTTAACACTAGCTTTTTCATGATATTTTTCCTTTTAGTACGATAAACATTTATTTCAGTCTGTTTCATTTTTAATATATGATTTTACAGACATTTGTTAAGTAAGATGCCAAAACCACATTAAAGTTTAAATCACCCACTGTTAAATAAAGTTAAACTATCAAGAGCGATCCAATTTATTGTGAGATTGTATTCAAACGAATAGGCAATGTATAAGCAACACGGACCGGACGGCCATTTTGAATTCCAGGTTTCCACTTTTTTGCTTTGCCGAGCAATTCTACAGCAGCCTTTCCTGTTCCATGGGAAACATCACGTTTGATATTGATATCCGTCAACGTACCATCCTTTTCTACAACAAATGAAACTTCCACTACACCGTTTACCCCCTGTTGCAATGCCGCTTCAGGATATTGATAATTTTCACCTACCCATTTCATAAAAGCCTTAATACCACCTTGTGGTTGAGGCTGTATTTCTATCGCTTCAAAATCAACTATCTCATCTGAATTTCCATGTATGGCACCCTCTTTATTAGTACCAGTAATACCACCATCACGTTTTACGGTGCCAAACTCCCCTCGAGCAACAGAAGTGCCATTTGCGTTAGCTTTCAAGCTCATCCGTCCAGCCAATTTATGCGTTTTATTAAGCTCGTCTTGCGTCACAACATCTTCAGTCACCATTTGCTTAGGAGCCACTTTAGGCTCAACAAAGCGGACCACTTCCTGCTTAGGTAAATCCAGAGCAACCTGTTGTGGCGCTTTTTCCTGAACAGGAATTGGTTCCTCAACTTTCTCTGGCTCTTGATGTTTCTTTTCTAATTCCTCTAGTACTGACATATCATATTCATTGATGTACTGAGCAACAGGAAGCTCAGCCTTTTTAAAATACCGATTATAGATCCCATTACTACCAACACCAATCGTAACCACAGCTAGGACAATCACTATAGACCAGTTGGTCGCTTTAGTAGATAAATTACGCAATTCAAAAGCGCCATAAGATTGGTTACGTCCTGCAAAAACAACCTCTAACCATTCTCTTTTGTAAATATTCAATTTGGAGTTTAGCATAGCTTTAAAAATTAAGTTTATATTTTAAAGTATGATGCACAACAATTAAAATTCCACAAAAATGAAAATTTAATTTTCACAAAATTTACCGTATTTTTAAAAAACAGATAACAAGAAAAATATGATAATAAGAATGAGAACAGCCTTTAATACAGTATTTTTAATAGGTGTAATCACCTTAATATTAACAAGTTGCACACAAGAAAAACCAAAACAAAGCAAGCAAGAAAAAAAACAAAGCAATCTCAAAATAGATACTAATCAAGCTTTCATAACTTTTGCTTTTCTCAATGAAACTAAAGATTCTTTAGTTAGTTTGCCCGTCGAAGATGAAAAAATAAAACCAGAACTAGCGACGCATGCGATTATTGAAAATAGGGTCATTCCCATTATTTTTTCGAATACAAAACTAGAAAGTCAAACATCCAATGGAAGACAAACAAGTCATAATTTCGCAAATAATGGCGGTTCATTTTTCACATTTAAAGAGCCCGTAAAACAAGGAGATTTTGCATTATTAGTCAATCATGACTTTATTGATCACAACAAAGTCATGCCTTTCATCGAGAAAGACAAAAAGACCGAGGAACCGACAATATCCATATTATCAAAAAAATATAATCGAAAAATAGCAAAAAGTGCTACTATCGCTGAATTAGAGGATCAAGCACAAATCATCTTAACATTATTTGAGGTTAAAAACGATTCAGCACTTGCTGTACTATCTTATCTACATCATGATCAGTTAATCACATTAGATTTTCCAGCGAAATATGATGAGATGAGTACTTGGCGCGTAGATGATGGTGGCATATTTGACTTCGAAAATCTGCAGGTATTATCTGTTTTTCAATCTGATAAATCCATCAAAATAGCAAAGGTATTTTGGGGAGCCGAAGGATACAACCTCAATTTGTACGAATCAACAGACGGAGTTTTTAAAAGTATTGCAGAGGCATATGGTTACAGTGCTCCATTATAAAACAGAAAAGACAAGTTAGTTAACTTGTCTTTTCTGTTTTATAGCATTTGTCCCTATTTTACATGTGCATACGCGCCAATGGACCTACATCTTGTCCAACAAAATCTTGAACCAAATATTTTTGATATCCCGCAATAGCAATCATGGCCGCATTATCGGTACAATATTCAAATTTAGGGATAAATACATTCCAACTGTAACGTTCCCCCATTGCAATCAATTCCTTACGCAAACCAGAGTTTGCAGAAACTCCACCAGCAATAGCAATATCCTTGATACCGGTTTCCTTGGCAGCTTTCTTTAACTTATTGAGCAATATAGACACAATACGTGATTGAACAGAGGCACAGACATCATCCATATTATTTTTCAAAAAATCAGGATCTGATTTCTCTTCTTTTTGCACCATGTAAAGAATTGCAGTCTTTAATCCTGAAAAACTAAAATCCAAGCCCTGAATTTGAGGTTCAGGAAGTTTATAAGCATCTGGATTACCTAACTGCGCATGTTTATCAATGAGTGGTCCACCAGGATAGGGCAAGTTCAAGATTTTTGCCGTTTTATCAAAAGCCTCTCCCGCTGCATCATCCAGAGTTTGTCCTAAAATTTCCATTTCAAAATAATCTTTGACCAATACAATCTGTGTATGACCTCCAGATACTGTAAGGCATAAAAATGGAAAACTTGGTTTTGGATCTTCAATAAAATGAGCTAAAATATGCGCTTGCATATGATTGACATCAATCAAAGGTATATTTCTGGCCATTGCAAAAGACTTGGCAAATGAAGTTCCGACCAGTAAAGCACCTAATAATCCTGGCCCACGCGTAAAAGCTACTGCATCTATTTGATTTTTATGTATTTTTGCAATGCGAATGGCTTCTTCAACTGTTGGTATAATATTTTGTTGATGTGCACGCGACGCTAGTTCTGGAACGACACCTCCATATTTAGCATGAATCGCCTGAGTAGCAATAACATTAGAAAATATTTCACCGTCGATACAAATTGAAGCAGATGTTTCATCACAAGATGATTCAATACCTAAAATAACAGCCATAGCTTTGGGGTAATTAATATTGTACAAAAGTATCAAAAAAATAATTAAAATAGCACTCATTACATTGGCTAGCATACTCGTTTTGCTAGGTGCATTGATGCTATCGTTACAATTAGAGCCTGTTCAAAATTTTATTTCCAAAAGAGTAGTTTCTTACCTCTCGAAAGAATTAAATACAAAAATTGCTTTAAAAAGAATTTATTTCAAACCTTTCCAATCATTAGTCCTAGAAGGTTTTGAATTATACGACACCAAAGGCGATACCATTCTGATTGCTGAAAAATTAAATGCAACCGTCAATCTAAATCAATATTGGGATCAAAATAAAATAGTAATCAATAAACTGAGCTTAGAAAATACAACAGCCTATTATCAGGTATATAAAGATAGCTCCAATATTAAATTTTTATTAAATTACTTTAGCTCTCCTAAAAAAAACGATCAAAAATCAAGTAAAAAACTAGATATTGATTTAAAACAATTGAAATTGGTCAATAATCAATTTCGCTATATCGATCATACCAAGAAGCATTACGCAAAAGTGGTCGATTTTGGAGATCTGGACGTTAAACAATTGCATGCTGATTTTCAAAATATAAAGCTTTCAGACAATTCGATCCAAGTTGATATTAAGCAATTACATCTACGTGAAAAAAAAGGATTACAGATTAAAGGATTAGTTGCAAACGCATTGGTAAGCAACAAGAAAATTGAATTGAACAAGCTTCTATTAATCACGAATAGATCCACTATAAAAGACTATGTAAAGTTAGAGTTTAATAGTTTCGAGGACTTTTCAGATTTTAACAATCGTGTTGATGTCAGTCTAAGGATAAAAAATTCAGTACTACATTCAGAAGATATCGCCTTCTTTTCTTCTACCATGCATCGTGTCAAGTTTAATTTAAAAATAAAGCAGGCGATCGCACAAGGAAAAGTAAATCATATTGACGCTCAAAATGTACATATTGAAACTGAAAAATCAACCCAATTAAAAGGAAATATTAAGATTTTGGGACTTCCCGATATCGATCGGACAGATTTTAAACTCACGAATCTCAAAGTACGATCTACCTTCGAGGACTTACAAAAGATTCTTCCCAATCTCAGTAATGACAGGAGCTTCAAACTTCCACCACTGGTAAAATCATTAACTACAATAGCATACCAAGGAGATTTGAATGGATTATACAACCATTTCCACATTCAAGGAGAAGTAAAAACAGATTTAGGTACCATAAACACAAAATCTACCTTAAATTTTCAAAAAGAAATTGAATTTTCAGGACTTTATCAGTCCAAATCTTTTGATTTTGGAAAATTATTGAACAATACTCTTTTAAAAACAACTGGATTTAATCTGGATTTAAAAGGCAAAGGCAGCAGCTCAAAAACACTATCATTAGCAGTCGATGGAAAACTAGAAAATTTCGATTTCCGAAATTATCGCTATCAATCCATCCCTGTTAAAGGATCAATCGTCAACGAAAAGTTTACAGGATCAGGTGCTATCAATGATCCCAATGCTAAAATTAATTTCCAAACAGATATAGACTGGTCCAACCCTGCCATTCAATATAATCTGGATGCTACTATACACGAGACAGACCTCTACGCACTACATCTGGTACAACAACAAGGCATCGTTATACACAACACAGCAGTCCAAACTAATCTAACCGGCACTTCTGTCAATAATCTGGTCGGAGATTTATATGCTAATAATCTCCAATTCAGTACCAAAAAAGGAAATTTTGATGTAAAAGAAATTATATTTAAAGCTGTGGGAGATGAGCGGGACAGAGCATTGACTTTATCCTCAGACGTTGTGGACGCCTCTCTTAATGGTCAGATCGATCTCAATACAATAGCACCTTACTTTAAAATGCTTGCCATGCGCTATGCTCCAGCAATTGGTTTTGAAACAGAATCTTACAACAATCAGAATTTTGAGCTGAACCTCAACATCAAATCTTTTCAGCCTATCGCTACCTTCTTTAAAAAAGAAATCAGTCTAGATAGCGGTGCCACCCTTCATGCCAGATTCTCCAGTGAAGAGCATCATGCGCAATTTAATTTATATAGTCCTGTATTCAAGTATAGCGGAATAAAGATTTCTAACCTGATTATAGATCAAATTTCAAATACGGAATCTATGGCAGTGTCAGCATCCGCAGACCGTATCAATCTAACCGATAGTACGTATATCAACAATATCAATATTGCAAATATACTTTCCAGCGATAGCTTACGTTTCAACGTCAAATTATCAGAACTCGATGCGAGTAATAATTTAGATCTCAATGGTGTAATTCGTTTTGCACATCAAAAACCGGCGTTCATAAACTTTGATCCATCGACCATTATTATTAATAAAAACAAATGGGCGCTCACACAAGGATCCGAGCTCAAAGTATCCAAAGGAAAATGGTTTCTTCAAAATTTAACCTTAAAACATGATGAACAAACCGTACTACTGAATGGTGTACTGTCCAATGAAGAAAGTGATCAGTTAAATATTTTATTCAAAGATTTTAATCTCAGTTCTTTAAATGGAATCACAAAACCACTTGGTATTAATATGCTTGGTGAGATGAATGGTCATCTTGAAATTAATTCGCTATTCAAATCACCGTATTTTATTGCCAACCTGCAGACTAGCCCTATTATTTACAATCAACTGCCAATAGGTCAATTGAGTTTAAAAGCTAATTATGACCAAAATGCCAATGTAGTTCATCTTGACAGTAAAATTGAAGATGGTAACAAGCAGATAACACTGGCTGGAACATATAATATCAAAGAAGAAAATGATAAAATAAATCTAAAGGCTTCTTTACAAAATACAGATCTCATTCTTTTTCAACCATTTCTCAAATCACTGGTTTCAAATTTACATGGAAAAGCGAATGCCGAACTCGAGATTAAAGGCGATATCAATAAACCTAAAATAAGCGGAAATGCCAGTTTTAATGATGCCACATTTGTCATTAATTATTTAAAAACGCCCTATCACCTCACCGATAAGGTAATTGTAGTTTCCAATGGTATTTTTCTTAAGAACCTAAAAATTCTAGATCCGAAAAACAATGAGGCGATCGTAAATGGAATGGTGGATTTAAATCAACTTTCCGATCCAAATATCGACATCAAGATTAAAGCAAATAACTTCTTAGCACTCAATACCACACTCAAAGATAACGACCTCTATTATGGTACAGCCTATGCGAGTGGTGATTTCAATTTCAAAGGATTAACATCAGCAATCAATATAGATATCAAAGCAAAATCTGAAGATAACACGATCATCAATATTCCGTTTAATAGTGCTATGACGATCACGGATAATGATTTTATCTATTTCGTTTCTCCGGATAGTTTAAACAGTTCTAAGCAAATAAAACGAAAGAGTTTCAACGGTATTACAATGAATATGGATCTTTCCTTAAGTCCAAATGCGGAGATGAATCTGTATACTTCCTTAGGCGGCGTATCTGGACGTGGAACTGGTAATATCACGATGAATATCACTTCTTTGGGCGATTTCGGAATGTTTGGAGATTACATCATTAGTTCTGGAAAATTCAATTTTAAAGCACAAGATTATTTAAACAAAATTTTTGATCTCAAAGAAGGCGGAACGATTCGATGGGCGGGAAAACCTGCTGAAGCCAACATTAATCTAACCGCGGTCTACCAACAAAGAACCTCCTTATCTCCCCTTTATAATGCTGCGGGGCAAACGGACAATCCGCAACGTATACTAGCGCAAGCAGATATGAATCTAAAAGGATTATTGAGTCAACCTGAAATAAATTTTGACCTCAATTTTCCACAAGATCCCTATGTCAAAGATGAACTTCAGGGTTATCTTTCAGATGTTAATAATATCAATCAACAAGCCCTCAGTTTAATTGTTAGACGAAGCTTTACGCCAGGCTCTCAGACCGATTTTGGAAAAGAGGTCAATAATACCCTACTATCCGCAGGTACCGAGATTGCTTTCAATCAATTGAACAATATCATTGCAGAATCTTTAAATATTAATTTTTTCGATATCAATATTAAATCTCTTAATGATGCCTCAGCATCGCTCAGACTCTTCAATGACCGTTTAATTTTGACAGGAGGTATTACAGACAATAGAAGTAATCAATTGACTGACTTAAATGTATTCTCAGATCGTGTATCTACTGATGCTGAAGCTCTGTTTTATCTTCGTAAAGATGGTAGGCTATTATTGAGAGGTTCCAACCGCTTAAATACACGAAACTTCCTTATCAATCCCAATAGTGAAGATTATGTGAGCGCAATAGGGTTGGTGTACCGTCAAGAATTCAATTCATTTTCAGAATTCTTAAAACGCATGTTCCCTTTCGGAAAAAAGAAAAAAGAGACACCATAGTACATCTTCAAAGCATCCTATATTCCGTTTAATCTAAAGCCGATCTTTCTATAGGAGCTCGGTACGTATGTAGCGTTATAAAACCATGCTACATCAAATTTAAAAGCATTTTAGGATCATTATATCGATCCAAACTGGACTTAAACAATGAAAGCCTTTCCACAAAATGGAAAGGCTTTTATATAATGATCAGAAGTTAGATAGCTTACGCTAATTTTTCGAATGCTGTGTACTCGATCTCTTCTTTATTGATTTTAATTTGACCTTTTAAGAATTCAAACACTTTAAGTGCTTTTGCTTCTTCAAACAAACGGTTACCTTGTTCTTTATCTTGCAATAATTGAATCGCATATTGTGATAATTGCTCATCACTAGGCTCTTCGTTGATATTGTACATTTTGATCTGTGCATAGATACGTTCTTTTGCTAAATTGATAACTTCATCATATTTAACTTCAAGACTATTTTCAGTAACAACACGGTTTTCAATGATTGTCCATTTCAAGTTGTTCAAGAAATCAGCAAAACCTTCATTCAACTCTTCATCAGAGATGCTTGGGTTCGTTGCTTTTAACCATCTTTTCAAAAACTCTTCAGGGAACGCTACATCAACTTTTTCCATACCGAAAGTATACATATCATTACGCAGACGTTGGTCAGAATTTTGTTTGAATAGGTTTTCAACTTCTTCTTTTACTTTTGTTCTGAATTCAGCTTCTTCAGTAACTTCTCCTTCAGCGAACAATTTATTAAAGAATTCCTGATTTAAATCAGACTCTTCCAAACGGTTAATGTTTTTTACCGTTAAATCAAATTTAGTTACATCTAGCGCTTCAACTTCCTCAGGAGTAATACCTAAAATACGAGCGATGTCTTCATCTTTGAACGCTTTTTTGATATCAATTTTAACAACATCATCTTGTTTAAGACCTACCAAAGATTTTTTAATCTTCGCATCTTCAATGATATCAGTACGTACTGAAGTGGTTTTCTCAATACCTTCTTCTTTATCTTGTTTCAATGTAGCGTATAAAACATCACCTTCTTCAGAAACTTCTGGGTTGGTCATTTTACCGTAACTACGACGTAAATTTTTGATACGAGACTCTAAAGTTTCCTCATCAGCTTTAATATCGTATTCTTTAAATTCAGCGTCCTTTGTAAATGGATTTACAAATTCTGGAGCTAAACCAATTTCATAATTAAATTGGAAGTTATCTTTATAATCCCAGTTATAAGTAGCTGTTTCTTCTATCGGAAGAGGTTGTCCTAAAACTTCTAATTTATTCTCGCCGATGTAAGCTGTAATTTTATCATTAACAATTCTGTTGACTGTATCTAACAAAATTGATTTACCATAAGTACGTCTAATGTGTGCAGCAGGCACTAAACCAGGACGGAATCCAGGTAATTTCGCTTTTTTAGCTTGATCCTTGATTTCTTTGTCTACTTGTGGGTTATAATCTTCTGGTGCTAAATCAACTTTAATTACTGCGTTGATCGCGTCAACTTTTTCGTGTGAAATGTTCATACTCTTTCTAAACCGTTACGCATTATTTTGATAAAAAAAATCCTCCCGATGATTTAAATTCGGGAGGACATTCAAGTGCGGAAGAAGGGACTCGAACCCCCACGTCTTGCGACGCCAGATCCTAAGTCTGGTGCGGCTACCAATTACGCCACTTCCGCATTAGGATTTCTTGTTGGCACAAAGATAGAAACGATATGCATACTATGCAAGTCTTTTCTCAATAAATTTTCATTATTTTTTTATTTATTTTGTTGAGCAAAAAATAAATTTGCATAATTCATTCTTATTCATTTACTTTGAAAAACAAAGTACTTTTATGAAACAAGAAGATTTAGTAAAAGAAATAGCAAGCATTCGCAGTTTGATGGAAAAATCCAGCAAATTTATCTCCATTAGCGGAATTTCAAGTGTCCTAATCGGTACCTATGCCCTGCTAGGTGCTGCCTATGCTTACTATGAAATTTATGGATTTGATAGCCAAATGGGATATCGGGATCATTATGTTAATGAACCTGTCATTATTGCCAAATTACTCGTAACCGCTATATTCGTTTTATTTGCTTCCATTTGTACAGGAGTGTTCATGGCCGTTAAGAAAGCGAAAGGAAACAGACAAAGCATCTGGAATAACACCAGTCGATCCTTATTGTATGCTATGGCCGTACCTTTATGTACTGGTGGATTATTTGCCTGTATATCCATATTTAAAGAAAACTATACCGCGGTCGCTTCCATCCTATTGATTTTTTATGGACTTGCACTCACAGCTGGCAGCAATTACACTTTTAGTGAAATAAAAGGACTCGGAATTTTAGAAATTGTGCTAGGACTGTTAGCTTTGCTTTTGCCTGGAAATGGAATTATCTTTTGGGCATTAGGATTTGGAGTTTTGCACATCATATATGGAATAATCGTTCATAAAAAATACGAATAGTGAATTTCGACTTAACACAGTATAATAAAATATTTGAAAATAAAGTCCGTCTTCAGATCATGAGCGTATTGATGGCTAATGACGAATATGATTTTAATTCATTGAAATCCATATTGGAAGTCACAGATGGTAATCTAGCATCTAATCTGAAGACATTAGAAAAAGAAAATTACATTGAAGTTTTCAAGACATTTGTAGACAGAAAACCAAATACCAGGTATAGAAGAACGATCGAAGGTGAAAAAGCTTTCGAAGAACATCTACAGGCTCTTGAAAAATTGATTAAACAACAGTACAAATAATTTTTTTATCCATTTACTTTGAATTTCAAAGTACTTTTAAAAAGAAAAGAAATGAAAATACGATTATCCATCATGCTTGTCTTGTACAACAAGAGCCAAAAAATTTATACTCAGCTCTTCAAGCAGCATAAACGAGCTTGGGGCATCAGTAAAGAAGATTTTTTGAACTTTCCTAAAGGTTCGCTAGGCCATCATCTTGGCGTATTCTATCAAGAAAAAGGTTTTGACGTTGTTCCGAAATTAGAAAATCATGATGTATTTCACCTCATTACAGAATCTGGCACCGACATACAGGATGAAGTCGCCATGCAATATTTATTATTGGGCAATGGAAAGGTCAGCCTTTATCAATTTGCGATGATCGCAATTGGTACATTCCTCTACCCCGAACACTTCAACATATACCTAAAAGCTTTATCAAAAGGTAATGCCATGCAAAAGTTTCATGATTTGGATTTCGAAACTCTATTAAACATTCCATTACAAGAAATTAAAAGTTCCTTGGCATTTGACTTAAAAAAACATCTCAATCACCATAATTTAACAACATTATAAAATCCAAAATCATGGAAACAAATAAAACACCCCTCTTAGACCGTATTGGTACATCAGTTTTCACCAAATTAATTACCATTTTAATTCTCGTCTTACTACTACTCATCCCTTTATTCTGGGTCAAAGACCTTATTGAAGAAAGAAAGAATAGGCAATCTGAAGTCAGTAATGAAATTGCTTTTAAATGGGCTGGTCAACAGGTGATCTCAGGTCCCATCATTGCCATCCCTTACCAGGTAGTAAAAGAAATTGTCACAACAGATAAAAACATCGTCTCTACCAAGAATACCTACGTCACACAATACGTATACCTATTACCAAAAGCATTAAACATCAACAGTACCATTTCACCGGAATCATTGAAAAGAGGTATTTACAACAGTGTGGTGTACAATGCGCAACTGGATCTAAAAGGATCGTTTGATGCGATCGATTTTAATAAAATAGATTTGAATGGTGTAGATCTCGAATGGAAAAATGCGAAGATATTAATTGGTTTAAGCGATCTTAAGGGATTGGGAGCTTCTCCAACTCTAGTATTCAACCAACAGCAAATTGAATTTGAGACTAATATGTCTGCATTAAATCCTTTTGAGAATAATATGATCGCAGCCATAGATCTCTCTGGCACCAAAACAACCTTAGGTGATTTCCAGATCAAATTCAATGTAAGGGGTTCTCAATCGATCAATTTTCTCCCTCTTGCAAAACAGACTACCATTAAAACCAAAGGAAATTGGGGAAATCCAAGTTTCAACGGAGCAATTTTAGCAGATGATCGAAAAATAACAGCCAATAGCTTTGAAGCAACATGGAATATCCCGAGTTTCAACCGTAAATTTTCGCAACAGTGGGCCGGTGAGGCAGAGAAGCTGTATGAAATTAAAAACAATTATGAAATCAACAATGCTATCCACGAAGGGTACAGCCAAATGACAGAGCCCGTTGCAGCTACTGATACTAATATCGCGACAGAAAAAGATATGATTCAAATCAACTTCTTGGAAGAAGTCAATAATTATCAAAAAACTACACGCGTAGCCAAATATGGAATATTGATTATTATTTTAACATTTGCAGCATTATTTTTCACCGAGATCATCAAAAAACAACGTATCCACCTGATTCAGTATCTGTTGATCGGATTTGCGATGGTACTCTTTTATTCCCTTTTATTATCCATTAGTGAGCATCTGGGCTTCAATATAGCCTATTTATTAGCTGCTATAGCCACTATTATTTTAATTGCATCATTTATTAAATCCATTACAAAAGACAGCAAGTCCGCTTTTATATTTTCAGGAATCTTAGCCGTTTTCTATAGTTTTATCTTTATCCTGATGCAATTGCGTGATTATTCGCTGCTCGTAGGTACAGTAGGTATTTTTATTATATTGGCTATACTGATGCGCGTATCCACAAAAATCAACTGGTATCAATACGATAAACGATGAGATTAGCTACAGAAGGTATCAAGATGTATTTGACATACATCTTGATACTCCTTAAGAAGAAAATGATAAGATGTGGTACGTCTTTTAAAACTTAACCGTACTTGCCGTGCCCGAAGATGAAAATAGAAAATGAATCTTGTTATAGATAACAATACTTCAGGATATCAATCAGTGGCTAGCCAACTCGCTCCCCTTTAGATAACTGCTGAATAAGCCGAGGCGTTACACCAAAATGTTTCTTAAAACTTGCGGAGAAATGCGCTGGATTATGATACCCCAAAAAACGGGAGATTTCATTGATGGGTTTTTCACCTTTTTGCAAGAAATCTCTTGCTTTTTGCATACGAATTTTGGTCAGATAACCATGAATAGTAGTCTGATAGCATAATTTAAAGTACTTTTTTAAATAATTTTCATTGGTACCCAATTCCGCGGACAATTGCGACAATGAAGGAGGATCAGACATTCGACTCTCTAAAATGGTCTTTGCTTTAGCCATGAGTTCAATCCTATCTTCACTCAGTTCAATTTCATTTTCAGGAACAGACTCTTGCAGTTTATATTGATCAAATGTACGTGCGATAAGTTCCATCAATTTTGCCGTAGAATAAAGCTGTAGCCACTCTTCACTTAGCGTTTGTTCGATCAGATCTTGTAAAAGATATTTTTGATTCATACTGATCGTCAGCGGTTGACTAAATAAAGATCCGGATTGATTTCGATCCAACATCGATCGCAATGGAGACCATAAATCATCATGTTTAGGAATCCATTTTTCCAACAGATCAATAGAAATATTGACCTCAACAAAACGTTCATCAGTTCGTTTGTGCCATAGGCCAACGATTTCTTCGGATAAGAATAAAAATGCCTGCATTTGACCGGGAAGCAATTTACCCAAAGATTTACCATTTGAATAATATTGTCGGTCACTATTCAAAGCAAAGAAAAATTGAACATATGGCGTTGCAACATCAATACAAATATAACCGTCACTTGTAGAATCCAATTGCCCATGTAGCACATGGGCCCCCAGCGGCAAAGTAATTTCACTGATCTTCATTTGAGATTGGTATTGTGTCAAAACATTTTCCTTAAATTGAAAAGGTGTGTCACAAAAAGCTCGAATATCAAAGGTATAATAAGGCGGAATTTCAGCCATCTCTTCTTTGACTTTTTCATCCAGACTCCAAGAGTCGCCAATTAACTTATTATTATCCAAAACTTTATATAATAGTGTACTATACATCAACTACGATAATATTCCTGAATTGTATATTTTTTCTCCGATAAATATAAGTTTAATCATCGAATTTTGCCCCTTTATTAAGATTAATTTTAAATAAGATGCACAGATTACCTATAATTGTCGCGTTGATATGGAGCCTACAGATGACTCAAACCTACGCACAAGAAAAACAAGCTTTCAATGGAATTGTACTTGATGAGCATAATACCCCCTTGGCAGGAGCTACCATTACCGTTTTAAAAACCAAAAACCATATCGCTGCTGATACAAATGGCCAATTTGTACTCACTTCACTTCCCGCAGGAACTTACGACATCCAGATCAAAGCGATTGGCTTCAAAACCATTAAACAAAAAATCAATGTTGATGCAAATTCTACATCGGCCACTTTATTTCATTTATCTCATGCCCAAGAATCTTTACAAACAGTAGAGATATATGGCCGTAAGGAAAAATCCTATAGAAATACACAGTCATTCATTGGCAGTAAGACCGAAACAAAATTGCGTGATCTACCCCAATCCGTCTCATACGCCACCAAAGAATTGATTTCAGATCAAGGTGCTATGCGCGTGGGAGATATTGTCAAAAACTTCAGCGGGGTAAACCAATTTTCATTCTATGATGACATCACAATAAGAGGCTTTCGTATCAACGGCGGCTCAAACACACAACTAGTCAATGGATTACGCTCAACAACAGGCTTTTGGAAACAACCTTTGGCTAATTATTTGGAACGCGTTGAGGTCCTCAAAGGACCTTCTTCTGCCCTATTTGGTAACGCTAGTCCTGGAGGCGTAGTCAATCGCGTCACAAAAAAACCATTGCAAGAGGCACGAAAATCACTTCAATTTAGCGTAGGAAGTTTCAATAATTTACGCGCACTAGCCGATTTTACAGGTCCGATGACCAGTGACAAAACCCTATTATATCGTCTCAACATCGGTTATGAAAATGCACAGAGCTTTAGAAATCTGCAATTTGATAAAAACCTAGTTCTAGCGCCTTCATTTTCTTTTATTCCATCGGACAATACACGGATCAATTTCGACATGGTTTACAATGATTCACGCTCAAGACTTGATAGAGGGCAATCCGTTTTTGCCAACGGTGATCTCTACTCGACACCGATAAGTCAATCCATGAACACAACAAATGATTTCCTCGACGAACAAACCTACATGGTCACGGCATCTTTGAACCATCGCTTTAACGATAATTTGAGCTTCAATGCTTCCTACATGAAAACAGGGTATGCAGAAGATCTATCGGAGCATCGATCTGCCAATGCTTACGCGATAGATGGTCAAGGAAAAAAAATTGAAAATATGGTTGCCCGTCAGGTTTTTATCCGCAACCGAAAAAGATTTGTCGACAACATCACGGCTTTCTTCAACTATCAGGTCGCTACCGGTCCTATCGCACATAAAATCGTTGCTGGATACGACTATGCACAAGAAGTACTGCCAGTAGGTGGGTCTCAGTTGACCGCAAGCGGTTATAGACTAAAAGAAAATTCGACCAAAAAGAACGATTATGTACTTGACAAAGAAGGAAACCCAATACCCAATGTACCGAGTTTTGATCTAAGCAATCCGCTCACAAGTCAACAATTGCAAGATATGAGTAAATACATTTTTGTATCAAAAGTAATTGATCCGACTTATTACCATCTCCATGCACTATACGTACAAGACCAGCTTACCCTCGGTCCCTTGCAATTGCTTTTAGGCTTACGCTATGAAAACTATAAGGATATCACCGGCTATAAAACAGATAAACCAGAAAATGTACATCAAAGCGTTATTTTACCACGCATTGGAGCAGTATATACCATCAACCCGCAGATCAATTTGTACGGTACCTACGTAAAAGGCTATAATCCACAAACGGCATCTGCCCTATCCAACCCGAACGCCGGAGGTCCATTTGATCCGCTGGAAAATGATATGACCGAATTTGGATTAAAGACAGAATGGTTAGATGGGAAATTACAAGCCAGTACATCCGTGTACCGCATCAATCAAAAAAATACCCTATATCCAGCACCCACAGAAACAAATGCAGACCTAATGGAACAGATCGGCAAAGAGCGATCTAAAGGGATCGAGTTTGATATCCAAGGACAGATCTTATCAAACTGGAGCATTATCGCTTCCTATGCGTACAATGATGCCCGGATAACAGAAGGAGGAAAAAATGAAGCGCTTGACAAACAAAAACCCAATGCCCCTCACAATACCGCCAATATTTGGACAAAATATACGATAGCAAGCGGTAAAGCAAAAGGTTTAGGTATCGGTGCAGGGGCTAACTATGTTGATAAACGCAATCTTTCGATCGGTAAAGACCAAACCATTCCGGGCTACAGTATCTTGAATGCCGCTCTATTTTACAACATTGGAAAAGTTCAGTTACAGGCAAACTTCAACAACATCGCCAACAAAACCCATTGGGTCGGGGGATATGATTATATCCGTCTATTCCCTGGGACACCACGCAATTTCCTAATAACTTTAGGTTATACCTTTTAATCATGAAATTAAAGAAATTGATCCTATCATTACATGGCTGGATCGGATTAATATCCGGTCTAGTCGTATTTATTGTGAGTATCACTGGAGCGATCTACGTTTTTGAAAAAGAATTATTTGCCTATTTCAACCCCAACTATTGTCAGGTAACAATACCTAAATCGACCCCTGTACTTCCGCTGTCTACTTTGATGAAAAACGCACAGGAGGCCACTGAGCACCCTATTACCACCATTCGTCTTCCAGGGAGCGACGAACAGCGACAATCTTATATATTTGAAGCACGCAAACGCAGACCTAAAAATAAAACTGTAGGCTTATTTATTGACAAAGATATCATCTACTGGGACCGCATCTTTGTCGACCCCTACAGTGGAAAGGTGCTCGGTAAGATCGATGTGAAGAAAGACTTTTTTTTAATCGTGCGTCAGATCCATCAATTTCTTTACCTGAGACGTGATGTAGGCAGTTTCATCGTTGGATCGAGCGTACTTCTATTCATGCTGACTATGATCTCGGGCCTGATCCTATGGTGGCCCAAAAACCGCAAATTAGCAGTTAAACGCATGAAGATTGATATCACCTCCAAAAAGAAACGTTTAAATTATGATCTTCATCAAGTCTTAGGTTTTTATAGTTTTTCGGTCGCTTTATTGATCGCTGCGACTGGACTGGTCTGGTCATTCAAATGGTGGGAAGGTACTATTTACTGGATGTTGGACGGAAAACGTCCCGACAAGAATATGGCAGCTCCGCCCTTAATTGATATACGTCAAAACACCAGCAAAGCTTCTCCATTAGACGCCATATGGATAGATATCCAAAGGAACTACCAACTACATCATGGTGCATACTTAAATCTGCTTCCTGACGTACAACAAGCCAACGTCACAGTTCATTACAATGGGAAGACCTGGTGGTCAGCTTCCGATACCTATGCCTACCATCTACAAGATGGTAAGCAATATTTTAAGCATCTACAGAATGAAAAGACATTAGGAATGAAATGGCGAAATTCCAATTATGATATCCACGTCGGAAAAATAGCAGGATTTCCAGGTATGTGCATCGCATTTATAGCAAGTTTAATTTGTGCTTCGCTCCCCGTCACCGGTTTTTTCATTTGGTATGGACGAAAATTTAAGAGAAAAAAGACTAAAGCGCATCTTTTTTGAATCCTCAACATTGTCCGGATCAATGTGCTATTTATACCTTTATCAATGATCCTGTTGCTATGAGGTGATTATGGATCAATCGCAAGGGCGGTATCCTTACGTTATCAGTGATGATCGTACATAGGACAATATGATCAACGGGATCAACATACAGCAAGGACAGTAGCCGATAAAATTAAAAGCAGAAGATCACCAGTTGTATTTGATATGAATCTGGAGAATCCTGGAAATAAAAAGATATCATATATTGTTTTTCTTTATACGCAACCCCCATAAACAGAGTCAGACAATCGATCATGAACGATATCATAGAAACCGACATAGATATGAATTTGCTCACCTCTACTGAACAAATTATCCTCCCATACCAATTTTCCTGCTGTGGATAATGCACCACCTTCATTCAAAGCAAAAAAATCTTCAATAACATAAGCCAATACCAGCACCGCAGATGGATGCTCTCCTTTACAGGCCTCTTTATTCCATTCAATATAAAGTTTATTGTCCTTTATAGTTACATGAATGAGTTGAGGAGGTGGCATATCCCCCCTAAAAACCATTACTTTTTCAGGATTTACATAGGGGTTATTGTCTGCATCATAATCAATCGAATTGTTGAGTAAATAGGATTGAGCGGATTGAAAAGTACCCACACGGCTACCTTTAGGGGCCATATTTTTATAACCAAAAGCTATTGGTTTCTTAATATATTTCAAAAATTGAGATACGGCCTTCAAACGTTTGCGATTGATGAGCATCAATTCGGTGGGCGGTTTTTTTACTATTGCTGGTAGAGAACGAATAACGGTTTGACCATTTAGTTCATAACCTACCACACTTCCTACTTTACCGGAAAAAGGACCATTTATACCTGCTTTTAATATTGCCATAATGGTTTATTTAAATTGGAAATTAATTAAGATGTATAAGCTGCTATGGGCGCATTTATATAGCCTTAAACTCTAATTTAATCATTATAGTGATTATATACAAATTATTAAGAGGGTTCATAGAGGTTTTCTAGTGTTTTACCTATAGAAACCCTATAGAAACCCTCTATAATAACTCTCTTATATCTGTGTAACATTATAATATTTTATCCATCTGTTTACAACCAGATATACATCATGATCTCTCCATGTGTGATGACCAAATATTTCTTTCCTTTAATCAATTTTGATCGCATGAAATGTAGTAAAAGGGAGGGCTATGATTTCTAATAAACATGGTTGATGGACCGTATAAAATGTTCCTTTAGTTTGTTTACAAGAGGCGATCATGTCAGTTTATCATGTAAAATTTGTCATTTTTTATGAAAAAATTTCAGTTTCACGAGATCGGTATTTTTTTTGTGGAATATTGAATACAGTCGGCCGACTGAAAGATTTTAATAATTAATTTTTCACTTCATAAAAGGAGGTTATTATGAAACTTGCAAAAAGAAACTTGAACAATTTTTCAATTTTTTCGCCCATGTTTAATGATTTCAACCGAGAACTTTTAAACTGGGGTAATAGTAACTATTCTTCTACGAGTACCACCGTTCCTTCCGTCAATATTAAGGAAGATGGCGATACTTTCGAAGTAGAAGTCGCTGCACCAGGAATGTCAAAAGACGATTTTAAGATCACGCTAGATGGCAACCTACTGACCATATCATCCGCAAAAGAAGAAAAAAATGAAGAAAAACGGGATAACTATACCCGACGGGAGTTTAGCTATCAGTCCTTCCAACGCAGCTTTGAACTTCACAGAGATGTAGTCGATCAGGATAATATCGAAGCTCGTTATGAAAATGGTCTGCTACGGTTAACCATACCTAAGAAAGAAGAAGCAAAACAAAAAGAGCCTCGACTTATCGAAATATCATAAGTCATAAAATAGTCCATATATAGGATAGCCTCCCAATGGAGGCTATCCTATTTTATTAAGATATTATTTTTAAAATATGGAACGATCAAATTATCATATTGAAGTTCAGATGTACTGTCATGATAGTTACATCCAGATTGCTACATTTGATTTGAGCAGTTGTGAAAAAATAGTTCAGGAACTATTTGACGAATTAAAGTGGGATAGTCAAGCATCCGGCAATAGACTTTTACGCATCGCGCTTATGCGGAACGAGAAAAATAATACAAAAACACAACTAAAGTCATTGGACTGCACAATCGATGAACTGGGAGAAAATATTAAAGCCATTATAAAAAAGACTTTTAGGGCAGTTAACTTTGATTGACCCCTAGGTACAAAGTACATTGAAAAAACTTAAGTAAACATTATTTTACAATTATTTTTTGATTTTTCTTGATTTTTTTCAAATTGATATTTAATTTGGAACCGTTTTTTTAAGGTAAGTACTACCCTAACCAACATTTTTTTAAAGCTAATATTCTATTTAAATATAAATTTTAGTTATTGGATCATGTTAAACAAACTACTAATTACACGCCTAGGTCTATCTTTTAGACCATTATTTATTTCATTTTTAATACTGGCCAACAGTCTCTACCTATCGGGGCAAACGGTCAGAGCAACAAAGTCAAGCTTTGAAGCAAGATTGCTCAATATTGAAGCGCCCAGCAATGAGCCCTTTCGATACACGACCACATTGACCAATGGGTCATCACAGACAGTTACTTACAATCTAAACGCCCAATTACCAGAGGGATGGCAGATCAGTTATCGAGTAGAGGGATCCCAGGTGACTTCTCTTCAAATGCAAGCAAACAAAGTCCAAGAAATAAACATCGAAATTAACTGCCCGCTGACTGCAAAGCCCAACACATATAAAATTCCGTTAAAGGCTATATCCCCAACAGATACACTGCATCTCGATCTAGAAGCTGTTGTAAAGGGTTCCTATGCTCTCCAACTCACCACACCTAGTGGAAGACTTAGTGATGAAGTCGTATCTGGCAGCAACAAGGAAATCCTCCTTCAAGTAAAAAATACAGGAACCCTTCCTTTAAACGCGGTAGAACTGAGCGCTCAGTTGCCCAGCAAATGGGAAGCTACTTTTTCACCTTCAACAATACAGCAGCTAGAGCCTGGCAAGTCGACAGATGTAAAAGTTGACTTGCGCGTACCCGATAAAACCATAGCTGGCGACTATGCTGCAAAATTTGATGTTAAATCACCGAACAGTACTGCTGACATTTCATTTCGTATGATAGTCAAGACCTCTTTACTTTCAGGCTGGGTCGGCATGCTGATTATCCTATTGGCTATCGGGCTGATTTATTATCTTATTCGCAAATACGGAAGACGATAGCACTATTTCATTCAATAAAAAAGATAATCATCATGAAGGATCCTATCATCCAATTGACAGGTTTGACAAAAAACTATGGAAAGGCAAAGGCTGTTGATCATTTAGATCTCAACATATATAAAGGCGAGGTATTCGGCCTTCTCGGTCCCAATGGTGCCGGCAAGACGACGACTATCTTGATGATGCTTGGACTGACCGAGCCGACCACAGGAACAGCTTATGTCTGTGGTCATAATGCCACCCGAAATCCAATAGCTGTTAAAAGAAAAGTGGGCTATCTTCCAGATAATGTGGGTTTCTATCCTGAGATGACCGCATTGGAAAACCTAACTTTCATAGCTGAATTAAACGGACTTCAAAAGTCTAAAGCTAGGTCTGGCGCGCAAGATATCTTAAATCAAGTAGGACTGGGACAGGACATCCATAAGAAAACTGGAGCCTTTTCAAGAGGTATGAAGCAGCGACTCGGTCTTGCTGAAGTCCTCATCAAGACTCCTGAAGTTGCTATTTTGGATGAGCCTACCTTAGGTATAGACCCACAGGGTGTAGATGAATTCCTAGAATTGATCAAGCGACTCAGCAGAGAACAGAATCTGACAGTTCTCCTATCTTCGCATCATCTCCATCAGGTACAGCGCGTTTGTGACAGAGTGGGTATTTTTGTTGGTGGAAAGCTACTAGCAGAAGGCTCGATTGATAGTCTTGCAAATAAGCTACAGCAAAAAGAGGGCATAACAACATGGATTTCATTTGAAAAAACACATGCAAACGTAGCGCTATTTGAAGAAGTATTAAAAAACTTGCCTGGTATCAGAAAGCTTTCTGTTGGCGATAACTCGATCGAGATCAAAACAGATGGCGATATAACTGCCATGGCAGTACGTTTACTTGTCAACAACGGTGCTGACATCCTATCTGTACAACGCCATGATTATGCACTCGACTATATCTATAATACATATTTTGAGAACAGTAAAACAAGCACCTTTGAACATGAAAAATCCCACAGTCTCCTCCACAATTAGCCACTCATCGGTTCCAATTCAGGTACTGGTAAATAAGGAAATTGCCTATCATATTCGCAGCTGGCGTTTTATCATACTGATACTACTTATTGTACTGACGTTTGGAGCCTCATTATATGTATCTTCCACCGGGTTGAAAGAGGCTGTCAACAATATGAAAGATCCTGATCAATCATTTTTATATCTCAAATTATTGACCACGACGGACAATTCGATTCCACCATTTCATGTTTTCCTGAATTTTCTAGCGCCACTACTTGGCATAGCACTCGGATTTGATGCGATCAATGCCGAATACAATGGAGGAACATTAACACGTCTGATAGCGCAACCTATCTACCGTGATAACCTCTTGTTTTCAAAATTCTTTGCTCCGCTCACTGTCGTGGGGACGATGTTTATCGCGTTAGTACTTCTAATGATTGGCGGTGGCTTATTAGGTACAGGGGTACGGATCGAGCCTCAGGAACTTTTGCGGATTATAGGTTTTACCCTTATCAGTGTTATATATGTTGCCTTTTGGTTGAGCCTATCGATACTATCATCGATACGGTTTCGCCAACCGGCGACCTCAGCTTTAACCGCAATCGGTATTTGGCTATTTTTTACTGTATTCTTCCCGATTCTTGTCAATCTAGCCATCAGGCCATTTTTACCGAATCCAAACTATATTTCGGAACAGGAATATCTAAGCTACAATGAATTGATATTAAACTTGCTTCGGTTATCACCGAGCCAACTATATATGGATGCGACTACAACCCTGCTCATGCCATCTGTACGTAGCCTCGGTCCTATTGCGATGGAACAAATGATTGGCGCCATTCCTGCACCTCTATCATTTAGGGATAGTTTCTTGATGGTCTGCCCTCAAGTCAGTGGTCTTTTAGCAGCGACGATGATCTGCTTTGCGTGGTCCTATTATATTTTTATGCGAAGAGAAATACGGAGTTAAACTGCCGTATATAGGATGAAGAATGCACGCTACTGGTACAAACATAGCGTGCATTTTTTGTATACTTCAGGAAGTTGCCCATAGCAGATTTAATAGAGATTTAAATAAGCTTCTAGTCTCAGTCATTAAAATTGGACTGCAATATCTTGTCGATCAAGGCGTATCCAAACTTTGTAAAAAGATTATATTACTTATCGCCGCTATTCTCTGTACAATAATATTATGCTATCTTTTCAAAATATTTTTCTGGACTATCATTTGAGTTACGCAATTGTAATTATAGTATTCAGTCTTTTCATACTTCAAAGATCAGTAATACTAAGTGATACCTTCGAAAATGGTGCTTATAATACATTCTTTTTCTTTAAGATTTTCCTATCGATTGCGATATAGAGAGCGGTTTGAAATATGACGGAGAACAAAATTAAAACGAGTAAGAAAGGTACATTATTAAACCAAGGAGACATTAAAAGCAGTAGTCCCCCCAGCCGGTTATCAACACAAAAGCTATATTAAATAAGGAGTAAAATCCTAAGGATTTTATATAAAAATTCTGATCAAATTTATAAAGCCATTTTAATTTTAACAATTGGAATGGTAGTAGGTTTATGAGTAAAAATATAGTTCCTAATATACCAGCTCCTTCAAAAATGAGAGAAAAATAATCACTTAAAGATGTAGTATGGATGTCATACATTTGATAATTTCCACTAATAATATTGTCCCAATAATCGTGAATATAAATAATTGGAAATAAAGTGTAGGCTATTACCACATTTATAAAAAATATTATAGTTCCTTTCATATGTTAATTATTAACAGTCGCTTCTCAACGTGGTTATTGGATCCACTCCTTTAACAACTCTTTTAATAGCTTCCCACTTAGGCCGCTCAATTTTAGGACTTACAATATTTGCAACACCACCATGTTGATTAACATAACTACTTACCTTATCTTGGAAGACTTCCATAAATTATCGGACGACTCAAATGCCACATACTCCACAAGAGCGTCAAACCCTGTGGTTAATCTATCTACCCCTCTTGTATAAAATGTATATGATCCATTCGATTCTTTTACAAAACCAAAATCTCTATTTCCTGAAACTGGATGTTGTCCATATTTTGGATCATAGATAGTTGTAAAAGTCCATTTATTATTCGAAAAATCCGATACGATTACAGATGCATTATCCGGTCCCAAAATATCTATCGCAATTACTGCACTCAATGGATTATTCGAAAGCCAAAGGTTTTTATCATTTATTCCATACCAGTTATATGGGTCAAAAGAAGCGTATGTATTGTTTACAAAATTATTAATATCTTTACGAATAACACTCAAAAATTGTTCCGGTGTCTGTCTTATTCCATTTATTACGGGCAATTGTTTAATGTTTATAGGATAATAATCCATATTCACAACAGTACTGGATGCATCATCAATCTTTTGTACACGTGCTACTATATCATAATTTAAATTTGGAACAATGTGTGGATTTGTTCTAACTTGATTTAATTTATCAATTTGTGCTTGTTTTACTTGATGTCGAGCAGTAGCTAACCACTTTTCTATAATTTCACATGGAACATCTGGCAATAATCCGAAAGGTCTATTAAGCAACTGTAGTTTAATTCTTGTATCCGTTACCCCTCCTACTTCTCCAGGAAATCCAGGGCTTCCCGGAAATCCTGGATTTCCAGGAAGCCCTGGATAGGAAGGATTTGTACCTGGAGGATAAATTTCAACTACATCTAGCATATTTTGAAAACAGAAATTTACTAAATCATTTACAGTAACAATTTTATCTATGTCAGAATCTTCAAATACAATTGAAAATTCATTTTCACAAAAAATAAACACGTCTTGTAAATCCAGATCTATAAGACCTAAATCATCATTAAATTTGGATTCTAACAGTACCTCTTCATGATTGATTCCAAATTGCTCACTAATATATCTTCTTATTTTATTAGCTACAGAAAAAAAATCTGAACCAGAACCATTTGCTTTTAGACTCTTATTTTGAATTTGCGCTATGTCCAAGTTAGTACTTTCTATAACATTATCTTTTTCACAAGATGTGACAAACACAGCAAATAGTATTAAAAAATATATTCTAAATTTTCTTTCCATATAGTATTAAGTAGGTTATTTATAATTATAAGTTATTCGTGATTATGAAAATACAAGGTGAGCAATCGTTTAAAATTTAACTTTTTATAATACAAATCTATTTATCTCTATAATTGTCTTATAAAGCATTATGATGGTTAAGTAAACAACTCAGCATCAATCAAATAAATAAAAATATCAAGATTCATTAAAGAAATAATCATAAAAAATTACCATTAAAAATTATTAACTGGTGCAATTATAGAAAATATTTTCCAAAAAAATAACAAAAATTATATTATAGCGAATTATAATTAAGTAAAAAAATAATGTAATTCATTGAATAAATTAAGGTTATAACATTCTAAGTCAAGAAGAAAGGAATGAATTGATATAACTAAAATTACATTAGAAATTCTCACTTTTTACCTATGAAAAATCCCGGTAGAAAGACATAGCATTAGCCACATTCTCAATTTGATTGTAAACAAAAAACATAGACCTATGCTAGAAAAGAATATCAGCTAATTATTTTAAAATAAATTTTGATTCAAAATAAAATCTACTAACTTTGTAGAGTATTCAGAATTGCACGATGCAATACCAACCGAGTTAAGTAACCGCGGTGGTAAATTAATATGGGTTTCGACCAAAAATATCTGGATACAGTTTATGGTTTAATCCTTTAAATTTTTAAATTGTATGTCAACACCAAATCTTTATCAACACTTACTGGAAAAATTCAGTTATTACACCATCAATGAACTGATACAACTCAACAATGATACGGTATCGGAAAAAGGCTGGGGTTCCTCCAAATCTACATTTCGCACGGCTCTCATCAGTACTTTTTCTAAAAGAGGTTTAGACCTTTCCAACATTATTTCAAGAGAAGATGGTTTTACCTCCGTCAAGTATGTAGCAGTTCGATTAGAAAAAAACACGCTTGTTCCAATTGTTCAGTAGGATAGTCAGAACGACATGATCTTTGCAATTTATCTACTAGTCTAATGAATCAGATCCACAGCTTGTTATACTCTAAATCGGTATTAAAAAGATTAGGATATCAAGCTTACAAAAAGTAGTTCAGTTATTTTACTAATAAGCTTCAGTTGTTTATTATTTTCGAACAATTGAAGCTTTTACAAAAAGCTATTCCTTAAAAGTATATTTATCGTTTATCATATCTACTTTAAACAATAGTTCTCTCCTGATTTATTTCCAATTGCGAGCACAATATTAATACTATACACAAAAGATGCATCGATAGTTTGTGCCAAGCATATCTGCATTTTTTATTTGATACTCTGCTTTAATTTCCCAAAAATACGGATATGATCACCTGATCATTACATAATATGTATCTACCTAAAATTTTCAAAGCTTTATAAAATGACTTCGTCAAAAGCCTTCCTAAATAGAAAATAGGAATTACATAAGATAAAGTAGATTTTGTATCTTGCATGCTCATAATTGTATTTTTTATGAATCGAGTGAAAAGAGCTCAATCCATGATCACACTCCTTATTAAAATAAATTATTTTGATGAAAAAAAAATCTTTAATAACGCTTTCTGTATTACTATGTGCTTCGGCAACTATAGCTCAAGAAAAGAAAGAAACGAAACTGACTGTTAATATGGAAACACCAACAAAAACTCCATTAGACCCGCAAACATTATGGAAGTTAGGACGTGTTTCTGCCGAAGGAATTTCACCTGATGGAAAAACACTGGTATATGGTGTCTCAAATTATGCTGTGGAGACCAACAGCTCAGAGAAAAACTTATACACCTTATCATTGGAAACAGGCAACGCTACTCCCCTAACTAGTGAAAAGGGCGGTGAGTCTGTGGTGCAGATAACAGAAAATGGTGATATCATTTATTTGTTCAAAGGACAGCTTTGGAAAAAGAACAGATATAAGGGTGAAGCTGTACAATTGACAAATAGCGATACTGAATTAGAAAATGTCAAGTTATCTCCAAATGGTCAATACATATTATTCAGCAAAGCTGTTTTAATCAAAAAGTATCACAGTACAGATAAATATCAGGATTTACCAAAGTCCGATGCCTATGTATTCGACAATCTGGACTACCGCCATTGGGATACTTTTAATAATGGAAAATTTAACCATCCATTCGTTGCTTCCTATAATAATGGAAAAATTGGTGAAGCAATTGATCTGTTACAAGACGAGCCATTTTACAGTCCTCAAATGCCATTTGGCGGATCGGAAGATTTTGAATGGACGCCCGATAGTAAAGCGATTTTATATGTGAGCAAGAAAAAATTTGGTACAGACTATGCCGTAAGTACCAATACGGATATCTACCGTTATGATCTTGCCACCAAGCAAACAACCAATCTAACTGAAGGAATGCTTGGATACGACACCAATCCAACTTACAGTCCGGATGGAACCAAGTTGACTTGGTTGAGCATGAAAACGGATGGTTACGAAGCGGATAAAAATGATATCATTGTGTTTGATAAAGCATCTTCTCAACGACTAAATCTAACCGCGCATTGGGATGGTACCGTAAACTCTTTTACCTGGAGTAAGGACAATCGCAAAATTTATTTTGTAGCACCTGCTAAAGGAACGGTACAACTATTTGAATTAATTGTTCCTACTAATTTTAAGAACAAATCCTTAGCGTCCATCAAACAGATCTCTGAAGGAAATTTTGATATTACAGGAATTGTTGGGCAGGTCGATAATCAGTTAATTGTAACTTCTACAAAATTTACAAGAGCTACAGAGGTGTACCGCTATGACTTGAAGAGTAAAAAGTTAACTCCATTGACTACTGTCAATGATAAGATGTATGCGCAGATCAGTGATAATAAGATTGAATCGAGAATTACAAAAGCTTCTGACGGGCAAGATCTTTTTTCTTGGGTCATATACCCTCCTGATTTTGATCCAACAAAAAAATACCCAACGATCTTGTACTGTGAAGGCGGGCCACAATCTGCTTTAACACAATTTTATTCATTCCGTTGGAATTTACAGCTTATCGCATCTCAAGGATATATTGTCATCGCTCCCAACCGTCGCGGTATGCCGGGATGGGGTGTGAAATGGAATGAGGCGATCTCCAAAGATTGGGGTGGACAACCGATTCGTGATTACTTATCTGCGATTGATGATATATCGAAAGAAAAATACGTAGATACCACGCGCCGCGCTGCTATTGGTGCTAGCTATGGCGGATATTCTGTTTATATGCTCGCTGGTGTACATGAAAATAGGTTTAAAACATTGATCGCGCATAACGGCTTGTTTGATATGAGAAGCTGGTATGGTACGACAGAGGAAATGTTTTTTGCTAACCATGAACTGGGCGGTCCATACTGGGATAAAGCAAATGAAAAATCGTACACCACATTCAATCCATCCGAATATATCGAGAAATGGAATACACCAATTTTGATCTTTCAAGGTGGTCACGACTACCGCGTGCCGATAGGACAAGGACTTGGAGCTTTCCAAGCTGCACAGTTAAAGAAAATTAAAAGTAGATTGGTTTATTTACCCGATGAAAATCATTGGGTGCTATCGGGACATAATGCCCAAGTATGGCAAAGAGAATTTTTTGGTTGGTTAAAAGAAACATTATAATAAACAAAACGGGCTCGATATAATTTCGAGCCCGTTTTTTTTATTCCTCACCCTTCTTTCCAAAGATGGAAAGTTTAATATATTTTCCAGGTTTTTCTTTAATATCTTTCATCAGATGATCTAAACTTTGCGATGCATTATTTAAATTATCATAAAGCTTATCGTCATTGATCAATAGGCCTATTGAGCCCTGTCCCTTGTTGATTTTATCAACGATCGTCTGGAAATCGCTCATAGCCATATTAGCTTTATCCATTGTTTGTTGAAAATCAAGCTTAGCGGCTTTATCAGTAACGGTATTTAAATTGGACATAATAGCTGTTATTTGACCGCTATTATTTTTAAAGGTATTGGTAATGATGTCTAAGTTCGTGATGATATTTGTTAATCTTTTACGCTCCGAGCCCACAAGTCCTTCCACATCTTTGGTAATGAGTTCCACATTTTTTAATGATGTTGAAATACTATGTACACTTTCCTTAAAATCTTTTTGAAACTGATCGTCCAGTACAGAATTGACAACTGTTAATACTGAATCTAATTTTATGGTGATGGTTTCAACTCTTTTCTGTATCGGCTCGACCTTATCCATGATATTTGCCTGGATACCCGACGCTAACATATCACCATCCTTGGCCAACTCCGCACTATTCCCCATATCAAATACGATCGCCTTTCCTCCAAGTAGATCGGTACTGGCTATTCGTGCTATGGTATTTTTGGGTACCTTATATTCGGAACTGATTTTGAATTGTGTTAAGATACTACCATCAGGCTGCAAGGTCATCTTCGACACACGTCCTATTTGATATCCATTTACCAACACCGGTTTAGAGGCTGTCAGACCATCGACAGCTTGATAAGATGTATAATATGTATTGTCACTGCTAAATACATCATTACCCTTTAAAAAGCTGTACCCAATAAACAATAATGCAACTGCAACTACAGTTAAAATTCCGACTTTAGTCTCGTTTGATATTTTCAAAATAATATTTTCTTAAGTTTTATATGAATTCAATTTATCATTTAAACAAGACAAATGCAAATAAGTTTATCGTTCGACGCTTTTTTTGAATGCACTAATGGCGGCGACTAAGTTTTGTACGATCTCTTCCTGTCCTTCGTCCGATAGCATAAAAGCCTCTTCAGTACGATTATTCATAAAACCTATTTCTGTCAAAACTGCAGGCATACCCGCCTCCGCTAAGACGGCTAATCCCTGTTCTAAAATTCCTCTACTTACACGACCTGATTTTACATATTCTTGCTGCATCAAGTTGGCCAACTTGATACTCTTCTCACGGTATTGATTTTTCATTAATGAGAAGATGATATAACTTTCTGGATCTTTGGGGTCAAATCCTTGATAATTTTCTTTATAATTTTCCTCTAACAATAGGGAGGCATTTTCACGAATTGCAGCAGTCTGCTCGCCTAAACGATGTGAGCCCGATACAATAGTCTCTGTTCCTCTAGAAGAGCCTCCTGGTGCCGAGTTACAGTGAATAGATATAAATATATCCGCTTTTGCAGCATTGGCCATACGAATACGTTTATACAAATCAATAAACTCATCTGTACGTCGAGTAAACATAACACGTACACCTGGTAGCTGTCGCTCAATTTCTTTTCCTAGTTTTAATGCCACTTCCAAAGCAATATTTTTCTCCAAAGAACGTGAACCCTTTGCTCCCGAATCTCGTCCGCCATGGCCTGGATCAATAACAATTGTTCTAATTTGATAGGACTGTGGAGGTACAGGATGTGGTTTTGGTGGAGTAGCACTGGTCAAAACCATAAATAATAAAATCGCCGGGGCTAAAAAAAATATAAATTTCCGCTTTCTAATATTCAAATCTGATTTCATGTATATTTTTTTAATTTCTGTAATTTAATAACAAAATGTAATGAGTAATATTGTGCTACAAAAATAGGAAATGTTAATCTCGTTAAAAAACGTCACTTTCTATTTGTTTTTGACTAATTTTGTCGAGCTTAGTTTAATATTTTTACAAAAATAACATTTGTCTTTAATTTTGAAGTCGTTAACACACATTTTAACCATATTCCTTATTCTTTCGCTAAGTGTTTTTTCAGCATTTTCGCAAGATAAAATTTCCGTAAAGACAACGTCAAAGAATCTAAAAGATTCTGTTTCGGTCATAGGAACCCCTGACTCCATTCGTGTGAAACGAGACTCCTCCCTAATAAACAAAGACAGTACCAAAAATAAAGGCGGATTGCAGGCGGAAGTTAGTATTATCGCTCGTGACTCGCAGCGTACTGAAGTTGATAAAAACATAAGTCACTTGTACAAAGGGGCTAAGGTTAAATACCAAGATTTTGAACTGTCAGCAGATTATATTCGATTAGATCGAAATAAAAAGCAAATATTTGCTTCGGGAGTGATCGACCATAACGGCAAATATGTGGGTCGTCCTATTGTGATGACGGGGTCCGAGAGCCCTAAGACAGTAGATTCTCTGTTATACGATTATGAAAAACAAGAGGGTAATACTTATGGAATCATGACCGATGTGGAAGGAGGATTCATTCAAGCAAAAGTAGTACGTAAAAACTTATACGATGAAATGTCCTTGTACCATGGTCTTTACAGTACCTGTAATCTACCTGAGCCCCATACACATTTTGGGATCTTCCTGAGCAAAGGAATCGTGACTAAGAATCAGATCATCGCTGGACCTTCTTACCTCGTATTGCAGAATATACCGCTAAAATTTATCGGTTTTCCATTTGCCTTTTTCCCTAAACCCGATAAAAGATCTTCCGGATTCTTATTCCCATCTTTTGGTGAAGATTACACCCGTGGTTTTGCGATGCGTGATATTGGTTGGTACTTAGCTTTCAACGATTACTGGGACAGTGAAGTACGAGGAAGTTTATATTCTAAGGGATCTTGGGAAGCATCCATCAATACGCGATATACTGTAAATTATAAATATAATGGTGGATTCAATATCCGCTATGCTTCAACAAAAGCCGGAGTAGAGGGAACGGATAATTATGGTACAAACAAAGATTTTAATGTCACGTGGAACCATACGCAACGCCAAGAAGCAAATCCAGGAACATCTTTCTCTGCTAATGTCAATTTTGGAACAGGATCTTATTTTAGAAATACGGGTGCAAACGGTACCAATACCTATAATGATATCACTAAAAACAACATGTCTTCTTCCATCAGTTATGGTAAAGTATTTGCCGATGGAAAAGTCAATTTCACGTCCAGTCTGAGTCACCGCCAAGATATGAGTACGGGTAATGTTTACTTGCAATTGCCTAATTTTAGTTTAAACGTATCTTCTTTCAATCCTTTTGATTCGAAAGACCGTGTAGATGAGCAAAAATGGTATCAGCGCATCAATGTTGGTTATAGTTTGCAAGGAACCAATACGTTGAATACAGGTGATTCAACCTTATTTACAAAACAGACTTTAAAAAAATTCACGAACGGTTTTCAACATAATATTCCGATCAGTCTATCATTAAATGCATTCAAGTATTTTCAATTTAACACAAGTGTAAATTATACTGAAAGATGGTATCTGCAAAGTACTCGTCAACGTATGGAAAATACAAAAGAGGGGTATATTGCGGTCCTTGATACAGTCCAAGGTTTCAGAAGAGCATACGATTATTCTGTATCTACTGGATTATCGACCAAAATCTATGGTATGTACCCCAAAATAGGTAAAATACAAGCCATTAGACATGTCATCACGCCATCGGTCAATATTAACTATAGACCGGATTTCTCAGACGCGATGTATGGATTTTACAAAAATTATGTCGATCAGTATGGAATGATTAATCGTTATTCCATTTTTGATAAGAATGTTTATGGCAGCCCATCGGCTGGGAAATCCATGGGAATTGGTTTCTCCGTGGATAATAATATTGAGGCAAAAATAAAGAGCAAGTCTGATACAACGGACGGCGGATTTAAAAAAGTTCCTTTACTCCAGGGATTATCCATAAGTGGGAATTATAATTTTGTCGCCGATTCGATGAAATTATCACCGCTTAACTTTTCTGGTAGAACAGCACTATTCGGCGAAAAGATAAATGTCAATTTCAATGGTACGTTAGATCCATATGCCATCGATCAAGCTGGCCAACGCTATAATAAATATGTCATAAATGAGGGTAAGCTTGCTCGTTTGACTAACTTCGGTTTATCTTTTGATTATAGTCTCAACCCTAAAGCTGCCAAAAACAGAAATAATAATATTGATTCTTTGCGTAGTCAGATCGGTAGTAACATGACACCAGAGCAGGCACAGGCACTGTCGCGTATCAGTGCTGATCCAAATGCATTTGTCAATTTTAGTATTCCGTGGAATTTAGCTGGATCATTTAGTTTCCAATATTCTAAACCAGGTCAAGTTTCAACTATTACTAGTACGGTCAATATACATGGTGATGTCAGCCTAACACCTAAGTGGAAGGTTACTTTTAATTCAGGTTTTGATTTGAAAGCAAAGGAAATCACCTTAACACAATTCAATATTTATAGGGATCTTCACTGTTGGGATATCGCGATTGGATGGACACCATTTGGAAGATATCAAAGTTACAATTTTACGATCAGGGCCAAATCTTCCATCCTACAAGATTTGAAACTTTCGAAAAGAAATAGTTCAGGAGGCAGTTATTATTAATAACTGCTTTTTTTTCTTTATTTTATTACATCAAACAAAGCTTCGAAAAAAAAATCGTAGCTTTTGCTATTTAACATAGATACGGATTTATTAGATATCCATGAAAGCACAAATCATAACTATAGGAGATGAAATCTTAATTGGTCAAATTGTCGATACCAATTCAGCTTGGATAGCGACTCAACTCCATGCCAACAACATAAGTGTTTCACAAATTATTTCGATATCGGATCAAGAGGACGCCATCTTAAATGCGTTATCCAATAGTCAAAATCAAGTAGACCTCGTGCTTATAACAGGTGGACTCGGACCAACTAGAGATGACATAACGAAACAAACTGCAGCAAAATATTTTGACACACAATTGCGACGTGATCAAACTGTGCTCCAGCATGTAACTCAATTTTTTGAATCGCGAGGCAGACCCATGTTGGAGATAAACAGGCAACAGGCAGATGTTTTGGAGGGATGCACACTTTTATTTAATCAGTATGGTACAGCGCCAGGAATGCTCATAAAAAAGGAAGACACGACCTTTGTCTTTATGCCGGGTGTTCCTTTTGAAATGAAGCATTTAATGAATACACAAATATTACCGCGACTTACTCAACAAGAAAATAGCACCTATCTTTCGCAGGAAAACATAATTGTTGGTGGAATCGGTGAGTCCTACCTTGCAGAGAAAATTGCCGATATAGAATCGGAGCTTCCCGATTCTATAAAATTGGCTTACTTGCCAACATTGACATTTGTGAGACTTCGTCTTTCGGGCAAAGGATCGGATCAAGAAGCAATAACGGCCAGTACCAAATATTATGCTGAACAGCTCATCCACAGACTTGGAGAGCATGTTATTGCGAACTATGATACGACTATAGAGGAATTTCTAATCCAAAATTTCATTGAACACAAATTAACATTGACAACTACTGAAAGTTGCACAGGGGGCAGCTTGGCAGCTATGATCACGGCTATTGCCGGTTGTAGCGCGATGTATGTGGGCGGTACTATACCTTATTCGAACAAATTAAAACAACAGCTCTTGGGTGTTAGGGAAGAAACGTTGCTTCAATACGGTGCTGTGAGTGAACAGACTGTAATAGAAATGGCAGAAGGTGCCAAAAAGAAATTTGAAACCCATTATGCCATATCTACAAGTGGTATTGCTGGTCCAGGTGGTGGTACCATAGACAAACCTGTAGGTACCGTATGGGTGGCTGTGGCAGGTGAAAGGGAAACCATAACGAAGAAGTTTCAATTTCAAAATGACAGAACAATTAATATTGAACGAACACGACAATTGGCACTTTTCATGCTTTGGCAACTTTTAGTCAAAGAACATCAGATAGGCATGAGTTTGTAAAATATTATTCCGCAAAAATTGATTTATCAAAAATTATATTTTACTTTGTAAAATATAAACCTTAAAATAACTAACTTAGTATTTAAAAGGATTGCAGTTGAATTATTATGGCATTATATAAATTATTACTTCCTAAAATGGGGGAAAGTGTATCTGAAGCTACTGTAACGAAATGGTTGAAACAACCAGGTGATACCATTAGCGAAGATGAAGCAGTTTTAGAAATCGCAACCGACAAAGTAGATTCTGATGTGCCTTCTCCGGTAAAAGGAATATTAAAAGAACAACTTTTTTCAATCGATCAAGTTGCACAGGTGGGTGATATAATCGCTATTATTGAGATCGAAGGTGAACAGAATGTAGAGGAGACTATCCCATCAAATGCGGAACAAGCTTCGGAAACCATTGTTAATCAGATCGAGGTTACGCCAACAACCATACAGATCGAGGATAAAAATGTAGAAATACCTGGTTTAAATCAGATTCAACCTACAGTAGATCATCACCAATCTAGCATTCAAAGTGGAATTAGATTTTATTCACCATTGGTCAAAAATATAGCATCCCATGAAGGTTTAAGCCAGCAGGAGTTAGATCAAGTGACGGGTAGTGGGTCGGATGGTCGTGTAACAAAAGAAGATATTTTAAAGTATGTAGCAAGTAAAAAACAACAACCTGCTTCTACTCAAACCAATACTGCTCCAACAGCAGCAACTACTCTTGTCGATAAAAAAGAGCAATATGCTACTGCACCTGTTGAGACAGCTCATACGATCAATTCCGGCGGAGACGAAATCATCGAGATGGACCGCATGCGCAAACTGATTGCGGATCATATGGTCAAAAGTGTGCAGACTTCGCCACATGTATGTTCATTTGTCGAAGCTGATGTAACCAATTTGGTTAACTGGCGCAATAGGGCAAAGGAAATCTATAAAAAGAGAGATGGTGAAAATATTACCTTCACTCCTATTTTTATTGAGGCCATTGCTAAAGCTTTGAAGGATTTTCCAATGGTCAATGTTTCCGTTGATGGAAACCATATCATCAAAAAGAAGAATATCAATATCGGAATGGCAGCAGCGCTGCCTAATGGAAATCTAATCGTTCCTGTGATTAAAAATGCCGATCAATTAAGTTTAGTGGGACTTAGCAAATCGGTCAATGATCTGGCTAATCGTTCACGCGCTAATAAATTAAAACCAGATGATACGCAAGGAGGTACCTTTACCTTTACTAATATCGGTGCTTTTGGCAATATTATGGGTACTCCTATCATCAATCAGCCTCAAGCTGCGATCTTAGCTGTAGGGACGATTAAAAAGAAACCTGCAGTTATCGAAACTGAACATGGTGACCTCATTGGTATCAGACAAATGATGTACCTGTCGCTATCGTATGATCATCGGGTTATTGATGGTGCATTGGGCGGTACATTTTTGAAAAGAGTCGCTGACTATTTAGAAAATTGGGATATCAATCGCGAAATATAACCACAACAATACGGAATAAAAAAAATCCTTCTCTATACATGCAGAGAAGGATTTTTTTATGTCTAAAATAAGCTTTTGTTAAGAATTCAAATGTTTTTGAATTACAATACGGTAACGCCAATATAGCAATATGGAAGAAGTCAGTAAGCCCATGGTCAAACCATACCAGATCCCCTCGACTCCCATTCCTAAATGTACGCCCATAAAATAGCCACTTGGTAACCCAATAATCCAGTACGCAATAAACGTGATTAAGGTCGGAATATTGACATCTCCCATACCCCTCAATACGCCCAAACCGACCACCTGAGTTCCATCAAATAGTTGAAATAATCCGGCTATGATTAATAGGTGTGAAGCAATGGTGACTACTGCCATATCCTTTGTAAAGATAAAAGGCAGATAATTATTAAAGATGGCAAAAATAGATGCTGTCAAGGTCATAAAGATCAAAACCAGTTGATAAGACGAAACTGCGAAACGCTGTAGTCGAAAGAAATTTTTGTTACCAAAGCTATTTCCTGTCTTAATTGTTGCTGCAGCAGCAATTCCACTTGCCATCATATAGGTCATCGCAGCCAGCTGAATAGCAACTTGATGTGAAGCTTGCTCTACGGCACCAATTGTACCAGCGATGAGTGAAGCGCCGGCAAATGCGCCAATTTCAAACACATATTGCATCGCCACAGGTGCCCCAATTTTCAATATTTTTCGAACACGGATAAGATCTACTGCCCAAAGTTTAAATTTACTGATGTAAGGTTGAAAATAAGAAGATTTCATGACGTAAAATAGCATCACCACCATCATCATGACACGATCGATCAACGTACTGTACCCTACTCCACTAACCCCCATAGGTTTGATACCAAACATACCTTTAACAAAAATGACGGCTAAAATAATATTAAGTACATTTCCCCAGATGGTGATGTTCATGGCTTGCTTAGTAAATCCTAATCCTTCTGCAAATTGCTTGAAGGCGCTAAAAATCATCAGAGGTAAAATCGATAAACTTAATATCAGCAAGTAAGGTTTTGCCTCTTTCACAACTGCAGGATCTTGGTCCAAGTGATCAATAGCCAACATCGACCCAAAATAAACAAGGCAAAACAACAGTACTCCCGCTATGGCATTGATCCAAATACTATTGGATAATAATTTGGCACATTCTTCTTTATTGCCACGTCCGTTTTCTTGTGCGATTAATGGTGTGATCCCATATGCAATCCCTAGTCCGATCACCATGACGATCATAAAAACAGCATTGACCAATGATACCGCAGCCAAGGGTATAGTACCGGCAAAGTGCCCTACAATAACACTATCAGCCATGTGCACCATGGTATGACCCAATTGAGAAATCACTACTGGACCAGCCAGTATAAAAGTGCTCCAATAATAAGGCTTGTAAGATTTTAATCGCTTCAACATATTTCCCGCTACTAAATTTGAAAAGATTTCAAAAGTACGAGAATTTTCCCACTCCTACATTTCTTATCTATCAATAAATGATAATGAAATTGTCAAATTAACACACTAAATTTTTACAATTGAATTGTTAATATTTCCTTAAACACTGTTTCATTTTTAAAATATTGCTGTAACTTAGCATTTATAATTTATTAAAACGATAGTATAATGTACAGTCAAATATTTGCATTTCTTAACATAGGGACATCAGAAATGATGTTAATTTTGGTCATCGCTCTTTTATTATTTGGTGGTAAAAAACTTCCTGAATTAGCAAGGGGCCTAGGTCGTGGAATTAGAGAATTTAAAGATGCTTCAGAGGGTATCAAGAGAGAGATTTCTGATCAAATTAATAATTTCGAAAAAGATATTGATTTAAAAGTTGAAGAAAATCCATTAGCAGAAGTTCAAGCTGCGGAACAAAAGGTAAAAGATGATGCAGAAGCTGAAAAGACGGATGAATCGGAGAAAAAAACTCCTCAATTTACTGCTCCTGAAGGCACTATGCAATACAGCCGCCAACCTGATTATGGCGAAGAAACTAATCATTTTCAATATGGCTACAACGATCATTTTGCAGAAAATGCACAGACCGCTGTAACAGAGGAAAATCCAACTACCTCTGTTGAAAATCCAGTAACACCTGTTGAACATCCAACTGCATCTATCGGAAAAACAACAACAGATCCTCTCAAAAATACAGAAGAACCTTCGAAAGAAGCATAAGTTTAAGCATTTTATTTTCAATAAGATATTGTCAAATAAAGCTGTTGGATTATTTCCAGCAGCTTTCTATTTTAATAAATATTACATTCTCTATTTATGACACACGAAATTATAGTTTCGAAGGAATTAGCAATTAGCGAAAAACAGGTACAGACAACAATTGGTTTATTAGATGAAGGCGCTACAGTTCCTTTCATATCTCGTTATAGAAAAGAGATGACAGGGAGTCTAGATGAAGTGCAGATAACAACCATACGTGATCGCATCCAACAATTACGTGATTTGGATAAAAGAAGGGAAGCGATCTTAAAGTCTATCGCAGAGCAGGGAAAGTTAACTCCAGAACTAGAACTCAAAATCAAGAACGTAGAGACAATGGCCAACTTGGAAGATATTTATCTTCCTTACAAACCTAAGCGTAAAACACGCGCAAGTATGGCTAGGGAAAAGGGGCTTCAACCACTGGCTGACCTCCTCCTCGCCCAAGAACGCACGGATTTCACAGCTTTAGCAACATCACTAATTGATGAAGATAAAGGGGTAAACTCGGTAGATGAAGCGTTATCGGGTGCACGTGATATTATTGCAGAAACCATTGCGGAAAATGCGGAGGTAAGAGATAAAGCACGTAAAATATTTTTAGAAAAAGGTCAGTTTGTATCTAGAGTCGTACCTGGAAAAGAAGAAGCTGCATTGAAATATAAGGATTACTACGAATGGTCCGAATCGTTAAAAAATGCTCCTTCTCACCGTGTACTAGCCATGCGCCGCGGTGAAAAAGAAGAATTGCTTTATTTAGATATAGAAGTGACAGAAGAAGAGGTCATCCCAGTCATCGAACAAATCTATGTCAAAGCAAATAATGAAGCCTCTGCTCAGGTCCGTTTGGCATTGGTGGATAGTTTTAAGCGTTTATTAAAACCATCAATGGAAACTGAAATCAGAGTTTTGACACGTCAGAAAGCTGATGAAGAAGCGATCAAGGTATTTGCAGATAATGTACGACAGTTATTATTGGCTGCTCCACTGGGACAAAAAAGAATTTTAGCGATCGATCCGGGATTTAGAACAGGTTGTAAAACGGTGGTGCTGGATCAACAAGGAGCATTATTAGAAAACACGGCCATATTCCCTCACAGTGGTGCTGGAGGTCTTGCGGAAGCAACGCGTACGATTCCGTACCTAGTGAAAAAATACGATATCGAAGCGATTGCAATTGGCAATGGAACAGCTGGAAGAGAAACCGAAGAATTTATTCGTAAACTCAACCTGGATCAGGTGACTATCGTCATGGTCAATGAAAGCGGTGCATCCATATACTCGGCTTCAGAAACAGCCCGAGAAGAATTTCCAGATCAAGATATCACTGTCCGCGGTGCTGTCTCCATCGGTAGACGATTGATGGATCCATTAGCAGAACTTGTGAAAATAGATCCCAAATCGATTGGTGTTGGCCAGTATCAACATGATGTCGATCAAAATAAATTACAGAGCTCCCTAGATGATACTGTCATGAGTTGTGTCAACAATGTTGGTGTTGAATTAAATACCGCATCGAAACAAATTCTAGCTTATGTATCTGGATTAGGGCCTGCCTTAGCACAATCGATCATCAATTATAGAAAAGAAAATGGTCCATTCAAGTCACGTCGTGAATTGAAGAAAGTACCACGTCTAGGAGATAAAGCTTTTGAACAGGCGGCAGGATTTTTGCGCATCCGTAATGCTGAAAATCCATTAGATGCCTCAGCGGTACATCCCGAACGTTATAAATTGGTTGAACAAATGGCTAAGGATCTTTCAACAAGTGTACATGACCTGTTAAAAGATGCTGAATTAAGAAAAACGATACCATTAAAAAACTACATCTCTGATGAAGTTGGTCTCCCGACTTTGAATGATATAATGGCCGAATTAGCAAAACCAGGATTAGATCCACGTGAAAAATTTGAAGCTTTCTCCTTTACAGATGGTGTAAATACGGTTTCTGATCTACGTGTAGGAATGAAATTGCCCGGTATTATTACCAATATCACTAATTTTGGTGCTTTCGTTGATATTGGTGTGCATCAAGATGGGCTTGTACATTTAAGTCAGCTCTCCAATCGTTATATAACTGATCCGCACGAGGTGGTTAAAGTGCAGCAACATGTAGAGGTGACGGTAACGGAAATTGATGAAAAGAGAAATCGCATCGGACTATCTATGAAAACTAGCGAAGTATCTTCGTCTCCAAAACCAAAAAGAGAACAGAAGACTTTTAACCAAAAAGATCGAAAGGAAAAAGAACCTGAAACAGATATGGCTTCTAAACTTGCCGCTTTAGCGAGCAGATTTAAATAATAAAAAAGGGTGATTTAAGTAAAAAATCACCCTTTTTTATTTGAATTTGGTTATTTTAGAGATATGTTAACATTTGAAAAATTTTCATCTTCCACAGCATTGGCTGTGCCTCCTATGGATCTGTCTATTTGGCTAGAGTCACTATGGTGGGATAAAAAAGGCGATTGGCAAAAAGCGCATGATTTAATAGATCATTTACAAGATGCTCAATCTGCCCATATACACGCTTACTTACACCGTAAAGAGAAAGATCTTTGGAATGCCCGATATTGGTATAATCGAGCAAAAAAAGAAGAATTTAAAGGTTCACTCGATGATGAATGGGAGGAGTTAGTAAAAATACATTTGTTTTAGTCATAGGTTAAGAACATATTTAGGTTTTAATTCCCATCGGGACAAAAAAGTTATCTGAAATATTCGATATGGCAATATAGCCTAACGAAAAACAAGAAGATATACTTACACGTCATGATAAATAAAAAATAATGATCTCCTTTTTTCATCTAGCGGATAAAAAAAGAGGTTATCTCGAATAACAAGTATGAATTTATGCAGCTGAAGCTTCATACTTTATTCCAGATAACCTCTAACCATTAACGATCTAATCGATTACGAGTGACTCGTTCAGAATTAGTATCCTGGATTTTGGATTAATTTGGTATTTCTATTCATTTCATCGCGATGGATGGATATAAAATACATTTTATCTAACCAGTTTCTATTTTCAATACCTGGTGCAATTGTATTCACTTTATAAGAGTAGGTATAATTGTCCGTATTATATTGGTAAAGACTTACGAGTTTACCCGCTTTAAGTGTTCCGAAAATATTGATTAATGTCACCTGTCTTCCTATCGTTTCCTTAGCATTCATCCAGCGTCTCGTGTCAAAGAAACGGTGCTCCTCATAAGCCAGTTCAACCCGTCTTTCATTGCGGTATCGATCTTTTAATTTTTGTCCAGATTCACTATCGGCAATAGCAGGCATACCCGACCTGAATCTAATCTTATTGAGCCACGTGCGTGCTTCGGCATCCTCTCCCAATTCGATACAAGCCTCGGCGTAATTTAATACTGCTTCTGTATATCGAAGTACAGGCCATGGCACACTTTGTCTGGTATTTTGATCAACGATTGCAGGATTGGCATCTACAAATTTTCGCATGTAATATCCCGTGTAACTACCATTCCAATCTTCCACAGGAGAATTACGTGTATCTAATCCATATTGTATAGATTTAACTCCTCCTGAATTGGTCACCTCATATTGACCCGTTTGAATTTGATTTAAAGGATCACGATTTTTAACATCATCTGTTCTAGGTTTCCAAGTAGCGCCATCATATAAAATCGAAGCGCCTAACCGAGGATCACGATTGGTATATATATTTGCTGCGTGAGCAGGATTATTCCAATCAAATTTATCGCCAGACAAAGTTTCATAGTCATCTACAAGCAACTGAGTTGGACTATTTCCAGCCCAATTGTGATAGCCATTAGGTCCATTGTTACGACCAACATATGCCCCTGCCTCATCTTTCAAATCATTGAAAAATCTTCCTAAAATTAAATCTCGTTTTGCATCGGCATCAGCAATTTTTGAACTTCCGCCCATGGCTAAAGCAATATAATTAGCACGTCCATCAGCTGGCGTTTCTTTCGTAGATAAATCTAACTTATATGCAAATTCTGCTTTATCCAGCACAGCCTTTGCTGCTGCTTTAGCTTTTTGCCATCTCTCTGTTCTATTTCCAGAAACATAGCCTAAGTATTCGGGATTACCATAGGCTGAAATCGTATTTGATTTGGCCTTTGCCGTTGGGATATCGTGTAAGTCTGAAGCTGCATATAGCAACACACGAGCTTTTAATGCCAAAGCAGCAGCTTCATTGGTACGTCCATCTACTTTTGCCGCCCCATTCAATAAAGTCGCTGCCTGTTCACAATCTTTGACAATGAAATTGACGCATTCTTCGTACGTATTTCGAGCTGCAGTATAGTCGGTATCTTCGAGCGTATAAACCTTAGTAATCAATGGAACCGCACCATAAAAGCGTAACAGTTGCTGATAGTAATAGGCACGTAAGAAATAGGCTTCACCTAACATCTGTTTAGCCTGCGATTCATTATTGAATTTTGGTTCAATAAGATTTTCGATCGCAATATTAGTGGCACGTATGCGCTTATACATATTGCTATACTCATAGGTATCAACGATCCATCCCTGATCGGCAGGATTGGATCTACTCTCCGTGATGGTATTGATACCTCTACCCGGATGAGTAAACATAGACTCATCTGTCAGCGAGGCCAACATCTGTTCGTTAAAGCCTCCTTGTCCAAACCCATTGTACAGATCATTTACAAATGCCTGAGCAAGTCCAGCATCTGTCCATACGAGTTCTTTTGGAACCTCCGAAAGTGGCTTTGTATTGACAAAATCATCATTACAGCTGGCAAATAACCCTGTAAATAATAAGGCAGAAATCGGTATATAAAATAATTTTATTGTTTTCATAATGATAGCGATTTAAAAAGATAAAAGTATACCTGTATTGATTAATCGAGCTTGAGGGTAGTAATGCCCTAAGGTATTAGTCGATTCAGGATCGTACATTTTCAATTTGGACCAAGTAACTAAGTTCATACCACTCGCATAAACTCTAAAGCTTGAAATCCCTAAGCGCTCCACAAGTTTTGCACTTAAATTATATCCTATTTCCACATTTTTTAAGCGCAGATAATTATTGGAATGTAACCAATAGGTATTGCCGCTGGAATAATACTGATCGGAGCGGTCTGTGATACGTGGATGTTCGGAACTGGGGTTGTCAATCGTCCACCTATTTTCATAGAATTCATGCAAGTAGTTACCGATTGCACCAGATTCGTCTGTTGCGATCCGCACTTCACCCCCCGTAGCACCTTGGAATAAGATCGATAGATCAAAATTCTTGTAACGCAGGCCCAGATTTAAGCCTCCTTGAAAGGTTGGATTAGTGTTTTTATCTGTACGGACACGATCTTCAGGTGTAATCTTTCCATCACCATCATAATCCTTGTACTTCATATCACCAGGTCTGAGATTATTCGTGATAGCCGAATAATCGAGCGTATTTGCACTGATCTCTTCTTGGTTTTTAAACACCCCATCATACTGATAGTATAATCCCGAATTGATTACTCGACCAGTCGTTTGCTGCCATGCCGGTGCTCCAGCTGCTTCATCCCAAAAAACAATTTTATTTTTAGCATATCCACCATTTATAGAAGCACTATATCCCCAATCACCTTTCTGATCACGGTACCCTAAATTAAATTCCCATCCTTTGTTATCTACCTTACCAATATTTTCGGCAGGCAGGGTCATTCCTGTACTTTGTGGAATTGATGCATTGCGTCGCCAAAGAATTGAATTTCGTCTATTTTTAAAAACATCAAATTCAAAATTAATCTTGCCGCCTAAAAATTGTGCATCAATACCTAAGTTATAGTTATTTGCGACCTCCCACGTGATGAAATTATTTGGAACACGGCTTTCATACAAGGTCTTGATCATTTCATCCCCTATGATATAGGTTCCGAATTTATACGTGGAGAAGAATTGATATTCTTGCAGTAGATCATCATAAAAGACATTATCATTTCCCATCTGACCATAAGATGCCCGTATCTTAAAATAATTAATGGCTTTTATATTATCCTTCCAAAACCCTTCTTCTGAAGCGACCCAACCCAACATCGCTCCTGGAAAAAATCCATAACGCGTTTTTTGAGGAAACATATAAGACCCATCATAACGCCATAGCAACTCCGCAATGTACTTCGATTTATAATTGTAATTGACCCTTCCAAAATAATTCAATCTTGCACGCTCCCATGCGCTACCGTCATTATTTTTCTCGGCATCACCACCCGCAAACAGATAATCGATCTTATCCGATAAGAAATAGCGTCGATAAGCAGAGAAACTGTCATTTTGGATGGTCTCTCTATTGACACCTGCCAATATGTTAAACGTATGATCGCCAATCACTTTGTCATACGTCAGTACACCGCCTAACAAAATATTCAATTGATCTTCATCGGACTGGTTTAATCTTGGATCTGCAGGGCCTCTTTTACCCGCGACCAATTGTGGTGTCACCCCATCAGCTTCATAAGCCCCTTGCCAAGTATACAGGTACCAAGGAGTTTCCCAACGTTTGATTTTTTTAATATACTTATCGACTGCTGCATTTCCAGAAAATTTCAATCCTTCTATCCAAGGAATCGTGATATCAATCTGCCCATTGGTCTGAAAGTAATATCTTTTATCTCGTTCATAACCGGTATCATTAGTCGTGATGACCACAGGATTTTCACCATTTTCAATATCAGGTCCAGGCATTCCATTTGGCCAATAAGCCGGTTGAGTAGGATTGCCGCGCATCAGCATTCTAAAAATTGTACCTGCACTCTTAGTCGGAAAATTTCTATTTTCTTGACGACCTAAAACGCCGAATTTAGTGGTGATGTATTGACTAATTTTAGCATCCAGATTAATCCTCAAATCATACTGCTTATAGCCAGTAGCAGAATTTTTATAATACGCATCTTGATTTTGATATCCTATGGAAGTGAGGTACTTTACGGCATCATTACCTCCCACAATCTGAACATTATGCTTTTCCTGTGGAGACCAATTTTTTAAAGTCTCTCCATACCAATCTGTGTTTGGATGCCCCCAAGGGTCGCTTCCATCTTTAAATAATTGTACATCTTCAGGTGTAAAAGGAGCCGAAACAGTGGTACTATTGGGTCTTATATAGTTACCTGTAGTTCTAAAGGCATTTTGTGCCGCGCTCCATTCCGCTACTGGCAGTTTATAAATTTCCAGTTCATTTCTCAACTCTGAATATTCAACCGCATCTGTTAATTTGGGAATAACGGTTGGTTGGGAAAATCCTTTATTAAAATTGTACGAAAATTTTGGCTTTCCAGTGGTTCCTCTTTTTGTAGTTACTAATATAACACCGTTAGCGGCACGAGCTCCATAAATGGCGGCCGAAGCATCCTTCAATACAGAAATATTATCAATATCAGCAGGATTTAATCGTTCAAAACCACCTTGACGAGCCGGAATTCCATCAATAACAATTAATGGACTGGAGTTACCCAAGGTGTTTGTCCCTCTAATACTAATGGTCGAACCATCATAACCTGGTTCTGCCGAGCCATTTGTTGCGATTACTCCCGGTACACGTCCAGCTAGTGCATTGGAGACATTAAGTGCTGGAGATTTGGCCAAATCAGTACCTTTTACAGCAACAACAGATCCAGTAACCGTTTCTTTCTTTTGTACACCATAACCGACCACCACGACTTCATCTAGATTGGCATTGGAACTCGCAAGACTAACCATAATACTGGTTCTACCTTTGATATCTTCGTCCGTGGAAGTCATTCCAACCATTCGAAAACTTATTTTTCCATTACTAGGCACATTGGCCAGAGCATATTCTCCATTTTGATTTGTTTTGGTCGCTAGGTTAGTACCTACAACAAGTACCGTAACACCTGCTATTGGCGTTCCGTCATCAGCACTGGTTACAATTCCGCTGACAGAAATCTTTTCTTGCGCCAAGTTCATAAGAGTAGGGCTTTTTGTGCTTGCAAGCACGGGAGATTGGCAGATTGTCGATAAGGAGAGTATTGCTCCCATCCAAAAAGCCTTTTTCCATTGGTTTTGACTTAAATTAAGATTGCTCATAATTTTTTCTGTTTTGGTTTAATTAGTTTGTACGAATTAAATCAAGAGTACGTCTTGCTTTTATTGGCTCAGAAATCCAATATGCTATCAAACAAAACAATTTACTTGATTTAATGGGTTTAAATTGGTGCTGTATACGCAACACTAAGGTTGTATTTTGTACACAATCTAAGATAATAGAAATTATTCATATCGTAAAAGAAAATCTAATATACTTTTAAAATATATATATAAAATTCTCGTAATGAGTAATTTAAATGTAAGTGTGACGTTTAACCGTCATCGTAAATACATAAACGATAAGTTATTCACACTTCAGTGTTAATAACCTACCACAATTGTTCATAACGGTGAAGGACCGGTGTCTAGAGTAGTCACTTATACACATAATATAGAGTAAATTACCGTCTTTATTCACATCTATATCATATCTGACATAGGAAAATTGAAATGTTAACTACTTATTTTCCATGATCACAAGAAATGAATAAATCACCCCATAATATGCCTTTAATTGGAATAAACGCATAAATCAGGTTCAAATCACTTATTAACAAATGAAATAATAATTGTGGAAAAACCATTAAGCAATCCAAACAGTTATCCACAATCTCAATTCACAATGTGGATAACTAAAAAACACACTCTCGACACGGGTATGAATATCAGCCTTTGTAAAAATCATCGCGCTTAGCACTATTGCTATGATTCTCAAAACTGGGCTGCAATAAAAAAGGGTTATCCTAATGGATAACCCTTTTTTATTATTTCGACATAAAATAATCTATGCAAATAGATCTGAACTTAAATAGCGATCACCTCGGTCACATGCAATAAAAACAAGGACTCCTTCTTCAATTTCATTTGCGACTTTTAACGCCGCCGCTAATGCTCCACCTGTACTCATGCCTGCAAAAACACCTTCTTTACTAACCAACTCGCGGGCCATAGCTGTAGATTCCTTCTGTGAGATATCAATAATACGATCTACGCGTGAAGGATCAAATATTTTTGGCAAATACTCTTGTGGCCAACGACGAATACCAGGAATCGAAGATTCTTCTGTAGGTTGGCATCCTACGATCTGAATGGCTGGATTTTGTTCTTTTAAATAAATGGAGTTTCCCATGATTGTACCGGTAGTTCCCATAGCACTTACAAAATGGGTAATCTTTCCAGCTGTGTCGCGCCAAATTTCGGGCCCGGTGGTTTTGATATGAGCTTTATAGTTATCTGGATTGGCAAATTGATTCAAAATAAAATAATCTCCTGATGCAGCTTTCTCTTCTGCATAGTCACGACAAATTTCCATGGTTTCCAACAACGTCACTTTTGCCCCAAAGGCTTCCATTGTTAGTGTACGTTCACGCGTAGATGTAACAGGCATGACGAGTTCTAAGCTGAGACCATAGATACCCGCAATCATCGCGAGTGCGATCCCGGTATTACCGCTAGTGGCTTCAATCAATTTACTGTCTTTTGTAATTTCCCCTCTTTCCATGGCAGATCGAATCATGTTCAGTGCAGCACGGTCCTTTACACTTCCTGCAGGGTTATTACCCTCCATTTTCGCGTAAATCTTCACCTTTCTATTGGTATGAAATTTTGTAATTTCTACTAAAGGTGTATTTCCAATTGTATCGATGATATTTCCCATATTTAAATTAAAGGTTTGGAATCTATAAACTTAGTATTTGCTTGATGGTATACGGTTGTGTAGGGTTCAACGGAATTGGTCAGCCAAACATTTCCTCCTATTACAGAATGATGTCCTATCACGGTCTCACCACCCAATATTGTTGCACCTGAATAAATAATTGTATGATCTCCAATCGTAGGGTGTCGCTTGACATCTGACAAAATTTTATCTACGCTCAAGGCTCCTAAAGTGACCCCTTGATACAGTTTTACATAATTGCCAATTACACAGGTCTCACCTACGACTAAACCCGTTCCGTGATCAATATACAGATGGTGTCCAATCGTAGCAGCAGGATGAATATCGATACCTGTCTTAGAGTGTGCATGTTCGGTTAAAATACGAGGTATCAACGGCACATCGAGCTGATGTAGTTTATTTGCAATTCTAAATATGCTAATCGCAAAAAAACCGGGATAGGTTCGAATAACTTCTCGTTGATTTTTGGCCGCAGGATCTCCAGCGATCAAAGCATCAGCGTCTGAACACATCAATTCATATAACTGAGGTAGCGATTGAAAAAAATCATGTGCAACACGAAAGTGATCGCAGACCTCACAGGCTTTTGATTTGCTCAATAACTGCTCTAATTCGATTTCAGCTTGCTCAAAAGCACGCTGTACCTCTGCAACAGATTTTATACCTCCTGCATTGCGCTCTGGAAATAAGAGATCAAGGATACCGACAGCCCAACCTGATATTTTTTTATTGGACGGCATTTCAAACACCTCCAACTGTTTTTGATAAATATGTTCGTAAAAGTTATTCATGGGTTTAATCCCTATTTTATATGGTAACACAAATGTACTATACTTATATGATAGATAAAATATAGTAGCTATAAAACTAACTTATCAAAAAGGAGCCTTAATGTTTCGGCAGGATCCACACAAAGTCCTGGGTGTACCGCCGAACATTGGATGACAGTACTTCTATTTGCGGTCAACCATCGGAATCGTTCCGTTTGGTCTAATGTGGCTAATTTGCCACCATCTTGAGCACCAGTACAGATTTTCACAAAAGATTGCAGATGTGCCCGAATCATATCCATATCTATATCTGGATATAAAGATCGTACTCTTGTTTCATCAATCTCAAACAAGACATTGGCAAACCGGTATTTTCGACAATAAAGTGCTACACCAACATTAATAAATTCTTCTCTTTCCACACGCGGTACCAAACGCACCACAGCATATTCATATAATGTTTTTTCTGGCATCTTTAATCTGATTTAAAAAATGGTCGGCATGTGCTAAACGTTTCATAAAAAATGACACATATACTTCACGAGCATCTGCAGCAGTTAAATCTCGGGACTCATCAATCAGCCATTCGCTTGGGACAATATCGACAATATTTCGGATCACTTCTTCTGACAGCAATGATCGATACTGCTTATCGACCAACTCGACCTCACTTGCATTTTTCAACAGCACATGATCTTTAATCTGGATAAACGGTTTTAGAGCTTGTTCCTCCCAGTTATCCCAACTATGATGAAAGTATAAAGACGCACCATGATCGATCAACCACAATTCTTTGTGCCAGATGAGCATATTGGTATTTCGTACTGTCCGATCAACATTCATCAACAAAGCATCTAACCATACAATACGGGACGCTTCACCAGCTGTGATCTGATCCACATTGGCGTCAAAAGTAATGGCACCATTGAGAAAATGAACACCTAGATTTTTACCAACACTAAATTTCAATAAATCTTGAATTTCTTCGTCAGGCTCTGTACGTGCAAAAGATTCATCTAAATCTGCAAAGACAAGTTCCGGCATTCTGAGATCGAGAATACGCGCCAATTCGCCACCGATCAATTCAGCGATGAGCGCCTTTCTTCCTTGTCCGGCTCCTCTAAATTTTATAACATAATTGAACCCATCATCAGCATCCACCAATGCAGGTAAAGATCCGCCTTCACGAAAAGGTTGAATATACCGTGTGATGGTTACTTCTCTTATTTCAGGTTTTTTGATAGTCATCTGTAATACTTTTATAATTTACCGATACACAAGCGATAAATCTTTAAATCAAATATCAACATTTTTATTTTTTAATAGACCTATTCATCCAAATTGGACATAATTGTGACGTATAAAAATGGTTAATTCTAATTATATTTGTAACAATAGTTCAATCACTTTCTCGTGAAATACGCAAACAATATATGAATACGACTCAAGAATACAATAAAGTTATCGAGCACTGCCAAGATTTATTTATCAAAAAAACGAAAGATTATGGAACAGCTTGGCGCATTATGCGTCTCTCTTCTATAACCGATCAGATCTACATAAAAGCACAGCGTATCCGCACTTTGGAAGTTAAAAAAGTATCCAAAGTAGGAGAAGGTATTCTAGAAGAATATATCGGTATTATCAACTATTGTATTATGGGTATGATCCAACTCGAGTTGGGCGAAGATGGTGAAGAAAATTTAAGTCCTGATTTTGTCAATCAAAAATACAACGAAAAGGTAACTGAAACACGTGATCTCATGTTTGCAAAAAACCATGATTACGGCGAAGCATGGCGAGAAATGCGCATTACTTCATTGACCGATCTAATTCTCATGAAGATTCACCGTGTCAAACAAATTGAAGACAATAATGGCGCTACAATAGCCTCAGAGGGTATCCATGCCAACTATCAAGATATGTTAAATTATGCCGTTTTTGCGCTTATAAAAATGGGATTAGCTCAAACAAACTAAAGTTATGTCAGAACTCTTCAACGCTAAAAAGCAAAAAACAAATTACCTACTTGGATTTGCACGCCTATTGACAGGCCTATTATTTATTTTCTCTGGATTTATCAAAGCCAATGATCCAACTGGATTTGGTTATAAACTGGAGGAATATTTCCATGTTTTTCATACCGACTTTTTAATGGATTATGCGGCCACAATAGCCATTATTGTCTGTGCCTTTGAAATTATATTGGGTGTATGGCTGTTACTCGGTTTATACAGACGACTGGTAGCTTGGGGGCTATTGCTGCTGATTATCTTTTTTACATTCCTGACCTTCTACTCTGCTTTTTTTGAGGTGGTCACTTCATGTGGATGTTTTGGTGATGCTATCCCCTTAACTCCATGGCAATCCTTTGGTAAAGATCTAGTGCTGCTTGCATTGATCTTAATTATCTTTATCTATCGGAATCAAATTAAACCCCTTATCAAAGATTCATTTACACAAGGTTTGGTAGCGACGCTGACGGCAATTATATCATTCGGAATCGGGATTTACACCGTGATGTACTTACCCTTTATTGACTTTCTTCCGTATAAGATCGGTAATAACATCCCTTCACTTATGGTATTGCCAGAAGGAAAAGAAGGAGATGTCTACGAACAGGTCTACAACATGAAAAATATTAAAACCGGCGAGACAAAAACCATCACTGATAAAATTTACATGTCAGAAAAAGTATGGGAAGATACTAATTGGGAAATCGTAGGTGAACCCAAAAGTACTTTGGTTAAAAAAGGATATCAGATCCCCATAACCGACCTATTGATTACCGATGCAGAAGGTAATGACCATACGCAAGAAATCATCAATAATCCTTACTATAATTTAATTATTGTAGCCAAGGATTTATCTAAAGCAAATCTAGATGCGTTAGATAACATCAATAAAATCGCTACAAAATTAACCGAAGATTATAACCTGCGCATCGTGCTGTTGACAGCTAGTTCATCTGAAGAATCAGATTATTTAAGTGATAAACTGCACTTAATTTCGGAAATATTTTATGCAGATCTGATACCACTAAAAAGTATGGTACGTGCCAATCCAGGAATTCTGCTATTAAAATCAGGAACAGTCATCAACAAATGGCATTATAATAATATCCCTGATGCGAAAGAAATAGAGGACCAATACTTAAGTCTAGATAAATAACAACATGCCAAAACCAATATTTTTAATTGGCTATATGGGAAGTGGAAAAACTACTTTAGCCAAAAAATTAGCGAATAAATTAGAACTACCTTTTATCGATACAGACGATGAAATCGTCAAGGAAGTCGGGATGTCCATTACGGAATATTTTCAGCTTCATGGAGAAGAAAAGTTTAGAGCACTCGAACGTGAACACTTACAAAAAATAGCGCAGCACGAAGCGATTGTTTCTACAGGCGGTGGTTCACCTTGCTTTTTTGACAATATGCAATGGATGAATGAAAATGGTATTTCGGTGTATTTGCAAATGACACCTAAGGCGTTATTTGATCGACTGTCACAGTCAAAGCCCAACAAAAGACCGATCTTAATAGGAAAAACTGATGAAGAATTATTTAACTTTATCAGTGAAAAATTAGTAGAACGAGAGCCGTTTTATAAACAAGCCCACTTGATCATCGATCAGATCAATACACCTGTTGAAGATCTTGTCGTACTCTTGAAAAACCACATATAACCATATTACTCTATGCTTAAAAGAATAAATCTCTTTCTTTTTTTAACATTTATTACTGTATTTCTAACAGCTTGCTTTAGAAATGGGACATCCACGGATGTCTTAGCCAACAATAAAAATCTAAATTTAAAGACAGTAGAAGAGCTTTATCAATTTTTAACATATGATGAAAACCGATACCCGCTGATCAGTCTGCATCGAGGTGGCCCTACAAATGGTTATCCAGAAAATGCAATCGAAACCTTTGCTTTTAATGCGAGTTACAGACCCGTCATCGTTGAATGTGATGTCCAACTAACAAAGGATTCTGCTTTAGTACTGATACATGACCGCAACTTAGAACGAACAACTAATGGTACAGGCCAAGTTGATACAAAAACAAAGGATGAACTGAAAAATTTAAGACTGAAAGATCCAAATGGAAAATTAACTCCTTACCGAATTCCCACGCTGGAAGAAGCACTTGCATGGGGTAAAGGAAAAGTTATTTTCACGCTCGATGTGAAGCAAGGAGTTCCTTATGATTTAGTGATTCGCGCTATTCGTAATCAAAAATCGGAAAGCCATACTGTTATCATTACTTATTCGGCAAACCAAGCTGCTGCTGTGCACAACTTAGCACCAGATCTAATGCTTTCGGCACCTATAAAAAATGTCTCTGACTTAGTTCGATTGAATGATAGGGATATTCCCGATAATCGCTTGATTGCTTTTATAGGTACCAGAGAGGCTGAAAAAAGTTTAATAGATCTGATTCATGGCCATGGTATCATGTGTATATTGGGCACGCTAGGCAATTTAGATAGACAGGCCAAACAAAAAGGTGATCAATTATATGCACGTTTTATAGAAAATGGTGCCGATATATTAAGTACAGATCGACCGATCGAAGCTGGACGAATTTTAGATTTTTATATCAAAAAAAGAAATATTACGTCCAAGTTCATTCAATAATCACAGCATTAGAAAGCGCACAGCAACAAATCGTAGCCCCACATCAAGATGCTACTAAGATAGGTTCTTATAGAAGATCATCTAAATACTTACAATCCAAAGATTCTGGTAAGTACTCCCATAAGCAGCAAAGCAGCTATTAATTAAAATAGCTGCTTTGCTGTTTACCGGAATACCGTATCATTATTTTTTCATGGTTCCTTGATCGCGCAAATTGATATGCCAACTAAACGCCTCCTCTAGGATATGTGGAGTATGACCACCACGCTCAGAGGCACGATCATAGTAGCTCTGTAGCTGTTCTTTATAATCTGGGTGCACACAGTTGTTAATGATAACTTGGGCACGCTCACGAGGTGCCAAGCCTCTTAAATCCGCCAGTCCAATATCGGTTACTAAAATATCAACATCATGTTCGGTATGATCCACATGCGACACCATAGGCAATACGTGTGAAATACGATCGTCCTTAGATGCGGCTTGGGTGACGAAAATACTTAAGTAAGCATTTCTTGCAAAATCACCTGAACCACCGATACCATTCATAATATTAGTGCCCGATATATGCGTCGAATTGACGTTACCATAGATATCAAACTCAATCGCCGTATTGATGGCGATAACACCCAAACGACGGATCAGACCTGGTGTATTGGATATATTTTGTGGTCGCAATACCATTTTATCACGATACTTATCTAGATTACCAAATACACGATCATAGCAAGGTTTTGAAACCGTAATAGAAGAAGCCGAGGCAAAATCCATAACACCTGCATCAATCAGATCAAAGGTACTATCTTGTAGCACTTCTGAAAACATCGTTAAATTTCGGAAATTGCTATCTTTAAATCCCATCAAAACAGCATTGGCAACCTTGCCGATACCGGCTTGAAGAGGTAACAAACTCGAAGATAGATGTCCCATTTCTACTTCTTTTTCAAAGAAGTTTAAAATATGACTCGCTATAGCGGTTGTCTTAGCATCTGGTTCGGCAATATCTGCAGGACTATCTTCGATATCTGTAAATACAATACCCACGACTTTTGATGGATCTAATGCAATTGTTTTACGACCAATTTTATTTTCAGGAGCAACAATAGGGATGACGTTTCTTCTTGGATAATCTTCAGCTTGATAGATATCATGAATACCACGTATCTCCATCGGTACGGCTGTATTTATCTCCAAGATGACCTGCTTTGCTAAAGCAGCAAAAGTAGCCGAGTTGCCCACAGAAGTCGTTGGAATAATACTACCATCGGCTTCAATAGCTGCTACTTCTAATACGGCAATATCAACTGCCGCCAAATTTTTATTGTGCAATAACTCTGCTGTCTCACTGAGATGTTGATCAATAAACAGCACCTCACCAGCATTAATTTTATTTCTCAATATACGGTCCACCTGAAAGGGCATACGCTTAGCAAGTACACCTGCTTCAGCCAATTTGCCATCAGTGCCATGACCCAATGAGGCACCTGTAATTAACGTAATCTTTAAAGGATCGGTTTTCGCTCGGTCCGCCAATGCTGGTAATACAACTTTACTATCGCCAGCTTTTGTAAATCCACTAGAGCCAACGATCATACCATTTTTAATGAGTAGTGCAGCTTGCTCAGCTGTAATTACTTTGTCATGTAAACTTTTAAGTTTAATTCTATCGTACGACATATCCCTTTAACTTATTTCTCAAATTCTCTAATATTTAGCAAACAGATTTATTAATAATTGTTTAAATATTAGACCAAACAATATTAACGTATTTTTTCTGTGTCAATTTATTGCAATTAGTCACAAAATTATCCAATAAAGACGATATATTTGTAATTATTTATAAATCAGCATCTCATATTTTTAATCATACAAAATAAGATATAAAATAAATTTCAAAAATATAACTAAAACATTAGTAATCAGCAAATTAATTATTTTGTGTATTAAAAAAAATTAGTACACACTTACCTACAAGTCTTATTTCACAAACAATATAGGTGAGTATCAACTTACAATCATAAAGTATTGTACAGCTTTGGTATAAAAATTTTAACTTTGCAACGGAAACGGGAAGAAATCATGAATAAAAAAAGCGATATCAAAGATCCAAAATATGTCAATCGTTATTACGTAACAGAAGTGGACTCTTTTGAGGATAGTATCTACTGTCACCATGCCATAATTGGCGAAAGTTTCATTACCGAACATGCTCATAACAAAGATCAATTTTTATATACGGAAGGTGGGGTTGTTTTTTTAAAGACAGCCGAAAAATCTTATTTTCTTCCAGCAAGGCATTACATCTGGATACCAGCAGGGATCCGTCACAGTATCCATCCGAGCACCCCTGATGTCGTGATGCGCAATCTATATTTTCCAAAATATGATACCGATCAAGAATTTTACAAAAAAATAAATATCTACCCGGTCGATGATCTGCTCAATGAGTTGATCATGTTTACCAATCGATGGAATGGTAATATTTTTCCAGTTGAAGAGCCAAAATATTCGTTAGCAAAAGCCTTCAAACTCTTGTTGCCCGAAATATCACAACATGAGTTGCCCTTGGCACTTCCCTATCCAAGTAATCAAAAATTAAAGGACATCGTCACATTCCTAGAGAGTCGGATCGAAGAGAATGTCAGTTTTAAAACGCTTTCGCAGAAATTCAATATCAGTGAACGCACTTTGGCTAGGCTCTTTCAAAAAGAATTAAACATGTCTTTTATTCAATACTATACCATATTGAGAATGTTGACAGCGCTGAAACTTCTTTTAGATGAAAAATTAAGTGTCAATGAGGTTGCACTCAAGGTTGGATACAGCAGCCTACCTACTTTTAGTAACACATTCAATAAAGTAATTGGGGTCAGACCAAGCGAATATGTTAAGCAAAAACAATTGTTAATCTAATTTTTTTAAGTATTTTAGGTCTCTAATACCTAAAATCTTAATCATGAATTATAAAAAACTATTTTTTAGTTTAGCAGGAGTAGCCCTATGCATTTCAATTAGTGCTAGTTCATTAAACAAAAAACCCAAAGCAATACAACTGTTCAACGGGAAAGATCTAAAAAATTGGACGCCAAAAATCAGCAAACATGAGGTTGGCGATAATTACGCAAATACTTTTCGTGTAGAAGATGGTCTATTGAAAGTCAGATACGATGGCTATGACCAATTTGATCAACAATATGGTCATTTATTTTACAATAAAGAATTTTCTGCCTATATCCTACGTGTTCAATACCGATTTGTGGGTGAGCAGGCAAAAGGAGGAGAAGGCTGGGCACTCCGCAATAGTGGAGCTATGCTGCATGGTCAAGATCCAAAAACAATGCTTAAAGATCAAGATTTCCCAATTTCAATTGAAGGTCAATTGTTAGGCGGTGATGGCACGAACGAACGTACGACAAGCAATCTTTGTACTCCGGGTACGAATGTCGTGATGAAAGAAAAATTATTTACCCCACACTGTGTCAGCTCAACATCTAAAACCTATCATGGTGATCAGTGGGTAACAGCAGATTTTTTGGTATTAGGTGATTCTATTATTCAACATTACGTGAATGGGGATTTGGTTTTGGAGTACCAAAAACCACAATATGGTGGTGGAAATGTCAGCAACTTTGACCCAAAACAAAAGAAAGATGGTCAATTAATTAGTAAAGGTACCATTTCACTGCAAAGTGAAAGCCATCCTATCGATTTCAAAAAAGTGGAGATCTATAATCTGGAACCTTATATGAAAAACTCTGTAGAGCTAAAAAAGGCTATTGCAGCAGTTATGCAAAAATAAAAGCATAAAAAAAGTGTCGAGAAACTCGACACTTTTTTTTACATTCATTCGCTTGGAAAAGAGAAAATCCAGGGTAAAGTAAAAACATAAAGAAAAGGGATACAGAGAACTGTATCCCTTTATATATTATACTGATAGCTTAAACTAATCCGTTAACAAATTTTGTTAACTTAGATTTGTTGTTTGAAGCTTTTTTCTTGTGGATTACATTTTTCTTAGCCAAACGATCAAGCATAGAAATCACACGAGGCAATAATGTTTTAGCTTCTTCTGCTGAAGCAGTAGTGCGTAATTTTTTAATTGCGTTACGAGTAGTTTTTGCTTGGTAACGGTTTCTTAAGCGCTTTGTAGCGTTTGCTCTAATTCTTTTGATCGCTGATTTATGATTTGCCATTTTTTAGCTAATTTTTATTCGTTCTTTACTTAAAATTCGGAATGCAAAAATAACATCTTATTTCTAATATTCAAAATCTATTTTAAAGTTTTCTATACTTATCTTTGCATCATGCAAAAATTATCCATGGATCAGCTGCAACGTGCTGATGTTGAAACGTTCAAAAACCAAGAGAAAACAGCCATCACACTAGTGCTAGACAATGTGAGGAGTATGCACAACGTCGGATCAGCTTTTAGAACGGCTGACGGATTTGCTATAGAAAAAATATTCTTGTGTGGGATCACAGCTACACCTCCACACCGTGAAATTGAAAAAACGGCTTTAGGTGCAACACAATCTATTCCATGGGAACATGTCAAGGAAACGACCGAAGCGATTAGCACATTGAAAGAACAAGGATATACCATTATTGCAATCGAACAGGCGGAGAATAGTATCCTTTTGCAGGACTTTGTTCCCGCTAAAGATACCAAGTATGCTTTGGTATTTGGCAATGAAGTAAATGGGGTTGATGAAGAGGTGATGGAACAAATAGATCATTGCATCGAAATTCCACAATTTGGAACGAAACATTCCTTCAATGTTTCTGTCACAATTGGCATCGTAACTTGGGATTTTATTCAAAAAAGTAAGTTCTGCTAATTTTTTATCAATTAAGGACATATAAGTATGCAGATTACTTCCTATTTCCAATGCAAAATAGTAGATTTGTGATGCAAAATTTTAAGAAGAAATGAGTGTATTAGTTAATAAAGATTCAAAAGTAGTTGTTCAAGGTTTCACTGGAACAGAAGGTACTTATCATGCAAGTCAAATGATCGAGTACGGAACAAACGTAGTTGGTGGTGTTACGCCAGGAAAAGGTGGTCAAACACATTTAGACCGTCCCGTATTCAATACTGTTAAAGATGCTGTAGAAAAAGCTGGTGCTAACGTTTCTATTATTTTCGTACCTCCTGCATTTGCAGCTGATGCGATTATGGAAGCTGCAGAAGCAGGTATCGAAGTAATCGTATGTATTACTGAGGGTATACCTACTAAAGATATGATTCAAGTAAAATCTTACTTGACTGACAAAAATTCTCGTTTAATCGGACCTAACTGCCCGGGTATCATTACTGCTGATGAAGCTAAAATCGGTATCATGCCAGGTTTCATCTTCAAAAAAGGTAATGTTGGTGTTGTTTCTAAATCAGGGACTTTAACTTACGAAGCTGTTGATCAAACTGTAAAAGCTGGTCTAGGTATTACTACTGCTATCGGTATTGGTGGTGACCCTATCATTGGTACTACAACTAAAGAAGCGGTAGAATTATTAATGAATGATCCAGAAACAGAAGCAATCATCATGATCGGTGAAATCGGTGGTGGTATGGAAGCTGAAGCTGCTCTTTGGATCAAAGAACATGGTACTAAACCTGTAGTAGGTTTTATCGCAGGTCAAACAGCGCCTCCAGGACGTCGTATGGGTCACGCTGGTGCTATTGTTGGTGGCGCAGACGATACTGCTGCTGCTAAGATGAAAATCATGGCTGAGTGCGGTATCCGTGTAGTACAATCTCCTGCTGAGATTGGAAAAGCAATCGCTGAAGAATTAGCTAAAAAAGCATAAGCTATATAACATATAAAAAATGCCTTGAAACTTTAATTTCAAGGCATTTTTTATAGCCTTATTTTTTTAATCCAGACTTATCAGAGATCTAATGGAAGATTGCCCTTTAAGATCACTGTAACTCGAGAATAATCCTCAGACTTAACATCGATAAGTAAATCCTGAGCACTATTGTTCTCAAAATTTGATGCTAAAACCTGAATTAACATCCCTTCGTTCTCCATAGCGTAGATCGTTTTCAGATCGGCTTTCTTGATCGCACTCTCCAGAGATTTTGATTCCTTGACTTGCTTTGACCCCAGTTGGCAGATGGTAATATCCTGAATATCTTTTAATAAAGAATCTGGCAAAAACTGTTTGACATCAATTAATAAATTTTCTTTCTTAAGATTGGATACATCATTTATATTAGAGGCATTGAATCTAAAAATTTGTATCCCTTCTTGATTTTTGGGTAATGAATTGACAAATTCATTAACTTTTGATAATTGCGCTTGAGCGTTGAATACACTAAAGACAAGTATGATGGCAGCTATTAATTTTTCCATAACTAGTTTATAATTTTAGATTTTTCCTTCTTATTTTCATAATACTCAATCATCCTAGACAGCTCATTTAGATCCAAATCTGCTTTAATATCGACAAATACATAGTCCTCCTCATCAGCTATCCCCAATAGCACACGTTTCACATGATCTTTCTTCATCTCTGTATTAATCGTAATTTTTGATCCATCACTGTATAGACTCATTAGCTCTTCAAAATTATTCTTAGCCAGATAGGCATGATACTTAGTCATCAGATTATCTTTTTTATTTCCAGAAATCGTCATAACTTTCAACTTCTTGATTTTCCGTAAAGCCAATGCAGCCACGGCATCATCTTCATCCAATTCTTTAATCTTACTTTTAAGAAATGTTCTCGTCAAAAACATAGGTACCCTTACTGAAGCAACCTCTGTATCACTTGACAAATCGCGCTTACTTATAAAAGACATATTTGGACTGGTTTTCACAAAACAGCTTTGCAATGTCAGACAGAACATGAGCAGTGCCCCGATAGTTAGTATTTGTTTCATAGTACCGTTATTTATTGTTAACCAATTTATTCACATCATCATAACTGACCTTACCATCGAGAATCATAAAAATGGTACTGCCATCGGACTGTATACTGAGCAATAGATTTTTTATTACATCTGTGGCTGTATCCTCTGCCAAAAACTTAATTTTATTACCCTCAGAATTGATCGTGATCAACTCTTCATATTTCAACTTATTAATGGCTTTTGAAACATCAGATTGCAGTCCTAGATCGGCTTCTTCTAAGATCAGCATCTTAATGCTGTTAATTTTAGAAAGCAGCGGCTTGATGCTATTAACCTCATTATCGGACAGCTTCATTTTATTGAGCATACTGAACATGGGTTTTCCAATTTTGATAGAAGTTACACCCTTTCCTTCTTTATACTGTTCAAAAATCTCATCCAATTTTGATAGTTGAGCGTGTGCTAAACTCGAGCACAACAGTGCAATTACTAATAATATCGTTTTCATAATTTCTATAATTCAATACTTAAACATTTTATATTTTCGACTTCTTTCATTCCCTTTTTTAAATTTGAGGAAGCAAATAGTAAGGCATTTTCTGTAATTTTTAATGCCTCTTCCTCATTTGTAATCTTAACACCATTTACTTCAACATAAAACTCCTCTTCAGCAACTTGATTTGCAGCGGTATCAACAGCTACTTCCAATATGGATGATCGATGTTTGACGACCCTATGCCTTACTGCTGCTGTCTGAGTCACCATTTTTTCGGAGTTTTGTCTATTCTCTACCAATGAATCTACTTTAATGCGATCTGGCTCGGACGCCTTTTTCAACGGCTTATTCAGATTTGCAGTCTGCTCAATAGGCAACATAACTTGCTGACTAGGCAAATACCAAATCCCCAAACAAATCAGCAAAATTGCAGCTGCTATTGAAGAGAACATCGTCCAGATCTTTCTTTTAGGTAGCCTATGGACTGTTTTCGGAGCTTCATTAGTACGAGCTAAAAAAGAATCAAAATCCATTAACATCTCATCTGTATTTTTTTCAGCCAATAGCGAAAAATATCCATCCTCACTATGCTCCTTCAGCAACCTTTCTTCTGCAAGAGTGGTCTCGCCGGCTAAATATTTAGCTTCTAATTGCTTTAATTCTTCTTTCTTCATAATCAAATACTTTTGTCAAATTGACTTTTACTACATTTCGAGCACGGGACAAATTTACACGGACTGCATTTTCATCGATCCCAACTAAATTTACAATATCAGCAATTTCATACTCCTCGATATCTCTCAGATACATAACCAACCGCTGCTTTTCTGGCAGACGATCGATTAACTTTAAGATCAGCTCCCTGGTCAATGACGGATAGCTTTCTTTTTGAATATCCTGATCCAGCTGAGCCATATATTTTGTTTTTACTCCTTCACGATTCAAGCGATTCAATGCTAAGTTTTTTGTCATTCGCATAGCATACGCCTCTATATTCGCTACTTTTAAAAGTTCAGTTCTCGCTTCCCACAATTTTAGCAATACTTCCTGAACCAAATCAAAGGCATCATCTTGATCAAGTAAAAACCTATTTGCAAAACGAAATAACCGATCCTTATGGATGAAGACTGTCGTTTTAAAGGTTTCCTGGTTCATAAATTTTAATCGCTTTTATATAGAAGACACGCAAGGGTATCGAAGTATTACATACTTTTTTTAAAAAAAATAATTGGTGTTGTTAACAGATATTGGAAATTTATTCCTTTTACGAAGGAACATAAAAAAACCGAAGCTTTTGACTTCGGTTTAAAATTAATTTACTCATCTGCCGATGGACCATACAATCCTGGTACAGGAATATTCAGCAACCTCAAATAAACAGTCAACTGCCCCCTATGATGTATAATATGATTGGTAATGATGTGGCGTATCGCTCCTCCTTTAGGCAATCGGGCGATCTCCCAATCTCCAGCTTTTAAAACCCATTCTTTTAACCAATCATCATCCGGTAATTGCGCTATTGTTTCCTTATTATCAATTAATCCCTTGGTCAAGATAACTTTAAGTTCTGATACGGAATCAATTTTCAATGGCTGAAAATCTGTTTTTAAGTCAAAGACATCCTTAGGAATGGCTTTAGAAATCCAACTGTGCAGCTCAACGATGTGAGCGGACAATTCTCTTACGCTCATCGACTTCTCATGGGGACGCCAATCAAGGTGATCATCAGTTATCCGATCTAAAATACGGCCTGTATTATTCGTTTCTCTTTCTAACTCAATTAAAAAACTTTTCTTAACATTCATAATCTTTTTTTATAAAAATGCTTTACTGATATGGGTTGAAATTAATATTCTACTCCCTCATGAAGGTCATGTAAAATCCAACGCTTATTTCTAATGTTTTTTTGTTCACTATTTAACAACTGAATAAAATCCTGGACTCCTACTTCTTCATTACCATTGGCGTGAATCAGTACAATACTCCCATCCTGAGCATGCTGCCCTTTTGCTAGCCATGCATCTGAGCCAATCGGTATCAATCCAAAACCCAATACTTCCTCCATAATTTCATGACTGGAGACAAGACCAGGAAATCTAAAGAAAACGGAAGGAACAATGCCCTTTTTAAGCATGAGCATTTCGTTGTCTAGAATTTCGGCATTAACATGAGTTCCTGCAGCCAGTAAAAAATTATGATCAAGAGGATCTTTATTTACCCGATGGTTATAGGTATGATTAATCCATGTAATCGTTAACAGTCCTTTATTTTTGAGATTGATCAGCCATTGCAGGTCGGCTTCGTGATTTAAAATCCATTTTCCAGACAATGAAATAGCAATAGGAAGTGAACTTTCTATACCTCTAAAAGCTGAAAATAAAGATTCAAAAACTACTTTGTCCAATGGTTTATGTGATGGGCACAAATCGATGGTCAGATTGATCCCCCTCTCCTTTGGAAAGGCATAGTCAATGCCAGCATCTTGAAGGGCATATTCATGATCACGAACATGTTGAAAGCTCTTAGCATAGGTAGATCCAGAAAAATGAGCAATATTTTGAATATGACTTACCTCAGTACTGTTGCAATCTGCACTTTTTATCACAGACGTCTCCAAAGTATTGGGATCAACGGTTAAAATATAATCAAGATTTTGATTACGAAAAGTCCTAATACCTATGTATGGTCGTCCTTGGTACGATACGTTTGCAAAATATACCCGATAATTGACAATATGTGGATAACCCTGTGAAAAAACGAGCTCAGGTTTAATCAACAAAAATAAAATGCTACACACCATATACTGATACGTAACGGATACACATCGACATTTCATCGGAAAAATATGATCAATAACTCCAAATACTATAACGAGATAAAGTAGTTACACGGTAAGGGCTTTTAACCGCTAAATGTGCCGCTTCCTTTGCAATTTTACTTTCTACATAACTTATTGATAAAGGTACGTAAGCGTTGGTTTGTACATTTTCATGAAATAAAGATTCATACCATACGCATGCTGCTATAAACCGACCATAATTCAAATTAAGATGGTATCCGTCCCTTGTAAAATGATCGCCTATATAAGAAGTTCTTGCATTTTGTATGGCCGTACCAACAGGTACTAAAATGGAAAAATTGCCCCAACTGTATACTTTTTCAGATGTAGATACGATAGCATGATACATCGCAGTTTGGTCACGTCCATATAAACTAAAACCGCTGTGATCAGAGTCATGCTGATAAGCCCATGTTTGATGCAAAATATACTTGGTGTCGGGGTATTTTACATGTTGCGTGACATATGCGTATAGAAGAGGTAGATCTTTCGCATAAGTATCATACTTACCCGATAGTGGGCTCGCTTGCTGAAAACTGATATAATCCCATGGCTCATCGGTAAGAGCTGTCGATATTTTTATCTTTTCCAGCACCTTTTTTTCACCGGACTCATTTATCTTGCGGTAACTGTAGGCGCTGCTATCTCCAATTGCATTTTTAACATGCAAATCCAAGGGAGCGCCTCCAATATAGAGATTTCCAATCACGATTTTTTTCCCACGCGCATTTGCCAATTCATATAGATTGTTTTCAATAGCATCTTCAGAAAAACTATTTCCAATAGCTAATATTCGTATAACCCCATCATCTAAAGCTTGGTCTTGGCTTTGCGCATATGATGAAGATGAAAAGATGAAGGAAAGAAAAAATAGAATAGAAGTAATTTGAATGCTATACATAAAATCGAATTTTTTAACAGATAATCTCTAAATTAAAAAATATCTTTCACTTTGAACAAACAAAAGAAGCTTCTCATAGAGAAGCTCCTTGATCAAGCGCTGTTTATCTTAAATTTTGTCCTTGATCCGCAGCACAGCTAAGGCGCCCAACAACATAAAAACGCCCGCTAATAAAATACCATAAACAGAATTGCTATCAAAGAAAATTTTAATCATATATCCTCCAAAAAAACCACATACGATTTGAGGAAAGGTGATAAAAAAGTTAAAAATACCCATATAAACCCCCATTTTTTTAGCGGGCAAACTATCACTTAAAATAGCATAAGGCATCGCTAAAATACTTCCCCATGCTAGACCAATGCCAATCATAGGGATAATCAGTAGATTGGGGTCCTTAATGATAAATATCGAGATCAATCCAAGACCTCCCATTATCAATGAAAAAGCATGAGTCTGTTTACGCCCGAACTTAGCTGCTATTTTGGCTAAAAACAAAGCATAAATCGCTGAAACGGCGTTATAGATCCCAAACAATACGCCTACCCAATTGGCAGCATCCATATAGAGTTTAGATTTATCACCATCTTTTAGATAAAAGATATGTTCTGCTATAGCTGGCGTAGTATATACCCACATCATAAAAAGTGCAAACCAGGAAAAGAACTGCACCAAGCCCAATTGTTTCATTGTTTTTGGCATGGTCCTAAAATCATCAACAATGGCAAATAATCCTGACCGATGTTTGGCAATCGTCTCTACTTCAAGTGCCGTATCCTCAAAAGAAGCCAATTGTTCGGGACTATATTCTTTTGTAGATAAAACAGTCCACAAGATGGATAACAACAATATGCCTGCTCCGCAATAAAAAGAATATATCACATTTGGAGGAATTACTCCCTCTGCTGCTGTACCATCAACTCCCAAGTAATGGGTGAGCACATAAGGTAACCAAGAACCAATAACTGCTCCAGAGCCGATAATAAAAGTCTGAATAGAAAAGCCTAGGCTACGTTGTGAACTCGGCAAATTGTCCGCGACCAAAGCCCGAAATGGCTCCATCGTGACATTGATCGATGCATCCATAATCGTTAGCATACCAGCACCTATTAATAAAGGTGGCAAAATAGCCGTAAATAATGCAGCATTGGGCATTAATATCAGTGCTATCGCTGTTAAAATGGCGCCAATCAAAAAATATGGCTTACGACGCCCAATTTTATTCCAAGTACGATCACTGTAATAACCTATAATTGGTTGTACAATCATCCCGGTAATGGGAGCTGCTAACCAAAAAAGCGATAAATGCTCGACATCAGCTCCAAAAGTTTGGAGAATGCGCGATGCATTGCCGTTTTGAAGAGCAAATCCTGTTTGGATACCCAAAAAGCCTATGCTCATATTGATAATCTGAACGGTTGACAGTTTTGGCTTATGCAGTTTTGAAATCATAATTTTATTACTTAGGTGGTTATGCACGTGGCTTAACAGAGATTTCCTCTCCGTTAAAAATAATATTAATTTCTTGATTAGACTTATTTATCAGTTCAAAATCATGCTGTTTTATTCTTACAAATAATTTAACTCCCCTAAACTGCACATGGAAAGCATAGCTATCCCATGTTTTAGGAATGAAAGTTTGAAAACTTAATGTATTGTTTTTCACACGCATGCCCGCAAAACCTTCTACAATAGACATCCAGGTTCCGGCCATAGATGTGATATGTAATCCATCTTCGGTATCGTTGTTATAATCATCTAGATCCAACCGAGCAGTTCTGAGATAAAACTCGTATGCCTTAGCTTCATTACCAAGTTTTGATGCTAAAATAGCATGAACACAAGGCGACAAAGAACTTTCATGAACCGTTCTGGGTTCATAAAAATCATAATTTCTTCTTATCGTATCCAGATCGTATTGATCTTCAAAAAAGTATAAACCCTGAAGTACATCTGCTTGTTTTATAAAACATGATCTTAAAATACGATCCCAACTCCACTTTTGATTAATAGGCCGCTCCTTGTCCAGTAGATCGGAAACCAATACCTGTTCTTTATCCAGATAACCGTCCTGTTGTAAAAATATGCCCTGCTCGCTATCTATCGGATAATATAAATGATCGATGATATGTTGCCATGAAACGGCTTCTTCTTCCTTGAAATTCACTTTTTCAAACAAGCTTATTTGTTTACTAGGATCACTCTCTTTTAAGGTTTCTATCGATTCCAGCGTATATTTCAAACACCAGCCCGCAACTGTATTGGTATACCAGTTGTTATTGACATTATTTTCATATTCATTCGGACCAGTGACTCCCAATATGACATATTTCTCCTTTTCAGCACTCCAATTCACACGCTGTGCCCAAAAACGACTGATCGCAATCAATACTTCAAGACCATAATTTTCAACATATGACCGATCACCCGTATAGCGCTGATAATTATAGATGGCAAAAGCAATTGCGCCATTACGGTGGATCTCTTCAAAAGTAATCTCCCATTCATTATGACACTCTTCTCCATTCATCGTGACCATAGGATATAAAGCAGCGCCATTTGAAAAACCAAAGTTTCTCTGCATTCTCAATGGCCTTATCCAGATGTTGATAGCGATAAAGTAATAAATTGCGAGCGACATCAGCAGGCTGCGTGGCAAGATAAAAAGGAACACAGTAAGCCTCCGTATCCCAATACGTCACACCGCCATATTTTTCTCCGGTAAATCCTTTTGGACCAATATTAAGTCTAGAGTCTTCGCCGGTATACGTTTGATATAATTGAAAGATATTAAATCGGATCGCTTGCTGTGAGGCAACATCTGCAGTGATTTCAATATCACTTTCATTCCAGAAATTTCCCCAAGCTAAAGCTTGTTTAGTTTTCAGCTCATCAAATGATAAAGCTGAAACCTGTTCTATATTTGCTCGTCCAGCGGCGACCAATTCAGCTTCATTATGATTTTGAGAAGTAACCATTGAAACACGTTTTTCGATGGAAAATACATCTTCAGGTGTTAACGAAATTGCTATAGTTTCAGAAACATATGCCCCATCTGTTGATTGTTTGGGCGCTAGGGTTTCAGTATTTAAGATAAAGCTATTGACCAAATCAGCCCGTACTATGAAATCGGTCTTCTTCGTTTTCATAGTCACATTTAACTGAGAATCTAATGCACCACTTGAAATGAAATTCCAAAAATGCTCATCATAGTTACTGTCCCTATTGACAACATCTCCTTCCAAGTAGGACGCTACCTGTAAAGAAGCCTCCCCATTCAACACTTGAATGGTATATTTTAAAGAAGCGGTTTCGGATTGAAATAGATGAAATATCCTTGTACTTTTCACACGAATCTCCACACCATTTTGAAGTTTGACATCAAAAGATCGCATTAACAATCCGTGCTTCATGTCTAACTTCCGTTGAAAACGCTGTACTTTACATGTTGCAAGATCCAAGATCTCGCCATTCACGTGGATATGAAGACCGATCCAGTTAATGGAGTTAATAATCTTTGCAAAATATTCGGGATAACCATTTTTCCACCAGCCTACACGAGTTTTGTCAGGATAGTAAACTCCTGCTAAATATGATCCAGACAATGATTTGCCACTATAATCTTCTTCAAAATTTGCTCTTTGTCCCATTCTACCATTTCCGATAGAAAATAAACTCTCCGAGACTTCATTATACGCAGGGTGAAACCCCTCTTCTATGATATTCCACTCATCGTGGACGATATAATTCTTCATTGCAAAATCAACTAATTAATTTAAAACTTTCTCCAAACTGTTGATGGACAAATCTGTTCCATTCAAATTGGAACCGATGCCAATCACACCCATCCCTGCTGCCCTAGCAGCATCTACACCTGCCTGCGCATCTTCAAATACCAGACATGATTCAGGAAGCAATTGTAGGTCTCTTGCAGCTTTTAAGAAAACCTCTGGATGTGGCTTAGAAAGACTGACACTATTACCATCTATAAGAACATCAAAAAAGGAAATCATACCCGTTTTCTCCAAGATAAGCGGTGCATTCTTGCTGGCAGATCCTAATGCTATGCGATAATCATTTTGCTTTAACCAATGCAGCAATTCCATTGATCCTGGTAAAACTTCATCTGCTCGCATCTCTCGAACTAATTCCAAATACCAGCGATTTTTACGTTCTGCCATGTCTATTTTTTCACGATAAGCAGCATCGACGCCAGCCCATTTTAAAATTTTTTCCAGCGAAGCGATCCGACTTACGCCCTTTAATTGTTCATTTTCAATCTCTGTAAAGTCAAATCCCAATTCATGGGCAAGCCTTTTCCAAGCTTGAAAATGGAATACCGCAGTATCAACCAAAACACCGTCGAGATCAAAAATTACTCCTTTTACACGCTTCAAAAGATCCAATGCACTTTTCATTTTTCTATTTTTTTAATTCAAACACGACCGTTTGATGAGGTTTTAATGTGATTTCTAGTGGTATATCTTGCTCTACCCCTTTTAAGATATTGTTCATTCGTGTTGCACCTCTCAGACTCTCTCTAAATCGAGCTAAAGGCAACTTGACTTCCTTATCATTGCAATTCATAAAAATGGAGACAACTTGAGTTTCATTAGACCTGAAATACGCATATACGTTATGCTCAGGTACATAATGCTGAGTAGCTCCATACTGCAATACGGCATTATTCTTACGATAATTCGCTAACTTTTTAATATGATCGAACAGTTCATTTTCTGCATCAGATCGGCCTGAAGCATTAAATTTATTAACAGTATCCCCCACAAATCCACCTTTAAAATCTTCCCGAAGCAATCCATCTGGCTTATTGAAATTCTTCATCAATACTTCTGCACCATAATACATCTGTGGTATACCACGAGATGTCAGCAACCAAGAGAATGCAGATTTGTACTTCTCTATGTCCTCTCCAACCACAGAGAAAAAACGATCCTTATCATGATTATCCAAGAAAATCACATTAGCTAATGGATTAGGATATTGATAATCCGATCCTAAGGTTGCGTACAATCTATTGGCACCATCTTTTTCATTATTCAAAGCCTCTCCAATAGCATAATTCATTTGAAAATCAGTGACACCATCAAGCTTCGTATCGATCGATTGTCCCACACGCTGACCACCTAAAAAATAAGCTTGGTTAGGTACGGATTGTACCCATGTTTCACCAAAGAATGAAAACTGAGGATATTCCTTTTGAATAGCTGTTGTCCATTTTGCCATAAAAGCCAAATCATTGTATGGATAGGTGTCTATTCGAAACCCATCGATACCCGCATATTCAATCCACCAAATATGGCTCTGCAAAATGTACTTTTGAACATATTCATTTTCTTGATTCATGTCGGGCATAGTCTCTACAAACCATCCTTTTTCCATTCGGTCTCGATCTGCAACAGCAGCATAGGGATCGAAAATAGTCTGATCCTTATAAGTGGTTTGTGTAAAACTTGGCCACTCATGCAGCCATTCTTTAAAAGGTTTGTCGATTACAGTCCAGTGGTAAAGTCCAACATGATTCGGAACGACATCATGAACCAATTTCATTTTTCGTTTATGCAATTCCTCACCAAGTTTACGATAGGTCTCATTGGTTCCCAATCTTGGATCAATCTGATAATTTTCGGTATTTGCATATCCATGATAAGAAGCCTGAGGCATATCATTGGTCAATACAGGTGTCAACCAAACAGAAGTAACCCCTAGATCGGCCAAATAATCCAAATGCTGAATAACACCATCGATGTCACCGCCATGACGGGCATACATCGAATCACGGTTGACTTGCATCTCCCGCAAACCTTTTACCTCATCATTTTCTTTGTTCCCATTTGCAAAGCGATCCGGCATGATTAAGTAAATCAGATCTTCCGCCTGGACACCTTGAGCTTTCACGATAGAAGCATCTCTATTTTTTAACTCATAATCATATCGTCCTACTAACCTATTATTTTCATAAAATTCAATCGGATACAAACCCGCAGTAGCACCAGACTCAACGACCAGATCTAGAAATAAATAATTAGCATTTTCAACCAGATTAGTTTTGATCAAGGTTAAGCCTTTCTTCTGGATTTTAACCTTGCTCTTTCCAATATTTTTACCATAAATAATCAACTGTAAATCAGAAGATTTCATACCGACCCACCAATGCAAAGGTTCGACTCTTTGAATAGAAAAATCACCTTGAGCAAAGGCATAAGAAAGCTGAAGTAGTATAAAAACACTACTTAACAATAGACGTATCATCATTCAATAAAAGTTTATAGAAATGGGGAGCCATATGCTCCCCATAGTATTAGTTTTTAGAAATTTTTGCTGAATAGCCCGAAGCTGTTCGTGACAGTTCAATATCATATTTGCCAGCTGTAGCAATAGCTATATTGGCACCATCTTGTTGCAAAGAAGAGAGTTCCCCACCGATATTAATGATCCAATCATCATTCATTCGGAATTTCAATTCACCGACAGTTAGGTTTACGGTCAATTTCCATGTATAGATGCCTTTACTCCCCACAAACTTCATGTCGGTATCACTATCCCAACCATTTGGGGTTGCACTACCAATAACACCCCATGTTGATTTTAACAATTCATAGGTTTTAGCTTCGGCATCCATTCGGATTCTATAAAAATCATCCGATGCAACCGTAATATTACCCGCATCAGCACTTTGTAATAAAGTACCATCAGATGTTCCTTTTCCAAATGCATCTGTCCAATCCACATTAGTCGGTAAAAATTTGAATCCAGAACCATCGACAGTGACATACTCATAGACTTCAAACTTTGATTTACTGTCCTTATCGTATAGCGTCATCGGAATCGAAAGTGTTGGCTCCCATCCTGAAGCAATAGACCCCCCAACAACAAACATTTGCGGATTACTTTCTGTAAAAGTAATTGGTTTTGTTTTTTCGATGACTTGACCCTCCGAAGTATATGAAATCTTCAATAGGGCATCACCGATCCAAGATACTTGATTGGGAATATCAAATTCTTTTGAAACAATAAAGGTGTTCGGATCAACAGTAATATTTTCAGTCATTAAAGCTTCACCGGCCGCTACCGGCACAATCGAGAATGTAAAATCCGTAACCTGATTAGCGATAAAACCAACTTTCAACTTTTTACCGACTTGAATGGTCGAAACCGTATTTTCATTGATCGACACGATTGGCACATCAGTACCGTGTTCTACTTTTTTACAAGAGTATAAAAGAGAAGAAGTACCCATAACTAAAACTAATAGCAATCGAAATATAGTAGACATTTTCATAATTTCTATTCATTTAAAAATTAATAACCAGGATTTTGATCCAATTTATTATTATTGGCTCTTGCTCTTGCTGGAATAGGAAACAGTCGTTTATAAGTTTCGCCAGGATTAGCGGGTTTAAACAACTGAGCATCTTCCCATCTTCCAAACCGAATCATATCTGTTCTTCTAGTCAATTCAAAAGTAAACTCCAAGGCACGTTCTTTATAAATAGCATCCAAAGTCAATGTACTAGCCGTAAAATGTTTCTCCGGATTAACTGGGAAAGCACGTTTGCGAACTTGATTGGCCGCATCGACAGCTTGAGCAACACTTGCTGCTGTAGCTCCTCTCAAAACAGCTTCCGCTTTCATCAGCAGCACATCTGCAAGACGAAATACCACCACATCATTGCCTGCATTATTACTAATTTGGTTCTTATCTGGATAATATTTGATACAACGTGCTCCTGCCAATCTACCTACATCGTCTGCTCCGCCAATATCAAAATCAGAACCCGGTAATAAGGTATACGCATAGGGATCTAACACCACATTCAATCCATTATAATTCAACGGTTGTCCAGTAGAGTTATATTGTTGGCCATATAGCCATTGCTTTTTACGATTATCAGCTTGATCAAACAAATCAAAATATGCAGGTTGTGCACTCCATCCATTCCAAGGATTTATACTCAACTCAAAGGTTTGGCGATGAGCATAATGTAGTACACGGTTAAATAAAGTGTTTCCTGTCGCGCGAGAAGCATCATAAGGAATAGAAAAAATCGGTTCAGGATTTGATGCTCCATTATCGGGTTTAAACTGTGTCAGAAAATCATTTTCCAAAGCATACTTGCCAGAATTAATAACAGCATTGCTATGTTCCACCACCTTATTCCAATTAGCAGTACCACTATAAACCTGCGCATTTAAATACAGTTTTGCTAATAAGGTATGTGCAAACCATTTGGTCGGTCGACCATAAGTCGCTTCCGTCTTTTCTTCACTCAAGTTGGCCAAGTTTTCTTCTAGGTCCTGTACAATAAATTGGTAAACTTCTGCCCGAGGTTTAGTCGCTGGCAATTCTGTACCAGTATCAAAACTGGTTACTAAAGGAATATTTCCATAAGCATCCATCATCAAGAAATAATACCAGGCACGCATGGCTTTTATTTCAGAAACAGTCTGTGCCTTTGTACTCGATTCTGGAGATTGTTCCAAAATACTGAGTACACGATTACAAGTACCAATAGCATTAAAACCCCAATCCCAATTATTTTGAACAACTTCATGCGATGCTGACCAAGTGTGATAGTGCATATCACGCCATTTACCACCGTCAAACCAATCCCCACCCCTTGTTGGGATAATCACTTCGTCCGAACCCGCTGTCTGCAGACTAAAGTAATTGTCAAAATATCCTCTTGCGCTTGTATATACAGGACCTGTTACAGCAATAAATTGTTCTGGAGTTTTAGGAAATGTATCTTCTGTATATGCTGAATACATCTTATCGTCAAATTTGGTACAAGATTGTCCTGCTACCAATAGTCCGGCAAATAAGAATAAATTAATTTTATTGAATCTCTTTTTCATAACTAACTGTGATTAAAAGTTAAAAAGCTAATTTTACACCTAACAAGAACGATCTTGTTTTTGGATAATAATTTCTATTATCAACGCCAGGCGCTAAACCACTTAAACTTACCTCAGGATCTACACCCGAATATTTGGTTATCGTGAACAGATTTTGTCCTGACACATACAATCGTGCATTTTTAAAATATTTAGATTCCTTCACATTAAACGAATAACCCAATGTGGCGTTATCTAATCTTAAGAATGAACCATCTTCGATAAATCTGCTAGAAGCAATTAATGGTGTTTCAAATATGCCTTCTTCAACTGCATCTTTAGAGATATTGGTCACATTAGCCTGTTGTAGACGGCTTAGATCAGCACGTGTAGCATTAAAAATTTGATTGCCATACATACCACGTAAGAAGAAGTTCAAATCCCAGTTTTTATATTGAAAACTATTATTCCAACCATAGGTAAATTTAGGAAGTGCGTGTCCCATCACCATATAATCATCAGGTGCCGAAATCTGATCTTGTGTTACAAGTTCACCCGATGGTTTTTGATAAATTGTTTTCTTGGCAGTTGCATCATAACCGATGTAATTAGCCACATAAAATGTTCCCAAAGCCTGACCTGGTAAAACAATTGCTGCCGTTTGACCTGTCCAGCCATCAAGACCAATACTTCCTTCATAACGCTCTGATACACCAATATTTTCAATATTAGAAGATAATGATCCAACCTTATTCACATTACGGGCAAAGTTGACTGTTGTATTGTATGAAAAATTACTATTGCGATAAACCATCGCATTTAAAGTGATCTCCACACCTTTATTGCTCATACTTGCTCCATTAGCCAATAAACGATTGAACTGATAAGGTGGCGATGGTACATCATACTCATACAATAAGTCTTTCGTTTCTTTATTGTAATACTCAATGCTACCACCCAAACGACCTCTCCAGAGTTCAAAATCCAATCCTGCATTAAACATGGATGTACTTTCCCATTTTAAATCCGGATTTTCATTTTGGTTCACACCATAAGCATTCATCCAATTACCGTTATAGAGAAATTGACCATTTTGAGGACCGAAAATAATAATCTGACGATATGGATCTATATTCTGATTTCCCGAGATACCGTACCCAGCACGTAACTTTAATTCGCTGAATAAATCTTGGTCTTGCATAAAGCTTTCTCTGCTAATTCTCCAAGCTCCAGAAACCGAAGGAAATGTCGCCCATCTATTATTCTTTCCAAATTTTGATGAACCATCACGGCGTACAGAAGCACTTAATAAGTATTTTTCATCATAATTGTATCCCACACGACCATAAACTGAAATCAATAAAGACTCCAAAATATATGGATAGGTACTATAAGGATTATAACCATCTGGCAATGTGCCTAAATTTAGATTGTTACCCCCTAGATCGTCAGACATAAATCCTACAGAAGAAGCAACAACTCCATCATTATTTTTTGTTTTCTGATAAGAATAACCAGCCATCGCATCGAAAGAATGAAGATTCTTGGTCACATTGTAATTAACATAAGATTCGAAAATTTTATCGATATTTTTCAGATTTGAACGCTCCGCAAAACCCCTGCCCAATGCTTTCGAATCAAAGTCAGTCCGATGCATATAATATTTCTTATCAAATTGATTTTGCTGATAAGAGATGACATTAGTCCAGGTCAATCCCTTGAAAATAGTAAGGTCAGCTTTCAAACTGGCGAGTAAAGTGTTGTTATTTCGTTCTTCATCACGCTGGTTCAACATCGCTACCGGATTGAAATAATTTGTTCTTCCTGGTACCTGAAAATACCCGTCATAAGCGGCGTAAGCGGCATCATCTGAACGTACTGGTGAAGTTGGTAGATAACGAGCTGCTCCATTAAAAATGCCGTAGTCCACATGGTTAGATTTGTTCATGCTATTAGCAACATTAAGCGCTAGTTTTAAGCGATCATCAAATGCATTTTGATCGATACCAACACGAGCAACCACTCTTTCCAGATCGCTTCTTTTCACAATACCTTGATTATTAAAATAATTAACAGAAGCATTGTATCGTGTACCTTCAGAACCTCCTGTTAGCGATAAATTGTGATTATGAGAAACTCCCGTGCGTGTTATCTCATCCTGCCAATCGGTATCAAACCCCGTCTCAGAAGCAGCGACTGTTAATCCATTGTCTGCTACAAATTGCTTATGCTCAGCAGCACTTAGCACATTCACACGATTTGCAACACGTTCAATAGCAGCATATCCACTATAAGCCAAAACAGGTTTACCGGCCTTACCCCGTTTTGTCGTCACGAAAATAACGCCATTTGCGGCACGTGATCCATAAATTGCAGTGGAAGAAGCATCCTTCATCACATCCATCGATACAATATCATCCGGTGCTACCAATTCAATATTAGCACCTACAACTCCATCGATGACATACAAGGGAGCAGAACTCGCAGTCAATGAAGATGGGCCACGCAGTTGAATTGTTGATGCTGCCGTAGGATCTCCACCCGATCTATTCACTGTTAAACCTGCTACTTTACCGGCCAATAACTGATCCGGAGAACTGACCACACCTGTATTAAATTCTTTAGGACCTACACTAGAGATAGAACCTGTAATTTGTTTTTTCTTGGCCACACCGTAACCAATCACAACAACTTCTTCTAAATCACTTGTGCTCGAACTCAATGTAAAATTCAAGACATTTGCACCGCTAACAATCTGAATGGGTAAATCCATGGAATTATAACCAATCATGTTGACAGTGACAGTCGTCTTACCTAAAGGTACTTGACTAATCTTATACTCCCCGTTTTGATTTGTTGCTGTCGAAATTGGACTTCCTTTGATGATAATAGTTGCTCCAAGCAGTACTTCCCCTTTATTATCTACCACCTTACCTGAAAGTGAAGAGTTTTGAGAAAAAGCATTCACCCAAAGCATCATCAAAAGACCAAAGGTCATTACAGCTCGTAATGTAAATTTGCTCATAATGTAATTGATTTTTATTGTTTAGTTTATTAATTTAGTTTTACTTAAAAGATAATAATTACCAGGCTTAATTATAATATGATCATTTTGAACCCAATTTAGATTTGATTGAGCCATATTATCATACCAATTCCCCGCTAAGCCTGCTGTTATTTGAAATTGTCTATTCATGGTATCAAAATTTCCGACAACAAATATGGTCTGATGACCATCAGTCATCAGATAATATTTTAATCCCTCTTGCAGTGAAGACGATAATAATCTTGCTTTTCTAAAAATTGGATTTGCTCTTTTCAACTGGATCAATTTTGCATAATGATCAAATAACCGTTTACGTGAGACATTTGCTAAATAATCCCATTTCAGTGGTTTTTCACCTGTCCGACCATTTTCATCAATCGATACATCATAACCAAACTCACCAAATTGCCAGATCATTTTAGGTCCAGGACTAGCTAGCAAAAATGTTGCAGCCACTTGGGTTCGCTCTAATGCCGTTGTAAGATCCTTTACAGAATAGGATCCATCCACATAACCATATTGCGCATTCTTAAACTGAATACGTTCCTCATCATGTGATTCCATATAAGTCACCATATTAGGTGTTTGAAAACCATGAGATTCAGCAAATAATCTACTTAGATCCGATTTTGAACCATTATTATAGCCCATTGTTGCTTCATTAAAAGTTCCATTTAAATTATTCCACAACAACATCCCCTCCGCAGCCAGTTCTTGCTCCTCTTGATCAGAACCAAAATGTTCCAATATGACGTAGCAACTTGGATCAAGAGTTTTAAGATAATCATGATAATTTTTCCAAATCAAAACCCGACTAGCATCATAGGCAGACCAAGAGCCGACGTTACTATCTGAAGTACCCGTATTTTGCTGTGTAAATCCCTTTGATAAATCAAAACGAAAACCATCAATCTTAAATTCTTGGATCCAATATTTCAAGACATCCTTCACAAACGTCTGTGTATAGGAACTTTCATGATTAAAATCATACCCCACATTAAAAGGATGGGTCGGCGTCCTATTAAACCAGATATTATTTGAATTTGATATTTGCCCTTGAAAATACAGCTGAGCCAATGGTGATTGTCCAAAAGCATGATTAAGCACCACATCTAGGATTACCGCGATACCTGCCTGATGAAGATGATCTACGAGACTCTTCAGTTCATCCGCACGACCATAATACTTATCCAATGCCAAATGATAAGAAGGATTGTAACCCCAACTTGAATTCCCCTCACTTTCCTGAACAGGCATCAATTCGACAGCATTAATACCCAGTCGTTTCAAATAAGGAATTGAATCGCGAATAGCATTAAAATTATGTGGTTTTGAAAAATCACGCGTGAGCAACTCATAGATGACTAGATCATAAGGATTTGGTTTATTAAAATGCTCTACTTTCCAAGGATACTCCGCACGATTCAATTCTAATATACTGACCTGACCTGTCGTCTGCTGTATTGGATATGACGGTAAGTCAGCAATTGAACTTCCTAGACTACTGTCATATAGGGGATCTAAAACCAGATTGCTGTATGGATCAGCTATTCTTAATTGACCGTCAATTAAGAATTGATAAGCATACTTTTTTGAAAAATCGAGATCATTTAAGGTCAACCACCACGTATTTCCATCAGGTGTCTGTTTCAATACGTAGGTTGATTCCGGTTGAAAATTATTAAAACTGCCTAATAAAAATATAGTTGATTTACCTGGAGCTGTTACAGCAAAACTCACTGTCTTTTTTTGCTTGTCGATCGTTACACCATTCTTATTGATCCCAGCTGGTAATGCTGCAATTTCAGCTTTATCATTAACAAATACCTGTAATTGTCTTACGAATTTCTTTCCATTGACTTCAATACGAGCAGTTATCAGATGCAAACCTACAGTAGCAAATTTACATTTAAATGTATGATGCAATGCACCATTTATACTTTCTTGCTCAACCTCATCAATACTCATAGAAAGTTTACCCGCTACTGTGGACAACACCTCAATAGCGAGCTCTTCATTTATTAAATAAGCATCTTTTTCCGCTTTTAACAAATATGTAGGTTGCGTGTAAGGTTTTAAAAATCGAATATTCGTTTCACCTTTTGTGGCTATGTCAACATACATATCCGAACCATCCTTATTTCTTTGAACTTTAGTCCCATCAGCATTTCGTAGCAATAACGCGATTTTAATAACCTGACTACTGCTAATTCCTTTAAAGACCTGACTCGGATTGATCGTAATGCTATACCTACCATCTGTTTGACGAGTCAGTTTATAGGCATCTTCATTTTTTGACCAATCTGTTGCAACTTCCTTCCAATCATGCTGATCTTTACTATTGGATGTGATAAGACCGATATGTAGATACAGCGGACCATCAGTGGAGACCAATGCGCTATTACCCTTATTGACATCAAAAAAGAAAGTAATTGATTCATCCCAATAATTAAATAGTTTATTGGTTGTTAGTAAGCCGACCTCACTTGGAGCTATTCCTTCATCTACGACTATAGCACTAGGATTATTTTTTTTACATCCAAAAAAAATAATCGATATACTGAAAAATACATAAATAAAGTAATGTTTCATAACTCCTTATAATTGGTACACTTAAAAATGGGAACGTTCCCAATACTTGGTATAAAAAGATAGCCTATTCGAAAAATATACTATAAATTAAAAGCAAAAATCCCTTTACAATTGGTAATCTTATATTGGGAACGTTCCCAATATTTATCTAAGATAGAAAGCTAAAGAGTTAAATCCAAACTTTTTAGTGATTTTTTTTACTAGATTTTTGAAAAATTAATGAAGACTCAAGATAAGTGACTTCTTGGTTAGAGAAGATAATCGGTTTAGCAATCAATTGGCAAAGATATTCTGTCGCCATCTTACCCATTTCATAAGCTGGCTGTTTCACGACACTTAATGCTGGTTCTAACAGATCCGCAATATCTAAACAAGAAAAACAGATCAATTTCAATTCTGAAGGAATACATATTCCTTCGTTTTTGGCCACACGCATAGCCGAAATGGCCAAGCGTTCCACCGATGCAAATAGTCCATCAGGTTGCTGTATACGATACAGATTTTTGATGTCTTCCATATTACCATCAGACTCATTAACGGTATCCAGAATCAAGTTTTTATCAAAAGGAATTTGATATTTTTCTAAGGCAGCTCGATATCCTGCCAGACGTACTTTTCCAATGGAAACATTTTGATTAATCACTAAATAGGCTATACGTTTACAATCATTTTCGATTAAATGAGACGTCGCCGCAAAACTAGCTTCAAAATCATTACCTGTTACATAAGATGTATTGACATCATCGTAAGTTCTATCGAAAAACACAATGGGGATATTGTTATCTTTTAAAACTTGAAGATGACTATGATCATGACCTTCACCCGAAGCAGACATAATGACCCCATCCACACGACCATTGATTAGCGATCTGATTATTAATGCTTCCTTATCTACCCGATGATCCGTCACATAAATTAAAGTATGATAATTTTTAGATCGAGCTACCAGTTCAATACCTTTAATCGCTTGGCTAAAAAATTTATTACCAAATTCAGGAATAATGATCGCAATCGTATTGCTTTTATTAGCTCTTAGGTTGCTGGCATACATATTGGGTGAAAATCCCAATTCATCCGCCATTTTTAAAATACGTTCTTTTGTATTGGGGTTAATATCATTACCATCCCGAAAAGCTCGTGATACCGTTGACTTGGATAAACCTAAACGTTCTGCTAATTCTATAATCGTTATTTGTGACATCAGTGCTGAAATAAAAGCATTTCAAATATATAATAAATTTAGGAGTTTAAGTTAGCATATATAAGAAGAATCGATATAATAACAATTAATCGAAAAAGTTTAGCGCACAAAAAAGCCCCTGCTGCTTAGCAAGGGCTTCTGTATAAAAAAAGGCACCGACCTACTCTCCCACCTGTTACGGCAATACCATCGGCTCTGGCGGGCTTGACTGCTCTGTTCGGAATGGGAAGAGGTAGACACCGCCGATATAGGCACCTAAAATGTTTTTATTAGTCATAAAAATGAAATATACAATATCCCATCCAACACACTAATCTATAGACAATTGAAAGAAAAACTAAAAGAGGAAGACAACAGTGTCTGCGTTGCTTGAGAAAGCTTCGGGTGATTAGTATTGCTCAGCTATGATATCTCTACCTTTACACCTGCAACCTATCAACGTAGTAGTCTACTACGGCCCTATAAGGAAGTCTCATCTCGTGGCTAGTTTCGCACTTAGATGCTTTCAGCGCTTATCTATTCCCGACGTAGCTACCCAGCCGTACACCTGGCGGCATAACTGGTTTACCAGCGGTCAGTCCATCCCGGTCCTCTCGTACTAAGGACAGATCCACTCAAACTTCCAACGCCCACAACAGATAGGGACCGAACTGTCTCGCGACGTTCTGAACCCAGCTCGCGTGCCACTTTAATGGGCGAACAGCCCAACCCTTGGGACCTTCTCCAGCCCCAGGATGTGACGAGCCGACATCGAGGTGCCAAACCTCCCCGTCGATATGAGCTCTTGGGGGAGATCAGCCTGTTATCCCCAGCGTACCTTTTATCCTTTGAGCGATGGCCCTTCCATACAGAACCACCGGATCACTATGTCCGTCTTTCGACCCTGTTCGACTTGTTGGTCTCACAGTCAAGCAAGCTTATGCCATTGCACTCCGCGTACGGTTACCAAGCGTACTGAGCTTACCTTTGAAAGCCTCCGTTACCTTTTTGGAGGCGACCACCCCAGTCAAACTACCCACCAAACAATGTCCTCGGCATGACCGAGTTAGAAACCGAATACAGAAAGGGCGGTATTTCAAGGTTGATTCCATGACTCCTGGCGAAGCCACTTCAACATCTCCCGCCTATCCTACACATCCTGTACCCAATTCCAATGTTAAGCTATAGTGAAGGTGCATGGGGTCTTTCCGTCCCGTTGCGGGTAATCGGCGTCTTCACCGATACCACAATTTCACCGAGCTCATGGCTGAGACAGCGCCCAGATCGTTACACCATTCGTGCAGGTCGGAACTTACCCGACAAGGAATTTCGCTACCTTAGGACCGTTATAGTTACGGCCGCCGTTTACTGGGGCTTCGATTCAATGCTTCTCTTGCGATGACATCCCCTCTTAACCTTCCAGCACCGGGCAGGTGTCAGGCCTTATACCTCATCTTTCGATTTTGCAAAGCCATATGTTTTTGTTAAACAGTCGCCTGGGCCTTTTCACTGCGGCTTCTCCATTGCTGGAGGAAGCGCCCCTTCTCCCGAAGTTACAGGGCCATTTTGCCGAGTTCCTTAGCCATGATTCACTCGAGCACCTTAGGATTCTCTCCTCGACTACCTGTGTCGGTTTACGGTACGGGTTTTTATAACCTGAAGCTTAGCGGGTTTTCTTGGAAGTCTGTTTACCTGCTCTATCAGCGCCGCCGAAGCTTTGCTGTACTATTGGGTTTCAGCAGGGTCGGCGGATTTGCCTACCGTCCCTATACCTACGCCTTTTAACGAACTATTCCGTCAGTTCGCGGCAGTGTCACTACTCCGTCACCACATCGCAGTTATAAAAAGTACTGGAATATTAACCAGTTGTCCATCGGCTTGCTCCCTTCGGATGCGCCTTAGGCCCCGACTAACCCTGATCCGATTAGCGTTGATCAGGAAACCTTAGTCTTTCGGTGGGCGGGTTTCTCACCCGCCTTATCGTTACTTATGCCTACATTTGCTTTTCTATCCACTCCACGGCCCATTACCAGACCGCTTCGCCGTAAATAGAATGCTCCCCTACCAGACATACATATTTCAGTATGAATCCATAGCTTCGGTAATACACTTGATGCCCGTTTATTATCCACGCCCGATCGCTCGACTAGTGAGCTGTTACGCACTCTTTAAATGAATGGCTGCTTCCAAGCCAACATCCTAGCTGTCTAGGCAATCGGACCTCGTTAGTTCAACTTAGCGTATATTTAGGGACCTTAGCTGATGGTCTGGGTTCTTTCCCTCTCGGCCTTGGACCTTAGCACCCAAAGCCTCACTGCCGGCCATATCTTATAGCATTCGGAGTTCGTCTGGATTTGGTAGGATTTGACTCCCCGCACCCAATCGGTAGCTCTACCTCTATAAGACTCCATGCCGACGCTGTTCCTAAAAACATTTCGGGGAGTACGAGCTATTTCCCAGTTTGATTAGCCTTTCACCCCTACCCTCAGGTCATCCGGAAACTTTTCAACGTTTATCGGTTCGGTCCTCCATTACATGTTACTGCAACTTCAACCTGCCCAAGGGTAGATCACAAGGTTTCGCGTCTACCTCATCTGACTATGCGCCCTATTAAGACTCGCTTTCGCTTCGGATACGTGGCTGAACCACTTAACCTTGCCAGACAAGAGTAACTCGTAGGCTCATTATGCAAAAGGCACGCCGTCACTGGACCTGCCAGCTCCGACCGCTTGTAAGCACACGGTTTCAGGTTCTTTTCACTCCTCTGTTCGAGGTTCTTTTCACCTTTCCCTCACGGTACTAGTTCACTATCGGTCTCTCAGGAGTATTTAGCCTTATCAGATGGTGCTGACAGATTCCCACAGGGCGTCTCCGACCCCGCGGTACTCAGGGTACTGCTAGGCTAGCATTCTATACGTGTACAGGGCTATCACCGTGTATCGCTGGGCTTCCCATCCCATTCCACTTCTGTTTGCTAATGCCACATTGCAGCCCTACAACCCCAACCATGCCGTAACAAAGTTGGTTTGGGCTCTTTCCCGTTCGCTCGCCACTACTTGGGAAATCATTATTATTTTCTTCTCCTACGCCTACTTAGATGTTTCAGTTCAGCGCGTTCGCGTATTTTACAGCATACCTTCAGTATGCTAGGTTGCCCCATTCGGAAATCTTCGGATCAAACTCACATTTGCTAATCCCCGAAGCTTATCGCAGCTTATCACGTCCTTCATCGCCTCTGAGAGCCTAGGCATCCCCCGTGTGCCCTTATTTACTTTCTTCACCTCATAGCCCTTTTGCTACTATGGGTTGCGTTTTGATATATATAACCATGGTGCTACGCATTAATCCGTTCGGCCTTGACCGAGGGTCTTCATAATACATCAAGCACACCACAGTATTGTCTCTACTGTTGTCTTCTCTTGTAATTTTTTTTCTTTCAATATGTCAAAGAACTCTTTGTTTCCGCTTTATGTGCCGTAAATATCTTATACGGCGCGGATACCTGTGGAGAATATCGGAGTCGAACCGATGACCCCCTGCGTGCAAGGCAGGTGCTCTAGCCAGCTGAGCTAATTCCCCGTGTATTTTTGGTAGTCCCGAGCAGATTTGAACTGCTGACCCCTACATTATCAGTGTAGTGCTCTAACCAACTGAGCTACGGGACTAGCTTATCTTTCTATCTCTCTGGACCATCCAATCAGGGATGGGCACATTTCTTCAAATGTTTTGTCTCTTGTTTGTTTCTTATATAAACCATGTGTGTACGTAACGAGCTTCAATCCTGAATGCTCTAGAAAGGAGGTATTCCAGCCGCACCTTCCGGTACGGCTACCTTGTTACGACTTAGCCCCAATTATCGGTTTTACCCTAACACGCTCCTTGCGGTTACATGCTTTAGGTACCCCCAACTTTCATGGCTTGACGGGCGGTGTGTACAAGGCCCGGGAACGTATTCACCGCGTCATTGCTGATACGCGATTACTAGCGAATCCAACTTCATGAGGTCGAGTTGCAGACCTCAATCCGAACTGTGAATGGCTTTTAGAGATTAGCACCATATTGCTATGTAGCTGCCCGCTGTACCATCCATTGTAGCACGTGTGTAGCCCCGGACGTAAGGGCCATGATGACTTGACGTCGTCCCCACCTTCCTCACAGCTTACGCTGGCAGTCTGTTTAGAGTCCCCACCTTAATGTGCTGGCAACTAAACATAGGGGTTGCGCTCGTTGCGGGACTTAACCCAACACCTCACGGCACGAGCTGACGACAGCCATGCAGCACCTAGTTTCGTGTCCCGAAGGACTGATCCGTCTCTGGATCATTCACTAACTTTCAAGCCCGGGTAAGGTTCCTCGCGTATCATCGAATTAAACCACATGCTCCTCCGCTTGTGCGGGCCCCCGTCAATTCCTTTGAGTTTCAATCTTGCGACCGTACTCCCCAGGTGGATAACTTAACGCTTTCGCTTGGACGCTTACTGTGTATCGCAAACATCGAGTTATCATCGTTTAGGGCGTGGACTACCAGGGTATCTAATCCTGTTTGATCCCCACGCTTTCGTGCATCAGCGTCAATACTAACTTAGTGAGCTGCCTTCGCAATCGGAGTTCTAAGACATATCTATGCATTTCACCGCTACTTGTCTTATTCCGCCCACTTCAAATAGATTCAAGTCCTACAGTATCAAAGGCACTGCGACAGTTAAGCTGCCGTCTTTCACCACTGACTTATAGGACCGCCTACGCACCCTTTAAACCCAATAAATCCGGATAACGCTTGGATCCTCCGTATTACCGCGGCTGCTGGCACGGAGTTAGCCGATCCTTATTCTTCAGGTACATTCAGCTTCCCACACGTGGAAAGGTTTATTCCCTGACAAAAGCAGTTTACAACCCATAGGGCAGTCATCCTGCACGCGGCATGGCTGGTTCAGAGTTCCCTCCATTGACCAATATTCCTTACTGCTGCCTCCCGTAGGAGTCTGGTCCGTGTCTCAGTACCAGTGTGGGGGATTCTCCTCTAGAGCCCCTAGACATCGTAGCCTTGGTGGGCCGTTACCCCTCCAACTAGCTAATGTCACGCGAGCCCATCCATATCCTATAAATATTTGATCATAATCCGATGCCGGTAAATGATGTTATGCGGTGTTAATCTCTCTTTCGAGAGGCTATCCCCCTGATATGGGTAGGTTGCTCACGCGTTACGCACCCGTGCGCCACTCTCATGAAATTAAAGCAAGCTTTAATTTCAATCCCGTCCGACTTGCATGTATTAGGCCTGCCGCTAGCGTTCATCCTGAGCCAGGATCAAACTCTCCATTGTAAAATGAAGTGTAAGATCAAGACTATTTATAATAAATAGAATTGTCTTGTATTTTATTTCTAATTCTAAAATTGAACAGGTTGATTTTTTTAACTTTCGTTGTTTCTCAACACTACTCGTTACGTTACATGATTATATTTTTAAAGAACTTTCTTCGCCCCCGCATCTCGCTTCGGCTTTATATGATGTCGGCATTGCGCCGGTATCGGTCTTGTTTGTTTTCCCTTCGTTTCCGTTGGGACTGCAAAGGTAGAAATCTTTTTGGTATCTCCAAAATAAATGTGAAAATTTATTTTTTTGTTTTCCTTAAGTTTCTGCGTTTAAACTAAATTAAACCCTTCTTTTTTCAGTGCTTCCCCTCTCGGATCAGCCGTTCCTCCCTTGCGGAGTGGTGCAAAGATAGGAACTTTTATCCTTCACTTCCTAATGTTTTCTGTCTTATTTGCTCATATTATCTTTAACTTGCTGTAACATTGTGTGATTGATTTGCAAGCAGCGTTCCGATAGTGTGCCTTATCCGGGAATATCGGGAGGTTAATAGCTGATCGGAGATGTTTTTGGCAACTGTTCTTTGGGGCTTATTTGTTGTGCAATTTTTTTGATTTTACTGTATCTGCCTATTTGGTACTGCAAAAAAAAGACTGTGTCCGACAGAAATAATAAAGATATCGGACTTTTTTTCGAACTTTCCTGTGATCGGCGGAGTATAATCTTTTCAGGTTATCGGGCTGTTAAGCTGAAAAATGTTCCTATACGGCCTTGCTCCTACTTGTTCCTTTCAACGATATACCATCATGATTGGGAATAGCAGCAGAAGGAATCTACTCTTATTAAACAGATGTCCATAGACAGGTTGAGCAAATACTGCTGATATTGGTCTTAGAGTGTTACGTCAAGAATCATTTTGCAACAAAAACCAACAATAAGATCTGATACCACATAGATACCTATACACGGCAATAGAGCAGCAATTGATAACATCCTACATCATAAAAAAAGGGTTGCAGACAAAATCTGCAACCCTTTCAAGTATGATTAAAAAATTATTAATCTTCTTCTTTCGAAGCTAATAATTGATCGTATTCTTCACGTGAACCTACGATAATGTTACCATATTGACGAAGACCTGTACCTGAAGGAATTAAGTGACCCACAATTACATTCTCTTTCAAACCTAATAAATTATCACGTTTACCTGCTATAGCTGCTTCGTTCAAGACTTTTGTAGTCTCTTGGAAAGATGCTGCAGAGATAAATGATTTCGTACCTAATGAAGCTCTAGTGATACCTTGTAATAAAGGACTTGAAGTCGCAGGAATTGCGTCACGGACCTCTACTAATTTTAAATCACGACGTCTCAAGCTTGAGTTTTCTTCACGCAACTTACGTAAAGAAACAATTTGACCTGGACGTAAATCATTAGAATCACCAGCCTCTACCACAACTTTTTTGTCGTAAAGCGAATCATTTTCTTCCATGAAGTCCCATTTGTTAACAGCCTCTTTCTCTAAGAAACGTGTATCTCCTGGATCTTCAATATTCACTTTTTGCATCATTTGGTGAACAATTGTTTCAAAATGTTTATCATTGATTTTTACACCCTGAAGACGGTAAACCTCTTGAATACCATTTACGATATAATGCTGTACTGCTGATGGACCTTTGATTGATAAGATATCTGCTGGAGAGATCGAACCATCTGATAAAGGCATACCAGCTTTAATAAAGTCATTGTCCTGTACTAAGATATGTTTCGAAAGTGGAACAAGGTACTTTTTAATTTGGCCATCGCGTGATTCGATAGAAATCTCACGGTTACCACGTTTAACACCACCTAAAGTTACAACACCATCAATTTCAGTTACTACAGCTGGATTAGAAGGGTTACGTGCTTCGAATAATTCCGTTACACGAGGTAGACCCCCCGTAATATCGCGAGTTTTACCTGTAGAACGAGGAATCTTAACTAAGATACCACCTTCTTTTACAGTTACACCATCCGCTACAGAAACGTGAGCTCCTACTGGAATGTTGTACGTACGAATTACTTCACCTTTTTTGTCTAAGATCTTGATCGCAGGGTTTTTCGTTTTATCACGAGTTTCAATGATTACTTTCTCTTTGTGACCAGTTTGCTCATCTGACTCTTCGCGGAAAGTTACACCTTCTACAATCGCATCAAACTCCACTTTACCAGCAAACTCCGAGATAATAACAGCATTATATGGATCCCATGATACTAACTTATCACCTTTAGCAACCTTATTTCCTTCTTCAACGAACAATTGAGAACCGTAAGGGATATTTTGTTGGAATAATACTTTTCTAGTTTCATCCAAAATTTTGATCTCACCAGAACGACCCAATACTACTTGATGCGTACCATCTTCACCTTCTTGAGATACCGTACGTAAGTTTTCAAACTCAACTGTACCGGCATATTTAGAAGAAATCTGGGACTCAGCAGCAATGTTAGAAGCCGTACCACCGACGTGGAACGTACGAAGTGTCAACTGTGTACCTGGCTCACCAATTGATTGTGCTGCAATTACACCTACAGCTTCACCCAATTGAACACGTTTACCAGACGCCAAGTTACGACCGTAACAGCTAGCACATACACCACGTTTACATTCACATGTTAACACGGTACGAATCTCAACACCTTCAATACCTGAAGATTCAATGCGTTCAGCAATATCTTCTTCGATGTCTTGATTAGCCTCTACTAACAACTCACCTGTTTCTGGATCATATACATTGTACAACGATACACGACCTAAAATACGATCGTATAATGGTTCTACAACATCATCATTATCTTTTAATGCCGTTGTATAAATACCTCTTAAACCTCCACAGTCTTGATCAATAACGATCATATCTTGTGCAACGTCATGTAAACGACGAGTTAAGTAACCCGCATCCGCCGTTTTTAATGCCGTATCGGCAAGACCTTTACGTGCACCGTGGGTAGAGATAAAGTATTCTAATACTGAAAGACCTTCTTTAAAGTTTGATAAAATCGGGTTTTCAATAATTTCACCACCTGCTGAACCTGATTTTTGAGGTTTAGCCATCAAACCACGCATACCACACAACTGACGAATTTGCTCTTTCGAACCACGTGCACCAGAATCAAGCATCATATATACAGAGTTGAATCCTTGGTTGTCATTCGATAAGATATCCATTACGTGTGATGTCAACTTATTGTTGATACGTGTCCAAATATCGATGATTTGATTATAACGTTCGTTGTTGGTAATGAAACCCATGTTATAGTTATTCATTACTTCTTCAACTTCGTTTGTCGCTTGTTGAATTAAATCAGCTTTAGCATCAGGAATGTTCAAATCTTGCAAGTTGAACGATAGACCACCTTTAAAAGCTGTCTGGAAACCTAATTCTTTCATATCATCCAAAAACTGTGCAGCACGAGCCATACCCGTAGTTTTCACAATTTCTCCAATGATATTACGTAAAGATTTTTTCGTTAATAATTCGTTGATAAATCCCACTTCATGAGGAACAACTTGGTTGAATATAACACGACCAACTGTTGTATCTAATAAAGTATCAACGATACTACCATCTTTAGTTCTGATTTTAGTTTTTACCTTAATAAAAGCATGCAAATCAATTTTCTTCTCATTCAAAGCGATAATAACCTCTTCTGCAGAATAGAAAATCATATCTTCACCATGAACGATTTGTTCTGGAGTACTTTTTCGGCCTTTTGTGATATAATAAAGACCCAAAACCATATCCTGAGAAGGTACTGTTACAGGAGAACCATTTGCAGGGTTTAAAATATTGTGCGCTGCCAACATTAAAACTTGAGCTTCCAAAACTGCAGCATTACCTAAAGGTAAGTGGACTGCCATCTGGTCACCATCAAAATCGGCGTTGAATGCGGTACACACTAATGGGTGTAATTGAATAGCTTTACCCTCTACTAAAGTAGGTTGGAAAGCCTGAATACCCAATCTGTGTAACGTAGGTGCACGGTTTAATAATACCGGATGACCTTTCAACACGTTTTCTAATATATCCCAAACAACTGGATCTTTACGATCTACAATTTTCTTAGCTGATTTTACAGTTTTCACGATACCACGCTCGATCATCTTACGAATGATAAACGGTTTGTAAAGTTCTGCTGCCATATCCTTAGGTAAACCACACTCATGTAATTTCAAGTGAGGTCCAACGACGATTACCGAACGAGCCGAATAATCCACACGCTTACCTAATAAGTTTTGACGGAAACGACCTTGTTTACCTTTTAAGATATCAGATAATGATTTCAACGCACGGTTACCTTCAGTTTTCACTGCATTAACTTTACGTGAGTTATCGAATAATGAATCGACAGCCTCTTGTAACATACGTTTTTCATTACGTAAAATTACTTCTGGAGCTTTAATTTCAATTAAACGTTTCAAACGGTTATTACGAATAATAACACGACGATATAAATCATTTAAATCTGAAGTCGCAAAACGACCACCATCTAAAGGAACTAATGGACGTAATTCTGGTGGAATAATAGGAACGATTTTTACGATCATCCATTCAGGACGATTTTCAATACGATCTCTTGAACCACGGAATGCTTCTACAACATGAAGACGTTTTAAAGCCTCATTTTTACGTTGCTGAGAAGTTTCGTTAGCCGCTTGGTGACGTAAATCATAAGATAATTTATCTAAATCAATACGTTTCAATAATTCTTCTAATGCCTCAGCACCCATTTTAGCAACGAACTTTTGAGGATCGTTGTCATCTAAATATTGGTTTTCTTTAGGTAATGTATCTAAAATATCTAAATATTCCTCTTCAGTCAAGAAGTCCATATAGTTGATACCATCATCCTCTTTAATACCAGCTTGAATAACTACATATCTTTCGTAGTAGATAATCATGTCCAGTTTTTTAGTAGGAAGACCTAATAAATAACCAATTTTATTTGGAAGAGAGCGGAAATACCAGATGTGTGCAACAGGAACCACTAAGGAAATGTGTCCCATACGCTCACGACGTACTTTTTTCTCCGTAACTTCAACACCACAACGGTCACATACAATACCTTTATAACGGATACGTTTGTATTTACCACAGTGACATTCATAATCCTTTACAGGACCAAAGATACGCTCACAGAATAAACCATCACGTTCTGGTTTGTAGGTACGATAGTTAATCGTTTCCGGTTTTACAACTTCACCACTTGAACGCTCTAAGATTGTTTCTGGAGACGCCAAGCTTACAGTAATTGATGTAAAGTTGCTTTTAATTTTATTATCTTTTTTGTAAGACATACTTATTCAAAAGTTAAAGCTTTATGAAAAAGTTTTAGTGATCATAGCGATCACTAAAACTTCCTTTTTGCTTAATTAATCCAATGTGATATCTAAACCTAAACCACGTAACTCATGTACCAATACGTTAAACGATTCTGGTACCGATGGAGTTGGTAAATTGTTTCCTTTTACGATAGCCTCGTAAGTTTTCGCACGACCAACAACATCATCCGATTTCACAGTCAAGATTTCTTGTAAGATATTAGATGCACCGAATGCCTCTAATGCCCAAACCTCCATCTCACCAAAACGCTGACCACCGAATTGAGCTTTACCACCCAATGGTTGTTGTGTAATCAATGAGTATGGTCCGATAGAACGAGCGTGCATCTTATCATCAACCATGTGACCTAATTTCAACATATAGATCACACCAACTGTAGTTGGTTGGTCAAAACGCTCACCTGTTAAACCGTTGTAAAGGTAAGTTCTACCTGAAGCAGGTAAACCAGCTTTAGCAACCCAGTCCTCTACCTCTTCTTTTTCGGCACCATCGAAAATAGGAGTTGCAAATTTAACACCTAATTTTTGACCAGCCCAACCTAAAACAGTTTCGTAAATCTGTCCTAAGTTCATACGAGAAGGTACACCCAGTGGGTTTAACACGATATCTACTGGTGTTCCATCATCTAAGAAAGGCATATCTTCATCACGTACAATACGTGCAACAATACCTTTATTACCGTGACGACCTGCCATCTTATCCCCTACTTTCAATTTACGTTTTTTAGCAACATAAACTTTAGCCATTTGAACAATACCTGATGGTAACTCATCACCGACAGAAACTGCGAATTTATCACGTTTGAAAGCACCTAACTCTTCATTTAACTTGATGTTATAGAAGTGTAAAGAAGCTTTAATCATTTCATTCTTATCTTCGTCAGTTGTCCAACCTGTAGGGTTGATATTATTATAGTCTAATTCTGCTAAGATTTTTTGAGTAAACTTAGCCCCTTTAGCTACTAACAATTCTTTATAAACATTATAGATCCCTTGAGCAGTTTTACCATTCACAATTGTAAATAATTTCTCTACCAAACGTTCTTTCAAAATCTTAACAGCTCTTTCATGTGCTGTTTCCAATTTCTCTAATGTTTTACGCTCAACTTCTTTAGACATTTTCTTAGCGCGTGCAAATAACTTCGTATCAATTACAACACCTTTCAATGAAGGAGAAGCTTTTAATGAAGCATCTTTAACGTCACCAGCTTTGTCACCAAAGATTGCACGTAATAATTTCTCTTCTGGAGAAGGATCTGACTCACCTTTAGGAGTGATTTTTCCGATCAAGATATCACCACCATTAACTTCAGCACCGATACGGATAATACCGTTTTCATCTAAGTCTTTGGTCGCTTCTTCCGAAACGTTAGGAATATCTGCCGTTAATTCTTCTTCACCACGTTTTGTATCACGAACTTCCAATTCAAACTCTTCAATATGAAGAGAAGTAAACCAGTCTTCTTTTGCTACACGCTCAGAAATAACGATCGCATCCTCAAAGTTATATCCTTGCCAAGGCATGAATGCAACTTTTAAGTTACGACCTAATGCTAATTCACCATTTTCAGTTGCATAACCTTCACATAATACCTGACCCTTAGTCACACGTTGACCTTTACCTACAATAGGTTTTAAGTTCATACACGTATTCTGATTGGTTTTCTTGAATTTGATCAATCTATATGTTTTGACATCATCATCAAATGACACTAAACGGTCATCATCAGTGCGGTCATAACGAATTTTAATTTCATCTGCATCTACATACTCAACCACACCATTACCCTCTGCATTAATTAATGTACGGGAATCTTTCGCAACACGTGCTTCTAGACCAGTACCAACGATAGGAGCTTGTGGACGCAAAATTGGAACAGCTTGACGCTGCATGTTTGATCCCATCAATGCACGGTTGGCATCATCATGTTCCAAGAAAGGAATCAATGAGGCCGCAATAGATGTAATCTGGTTCGGAGCAACGTCCATATAATCCAAACGTGTAGGTTCGATTACCGGGAAGTCACCAAAATATCTTGCTTTTACTTTAGCATCGATAAAATTACCATTATCATCATACTGCGCATTGGCTTGACCGATTGTTTTCTCATCTTCGTCCTCAGCAGATAAATAATGAACAGGCTCTTCTACCACAACACGACCATCTTCAACACGACGGTAAGGAGTTTCGATAAAACCTAAATTATTAATCTTAGCGTGAACTGCTAATGAAGAAATCAAACCAATATTTGGTCCCTCAGGAGTCTCGATTGTACACAAACGACCGTAGTGCGTATAGTGAACGTCACGAACCTCGAAACCTGCACGCTCACGAGAAAGACCACCTGGACCTAAAGCTGAAAGACGACGCTTGTGCGTGATCTCCGCAAGAGGGTTGGTTTGATCCATGAACTGTGATAACTGGTTAGTACCAAAGAAAGAATTAATCACAGACGATAACGTACGTGCATTAATTAAGTCAGTAGGTGTGAAAACCTCATTATCACGAATATTCATACGCTCACGAATGGTACGAGCCATACGAGAAAGACCTACTCCAAACTGTGCGTACAACTGCTCACCTACTGTACGTACACGACGGTTAGATAAGTGGTCAATATCATCCACCTCAGCTTTAGAGTTGATTAAGTTAATCAAATACTTCACGATTGCGATGATATCCTCACGAGTCAGTACCTTCGTTTCATCAGGAGTATTTAATTTCAATTTACGGTTAATGCGGTAGCGACCTACATCACCCAAATCATAACGTTTGTCCGAGAAGAATAAACGATCGATGATACCACGAGCAGTTTCCTCATCAGGTGGTTCAGCGTTACGCAATTGACGGTAGATATGCTCTACTGCCTCTTTCTCAGAGTTAGACGTATCTTTTTGTAATGTGTTATATATAATTGAATAGTCAGCATTGTTTGAAGCATCTTCTTTTGCTAAAATAATTGATTTTACTCCAGCATCGATGATCAAATCAATGTGATCTTCTTCTAAAACAGTCTCACGTTCAAGGATAATTTCATTACGATCGATTGATACCACTTCACCAGTATCCTCATCAACGAAATCTTCAATCCATTTTTTCAATACCCTTGCCGCCAAACGACGACCCACGTATTTTTTTAGACCAGACTTACTTACTTTAATTTCATCGGCAAGATCAAATAATTCTAAGATATCCTTATCAGAATCATAACCGATAGCACGTAATAAAGTAGTAACTGGGAATTTTTTCTTACGGTCGATATAAGCATACATGACGTTGTTTACATCAGTTGCAAATTCAATCCAAGATCCTTTAAAAGGAATTACCCTTGCAGAATAAAGTTTAGTACCATTTGTGTGTCTACTTTGACCAAAGAAAACGCCAGGTGAACGGTGTAATTGAGATACGATTACGCGCTCCGCACCATTGATCACGAAAGTACCTTTCGGTGTCATATATGGGATAGTTCCCAAATATACGTCCTGCACAATAGTCTCGAAATCTTCGTGTTCTTCATCATTACATGATAACTTTAACTTTGCCTTTAAAGGAACGCTATAAGTTAACCCACGTTCGATACATTCTTGTATATCATAGCGAGGAGGATCAATGAAATAATCCAAAAACTCGAGAACAAAAATGTTTCTAGAATCAGAAATAGGGAAGTTTTCCGAGAATACCTTGAACAGCCCTTCCTGATGGCGGTTGTCAGAAGTAGTTTCTAGTTGAAAAAACTCCTTGAAAGATTGCAATTGCACATCTAAGAAATCTGGATATTCCAGAACTTTCCTGCTTGTCGCAAAATTTACTCTTTCTTGTTGAATATTATTGTTTGCCAAGGGGATATGAATTTTAGTTTTAAAAAAACTGAGCTTAACTATGCTGTTATTACTACATTTGGACTATGTTCAGCACACACATAGACTAGTAGTGAAATATCATAAATAGGAATAGACTCTAACGAAAATACGTCAGAGTCTAAACCTTTTGAGGGCTTGTTATGTAAGATTATTTAATCTCAACAACAGCTCCAGCTTCTTCTAATTGTTGTTTCAAAGCTTCTGCTTCATCTTTAGAAACACCAGTTTTGATTTCTTTAGGAGCGCCATCAACTAAATCTTTAGCTTCTTTCAAGCCTAATCCAGCTAAATCTTTTACTAATTTAACTACAGCTAATTTAGCACCACCAGCTTCTTTCAAGATAACATCGAAAGATGTTTTCTCTTCAGCAGCAGCAGCACCTTCAGCTGGAGCAGCAGCAACTGCAACAGCAGCAGCAGCAGGCTCGATACCATACTCGTCTTTTAAGATATCAGCTAATTCTTTAACTTCTTTTACTGTTAAGTTTACTAACTGTTCAGCAAGTTGTTTTAAATCTGCCATTTTATTTTGAATTTTTGAATGTCGTTATGAAAAATTGTTATTAATAATAGAACGAATGTTTTATTTAAAAAGAGTATTCGTTAACCTCTTTGTTCTAAAGCTTTTACTAAACCTGAAATTGTATTTCCACCCGATTGAAGAGCTGAAATAACATTCTTAGCAGGAGATTCCAATGCAGCGATAACGTCAGCGATGAGTTCATTTTTAGATTTAAGACTCACTAATGCTTTCAACTGATTGTCACCTACAAATGCAGTTTCTTGGATATAAGCAGCTTTTAACAAAGGTTTGTCACCTTCTTTACGTAAAGCTTGAATTAATTTCGCTGGAGCATTTGCGATTTCAGAAAACATCATTGTAGACGCACCTTTCAATGTACCTACGATCTCATCTGAATCGATACCAGCTTCGATTAATGCTTTTTTGATTAAAGTGTTTTTAACAGCTTTAATTTCAATATCACTTTCGAAACATTTGCGACGAATGCCATTCACTTTTTCTACCGATAAATTAGAAGTGTCAGTAATATAGAAATTACCGTAAGATTTAATCTGCTCGGCCAAAGCTTGAACAATTTCTTGTTTTTCTTCTTTTCTCATGATTAAATACCCGCTACTGATTTAGTTTCAATATGAATACCAGGACTCATAGTTGATGAAATGTGAATGCTTTTAAAGTATGTTCCTTTAGCTGCAGACGGTTTCAAACGAGAGATAGTTTGTAATACCTCTAATGCGTTTTCATAAATTTTGTCTGCATCGAACGACGCTTTACCAACTGAAGTATGGATGATACCAGTTTTATCAACTTTGAAATCAATCTTACCGCCTTTTACATCTGTTACTGCTTTACCTACTTCTGTAGTTACAGTACCAGTTTTAGGATTTGGCATTAAGTTTCTTGGACCTAAAATACGACCCAATTTACCTACTTTAGCCATCACACTAGGCATTGTAATAATGATATCAACGTCAGTCCAACCGCCTTCAATTTTACTGATATACTCATCTAAACCTACGAAATCAGCACCTGCTGCTTTAGCTTCTTCTTCCTTATCAGGAGTACATAAAACTAAAACACGTACAGTTTTACCAGTTCCGTGAGGTAAAGTTGCAATACCACGAACCATTTGATTTGCTTTACGAGGATCTACGCCTAAACGAACGTCGATATCCACAGAAGCATCGAATTTGGTCAATGAAATTTCTTTAACTAAAGCCGAAGCTTCTTTTAAAGAGTATGCTTTACCAGCTTCAATTTTGGATAGTGCCGCTTTTTGATTTTTTGTTAATCTAGCCACTTTTCTTAAATTGATTTCTTAATTAATTGTTCCAAGGAGCATTACCTGATACAGTAATACCCATACTACGTGCTGTCCCAGCTACCATTCTCATAGCAGCATCTAAAGTAAACGCGTTTAAATCTACCATTTTATCTTTAGCAATAACTTCTACTTGTTCCCAAGTAACTGAAGCTACTTTTTTACGGTTAGGCTCACCTGAACCGCTTTTTAAACCAGCAGTTTCTTTCAATTGAATAGCAACTGGTGGAGTTTTAATGATAAAATCAAAAGATTTATCGGCGTAAACTGTAATGACAACAGGCAATACTTTTCCTGGTTTGTCTTGCGTACGAGCATTGAACTGTTTACAGAAATCCATAATGTTCACACCCTTAGCACCTAAAGCAGGTCCTACTGGTGGAGATGGATTCGCAGCTCCGCCCTTAACTTGTAATTTTACTAACGCACTGACTTCTTTTGCCATCTTGTTTTGAATTAAATTATTAAATGTTTGTTAGTAAGTTGGAAGCAAATAACGTAACATTTATTATTTCACTTGGCTATTAACTTGCGTTTAACCACCAAATGAGGTGCAAAGATATGTATAATAAAAACTAAATACAAATATTTTTCAACATAAAAAGAGCAAAGGTTAAACTTTGCTCTTTTTATTATTCTTTTTCTACTTGCATGTAGTTTAATTCCAATGGTGTTTTTCTTCCAAAAACTTTCACCATCACGATTAATTTCTTCTTGTCTTCGTGAACTTCTTCGATTTCACCAGTAAAACCGTTAAATGGACCATCATTCACTTTCACTGTTTCACCAACGTAGTATGGTACATTAATGGTCTCACCTTGCTCAGCCATCTCATCTACTTTACCTAAGATACGATTAACTTCCGCTTGGCGTAAAGGAATAGCATTACCTGCTTTATCTCCTAAAAATCCAATAACACTATTAACTCCTTTAATGATATGCTCTAACTCACCATCCAAAGCAGCCTCTAACAAAACGTATCCAGGATAATAGTTACGCTCCTTAGCCACTTTTTTTCCATCACGCATCAAATAGTACTTCTCCATAGGAATCAACACCTGAGTAACCAAATGCTCAATCCCTAAACGGCTCACTTCGGCATCAATATATTGCTTTACCTTCTTCTCCTTACCACTCACTGCACGAACTACGTACCATTTTAAACTTTGATCTGCCATAAATAATGTTTGATGAAATTAAGAAGCAATACCGTACAACAACTCCAATACGTTGCTTGAAGCTTTATCCATTATAAAAACCAATAATGCTATGATAACAGAAGCAACAAGTACGATCACAGCGGAGTTTTGTAACTGACCCCAAGTAGGCCAAGTGACCTTCTCTGTAATCTCGACATAAGAGTCTTTAAAAAAATCAAGTACTTTTGCCATTTTCAGTTTATTTATTAAGCACGGGAACAAGGATTCGAACCCTGATCAAAGGTTTTGGAGACCTCTATTCTACCGTTGAACTATTCCCGTGTATTTCTTATTTTGATGATGCAAATATAGTGTTTTAAACTATCTCCTGCAAATATTTTTAATCTTTTTTTATTGTTTTTTAATCAATATTTCAGATTGAAAAAATAAGCTAATCAGTATGAACTGATTAGCTTACTATATGGTGATTTTAGAATCTTTTCAGATTATAAAATTTCAGTTACCTGACCAGCACCTACAGTTCTACCACCTTCACGGATAGCGAAACGTAGACCTTTTTCCATAGCGATAGGAGAGATCAATTTAACAGTGATCGTAACGTTATCACCTGGCATAACCATTTCAGTACCTTCAGCTAATGAAATCTCACCAGTTACATCTGTTGTACGGAAATAGAATTGAGGACGGTATTTGTTAAAGAATGGTGTGTGACGACCACCTTCAGCTTTTGATAAAACGTAAACCTCAGCTTTGAAATAATCGTGAGGAGTTACTGATCCTGGTTTACAGATAACCATACCACGTTTGATATCAGTTTTCTCAATACCACGTAACAATAAACCTACGTTATCACCAGCTTCACCGTAATCTAAAATTTTACGGAACATCTCAACACCAGTTACTGTAGATTTTAAGTTCTCAGCACCCATACCTAAGATTTCAACTGGATCTCCAGAGTTGATTACACCTCTTTCAATACGACCTGTAGCAACAGTACCACGACCTGTGATCGAGAATACATCCTCTACTGGCATTAAGAAAGGTAATTCAGTTAAACGTGGAGGGATTGGAATGTAGTTATCAACAGCATCCATTAATTCCATAATTTTAGCAACCCACTCAGGCTCACCGTTAAGAGCTCCTAAAGCAGAACCTTTAATTACTGGAACATCATCTCCTGGATAATCGTAGAATGATAATAATTCACGAACTTCCATTTCAACTAAGTCTAATAATTCTTCATCATCTACTAAGTCAGTTTTGTTTAAGAAAACAACTAAAGCAGGGATACCTACTTGACGACCTAATAAGATGTGCTCACGCGTTTGAGGCATAGGACCATCAGTAGCAGCAACTACGATGATAGCGCCATCCATTTGAGCAGCACCAGTAACCATGTTTTTCACGTAATCGGCGTGACCTGGACAGTCAACGTGCGCATAGTGACGGTTAGCTGTTGAGTACTCAACGTGTGCAGTATTAATAGTGATACCACGCTCTTTTTCTTCAGGAGCAGAGTCAATTGAATCAAATGAACGAGCTTCTGATAAACCTGCGTCTGCTAATACTTTAGTAATAGCTGCAGTTGTAGTAGTTTTACCGTGGTCAACGTGACCGATTGTACCAATGTTTAAGTGTGGTTTACTACGGTCAAATTTCTCTTTTGCCATGTTTATGCGAATTAGTAATTATAAATATTTCTCTATTTGTTATACAATGTTGTACGAGCCAAAGATGGGATTTGAACCCACGACCTCTTCCTTACCAAGGAAGTGCTCTACCCCTGAGCTACTTCGGCTTTTCGAAAATTCCTTCTACAGATTAATGCCTCCACCTTTAGATATAATATTATCAAAGAAGACAGAGACTAAAAATCAATACTTAAAAATTTGAGCGGAAGACGAGGTTCGAACTCGCGACCTATAGCTTGGAAGGCTATCGCTCTACCAACTGAGCTACTTCCGCTTTGTTTGCGATTTTACTTTAGACTTTCATCTACTAACAGCTCGCAAACTGTTTGGTGTGGGGGGAGAAGGATTCGAACCTTCGAAACCGAAGTAACGGATTTACAGTCCGTCCCATTTGACCGCTCTGGAACCCCCCCATAACTATAAAGTTATGTTTGAGCCTCTTATCGGAATCGAACCAATGACCTACTGATTACAAGTCAGTTGCTCTACCAGCTGAGCTAAAGAGGCGTTTCTATTTAAAAGCATTTAATCTCTAAACTTTATTTCTTTTGTTTAGCGAGTGCAAATATCTATTTTAATTTCGACATGTGCAAGCTTTTTTTTATTTTTTTTCACTCTTAAAAGAACTATCAAACTTTCTGAAGTAGCATCGCTATTTCCCCGTTTGCTGATGCAAAGATATACACTAAACCCACATTACAAAAATATTTTTTTAAAAAAAACACGTCTTTTTCACAACACTACTGATACGCAGATAAATAAATTTCAATGAAAATATGACATTTTAGAATGTTGGCTCAAAATTTCATAGATCTATTATAAAATTAGGATTATTGACAGGCACCATACCCATAATGGTATCACCATCATAAGTCTAAAAAATCGATACCAATGAATAAATTTGTTTCCTATATGACGCAATTAAAATTGTAAATAAAAAAAATTATCTAAGTTTGGCCATGCAAAATCCAGATCAAAATAAAGTGATCAAAATATTAGTATCGATACTATTCATTGTTTTTATCACCATTACGAACACTTTAAAAGCTCAAAATCTACTAGAAAAAGTAACTAAAAAAGTCTTTTCCACCTCCAAAGATTCGACCAGATCTGGAGTTTTTATGATTTTGCCAGCATTAGGTTATGCACAAGAGACAGGTGCCGAATATGGAATTGCCAGCAATTACAACTTCTATTTTAATAAAAAAGATAGCAGTATCAGATCATCAAACATTCTATTGATGGGTACATATACAACCAAAAAACAGTCAAATATCAAATTACAAGCCGACATTTGGACGGACAACAACGATTACCATATTATTTCAGAACTCCGTTATCGCAATTGGCCATCTAATTTTTATGGTATAGGCATGGATACTAAAAAGGTAGATGAAGACTTAATCAGTCAAAAATTATTCCGAGCAAAATTAGAAGTAGAAAAAAGAATGGCTTCTAATTACTATGCGGGAGTAAATATACAATATGATTATGTCCAGTTTCATGATCGAGAACCCGGTGGTATATTTGATCAAACTGCTATCATTGGGAAAAATGGAGGTCAGCAATTACTTTTGGGAATTTCTCAATTGTATGACAACCGAAACCATGTATCTTATACAACTCATGGTTATTATGCTAGAGCAAAATTAGCCTATGCGCCCAAATTATGGACGAAAGAAGATTTTGAAGGAGCTAATGTTGATGTCGACCTTCGCGGTTTTTTTCCTTTACACAAAAAAGTAACACTAGCGGCACAGGCTATTTATAGAACAACATTTGGGAAAACGATTCCATACTATGCATATCGAGATCTTGGTGGTGACATGATGATGCGTGGTTATTATATCGGTCGTTATAAGGATAAAAATTATCTCGCCTCGCAAGCCGAATTACGTTACCGTTTTCATCCTAGATTTGCTGTTGCAGGATTTACAGGAATAGGTTCCGTCTTTTCTAAAGAATATCAGGCGCGTTTTGTTCCTTCCTATGGAGGTGGGCTACGCTACTTCTTCAGTCTAGAGCATAATAGCAATATCCGTCTTGATTATGCTTATGGTGAACAGCGGCCTGGTGAAAAACGACAGTCTGGATTTTATCTCTCCCTGAGTGAAGCATTTTAAAGGTATATTTAATGATACTTTGATCACCTTTTATAAATAAAAGGTGATCAATCTTAATTTCACAACTGCCTTTCCTTTTAAAAACGAATGATAAAGTCTTCTTTCCTTTGCCCTTTTCTAAAAAAAACCAATCCAAGATGGAAAAGATCGATAGTCACGACAACCTTTGAATGCTGCTTTAAAAATCTCCAAGACTTTTCTTGATCTTTTGAAAGATGAGGGCTATCAACAATGATTATATCATCTTCTTGCATCTCAAATAGTATTTTTTGATAATCATCGACCGTATTGATATAATAAATTGCTCGCTGGGCCAAGATCGTACAGTTACTTTCAAATAACTTGACCAGATCGGGATCATTTGATTTATCGGATATTTTATAGGTGCCAAATGGAAACGTTCTTAGCAAACGCTCTACAAATAAATAGTTCTTCTCTTCCCTCTTCCCTGCCCTTTTATAGCATAACGGCACAGCATTCACCTCATCAACCGTAGGCTTTCGATAAAGAACTTGATCGACCAATTGATATACAAAAGGTGAATGAGTTCCATGGCGACTATGAGAAACTAAATAATGACGTAAAGATTTTAGATAATACTGCATGTAGAGGACAAATTTACATAGAGTAATACAAATTCCTATTAAATGAATATCAAATTCGGTATTAACATAGATTTAACTATCCCATTGTTTAGGGATAATAGGGGGTTAATAGGGTTTTACCCCTATTAACCCCCTATTATCCCCCTATTAACCCCCTATTATATCTCTGTTAAAGTAGAATTTGATACAAAGTTAGTAGGATGTTGATCAAGAAAATAACTAATGAAATTTTTTGCTTAAGCAGGTAAAATATAACATACTCATGTATTCCTATTTCACATGGAACATTTTAGGATGGCCGATTAGAAAATGCAGAAGCACAAAGGCTAACCAGTGGAGAACTGTTAGCGATTAAGATAATATATTGTAAGGATGATCTAAAATTGCAAAATAAAGACACTTCCTTTTCCTTCTTCACTATTTACAAAGATCGTCCCTTTATGCAAAAGCATAATTTGCTTACTTAATGTTAATCCAACTCCTGTTCCAGTTTTTTTTGTTGTAAAGAAAGGTGTGAAAATCTGTTCTTGTAAATCCGCAGCTATACCAATACCATTATCCTCTATCCGTATCTGTATTTTACCATCCATCTCTATGGCAGAAAGACTGATATAGGCATCATCTTTTGATTTCACAGCATCGATCGCATTAAGCATCAAATTGATGATAACCTGTTCGATCAAATTAACATCTGCGTGCAACACTAATCTGGTATTCTTAAGTATAATATCAACATCTACATTCTTCTGAATGATGGTCGGTTCCAATAATTGATAGATATGTTCAAAAAGCTGAGCAACAGCAATAGGTGTAAGCAAAGGCTCATCTACCTTATTGATCATCCGATAGCTTTTCGCAAAATGTAACAGCCCTTGACTTCTTCTTTGAATTGTAGAAATACCGACTTTCAAATCTTCAATATCTTCCACACCTCTGAAGTGATTTAGTCTTCCATTTAGCGTTTCAGCGAGTGAACTTATGGGAGCAATCGAGTTCATGATTTCATGTGTCAATACCCTTAAAAGCTTTTGCCATGCTTTTGTTTCAGTTTCATCCATTGCTTCATTGATATTTTGATAAACGACAATTCGAAATACCGCATCTTGTGTTTCGAAGCTAGAACTTTGAATAAGCAACTTTATTTTTCCTTTATTCGATTGAACAGATTCCATCTGTTGCTGCCCAACATCCAAGCGCATCGTTTTTTCATAAAGTTCTTCATGCTTTTTTTTAAGGGCAGAGATATTACCTAAATGCGGCATATGAAACAATTGTTTGAAAGCATCATTTACCCACATTACTTTACCCGTATCCAATTGATAAAAGATAATAGCAGAATTCAGCATATTGATCACCCGATCCAGATATTGATGCTGGATCTCCTTATCTATACTAATCTCTTTATATGTATCATTGATCTGATTAAAAGCAGTAAAAAGCTTTCCTTCTGTTGATTTTGGATTTTTAACGACAAATCTGCGGGTAAAGTCGTGGTATTTTACCGCTTCAGAAAACTCGACGAGTTGCTTTGATAGATAATGTATCTGTTGATAAAAGCGATAGGCGAAACCAGAAATGAACAAAAAAAGGAATACAGCGTACGTATACCATCCCTTAAATACGAAGTAGGACGCTACAGTACATCCGACTAATAAAAAAAGAAGTTTAATTACATTAATAAATCGATTACCTTTCATAGGTTAGATATCATATTTCTCCAATCTTCTATAAAGAGCTGCCCGAGTCAGTCCCAGTTCTTTTGCTGCCTTACTTATATTTCCATTAAATCGTTCAATAGCTGATTTGATGGCTTTTCGTTCTAATTCTTCTAAATTTGTACCTGCAATATTTGTTTCAAAAGGACTTTCTTCGACTTGTTGCTCTATAGGAGAAAAAAAGATATCATTACCTCTGATGCTCGACTGATCAGCCATAATTACCGCTCGTTCGATACTATATTGCAATTCACGAACGTTACCAGGAAAATGATAAGAGAATAATTTTTTTAAGGCATCAGACTCAAATCCGTCGATACGTTTATTATATTTTTTAGCATAAACGGCTAAAAAATGCTCTGCCAAGAGTTGAATATCATCTCCCCTTTGTCTTAAAGGAGGAACCTGAATTTCCACCGTATTGATACGGTAAATCAAATCTTTTCTAAATCTATTTTCATCGGCAAGCACTTTCAAAGCTACATTTGTAGCTGTGATCAGACGGATATCAACAGGTATCATCTGATGTGATCCTAGCGGTGTCACATAACGATTCTGGAGTACAGTCAATAACTTGGATTGTTGATGCAAAGAAATATTACCGATTTCGTCCAAAAATAAGGTTCCGCCATTAGCTGTTTCAAACCTGCCCTGACGATCTTCTCGTGCATCAGTAAAAGCTCCTTTTTTATATCCGAACAATTCACTTTCAAATAGGCTTTCTGTCAATGAGCCTACATCAACCTTTACATACACATCATTGCAACGGAGGGAACGCTTTTGGATGGCTTGCGCTATCAGATCCTTTCCAGTACCATTTTCTCCTAAAATAAGAATATTAGCGTCAGTTGGTGCAATTTTCTCTAGCTTATATTGCAACTCGTCCATGACGACCGACCTTCCGATCAAGTCTGGAGTACCATCGTTGGTGAGTAGGGAATTTTTAACCTTTTTATCTCGATTTTTATTTTCTGTCAGTGTATTTTCTATGGTTGCCAATAATTGTTCATTGATCCAGGGCTTTACGACAAAATCTGAGGCGCCCTGCTTAAGTGATTTGACTGCTAAATCAACGGCTCCGTAAGCGGTGATCATGATGACTCGAATTGCTGGATATTTTTCCTTGATCTTGGACAACCAAAATAAACCCTCATTACCAGTATTAATGGTACTCTTAAAATTCATGTCCAACAAAACCACATCATAAGACATTTTATCTAAATGACTCATCAGATTTTTCTGGATTGGATTCTACCTGCACATGGCTCACCTTAGGTTTGAGTAAAATCCGTGCGGCTGTTAATAAATCATGGTCATCATCGACGACTAAAACTGCTGCTTTTTTCATTAAAATAATTTGTTCTTTATGGGCAATGAGACTATCATGAGCAAATTATGATCATACTTTTATGAGGAATGCCCATACAGGTTTCATTTAGACACTAAGGTAACTATAAATTTAACGCACCTGCATAATAATCATTGATATATTTTTGCAACAGCCATTCATACTGTTTGACCAGGAGTTGGATCTGACTGCTATCCAGTTTGTTTTTTGCGGTTAAAAATAATACCGAATTACTATTCCCTGCTTCAAAGTGTACTTGTGCGATACGAAATGATTCGGAATAACTCTGCTGTTGTTCTTGCAGCTGCACAATATTATTGCTGACGTTTTTTAAATTAAAAACTGCTTTAGCTGTTTCCTGACGCAAGTCATTTAAAGCTATATCTTTTTGAAATTTGGCCGTTTCCAAATCAAGCCTAGCCAATTTAACCTGATTATAAACTGCCAAATGATTAAAAATTGGGATGTTTAGATTTAAAGAAATTGATTTTCCAAGGTTATTATTAAATTGTTTCAAATATCCAAAATCGGCTGCATTCGAATAATTCGTTGATAAACCTGCATTTAATGACAGTGAAGGCCAATAACTTGCTTTCACTACTTTGATATTACGCTCAGCAGCTTTGATACGCCAATCCAATGCTGGAATGTTAGGCAAATTTTCACTTGCAGTATTAAATAATTGAGCAGCTGTTCGTAGTTCGGCATCCTGTTTAAATTCTAATGGCCTCAACTCACCCAAACTTGTTTCATCCAAATTTAGCAGATTTGCCAACTTTAGCCTGTTGAGATATAAGACCTGTTTATTATTGTCAATGGCGTTAATATCATTTGCCAATTGACCCTTCAAATCAAAATAGTCTCCAGGATTAATTGCTCCTTCTTTATGTAAAACCTCTGCTCTCCGCACTTGCTCCCTCGTTACATCAGTTTGCAGTTCTGATTGTTTCAGCACATCTTGTGCGGTTAATATTTGGATAAATGCTTCGATTACGTCCAATTTAAGAGTATTGATCTGCGAATCGAATTCCAATTTACTCGCTACTTTGGCGTCGGCTTTCATCCGAACATCATGCAAAATTCGAAATCCATTAAATACGGGAATACTAACTCCAAGAGATGAACCTCCGGATGAATTATTTGTTGTTGTGTATTGATTAACAGCCTTATCCAGAATACGTCCAGTACTAAAGGCATGATTTAAATTTGCGTTGACATCTGGCAATCGATTAGCTTTTGCCTGCTTTAAATTAATATCCGCCCGTTTTACATCTAATTCATTTTGCATTAAAGTAGGATTTGCTTTTACAGCTAATTGTATGCACTCGTTCAACGACCGTTGTTGAACTTGTGCATGCAGAAAAGTCAAGCTACAAAGAAGACACAAACTGTATATCAAGATTTGTTTCATATATCATATTTTCCAAATCTTTACCCACAGCCCATGCCAAACCAATAACACATTAATTATCAATCAAATAACAATAAACATGAAGTATATATGTTCATCTTCGTACATTCAGGTGTTCGCTTTCGAACACCTGAATACGGATGTCAATCTCTTTATTAAAAAATTATTTTCAACAGCATAATTTACAAGTTGTACGTTGACGAACAATTAGTGTTCGATTACGAACAGTAGATAAACCGACAAAACCAAATAACAAAATGAATATCAACACATTACATTTATGGCACATCTTTCATAGATAATAAGAAAATTGAAAAGCATTATGGATAGAGCTTTAGAAAAGAAGAAATGGAATAACAAACGTATATTAACCTTAGTTGGAATTACAGGTCTGGTCGGCCTTATCGCTGCAAGCTTTTATTTTACAAGTGGCAAAAGTAAGCTTAATGTAGAAGCAGACCGTATTTCCATCGTTGAGATTAAAAAAGACAATTTTCAAGAATTTATTCCAATTAATGGATCAGTTCTTCCTATTAGCAGTATTTATTTGGATGCTTCTGTTGGAGGCCGTGTGGAGGAAAAATATGTAGAAGATGGCACAATATTAAAAAAAGGGGATCCAATCATGCGGTTGTCCAATACGGATCAGGAACTTAGTCTTATTCAATATGAAACACAGGTATTAAACCTCTTGACACAATCGCAGATTGCTCAAACCAATGCACAACAGGTTTCGATCAATAACCGCAATCAGATGGCGGATGTGGAACAGGCTTATAAAGAAGCTGAACGTATTTATCGATTAAATCAAAAGCTACTAAATGAAAAAGCGATTGGATCACAAGAATTTGAAAAATCAAAAAATGATTATAACTATCAAAAAGAACGTGTTAATTTAACGAAACAAATCCTAAGACAGGATGAGGTATCGACCAATCAAAAAGCACATCAAGATAAAGAGACTTATCAACGTACACAAAGTGCTTTGGAATTAATGAAGCGAAAAATTGGAGATTTGATTGTACGTTCTCCAGTAGACGGTCAATTAACATCATTTGATGCAGAGATAGGACAGAATAAAAATGCAGGTGAACGTCTGGGACAGATTGACGTACTGACAGGATTTAAAGTTCGTGCTGATATTGACGAACATTACATCAATCGCATATTTCCGGATCTACAAGGCGAGTTCACCATTGGTGATAAAGCATATAAATTAAAAATCAAAAAAGTATATACGCAAGTAACTAATGGTCGTTTTCAAGTCGATATGGAATTTGTCAATGAAGTACCTAAAGGTATTCGTAGAGGGCAGACTTTACAGATCAGATTAGCTTTGAGCGACGAAACGAAAGCGGTATTGCTTGCAAAAGGAGGTTTTTATCAGCAGACTGGTGGTAACTGGATCTTCAAATTGGATAAAAATGGAACTACCGCTTACCGTGTTGACATTCAATTGGGAAGGCAAAATCCGGAATACTATGAAGTCATCAAAGGTTTACAACCTGGAGATAAAGTAATCGTTTCCAGCTATGAGACTTATGATAAAGTACAAGAATTGAATATAAAAAAATAGGGACATTAGATCCAGGGAACATTTAAAATCCCATAAATCAATGATTAAAATTTAAAACATAAACTAAGATATGAGCACAAAAAATATGATCAAAATTAGCAATCTCCAAAAGTACTACCGTACAGAAGAAGTTGAAACAGTGGCACTCAACAATTTGAATATCCACGTTAAGGAAGGTGAATTTGTTGCTGTCATGGGACCTTCTGGATGTGGCAAATCTACGCTGCTCAATATTATCGGGCTTCTGGATGATTTGGATGAAGGAAGCTACCTGTTTAATGACATCGAAGTGGCTAAGTTCAAAGAACGTGGCCGTTCAGATTTACGCAAGCATAATATTGGTTTTGTATTCCAAAGTTTTAACCTTATTGATGAATTGACCGTATTTGAAAACGTAGAACTGCCTTTAGTATATACCAATGTGCCTGCAGCAGAGCGTAAACGCCGTGTTGAAGAGGTACTGGAGAAAGTACAGATCATGCACCGACGCAACCACTTTCCGCAACAACTCTCTGGAGGTCAGCAGCAACGTGTAGCCGTAGCCCGAGCTGTAGTTAATAACCCAAAACTGATACTTGCCGATGAGCCTACAGGTAACTTAGATTCCAACAATGGTAACGAGGTCATGCAGTTATTAACAGAACTAAATGAAGCAGGAACAACCATCGTTATGGTAACCCATAGTGAGCATGATGCCAAATTTTCTGACCGCGTAATCCGTATGCTCGATGGTCAGGTGATCATGGAGACATCTGCACTAAAACAAAATGGATAAAGTTGAAATCGGTTAATCAAAAGGGGAAAATATGTATTACGGATCTATAGATAAAGCCGTTGCTACTGTGTAATCTGCATGAACTGATGGCAGGATAAATTACAATCACTAACCGTATAGGATAATTTGATTTAAAAACCAACAAATAAAACTGCCTAGAGTGCTATGCTCTGGACAAAGTAAACCTAAATGTAATGAACAATTTTAAATTAATTTTCAGACAATTATGGCGTAACCGCCTCTTTACCTTACTTAATATCGTCGGATTATCTATCGGTATCAGTGCATGCTGGGTGATATTCCGTATTGTCAATTATGAATTTAGTTTTGATCAAAAACAACCTGATAAAGAATTAATTTACAAAGTCCATACGAGCTATCTTGAAAACAACAAAACGGATAATTTTGATGGAATTCCAGCTCCATTACCCGCATTTGTAAAGGATAATTTATCTGATATGGCCCTATCTGTTCCTATTTTCAACCAATATTTTGAACGAGTTAGCCGACCAAATCAAGCTAATAATCCATTAATATTTGAAGATCAAAAAAATATTTTTGGTACTACTTCAGATTATTTCAAGTTAACTGATTACAGGTGGCTACAGGGAAATAAAGACCATGTGTTTAAGCAACCTAATGAGGTGGTGTTGACTGAATCAAGAGCAAAATTATACTTTCCTAAGCAGGAATTAGCAAATATTATGGGTAAAACCTTATCCTACGATAGTACCTTATTTACTGTTACTGGAATCGTGGAAGACTTAACTTACCCAAGTAGTTTTATTGGAAAAGAATTTATTCAAATTCCATCGAAAGATTGGAACAGTACCACTTGGACAAATTCAAATTCGGATTGGCAATTGTTTATTAAAATCAAATCGAACCAGGTGATCACACCGCTATTAAAGTCGATTAATGCTAAAGCTCATGAAATGACCCATGAGGAATTTAAAAAGTATGGTTTCAGCATGTCTGCAAATGTAATTCCGCTATCCGAATTACATTTTACATCATTCGCACAAGAAAGTACTGACAAAAAAACAATGTATGGTATTATTGGTATCGGAATCTTTTTATTGGTCCTTGCCTGTATCAACTATATCAATCTAACAACAGCACAAGTCCCTCATAGAGCAAAAGAAATAGGTATCAGAAAAACGTTGGGTGAAAGTCAAAAAAGAATAACCTTCATTTTTTTTCTGGAGACATTTATCATCGCTATCTTGGCTCTCTTATTATCGTGGCCATTAGTCCAATTTATCCAAACCATTTTAAGTTCTTACATTCCTAAAGAAATGTACAATTTTGCTGACAACTTAACGGTACTCTTATTTATAGCTGGAACAACAATTTTGATCACTCTCCTATCAAGTTGGTATCCTGCCCTCCTCATTAATAAAGTTAGAATATCAGAAGTTATTAAAATTACGGGGGGTAGTAAAGTAAATATGGGTGGCTTGTCCTTAAGAAAAGCGCTGATCGTATTTCAATTTGTGATTGCTCAGGTATTTGTTGTCTCCACATTTATTATCGGAATGCAACTTAAACATTCGTTAAATAGTAAACTTGGGTTTAATAAGGACGCAATTATTACCATGCAGCTGCCCTACAAAAGTTATCAAAATGCGGACACGGATCCTTTTACTTATAAACATGCATTGACTGGGCTTTCGGCTATCAAACGTGTTTCATTAGGTCACCTTCCGATGAGTTCTGATCATTGGGGCAATTCAATCGTTGCAAAAAGTGATACCGGAGAAATACGGATTAACCATCAGTTTAAGTTTATCGATGAAGATTATTTTAAATTATATGATATACGGATTCTAGCTGGTCGAGAGATCAAACTAGCGGATAGTACTTCAGGTATAGCTCTAAATCTAGTTGCTGTTGAAAAACTAGGATTCAAGTCTGCCTCGGAGGCTATTGGTTCTTTCGTTAAGCTCGATGACAAGGATAGGCAAATCGTTACGGTGATCGATAATTTTCATAGCAAGAATATGCACAGTAAAATTGGTCCTTTAGAACTGAGACCTTCAAACAAAAAAGGCCAATTAAAAACGATTAGTGTCCAATTGCCAGACCATCAAGAAAAATGGTCATCTGCTTTGCAACAGATTGAAAAGGAATGGAAAAAATACTATCCGAATGCTCCTTTTAAATATGAATTTTATGACCAGCAGATCAAAAATCAATACGAAAATGACACAAAGTTTTCAAAAATAATCAATCTTTCTACTTCGATCACCATCCTACTAAGTTGCTTAGGCCTTATTGGACTAGTGACGATAACGACATCCCAGCGCACAAAGGAAATCGGAATCCGAAAAGTATTGGGTAGCAAAATTTCGGGAATTGTCCAATTACTATCTAAGGAATATCTCAAATTAATTTTCCTCTCTATTCTGATAGCTTCACCGATTGCGTGGTGGGCGATGCACCATTGGTTGAATGATTTTGCCTACAAAATTAATCTGAGCTGGTGGATGTTTGCCATCCCAGCGGTCATTACGTTGATTATTGCATTTATCACCATGAGTTACCATTCCATCAAAGCAGCAAGAGCTAATCCTGTAGAAAGCTTAAGAGATGAATAAAGGCAAAAGTAAGCGATTAAAATTAACATTTTAACTATATAGCAGCCATGATCAAGAGCTACATTAAAATAGCAGTGCGAAACCTAAAGCGGAATATTACTATTTCCTTAATTAATATCTGTGGATTGGCTCTAGGTATCGCCACCTGCTTGCTGATCAGTCTGTATATTACCGATGAGCTCAGTTATGACCGTTTTAATAACCATGCCGACCGTATCGTGCGTGTGGTATTTAAGGGTAAAGTAAAGGGCGGTGATCTCAAAGAAGCACATGTTATGCCTCCTGTAGCATCTACGATGAAGGCTGAATTATCATCAGATATAGAAGAAACTGCTCGTCTGCGAATCGGAGGCGCTCCACTCTTTATGGTGGGAGATCAAGTGTTCCACGACGAACATTTGGCCTACGTCGATGCTGCTTTCTTTCGCATATTTACATTACCGCTTTTAAAGGGCGATCATTTAACGGCTCTAACACAACCAAATACCGCCATCATAAGTGAAACGATGGCTAGAAAATATTTCAATACCATTGATGTGATCGGCAAAGAACTGCCGATCAAAGGAAATGAATCTATTCTAAAAATAACGGGTGTCATGCAAGATATACCCAAAAATTCTCATTTCAATTTTGATATTTTCACTTCTATCGAAGCGCTCGAAGATGCAAAATCCACCTCGTGGATGACTTCTGAATATTATACATATGCCTTATTGAAAAAAGATGCTGCGATCAGACAGGTAGAAACCAAACTTGCTACTCTATTTGATAAGCATGTCGGGCCACAGTTTATGGCGGGTTTCGGAATGAGTTACGAAGAGTATAAAAAGACTGGAAATAAAATCGGACTTTACTTACAACCTTTAACTGACATTCATTTACATTCAGATTTCGTCTATGATTTAAGTCCCTCCGGAAATATCAAATATCTTTATATTTTTGGTGTTATTGGACTCTTTATGTTATTGATCGCTACGATCAATTTTATGAATCTATCTACTGCTAACGGATCCAGAAGATTTAAGGAGGTTGGGGTAAGAAAAGTATTGGGAGCTGGAAAACAAAAACTGTTAATCCAGTTCTTCACGGAAGGTATTTTAATCACGTATATTGCTTTACTTTTAGCTGTCTGTATTGTTGTTGTTGCCCTTCCTTTATTCAATCACTTTTCGGGTAAATCTTTAGGAATAACACAGCTTTCCCCTTTCACCACCATTCCGTTTTTAATTGGTTTTGGCCTACTGATCGGATTATTTTCCAGCAGTTACCCTGCATTATACTTATCATCTTACAACCCCTTATCGATATTAAGGAACAGGCTGAACCTTTCTGAAAAAGGATTGAGCTTAAGAAGTGGCTTGGTTGTCTTTCAATTTATGATTTCTGTTGGATTGATTTTCTGTACAGTGGTCGTGAGCCGTCAGTTGGATTATATGCGCCATATCAAATTGGGATATGATAAAGAAAATGTAATTATCGTACAAAGCTGGCCTTTGGGGGCAAATGAAAAAGCATTTGCTGAGCGGCTCGCTCAAGATAGTCGCATCATGCACATCTCTCATTCCTCCTACTTACCGGCAGGTGATAGCTACAATAACAATTTCTTTATCTATCCGAAAGAAAATCCAAATCAGTGGGTGAAAACACTTCGCTATGACGTCGATGAACAATACATTCCTGCAATGGGCATGAAGATCAAAGAGGGACGTAATTTTTCAAAGGCATATGGCAACGACAGTCTTTCGGTAGTGATTAATGAGACAGCAGCTAAAAATCTGGGTTGGAAAGACAACATTATAGGAAGGACACTGATCAATAAAGATAATAAGGTGCTGCAGGTTATTGGTGTGGTTGAGGATTTTCATTTCAAACCGTTACATGAGACTATAGCGCCTCTGGTGATGGTATTGAGTGATCAAGCGGGAAATTTGATTATCAAAACAAAAGCGACAAACATGGAAAAATTATTGGCAACAGTAAAAAAACATTACCAAGCATTTCCTTCAGATCTTCCTTTCGATTATTCTTTTCTTGATGAGCGATATAATCAGACGTATCAATCGGAACTTAAAACGGGTCAGCTCTTAACCATTTTTGCAGCCCTGACCATTTTTGTGGCTTGTCTTGGATTATTGGGTTTAGCTATATTCACGACAAACCAACGTAAAAAGGAAATTGGTATTAGAAAAGTAATTGGTGCCAGTGTTCCTGACATTGCACGCATGCTATCTTTTGAATTTATCCGACTGGTAGTCATCTCGATCATCATTGCCTCTCCTATTGCCTGGTGGATGATGAATTTGTGGTTACAGGATTTTGCCTATCGCATTGATATCAAATGGTGGATGTTTGCGATTGCCGGAATTCTGGCTATTGTGATTGCGCTATTGACAGTCAGTTCACAGGCTATACGTGCGGCATTAGTCAACCCTGTCCATAGTTTAAAAGATGAGTAAAACCATTCAAAGTATATGTAGTCTGAAATAAACCACGACTCTAAATTATTAAAAATGATCAAGAACTATATAAAAATCGCTTGGAGAAATCTTTGGAAAAACAAAGGTTATTCTTCCATCAACATCATTGGCCTAGCCATAGGGTTAGCATGCTGCTTATTAATTGTATTATATATTCATGATGAGTTATCTTATGATAAATACCATGTAAACAAAGACCGGATTTACCGTGTGATCAATTCCTGGGAAGAAAAAAGAGCAAACCACACGCAATGATGTCTGGGGAGTTGCGCCAATAGGACCTGCTTTAAAAGCAGATTTCCCTGAAGTGAAAAATGTGGTTCAATTTTCTGGAGTGACATCCATTTCTTTAAAGAATAAAGAGAAGGTGTTTCAGGAAGAGCGTGTTTTTTTTATGGACTCAACGGCATTTGACGTTTTTAGCTGGAAAGTATTGGCTGGTAATCCAAAAACAGCCTTGACCGCTCCTTATACTGCTGTTCTAACAGCAAGTATGGCTAAAAAATACTTTGGCAATGAAAACCCGATTGGCAAAACATTGGAAGGGGGACTTACAGCAGGTCGTGCTAACCCAGGGCTATATAAGGTCACTGCGGTTATTGAAGATGTACCTTCCAATTCTCATTTTACTTTTGATGCTTTATTATCTATGAGTACCTTTAAACAAGCACGTTCAGATATTTTTGACTCTTGGGGGTATGTAGATTTTTATACGTATGTGCTGGTCTCTGATCAATTTAATCTAGCCAATTTCAATAAAAAAATTCCTCAATTTCTTAAAAAGCATGGTGCCTCTAGGGAGGATAAGTTTAACTTCTATCTCGAACCCATGCTAGATGCCTATATGCATTCGGCAGCAGGCAGACAGCCAGGTGTAACGGGCAGTGTACAGAATCTGTATATATTTGCTATCATAGGTCTATTTATACTTTTCATCGCCTGTGTCAATTTCATGAATTTGGCTACTTCCCGATCCATGGAAAGAGCAAAAGAGGTTGGTGTCCGCAAAGCAATTGGTGCTAACCATCGCAATTTGATCCTACAATTTATGTGTGAATCTTTAGCTTTAGTTTTTATCGCTGCACTGCTGGCATTGCTATTGGTTATTATACTTCTTCCGTCCATGGAAGCCTTTGCGGGTAAAAATTTTGCATGGAGCAGTCTATTCAATATGACTACACTTAGTATTTTCCTTGCCATTGTAACGATTACCGGTATTATTGCTGCAAGTTATCCTGCTTTTATTTTAGCGCGTTTTAAACCTGTTGAAGTACTAAAGGGTACATTTAAAACTGCTGCTGGAGGACAATTTTTAAGAAAAGGATTAGTGGTTTTCCAATTCGGCTTGTCCATTGTACTTATTGCTGGAACCTGTATTGTCTTTTCGCAATTGCATCATCTACAGCACACCAATCTCGGTTTTCAACAAGAACAGATGCTTGTCATTGATTATAATTTTGACAATGACGTCAATAAAAATTTAGAAGCGATTAAAAACACGTTTAAAAGAGATAAGGACGTCATTGCAGTATCATCATCGCGTAGTGTTCCAGGTGCATTTTTTCCTAATGCAGGTACAGAAATAGAATCTACTGAAGGAAAAATGACGATGTTGAGTCCAGCTCTCTTTGAAGTAGATATCGATTTTATCCCAAATATGGGAATTGAATTGGTTGCAGGAAGAGCTTATTCCCGAGATTTTCCTGCAGACAGTGCACACTCCTTAATTATTAATGAGGCTGCTGCTAAGTTATGGGGTTATAGCAATCCACAAGAGATCATCGGAAAACGTTTTGCGCAATGGGGCAAAGAGGGACAAGTGATTGGAGTTGTAAAAGACTTTAACTACCTCTCTCTGCACAACAAAGTTGAAGCTCTTGCTTTACGCTTAGCACCTTGGAGTAGCAAATTTATAACGATCAAATTGCAACAAGGAAATCTTCCAGAAACTATTGCCCGTATCGAGAAAATCTGGACTGGTGTCGCTCCTCAAATTCCATTCAATTATACATTTTTGGATCAGAGTTTTAGACGTCAATATGAAGCGGATTATCGATTCCAAAGAATTTTCACCACTTTTTCAGGATTTGCTCTTTTTATAGCATGTTTGGGCCTATTGGGATTGGTAACGTATACCGCACAACAACGGACCAAAGAAATTGGCATCCGTAAAGTTTTAGGATCTAGTGTTTTTGGCATTATACAATTATTATCTATCGATTTTATTAAACTGGTTATCATAGCCATATGTATTGCGATACCTGTCGCCTATTGGGCGATGAACAAGTGGTTGAACAATTTTGCATACCATATTGATATGCAATGGTGGATGTTTGCCATAGCGGGTGTGAGTGCCTTGCTCATTGCTTTTGTGACCGTCAGTTACCAAGCTTTAAAAGCGGCAAGAGCTAACCCTGTAAAAAGTTTGAGGGATCAGTAGTAAATAGCATATATGTACGCATGTGAACGCTAAGTGTTCGGATTCGTACACTTACACAATTGTCATTAACAATACAAAAAATTGTAAATGAGCACATTAAAATTATGGCTTAAGGATTGGCATTGTAAATTTTGAAAATAAAAAACCTAAAATGCAAACTGTCGAAAACTATTATTATGATTTTTAAATATATCAAAGCTGGATGGCGTAATCTGAAAAAAAGCAAGTTTTATACTGTTATCAATATCTTAGGACTTTCGATCAGTATTGCAACTGCAATCCTGATTTTGCTATGGGTACAGGACGAAATTAGTTTTGACAGATTTCACAAAGATTATAAACAAATTTACAATGTTCATAATATTTGGAAAGGTGGTGATAAGGAGCAGATATCCAATAACACTCCGGGACCCGTTGGATTTTACGCTCAGGACGTTCCTTCTGTAGCATCCTCAGTGAGAATAGCACCAGAATATTCCGGTATTATTAGCTTAAAGGATCAAAAAGATGTTTATAGCGGCCTTTCTATAGCCTATGCTGACAGTTCATTTTTTAGTTTTTTTTCCTTTCCACTAATTCAATCCAGCAAGCCTAATATATTGACTTCTCTAGATGAAGTGGCGATTAGCGAAACACTTCAGAAAAAACTTTTTAATGGACAGGATGCAATCGGTAAGACGCTTCTCTTAGCGAAAACTCCTTTCTTGGTGACAGGCGTATTTCAGGATATACCACAAAACTCATCTTTAAGATACGATGCTATCTTTCCTATGGCTTATTTGGCTAAATCATTTACAGAAAATGGAGGTAATGGGGTGTGGAAGACGATTGATGAGGATCTTGGAAATTACTACTTTGATACTTATTTAAAGTTACGTCCTGAAACAGATCCGGAGCAAGCAATTACACAAATCAATAACAGATTTATTCAGGCACGTGAAGGCAATACCAACACAACTTTTAAACTTGGATCATTTGCTGATAAACATTTAATTGCTCCTGACGGGAACAAATCGGCTTTACGCATGGTGCAGATATTTGCTGTAGTAGCTTTGCTCTTACTTTTTATTGGCGCCATCAACTATGTGAATCTTTCCACTGCCAGAGCGATGGATCGTGCTAAAGAAGTCAGTATCCGAAAGATTGTGGGCGCAAGCCGTCAACAGCTGTTCTTTCAATTTATGGCAGAAACTTTTCTGACATTTACCTTAGCCACTTTTGTGGCGGCGATCTGGGTAGGATTATCATTTTCGGCATATAACAGTATTTCTGGTAAATCAATGGTATTTGATATCCATAATCCAGCATTGTGGATTTTAATTGGATCTGCCCTGCTGTTGACGGTATTATTGTCGAGCATATATCCTTCCATACAACTGTCATCTTTTAAACCCATAGCGGCATTGAAAGGCAAATCGTCCAAACCAAAAAATAGTATTTTTAGAAAAGGTCTGGTTGTATTTCAATACACCATATCCATCATACTGATTATATGCACCTTGGTCATCCAAAAACAGATGAAATACATCCGTAATTATGATTTAGGATATGATACGTCATATATTTTCACGGTTCAGCTTAATGAAGGTTCTGTAGAAAATAAATCTACAGTAGAAACCAAACTTGCTGCCGATCCTGCTATTGTTTCTTACTCCATCAACGGTTTATATGATCCGATGAGTTATGGCAATGCTACTGGGGATATCGATTGGCCGAGCCGTCCAAAAGATTATTCTCTTATTGTTGGACGTGCTACTATCGACAAAAATTTTATTCCTTTAATGGGTATGAAATTCGTGGAGGGGGGTAATATCAAAGGTACTCCTGCGGACTCTTCAAGTTATATCATCAATGAAACTATGGCGAAACAAATGGGTTTAAAAAAGCCATATCTGGGCGCTCAAATGTCATTACATGAGGTTCCTGGAATGGTGGTAGGTGTGGTCAAGGATTTCAATTTCAATAATCTAAAAAACCCGATAGGTCCAATGGTGTTTTGGACACACCGGTTTGCGGGTACTCTATATGTGAAGACGACAGCCTTAAATGCACAAAAAGCAATTGAGAAAGTTAAAGCGATCTATGATAGTTATCCTTCGGAAAAACCGTTCGAATACACATTTTTAGATAGCAAATTTGATCAGTTATATAAGTCTGATTTACGTACCGGTCTCCTTTTTAACATATTTGCTTCAATCGCTATTTTTGTTTCTTCCCTTGGACTCCTCGCTTTAGCGACAAATTCAGCACAAACTAAAGTCAAAGAAATTGGTATCCGAAAAGTTCTAGGAGCAAGTATTGCACAAATCGTTAAGCTATTGGGTAGAGAATTTGTGGGATTATTAGGTATTGCCATTCTAATAGCTGGGCCACTTGCATGGTATTTTTCAAACGAATGGTTGGCTAATTTTAGTTTCAAAACAGAATTGAGGCTCTGGATCTTTTTAGTTGGAGCAAGTATCGCTTTATTAATCGCAGGAATGACAATTGGCTATCAGGCTATCCGTGCTGCGAAGGTAAATGTGATCGATAGTTTACGTGATGAGTGATCATCGTTTAATTAGTGGTGTTTAAGTGTTAAGTAAAGATCAAAGTCGTCGATTTCAGAAGTCGACGGCTTTGTCTGTTAAGTAAAAAGAATATTGTACAACGATTGACAATCGAAAAAAAGATGATAAAGAATTATATCAAAATCGCATGGCGGAGTATTTTCTCTAACAAATTTTATACGTGCATTAATATTTTAGGATTGTCTGCGGGATTAGTCGTAGGCATATTTCTGATGCTCTGGATACAAGATGAACTATCCTTTGACCGATTTCATAAAAATGAGCGCATGATTTATAAAATTGGTATTGAGGGTGGAACTGGAATAACTAAAAAAATATTTGAGAGTATCATTGCTCCTGTTGGTACTTTTGCGAAAAAAGAGATTCCAGAAGTAAAAGATGCTGTACGTATATTCAAAATCGGTGACGGCCCCATCAAGTATAAAGAAAAGACATTTATCGAAAAAAGCTTTGCTTTTGTAGACCCAAGTTATTTTTCTGTGTTTAGCTTTCCTTTAATAAAAGGCAATCAAAAGTTGCCTTTTCCGGACAACAATTCAATTGTCATCACAGCAAGTACTGCCCGTCGTTATTTTGGTAATGAAAACCCCATAGGTAAAACTTTGACGATAGGTCTAGATGAACTTTGTATGGTATCTGGTGTTATCGCAGACTATCCTGAGAATTCAAGTTTACAAATACAGGTACTTCTTCCCCTTTCGAGGTTTAATGAGCAGGCCTATGTAAAAAACAAAACCACTTATGACAACAAAACATATTTGTCATCTATGGATATGGATTGGTCTAGTTTTTCCTTTGAAACTTATCTGCTGTTAACTCCTCACGCGAACCTCACTGCTTTAACCAAAAAGTTGCAGCAGATACATGAACGCAATAAACCAGAAGATACTCCTGTACCTTATGTCGCACAACCATTGTCTAAAGTTCATTTGTACCGTATGGATGGTACTGATGGGGGTATCGGTGCTGTACATATTTTTATGGGTGTCGCGCTGATGATTATAACAATAGCGAGTATTAATTACATTAACCTTTCAACTGCACGTTCTTTAAATAGGGCCAAAGAGGTTGGGATTCGAAAAATTATTGGAGCTGGAAAAAAAGAACTTTTCTTTCAATTTATCATAGAAACTACGTTATTATTTCTTTTTGCAGTAACCATTGCAATAGCTGTTGTTTTCATGTTCTTGCCCATTTTTAATACCTTCTCTGGTAAACAAATATCTCTGGATCTATCTAATATTCATTTATGGATGTACATTTTTATCTTGCTTGTTGGAACATTAATCTTAGTTAGCATCTATCCAGCCATGCTACTATCAACTTTTGATCCGATCAAAGTCTTAAAAGGTAACCTGGGCATGAAAAAATCAAGTTCAAGAAAAGTATTGGTTGTATTACAGTTTACAGTTTCTATTGTTTTGATAACCATGACAATTGTGATTGGGCGTCAACTAGAGTTTATACGAAACAAAAATCTCGGTTACGAAAAAAAACATATCTTCACGGTTCCTATGGGATCAAAAATGGGCGAACATTTTGATGCTATCCGAAATGAATTGTTAAAAAATGGAGGCATAAATGATGTGATCCGACTTGGTCGTGATATGATCCACGGCGGTGATGCTACTGGAGATAACGATTGGGAAGGAAAACCTGCAAAGTCAAACTTATGGTTTAGTATCACCCATTCAGACCAACATACACTCGATTTCTTTAAGATAAAACTAGTAGAGGGACGAAATTTCACGGGTTCATTAGCAGACTCTACCCATTTTATCATCAATGAAACAGCTGTCAGAGAGATGGGTTTAAAAAATCCTATTGGCACTCGTTTGAGAATCAGAACTGTGCCTGGAACTATTATTGGTGTCGTGAATGATTTTAATTATGCTAGTGTACGTCAGAAGATTGAACCTATCGTCTTTAAGTTTAATCCCAAGAATTCTCGGCAGCTTTATATAAAAACGAAAGAGAATGAAACTGTTGCTGCTATAAATGCTATGGAAAAAATTTGGAAGCAATACTATAATGATATGCCTTTCACTTACAATTTTCTAGATGATAGTTATCAAAAACTATACACAAGTGAACAAAAGCAGGGTACCATATTTAATTTTTTTGCTGCCATAACCATATTAATCTCTTGCTTAGGTCTTTTAGGTTTATGTACGTACACGGCGCAGGTAAAAACAAAAGAAATTGGTATTAGAAAGGTGCTCGGCGCGACTGTTTTCCAGATTATACGGATGCTTAATAAGGAGTTTTTCATCTTAGTAATTATAGCGAATATTATTGCAGTTCCTCTTGCTTTATATTGTGCTACCGACTGGCTCCAAGGGTTTGCTTTTAGAACAACTCTACCAATATCGATATTTTTATTTTCAGGAATTCTGACATTGCTCATCACGGCACTTACTGTGAGCTTTCAATCTATTAAAGCTGCTATTATCAATCCTGCAAATAGTTTAAGAGACGAATAATTATCAAGTATCAAAAAGATTCCTACAATAAGACAATTGATTAAGAATTATGATAAAGCTATTTTTTAAAACTTCTCTACGCCATATAAAACGTAATCCATGGAACGCAACGATCAATATCATCGGTCTTGCTCTCGGTTTTACCGTTGCTTTAATCAGTACCCTCTGGATATTGAAACAGTTTTCTTTTGATAAAAACTTTCAAAACTACGATACCATTTATCAAGTCATGGTCACAGGTACTTTCAATGACGAAATGTCTACCGATCCATCGACCTCAATTCCATTGGCAAAATGGATCGAATCTGATTTTAAAGATGAAATGGAACAAGTCACTTTATCAACAGGATTGGAAAGTACCATTTTCAAAGCAGGGGATAAAAAACTAAGTGCCAGTGGCTGCTATGCTTTAGGTAAATTTTCGGAGATCTTTAGTTTTCAAACTATTGAGGGTGAGGTCTCCACTCCTACTGACGCTAATACATTCATCATATCGCAATCATTAGCTTCTCGCTTATTTGGAAGCCAAAGTGCGATTGGAAAAATCGTTCAGCTCAATGGAAAGGATCAATATCTCGTTAAAGGGGTATATGCAGATCTTCCTCAGAATAGTACTTTTTACCAATTGGACTATATTTTACCGATTGCAGATTATTTAGCAAAAAACGAAGGGATTGCTGTTGGATGGAACAATTGCTACTTTAATACTTATGTGCAGGTTACCAATAGTAAGCTGATTCCTACTATTGAATCAAAATTGACTGCGGTTTTCAAAACAAAACTCACCGATATCAATCCTGAAATACTATTGCATCCTATGGAGAAATGGCATTTGTACGAGTCTTTTAAAAATGGTAAAAATAATGGTGGACAGATTCAATACGTTTGGATGATTGCATTAATCAGCTGTTTGATCCTTTCATTGGCGTGTATCAATTTTATCAACCTGAGCACTGCCAGAAGTCTAAAAAGAGGTAAAGAAGTCGGAGTACTCAAATCATTTGGCGTCAATCGAAAACAATTAATTCAAGGCTTTCTAGTAGAATCCGTTTGGTCTGTTGGTATTTCGTTTGTATTTTCAATGCTATTCACACTCCTCCTATTACCATGGATTAATAAACTTACACATGCACAGCTCGAACTTCCATTAAGTTCGCCTTTATTTTATGCTATTTCGTTTGCGGCAATCTTTGTAATCGGATTATTAGCAGGCATCTACCCTTCTATATTTTTATCCTCCTTCAACCCGACTCTTGCTCTTAAAGGAAAACTACAACTTAGCAAAGGTAGATTTCAACCACGTAAAGTCATGGTGGTAATTCAATTTGCGATCTCCATTTTTATGATGATTGCCACTTATTTGGTTATACAGCAATTGTACCATGTCAAAGAACGCCTGATCGGCTATAATAACCAAAACCTAATCAATGTGATCAGCAGCAGTCCAGAAATCAGGAAAAATTTTGAAGTTCTCAAAAGAGACTTACAAAATAAAGGACTTATTGAAGATGCAACCCTTTCTTCGAGTTTTGTGAATAGACTTGGACTATCTGGTGGTGGGTTTACATGGGAAGGTAATGATCCTATTGAGGGCTCTATATTGGGAATATGCACAGTTGATGAAAGCTTTGGCAATACGGTAGGCTGGAATTTCTTAAAAGGGCGAAACTTTTCTAAAGATTTCAAAACAGATTCGTCTGGGGTTATTATTAATGAAGCCGCTGCAAAATTTATGGGTTTGACATCGTTGAATAGCAACACATTAAGTAAACGCGGAAAGACTTATGAGATATTGGGTGTTATTGAAAACACCATTTCGGAATCTCCGTTTAAGTCGATCACGCCTACAGCGTATTTCTTGGATTTTCTTCCGAAAAACAAAATTACCATTCGCTTGAAAGATTATGAGCATCAAAGTCAAACACTTAAAGCTATTGGAGAAAAATTCATGGCAACGGATCCGAACCTTATATTTGAATATACTTTTACAGATCAAGCGTATGCCAAAGAATTTACGCAGATGGAAATGATTCGAAGTCTAACCAGTCTATTTACGTGTCTTGCAATCTTGATCTCATGCCTTGGGCTCTATGCTCTTGTTTCCTTTCTGACCGAACAGCGTGAAAAAGAAATCGGAATTCGCAAAGTATTGGGTGCTTCAGAAATTGGTCTGTGGAGACTCTTATCTACCGAATATATCTGGCTTACATTAATTGGTTTTCTCATAGCTGCACCATTAGCATACTTATTTATGGAGAAGTGGTTGGAAAATTATGTTTATCGTATCTCTATAAACTGGTCTATTTTTATCGTCACTGGGAGCATCGCTTTATTGATAACGCTAGTAACCGTAAGTTTTCAAGCAATCAAAGCTGCTTTGTCCAATCCTATAGATACACTAAGGAATGAATAAGAATATGCTTCACATGTACGCTTACGAACGCTAAGTGTTCGAAAGCGTACACTTACAGAAGACCAATACATAGATTAAGACGCTGAAAAACAGCAATTTAAAACAATGGCTTAGGTATTGAACTTTAAAAACAAAAATAAGACAACAGCCTAAAGTACAATACCATGATACGGAACAATTTCAAAATCGCTTGGAGAAATCTACTGAAAAGTAAGGGATATGCAACCATTAACATTATCGGATTAGCTATTGGAATGGCGGCTGTTTTGATGATTGCTATTTGGGTACAGAATCAATCACAATTTGACAATTTCTATAGTAACAAAGACAACTTATATCGTGTTTGGAATAAATATGAAGATGTAGGTCAAATCGGCATGAGTAATATCACTTCAGGCCCGGCATCGGTTACTTTAAAAGCTGAATACCCTGAGGTAGAGCATGCGGCACGTGTGTATTGGAATGTGGATAGATTATTATCTTTTGATGAGAATAAAATTAAGTCTAAAGGCACGGAGGTTGATCCTTCTTTTATGGAGATGTTTGATTTTAAACTTTTAAAGGGTAATCGCAGTCAAGTTCTCTCTGGTCCACAAAACATCATCTTAACAGAAAGCCTCTCCAAGAAAATATTTGGCGATACGGATCCTTTAAATAAAACCCTTATACTGGACAATAAGGAACCTTATCAAGTATCTGGAATTATTGCCGATTTGCCAAGCAATACCGATTTTGATTTTAACTATTTGATTCCCCTAACTAAGGCGGATAATTACTCTCCAAACTGGAATACAAGTACATTCATGACCTACATCCAACTTAAAGATGGTACAGATGTGGAGGCCTTTAATAAAAAACTAAAAAATATCATTGCAAAAAAGACAAATAACGAGTTAAAAGGTTCCCTATTTTTATATCCGCTATCTAAAATGCACTTGTATTCAAAATTTGAACAGGGTGTACCAGTTGGTGGTAAAATTGATCAAGTTAAATTGGTGGCTGGTTTGGGATTTTTGATTCTATTGATCGCTTGCATCAATTTCGTTAATCTCAGCACTGCTCGTAGCCAAAAACGAGCCAAAGAAGTAGCGGTACGAAAAGTGGTGGGTGCGCAACGCAGTAGTTTAATTGCCCAATTTTTGACGGAATCGGTATTGCTTTCATTCATTGCGGGAATTCTGTCGATCGGATTAACTTTCTTGGCACTTCCTTTTTTTAATAAAATCCTAGATAAACCGTTAGTTTTCTCCATTACAGATCCAATAATCTGGGTCTCATTAGTTGGATTTATCCTGTTAACTGGAGTGTTTGCAGGCTTATACCCTGCATTTGTACTATCCTCATTTAAGCCTATAAGATCTCTCAAAGTATTTGGAAAATCTAAAAAACTAGCTTTAAATTTTCGGGAAGTATTAGTCGTATTCCAATTTGGAATTGCGCTTATCTTAATTATTGCAACCTTGATTGTCCGTAGCCAAATTGAATACGCTGGAAAACGTGATATCGGCTATTCTCCTTCGCAACTGATCGAAATTCCTATGGAAGGTGATATGACAAAAAATTATAAAGTCATTAAATCTGAATTGATCAATAAAAATATTGCGCATGCTGTAACCCGTACGGGGTGGTCGATAACCCGAAATGCGTCAAACTCAAGTGGTAATTTTTCATGGGAAGGGGCAACTCCTGAACAAGGAAAGAAAATCGTATTCAATATTGGTAAGGCAGAAAGTGATTTTGTTAAAACTCTTGGCTTAAAGGTACTGGAAGGTCGTGACATCGACTTTGAACGGTTGGCTTCCGATAGTCTATCGGTGCTGGTGAACGAGGCTGCTATCAAAGAAATGAAATTGAAAAATCCTATTGGTAGCATCCTGAAATGGGGAAGCAACACATTTACGATAGTAGGGGTCATTAATGATTACATTAATGATTCTCCCTACAGTCCTGTTACCCCTCTTCTCATTTACCCTGCTAAAGAGTGGATGTTAAATATGGTCGTTCGTACTAACCCATCTTTGCCAATAGACCATAACTTGAAACAAATGGAGGAGATACTCAAAAAATTTAATCCAGCTTATCCTTTTGAATATAAATTTGTTGATCAGCAATTTGCGACCAAGTTTAAAGAACAGCAGCAAACTGCTCAGTTGGCACTTATTTTCTCTGGATTGGCCATTTTTATATCTTGTCTAGGCTTACTTGGACTAGCGTCGTATATTGCTGAATTAAGAACAAAAGAGATCGGTATTCGTAAAGTATTGGGTGCTTCTGTAACAGGTATAACAGCTATGCTGTCGCGAGATTTTGTAAAACTGGTACTTATAGCGATTCTGCTTGCTTCACCTATTGCTTGGTGGACCATGAATAAATGGTTAGAAGATTTTTCTTACCGCATCGAAATTCAGTGGTGGATCTTTGCAGTCGCTGGTATTGCGGCATTAACGATTGCGATATTAACGGTCAGTACACAAGCGATTAGAGCTGCGAATACAAATCCTGTAAAAACATTGAGAGATGAGTAATCTAATCGAAAATTTATCAACAAATCTGCATGGGCTAGTTTACAAAATACAAGAATTTAAAAGCATAAAATAATGATCAAGAATCATATCAAAATAGCATGGCGTAATATTCGGAAGAATAAGGGCTTTTCATTACTCAATATGTCTGGGTTAACAATGGGAATAACCTGCTTTCTTCTATTAGCTACTTATATCTATTACGAATCCAGTTATGAACGCTTTTTCTCTCATGCTGATCGGCTTGCTTATTTTAGTTTATCTTACAAATCTCCAAATAGTTCTGAATTGGTCTCATCGGGCACAACGCCCACTGGATTACAACAGGTCCTACAATCAGAGTTTCCTGAGGTAGAGCAAGCGAGCCGCTTATATGCTTACACTCAAGCGGGATTAATTGATATTGATGACCAATCTTTGAAAGAAAATAAGCTTTACTATGCAGACCATAATTTGTTTGAAATATTGGATTACCAATTTATCGAAGGAAGTAAAAAACATGTACTCGAAGGTCCGAATCAAATTGTGCTTACGGAGAGTTTGGCTAAAAAATATTTTCCGAATGAACCTGCCACGAACAAAACTTTGGTCATTGATAAGGTGAATTGGAAAGTGACTGGAGTTATACAGGATCTACCGAGCAATACGCAGTTGCAATTTTCTGCAATCTTATCTAATCAGGGTTTAGCTCGTTACAAAGAATCATCCTGGACTTCTGCTAATGATATCACCATAGCCTTATTGGCCAATAAGATGAGCTTCCCATCAGTTCAACTTAAGCTGGATAATCTGGTCAAGAATAAGTTTAATGATGCTATTAAACAAGGTTATCAATTTGGTTTCCAAATAGAAAAATTAACCGACATTCATCTGCACTCAAAAACATCAGGTACTGGAAATATACTCTATGTCTACATACTAGGAGCCTTAGGTATTGCGCTAATTGTCTTGACCTGCATTAATTTTACAAATTTAATCCTTGCACATGCTATAGAGCGCAAAAAAGAGATCGGCGTAAAGAAAGTGTTGGGAGCCGGCAGTCAAAACATTTTTTTCCAATTTTTATTGGAATGCAGTGTGATGATTTTAATTTCCTTATTGCTGAGTATATTGGCAACTTTTCTTCTTTTGCCGGTTTTTAGTCATTTTATGGGGGTAGATATCAGCATTAATATATGGGACAAACCTGCTGTTTATCTATCCTTATCGACATTCTTTATTGCCTTATCAATACTTGCTGGCGGATGGCCAGCTTACTCAATTTCTAGCTTAAAACCGATTTCAATCTTTAAGAGTAAACTGAGTGAAAAGCGAACTGGAATATCGCTGAGTAAAATACTGATTGCTTTCCAATTTTGTATTTCTATATTTTTTATCATTTGTACTCTATTTGCAAGTAGACAAATGGAATTTATTCAATCTAAAAATACTGGATTGGATCGCTCTGATATATTGGTGATTGATGGACGGGGCTGGATGGACAAAGAACGTCAATTATTGAAGGATAAGTTGAGCCAATTAAATAGTGTGAAAGGAATGACTGCTTCCTACGACAGTCCTGTAAATATTCAAGGGGGTTACAGCATCAGTGATGTGGAAGGGCAACCGACGGATTTTTCTATTAATGTAACGGCTATCCCGATTGAAAAAGACTTTGTATCGTTATTTAATATTAAATCAGTTGCTGGCTCGCCTCTTTCGGATACGGACATATTAAGAGCAAGAGATACCGTATCTCCTGAAAATAGTTTTATTATCAATACGTTAACGGCATCAGCGCTGGGCTGGAGCCCTAAAGAGGCTGTCGGTAAGAGAATAAATTTAAATGGTCGTAAAGGTTCTATTAAACAAGTTGTTCAAAGCTTCAATTTCACCTCACTGCATAATGAGATTAGCCCTGTTGTCCTCTTCCCCGAGTATGATTATTTTGGAAATATATTCATCAAGCTTAATGCACAAGTTCCGATGCAGGATGCTATCAATCAAGTAAAAACGATCGTGAAAGAAATTGATCCGAAAAACACCTATGAATATCACTTTCTTAATGATGACTATAATCAACTTTACCTCCAAGATCAACAGACTACCAAAGCGATGCAACTGTTTTCATTTATTACCATTACCATTGCGTGTATGGGCTTATTTGCTCTTTCGACTTATACGGTTCAACAACGGATCAAAGAGATCGGTATCCGTAAAGTATTGGGTGCGTCTGTATTAAAAATCGTTAAGTTATTAAGTTTTGATTTTCTAAAATTAGTCGTATTTGCTTTACTGATCAGTGTTCCTTTTGGTTGGTTGGCGATGTACAAATGGATGGATAATTTTGCATATCATATTGAACTGGATTGGTGGGTATTTGTATTTGCTGGATGTGTCGCGTTAACAATTGCTTTTTTAACGATAAGCTACCAAACTATACGTGCAGCAATTATCAATCCTGTTGAATGCTTACGAGATGAATAAAATAGTCATTTTGAATAGACACCTCTTGATAAAATAACAATGATCAATAACTATATTAAAATCGCTTGGCGTAATTTGCTAAAAAATAAAGCTTTTTCAAGCATCAATATCATTGGATTGGCCATTGGTATGGCAGGGGCTTTACTGATAGCACTTTGGTTACAAAATATGCTGAGTATGGATCGCTTTCATATGAAGGGTGATAGACTGTACGTGATCAGTAATCGGGATATGAATCAGGGACAGATGTGGGCTTGGGTGAATACACCAAAAATTATGGGGCCTACGTTGAAAAAAGATTTTCCAGATATTGAAAAATTCACGCGTTATGATCAATTTAATAATTTTCTAACGACCTATAACAATAAAAAAATCGTATCTCAAGTCGCATTTGTTGATCCTGGTTTTTTTGATATGTTTAGCTTTCCTATAGTCAAGGGTAATAAAAATAAATTGCTTCAAAATGCAAATTCCGTTGTTTTGACACAAAAGTTTGCTGAGACTTTATTTGGAAACTCTGATCCTGTGGGCAAAACCATCAAAATAGATTCTGTAAACTTAGTGACAGTGGATGCTGTATTACAAGATCTACCCAATAACACCAGTATGCAATTTGACTATTTGCTGTCATGGGAATATGCTAAAAAAATTGGCTATACGGATGAAAACTGGCAGAACAACTCCATCGAAACATATGTTCTGCTACGGGAGACAACACCATTAGAAGCCTTTAACAACAAAATAAGGCTTGTTAGTCAAAATCATATTAATGTGGGCAATAATGAAATCAGGTCGACAAATGAAATCTTTGCATTCCCTTATCAAGATGCCTATTTGTACAACAAAAGTGTTAATGGCGCTTATACTGCTGGTCGCATTCAATTGGTGCATTTATTTACTTGGATTGGCTCGTTTATCTTGTTGGTGGCTTGTATCAATTTCATGAACTTGAGTACTGCTCGTTCTGAGCGAAGGGCTAAAGAGGTAGGCGTTCGAAAGGTGGTAGGTGCTGATCGTAAAAGTCTGATTGCACAGTTTATTGTAGAAAGTGTTTTAATCAGTTTTGCCGCCATGATACTAGCAGTAGGCTGTATCATCTTAATTCTTCCGGCATTTAATAATTTAGTTGAGAAAAATCTTCATATTTCCCTACTTTCTGGCAGCAATTGGTTATTTTTAATTATTTTCACGATTATTACAGGAGTTTTGGCAGGTAGCTACCCTGCATTTTTCCTGTCCTCTTTTAAACCGCTAAAAACGTTAAAGGGAAAATTAAACTCTTATAAAAGGGGCTTAAGCGTACGCTCTATTCTGGTTATCTTGCAATTTTCAATTGCTATTATTCTGACAATAGCAACGATTATTATATTCCAACAGATTCAGCATACTAAAGATCGGGATCGGGGTTATGATGACAATGGGTTATTAGTGAGCAGTATTTCTGGAGAACTTGAAAAGAATTATTTAAATCTTCGTAACGAATTGCTGGCTAGCAATGCTGTTGTTTCTGTTTCTAAAAATATGTCGCCAGTGACTGATCGATATAGCAATGGCATGGGGTTTTCCTGGCCTGGAAGTAGCGAAAGCGATAAAAAAGTATCGTTCAATCGTTTCAGTACGGATGCTGATGCGGTTGAAAATTTAGGATTTACACTTTTATCAGGTAGAGATATTGATATTTATAAATATAAAACTGATAGTAATGCAATGTTATTGACAGAAACTGCTGTTAAAAGCATGCGATTACAAAATCCTATTGGTCAGGTTATCCATGGAGATAGAGAGGACTGGACTGTAGTAGGTGTAATCAAAGATTTCATCGTTGATTCACCATATGGTGAAACTTTACCGATGATTATTTTTGGTCCTAAATCTTGGTTTACAAATATCCACTACCGATTGAACCCAAACAATAGTACTGTTAATAATTTAAAAACGGTAGCGGATATCTTCAAAAAATTCAATCCGGATTACCCTTTTGAGTATAAGTTTATTGATAAAAATTTTGAAGCTAAATTTAAAGAGACGCAATCTATTGGTACTCTGTCTATGCTTTTTGCGGTATTGACCATCTTTATTTCTTGCTTGGGTTTATTTGCTTTGATTGCTTATATGGCAGAAACGCGTATGAAAGAAATTGCTGTCAGGAAAGTCTTGGGTGCATCTATTGGACAATTAACATCTTTGCTTTCTGTTGATTTTATTAAATTAGTGCTTATGGCCATCCTTATTGCATCGCCAATAGCATGGTGGGTTATGGATAATTGGTTACAGGATTATAATTATCGCATAGAAATTCAATGGCAGTATTTTGCTGCTGCTGGATTGATGGCTATTTTGATCAGTTTAGCCACCATTAGCTTCCAAACGATTAAAGCTGCTCTTTCAAATCCTGTTGATAGTTTGCGGGATGAGTAAGTGTGTTATGAGAATAAAACGATCCGCGGTAAGAAAAATATGTTCTACGTAAACCCAATCTGATGGACGCGGTTACTATTTTAATGAGATCAACTAATATCGAAGGCAAAAAACAGGATAATGCTAAAAAACAATATAAAAATCGCTTGGCGTAATATTATAAAGCGTAAATACGAAAGTTTAATCAATCTTGTGGGTTTGATTTGTAGTATTACTTTTGTCATACTTGTAGGGGCTTATGTCTGGGAAGTACATCAAGTTAACAGCCAACTACGCCATAAAGAACAGCAGTACCTACTACAAAGTAATTATAAAAAAGAAGGTTTTGGTATACCATTAACAAGTATTGGTGCTTTGCCAAAGGCTTTAAAAGAAGAATATCCTCAATTGGTGGCAAATTACTATCGAATCGATGGATTGACCTGTATTGTTTCCCATGGTCAGCAGATATTCGAAGAAGGTACAGTTGTTGGAGATCCTACCTTATTGGACATGTTCGGCTTCCAATTGTTTGAAGGAAATTCAACAACTGCATTAACAAAACCATTCAGTGTAGTCATCACCGAAAAAGCCGCTAAAAAATATTTTGGAAAACTAAATGTTTTAGGTCAAACGTTGGAAATCAAAAACTTCAATGGCGATAAGCAGCCTTTCACGATCACAGGTGTAATCATAGAAAATACACAGAATTCCGTAATGCACTTAAATGATGCCATGAAATCCGATATCTTTCTACCTATAGCAAGTGAATCTTATTTTGGAAGGTCTATCGACAACTGGCACAATCCTTATATCGTTTCTTTTATCGAGCTTCAAAAAGGAATTACTCCTGATCAATTACATGCTCCTATTCAGGATCTCATAAAGCGGAATATGGATGCGGAATTTTCTTTAAACTATACCCCAGATCTAAAACCTTTAAAAAGCTACTTTTTAGATGACAACAACGGGGCTATCCGTAAAATGATTTCTACCTTACTTTGGATTGCAGGTTTCGTTTTACTAATGGCTGTCATCAATTTCATCAATATCACGATCAGTCAAAACTTCTCACGCCTTAAAGAGATGGGGGTGCGCAAAGTAATGGGTTCATCTCGTACACAGATTATAGCTCAATTACTTACTGAATATGTGATTACGCTAATTATTGCTGTTATATTGAGCCTTCCTTTGTATGTATTGTTAACTCCCGTGTTTGAAGGTATCTTTATGCGTGAACTACCGACATTGACAGCTCTTCCTGCTGCATTTTTTATTTTATTATTTCTATTTGCTTGTATGGTCGGCTTTTTTGCTGGGATCTATCCTGCAATAAAACTATCAAGCAATGGTATATTGGAGTCTATAAAAAATAAATTCACTCAAAATAACAATAAACAGGTTATTCGTCGGGTATTAATCTTTATACAATTTGCTGTGGCTATTATTATCTTAATGGCTACTATTATTATATCCAAACAGATCGATTTATTTTTACATGGCAACTCTGGGTATAATAAGGAATCGGTATTGACGGTACAGGTACCTCGTGATTGGAGTGAAGTAGGATTAAAGAAAATGGAGACTACTCGAAATGAGTTTGAGAGGCTTCCGCAAATCGAATCGCTAAGCCTTTCTTATGAAATCCCTGGATTCATTGGAGGGAATAACAGTACATTAATAAACAATAAAACAGAAAAAGAAGTCAATACGAAAGTGATCATGTCTGATGACCATTTTGCAAAAACGTATCAAATTCCAATATTAGCTGGAACATTTTTATCTAAAAACACAGCTGATCATCAGACTTCTTATATTGTGATCAATAGAAAGGCGATGCTTGCGTTGGGATTTAAACAACCTGACGAAGCTGTCGGACAAACGATTGGATTGGATGATGAACATCAATATGTCACGATTTCGGGTGTAACTGCAGATTTTATTCCCAACTCTATGCTGGAAGAAACCGCTCCTGTTGTATGGATAGATATAAACAAATCATTGCAGTTTCGTTATTTTAGTATCCGGTTGAAGGCTGGAAATTTGAGTTCTTCTATGTCAGCATTAGAACAAAAATGGAAAGAGTTACTTCCGGATGCTCCGTTTCAATATCAATTTACGGATGAACGTATTCAGAAATTGTACAAGACAGAACTCCAGTTACAGCGTGCCTCACAAGTCGCTTCCATCGCTGCTCTTTTAATTGTATCGTTGGGAATAATTGGTTTGATTACATTGTCCATAAATTTGCGTAATAAAGAAGTAGGTGTACGCAAAGTTCTGGGAGCTTCACTATCACATTTAATTTTACTTTTCTCAAAAGAATTTTACATGATTTTTGTTTTGGCTTTATTAGTGACGATACCTATTAGTTATATACTTATGCATATCTGGTTACAAAATTATAGCAGTCGAATCGAGATTGACTTACTCACGTATTTGCTTCCACTGGGTTTTTTAACTTTATTATTGGGCACATTGATCATAGGTATAATATATCGTGCTACACGATTTAATCCGATTGAAAAATTGAGAGATGAATAAAAAAAACATAAGATGCTAACTAAAGTATACACCGATCAATTATCAGTCGGTGTATAAATATGGTGCTTGTAAGGCTTAAGATTTTGAGATGACTTCGAGCCTAATTTAAAAACAGTGCTCGATTCTCTATCTTTTCGTGAACTGTTATACCTGTAAATAAGCAACGCCAGAAAAATTCTTTTTACTTGAAATCCTTTGTTCCAAATGATATTTTTCCTTATTATCTACATAATTTTGTAAAACAACTTTCAGATTTTTAGGAGCTATAGAGCTATCAATTGCATCCTGACATTTATATAATATTTCATATGCGAGTCTTTCTTGTGTAAAATATCCTTTCTCAAATAGCTTATCCATTAAATTCTTTAATTGTTCTATTTCATTAGCGGTTGAATTGCTAAAGCTATCAATATCATGTCTGGAGTCCATTAACAAAAAAATGGTTTTAAAAGCTTCTTTGTTTTCATCCAGCTGTTTGAGCTCATAAATCACACGATCACTACAAATAGTTTTAAACATCTTATAATTAAACTTTTGATGATCAATATCAACAGAATTAGGATAAACTACGCCAGCATTATAATCTAACACCTGTGTAAACACGAAGAGATCATGGGCATAAATACTCTTTATCTTGAAACTTTCTATTTTTTCAATAAAGTCATCTTCTTTTCCCATTAAAAATGAAACTTCTTCTGTAGATAGATTTTTTGCTGTACGGAGTAGCATCATGCGGTATAAAATGATGATTTCAATTTCACTACACCGAATTTTGTACTCTTGAATTGTTGGGGGAGATTGCTTCTTTTTCATAATTACAATTTATATAGATATTCTATACAAAAGAAAGGAATAACTAGCAATATTCAAAATATTTGTATATATAATAACAACATTTAATATATTTAGCTATACACATGAATAGAAAAATAAATATACTGTATGACAAAACTTGGAGAAATTCTAGCAAAAAAATCTGTCAATAAATCAATGGTAGCGCGCAAGACAGGATTAAGTAAAGCACGAATCAACGAACTCACCATGAATGATACCGCAAAATTAAGATTAGATGAAATGTATCTCATTGCGCTAGCAATTGATAGTGATCCGAATGAAATGATGCTTAAATTATGTGAAGACCTACGTCTAAAAGATTCAATTTAACTTCATCTATTTGATAGACTATACTTTGTTTTGTATTTAGCCGCTATATGAGCTCTTCCATTAATAGCTCATTAAGACATTTGTACGATATTGAACGTAAACTGTTCGTTATCGTACAAAATTTTGGCTCTTAAAAATCATAAGCAACTAACCAACAGTAACATACAGATTTGGCAATGCAATTGTTTTCATGATAACAGACTCCTTCTCATCATGATTTGACAGGATTTATCGAAAATGAAATTGTTATGCTTGCAAATAATCTTAAAATCGCTTGGCGGAATATCACAAAGAATAAATTGTACTCCAGTATCAAAATTGGTGGATTTGCTTTTGGTATTGCTATCTGTTTATTGATTGTTCTCTATATTAAACATGAAACTAGTTACAATAAGTTGTACCCTGCTATGGAGAGGGTTTATCGTCTTGTTGTTCAGGCACCAGAAGGTAATAAAATCAATCGATGGGTATCTCTTTCTGCTCCTGGTGCGGCCACATTAAAAGATGAAATTCCTGCTATAGAAAGTTCGGGACGTATGCTTCCTAATCCTCAATTCGGTGCAGGTAGCAATCAATTGACTATTAATAGTTTGCCTGAAAGTCATTATGATGATGGATTTGTTTATATCGATCAATCCATATTGGACATGTTTCCCTCTCCTATGCAATACGGTCAATTGCAACATGCGTTAGATAAACCGAATACCGTGGTTCTGACAAAAAGTAAGGCAATTAAATATTTTAAAGGAAATCCTATTGGACAACAGATCTATTTAAACAATGACAAATCCAAAAGTTACACCATCACAGGGGTTATCGATGATATCCCTAGCCATTCTACATTATCTGGTTATGGTTTTTTCATGTCACTGGCTGGTGAACCATTTTATCCAGGTGAACAGCAGAAATGGACGAGCAATAATTATACGATCTATATCAAATTGAAGCCTGAAACAAATGCCAGCCTCGCAGAGCAAGAAATTTTCAAAACTTACATCTCCGGACATTATATTCCTGAACTGATCAAAGCTGGAAGAAAAGTTGGTCCTATCGTGAATCAAATTAAAATCAAGCTTCAAAATGCGCTGGATATCCACCTATATTCAGCAGACATCGAAGATGATCGCGTATCAACATTGAATCGTGGTGATATTCGTATGGTATGGACTTTTGCTGCGGTAGCTTTTTTTATTTTGTTGATTGCAGGTATTAATTTTGTCAACTTATCAACTGCTAATGCAACAAATAGAGCAAAGGAAATAGGTATTCGTAAGACTATTGGTTCGAGCAGGAATAGTTTGATCAGTCAATTTATGATCGAAGCATTAAGCTATAGCTTTCTATCTTTACTCTTAGGTGTTCTTTTAGCAAATCTGCTATTACCACTTTTCAATAACATCGCTAATAAATCAATTCAGATGCCATGGTTCAACTGGTATTTCATTCCTTCATTGGTACTTGCTACTGTTATCATCGGTGTTGTAGCCGGTATTTATCCTGCGCTCTACCTTTCTGGTTTTAGACCTATCGCGGCATTAAAAAATAAATTAATCGGTAACGTACGCAAACCCTCGCTGAGAAATGGTTTGGTCATTTTTCAATTTGCGACCTCCATTATTTTAATTATTGGAGCACTCATCAGTAATCAACAAATACAATATATCCTTCAAAAAGATCTGGGGTTTAGCAAAGATCAGGTGATCGTCCTTCGTGGATTGAATGCTGTCGACGATAAATTAAGCCCACTTAAACGTGAACTTTACGCCCTTCCTACTGTCAGCCATGTTTCTATTGGCGACTATTTGCCTGTTCCGATCGATGGAGCGAAGAGAAATGGTAATGCCTTTTGGTTGGATGGGAAGCGAGAACAAGACTTGGCAACACAGGGGCAATTCTGGAGAATAGATGAAGAGTATCTTGACACTTATGGAATTAAATTGATTGAAGGGCGTAATTTTAATCCGGAAATGGCTTCAGATAGTATGGGCATCATTGTCAATAAACAAATGATAGCAGAACTGGGCATAAAAAATCCGATTGGCTCAAAAATCACAAATGGGGAGACCTGGACGATTGTAGGTGTGGTCGATGATTTTATTTTTGAATCTTTAAAAGGTGAGGGCATTGCTCCTATCGGTTTGGTGTTGCGCGATAGCCCTTCTCTGTTGTCCATTAAAGTACAGCCTCAACACATGGACGAAACATTGGCTTCGATCACCAAGGTTTGGAATCAGTTTAGTCCAAACCAAAAGATCAATTACAGTTTTATGGATGAAGGTTTTGAAGCTTTATATCAAGATGTAAAACGGACAAAAAATATGTTCACCTGCTTTGCTGTAGTTGCTATTTTTATCGCTTCACTGGGTTTATTTGGTTTGGTAACCTATATTACTCAACAGCGGACTAAAGAAATAGGTATTAGAAAAGTGCTTGGAGCGAGCCATATGAGCTTGTTAAAATTACTGTCAGAGGATTTCATAAAACTGGTGTTTGTCGCCATTGTCATTGCCATACCAATCGCTTGGTGGGCAATGAACCAATGGCTTGCTGATTTTAATTACAGAATTAATATCAATTGGGTATATTTTATTGTTGCTGGAGGATCTGCCATTTTGATCGCCTTATTGACGATTAGTTTCCAAACAATAAAAGTGATCCGTACTAACCCAGTGGATAGCTTAAGAAATGAATAGTTAAGCGCAACTAATGGATCTTCTGTTGGACGGAGAGATGTTTTCAATTCGTAAAAAGACGTTGTCCATAACTGAACGTTTACTGTTCGATATTGAACAGTAATAACAGGTATAGAAACAATAACATACTGATAATTAGATTGTAATTAAAATGGCAAAGCAATTGTATTCTTTTATTTATAGAATAAAGACACAAATTTCATTTTTAATTATAAAAAAATAAGCGACATATGATCTTAAATGAAATCAAAATTGCATGGCGGAGCCTTTATAAGAACAAGGCTTTTTCCTTGTTAAATATATTTGGATTGATGTTAGGCTTTACTGGTTTTCTCTTATCCTATCAATATATTAATAGAGAAACAAATTATGATAAATGGAATCCGAATTATGATCAAATCTATTTGGTTGGACTAGCGGATAAAGGTGGTTTTTCGGATGAAACAAACGTCATGCTTGCTCCTTTACTAAAAGAAAGTCTACCAGAAATCGTAACCGCTGGTCGAAAAATCAATTATAATTTTGGGACTTATCCGCTATTTGGTGAAAATACGGTATTGGTTAAAAATGCTGCAGTGATAGATTCGGCAGCTGCACATATTTTTCAAGTAGAAAATAAGACGGGCAGCTTATACAGAAGTAAAATACAAAATGAAGCTACCTTAGTAAAGGAGACTGTTGCACAAAAAATATTCAAAAAAGGTGATCTAAATTTTGATACTCCCAAATCCATTCCTGTTTTAAGTTTACAGCTGGATCAACATGAATTTATTTATGGAATAAGTAAAGATAATGGTCTTTCTTTGATTGATCATGATCTACTTGTTATAAAGGAACCTGAGGATGTGTTTGCTGGCGAAAACCCTTTTTCATACCAAACATATATTCAGGTAAAAGATGGAACAAATATTCCTGAATTGGTTAAAAAAATCGATGCCCTCTACCAAGACAAAATCGCTTCAAAAGTACAACCTCCGACTTTGATGAAAGGTGAAATTTACTTAGATCCTTTATCTCATTTGCATTTAAGACCTAAAACGGGTAGCAATACCCCTTATCTGATGCTCTGGATAATCGGAAGTCTATCCATTATTATCCTGATTTTAGCTTCAGCTAATTTTGCCAATATGATCATTGCACAGGCTGATCGAAGAATCAAAGAACTGGCATTAAAAAAGATTTTAGGGAGTTCTCGTTGGGCTATCATTCGTCAATTACTTTTAGAGGTGTTTATACTCACCTTTATCGCGGCTGCCTGTAGCTTTATGATCCTGAATATAACAGGAAATATATTACAAAAATGGTTTAATGACGACTTGAAACAATATATATTAAATCAGGATACGCTATTATATCTGTCCATCGGAATCGTGGGTACAACCTGTTTATCCGGTATTTATCCTGCCTTTGTTCTATCGGGATTCAAATCTGTTCATTTGCTAAAAGGTAAACTTAATCACACTCAGGGCAAAAGTATGCTCCAAAGCAGTTTGTTGGTCTTTCAAATCAGTGTAGCATTACTTTTTATCAGCGGGATGATTGTCATACATAGTCAAATCAACTATATGCAAACCACGGATAAAGGATTCGAACCTGAGCAAGTCATCAATTTTAAGGGCTTGGGGATGTATTATGATAATAAATTGGATGGTACTTACCAAAACTTAAAGGAAAGGCTGGAGCAAGATCCCAGTATCTTATCAGTAGCTTCGGCTACAAATATACCTGGAGAGGCAGAGCTTCCACTAACAGTACAATTTAAACATAATCACAAGCAACTTGATCTGGAACATATCGGAATTGATAAAAATTATTTTAATACGTTGAATATAGCTATACTAAAAGGAGATATACCTATTTCAATCAAACAACTTCTTCAGGACTCATCGTCACACTATGCTGTGATCAATGAATCTGCAGCAGCATCCTTAAATGTAGATCAACCTATCGGGGCTCAGATAGCAGGCTGTGATGTGAATTTTCAAATCGTCGCGGTAGTAAAAGATACAAAAGCCTACGGCTTTGAGAATAATGTTAAACCGACTGTCTACTCTTATAAAAATGAATGTGGAACAGTCAGACCTCAGGGCACATTAATGGTAAAAGCGGTCAAAGGAAAAGTTGATCAGGCTATTGAGATCGTAAAAAAAGAATGGCAACAAAATCCATCGACAAAGTCACTGCCTCTTGAATATGCTTTTATGGATCAACAATATGCTTTGTTGCACAAAAAGCAAGAAGAAATGCAGACTGCTTTTAATAGCTTTACTTTTTTGGCGGTTATCATTGCCGCTCTTGGTCTTTTTAGTATGGCTGCTTATCAAGTAACCGTACGTAAAAAGGAAATGAGTGTACGCAAAGTTTTAGGTGCTTCTGTTAAGACGATTTTCATACAGCTGAATAAGCCCTTTTTTCAACTTTTTGTTATTGGTGGATTAGTCTCTATTCCACTGACTTATTTGATCCTTAATAAATGGTTGGAAAATTTCGCTTACCGAATTGAACTGCAATGGTGGTACTTCACGATTGCCCTGGCAATTATTTTCATTATCATTTGTATTTCCATCGGCTACCAAACTCTAAGAGCAGCAAAAGCAAACCCGATAGATAGTCTAAGAAATGAATAGGGTATACATGATGTCAGGTATTGACCTAAGTACCGACTGAAATCGCGATAAAACAAGAACTCATTAGTAAGTATATAAAAAATGCTTTTGGCATTGTTAACAATTAAAAATAACCAACAAAAAGATAGATAAAATGATACAGCTAAAGCACTTATTTAAATGGTATAATGTTGGAAGTACTCGCTCATTTGTACTTAAAGATGTGAGTCTAACTATTGAAGAGGGAGAATTTATTTCGATCATGGGACCATCAGGTTCTGGAAAATCAACGTTGTTGAACATCATCGGTATGCTGGATGCTCCAGATGAAGGTGAGTACTTCTTTCAGGGTGAAAATGTTTTGGATCTAAAACAAAAGAAAAGAACACAACTTTTTCAATCGCATATGGGATATGTCTTTCAATCTTATCATTTACTCGATGAGATGACCGTATATGAAAATATTGAAACACCATTGATCTATAAAAACAAATCTTCGTCTGAACGTAAATCTATCGTCAGCGATTTATTAGATCGTTTTAACATCGTAGGAAAAAAAGATTTATTTCCTTCACAATTATCTGGTGGACAGCAACAAATTGTAGGTATTGCTAGAGCTTTGGCAGGTTCTCCTTCTCTCCTATTGGCTGATGAACCCACTGGTAATCTAAACTCTAAACAGGGGGAAGAAATCATGGAGTTGTTTCAGCAGCTCAATGCCGAAGGAGTCACCATCATTCAGGTGACACACTCTGAAAAAAATGCCACTTATGGTAAGAGAACCATCCACATGCTGGATGGTCAATTAAAGTAATTTTTTAACCATATACCTAAATATATCCCTGCATATGCATCATTGGCATATCGCAGGGATTTTTATTAAATTTGTATATGGATGAAAAAGAATTACAGGCTTTGGTACACCTATTGGATGATCCGGATCAACTTATTGCTGAGGAAATCGAAAATAAGCTTTTAAGTTTAGGTCCTGATATCATTCCATCTCTTGAAGAATATTGGGAATCTGCATTTGATCCTTATATCCAGGAGCGTTTAGAAAAAATTATCCACGCGATACAATTTGATCAAACAAAGAGTGAACTTTTAGTTTGGAAAATGAGCAACTCATTTAACCTTCTAGAGGGCTTATTGATTATCAACAGCTACCAGTACCCATCTTATAATAATAATCTCATACGCATTACCATAGAGGAGTTAAAACGAGAGATATGGATGGAACTGCGCTATGAAATGACTCCTTACGAAAAGGTATCCTTGATAAATTATATTTTATTTGAAAAATTTGGTCTTTCAGGAAATACAAATGACTATCATAATCCTCAAAATTCGTTTATTGGAAGGGTGCTGGAATCCAAAAAGGGGAATCCTTTGACACTTTCTTGTATTTATAGCATCATTGCTCAAAAATTAGATATCCCGATTTTCGGCATTAATCTGCCTAAACATTTTATTTTATCTTATTTAGCTGAGAACCAAACTGAGGATCATTTATTGTTTTATATCAATGCCTTTAATAAGGGGCAAGTGATGCAAAAAGCCGATGTGATTTCATTTCTGAAACAGCTTAATCTTCCACTATCAAAAGAATTTATGATGCCTTGTGATAATGTAATGATACTAAAAAGAGTATTACGAAATCTGATCACTGCTTACGAACACAATGAAAGTGTCAGCAAGAAACAAGAAGTCGAAATACTCTTTAAACTCTTAGCGGAATAGGAAATTAGAAATCTTCTTCAGGTCCTCTTGCATCCAATGATAAGGCAACGGGTGTCAATGTATATTGTTTGATCTTATTTGGAGCTACATTACCTGTATCATTAATTAAGAAACGGGAAACAATTTTTGTATCTCCATCGGCTACATAAAGGTATTTTGCTCCATCGCGATTGTCTATCGCAACATCCAATGGTTTTACTAAACCAGTTGCGCTACCTGTAATAATACGTGTGGGTTCAATTGCACGATCACCTGTGGCCGATAATAACGAAGAAGCTTTTTCAAACAATAAGATCCGACCAACTTTTGCGTTTCCTTCAGTTCCTGCTGTATAACAGGCTACCGCCAATAAATCTTGGCGTGCCGAATAACTAAATCCTCTCACTTCACCCTGATTTGCGATCGTTAAAACCGCTTTTGGTGGAAATTGAGTTGCTGTTAAAACTGAATCTGCAGGAAGATTTTTTCTCAATATATCTCGAAATATGGCTATTCCTCTCTTCTCCCCTGTGACTGACATTAATAAATCGGCATTATCTTCGGTGTTCTTAAAAGCCATCGTCCAAGGAGTAAGTGTTCCTAAGGCTATTTCCTGAGATCTTTTAGCTTTTCCTCTGAAATTTCCAGGCTTTTGAAATAAGTAAATATGTGAAGGATTGGATCCAGCACCAAGATTAGAAACGTACAGATTTTCAGAACCCTTATTATAATGATAGGCTAAGCCCGTCACATTTCTCAATAAACCATTTGAAATTAAGCCTTTATAAGCAGGAGCTCCGGTCTTTGCATTTACAGACATGACTTGAATACTTGTATCATTTACCGAGCCAGCACCATTAGCACTGCTTTGAAAAATAAACTTTGCAATTGGACTAAAGGATATTGCAGCTCCGCCTTTTATTCCTGAATTATAGGATAAAGCGGGTTCAAAAGTTAAAGTATCGGCACGATCGATGATATCAATATTATTGTAGGGAGGCCGAGATTCGTCCAATTGAAATTCGGAAAAAGAGATATAAAGTCTGGAAACGGAAATCTTTGCCAATGCTGGTTCATCATCTTCTCGAACACAAGAAGTTAAACATGTTACAATCGCAAAAAAAAGAAGCGTAATATATACTGATAGTGATTTCATTTTTAATCTGATATAGGTACAAATCTACAAATATGCTCGAATATAAAGATAAAAAAAGAGAGATTCAGTGTGTGGCAATAAATTCTATTTCTCAAATATTTGTTAGTTCAGTACTTTTTGAGTAAAATTGCCAAACTTTTATCAGTAAAATAGCAATGGAAGAGAAGGAGTTCATCAGAGAAAAGTTAACATTACCTAATGAGGGCAAGAATTTGCTTTTACACTCATGCTGTGCACCCTGTGCTGGTGAAGTAATGGAGGCTTTAATCAGCTCGGATATCAAATTCACGATCTATTTCTACAATCCCAATATTCATCCTCGTAAAGAATATGATTTGCGGAAAGAGGAAAATATTCGTTTTGCAGAAAAACATCATATTCCTTTTATCGATGCCGACTACGATGTGGATCACTGGTTTGATTTGGCAAAAGGAATGGAAAACGAACCTGAGAAGGGTATTCGTTGTACGATGTGTTTTGATATGCGCTTTGAGAAAACAGCAGAATATGCTGCTGCAAATGGATTTGATGTGATTTCAAGTTCACTTGGAATCTCCCGTTGGAAAAACATGGATCAAATCAACGATTGTGGTGTTCGTGCTGCATCCCGTTACGAGGGTATGGATTATTGGACATTCAACTGGAGAAAAAAAGGTGGTGCCATTCGAATGTTAGAAATTTCTAAAAAAGAACGTTTCTATATGCAAGAATACTGTGGCTGTGCCTACTCGTTACGAGATACCAATCGATGGAGAATGGAGACTGGTAGAGAAAAAATAGAACTAGGTAAAAATTATTATGAATAACTGCTTGCTGAAAGGCATATAAATGAATCCAAATTGAAATATATTTTTAAAAAAAGTTTCAATTCTAACTTATTTATATATACCTTTGCAGGCTCAAATGCAAGATTGTGAAACATCTAAAACAATACAGAATACCGTTTTCGGGGCTAAATGCAGGGAAGCACAATTTTGAGTTTGAAATAAATAAAAAGTTCTTTGATTGTTTTGAGCATTCCATTGTTAAAGATGGTCATCTAACAGCAAATGTCGAATTACAGAAGCAAGAGAATCTGCTTATTCTGAATTTCACAATTGTTGGCGATATCCAATTGACATGCGATATTTGTTTAAGCGAGTTTCCATCGCCAATAACAGTAAAAGAACGGATATTAGTCAAATTCACAGCTGAAGACTGGACTGATAATACAGAAGAAGTATTGGTATTATCTAAAAGCGATCATGAGCTAGACCTGACTGAATTGTTATATGAATATATCAATTTAGCTGTCCCTTTGTTTACGAAATGTAGTGATCAAGGAAGAAATATTACTTGTGATCCTGAAATGTTAGCACATATATCTATTGAGCAACCAAAGGAAGATCAAGCAGAAGAAGAAAACATTGACCCACGTTGGGCCGCATTAAGAAATATTAAAAATAACTAAAACAGAAATACGAGATGGCACATCCAAAGCGTAAGACTTCTAAATCAAGAAGAGACAAAAGAAGAACACATTATAAAGCAGACAGACCTAGCTTAAGCATTTGTAAAGAAACTGGTGCAGTTCATTTACCACATCGTGCATACACTGTAGATGGTAATTTGTACTACAACGGTAAATTAATCATTGAAAATACAGCTGTTGTCTAACTTAGATCTTTCAGAACATAAAACATCCCAAAATGAGTATAATTTTCAAATTATACTTTAATTTGGGATGTTTTTTGCGTATTATTGACTTGAAAAATAATCACGAATGAAGATTGGTTTAGATATTTTAGGTGGCGATTATGCCCCTAAAGCAACAATATTAGGTGCTATAGAAGCTCAACAACTCTTATCAGAGGATCAAAAACTTGTTCTTTTTGGTGATGAGGAAGAGACGAAGATACTTATTGAGAAAGCGGGGGGTAATCCTTCAGACTTTGAATATATACATGCACCCGAGAATATCAGTATGGGTGAACACCCTACTAAAGCGATTACACAAAAACCCAATTCTAGTATAGCCAAAGGCTTTGAATTGCTAAAAAATGGGGAAATTGACTCTTTTGCATCTGCCGGCAATACTGGTGCGATGCTTGTCGGATCAATTTTTAGTGTAAAAACAGTACCCGGCGTACTAAGACCTGCTATCACGACAATTGTACCCAAATTAAAATCTGGTTTTGGATTACTGCTTGATGTCGGTGCTAATGCAGATTGTAAACCCGAAATGCTTAATCAATTTGCCATTTTGGGAAGTTTGTATTCGCAGCACATGTTTGGCATCCCTTCGCCAAAAGTGGGTTTATTAAACATCGGTGAAGAAGAAGAAAAAGGAAATATCCTAACCACAACCACCTATCCCCTTTTAAAAAGTAATGATCGCATTAACTTCATCGGAAATGCTGAAGGTCGAGATCTGTTTTCAGATATTGCTGACGTATATGTTTGTGATGGTTTCACAGGGAATGTTGTGTTAAAGCTAGCAGAATCATTTTACGTAGTAACTTTGAAAAAAGGATTCAAGGACGAATTCTTCGATCGATTCAACTACGAGCAATATGGAGGCAGTCCTGTTTTGGGAGTAAATGCTCCTGTTATAATAGGCCATGGAATTTCGACTCCTCAGGCTATTAAAAATATGGTTTTACAATCTAGAGATATGATCCAGTCAGATTTTATTGACAAAATCAGATCTGCTTTTAATTAAATTTTATGTCAAAAATTCATGCTGCAATTACAGCAGTGGGGGGATATGTACCTGATTATATCCTCACAAATAAAGAGCTGGAAACTATGGTTGAAACCAATGACGAGTGGATTGTATCTCGTACAGGTATCAAAGAACGTAGAATCTTAAAAGGAGAAGGTAAAGCGACTTCAGACCTTGCTGTACCTGCGGTACAACAATTATTGGAAAAAAGAGGAATAGCTGCCACAGATATTGATTTAATCATCTTCTGTACGAGTACTCCTGATATGCTTTTTCCAGCTACAGCCAATATCTTAGCAGATAAAATTGGGGCTAAAAATGCTTGGGGATATGACCTACAGGCTGCTTGCTCTGGATTTCTTTTTGGATTGACAACAGGTGTTCAATTTATTGAATCTGGAAAACACAAAAAAGTATTGGTAGTCGGTGCTGATAAAATGTCTTCGGTGGTAAATTACGAAGATCGTAATACTTGTATTTTATTTGGCGATGGTTGCGGTGTGGTATTATTGGAACCTAATACAGAAGGAATGGGTATTCAGGATAGTATCTTGAAAACTGATGGCTCTGGTGGCCAATATTTAAATATCAAAGGTGGTGGTTCATTAAACCCTGCATCGCATGCTACTGTAGACGCTGGTTTGCACTACGCTTATCAAGAGGGAAAAACAGTATTTAAATTTGCTGTTACGAATATGGCGAATGTGGCTGCTGAGGTTATGGAAAAAAATAATCTTAAGGCTTCAGATATTGCTTATTTAGTACCCCATCAAGCAAACAAGCGTATTATCGATGCGACTGCTGAACGTGCTGGTCTACCTGAAGAAAAGGTCATGATTAACATCCAGAAATACGGTAATACAACAAGTGCTACAATTCCTTTATGCTTATGGGAATGGGAAAGTAAATTGAAAAAAGGTGATAACCTGATTTTAGCGGCTTTCGGTGGTGGATTTACTTGGGGATCAATATACTTAAAATGGGCTTACTAACTACAAATATTATTTTGTAGCTTTGAAGGCTGTTTTAAGAATTTTAAAAATTAACACTAAAATATTTAACCTGCATAACTATGGGTATGGACATTAAACAAATTCAAGACTTGATTAAATTCGTTTCAAAATCAGGTGTGAATGAAGTAGCAATCGAAGAAAAAGATTTCAAAATTACGATAAAAACGAATCAGGAGCCTACATATGTAACAGCTTCGGTTCCAGTTGCAGCAGCACCAGTGGCTCCTCAACCTGCAGCCGTTGCTCCAGCAGCTGTTCCTGTCGCAGTTTCTGAGGAATCTAATTTTATCACTATCAAATCTCCAATGATCGGAACTTTTTACCGTTCGGCGGGACCAGGTAAGCCATCATTTGTAAATGCTGGTGATGAAATCAATACTGGTAATGTATTGTGTATTATTGAAGCAATGAAATTATTCAATGAAATTGAATCTGAAGTTTCAGGTAAAATTGTTAAAATATTGGTAGAAGATGCTCAACCAGTTGAGTTCGATCAACCATTATTCTTGGTAGATCCTAGATAAACAGTCGTCAATATTTTTATTGTCGATCCACATGAGCACACAGTAACTGTGCACTCATACCTCAAAACTTACAGAAAATACAATGTTTAAAAAAATATTAATAGCTAATAGAGGAGAAATCGCTTTACGCATTATTCGCACTTGCCGCGAAATGGGTATTAAAAGTGTAGCTGTTTATTCAACAGCTGATAAAGATAGTTTACACGTTCGTTTTGCGGATGAAGCTGTTTGTATCGGTCCTCCTGCCAGTAAAGATTCTTACTTAAACATCCCCAATATTATCTCGGCTGCAGAATTAACAAATGCAGATGCGATACACCCTGGATATGGTTTCTTAGCAGAAAATGCGCGTTTTTCAGCGATATGTGCACAGTATGGTATCAAATTTATTGGTCCAACTTCGGAACAAATTGAGAAAATGGGCGATAAATCACAAGCAAAAGCAACCATGAAGGAAGCTGGTGTACCTACGGTGCCTGGTTCAGATGGTCTTTTAAGCTCATTGCAAGAAGGTATTAAACTTGCTAAAGAAATCGGTTACCCTATTATCATTAAAGCTACGGCTGGTGGTGGCGGTAAGGGTATGCGTATTATATGGAAAGAAGAAGAATTTGAACATGCTTGGGATTCTGCTCGTCAGGAATCGGCTGCTGCTTTCGGTAACGACGGTATGTATTTAGAGAAATATGTAGAAGAGCCAAGACATATTGAAATTCAAGTAGTAGGTGATCAATATGGTACTGTGTGCCATTTATCGGAAAGAGATTGTTCTATTCAACGTCGTCACCAAAAATTATTGGAAGAGGCTCCTTCTCCTTTCATAACACCTGAGCTACGTCAGAAAATGGGCGAAGCTGCAATCAAAGGCGCTAAGGCTGTTAACTATGAAGGTGCAGGTACGGTGGAGTTTTTAGTTGATAAAAATCGTAACTTCTACTTCATGGAAATGAATACACGTATTCAGGTGGAGCACCCGGTAACGGAAGAAGTCATTAATTTTGATCTGATCAAAGAACAGATCAAAGTCGCTGCCGGCATTCCGATTTCTGGTAAAAACTACGAACCTACGATGCATGCGATCGAATGTCGTATCAATGCTGAAGATCCATTTAACAACTTCCGCCCGTCACCAGGAAAGATAACTAATTTTCATTCACCTGGGGGGCATGGGGTACGTATCGATACGCACGTATATGCTGGTTACACGATTCCTCCATATTATGACTCGATGATTGCTAAGGTAATCTGTGTGGCGCAAACACGTGAAGAAGCTATCTCGACAATGGAAAGAGCTTTAAGCGAATTCGTTATCGAAGGTATTAAAACTACAATCCCTCTTCATTTGCGATTAATGCGTGATCCAAACTTCAGAGCAGGTAACTTTACAACTAAGTTTATGGAAAGTTTTGACCTTTCAGAAGATCATATATAATAAAATTATCTTTACATAGATAAAAAATACCATTCTTTTCAATAAGAATGGTATTTTTGTTTACAAACAATTTTTATGAGTACTACAGAACGGAAAAGCCTAGTCGAATCTATAAAAGATAAAGGAAAAAATTTAGAAGCAGAAATGTCATTCTTTGATCATCTCGAAGTACTGAGATGGCATTTGGTGCGTTCGGTGATTGCGATTTGTATTTTTGCAGGTTTATCATTTACTTTCTATGATTTCGTTTTCAACGAGATCATCATGGGACCCAAAAATTTGAATTTCTGGACATACAGAATGATGTGTATCGTTGGGAACAAGTTTAATATTGATGGGTTCTGTGTGGAACATATTCCGTTCAATATTATCAATACCGAATTAGCGGGACAGTTTATGTTGCAAATCAACTCTTGTTTGCTCATGTCTTTATTAATGGGATTTCCTTATATTTTATTTGAAATTTGGCTTTTTATTAAACCTGCACTAACAGATATCGAACGAAGATCGGCTCGCGGATTTGTCTTTTATGCAACCTTATTGTTTGTATTAGGGGTTTTATTTGGATACTACGTCGTGGTGCCTTTATCGGTCAATTTCTTAGCTAATATTTCTTTAAGTATTGAAATCACCAATCAGATTACTATAGACTCTTATCTATCAACAATAGCGACTTTATCATTAGGTTGTGGTATTGTATTCTTACTACCAATATTGATCTTTATTCTTTCAAAATTAGGTATTATGACTCCAGAGTTTATGCGCGCTAGTAGAAGATATGCAACTGTAATTATTTTGGTTGTTGCAGCGATCATCACTCCTACTGCTGATGTCATCACGATGTTGACCGTGGCTACTCCGATGTTCCTTCTATACGAAATTAGTATCTTAGTATCGGCTAAGGTGAAAAAACAAAAATTAGCACAAGAAAAAAACAATATATAATGAGTACGTTAAAAACAATTGCAATAGGAAGTGATCATGCAGGTTTTGAATACAAAACAGCTATCGTAGCTTTATTAAAAGAATTAGGTTACGAAGTAAATGATTTTGGACCATACAACAGCGACTCGGTTGATTATCCAGATTACGCTCATCCTGTCGCAAGTGAAGTTGAGGATAAAAAAGCAGAATTAGGTGTATTGATTTGTGGCAGCGCCAATGGCGTAGCTATTACAGCAAACAAACATCAGGGGATACGTGCTGCAATCGCTTGGTTGGAAGAAATTGCAGCTTTAGCACGTCAACATAACGATGCAAATGTAATATGTATACCCGCTCGATTTATCGACCTAGATCTTGCTAAATCAATCGTAAAAACATTTGTGACAACTGATTTTGAAGGTGGCAGACATGCAACTCGAGTTAATAAAATGGCCTGTGGTTGTTAATTTAACATAATTTAATAAGCGGGGAAGAGGTACATATACTTTTTCTCCGTTTTTTTTGTTCTATTTGTTCTAAATGAAAAAACAATGAAAAAATTATTTAGTTTAATTTGTCTTATTTCTTCTATCTATAGCTGTGCCGTAGCCCAAAACCCAGCGGCCAAGTATGCTAACTTGATTACTGAAGAATCGTCAAAAAAACATCTTACCATTCTAGCATCGGTAGATTTTGAGGGACGTGGCACGGGTCAAAAAGGTGGCAGGCTGGCTACTGAATACATTGCAAATGAATTTAAAAAATTGGGATTAAGTGCACCGGTTGATGGTAAATATTTTCAACCTGTGAGTTTATTGAAAAATAGTTATCAAGTTAAAAATTTCAAAATTGATGGACGCCCTTTTGTTAATGGACAAGATCTACTGGCATTGGGTAATAATGAACTAAAATCCATCAATGATAATGAAATTATTTTCATTGGTTATGGCATCGATGACCCTAAATATTCGGATATTAAAGGACTTGATCTGAAAGATAAGGTCGTACTGCTACTTAATGACAAAGAACCTGTTGATGAAAAGGGGAAATCTGTCATTACTGGAACATCTAAACTATCAGAATGGTCCACCGTCCGCAATAAGAAAATCAGAGAGATTTTGAAACATAAGCCTAAATTAGTATTAGCGTATACAGAGGATCTTGGCACATGGTTAGAAAATGCTGGTGATCGTGCTACTGAAGGTCGCTTCAATTTAGCTCAGGATCAAGCCGCTCCTGAAACCAATCCAATGCCAATCGTAGTCAATATTACAGACCATGTAGCAAATTATATTCTGAATCAAGGAAAAACTAGCCTTGCAAATATCACGGCTAAAATAAATCGCAATCAAAAACCACAATCTTTTGCAATCAAGACAGTTATTAATACGCAATTGGGTATAGTAACAGAACAATTCACAGATCCAAATGTATTGGGTCTGCTTGAAGGATCTGATCTAAAAGATGAAATCATTGTGATTGGTGGACATTATGATCACGATGGTAAGAGTGCCAATGGTACAATCTTCCCAGGAGCCGATGACAATGCGTCTGGTACTACTGCAGTGTTGGAACTGGCGAGAGCTTTTAGCCAAGCGAAAGCTGAAGGTAATGGTCCTCGAAGAAGTATATTATTCATCACTTATGCTGCCGAAGAAAAAGGATTATTAGGATCTAAGTATTATACTGAAAATCCAATTTTTCCACTGAGCAATACGGTTACCTGTATTAATATTGATATGATCGGCCGTATTGATAATAAACATTTAAATGGTAATCATAACTATATACATGCTATTGGAGCAGATAAATTAAGCTCAGAATTGGCTACCATCAATAAAGAAGCGAATGCTAAGTCTAGCCAGTTGGAACTGGATTTTATGTATGATGATCCTCAAGATCCTATGCGATTATATTATCGTTCGGACCATTATAATTTCGCAAAGAAAGGTATACCTTCTATTTTTTACTTCTCTGGCTTACACCCTCATTATCACACGCCGGATGATACTGTGGATAAAATTAATTTCCCTATTATGGTTAAAAGAGAGAAGTTTATTTTTCAAACTGCATGGGATGTTGCAAATCGTGATAAAAAACCTGCGGTAGATAGTCAAAAAGAATAGTCTTAAAATACGATAACATTTGAAAGTGGCTCCGAAGGAGGCCACTTTTTTTATGGCTAATATTATTTATTTGATGTACTATGGCGTTAGCGTGCACGTATCGATCTTGACTACCAGTTGACAGCCCCCTGAACTAATCATTTAATTGTATATTGAAGATATCATCTGTAAATCACCTCTTTAATAGTACCTCTTATGCATAGCTGTTTGGTCAACCACGAGCAAAATACCGACGAGTTGTTAAAAATAAGTTAATTAATAACCTTTACATAAAAAATCAATTATCTTAGAGAGCAATAAACCAACCTTTACCCTAAGATCAATTATGAAGCTATATCTAATCGTATTGCTATGCTTATTTTTTAATTATGCCTTTTCCCAAAATTCTGGAAGTTTGAGTGGTACTGTCGTTGATCAAGACAATAAACCTCTTGAAAAGGCTACCGTTTCTATTCTGATACAACAAGATTCAGCTGTACTCTCTTATTCTTTAAGCAATGGGAAGGGGGAATTCAACTTTGTTAAGCTTCCTGCGAATAAAAAATTGATCTTATACATTTCTCATATCAACAGCAATAACCATCATCAAGATATTGTATTGGCTGTTGAAGAAAAAAACAATTAGATACAATCAAACTTGGAGGTAAGCTTTTAGATGAAGTGGTCATATCAGTAGCTCCCCCTGTTCGGATGAATAAAGATACTCTTGAATACAATACTGATTTTTTAAAACAAGACCAAATGCTAACACCGAAGAACTTTTAAAGCAGCTACCAGGACTACAAATCAATATGGATGGTACTATTTATTATCAAGGTAAAGAGGTGTCGCAAGTAAAAGTAAATGGAAAAGATTTTTTTGCAAGCGACCTACGCATAACAACTCGAAACCTAGATGCTTCTCTTATTAAAACGGTACAAGTATATCGTGATAAAGGTGAATCCAAAAAGATAGTGGAAGATGAAGAAAAATTGCCAATCACGATCAATCTAAAATTCAAAAAAGATTTTCTCAGAGCTAGTTTTGGCAAATTATATGGGAGTGCGGGTACTAGAGATCGCTATGAAGCTGGGGGACTATTCAATACTTTTCGAGATACACTACAAGTGAGTTTTATCGGTTTTGGTAATAATATCAATCGGGAAAGTTTCGACTATAATGAACTTAATCAACATGGTGGACTGGGAAGATCCGAAAATTATGGGTTTAACGATTTTGGCGGACGAAATTATAATGGAAAAGCAAATGATATAGCAGCAGGATTTAACCTCAATAATGACTGGGGGAAAAAAAGTAAGCTAAATATCATGTATATGTTAAAATACAAGAAAGAAGAAGGACAAAATACCGGAAATCAAACTGCTCTTTTTGACAATGTCGAACAATTTAATGAAAATGAATATAATACGTACAACAATTCATTATCACATAATGTCAATTCTCTTTTTAGATATAGGATGGATACTACCGCCTATTTTGAGTTTATCCCTAAGATTTCGATCACCAATAATGATGGACATAGTGATAGTTGGATGAGGACGTATACAAAAGAGAACTCGTTAAACTATAGTATCAATAACAACAAGACCGAGAGGTCTAATTTCAACTATGATCATGGGTTTTATATTGAAAAACTATTACATAAAAACCATATTATCTCATTAAGAAATAACATCAATATTAGAAATGATAAAGAAGAAGAAAACGGAAATCAATGGACTCAAATTTTTCAAAACCCAGTTCCAAGTTCTAGTTTATTTGAAAACAAAAGGAAAAACGAAAAATCAAATAGTACCAATACTTTTCTAGGATATAATAATAAAAGTATTGAAAAATTAAATTTTGACTTTTACATTTCTTTTAACACAATTGAGCAAGGCCCACAAGAAAGTATATACTATGACCGGGATAGTACAGGCATCGTACATGGTGAACAATTTGAGAATAGCTATCGGTTTAAATCGGAAGAATATATATCTGGAATTAAATTCTTTTGGAAACCCGTCAAAAAATTATTCGTAAATTTTGGCACTGCCTATGCAATTAAAGATAATCACTTTAATTTATTGAAGATTAATGAACGAAAATCGACATCCAATGGATATTGGCTTCCTAATATTAATATCCGATTTCATGATTTTGATGTCTCTTGGTCAAAAGATCTGGAGTCACCAGCGACATATAGAACTCAGGTTGTGACAGATACTTTGAATCCGCTGATAACCCGATTACCATCTTTTTTTACGAAAATATTCTTCGGCAAAATGCTAGATTCTCCTTTAATAAATACAAACAAAAATACCAGGTCGGTATTCATATCAATATAAATTATAAAGATAAAAGTGAAGGCTACAAAAGTTGGAGAGATGTATCTAATGGTCACTATACGGTCCAATCATTTCAAGCTAGATCTACAAGTAACCAAAGCTTTTATCTCTATGGAAGATACAATTTTAAATCAGGAAAAGATTGGACTTTTTATATTTCTCAAAATACTAGTTTATACACTTATCAGCAATATGCGTCTATCAATAATGTGGATAATAAATTAACAAACCTAGGTATAAATCTGACGCAAGAATTTTCTATTACTTGGAAAAATCTAATTGGTTTTACACCGAAATACACGTATAGCTGGAATAAATCCATGAACTCTGTTAAAAACAATCCTGACTTTCTAGAGAATGCTTATGAAACTCACAAAATCGGAGCGGGACTAAATATAAATCCTTTAAAAGGATTTTCTTTGGAAACTTCTTATTCTTTGGAAAATAGAGCAAGTGGTTTAAATGAAAGAGAAAATTATCATATCTTAAATTCATCTTTTTATTATACCCTGAAAAATAATTCTCAAATTAAGTTAACAGGTTTTGATATATTAAATCAAAATAGACAAAACTATTGGGGCAACAGCGGAAATACAACTTATTTCCAAAATACTATTACTTTGAGACAATACTTTTTATTGGGATATATTTATAAATTTAAAGTAACGAAATTGAAAAATTAAACAAACATGGTTTTGATTTGTTGAAACTATAGCAAATATATTAAATATGGCATTTGTAGATTACTATAAAGTACTAGGTATTGAAAAAACCGCATCTACTGATGATGTGAAAAAGGCGTATCGCAAATTAGCGCGAAAATATCATCCTGATCTTAATCCTAACGATGAGGCTGCGAAACAAAAATTTCAGGAAATCAATGAGGCAAACGAAGTGCTTTCAGATAGTGAAAAGCGTAAAAAGTACGATCAATATGGAGAAAACTGGCAACGTGGTGAGGAATATGAGAAAGCACAGCAGCAGTATCGTCAATCGGGAGGCAATACCTATGGTGGATCTCAAAGCTACTCAGGTAATTTTGACGATGGACAATTTTCTGATTTTTTTGAACAAATGTTTGGTAGCAGAGCCGGTGGTGGAAGAAGAAATAATTTCCGTGGTCAGGATCTGAATGCCGACTTAGAGTTGACACAACAACAAGCATACACCACGCATGCACAGACCTTTACCATTAATGGAAAAAATATCCGCATCACCATCCAAGCTGGTATGGAAGATGGTCAAAAAATAAAACTAAAGGGTCTTGGCAGTGAGGGACTCAATGGAGGGCCCAAAGGCGACCTTTACATCACTTTTCACATTGTTCCCGACCCGAAGTTCAAGAGACAGGGAAATGATCTGTACACGTCTTTAGATATTGATTTATACACCGCTATTTTGGGAGGTGAGGGTATTCTTGAGACATATGGTGGTAAAGTAAAACTTAAAATTCATCCGGAAACACAAAACAATGCCAAAGTAAGATTAAAAGGAAAAGGTTTCCCTATCTATAAAAAAGAAGGTGAATACGGTGATTTATATGTCACTATAAATATTGTTATCCCCACTAATCTAACGGATAAAGAAAAGGAACTATTCCAACAATTAGCTGATCTAAAAAAATAATCTCATGGAACGGACTCTTATAAAATTATCGGATTACTGCCTTTCAGGGAAAGCTGAAATCACGTTTATTGACACGCTAAATGAATATGGTCTTCTGCACATTATCATTGAACAAGAGGAAAAATATATCGAAGAAGATCAACTTAAAGATTTGGAAAGATTTTCGGATTGGTATTATGATTTGGATGTCAATCCCGCTGGTATAGAGGTTGCCCATCATCTTATTCAAAAAGTAGAGGCACTTCAACATGAATTGTACCGATTAAAAAATCAGCTTAAATCTTGGGACTCATAATTCCAAGATTTAAGCTGTATTGGTCAATGCTTATCATGGTCTAAATGATCATCGTTAACAACTACTTCCTTTCGCCAAATAACACGATGCTGCAGATCTGTTAATTCTAACTGATATATTCCTTTACAAACAACAAAAGATCCATATGATTGGCCTGGCTGTAGAAGTCTATAGATGATTAGTTTCGTTGCGCCATCGCCATTTTGCAAAAAACCTTTCATCAATGTGTAATTTTCTCGTTGAATGAAATCAGTTGGGATTTTATAATCAAAATGACCTCTACTACTATCATCAGGACAAAGAATCTCCGTGCGGCTAGGTGTAAAAATATAATGCTGACTATACATGGCGGCATTTGAAATGGCAAGATCTTCTTATTTGATCAAAATGATCATTATATCTGTCCGGAATAATATAGATCAAGCTTACATACTCTTCTTTTCCTAATTCCTGCTTAAAGGGAATTATAGCATGATAGATCTTACGTCTTTTAAATGTAGTTATTTGATAATAATATTTCCCTTCTTCAGTTCTTTTAATTGAAAATCCATCTTTGGAGATTAAATTTTTTGTATTTTTAAAACGTTCGCTACTTTTATTATTGATTAAACTAATCAATCTGAATGTGCTATCACCAGTACTCTGCCCACTAAATAAAACAGTATAGCCAGAAGTGGAATAACCGAGTTTCTGGATGAGCTGCTTATCACTTTTTGACAGATGACCGGTCTGCAATCCAATTTTTGTCTTTTTATCATAATTTAAGAAATGATTCCCCACATATACCGACATATTGCGGTCAACATTAACAAAATATTCATCCCCCTCGACTATAAACCCTTTGGGCGTAAACTGATAGGATGATCGGCATGAAATCAAGACGATCACTGTAAATAATATAACAAGAATTTTCATGATATGTCAAAAATAAAGCTCCCTGGAAGGAGCCTTTAAGTTTATTGAATGATTGTGTTTAATCGGATGGGCAATGTGTAAGCAACGCGCACAGTATGTCCGTTTTGAATGCCAGGCCTCCATTTTTCAGGATAATTTTTAATGACATCAACTGCCGCCTGACCGGTTCCATACTTTAAATCCTTTTTAATTTCTACATTGGAAAGGCTTCCATCCTTTTCAACAATAAAACTAACTTCTACTACACCGTTTATTCCGTTTTTCAATGCTTCGGAAGGATAGCTATAATGAGCACCAATATATTTCATGAATTCTCCCATGCCCTGAGGGGGATTAGGTTTTACTTCGACAGCACTAAATATGGTATTTGGTCCTGGATTACTATCTTCTTGAACTGTTGATGAGCTCTGCAAAATGTATTTTTGATTGCTATCATGAGATACCTGATCTTTAGTGACTATAGGAGGAGGAAATTTGACATGATCGATTTTAATTGGAAGTGTAAATGCAACACGTACGGGCTTTCCTTTGTGAATTCCTGCTTTCCATTTTTTCCCATTTTTAACAACGGCTTCAGCTGCTAGAGCAGATCCAAATCCTAAATCATTTTTTGCTTTCACATGGGTTACGCGACCATCTTTTTCAACAGTAAATCCTACTGAAATTGTACCTGTTATATGGTTGTCAGTCATTTCTTTTGTATACTTGAAATTCTGACCAATGTATTTCATATAAGCCTGCATACCTCCAACTGGCTGAGGTAAGACTTCAGGTCTAGCATAAATTTTATCCTCTTGTTCTAATTCTGGCATTTCAATCAGTGAACTTACGGCATGTGACACTACTGGTAATTTTACATCTATGACTTTAATCAGTTCGGTCTTAGCATCGACTGTATTATTTAAAACAAGTCCTGCAAAACCAATGATACCAGCAATTGGAATCATCAAAGTATATTTCCATTGATTGGATTTTTTTGATCTATTTTGAAATAACATCATAATTCTCTTTTTTAAAATGGACTCACTGGCAAACTCATGTGATAAGATATGAGTGGGCACGCGAAGTGCATTTGCGATTAATAATTCTGCATAAGATGTTTTATCTGTTGCAGCACAAAGTTGATCAGCAATACATTCATGCTGAAATTTCAATTCTTTGATATAAAAAAAGAGTACAGGATTGAACCAGTTAAAAATTCGGACGATCTCTATTAATAAAATATCATAAGAATGACCTTGCTGAACATGAACCAATTCATGACGATAAATGATGGTATTGTGCTTAGCTTCCTGACCGATATAAATAAAACTTAGAAAAGAAAATGATGTGTTTCCCTCTGATTGATTAAATCGCTGATAAAGTCTGATTAATCGAATCAAAAAATACAGAACTGCAATGGATATCGAAAGCCAATATATGAGCTCAAAATTCCAGTTTAATTGCGAAAAATGATGCTGATGAACGATTTTGATTTCAGGAATACTCAATTCGGCCAATTCGAGAGAGATAGCAGGCATTAACTTCGCTTTATAAGCTAGATTGGATAAATCTATAAACCGTATCGCTGGTAGAGTAAAAGACAAAACTACTGCACTCAATAAATAAACTCTATTTCCCTGAAAAAAAGTTAGTTTGCGCAAAAACACATGGTAAATGATATAGAATGCAATTAAACTTAAATTGGCTAAAATGAGATAAGCGATCATAATATGGGATTTAATTGTTGAAAAACACTACATTTTCTTTTGTTTTGCAATCATCTCTAATAACTCATTGACTTCACCAAGGTCCAACTTATTTTCTTCTAAAAAATAAGATAGCATACTCGTAGCTGAGTTATCAAAATAATTATGCAATAGTTTTCCTGTTATTAGTTTTTTATATTCTTCTTTTGAAATCTTTGGGATATAACGATGGCTTTTCCCATAAGATTCGTGCTCCAGAAAACCCTTGGTTTCCAAAATGCGCACTATTGTAGAAACTGTATTATATGCTGGTTTTGGTTCTGGTAAACGATCGATCACTTCTTTAACAAAGGCTCCATTCATTTCCCATAGCTCATGCATAATTTGCTCTTCAGCTTTTGTAAGTTCTTTAATTTCGTTCATAACTCTTTTTAATAAAAAGGCACGTCTGCCGATAATCGATTATATAACAAGTATAAAACTAAAAATTTAGTTATCCAACTAAAAGATTAGTTATTGTATTTAAAATACTAATAATGAGTAATATAAAATAAATTAGGGTCTATAATTGTATTAAAGATTTCCATATATTTTATAAAGAAGTTTCTCTAAATCCCGTGTTTTGATTTAAAGCGTTAAAATAATAAGGGGGTTAACGATCATGAATAATTTTAAATGCTGTGGAGTAGCTATTTAAAATTAATGATTGGAAGCACAGATACTTTTTTAATCTCCACTCCATCGACGATTATTTTTCTTTTCGGCCTGTTTAGCCTTTCGATCTAATCGATCTAAAACTTTACGATATGGTATTTTTGTCTTCTTACGAGATTTCATAGGCGTCAAAGCGGTATTGACGATATGCAAAAAACGTTCTATAGCTATTTCTTTATTTTTTAATTGGGAACGATCAGTATCACATTCCAACTGAAATATCGCTTCTTTATTAATTCTATTACTTAGAACATCCGTAATCAATGTTTTCTGATCTTCATTTAGGCACATACTTTCCAAAACGGGCCATTGTAATAGCACTTTGGAAGACACTTTATTAACATGTTGTCCACCTGCGCCACCTGAACGCGTAAATTTGAATGTTAATTCTTTTATTAATAATTCCTTATTTATCATGAGTATTTCTCTCTAATTTATCTATTTTTTCAATTAGATCCTTAATGATATCGAGCTGAAACTGTTGCATTTCGATTAACTCTTGCTCTTTATGAATCAATAAATGATCAACTTTTTCATGTAAAGTACGAATCTCCAATTCTGCCTTTAGATTGATCATATAGTCATTTTGAGCACGTTTTCGATCCTTATCTTCTTGTCTATTTTGACTCATCATAATGACGGGTGCTTGTAGTGCTGCTATACATGATAATAACAAATTGAGCAAAATAAATGGATATGGATCGAATCCCTTATCATTTAACCAATAAATGTTAAAAAAGATCCAACACATCAAAAATGCCAGAAAAGATAAGATAAAGGTCCAACTTCCTCCAAAATTAGCGACTTTGTCTGCTATGCGCTCACCAAAAGATTCTTTGATTTCTTCTTGGTCGATTGAAGCACTGAGTACTTGATTGTTACTTAAACTTTCAACCACTAACTTATCAAGCTGTTTCAACTCTCCCAATTCATTTTTTAAAATTGTGGAAATATATTTTTCTTTATATCCGTCCAATTCATTAGATGAAATCAACGATTCTTTGGAAAATTGTGGAAAGTCTTCTTTAACAAGATCAAAAATGGAGCTTCTTAATGTTGATCCCAGGACTTTACTACTGATCGGAAAAGTTTTTCCTGATATGCTACTTACAAAAGTCTTCATAATATGTTTTCTTAATACGGTACAAGATAATTTTTTTCAATCAATAAAGTGTCAACAACATCTCATGACTCTGAGTTATGCTTAAAAAAATTATTGCATTCGTGTGATAGGCTGTTTTACAAAATAATCTTTAATTTGCAGTAAATAAAAAAGCATTATGAAAATTGGGATTGTATGTTATCCAACATTCGGCGGTAGTGGCGTCGTAGCGACAGAACTTGGAAAGGCTTTGGCTACGCATGGACATCAGGTTCATTTCATCACTTACCGGCAACCTGCGCGCTTAGACTTTTTTTCGGAAAATCTATTTTATCATGAAGTCGCTGTTTCACAATACCCACTTTTTGATTTTTTACCTTACGAATCGGCATTGGCGAGTAAACTGGTGGATGTTGTCCGTTTTGAAAAATTGGACGTTATTCATGTTCATTATGCCATCCCACATGCTTCAGCGGCCTTTATGGCTAAACAAATTTTGTTAACATATGGCATTAATATTCCTGTTGTAACAACACTACACGGTACAGATATCACTTTAGTTGGTAAGGATAAAAGTTTTAGCCCTGTTGTGACGTTTTCCATCAATCAGTCCGATGGTGTAACGACGGTATCACAAAGTTTAAAAGATCAAACGCTTACATTTTTCGATATTAAAAGAGATATTCAAGTTATTCCAAACTTTATTGACTTGGAAAGATTCAGTATCAAAGATCGCTCTCATTTCAAAAGAGCAATTGCTCCCGGCAATGAGCGTATTTTGATCCATACTTCAAACTTCAGAAAAGTAAAAAATACAGGTGATGTTATTCGTATTTTCCAAAAAGTAAATGAACATATTCCGAGTAAGCTATTGATGGTCGGTGACGGTCCTGAACGAACCAACGCGGAAGAATTGTGTCGTGATCTGGGTGTATGTCAAGATGTTCGATTTTTAGGAAAGCAGGATGCTGTAGAAGAAATTTTATCGGTATCGGATCTCTTTCTAATGCCATCAAGTTCCGAAAGTTTTGGTCTTGCAGCTTTGGAGGCAATGGCTTGTAAAGTTCCCGTTATTTCTACCAATACAGGGGGATTACCGGAACTGAATGTAAATGGTGAGACGGGTTTTTTAAGTGACATCGGTGATGTGGATGAGATGGCAAAAAATGCGATCTATATATTAGAGGATAATGATCGTCTAGAAAAATTTAAAGATGCTGCATTAGCACGCGCGAAAACATTTCAGCTCAGTAATATCATGCCCCAGTATGAAGAATATTATAGAGAAGTGATAGAAAAAGTTAAAAATTCCTAATAAATATAACTTTCGTCCTTATCGGATGAAAAAAAAATTTTATCTTTGGCCTTTGGAGAATTTCCAAAAAAACAATTATGAAATACAAACGTATCCTATTAAAACTTAGCGGCGAATCCTTAATGGGAGATCAAAGCTATGGCATTGACATCAAGAGAGTTGCACAATATGCAAAAGATATCAAAGAGTTACATACTCAAGGTTTAGAAATTGCTATTGTTATTGGTGGAGGTAATATCTATAGAGGTTTAAGTGCAGAGCAGTCTGGTATGGACCGTGTACAAGCGGATTATATGGGCATGTTAGCAACTGTCATCAATAGTATGGCGCTGCAAGATGGTCTTGAAAAAGTAGGTTTAAAAACTCGTTTGTTGACAGCAATCAAGATGGAACAGATCTGCGAGCCTTTTATTCGTAGAAGAGCTGTTCGTCACTTGGAAAAGGGACGTATTGTGATATTCGGAGCGGGAACTGGTAACCCTTATTTTACAACAGATACTGCAGCTTCGCTTCGTGCTATTGAAATTAACGCTGATGCCGTTTTAAAAGGTACTCGTGTGGATGGTATTTATACGGCAGATCCTGAGAAAGACCCTTCTGCTACTCGTTTTGATGAAATTTCGTTTACAGAAGTTTATCAAAGGGGTCTAAATGTCATGGACATGACAGCTTTTACATTGTGTCAAGAGAACAACTTACCGATTATTGTGTTCGATATGAACAAACCTGGTAACTTGTCAAAATTAGCAAATGGAGAACCAGTAGGTACTATCGTACGCTAATCATAAAAAAGAAAAAAACGATATTAAGATATGAATGAATTGATTTCACTTGAATTGGACGATTGTAAGGAGAGTATGTCCAAAGCTGTTTCTTTTACAGAATCAGAATTAACAAAAATTCGTGCCGGAAAGGCTTCGCCCGCTATGTTAGATGGTATTTCCGTAGATTATTATGGATCTCCAACTCCATTGTCTCAAGTTAGTAATATTAATACAACTGATGCACGTACAATTGTTATCCAACCATGGGAAAAACAATTGATCAATGCGATTGAAAAGGCTATTACTGATGCTAATCTTGGTGTAAATCCACAAAACGATGGTATTGTCATCCGTTTGGTAATTCCTGCTTTGACAGAAGAAAGAAGACGCGACCTTGTTAGAAAGGCAAAAGAAGAAACTGAAAAAGGCCGTGTTGTCGTTCGTAATATCCGTAAAGAAACTAATGAGTCTTTGAAAAAGTTGAAAAATGACGGAGCTTCTGAAGACGAAATTAAAGTTGGTGAAGCTGAGGTTCAAAAATTGACTGATTTATTTATTGCAAAAGTCGATAAATTAGCTGAATTAAAAGAAAAAGATATCATGACGGTATAATTTTCTTCAATAAAAAAGAAAACAAAAAATGGGGATGTAGGTAATACATTCCCATTTTTTGTTTATAATAATAGTTTTCTTTAAAATTAGTTGTAACTTAATCCTTACTAAACTACAAACAAATCAAACAGTATGAATAATTCACGCCGTCAATTTATCAAAAAAGCTGGTCTTGGACTTTCTGCCGCATATTTCCTACCACAGTTGCTCTCTTGTGAAAATAAAAAAATGGGTATTGATTCTCCCTTTACCAACCTAGGGGTGCAGCTTTATTCTATTCGTGATCTGATGGCAACAAATCCAACAGATTCCTTACAGCAGGTTGCAAAGATTGGCTATAAACACGTAGAGACATATGGAATAGATCCCGCTACAAAATCTTTTTGGGGTCTAGATTACAAAGCCTTAAAAAAAGTATTGGATGATAATGGATTAAAGTCGCACAGTGGTCATTACGACATGTCAAAATACTTTAGTCGTAATCATCAGGATAAAGAGGATCTGAATATCTACTTTGATGCCGCAAAAGAACTTGGTCAAGAGTATGTCATAGCCCCAGTATCTCCCATGTTTGACATTTCGGCTTTGAAGAAAGATGATTATCTATACATAGCAGAACAATTGAATAAGGCTGGTGAAGAGGCTAAAAAGCATGGATTGAAAGTTGCTTTCCATAATCATTTTTGGGAATTTAGGGATTTAGGTAATGGTACTAGAGGTGAGGAAGTTCTATTAGCATTTACTGAACCTAATCTGGTTGATTTTGAGCTTGATTTATATTGGGCTGAAAAAGCGGGAATGAATCCAGTCAGTTTGTTTGAGAAATTCCCTAATCGATTCAAATTATGGCATATCAAAGACATGGATAAAGGGTTTACTAAAACAATTGTCGGTCCTGAATTTGATAAATTAGATTTCGGTGCGATCTCGAAAGAAGTGAAATATACAGAGGTGGGTACTGGTCATATTGATTTCATCGCTATCGCTCAAGCGAAAGCAAAAGCAGGTTTAAAATATGCTTTTGTAGAACAAGATGACATTTATATACCTAACAAGTTTGAGAGTTTAAAAAAGAGCTACGACTACGTACAGGAGCATTTAGGGAAAATATGATAACAAAATAAAAGGGGCTTGGCCCCTTTTATTTTGTTATTATATTTAACGACTATTAAAAGGTCATTTTTTCGACTTCTTCAGCTGTTTCAATTACTTTTTCTGCCAAATCAGCTTTAAAAGCAATGATATTTTTTTCAATTGCTTTATCTTGAGTTCCAAGAATCTGAGCGGCTAAGAATACCTGCATTTTTAGCCGCATTTAAAGCTACTGTAGCTACTGGAATACCATTGGGCATCTGTAAGATTGATAATACTGAATCCCAACCGTCGATCGAATTAGAAGACTTTACAGGAACTCCAATAACGGGCAAATGCGTAATTGATGCTACCATACCTGGCAAATGTGCGGCACCGCCTGCCCCTGCAATAATAACTTTCAATCCTCTTTTTGCGGCATCTTGTGCATAATCAAACATTCTCTGTGGGGTACGATGCGCAGAAAACAATAGTCACCTCAAAAGGTACTCCTAATGTTTTTAATACATCTACCGCATCTTGCATAACAGGTAAGTCTGATTTACTTCCCATAATAATCCCTACTAAGGCTTGGTTCACTATTGACATATATCTTAAGCTTTTACTTTCAAAATTTCTTGTACTTTTCTTGCATTGCTGATCGCTAACTCTCGATCGTCATTGATGATACAAACGTGACCCATCTTACGGAAAGGTTTTGTAAATTTTTTTCCATACAAATGTACGTATACGCCCTCCATAGCTAAAATTTCTTCAACGCCTTCGTATTTTGCTAATCCTTCATAGCCTTCTTCACCTAACAGATTAATCATTACTGCATTTGTACGACAGCGAGTATCACCTAAAGGTAAATTGAAAATTGCTCTTAAATGTTGTGCAAATTGTGATACATAATTTCCTTCGATGGTTTGGTGTCCACTATTGTGTGTACGAGGTGCTAGTTCATTGACTAATATCTCTCCATCTTTTGTTAAGAACATCTCAACGGCAAGTAATCCGACTATCTGTAGATCATTGGCAATCTTTTTTGCTAGTTCTTCTGCCCGTTGCTGAATATCAAAACCATAAGTAGATGGGGCAATCAAAAATTCAACTAGATTCGCATCTGGATTGAATTCCATCTCTACCATAGGAAAGGTCGATACATCACCGTTATCATTTCTTGCGACAATGACAGCAATCTCTTTCTCAAAATCTACCCATTCTTCTATTAAAGATGGTTCATCAAAAGCAGTTTCTAAATCCGCTAATGAATTAATTTTCTTCACACCTTTACCGTCATAACCATCTTTACGAAGCTTCTGAATATAAGGTATACTTAAATTAGCATTATTCAGGTGCTCCTTAGTAGAAATCAGCTGAAATAACGAAGTAGGTATGTCATTTTGTTTAAAGAATTGTTTTTGCAAACCTTTGTCTTGTATCAATCTGATAATACGCGATTGAGGATAAACTAGAACACCCTCTTCTTCTAATTTTTCCAACGCATCCACATTGACCTTTTCAATCTCAATAGTAATCATATCGAGATCTTTTCCAAAATTGTATACGGTTTCAAAATCGCTCAAAGAGCCACACTCAAAACGATTGCATAATTTACGGCAAGGAGCATTCTTATCTGGATCAAGAATATGAACATTAACATTATAATTAATGGCCTCTTGAATCAACATTCGGCCCAATTGACCACCGCCAAGAACACCTAATTGCAAATCACCATAAAAATCTTTTCCCATGTCTATTTTTCTATATCTATTCTATTAAGCTTTCTGATTGAACAACTGTTCTCCCAGTAAACTTTCTTTTTCAATTTTCTTTTGTAATTCTAAAAAAGCACCGATCAATGCTTCGGGCCTTGGGGGACATCCTTGCACGTATACATCGACGGGTATAACGCGATCAACACCTTTGACTACGTGATAACCGTGTTGCCAATAAGGTCCTCCGCAATTTGAGCATGATCCCATGGAGATCACATATTTTGGCTCGGGCATCTGTTCATATAGCTTGCGGATACGATCTGCCATTTTGAACGTTACTGTACCCGCTATAATCATCACATCTGACTGCCTCGGAGAAGGACGAGGAAATACACCTAAACGATCCAAATCATAATTTGCAGCCATGGCTCCCATCATCTCAATAGCGCAACAGGCTATTCCAAAACTGATTGGCCACATCGATGATAATCTTGCCCAATTGAGTAGGTCATCCAATTTGGCAACAATAACACCATTATTCTGTATTTGACTTTCTAAACTCATGATGTTGCTCCTGGTTTTTTAAATCTCGGCTTAAAAGCTACTTTTGGAGAAGCGGATACGACATCACTCTTTGCTATAACTGCTTCTTCCTGCAGATCTTCTCTATGATTTCGCAATTGATAGGTTGCTTGGTTCAGCATATCATAAGCTGTACTTGGAATATTTACTTTTACATGTGGACGTTGATGAATCGGTTTTACCCATTCTAGATCACCTTTTACCCAAACAAAGATCAATCCTATGATCAATATACCGACAAATAATGCCATTTCAATTAATGTAAACCAACCCCACCTCCCATCGGCTGCGATGTATTCAGCTTGTCCAAAAACGGTCGCCCAAGGAAAAATAAAAATTAATTCGACATCAAAGAGTAAAAATATGAGTGCAATAACATAGAACCTAGGGTTGAATTGTACCCAAGAAGAGCCTACGGCATCTTCACCACATTCATATGTACTCAATTTTTGGGGTGTAGGTTTATTAACAGACAGTAATCGTGCTGCCATAATGGTCATCGCGACTAAAAATATCCCTATCAAAATTATGATAAGTATCTTTCCGTATTCCGATAATTGCCCGGGGTCATCCATTGTGTTACAAAGTTAAAAAATAATTCTATTACAATTAGTACTAAGTCTAAAATACAAAAAATAAATACGATTTGTAAAAGCCTAAAATTATAAATTTCATGTTTTTATGATTTCTGCATCTTCCCTTATCAGATCTGCAGAACTAAATTGGATATCTTTTTAGAATTTTACTAAATGACATTTAAAAAAATACCCTAAAAATTGTCAATTTTTAGGGTACAATGATTTAATAAATATGTTCTATCTTATTTCCCTGGCATTTTAGGCATATTTTTCATAAGTTTTGCTGCCATTGCAGGATTTGACATTTGTTTCATCACTTTACGCATGTCACCAAATTGTTTCATCAACTTATTTACTTCATTGATATCAGTACCTGATCCCTTTGCGATACGAATGCGTCTTTTTTGATCAATAGCATCCGGATTTTCTCTTTCAAATGGTGTCATGGAATCAATAATTGCTTCAATTGGTCTAAATGCATTATCATCTACTTCAATGTCTTTCATCGCTTTACCCACACCTGGTATCATTCCCATCAAATCTTTCATGTTACCCATTTTTTTGATTTGTTGGATTTGTGATTTAAAGTCATTGAAGTCAAATTTATTCTTGCGGATTTTCTTTTGAAGTTCAGCAGCTTGTTTTTCGTCAAATTGCTGTTGTGCGCGTTCTACTAAAGATACGACGTCACCCATACCCAATATACGGGAAGCCATACGTTCTGGATAAAACACGTCTAATGCATCCATTTTCTCGCCCGTACCTATAAATTTAATTGGCTTGTTGACAACAGATTTAATTGACAATGCGGCACCACCACGGGTATCACCATCTAATTTTGTCAAAACAACACCAGTGAAATCTAATCGATCATTGAAGGTTTTTGCAGTATTAACAGCATCTTGTCCTGTCATCGAATCGACAACAAAAAGAATTTCATGCGGTTGTGTAGCTTCTTTTACAGCTGTGATCTCCACCATCAAGGGTTCGTCAATAGCCAAACGCCCTGCTGTATCAATAATAACAACATTGTGTCCACTTCTCTTTGCTTCTTCAACACCTGCTTTTGCAATCGCAATAGGATCTGTTGAATGACGATCTACATATACAGGAACACCAACTTGGCTAGCTAACACTTCCAATTGGTCAATAGCTGCTGGACGATAAACATCACCAGCTACCAATAATGGTTTCTTTCCTTTTTTATCTTTTAGATATAGCGCTAACTTTCCCGAGAATGTCGTTTTACCTGCTCCATTTAAACCAGCAATGAGTATAACTGTCGGATTTTTAGAAACTTCTAACTCGGTAACAGTGCCTCCCATTAATGCTGTCAACTCATCATTCATGATCTTAGTCAACAATTGTCCAGGTGAAATGCTTGTTAGTACGTTTTCTCCTAATGCTTTTTGTTTAACATCGTCAGTAAATGTCTTTGCAGTTTTATAATTCACATCGGCATCCAATAATGCCTTACGAATTTCTTTCATCGTTTCTGCAACGTTGATCTCGGTAATACTACCTTGGCCCTTTAAAACCTTAAAGGCCCTATCTAATTTATCCTGTAAGTTTTGAAACATGATAATTGTAAGTCTATGCTAATATAAAAAGCAAAGTTAAAAAAATTGTCGGAAGCTGAAGCATATAGAATTCAATTCCAAGCGTTAAACATAAAAAAAAGCGAATATTGATAAAAATATTCACTTTTTTATGCTGTAAGTATACTTAAAACAATTAATCTCTTCTTCCAAATAATAGGGAAGCATAATATAATAGAGTAACTAACGCACTTAATGCTGCTACTACGTAGGTCATAGCTGCCCATTTTAAGGCATCTCTGACACCTTCATCTTCTGCCGCACTATGTGTTACACCGTTGTTACTCAACCAAGCTTTTGCACGATTTGACGCATCAAATTCTACAGGTAGCGTCACGAAACTAAATATTGTTGTAATGGCTAGCGCTGCGACACCTATTGCTAAGACAATATAATTTTGTGAAAAGGCCATTAATATAACACCTAACATCAAAACCCATGATGTCAATTTTGAGGCGAAGCTCACCATTGGTACCATCGCTGATCTAAATCCTAACCATTTATATGCTGTAGCATGTTGCACAGCGTGCCCACATTCATGAGCAGAAACTGCAGCAGCTGCTATACTTCTGCCACTGTACACTTCTGGACTCAAATTTACCGTCTTATCAGCTGGGTTGTAATGATCTCCTAAACGATCGGGAATCGAAACGACTTGCACATCGTAGATCCCATTGTCCGTCAACATTTTTTGAGCAATTTCCCCTCCTGTCAATCCACTTGTCAATGGAATTTCAGAATATTTTTTAAACTTATTTTTAAATCGGGTTTGTACGATCAGGCTCACCACCATGATCCCTATAAATAAAATCCAATACATAATATTTTCCTTGTTTTTGTAAATGCTTAATCAAAATATATTCCACCTTACCATAGTAGACAAAATTTCATACACTAATGTACTAAAATCATCCGCGAATCCATAATGGAACGATAAGTGAAACAAAAATATGACATTATTACAGATAAAGTTAAAATAAATGGGATGAACTTCTGCAGTTCATCCCATTTTACAAATTATTATTTTTTCAGTATGTCTTATCCGATCTGCAACATCAAACTTTGTCCTTCTATCATTTTTCTTAGGTTTGCCAATGCATAACGCATACGACCTAATGCTGTATTGATACTTACCTCAGTAATATCTGCAATATCTTTAAAACTCATATCACAAAAATGTCTCATAATTAAAACTTCTTTTTGATCATCTGGAAGTTTTTGAATCATTTTTTTCAAATCAATATCCCTTTGCTCCTTGAGCATTTTGGACTCTACATTTTCATCACTAAAGTCTAATACATCGAAAATATCAAATCCTTCGGTATTGACAATATTCGGAGCTCTTTTCTCTTTTCTGAAATGATCAATAATCATATTGTGTGCAATGCGCATAACCCAAGGTAAAAACTTACCTTCATCGTTATACTTACCGCCTTTTAATGTATTGATTACTTTTATAAAAGTTTCTTGAAAAATATCTTCTGCAAGATATTCATCTTTTACTTTCATATAAATGGAGGTATATATTTTAGATTTATAACGTTCTAACAAAGCTGCTAACGCTGTTTCTTTACCATCTAAATATATATGGATTAATTCTTGATCCGTTTTTTTATTTAAAACACTCATACTTCACCTATTTTTAGCAGTTACCAAATTAATTTAACTAAAACCTGTTCAAAAAAGTAAATGTATTCCGTATAGTAAGATATTTATGAAGTGATCAATTTTTGTATACTCAAAACAAGAGAAAATTATCGAGTAATCAAATTATTACAATATTATTTAAGACTTTTTAACATTTGCACAAAAAAAAGTGCCTTGATTCAACTCTAAGGCACTTTTCCACATAGCAATATGTTATATTTTATTTGTAAAGAGGGAATGCTGCCATCAATTCTTTTACTTTAGAATGGATTTTAGCAAGCTCTGAATCATTTGATGCATTTACAATAGCTGCATCAATTAGTTCTCCAATTTGGATAATCTCTGTTTCTTTGATACCACGTGTCGTGATCGCAGCTGTACCGAAACGAACACCTGAAGTAACAAATGGAGAACGAGAATCAAATGGAACCATATTTTTGTTTGTAGTAATACCTGCTTTTCCTAAAACAGCTTCTGCTTCTTTACCAGAAATATCTTTATTTCGTAGGTCTACCAACATCAAATGATTATCTGTACCACCAGAAATAATTTTATAATCTCTTTCGACGAAGAATTGTGCTAGAGTAGCCGCATTTTTCTTAACTTGAACAATGTATTCCATATATTCGTCAGAAAGCGCTTCACCATAAGCAATTGCTTTAGCTGCGATGGTATGCTCCAAAGGTCCTCCTTGTGTACCAGGGAAAACAGCTAGATCCAACAATTGTGTAATAGTACGAGTTTCGCCTTTTGGTGTTTTTACTCCCCAAGTATTTTCAAAATCTTTGCCAACCATAATCATACCACCACGAGGTCCGCGAAGGGTTTTATGTGTAGTTGTAGTTACGATATGACAGTGAGGAAGTGGATCATTTAATAATCCTCTTGCGATAAGTCCCGCTGGATGAGAAATATCGGCTAAAACTAAAGCACCAATTTCATCAGCAACTTTGCGGATTCGTGCATAGTCCCAGTCACGAGAATAAGCTGAAGCACCACAGATAATCATTTTCGGTTTTTCACGAAGTGCCGTTTCTTCTAATTGTTCATAATCAATTAGACCAGTTTCTTCTTTTACACCGTAAAACAAAGGTTGGTAAATTTTACCTGATAAATTCGCTGGAGAACCGTGCGTCAAGTGACCGCCATGAGATAAGTCAAGACCTAAGATTTTATCACCAGGTTTGATCGTTGCTAAAAACACAGCGGCATTTGCCTGTGCTCCTGAATGTGGTTGTACATTTACCCATTCAGCACCAAATAATTGTTTTGCACGATTAATTGCAATAGTTTCGATTTCATCGACTACCTCGCAACCACCATAGTAACGTTTTCCCGGTAAGCCTTCAGCATATTTATTTGTCAAAACTGAACCTGCAGCTTCCATAACTTGTTTTGAAACGAAGTTTTCTGATGCAATTAATTCGATACCTTCTTCTTGGCGTTTAAGCTCATCAGCTATCAAATTGAAAATGGCTTGATCTCTTTCCATTGTTTTAATCTAGTATAAAATATGAATATTATGATTTTAGTCTACAAAGATAGTATAATACTTAAAAAAGGCTTCACAAAACGCCCTTTATTATTACAAAATATCATAAAATCACCTTATTTATTAAAATATGACAAAATCAATATTCTTAATTCGTAACGAATTACTTCAACGTCATCAACAAGAAGACTTGAAGAAGCGACACAAGTTGTATAATAAAGATTATCGATATTGACATGTTAGGTCATCACAAATTTTTTGTCTGCTCGTTAAGTCCTGTTGCACAAAAGGTAAGGATCAGAATTATAGCAGTGTATAATCAATGTCATAAATTTGTAGCTCTCTTATTTTCTATTAAAATTATGTAATTTTGTTTAAGTTGGTTAAAATATTATCACGATGAGTACAGAGACTATAACAGAGAAAGCTCCTTTAACATTAACTGATGGAGCAATAAAGGAATTAAAAAAGCTGAAAGATCAACAAGAAATTTCAGATGATTTTGGATTACGTATTGGTGTTGAAGGTGGTGGTTGTTCTGGAATGAGCTATATTTTAGGTTTCGACCAGAAAAAAGAAGGGGATAGCGAATACAGTATTGCAGGAATTAGAGTTTTTATGAATAAAGCACACGGCTTATATCTGGCAGGAATGGAGGTTGACTTCAGAAATGGCCTGGATGCGCGTGGATTTACTTTCAATAATCCCAATGCCTCAAGTACATGTGGCTGCGGAAGCTCTTTCTCCGCATAAAAAATTAAAGATATAATCCAAAGCCCAATATTCGCTGGATATTGGGCTTTGTTGGTTTTACAAAAACGTACCTTCTGATCAATATCGAATGCTACAAATGTAGTTTTTTTGACTAAAAAGTACATTAACTCTGCGTCAAAGAGGAATACATATGCCTTAAAACTGTTCATTTTTTAACTTTCAGCTTTCAGCTTAATTGATTAAATTAGCGACCTTTAGAAAAAGATTACGAGACACCGATGTATAAAGAATATAAGCAGCTTAATTTGCCGGAAATAGGCAAAGAAATATTGACCCGTTGGGAACAGGAAAAAATATTCGAAAAAAGTATCACAAACCGTCCAGGAAATAAACCTTACACATTTTATGAAGGCCCTCCTTCGGCTAATGGTATGCCTGGTATTCACCATGTGATGGGTCGTACGATTAAGGATATCTTCTGCCGTTACAAAACTCTAAAAGGATTTCAAGTAAAACGTAAGGGTGGATGGGATACTCATGGGCTTCCAATCGAACTTGCTGTCGAAAAGAAATTGGGGATTACAAAAGAAGACATCGGTAAAAAAATAACTGTAGAAGAATACAATGATGCCTGTCGTACAGAGGTCATGAAATATACTGATGTATGGAATGATCTGACTACTAAAATGGGTTATTGGGTAGATCTTGAAAACCCATATGTGACATATGAAAATGAGTATATCGAAACACTCTGGTACCTTTTAAAAGAATTTTACAAAAAAGGCCTTCTCTATAAAGGGTACACTATACAGCCTTACTCCCCTGCTGCAGGTACAGGATTGAGTTCGCATGAATTAAATCAGCCCGGTACTTACAAAGATGTGAAGGATACTACTATTGTTGCTCAATTTAGACTCATCAACAATCAATTACATCCAGCAATCGGTACTCTGGTAGAAGATACAGCCGAGGATGTAGCTTTCATCGCATGGACGACTACACCTTGGACACTTCCGTCCAATACTGCTTTGATTGTTGGGAAAAAAATCTCTTACGTAAAAATTAAAACTTTCAATCAATATACAGGTGCACCAGTTTCTGTTATACTGGCAAAAGATTTAATTTCAAAACATTTCAAAGCTGAAGGAAAAGACGCTTCGTTTCAAGATTATAAATTAGGGGATAAAGTTATCCCTTGGGAAGTGGCCGCAACTGTTACAGGTGAGGAGCTTGTTGGTTTACGTTATGAGCAATTAATGCCCTATATTACTTCAGATGAACTGCAAGAAAGGGCTTTCCGTGTAATCCCAGGTGATTTTGTAACTACAGAAGATGGTACGGGTATCGTACATGCTGCTCCTACTTATGGTGCAGATGACTTTAGAGTAGCTAAAGAACAAGGTGTACCCGGAATTTTGATTAAGGATGAAAATGGAAAAGAGGTTCCAACAGTAGATCGTACTGGTCGTTTTGTAAAAGAAATTACTGACTTTGCTGGTCGTTTTGTGAAAGAAGAATATTATTCGGATGCTGAACGTGCTGATAAAGATTTCCGTCCTACTGATGTACTCATTGCAATTAAACTAAAAGAAGACAACAAGGCTTTTGATGTCAAAAAATATGAACATACATACCCACACTGCTGGCGTACAGATAAACCGGTTCTATACTATCCATTGGATAGCTGGTTTATTAAATCTACAGCAGTTAAAAATGATCTAGTTGCTCTTAATAAAACTATTAATTGGAAACCTGAGGCAACTGGCACAGGGCGTTTTGGTAATTGGTTAGAAAATTTAGTTGACTGGAATTTATCACGTTCTCGTTACTGGGGTACTCCACTTCCAATCTGGCGTTCTGAAGATGAAAATGAAGAAATATGTGTAGGCTCTATGCCTGAATTAAAGGCTTTATTAGAGGCTTCTTTATTGTCAGATGTTTTAACAGAAAAAGAAAAAGAAACAAACAAATCATACTTAGATAAATTCGGAACGGAACAACTTGACTTACACCGTCCGTATGTAGATGATATCATCTTTGTATCCGATGCGGGTCAAAAATTATTCCGTGAACCTGACTTAATCGACGTTTGGTTTGATTCTGGTGCTATGCCATATGCACAATGGGGTCTAGATTACGAAAAATTAGCAAAAGGAGAAGCGTTACCATTCAAAGATGGATATAAAGAAGCATTTCCTGCAGATTTTATTGCAGAAGGAGTAGATCAAACACGTGGTTGGTTCTTCACACTGCATGCGATATCAACGATGCTTCAAAAATCAGTTGCTTTTAAGAATGTCGTATCTAATGGTTTAGTTTTAGATAAGAATGGAAATAAAATGTCTAAACGTCTTGGTAATGGTATTGATCCATTTGCAACGTTAGATAAATATAGTGCTGATGCTACTCGTTGGTATATGATCAGTAATGCATCTCCGTGGGATAACTTAAAGTTTAACGAAGAGGGATTGGACGAGGTACGTCGTAAGTTTTTTGGTACTTTATATAATACATATGCTTTCTTTGCTTTATATGCGAATATTGATAAATTCAGTTATGCGGAAGCAGATATCGAGCTAGCGAATCGTCCTGAAATCGATCGTTGGGTAATTTCATTATTAAATAGTTTAACGAAAGAGGTAGATGAGTATTATGCAGAATTCGAACCTACAAAAGCCGCTCGTGCAATACAAAATTTTGTTGATGAGCATCTAAGTAATTGGTATGTTCGTCTTTGCAGACGTCGCTTTTGGAAGGGCGAATATTCGGAAGATAAAATATCTGCCTACCAAACACTTTTTACTTGTCTGGATACCATTGCAAAGTTAATGTCTCCGATATCTCCTTTCTTTTCAGATCAATTATACTTGGATCTGAATAACGCAACAGGAAAAGAAACTTTTGAATCTGTACATTTAGCTAATTTCCCAATATATCACGAGCAATTGGTTGATAAAGATTTGGAAGAACGCATGTCCTTGGCTCAAGATATCTCATCATTGACGCTGTCACTGCGCAAAAAAGTAGGCATCAATGTTAGACAGCCCTTAAATAAAATATTACTTCCAGTATTGGATAATAGTTTCCAAGAGCGGGTTGAAAAGGTAAAAGATTTGATACTTTCGGAGACTAATATCAAAGATATTCAATTCATTACGGATACTACAGGTATCATCAAGAAAAAAATAAAGCCAAATTTCAAAGCTCTTGGCTCGAAAGTTGGTAAAGACATGAAGTTAGTGTCTGCAAAAATCAATGCGCTTTCTATGGAAGAGGTTGCGAAATTGGAACGTGATGGCGAAATAATGTTAGCCGATACGCCGTATACGATCCAATTAACTGATGTAGAAATTATAGCAGAAGATGTTGCGGGATGGCAGGTCGCTAATTTAGCTAAATTAACCGTTGCGCTAGATATTCATATTTCTGACGAATTAAGACAAGAAGGATTGTCTCGAGAGTTGGTTAACCGTATCCAAAACCTAAGAAAAGATAAGGGTTTTGAAGTTACTGATCGTATCGTTGTTTTCGTTAGTAAAGATGCTGATATTGAGCAAGCCACGAATAAAAATTTATCTTATATTTGTACCGAAATTCTAGCGGATTCATTGAAATTCGAAGAATCACTAACCACTGGAGATAACATTGATATCGATGGTAAGGAATTGAATGTTTTAATCGAAAAAATTTAAATTATGGCAACTAATAACGAAAAGACACGCTATAGCGATTCAGAGCTACAAGAATTTAAAAGCATTATTTTAGAAAAATTAAGAATAGCAAAAGAAGAACTTTCAGCATTGACTGCCTCACTTAACAATAGTGATGCAAATGGTACAGATGATACTGCAGGAACCTATAAAACACTAGAAGATGGTTCTGCGACTTTGGAAAAAGAACAAACAAATCAATTAGCAGCGCGTCAACGAAAATTTATAGACAATTTGGATGCAGCTTTAGTGCGTATTGAAAATAAAACATATGGTATCTGTAGAGAGACCGGAAAATTGATTCAAAAGGAAAGATTGAAAGCTGTCCCGCACACTACATTAAGTATTGAAGCTAAGAATAAGCAATATTAATATTATTTAAATACAAAAAGATAATGGTCTTTACTGTCGGTAAAGACCATTTTTACAACTATGAAAGGCTATACTAAACCCGTAATTTTAATAATTCTAGTTCTTTTAATTGACCAAATATCAAAACTATGGGTTAAATTAAATATGACCATCGGTCAAAGCTATGAAGTGATTGGTAAATTTGTACAAATTCATTTCATAGAAAACAATGGGATGGCGTATGGAATGGAATTTGGTGGAGAATTTGGAAAACTCATGCTTACTCTTTTTCGTATTATCGCTGTTGGAGCAATCGGCTATGGTCTACATTACATGGTTCAAAAGAAATATAATAGAGGATTTATTCTCAATATTGCTTTAATATTTGCAGGAGCACTTGGGAATATAATTGATTCTACTTTCTACGGTTTAATCTTTAGTGAAAGTACTTGGTATGACAAAGCGACCTTATTCCCTTCGGGTGGTGGTTATGCAACTATTTTTCATGGAAAAGTAGTGGACATGCTTTATTTTCCGCTTATTGAAGGTACCTTTCCCTCTTGGCTACCAATTTGGGGTGGTCAGGAATTTTTATTTTTCCGACCTGTATTTAACATCGCTGATTCTGCAATATCGGTGGGCGTAATTCTGATTCTACTTTTTCAAAAAAAATACTTTAAAGAAGAAAAAGAAGAAAAAACAAGTATCCATAGTGAAATTGTAGAAGATTAAAAATGACTTCCTTAAGTCTTGAAAATTCAAGGCTTTTTTTATTCAATAACAATAGTTAAGACAATGAAATTAGAAATGAAATGGGCAATATTGGCACTTCTAACTATTTTTAGTTTACCCAGCATTGCTCAATATAGCAATCCAGATTTAGTAAAAAAACATATTCATTACCTTGCAAGTGATAAAATGAAAGGTCGAGGTACAGGTAGTAAAGAAGTCTTTAAGGCAGCTGACTATATCGAAAAATATTTTAAAAAACTTAAACTACAACCGCTAGGTGAAAAAGGATTTCGTCAATCGTTTGAAGCTAAAGTCTGGAAAGTTAAAGTGAGTGACAGCATTCGTAAGGCAGATAATATCATTGCATTTTTAGATAATGGTGCACCGCTTACTATTGTTATTGGCGCTCATTATGATCATTTAGGAACTGGTCATCAAGGAAGTTCAAAAGATTCATTAGGTGTTGGTAAAATACATAACGGAGCTGATGATAATGCTTCTGGAGTAGCTGGTTTATTGGAGTTAGCACGCTACTATAGCACAAATAATATAAAGGAAAGTCATAATTTTCTATTTATTGCATTCGGTGCAGAAGAATTAGGATTAATAGGATCCAAATATTTTACCGAACACCCTACCCTACCCTTAGATAAGATAACTGGCATGTTGAACATGGATATGATCGGAAGATTAAATCCTGAACAGGGTGTTGCTGTAATCGGATATGGTACAAGTAAAAAGTGGCCAGAAATATTTGAAGGCATTGCTCCAAAGATTAAGTTCTATACAGGTCATGACGGAAATGGTGGTTCAGATCAAACCTCTTTCTACAAAAAAAATATTCCTGTTTTGTTTTTCCACACCGGTGGTCACCCAGATTATCATATGCCAACAGATGACCCAGATAAAATTAATTACACTGGATTGAATGGTATCATTGATTTCGAAGTCATGGTTATCAACAATATGTTAAAACAAAGTGGAAAACTAGAATTTCAATTCACAAATTAATGATGGTTTCCAACAAAGTGTTAATAACGGGTTCTAATGGTTTTTTAGGACAAAAACTGATTGATCGTCTTAGTAAAGACAGTAGCTACGATACTTTTGCAATCTCTATGCATGAAAATGAGAATCCAAATAAGGAAAATTATCATTTTCAACAATTGGATTTAATGAATTCGGAACTTCTAAATAACTATTTATCAGAATTTAAACCTAACTATATCATACATACTGCGGCTATCACAAGTGTTGAAGCATGTGAAGCTGATCAGGCTAAGTGCCAGAAGATGAATGTTGATGTTGTCGAACAGCTAGCCCAATACTGCAAGCAATCAAATGCTTTTTTAGTACAGTTATCCACAGACTTTGTGTTTGATGGAAAAAATGGTCCTTATAAAGAGGAGGATTTGGCTCATCCATTGAGTGAATATGGGAAGAGCAAGTTACGTTCTGAACAAGTTATCCACAATACGGGATGCGCCTATGCAATTTTAAGAACTATACTAGTATATGGAATAAATGCAAACCCAAAACGCTCTAATTTAGTACTTTGGGCAAAAGAAAAACTATCTAGTAAAGAATCAATAAATGTAGTAAAAGATCAGTGGCGTATGCCAACTTTTGTTGATGACTTGGCAGAGGCATGTATTTTAGCAATTAAAAAACGTGTAACTGGGGTTTTCCACATTAGCGGAGAAGAAATGTTTACAATTGCAGAAGCTGTTTACCAAATTGCGGATTTTTGGAAACTGGATAAATCTTTAATTTTTGAATTAACAGCTTCAGAAATCAATCAATCCGAAAATCGTCCTCAGAAAACTGGTTTTATATTATCAAAAGCAAAATCAATCTTAGGTTATGAACCGACTCCCTTCAAAGTGAGTTTAGAAATAATTGATCAACAATACGGAATCTTCCGTTAATAATAAAAAAGAGATGAAGGATAAATGTGCAAAAGAATCGACTACAGTAATGAATGAATTGGTATTGCCAAACGATACCAACACTTTTGGAAATTTGATGGGTGGTAGGTTGTTGTATTGGATGGATATCTGTTCGGCTATGGCTGCTCAGAAACATTGTAACAGTCCAGTAGTGACGGTATCTGTTGATAACGTATCGTTCAAAAGATCTATTCGATTAGGAGAAGTGGTTACTATTGAGGCTAAAGTGACACGTGCTTTTAATACTTCAATAGAAGTAAGAATGGAAGTATTTGCTCAAAACTTACCTTTGGGTACTAAAGAGAAATCCAACGAAGCATATTACACTTTTGTAGCTATAGATGAACATGCGAAACCGCAACCTATTCCAAAAGTTATTCCTGAAACGGAATTGGAACATAGGCTCTATGACGAAGCCATGAGACGCCGTGAGTTGCGCTTAATCTTAAGTGGTAAACTAGACCCCAATAAAGCGACAGAATTGAAAAACCTAGTCAATCTATTTGATCATAAAGGTTAATTGAAAAAGCCTCAAATTTATCATTTGAGGCTTTTTCAATCTAATTGGGAGTCACTTATTACTCACTCCCTAATGCGACTATACGATCAAACTCTTCGGCTTTTAGTGGCATCACTGATAATCTTCCTTGACGAACTAAAGCAACATCTTGAAGAAATTCATCAGCTTTTATCTGTTCAAGAGTGACCGATTTTTTGAATGTTTCGACTGGAGCTAAATCAACAACAACCCATTTCGGATCTTCAGTTGTGGGATCCTGATAATATTCTTTTACAACTTTTGCTATACCTACTACTTCTTTGCCCTCATTACTATGGTAGAATAAAACAAGATCACCTTCTTTCATTGCTTTGAGATTATTACGTGCCTGATAATTACGTACACCATCCCAAAAGGTTTGACCATCCTTGTTAAATTGTTCCCAACTGTATTTAAAGGGTTCTGATTTGACCAAAAAGTAATTCATATTAAAAAATTAGTTTTGTTGCTCTAATACTTCCATTTTATCCGCAAAATGTGCACAGTAGTCACGTAAATCAGCGATTACTTTCTCTGCCATAGGATCTCCTCCAGAAGAACGAAGAAATGAATCACCTAATGTTTGTAATGTCTCGTAAAAAAACCGTTTCATTTCATCATAAGGCATATCTTTTGTCCACAAATCGATACGCATTGAATTTTTATATGCTGAATCCCATAATGCTAAAAACATGGCTTTTGCAGGTAGTTCATCAGAAGATTCACCATCATTTGAAGACCAAGTTATTGTATTTGGCACATTGGTTTCGTCCAATTCAATCTGTAATTTTATTTCTGCTTTTTTCATTATAATATTGTTTGTTTTAATAATGAGTGAATGCTGATCGCTGTATTTAACAGCTCTTTTCACTCGGTTTTAAAGCCTATGAATCTATTAAAAGTATATCCATTTATAAATGCTATGTATAAATGGGATTATGTTATTTTTATGATCAAAGTCAATATCGCTACTGCTACTATAAAAAATAATTCATAAAGCCATAACTTCTTATCTTGTTTGACAATAACACGAAAGAAAATATCCACGAATAGAAGTACAACAAGTAAGCTGATGAGTGCTGTAATAGTTAGCAACGGATTTCCGTCTGCCATATCTTCTACAAAATACCAAGCTATCAGGCATGCCGATACAATATTAATGGGTGTTAGTCTCACTATTTCGTTCTATAATTTCTTTTAGTCGAAGTTTTAGGACCCTTTTTATTGGATTTAAACCCTGAAGCACGTTGTGATGCTTTTGCTTCTTTCTGTTTAATCACAAATTTCTTTTCGTGAAAAGCTCCTTTAAAATCTGGATCATCTTTTCGCTTTTGATTGTCAATTTCTTTAGCAATGATTTGACGTTCGAAATAAGGAGTTTCTTCTACAAAAACTTCATCTGGTAAAGGTGCAACATCTACAGATTGGCGCATTAACTTTTCAATTTTTCTGAAATAATGCTTTTCTGCATCATTACAAAAAGTAATAGCATCGCCAGAATTAAATGCACGTCCGGTACGTCCGATACGATGAACATAATCTTCTGTAACAATGGGTACTTCGAAATTAATAACATGGGACACATTGGTTACATCTAATCCACGGGCAGCTACATCTGTGGCTACTAAGATCCTAATATTTCCTTCTTTAAACGCATTAATAGAGTTAATTCGAGTATTCTGACCTTTGTTGGCATGGATGACACGTACTTGATCTTTTCCATATTTACGTTCTAAAAAAGCGAAAACATTATCTGCAACTGTCCTCGTTTTACAAAAAACAATTAAACGGTGAAATGACTCATCATCTTTCAATAAATGTTGTAGTAAATTTAACTTTGTCTTTTGATTAGGAACAAAATAGACCCTTTGACTTACTGTGGAGGCTGGTGTTGCTTGTTCAGAAACTTCCACAATAGTAGGGAAAGCTAAAAAATCACCAGCAATTTTACGAACCAGTTCGCTCATTGTTGCTGAAAACAATAAATTCTGTCTTTTACGGGGTACGACTTCTAAAATACGGTGAAGTTTAGAAATAAACCCCATATCCATCATTTTATCGGCTTCATCCATTACAAGAAATTTCAACGATTTTACGTTGATATGTCCCTCTAAGTATAAGTCCAAAAATCGACCTGGTGTAGCTACAATGATATCTACTCCTTTTTCAAGATTTTCAATTTGGGTTTTAGGTCCTAATCCGCCGTATAATACTACCGTACGTAAATCAAGGTATTTAGAAAATGTTTGAATATTTTCCTCGATTTGCATCGCAAGTTCTCGTGTTGGCGACAAAATCAATGCACGTGCATCTTGCCCCTGTGCATATTTCAATTTCATTAATATAGGTAAGACAAATGCAGCAGTCTTCCCAGTGCCAGTTTGTGCTACTCCCATGATATCTTGACCAGCAAGAATTGGTGTAATCGTTTTTTCTTGTATTTCTGTTGGAACCGAATAACCTGCCTCTTCAATTGCGTTCAAAAGCTGCTTATTCAATTTAAAATTTTCAAATGTTTGCTGCATTTTACAAAGGTAATGAAAAGCATTCACTTGCTTATCCTATGCTTTAAATGATTCTGAGATTGACGTAAAATTGACATAACTATTTCATTATTATTCAAAAGTAGCTGTTGCATAAGCTACATTTTGAATTCAAGCAGAATTAAACCACCTTTGTAGTAAATAACTAAACTTTTTTATCAAGTTTGTATGAAAAAATTATGGATCTTATTGCTGCTTATTACAGCAAGTTTGACCACATTTGCTGATGAAGGAATGTGGTTCTTAATGCATTTGAAGCGCCTGAATGAGGCTGATATGCAAAAGAAAGGATTGAAATTGACTGCTGAAGAAATTTACAGTATCAACAATTCTAGTTTAAAAGACGCAATCGTACAATTCAATGGTGGTTGTACTGCTGAAATTGTTTCTGATCAGGGATTAGTATTCACAAACCATCACTGTGGTTATGGAGCTATCGCCGAACTTTCGACTCCTGAAAATGACCACTTAACCAATGGTTTTTGGGCGAAAACAAAATCAGAAGAGCTCAAACCTAAGTCGTTATTCGTTCGTTTCTTTGTTCGTATGGATGATGTTTCAAAAAGAATCTTATCGTTAGTAAATGATAAGATGTCTGAATCTGAACGTCAAAAAATCATTAATCAAGAAATTGCTAAAATCGAAAAAGAGAACAGCGAAAATGGGAAGTACATCGTGAACGTAAAATCATTTTACAATGGAAATGAATATTACTATTTCGTTTATCAAGATTTTAACGATGTTCGATTGGTGGGCACTCCTCCTAACAGTATTGGTAAATTTGGTGGTGACACAGACAACTGGGAGTGGCCACGTCACACTGGAGATTTTTCTATTTTCCGTGTTTATGGTGACAAAAATGGCAATCCAGCAGAATATGCTAAGGACAACGTTCCTTTGAAACCAAAGCATTTTTTACCAATCAGTTTAAAGGGCTTTAAAGAGGGTGACTTTGCTATGATTTTAGGTTACCCTGGTCGCACAAACCGTTGGATGCCTGCTGGTGGAATTGATCAGAATGTAAAATTTGCATATCCTGCTTGGGTTGAAGCTTCTAAAACAGGAATGGATGCCATGAAAAAATACATGGACAAAGATCAAGCAGTTAAAATTAACTATGCTTCTAAATATTCTCAAGTCGCCAATTACTGGAAAAATCGTCAAGGAATGATCGATGCTTTAACTTTACATAAAACTGCCATTACTAAAGCGCAGGATGAAGCAAAATTCAATAAATGGGCTAATAAAAAAGAAAATAAAGAACAATATGGCGACGTTATTGCTACAATCAATGCTTATTATGCCGCAACCAACGAGAAGGCACGTCATGACAACTATTTAAGTGGCATGCTCCGTTCTAGTACCTTGGCAGCATTGCCGTACTCTATAGGTAGTGGTCTAGATATGTATGTGAAGTCGAATGAAGCAAAACGTAAAGAATTGTTACCAAGATTACAAGCAGCTATTGCATCTGGCTACGAAAAAATGTACTTGCCTCTTGAGGAAGATGTTTTAATTGATGAACTAAACCTATATGCAAAAAAAGCTGGTAACATCGCGCCTTACGTTTCAGAATTGGCAAGCAAAAACAATAATGATTTAACTTCGTACATTCGTGAGGCTATCAAAAATAGTATTTTTGCATCTGAAGAGCGTTTGAATAACTTTTTAAGTAATCCTACAGCCATTGCATTAGACAATGACCCACTCTACAAATTATCTTCAGCTTTATTAAATAAATATCGTGAATCTGCAATTGCGGATAAAGATGCTACAGATAAATTTGAAGCAGCACATCGTAAATATGTAGCTGGTGTATTGGCTTCAAATCCAAAAGGTAAATTTTATCCTGATGCAAACAGCACGTTACGTTTAACGTATGGTTCTATTAAATCACTACCTGCAGATAAACGTAATGACGCGGCAGAAAACTACTATACGACTTTAAAAGGTACAATTGCGAAGTACAAAAAAGGAGACGAAGAGTTTGATTTACCGCAGCGATTGATCGATCTACAGAATAATAAAGATTATGGCCGTTACGCTGATAAAGCTGGTTATCTCCCTGTTAACTTCCTAAGTGATAATGATATTACTGGTGGAAATTCGGGATCTCCTGTAATAAATGGAAATGGTGAATTAATTGGCTTGGCTTTTGATGGTAATATCGAAGCAATGGCAGGTGACGTCATTTTTGATCACAAATTGCAACGCACAATATCTGTTGATATTCGATATGTTCTTTTTGTTATTGACAAATTTGCTGGAGCGACCAATATCATAAATGAATTAAAAATTGTAGAATAATAATATTTTACAATTTTTAACAGATTTTTTTCAGAAAAAATATTTTCTATTAAATTGGTTTTTGTATATTTATTGTGTTAATTAGAGTAATAAACAGGACCATAAAACTAAAATTATAATTATTAAAATGGAAAACTACGTAAAATTAAAAGAGTTAGTAGCATCAATCGAAGCAGATGCAGACAAATTTTTCAACAATGGTAACTCTGCTGCTGGTACTCGTGTACGCAAAGGATTACAGGACATTAAAACATTAGCACAAGAAATTCGTAACGAAGTTACTGCTAAGAAAAATGATGGTAAATAATTATTATTTATCTTAATCAAAATAAAAGGCGCTTTAAAAGCGCCTTTTATTTTGATATTATTTTTTTATATTAATAAAGCCCTTAAATATAATATTTAAGGGCTTTTTAAATTATACACAGCTTGGTTTTACAATTACAATAAAAGTAGCTGCATAATATATTTAACCATATCCTTTGTCATCATTCCTGACGAAAGAGTCTGTGTAAATTGCTTATCGACCTCAGCTCTTGTTAATACTTTAACTTTTTTGGCTTCAAATACTTTCTTATCCATTACTGGAGCACTAGAAAGTTCAACTTTAGAGGCAAAATAGGAAACATGTTGATTAGGAACCACAAGCCCTAAAATCATTCCTGGAAGACCATTTATTGATTCAGGACCACCGTATACAGGTATTTCATTTGCATAAAACCCAATCACATAAATTGAATCTGAAGTAACACCATTGGCCCTTCTGCAGTTAAATCCAGCAATTTCACGATATTCATCTGTAATTTTCCATTTAATTTTCTTCAAGGAATCTTGAATTACTATCTTTTCTCCAAATATGTCATTGAATCTTTTATAGCTATTTTGTTCAAGATTAGAAGATGTAACCCCGTCAAAATCTAATGCTAATTGCATCATGTAACGTGATGATGCTGGATCAAGCTCCTTCTTAACAGGCTCAAAAAGAGTTTCACTACCATTAAATTTCAATGTTTTTTGAATTGTAACACTTTGAGGCGCTGTTGTCACCATTTCTTGAAACCAATGACGAGAATTTTCATCTGCTTTTGCTACAAATTGCTTAGCAATGATGTTTTTAATATACATTGTCTTATCAAATGTAATTGTTCCGGTCTTTGAAAAAAGGGTATACTGTGCTTTACTCTCCCCTACTACAAACAGTAAGAATAGAACTGCTATAAATTTTAATACTTTCATAAATTATTTTTAATTCATAAACATTTTTGTGAAATCCCAGCTCAATTTCAACATGTAATAACGTTGGATCGTATCATAACGACGCTGTGTGAAAACTGAGTTATTTTGACTACGTTCAAATCCTTTGTTTTGATTCAGGATATCATTTACTGTAAAATCCAACTCTAATGATTCATTTTTTAAGAACTTTTTACTTACCCCCGGGTGAATCAAAAATTGATCAAGCTTTGTCGCAAAGGCGTCAGTAGAGGCTTCATAGGTATAATCATAGTTGACATAAACTTTAAATTTCTTAGGAAAATAATAGCTCATCCCTCCGTTTGATCCAAAGGTGAAACCATTACTATTTACATCAGGCTGTAAAGAAGAGCTCATAGTTTTGTAACCAGGTGTCAAATTGATATCGAAATCAAATCCCTTTTTCATATTCCTAGAAATGGCATATGTAAAATTATAATTTAATACATCAACTTTATTTAATGCCTTATTGACCATATTATAATTCTTTGACCCATAAACTGCTATCCTAGGAGAGTTTTCAATTCCCAATTCTTTATTCAATTTAAAATGAAAACCACCATATACATTTATTGATTGATTCGTTTTATCTGTTAAATTCTCCCAACGATAAGTACTTTTACCATTATTATCAGTTGTAATATTCTGAACAAATGCGTCATTCTGATTACTATAATTTGCACCCAAATAGGTATAAGAGCCTGAAAGAATTTTAAAAGAATTATAATTTACATTAAAACTATTGCTAAATGAGGGTTTTAAATTCTCATTACCAATCACGAAGTTTAATTGATCGGTATTATCAAGAATGGGCTGAATCTGATTCAAAGATGGCAATTGATTTCTTCCTGAATAACTAAAATAAATTCCTTTCCCTTTTGTAATATTATAGCTAATATTCAAATTAGGATTGTAAGTTAAAAACGAACGTTGAACTTGTTCTTTCGAATGGTTATTAGATTGCTTTAATTGATCATCATTTATACTGTTCGTGAAATTGGCTCGAAGTTTTTCATCTTTATAAGTTAGTGCAACCTTATAATTATTAGAAAACCTATCGTAACTATAATCATTACTAAAACGATTATCTAAGACATTATAATTACCTGCTTGATCTCTGTTATAAGAGAACTGCGATGAATTATTATCATTTTTATTCAAACCATAATTTAGAGAAAGATTCAATTTCTTCGTTAGTGGTTCAGTATAAGTTAATGTAGCACCTTTACTTGTATTATTACCATTATTTAATTTATACTGATCGGTTATTGTATCTCTTGACAATACATTTTTTTCATAATACTTAATTTTTGAAAGTAAATATCCATCACCATCATTTTCAGCTCTATTGATATTCATATTCAAAGAGATCGAACGACCGGCTTTTTTAAATTTCTTTGTTAGGAAAGCGTTAAGACCAAAAGATTGCGCATTCGAATTTCGACTATTATTCGTCGAATCAGAATTTAATGAATCACCATTCTTATTTGTCATTTTTGAAAAAGACCGATCGTCAGTCCAATTTTTACTTTTTGAGGCATTACCTTGAATGGTTAACGTTGTCAACGAATCAAACTTCAAGTCATACTTCAAATTCATTCTTTGTTTCGTTAAATCAGATTTAGCGTTTCTTACTTTATCTGTAAATTGAATACCGTCCTCGAGATTATTTTGTTTATTTGTCGTCTCGTTACCATCACTTTCAATTTTTCCGTATTTGTAACTTAAATTTAATTTATGTTTATCTGTTTTCCATTTATCAAAAAAGTTGACACCTGTATTGATGACTTTAGGTATTCCTATAGAGCCAGATCCTGAGAAATCATCTCCTCCTGAACTGAAATACATTCCATCATCATTGTAACTAACTCCTGAATCCGAGCCGTATTTCTGAGCATCTTCCCAAGACAATGATGTACCACCGTTATTTCCAAATAATCCGTAAGCGGATATCTTTTGTGAACCTTTAAATTTGTTTAGCATTAGCTGTCCATTGTAGTAATCATCAGTTCCCGCTCCGGCAACAGCTTTACCAAAGACTCCGTTTTTAGAACCTTCTTTTAGCTTTACATTGATCGTTTGTTCTTTATTTCCATCATCGACTCCAGTACGTTCCGCTTGTTCAGACTGCTTTTCATAGACCTGCACTTTGTCGACCATGTCCGAACGAATATTACGAGTTACTAATTTTGGATCATCCCCGAAGAACTCTTCACCGTCAACTAGAACTCTTTTCACAGTTTTACCTTGGGCAGTAATCTTTCCTGATGCATCAACCGTAATACCCGGCAATACTTTCAATAAATCTTCGACTTTTGCATTTTTTTCCACTTTAAAGCTACCTGCATCATACTCCGTAGTATCTCCTTTAATAGTGATCGGAATGCGACCTGTCACGATAACTTCTTGTAAAAGCTGTGCTGTATTTGTCAAACCAACTTTTAATGCTAAATAATCTTGATTTGGTAAAATTTCGGTATAATAGTCTCCATATTTGGGATAACTTACAATAAGTACTGCTTCACTGTGTATGGGTGTACTTAACGAAAAATTACCATTTTCATCAGATCTGGTAAAATCTAAAAGAATAGAGTCTTTGGCACTCAAAAGCATGACTGTTGCATTTGACAACTTCTGCTGATCTTTGGCATCACTAATTTTACCTTGAATTTTACTCTGAGCAAAGCAAAAGCTCACAAGCATCGGTAATAGCAACAGCAAATGGAAAATCGTTTTTCTTTTCATCTAAAAACTATAATTATCACGTTGGTTAATAAAACTGTGCAAATATATTGTATTGTTGTTCTTATTAGATGAGCAATGCATGGAAATGTTACAACAATTTTAATCTTTTTTTTAAATCCTTTAATAATGATTTTAAAACCATAATTCTCAAAGTGAAATTATAATGTTTTACCTATTTTTGTTATAAATACATTCATACTATGCAAACGATACAAGAATATGTTGAGGCAAACAAACAACGATTTTTAGATGAGTTGTTTGATTTATTACGCCTCCCATCAGTAAGCGCTGATCCAAAATTCAAAGGAGATGTTGAAAAGACTGCGGAATTTGTCGCACAAAAGTTAAAGGAAGCTGGCGCAGATCAGGTAGAAATCTGTCAAACTGCTGGTAATCCTATTGTATACGGAGAAAAGATCATTGACCCTTCACTTCCTACAGTATTGACTTATGGACATTATGATGTGCAACCTGCAGATCCATATGAATTGTGGGATACCCCGCCCTTTGAACCAACTATTCGTGATGGTAAAATCTATGCGCGCGGCTCTGCTGATGACAAAGGACAATTCTACATGCATGTGAAGGCATTTGAATACATGATGAAAAATAATGCACTTGCTTGCAATATTAAATTCATGATAGAGGGTGAAGAAGAAGTTGGATCTGTTAATCTTGGAACTTTTGTCAAGGAAAATAAGGAAAAATTAAAAGCTGATGTCATTGTTATTTCTGACACCTCTATGATTAGTCTAGAAACTCCATCATTAGAAACAGGACTAAGAGGACTATCATATGTAGAAGTAGAAGTAACCGGTCCAAATAGAGATTTACACTCTGGCGTTTACGGGGGTGCTGTTGCAAATCCTGCTACCGTATTAGCAAAATTAATTGCATCATTGCATGATGAGAATAATCATATCGCAATTCCTGGATTTTACGACGATGTGGTCGAACTCTCTCAGGAAGAGCGTAATGAATTGAATAAAGCTCCATTTGAAATCGAAGAATATAAAAAAGATCTAGGTGTAGAAGCATTATGGGGTGAAGAAGGCTATTCTACCATAGAGCGTACAGGTACTCGTCCGACATTGGAAGTAAATGGTATATGGGGTGGCTATATTGGTGAAGGTGCAAAAACTGTACTACCTTCTAAAGCATTTGCTAAAATCTCCATGCGTTTGGTTCCAAATCAAAATTCACAACGTATCACTGATTTATTCAAAAAACATTTTGAAGCAATTGCTCCAAAATATGTCCATGTAGAAGTTAAACCGCATCATGGTGGTGAACCAGTCGTCACTCCTACAGACAGTGTAGCCTATAAAGCTGCTGAAAAAGCACTCACGGAAACATTTGGAGTAAAACCTATTCCTACTCGTGGTGGTGGTTCTATTCCTATTGTTGCTTTATTTGAAGAAGTTTTAGGATTAAAAACGGTTTTGTTAGGTTTCGGGCTCAACAGTGACAACTTGCACTCTCCAAATGAAAAGTACGGGATTGAAAATTATTTGAAAGGTATTTCGACGATTCCTCTATTTCATAAATACTATGCTGAATTAAGTAAGTAAAACTTACGATAAATGTACAAAAGGGGGATTTATATCCCCCTTTTTATAATATATTAGCCCAAAATTAAGACACCTTACTATTTGATGATTATATTCTTAAAGAAACTGCACAGCTACTTTTACTTCGCAAGTGTTTTTATCATTTTCTGCTTTCTTTTTCCTGCCATTTGGTTGTATGCAAGAAATCCAATAAAGAATTATACTAAAATAGCTTTTCTTAGGAGATGGATGAGTTTACTCGGGTCGTATTGTGCAGGTATTTTTTATCGCGTCAAGTTTGAGGAAAAGATTGACTGGTCTAAGCCCTATATCCTTTGTGCTAATCATACTTCGGTTCTAGATATTACAGCGATGACCTATATTTCACCCAGAGCGATCACCTTTCTTGGAAAAGCTGAATTATTAAAAAATCCTGTGACCCGAATTTTCTTCAAAACAATCGATATACCTGTTGATCGTAAAAGTAAAATGTCATCTTTTAGATCATTCAAAAAAGCTAACGACATGTTAAAAGAAGGAAAGACGCTCGTTATATTTCCTGAGGGAAAAATTGATAAACAATATCCTCCGACAATACATCCATTTAAATCCGGAGCATTCCGTATGGCAATCGAAAATAATATTCCGATCATACCTATTGTGATCGAAAATGCATGGGAAATCTTATGGGATGATGGTCATAAATTAGGTTCACACCCCGGCACAGTAAACATACAAGTATTTGCACCAATAAACACGCGAGAATACACTGAAAAGAATGCTTCGGATTTAGAAGATCACGTTTATAATAAAATGCTATTACATTGGAAATTGCAGAATAAATTGTAATTTAATAACCAAATAAAAAAATGTTCGTTATGGCTTCCTCAACATTAATTGAAATTCAAGAAATTGCCCGACAGTATACAATTGGAACAGAAACAATACATGCATTAACATCTGTTTCTTTAAATATAAAGAAGGGTGAGTTTGTTGCATTGATGGGACCATCTGGATCTGGAAAATCAACATTAATGAATATTTTAGGCTGCTTGGACACTCCTAATCATGGCGCATATATTTTAAATGGTATTAATGTTAGTGAAATGTCTGATGATGAATTGGCTGAAGTCCGAAATAAAGAGATAGGTTTTGTTTTTCAGACTTTCAATTTATTACCCAAAAGCACAGCATTGGAAAATGTTGCTCTTCCTTTGATATATGCTGGTATTAAACAAAGTGTACGAGAAGAAAAAGCTACTCAAGCTTTAAATAGTGTTGGCTTAGGTAATCGTATAGATCACCGTCCCAATGAGCTTTCGGGCGGGCAACGCCAGCGTGTAGCAGTTGCACGTGCATTGATCAACAATCCTTCTATCATTCTTGCTGATGAACCGACAGGAAATTTGGACACCAAGACTTCTATTGAAATTATGGGACTTTTAGAAGAAATTCATTCGAAAGGAAATACGATTATCTTGGTAACGCATGAGGAGGATATCGCACAACATGCACATCGAATCGTCCGAATGAGAGATGGTCTAATAGAAGCTGATTATCCTAATACTGATATCAAATCAGTTTCTCCTCGATTATCTGCTTTAGAAGAAAAAGGTGACGATTTTGAAAATATTTAGCATATTAACGATAACTTCATGATATTTTTTTCAACTGAATATCAACACATTAATATCATTCATGAAAAATAAATAACAAATAACTTGCTAAAGACAAATTAAATTATATTTTTGCGAAAATTGAAAACTTAATCTGTTTTTATTATGTATTGGACATTAGAGTTAGCTTCGCATTTAGAAGATGCCCCTTGGCCGGCAACAAAAGATGAATTAATCGACTATGGTATTCGTTCTGGTGCTCCTGTTGAAGTAATCGAAAATTTACAAGATTTAGAGGACGACGGTGAGCCTTATGAAAATATAGAAGAAATTTGGCCAGATTATCCTACTAAGGATGATTTCTTCTTTAACGAGGACGAGTATTAATAAAAAATGCCTTACAATGATTTGTAAGGCATTTTTTATACCTATTAATCCTTTTAACTATATTTTAGTCTTAATTATTATGATGACATACTTAAAAGGTATATGTTTGCTTCTACTACTCATAGCACCAAAGATTAATTTTGGTCACGAATATGAAACTGCTGACACGAATTTAGTTTTTATAAAGAAATTTGTCGCGGCACTTTATGATCAATCTCTGGCCACTGACGTCATATTGAGTCAATATATAACGATCAACAAGGAACTAACAGATGAATATTTTGAATATCTCGAAGCAAGTTTGAATGAAGTAAGACTTAATATTCAGATGAAAGACAGCAGTCAGATACACTATATCAACTACTTTCAACTTCCTAAGAAAGAAACAAAAGATATCGATCTAGAAGGAAAAAATGCAAATCATATTTACTTCCTAAAAGTAAAGAATAAGTTGGTTGTATCACTTTACTTAGATTCGGGGAAAATTGGATCTTTTACATTGGTTTCGAAAGGAAATAATTTAGCTCATTTTGTGACATATTAAAATAATTCACTAAATCCTTGTTTTTTTTAAAATAATCAACCATATTTGCTATAACAATAATAAAATGAATATAAACGTATTAAATAAGTCTTGGTGGTGGCATAACAGTTAAACTGTTGTGGCAAAAAACTATTGCTTAGATTTATCTATACATCAAAATAGTAGGCTTGCCTTTTTAGGTAAGCCTTTTTTTATTTTAATAGCAGCATGAAAAAAATATTAGCGCATTTATTCGAATATAAATCATTCAGCAGAAAAGAGGCTTATGACATCCTGATCAATATTACAGAGGGAAAATATGATAGCCATCAAATCGCAGCATTCATGACCGCATATGGCATGCGGAGCATCCGTGTGGAAGAACTAGGTGGATTTAGAGATGCCATGTATGACCTATGCCTTAAAGTAGATTTTGACGGTTATAATTTAATCGATTTATGTGGTACAGGAGGCGATGGCAAGAATACATTTAACATTTCTACATTAGCCTCATTTATTGTAGCTGGAGCAGGTTACCATGTCGCTAAACATGGTAATATTGGTGTTTCTTCAGGCTGTGGTTCTTCCAACGTCATGGAGTATTTAGGTTATCAATTTACAAATGACAAGGGCGAACTCTCCAGACAACTTGAAGAAGCAAATATTTGCTTTCTACACGCACCATTGTTTCATCCTGCAATGAAAACTGTTGCCCCTATTCGAAAGGCACTAGGAGTAAAAACTTTTTTTAACATGTTAGGTCCATTAACGAATCCTGCAAATCCGAAATTTCAATCTGTTGGTGTTTTCAGTCTCGAGCTAGCAAGATTGTATGGTTACCTATATCAGGAGTCGGAGAAACAATATTCGATTATACATGCACTCGATGGCTATGATGAAATATCTTTAACGGGCGACTTTAAAGTCATCACAAACGCTGGTGAACAGTATTACAGTATCCCTCAGTTGGGATTTAATATTGTACCCCCAGCATCATTAGCGAGTGGAGAGACGATCAATGAGGCCGCAGATACATTTTTAACCATTATCAGCAATAAGGGCAATGATATTCAAAACAATGTCGTACTTACAAACGCAGCATTTGCAATTAAAACATTTGATCCTGAGAAGACCTTTGCTGATTGCTTTAATGAAGCTGAAGAATCATTACGGAGTGGAAGAGCATTAAATAGTTTCAAAAAACTTATAAATAAATAACATGAGCTTAAAAATCAAAGTTTGTGGTATGAAAGATCTAGACAATATGCTTGATCTGATTAAATTACCGATAGACTATATGGGTTTGATCTTTTATGAGCAATCAAAAAGATATGTTAGTAGCCTAGATGCCCATTTTATAAAATCCATCCAAGGGATAAAGAAAATTGGTGTTTTTGTCAATGCGACTGAACAAGAAATTTTAGAAAAAATAGATACTTTCGGATTAACTGGAATACAACTTCATGGACATGAAGATCCAAATTTTTGTTTAGAATTTAAATCACGTAGCATCATGATCATCAAGTCTTTTGGAATTGATGAAAAGTTTGACTGGCAATCATTGAAGAAATACGATGACGCAGTTGATTATTTTTTATTTGATACCAAAAGCGTCAATCACGGTGGTACGGGAATACAATTTGATTGGAACCTATTAAAAAACTACACGCTCGAAAAACCATACTTCTTGAGTGGGGGCTTGAGTGCTGAAAATGTGATAGCAGCAAGCCAATTTCCTGATCATCGTTTATATGGTCTCGATTTAAATTCAAAATTTGAATTTAAATCGGGGATAAAAAATGTAGAATTATTAGAACAGACATTGAAAAACATGAGTTATGAGCAAATATCAGGTTAATGAAAAAGGATACTATGGGCAGTTTGGTGGTGCTTACATTCCAGGAAATGCTATATCCAAATGTAGAAGAACTGCGTGAGCAATATTTAGATATCATTCAAGAACCGAGTTTTCAGCAAGAGTTTAATCAACTTTTGAGAGATTACGTTGGAAGACCATCACCGCTATACTATGCAAGCCGTCTTTCAGAAAAATATGGGAGTAATATCTACTTAAAAAGAGAGGATCTCAATCATACGGGTGCGCATAAAATAAACAACACCATCGGTCAAATCTTATTAGCACAACGATTAGGTAAGAAAAGAATTATTGCTGAGACAGGCGCCGGACAACATGGAGTGGCAACTGCTACGGTATGTGCTTTAAAAGGTTTACAATGTGTCGTGTATATGGGCGCGATCGATATTGAAAGACAAGCACCGAATGTTGCTCGTATGAAAATGATGGGAGCTGAAGTTATCCCTGCAGAGTCGGGAAGTAAAACACTAAAAGACGCTACTAATGAAGCCCTTAGAGATTGGATAAATAATCCTGTAGATACACATTACATTATTGGTTCTGTTGTAGGCCCACACCCCTACCCCGATATGGTTGCGCGCTTTCAGTCGATCATATCAGAAGAAACAAAAAAACAGTTGTTTGAAAAAACTGGTAAATACAATCCTGATTATGCGATAGCATGTGTAGGAGGAGGCTCCAACGCAGCAGGTATGTTTTACCATTTCGTAGACGAAGAATCCGTCAAACTGATTGCTGTAGAAGCTGCAGGATTAGGTGTAGACTCTGGCGAGTCTGCCGCAACAACAGCACTTGGAAAAGAGGGTGTGCTACATGGAAGCCGATCGCTTCTGATGCAGACCCCAGATGGACAAGTCATAGAACCATACTCCATATCTGCAGGTTTGGATTATCCGGGAATTGGTCCACAGCACGCCTGGTTATTTAAATCTGGCCGTGGCAACTATGTGAGCGTAACTGATAAAGAAGCAATGGAAGCTGGACTGTTATTGACAAGACTTGAAGGGATCATACCAGCCATCGAAAGTGCTCATGCGCTAGCATATTTAGAAAAGATGGAATTGAAACCAGAAGAAACTGTGGTCATTTGTCTTTCAGGTCGTGGAGACAAGGATTTGGACAATTATATGAAATATTTCGGTTTTTAATACAATGAGAAAAATACAAAAAAAAGGAGATCAGGGTCTCCTATCTATATATTTTACGGCCGGATATCCGACGCTGGACAGTACAGTGGCTATCGCTAAGAAATTGGAAGAATCAGGAGCTGATTTTTTAGAAATAGGGTTTCCATACTCTGATCCTGTTGCTGATGGTCCTACCATCCAACATAGTTCAGAGATAGCACTAAAAAACGGCATGACCGTAGAGACTCTTTTTGAACAGTTAAAAGAGCTCCGTAAACATGTCACTATTCCTGTATTTCTAATGGGATATGTGAATCCTTTGTTACAATATGGCGTAGAGCGATTTTGTGCCGACTGTAAAAAAGTTGGTGTTGATGGCATTATCGTACCGGATTTACCCATGTATGAATATGAGGAACTGTATAAAAATGTTTTTGAACAAAATGATGTTGCCAATATTTTTATCGTTACTCCACAGACTTCTGAAGAGCGAATTAGAAAGATCGACAACCTTTCTAACAGTTTTATCTATTTACTATCTTCTAATGCAACAACAGGAACAGAATTAAGCGTAGGAGATAAGACAACTGCCTATTTTCAACGCATAAAAGATATGGATCTAAAAAGTCCTTTAGCAATTGGCTTTGGAATTTCTAATAGACAATCTTTTGAACAAGCAACAACTTATGCAACAGGAGCAATTATTGGAACTGCATTTGTCAAACTATTGGCTAAAGAAAATTATTTGGACGAAATTCCAAATTTTATTAAATCAATAAAAGGTTAATAAAAAAGTCCTTGCCTGCGCAAGGATTTTTTTATTTTTACTTATGAAATTCTTTAAGATCAATATTGTAGCAATAATATGACAACTAGAATTTTTTAGAGCGCTAGTTGTTTATTAGCTTTGTAGAAATGAAACAGTTGATCATACTTATCTTGATTTTTCACTATTCTCTTACAGCGACTAGTGCAACTGTGTATTTTCATTTTTGCCACGGAGAGACACAATCTATCTCTCTGAATAAAGACGAGTCATCACATGCAGAATGTACATTATGCAAAAAAAACGACTCCTGCCATAAAAGTCCTATTTCGGAAGAGCATAAATCCACTGATGATAATAAATGTAAAAATGTTTCTGTCGATTTAAAAAACGTTGATGACAATCATTTTTCATCAGATAGTGCAAAGGTTTATCCAGTTATCAGTCCTGCTATTCTAGTATTAAACTGGATTATTATAAATCAAAACTACTTCGAAAACATTGCCAATTCCAAATGTGTTTTCGTGTCAAATAAACCGATGTCAGCATCTGATATCTCTCCTTATTTGATAAACTGTAACTTCAGAATCTGATTTTTAAATTTTTTAATAGGTCTTTAAAGACAACCAAGGTCACACTTTAGCTATAAAAGCTGAAGTATACTACTATTTCAAAATTTTAAAAAAATCATGAAACAATTATTAAAATACGCACTTATACCTTTATTTATTTTTCTTGCAAATACTTCGCTGAAAGCTACATCTAATATTGCTAAACAAGACAGTACGGTAACATTACATGTCGCTGGAAACTGCGGTATGTGTAAAAAACGTATTGAAAAAGCAGCCAATCTTCCGGGGGTGTCGAACGCCGTATGGAGTGAAGATACCCAGAAGCTGGCATTAACTTATAGTGCTAAAAAATCAACATTAGAAACGATTAAAAAAAGCATTGCGGCTGTCGGACATGATGTTGAGAATGTACGAGGAAACGATCAAGCATATGCCGAATTGCATGAATGCTGCTTATATCCTAGATTAGAAAAAGTTCAAGCTTCGCCATTAACAGTTAGTGCTACAACAAACAATAGTAGTGCTACAACAACCGTTTCTGTTGATAGCACAACCACTATGCATGTAGCAGGAAACTGTGCTCTATGTAAAAAAAGAATCGAAACTGCGGCAATTATTAATGGTGTTACATCAGCAATCTGGGATGTAAACACAAAAGAGCTGGTAGTAAAACATAATCATCAAAAAGCACCTTTAGAAGAAATAAAAAAAGGCATTGCTGCCGTTGGACACGATGTAGACAATGTACGTGCCGATGATCAAGTATATGAACAATTACATGAATGTTGTTTATATCCGAGAATGGAAAACGGTAAAATTACGGCTGTAAAAGCAAAGAAAGATGATCATCATGACCACAACCACATTCTAACGGGCGTAGTTGTTGAAGAAAATGAAAAAGGAGACCTCAATCCAATCACAGGTGTTAATATCCATTGGTTAGAAGATAAAAGCAAAAATGCAAGAACAAATGAAAATGGTGTTTTCAAATTACAGCATCATGGAAATTTTAAGAAGATCGTTGTGAGTTTTGCAGGTATGCAATCAGATACGATTACGATAAAAGACTTGCATGAAGTATTGATGATAAATGCAAAAAGCAATGTCTTATCTGAGGTGGTCGTAACAGGAAGCAGAAGATCAAACTTCATCAATCGAATGAATCCTGCGCGAGTAGAGGTATTAACAACTAAAGAACTATTTAAAGCAGCATGTTGTGATTTAAGTGAAAGTTTCGAAACAAATGCTTCTGTTGATGTCGTAAGTAATGATGCTGTAACAGGTTCTAAACAGATTCAAATGCTAGGATTAAGCGGTATATATACACAGCTTACTGTAGAAAACTTACCAGGCCCTAGGGGGTTAGCAGCTCCACTAGGTCTAAACTCGATATCTGGAAGCTGGATCGAATCTATTCAAATTGCAAAAGGTATTGGTTCCGTTGCAAATGGATATGAAAACATGGCTGGACAGATTAATGTTGAACTTAAAAAAACTCAAAATTCGGACAGACTTTACTTCAATGCCTATGCTAACAACATGGGAAGAACAGATGTAAACTTAAATTTGGCTCAAAAAATTAACAACAACTGGTCTACCTCTGTTCTATTACATGATAATTTCATGTATAATAAAACCATGAACTTCAGTGATAACGGTTTTCGTGATATCCCTGTTGGAAACCTCTTTTCGGGTGTAAATCGTTGGAACTATGAAAACGGAAAAGGCTTCATGGCACAGTTTGGAATAAAATATTTAAATGATGACCGTACAGGTGGTCAAACAGATTTTAACAAAAAAACAGATAAAGGAACAACTAACAGATATGGTTTAGGTTTTGATATTGAAAGAATCGAAGGTTTTGCTAAAATCGGATATGTATTTCCAGAAAACAGACACCGAAGTATAGGTCTACAACTAGCAGGTTCAAACTACAATCAAAAAAGCTATTTTGGTTTGAAGAATTATAATGGTGAACAGCAGAATGGATATGCCAATCTAATTTTTCAAGATGTACTCGGAACTGTAGCACACAAATACCGAGTAGGGGCTTCGGTTAATTATGATAACTATGATGAGCTATATTTGGATGTTCAAAATTTCAAAAGAAAAGAAACTGTCTCAGGTGCTTTTGTAGAATATACTTTTAGTCCGAATGAAAAGTTTGATGCCGTAGTCGGTTTAAGACAAGATTATAACTCACTATATGGTTGGTTTACTACACCTCGCTTAAATTTACGTTATGCACCTTTTACAGGCAATACAATGCGCTTAAGTGCTGGTAGAGGGCAAAGAACGGCTAACATTATTGCAGAAAATATGTCTGCACTAGCAAGTAGCCGTACATTAATTATAAAATCTCCAGACAATTTTAAAAATGCCTACGGATTAGATCCTGAAGTTTCTTGGAATACTGGCTTTACAATTGATCAAAGTTTCAGATTGTTCAACAGAGAAGCATCTGCATCAGTTGAGCTATTTAGAAATAGTTTTGAAAATCAGGTTGTGGTCGACTATGAAAACCCTAGAGAAATATCTTTTTATAACTTAACAGGTAAATCATATTCAAATAGCCTTCAGGCAGAATTACGCTTCAATCCTTTACCTCGGTTAGAAACAAGACTCGCATATCGTTTACTCGATGTTCAAACTGACTTTGAAAGTGGCAGAAAAAGTAAACCGCTACTGGCTAAACACAGAGGTTTTACCAATCTAGCTTATACATTACCTTCATCAGGATGGAGCTTTGACTATACCCTAAATATTGTAGGAGACAAAAGAATACCTTCCACAACACAAAACCCAGTTGAATATCAGGTAGCAACAAAATCAAATGCTTATGTGACGATGAACGCACAGGTAAGTAAAGATTTTGGAAAAAATAAAAATTTCACAATTTATGTCGGCGGTGAAAACCTAACAAATTATTTCCAACATAATCCAATTTTAGGGGCTGATGATCCATTTGGTTCTTACTTTGACACGTCTCTATTATGGGGACCACTAACGGGAAGAATGTTCTATACCGGTGTAAGATTTCATATCAACTAAAATAAAAAAGGGAACTAACGTTCCTTTTTTTATTTTAGTTTTTAATTCCTGATAAAGCCGAGCTGTCGGCAACCCCACTACATTCGTATATTCTCCTTTTATACTTTTAATCCCTATACGTCCTATCCATTCTTGTATACCATAAGAACCCGCTTTGTCATAAGGTTCATACCTATCGATGTAATACATAATTTCTTCATCACTTAATGGATAAAATTCGACTTCAGTTGATTCCGAAAAAGTAGTTATTTTACCCTTATTCAAAATGCAGACGGCAGTAATCACTTCATGAATATCTCCGGACATTATTTTCAATACTTGAAACGCTTCATCTCTACTTTTTGGTTTCCCCAATATATCCTGTGCTGAAGTAACAACAATCGTATCTGCTGTAATAACATATGCATCAATAAAATCATTTCCAAAAGCTTCTGCCTTCTTTTGTGCAATTGCACAAACTACATCTCGAGCATTTAATTTAGAGTCGACGACTTCATCCGTTTCGCGAACTATTATCTCAAAGTTCAAACCTAATTCCTTTAATAGTTGACTTCTTCTCGGAGATTGAGAACCCAATATTATATTTTTTTGTTTTAAATCGATCATACCTAATTACTTTTGACAGTGGTGTCAATCTGCCATTTTCCTTGTATTTTCATTACCTTTTCAATTACATCGCGAACGGCTCCGTCTCCACCAATTTTTGGAGAAATATAGTGGCAAATAGCTTTGATCTCTTCCACAGCATCAGCTGGACAAGCTGCTAAACCTGCAAGTTGCATGCATTCAAGATCTGGCATATCATCGCCCATATACAGAATGTCACCAAAAGTCAAGTCGTAACAAATCAAAATTTCTTTCAACTTTTCAATTTTATTAACAATTCCTGAATGAATTTCTTTAATCCCAAGCCCCGCAAGCCTTTTCACAACTCCTGTAGAATTGCCACCTGTAATAATGATGATTGGATAATCTCGTTTAACGGCTAGTTGCATGATATAACCATCCTTAATATTAAAAGTACGCATCTGATCTCCAGCTTCGTTAACAAGTACACGACCGTCCGTCAATACCCCATCCACATCCAATACAAAAGCTTTCACGCTTTTTAGATTATCAAAAATCATAGTTCTTTTTTTTCAAAAATAAGTAATATATAATTTGAAATGCTATAGATCAATCTTAAATTTTTCTTAATAAAAGACAAGTAATTATCACAATTAGACAAAAAATCATTTTAATGTCATAACAGTTGTTGCGCTAACAACTTTCTTTCAAAAACATTTGGTAGAAACAGCTATTTAGGTGTATCTTTGTAGAAGATAATTAAGGTTATCTATTACAAAAAAGTAATGTAGCATGTCATTAATAAATAGTTCAAATGACATTCATATAACATTAAATCAAATGTTTATCATTAATTTTGTAGTATCAAATCACCCTTAAAGATGGTGGTTTATTTAAAATGTCTTTTCATAATTTAGGTTTATAATTGGTTAGTAACAAACCCTGATGCCCATCATCAGGGTTTTGTTTTTTAAACAACTAGCAATCAAAAAAAAATAGCTGCAAACAGTTGTTAACAGCTATCAATTAGTATTCTAATTTCTTATTTAAGTGGTAGCGATTTAATATCAATCTTTGGTTTCTCACCAGTAACTTTTCTAGTGAACTTACTATCAGCAGGTACATAATTATTAAAAAAACCAAAATTTTTCAAATAAAATCCTTTATCATTGACACCTCCAGAGTAATCCATCCGATACCCCTTTCGTCCTGTGTTATCAACAGTAAATCGACCTTCCGTGCAAGGGTACCAATTTCCTTGATTATCAGCTACCCATTGATTAGAAAAGTGTACTTCTCTTTGATAAATGCCTTGTTCAGGACTAAAGTTTTCGAGGAATGAATGAAATCCCGTTAAATATTGACTCGTTTGCGGACGTTCAAATTCGGCGATAATTTGCCACTTTCCTACTTCTGGAGCATAAAACCATGCCGTATACGCAGTATAGTTATTCTCGACAGGTCTGCCTCGCAACAAAAATTTATAGGTATTTCCAGCTATCCAATTAAATTTCAAATAACTTTGCCCACCAGACCCCTCGTTTCCAAATTCACCAGTATGAACGCTGTTTCCTTTGGTCTTCAGTATGATTTTATGATCGTCAGGTATTTGTTTAGGATCATCTGTTGTGAAAGGACTCCACACAGAAAATAAAATACGACGTTCGGTGCTACTATTGACTTGCATGCCAAAATAACCTACATTAAATCCATTAGACATAAAATATGAACCCTCAACATCATTTCCTTTAGGAACAGTTACTTCATTATAATAATATTCAATTTGTTTATCTTTTGGCTGTTGATATCCCATATGCGTAGATGGACCACGTCTTCCCCAATAAAAAAAGTTGTCTTCATTATTTCGCACAAAATTCATATGACCTTCTGAAGCAGTCCCAGTCAAAACATACCCTGCTACAGTTGGATACAACGAAGCATCCGAGGTTGCTTTTAATTCCATCGAATAGTAACCCGTATCTGCAATTGTAAAATCAGCAATAGATATTGATCCTTTTTGATTTGGTTTGATATTTAACTTGGCACTTTTGTCTCCTAATGTAAAAATAAATTCACCACCCTCATTTGCTGCAGAGACTTGAATAGCAACATGTACTTGACCTGTCTTGCCAAAACGAACAAATGTTTTGACCGAACGGTTTTTATCTTTCCAATTCTCGATATTTCCAGTTTTCAAGATCGATTCTTTATGGTTGTTTTTTGGGTATTCCCAACTATTACCACCTATGGGTACAAAACTCTCTTTTTTTATATCAGTCGTCTGCCCATATACAAATGCTAAATTTAAAAAGAGAAATAGAGTTAATAACTTTTTCATTGATTTCATGTCTATAACAATTAATTATAGCATTAAATATACTGATAGGAATAAGAAAATAGAACTGTGAAAAACGCTCAGAAAAAAAACAACCGATTGCATTGTAACTGCAATCGGTTGTTAAATCGTATAAAAAAACTGTTACATCAGATTTTAATCCTTCTGATGACCTCTCGTATCATGACCTGGTTTGGAAATAGAAGTCCGCATATCTGTATCTGCCTGAATATTCTGCATCTTATAATAGTCCATCACGCCTAAATTTCCATTTCTAAAAGCTTCGGCCATCGCTAATGGCAACTGTGCTTCGGCCTCAATAACTTTCGCTCTTGCTTCTTGCGCCTTAGCACGCATCTCTTGTTCGTTTGCAACAGCCATAGCCCTGCGCTCTTCAGCTCTTGCATTAGCAACTTTTAAATCAGCTTCAGCTTGATCGGTTTGTAATTTAGCACCTACGTTTTCACCGATATCAATGTCTGCAATATCGATAGATAATATTTCAAAAGCTGTCCCACTATCTAGTCCTTTTGATAGAACAGTTTTTGAGATACGATCTGGGTTTTCGAGAACCTGTTTGTGGCTTTCCGAAGATCCGATTGTTGTGACAATCCCTTCACCAACGCGAGCTAAAATCGTTTCTTCACCTGCACCTCCAACCAATTGATTAATATTTGCCCGAACCGTAACCCTTGCTTTTGCTATTAATTGGATTCCGTCTTTTGCAACAGCAGCTACTGGAGGTGTATTAATTACTTGCGGATTAACCGATAATTGAACAGCGTCAAAAACATCTCGACCAGCCAAATCAATCGCTGTAGCAAGTTTAAAGTTTAAAGGAATATTAGCTTTATCTGCTGAGATTAAAGCTTTAATCACTTTATTAACATTTCCACCAGCCAAATAGTGAGTTTCAATTTCATTTGATGTAATATTTAAACCCGCTTTTGTTGAAGTGATCATTGCATTTGTCACCAAAGATGGTGGTACCTTACGCAACCTCATCAAGACCAAATTCAATAAACTTATTTTTACATTAGAAAGTTGAGCCGTAAACCAAAGATTGACAGGTAATAAATAAAGCAAAAGAAATAAGGCCACGACACAGCCTACAATCATTAAAGCAAAAGAAAAATTTGGATCCATTTGATTAGATTAATTAAATAGTAATTTTCTTAAAGATATTAAATAATGATCAAAAATATACTATAGTAGATCGAAAAGTGAAGATAAATAATCAAAAAGTAATAAGTTATAATACAGCAAGCATTCATATATACTGGAAAAATTAACAATAAAATCTACGATTACTTACTCATTTTTTTTACTACTTTTACTTATCATATATAATCATTTTAATTTGTGAGATTTCAATAAAGATTTTCTAAAAACCGCTAAATATTAAGCATATATAAGTATTCAAAAAAAGAATACTTGCAAAATAGCAAGTAAAAAAAACAAATAATAATTACCTCATCTCTAATATCAATTAGAGATCTATTTAATGCATTTTCAACATATTAATCGCTATACCAGAATGAAAAAGCTACGTTTTCAGCAACAACTTATCATTGGAATTATATTTTCATTTCTCATCATACTATCCGCATCACTTTTTCTTTTTGTTCAATTGGAAAAACACTCAACTTACGAAAGAGATGTTATTCAGAATGCTGAAGCCAAATTTGATCTGATCGATAAAGTCAAAAACAGTATTGCGAAAGTTAATCATGCAAAACTTGAATACCATACTGAAGAAAAAGAAAGTGCACTTATGCCCTATGTCAATGAAATCAACCTACCCTTAGAAGTTATAAAAAACTTAAGCAAAAAAGATACATATTTTATTTTTGACAGCAACAAATTAAATAACCTAAAAAACTCACTGCTAGAATTTTATGATTTCGACCGTGATATTGAACTCAGTAAAAAGAACAAGTATCATGTCTTAAATATTAACAATAAGCGATCAGATATTCAAAATCAAATATCTATAATTTCTAAAGAACTCATTGATAAAAGAAAAGAATTAATACAAAAGTCAACAGATCAATTAGAAAAGACCATGTTTATCACTTACTTTTTAATATTCGTTGGTCTTGCTATTATGGTCTATATTTTCATTGTTGTACTTAATGTCTTTAAGACATTAAAAAAGAGCATTGTAGATCAAAAAGAATCAAATGCTGCATTATTAAAACTTTCAACGGAAGTCGAACAGAATAATGCCATTTTAAACAACATTAATATATTAGACGAAGATTTAAGAGGTGATTTTAATGAAAAAGAGATTGCCACTATTGGTTTAAATAATATTTGTAAAACGACTAATGCATTAGCCGGTACAGTATATGTAAAAAAAGAAAATAGCACTAATTTCTATCTTTTAGCAAAAAAGGGTATTCCGGCAGAGACTAACATAAAAAATATAATCTTAGAAGGTGATGGCATATTGAGTGATGTCATGAAAGACAAAAAACTTCAGATAATTCGTGATGTCAATGCGGATAAATATCACGTTGCTTCTTCTTTGATCAATAAATTTGAAGCACACTTATATCTTATTCCTATTGTATATGAAAATGAATCCATCGGCATCATCGAGTTAATCTGTCAAATGGAAAGCAAAAAGGAAGAACAACTGATCGAATATCTAAATAGTGTAAGCAAAATACTTGCGATCAGTTTAACAGTTGCACAAGCACATACAAAAATGGCAGAGCTGTATGAAGAATTACAACAACAAACGGAAGAGCTCGAAGCACAGCAAGAGGAATTAAGAACAACAAATGAGGAACTTGGTTACAAAACCAACTTACTTGAAGCTTCAGAAGAGGAACTAAGAGTACAACAAGAAGAGTTAGTACAAACAAATAATGAATTGGATGAAAAAGCGAAATTACTCCAAGAACAAAATAATGAATTGGAGAAAGCTAAAGACAAAATCGCTCTAAAAATTCGCGAAGTAGAATTAGCTTCCAATTACAAGTCTGAATTTATGGCCAACATGAGCCACGAGCTCCGTACTCCGCTAAATAGTATCTTAATTTTGGCCAAATTATTACAAGATAATAAACAAGAAAATCTGACAACCGAACAGATTAAATATTCCAATGTGATTCACAATGCAGGAACAGATCTTTTGCATCTCATCAATGACCTCCTTGATTTAGCAAAAATTGAGTCTGGTAAAGTTGAGTTATCTCAAGAAAATATCGACACGAAAGATCTAATCGATTATATTGAAGTTTTTTTTAAAAATACAGCAGAAGATAAAAAGATAAATTTTAAAATAAAAACATCTTCCAATGTCCCTATTCACTTTTTCTCAGATGAATATCGAATACAACAAATTTTGAAAAACCTACTTTCTAATGCGTTCAAATTTACGCATGCAAACGGAGATGTAATCATGGAAATCGACTTGGATGGTGATGGCGGCCTGTCTTTCAAAGTGACAGATACAGGTATTGGTATCGCTGCAGACAAACAAAAATTAATTTTCGAAGCGTTTAAACAAGAAGATGGTTCTACAAGCCGCAAATATGGTGGTACGGGATTAGGTTTGTCAATTTGTAGAGAAACAGCAAAATTATTAGGAGGAAAAATTTCTTTAACAAGTAAAGTTGGAGCAGGTAGTTCTTTCACATTTACGTTGCCGTTAAATGAATCGACAACTATCGCAAAAATGAAAGAAATTGTGATTGAAGAACCGCGGGAAATAATAAAAACTTCCACTTCCCCAATAATTAGTAAAAATGAATCTACAATTCATAGTGATGAAAATTCAAATACATTACTCATTATTGAAGATGATCTCATATTCGCCGATATACTAAAAGACTATGCCGAAGCGCACCATTATGAGGTCATATTAGCACATGATGGTGAAGAAGGGCTAGAAAAAGCATTTTTTCTAAAACCAAAAGCGATCATTTTAGATATTATGCTACCCAAAATAGATGGGTGGAATGTACTTAAATCTTTAAAGGCCAATCCAAATACATCTGCCATTCCAGTACATATGATGTCTGCTGGTACATATTTGGCAAATGAACCTATTATCGCCGGAGCAATTGGCTTTATGGCTAAGCCAGTATCTGAAGAAACATTAGAAAAAACGTTTAAAAAAATTCAAGCAATGCTTGAAAACTCAGTAAAAAAAGTGTTATTAATTGAAGATCAACACATCCAAAGTGACTTTATAAAACATGGACTTAAAGAAGAAAAAATAATAGTTGATCAAGCTTACGACGCCAACAAAGCTCTTGAATTATTAGCAAATAAAGCGAATAAATATGACTGCATTATTTTAGATCTAAACTTACCAGATAAATCAGGTGTTGAATTACTGGATGAAATAAAATCAGATGAAACGTACAGAGAAACACCAATTATAATCAATACCGCGATGGAATTGACTTCTGAACAAACAGCCAGAATTTTGAAACATTCACAAGCTATGGTTCTTAAATCAGCCAAATCCAATGATCGACTCATCGATGAAGTTCGCTTATTCTTAAATAAAATAAATCAGGAACCAGAAGATAAGGGCCGTATTACAAATAAAATAAAAGATTTTAAGCTTGAAAAAACTTTAGAAAATAAAACTATTTTATTGGCAGACGATGATATGAGAAATATTTTTGCATTGACTAGTGCATTTGAAAGCTATAATATTCAAGTAGAAATTGCCAACAATGGACAAGAAGCATTAGATATCCTTAATGAAGATAATGCGATTGATCTGGTCCTTATGGACATTATGATGCCTGTAATGGATGGTTACGAAGCTATTGAACAAATTCGTAAAAATAGAAAATATATTGATTTACCAATTATTGCTATTACAGCCAAAGCGATGAAAGGTGATAAAGAAAAAGCAATCGAGGCTGGGGCTAATGACTATGTCAGTAAGCCAATAGATATTGATAAATTAATTTCATTAATCCGTGTTTGGGTTAGTTAAATAAATTAAATATGCTAAACTATACCGAATTAGACGAAATAATAGAAATCATTAAAAATTTTCATGGTTTGGATATATCTGGATATTCAAAAGCATCTTTAAAAAGACGAATAACTAGAATTATGGATCTTAATAAATTGGATCTTGTCGGTTTAAAATCAAATTTAATAAATCAAGAAGGTTTCCTGAATTACTTTATACCTGAAATGACTGTTAACGTCACAGAGATGTTCCGAGATCCAGAATTTTATATTGCTGTAAAAACGAAGCTCTTTCCGTACCTGGAGACTTATCCTCACATAAAAATTTGGAGTGCAGGATGTTCAACGGGCGAAGAAGTTTACTCATTAGCTATTTTATTAAAAGAATGCAATTTACTAAGCCGTTCCTTCATATATGGCACTGATATTAACCATCTCGTTATAGATAAAGCCAAACAAGGCATTTATAGTTTAACGAAGTTAAAAGAATATTCAGAAAACTTTATTAAAACAAAAGCTGAGCATTCATTATCAGAATATTATACGGCCATGTATGACGCAGCAACCATTCAAAATGATGTAAAGAAACACCTCTTATTTTCAATTCATAATCTGATTACAGATGGTATTTTCAATGAGTTTCAAGTCATTACTTGCCGCAACGTTTTAATATATTTTGATATCCAATTGCAAGAAAAAGTATTTGATCTATTTTATGACTCACTTTGCAAATTAGGATTTCTATGTTTGGGCTCAAAGGAATCATTGATTAACTATAAACGTGCGCATCTATTTAAATTAATTGATAAAAAAAACAATATTTATCAAAAAATAGCGTAATGAAAACATCATGAATAAAATATTCGTAATGGTCACATCGCTGATAAAAACAATTCAACCTGATGAAAAAGGGAAATAAAATATTGCTATTGGGGGGGTCTGCAGGAGGTTTTGGGGTGATCTTAAACTTATTAAAATCAATTCCTAAAAATTTCCCAATCCCAATAGTTGTAATTGTCCATCGAAATCCAAAATTTGAATCTAATTTTGAGTATGTTTTAAAAAATACATTTGCCATACAAATTAAATCCGCAGAGGACAAAGAAACAATTGAAGGGGGAAAAGTTTACTTTGCTCCTCCAGGCTATCATTTATTAATAGAACCAGATTTCAAACTCTCATTGGACAATTCTGAACCAGTTCAATTCTCAAGACCTTCCATAGATGTTACCATGGAATCGGCTTCTGAAGTTTATCAAGAAAACTGTATTGCAATCCTCTTTTCTGGAGCAAATCAAGATGGAGCAAAAGGATTATTAGCGATTAAAAATAATGGGGGAATAAGTATCGTACAGCATCCCGATTCTGCAGAAGTTGCAACAATGCCTCAAGCAGCAATAGACATAAATGCCCAGCATCATATTTATACGACTGAAGAAATTGTCAAGTACATTCATCAATTAAATTGATTAATAAATGAAAAACATAAACTTATTAATAGTTGATGATAAAATCGAAAATATCATTAGTTTAACAGCGCTTTTAAATGATATTGAAAATATCAATATTATAAGTAGCCAGGATCCTAATGAAGCTCTTCGCTTATGTTATAAGCAAAATATTGACATTGCTTTGGTAGATGTACAGATGCCTGAAATCAACGGTTTTGAATTTGTATCCCTCATAAAACATAACCCTAAGACCAGTCACATTATTGCGATTATGGTCACAGCTATCTCTAAAGAGGAAAAGTACCTCATTCAAGGATTAAATAGTGGTGCTGTAGATTATTTATATAAACCACTAAGCCCAGAAATAACAATTGCTAAGGTAAAATCTTTCGTGCAGCAGGTACAGACTCAAAATGAAATCAAAGAAAAAAATAATGCCTTAGAAAAGTCTAAAGAAGAATTAATACGGGCAAAAGAAGAAGCTGAATTAGCTCGAAAATCTAAAGAAACATTTCTAGCCAATATGAGCCACGAAATACGCACTCCTATCAATGGGGTAATGGGTATCGCACAAATGCTCAAAAACTCCCCCCTATCTATAGAACAACAAGATTGGGTCAACAAATTAAACAGTGCGTCACTGAATTTACTTAATATCGTTAATGATATTTTAGATCTGTCAAAATTTGATTCGGGTATGATGAAACTCGAACTCGAACCGACCTCAGTACATGATATTACAGACGATTTAAAAAATCTATTTGTACACAAAGCAATACATAAAGGATTAAATTTCTCTATCAAAATAGATGATAAAATCGATAGTTTCTTCTTAGCGGATCCTCTGAGACTTAAACAAATTCTTACGAATTTTATATCAAACAGTTTCAAGTTCACTGCCCATGGTCGTATTGATCTATGCATTAATCTTATTGATAGCAATACATCCAAATTATATCTACAGTTTATCGTCATTGATACAGGTATAGGGATACCAGAGCAATCATTGGAAAAAATATTTTTTGCCTTTGAACAGGGAGAAGACGGTATAACCAAAAAATTTGGTGGAACAGGACTAGGATTAGCCATTGTAAAAAAGCTCGCTACATTACTTGGAGGAAAAGTCATAGCTTCGAGCGAATATGGAAAAGGTAGCACATTTACTTTTGAATGTTGGTTCGATCGAACAACAGCGGTCAAAAAAACGAAACCCGAAAAGATATTATATTCAGAATTAAGCAGTTTTGACAATTTAAAAATTTTAGTTGCAGAAGATAATGAACTAAACAGTTTCATGTTAGCCAATATTCTAAGAACTTGGAATTGTCAGATTGAAACGGCAAGTAATGGGAAAATAGCATTAGAAAAAGTGGAAGAGAAAACATTCGATATTATTTTCATGGATTCTCATATGCCTATTATGAGTGGTTTTGAAACGATTAGAAGGATACGAGAGCATAGTAATCCTGATATCGCTAATATTCTCATTATATCAATTTCAGCATCCGTATTAGAAGCAGAACAACAAGAAGCGCTTGAGGCAGGAGCAAACAAAGTGATCGGAAAACCATTTGATCCAAACCATCTACATGCCATGATTGAAAAATTATTACGCAAAAGAAACAATTAAAAGCAATATTTTGCCTATTTTTAGTAAAAAATATAATAACATAATGAAAAAATTATTTGTTTTACCAGCCATTGCTTTAGCAATATCTTTTGCTTCTTGCGGAGGCAATTCAACAACAAAAGAAAACAGTGCAACAACTGAGCAAACGCCTGCAGATGCCACAGTAGCAGAAACGATCCCTGGAATTGAAAATGTTGAACTTTCTAACACACTAGCATTAGAAGGAAATGATGCAATGAAATTTGACAAAAATTTATTCCGCGTTAAAGCAGGAGAACCTGTAGAATTAACATTTAAAAATGTAGGATCAATGCCTAAAGAATCGATGGGGCATAATGTCGTTATCTTAAAACCAGGAACTGATCTAGCTACATTTGGTGGTGAAGCTGCTGGAGCAAAAGCGGATGAATATGTACCAAAATCGGCTCTTTCCTCTGTAATTGCACACACAAAATTATTAGGACCTGGTGAAACAGACAAAATTACTTTTACATTGGAAAAAGGAAATTATGATTTCATCTGTAGCTTCCCTGGACACTATGGTGTAATGCAAGGAAAAATTGTTGCAGAATAATCAATAAGAAATATGACTTTAAAGGCATTCCTAAAACAAGGGGTGCCTTTTTTATGACCTTACATTTTTAATGAAATTAACAACAGGTCTTTATTTCAAATTTATACATGATTTTAACAAAAATAGGTTTCCTATAAAGTTAATTATAACTAAATTTGCTGAAACATTTAAAACGTAATCGATGCAATACGACGTAATAGTAATTGGAAGTGGACCAGGCGGATATGTAGCAGCAATCCGTTGTGCACAATTAGGGTTAAAAACTGCTGTCATTGAGAAGTATAGCACTTTTGGAGGAACTTGTTTAAATGTAGGCTGTATCCCTTCAAAAGCTTTGTTAGATTCATCAGAACATTACCACAATGCTGCACATTCCTTCGAAGCACATGGTATCAGCTTAAGTAATTTAAAGGTTGATATGAAAAAAATGATTGCTCGCAAAGATGATGTTATCAACCAAAATACCGCAGGTATTACATATCTTTTTAAAAAGAACAAAGTTGAAAGCTTTCAAGGAATTGGTTCATTTGTAGATAAAAACACCATTAAAATCACAAAAGAAGACGGTACTTCTGAGCAAATCACAGGTAAAAATGTAATTATTGCAACAGGTTCAAAACCGACCTCTTTACCATTCTTACCAGTAGATAAAAAGAGAATTATTACTTCTACAGAAGCGTTAAATTTGACAGAGATCCCTAAGCACTTAATCGTTATTGGAGGTGGTGTAATTGGGCTTGAATTAGGTTCTGTTTACGCTCGTCTAGGTTCTAAAGTTTCCGTTGTGGAATTTGCAAAGTCGATCATCGGTACAATGGATGGTGGCTTAGGCAAAGAATTACAACGTGTTTTGAAAAAATCTGTAGGAATGGAATTCTATACTGGTCACAAAGTAACAGGTGCTACTGCAAAAGGTAAAACAGTTACCGTTACAGCTGAGAATCCAAAAGGAGAAATCATTTCTTTAGAAGGTGATTATTGTATTGTAGCCGTTGGACGTACAGCATATACTGAAAACCTAGGTTTAGAAAACATAGGTATTACGGTTGAAGAAAGAGGTAAAAAAATTACTGTAAATGATCATTTAGAAACAATTGTTCCAGGTGTTTATGCAATTGGAGATGTTGTAAAAGGTGCTATGCTTGCACACAAAGCAGAAGACGAAGGTATCTTCGTAGCAGAACGCATTGTAGGTCAAAAACCACATATCGACTATAATTTAATCCCTGGTGTTGTTTACACTTGGCCTGAAGTTGCCTCAGTTGGTAAAACTGAAGAGCAATTAAAAGAAGCGGGTGTTAAATACAAAACTGGTTCATTCTCATTTAAAGCTTCTGGTCGTGCCAAAGCTTCAATGGATACAGATGGTTTTGTAAAAATATTAGCCGATGCCGAAACTGATGAAGTTATTGGAGTACATATGATTGGTCCAAGAGCTGCAGACATGATAGCAGAAGCAGTAGTCGCTATGGAATACCGCGCATCAGCAGAAGATATAGGCCGCATATGCCACGCACATCCGACCTACACTGAAGCAATAAAAGAAGCTGCTTTAGCGGCAACCGCAAATAGAGCAATTCACGCTTAAAAAATATAAAAGGGGGAAATTAACATTTTCCCCTTTTTTAAGTTCTTACATCGCTTAAAAAAACACATGAACTTCTATACAAGAAAATGGGTAAAACCAGAAGATTTAAATCCTAATGGTTCGCTATTTGGAGGAACACTGCTGAGATGGATCGACGAAGAAGCTGTTATTTATGCTATCGTACAACTTTCAAATTCATATGTAGTCACAAAATACATCTCTGAAATCAATTTTGTAAGCTCCGCACAACAAGGTGATATCATAGAACTAGGAATAGAAGCAATTAATTTTGGAACAACATCGATCACTATGCGTTGTGAGGTCCGAAATAAAATTACACGAAAAACGATACTCTCCATTGACAAATTAGTATTCGTCAATCTCAATAAGGAGGGAGTACCGACCCCACACGGACGGACAGAAATTACTTATGCTTACGTAGGTATTGATAAAATAAAAAAGGATGACAGTTAAATCATCCTTTTTTTATGATTTATTTCTTTTGACCTGTTATTATCTTTTTCACATCCAGCTCCACCCAAAAACCTACTATGGGGATCAGGGAAGCTAATAAATAAACCAATGGACGTCTCCAATTCCATTTATACTCCACGGTACACATAATCAACATAATGACAAAAATAACCACAAAAAATCCATGAATTGAACCAGCGATCTTTACCGCTTCAGGAGTTTCAAAAAAGTATTTCAGTGGCATAGCCAAAAAAAACAAACAAATAGTTGAAATCGCTTCCCAAAGTGCAATTTGTCTAAAAATACGGAGCATAAAAACTTGATTTAAAAATGTCTAATCTCAAAAATAGAATTATTTAATGAGATGAATATTTTATAATTAATGGTTTGACCCTCCTTTGACATAATTAAAATTTTTATCGCATTTGTTTATTAGAATCTGCCAATTTAATGTCGATGTAATTTATAACATTCAGAAAAAATGCGTACTTTTGAAACAAGCTTTGCTATTTTGAATATCTTGAAATTCAAAATAGATTGAGCATTCAACTACACAATAATTATTTTATGAATTACGACATCATTGTAATTGGTAGTGGTCCTGGTGGATATGTTGCTGCCATTAGAGCCTCACAATTAGGTTTCAAAACTGCTATCATCGAGCGCGAATCTTTAGGAGGTATTTGTCTAAATTGGGGCTGTATACCAACTAAAGCTCTATTAAAAAGTGCACAAGTTTTTGAATATTTAAATCATGCTGCTGAATATGGTATCAATGTACAAGGCGGTGAGCCTGACTTTGATGCAATTATTAAAAGAAGTCGTGGCGTAGCTGATGGAATGAGCAAAGGTATTCAATTCTTAATGAAGAAGAATAAAATTGACGTCATCAATGGTACTGCAAAGATCAAAAAAGGTGGTAAAATCGATGTAAAAGCTGCAGATGGTTCATCAAAAGAATACACAGCCAAACACACGATTTTAGCGACTGGAGCACGTTCACGTGAATTACCTAACCTGCCTCAGGATGGTAAAAAAATTATCGGATATAGACAAGCACTAGTTCTTCCAAAACAACCAAAATCTCTTGTTATCGTTGGCTCTGGAGCTATCGGAATCGAATTTGCATATTTCTATAATGCCATTGGCACGAAAGTAACAGTTGTAGAATTCATGGACAGAATTGTTCCAGTTGAAGATGAAGAAATATCAAAGCAATTAGAAAAAAGCTTAAAGAAACAAGGCATTAACATTTTAACTTCATCCGAAGTACAGTCTGTTGATACATCAGGTACTTTAAGCAAAGTAAATATCAAGTCTGCAAAAGGTATGGAAGTGATCGAAGCTGAAGTAGTCCTATCAGCAGTAGGTATCATGCCAAATATTGAAAATTTAGGTCTTGAAGAAGTTGGAGTAAATACAGATCGTGGTCGCGTTGTGGTTGACGATTATTATAAAACAAACATTGATGGTGTCTATGCTATCGGTGATATTGTAAAAGGACAAGCGTTGGCGCACGTAGCATCAGCAGAAGGAATTTTATGTATAGAAGCGATCAAAGGTCTTCATGTAGAACCAATCGATTATAACAACATCCCAGGATGTACTTACTGTTCTCCTGAAATTGCCTCTGTAGGCTATACAGAGAAAGCAGCAAAAGAAGCTGGTTACGATATTAAAGTTGGTAAATTCCCTTTCTCAGCCTCTGGCAAAGCGTCAGCTTCTGGAGCGAAAGATGGTTTTGTAAAAGTTATATTTGATGCAAAATACGGTGAATTCTTAGGAGCCCATATGATTGGTGCAAATGTTACTGAAATGATTGCCGAAATTGTGGTAGCAAGAAAATTAGAAACAACTGGTCATGAAATGATTAAAGCGATCCATCCTCACCCTACAATGAGTGAAGCGATCATGGAAGCTTGTGCTGATGCTTATGATGAAGTGATTCATTTATAACATCAACACGATTAATATAAAATAGAAAGAGCTTATCATATGATAAGCTCTTTCTATTTTATATTAAAAAAAGAAGGATTACATAATCAATCTTGATTTGAAAACAATCTGTTGTGGAGCCAAGTCTGCATTATTTATTTTCTCAAATAAAATCTCTGCAGCCTTTTTGGCTTGATTTCCTGGAAATTGTTCGATACAACCCATTGGAGGATTTTCCATATATTTCCATAAAGGATAATTAGCATAGCTAATAAAATGAATATCATGATTTAAAACCAGTCCCCTGTTTCGAGCTGCCTTCATAACATCCAAAGTCACAAAATCATTGAAAGAAACAACAGCAGTTGGCCTTTCCGGTAGAGCATACAGTTTTTCCATAGCTGCCTCATTCCCTTCAGTAGTCAGATCTGTATTTACTATATATTTTTCATCATAATCCAAACCATTACGCTTTAATGCAGACAAGAAAGAATTTTTGCGCTCTTCACTTGCAGGAAGCAATTGGGGGCCATTGATAAGTGCTATTTTAACATGACCTCGAGCAACAAAAGCATCAATTGCCTCATTCATACCAGTTGCAAGATCACTCTCCACTTTATTGATTTTAGGAATATCAGGAACGCAGTCAAAAAATACAATAGGAGTTCCAGAGTTTTCTAATTTCTCTAGAAACTCTAAGTTTGTTGTATTCTTTCCTACTGACATCAAAACCCCGTCAACACGATGACTCTTAAATGTTTTCAATATCCTTTCTTCCCTTTCAGCATCATCCAATGATTGGCCCATGATTACGGTATACTTACGATCATTAGACACATTTTCAATTTCACTAATTGCAGAAGAAAAGAATGGTTCAGAAAGGCTTGGTAATAAAACACCGATCGTAAACGTTTTTCGTTGCTTAAAAAATATAGCCGTTTGATTTGGCTCGTAATTCAATTCCTCAGCCACTTTTTTCACACGCATGGTCGTCACTAACCCAATACTTGGATGATCATTCAATGCTCGAGATACAGTAGATGGCGAAATTTTTAGCTTCTTAGCTATTTCTTTGATTGTGGTTGGTTTATCCCCTTGCATACTCATAGTCGAATCTCACTAAATTTACATTCCGATAAATATAACATTTTTTAGCATATTTTTAGAATAAGAGTTTTATTTAAGAAAAAACAGATTTAAATGCAAATTATAAACAATTGACTATCAATAGCTAAATCGAAAAACTACCGATCAATATGTACAAATTCACTTTTAGCTATTTGAAGTTCTTCAGCGATAAAATCCAAGGGTTCCAGATTACGAAACTGCAACTCATCGACAAAATATACCCTTAATTTAGAAGCCAATGCACCCCATTCAATATGCTTTATTTTATTCAATTGCATTAACGGATTACCTTTTGTCAAAATACAAATCTGTTTACCATCAGTAACAATAGCGTTCAACAATTCTATGATACCTTCCTTCATCAATAATTTAACTGGTAGTACCGCGTTGACAAATAGTCGCTCAAAATGCTCTTTATACTTCAGATCAAAGTGAAAATTATCTGCCGCATGCTCAAAAATTAGCTCTTCACCCTGATGCTCCAAATGATCTTTAAAGAAAGAAACCAAATCAGCTTGAGGCGGAAAAGTCTCCGTAAACTCCAAAAAGTTAGCAAAGAGATAATACACCTGTAATACATAATCTCGCTTTGGATAAATAACGTCATCCAATTCAAAAATAAAAACTTTTTTATCTGAAGGAAAGTCCTGATATTTTAACATAAAAATTAATCTTTTGCCACAGCACACAGAGCGAAATCATCGCCCGAGTCAGAAATAATAAACAAACCGTCCATGGATGAATCAACCGTTTCAAAATCATTAAGTAAAGATTTACCAGCAATTAATAAAACCAAAGACAATTCTTTGCTCGGATTCTCAATTACAAAGTAGTCTTGCAATACATCATGCGAGGGTACAATTACTTTAATATCATATTCTTCAAATAAAACTTTAGCCTCAGATAAAGGTTCAAATTCATAACTCCCCAAAGGCAAAACGTAATCAATATGTTGGTCTAAACTTATTTTTAGTACTTCATGCGCATATGTCGGCATTAGCCCAGCTGGAATTTTAAAATATTTTCCAGAATTTAATAACAGCGATGGAATTTCTTCCGAACTCGCAAAAAAAACATCAAATTCATGCTCTAATAGCTTAGCAATACGCTGTCCTAACGCTCTAGTACCAAAGGTTATCAGTATTCTTTTCTTCATCAGAATAATTATTTAATTAATGAGTGTTAGCTATGTAGATATTATTGAGCCCGTTTCACTCGATTTTAAAAACGTTGAAGCTATCATAAACACGAGATACCACGTAAAAGTATGCCAACAGTATTCATGATGCTCAACATATATTATAATGCAATCACATTCCCGTCGCGCATATGAATGGTGCGATCAGAGATACGAGCCAACTCCTCATTATGAGTAACGATAACAAAAGTTTGTTGAAATTTATCTCTAAGATCAAAAAACAATTGATGTAGTGCCGTAGCATTTTCCGAATCCAAATTACCAGAAGGTTCATCAGCAAGGATAATAAATGGATTATTAATCAGCGCACGCGCAACCGACACCCGCTGTTGTTCTCCTCCGGACATATGTGTAGGTTTATGGCTGGCACGATGTGCTACACCAAGCAAATCCAATATCTCCAGGGCACGAATCTCTGCCTCTTTACGTCCTACACCTTTGATAAAAGCAGGTATACATACATTCTCTAATGCCGTAAATTCAGGCAGTAAATGATGAAACTGAAACACAAAACCGATGTGTTCATTGCGAAATGCACTGAGTTTTTTTGCGCTCAAACCACTAATATTAGTCCCATTAATATACAATTCACCTTTATCAGCCAAATCCAAAGTCCCGATAATGTGAAGAAGCGTACTTTTTCCAGCCCCAGAGGCGCCAACAATACTCACGATTTCACCTTTTGCAACTTCGATATCCACACCTTTTAAAATAGGCAAAGGACCATATGATTTGAAAATACTTTTGGCTTGTAACATCATATGACAAAGTTAAATATTTTTTACGAACAAACCCTTTGAATAAATCAAGACCTTTTAACTCCATATCCGCCAATTAGTATATAATAAAAGTCAATTTAAGCTAAATTTATGCTCCAGAACTTGACCATTCACTTAAAAAATAATACTTTTACAACACAAACATTTTTGCAATGAACATTCACGAATATCAAGGAAAAGAAATACTTAAAAGTTTTGGCGTAAGAGTACAAGAAGGTATTGTTGCTGAAACTCCAGAGCAAGCTGTAGAAGCTGCTAAAAAATTGAAAGAAGAATACAATTCGGACTGGGTTGTAATCAAGGCTCAAATTCATGCTGGTGGTCGCGGTAAAGGTGGTGGCGTTAAATTAGCTAAAAACCTAGAAGAAGTATCACAACGTGCTACAGATATCATCGGTATGCAATTAGTAACTCCTCAAACTGGTGCTGAAGGTAAAAAAGTAAATAAAGTATTAGTTGCTCAAGATGTTTACTATCCTGGTGAAAGTGAAACTAAAGAATTTTATGTATCTGTGTTATTAGACCGTACAAAAGGTCGTAATATCATTATGTATTCTACAGAAGGTGGAATGGATATTGAAGAAGTAGCAGAGAAAACTCCAAATTTAATCTTCAAAGAAGAAATCGACCCTAAAGTTGGTTTACAAGGTTTCCAAGCACGTAAAATTGCTTTCAACTTAGGTTTAACAGGTGCTGCACACAAAGAAATGGTGAAGTTCGTTGCTGCTTTATACAAAGCATACGATTCAACAGATTCTTCGATGTTCGAAATCAACCCTGTATTAAAAACATCTGACGATAAAATCTTAGCTGTAGATGCGAAAGTAGATTTAGATGAAAACGCATTATACCGTCACCCAGATTATGCAGCATTACGCGATGTAACTGAAGAAGATCCTACAGAAGTCGAAGCTGGTAAATCTAACTTAAACTACGTAAAACTTGATGGTAACGTAGGTTGTATGGTAAATGGTGCCGGTCTTGCAATGGCAACCATGGACATCATCAAAATTGCTGGTGGTGAGCCTGCAAATTTCTTAGATGTAGGTGGTACTGCAAATGCTGAAACTGTAAAAGCTGGTTTTAATATTATTTTATCAGATCCAAATGTAAAAGCAATCTTAATTAACATTTTCGGTGGTATCGTTCGTTGTGACCGTGTAGCACAAGGTGTAATTGATGCTTACAATGAAATCGGTAATATCCCTGTACCAATTATCGTACGTCTTCAAGGTACTAATGCTGCTGAAGCAAAAAAACTAATTGATGATTCAGGCTTACAAGTTTATTCTGCAATTCAATTACATGAAGCTGCTGAATTAGTAACAAAAGTATTAAAAGGTTAATTTCCCTTTAAAAACAATATCAAAAGCCTCTGGAAATTTTCAGAGGCTTTTTTAATTGAATAAATACATACAATTTCTAAATAAATCACTGATTTTTATAAATTATACGCTATTTTTGAATCTCGTATAAAAAAATAAGATCCTGATCTAATATTTAGACCTTATTTGAAATGCTACAATAAAAATGGAACATACTCGTATAAAAGAATTATTAAATGCCACTGATTTTGGGCATGAAGTTATTGTTAAAGGTTGGGTTAAAACTTTCCGTAACAATCAATTTATAGCAATTAATGATGGATCTTCCGTTCACAATATCCAAGCAGTAGTTGATTTTGAAAACACACCAGAAGCTTTGTTAAAAAGAATCACAACTGGTGCTGCATTACGTGTAAAGGGAAATTTAGTTGAATCACAAGGTAAAGGTCAAAAAGTTGAGATCAAAGTAAACGAATTGACGATTTTAGGTGATTCAGATGCAGAAAAATATCCTTTACAACCCAAAAAGCACAGTTTAGAGTTTTTACGTGAAATCGCTCATTTACGTTTTCGCACAACAACTTTTAATGCCGTATTTAAAGTTCGTAACGCCTTGGCATTTGCAGTACACAAGTTTTTCAATGATAAAGATTTTGTATATATGCATACTCCAATTATCACAGGATCTGATGCCGAAGGTGCAGGAGAAATGTTCCGTGTAACAGCACTAGATCTCAATAATCTTCCACGTACAGAAAGTGGTGACATTGACTTTAAAGAAGATTTTTTCGGCAAATCAACAAACTTAACAGTTTCTGGACAATTAGAAGGTGAACTAGCTGCAATGGCATTTGGCAACATCTATACATTTGGACCAACATTTCGTGCTGAAAATTCAAATACGACACGTCACTTAGCAGAATTCTGGATGATTGAACCAGAGATGGCGTTTTACGAATTAGAAGATAACATGGATCTTGCAGAAGATTTGCTCAAATATGTGATCAAATATGCACTGGATACATGCCCCGAAGAAATTGAATTCTTAAAAACACGTTTATTAGAAGAAGAAAAAAATAAACCTGCTGCAGAAAGAGCAGAGCTAAATCTAATCGACAAATTAACATTTGTACTCAACAATGATTTCGAACGTGTAACCTATACAGAAGCCATTGATATATTAAAACGTAGCAAACCAAATCAAAAGAAGCAATTCAAATACTTAATTGACGAATGGGGAGCTGATTTACAATCCGAGCACGAACGTTATTTAGTTGAAAAACACTATAAAAAACCAGTCATACTCATTGATTATCCAGCGGAGATCAAATCATTTTATATGAAGCAAAATGATATTGATGCCAACGGGCACAAAACAGTACGTGCTATGGATATACTTTTCCCTGGTATCGGTGAGATGGTAGGCGGATCCCAACGCGAAGAAAATCTGGACAAGTTATTAACCAGAATGGCTGAAGTTAATATCCCAGCAGAAGAAATGGAATGGTTTTTAGATACACGTCGTTATGGTTCGGCACCTCACTCAGGATTTGGATTAGGATTTGAGCGTTTAGTATTATTCGTAACAGGTATGACCAACATTAGAGATGTCATCCCATTTCCGCGCACGCCAAACAACGCAGAATTTTAATCAATAGCAAACACATAAAAAGCGGTCAAAACCCATTCAGTTTTGGCCGCTTTTCTTTTATCTACAAATAATTTGTAATTTAGCAATATATCAAAATCTTATGTTAGTCCGAATATACCATAATAATCCAAATGAGAAATCAATACAACAAGTAGTTGATATTCTAAAAAAAGGTGGAGTTATCATCTACCCCACCGATACGGTTTACGGCATCGGATGCGACATTACGAATCAGAAAGCTATTGAAAAAGTTTGTGAGATTCGAGGGTTAAAAGCAGACAAGGCCAATCTATCCTTTATTTGCTATGACCTGACAGATATATCACTATATACCAAACCTTTCGATACAACAGTCTTTAGGGTATTAAAAAAAGCTCTACCTGGACCATTCACTTTTATATTCAATGCCAGTAGCCAAGTTCCAAAATTATTAAGTTCAAAAAAGAAAACTGTAGGTATCCGGGTTCCTGATAATAATATCGTACGTGAAATAGTTCGTGTACTGGGCAACCCCATTGTCACAGCCTCCATTCGTGATGAAGACGACATTTTAGAATATTCGACAGATCCTGAACTCATTCACGAAAAATATGAAAACTTGGTCGATTTAGTTATTGATGGCGGTTACGGTGATAATGTTGCCTCAACAGTTGTAGATCTGACAGAAGGTGAATTTGAAATCATCAGAGCTGGTAAAGGAAATTTAGAGGAATATCTATAAGATATTCCTATTCTCCACCTGTTCTTTTAAAGCCACATTAAAAGACTTAAAATCATTGTAGGTTACACCATAGATCATCTTTCGAAAAAAATAAATCAACACTCACGAAAAGTATTCTCCTTGAGTCAAGACTGTTTCATGATCAGATTTTTTCTCGAGTATAAAATAATGTTCACCATCAAACAATCCTGGTACAATAAGACTACCCTTCCAACGAAGTTCCTTCAAAGGAGTAATGTTTAGAAACAGAGGATTCATAGTCATACTGGACCCCTTAGACTGTTCTAATCTAACCTTAGATCTTTGTCCAACACTTGGAATAGAAAAAAACTGCTTTATTGTAGGACTCCAGTCCGGATATTTATTAAAATCAGACAATACGATCCAAACCGATTCGATTGAAGCTTTAATAGTGATTGAATTTTCGATATGTGCTTTCATATACCAAAACTAGTATATTCAAACAACCATGCCCTTGACTTTTATCAAGAATTTATCTTCGCTCTAATACGGCTCAAAGTTTCAGGAGACATACCCAATACAGAAGCTATATATTGAAGAGGAACACGATTAAACAGCGCTTTATTCTGTTCAAAATACAAATGGTAACGTTCTTCAGCCGTATGAGCTATAAAATTATAAATACGATCTTCTAATTGTAAAAAACACTTGGCAATAAATCGCTTCTCTAAACGATTCCAGTCAGGTATATGTATTTCAAATTGAAGATAATCCTTTTTAGAAATGGAAAGCAATTTAGTATCTGTCAACATCTGGATGCTCCAACGCGCAGGTTGATCAAAAAGAAATGAAGATAGATCCGTAACAAAGTACCCCTCCTGTCCTATCCATTGTGTAACCTCGCCTGAGGCCGTTTCTTTAAAAACCCTTACGATCCCAGATTGAATAAAACTCAATCGCTCACAACGATTATACTGTTCTAAAAAATAGGTGTCTTTTGAGAGATTTTCTTCCAAGAAAGAAGATAATATAGGTGTTAGGTTCTTTGGAGAAATATCAAAAAGTTGGATGATTTGGGATTCAAAAAATGTATTCATCTATTGAAGATAATCATTTCAAATTAAATTATAGGACCACTAGCTCCTCGACAATAACACGGCCCACATGCTCATTGACACGCCCGAGTATCTGTTTACGCATTAAAACCAGTTCATTTTTAATAACTGCAGATTCGACTTTCACAAATAGCTTTTTATCTTTGATATAAATTTGCTTTGTACGGTTAGCAATAGCTTTACCAATCAATGTCGGCCACACTGCCAAAATAGAAGTTTCCTCAAATTTACGTTTTAATTTGTATGCATCAAGAAGACGTTCAATAGCTTCCTTTATGGTGATATCATCACTAGAACGAATATATTCCAATGCACCTTTATACTTCTTATCATACATAAACTTCACCTCCTGCTATGTCAAAGATACGTACTGGACTAGCAATCGCATCAAAAATTCGCTTAATTCTTTTTGCATCTGTATCTGTCAGAAAAATTTGACCAAATTCATCATCCGAAACCATCTGCATCAACTTGTGGGTACGCTTATCATCCAATTTATCAAAGATATCATCCAAAAGCAAAAGAGGTTTAAACCCTTTCTTTTGTTGAAAGAAAGAATATTGGGCTAGTTTTAATGCGATTAAAAAAGATTTTTGTTGTCCTTGAGACCCAAATTTTTTCAAAGGCATGCCTCCGTGAATCGTAAAAATCAAATCATCTTTATGGATACCAACCGAAGTTCTCTCCAACGCGCGATCCCGATCAAGATTTTTCTCTAAAATATTCAAAAACGAATCCTCCATTAAAGGAGACTCATAGACAAGCTGAACAGTCTCAGCATTCTCAGTAAGATATAGATAATGACGATCAAACTCCGGCTGAAATTCAGTCATAAAAGCAACACGTTTACCATATATTACTGTACCAACTTCTTCAAGTTGCATATTTAAAACCTCAACAAGCCCCAAATCCAATACACCACTTTGCTTAGCCTGCTTCAACAGCATATTACGTTGGGCAATGATCTTATTATAAATGATAAGTGTATCCAGGTATTTATTATCAGTCTGAGAAATGACATTATCAATAAATTTACGGCGTTCTTCACTACCATCCGTAATAATCATACTGTCATTAGGAGAAATCATCACTAAAGGAAATTGACCGATATGATCAGCCAATCTAGGATAATCTTTTTTATTCTTCTTGAACTGTTTCTTTTGATTACGTTTGATGCTACAGGAGATCACATCATGAAGCTGATCCTTTTCAAAAGACCCCTGCAACATAAACCAATCTTGGCCCTGTTTAATATGTTGCGAGTCAATGGGATTAAAATAACTTTTACACAAAGAAAGATAGTGGATAGCATCCAACAGATTTGTCTTACCAACACCATTATCCCCGGCAAAAGCATTTACCTCTGGCAAGAATTCTAAAGAAGATTCTGAATAATTTTTAAAATTTAAAACTGAAAGCTGTCGCAACCACATAGCACAAAGATACGCTATTTTGAACAGGAAGTCATTTATTTTATTTCCTCAAAATCTACAAATTCACCAGCATCGTCAGCCACTTTTCTTTTATGTTCCTGTTTAGGTGGAACATAATCTACCGAAATACGTCCATCGTTTTTTGGTGCCGATTGTGAGCGGTTATCACCTTGACCAAATGTCTCATAATGGAAAGACCCCCCTCCATTGGTATAAGTAGAGCCACCTTGCTGCTGCGCTTTTTTCATAAGCTTTTCCGCAGCCTTACGCATCGCAAATGGTAATAATAATCGTATTAAGAATTTAACTAAATACCATACAGCGAAAGCAATCAATAAAAATTTTAATAATCCTGCCATAACTTTATATTCGTTGTCATTTTATCAAAAATAATGAAACTCTTTTAAATCACTTGTCTTACAAATGTCAGTAAATTTTGATTTAACAATTTTTAAGTATTTCTAAGTACAAGACTTTGCTTGTTCGATAGCGCGAAATAGTTCATCTTGACGTTGTGTACCGATCACATATACCAGACCATCCTTGTCCGTAAGCCAAACAGCATCTTTACCACCTGCATAAAATTTGATTTTCCCATTGATATGAAGATTATATACCGGATTATTAAAGAAAAATTTACTAAATGGCTTCTTTTCAATCTTGACAATCGAACTTAATTCGATTTTAACCAAGCGAGTTGTCCATAATCCGCTTAACATGACCTTACCCTCAAATACCTCAATACGGTACAATAAAAGATACATCATAACCACAGATGTAATGATGATCGCGATACCAACAAGCATAAATAATTGGCTAGAAAGTAATTGATCAATATTTAGATACACTGCTGTAAAACAAAACAAAGCAAGAACCAAACGCACACTTATCCACACGCGGTCTCGTCCCAAATATTGGTTCTCAGTATATAGAAGTCCCTCTTTCATCATACTATTTACAAATTAAAACAAACACTTTTTTAGTATTTCCACTTATTTTATATCGATTATCGAGTTGATAAGTCGCTACCCAGATGATGTCCCCGTTACCATTTACTAAAATCGGAATATTTTCCTTCTCAAAAACATTCACCTTATAATTTGTAAAAAGATCACTCAACTTCTTTCTTCCCGTCATTCCCAAAGGATAGAAAAAATCACCAGTTTTCCAAGCACGCAACGTCAATGGAAAAACCAACAATTCGGCATCTATTTTTGCCATCTGCTTATCTGGCACTATAGACAAATCAAAACTATAATCACATGTGACATTATAATTCCTCCAAGATACAGATTTAGTTTCTGAAGTAATAACAGTTTCATTATCCTGCTTATACTCCTTTTCACGAATGATCAAAAAATCGCGATCTAATAATAAATCATAGCACTCCGACTGAAAAAGTCGACCAGATTCTTTATCAAAACAAGTTTGAAGATCTGCCAATACATTTTTACTAAAACAAAATGGGGAAAACAGTTCATATAGCAGAGGCAAATCCGTTATATGTTTGCGAAGCACTTCTTTTTCGATAATCCACTCATCATGCTCTTTAGAAAAAATAGAATCCCGAAGAGGAGCAATAAACTGCTGCAGTAACGTATAGCTTTCCTTAAAATGAGCGATGTTCTGCTCAAATACCCGCTCAAAATCAGGCTGTATTTTCTTAAATTGAGGAATAATATCGATACGTACTTTGTTACGAGCATATTTCGTTGAAAAATTTGATTGATCATCACGATATGGGATTTGGTATTCCTGAACATAATGCAATACCTCCTCAGCTTTAAGAAACAGTAAAGGACGAATCAACCGGTCACGTTTTGCCTGAATTCCCTGCAGACCTTGAAGACCTGTTCCACGGGAGAGGTTTAGGAGTACTGTTTCTATATGATCATTCAAGTGCTGTGCAACAGCTATCTTGTCAAAACTTAAAGCTTCTCTTAATTCCTCAAACCAAGAATAACGCAGTTCACGGGCAGCCATCTGTATAGAGATTCCTCTCTTTGAAGCCACCTGTTCTGTATCGAAATGCTTAACATAAAAAGGAATACCATGTGCTTCAGCAAAATCCCGAACCAGGCACTCATCCAGATCAGATTCTGCACCACGTAATCCAAAATTACAATGAGCAATAGCTATCTGATAACCGGCCTTTGCCAATAAAAAGGTCAAAAGCATCGAATCGCGTCCACCGCTCACTGTTAACAAGATCTTATCATGAGCCTCAAAAAGACTGTTATCCTTGATAAAAAATGTTAATCTTTCCAGCAAATTCATATATCAAAGATAATGTATATTTATTGAGCATATATTTGTTTAAATGAAAAATTACCATTAATCAACAAGTTCAATTAAAATACATATTTTTGTCTCTGTGAAACAATACTTTCTGTCCTTTATATTTATGGCCCTCGGCCTCATGCTAGCATCTGCACAACAGCAAGATGAACTCCGTTTATTGTCGTCCTCAAACATGATCACTGGTATGTCTAATAATGCAATGTTTTATCGACCAGTATTTGAGCATAAAGGATCGACACTCTCAGCCGATAGTGGATACTTACATAAAGACGAAATTGGTAGACAATTTTTTGAAGCTTATAGCAATGTCATCATAACACAACCAACCGGAACGCAAATATTTGCCGATAAACTTCACTATGATGCAGCATCACAAAATGCAACACTAACGCAAAACGTCCGTATGGTCAGTCGATCTTCCATCTTGACTACCAATCATTTGCAGTATAATATGAGGAGTAGTGTGGGTAATTATTACGGAGGCGGACGTATTACAAGCGGTACCGATACCATCACAAGTACCAATGCCACTTATTTCGAAAATACGCAAGATGCCTTTTTTAATAAAAAAGTGGTGGTGCGAACACCCAATGTCAAAATATATACCGATTCCATGAAGTATAATTCGCCTAGCAGTATGACTTACTTCTATACCCCGACCAATATCAAAGGGAATAAAGGCGAAAATCTATACACAGAAAAAGGAGATTATAATACAAACACCGGTGTTGCCAATTTCACCAAGAAAAACCTATATACCGAAGGTAGTAAAATGCTTAAAGGTGATACTTTACACTATGACAGACGTACAGGGGAAGGACAAGCGATTCGCAACGTTGTTTTTATTGATACTACAGACAAATTTTACGCGTACGGGAACAAAGGATTATACCGCCAATCCGACGAATCCATTACCATGACCGACAAACCTTTGATCATCTCTGTCGTAAAAAAAGATAGTACTCAGCGAGATTCAACAGATAGACCTACATCCAAAAACACATCTAACAAAGAAATCAAGAAAAAAGATAAAAACGAGAAAAAAGAAGAAGTTGTTGCCAAAGAAGAAAATCAATCAAATGGCAATAAACCTATTAAAATAGACGCAGTAACATTGCCAAAAGACTCTGTTCAGATGGATTCTATTTTTATGACCGCAGATACACTCTTCTCGAAAATGATTCTACGTAGCGCATACATACCAAAAAATTTCAAACTAAGTCGTGATGGAGGAGAGTTAGATGTAGAAGTCGATGAAGACTATGGTGACGATGAAGATAGCACAAGTACCAATTTTACAGAAGGTCTAGATTCACTTCAGTTGAAAGGTGATACCTTAGCAAAAAAAGAAGTAAAATTACAGGTAAACCCCAAAAATACAAAAGACAAATCCACCATTCTGAAAGAATCGACGAAACAAAATACTAAAAAAGAAAATTCAACATCCAGTAAGGCACCTGCAAAACCTGTTATTAAAGATTTAAATCGATTTGAGTTAGAAAAAAACAGCAAAGCAGATAGTCTACTAAGAAAAAATGCAGTCGTCCCAAAAGCAGATTTTAGTGATCAAATCTTTAATAAAGCCCTACGATCTGCAAAAAATAATACGGGGCAGTCCGCAAGTCCACCCGACACGGCAAAAACCCGTATTGTAAAAGCATATCATAATGTACGGATGTTTAAATCAGATTTTCAAGCTGTTGCAGATTCAGTTTATTATGGCATGGCAGATTCCATGTTCAGATTAATGGGAAAACCAATGATTTGGGCCGAAAAATCACAAATATCCGGAGATACAATTTTTTTACAATTTGTCAATCAAAAATTGGACAACACCTTGATTGTAGGCAATGCCTTCATGGTAAATGCTACATTAGATTCTGTCAAATATAACCAATTAAAAGGACGTAAAATAACAGGATTCTTTGATAAAAATAGTTTAGAGCGCATGTTTGTTGATGGAAATGCCGAAAATATCATCTATGTCGTTAATGAAGAAACCAATGTCGCCACAGAGTTATTCCACGACAGAAGTAGTCGTATTAAGATTTACATGGAAAATAATAAATTAAAAGAATATGTTTCCATACGAAAGGTAGATGGCAAAGTTTACCCAATTGCCCAGTTGACACAAGAAAAAGAATTCCTTCCAGGATTTATTTGGAAACCAGAAGACAGACCAAAGTCAAAACAAGACTTACTCAATCGAAAACGATCAGTTGCCAAAGAAGAAATAAAAGCACCGCAAGCTGAAAGCAAAGAAGGAAAACCGAAAGAAAAAATATTAAAAAATATAGACAAAGAGATTGAAGATAACGTTCCAGAAACGATGAAAAAACAAATTGAAGTAAAGGAACAAATCAAACAAGTTGAACCGAGACCCGTCTCCCCAACTCAGACACCGATCAAAAGATAATTAAAATCTGATTTAAACAGAATTTACAAAATTCATCTCCTGATTGAAGTTATTACATAAAAAAGGTCTGATTACTCTTATCAGACCTTTTTTATGTAATAGGAATAGTCTTCCTCATCAGTAAGTAAACACCACACCAGCTCCCAAACCCATATCACTATCATAGTGAGCTCCCAATGAAATGTATTTTGTCCATACATAACGAGAACCAACAGTATATTCTTTATCCGTATTAACCATCCAATTCATTCGTAGACGTGGAGTTAACGGAATATCTTCCCTTCCCAATTGAAAACGTAGTTTACCATTAGTATCCACGCGCATATCAGCTATCACCAACCAAGGTAAAGTATAAGCAACACCGAATACAGGAACTTTACGATTACTTTTGTTCGCCTTCTGACCAAACATATTACGTTCAGGATCCCCAAACAAGTTTTTTTCATGACCAGTTAGTTTTTTATAATGATAATCAAAACCAACATAAGGCATCACATACTGCATTTTATCAATGAACCGTCCCACCGTTGTTTCGCTCTCGTATCCCTGGGAAGCTTTATAACCCACATTCCACATTTGAGAAATCTGCCAACGTGTGTTTGAATAAGTAACCAATCCCTCAGTACCATTACTCTGTACACTAGCTTCACCAGATAAAGTAAACATACGATCATCCATTTGCACCATCTTATAGGCTTTTACTGGATCATGAATTTCTGGATTTGGTTCAGAATTTTCATACGTAAATATCCTCCCCATACCACTCATCATATGGTAAAGAATGTGGCAATGAAAAAACCAATCTCCGTCCTCAGTTGCTGCAAACTCCAGTGTCAATGTTTCCATAGGCATAATATCCACCACATTTTTAAGAGGCGAACGCTCACCATATTGATTGACCAATCGAAAATCATGTCCATGGAGATGCATAGGGTGTCGCATCATAGAATTATTATAGAGTTTAATTCGAACATTTTCTCCACGTTTGATCAAAATTTTATCTGATTCCGAAACCGTCTTATTATTCAAAGTCCATACGTAACGGTTCATATTACCAGTCAACTCGAAACTTAGATCTTTCCAGGGCCCATTAGGAAGCGTTGTGACCTCTACCGATTGCAACATGTTATAGTTTAAGGTTAGTAAATCGCCCTTCCCTGTATGATTGTGGTCATGCTCTAATTGTTTTCCCTCAATGCCTTTCGTCAACTCCAGATCCATTCCACATTTGGGACAGGTACCTGGCTTATCAGAAACAACATCAGGATGCATAGGACATACATACACTTTTTTGTTAGTTAAATGATCAGCAACATTTGAACTCGACTTCTTCAACTCAGGATACATAACAGCATTCATATCGACCTGCTGTAAACTCATTTCATGCCCCATGGGTTTCATATCACCGTTCATCTTCATCATACCATTCATCATCTTCATTCCCGCAAAATAATCCAGTTTAGGCAATTTATCAGCAGGCATATCCATACCCGACCCAAGCCATAATGAAGCATGGTTAGTACGATCTTCAGCAGTAGCTAAAAATTCATACTTCATATTCTCAGGAATAGTAACCACCACATCATAAGTTTCTGAAGGAGCGATGAGCATACGATCCACCTCTACAGGCCTTACATCATTAGCATCATTGGCGATAACTTTGAGTTTACCACCAGCAAAACTAAGCCAAAAATAAGTAGATGCACTACCATTAACAATTCTTAATCGAACTTGATCACCCGCCTTGAATTGTGATAAATGTTGTGTTGGAGCACCATTCAATAAAAATTTTTCATAGTACACATCACTCACATCCATCGCGGTCATTCGCTTCCATTCATTAGTCAATTTAACGCCCAATCGCCCCGCTTTAATAGCTTCACTATAACTTTGTGTTGTTTTCTTTTTAATAGCGAACCAATCATTACCCGCGTGCAACCGTCGATTGATTTCATGCGGATTCATATCACTCCAATCACTTAACACAACTGGTATTGTAGGGATATCAGGTTCAGTCCTTTTGTTAAAAATCAACGCACCATACAGCCCGATTTGTTCTTGAAGAGAAAAATGACTATGATACCAAAAAGTGCCATCTTGCAGTACCGGAAATTTATAGACATAAGTCTTGTGAGGAGGTATAGGATGTTGTGTCAAATGTGCTACACCATCCATGCGATTAGGTAAAAATATACCATGCCAATGCACACTAGTCGGTTCATCACTTTGATTGTGTACATAAATAAGTGCCGTATCACCAACTGTAAAAACTAAGGTAGGAGCAGGAAGACTGCCATTTACAGCAATAGCTTGACGCTTTTTACCAGTAAAATTCACAATTGAATCAGTAACGAATAAATCATAACGAATAGTTTTAACATCAGCAGATCCTTGAGGTAGGTGCAAACCTGCACGAGCCCCCGAGATGGCTTTCGTTTCAATATCTTTTTCAAGATTCGATATAGTGAATCCAGGGATTTTAGATGGATCTGTAGTAGGATGTGCTACTGGAACAGCAAAATTTTTAAAAGGGGTGTAACGATCATTAGTTCCCAAATATGGATTAACAGCAACAGTATCATGAGGATTCGAATCTTGCTGGTCGATATTCTTTTTGACTAGTTCCATTCCACATTTTGGACATTTTCCCGCTTTCGAAGAGGTCACTTCAGGGTGCATCGGACATACATACGAAACAGTCGATTTACTAACTTGTTCGTGATGATGTTGAGCATAAGAATGAGAAAAGAAAACAAATAAACCAACGAAGAGAGTTATGTATTTTAAAATCATAGCGCATTTTTTAATGATAAGTTCAACATATCTGAAAAATTTCTAGACTTCAAAAAGAGAAGCAATTGATTAAATCTGCATGACAAAAATAACACTTTATTGACACCTTAGAATTATAACATTTCAGGTTAAATTTACACAATTTAAGCAGAATATCAACGACTTACAGATAGCATGATTCTTCTTGCACTATCTGCTAAAAAGATAAGTCCAGAACCTAACATAATAATATCCTTAATAACCAATCGTCCAGATGCTGATAAATAAGGAAACCCGAAATAAGGTGTCGGAAAATCACCACCTAGATTTGACACAAATGTTTCTGGGGTTGTTATCAAAAATGATAACGTCACCAAGGACATCCCAAATGTCAAAATACCACTAAGCAATCCTATTTTCGGGAACCATATACCCAATAAAACACAAAGTCCAATACCTACAATAACAGCTCCTAAACCATAGGAAAATAAATAAGTGCCATTTACATGGTGCCAATCTACATTTGTTTGAATTGTTTTGCCTTCCGGATTTTTATACTGTTGATATTCTGGCGCCTTCTTGCTGTAAAAAAAAGACATAACGGGACTATTGGCTACAAAAGGAACAATACCATCAGCTTCGTACTGAAATGCCTTTAAACCTCCTATCCACACCATCACAAGAAAGACGGTAAAACGCAAAAAATTAATAAACTGATTTTGTAATCCTGCTAAAAAAGAAATAAGTCGGTACATAGTTGTCTATATTTGATATATGTACAAATTTCCAATTAATAAAGCAGCTATAGCATGGACAAATCCGTAAATTTAATAGATTATTTAGCCACAATGGAGATACCCACACGCTCTCGAAATGAAGAAGGAGAAATCCCGACATTCTTCTTGAAATATCGACTAAAATAAAACTCATCTTCAAACCCAAGTTTTGCAGCAATCTCTTTAATCGATAAATAGGTTAAGTGCAGCAGTTTTTTTGCTTCTAACACCACACGGTCTTGAATAAATTGCGAAGGAGATTTTCCCAACTCTCTCTTAATTTTTTTACTAAATGAATCCAATCCCAAAGCAAGTTCATGAGCATAAAATTGTACGGATCGCTCTATCAAAAAAAATGCTTCCAGCAATTTTTGAAATTTTAACCCAACCGTTAATTCATCCTGATAAACATGCGTATTAATCAATTGTGGAGACTTCACTTTACTGCACAAAGCCAATATCAATTGTAAGTATGACTTGAGTACAGATTCAGAAAAAGGACTATCATCGGCCTTTTCGATGCATATTTTACAAAAAATTGATTCTATTTCCTCAAATAAAGCAGGCGTAACTGTCACAAAAGGGGACAAATAAATATTATTAAATAATAGACCGTTACAGGCAACCTCTTTCTTGTGATATTCTATACAATAAAAATCACCATGAAACTCTAGCTTCTTGATCAATCTTGAATCTAGATCGTACAAGTCAAAATGTTGATAAGGCGACAAAAAAACTAAAGAATAATGCGGACAAATATAATTTGTAAAATCAACAGCAAAATTACGCTGCTCTTTAAGCATAATAATTTGGTAAAAAGGAGATTGAAAATCGTCCTCAAAAGCACTAGAATTAAGATATTGAATATCAATTAACATGGAGCAATGGTTTTGATCACCTATTAAATATCGCTAAAACTAATTCCCTAATAATACTATCGCTTTGAGCAGCATCGAAAACTAGAATAGTAATTAAAGTAAAGATCGTTGACCAGTCTGCTCAAAAAACTTATCAAGGACCATGATAGAAATTAGATCTTCCCTGTGTTTATTTTTAAACTGTTGAACAAATTTCTGTGCAGACACAATAATTTCCTCCGCTTTTTCAGGATGCGAAATATAATAATTTAGTTTTTCCTCCAAATCGCTATAGTCATCCCTAATATGTATGTAATGTACATCAGGTAGTAATAAACCTTCCATAAACCAAGTTTCAAATTTTGGCGTCGGCATCACTGCGATTGAATTAGAAGACATGATCCATTTTAAATTTGTCGCAACATCATTACCCTCCAATGCCAATAAATTTATAATGCAAATGCTCAGATATCGACATCGTTGGCTTAAACCAGCGCATACCCCTATTCCTTTTGGCGACATCTCCAAGATCACACATAGGATGATCAAAATAAAGATTAAAAAAAGCTTTTCTATGCTCCTGATAAACTGTAGCACGTCCGAGTAACATATTCTTTTTATCCCGAAATGCAATTTCATCGTTGATAAAATTAAAATGCCTCACTTTATCCAAATTCAGAAGAACAGCATTGTTATTACCGCTTCTAATAGGTCTACTCTTAACAATTGCAGGAGTTTCAGGCACATGAACAACATCTCCTGGAATCATATCAATCATCAGGTCACCTTTAAAATACCTTAGATATTGCTTCAAATCAAAGTAATAAACAGAACCACGATCTGGGCGTTTCAGATCTTTCAGTCTACACCCAGCAGATCCTATTATTTGTTCATGATCCAATTGATTATAATAATTTAAACGAGCACAAAAATTTTGATCAGATAATATCAAATCACGGTTGAGCACTTTTCTTTTATACCGGTACCAGGGTAGAAAAGAAAATTCACGAAAAAATGCTCTTAAATAATACCCGAATTTAAAGTTCTTATTTTTAAAAAATACACGCTTGGTATTCATCATTATTTGCTCAAAAATTCAACCATTTTTTCAATAGCAATAGCACGATGACTAATTTTATTTTTCTCATCCGCTGTCATTTCAGCAAATGTATGAGCATAACCATGAGGTACAAAAATAGGATCGTAACCAAATCCATCAATACCTTTGCGTTTATCGATAATATGACCTTCAACGCTACCCTCAAAAAAGTATTGCTCTCCATTTAAATATAAAGAAATCACTGTTTTAAAACGAGCATTACGGTCATCCGCGTCTTGTAATTTTTCCAGCACCAAATTGATGTTTTGCTCCATATCCCGTGTACCCGAATAACGTGCAGAATACACTCCAGGTTCACCATCTAAAGCATCAATCTCTAAACCAGAATCATCTCCAAAGCAATTTAGTTTATATTTATTGACCAGATAATCCGTTTTTTGTTTCGCATTTTCATAAAAAGTAACTCCAGTCTCTGGAATATCGTCATGACAATTGATATCAGCCAAAGACTTAAGTAAAAATTGCTCTCCCACCATAGCTTGCACCTCTTCCAATTTGTGGGCATTATTAGTAGCAAAAATAAGTTCAATCATTTGAATAGGATTTTATTTAAATGTAGAAATATAAAAGGAAAATAGCTAATGATAGACGAGAAAGACTATCCTTGATGCTGAATTAAAGATTTAAACTCCACCCAAAAAGACTTTTTCTTAACCATATCAGCAAACATCTCTTCAAAACTATAAGTATTAAATACAGTAGCTATGCGCCCATGCATATAAGAATTATGTGCGATTTCAGGCAATTTCAAAGATTTAGGATCAACACCCAATAGAATAATCTTTTTAGGCGCGAAAAAAGTCATGATTCTTTTAAAGTCATTTGGATTATGAGTATTAGCCAAATTCACAACAGCAACATCATCAGATGTCAATTTTAAGGCTCCAATTGTTTTGATAAAAGCATCCTCAGCCTCAGGTGAAAAATAAGGAAAACTTGGATATCTTAAAATAAACAAGATTCCTTTCGTTTTAGAACCTTGATAGATAAATTCCTCCACAGCTTCCTGATGAGCAGGAACCTGCGAAGGAATTAAAGAAGAAGATACAGACTCCGTTTCTACCGAAAGATTACCGATAGCATCAGCTGTCGCGAAAATAGTCTCGGACATAAATGCCTGTAAAGCAATCGGATCTGAAGTCAATAAATTCGACATATTTTATTATTTACCCAAAATGTAAGAAAAAATCAGGGGAGCAACAATAGTCGCATCGGATTCAACCACAAATTTTGGAGTATCAATATCTAATTTACCCCAAGTGATCTTTTCATTCGGAACAGCGCCCGAGTAAGAACCATAAGAAGTTGTTGAATCAGAGATTTGACAGAAGTAAGACCAAAAAGGAACATCTTCCCACTCTAAATCTTGATACATCATCGGAACAACACAAATTGGGAAGTCACCAGAGATACCACCACCTATTTGGAAGAAACCAACACCCTTACCAGAAGAGTTAGCACGGTACCACTCTGTCAAGTAAATCATATATTCAATACCTGATTTCACAGTATGAACATTCAATTTACCTTTGATTACATTAGAAGTAAAGATATTACCAGTCGTTGAATCCTCCCATCCTGGGCAAACAATAGGTAAATTCTTCTCTGCTGCTGCAACAATCCAAGAGTTTTTAGGATCAATCTCATAATATTGCTCCAATACACCAGAGTTTACAACTTGATATAAAAATTCATGTGGCAAATAACGCTCGCCCTTTGCCTCAGCAGCATGCCATACATCTTCCAAGTGTTTTTGCAGACGGCGGAAAGCTTCTTCTTCAGGAATACAAGTATCTGTAACACGATTATAATGTTGATCTAATAATTCTCTTTCTTGCTCTGGAGTCAAGTCACGATAGTTAGGTACACGTTTATAATGTGAGTGTGCCACTAAATTCATCACATCCTCTTCCAGGTTAGCACCCGTACATGAAATGATATGTACTTTATCTTGACGGATCATTTCAGCCAAAGAAATTCCCAATTCAGCAGTACTCATTGCACCACCCAAAGAAATTAACATTTTACCACCTTCCAATAGATGAGCCTCATAACCTTTAGCTGCATCCACCAATGCCGCAGCATTGAAGTGAAGGTAATTTTCCTCAATAAACTGAGAAATAGGACCTTTTTGTGTACTCATAATATTTCGCTACTTTTAATACAATAATAAGTGCTACAAAGGTACTGAATATTATTTATTTTAAGCCCAGAGGACTGGCAAACAGCAAACTCTTCCATCATTTTTTAACAAATGTTAAAAATTTAAGATCATCAAATCACCCAACGTTCACAACGATCTAAAAATTCTTGTTTAATATCCGCACCAATCCCTATATGATCAGAAATATGGATATGATAACCGTTGTATTGAATCCCACCACTAACAGGATCTTCCAAATGTCCGACCATACAAGTGTCCAAATCATAAAACTTCACATTCGGCGTTGCATAAGCAAAATGAACTTTCGCGGCTAAAGCCAATCGACTTTCAAGCATCCCCCCTATCATACAGGGAATATTAAACTCAGCAGCCACCGCAGCAATTTTTAATGCCTCATGAATACCACCAGATTTTGAAAATTTGATGTTGATATAATCACAAGCGTCAGCACGGCAAAGGCGCTCAGCATCATCATGTGAATACACCGATTCATCAGCCATAATTAAAACAGTAGTTTCAGTACGAAGTGCAGGTAGCAAATGATCCAGATAAGTGCGCATGGGCTGTTCACAAAACTGAATCTTAAATGGTTCAAGCCCTTGCAGCGCCTCCACCGCTCCCTCGTAAGACCATCCCTGATTGGCATCAATCCGAATAGGAATATCAAAACCAACAGCTTTACGTATTTCTCGAATACGTGCGACATCCGTTTTAGGATCCTTTCCTAATTTTATTTTTAACATAGCAGCCCCAGCATTGTAAAGTTCTTTTGCCTTAGCTGCCATTTCTTCTGGACTCGCAATACCTAACGTAATATCAGTTACGATTTCCCTTGGACTTCCTTTCAGAAATTGATAAAGAGGAACGCCAGCATTTTTAGAAGCAATATCATACAATGCCATGTCAAAAGCCGATTTAATGGTTGTATTATTGGCGATATACAAATTTAACTCAGCAAGACGAGCTTCAAGCTCCAAAGGATCTTTCCCCTTCCAGATTTTAGCAAAATCACGAGCTATGACTAAACAAGTATCTTGTGTTTCGCCAACAATCATTGGAAAAGCAGAACATTCTCCAACACCAAATATCCCAGTATCAGTATGAACACGAATAAAAGTATTCTGGGCAAAATCCATTGTACCCGTTGCAATGACAAAAGGTTCCATAGGAATACTTAATCTATAAATTTCTATTTCAGTGATCTTCATGGCTAAAAATATCTTATATGATCACCTCACAAGGTGATCATAATAAAGCTAAGATAGATAAAGTATATCAAAAAATAGAGACACTAAAAACTAGATTAAGGCTAACTCCACATACAAATACAAAGAGTAACCCTGACAGGTGACCCAAAAAACGAACTACAGCGTATCAAAAACTTGAATACAAATCACATAAAAATGCAATATCAGCAACAAAAACAGTTAAATTTATAAATAACATAATCTATTTTAAAATAATTTATAAATTCTATAAAATTTTAATGATTTTGTTCATATATTAGCAAAGTAATAATTGAATAAGGAAGATGATTGAAAGTAACACAAATCAGCAAGGGCTATACGACCCGAGTTTTGAGCACGATGCATGTGGGGTTGGTTTTGTCGCACACATAAAAGGAATAAAATCACATGCACAGGTAAGAGATGCCTTGACCATGTTAGAAAATATGGAGCATCGTGGTGCTTGTGGCTGTGATCCAGAGAGTGGAGATGGCGCAGGTATCATGATTCAATTACCACATGAGTTTCTTTGGGAAGAATGTATCAACCTCGGTATACAACTTAAAGAACCAGGATATTATGGAGTAGGAATGGTTTTCCTTCCCAAAGAACCTGAAATGAACAAAATTTGCAGAACAGTTATACAAGAAGCAGCAACCGAAAGGGATATGAAATTCCTTGGATTTCGGGATGTGCCAGTAAGTAGAGCAGGTATAGGCCCGACAGCATTAAGCGCTGAACCAGAAATAGTTCAATTCTTTATCGACAGACCCGAGACAGTACATAACACGGAAGAATTTGAACGCAAATTATTTGTCCTAAGACGTTTGATTATCCAAAAAATCAAACAGTATCAAGAATACCCACTACCGCTTTACTTCGCTTCCCTATCTTGCAAAACAATTATTTATAAAGGTCAGCTCACCACCTACCAAGTTGGCACATATTTCAAAGACCTACGCGATCCAAGAGTTGTTTCTGCATTTGGATTAGTACACTCACGATTTTCAACCAATACCTTCCCTTCCTGGTCATTAGCACAGCCCTTCCGTATGTTAGCGCATAATGGTGAGATCAACACATTAACAGGAAATCTCAACTGGTTTTACGCAGGCATGCGTGCCCTTTCCTCTCCTTATTTTACAGAAGAAGAGATGGAGATACTCCTACCTGTTGTCGATCGTGGTCAATCTGACTCAGCATGTTTAGACAATGTAGCAGAACTTTTATTACACAGTGGCCGTAGCCTTTCCCATGTCATGCTCATGCTAGTACCCGAGGCTTGGGATGGCAACACACAAATGGACCCATTAAAGCGAGCATTTTACGAATACCACGCCACATTAATGGAACCTTGGGATGGTCCAGCAGCACTTTGTTTTACCGATGGAAAATCTATAGGAGCCACCTTAGACCGTAACGGGTTACGTCCATTACGATATGCAATTACTTCAGATCATCGTGTTATCGTTGCTTCAGAGGCAGGAGCACTTCCAATCGATGAATCAACAATTATCAAAAAAGGAAGACAGCAAGCTGGTAAAATTTTCTTAGTCGATATGGAACAGGGTAAAATTTTATCCGACGAAGAAGTAAAAGGCGACCTAGTACGTCAACAACCTTATGGCGATTGGTTAGACAGTTATAAAATCAAATTAACAGAATTAGCTGAGCCACGTGTTACATACACGTATCTATCCAAAGAATCAGTCTTTAAGTATCAACAAACTTTCGGATATTCGAGAGAAGACTTAGAAACAATCTTAACGCCAATGGCGCTGACCGGCTATGAGCCAACAGGCTCGATGGGCTCTGATGTACCATTAGCTATACTGTCCGATCAGCCACAACATCTATCCAGTTACTTTAAGCAGTTTTTTGCGCAAGTAACCAACCCTCCTATTGATCCAATAAGAGAGCGCCTAGTCATGAGTCTGGCAACATTCATTGGAAATGCAGGCAACATACTTATTGAAGACAAAAAATTCTGTCACTGCGTAACCCTAGAACATCCCATCTTAACATCAAAAGAATTAGAAAAACTAAGATCAATAGACACGGGTGTATTTCAGGCAAAAACCCTACAATCATATTTCAGAGCAGATGGACAAAGTGGATCCCTTGAAGCCGGATTAGAACGTCTTTGTCGCTATGCAGATGATGCTGTCCGTGATGGATTCGAGGTATTAATACTTTCAGATCGCGCTATTGACTCACAACATGCACCTATTCCATCCATACTAGCTGTATCCGCAGTACATCACCATTTAATCAAAACAGGAAACCGAGGCGCAGTTGGTCTTGTTGTAGAAGCTGGAGATGCTTGGGAAGTTCATCATTTTGCCTGTTTACTTGCATTCGGAGCAACAGCCATTAATCCATATATGGCCTTAGCAAGTATCCGGACGATGAAAGAACAAAGTAAAATCGAAACCGAATTAACTTGGCCCGAACTTTCTAAAAACTATGTAAAAGCAGTAAATGCAGGATTATTAAAGATATTTTCAAAAATGGGAATATCGACACTACAGTCCTACCATGGTGCACAGATCTTTGAAGTATTGGGTTTAGACAAAACTGTCGTAGACAAATATTTTTGCGGTGCTGTATCCCGTATCGGCGGCTTAAATCTTGACGATATAGCACAAGAAGTACTGACAAAGCACTGGGTGAATTTCAAAGAAAGCCGTACTCCACAAACGTTACTTCCAGAAGGTGGTCTATACCAATGGAAACGAAGAGGAGAAGGACACCTTTGGAACCCAGATACCGTACATCTTCTACAACAAGCTTGTCGAAATGACGATTATGCAACTTATAAAAGATATGCAGAAAAAATAAACAACCAAAAAGAACAGATGTTCACCTTACGTGGTTTATTAGATTTTGCAAGACACAGAACCGCAATCCCTTTAGAAGAAGTAGAACCAGCTAGTGATATTTTAAAACGCTTTGCCACAGGTGCGATGTCATTTGGTTCCATTTCACATGAAGCACACAGCACATTAGCAATTGCAATGAACCGCATCGGTGCAAAATCAAATACAGGCGAAGGAGGTGAAGATGAACTTCGTTATCAACCCCTTCCAAATGGTGATTCCATGCGTTCCGCAATTAAGCAAGTTGCATCAGCACGTTTTGGTGTAACATCCAACTATCTAACACAGGCAGACGAAATACAAATCAAAATGGCTCAAGGTGCCAAACCTGGAGAAGGCGGTCAGCTACCAGGATCTAAGGTTAATGAGTGGATCGCCAAAACAAGACATTCAACACCAGGTGTAGGCCTAATTTCGCCCCCTCCACATCATGACATCTATTCCATTGAAGATTTGGCACAATTGATCTTTGATCTAAAAAATGCAAACCGCGCTGCACGTATCAATGTAAAACTAGTCTCAAAAGCCGGTGTAGGAACCATTGCTGCCGGTGTTGCAAAAGCACATGCAGACGTTATTCTTATTGCAGGATTTGACGGAGGAACAGGAGCTTCACCAATCAGTTCTACAAAGCATGCTGGTCTACCTTGGGAATTGGGATTAGCAGAAGCACACCAAACTTTAGTAAAAAACAAACTGAGAAGCCGTATTGTACTACAAGCAGATGGTCAGGTAAAAACTGGACGTGACATAGTCGTAGCAACCTTATTAGGAGCTGAAGAATGGGGCGTATCAACAGCTGCACTTATTGCTGGCGGATGTATTATGATGCGGAAGTGTCACTTAAATACATGTCCGGTAGGTGTAGCTACGCAAGATCCAGAATTAAGAAAGCTATTCACAGGCAAACCTGAAGATATTGTTAACCTATTCCGCTTCATGGCCGAAGAAATCAGAGAGACCATGGCAGAATTAGGCTTCCGTACCATCAATGAAATGGTAGGAAAAGCACAGTTCCTTAAAAAACGTGAGAACATAGATCATTGGAAAGCTTCTAAAATTGATTTCTCAGGTATATTATATGTGGAGCCCAACGACCCTGATCAGTCACTTTACAATACCGAAGAGCAAGATCACGGCATGGGTATGATCTTAGACTGGGGATTATTAAAGCAAGCAAAACAGGCTCTAGAAAACAAAACTCCTGTATTTGGAACCTTTATTGTCAAAAATACAGATCGTACTATCGGAACTTTACTATCCAATGAAATCTCTAAACTCTATGGATCCGAGGGCTTACCTGACAATACCATAAATTACAAATTTGAAGGTTCAGCAGGACAAAGCTTTGGTGCATTCTCAACAAAAGGACTATCATTTGAATTAGAAGGTGAAGCAAATGATTATGTTGGTAAAGGTTTATCTGGCGCACAATTAGCGATCTATCCAAAAGCAGAAAGTAAATTGATTCCACATGAAAATATCATCATCGGTAATGTTGCCCTATTTGGTGCCACATCGGGGCATCTCTTTATCAATGGACAAGCTGGCGAACGTTTTGCAGTTCGTAACTCAGGCGCAACAGCAGTAGTAGAAGGCCTTGGTGACCACGGATGTGAATACATGACCGGGGGGCGTGCGCTTATCTTAGGACCTACAGGAAGAAATTTCGGAGCAGGTATGAGCGGTGGTATTGCCTGGATTTACGATAAACAAGGAACATTTAGAGACAATTGCAATACCGAAATGGTGGATCTTGATCCATTGGAGCAAGAAGATGAAACAGCAATTATTGCATTGCTAAAAAGACATATTTTACTCACAAACAGCAAAATTGCACAACATATCCTCGAAAACTGGACTGCTGAGAAAAACAGCTTTATCAAAGTATTCCCTAAAGAATACAAACAGGTATTACGTACAAAATTAGTTGAGGCATAATCAGGAGGAAAAATCATGGGAAAAATAACAGGATTTAAAGAATACGATCGTGAGCTTCCGCAAAAAGAACCGGTAGCTTACAGAATACAGAATTTTCAGGAATTCAATAAAGGATACACAGATAGTCAACTCAATACACAGGCAGCACGTTGTATGGACTGCGGTATTCCATTTTGTCACTCAGGATGTCCTCTGGGCAATGTAATACCTGAATTTAATGATGCCGTTTACGATGGAAAATGGGAAGATGCATACAACATATTGACCTCAACCAACAACTTTCCAGAATTTACAGGAAGAATTTGTCCGGCACCATGTGAATCAGCATGCGTACTAGGCATACACAGTTCTCCTATTACCATAGAAGAAATTGAAAAACATATTATTGAAATTGCTTTCAATAAAGGCTACGTAAAACCTAACAAAAGTTATATCAAAACAGATAAACGAATTGCTATTGTTGGATCAGGACCTGCGGGTTTAGCTGCAGCCGCACAACTCAATAAAGCTGGACATGAAGTTGTCGTTTTTGAACGTGATGATCAACTTGGAGGTTTACTCCGTTATGGCATACCAGATTTTAAATTAGATAAAAAAATAATTGATCGTCGTATTGCCATTATGCAAGAATCTGGCATTAAATTCAACGTAAATGCAGAAGTCGGAAAAAATATTTCAACCCATGAGCTATTAGCTTTTGACGCAGTTATACTTGCAACAGGATCAACAGTACCATGGTATCTCGACATTCCTGGGAAAGACCTAAAAGGTGTTCATTACGCTATGGACTTTTTAAAACAACAGAACAAAAAAGTAAGTGGCATAGATTATACAGATGAACCTATCATAGCACAAGGCAAACATGTTGTTATTATAGGAGATGGCGATACAGGATCCGATTGTATCGGAACTTCCAATCGCCAGCTAGCACAAAGCATCACACAAATCGCACGCAAACCAATTCCAGCCAAACAAAGATTAAAAAATAATCCGTGGCCACTGGATCAAGTTACATTTAGCACGTCATCTTCTCAAGAAGAAGGATGTGAGCGACTTTGGGCAACCGAAACCAAAGCATTCCTCAGTGATGAGCACGGGAATGTCAAAGCTGTTCAAATCATAGAAGTCGAGTATCAAGTCGATGATTATGGAAAAAGAACACAATTGGGCCAATCAGAACCAAAAGAGATTCCCGCAGACCTCGTATTACTTGCAGTCGGTTATCAACATACAGAACAGCAGTTGCCACAACAATTAGGCGTCAAAGTCGATGCCAGAGGCAATATAGTAGCGACTGAAAAAGATTATCAAACTTCCGTCGATCATATCTTCACTGCTGGAGATTGCAGAAAAGGACAGTCCTTAGTTGTGTGGGCAATATCAGAAGGTCGAGAATGCGCCAGAAAAGTAGACGAGTTCCTAATGGGCCAGTCAGAACTTGAAAGCAAGGAAGCTATTCATACTTACGCTTAATACCAATCCTAAATAGAAAAGAATGAGCCCTGTAAATTTATTTACGGGGTTTATTCTTTCATCATATTTCTACACATCACGTCCCTAAATGCGATTATTTAAGCAGAGTCTCTCAAAAAAATAATGATCAAAAAACAAGATTGATAAGCACAGATGATCACGTTAGTATAACTATCCATCAAGTATAGCTGGACACAAAAATCACTATCGCATGATGACAAGAAATTCCTATTAATAAATCTTTCTGATCACCAGATCCTGCTTCCGTTTCTCGATCTTTGTTTTTAAGTAAGGATAAAAGAAGACTGCACCTAAAACAATAGCAGCACCTCCATAAAAACCTAAACTCATCGTCTCTTTTTGACCGAAAATCAGCATGGCCAATAAAATACCATATACAGGTTCCAGATTAGTCGTCAATGCTACTGTAAACGCACTCAATTCTTTCATCACAGCAACACCTAACACATAAGCAACGGCAGTACACAATACACCTAAGATCAATAGATAAATTAAATCCGACTGATTGAGAACCATCTTTTCATTAAAATCTCCACTGAATAACATAAAAACTGACACCCAGAAAAAAGCACCTAGCATTTCATAAAAAGTGATTAATGTAGCACTCGATTTTTTTACCATTCTTGCATTTGCAATAGAAAAAATACTCGCACAAAATGCACAAGCCAAACCCGCAACAATACCCTCAATATAATTAGATTCAAATTGAAATATCATATATATACCCATGATAATCACTACTCCAACGATCATATCCATCATGGCTATCTTTTTCCTATTGATCAGAGGCTCCAAAATAGAAGTATACAATGTCAAAGAAGATAAAGTAACCAAAGCAACCGACACCGTAGATACCTTAATGGCATAAAAAAACAGAACCCAGTGTAATCCCACTATACCTCCCACCATCATGAAAGAAATAAAATCTTTTCGCGATACAAGAATCTGTTGCTTACTAACGATAAGATAGATAAACAAAGAAATAGCAGCGATGAGAACGCGATACCACACAAGATGTATCGCAGAAATAGAGATCAAATTTCCTAGAATACCAGTAAAACCCCATATTAGGATCGTTAAATGCAGAATGAGAACATTCTGATTAATTTTTATTTTAGACATATAGGGACTTGTTTATTTTGGCGCTCTTATGGCCAGATAGATTGCAATAATTAAAAACGTTACATTGGGGATCAATACCGCAATCAATGGTGGAAGCCCACCTTTTAACGAGAACATATTGGCAAATTGAATAAATACAATATAAGTAAAACTCAATCCGATACCCACACCCAGACTCAATCCAATACCTCCTCTTACTTTCTTTGACGACAGGGCAACACCCATTAACGTCAATACAAATGCTGAAAATGGATATACATAACGCTTATACTTTTCCAGTTTAAGATCCGTCATCATACCAGTCCCCCTAATTTCTTCTTTATAGATACGCTCATTAAGCTCCTTGGTATCCATAGCAGTGAAAATATTATCATAAAGTTCAAAATCACTAGGTTTCATATCCAAGGTCGTATCTTTCACCGTACCTTTATCCATGCGTTCATGCAGACCATTAATGATACGATTCGAATAATCATGTATTTTCCATTTCGTCGTCACCGAATCCCATGTAATACGTTCAGCAATTAACTTTTCCAATAAAGTATCACCCTTAAATTTCTCTAAGACAAATTTATAGCCAACCTTAGCATTATTATCAAAGTTATCGATATAAACATAACTGTTTTTATCAATTTGCATATGAGTCGATACCTTTGTATTATCCTTCAAGGGCTTGACATACACATTTTCAAACCCGATCTTGATCTTATTCGTTCGAGGAATAATATATAAGTTGAATATAAATGAGACAGCAAATATCAGCGTAGCAGAAAAAGCATAAGGTCTTAAAAGGCGGTTGAAACTATATCCAGCACTTAATATTGGGACAATTTCTGTTTGATCTGCCATCTTTGAAGTAAAAAAGATGACAGCAATAAAGTTGATCAAAGGACATAAGAAATTCAAATAAAACGGAATAAATCCAGCATAATATTCAAATATAATTTTGTCCATAGGAGCATTATATTTCAAGAAATCATCCAACCGCTCAGAAATATCAAAAATAACCATGACGACCGTAAAGATAGCCATCGTGAACACAAAGGTGCTCAGGTACTTTTTAATAATATAACGATCGATTATAGAAAACATAATACTACTAAGATGCAAAAATTACAAACGTTGACCCAATACTTTAACCATTTTATTTTTCCAATCGTAGAATGTACCGTCTACAATTTTCTCACGAGCCTCGTTGACCAACCATAAATAAAAGTGTAAGTTATGTAGAGAAGCAATCTGTGCACCTAAAAGTTCTTGTGAACGGATCAAATGACGTAAATATGCTTTTGTATATACTTGATCGGAGTACAGATCACTATCAGGATCAATTGGCGAAAAATCGTCCTTCCATTTTTCATTTTTGATATTGATCGTTCCATGACGTGTAAAAAGCATACCATTACGTGCATTACGCGTTGGCATGACACAGTCAAACATATCAATACCCAAAGCGATATTTTCAAGTAGATTGATTGGCGTACCCACACCCATCAAGTAACGAGGTTTATCTTCGGGAAGAATATGACACACAACTTCGGTCATCGCATACATTTCCTCAGCAGGTTCTCCTACCGATAAACCTCCGATTGCATTTCCTTCACGATTGAAAGAAGCAATTTTCTCAGCAGACCTTTCGCGTAAGTCTTTATACACAGATCCTTGAACAATTGGGAACAAAGTCTGGTCATATCCATATAAGGGTTCTGTACTGTCAAAACGATCACAACATCTTTTTAACCAACGGTGAGTCATTTCAATAGAACGACGCGCATAGCCATAGTCGCAAGGATAAGGCGTACACTCATCAAAAGCCATAATAATATCTGCACCGATCACCCGCTGCGTATCCATTACATTTTCCGGAGTGAATAAATGCTTTGAACCATCAATATGTGACCGGAACGTTACACCTTCTTCTCGTATCTTACGGTTGTCTGACAAAGAGTAAACTTGATAACCTCCAGAATCTGTTAAAATTGGGCGATCCCAACCATTAAATTTATGAAGACCACCAGCCTTATTCAAAACATCCAGTCCCGGTCGTAAATATAAATGATAAGTATTTCCCAAAATGATTTGAGCTTTAATATCATTTCTCAGCTCATGCTGATGAACACCTTTGACCGTACCTGCTGTACCAACAGGCATGAAAATAGGAGTTTGAATTTTTCCGTGAGCTGTCTCAACAACACCTGCACGCGCTTTAGAAAATTTATCTTGTACTTGAAGGGTGAATTTCATTAATATTTAATTTTTGGGGACTCTAATTTGATGATTTTTACTATTTCAGAAAACAAATTCCCCAGCTTGTTTTTTTAAAAATCTTTGCAAAAATACTATAAAAACCAATGCAAAGACTGTCCTTTTACAAGATTTTAACATTTACACTAGAAAAAACATTATTAAAGCAAATATCCTTCTAACATACTATCTTTGCAAACTATGTCCATCATACAACAATACGCCATCTATTACCCCTATATCGCCTTTGGCGTCATCTGTTTATTACTGCTCATCCAGCTGTACTATATTATATTTGTGTACGGAAAACTAAGTCTTCATAAAGTGCGCTCTTATCAAGAACAAGATCAATTTGATCCCATCTCTGTTATCATCTGTGCACATAACGAACAGAAAAACCTCCAACAATTTTTAACCTCCATTTTAGAGCAAGACTATCCTCAATTTGAAGTCATTGTTGTCAATGATTATTCGACTGATGAAACCAAATGGGTTTTAAAAGATTTTCAAGAAAAATATGAAAACCTTAAAATTGTTGATATAAAAGAACATATTCGTCTTAAACACGGAAAGAAATTCGCTGTTACACTCGGTATCAAATCAGCCATTTACGAAAAACTGGTCTTCACCGATGCCGATTGTAGTCCAAACTCCAACAATTGGTTAAAAGAAACAGCAGGAGCGCTAAGCCAGCCCAACAAAGAAATTGTCATCGGGTATTCGCCATATTTCAAATATAAAGGCTTCTTAAATAAACTCATCCGCTTTGAGACAACCCATACAGCAATGAGTTATCTATCCTATGCCTTAAAGAAAGACGCATACATGGCCGTTGGAAGAAATATGGGATACACAAAAAAACTATTTTTCGGTAAAAAAGGATTTGCTTCCCACATGCATATCAAATCTGGAGATGATGATCTTTTCGTCAATGAAAATGCAACCAAAAAAAATGTAGCCCTATCCATACATCCTGATGCCATAGTGTATTCTGAACCTAAAACAACTTGGAAAACCTATTACAAACAAAAAGCGAGGCACTCAGGAGCATCCGTCATTTACAAAAAAAGACATCAGCGCATGTTGGGCACGCAGCTCATCACGTCCTTTTTATTCTACTGTGCACTAATTCTTACGGCAATTATTTTTCCACACTATTGGTATATACCACTAGCCGCATACCTCATCAGATTAATAACACAGATTTTAGTTTTCAGATCAATATATCGAAAATTAGCAGTTTTTGATCTCATTTGGTGGTTGCCATTATTAGACATCATCTACTATTTCTATATTTGCATCAACGGTTTATTCAACCGAAAAAAGAAATCCATCAGCTGGAAATAATATTCATTTTTAAAACAATCACATTGAATCCTACAGTAGACATTATATATCAGTATTTTCCAAACTTAACAGAAGTTCAGAAAACACAATTTGCACAACTAGCAGAACTTTACCCGTTTTGGAATAATCAGATCAACGTTATTTCACGTAAAGATGTTGAAAGCCTGTACTTACACCACGTGTTACATTCCTTAGGTATCGCAAAATACGCCATGACCTTTGCACCAGGCACACGTATCCTTGATGTAGGCACTGGTGGAGGTTTCCCAGGAATACCATTAGCTATATTATTCCCCGAAGTACAATTTCACTTAGTAGATTCTATCGGCAAAAAAATTAAAGTAGTTCGCGAAGTAGCAGCAGCACTAGGACTTCAAAATGTAGAAGCAGATCATATTCGTGCCGAGCAATTGGATGACAAATACGATTTTATTGTGTCACGAGCGGTAACACGATTAGCAGATTTTGCTCCTTGGATTCGCAATAAGTTCTTGAAACAAGATAAAAATGGAATTCCAAACGGTATTTTATACCTCAAAGGTGGAGATTTAGCAGAAGAAATTAAAGAATCTCGCTTAAAGGCCGAGCTGCACCCACTATCTAATTATTTCAAAGAAGATTTTTTTGAAACAAAATTTGTGGTTTACGTACCGATGTAATTTAGGGATTTAAAATCTCTAATTTAGGGAGACTCAGACGTTGATGAATAATTTCGACAGAATCAAGGTAGTTCTTTAAACTGTGTTGCACATAAGCAATCTGGTCGTAATGATCTGCCTTGCGCAACCATCTAGAGGAAGGTTCATAATAAGCACGAAACTTAACCAAAGAGTCTCCCGTTAGAACAGTGTATGCTTGAGTTAAAGCAGTCCATTTTGCTAAGACCTTGTCCTGTTCAAACTCACGTTCAAACTGCTTCTGAAGCCGTCGAGAAGCACGACCTTGCCTGCTCAAAAGATTATAAAACTTATTGAGATTAACTGCCAAACCACCCTGATGGGGTAAGGTCACCATGTTTTTCGTATCTCCCCAAAAGTATATCGACCTATACGTAACCAGCTTTTCGGCCATTTTCTCTTCCGCTGATGATTTTTCCCCGACTATTTGTGCAGTATCCAATATGGTGGTATCCTGCTTAATTATTTTTGTACTCCGAACACTGGTATCTTGAAAGGAAAAGACAAAACAAGCAGATGAAGGCAACGCACCGCTAACAGATAAAAGTAGACAGATAGACAGCAAAAAAAATAAGCGACCTGTATTCATTTCTTTATAATTAGTTATTTAAAAATAATAACAAAAGAAAGCTAATTGGCGATTTTAACTTTGTTTAACTGTCTATCAATCTTTAATGACTAACCCAATTCCTCAATAATTTTCTTACCGATCGCATTGATCTCTTCGTCCATACCAAACATCGGTAAGCCCGTCTCAGGATTAGTTTTCAACCACACATTCTCTGTATCTTTAATAATCTGCACATACTCTACCCCCTCTTTAAAAATAACATAAGTATCTTCTTCTTCCGGGAATACCGAGTAAACAACATTTTCAATTTCTATATCAAAAGGCTCTTTCATTTCCATATTGCAAAAATTTAATGGACAAAGTTATTGGTTTTCTTGAGTAATTCAATACCTCTCTCCATTTCCTCTTTCAGAGGACCATGTTCAGCCATAATATAATCAAGTAGTACAATAAATCAATAATGCCATCAGCTGAAATATACTAGAATATATCAATTTTTAGTTTTAAATCACAGAACTAAAGCCTATCTTTAAAATACCAACTATGAACTTTTACCATCAAATAGCACTTACCAAAATTAAGGGGGTAGGACCTAAAACTGCGCGCATTTTACTCGCTCACTGTGGTTCTGTGCAAGAGATTTTGGAGACTAAAGCAAGCACATTAGCAAAAATTCCGGGAGTAAGCAGTAGAACAGCAAACGAAATAGCAGCAAAAAACTATCAAGAAGCAACCGAAAAAGAACTTGCATTTGTTGAAAAACATCATATACAAGTGCTGTGGATCGACAATTTAGATTATCCACAGAAATTAAAAAACTGCGAAGATGCACCTCTTGTTCTATATTACAAAGGCAATACTCATCTCAATAAACAACGGATCGTTAGTATCGTTGGTACAAGAAACGCTACAAATTATGGTCGTAAAATTTGTGACAAGCTTATTGAACAAATGCAACCATTGAATACAACAATTGTCAGCGGGCTCGCCTATGGCATTGATATCATGGCCCATCGAGCTGCACTTCATCATCAGATACCTACAATAGCCGTATTAGGTCATGGGCTAGACCGCATATATCCTCCTAGTCATAGAGAAACGGCAACAGCCATGCTGCAGCACGGAGGTCTACTGACCGAATTCCCTTCCGACAGCAATCTCGACCGCCAAAACTTTCCTATGCGCAATCGTATTATTGCAGGAATGTCCGACGTAACAATCGTGATCGAAGCCGCTATAAAAGGAGGTGCCCTCATCACTGCTGAAATAGCCAATAGCTACAACCGAGATGTATGCGCCTTTCCAGGTGCTATAGATCAAGCCTACTCAGCTGGATGCAATTATTTGATCAAGACAAACCGTGCTCATCTAATTCGAGATGCCAAAGACCTCTGTTATCTCATGAATTGGGAACCTCAGCAAGAACAAATCGGTGTACAATTACCACTGATACCCAAAGATTTAAATCGTGATCAACTTTATCTCTATACTTTCTTACAAGATAAACAGCAAGCTGGAATTGATGAGATCACGCATTACTGCAAGTGGCCTCAAAGTAAGCTCGCGATGATCCTACTCGAAATGGAGATGAATGGTCATATCACCTCTTTACCTGGCAAAATATATAAAATTTAAACCTAAACAACCTTATAAAACTAAATGAAAGAAAATACAAACACCAAAACAATTTGGAAGGTAATTGGAGCCTCTTCCATGGGAACCCTCATCGAATGGTATGACTTCTTTATTTTCGGAAGTCTCTCCATCGTTATTTCAACCAAATTTTTTCCAGCAGACAATCCCACTGCTGCATTCCTTTCCACCCTAGCCACATTTGCAGCAGGCTTTGTCGTACGACCATTTGGCGCACTCTTTTTCGGCCGATTAGGAGACCTGATTGGGAGAAAATACACATTTATGGTTACATTATTATTAATGGGAGGTGCGACATTCCTCATCGGCTGCATCCCAAGTTATGAAAGCATCGGTTTTTTCGCACCCTTATTAGTACTGATTTTACGTTTATTACAAGGGCTTGCGCTTGGAGGTGAATATGGTGGAGCAGCAACATATGTTGCCGAGCATGCACCAGAAGGCCAACGTGGCTACTGGACATCCTGGATACAAACAACAGCAACTTTCGGTTTATTTATCTCTTTAGTTGTTATACTGGTAACAAAATACATCTTAACCGAACAACAATTTGACGCATGGGGATGGCGTGTTCCCTTTATTCTATCCATACTCATGGTCTATGTATCTTATCTCATCCGTAAAAACATGAGCGAATCACCCGAGTTCGCCAAAGCCAAACAAGAAGGTACAACCAGTAAAAATCCCTTAAAAGAAAGCTTCGGTAATCGTTACAATCTTAAATTTGTACTACTAGCTTTATTTGGCGCCGCAATGGGACAGGGAGTAGTATGGTACACCGGGCAATTCTACTCCATGAGTTACATGAAAACCGTTATGCATCTCAATTCTGACGAAGCAGATATGATCTTAGGAACAGCATTGCTGATCGGAACACCATTTTTCATTCTTTTTGGTTGGTTAAGTGATAAAGTCGGAAGAAAGTGGATTATGCTTTTAGGGATGCTATTCGCACTTTGTACCTACCGACCTATTTACAAAGCGATGTACCAACTAGCAGATACCACAACAAAAGAAATAAGTTTCAGTAAAATCCAAAAATTAAATAATAATCAACAACTTACCATAAAGGAATACACAGATGGAACTCAAATGCAAGAAACAAGTGAACTAACAAACACAAAACAAACCATTATCAAGAAGAATATCACAGTACATGGCAAAAACCGCATATGGTTAACCGCATTAATATTCATCCAGATTATTTACATAACCATGGTCTATGGTCCAATTGCAGCTTTTTTAGTCGAAATGTTTCCAGTCAAGATACGTTACACATCGATGTCACTTCCCTACCATGTCGGAAATGGTATTTTCGGAGGCCTATTACCCGCAATTTCGACTTACCTGACCACCAATGCACAAGTCGCACAAGATCCTGAATTTTATCTAGCAGGACTATGGTATCCCATCATTATTGCAGCCGTATGCTTCATAATCGGATCACTATATATAAAAAATAAACCTAATCATCTCAACAATGGATAATCTAAAAAAAATATTAGGCATTCTATGGATTGCCCTAGCCCTTTTCACCGCATACTTTTGCCTTTTTGAGCTCGCAATTCCCAAAATAAAGATCGGTCACCAAGAAGATTTAGTATTCGGAATCATCATTATGTTTATTTTGACCCCGATTATATCACTAGGATTAGGGCTTTTTGGCTATTATTCCCTTTGTGGAGAGTATGCAAAAGACAAAACTTAAAATTATTGTAGCTGACTATCAATACAGTAAGCACAAATAGCAAAAAATCTTTCTTTAGAAGGATTTTTTTTCTACTTTTGTGACGGGTAAGTCTTTTACGACCAGCTCCCATTGACTCCCCCAGGTTGGGAACAAAGCAAGGGTATTTGGTTGAGCGGTGCGATAAAAGGAGCTTACCCATTTTTTATGCCCAAAATTTCGGGTAGCTTCCTTTCACAAATCGTAAATACACAGCAATTTTAAGGAATACTTCTACTAAACAAAATAATTTTGTTTATTTGTAACTGAATTAGAACTATCGTATGAGTTGGTTTAAAAGAGATAAAGCCGGAATAAACACGGCAACAGAAAATAAAAAAGAGGCGCCAGACGGATTGTGGAACAAATGTCCTTCATGTAAAAAACCGTTGTTGAACCTTGAACAAATCGAAAACAATTACGTTTGTCAATACTGTGGATACCACCTTAGAATTGGTTCTGCAGCTTATTTTTCAATCATTTTTGATAATAATGAGTTTACTGAATTATTCCCTACACTAAGCTCAGGAGATCCAATAAATTTCTTCGATTCAAAGCCCTACACAGAACGTTTAAAAGAAAGCCAAGCAAAAACTGGATTGGTAGATGCTATTCGATCTGGTCATGGCAAGATTGATGGTCAAGAATTAGTGATTGCCTGTATGGACTTTACCTTCATCGGAGGATCAATGGGATCTGTAGTAGGTGAAAAGATTGCACGCTCCATAGATTATTGTATCGAACATAAACTTCCTTTTATGTTGATCTCAAAATCAGGTGGTGCACGTATGATGGAAGCTGCATTTTCATTGATGCAGATGGCAAAAACTGCCGCAAAATTAGCATTGTTAGCTAAAGCAGGCTTACCATATGTATGTTTACTTACAGATCCAACAACAGGAGGAGTAACTGCTTCTTACGCAATGTTAGGTGATATTAATATCGCTGAACCTGGAGCTCTAATTGGCTTCGCAGGACCTCGTGTAATCAAAGAAACGATTAAAAAAGATCTTCCAAAAGGATTCCAAACATCAGAATTTATTCTAGAACATGGTTTCTTGGATTTTATCGTGGATAGAAGACAATTGAAAGATAAAGTATCGACCTATTTAAGATTGGTAAAGTAATCCAAATCTATTCAATAAAAAATATACCTGGCAGACATGCTAGCTTTAAAATAAGAGCGCTATCGGTAGCGCTCTTATTTTTTGTAATATTGTCCAAAAGCCCAAAACTTTCGCTGCGACAAGTAATCAAAATTAGCCTCATTAGCATAAGCTTCACGCTCGTAAGAAATATTTAAATAAGCAGTATGAAAATCACGGTATTGTACATATCGAAATAAAAATTCAAGTAGATAGCTCATATAAAAAAATATAATCAACAACTCAGCAGCCTGCCTGATATGAATCCGCTCATGATTGATCAATTGTTTATTCTCTTTAAACATACGCTTTTTCAGAAAAATAAAAGGATAAATAGTAATGGCATCAGCCTTCCCAAATGAAAATATTTTTGTCCAAAAACGACTAACCAAAATCATAACTCTTCAAATTTAAAAATTCAATTTTACTAAAATGCGATAGATCAATATCGCCCCCCACTAAGACAGATCTGCAACAAACAGTTCAACAGAGAGTATAAAAATAACAAAGCATGACATAAAAAATATGAATAGATATGAAAACGAATAAATTTGTCTTAGATACACAATACAATTGCTTATCTAAGTAAATTTATCTAAGTTTGTTATATAAAACTTAGTAAATCAGTATGCCTTACAAAGAGCGCGAAATTAATAAATTGTATTATACGATGGGTGAAGTGACAGCAATGTTTAATGTCAATGCATCCCAAATTCGTTTTTATGAGCGTGAATTTGATATTATTCAACCCAAAAAGAATAAAAAAGGAAATCGTCTGTTTACACAAGATGATATTGCTAATTTGAAAATTATTTTCAACTTAGTCAAAGATAAAGGATATACACTCCAAGGTGCTCGAGAGTATCTACGCACCAATAAATCAGAAGCAAAAGAAAATCAACGCGTTGTTGATTCCTTAGAAAAATTAAAAAGCTTTTTATTGGAAGTGCGCGATAGCTTATAAATTTTAGCCTTATCTTCCAGCGAGCTCAATAATTTCTAAATGCTCGATTTTACTCCCATTAATTTCAAATCGCATCAGTGTTCTCACCTTATGCCATCCCTGTTTACCAGCAGCACCAGGATTCAGATGTAGACATTTTAATTTCTGATCATACATCACCTTCAAAATATGTGAATGACCTGTAATAAATAATTGAGGCGGATCTTCGGATATCTTTTTCTTAATTCTCGGAGCATATTTACCAGGGTACCCTCCAATATGCGTCAACCACACATCAACCCCCTCACAGGAAAATCTCAAATCTTCAGGAAACCGAAGCCGTAACGCTTGATCGTCGATATTACCGTAGACACCACGCAGAGGTTTAAAGCCCTCCAGCTGATCAGCAACATTGCTATTACCAAAATCACCAATATGCCATATCTCATCACAATGCTCGAAATGTTTAAATACAGCTTCATCTAAATAAGAATGCGTGTCAGAAATCAATCCAATCTTTGTCATACTAAAAAGCTAAAAAATAAGGTTTCAAAGCAGTTTTATACATATCCGAATAAACACCCTTTGCTTGATAAATAATAAAATCAGAGACTACAGCCTCACCACAATAACCCTTCTGATAAATAACAATTTTTCGAATGACCACATCATTTTCAAAAGATCGGATCAAGATCTCCCGTTCTAATCTCAAATCCAATTTTTCGGCTATTACTTTCAAGTCATCCGCCAATAACGTAGGTAAGATCAAAGCCAAGCACCCATTTGGAGATAGAGATTGAGCCGAAAATTGCAATAATTCATTAAAAAATTCTAAATTGGTATGTCTAGCCAATTTCTTTCTTGCATCTGGATTATGCAAAGAATCCGTGTAAAAAGGTGGATTAGAAATAATAAAATCAAACGGCTTAGTATCATCCAAATCTTGAAATGAACAAGCATGCATCACCATACGATCACTAAAGATAGAATTTCTAAAATTTAATACCGCCCGGTGAGCGGCCTCTGGATCAATCTCTACAGCGACCACCTCACTTTTAACATAGCGCTGTGCCAACATCAAAGCGATTACCCCGGTTCCTGTACCAATATCCAATATACGGGATGAAGAATCAATCTGAACCAATGCAGCCAGTAATACACCATCTGTATTAATTTTCATCGCACAATCCGACTGATCCACCGCAAACTCTTTAAATTGAAATATAGAAGCCATCCCCACAAAGATAATTGTTTTAGAGCCGTTGTGTTGGTCAGATCAATATAAAAATTAAATAAATTTTCGTTACTTTATACGATCAACTAAAGTCCATATGAATCGTTATATATTTGTCATACTCTTCAGTATCATTTCATTAATCAGTAATTTCACATACTGTGCAGCACAAGAAACATGTGAATCTACCATAAAAAATTCTCTTGAGGCAATAACCAAATTATTAAATACAAATCAATATGCTCAATTAACACCAATAGTGGCACAAATCGAGCAAAGCTGTGGTCCCACCGAATTAGGCCAACGGATCAAAATTATAAATTTAATTATAGCAAAGCAGCAGAGTAGCAATTCGATAGAAAAATATATAGAAAATGGTTTTGATGAACAATTAATCATTCGATTTCGGAATGCCGAAAGAGAAGATTACATTTACCAATATGAGTCCAATAAACAGCAATATAATTATTTCCCATTAAGGCACCCCATTGACCTATTGATCAAAACACGGTCAAAAGCATTATTGCAATCACAATCCTATGTCCTGTCAGAAGCCGAAGTCGATATCTTAAACCTTTTTTCTAACAACGAATTATTAAAAAACCAACAAGGAGCAATCCAGGATACTGGGCAAAACAATAGCCAGACAATCATAAAAGATCATACCGAAAACACGATCAAAGAAGAACAAGAAGACCCAATAGCCATAGCAGATTACTACAACAAGTCAAGAATCGGTTTTCTACCATATATAGGAGTATATGGACCACTAGGAGGTTCAAATACAACATTTGGTCCAAACATGTCACTCGGATTTTCCATCATGAGTTCTTTAGCCAAATCATTTATTTTTGAAGGAGGATTTAAAGTGCGGATCAATAGCAATGATAAAAATTTTGATTACAATTATTACGGTACGACAGAATCTGTAAATGCTGACTTTGGTCTTTTTTTCGGAGGTGCTCTTGGATATAAAATCTACGATAACACCAAATTTATTGTCATCCCGAAACTTAATTTAGGAATAGACATGGTAGATACTGGAATATCCGAAGACATTTATACCGATGGATACTACGATTCTTTTGGGGATTATATATACGGAGGAAATTCAAAAAAATTGTACACCGTTAATACCATGCATCTTGGACTAAGTATAGCCGGCATGCGACAATTAAAAGGAAAAAATTATATTGGATTAGAAGCTGGATACCACTATACACCATACCAATGGGATAGTAAACTCATGAGCAACATCTATAATCACTACGGAAGCGTAGAATTATTTTTTCGCTTTTAATTCTTTAGTAGACGTTGGATCTCGTCCAACTTCATAAGAGCCTCGACAGGAGTCAACGTATTTACATCCAAATTATTCAGCATATCACGGATTTTCTCAAGCACTGGATCATCAATTGAGAACATCTGCAATTGATAAGCCTGCTTTTGAATTTTCCGCATACTATCCTTGATCTGTTCCCCACCTGTTCGCTCCTGTTCCAATCGTTTCAATATTTCATTGGCCCGAGAAAGCAATTTCGGAGGCATACCAGCCAATTTAGCAACATGAATACCAAAACTATGCTCTGACCCGCCATGAACTAACTTACGCAAGAATATCACCTTATTATTGACCTCCTTAACCGTCACATTATAATTTTTAATACGCGGCATAGAATTCGTCAATTCGTTTAATTCATGATAATGAGTCGCAAATAAAGTTTTGGCTTTAGCAGTAGGATGATTATGTAAAAACTCAGCAATAGCCCAAGCAATAGAAATACCATCATAAGTACTTGTACCACGACCGATCTCATCCAGTAAAATTAAACTACGGTCCGAAAGGTTGTTCATGATACTCGCAGTCTCATTCATCTCAACCATAAAAGTCGATTCACCAGAAGACAAATTATCCGAAGCACCTACACGCGTAAAAATCTTATCAACAAGACCAATTTTAGCTTCCTTTACAGGCACAAAAGAACCAATCTGAGCCATCAGCACAATCAGAGCAGTCTGACGTAAAAGCGCAGACTTACCCGCCATATTCGGCCCTGTAATGATGATGACCTGTTGCGTGTCGTTATCCAAATAGACATCATTCGTGATATAATCCTCACCAATAGCCATTTTCTTTTCAATAACTGGGTGTCGCCCCCCTTTAATATCCAAGACCTTACTTTCAGAAATCTCCGGTTGAACATAATAATTCTTTTCTGCAATAACAGAAAAGTTCAAGAGTACATCCAATTTTGCAAGCAGTTGGGCATTCAACTGGATCGGTTTGATATAAGCAGCAATAGCGACCAGCAATTCAGCATAAAGACGATTTTCGATAACCTGAATCTTTTCTTCCGCTCCCAAGATTTGATCCTCATATTCCTTAAGCTCCTCCGTAATATAGCGTTCAGCATTGACAAGCGTCTGTTTACGAATCCATTCAGAAGGCACCTTATCGCGATGCGTATTGGTCACCTCCAAATAATACCCAAATACATTATTAAAAGCGATCTTTAGAGAAGGAATACCAGTAGCCTCCGCTTCTCTTTTTTGGATTTCAATTAAATAATCTTTACCACCAAAAGCTATTTTACGCAGACGATCCAATTCATCATCAACCCCATCAGCAATGACATTACCCTTATTGAGAGCCACCGGAGGTTCAGCAAAAACTTCTTTCTCGATCTTATCACGGATGATCCCACATACATTCAACTGTTCAGCAATGACGCGCAACGCCTCCGAATTTTCCTGATTGGTCAACTCCTTTAATTTCTCAATAGCATACAAAGCACGTTTCAACTGCACAATCTCTCTAGGCGAAGCTTTCTGAAGACCAATTTTAGAAATTAACCTTTCCAGATCGCCCACATATTTGATCTCTTGAATCAAAGCATCACGCAATTCTTTATGCTCCGTGAAATACGCAACAACATCCAACCTTTCCTGAATAGACTTACGATCTTTCAACGGCATCACAATCCATCTTTTCAATAAACGAGCACCCATCGGAGAAGCCGTTTGATCCAATACATCTGACAACGTCGTTGCATTTTCGTTAACAGACCCGATCAATTCCAAATTTCGCACCGTAAAACGGTCTAACCACATATGGCGATCTTCTTCGATACGTGCAATATTTGAAATATGCTGTAAGTTGCGATGTTCAGTTTCATTTAGATAATGCAAGGCAACACCAGCAGCAACAATTCCAACAGGCATCCGATCAATACCAAAGCCTTTCATCGAATTAACTTCGAAGTGCTTCAATAAACTCTCCGATGCGTAATCACCAGTATAAGGCCATTCATCAAGTGTATAAGTATAATATTGGTTACCAAAAAGATCTAAAAACTCTTTAGACTGCTTGCGTGACATAATAACTTCAGTAGGTTTAAAACCCTGCAAAAGCTTATCAATATAAGATTGAGTACCTTGCGCCACCAAAAATTCTCCTGTAGAAATATCCAAGAAAGAAATTCCAATTTGCGTTTTATCAATAAAAATCGATGCGAGATAATTATTCGATTTCTGCTGAACAATATTATCATTATAAGACACACCAGGTGTAACCAATTCTGTTACGCCACGTTTAACAATGGTTTTAGTTTGCTTAGGATCCTCCAACTGATCGCAGATTGCCACACGTTGACCCGCACGAACAAGTTTCGGTAGATAGGTCTCCAAAGAATGGTGAGGAAAACCTGCCAAAGCCGTTTCAGATTCAGTTCCATTTCCCCTTTTGGTTTGTACAATACCTAAAATACTGGCGGCCTTAATCGCATCTTCACCAAATGTTTCATAAAAATCGCCTACACGGAACAACAACAAAGCACCAGGATATTTAACCTTGATTGCATTATATTGTTGCATTAATGGAGTTACCTTTTTTTCTGCCTTTGCCAATTGGATTTCGTTTATGATAATAAGCCGTAAAAATAACATAATCTACCTGATTAGACAAACGATCAAAGAGAATATGAAAACTTAATCCACTTTTTTAACTTCTAACACATCTTTCATCGCTCCTATCCTCAACTAAACGATCATACCATACACCTAAGCCTAGACGAAAAAACATGTTATTGAAAAAAAGCAGCGTACAAACCAGATCTACCAAAACAATTAGACAAAATATTTCGTTCCTTTGCATAGTTTTTCAAAAGATATGGCAATTAAGAGAACGAATCAGGTTAAGAAAAAAAAGATTCAAACAAGCTGGAAAAAAAAGTTAAAAATTTGGTCATTACGTATCATTGGAGGTTTCTTTGCAATAACAATATTTTGGGTATTGGCACTTAAATTTATCAATCCACCCATCACGTGGCTCATGATTCAACGAGGTTTTGAGCTTCAGGCCGCAGACAAAGGATTTAAGCTAGAGAAAGACTGGTTAAATTACGAAAAGCTTTCAGACAACTTAAAACATGCTGCAATAGCTGGAGAAGATGCACACTTTATGACGCATTGGGGATTTGATACCGATGCCATTCAAAAAGCAATAGAAAAGAACAAAGATGGAAAAAACCTCCGTGGAGGAAGTACCATTAGTCAGCAGGTCGCAAAAAATGTGTTCCTGTGGCCAAAAAGATCATGGCTTAGAAAAGGTTTAGAAACCTATTTTACAGTTTTGATCGAAACATTCTGGAGTAAAAAACGAATTTTGGAAGTCTATCTCAATGTCATCGAAATGGGACAGGGAGTATATGGTGCAGAGGCAGCATCTCAATACTATTACAAAAAATCAGGATCAACATTATCAAAAAAGCAAGCTGCGCTAATCATTGCCATTTTGCCTAATCCAAGACAGTGGGATGCCCGAAATCCATCTACATATGTCAATCGTAGAGCAAATAGCATAGTTCGGTATATGGATCATTATCAAATACCCGAGTAATCCAAACAGCCACTTAATCTAAGGAATTGATCATAATGAGATAAAAAAAGCGATGACCAATTCATCGCTTTTTTTATCTCATTATCCAAATACACGCTTATGCCAACTTTGACCAAAAGGTATTTCCCATTTATCATCAAGAGAAGCCAAAGAAGTAATGGTATTATCATATACCACCGTATCATCATTAATGTGCCCCATCTTAACTAACTCTTCAAATTCACTTCTAGAAGCAGCATAAAGTTGATCACCGACTTTGTAAGCAACACGCATACGATCAAATAACTGAATATTAAAATCCTGTTCCAAAGTTTTTAAAAAACGTACAGAACTATCGATCGAACAACCAGAAGCGGCAGCAATTTGCTCATCAACCGAAAGAACAATAAATAAGTTAGACTTAACCTCGGCCTGAGCTGACAAAGGTTCGCCATGAACTTTCCATCCCGCAGCAAAATCAGCCAATCTTTTTTGAATCAAGATCGCTTCTTCATCTGTAAAAAAACGATTAGATTGATACACCCATGCACTAGTCATACTCATAAAATTAATTAGTGAACATAATAAGGTGAAATCATCAAATAAACGATCACACCCGTTACCGCTACATACAACCACATTGGATAGGTAATACGCGCAATTTTTTTATGCCTTTCATACGATCCAGCAATACCTCTTACATAAGTAATCAATACAAAAGGGATAATAATCACAGACAAAACAATATGGGTTATTAAAATAAAAAAGTAAATAGGACGTAAAATACCTTCCCCACCATAAGATGTCGAGTTAGAAGTCATATGATAAGCAACGTACATGCCTAGAAAAGCTACAGAGCAACAAACACAAACTTTGATTAATCGCTCGTGCAATTTTTTATTTCCCTTTTTTATCGCAGCCACAGCCCAAAATAACAAAATAGCAGTAATACCATTTATAGTAGCATAAATTGGAGGTAAAAACCCTAACGGTTCAACATCATAGCCCAATTTACGCAAATTAACACCAAACAAAGCGGCCACCAAAAGTGGGATAACTACCGATAAAACGATAATCCACTTGTTATATTTTTTTTCTTCTGCAGTCTGTCCCATTTTATTTCGTTTCAATCTTAGGTGGATTATTTCTGATCTCCTCCACCGCCAACAATTTAATCTCATCACTCAGGCGTTCCACTTCCTTCTTCATCGTGATATCGTAGAATCCCCTTATTCTTCTTTTTGAATCAATTAAGATATAAGAAGAACCAATTACAAAAGGTTTATTCGGATCACCCGTAGCCAAAGCATCCTGCAACAAACCAGTTTGAGCAAATTTAAAAATATCCGAAGAAGGATGAGTCACAAAGTACCAACTTTTATCAGACGGATCGATATTCTTAATGTAATTTTTTAAAACCTCTGGAGTATCATATAGTGTATCCACAGTAATAGAATAAAACTTAATTCTTCTATTATTTCTAAAATCACCAGAAACTTTATTTAGGCTATTAATAAGAGTTGTTGAAAATGATTTATCTCTTGAATAGAAAAGATGTACAATAGATATTGCACTGTCATTTTCAAAAAGGTGGACCGGTTTACCATCGTAGTTCTTAAAAGAAATTTTTGGTACTTCATGATATAACGTATCCATGATATCCCTTCCCCATTTACGATGTGTCGTACCCGGCACTACTTTATCGCCAAAGATAGGTAGCGTAGCGTACGAATTGGCCATACCACTTTTATTTAGTACTACATACAAAAAACCTGGCAATAATAGAATTATTGCCAGGATCATGATCGTTTGAATACCTTTATTTTTTCCAGTATTTTTGCTCATTTTTGTTATTTATTTTCCCACAATTGGTGAGGGTGCAAGTCATTCAACAAGAAGTTACCTTCTGTAAGCATTAAAATGATAAAATAAATAATGAAAATAAATACAATACTTACAGTAACGATGAAACTAGATTTCTCAAATTTCAAGTGCATGAAGTAAGCAACGATATAATAAGCTTTTACTAATGTTAATACAATATAGATTGTATTAACCAAAGCACCTTTTGCTAAGATTTGCCAGTGATGAACAAATCCCAATGCGATTAAGAACTCTAGAGCAGTTAGTGCTAAAAGGACGAAGAAAATTCTCCAGATACCTTTTTTATCCATTCCTTCTGCGTGTCCATGCTCATCGTGAGCAATATTATCGTGATGTTGTGACATAGCTTTTCTAAAATTAAAAACTTATAATTATACTAAATAGAAGAATGTAAATACAAACACCCAAACTAAATCCACAAAGTGCCAGTATAAACCTACTTTTTCAATCATCAAATACGATCCACGGTTCTGGAAAGTATTATTTAAAGTCATGCACAATACAATAATATTTAAGATAATACCTACTGTAACGTGAAAACCGTGGAAACCCGTGATTGTAAAGAACAAATTAGCAAATTGTAGTGCTGACGTATACGAGATATCATGTGTAAAGTAAGGCTGTAAAGCATCCTTTATGGCATCACCTTCTAAGCCCGTACCTGGATTCTGACCAAACCAAAAACCAGCGTGGTGTAAGTGAGTCCATTCGATAGCTTGACATCCTACGAAACAGATACCACCCAATATAGTCCAAAGCATCCACTTAACGACTTCATTTTTTGAATTACGATGACCTGCCTCTACAGCTAATACCATAGTAACAGAAGACATAATTAAAATAAAAGTCATGATACCCACGAAAACTAAAGGTTGTCCGTGTTCAGCAATACCTGGTATAGATTGGAAGATCTTATCCGCATCTGGCCATGTACTATGTGCAAATCGTTGCGTTCCGTAATAAACCAAAAACGCAGAAAATGTAAAGGCATCCCCAACCAAGAAAAACCACATCATGATTTTTCCGTATTCCAAATTCCAAGGTGACTTTCCACCATTCCATGGACCGGTTTTTACCTTATCCAATTGTGATACAGTTGTACTCATTGTTTACTATTATTGATTCAAAAGTAAGAAAACATATATATAAATCCATAAAAGATCGAGAAAATGCCAAAAAATACTGGCTAGATTCATGCGGAATTGATTGCCGTCTGCAGGAAGTGGTTTATACACTCCTACCAAAGCGGTAATCAATACGATCACTCCCGCAATAATGTGCGCTAGGTGCATTCCAGTAAAGATATAGACAAAAGACTGCGATGCATTATTATTTACAAAATAAACACCTCGTCCGGCCAATACTTCCCACGAATGAACTTGAAGCACGAAAAATAAAATACCCAAAATTAGGGTTACAAAAAGTAAAACTTTCTGTCTTGATAAATTACCCACTTGCGCCGCTTTATAAGCCAAATGGATAGTAATACTACTCAAGACAATAACTAGCGTACTATAGATAAAAGTATCGGGCAGCAATGTTTTGAGCCCCTTATCAACGCCACTCGCCGTATAGACGATAAAGCCACTTGACAGTGCAGCAAACATCATAAACATACCCAACATCCCTAACCACAAGCTAAATTTTTGAGCTTTACGTGATACTAACTTCTCGTCAGTCGGTTGTTCTCCTTGATTTAACATTATTTCAAAGGTATAAAGTCAAATAATAAAATCAGTTGTGTAATTGGCAGATAAAAAAATGAAGTAAACATCACCTTTCTAGCAGAAGGTATGTCCTGATTCTTAAAAAGCATAAAGCCATAATAAGCAAACACAATACCTCCAATTACGGAAACAGTTGTAAAGATCCACCCTCCAAAACCATAATACATCGGAAGAAATGCCGCAGGTATCATCAGCAATGCTGAAAAGAAAACCATAAATGCAGAAATCTTATCACGCTTTGTCGTTGGCAGTAATCTAAAACCAGCCTGTTTATAATCATCATCAATCACCCAGGCCAAAGACCAAAAATGTGGAAATTGCCACAAAAACTGTATACCAAATAAGATAAATGGAATCATCACGATTGCACTCTCATTTGTTTGGCTATAGATGGCTAAATCATCCTGGCTAAACGCTGCAAAATAACCAATTAATGGCGGTAATGCACCAGGGAAAGCTCCTACAAATACAGCTATTGGTGATTTTCTTTTTAATGGTGTATACAGAAAAGCGTATAACAAAATGGAAAATACTGATAATAACCCAGCCACAAAATTCAAACGTACTAGTACCAAAGTACCTAAGATTCCCATAAATAAACTGAGAATCAAGGCCTGACCTGTCGTCATCCTTCCAGAAGGTAGGGGACGGTCGGCAGTACGGGTCATTAATTTGTCCAAATCCTTTTCAATAATCTCATTGAATCCATTTGCTGCACCAGTCACTAAGAATCCTCCCAATGTCAGTAACAACCAATTCATCCATAGAATATCTCCACCAAGCTGCTTAGCACCAATCAAAAAAGAGATAGATGCCGAAAAAACAACCGTTAATGTCAGTCTTAACTTAACTAATTTCTTGAAATCAGAAATAAATTCTTTCATAGCGACAAATGTCCTCTTTTTATTTGAGTGTACAAAGTAAAACTACCTTACCAGTACATTCATTTCATTCATTCAATTAACGTTGTGATTTTCCTAGTAACAACATCAGATAATATTGACATCCAAATAAGAGGCTACCAATAACTAAGTGAGTTGTCTGTGCGAAAGCCGGAAGAGCAAATCGTGCCAAAATAATTCCTGACAACATTTGAATACCAACTAAAATAAAAAGTATAGTAGCATATTTTGCTTGGACTGTACTCCCACTAAATTTTGTACGCACTAAAAAGAACAATACAATTACTAAAATCAAAGAACTATATGCAAGCCAACGATGTATTTCAAAATGTTGGCCAATACGTTGTATAAAATCTTCTCGAGCAACACCCGAAGCTGTCAATGAATCAACAATTTCACGTACTTCCGTTCCGAAGACAACTTGCACCACCATTAAAACTAAAGAAATGGCTGCAAGCAATTTTAATCCCTTAGAATCACGATTTATCAATATACCCTTATCGCGTAATGTCGTCGCCTTAAAATAAGTATAGATGGAAATAGCCACAATGACCAATGCTAAAAGCATATGCACAGTGATTACCCAAGGAGTTAAATTAGTCGAAACGACAATAGAACCCAACCAAGCCTGAACAACAACAACAAATACGTTAATCACGGACCAAATAAAAATTGATCGCTTAGATTTAATATAAGTAAAAGAATAAACAGCAGTAAACAGTAAACAAAAACCAGCAACAACACCTACCAAACGATTGATGTACTCTGTCCAAGTCTTTGCTACATTAAATTCCTCATGTTCAAGGATACTTTTGTCATGACGAATTTTATTTGCTAAATCACGATAACCGAAAAAATCGATCATATTAGCAAATCGCTCATTTTTCTTAGCTCTACCTGTGATGTAATGCTCTTCATAACCAACCGGTAACTGCGCAATATCTGTAGGAGGTATAATTCGATTAAAACACTTTGGCCAATCGGGACATCCCATTCCAGAACCAGTACTACGCACCACACCTCCAGCAACAATCACTAAAAACAAAACAATAATGGTAATGAAATTAGATCTAATATAACGCTTTTCAGCAGCTGGAAACATATTTTTACCGTTTTATGTTACAAATAATATTTGGAATAAATCATTTCGCACAACTTACTCCAAATACCATATTTAATTATTTTTTATTTTGAGCATCCCATTCTGTCTGGATACGCTCAGCTTCTTCATTACCTTCAAAATCATGAAGGAAGTTAGAATTCATAGTTTCAGAGAAAGGAACATTCTGAGGAATAAAATCTTCATGATGTCCTGGCTTACTGTAGTCATATGGCCAACGGTGTACTGTTGGGATCTCTCCTGGCCAGTTACCGTGGATATGTTCCACAGGAGTAGTCCACTCTAAAGTATTTGAATTCCATGGGTTTTGCGGTGCTCTTTCTCCAAAGAAAATCGAATAGAAGAAGTTGAATAAGAAAGCCACTTGACCCAAACCAGCTACGATAGCAGCCCAAGTAATCAACATGTTTACAGAAACCCATTTCTCCATGAAAGCAAATTCTGTAAAAGCATAATAACGACGAGGAACACCATCTATACCCATAAAGTGCATTGGAAAGAATACCAAATAAGCACCAATGAAAGTCATCCAGAAATGTAAGTAACCCAATTTCGTGTTCATCATACGACCAAACATTTTAGGATACCAGTGATAAACACCACATAACATACCGAAAATAGAAGCAGATCCCATTACCAAGTGGAAGTGGGCTACAACAAAGTACGTATCATGTAAGTTGATATCTAAAGCAGCATTACCTAAAAACAATCCAGTAAGACCACCAGAGATGAAGAATGACACTAAACCAATCGCAAACATCATAGCTGGAGTGAAACGAATATTACCTCTCCATAATGTCGCCATATAGTTAAATGCTTTTACCGCAGAAGGGACTGCGATAATCAATGTTGTGATCATAAATACTCCACCTAAGAAAGGATTCATACCTGTCACAAACATATGGTGACCCCAAACGATAAATGATAAAACTGTAATACCAATTAGCGAGTAAACCATTGCATGATAACCAAAGATTGGTTTACGAGAGTTTGTTGAGATAACCTCCGAAGTAAGACCCAATGCAGGCATAACAACGATATATACCTCAGGGTGACCTAAAAACCAGAATAAGTGTTGGAACAAGATTGGAGAACCACCTTCATTCGGTAAGATCTGACCTTGAACAACTAAATCTGACAAATAAAATGACGTACCGAATGAACGGTCAAAAATCAATAGAACAACAGCAGATACTAATACTGGAAAGGATAACATACCTACGATAGCAGTCAAGAAGAATGCCCAGATTGTTAAAGGCATTTTCCAAAGATCCATACCTTTAGTACGCATATTCAAAATTGTACTCACGTAGTTGATACCACCGATTAATTGTGATGCTACAAATAACACCATACTGACCAACCACAAAGTCATACCTGTAGCCGAACCAGCAATTGCCGTTGGCACTGCAGATAGTGGAGGATAGATCGTCCATCCAGCAGAAGCAGGTCCACTTTCAACAAAGAAAGAAGCAATCATAATAACTGAAGCTACAAAGAACATCCAGTATGACAACATATTCATGAAAGGAGACGCCATATCGCGTGCACCAATTTGATAAGGAATCAATAGATTACTAAAAGTACCCGATAGACCCGCTGTTAAAACGAAGAATACCATGATGGTACCGTGAATGGTGACCAAAGAAAGGAAAAAATCAGGAGCAATACGACCACCTGCAGCCCATTTACCTAAGAATACTTCCAAAATTGGAAATTCTTTATCCGGCCAAGCAAGTTGGATACGGAATAAGATGGATAAGATCATAGCAAATACCGCCATGAAAATACCTGTGATCAAAAATTGCTTAGCAATCATCTTGTGGTCACCACTGAAGATATACTTCGAGATGAATGACTCTTGATGATGATGTCCGTGCGAATCGTGATGCTCAGCGCTATGAGAAATAACTGTACTTGACATATTCGTTTTTAAAATTCAATTATTCTAATTAATTTAATGAAGCCGTAACGTGTACGCTATCTTTTAACTGCGGAGTTTTAGCATCTTTAGCGGCAAACTCTTTCTGTAAATCCTCAGTAAAATATTTGTTTTGCGTTGCTAACCACTCTTTATATTCAGCCTCAGTAACAACGACAACCTTTTTCTGCATATTATAGTGACCTGAACCACAGATTTTGTTACATAACATAACATAATCATATTTGTAGTCATTCATACGCTCACGCATTTCTTCTGTAGTTACCGTAGGAGTAAATTGGAAGTAATTTGTCATTCCCGGTACAGCATTGATTTGAACGCGGAAGTCAGGAATATAGAACGAGTGAATAATATCCTTTGAAACAATATGAAAACGAACAGACTTATTAACTGGAATTACAATGTCCGAACCTTGAATATCATCCCAAGAGTTTTTATCATTGAAATCAATACCATAAGGATTAGTCGGAGTTGTCATTTTATAATTACGTTTACCGATCACACCATCAGCTCCTGGATAACGTACACTCCAAGCAAATTGCTCACCTAATACTTCAATCTGAAGAGCAGATTTCTGTAAATCTTCCGGAACATTGGTAATTGACCTCCAAGTAAAGAAACCGAATAATACCAATACAGTCAAAACAACAGCAGGAACGATCGTCCAGATTTTTTCAATAGTATTGTTATGCGGCAAATAGTATGCTTTACCATTTTTCTTCATTCTATAGATGAACGTGAACGTCAATAATAAAATGTGAGTAATCACCAATACAAAAGTTGTGATAACAGTAGTAATGATAAACATGGTATCAATTTTAGCCCCATGCTCAGTCACAGCATCCCTCCACGCCATGCCACCATGGTGCGAGTAAGAATAATAAACACCTCCTAAGAAAACAAATAAGAAGATGAATAATAACGATGCTTGAAACGTATTTGAAGCTAAAGGATTATGTCTTTTATTCATCTTATTTGTTAACTCATAGATCGAGATAACTTTACCAATAACAGCAACTACTGTACAGATAACTAAAAATAATAAAACATAATAAATGAAGTTTTTATAAACCTGAGGGTCTATTTTTTTCTCTTCCTTAGCAGCGTCAACCTTTGTTGTAGACGCATCTGCGGACGCAGCTACTTCTGTCTTCGCAGTCGTTGCCGAATCAACAACATTTGCTCCAGTAGCTGTTGCATCAACTGCAACAGCTTCCGTAGCTTTAGTCGTATCTACCACTACAGTATCTTGACTTGCGAATGATGGGACTGCAAAGAACAATCCGATTGCAAGTACAAAACCCGAGATGGATTTGAATCTATTATTTAATTTAAAGCTCATTTCTTTATAACGATTTTACGTAATATCCCTTTAAAAGCGAAACTATATTTGGTGATGTAAACTCTCATCCAAGAAAGGATGATTTTTAGCAACTAAACCTTGTTTACTCAATTTATTCATTACTAAGAATGTAAACAAACCAACAAAGCCAAGAGCTGTACCAATTTCTACAATACCAAATCCGCGGTGTGATTCAACTGTACCAGGCATGATCATGATATAATAATCCAACCAGTGACCCGCCAATAATAAGATGGCAACAAACAACATAGCATTTTGCTTACGTTTGGCATCACGATCTACCAATAATAATAAAGGAGCAAGGAAATTGATGATAATATTTAACCAAAACCATGGTTTATATTCTGGCTCCCAACGTTTATAGAAATATACAGTCTCCTCAGGCATGTTAGCATACCAGATTAAGATAAACTGTGCAAACCAAACATATGTCCAGAAGATAGAGAAACCAAAGATCAATTTACCTAAATCATGTAAATGATTTTCGTTTACCCAACTCATATAACCAGCTTTCTTTAATACAATTAAGATGATTGTAATAACACAAAGACCACTTACCCACATTGCTGCGAAGTTGTACCAACCAAACATAGTCGAGAACCAGTGTGCCTCTAATGACATGATGGTATCAAATGACCAAATTGGAGTTGTAAAACCAAATATAACTAAAAATATAGCCGACAATTTGAAACTCTTTTTATAAGAATTCAAACCACCCTCTAAATCTTCTTTGTATGATAATTTTGCCAAGATAATAGCAAAAATACTATAAAGTCCCATGAAAATTACTTGGCGACTTAAAAAACCTGAAAAATTCAAATACCAAGACTTACCAGCGATGATACTATCATAATTAGGACTATTAGGATCTGTAAGACCCTCTGCATACCAATGATGGTATAAATTGTGAGTGCTTAATCCTAATCCAACAATCACTAGTAAAATGATTGATGCAATAGGCAAAATACCTGCCATTGCCTGTGGTATACGAACGAGACCAGCTGACCAAGCAGATTGTGTTACATATTGTAAGGCTACGAAAAAAGCTCCGGCAGCACATACACATGTAAAATAATAACCCATCAATAATAAGTTAGCATAAGTACGCTCTACTAGAATATGATCGCCCATAAGCATTCCGTAGGCTACTGCAGCTATACCAACAACGATTGCGATAATACTGAATGTTTTTGCTTTACCAGCAAACTCGTATCGCTCGTTGAAATTATAATCGTGATGATGATTGTGAGTTCCCATTTATTTGTCTGATGTTAGATTATTTCTTTTGTAATTCATGAACGTACATAACGACTTCCCAACGTTCTTCAGGAGACAACTGCGATGCATGCGATCCCATTGAGTTGTGACCGTAATAAATCGTATGGTAAATCTTACCATCTGTCAAATCAGCCATCATACCACCACGTGAAGAGCTCGCGCCATCAGTTTTGTGATAAGATGGTGGATTAGGAAAATTCTCCAGCTTACGAGTGCCTTTAGAATCTGTAATTTCACGGTCTTTCGTAATAGAACCATCACCTTTACCTTCAGGACCGTGACAAACAGCACAGTAAGTAGTAAATAAAGCTTGACCTTTTTCAAGTCTTGCTTGTGATAACTCTAACGGATTAGTAAACTCACGACCCGCACGTTCATAATCTTCTAAAGTATTGGCATATTCAAATCTGGTAAAACCAATTGGATCTGTACCCTTTGGTGGTGTTTGCGCAGTTTGTTTATTTTTAAAATTCTCGTTTGGTTGATCAGGATTGTACGCAATCGGATCATACATGTTGCGAGAAAACTCCCAACCTGTACTACGAGTAGTCTTGTCACCACAAGAAGAAACGACTGCTGTCAACGACAGAGCTGCACATACTGTAACTAGTAAATTCTTCTTATTCATAACTAACATATTTTCTATCATTGTACTTAACTTCTACAGCACCTGTTTCCTTCAATATAGTATCGATCAAAGCATGGTCTGTGTTTTCACGAGCATCTATAGCGATGATAAAACGATCATCAGTAGCTCTTAAATCCATAACACGAGGAGTACGTCCCGGGAATAAGTGATTGCGATAAAAGAAAGTCGCCACCATACCCAAGGCACAAATTAAAATAGTAACCTCAAATGTCACAGGAACAAAGTTCGGAATTGCGAATGAAGGTTTACCACCAATATTCATTGGCCAGTCATGTACCATTGTATAATACAATAAACTAAATCCCAATAAGGTTCCTAACGCTCCAAAGCAAAATGCTGCAATTGGCAAACGCGAAGGTTTAACGCCCAATTTAGCTTCAATACCGTGAATTGGCATTGGAGTAAAGCAATCATAGATGCTTACATTATTTTTCTGCAATTTGTCGATCCCATGCATCATATCATCTGGATCAGCAAAACTACCTAATATATATTTTGTATTGCCCATTGCTATTATTTTAACTCTTTAATTTCTTGTTCTGTTACCGAATCATATTTGCCTAAAGAATCTCTAAAGTATTCCACTTGTTCTGCTGGGAATGCACCTTCTTTAACCAATTTAGTTTTATGTTGTAAACTTGAGCTTTTCAACAATAACTTCACTTCCGCAATTGCGATACCCGGTAAGAAGCGTAAGAACAATAAGAACAACGTAAAGAATAAACCGATAGATCCAACGAAGATACCAACGTCTGTCCATGTTGGGTAAAACATCGCCCAAGATGATGGTAAATAATCACGGTGTAATGAAGTCACGATAATTACGAAACGCTCGAACCACATACCAATATTTACCACAATAGATAATATCCAGGAAATGGGAATACTTGTACGAATTTTCTTAAACCAGAATAACTGTGGTGAGATTACGTTACACGTCATCATCGACCAGTAAGCCCAAGCATAAGGACCAAACATACGGTTTTCAAAAGCGTACATCTCGTATTCAGATTGAGAGTACATCGCAATGAACAACTCCGTTAAGTAAGCAATACCAACGATAGAACCTGTCGTCATGATAATTTTGTTCATGGCTTCAATATGGAACATCGTGATATAGTTCTCAAAATTCATGACTTTACGTAAGATCAACAATAAAGTTTGCACCATCGCAAAACCAGAGAAGATCGCACCAGCAACGAAATATGGAGGGAAGATTGTTGTATGCCATCCTGGGATAACAGAAGTTGCAAAGTCAAAAGATACAATCGTGTGTACCGAAAGTACCAATGGCGTAGAGATACCTGCCAAAATTAATGACACAATCTCAAAACGTTGCCAAGTCTTTACAGATCCATTCCATCCAAAAGATAGCACAGAGTAAATTTTTTGTCTAAGGCCAGTAGCACGGTCACGGATAGTCGCGATATCAGGTAACAAACCACAGTACCAGAATACCAAGGATACCGTGAAATAAGTAGAGATCGCAAATGCATCCCATACTAATGGCGAGTTAAAGTTAACCCATAGAGATCCAAACTGATTTGGCAATGGAAAAATCCAATAAGCCAACCAAGGACGACCCATGTGGGCAACGACATATGTTGCAGCACAGATAACGGCGAAGATCGTCATGGCCTCTGCTGAACGGTTAATGGAGTTACGCCAGTTTTGACGGAAAATTAATAATACGGCCGAAATTAACGTACCAGCGTGACCGATACCAACCCACCATACAAAGTCGGTGATATCCCAAGCCCAGCCTACAGTTTTATTTAGACCCCAAGCGCCGATACCTGTCCAAAAGGTATAACTAACGCTGACTACCCATAATAAAGCACCTAATACGGCTACAGTGAAACCGATCCACCATGCTTTATTCGGTTTATTTTCAACCGGTAGTAAGATATCATCCGTAATTTTAGCATACGTAATGTCCTTACCGGTCATTAATGGTTCTCTTAATATTGATTCGTTATGCGATGACATAGTATTTTTATTTCAAATAATGAACAAGATTACGCCTCAAAAGTGTTTCTAACTTTTGTCATATAACCGATACCCGGTTGTACATTGATTTCCTCAAGTACGTAATAAACACGCTCATTGCGTAATGCTTTAGATACTTCCGATTCTGGATCATTAGCATCACCAAAGATAATTGCATTTGCAGAACATGCTTGTTGACATGCCATTTGGATATCACCGTCTTTTACTTTACGGTTCTCCATTTTCGCATGTAACTTACCAGCTTGAATACGTTGGATACACATTGAACATTTTTCCATAACCCCACGTGAACGTGTTGTTACATCTGGGTTCAATACCAATTGCGTAAACTCATTATTCAAGTAGTTGTCAAAACGTGAATCATTCCAATAGTTGAACCAGTTAAAACGACGTACTTTATATGGACAGTTATTCGCACAGTAACGTGTTCCGAAACATCTGTTGTAAGCCATATGGTTTAGACCCTCTGATGAGTGTACAGTAGCTAATACTGGACATACAGTCTCACAAGGTGCATGAGCACAATGTTGACATAACATCGGTTGGTGAACAACAGTTACATTTTCGAAATCATTGATATGTTGAATTTCTTTTTCCTTAGTATACTCTTTACCATCCTCTTCAATAGTGTAGTAACGGTCAATACGTAACCAGTGCATCTCACGACGACGACGAACCTCATCACGACCTACAACAGGAATATTATTCTCTACGTTACAAGCAACAATACAAGAGCCACAACCAGTACAAGCATTCAAATCGATTGCCATTACCCATTTATGACCTGGTTGCTCATACTTGTTCCACAAATCGTATGTTTTGTGTTTATCCGTAAAGCGACCTGACTCAGAGTTAGGATCTTTTAAATATTTAGCGAAAGTAGTTTCACGCACAATGTTACGACCCTCAATAGTATGATGCGTCTGAGTTTGTGCTAACTGGTATATCGTATTCGATTTTGCAAGAGTTGCTTTCGCTACAAATTGAATAGTACCATTTACTAAGCTTGCAAAAGGGTAAGCATTTTTACCTACATGATTACCAGCTTTACCAACTTTAGTACGTCCGTAACCGATAGCTACTGAAACAGTACCCAAAGCTTGTCCCGGTTGTTGAACAACTGGTAACTCAACTTTGTAACCATTTGCTTCAACAGTAATTGTTGCATCTTCACCCAATCCCAATTTCTCAGCATCTTTAGGATTTAAAGCAGCATAGTTATCCCAAGTTACTTTAGAAACTGGATCTGGAACCTCTTGTAAGTAAGCATTGTTTGCATATCGACCATCACGCAAAGCACTTGGTTCATATAATTTCAATTCGAAATCACCGACTACTGTTTTTGCAGCAGCGATAGCAGCACTAGCGGCAGCCTCTACATTACCAGAGAATGAATAAGCAGCTGCTGTTTTAGCACCCTTATATTCAAAACCAGTTTGTAAAACGCTATTCCAGTTCTTCGTACTACCAACTAAAATTGTAGAAGTCCAAAGATTTTTAACAAATGTATAGATATCAGTCGTATCACCAGCCCAAACCAATAAAGATTGATCTGCCTGACGAGTGTTGAATACCGGATTGATTGCTGGCTGAACTATAGAGAATAGACCTTCTTTTGGAGAAGCATCACCCCATGACTCTAAGAATGTATTCGTTGGAGCGATAGCCGTCAATTCCGAAGCTGTTTCATCAGCACGTTGAGAGAAAGATAATGTAAAATCAACTTTCTTCAATGCAGCTTTCACATCTTCAGATTTGAAATAATCATAAACAGGGTTACTGTTTAAGAACATCGCAACACCAACTTGACCAGCCTTAGCGTTTGTCAGGAATTGTGCAAATGCCGCATCAGAACCTTGATGTTGTTTAGAGAAATTATCTAAATCAATTGTAGATCCATATGAAGCCAAAGCACTGTTAATTGCATTTGCTAAAGTCTGAATGTTAATATCATTCGAACCAGCCACTACAACTGCAGCACCTTTATTATTTAACAATTCTTTTGCTGCTAGCGTAACAGCAGTTTGTGCTCTTTTAGCAGTAATACCACCAGCTAAAGAAGAACCTGTAACCGCATTATATAAAGAGATTAATACAGCAGCTTCTTCCGAAGGTTTAATCGCAATACGCACATCCGCATTTGAACCCGTCATACTAAGACCAGACTCAAATTGAATATGACGTGACATCTTACCATTTTTCAATGATTTATAGTCACGATTTTTAACATATTGTTGTGTATGTTCTTCTCCCGCTAACCAAGTTCCTAAGAAATCAGCAGCTACAGAGACAACAACATTTGCTTTATCAAAATTATAAGAAGGAACGACCGCTTTACCAAAAGCATTTTTGTTCGCTTCAATAATTGCGCTGTAAGAAACAGCATCTACTTGAACTAAATTAGTTGTAGGATACTTAGCCGTTAATTTGGCAATAGCAGCTAACGTAGTAGGACTATTTACTGTACTAGAAACAATAGTAATTTGTTTACCAGCAGTAGCAGCTGCGTTTAATGCAGCGATAACAGTGCTATCCAATTTAGACCATTCAACATCCTGCCCTTTTAATTGAGCAGTTTTTAATTTAGACTCATCATATAAATCTAAAACTGATGCTGCAGTTCCTGAATCTGTACCTTGATTTAAACCAATTGCATTCGGGTTAGCCTCTACATTAATAGGACGACCTTCACGTGTTCTCACTAAGATACTCTGACCATTAAAAGTCGAAGTATAAAAGTTAGGAATACCAGGAGTAATCTCCTCAGGTTTAATTAAATAAGGAACTGCTTTATGCACAGGTGTGCTGTTACATGCTGCCAAAGTAACAGCCCCAACACCAAAACCTAATGCTTTTAAGAAGTCACGGCGTGGAGTTTTTGTACTCAACCCTGCTTCATTTAAGACATCTTCTACAGGAATAGATTCGGCAAACTCACCCTTACTCTTTTCAACAAAAGCAGGTGTTTGTTTCAATTCTTCCAAACCTTTCCAATATTTTTTATTGCTATCCATTTAAGCTGTATATAAGATTGCGTATTTCTGAATAATTATTAATAGTGACATTTACCACACTCAAGACCACCGATCATCGCCGCTGTCATTTTCTCACCTTTTTTGATGCTTTCATGCGCCTTGATCAAGTCTTCGTAGTATTTGTTATCTGATTTCACATCTGTTGCCTTATGACAATCCACACACCATTTCATCGTCAAAGGAGAGTATTGGTATACTTCTTCCATGGTTTCAATTGGACCGTGACAAGTCTGACACTCCACTCCTGCCACTGTAACGTGCTGTGAGTGATTAAAGTAAGCAAAATCTGGCAAGTTATGAATGCGAACCCACTGAATCGGCTTAGGGTTGTTACCATAAGTACGAGTCTCTGGATTCCAATCCAATGCACGATAGATTTTAGCAATCTCTGGCGAAGTCTCACCATCATAATGCTCAGAACCTGTGATCGTATTGTGACAGTTCATACAAACATTCGCTGAAGGAATAGATGCATTTTTAGATTTAAAAGCACCACCATGACAATACTGACATTCAATCTTATTGACACCAGCGTGCAATTGGTGAGAGAATTTAATCGGTTGAACGGGCTGATAACCTGTATGAACACCAACATTCCACATGGTTTTCCAACCACCAACAGCCAACAACGCAACCAACATCAACACAGCAAATCCGACCAATTTCTTGTTCTTAACAAAACCCTGTGCAAATGCCAAGAATTTCTTGTTAGTCTTAGGCTCTTCCTCAGCTTCAACAGCAGCCTGATTAGTTGCGATCACCCTTTCCAGAGTACGGATTACACGGTTTAAAACAACGATAACAACAATGGCCAAAACAACTATACCTAATAACCCGAAGATCATAAATAAATTAGCATTGTCATCTTTCGCAGCCGCACCACCTGCCGCACCCTCTTCTTTAGGTTTCTCAGCAGATTCAGCTTTAATGTAAGCCAATACAGACTTAATCTGATCATCAGATAAATCTGTAAAAGAAGTCATCACGGATTTATTATACTCCTCAAAAATGGCAATTGCATCTTTATCACCAGAAGCAATTAGCGCTTGAGAGTTTTTGATCCATTTAATCAACCACTCCTCAGACTTTGTCTCAGTAATACCCTTTAGGGCAGGACCGACGACCTTTCTATCAACTTTGTGACAGCTCGTACATTTAGCTTTGAAGATTTTTTCACCTTCCTTGACATCTTGCGCATGCAGCGTCGCAACGGCAAACAACAGCACCAAACTCATTGATACTACCCTCGCAAGTTTTCCCAAAACGGATGAGATATTTCTCATATTTAACACTTTATACTATTTATTTGTGAATATAAAAATTTAAACACCATTCTAGACAAAGCACACTCTGCCTAGTAATGCCACAAAAGTATAACTTATTAATAAATCCCTGACAATTTTGTGACGTTATTTATCAATTTATAATCGTTCTAAATTATTTCAAAACGACTATTTAAGGCAGATTTAAACCACCTCTTGTACTTCGAGGCGGAAATCGATAAACTTCAAATATAAGACTTCAATATGACATAAAAAAAGCGCCACTACTTTAAATTTATTGGGATCCAAATTCTTCCTAACAGTACATTGACAAAGAATTGATTAGAGAATTGTAACTTTACAGATAGGAATATAAGATGAGAAAATCATTAATTTTATATAGCATAATGGTTTTAATGACCTCATGCAATAAACACCAAACTCCAGCTCAAAAACAAACAGCAATTTTTAAAATAATGGAAGAGTCAGCAAAATATAACCAGTTAAGTCCCGAAGAAGAATATGTCATTCTTCATAAAGGCACAGAACGTCCCTATACGGGCACCTTATTAGATAATAAGGCAATGGGGACATACATTTGTAAAAGATGCGAAGCCCCCTTATATCGATCCGAAGACAAATTCGATTCGCATTGTGGATGGCCAAGCTTTGACGATGAGATTTCAGGCGCCGTTCGTAAAGAAACAGATGCCGACGGAAGAAGAACTGAAATTCTATGCAATGCATGCGGGGCACACTTAGGACATGTTTTTATCGGAGAAAGATTAACCGATAAAAACATACGCCACTGTGTTAATTCAATTTCTATGAAATTTGTCGCAGATACTACGCCTTTAAAATAGAAGATTCGCGCACTTTTAGCTCGCAGGGTAATGTCAAGTGTTTAATCGCTTTGGCCTTACCCTGCAATTTTAGCAGTAAAATATTAATAATATGATCCGCGATTTCTTCGATAGGTTGCGAAACTACCGTAATAGCAGGTTCATGCAATTTAAAGACAGTATGGTCATCAAACGCAATCAATGCAGGAAGTTTGTAATTATGCTTCTTACCAGATTTAAGGCCCGTAATCGCTAGATAATTGGTCGCAAACAAAACAGCATCCAATCTATTGTCAACAACAAACTCATGCAATTCATCTATCGCCTCTGATTCTGATGCATCCAATTGTATTTTTTTAATATAAGCCTGCTTTTTAAACTGATCCATTGCTTTCATATAACCGCCCAAACGATCACGCATCTGTGTTTGATCGGAATAAAGAGAAACTAGACCGATCCGCTTATACCCCTGCTCATTGAAATGGACAGTCGCATCAAAAGCCCCTTGAAAATTATCAGCAATAACATAATCCGTCTCCACATCAGGCAGGTATCGATCAAACAAAACAACAGGTACATTTGATTGGATCAAATTAGAAATCGTATCCTCAATTCCCTCCGAAGGCGTAATGATAAAACCGTCCACCTGTCGATCGTTAAACATCCCGATTAACTCCTTAGTCTTTTCACTATCATTGTTCGTACTACAGTAAATAATACGATACCCCTGTTCATAGACTTTTGTTTCAATAAGGCGTGCAATATTTCCAAAAAAAGGATTTGAGATATCTTCGATAATCAAACCTATAATTTTGGTTTTACCAGTACGTAAACTCTTAGCAAGTTCATTAGGCTTATAGCCTACCTTTTTCACATAATCAAGAACACGCTTGGTCAACGACTCACTGATGCGCTTTTCTTTGGCTTTGTCATTCAATATAAAAGATACTGTAGTAACCGAAACCCCTAAAGCTTTTGCGATGTCACTGATCAAAATTCTCTTCTTCATTAAGTCGTATATGTTTATAAATTTGAGTTACTAATCTAAAAAAAAATAAAGTAATAAAGCTATTTATTGTAAAAATATTTAAGCTAAAAGGATTTATTAAGCAAAAAAAATACTATATTTCGCCCCTAAATAAGACCAAACTAATTACTTATGATTCGATTGAATTACAATAAAATTTTACTAAGTATTCTTGCATTCACACCATTAGGTTTAGCAGCACAACAAAATTTGACACCATTTGTCAATCCTTTCATCGGTTCCGAAGATCATGGACATGTCTTTGTAGGCGCTAATGTACCGCTAGGAGCAGTACAATTAGGTCCCTCGCAAATAGCACAGACATGGGATCAATTTAATGGCTGGGACTGGTGCAGTGGTTATAATTACAAAAGTAAAGAAATATTAGGCTTTACCCATACCCACCTTAGCGGAACTGGAATTGGAGATCTCAATGACATTATGATTGTACCCGCTACAGGCAAGGTACAATTGCAACAAGCCGAATTCAACAAAATGAATACAGGATACGGTTCGAGCTTCAAAAAAGAAAATGAAATTGCGCAACCTGGATTTTACAGTGTGCTATTAGACGATTACCAAGTACAAGCAAATTTGACAGCTACAGAGCGCGTAGGTTATCATCAATACGTATACAATAAATCGGACAATGCCCACTTATTCATTGATCTTTCTTTTAGGATGAACTGGGACAAAACAACCGATTCTTATATCAAGCAGATCAATGATAGTACGTTTGTTGGTTATCGATTTTCTTCAGGATGGGCAAGTGATCAAAAAGTTTATTTTGCCTTAAAAACATCTGTACCTATTCAAAAGGTACAATTTTACGATGATAAAGATCAAAAATTTGGTACTTCAACAGTAAAAGGTCAAGCAATAAAAGCTGCCCTATTTTTTGATGCAATTAAAAATAAAACCATTGAAATTAAAGTTGGTATCTCAGCTGTCAGTACGACAAACGCTTTAGAAAACATACAGGTTGAAACTCCAACATGGGATTTCGCCCAAGTAAAAAAACAAGCAAACGACAAATGGAACAGCACTCTGAATAAAATTCAATTTGAAGGAGATGCGGACACAAAGACCATTTTTTATACCGCCTTGTACCATACTTATTTTGCACCAACAATCTTTAACGACGTCAATGGTGATTATTTAGGGACAGACAAACAAGTTTACGAAAAACAAGACTTTACCAATCATACCGTATTTTCATTATGGGATACCTACCGTGCATTACATCCATTGATGAATTTGCTAGAAGACCGTAAAATCAATCAAGATTTTATCAAAACGATGCTTGCCATCTATCAGCAACAAGGGAAATTACCGGTTTGGCATTTACAAGGTAATGAAACGAACACCATGGTAGGTCTACCAGCGATACCAGTAGTAGCAGATGCAGTCATAAAAGGTATCTTGGATGAAAAAGACTATGAATTGGCTTGGGAAGCAGTAAAAACAACAGCCATGGGCTATGAAAATGGCTTAAAGTATGTACGCGATCTCAAATACATTCCCATCGACAGCATGGATCATGAGTCAGTAGCTTGGGCATTAGAATATGCAATTGCAGATTATAGTGCATTCAAAATGGCAGAAAAATTAGGAAAAAAAGAAGATGCCATTTACTTTGAGAAAAGATATAAACTTTATGAACAATACTTCGATAAAGAAGTCGGACACTTTGTAGGTAGAAAAGTAAACGGTGAATTTAGACGACCATTCAATCCATTAATGGCAAAACATCGTGAAAATGACTACTGTGAAGGAAATGCATGGCAATATACTTGGTTGGTACCGCAAGATGTTAAAGGATTGATCAATCTTTTTGGAGGAGATAAAAACTTTTTAAAGAAATTAGACGAATTTACAACGATGTCATCTGAGTTAGGTGAAGAAGCATCCAATGATATTACAGGTTTGATTGGTCAATATGCACAAGGTAACGAACCGAATCACCATGTACCATATCTATATGCATATGCAGGAGAAGCATGGAAAGGCTCAGCACTTGTGCGCAAAGCAATGATGGAGTTCTACACAAGCAAACCGAATGGTTTATGTGGAAATGACGACGCCGGACAGATGAGTGCATGGTACGTGTTTTCAGCAATGGGGATGTATCCTCTAAATCCGATCAGTGGAGTGTATGTATTCGGTTCACCAATGATGGAAAAAGCAACCATTACACTTCCTAATGCAAAACAATTAACCATAAAAGTTAAAAATCAAGCCAAGAAAAATAGTTACATCAAAAGTATCAAACGTGATGGAGTAGCCTACTCAAAATCGTTTATCACATATGACGAAATACTAAAAGGTGGAAACATTGAAATCGAAATGAGCAGCACTCCAAATAAAAATTGGGGAAAAGCACCACAAGATAGACCCATTGCCGTAGACAATTAGACTGCAAGTCTGTCAGGCAACTATTTATGGAATAGCTTTTGATAATAATCAACAAAAGGAGATTAAAAATGTCAGAATTAAACAACAACATCAATATCCAAGATATTGAAGACGGAAATAATCAGCAAGATTTCTATACAAATTTCAAGGAAAAATTGATTGCTGTAGAACAGTTTCCATCCTTGTATAAATTCAAATTCATTGTTAAAGCCGATTTGGAGAAAATAGAGCAGGTAAAACAGGTATTTACACATGCGAGCACCAAATACGCTGAAAAAGAATCATCAGGTGGTAAATATAAATCCATCACTGTAGAGACTTTTGTGAATAATGCCGATGAAGTAATTGATTATTACAAAGAAGTATCAAAAATAGAATCCGTTATCATGTTATAACAAAACGAAAACAGGCTGTCAATTAGACAGCCTGTTTTTGTTAAAAACAAAAAAGCTCACTTTTCAGTGAGCTTTTGTATATGATTAAGTTTTTTTAAAAACTTATGCTTGTGGTGCATCAGTTTTTGGAGCATCTGTAGCAGGTTTATCTTCACGAGGAGGACGAGGCAACAAAGCTTTACGAGAAAGTTTCAATTTACCTTGTTTGTCGATATCCAACAATTTAACCGTTACTTGATCACCTTCTTTGAATATACCATCCATGGTCTCAAAACGTTTCCAATCAATCTCAGAGATGTGTAATAAACCATCTTTTCCTGGCATGATTTCAACGAAAGCACCAAAAGGCATAATAGACTTCACCTTACCTTCGTAAGTAGCACCAACTTCAGGTTTAGCCGCAATATTCTTAATACGTGTACTTGCATCATCAATCGCAGCTTTATTATCCGCAAAAATCTGCACGATACCTTTACCATCCACCTCTTCTATCGAAATAGTCGCGCCAGTTTCACGTTGCATTTCTTGGATAATTTTACCTCCAGGGCCGATGATAGCACCAATAAATTCTTTATCAATGATAATCTGAACGATACGAGGAGCATGAGGTTTGTAATCTTCACGAGGTTCAGCAATCGTTTTCTTCATCTCACCTAAGATATGAAGACGAGCCTCTTTCGCTTGATCCAAAGCCTGCGTTAACACTTCCCATTTCAAACCGTTGATCTTTAAGTCCATTTGACAAGCTACGATACCTTTTTCAGTACCTGTTACCTTAAAGTCCATATCTCCTAAGTGATCTTCATCACCTAAAATATCCGAAAGAATAGCATACTTACCTGTTTTCTCATCCGAGATTAATCCCATAGCAATACCAGAAACCGGTGCTTTCAATTTAACACCTGCGTCTAACAAAGCCAAAGTACCAGCACAAACAGTTGCCATCGAAGAAGAACCATTAGATTCTAAGATATCAGAAACAACGCGGATCGTATAAGGGTTTTCAGCTACCGGAGGCAGTACCTGTCTCAATGAACGTAATGCTAAATTACCGTGACCTACTTCACGACGACCAGGACCTCTATTAGGTCTAGCCTCACCTGTAGAGAATGCCGGGAAATTGTAGTGAAGGATAAATTTGTTATAACCGTTGATGAATGCACCATCGATCATTTGCTCTGCATCTTTAGCACCTAAAGTAACAGAAGTCAATGATTGCGTTTCACCACGTGTAAATACAGCAGAACCGTGAGCTGCAGGTAAATAATTTACTTCTGACCAGATAGGACGTACAGTACGTACATCGCGACCATCAAGACGTTTTCCTTCATCCAATACTAAATTACGAACAGCATCGTATTGTACATCGTGAAAATATTTTTTGAATAAAAATTTCGTATCCTCATCCAATTCTTCAGGAAGTGTCGCTCTAAATTCTTCAGCAATCTTTGCGAAAGCTTCAGTACGATCATGTTTAGCAGATGCCGAAGCAGCAACAGCATAAACCTTATCGTAAGTAGCGCTGAAAATTTCAGCTCTCAATGTTTCATTTGTCGGTTCGTGGTTGTACTCACGTTTTACATGCTTACCGACCAAGTTTGCTAATTCAACTTGAGCAGCAACTTGTTTTTTTATTGCCTCATGAGCAAAAGCAATAGCTTCTACCATTTCAGCCTCAGAGATTTCACTACATTCACCTTCAACCATACCAATATCTTGAGCAGAACCAGCAACAATAAATTCTAAAGTTGCTCTTTCTAATTCAGACATTTTTGGATTGATCACCAATTGACCATCGATTTTCGCAACGCGAACTTCAGAAATAGGACCATTGAAAGGAATATCAGAAACTGCAATCGCAGCAGAGGCAGCTAAACCAGCCAATGCATCTGGCATAATATCTTTATCAGCAGAGATCAAAGAGATCATTACTTGCGTATCTGCGTGATAGTTTTCAGGGAATAATGGACGTAAAGCTCTGTCGACTAAACGAGAGATTAAGATCTCGTAATCTGACAAACGTGCCTCACGACGTAAAAAGCCACCAGGAATACGACCTGTAGCCGCGTATTTCTCTTGGTAGTCAACAGATAAAGGCAAAAAGTCAACCCCAGATTTCGCTTCCTTAGCAGAAACTACTGTCGCAAGAAGCATCGTGTCACCTTGTTTTAATACTACTGCACCATCAGCCTGTTTAGCCAATTTACCAGTAGAAAGCTCGATCTGGGAGCCATTGCCCATATCAATTACTGTTTTGATTTCGTTATAACTCATTCGTTGTTATTTGCGATACGCTTTTCATCTTTTGGCAGCGTACCTAATATATAAAAATATTTAATTTCTCCGCAAAGATAAGGTAAAATATTCATAATCAAACTCAGATCAGTTGCTTTTCTATGCAATTATAATTGATCAATAACAGCAAAGATCTCCTGTTATCCTAGTGTAGAAAATCTACATTAAAAAAACAAATATATCAAAAATCGGAATTTAGAAAAAAAAGAGCAAAAAAAAGCCGTCTCCAAAGAAGACGGCTTTTCTAAAGTTTTATACTAAAAGCTTATTTGATGATATCACGTAGACCTAGACCTTTGATGATCGCACGGTAACGGTTGATGTCAGTTTTGTACAGGTAAGCTAATAATGAACGACGTTTACCTACTAACATTTGTAGTGCACGTTGTGTGTTAAAATCTTTTCTGTTTTTTTTCAAATGCTCAGTTAGGTGAGCAATTCTCTTAGTGAATAAAGCTACTTGTCCTTCTGTAGAACCTGTGTTCGTTGCCGAACCTGCAAATTCTGCGAAGATATCTGCTTTGTACTCTTTACTTAAATACATCTCTGAAATAATATTAAAGCGTTAAAAATTTTTGTTAATTGACTGCAAAGGTAGTACTTAAACTTTACTTTGCAAATTAAATGCAGATTAAAAATCAAGTAGCCCTTCAGAATAGATGACGCAGATTTGCTAAATTTAGCTCAAAGTATCCTTAAATCCTATGATTCAAAGGCAATCATAAACCGCAGTATAACCATTAAACCTTAACGTATATTTTCTTTTTGTCCAAATAGTAACAGATCACCCACATAAAAGCAAGAAAACATAAAGAATAAAAAAATGACCCCACTTCAGGAGGTCCTGGCAATGGTTTACAAATATGAGTATAAAACCATGTAAAACCACTCGTATATACCTGCGTTCCATCCTCACCAACGCCATTTGGAATGCGGATGAGTCCAACCAAACGAGGTAGTACACCACTCAAAACAAATATGAAGAGCGGGTTTTTACCAAAAACATCAAAAAACTTGGTTAAACCATTTTTCACTCCTTGCACCTCAATAAACCAAATCATCCCTCCTATCGTCATGATACCTAGCCCTGTAGTATATAGTACATACGAGCTTGTCCATATTTTTTTATTGATCGGAAATCCTAATGACCAGATCCACGCCAAGACAACCAATATAAAACCAGTAACAAATAAACCCGAAAGCAATTTAAAATGAGGCTCATTACTCGTAGGAACTTTAGACCATAACCAATCCACCTGTCCCTGCTTTTTAATAAATGTACCAGCCAAATAACCAAATACCACTTGCACAATCGCTGGCAAAGTACTCATCAGCCCCTCCGGATCAAAAGGCACACCCTCCCCTTTATAGATATGTGCGATTCCCAATAATTTGATATCAATAGAAGTTCCAAACCAGCCCGCTAAACTATAAGGATCACCAGGCTGTCCTGCAAAAGCACAGATAGCCCAATAAGACAATAAGATAATTGTTGAAATCCAGATCAACGCTTTCTCTTTAAAATAATAAGCTAATATAGAAGCAAAACAATACGCCAAAGCAATGCGTTGCAAAACCCCAAAAATTCGAATTCCTTTTTCTGGATTTTCCGGATTGACCCAATGCTTAAACCCCAGTGTATCCCCACTCCATTGAATAAAAGGAGCCCAGTTCAAAAATAAACCAATGGCAAATATTAAAATAGTTCTTTTGATTACCTTTTTCCAAAACATAGCATCACCAGCCTCCTGAAGACGAGGGATGACAAAAGACATCGCATTACCGACAGCAAATAAGAAAAAAGGAAAAACCAAATCAGTAGGTGTACAACCGTGCCAGCTGGCATGTTGTAAAGGAGCGAACATATGTGCCCATGTTCCGGGATTGTTGACCATAATCATCAGAGCAACTGTCGCTCCTCGAAATACATCAAGTGAATAATAACGTTGTTTCATAATCTAGATTGTTTAAGCCAAAGATATTCTTTTTAGAACAGAAAAAAAGCCTCGTTTTACTTTGTAAATATTAAAAATTGAGGCATATTGATTGGTAAGACCAAAATAGTTGGTAAGATCTCATAAACACCATCCAAATTGCTTTATTAAGATTTACATTCATTAGAAACTTTTGAAAATTATGGAAACAAAAAAGATTTTTACCATCATAAAAATAAATAAGGGTAGTATACTTATTAAAAATAATTATAAAGTCTTGGCTTTTTGAAAAAATTTTTATTTCTTTACTAATTCAAAATAATCACACGAGTATATAAAGATAATGAATAGTCAAATTTTAAAAGCACTTTACTTCCATCAAACACAATCGATTGCACAACTAAGTAAAACTTTTAATAAAAGCATACCACTTGTTACTAAAGGCATAAATAGCCTATTGGACATGAATTTGATAGAAGAGAGTGGTTTTGCAGTATCTACAGGTGGAAGACGTGCTATTCAATTTAAACTTAACAATAACCTTTCGCATCACGTGTTGATTATCGCTCTTGATCAATTCTACACATCCATTTATATATTCAATCTCGAAAACAACGTTATTGCACAGATCACAGATCAGTATAACCCATTATCTCGCCACACAATCGCTTTACAAAATATCATTGAACATACGGAGAAATTGATCACCAAATCTCAAATTCCATTAGATGATTTCATCGCAATGGGTATCAGTATGCCTGGATTTGTAGATAATGAGAAAGGGATAAATGACTCATACGATAAGAACTGTAATCTTCATCATATAAAAAAACATATTGAAGAGCATTTTAAGATTCCTACCATGATTGAAAATGACTCCACCTGCATTGCATTTGCAGAACATATGTTTGGTGCTGCTAAAGATATGAAAAGCGCATTAGTGATTAATTTAAATTGGGGAGTAGGATTAGGTATGATCGTAAATGGGCACCTATTTAAAGGATCCAGTGGTTATGCTGGGGAATTCAGCCATATCCCCCTTAGCAATAGTAACGCACTTTGCTCATGTGGAAAAAAAGGCTGTTTAGAAGTCGAGGCATCACTCACCGCAGCAGTAAAACATGTAGAAATCGCCTTAGATTCGGGAGAAAAATCAAGTTTAGAAACCGAAAAATATCAAGACTTATTAGCAAAGGGGGATGCTTTGTTAGAAAATGCCATTCAAGGCGATCAATTGGCTATCGCAAGCCTTGGAAAAATTGGTTATATGCTAGGAAAGGGCATCGCCACTTTAATTCATATACTCAATCCCGAAGCAATTATTATCAGTGGAAGGGGCGCTAAGGCAGGTCACATCCTTATGCCACAAATTCAGACAGCAATTAATGAATTTTGCATTCCTCGTTTGGCCAGTACCGCACAATTAAAAATATCCGAAACAAATAAACATGCCCAAAGCTTAGGCACCGCGGCATTTATCATAGAAAACACATTACAAACCCTTATAAAAACAGACTAAATTAAAATTATCAACAGATTCGTATGAGTTATTTTTACAAAAAAAGTGCGGGACTAGCATTATGCACCTTATTTAGTGCAACATCCTTATTCGCACAACAAACCATTACAGGAAAGGTCATCGATGCTAAAGGAGCTCTCTCCGGTGTAACAGTTTCAGTCATCGGAACATCTCGCGCTGCACAAACTAATACCAATGGAACTTTCACAATTCAAGCCTCACAAGGTGAAACTTTACGATTTACGATTATTGGATACAAAGCATCAGAAATTATTGTTGGCTCAACTAAAACGATTAATGTTACGTTAAATGAAGATGCTTCAGCATTAGAAGAAGTCGTGGTGACAGCAATGGGGATTAAAAGAGATGCCAAAGCTTTAGGATATGCTTCCACTACCATCGGTTCCAAAGAACTAACACAAGCTGGAACAACCAATATCGGTTCGGCACTATACGGTAAAGCACCAGGTGTACAAATCAACTCTGCACCTGGAGGAGCGTCAAGCGCTGTTAACATACAGATACGCGGTATCAACTCACTTGCAAATAACAGACAGCCTTTATATGTTGTAGATGGAGTCATGATCAGAAATGATCAACAAGCTGGTTCAAAAGGTTTAAACAATACTGGAGGTATAACAGATCCAGGATCACAAGCCATCTGGGGAGATAATCGTATACGTGGGAATGGGATGTTAGACTTAAATCCTAACGATATCGAGTCCATGACGATTTTAAAAGGAGCTAGTGCAACAGCACTTTATGGTTCCGATGCCGCGAGCGGTGTAATTGTAATCACAACAAAAAAAGGAATCAAAGGTAAAGGACTTGGTATCGACTTTAACTATACTGGTTCTATTGAAACAGCAGCTTTCCTACCGCGACTACAATATGAATACGGTCCAGGATATGATGCAGCTACAAATGTGCAAGCAGGAGGAACTGAAGAAGGTTGGATGACAAATGCACTATTTCCTGGAGATAGACTATTAAATTATAATGCTTGGGGACAATTTGGACCAAAATATGACGGACAAGATGTACGATGGTGGGATGGTTCTTTAAGAAAATATTCAGCCAACAAAGGTAATTATGGAGATATATTTGACACTGGACACAATAATAATTTCAATTTAAGCCTTTCCAATCAATCTGAGAAAATCAATTATAGACTATCTGCTTCCAATATGGACTACAAGGCAATTGTTCCTGGAAGCAAAATGAATAAAAGTACCTTCAACTTAAACAGCACGATAAAACTTGCCGATCGCGTAGATTTAGATGTAGTAGCATCCTATATCAGCACGGTTACTAAAAACAGACCCGGTCTAATGGGTGATGTATTAGCCTCATATGGTGGTTTTTTCAGTGGCGCAGAAGATGTCGAAAAAATGAAGAATCAATTGTATCAAACTTCTGATGGCTTCCGGTACAATCCATTTGGATCAAATAGACCAGAATCTTTCCCAGTCAATTATCGAGGTGTGAATTTACTTAACTATTTCTGGCAGCAAAAAAGAAATATTTATGAAGAAAAAGAAAATCGATTCTTAGGAAGCACAACATTAAATTGGGGTATATTAGACAAACTCAAATTTAGAGGTCGTCTGGGAACAGATTTTACAGGATTAAATATCGAAAATAAAGAGCATAACGAATATGCTGTACAGTACAATGCGACAAATAGTACAGGTAAATTTGAAGTTTCTAAAGGAATATATAAAATCATCTACGGAGACGCCTTACTAACCTATGCAGATAAAATTTCAGATGATTTTGATTTTAGTGTGAGCGGAGGTTTTCAGTCACGTATGGAAAATTATGATGATCAGATGTCTAGAACAGAAGGAGGACTTGTATCCGCCAACTGGTTCAGTCTAAATAATACATTTGGTCAAGCAGTAACAACACACGTGAGAAAAGAGCTGGTCAAATATGCATACTTTGGATTACTGAATCTTTCTTATAAAAACTACCTATTCTTAGAAGGTACAGGACGTAAAGAATATTCATCGACCTTACCATCAAAAAATAACCCATATCACTACGGGTCAGTAAACACAAGTTTCGTCTTTTCAGAAGCATTTGACCTGCCAGATTTCTTTAACTACGGAAAAATTAGGGCATCTTATGGAGTTGTAGGTAACGACGCACCTATCTATGCCTCTAATTTAGCATTTAAACAAACTTCATTAATCACCGTAAATGGACCTGTGCCAGCATTGGCTCCAAATTCTTCTTATGGAAATGAAGACTTAAGACCTGAGAAAAAAACGGAAAAAGAAATCGGTTTAGATTTAAAATTCTTTAAGAGCAGACTTGGTTTAGACATCAGCTATTATGCAAATGCTATCGATGATCAGATCATGCCATTATCAACGGCTTACACCACTGGAGCTTCCACACAATTCCTCAATGTGGGTAAGATATCCAATAAAGGTTGGGAAGTTGCATTAAGTGGTACTCCTATCAGAAATGATAATTTCTCTTGGAACACAAGATTAAATTTCTCAAACAACAAATCAAAATTAGACAGACTTATTGATCAAGTACCAAAACTAGTTTTCTACGATGCAGATCAAAGTTCTATCCGTATGGAAGCGAGACCAGGTGAAACCTTAGGAAACATTTACGTTTTTCCTCGTGCGACAAATGAAAAAGGTGAGTTACTAATATCTGATGATGGAAATTATGTAATTGACAAATCAACCTATGTAAAAGCAGGAAACATCATGCCAAAAGCAATTGGTGGTTTGACCAATACATTTAACTACAAAAGTTTCAGCTTAGATTTTACAGCTGACTATAGATTTGGTGGTCAAATGATCTCAACACCACATAAATATGCATATGGAGCCGGAAGATTAGAGAGCACATTGGAATATCGTGAATCGGGTATTACATTAGACGGAGTCAATGTCAACACAGGAGCAAAAAATGAAGTCAAGCTTTCTGGAGCAGAATATTACATGAATAACTTTTATTGGGGAAACAATGCTTGGAATGAAAAAGCAGCAGTACTTGACAATAATTTCATCAAATTAAGAGAAGTGGTCATCGGATATAATATACCGGAATCAGTAACTCAAAAATTGAAATTAAATAGTTTACGCGTGTCTCTGATCGGTCGAAATCTATTCTACTTTTACAGATCTATCAAAGACATAGATCCAGAAGCACCTGTTGGAAACTACTGGTATTCACAAGGCATTGATATCGGTTCAAATGCAGCTACTAGAAGTTTCGGTTTCTCTTTAAATGCTAAATTTTAATACAAAAAGAAATGAAAAAAATTAATCATATCCTGTTATTTGCAAGTCTTCTATTAACCTTATTCAGTTTTCAATCTTGTAAAACCGAATTAGAAGACCGATACACGGATCCCGAACAAACGACAGAACCAAATATTGCTGCTTTTTTAACGCAGATTTTAAATAACTCCCGTCTCAGATCAGAATACTGGCACTACCGTACCTTTATTTTCACGCACCATGCAAGATATACACAAACAGCATATTTTGAAAATGAGAATACCATGTATCAGCAAAGTGATTCTTATACAAATGATTATTGGAGAGATTTCTATGCCCCTGGAATGATAGGTGTCTACCGAGCTATGGAAAGATCATACAATGGATTAACAGCTGAAGAGAAAGTTAGCCGTGATTTATTTATGAACGCAGCTAAGGTCGTATTATACGATCAAGCATCAAAACTGGTTGATAATTTTGGTGACATTCCATTTTCAGAGGCAGGAAGCTTGCCTCTTACAGATGTCATTAAACTTGGTAAATTTGACGATCAAAAAGAATTATACAATACTTTTTTAAATGGATTAAAAGAAGTCAATACCTATTTCAAAACTGCAACAAGCACAAATGAATTTAATCGTGCAGATATTTTAAACTCCGGAAATCTGATTAAATGGCGTAAGTATACAAATTCATTGCGTTTACGTTTATTAATGCGAATTTCAAATGTAGATGAAAATAGAGCAAAAACAGAAATTATGGAAATACTCAATAATCCCAATGAGTATCCTATAGTTGATGGATCCAATAACGGCGAGTACAATGCTGGATCTGATGATATTTTATTACAACCTCTTACCACATATACCTCAAGTCTAATAGACGCGGTGAGAGAATTACCAAGTCACTATGCACCAGACTATATGTTAAATACAGTCTTAAAAACAGCAGATGATCCGAGAATGGAAGTATTATTTGATAAGTTTGGAGAAACAGTACAAGGTAAATTTGTTGCTAACAAAACATTCCAAGCAATGCCTATTACTTTTACTGCAGCTCAAGCAAATGCACAGTACACGAAATATGCGGTGGTTGATTCTGCTACAGCGTGGATAAACTCAAAATTACCAGGAGTTTTGATGACTGCTTCTGAAACCAATTTAATCAAAGCAGAAGCACAGGAAAGATGGGGTACAGATGTTGCTGCAAAAACAGCTTATGAAACAGCAGTAAAACAATCAATATCATTCTATTATTACTTAAATGCAAACAGCTCCCATCAAGTGAAGCTGACTAAACCAAGCAGCGAAGTAATAAATAAATTGATTACAGAATCAAATATTGCATTTTCAGGTGATAAAATCACGAAATTAAAGCTTATTGGTACACAAAAATGGTTGCATTTTGGATGGTTACAAGCAGAACAGGCGTGGTCAGAATACCGTAGAACAGGATACCCTACTCTACCCGCATTCCCAGCCTCGACCTTAAATGGTTTACAAGCTCCACCAGTAAGACTCACGTATCCTTCATCAGAAATGACCAACAATTCAGAAAACTATCAAGCAGTGCGTGCAAAAGATACGCGCGATACCAAGATTTTCTGGGATGTAAACTAATACCTAATATTCAAAAACAGCTCATAAAGAAAGCCACTTAAAGTGGCTTTCTTTATGAGCATTTTATTTATATTTAAACATGCAAAAACTCAACACGATCATAACAGCTGTGCTCATGGCGACAACCTCCACCTTAGCACTTGGTCAAGCACATAATGTATCTTCAGGCTATCAAAAGCCAACCGACCCCATCGTCATCGAAAATCTGGAACAATGGCAAGACATGAAATTCGGTCTTTTCATGCATTGGGGTACATATAGTCAATGGGGTATTGTCGAAAGCTGGAGCTTATGTCCCGAAGACGAAGGCTGGACACAGCGCAAACCTGAACATGGAAAAAACTATTTCGATTATGTGAAGAATTACGAAAATCTACAAAAAACATTTAATCCAACAGATTTCAATCCTCAAAAATGGGCCGATGCAGCCAAAGCAGCAGGAATGAAATATGTAGTATTCACGACTAAACATCACGATGGATTTGCCATGTTCGATACAAAAGAATCTGATTACAAAGTCACATCTCCCAATACACCATTTTCAACAAATCCAAAAGCAAATATCACCAAAGAAATATTCAGCACATTCAGAAATGATGGTTTTAAAATAGGGGCTTATTTTTCCAAACCAGATTGGCATACCGATTTTTATTGGTGGAATTATTTCCCGCCTAAAGATCGTAACGTAAATTACGACCCCGCAAAACACCCAGAAAGATGGGAGAAATTTAAAAACTATACATACAATCAACTTAATGAACTTACTTCAGAATACGGAAAAGTAGATATCCTATGGTTAGATGGCGGATGGGTACGACCATTTAAAACCATTGACCCATCTGTCGAATGGCAGCGTACCATTAAAGTGGAGCAGGATATTGATATGGATCGCATAGGTACTATGGCTCGTAAAAATCAACCCGGCATTATTGTCGTTGATCGCACTGTACCTGGTAAATGGGAAAATTATGTTACTCCAGAACAGGCGATCCCCGAACACACCCTAGACATACCTTGGGAAAGTTGTATTACCATGGGAGATTCTTTTAGTTATGTTCCCAATGATCAATATAAACCAACCAAGAAAATTGTAGAAACGCTCATCAAAATTATTGCAAGAGGAGGTAATTACCTGCTGAACATTGCCCCAGGACCAAATGGAGACTATGATCAAGCAGCTTACGATCGATTAAAAGAATTGGCAGCATGGATACAGATTAATCAAGGAGCCGTATATGCGACCCGACCAATTGCACCTTTCCATGATGGAGACTATTATTATACTAGAAGTAAGGATAGTAAAACGGTCAATGTATTTCATATCGTAGAAGGTGAGCGTTACCAACAACCCGCGCAATATGTCTTTAATCTACCTGATCAATTCAAAATTAAAGATATAGCCATACTGGGTCATAAAGGAAAAGTAAAATGGTCACAAAAAGATAATCAAATAACAGTGATAAACCCAAATACTAAATTGAATTATGCAACCGTAATTCAAATAAAGAGTAAGTAAATTTTAATTCCAAAATCATTTTCAAAGCCTACTGTTAGAAATCACAGTAGGTTTTTTTGTTTAATAAGCACTCGTTTTTCACCATCTATCCATTTAATTCATAAAAAATTATTACCAAAATAATATTTTGAAAAACCTAGCTAATACCTCTCTTCATGCATTACGTTGAGTCAAATCTTAATCTAAATATTTCTATAATATTTAAATCATATTAATTCCCGTACACAAGAAAATTAACTTCTTAAAAAAAAGTAAAAAGTTATTGCATCTTTTAATAATATTGTTGTAACTTTACTATTACGGAAAACCAATCCAAATTATGAACGATCAAATTATAAAAGCCATTTACTTTCAGAAGCTGCAATCGATTGCACAGCTCAGTAAAACTTTTAACAAAAGTATACCCCTGATTACCAAGTCCGTAAACTCATTATTAGAGATGAATTTAATTGAGGGGAATGATCTTGCTGCCTCAACCGGAGGCAGAAGAGCTATTCAATTTAAGATCAATAATAATTTATTAAAGTATACTTTAGTTATAGCCTTAGATCAGTATTACACGTCCATTTATATCTTTGATTTAGAGAACAATATCATAGCAGAAATCGTTGACATTTACAATCCACTAAAAAATAAAGACAAAGCCCTAGATATCATTATCGGTCTAACAGAAGAATTGATCACTTCGTCTAACATACCTACATCAAACTTCTTAGGCATCGGCATTAGTATGCCCGGTTTTGTAGATACGGAAAAGGGAATCAATGATTCTTTTGATAAACAATCAAAATTATACCACATAAAAAAACATATCAGCGAGCATTTTAATATGCCAACGATTATTGAAAACGATTCTACTTGTATCGCTTTTGCAGAACAAAAATTTGGTGCGGCCAAAAATATAAAAAGTTCATTAGTCATCAATTTAAATTGGGGTGTTGGACTAGGTATGATCGTAAATGGACAAATATTCAAAGGATCTAGTGGTTATGCTGGAGAATTTAGCCACATACCACTTAGTGATAGCAACGAGTTATGTTCCTGTGGAAAAAAAGGTTGTTTAGAAGTCGAAGCATCATTAACTGCAGCGGTGAAAAATGTCCAAGCAGCACTTAACGCTGGGGAAAAATCCAGTTTAGAATCCGAACAACAGAACAATCTTTTGGCGCAAGGAGACGCATTATTAGAAAGTGCCATCAATGGCGATCAACTTGCTGTTGCCAACTTAGGTAAAATTGGTTATATGTTAGGAAAAGGGATAGCTACATTAATCCATATTCTCAATCCAGAAGTTATTATCATTAGCGGAAGAGGCGCCAAAGCAGGAACCATTCTGATGCCTCAGATTCAAACAGCGATCAATGAATTTTGCATACCACGATTGGCACAAGCAACGCAAATCAGAATATCGGAGACGAATAAACAAGCTCAAAGCGTAGGAACAGCAGCCTTTATTATCGAAAACTTAATACAAACACTAATAAAAACCAACTAATTAAATTATTCAACCAATTCGTATGAGTTATTTTTACACAAAAAGTGCGGGATTAGCATTATGCACCTTATTTAGTGCCTCTACCCTATTCGCACAGCAATCTGTTACAGGAAAGGTAACAGATGCTACAGGACCTGTTTCCGGCGTAACGGTTTCCGTAAAAGGGACTTCACGCGGAACACAAACAGCAGCAGATGGTAGTTTTACCATTCAGGCTGCGCAAGGAGAAACACTACGTTTTTCTAACATTGGATACAAAGCAACAGAAATTATTGTTGGCTCAACTAAAACGATTAATGTTACTTTAACAGGTGATGCTTCAGCATTAGATGAAGTAGTCGTAACAGCGATGGGGATTAAAAGAGCTCCAAAAGAATTAGGGTATGCAATGAGTACAGTAGGCGCAGAAGAACTGACCAAAACAGGTAGCCCGAACTTTGCAGGAGCATTATACGGCAAAGCACCAGGGGTACGGATTTCAGCAGCGCCAGGAGGGGCAACTTCCGGTATCAACATTAATATTCGTGGGACAAACTCAATCACCGGTACATCACAACCTCTCGTCATTATTGATGGGGTTCCCATGCGTCAAACAACATTTAACAACTCTGATTATTGGGGTGATCAAAGATCTAGAGGTAATGGCTTAGAAGATTTAAATCCAGAGGATATTGAAAATATCACAATTCTCAAAGGGGCGTCTGCTGCTGCTTTATATGGTTCGGAAGCACTCAATGGTGTTGTTATGGTAACTACCAAATCTGGAAAAGGTGGCAAAGGTTTCTCTATAGACTTCAATGCAACTTACACCCATGATCAAATTGCCTATTTACCGAGATTTCAAGATGTAAGAGGACCGGGATATGGTATAGATTATTCTCCCCAAGGACAAGCAGAAGATAAATTTTTTTATTATGGAGCTGATCGTGCAGTTGATGGCGTTACAAGAGGAGTATTACCTACATCTATCAACTTTGGTCCAAAATTCGATGGCCAACCTATTATTTCATGGGATGGAAAAGTTCGACCGTATGTTGCTCAAAACTCTTATAATAAATTATTCAATAATCCCAATAATTCAACAGTAAACCTTGCATTAGGCCATTCAACGGACAACTCGAATATTCGTTTCTCATTGACACGCCAAGATAATCAAATGACTTCACTGGATTCTTATAATAAAAAGAATATCGCTAACCTTGGAGCAAGTTTTAAACTATGGCAAAAACTATCTACAGACGTTACAGTTAACTTTATTAATCAACATACACATAATAGACCATTACTTACTGATCGCCTCATCAACAACTTTACAGGAATGATCTCCACATTCGACAATCCTGACTGGTATTTAGACAAATATCGAACTAGTTTAGGTTATAAGTATGTTGTCGACGGTCCTAATGCACAAAGCTTAACACCTGATGAAAATCTAAGATACAACGGTTACAAAGCGGATGTATTGGATTACATGTGGAACGTAAAAGCAAAACAATATGATGAATATTCAAATCGTCTCATCGGATCCTTCACCAACACCTATCAAATAACTGACGATCTATTCCTAAGAGCTCGCTTTTCTGCAGATATTACAGGAGGAAGGATTGAAGATAAACAACCAAACGAACGTCCACTTGCTTTTGAAAACACGGGTTATTACTCGTTAAAAAATCAAAATGCAAACATTTATTATGCTGATTTCCTAGCTTCCTATAGTAAGCAAGTGACTCAAGATATTAAATTAGGAGCAATACTTGGCTATACTGCCACAAAATCCTTAAGTACCGATGTTGAAGCAGCTACAAGTGGAGGACTCAGCGTAAGAAATTGGTTTGACGTAAATTCCTCGGTAAATCTAAGCAGAGGTTATAGCGTTAAACGAAACAGACTACAAGATGCTGTTTTTGGAACATTAAATTTTAATTTCAAAGATTACTGGTTTGTTGAAGGAACATTAAGGAGAGAAGTTGTATCAACAATGCACCCAGATCGCAACATATTGTATTACCCTTCCGTAAATTCAAGTTTAATCTTGTCAGAAGCCTTTGATCTTCCGGAGTTTTTTAATTATGCTAAATTAAGAGGATCGTTTGGTATAGTGGGTAAATATCCAGATATATACAGAAGTGCATTAAGCTTTACACAAAATTCTTTAGGAATTCAAACTGGCTCATTGCCTACGCTCTACACCAACATACCCACATCAAGCTTCGGTAACGAGCTCATTAAACCAGAGAATAAGCACGAATTTGAATTTGGTATAGAAACGAAAATGTTTAAAAATAGATTAGGTATCGATCTTACTTATTATAATGGAAAAATAGTAAACCAAATTCTTGATTTTACACTTCCGATTTCATCGGGTTCTTCATCAATCCTAGCAAATGTTGGTACACTTAGAAATAAAGGTTGGGAATTTGCTATTACCGGGGTACCAATTCAAAACGAAAACTTTAGATGGAACTCTGTCTTAAACTTTGCATCAAATAAAAATGTTGTTGAAGAACTTCCCGGAAATGGTTCTTTCTTGAGACTTAAAAATTACGACGGCGATGCCGCAGAATTAATCGCAGTTGTTGGACAATCTATGGGTGATATCATGGTACATCCGTATGCAACAGATCCAAATGGGAACAAAATTGTTTCTGACAATGGACTCTACAAATTAGAAGCAGATAAATGGATCAAAGCGGGTAACGCAATGCCAAAGGTTACAGGCGGTTTTATTAATACATTTACGTACAAAAACTTTACGCTTGATGCCCTAATTGACTTCCGTTGGGGTGGACAGGTTATGCCAACAGGTATTAATTGGATGATTAGTAGAGGATTGTTAGAAGAAAGTTTAAATGGTATGGATGCAGAACACGGTGGCTTAAGTTATTATAAGGTAGGCACACAAGGTATAGCAACAAATGGAACACAAGGTCCCAATGGAGAAAAAGTATATAATGATGGAATGCTAATGCCAGGAGTATTAATTGATGGTTCGACAAATAATAATATCATTTCCCAAGCTTATTACTATGCCCAAACCTACAATTGGGGCGGTCCTCAATATTCAAACTCCAATTATGCGCTGTATGTAAAGGATAACAACTATATTAAAATGCGCGAACTTTCATTCGGGTACAGACTTCCTTCTTCCGTTACATCTAAATTAAAAGCAAAAAACATTCAAATTTCAGCTTTCGGGCGTAATCTATTCTTTATCTACCGGAGTATTAAAGATCTTGATCCTGAACAAATGACAGGAGGATCTTACTGGGTTAATCAGGTATCAAATGCAGGTACAAGTCCAGCAACAAGAACATATGGTTTAATGTTAAGAGCAAGTTTCTAATTATGAAAATTAATAAATACTTTGTGATCGCTGGGTTATGCACAGCTTCACTTTCTACAATAATATCTTGTAAGAAATCATCGTTTGATGAACTATATCGAGATCCTTCAAAGGTGACCGAAACAACAATAGAGAAACAATTCACTGGAATATTATATACTTATCGTGAATTAGTTATCCCAACATATCGTAACTATTTTGTAACACTAGCACCTACAATTCATCGCTCTATCCAAACAATTGGCTGGCAAAATGCCGATGAACAATTGACTCCAGGGGCAGCCGCAATCACAGACCGTTGGGAAAGATACTATCAAGGTTTAGCACAGTTTAGAGAATTTGAAAAAATTTATAATGCTGCACCTGAATTAGAAAAAAATGATAAAAAAATATTTTATCTGGCTGCTAAGATATTTTTCTATGATATGACCCAGCAACAAGTTGATTTGCATGGTGATATTCCTTGGTCAGAAGCAGGCAAACTAAGTACAAATGGAGGTGACTATACAATTTCCTACCCTAAATATGATAAAGCAAGCGACATCTATACAAGCATGCTAGATGATCTGAAAGCGATCAACACTGAACTTGCGAATATAAATGTTGCCAAGGGTATTTTAACCGGGTTCAAAACCCAGGATTTAGTAAACGCAGGATCTGTTGATTTATGGAGAAAATATTGCAATTCATTACGTCTCCGTATGTTGACCCGAGTTGGACAAGTACAAGCTTTTTCTGCGAGAACCAATCAAGAAATTGCTGACATTATTACCAATGCGCCATTAGTATTAGAGAACAAAGACAATATCCAGGTAGATATTTTTGATCTAGCTACAGACATTAATTCCAAAGGATTTAGAGACGCTCTTGAAAGCTGGAACAATAATATCGCTGGTAAGATTATGATTGATGATATGGTGGCCAAAGCTGACCCAAGATTACCGTATATGTTCGAACCTGGACCTGGAGCAAATGGAAAATATATGGGGTTAGACCCTGCTCTACCTGCTGCTTCACAAGCTGAATTGTTAATTAATACGACACTAAACCCTAGTAAAATCACTACTTATAATAGGTCGACATATTCTAGAAATGAAAAGTTCCCTGGCATCTTGATGACAGCTTCTGAAGTCAAATTTTTAATTTCAGAATTTAGATTACGTGGTGGAAACGATGCTGCGGCAAAAACTTCATTCGAGGATGGTATTAAAGCTTCGATTGAAATGCAACAAAACATCCGCACACTAAGTAATAATAATGATGTTACAGCTCCTTCCATTCCTACAGCAGAACAAATAAATCAATACATTTCCAATGTGGGATGGGCTGGAAATAAATTACAACTTATTGGAATGCAAAAATGGTTACATTTTAATATTATTCAATCTATAGAAAACTGGTCAGAAGTAAGGAGGTTAGACTATCCTATTTTCGCTTTTCGAATTGCACCGTCAGACAGACAGAAGACCGTACCAGTTAAATGGAACATAGCACAATCAGAATTGTCTAATAACAGAACAAATTACGATGTTATAAAAGACCAAGATAACGTTAATACCAAAATTTTCTGGGACGTTAATTAGAAAGACAAACCACTAGAAGAAAGCCACTCACGTGGCTTTCTTCATTTTAGACTTTTGATCAAAAGTCTAAAATGAAGAATCACAATAACTGAGATACAGCTCCTATATCCCTAAATTAAAAATAACCATCGAAAGATAGAGAAGCAATCAACTTGATAAACGATAAAAATAAATCGAACAAAAAGCATAGATAAATTTGGATATAAGACTCAAATTGCAAAGCTTTACAATTTGAATACATCAAATGCCAACATACATTAACTTTTTATGAATAAACTAGCCCTAACGATTGTCATCCTACTTATACTCTCTTCATGTCGCAGCTATCAACCCGTATTATTAACATCATCACAAATTTTCAAAGAAGGTCAGGTTTCTTTCAAACAATGCCATGCTTCGACAATTCAATCGATAGGTAAAGATAGCTTAATTGCCTCCTGGTTTGGAGGAACACACGAGTCCAATCCAGATGTCGTCATATGGACATCGCGCTATACAAATGGAAAATGGGAAACACCAGTTCAGGTTGCAGATGGTCATCTTAATGAAAAAAGGTATCCAACATGGAATCCAGTGTTATATCAGCATCCACAATCTGACACGCTATATCTCTATTATAAAATAGGACCAAACCCAAGAGAATGGAAAGGATATGTTAAATATTCGCTCGACAAAGGAAATACTTGGTCAACAGCAAAAGCCTTACCAGCAGGAGTTCTTGGGCCAATCAAAAATAAACCAATCACTTTAGACAACGGAATAATATTATCACCGTCAAGCACCGAGTCAAAAGATGAAATTTGGAAAGCACATATAGAGATCAGCAAAGATCGTGGAACCACTTGGACGATAGCTAAAATTAATCATGAAAGTCCAGTTCAGGTCATACAACCTAGTATTTTACAACATAAGGATCGAAAAATTCAAGTTTTATGCCGAAGTAAAGAAAACAAAGTCATGAGTTCCTTTTCCAATGATCATGGAAAAACATGGCAACCTTGGCAAGCTACAAATTTGCTTAATCCAAATGCTGCAACAGATGCCATACGTTTAAAAAATGGTCAGTTTATGATCGTTTATAATCCAGATCTTGCCGGAAAAGATTGGTGGGAGGGGCGTACAAAGCTTCGAGTAGCATTATCAAAAGATGGTCTCAAGTGGAGAGACGTATTGATATTAGAAGACGGCCAAACTGGCGATGAATACTCCTACCCGACCATCATACAAGACCCACAAGGTTTGATACACATCACCTATACTTGGAACAGAAAAAGTATAAAGCACATCGTTTTAAAATAAAAAAGTAAGTGTGGCCAAAAGTGCCACACTTACTTCATCGAAAAGAAGCAAAGTATTTAGGCAGTTCTTTAAAATACCCTTGCCATTTCGAAACATCTTTTTTTTATTACAAATAATCTTTCTTCAATTCAAGAACCCCTTCAAGGCGCACATCATCCGAAGCAGACCCGATCAATAATTTAAATTTTCCCTTCTCCGTTTTCCACCTGTTATCCACAGCCCATAATTTTAGATCCTCTTTCGTGAGCTGAAAAGAAATTTGCTCACGCTTTCCCGCTCCAATATTCTTACGCTCAAAACGTTTCAATTGCTTTACAGCAGTAACAACAGAACTAACTTCGTCAACCACATACAATTGAGCCACCTCATCACCCTTCAGTAGCCCTTTGTTTTCCACATCAAAAGAAACCGTGCACACAAAATCACTAGCTCCCTCTTTCACATCAACCAAAAGGTTAGAATATTCAAATTTACTGTAGCTCAATCCATAGCCAAAAGCATATAAAGGTTTAGCCGTCATCTCGACATAATCATGATGTTTTGGTTTATTATGATTATAATGAACCGGTAACTGTCCTACAGAACGAGGAATAGACACGGGTAGGCGCCCTGCTGGATTGTAATCTCCAAAGAGCACATCAGCAATCGCCAATCCGCCTTCTTGCCCAGGATACCAAGCATTCACAATAGCAGGCACATGAGCCGAAGCCCAATTGAGATTCAAAGGTCTACCCATGATCGTAACCAAAACCACAGGTTTACCTAATTTTTCTAATTCTTGGATCAATCGCAATTGATCACCCATCATATCCAATGATACGCGATCAAAACCTTCACCACTTTCCATATCACTCACCGCATTGATATCCACATTAGCAGCACCAGTCGCCTGATAAGAAGTTTTAAAATCCCGAGCACTAGAACCACCTAGCACAACGACCACAACATCAGACAATTTAGCTGCTGCAACTGCCTCCTGAATATGACTATTCGAAGTGTCCCGAATAGCGCATCCTTTCACATAATCAATCTGAGTACCTTTTCCCACCGCAGCACGAATACCATCCAATACGGTCTTGACCTTATCATCCGCTTGAGGCGCAGTATAATCCCCCAACTGATTATAGACATTATCGGCATTAGGCCCTACAACAGCGATACGCTTAATTGTTTTTTTAAGCGGCAAAAGATTACCTTCATTCTTAAGCAGTACAATAGATTCTTGCGCAACTTTTCGAGCCATAGCCCGATTCACTTCCGTTCCCACCTTCTTAACAACCAATTTTTCATCCACAAAAGGACGATCAAATAAGCCTAAATTAAATTTCATTCGCAGTACCCGAGCTACGGCAGTATCGAGCACAGCACCCTCAACAAGTCCATTCTTTATTGCCTGCTGCAGGTTAGCACCATACCCAGTACCACTCAAATCAACATCTAAACCCGCATGTAAACTCTGTGAAGCAGCTTCAGCACCATTAGAGGCAGTAGCATGTCCACCATTCAATCCCGAAATACTCAATAAATCCGAAACAACAAATCCATTAAATCCCCATTCCTCACGTAATATATCTTTCAGAAGCCAAGGATTTGACGAACAAGGAATACCATCAATACTATTATAAGCAGTCATGACCGAACCAGCACCAGATTTTACAGCCTGTTCAAAAGGATATAAATAATGTTGTCTTAAGGCCCTTTCCCCAATAGAAACAGCCTCACCATTATGCCCTCCCTCAGGAACAGCATAGGCCACAAAATGCTTAAGTGTCCCAATGATCTTATCCTCTTGACCAAGCATATCACCCTGAAATCCTTTTATCATTGACTTTCCCATCTGACCAATCAGGTAAGCATCCTCACCATACGTTTCCTCGGTACGTGACCAGCGCGGATCGCGAGCGAGATCCAAGACAGGACCATAGCCATTTTTACCCCCCACCGCATAGGTTTCCTGTGCGATAGTAGCCGCCATCTGTTGAATCAAATTCGGATTCCAAGTACTTGCCTGTCCAATAGCTGTTGGAAAAACAGTAGCACCTATAGCCATATGACCATGTGGAGCCTCCTCCGATAACAACAAAGGAATACCCAAACGTGTGCTATCCAACATATAACGTTGAATCGCATTCGTAGCACGAGCAGCTTCAACTGGACTCAATCCATTTGAAAGAGTCTTCTGTGTCCAAGGGTCAGCACGAAATGTTGCCCATAGCATACCAATATGTTGATCCTTTACCGCTTTTTTTAATTTAGCACTTACCGATATACCATCAGTTCCCTTATCATACATTTCCCAGCCCAATAATTTAGACAACTGACCAACTTTTTCATCAGTTGTCATTCTGCCCAAAAGATCTTCAACCCGTTTCTCAACAGGGATTTTACTATTTTTATAAGGGATTTGCTGTGCCTGTAGATTAGGAATGGTCAAAAATATCATTCCACTAAAAAAAATGCTGCTAAGTTTCATTCTAAATGTATAAAAACAATAAGTAGTCGGTTTGTAAACTACTAAAATAACGTTTTAGCTTTAAAAAAAAGCAGTCTTGTGAAATAATATCAACAAAAATACACGACATAAAAAAGATGATAGTTCTACACGACCTTCAAACAATTTCTAACTTTTTAGAGCAGTTTACACAAAATCCTTTTTATGCCATATTATCTGGCTAAGCCAGTATTTCTTATACAATACGGTCCTAATCGATTCAACTACTTTTTTACACCTTTAAAATAATATTTTACAGGAACAACAAACGCAGCCGGATTATTATTTTGAGAGGTAATGATCAATCGATTTCCCTCAAACGCTACGAGATAAGAAGAATACGGATCGCTATCAGAAAATTTGATGGTAGCTTTCTCTTTGTTGAAAGTAAAACCATTTGTATTTTTTCCTTTAAAAATACCTAGTTCAAACATACCCTCTTGCGCCGTACAACTTTTAGCACCTTTATCCAACCGCATTTCATTGGATTCGTCCTGAAATAAAAAGAGATAGCTATTGTCCATTTCACAGTCATCCGGTTTATAGTTGACCAGCTGGTTTTCAGACCCCTCATTGACATGTATGGGTTGCCAGATATAGGTAGATAATATTTTTTGAAAGTCTTTCGGATCATCATAAATTGGCGTACCCTTATCTTTTGCACAATTTGTCAATAAAGAGAAGAGAACAATCGCATAGATCATTTTTTTTATCATAGTTTATCGTGTTAGTCCTATGATAACGTCACTCTTGCACAAATTGCTACAAAAAAGATGGCTAAGCACAAAAGTACCTGCTTATGAAGCTACAATAGCAAGACGCAGAATTTCATTGATCATCATCCAACTCACCATTCATAATCTTGTTAATACGATCCTCCAAAACAGATTGATGCCAATCCTCTAAAAGTTTTTTAGTATGCGCAACGACATCACTACCTCCAGCTTCCATTATCCTCACCCACTTTTCACCAAATTCACCGTATGCTCTCAACGTATCTTCCGAATCTGTATACTTCAGAAGATATTCCATCATAAATAGATTAGCCCATCGATCAGGATCCAAGGGAAAACACATATACTGTGCAATATCCACCTGATCGATAAATGCCTGAAGCACCTCTTGCGGAGTAAAATTAAAAATATCGCAAAATTGCTTAAACTCTTGTGTAAGCTTAATAGTTTCTAAGTTTTTCATAAGAATAAATTTTAAAAGAGGTTATAATTTCAACGATATACTACAAAATTCGTATAGTCCAGCGGCAAACAAATGGAGACTTATCAACCATTAAAGGCTAGTAAACTGAAGCATTAATTTTCACATAGTGATCTAACCATTCTTGATAAAAAACAGTTCGTTGCTGTAAATCACGACAAAAGAAATAACGCTTATCCAATTCCTGAATTTCCATAATAAGTAATCGACATTTCGGAGACTTTTGATATTGTTGATCACAGATATGACCATAACCGTCATAAACACGCATATACACTCCTAAAACTGGATTATATACAGCTTTATTTAGATGTAATCTTGCCAAATGCTCAGGTATAGCCACACATTCCATGATTCGGTTCAAAAACTGCGTCACTGAAATGCCGGTAAGAATAGATTTAAACAGTAAATCTTTATTCAACGTAATCGTATTCTCCTCATCAAGATAAATAACTTCCTTTAATTCAAGACCTTTCGAAAAGATATCATAAAGTCGATGAGTCAACAACTTACCTTTGCTTCTCTTTTGCGCATTGCTGTAATTTTTGTTTATGGACAATTTGATTTGACTTTGAATGAGCTTCACACCCTTATCTTGATCTTCTTTATTCAGTTTAATCTGTAGGACTTGATTTTGACCTTCATCTTCCTGACGCACATATTCAAAAGATTTAGTAACCAAATTATAAACCGAATGATCATGGAAATTTTGATCCATATAAGAAAAATGATTCACATATAGTTGCAAAAAATCCGGTACCGCAATACCAAAAAGTTCACAAGCATATCTAAAACTTGTTGGTATTACGATAGTTTCCGAATCCGTATTTTTCATCATGCTTTGATTTTATGTAATAAGAATTTTAGTGATACAGGATCTACCAATAAACAAAAACTCCTTGCGCTACTACGTCTTAATGAAACAGCTCCTAAGCATGTCAAATACTTTTGAGATATATAATAGATACAAAGCAACTATGCATCGATCCCGGCTATACGTATTTACGCCAACAGGCTTTGGTTTCTTGAAATAACAAGTTCCCATTTATCCTTATATAATAAGGTTCCTCAAAACGCTTTTTCCCTAGCGAAAATCTTCAAAAAATTTAAATTAATATTCTCGAAAAATTATCGCAGTCCCTAACTTGCTTCCACAATTCGTTGTTCAATAGATAAAACGACACCTTTAAGCAGTCTTTCGTACAGCTCAACAATAGCACGGGCCTGATTTATGATCAACGTTTTGTGCTTTTCATCCATATCCATAGCAGCACTTTTCCACCATATATCTTTAGGTTTTAAAATAATTGACAGAATCAGCTTATTCAGATCATGAGTATTCATAATGCCATCTATAACATCTGTACTTGCAACAGCAGACCAGTCCATCAGATCCGACAGATCCATATTTTTAGGAATATATCCAATGGCGCACTGCACATAAGTTTGTATACCGATAATATAAAGTTCACGTAGCAATAGCAAAGCCGTGTCAGGCATCAATTGAGGCGCATCTGTCATCGTCATCAACAAATTGCGCATAACAGAACCAGCATTTTCAGAACAGCTTTTAACGTGCTCCAGTTGATCGCTCCAATCTATCTCTTGAGCTTTCAAATGCGTATGGAAAGTAGACTTTTGCCTTAAAATCCAAGATTTTTCCCAAACGATATTCACAAACCGACTTCCGAGTGCCAGATGCTTTTCCACATGAGGTAAATCCAAAAACACCATAGAAGCTCCAACATCACCAAAATTTCGCTGTCGAAAAGAAAATGGCAAGTTCTTCTTAGTCAGGACGACCAGATAAAGCTGAATTTTGACACCATCAGATTGATGAACTTCCTCGTTTTGAAAAGGGTTGCCTTTTGATAATCCAGCACTTTGATAGTTAACCAATAAAATTTGTTCGGGCCGATAGCTCGAAAAGATCTTATCGATAATGATATGAGCATCATCTTTGTACTTTTGCGGCCAAGGAAAACCAGAAAAATCTTTTAAAATAGGAGAATCTACAGCTACATTGTTATTCTGCTTGCGATCTACAACAGAGATTTTATCAACACTACCCCCCAACTGAGTAACCTGTGCGATGCGATCACTTTGCTTTTTACGATAGGCAGCTACACCATCATTCATAAAATCAACCATGTCATCCATAGCTTTTCCTAAAGCTTGACATTGTACCAATAAAAACTCAAATTCCTCTTCCAAAATATCGATACGATCCTTTTTTTTCGAATATAGATAACTGCTATCCAGCAGTCTGAGCAGACGTGTACTATGGACATCATAAGTAAAAATTTCGAAAAGTCCGGGCACTGCTCCGCGCATCACTTTCAGCAGATGTTCCAGATTTTGTGACTTCCCAATAGCCCCTCCTACCATGCTTTGAAACCCCTTTAACCGCAACATAACAAACTGATGCAACATGACAGTCGCCTGAAAAAAGTCCATCTTTGATCTAAAAGAATAACAAGCAACCATAAACTCCTCGGCCACCTTTTTTCCTTGAGCATAGTCCAACACAAACATCTCCATTAAACTATTTACAAGCTTATTGGATACCGTTGGATAACCTTTCTTTCCCGATTGATAAAGCTGATGCGAAGGCAGCGAAGCATAAGTATAATATAAACTTCCCTTTTTCAATTGACTGACCCAATCACTAGTCCAAATAACAGTAAAAGGAATCTCTGGCATATCCGCCATACAAAGATGAATAATAGGCGAAACGCTTCTGACAGAAACACCTTTGATAGGGTTGACAACTAACAGTAGATGGGGGCTTTTACGGCCCTCATCTAAGAATTGAAACAAAAAAATGCGATCGACGTCCATCCGCTGAACCAATCGATCAACTAAAAACTGAGTGTTAAGTTCCATAATCAAGTTTTATAAAAATTATTAAAATGTACAGATATTCTATACAAATGTAAAAATAATATTGAAAATAAAAAATATATGATATAGATTTAGCATACATTTGTTCATTTATTAAACCAAAATACACATCAATTATTTACATAAAACGATTTAAACTATATCACATCCGTGTCTTATGCACATATTCAGTACATGTTTATCATAAGACCAATGATAGTATATGTCCTCTTGGTATGTAACAGTAGGTATTTGAATCTTGACAGAATGATGTAAACATATTATTTCCATGTTTAACTCGGACTTACCACGGATCTAACACGCATATACAACGGAGGGACCTTGCGTGTCTAATGATTAGATCGTACTTTTCCCTAGTATCATGATCATATTACCCCGACATACGATACCGATATGCAGCAATATTGGCCTATAGGGATATCCGCTAATTGCATTTGCTCTAACTAACAATAAAAAGGAGCTCCATTAACAATTTTATAATGGACAGAACTCTCTATTTATAAATTTAAAAATGATTAATACTTCACCATTTCAATTTTTATAAAAAAAATTAAAAGTCTGATTTTTAATTATTTATTTCATTAACTTCATCAATATGAATCATTTTATTAGCTATAATTATGGGATATATTGACGACGGCTATCTACGTGGGTCACTTGGAGGACTCGTACATCGCAAAGTAAATAACAAAAATATCGTCCAAACTAAAAGCAGCTCCAAAACCAGGCAAAGCAGGTGGACAGTAGCAGCTTCCATTGACTTTGGAAAAGCCAGCAAAGCCGGTTCATTAATAAGACGCACATTTAATGGCCTCCATCTGGGATTCCATGACAGTACGATGCATAATCGCCTCATCACTTATCTTAAACGTGTCATGCGGGCAAATGGGCAATACCTGGGGCAAAAAACTATACATCTTGGAAAACTAGACCGTTTGCTGAACTTCCAATTTAATGAAAAGTGCCATATGCATGATTTTCTCTACTTTGATCCCACCTTGAATATGCAAGTTGATCAACAGCTACAGATACAATTTCCGAGCTTTAATATAAAAAATGATCTGTATAGGCCTCCCTACACCCATTCCATTCGTATCAAAATAGGAGTAGGGATCTATAATTTCGATACCCATACGGTCTTTAATATCGTCGAAAAGCATTTGGATCTTGATCTTGTTAACGGACCAAAAGTACAGGACAAACATCAATTTTTAATTGACTGCACTGCAAGACAAGCCCAGTCCGCTATTGTAGCGATGAGTATTGAATATTATGGAGTGATCGCGGACAGATTTATATTGCTAAATCATAAAGAATTACATCCAACGGCCATCATAGGCGCATTTGCAGTCTAAAATTTGGACTAGCAACTAAACATATAACATGATAATGGATTTGTATCAGCATGAAAGTCATCATCGACCAGACACCATGAGCGATGATCGCTAAAGCACAGCTATCATCGCTAAATTTAAGGAGCAGATCAATCCCTAGTAAGTATTCCTTAGATGATGATGTAGACATACAAATTGAGATCTTAATCTAATATAAATTTCGTATCTCGCCCCATTCTCATATCAAAATTTATGCTGAAACTTAATTCATTCACCTATTATGATATAAAATAACTTAAAAACTGTTTTGCGCTACATGGAATATTTTTACTATCTTACGTCTATCTTAAGACCGTAACCGCTATGATGAAGTCCTTGAAAAGAATTCTATTTGCTTTTTGTCTATTTTTCATATTTACGACTGCACTTTTTGCACAGCAGAATTCAAAAACACAATGGTTTACCCACGACCGTTTTGGCATGTTTATTCATTGGGGACTTTATAGTGCAGCCGAAGGCTTGTGGAAAGGTGAAAAACTGCGCTATGCAAACAATTATGCAGAATGGCTACGCTATCGTAATCGGGTCTCCAAAGAGGAATATGGTGAACTGGCAAAGCGATTTGTATGGGATCAGATCAATCCAGAAAAATGGGTACTACTCGCCAAAAAAGCTGGAATGAAGTATATCATCATGACGGCCAAACATCATGATGGAGTAGCCATATGGGATACTAAGATCGGTGATTACAGCCTCAGTAGATTAAGCGGAACCAATCGAGATATCATCAAAGAATTAGCTGTAGCATGCAAGAAGCATGATATGAAACTTGGGTTTTACTATTCACATTGGATCGATTGGGAACATCCATATGCATGGAATCATAACCAAGAATTGACAGGACATGTTACCGACCAACAATATAATCAATACTGGCAGGAAAAAGTAATCCCACAATTGCGCGAGCTGTTAACCAACTATGGCGATATCGCACTGATGTGGTTTGATATGTGGATTCCATATGAAAAATCAATTATTAAAAAGCAACAGCTGCAACAAGTCGTTCAACTCATTCATACCCTGCAACCGAAGTGCTTGATCAATTCCAGACTAGGTTTACCAACAGACGAAAAAAATATAGATTTTGAAACATTCGGTGACAATCAGTTTGGAACTACCTATGTTGACCATCCATGGGAAACTCCCGGTACAATCGCTCACTCTTGGGGATACAATGGACAAGAGAACGAGTGGAAATCGACAAGCCAGATCTTCAATTCATTGATATCAAATGTCAGTCTCAACGGTGGCTATACTTTAAATATCGGACCACGGGCAGATGGAACACTACCCTATGAGAGCATCTCCAGACTTGAAGATATAGGCAAATGGCTCCAACGACAAGGAGAGAGCATTTATGGTGCCACTGGATTGGATTTAAGAGTCAATCAGCACGATTGGGGCTACCTCACAACAAAAACACATGGCAAGCAAACACAGGTGTATGCACAGGTTTTTAATTGGCCCCTTGATCGGATATTGCGGATATCTGGAATAAAATCAAAACCTTCACAAGTCTCCGTTCGAATTGGTGCATCTGAAACCTCTTTAAAGTTTAAACAGAAGAGTGGATTATTACATATACAATTGCCAGCAAAACAACCTGATCCTTTTGTATCGACTATTTCGCTGACCTACAACGAACCCTTACAGCTCGATAAAGAGATCGTAGCGGAATCAACATTTGGAGGCTTTGCTTTAAATAGTACAAATGCACTTCATCAAGATAAATTACAAATAACCAAATATGACGGCAAGAGGCCACAGCATATTCAGACTAACAATGAGACGATCGAATGGATGATTGATTTTCCTGAAGTAGGTGTTTATAAAGTGGATATATCTGCACATAATCCGAATAAAATCTTCTCGACTATTTCAATTCAAATAGGGACACAATCCGTAACTGAAAAACTAGATTCAAATGGAAAAATGGTCGTTGAACCCAATGAAAACAACTATACAGACGAGTTTGTCAATACCAGTTTAGGGTCTATTAAGATCGATCATACGGGCCCGCAAAAGATATCATTCAAGAAAGAAGGAAGTGAACATCTTTGGCTGAATAGCATCTGGATAGAAAAGAAAAATTAAAAAAAATCAATACATCATCTAAATATAATACCTAAATGCTCAATTTTAATCATTAAATTGAATAAAATGTGCACTTTTGCATGCTTCAATATTAAAAGGCTTTCTAACTTGATCCACGAATGGAACCTGACTACCACGCATTGAACGAACAGTACTCCTACCCGATAACTTTAGGGATTGAGGGCTTATTAGCGCTTGATAAAGATGGTTATATGCTATCCTACAATGAGCAAGTCAAGCTTTTATTACCTATAGACAAAATTGGCAATAAAAAATTTCAAGAGGCCTTGATTTTTTATGCTGTAGAAGATCAGCGTATCATCCCTACTGAAGAACTCTCTTTTTATAATACATTACAAACCGGTGAAAAACAGATTGATCATAATTATGGCATAATGACAGAAGAAGGACATCTTAAATGGCTCTCTTTTAGCTCTAAAATAGTACCCGAAAGATCTGACATGCATATGATTATCGCCATTTGCGATGTGACCAGATTAATAACAGAAAATAAAGATCTGCTCGAGAAAAAAAAGCATCTTCAGCTTCTTGTCGCTTCGCTCGACGATCTTGTATTTGAAGTAACGAAAGAAGGTGTTTTTACAAACTATTGGACGAGTAATTCAGATCTATTATTTTACAAACCCGATGAATTTTTAAACAAAAACCTAAAGGATTTATTTCCACTACCGATTTCTAAGAGAGCCTTAGAATTGATTGACAAAGCACTTACCTTAAATAAGGTTTGCAAAATGGAGTTCATATCCAACTTCGACACCCATAAGGGGAAGTGGTACAAAATGAAAGTAATGCCTATTCATTTAACCAAAGACCGTGTTGCCATTGTGGTATCCGACATTTCTGAAAAAGTAGAATCACTAGAAAAAATAAGATTTAACCAGCATAAATTTAATCAAGCATTTCATTTCTCCGGCCTAGGCATTTCTCTGACCAATTTACAAGGCAATTGCATTGAAGCAAATAAAACCCTAAGCAAAATCTTGGGATTTTCACAAGAGGAATTGTCTACCATTAATTTTTTAGATTATACACATCCCGACGATCTTGAATTTGACTATAAACAAAGACAAAGACTTGCCAGAGGAGAAATTGATAGCTTTACTTTAGAAAAACGCTATCAACACAAGCTAGGGCATTACATTTGGTGTTCTGTTACAATTTCAGCGGTTCACAATCAATTTAACGAGCTCTCTTTTTTTATCGTTCAGCTACAGGATATATCCGATGCTAAAAAGAACCGCGAGATTCTCGAACGACAAAAACATGAACTTGAGCTGGTAAAAATTGAATTGGAAACAAAAGTTAAACAGCTGGAAGATTTCAATCAGATTGTTGCCCATAACTTAAGAGGACCTGTTAGCAATATACATATGCTCCTTAGCGAATTGAAAGATGAAAGTAACATTGATGTTAAAAATGAATATTTAGATCTTTTAAAAACCAGCAATGATAGCTTGACCGATACATTAGAAGAATTATCGGAGATATTGGAATTACGAGAAAATACAAATATTTTAAAAGATAACTGTAATTTTTCTTTGATTTACACAAAGATCTACAGTCAATTTATCGGCGAGATCCAAAGTAAAAACGCCCAACTAACAGCCGATTTCCAAGTTGAAAACATCCACTATCCTACAAAGTATTTGGAAAGTATTTTCAATAATTTACTCAGTAATGCTTTAAAATTTACAGATCCAAATATAGCACCTCAGATTCATATCAGAACATACATTGAAGATAACACCCCCATTTTCAGCATAGAAGACAATGGCATAGGAATTGACTTACCTAAATATAAGTCACAACTTTTCATGTTTCGAAAAGTATTTCATCGTGGTTTTGATAGTAAAGGTATCGGTCTATTTATCACAAGGTATCAAGTTGAAGCCCTAGGTGGTAAAATAGACATTAAAAGCGCTCCAGGTAAAGGCACTACTTTTTTAGTGAGATTTCTAAAAACAACAACATGAAAACTTCTAATTCCACAAAAAAGAGCATGATAACGGTAGTAGACGATAATGCCATTCTACGTGTTATTTTTAACAACATGATTAAAAGCTTTCCAGATTTCCCACTTGAGATCAACCTATTTGAAAATGCACTCGATGCATTGGATTATTTTGAAAATAAAAAACAACAGCAAGATATGACTCCAGAAATCATATTCGTCGATATCAACATGCCATTTATGACAGGTTGGGAAATGATGGATAAATTAGAACATTATGGTTCGGATTTTTTAAGTCAAATGAACATATATATTATCAGTTCATCAACCAGTAGAAGCGATCAGGAACAGATAGCACATTATCCTTTTATCGATGGGTATTTATTGAAGCCGATAGATAAATCGAAACTGTACGAATTGATTCGTCAACTAAATTCCGAAGTATAGGAAAACGTTACTCATCAGAATCAGCTGCCCCCAAAAAAATGCATCACAAAATAGTTTTTGTTGATGTTAGATTGATATATCCACCAGCTTAATAAGCTCAAAAAAGAGACCAGAAAAATAATTTTTCTGGTCTCTTTTTTAACTAGCTGACGCTCGACTAGGTATCAGTGTTATACCAACTTACACGCTTCAGTACCAACTGATGCGCACAAAACGTACATTAATAAACCGACAATTCATCAACAAATAACCAAGCTGCAGATCCCGCACCTGTTGATCCTGATGGGATTTGATTCAAATGCTGAACTTCAATCTTTACATATTTTGCCGTCTGCTGATCAAACTGTAATTTGATGGTTCCTTTCGATTCGGAAATCACCTCTTTTCCCACCTCTTTTACAAGCGTAAAATTTTGATTGTCGTTGGATACATAAACTTTTACCGACTGCGGATAATAAATCCAGCTCGCATTTTGATCTACGACATTCAGTTCAACATTTGAAAATGTCGTTGCTGTACCAAGATCAATCGTTGCTACTAAATCTTTGGCATTAAAACCTAGCCAATTTTTTTTGAAATATTGCTTGTTTCCATAAACACCATCGACCAAGGTCGCACCACCGCTTCCATAATACGCTTCACTTGGTTCATGCAGCAATTGGATCGATTTTCCAGTCGATTTACTGATAACAAAATCCTGTTTCAATACCGATCCAATCATCCGATCAACAGCAAAGTTTGCCGCATTGATGGTTACTGTTTTATCGACTAAAATTGGACTTTTGTAAATTGGACTTTGGATATTCGGCTCAGTTCCATCTGTTGTATAACGTATCGTTCCATCGTTCTTTATTGTCGACAATTCGTAGTACATCTTTCCCTCCTTAGAAACAATGCTGCCATTTAGTTCAAAAATAGCCTTACTATAATTGATGCTCTTACGATCAAGATAATTAAACTCATGGATGACTCTTTTCTCAAAAGATTTATATTGGTCAGGATTGGATGTACCCCAAGCCACTTCGGATAAAGCTAGCAATCGAGGAAAAAGCATGTACTCGACGTGCTTAAAATTTGTAATATATTCGGTCCACATATTCGCCTGTGGCCCCAAAATATGTTTCGCTTCTTGCGCACTCAATTCTTTAGGAACTGGATTAAAAGAATATACTTTATCCAAACGCAGTTCTGCATTAAAAGCTAACGGTTCAGATTGTGGATTTCCTTGATAATAGTCCAAATACATATGACTTACAGGAGTCATTATCGCATCATGTCCCGTCTTAGCAGCATGAATACCACCTTCGATACCTGTCCAACTCATCACCGTAGCATTGGGAGCCAAGCCGCCTTCTAAAATTTCATCCCAACCGATGATACTTTTACCTTTTGCATTGATATATTTCTCCATCCGTTTGATGAAGTACGATTGCAATTCAAATTCATCTTTCAATCCCTCCTTCTTAATGAGATCTTGACAGTGTGCACAAGCCTTCCATCGTGTTTTCGGAGCCTCATCACCACCGATATGGATATAATGACTCGGGAACAAAGTAACGACTTCATCGATTACATCTTCCAATAAGGAAAAGGTTTCTTCCTTTGGACAGTAGATATCATCCATGACACCCCAAGATGTTCCTACTTTAAACGGTCCACCGGTACAAGAAAGTTCAGGATAGGCCGCCAAAGCTGCTAGCGCATGACCTGGCATCTCGATTTCAGGAATGACTTCGATATGCAGCTTTTTTGCATAGGCCACCACATCTTTTACCTGTTCCTGTGTATAAAATCCGCCATAGCGACCATCTTTTGTCAATTTGGAATCTTTCACATCTTGTGTTACCGCTCGAAAAGCACCAATTTCTGTTAGCTTTGGATGACTTTTAATTTCGATACGCCATCCCTGATCATCGGTTAGGTGCCAATGAAATTTATTCATTTTATAGCGCGATAAATAATCCAAGAATGATTTGACCTCATTGGCAGTAAAGAAGTGTCTGCTCACATCAAGATGAACCCCTCTATACGTAAATTTAGCATAATCCTTGATTTCCAATGCCGGTATACTACCTTTTGCCCGATGCTCCTCTACAAGCTGTAGTAAGGACTGCACAGCATAAAAAGCTGCATCTTCTGTAGATGCAGAAATGACAATACCTTTAGCATCGATTTTTAATTCATAATAATCGTGCTGACCTGCCACCTGATGATTTATTTTCTGAAAACGTATCGTTCCCGATTTTTTAAGATTAACTTTTGATCGCAATAGACCTTCCAGTTGATTAGCTAAATATTTAGCCTGTGTTTCAAATGAGCCCGTTCCGATCACAAGATTACCTTGCAAAGAAAATGAAGGCTGTTGTAGTACTTCCACATGTTGCGGCATCGGAATGATATATTGCTGTCCGAATGAAGATAAAGAACAGAAGAAGATAAAACTTAAAAATAGGATTTTACGCATGATATGATTTGGTCTTTCAACAAAAATAGGATTATTTTCAAACAATTAAAACGTTATAGCACATCTATTTTATAACAAAAAAGGAGATCATATAATCTCCTTTTTTATGCTAGTAGTTATGCCGACCTATTAAATCGCTGCCGTTTTATCTTTTAACCATGCTTGCTCTTCCTCATTTAATCGACTCTTCAGTTTATCGAAAACCCATTGATTATACTGGTTCAACCAGTTGATATGCTGTTGGTCTAATAAGGTTTTATCAACTAGATCTGTAGCGATATAACAGATAGTCAGCGTCTCAAAATCCATAAAATCACCAAATATAGAAGACTCCGCATTTCGCGATAAAACCAAATTTTCGATACGGATACCATGCTTTCCTTCGCGGTATAAACCAGGTTCAATAGAGCTGATCATCCCCGATTCTATAGCAACATCAATATTTGCAGAGTTGAAAGTTTGCGGTCCTTCGTGCACATTCAAGAAAAATCCTACACCATGTCCAGTTCCATGTCCATAATTGCGAAGTGTGGCCCAAATCGGGCGACGGGTGATCGCATCAATCTGATAACCTTTAGATCCTTGCGGAAATATGGCCTGACTACCTTCTATAGTTCCTTTTAATACGATGGTATAATCTTCTTTTTCTTCCTGCGTGATCTCACCCAACGACACGACACGTGTGATATCTGTCGTACCCGTTTGGTATTGGCCTCCAGAGTCCACGAGTAACAATCCTTTTGATTTTAACGTATAGTTGCTCTCAATAGTTGCAGAATAATGTGGCAATGCACCATGGTCTAAATAACCAGCGATGGTATTGAAACTAATATCATTAAAACCAGGTTGTTCCTCTCTAAACTCCTGTAATCTTGCTGCAATAGATATTTCAGATTGATCACCTTGTGGTACCGCCGTTTCCAACCATTTAAAAAATTTGGTCAGCGCAACGCCATCATTGATCATGGTTTCACGCGTATGTGCAATTTCCACTTCATTCTTCACTGCTTTTAAAGACGTCGAAGGATTGATTTTTTCAATAATATTAACCGCAGCAGGTATAGCGTCGTAGATCGCAAAACAGGTTCTCTTCGGATCGATCAATATGGAATCGACCGCTAAATGGCTAACCTGAGTATATACGTCTTCATAAGGTTTCACCTGCACCCCCGAAGATTGTAAACTTATTCTTGTAGCCTCATCCAATTTAACAGGCTCAATGTATAAGATAGCTTCATCAGCTGTTATATAAACAAAACCTAAAACAACTGGATTACAAGGAACATCACGACCACGGATATTGAGCAGCCAAGCGAGATCATCTAGAGAAGATATAAGATGCGCCTGCGCTCTATTCTTGACCATGACAGCACGTACTGCAGCTAATTTAGATGCTGTTGATTGTCCTGTTGTTGTATCAGCCAATAAATATGCTTTTGCAGTAGGTAAAGAAGGTCTTCCCTCCCAAAGCGATGATAATAAATCAACGTGACCGTCAACAATAATATCAATAGGTTTTAATATATCTTTTACCGATTGTGCGACTAATAAAGAAGCTAAATTTCCATCAAATGCAACCTTTGCTCCTTTCGCTAATTGTTCACCCAACCATTCTGCATATTCGGCATTGCCCTGAACTTTTAATTTTACCAATTCAAATCCAGTCCCAGCCAATTGTTCATTTGCTTGAACAAAATAACGGGCATCCGTCCATAAACCTGCAAAATCTTGTGTAATAACTAACGTACCTGCTGAACCCGTAAAACCCGAAGTCCATGCAATACATTTATAACGATCTGGTAAATATTCACTTATATGCGGATCAGAAGAAGGGATAATGTAACCATCAACACCTTGATCTTTCATCAGACTTCTTATTGCCGCTAGTTTTTTCTGAATGCGTCATTGTTTCTCTAATTTGATCATGCAAGTTAGGAAAATTTGAAGAAGTAAACCACTAATCGATATTTTTACGTTTATGGTTATTTTGTCAAAATAAGCTATTATATCCCGCATCACCGTACCAAGCTAGCGTCCTGTAAAAGGGAAAAAGATAACTTTCTTCGGGGGCAGGTATATAGCTTGACAGCCCTGAAAAATTAGTGATGGGTTTACCTAAGAAAGTGCGGGTATTCGCTTTAAATATAATGGCCTTGTCGATCGCAGACTTAAAAGACAATAACTGGTCCGATGGAAGATGTTTCTCAAATAGATCTAAAAAATCATATGCTTTGACAGGAGTATTAGGATCTAGATCTAAGCGCTGTACATTATTTCTGTTTATCCCCGACAAGAACTGTGGATTTTGCGACAACAATTGCGCGGTCTTGTGTGCCAGCCCGGGCAATTGCTTAGTATCTACCAGCGAAAAGGTAGCAGACTGCTCCAAACCTATTTTTTGTTGATAATACCCGACATATGCTTTTGCGATTGCGGTCAATCCATGTTTAACATCACGATCAAATAATAAGGAGTTGATCTGATGGTATGGCATGCCGACACTCAATACTTCAGTTGGCGATGCGAGGATATAGGGTGCAGCCTCACGAAGTTCATATAACACTTCTACAGATGCCATAGAACAAGCATCAAAAATAAGAAAATCCAACCCTTGAGGTAAAGCTGATTGAAGCTGCTGTACATCCATACGGCTAAAATGATCATCGCCAAAAGACCTAGTACCCAATTTACCAAGATTCGCAGGAACCCAGTTGGTTGCATGAGACCATAAAATAGCTCCATACGAATGCGACGGAGAGAGACCCTTCATATCCGCAAATATGATTTTCATCATCTCTGGATCGGAAGAATCATGATCACTATATGTTTTAAGAACCTTACTTTTAATTTCTGGACTAGTATCGTACTGAATTTCATATATTTTGGGCTGCTGACCAAATAATCTGGCATAGACCAACAATTTACCGTCGATACTCACAAATCCTTCTTCCATCTGATTGAGATTTTGATATGCTTCTGCTGATAAGCTATTGTTTGCAGCCATATAGACCATCACCGTACGAGAAGCTATCGGAGCAATGGTATCATCCTCTTTCTTTGCGCAGCTCGTGACATAAAGTAAAACAATACAACTATATAAATAAATTAAACTACGCATGTGTAACGTTAAAATAAAATCTAATATAAATCTTAAAATAGACCGAGGTAGGAAAAATATTGAGAATACCTAAATTACGGATAAAAAATAAACAAGAAGAGAAAGCGATCCTCTTCTTGTTTACAACTTCATGTATTAATCAACCCTATTATTTTGTACCGACAAGTTTGATGTCATCAATACGGTAACCATTTGTATTGTCTGTTTCTTTGCTATAGAATTCGAGTGTGATGCTGTTACTATTTGCAATGCCTGAGATATCAATAGTTGAAAATGTATTTGCTTCTGCACCCAGTACTCCTGTAGGGACAGCGAGTTCTACACCATTAACACGAACTTTTACCCCTGTCATTGGCAAGCTCACTGCGTTACCAGCTAATTTATAAGATAACTTCAGATTGGTAACGCCGGCAGCATTAATTCCTTCGATTTTAAACCCGGTATCTTTGTTTGCTGGTAGCCACACATGTCCATTTATTGTTGAAGTAGCACGCACATCTGCATATGTAGCTGTGTAGAGATCCGAATATGTCACGCCTGTTGCAGTATAACCTGCATAGGTACCAATTCTATCCTTTTTTGATGCTTTAGGATCAGGATCACCAAAAGTTTCCAAGAAAATTGTCTCTTCTTTTCCTGGATCAGTAGGAGTCTGACTGCCATCGATGTCTACATTTACAGATCCCCCAGGTACAGTTGTCCAGTCTGTAATAGTACCATTGCCGGTTACTGCGACTTGGTTAACTCCATCATTTTTCAACAAAACAATATCGTAAGTATATTTCTTACCTGCTTCAAAGGTCGTATTAGCTGGCAAAGTCCATTTAAAGGTGCCTGATGCTAATGTAAAAACCAACTCTTTAGCAGAAAAATCACCAGGAAGCAGGATTGCTTCCACCAACTGTGCATCCGTTTGTGCTGTAGTTTTTGCTGTAACATTCTGCACAGCAGCAGCTCCGCTCAATATACCGGTCGCTAGATCTAATGCTGCTGTAGTATTGACATTACGGTAGACCACCTGTAGTCCATTTATATCTGTCAAACCATTTCCTGGTTTAACAGCTAATGCGACTTTAGTCAGTTTATGATTAAAAGTAAGATTAGCAGCTCCACTAGCTTTTGTCAAGCCTGTTGCATTGTTGGAGTAGAGCACATCAATAGCAGCTGGAGCACTCTGATCTGCGACGGTGACAGGCAATATCGCTCCTTCAAGATTTGTTGTATATGGATAGTATGCAATAAAATCTACTGATCCTGTCTGTGGATAGTTGATGATATCTGCTCCTTGTCCAGAGAAATTACCATTACCGCCAGTACTATATTTTTTATTGGCGGCTAATGGATTAGACAATCCATCACCTTGTTTCATAAATACACCTACAGCATCGTCAGCATCCCAAGCATTACCTGTGACACGTGTAGCTACGCTACCCGCAATCGAAGAAGTAAATTGCACCTGTGCGTTATCATTTGTTCCCAAATCGCGATAGTCATCGTTCTTACAAGAATGTCCTACAACAATCAGTGCCAGTGCAGCACCTAGAAATTGGTTCTTTTTCATGTTTTTTATATCTGAATAATTGATTTAATAATGTATGATCATATCGCTATTTACGCCATATCTGTGTATTGATAGTCGATTTAGTTTCCTGATCTAATGCAGGGAAAAATGTAAATCCAGTTTCTTTCTCCAGAGATTCAACCGTCACCGTATAGCTCATGTAATCTGTATTAGTCGGCGTCACATTGTTCATACGAAATCCTATAGTATAATAATCGGAACCTTTTTTCATAGCCAATACTTTGTAATAATATTTGGGTTTTGCGACATCTTTCCCAGAATTATCCTTCACATAATCGACGACCTTGTCTGTTGCGGTCGTGACCATCGCACCCGTCACTACATACATGGTATCTACTCCCGACTGGGTAGTCCAGGTACGGACTTTATTTTCAAGATCAGCCCATAAACCTTGATTTAAGGATCTATTCTGCGGCGTCATATTTGTATAATAGAACGTGGATGCATTTTCAGCGAAATCGTATGTCCGGTCTCCGCTCGGTAACTGATGACCACGGTCGAGCAATAACGTCGCATTATTGGGATATCCCTTTTCGAGATTTGCTTGAAAATTTGATGAAAATGCGGGATCGTAGGCCCACACATCTGTCCGTTTCTGACTTCCGAGATAATCCTTGCTTAATGGATAAGCTACCCAATAAGCCACCTTATATTCGGTATCATACAACATGGAGTAATTTCTCTTTGTAGAAGACGACATTTTGAGATTGTACTTGACCGTGGCACTTTCTGATATTACCGGCAGCTCCATATAGGCTGCTGTAGGTTGCGGAGTAACAGTTCCGTCCTTCCCCAGTGTGATGTCATACTGATATCGGTAACCCTTTTCATAGCTTTTACCTTCACCTATGCTCCAAGTGTAAGATTTCCCATCGGCCTTTGTAAATACGATTTTATTTTCTGCCGTAAGTGTACCTGGGTAAATTGTCCATTCGACGATCATTTCATTCGTCGAATTCTGTGACACCCGAGCAGCAATATCTGTGTTTGTATTACCTTTTATCCATTGTCCCGAAGAAAGATTGAAACTCGCTCTCGATGGCAGGGCTATAAAATCAGCTTTTAAACCCTGTAGATCCGCTCCCTTAATTTTAAGTTCCAGTTTACTCATTTGTCTGTCAAACGATAAGGCTACCGGACCTTGCCCCGAAGTCAATCCTGTTGTATTTCGTGCTACCATGAAATCAAGTTGAGCTTGATTCTCCTGATTCGTGATGTCTAGTGAAGGTGTTAATGTACCATGCTCTTGATAAGGATAATATGCAACAAAACTCACTTTACTTCCTCGTGGAAATTCTAGCAAAGCCTGTGCATTTTGAGGTGAAAAATTACCATTACCAGGAGTTGTGTATGGTTGGTTAAAGCCATTGTTTACAATAGAAGCTTCGTTTAAAGCCATACCATGTTGGAACATAAAAATTCCAATGGCATCATGGGCACTCCATTGAGTTCCTTGAACTCTTGTTTGCGGAAGACCCGCAATTTTACTTGAAAAATATACCTGATTGGAGGTATACTTTGAAATTAGGTCAGTTTCCTTACGGCATGAAGAAAACATTAAAGCCACGCACCCTAGCACATAAAGCCAGTTCTTTCTCATCTACTTAAATTAATATAATACCCAATAGGAGGTCGATTACGATGAATCAACACTCAAAATTAACGTTCCAAAAATAACATAAGGTTAATGCATTTTTAATATTTTATTAAGTTTTTTATCAAAAGATTTAATAAAATCAAGCACTGAACATCTGCAATTATCACCTAAATACGAGATCAATCATTAATAATCAACTTATTAGAATCTATCATTCATCACAATTAATGACACGAACATAACTTAGAGCCATTTTTTTTAGATGAAACATATTGATAATAGCGCTGAGCACAGAGCGGAAGATTATGGATTTTTATATTTAGCTAGCAAGAAAAAGAAAAGCATGACAACAACAGTCAAAACTTAACTTATTATTAATTTAAATCCATGATTTACAACGAAATATTATCCGCTTGGGTAAACATTCCAATATGTCATATTGCTTTTAAAAACATAAGGACACGACCGATAAGCCGTTTTTGAGCATGTCGGATCATATTCATTAACAATTCTAAATCAAGGAGCACTTCCATTTTTATGAAAATAGGCATAGATCCTAGTTAGGTTTACAGACAGGCATAGAGGGGTATTAAAGTATTACTTTTTGACTTTCATATTAAACATTTCTGAGCAAACAATAGTATCTTTATGAAAACAGAAAAGATTATCATTAATGAAAACCAGTACAACCTTAACCCTTGTTAGTATTTGCTTATTCCCGTTACTCCATACATCCGCATTCTCACAATCCGCATCAAAATCCAAAATTGAAGCAGCCTATCGACAATTTGAAAATGATCCCTCATTAAAAAATGCAACAGCTTCTTTGACCGTATTAGATGCAAGTACGGGAGCACCTATTTTTGAACACAATCAAGATGTGGGCTTGGCTACTGCGTCAACGATGAAAGTCATTACTTCAGCTACCGCATTTGACATTTTGGGAAAGGATTATAAATTCAAAACACTTTTAACGTACACAGGAACTATTCAGGCAGATGGTGTACTAGAAGGCGATATTATTATTGAAGGATCTGGAGATCCTACTTTAGGAAGTAGCCGCTATCCCGAGTCAACGGAAGAACAGATCATCAACAAATGGATATACGTCATTCAAAATGCAGGTATTAAAGAAATAAAAGGCCGTATCATAGGTGACGACACACGTTATCAAGGGTACAAAGTGCCTGGAGGTTGGATCTGGTCTGATATTGGAAATTATTATGGTGCCGGTGTCTCTTCACTTAACTGGAGAGAGAATGCAGTAGGTGTGGTCTTCTCTCCCAATGATGCGATCGGCAAGCCCGCTCCTATTAAAAATTTGACCGCAGATCTTTCTTATCTCAAAATTATAAATGAGGTGACAACAGGTAAAAACGGATCTGGTGATCAGGTATATGCCTATTCGGGCCCCTATGCTTCTACCATCTACATCCGCGGAACTTATGGCTTAGACCTTAAAAAGACTATTGAGATTTCCGTTCCCGATCCCGCATATGATGTAGCCTTTCAATTAGAAAAAGCACTGGATCATGTCGGGATCAAAACAGCAACATCAGCAAGTAACGGTCAAGTTCTTGCCGGAACAACGATCGTAAAACATCACTTAGACACCCATGAGTCACCTGATCTTGCTACCATTGTTTATTGGTTCAATCAAAAGAGCATCAATCTTTATGGCGAAGCACTCTTAAAGGCAATTGCTTATCAAACTGCACAAAAGACAGAAACAAGCGAAGGTGCATCTTTGATACAGAAATATTGGGAAACTAAATTAAAGATTAACAATAGCGAACTTAACAATCAAGATGGATCAGGTCTTTCTCCTCAAAATAGAGTTACGACAGCAGCAATGACCAAAATCATGCAGTACGCTCAATCGCAATCCTGGTTCCCCGAATTCTATAAAAGTTTACCAGAATATAATAATATGAAGATGAAAAGTGGCACCATCGGAGGTGCATTGGGCTATACTGGCATCCAAAATAACAGTTCAGGAGAGAAATATACCTTTACTCTTTTAGTCAACAATTATTCCGGATCAGCCACCGCCATGCGCAAACGAATGTTCACCCTTCTTGATGTATTAAAATAAATTGACCCTTCAGAATAAATTTTTGACTATTTATCATTTCTTTCTCAAAAAAAGAATGATACATTTGTAACCTTAGTTTAACAAACTAGCACTATATAAAAGAATTAAAATGAGTAATGTAAATCGTAAACAAGCGGCATTAGACTACCATTCCATGGGTAGACCTGGTAAAATAGCTGTTGTGCCAACAAAGCCAACAAATTCTCAAAGAGATTTATCGCTAGCTTATTCACCAGGTGTTGCTGAGCCTTGTTTAGCTATCGCTGCAAATAATGAAGACGCTTACAAATATACCGCAAAAGGTAATTTAGTTGCGGTAATTAGTAATGGTACAGCCGTATTAGGTCTTGGTGATATCGGTGCTGTAGCTGGTAAACCAGTTATGGAAGGTAAAGGTTTATTATTTAAAATCTTCGCTGATATTGATGTTTTTGACATTGAACTTGACACTAAAAATGTAGATGAGTTTGTCAACATTGTGAAAGCAATGGAACCTACATTTGGTGGTATTAATTTAGAAGATATTAAAGCTCCAGAGTGTTTTGAAATTGAAAGACGCTTGAAAGCTGAAATGAATATCCCAGTGATGCACGATGATCAACATGGTACAGCTATTATCTCTTGTGCTGCTCTGATCAACGCTTGTGAACTAATCAATAAAAAAATTGAGGATGTAAAAATCGTTGTAAATGGTGCTGGTGCTGCTGCTATTTCCTGTACTGGAATGTACGTATCTGCTGGTGCTAGAAAAGAAAATATTGTCATGTTAGACAGTAAAGGTGTGATCCGTCGTGATCGTGAAACATTGGATGCGATGAAAGCAACTTATGCCACTGATCGTGATATCCATACCCTTGCTGATGCTGTAAATGGTGCTGATGTATTTATCGGACTTTCAGCTGCAGACGTATTGACAGCAGAAATGTTATTGACCATGGCTGATCAGCCGATTGTATTAGCTATGGCTAATCCTAACCCAGAGATCGCTTACGATTTAGCAGTTGCCACGCGTAACGATGTGATTATGGGTACAGGACGTTCAGATTACCCGAACCAGGTAAACAACGTATTAGGCTTCCCTTATATCTTCCGTGGTGCTTTAGACGTACGTGCTACTGCTATCAATGAAGAAATGAAAGTGGCTGCGACAAAAGCGATCGCTGATCTAGCTAAACAACCCGTTCCTGAAGAAGTTAATCTAGCTTATAACACCAACAACCTAAAATTCTCTGCGGATTATATTATTCCAAAACCTAATGATCCACGTTTGATCACTGAGGTTTCTGTGGCTGTAGCGAAAGCGGCAATTGCATCGGGTGTTGCAAAACATATCATCGAAGACTGGGATAAATACAGAGAAACACTTCGCAAGAGATTAGGTCAGGATGATGCGATCATGCGCAATCTGACCATGGCAGCAAAACGGAATCCGAAACGTGTTGTATTTGCTGAAGCAGATAATTACAAAACGCTTCGTGCGGCACAAATCGTAAAAGAAGAAGGTATTGCAGTTCCTATTTTATTGGGTAAAAAAGGAAAAATCAATGCGTTAATTAACGAATTCGGTTTTGAATTGGCTGATGTACAAATCATTGATCCATTGGAAGAAATGGAGTCAGAACGTGTCAATGAATATGTTGAACATTTATTTGTAAAAAGACAACGTCGTGGTCTTTCTAAATTAGATGCTAAAAAACTTCTAATTGATCGCAATTACTTTGGAGCAAGTATGGTTCAATTTGGAGATGCTGATACATTGATCTCAGGATTAACAAAGAACTATGCCAATACCATCAAACCTGCGATCCATGTTATCGGCGCTAAAGAAGGTAGCCGTATCGCTGGTATGTATATGATGTTGACAAAAAAAGGTCCGATCTTCTTAGGTGATACTACGGTCAATAAAGAGCCTTCTGCAAAAGAGTTGGCAGATATTACCGTATTATTGGACAAAGCTGTTAGAAAAATGAATGTAAGCCCTCGTATTGCTTTACTTTCTTATTCTAACTTTGGTTCTAACGAAGGAAATACACCAACTAAAGTACGTGAAGCCATTAAAATCGTTCACAAAGATCATCCAGAAATTGTTGCTGACGGCGATTTACAAGCAAACTTTGCTCTGAATAGTGATTTGTTAGAAGCAAATTTCCCGTTCAGTACATTGAAAGGACAGCCAGCAAATACATTGGTATTCCCAAATTTAGAATCAGGTAATATTGCCTACAAATTGTTACAAGAAGTGGGCAATGCAGAAGCTGTGGGACCAATCTTACTGGGTATGAACAAACCTGTTCACGTATTACAATTAGATAGTTCAGTTCGCGAAATCGTGAATATGGTTACTATTGCTGTAGTCGATGTACAGTCACATGAAAAACAAGGTAATTAATTCTTTTTCCGTATCGCTATGTATGCATATTTTAACGGGAAATTAGCACATAAAGCCCCCACTCACGTCGTTCTCGATGTGGGTGGAATTGGCTATTATATCCACATTTCCTTAAATACATTTTCCTTAATAAAAGACCAGGAGCAGTGTAAGCTATTCATCTCTTTTCAGGTAAGGGAAGATGCACATACGCTCTACGGGTTTGCAACTGAAGGAGAAAAGAAGTTATTTGAAAATCTGATTTCGGTATCTGGCATCGGTCCAAATACAGGACGTATGATTCTTTCATCCAATACTCCAGAAGAAATTCAATCTGCCATTGTCAATGGTCAGGTTACGCTCATTCAGAAAATAAAAGGTATTGGTCCTAAAACAGCACAACGCTTGATTTTAGAATTGCAAGATAAATTGAAAAAACAAGGTGTAGAATCCCTTTCAACGATTCCGATGGCACAGTCTCTACCAGACGAAGCACTATCTGCTTTGGTCATGTTAGGTTTCAACAAAGCCACTTCTGAGAAAGTATTGAATGCTGTGATTCAAACAGATCCAAATCTGACAGTAGAGGGTATGATCAAATTGGCCTTAAAAAAATTGTAATCTGTTAAGGAAAGAATTTTTATATTTTACAAGCGCTATTATTCTGTTAACTTTGAGCAGCATAATAGCGCTTTTTTTATGGCAGAAGATTTAACAATAAACAAAGGAACGAAGAAAGATCAATACATAGGCTTAGTTCCTCAAATCAGAGGTTTGGTTACAGGTGAGACCAATCAAATAGCTAATCTTGCAAATATTGCTGCGGCACTGAAAGAACAGTTCAATTTCTTTTGGGTGGGTTTTTACTTAATCGAGGGTGAACAGCTGGTGCTCGGTCCATTTCAAGGACCTGTAGCCTGTACACGTATTCAATATGGTCGTGGAGTGTGCGGCACTTCCTGGAAAGAAAACAAAACCATAATCGTACCTAATGTGGAGGAATTCCCTGGACATATTGCTTGTAGTTCCCTATCAAAATCAGAAATCGTCATTCCGATATATCAAGACAATAGCATCATTGGCATATTGGATGTCGATAGCGATGAGCTAAACGCTTTCGATGAAATTGATGCTCAATATTTAACTGAAATCGTTTCTTTACTGTCATAGACAGGTTTGACATCATTTTAATGCCCAAACCTTGATCAATTTATCATCTCCTGCTGTCAAGAAATATTGACCTCCATCAATCCAAAGTCCTGTATTGATGGATAGCGTATGGGAGTCATAAAATTTATCACGGTTGATCACTTTAAGCAAAGAAAATGTTTCCTCATCCCAAATTTTGAATGATTTGTCACGGCTTACTGTTGCAAAAACAGGATAATTGGGGTGCGGATAGATGCCATATACGGTAAACATATGGGGCACAAAACTGTATTGCTCTTTTAAACTCGCAACATCAGATATTTTAACAGCAGCATCTCTTGCCCCACTAATGAGCTTAAGGTTATTACGCGAAAAGATAAGACTTGTAATGGGCATGCTGTGCTTTTGATTGGCAAGCAAGAAATGATAGTCTTCTGCAGAAAATAAAAATATATCACCGTTCTTATCTCCAAATGCAATTTTCTTTTGATCATGCGATAAGGCAATGGTCCGAATGGTATTTGATGAAATGGCAAATTCATATATTTTTTTATAATCCTTCAGGCACCATACACTCGCGACACCATCCTCTCCTACGGCTACCAATTCATTTTTAGCAGGAATACTCTGAAGCGCAAAAATAGCTTTATCGGAGACCATCAGATTGGCTATTAATGTCTGATTTTCCACATCAACAATCATCACCTTCCCCTCACGAAGTGCGATGGCAAGATAAGATGTATTGGGTATTAAATGCAATGCATAAATCGAAGAACTAACTGCACATAAAATGCGTTTGAATGTTCTGTTTTGAGAATCCCATTCAACCACACCTTTATCATTGCCCCCAGAAAAAAATGTATGCGCAAAATATCCTTTTTCTAAAGCGAAGATGGGATTTTGATGTCCTGTTAATGTTGCTGCTAGCTCTATTTCGAATTTATCCATAATAAAAAATTGCCGTATACAAACTTAGATAAATTTACTTTTATATCATGATTATGCTATAAAAGTAAATTTATCTGCTATTTTCTGAAAGCAACCTCAGTGCATCTTTATTATCTTCAGCTTCCACCAATTCTTGGAGTAAAATCGCATGGAATATAATTCATGTGACCCTAATTTTATGCTGTATTTTAAAATTAGCGTATTATTGATGTCTGCTTTCTAAATTTTTAGCAATGGTCTCCAAAGAAATACCTTTCTCACGTAGTAGAACCAACAGATGGAATAATAAATCTGAAGTTTCATTGATAAAATCATGCTCAGTCTCTGTCAATGCTGCGATAACAGTTTCAACAGCCTCTTCACCTACTTTTTGCGCGATCTTGTTAATTCCTTTTGAACGTAAACGATTGACATAAGACTCGTCAGAAGGAAATTCATAACGATGCTTAATAATACGTTCGAGCTCCAATACGAAATTTTGATTAAATTCTGTATTGAAACAGCTGCGACTACCGGTATGACAAGTCGGGCCTGCTGGTCTTGCTTTAATTAATACCGTATCTTGATCACAATCAATATGCAATCCTACCACTTCTAGAAAGTTTCCACTTTCTTCACCCTTAGTCCACAATCGATTTTTACTTCTTGAAAAAAAAGTAACGCGCTTTTCGGCTTGTGTTTTTTGCCATGCTTCTTCATTCATATAGCCGAGCATCAACACTTCCAATGTTTGGGCGTCTTGTACAATCACTGGGACAAGTCCGTCACTTTTTGAAAAATCTAACATTTCTATTTTTATATTGTATGGAAGTCTTGAGTAGGTTAACTTCATAGCACTCACGCTCTAACCTACTAACGATCTAACTTCCCTAACTATCTAACCTGCTCACCTTATCTTACCACAATCCCATTGCTCCTTAGCGTATCTTTTAATGCTGGGATCAGTATTTCCCCATAATGAAATACCGAAGCTGCTAAAGCGGCATCAACATTGGCTTGTTGAAATACATCCACAAAATGCTGTTGATTTCCCGCTCCACCAGATGCAATTAAAGGAATCGTAATCGAATCATTGATTTTTTTCAATAATCCATTATCAAATCCATTTTTTGTACCATCATGGTCCATAGATGTCAGTAAAATTTCACCTGCACCCCGCTCTTGCGCTTCGCGAACCCAATCTTCAGTCTTTAGTTCTGTTTGGATACGCCCCCCACTTAAATGAACAAAATTTTGTCCTTCTAGGTACCGCGTATCAATTGCGACAACAACAAATTGCGCTCCAAAAGCTGCAGCGAGATCATTAATTAACTGGGGATTACGCACTGCTGCCGAATTGATCGAAATCTTATCAGCACCAGAATTTAACAGTATCTCAGCATCCTTCATTTCGTTAATTCCACCCCCGATTGTAAATGGAATATTAACTTGACGAGCCACTGCTTTCACCAAATCGATCGTTGTTTTACGGCCTTCATGTGTGGCCGCAATATCTAGAAAGACCAATTCGTCTGCTCCTTGTTGGGAATATTGCCAAGCCAATTCAACAGGGTCACCTGCATCACGTAAGTCAACAAAATTGACTCCCTTTACTGTTCGACCATCTTTAACATCAAGACACGGAATTATACGCTTTGCTAACATCCTTAGAAGTTAATTAACGATTTCAGATTCCAATCTTTGATTTCTTCAATGGTAATCCTATTCTCATAGATTGCTTTACCAACCACAACAGATTCCATCGTTCCCAATGCGTTTAAATTGCTAATATCTTCCATAGAACTAATACCTCCAGATCCTATTAATTTGATAATTGGGGAGTGATCTAATAATTTCTTATACAACTCAACTCCTGCACCACCTAATTTACCATCTTTACTGATATCAGTACATAAGAATCTATAAAAACCTAATGCAAGACATTTATCGATATACTCAATTAATTTGATCGGAGATGACTCTAACCAACCGGAATACTTAATCACCTCGTCCAATACATCAATAGCGATCACGATATGATCAGCATATTTTACTTTGCCTTCGTTCAAGGTACTCAACTCTTCCAAAAATGATGGATTAGTAATTGCTTGCGTACCTACAATAACACGGTAGATACCAGCATCCACTAATTCCTTAACTTTATCAATACTGCGAACACCGCCACCGTACTGAATTTTCATTTCTGTTTTTTGAATGATGTCAAATAAATATTCTTGGTTACTAAAATCACCTTTTGCACCGTTAAGATCAATGATATGTACCAATTCTGTACCATTTGCATGATATTTCTCAATCTGCTCTTCTAAACTGATCTCATAAGTAGTGACGTCATTATAGTTTCCTTCTCTCAAACGAACAACTTTCTTATCTAATACGTCAATAGCGGGTATAATATACATTGTAAACTTTTTTTATTTGCTAACTTAATTTTGAAAAATTCAATAATAACTGCTCCCCTACTTTTCCGGATTTTTCGGGGTGAAATTGTACACCGTAGAAATTGTCCTTCGCTATAGCGGCCGAAAATGGTAGTCCATATGCACACATCGCAGCAGTGTATGCTGTATCATATTCAATGAAATAGGAATGTACAAAGTAAAAATAAGCATTATCTTCTATATTGCTGAATAATGGATTGTCATTTCTAATGGATACGCTATTCCATCCCATATGGGGAACTTTCTCTTTAATTTTTTGATCAAAGTGCAAAGTCTTTAAAGGAATGATGGAGAGTAGGTCTGCATTTCCTTCCTCTGAAAAATCGGTCAGCAACTGCATTCCCACACAAATACCCAATACTGGTTTTTTAATCGTATGAATACATTCTGCCAATCCAGAAGCACGAAGTTTTTGCATTGCTGCCCCCGCATGTCCTACTCCAGGAATGATGATGCGGTCGTACTGATCTAACTCCTCTTCCTGATTGACCATACCATAGGTAAGGCCCACGCGCTCTAAAGCTGCTGTCAATGAAAAAATATTACCAGCTCCGTAATTTATAATTCCTATCATTTTTATTGTTTTTAGATCTGAGATACCAGACCGCCAATAAGAGACAATAGCTAAACTATTCCCCTCTCCTCTATTTCTACAAAACTCCTTTAGTACTCGGCAGCTCCATATAATCAGCATCACGTCGTACTGCTTTCTTTATTGATTTGGCAAATGCCTTAAAGATCGCTTCTATTTTATGATGCTCATTGTCGCCTTCAGCTTTAATATTCAAATTGGACTTTGAAGCATCGGAGAATGATTTGAAAAAATGGAAAAACATTTCTGTTGGCATATCTCCAATTTTCTCACGCTTAAATTCAGCTTCCCATACAATCCAGTTACGTCCACCAAAATCCAGTGCGACTTGTGCAAGACAATCATCCATAGGTAAAGTGTAAGAATAGCGCTCGATACCGCGTTTATCACCCAATACCTTCAAAAATATTTCTCCTAACGCTATACCTGTATCTTCTATGGTATGATGCTCATCAATATGTAGATCTCCTTTTGCTTTAACAGTCAAATCGATCGCACCGTGACGTGCTATTTGATCTAACATGTGATCAAAAAAAGGTAAACCTGTTTCTATATCTGCTTTACCCGAACCATCTAAATTCAATTTGATATAAATATCGGTTTCATTCGTCTTACGATGATGTTCACCGGTACGTGTACCCAACTTCAAATATTCATAGATAGACTTCCAATCGGTTGTTTCCAAACCTATTGTTTCACTGTCGATCAGTACATTTTCCAAAACACCAAGATCATCATTATTGCGTAACCAAATGGCTTTGGCACCTAAATTTTGAGCCAATTTCACATCATTTACACGATCACCAATAACAAAAGACTGCGCTAAATTGTACTTTGAAGGATCAAAATAATCCAAGAGCATGCCAATACCAGGTTTACGCGTTGCCGCATTTTCATGAGGAAATGTGCGATCGATATGTTCTTTCGAAAAAACAACTCCTTCTGCTGCAAATGTGTCTATAATAAATTGATGGACAGGCCAAAAATTTTCCTCTGTATGCACTTCAGTACCTAGACCATCTTGATTGGATACTAATACTAATTCGAAATCTAATTCTTTCGCGATGCGTGGAAGGTATTGCAATGCACCAGGGTAAAACTTAAGTTTAGCAAAAGAATCAATTTGTTGATCCTCTGGTTCCAAAATTAAAGTACCATCACGGTCGATAAACAATACACGTTTGAGCTGATTAGGCATTATTTTAAATATTGAATGTGGTTAATTTTTCTAATAATATTTGGTTTTCTTCTGGTGTGCCAATGGTAATGCGCAGACACCCTGCACACAGTTCTACCTTCGAACGGTCACGAACAATAATACCGCGCTCCACCAAATGCGTGTAAACACCTCTTGGATCGTTCATTTTTACTAAAATAAAATTTGCATCTGAAGGGGTGATATGTTGCACCATTTCAAGTTGCTGCAAAGCTTGCATCAATTTCTCGCGCTCTTCAACGGTTTGCTTGATCCAGCCATTGACTTGATCGACATGTTCCAACGCTTCTAGTACGATGTCTTGTGTCGCTTGATTAATGTTATAAGGTGGCTTTATTTTATTGAATACCGCTATAATTTCGGAACTGGCAAAAGCCATTCCCAAACGTAAAGCAGCTAGTCCCCAAGCTTTCGAAAGTGTTTGCAAAACAACCAAATTTTGATATTCAGCAAGTTCTTGAGTGAATGATTTTATTGGAGAGAAATTGATATATGCCTCATCCACTACAACCAAACCATCAAAATTATTCAAGACCGTTTCGATATCATGACGGTTGATACTGTTTCCTGTAGGATTATTTGGTGAACAAATAAAAATCAATTTAGTATGTTCATCAATTGCATCTGCTATCGCTGGAAGATCTAATTGATAATCAGGTGTCAAATTGACCTTGCGAAAAGCAACATCGTTGATGTTAGCTGAGACCTCATACATACCATATGTAGGTGGCACTAAAATCACATTATCGATCCCCGGATTACAGAATGCACGAAACAGGATATCGATGGCTTCATCACTTCCATTACCTAAAAACATATTCGCTGCAGGAACACCTTTGATCTGTGACAACTTATGCTTTACTTGATGTTGAAGAGGATCTGGATAACGGTTGTAGTTATGCGCTAAAGGAGAACCAAAAGCGTTTTCATTGGCATCAATTAATATTGATGCTTCCCCCTTGAATTCATCTCTAGCAGAAGAATAAGGTACGAGATTTTTAATATTTTCCCGTAATAGTTTCGTTAAGTTGAATGGAGTATCCATTAATTTATTAAATTTTAAATCGTAAACTTAGATAAATTTGCTTAGATACACAATCATATTTGCGGATGTAAGCAAAATTATTCGGTAGCATAGCTCTTTAATGTATCTTCTAATAGGTGCTGTGACGACCAGTTTCCCCTAGGTTTTTGAGTTTTTTTAATAAAAAGAAAATCGACCGATATCATTATACGCTAAACCATTTTCCTTCTTGAGATAACATGGTATCCGGGAATATGGATTGCGCTTCTACTAATAAGGGTTGTAAATCTTTATATCGTGCAGAATAATGCCCGAGTAACAATTTACTGGCATGTACTTCTTTTGCAATTTCTCCTGCCTCTAAAGCCGTGGTGTGAAATGTTTCCTTTGCGCGATCAACCATTTCATGGAGAAAGGTAGATTCGTGATAAATCAATGTCGCATGCTGAATATAAGGCAGGTAGTTCGCTGTACGAACGGTGTCAGAACAATATACATAACTTCTGGATAATGGTGCTGGTAAAGTAAAAGCATCAGCTTTGAATACCTGTCCATCTTCACGGACATAGTCTACTCCATTCTTTAACAATTGATAATAGGCTACCGGTATTTTTGCTTTTTCGATCTCCTCTACGAGAAGGTGCCGCGAACGCGGTCCTTCATCAAAACGAAATCCCGTACATGCAATACGGTGTGTCAGCGGAAAAGTGCTTACTTTAATGGATCGATTTTCAAAAATTACCTGCGGTTCTTCAGCCGAAGTTTCATGAAAGATCAGATCGTAACGAAGTATAGTCTCCGAGTATTTGAATTGGACTGCAAGAATCTCATCTAGACCCTTTGGCCCATATAAATGAAGATCACTCTTGCGTCCTATCAGGTGCATGGAGGACAATAGCCCGACTAAACCGAGATAGTGATCCCCATGCAAGTGACTGATAAAAATATGATTAATCTTATTGCTTTTAATTCCATAGCGCGTCAATTGCATCTGAGTACCTTCTCCACAATCAACTAAAAACAATTGTTCATTGAAGTTTATGACTTGACTTGTTGGATGCCTATCGTACATAGGCGTAGCGGAGCTATTACCTAAAATCAAAACTTCAAATCGCATATTACTTTTCTTTCTCGCCTCTATAATCCAGTTCTAACTCATGTGCAAAAACACGATCTTCGGCATCCTTAACCGAATTAACAATGATAAATCGGGTTTGCAAATGTGTCATTTCCAATACATCGAGAACTTCAGAGTCTAAATTTGCAAGAATAAAAAGTCCACCACTTGAATCACAAAGGCGATTCGCCAATAGCGCTAGACGAATACTGCTTTCATCTATTTTTCGCACATTGGATAGATCTAAAATGATATTACGCTGACCAACCGTATTTCTCAGCAGAAATTCACCTTTCAGTTTTACGGCTTTTTCTGCATCAAGGTTATCACAAAGCGGTTCTATCACAATATAACGGTCATGCTTATCAATCGTATATTTCATAATTTAGATTCTTTCAATTAATACTTTAATTGTTTTAAAGCCTGTGCAACATGACGTTCAACACGGTTTAAAACGTCTTCCTCATTTGGATAGACAAACTTTTCGCCTACAATATGCTCATAAAGTTCGATATATCGTTCAGAAATTGATTTTATTATTTCATCTGTCATCTCCGGCACTTGTTGTCCATCTTTACCTTGAAATCCATTTTCAATTAACCATTTACGAACAAATTCTTTGGACAACTGTTTTTGCGGTTCACCACTTTCTTGACGTTCGGCATAACCTTCTGCATAAAAATAACGTGAAGAGTCTGGTGTATGAATTTCGTCAATCAAGATGATTTCGCCATCTTTTTTTCCAAATTCATATTTCGTATCGACCAAGATCAATCCTCTTTCCGCTGCGATTTCTGTACCACGTTGAAATAACGCTTTTGTATATTTTTCCAACTGGATATAGTCCGCTTCGCTAACGATTCCTTGAGCTAAAATAGCGTCTCTTGAAATATCCTCATCGTGACCTACAGCAGCTTTGGTAGTCGGAGTGATAATAGGTTCAGGTAATTTATCATTTTCTTTCAGCCCTTCTGGCAATGATTCACCACATACGGAACGCTTACCCGCACTGTACTCACGCCACGCATGCCCCGATAAATAGCCGCGAATCACCATCTCTACTTTAAACGGCTCACACATGCGACCAATAGTCACACTTGGATCTGGAACAGAAACTACCCAATTTGGAATAATATCTTCAGTTGCTTTCAAAAATTTAGCTGCGATTTGGTTCAAGACCTGACCCTTGTAAGGAATAGGCCTTGGCAACACGACATCAAATGCCGATATACGGTCGGAAGCAACCATCGCCAAATATTCATGTGCAATGGTGTACACATCACGTACTTTACCTCTATAAAAAGCGGTTTGATTTTCGAAATTAAAATTTGTTTCTTGTATTGCGTTCATATTATGAGTGGATAGTCTTTCACTATCTCCATTTTATTATTGACTATTAAATATCTCCGTATGCTTCTAAAATACGTTTTACCAATTTATGACGTACGACATCTGCTCCACTTAAATGAACAATATCGATTCCTTCAATATTATCCAGCAACCTGACAGCTGTTGCTAGTCCAGATTGGTTTTTTCTCGGTAAATCAATTTGCGTTACATCGCCAGTGACAATAAATTTTGCAGTTGGCCCCATTCGGGTCAAAAACATTTTCAATTGCATATCTGTCGCATTTTGAGCCTCATCCAGGATCACAAAACAGTTGTCCAAAGTACGCCCACGCATAAATGCCAATGGGGCAACTTCAATTGTTCTATTTTCCAAATATCCTTTCAATTTTTCAGGAGGAATCATATCGTCGAGTGCGTCATACAATGGACGAAGATAGGGATCCACTTTTTCCTTCAAATCTCCAGGTAGAAATCCTAAATTTTCACCAGCTTCTACCGCCGGTCGTGTTAGGATGATACGTTTGATTTCTTTGTTGCGCAACGCACGGACAGCTAAGGCCACAGCTGTATAAGTCTTGCCTGTACCTGCAGGACCAATTGCAAATAGGATATCACTTTTAGAAATGCTATCCACCATCTTTCTTTGATTTGGTGTACGGGCACGGACGATAATCCCATTTGGACCATATACGATAGGTTCCGCACCGATCGAGGCCGCTTTTTCTGCTAACAACTTTTCCTCTTGTTCTGCAGACCCAGAGGCTGCCTGCATCAAATTTTCCAAATCCATCAAAGAAAGTTTGTTGTACTTTTCCAAATGGCTGATAACATCGTCAAAGGAATTTTTAAAAGATTCGAGTTGTTTTTCATCACCCAGCACTTTCATTTCATTGCCTCTAGCGACAATTCTCAATTTGGGATATTGCTTTTTTATATAGTCAAAGTGCTCATTTTGAGCACCCCAAAGTATCGCTAGATTGACATCATCCAATGTAATTTGCAATTCGTTCAAATCATTCAATTTAAGGTGAATTATTTCCGTAATGGTAACATATTAACAACCATCAACCAATATTCAAAAATACAGTATTAATATGAATTCTGACAGCAGAATATACAATAAAAATAAAAAAAAGAGTTCATTATTTATTTTTATATTGGTGGCTATCAAGATTAAAAAGTCAGTTCGTAATCGGAGCGTATGGAATATGATGATTGTATTTATTTTTATCAGAAGACATTACGTACTTTTGTGTACCTTTTCTTTTTTTTGAGTTAATTTTACATTAATTTTGAGGTTTTGGTTGATAGATTAAATCCATAACAAAAAGAAATACAGGGTATATCATAAAGGGAAATAAACAAGAATGGGAGTTATTACATTAACAACAGATTTAGGACATAAAGATTTCTATCAGGCAGCATTAAAAGGCAGTTTGATATCGGAACTCCCCGATGTCCGAATTGTTGATATTACGCATGAAATACCTGCCTTCAATATTCCGAGAGCGGCATTTGTATTGGCTAACGCCTATCATTATTTCCCAAAAAAAACGGTTCACATTATCGGGATAAACACATTATTTCACGAAGGCTCGCGCTACGTAGCAATGCGCTATAACGATCATTTCTTTGTCGGAGCTGATAATGGGATATTCAGCTTGCTTTTAAATGGAGAACAACCTCAGGAGCTTGTCGAAATAAACCTGATTCAGGATCTTCGATACCTGCATTTCCCGCTGGCGGATATATTGACCAAATCGGCCTGCCATATCGCAAAAGGAGGTAAATTGACTGACATTGGCAATAGCATTGACCAAACAGTAGAAAAAGTGACCTTACAACCGATATTCGACAACGACACGATTCGTGGCAATGTCGTTTATGTAGATGCATTTGGAAACGCAATCACAAATATCTCTAAAGAACTTTTCAATCGGGTTCAAAAAGGAAGAAGTTTCACCTTATATTTTAAAAGAAGTGAAACCATCACCAATCTTTCTTGGAATTATAATGAAGTAACCGAAGGAGAAAAGCTATGCTTGTTTGGAATTAGCAATTTTTTGGAAATCGCCATGAATAAAGCCAATGCAAGTCAACTATTGGGCTTGTTTGACGATGAGTCACATATCATCCGGATCGAATTTCACAATTAGTTGCTCCATGGATTATTAAACTTTTTCACGATTCATCTGTCTTACACGAAGGTTTTAAAAATATCTTAATATGCAGTCATTAAAGCGACTTTCTGTTCTTTTTCTCTTTTTAATAAGCTTATCTGCCTCTGCTCAAAATGCAGACTCCACTTCCTTTGAAGCACAACGAATGCGTGTCAATAAGCTCATTGAAGACCGAAAGGTAAAATTTGGAGAATATGATATGAGTTTGGAGAAGAAAACAGGAATATTTGGACTGTTTAAATCAAAAGATGATATGCAGAAGACCATCGATATTTTAAAAAATATCGTCATCACCGACAATAATATCTTTCTTGAAACACGCAGGCTTATCAGCATCAAAGATGATGAAAAACAAAAATTTCAAAACTTAGCTTCGGAATATGATAAGCAGGTTTCAGCCTATATGGCGACCATCAACAAACTGCAAAAAGAGAACGAAAAGCTCAAAAAAGAACGTGATAACATAGATTCCAGCGATAAAAGCACAAATATTTTTCTATATATCGCCCTAGGTATCATAGCTGTACTGGGTTATTTGCTGTATCAAAACCAAAAAATTACTAAAGGATGATAAGTGATTGACCTAGAGTGCTTATTTTTGCAGGTCTCAATATTAAATTGATGGTCTATGGCAAGAGGATTTAACAGCGGAAATAAACAAGAAGAAGAACTACCAAAACCGAAACTTAATAAGGAATTATTTAAAAAAGCGGCACAAATTCTTTCATATCTAAAACCTTTTAGAACGAAGTTTTTGTTAGGTATGCTTTTTTTAGCTCTTTCTAGTTTAGCTATGCTGACGTTCCCAGCACTTTTGGGTGCTATGATCGACGCCGCGGAAGGAAGACAAACCTATAAATGGCTCCCTGCAAACGTATTCGAAATCGGCTCTATCGCTTTCGCCATCCTCACCTTTACTTCAATCGTATCCTTTTTTAGAATTCGCATTTTTGTTGAAATAGCAGAAAAATCTCTTGCTTGTATACGTCGAGATTCTTACCAAAAATTAATGTCTCTTCCGATGGAGTTTTTTGCAAATAGGCGCGTTGGAGAACTAAACAGTAGACTGTCTGCAGATTTAGCACAGATACAGGATACCATGACCACTACATTAGCTGAAATCTTGAGACAATGCATCAGTTTATCATTTGGCGTAGCTTTATTGGTTTTTGTGTCGCCAAAATTGGCTTTAATGAATCTTTGTATACTGCCGATACTCGTTGTTACAGCCATCGTTTTTGGTAAATTTATCCGTAATCTCTCCCGTCAAGCTCAAGATAAATTAGCAGAATCAAATACCATCGTTCAAGAGACCTTACAGGGTATTAGCAATGTTAAAGCTTTTGTAAATGAATATTATGAGACCAAGCGTTATTCAAATAAGCTCGACGCAGTTGTCAAATTAGCAGTGCGAGGGGCGACTTACCGTGGCGCATTTGCTTCTTTTATCATCTTCTGCATATTTGGAGCTGTCATTGCCGTCATTTGGTATGGTTCGACGCTCGTGTTTCTGGGAGAAATGTCTGTTGGAGATCTGACCACTTATATCTTATATTCGATGTTTGTTGCCGGTTCGATGGGAAGTTTTCCAGAGCTATACGCCAATATTCAAAAAGCTTTGGGCTCCAGTGAACGCGTTTTGGAAATCTTAAGTGAGGAACAAGAGCCCATCACGATTGATGAAACTTCTAAGGAAATCAGAAAACACTTTCATGGTGACCTGACATTCAATAATGTATCCTTTTCTTATCCAAGTAGACCAGATATTAAAATTTTAAAAAATATCACTTTTCATGCTAAAGCGGGACAAAAGATTGCTATCGTCGGTCCAAGTGGTATCGGAAAGTCGACCATAGCTTCTTTGGTGTTGCAGTTTTATAAGCCCGATGGCGGCGAAATACTTTATGATGGCATGAGCAGTGAAGAATATTTACTGACCGACATCCGCAATCAAGTCGCTATTGTACCTCAAGACGTTCTTCTTTTTGGAGGCACCATTCGTGAAAATATTGCTTATGGCCGATTGGATGCCGAAGCAGATCATATTATTACTGCTTCAAAACGAGCTAATGCCCACGAGTTCATCATGAACTTTCCCGAGGGCTATGATACACTGGTTGGTGAAAGAGGCGTCAAATTATCTGGTGGTCAACGCCAACGTATCGCTATTGCCCGTGCTTTATTAAAAGATCCAGCCATATTAATCTTAGATGAAGCAACTTCATCACTGGATTCTGAATCTGAGAGACAAGTTCAGATGGCATTGGAAGAACTGATGAAAGGCAGAACTTCAATTATAATCGCACATCGACTGTCTACAATTGTAGACTCTGATCAAATTATGGTGATCGAGAATGGTACCGTATCTGAATCGGGTAATCATATCGAACTGATGAGCAAAGGCAGTGGGCTCTACCATCATCTATACTCCTTGCAGTCAAAACAAAAGGTTCAAATGTAAAAATTTGTTAATTAAGTATCACTCTCAAAACTTTTCTCTTACTCAGCTGTTTATTTGGTATCATAGTTGAATGAACTACATTAGAGAATATAAAATATGAGCGATATGAAAAATAAAAATGGATTAGTAGCATTTGCGTTAGTAGGTTTAGCAGCAGGTGCTGCAGCATGGTATTTATTAGGTACTGATGACGGTAAAAAACAATTAAGTCGTGCTAATGACGGTATTAAAGATCTAACTCGTTCTTTAAAAGACGTATCAAAGAGAGAAGCAAAGAGAGCACGTAAATTAGCAAATCAGGCTTCTGAAGAATTACATGCTTTAAAAAACAAAGCTACAGAAGGTTTGGGATCATTAAAAGATAAAGCTTCTGATGAATTTGATGCTTTAAAATATAAAGCTAAAGAAGCAGGCAAAGAAGCGTTGAACAATACCAATGGAGCGGCGCATAAATTAGCTGATCACGTTGATGATGCTGTTGATGCAGCAAAAAGCAAAGTTGATAAAGCATAATACTTTTTAAATTTACTTCCCCGTTGCACTATTCACTCAGCATATTACAATTCATTTGTATCTTTGTGCTGTATGAATTTACTACAACAGGTAAAAACTTTAGTCTATAAAGATGCTATTCTAGAATGGCGGTCTAAATATGCCATCAATAGCATTTTACTATATGTAATATCTACAGTATTTGTTTGCTACCAAGCATTCAAATCTGTAGATGCTACCATATGGAATGCACTCTTTTGGATCATTATGTTATTTGCATCTGTCAATGCAATAAATAAAAGCTTTATCCAAGAAAGCCAACAACGCCAGCTCTATTATTATTCCATCGTAAACCCCAGAGCAATCATTCTTTCTAAGATTTTCTACAACATGTGCTTAATGGCGTTTTTAGCTATAATAGCATTTGTAACGTATTCCATTATTTTCCGAAATCCTTTAGGAGATCCTTCCTTGTATTTTTTTACGGTTATCCTCGGCAGCATTAGTTTTGCTTCGGTTTTCACGATGGTATCTGGCATAACGTCAAAAGCGGGCAACAATAGTACACTGATGGCCATCTTAAGTTTTCCCGTGATCATCCCTTTATTAATTGTATTGATTAAGCTGTCACAAAATGCCATGCAAGGAATAGATCGGGCACAAAGTATAAATGAAATCGTCGTTTTAATTGCAATTAATATCATCACAATAACTGTTTCTTTATTGTTATTTCCTTACCTTTGGCGTGATTAATTTCACAATTACAATTTTTAAATATTCATTATAATGAGAAAAAGTTGGTGGAAAATTTTGGCAGTAGTCTTAATTTCCTTAGTCATCATTGCAGGGCTGCTTGGTCCGGTACCTGCTTTATTCCTTCTTCATGAAACCATCCGAAATGTTTATTTCCATGTCCCAATGTGGTTCGCGATGCTATTTCTATATTTAATATCTGTTATATACAGCATCAAATACCTGAATACGGGTAAGCAAGAGTATGATTTCATGGCTGTAGAAGCCGTCAATACAGGTATTACCTTTTGTTTTATGGGTTTGGCTACCGGTATGCTCTGGGCTAATATAACATGGGGAGATCCTTGGCCCAATGACCCTCAACTCAATGGGGCAGCGATTGCGACACTAATGTATTTGGCCTATCTGGTATTAAGAAATGCCCTTGAAGAGGAACAAAAAAGAGCAAAAATATCTGCTGTTTATAATATTTTCTCTTTCCCGATTATGGTCGTATTACTTTATGTACTACCAAAATTGACCGATTCTTTACATCCTGGAAGTGGAGGAAACAACGCTTTTAGCACCCTAGATATGAACAACCAATTACGACCAGTATTTTACACAGCTGTTATTGGTTGGATTTTGATCGGTACATGGATGCTTTCCTTGCGCTACCGCATGCGCCTCATCGAGAGCAAACAAAATGAAATTAATTAGTTTTTTAAAATTTATTACACTGGATATGAAAAAGTTATCACTGTCAATCGCTTTAGTTTTAATGTCAACATTGAATATATTTGCGCAAAGCGATATTGATATGGCTACTGGGCTAAGAAGTTCAGGTAAAATATATGTGGTTGTTTTGGTTATGCTCGTTCTATTTTTAGGAGTGGCTAGTTATTTGTTTATCTTGGATAGAAAAATAACAAAATTGGAGAAGAAACAAGATCAGAAATAATTGCCATTTAAGATGTTTTAAGCAATGCTATCATAGGAAAAATATGATGGCATTGTTGGTTATTACAATACCAATTCGAAATTAAAATAGTAATATTGTAGGTAATAAATGAAAAAGGGTATACATGATTATCAGTCAATTTAGGAAATACACACCCATTAATATTGTTCTTCTTATCCTTATCGGGTTTTTCTTATGCTTTGGCGTATTCATTCACCTACCTGAAAAACTTACTCCTATTCTATTTGAACCCGCTTTGGGCAATTTATTAGGGAAAGATGGGATCAATGCCCTATCTCCTCAAATGAATGTGCTGGTCACATTAGGTTTGACAATTATTCAGGCGACCATACTCAATCGTATCATCGGCCATTTCAACTTGTTGGGTAAACCTAGTTTTTTGGTGGCTCTTATGTACTTGACTCTGGCCAGTTTATTTTTACCTTTCCTGGTCATATCCCCTACGCTAATCTGTAATTTCATTTCCGTGTGGATGTTAAGCAAATTATTGAGCTTATACCGCCAACAAGATATTAAAGCACTCATGTTTGATCTGGGTATGATCGTAGCAATCGGAAGCTTAATTTATTTCCCATTCATTATTATGTTTCTCTTGCTGTGGATCAGTCTGATCATATTCAGACCGTTCAATTGGCGAGAGTGGGTCTCACCTTTATTAGGTTTTGCTACCATTTATTTTATTCTTGCGGTGATTTATCTGTGGTTAGGAAGAATACAGGACTTTTATAGCATCTGGCTCCCCTTGACCAAGACATTTCCGACAACCGTTCAAATGGAAATCCATGATTATTTTGTGTTGATTCCCATTCTATTTAACCTGATTCTTTTTCTATTCATTCTAAAAGATAATTTTTTCAAGAGTGTTGTCCATATTCGTAAATCATTTCAGCTCTTATTTTTTATGTTAATACTAGCCTTAGGTTCATTCTATTGGAACAAGCAAATAACAGAAACGCATTTTCTATTATGTGCTCCACCTTTAGCGATTTATATGGCTTACTATTTCACACATGCGAAGAAGAAGTGGGTTTTTGAGAGTGTATATGCGATCATTATTTTAACAATCTTGTATTTTCAGTTTTTCTAAAATTTTAGGAATCAGTAGTTTAACCTTTTTTAACAAAATCAACTCTACAAGGTCGCAAAAATTAAATAGTTTTGTATGCTGAGAAGATCATCATAAATTATAAATTGGATTCGATTTTTGACCCATTATTACGGTCTTTTCGCATATATTTAGAATCTTTGAACACAAAAAATTAATATCATTTAAATAAAATATAAGTTTCGCAACTTTAATCTATAATCATGCAGAAACGCTTTTTAAGCTCCATTACAAATAAAGTACCTCAAGTGTTATTGACTTTAGGCTTATTATACAGCTCGTCAGCAGCATTTGCGCAGAAGTCGACGTCTGCATCTCCCTATTCACAGTTTGGCTTTGGCCAAATGCGTGAAGATCTACTTCCACAGCAACGTGCTATGGGTGGTTTATCAACTGCTATTCGTTATTTTGGATCAGTTTACAATACCAATCCAAGCAATCCAGCTTCTTACTCTGCAGCTCAGTTCAGTACTTTCGATGCCGGATTATATGGCAACTTTACGCAATTGAGCAGTAGTAACAAGACTGATAATACCGCAGATTTTGCTTTCAGTCATATCACCATGACTTTTCCAATGAAAAAAGCGGGTGGTATTAGTATGGGTATTTTACCTTATTCTGATCTGGGATACAACTCGAACAGCGTACAAAAATTAGACTCCATCAATTATAGAAAAGTATTCACAGGAGAAGGTGGTCTTACAAAAGCATATTTCGGATATGGTGTTAATGTGACGAAAAACTTGAGCGTGGGTGCCAATATTTCTTATTTATTCGGAACATTAAATGATTTTAGGCGAACAGAATTCCCGTACAATTATGGTGCGCTAAATGTACAGCAGCAAGATAAACGTGAGATTCAAGGTATGAGTTTTGACTATGGTGCACAGTATTATGCAACCATTAAAAAAGAGTACTCTTTGACGATCGGTTACTCCGGATCACTTAACAATGCTATCCATGACCGTACGACATCTTATACCACTCGTATAGCTCCTTCGGCAAATAGCGATGACTCCAATATTGCACTAGATACTATTTATAAGACAGATCGCGTGAGAAGGGATCTAAACCTTCCTTTGAAACACAATGTCGGGATTACATTTGCAAAAACGAACCGTTGGTTAGTTGGTGCTGAATTTAAATATGCGGATTGGTCTAAGTTTCAAGTCAGAAAAGATGAAGCAAACCTAAAAACAAACTATGGTTTTGCTATTGGTGGACAGATCACACCCGATCCAACTTCATTTAAATATACCAACTTGATGGATTATCGTATCGGTTTCCGTTATAATAAAACACAATATTATATCAATAAACAGGATATCAATGATATGGCGATCACCTTTGGTGTCGGCCTTCCTTTAGCAAGAAACCCATATTCAGGGGCTTTTTCTAAAATTAATATCTCGGCAGAATTGGGACAGATGGGTACTATCAACAACAGCTTGATCAGAGAAAGATACGTAAACTTAAATGTTGGTTTTACCTTGAATGACCGTTGGTTTAGAAAGAATTCAATTGATTAATCAAGATATCGTTATGGCAACGCATACAATTGCCTCAAAAAAGCATGATACATTGCCTCTACTGCTCCTTCTTGCAGTAGGGGCAATATTCTTTACGGCATGTGAACCCGATCTTAAGGAAGTGGACCGCATTGCCAATCTTAAAAAAGAAGAGGCCGTGGATATTTCTCGTCATGTCAATGTGATCTACAGTGATTCTTCTGTCGTAAAAGCAGAAATGAGTGCCCCCGAAATGCGGATCAAACACGATAGTACACAGGTCTATGAGTTCCCGCAGGGAATAAAAATCATATTCTACGATAAGGATGTACGCGAGACGCAACGGATCACCTCGGATTATGCCATTCAGCACGAAGCTGCAAAGACCACAACTTTTAAAAAGAATGTTGTGGTAACCATGGCTGATGGATCAATTATCAAAACGGATGAAATCGTATACGACGAAGCTCATGAATCCTTTTATAATCATATGCCTATAACAGCCTATTTCAAAGACAATAGAGGAAATCTACAAGGCTCTTCATTCACTTCAGATAAGGATTTTAAGAAAATAAATATTCAAAATTCGACCGGAGTGATGATCGTAAAAGACAATAGTATGTTTCCCTCATTTGGTCAGTAGAAACCGTTCAAAACAAATTTGAATGAAATAAGTTTCGCTTAATCAGAAATTATTACTCTTTTTTTTATAAAAATTGTATCTTGCACCGCATTTAGGCATACTATTTCCTAAATAATGGTATTAACAAGTATTTAAACAATAATAAACACAATAAACAGACTATGGGATTAATGAGCTTTTTGCGCAACCGAGCTGGTTTCATATTAACAGGAGCTATGGCTGTGGCAATTCTAGCATTTTTATTAGGAGATGTTGTCAAATCTGGAACTCCGTTTTGGGCTAAAAACCAAAATCGCGTAGGAGAAATAAACGGAGAGAAAATCGATGTACAAGAATTCAACCAACAAGTTGATCAAACAGCTGAAATGTTTAAACAACAAATGGGTGGAAACTTGACTCCTCAAATGAAATCATACGCTGTACAACAGGTATGGAATCAATTGTTGCAAAAAGAAATCCTAAAAGGTGAAATCGAAAAAATCGGTTTAGAGGTTGGTAAAAATGAATTAAATGATTTGGTAACAGGTCAAAATCCTTCGAATCAAATCGTTCAAGCTTTTACAGATCCACAAACAGGTCAATTTAATCGTAACCAGCTTGTCACATTCATCTCACAAGTGAACAGCTCAGGCAATGCTCAAGCTGCTCAACAATGGGAAATGTTATTAGCTGCTGTTAAAGAAGAACGTTTGAACAACAAATACACAAGTTTATTAAATAATAGTGTGTATGTTACTTCATTAGAAGCTAACGATGAATACCAACAACGTAACAAATTAGCAAATTTCAAATACGTATTATTGGATTATGCATCGGTTAAAGATAGTGAAATCAAAATCACAGATGCCGATTACCAAGCGTATTACGATGAGCATAAAAACTCATTTAAAAATCAAGAAGAAACGCGCACTGTAGAATACGTTGTTGTAGATGCTCGTCCAACAGCTAAAGACATCAACTTTGCAAAAGAGACAATCAACAAGTTAAAAACAGAATTAGCGACTTCTACTAACGATTCCTTATTTGCTTCTATCAACTCCGACAATAAATACCCATATACTTTTGTTAAGAAAGGTCAATTAAGTCCTGCTTTAGACTCTGTGCTTTTCAATGTTCCTGCTGGAACAATAGTAGGTCCTTATGAGTCTAATGGTTTATTTGAAATTGCAAAAGTAACTCAAACAACCGTAGGTCCTGATTCAGTAAAAGCGAGCCACATCCTATTAAATGCAACTGCAGAAGGTGGTGTTCAGAAAGCATTAGCAAAAGCTGACTCGATCAAAGGTTTGTTGGCTAAAGGGGAGAGCTTCGCTTCACTAGCTGTTCAATTTAGTACTGACGAGGGCAGTAAAATTAATGGTGGAGAATTAGGAACTTTTGCACGTGGTCGTATGGTCCCTGTTTTTGATAATGCAGTTTTCAATGGAAAAACGGGTGATATCAAAGTAGTGGAATCACAATATGGTGTGCATATCATCAAAATCGAAAATCAAATTGGTTCTGCAAAATATGTTAAAGCTGCCATCGTAGATAAAGCAATCATTAGTGGTAAAGAGACATTAAGCAATGCACATAGCAAAGCGAATGCCTTCTTAACCGTTGCTACAGCACAGAACTTCGCTCAAGAAGCTCAAAAATTAGGTTTAAAAGCAGCAACAGCTTCTCGTGTATTAGCTATGGATAATACATTGGATGGCAATGAAGCTCCTAGAGAATTGATCAAATGGGCTTTCGACGCTAAAAAAGGAGAGATCTCGGATCGCGTTTTCGAAACAGAACAATCTTATATCTTAGCACATCTTGTGGATGTTCAACCTAAAGGTGTTTTACCGTTGACAGCTGTGAAAAAAGATATTGAGCCTGCTGTTAAGAATGCTGTTAAAGCAAAATTATTGACAGAGAAAATGAATGCTGCATTAAGTGGTGCCGCTTCGCTTGATCAAGTAGGTCAAAAATTAGGTAAAACTCCAGTAGCAGTTGAGAATATCGTTTTGGCAAATCCTGTAATCCCTGGTGTATCTTTGGAAAATAAAGTAGTGGGTACCGTATTTGGTTTACAGCCGAATAAACCTTCTAAAGCAATTGAAGGAGCACAAGGGGTGTATGCTGTTCAAGTAAATGGTTTTGTTAATCCTGCAGCTATTCCTGACTTAAATGCACAGAAAAAACAAATATTAGCTTCAAAAATTCAACGTTCATGGGCTTCTATTTTCAAAGCGCTTCAAGATAAATCAGAAATCACTGACAATCGCGTGAAATTCTTTTAGAATATTTTTAATTAACTTTGTAGCCGGACGAGTATATCGTCCGGCTTTTTTATTATTTGATATGGATATTCAAACTGACATTGTAAATAAAGTTGCTCAAAGTGGTATCATCACTGTAGATCTGGCTAAATTCAAACCGACAGGTGAACTTGTGGAGTACGATATCAAGGATAATCTTTTTCATGGCTTGATCTTAAAAGAGAAGGACTTTAGAGACTTTATTAAAAACCATGACTGGTCAGCCTATACAGGCAAACATGTGGCGATTACATGTTCTTCTGATGCGATCGTTCAAACTTGGGCCTATATGCTATTGGCAACCAAATTAGAGCCATTTGCAGCAACTGTTGTATTTGGAGATCTTGCAGAGCTAGAACGCATTCTCTATGCCAAAGCTATTGCTGAAATCGATATGGCAGCATATACAGACCAGCGGGTGGTCGTGAAAGGTTGCGGCGATATCAAAATTCCTGAATCTGCCTTTGTACAATTCTCGACGAGCTTGGCCAAAGTAGCTAAAAGTATCATGTATGGGGAACCATGTTCTACCGTTCCCGTGTTTAAACGTAAATAGCGGTATTCGTAATTTCAAAATATTTTTGTATTCTTACGTATATGAAAAAGCTAGTCTCGTTAACACTATTAATACTCAGTTTCTGCGGTCAGATATTTGCTCAAGAACTCCCTCATTTAAAAGAATCTGCATTTAAAGGCGGTGAAAAATTGCAATATAAGTTGAAATACGGATTTTTATCTGCAGCCACAGGTTTATTAACGGTCACCGACACTAAAAATGGAAACGGTGCCTCTGCATTCAGATTGTATGCGACGGGAAAAACTGCAGGGGCTTTTGCTCTCTATACTGTAAAAAACGAATACAATTCATATATTGATGGGAAATCTTACCTTCCTTATTACTATACCGAAAATATCAGAGAAGGTGGATACAGGCGTAATGATAAGGTAACATTTGATCAAAAAAGCAGATCAGTAAGCGGAAATAAGGGCAATTTTAAAAGTACAGTTTCACAAACTTTTGATTTATTATCAGCGTACTATTTTGCAAGAAACTTAGATCTTTCATCAGTCAAACCTGGAGAGTCGTTTAAATTAACCTATTTCCTAAATGACGAGATTGCGACGTTAGGGATTACTTATATTGGTGTAGAAACCATAAAAACAGATTTAGGATCTTTAGAATGTCTTAAATTCAGTCCGGAGATAAAGCCAGGCAGAATTTTCAAGAAAAACAGTAAGCTCTATCTTTGGGTAACCAATGATGGCAACCGTATTCCGGTGAAAGCTAATGTAGACATTTTGATCGGTTCTGTAACATTAGAACTTATACAAGCCGATGGCTTGAAACATAAACTTGGCCAAAGGGCGAGTTATTCAAAATAAATAATATCATGATAGAAGTAGGAAATGTATTAGTGCACGAAGATTTGATTAACAATGATTTCGTATGCAATCTTTCCAAATGCAAAGGCATTTGCTGTATAGAAGGGGATTCCGGCGCTCCATTGAAACAAAATGAGCTGGCTATACTAGAGGAGATCTATCCAAAAGTAAAACCTTACATGACAGCTAAAGGCATAGAAGCAATAGAAGAGCAAGGGACACATGTAGTCGATATGGACGGTGATCTAACGACGCCCTGTGTAGATGGCAATAAAGAGTGTGCGTATGTAACCTGGGAAAACGGAATCACAAAATGTGCGATCGAAAAAGCCTATGAGCTAGGAGATATCAATTGGAAAAAACCAATTTCATGTCACCTCTACCCTATCCGTACGACAAACTACCCAGAATTTGATGTGCTTCACTATGACCGATGGCATATTTGCAAAGATGCTTGTACATTTGGCAAAGAGCTACAGGTCCCTGTGTACAAGTTCCTTAAAGATCCATTGATCCGAGAGTATGGTGACGAATGGTACCAAAAATTAGAGAATGCCGTAGATTCATTATAATCTATTGCTTATATTTATAGACATTTAAGGAGATAATAGTGGTTTTTAACCATCTTTCATGCTGAAATTAAAAGAAATACAACGTCCCATCCTCAAGGAATTGGCAACTTTTGAAACTGAATTTAAAGCTTCAATGAAAAGTTCCATTCCTCTGTTAGATCGTATCACAGGATATATTGTTAAAACCAAAGGAAAACAGATGCGTCCCATGTTTGTTTTCTTTTCGGCGGGTCTATGTAATGGTATAAAAGACTCAACCTATCGTGGTGCTTCGTTAGTCGAATTGCTACATACAGCCTCTTTGGTACACGATGATGTCGTGGACAATGCCAATGAGCGTAGGGGCTTCTTTTCGGTAAACGCACTTTGGAAAAATAAAGTCTCTGTTTTGGTTGGTGATTTTTTACTTTCCAAAGGATTGCTGCTTTCAGTGAAACACCAGGAATATGATTTACTGAAAATTGTTTCTGAAGCTGTGGAACAAATGAGTGAAGGCGAGTTATTACAGATTGAAAAAGCGCGCAAACTAGACATTGAAGAGTCGATTTATTTTGAAGTGATCCGTAAAAAGACCGCCTCATTGATTGCCTCTTGCTGTGCATGTGGCGCCTCTTCATCCGGTGCCAACGAGCTAACAGTGAAAAAACTGCATGCTTTTGGTGAAAAAATCGGCATCGCCTTTCAGATAAAAGATGATTTGTTTGATTTTGGAATAGATGATGTCGGCAAACCACTTGGTAATGATATCAAAGAAAAGAAAATGACCTTGCCTTTGATATATGCCTTAAGCCAATCCGATAAGTCGGAGAAAAGAAGAATCATCAATTTGGTTAAAAACCATAGTGAAGACAACAAAAAAGTAGCAGAAGTCATTGCATTCGTTAGACAAAGTGGCGGGTTGGAGTATGCAACTGAAAAAATGTTAGCTTACCAAAAAGATGCTTTTAAAATATTAGATGAATTTCCTGATAATGAATATAAAAACAGGATTGCTAGAGCTTGTCAAATTTACAACTGAAAGAAAAAAATAGAAAATGAGTCACGAGATCATGTTTTTTGGAGGATTTTTAATCTTCATTATTTTAATGTTAGCTATCGATTTAGGTGTGTTTTCAAAAGGAGACAAAACTGTATCCCTAAAAAGTGCTGCCATCATGAGTATCATATGGGTACTTTTAGCGTTAGGCTTTTACTGGGTATTACGGCACTATGGCCACGAATTGCACAATATCCATGATCTAGATCACCTACAACAAGTCATCAAAGCCCATCTGCATGATGTTAAAATCATTCCTGGCGATCTAGAGGGGAGCATCGCATTATATAATAATAACCTTGCCTTAGAATTTATCACAGGCTATGTGGTCGAATATGCCCTATCTGTTGATAATATCTTCGTGATGGTACTCTTATTTTCTTCTTTCGGTATTCCAGAGCGTTACTACCATAAAGTATTGGTATGGGGAGTTATTGGAGCTGTGCTCATGCGCTTTATCTTCATTTTCCTTGGAGCTGCCTTGATTACAAAATTTGGATGGATTCTTTATATATTCGGTGGATTTTTATTGATAACGGGTGTTAAAATGTTCTTAAATAGAAATCAAGAAGATGAAGTAGATCCGCAAAATCACCCTGTCGTAAAATTTGCCTCTAAATATTTTAAAGTAACACCAAAACTTGACGGAGGACACTTCTTCCATGTTGAAAACGGCGTCAAATACATGACTCCTTTATTCTTGGTTTTACTGGTGATCGAATTTACAGATTTAATCTTCGCGGTAGATTCAATTCCTGCCATCTTCTCTGTGACAAAAGATGCTTATGTCGTGTTTTTCTCTAATATCTTTGCGGTATTAGGTTTACGCTCCATGTTCTTCTTATTGGTCAATATCATCCACAAGTTCCATTACTTAAAGGTGGGATTAGCATTTTTATTAATATTTATCGGTTTAAAAATGTTGCTTCACCACTGGCTGGTACAAATCGGATTTTCAACGTCCCATTCGTTGATTATCATCGTCAGCATTCTAGTGATTAGCGTCGTTGCATCCTTAATGTTTCCGAAGAAACAGGATCTCAAAATAGAAAACTAAAAAACAACGGGGCTTTAAAAGCCCCGTTGTTCGTTCAACACAATTTTATTACAATCATTTTCAACGATTGGCACACTGATAACTGAATTTATTTTTAATTTAGCATTATAAAATCATTAACTTTTTAAAAATGAATTGGAATAAATCACTCGTATTAGCGGCATCCTTATTTGCAGCTTCTTTACAAGTAGTACAGGCTCAGGACAATTTAATTAATGCCCTAAAAACAAATCAAAATGATAACAGTAAAGCTGGATTTACTTTTACTGAGGTCATTAATTTAAAAAATACTTCTGTTAAAAATCAAGGTTCTTCTGGTACATGTTGGTCTTACTCTGGTAACTCATTTTTAGAGTCAGAAATGATCAGAATGGGAAAAGAACCCGTTGAGATTTCACAAATTTTCTCTGCTCGTAATACCTACTTAGGCAAAGCCAAAAATTACGTTCGCTTACACGGTGGATTGTCTTTAGGTGAAGGTGGTCAATTTCATGATGTTTTAAATGCATTCCGCCACTACGGTGCTTTGCCACAAACGGAGTACACAGGTTTACACTATGGATCTGATAAAAATAATTTTGGCGAGATGACCAACATGTTGGATGCGATGTTAGCTACTTTTGTAAAGAGCAAAACATTAACGCCAAACTGGGAAAAAGCATATACTGCTGCAATGGATTCATATTTAGGTGAGGTACCTAAAAGCTTCCAATACAAAGGTAAAAGCTACACCCCTCGTACATTCGCTGATCAAGTGATTGGAATTAAACCTGATGAATATGTGGGTATTGCATCTGTTACTGATCAACCTTACTACAGCAAATTTGTATTATTGATTCCAGATAACTGGTCTTTTGATAGTTTTTACAATGTTCAGATCAATGATTTGACTGATATCATTGACAATGCCTTGAATAATGGATATACAGTAGCTTGGGCAACGGATGTTTCTGAGAAAAGCTTCAGCTGGAAAAATGGAGTAGCATACGTACCTGCAAAACCATTCGAGCAAATGACACCACAGGAACAACAAGAAATGTTTGTTGGTCCTAAACCTGAAGCAAAAATTACAGCAGAAGAAAGACAAAAAGCTTTTGACAACTACCAAACAACAGATGATCATGGTATGCACATCGTTGGATTGGCTAAAGATCAAACAGGTAAAGAATACTACATCGTTAAAAACTCTTGGGGTGTTACAAATGACTACAAAGGTTATTTATATGTAACAAAAGAATTTGTTCGTTACAAAACAACATCACTTTTGGTTCATAAAGACGGTATTCAAAAAGATTTAAAGTCTAAAATGAAGATCTAATCCTACATAAACAAGGATTATAAAAATGGGTTACAGAAATAAATTTCTGTAACCCATTTTTTTTACAATTTTATTACATAACTTTAGTTGAATTACAAATTAATTAATGACACTATCTACGAATTGGTTATGAAAAAGATATTATTATTCCTCCTAATTTTACCTTTCATCGCGATCGGGCAAGAGAAAGGGATAACATTCGAGCGGGGACTGAATTGGAACCAAATTAAAGAAAAGGCAAAGAAAGAGAATAAGTATATTTTCGTTGATATATTTACCACTTGGTGTGGACCTTGCAAGTACATGTCATCGACTGTATTCCCTCAAAAAAAAGTTGGCGATTTTTTCAATACAAAATTCGTCAGCACTAAAATTCAAATGGATAAAACAGATACGGACAACGAAGAGGTCAAAAGCTGGTATGAAGAAGCTGAGCGCTTTGCTAAAGATTATAAAATAGCGGCGTATCCCACTTTTCTGATTTTCAATCCACAGGGAGAACTTGTCCACCGTATGGTCGGTGGCGGAGAAGCTGATGAATTTATTGAACGTACTAAAGACGCTCTACATCCAGAAACACAATATTATGCCTTATTAAAAGATTTTGAAAATAATCCAACGGATCTATCTTTAGCACATCGCATGATTAAAGCTGCAAATACAGCTTACGATGAAAGCACTGCCATAAAAGCAGAGGATGTGATCATTTCGCAAACAAAATCCCAAGATCTAACTAAAGAGTGTGCATCTTATTTAATCGCTAATACACGTACAACACAATCTAAAGCTTTTGAATTACTCCGAAATAACCCTGAAAAAATAGATTCGCTATTAGGCAAATATGGTGAAGCAAACCGTGTTGTTGCCTCGGTTGCGATCAATGAAGTTTTAGGAACTAAAATCGATTTTAACAACGAGCCTAATTGGGAAGCCTTAAAAAGCGAGATCAATGAAAAATATAGCAACATCAATTTTGAACCTATTTTCAAACTGATGAAAGCGCAGTATTATGTACAGTCCCGCAATTGGACATCGCTAAGAGATATCATCGACAGCTACTTGACATCTGAAGATTTAAGCTCTAATCAATTAAACAGCTTTGCTTGGGAGGTATTTGAAAATAGTAATGATGCAGCATGTCTGGATGCAGCTCTAAAATGGAGTAAAAAAGCTGTTGAGCAAGATGCCAGAAGTGCCTATTTAGATACTTATGCCAATTTATTATATAAAAAAGGCGATAAAACGAATGCGATCAAGTGGCAAGAACAAGCATTATCACTTGCTAATGATGACGAACAAGAGAATTACTCGGATACGCTATCGAAAATGAAGAGTGATCTTCCTACTTGGGAATTATAATAGTAGAGCATGGTCAATAATCATAAAAAAGGGTTGAAAACGATGCGTTTTCAACCCTTTTTTATGATTAGCCGATAAGGGCTAACTATTTTTTAAAGATTTCATATCGATTACGAATCGATATTTCACATCAGACTTGATCATACGTTCGTATGCTGTATTGATATCTTGGATATTAATCACTTCTACATCCGAAACAATTCCGTGTTCACCGCAGAAGTCTAACATCTCTTGTGTCTCTTGAATACCACCGATCAATGATCCCGCTAAGTTTCTACGCTTGCCGATCAATAAACCACCATGTACAGCAGGAAGAGGTTCAACCGCTCCGACAATACACATCGTTTTATCCAATTTCAATAAATTCAAATAAGGATTGACATCATGTCCAACCGGAATGGTATTTAATAAGAAGTCAAAGCTATTGGTATGTGCTTTTAGCTGTTCTGCATCTTTAGAAATCAAAACCTCATCAGCGCCTAGTTTTTTTGCATCTTCTCCTTTTTCAGGTGATGTCGTGATCATCACAACATGAGCTCCTATCGCTTTAGCAAATTTAACACCCATGTGTCCCAATCCTCCAAGACCAATAACCCCAACTTTATCTCCTTTTTTCACATTCCAATGGCGTAAAGGTGACCATGTTGTTATACCTGCACATAAGAGAGGTGCAGCTGCTTGTACATCAATATTTGTCGGAATACGCAAGACGAAATCTTCTTCCACCACAATGTTCTCCGAATATCCACCATAAGTAATACCACCATATTTGGATTTAGAGCTATTATAGGTACCGATCATACCACTTTCGCAGTATTGCTCCAATCCTTCATCACATGGATGACAATGCTTACAAGACTCGACCATACAGCCAACACCAACAAGATCGCCGACCTTATACTTGGTTACCTTTGGACCAACCTCCAATACACGACCTATGATCTCGTGTCCTGGAACCACTGGGTAATGTGGTTGTCCCCATTCTGCCCTTGCTGTGTGAATATCACTATGGCAAACACCACAATATTCAATATCAATAAAAACATCTTTATCCTGCAGATCGCGACGTTGGATTTGATGTGGTTTTAAATCTTCAGCCTCTGAAAAGGCTGCATATGCTTTTGTACTCATGCTCTTCTATTTTAAGTAAAAATAAAGCTTTTCATAAAAAATCCACTCTTGTTGGGAGTGGATTTACTTTGATATGATATTTATTTCAGTGTTTTGATACCCATATTCCACAGGGTAAATGCATATTTATCGGCAGTTTCATTAATCACCACCTCTGTGGAGCGTCCTGCACCATGTCCAGCCTTGGTTTCAATCCGGATCAACACAGGACGGTCACATTTTTGTTTTGCCTGTAGTTCGGAGACAAATTTATAAGAATGAGCAGGTACTACACGGTCATCATGGTCTCCCGTAGTAACCATTGTAGCAGGATAACAAACCCCATCTCTCACATTGTGGACAGGCGAATAACCTTTTAAGTAATCAAACATCTCTTTACTATCCTGAGCAGTCCCGTAATCATATCCCCATCCTGCACCTGCAGTAAAAGTATGGTAACGAAGCATATCCAATACCCCTACTGCCGGTAAGGCTACTTTTGCAATCGTAGGATTGAGTGTTATCGTAGCACCGACAAGCAATCCGCCATTTGATCCGCCAGATAAAGCGGTATAATCTGGTGATGTATAACCATTACTTTGCAGATATTGAGCTGCTGCAATGAAATCATTGAATACATTTAACTTGTTGAACTGGCGGCCACCATCATGCCATTTTTGTCCATATTCACCACCACCACGTAAATTAGCAACAGCATAGACACCACCATTTTGAATCCAGTTGGCTGTAGACACACTAAACGCAGGACTCAAACTGATATTAAACCCGCCGTAACCATAGACGATAGTTGGATTTTTACCATCCAGTTTCAGACCTTTTTTATAAGTGATGATCATCGGTATCTTCGTGCCATCTTTTGACGTATAGAACACTTGTTTCGATTCAAATTCATCTGAATTAAACTTTACTTTTGGCTTAATGTAAACCTCAGATTGCCCATTGTCGACATTAAATTTGAAGCTTGTAGTTGGGGTGATATAGTTAGAAAAACCGTAATAAATCGTTTTCTCTTTTTTCTTACCTGAAAATCCTCCGGCACTACCAACACCAGGTAATTGAATCTCACGAATCTTTTTACCTGTATAGTCATATTGTTCAATAACAGAAATGGCATCTTTCAGGTAATTGGCAAATAAATATCCACCTCCGGTCGACACATTCAATACATGCTCCGTCTCCGGAATCACATCAACCCAATTTTTAGATTCAGGTTGACGAATATTCATTTTCACCAATTTATTGTTAGGTGCATTTAAATTTGTCTGTACATAAAAGGTGTCACCGTCATTATCGATGATATTGGTACTGCTCGCAAAACCACTTAAAATATTCACAATTTTACTACCTGGCTTAGACAGGTCCTGTACATACAGCTCATTGCCTGTAGTCGTATTGGCAGCAGAAATAATCAAAAATTTCTCGTCGTCCGTGAGATAAGCGCCAATATAACGGCGAGGAACTGCAGTACCTCCAAAAATCATTTTGTCAGTAGACTGTGCCGTTCCCAGTTGATGGAAGTAAACCTTATGCTGATCTGTTTTTTCAGATAATTCTGAGCCTTTCGGTTTATCGTAACTAGAATAATAGAAACCGGTATTTCCTTTCCAAGCGATACCTGAAAATTTAATATCGATCAAAGTCTCCCCGATCTGTTTTTTATCTGCGGTATTCAAGATGATGACTTTTCTCCAATCCGAACCACCTTCCGAGATCGAATAGGCCATCAAGCTTCCATCTTTTGAAAAGCTCACATCTGATAAAGATGTTGACCCATCTTTAGAAAATGTATTCGGATTTAAGAATACTTCTTCTTGTCCACCTTTATTCGATTTTCTATATAAGACAGCATGCTGCTGTAAACCATCATTTTTATAGAAATAGGTATAATCCCCCTCTACAAATGGTGTTCCCACTTTTTCGTAATTCCAGATATCTGTCAATTGTTTTTTCAACTGATCACGATACGGAATCTGAGCTAAATAATCATAGGTCAATTTATTCTGTGCAACAACCCAAGATTTGGTGTCACTCGCTAAATCATCTTCTAACCAACGGTAGGGATCAGGAACTGATTCTCCAAAATACTGATCCACTACTTGACCCTTCTTTGTTTCTGGATATTTCAATTCTTGGGCATTTCCTACATGTGCGGACGACATAGCGATTACTGTTAAAATTAAACTCAGTTTTTTATTCATATTTTTTGAAATGAGGTTATAAACAAATTTAATAAATTTATCAGATGTTTAGCCTGATTAAAAAAGAATTAGATTGTTCAAGATTTTTACAATCTAAATTCGTTTATTGCAAAAAATACCCGATTTTACGGAAGCAAAAACGAAATACCGAATGATACATAAATTATTTTTTACGCTGAGCGTATGGGCTAGTATCCAAGTCACGACAACATATGCACAAATTCATGCAGCTTTACCCATCCAGCAGTACCGAGTGACAGAAACAAAAATAAATGATCTGATTCACACCAAACTGGATGTAAAGTTTGACTATGCCAAGCGTTACCTCTATGGACAAGAATGGGTAACACTAAAACCGCACTTTTATCCCACAGACTCTCTCCGCTTGGATGCAAAAGGAATGGATATTAAAGAAGTTTCTTTACTACATGATCAGCAAAAAACAGCCTTAAAATATAACTATGATGGTGAGTCGATGCTGATCAATCTGGGAAAAACATTTCAATCCACAGATCAATACACGATCTACATATCATATGTAGCTAAACCGGATGAACTAAAAGCAAAAGGAAGTGCCGCCATTAGTGATGCCAAAGGTCTTTACTTTATCAATCCAGATGGAAAAGATCCAAATAAACCGATCCAGATATGGACACAAGGAGAAACAGAAGCTTCATCCGCATGGTTCCCTACAATAGATAAGCCGGCTCAAAAAACGACATCGGATATTTCGATTACTGTCCAAGATCAATATACCACATTATCCAATGGTGCATTAACAAACCAACAGAAGCATGCGGATGGAACACGAACAGATACGTGGAAAATGACACAAGCTCATGCTCCATACTTGTTTATGATGGCTGTTGGTGATTTTAAAATCACGCACGATCATTACAAATCGATTCCTGTAGACTATTATTTGGAGCCAACGTATGCTCCATATGCTAAAGAAATATTTGGAAAAACACCAGCGATGATGGCCTACTACAGCCAAGTTTTAGGTGTAGAATACCCATGGAATAAATATGCACAAGTAGTCGCTCGGGACTATGTATCTGGAGCGATGGAAAATACAACCGCAACATTGCATGGTGAACCTGTGCAAAAGACTTCCCGCGAACTATTGGATGATAATGAGGAAGGAACCATTGCACATGAACTCTTTCATCAATGGTTTGGTGATCTTGTGACAGCTGAGTCCTGGTCCAATTTAACGATGAATGAATCCTTTGCAACCTTTGGTGAAGTCATCTGGCATGGTCATGATGGCGGACAGGATAAAGAAGATAAATCTCGTTTTGAAAAACTTCAAAGCTATTTAAGATCTACTAAAAATGGTAAAAGTCAAACACTGGCGCGTTTTTATTATCATGATAAAGAAGATATGTTTGATAATGTATCCTATTCCAAGGGTTCTGTAATTTTATATGCATTAAAAAATCAAATGGGTGATGCTGCTTTTTACCAATCGTTACAAAAATATCTGACAGACAATGCACATAAAACCGGTGAAACCCATCAGCTCAGGCTAGCTATGGAGGAAATCACAGGAAAAGATTGGAGCCCCTATTTCAATCAGTGGTATTATCAAGGTGGGCACCCCATCCTTGATATTCAATATACCTATGAACAAGGAATGCAAAAAATAGTAATTAAACAGGTACAAGATAGTACGGTACAAACCTTCAGTTTACCTTTAAATATTGATTTTTATACCGCAAATGGTAAAGAGACCAAGGCTATAGTGATTAATCAACGTAGTCAGGAATTTAGCTTTCCCTTTGCTCAGAAACCAAATTTTATAGATTTTGACCCTGCAAAGATCTTAGTAGGAGAAGTTCGGGACAATAAAACACAAACTGATTATAGCTATCAATATAAATATGCACCTAGCTACTCTAACCGCAATCAAGCTGTTAGTTATGCCCTGTACAATAAAAACAAGGAAACGACTCAACTTTTAGTGGCTGCATTAGATGATCAAGAGGAGGAGCTTCGAGCAATTGCTATTCAAGGATTGGATTTATCTGACCCTATCATCAAGAAAATGGTGGAATCAAAAATTATAGCCATGGCTCAGCAAGATGTTAAAACAAAAGTTCGTGCCTCAGCAATATTTGCTTTAGGAAATAGTGGTGATCAAAAAAATCTACCTATAATTGAGAAGGGGTTAAAAGAACAGTCTTATGCCGTCATCAGTGCTTCCTTGTATGCGATTAAAAGATTAGCACCCTCAAAATTAGACCGTTCCATTGCTGCTCTCGATTCTGAAGCAAAAACATATTTAGCTACCTTGATTAAAAAACTTAAAAACAACTCGTAAAAAGAAGAGTTACAATTCGGTACTTCCACAGCAAACGACGTCTGCATAGTCAGGATAGATGGATCGCACCTATAGCCTTGTGAGGTATCGAGTAAAAAAACTAAAACGAATGCACGTGTTTTCACAGACCCTGTCACGTCAATTGTAAATAAACAGACAGATCTAAGTTTGAAATCCGAAGTGATTTAGGTAGTTTTGACCACATGTCAACAGCAAAAAATATCTATTTCGCTTCGGATTTTCATTTAGGTTCTTATCCTCAAAGTAAATCCAAAGAAAGAGAACGTCTGATCATATCCTGGCTCGACCATATTAAAGCAGATGCATCAGAACTTTATCTGGTGGGCGATATTTTTGATTTTTGGTTTGAATACAAGACCGTCGTTCCAAAAGGGTATGTACGTTTTCTTGGCAAACTGGCCGAATTGGTTGATCTAGGAGTCAAATTGACCATTTTTAAAGGTAATCATGATATGTGGATGTTCGATTATTTTAAGGAAGAGCTACAAGCGACCATCATTGATGACGAACTCCTGATAACACGAGATCATAAATCATTCTATATTCATCATGGCGACGGTCTAGGAGCAGGTGACTATAAGTATAAAATCTTAAAAAAATTTTTCCGCAGCAGCATCTGTCAATGGCTTTTTGCCCGTTTACATCCCAATTTAGGTATTGGTATCGCTTCCCGTTGGTCAAAGCACAGCCGACTCGCTAATCACGAAGATGAACAATTTTTAGGTGAAGATAAGGAATGGTTGATTGGTTACGCGAAGGAACTGGAAGCTAAAGAACATCATGATTTTTATATCTTTGGTCACCGTCATTTATCTTATGACCGGAAACTTTCTGAAGGAAGCCGTATTGTAAATCTGGGCGAATGGATGAATGAGCATACATATGCGATCTGGAATGGTCACGAACTCCTACTTGAAAAATGGACGGATTAAAAAAAAGTTTACGCGATTGTTTATTGAATTATTATCCACTGGAGGAAGAGGATATCCTTGCTATTGAAGCAATTACCACCGAGGTAAATATCCCACGCAATACGATTATCATCGAACAAGACAAACTACAACATGATATCTACATCCTCTCATCTGGATTAGCCCGTGTGTACTATGAAGTACCCAATAGAGAGATAACATTAGATTTTAATGATGCTGGATGCATGCTCATGTCCATCAACACCTACGCAAGGAATGAACCCGGCTATGAGAATATCGCTATAGTGGAAGATGCAACTTTATTCAAAATAAATTCTACAGCGTTATTTAAGTTGTATGAAGAAAATATTCGAATCGCTAATCTGGGAAGAAAAATCGCCGAATATGAATTCATCAAAATCGAACAGAGAGCGATGTCCAAACTTTTCAATACTGCGCAAAGTAGATATATGGATCTCCTATCCAAATACCCGACTTATATCAACCGCATCAAATTAGGTTATATCGCTTCCTATTTAGGGATTTCTCAAGTTACATTAAGTCGTATTCGTGCCAGCATTCGCTAATTTTTTAACATAGGTAAAAAATAATTTCATGAATTGTAGCCATCTTTGCAAAAAAATAAGGTTATGAATTGGATATTATTAGTATTGGGCGGACTATTCGAAATTGGATTTACGACTTGCTTAGGAAAAGCGAAACAAAGTGAAGGCTCTGCCATGTATCTGTGGTACTTTGGATTTGTCGTTTCTTTATTTTTAAGTATGGGTTTATTGATCAAGGCAACTCAAACCTTGCCATTGGGTACCGCTTATGCGGTATGGACAGGAATTGGCGCCGTAGGTACGGTTTTGATCGGTATTTTTTTCTTTAAAGAACCTGCAGATTTCTGGCGCATATTCTTCATTTTCACTCTTATCGCATCTATTGTAGGTTTGAAGGCAGTTTCTTCACATTAAGCAATAGAACTATTATAAAAACGACAAAATTTCTTTACTTTTGTAAGCTTAAAAGCTCATGCGCATGTCGCGGAGTTTGAATAATGTGAATTATGTTAGAAAAATTACAGGCGATAAAAGAAAGATGGGAAGAAGTGGAGGCTGAATTAGGCAATCCAGAGACCATCAAAGATATGAAGCGTTTTGCCAAATTAAATAAAGAATACAAAGATTTAGGCAAAATTGTAGATCAATACCATATTTACCGAAATATGGTGAGCAATATCGAAACCAACAAAGATATCATCAGCAATGAGAAAGATCAAGAGCTTCGCGATATGGCGAAAGAAGAGCTTGATGAATTATTAGGTGCAAAAGAAGAGAAGGAAGACGAAATCCGCATGATGCTTGTTCCTAAGGATCCTGAGGATGATAAGAATGCGATTATCGAGATCCGTGGTGGTACAGGTGGTGATGAAGCCGCATTATTTGCTGGAGATTTGTACCGTATGTATACCCGTTTCTTTGAGACAAAAGGCTGGAGAGTTGAGGTAATGGATGTTACTGAAGGAACTTCAGGCGGTTACAAAGAGGTGATCTTGAAAGTTATTGGGGAAGATACTTACGGGCAGTTGAAATATGAGTCTGGTGTACACCGTGTACAACGTGTTCCTGATACAGAAACGCAAGGGCGTGTACACACTTCAGCGGCATCTGTTGCTGTTCTTCCTGAGGCTGAAGAAGTGGATGTTGACATTAACCCAGGTGATGTCGAGATGCATACTTCTCGTTCTGGTGGTGCAGGTGGACAAAACGTAAATAAAGTAGAAACAAAAGTACAATTGACTCATAAGCCTTCGGGTATTGTTGTCGTTTGTCAGGTAGAACGTTCACAATTAGCAAACCGTGAGTTGGCTATGGAAATGCTTCGTACTAAACTTTACGAGATCGAATTGAACAAAAAGAACGGTGATATTGCTGCAAAAAGAAAAACTTTGGTCTCTACAGGTGATCGTTCTGCAAAAATCCGTACTTATAACTACCCTCAAGGAAGATTTACAGAGCATCGTATTGGTATGACAACATATAATTTGCCAGCTATTTTGGACGGTGATATTCAGCCAATTATCGACGCATTACAGTTTGCTGAGAATGCCGAAAAGATGAAAGACGGAGCCGTAGAGTAGTTTTTTTTTAAAATAATATTAGCAAATAAAGAAATAAACGCTATATTTGCACACCTTCAAGAGAGAAGGTAAACGGTCTGGTAGTTCAGCTGGTTAGAATACATGCCTGTCACGCATGGGGTCGCGGGTTCGAGTCCCGTCCAGACCGCTAAAAATAGAGAGTAATCTCGAATAGTTCTTTAACAACATTTAAAATTTGGTCCGGTAGTTCAGCTGGTTAGAATACATGCCTGTCACGCATGGGGTCGCGGGTTCGAGTCCCGTCCGGACCGCCAATTTTAAATAAATCTTTACATTTTTCGGTCTGGTAGTTCAGCTGGTTAGAATACATGCCTGTCACGCATGGGGTCGCGGGTTCGAGTCCCGTCCAGACCGCCAAAAAATAGTAAAAACGGTCCGGTAGTTCAGCTGGTTAGAATACATGCCTGTCACGCATGGGGTCGCGGGTTCGAGTCCCGTCCGGACCGCTGGAAAAAAAAGCTTTCAATGCAAATTGAAGGCTTTTTTGTTTATATCCAGGTTACACGTCCGCACAAGCTGATGGCCCCCTACCCGATCTACAGCCAGCACCTCAACTTATGATAACAGCCTGACCTATTTTTTGATTTTCGAATCAATCGTAGTCAGACCTATCACATGTCGCCAGTTCCACTTATGTTTATTCAATAGCTGAATACCAACATGATCCCATATCCAGATAAATTCTTACTATTTCGATCAAAGCAATCACGATCCTTTCGTATCTATACTTGTCTATAAAAGAGAAGCCCTGGTATACGCGATATACCAAGGCTTCTCTACTGTTATAGCTCAAGCTATTATTCTGCGCTCACAGCGAATTCTGCTGCCGCAGCAAAGTCTTGTCCATTTTGAGAACTCAAGGCTGTAAAACGAATAAAACGTCCCTTAACTGGCTTTGCTAAAGTTATCGTCTTCGGTTTTCCATTATTCTCAAAATTTCCTTCCGCTACAGGATCACTCCAATTTTTACCATCGGTGCTCACCTGCAATTTATATCCTTTGATGGCACCATTACCACCACCTTGACGCGGCGTATAGGTAAACGCTTTGATGGTTTTAATGGTATTTGCGTCAAAATCTACCCAATGAGGATATTGGGCAACTGTAACGGAATACATCGAGTGCCATATGGTACTCGGATCTCCATCTAATAAATGAGACGCTTCGCCCTCTCCTGTTTCTTGACTAGAAGCAAAAATCACCTGCATCGGGATACTTTCAATCTTAGGAAATTCAAAAGAAGCTTTCAATTTTTCATATCCCTGAGCCCAAGCAGTTACGATACCGCCCTCACGCAAGTTGACAGGAGCTTTGTATAGCTGTGGTTTTCCTTTACCAATTGTGTAGTATAATGCTGCCGATGCCTGCTCACTTGCAATATGTAAATCACCGTTACGACTTCTCGAAACTGAGATGGGCATATCGCCAGCTGGAGCGACTTGAGATTTTTGACTATAATCTTGATCGGAAATAGGGCGAATGATAAATCCAAATGATGTCGATTTGGCTTTGACACGATCTTGCTCTAATGGAGGTCCTTGTCCACAACTATTTCCACCTAAACCCGTAACTGCAGCATCGATATGCACATGTGTGCCCGAGCTTTTTGGTAATTTATGGGGGTGACTCGCTAACGTTAATTCCATCTCACTCCAAGGTAATGCCGAAGTTGACATATGGTCTTTAGCAATAAAGACCACACCACTTCCTGCTGCATCAGTTAAAGCAGTCCAGCGCACCTCTTCATTATTGCTCATACTTTGTGGATTGGGCCATGGCACAAACTGATCTTTAACAGTGCTCTTGTGCAGTTCAATATTCTGTGCAGTTTTACGATCTGCATAGTTATTGATAGGACCTCTGCCGTAATAGGTGTAGTTGTTATACTGCTCCGGCAACTGCATACTATATCCTAATCGCGCCAATGCAAGTGTTTCATCATTAGAAGTAACATTTGCCGCTAATTCGAGGGAACCATCTTGATAGACCGTCCAAACCTGATTGGTTATGAACTTAAAGTCATGGGCACCAAATGGTCTATCTTTATGCTCTTCTACTGTATATGTACCTGAAGTACCACCCTTGATAGTCGACGCATGAGGAGCTTGCGATTCTACCATAAATGATAGGACGATCGCTCCATCTGCTCTTGTGTAGATCGAATTGGATAACGCTTTATGTTTTAGATCATGTAATCCTTTTTGAAACCACTGTTGATAAGCCCAATTGTCATTGTCCACAGGTGCACGATAGGCATCTAATTTAGGACCCTCCCCATCACGGATAACTTGTTTGCCGGCATAAGTCAGACTATATATACTTCCATTTTCAGTATCAAATTTGATAACGAAATCAGTGCCTTTAACAACTTTTAGGTTTTGCTCGTCAGCGATCTTCAATAGCGCTTTTGTTTGAACCTGTGCAATAGATGATCTCTGTGCTGCTGTTTTTACCAACAACTGCTCTTCCATTTGTACATATCCTTTAGCAGCCCACAATTGATCTTTTGCTAATAAAAACTGTACTTTAACAAAGTATTCAGACTGTTTGTTGAATTTTTGAATATCAAAAGGTAGGGTAATCACCCTTTTCTCACGTGCAGCGATTGCACCAGCTATGGCTACTGCGACAGGTTTTTGTACTTCTACCCCATTTTCATATAAAGACCAGACGATATCATAATCAGCCAAAGAAGTAAAATAGTTCTTATTAAAGATTTCTATTTTACCCTGTGCTATATCAAGAGCTTGTACACCTACATTCTGATAGACTTTCTTCACTTCATAATATTGCGGCTTAGGTTTCATATCAGCGAAAACCAATCCGTTATTGACAAATGTGCCATCATTTGGCTTATCTCCAAAATCACCACCATAAGCCAGGAATTTTTCCCCAGATTGCTTATCATAATAATACATGGCTTGATCGATCCAATCCCACGTAGCTCCTCCCATAAAGAAATTAGTGGACTCTATAGCTTCCCAATAATCGATCAGATTACCTGATGCATTTCCCATTGAATGGGCATATTCAGAAATGTGGAATGGATATTTCATTTTGAATTGACCCTTTACAGCCTGACGCACCCATTCTATGGAAGGATATTGGTTAGAACCGATATCAACAATGCTATTATTTCGTTCATATTGAACAGGACGCGAAGTATCAAACTTTTTAATCGCATCATATGCCGCTACAAAATTCTTTCCGGGACCAGCCTCATTTCCTAATGACCATAATACAATGGACGGATGATTTACATTAGCGTGGACCATCTCCAGATTGCGCGCGACGTGAGCATTCTTCCATTCTGGGGGATGTGATAGAGAAGCATCACCATAATAGTATTCATGGCTTTCAATATTAGCTTCATCTTCCAAGTATATACCATACTTATCACAGAGATAATACCAATATGGATCATCTGGATAGTGCGAATTACGAACATGATTAATATTCGCTTGTTTCATCAAGATGATTTCTTTTTCCATCTGTTCATGGGTCACGACTTTTCCTTTCTCCGGATTAGACTCATGGCGGTTGACACCTTTAAGTTTTACAGTCTTACCGTTTACATAAAAATAGCGACCAGCTAAACCAAACTCATCATCCGACGCTTTTGTATCTTTGATTTCTACCTTACGGAATCCAACATATGTTGAAGATGTTTCTAGTGTTTTATTTTTACTATCCTTCAATTCGGCCACCAAAGTGTAACGGTATGGACGCTCGGCTGACCATTTGTTTGGATTTGCAATCTGCAAAGTAGCATGGACAAGAGATGAGCTATTGGGATTGACATCGACAACATTACTCGAAACCAGATTGGATTGAACAGCCTTATTGACGTCGCTATACAACTCATTTGCATACAAGCTATAGGTTATTTTCAATCCTTTCGCAATCTTTTTGTCTTTATTCAGAATTTCAGACTTGATCGTCAACGTTCCATCCTGATAATGGGCGTCCAGATCAGGAATAGCAACTAAATCACGGATTTGAACTTTCGGTTTTGATGTCAATGCCACCGTTCTAAATATTCCCGGTAGGCGAAACATATCCTGTGCTTCTATAAAAGAAGCATCTGAATTACGATATACTTCAACAGCAACTATATTTTCTCCTTTTTTATTCAAGTAATCCGTGATATTGAAAGAAGCTACATTGCGTGAGTTTTTTGAAAAGCCCACATATTTACCATTGATCCAGAGGTAGAAAAATGAATCCACACCATCAAAATTGATATAGATATCACGGCCATCCCAATTTGTAGGTACGGTAAATGAGCGTCTGTATGATCCAACTTCATTGCGATATATATAAGTTGTCCAATGCTGTGGAGGGGTACGCATCACCCCGCCGCGCCAATCATCTACTTTGACCTGATGCTGAAATATGACAGGTTGATTCACATAAATAGGCACACCGTATTTGAGTGTACCATCCTTTTGAATACCGGCAATGTTCCAACTCATCGGAACTCCGACATTATCCCAAGAAGAAACGTCAGTGTTAGGATCAGAAAAATTTTTAGGTCTTTCTTCTGGAGTCTTTACCCAATTAAATTTCCAAGTACCGTTAAGGGATTGCCAATATGAGCTATTTTCGGGTAATACCTGACGTGCACTATGCGCATCTTGAAAGGAGAAAAAATAAGCATGTGGCTGCTCTTTATTGAGCGCTAGATCTTGTGGTGATTCCCATTCTTTTCCTGTGGGAACAGTTTCGGCCCCGTAACGAAAGCCCGCGACGGGATCTCCGATTTGCGCGTTCGATTGGAAGGTCGATGCCAATAAAACTGCCATGAGACAGCTTATCCGCATAGATAATGATTTGATCATATTGAATTATTAAATAGAGGTTGTATACAAAAATATAAGCAATATAATGAAATACAAGTCGCGACAATTAATCATTCGATTGCGTAATATTTCCATATATAAATGAAACTGTTTCAGTTACTTCAAAAAAAAAGCTAGAATATACGGATCAAAGTAAAAGAGCTTGCTATCCAATGTAATCTTCACGCATACCAAAACGCTCTTTTTTTCGTTTAAAAAATTTACGCTTATCAAAAAAAAAGAGTAGGTTTGGCCTGAAGTAGAATAGTTTTTTCTACGAAACATCATAAATATTAAACTCGTTGGGTTACTATTAGTTATATTAAGGTATTAATAGGTGAGTAAGATCAGTAAATCAAATAAGCTCGAGAATGATGAGCAAATCATAGCCGGTATTCAATCGGGTAGTCGTATTGCACTTGATGCAATATATGACTTGTACTACCCGTCTATTGCCCATATGATTGCTCAAAATAACGGAAGCGAAGATGAGGCAAAAGATATCTTTCAAGAGGCCGTTATCGTGCTTTATGATAAGATTTCAAAAGGTAATTTTGAATTAAGCAGTAAGCTTAAAACTTATCTTTATTCGATTTGCAGAAGACTTTGGCTTAAGCAGTTAAATCGTGCAGGCTTTGGTTCAGTAGATATCCGGGGTTACGAAGATTCACTACCGGATAACGATGATATCGAGCAACATCAGGAGCTTGATAAAAAGTTTGATCAAATGGAACATGCGATGTCCCTTTTAGGAGAACCTTGCAAAACCATCCTTCATGATTTTTATATTCAAAACCACTCGATGCAGGATATCTGCGAGAAGTTTGGATATACCAATACAGATAATGCCAAAACTCAAAAGTATAAATGCCTGCAAAGATTGAAAAAACTATTTTTCACGCAATAACGAAATAGCATAACAAACAATGAGTATGATGAGTCAACAAGAATTTTTTGAATTAGCAGATCGCTATCTCAGAGATGAAATGGTAAAAGAAGAACGTTCTTCTTTTGAATCTTTCTGTGCAGAAAATCCTTCTTTCTCGGCGCAATTAACGCAGCACCGTGAATTTGTTAATAATTTGAAAGCAACTCAAGCTCGTGTAGATTTTAAACAGCAACTAGCACAAGTTGCTAAAGGATATCACAAATCCCACCATCAAGCTCAGGTGATCCCGATGAAACAAACAAAAATTGTTTCTTTATGGGCCAAATTGAAAGCAAGTTCACTCGTGGCAGCAGCTGTGGCTGTGGTAGCCGTATTTTCTACTTTATGGATTTCAGGTTACTATAAAAACATTGATAAAGCCAACACAGATTATAGTGCATTAAAACGCGATATGAACAATGTGAAGAAAGATGTCAATGAACATAATGCTGCACTTAAAAATATCAACAATAAATCTACAAAAGCAAATGAAGCCTCAGCTAGCCAATTTGGAGCCACAGGTTTTATGGTTTCCAATAACGGTTATGTGGTGACAAATTACCACGTAGTAAGCGGTGCCGATTCTATTTATTTGCAAAATAATAAGGGAGAATCGTATAAAGCACAAGTGATCCATTCAGATGCAGCCAATGATTTAGCGATCCTATTGATAGAAGATGCTAGCTTTAAAAAAGGCAAGGCACTCCCTTATACGTTTAAAACCGGAGCATCTGATTTAGGTGAAGATATTTACACTATCGGTTTCCCTCGTGATGAAGCCGTATATGGCCAAGGATATTTGAGTTCTGCAACAGGATATGCAGGAGATACTATCGCGTATCAAATCTCAATTCCGGTGAATCCAGGAAATAGTGGCGGTCCAGTGATGGATACAAAAGGTAATGTTATCGGAATTATCTCTGGTAAACAGAGAGGTATCGACGGAGCTGCTTTTGCGATCAAAACAAAATCAATCTTAAAAGCATTGGATGAAATTCCGGCAGACTCCCTACAGGGTCAGGTAAAATTGAATAAGAAAAACATGCTTTCTGGACTTTCACGAACAGAACAGATCAAGCGAATACAAGATTATATATACATGGTAAAGGTGTATTAATTTACGATCAGGAATATAAAACAGAAGGGATCAATATAAATATTGATCCCTTTTTTTATGACAATTTCTGATAAGCCCTATAAGTTTGGTTGCGGTGTCGTTCTCAGATACGGTTTGATTTCTTTAAAACCCTTTGGAAATTTTGCAGGAATGTCTTCCGTTTTTATTGCCGGAACCACAATCACATCCTCCCCATGTTTCCAATCAGCTGGTGTCGCCACTGAATAATCTGCTGTTAACTGTAGGGAATCGATCACACGTAAGATCTCATCAAAATTACGTCCCGTAGATGCAGGATAAGTTAATGTCAATTTGATCTTTTTATCTGGGCCAATTATAAATACAGAACGTACCGTTACCGTAGCAGATGCATTGGGATGAATCATATCATACAATTCAGATACATGTCGATCTTCGTCGGCAATGATGGGAAAATTAACCGTTGTATCCTGTGTTTCGTTAATATCTTCAATCCAAGCAAAGTGATCCTTTAGAGGATCAACACTTAGAGCAATGGCTTTCACACCTCTTTTATCAAACTCTGATTTTAATTTTGCGGTACGCCCAAGTTCAGTGGTACATACAGGTGTATAGTCTGAAGGGTGAGAAAAAAACACAACCCAACTATCTTGAATATACTCATGGAAATCAATATCTCCTATGGTTGTTTGCGCTTTAAAATTTGGCGCTTCATCTCCTAATCTTAAACTCATATCTATTTTTTTTAAGTTATACACTATATACTCTACAAATATAGTAGATTTTTATTCATAACAAAGTCAAAGCTTATTTTTTTACAATTGTTAACAAAAATTTATAATATTTTATTATGCAAGCATAATAAAAAATAAGTATATTTACTTACAAACCATTACCAATGTACGCATTATGAATTTTGAATTAAGCGAAGAATATAAAATGATTCAGGAAGCTGCACGAGATTTTGCGCAGCACGATTTAAAACCTGGTGTAATCGAAAGGGATGAAAAAGCAGTATTTCCTTATGAGCAGGTCAAGAAAATGGGCGAATTAGGTTTCATGGGCATGATGGTATCCACCCAGTACGGGGGTGCCGGCTTAGATACGCTAGCTTATACCCTCGTGCTGGAAGAAATTGCAAAAATCGATGCTTCTGCTGCTGTAATTATGTCTGTTAATAATTCACTGGTGTGTTATGGACTGGAAGCTTACGGCACAGAGGAGCAAAAAGAAAAATACTTAAAACCACTGGCCAGCGGCCAAAAATTGGGCGCATTTGCCCTATCTGAGCCCGAAGCAGGATCCGATGCAACCTCCCAACATACAACAGCAATAGATCAAGGAGATCACTATCTATTAAATGGAACTAAAAATTGGATTACCAATGGCGGAAATGCCGATATCTATCTCATCATAGCACAGACCCATCCAGAAAAAGCACATCGCGGTATCAATGTCTTGATTGTAGAAAAAGGTATGCCTGGTTTTACCATTGGACCAAAAGAAAATAAATTAGGAATCCGTAGTTCGGACACACATTCGCTTTTATTTACAGATGTCAAAGTCCCCAAAGAAAATCGGATAGGAGAAGATGGATTTGGATTCAAATTTGCGATGAAAACTTTAGATGGTGGCAGGATTGGTATCGCAGCACAAGCACTGGGTATAGCGGCTGGTGCGTATGATCTCGCTCTCGCATATGCCCAAGAACGTAAAACTTTTGGTAAACCGATTTCTGATCATCAGGCGATCCAATTTAAACTCGCGGATATGGAGGTTGAAATAGAGGCAGCACGGCTACTCACTTATAAAGCAGCTTGGACCAAAGATCAGGAATTGCCTTACAGTAAAGAGGCTGCGATGGCCAAGCTTCATGCCTCAGAAGTAGCGATGAAAACAAGTATTGAAGCGGTACAAATCCATGGAGGTTACGGATACGTAAAGGAATACCATGTGGAACGCATGATGCGCGACGCAAAAATAACCCAAATCTACGAAGGAACTTCTGAAATACAGCGATTGGTCATCGCGAGAGAAATCTTAAAATAAATAAAACAAAAGGGAACAAAATTGTTCCCTTTTGTTTTACAGAGACTGGATAGAAAAGATCAGCCAATGTATGGCACTTTATTGAGAAAGTTTACTGTCTATTGTTGCCAAGTACCCATAATCCTCAAAAGCAAAACTAGATGTCTCTTTCATCACATAATTTAATAACAGCTTAGCTTTCGAAAGCAATTCATGCTGCTGTTCTTTAGCTGGACTTCTCAGGCCATCATGCATCAAGACCAATGCTAAAGGTCTGATCTGCTCCACATCCAATTCCTCTTTTGCATATTGCAACATTTCTATCCCACTTATTTTAAGAAAATTATCGCGGTTATTTTTAAAAAACTCACCATAGGCTTTATCAAATACGAGGGAAGATGGTTCATCAAACACATGCTGCTCATCGACAAGTAATCTCAAAAACTTACCCATTTCATTTGTCCAATTCAACAATGAATTACTTTCAAATCTTATTCCCATATTATCTTATTTGTCCATTACCTGTTACATACCACTTTTCAGTCACTAATTTCTCCAAAGCAAAAGGTCCTCTCGCGTGAAGCTTTTGTGTAGAAATACCAATTTCTGCTCCTAAACCAAATTCTCCACCATCTGTAAATCTGGTAGAAGCATTTGCATATACAGCAGCGGCATCCACAGCATTCATAAATCGTTCCAATTTTTCAGCATCATTAGAAACGATACATTCTGAATGTCTGGAAGAATAAGTCGCAATATGCTCCAAGGCAGCATCAAGCCCATCTAATACTTTTATGGAACATTTTAAATCCAAAAATTCACGTCCAAAATCAGCAGCATCCGCTTTTTGCAAATAAGGATAGCGCAGTTGTTTCAAAATGTCATAACTCTTTTCGTCTGCAAAAATCTCCACCTGTTCTTCGAGAAAAGGGACAATAATATGCTGAAGAAATAAATCCGCAATTGGCGCATCCAATAATACCGTATCCAGGGCATTACATACTGATGGTCTTGATATTTTTGCATTAGCAACAATAGCAACTGCTTTATCAATGGTAGCAGATTGCTCCACATACGTATGGCACACCCCTGCTCCTGTCTCGATAACGGGAACTTTAGCATGAGCGCGAACAAAATCAATCAACGATTGTGAACCGCGAGGTATAATGATATCGACATACTTCGTTGCCGTAAGCAATTCCTGCACAAACTTGCGATCTGTTGGAAGCAGTTGGACAATGTTTGGATTTAGCTGATTTTTAAGCAATACCTGCTGAATGATTTCAATCAATACAGTATTGGTATGAAAAGCATCGGTCCCTCCCCTTAACAAACAGACATTGCCCGATCGTAGACAAAGCGCCGCAACATCGATCGTGACATTGGGCCTTGATTCATAAATAACCGCAACAACTCCTAAAGGAACAGCCTTTTTTTCCAACAACAATCCATTTTCCAATACCTGCTTGCTTAATAGCTGACCGGATGGATCAGGAAGCTGAGCGACATCGAGCACACTTTTAGCTAATGCCTTTATCCGATCCTCATTTAAAATCAAACGGTCCCTTTTGGGATCATCGATATCTACTAATTGCACATCCTTTTCATTTTCTGTAAGAATAGCACCAACATTATTCAACAAAGCATCTGCTAGATCCTGTAAGATCATTTCCTTTTTACCCGAATCCAATTGATTGATATCCCGGGTAGCAGCCCGTGCTGCTTCTAATTGTCTTGTGATATTTTCCATACTATAACAATACGATATCATCGGCATGCGCCAATACAATATCTGTCCGCTTCTCTTTATCTATTAAATCTCCAGCATCCCATTTTGATTTGGCAACGGCAACAATATTTTCTGCCTCATCAAAAACCTGAAAAACCTCTCCTGCTTCAAATTGCTGTACCACGTCCTTGACACCGACCAGCAGCAGACTTTTCCGTTGTAACAACGCTTCCACTGCACCCTGATCGATGATGACTTTTCCTTTAATTAAACTACCGCTGGCCAGCCACTTATTGCGCGAAGAGACTTTCTTTGGTTGAGCCAAACAGATAGTACCCGTTTCACCTTTTATGGCTTTCAGCAGTGCATTTTCCGTTTGCATACTAAAGATAACGGCCCGAATTCCCATCTGATTGGCCAAACGGGCAAAATTTAATTTAGAAGTCATACCCCCCAGACCTACTGAAGATTTATCTGTACGCGCTAATGAAAGCGCGGCCTTATCAATCACTTTCAATTCTGGTATAACGTTGCCCTCTGCGTCCAAAACCCCAAGTACTGAAGTACTAAATAAAATTTGTTCAGCACCAAATCCAACCGCAATTAAGGTTGCAAGTTCATCATTATCAGAAAACTTCAATTCTTTATTACTCACCACATCATTCTCATTAGCTACTGGAATAATGTTATTTTTCCATAACGTCTCATACGTGCTTTTCAATTGCACAAATTGGTTCCTATTGGCAAAATGCTGACGCTCACATAAACTTTGGGCCAATGCAATTTTAAAAGGTTTAAAATAAGTGCTATACAGTTGTAGTAATAGCGGATTTCCAATCGCTGCAGCCGCTTTACGCTCTGACAGTGTTCCCGCATAACGGGTTAAAAACTTTTTACCGGCTGCAACAGCACCTGATGAGACCAGAACGATGTTATAATAGGGCTGTAGTTGAGCTACTTGTCTTGCAATTTCTAATAGGGTTCGTTCATCTACTTCGCCATCCGAAGTAGTAATGGAAGCCGAGCCAAACTTGATGACAATTATTGGCTTTTTCATGTATCTATTTTGTTTAGTTGATTAGGTATTAACTTATTCTTATAAAAATAATGAAGCCTTTTGACAAAAGAAAGGTTTATAAAAAAAATCGACCAAATAAGTATATTTTATATGGTACAGTTTATGTAGAAATACCTGAAATACAAACACCAACATATGAAACATTTACTTAATATGGTCATGGTTGCTTCGATTATGTTTATGTCTTGTCAATCCAAGAACAAACAAGCATCACAATCTCCAGACACTCCCTTAGTTGGAGCAGACAAAGATGCTCACGGTTGTATAGCAAGTGCAGGCTACACGTGGTCAACCTTAAAAGATAGCTGCGTACGTCCTTTCGAACAAATACAACTCGACGTTATCGATAATAAAGAAAGTTATCAAACAGCAGCTTTCCTAATCGTTGACGAAAAGAAACAAGCGGCAGAAGTTTTTGTAAAAGAAAGCCCTGAAAGTATTGTGCTCAAACATGTCCGTGCATATGAGTATGAAAACAAAGATTATAAATTAATGCAGGATCAGCATTGCTGGACGCTGATAAAAGGCAATACCGTTTTATATAAAGAAAAAGAATAATAGAAAAAATAATAAGGAGTGCCCTATACAGCATATGATGCTACAGGCACTCCTTAAATGCTATGTTTATTTAAATCGTTCATCAAATGTTTTCTCTAGCGAGAACATTTCATCCCTGAGTTTGGCAGCTTCTAAAAAGTCCATTTCTTTGGCTGCTTTCTCCATTTTCTTACGAACGGTATCAATCGCTTTTTTAAGCTCTTTCTCTCCCAGATATTGCAATACCGGATCAGCAGCAACGGTTACAGTAGGATCTGGTTCAACATAGATCTGTTGTTCTAGACCATTAAAGTCTGCAACAGAAGTTTGCTCCATAATTTCTGCTTTCGTTTTACCGACAGTGCGCGGAGTGATATGATGCTCTTCATTATATTTCATTTGTTTCTCTCGTCTACGATTGGTTTCATCAATCGTCAAGGTCATACTATCAGTCATCCGATCGGCATACATGATCACCCGTCCTTTATCATTACGGGCAGCACGACCAATCGTTTGAATCAATGATCGTTGAGAACGTAAAAAACCTTCCTTATCAGCATCTAATATCGCGACAAGAGTTACTTCAGGCAAATCGAGTCCTTCCCTTAACAAGTTTACGCCCACCAGCACGTCAAACTCGCCGAGGCGTAATCCACGTAAAATTTCGACCCGTTCTAATGTCTTGACTTCAGAGTGGATATAACGAACTTTGATATTCAACTTCGTCATATACTTGGTCAACTCTTCAGCCATCCGTTTCGTTAACGTAGTAGCCAGTACACGACCACCTGCCTTAATGGCCTTGTCAGCCTCTTCCAGAAAATCATCCACCTGATTGATTGCCGGATGTACTTCAATGATCGGATCTAGCAAACCAGTAGGACGAATCACCTGCTCCACAAAAACACCCTCTGTTTGTTGCAATTCGTAGTCGCCCGGAGTTGCAGAAACATAGATGGTTTGATTGGTCAAGGATTCAAATTCCGGAAAATTCAGAGGTCTATTATCCAACGCCGCAGGTAATCTGAAACCATGTTCTACCAAAGCAATTTTGCGAGATCGGTCACCACCATACATCGCCCGTAACTGCGGAATCGTGACATGGCTTTCATCGATAACAAGTAAATAATCTTCGGGAAAATAATCCAATAAACAGAACGGGCGCATCCCAGGTTCACGACCATCAAAAAATCGGGAGTAGTTTTCAATTCCAGAACAATAACCAAGCTCGCGCATCATTTCCAGATCATAGTTCACCCGTTCTTCCAGACGTTTTGCTTCCAGCATCTTCCCTTCATCTTCCAGTTGTGTTCTGCGTTGCACCATCTCTTCTTGGATAGCCCAGATCGTCGAGGTGAACTTTTCCTTTGGTGTAACAAATAGTGTGGCGGGGAAAAGAGCAAGTTCCTCCATTTTATTTAAGGTCTTTCCCGACAACGGATCTATCTCACTTAACTCATCAATCTCATCCCCGAAAAATGAAACACGGATGGCAAAATCTAGATATGCAGGGTAAATATCAACCGTATCTCCTTTCACCCGAAAAGTTCCTCTTTTAAATTCCGTAGTCGTACGCGCATATAAAATCTCCACTAAACGATGTAAAAAAGCATTTCGAGAAATAACAGTGCCTATTGCAAAGCGAAATATGGACCTTGAAAAATCTTCTGGATTACCCATACCATAGATACAGGAAACAGAAGAAACCACAATAACATCACGCCGTCCGGACATCAAGGCTGTAGTCGTAGCTAAACGCAGTTTCTCGATTTCCTCATTAATGGCCAGATCCTTTTCAATATAGGTATTGGATGAGGCTATAAATGCCTCAGGTTGGTAATAATCGTAATACGAGACAAAGTAATTGACAGCATTATCAGGAAAAAATTGTTTAAATTCTCCGTAGAGCTGCGCTGCTAAGGTTTTATTATGGCTGAGTATTAAAGTCGGCTTTTGGGTTTGCTGGATGACATTGGCAACTGTAAAAGTTTTTCCCGATCCCGTCACCCCTAAAAGTGTTTGGTATTGTTCCCCTTCATTCAAACCTTGTACTAATTCTTTGATAGCAGTAGGCTGATCTCCAGTTGGTTTATATTCAGATGTAAGTTGAAACTTCATAAAATCCTATTCAAGTATGACAAATTTAATCAAAATAAATGAGGCATTTGTATAATAACGTAGGGGACAAAATACCTGAACTATTTTATCATTAATCAAACAGTAAATTGAGATTATTTGTGTAAATTGCTATGATCACTATAATCTACACCATATGCTAAACATCCTAAGTACGCAAAACAGCATCGCCAATCAATACATTGCAGAATTACGTGATGTTACTATTCAGAAAGATCGTATGCGTTTCCGTCGCAATCTCGAACGCCTAGGAGAAATATTCGCTTATGAGATCAGTAAAACATTGACTTACGCTCCCGCAGATGTGGAAACTCCTTTAGGTATCGCGAATACACAGATGCTCCTTGAACACCCCGTTTTAGCGACAATTCTTCGAGCTGGTCTGCCTTTACATCAGGGATTATTAAATGTTTTCGACCGATCAGACAGTGCCTTTATCGCGGCATATCGCCATACCAAGAAGAGCGGTGAATTTGAAATACATAAACAGTATGTCAATACTCCGGATCTTGACAACAAAGTGGTTATTGTCGCAGATCCGATGCTTGCTACTGGCAAAAGTGCCGTATTATGTTGCAAAGACCTATTGGCTGATTATGCGATCAAAGAATTGCATATTGTTGTTGCCATCGCTTCAGAAGAAGGAATAAGACATGTTCAAGCATTTTTACCCAAAGCAATCATTTGGGTAGGAGCAGTGGATAATGAATTGACAAGCAAAGCTTATATCGTACCAGGATTAGGAGATGCAGGAGATCTTGCTTACGGGAGTAAGCACTAATCTTTATAATTTAGTAGTAAAAACTTAATACGGAGCATTGCTCTTAACACATTATATATCAGTAAATTTAATCAACAAAATGAAATACGCACATACACAAACTAACTTATTTTTATATGACTTGGCAGAAATACAATGGCGAAAGCATCAAGACATCTATATGGGATGCTGTTGAAACCAATATCTTAAAAGAAATAGATCTGGGCAATAAACTCAAAGTCTATATCGGAACAGATTCACAAATAAAAAGAGGAACTATCGATTTTGCTACAGTCATTGTTTTCCTCCGAGAACACCGAGGTGGCTTTATGTTTGTTCATAAAGACAAAAGAACTCACCTGATGGGCATTAAAGAGCGCATGCTACTGGAAGTTCAAAAATCAATCGAAGTTGCTTACGAACTATGCCCACTTCTAGAACAGTACCAAGTCGATCTAGAAGTTCACGCCGACATCAACACCAATCCTAATTTCCAGTCAAATGTTGCATTAAAAGAGGCGATGGGTTACATTATGGGAATGGGTTTTGTATTTAAGGCAAAGCCGGAATCTTTTGCCAGTACTACTTGTGCCAATAAGCAAGTGCAGTAAGTGGAATTGGGACTGGAACCTGCTATGAAACCCATACTGTAACGTTGCGAATAGTCCTATTAACATACTGATGCCCTAAAATTATTTTGGGCAAATGAACGCTTTTGCTAAATTCGTATCTTTACCTGCTAAAGACACGAAAGCTATGCCTGCAATTATACAGCAGATTTTTCAACAATTTGCCCAGACCACCATGCTCGAATGGATTGGCACCATCACCGGTTTTCTATGTGTCTATCTCGCAGCCAAACAACATATCCTGAATTGGCCCATCAGTGTGATCAGCGTGCTGACCTATGCCTATATTTTCTATCATAGTAAACTATATGGTGACGCAGTACTACAACTCTATTTTTTAAGTACAGCCATTTATGGTTGGTATTATTGGTCTAAAAAAATCAAAGAAGATGATAAACCGATTGTCTCGTTTACAAATCGTGAAATGCTCTTCACCCTTATTATTATCGTCATCCTAACCGTTTTGCTTGGCACTTTTCTACAGAAAATGACCGACTCGGACGTTCCTTACGCAGATGGCTTTTGTACAGCAGTCAGCTTTGTTGCCCAATTCCTAATGACTCGAAAAGTACTCCAAAATTGGCTCCTGTGGATTTTTGTTGATATATGCTATATTCCCCTCTATTTTCATAAGGGTCTACTACTCACCGCAATTCTATACTTCGCATTTGCCATCATCGCGTGGATGGGCTATAAGGATTGGAGAGTCACTTATCGTACTTTTATGCTATAATGTCCAAACAAGATGCCTAACTTTATACCCACGAATGAGTACATCAAATCCAGACTTAATAAAAATCGCCGTTGTAGGACCTGAATCAACAGGAAAATCTACTATAGCACAAGCAGTAGCACGACATTTTGATACTGTCTGTGTCCCAGAATACGCACGAGAATATTGCAAAAACTTACATAATGAATATACCTTGCAGGATGAGGTCAATATGTACTATGGGCAGATAGCACTGGAAAATACGCTGATCCCACTAGCAAAAAATAATTTGCTTATTTGTGATACGACCATCATGACCATTAAAATATGGTGTGATTATTTATTTGGCGATACGCCTCAAGACGTGAAGGAGGAGATTAACAATCGCCATTATGACCTCTATCTCCTGATGGATATTGATCTTCCGTGGGAAGAAGATCCATTGCGCGACTTCCCTGAGCATCGCGAACACTTTATGGGCGTGTGGGAATCCGAACTAAAATCCTTGAAGGCGAACTATATCATCATATCCGGATTAGGTGATGAAAGACTTAAAAATGCACTAGAAGCTATTAACAGAAAATAAGATTTTCGAAATACATGAAAACTTAACATTAACTTCACATTAGAACGGTAAATTTGTACCGTTGTTATAGCGCGTTTATGACAACAAAATGCTTACTAATGAGCACAATTCTTTGAAATTTACAAATCCCAATCTGTAAAGAGATACAATTAATTGTACCGCTTACTCTTCGTCTTTTGCAAAGTACAACCTATTGCCCTCATGAATGTTTAGCTTAAAAATTAGTACATTCATAAATAACAAAAAAATGATTACATTATTTAATTCATTGCATTTAGACCTGACTGTTACAGCCATTATTTCTTTTATTTATATATTAGCTTGTGTGGCTATATATCAGATGCACAGTACCAAAGACGGTATCCTTTTCTTTCTTTACATCACAGCATCAGCATTCATTATATTTCTGTTTATCAATTTTACCATGATATCCGCAGGTATTGTATTTCTATACATCATGCGATTAGTTTACCGAAATTTAAGAATGGATATTTAAATATATCCGGCTAATAATCATTATTATACAAAAACGCCTCAATTGCTTTCAATTGAGGCGTTTTTTATTTTTAAATATTTGATGTTAGTAACGGTAAGCTTCAGCTTTAAACGGACCATCAACAGTAACACCAATATAAGCAGCTTGCTCTTCGGTCAATACGTCTAATTCAACACCGATATGCGCTAAATGTAAACGTGCTACTTTTTCATCCAAATATTTTGGAAGGGTATATACTTTATTTTCATAAGCAGCAGTATTTGTCCATAATTCCAATTGCGCTAACGTTTGGTTAGTGAATGAATTAGACATCACAAATGAAGGGTGTCCAGTAGCACAGCCTAAATTCACCAATCTACCTTCTGCCAATAAAATAATATCCACGCCATCGATCGTGTATTTATCCACTTGAGGTTTGATCTCAATTTTAGTATTACCGTAATTGCTATTTAACCAAGCTACATCAATCTCGTTATCAAAGTGACCAATATTACAAACAACTGTTTTATCTTTCATTGTTTTGAAATGCTCAGCACGAACGATATCTTTATTACCCGTAGTCGTCACAACGATGTTTGCTTCTTTCACTGCATCAGCAAATTTTTTCACTTCAAAGCCTTCCATTGCTGCTTGTAGTGCACAGATTGGATCGATTTCTGTCACGATAACACGTACACCAGCCGAACGTAATGATTCAGCAGAACCTTTACCTACATCACCAAAACCAGCCACTACAGCTACTTTACCTGCTAACATCAAATCGGTAGCACGGCGGATCGCATCAACTAATGACTCGCGGCAACCATATTTATTATCAAATTTAGATTTCGTAACCGAATCATTGACATTGATCGCAGGTAAATGAAGTGTACCATTTTTCATACGCTCATATAAACGGTGAACACCTGTTGTTGTTTCTTCCGATAAACCTTTGATTTCAGCAATCAATTCCGGGTATTTATCAAACACCATATTTGTCAAATCACCACCATCATCTAAGATCATGTTTAAGGGTTGACGATCTTCACCAAAGAATAACGTTTGCTCGATGCACCAGTTAAATTCCTCTTCATTCATACCTTTCCAAGCATAAACAGGAATACCTGCAGCGGCAATAGCAGCAGCAGCATGATCTTGAGTAGAAAAGATATTACAAGATGACCAAGTTACATCAGCACCCAATTCAACCAAAGTTTCTATAAGCACCGCAGTTTGGATAGTCATGTGAAGACAACCAGCAATACGCGCACCTTTTAATGGTTTTGCTGCACCAAACTCAGCACGAAGGCTCATTAAGCCAGGCATTTCAGCTTCCGCTAATTCTATTTCTTTACGACCCCATTCTGCAAGGCTGATATCCTTAACTTTGTATGGTACGTATGTACTTGCTACTGATGACATATATTCTTCTTTTTAAGTTTTAAATTTATTAGCAAAAATACCAATCAATACCTTTAAATCAAAACGTTGAATTTGAAAGCTTTCAAATTCTGACATTGTTTTGAGACTAATGTCTTGACTTAGCTCCTAACAACCCTTATATTTGTAGTATTAAATTTAAAAAAGAAGATTATGTATCCAGAATATTTAGTAGAACCAATGCGTAAGGAGCTTACAGATGTAGGTTTCGAAGAGTTAAAATCTGCAGAGCAAGTTGATGCAGCTATCGCTACTGAAGGTACAGTATTTGTCGTTGTAAACTCAGTATGTGGTTGTGCAGCAGCAAATGCCCGTCCTGCAGCTAAAGCGGCAGTAAAAAATGAAAAACGTCCTACTAAATTTGTAACGGTATTTGCAGGTATGGAAAAAGACGCCGTTGATAAAGCTAGAAACTATATGTTGCCTTATCCTCCATCTTCTCCTGCAATGGCTCTGTTCAAAGATGGTAAATTAGTTCATATGATAGAAAGACATATGATTGAGGGTCGCTCTGCACAAATGATTGCTGACAATTTAGTTGCAGCATTTGACGAGTACTGCTAATCATTTATTTTGATTTTTGAAAAAGAAAAAGGCTGTTCGAGTTATTCGAATAGCCTTTTTTGATGTGTTAAAAATCAACTTTTTCAGCTGTCAAGAGACAAACACCTGGATCTGTCTCCTATAAAAAACAATATTAATTTCTTGGTATATATGTTTTATTACCATTGCTATTGATATAATATTTGCCACCTTCTGGACCGATATATACAGCATGTCCATTATATTTCTCTGATGATAGCTTATCCGTACCCGATTTTTTAGTTGCTGAAACGCTATTTTTCATTTTAACAGTAGAAACCGAAGCATTACTTTTTGCTTTCTCTACAGCTTTATTAGCCTCTGCTTTTGAAATTTCATTTTCTTTTTTTACAGTTTGCTTTGTTAACTCCCTTGTTTTAGCGGCATCAGACTTGGCTTTTTCCGCTGACTTCACAGCTTTGTCAGCTTCTGTTTTTGCAGCAGCACTTTCTTTTCTAGCAGATTGTTTTGCTGTTTCCTTGGTCACGGTTGTATTATCCTTAACCGTCTTCTCTGCTTTTTTAACTGCCTTATGATGTGGAGGTGTTTCTTGTGCACTGCTTGTTGCAATTCCAAACATAGAAACCAATGCAGCTACTGCTGCCCATTTTTTAAAATAATTTAAGGTATTCATAACCCAATATTTTTAAGTGTAAAACTAGTTACATAAATTCAAAACAAATGCCAATAACAACTAGACTTCAAGCAATTAACACACATTTAACACAACAGATAAATGATAAAAAAGGTTTGACATGTATCCATGCCAAACCTGCTCTTCTTTGTATCGTTTTACTTAAACCTATTTACCCGGAGGTTTAGGTTTAGGCATCATTTTGTTCATTTTTCTATCCATTACTTTTTTTTCCGAAGTAGAATCTTTTGCCACTTCTGGATTTTGTTTTACAGGAATGGCTGGAGCCATCTTTTGCTCTGTTTTTTTGACCATCTTTTCTGGCTGCTTTTGCTGAGCTGAGACGAATGTCAGACTGAACACTGTGAGTATAGCAACCCAAGTGGCTACCAATACCGAAAATTTCATTGTTTTCATAATCAAGATATTTAGTGTCGTTTGGTATGAAGTGCTCAAACCAAGTGCCACAAAGCATACTTTAAAACAATTAACAAACTTATTTACAATACATTAAGAGTCAATAAAATTAATTATTGACTCTTAATAATTTAATGTGCTAAAGCTTCAATAGGACACCCATAAAATGAAACTTGGATAAAACTGTATACGCAAACACGCATCCTAAAAGGACATTATCCATCTATTCCTACCCATTAGATATCACTTGTAGCAGGTGCTCTCCCCTCTTTCTTTGTTTTTTTCACTTTCAGATATAATAAAACAAATGAAAGAATAAAGCAAATCACAGTCGTCCATGCAAGTGCAGCAATAGATGACCGCACATTTTCCACTGTACCTTGTTCAATCACCAGAACCCTAAATATTTCCAAATAATGTGTCAGAGGTATCAATTTTGAAATATGGACGACCCAATCCGGCATTTGACTTAAAGGCCAAGTAAAACCGCTCAAGATAAAACTTGGTGTAGCGATCACCATCAGGATCTCAGTCGCTTTAAGCTGGCTAGGGATTATGATGCTGACCAATATGCCAATAAAGCTGACAGCAAGTAGAAATAGTATGGTCCCAAAGAGAAAAGGTGCCATAGGTATATGCAATGGCATCCGGTAAAAAATTGAAAAACCATAATAGAGGATATATATCCCAATAGACATCAATAAGAAAGGGGCTATCTTAACCAATATCAATAAGAGTACATTCGACGATTTTGAGACTAAATCTTTAAATGTTCCCTTTTCAAATTCAGAAGCAAAACTTAATGCTAAGGCAAGCATCATGACTTGTTGTAGTACAGTCAAAAGAACACCAGGTAGCATAAAATACAAATAATTGCCACTTTTAATATTCTGCCGTATGATAGTCGTTTTAAAAGGTTCATATTGCTGAGTTGCGACATATTCAGGAACACCTTTTTTCTGTTGCGCTTTTATTTGAATTCCTGCCTTTAGCGTTGCAGCGCAAACATTTGCAGCCATACTTGCATAGTTGGATGTCAAGGTATTGGCAGCATTGACAAAAAATGTTAATTCTGTGCTTCTATTATAGTTCACATCCGAATCAAAATTTTTAGGAATTTGAACCACTACCGTAGCTTCATGTTTCAGTGCCTCTTGTTTTGCATTAAACGCATCAGGCAAAATCGCAGCTACATAAATGACTTCACTTTCATTAAACATCGTGATCAGTTGTTTACTCAGCGGGCTTCGGTCTTGATCCACCACGATTATAGGCAAATGGGTTACTTTACCCTTTTGATAGACAGCACCAATTAAAACACCGTATAAAATAGGCGCTCCCACGAAAAGCATGAGCAACACTTTATTTTGGAAAAAGAGTTGAAATTCTCGCTTTAATAAGGATAGGAATGTACGCATAATACTTATTTTGTAGTATCGAGGTGAAGGATAAACGTCGCTTTTGTCAACAATTGCTGCGCATCATCTTTTTGAACCGGTTTCAATTTCACTTCAAATAATGATTCTTGCTGTTCAAAATCAGGATACGCAGTCGCAATATTAGCATATGAACTCAAAGCTTTAATCGAAACCACCTCTGCCGCTATTTTTTTATCCTTGAGATAAGGAAAAGATAGCGTCTGTTTACTGCCAACAGTCAGATTATGCAATTGTTTTTCAGGAATTGTTACCCTAAAGAATGTACCATCGATGAGATATCCCGAAACTAAACTATACCCTGCCAAAGCAAGTTCACCAATTTTCAAATTGATTGTTTCTACCGTCATATTTTGAGGTGCGATGATAAAACGCTCTTTAGTGGCAACATCGACCTCAGAAACAGCACCAATAGCGCGCTCCTTTTGTCCCAAAGCCATCTTCTGCTGTTCTATACGCGCACCGTTTTCCGCATCGGCCAACTCCGCTTGTACTGCTAAGTATTGATTCTTTGCCCCTTGAAATTTCATGTAAACTTCATCATACTGTTGCTGCGCCACCAAAGAATCTTTAATGAGGTTTTGCATTCTTGTCAATGATTTCTCTGCAAATTGATATTGCTCTCGCAGTCCATCCCGTTTAGCACGCAATTGCTTCAACTGGTTATCAGTTGCTCCTTTTACAGCCATATTATATTGCGCCTCAGCAGACTCAAGCGCACCCTTTGCTTGAATGGACTTAGCCTCCACTTCTGGAAATTCGAGAATCATCAAGGTGTCGCCAGCTTGTACAACATCTCCTTCACTCACCAATATTTGATGTACTTTTCCCGGAATCTTAGTGGTGACAGCAATTTGATCCCGCTCAATCTTTCCTTCAAAAGAATTTTTGAGAGGTGCATCATGACCACACCCCTGTATAAATGCTGCGATGACTAGGATATATATATATTTTCTCATAATTATTTGACTAGTGATTGATAAAGACTTCCTTGTGATTTTAATAATTCTAAAACAGCCATACGCTGAACCAACAGTTGATTGTAAAAACTAAGCGATTGCTTATATAATTCGTTTTCCGCACTTAATCTTTCTGTCACATCGATTAAGCCTGCCTCAAATTGCTTTGATGCTAGAACAAGATTATTATTGGCAATTTTAATCTGCTGCTCATGGACAGCCATCTTTTTCATGGACAACTGATAATCCGAATTTGTTTTACGCTGTAAAAGCAATAGCTTATCTTTCGTATCATTCCATTTGTTCTGGTTCATAACCAGATCAAGGTTTGCTTTTTTGATATTATTGCGATGTTGATTACCATCAAATACATCCCATTTAACCCCTACACCTACAGCAAAACCTGGAGCCAGTTGAAAATGATTGGCACTCAGATTTACATCTCCCATAAGCGGTACATCTTTGAATTTAAATTTGGTATCAAATGCATTGAAGTAAAAAGCACTACCAAATGCAAAGATTTGGGGCAATCGTGCACCCTTTTCTTTTTTCAGCACATATTCATAAGCGCGCTGAGAACTCGCCAAAGCTTGCATCTCTTTCCTGTTCTCCACAGCTGGCTGTACAGGATCTACTACAACCAACTCAAGCGGATAACTAACGAGCTTAAGACTATCGACTGGCATCTTGGTCAGTTCTTCTAATTTAAAATATAAAAGCTCACGGTTATTTTGGGATTCTGCTTTTTTACTTTCTAACTCCAACATCGCCAGTTTGATTTTATCACGATCATAGGGTATAGCTAAACCATTTTCAATTGCTTTTATAACCTTGAGATGTTCTTTATTCAATCTTCTTTCCGAATCAGCAATCAACGCATCCACTTCTTTTAATAACATGATCTGATCAAATGTCTGAACCACCTCCTGTGCCAATCCTTCATAACCTGCCTCTGTCATCAATTGCTGTGCTTTATATTTTTCATCTAAAGCTTTTTTGCCATTAGTGATCTGTAATCCGCTAAAAATTACTTGAGTGGCATTTACCCCTGCAAATCCTATCTGAGATGAGGCATTGAATTTCTGAGCACCTTCAAAAAGATTAAGACCGAGCAATGGTAAAGTTTTCGTTGGGAGATCCAATTCACCAGTGCCATGGAGATAACCATACATGCCCATAGCAGTCACATGGGGCAATAATTTTCCGCTAACAGTATGCTGATCTAAAAGCGTCTTCTGATTTTCTAAATAACTATTTTTAATATCGCTATTATTCTGAATTGCCTTTTGTATAGGTTCTTTCAACTGCGGACTTATACCTTGCTGCGCATAGGAAATCCCTTGATGAAAGAATGGCAATAACAATATTAAGCATGAAATTTTTTTAACTAACATATTCATAACTCTTTTAAAGGGTCGATTAGTATCACTATTAACAATACAAAGGTGCGTATGTTTTACGGTTTAATTTTTAAGATATCTTAAAAAGGAAAAATTATACTAACTGCCCTCTAATAACCGATAGCGTTTGTTGAGATATACCTAGATAAGAGGCAATATGGCCTAAAGAAGCATTTTGAAAAAGCTCAGGATTTTCTGTCAACAGCAGTTGATAACGCTCCAGTGCAGTCTGAAATTGCGTATTGTAAAATCGGTTAGAATAGCTGATCACTGAACCCAATAACACTTTTTGTATGATCTGACTTACAATAATATTTGTTTTTGACAACTCATATATCGTTTGAAAAGGTATAAGCGAAATTTTACAGTTGGTGAGTGCCTGAAAACCGAAGATAGATGGTTTTTGATAAAAAACACTTTCTATACCGGTACTAAATGTATTCGATCCAAAAAAAGAATGGGTGATATCTCTGTTATTTTTGAAATAGAATATACGACTAAAACCCGATTCTATAAAATAGATATACCTCAAATAGCTACCCGGTTCAAAGATTATATCTCCCTTATGAAATTCTTTGGTTTCAATAATTTGGGAAAACAATAACGTTAAGTCATCATCAATCGAATATAGGCTTTTGAAATGTTCCAATGCAGTCATATCGTTAAATATGCCAATTAAAAATCATTATTTCATAAAAAAGCCCTAAATATTCACATATTTAGGGCTTTTATAACGTATATATACACCACTATTGCATATCAAACAAATGTTTCTCTGCGTGGTATGAAGATCTTACTAGGGGACCTGACTCCACATATTTGAATCCCATTTTTAAACCAATTTCTTTGTATACATCAAATTGAGCTGGTGTTATCCACTCCACTACCGGATGATGCGCTTTGGTAGGTTGGAGGTACTGACCAATGGTTAAAATATCAACACCTACATTAAATAAGTCCTGCATAGTTTCGATAACATCTGCTTCAGTTTCTCCAAAACCAAGCATAATACCTGATTTTGTACGCAGACCTGCTTCAGAAATACGGCGGAGACATTCTAATGAGCGATCATATTTTGCCTGTATACGTACTTCACGAGTCAAACGTCTAACCGTTTCAATATTATGAGAGACAACCTCTGGACGAACAGCAAGTACACGATCAAGATTTTCCCATTGTCCCTTGAAATCAGGGATTAAAGTTTCTAATGTCGTTGTAGGACTTTCTTGGCGAATAGCGTTAATGGTTTCTGCCCAGATGATAGAACCACCATCCTTCAGGTCATCACGATCAACAGATGTAATGACGCAATGCTTCACTTGCATCAATTTAACAGAATTGGCAACACGCGCAGGTTCATCCAATTCAACTGCTTTGGGACGACCCGTCGCTACAGCACAAAATGAACAAGAACGCGTACAGATATTTCCTAAAATCATAAATGTAGCGGTTCCCGCACCCCAACATTCACCCATATTCGGGCAATTACCACTCTCACAAATCGTATGTAGCTTATGCTCATCTACAAGGCCTCTTACATGTCTGTATTCTTTACCAACTGGCAATTTTACACGCAACCAATCTGGCTTACGCTGTGTTTGTGTTGCAGGAATAACTGGAAGTTCAATCATAAGGCAAAGTTAATGATTATAAATGTAATTTTTAATTGCCAATTTGTTTGAATACTATCATAATATCCGTTTCTAGTTGTACGCATTAGTATTAAACATATTGTTTTTTTTATGATATTTGTGAAACATCACATTTAATCCCAATGCATATGCGATTTAGCCATTCAATAACTTTGGTACTATTAGCGGGGTTGTTGCCTCTGAATATATTTGCACAACAAAATTTCGACTTAATCCCTAAACCGGCAAGTCTGACCTTAGCGGTAGGAACCTATCACATACCGACTCATCCCAAAATCTTTGTTTCACAAGATTTTGTAAGTGCGAGTCAATTATTAGCCGAACATCCTGCAATTGCATCCTTAACCACTGAAATTGTAAAAAAGATCAAGAAAGCACCTAAGGAAGGTATTCGTATCTTAAAAGCTGAAGACTCCGATAAATTGGACAAATCAGCATATCGTATCGCCATCAGCGAAAAAGGAATCGTCGTACTAGCGCATGACGTTGCTCCAGTTATCAATGCAATCTACACATTAGTCCAATTGGGTTATTTACAAGACGATCCAACACAAATTGCTGCACTAGATATAGAAGACAAGCCTACTTTTTCTTATCGCGGACTTCATTTAGACCCATCTCGACACTTTATTCCTTTCAATATCATGAAGAAATTTGTGGACATTATGGCGATCTACAAATTCAATAATTTACACTGGCACCTCACCGATGGTGCAGGATGGAGATTAGAAATCAAACAATATCCAGAACTGACCAAGAAAGCAGCGTGGCGTACACATGTCAAATGGAAAGATTGGTGGAATAATGGCCGTCAATATGTTGATGCAGGAACGCCAAATGCCAGCGGTGGATTTTACACACAAGAACAAGCGCGCGAGCTAGTAGAATATGCGGCTAAAAAAGGAATAAATATTATTCCGGAAATCGAGATGCCTGGACATTCAGAAGAAGTGTTGGCAATTTATCCCGAATTATCGTGTTCGGGCAAACCCTATACCCAATCAGAATTTTGTATAGGCAATGAAAAAACTTTTGAATTTTTAAAAAATGTACTGGATGAAGTCATTGCAATATTCCCTTCCCCTTATATTCACATTGGTGGCGATGAGGCCGATAAAAAACATTGGAAAACTTGTCCTAAATGTCAAGCATTAAAAACAAAAGAAGGCTTAAAATCTGAAGAAGAATTACAAAGTTATCTCATTAAACAAATTGATGAATATGTTCAATCCAAAGGTCGCAAGATCATTGGTTGGGACGAGATTTTAGAAGGCGGTTTGACAAAAGGTGCGACGGTCATGAGCTGGAGAGGTGAATCTGGCGGAATCAACTCAGCCAATGCAGGTCATGATGTGATCATGACTCCAGGATCTCACCTTTATTTTGACTCCTACCAGACAGATCCGAGAACACAACCCGAGACCATAGGTGGATATCTTCCGATCAGCAAAGTCTACGAATATAACCCCATCCCAAGTGGTATTCAAGAAGATAAAATAAAACATGTATTAGGAGCTCAAGGTAACTTATGGGCAGAATATATGCCTAACTATTTTCAACTCGAATACATGGCTTTTCCCAGAGCATTAGCTTTATCGGAAGTGGTATGGACAAAATCGGATCTTAAAAATTGGCCAAATTTTCATAAGCGACTGCAATCGCACTACAAAATCTTACAGCACTTTGATATCAACTACTATCGACCATCCTACAATGTTAAAGGAACTGTCGTATTTGACGAAAAGAAGGGATCTAATAACGTTACCTTAAGTACCGAGCAATTGCATGCCAGCAATATCCGCTACACGATAGATGGATCAAAACCGACCTACCAGGCGACTCCTTATAACAACTCGTTTGATCTATCTGTACCAGCAATTATAAAAGCGGCTTATTTCTTGGACTCTACTCAAGTCGGACCGATCGAAACGATTCAATTGGATGTGCATAAAGCGATCGGAAAAACGGTTACCAACAATAACAAATGGAGTGATGGTTATCCTGCACAACAGGAATTGACGTTAACAAATGGAATCAAAGGCGGACTGACCTACCAAGATGGTCAATGGCAGGGATTTTTGAAAGATCTCGATGTAGTTGTTGATTTTGAGCGCCGTGAAGAAATCAGTAGTGTGGCGATGAACTTCATGCAAATTACCGGCCCAGGAGTATATATGCCGGGAGAATTTAAAGTATTATTATCCGAAAATGGTCGTACATTTAGAGAAGTAGGTATCGTTCAAAATGATGTCTCAGACCAAGATCCGACATTAACATTTAAACGGTTTGAACTTAAATTGGCAAAGCCGCAGCATGCACGTTATGTTCGTGTTGTAGCGACAAATCCTAAAAAAGGATTTCTGTTTGCAGATGAACTGATTGTGTATTAAATACAGCATCAAAATGATGGAGAAGCGCGATTTCAAAACAAGTTGCTTCTCCATTTTTTGTTTCCCTATTTTGTTTAAATGATTTATCTGAAAATAAATTCCAAAAAATCAAATAAAATAATGTAATTTTGCACTCCGACAAAGCGGTCGGAATATACCCTTCTCGAAGCGCATTTTTGATTGTCTTTGTTCATACTTTGAAATTTTATTTTTTGAACTAGATATAATGCCAAGAAACACCTCCATTAAATCGGTTTTAATCATTGGATCAGGTCCAATTGTAATTGGTCAAGCCTGTGAATTTGATTATTCGGGATCTCAAGCAGCCCTTTCTTTAAAAGAAGAAGGCATTGAAGTTTCCATCATCAACTCGAACCCTGCAACGATCATGACTGATAAAGTCATTGCAGACCACGTTTATTTACTTCCTTTAACTGTAGAAAGTATTGAAGAAATTCTTAAAGAACAGCAGATTGACGCCGTGTTGCCTACTATGGGTGGTCAGACAGCGTTAAACTTATGTATCGAAGCTTCAAACATCGGACTATGGGAAAAATACGACGTTAAAGTTATCGGTGTTGATGTTGCTGCAATTGAAAAAACAGAAAACCGTGAAGAGTTCCGTCAATTAATGATTGATATCGGTGTAGGTGTAGCACCTTCCAAAATCGCGAACTCTTTCTTAGAAGGTAAAGAAGCAGCACAAGAAATTGGTTATCCATTAGTCATTCGTCCTTCTTACACATTAGCAGGTACTGGAGGTGGATTCGTACACTCGAAAGATGAGTTCGATGCCGCTTTAAGTAGAGGTTTAAGCGCTTCTCCTACACACGAGGTATTAGTAGAGAAAGCAGTTTTAGGCTGGAAAGAATTCGAATTAGAGTTGCTACGTGATACAAATGATAATGTAATCATCATATGTACGATTGAAAACTTTGATCCAATGGGCATCCATACAGGTGACTCGATCACAGTTGCACCAGGTATGACTTTATCTGACAAATGCTACCAAAGCATGCGTAATCAAGCCATCTTAATGATGCGCTCGATTGGTAATTTCGCGGGAGGTTGTAACGTTCAGTTCTCCGTTAACCCAGAGAATGAAGATATTATCGCTATCGAAATCAACCCACGTGTATCGCGCTCTTCAGCTTTGGCATCTAAAGCAACGGGGTACCCAATTGCTAAAATCGCTGCAAAATTAGCAATCGGCTACAATTTGGATGAGTTACAGAACCAAATTACCAAAACAACTTCAGCTTATTTCGAACCTACTTTAGATTATGTAATCGTCAAAGTACCTCGTTTTAACTTTGATAAATTCAAAGGAGCAAACAAAGAATTAGGCTTACAAATGAAAGCAGTAGGTGAAGTAATGGCAATTGGCCGTACGTTTATCGAGGCATTACAAAAAGCATGTCAATCATTAGAGACAAACCGTGCTGGTTTAGGAGCTGATGGTCGTCAACTACGCAATTTAGAAGAGATCATGGATAGCCTTGAGCATCCAAGTGGTGATCGTCTTTTCCATATCAAAGATGCTTTCGAATTAGGTGTTCCTTTGGAATCTATCCGTAAAGCAACACGTATCGATAAATGGTACTTACTTCAAATTCAAGAATTAGTAGCATTAGAAACTGAACTTCGCCGTTACCAGTTGAATAATATTCCTAAAGACTTCTTTATGACCTTGAAACAAAAAGGTTATTCTGATATTCAAATCTCTTGGTTATTAGGCAACGTTACTGAAGATGAGGTTTATGATCGCCGTAAGGAACTAGGCATTAGCCGCGTGTATAAAATGGTTGATACATGTGCTGCAGAATTCCCTGCACAAACACCATACTACTACTCTACTTTTGAAGAGGAAAACGAATCCGTAGCTTCTGACAAGAAAAAAATCGTCGTATTAGGTTCAGGTCCTAACCGTATCGGTCAAGGTATTGAATTTGATTATTCTTGTGTACACGGTTTATTAGCAGCTAAAGAAGCTGGTTTCGAAGCCATCATGGTTAACTGTAACCCAGAGACTGTTTCCACAGATTTCAACATGGCTGATAAATTATACTTTGAGCCTGTATTCTGGGAGCATGTTCGCGAAATCATTGAATTAGAGAAACCAGTAGGTGTTATCGTTCAGTTAGGTGGTCAGACAGCTCTTAAAATGGCTGATCAGCTAGAAGCTCTTGGTGTTAAGATCATCGGAACAGATTTCCAAAACATGGATTTAGCTGAAGATCGCGGTCGCTTCTCTGATTTATTAAAATCATTAGATATTCCTTATCCAAGATACGGTGTTGCTGAATCTGCAGAAGAAGCAATCCAAGTTGCAAATGAAGTTGGATATCCAGTTCTTGTTCGTCCGTCTTACGTATTAGGTGGTCAAGGCATGAGCATCGTGATCAACGATGATGATCTAGAGAAAGCAGTAGTGAACTTACTGAAAAACCTTCCCGGAAACCGTGTCTTAATTGACCATTTCTTGGATCGTGCTGAAGAAGCAGAATCTGATTCCATCTGTGATGGTGAAGATGTACACATCATAGGTATGATGGAGCATATCGAGCCTGCAGGTATTCACTCGGGTGACTCTTATGCTGTATTACCTCCGTTCAGCTTAACACAAGCTGTACAAGATAAAATGGCGGAGTATTCGGTTAAACTAGCAAAAGCATTAAATGTAAGTGGTTTACTGAATATACAATTTGCTGTAAAAGGTGAAAATGTATATGTCATCGAAGCAAATCCACGTGCATCACGTACGGTTCCATTTATCGCTAAAGCATATGACGTGCCTTATATCAACATCGCAACAAAAATTATGTTAGGTGTAAACAAATTAAAAGATTTCAAAATCGAGCGCAAGTTGCAAGGCTGGGCAATCAAAGAACCAGTATTCTCGTTCTCTAAATTCCCTGAAGTTGATAAACAATTAGGTCCAGAAATGAAATCTACAGGTGAAGCTATCCGTTTCATCAAAGATTTAAATGATCCTTACTTTAGAGATTTAGTGGCTAAAAAATCGATGTTCTTATCGAAATAAGCTTAAAACTCTGATCCAATAAAAAAGCCTTCTTTCTTTTAAGAAGGCTTTTTTATTGGATCAAATTGTTCGAGATCTAAATATCTTTCACACATCTAAATCCGACATTATTCGTCGGACTATTCACTTCTCCCTTGCCCCTGCTTCCTGCTTTATAACGTTCACAATATTGATCATTACACAAAAATGAACCACCACGCTGTACACGTTTAACAGCCCCTGGCTCATCTGGATCGTAAGCATCAGCTGGCCCCTTAGGATTAGCGGAAGAACTTTTAGCATAATAATCAGGACGATAATAATCCGCACACCATTCCCAGACATTCCCCTCCATATCATAAAGACCGATTGAATTTGCTGGAAAAGCTTTAACTGGTGACGTACCGATGTAACCATCTAACTTCGTATTGAGAACAGGAAACTGTCCCTGAAAAATATTTGCCAGATAGCGATCATTATCCAACAATTCATTTCCCCAATAATAGGTCATCGGATTTGATGTACGAGCACGTGCAGCGTATTCCCATTCGGCTTCTGTTGGTAAACGTTTTCCTGCCCACCTTGCATAGGCTTCAGCATCTTGATAAGCAATATGTACAACAGGAAAGTCCTCTTTACCCTTAATATTGGTATTCGGACCTTCAGGATGCTTCCAATTAGCCCCTACGACATAAGACCACCATTGCAGATGATTGGTTAAACCTTGAACCTCTTTTGGTGGTGAAAAAATAGCAGATCCTGGCTTTAACATCGCCGGATCTACACCTGGAAATTCCTTTGGATCTAACGGTCTTTCAGCCACAGTTACATAACCGGTCGCTTTTACAAATGCTTCAAATTGACCATTTGTTACTTCATGTTCATCAATTAAAAAATCATTGATTTTAACTTCATGAACAGGCTTAGCATCCGCAAATTGATCAGACCCCATTAAGAAATAACCTCCAGCAACCTTGATCATATTGACCTGATCAATACCTGAGCCTTCCACAATGTGAAGCGTAGTATCCGCATTAGAAAACCGAGAGGGTATAGTTGTTGCCATATAGCAACGTGAAGAATCTGGAGAAACAAAAAGATCAGCAGTATGGCCTTTTGGTTCACTGTTACTAAAGCATGAAGTCAACAAGACAAAACATGGTATAAAAAGAAATGAATTCTTGCACATAGGTTGGGTCGATAATAAATAAAGATACAATTTAGATATTTTTCAACAAGAATTGAAAATATCGTTAAATAAAAAAAGAGAACAGTTAACTGTTCTCTTTTTTTATATCGCTTACAAAAAGATTATACGTCTAGTTGAACACCACTAACTTTTCCCTCTTTTGAGCGAATTTTTGTTGTACCACCACCGTTTAAAGTAATATCAACCGGTTTATTTGTCTTCCATGCTCCTTTTGTAAAGTCAGGAATGTCGACTGTTCTGGAGTCGCGTTTAACAGAATCAAAACTTAATGGAACGATGCAACTCCAAGAGGCACCATCATAAACATCCTGATCCAATGGAAGACCATTGCGCAAACAATCAATCAATCTCCAGTCCATCATGAAATCCATTCCACCGTGTCCACCAACTTGTTTTGCTTGTTCGCCAATAAATTTCACCAATTCAGGTGTATATTTGGTATATAATTCTTTTAATTTATCTTGTGTAATGAAGCTATGTCCAAAAGCTATGTTTTCAGTAGGATATTTCTGAGCAAAGCCTTTTGTTCCACTTAGCGTATGCAATCTCGAATAAGGTCTAGGCGAAGTAACATCATGTTGCAACATAATCGTTTTGCCCAGCTCTGTACGAATCAACGTCGTATTCATATTACCACGGAAACTCTTACCAACAAATTCTTGATAGAAAGAATCTTTAGCGGCCAATTCTTTTGCCTTAGCCCCCATTTGAAAGTCATTTGTAGACATCGCAACCAAGTGGTTCATTTTATCACCACGATTGATATTCATACACTGTGCCACAGGTCCCAGACCATGTGTTGGATACAAATTGCCATTCAACTTGATGTTTTCACGCAATCTCCACATATTATCATAACCATTTTTTGCAAAATTCAAGTCTAATAAATCGTGGATATAAGCGCCTTCACCATGCAAAATCTCACCAAATAAACCTTGGCGAGTCATGTTCAATGTCAACATTTCAAAGAAATCGTAACAGCAGTTTTCCAACATCATACAATGCTTTTTTGTTTCTTCTGAAACTCTTACGACTTCCCAACAATCTTTTAGTGTCAATGCAATCGGCACCTCACAGGCAACGTGAGCACCAGCTTTCATCGCACCAATACTCATTGGAGTATGATAATCCCAAGGCGAACAAATATATACTAAATCTAGCTTCTCATTTTTTAGCATATCTTTCCAACCGTCCTCACCAGAGTAAGATTTAGCATCTTTTAATGATTTTTTACGTAAGATACCTTGAGCACGTTCTACACGATCTGCATGTTTATCACATAAAGCCACAATTTCCACTCCATCAATGTAAGATAAACGATCCACAGCACCAGGGCCACGCATTCCTAAACCAATAACCGCTACACGCACTTTATCAATTTTAGGAGCGGCATAACCTGACATGTTGAATTTTGTCGCTGCCAATACATTGGAATTTAAAGTTGGTAATGTCACCGCTACAGATGATAAGATACCCGCTTTCTTCAAGAAATCTCTTCTATTAGAATTCATATTTGATAGATATAATTTACATACAAAATTAAAGGGGCTATAGAAAGCCCCTCTAAAATCACCTATTTTAAAACAAACTAAACAGTCTTTGTAATGATTATCAAAACTAATGATAGCAATAGTTCAATAATTAGTTATAGAATCGGTCGTATACCTTTTCTATAACAAGAATACACTACATATTTGATAATAAAAAATAAATAAACAAAGCAATCGTTTGCTTAAAATAAACAACCGTTTGCAAAATGGCATCCCTTACTTATGATATCATGTAAATCTAGTAACCAATTAGTTACATAAAAGTAATTGCACGACACGATGAATATAAAACTTGAGCACATTATTGTGTTACATCATCATCTTGAGTTATAATTCTCTATTTGAGCTCACCATACCTGAACTAACCAAACGAGAGACAAAGATGCATATCTACTTTTAATAAGGATTGTTTCAACAATCTATTAGGCATTAAAATATATGATGCATGGCAAACCATCATCTCTCAATTCGATATCCAAAGATTATACGATTTTAGAAAACCTGTATAAAACGAATTTAATTTTTTCAAAGCCAAAAAGCTCCTATTGAGTATATCATTGAAGAATAACAGGATAGATCAGCTAGATGAATAGAAAGCAGGATATCACCGATTCTACGGCAGTTCACCGGTTGAGCTATAAGCGTATTTCAAAAGCAGGAGTTGCCTGCCGTGGATATGGAGGATGAGCTTGAAGTGGAACCGTGCCGCCAATAGCCATATATAGAACCAGGTCGGACATGAAGGAGAAGAAATGTAAGTGTGCTGCGTCTGCAGTACTGCCGTAGCAAGTCGATATCTTTGGCTGTGAAATGGGTTATCTGCGGCAGCAGGATTGTTAATTGCTGCGTCAGCGGTATTGATTATACTGCAGCCGCGGAATGGCTTGTTCTAAAGCACCGGTACTGGGATATGCTGCATCCGAAAGACAGAAAAAGTTTAGCGCACAAAAAAGCCCCTGCTGCTTAGCAAGGGCTTCTGTATAAAAAAAGGCACCGACCTACTCTCCCACCTGTTACGGCAATACCATCGGCTCTGGCGGGCTTGACTGCTCTGTTCGGAATGGGAAGAGGTAGACACCGCCGATATAGGCACCTAAAATGTTTTTATTAGTCATACAAATGAGATACAATATCCCATCCAACATACCAATCTATAGACAATTGAAAGAAAAACTAAAAGAGGAAGACAACAGTGTCTGCGTTGCTTGAGAAAGCTTCGGGTGATTAGTATTGCTCAGCTATGATATCTCTACCTTTACACCTGCAACCTATCAACGTAGTAGTCTACTACGGCCCTATAAGGAAGTCTCATCTCGTGGCTAGTTTCGCACTTAGATGCTTTCAGCGCTTATCTATTCCCGACGTAGCTACCCAGCCGTACACCTGGCGGCATAACTGGTTTACCAGCGGTCAGTCCATCCCGGTCCTCTCGTACTAAGGACAGATCCACTCAAACTTCCAACGCCCACAACAGATAGGGACCGAACTGTCTCGCGACGTTCTGAACCCAGCTCGCGTGCCACTTTAATGGGCGAACAGCCCAACCCTTGGGACCTTCTCCAGCCCCAGGATGTGACGAGCCGACATCGAGGTGCCAAACCTCCCCGTCGATATGAGCTCTTGGGGGAGATCAGCCTGTTATCCCCAGCGTACCTTTTATCCTTTGAGCGATGGCCCTTCCATACAGAACCACCGGATCACTATGTCCGTCTTTCGACCCTGTTCGACTTGTTGGTCTCACAGTCAAGCAAGCTTATGCCATTGCACTCCACGTACGGTTACCAAGCGTACTGAGCTTACCTTTGAAAGCCTCCGTTACCTTTTTGGAGGCGACCACCCCAGTCAAACTACCCACCAAACAATGTCCTCGGCATGACCGAGTTAGAAACCGAATACAGAAAGGGCGGTATTTCAAGGTTGATTCCATGACTCCTGGCGAAGCCACTTCAACATCTCCCGCCTATCCTACACATCCTGTACCCAATTCCAATGTTAAGCTATAGTGAAGGTGCATGGGGTCTTTCCGTCCCGTTGCGGGTAATCGGCGTCTTCACCGATACCACAATTTCACCGAGCTCATGGCTGAGACAGCGCCCAGATCGTTACACCATTCGTGCAGGTCGGAACTTACCCGACAAGGAATTTCGCTACCTTAGGACCGTTATAGTTACGGCCGCCGTTTACTGGGGCTTCGATTCAATGCTTCTCTTGCGATGACATCCCCTCTTAACCTTCCAGCACCGGGCAGGTGTCAGGCCTTATACCTCATCTTTCGATTTTGCAAAGCCATATGTTTTTGTTAAACAGTCGCCTGGGCCTTTTCACTGCGGCTTCTCCATTGCTGGAGGAAGCGCCCCTTCTCCCGAAGTTACAGGGCCATTTTGCCGAGTTCCTTAGCCATGATTCACTCGAGCACCTTAGGATTCTCTCCTCGACTACCTGTGTCGGTTTACGGTACGGGTTTTTATAACCTGAAGCTTAGCGGGTTTTCTTGGAAGTCTGTTTACCTGCTCTATCAGCGCCGCCGAAGCTTTGCTGTACTATTGGGTTTCAGCAGGGTCGGCGGATTTGCCTACCGTCCCTATACCTACGCCTTTCAACGAACTATTCCGTCAGTTCGCGGCAGTGTCACTACTCCGTCACCACATCGCAGTTATAAAAAGTACTGGAATATTAACCAGTTGTCCATCGGCTTACTCCCTTCGGATGCGCCTTAGGCCCCGACTAACCCTGATCCGATTAGCGTTGATCAGGAAACCTTAGTCTTTCGGTGGGCGGGTTTCTCACCCGCCTTATCGTTACTTATGCCTACATTTGCTTTTCTATCCACTCCACGGCCCATTACCAGACCGCTTCGCCGTAAATAGAATGCTCCCCTACCAGACATACATATTTCAGTATGAATCCATAGCTTCGGTAATACACTTGATGCCCGTTTATTATCCACGCCCGATCGCTCGACTAGTGAGCTGTTACGCACTCTTTAAATGAATGGCTGCTTCCAAGCCAACATCCTAGCTGTCTAGGCAATCGGACCTCGTTAGTTCAACTTAGCGTATATTTAGGGACCTTAGCTGATGGTCTGGGTTCTTTCCCTCTCGGCCTTGGACCTTAGCACCCAAAGCCTCACTGCCGGCCATATCTTATAGCATTCGGAGTTCGTCTGGATTTGGTAGGATTTGACTCCCCCGCACCCAATCGGTAGCTCTACCTCTATAAGACTCCATGCCGACGCTGTTCCTAAAAACATTTCGGGGAGTACGAGCTATTTCCCAGTTTGATTAGCCTTTCACCCCTACCCTCAGGTCATCCGGAAACTTTTCAACGTTTATCGGTTCGGTCCTCCATTACATGTTACTGCAACTTCAACCTGCCCAAGGGTAGATCACAAGGTTTCGCGTCTACCTCATCTGACTATGCGCCCTATTAAGACTCGCTTTCGCTTCGGATACGTGGCTGAACCACTTAACCTTGCCAGACAAGAGTAACTCGTAGGCTCATTATGCAAAAGGCACGCCGTCACTGGACCTGCCAGCTCCGACCGCTTGTAAGCACACGGTTTCAGGTTCTTTTCACTCCTCTGTTCGAGGTTCTTTTCACCTTTCCCTCACGGTACTAGTTCACTATCGGTCTCTCAGGAGTATTTAGCCTTATCAGATGGTGCTGACAGATTCCCACAGGGCGTCTCCGACCCCGCGGTACTCAGGGTACTGCTAGGCTAGCATTCTATACGTGTACAGGGCTATCACCGTGTATCGCTGGGCTTCCCATCCCATTCCACTTCTGTTTGCTAATGCCACATTGCAGCCCTACAACCCCAACCATGCCGTAACAAAGTTGGTTTGGGCTCTTTCCCGTTCGCTCGCCACTACTTGGGAAATCATTATTATTTTCTTCTCCTACGCCTACTTAGATGTTTCAGTTCAGCGCGTTCGCGTATTTTACAGCATACCTTCAGTATGCTAGGTTGCCCCATTCGGAAATCTTCGGATCAAACTCACATTTGCTAATCCCCGAAGCTTATCGCAGCTTATCACGTCCTTCATCGCCTCTGAGAGCCTAGGCATCCCCCGTGTGCCCTTATTTACTTTCTTCACCTCATAGCCCTTTTGCTACTATGGGTTGCGTTTTGATATATATAACCATGGTGCTACGCATTAATCCGTTCGGCCTTGACCGAGGGTCTTCATAATACATCAAGCACACCACAGTATTGTCTCTACTGTTGTCTTCTCTTGTAATTTTTTTTCTTTCAATATGTCAAAGAACTCTTTGTTTCCGCTTTATGTGCCGTAAATATCTTATACGGCGCGGATACCTGTGGAGAATATCGGAGTCGAACCGATGACCCCCTGCGTGCAAGGCAGGTGCTCTAGCCAGCTGAGCTAATTCCCCGTGTATTTTTGGTAGTCCCGAGCAGATTTGAACTGCTGACCCCTACATTATCAGTGTAGTGCTCTAACCAACTGAGCTACGGGACTAGCTTATCTTTCTATCTCTCTGGACCATCCAATCAGGGATGGGCACATTTCTTCAAATGTTTTGTCTCTTGTTTGTTTCTTATATAAACCATGTGTGTACGTAACGAGCTTCAATCCTGAATGCTCTAGAAAGGAGGTATTCCAGCCGCACCTTCCGGTACGGCTACCTTGTTACGACTTAGCCCCAATTATCGGTTTTACCCTAACACGCTCCTTGCGGTTACATGCTTTAGGTACCCCCAACTTTCATGGCTTGACGGGCGGTGTGTACAAGGCCCGGGAACGTATTCACCGCGTCATTGCTGATACGCGATTACTAGCGAATCCAACTTCATGAGGTCGAGTTGCAGACCTCAATCCGAACTGTGAATGGCTTTTAGAGATTAGCACCATATTGCTATGTAGCTGCCCGCTGTACCATCCATTGTAGCACGTGTGTAGCCCCGGACGTAAGGGCCATGATGACTTGACGTCGTCCCCACCTTCCTCACAGCTTACGCTGGCAGTCTGTTTAGAGTCCCCACCTTAATGTGCTGGCAACTAAACATAGGGGTTGCGCTCGTTGCGGGACTTAACCCAACACCTCACGGCACGAGCTGACGACAGCCATGCAGCACCTAGTTTCGTGTCCCGAAGGACTGATCCGTCTCTGGATCATTCACTAACTTTCAAGCCCGGGTAAGGTTCCTCGCGTATCATCGAATTAAACCACATGCTCCTCCGCTTGTGCGGGCCCCCGTCAATTCCTTTGAGTTTCAATCTTGCGACCGTACTCCCCAGGTGGATAACTTAACGCTTTCGCTTGGACGCTTACTGTGTATCGCAAACATCGAGTTATCATCGTTTAGGGCGTGGACTACCAGGGTATCTAATCCTGTTTGATCCCCACGCTTTCGTGCATCAGCGTCAATACTAACTTAGTGAGCTGCCTTCGCAATCGGAGTTCTAAGACATATCTATGCATTTCACCGCTACTTGTCTTATTCCGCCCACTTCAAATAGATTCAAGTCCTACAGTATCAAAGGCACTGCGACAGTTAAGCTGCCGTCTTTCACCACTGACTTATAGGACCGCCTACGCACCCTTTAAACCCAATAAATCCGGATAACGCTTGGATCCTCCGTATTACCGCGGCTGCTGGCACGGAGTTAGCCGATCCTTATTCTTCAGGTACATTCAGCTTCCCACACGTGGAAAGGTTTATTCCCTGACAAAAGCAGTTTACAACCCATAGGGCAGTCATCCTGCACGCGGCATGGCTGGTTCAGAGTTCCCTCCATTGACCAATATTCCTTACTGCTGCCTCCCGTAGGAGTCTGGTCCGTGTCTCAGTACCAGTGTGGGGGATTCTCCTCTCAGAGCCCCTAGACATCGTAGCCTTGGTGGGCCGTTACCCCTCCAACTAGCTAATGTCACGCGAGCCCATCCATATCCTATAAATATTTGATCATAATCCGATGCCGGTAAATGATGTTATGCGGTGTTAATCTCTCTTTCGAGAGGCTATCCCCCTGATATGGGTAGGTTGCTCACGCGTTACGCACCCGTGCGCCACTCTCATGAAATTAAAGCAAGCTTTAATTTCAATCCCGTCCGACTTGCATGTATTAGGCCTGCCGCTAGCGTTCATCCTGAGCCAGGATCAAACTCTCCATTGTAAAATGAAGTGTAAGATCAAGACTATTTATAATAAATAGAATTGTCTTGTATTTTATTTCTAATTCTAAAATTGAACAGGTTGATTTTTTTAACTTTCGTTGTTTCTCAACACTACTCGTTACGTTACATGATTATATTTTTAAAGAACTTTCTTCGCCCCCGCATCTCGCTTCGGCTTTATATGATGTCGGCATTGCGCCGGTATCGGTCTTGTTTGTTTTCCCTTCGTTTCCGTTGGGACTGCAAAGGTAGAAATCTTTTTGGTATCTCCAAAATAAATGTGAAAATTTATTTTTTTGTTTTCCTTTCGTTTCTGCGTTTAAACTAAATTAAACCCTTCTTTTTTCAGTGCTTCCCCTCTCGGATCAGCCGTTCCTCCCTTGCGGAGTGGTGCAAAGATAGGAACTTTTATCCTTCACTTCCTAATGTTTTTTTGCTTATTTCTGAATAATAAGGTTAACTAACTGTGACATTGTGTGATTGATTTGTAAGCAGCGTTCCCAGAGTGTGCCTTATCCTGCAATATTGGGAGGCTAATTGCAGATCGGTGAGGTTTTGGACAACTGTTGTTTAGGCCTTGTTTGCTGTTCAATTTTTTTGACTTTACTGTATCTGCCTATTTGGTGCTGCAAAAAAAACACGGTGTCCGACAGAAATAATAAAGACATCGAACTGTTTTTGGATCTTATCCGTCATCAGCAAGGGCTAATCTTTTATTCACATTGGGCGGTAAGCAGGAAGATGCTCCGCGCCTGCTTTCCACTTTCATGATGTGCCATCCAGCTGGGCAGACTGAAAATAGCAGCAGGATCAATCTGCTTGTATAAGCAAATCTCCCTATACAGGTCAAGCGTCCTTATTATGGTAGATCTTGGACTTCGACTGATTCATCGAAAATCTTTTGGCAGCAAATAGCCTACAATTAGGATCTGATACCACATAGATACCTATACACAGCAATAAGGTTTAGATGCTTCTGAAATAAAATATCTCTCCTGCACGACAGCTGTGTTATTTCAGATTCCTATTGCTCGTGATCAGATTGAAACTTCAGAATGGCATATGTATACTCCCATATTAGTAGATGAAACATAATAAGTAGATAATCAATCGTTATTTAAAAAAATAAACGGTATTATCAATACGATGACATAAAGTAAGCGTACCTAATTAATAGGAAAAGCTTTTTTCCGCCAAAACAAAACCAATATATTCTTTTAAAAGAAAAATGATCTTTCATCATCTGCAATTCCTTCATCATGATTGAAAATAATACAACGGTATTATCTAAGGATGGGACAAAATTAAAAGTAATATTCTACCGCCTATCAGGAACTGTCTCTTCCTGAAAAAGGTTTACAAAAACCGAATATTAAAACCTTAAATTTAATATTATGAAACAGCGTATGACAAAACGTAAATCAGGGGGACAACAAGTTTACAGCGACAGCTTCAAGATCTTAGTTTCCAGGGAGTACCTAACAGGCAAGTTTAGTTATTCCCAACTTGCAGAGAAATACAATCTTCCGGGAGAAGCGACTCCTCGTTATTTTATGAAATGGTACCAGCAGTGGGAAAGCAATCTAGATCTGGAAGTTCCACAGGTTGTAGATTCGGAAGATCCCGGGATAAAAAATGAACAAGAGCTCAGGGATGAGCTTTTTGAGGCAAACCTCAAGATTACCGCCCTGGAGATACTGATCAAAAAAGCGGAGGAGCTCCATGGGGCTGGGTTGGTAAAAAAGTCTGGGGCCAAATCGTCCAAGAAATGAAGTCGTGTTACCAGAATATTTCGGTCACCAGACTTTGTGGACTATTTGGCAGAACTAGGCAGTCCTATTATAAATATATGGGCAGAGAGCAGGAATATTCCGTTCGCAGCGGACTTGTATTGGCCAGGGTACGAGAAATACGGAAGGACTCCCATCGCATGGGTGCCCTTAAGCTTCGCAGCATACTGACCAAAGAAATGGGCAGCGCGATGATTGGACTGGGAAGAGACGCTTTCTTTAGGCTGTTGCGTGAGAATGACCTTTTGGTCAAGTGCAAACGCAGGTATGCCATCACGACCCAATCAGACCACCGTTTCAAAAAGTGGCCCGATCTTGTGCAGCGTAGGCAAGCCCTGCATCCCGAACAGATATGGGTGAGTGACATCACCTACATACGCATCCGGGACAAATGGATCTACCTGTGCCTGATCACAGATGCCTATTCCAGAAAGATCGTGGGCTACAAACTTACCCACAGACCAACAGCCCAGGCCTGTATATCAGCACTCCGGATGGCGATAGCGCATAGGATGTACCCACAGAACATTCTGACCCACCATTCGGATCGAGGTATCCAATATTGCAGCACAAATTATATCAATATATTGCAAGAAAATGGTATTGCCATAAGCATGACACAGTCCGGAAGTCCATACGACAATGCTGTGGCAGAAAGGTTAAATGGTATCCTAAAAAACGAATATCGGATGGGCGAAACTTTTCCAGACTACAAAACTGCGCTTAACCAGCTGGTCAAAGCAGTCAACATATACAATCATTTTAGGCCACATATGGCCTGCAACATGATGTCTCCACAGCAGGCACATCAGGAATGGAAGAACCAAAATGTTCCTGGACTCTTTCAGCGACGTAGTCCGGATGCAAAAAAGTTCCGCATCAAAATGAGGGAAACAGTGGCTAGGCAACGGACAACTGATAACAGTAAGAAAAAAGACAATGACAACCATATGCAGTAGAAAGAAATAGGATGTAAAATATATATAGTAATCTGTTCGGTATATGTAAACCTATTTCAGTATAAGACAAACAGTTTTCTACTTGACTCATTACGGACTATTTAGATCCTTCTCCCTATTCTATCTTCAATAATTATTCGATTGTACAAAACTTATAAAAAGCGAATTCGTTTTTTCAAAAAGGGTAAAGCTACTATCAAGTGGTTAGTTGAAGATCATATGTAAGAGAAATGAGCTAGATCATTTCCCAAAAAAGCGATAGGAAATCTATTCCTATAATCCTACCCTTTAACAGCAAAATATCAACATCTGATACCAGATTGCCACCAAACTGAGAAGCTAAACCGATCCTATTACAAGTCAAGTTCATCGGAAACAGATCCACATACAGAATCATGGAGAGATGGGGAAAGGATATTGAGGTGCATGGCATCATTGCGGCAGCAGTGGGATGGATATCCGAAAGCACCGGTACTGGGATATGCTGCATCCGAAAGACAGAAAAAGTTTAGCGCACAAAAAAGCCCCTGCTGCTTAGCAAGGGCTTCTGTATAAAAAAAGGCACCGACCTACTCTCCCACCTGTTACGGCAATACCATCGGCTCTGGCGGGCTTGACTGCTCTGTTCGGAATGGGAAGAGGTAGACACCGCCGATATAGGCACCTAAAATGTTTTTATTAGTCATACAAATGAGATACAATATCCCATCCAACATACCAATCTATAGACAATTGAAAGAAAAACTAAAAGAGGAAGACAACAGTGTCTGCGTTGCTTGAGAAAGCTTCGGGTGATTAGTATTGCTCAGCTATGATATCTCTACCTTTACACCTGCAACCTATCAACGTAGTAGTCTACTACGGCCCTATAAGGAAGTCTCATCTCGTGGCTAGTTTCGCACTTAGATGCTTTCAGCGCTTATCTATTCCCGACGTAGCTACCCAGCCGTACACCTGGCGGCATAACTGGTTTACCAGCGGTCAGTCCATCCCGGTCCTCTCGTACTAAGGACAGATCCACTCAAACTTCCAACGCCCACAACAGATAGGGACCGAACTGTCTCGCGACGTTCTGAACCCAGCTCGCGTGCCACTTTAATGGGCGAACAGCCCAACCCTTGGGACCTTCTCCAGCCCCAGGATGTGACGAGCCGACATCGAGGTGCCAAACCTCCCCGTCGATATGAGCTCTTGGGGGAGATCAGCCTGTTATCCCCAGCGTACCTTTTATCCTTTGAGCGATGGCCCTTCCATACAGAACCACCGGATCACTATGTCCGTCTTTCGACCCTGTTCGACTTGTTGGTCTCACAGTCAAGCAAGCTTATGCCATTGCACTCCACGTACGGTTACCAAGCGTACTGAGCTTACCTTTGAAAGCCTCCGTTACCTTTTTGGAGGCGACCACCCCAGTCAAACTACCCACCAAACAATGTCCTCGGCATGACCGAGTTAGAAACCGAATACAGAAAGGGCGGTATTTCAAGGTTGATTCCATGACTCCTGGCGAAGCCACTTCAACATCTCCCGCCTATCCTACACATCCTGTACCCAATTCCAATGTTAAGCTATAGTGAAGGTGCATGGGGTCTTTCCGTCCCGTTGCGGGTAATCGGCGTCTTCACCGATACCACAATTTCACCGAGCTCATGGCTGAGACAGCGCCCAGATCGTTACACCATTCGTGCAGGTCGGAACTTACCCGACAAGGAATTTCGCTACCTTAGGACCGTTATAGTTACGGCCGCCGTTTACTGGGGCTTCGATTCAATGCTTCTCTTGCGATGACATCCCCTCTTAACCTTCCAGCACCGGGCAGGTGTCAGGCCTTATACTTCATCTTTCGATTTTGCAAAGCCATATGTTTTTGTTAAACAGTCGCCTGGGCCTTTTCACTGCGGCTTCTCCATTGCTGGAGGAAGCGCCCCTTCTCCCGAAGTTACAGGGCCATTTTGCCGAGTTCCTTAGCCATGATTCACTCGAGCACCTTAGGATTCTCTCCTCGACTACCTGTGTCGGTTTACGGTACGGGTTTTTATAACCTGAAGCTTAGCGGGTTTTCTTGGAAGTCTGTTTACCTGCTCTATCAGCGCCGCCGAAGCTTTGCTGTACTATTGGGTTTCAGCAGGGTCGGCGGATTTGCCTACCGTCCCTATACCTACGCCTTTTAACGAACTATTCCGTCAGTTCGCGGCAGTGTCACTACTCCGTCACCACATCGCAGTTATAAAAAGTACTGGAATATTAACCAGTTGTCCATCGGCTTGCTCCCTTCGGATGCGCCTTAGGCCCCGACTAACCCTGATCCGATTAGCGTTGATCAGGAAACCTTAGTCTTTCGGTGGGCGGGTTTCTCACCCGCCTTATCGTTACTTATGCCTACATTTGCTTTTCTATCCACTCCACGGACCATTACCAGACCGCTTCGCCGTAAATAGAATGCTCCCCTACCAGACATACATCTTTCAGTATGAATCCATAGCTTCGGTAATACACTTGATGCCCGTTTATTATCCACGCCCGATCGCTCGACTAGTGAGCTGTTACGCACTCTTTAAATGAATGGCTGCTTCCAAGCCAACATCCTAGCTGTCTAGGCAATCGGACCTCGTTAGTTCAACTTAGCGTATATTTAGGGACCTTAGCTGATGGTCTGGGTTCTTTCCCTCTCGGCCTTGGACCTTAGCACCCAAAGCCTCACTGCCGGCCATATCTTATAGCATTCGGAGTTCGTCTGGATTTGGTAGGATTTGACTCCCCCGCACCCAATCGGTAGCTCTACCTCTATAAGACTCCATGCCGACGCTGTTCCTAAAAACATTTCGGGGAGTACGAGCTATTTCCCAGTTTGATTAGCCTTTCACCCCTACCCTCAGGTCATCCGGAAACTTTTCAACGTTTATCGGTTCGGTCCTCCATTACATGTTACTGCAACTTCAACCTGCCCAAGGGTAGATCACAAGGTTTCGCGTCTACCTCATCTGACTATGCGCCCTATTAAGACTCGCTTTCGCTTCGGATACGTGGCTGAACCACTTAACCTTGCCAGACAAGAGTAACTCGTAGGCTCATTATGCAAAAGGCACGCCGTCACTGGACCTGCCAGCTCCGACCGCTTGTAAGCACACGGTTTCAGGTTCTTTTCACTCCTCTGTTCGAGGTTCTTTTCACCTTTCCCTCACGGTACTAGTTCACTATCGGTCTCTCAGGAGTATTTAGCCTTATCAGATGGTGCTGACAGATTCCCACAGGGCGTCTCCGACCCCGCGGTACTCAGGGTACTGCTAGGCTAGCATTCTATACGTGTACAGGGCTATCACCGTGTATCGCTGGGCTTCCCATCCCATTCCACTTCTGTTTGCTAATGCCACTTCGCAGCCCTACAACCCCAACCATGCCGTAACAAAGTTGGTTTGGGCTCTTTCCCGTTCGCTCGCCACTACTTGGGAAATCATTATTATTTTCTTCTCCTACGCCTACTTAGATGTTTCAGTTCAGCGCGTTCGCGTATTTTACAGCATACCTTCAGTATGCTAGGTTGCCCCATTCGGAAATCTTCGGATCAATCTCACATTTGCTAATCCCCGAAGCTTATCGCAGCTTATCACGTCCTTCATCGCCTCTGAGAGCCTAGGCATCCCCCGTGTGCCCTTATTTACTTTCTTCACCTCATAGCCCTTTTGCTACTATGGGTTGCGTTTTGATATATAACCATGGTGCTACGCATTAATCCGTTCGGCCTTGACCGAGGGTCTTCATAATACATCAAGCACACCACAGTATTGTCTCTACTGTTGTCTTCTCTTGTAATTTTTTTTCTTTCAATATGTCAAAGAACTCTTTGTTTCCGCTTTATGTGCCGTAAATATCTTATACGGCGCGGATACCTGTGGAGAATATCGGAGTCGAACCGATGACCCCCTGCGTGCAAGGCAGGTGCTCTAGCCAGCTGAGCTAATTCCCCGTGTATTTTTGGTAGTCCCGAGCAGATTTGAACTGCTGACCCCTACATTATCAGTGTAGTGCTCTAACCAACTGAGCTACGGGACTAGCTTATCTTTCTATCTCTCTGGACCATCCAATCAGGGATGGGCACATTTCTTCAAATGTTTTGTCTCTTGTTTGTTTCTTATATAAATCATGTGTGTACGTAACGAGCTTCAATCTTGAATGCTCTAGAAAGGAGGTATTCCAGCCGCACCTTCCGGTACGGCTACCTTGTTACGACTTAGCCCCAATTATCGGTTTTACCCTAACACGCTCCTTGCGGTTACATGCTTTAGGTACCCCCAACTTTCATGGCTTGACGGGCGGTGTGTACAAGGCCCGGGAACGTATTCACCGCGTCATTGCTGATACGCGATTACTAGCGAATCCAACTTCATGAGGTCGAGTTGCAGACCTCAATCCGAACTGTGAATGGCTTTTAGAGATTAGCACCATATTGCTATGTAGCTGCCCGCTGTACCATCCATTGTAGCACGTGTGTAGCCCCGGACGTAAGGGCCATGATGACTTGACGTCGTCCCCACCTTCCTCACAGCTTACGCTGGCAGTCTGTTTAGAGTCCCCACCTTAATGTGCTGGCAACTAAACATAGGGGTTGCGCTCGTTGCGGGACTTAACCCAACACCTCACGGCACGAGCTGACGACAGCCATGCAGCACCTAGTTTCGTGTCCCGAAGGACTGATCCGTCTCTGGATCATTCACTAACTTTCAAGCCCGGGTAAGGTTCCTCGCGTATCATCGAATTAAACCACATGCTCCTCCGCTTGTGCGGGCCCCCGTCAATTCCTTTGAGTTTCAATCTTGCGACCGTACTCCCCAGGTGGATAACTTAACGCTTTCGCTTGGACGCTTACTGTGTATCGCAAACATCGAGTTATCATCGTTTAGGGCGTGGACTACCAGGGTATCTAATCCTGTTTGATCCCCACGCTTTCGTGCATCAGCGTCAATACTAACTTAGTGAGCTGCCTTCGCAATCGGAGTTCTAAGACATATCTATGCATTTCACCGCTACTTGTCTTATTCCGCCCACTTCAAATAGATTCAAGTCCTACAGTATCAAAGGCACTGCGACAGTTAAGCTGCCGTCTTTCACCACTGACTTATAGGACCGCCTACGCACCCTTTAAACCCAATAAATCCGGATAACGCTTGGATCCTCCGTATTACCGCGGCTGCTGGCACGGAGTTAGCCGATCCTTATTCTTCAGGTACATTCAGCTTCCCACACGTGGAAAGGTTTATTCCCTGACAAAAGCAGTTTACAACCCATAGGGCAGTCATCCTGCACGCGGCATGGCTGGTTCAGAGTTCCCTCCATTGACCAATATTCCTTACTGCTGCCTCCCGTAGGAGTCTGGTCCGTGTCTCAGTACCAGTGTGGGGGATTCTCCTCTCAGAGCCCCTAGACATCGTAGCCTTGGTGGGCCGTTACCCCTCCAACTAGCTAATGTCACGCGAGCCCATCCATATCCTATAAATATTTGATCATAATCCGATGCCGGTAAATGATGTTATGCGGTGTTAATCTCTCTTTCGAGAGGCTATCCCCCTGATATGGGTAGGTTGCTCACGCGTTACGCACCCGTGCGCCACTCTCATCAGTTTGTAGCAAGCTACTCCCTGAATCCCGTCCGACTTGCATGTATTAGGCCTGCCGCTAGCGTTCATCCTGAGCCAGGATCAAACTCTCCATTGTAAAATGAAGTGTAAGATCAAGACTATTTATAATAAATAGAATTGTCTTGTATTTTATTTCTAATTCTAAAATTGAACAGGTTGATTTTTTTAACTTTCGTTGTTTCTCAACACTACTCGTTACGTTACATGATTATATTTTTAAAGAACTTTCTTCGCTCCCGCATCTCGCTTCGGCTTTATATGATGTCGGCATTGCGCCGGTATCGGTCTTGTTTGTTTTCCCTTCGTTTCCGTTGGGACTGCAAAGGTAGAAATCTTTTTGGTATCTCCAAAATAAATGTGAAAATTTATTTTTTTGTTTTCCTTAAGTTTCTGCGTTTAAACTAAATTAAACCCTTCTTTTTTCAGTGCTTCCCCTCTCGGATCGGCCGTTCCTCCCTTGCGGAGTGGTGCAAAGATAGGAACTTTTATACTTCACTTCCTAATGTTTTCCGGAAATAGTTTACCGCGACACGGTAAAGGGCTAGAAATGTGACCGATAATTTATCTGGATGCCACCTGATGAGCATGCTGGGTCGGATATGGATTACCTTTTGCTATGGATCACATTGTTAGTTGGTCTGGGGCCATCTGTGTGCGGACACGCCCGTCACCCGTTCATATATGGGTTCTTCACACAAATACTGCGTTACTCGGTTACTAGGTTACTATGTCACTTGATCACTCCGTCACTATGTTACTTAATTAATGCGTCACATCACCCGATCCCTCCGTTAGTTTACAATATATATATAAGATCTTAAAGACAAATTCTGACCAACTACATACCAACTTCACTATTAAATGGGGAATACACCAGACATTACTTAGGGTTTATAGGGAGTTAGTAGGGATATACCCCTACTAACCCCCTATAAACCCCCTGTTATCCCCCTACTATACCGGTATTAAATACGAAGTTGGTCAGAATTTAGTATGCTTTTATAGTAGAACACTATACAGGTACATTGACTCTTATATAGCGTATCAAATTTTCATTGAAATATGATCGATATAAAAAACATACTATTAAATAACTCACACCTAGTTCTACAGGAATGAGGCCAGGGTGAATACAGCAAGATGCATCATCATATTGCTATTAAATGAAAAATAAGGATGGACAAAAATGAAATCGGTATGTAAATCAACATTCAACTGATCTTGTGATAATATCGGGATAATATAAAAACCATCATTTGTTCATCTAGGCTTATTCATAAGGAAACATAGAGCTCTTTACTTTGAATAAATAATTCACCATGATAAGAGTTGCTTTTTTTGCCGAAATCATGATTCCAGATTTTGATGGAGCTGCACGTACAATTTTTCAGCTTGTCGACCGCATCGATAAAAATAGATTTGAGTTTTTGTTTATTTATGGCACAGGACCAGATCAAATACAAGATTTTGAATGTATGAAAATACCGTCTTTAAGTATTCCCATACAGCAAAACTATACTATGGCTATTCCAGCCTTGGTAGATCAACGTATTCGGAAAAGACTACAAGATTTCAATCCTGACATTATTCATATCGCCACACCTTCACTTTTAGGATTTTATGCACAGCGCTATGCTCTAAAAAACCAAAAACCGGTGATCAGTATTTACCACACACACTTCGTAAGCTATATTGATTATTATCTTAAACATTTTTCTTTCTTAGTCGGCCCAACAAAGAAAAGGATTATTCAAACACAGAATAAATTCTATAATAACTGTGACAAGGTCTATGTACCTACAACTAGTATTGTATCTGAACTCACAAAAATGGGTATCAACCCGACCTTGATGCAGATCTGGAAACGAGGAATTGACAACACCTTGTTTTCACCTAATAAAAAGGATGAAAATTGGATGGCAGAAATAACGGGAAACAATTATCCAACAATACTATTTGCCAGTCGTCTTGTATGGGAAAAGAACTTAAAAACACTGATCGACATCTACAGCTTATTAAAGCAACAATCTATTCCCTTAAATTTTATTGTTGCGGGTGATGGTTCGGCGATGGATGCATGTCGTCAAAGTATGCCCGATGCACTTTTTTTAGGTAAACTAAATCATGATGATCTCGCGAAGTTATATGCTTCCTCAACTTTATTTGTTTTTCCTTCTCATTCAGAAACTTACGGCAATGTTGTGATTGAGGCTATGGCATCGGCTCTTCCTTGTGTTATTGCAGATGGCGGTGGTTCTGCAGACCTCGTAACTGAAGGTGTTAACGGTTTTAAGTGTAAATCTAAAGATGCCGCGGCGTTTGTCAAACGCATTATACAATTATTAAGAGATAAACAACTTAGAAATGACATTGGAAATGCTGGATTGCAATTTAGTAAATCAATGGATTGGAATTCATTAGCAGCTGTATATTTTGAGGAACTCGAACAAATGAGTATGGATGCGGCAGATTCCATGATTAAATTTCAGGCAGGTTGATACGGATAAAAATTTTAAAATCAATACTTGTTCTGCTCCTTATTATTTCTTTATCTGTTTTCATTAGCCATATCGATCTGGGAGCAGTATTAAAGGAAGTTGCTCATATGGGTTGGAACTTGGTTTGGATTATCGTTATTACTGGTCTGGCTTATCTTTTTGGAACTGCTGGATGGCAAAACTGCTTTATTGAAAAACCAAAAAGATTATCTTTATGGCAGCTATTTTGTATTCGGCACATTGGTGAAACGATAGGCTTATTCAATCCAACCAGTATAATAGGTGGTGATTATATTAAAACCGTTCTCCTAAAACCTACGGGTACCTCTCCACAAGAGATTGTCAATTCTGTGCTCATATCCCGCTTTTTAGCCATTACAACACAATTTTCATTATTTGGCATTACCGGTTTTTGGTTCTTAACCAGCTCTTTTAATAAAAATATACCTGACCAAACGCTTGTGATCTTATGGATATTGGTCATCGCACTCTTTTCAATTCCTCTGATTATCTTTTTTCTACTCAAAAGGTCTAAAAAACTACAGGTTGCATCGGCATTATCATGCAAATTTTTCAGAAGGCTCAGTATACGCCTTCAGCTCGTGCTCAATGCGGTTTTGGTATTTCATCAAAGTCAACCTTATAAATGTTATCGGGCTTATCTTTATTTTTTTCTGCACTGGGTTGTTGGAGCTTTTGAGCTTTTCCTTATTATATATTTTTCTGGAATTACGATTCCGATTGTACTGAGTCAATTTATGGACATGGGTATTGTGATTATCAAAAGTTTTGGTGCTTTTATTCCAGCTCAAATCGGTATTGAGGAATTTGGCAATAGGTTACTATTGACTAGTGCTGGTATTTATACGATTCAAGTATGGTTGATCATCGCTTTAATCAGGCGTTCACGACAAGTTTTTTGGATCATTTTTGGTTTTTTTGCTTATCTCGGACTTAAAAAAAGGTTGTCGACATCCTAAAATGGAAATTCTCTTCATCAGTCACAAGTTTCCTCCAGCTATCGGAGGTATGGAAAAACAGAGCTTTGAGCTCATTAATGGGATGAGCTCTCTCACTCCAGTTCATCAAATCGTTTATCAAGGGAATGAATCTATTCTGCGATTCTTTTTTCTACTGAATAAACGAATTTTAGCAGTTTTGGATAGACATCCGAACGTCCGACTTATACACTTTAATGATGGCTTAGTTGCGAGCTTGTCTTTACGGCACCGAGGGTATGATCACTTAAAAAAAGTCGTGACGATTCATGGTCTTGATGTAGTGTTTCCTTTGAGGCATTTCCAGAAGAAAATTATTCCTCAGTTCAATCGTTTTGATAAAATTATTGCTGTCAGTCAAGCGACAAAACAAGCTGCTATTGATCGGGGAATTGACCCAAACAAAATTGATGTTATTGCAAATGGTGTGGACCATCATCTCGTTATGGATCCTCACATTGCGATTGATGTTATTTTAAAGAAATATAAGATTGACAAGGATGCGAATAAATTGATCATTGCACTTGGAAGACCTGTAAAACGGAAAGGCATTTCTTGGTTTATAAAACATGTTCTTCCACAATTACCTGCCGGCTATAAACTTATTTTAATCGGTCCTTTTACTATGACCGCAACATGGAAAGAGAAATTACTCTATGCCTTACCCCACCCTGTGCAACATCTTGTATTTTTATTCCTGGGATTTCCATCAGACCAGAAGGTCATACGTCAATATTTAAGAAATCCTGATTATCAAGATCGATTACAGCATATCGGAAAAATTCCCCTTGTAGATGTACAGTCTTTGCTTTGTCATTCTGGACTTTTTATCATGCCTAATATCAAAGTTGATGGCGATATGGAAGGTTTTGGTTTAGTATGCCTGGAGGCAAGTATCTGCGGGGCGACCGTATTTGCTTCGGATCTTGAAGGTATCTCTGATGCTATTGTTCATCAGAAAAATGGATTCCTACTTCCTACAGGGGAGGCTGATCGCTGGATTTCGGAAATCAAAGATGCCCTTGATGATCCTTTGCTTCTACAGAATAGAAGCAAAGAATTTCAAGCGTATTCATTACAGCATTATAGCTGGGAGAAAATGTCTAAAGCTTATTTCACTTTGTTTCAAGATATCATTCAATGTGGATAGATCATCTATTATGAGGTGACATCTTATCATCGCTCATTAGGCGTGGTATTACAATCTTAATCCTATTATTAAATCCAACTTAAAAAGCACTTAATCCCGTGATATCATTGCCTGTGATCAATAGGTGGATATCATGTGTTCCTTCATAAGTAATGACAGATTCTAAATTCATCATGTGCCGCATCATCGGAAAATCACCGACAATCCCCATCGCTCCTAGTATCTGTCTTGATTCTCTAGCGATTTCTAATGCCATATGTACATTATTCCGTTTTGCCATCGAGATCTGTGCCGGCGTAGCTTTTCCTTCATTTTTCAGTACGCCCAAGCGCCATGCTAATAATTGGGCTTTTGTTATTTCTGTCAGAAATTCTGCGAGTTTTTTTTGCTGTAATTGATAAGAGGCTATTGGCTTGCCAAACTGTTCTCTTTCCAAAGCATATTTTACTGCGGTTTGATAACAATCAATTGCTGCTCCAATGACTCCCCATGAAATGCCGTAACGAGCAGAGTTTAAACAGGAAAATGGACCACGGAGTGAATTTACTTCGGGTAAGATATTTTCTAAAGGTATTTCTACGTTTTGAAAAATCAACTCGCCTGTCTTCGATGCACGTAGCGACCATTTATTCGCTGTTTCAGGAGTCGTGAATCCTTCCATATTGCGCTCGACGATACATCCTCTTATTTTATCCTGTTCGTCTCTTGCCCATACGATCGCGATATCACATATTGGGGCATTTGTAATCCACATCTTGGCGCCATTGAGGATATATTTTCCATCCTTTTTGAGCAATCGCGTTTCCATCGCTGCAGGGTCTGATCCGTGATTGGGCTCAGTCAAGCCGAAGCTACCGATGTAGGTTCCGCTGGCTAGTTTTGGGAGATAGTTTTGCTTTTGTGCTTCACTTCCAAATGTAAAGATAGGATACATGACTAAGGATGATTGTACAGATGCTGCCGATCGGATGGCTGAATCACCTGCCTCCAATTCCTGCATGATGATCCCATAAGCTATCTGATCTAAACCTGCTCCACCGTATTGTTGTGGAATATATGGTCCTAATGCTCCAATAGCTCCAAGTTTCAACATCAAATTGGGAATATCATGATGATGTTGAGCCGCATCGTTTATGACTGGTTTTATTTCCGTGCTGACGAAATCGCGAATGGACTGGCGAATGAGCTTGTTTTCGTCTGATAAGAGCTCATCTATATTGAAATAATCGCATGTTAAGTTCATACTAATCATAATTTAATATCTAAATATAGCCAATATTTCGAATATAATTCACTATATTTAAAATATTAACGAACAATATAAACCAATATGATAATACAAGAATTAAAAGAATTGGGTATCCTATCGACCAATTTGGGTTCGTCTACAGGCCAAAATTGGTTTGCAACTGGTCAAAATATTATTTCCAGTTCTCCTGTCGATGCGCAGGCAATTGCTACAGTGACTTGTTCTTCTCATGATGATTATAATCAAATATGTGCACAAGCACAACAAGCGTATGCCACTTGGCGATTAGTACCTGCTCCACAGAGAGGAGAAGTGATCCGATTATTTGGCGAGAAATTGAGAGCGCTAAAGCCTGCTCTTGGTAAACTTGTTTCTTATGAAATGGGTAAATCCCTGCAAGAAGGTATGGGTGAGGTACAGGAAATGATTGACATCTGTGATTTTGCTGTTGGTTTATCGCGTCAGCTCTACGGTTCAACGATTCATTCGGAGCGCCCCTCTCATCGGATGTATGATCAATACCATCCTTTAGGGATTGTGGGTATTATTTCTGCTTTCAACTTTCCTGTTGCTGTTTGGGCATGGAATACGGCTCTAGCCTTAATTTGTGGAGATGTCGTGATTTGGAAACCCAGCGAAAAAACACCTTTATGTGCAATCGCGTGCCAACGGATTCTAGCGGATGTGCTCAAACATAAAAATTTACCAGAAGGTATTTCGAATTTAGTAATTGGTGATAAGGTCGTCGGAGAATGGATGGTCAATGATCGCCATATCCCCTTAATATCGGCTACTGGCTCTACGCGAATGGGTAAAATAGTTGCTCAACAGGTTGCTGGAAGGTTAGGAAAAACTATTTTAGAACTCGGCGGCAACAATGCCATTATCATTACGCCTGATGCGGATCTGAATATGACCACCATTGGAGCTCTGTTTGGCGCCGTTGGTACAGCAGGCCAGCGCTGTACTTCTACCCGTAGACTCATTATTCATGAACATGTCTATGAACAGGTGAAAGCTTCATTGGTAAAGGCTTACGCTCAACTTAAGATTGGGGATCCGCTACTTCCTGAAAATCATGTCGGTCCACTGATTGATAAGATGGCGGTTGAACATTATTTGGATGCACTTTCGGAAATCGAGAAACAGGGCGGTAAACTTATTGTTGCAGGCGGAGTGTTAACAGGCAAAGGTTTTGAAAGTGGCTGTTATGTTAAGCCTGCTATTGCAGAGGTCGAAAATCATTATGAAATCGTCCAAAAAGAAACTTTTGCTCCTATTCTTTATTTAATCAAATATAAAGGGGATGTTTTGGATGCTATCGCCATTCAAAATGATGTCAAACAAGGGTTATCCTCAGCCATTATGACCAACAATCTGCGAGAAGCTGAGCTGTTTTTAAGTGCGCAGGGTTCGGATTGCGGTATTGCGAATGTCAATATCGGAACTTCTGGAGCTGAGATTGGTGGTGCTTTTGGTGGTGAAAAAGACACTGGAGGTGGACGGGAGTCGGGTTCAGATGCTTGGAAAGCATATATGCGCAGACAGACCAACACCATTAATTATAGCACGGAGCTCCCCTTAGCACAAGGGATTACGTTTAATCTTTAATATTGACTTTTTAATTGATAACAGTATGAGTACAGTTCACGAAATATTATCCAAACATTTACTAGCCGATGGCTTTCCAATTGTCATGGATATGGAAAAATCACACGGCTCTTATTTAGTTGATCAAAAAGGAGATGCATATCTCGACTTATTTAGCATGTTTGCTTCGGTCGCCATTGGTTATAACCATCCTCATCTCTTAGCACAAAAGGAATTTTTAGGTAAAATGGCGATTAATAAACCTGCGTTATCCGATATCTATCCTAAAGAGTTCGCTGATTTTATGGAAGTCTTCGAACGTGTGGCTATGCCCAAAGAATTACAGTATTGCTTTTTTATTGCTGGAGGAACTTTGGCTGTAGAAAACACGTTAAAAGCTGCATTTGATTGGAAAACAAGATTAAATTTGGCACAAGGTATCGAAAAAGAGGCTTCTCAGGTTATTCACTTTAAAGAAGCATTTCATGGCAGATCGGGTTATACCCTTTCGTTGACCAATACGAAAGACCCAAGAAAATACATGTATTTTCCAAAATTTAACTGGCCAAGGATTACCAATCCAAAATTGACATTTCCGGTTACGGAAACAGTATTACAAGGAGTCATTGAAAAAGAAAAAATGGCCATTCGAGAAATCAGAAATGCACTTGTTCAATATCCGAATGATATCGCCTGTATCATTATCGAGCCGATCCAAGCGGAAGGTGGTGATAATCATTTTAGAAAAGAATTTTTTCAGTCCTTACGCGATATTTGTGATGAGCATGATATTCTATTGATTTTTGATGAAGTCCAAACAGGGATTGGTTTGACCGGTTCGATGTGGGCCTATCAGCATATTGGAGTTGTTCCCGATTTAGTTGCATTTGGCAAGAAAACTCAGGTCTGTGGATTACTTGCTAATAAGGACAAGTTTGATCGAGTAGAAAAACATGTTTTTCAAGAATCTTCGCGCATCAATTCAACATTTGGAGGGGACTTTACGGATATGATGCGTTTTAAACTGATATTAGAAGTCATAGAGCAGGAAAACTTAATTGAACTTATCACGCAGAAGGGAGCCTATTTTATGCAACAGCTCGAAACGTTAGCGATTCATCATCCGCAGATCAGTAATATTAGGGGACAAGGTTTATTTATTGCTTTCGATTTTGAAAATGAACAGGTAAGAGATCAATTTATTAAAGATGCATTTGCAGAAAAACTGATCTTATTGGGGTGTGGAAAGCTTTCTATTCGTTTTAGACCGCATCTGAATATCCTTATGGAGGAAATTGATGCAGCCATTGCGATTATGAATCGCATCTTATAACAGGTTCTTCTGTATAAAGCTTCGCCATATTCAATGAATCTCTTTACATTTGCGTTTATTATCAATATAACATATGGATGCAGGTAGATTAGCTTTGGTTCAATTGGTGACTATTATTCATTTTGCTTTAATGGCCATTGCGTTATTCCGATTATTTAGACTCAAGGATGTAACTGGAGGATTTGTTATCTTATCCATCTTGGGATTATGTGTTCCCATACTTGGCCCTTTTGCACTGATTTTGATTGTCAATAAGAAGAAAAAGGAGGCAGATCTGGAAGAAGCTAAAAAAAGAAGCTCTCCAGTACAAAAAAAGAAAAAAGCCCGTAAATAATCTTTAAGGGCTTTTTCTTTTTATCCTAATGGGAGTTCAATTGCTTCACGTGGAACGAAATTTCCATTTTCATCCGTAATAAAACTCATGGGTTCATCTGGGTTCTTAATGATTTCAAATAAAAGAAATCCCCAAGGTTTCCAAAAATTCTCTAATACTTGTCCATAGACCTTTACCTGCCAATGATCAAAGATTGGTTTCATCGACATATCTGCCAGGGGCATCGGTTCGACATAAATCATCTTTGGTGTATTCAAATAGGTGTATTCGGGAAGGCGATTAAACAAATAAACAGAATAAAAATAGCGCGCTGCCAGTTCTTCAAATTGAATGGGATGCAATGTTTGATTATCGACCAATCTTAATACATCTTCGTGATAGATATTATTGGTCGCATTGTCTTGCAAACAAGCCACGATTCCAAAATCCTTCATTCTCAACGAGAATATCAAGGTGTTGATTTCATCGCGATAATTGAAGGTCTCTAGCGGATTGTCCACTTGGCTGATGAAGATCGAAAATGGATATGTTCCTTCAAATTCCATGGGTTGCAATAGCGATTGCAACATGGCATGTAGGTTTTTGAATTTTTGAGCTAGAACTTGTGAAAAATTCATTTCCTCTCCCGTCAAGGTTTGTTGACGAATACCGGTTTGAATTTCATTGAAAACTACGCCGTACAATATTTTCGACATCCACTGAAATAAGGTGATTTGAGGTAATGCACGCACGGCATCGTAGCCTGCTGCAAAAGCACGCTCTACTTCAGATTCCATTTTTTCAATGGCTAATGCGGCATCTATTGAACAAGGAAGCTTTAAACTTTTATAAGTAACGATGGATTCGTCCAACATCTTAAAAGGTTTTTCCTCGAGATCAAAAGCACGCATCATCCATACGGGGAAAACCTGAATTTGTTCGTCTAAAGAGGAAAGCTCCTGCCCTGTCAAAAAACAGGTTTTATTATCAAACTTAAATGTTTTAAATGGATTGTATAGTGATGTTGACATATAGTGGACAAAGGTACAGGTTTTATAAAAAGTTAAGTCATCACAAAATAAAAATTCAAATTATGAAAAAATGATTTGATATAAATTGACCTACTGTACTCCTACTTTGAAATTTTCAAAGATTAAGGTTCCTTCAATAGTATTTCCTTCTTTGGTCTTAATCCCTTTTAAGGTTGATGTTCTCCCTTTTTCTAATAGATTTTTCATCTCCTTTTCTTCCAATAAAACACCATTTAACGTACGCCATATTTTAAAATCACAGCCTCTGGCATAATGGTCACATTGCGCAACTTTGTCAAATAATTGAATTTGTCCTGCTGCACATTTTGGGCATTTTATCTTTCCTTTTTGCAGGGGCTTGATCTCTTCATGTGCGATAGAGATGCGCAGTTGGAGTAATTCTTTTGTGATGCGTTCGGTATAGTCTTTTATATGCTTCATAAAGACTTCGTATGAAACCTTATTAGCACGCATTTCTTCTAATTTCTGTTCCCATTTACCTGTTAAGGTTACTTTGGCAATGGAACGATCTTTGACCAAATTGTAAACGGTCAATCCCTTATCTGTGGGGATGAGTTTCTTTTTATCGCGTTTAATGTAGTCTCTTTGAAATAAGGTTTCGATTGTTGCTGCACGTGTAGCTGGTGTACCCAATCCACAATCTTTCATGGCTTGACGCATCTCATCGTCATCAATTTCTTTACCTGAAGTTTCCATTGCTTTTAGCAACGATGCTTCCGTATGTATGGGTTTTGCTTTGGTAAATCTTTCGGATAATTCCAGCGATAAGATTTCCAATAGCTCATTGGCTATCAATTTGGGCAATTGCGCGTTTTCATTATCTTGATCTTCGGTGTTTTTATCTTCGTCCGGCAATTCAACCTGATCTGCAGAGAGTCTCCATCCGTACTGCTTGATTACAGTTCCTTTTGCAATCAATTCGACCCCTGCTGCGTTGATCACAACTGTGGTAATATCTTTTAAGCATACATCAGAAAAACTTTCAACCATACGCTTAGCGATCATATTGTAGATATTCCGCTGTTCTTGTACTAAAGCCCCTGGTTTTTCGTCTGTTACCAAAAGGGCATGGTGATCGGTTACTTTCTTTTCATCTACGGATCTTTTATTCAACTTTGCTCCAATGAGATTTCGCGAAATCGTTGCGATACCCTCTTCCGCTGTATCGGCTAAATGCTGGAATAATTCTTCAATCTGTTCGAACACATCTTCTCCTATATAACGTGATCCAGTACGTGGATAAGTAATTACTTTTTTCTCATAAAGTGCCTGTGCTATATTCAGAGTTTGATCTGCAGAATATCCATACTTTTTATTGGCGTCCTGCTGTAAGGATGTTAAATCAAATAGTAACGGTGGTTGTTCTTTGGTTTCTTTTGCTTCAACTTTAGTTACTAAGGCTTCTGAGCCAACTGTAATTTTAGCAATCGATTCTTCTGCTAGCTCTTTTTTATCTATTTTTTCGGAAGTGGCTTTGAACTTGATATTTTCTTTTTCAAAGCCAGCTTGAATTTTATAAAATGTTTGAGGTTTAAAATCTTTATTTTCTAGATAGCGGGAACAGATCATGGCCAATGTCGGCGTCTGCACTCGACCTAGAGAAAGTAAGCCGCGATTTCCGGCAGCAAGCGTGATAGCCTGAGTGGCATTGATACCAATAAGCCAATCTGATTCTGAACGGGAACGCGCCGACATATACAAACTATCATATTCTGTTCCTTCCTTCAGATTTGCGAACCCTTCTTTAATTGCTTTGTCCGTCTGCGAGGAAATCCATAAGCGCTTAAAGGGAACTGTTGCTCCGAGGTAATAGTAAATATTCCGGAAAATCAATTCTCCTTCTCGTCCAGCATCGGTTGCTACGATCACTTCTTCTGCTTTATCTAACAAATATTTAATGGTATTCAGCTGTTTTAATGCACCGGCATCATCGATTTGCTTACCATCGCGTTTTAGCTTTTTAGATTCCAATTTAAATTCTGTTGGAATAATAGGCAAGTTAGCGATTGACCAATTATGAAATCCATAAGCTTGTGGTGTGCATAATTGCACCAGATGTCCAAAAGCATAGGTGAAAGCATAACCATTTCCTGAAATATAACCATCATTGGTTTCTTTTGCTCCCATAACTCGGGCCAAATCTCGTGCAACGGATGGTTTTTCGGCAATAACGACTTTCATATTTTATGTTTAGATAAAAAACAAGATTGCAAAAACAGATGTTTTTACAATCCTGCTATTTTTAATATTGTATTGTATTAAGCTTAGTCTATGGAAGGAATAATGATTCCTGTTATCTTACGATATAAATCTATCGCATAGACATCTGTCATTCCTGACACAAAATCCAAAACGGATCTAATTTTAGAATAAGAATCCTCTTGGTCTGTATAAAATTGATGAGGGATTAGTGCGACTAATTTTTCATCATAACTGTTTTTATTTTTTTTGAGATAAGCTGGAACAAATTCAGACAACAAAGCATTCATGACTTTATAACCTGCGACCTCAATCTGTACCACTGTAGGCGCATTGTAAATCTTCGCTACTGATATTTTATTAATCTTTTTAAGATGTGCTACAACTTCTGCATCTAACGCATCCATCAAGGCACTAGGAAAAGTTCCTTTTAATAATTGATCTTGCTCATTATAAAATACTTCAACACATGCTCTAGTTAAAGTATTGATTGCTTTTGCTCTCAAAAGCGCTACTCGGCTAGCGGTGTCGTAAAGTGAATCCAAACGAGCTCGTAGATCTTCTCCTCCACAAAGGGGGAGTAATAAATCTTCGACCTCGGGATATGATAATATTTTCAAATGATGTGCATCTTCCAGATCAATGATATTATAACAAATATCATCTGCAGCCTCTACCAAATAGACTAAAGGATGGCGTAAGTAGCCTTTGGTATTGGTAGGATCTTCCAATAGTCCTAACTCAGCTGCTATTGTTTCAAATGTTTCCCGCTCGGATGCAAAGTAGCCATATTTTTTACGATGATGATTTTTTTTAATGTGTCCATCAATCGCGGCGCATGGATATTTCACAATAGATGCTAATGAGGTATATGTTAAAGCGAATCCTTTATCATCTTTGCCATTAAAAGGATGGGTCAATATCCGCAATGCATTGGCATTACCTTCGAAGTGTGTCAAATCTGCCCACTCTTCTTTGGTTACTTGCTCTTGGTACTTACGACCGTCCCCCTCTGTAAAATAAGTTGAAATAGCCGCTTCTCCCGAGTGTCCAAATGCGGGGTTGCCCAAATCATGTGAGAGACATGCTGCAGAGACCATATTTCCGACTTCTTGAAGGTAGGGATAGTGTTCATCGATTTCAGGATCTGCATCTTTCATCTTGGTATAGAACAGACGCCCCAGAGATCGACCGACACTGGCTACTTCTAAACTATGGGTCAATCTATTGTGTACAAATACAGCGCCTGGTAAAGGAAAAACTTGTGTTTTATTCTGCAATCTTCTAAATGGTGAAGAAAAAATCAATCTATCGTAATCACGTTGAAATTCTGACCGTGCTATTAAATGACTATCGCTAACACGATGCTCATAACCCCAACGTTTTGCGGATAGTAATTGTTTCCAATTCATACTTGTATTTACAGACATATTGCAAATATACATTTTTTGATTTTCTAACTGCTGTGGGTTTTTGCAAATTGATTTTTTATAAATATCCAGAATCGTTTTTTAAAAAGTTAATAATCTTTATCTTTAACAAGGAATCAAAAACAATCACCATCATGAGTCATTATCATTTGCCTTCAATCCATAATTTCACCAGTACTTTAAACGAAAAAAACACCCATCTCATTATTTTGAAAAATACAAGGGGCATGCAAGTTGCTTTGAGCGATTATGGTGCTCGAATTGTCAGTATTCTTGTTCCTGATAACACAGGCAAACTTAGAGATGTTGCTTTGGGATTTAGCAATATAGGACTTTATTATCGGGCTGACGAGCAATTTCACGGCGTGACAGCTGGTCGATTTGCGAATCGGATCGCTCATGGAAAGTTTGAGTTAAATGGACAGGTTTATCATCTTCCTATAAATAATGGAATCAACTGTTTACATGGTGGTCCGAATGGATTTCACACCAAAATATGGGACCGTCGTGTGGGTTATGAATCTGAGGCAGAATTTTACCTGGTCTCGAAAGACGGTGAAGAGGGATTTCCTGGCAACCTGAACGTATCTGTCACGTATACCTTAACAAATGATAATGAAATCATCATAAAATACCGAGCGGATAGTGATCAGGATACGGTGATCAATCTCACGAATCATACTTATTTTAATTTAAATGGTGAAGGTTCGGGTGACATATTGAGTCATCAGTTAAAAATAGATGCTGATGCTTACCTTGCTGTCGATGAAAATCAAATTCCGATTGCGACTATTCCTGTAGAGGGAACACCATTCGATTTTAAAGAATTTAAATCAATAGCTCAGGATATCATTGCCGATGATGAACAACTGATTGGAGCGAAGGGTTATGACCATTGTTTTATCAACAATAACCCCATCTCTATGGCTTGTGCAACTGCCTATTCACCGAAATCGGGTATTCGTTTAGATGTTTTTACGACAGAACCGGGTGTACAGTTGTATACTGGAAATTGGATGACTGGAAATGATATTGGAAAATCGGGAACAGCTTATCTTCCTTATGCTGGTTTTTGTTTGGAAACACAGCATTTTCCGGATAGTCCAAATCAGCCTGAGTTCCCATCCACCTTGCTAAAAGCGGGATCAGAATTTACATCGGAGACACATTTCAAATTTTCTATCGAAAAATAGTATTAATTTGGTTAGAAAGTTAAATGGATAGAAAGTTAGATCACTTTTTAGCTTACTAACTTTCTAACCGACTAACTGTTTACGACTTCACCAACTGGCTTAGAGCATTTTCCACTTTTTCAAATCCAAATGCAGATTTTACTTCATCAAACATCCGCTGGATCTGGTCATTACCCAAGTTGCCGATACTTCCTTCGTGGGTATGGTTTACTTCTTTGGATGGTTGAAATTCGCCAGCGTCAATAGCAATTCCAATATTTTTATAGGCTTCACGGAAAGGGACACCTTTGAGCACTTCATTATTGACAACTTCTACGGAGAATAAATAATCGTATTTAGGGTCGTCTAACACATCTTTTTTTACTGATATATGCTCGAGCATAAAAGTTGCTATTTCTAAGCAATCGTTTAATGACTTGAATGCTGGAAAAAGATTCTCTTTGAGCAGTTGCAAATCACGATGATACCCTGATGGAAGATTTGTTGTCATCAATGCAATTTCATTGGGCAATGCCTGAATTTTATTACAACGAGAACGGATCAATTCGAAAACATCAGGATTCTTTTTATGAGGCATAATACTTGATCCTGTTGTCAAATGTGCAGGAAATGAGATAAAACCAAAATTTTGATTGATATATAGCGTTACATCCATCGCAAACTTTGCCAATGTTGCCGCGATAGAACTCATCGCTTGTGCTAAAATACGTTCGGTCTTCCCTCTCCCCATTTGTGCATAAACGACATTGTAATTTAAGTCATCGAATCCTAAAAGGTTGGTAGTCATGGTCCGATTTAGTGGAAAAGAAGAACCATAGCCTGCTGCTGAACCTAATGGATTTTTATTGCACACCTTCCATGCTGCCTTCATCAATTCTAAATCATCTACTAAGCTTTCGGCATATGCTCCAAACCATAATCCAAATGAGGAAGGCATCGCAATCTGCAAATGGGTATATCCGGGAATAAGAACATCTTTATATTGCTCGCTTAGGGAGATCAATTGTTGAAAAAACACCTCTGTGTTGCCAACCATATTTTGAATTTCGGTTCTGAAATACAATTTTAAATCGACCAGTACTTGATCATTTCTAGAACGTCCTGAATGAATTTTCTTTCCTGCTTCTCCAATGCGTTGGGTCAACAGCATTTCTACTTGAGAATGGACATCTTCTACAGAATCTTCGATCTCAAATTTTCCAGCACTTATTTCTTGATAGATGTTTTTCAATTCTTTTTGTACAACAGCAAGATCTTCATCGGTCATCAGTGCGATACTATTTAACATACGAGTATGGGCCAAAGAACCTAATACGTCTGCTGCTGCTAATTGTAAATCCATCACGCGATCATTACCTACAGTAAAGGATTCGACAAATGAATCAACATCTATATTTTTTTGCCAGATTTTCATTTTTTCAATACGTTATTTAAGTGCATGACAAAAATACCATTTGCAAACAAATAAAACAATTGAACTTCGGATCATCGTGCATATCGCAGTGTTTGATATGTAGATTGTAGACATTCATTTGATAGATGAGGAGGTGAAAACGTGAAAATAAAAAATATTTTTATGTTAAATGTTTGTTAAAACTCTTCAAACCGCGATAGTGAGTAAGTAGTTACTTTGTTTTTTGTTTACCCATTGTAGCAACAATTTAATTTTTATATGTTTGTATCATAAGGGAGAGTGAAAGATAAAAATATACGTTTTAAAGTTAGCAAACACTTACTTTTAAAACCGCACAAAAAACCAAACTATGATAGACCATAAAAGTCTTTAAACTTTAAGAAATTTAACCTTAACTAATTATAAACCACAATTATATAGGCATATCCATCCAAGGTATGCCTTTATTCTTTTTTATATTTATCTTTGTACCATAATAGTGTGAATTTTCACTAAACAAAAAACTAATACGATGGGAACAGAAAGTAAAAGACAACAACGTTTTGCTGGAGTATTGCAACAGGACTTGGCCGAATTACTCCAACGTGAAGGCAACAGTTGGGCTCCTGGTGCATTTATTACGGTAACACGTGTACGCGTAACGCCAGACTTAGCTATAGCGCGAGTATATTTAAGTTTTTTCAATACCAAAACGGCTCCTGAGGATTTAAAAGCCATTCGCACTAAAACAACAGAGATTCGATACAAATTGGGTTCTAAAATTAAAAATCAGGTTCGTATCGTGCCACAACTGGATTTCTTCTTGGATGATACCAATGAGTATGTAGAGCATATGGACAAAATATTTGATGAAATCAGCAAAGAAACAAGACAACCAGATTAAACAATCTGGTTTTTTTGTCTATTTTTAAAAATGGTTTTCAATTTAGATTTTGACAGTAGCCGTGTTAGCTTTCCTCATCCAAAGCTAGCTGATGAGGATGGATTGCTTGCAATTGGGGGAGACTTAAGTGTGGATCGCTTAATCTTAGCTTATGAAAATGGCATATTTCCTTGGTTTAGTGATGATAGTCCAATTATGTGGTATGCGCCGCATGAACGATTTGTCATCTTTCCTGAAAACCTTAAGATCAGTAAGAGCATGCGTCAGACCTTGAGAAGTAATAAATTTAATATTACTGTTGACCAAGCTTTTGGGGAGGTTATCGAAAATTGCGCTAAAATAAACCGCAAAGATCAAGATGGAACCTGGATCACAGCAGATATGATCCATGCGTATAGCGAATTGAATAAAATCAATTACGCTCATTCGATAGAGGTCTGGCAAAGCAATGAATTGGTCGGTGGACTTTATGGTGTTTATATCAACGAAGTTTTCTGTGGCGAAAGTATGTTTTCTATCGTATCTGATGCTTCAAAGGCAGCTCTTATTTATTTACTCACTCATTTTAAATTGAAATTTGTAGATTGTCAATTCCATACGCCGCATTTAGCTTCTATGGGAGGAACAAGCATTTCTCAACAAGAATATTTGTCTATTTTAACTGAACAGCATGCAAGTAAATTATAAATCATATTTTGATATTCCGGATGATGTTTGCTATTTAACGACGCCAGGATCAGGTCTATTACCGACAGCTTCCAAAGATTGGCGAAAAGAAAGAGATGCTGAATTTTTCAGTGCGATGACCGATTTACGGGAAAAACAAGGTGAATTTAATCAAGCTGTAAAAAAGAGCATTGGCGATTTTTTCACCATTGCGCCTGACCATGTTTATAACACGTCTAACTTCTCTACAGGTTTTAATGCTTTACTGGGAAGACTCCCGCAACAGGCAAAAGTGCTGCTACTTGAAGGTGATTATCCTTCGGTCAATTTCTCCGTCATCTTGAGAGGTTTTGAATATGTTACTGCTCAAATTGACGAACAATTGGAGGATAATATCATTGCAGCAATAAAAAAACATCAACCTAGCATATTTATCTTCAGCATCGTACAATATATTTCAGGTATTAAAATCAATCTTGAATTTATTAAACAGTTGAAAAGCCAATTTCCTGAATTGCTTATTATTGGTGATGGCACGCAATATTTTGGCACTGAAGTGTTTGACTTTTCCCAATCTGGATTTGATATGGTGGGGGCTAGTGGCTATAAATGGCTACTAGGGGGATATGGAAATGGTTTTATTCTTGCTAGTGACTACGCAAAACATATGCTTTTTCCGGATCTATCAACAGAGAACATTGAAATCGACAGCATGTGGGTGGGTAAAAATATCGATCAGCTGTATTTTGAGCCTGGACATATCGATACACTTGCACAGGGAACCTTACAGAAGGGATTGCAATTTCTTACTGAACTAGGCCTGGAAAATACAACTGCTTATACGCATCGATTGGTACAGCTGGCGAAGGACGAATTGAGCAAAAGAGGGATACTGAGCCAAACTGTCATAAACAGAGCTGAGACGAGCACCATCTTTAATTTACAGATCGATCAGGGACATTTTAATATGTTAATGGAACATCAAATCAAATGTTTCCCACGAGGCAATGGCATTAGAATCGGTTTTCATCTCTACAATGATGAGTCTGATTTAGAAAAATTATTAAAAATTATTGACACTAAAATTTTAAAATAACATGGGTTTCAAAATAGGAGATTTAGTCCGGTTTGTAGATGAACCAATTGAAGGTCATATTACATCCTTTCAATCCAATGACCTGATTGGTGTAACAGATGATACGGGGTTTGAAATACCTGTACTGGCAAGTAAATTGACATTGGTACATGGCAACATGCGTCGTGATGATGACGAACTTGCTGAGCATGCAGAGGAAGTTCCCTCAAAATTTATTGAAAAGGGTATACTATTGGCTATCTCCGGTGATCACAAAGATGGTTTAGCGAAACTGCACATCATCAATGAAACATCTTACGAACTGTTGGTGAGTATTACCGATACGAATATCAATAAAGCTAAGGGCATATTTGCCGAGAAGGTTAGCAAACATGATTCTGTCCAATTTTATTCTGGAAATTTTGCTACTGTTGGTAAATGGCCTACATTTCGTTTTCAAATCATCAAGCACAGCAATACGTTACAATCCATACAGAATCCTATTGTGAAAGAACAACGTGTTCGCCCGGTTGATCTGACCAACCCCAAGGAGGTCAACAATATTCTGGGTGAAAAAGTATGGATCTACGAACTTGATAAAGAAGAGGAGGATCTAGGTCTAGATAAATTAAAATCTCATTTTATTTCGCATCGTCCGAATAAAAAATAAGCTTGGAAAATTTCCAAGCTTATTTTTTTATTCCTCCATTTGCTTGAGCTTCTTAATACTAAGCAATAAGAGGATAATGCCGACTAAATAAACAATCCATCCCCAACGCATGTGCAAAGATTTGGATAGTAAACGATCTGCAAATCCCCATCCGAAGTAATTATTGATTTTAAAATATACTGCGGATATACTGATCAAGTACCAAATGCCTAAGACACGTGTCATCCAACTGTACGCTACTAACTGCCTTACAAAAAAAAGCAAACCCGTCACTCCTATCAGCATATAGGTAATAAAAAACAAGGCGGCATCGGTCTGATAGAGATTCCAATTTCCTTTAATAGGGACTTTCAGCATGGGTAGCATTCCTGCTAAAAGACACAATATCAAACCAGATAATGCTAGGTTTTTCCTTATAATAATCATAATATACAAATTAATATCAGCAAAAATAATCATCTGCTCGTTCAGTTTTAATATTTATTTGCTAAAAATTAATGTGTTAAAGACATCATCACATTGCCTATCCCTGCTATCATGTCAAGCCTAAGATCAACTTCTCATTTATTCCATTGTATTTTCATCCTACTTAGATAATTTCGACTGAAAAAAGCGAAGATACCTTACACAGACCTCTAATCTGATGCTGCCTATACCGTTTTTATTGTGTGATCTTGCGCATATATGCAGAGGTTAAATATGATATTCATCACATAATTTTTGAGCTATCCTTATAAGTGAATACAAATCAGATATTTAACATTAATTTAACACTATTTGTAATCGTTCTAAATTCAGCTGTTTGACAGATTTTTGACATATAGCAAAAGCTTTTAAACTACATTTGCAGAGTTAAAATTAATCGAGGGTATTGCTTTGAAGAATCTTAAGGTATTAGCATTCACACACAAACACGTAGAACTTAAAGACTTAGGTAATCTAGTTATTTGTAATGAGGAATTAGAGAGTAGACTAATGAATCTAAAACATAACTTAGATATTCCTGAGGTTTTTTATATTGGTACTTGTAATCGTGTTGAATTTGTGTTTTATGGTGCTCATGACCTGACAAATGAATTCATTGCACAGTTTATGGAAAAACTCAATTTCTGTGTACCCCAAGAGAGATTGCAATGCTATTTAGGTCAAGTTAACAAATATGAGGGCATGGATGCTTTAAACCATCTTCTTCGTATGTCTTGTTCACTAGAAAGCCTAGTCGTTGGTGAAAAAGAAATTCTAGCGCAAGTACGTCGCGCTTATGAACGTTGTAAAGAAGCTGGTTTTACAGGTGATTTTCTTCGTTTATTGATGGATCGCCTCGTGAAAACTGCGAAAGAAGTTTATACGCATACAAAAATTTCTAGAAACCCTATTTCTGTTGTTTCTTTGGCTTACCGCAAATTAAAGGAAATAAAATCTGTTGAAAATCCAAGGATCTTGATTATTGGTTCTGGCGAAACAAATCAAAATTTAGCGAAGTATTTTCAAAAGAAACAGTCCAGCAATTTTGTAATTTTCAATCGCACGGTTGAAAATGCTGAAAAATTAGCTACTGAATTAAATGCGCAAGCTTTCCCATTATCAGAACTGATCAACTATAAAGGTGGATTTGATATCTTGATTACTTGTACTGGCGCTACAACAGCCATTATTGACAATACCTTGTATCAATCATTATTAAATGGAGAAGTCGATAAGAAGATCATTATAGATCTCGCTATTCCAAATGATATCGATGCTGAAGTTTTGGCTAAAAATGCTGTTCATTATATTGAAGTAAGTTCACTGCAAGCTATTGCAAATAAAAATATTGAGGATCGTTATAGTGAATTGTCTAATGCTGAAAAAATCATAGCGGATAATATTCAAGAATTTTTACCGATCATCAAACAAAGACGTGTTGAAGTCGCCATGCGTCAAGTTCCACAAAAAATTAAAGAAATCAAATCTGTTGCATTAAATGAAGTTTTTGCTTCTGAGGTTCAGGCCTTAGATCCAGAGGCACGTGATGTACTTGAAAAGATTATTAATTACATGGAAAAAAAATACATCAAGGTTCCCATGGTCATGGCTAAAGAGATATTAGTCAAGGTCAATGAGAATGGTGTAAATTAACTTCTCTTTACTCTTAAGGCTCTTTTTTTCATTACTTTCGGATTTATTCTGACAGTTACGTGTCATCTAATCGATACTATTTATTTATTTTTGCTTATCTTAATTAATAAAATAAGGTAAAGTATATAGATTGTGAATAGAAAACTTATCATTGGTACTCGTGGAAGTGCACTTGCGTTATGGCAAGCAAACTTCATCAAAGATCGTCTCGCTGAAATTGGCATAGAATCTGAATTAAAAATCATCAAAACTCAAGGTGATATCATTCAACATCTTCGTTTAGATAAACTGGAAGGTAAAGGTTTTTTTACTAAAGAATTAGAAGAGGAATTACTTCAGGGAACTATTGATTTAGCTGTTCACTCTCATAAAGATTTACCTACAGTCAATCCTCCAGGATTGATTATTGCAGCCGTTTCTGATCGCGAAAATCCCGCTGAATTATTAATCATTCATAAAGATTGTGTTGACATTAAGAAACGTCTTTCATTAAAACATAATGCTACGGTTGGCACTTCTTCTAACAGACGTAAAGCACAACTTTCTGCTATAAGACCTGACCTTGAATTTGCTGATCTACGTGGAAACTTACAGACGCGGATGCAGAAATTGAGAGATGAGCAATATGATGCTATCATGTTAGCAAAAGCTGGTATTTCTCGTATTGATATGGATATTTCAGATTTTCATATTGAAGAGATACCTCCTGTAGAATTGGTCCCTGCTCCTGCTCAAGGTGTATTGGCTGTTCAAATTCGTGAACTAGATGTGGAATTATTTCAGGCATTGCAACCTATCAATAATGAAGAAGTTCAAAGAACAATTGCGGTTGAACGTAAAGTTTTAAATCTCTTTGATGCAGGTTGTCACGCTCCATTGGGGGCTTATTGTCGTAAGGTTGGTGATACATACGAAGCTTGGACTTCCATCGCTGATACGAGTGATGATTTTCCTGATCGTTTTTACGTGAAAGGAAATGACCCTGCACTATTGCCTGAAATTATATTTTCTAAGTACGCTAAAGACAGAAAGCTTCCAAGTTCGGTTTTCATTAGTCGCGATTTGGATGAAAACTCTTATCTATCTCGTTTCTTTGCTAAACATAATATTCAGGCAGATGCACGTTCTTTAATTAAAATATTCCCCATTATCAATAAATTGGATCCATATATCCTAAAGCATGTAGATTGGATCTTTTTCGGAAGTAAAAATGGTATCGAGCATTTTTTTAGCTTAGAACCTCGCTTAAGTAAAAAGACAAAAATTGCTGTTGTTGGTCGTGGTTCGGAAGAAACATTGCGCAAATTTGATCGTGTAGCTGATTTTTCGGGTGAACAGTTCGGGATTAATATGGAGGAAATCGGTGCTAATTTTGCTGCAGTGGCAAATGGTGGTACCGTTTTAATTCCTCGTGCTAAAGGATCTTTAGAAACAATTCAGAAAGCGCTTAGTCCAGAAACTAAGGTGATCAATATGCCTGTGTATGAAACTGTACTTGAGGACAATGTCAATGCTACAAGCGCTGAGGTCTTAATATTTACAAGTCCGAGCAATGCTGAGGCCTATTTTGTCGACAATTTAATTGAACCTGAACAACAAGTCATTTGTATCGGCCGCTCTACTGCTGCGATATTTGATGAAATGGGACTTTCCTATACACTTCCTTACTCACCCGATGAGATCGGATTGGCGGAGGCTATATTTGGATTAGATTATTCTTCATAATACGATTGGAAGAACTTGATGTTCTTCCAATCTTCTTTAAATACATATATCATGTTACAACGTCCGAGAAGAAATCGTAAATCTGCTGTGATTCGCGATATGATTCAAGAAAACCGTCTAAGTACGGGTAATTTAATCTTTCCACTCTTTATTGTAGAAGGGCAAAATCAAAAAACAGCAATTTCATCTATGCCTGGTATCTATCGCTATTCGATTGATAACTTATTGCGTGAAATTGAAAGTTGCATGAAACTGGGATTAAATTCATTTGATCTGTTTCCTGCTGTTGAGGAGTCTTTGAAAGATAAGTTCGCCACTGAAAGTTATAGAAAGGGTACTTTATATCTTCAAGCCATTGAAGAGGTTAAGAAAAACTTTCCTGAAGCTTGTGTGATTACTGATGTTGCGATGGATCCTTACAGTTCGGACGGTCACGATGGTATCGTCGAAAATGGTGAAATCTTAAATGACGAAACATTAGTTGTTTTAGGAAAAATGGCTTTGGCTCATGCACACGCTGGTGCAGATATTATTGCTCCCTCTGACATGATGGATGGCCGCATTGGCTATATCCGTAATATCTTGGATGAAAATGGATTTACAAATGTGTCCTTGATGTCCTATACGGCAAAATATGCTTCATCATTTTATGGTCCATTTCGTGATGCCTTGGGTTCTGCTCCTAAAAAGGGAGACAAAAAGAGCTATCAAATGAACTATGCTAACAGTAGAGAGGCATTGATCGAAGCTCAACTTGATCTGGAAGAAGGTGCGGACTTCTTAATGGTAAAACCTGGTTTGCCTTATCTGGATATCATTAAATCACTGCATGATAACTTTGATCTACCCATTGCCGCTTATAATGTTTCTGGCGAATATGCGATGATCAAAGCCGCTATCGGTAACGGCTGGCTGCAAGAGACGGCTATACTGGAAACGTTAATGAGTTTCCGCCGTGCAGGTGCTACAGCAATTTTAACCTACCATGCCAAAGAAGCAATAGAAAAAGGTTGGATTAAATAAGCAACTTTAGATATAACAAATAAAGCCCAAGTGCAATGCTCTTGGGCTTTATTTGTTATATAAGCATAGCGGATTATAATGACCTTTATCGTGTTTATTATTATGCTATTCCTTACACTGAAATGAGAGATTTTAGTAAATAATTGGATACTTTTGTAGTGTAAAAATGAATCAATATGACACAACAAAATAGCGCTCACACGAAAACTGCTGATATTTCTAGAGAAAAGTCTGCTCAACTTTTTGAAAAAGCGAAACAATATTTTCCTGGTGGAGTAAATTCTCCTGTCCGTGCTTTCAAATCTGTATATGGTACTCCTTTATTTATTGAAAGAGGAGATAAAGCTCATATCTGGGATGCGGATGAAAATGAGTTTATCGATTTTTGTTGTTCTTGGGGTCCTCTTATTCTAGGCCACAACAATGATCAAATTCGTGAGGCTGTAACGGCACAGTTGAGCAAAGGCTTAAGTTTTGGAGCGCCTACTGCTTTGGAAAATGAATTGGCAGAATTGATTATTTCCAATAATAGATTTATCGAGAAAATTCGTTTTGTAAGTTCTGGAACGGAAGCTGTCATGTCGGCAATACGTTTGGCCAGAGGTTATACTAAACGTGATAAAATTGTAAAATTTGAAGGTTGCTATCATGGTCACTCGGATTCCCTTTTGGTAAAGGCTGGATCTGGATTGGTTACTTTTGGTGAGACTTCTTCTGCTGGTGTACCTAAAGCATTTGCGGATGAAACTATTGTGATAGCATTAAATGATGAGGAGGCTTTGGCAGCTGTTTTTGAACAATTTAAAGATCAGATTGCTGCTGTTATTATTGAGGGAGTCCCTGCCAATAATGGTCTTTTACTTCAAACAAAAGAATATATTCATTATTTAAGGGATATCACCAAACAAAATGGGGCTTTACTCATCTTTGATGAGGTTATCACGGGTTTTCGTTTGGGTTTTGAGGGCGCCGCAGCTTATTATGAGGTGAAACCTGACATCATCACTTATGGTAAAATTATCGGTGGTGGTATGCCGGTAGGTGCCTATGGAGCCTCTCAGGAACTGATGAGTTGTATATCTCCAGATGGTGCCGTATATCAAGCGGGTACTCTTTCTGGCAATCCTGTTGCTATGGCTGCTGGAATAGCAACATGCAAAATCTTAACACAGCCTGATTTTTATAAAAACCTGAATGCAACAACTGCTTCTTTCGTTTCGGATATTCGTAACTACATCGAGGAGAAAAAATATGAAGTAAAAATCTTTACGATAGCTTCTATTTTTTGGTTTGCTTTTACGGATCAAGATGCCATCCTAAAGGCGAGTGAAATCGACCCTAATTCGATGGATTTTTACAAAAAAATGCACCGAGAATTATTAAACCGTGGTATCTATTTTGGTCCTTCAGGTTATGAGGTTGGCTTTATTTCTCATGCGCATACGGATGCTGATTTAGCTACTGCTAAGGAACATATTTTCGCTGCTTTGGATTTAGTTTTTGGATAATTGTAAACTTTTTCACGATTTAACTGTTTATATTTATTGTAAGATCAATACATAATAATTATGAAAAAAAATATCTTAAAGTCTGCTGTAGCTGTTTTAGCTATCACGGGAACACTAGCTTCATGTCAAAATACCGCAACTAAAACAACTACGGGACAAGATTCTATCGTATCACATGATACTACTGCTCATACAGAAATTACAGTTACACCTGTCGCGGACTCAAAAGCATTCCCTGGAGCAGATTTAAAAGTTGCATCAATTACTTCTGAAAAAGTGGGAACAGATTCGGCAAAAGTAATGGTAAAATACACGGTTAGTAATTTTAAACTAACGGAGCAAACGGCTCATGATCATCATATGGCTAATTCACATGATGGTCAGCATATTCACTTTATTTTGGACAATAAGCCATATGCTGCTCTATATAAACCTGAACATACGGTGACTGTAGCATTGAATTCTGAGCACTATCTGATGTCATTCTTATCTCGCTCTTATCATGAGTCGATTAAAACAACTGAGGCATCTAAGTTGGTCAAATTTAAGGTTGATAAAGATGGTAAAGTGGTGCAGGATGCTGCAGTTACGGCTCCTTCGCTATTCTACAGCCGTCCAAAAGGTGAATATAAAGGTGAGGATACAAAAGTATTATTGCTAGATTTTTTCTTAGTTAATACGACTTTAGCTGCTGATGGAAACAAGGTACTAGCGGATGTAAATGGAAAACAATTTACATTGGATAAATGGGGTCCTTACGAAATCAAAGGTTTGCCTCTTGGCGATGCGAAAATAAAATTGTCTTTAGTTGATAAAGATGGTAATGCCATCACGGGAGATAATGTTTCAATAGAAAGAGATATCAAATTGTTAGCGCAATAGACTCTATCCAATAAAATTAAAAAGCTTCGAAATATTTCGAAGCTTTTTTGTTTTTAAGCTGTTTTTTATAATCTAATTTTAAAATAGTTAGTTGAAAAAAAATCAGATGGATTACTTACAACTTCATGATATATCTTCCTTTGATATTTATTCTTTAATTAGCAACTAGATAGCTTGTTCTCTTAAAATCATAAGTATCCACACAATTATTAAGATTTTCATAATTATACCTCTGTAATTGATCTTGCCATCAGCGAATGCTTCAAATAACTAAATAGTCAAAGGGATATTGTAATTTTAACTCTCAAAATTATACTTATAAAGTGTTAAATACTAGATTATTACACCAATCATAATAAGCTAATATTGCAAAAAATATAATAAGTCCACTTAGATTAAATATTTTAACCGCTAAGAACTTAATACAGCATTACTTCAACCTAATCTTTAAAATATCAACATTTTTTAAATAAATATAAAGGAAGATTAGTTATTAGCAATCTATATTATTTCTTTAAAAATTCAACTTCAAACTTGTTCAGATAAGGAATACCATCAAAACCAAAATCCTTCAAAATGGGGATATTCATCCAATACAGTGTTAAAGCAGAAACGTCATAAGCGGTCGATATAATGGAATATTTTTCAACTTTTGCATCAGGCTTCGAGCTTGGCGGAAAATCTTCTCCAAAACTTACCCACTTGTAAGAGCCCGTAATTGGAATATTACTCCCTCCCGGAAGTTTAGTAAAGAATTTATCCTCAAGTCCCTCGTCCATTGGCCAATAACCGATTACATTAGAATAATTTGGATGCTTAGTGATATCTGTGAGTCTAAATGTATTCTTAACCGTTTCGTCACTTAAGGCAGTATTAAAATATGTAAGGTTTGCTCCATGAAAAGATGTAGGAACGTCATTATCACCTGCACGGTGTCCTATTCTAAGGGCTTCGGTAGTACTTAGACTTTTATTTCTGCTGATATTCATACTCTTAGATTGTAACTTACCGTCCATGTAGATCTTTAAAGTACGGGTGTTCGCATCTAGGTAATCGACTGTCATCGTTAACGTATGCCAATCTGTACCTGGTTTATCATCCGCAGTTATATCCGATTTACCTACACCCCCGTTTAATGTTCCGCCTACAGTCACTACCCATCCCCCACCTGGATAATACGCCCATTGCCAACCTGTAATATTACCACCATTTAGATTGGTACTATGGCCGAAAAAAGAAGAATAACCACCAGGAACAGCATTAAATTTAACATCCATCTGCACCGTAAAGCTTTTAGTTTGACCCGCATCAAACAAACCTTTATCATCTGGAATGATTGCTTTTGAAGTTTTCTCTGCAAAAAGAACACCATTAAAACCAGATTTCTTCAATTCATACTCCTGAAATGCTGGATTGTATAGCATAATAAAACCATTTTGACTATCACTTTTTCCTCCTCCATGATTAGTGGTTACGATAATTAACCAATCTTCTTGATCATAATTCTTTCTCGCTTTCACGGCATCTAATAGATTTCCAATATAAGTATCCGTTTGATTAAGCGCCGTAACGAAAGCAGGATTACTCGTATTAAAACCATCCTTAATTCCAGCTTCCTGTACTGCTTTAAAATCTACTACAATGGCTCCTAAACTATTCTGGCTCAAAATCGACACAGCACTATCCTTCACCGCTAAATCTGTAGTAACTATTGGGGCATCATCCGCATTACGAATATAATCCCTTAAATTATCTGACGTAGTAACCATAGCAGTCGTAACTGTTTTATATTGAGTAACATAATCAAGCACATTTCTATAATTGACCACGTCACCATGATCTTCATTATTATCATCTTCTGTACGTTCAAAACTATCATCGCTAATGTGATGTTTCATTAAAGAAGTGCCCGTCAGCATCGACACCCATCCTGAAGTGCTAGTAGATGTTGCCAAAGTATTAAAGGTATACTTTGCATTCTTTTTCATCATCGCCATATTTGCTGGCAATGATTTCTGTAATTCCGCGCCGGGAAGGCCATCAATAGTTATGACCAAGACTTTACGCTGAGCCGTACTCAAATCCTTAATTTCTTCAAATACAGGTGGTGGATTATCGTATTTTTTACATCCTGCAATAATCGAAACACCAATCAAGAGCAAGGTAAGAGTTGTATATAATTTAAAATTTAATTTCATATGAATAGCTATTTTAATTTTATCAATTATGGCTTAATTAAGTTCAATTCACCAAACACAACGTATGGGTTCGTTGTATATCCATCCTTTACAATAACTTTAAAATATTTAGCACTTATATTTCCATTGGGAAATATGTATTCGAATTTACTGTTACTATTTGGTAAAACTGCATTACCGACTTTTTCATAGTTTACATTATCTCGGCTGTAATAAACCTCAATATTTTTACCATCTCCCGCTCTATTGCCACCAGGTCTGTTATAAAAATACATTCCCTTAATTGACTGGGTGGCACCAGCATTTAAAACGAACGTGAATGGATAAGATTCACCTGCTTGAATACCTGAATATTTAGAATGATAGAAAGTATTTAGATCGCCGTCAACCAAATTTGCTATAGATCCCTCCTGTGCAGGACAACTCACATAATCAACCGTTGTCTTATATACAATTGGACTTGTCCCACCTGTTTTAGTCAATGGATTATACGTCCATATCTGCTTTGTTAGCAGTGGAAATCTAGCTGATACAGCTGCTGCTACATTCGGACTATAGTCAATTCCCCACGCATCAAAAAATGGTGCTAAATCTGTTTTAGTATATTCTGATAATTTTTCATAAACCCAGTTATGTTTAGTGATATCAGTGGGGTTGGTTCGACTTGCCCGACGAGCTTCTGTATAAAGATGTGCCATCGCATCATATCCATATACTTCAAAAATCTGTACAAAAGGTGTCATTCTTTTAAATGGATCATCCATTGCGGCATCCTTATCAAAATTTTTAGCAGTCGCAGTAACACTGGGATTACTCGCATATTTAATTGCTTCAGGAAAACCTCCAGTTACACCAGGATGCAACTTAGAATAGTTAGCACCTATACGATTCGCTACTTTGAAATTAAACAAATTGTTTGTAGTTTCACCTAAGGTACTCCAGCTCCAAATGCTTCCCTGTTGACAGTTGTGTCCAAATTCATGATATGAACCCCACATCCCTTCGCTTGTGCTAATCTCTTTTAAGCTTGTCATTCCTCTAAACCATTCGGAATCATTATAGCCCACAAATGGAAAACCGTTGTGACCATAACCAGCAGTTAACTGAATATCCAATACTCCTCTCCATGCACCTTGAGGACTACGATCCTTCTCGTTTAGTGCATCGTCTGAAAGTCCCATCCAACCATTAAAGTCTTTTTCAAAGACATCATTCCAAAGCGTCATTACTTTTGTCGGATCATTAATTGGCTCAGATGAACTGAAAGATTTTATAACACGATCTCTTGGAATTAAAAAAACAACACGTTTTGTCCTAAACTCTAACCAAGGTACATTGGATGCTTTCACTTTAGCGATCCATTCGTCATTGCTCATTTCACCCAGAACAAAATCCGGCGATACACAAGCATTAGTAATCGTAAATTCAACAGGTTTTTCATATGCTCTATTCGGCTGAATATAAATGGTTCCGCCATATAAGTTACGAACGTAGTTTGCGCCAGCATATAGGCGTTGACGCATAAAAATAACTGGATCTCGCAATAATGGATATTTACCACTTAAATTATCCGTATGTCCACCTATTTGGACAGTAAGCCCTTCAATTCCTTCAGGTACGACGATTTTAACAAGCTCTCCTGGAGCGGCATAAAAGCCCGTACTATATTGTGGCTGAGGGGCTACAGATATGCGTAAATTTTGAGTTGTTTGATTTGTAAAATTAAGATCTAATGTAAATTTAGCATCTACTACACGAGGTTCTTTCTGATCAACTAAGCCTGGAAAAACCCTTGCTTTAGCATACATAGATTTATCAATATTTCGCATATTTGTATCGATCTCCCCATCTGCTACATTTTTAGAATCATCAGGATAACCATCTGAAATATTATACCCATATTTCTTGCATGATACAGCGCTGATTAACAACGCCAGGCTACATATTATTGTTATGATTTGATTATTTTTCATCACTTAGTCTCTTGGTAAATTAAAAGAAGGATTATAAAATTTCCCCATTAGTCCCCAGTTTTTAGGTACCGAGATGTTCATCCAATTATAAATCATGACTGGAATATCGACACCGTTTGGCACTACTTTAAAAATTGATTGTGAAATAGTTGGTGTAATATTTGGCGAAAAATCACTGAAGTTAACCCAATTAATTTTATTTTGAATATAAAAGGGTGTTGATTTACCTGTAACGTCATTCAATACCTCTCCTTCACCTTCATTACATTTCCAATAACCCGTTAATTTATTGTAATAAGCATCATTTTCTTCATTCAACGGAGTTGTCTTACTTTTCGCAATTATTACGTCATTAGGAAGAGCCATGTTATAAATTGCAAAGTCACTAATCAAACAATTGACATTCCCATCCCCGATAGAACCCAATCGTAGCGGGCTCGATGTATTCAGGTTTCCAAGATTCGTAATATTCAGATCACCTCCTGGTGCGGGAATCCCATCGATAAACAAAGTCAAATAACGAGTAGTGCCATTTTTCCAAAATTTCGCTGTAATATTATGCCAAATACCATCGGCAATATTTCGCGTATGTACCCGCTGCGTATTAACTTGACCAACTTGACTTAGATTGATACCTACTGTACCTCCAGATTCCATAAAGAAAAGCCAACCAACTACTCCTCCACTAAAACTTGCTCGTTTTGATACAAAAGCGGGATAAATCGTACTACCCTGATCCCATCTGATATTAAAACGAATCGTTGCATCTTGATCAGCTCCAAAATTTGCTAAATCGGCATTACGTTGTTCAGCTCTTGAATTTGCTCCTTGATAGCGTTGCGTTGTACCGACATAAGGCAAAGCATCCATCTGGGGCTTATCATACTTATTGGACGTAAATTTGGGGTTATAGAATGCATAAAAGGCATTTCTTGATCCATCCGCATAGATATTGGATCCAGATTCTCCTCCAGATAGACCTCCACCGCGACTAGAGGCGATAACAATCATCCAATTCTCACCTTCATAGGTTTTACGGGCTTTTAAAGCTTCCAAAATTTCTCCGATATAATTATCTAACGTTTGAATGGCTGCGACATAAGCAGAATTAGACGCTGAAAAATCAGATCCGCCAGCAAGAGCTGCGGCATCAAACTGACCAACTAAAAGGGATGCATTACCTGTCGTCAACTCCTGTACAACTGCTTTTTTGACATCAGCGTCATTCGCTAATGTTTTCGTCTCCGTAGCGTCTTTTGCCAAATTAACATTTATCTCCGAATTGCTAGTAAACGAAACCGTTCGCGCATTTTTCAATTCATCTTTGATACGAGTGAAGATTGTTGGTGTTGCCGCATTATTGAATTCTTCAAAACTACTCGAAGTAACCTGATGTTTTGTGTAATCAACACCAGTCAACATAGTAGTCCACGCAGCGGCTTGTGTATAAGGATGATAATTATAGTCCGCAACACCATCATACGTATATATGGACCGAAGGGTAATTTGTGTCAAATTTTTGGGAGCCAACTCTTGAATCACCGAGCCTTTCACTCCATCTAGAATTAAGTATAATACACGCTTAGAGCCATCTCCTACTCCGAGCGTATCGTTTTTAGATGAGTCAGGTAAACTATTGATAAAATCTTTATTACATGCCCCATTCATGAACAATGCTCCCATAAAAAGGATACAACCCAATACCCTTATGCCGACTCTTGATTTCTTATTTCTTTTCATATCTTTTAAATTTGGGTCTTATTTTTTGATCAGTAAACGTAAAATATTACCTGGTAACGTCGAATTAAATCGTGAAATACTTCCCACCAAGATCACCTTCGATTCGTTTGACATTTCCGTTTCAATCATGTCATATATGCGCCCTTTGAAGCCACCTGTATTATTATATCCAGTAGCTAACTTCCCATTAGCGTCTAAAATCATAAAACCTTGCCTCAGATAATCCCCATAGCGATTAAAGGTTCCTGATACAATAATTTTCCCACTGTTCAACTGTGCTGCGAAAGTCACTGCACCACCGCTTATTTTTTCACTGATAAAAGTATCATCTACGGTACCATCGCTATTTAATACAATAACAGCATTAGCAGATTTACCGTTAAATGAGGTAAACAAACCGCTTAAAACAATCTTTTTTGTTACTTCATTATAACGGATTGAATTGATATCCCCATCGGATCCTTGACCAACATTAAACGACTGGTCGACTGAACCATTCAAATTTAATCGAACAATACGATTAGCTGTGATTCCATTGAAACTTGTAAAATTACCGACCAAAATTAATTTACCATCACTCTGCATCATAGCATCGTTGATCGAACCATTCCCAGCTGTCTCACTTTGTCCTGTAGCAGGATTATAATGAAAAGTAGAATCCATCGAACCATCTAAATTTAATTTAGCTATTTGCAACATACGTGTCACATCATAAACTTTATCATCATAGGATGAATTAGGATAATAAATACGTTTATAGTTTTGGAAATTTCCTATGACATACAGTTTTTCACCAAAGATGAAAGTCTTGCGTACGACACCGTCAACACCTCCATTAAAGGCTGGAATAGTATCTGCATTTTTCCATACTTTTTCTGGGGTAGGATTCACTATATCTAAAGTGCGTATCGTGTCCAAAGATCCATTATCATTCAGTCTTGTAATATTATTTATCGTTTGTCGGGTTGGTCTTTTCGAATCATACGCCGAAAAATTACCCGATACAATAAATTTACCATTGTAAGATCCAGTATTAATTCTGTTGATTGAATATATTGTCTTGCTTGCACCAAATGCACCAATGCCAAACCTCATATAATCATCATCATATCCCCCCTCTGGACCCATTTGCACAATACCCGCTTTGGGTTTCTCTTCCGTTGCTTTCAATTCAAAACTATCAAAAGCCCCACCTAGCCAAAATTTACTATTTGGTAATTGAATAATATCATAAATACTTGCATCTCCACCAGTCCCCAATTTGCTAGTACCATTAATTGCTTTAAATGATACATCGACTGATACCTTGCCTCCAATTTTGATTACTGGGCCAAAGAAAGACTGTTCGTTTGCTGTAACCCATACTGATCCCGTACTTGCCATTGCGGGGACAACAAAATTCAAGGTGGAATCCGTGTAAGTTAATACCTCCGCCTCAAGTTCGTTGACGAAGACCTTAAACTGATCTTTATATTTCAGCAATCCATTAACTTTCAATTCTAAGGATGCTCCTGCATTTACAATATCTGGATCTGTTGTCTTTGAAATAAATTGGATATCTAAAACCTGTTTGCCACCTGCATAAGGATCTTCTGCTAAGTCCTTACTCTTAGAACACGAATTTGTTATGCAGGAAAACCCCAGCCCAACGACCAGCAATAAACCTATTCTATATTTTATTTTATGTAACATTTCTTAAATGATTTATAAATTAGCAAATTCATTAAGGAGTGGCCGGAGAAATGCCTCCAGAGATAACCAGATCTATAAAGCTCTCCGTATCAAACCCTAGGGTATGCTTCACGCGATTAAGAACGTGAACAGCGCCATTGTTCGTTTGAACATCTGACATCGATACCGGTACATTAACTAAACGAACCTGTGGATTTGATAAGTCTGGTATGTAAGCCAAAAATAACTGCCTATAACCCGCATACTGCATACCTCCAGCATTATTGTAAATAACACCGACATTCATCAGCCGTCCATCAAAACTGGTGTAATTTTGACCTGGAAAAGTGGTATAGGCTAACGTATCTCGTTGTGGATAATCCTTTAAAAGATTTGTTCCTTTAAAAATATATTGAGATAATACAGTACGCCATACCGTTGGTTTAATCTGTGTCAATTGCGATACCGTATCCTTACCATTAAATCGCAAAGTTTTATTAAGACGCATAATTGCTTTATTTACAGAACCCCCTGGCGGAACAAAAAAAGTAACATTCTCATTTTGAAGAACATCTTCTAAACCTGCCAATTTAATAATGGTCAATGTACTATCAAATACAGGACCCTCTGACTTCAGAAATTCGATCGTGGTCCCATTAAATTTTGGATCATGAATACCTGAATCGTAATAATATTTTTTACAGCTCGAAGATAATAACACGACTATCGCAACAATCAATAGGGATATTTTATTTTTAACGTTTATCATAATTAGTTCCAAAAAGTATTACTGGTTAAATTAGGGTTTGCTCCACGCTCTTCCGCCGTGATAATTAATGGCCATGTCCATGCCCCACGGTTGAAATCTCCAACGGACATCACGGTTTTCGCAAACTCTGTATCTATCACTCGTTTTGTTCTAACCAAATCGAAATAATAATGACCTTCCCCAATGAGTTCACGACATCTTTCAGCGAAAATATCATTCTTTAAAGCTAAACCAGTACTCAGAATATCTGGAGCACCCGCTGCTTGCCTGACCTGATTCAAATATCTATGTGCTGTTGCCTCATTATTCAATTCTGCAGCCGCTTCTGCTGCGAGCAACAAAGCGTCTGGCAACCTAAAAATAATGGCACTATCATCACTATACATCGTAATATTAGTTCCTGAACCCTTCGAGTAGGTATTGATGAATTTCTTAAATTGAAAAGCACTACTTTCTGTACTCATATTCTCAAACCAAGTCGAGCGTCGAAGATCAGCGTTTGATTCCGGAAATAATTTATCAATGTATTTCTTATCGTAGGTTAAAAAGCTTTTGGTCTTATCTTCTTTTCCTCGATAAGGGTAATGTGAGAAGAAAAAAGAATAATTTGCATAATCAGAGAATGTCTCTCCATAATTAAAGTCCTGCAACAAGCCGAAAAGATTTTCAGCAGAACGACCTTTAAAGATACGTTTCGTATTCTCCGTTGAAATAGTCAACAGCGAATAATCCTGATAGGTCGCCATCTCTTCCGCAAGTGAAAGTACAGCAGTATAATACCCCTCTTTGCTTTGCGTGTCCCAAGCTGCTGCCCACATATTCAAATGCATCAATAAAGCGACTGCACTTGCGCGAGTCGGACGAACACCAATCATATTGGAGGAACTCTGTCTAATCGGCAAATCATCTTTTACGGCCTGCATATCAGCAATACATTTTTTCATCACTACAACTTGATCTTCACGTGGAAGCGCTTTGCTATTATATGCATCAGTGTAATATATAACATCTCCAAACATGCGACATAAAAATAGGTAGCTTAAATTTCTTGTAAATACAGCTTCGGCCTGATATTGCTTTCTGTCTGTTTCTGAAAATCCCGGAGCATCTAAACGGCCCGTTTCGTAATACAAAATATTACTTGCCGCAATGACATCATACCAAGCTTTCCAATTCATATTATCTTTTATTCTATTATGATAAGTTGTCGAGCCATTCATTACAGAAGTCATATTATTGGAGATCAAACTATTAACTGGACCACTACCATCACTATCCAGATTTTCAACCACCTTAACATAATTACCGCGCATATCCAATGACGGAATTAACATAGTTCCTCCAAACTTATTTTTCAATTTCAGGTATATACCATTCGTATAGCCTTCAACATCTTTTTTAGTTTTCCAAAAGTTATTACCCGACAAAGCGTCAATGGGTGTTACATTTAGAAACTTTTCACAGCTTGACATTGACAGCAACAATGTTGATGCTATCAATAAATAGGTTATTTTTTTAAATTTCATGATCTCAAACGTATTAAAACTCGATATTTAAACCCAAAGAAAATAATTTAGGCAAAGGATAGTTGCCCCCAAAGTCACGTCCTAGTGCACTTACAGTTTCCGGATTAGCTCCAGAATATCGTGTAATATATCCTAAATTTGCTGCTGAAAAATTCATGCTCATTCTATTCATGCCATATCTTCTTGTCAAGTTTTGATCGAAGTTATAATAGACTTTTATGGAATTGAGCTTTAAGTATGATCCATCCTCTTGGAATAGAGTTTGATTGTAACGGAATGGATTAATACGACCATTACGCACAAAATCCATCGGATTGCCATAGGTTGCAACATCACCATCCTGCTTCCAATAATCAATCATTGATAAAGGAACGATACTACCCATAGTAGTCGGATTTCCGAAGCGCGAGAATTGGTAAGCTAAAGTATTATTCAGAACGTCCCGTTTTAATGTAAACGAAGCATTCACCTCTACACTCCACTTTTTATATTGTAAAAGAGAAAATAATCCCCCTGTTATTGCCGGTTGCGAATTACCTGCTATAACACGGTCATTATTGTCCAACACATAGTTACCATCCAAATCTGTGAATATAGGATCGCCTCCTTTAAAATAATTTAAGGGATCATTTCCGCCCACCCGGTAAGGTAACCCAGTAACAGGATCCACAGGTACTTGTCCATTGGTTGCGTAAACTCCCTTCGTATTGAACAAGAAATTAGACAATGAATTAATCCCCAGTCTTTGATAAATATCTTGACCATCACTGCCCGTAGAAATTATTTTTTCACGTAAACCATCTGGTAATGCTGCCAAAATCTCTCTATTGATAGCAAAACTTCCGGACATGGTCCACTTAAATGGACTTGTAGGTGCTAACGGACGTCCTGTAACTTGAAACTCCCATCCATAATTCACATTACTGATCTCAGTTGATGCAATTTTGTTAAAAGAATTGGTTGATGAAATGACTTTATCTTGGAAGATATTATCATTTTGCTTGTAATAACTATCCATCGATAATGTAAATCTATTGCTAAATAGTGAGAAGTCTATCCCAGCATTATAAGTGGTCGCCTTTGACGGCTCTAATGATAAATTCGGCAAATAATTTAGATCAGTTACCACAGTTGGGTTATTATTGTAGCGATCAGAACCATAGTATTTACCATAAGTGTAATAGATATTACCATTTGGCGAAATATTAGAACCATAACTTAAACGTACAGAGCCATAATCCAACCAAGTAGCGTCTTCCATAAAACGTTCTTTTTCAATATTCCATTTGATTGCAATAGCAGGATTTTTGATATAACCAGCATTAGGACCATTGGTCGACAAACCATCCGCACGATAGTTTAAGTCTAATACATACCGCTGTTTATAGTTATATGAAAACTGCCCAGCAAAAGCCACCGTACGTAGATCATTATACTCAAGCGTTCCTCCTTTGGAACTTGCATAACCTGTCTGCTTGACAATTGGACCTTGCAATTGATCGTTCACAACGCGATCATTTTTCATCGCATCCGACTTAAAAGCTGAGGCTCTTAATTCTGAGAATGCAAACAATGAAAAATTATGGGCATCTTCACCATGCTCTTTAAAAGAAAAGACATAAGATAATTGATTTCTATTGTAAATAGTTGTCGCACGGTCATTATAGGTATAATACAATGCTTGATTATTATTCAATGCCGCCGGTGTAAAATTATCTTTCGTACCTGACTGACCATTATAATTCAAATACGATGATGCTTTAAAGTTTTTAAAGAAATCATAACTTAAATTAACAGTTGCTGTTGTAATCAATACTTTATTATCATCTTCCGTTTTCAAAGCACTTAAAGCACTGTTCACAGAAGAAAATAGCGTTGGAGCAGGCAACAAAGAAGAAGCATCTGCCGCTGCTGCAACACCTGTATTAAACAATCCATTACCACTACCCATACGTTGCTGTTGGATCGAATTGTTTAATTGCGCTTCCAATTTAAACCGTGGATTTGGATTATAGATCATATTCATGTTCAAATTATACCGACTATAGCCTGTATTTTTTTGAACACCTGTTTCATCATAAATCCCTAATGCTACTTTATAATTAAATTTAACATCACCCCCCGATACGTTCAGATTGTGTGTTTGATTATATGTAGGTTTGTAAAAGTACGATTGCCAATCAGTGGAATTATTATAATAAGGGTTATAGCGATCGGACAAAAATGGTGTATTGGCGATCATATCCAACGCATGATAATAAGAAGTATCGTATTTCATAATTTGATCAATACGTAACAATCTTTCATCCTTCCCTCCTATTACAGTTCGTAATTGTGGGACTGTGGATAGGAATGCTGACCCATTATAACGAACAACCGGAACTTTCGAATTACCACGTTTTGTCGTAATTAGTATAACGCCATAGGCACCTCTAGAACCGTACAGTGCTGTTGCTGCTGCATCCTTTAATACAGTAATGTTCTCAACATCCTCCGGAGGAATCTGTGATGCTGGCGAAACGCCAGGCCCCGCTTGTTGAAATCCATATGAAAAATTAGCATTATCATCCACAGGCACCCCATCGATCACATATAAAGGTGATGTCGGCGTCAGGAAAGCCGCATTACCATCACCTGATACACTAATATTAGAAATACCACGAATCGTCACACTCCCTCGCACACCTGGTGCACCAGAAGTATTCTGAATATTAAGACCAGCTACTTTACCTTGCAGTAAACTCATGATATCCGATGCAGGTACACCTTGGATATCTTTCCCTGAAATTGTAACAGCAGATCCCGTACTTAAAGCTCTATTTTTAGTTTGATAACCTGATGTAACTTTCGCTTCATTCAACATTTGAGTTGTTGCCTGTAAAGTCACTGCGATATAGGTTTTGTTATTAACAGCCACTGCAACCGTTTTATAACCCAGAGATTTAAATGTAATCTCTCCATTATCAGGCACGGTGATTGTAAACTTACCATATCGATCAGAACTTCCTATGGCTTTTCCTCCTAAGGAAATACTTACTCCCGATATTGTCTCATTAGAACTCGAAGAGCCACTCGTCACGACTCCCGTCACCTTGATCTGCTTTTGAGCATAAACAAGACTATGCGAACCTAAAGCCAATATGATACCTATCGTATATATATACTTCATTTGAAATACTTTTAATTTAAGTTTAAATTGATTTATTAATCGTTGGTGAATTTCGGTTGATCTCGTTTAAACCAAAAAGTCAACTCCCAATCACCTTTTTGGTAAATATTAAAATTAAAATTTAGGTAATTATTTTGAAGTATATTTCCAAAAGCCATACGATGAAATTTGAATGCAACTCGAGCTTGTCCTCCTGAGGAAGTTGTATATTTTGTAGGATATGCACTTAAAGGAATTGGATAAGCAACATCATATTTCACCTGAAAATTATCCTTAGTCATATTAAAACCGTGCACCAAATTATTCCAATCCGTATCTGCGAACTTATTGGGATCTATTGGGTTAGATAGTGAATCCACAAACTTAAAGGTCAAACTATTACCGTTACCTGTTTTTTTGAATAATACTTGTATATCAGAGCTCGTATTAAGGGGCTGTCCTCGTTCACCAATGATATTCGTACCTGAAGGATTGACAGATATGTTTGTTCCTTGTCCAGTAATCGGATCCAAATTAGAAGGCTCATAAGGTCTTTCTCTAAATGGAGTTAAGCGCATACCCTGAAAATACCGTCTGCCACCAGAATTGGACATTTCTACGTCAAAAACGTAACCCGAGTCCGGTTGAGCAACCACCATATTAGAGTTCGCTGCAGACCACATAATGAAATCACCTGAACGAGGTCGAATTTCAAATAAAGGATGATTCTCTATTTTACGTTTCGCTTCAATTTCCGCTAGCGATTTTTCAGTACCATCATAAATACCTTGCCATACAAGGACAGGATAAAGCTGTGTCAGTTCTGGTGCGGGATCCCCATTGAACCTCCTCATATTCAATATCTTAAAATCAAGAGGTAATGATGAATTTCCATATTGAAATATATTAGTAAATAAGGTATTTCGGCCTAATACAGGCTGGTAAAGCGTCTGTGTATATTTAGAATTATAAGCGATAGACAAGGTCTCTTCAGGTAGATTTTTTTTACAAGAAGAGAAGATAGCTATACCTAAAAATACAGGCAGACCTATTTTAACTATATTTTTTATTCTTTTCATAATTAAGTCTTAATTGTTTAGTCTTTCCGTAAACTCCTTAAAGCCGAAGTTATGAATGGATTCCAAAATATTAATTGTAGCATTGTTGGTTTTGATATTTACCGTAGTCGCTTTTGTTTTACCCCAATCTTGGGTAAAAACAGATCCAAAAGGATTACTAAAATTTAAGGTACTTGCTCCACCACCGATATAACCAGAAGAACTCTCTTTCGAATATTTAATATGCATGGGGTAATCAAATAAAATAGATTGTGCAATGATGCCATCCGAACTATTAATATACGCATCTGTCGTTCTATTACCACGAATGATGTATTTACATATAATCTCTTCTAATCCTTCAAGATCTAAATCTCTCAAGAATAAAGCATCATTTCCTTCCAACTCACGCTTAATATTCAAATACTTAATGGCTGTTTCAAAGTTTTTATTAACTGGTGCAAACAGTGTTATTTGTTGATTAGTCAATGAGTCTTTTAAATCTGGAAAACGGCCCAATACGACTAATAGGGAATCGAAGGTACCCTGCGGTTGTGCTTGGAGATATCCCAATGCAGACCCATTGAAGGATTGCACCTTGTTTTCATAATTGTAATAAGGTGACTCACTTTTAGTACATGCAAACATCCCTAGTGAGACAAGCATTAAGAAAAAGCGTATGCTATTATTTTTTTTTATACTTTTCATGTTGCTATATCTATTATTTCCAATACGGGTTCTGGGTAATACCTGGATTTGCGGTTATGACGTCTTGAGAGATTGGCCAATAAATACCTCCAGCCTCTTCAAACTCGCGAAAGGTCATTGATTTACCATCTTTATTGGCAAAAATTGTCTTTTGTTTTTTAATCCTATTGTAACGCACGAGATCATACCATTTCCAACCTTCCGCCATTAATTCACGTCTACGTTCTTGAAAAATAGCATCTATGATATCTGGGTTTTTAACGGATGAAAAAGTAATTCCTCTCAAATCAGCGGCTTTATTTAAAGATTCAAAAGCTCCATTTGTATCTCCTAGTACTGCCAAAGCTTCTGCATGCAATAAACTGATCTCCTCCAAACGACTAAATAAAAGTGTCGAACTAAATAAAGTAAGGTTACCTGAAGTACTTTCCGGCGAAATGACCTTAATCTTATTAAAAACAGGCATTTCTGATTCAAAATTATAGAAGTAATTGGTACGATATCGTTTGGTTTTTGGGTCAATTCCAAAACGAAGATCTTTAGGATCAGTAAAGATATTCATGATACTATCTTTATTGACAAACATCTCAGGTTTTGATTTCGGAATAAATGGTAACGCAAGAGTCAAACCCTCAATATGCCCATTATTGGTTGCTAATCCATTTCCTGATTCAAAAGGAAATCCAATTAATACTGTTGCGCGTTTAAAAGCGAATGGACTGTAACCATTATCGTTTTCTGTCAGATGAGCCATATTTAGATAAGTAGTACCAAAAGAACCATCGCCATTCAATTTCGTGTGGTTATCAAGTATAAACTTCGTATATGCTGCAACATCTACATAATTACCTTGCCATGCGGCAATATGCGCTAAAATACCATATACGGAAAGACGTGTAAATATGTTACCATTCCAAGAAGCCCATCCTTCGTTATAATAATCTCCAGGTAAGATCGGATCGGTACCACCATATCGAAATGGAACCAACTGAGCTGCGGTCAATAATTCTTTGGTTGCAAATTCAAGAACTTTATTTTGCGATGTTCTATTTTTAGCCTCAAAACTACCATCATGAGAAGAGGTCAGTAAAGGTACATCACCCCATATACGTGTCATATAGAAATAGGCAAAAGCGCGTAAAATTCTTGCTTGTGCGACATCCACATTATTATTGGTTTTAGTGTATCGTACATCCTCATTCATAATTTCTGAAGATCGCTCAATAAAAAGACTCGCGGCACTGATGACGGCATAAAATCTTCTCCAATTCGTTATTCTACTTATAATGGGATAAGATGCATTGAGCTGACCATTAACAATTGCTTTTAGATCACTACGATTGGTAATCGTAAAATCCCCCTGTCTAAGGTCGCCCATTAGCCAGTGGCCATTATCAGAAACAGTAGCAGAACGCATCAAACCGTATACAGACATTAAATTGGCTTTGGCATCCTCCAGCGATTTCCAATTTGTTTCTTCTGAAGCCAACCTATTCGAAGAAACATCATTTATTTTATTACAAGAATATGTGCTAGCAACTAATATTATAGTTAAAAGAGCTAGAGACAATTTACCTGTCCATAATTTTATTTTTATTATTACCTTATTCATGTCTAATAATCCTCTCGTTTATAAATCCAATTTAAATCCTACAACAACAGTTTTCGGAATACTTAAATTAGCGCCATCATAATAACCATTGAAATTAATTAACTCCGGGTCAGTTCCTGTAAATTTTGTTATAGTCAAAAGATTCATTGCTGTGACATAAAGATATAATCGTCTGATCGGTTGATCAGATTTTTTAAAAATTGTAGCCTTAGTCAAGTCATATCCTAGTGTTACAGATCGTAACTTCAAATAAGATGCATTCTCTAAAAAGAGATCTTGATCCACACGGTAAGGATCTACATCACTCCAAGGGTTATAGATCGGATAATTCTTTTCATTATTAAAACTTTGCCATGAAGACACTTCGCGTACCGAGTTGATGTCATTACCCGCTTCTCGGTTAATAAATCCATATCGTTTAGCCTCATATTGATTGATTGCTTTATGACCCGCTGCAAAAATGAAATTAAAATTCAAATCAAAATTTTTGTATGCTAAGTTATTATTCCAACCTCCGACAAAACTTGGGAGACGATCTTCCATTTGGACTTTATCATTGTTGTCAATACGATTATCCTTATTATGATCTTTCCAAATTGGATCACCTACTTTTATAGGAATACCATTAAATGTCAAGCCAACAGGGATCTCAGATTCAGAATTATAAATACCTTCATTATTATACAACCAGTAACTCCCAACGGACTTACCAACTTCCAATCTATTATCCCCGTTAATTAACTCCGTATAACCTTGAGGTAAAGACGTTACTTTATTTTTATTGTAACTCACATTAATTGCAGAATTCCAATTAAAACCGTCTTTATTTGCAATAATAGCTCCATTAAGAGTGAACTCTAGACCTTTGTTATTAATATTTAATCCTGATTTATAATTTAAACTATAGCCTGTTTCTGTCGGTACTGGTACTCCAACAACTTGATTTTTATTATTTCTGTTATAGGCAGAGATTGAAGCATTGATACGATTATTAAAAAAAGTTCCATCTAATGAAACGCTTGCGCGTTCTGCAATTGGCATCTTAATATTGTAACCAATAAAACCACTGTCATAAGGTCTATTGATACCTAACACCGGGCCATACCCTGGGATAGTAGGCTCTTCATACCAACCATTTTCCGACCGATATTGTGGTCCAGCTGCGTAACGGTCATCCAAAAATGGACTTACAGTCTTACCCCAACCTCCTACAATATTTAATTTATCGATGTAAGAATAATCCGCTAAAAACTGATTTTTCAAATTATAATTGATATTAAAGGCTGGTGTGGTTACCCATCTGCTATCTGGCTGACCATTTGATGATCCATCTCTTCTCACGATAGCACCAATATCAAGTATGTTTTTGTATTTATATTTCGCCGAACCATAGAAGGAGAGCATATTATGTACCTCTTTATCAATATATCTAAACACATAAAACTCAGTTGCATTCAGATCGGAAAGATTTACTTTATTCAATTTCACATAATCATTTGGTCCATTATAAGCACGAGCATAATTGTATTTATAGGTATCGCCTTGAAAGATCTGTCCAGCCTCTAGTGCTAACTGACTATCATCAGAAAAATCAAATTCATATGATGCTGAATTGTTAAGGATCAGTCGTTGATTATACCCAAAGTAACTAGATATATAACTTACACCATCCAATAACGTAGAGGGAGTAAAATAATCACGAGTGCCTTCATTGTAATCAAACATAAGAGAACTAGACAAAATCAATTTATTGATGTTTGCACTTAGTGTCAAGTTACCACCTAATGTTGTCACACGATTATTGTCAACATTTTTCTTGTTTTCATCTAAGAAACCATTGTAGATTTCTTTGTTGGGAGATAATGGCGTGGATAAATCTGGAATATAGCGTTGCTCCGCAAACCGATCTCTTAAGCTTTTGTTTCTTTTGCGGTCTAAGCGTGTTGCGTTTACGTTACTAGATACAGTCAGCCAGCTAAATGGTGCCATATTAATTCCAAAAAAAACATTATAACGGTTCAAATTTGTGTCATCTGCATTACCAGCATTTTTAGTTCCTGAACCAAAAAATCTAAAATTTGCACGATCATTTCCACCAGTTATACCCATATCAGCTGAATAAGTAGGTGTATTTTTGTAATATGAGTCACTCCAATTTGAAGGGCCAAAATAAGCCGTATTTGTAGAATCTCTTAAATAAGGCGCATAAGCATCAAATCTTTCTTGATTACCATACTTTTCATAAAAAGGTCTTCTGAAGATATTCTCATAAACACCATTTACTGTATTTACCTTAGGCGCTGGTGCAAAACCAAAGTAAGAATTGATACTAATATCTTTTTGGCCCGATTTTGCATTTTTTGTGATGATATAAATTGCACCATTTGCAGCATTTGGTCCCAACTTAGTTAATTCGTAAGGATCTTTAATAACAGAAATAGATTGAATATTACTTACATCAATTTGCGACAATAAATTTGTAGAAGGACCAATCCGGTTATAATCATACTTCTGAACATCGAATGCAAAAGGATTCTCAGCAACTATAGGAACACCATTTACATAAATAGCAGGCTGTAATGCGTAAACATCTCTTTTAGAAAATAAGATTCCAGAAGCACCTTGTACAATGATGCTTTGCTCCGTACCCGGTTCGCCATTTGGCTCTTGTACATAAACTCCTGCAAGATTTCCTTTGATTATCTGTTGAATAGATAAATTAGGTACGGGGGTTGCAGAGCGCATATTGATCGTATCTCTAACAGATTTAAATTTCTGCATGGCCTGCACCATTTGGCCAATTGTGTCAGTTTTCACATTATAATCGGAATCCTCATTTTTTATAGTATCCAGCAAAGTATATGAGCCAATTTGAACGGGGAGTTTAAATGGGCTTTTTTTTGCGTATAAAGATTGAGTCCCAACAATAGATAAAAACAAAGCACATGAAACGCTTGTGTAAATTTTAACCATTATTTTAATTTAATTTAAGTTTATTCATTAATACTGATGCGCATATTTCACCCTAAACTTGTAAAACTGACCTAAATTGAATTAACACAACAAGAATCACCGTAGTATTTGATATGAAATTAATTTTTTTGGCACAGCAAACTACATTTATTAAACTTCAAAAACTGTTCGAAAACGTTGTTAAATGAAATAGAGTTTTTGAAATTCTACCCGCGCTAAAAATTCTATAATATGTCAGTACTAGTAAAAGGCTAGGTTTAAAAAAAATTTAAGAAATAACACTATTGGTTAGGATAGCAGCTATTACTCTTTGATTATTAAAACATTAATAATTATTTGCTTTACAATAATAGGATAATAATTAACATAAGTTTATAGCACACAACAACGAAATCGTTTGCGCAATCTACACAATCGATTGCAGAAAAATTATGTATAACATAACTGATTTATGCTTAAAATTAGCACTTCATATTATCTGAATATGAATTAAAGGTCGATTTAATAGATTTTTGCAACTATCTTGATTCAAGACTTTTATAATCAAACGAATATAAAAATCAGTCGTTCGTGCAAATAGTATATGGACACTGATTAAATAACTTTGTAGAGAATAATGCATCAGCAAGATAATTACTACACAAGATCTAACTACTGCGGGAACAAAGTGAGGAAGTCTTGATTAATAATCGTAATTAAATGAATAAGATTATTATTTAATTGCTTATGCAACAAAAAAAAGCGAAGCCCATGATGGTCTTCGCTTTTCAATTATATAATATTTTGGAATAGATTTAAAACCCTACACTTTTTAAATTTAAGCCCATTCTTTCGTTTAAACCAAACATTAAGTTCATATTTTGTACCGCTTGGCCTGATGCTCCTTTTAACAAATTATCAGTTGCATTTAAGATTAATAATTTGTTGCCGTGTTTTTCTAAATGAATAATACTTTTATTTGTATTGACAACTTGTTTCAGATCGATATTTTCTCGGCTCACATGTGTGAATGAATGTCCTTCATAATAAGTCTCATACAACTCATAAGCTTGTTCTTCAGATAAGTCTGAATCGACATATATCACTGAAAATATTCCTCTTGTAAAATCACCTCGTTGTGGGACAAAGTTGATTTTCGCTGCCGCACGCTCTAATAATGTTTGATCGGACTGAGGAAGGAATCCATCTTGCAACTGTGCTAAAGATTCTGATATTTCCTGTAAATGTTGGTGTTCAAATGATTTATAGGCTGATAGATTATTATTTCTCCATGAGAAGTGTGTAGTTGGTCCAGGTTTCTGACCCGCTCCTGTCGATCCTGTTGTTGCATTGATATGGATCTGCTCTGGTAATAATCCTTTGTATGCCAATGGTAGAAGCGCTAATTGAATATTGGTGGCAAAGCAACCTGGATTGGCAACATATTGTGCCGATTTGATCACTTCTCTATTTAATTCTGGCAATCCATAAACAAATTGTTGACCTTGATAAGAAGTATTCGCTTTTAAGCGAAAATCCTGAGATAAATCAATAATTTTTACCGATGCATCTACTGGATTTGCGTCTAAAAATTTCTTTGCGTCGCCATGACCTACACACAAAAATAACACGTCAATATTGGAATGAAAATCTGAAGAAAAAGTTAATTCGGTATCGCCAAATAGGTCATTGTGCACTTCATAAATTTTATTTCCTGCATTGGAAGCGCTATTTGCAAATACAATTTCAACTTCTGGATGGTATATCAATATCCGTAATAACTCACCTCCTGTATACCCCGCTGATCCTACTATTCCTACTTTTATCATTTTTTAGTATTTAGATTATTAATTGGACTAGGCCATGCATGTACCTAATATCTGCTTTCATTCCATGATCTATCAGTGAAACCAATGGATGTTAAAAATGGATCCCTATCTCAAATGATGAGTTTGGGATCCATTACTTTTTTTAATAGAAAATTAATGACTTCGAATACATTGTATCTATATATCTTTATTTTCCGTTGACTTTATGCCAAATAATGGTTTGATTACCAAATATTTTAGAGAATCCTTTTACATCATCTCCAGTATACCCAGCATTCATCTCTCCATATGTTCCAAATTTATTAGACATCAAATCATGTTCCGATTCAATACCGATCATAATAAAACGATATGGATGCAACTCGACAATTACTTTTCCTGTAACTGCTTCTTGTGTTGATGTTAGGAATGCTTCGATATCACGCATAACGGGATCATGCATCTGTCCTTCGTGCATATAATTGCCATAGAATCCTGCAATCTGGTCTTTCCAAGATAGTTGCCATTTTGTCAAGGTATGCTTTTCTAAAGCATGATGTGCTTTGATCAATACTACTGAAGCAGCAGCCTCAAATCCTACACGACCTTTGATACCAATAATGGTATCTCCTACATGGATATCACGGCCGATACCATAAGGCTGAGCCAATGCTTGCAATTCTTGAATAACACTTACTGCATCTAATGTTTTGCCGTTCAAGGCTGTTGGTTCACCTTTTACAAAATCAATAGTGATCTGTTGAGGTTCTGTCGCGGTAACAGGTGTTGGCCAAGCAGACTCTGGTAAATATTGATTAGAAGTCAATGTTTCTGCCCCTCCTACTGAAGTTCCCCAAAGACCTTTGTTAATGGAATATTTGGCTTTTTCAGCAGAATATTCAACTCCATGTTTATTCAAATATTCGATTTCATCTTCACGTGATAATTGTAAGTCACGTATCGGTGTTATGATCTCGACTCCTGGAATTAATGTATGGAAGATCATATCAAAACGTACTTGATCGTTACCTGCTCCTGTAGAACCGTGTGCTACGCATTCGGCTCCAATTTTCTTTGCATAATTGGCAATAGCTGTGGCCTGACAAACACGTTCTGCTGAAACGGATAATGGATAAGTTGCGTTTTTCAATACATTACCAAAAATTAAATATTTAATAGTTTCGCGGTAATAGTCTTGCGTTTCATCAATAGCTGTGTGCGATTTTACACCTAAAGCATAAGCTCTCGCTTCAATTTGTTTTAATTCCTCCTCTGAGAAACCACCTGTGTTAACTACTACTGAGTGAACTTCTAAACCTAAATCTTGTGTCAAATAAATACAGCAAAATGATGTATCTAACCCGCCACTAAATGCTAAAACTACTTTTTTCATCTTTTTGGATTAATTCGTTGATCAACCTCACACAGAGGCTAAATCAAAAATATAAAAAACTTAAAACTCCTTAACTACTTTTTTACTCTTATGGAAATTGACCGCAACGAACTTTTTTGCTGATTTCCATAATTTTGCTTCTATCCGCTTCAATAGGGATTGTTTTTGCGTAATACGCTCTAATCTTTCTTTTGCTTCTGCCTTTCGCTGAATTTTTTCTTTCAACTCACGTTCTTTATCAACAGGATCCCAAAGCATCGCTGTACACATGCAGTTCTTACGGTCCTTACTCAATAAAATATCGTAATTTACGCAGCTTTGGCAGCCTTTCCAAAACTCCTCATCTTGTGTCAATTCGGAATAGGTCACCGGCTCGTAACCAAGTTCTGAATTGATTTTCATCACCGCCAGACCTGTTGTTAAACCGAATATCTTAGCATGTGGATATTTTTCTCTAGATAATTCGAAAACTCTTTTTTTAATCGCTTTTGCCAAACCTACTTTTCGAAATTCGGGATTGACAATTAATCCGGAATTGGCAACATAGTCGCCATGTCCCCAGGTCTCGATATAGACAAACCCCGCCCATCGACCATCTTTATGTAAAGCAATAACAGCTTTACCTTCAACCATTTTATTGGCAACATACTCTGGTTTGCGACGAGCAATACCAGTCCCCCGAGCTTTTGCAGACTCGAACATTTCATTGCAAATCTGCTCAGCATATGCAACATGCTCAGGCTTTGCTGGAATAATTAAAAATTCTGAAATAGTCATTGACTTACGACCCAAATAATAAAACGAACAATCGAAATTGCGTTTTGCTATGAAAAAACAATTAATAAAATCGTGGAGCGCCATCATCGGACCTGATGATATTACTAAAAAGAAAGATCACTACCTCATATCAAGCCCGAGGTAGTATGGGTCGTCGAAAGCGAAGAACCGGAATCTCCATAAAAATAAAAGAACAATATCCCCTTACGGCAAACTTTTCAAAAGCATGCAGCTGAGAGAACTTATATATATTGTTATTCTTCATTTTCTAGTTATTGTCTTCCTATGTGACGCTGCAAATGTATAAAATAATTTTTTTCTTTTCGGCAATAATACTGCTCATTTTTTATAAAATGACAAAAAACAATAAAAAGAAGAAAATATTGGACATAAAAGCTATAAATCAACTACTTAAATCAATTTACTGCAATGAATATCGGATAAATAAAAAAACCATTATCCTAATAAAAATGAATATTCTTTAATAACTTACCATCAATGTTTTAAAAAAATAAAGAAATAGAAACTTTTAGTATTCTCATTAAAATTAGATAATTTTGTACTTCATCGGTGAATATATAAAGTTTACCATTAGTACACAACGTCATATGAGCACACCTAGTATCATTTTCTATTGCATTTTTGGTATACCGTACTTTATTTTTATGTATTGGTTAGTTAAACAAGATAAACAAAAGTATGCTTGGGGAATAGCACTTATTACTGTAATCGCTGTCCTTGCTATATATGTATCGCAAAAAGCGAGTAAAGTGGCGATCGATAATTATCAACAGCATCAAATTGATTCTAGACAAATAGAACATGATGAAAAAATGGATAGTTTAAACCATAAATAAATCAAGCGCCAAGGGCGCTTGATTTATTTATGGTTTATTTATCAATATGCTCCAAGGCAAACAAAAATGCATAGTTAAGCGCAATATCCTTGAGATAATCAAATCGTCCTGATGCTCCCCCATGACCATATTCCATATCTGTTTTCAGCAATAATACATGATTATCGGTTTTCATCTTTCTCAACTTTGCTACCCATTTTGCTGGTTCAAAGTATTGCACTTGACTATCGTGTAACCCAGTAGTGACTAGCATGTTGGGATATTCTTTTTCTTCTATATTTTCATAGGGAGAATAGCTCTTCATATATTGATAAGCTTCTTTATCATTTGGATTTCCCCATTCATCGTATTCATTAGTCGTCAGGGGGATACCTTCATCGAGCATGGTGTTGACTACATCCACAAAAGGAACTTGTGCAATGATGCCATTCCAAAGTTGGGGTTCCATATTGGCCACAGCTCCCATCAAAAGTCCTCCGGCACTTCCTCCTTGGGCATAAAGGTGCCCTATGCTGGTCAATTTTTGATCAATCAAATAATGACCACAGGCAATAAAATCGGTAAATGTATTGATCTTATTCATCATTTTTCCTTCCTCATACCATTTCCGTCCCATTTCCTCTCCTCCGCGGATGTGAGCGATGGCATAGATAAAACCACGATCTAATAGGCTTAATCTAGCGCTGCTGAATGTCGGGTCAATGGCATATCCATAAGAACCATACGCATATAATAGTAACGGTGCTGAGCCATCTTTCTTGGTGCTATTTTTATAGACAAGTGAAATAGGAATACGTACACCATCTTTTGATATTGCATATAGGCGTTCTGTTGTATACGCACTTACATCATAACCTCCAACTACTTCTTGTTGCTTCAATAAGATTTTTTCCTTAGTTTCTAGATGATATTCATAGGTCGAGGAGGGTGTTACCAATGAAGTATAGCCGTAACGCAATTTATCGGTATGATATTCAACATTGGTACTTGGGTAGACAGTGTAGGCAACTTCTCCAAAATCAAGATAATGCTGCTCTTTGCTTGTCAAATGATGTACAGCAATATGAGATAACCCATCTTTTCGTTCGGAAATGACCAAATAGTTTTTGAATTCATCGACATCAGTTACCAGTACGTCTTCGCGGTGAGGAATAAATGTTGTCCACTGTGCTTTACTTGTATTTTCGAGTGGGCATTGCATAACTTTAAAATTTATGGCATCATCATTTGTTACGATCAGAAAACGGTCTTCTAAAGCCGTAACTTGATAAAGTACATCTTTTATGCGGGGTTGAAATACTTGAAAATCTCCATCTGGATGATCAGACTTTAGGTATAAAACCTCTGATGAAAGTGTTCCTTCTGATTGAATAAATATATATTCACCATTCTTGGATTTGCTGACACCGATGTAATTGGTATTATCTATTTCAGTGTATACAGTGACGTCATCATCTGTCTGGCTTCCCAATGTATGCCTCTTAATTTTTTCACTTAAGAGTGTCACCGGATTTTTTGATGTATAAAATAGCGTTTTATTATCCTTTGCCCAGATGGAACTCCCCGATGTTCTATGTAGTTCATCTTGATAGATCTCCCCTGTAATTAGATTTTTAATGTATATGGTATACTCTCTTCGTGATACAGTATCGACACCAAAAGACATCAGACTGTTGTCAGGGCTTATCGAGAATCCAGTAGCAGAATAATACGCATACCCCTCTGCCATGGCATCTATATCCAGCAGAATCTCTTCTCTGGCACCAGGCTGATCTTTTTTTCTACAAAACTTAAAATATTGCTTACCTTCTTCTGTACGAGTATAATAATAATATCCATTTTTAAGATATGGAACTGATTCATCTTTTTCCTGAATGCGCGCTTTCATCTCCTGAAACAGCTGCTTTTGCAATCCTGTAGTCGGTTCTAGCACTGCATCTGTATAATCATTCTCTTTTTTTAAATAGTCAATGACCAATTCTGCATCTGGTCCTTTCTTAAAAAAATCATTCATCCAATAATATTCATCGACTGTCTGATCATGATGAATATCTCTTATGTGCGGTTTGACCGGCGCTATAGGGGAGGATAACGACTCTTTTTTTGATTCTTTTGCTTCGGACTGTTCTGCTGAAACTGCTCCTATAATGCTATTTAAAATAATCATACCTAATATACTTTTACAGATGAGATAATCCTGAATAATTAAAAAAAATCAGAATTATATAAAAAGTAAAAATAAGGATGTATTCGCATTATTTAATAAAAATTAACATTTTAAGCCCCTTCCTAGCATTATATTTGCAGATCGTAATAAGATCAAAATATCAACAGATGAATTTAAGAAGATTACTTTATGTATTTGCTATAGGACTAATACCAGTTTTGGGATATACTCAAGATAATAAAAGCGTGCCTGAAAATTGGTTTAATTTAGATTATGAGAAAGATGGTGTTCTAGGCATCAGTACAGAGAGGACTTATGAAAGCCTTTTAAAAGGCAAAAAATCAACACCGGTTATTGTTGCGGTGCTGGATGGAGGGGTCGATGTCAATCATGAAGATCTGAAAAATGTGGTGTGGATCAATGTTAAGGATAGCTTATCTAATGGAATTGATAACGACAACAATGGATTTATCAATGATCGATATGGGTGGAATTTTATTGGTAATGCAAAAGGTGAAAATGTACAGTTCGATAATTTAGAGCTAACCAGATTAATTCGTAAGAATGCGCCGAAATATAGTGGGGTAACTGCCGCTACCGTATTAACGGACCAGGAGAAACGAGCTTACAATGCCTACCTGAAAATGGTCGAAACCTATAATGAAAAATTAGATGATGCAAAGTATGGCGCGATGAACTATGTCGCGCTTAAAGAGAATATAGATAATCTGGTAAAAGGTATCAACAAAGATAAATCACAAATCACCACAGCAGATCTGGACAGCCTTAATCCTGCTGGCAATCGTCAAAAAATAGCAATTCGAATTGCTAAAGAAGAGATCGAAAAAGCTGGGGGATTTGCTAAATTTTATCAGGATTTAAAGGAAGGGGCTGATTATTTTGGTAATCAAATTGCTTATCATTTGAACAAAGATTATGATTCTCGTTCTATTGTTGGCGACAACTATGATGATACTAGTGAATATCACTATGGCAATCCAGATGTAACTGGACCCGATGCACTACACGGTACTCATGTTGCTGGTATCATTGCTGCCGATCGTACAAATAGTATTGGTATTAAAGGCGTGGCCGATAATGTCAAGATTTTATCCGTACGTCTTGTTCCTGATGGTGATGAACGTGATAAGGATGTTGCTAATGGTATTCGTTATGCGGTGGATAATGGTGCAAAAGTAATTAATATGAGTTTTGGCAAGAGCTATATATATAATAAAAAAACAGTTGATCAGGCTGTACAATACGCAATGTCAAAAGATGTTTTGCTCGTGCATGCTGCTGGTAATGATAGTGAGAATAATGATTTATCACCTAACTATCCCAATAAGTTTTTCACGGATAGTCTTGGCGCAATAACTGGAGTTGCTGATGCTTGGATCACCGTCGGTGCAACTGGTCCCCGTAAAGATGAGGAACTTCTAGCTAGTTTTTTCTAATTACGGCAAGACGTCGGTGGATGTGTTTGCTCCTGGGCTATACATCAATTCGACTGCACCGCACTCGGAGTATAAAGAGGAACAAGGTACAAGTATGGCCGCTCCCGTTGTAGCGGGACTAGCTGCCATGCTGCGATCTTACTATCCACAATTAACGGCTTTGGAAACTAAAGAAATTATCATGAATTCTGTTACAAAACTAGAAGATACCGTACGTATTAAATTGGAAGATGGATCTTTTAAGACCGTAAATTTATCTGATATATCCCTTTCTGGTGGTATTGTAAATGCATATACGGCAGTGGAAAAAGCAAATGATTATATCACAAAAAAGAAAAAATAAAATATTGACATAATATTTGCATCTTGTTTTACGTTTTACTTATAAATTTAACGATAACAACAAGGATTGCGTATGGTCGAAAACTTTACAACTGAACATGAAGTTAAGAACATCGAAACAGAAGCAAAATTTTCTGATGAAGATGTGGAGCAACAATTAAAACTTCAGCTACCGAATATGATGATGAATCCAAGTGATTCATGCATTGAACATATTTTGAATTATTCAAAATCGGTAGTTACTAAAAAGGCTTAGTCGGGAGATTAAGCCTTTTTTATTTTTTAAAAACTTGACTATCTTTGGTAGATATGTTGAAAAAAGATAGATATAAAGCTTTTGTAGAATACTTTTCTAAAAATAGTCCAGATGCGCAAACAGAATTGAACTATAGTAATCCGTATGAATTATTAGTCGCTGTTATCTTATCTGCACAATGCACAGATAAACGAATCAATCTGGTGACACCTAAACTTTTTCAACAATTTCCCAATGCAGAAGCTTTAGCGAATAGTAGCGTGGATGAAGTATTTTCATATATCCGCTCGGTGAGCTATCCCAATAATAAAGCAAAACATTTGGTTGGCATGGCAAATATGCTTGTCAATGTTTTTGACTCTGTCGTCCCCGAAAAAATAGAGGATCTGATCAAACTGCCTGGTGTGGGCAGGAAAACAGCAAATGTAATCTCATCTGTTGTTTATAATAAACCTGCTATGGCTGTTGATACGCATGTGTTTCGCGTGAGCAACCGGCTCGGATTAACGAGCCGTGCTACGACACCTCTTGCAGTAGAGAAGCAATTGGTAAAATATCTACCTGAACATACTATAGCAATTGCTCACCATTGGTTAATTCTACATGGACGATACATTTGCTTGGCTCGAAAGCCCCAATGTGATAAATGCCCGATTACTTTTATGTGTAAATACTTTGAAAAGACGCATCAAGTAAAGGAAATCAAAGAAAGCATAACTGAAAAAATATAGACTAACTTTTTTAGTAAAAATATTTTGTGAATTAAAAACTATTGTGTACTTTTGAATCAACAATACTAAAAATATGAGCAACCCAGATAAATTAAAAGCGTTACAGCTTACATTAGATAAATTAGAAAAATCATATGGCAAAGGTGCCATTATGAAGTTAGGAGATGCAGCTGTTGATGCTATCGAATCCATCTCTACAGGTTCTTTAGGTCTTGATATTGCATTAGGTATCGGAGGTGTTCCTAAAGGTCGTATTATTGAAATATACGGTCCAGAATCTTCAGGTAAAACAACTCTAGCGACACATATCGTTGCTGAAGCTCAAAAAGCAGGTGGCATTGCTGCATTTATCGATGCGGAACATGCTTTTGATAAATACTATGCACAAAAATTAGGTGTTGACGTAGAAAATCTATTAATTGCCCAGCCTGATAATGGTGAACAAGCTTTAGAGATTGCAGATAACTTAATCCGTTCGGGAGCTATTGACATTATTGTAATTGACTCTGTTGCGGCTTTAGTACCAAAAGCGGAGATTGAAGGTGAAATGGGTGATTCAAAAATGGGTCTTCAGGCACGTTTGATGTCTCAAGCTTTACGTAAATTAACGGGTACGATTTCGAAAACAAACTGCTGTTGTATTTTTATTAACCAACTTCGTGAAAAAATCGGTGTTATGTTTGGTAATCCTGAAACAACGACTGGTGGTAACGCGTTGAAATTTTATGCATCTGTTCGTTTAGATATTCGTCGTACTTCTCAAATCAAAGATTCGGATGAAGTATCGGGTAATCGTGTGAAAGTAAAAATTGTTAAAAACAAAGTAGCTCCTCCGTTTCGTATTGCAGAATTTGATATCATGTTTGGAGAAGGTATTTCTAAAGTTGGTGAAATCATCGATCTAGGTGTTGAATATAATATCATCAAAAAAGCGGGTTCATGGTTTAGCTATGGAGAAACGAAATTAGGTCAAGGTCGTGATGCTGTAAAAAACTTATTGCATGATAATCCAGATCTAGCAGATGAGTTGGAAGCTAAGATCAGAGCGGAAGTTTCAGGTGTAGATCCTAATCTTGTTTTAGAAGAAGATTAATTTTATATTACATAAATAATTTAGGTATAGCCATTCCCAAAAGAATGGCTATATTTATTTTTAAAACCTTTGCCAATGAAAAATCATATTCTTTGTTATTTTATTCTTTCAATTTTATGTTGCAGTGCACTCGGACTTTCGGCACAACAATTAAAAATATTGACTTATAACATTCATCATGCCAATCCTCCCAGTGAGCATGCTAGCGTTACTAACCTAGATACCATCGCTTCCATTATCAAAAAAACAGATGCTGATCTAGTGGGCTTACAAGAAATCGATGTTAACTTGAACCGTTCCCAAAATACGGATCAAGCGAAAAAATTAGCCGAACTTACGGGCATGCACTACTTTTTCTCCAAAGGTATCAATCTTGATCATGGTGAATATGGAACTGTCATCCTCTCAAAATATCCTATTGTGAAAAGTGAACGTTTCGAACTTCCATCACCAATTGAAAGTGAAAAGAGAAGTTTAGGCATCATCCATATTAAATTAAATGGAAGGACAATCAAATTTGCGAATACACACCTTGATCTGAAAAAAGAAAATCGACTAGCACAAACGGCTTTTATCATCGATAAATTTAAAAATGATCAGGAACTTGTTATTTTAGTTGGAGATCTCAATGCACGACCTGAAGAGCAACCTATCCGCAACTTAGAAAAAGTATTTACACGAAGTGAAATCAAAAACGGATTTACAATACCTGAAGTAAATCCTGATCGTGAAATTGATTTTATCATGATAAATAAAGGAAATCAATTTAAATTTAAAAATCATCATGTTTTATCCGAAACCTACGCCAGTGATCACAGACCTGTGTATGTTGAAATTAATGCCCAATAATAGCTCATGAGTATCAACCGAAGAAAATTTTTAGAAGCCTTAACTATTGCAGGTATAACATTACCAAACATAAGCTTTGCAAATAAAAAAATTGAGGCTAGTAATAGCGTAAAATTTGATTTTATCGTCCCCGCATATTTACAGAATCAGATCAATAATAATATAAGCGTATTTTCGATTCTCAATAAACCTGCATTTGCTTGGCTAGAAATCTTAGATGACAACAATCAGATCAAGAGCAAAATATATCAAAGTGAAGATGGTATGTTGGAAGCAAATACTGACTTGTTTAAGTTTACCATAATTGATGCTCCAAGAAGATTTAAATATAGAATTGTAGCTAAGGAAGTTCTTAAATTTGAGGCTTATAAAATTGTTTATGGCGAGGAAATTAAATCGGATATTCTTTCTGCAAAATTAGCGAAAAAAGACCAAGATCAAATCAGTTGCTTGATATACAACGATGTTCATGAAACAAAGAATACATACAAAGATCTGGTGCCTAATCAAAATCTAGATAGATATGATTTTGCGATTCTTAATGGAGATTCTTTTCATTATGTAAGCAACCAAAATGATATCACCGAAAAACTGCTACAACCCTTTTCATTTTTTGAAACGAGTAAACCTTTTATCATGAATCGGGGAAATCATGAAACTAGAGGCTCATTTTCGCGTATTTTCAAGAAGTATTTCGGTTATCCCGAAAATAAATTTTATCAATCTTTCAAATTGGGACCTATTTATTGGATTCTACTAGACAGTGGAGAGGATAAGCCCGATACCCATGAAGTATATGGTGGGACTGTAGATTATGATCATTATCGCAAAGAACAGGCGGTTTGGTTAGAACAAGTATTGCAATCAAAAGAAAGAAAATCAGCTCAACATACGGTAGTGGTCAGCCACATTCCTATTTTCCACGCTGATGATTGGCACGGCACATTACATAACCGATCCACCTTTCATCCATTGTTTCAAAAATATAAAATTGATGTGATGATTACAGGTCATACACACCAATATGGTTATCACCCCCCTGACCAAGACCATAACTATACACTGTTTATTGGCGGTGGACCCAAGACAGGTGAAAGAACGGTGATCGATGTACATGGTGATAAAAGATCTCTGGACATAAAAATGATCAAAGATAATGGCGATATCGTGGGACATCTCAAAAAATAAAAATTCTATTTTATCATAAACAAGACAAGGCGTTTACTATGTAAACGCCTTGTCTTGTTTATGAGTCCTACTCGATTATTCGCCTTCTTCTAAAAATGGATATTTGTAATTTGTATCCGGATTAAAGGTTTCTTTGATCGTACGTGGAGATACCCAACGTAATAGGTTGATCATAGAACCAGCTTTATCATTTGTACCTGAACCACGAGCTCCACCGAATGGCTGTTGACCTACTACAGCTCCAGTACATTTGTCATTGACATAGAAGTTACCAGCTGCATTGCGCAATGCATGTGTTGCTTGTGCTATTGCATAACGATCTTTTGCGATAACTGAACCTGTTAATGCATAGATAGATGTTTTATCAACAATTTCTAACGTCTCTTCCCATTTGTCATCTTCATAAACAAAAATAGTCAAAACTGGCCCGAATAATTCTTCTGACATGGTTTCATAATCTGACTTTTTAGCTAAGATAACTGTTGGTGAAACAAAATATCCTTTAGATTTGTCATATGTACCACCGATTACCACTTCTGCATCATCGGAAGCTTTAGCACGGTCAATATATTTGGCTAATTTATCAAATGATTTTTCGTCAATAACTGCATTGATAAAGTTTGTAAAATCTTCTGTTCCACCAATTTTGAATGAATTTACATCTGCTGTCATTGCATCTTTCAATGCCGGCCACATCGATGCTGGAACATATGCACGGGAAGCTGCCGAGCATTTCTGTCCTTGGTATTCAAATGCACCACGCACTAATGCTGTATTGGTAACTTGTAGATCTGCTGATGGATGTACCACGATAAAATCTTTACCACCTGTTTCACCAACTATTCTAGGGTATGTTTTATAACGGTGAATGTTTTCTCCAATTGTCTTCCAAATATCTTGGAAAACACCTGTAGAACCAGTAAAGTGAATACCTGCAAAATCTGGGTGTTTAAAGATTACCTCACCTGCATCAGGTCCTGATACATATACTAAGTTGATCACACCAGCTGGCAAACCTGCTTCGATAAAGATCTCCATCAACACTTGGGCAGAATAAATCTGTGCATTCGATGGTTTCCATACGACCACATTGCCCATCATAGCAACACATGATGGCAAGTTTCCTGCAATGGCTGTAAAATTAAAAGGTGTCAAAGCAAATACAAAGCCCTCTAATGGACGTTGTTCTAAACGATTCCATACTCCTTTTCCAGATACAGGGGGTTGTTGTGCATAGATTTCGGTCATGTACTGTACGTTGAAACGTAAAAAGTCAGTGAACTCACATGCCGAATCAATTTCTGCTTGGTAAGGATTTTTTGATTGCGCCAACATCGTTGCTGCATTCAATTTGTAACGGTATTTTGTAGATGCTAATTCTGCTGCTTTCAAAAAGATAGCTGCACGATCTTCCCATGGTAAGTTTTCCCAATCGCTTTTAGCTGCTAAAGCTGCATTGATAGCGTATGTTACATGATTTTTTGTACCTTGGTTATAGTGTCCTAAAAGGTGTTGGTGATCGTGTGGTGGGTTGATCGATACTTTATTTTCTGTACGTACTTCTTCTCCGCCAATATACATCGGAACGTCAATTTGCTTAGCACGGGCTTCATCGATAGCTGCTTTTAATAATTTACGTTCCTTAGTACCAACAGCATATGAGTAAACTGGCTCATTTGTGGGTGTAGGTACATTAAAAAATCCTTTTATCATAGTAATAATTTTATGTTTTCAAAAACCTGAATTTCAATGAGTTTATCAAAATTCAGAATAAATTTACAAGATTTTAATCCGAGTTCCAATTATTCAATTAGTCTTTGGCCGTACTGGTAAAAATATGTTTAAACTTTTCCAATTTTGGTTTAATCACATATTGACAATAACGGTCTTCTTGGTTATTTGCATAATAATCCTGATGATAATCTTCTGCTTTGTAGAACGTACTGTAAGGAACGACTTCTGTTACAATCGGACGCTCATAAAGATGTTCTTCTTTCATCTTCTGTAAGTAATAATTGACTTTTGATAATTGTTGTTTATCATGAACAAATATGGCTGAACGATATTGAGTTCCTACATCATTTCCTTGTCTATTTAGCTGTGTTGGATCATGGGCTATAAAAAACGCTTCCAATAAGGTGTCAAACTTAATTTTCTGAGGATCATATAAGACATTGACAGCTTCGGCATGTCCAGTTGCTCCTGTACTTACCTGGACATAAGTCGGGTTATTTGTTTTTCCTCCGGTATATCCCGAAATCACTTGTTGTACTCCTTCCAGTGTTTTGAATTGTGCCTCTACACACCAAAAACAACCTGCTGCAAAAGTAGCGGTATCCAGTTTTCCGGACTGCATATCGGGTAAGTGGTCAAAAGATAGTGCTTGATTTTTTGTAGCGGAGGGCTGGCATGATGACCATAAGCTGCAAATCGCAAATAATGCAAAAAGATGGATGTAACGATTACTGATATTCATACGATTACAAATTAAAAAAGCGGTAAAATGTGATCATTTTACCGCCTTATATGTTTATACAAAAGCTAAAAAATTATTTAGCCGCAGCATAATTTTTTGCTACTGCATCCCAGTTAATCACATTGAAAATTTCTTCTAAGTAAGCTGGGCGTTTATTTTGAAATTTTAAATAATATGCATGTTCCCAAACATCAATTCCTAAAATAGGTGTACCTTTTACTTCAGCAACGTCCATCAATGGATTATCTTGATTTGGAGTAGAAGTAACTTGTAATTTACCTTCAGCATTGACAATTAACCAAGACCAGCCAGATCCAAAACGAGTAGCACCAGCATTTTGCAATTGTGTTTTCAATTCTGAAAAAGATCCAAAAGTTTCATTGATAGCTGTTGCTAATTCTCCTGTAGGTTCGCCGCCAGCATTTGGACCTAATACGGTCCAAAATAATTTGTGATTATAATGTCCACCACCGTTATTACGAACTGCTGCAGGGTATTTACTAATATTTTTAATGATATCTTCTAAAGACAAGTTTTCTGCTTCTGTGCCAGCAATTGCTTTATTTAAGTTATCTACATATGCTTGATGATGTCTATCATGGTGGATTTCCATAGTAGCTTTATCAATATGTGGTTCTAATGCGTCTGACGCGTATGGTAACGCTTCTAATACAAATGCCATAATTATTTATTTTTGTGTTTATTTAAAAGATTGTTATATGCAAATATAACGTTTAATATAGTTTTATGTTTCGTTTCGGGATGAAATAATCTCATGTTTAGTAGCGTTTTTGACGAAAAAATGATTTAACCAGCTCTGCACATTCTTCACCAAGCTTTCCTGATTCAACAATAGTTTTGGGATGCAAAATTTTATCATGAAATTGCGAGTAGCCTCTTTTGTCGTCCTTCGCTCCAAACACAATTCTTGTTATATGTGTCCAATATGCAGCACCAGCGCACATAACACAGGGCTCTACAGTTACATAAAGTGTACAATCTACTAAATACTTGCCTCCTAAATGATTTGCTGCTGCAGTAAATGCCTGCATCTCTGCATGGGCGGTTACATCATTAAGACGTTGTGTCAAATTGTGACCTCTTCCTATTATATTTCCTTTATGAACGATAACAGCACCAATCGGAACCTCCCCCTCTGCCATTGCTATGTGTGCTTCTTTCAATGCTTGTTTCATAAAAAAATCATCTGCATTGTCTACAGAAGTTCCTTCAAAATCGATATATCGCATATTACATTAATCTAGCGCCATTGGGCACTTTCTTTTCTACTGTTGTTAAAATGATATTTCCATCCTCATCAGCAAATCCTGTTACTAAACATTCTGAATAGAAGTTTGCTATTTGTTTTTTTGGAAAATTAACAACTGCTACTACTTGTCTTCCAATTAATTCATCTTTACTATAATGTACGGTTATTTGGGCACTACTTTGTTTAACACCTATTGTTGAACCAAAATCAATGGTCAATTGATAGGCTGGTTTTCGAGCTTTCGGAAAATCTGCTACGGTAAGGATTGTACCTACACGTAAATCAACTTTTTCAAAATCACTCCAAGATATTTCTTCCATTATAAACGATTACTTTCAATATTACTTAATGACTTGGATAGCGTAAATATAATATATTCTCGATCTCTGTTGAGACGAATCATCAGGTGCTTAATCAGTTTTTCTTCATCTCCCTCTTCAAAGGATAAATCTGCATCATGGAGATGATTATATTTTCTTTTTATTTTTTCTTTCGCTATATTCCAATCAGATGTTGTTATTTTGAGCCTTGTCATTTTTTAGGTATAAAATTTGCTTATATTTTTGAAACTTGATGAAAGTTTAGTTAAAGATACAATTTATATAGAAAATAACAGTTATGAAGAAAATTTTACCTGCATTACTATTAATTTGCGGAAGTGTTGCTACTGCTAATGCACAATTGTTGCCTGGATTTGAAATTGGTTTAAAGGGTGCCTTAAACTTTTCTAAATTTAAAAGTGATGGTAAGTATTTCAATTCAGACAACAAAGCTGGATATCAGGCGGGTCTGTATGGACGTGTCGGTGTATTAGGTTTCCATGTACAACCTGAGATTTACATTACTGGCAAAAACACCACTGTCTCAACAGATGGCGGGGAAACAACAGATGTAAAATTTACTTCGGTTGATATCCCTGTGCTATTGGGAAAACGTTTTGGTTTAGGACCTATTGGTGCAAGGATCCAAACTGGACCTATATTTTCTTTTAAGGTTGATGATAAACAAGATAAAATAATTGCTAATCTGGATCCAAATAGTTATAAAAAAACAAATACGGCATGGGCTTTTGGTGTTGGTGCTGATGTTTCTAGTTTACGTGTGGATCTACGTTATGAAATGGGATTGAATAAAGTCAACGATAGTCAAGCAAATCCAAAAATCAACATGTGGAGTATTGGTCTAGGTTATCGTTTATTTAGTCTATAGACTTTTAAAAAACAATTTATAAGGGGCTCGCTATCATAATTAGCGGGCCTTTTTTGCAAAAGATTTAGAATAGTTCTAAATTACTTCTTTTTCTTGTCAAAATTGTATCATATTTAATATCAAATAGTAGATTTGCCTAATTAAATTAAATTACAAAGGATAATGAGTAAATCAAAGCCAGTTTTAAGTTCTTCAATCGGGAAGAAGCTAATCATGAGCTTAACGGGACTTTTTTTATGTATGTTCCTAATCGTTCACTTGATTGGAAACTTGCAGTTATTTAAAGATGACGCGGGTTTAGCGTTCAACAAGTACGCTTATTTCATGACGCATTTTACCCCTATTAAGGTTGTGTCTTATTTATTGTATGCATCAGTAATCATTCACGTGATCTATGCAATCGTGATTTCATTAAAAAATAAGGCTGCACGTCCGATTGGGTATGCATCTTATGATGGAAGCGCAAACAGCAAGTGGAATTCACGTAACATGGGGATTTTAGGTACTGTTATTTTGGTATTCTTGGCGACGCACATGTCAAATTTTTGGTGGAAATACCATAATGACCAAACACCTTACATCGAGTATCGTACAGATCTATCGACAGGTGTTACTACACATCAAGAAATCCAAGCTGCAGATTTTCATGATTATTCTATCGTTTCTGAAAATGGTGTTGAAATTGTGAAAGCACGTGACTTGTATAAACAAGTTGATTATGCTTTCAAGAATGTTGGTTTGGTTGCTTTGTATGTCATTGCGATGGCTGCTTTAGCATTCCACTTAATCCACGGTTTTCAATCTGCTTTCCAAACAGTTGGATTCAATCACAAAAGATACATTGGACTGGTTCAATTTATTGGTGTATGGGTTTTTGGTGTAATTATTCCAATCCTATTTGCAGCAATGCCATTATATTTCTATTTCCGTTAACAATATTTTAGGATAGTGCTATAAGGCACGATCTAATAAATAAAATATAAGATATGTTAGATTCAAAAGTACCTGCGGGGCCATTGGCTCAAAAATGGTCAAAACATAAATTTGAAATGAAGCTGGTTAACCCTGCTAACAAACGTAAATTTACAATTATCGTTGTTGGTACAGGATTGGCAGGAGCTTCTGCAGCTGCCTCTTTAGCAGAATTGGGTTACAATGTAAAAACTTTCTGTTATCAAGATTCACCTCGTCGCGCACACTCTATCGCAGCTCAAGGTGGTATCAATGCGGCAAAAGATTATCAGAATGACGGTGACTCTGTTTTCCGTTTATTCTATGATACGATCAAAGGTGGTGATTACCGTGCTCGCGAAGCAAATGTGTACCGCTTAGCTGAGGTATCTACTAATATCATCGATCAATGTGTTGCGCAGGGTGTTCCTTTCGCTCGCGAATACGGTGGTTTATTGGATAATCGTTCCTTTGGTGGTGCACAAGTATCGCGTACTTTCTACGCTCGTGGTCAAACTGGACAACAATTATTATTAGGTGCATATTCGGCTTTAAACCGTCAGATACATAAAGGTAAAGTGAAATCATACACTCGTCATGAGATGCTTGACCTTGTTAAAATTGATGGACAGGCTCGTGGTATCGTAACTCGTGACTTAGTTACTGGTAAAATCGAATCACATGAAGGTCATGCAGTATTATTATGTACTGGTGGATACGGTAACGTATTCTTCCTTTCTACTAATGCTATGGGATGTAATGTAACGGCTGCTTGGAGAGCGCACAAACGTGGTGCTTTATTTGCAAATCCATGTTATACCCAAATTCACCCAACATGTATTCCTGTTACTGGCGATCACCAGTCCAAATTAACGTTGATGTCAGAATCATTGCGTAATGATGGTCGTGTGTGGGTTCCTAGAACAGTTGAATTGGCACAAAAACTTCAAAAAGGAGAATTAAAGGCTGTTGATATCAAAGAAGAAGATAGAGATTACTTCTTAGAACGTAAGTATCCATCATTTGGTAACTTAGTCCCTCGTGACGTTGCTTCTCGTAATGCTAAAGAAGCAGTTGATGAAGGACGTGGTGTTGGTAAAACAGGTGTTGCTGTATTCTTAGACTTTGCCGAAGCAATCGGTCGTTTGGGAGAAGATACTGTACGTGAAAAATATGGTAACTTATTTGATATGTACTATCAAATTACAGATGAGAATCCTTACAAACAACCGATGCGTATCTACCCTGCTGTTCACTATACAATGGGTGGTGTATGGGTTGATTATAATTTAATGACTACTGTCCCTGGATTATATGCATTAGGAGAGTGTAATTTCTCTGATCACGGAGCTAACCGTTTAGGTGCTTCTGCTTTAATGCAAGGATTATCGGATGGCTACTTTGTGATTCCTTATACTGTTGGAGATTATCTTGCAAACTTAGGTTCTTTTGCTCCTGTTGATAAAAATCATCCTGCATTTGAAGAAACTCGCAAAGAGGTTGAAACACGAATCAATGCATTATTAGCCTTAAATGGTACTAAAACTGTAGATGATCTTCATAAAGAATTAGGTTTGATCATGTGGGAATACTGTGGTATGGCCCGTACTGCTGAAGGTTTAACTAAAGCTAAAGGATTGATTCAAAACTTGAAAAAAGAATTCTGGTCAAATGCAAAGGTACTAGGTGAAAATGAAGAGTTAAACATGTCGCTGGAAAAAGCTGGTCGTGTTGCTGATTTCATCGAATTGGGTGAGTTAATGGTTGATGATGCATTAAACCGCAGAGAATCTTGTGGTGGTCACTTCCGTTTAGAGTCGCAAACAGAAGAGGGTGAGGCTCTACGTATTGACGAAGAGTTTACTTATGTGTCTGCTTGGGAATTTAAAGGTGAAAATCAACCAGAGGTTCTTCATAAAGAAGAGTTAGTTTTCGAAAACGTTAAATTAACACAAAGAAGTTATAAATAATATCATTGACTACTATTATAGTAGTCAATTGATAGACTCAATATTATTATTATGAGTGCACATATGAATTTAACGCTAAAAGTTTGGCGTCAAAAAAACGATAAATCAAAAGGTCAATTCGTAACTGTACAAGCAAATGATATCGCCGATGATATGTCATTCTTAGAAATGCTTGATATCGTAAATGATGAATTGACTCGTAAAGGCGAAGATCCTATTTACTTTGATCATGACTGTCGTGAAGGGATTTGCGGAATGTGTTCATTAGTGATCAACGGACGTCCTCACGGACCGAAATATGGTATCACTACTTGTCAATTGCACATGCGTTCATTTCATGATGGACAAACAATTGTTATTGAACCTTGGAGAGCTGCTGCGTTCCCTGTATTGAAAGATTTAGCGGTAGATCGTACTGCATTTGACCGTATTCAACAAGCTGGTGGTTATACCAATGTAAATACGGGTGGTGCACAGGATGCTAATAACATTTTGATTCCAAAACGTATTGCAGATGAGGCTTTCGAATCAGCGACTTGTATCGGTTGTGGTGCTTGTGTTGCTGCTTGTAAGAATGCATCAGCGATGTTATTCGTTTCAGCAAAGATATCTCAATTCGCTTTATTACCTCAAGGTCAAACGGAACGTTATGAGCGTGCTCAGGCGATGGTTGATCAAATGGATGCAGAAGGTTTTGGTAACTGTACTAATACTGGTGCTTGTGAAGCAGAATGTCCTAAAGGTATCAAATTAACAAATATTGCTCGAATGAATCGTGAGTACTTGGGTGCAAAACTTTTCAGAGAGGAAGATATCCACGGATAATAAAATATCCTTTTATAGATAAGTCCTTACAAATCTTTTTGTAAGGACTTTTTTTATATATTTATATATTCATTCATTCTCAATTTACAGATTATATAGTGCCAGTATCCTCTAAAATAAGACTTTTACTTATACTGCTGACGTTAAGCTTTATCGTTACTGCTATTACTTTACAACAATCGATCTCGAGTAAGGATATTCTAAACTTTGAAACAGCAAACCTTGAATCAAAAATTCATGAAAAGGAAGATTTGATTGAACACTTATTTGCAGATCCTATTGTTTTAAAAACGTTTAAAAATGCGGAGAAATATCCAGAACAATCTTACCATATCCTTGAAAAATATGATAAAGAGGAAGGGATCGCGCTCTTTATATTTAAAAATCATGAATTATTGCTGTGGAGTTCTAATATATTCGTACCGCTCACAGATGGTGGATTAAAAAATACCGTTAATTATATTACAACAAATGATCGAACATTCATTGTTAAGAAAAAGGAGATTGGCAATACGACCGTCTTGGCTTATGTGACGATCAAGAAATATTTTAATATCAATAATGAATATTTCACAAAAGCATTTTCACCCTTAATTTCTAAAAGTAATAATATTGAAATTGCAGATTATAACGATAGTGGAAATATTAAAAATATATACAGCAAGGATAAAACGTATCTGTTTTCCATTAAATTAAAATCGGGACAGGTTCAGAATTTATTTAGTGTCTTAAAAACGTTATCGTGGATTCTGGCAGCCATATGCTTTATAACGCTCATCCATAATATTGCGAATCTACTGGTTAATAATGGTAAAGTAATACTTGGAGTAATTTTATACTTTACAGCACTGGTGACATTACGTTTTATAGATCTTAACTCTGATTGGCTCAGTATTCATGCTAATCTAGGGATTTTCAATCCAAAAAATTATGCATATAACTATTTGTTTCCCAATATCTGGGGTTTACTGGTTACAACTTTCTTTATTTTCCTTTTTACCTTATTTTTATACAATATAAAAAGTAAATTTCTTTTTGCTGAATATATCAAAAGTAAATTTTTAAAGGTATGTTTTACCTTGTTTTCCATACTGAGCATATACTTCTTCTTTACTCTTCTTTATAGAACATTAGGTACCCTGGTTACACATTCTCCCACTACGGCTGTTGATTTTACTAAACTGGTTGAATTAAATACATTCACTTGGATTGATCTTTTTATCATGTGTTTCAGTTTGATGACGCTAACACTGTATATTGATATTGTGATTTCTACGATTAGAAAGCTTAAAATATCAGATACAGTACTTCTCAATATCCATCTGATTTCCCTTATCATATTTATTATCGTAGGCACTGTATTGAGAGAAAATAATGGATTGGTCAATATTTTACTTGCTGTAATTATACTGATACGCTCTTTCAATTCCTTATTAAAATCAAAATTCAAATTAGCAACTCATATCATCGTTATCATCCTTTTATCGATCATCTGCTCCGTTTATCATGGTCACTATTTTAAAATGAAAAAAGTGGATAATATGAAGCTTTTTATTAGTAATCTAGAAGCGGAGGATGACATTAATGCTATATCACTCTATACAGAAATTGAAAAAGATATACTGAAAGATGAACAGTTAAAACATTTATTCAAAATCAGTTTACCTAATACCAATACTCAAACCATAAATGAATATATCGAGCAAAAATATCTTGGTGGATACCTTTCAAGATATGAATTTATGGGATTCTACTATAATAATAATAAAGAACTTGCTCAGTATAAGAATAATAAAGTAGAAGAGTACAGGGAAAAGGTTATAAAAAATTCATTAAAAATAAGTAATAACTTCTATCGCTTGAATAGTGAGTTAGGAACACATGAGTATTTTTCAATCATAAACCTTCCTATAGATACTCACAATACAGTCTCTCTCTACCTCAATCTAAAAAACAGGTCGTTTAATTATGCGTTACCTTATCCCGAAATACTGGTTGATTCGAGATTAAATAATATGGAGGTCGAATCATTTAGTAATAGCTCTATAGCACTCTATAAAGATGGAAATCTAGTCACCCAATATGGAAAATACAATTATCCAAGTCATGATCATGATTATCCTAAAAAAGTTGGTGAATATATTAATATGGATGGTAAGGACAACTATTTTCATGTGTTGTATAGACCTAATAGTCATACAACATTTTTGGTTAGCAATCCAAAAGAGACAGCTTGGGAATATTTGGCGACCGCTTCATTTTTATTTTTGGTCATATTTATCTTTTTTTCAATCTTTAATACGATCACTTATGGTTCAAATATTTTTAAAAACAAGTCGTTTAAAATTCGAAGTATTAAATATCATTATTTATATTTAGTCAATAGCATACAATATAGCTCTAGAATTCAAACGCTATTTATTTCTTCAATTATATTGGCAATTCTGATATCTGGTATCATATCGTTTGTCAGTATTAATATGCAATTAGCCTATAACAATACTTTGGAAAGAGAAAAAACGGTTACAGATATTAGTAAAAGGCTAGAAAGTATCATTAGTACCACAAATTCTGCTGAAGAAAGGGAGAATCGACTAATTTATTATTTGAAGTTATTATCCGAATCGCTATCAAAAGACTTCTCTCTGTACTCTAAATCGGGTCGTTTATTATACAGTTCGCAACCCAAGATTTATGACCTTAATATCTTATCAACCTTCATGAATCCGAATGCATTTAGAAAATTATCACTTTTAAAAAAATCAGAGACGATAGAGAAAGAAGGTGTAGGTGACTTTAGATATGAATCCAGTTATGCCACTATTAGAGATGAAAATTATGCGACTATTGCATACCTGGCTATTCCAAATTTCAATGCTCAAAAGGATGATAACTTAAATAAAAATCTTCTTTTAAATACACTTATCAATATTTATTCGCTGATTATTATTGGTTTTGGATTTTATGCAGCTTTCGTTGCTAATAAAATCACTGAACCACTAAGTTTAATTAGTAAAAAATTGGCGCAAACAAATTTGGGACAACAGAATGAACCTTTATTTTGGCAGCGAAATGATGAAATCGGCGCTCTCATCAAAGAATATAATCTCATGATATTAAAACTAGAGGATTATGCGAATAAAATAAAGGATAATGAAAGGGAATCTACTTGGAGAGAAATGGCACAACAGGTGGCTCATGAAATCAAAAATCCGCTAACTCCTATGAAGCTTGGTATTCAACAGCTAACCAAATCATACTATGACAATGATCCGAAATTTGAAGAACGATTTAAACGTATTTCAGCATCATTCATTGAGCAAATCAATAGTTTGACACATATTGCTAAAGAATTCTCGGCTTTTGCGAAACTGCCAGACACGAAATATGAGAAGATCAATTTATTGGAAAAAATAAATAAATCAATTGGAGTTTATATACAGAATCCGCAAGCTCAAATTAGATTAATGAATCAAACAAATGATGCCTATCTCTTTGTAGAAGGAGATCGAGATCAAATGATGAGAACTTTTAATAATCTTCTGAAAAATGCCATTGAAGCGGGTTTTGGTAAGAGAAAAATAAAAATTGATATTAGTATTACTGATGGTGATCGGGATGATTACATCATTAAAATAAAAGATAATGGATCAGGAATTCCTCAAGAAATGCGTTCTAAAATATTTGAGATTAATTTTACGACCAAGAGTTCTGGTACTGGACTAGGATTGGTGTTTGTTAAAAAAACAATTGAGGCAATGGGGGGAACAGTTCAATTTGAATCTATAGAGGAACATGGAACAACATTTCAAATTTCAATACCTAAATTTAAGCATATCTAATAAGAGGAAGTAAATATGCGCACTCGCTATTACCCTAGTTCAGATAAGCTATGGTTAGAAACAAAAGAGGAGCTCTTGTATTTGAGCTCCTCTTTTATTTCTGACCATATACCATCAAGGTACATCCTTAGATGGTATCTTTATTTTAGCCTATTTTAAGACCACTGTAGACCTTCCCATGATAGCGTTATCACAATATAAGAGTACTGTATAAGCTCCTTTTACAAACTTCTTATCATCATTCCAATACAACGCATATTCTTCTCCATGATTTGTAAATTCTAAATTGTGCTTAAAAGTATATTGAAGTTTCTCACCATGGGCAAAAAAGGTATTATTCTCATCATTAACAATTAAGTTTCCTTGTGGATCGATAACACGGACAAAAACATCTTTATTTCCAATCTTTGCAAGCGTATTGTCTGCAATTGTAAAATTGATGCTTAACTTATCTACTCTCTTTGCACGTTCTTCTACTTCTACTTTATTATTACGCTTTTCTTGAAGGCCAGATACTGAAATATTAGAAACCTTGAGAGCAGCAGCTACATTAACCTTTGAGGCTAATTTGCTATTTGAACTTTCTAGATTTGTAATTTTAGTCGAGGAGGCAGAAACTTCTTTTTGCAATAAACTGTTCTTTTCTGCCAAAATCTTATTTTCTTGGATTAAGCGATTGACATCTAATGTAAAATAGGCAACATCGCTTTTAAGTGATGTAATTGTTGACTGAGCAAAATCAATATCTGATTGAGATAATTCTTTTCTAGCTAATTTGGCTCGTAAATCAACAATTTTATTTCTTGCATCTTGCTCTTTTGCTATTAAAGGTGGAGATAACTGAACATTTTCAATTTTCATTTTATCTAGCTCTGCCTCGATACGATCAATTTCAACCTCAAGATTTTCCTTTTCAACGGTTAGTGCGTACACTTTTTCTCCTGAAGATTTAAACTTAACATAGAAATAAACGTTGGTAACAATAAGCGCAGCTATTGCTATTATAAAAAAATAAACTTTTGAGGTATTTTTCTTTATTTCTTCCTGTTTATTTCCCTTTACTAATTCAGTTTCCATTACACTTGAATTCCATTTTTTATTAGACTTATTGTATCGTCCTGTAGATACCATTGTACCACAAATATTATTCCAATTTCAAATTATGTAGCTATTAAAAAAATAATATGTTCTATTGCGATAGGTAGATAACAAGATCATAAAAATGACAGATGACATTTATCCATTATCTTTATTTCTTCATGATTTCTAAATCTATCATTACCAAGTTTTTAATCAATGTTTCCACATCGTTTTTTTTGGGATCATGAATTGTATAATGTCCTTTTTTAATGTCATTTTTTACTGGGCTTTGAGTAGAAGGTTCAGCATTTCTGTCATAAACTTTAACAACCGTGTGTCCAAATTTGATATTGTCCTTATCCAGCTTCAACAAACTCAACTGTTCCTCATCGATATCAATTACAACACCCTTTTCTAACTGTCCCTTACCACAAAATTCTACTTCTATTCCCAATGCGGCAAAGGTAAGTCTAATAAATTCCCGCACTGTAATGATAGACTCGGTCGCAACGACATCCTTGGTCTCCGTATCGTGATGAATATGTGGCTTCATTCTCTCCAGACTTAGATGAGATGTTAAATCGTATACATACAGTCGATTTTCTAAACCTAGGGCTATTCGAATAGCATCCCTTATAATTCCGTGAAATATAGATATTTCACTTGAATTGCTACTATTAAAATACATAAGATATACTATTTCAAACAAATAAAGCTATAGTTTCCTATAGCTTTAGCAATTTATATAAAAAAAATCTTTTAATTAACTCTAGAAAAAGTGAATACCAAGTAAGCTTCACCACTAGAAATGGTAACTGGCATACGCATCACTAATTTATTTGCATCTGAATAAGATAAATCCAAACGATAACCAGTGACTACATTTTTAGCTTTATCTCCAGCATAGATTTTTTTGAATTGAAATTGTGGTTCTCCATTATTCTTACCGGGATTGTAGATTGACCAAACTATATCTCTAGAAGCTCCTGGAGCACATAATTTACCATCTGCAGAGAAAGAAATATTTCCTTTCCCGTTACTTGGTAAAACCCATGTACTACCGATAAAACATTCTGCCGGTGCCTCTTCAAATACGCTTTTAATCGTATAAGAAGCAGGTAAATTTTCGCGGTCAATAGTATTTAATATCCAAGTTCCTTTAACAGCGCCTTTCCAGTCTGAAGCACTAGGACCTGAAGACATTGCAGTTGATGAAGAACTAGATGTTGCTCCTTTTGGCTGCATACTACAAGCCGAAAAAACAAACAAACTCAGCATAAGAGTTGTGATAGATAAAAGAACTCGATTCATATTCATTAATTTTATAGTTACTTATTGTATTTTTGCTGTAAATATAACAACAAATCATGATTGAGACATCCAAAAATCATACCATTAGTAAGATTGTAGCAAAATCACTATTACGTATCTTTGTTTTGCTTTTAGCTCTTGCATCTGTTCCTATCTTGTCAAATAAAGGAGCTCAATCTAGTTTAGATGCTAAACATATTGCTTTTCCCAATGAAATGGCTATTGTTGCGCCTGCACTACTTTTTATAATTTTCGTCGTACTACTTATATTCATGCTAAAAAACAAATATTTAAGAGTTGATATCAATTGGCAATTCTCTTTATGTACAATATTTCTACTGATATACTTAATTCTTTTATACTCCCGTATATACCCATTAGTAGCTTAATATAAATAATACGATAAGTTTAACCAAATTAATATCTTTGACAACTAATTTAGAAAGTCATTGCGTAGACTTCATAGCTAATGAATAAAAAATTACTCTGGAAAATAGTTAAGAATATCCTTAAAGTTGTTGTCACTATTGCTGCACTTTATTGGGTATTTAGTAAGGTTTCTATTGATGACTTAAAGGATGCAGTGGTCAATTCTAATCCGATTTTTCTTCTCCTCGCATTTTTAGCCTATGGAGCTTCAATTTTAATATCTTCTTCTCGATTACTTAGTTTCCTTAAAGCAATTGGACTAAATGTTTCGGAAAGATATAACCTCAAGCTCTATCAATTAGGCTTATTTTACAACCTATTTTTACCTGGAGGTGTCGGAGGAGATGGTTATAAAATATATTTTCTTCGTAAAAAATATAATATTAAGGGCCGAAAGCTATTAGGAGCATTATTCTTTGATCGTTTAAGTGGTCTTTGGGCGTTATGTCTTATTATTGCTGCACTGGTTATTTTTATGCCACAGCTAAATATCCCTAATTATTTAACGATTTCTGGATTTATCGCGGGTACAATACTCTACTATTTTATTGTTGGGAAATTTTTTCCTGATTTTAAATCAAATTTTATCAAAACGCACTGCAAAGCAATAGGTGTGCAGTCTATGCAGGTGTTGTCTGCGATAATGATTTTATATGCTTTGGGTTTTGAAGGCAAATTTTCGCCCTATTTGTTTCTCTTTCTTGCTTCGTCCTTAGTAGCAATCATCCCATTCTCTGTCGGAGGATTAGGTATGCGGGAGCTTGTATATATGTGGGGAGCCAATTTCTTTCATCTCGACTCGCATTTGGCCGTTTTGATTAGTTTATTGTTTTATATTATATCGGCAATTATGGCCTTTACAGGTTCATATTATATTTTTCATCCCTCGGCTTTAGGAACTGACAAACTGCCGTCTGTTAAAGAGGTAGAAGAATCTCAAAGTGAAGATTAAATTAAGAAATTATGGCAAATATTGTAATAACTGGCGCAAGCAGTGGTATTGGATTTGAAGCAGTATTAGATCTTACAGCTAAAAAAGAAAACAATGTCATCGCCCTAGCTAGATCGGCTGATAAATTAAAGCGATTGCACGAGATTGCATCGGATTTAAACTTTGATGGGGGCAATTTATATCCTGCTCAATTCGATATCGTATTTGATGATTACCAAACTTTGGTACCATTTATCAAATCAAAGTTTGACCATGTTGATATTCTGATCAACAATGCAGGTATATTGATCAATAAACCTTTTATGGATAGTTCACTGAAGGATATTGCATCTATGTTTCAAACGAATGTTCTGGCTCATGCCAATATGATTCAAAACATCGTTCCTTTAATGCCTGCAGGTTCCCATATCCTTAATATTGGAAGTATGGGTGGATTTCAGGGCTCATCCAAATTCAGCGGTTTGGCGGCCTACTCTTCTAGCAAAGCGGCATTGGCGGTATTAACAGAGTGTCTAGCAGAAGAATTTAAGACCATGGGTATCCGAGTCAATTGTCTTGCATTGGGTTCTGCACAAACAGAGATGTTTGAAACCGCTTTTCCTGGCGTAGAGGCGGGAAAACTGGCTTTTGAAATGGGCAGATATATTGCAGAGTTTGCTCAAAATGGACACCAATACTATAATGGTAAAATTTTGCCGGTGTCGTTAATGACGCCTTAAAATAATAAAAGGGTTTTGAAAGCCCTTTTATTATAATCCTATATGTTCATTTTTATTGTCAGTTGGGCCGTCTTTACTAATTGCCTTAGGATTTTGCTTCAAATAATGCCATGTGATTTTATCTTCCAATTGCGCCTCCCCTTTTGATGCCTTCACTTGAACGATATTGTCTCCCTCCCTTAATTTAACATTTTGAAAGATATAATGCACATCTGTTTCTCCCATAACATAGTTTTTGATCTCTACACCATTTACCCATAGCGTTGGTGTTCCGATATTGGAATAAACAGTTATGGGTGTAACCTCATTGGCTCTTTCCACAACACGACGTTGAGTCAGGTAAAGTACCGGTTGTTTGCTCCAGTTAGCTTTATACCAATAAAATGGATCTTTTTTTAATTTTCTATCGAATGTAACTAATCCTTTATAGTTTCTCGGTTCAACATTTAACGCGGTTATTGGTGTAGCAAAATCAAATGTATTCCAGAGATAGGAAGCTAGAAAGATGGGATGCCTCTTTATCGTTCCCCAATGTATTTCATGAAACTTGGTTGAAAATTCTTCAGGAAAAAATGCAGGATTTGCCCATTGGTTACCGACATCTCCAACAACCTCTTGCTGGTGGTTGGGATTTGCTTCGGCTCCATATTCTGAAAAAATTATTTTATAATCTTTAAAATCTTTTGAAATTTGATCCGCCCACTTATTTACATCACGGATAACACCATTGTACCATCCAAAATAATGGTTGATACCCTGTACATCTGCGTTATTGTTTACAGCATGATTAATGACATTATAACCACTCACTTGAACCGTATAGCGATATGGATCTTCTGTTTTAGCCAAGTCATTCAATTTTGTTGTTAATTCTATGGTATAAGCATTGGGTGTATAAACTTCGTTGTGTAATCCCCAGATATAAATAGAGGGATGATTATAATTTTGCCTAATAAGTTCTGTCAACTGCTGCTTAGCATTTGCTTCTTCTAATGTTGTTACACGATTGACAAATGGAATTTCTGCCCAAACAATAAAACCTATACTATCGCATTTTGCATAAAAATAATCCGATTGTTGATAATGAGCTAATCGAATAGTGGTTGCTCCCATTTCTTTTATAATAGCCAAATCTTCATCATGATCTGCATTTGATAGAGCAGAGCCCTTTCCCCATCGATCTTGATGACGTGTCACACCATACATCGGATATTTAACACCGTTTAAAAAGAAGCCTTCTCCTGTACGCAGTTCAAATTTGCGAATTCCCAATGGCTGAACCACTTCATCAAGAATAATATTTCCATCCATAATCTGTGTGACTACCTTATACAAATAGGGATCGTCTAAGCCTTGCCATACGTGTGGATTTGTTATTCTAATATCTTGAACGACCTCTTGTCTTCCCTGCGGAAGTAAGCGATGTTTTTTTACACCTTTTACTTTTACTGCTCCACCCTGCTCAAAAATCGTTGATACGATTTGCACATCTCGCATTTCTGGAGTTTTATTTTCTAATTTAACCTTTAAAGTGATATCAGCACTTTTCTTATTTACTTCCTTTTGACTGATATATATCCCGGAAGAAGCATAATCTGAAACTGCAATATTGATTTTGTCTGTTACAATCAGTTGTACAGGTCTATAGATACCTCCATACATAGGAAATAAAGTATGATTAACAGGAATTACTTGTGGAGTCGCTTCATTGCTTACTTTAACAAGAATCTCATTCTCCACTCCGAATTTCAGCATATTGGTCAACTCCAACACAAAGGCCGAATAACCACCTTGATGCCGACCAACAATTTGATAATTGCCATTAATCACTGAACCATCATACACCATATTACCTTTCTCCTTCTTTACGGGTAATGGTGAATTATTAAGATAAACTTCGGTATTGGTATTGACACCTTCAAATTTTATAAAAACTCGCTTTCCATCCCATGAGGATTCAGGAACAAAAGTTTTGCGATAATAAGCATCTCCCACATAAAATTTTTCATTAGATGTAAATCGATCATTGCGAACCTGCATGTCTTTTGCATTCCATGTATGTGGCACGGTAATAGATTGCCAAGGGCCTGAGAAAATAGTCCCATATTGTAATACATCGCTAGTGAAGGGACCTTTTTTAAAAGCCCATTCCTGATTAAAAGGTATGATTTCTCTTGCAGAAACTATAGCGGCTAAAATTGTTAAGAAAGTTAAAGTAATAACTGCCTTGAAATTCATAATATATTATTAAAGGTTTTTATTAAATCTTTTTCCATCTTATATGGAGCAAGTGTATAGACAAAGATATAAACCTAATTGAATTGCAAAGAAAAGTTATAGAGGCGGAAATATACTAAAATGTATTGTAGAGACCACATAAAGGGGCTTCTATATTCGAAAATAGCAATTTACAACGTTATCGTATTTTTAATAAATTTGATGGGATGTCACTCAAATAATACATTCAGTCGTCCATTAACCTAAACCGTGAATCCATTTTACAATATCTAATAAAACTTCATTATTTATCGTTTCACTGATTTGTTCATATTCAGACACTGCGCCAGTATTTGCTTTTTGAAATAAGTGATTTAAACCTTCATACTCTTTTAAAACAGTTTTCGGATTAGCGGGTAAGTTCGATTTCAAACTCTTTAAATTTTGTTCAGCTGGTACTTGCACATCAAGACTGCCAAATGCGGCATAAACAGGTACTGTGATCTTCTTAATAAAAGGAACCGGATCTATGCGCATGAAATACCGATAAGATGGTAACAAAAGTGTCTCAAGCTCGAATTTGCTCGCGGAGTTCAATTGTGCGGGATCAATTTTCATGTTATCAAGAATCATTGCCATCGCTTCATGGTGAGGTTTCTTACTCTTAACAATTTCAAAATTCTTTCTATTGATTTCCTGCGCATGAGCTAAAGCGAGATCTGTCATACCAGCGACCTTGCCTATACGATATAATTGGGAAATCATCAACGAATCAATTGGTATCGCTGGTCCTGCTAAAGAAACTATAAATGAAAGCGATGGAAGCTTTTGCCCTGCTAATAACTCGGCTATTAAACCTCCTTCACTATGTCCAATAATACCAATTTTACTGGGATCGACATTAGGTCTCTTCTTTAAAAAATCTATCGCAGCCATAGCATCTTTACTGAAATTCTCGATGGTCCCATTTATAAAACTTCCTTTTGAAAGTCCAACACCACGATCATCATATCGAAGTACAACAATATTGTTTTTCGTTAAAAAATCCGATAATATACGAAATGGTTCATGTCCCATTAGCGTCTCATTCCGATCTTGAGGACCACTTCCTGTCACTAAAACAACTGCCGCAAACTTACCTTTCTGCCTTGGAGAGGTCAAAGTACCGCTAAGAAGCACATCATCATATTTATTCCTAAAATTGACATCTACAGTATCATAATCGTAAGGGGGTGTTACGCGTTGTGATTTAATTACCTGAGTAACCGTGGGAGTTTTTCCTGTTTTGGAAAGATCTAATTTGGCTCGAAATGCCCCTTGTTGAAATTCTCCGCCTATCAAATCATCCTTTTCCATTTTACCAATATATGTGATACCGCCTTGAATAATAACTTCGATGCCAGTGCCACTTATATGAGCTTGTGCAGGGATTCCAAAGGCTCCTTGATCGGGACTATCTGCTTTAGCTTTCCATAGACCTCCTTCTTGCGACAAATGAATAACAAAATTCAAATTTGAATTGCCAACTTTTAGAATTCCTGTCCAACTTCCAGCAAAATTTTGAGAATAAACAGTTATTGTACTCAACAATAAAAGCAATAAACTAATTATATTTTTAACCATTCTTTGTAATAAAATATGAATAAAGTAGATGAAACTACTTTTACTAACAGAACTAATACCAAAATCAAGCCATGATAATGCTTTATTAAAATATACGATCAATATGAAATGCTGGGACGGGGAAACGCAAGACCTGTATGAAATAAAAACCACCAATATCAGCGAATTTGGTATAAAATTTATTATGTCGATATACGATCTTCCACGAATCTAAACTGAATATTGACAATCAAATGAGCGAATAGCAATAAGCTCTCCTAGAACAAATAAGCAGCCGGATATAGTAAAATGTTATTCACTGGGATTTTTAAGAAACTCTTGATTTACTTGGATGGCAATACGGATTAATTCATCTTTTTTTTGAGTACCAATTAAAAGTCTAGATCCATCTTTAAATATTAATTGTAAACCGACTGACCCTTTTGTATTGTAAGCTTTGCCCTGGCTACCATTTCGATATCCCCAGCCGCCATAATCGGCGATGGGATTATAATCCTTAACATACAAATCATCTAGTTGCGACCACAGAATCAATTTGGTTTTTAGTAGAAATGGGAAAAACTGGATAGCTATTCCCTCTTCATTTATAGTCGTTTTTAAGTTTATAAAAGAAAATAAAATAATGATACCTACTACGATCCAAAATGCTGGATTGAAATTCATTTTACTAAAATCACCTTTGAATATATTGACTACATCATAATTTACTGTAGATAGTAGCAAAAAAATCATTAAGACGATCATCCACCAACTCCAAAATGTTTGTTTCTCTTGAAATTTCATATCATTCAATACAGTTATAGCGAAAAAATTTACGATAAGATTATCTCCTTCATTGCGAAAAGTTGGATCACTGTTAGTCATTTGATTGGCCTGTTTGCCAAAGGAAGATAGATTTAAATAAAATAGATCAATATAATTCCTTTTACTCTAAACTAAATGTGTTCAATATATTCCAAATCAACTTCTGTGATAATCTGTATAGCAAGAAGTACAGATTACTTTCACAAATACGGTATTTATTAAAATGTTTTAATCTGACCTCCCTAAATATAAACATTATTAAATCAAAAATATATTTTACGAAAGTGAACTTGAATAATATTAAGAACATCTAACCGCAATAATTATTTGTAAACTATATTAATAATTATATTTGCTGTAAATAATAATTAGATTGAAACATGAAGAAGATTATTGGATTTATTCTGACACCTATATTTTATTTCTTTTTTGGCTTATGCCTTTTAATTTTTCATCCCATTCAATGGTTAAGTCTTAAATTAGGAGGATATAATATGCATAAGAAGAGTGTCGATCTACTCAATTTCTTTCTTACTTATTGCAATTGTCTCCTTTTCAATAGCGTAACTTTTATTGATAATAAAAATATCCCTACGGGGCAACCCATAATTTTTGTTGCGAATCATCAAAGTACATTTGATATACCGGCTATGATCTATTTTTTAAGAAGATTTCATGGCAAGTTCATCTCCAAAATAGAATTAGCCAAAGGCATACCCAGTATATCTTTTAATCTAAAACATGGAGGAGCAGCGAATATTGATCGTAAAGATTCAAAACAGTCCATAGGAGAGATTTTAAAACTTGCGAATAATATGAAAACTAAAAATTGGTCTGCTTTTATTTTTCCTGAAGGGACACGTACAAGAAATGGTAAAATGAAATCTTTTCACGTGGGTGGAATCGCTACCATATTGAAAAAAAATCCAGATGCACTTATTGTTCCAATAGCCATTAATGGTTCTTATGAAATGACTAAAAGTGGTTTATTTCCGCTAACACCTTTTGTAAAAATGAGTTGGGAAGTATTGGATCCAATTGATAAAACCGATAAAACTTTAGAAGAAATAGTTTTAGAAGCGGAACAAAAAATTCGTATGAGAGTCAAAAATGGTTAATTATTTGACTTGCCTTCCTTTCCAATCATATTTCCCAATATTACCCAACACCCCTATATACACGAGATAAATAATATGTAGAGAAGACAGAATCGGTAAGTACTTCATTAATTCCTCTCTATTGGAAAATCGCGTCAAAGGTTGTATAAACAAATATTCAACTATTATCTTAGCCACAAGGACGACCAGAAAAGTAAAAAGATAGGTATAATGATAAAATAGACCCGCTAAAAGACAGGCTAGCATACAAAAATTAAATAGCCAAATCGTAATCCCTAGTAAGACGATTGCTTTGTTTTTATATTTAGTACTTTTTGATGCCCAACGCTTGCGTTGGCTGATAAATGATTTCAATGTGGGTTTAGCATCAGTATATACAATTGCGTCAGTAGATTTACAAAAACCTATCTTATGGGGATATTTAGCAGCAACTTTATGTAAAAATAGTTCGTCATCACCCGAAGCCAACTCATCTATTCCTGAAAATCCACCCATTTCATAGAATACATCTTTACGATAAGCTAAATTTGCACCATTACAAGTTGTTGGGTTTTTATTTCCAATACCAGCAGCTCCCAAACCTATTAAATATAAAAACTCAAGTGTTTGAAGTCTTTCAAAAAAGGATTTTTCTTCTGAATAAACAACTGGCGAAGATAACATGTATAAATCTTGAGTTTCAAAATAACTAATGATCGTTGTCAACCAATTCTCATCCATACGACAGTCAGCATCTGTCGTAACGATAGTATCTCCACTACATAAATCAATGGCTTTTGAAATAGCTAATTTCTTATATGAGTTCAATTTATTACTCTCATTGAGCTGAATCAATTGCACTCCTCTGTCCGCATAGGACAATACAACTTCACTTGTACGATCGTTAGAATGATCATCTATCACAATTAACTCGAGCAGTTCCGAAGGAAATCTTTGATGCAAAATAGCTTCGATAGTCCTTGCGATCCCAGACTCCTCATTGCGAGCTGCGATGATAACTGAAACTCGTCTCGTTGGTTTGTAATTGGATATAACGGTCGGTATCTCAAACCAACCCTTACGCATATACAGCACCAATGCAATATAGATCAGTGCTAATAATATTGTTAAAAAACTAAGACTTAGAATCACCAAAAAAATTTATTTTCAAAACAAAAAAAGAACCTAAAAAAGCTGGAAGTATTAGGTTTACAAACCAAATACAGGATACGATTGCCATTACAGCCAGCTCTTGGTTCGTTATATAACTATAAAGATTACCGGCAACAAAACTTCTTACACTAAAATCAAAAATATCCAATGTAGGTAATGCTGCCTGTACGAAGAACAAAATGAATATCATCAAAATCATTGCCATGACTGGCAATTCTGGCAAAATAACCAACATTAAAATAATATATTGCGAAGTAAAAATGATAAATCGAGCTAATGAGATCAAGATGACCACTAACAATTCCTTAAAAGTATATTCTTCCAAAATGGAGAAGAATGGTTTGATACGTTTCAGAAAACCAATTTTTCCAACGATAACATCTACCCAATGAACATTAAAATATAGAACTAAGAAACCTGTAGCATATAGAATTGCTAATAACCAAATACCAAACCCAATAGATAAAGGGGTTTCCATGTAAGTACATGCAAACCAAGCGATGCTTAATGCTCCCGCTATACTAGTCAATACCAATTGAGCAAATAAACCGACACCCATAGCGACAGCACCCTTAGCTCGATTTTCAGGCTTTAAAAACAAAACTCTTCCACCGTATTCACCAATTCTATTTGGAGTAAAGATAGCCCATGTTAATCCACTAAATACGGACTGGAAAGCTTTACCTAAGGATATTCTTTCAATTCTTATCGAGAGATACTGCCATTTAACAACTTCAAGCATCCAATTTACAAACATTAAAAATACAATAAGACTGAAGGTCAACCAAAAATAATGAGGATCAATCCCAGCTATCAGTGTTTTAAATTTCAGCAGATTATTTGGATCTGATAATTGCTTATAAATGTACCAGCCAGCAAAAGCCAAGACTGCGATTTTAATCAATATACCACTATATTTTTTTTGTGCTTTTGTCAGCATTTCTCAATTTTGGAAACAATGTTACTAAATTTTAGTCAAAGCTAAAGCTATTTTATGGCAATTGTAGTATCCTTTCGTCCTTGAATTTATATCCATATCGAATAAAAAATGTAATATTGCACATGCAGAAGGAGAAAGCGAAAGAAAGAATTATTTTAGGCATTGACCCTGGAACAGTTGTTTTGGGCTATGGGGTAATACGAGAACAAGGAAATAACATTAGTCTGATAACAATGGGCGTAGTTAAAATGGGACACCTTGATGATCATGCGCTCAAACTTCAACGCATATTTAAAAAAACGACAGCTCTAATCGAGGAGTATAAACCTGATAGTGTTGCTCTAGAGGCACCATTTTACGGCAAAAACATTCAAGTAATGCTTAAGCTCGGTAGAGCGCAAGGGGTTGCTATGGCCGCAGCGCTTAATTTTGACATACCAATTTTTGAATATGCACCTAGAAAAATTAAACAATCGGTCACTGGCAGTGGCAATGCCACCAAGGAACAGGTGGCAGGGATGCTCAAGTCCCTACTAAAATTCAATGAAACTCCAGAATTTTTAGATGCAACTGATGGACTGGCTGCTGCAGTTTGTCATTCTTTTCAAAAAAATGCGAGCACAGGTAATAGTAAAAGTTACAGTGGATGGAGTGCTTTTGTGAAAGATAATGAGAAAAGAGTCAAATAAGCTTATAGCTGCACTTGTCTAATTACATTTTTCACATTCAATTCTACAATATCAGTCATAGTTTTACATCTCAAATACTGCTCATTCTCATGTGAGATGGCATAAGCTTCGCGTAATTGCTTAATATTCTCCTCTGTAGATAATTGCTGAGTTTTTGATGCATCTCTCAGATCTGCAATTCGATGCCTCTCACTACGTACCCGATGGACAATCGAAGATCGTTCTTCTTGTTGATACTGCGATACTGTTTTATCAGTTAAATGCTCCATAGACAGCTTGACATAAGGAAAATTCTCTTTAAAAAACTGGGGCATATAGACTTTAGGATTGCCTTCATAAAATTGTTGGTCAAAATCAATTGCACGAATTCGAAATTGAAAATCATCAAAATCAGGAGTGATTTGTACAACGAAGTTATAAGCACGCATGTCTCCTAATAAAGATATAATACAACGTTCATTAAATTTGACAAACTCTTTAGAGATTCGAGTAAGATTATAATCAGGTGTATACATTCTTTGTTTGGCAAAAATATCTCCGGGAATACCCACAATATGCTCTTCCACTAATGTCTCATGATCTACCATATAGTTCACTTGGTTAGGAGACAATATCTCTTCCAATTCCAATCCGTAAATACGTGAAGCATCAGCCTGTTTGATATAAAAGTAATCATAAACATCATTCAATCGATTTACAATTCTAATTCGAAATGGTCTGGTATTTCCAAACGCGCAATATTCGACACGATCAATATACTTATGCTGCACAATTCGGGTATTACCAGATGCCTTTAAATTGGCGTAAATTACTTTCAAACCATCGTAAAGTTGATCGATTAGATATGGTGGATATAGTGGCGTTTCCCAAAAAGTATCATTCCCGTATTTGTCCATAACAGGTATGGTCTCAGTAAAGGAGAGTAGATCCTTATAACTGATAGGTAGTTTTGCGTCACGTTGATATAAACGTAAATATTTATGTAAACCCTCTCCCACAGCATAAATGGGTTTTTTTCTTGAAATTTTAACGTCTTCTATTTCCATAAATTTGGCATTCATGACTTAAAGTCAATAATAATCAAAATGATATAAAAAATTGTTATTCAAATATCACATTAATAATATGTATATAAAATTTTTACTAAATTTACAGACATAAACCAACAAATCTTAGTATTTTTGAAAAATTTAAAATTTTAATCTGTGACGATTATAAAAAACAATAGGTCATCGACACTGATTAACTTAATTAATAACAGCACATTTAATGGAAAACAACTATTCTAATTACGATTTAGACAATCTTGATATTCAGATATTATCAATTTTGATGAATGATGCGTCTATTCCTTATACAGAAATAGCAAAAAAATTAATTGTATCTGGAGGTACCATCCATGTTCGCATGAAAAAAATGGAAGAATTGGGTATTATTAAAGGATCCAATCTCATTATAAATCCACAAAAAGTAGGTTTTGATATCACTGCTTTCTTAGGTATTTATCTTGAAAAAGGATCTCAATATTCAGATGCTGTTTCACAATTAAAAGAAATTAAAGAAGTTGTTGAATTACACTACTGTACAGGTCAATATAGTATCTTTGCCAAAATCATCTGTAGAGATACTGTACATCTTCGTAAAGTATTGAATGAAGATATTCAATCGGTACAAGGAATTCAACGTACTGAAACCATTATATCTCTTGAAGAAAGTATAAAAAGACAGATTAGTTTAGTTTAAACTATGAAATCTTATATAAATAAAAAAGCACAAAATATATTTTGTGCTTTTTTATTTATATAATTTTTTCTAACATGCTTATATAATCGTCGATACCATTCCGTATTTCTTCTATAAAAATAAATTCATCTGCCATATGGGAACGCCCGGAAAAACCTGGCCCCAATTTTACTGAAGGAATTCGTAATAACGCTTGGTCACTCATAGTGGGAGATCCATAAGTCTTCTTTCCAAGGCTAATCCCTGATAAAACAAAAGGATGATCTTCTGGAATTGAAGAAGAACTCAATCTAGTCGATCGCGCTGAAACATCCGATAACACGTGCTGTTTTATAATTGCCAATGTTTCTTCATTACTATAAGCATCCGTTGTCCTGACATCAACAACAAAATTGCAAGTCGCTGGTACAACGTTATGTTGTTCTCCACAATGAATCATCGTAACAGACATTTTGATCGGACCCAGTTTATTGGATTCTCGTTCAAATTGGTAAGATTTAAACCACTCAATGTCTCGAATAGCCTTGTAAAGAGCATTTTCACCTTCTTCTCTTGCTGCATGCCCAGCTATACCCTGCGCTGTACAGTCCAATACCATTAAACCCTTTTCGGCAATAGCAAGATCCATTAAAGTTGGCTCTCCGACGATGGCAAAATCCAAAGTTCCTAAATCAGAAATTATTGATTCTATCCCTCCTTTTCCAGATACTTCCTCTTCCGCTGTCGCTGCCAAACAAAAATTATATTGAAGATCAGATCGATCGTAAAAATAAAGAAATGCAGCAATTAGAGAAACCAAACATCCTCCAGCATCATTACTCCCTAATCCAAAAAGCTTACCATCTGCTTCATCGGGCGAAAACGGATTTCTAGTGTAACCAGTATTGGGTTTTACTGTATCATGATGTGAATTTAATAAGATAGTAGGTTTAAGAGGGGAATAATTTTTATTATAAACCCAAATATTATTTCCTTTACGATACGACTTAATTTGTTTTTTATTAAAAAATTGAGCAATTAAATCGGCTGTTTTACCCTCATCCCTACTAAAAGAAGAAATTTTAATCAGTGATTTCAGTAATATTAAACTCTCTTCAAATAATTGAACACGATTATTCATTATATAAACCTCCAGCCTTTTGAGCAGATAATTTAATCCCTTTTATGAAGGCGGAGCTGAAACCATGATGCTCCATTTCATTCAAACCTGCAATAGTACATCCTTTAGGGGAAGTTACCTTATCAATTTCACTTTCTGGATGCGTTTGTGTTTGAAGTAACAAGTCAGCTGCACCCTTAGCTGTTTGAACCGCCATCTTTAGTGCATCATGGGCATGAAAACCGATTTCTACACCTCCTTGTGATGCCGCTCGAATAGCTCTTAAGAAAAAAGCAATTCCACAAGCGCACAGTGCTGTCGCCGAAGTCATTAAATCTTCATTTATGACAACAACTGCTCCAACGGTCTCAAACATCACCTCTACTTCTTTAACGATATGAGCTGCTGCAGTATCCGTAGCAATACAAGTCATTGATTGTCCAATAGCAATTGCCGTATTAGGCATTGCTCTTACGACCGATGTACCTTGTCCTAGCACTTCTTTAATATCCAAACAGCTCACTCCTGAAACAACAGACACAAAAATTTGATCAGAATCCTTCACTATTGGGGCAATTTCTTCCAGAACTTTCCGTAACTGTTGCGGTAAAATTGCAAAAACAATAATATCAGCATCTTGAACGGCCTGTACGTTATTGTCTGTGACGACAAATCCTAACTGGCTTTCATGACTTAATGCTTTAATATTACGTCTTGTTAAAGTAATTTGTTCTGCTTTGCAAAATTTACTCTTAACTAAACCTTTTGCAAGTGACAAACCAATATTTCCTGTTCCGATAATGGTGATTCTTTTCATGATTCAAAATTCTATTTTAAGGTTAAACAAGTTCCAAATTGCCCTTGTTGGAACAAGTGCAAGTTATTGGCATGACCAATATACACATTCCTAACACCTTTTTGTATAGCATCAAAAGCATTTTGCAGTTTTGGTACCATACCATCATGGATTGTACCATCTTCCTTTAATTTTGGAAACTCATCAGCATGAATTGAATTAATGACCGACTGATCATCTGTAACATCTCTTAATACACCATTCTTTTCAAAACAGTAAACTAAAGACGTATCATATAGAGACGATAGACCAACAGCTAAAGCAGAAGCAATTGTGTCTGCATTCGTATTCAATAACTGGCCTAAACCATTATGAGTGATTGCTGAGAATACGGGAACAAATCCCGCTTCTAAGAATTTTTTAATAGAAGCTGTATTTACAGAATCATGTAAAATATCACCAACAAAACCATAATCAATATCCCTAACAGGACGTTTTATGGCTTTAATAGTTCCGCCGTCAGCTCCACTCAGGCCTATCGCATCACATTTTAAAACTTGAAGTTTTGCAACAATATTTTTATTAGTTAACCCTGCATAAACCATGGTTACAATACGTAACATGGCTTCATCTGTGATTCTACGTCCCTCGACCATCTTAGCCTCAATCCCTAGATCACTCGCCATGCGCGTAGCTATTTTACCACCACCATGCACTAAAATCTTTTTGCCTGGTAATGCTGCAAACTTTTCTAAAAATGAATCTAAAAGTAATTCATCATCAATGATATTGCCACCTATCTTTATAATATTCAGGCTACTATTTGACATCTTTCTCTCTAAATCTTCCAAAATAATATATTTACAAGCTTATTTTTATTTCTTTAAGCTCTCTAGCATACGCTTTAATACTACTTGAGCAGCCCAAACACGGTTACTGGCCTCTTTAATGACTAGAGAATTTGGACCATCCAGAACTTCTGATGACAATTCCAAATCTCTTCTAACAGGAAGGCAATGCATAATTTTTGCGTCATTGGTCAACGCTAATTTTTCGTTATCGATTAACCAATTTTCCTTTACAGGATATACCTGTCCATATTCTTCGTAAGAAGACCAATTTTTCACATATACAAAATCGGCCCCTTGAAGGCTATCATTCAAGTTATTCGATACCTTAGCACCATTTGTAAATTCTTCAGATAATTGATATCCATCAGGATGTACAATTGTAAAATCAACTAAACCTTCTGATTGAGCTTGACACATCCATTCCGAAAATGAATTTGGTACTGCTTGCGGTAAAGCTTTTACATGAGGAGCCCAAGCTAAAACAACTTTAGGCTTCTCCGTTTTTTTATATTCTGTGATGGTTATAATATCAGTCAGACTTTGTAAAGGATGACGGGTTGCACTTTCTAAAGAAATGACGGGTACACCACAATATTGAATAAACTTGTTAAATAAATCTTCCGAATAATCTTCTTCTCGATCTTTTAATTTTGGAAAAGAGCGTAAACCCAAAATATCACAATACTCTCCCATAACGGCAGCTGCTTCACGAATATGTTCGACAGTTGCACCATTCATGACAACTCCATCTTGAGTTTCTAGTGCCCAACCATCTTTATCCATATTCATGACCATGACATTCATTCCTAAATTCATAGCAGCTTTTTGAGTACTCAAACGCGTACGCAAACTCGGATTTAAGAACACTAAGCCCAGCGTTTTATATTTTCCTAAAGATTCTAATTCATTGGGATTAGCTTTTAGCTCCAACGCTTCTTTCACTACGTCAGACACATTTGCAACATCCTTAACAGAAAAAAACTTTTTCATATCTATATTTTAATCAAAATTAACCTTTCAAAATTTCAGCAAACGCTGTTAAAAATTGATCAGCCATTTCTTTTGTTGTATTTAATGCAGGTAATAAACGGATAACAGAAGGCTTAGCCTCTCCTGTGAATATATTATAACTATCTAATAAATCTTTTCTTACATGAGCTAATTCACTAGGCAAATCAATACCTATCATCAATCCACGTCCTCTGACTTCGCTGATCTGTTCAAACTTATTCAATTCGCTTATGAGATAAGCTCCAACTTGAGCAGCATTTTGAATTAAATTTTCTTGTTTAATAACTTCCAAAACAGCAACTGCAGCGGCACAAGCCAAATGATTACCACCAAATGTCGTTCCCAACATACCGTAGGTAGCCACAAATTTGGGAGCTATACTAATTGCACCGATAGGAAATCCATTTCCCATTCCCTTTGCCATGGAATATATATCAGCATCAACACCAGCATAATCATGTGCATAAAACTGCCCAGAACGACCGTAACCACACTGTACAGCATCAGCAATAAATACAGAACCATATTGATCACAAAGTGAACGAATTAACTTAAGAAATGCTACAGATGCCTCACGAATACCCCCGACACCTTGTATTCCTTCAATAATTACAGATGAAATTTCATCGCCATAAGATTGGAATGCCTCAACCAAAGCTTCTTCATCGTTAAAAGGTAAAAATATAACATGATCAGTTTCATTGACCGGAGCAACAATACTTGGATTATCTGTACAAGCAACCGCCAAAGAAGTACGTCCATGAAAAGCTTTTGAAAAAGCAATAACCTTTTTTCGCTTATTATAGAAGGATGCCAATTTTAATGCATTTTCATTAGCTTCTGCACCAGAATTACATAAAAACAAATGATAATCCTCTTTCCCTGAAACCTCACCTAATAATCGAGCTAGTTCACGTTGAATAGGAATCTCGACAGAATTAGAATAAAATCCAATTCGATTTAATTGTTCTGTCACACGTTGAACATAATGTGGATGCGTATGACCAATTGAAATCACAGCATGACCACCATATAAATCCAAGTAAGCATTTCCTTCGGCATCCCACACCGTCGAGCCCTGTGCTCTTACAATATTAATTGGATTAATGGGATAAACGTTAAATAAGTCCATTGATAATGAATAAATAATTAAATGAGAAACATAAGTCCGATATGCATTGCAAATATAGCTAAGTCTTCCTAAAAATCAGTTAAAAATAAAAAAGCCTATCATTTTCATGATAGGCCTTATATCTAAAAAAGTTAAAGAACTAGTCTTTGTTTTCTTTTTCTGTAGTAGTAGCATCAGTTTCTGCTGGAGCTTCTTCAGTTCCTTCAGTTTTTTTCTTAGAAGTACCACGACGACGAGTTGCTTTTTTCTCAGTAGTAGCTTTAGCACCGTAGATTTCATTATAGTCAACCAATTCGATGAATGCCATTTCAGCGTTATCACCTAAACGATTTTCCATTTTGATAATACGTGTATAACCACCTGGACGATTAGCTACTTTTTCCGATATTTCACGGAATAATATAGTAACAGCCTCTTTATCTTTTAAGTAAGCGAAAACAGTACGACGAGAGTGAGTCGTATCGTTTTTAGATTTAGTAATCAAAGGCTCAACATATTTACGTAAAGCTTTAGCTTTTGCTAAAGTAGTTGTGATACGTTTATGTTTTACTAATGACGTTGCCATGTTAGCTAACATTGCCTTTCTATGGCTGTCAGTACGGCCTAAGTGATTTACTTTTTTTCCGTGTCTCATTTTTAATTTAATTTTAATGTATATACCGTCTCTACACAGAGGGAATTATATACAAGCCGCTTATTTTAATATATTAATCTTCGTCTAATTTATATTTAGACAAGTTCATTCCGAATGATAAACCTTTCGATTTAACCAATTCTTGAATTTCGCTTAATGATTTCTTACCGAAGTTTCTGAATTTCAACATATCTGCTACGTCATAAGTAACTAATTCAGATAATGAACGAATATCAGCAGCTTTCAAACAGTTCAATGCACGAACTGAAAGATCTAAGTCAACTAATTCCATTTTCAAAATTTTACGCATATGTAAAATTTCTTCATCAACAACTTTAGTTTCTTCCTTAGTTTGAGACTCAAGAAGCATATTCTCATCAGAAAATAAGATAAAGTGTTGAATTAAGATTTTAGCTGCTTCTTTTAAAGCTTCTTCTGGATGAATAGAACCATCAGTAGAAATATCTAACAACAATTTCTCGTAGTCAGTTTTTTGTTCTACACGGTAGTTCTCAATGGTAAATTTAACATTCTTAATCGGAGTAAAGATCGAATCAATCGCGATTAATCCTACAGGACCATCAACGACTTTATTCTCATCAGCATTTACATAACCACGACCTTTAGCTACGCTCAATTCTACTTCAATTGTAACCGAGTTATCCATGTTACAGATAACCAAATCAGGGTTTAATACTGTAAAGTTGTTTGAGAATTTTGTGATATCACCAGCTGAGAATTGCTCTTGACCATTGATTACTACAAATATCTTTTCGCTATCACCTTGATCACCTGTTTTTTGAAAACGAACTTGTTTCAAATTCAAAATAATCTCAGTAACGTCTTCAACTACACCTTTAATAGTTGAAAATTCGTGCGAAACGCCTGAAAACCTTATCGACGTAATTGCATATCCTTCTAATGAGGACAATAAAATACGGCGCAAAGCATTACCAATGGTTACACCAAAACCAGGCTCCAATGGACGAAATTCGAACGTACCATCAAAATCTGTAGATTTTTGCATGATAACTTTATCCGGTCTTTGAAATGCTAAAATTGCCATTTATTTCTTTTTAAAGTTTTTGTAATAATACTTGCAATACAATAGAATATGCATAATCCATGATGGACTATGCATATTACTACTTTATTTATTATTTAGAGTATAACTCTACGATTAAGTTCTCTTTGATGTTCTCAGGAATGTCAGATCTCTCAGGGTAGCTTAAGAAAGTACCTGTAAGTTCTTTAGCATTCCACTCCAACCATGAGTATTTGTTGATAATTCTACCAGCAACTGAATCAGTGATTGTTTCAAGAGTTTGAGAACGCTCACGAACAGCGATTACATCACCTGGACGTAAGCTATATGATGGAATGTTAACTAATTCACCGTTAACAGTAATGTGTTTGTGCGATACTAACTGACGAGCAGCAGAACGAGTAGGAGCGATACCTAAACGGTAAACCGTGTTATCTAAACGAGCTTCTAATAATTTCAAGAAGATCTCCCCTGTAATACCTTGTTTTGAGGCAGCTTTAACAAACAAATTAGCGAATTGACGCTCTAACACCCCGTAAGTGTACTTTGCTTTTTGCTTTTCTAACAACTGAATAGCATATTCAGATTGTTTACCTCTGCGTTTAGATGCTCCATGTTGTCCAGGAGGATAATTCTTTTTTTCTAACGCTTTATCTGGGCCGAAAATCGGCTCTCTAAATTTACGGGCAATTTTGGACTTAGGTCCTGTATATCTAGCCATTTTTTTTCTCTTAAAGTATCTATTAGCCTTTAGCTAATGAATCTTATCTTTAACCTAATTAAACTCTTCTACGTTTTGGAGGACGACAACCGTTGTGAGGAAGTGGTGTAATATCTTTGATAGTAGTTACATCAATTCCAACAGTTTGTAATGTTCTGATAGCCGACTCACGTCCAGCACCAGGTCCTTTTACGAATACCTCTACTTTACGTAGACCTAAATCGTAGGCAACTTTACCACAGTCATTTGCTGCTTGACCCGCTGCGTACGGTGTATTCTTTTTAGAACCTCTAAAACCCATTTTCCCAGCGCTTGACCAAGAAATAGTTTGACCTTGATTATTAGTCAAAGTAACAATGATATTATTAAACGTAGCATTGATGTGTGCTTGACCAACAGGCTCAATTACAACAATACGTTTTTTTGCAGCTTTTTTACTTTTAGCCATTTCTTAATTTTTATTTAGTAGCCTTTTTCTTGTTTGCAACTGTCTTACGTTTACCCTTACGAGTACGAGAGTTGTTTTTAGTGCGTTGACCACGAACTGGTAAATGCTTACGATGACGTAATCCACGGTAACATCCAATATCCATTAAACGTTTGATGTTTAATTGAATTTCTGAACGCAATGCACCTTCAACTTTAATTTCATCAGAAATTAATGTACGAATTGCTGCCAATTGCTCATCATTCCAATCTTGAACTTTAATGTCCTGACTGATTCCCGCCTTATCTAAGATAAGCTCCGCTGTTGTACGACCGATACCAAAAATGTAGGTAAGGCCGATAACACCCCTTTTGTTTTTAGGTAAGTCAATACCTGCTATCCTTGCCATATATGTTTAGCGATTATTTTTAATTAATTAACCCTGACGTTGTTTGTACTTAGGGTTCTTTTTGTTGATTACAAAAACTTTTCCTTTGCGACGAATGATCTTACAATCAGCGCTACGTTTTTTTATTGATGCTCTTACTTTCATGATCTTAATTATTTTCAAAAGCTTGCACTATCAGACAATCAACCCGTTACTTATAACGGTATGTGATACGTCCTTTAGTCAAATCATAAGGAGACATTTCTAATTTAACTTTATCCCCAGGCAGAATTTTGATATAGTGCATACGCATTTTACCAGAAATATGAGCAATAATTTCATGCCCATTTTCCAATTCTACCCTAAACATAGCATTAGAAAGTGCCTCTCTAATTATTCCATCTTGTTCAATTGAGGCTTGTTTAGCCATATATTCTTGATTATTATTTTGTTAAATAGCCTGCAAACAGGAGTGCAAAGATATATAAAATAATTGAAAATCAACTATTTTTCACCTAAAACTTTCTCTACATGTTCAAATGTCAACAACACATCGGGCTCGCCTTTACGAATAGCGACCATTTGTTCGAAGTGCGCTGACAGTTTACCATCAACAGTACTTACTGTCCATCCATCATCCCAAAATCTCACGCCTGCTTTTCCTGCATTGATCATTGGCTCTATACAAATAACTAAGCCCGACTCTAATTTGGCACCAGAACCGCGTTTACCGTAGTTAGGAACTTCTGGTTTTTCATGTAAATGAAGACCAACACCATGTCCAACCAGTTCTCGTACAATACCAAAACCGTATTTAGAAACATGCTCCTGTATAGCTGCACCGATATCACCTACACGTTTTCCAGCCACAGCTTGCTCTATGCCTTTGTACATAGATTCTTTTGTTACATCAAGTAACAGCTGCGCTTCTTCAGTAATATTACCAACACCGAAAGTGTAGGCCGAATCACTAATGAAACCGTTAAGATTTACGCCACCATCAACAGAAACAAGATCTCCATCTTTGATTATATAATCACTAGGAAATCCATGAACGATCTGATCGTTAACAGAAATACATAGTGAGTATGGAAATCCATGATAATTAAGGAACGCAGGCGTCCCACCATTATCATGGATAAACTCGTAAGCTAACTTATCAAGAGATAAAGTGGTTATGCCAGGTTTGATAACCTGAGCAACTTCACCAAGCAATTGCGAAAGCACATTTGCTGACAATCGCACTTGCTCAATTTCTTCCTCTGATTTATAATATACTTTAGACATCTAAAGAATTTAAATTGCCGACTGATCTACACCTTCTACTGCCGCAGGAGTTCTTCCTTTAATGCGTCCAGTTTTCATTAATCCGTCATAATGACGCATTAATAAGTGGCTTTCAATTTGTTGCAAAGTATCCAACACAACACCTACCAAAATCAATAAAGACGTACCTCCATAGAAATGCGCAAATTGATTATTAATACCGAATAAACTTGCAATAGCAGGTAATATAGCAATGATCGCAAGGAAAATTGCACCAGGGAATGTGATATTTGAAATCACACGATCAATAAAGTTACTTGTTTCTAGACCTGGTTTAATACCCGGTACAAATCCTCCATTTTTCTTCATATCATCAGACATTTGCTGAGGATTAACCATAATAGCTGTATAAAAGAATGTAAATGCTATAATCAAAATAGCAAAAGTTACATTATAAGCAACAGATGTATAGTTACTCAAAGACGTTAAAAAATCTGATTGAAGATTAGGGAAAAACTGACCTAGACTCATTGGCACAAACATAATAGCTTGTGCAAAAATGATTGGCATTACACCGGCAGCATTTACCTTAAGAGGAATATACTGTCTAACTCCACCTACCTGTTTATTTCCAACAATTTTCTTTGCATATTGAACCGGGATCTTACGAACACCTTGTACGATTAAAATCGTAAATACAACTACAAAAAATAAAGCTAAAAATTCAAGTAATAATGGAATTGGCCCACCACCACCTTTACTCATACGTGACACCCACTCCGCGGTAATACCACTTGGCAATTGTGCGATAATACCCGTCATAATGATCAAAGAAATACCATTACCAATACCTTTATCAGTAATTTTCTCTCCTAGCCACATTACAAACAAAGTACCCGCTGTCAAAACTATTGCAGTAAGAATAGTGAACATTGGATCTGCTAACGTTTTTGCTGAAGGCTCAATCTGAGTTCTCACATACGCAAACGCTTGAAGCAAAGTAATCGCTAACGTTAGATAGCGCGTAATTTGATTCATTTTAGTACGACCACTTTCACCCTCCTTCTGCATTTTTTGGAAATAAGGTACCGCGATGCCCAATAACTGAACAACAATGGATGCCGAAATATAAGGCATTACCCCTAACGCAAAGATAGCTGAACGAGAGAATGACCCTCCTGCAAACATATCCAATAGACCAAGTAAACCTTCTTTTTGACCAGAGGCCAAAGCTTGGGGATTTACTCCAGGTAATACAATATGACATCCAATACGGTAAATTAGAAGAAATAGCAACGTATTCAAGATACGCGTGCGTAGATCATCAATTTTCCAAATATTGGTTAAGGTTGTGATTAGTTTCTTCATTTATTAAAGTTTAACGATAGAACCGCCTGCTGCTTCAATAGCTTGTTGAGCAGTAGCCGAGAACGCATGCGCTGTAACTTCAACTTTTGCTTTCAACTCACCACGACCTAAGATTTTTACTTTGTCTTTCTTAGATACTAAACCGTGCGCAACCAATTCCTCTAAGTTTACAGTTGTCAAGTTATGTTTCTCTACCAATTCTTGTAAAGCATCTAAGTTTACACCATTATACTCAACACGGTTTAAGTTCTTGAAACCAAATTTAGGTACACGACGTTGCAAAGGCATTTGACCACCTTCGAAACCGATTTTCGTTGAGTGACCTGAACGAGAACCAGCACCTTTATGACCACGTGTAGAAGTACCACCGCGACCAGAACCTGTACCACGACCAATACGTTTACTACTTTTTACGGAACCTTTTGCAGGTCTTAAATTACTTAAGTTCATTTTAAAACTAAATTGTGTTAGGCCTTCGCTTTCACTAAACAGGTCCTAACGATTAAAAAATTGATTATAATAAAGTAATGGAAAGAACTATATTGTTCTTTCCATATGCTCATATTAAATAGTTTCGATAGCTACTAAGTGATTTACTTTTCTCACCATACCAATAATAGCTGGTGTAGCTTCAACTTCTACTGAGTGATTGATTCTTTTCAAACCTAATGCCTCAATAGTTTTCTTTTGGCGCTCGCTTCTGTCGATAACGCTCTTTATCTGGGTGATTTTGATTTTTGCCATGATAATTAACCGTTAAATACTTTGTTTAAATCGACACCACGGTGCTGTGCTACTGTATATGCATCACGCATGTTAGCTAAAGCATCAATAGTTGCCTTTACCACATTATGTGGGTTAGATGAACCTAATGATTTTGCTAATACGTCTTTGATACCAGCAGACTCTAATACTGCACGCATAGCGCCACCTGCTAAAACTCCTGTACCCGCAATTGCTGGTTTAATCAAAACTGAACCTCCAGAATATTTACCATATTGTGAGTGAGGTACAGTACCTTTGATAATAGGAACTTTAACTAAGTTTTTCTTAGCGTCGTCAATTCCTTTCGTAATTGCTTCAGTAACCTCTTTCGCTTTACCTAAACCGAAACCAACGATACCGTTTTCATCACCTACAACCACGATTGCAGAGAAACTGAAAGTACGACCACCTTTAGTAACTTTAGCTACACGTTGGATACTTACTAAGCGATCTTTTAATTCAATCTCGCTTGATTTTACTCTTTTTATATTGCTTAATGCCATTTCGTTCTATGATTAAAAGTCTAAACCGCCTTCGCGAGCACCTTCAGCCAAAGATTTGATACGGCCATGGTATAAGTACCCATTACGGTCAAAAACTACTTTACTAATTCCAGCTGCAACTGCTTTTTCTGCAACTAATTTACCTACCGCTTTTGATTGCTCAACTTTGTTGCCTGCAGCAGCAAAATCTTTTGAAGCACTAGAAGCAGACACTAATGTCTTTCCAGCAACATCATCAATGATTTGAGCGTAGATACCTTTATTACTTCTAAAAACTGACAAGCGTGGACGCTCTGTTGATCCAGCCAGGTGTTTTCTGATTCCTTTTTTGATTCTCTCTCTACGAGATGCTTTATGTCCTGCCATGGTTATTATTTTTTAGCTGATTTACCTGCTTTTCTTCTTAATACTTCACCTACAAACTTAATACCTTTACCTTTATATGGCTCTGGTTTACGGAAGCCGCGGATTTTCGCTGCGATTTGACCGATTAATTGTTTGTCGATAGATTCCAAAGTGATAGTAGGGTTTTTACCCTTATCAGCAGTTGTTGTTGCTGTAATTTCTTTTGGCAACATAAATACAATCTGGTGAGAGAAACCTAAAGTTAACTCTAATACATTACCTGTGCATGTTGCACGGTAACCTACACCGACTAATTCTTGAGTAGTTTTGTAACCTTCAGTTACACCGACAACCATGTTGCTCAATAAAGAGCGGTATAATCCGTGTAATGCTTTGTGTCTTTTTTGATCTGTAGCACGAGTTACTACGATGTTTCCATCTTCTTGAGCAACTGTAATGTCACGATCAACTTGTTGTGTTAATTCACCTTTAGGGCCCTTTACTGTAACTAAATTCTTGTCAGATACAGTCACCGTTACACCAGCAGGCATAGCGATAGGCGCTTTTCCAATTCTTGACATTTCTTTGTGATTTTCCTAGATTAATAAACGTAACATAAAACTTCACCGCCAACATTTTGTAAGCGAGCTTCTTTGTCTGTCATAACTCCTTTAGAAGTTGACAAAACAGCGATACCCAAGCCGTTCAAAACACGAGGCATAGTCTCAACACTTGCATATTTTCTTAAACCAGGTTTACTCACACGTGTCAACGTACGAATAGCCGAGATTTTGCTAATTGGATTGTATTTCAAAGCAATTTTGATTGTGCCTTGAACTCCAGTCTCATCAAATTTGTAATTAGCAATGTAACCTTTGTCAAAAAGAACTTTAGTAATTTCTTTTTTAAGGTTCGATGCAGGAATTTCAACAACCCTGTGGTTGGCCTTAATGGCATTCCTTACTCGTGTAAGGTAATCCGCTATTGGATCTGTATTCATTATATATAAAAGTTGTGACAACGGTTTCCTTTCCAACTTTTGGAGCAGACCTTTTGTCGATTAATAAATTTTAACGTAAAAAACCCTAGCAAATCTGAAAAAAGATTTGCTGGGGCAAAATTACTTATTTTTTTGATATTACCAAGAAGCTTTTTTAACCCCCGGGATTTTACCGTCTAATGCCATCTCTCGGAATGTTACACGAGAGATACCAAATTGACGCATATATCCTTTAGGACGTCCTGTTAATTTACAACGGTTGTGTAAACGAACTGGAGAAGCATTCTTAGGCAATTTATCTAATGCAGCATAATCACCAGCAGCTTTTAACGCAGCACGTTTGTCAGCAAATTTAGCTACTAATTTAGCGCGTTTTACTTCGCGAGCTTTTAATCCTTCCTTAGCCATTGTTATTAGTGTTTTGATTTTTAAATGGTAAACCGAATTGTTTCAACAATTCTAAAGCCTCAACATCATTTCCTGCACTAGTCACGAAAGTAATGTCCATACCTTGAATTTTGTTGATTTTATCAATGTTGATCTCAGGGAAAATGATTTGCTCAGTAATTCCTAAGTTGTAGTTACCTCTACCGTCGAAACCTTTATCGTTGATACCACGGAAGTCACGAATACGTGGAAGTGATACAGCGATTAAACGATCTAAGAACTCATACATGTTGTTATCACGCAAAGTAACACGCGCACCAACAGGCATACCTTTACGTAATTTGAAGTTTGAGATATCTTTTTTCGATTTAGTTGCAACAGCTTGTTGACCAGTAATTAATGTTAACTCTGCAATAGCGTTATCAATTAATTTTTTATCTGAAGTGGCAGCACCTACACCTTGTGAAACAACGATTTTCTCAAGTTTAGGAACCTGCATAACACTTTTATACTGGAATTTTTCTTTAAGTGCAGTACGGATTTCCTCCGCATATTTCACTTTTAATCTTGGTACGTAAGTCATTATTTAATTTCCTCCCCTGATTTTTTTGCTACACGAACAATTTTACCATCTTCGTTAACTTTACGACCTACGCGAGTAGGAGCTCCTGTTTTAGGATCGATTAAAGCTAAGTTAGAAATATGGATAGCTGCTTCTTTTTCAATAATACCACCATTAGGATTAGCCGCACTTGGTTTAGTGTGTTTTTTGATGATATTAGCGCCTTCTACAACAGCTCTATTAGCATCCACTAAAACTTGCAATACTTTTCCTTGAACACCTTTAGAGTTACCAGCGATAACTTTCACTAAATCACCTTTTTTGATTTTGATTTTGTGTGTAGTTGTTGTTGTTTTTTTGTATGCCATAATTATAAAACCTCCGGTGCTAGTGATACAATTTTCATGAACTGTTTCTCACGTAACTCTCTAGCAACTGGGCCAAAGATACGTGTACCACGTGGTTCATCATTATTATTTAATAATACTGCAGCGTTGTCATCAAAACGAATATAAGAACCATCTTTACGACGAATTTCTTTCTTAGTTCTAACAACTACAGCTTTAGAAACAGTACCTTTTTTTACGTTTCCTGAAGGTAAAGCGCTTTTGATGGTAACAACAATTTTATCACCTATCGAAGCATAACGCTTACCTGTGCCACCTAACACACGGATTACTAAAACTTCTTTAGCTCCGCTGTTATCAGCAACATTTAGTCTTGATTCCTGTTGTACCATGTTATTTAGCTCTTTCTAATATTTCTACTAATCTCCAATTCTTAGTCTTACTCAGCGGACGAGTTTCCATAATTAATACCGTATCGCCGATACCACAGGTATTAGTTTCGTCATGAGCTGTAAATTTAGTAGTTTTTTTAACGAATTTACCGTAGATAGGGTGTTTCACTTTACGCTCAACCTTTACTACGATAGATTTCTCCATCTTATTGCTAACTACTAAGCCGATTCTTGTTTTTCTTAATTGTCTTTCCATTTCGACTTCAATTTATGCCTCAGAGGCTGTTTCTTTCTTAGCTGCAGCTTTACGAGCACTCAATTCAGTACTTAAACGAGCGATATCTCTACGAGCTGTTTTGATTACATTAGGGTTCTCAATTGCAGAAACAGCATGTGCAAATTTCAATTTGCTAAGGGCAGCTTTCTCTTCTACTAAACGAGCAGCTAGATCCTCTGTTGATAATTCTAAAATTTCTGAATTTTTCATTTTATTTCAGTTGTTATATTGGGTTATCATTAGTTTATATATAGCCTTAGGAGTAACGGTCCTAAGGCTTAAATAATGACATTACCAACGATTTATGCTTCTACGTAATCTCTACGTATAACAAACTTAGTTTGAACCGGAAGCTTTTGAGCTGCAAGACGTAATGCTTCTTTAGCAATTTCTAAAGATACACCTTCTGCTTCAAATAACATACGGCCTGGGCGTACTACGGCAACCCAGTATTCTGGAGCTCCCTTACCTTTACCCATACGAACCTCTGCAGGTTTTTTAGTAACGGGTTTATCAGGGAAAATACGGATCCAAACTTGACCTTCACGTTTCATGTAACGTGTCACTGCAATACGAGCTGCCTCGATTTGACGGCTTGTGATCCATGCTTCCTCCATTGACTTGATACCGAAAGAACCAAAAGCTAACTCTGCTCCACGAGAAGCGTTACCTTTCATACGTCCTTTCTGCATCTTTCTGAACTTTGTTCTTTTTGGCTGTAACATGTTCGTTATTTATTTTAATCCCGTCAGCGACGGGATATTTTTAAATCTTATTATTAATTAATCTCTTTTTGCACCACGGTTGTTGCCACCACGATTGTTGTTTCCACCACGACGGTCACCACCACGACCACCTTTACGGTTGTCACGACGATCAGCACCGCCTTCGTTTCCACCACGTGTTTTCACACCAGAAGCTTGACCAATGTTTGGAGATAAGTCACGTTTACCGTAAACCTCACCTTTACAGATCCAAACTTTGATACCGATTTTACCGTAAGTAGTAAGTGCCTCAGCTAATGCATAGTCGATATCAGCACGCAATGTATGTAAAGGAGTTCTTCCTTCTTTGTACTGCTCAGAGCGTGCCATTTCAGCACCACCCAAACGACCAGAACACATAATTTTGATACCTTCAGCACCCATACGCATTGTCGATGCAATAGAAGTTTTCATTGCACGACGGAATGAAATACGCGCCTCTAATTGTTTAGCGACACCCTCAGCTACTAATTTAGCATCTAACTCAGGACGTTTAATCTCAAAAATGTTAATTTGAACATCTTTTTTAGTGATTTTCTTTAACTCTTCTTTGATCTTATCAACTTCCTGACCACCTTTACCGATAACGATACCAGGTCTTGCTGTATGGATAGTAACTGTGATACGTTTTAAAGTTCTTTCAATAACAACTTTTGCTACACCACCTTTTGCTATACGAACAGAAAGATATTTTCTAATCTTCTCGTCTTCTACTAATTTATCGGCATAGTTTTTTCCTCCGAACCAATTAGAATCCCAACCTCTGATGATTCCTAATCTGCTACCTATTGGATTTGCTTTTTGTCCCATTTCTCAATAAATTAGTTTTGTTCAACGTTAGATTTACTGTCAACGATCAAAGTAACATGGTTTGAACGCTTACGAATTCTATAACCGCGACCTTGTGGAGCTGGACGTAATCTTTTCAATTGACGACCACCTGCTACTTCGACTTCTTTAACGTATAATTGACTATCTTCAACTGATTTACCTTCGTTTTTAGCTTCCCAGTTTTTAATTGCAGATAATAATAATTTTTCTACACGGATTGCTGCTTCTTTGCTTGTATGCTTTAAAATATATAAAGCATTCTCTACTTTCTCGCCACGAATTAAGTCCACTACTAAACGCATCTTACGAGGTGAAGTAGGGCAATTTAATAATTTGGCAGTAGAAGCTCCTCCTATTTGAGCTTTCTCTTGCTCTTTGCGCTGTTTTATTAAAACAGACTTTTTAAGTTTTTTTGTTGCTTCCATTACCTATTATTTTTTCTTTTCTGCGTGGCCTCTGAATGTACGCGTAGGAGCGAATTCGCCTAATTTGTGACCTACCATGTTTTCCGTTACATAAACAGGGATAAATTTATTCCCGTTGTGCACTGCAAAGGTATGACCAACAAAATCAGGTGAAATCATTGATCTGCGAGACCATGTTTTGATAACTGACTTCTTGTTAGTTTCATTCATAGAAAGAACTTTTCCTTCTAAGTTGTGATCGATATAAGGACCTTTTTTAATTGAACGAGCCATTATTTTTTCCTTCTCTCAATGATGTAACGATTCGATGTTTTCTTCTTGTCGCGTGTTTTGAAGCCTTTAGCTAAAACACCTGTGCGTGAACGAGGCTGACCTCCTGAGGTACGACCCTCACCACCACCCATAGGGTGATCGACAGGGTTCATAGCTACACCACGAACTCTTGGACGACGTCCTAACCAACGGTTACGACCAGCCTTACCTAACACTTCGATTCTTCTATCATGGTTAGATACTGAACCAATTGTAGCTACGCAAGTCAATAAGATCATACGTGTCTCACTTGAAGGTAATTTGATAATAGCATATTTACCATCACGAGCAGACAATTGAGCATATGTACCAGCCGAACGAGCGATTGAACCACCTTGACCAGGATTCAATTCAATGTTATGGATGATAGAACCCAATGGAATGTTTGCTAATGGGATTGTATTACCTACTTCTGGGGCAACTTTTTCTCCTGCTACTACAGTCATTCCAACTTTTAAACCAGCTGGAGCGATGATATAACGTTTCTCACCATCAGCATAATGCAATAATGCAATACGTGCTGTACGGTTTGGATCGTATTCAATTGTAGCTACTGTTGCAGGGATATCTTTTTTATCGCGTTTGAAATCTATTAATCGGTATACTTTCTTGTGTCCCCCACCGATATAACGCATAGTCATTTTACCGGATTTATTACGACCGCCCGATCTTTTGTTGCTTCCAACTACTAATGATTTTTCAGGAACATTAGTTGTTACGTCAGAATAGTCAGCGCCTACTCTGAAACGAGTACCAGGGGTTACCGGTTTGAATCTTTTAACTGCCATCTCTAATTATATAGTACTGTAAAAGTCAATAGTTTCGCCATCTTTAATTGTAATGACAGCTTTTTTATACTTAGGAGCTCTACCAGAAACAAAACCTGCTTTTGTGTAACGGCTTTTTGCTTTACCTGCTACTACTGCAGTATTAACCGCAAGAACAGTAACACCAAACATAGCTTCAACTGCTGTTTTGATCTGAATTTTGTTAGCTCTGTGATCTACTTTGAAAGCATAACGGTTTAATTTTTCCGTTAAAAATGAAGCTTTCTCAGTTAAGATAGGTTTTTTAATAATGTCCATATTACTTAGCTAATGCCTCCTCCAAAGTTTTAAGAGAACCTGTAGTGAACAATAATTTAGTAGCATTCAATACATCATATGTATTCAATTGATCTACCGTAATTACTTTTGCTTTCTTCAAGTTTCTGCTTGATAAATAAACGTTGTTATCTTGCGCTTGTAAAACCAATAAAGTTTTCTCATTCGCTACATTTAAAGCATTTACTAAAGCAACATAATTTTTAGTTCCGATTGAGTCAAATTTAACTTCATCTAATACTAAAACATTGTTGTCAACAGCTTTGTAGCTTAACGCTGATTTACGTGCCAATTGTTTCAATTTTTTATTCAATTTGAAAGAATAGTCACGAGGTTGAGGACCGAATACACGACCACCACCATTAAACAATGGAGATTTGATAGAACCCGCACGAGCACCACCTGTACCTTTTTGTTTGTGTAATTTACGAGTTGATCCCGCGATTTCATTACGTTGTTTAGATTTGTGAGTTCCTTGGCGTTGATTCGCTAAGTATTGCTTCACGTCCAAATAGATCGCATGATCGTTAGGCTCTAACCCAAATACCGACTCAGGAAGTTGCACCTTGGCACCTGTTTCTTTACCTGATAAATTTAAAACTTTAACTTCCATTTCCTATTTGTCTACAACTACATAAGAACCTTTAGCTCCTGGGATGGAACCACTAACAACGATTAGGTTTTGATCAGCATAAACTTTCAAAACTTGTAAGTTCTGAACTTTAATTCTGTCACCACCCATACGACCCGCCATACGCATACCTTTAAATACACGTGAAGGCCAAGAAGCCGCACCAATTGAACCTGGAGCACGTAGTCTGTTGTGCTGACCGTGAGTCGCACCACCTACACCACCAAATCCATGACGTTTCATTACACCTTGAAAACCTTTACCTTTAGAAGTACCGACTACGTCAACATACTCCCCCTCTTCAAAAAGTGTAACGTCAACTACGTCACCAAGTTGTTTTGCATCTGGAAAAGTTTTAAACTCTACCAGCTTACGCTTAGGCGTTGTATTTGCTTTTGCAAAGTGCCCTTTTAAAGAATTCGTTGTGTTCTTTTCTCTTGCTTCATCGAAGCCAAGTTGAACAGCAGCGTAGCCATCTTTCTCTTCCGTACGTATCTGCGTAACCACGCACGGACCAGCTTGAATAACAGTACAAGGAATGTTTTTTCCCTCTGCATCAAACAGGCTTGTCATTCCTACTTTTTTTCCAATAATACCTGACATGTTGTAAATTAATTAATTAAAAGTCCATCGAAGCAGTAGGGCTTCGCTCAAGACGTATTTCTCCCAATAAGGGACTGCAAAAGTAAGAAGAATTTTCTAAGTATCAAATTATTAGCGCATTATTTTTTTATTTTTTTATCCCGATCAAGAAAATAAAAAAATAACCGATTGAATTATTAAAAATTAATCGAATAGCAGACAACTCACGGATACGATAAACATTTAACTTAATTCACCTTTTCTATCCTTAAAAAATCAAACGATGAAATATAAACCAAACGTAATACCGGCTTACTCAGTAAATAATAAATACCAATTTACAACAACCTAATAACAAAAACACCTATACCTAGTTGATAAAGCTAGGTATAGGTCGTTTAATCAGAATATACAGTCAATTTAAATTTTTATGATAGGCTCCCCATCCAATAATCGTTTATATCGAACTAAAGCTTCTACATAATAGTAGTCCGCATACGTCAAAGGAACATCAACCTCCGTCTCATGTGGAATGGACCCTACACTATGTTTTAAGATATACCCTCCCGATTCCTTATAGTCTGCTTTATAAGGTTTAGAAGACAATGATCGCAACATCTGCTCCGCTTTGACGATATATAATTGACTCTCCCCTCCATCGGTATATTGCGCAAGTTCCAACAATGCAGAAGCCATGACTGCGGCAGTTGACACATCACGCAAATCTTTCTGATTGTAATATTTACTAGAAGTCGTTAATTTATTTTGATCCATATCCCAATAAGGAATCAGATCTTGAGGTAAATTGGGATGATTCAAATAAAACTTTGCAATATTTCTTGCCTGCTGTAAATATTTTTGATCATTCGTTTCCCTAAACATCATAGTATAACCATACAAGCCCCAAGCCTGACCTCTGGACCAAGTTGATTCATCAAAAGCACCTTGTGCAGTCTTCCTAGATATAATACTTCCGTCCATACTATTATAATCAACCACATGATATGAACTATAATCTTTTCTGTAATGATTGACCATGGTTGCATCAGCATGTTTAATTGCGATGTCAGCATAACTGGAATTTCCTGTCATCTTAGATACTTCCATTAAAAACTCCAAATTCATCATATTATCTATAATAACGGGATATGTCCAAGATTGCCCATCCCAGTTTTTACCCCCATCCCATGAACGAATAGTCTTTGTAGCATCCTTATAACGTGTCGCCAATGAGGCAGCACCTGTACTCAGTACATATTTATAGGAAGTAGAATCATTTGTCAACCTTAGTGCATTTCCAAAGCTGCAGTAAAGCATAAAACCCAGATCATGCGTACCTTTATTATTCTTTTCTTTCTCCAAATATTTCAATTTTCTTTTGGCCTCATCTAATAATTTCGGATCCTTTGAATACTCATAAAGGTACAATACAGTACCTGGATAAAAACCAGAACACCACCAGCTAGATCCCCAATTCACATATTTACCATTTTGGAAAGTCGTAGGAATATCAGCTTCTTTTACAGAAGAAGCGAGATAACTAATCTGTTTCTTTGCATCTTCCAGGTTTTGATTCACAAAAGCTTGATCAAGGGTTAGCCTATCCTTCACCAACTTTCTTTTACCTTGGCACGAAGCTCCCTGAAGAGCAAATCCTATTATTCCAAACAGGATTAAATAATTTCTCAAGTTCATTTAAAAAGTAATTTTTGTGGTTTTTAATAATTTACATAATAATCTTTTGGAAACTGTTCGGCATCCCAGCATTTTTGCGAAGTCCATTTTTCAGGATTACAAGTCCAAAATTCATCATTAGCCGGTAGCCCAAGAGGAAGAAAAGACAAAGAGGCTACATACATAGAACCAGCATTCGTATAGTAATCTGCCAGATTCTGTTGCAAATCGCCTACCACCCCCATACGAAGCCATCCTGAAGGTGAAAAAGTCTTATCAATATAAATATTTCTCAATACTGCTGTTAAAGCTGCACGTACTTGTCCCTTAGAAATATCCTCCGGCAATTTATTTTCAAGAGCCACCGCAGCCAAAGGCTGAAACGCTGCATTCTTATAAGTTGAAGATCGACCAACCACCATATAATAACCTTCTGGAGAAATCATACGTTCCAGATGATGTGCATAACGTTGCATTCTTTTATAAGCGCGATCAAACATTTCTTTATATCTCTTATCTACGCTTATATTATGACGCAAGGCTTCCACCAGCATATTATGGATCACATAACCATTATAATGATCAAAACTAAAGTGAGCGCCATCGCTGTACCAACCATCACCCACATACCATTCTGTATCAAATTTGTTTACAGCATAATCTATTTTCTCTCTTGCGCACTCCTCCCCGATGTCATATAAAAACGTTTCCGTCATTGCCGCAAATAAAAGCCAATTACTTTCATTTGGTTTAATTTTACGCAAAAGTTTAAATTCTTCTACAACTCGACTTTTAGTAAGGGGATCTAAAGGTGCCCACAGTGCAACAGGAGCACGCAGAAAAGCTAGAGCTAAATGAGCTGCATCAACCAAAGTTTGCGAAGAGGGACCACGCCAGGTAAAATAATCTGGAGATCTAGGATCTACTCCATGTTTTATTCCCAATAAAGCCTGCTCTCTGAATTTTTTACGCACCCTCCCCTCATCCGTTCCATCATCAGGTAAAGCCAACCAAGGGGCCATACCTGCTAATAATCGACCAAAAGCCTCTAGATAACCCACACCAGGATCACGCTTATCAAAAGTCGGACTGACCTCCATCGGCATATTTCTTCGCCATTGCTCCTTACTGATATTGGTTAATATCGGTGATGCCATCTTACTTAATATGGCTACCCAATAAGCACGGTCATTTTCCTTTCCAAAACAATGCAGTGCCTTTTGATGACCAGCCTCTACTTGCATGGGTACAGAAGTCGACAAGGTCCCTAATCCAATTCCACCTAAAAGCTTCAATAACAACCTTCTTTTCATTTTTTTTATATCTATCTATGTGCACTAGATGTTCTTATTTAATAACCTAAAAGTCTAAAAATCAAATTTTTGCATTAAAAAAGCAATCTTAAAAATATCAACCGACTTGTCAAACGATTGCACAGACGGTTGATATCAAAATCTTTACAGAATGATCAAAATTTAACTTAATTATCCCAACCAGGATTTTGAGTAAGATTTGTATTTCTCTCCCTTTCTAACTGTGGTACAGGCCAAGTAAATAAATGGTCTCCCCCCCAAGTATATGGTGAATTCACTCTACCCCAAACTTCTTTAATACCATTTCCCGCATAAAAAGACGTCGCTTTAAGAGTTTTCCAACGCAGTTCATCAAAATAGATAACACCCTCACACATTAATTCACGACGTCGCTCATCACGAATTTCCTTACGCAAATCATCTTCACCGATACCTAAACGAATAGGCTGCACACTCGCACGAGTACGCACCTCATTGGCTTTTATAACGGCCTCTCCAGGCTTATGCAATTCATTCAGAGCCTCTGCCCATAACAATAATATATCGGCATAACGAATCACGATATAATCATAAGCTCCCGCCTCTCTGTTAGGAATACCAGGATTTGCACCCGTATAGACAAATTTTCGAGGATAGTAATAAAAATTTGGAACAATGTCCGTACGCAAATCAAATACACCTCCAAACTCCTGACGATATGGCCATCTCGAAGTAAACACCTGATCAGTTGCACCATTAGCCCCCACAAAAGTCGAATACGGCAAAATAACATTACTTGACAGCCTAGGATCTCGATCAACATAAGCAGCCATAACACGTTGCTCATTGCTCGTAGGAAGATACAAAGACATATCTAAACCCTTTTTCGTCATATTAGCTATTTCCGTAGCTGTTAAGTTATTTCTTAAGAAAAATACCTCACGTTTTATGGGATCCATAGCATTATAACCCGGAATATAATCGTTCCAATTAAATGGTGAACCGTCCTTCTTTTGATAACGGTCCACCGCATCAGGGTGCACCAAGAACGTATTCCAATTAGAACCAAATGCAGATCTAGACCCAAATCTAAATTGATAATTTGACCCATAACCTGGTAAAGCAATATTCTGAATACTGAATATAATTTCAGGACTTTTCTCATTTTCACCTTTAAACAAATTCTCATAATTTCCGAAAAGAGTATGTCCAAGATCCTTCACTTTTTGAAAATCATCTATAGCTTTTTGCCATTCTTTTCTGTACATATACACTTTTCCTCGGAGAGCATAAGCAGCAGATTTTGAAATTCTTCCAAAATTCGAATTTGTAGCTTCATATCGATTTGGAAGATTAGTTTCGTTAATACAATCAGTCAAATCCTGTACAATCAAATTCCACACCTCATCTTCTGTATTTCTAGGCTTATCTACCTTATTCCATTCAATCGGTTCCGTATATATTGGAACACCTTGGTATAGTTGATTTAAACGATAGTAATAAAAAGCACGCAAAAATTTCACTTCCGCAAGCAACCGTGATTTTTTAACCTCCTCAGTTGGAGAAATATTGGTCAATCCATAGACTGCATCATTAGCTCGATGAATCCCCTCATAAAGATTCTGCCATTCGGAAGAAAATATTCCAGAGGACGCTGTTGCAGTACCATTCATTAAAACCGAATTATCTCTTCCCTGCAACGTAACATAAGTATCATATTCATACAGCATCTGTCCATTACGCAAGTTTTGATATACACCCGTTACACCTTGATCAGTTAGGTTGTCCGTTAACCACATATTATTGGTTAATACCTGTGTTTTTGGTACCGTGTCCAAGAGATCATTATCGCAAGAAGATACCGATATTGCTGTCGCCAAGCTAGCAACAAGCATTAATTTTTTACTCCAAAATGTATATTTTATATTTTTATTTTTCATGATCAGTCTATTTTTAGAATCCAAAATTTAAACCCAATGCATACTGCTTCATTGTTGGGTATTCAGCACCTGCTCCCACTTCAGGATCTAACCCAGGGAAATTGGTAAACATCAACAAATTCTCTCCAGAAAAGAATATTCTTAAATTTCTAACCTTAAATTTCTCCGTGAGCTTCTTATCAAACGTATACCCGATTTGCAGATTTCTCAACTTAAAGAAATTTGATTCGTACAACCAATAATCACTAGACTGATTATTAATATTTTCTGCAGAGGTACCATATTTCAACCTTGGAAAATATCCATTTTGATTTGTACGCGGATCATCAGGATTATTTGGATTATAGAAGTAGTGATCGTCAGCAATTCGTGTCGTCACCTGATTTCCAGAAATCAAGACATTGTTATTATACCCATGATCATTCCAGTAATACTGCGCACCAGACTCTCCTGCCCAAATCATAGACATATCCAATCCCTTATACGAAAATCCAAGACTAATACCGTATATATATTTTGGATTGACAGAAGTACCGGTAAAATATTGATCCGCAGTATTTCCATATACACCATCTTGATTAAGATCCGAATAAATTAGATCTCCATAATATAAAGCAGTACTACCGTACACATCACTGATTTTCTGACTCGAGTTTAAGAAGGAATAACCAGTAGCCTTCATCGCTTTTGCCCATTCATAGTCTCCCTCAGTACGAATCATTCCAGTAGTTGGACCTCCATGAATATTAACAGAACCATCCGCATTAAAATAAGAGCCATCCCCTTTATAGACTTTACGCAAATAAAATTCATTTAATTGACTTCCTTCAAGAATACGGTTGAGCCCCCCGCTAGAAACATCTCCTAAGTTTGTTTGCCAAGTCATTTTTCCTGTACCATCATCAACAAATCCTTCTTTCAACTGACCTTCAAATTTGATTACCCTATTCTTATTATAAGAAAAATTACCCCCTATATTATATCTGAAATCTCCAATCTGATCACGCCAATTTAAATTAAACTCAACACCTGTATTACGCATTGCAGCTTGATTAAAAAAAGGAGGAGTCGTCGTACCCGCAGTAATTGGAACCTCTGCAGCACGAATAATATTAGACGTCTTACGGTCATACACATTCAATTCTACAGATGCACGGCGTTTTAAGGTCGCAAATTCTAATCCGATCTCTTTGTTTTCAGCTTCCTCCCACTGCAATAAATCATTGCCAAAACGAGACAACTGTAAACCATTCATTTGTGTACCATTGAAAGAGTAACCAACCAATCCGTAGACACCGTGCCAACCGTATACATTAAGACCATCTCCCCCATCATTCCCCAATTTACCCCATGATCCACGAATTTTCACATCCTGTATGTAAGGATTCACAGCAGCCATAAAAGATTCTTTTGACAGCATATAACCCAAAGAAAAAGAAGGAAAAGTTCCATATTTTCGATTACGGCCAAACTTCGAAGCACCGTCTCTACGAAGACTAAACTCAGCCAAATATTTAGAGTCATAATCATAGTTCACACGACCAAAGAAGGAACGCATCGAATTATCTGATTCATCTCCTCCGATAGATGACATTTCAGTTCCTGTACCAATATTAGTAATGGTTTCATCAATCAAACCTTTCTTAGAAGCACTGAATCCCGAATCATTATAATAAAATTCGTTATGTCCAATTAACGCACCGATTGTATGCTTGCCTATTTCCGTATTATAGCGCAAAACATTATCAAAAGATTTTCTATAAATTTTCCCATAGGATTGACTTGTTGTCAGCTGTGAAGGCACAGTTGGAGTAACCACCATATTCAGGGTAGAGAAATCATATCGAGCTGAAGGATTTTGATATCCGGTAATCTCATCAAAACGCGACTGATAATTAAATTTGGTTTCAAATGTTAAACCTTTCCAAAGTTTAAGATTAGCGAAAAATGTAGAATTCAATCGAGTTCGCTCATTACTCCCTTTATAATCATACAGATACAATAAAACATTATTTAATTGTGAAGACTCCCCTGAATTTAAAACGGCTCCCCCAAACTTGTCTTCATACTTGGGGTAGATACCCGGAGTTGTTTGATGCAAAAAATTGTAAAGATTAGCATCAGAAGCCAATGAACGATGTTCATTAACAACGAACGTTTGTGTTCCTACAGTCAAGAAATCGGTTACATCAGTTTCCAAGTTAACACGTCCTTCGTAACGCTTCATTCCTGTATTGTACATGATACCGGGATTATCTTGAATTCTTCCAGATAAATTAAAACGAATTTTCTCACTTCCTCCCAATACACTCACATTATGATTCTTCAACCAGCCATCTTCATAGATCCAGTCCCCCCAATTGGTATTAGGATAAGCAACATAATTAGGTAAACCAGAAGGAGCTAAACCATTTGGGTCCGCATTGGCTGCAGTCCATGCATCAATTGCAGACTGTGTATACTGTCCAGTAGTACCAATATTTGCAGCTGCTTCATTAAATAAATTCATGTGGCGCACATAATCATTAACAAATACAGGTTTAGCACTGGGTGAGGTCCTTGAAAATAATCCCGAATAATTGATCTGCGGACCTTGTCCAGCTTTACCTTTTTTAGTTGTTATCAAGATAACCCCATTTGCAGCACGTGCACCATATATTGCTGCAGATGATGCATCCTTCAAAACAGAAATACGTTCAATATCTTCGGGATTTACCGCATCCATTACACCTTGTATCCCATCAATGATAACTAGTGCATCATTATTATTCATAGTTCCTACCCCGCGTACTCGAATAGTAGCACCATCACTCCCCGGTTTGCCATTTCCTACTTTTACCTGAACTCCTGCTGCTAAACCCGAGAGTGCAGAGGAAACATTAGTAACTGCACGATTTTCCAGCTGTTTAGCATCAATAGTTGATATGGACCCCAGTAATTTAGCCTTTTTCTGCGTTCCATAACCCACAACGACAACTTCATCAATAGCAGCATTTCCGTCCGCTAAAGTGATTGTAATAGCGGTTTTTCCATCGACAGAAACTTCTTGATTTTGGTAGCCTACATTAGAAATGATCAACGTTGCCTTACTCGGGACAGAAATCGAAAAATTTCCAGATTTGTTAGTCGAAGTCGCTACTGTTCCTCCTTTTTCTTTGATCGTTACGCCAGATAATGCCCCACCTTGACTATCCGTTATTCGTCCAGACACAGAAATCTTTTGCTGAGCCATAGTCGTGCCTACCGTAAATAGCATCATAGCCGATACCCCGACTGTGTAAAACTTTGCCATACTTTTGGATTTAGTTTATATATTAATTAATTGGTTTATGCCTCAAATTTGAAGCATAATCACAATAATAGAGGGTGATTATTATAAATTTTTAGGGGTAAAATCTTAAATTTGACCTATAAACCAGCCAAAATGAATAATCAGCTAAATCTACTACGATGTTTTTTAACCTTGGGATTCTTGATTGCTCATTGCTATGCACAGGATTTTCGATTTGAACAATTAAGTCAGGAGAATATTCTTGACAAACAACCGGTTCTCTCTATTGCACAAGATCAAAAAGGTAGGCTTTGGTTTGGAGGAGCGGACAATCTTTTTGTTTATGATTCAAAAAATGTCTCCAATTTACGGAGATCTGACACCACACTAAATGATATTGAGTATATTATTAAAATTGGAATTAACGCAAAAAATGATCTTTTTATTGCTACCTCTACCCATTTACATCTATATGATATTAATCGACACAGATATATACAAAAAAACAGTAAACCCTTTAAAGAAAAGATAACCGTTCTAGACATTCAAACGCTATCTGGGCAGACTTTTCTTTGTGCTAAAGATGGGCTTTATCGTGCCAGCCCCAGAGCATCTTCTTACAAACTTGAATTATTATTAGCCCGAGATAAAGTTCACACCATTACACAAATAAGTAGTGATACGTACATCATTGCAAGTCTACAGGGCATTGAAATGATACAATACAAGAATAAAAAGCTTTCTATTATATCCAACTTACAGCTGCCGATTCCATTACAAGAAGAACGTATTATAAGTTCGCTATTATATGACAAAGACAACTTATGGGTAGCAACTAAACTTCACGGTATTTATCGATATGAATTTAAGAATAAGACTTGGGTCAACCTTCATATAGGAAATAGCAATTTATTGAGTAATAATGTCCGTAAAATCACTAAAAACCCGCAAGGAAATATTTTAATCGGTACACTCAAGGGGTTATCTGTATTTGAAAAAGAAAATTATTTTAACAATTATCAACATACTACCTTCAACTATTCGCTATCACAAAACTCCATCTACGATATTTTTATAGATAATCAAAAAATTGTCTGGTTAGGCACCTATTTTGGAGGAATAAATGCCATATACCCAAACGTTCTACCTCTTACTATATATGCTACGCGATCAAATAATTTGCATCGTTTAAATAGTGACATAACAAGCAGTTTTGCACAGACAAAAGAGAAGTATTGGATTGGGACAGAGGAAAATGGAATTAATATCATCAACAAAGCAAGCGGAAATAGCATTTCAGTTCCGCATCTAACAAAATCTAATCTCATCAAAGACCTTTACGTCCGAGAAAACAAGATTTATGCTGCTCAGTACGCCGGCGGATATAATGTCATTGATATCCATAGTCATAAAACGAATCATTATTATCTAGATAAAGACTCTTTCGATGTTAAGAATAATATTTTCGCTATTTATGTCGATCCATCTAAAAAAATCTATTTAGGAACAAATAGTGGATTATTTACTGTCGAAAACAATCAGATTCCTGTTCGAGTTGAAGAGATAAGAAGCAGAGAAGTTACAGACATTCAAGAAGACAGCAAATCTCAAATATATCTTTTACAAGAAAGTAAATTATATGTAAAAAATCAAACCTCTATCTTTAAAGTTATTCCCGAACTAAAGTCGCATTCAATAAAAGGTTTTTTCATCGATCCCTTGGATCAACTTTGGTTTACCACTGACAGTGCACTTTATAGTCTGCAAAAAAATGGTGAAGCAACCTTTCACGTCAAGTTCAATAAAAATAATCTCGGTTGGCCCATCATGATCGACAATATGCTCTGGATCACGAGTGAAAATGGCTTAATTTTCTTTAACCCTAAAACGAAGTACACGAATATTTTAAATCAAAATGATGGTTTACCCGTTAAAAATTTGCAAAGTGCAAAACTGTTCCATGGTAAAGAAGGAAAATTATTCTTGACGACTCTAAATGGGTTAGTATCCATAGATACTAAAAAGATAGCCTTCAATCATATTTTACCTACAGTTTTATTAAGAAATATCTATATAAATGAAAGTACACTGCCATTCGACCGAATTCATGCTACAGCAACGAACAATCATTATCAAATAAGATTACAACACCATGAAAACTATTTAACAATCGATTTTTCAAGCTCTAATTTCATCAAGCCACTAAAAAACAAATACAGATACAAGTTAGATGGGATTGACAAAGATTGGATAGAGACCAATTCAGCAAACATTAAATACACCAATATACCCGAAGGAAGACATAAATTAACCATATTTTCTTGCAACAACGATATGATTTGGAGCAAAACTCCTCTAATCTTAGATATTACGGTACTTCCTCCATTTTGGCGCACCTGGTGGGCATATCTTTTTTATGCACTATCATTTGCTTTAGCCATTCATTTCATAATAAAATTCATTGTGGAACGTGAAATTTTAATTAATTCAGAAAAAGAACACGAAAATAAAATTAATTTTTTCACTCAAATTTCACACGAAATTAGAACACCACTTACCTTAATCACAGCTCCGCTTGATGAATTAATAACAGAAGTGGCCAATCTTCCAACTACACAATTTAAATTAATACGCATCAAAAAAAATGCAAACAAACTTCTAACTGTAGTAAATGAATTATTGGACTTTAAAAAATTTGATGATCATAAACAAGAACTCAAATTGACATCAATTTCATTCAGAGAATATATTGAAGATACTTTTTATCTATTTAATGATTTTGCCCAAACAAAAAATTTAAACTATTATATTAAACACATAGATCCCATCGGCATCCAGTCAATTGATACCATACAATTTGATAAAGTGATGTTCAACCTACTGTCCAATGCTATTAAATATACCCCTGAAAATGGCACTGTCTACTTAGAAGTTATTCAAGATGAAAAAAGAATCACCATTCAGATTGTTGATAATGGCATCGGAATTACATCAACCAACCAATTTAAAATATTCGAAGAATATTATAGAGAAGATCAAGTAAATGATACTATCGGCACTGGTATAGGATTAGCCCTAACTAAAAAAATAATCGAACAACATGGTGGAGAAATTCATTGTCAATCCAAGCACGAGCAACAAGAAAATTGGACTATTTTTACCGTGCACTTGCCGAAAACATCAAATCTTGATTACAGTGAGACTGACAATTCCGTTCAAAGCATTTCTCCATTATCCGCTTTCCCCGCTATTGCAGAAGTAGGATTACAAACGACAATCCTCATTGTTGAAGATAATAAAGAGCTATTAGAAATAATTGCCAATATTTTTAAAGATAATTTCAATATTATTCTTGCTCATAATGGCGAGGAGGCATTAAAAAAAGCGGAAAAAATAGTACCTGATCTAATTATTTCTGACTTCATGATGCCCAATATGAATGGAATAGAGTTATGCAGAGCTATCAAGAACAGTATCATTACAAGCCATATTCCATTTATTTTATTAACCGCTTTAACAGACCATCAATTACAAACTGAGACTTTACAAAGTGGTGCAAACATTTATTTAACAAAACCATTTGATAACAGTCAACTCTTTTATTCTGTACAAAATCTCTTAAATATAAGTAAAAAGCGAAGCCAGAACTTTCAAATAAAAGCGACCATTAGTGATAACGAACAAGACAACAAATTCATTCAATCCTTAAACAGGCTTATCGAACATCACCTACTATCAGATTCATTTGACGTCAATTTTATTTCTCGTGCTATGGGAATGAGTGCTCCAGTACTTTACCGTAAATTAAATGCCATTACAAACCTTTCTCTTAATAACTATGTTAAAAACTATAGACTAAATAAAGCAAAAGATCTATTGCTTTCTGCTCTCAATATAAGTGAAGTAGCTTATGCTGTGGGATTTTCAGACAGAAAATACTTTAGTAAAGAATTTAAAAAACTCTTTGGACAAAATCCTTCTGAATTTATTATTAAAGAACAGCGTAATTCAAATGAATAATAACGTGTTAGTAGTTAGCATGCTAAATTGTTTATGTATTAATTGTACAACATAGTAATAATGGGGCAATAGTAGGATTACTTTTTGCCTTCGGCTAGTAATTTGTTAGCAAACTTGAATCCCTATTTCCAAACAAGTGATCGCTTGTTGATCAATGGAACCGTTATTTCCAAAAAAGCTGTCCTGAGTTGATAAACTTAAACTACTATTTCCAAAAAACAGATCCTGTGTTTAGAAATAGTAGTCACTTGTTCCCAGCAATGTACTCCTTAATCCATAAAGTGTTCAATCCTTTTAAATCATCGATTATTTATTTTCAAAAAGGTGATGGTTCTTATGAACAATGGAACACAGTTTTAGAAAACGTGATTTTCTTTTTAAAAGATTGGATTCCTTTGCCAGAGGATGGATTCCTTTTTCGAAAATAGGAACTACTCTTAGTCAAAGAGCGATTGCTCAGAGCCAAAAAGTAGTTGCAGAAAGGTTCACATGAGCTCCTAAAACGGATAATTTAAGCTTTAAAAAGTGTTTTTACACAACAGTCCCATATAGTGAAGCTATACTTGATTAAGGTTGCAATATGGTTGTTCCACCAACTATATCCATTCTTACCGTATAGTCTACTTATCCTAGAGCTCCAAAAAATTCAATTTTACAATCAGCTCGATCATGATCGCTTGGCATATAGAATTGCAACTCACATTGTCCAAAATAATAAAGAACTGTTAGAGAAGTAAAAAATGTCATTTAGCGATCTCCTGAATAATAGCATTTCCCTCTAGAAGTCTTTTGTATCTAATCAATGCTTCAACATAGTAATAATCAGCATACGTCAATGGTACATCTATTTCAGAATTCAAAGGTAGTGCCCCTACACTATGTTTTAATAAATAACCGCCATTCTTTCCATACTCGGCCTTATAAGGAGCCTTAGATAAATTTGTGAGCATGGTCTCCGCCTTAGTAAGATAAAGCGTCGACTCCTTACCTACTGTATATTGCGCCAATTCGAGTAAAGCAGATGCATACAATGCCGCTGCTGAAACATCACGTAGATCTTTCTTAGCATACATTTTACTAGATTGATCAATCTTATCCTTATCAAAATCCCAATAAGGAATTAAATCTTGCGGTAAATTGGGATGATTTAATATATACTTTGCAATATGTCGAGCCTGATTTAAAAATTCCTTCTTCTTGGTCTCGCGATACATCATGGTATAACCATAGAGTGCCCAACCTTGCCCTCTAGACCATGCAGATTCGTCAAAGGCACCCTGATGTGTTTTTTTGGCAATAACTTTACCCGTGTTCACATCATAATCAATAACATGATATGAGCTATAATCTTTTCTAAAATGGTTTCTCAATGTTGTCTCGGCATGTATTACCGCCAAATCATAATACCTTTTATTTCCAGTCATTTTTGAAACCTGCGTCAAAAACTCCAAATTCATCATATTATCAATGATGACAGGATAATGCCAAGGCTTGTGATCCCAAGACCGAATAGTCTTTGTTGTCTCATTGAAACGAGAAGCGAGCGAAGCTGCGCCAGTAACTAATACATCTTTATATTTCACAGAATCACCTGTTAGACGTAAGCCATTTCCAAAACTGCAAAACAACATAAAACCTAGATCATGTGTCCCTATATTATATTTTTCTTTCTCCAAATAAGGTAACTTCTCTTCCACCTTTTGTAATAACCCTCGATCTTGAGTTCCTTCATATAAGTACCACAGTGTTCCTGGATAGAATCCAGAACACCACCAGCTCGATGATGAAAAGACTTCTTTATTATTTTCAAAAGTTTTAGGAAATTTTTCGTTTGGGATCTCATTTGCCAAGACTTTAATTTGTCGAGCGGCATCATTCAAATTCTGCTGGATAAACTCTTTCGATAATTTCAGATCGCTGGACTGGCCTTGCACAGTACATATTCCTAAAGCAGAACATAATACCATGAGAATCTGTTTTTTCATTTTCATCATAATTGCTATCGTCTTAATTTGCTACTATTTTATACATCACTTGATTCTTTAATTCCTTACTATTTATTGCAACATTTATTTCATAAGCGTTTCTCCCCACACTTTTAGCAATCGTGGATCTTCTATGTTTTTTGTTTCTGAAGAAAAATGAACCGTTCCCCTTTCGAACTATATAAAGCCATTATTCCATTATACGATGTCAGAAGCACGATAAATAATACATAAGATTGGAATAAAAATAATATATGAACTTCTCACAACTTGGGCTCAATTGGACTCTAAAGTGTACTTTTTTTAGTAGACACACAAGGGAAACTTACGAAATCGTTTGAGAAGGGAAGGCATAAAAAAGGGTTATACTGGCTTTTTAAAACCAATATAACCCTTTTTTATGAGTTAAATACGGAATATAAATTCCGATAAAGTATAATTACAATATTTCAGTCTAATACTGTCCTGTACTTAAAAGAACCAGTGTACAAGCATTTTCAGTATCAATACCTAAATTATTAGCAAGTACCGCTAATTCGGGATTTTCAGCACCAGGATTAAAGATAATTCGCTTTGGCTTTGTTGCCAATATGTAATCCATATAGCCCTTCTGATTTGCTTCGCCGACATACATCGTGATCGTATCAATATCCGCATGAATTGGTCCCATTGACTCTATTGCAACACCTGCAACTTCACCCTTCTTAAGACCTACATTCACAATATCATGTCCATATTGCTTCAATTTATGAGCAGCTTTATACGAATACCTTTCTGGATTAGTACTCGCTCCTATTATTAGCGTTTTTTTCATAACTCCTTAATTAAACATCATCAGCCACATTACCAGCATCATTATAAACACCCTTCCTCAAAATAGGCATACCTAAAATTTTATACAATTCATCCAATTTAACTAAACTTCCATTAGTCATATTCGATAACAGTACAATCGTGACATTATTTTTAAGATCCCTCACATACAGATTGCGAAATCCGTGCCACCATCCGGTATGATAGATTATTACATCATTATTTCTATGAAAAGTACGCCATCCCAATCCATATCCAAATATTCCATTTTTAGATTTCGCACGGTCGACATAAGCAGAATCTAATGTTTCTTTCTTTAATAATCTACCTTCATTCAAAGCTAAATCTAATTTATATAGATCCCTTACCGTACTATAAATTCCCTTATCTCCCAGAGGCCCATCTTGAAAATTTTGAACAACAGATCTTCTCCATACTTTATCGTGACCGATAACATCTGTAGGAATTTTTTCATAAATAGCCTTTGACAATGCTGCCGTATTTGTCATGCCTGCCGGATTAAAAACATTTTCCTTCATCCATTCCGCATAACTTTGATTAGTTACCTTTTCAATAATGGCACCTAACACCATGAAATTCGAGTTGTTATAAAAGAATTTACCATCTGGTTTTCCATATCGATTCGGCTTAAATTCTATCAGCATATTCATGACATCTTGATTGGTCATGCCCTTCTTCTTTTCCTTCCAATGCTGCTCCGAAAAATAAACATAATTTGGCAATCCAGATCGGTGAGACAACAATTGTTTAATTGTGATATCTGGATAAGGAAAATTCGGATAAAAATCATTAATGGTTTGATCCAATTTCAATTTCCCCTCCTCGACCAATTTCAAAATACCTATACCTGTGAGGGGTTTTGAAACAGAAGCCAATTCGAATTTTGAATCAATTTTCAAACTATCTTTTAAAAGATAATTGGCCCAACCAAATGAATTTTGATATAAAATCTTTCCATTTTTTGCAATCAGCACATTACCATTAAATCCTGATCTTTTATGCAGATTTTGCATAAATGCCTCAACTTTCGGATCTGCTTCAGATGGATGGTATATGAGTTTTAGACTATCAGTTTTAGCCTGTTCAACTAATGCCTTTTTTTGTTTTTCTTCTTTCGAACTACATGATACTGTTGCTATGATAAGAACAGCAACTAGACTTTTTAATATATATAACTTCACTATTTAACGGATTCTATTTCTTTTCTAATGTATAAATGCTAAAATGCTGATTTTAGTACTAAAAAAAGAAAAAAACAATAAAAAAAGGTCACTTTATATAAAGTGACCTTTTCAATATAAGTATTCGAAGTAAGATTATGCTAATAATCTTACTGGATTTTCTAATAATGCTTTTAACGTTTGTAAGAATTGAGCACCTGTAGCACCATCCACTACACGGTGGTCACAACCTAAAGTCAACTTCATCACATTTCCAGGAACAACCGCACCATTCTTAACAACTGGTACTTGTTGAATTGCACCAACAGATAGGATTGCACCATCAGGAGAGTTGATAATTGATGTAAATTCATCAATACCAAACATACCCAAATTAGAAACTGTAAATGTTGAACCTTCCCAATCTGCTGGAGTTAATTTTTTAGTTTTAGCTTTTTGAGCGAAATCTTTAACTTCTGCAGAAATGTGAGATAATGATTTTCCATCGGCAAAACGTACAACAGGAACTAATAAGCCATCTTCAACAGCCATTGCGACACCAATATTTGTATGTTCATTAAAACGAATCTTATCACCTTTCCATGAAGAATTTACGGCAGGGTGTTTTTTCAAGGCAACTGCAACTGCTTTTACAACGATATCATTGAAAGAAACTTTTACTGGAGCCACTTCATTGATTTGTGTACGAGCAATCATTGCATTTTCCATATCGATACTTACCGTCAAGTAAAAATGTGGAGCAGTAAATAAGCTTTCACCTAAGCGACGCGCAATAGTTTTACGCATTTGAGAAACAGCAACTTCTGTATATCTTTCTTCACCTACAAAAGTTGGTAAAGTGATCGCTTTTGTTTCGGTAGCTACTGGAGCAGACGCAGCAGGAGCAGATTTAGCAGCTGGAACGTAAGATTCAACATCTTTTTTAACAATACGACCACCATCAGCAGATCCTTTAATCTCACTCAGATTGATCCCTTTATCTTTAGCAATTTTACGGGCTAAAGGAGATGCTTTCACTCGAGAATCATCAGCTACATCAGTAGATTTATTTTCAGTAGTTACAGGAGCCTCTTCTTTGGATTCTTCTTTTTTTACTTCTGCAGGAGCAGCTTGAGATGCAGACGCTGGCTTTTGATTTAACAATGGTGTTACATCTGTTCCAGCAGGACCTACAATAGCAATGATATCATTTACTTTAGCAGCTTCACCTGCTTCAAGACCTACATACAACAATGTACCGTCAGCATAAGCTGTCACTTCCATTGTCGCCTTATCAGTCTCTACATCAGCAATAGAATCATCAGATTTGATCGTGTCACCAACTTTAAAATTCCACTGTGCAATCACACCTTCAGTCATCGTATCACTCAACAAAGGCATAGTAATTACGGTAACACCTAAAGATTCCGGAGTCACATTAGATTGTGGAGCTGTTTCAGATGAATTAGAAGTTTCTACTTCCTTTTTCTCTGTTACTTCTTCAGTTTGAGGAGCATCACTTAATAATGCTTGAAAATCTTCTCCTGGTTCTCCAAGAATAGCGATAACAGCATCAATCGCAACTGCTTCACCTTCTTTTGGACCAATATATAAAAGCGTTCCTTCTTGGTATGATTCAAAATCCATCGTTGCTTTATCAGTTTCGATTTCAGCAACTAAATCACCAGAATTAACTTTATCACCAACTTGTTTGTGCCATTTTGCGATAACCCCTTCGGTCATGGTATCGCTCATTTTCGGCATTCTAACTACTTCAGCCATTGTATTTTATTTATCTAGTTAAAGTAACTTATATTAATCTAATATAAATGGATAATCCTCTTGAACGTACACATCTTTGTACAATTCATCAGCTGTAGGGAAAGGAGATTCTTCCGCAAATTTTACAGACTCATCTACAATACTTTTCACTTCAGCATCCACTTCAGCAAACCAAGCTTCATCAGCATAATTGTTTTCAACAATAGCATGCTTTGTCGCTAATAATGGATCACGCCCTTTATATTCTTCTAGTTCTTCTTTCGTACGGTATTTCGCAGGATCGGACATAGAGTGTCCTTTGTAACGGTATGTACGTATTTCTAAGAAAGTAGGTCCTTCACCAGCACGAGCACGTTGAACAGCTTCGTCCATTGCGTTGTGTACCGCTACTACATCCATACCATCTACTGGAGCACAAGGCATATCAAAACCTAAGCCCATTTTATAAATATCTTGCATATTGGTTGTACGTTGTACAGAAGTACCCATTGCGTAACCATTGTTTTCACAAACAAAAATTACTGGTAATTTCCACAACATGGCCATGTTCAAAGTTTCATTGAAAGCACCTTGACGAACAGCACCATCACCCATGTAACATACGTTAACATTATTTGTGCCCAAATATTTCTCAGCAAATGCGATACCAGCTCCTAACGGAATCTGACCACCGACAATACCATGGCCTCCCATCATCTTATGTTCTTTCGAAAAAAAGTGCATAGATCCACCTTTTCCTTTTGAACAACCTGTTGCTTTTCCAAACATCTCAGCCATACATTCATTTGCAGACACTCCTTTTGCTAAAGCATGTGCGTGATCACGGTAGGCTGTAATTAAAGAATCTTCAGGTTTAATTACAGACATGGTACCTGCTACTACTGCCTCTTGTCCAATGTACAAGTGACAGAAACCACGGATTTTTTGCTGTCCATAAAGTTGACCTGTTTTCTCTTCAAACTTACGCATAAGTAGCATAGATCTATACCACTCTAAATATGTCTCTTTTGTTATAGGTGTTGAACTCATTTCAAAGTTTTGAATTTCTTACTAATCTTGACTACAAATCTAATCAATTTGGGTGATATTTTGGTCAGAAAATCAAATTTTCTTCTCGTTTTAGACAGTTCTAAGACATTTGATTTAAACCACATAACAGGAAAGGCAAATAAATGACTGGCTTAATTTAGTAAATTAAAAAAAGAACAAACAAAAAAGCCAAAAGACATAATAATCTTTTGGCTTTTACTATTTTTTAACAAATTTGATTTTAGCTCAATTCAGCAATCAAAGTTGATTCATCAATTTTTCTTTGATCACCTGTTTGCATATCTTTTAATGAAAGCTGTCCAGAAGAAACCTCCTCATCACCGATTAACAAAACATATGGAATCCCTTTACTGTCCGCGTAACTCATTTGTTTTTTCAATTTTGCGGCTGTTGGATAAAGTTCCACAGCAACATTTGCTTGACGTAAGCGATTTAAAAGTGGCAATGTAAAGGACTCGGTCTCTTTATCAAAATTCACAATCAACAGTTTGGTATAATCTCCTTTAGCCTCTGGATAAAGATTCAACTCTTCTAGAACATCATAGATGCGATCGGCACCAAAAGACACACCAACGCCTGTTAACCCTTTTAACCCAAACATACCTGTCAAATCATCGTAGCGTCCTCCGCCTCCGATACTTCCCATAGCTACTTCATTGGTCTTAACCTCAAAAATGCATCCAGTATAATAATTTAAACCACGAGCTAAGGTAATATCCACCTCTACAAACTGCTGTAAAACTTCATTTGAAGAATCCAACTTAGAAATATAATCAAAAGTTTCTTCTATTTCAGCTACGCCCTTCAATCCAATTTCCGAATTTGACAGTACATGTTTTAGCGCCGACAATTTCTCTTCATTTGATCCTTCCAATAAAATAATTGGGCGTAAAATTTCCAAATCAGTTGTTGTAAAACCACGTTCTAATAATTCCTTGTTGACTCCTTCTAAACCGATCTTATCCAATTTATCGATCGCAACTGTCATATCGACAATAAGTTCCGGCTTACCAATAATTTCTGCAATACCTGAAAGAATCTTACGATTGTTGATTTTAATCGTAAAATCTTTCAATCCCAAATTTTTCAGTGCTTCATGATAGATCAACATAAACTCAGCTTCATTGAGTAGACTGGCAGAGCCCACAACATCTACATCACATTGGTAAAATTCACGATAACGACCTCTTTGAGGACGATCTGCACGCCATACAGGTTGAATTTGAAAACGCTTGAAAGGTAAGGAAATATCATTTTGATGCATGACAACGTAACGAGCAAACGGTACAGTAAGGTCATAACGAAGTGCCTTTTCAGAAATATGAGAAATTAATTTAATGGAAGATTTAGATTTAAATAGATCATCAGGAGCTTTACTCAAATAATCTCCCGAATTCAAAATCTTAAAAATTAACTTATCCCCCTCATCACCGTACTTTCCAGTAAGTGTCTGTAAATTTTCAAAAGAAGGAGTTTGAATTTCACTGTAACCATATTTTATAAAAACACGTTTAAGCGTATTGAAAATATAATTACGTTTAAGCATTTCGGCTGGTGAAAAATCACGCGTGCCTTTTGCTAAAGAAGGTTTTACTGTTGCCATTTGGCAAAGTTAATATTTAAGAAGGATTTTTTGAGGCTTCTAAGAAAAAAGCTTAGTCAAGTTCCAAAATTTTCAAATATTCACAAGCTTTTTCAGCAGCAGATTTTTCGGCACTTTTCTTATTGAAATCTTGTCCCAACCCACATACCTCGCCTTGGACAATAGCCTCTACAGAAAACATTTTACTCGATTCTCCTGGTGGATTTTCAATTTGATTGAAAACAACCTCCTTGCCATTATGTTGACACCATTCGATCAATCGGCTTTTAAAATTTGTTTCCGTTTGTTCCAATAAATGAATATCAACATGTGGCTTAATAATGCGATTTAACAGAAAATTTTTAGTAAAAACATAACCTTTATCTAAATAAACAGCACCGATAAGTGCTTCAAAAGCATCTCCTAGCAGAGAGCCTTGTTTATTAGGAAAACTGATCATTCTGGCATCAAACTGAATCAGTTCATTGAATCCCAATTTTCGGGAAAGTTGATTAAGATGGACACGACTAACAATTTTAGATCTCATTTCAGTCAAAAAACCTTCGTCTTTATAGGGATACTTTTTGAAAAGTAATTCAGCAACAACTGAACCCAAAATTGCATCGCCCAAAAATTCCAATCTTTCATTGCTGTTTTTTGAACCTTCCTTAATCACAACAGCTACAGACTTATGCCTAAAAGCCATTTGATAAAGTCGTATGTTTCCAGGGACAAAACCTAACAGGTTCTTGAGCTTTCTAACATAAGCTTTGTCAGCAGAAAAATATAATTTATAAATCCTTGAAAAAGGCATCTTAGTCTAAAAATGGGACAACAGGTATAAAGCACCTGTTGTATCCCAATTATTTTAATAACTTAAATAAAGTAATATTAAGCTTTGTATTTTTTCACAACAATAGTTGCATTGTGACCACCAAAGCCAAAAGTATTACTCATTGCAGCATTTACAATACGCTTTTGAGCTTTATTAAATGTGAAATTTAATCTGTTGTCCAATTCTGGATCATCTGTAAAATGATTAATAGTAGGCGGTACTATATCATTTTGAACAGCTAAAATAGAAGCAATAGTTTCAATCGCGCCAGCTGCACCTAAAAGGTGTCCAGTCATTGATTTTGTAGAACTAATGTTCAATTTATAAGCATGCTCACCAAACAAATCCACAATAGCTTTAGTTTCACTAATATCCCCTACCGGAGTAGAAGTGCCATGCACATTGATATAATCAATATCTGTGAAATCTAGTTCCGCATCATTGACAGCCATTGTCATTGCAAGTTTAGCACCTAAACCCTCTGGATGTGAAGCTGTGATATGATGTGCATCAGCGCTCATACCTCCACCCCCAATTTCAGCATAAATTTTAGCACCACGCGCTAATGCGTGTTCTAAACTTTCTAATATGATCGCACCAGACCCTTCACCAGAAACAAAACCATCACGATCTTTATCAAAAGGACGCGAAGCTGTTTTAGGATCATCATTTCTAGTTGACAATGCATGCATCGCATTAAATCCACCGATTCCAGCTTCATTAATAGTCGCTTCAGATCCACCTGTAACAATCACATCAGCTTTACCCATACGAATATAGTTAAAAGCATCAATCATCGCATTGGTTGCCGAAGCACATGCAGAGACAGCAGAAAAATTAGGTCCACGAAGTCCGTGACGCATAGAAATATGTCCCGGAGCAATATCGACAAGCATCTTTGGAATAAAGAAAGGATTGAAACGCGGTGTTCCATCCCCTTTTGCAAAATTGACAACTTCATCTGTAAAAGTTGTCAATCCCCCAATTCCTGATCCCCAGATTACTCCGATACGATTTGTATCTAAATTTTCAAAAATTAAACCAGCATCCTTGATTGCTTCATCAGATGATGCAATAGCATACTGTACAAAAGGATCTACTTTGCGAGCTTCCTTTCGATCCATAAATTCATGTGGATCGAACCCCTTCACTTCACAAGCGAATTGGGTTTTAAATTTTGACGCATCAAAATGCGTAATGGGAGCAGCACCGCTTACACCATCTAGTAAACTATTCCAATATTCTGAAACGGTATTACCAATTGGTGTAAGTGCGCCTAATCCTGTTACTACTACTCTTTTAAGCTCCATTTATACGATTTGGCCCAATTAAATTAGTTAGTTAACGTTTTTTTCTAAATAAGTGATTGCTTGTCCCACTGTACCAATAGTTTCAGCTTGGTCATCAGGTATTGCAACGTTGAATTCTTTCTCAAATTCCATGATTAACTCTACAGTATCAAGTGAATCTGCACCTAAATCATTAGTGAAAGAAGCTTCTGGTGTTACCTCGTTTTCGTCTACACCTAATTTTTCAACGATAATTGCCTTTACTCTTGAAGCGATATCTGACATGATTTTATAGTTTAATTGTTTAATAAATCTGTGCAAAGAAAAATAAATTTCATCAAATATAAAAATCCAATTGATTTTTAGATTGTCAAATTATTTTCCAGGTAGGTACAGTCATACCCGTAACTCGCTATAAACTAACCTTCTTCAAGTATAACAATAATTCCTAATATGTACAAACAAGAAGTCAATTAATTCAAATTTTACATTAAATTCACAGCATTTGCATCATTTTTTTGTATTTTCGTCAAGAACACAAGCATAAATTTTCACTTTGAATAACAAAACGATACTAAAATGGGACCTAGAATTTGATGCCGAACTTGACTTCGTACTCATCGCCATATCATGTCCTTTAAAAGATTACCGTCTCTGTCATTTTATCAACAAGGTGACCTTACTCGATTTTGTAAGAGGTAAAGAAGATAAGTTTGATCATAATCAAAAATTAAAACAAAAATCTGCTGAAGAATTAGAATATCACATCATTGTCGATCATCATAAAAAATCGATACAGCACTTCACTACTTTTTGGTACATAAACACCAAATTTCAAACTGAGTATTATTTAATCAACAATAAAAGTATTGAGGGAAGCCTGCTTATACCCGAACATGCCAATTTTGATTATTTTATTCTCATCAAAAATTTTATTGATGAAGACGATTTAGATCGGATCATAAAAAACATAAACAAAATACCCGAAGTTGTGTTTGTAAAAGAAATATCACCAAAAATATTGAAATCCAAAGAAAATCTGATATTTTAGCAAACTATTTAATAGTGTACAAGATACACGCCTTAAATCTAAATTATCCTCGTTAGTAAAAACGAGTTTTATAATTTCAAAAAAATGAAATTATATAAAAATAAAAATACATAGTAATAAAAAAATTAGAATGGAAAAAGTTCAAAAAAGGACTAAAATTGTTGCAACATTAGGTCCTGCATCTGCTGACAAACAAGTGTTAACAAATATGATTGCCAAAGGTGTAGACGTTTGTCGTCTTAACTTTTCTCACGGGAGTCAAGAGGATCACCTAAAAGTTATTGAAACCATTAAAGAGATTAATGAAGAAACAAATTTCAATGTCGCTATTTTAGCCGATTTACAAGGTCCTAAGATCCGTATCGGAAAAATGAAAGAAGGTGGTGCTATCCTTGTAAATGGATCACAGGTTGAAATTACTACACATGAATTAATCGGTGATGAAGAGAAAATTTACATCACATACGATAATTTCCCAAATGATGTTGAAGCAAATGAAATCATCCTATTAGATGATGGAAAATTGCAATTACGTGTTATAAACACAAATCATAAAGATACTGTTACTTGTGAAGTTGTACATGGTGGTGTACTTACTTCCCGTAAAGGTGTTAATTTACCAAACACAAAAGTTTCAATCCCTTCTTTAACAGAAGAAGATTTAGATAATTTAAATTTCGCCCTTGATCATGGTGCAGATTGGATCGCTATGTCATTTGTGCGTTCAGCAGAAGACATCTACCAATGTAAAAAAATCATTGCTGAAAAAGGAAGTCATGCACAAGTAATTGCAAAAATTGAAAAGCCTGAGGCTATCGAAAATATTGATGCTATCATTGAAGCTACTGATGCAATCATGGTAGCACGTGGTGACTTAGGTGTTGAAATGCCAATGGAAGAAGTACCAGGACTACAAAAAATTATTGTTCAGAAATGTCGTGATTTATCAAAACCTGTTATCATTGCAACTCAGATGTTAGAAAGTATGATCACAACTCCTCGTGCTACACGTGCGGAAGTTAATGATGTGGCTAACTCGGTTATTGATGGTGCTGATGCAGTGATGCTAAGTGGCGAAACATCTGTAGGTGAATTTCCAGAGATCGTTATCGAAACAATGAGCAAAATCATTATCCACGTGGAACAAACATCTTATCCATATTATAATGAGAAAGTTAGTGAGATTAGTGATGGAACTAAAATTCCTGATGCAATTTGTGCATCTTCAGTATATTTAGCTAAGAAAACAGATGCAGCGGCAATTGCTGTCTTAACATCGTCGGGTGCTACTGCATTTGAAATCGCAAGTTACAGACCTAATGCAGACATTATGGTATTTACAGGAACTAAAAAATTGTTACGTCAATTGAGTTTATTATGGGGTGTTAAAACCTTCATATACGACAAATTTGATAGTACTGACGGTTCTATTCACGATGTCAACAAATTTATTGTGAAAAACAACTATATCGCTCCAGGTTCGATTGTGATCAACACAGCATCGACACCTTTAATCGAAAAAGGAAAAACGAATACCATTCGTGTTTCTCAATTGTAATCAAAACAATATAAAAGATAAAAAAGCTCTCCAATATGGAGCGCTTTTTTTTTGCAATATACCTCAATTCTCTCCAATTCAAAATCTTATTCTTCTCAATTCCAAATACAATTAACACTGACGATCCCAAATAGTCATCAAATTTATTCATGAAGTGAAAGTAAAGTGATTTGAACCTCAATCGTATTCATGTACATCTTGGAAAATGTTATTCACACCTATGATATCCAATTTAATAGGCTAATAAGTAGTTACATAAAGCAGAGATTTTTCATTTTTATTTCAAATAATAAAAAATAAAATGATTTTATTGATAGCAATTTACAATTATCTCCTATTTATGACAATTATATTGATTGAAATAATTGTAAATAAAAATTATTATCATTAATCAACAAAGCAGAACAAAACTTTCATAATCAATAATTTACAAAAAAAACAATTTAATGAGCTTGTTTACTGAAAGATATGCTATTAAGATCTTTCTCTCATAAAAATAACTAGCATCCATGAAAGCATCAAACACTTCCGAAAATTGGCGCTATATAATTCATAAAAAAAGCATAAATTTCACTATAATTAGATTTTGATATTGTTATTAGCTAATTGTAAGTACTGACTATCAATCAGTAACTACCTAAAAGTTCTCAATAATTAGAAAAAGCATTTTAGTAATTACACTTCCCAAAAAAAGCTCACTATGATTAATCATAACATTGACTTCAACAAAGCTAGCTTCAAAGAATTTGAAAATATACCACATTACGATATTGTACAATCTGCAAACGCTTTCCAAGAATTTATAAATTACATGAGCGATCATGATCAAATGAATTTTAGATTTATTACAGCAGGATGTGGTCCAATTGTTCAAGTCAAAACACCATTTATGAAGGTAGCAAAAGAGTGTATCAGCTTAGTGTCCAATGACTACCTCAATTTTACACAACATCCTAAAGTGAAACAGGCTGCGATTGACGGGATTATGAAGTATGGTACAGGAGCCGGAGCATCTCCGCTTATTGGAGGGCACCACGAGTACCATGTGCAACTCGAAGATCAATTATCTAGTTTTTTTAATAGACAACGGGGATCATCAATTGTATATACAACAGGATATTCTGCAAATGCAGCAACTCTACAATGTTTATTAAAGGCGGAGGATTGTGCAATTGTTGACATGGAAGTACATGCAAGTGTTTATGAAGGCTTATTACGTACTAATACTAAACGGTTTCCACATAACAGTATGATTCATTTGGAACGAGCATTGGTCGATGCAGAAAATAAATATAGAACCAAATTAGTGATAATAGATGGCGTATACTCTCAAAATGGGGATTTAGCAAAAATCGACGAAATATATCATTTGTGCGAAAAATATGGTGCTTATTTAATGGTAGATGATGCACATGGGATCGGTGTAATAGGAGAAAACGGAAGGGGCTGTATGGAAATATACAATTTATTAGATAAAGTCCATATTATCTCCGGTACCTTAAGCAAAGCGTTTGGGCACATTGGAGGATTTATTATTTCATCTCCCGAGATCATCAATTATTTACGTCACCAATCCCGCCAACAAGTATTTTCGTCCACCTCCACTCCCGCATCCAATGGGCTTATACAGGCTATAAAACTAATCGATGAAGAACCAGAATGGCGTACAAAATTAGCTGAAAATATTTCATATTTTAAAAAAGGTCTATTATCTTTAAATCTAAACATTGGAACGTCACAGTCTGCAATAATTCCTATAAAAATCGGTGATCCACACAAAACATCTCAAGTTGCAAGAATGCTTTTAGCTGCTGGTGTATATGCAAATTGTATTGTCTATCCTGGTGTTTCAAAAAAAGATGCCCGAATAAGAACAAGCTTAATGGCAACCCATACTAGAGAAAATTTGGACCACGTATTAAATGTACTTGAACAAATTGCGAAAAAAATTAATCTTACAAAGACCACATAAAATCAATCATTAAAGAAAATGATATATTTAAATTAACTTTGAACCTAATGTTTAACCACATACACAACTACCATGGCTAGAAAAACGTATCAGGGGGAGAAAAACGACAAAAGTAGAACAATGAATAAGCTCATTCATTCTGTCGGCATTGTTTTAGAAAAAAAAGGATATACAGGCTTAACAATTGCTAATATCGCCAGTACAGCAGGTGTCGATAGGAAGTTAATCTCTGTATATTTTGGAAGCGTTGAAAACCTAATTGAAACGTACATCAAAGGAAAAGATTATTGGGTAGAAGCGACAGCTGCCGCAGAACAAACATTAGCAAATTCTAAAGATGACAGTACGCGTTATTTTCTAGAAAAAACTGTTATTGGAACAAATTCACTATTTTGCATTAAATGACGAAATGCAAAAAGTTGTTCTGTGGCAGATTAGTGAAAAGTCTGATATTATGTCCCATGTGACGCAATCGAGAGAAAAAATGAGTTCGCTCTTCTTTCCATATTCTGACAAGGAATTAGCAGGTAAAAATGTAGACCTCCGAGCAGTTTCAAGTTTACTTGTAGCAGGTATTTACTATTTAGTATTACATACAAAAATGACTGATAGTACTTTTTGCGAGATCGATCTTACAACCGAAGAAGGTATGAATCGTATTAAGGAGGCTGTTAAGTTTATTTTAAAACAGACTTATGAGGCGGAATAATAATGAGCATTAATTTACGACAATAAAGAATCTAGTAGTGAGTAAGCACCTTTGTTCAACATTATCAATATATATAACCAAAATATCCTATTACTATTAAAATATAGGTAATTCCCATTATCCCTTAAGAACTAAAACAAAACATCACCATTCATATTATTTTGGTGGTGAATGAGTGAGTATGATTTATCATATAGAATAATATCAAATATATGTTCCAAAAGAAAAAATCAGTTACTACTTTTCTTTGGTATCCATTCTATTTTTTAACGGAGAATCCATTCGATGGATCAGACGATCTTGTAAAAATTTGACACTATCTGTTAATCCTTTATTTTTCAACTGAGGAATACTGTTTCGTATTGAAAACTCTGAATGTTCAATAGAATTTGGTATCTTAATTGCAGAATTTTCATCAAGCTTTTTATATTTCAAATGGTAATGAACATTTGAATCTTGCGGAATCTTTAAAAAAGGTGCTTTCGAATGGAATTTACTGTTATTTGAATTAATCTTCCCTTTCAAGGTATCCTTAGACATAATTTGCGCTTGTGCTCGTGTTAAAAAAAAGCAAATAGAAAAACAAAACAAGGTTAATATCTTCTTCATATTTTTCAACTATAAAAAATGTTAATCTAAATTAACCAATAGCATTTTAAAATGAAACAATAAGCTTGTTAAACATTGTTAAATGCCGTTAAATCAAAGAAAGCATTCCTATATTTGTAACAAATGAAGAAAAGTAGCATCGTTTTGATTATTAGCTTGATGACCCTCGCCTTATTGGGCGTTGCGGCTATGCAATTCTATTTTATTAGAGAATCATACCGCCAAAAATCACAGCTTTTTGATGAATCTGTTAATGCGTCTCTAACAGCTGTTGCCGGCAAAATAGAGCGTAGAGAAGTTATTGACTTTGCGAAAGTACAGCAACAAACGAATATTAAAAAATACCAGTTTGAGCAAGAGAAGCAGCGACATCTAGCCGAGCAGCTGAAACTTCAAAGAGAGTTAGAAAATCTCAGATCTGAGCAATATGCTATTAAAGAAAAATTTAAAGAAGCAGAAGATCAATTGAAAGAAACTTTTCCAAGTGTTATTTCAATTGAGAATTCATTTTATGAAACCTACATCAATAGAAAGAATAAAGAGAATGTATTGAGTATTGATGTTATTAAATATAATAGTCCAGACCATGTCGTAAAAGAATATGTTGAAATTGGCGCTACCAAATTTTTACCTCGAGTAAACGCAAAAGATGATAGTGCCCGATTTGTTATTCCAACGATAGACCCTGTCCTAAAGCAAGCTATTGAATACAAAATAGCGACTTTACCCCCAAGATCTAATAAACAAATCTCAAAAAAAATAATTGAACTTGAAGATCAACTCGAAAACATGAGTGGTCAAAATTTAATTGGTAATGGGAAAAATGTATTTGATACCATTGCTGCCATTGGTGGCAAAAAAAGCGGTATTATAGAAGATGTAGCTATCGGTATGGAGTTATCAAAGCGTCCCTTTCGAGAGCGTCTAAATATCAATCTCATTCAAAATTTATTAAAAGAGGAATTATCTGAACGCGATATCCACTACCCTTTCAACATTGAGGTTCGAGATAGCAGTAATATTGTTTTCCGAATACAAACCATCGATAATATTATCAAACCCAATAAAATAACGCGCTATTCAACGGCCCTATTTAAAGGTGATATTGGCTCGCCTCCTGGAAGACTAAGCGTTTATTTCCCGAGAAAGAGTACAATTATTGTCGATAATATGAGTTATTTGCTACTCCCAACTCTAGCTTTACTTTTTCTTTTAATCGGCTGTTTTGCATATACCTTACTCATCATATTCAAACAAAAAAAGGTTTCAGAAATGAAAACTGATTTCATAAACAATATGACGCACGAATTTAAAACTCCTGTCGCTACGATCATGATAGCCAGTGAGTCTCTACGTGATCCCGAAATCATATCAGATGAGCGTCGAGTAAAGCGACTTGCCAATATCATATATGATGAGAATGTTAGATTAGGCAATCATATTGAACGAGTCTTAGATATAGCCCGTCTCGAAAAAGAGACTTTAAAACTAGAAAAAACGCCTATCCATATTAATGATCTATTATCAGCAGTGCTGGATAGTATGCAGCTGCAATTACAAAAAGTAGGTGGTAAATTTGAACATCATTTTGACGCAAAAAACGATGTTGTAGTAGGTGATGAACTTCATTTATCAAATGTATTTTTCAATTTGGTGGACAATGCCATTAAATACAGTAAAGATAATCCACACATAACTGTTAAAACTAAAAATACAAAAGACAGCATTCACATAACAATTATTGATAATGGGATCGGAATGGCAAAGGATCATCTCTTAAAAATATTTGATCAATTTTACCGCATTCCAACAGGAAATGTCCACAATGTGAAAGGCTTTGGGTTAGGACTTTCATATGTGTACGATATCATCAAAAGAATGAATGGCAAAATTCAAGTAAAAAGTGACAAAGACAAGGGAACACAATTTGACATCGTATTACCTATAAAAAATTAAATTTAAATCGATATTAATTTCGTATATTATCATCAATATTCGAACAAAACCATAAGAATATGCAGAAGATATTATTAGCAGAAGACGATCCAAACTTAGGAGACTTATTAAAAGATTATTTAGAGCTTAAGGGAAAATTTGATGTTACCTTATGCACTGATGGTGAAGAGGCCGTCAATCAATTTCGCAAAAGCACATATGATCTATGTATCTTAGACGTCATGATGCCCAAAAAAGATGGCTTTACAGTCGGTAAAGAAATCAGGAAAATAAATACGACAACCCCGATCATATTTGCTACCGCAAAAGGCATGATGGAAGATAAGACAGAAGCTTTTGAACTTGGCGGCGATGATTACATCACAAAACCATTTCGAGTAGAAGAATTACTCCTTCGCATAAATGCGTTGCTCAAACGTGTTATAAGAGAAAAAGATGATCAGGTTGTGAGCGATAAATTTGAAATTGGAGAATACTTCTTTGATTATACCAGTCAGCAAATAGCCCACAAAGGTGTGCAGCAGAAGCTATCGACAAAAGAAGCCGAATTATTAAGGTTACTTTGTTTAAAAAAGAATGATGTACTGACAAGAGAAGAAGCACTTTTAAAAATCTGGCATGATGACAATTATTTCACAGGGAGAAGTATGGACGTTTTCTTAAGTAAACTGAGAAAATATCTACGAGATGATCCAAAAGTTGAGATTGTTAACGTACATGGAAAAGGCTATAAATTATTGGTCAGCTAATATACATTTACTCCGAATAATAAAGAGATGTTAAAACATCTCTTTTTGTTTATCTTGCTACAATGAAAATATCAATAACAATTTTTTTTATCCTTTCTATCTTTTGCTACTCTCCATCTCTTTATGCGCAAAGAGATACTTTACAAAAAAATAATGAAGATTTTGACACCAGTAGGAGTCAAATAAATTATAAACAATTAATAGTACCCGCTGCTTTAATGACTTATGGCATAATCTCCTTAAACAGCCCATACCTCAAAAATAAAGATCAACAGATAAATAATTCCATAAACAATGATCCATCAAAAACATTCAAATTTGATAATGTCAGTGTTTTTATTCCTTCAGCAGCTGTTTACGGTCTCAATTTCCTAGGTGTCCCAAGTAAACATAACTTCAAAGAACGTCTAGCCATTAGTGCGATCGCTCATGCCATCACCTTATCTACGGTATACACGATCAAACAGACCACTCCTACTTGGAGACCAGATCGTGCTGATCATGAATCATTCCCATCCGGACATACTGCTGTCGCATTTACGGGAGCCGAGATGTTATGGCAAGAGTATAAAGATCAATCCATTTGGTACGGTATCGCAGGATACACAATAGCTGCGGGTACAGGGTACCTCAGAATGTACAATCAGAAACATTGGTTTTCGGATGTCGCTATGGGAGCAGGTATTGGTATCATGGGAACAAAAATAGCATACTGGCTATTACCCCTATTTGATAAACATTTGCAATCAAGAAAGACAAGTTACTTAACCATGGCAACTCCATTTTACAATGGGAAACAACTTGGTGTATCTGCTAATTTTCAATTTTAAGCCTTGATTTATTGTCATTTTGATATAAAAGTTACAAAATATTTGTTTTTATAAAACTAATTCCGATATTTACAGCGCTTATAGAGAAAGGCAGAGGGAATAGACCCAATGAAGCCTTAGCAACCTGTCGATTGACAAGGTGCTACATTCTACCCCATCAAAAAGTGGGAATGATAAGCTAGACACAAATATATCTTGTGCCCTCCTCTCTAAAAGCAATCAAAAAATTTAGTAAATAGATTCAAGAATTTTTGATCGTTTTTTATTTCAAATAAAAAAAATCCATCTAATTTCTTGCTTCGTTAAGGTTGAACAAATAAAATAATTTTATATTTATGTTACTAACGAACAACTTAGGTTACCCACGTGTAGGTGCCTTCCGCGAGTTGAAAAAGGCCAATGAAGCATATTGGGCTAAAAAAATCAGCGCGCAAGAATTATTGCAGGCTGGACTGAAAATCCGTGAAGGCAACTGGCAAACTCAAAAAGATGCTGGCATCGATTTGATCCCTTCAAATGATTTTTCATTTTATGACCAAGTATTAGACTTGACTCTAACTGTAGGTGCTATTCCAGCACAATACCAATCACTCTTAAACAACGAAGATAAAGGATACAATTTGGACCTTTACTTTGCAATGGCGCGTGGTTTTCAACAAGATGGCGTTGATGTAACGGCAATGGAAATGACAAAATGGTTTGATACTAACTACCATTACATTGTTCCAGAATTCGTAAAAAATCAAGAATTCAAATTGACTTCAGAGAAATTCTTAAACGAATACAATGAAGCAAAATCTTTAGGTATCGAAACTAAGCCTGTATTAATCGGCCCAATCTCATACTTATTATTAGGTAAAGAAAAAGAATCTGGTTTCAATCGTATCGATCTAATCGATAAGTTGGTTCCCGTATATGAAGAAATCTTAGGCAAATTGGCTGCTGCTGGTGCAAAATATGTACAAATTGACGAGCCATTTTTAGCTTTAGATATCGATGATGCAACACGTGCTTTATACACTAGTGTATTTACTAAATTAGCTGCTGCTGCTCAAGACATCAAAATTATTGTAACGACTTATTTCGAGGCATTACGTGACAACGAAGAAACCGCTCTAAACTTACCAGTTTATGCTGTTCATGTTGATCTAGTAAGAGGTGAAAATCAACTCGACACTATATTAGCTAAAGTTCCTGCTTCATTAACACTTTCATTAGGTGTTGTTGAAGGACGTAACATTTGGAAAAATGATTACGAAAAATCTTTAGCACAAATCAAAAAAGCGGTTGATGCTCTAGGCAAAGACCGTGTATTAGTAGGACCTTCAAGTTCCTTATTACATGTACCTTTTGATTTAGACAATGAGGATAACGAAGAATCATTGCCTAAAGAAGTTAAAAATTGGTTAGCATTTGCTAAGCAAAAATTAGCAGAGGTAAAAGATCTAGCGATCTTAGCTGAAGGTGAAGTAGATGCAAAAACTGCGGAGCGTTTCGAAGCTAATAAAGCTGCTGCAGAAGACCGTCGTACATCTTCTTTAATTCACAAACCGGAAGTCAAAGAGCGTACTGCAAACATCACTGACGACGACGCAAAACGCACATCTTCATTCGCTGCTCGTAAAGAAGCACAGCAAGCTAAATTTAACCTTCCAGCATTCCCAACTACGACAATTGGTTCATTTCCACAAACAAAAGATGTCCGTAAATGGAGAGCTGATTTGAAAAAAGGTGCAATTACTCAAGAACAATATGACAAAGAAATCGCAGCGGAGACAGAAAGAACAATCCGTCTTCAAGAGCAATTAGATATCGATGTATTAGTTCATGGTGAATTCGAACGTAATGACATGGTTGAGTATTTCGGAGAGCAATTAGCGGGTTATGCCTTCACTAAGAATGGTTGGGTACAATCATATGGCTCACGTTGTGTAAAGCCTCCTGTTATTTATGGTGATGTTTACCGTCCTGCTGATATGACTGTTCGTTGGTCTTCATACGCCCAAACTTTGACTAACCGTCCGGTAAAAGGGATGTTAACAGGTCCAGTAACGATCTTACAATGGTCATTCGTACGTAACGATCAACCACGTTCTACCACAACTTATCAGATTGCATTAGCAATTTTGGATGAAGTACAAGCATTAGAAAAAGCAGGTATCAAAATTATTCAAATCGATGAACCAGCAATTCGTGAAGGTCTTCCGTTGCGTAAAGCCGATCATCAACAATATTTAGATTGGGCTGTGCGTTCATTCCGTGTTTCATCTTCTAATGTAGATGACGATACACAGATTCACACACATATGTGCTACTCTGAATTCAATGATATCATCGAAGATATCGCTGCAATGGACGCTGATGTAATTACCATCGAGACTTCTCGCTCACAAATGGAATTATTGGATGCATTTGCGGCTGACTTTAAATATCCAAACGATATTGGACCAGGTGTATATGACATCCACTCTCCTCGTGTACCGAGTACAGAAGAAATGGTTGAGTTATTGCGCAAAGCTAAAGCTGTAGTTCCTGCAGAACAACTTTGGGTGAATCCTGATTGTGGTTTAAAAACACGTGCTTGGCCAGAAACTAAAGCTGCTTTAGAAGCGATGGTTGAAGCTGCCAAAATCTTAAGAGCTGAATAAGTTTAGCGTTTTAGAATTATAAATATAAAAGATCCTGAAGTAAAATTACTTCGGGATCTTTTTTTTACAAAAAAATAATACGCTCTATCTATTTCTTTAACACAGAAAGATTAATTTTACTGTAATCAAAAAAAGTGTATATCATGAAAATTTTAAGCTGGTTTTTCTGTTTGCTGTTTTTTTCATCTATCTATATCTATGCACAAGAAGGTTATCCGATCCCTCCTTTCAAATCTAACACCCTTTTTTATATTCAACATAGCGAAGGCCATAACACTTATGTATATGAAGCCAATATGATTGATAAACAGCATCTCAATGCCAACATTCCTATCAATAACTATCGAATTTTGTATGATAAAGGAGGAGAAATTAAACCTTTAACGAGTATTCAACAAAAATTCGCATACGGAATCATTTCAAAAAATTTAGAGAACAATATAGTTGAGTTTGAGATTGTGTCTTATAAAAATCAACCGCTATATCTTAAGGTCGATAAAGCAGGTAAACCCTATGTAGAAACCACATTAAATGGACACAAATTTAATCTACATCGTATTTTTATCAAACAAAAGGAAGGAACGTCTGGTCTAGGGACACGAGTCGATTATCTCTTGTTTTACGGAATAGACCACAAAGGCAATAAAGTCCGAGAGAAATTAGTGCCGTAATTGATTTTTAGAAAGCAATCTCGTCACCTTATCATACTCAATGCTTTATTGCATCAGACTTTCTATTTTAATGAGTTTGTACCTCTTCAATGAAAAGAAGATAATACGTTTTATATGACGATGATGCATGATGATATTTAAAGCGTATACCCTTCTTTAATTCAATGGAAGGATATACGTCTAGTACTTTTTTTATTATAGTCACAATTTGTTGAATTTGTCCATACATTAGAACGTGCAACCTATCATTTCGTTATTTTTTGTTTACGTCCTATTTTCCGTTTTCCTTTAATTCGATCTTCAATATCTTTGATCGTGGCCAACATCTCAGTATCTACATTTTCCAATCTAACCAATTTTAATACTTTTAAGGCTTTTTTAAATTTTTTAAGTTTTTCCAATATGAGTACTCTTTTTAATAGAAATAATGAAGTTGAAACTCCAGGAATTGTTAGAGCAAACTCAATTGTTTTTTCAGCCTCTTCATATGCATTGGTATCAATCAAAGTCTGTATATAAGGTTGATAAATTTCCAAAGCATATAAATTATGTACTAAAGCTTCTTGAAAATATTTCTTTGCTTGTTCAAAATCAAACAATTGTTCAGCATGAAGCCTCCCCATCAGGCATAGCGCCATCGTATTTGATTCGTCATAAGATAGGGCATATGACAAAGATTCTATCGTATTTTCCAGGTAATATGGATAATTATCCAATGCCTGTAACACATATTTATTCATAAAATATATTGCATCAATTCTCAAAAGATCCTGACATAAACGATGTTTATATCAGAAACAGTAATTAATAAAAGATCATCTTATATACTTCGACTTCCGAAATATATAAGACATCATGAATTACTCGAACATTGTCGAGACCAAAATAAAGTCAAAAGGAGGAGTAACTACGAGAAAAAAGTATTCTGAAGAATATCCCCAAGATCCTTCTTTTGGATTGAAGTCGGGTTATTTAATATAGCAAACATATTCTTCTATTTTTAATTGTGAATACCTAATTAATATGCAAATATTTAAAACAAAATTGAAATTTCAAAATAAATTTTTCAAGAAACTATTTAGGTACGCGTTTTACGATCAACAATAAATTATTTTCCAGTAACAAATAGCCATATTCGTAAATAAAATAATAAGTCTGTCCTTTTACATTGGTGAAATTATGAGTATGATATTTTAAATCAAAGCCCTGCAACAACATCTTTTCCTTGCTTATTTTGAGCATCCCCTCCTCTCCCAGGACTTCTTGTAGAATACGTCTATTCTTACGTAATGTATGATTGATCTTTCTAATCAAGTTAGTGTGATCACTATTTTGCCTATAATTATAGCTATTGCGACAGGCATCATCACAAAATCTTTTATCAGACCTACCTATTAGTGTCTTTTTACATTCTAGACAACTTTTTAAATTAATTTCTTCTTCCATAAATCTCAAAATAAACGACAACAAACGTTTACAAACGACTATAGTCGACTACAAACGTTTAATCACCGACTAAAACTCGCTTTACGTTTCATCTTTGCTTCTGTTCCTCAAGAATAATTCGAAGGAAAGCAAGTATTTAAGTTAAACATTTTTACAAACATTTAAAAGTAAAGTTATGAGTACATTAAGAAACAAAGTCCAACTGATCGGTCATATAGGTGCTGATCCAATTATTAGGACAAGTACGAACGGAACAAAAGTTTCATCGATTCGATTAGCCACAAAAGATCTATTTAAAAACAAAAATGGAGATTGGGTAGACGAAACCCAATGGCATACATTAGTAGTATGGGGTAACATCAATAACATGATTGAAAAGCAGTGTCAGAAAGGAACTCAAATCCTAGCTGAAGGCAAAATTGTCTATCGCGAATATGAAGATAATAATGGTGATAAAAGACAGGTCACTGAAATTAAAGTGGGCAATATTGTGGTGATGAATAAATCCAGATCAGCTCAAGCTAGCAACACAATCATGGTAGAAGAAATCCTCGAAGAAGATTTACCATTTTAAAGAAATAAATAGTAGAAACAAACTTTTTAGTCTTAATAATTGTTCTTTATTAAAATTCAATATATTATGAAAAGAATATTTCCATTCACGTTGATCGTGTTAACTTGCCTTTCTTTATCCAGCTGTTCGGTCATTGAAGGCATTTTTAAAGCAGGAGTTTGGTCAGGTATAATCATCGTTGTTGTTGTTGTAGCTTTAGTAATATGGCTACTTGCTAAACTTTTTGGTGGCGGCAGTAAAAACTAACATAGATTACAAAATATGTCTAAAGGTATCTGTAGGCATATTTTGTAATATGATTATTAAACGACTAAACTTTTTCAAACTTTCCATACAATTTCCAGTAATACTTAATATCAGGTAAGGAAAACAAACTACTTTTCCAAGAATTAAGGATCAGCGATATCTGTTCCCCGTTTTGTTCATACTTTCCGATAAAAACTTCCTCTTTAGACAAGAACAGACCTAAATTATGGTGAAGAAGATGAAGAGATTCTATTTCAATACCTTCAAAAATTAATATACTCTGTTCTTTAACCTCCAATTCCAATGGAGCGGCAATCAATTCTGAAAATTCAATGGCTAAAAACTTATGCTTACTTTGAATAGGAAGTTGAAGTTGCTCTGCACCCTCTATCTGATTTAACAAGTCATTATTATTCATCATAACTTCTCGTGTCAGTAAAGGAATACTTGCTAATTTTTTTATGCCATTTGTTACAATCGCGGGTTCAAAATAATCGCTAAAATTTAAAATTTGATTGACGGAAAGATTCTCCTGAATTAAACTTTGGAGCGGAATGCCAAAATAATTAGCAATTACCATTACAGTTTCGATCTTAGGTTCAGCCCTTAATTCTTCATAAGACGAAATATTACCCCTACTTAGATTAAATAAATCAGCAAATGCCTGTTGACTCAATCCTCTTACCTTTCTTAATTTCTTTATATTATTACCAATATTTGTCATTATCAAAAAAATTAAAATTTTTTGCAAAATATTTTTGCAAAAATATTATCTTTATGCAAAGAATATATGCAATATATAAAAAACTAAATTATGTACTTCTCAAAAATTGAAAATTTTATTAGCAATATCGGATATGATATCTTTTATAAAGATGAAAAAGAAGGTGTTTTCATTATTCAAAATGAATTAGACGGCATTCACAATTTAATTGTAGGCATCGCTAATCCGATTTTAATTTTTGAACAATACTTATTTACTATTTCCAATGAAAGTATGGAATTGTTCAAATCACTACTGATTAAGAATAGGGATATGATCCATGGGGGTTTTGCTCTAACAGAAGATGGTAAAAAAGTAATTTTTAGATATACGCTGCAAATCAGCAATATTGATCAAAATGAATTTGATGCTGCAATCAATTCCTTAAGCTTATTAATAAGTGAGTACTACAATCAATTAATTAACTTCTCAAAATTATAGTAATGATGAATATTTTTAAAAGAATTTTTAGGATTGGTCAAGCGGAAATACACGCTGTGGTTGAAAAAATGGAAGACCCAATCAAAATGACGGAACAAGGTATCCGCGAAATGAAAGATGATTTAGAACAAGCTTTGGAGGCATATGCCAAAGTTAAAGCTTTAGCAATTCGTACTAAAAGCAATTTTGAGAAAAAACAAGAAGAATCAACTGTCTTCGAAGGAAAGGCTATTCTCTTATTGAAAAAAGCACAAAATGGAGAACTTTCAATTGATAAAGCTGAAAACTTAGCAAAAGAAGCTCTAGTATTAAAAAACCAATTCATAGCAGAAGCTACAGAATTAGAAAAACAAAGTATAATCCATCTTCAATCAGCAGATGAATTGCATAAAAATGTAGATATTCTCAAGTTTAACATTTCCAAATGGGAAAGCGAATTGGCGACCTTAAAAGCTCGTGTGAAAGTATCTAATGCCGCTAAAATGGTCAATAAACAATTGGCAAATATTGATTCCAATAGTACCATATCTATGCTAGAACGAATGAAAGTCAAAGTAGAGGAAGATGAAGCTTTAGCAAAAGCATATGGTGAAATTGCACATGCCAACAAATCGATTATTGATGAAATCAACGAAACAATTTCAAATAAGGACTCCGTCAATGACGAATTACAAGCTCTAAAATTAAAACTAAAAAACGATGAGAAGATTTGAATATAAAACTATCAAGATTGAACCCAAAGGTTTTTGGGGGACAAAACTTGACGAAGCTAAAATCGATGAAATACTGAACGAGCTAGGTAGCCAGGGCTGGGAACTGGTATCCATGCAAGATTTGGAATTGGGAGGAAATTCTTGGTCATTTCACTACACATTCAAAAGAGAACTTTAACAAAACTAACCAATTATGAGCGAATTATTTAACCTACTTTTCAATCCAGTATCCAACGGCATTATGACTGTACTGACAGGAATTTCGCTATTATATTGGTTAATTATGTCTTTTGCAGGTGATGGATTACACCTCTTTGATGGTGACGTTGATCTTGATGGCCATATAGACGCAACTGCTGATGTCACAGATGTGGACAGTTCTCAAGATTTACATCATCATTCAGATACACAGACGCATACAGAACCATCTTTTTTCGCAAAAGCAATGGATTTCATTAATGTTGGCAAAGTTCCTATTATGATCATCGTTACACTTTTCAAATTTATTGGATGGATCATTACGATCATTTCTTCCATATTTTTAAATACTGCCACATGGGGTCTGAAATCAATTTTCATTCTAATACCCATATTCTTCATCACATTTATATGCATGCATTTTTTTACCAAACCATTAGTAAAACTATTTAATAACATTGGCTATCATGGGGAAGAACCAATTGATTTTCTTGGAAGAATGGGAAAAATGAAAGCAACAATAGAAGGTAAAAAACTGGGGTCAGCAGAATTTTTGATCGAAAGAGATCCTATTCGTCTTTATGTAGAAAGCTTAAATGGGGAAAAAATCGAATACGGAGATGACGTCATTATTGTTGATGAATCAAAAGACAAAAAAATATATTACGTAACAAAAGAAATAACCATTCACAATATTTAATTATTAAACATGCAGTTACAAACTCTTTTATTTATAGATGGGATAACAGGTCTCATCCTCTTGATTGTAGGAATTATAGTATTATTAATTTTTGCATTTTTCATTGTATTAAGTGCTTTTTACAAAAAGATTCCACAAGGAAAAGCAATAGTAAGAACAGGTATCGGGGGTACCAATGTGGCTTTCAATAAAGGGATGTATGTTATCCCTGTTTTTCACAAAATGGAGATTATGGACATTTCTGTAAAGAAAATCGAAATATCCAGAATGCAACATGATGGTTTAATCTGTAAGGATAATATTCGTGCTGATATCAAAGTAGCATTTTTCGTTCGTGTCAACAAGTCTGTTGATGATGTGATCAGTGTTGCTCAAAATTTGGGATGTGAACGTGCAAGTGATCCCGATACCTTAAAGAGTATTTTTGAATCTAAATTTTCAGAAGCACTAAAGACTGTTGGAAAAAAATTCGACTTCATTGAACTATACGAAGCTCGTCGCGAATTTAGAAATGAAATATTAAACATTATAGGAACAGATTTAAACGGATACATTCTAGACGATTGTGCAATAGATTATCTAGAACAAACAGAACTAAAATTTTTAAGTCCTGATAATATTTTAGATTCACAAGGTATTCGTAAAATCACTGAACTTACTGCCGCACAAAATATTCACGCCAATCTTATACGCCGTGACGAAGAGAAAGTAATTAAAAAACAAAATGTTGAAACTCGTGAGGCAATACTTGAGCTAGATCGCCAATTGGCAGAAAAAGAAGAGAAACAACGTCGTGAAATCGATAACATTAAAGCTCGTGAAGATGCTGAAATAACAAAAGTTAGAGAAGAGGAACGTCTAAAATCAGAAACTGTTCGGATCTCTACTGAAGAGCAATTAGCTATTCAAGAAGAAAATAAGCTTCGCCAGATTATCATTGCAGAGAAAAATAAACTACGTACTGATGCTGTTGAAACTGAACGCGTGGAAAAAGATCGTGCATTAGAAGAAACGGAGAGAATTCGAATTGTCACATTAGCACAAATTGATAAAGAGCGTTCAATTGAAATCGAGAAGAAAAATATTCAAAATGTAATTAAAGAACGTGTTCAACTTGAAAAAGGTGTTGTAGAAGAACAACAAGGAGTCAAAGATATCGAGGTGTTTCGTGAAGTTGAACGTAAAAAACAAGCTGGTGTTATTGCAGCTTCACAAGAGGCCGAAGAACGTTTAATTTCAACTGTTAAAGCGGCTGAGGCAGATAAGATAGCATCTGAACAAAAGGCGGAGCAAGATGTTATATTTGCTGAATCAAGGAGAAAAGTTGCAGAGAAAAAAGCACAAGAATTACTAATAGATGCTGATGCGAAAAAAGAAGCATCCGTAAAAGAAGCAGAAGGCCGGAAGATTATTGCAGAAGCACAAGCAAAAGAAGATGCTGCTTTAGGATTATCGGAGGCTGAAGTAATGATAGCAAAAGCAGAAGCTACCCAAATCCAAGGTACAGCTGAGGCATCTATTATTGAGAAAAAAGCAGAAGCGAACCGTAAGCAAGGCTTAATGGAAGCAGAGGTAACGCGTGAAAAAGCGATTGCTGAAGCTACAGGAATTCAAGAAAAAGCGGAGGCCATGAAAAAATTAGATGGTGTTGGAAAAGATCATGAAGAATTTAAGTTACAATTACAAAAAGAAAAAGATATTGAATTGGCCCACATAGGCATTCAAAAAGATATTGCGGCATCACAAGCATCTGTATTAGCAGAAGCTTTAAAAACTGCAAAAATTGATATTGTGGGCGGTGAGACTATGTTTTTTGAAAATATTGTCCGTCAAGTATCTACTTCCAAAGGTTTTGACCATTTAATCAACAATTCAAAACATGCCATAGACATCAAAAACTCGTTGTTGGGTCCAGATGGAAAAGGTGATCTTGCTGAAAAAGTGCGTGGCTTAGCGGATAAATATGGGATATCCTCCAATGATATCAAAAATCTAACCATCTCTGCTGCTTTGGTACAATTGCAACAAGCAGCCAAAAATGCTGACGATAGTGAAGATAGCAATTTCATCAACTCGCTATTCGGCTTAGCCAAAAACTTAGGGATATCCAATAAAAAGTTGATCTAATTTTTTCTCAAATCTGTCAACTTGAAAACGGATTGTATTCAAGTTGACAATTCAATTGGTATCATGAAATTTGTCTATCATACAGTATTTTTCAAAGATAAATTGGATTTTTAGTGTTATAAATGTACAGTTGACTTCTATATACAACATTCGTAAAGTCAATATAGTAACTTGATATCAAAATAAGTAGAAAACAGAACTCAAAAAAGATTAAAATAGTCCACGATTATTTTCGAATTATGCAAGAAACACAAGCGAACAACGATACTTTAGACTCTGGATCTTACGAAATTATTAGAAAACGTCTTCTAAATCAGAAAGAAACACTTTCTAATAAATTACAATTATTAAATACTTCCAGAAAAGAGGTATTTAATTCGACCAACTTTATATTAAAAGCCAATCAACGCATATCAACAGATAATAACTGTGTATCAAGAGGTATTTTGGCTATTGGTAATATTTGCATATTCGGATATAATGTACATTTTGGATTACGAACCGAAATACAGCTACAGGATGTATTTAGTATCTATTTATTTGAAGATAACCAATTTATTCCACAAGATCTTGATTTCATAAACGATGTAAATTTTGTAAATGATTACCAAAATCTATACAAATATTATAGAGATTCGATTTTTTCCAAATTCAGAAAAACGGAGAACTACTTGTATATGATCTTTCAGACCACCAAGAATGAACAGGATCTAAAAGCGTTTAAATGGTTGATTAAAGATGGGAAATTAATCTACTTAGATGATAGAAGTATACATGAAGTCAAAAAGGCAAATCAACATGAATTTGATTGGATAAAAACTACACTTGAAGATCGAAGATTGGGTCGTTTTCCTCATATCTCAATCTTAGACAAGGTATTTATTGAAGCGATTCATGGTGATATCACATTTAAAATTGAAAACAATACCGAATCTGGTAAAGGTATTTACTCTGAAAAGGTAAGTAATCTAGATCAACAGCTAGATGATGCAGAATACCACTACGCTGATTTAGGCAATATGATTGCTCTAAGGATAAAACCCTTTCAAGAAGAATTTCGTGCTTACATTTTCAACTTAAGGACAAAAGAAGTCGTTAATCTAAAAACGCTGAATGAATCAGCTATTTTGCTACCTGATAATCAAGGTATCATATTCTCTAATGGATATTATCTTCAGAATGGCACACATAAAACCTTCGAGAATAACCTCGAAAATGTTCAGTTTCTAAAAAAAGTAATCTCTCCTAATGGAGAAGACTATCTCTATGTTTTCACACATGAACAGTCGAATACATATATTTTGATGTCTTATAATATCATTCAGCAATCTGTAGAAACCCCAATCGTTTGCAATGGATTTACGATATTTAAAGATGGAAGCTTAATCTATTTTCGTACTGAAAACGAAGCGACGCGACATCATCAAGTGCAGATATGGGAGACTCCTTACATGGCTGTTCTTAAAGAAAATGAATCTCGCAGAGATGATCCTTTGTACAAAATCGGAAATAAAGATATTGTTCAAGCGATGTCTGAGGTTCAAGAAGTCATTCAACTGATCAACAAAGAAGATTCCTATGAGGGGCTCTATGAAGATATTCTTAAAAAATCAAATTCCATTATAGATTCTTACTTCTGGATTAATGATAAAGCGCTTCAAAATCTTGGCGAACCCTTACAACAGATAAAAGAAGTCGCGAACACCGCGATCGACGAGTTCGTTAAAGTACAGATTCAGCGTAAACACGCCGAAGAAATTTTAGCGGCTACGGAGAAAAAAATAGAAGATCTTGTTTTTAAAGTCAATAGTTCGATCTATGAACAGCTAGATCAACTGGTGCACAATTTATCAGATACACGTAAATTACAAGGCGAGGTGATTGACTTACGAAATGTAAAATACATTGATAATAATAGAGTAAATGAATTAGAAGATCAACTTCAACATATAGCATCTCATCTTTCTGAGAAAACAATACAGTTTTTATTACAGGAGGCTGCACTTACATCATATGAGCAAAAAGTTATCATCCAAAAGCAAGAAGTCGAAAAAGTAACAAAAGCTATTGATGCCAAAGCTATTGAAGATGGATGTAAAGCGATCTCCAGTGATCTCGAATTATTGATTGATATACTTCATAGCTTAAAGATTGAAGACACAACACAGACAACAAGAATCATTGAAAAAATATCCGTTATTTTTGCGTCTTTAAATGAGGTTCGAGCTCAATTAACACGGAAATTAAATACACTAAAAAGTTCTGAAGCGATTGCAGAATTTTCGGCTCAACTCACTTTGTTAGAACAATCAATTGTTAACTATCTGGAATTATCCACTTCAGCAGAAAAAGTTGATGAATATTATACTAAGATTGTTGTCAACTTAGAGGAACTTGAAAGTAAGTTTTCTGAATTTGACGAGTTTGCTTTAAAAATTGCTGATAAGCGTGACGAAATTATTAAAGCCTTCAATGGCAAGCGGGAATCTATTATTGAGCAAGTCAATAAACGATCATCTTCTCTGGAACAGATAGCGCTACGCGTCCTTAAAAACATTGAGAATAAGGCAAAATCACTATCCACTAGAGAAGATATTCTAAGTTTTTACTCGACAGATCTCATGGTTGACAAAATTCGTCAAATTATTGCAGAGCTGAAGACAATACAAGATGTATCTAAAGCTGAAAGTCTTGAGAATTTACTAAAAAAATCACAAGAAGATGCACTGCGAGTTTTAAGAGATAAGTCCGAACTATTTGTTGAAGGTGAAAATATAATTAAACTAGGCAAAAACAAATTTACAGTCAATAATCAGCGTTTAGGTTTAACTTTAATCCGTCGACAAGATGAGCTATATTATCATTTGACAGGAACCAGTTTTTATCAAAAAGTGACCGCCCAAGAGATCAATACTTTTCGGGATATATGGGAACAAGAAATTATTTCAGAAAATAAACTGGTATATCGTGCCGAGTATTTAGCATATAAGACCTTCATAGCATCACAATCAGAAGAGAATTTTAATGCTGAAAAATTTATCAATCAAACCGTAGAACAAAATTATGCAGAATCATATATCAAAGGTGTTCATAATTTTGATGCACTTCAGATTTATGAGCAGCTTCATATTCTAGGGAAAAAATTAGATTTATTACAGTTTGATCCTGATACTAGAACATATGCCCATTTTTTTTGGTATCAATTGGATGCATCCGTTCGTTCTAAATTATTAGCTCTTATCCAATCATCTAATCAAATACTTAAGAATTTTCCAAATTCAAATCGTTATCAAAGTATAATAAAGGAAATTCTAGATGAAGTCAGTCACTGGGAGACAAATTTGGATTTATCACAGATAAACGAAGCCAACATGGCCCATTATCTTTTTAAAACATTTAGCAAATTCAACAAATTATCATTGTCCGAATCTGCAGATCATTTAAAACAAGAGTTTACCCGTTATCTACATGATAAAAAGATTTTAAAAGATTTTGAGGCAGATCTGAAAAATGAAGGTTTCAATCTGACAGATCGCTTTTATTTAACTCAAAACTGGTTATATGCTTTTATTGAGAGCACTGATCATGTAATTACATTTGAAAAATACATTAATGAAACAGCAGCGCTCATTTTATTTAATCAGGACGATTATGAACTCATTATAGCCAAGGATCAACTTTCTGTGGCACATTTGAAAGGTAGTCATCCCGTAATTTTAAATGAAAGTTATCAAATAGATTTTCATTCTTTCATTCAAAAATTGACAAAATTTCAACACATCGATGTACCTCGTTTCGAGTCCTTTAATACATTAAAAGAAAAATTAAGCACGGCCTATAAAAAAGAATTAAAGATAAACGAATTCGAGCCTAAAGTACTGAGTTCCTTTGTCCGTAATAAATTGATCAATGATGTTTATTTTCCTCTAATCGGAACAAATTTCGCTAAGCAATTAGGTGTAGCTGGAGAAAATAAACGTACAGCAAAAATGGGCATGCTTCTGCTCATTTCTCCTCCAGGATATGGCAAAACAACATTGATGGAATATCTCGCAAAAACGATGGGCTTACATTTTGTGAAAATCAATGGTCCTACCATCGGTCACTCCATTACCTCCATCGATCCAGCTGAAGCTAAAACTTCTGGTGAACGAGAAGAGCTTAAAAAAATTAATTTAGCATTTGAAATGGCAGACAATGTGATGCTGTATTTAGATGACATTCAGCATCTCAACCCTGAATTTCTTCAAAAATTTATTTCTCTTGCTGATGGACAAAGAAAGATTGATGGTATTTTTGAAGGAGAAAGTAAGACTTACGATCTTCGTGAAAATCGATTTTGTATCGTAATGGCTGGAAATCCTTATACGGAAAGTGGTTCTAAATTTAGAATCCCTGATATGTTAGCGAATCGTGCCGATGTATACAATTTAGGAGATGTTATTGGAGATACAGATTATTTATTTAATTTAAGTTTAATTGAAAATGCTGCAATTGAAAATCCTGCAATTGATAAAATTGCAAGTAAGAGTTTTAATGATTTTTATGCGCTCATCCGATATATAGAAAATAAAGAAGAACAATTACCAGAATTAGAAGGAAACTACCTAAAACAAGACGTTGATGATTTCATCGCAGTTTTGCAGCATCTTTTTAAAATTCGGAATATCGTCGTAAGAGTAAATCAAAACTATATCAACAGTGCTGCTATGCAAGATAATTATCGAACAGAGCCTCCATTTAAATTACAGGGCTCTTATCGTAATATGAGCAAATTAGTAGCTCAGGTCATACCGATGATGAATGACCGAGAAGTTAATCAACTGGTTTTGACGCATTATGAAAGTGAATCACAAACACTTACCACAGATACAGAATCCAATTTATTAAAACTGAAAGAATTAGCACATCTCTTAACAGAAGAGGAAAAAGAACGCTGGGAAACAATCAAAAAGGTTTTTCAAAAAAATAATAAGCATGGTGATCTTGGGAAGGATGATAAGATGTTTGCTCAATTATTGGAATTTAACGAGAACCTACAAGGTATCATCCATGCGATCAGTAAAAAGTAAATACAAGATAAATTGTATTTAAAGATCTTTTTTAGCTATTACTACAATCTGAAATAAAAACAGTGTAATTGTCAATTGATGATTACACTGTTTTCTTTATACAGCTACAACAAGCAAAACATTAATGATCAAATCAGTATCAAATAACATTATCAGCCTGATTGCAGACAAACGATTACCACCTTCCTCCTGCTCCACCACCACCTGAAGATCCTCCACCAAAACTTCCTCCACCGGAGCCACCAGAACGCCCCGATCCACCTCCAGAACTACCAGAAGAAGACCTGACTAGACGAGGCGTATTATGAGTTCCATGAGATATCTCATAGCCACAGTATTTACACAAATCGTACTGCTCTTCCAATCCACCAGAACTATAAGTAGCCTTTGTAATTGTCTTTCGCAAATCTTTTTCAAATGTTTTATAATGGCATTGTGGACATAGTATAATAGTTTTGTCCTCATCCCAGGGAATCAATTTAGTCTCGTTTGTTTTACTATTAACCCAGACTTCATAATCACGGCTATTAATTTTTTCTTCCATTAATTGTCCTGCATCCAGAAAATTTCTCATTTTTGAATCTGCTTGATCTCGATTTATTCTTAACCAGTTTCCGGAATTATCAGGAGCGACTAAACGTCCTGGATGAAGACTTAATCGCTTATTGGATCTTCCAAAATCTATCCATGCCAAAGGACTTATTAATAACGGTAGGAAATTCCATTTCAAAAATTTACGAATAGCTTGCTGAATGTTTTCCTCATCCTTATAAGAATTTGTGACAGCTGTAATACCAGCATTATATTTCATACCTAAAGTAATCACTCCGAAAATGAGAATGAAGTAGGGCAAATTTTTAACTTGATAAACTTGGTCAAAATTTTCAAAAACAAATGCAAAAATAAAGGAAGTAAAAAACATCAGTATTCCCATACAACCACAACCACTGATTAATGGAGGAAAGTAACTGCTTTTTTTTGTTATTTTCCCTTTCGTGATTTTGGTGACCACTGAAATCCAAACATAAAGAAATATAAATACGGCAAGTACTAACAACGAATTTCTTAAATATGGATTTTTAAAATTCCAAAAAGGTATTGCTTCGGGCATTAACCGATCTAATTCAGCTCTTGCATCTGGAGCATTTAAGATTTTTTGGATAAATTTCGATGACTCTAAAACTCCACGATCATAATCATCATTTCGAAAATTAGGAACTAAATATTTTTCACCTATCCGTTTAAGGTAAGCATCTGGCAATATACTTTCCATGCCATAACCCGATATAAATCGGTACTCATGTCTATTTTTGGCAATAAAAAGAAGTAAACCATTATTACTCTCTTTTTTTCCGATTCCCCAAGTATTGAATAACTTTAATGCAAAATCAAAATCGCTATCTCCAACGTAATCATCAACGATAACAATCGCAAATTCACACGCTGTAATCGAGTCGATCCGCCAAGATATAGCGTCAAGTTCATCCATGACACTTGAAGAAATAATATTATCTGGATTTGAAACAAAATAAGCCTGCCCCTTGATTTTAGGATTAGGAAGATCCTCGACTGTATATTGAGCAAATGAAAGCGAAAACCCGTGTATTAAAATAGAGGTAATTAGGGTATAAATAAATATTTTTATTTTCCTTGACATAACTTTTCATTAATCATTCACTCCTCATCTAAAATAATATAGACGATCATTTTTTATAATGCCGTAATAACAGTTCTTAAATTAAATTCTATCCTTTAACCTTTCCCGATGAGACTGTAAAAATACCATAGTCATCAATGAGCATATCCTCTTTCTTAATATGATTAAACGCCATTATTCGATCTAGTTCTTTTTGAGAGCGTCTACGCATTACCCAATCCTTTTTTTGATGACTATTCAGAACAAATGCTATCATTTTCAATTGTGGATGCCAAGGTTGTCCAGTATATAGAATATGACTATTTTCCTCTGAGATAGAAACAATGCCTTGCACAGCTTTATTCGTAAGTTGATTATCTCCGAATAATTCGAAGATTCCAGAAATGATAGTAATATTAGGTTCAAAATTAATGAGCTGATAAGTCTTAGGATCAAAACAGTCAAAATTTGTAAAACGAATATCGCTATAACCTTTTTGATGAATAATTTTTTCGCCCAAGCTGATATTTGATTCCACAAATTCATTGATCACAATTTCTACATCTGGGTACTTCTCCTTGATATCAAAAAGATAATTTCCTGTCCCACCTGCAATATCTAAAATCTTTACCTTTCTTCCAGAAGATTGAATATCTAGAATATTCTTTTCTAATAATGTCAATAGATGTTGTTTTCGAATTCGGATCCCTCTCCAACCAATTGCTTCTAAATATCCTTTATCGATCACTTTACCGATTCCAAACTTTCCCTTTGCTTGATTATGATATACATAGTCTAGCGATATACCAGAATCAAATCCGTATTTTAACCCAAGAGCCATCCCCTCACTTAAAGTACCGATTTTTCCCAAAGACCATTTTTGAAATGCAAAGTTCAACTTTTCCATAGTTGGCATTACTTTGTAATATAAGTTCTCATACTCTTTTACCGAGAACAAGTCCGGAGCTAAGCTCAGCTCATTCGGTTCTACTTCAAATGATTTGACTACAAAAGTTTTAATATATTGATACACTTCATGCCTCCCACTCTCGAACAATATGCCATGAAAAAAATTGGGTAAAGTTCTAAATTCCTTAACTTGAGATTCCAAATTGACATAAAATTTCTTTTGCACACTATTTTTAACCACATAATCTTTTTCAGCAGATAGGATCAAAGTTGGAATATTAATCGCTGCGGCATCCTCCACCAATCTTTTACCTGCACTTTGTAAATCCACTAATAACCTACCATTAATCGACTTTGAAATCAGCGGATCTTGATCATACGCCTCCTGTTGTGCTTTATCGTGAGTTAAAACTTTAGACTTGACATAACTTTGAATCACTAAATCTTTTTTTAGTTTGGTTGTAAAACCAATAAACTCATTAGCAAAAGGAACATATAATTTAATCTCAAATGCAGGAGCTAACAAAGCCATACCTGCAATTGGGGGAGCAAAATCATGAACCCATGACGTCACAATAACTCCAGCTATGCTATTGGCAATTACGAAAATATCTTGTTCATTTATCTGGTATTGCTGATGCAGATATTTAGAAAACATATCCAAATCCCGTACATTATCCATGAAAATTGGTGATACCGGTTCTTTGGTGTAACCATGCCCACGAAGATCATAAGCGAAAACATTATATCCCTCAAACTGAGCATCCGTGGCGATCTCATGTAACCGTTCAGAATGTTCGTGACCACGGTGTATAATGATCAATGTTTTTTGATTGGGTCGAAAATTCCATGCTCTATAAAAAATGTCACTTCCGTCAAAACTTTTAAAATATCCTGTGTTCATCATCTTTTCATTTTAATAAGTCAATTGAAGCGGCATGTAGAATACTATTTTTATTCTTTTCTTGCATCAAAGCAATTGATTGGTTTATGTTTAAATATAATATTTTTTTCAACAATAATACACCTACTAATGTACTTCTGGAATACCCCATGGTACAGTGTATGATCACTCTTGTTTCTGGACATCGTTGCCTATACGCGACCGCTATCTTGCTAACCAGATTTTCCAGATCAACAATTGAAGCTACTCCAATATCCAATATAGGGAATGAATAATACAAACACTGTTCCCTAATGATCCTATTTTCCTCCAACTCTGCTGACAAATCATATACATAATCCTTTTTAGATATCTGACAAGCTATAATTTCTTTATTGGTTAATCGAGCTGTAATAAACATGTTTGGCAATATTTCTAAGAGTATCTTTTCTTGTTTTTTCCTGAAAAAATGCCATATTAAATAATATGAAAACTGATAAGGAAAATAAAATATCTTTTTCAAGATTGAAATATGTCCATGTTTATCTTTTAAAAAATGGTGACGGTTATATTGATATTGTAACCCAACCATAAAGACCATTATACTGACCCATACTGCTACAAAACAATAGATAAGATTTAATTCATAGCATAAGGAAGCCAATAAACATACTATAAAACTGAATAGATAATAAAAACAAGCAATGTATTGATTCCTGCACGTAGCTAATTTTTTACTGGGAAAGGTTAATATCAAAACAATCTGTACAAGTATTAATGCCGTTATTACATCTATGAAGTGATGTTGATAAATAGTCAATGTCGATATTCCTAAAAGAATTAACCAGAATCCAAAAATGAATTTCACAACTCCAAATAAACGTTCTTTTAATACAGACCAAAACAAACAAGCATAACCAATATGTAATGATGGTGCTTGATTGAAGGGAGAATCCCAAGTCTTTAAAAAATCAAAAAAATAATATAACGGAAAAGTATTGACAATTGGTTTTGAATAAGAAAACTGAAGCGGAATAAGGATAAAGAAAATACCAGATGCCACCGTTAATAGCACAACACGTTTTAGATATACCATCAATTGAGATCTAGTACGACATAGAAAACAAAGTGACAAAAAAAACAATCCGCTGGACATATATGGAATAATCATCCAAGGAATAAAAGGAATATATCTTTCAAAACTAAATACAAAAGAAGGTACAACTTCCAAATTAGAAGCATAATAAGCACTACCGTTGTAAATTAATGAAAATATAAACCAGCAGGCCAATGCTGCTTTGATTTTAAGTTGTATCGTCAATCGTTTTTCATCCATTTTGCTTTTTTATACATCATAATATCCAAAAACCGAGCAGGAAAATAAGACAGAAACTTCATCAAGACTTTCATCTTCCAGGGGAAAACATAAAGTTCCTTTTTTTTAACGATAGCGTCAGCAATATAGATGGCAGCTTCTTCTTGTGAAACTAAATAAGGTTTCTTTGATAAATTCTGTTGATTAAGATCGCGCAATTTTTGGGTATCCACATACCCAGGAGCAATAGTCGTGACTGTGATCCCAAATGGTTCTAATGCCTTACGATATGCATCAGCAATTTGAATCACCGCTCTTTTGGATTTACTATATAGACTTGCTTTTGGGTAATGTAGCGTCCCAGAAACGGATGCAATCGTGACTATATGGCCTTGATTGTGTTTACGCATAACTTTTCTTGCTATCTCAAAACAATTAATAGTACCTAAAATATTGATTTGTAACATATCAATGCTTTCATTATATCGGATCTTTCGAGCGACATCATCAGCATAGCTACCTGTTGTATTAATAAAAAGATCCAAAGGCTCCTGTTGCACAAAGTCAAGAACATAAAGCTGCAGCATTTCCACATTTAACACATCAACCTCATATTTCGTTAAATTGCCGTTTTCAATAACAGTTTTTTGTAAGTCTCTTCCACAAATAGCAACAAGATAACCTTTAGCCAGATACAAATTAGCTAATGCCGCACCAATGCCAGATGTTCCGCCTGCAATAAAAACTTTCATCTTTTTAAACTTTCTAATGTCTTCTGATAACCATATTGCCATTGTCGTTCAATATCATCTTGATAATGCTCAATAGTATCTGGTCGTTTTACAACAATCTCTCCCTTGAACCAGTCTACATACTTAGCACAATAATGTCCTTTAAGGATTTGGGGAGCATCTCGAGTATCAATCCAATAATCCGCATGTTGCACTTCTACCTCACGTAATCGTTCATTTCCACTGAATCCTAACACGGCTCTTACTAATGCTTCCTCTACAGGTTTATACGACTGTTTTCGCTCTATAAAAGTATGATCTGCTAAGTATTGTGCTAATTCTATTGGAACCAAATCTATCGCTCCTCCAGCATAATAATTTTGTCCAATCTCTACTGGTGCTACGTAAAACATATCGGATATCGATATGCGCACAGCTTGATGAAGTGGCACTGAGCTTTCGATCAAAATTTCTTTTGAAACCGCGCTATGCAAATAGTTCTCAGATTCAATTTCAATTTGATCGGCAGTGATCTTTTTAGCAGTTTCTACGTCTGTAAACAATACTTTTTGATAGAGCTTCCTATCTCCCCTTTTAAATAAAACCTCAAGAGGTGTAAACAACATCTTAGAACCTACAACAATGATTTTAGGGCTGTTGTTTTCTTGTTGTTTCAATGTCGGTAACAAGACTGTTAAATCTTGAGGCATTTCGACCAAGTATCGATCTAGTACGTCTTCTATATATGGAGCATATTCTTTGTGAAAAGTCTTCAATAAAGAGTAATATCCGATCTTAAAAATACTTTTATGGTCTGTCAATTTTATTTGAGCAACAAAATCATAAAATTCCTTTGACTTAAGATATTCTTTTTGTTCATTAACTTGGGAAAAAGTGTTGATAACAGCCGCAGCAATAGCTCCCCCACAACTAGCAACAATAAGATCAGGAGACATGTTCATGTCTACTAATGCAGCATACATACCCGTATATAATGCAAAGCGCGTTCCTCCTCCAGAGAAGACAATTGCCCTTTCAAATTCCTTCTTAGCCATCATTTTAATAAAATATACTGTACAATAAGAAAGAAGGCTGGCGCATTAAAAGTTAAGCTATCCATCCGATCCAATAGTCCGCCATGTCCCGGAATTAAAGTGCCTGTATCTTTGATATGTGCTTTGCGCTTCATATAAGACATAAGCACATCTCCACCAAATCCCAATATCCCAAGTAATAATCCCATGAACGTAAAATTGAGTAAATCATAAAATGAAAATAATAGATAACCCAATAGATTACTCAGTAGTGTTGTCAGAATAACACCTCCAATTAGCCCTTCCCAAGTTTTATTGGGGCTGATTTGTGGGACAATCGGTTTATTACCGAAGAATTTACCTGATAGGTATTGAAAAACATCGTTTAGCTCTGTGACAACAACAATAAAGATTATTAATCGAAGACCAAAATGAGGTACGATCGGATATTCAATAGATCGTATATATGCCAGGTAAGCAAAACAGATCAACGTGATACAGAGTCCTATTCCAAAAGAAAGCAGAGCTTTAAAAGAAAATTTCCAAACGATGAATAAAATTATTAAGACGATTAATATAGTAATAATAGCATAACGGAGATAAGCAGTATCGGAAATAAAATAAATGAAGTACGCCTGTAAACAAGTTAGCAAAATTAATAAAGGAAGAAAGGAGAAGTTTGGTTTGATCATCCTAAAAATTTCCTTCATCCCCTGAAAGGTAAGCAAGCTGACAAAGATTGTCATCGTTAGGGAATTAATAATACCTAAAGAAAAAAGAATAATAATATATACCCAACTTTTCACACGGATAGGGACATCCGAAAATTTTCCATTAACAGGATCTTGCTCTTTCATATTTAGATTAAAGATTTTTTCAACCTTGTTAACGTACTGATGATTAATAATATATTAATAACCGCAAAAATATATAAAGAACTATGCTGTAAGGACACTTGGCAGAAGGCTAATATTCCATACAAACCCACTAATAAAGCACGGTCACTTTTACCCATTGGCCCGTCGTATAGACGTGCAGTACCCACGACCTTTCCCATCAGACCCGCCATCTCGTTGATTATACTCAATATGATGAAGATAATAATCAGATAGAGACTTTCTGGAAGAAATTTAATCAACGGAAAAAAGACAAAAACATCAGATACGACATCTCCAATTTCATTTAACAATTCTCCTTTTTTGCTAGTTTGATTGTATGTCCTCGCCATCATACCATCCAATGCATTTAAAGCCATACGAATCAGTAAACCTATAGGAAGAGCTAAAAAAAACCAGCTGCAATAATCAGCACTCCAAAATAATAAGCCAATCAGTAATGAAAGTACGATCGAAGCTATGGTTATTTGATTTGCAGTCACATTTCTTTTATAGAAGAAAGCCAATATAGGCTTTAATAGTTGCTGAAATTTTGGCTTTAGTTTATATACAGAAATCATGTGTTAGTATGTGTTATTGTTAAAATAAATAAAAAAGGCACTTTTCGCAATATAGAATCAAATATACTCCACATTTCTTTTAATCGCTCTAAAGTTTTGCGAAACTTTAGAGCGATTAACTAAGGCTAGTTTGAGATCTTCATATCACCCATAATACAAAAAGGTAAGTATTGACGATACTTACCTTTCCTGACTCGATATTCGATTATAATTTACCGTTCGATATCTTTTAAGCTATTCATTTTTTTATATTCAAGAAATCCTTTTATATCTTCAAAATGTTCACGAACGCGTTTATTTCCAAATTCAAATACTTTTTTAGCTAGGCCATCCAAAAAATCACGATCATGCGATACTAAAATCAAAGTTCCATCAAAATCTTGGAGAGCATCTTTAATAATATCTTTCGTTTTCATATCCAAGTGGTTGGTAGGTTCATCCAGAATAAGAACGTTAACCGGCTCTAACAGCAATTTTATCATCGCTAATCGTGTTTTTTCACCGCCAGATAGCACCTTTACCTTTTTCGTCGTATCATCTCCGCTAAACATAAACGCACCCAAAAGATCTTTTATTTTAACTCTAACGTCACCTACAGCAATTTGATCTATCGTATCAAATACGGTTAATTCGCCATCCAAAAGCGCAGCTTGATTTTGTGCAAAATAACCGATTTTAGCATTATGTCCTATTTTCAATGAACCTTCATAATCGATCTCTCCCATGATAGCTTTGATCATAGTTGATTTTCCTTCACCATTCTTACCTACAAAAGCGACTTTTTCACCACGTTCGATGACCATATCAGCTTTTTGAAAAACAACGTGGTCACCGTATTTTTTGGTTAACTCCTCCACGATGACAGGATATTGCCCTGATCGTGGTGAAGGTGGAAATTTCAATCTTAATGCCGATGTATCCACCTCATCAATCTCAATGACATCTAATTTTTCCAACATCTTGACACGAGATTGGACTTGAAGAGTTTTTGAATATGTACCTCTAAATCGATCTATAAATTCCTGATTATCGGCGATGAAACGTTGTTGTTCCTCATAAGCTTTCAGTTGATGCTGACGACGTTCCTTTCTCAATTCCAGATAGTGGCTATATTTTGCCTTATAGTCATAGATACGCCCCATTGTAACCTCTATAGTGCGGTTAGTGATCGTATCAACAAAAGCCCTATCGTGTGAAATAACAATAACAGCCTTCGCTGAATTCAATAGAAAATCCTCTAACCATTGAATACTTTCAATATCCATATGGTTGGTCGGCTCATCCAATAATATTAAATCTGGTTTTTTCAATAAAATTTTTGCCAATTCAATACGCATGCGCCATCCACCCGAAAATTCTGAAGTTTGACGCGTAAAATCCGAACGCTCAAAACCTAAACCTTTTAATACTTTTTCAACCTCTGCATCATAGTTAACTTCCTCAATCGAATAAAATTTCTCACTTAACTCGGATACTCTTTCTATAAGTTTCATGTAATCATCAGTTTCATAATCTGTTCTTACATTTAACTGTTCGTTCAACTGCTCCAGTTCATCACGCATATGATAAGCCTCTTCAAAAGCTTTTGACGTTTCCTCAAAGACTGTCACATTATCTTGCGTTAATAAATGCTGGGGTAAGTATGCAATAACTGCATCTTTTGGACCAGATACATTACCTGTCGTAGGCTTACCTGCGCCAGCAATAATCTTCAATAATGTCGATTTACCCGCTCCATTTTTTCCCATTAGAGCAATTTTATCATTCTCATTAATTGAAAATGATACATCACAGAAAAGAGTTGTTCCACCAAAGGAAACTGAAATATTATTTACGTTAATCACTTTTATTCGCTTTTTTTTTGCGCAAAGATAAGCGAATCAATCTTATAAATGTAGTAAGTATTATTTTTATGGTAAATGCAGAGTTCATTATTGTTAGAAATTATATGAAGCTCATACCTATTTATTTTCGCACGCCCGCGTGACGATGTTTGACATCGTCACGTATAAAAGAAATTAATAATAGTAATTTTCAATTTTGTGTATCTTTGTCACATGCGATTTGATATAATTACCGTACTTCCAAGTTTATTAGAAAGCCCGTTTGCGCATTCTATTTTACAGCGAGCACAGAAAAAAGGTTTGGCTGAAATTGTTGTTCATAATCTTCGTGATTTTGCGACCAATAAGCAAAAAAGTGTTGACGACTATCCATATGGAGGAGGTTCGGGTATGGTGATGCAAATAGAACCTTTTGCTGCATGTATTGAGAAACTTCAGTCTGAGCGAAATTATGATGAAATCATATTTATGTCCCCTGATGGAGAAACTCTCAATCAAGAAATAGCAAATAATCTATCTACGAAGGGCAATATGATGATTCTTTGTGGACATTATAAAGGGATTGATCAGCGTATTCGAGATATTTATGTTACAAAAGAGATTTCTGTCGGTGATTATGTGTTATCTGGAGGAGAATTACCAGCTGCCATTTTAACAGATGCTATCATCAGATTAATACCTGGAGTTTTGTCTGACGAAACATCAGCTTTATCGGATTCCTTTCAAGACGGATTATTAGATGCACCCATTTATACGCGTCCAGCAGATTGGAAAGGCCATAAAGTTCCTGATGTTTTACTCAGCGGACATGAAGCTAAAATTTCAGCTTGGCGAGACGAACAACAACTTATTCGTACCCGAGAAAGACGACCTGATTTATTAAATGACTAATAAATTTCACTTTTTATTGATTATTTATCATAAAAAGTTTGCGTAATCATTTTTTTTTATAAATTTGTGATACAATGACGACAGTTAGAACATATACAAATTGGTGGTGGCCTGAAGCAATAAGCATCGGGGACTAATTGGTATTGTCAAAATATTTCATAATCAACCAAAACCATTTATGGAAGTTCAAACCCGATGCTACTCAGTATCGGGTTTTTTTTATGTTTAAAATTAAAGAATAAAATGAAATACACGTTTAAAACAAATCTTAAAAAATTGCTTGCTGATACGACAACACCAGTTAGCATCTATCTCAGATTACGTGATGTCTTTCCAAATAGCATATTACTTGAAAGCTCTGACTATCATAGCAGAGACAACAATATCAGTTACATCTGTTGCCAATCGATTGCACATATCAAGTTAGATAGTCAGCAATTAGAAATTGCGTATCCAAATGAAATGCTCATTATTAAGAGCAAGGAAGAAATCAATTTAAAAGAAGAGGTTGCTATTTTTAGAAAAGCTTTTGAAGCAACACACTCTACAGAACGTAATATCATATCAAATGGATTATTTGGATATTTCACATTTGATACCATAGAGCATTTCGAAGATATCAAGCTGACAACGACTCCAAGTCCAAATCTAGATATCCCGCATTTACAGTACCATGTGTACAAATACGTAATCGCGATCGACCATTTTCGCAACGAACTGTTTGTATATGAACATTTATTAGATGATGAAGCATCAGAACTGGACAAACTTCAATATTTAATTCAAAATAAAAACTTTCCAGAGTATACCTTTCGCAGAACTGGAGAAGAGACTTCAAACAGATCCGATCAAGAACATCGCGAATTGGTGAAAAAGGTGAAAGAACATATCCAACGAGGCGACGTTTTCCAGATTGTTCCATCACGTGCTTTTTCAACACCTTTTCTAGGTGATGAATTTAATGTATATCGTGCGTTGCGATCTATTAATCCATCTCCCTATTTATTTTATTTTGATTACGGTAATTTCAAATTATTTGGTTCTTCACCCGAAGCGCAGTTGACTATCAAAAATGGTGAAGCTACTATATATCCAATTGCTGGAACTTTCAAACGTACCGGCAATATGGAAGAAGATATTAAAATCGCCGAACAGCTTAAAAACGATCCAAAAGAATCAGCTGAACATGTGATGCTTGTCGATTTAGCAAGAAATGATTTAAGCAGACACTGTAGCCATGTCGAAGTAAAATCATATAAAGAAGCACAGTACTATTCGCATGTCATTCATTTAGTATCCAAAGTATCGGGCAAATTAAAGCCCGGAGTCAATCCCTTTGACGTTGTTGGCGATACTTACCCAGCGGGCACACTAAGCGGCGCCCCAAAGCACATGGCCCTTACACTGATAGACAGATATGAAGGTCAACAACGTTCGTTTTACAGCGGTGCGATTGGCTATATGGGTTTCAATGGTGACTTTAATCATGCCATTATGATCCGTTCATTCTTAAGCAAACAAAATCTACTGAACTACCAAGCGGGCGGTGGTATTGTACTCGACTCAGACCCTGAGATGGAATTACAAGAAGTAAACAATAAAATAGCAGCTTTGAGAAAAGCTTTAGAATTAGCAGAGACGTTATGATTAGACCGTTAGCATATTGTGATAACTTATCACACATACGTAGTTCAATTGATTGTATCGACTACAGAATTATAGAGCTTCTTGCACAGCGCGCTGAATATGTTCAACAAGCCGCTCACTACAAATCGTCACTAGAGGAAGTAAAGGCTGAGCAAAGAGTCATCAACATGCTCGAACAAAGAAACGAATGGGCATACTCCTTTAATATTGAAGGAAAACTAGTTGAAAGTATATTTCAATCTATTATCAATCATTTCATTAATAAAGAAACAGAAATTTTCCATGAGCAATCATAAAATATTAGTAATCGATAATTACGATTCTTTCACGTACAATTTGATACACCTATTACAAGAGTGCGATCAAGAGTATACCGTATGGAGAAATGATAAATTCAAATTAGAAGATGTAGCTGCTTTCGATAAAATTTTATTATCTCCAGGTCCCGGTATTCCTGAAGAAGCGGGCTTATTATTAGATGTCATTCGCGCATATGCTGATACCAAGAGTATTTTGGGTATTTGTTTGGGACAACAAGCAATTGCAGAGGTTTTTGGAGGCAAATTGTATAACATGCCTCGACCACTTCACGGTGTTGCGACAGATTTAATTATCACCGATCCCGCTGAATCATTATTTGAAAATTATAGCAATCACAGCAAAATTGCCAGGTATCACTCTTGGGCAGTCGAAGCTTCCTCCCTACCCGCATCTTTAAAAATAACAGCAACTGATGAAGATGGTGTTATTATGGCACTATCTCACACAACGCTGGACGTAAAGGGGTTACAATTTCATCCCGAATCTGTCTTAACAGAAAATGGGAAACAATTAATTGAAAACTGGTTAAAAAAATAGAAATGACAATTTTAGATAAAATAGTTGAAAGAAAGAGAATTGAAGTCGCTGAATCAAAATCCAAGGTATCAATTGAAGAATTAAGTCAATATCCACTCTTTGATAGAACTTGCTATTCACTAAAAGAATCTGTTCTTGATCCACAGCGTACTGGTATTATTTCAGAATATAAAAGAGCGTCTCCTTCCAAAGGCATAATTAATGACACCAACAGTGTTGCCGAGGTCGTCCAAGGGTATCAAGAAGCTGGAGCATCAGCTATTTCTGTGCTGACAGATGCCGATTTTTTTCAAGGAAGTTTAGACGATTTAAAAGTAGCCAGAGAAGTATTGACCATTCCATTACTGCGTAAAGAATTTATTATTGATAAATATCAAATTACCGAAGCCAAAGCTTATGGGGCTGATATTATATTATTAATAGCCGCATGTTTGAAAGTAGAAGAGATACAAGAACTATCAAGCTATGCAAAATCTTTAGGTCTAAATGTACTTTTAGAAGTTCATAACGAACAAGAATTAAAAGACAATTTATTTGATACAATTGATGCCATAGGTGTTAACAACCGAAATCTAAAAGATTTTTCAGTATCACTTACACATTCTTACGATTTAGTCAACAAAATTCCTGATCATTATATAAAAGTATCTGAAAGCGGGATCTCAGATCCGAGCACAATTCGTGAATTAAAAAATATTGGTTATCAGTCTTTTCTTATTGGTGAAAACTTTATGAAAAGTACCGATCCGGGCAAGGCATTAGCTAAATTTGTACAAGGAATATCAAAATAATTTAAAACGAATCTAAATAAGAGTATATTTGCTATCTTAAATCACAGATTAAGTAGCAGCTTCTTATTTTGGAAACAAATATTTTTATCATAAATAAAGAAAACTTTGAGCAAATATACCTGCAGTACTGGGAGGGTATGTTTGCTTTTTGTTTGAAAAACATTCAAGATGAAGAAGTCGCAAAAGAAATTGTGCAGGAAGTATTTAAGTCTTTATGGGAACGTCGCGATAGCCTTAGACTGAAAGAAGTAGAGCGTTACTTGATACGCGCCGTAAAACTAAAAACATTTGAATACATTCGTAACAAAGTTACTCGTCAGCAACATTTAGAAAATTTCACTAATAATAAACAAAACTATTATGTGGAATATCCATTGATTGCCGAGGAACTGTCACAAAAAATATCAAAATTGGTCAATGAACTGCCTACTCAATGCAAAAAGGTTTTTCAGATGAGCAGAGATCAAGGCCTTACGAATAAAGAAATTGCCACGAAACTGTATATTTCAGAAAGAGCTGTAGAATATCATATTTCCAAGGCTTTAAAAACGTTAAAAATGGAATTAACGGATTATATTAATTAAATGATAAAGAATTCCTGTATTTTTGTCATAAGTAAATATTGCGATGCAAGTTGATCATAAGTTGATAGAAAAATATCATTTGAACCAATGCACTCCAGAAGAACGAAATCTTGTGGAAGAATGGCTTATAGATGATACTTTAGACTTTCCCTCGCTTTCCATTTCTCAAGCAGACAAGTCCCATATCCAGTCAGAAATTTGGGAAAACATCAGTCCGCATCTCACGGAATCTCCCGTAATAAAAAATGAAAACCTGATTAAAAAACGGTTTCGTTATATCGCTATCGCTGCTTCTCTACTTATTATATTTGGTTTCTATATATCTAAAAATAATATAGATAAGGAGATCAGTTATGCCATATTTGACAATAGCACCGGTCCAAATTCAAAATATTTTGATAAGAATAGCTATGAACTTATATTAGGAAAGCATGCTACAGCCAAGATTAATATCGAAACAGGAGAATTTTTCTCATTAGGTACCATGGTGATCATACCTAAGAAAGATTTTGAGTTTAATTTTACAGGTACTAGGGAGAAAAAAGAGCTGAAAAATGGGGAAACTTATTTTATCCTTAATTCTAAAAATACAGGCAAGCAAATTATTCTTTCCCAATCTGAGCTTACTTTCTTAGCGCCTACGATACAAAACCAACTTAGGTTACAGTTTAACATTATATAGTCGCCCATATTAATATCTTCTTTCATGCAATTAAAACCTATTTCTAAATTTCTACTTCTTTTATTAATAGTTGTTTTTATTGGCTGTTCTAGTCGGGATCAAATTAGTCCTCCCCACGACAAATACAGTCTCTATATCATGAATAAGAATTTAGGCAATACAATTGTCACAGTCAATTCTCTTGATTCAGGAATAGTTGATATTCTTAAACAAGGTATCAATTTACCTACGCAATATTTCGATCGCAGCATTATCATTCATGACGGTTATTTCTATCACATAAAAAATGCAAAATTTCGCAAATTTGAAATTAAAGAAAATGCATTATCAGAAATAGCTGCCATCGCAATGCCAGATGAATATATAGAAAATATGAATTGGCAAGGAAAAGACACATTATTGATTTTTACAGTTGATAATAAAACCTACAGCAAACTGCATTATTATAAAATAGATGTTAAGAAGTTTGAAGTTCTACAAAAAGAACAAATAGCGTTACCCCCGGCCCCATCCAATTTTTCAACGGTATCAATTGGATTCAGCACCTTGCATAACAAAAATTTGATCCTCGGATATACCTATAATAAAGTCATCAATGAAACAGACTTTACAACAATTGACACGATGTATTTTGCGACACTAGATCCACAGACATTACAAATAAAGTCCATAAATAAAGATAGTAGATCTACTTATCCAGGCGGCATCAATACCGTACAATCCTATAGCTTCCATGATGAACAAGGCAATTTTTACTTTATGAGCTGTCCTGGAATTGCCCTAGGAAACAATCTGACTAAACCGACAGCAATCTTTAGATTTGAAAAAAACAGTTCCATGATCGATCCTGACTATTGCATCAATTTAACTGCAGCCACAAAAAATCATGCCTATGGCATGTGGTATCTAGGAAATAATGAAGCAATCATCCGCAGTGAAAGAAAAGATCGCTATACTGATTTTAGTGATCATCATTCCACTTATCAATTTGAATATTATCGAGTAGATCTTTTGAAAAATAAGGTCACGAAGTTAGATCTCCCTTTTGATAAAGGCACCCGTAAGGAATCTGTGCTTGTCGAGAATGGCAAAGCTTATATAACCATTGATGACAAAGATGATAATCATCAAATCTGGATATATGATATCAAGACAAAAAAAATCAATAAAGGATTAAAACTGAACCATGAAACCAATTTCATGGTTCGTGTCGATAAATTGAATTAATTTTTATTGACAAAAACAGATCGTTGTAAATTGGTATGCATTTCTATGGTTGACTCTTATTAAATTTAGATTCAGCTGTCAGATGTAGTAAAGTCATTAGATTAAGATTAACCTACTTCTCCGATTTATAGTATATAGCTTCAGAAAAATATCAAGCTATGATTACTACATGACCTAAAATCACAGTAAATAAACTGAACTCCTTCACAGATCTCTCTATCTTCAGAGCGTACTGCTTTTAATTACATCCCTCTAATAAACCATCACTATAACTTATAATATTAGCAATTGATAGTTCCTTAATTCTCTTAGTTACTCCAATATTTATAAAATATGGATTAATTATAGTGCTATCATTTAGGCGACTAACTTTTTTATCCATATTTCTCATACGTTGACCTTCGGTAAATGTAGAGTTACGCAACATCCTTATGTATAATTAATCTAAATAAAGGAATGTTAAAATTAAAAATTATATGGTTAAATCTATTTTTAATCATATCGCTTACTTGTTACGCACAGCAGAAAGGGGAACTTAAGGGAAAGGTAAGCACGAATTCAAATGAACCGATAGAAGGAGCAACTATTACCCTGATAGGAACAAGCCAAGTTACACAAGCAGATAAGAATGGATTATTTTCAATCAAAAATCTTGCTTTTGGCAATCATACGATACGTATTTCAGCTGTTGGGCATCAAGCCAAAGAAAAAGCATTCCACATGAGCCAATTAACAACAGAATTGTCCACGATCCACTTGACCACACAACATACCACAATGGATGAGGTAGAGATTGTTGCACGGTCAGAAGCCCAGGAAGTACAACAACAACCCTTTAATGTTACAGCTATAGATGCCAAGAAATTGTACAATACGACTATGGATATTGGGCAAGCTCTTAATCGAGTTTCTGGCGTGAGATTACGCGAGTCTGGTGGTGTCGGATCAAACATGTCTTTTAGCTTAAATGGATTTTCCGGAAATCAGATTAAGTTATTTTTAGATGGTATACCGATGGATAATTTTGGATCATCTTTCCAATTAAACAATATTCCTATCAATTTTGCTGAACGTGTAGAAGTATACCGAGGAGTCGTCCCCGTATGGTTAGGAGGTGATGCTCTGGGTGGAGCAGTTAATATCGTGACAAAAAACCAACCAGGCAAATATATCGATGCTTCCTATTCATTTGGATCATTCAATACCCATAAATCTTCTGTCAATACCGGTTACGTAGCTGACAACGGATTTACAATGACATTATCTGCATTCCAAAACTATTCGGATAATAATTACTGGGTAAATGTAAGGTCATATAACTTCGATACGGAGAAATATTTTCCTACCGAAAGAAGAAAACGTTTTCACGATACTTACAGAAATGAAACCTTGATCTATAATATAGGAGTTTCAAATAAAAAATATGCAGACCAACTTCTGTTTGGAATTACACTCGGTCAAAATAAAAAAGAAATCCAGACCGGCAATACCATGGAAGATGTATACGGTGGTAGAGAAAGTCTGGGGAATATCGTTCAACCTACATGGAAGTATATCAAGAAAAATTTATGGACAAAAGGTCTTGATGTTACTCTAAATGCACGTTACAATTTCGGTCAGGAACGAAGCTTAGACACTGTGCCAAGAAGATTCACTTGGACAGGAGAAAGCAGACCAAAAAACCCAAAAGACCCAAATGCTCCTGGAGGAGAAAATGACTTAACTGATTACCGCTACAAAAACAACAATGGTAATCTTACAGCCAATATCTCTTATGCCCTCAACGAAAATAATAGTATTATGATCAATCATTTATTAACAACATTTGACCGAAAAGGTAAAGATCATTATTATCCAGATTTAGAAATTAACAAACTTCCTCGCAAGACAACAAAAAATATTACTGGAATCGGATATAGAACCTCGTTAAAGGATCATTGGGACGCCAATCTTTTTATTAAAAACTATAACCAAAACGGAAAATACTTCAATGAAACTGGTGTCGATGTATACGAAGATATAGCTATATCAATAAATAAATTCGGATATGGCTTAGCAACCTCCTATTTTATTAATCCAAATATACAATTAAAAGCTTCTTATGAAAAAGCGTATAGACTTCCAGACAACACCGAATTATTTGGTGATGCCATAAATATAAGTGGCAACCCGACCTTAAGACCCGAGAGCACTGACAATATTAACTTCGGATTGTCTTATGTTCTGAAATGGAAGGAAAGCAATCAACTCATCATCGATGCCAATTACATTTACCGAAATGCTCAAGATTTTATACGCCAATACGTAGGACCACTGACCAGTAATAACAAAAGAGAGCTCAAGAGTGCTAACCTAAGAAGTGTAAAGAATAATAGTATAGATATCAATTTAAAATATTATTTCAAAAATCAGCTTTCTATTGGGGGTAATATAACTTACCAAAACTTGATCAATACAACTAAAGTTGAGCCTGCGCAAATTATACAAAGCAGCATCTATAAAGATCGAATGCCGAATATGCCTTTTCTATATGGCAATGCGGACGCTTCGTACTATTTTCACCATTTAGGCAAACAAAATAATACGCTGACAATAGGATACAATCTACAATATATACAAGAGTTCTTTTTAGATTGGTCAAGTTTAGCGACCCCATCTGAACGATATAGAATCCCAACCCAAGTATCCCATGATGTCAATATCATTTATTCTTTAGCTTCTGGAAAATATAATATTGCTTTAGAATGTAATAACCTCACGGATGCAACGCGTTTTGACAATTTCGAAATGCAAAAACCAAGTAGATCTTTCAATATTAAGTTCAGATACTTTATACGTACAAAATAACAATCACAATTCAATAACAAATACAATGAAAAATTTAAACATTTTAAAAATGCTAACACTGGCATGTGGTGTTTTAGCCATTACTGCATGTTCAAAAGATAATCCTTCAGATGGAGAAGGTGATACTGGAAATTCTGGAAAAAGAGAAAAATTTGTTTTTATAGTGAATGGACAAGGTGCTGGCGAAGGTGGAGCTACAGGCAATTATATCTTAGCAACAGACAATGTAAATGAGGGTTCTATCAGTATAGTAGGCAATGGTATGCCCGCTACAGAATTGTCCTTTATCAACCAAAACAACCATATCTTCGGATTAACATATGGCGGTCAAGGTCCAATAACACCTTATAATATTGATAATAAAGGTGATTTACAAAGACTTAAAAATGAGCAAGTAAATGCAGAAACTGCGGGTATCTATGGTCATTATGGTGACAAAAATATTATTTTAGGTACAACCAATAGAAGTATAGTTAATCCTGTTGCAACACTAAGAAATTACGATGCACAAAACTTCTCTATAGCAAATAAAAACACCGTAGACTTATCTAAAGTACTAGGAGGCACCAGAATGGCCATCTGGACTGGCGTATTTCAAGTTGGAAGTAAAATATATATCCCTTTTCAATCGGCTGATGGTTCAGGCAATTGGGGTGGAAAATTTACGACTACCGACACAACCTATATCGGGATATTCTCTTATCCAGAGTTGAAATTTGAAAAAACCATCAGAGATGGTCGTGGTTCACACATAGGAAACTGGTGGGCCCAGCAAGGTCTTGCTGTTGACGATAAAGGCGATGCATATGTGTGGTTCTCTGCAAATGAAGCATCATTAGCCTCTAAAAACAAATCGGGATTCCTAAGAATCAAGAAAGGAACAGATGAATTTGATAAAGACTATTACTTTGATATCGAATCATTAGGAAATGGAAAAATTGCTAGAGGAAGCTATCTTAAAGATGACAAATTTTTAATGACCATCTATAATAAAGGCCAGCAAGCTGAAGGTGTAGGTGGTGGATTAGTCAAATTATATATTGTAGATATCCAAACAAAAAAGATGACAGAAATCAAAGAAATTCCTGCTCATGAGCAACAAGGCTATAAGGATGTCGTATTTGTTGAAAAAGATGGTAGCAAGGCTTACTATACATGTCAAAACTTAGAAGACAAACAATATTATACTTACACGATTGACATCAAGAATGCAACAGCGAAAAAAGGTTTAAAATTTGTCGGAGTAGCAGGTGTTTCGTCAATGAGTAAAATCAATTATTAAAAAAATCCATTTATTCTGTCAAAGTATCCCTTTGACAGAATAAATTTTATCACTTCATACATATTACTGTAAATCATTATGCTCAGCAAAATTAATGCATGGTTACATCTTTGGTTGGGATTAGCGGCAGGTATACCTGTCGTCATCCTGAGTATTACTGGCTGTGTGCTTGTCTTCGAACATGACATCAAAGAATTAACCACCAACTATATTCGAGTAGAAGCACAAAAGTCCGAGGATCAACTCCCTCCTTCTGCCATATATAAAGCAGTCCAAGCCGCTATTCCAGACAAAGAAATCGCTAGTTCATGGTACTACGGTTTAGACAAATCCGTAAAAGTAAGTTTAGATCACTCTGACAGTTTAGTTTATGTAAACCCTTACACCGCCGAGATACTAGCCGTAGTCAACCACGAAGATTTTTTTCATTTCATGGATGAGGGGCACCGTCACTTATGGATGCCAAACAAGATAGGTCGTCAAGTTGTAGGCTGGAGTACATTTATATTCTTTTCGCTATTAATAACAGGACTTATATTGTGGTGGCCAAAAAAATGGAATAAAAGATCTCGGGAACAAAGTTTCAAAATAAAATGGCGCGCTAAATTTAAACGTGTTAATTATGACCTGCATAATGTTTTAGGTTTTTACGCATTGACAATAGCATTAGTGATGTGCCTTACTGGATTAGTGATGAGTTTTCCTTGGATGCGCAAATCCGTGGTATGGCTTAGTGGAGGATATCCAAACAAACCTAACGTCGAACAAGTGGAAAAAGAAACTCCAGATGACCAACCTTTAAATGATGCATTGCTCGTTGCGGATCAAATCTGGTATAAAGTACGACATGAATACGCTCGTCATAATAAAGAAGCAGTTATCGTACACTACCCTGAGGAAGAAGAAAAAACAGTTTATGCTTGTACGGATATGGCAAACGGAACATGGAGAGATTTAAATTTTGATCGCAATACTTTAGAACTCACCGGTCGAAAACAAGGACCTATCGATGATGCGAACACCACAGAATGGCTCATGCGGTCAAATTATGCCCTACATACAGGATTTATTGGTGGAATGACCACTAAAATCATCTACTTTTTAGCTTCACTCATTTGTGCAACTTTACCCATTACTGGCTTCTATATCTGGTGGGGGAAAAAGAAAAAAACAGTAAAAAAATCCAAAAAAGTTCCATCCATAACCACTTAATCTTGCTGACATGTTTCATCACTGTAGATACTTTATTAGTTTATTTTTAGTTTTCACCTTATTTGCTGCATATGCTCAAAATTCTACTACAATCGTTGGTCGTATCATAGATGAAAATGCAGCACCAATCCCATATGCACAAGTAAGTCTACATCATGCTCCTGATGGACGTGTCTCAAAAATTATAGTAGCAGATAGTATTGGAAATTTTACTTTTCCAAATACATCCAATGGAAATTACTATGTGCATATAAAAAACATGACCCACCAAGATCTCTTAACCCCACATTTTAGATTAAGCGAGCACATCAGCAAACACGATCTTGGAAAAATAATGCTTCAACAAAACAATGCCTATCTGGACGAAGTTGTTATCCATAAACGCAAACAATTTATTGAACAGCACCAAGATAAAACAGTATTTAATATCGAAAACTCAGCACTGGCAGACGGAAATAGTGGTCTAGAATTACTCACCAAGATTCCAGGAATCAGCTTGGATGATAAGGGCAGTTTCAGTTTAAAGGGTAAATCAGGAGCCTCTATCATGATCAATGGTAAACTGACCTATCTTTCTGCAGATCAGCTTGCCAATTTATTAAGAAGTACTTCATCAACAGATATTACCAAGATAGAAGTCATGACCAATCCAAACGCCAAACAAGATGCTGCCGGAACCTCAGGCATTATCAATATTGTCCTTAAAAAAGGGGTAAAGCAAGGATGGAATGGGACTGTCTCTGGTAATTTAGGTGCAGGTCGAGGACTACATCTGGGTGGAAGTTTGGACTTGAATTATAGAACCGATAAAGTAAACATCTTTGGAAATTACAATCAATACTTTCAAAATCTAGAGTATTACAATTCATTAACACGCTATTTTTATAAAGATTCACGAAAAGAACCAGAAACTTTTGCTCAACAGGAAAACAAGATACAGCCGAAACTTCGTTCTAATAATTTCAGAGTTGGGATGGACTTTTACTTAACGTCCAAACAGACTCTCGGCTTTCTAGTAAATGGAGGTTTTGGTAAATATCCTAAATATGAACCAACCACCAATCATTTTAGAAACTATACAACAAAAGATCTCATCTGGTCAGCTTCCACTATAACCGAGGGGAAAGAAAGATGGGAAGATATGCTTTATAACATCAATTATAATTGGAAATTTAATGAAAATGGTCACGAACTAAAAGTAGATGTAGATTTTATTGACCATTATTCCAAAATGGATCAAACACTTACTACCCAATATAGTAATGAAAATCAAAATAATATACGCCCCCTATCGTCACGTATCGGTGATATCCCGTCTGACAGTAAAGTATACGTCGCGAAAATCGATTATACCCTTCAATTTAGTGAAAGTTTTAAATTAGAAACGGGTTGGAAAGCAAGCCATATCCGGACAGAGAATGATCTACAGTATGATACTCTTCAAAACGAAAATTATGTTCCCGATCAATCGACAAGCAATCACTTCATCTATAAAGAGACAATACAAGCAGGTTATGTCAATATCTCAAAAACGTGGAATAAATTTTCAACACAAGTAGGATTACGAGCAGAACACACGTCCACCGATGGAGATCAAATCACTTTAAATGAGCAATTCTCTAAAGATTATTTAAAGTTTTTCCCTTCAGCATTTCTATCCTATAGCATCAATAACAATCACAAGCTGCAATTAAGTTACAGCTATCGTGTTGAACGACCTTCATTTTGGAGCCTAAATCCATTCCGTGTGTATACTGATCCTTTCTCCTATTCAGAAGGAAATTCAAAACTAGATCCCGCTTACGAGCATGCATATGAAGCGAACTACACTCTAGCCAACAAATACATATTTACGTTAAATTATGCAGACAGATCAAATGTCGTAAATGAGATCATTGGATCAGATCCTACCAATAATCAGATTACCTACGAAAGACCGGAAAATATTGGCTCATTCAAAAATTTCGGAATATCATTTATGGCACCTACCCAATTTTTTACTTGGTGGACAGCAACACATTTTGTCAACTACTATAGAAATGAATACGAGATTCCACAGGAAGATGCCTTGATCAAACGTTCAGGAAATACATTATCATTAAATACACAAAATAATTTTAAACTCCCAAAAAATTGGTCAATAGAGATTGGTGGAAACTATAATTCCGGATTGACTATTGGTCTAACTGATATCAAAAGTTATGGGGTTGTTTATTCAGGAATACAAAAGAGTATTTTACAAAAAAAAGCAACCATTAAAGTTGTAGTCAACGATATATTCCATACTAATAATCGTCGCTATGAAACCATTTCAAATGCCGTTAGATTAATAGGAAGATCTAATCCCGATAGCAGAACAGCTATATTATCTTTCAATTATCGATTTGGAGGATCTGAAAATACAACAAAAAAACGATCAACAGGATCTGAAGATATAAAAAATAGATTGTAAAAAGATCTTAAAATAGCACAACAGAAATCTCTAAAGATACACAAAGAGCTATCAAGTTAAAAGTTGATAGCTCTTTGTGTATATCACCTGTTACAATTAGAGCTCATAAAATCATGATATTCCATTCTAATTATCATATGACATTCATATCAACTATAGCATAAATAGAACTATTTCAAATTTACTATCTTTGTAAAAAAATCAAATATGTCTGTTAAGATTGGTGAAAATATAGATTTAGGAGAATTTCCCTTGTTGCTGGCTCCAATGGAAGATGTGAGTGATCCACCATTCCGTTTTGTTTGTAAGCAAAACGGTGTCGATATGATGTATACCGAATTTATTTCTTCCGAAGGATTGATTCGTGATGCTGCAAAATCACGTAAAAAGCTGGACATATTCGAATATGAGAGACCAATAGGCATTCAGATCTTTGGTTCGGAAATCGAACATATGAGACAGTCTTCCGAAATTTGCACCCTAGCAAATCCAGATCTAATCGATATTAATTACGGTTGTCCTGTTAAAAACGTAGCCTGTCGTGGAGCAGGCGCGAGTTTATTACAAGATATCGATCGTATGGTAGCGATGACAAAAGCGGTGGTAGAAGGCACACACTTACCTGTAACTGTAAAAACACGTTTAGGTTGGGATGACAACACAAAGAATGTTTATGAAGTCGCTGAACGTTTACAAGACATCGGTATTAAAGCACTGTCCATTCATGGCCGTACACGAGCCCAAATGTACAAAGGGCAAGCCGATTGGTCAATGATACGCGATATTAAACGTAACCCACGCATCAAAATTCCGATTTTCGGAAATGGTGATGTAGATTCGTTAGAAAAAGCAGTAGCTTGGCGTCAAGAATACGAGGTAGACGGCATTATGATCGGTCGCGCATCTATAGGTTATCCTTGGATTTTTAGAGAAATAAAGCACTTTTTTAAAACAGGTGAACGCCTAGCTGGACCAACGATCGCCGAACGTGTGGAGGTCTGCAGAACACATTTAGTAAAGTCTATTGAATGGAAAGGTCCCAAAACAGGTATTTTTGAAATGCGACGCCATTATTCAAATTACTTCAAAGGGATACCAGATTTTAAAGAATACCGCATGAGATTAGTGAGTCTACAAACTTTCGAAGAGATTCAAGAAGTTTTAGATGAAATTCAACATAAATTTGTAGAAGAAGCGATCTTTTAAAATCGCTTCTTCTAATTTTTGGCCTTCATTATCCTAGCAATTGTTTTTCTCTCAATAAAAGCAGTTCCTATGATGTAAGCCATCAGCATGATATTGCCAATCCAAAAATTACGATCAAAGGCGGTATAATGAATATAAACAATAATTGTACCCACCAGCATATACGCTCCAATTTTTAAAACCTTATACGGTATTGGATAGTTCTTTTGTCCCCAAAAATAAGACAAAAGCACCATTACAAAGTAAGTTATGGATGTAACATAGATTGCACCTATGTAGCTATATTGGGGAATAAGTATATAACAAAGAATGATAGTAATCAAAGCCCCTATACCTGAAATATAAAGCCCATATCTTGTTTGGTCAGAAAGTTTATACCAGACCGACAAATTCATATAAATACCGAGCATAACATAGTTGAATAAAATAACAGGAATAATAAATAGCCCTGACCAATATTCAGCACTTTTGGCAGGAGATCCACCTTCAATAAAATACTTCAGCCATTCTATATTCACAGATAAACCAATCATGACCATCATCATGGCTATCACAAAATATTCCATGATCATTGCATATACCTTTCTAGAATTTTCATTTTTTGCATAGGAAAAGAAAAAAGGTTCGGCACCTAAACGGAAAGCTTGGACAAAAATGCTCAAAAAGACCGCAATTTTTGCGATAGCACCATAAATACCGACATCCCGATCAGCAATATTTTTCGGAAGCAACTCTGGCATCAGCATCTTGTCAAGATTTTCATTGATGATAAATGAAACATTAGCAATCAATATGGGGAAACTATAACGAAACATATCCCCTAGCAATACCTTATCAATTTTAAAATTAAAAGTTTTAATCTCCGGTAGCAACATCACTAAAGTCAGTCCACTAGCGATAAAATTGGATAAGAACACATAGCCGAGCCAAGAATCCACAAACCAAGATGAAAAATAAGGTGCAGTATCAGGAAAATGTTTAAGTAAATAAGGGATAAAAACGATGAATGTTAAGTTTAACAGAACAAAAGTAATGATATTGACTAGTTTCAATACTCCGTACCGCAGTGGTCTACCATTGGCACGCACCTTAGCAAAAGGAACCACAGCTAGGGCATCTACCACAAGCGTTAGACCAACAAAGTAGACGTAGCTCTTATACTCTCCTACAGAGTCTATATTGTCCTTGGCAAACCAAGCAGCAATATCATTAGAAAAGATCAGAATCGTAGATAGAAAAATCAACGAAGTAAAAATCGTCACAATAAAGCTGTTATTAAAAACTTTAGCCTTATCTTTTTCCTCTACTTTTTGTAAATATCTAAAGTACGTCGTCTCCATGCCGAAAGCAAGGAAAGCATTTATCATCGCAGCCCAAGAATACATGTTCGTAAATATTCCATAAGTGGAAGCTTCAAATTTACGAACGAAAATTGGGGTTAAAACAAAATTCAGGAGTCTGGAAACTATGGTACTAAGTCCATAGATCAGGGTTTGTCCAGCAAATTTTTTAAAAACAGACAAGATAATAAGGATTTATTTGGTTGATTTTTTTAACACTTCAAAATTATTAAAGTTCTTCCAACTCCCCTCTTCACAAGTCATTTCTTGTACCTCAGCCCGTTCGGGACCTTCTGCGCAAAAATCTTTCAAGCAATCTAAGGCAAAATCGTCCCCTTCAGCTTCAATATATACAGAGCCATCAGCTAAGTTTCTTACAAAACCCTTTATGCCCAATTGATCCGCAACAGCTTTAGTTGACAATCTAAAATAAACCCCCTGTACCTTTCCTTTAATAGAAATATTTACATGTTTCATATTAACAAAAGTACAGAAGATTTTGAGTAATTTACTATACTAATCGCTGTACAGTAACTTTATCTGTAAGTCTAAAGTGTTCCATATTCTTCAACAGAACAAGTCCTGGTTTTTTACCAACCTCAATAGATCCAAATTCGCGATCGATATTTAAAGCCTGCGCTCCATTAATAGTTGCCCACTGAATAGATTGTTGAAAATCCAGATTATCAAAATGTTTGTGCAACACCTTCAATTCATCTAGAATCGATAAAGTATCATTGGAAGCTAAACTATCTGTACCAATTACTATTTTTTGGTTATCATTTACAAAGTTTAGAACTTTTGGCAATTGATCTTCAATATAAAGATTAGCTTTTGGACATAAACACCATACGATATCACGACCCATCCGATCAACAAAATCTAGATCTTTTAAAGAGGTAAAAGTATTGTGCACGAGAATTAATTTATTCGGATGAGGCAAATACGGTAGATAAGATTGAATCGAATTTCTCGCTTGAGCCTTAAACAAGTCAGGATTTTTGCCAATAGTCTTAAAAAAATCGATAAAACCACCCGTTTTATACCGGAATAACTTATTCTCATCATCACTCTCTTGATTGTGAATACTTATAATATTTACATCAGAAACTGCCTTCTTAAATTTTTTAAGAAGAATTTTTGAACATGAATAAGGTGCGTGCGGCGTCAAAGAAGAGTGAGCAGGATCAAATTCATGAATCAGATCTTTCGCTTCTTGCAGTTTGCCATCTGCTTCTTCAGGCTCTACACCAAAAATTTCGACAAACGTGTGGTAAAGAATTTTACTCGATTCTTTGATTTTAGAAGTGTTATCCGAATTAACGTGATCCCCAACCGCCACAATTCCATTATTATACATCTCTGCGTCAGCCTCGGCCATAGCCTTATCAATAACTTTCAAAGATGCGCTTCTGCTTGTCATTACTGCAGAGAGAAAAGCTGGTAATCCAGTTTTTTGCGGAATCGTACCCTTCATGTGAGACAATTCTAAATGACAATGCGCATTAATAAATCCAGGAACAATTACTCCTTCAAATTTTTCAATGTGCTGGTCCTTCAATTCAGCTGCTTTACTTTCATAAATTGCTAAAATTTCACCTTCATCATTTACTTTTACCACACCATCTTTGATCGGCAAAGATGTAATTGGTAAAATATAGTTAGCGCTAAAATATTTCATTATCATAAAAACTTAAAAAATCACTTCTGCACTACAGGTTAATGCAAAGTAACTGTGGATACTAACGTTAAAATTCGTGCCAAAATATACTAAATATAATTCTGCGATTCAAAATCAAACCATCATAATATAGCATAAAAATTTACACATGATAAAATTTATAAAAACCTTTTAGCTACATTATGCTATAAAAATTTTAAATAAATTTCAAGTTTAATTAAAATTAATTTATTGCTAAATAATAACCGCAAAGAGCTAAATTATTAAATTTTAGCATATTAGTTCAAGGTAATAAATAAGTTTAATTTCAGCCAATTTATTATCAAAAAATTACATTTTTGGATGACTTTTAAAAAATTTGTAGCTATTTGCTGACGTGATGTCAGCGTTTATCGATCAAAATCCAAAATTTACTTATTCAATGGGATTTTGAACGCACAATATGCTAATCCATTTTTACCATTGCCCACCTCATCTGAATAACTATCGAGTATAGAGATCGAACTCCTATTCATTAAGCAAACTTGCCTAATAAATTAATTACAATTTTACTAAAAGATGAAACTGTCTCCTGAAGTATCAACTTAATATAAAGCAATTACATATAATATTTTTAGTCCTAGAAATATTTAATAACTTCGCAACATCAATAGGGGTGCCTTGTTCCAAGAACACGAATAAAGGCTGAGAATATACCCAACAATACCATGTGTATTGTGCACCTGATCCAGATAATGCTGGCGGAGGGAAAAGGTTAGTTAAATATCAATAAAAACTGTTGTAACCCCTTGCAAGAGTTTGTTTAACTCAAAATTCAATTAAAAAATCATGGTTAAAAATTTAATCAGCACAGTAGTACTAGTAGGAATTACACTTTCTGTATCTGCGCAACACCAATTGTCAATCAAAGTACTCGACATTTCAACAAAAAAAACATTGCAGGGTGCTAGCATTATTTTATCAGATCGTGTCAGTAAACATTCGAAATCTGACCAAAACGGCATCGCTAAATTTTCTGATCTATCAACAGGAAAATACGAATTAATGGTTTCCTATTTAGGTTTCAGCACAGAAAAAAAGCAAATTAACCTACTAGACAATCAGTCTTTTGAAATTTATCTTGAACCATCCAAAATAAAAACAGAAGAAGTTATTGTCCAAGCCACCCGCGCAAAAAACAATTCCTCCACAACTTATAAAAATCTAAGCAAAGAAGATATCGCAAAAAATAATTTTGGACAAGACATCCCTTATTTGCTCGATCAAACACCTTCTGTCGTAATCGGATCCGATGCAGGTGCCGGCATCGGATATACAAGTATGAAAATAAGAGGCTCTGATAATGCCCGTATCAATGTCACCTTAAATGGAATACCCTTAAATGATGCTGAAAGTATGGGGTCATTCTTCGTCAACCTTCCAGATTTTGCTTCTTCGACAGAGAGTATTCAGATTCAACGAGGTATCGGCACATCCACAAATGGCGCTGGGTCATTTGGAGCATCATTAAATATCCAATCCAATACATTGGAAAAAGATGCCTATGTGGAATTAAATAACTCTTATGGTTCATATAATTCTTGGAAAAACACGTTAAAAATTGGTTCAGGCCTATTAAACAATAAATTTGCATTTAACGTACGTCTTTCTCGTATTCTAAGCGATGGTTATATTGATCGTGCATCTGCTGATCTCAAATCATTTTATGTAGATGGAGGTTATTACAGTGACAAACAAATTTTAAAAGCGATTGTATTCTCAGGAAAGGAAAAAACTTATCAATCTTGGTACGGCACACCAGAACCAAGATTGAATAATGATATAGCCGGAATGCAAGACTACGCCATCAATGATGGTTATACAGAAGCCGAAACACAGAACCTATTAAATTCAGGCCGTACCTATAACAAATACTTATATAAAAATCAAACTGACAATTATACCCAGACACATCATCAGTTACACTACAGCAATTTTATCAATGATAAACTAACCTTCAATGCAGCCCTACATTACACGAGAGGAGCAGGTTATTATGAAGAGTACAGACCTGAAGATGCTTTTTCAAAATACAATCTGCCGCCAGTCATCATCGGAACAGATACCATCACCAAAACAGACTTAGTCAGAAGGCGATGGTTAGATAACCATTTTTATGGAGCTACCTATTCCTTCAATTACAATCCCTCCCAATCTATTAAATTAACATGGGGTGGAGCTGTAAATCAATATAAAGGAGATCATTACGGAGAAGTAATCTGGGCAAAATATGCATCTACTAGCAACTTGGGCGACAAATATTATTTAAATGATGCAACAAAAAATGATATTAGTACATTTCTAAAAGCAGATTTTGCGTTAGATAATTGGTTATTATTCGCAGATGTGCAGTATCGCAATATCTTTTACAAAGTTAGAGGTGATGATGATAAAATCAAAGGAATGAATTTTGAACGAACATTCAACTTTTTAAATCCCAAAGTTGGCTTCACTTACCTGATCAATGAACAGGCAAATTTGTATGCATCTTATGCTTATGCGAGCAAAGAACCCATACGTAATGATTTTGTGGATGTAAAAGGGAACAATCCCAAGCCAGAAAAAATGCAAGATATCGAGCTCGGCTATCGCTTCCGAAATGATGCTTTTGACATCGGAACCAATTTTTATGGTATGTTCTATAAAGATCAGCTCATCCCAACAGGAGCACTTAATGATGTCGGTTCCGCTCTAAGGATGAACATTCCTGATAGTTACCGCATAGGGTTAGAATTTGACGCTGCTTGGAAAATATCGAATCAATTTGAGTGGAAAGCAACTGCTGGTCTAAGCCAGAATAAAATTAAAAATTATACAGATGAAACGAGCGGCGAATTTATCAAAAAGACAAATATTGCTCTTTCTCCTGCAACAATACTATCAAGTGAATTTTCTTATGCTCCAGTCCCTTCTTTTCAGATCGCGTTACTGTCTAAGTATATTTCAAGACAATACCTAGACAACAGCTCTGCAAAAGAACGAAGTATAGATGCCTCTTTTGTCAACAATGTCAGAGCTAGCTATAGCTTCTCCATACTGGGCGTCAAAAATATAGATCTCGGTTTAACCATTAACAATATTTTAAATGAAAAATATCAAACTAATGGATATACATGGGGTTATATGGACGGAAATTCACGAAAATACTTTAATTTCTACTATCCACAGGCAACAACTAATTATATGCTGAGCCTAAATGTCAAATTCTAATTAGAAAAAATACACGCTCATTAGTAGCGTGTATTTTTTTCCTCAACAAGTATCGACTTCTACGATCAGCAGTATATAAACTGCCATTGACATAAGTGAAATCATTAGTTGACATTTTTTTCTTATAATTGCCCTATGCGCGCAGTAATACAAAGAGTTTCCAGAGCACAATGTTCAGTCGACAATAAGATTACAGGTCAAATTGAAAATGGATTACTAATTCTAATCGGAATTGAGGAAGAAGATACCATAGAGGATATGAAATGGATGGCTCAAAAATTTATCAATCTGAGGATATTCAATGACGAAAACGGATTGATGAACAAATCCGTACAAGATATTGCGGGCAATATTTTATTCATTTCTCAATTTACATTATTCGCACAGACAAAAAAAGGAAATCGACCATCCTTTATTCGTGCAGCCAAACCAGATAAAGCTCAACCCATGTATATCGAAATGGCCGATTATCTCAGTACTTTGCTGCACAAAAAAATTCAGCTCGGCATTTTTGGTGCTGACATGAAAATTGATCTACTAAACGATGGTCCAGTAACCATTATAATGAATACACAGGATAAAGAAAATTTCTAATACGATGACCATAAAAGAAGCACAAGAAACCATTGATAAATGGATTACTACGACAGGCGTTCGTTATTTCAATGAATTGACCAATACTGCAATGCTCATGGAAGAAGTTGGAGAAGTTGCTAGAATAATGGCACGACAATATGGAGAACAATCCTTTAAGAAATCGGACAAAGAAGTAAATTTAGCCGATGAAATGGCAGATGTTCTTTTTGTTTTGATGTGTTTAGCAAATCAAACAGGTATCGACTTGACCGATGCGCTCGAAAAAAATTTAGAAAAAAAATCAATTCGTGATGCTGATCGGCATAAAAACAATGAGAAACTAAAAGAACAATAACAAGGTTGTTAGTGATTTAGGTGGAAAATTATTTTTAAAAATAAATACACTAGTTATCAGGTAGACTTTATATATTTGAGGATATTAACTTAAATATATAAACTTTATGGATAAAAATTCTACACAACGATCAACTCTATATCAAATATTACTAACGAGTGCATTAACCGTAACTAGCCTATATTCCTTCTCTCAAGAAGTCATTAGAGGTAAAGTAAGCAATAATGGCATACCATTAAGCAGTGTTACCATTAGGAACACGAGTAATAATACATCAACTAAATCATTAGAAGATGGGAGTTTTAATATTCCAGCATCATCTGGAATCAATACATTAGTCGTATCTCATATTGGCTTTACCACCCAAACCAAAGAAATTACAATTTCACAGGGTACTGACGGTCTAATCAATTTCGAATTATCAAGCGTTTCCTTGGATGAAGTTGTTGTTATTGGATCAAGAGCTCAAGGAAGATCCAATTTACAGACCGTCGCACCCGTAGATGTTATTGACATTAAAGGATTGACAAAAGATGTGGGTCAAGTATCATTAAACCAAATTCTAAATTACGTCGCACCATCTTTCAACTCCAATACACAAACCATATCCGACGGTACAGATCATATTGACCCCGCATCATTAAGAGGCTTAGGACCCGATCAAGTATTGGTGCTTGTCAATGGAAAACGTCGACATACTACATCATTAGTCAATATAAACGGTTCATTTGGTAAAGGATCAGTTGGGACAGATCTAAATGCCATACCAACATCAGCAATAAAAAGAATAGAAATTCTACGTGATGGTGCCGCCGCTCAGTACGGATCAGATGCCATTGCAGGCGTCATTAATATTGTCATTGAAGATAGTGTCGATGAACTACGTGCTTCCGTCACCTATGGTGGATATTTGTCCAAAAATGCAGAGAACAATTACGATGGGCAAAGTGTGCAAGCAAATGTCAATTACGGAATTCCAGTAACTAAAAACGGTGGATTTATCAATTTCTCTGGTTCATACGATTTCCGGCAGCCGACAAATCGGCAAAAAGAGTTTACAGGAACAATTTTCTCAGATTACAATAATCCAAGTTTATATCCTAACCCAACAGGGGTAGATATCACCAATGATGAACTTGCAAGACTCGGTAAAACACGTGCAGATTATGTTTCAAGAATTGGTCAAGCCGAGACAAAAGGGGGATCTTTATTTTTCAATTCAAAAATTCCCTTATCAGAACATTCAGAATTTTATTCATTCGGAGGATTAAATTACAGAAAAGGTACCTCTGCAGCATTTCGTCGACAACCAGCTCAAATTACCCAAAATATCAGTGAAATATATCCAGACGGTTTCCTACCATTAATCGTCACAGATAACTATGATAAATCATTAGCTACGGGAATAAAATCAGAATTTTCAGGTTGGAAAGTCGATCTATCCAATGCTTATGGATCCAATACAATTGACTTTCAGACCCAAAATTCTCTAAACGCCAGTTTGTTAAAAGCCTCTCCTACTACCTTTGATGATGGAGGATATCGCTTTATTCAAAACACAAGTAATTTAGACTTCACCAAATTCTTCGAGCAACCATTAGCAGGAATAAACGTTGCTTTTGGATTTGAACACCGTTATGAAAATTACCAAATTGTAGCTGGAGAAGAATCCTCCTATGCAGATTATGGAAAAGCAATAAAAATTGGTACTGATGCAAATGGCAATCCAATCTTAATACCCAATATCCAAGGAAATGTACAAACACGATTTGCCCAAAATGGCAAACCATATGCATCAGGAGCACAAGCATTCCCTGGATTTAGACCTGACAACGAAGTCAATGAAACACGCTCTTCAGTAGGTGCATATGCCGATGTAGAAGCCAATATAACCACGAGTTGGCTATTAACAGGAGCGCTACGTTTTGAAAATTACTCTGACTTCGGATCAACACTCAATTGGAAATTGGGGACACGTTATAAAATAGATGACATCTTTACATTTCGTGCAGCTGCAAGTACAGGATTTAGAGCTCCATCACTTCATCAACGTTACTTCAATGCAACCTCAAGCTTATTCAATGATGGTGTCATTACCAATTCTGGAACTTTCACAAACGATAGTAGGCCTGCACAATTACTCGGCATACCTTCATTAAAACAAGAGACTTCCCGTTCCTATAGTGCAGGATTAACAGCCAATTATGGCAAATTCAAGGCCACTGTTGATGGATATTTCATAGCCATAGATAACCGCATTATTTATACAGGAACATTTACAGGAAGCAATGCCTCAAATGCAACCGAACAAGACAAGGAGATATATGATCTATTAGCACAGTCCAATGCAACATCAGCACGTTTTTTTGCCAATGCAATTGATACAGAGACCAAAGGTATAGACGTAGTTTTGACTTACAATGAAGATATAGGAAAAGGTAAACTTCGGACCGACCTTTCAGCCACGTTCGTCAAGACCAATATTATAGGAGATATTCATGCGTCCGAAAAACTTGCTGGCAAAGAAAGTATTTATTTTGACAACCAATCGCGCATTTATTTAGAATCAGCAGTACCACGCACAAAAGTAAATCTGAGTCTGAACTACAGCTTAAATAAATTCAATGTGTTCTTGCGCAATGTTTATTTTGGAGATGTTGACGGTGCGACAAACACAGAAGCTGATTACCAGACCTTCAGAGGCAAAATCATTACAGATCTAAGCCTAGGTTACAGCATCACTAAAAACCTACGGTTCACCTTAGGAGCTAATAATCTTTTAGATATTTATCCCGATGAAACTAGAGAAGGATCCGGATTGAGAGGTGCCGGATATTTTATTTATTCCAGAACAGGACAACAATTCGGTAATAATGGTCGTTATATATTTACCAAATTAGCTTTAACACTTTAATCCATTCGTGGATGTAAAAAGGCTGTATCAAGATATTTGATACAGCCTTTTTATTTCTTTACCTTTAATGCATCATATTAATCCCTTCGGAAATGAATTTTACGAAATACCTACATAAAAGAAAACATTATGTGTTATTTACCATTTTACTTATTGGACTAGCACACGTGTCTGCACAAGACAGGGACAAAGAATTCAAATTTCAATATGATCCCAAAGATCTGGTCATGGAAAGTCTATTTCAAAAAATATACGTACTTGATTCTAGAAAAGACACCACCCATTATGGCATCATCAATAAAGGTTTTTTTGGTCAATCCGCAAAAGTTGTGGCTAATCCCTCTCTGGAAACTCAAATACAAAACTATTTAGAAATCATTACCCTTGAAAGTACGCAAAAAGATACTTTGCTTCTGCAGATTCGCCGACTGTCCTTTTCCGAAATAGGTGGTGGGCTCAAGGAAAAAGGATTTTTTGATTTTAGAGCCAATCTTTATCAAAAAAAAGGAAGCTACTATCACCCCATTAGTCGCATCGACAGCAGCTTTCAAGTATCAGGAATAGATGTTTCCAATAAATTATTAAAAAAAGGAAGCCTAATTATAGATACATTCATTCGGTCAAACCTCAAAACACCGACCATAGGATCTGAGGCTTTGACCATTCAAGATCTTCAGAACATCGATTATAAAGAAAAAGAACAATTACCTTTATATGCTGCAGAGCATCTTGTTGATGGTATCTATATGAACTACGAAAACCTCAAATTTCAAAAACCAGATTATCCACTTTTAGATGAAAAAGATAAAAAAGGAAGAATCAAGTACTATTATTATACGAATGAAAAAGGTAAAAAAGTAAAACTTAAAGATTCACAGATCTATGCTATAGTGGACAATGATGAAACGTTTATCTCCACGACCTATGGATACTATCCACTAGTCATGGAAAATGATGAATACTATTTTTACGGATTAGCGACTGAAAATAGTGCCAACATCTTCGTGTCCGCATCCGTTGGTTCAGGATTTGGAGGAGGAATGATCGGTGTTGGAATGGGTTCAGGACCTGCAAATGTTAGAAAATACAAAATAAAAATTGACCATTTAGACGGAAATTTTGAAAAAATACAACCCGTAAACGATTAAACATGAAAACATCAAGATTATATATATGGATAGTAAGTACAGCTGTAGTCATTCAATCCTGCAGTGTATCGCACCACTTAAACAAGCGATCAGAAACATTTGACAAAGCAGCAGTTGTCTCCGCACATCCATTAGCTTCAAAAGTAGGAGTCGATATTTTAAAAATGGGCGGAAACGCTATTGATGCTGCCGTAGCGGTACAGTTTGCATTAGCAGTCGTATATCCCAATGCTGGCAATATCGGAGGTGGCGGTTTTATGGTCTACCGAAGTAGCAAAGGCGAAATCAATGCCTTAGACTTTAGAGAAAAATCTCCTGAAAAAGGCCATGCCAACATGTATTTGGACAATCAGGGCAATGTGATCGAAAACTTAAGCGTCTATGGACACCTTTCAGCCGGTGTACCAGGTTCAGTAGCCGGAATGGTTGAAGCCCATCGTAAATATGGAAAACTAGATTGGAAAAAATTGCTCGCCCCAGCCATTGCATTAGCACAAAATGGCTTTCAAATAACCAAGCAGCAAGCAGAAGAATTTAACCATTTTAAAGCAAGTTTTGAAAAATACAATCCCCATGGCGCCCCTATCATCAGAGCCGAAACATGGAAAAAAGGTGATGTATTTCAACAACCAGAACTCGCCAGTACCATTACAAGAATCGCTGACCAAGGTCGCGATGGCTTTTATAAAGGCGTTACTGCAGACCTCATTGTTAAAGAGATGAAGAGCGCCAATGGTATTATCAGTCACAGTGATTTAGCCAATTATGATGCCGTATGGCGCAAGCCAATTACAGGATACTATCGTGGACATAAAATCATCTGTATGGCACCTCCATCAAGTGGCGGACCTGCATTAGTAGCACTATTGCAATCTGTGGCGCAGTTTCCATTGTCCAAGTGGGGATTTCAAAGTGATTCCACTATTCGCGTTATGGTTGAAGCAGAGCGCCGTATCTATGCCGATAGAGCAACATATCTCGGAGATCCAGACTTCATTCGCGTACCCGTAAAAGAATTGACAGATTCTATTTTCAATAGTAACAGGTTAAAATCGGTCAATTTCAACAAAGCAACAGCAAGTTCCGATGTAAGAGCAGCAAAATTTCCAGGCTATGAATCAGAAGAGACCACCCATTTCAGCATCGTAGATTCAGAAGGAAATGCCGTATCCATCACCACCACATTAAACAACTCCTATGGCTCTCGCGTTTTTGTATCAGGTGCCGGCTTTATTCTAAACGATGAAATGGACGACTTCTCGGTAAAACCGGGAGTACCCAATATCTACGGTCTTGTTGGTGGCAAAGCCAATGCGATACAACCTAACAAGAGAATGTTAAGCTCCATGACGCCAACCATTGTAGAAAAAGATCATCAACTCTATATGGTGGTCGGAACACCGGGAGGGTCCACCATTATGACCTCGGTTTTCCAGACTATTGTCAATGTCATAGACTTTCATCAAGATGCGCAACAATCCGTCACATCACCACGTTTTCATCACCAATGGTTACCCGATCAAATTGATGTCGAGAAAAAAGCCATTACATCAAAAGTGAGAAAAAGTTTAGTAAACTCCGGATATAAAATTTCTCCACGTGGCAATATTGGTCGAGTAGAAAATATTATAGTATTACCAAACGGAAAACTGCAAACAGGAGCTGATCCTAGAGGAGACGATACCGCTGCAGGATATTAATGTATATCAAAATCATAAAATAAAAAAATCCCGTTACAAGCTGTAACGGGATTTTTTATTTTATTACGTTAAGAAGAATGATCTTACATCATTCCGCCCATGCCACCACCCATTGGAGGAGCACCAGCACCAGCATTTTCTTCTGGCTCATCAGCTAATACACACTCCGTAGTTAATAACATAGAAGCGATAGAAGCAGCATTTTCCAAAGCAACACGAGAAACTTTAGTTGGATCGATTACACCGGCACCAATTAAGTTTTCGAAAACATCTGTACGAGCATTGTAACCAAAATCGCCTGTACCTTCTTTCACTTTCTGAACGATTACGGCACCTTCAATACCAGCATTGAAACAGATCTGACGTAAAGGCTCTTCGATAGCACGTCTGATGATTTCGATACCGATAGTCTCGTCTTCATTAGCACCTTTTAAGCCTTTTAAAGCATCAGTTGCACGAATGAAAGCAACACCACCACCAGCAACGATACCTTCTTCTACAGCTGCACGAGTTGCATGTAAAGCATCATCAACGCGATCTTTCTTCTCTTTCATTTCAACTTCAGTAGTAGCACCAACATAAAGAACAGCAACACCACCAGACAATTTAGCTAAACGCTCTTGTAATTTCTCACGATCGTAATCAGAAGTAGTTGTTTCAATTTGAGAGCGGATTTGAGCAACGCGAGATTTAATATCTTCAGCATTACCAGCACCATTGATGATTGTTGTATTATCTTTATCCACAACAACTTTCTCTGCTTGACCTAAATCTTCTAATGTTGCATTTTCTAATTTGAAACCTCTCTCTTCAGAAATCACAGTACCACCAGTTAAGATAGCGATATCTTCTAACATCGCTTTACGACGATCACCAAATCCTGGAGCTTTAACAGCAGCCACTTTCAGTGAGCCACGGATTTTATTTACAACTAAAGTTGCTAATGCCTCTCCGTCTAAGTCTTCTGCAATGATGATTAATGGTTTACCAGTTTGAACTTGTTTTTCCAAAATCGGCAACAATTCTTTCATGTTACTGATTTTTTTATCATAGATTAAAATGTAAGGATTTTCTAATTCCGCTTCCATTTTATCTGAGTTCGTTACAAAGTATGGAGATAAGTAACCACGGTCAAATTGCATACCTTCTACTGTTTTTACTTCAGTTTCAGTACCTTTAGCCTCTTCTACAGTAATAACACCATCATTACCCACTTTTTCCATTGCTTGTGCAATTAAAGCACCGATAACTTCATCATTATTTGCAGAAATTGATGCTACTTGTTTGATTTTATTATTGTCTTGACCAACAGTTTGAGATTGCGCTTTTAAGTTCGCTACCACTGCTGCTACAGCTTTATCAATACCACGTTTCAAATCCATTGGATTAGCACCTGCTGCTACAGATTTAATACCTGGAGCTACAATAGCTTGAGCCAAAACAGTTGCGGTAGTTGTACCATCACCCGCTTGATCAGCAGTTTTTGATGCAACTTCTTTCACCATCTGAGCACCCATATTTTCCAGAGCATCTTTCAATTCGATTTCTTTAGCTACAGTAACACCATCTTTAGTGATAACTGGTGAACCAAATTTTTTCTCAATGATGACATTACGTCCTTTTGGACCTAAAGTTACCTTTACTGCATTTGCTAATGTATCAACACCTTTTTTAAGTGCCTCACGCGCTTCAACGTTATATTTTACTTGTTTTGCCATTATTTTTAAATTTTTGAAATTAACATTTGATTCTTACTCGATATCAAGTAATCAAATCTGTTTACTTATGAATTCTATCCTTAAAAAATTAAATAACCGCGTAAATATCAGCTTCACGCATAATTAAATACTCTTTACCTTCAACAGTAATTTCAGTTCCAGCATATTTACCATATAAAACTTTATCACCAACTTTTACAGTTAAAGGTTCGTCAACTTTACCTGTTCCAACTGCTACAACGACTCCTTGAGATGGTTTCTCTTTTGCTGTATCAGGGATGTATAATCCTGAAGCTGTTTTTTCTTCTGCCTGAGCAGCTTCAACTACGACTCTGTCACCGATAGGTTTAATGTTTAATGCCATAATATATTTTATTTTTAGTTTTTTTTGAATGATATATAAACTTCATCAGCAATTATGCCAAAGCACCAAGAACAGACTTTTGAGACAAATTTGCATCGAAAAAGAATAGACTGGCAGGTTTCATTCACAATCGCTGTCAGGCTGTCACTTTCCAAAACTGACAGCAAAAAAAAAGCCTCCGATTTCTCGGAGGCTTTCAATTTCTATAGCACAACTTATTTTGTTGAATCTGTAACAGATTTCTGTGCAGGAGCTTGTTGAGCTGGCGCACCAGGCTTTTGTGTATTATTTAAGTTCAAGGGACTTGCTTGTGCAGGAGCCTCAATTTGATTACCCAAACCACCACCTACAGTAGCTGTTGTTGTTGGAGCCACAATATTGAATGCTAAACAAAAAACCATGATCGCAATCACTAATCCCCAAGAACCTTTTTCTAAAAAGTCACCTGTACGTTTTACACCCATAATATTAGTTCCACCAGCAAATCCTGATGATAAACCTCCACCTTTTGGATTTTGTATTAAAACTAAAAATGATAATAAAATACTAGCCAAAATTATTAGAGCAATTAATATTCCTTGCATTTCTTTATATGTATTAAGTTAATTTCTTTTCTAAATTTAAAATTTCCGACGCAAAGTACGCATTTTTTTCTGGATATTTCAAAACTAATTTTTTGTAAACCTCTATAGCTTTAGGATATAATCCCTGTTCAATATAAATACGAGCTAACGTTTCAGTTACCAAAGAGTATTGATCTTCCGAACTTTTACGCGCCTTATTCTCCAGATTAATCTTATCAGCAGGAGGTGGTTTTATCTGAGGATCCTCTTTGATAAATCGTTCAATCAAATGATCCGTATTTTTCTTCCCTACCTGAAAAGGAACTGTATTTTTAAATTCTTCGCTCAATTTTACTTCAGGAGACTGAAGGTGAAATATGTTCTCGCGAATTTGTTGATCCAATACCTGCGCATCAATTTTCTGTTTAAAACGCGTGACCTGCTGTTCTGCAGGTTGACCCTGATAAACTGGAGGTTTCAAAAATGGTTGATACGTCTCCGCATGATCTAAACGTGTTTTATGTAGCCACCAGAGAAAGCTATAAGGCATTAGCTCATCGTCATATACACTGACACGCTCTTCATCCTTCTCTTCTGCTCCTGAAAGTAAACGCTCCTCAGGATCAATAACAGAAACCGTAGCTACTTCCATAACCTCTACTTCATTCGTATCATCCTCTCGGTCAACATCACTATTTTCTAACCGAAAGAAATCATGAGCAACACCAGATTGAATCAGCGCATCCAATTCTTCCTTTCCCGTATCTTCCTTTTCCGCCTCTTCATATACATCGACCACCACCTGATCGTCTAAAACATCCTCAACAGTATCTTCAAAAGCGATATAGTCATCCACAGACTCGATCTCATCAACCATTTCAGCAGGAGCAGCCTTATGCAAATATTCATATAACCAATTGGGATTGGCTGCATATAATAAGGTAGAAGAAATATTATGCACCTCCCTATTTAACAAATAAAGATGTCTTTCGTACGCAAAACGAAGAGACTGCGCATATGGAAATTTGGCAATCAAGGACAATAAATCAGATTCCGAAAGCAACAAAGGATTATTGATTGCTTGATGAAATAAGTTTATATCTTCTGAAATTCGTTTATTTTCCATAGTTTAATCCACTACCAGTTAGCAAATGCCTTATTGTACACATCTTCCGTCAACATCATAATAATTTCTTTATTCAATGTTTCCTCTTGAGCCGATTGCAATTGTCCAGAAAAATCTTTAAATCTGGTGAAAGACTGTTCAAAATTGTCCTTTTCTATGATTTTATTATGATAACTTACTTTAATCGTTATGGAAAGACGATTTAATGCAGCACGGTCCGTTCCTGCTTCAACAGCAGCAGGACTAATGCTATAATCCGTAATAAAACCTTCAAAAGTAGCATCAGCATTATCATTGACCTGACTTAACCGCGATTGATTACGGATACGCTCTTTTAACGCCTCCGTAAAATTTTGACTTAAAGTCGGATAAACCATTGAAGCAATATTCTCAAAGTACAATACGTTCACAGTTTTCATGCCGTCAGGGATTGATCCCCCCGTAAAACTATATTTCACACCACAACTTGTTACAAAAAATAACATCGCTATAGTCATAAAAACAGGCAACAAACTTGATTTAAGTTTCTTCATAAACGCAATTTATAAATCTAAATTTAAGTCTTTAATTTTTCTGTACAAAGTTCTTTCCGAAATACCCAGCTCTTGTGCAGCAGCCTTACGTTTACCACGATGTTTTTTAAGTGCTTTCTTGATTAAATCAGATTCCTTCTCTGTTAAAGATAAAGACTCCTCTACCTCTTCAGCATCTTGGGTATCATAATTTAAATATCCATCTTGACCATTATTGCCTTTCATCACGTTAGGCTGATGAATGGTCAACGTTTGTGGAGAAGCCGCTAGATGATCTTGCAGACGCTCAGTACTTGGTTCCACCTCTTGGTACAGACGATTGATATAAGGCGAATTTTCATCAAAAGTTGCAGGATTTACACCATTTTGAATCAGTTCAACAACCAATTTTTTCAAATCGACCATATCCTTTTTCATATCAAACAGCACCTTATACAAAAGATCACGTTCCGAAAAATCGTCTTTTCCGCTTTGATTAGCAACTACAGCAGGGAGTGTCGAACGACTTTCCGAAGGAAGATAATTTTGCAAAATGCGAGCATCCACAACACGCTCCTTTTCAAGAACAGCAATTTGTTCCGCAATATTCTTCAACTGACGTACGTTACCAGGCCAGCTATAGGTCATCAACAATTTTTGAGCATCTTCTGTTAACTGTATACTAGGCGAACGGTATTTATCAGAAAAATCAACAACAAACTTTCTAAATAACAAATAAATATCTTCAGGTCGTTCACGCAACGATGGTATCCGCAACGGAACCGTATTGAGCCTATAATACAAATCCTCACGGAACTTGCCATTTTGGACCGCATTAAACACCTCAACATTGGTTGCCGCAACAACGCGAACATTCGTTTTTTGCACTTTTGAAGATCCTACACGAATGTATTCACCCGATTCCAAAACCCGTAATAGGCGAGCTTGCGTACCTAAAGGTAACTCTCCTACTTCATCCAAAAAGATAGTACCACCGTCAACAACCTCAAAATATCCCTTTCTTGCCTCATGCGCCCCAGTAAAAGAACCTTTTTCATGACCAAACAATTCAGAATCAATTGTTCCCTCAGGAATAGCACCACAATTTACGGCAATAAAAGCCCCATGTTTACGCGAGCTTAATTGATGAATAATATGTGAAAAAACTTCCTTACCACTACCACTCTCACCCTGTATCAATACCGAAATATCTGTAGGAGCTACTTGTCGCGCAATATCAATAGCCCTATTAAGTAAAGGTGAATTACCTATAATTCCAAATCGATTCTTAATATCTTGATTATCCATCCTCTAAATTTAATAATAAAGAACCTATATTAAATCCTAATTAGTCAACTATTTTACCTAACAACGTAGCAGAAGTACATGACTCAATAAATACAGTAACGTAATCACCAGCCTTAAAGCGTTCATCTACAGGAAAAATAGCCATTGCATTCTGATCATTACGACCAGCAAAATCTTTATCCGAACGTTTTGAAAAACCCTCTATTAAAATCCGTTGGTTTTTACCCACAAATTGTTGTAAACGCTCAAAACTATGTGCACGCTGTTTGGCAACGATTTCCGTTAAACGGCTTTTCTTTACCTCTTCCGGTATATCATCAGCATAACGTTTAGCCGCTAATGTTCCCGGACGCTCTGAGTAAGCAAACATAAAAGCATAATCATACTTAACATAGTCCATCATGCTTACCGTGTCTTGATGCTCCTCTTCCGTTTCTGTACAAAATCCAGTGATGATATCCGTTGAAATACCACAGCCCGGGATGATGCGATTGATCGCATCGATGCGGTTAATATACCACTCCCTATCATATGTACGATTCATTAATTCAAGTACTCTAGAATTTCCAGACTGTACCGGTAAGTGAATGTATTTACATATATTATCATGACTTGCCATCGTATAAAGGACTTCGTCTGTGATATCTTTTGGATGTGAAGTAGAAAACCGTACACGCAACAATGGATTGACCTCTGCTACTAGTGCCAACAGATTTGCAAAATTAACAGGAGCAATCGCATCCTGTCCCTCCACCGTAGGAGCTGTATATTTATACGAATCGACATTCTGACCCAATAGAGTTACCTCACGATATCCAGCATTAAATAGATCCTGCGCTTCTTTCACAATCGATTCAGCATCGCGGCTACGCTCTCTACCTCTTGTAAATGGTACTACACAAAAAGAACACATGTTATCACACCCGCGCATGATCGATATAAATGCAGTAATACCATTTGTATTTAGACGAACAGGATTAATATCAGCATAGGTTTCCTCACGAGATAGTAATACGTTAACAGATCGATTACCACCATCAACCTGAGCAATCAAATTAGGTAGATCACGATAAGCATCAGGTCCGACGACAACATCCACTAATTTTTCCTCTTCCAAAAATTTAGCTTTCAGTCGTTCTGCCATACAGCCCAATACACCGACGATCATCCCTGGATTGCTTTTTTTAGCAAATTCAAACTCTTTCAATCGATTACGTACACGTTGCTCAGCATTTTCGCGAATAGAACAGGTGTTGATAAATACAACATCAGCCTCTTGATAATTCTTAGTCGTCACAAATCCATCTTCAAGTAAAATAGAAGCGACTATCTCACTATCCGAAAAGTTCATTTGACAACCATAACTTTCGATATATAATTTACGTCCATGACCTTTATCAACATTATTTTCAATTAATAATGCTTCACCTTGACGTGCTTCGTCATGTTCCTTAGTTGTATGCGTTAAATCTAACATAGCTCAAAATTCAAAGACTACAAAGTTAGGAATAAATATTGGATTGATGACAGTTTGTCATATTAATATTGCATGTATATGAATATAAAATCCAACAAAAAAGCGCTGATGATACATCAGCGCTTTTATAAAAATATAAATTATTTTGTAGACCTATTTAGCTTGGTTTTTAGCTTCTTGTTTCATTTGGCTACCAGCAACGATCACGATCTCTACACGACGATTGGCAGCACGACCTGATTCAGTATCATTACTCTCCAAAGGCTCAGAGAAATTTCTACCTTCTGTACGGATACGAGATGAAGATAAACCTTGAGAAACAGCGAAAGCACGAACTGCATTGGCACGATTTTCAGAAACTTTTTGATTTGCATCTAAAGATCCAATATTATCCGTGTGACCAATAACTAAAATATCTGTACCTTGTTCTTTATTTAAAGTTGCCACCAAGTTTTTGATATTTTCTCTAGCAGAAGCCTTCAAGTCAGACTTGTTAAAGTCAAATAAGATACCTGAATCAAACTTCACAACGATACCTTCACCTGCTTGTGTTACTTCAGCTCCTTCAACAGTTTTAGCGATTTCAGCAGCTTGCTTATCCATTTTCTTACCAATCAATATACCAGCAGCACCACCGATAGCAGCACCAGCGATAGTACCGATAGCAGTACTTCCTGCTTTATTACCAATTAAAGCTCCTAAAGCACCACCTGCAACACCACCAATTACGCCACCTTTTGTTGTATTATTTGTATTTTGAATTGTTGAACAGCTTCCAAATAACATTGCTGATGTAGCCACCGTAAGACCAAAAACAGCTAATTTCTTATTCATTTTCATAATTTTAATATCTAAAGTAATATTTTCTTGTATTCTATAGCAACAGTAAACAAACCAAATGCCAAAAAACAAATATTGCCCTATAGGAGCGGATATTAGTAACAAAAATATAGACAGAAATCGACAGCTGCACAACTAAACTTCATTATTTCTCTTGTGTTTTCACCTCAATATCTGGCAATGTAAGCCCCTCGGGTCTTCCATTTTTATTAAAATCAGCTAAAGAGCGCTGTACATACTCTAGAAAGTCATAATGTTGCCAATGTTCAACAGTTTCATACGAAGGTCTGTAAATGCGCATAAAAGATTCTAAATCTTTATCATCCAACTTTGTTATTTCTCGAACAGCATCCTTCGAAAAAGCTTTATCAACCTCAAGTTGTCTTTTTTCACTGTCCAAAAAACGACCAAAACGCTTCGCATTCTTTGCTTCACGTCCGAAAAGATTATAGAGAGCAGTAGCAGGACTAGCTAAATAAGTACCGAATTTATTATTACCACCATTATAGACACCCTTTTTCTGATAATCCCGCATCGCTTCATTGAGTTCCGCTTCCTTCGTCTTCCGCTCAATAATAACCGTTTCTAATTTAATTCCCGGCTGGAGTTCTACATAGAAATCTTTCAGATCTCCGATTAAAGTTTTCGCCTCTGAATAGCCTACCTTTGAAAAAGACAAACTATCACCAATAGAAGCCTCAATTAAAAACACACCAAAAGAATTGGAAACAACAGATTTTTTTGTTCTAATATTTAATACATTCACATCAGGAAGACGTAAAGAAGTACCCTTTTCAAACACCATCCCCGAAATGCGCTGTATTTGTTGTGCATAAACATGTGTTCCCGAAAAAAACAAGAACACCAAGCTCAGGATGCTGATATGGCAAATTAATTTTCTATACATATATTAATAAAAGTAATCATTGTTTGACATATCATATGTTAAAAAAGTTTAAATATTTAAGATGCTTACTTATACGGATAGAAGACAAAATTTGCTCCTTCTGGCACCACAACAAACAAACACATGAAATCTTGAGCACGTTTATATTTTTTTATAAAGGCATCCTTTCTATCTTCTTTAATAATGTTTGACTCGACAAACTCTTCAAAAGTTGAAGCATTGATACTCCAGTTTGTTTTAAGTTCCACATGATCAAGAATTAGCTCACCGACATTCACGACATGCTGGTGAGCAATAAAAATGGGATAAGCAGACAATCCCTCAGCCATGATTTCTAGCGATATTTCTTTGATTGAATCACTATAATAATCCAAATCAATCTTTAAACTTTTTAGAGGACTTGATTTTTGGCTTTCATCTTCACTATTTTTCGATGCTCCAAACCATTCTTCCATTTCCATAGTTTATCCCTTTAGTTTTAATAAAACAACATTTTCGACGTGCTGTGTATGCGGAAACATATCAACAGGTTTAATCCGAACCACATCATATTTCTCAGCCAACAATGTCAAATCACGTGCCTGAGTTGCCGCATTACAACTTACATAAACGATTTTTGGCGCCTCCATTTCTAACAATCTTGCCACCACATCAGTATGCATGCCCGCACGAGGAGGATCAGTGATCACCACATCAGGCTTACCATGCTGTGCGATAAAATGAGCTGTTAACACATCCTTCATATCGCCAGCGTAAAATTTGGTATTTTTAACACCATTGATCTCCGAATTGATTTTTGCATCCTCAATAGCTGAAGGCACATATTCCACACCAATTACTTCTTTTGCATATTTAGCAACAAAGTTGGCGATCGTACCCGCACCTGTATACAAATCATAAACAAGCTCGTGACCAGACAATCCTGCAAAATCTCTTGTTATTTTATATAATTCATAAGCTTGCGCCGAATTTGTCTGATAGAATGATTTTGGTCCAACTTTAAACTTAAGGCCTTCCATTTCTTCATAAATAAAATCACGACCGTTGTAGATCTCTATTTCCTGATCGAAAATCGTATCATTCTTTTTCTGATTGATAATATAAAGAAGAGAAGTTATAGACGGAAATTTTTCCTGGATGAATGACATTAACAGTTCCACCTGTCCTTCTTCTGGATAAGCAAATACCACGATCACCATTAATTCTCCTGTTGAAGAAATACGGATGATTAAATTACGCAGTACACCACTATGTCCGCGCAGGTCATAAAAAGAAATATCATTTGCGATCGCAAACTCACGCACACTGTTACGCAGTACATTCGAAGGATCTTCTTGCAAGTAGCAATGATTTACATTTAAAATCTTATCAAATCTGCCCGGTACGTGAAACCCAAGAGCATCCATATTCATACCATCCACATTATCATCAACAGAAGTCAACCATTTCTTATTGGAAAAAGTATATTCCAATTTGTTACGATAATATTCGGTTTGTCCAGAAGCCAATATAGGTTCCATAGACGAAGTATCCACTTTGCCTATACGTGTAAGCGCATTTTCAACAGACTGTTGTTTAAACAATAATTGCGCATCATACGTCATATGCTGCCATTTACATCCACCGCATACTCCAAAATGCTCACAGAAAGGTTCAACACGGTGTTCAGAAGCTTTCTTCAATGTCTGAATACGACCTTCACCAAAACTTTTCTTTTTACGCAGTAACTCCACATCAACCACATCACCCGGAATTGCTTTTTCTACAAACAATACCAAATCATCTGTTTTACCAACACCCTTGCCTTCTTCTGCAATATCAATAATCTCGATATCGTTGAATACTAATCTTTCTTGTGAACTTTTTCTTCTCATATTGGCGCAAAATTACGCTTTTTTGATCAGAATTTTAATGAATAGTTGCGTGAACTAAATAAGGAAGAATTTCCTTTTGGAAAGAAATAAAATTTTTACGCACATCCGCTTCCGTAACAGCTGTAAATGCAAACGAGAAAACAATATTTTTACTTGTTTTAATTAAGAACGTCAGCTTTTTTTCAGGAATAGAAGCCGCAATATTATCATGCTGAATAAATGAGCTAAGTAATAAAAGCTCGAGATCATCAGACAGTGTTTTTAAATATTCTTGCGCGTTGGCAGACTCCCGAATAAATTCCCAGCCCACAAACTCATTACACACCGTATAAGTCAAACGGCTTACTTTTAGAATGGTATTACCAAGAAAAACGGCTAAGTCCTCTTCTCCCACATTCTTTTTTAAGATATCCTTGACATTCTCTTGAATATATTCCATCAAGATCGCATGCAGAATTAATTCTTTACTATCAAAATATTTGTAAAATGTAGCTTTTGCCACATTAGCCCGCTTTGCCAATTCATTCACACTGGTTTTATTATAACCATATTTGCGAAACAGCTCACGAGCAGCTCTTTTGATAGATTCAATAATCTTTTCCGCTTCCATAATATTAGCTTAAAAAATGAAGTGGAGAAACGGGACGATAAGCCACCTGTTGATCTAGGAAAAACATAAAACAATTAGCAAGAATACTTTTAAAAAAAACAATCACATTATCTACACCCTCTGTAAGCACGCGCTTGACAAAGACCGCAAATAATGTGACAAAATAAAGTATTCTTTCTAACATTTAAATGATCTCACTTTCAAATTGAGATAAGAATCGTACATCATTCTCAGAGAACAATCTCAAATCTTTAATCTCATATTTCAAATTGGCCACACGCTCGATACCCATACCAAAGGCAAAACCTGAATATTTTTTACTATCGATACCACAGTTATCTAACACGTTAGGATCCACCATACCGCAACCCAATATTTCTACCCAACCCGAATATTTACACAACTGACAACCTGCACCTTTACAAATTGTACATGAAATATCCATCTCAGCAGAAGGTTCTGTAAAAGGGAAATAAGAAGGGCGGAAGCGCACTTGAGTTCCCTCTCCGTATAATTCTTGAACAAAGTGAAACAATGTTTGTTTCAAATCAGCAAAAGAAACCTGCTCATCAACGTAAAGCCCCTCAACTTGGTGGAAGAAACAATGCGCACGAGAAGATATCGCTTCATTACGATACACACGACCCGGCATGATAGCACGGAAAGGTGGCTTGCCGGCCTCCATTAAACGAACCTGAACAGACGATGTATGTGTTCTTAAAGTAATATCATTGCCTTCTTGTTTCTTAATAAAGAACGTATCTTGCATATCACGAGCAGGATGTTCCGGCGGAAAATTCAAAGCCGAAAAATTATGCCAGTCATCCTCAATCTCAGGACCTTCCGAAACAATAAAGCCTAGTTTCTTAAAGATCTCAACGATCTCTTTGCGAACCAAAGAAAGCGGATGACGAGATCCCAATTTAAGACCCTGACCAGGCAAAGTAAGATCACCTTCACTTTTTTGAACCTGCGCTTTACTTGCTCCAAATTTTTCTTGAGCTTCTTGGTATGTTCGTTCAGCAAACTGTTTAAACTCATTCAATACCATACCTAAAACACGTTTCTCTTCTACTGAAACCGTTTTAAATTCATCAAACAAATTTTTAACAATACCTTTTGAAACTAAAAATTTCAATCTGAAATTTTCTACATCAGCTGAAGAAGTTGGGGCAAATTGCTTAATTTCCTCAGTATACTGCGTTATTTTATCTTGCAACATAATTATTCAAAGATACACCAAAATATTATAAAAGATAAACGGTTTTCATAAGAGAGCTTGAAATTTATTCACTCAGCTCAAAAAATAATCATAAAAAAAGAGCATCACTTTTAGGTGATGCTCTTATTAAAAATAAATAATAACGTTAAAACGGTAGCGGATCACTATCGTTTTCATTTTCTGTAAAATCAACCTCAATTTCCTTATTTTCTATTTTTTCAGCATGTGTTTGTGCTGGAGCAGTAGCAGTAGGCTCAAAATCTGATTTACGACCTAACAACGTGAAATTTTCCGCAACAATTTCTGTTGAGTAACGTCTTATGCCTTCTTTATCTTCATAGGAACGCGTCCTGAGTCGTCCCTCAATATATACCAATTTACCTTTTGTCAGATATTTTGCGGCTACATCCGCTAATCCGCGCCATAGAACAACTGTATGCCACTCCGTTTGCTCTACTCTTTTTCCATCTCTATTAAAATTCTCTGATGTTGCTAATGGAAAACTTGCAACAGAGACATTATTATCTAAATATCTAATTTCTGGATCTTTGCCTAAATGGCCTACTAGAATAACTTTGTTGACTCCTGACATAATATTAAAGTTGTTTGGTTATAATTTAGCTGTTTCTAAAAAAGAAAAAATGAGCTTATGTTTAGCTAATTTATCCAAATCTTTTAATAAAACATAATTCCAATTTATTTTTTTTTGTTCCAAACCCCTAGGATCTAATAACCTATAGAAAGTCGCATATATATGCTGATGGCTCAAAATATGTTTTTTATTCGTCTGCAATAAAGTGAGCGCAGCGTCGGATCCAAATACATCCAAAAACTCTTGATGGTCCACGATAGCCATTCCTTCCAGAGGCTCGCTTGTTTCAATCATAGGAAACTCATATAAATTTTCCCAAACATCTGAAGCCCCCCTCTTAGACATCAAAATCTCCTCATCTTTTTGAATGATGAAGTAATGAAAATAGCGACTCCTACTTTTCTTGGCTTTTATTTTCACCGGTAGATCTGCCACAACATCATGCACTCTGGCATAGCAGTCCAATTGAAGTTCACATTGTTGGCACAGAGGCGATTTTGGCTTACAATGTAACGCCCCAAAATCCATAATCGCCTGATTATACAACGCAGGATAAGTTAAGTCTAAATTTTCTTTAGCCAATTGGCTAAAAATCTTTTTACCTGCAGGAGTATTGATAGGTGTATCAATACCGAAATAGCGCGCCAGAACACGAAAAACATTACCATCTAAAACCGCTTGAGGCTCATCATTAGAAAAAGAAGAAATTGCTGCCGCAGTATATTCCCCAACTCCAGGTAGCTTAATCAACTCATCATATGAATTAGGGAATATCCCCTGATATTCATCACGTACTATTCCCGCAGCCTTATACATGTTTCTTCCACGAGAATAGTATCCCAAGCCTTGCCATAAGTACAAAATATCATCTTCCGAAGCATTCGCAAAAGACAATACATCAGGATAGCGCTCCGCAAACCGCAGGTAGTACGGCATCCCCTGCTCTACCCGAGTTTGTTGTAAAATAATTTCCGACAGCCAGATTTTATAAGGATCTCGTGTATTTCGCCATGGCAAATCACGTTGATGTTCGTGATACCACTCGATTATTTTCTTCGCAAATGACATCCTACAAAAATGCGCTTTTTTAACGCATCTATCAAATTATTGCCTCGCAATTATTTACCCATCTCCCGATCCAGGATCAGTTTCAATTCAGCAACTTTTTCAGGATTTCGATCAGCAATATTTGTCCTTTCACCCTTGTCAACATTCAGGTCATATAATTGATCCACATCATCATTCCCAAGTTCAATATTCACAAGGTTATTTTTTTTCGCTCCTTTACTCGCTTTGATAAATTTATAATGACCCTTCAAAACACTTAATGCGCCCGCAGATTTGATCAAATAAGCTCGACCAACCTGATCCCTCCCGATCAAACTCTTCCAGTGATTTTCACTATCGATAGCCTCTCCCCGAGCATACTTGACATTCAAAAAAGAAGCAAAACTACTCAATAAATCCACTTGACAAATAAGGGCATCAGACGTAATACCCTTCTTGATAATTTTTGGCCATGTAATGATAAATGGCACACGAGTTCCAGCCTCAAACGACGAATATTTTCCCCCACTATAAGGGCCAAATGGATTATGTCCATTCAGTTGTGCAACCGCACCATCCTCATAGCCATCATCTAGCACCGGACCATTATCACTTGAAAAAATAATAATAGTATTTTCATAAACATGGTTGTCTTTTAGCGTTTTGACCAATTGTCCAACCGTATAATCAAGTTGCAGAATCGCATCCCCCCGATATCCCAGTCCACTTTTACCTTTAAACATGGTAGCAGGCATACGCGGTACATGAGGTTCAGTAGCATTATAAGTTAAGAAAAAAGGTTGTTGATAATGATCTTGAATAAAACGAATTGCTTTATCAGCAAAAGTCAACGTAAGCTCTTCATCTACCCATTTTGCCTCTTTTCCTCCCGACATCCATCCAATTCTACCAATACCATTCACAATAGTATGATCATGACCATGATTCAATGAATTTTTCATTTTCAACAATTCAGGATGCTCCTTGCCTGTAGGTTCATCACCCACCTTTTGATGATAAGAAACCATGATCGGATCATTTTTGTCTACACCAAGTACACGATGATTTTCCAAAAATACAGTTGGCACACGATCTGCCGTAGCGGGGAAAATAAAAGAATAATCATAGCCGACTTCCAAAGGCCCTGGTTTTATAGTACCATTCCAATCCTTATCCACTTCATCTCCCAGGCCCAAATGCCATTTTCCTATCACAGCAGTTTGATATCCCGCCTTTTTAAAGACCTTGGGCAAAGTAATCCGATCTTGAGGAATGATTAATTTGGCATCGCCAGGCAGAATACCAGTTCCGGACTGACGAAATGGATAGTTGCCCGTCATTAAGGAATATCGAGACGGCGTACAAGTCGCAGCAGTCGCATGCCCATTTGTAAACCGAATACCCTCAGCAGCCAAAGCATCCAAATGCGGTGTCTTGATTTTATCCGCACCATAACTACCAAGATCGCCATAGCCCAGATCATCCACATAGATCAACAGCACATTCGGTTTATCCTGTTGCCCCATGACCGCTGCAAAGGGACTAATTATGGCCAATAGACCAATTAACAAAGCTGTTTTTTTCATGGGATATAAGAGGATTGGTTTGATTGAATCTCAAACTTAGATAAAATTCAGTTTGTATGCAATCATAATCTCATTCAATCTATTTGCTTATTATTTCTTTTATTGAGCAAAATAGTTCTCATAAACCATTCGTCATTTTCGCTATTACTTTAATTTTTCACTAGCTATTTACCCGCTTATATCCCATTAATAGGTTAAAAACGATCGTCGTAAACATCATAAACAAACAGACTCAAATTTAATAGTAGAAAAGAACATTAAAAAACATAATTTCGCAAGAAATTAGTTACTTAAAAATGAAAATAAAAATCTTCAAAGCGCTTATTCTTTTATTTGTTCTTGTCAGCAGCTCTTCTGCACAAGAGAAAATGTTCAAAATCCAATTTGGTTTAAATATTGACAGCACAACAGAAGCAGAGTCTGTCGCAGATATTTATCTGACTAAAGATTATTTAAGAATAGAAAACAAATTTATAGATACAAGTGTCCAAATCTCTGATTTTAAGAAGCAGATCGCATACATATTAGATTACAGCAATAAAAACTATTATGAGCAAGGACTTACGACAGAAGATGCCGTAATTTCTCCCGAAGATTTTCAAATTGAATTCATCGCCAATGCCTCCAAATCAATCGCTGGATATGCCTGTAAAAAAGCAATTATTAAGATCCCGATTGGAACAGAAGACGAAAAACCATTTATTGAAGTCTGGTATACCACAGCACTGCCAAAAATGTATTGGGGAGAATACACCTACTTAGAGAAAATACCAGGAGCAGCACTGTCCATTTCAGCTTATGAAATGGAAATGAAAGCCATCCATGTGACAGCATCGGTGGTCAACCCTGCCCTATTTGAAGTACCCCAAGATTTTGAACAAGTTGAGGAAGAAGCTTTCACATTTGAGACGACAGAGCTAGGAGAAAACAGGCAGTCTTATTACGATGAAGACACCGAACTTATTGGAGTAGCAGACACGATTGGCAATGCAATAACTCCTGCAAAATATAGTTTAATCAATTCCTTTATAGCAGGCTACGCAGTCGTAGCCGACGGAAGCAATCACTATGGACTTATCAACAATGACGGCAAAGAAATTATTCCCTGTCAGTATGAACATTTAGCACGTACTGAAGATGGACTATTTCTATTTTCGAAAAATGATCGATATGGCTACATGAATATCCAAGCACAAGTAGTGATTCCCGCAACCTACACTTATGCACGGGAATTTGAAAACGGTCATGCTGTAGTCACTACAGACCAAGGATCTGGCGTCATTGACAGCAGTGGAAAGATTATTATTCCAATCAAATTTGAACTCATCCACGAATTTTCAGCCAATACTGCTGTGATCTCAGAGCAAGATAAATACTATTTAATTGATCAACAAGGAAAGAAAATAAGCGAAGCATATGATTTCTTGTCCAATGGCGGAGAAAATTTATGGCTCACTATGCGATCAGAAAAATATGGATTTATAGATACAAAAGGAAAGCAGGTCATCCCGTCAAAATACATATATGCTGCCCCATTTGATGCAGGACTCTCCTTAGTTTCCGAAAATGGGGAAGATTTTTTCTATATCGATAGCAAAGGTAAGTTTGTCCAAAAAATGGACAGTGAGTAAAAATACTAAAGTGAGACCTGTAGCTGTCTCATTTTTGTTTTAGCAGAGGTTTCTGTTTATTTGTAGCAAAATCACAACATGGAAAAATTGAGCTTTAAAATCGCAACATTACATCGAGGAAGATATATGTTGCTCATGATGCTGTTTGTGTTGATGCTTGTTTACATCGTATCAAGACTCCCTTTATCAGAAGTCGTGAAAATAATGGGCTCTTTATTTTCATTGCCCTTGGTCCTTTTCATCGCTGTAAAATGCTCCAAACAACATTCCATTTGGACCATTTATAATGGTGAATTAATAATGGAAAACAGCAGTTCCAGTCAAACGATCGCATTGGACGCCATTGACTATGTGCGCAATCTAAGAAGATCAGGAGGCAATTTGATCATTATAAAATTAAAATCAGGCAGTCATATTAGAGCCTGGCGCAACAAGCTGTTCGAATCTGAAGATGATCTCAAAAGTCTCTGCCAAACGCTAAAAGACAATGAAATAGAATATTACGATATGTAGTCAACAATTAAAAAAGAGAAATAGTGTAACTCAGGTTACACTATTTCTCTTTTTTGTTGCTTTACTTTGTATCACATTAGAAAGATCATTATGCTGGAAATAATTCAAAAACCCTGGCCCTGGTATATATCAGGTCCTTTGATTGCACTTATCATGTTCCTATTGCTCAAGCAAGGTAAAGATTTTGGCATGTCCAATAACTTAAGAACGATGTGTTCAATTGCCGGAGCAGGCAAAACGAGTTCATTTTTCAGATTTAACTGGAAAGCACAAATTTGGAATTTATTAGTTGTATTAGGCACTATAATAGGCGGCTTTATAGCACGCTTCTATCTCAGTGATGGCGCTCCACCTGCTATAAACCAAGATAGCATAGCAGACCTACAAGCATTAGGTATTATTGACAAACTTCAGGGCTATATGCCCGACAGTCTATTTCTATTTGATGGTACTCTTTTCCAATTCTTATTGCTGAGTATTGGCGGATTATTGATCGGATTTGGAACACGATATGCTGGAGGATGCTCTTCGGGACATGCCATATCTGGACTTAGTAATTTCCAATTACCCTCATTAATTGCTGTGATCGGATTCTTTATCGGCGGGATCATCATGATTCATTTTATTTTCCCTCTCATCTTTTAAACATAGCTATGAAACAGTTAAAATTTATATTAATCGGAATATTATTTGGCATCATCCTATACAAGTCGGAGGCAGCATCATGGTACCGCATATATGAAATGTTCCAGTTTAGATCCTTTCACATGTATGGAATTATAGGAACTGCATTAACAACTGCCATCCTCATTGTTCAAGTCATAAAAAGGAAGAACATAAAAGATAATAATGACCTTCCAATTCAATTTGTCGATAAAAAGAAAAGCATTACACGCTACCTACTTGGAGGTACCATCTTTGGGTTAGGCTGGGCTTTGACAGGAGCTTGTCCCGGGCCTATGTTTTCGCTCCTAGGTGCTGGATATTGGACATTAGGGATTGTGCTTATCTTTGCTCTAATCGGAACATGGCTTTACGGCCTAGTCCGTCATAAGTTACCACATTAATATCAGCATATGACAACAGTTCAGCAAGCATTTTTAGGAAGTTTTGAAAAAGAATTGATTGCAGAGATTGAACAAGTCTCTGTCATTAAACAGTTCAAAGCAGGAGAAATCATTATTGACATTGGTCAATACATTAAATTTATGCCCCTCCTCTTAGATGGAGTCATTAAAATCATTCGAGAAGATAAAAAGGAGGGCGAACTGTTGTTATATTTTTTAGAGAAAGGCGATACCTGTGCCCTATCTATAGCCTGCTGTGTAGGCTCAAAAAAAAGCGAAATCCGCGCCATTGCCGATGTCGATACCACCGTCGCGATGATTCCCAATCAGTACCTCGATAGCTGGATGGGAACCTATAAAACTTGGCGCAATTTTATCCTAGAAAGCTATTCCGATCGACTCAATGAGCTGTTAACTACAGTCGATAATATTGCCTTCTCACAGATGGACGTTCGCATCATGAACTATTTGAAAGAAAAGGCATCCATTAGCAAATCACAAAAGATAGAGATCACCCATCAGGTCATTGCCAATGACCTCAATACATCTCGTGTGGTCGTATCCCGAATTTTAAAATCACTAGAAAACCAAGGAAAAATCCTTTTAAATAGAAATAACATCAATCTAATTTAATTGTCATTTCAATGCTTAAAATATCGAAGGTAACCTATGTTACCTTTCATCCTTTTTTAAGACGTTACCTTTGATAAACAAACAATTAATCATGGAGTTATCACTTATTTTTGGATATATTTTAGCAATTGCAGTAGGCCTCTCAATGGGTATTATGGGAAGTGGTGGCAGTATATTAACACTACCTATATTTGTCTATCTATTTCATCTGGCACCAGCACAAGCATTAGACTATTCTTTATTTACGATTAGTACAATATCGATCATTGGATCAATTTCTCACTTACAAAAAAAAGAGATCGATCTCAAAATGAGTTTATTTTTTATTCTACCATCATTCATATCTGTTTATATGGCCAAGCAATACATCCTTCCTCGTATTCCTGATCATTTTCAAATTTATGAGATGATGATTCATAAAGATCAGATCATCATGACCCTGTTCGCGATCATCATGATTGCATCAGCATTAGCGATGATCAAAAAACGCGATGATCAACATCAAATTAAAACCTCCAGAAATAACACCGCGTTGATGATATCCTTTGGTTTTTTGATTGGTATATTAACAGGATTAGTAGGTGCAGGTGGAGGTTTTATCATTGTTCCAGCTCTTATACTTTTGTTAGGCAATACCATTAAACAAGCCACCGCAGCCTCTCTATTTATTATTGCCATCAATACAGCCTTTGGTCTGTTGAGCAATTTCAAACAGCTGAATCAAATCAATTGGACAATATTAATTATCTTTACAGGAATCACACTAATAGGATTGATGATTGGAATCCAATTAAAAACAAAATTAAAATCCGAAAAATTAAAAGTAGGATTTGGATATTTTCTTGGAGCAATAGGTTTAATCATAGCCAGTATAGAAATCAATCAATTTATAAATTTATAAAGGAATAAATTATGTTTTTTCAACACATTTTCGAATCTTCATTAGCACATGCAAGTTATCTCATCGGCTGTCAAGCAAAAGGAGTAGCAATTGTGATCGATCCTAAAAGAGATGTAGACACGTACTTAGCTATAGCCGAAAAAAACAACTTAAAGATAACGCATATTGCAGAGACCCATATTCATGCCGATTATCTATCCGGCTCATTAGAATTAGCCGCTTTAACAGGCGCACAGCTCTATCTTTCTGACGAAGGGGGAGCAGACTGGCAGTATGATTTTGATCACGTGGGCTTAAAACATCAGGATGAAATAAAAATTGGAAATCTGATATTTAAAGTTTTACATACACCAGGTCATACCCCTGAAAGTATCAGTTTCCTATTAACAGACACACCTGCGACAGACGCGCCCGTCATGTTGTTTACAGGAGATTTTGTATTTGTAGGTGATATTGGACGTCCAGATTTATTAGAAAATGCTGCCGGACTGATCGGAACAAAAGAAATCGGAGCACATCAAATGTTTGAATCATTAAAAATCTTTAACCAGCTTCCAGACTATGTACAAGTGTGGCCGGCACATGGTGCAGGATCTGCCTGTGGAAAAGCCCTAGGGGCAGTTCCAAGTTCAACTGTTGGATATGAAAAGATAAGAAACTGGGCTTTAAAATATGGAAATGATGAAAAAGCATTTACGGAGGAGCTTCTAAGTGGACAACCAGAGCCTCCAAAATATTTTGCGATGATGAAAAAGCTTAACAAAATCAAGCGACCATTGCTAACATCAGTACCTACTTACAAAGAACTAGACGCAACAGAATTGATATTGCATCATAAAAATGATGTAACCATCATTGATACCCGCAACAAACAAGAATTTGCACAAGGATTCATACCCAATAGCATCAATATCCAGAATAATAAAGCTTTCAGCAATTGGGCAGGCTGGATTTTAGATTATCATAAACCATTTATTCTTATTGTAGCAAAAGATCAATTAGAAGATGTCACCCGCAAATTGATGCGTATAGGTCTTGATCAAGCCATTGGCTATATTACACCTCAATCGATACAAACAGTTGGTATCAAACTTGATCAACAGGAAATCATTGATTTCAATGAGATGAATGCAGCATTAAACAATCCCAATGCACAAATTTTAGATGTTCGAAATGAAAGTGAATATCAGGCAGGGCACCTTCCCCATGCAACCCATGTCTTTGTTGGAACACTGCTGGAAAATTTAGATCAGATAGATCAAAGTAAACAACTGTATCTACATTGTCAGTCCGGTGACCGTGCGACCATAGCCATGTCACTACTTGGCAGAGCCGGGATCAAAAATATCAAAAATTATAGTCCAGGGATGAAAGAATGGGTCGAGAAAAATGGTACCCTAATAAAATAGAAAAGCGGATTAATCCGCTTTTCTATTTTAAAGACTACGCTCCGGAATTTTAAAATACCGCAGTACATCCGTTTTCTTATCGACAATATCTCCCTTTTTATTGGTTTCCAGTCGATGATTAACAACCGAAATATATTGATAATTATCAGCATCAGATTCATAAATCGTGACTGTTGCAAACTCAGCACCCAATTCATCAGCCTCCAGATAGGTCTGTAGATCTGTAAAATCCTTTTTCCCTAAATTATGCTCCAGTGCCTGCTTATCTGCTATATATGCGATCTGTTTCTCAAGTTCCCTTTTTTGCATCCATTCATTCCCCCTTTCAGAAAAAGGTTCAGTTGTTTTACCCGACCAAGCTAAGACAAGAGGGTAGACAATAATAGTCACAGCCTCAATACCCCACAAGATCCATAAAGGCCAACCACTCACCACACTTTTCTTAAGAGAAAAAGTACCAACAGCATTTAATTCTTGAATTCCACTAAATGTATCCATTGGGTGAAATAGGAAATATAAAAAACCATCCAGATTAAAAGAAGACTTCAACCACATGTCCCCTCCCATTGTACCTTCAGCATTAAACATTAAGGAGACAAATAAGCACCATTGGGCATAATACGCAACCAAAGTGCAGATGAAAGTAAATAGTAGTGCAATACCCCTATTTCTAACTTTTCCGATTTTTAACAAAACGTCCAAGACGTAAAATAAGCCATAAGCTAAACCAAATGTGATCAAAAAGTTAAAATATACAATTGGTATAAACCACTGCAAAGCAATATATACGATGGCTAAAATAACAGATGCACACACTCCCGCAATAATAGCAAACAGTACACCTCCGATTGGAGCCTTCCCCGAAGATTTATAATAAGTTTCTTCCATACAAGTTTAATTAGATCTAGACCTAAAATAACAATTGGAATAAATAAAAACAACCTTATATCAAACAAATATTACAAAACAGGCTGCACCTCCCTTCCCCATATTCCTAATGAATTTTGTATGTTTGAACCATGAATTTGAAATACCTTTATACATTAATCTTAGGACTATTCCTGATCCAAACAACAACAGCGCAACGAAAAGGCTATTGGCAACAGGCCGTAGATTATAAAATGAATATTGATGTCAACGAAAAAACATATCAATATGACGGAGACATGCAACTGAAATACAGCAATAATTCAGGACAATCACTCAAAAAAGTGTATTTCCATTTGTATTTCAATGCCTTTCAGCCGGGTTCGATGATGGACAATAGACTTTCCAACATCGCAGATCCAGATAAAAGAATGGCCACCAATATCGGCACAAAGGAAAAACCAAAATACCAGAGTCGAATTGCAACCCTGACCCCAAAACAAATTGGTTATCAAAAGATAAAGTCATTAACAATAAACGGTAACAATACCAGTTACAAAGTCGACGGTACTATTTTAGAAGTTACCTTACCTAATGAAATCGAAGATGGCGAAACGGCCACCTTTGATATGACTTGGGAGGCACAGGTACCAGAGCAAATTAGAAGATCTGGTCGCAATTCGAAAGAAGGAGTCGCACTTTCGATGGCACAATGGTATCCAAAAATGGCGCATTTTGATGAATTCGGATGGCACCTTGATGAATATATCGGTCGCGAATTTATAGCTCCATTTGGCAACTTTGACGTCACCGTTAATATCAATAAAAATTATATCCTAGGTGCATCCGGCGTATTGCAAAATCCAACAGAAGTAAAAGGATATGTAGCAAAACCAAAAATCAGAGCAAAAGATAATAAAGTCCAATGGCATTATATTGCTAAAAATATCCATGATTTTGTTTGGGCTGCAGACCCCAAATTTGTCGTTGACTCAGCCAGCAGCAAACAGGGCATTCATGTATACACGGTATATATTCCAGAAAGTGACTCCGTTAAAACAAACTGGAAAACAGCTTTAGGACTAGCAACAGAATTTTTCGATTTCAATGCCAAAACATTTGGAGCCTATCCATGGCCCACTTATACCATTATCCAAGGAGGTGATGGCGGAATGGAATACGGTACGGCAACATTGGTCACTGGAGGTCGCAATTTAAAAAGCCTAGTAGGTGTTATTTTCCACGAAGCCGCGCACTCTTGGTATCAACACTTATTCGGCATCAATGAGACCGTAGACGAGTGGTTTGATGAAGGGTTCACTTCTTATGTAGAAGAACTTGCGATGCAAAACTTATTTGAAAAACGAGGAGCCATTGAAGCTAACCCTTCCATAGATGCTTATCGTGCGTACTACAAACTAGCCCTGTCGGGAAAAGAAGAACCTGCCAGCCTGCTTGCCGATTACTACAATACCAACTATGCCTACAGTAATGAAGCTTACAATAAAGGACAGGTACTAGCCGTACAATTGGGCTATATCATTGGAAAAGACAATCTGGACAAGACATTCTTAGAATTTTATAAACAATGGAAATTTAAACATCCAACGCCAAATGATTTTAAAAGAATTGCTGAAAATATATCAGGAATCAATCTAAAATGGTACTTCAACCTCTTTATCAACACTACTCGTAAGATTGACTATGCCATCAAAACGGTTAGCGATAAAGAAATTACATTACAGAACAAATCCGACTTTGCCATGCCTATTGACTTATTAGTAACCTATGAAGATGGCACAAAAGAACTTTTCTATATCCCACTACGTGAAATGAGAGGCGAAAAACCAGCAGAAAACTTCAAAATTTACGAAGGTATTAAAAGAACAACATTGGAAGACTGGAACTGGACACAACCATCCTATCAGGTCAATCTAACAAAAAAACCTGCAAAAGTGATTATAGATCCATCATTGCGCTTAGCAGATGTCGAATCCAGCGATAATACCTGGGAAAAGAAATAACATAACAACAAGAGGCTGGTCAATAAACCAGCCTCTTTGCTTTAACATCAATCCTCGCGGCTTCCATCATCAGCCATACGCACAATTTTGGGTGAGAAACTAGCGATAATATCCACCAGATCTTCTTGCGCAGCCATCACCTCGTGAATATTTTTATAAGCCATTGGGGCCTCATCCAGTCCAGCACCGATCAATGTGATACGATGATCTGACAACATGGATTTCAAATCTTTACGTGCTATCGTTTTTATAGCTTTCGTGCGGCTCATCAATCGACCCGCGCCATGTGAAGCCGATTGAATAGCCTCTTCCTTACCTTTTCCTCGGACTAAGAAACCAGGAGTTGCCATCGATCCAGGAATGATACCCAGCACCCCTTTACCTGCAGGAGTTGCACCTTTACGATGTACGATGACCTCCTCCCCTTTCCACAACTCTTTCCATGCAAAATTATGATGATTTTCAACCATCGCCAATCGTTCAGCACCTAAAGCCTTACTGATTTTCTCGTGAATGACTTCATGACACGCCGAAGCATAGTCCCCCGCAAGGTTCATCGCTAACCAATATTCTTGACCTTCCGCTGTATCAAGTCCCATATAAGCCAAATTTTGAGCCTCGTAAGGCAAAGGACAAAGCTTTTTAGCCAGTTTAGTATAATGATCGGCAATAGTGGCGCCCAATCCCCTAGATCCCGAATGAGTCAATAAAGCAACATATCGTCCTTTCTCCATACCAAGCTCCGCATCTGCCTCCTTAAACTCCATCACCCCAAATTCAACAAAGTGATTTCCTCCACCAGAAGAACCTAATTGTGTCCAGGCCTTATCCTTTAATTGGCGAATAAAATCATTCGTTTCAAAAGCCTTACTCGCTAGCACAGCATGATCGGCACGTTCATGTTTCAAGTAACCATGTCCAGCACCAAATTTGGTATGATCCATAATCACCTTCTTATAAAAATCATGATGCGCATACAGATGCTCTTCGGGGACATCAAAAATAGACAGTGCCATTCGACAACCGATATCAACACCCACACCATAAGGAATGACCGCATGATGAGTCGCCAATACCCCACCGATTGGCAAACCATATCCTTGGTGCGCATCCGGCATTAATGCCCCCGCCACTGCAACAGGAAGTTTCATCGCCAGATCCATTTGGCGCAATGCGCCCTCTTCAATCTGAGACTCACCATAGATGCTGTAGTCTTGCTTCCCCTCTTTTAAAGAAATCGTAGCTTTAGCCACTTCATCAACATTTAAAAGAGCTTGCGCCAGCGGTTTAAATACTTCATCCTCCATATACATTTCTGGAGCAGCCAGTACTTCCGCAAACTTCAACAACATCTCCTCTCGGGTAAACCCCAATCTCTTCTTATTAATTTTCAACGCTTCCCCTAAAGCAAAATTCTCTTCATATCCCAAAGCAATTAAATCATTGCCATTTATTCTTTTATTTTCCATGATACTATTCATCAATGATGTTCCGTTTAAACCGCATCTTACAGATTTGATCTATCTTTACATCGGTTATTATTTTTCCTTAAGCAAGGAACAGCACCTCTTTATCGCTATCCCTTGCGCCTCTTTATGTCTATCTACCGATTCAGTTTTAAGGTAAAGCGGTAGATGTATTATTTCACGAACAACTGCTTCAGCTGGTCCACGATCTGACCATTACCGGAAACCGATATATTGTTTATTTTTTCAGCTATCTTCTCCACATATTCCATCTCTTTCAATTTAAACAACATCGCATTATCCTCCATCAATTTAGCCGTATTCAACAAGCTTCTTGTAGAAGCCGTTTCTTCACGCCGCGTGATGATATTTGCCTGAGCTTTTTTCTCCGCGACCAGCACCTGATTCATAATCTCCCGGATATCTCCTGGCAAGATGATGTCTTTAACACCGGCATGAAACACCTTTACCCCCAGTAATTCAATCTGCGAGGCAGTATCCTCCAGCACATGTGCATTGATGGCCGACTTATTATCCATCAGCTCATCCAAAGTCATTCGACCTATGTAAGAACGCAACGCTAATTGCATCAACATATACAACTGCTTCTCAAAATCTTTATTTTCAAGCATTGCTTTCAGCACATCCACAACTTGGTACTGTATCGAAAAATTAATCCTAATCTGCGCCTTATCTTTAGTCAAAATTTCTTGACCAGCAATATCCATAGTCGTCAATCTTGTATCCACTTTTGAAATACTGATTGATGTCGCATTTTTCCACCAGTAGTAGGTACCCGCATTCAATATCTTTGAAAAAACTCCATCAAGAAATAGCAGCCCTCTCTCCGAAGGCTCTAACTTAAACTGTCGTATATAGTAAGCCAGCGTCTGCTTCTCCAACAATTGTTTGTGCACTCCCTCACCTATTTCTATATCCGTGATATCCTCCTTTTGGAAATGATAAGTTAATAACCCCTTCCAGAAAAAATGTCTGCCTGCTGCTAGTACCTGCTTATAGTTGTTATTGACAAAAACTAGACAGATCTCATGATCGGCAACTTCCACCAATGCTACATGGTCCGAAAAACCGGTAAGCTGCATCAATACATCAACATCCAAGCTTCCTGGAAAAGGCTTCGACAAATCATATAATTCTAGTTTTTCACCAAAACCTATCCAGTATTTTCCAGCAGGCAATACGCGGGTATACCGATTGTTTTTAACAACTAATCCCAATTGATTGATATCTATAGTTACTCTTTTCATCTTATTTTAATTTTTTATTCTACTCTTCCATACCCAGTACAAAACACTGCGCTTGATCAGAATATACTATTGTTCTAAATACATTTTTCCGCGATCAAAAAGATGATCCTATTATTTATAAACGCTTCGATTCCTGTCTATTGAATATGACCGGAATATAAAAGGGGCCTAAAAGAAAAATAAAATGATGACACCTCATCCTTAAAGAATATACACCCCATTCGTGTATTCATTTAAGGATTGCAATATCCTCAACCCTATGGTTGCTTTTAGCACCTACTTTATACTACAAAGGCCCGATTCAATTGTCTCATCTTTAATAAAAAGAAAAGACCAAACGAGAGACGAAGCGCTTACGAAGTGGAGACTTTTTTAAAGAAAGTCTAAACTTGAACATGGAACTTTCGTTCCTCCAACCGATGGACACACTTTTGAGATGTGCGTGGGACTCGAACCCACCATTTTGCTGTACTCTACCTCCTGAGTTACTCCGTCCAGGACGGAGGTAGGATTCGAACCTACGACCCCAACATTTGACAATAGTGATTTTCTTAAAGTCAGCATATTACTTTCAACTGAAGCAACACTACCCTGCTATACAGAAACAGGAGACCAGGACTCTTAAATCATGCACTACGCCATATACCCTTTCAGGTATATATCTTAAAAAGCTAATCGCTTATTTATTCAAAGAACTATTTGTCTTGATCGACATTACAAATATGCAAGCCCCACCACGCAATCTGTCTGCGCAGTAAAAAAGAATTTAAAAAAATCAATCAACAACAACACATCAAACTGATAATCAATTACATTAATTTAATAAAAATTAAATAAATCCGATCAAAAACACTTTGTGCGCAAATACATTGCGCAGCAAATTTGAATTCTGTATCTTTAACTTCATACCATAATATCAAAAACAGCATGTCCACCAATAAACTTGCATTAATTCGCTACAAAACCATTGACAACTGCTTATGTCAACGTCATCGCAAATGGACCTTAGAAGATCTTATAGAAAAAGTCTCCAATGCCCTTTATGAGCTTGAGGGTATCCATAATGGCATCAGCAAAAGAACGATTCAAGGAGATATACAAGTCATGCGGAGTAATAAGTTAGGATACAATGCCCCGATTATTGTGACAGATCGAAAATTTTACAGCTATAGTGATCCTACATACAGCATCAGCAATTCACCCATCACCTCCTTAGATATGAAGAAAATGAAAGAAGCCGTAGACTTACTCAAGCATCTCAATGGTTTCTCTTATTTTGACGAAATGAGTGATATGATCTTACGTTTAGAAAATAGCCTCATTCAATCGGAAGGAGCTCAAAAGCCTGTCGTACAAATGGAAAGTAACAAACTCTTAAAGGGTTTAAACTGGATCAGCATACTTCATCACGCTATACTCGAAGAAATTCCTTTACTCATCACCTACAAATCCTTTAAGTCACTCGCGCCTATACAAGACGTATACTACCCATATCTGCTAAAAGAATACCGCAATCGTTGGTTCTTAATCTGCAAACCTAAGAAAGGAAATCTCTTAATTACGCTTGCTCTGGACCGTATAGTTGATATTGATGAAATGGCAAAACATGGTTTTATACCTTACGAAGGCATCGATTTCGATCGCTACTTTGCCGACACCATTGGGGTTACAAAAAGTCAAAAAGACCGTGGACAAAAAGTAATCTTAAAAATTGACAGCTTCAATGCCCCCTATGTAGAGACCAAGCCATTACATAGCTCTCAGCAGATCATCAACAAACATGATGATGGCAGTATCATGATTCGTCTTGATGTCGTCTTAAACTTTGAGCTGGAAAGAGAAATTTTGGGATTTGGAGAAAATATAGAAGTCATTGCCCCAAGAAATCTACGCGACCGAATAAAAAAGAGAATCAGTAAAAATCTACAGCAGTACAGCAAAGAAACAGAATAAATCCATTTAACTCTGGATTTTCCTTTACCTTTGCCTTCAAATAAAACAGACCCATGATCTACTTTCACATTCCATTCTGTAAGCAAGCCTGTCATTACTGCGACTTTCATTTTAGCACCTCACTGAAATACAAAGATGAAATGCTCAACATGCTATACAAGGAAGTCGAACTTAGAGCCGATTATCTGGAAGATAAAAACATCCAGTCCATTTATTTTGGTGGAGGTACCCCCTCTATATTAGAACCCGAAGATATCGCTAGGCTGATCGACAAAGTGTCAAAACATTTTGAGATCGACTCGCAAGTAGAGATTACCTTAGAAGCCAACCCGGACGATCTCAACCGGGAAAAAGTAGCAAAACTCCGTCAAACAGAAATTAACCGCTTTAGCATCGGTATTCAATCTTTTTTTGAAGAAGATCTAAGATGGATGAACAGAGCGCATAACCAAAAAGAAGCCGAATCTTGTATTATGCGCGTACAAGATGCCGGATTTGAAAACATCACCTGCGATCTGATCTATGGATTTCCATTATTAACCGACGAAAAGTGGAAAACCAACATGCAGAAGCTATTGGATTTTCAGATTCCGCACATCTCATCCTACTCGATGACCGTAGAAAAGAAAACAGCACTTGATCATATGATCAAAACAGGAAAAGCGCCGGCCATAGATAGTGATCAAGCTGCCGATCAAATGCTGATGCTGATCGACCAGTTGAAAACAGCAGGATTTGAGCAATATGAAATATCCAATTTTGCTAAAGATGGTATGTATGCCAAGCATAATACCAACTACTGGAAAGGAAAACATTACTTAGGTATTGGTCCATCTGCACATTCATTCAATGGTACATCACGCTCATGGAATATCGCGAACAATGCCAAATACATCCATGATATGGCACAAGATAAGCTACCGTTAGAAACTGAACAATTATCTTTACTTGATCGCATTAACGAATACACCATGACCTCACTGCGCACCATGTGGGGTATCAATCTTGCCTTAGTGGAAGACAAATTTGGAGCAGAGGTCAAAAAACAACTATTGATAAACTCCGAAGCATTCATTTATAATAAGCAATTAACTCAAGTGGACAACCGGCTTACCCTTAGCGACACGGGCAAACTAATGGCCGATCACATTATGTCTGAGCTATTTATTATTGATGAAAATTATCAATATGAATAACAATATTATGAGCAGTTACTTGCCATTGGTTTGTAACTTCAACAGCTCCTGTTCTGCTAATTTTCGAGTCTCTAGCTTGATATCGTCCTTTCTGCGCTGTAGATTTTCTCCAATACTTGAAATCAAACCTTCATTCAACGGAACAAGCTCCCTTCTAGAATCCCATTGGCTGATATAAAAATCATCCGATTTTTCATCAAAAAGAATATCGTAATCATCCAATCGACGTTGTTCCTCATATGCACCTATCACGTAATAAGGAAAATATCGATTTGGTTTTTCAACTATTTCCAGCTGCAAAGGCTTATATTCATATGGAGAAGAACTAAGTTTAAACAAAAATGTAATTGCTTTTTCAAATTGGTCCAACTTCTTTAAAATCAGCAATTCGTCGTTATTATATTGAAACGGATTGGGATAGTACGCGCCATTATAAAAATAGTCTTTAGGATCCTGTCGTATCTGTAACGGCTCTACCCGTACACCATGCTTATTGATGAGGGATTCATTTACACCGTCCTCAGCAGGTACTACAAACCAATGTTCACCACCGGCATCATATTGTTTTTTCATCTTACCGGCATATACAGTAGCGTAACCGTAATTAAACGGCAGTGCAAAACCCCAATCTGCAGGAGAAATCTTATCCCCTAAAAAATTGACAAAACCAATTTTCCCCTTCTCCACATAACGTCTCAGACCTTCAGACCAATAGTCAGATCCATTATCAAAAAACTGAGGGTAATACAATATATTGCCTTTTCTGTCATATACCGTCGAAACCGCAAAAGCTGGATTATCTGCATCTTCTTCATCTCCAACAACCCCGATAAATTCGATAAAGGGATCATCGATCGGTACATTTAAATCAAAATCATGATATACATGGTGGATTGGAGGAATAATAATTGTCCCCTTTTCATTGCGCACCCCTACAAGACTACTGTCCGCAGTCATCATATAGTACAATTTATTTTGCCCTTTAGAAAATAAAAAGCAGCAAGACAAAATGAGCGTAACGAAAATTTTCAGCCCCCTCATATAAGCAACTTTTTGGTTCTCAAATATTTCAGAATAATTGCCGTCGCACCAGCATGCTGTTGAACATAACATTTTGCCTGTTGACCAGCGTAGTCGCGCTTAGTCTGATCCTGTAAACAAGTAAAGATCAAATGGAGTTTATCAGCATCTTGAATAGAAAAACCAGCTCCCTGCTCGATCAAATCCTTAGCTTCCTGAAACTTATGATATTTTGGGCCAAATATAACCGGTATACCATACGTCGCCGCTTCCAATGTATTATGAATCCCCACCCCAAATCCGCCACCAATATAGCTGATACTTCCATAGCCATACAAAGAAGAGAGCATGCCTATATTATCAATGATCAACACGCGCGCATTCGCGACTTTTTGACAAGTATGCTGCGCAAAATTTGAGAATCTAAGTGCATCGGGAAATAATAATAAAATAGCGTCGATATGCGCTTCATGGATTTCATGCGGAGCTAAGATCAATTTCCAGTCAGGAAACTGCAGCATGAGGTCCTTTAAAAGCTTTTCATCCTCCAGCCATGTACTTCCTGCCACCAAAACAGGAGATTCACCAACAAATTGACCGACCTCCATCACACTTTTCTGCTGCTTGGGCAATTCCACCACACGATCAAATCTCGTATCACCCGTAAGCCCAACATTTCGAAATCCATGCTCTTTTAATAGATGGACACTTTCTTCATTTTGCATGAAAAAATAAGTGACCGACAGGAGGATTTCTCTAAAAAAACCACCATAAGGTTGAAAGAAAATTTGATTCGGTCTGAATATGGCAGAAATCATGAATAGCGGAATATCTCTATTTTTCAGTTCAGAAAAATAATAATGCCAATATTCATATTTTGTAAAAACCACAAATTCTGGATGAATGAGATCTATAAACTGCTTGGCATTTTTTGCTGTATCCTCAGGGAGATAAAAAACATAATCGGCTAAATTGGTATTCTTTCTAACCTCATAACCTGAGGGAGAATAAAAAGTAATCACAATTTTTTTTAATGGATAATCTTTTTTTATACCTTCCAAAACGGCCCGCCCCTGTTCAAATTCCCCTAGGGAGGCAAAGTGAAACCAGATGTGATTTTGACCCGTTTCAACCGTTTGATTTATGCGCGCATACCAATCCTTACGACCATCTACCCAAAGCTTAGCCTTGGGATGAAAAGGCGCTATTAAGCGTAATAAAAGCCCATAAAGATGGATTCCTAAAGAATAAAGAAGACGCATGTTCGTAAAATAATACTTATATTCGTCAAAGATATTAAACCCTTTTCTAATTGTTGAAAATAAGTGGAAAATAAGATACGCAACCCAATTTTAATACCGGAGCTGCAAGATCTCTTGACTTTCACCCTGTGTGATCGTATTAGACAGGATTATCGACCATCAATCTTTGCCAATCAAAAAATAAGAACATAAAGACTTTACATATTATAATTATAAACAATGAGCAAAATACTTGTAACAGGCGGAACAGGATATATTGGTTCGCATACAGTTGTTGAATTGCATAACGCAGGATATACACCGGTTATCATTGACAACTTATCTAATTCTAGCATCAAAATGTTAGATCAAATTGAAAAAATAATCGGCGTAAAACCTGAATTTCACCAATTTGACCTATGTGATGAGGCAAAAGTCTTAGAATTTGTTAAGAATAATACAGACATCAGCGGTATTATCCACTTTGCGGCATCAAAAGCTGTTGGAGAATCTGTTCAAAATCCTTTAAAATATTACCGCAATAACTTCTTTTCTCTGATCAACATATTAGAGGCATACCGTCAAAAAACAGTCAACTTTGTATTTTCTTCAAGTTGTACAGTATATGGTGAACCCGATTACCTTCCTGTTGATGAAGCAGCTCCAATCAAAAAAGCAGCCTCACCCTACGGCAATACCAAACAAATTGCAGAAGAAATTTTGGAAGAAACGGCCCATGCCTATGACAATTTTAATATTATTGCGTTACGCTACTTCAATCCAGTTGGAGCACACGAATCTGCATTAATTGGAGAATTGCCCCTAGGAGTTCCACAAAACCTACTTCCTTTCATTACGCAAACCGCCATCGGTAAGCGTGAAAAATTAACCGTATTTGGAAATGACTTTGATACTAAAGATGGTTTCTGTGTACGCGACTTTATTCACGTTGTTGACTTGGCGAAAGCACACGTTGCTGCAATTAAATTATTAGAAAAAGGTAATCCAAAAGGAAAATATGACGTTTTTAACGTGGGAACAGGTAAAGGATATTCCGTGTTAGAAGCAATAAAAGCTTTTGAAGAAGCTTCAGGACAAAAACTAAACTACGAAGTTGGTCCGCGCCGTGAAGGAGATATCGTAAAAGTATATGGTGATGCCACCAAATCAACCAATGAATTACATTGGACAGCACAGTTAGGCATTTTTGAGATGATGGACAGTGCTTGGAAATGGGAAAAATACCTCAAGGAAAACCCGATCGTTTAATCGAATAAATAAGAGCTAACATGAAAGTTAGCTCTTATTTATTCAATAGATTAAAGTAAGCATCTAGCCCTAAGAAACAGACCTTTAGTTGTCGTGAAAAAATCGCAAATTATAATTTCAAATTTGTAGACAGCATCGTATATCGTTCTTCCCCGATTTTCTTTTTCAATCTTTGTTTAGCCTTTTTGACAGCATCTTCTGTTACACCCAATATATTCGAAATCTCCGTATTTTTTAAACCCAGTTTGCCTAAAAAAATAAATCTTAAATTTGACTCCGTCAGTTCAGGATATTGCCTTAACAGATCATTATAAAAATGCGGGTATTCTTTAATAAAAGCTTCCTTAAATAAGTTCCACTTATCCTCAGTCATTAAATGCGATTCCAATAACGCCTGTAGCTGACCCCTTTCATGCTCAATGGCAGAAAAAGAGGTTTGATTCACCCGTTCGATCTCCTCCTTTAGATTAGCAATATATTCATTCTTTTCTCTGAGGTAAACGGTAAAGGAAGATAAGTTATTATTGGCCTCCATTAATTTCTGATCCGAAAGATACTTTTCCATTTGCAAGCCCAATACATGTCTTTCATAGATCACTCTTCGTACTTTAAGTTTTCTAGTAAACAAAAAATAAAGGCTGATGGATAAAGCCAACAGCAGAGCAATAACGATACTGTATGCCCTTTTTTTAAATAATTCTTTTTCAAATTGCTCGCGACTCAATTCGATCCGATGGATATACTTTTGCTTATCAGCAAGCCACTTTAACTGTTGTAATTTCTCATCACTATTCCATAACTGTAAACTATCGTTGAGCTGAATCAATCTCCGTCTTGCCAACAATTCACGATGATCATCATGTCGCTTCACTGCAATAGCCAAACGTACCTCTGTAATTTCTTTCTCTGACCTTTTCAGATATACTTTTGTAGAAGCATACATAGCAGCACGATTAATGGCATTTTCCGCTTCTGTCAATTTCCCTTCATCAATATATACCTTTGCTAGCAATATATAAGCATACATGGTATTTTGCTTGCTCCCATACCGCTCCGAATAAACAATATCCTCCAATAATAAATCAACAGCCTTCTTCAAGTCACCTCGCCCCCAGTAAATGACCGCCTGGTTACCTAGTGCTTTACCTAGCCGGACATAATCGCCCGTCTCCTTAGATAGTGCCTCCACCTCTTTAAAATAACGAAATGCTGTCACCGTATCCGCTTGCTTCAAATAAGCCATGCCCAATCCATCAAGAATACTACTCATCGCATTTGACTTTGGATGTGCATGTTTGCGGGCAAGATTTAAGTATATCATACTCGCTTCAGCATCGCCAATAGTACCGAAAAAATAAGCCATATTTCGTATTGAAATCTCGGGATTTGGAGATTTATTTAAAGAAACTTGCGGTAAAAAATTGCGCACTTCTAAGAAAATAGGAAACGCAGCTGTAATATCTCGGAAATCATAGAGATAAAAACCGTAGTTCACTTTCGTCCAAAACTCTAACTCTTTATCCTTATTACGGATTGATCTCTTAATTGCGGAAAGGTAGAGACTTTTGCTTCTATCATTGGGAGCATCATATGCCTTTGCAATCCCATCTGCGAGCATACAATCATAAACAATGAGTAAGGAAGCGTCATTGTACACTTGAGCATAAGATAAGATTGGATTCAAATAATGCTTGAGAGCAACTGTATCTTTTCCAAAATCTCGCTCTTGTTTAATCAAATATTCAATTCTACTCTTACTTGAAAACAACTCTTCCATTCTGATTGAATCAGCAAAAGTTGTCTGAAAGAGAATCACCGTAAAGAAGAATAAATTAAACAGTTTCAAAATCAGCAAAAGGTTAATAAACTTGTAGATGTTTAGCGACAAATATAGTAGTTTTTAGATGTAGTTTATCAGGAACTTTCATTAAAAAATTGTTAAAAACAGAACGAATATATATGAATTATTTTTTGAGTATAAAACGTTGCTTTTTCGCCTATGGCAATACCTTTTTTAAACAAAATCTAGGAAAAAACAATTACATAAATTGAATTTTATAGGATCGGATTTTTTAGTATTTAACACCCATTAACAGACTTAAAAAATCTCTTTTTTATGACACATCAGGATTTCCCAAGACCATATCTTTAGACATCCTAAAGTCTGATTGAATAATGACTCTAAATATAAAATCATCGTAAATTTAATCCCATCAACTTTCATCAGCAATTGGATTTGGGCCAATGCAATCTAACCACAATCACCTATTAAAGAGAGATTTAAAGAGTACTACTTTCTAAAAGAGCACCTATCAAAAATCCAAAATAATAAAGGAAGGTACCGTTTTGATTTTTTTTAGCCTAAATTTTCCCCTATCTTTAAATCATGTCCATTCATCAAGATCCAGAATTAAAAAAGGCTGTCCTCAACCTTCCATTAAAAGAAAAAGATAAGTTGTTACTGCGATTGATCAGTAAAGACAAAATGTTAATCAAACAACTGCATTTCCAATTGTTAGAAGATGAGTCTGACTTGGAAGACCGCATCGAAAATTTGAGAAAACAACTCCAACAACTTTTTGATATAGGAGCATCTCATATATTCAACACGCCAAATATGAGTAATTTCATTGGACTTAGTAAATTGGTCAAACAGGCAAGTGGTATGGTCAACGAGCATGAAAAAATTACAAAGCATAAATTGAGCGAAGTAGAATTCCGCATTTATATTTTAGAAAGAGCCATCCTCGGTTACCCCAGTCTGTTTGGTTTATCCTATCAATCTGCGGCCCATAAACTTCAAAAGTACTTAGCAGGAAGAATAAAACATGCTGTATCTAAATACGAAAAGATTCACGAAGATCATCAATTCGATTATAGAGATCACTTTCAAGAAATTCTTGATACAGCCAATAATACAGCAATAAAGGATTATATAAAAGTATTAAATGTCAATACAAATTTATAGAAGTTAGACAGCAAAGTCCGAGATGGGATCGACATACTATCAAAACATCAAACATCCGGGATCACCTCAAATTGAGAAAAGCTCGATCCCAGATCTCCATTAAGTTATAGAATATGACATAATTTGATTCAAAAATAGCACAGCACTAGAAGCCAAAATTTGATACATCGAGCTCGTTTACTTGATTTATTTTTCAGATTCGCAGCATATAGCAGCAGCTAATTTTGTAAGAAGCCATCATTTTAAGTAAATTCGCAATATTCCAAATTAGTGAACGCGTGGGAATTAAAGAAATTATAGAAAAATACGGTCAAAGTGAGCTAACACAAACTTTGACTAAAGCGATACAAGCTAAAAATCCAAAAGTCCAGTTAAAAGGTCTTATCGGCTCATCAGATGCCGTTATGGCGGTAGCGAGTTATACCTTACAAGAACGTCCCTATCTTTTTATCCTTCCGACACATGAAGATGCCTCCTATTTCTTAAGCGACCTCGAAAGTCTCTTGGATAAACAAGTTTTGTTTTTTCCGGCTTCTTACCGTAAACCATTTGACTTCACACAACTCGATGCGACACACGTTCTGCAACGTGCAGAAACATTAAATGTATTAAATCATGCTTCTGAGCTTCCAAAAATGGTGGTTACCTATCCCGAAGCAATAGCTGAGAAAGTCATTAACAGAAGTGATCTGGAGAAAAACACCTTAGAAATAACTGAAAAATCAAAACTCAGTATCGATTTTATTAATGAATTTCTATTTGAATATGATTTCGATCGCGTAGATTTTGTTTACGAACCCGGGCAATACGCCATCAGAGGTGGAATTGTAGACATCTTCTCCTTTTCCAATGATCTTCCTTATCGTATTGAATTCTTTGGAGATGACATCGAAAGTATCAGAACATTTGAAATTGAATCCCAATTGTCGGTAGCAAAAATCCATAAAGTTACCATAGTTCCAAATGTGCAGGCTAAATTTCTTTCAGCACAAAATATATCCCTATTAGAGTATATTGACAAAGATGCAGTGATCTGGGTAAAGGATGTCCAATTTACATTGGATACCATAAAAGATGGGAATAAAAAGGCAACTGAATTTTGGAAGGCTTTGTCTGAGAAAGAGAAGAAAGATAATTCAGAGTGGATAAATCCAGCATATGGATTTTCGGACGAAAAAAACTTCAATGCCTTGCTCTTTGATTTTCCAATTGTAGAGTTCGGAAAACAGTTCTTTTATAAGCCCGATACAACGATCAAATTTGATATCCATCCGCAGCCCTCGTTCAATAAAGATTTCAATCTACTGATCCATAATTTCAAAGAAAACGAAAAAAATAAAATTGAAAATTTAATTTTTTCTGATTCCCCGAAACAGATCGAAAGAATCTATAAAATTTTAGAAGACCTGGACAAAACGGTTTCTTTCATCCCTATTCATAAAGGATTTCGCGAAGGATTTACAGACGACAATGTCAAATTAGCCTGTTATACCGACCATCAAGTTTTTGATCGGTATTATAAGTATAAACGTAAAAAAGGCTACGAAAAAAGCCAAGCAATCACCTTAAAAGATTTACGCGATCTCAAACCAGGGGACTACATCACCCACATTGATCATGGTGTCGGCAAATATGCCGGTCTAGAAAAAGTCGAAGTCAACGGAAAATCTCAAGAGATGATTCGGTTGAGCTATGCCGACAATGACCTGCTATATGTCAATATCAACTCATTAAATCGGATTTCCAAATATTCAGGAAAAGAAGGTTCGATTCCGAAAATGAATAAACTGGGAACAGATGTATGGGATAAACTTAAGAAAACAACAAAAAAGAAGGTCAAAGATATCGCCCGCGACTTGATCATGCTCTATGCAAAGCGTAAAGCACAAACAGGGACTGCCTTTAGCCCCGACAGTTATCTTCAAAATGAGCTAGAAGCTTCCTTTATCTATGAAGATACACCAGATCAAGAAAAAGCGACCGCAGATGTCAAGCGCGATATGGAGTCGCCACATCCGATGGATCGACTCGTCTGTGGTGATGTTGGTTTCGGAAAAACAGAAATTGCTATCCGTGCAGCATTTAAAGCTGTTGCAGACAGCAAGCAAGTTGCGGTTCTGGTACCCACCACGATTCTTGCCTATCAACATTTCCGGACTTTTACCGAACGTCTTAAAGATCTTCCTTGCACCATCGATTATATCAATAGATTCAAAACAGCAAAACAAATTAAAGAAACCTTAGCCAAATTAGCCGAAGGCAAAATTGATATCATCATTGGCACCCACAGATTGGTAAGTAAAGATGTCAAATTCAAAGATTTGGGATTAATGATTATCGATGAAGAACAAAAATTTGGTGTTTCGGTAAAAGAGAAATTAAAACTATTGCGTGCCAATGTAGATTCTTTGACATTAACGGCAACGCCTATACCCCGTACTTTACACTTCTCCCTAATGGGAGCCCGAGATCTAAGTTTAATCAATACACCGCCGCCCAATCGTCAACCTGTACAAACAGAATTACATGTGTTCAATGAAACATTGATACAAGAAGCAGTATCCTTTGAACTCGAACGTGGTGGGCAAGTATTCTTCATCCATAACCGTGTAGCCGATCTTAAACAGCTCGGGGCTATGATCCAAAAATTAGTGCCCAATGCTCGTGTCGGCATCGCACATGGGCAACTTGAAGGTGATGATCTGGAAGATGTCATGTTGAAATTTATCAATCATGATTTTGATGTTTTGGTTGCCACGACCATCATTGAAGCAGGATTAGATATTCCAAATGCAAACACCATCATCATCAACCATGCGCACATGTTTGGTTTGAGTGACCTCCACCAAATGCGTGGACGTGTGGGGCGCTCGAATAAAAAATCATTCTGTTATCTATTAAGTCCACCTCTATCAACGTTAACTTCCGAAGCGTATAAACGCCTGTCTGCTATTGAAGAATTCTCCGAGCTTGGGGCAGGATTTAATGTTGCTATGCGAGATTTGGATATCCGTGGGTCTGGTAATTTATTAGGCGGAGAGCAGTCAGGTTTTATAGCCGAAATTGGTTTTGAAATGTATCATAAAATTCTTGATGAAGCGATCCAAGAATTAAAAGAAGATGAATTCTCAGAAGTATTTGCTGATGATAAAGACCATAAATATGTTTCATTCACACAGATCGACACCGATATGGAAGTATTGATTCCTGATGAATATGTGACGAATATCAGTGAACGCTATAATCTGTACACTGAAATATCGAAACTTGACAATGAGGATCAATTGACTGATTTTGCAGTATCGCTCGAAGATCGATTTGGTCCGATACCACATGAAGTTTTTGAATTATTTAATACTTTACGCTTACAGTGGTTTGGAAAACAGATTGGATTTGAGAAGATATCTTATAAGAAAAATACGCTTAAAGGTTATTTTGTCAATAATCCAAAGTCAGCTTATTTCGAATCCGACCAATTTGGAAAAGTGTTGGCATTTGTCCAGCAACATCCCGAAATCAGTAATCTAAAAGAAATCAAAAAGCAACTGCGATTGGCATTGAGTAATGTCAATAGCATTAGCTACGCGTTAAAACTTTTAAAAGAAATGGTTTAGCATATAAATCAGCAACAGGTTTATCATAAAAAAAGGTTTCTATTTTAATCATAGAAACCTTTTTTTATTCGAAGTAGATTTTACAAAACCGATGTACCATCATCTGTCTTCACCTGAATAACAGTCAATTCTTTACCAAATTTTGAGAAATATTGCGGCGATACTTGAGCAATAAATTGCGCAACAAAATCATCTTTAACAATATTAATCGTACATCCACCAAAACCACCTCCCATTTGTCGAGCTCCTAATACCTCAGCAAATTGTTTAGTAAAATCTACCAGATAATCTGATTCATCACAACTGACTTCATATTCTTGACTCAATCCATGGTGTGAGGCTAATAAATTTTGACCCAATGCGATCAGATTTCCAGCCTTCAAATGTTCACAAGCCTCATGTACACGCTCACTTTCTTCGACCACAAATCTTGTTTTTGTATAGACCTCGGCATCTTTACCTTTGACCATTTCATCCAACATGGCCACTGAAACATCACGCATATTGACAACATCTGGGTATTTTTCCTTAATCCAATCAATTGCTCTTTTACATTGCTCCACACGTTTATTATAAGCGGTATCACCCAATGCGTGCTTCACATTTGTATTCAACAAAATAATGGTATACCCATCTAAAATTAGAGGAACATATTCATACGCTAAAGAACGACAATCTAGTTTCAGAACATGGTCTTTCTTCCCAAAAGTAGAAGCAAATTGATCCATGATACCACATTTAACACCAGCATAAGTATGCTCCGCCAATTGACCGATCTTAGGTATTTCCAAACGTTCTATATGCAATTCAAAAAGTTCACTTAGGGCCAATGTTGTCGCACACTCAACAGCTGCAGAAGAAGATAATCCTGCTCCCAAAGGTACATCACCATCAATATAAAGATTAAATCCCCCAACGTTCAGCCCCCTCTTCTGGATTTGATCCACCACTCCCAGAATATAATTTGGCCATTGTAAATCTGAAGGAGCAATGCGATTTAATTCAACTTCATATGTAGCCTTATAATCTTCAGCATACAAAGAAATCAAATCATCGTTCCTTTTCGCAACAGCAATATAAACAGCTTTATCAATAGCTGCCGGCAATACAAAACCATCATTATAATCGGTATGTTCACCAATAATATTAATTCTGCCCGGGGAGCGTACAATAATAGGTTCTTCTTGAAAAATAGATTTAAATTTATTTTGTATGGATTCTTTTGTGATCATTTTTTATACGTTTTTATAATGGGTCGTAGAACAGTTTCTTAGTTGTTGAGCAGCAAATTCAGGAGTAATATCACGTTGCGGATTTGCAAGCATTTCGTAGCCTACCATAAATTTTTTAACAGTAGCTGATCGTAATAAGGGTGGGTAAAAATGCATATGCCAGTGCCATTCTGGAAAGTCACCACTATTTACCGGCGCTTGGTGCATACCCGCCGAATACGGAAAAGATGTGTTAAAAAGATTATCATAACGGGTAGTCAACAACTTCAAAATTGCCGCCAGATCTTCTTTTTCCTTTTCCGAAAAAGCGACGATATTCTGTATCGCTCTTTTACTCACAATCATTGTTTCATATGGCCAAGAAGCCCAAAAAGGAACCAACACTACAAAAGAGTCATTCTCTTCAATAATACGTTCTTGCTTTTTTAATTCAGCCTCCACATACGCACTTAACATCGTTTTACCATGCTGATCAAAATATTTTTTTTGATTTTTAGACTCTTTCTGAAGCTCCACGGGAACATGATTTTGCGACCATATCTGACCATGCGGATGCGGATTACTACAGCCCATTATGGAACCTTTATTTTCAAATATTTGAATATATTTTATCCAATCATATTTTGCCAAATTAACAAATTCCGCTTGCCAAACATCTACAACAGCTTTAATCGCAGGTACCGACATTTCAGGAAGCGTCAGATCATGCCGCGGTGAAAAGGCAATAACCTTACAAATACCTTTTTCAGATTCAGCAATAAAAAGTTCTTCTTCATTGATATCTGCCGTAGGTGTATCCTTTAAAAGAGCCGAAAAGTCGTTTACAAAAACAAAACTTTCCTTATAATCGGGATTAACATCGCCATCTGCCCTTTCGTTTGTTGGGCACAAATAGCACTTTGAATCATATGCTGGTCTTTGCTCTTGATTGTCATCTTCAACTTGTCCTTGCCAAGGTCTTTTACTTCGATGTGGAGATACGAGAACGCGTTCACCGGTCAGTATATTCAACCGAGTATGGGGATCCGAATTAATTTCGAATGTTTGCTGCATGGTCTTATTTCTTTTTCATAATTTAATCCTTAAAGATAGTAATTACGCTGTTAAACAGAATGGGAATATAAAAAAATAAGCACTCGATGGAGTGCTTATTTTTTTATACTGAATAGGATTGTCGCATATGAAGTCAAATAATCATACTCGTTTATTGCTCGTAGAATACCAATAAACAATTCTATTTATACAAGACCTTTAGGATCATTTCCTTTAACGAGTTCAAAAATAGTGATTTCAGGCAAGATACCGACACGGCCCGGATATCCTAAAAACCCATAGCCCACATTCACATAAAGTTGTTTATTTTCTTTCTCTTTATACAACCCCGCCCACTCTTTATATACATATTTAGCTGGGCTCCATTGTACATTTTTAAAACGGACACCAAACTGCATACCGTGCGTATGTCCAGCAAACATAACATCTACATCAGTATCGAGTACCTGAGCACGCCAATGTGAAGGATCATGGGAAAGAAGTAATTTAACTGCTTGCTCTTCAGTCCCTAATAAGGCTTTTTTCAAATCTCCATGCTTAGGAAATCTTCCCGTACCCCAATTCTGAACGCCGATAATCGCTAATTCCTCATGATTAACTTTTAAGATCCGATTTTCATCATTCAAAAGATCCCAACCCATTACTTTATGGGTCTGTATCAAATCTTGAAGATTCTTTCTCTTAGCGGCTGAATCTTCTTTCCCAAAATAGTAATCGCCATAATCATGATTTCCTAAAGTAGAAAATACACCTAGATCAGCCTTTACGCGTGAGAAAATATCCTGATAATCCCGCATCTCCGAAGCAACATTATTGACCAAATCACCGGTAAAGAAAATAGTATCCGGTTTTTCATTCAATAATAAATCAACTCCGCCATTAACGGCTTTTCTATTGTAAAATGAACCCGAATGCACATCTGAAATTTGACCGATCGTCATACCATGAAATGCTGCCGGTAAATTTGGTAAGTATAATTTTTGACGACGAACCCGATAATCATAAGCTCCAGAAATAATTCCCCAGCTTAAAGGTACTAATGGTGAAGCACCAACAAGAATTCCTGCTTTTGTTAAAAAATCCGAACGTGTTATCCCTTTCACAGGCTCTTCTGCTATTGGCATTTCCAATACATTAACCGCCTGTTTAACCGTTTTTTTGGGAGTAACCAATCTCGTCAACCACAATCCCCCTCTTCTTATGTCATCTAAAATAAGTACAAAGAAAAAGAAAAACTTAGAGGCTGCTGTCAGAAAAAATGCAACTAAAAAGATCGATCTTACCGTCAACGGTATATTAAACTTAAAGGATATTATAACTCCCAAAGACAATAGAATTGAATAGCTCCACCAAAGTATTGCAAAAGTTTTAGTTTTTGCAAATTTGATTTTAGTAGCCTTCAATGCAAAAAAGATATAAAAATCTAATATTAGAAGTACAAATACATTAATTATTAACATCATTGTTTATGAATTTATATTAAGCATCCAAAGCGATAAGCTTTAATGCTGCAATCCATTTAGGGTCACCGTTTAGACTTTCAACAAGTTGAACCTCCTCGCCTCCTAAATGTTTAAATTCATTAGCATATTCCACGCCAATCTCGTCAATCGTTTCGATACAATCCGCAACAAACGCTGGACTAAACACTAAAAGCTTTTTCTTGCCCTGCTCCGCTAAATTCTCTAATAATGTAGATGTATAAGGCTGAATCCAAGGTTCTTTCCCTAATCTGGATTGAAAACAGATGCTATATTGATCCTTTTGCAAACCCAGTTCCTGAGCGATCGCACGTGTAGTAGCATGACATTGTGACAAATAGCAAAAAGAATTGACCGTATTTTTACAAGAATCACAACCATCTTCCGGACAAACTAACTGCTTAGTCGGATCTACTTTACCCAATTGACGCACAGGAAGCCCATGATAACTGAAGACTATGTGATCAAAACGAGCAATATCATGCTGCCTAGCGTGATCCGCGAAGGTCTCAATCATCAATGGCTCTTGACAATAGCTGCTGACAAAACTCATACTTGGCAAATAATTCCATTTACGGATCAATTCCATCACACGGTCGATAACCGACCCACTAGTTGCCGAAGCATATTGTGGAAACAAGGGAATAACACGTATAGAATCTAACATCATACCCTCCAAGTTTTTCAACGCATTTTCAATAGAAGGATTCTGATAACGCATCGCGAGCTCAACATGATATTCATCCCCCAATGATTCTTGCAATAAATCACGTTGGATGACACTGTAATGCATCAACGGAGAACCGGTTTGCTCATCCCAGATCGTTTTGTATATCTTGGCTGACTTTGGCGCACGCGTCGGAGCGATAATTCCTTTGACTAAAAGAGTCCTATTGATATAAGGAATATCAATAACTCTTCCATCCATTAAAAATTCCGTTAAATATTTTCTAACATCTGATGTTGCAGGACTATCTGGAGTCCCCAGCTGAACTAATAAAATTCCTTTGGTAGCTTTCTTACTCATTAGAAACAAAAGTAAGCAAATTACATGGTAGATAGGGCTATCTAGGACAAAATGAAATATTTATGACTTGAGATTTACAAGGATTTACAAGGTTATACTGCTTCCAAAAAAGATTTGACTTCTTGCATCAGCCACATCGGTGTAGATGTGGCCCCACATATACCCACACGATCATTTTCTTGAAATACTTGAATGTCAATTTCTCCTACTTCCGAAACAAAATAAGTATTGGAATTTTCTTTAAGACATACTTCAAAAAGCACTTTACCATTGGACGATTTTTTGCCCGAGACAAAAATAATCTTATCGTATTTTTTAGCGAAATGTACCAGATCCTCATACCGATTAGATACTTGACGACAAATGGTATCATTGGCTTTCACTTCATACCCTCTCTTGATCAATTCATCTTTGATCTGGTAAAATTTATCAACACTCTTGGTGGTCTGGCTATAAAGTGTAAAGGAAGCGGGCAAGTCTGCATCGTCCAATTCGGCAATATCTTGAAAAACCAAAGCTTCATTGTTCGTCTGTCCTTGCAGCCCAACTACTTCGGCATGGCCATGCTTTCCAAAAATCAAAATCTTCTCTTCCTGATCAAAAGAAGTTTTAATTCTATTTTGCAATTTGAGCACTACAGGACAAGATGCATCGATGAGGGTTATGTTATTTTCCAATGCGATCTTATATGTCTCAGGAGCCTCCCCATGTGCGCGAATAAGTACTTTCTCGTGCTGTAAGGTCGGCAATACATCATGGCCAATGATGCGTAATCCCTTCGCCTTAAGTCGGGCAACCTCCTCGTCATTATGGACAATATCACCCAGACAGTATAAATAACCATCTTCCTCCAGAATTTCCTCGGCCATATCTATCGCGTAGACAACACCAAAACAAAATCCCGAATCTTTATCAATATCAACTGTTAGATTTAATGCCATAATAATACAAAGTTACGCATTTCCTGATACTCCAAGAAAATACTTTTACCAAAGAAAATCAACAAGAATTGATCCATAATAATAATATAACACGCTAATCTTTCAGTTATTGGTGAAAATCATTACTTTTGCAAAAAAAATAACATTAATGGCAACTAACAGAACTTTTACGATGATCAAACCAGATGCAGTTGCAAATGGTCATATCGGCGCAATTTTGAATGATATTATTGCAGGTGGTTTCAAAATCGTAGCAATGAAATATATTCAATTGTCTACAGAAACAGCTGGTGCATTTTATGCAGTACACAAAGAGCGTCCTTTCTATGGAGAATTAGTAAACTTTATGACTTCTGGTCCTATCGTTGCTGCAATCTTAGAGAAAGACAATGCTGTTGAAGACTTCCGTACATTGATCGGTGCTACTAACCCAGCTGATGCTGCAGAAGGTACAATCCGTAACAAATATGCAAAATCTATCGATGCAAATGCAGTTCATGGATCTGATTCAGATGAGAATGCACAGATCGAAGGTGCTTTCTTCTTTTCACAATTTGAAAGATTTTAGTCCAGCACTATTCATAAAAAAGGCTTTCAATATCATGTTGAAAGCCTTTTTTTATGAACCTAGTTGATCTGATGATGCAACGATAATAAAATATGATTCGTCCCTTTGGAGGATCCCACATGCTGTCTCATATAGCCTAACTGCATACCTAAATTATTTCTTATTTTATAACCAGCACCAACATACAAGCGATTCCTATCAAATGTTTTTATATGGTCATCCTGAAAAAGATTGATAAAAACTTCATTATAAAAGGAAGCGTAAATCGTATTTTCTTGCATTTTCAGCGTTGTTAAAGGTAAGTCAGCAAAAAAGACATACCTTCCTCTGCCACGAAAATCCTGGTCTTCAATAAATCTTTCCTCCAACCTGAGTCGATGTCTCAACATGAACCTTCCAGCAGTTTGTTTAGCCAAGGCCTCTTGATAGATTCTATTTTCTCGAAACGGATTATTGGGTTCGCCTCTTGATTCCGAATGAATATAACCATAACCATTTGTGATGCTCAACCAAGGTAATACTTCGTATTGAAGCCCCAGCCTGAATAAAGTTTGATTATGATCTCCAAAAACTTGATGGTCCCGTAACTGCAATTCATGATGAATTGAAAATTTTGATTTATTGATTTTAGTATTTCCAAAATAAATAAACCAACCTTGTGGTGCTTGTTGACTATAAGCCGTAGTACAGAAGAAGCTAATAAGAAATAATAAGATGGAAGTTAAGTAGATATTCATTATTCTAAAATAAAAATATGGATTAGAATAATGAATATTTTCATGTAACAATATCCTATTGTTTTTAAAAATCCCTTTTCGCTAGATATTCATTTTCTTTGGAAGTCATGAGCGTTTTGTCCTCAGGTTTTTTATCATAGTACCCGCATAAATGTAACACGCCGTGCATAATCACCCGATGCAATTCATCCCTACTATCTACTTTGAATTTATCGGCATTTTCAGCAATCCGTTCTACACTGATAAATATATCCCCAGCGATGACATCTTCATCCTCTGAGGAATCGAAAGTAACGACATCAGTAAAAGTATCATGATTCAGATATTGCTTATTGATTTCTAAAAGGTAAGCATCGGAGCATAAAATAAAGCTTAATTCACCTACGCGTTTAAATCCCTCAGCTTTGATCGTATCCATTATCCATTGACGGATTTTAGCCTTTTCTTTTAATTTAAAATCAATATCTTCTGTAAAGAACAGAATGTCTTTTAATGCCATATTAAAATGCTTTAGTTTCCATATATGTTTGCAAGATAAGGGTTGCTGAAATCGTATCTACCATACCTTTTTCTTGTCTTTTATTTTTTTTCTTGCCGCTTTGAGCAATCACTGCCGAAGCCATTTTTGAAGTAAATCGCTCATCCACCTCAACGATCTCAATCGTAGGATAAGTTTTCTTTAGCCGACGTACAAAACCTAAAACATGGATCGCAGATTCGGAATCCGTCCCATCCATTTGAAGCGGCTTGCCAACAACAAATGTTTCTATGCCCTCGATGCGAAGATAATCTTCTAAAAATTTCCAAACTTCGTCCGGATGCACCGTAGTCAATGCTGTTGCAATTATCTGCATGGGATCTGTTACCGCTATACCGATACGTTTTGTCCCATAATCAAAAGCCATTAATCTCATACTGACGCTCGTTTTGAATAATTTGACAAAAATACAACTTCTCTTGCAGTAAATACATTCCTGATTAATTAAAAAAATCTATAAATTTGCTAGACTTTAAATCAAATGGAATGAAATATACCCTATTCATTGGGCTTTTCTTAATTACTTCAAGTATCAAAGCAAATGCACAAGATTATCAAACACGTATTGTTCAAGATCGACAAGAGAAAGCAATAAGCTTATCCAAATCAAAATTTGGCCCACTGCCAGCAGATCAAGTCCAGTTTTTAGATTATTTTCCAGTTGACAAAGCTTATCGCGTTACTGCAGATGTCACATTATTATTGGGCGAAGAAACCTTCAAGATGCCCACATATGATGGTACCAGCAATCCTTATAAACGATATGCTATCTTAAATTTCACCTTGAATAATAAGCCCTATCAATTGACCGTTTATCAAAGTGCTGCACTATTTCAAAATCCTCAGTACAAAAACCATCTTTTCCTTCCATTTTTAGATTTAACAAATGGTCAAGAAAGCTATAGTGGTGGACGTTATATTGATTTAGCAACAACAGATATTATAGGAGGTAAAGCAACAATTGATTTTAATGCCGCATACAATCCCTATTGCGCATATAGTAACGGTTATCGTTGCCCTGTACCACCACAAGAAAACATTTTAGAGACCAAGATCATGGCTGGAGAAAAAGCATTTCATAAACAAAAAAACGAAAGACCTGTAGATATCCAGGCAGGACAAAATTTTAGTCAAGAAGATTTGGCGATCATCAATCAGGGTTCACAAACTGATCAATTAAGAGTATTACAAATTACAGATCAAAAAGATCTAAGCATATTGACCACAACGTCTTCTGACCTGAAATACAACGATCCATCGATACCAATTTTAGAAAAAAGAATGTTGATTACCGTTCAAGATCCGGCGCATGCAGGCGTTGGCATTGCTGCTCCTCAAGTAGGAATCAATAAAAACTTGATCGTAGTACAAAGATTTGATAAAGAAGGTGAACCATTTGAAAGTTATATCAACCCTAAAATTATCTGGAGATCAAAATTTACCAGAAAAGGAGTAGAAGGCTGCTTATCCATACCTGATCGCAGAGAGGAAGTATTAAGAAGCTACACCATTCGATTACAGCACATCAATAAAGATGGCAAAATAATAGAAGAAAATATTGAAGGGTTTACCGCTGTTATTTTTCAGCACGAAGTCGATCACCTATATGGCATCTTATACCCTGATCGTATTGAACAAGCTGAAAAAGAAGAATTCGAACCTTTAAGTGATAAAATGGAGTTTTATATAAAGCCAAACACGATACGTCCATAATTATAAAAGACCGTATCTGAGTCTATTCTCAAAACTTTTAATAATCTTTTGAGATTGCCAGCTATGTAAAATAAATTTATTCGTTTGAGTTTTTTTTCTTTAAGACTCATTGCTGGTATACAATTACCGATTTTTCCTCCATCAAGAATTAATAAAAAAAGGAAATCTTATCCAAAAAAATCTATCCATAGCTTAGAATTCGCACCTCATCTATGGATAGATTGACGCTTCTAAAGCATGGCTAGAAAAAGTAGCTCATCTCTAAATCCCTGTCTCCAAAAAACAGTTTAAAAATGATGTAAAAACAGCTCGATTGAAGCCTTATTCATGTTGGAATAACATGAAGAACAACGGAATAAATGATTAACATCTGCTTGTTATTTTCTTGAGTTATCATAGAGCCTTAATACAGGGTTGCTATAGGGTTTCTATAGGTAAAGCAATAGAAAACCTCTATGATAACTGTATAATTTCTGTCTTATATCTTTAGGATAATAAAAGCTGGTATTAACTAGTCTACTATCAAATACCCTATACTTATGAAAGTGTGGTTCAGTCGTCAAACAAGGGCAAATATCAAGGCATAAAAAAAGAGCATAAAATTAGATTTTATGCTCTCTTTTTTATAGTGATGGTGCTTTCAAGCACCTGATTGAAACAGGTTGCCTTTAGGTTTAACCTGAAAGACTGCTTAACGCGCAATCATCTTAATTTCAAATAGTGTATTCCAAAGTTTTCCAGTCACAAATAAACGCTTTCCGACATGATCATAAGCAATACCGTTCAGCTCATTATCATACTGCGCATGTTGATAGATCCCAACTAAGTTGATTCGGCCTTCTACAACACCCGTTTCTGGGTTTATAATCTCGATAATATCCTTTTCATATACATTGGCATATACTTTACCATCAATATACTCCAGCTCATTTAACGCATTTACTTGACCATTTTCATCATATACATCAATAGAACTTAGTTCTTGTTGCGTATTAACATCTAAAAAATAAAGCTTATTGGTACCGTCTGACTTGATCAATCGCTTTCCATCATAAGTAATTCCCCAGCCTTCTTTACTATTGGTATAAGGAAAAGTTTTCTCCAATTCAAAGGTTGATTTATTAAGAACGAAACCTTCCATATTTCTCCAGGTCAACATCACGATTTTATCTCCAACAATAGTCATCCCCTCTCCGAAATATTTTTCGGAATCAAAATCTTTTCGCTGCAGTACTTTACCCGTTTTCAGATCAACGCGTCTAATCGAAGTTTTTGTACCACCTCCACTACCAGTGGATTCATATAAAAATCCATTTTCGTATTGTAAACCTTGTGTAAAGGCTGTGGTGTCATGTGGAAATTTATTCACAACTTCAAAACTATATTCTTTAGGAGCTGGAGGCACGATGCTGATATAGGCACTAGCACTATCAATCTGTGTGCCCTGATAAACTTTTGCAGAAATACTGCGAGTACCTAGAGCCAGATGCTTACTATCTACCTGCACTGCTGCTGTATCTTTGCCAGAAGCAACAACTTGATTGTCTATGTAATAGACAACCGAATCCAGATCAGATGATGAAAATTTAAGTTGAAATTGAATCGGATCGCCTTGTTGGATGGATTTGCTTGCATCGGGCTGGGCAAACTCTAATTTACCGGACTTCTTCGTTTTACAAGCACTTAAGCTTAGGATTAAACCTAAAAGTATATATGGTGTTTTTTTCATATAAAATAACCTTTTATTCATTCCAGAACGCATCTTTGATATGTTCTAATTGTATATTTTCTTTATCTGTGATTAGAATCGAAATAATATCAAATCGAATCTCACCATTCACGTTATATTTCTTCAAATAATAATCAGCGGCTCTTGTCAGTTTACGCTTCTTATTCCAATCTACAAATTCAAATGGTTCTCCATATTCGATTTTACTGCGTGTCTTTACTTCTACAAAAACTAACGTATCCGAATCCTGGACAATCAAATCTACTTCTAAATTCTTACACCGCCAATTTCTTAACAAAATTTCACAACCTAGATCCTGCAGGAATTTTTCTGCATATGACTCTCCCAATTTTCCAAAATCAAGATGCTTTGCCATAGGTTACTTGACGACAATATTTCCAAGCAGTCCCCCTAACATCTTCTCTGCTTCCTTGAGTTTTTGGTATTTAAATATCAGCACTTCCACATTGGCATCATCTTTCTCCAATTTGAGTTCTTCGCGAATCTTGACCATCTCCCGTGAAATTTTACGTTTTTTGATCCGATAGATCGCAGTTACGACAAGTGTTTTTAGATGCTCATACTCTTGGGTGACGTAGATTTTACGTTTATCATCGTTCCAGTTCTCGCTTAAATTGTATTTTGATGCCACGCAATTAATAGCAAGTTCAGCAACTGCCGCATCGGGATTGGAATAAAACTGCTTTGCTTCTGGTATTTCAAACTTTTCGACCGCTTCTCGGTAAACATTTAAGATGTAAGCTGCCGCTTTATCTTCAAAGTTGACATCACTAATATTACTCAATAATACACCTGCCACCGGAATATCACCATCGCCTTCCCACGTCGCTAGATAATCCCCGTAATTGATGAGAATACGTATTATTTCACGCTCTTGAAGAATCTCCGAGGTAATCTGCTGTGTGGGCGTCTCAATCGCGAGGGCTGCCGCACCACCTCTTTCTTCTTCTGTCATGAAAAAATCAGCCGGTGGACCGTCCATCGGAGGAGCACCTACGCCCATAGATGCAGGAGTCTTCTTGCTGAAATCTTTATCCGCTTTTTTAGATTTGGAAATTCGGATCTTATTCAATTCAGAAAGCAAGATGCGCTCTTCGATATCCAACAGGTTACTACACTCCCGTATAAAAACTGAGACCTTTATTTCGTCAGGAATCAGGGCAATACTTTCTACCACATCTCGGATGACCTCTGCCCTTTTAATGGGATCATTATTGCTATCACGAAGTAAAATTCTTGTTTTAAAAAAGATAAAATCTTGCTGATTTTCTTTTATGTATGCTTTAAATGCAGAAGATCCGAAATTCTTCACATACGAATCGGGGTCATTCCCGTCAGGGAAAAGCAAAATCTTAACATTTAAGCCTTCTTCCAGCAACATATCGGTACCGCGCAGTGATGCTTTTATCCCTGCTTCATCACCGTCATATAATATGGTTACATTTTTAGTAAAACGCGCAATAAGCCGAATTTGGGCTGTTGTCAAAGATGTTCCTGATGATGACACTACATTTTCAACTCCAGCTTGATGCGTAGATATAACATCGGCATAGCCTTCTACCAAATAGCAATTATCCTCCTCCATGATGGCTTTTTTGGCAAAGTTGAGCCCATATAGCACATCAGATTTATGGTAGATATCGCTTTCCGGAGAATTGACATATTTAGGAACCTTTTTGTCGGTTTTTAACGTCCTGCCACCAAATCCAATTACTCTTCCTGTTAAATTATGAATCGGGAACATGACACGACCGCGAAATCGATCATACAGACTCTTGTCGTCGCGCTCGATCGCCAATCCGATCTCTTTGAGGTAATCGGGATGAAAACCGGCCTTCATGGCTGCATCTACAAATGCCGTCCAATTATCGGGGGAATATCCCAATTCAAATTTTTTGATAATATCCTCGCGGTATCCACGTTCCTTGAAGTAATGAAGTCCAATGACCTGTCCCATTTCCGTGGTCCACATTTGGTCCTTAAAAAACTTACTGGCCCAACCACTCAATACGTACAGGCTCTCTCTTTTATCCTGAGCAGCCAATTGTGCCGGTGAACGCTCGACTTCTTCAACTTCAATGCTGTACTTGTTAGCAAGATATTTGATGCCTTCGGGATAAGAGAATTTTTCCAGTTCCATCACAAACTTTAGCGCATCTCCCCCCACACCACAGCCAAAGCACTTATAAATTCCTTTAGATACAGATACATGGAAAGAAGGTGTTTTCTCATGATGAAAAGGGCAGTTACCAATAAGGGATGTACCACGCTTCTTCAAGTCTACAAAATCTCCTACAACCTCCTCTATACGAGCAGCATCCAGCACTTTATCTATTATCTCTTGTTTGATCAATTTCGTATCCTTTTATAAACAGTAAATTTAATAAATATATAAGCAATTACAACATGAACTTCATCTGCCGTCAGACTTAGCCACCAACAGAAATTTAAAGATATCAACTGCCGATATGCATCATGTATTAAGAAATGTCCTGAGATATCCTGTCTTCAAGTTGGAATACTTTTACAGTAACGGTCATTTAAATAAAAAAAAAGGAGAATTAATCATTCTCCCTTTTTTTATTCCATCCAAGATGTTAACTATTGGATGAATGAGAGTCCCAACCCTATGCTAGACCATGCAGTCAGCAAATCATGGAACTTTATTGGTGCCTGTAACACCTTTTAAAGAATAGAAGAAGAAAATGGAAAAGGATTACAGGACTTTTTATCTTTATTGAGACATCATCTGATAAATTTCGCTCATATATGTGGATTCAGATAACGCATCCGCAAAGTCATTCCATTCATTTTCGTTAAATACAAAAACAATCTCTGGACATGGAGTATCAATCAAAACCCGCATATCACCGTCAGGAAAACTAAAGTAATTACCTTTTACATTGCTTCTCATGGTGGCTGCGACAAAAGACTCAAACTGTAAATATCCTAAACTCAAGAGGAAAGAGTCTTGCCAAATATAAAATGTCTTACACTTCGTGCAATAACTGATATGGGATTTGCCTTTATGGCTAAGAACAACTGACTGACACATATGATTCGCTTAATATTAAAACATGATAATCTCTATATATATTTAGACTAATTATAAATAACAATCAAATGTAAAAATAAATTCTGAATCTGACGAATAAAAACAAAAAAAGGAGCAAAATATTTTTGCTCCTTTTTTTTGTTTTTAATTGAATGTTAATTCAATCCTCTTTTTATTAATAAGTATTTTGGATCGGGATCAGCACCTCTAAATGTTTTATACATTTGTGCTGCATCTCCTGTCCCGCCCTTTTCTAAAATATTACGACGGAATGAATCTGCAGTTGGCTGATCATACAGTGATTTTTCTTTAAAGGCCGCAAAAGCATCGGAGTCCAATACCTCAGACCAGATATAAGCATAGTAACCCGCTGAATAACCTCCTGCAAAAATATGCTGGAAATAAGTGCTTCTATATCTTGGTATAATGGCATCGATTAAACCAATCTTCTTCATGGCTCCTTTTTCAAAATCATTGATATTACCCGTTATTGGCGAAGTCGCAGCATGGTAGTTCATATCCAATAAGGAAGCCGCTAAATATTCCACTGTTGCAAACCCTTGATCAAAAGTTCCCGCTTTTTCCATTTTCGCAATTAGAGAATCTGGAATTGCTTCTTTTGTTTTATAATGCTTTGCATACTCTTTTAATACCTGTGGATCTGCTGCCCAATTTTCCATCACCTGAGAAGGCAACTCTACAAAATCTCTTGACACGGAAGTACCTGCTAAGCTTTTGTATTTTACATTTGATAATAATCCATGTAAGGCATGTCCAAACTCGTGGAATAAGGTAGTTGCTTCGTCAAAAGTTAATAATGCCGGTTCATCACCTACAGGTTTTGTAAAATTACAAACGATCGAGATTACAGGAGCATTGCGTTTACCTTCAGTTTTACTCTGGCTACGGAATGATGTCATCCAGGCACCGCTTCTTTTAGATTCACGAGGAAAAAAATCAGCATATAAAAGACCTAGATGTGATCCATCTTTGTCTTTTACTTCGTAGACTTCCACATCCTTTTGATAAACAGGAACATTATTAAGAGCAACGAATGTCAAACCATATAGTTTGTTTGCTACAGCAAATGCTCCTTCTCTCACAGTAGGTAAACTAAAGTAAGGTTTGATCTCCTCTTCGTTTAAAGCGAATCTTTTCTGACGAATAATCTCGGTATAGTATCTCCAATCATATGGTGCAACTTCAAAATTTCCGCCTTCTTCTTTTATTTCCTTATCGATATCTGCGGCTTCACCTTTTGCTTTATTGAGCGCCGGTGCCCACAATTTATTTAACAAGGCATATACATTAGCTGGATTTTGAGCCATCGATTCTTCTAACACGAATGCTGCATGAGATGGATAACCTAATAATTTTGCTTTGGATAATCTCAGGTTCGCCATCTTGCGCAAGATCTCCTTATTATCGGTGGCGTCATCATGATTGCCTTGTGTTTGGTATGCTTCCCAGATCTGTTTTCTTAATTCTCTATTTTTAGCATATTGCAAGAATGGCATGATAGAAGGGTTTTGTAGTGTAAAAACCCATTTTCCTTCTTTACCTTTTATTTTAGCCTCGTCGGCAGCAGCAGATTTCAAAGCCTCTGGTAAACCTTCCAATTGTGAAGCACTATCCACAACCAATTCGAAAGCTTTTGATTCGGTCATCAAATTTTGTCCAAACTGTACGGTTAATGAGGATAATTCTGAATTGATTTTTTTCAATTTTTCTTTATCCGCATCTTTCAAATTTGCGCCTGAACGGACAAATGATTTATAGGTTTCTTCCAACAATTTATTGTCTTCAACATCTAATCCTAAAGTTGCTTTTTTAGACCAGACAGCCTTGACTCTATCAAATAATTTAGCATTTAAGGAGATTTCATCCTGATGCGCAGACAATACAGGAGCTAGCTCTTTAGCAATTGCCTTCAGGCTATCGTTACTATTGGCTGAGTTTAAATTAGAAAAAACCGAAGATACATTTGTCAACAGTTTACCCGCATTTTCTAACGCCAAAATGGTATTGTTAAAAGATGGCTCTTCAGTATTATTAATAATTGTATCGATTTCTAAATTATGAACCTTAAGTGCTTCTTCAAAAGCTGGTTTGAAATGTTCGTCTTTAATTTTATCAAATGGAGGAACATTAAATGGAGTATCATAGGTCAATAATAGCGGATTGTCTGTCATTTGTTTCTTTTGTTCGCAACCAACAAAGGCTGTTGCCAAAATTAAAAAAAATGGCAAAAGTCGTTTTTTCTTCATTATTTATTTTTTTATTCTCGCAATAATTTGGGCAAAGTTACAAATATTTGATTAAGTAATACTTTTTAAAAAGATCAAAATAAGAATTGTATATTTATCACAATATTGTAATAACCAGAAAAGTAATGAAACAATTATTTATTTTTATTGTCCCTTTACCAATAAATCTTCTTTAATGAATCGTATCAATCATTTTTTCTTGTACTGTGCAGGTGTACATGAAGAGACCTTAAAAAAATATCCGCAAGAACACAATAAGTATGTCGCGATAGGTGCTACCATTTTCTTTACGGGTCTATTTGCTGCAATGTCGGGTGGATATGCCATGTATTTTGTTTTCAGCGGAACTTATCTGGATTGGTTATTAGCCATTGTTTTTGGAATTATCTGGGGATTGATGATTTTCAATATGGACCGCTATATTGTTCTGAGTATCAATAAATCAAAGACTGGAGGATTTCAATTCTTACAGGCTTTTCCTCGTATTCTTTTAGCTATATTAATCGGTATCGTGATCTCAAGACCACTGGAGCTGAAGATCTTTGATAAGGAAATTAGAGAAAATCTAAAAACAACTTACATCGCCAATGAACGTGCGAAAACGGATAGTTTGAATATCATTTTTAATAAAAAATATGCGTTTGAACTGAATCAATTGAAAGCATTGACGACTGAAAGGGATTCCTTAGATGCAAATATTAAAGCTGATCGTCAAAAACTCAACTATGAAATTTTTGGAAATAAAACCACGGAAACTTCGGGTGTGGTCGGATACGGTCCTTATGCTAAGCGTAAAGAACTGGAACTCGAAAGATCGAGCGTATATCTAGATAGCTTAAGGAGTAAAGTTAGCGTCAAAGAAAGTGTTATCCGGGATAAACAAAAAGTAGAAGGAATTTTGAACCAGAAGGGACTTTCAAATGCCAGTTTGGACAGTGCTGTTAATTTAGCAGGTTTTGCTGACCGAAACTCGGCGCTAGGTAATCTTAAAATAAAGGCAAATGGCAAGGTAGACCAGGCGACAGAAAACGCGGTGAACTTTATCGGGTTACTTTTTATTTTCTTAGAATGTTTACCCGTATTTGTGAAGCTTCTTTCAGGAAGAGATGCTTATGATCGAGCGATCCGCAATCAACGTATTATTGATGAATATGAAGCAGATGCTTCCATCGATACGGAGAAAGCAGCGATCGATCATTTGAAAGATGCTGCTATTGATATTTCGATCAATAAAAGGCTTAAAAAAATGAATGAAGGCATAGAAGAGGAGGTTTAATCCTCTTCTTCTATTTCTTCGTCTAAATATTTGGAATCGATTTGCTTATTTGCTTTGGCTCCTAACTTTTTCAAATTCTCCACTCGTCTGATCACATTTCCGGCACCAAAAGATAATTTTTTAGAGGCATCTTCATGACTTTTGAGAGCGCGTTGCAATTGAAGTTGTACTTGATCCATGTCGGTAAGGAAACCGTGAAATTTATCGTATAGTGCTCCTGCTTCTTTAGCGATTTCAATCACATTACGAGTCTGACGCTCTTGCTTCCAGATACTAGCAATCGTGCGTAAAGTTGCCAACAGCGTCGAGGGACTGACGATCACGACTTTCCTGTCCCAAGCATCACTAAAAAGATCTGGTTTTTCAGATACCGACATACTCAATGCTGATTCTATAGGCATAAAAAGTAATACGAAGTCTGGAGATTCAATACCATATAGTTCATGATAATTTTTTGCCGACAGATCTTTAACATGATTTTCTACTGATAATATATGTTGTCTTGCAAAAGCAGCACGTTCGATATCATCTTCGGCATTTACCCATCGCTCATAGGCTACTAGAGAAACTTTTGAATCGACAATCAAATGTTTATTTTCAGGTAGATCAATAATGGCATCGGGTTGCAGACGTCTTCCGTCCATATCGGTAATGGATGCCTGCAGTCTAAACTCACGATCTTTTACTAATCCTGAACGTTCTAACACGCGCTCTAATATGACCTCTCCCCAATTCCCCTGTTTCTTCGCGTCTCCTTTTAGCGCGCGTGTCAAATTGGTTGCTTCATCTTTGATCCGTAGACTTTGCTCCATCAATTGCTGGACAACACCTTTCAAAGAATTTCTTTCTGCGGCTTCCTGCGAATAGGTCTTATCTACTTTCTCTTCAAAAAGTTTGATTTTTTCCTTCAACGGATCCAAGATCAATCCTATCGACTTGGAGTTGGTTTCTGTAAAGCGAAGCGTTTTTTCTTCTAAAATCTTATTTGCTATGACCTGAAACTCGGCATTAAACTGACTCTTAATAGCTGCGATTTCAACTTTCTGCTCTTGAAATTTATCTTGTTGCGCTTCATAGAATGAACGTGTGCTTTCCAAAGATCGTTCAGCAATTAAAACATGCTCACGCTCTTTTTCCAATTCATCGCGCAACATCGCCCGCTCTTGCAATAAGCTCTGTTCGCGTTGCTGGGCTTTTGCCAGCTCTATGGCCATTGATTCCTTCTCCTGTCTCCACTGGCTATCATCTTGCTGTGAATCCTTCTTTTTCAAGGAAATTACAATTAGAACAACTAATAAAATGATAACGATTATAATATATACTGTTTCCATAAATTCGCTTAAATAAATAAAAAATGGTCCTTTTCAGACCATTGAGACTATTGTAGTTTTTGATGGGTTCGCCACCAAAGATCGGGCATTTCACCTGTGACAGCCATTTGGTAATCTTCATAACGACATGGCACGAGATGATAGCGTTCGTTTACAGATCGGGATCCAAAATAAGGAACTTGCATCCACCATCGATCTGATTTTTTACTTTTTACAAATACCAATTCATGGTCTTCATTTTCTAGGGTCGTCCTATAAATGATATAAGATGACTTTGGCAATAAGGGTGTATCTTGTTTACGGTTATAAAAGCCATCTATAAAACACCAGATCATTTGTGACACTAACATCGCTGTTTGTTGCATCGGATCATATGAGGGATTGAATTCATAAAACCCGATCGACGAACATTTGTCTGACATGCCTGCATAGCGCGCGATTTGACAAGCTTCATCTCCAAATAGGCCATTGGGCATCGCATTGGCATTGCCACATGCTTCGGATGCGCGAATAGCTCCAATATCAAAACTAACCACATCAGCGGCGCGTATCAACGGTTCGGACTGATCCATCCGACCTGCAATGGCTCCAACGCGTGTTGCATTGAAAAATAACTTATCATACATATTGAGCGACTCTTTGCTGACTAGATAAGTCTGGAAAGCGATATTACTCAAGTTGAACAGATAATCGGGCTCATGAAGAATAATGTGGTTTAGATACGATCTCGAATCTAAGGCTACATGTTCACTACTTTCCTGGTTGAGATCAAATCGGGCATCCACCACTGCAACTTCAACTTTTTGTCCCAGCTGTTGATATCCTAAATATTGTGCATAGGTCAGGTCTTGACCACCTCCAATAATAATTGGCAAAATATTTTCGCTCAACAATTCCTCTACCACAGCTCGCAATGCGGCATAGGTATCTGTCAACGTAGCCCCCGCTTTTATATTACCCAAGTCTACCGCATGAATCGCATAATCTCCTTGATAAAGCTGATAGAGGTGTTTGCGGATTGCGTCTGGAGACTTTGCACATCCTTGGTTATTTACTGATGCACGATCTTCCTCTACACCGATAATGGCCAATTGCGGTTTATCATCTTTATCCCACGTCGGAAATTGATCTTCATAAAAACGCAAAACATGACCGAGCTGCGAACGAAAGAAGCCTTCTTCTGGAAAGAGCTCTTGAGCAACAATGGGTGTAAAAAAAACGGATAATGACATATGATGAATTTGTATTGATGGTAATCAAAAGTTAAAACCTTGCCTTAGACAAATATCCATTTATTAACTTACTTTTGAAAACATTATTTTTAACGTTATCTTTATCATGTGATATTAATAACAGGAGGAACCGGATTCTTAGGGGCGACATTGATCAAGCAATTGATCGATTTGGGAATTGACGTAATAGCGACTAAACGCTCAACCTCTAGCATTCCACAACAGCTATTATCTTCGTCTTTAATCCAATGGATCGATGCCGACATATGTAACTATTTTGATTTGGAAGAAGCTTTTCCAAATATTACAGAGGTGTACCATTGCGCGGCTGTAGTATCGTATCAAAAGCAGGATGCTGCTTATATGAAAAAGGTGAATATTGAAGGTACTGCTCATATTGTTAATCTATGTTTGGAACATGGCGCCAGATTAGTTCACGTAAGTTCGGTCGCGGCATTGGGATCAAGCAAAAATCAGGCACCTGTCGATGAGAAGGATTATTGGGAATATGAACCTACGATGTCCAATTATGCTATTTCTAAATATGAAGGTGAGATGCAGGTGTGGAGAGGGATAGCAGAGGGGCTGGATGCTGTTATCGTCAATCCGTCTGTCATATTAGGAGCGGCGTCCGGAAGTAAGGGGTCTGGGGCTATCTTTTCGCTGATAAATAAAGGGCTAAAATATTATCCGACAGGTACTGTCGGGGTAGTGGATGTCGAGGATGTAGCGACTATTATGCGTCATTTAATGGCTGATAAGAATCTTTCGGGTGAACGATTTGTGATTAACAATGTGAACTTAAGCAATAAGGCATTACTGGATAGGGCAAGTGTGCTTATGGGAAAAACACCTCCTAAAATAGCGGTACCTCCAGTTGTACTTACTATTGCGGCTACTCTTGCAACACTGGTAGCGTCTATAAAAAATGAAAAATCGACGCTGACTAAAGACAGCGCAAGGGCTTCGAGTGAAAAGCTAGCTTATTCTGCGGCTAAATTGCAGCAGGTATTGCCTTTTACATACAAGCCTTTGGATATAACTTTAAAAGAAATCGCGACACGTTATAGTCAACAATAAACAATCTAAACCCTAAACAAACTAAACCGTGAAAAATTATTACATCATTGATTTTGACAGCACCTTTACGCAGGTAGAGGCTTTGGATGAATTGGCCAAGATTTCACTTGAACACCACCCAGATCGCGAACAGATATATCTGGAAATTGAGCGATATACAAATCTGGCTATGGAAGGAAAACTTTCTTTTCGTGAGGCTCTTTCTGGACGTGTTAAATTGCTTCAGGCAAATAGAAGTCACTTGGACAAACTGATCATACATCTTAAAAAGAAGGTCTCTACTTCTTTTTCTAGAAACAGAGAGTTCTTCAAAAAAAATGCGGATACTGCCTGGATTGTATCTGGTGGATTTAAAGAATTTATTACTCCTGTAGTGGTTCCTTACAATATCAAAATAGAAAATATTTATGCCAATACTTTCCGCTTTGATGAGCATGATAATATCATCGGATTTGATGAGTCTAATCCACTATCGGATGAGGGTGGTAAAGTAAAGTTGCTGCAAGAACTTAAAATAGATGGAACCATCTACGGTATTGGGGATGGATATTCTGATTTTCAATTAAAAGAATCTGGTCTTATCCAGAAATTCTTTGCATTTACTGAAAATATTTCCCGAAAAACAGTTACTGAAAGGGCTGATTTTATCACACCAAGTTTTGATGAATTTCTATATGTCAACAATCTGCCCCGTGCAATCTCTTATCCCAAAAATCGTATTTTATGTCTGATCGTTGGCGATGTTCCTGAGATAGCAGCCCATATTTTAAAACGGGATGGTTTCTCTATTCGTACCAAAGATACGTTTGAAGAAAAATATACAAAAGACGTCGGGATGCTCCTGCTGGGGAAAGATATCTCTGTATCGGAGGAGCAGTTGTCTCGCGCAGATAAGTTGAAGACAATTGGTGTCTTGGGCGATGCTAAAAATCATCTTAATAAAGAGGTGTGCAATGCAAAAGGTATTGTTGTTTTTGACGATAAAAAGGGCAAAAAGAGAAATGCGGAATATATCCCTAGAAGGATGGCCGATTTTATTAATAATGGGGATACCTATATGAGCCGTAACTTTCCGAATTTGCTGCTCCCTAAAGTAAAAGATGTCACTAGATTACTTCATATTCATAAGAATGTTCCGGGTATCATGGCTCAGATCAATCAGGTATATGCACAAAATGATATCAACATCATTTCTCAGTTTTTAATGACTAAGTCGGACATCGGTTATGCGGTTACGGATATCAAAGGCGAGTATGACCGGGATTTAATTAAGCAACTTAAAAAGGTTCAGAATACCATTAAATTTAGGATTTTATATTAAAAAAGTAAGAGGTTTTAAGGCGGTTACCGACGATCAACCGGATAGCTCTTTTCATCATCTTCTTTATCATGATCTACCAAAGGGGTCTTTCTGTCATAGGAAAGACCTTTTTTTAATAACGATATACTGCTGTTGGTGTCACGCAAATATCCAGTGGGATATCATGTATATCCACATCTTCGATCCCTGCTATCGGTTCAAAAAAAGATAGACCAACCTTTTGGACATCTGGCTTACATAGAGCCAAAAATCGGTCATAATATCCCTTTCCATAGCCTACCCGATGACCAAATTGATCTGAAATCAATAATGGAACTAACACAAGATCAATGTTTTTTTCATCTATATGAACACCGTCAACAGGCTCTGGTATCCCCCACTTATTAGGTTCTAATACGGCGTCGTTATAGCGATAATGGGTCATGCTATTTGATCGCATGTCCGATTTGGATATGACAATCTGTATGTGGGGATGAGTTTCTTTCAGATAATCGATCAATAAGAAGGTATTGGGTTCGTGAAATTTCAATATGGGTAAAAAGACATGACAAAATTTCACTTTATTCCATTCCAGACTTTTTAATTGCTGGAGTAAACATAGATTTAGCTCTAACTCCTTGTCTGGAGGAAGCTGTGTTCTCAAATGCTTATAATATGCTCTCAGTTCAGTCTTAGTCATACTAATAAAAAAAACGGCCTTGTAGCTGGGTGCTAACAAGACCGAATAATCAACCTAAACCTAAATCTTTATATTATTTAACACGCTCGATGTAATCACCGGTTTGCGTATCAATTTTTACTTTATCTCCTTGATTGATAAAAAGAGGTACTTTCACTTCAACTCCAGTTTCTACTGTTGCATTTTTCAATGCATTTGTCGAAGTATCTCCTTTTACTGCAGGCTCCGTATATGTAATTTCTAATTCCACACTCTTTGGAGCATGTGCCATAATCGCCTCATCACTTTCAAATGCGACAATCACGTTCATACCTTCTTTCAAGAATCGTGCCGAATTTCCGAATAGAAATTTAGGAATATTGAACTGCTCGTAGGTAGAATTATCCATCACTACGAAAAACTCATCCTCTTCATACAAATATTGATAATCGTTTGTTTCAACACGAGCAATTTCAACACTTTCGTCAACTCTAAAACGGTATTCTACTAATTTACCAGTTTTCACATTACGCATTCTTGCTTGATAGAAAGCACGTAAATTACCTGGTGTACGATGTATATATTCCTCAACAGCTACTAATTCACCGTTGAATCTTAAAACATTTCCTGACTTAACGTCTGATGCTTTTGCCATGATTTAAACTTTTATAATTATTTTCTGAGTTACAAAACTACACAATCTAATCTTTTTATAAAAATCTAATAATTATCAGCTTTTATAATCCGATATGGACAATGTTTGATCACAAAAAAGATATTCTTTCTCTTGGTTTGAACAGATGATAAACAATCTATCGCTATGCTTAGTCTTATCGACCAGTGCCAGATACCACTCCTCTCCTGCACGATCTAGATTACTTGTTGGCTCATCCAACAAAACTATTGTGGAGTCGCTACAGCAAGCTAAAGCCAATTTGACGCGTTGCTTCATTCCAGATGAAAAGTATTTGAGCTCTTTATCTATTGCTTTTTCAAGTCCTAATAATTGAACGACCTCAAGCTCACTATATCCCGCTAGGTACTTTTTAAATTTAAAATGAAATTGTATCTGCTCACGCAGCGTAAATTCCTCTATTAATTCGACATATGGAGTAGCAAGAGATAGGTATTGAAATATTTCTTCTGCTTCAACTGTTTTATTATTCCATTCAAAGGAAATATTTCCCGCAGAAGGTGTTAAACTTCCCGAGAGTACTTTTAACAGTGTTGACTTACCTGAACCATTGGGTCCAAGTATGGCGTATGATCGGCCAGATTCAAATGCATAATTGATATGCTTAAAAATCCATTCGCGATTATATCGTCTACCTACATCTGTTAAAATAATCTTCAAAATACCTGCAATTAAACAGCTCTTTGATTGAATCCCTTGATGACACCACGATTAGAGTTGCGTATAAAACCTAAGATTTCATCACGAATTTCTGTTGCCTGAAATTCTGCTTCAATGATCGCTGCTGCTTTTGTTAAATTTCTATTTTGAACAAATAATACACGATAAATATTTTGTATTTCCGCTATTTGTTCTTCTGTAAAACCTCTTCTTCTTAAACCTACTGAATTAATTCCAGCATAAGAAATAGGTTCACGTGCAGCTTTGATAAATGGAGGTACGTCTTTTCTTACTAATGTACCACCTGTCACAAAAGCATGCGAACCAATGGTACAGAATTGATGCACAGCTACCATTCCTGCCAAGACCACATAATCGCCGACAGTAATATGTCCAGCTAATGTACTGCTATTGGAAAATATACAATAATCACCTATTATACAATCGTGTGCGATATGGCTATATGCCTGAATTAAGCAATTTTTACCGATTACGGTACGGAATCTATCCTTTGTACCTCTATTGATAGTAACGCATTCACGAATTGTCGTATTATCTCCAATTTCAGCAGTGGTAATTTCTCCATCAAACTTCAAATCTTGAGGTTCACCTGAAATTACTGCTCCTGGATAAATTTTACAATTTTTCCCAATACGTGCCCCATCCATAATTGTCACATTGGAACCGATCCACGTTCCCTCTCCAATCACTACATCCTTATGGATCGTAGCAAATGGTTCTACAACAACATTTTGAGCAATTTTTGCTTCTGGATGTATATAAGCTAACGGCTGTATCATCTCTACTATTATTTTACTTTCACGATCTGAGCCATTAACTCAGCCTCGCAAACAACTTTTTCACCTACCATAGCAACACCCTTCATTTTTGCAATGCCTCTACGGATAGGTTCCGTCAAATCACATCTAAAAATAATCGTATCACCTGGACTTACTTGCACTTTAAAGCGTGCATTTTCTATTTTCAAGAATAATGTCAACCAATTTTCAGGATCCGGAACAGTACTTAATACTAAAATACCTCCCGTCTGTGCCATAGCTTCAATCTGCAATACACCCGGAAAAATTGGCGCACCAGGAAAATGTCCCATGAATAAATCTTCATTCATTGTCACATTTTTCAAGCCCACTACATGATTTTCTGTTAATTCTAAAATTTTATCAACCATTAACATGGGTTGACGATGAGGCAAAATCTTCATAATCTGAACCGTGTCATACACCGGTGTCATATTGGGATCATATACCTTTATCTTTTTTGTATTTTTATCCTTGCGGATTTGTTCTTTAATTTTCTTTGCAAAGGCCACATTGGCAGCATGTCCTGGTCTTGCAGCCATGACATGTCCTTTCAATGGTCTACCTACTAACGCTAAGTCACCTACCATATCCAATAACTTGTGACGTGCAGGTTCATTTTGATGACGCAACTGAATATTGCTCAAGATACCTTCTTTTGCGACAGTAACATCATCACGATTGAATAAATGTGATAATTTCTTTAATTCTTCAGGAGAAGTCTCTTTATCTACGATCACAATCGCATTACTCAAATCACCGCCTTTAATCAAGCCATTGTCCACCAACATTTCTAATTCATGTAAAAAACAGAATGTTCTTGAGGAGGATATTTCTTTAGAAAAGTCTTCAATTTTATTAATCGCAGCATGCTGACTTCCTAAGACCGGAGAATTAAAATCAATCATACATGTTAAGCGATAACCATCAAGGGGCATAGCGATGATTTCAACTTTGCGATCGGCTTCTATATGATGAATACTATTGGTGATTTCATAATAATCACGATCAGCGTCCAACTCTTCGAAACCTGCTTCTTCAAATTTTTTAATAAAAATTGCTGAGCTGCCATCTAGAATAGGTACTTCAGGTCCATCTATTTCGATTAATACGTTGTCAATCTGTAAACCTACTAAAGCTGCCATTAAATGTTCAATGGTACTTACACTTGCACCATGCTGTGAAATGGTTGTACCTCTTGATGTATCTGTCACGTTATCTGCATCAACCAGTACTTCAGGCTGACCATCTAAATCAATTCTTTTAAACTTATACCAATGATTTTCAGGAGCTGGTTTTATCGTCATCGAAACAGTTTTACCTGTATGTAAACCCACTCCGGATATAACCACATCTTGCTTGATGGTTCTTTGTTTTACATTCATTTCTACCATATATTTAATCAAAATCGACCATAAGGTTCTTTATGATTTCAAATTTTCCTTTAACAATCGTTCTAATTCTCTCACTCGTTTTTCCAAATCAGGCAATTTCGCATAAATAACTTGCGATCTCATATTTGACTGATAGGCCAAAACTGGACTTCCTGCCCACTTTTTATCCGCCTCCACAATTGATCTATTGATTCCGGACTGCGCCTGCACTTGGCTTCGATCAGCAATACTGATATGTCCTACCACACCAACTTGACCTCCTAAAATCACATTTTCACCGATTTTACTACTGCCAGAAACACCCGTCTGAGCAGCTATAACGGTATTTTTCCCTAGCTCCACGTTGTGGGCGATTTGAATCAAGTTGTCCAATTTCACCCCTTTATGTAATATGGTCGAACCCATAGTCGCACGGTCAATAACCGTATTAGCACCTATTTCGATATCATCTTCAATAATTACATTTCCGATTTGCGGAACTTTTGTATAAGTACCATCTTCCTGTGGAGCAAAGCCAAAACCATCAGATCCAACAACTGTTCCTGAATGTACCGTTACATTGCTCCCCAAAATACAATCTTGATAAATCTTAACTCCAGGAAATAATGTGCTATTGTCTCCAATCACGACATGATCTCCAATATAGACTTGAGGATAAATCTTGACATTCTTACCGATTTTGCAAGCCTTGCCGATATAGACGAAAGCTCCTATATAACCGTCTTCGCCTATTTCAGTCGTATCATGCACATATGATGGTTCTTCTCGACCTTTTCGGTCCAAACGGACCTCATTATAGAGATTCAATAGTGTTGAGAATGCAGTATAAGCATTTTTAACACGAATCAATGTTAACGTTGATTTTGGAGTCGCTAATAATTGTTGATCTTCATTAACAATGACAATAGAAGCATTAGTTTCATATAAAAATTGCTCATATTTAGGATTTGATAGAAATGAAAGATCCCCTAGAGAAGCTTCTTCTATTTTCGCTAAATTTGAGACTTCTATATCAGGATTCCCCTCTATTGATCCATTTAATAAGGATGCTATTTGTTGAGCAGTAAATTGCATGCTACAAAGCTATGTTTTTTTATTATATTTTAATTATTTTTTAGATGGAATTGATATATATCCGAGCTCTTTTGGATAACACAGAGCAAACTTTTGCACTTTTTTTGCTAATGCCTCTAAATTTGATAAATCTGATGCTTCTGCAATATCAATTATCTCTCCGGTCTTCATTAATATCTTAATGGTATCATGATGGAGGTCATATGCACTATTGTGAATGGCCTGTGTAAAGACATAATATTGCAACTCATCGTCACTTACCTTAAAATGATCCTTTACACGTTGATAAACCAGATCCATCAGCTCATCCGAAAATGGCTCATTGCTCATAATGGTACGATATAACTCACGGCTCATCAGTTTTTGACACATTGCCCGCAGAATATCATCTTCATGTTGCGCCCACGTTTTTATAGCAGACATAATATCTGTATCATCTAAACGGGTGAACCAGTCAAGATGTAACTCATCGGCTAAGAAATTATTTTTATCAATTTTCTGCGTTAAGAACCACCTAAAAGCAGGTGTTGCAAATAGGCTGATCCCCTTACTTGAAAGTTCCTTTGCTCGTTTAAGTATTTTAATTAATAACTGTTCGGCACCAACGACGGTCTTATGCAAATAAACCTGCCAATACATTAATCGTCTGGCAATCAAGAATTTTTCTACGGAATAGATCCCCTTTTCCTCTACAACTAATTCGTCATCCACAACGGCCAGCATGGCGATGATGCGGTCAAATGAAATCACTCCCTCCGATACTCCTGTAAAAAAACTATCTCTATTCAAGTAATCCATTCGATCGGTATCCAACTGACCAGAAACCAGTTGATGGAAAAAATTGCGATGGTACTGATTATTAAAAATGGTAATGGCCAAATCTAGTTTTCCACCAAATTCTTTATTAATACGATCCATTAATAGCGATGACAACATCTCATGAGAAACGCCATCAATAATGGTATGTTCCAAAGAGTGAGAAAAAGGACCGTGACCGATATCATGCAGCAGAATAGCTGCAAGCACAGCTTCCTGTTCTTGCTCACTGATCTCGATACCTTTGCTTTTCAGGGTTTCCAAAGCTAGCGACATGAGATGCATCGCGCCTATTGCATGCTGAAACCGCGTATGCAAAGCTCCCGGATAGACCAAATGCGTCATACTGACTTGCTTGATATAGCGTAAACGCTGAAAGTAAGGATGCTGTATGAGTTCAAAAATTAATCCTGGAGGTATGGAAACAAATCCATATACAGGGTCATTTATTATCTTTTTCTTAATCAACTTATAAATGTATTATATCTTATTTTAATACGACAAACAATAGTCCAATAAAATTGTTGCTCCTTTATAATAAAGTTGAGCCAGTTTATTTCTCTCTTCTAGGAGTTAAATATTTAGCACAAATATAATTAGTTTAAGTCGTTAACAAGTGTTAAAAATAATACGCTAAGCGCCTTTTTTATTTAAGTTCGTACTTATTATCATAAAAAATCAAAAAACACGCGATTACTCCCCTAGCTACCTAAACACAAAAACAAAGGAATTGAATCGTTTTTGATTACAGTAAATAAAACAACATGCAAAAAACACATATACTTTGGGCAGATGATGAAATTGACTTTTTAAAGCCTCATATTCTATTACTAGAGGAAAGAGGTTATAAAGTCAAGACAGTAAATAATGGAAATGATGCGGTCGATGCGTTTAAGGAAGGTGTATTTGATCTAGTCTTCCTCGATGAAAACATGCCCGGCTTGACTGGTCTGGAAACATTGGTGATATTAAAATCGATCAATCCGACAGTACCAACGGTACTGGTCACTAAAAATGAAGAAGAACACGTCATGGAGGATGCCATTGGATCCAAAATCGACGATTACTTAATAAAACCTGTTAACCCCAAACAGATTCTCTTGACGATCAAAAAGCTGACAGAGAATAAAAGACTGGTGAATGAGAAAACATCTATGGCTTATCAACAAGATTTTAGAAACTTGGGTATGGTCTTGAATGATGATCTCAATTTTAAACAATGGATAGAGGCTTATAGAAAGCTGATATATTGGGAGCTTTCTTTAGAAAAATTAGAAGATGCTGGCATGCATGATATCTTGAAGATGCAAAAGTCAGAAGCTAATGTACAGTTTTCAAAGTTTATCGAGCGCAACTACTTGAACTGGATGAAAAATCCGGATCAGTCTCCAATTTTATCTCATCAGCTTTTCAAGAAAAAGGTATTTCCGCAACTCACAGAAGATAAACCCACATTTTTCTTTTTGATTGACAATTTGCGTTATGATCAATGGAAAGTGATCAATGAAGTGATTACCGATTATTTTAGATTGGAAGAAGAGGATACCTATTACAGTATTCTCCCTACAGCTACCCAATATGCCCGAAACGCTATTTTTAGTGGATTGACACCTTTAGAAATGGAGAAAAGATTTCCTAAAATGTGGCAAAATGATGAAGATGAAGGTGGTAAAAATTTATATGAGGATAAATTTTTGGAGGATCAGATCACACGTGTATACCGCAAACCGATTAAACACTCCTATACTAAGGTATTGACCTTAGATCAGGGAAAGGATGTCGTAGACAGCCTGAGCAACTTAATGCAAAACAATCTCAATGTTCTCGTGTACAACTTCGTTGATATGCTTTCGCACGCAAGAACAGATATGGCTATGATCCGCGAGTTGGCCAATAATGAAGCGGCATACCGTTCATTGACGTTGTCCTGGTTTGAGCATTCTCCTTTATTTGAGGCGCTCAAATGGTTATCTCAGCGCAACGTCAAGGTGATCATAACGACTGATCATGGAACTATAAAAGTAAAAAAACCGAGCAAAATAGTGGGCGATCGTAATACCAATACCAACTTGAGGTACAAACAGGGTAAAAACTTAAACTTTATTGATAAGGACGTTTTTTTTATCAAAAATCCACATGACGCACAACTTCCAAAGTTACATATGAGTTCTTGTTTCGTATTTGTCAAAGAGGAGTCTTATTTTGTATATCCAAACAATTACAACCAATTTGTCAATTATTTTAATGAAACTTTTCAGCATGGAGGAATTTCATTGGAAGAAATGATTATTCCTTTTGCTACTTATACGTCCAAATAACTAATTTTGCAGCATGGTAATCGAAGTCAATCAACTATCGGAGTTAGATCATGCTGCAAAACTCCTTTTAAATTCTTTTCCTGATGACCGCGTTTTTCTTTTTTACGGAAAGATGGGCGCAGGCAAAACAACCTTTATAAAGGCGCTTTGTAAGGTACTAGAGGTAGAAGACAATACTTCTAGCCCTACGTTTTCGATTGTCAATGAATATAGCTCATCCCAAGGTCCAATATTCCATTTCGATTTTTACAGAATAAAAGAAGAAGAAGAAGCCTACGACTTCGGTTATGAAGACTATTTTTACTCTGGAAATTATTGTTTCGTAGAGTGGCCTAATAGAATCCCCAACTTGCTGCCTGATGATGCTAAAACAATCGAAATTGAGATCACCTCATCGACCAGCAGAAAAATAATCATAAAATAGTTGCACCCCACGCAACCTTTGCCTTTTATCTTACGTCTTCCTAATATAAACTGACTAAATTTTGGAAAACGTAAGTATAGATTCAATATGGAAAAAATGTCTTCATGGAGACAGAAAAGCTCAATACCATCTGTATCAATTGTTTTCTAAAAAAATGTATGTGGTCTGCCTTCGCTATGCAAATGATAGCTTGGAAGCAGAGGATATACTTCAAATTGGTTTTGTAAAAGTCTTCACTAAATCGCACTTATTTTCAGATCATGGATCTTTAGAAGGATGGATTAGAAAAATTATGGTCAACACTGCAATTGAGGTACAAAGAAAAAATAAAATCAGCTATGTAGAACCTCTTGAAAATGAGATCGCTCACCAAAGAACACATCATACAGAGGGTGATCATCTACATTACAAAGATCTCATAACACTGATACATCAATTGCCTATCGGATACCGTACCGTATTTAATCTATATGCTATCGAAGGTTATACTCATAAGGAAATCGCAGAGATGCTCCGTATTAGTGAAGGAAATTCAAAATCCCAATTATCACGAGCGAGACAATGGTTGCAAACAAGATTATTAAAAATTGAGGCATTAACGTTATGAAAAATCAAGACATAGATAAATTACTTCGGGACCATTTTAATAAACTTGATATTCAGCCCAGTACCGATATCTGGAAAAAGATTGAAGCGGAACTTGATGAGCAAAAAGTAATCTCCATAAGCAAAAAAACAACTCGGCTAAAGGTGATTGGTACGGCAGCGGCAATCTTGGTTGGTATTGGTATTGTGAGTCTTGTACTGCAACGACAGTCAGCTAATCGACCAGATCATATAAAATATGCCGATCGCAAAATGGATCGAGAAATGAACACTCCGCCAAAGGCTGCATCAAAGGTAGAACCCCTGCCCATCGAAAGGCAGGTACAGCTGTCTGTCAGACCGGTCAACAAAGGTAATCAGCGTGAAAACAGCTCGGCAAATGCTATTGAAACGGACATGAAGGTCGTTGCGATTCAAACATCACAAGCATTTGAGCGATTAAAGATGGGGAAAGAGCAACCGCTGATGGTTGTTGTCGACACACAGACACAGGTGGCACATGTCCTTGAATATATTCCGATCAAACCGTTGATCGAAAATCCTGACGAGGAGAATAGTATGATGGCTTCCACCGGCACAAACTCACAGACTGTGGTAACCAAAGTGCTGAATGTACTCAGCAAAACCATCAATCAGGGAAATAGTGCAGAAGTACAGTTCAGCAATGATGACGAAGGATCCTTACAGATTGATATCCTGAATAGCCTAGTTAAAAATAAAAAAAGAAAAAAGTAACACCTTATAAACTCTTTCCATATGAAAAAACATATCGTATCGTTGGTATTCACCGGTATCCTAACTTGCTGCATCGCAATAAAGGCACAGGCACAACAGGACAGCACCAAAAAAATTAATATTTCAACCCGTATTTTAGGTAAACAAGATAGCGATAAAGCTGACAGTACTGACAAGCCTGCTGTGTCCAAGTATCCGAAAACATTCGGTGGAATTACATTTTCTCGTATTGATTGGGGTTTTTCAAGATTGATCAATGACGGAAGTTTCACTTTAAATGAAAATAACGAGTTTTTAGAGTACAAGAAAGCTTCCAATTTTGGGTTTGATATTGCACAATTTGGCATTCGCTTCAGCGATCAATTCAAAACATATATATCGACGGGTTTTGAATGGAATTATCTGAGATTAAAACATAATGTTTTATTAGATCAGGATGCGACACCTTTAGACTATTCCTATCCTGATGACATCACTTATAAGAAAAATGTATTCACTTCCACCTATCTACGTGTTCCATTGACGTTTGAACTGAGAAGTAAAAAATTTAGAAATGGTGATCGCGCCAAACTTGCTTTTGGAGCCATGACCGGAATCTTAATAAAAGGAAGCCAGCGTCTAAAAAGTCGTGAGCAAGGTAGTCAAAAATTTAAGGACAACTATAACTTGGCGAGTTTTCAATATGGGGCATTTGCAAGGCTAGGTTATGATTCTATGGGAGTTTTTGTCAAATACTATTTCAACGATATGTTTGAAAACAGCCCAAATCAAGACGGTTTAAATAATTTTACTTTTGGTCTAACATTAGGTTTTTAGAGTAGAATAATATTAAAATGCTTAATTTTAAGCCGAATTAATACATTCGGCTTTTTATTTTGCATACTATGTTACAATCTTCATGTCAGTACGTTCCGTTTGATCAAGAAGTCCCCGGACTTCCTTATATCCACCTTGAAAATCTTAGTTTTTCATTTTCAGAGCGTGCTGAATATTTAGCCGTATCGCAAGCAAACTTAGGCATACAAGAAGGTAAAATCACAGCAATTATTGGTGAATCTGGAAGTGGGAAAAGTACGCTTCTGCGATTAATCTATGGTCTTTTGGAGCCTTTAAGTGGCGAAGTTCGCTATAAAGGATGGTTGGTACCCACTAGAAAAGACAAATTGATACCTGGACATCAAGATATGAAACTGGTGTCTCAGGGTTTTGATGATTTAAATACATTTGCCAATGTGTGGGACAATGTAGCTTCGCAGTTGCCGAATACCAATATAGAAGCTAAGCAAAGTAAAACTTCTGCTATTCTCAAACGCTTGCGAATTGACCATCTTGCTAAGAAAAGAATCGCAGACATCAGTGGCGGTGAAAAACAACGCGTTGCCATCTGCAGAGCATTGGTCAATGATCCTCAGGTACTATTGATGGACGAACCCTTCAATCAGGTCGATGCTTCCTTTAGAGATACGTTGCAACAAGATATCAAGCAAATTGTGGTCGACACTGGTCTTACCATCATCCTGGTATCCCATGATCCAACTGAAGTCTTAGCATTGGCGGACGATCTGATCGTCATGAAAGATGGTCAGATATTAGATCAAGGACATCCTCGTGAACTGTACGACAAACCCACCAATCCTTATACAGCACTCTTATTGGCCAAAAGCAATATATTGAGTAGTGAGGCGGCAAAAGCACTTGGTATCGATAGTGACTCGACGATCATCATCCATCAAGAATGGATATCCGTCTTACCTTCAAGTACGACTGGAGGTTTTAAACTGATCGATATCCGTTTTAGGGGGTTTTATTATGAACTAGTAGTGGCTAATTCTGATCTTCAACTACATGCCATCAGTATAACTCCTACTTCCTTACAGATAGGTGCCGATGTAACAGTAAAAATTGAGAAATATATTAGTCTTTAAGCAATAGGCTATCTAAAAGAGCAATGAGTTGATTAAACTCCTTTTCTTCATAGCCTACGGACTGATAAATGATATGACCCTGTGTATCGAGAATAACATTTCGTGGAATACCTTGCTCTGCAAATAGGCCAAATACGTTTCTTTTGAGATCGGGATAAATAGGTAAGGTAAACTGATGTTCAGAAACAAAGGGATCAATCTTATCCCAATTTTGCTCTCTTGCCAAGACCAACAAGGCAAACTTTGGGTGCTCTTTATATTTTTCCCATATTTCCTTTTGCAACCTCGGCAATTCCTCTCTACATGGTGGGCACCAGGTAGCAAAAAAGTTAAGCAGGACAATCTTACCCTTTAGATCTGCACTAGAAACCAGTTCACCATTTTTATTAGGAACGGCAAATTCGGGCGCAGGTTCATGAAGGGCAACTTTCCATCCGCTTTCAGCTGTTTGTGCTTGTGATACACAAAACAAAAAAACACATACCAATCCTAAAATATACTTCATTACGTTTTCTTGTTTTACAAATGATCGACCCAATCCATAAATTGAGCTAACCATGCTACTGAACTTGTTTTATTAATCATTCCAAAACCGTGCCCGCCCTCTTCGTATGTTAATAGCTCATTCTTAACGTGGGCTTGATCTAATGCTGCCATCATGACGTAACTATTTTCTATAGGCACTGCTTTATCATCTTTTGCATGCACAAAAAATACAGGACAAAGTTTAGCTGTCACGTTATGTTCTGCAGAAAATTCGGCTTTCTTTTCTAAAGAAGGATTTTCTCCAAGCAGATTCGTTCGGGAACCTTTATGGGTAATGCTATCCTGCATGGAAATAACCGGATAGATTAGACCTGCAAAGTCAGGAGCTAAAGATAAATTTGTGGGATTGGCAATGAAAGCCTGATCTGATTTAGTGAGTAAAGTCGATGCTAAGTGTCCTCCTGCCGAAAATCCGATAACTCCAACTTTGGTCAATGAAGGGAAATCGTTTCGGATCCACTGCATCGCACGTTGCGCATCTTGAATAGGTCCAATACTTTTGTCGACCATAATATTGGGAGAAGGAAGTCTATATTTAAGTACAAATGCTGTAAACCCCGATTTTATCAATTCCTTGGCCACATCATGACCTTCATGATCCATCGCAATATGTGAATATCCTCCACCAGGTATAATCAAGATTCCCGTGTGCTTATCTACAGCTTGGGAAGGTTTGTACACAAATATTTCGGGGATATTTCGGTTAAACTTTGCCGTATCGGTACGAATAGCATTTGGAATCGCATCCTTGTACAAGGCAAACCTCTCTTGAGCAGAGGCTTGAAAAGCGATTGAAAAGAGTAAGATCATTAACGTAAATTTCATGTATTACAAATTGGTAACGATTATTAAATCCAGATCTTTTGCTGTCATTTCAAATTTAGAAGCAATGTCCTTATTGGTTAATATGCCTTGATAAAGGTATGTCGCACTCCTAATCCCGGCGCTTTTCCAGATGACATTTTTCAATCCACCTTGCTCTGCAATATCGAGTAATATTGGTGTAAAGATATTAGTCAGGGCATAGGTTGCAGATCGAGCTACCCTCGAAGCGATATTGGGTACACAATAGTGAATGACATCATATTTTCTGAATGTTGGTTCATCATGGGAAGTAATATTTGATGTTTCAAAACAGCCACCTTGATCAATACTAACATCGATGACAACGGCATTTGGTTTCATTTCAGATACTGTTTCTTCCGATATGACACAAGGAGTACGCCCCGTCTTTGAACGTAATGCACCGATAACAACATCGCAAGTTCTGACAGCCTTATTTAAAATAGCAGGTTGTATTATAGAGGTGTATACGGGACTTCCTAAATTATTCTGTAATCGCCTTAGCTTATAAATAGAATTGTCAAAAACTTTCACCTGAGCTCCCAAAGCGATCGCAGTACGGGCTGCATATTCGCCTACAGTACCAGCACCTATGATGACCATTTCTGTGGGCGGTACTCCAGTGATACCTCCTAACATCAATCCTTTTCCACCAAAACTATTACTTAAGTACTCCGAAGCGATTAATGTTGATGTAGCCCCTACGATTTCGCCCATAGCTCTAACGACAGCTAAACAACCTCCTTCATCACGTAAATACTCGAACGATAAAGCCGTAATTTTTTTTTGGATAAGTGCTCGAAGAACAGGCAGTTCCAATAGCGAAGGTTGTAGTGAGGACATCAAAATTTGATTGGGCTTCATCATCCCTACTTCTTTTAGGGTGGGAGCAGATATTTTGACGATACAGTCTGCTTGATACACTTCCTGTGCAGAAGATACAATTCGAGCTCCTTGTTCACTATAATGATGATCCAAAAAATTAGACCCCAATCCTGCACCTGTCTCCATGACAACCTCATGACCATTTTCTACCAAAAGACCGACAGATAATGGTGTTAAGCAAATCCTTCTTTCTTGAAATGCAATTTCCTTGGGCACACCAATAAACAATCTTTTTTCCCGTGAAGCCGTCGCCGATAAAGTCTCTTGAGGCTGTATCATTGCCTGACTTGCCAATTTACTTAACTCACTCATTTATTTTATGCATTACTTTTTAAATTTACTATTTTTATTTAAGCTAAGCAAAAGAAATTAAGTGGTTATGTAGTTAGTACATTAGAAAAAAAACTACATTTGTGAAACTAAAACACTAAAACAAACCTATGTTTAACAAACTTAATATTGTTCCTCGATGGATCATTTTTGTATTAGATATTTTCACGGCCATATTTGCTTTTACACTAGCAAACATTATCTATTACAGTTTTGACTTTGCGTTTATCAATACATCTGAATTTGCCATTAGGCTTATTTATGTAATAAGTGTGACGGCATCTTCGTTTTATTTATTCAAGATGCACACGGGTATCATCCGATATACAAGTGCAGTAGACTCCATTCGAATTTTAACGGCGATTGTTTTTGCAGTGTTTGTCTTTTTAGTGATTAAAACCGTGTTATTGGCCACTGGAGATCATCATACCATATCAGCCTCACTCGTTATTTTATATGCATTATTCTGTTTCTTGCTACTCACAACCTACCGAACGTTCATTAAAATATTTTTTGTCTATACCAAAAATATCAGAAGTGACAGACGTAACACGTTGATATATGGAGCTGGGGATTTGGGAATTGCCGTCAAAAGGACTTTAGATCATGATATCCGTTCGAAAAATGCAATTGTGGGTTATTTAGACGACAATGAGCAGAAAATTGGAAAAGTCATTGATGGTATCAAAATTTTTGATCCAAAGAAATTGGGTCAAGTCATCATCAATTTGAATATTGAAGAAGTGATTATCGCTTCTCACAACATACCTTTGGAATCAAAAACTGATGTTATTGATGTTTGTTTGGAAAAAAAGGTCGCTATATTGACCTTACCTTCTGTTAAAAAAATAATGAACGGGGAATTAAATCCAAACCAAATTCAAAAAATAAAAATTGAAGACTTATTGGAGCGCGCTCCCATTAAAATAAGCAATAGTAATATTTTAAGCCAATTAAAGGGCAAGCGCGTATTAGTAACGGGAGCTGCCGGATCTATCGGGAGTGAGATCGCAAGACAATTGGGCAAATTTGAACCACAGATGATCATCCTTTGTGATCAAGCTGAATCGCCACTTCACAATTTACAACTGGATTTGCAGGATGAATTTCCGCTCCAAGTGTATCATTCTTTTATTGGTGACGTTCGGAGTCTAGACCGTATGAAACTGATGTTTGAGACATTCAAACCACATTATGTCTATCACGCAGCAGCGTACAAGCATGTTCCCATGATGGAAAATCATCCTTTGGAAGCAGTGCATACCAATGTTGTCGGCACTAAAAATATTGCCAACCTTGCTGTGGAGTATAATGCGGATAAGTTTGTGTTTGTTTCCACGGATAAAGCGGTCAATCCAACTAATATCATGGGTGCGACAAAAAGAATTGCCGAAATCTACGTGCAGTCTTTCAATCATTTCTTACAAAACAATGGGCATCTAAATGCAAAGACTAAATTCATTACGACACGATTTGGCAACGTCCTAGGTTCTAACGGATCTGTGATCCCACGTTTTAGAGACCAGATCGAAAAGGGGGGGCCTGTAACGGTCACCCACCCCGAGATCACACGTTATTTTATGACCATACCCGAAGCTTGTCAATTGGTGCTTGAAGCGGGATCAATGGGCGAAGGGGGAGAAATATTCGTGTTTGATATGGGCAAATCTGTTAAAATCATCGAATTGGCCAATAAAATGATCAAGCTTTCTGGCTTTATTCCAAACGAGGATATTGAAATAAAGTTTACAGGACTGCGACCTGGGGAAAAACTGTATGAGGAACTACTCAACGATCTGGAAAATACGATGCCAACGCACCATAAAAAGATCATGATCGCAAAAGTGAGAGAAAATGATTTTCAACAGATAAATAATCATATTGAAGTTTTAATAGCTGGCATTAAGCATCAAAATAGACATGATGTCGTATTAGAGATGAAAAGAATTGTACCTGAGTTTAAAAGCCAAAACTCAATCTACGAACAAATAGATAAAGAAATTGAGGCTGAGCAAAATCCGATAAATCGAGTTTAACGTTTATTATCATTACAAAAGCTTGGATATTTACAGTAAAATTGTATTTTTGCAATCTATATTTTTTCATTGAATCATAATGTCTAAAAATCAAAACCAAAATAACGCTGGACAAGCGAATAAACCTTCACAAGGTTCATCTTTTCAGGACAATCAAAAAAGCATCACTTTTATTGTAGGTGGTATTTTTGTGTTAATTATATTGTATTTTGGATATCAAAAACTTTATTTACAACCAAGAGCTGAAAAAGCAGCGAATGAAATATTTAAAGCGGAAGAATATGCAACAATAGATTCATTACAAAATCGTGCTATTGAAGGTGATGGTTCTTTCTTAGGATTTAAAGAAATTGCTGATGAATATTCAAATACAAAATCAGCCAATATTGCTAATGCCTATTTAGGTGGATTATATTTACGTCAAGGTAAATACAATGAAGCTATTGAAGCATTGGAAAACTATTCTTCAACAGGTAGTACCATTCTAGATCCTTTGGTTATTGGATTAAAAGGTGATGTTTATTCAGAATTGAAAGATTATAAAAAAGCAGCTGGTTTTTATAAAGAAGCGGCTGACAAATCTTCAAACTCTTATACTACTCCATTATTTTTGAAAAAATTAGGATTAGTTTACGAGGCACAGAATGAATATAAACAAGCTGAAGAAACTTATAAGAAGATAAAATCAGACTTTCCTGAAAGTCAAGAAGCTGCTATGATAGACGGACCTATCGGTCGTGTACAGGCGCATTTATAGTATTTATGATGTTGCATCATATAGAAGGTCGCTCAAAAAGCGACCTTTTTTTTGTGCTGTATAACCCGGATAAAACCATCACTTTACAATGTCTGTCATCCATCGATGTCGAGGAGCTAAATCATCCGTGTGGCTGATAAACGATATTGATTTGAAAGAATAAATTTACTCTTAGATGAACGCTATTGTATTGTGTATCTAAGCAAATTTATCTAAGTTTGTTTCAATATGGCAAGTAGCATTAAAAATTTATCAGACTTCTCACACATAAAAGTCGCAAATGCAAATCCTTTTAAATTTGGGATTGTAGTAGCACAATGGAATGCTGAGATCACTGGGGCTCTTTTAAATGGTGCAATTTCTGGATTGGAAAAGCATGGAGCACAAGAAGAAAATATTAAAATCATCGAAGTTCCGGGCAGCTTCGAATTAATAACCGGCGCTGATATTTTATTACGTGATGATTCCCTTGATGCAATCATCTGTTTGGGATGTGTAATCCAAGGAGAGACTCGTCATTTTGATTTCATCTGTGACGCCGTAGCCAACGGAATCAGCAATGTGGCATTGAAGTACAATAAACCTGTTATTTTTGGTGTATTGACCACTGACAATCAACAACAAGCATTAGATAGGGCTGGTGGCCAACACGGAAACAAAGGTGAAGAGGCTGCGATTACAGCAATTCAAATGGCACAAATTAGTGCACAAAACTAATTTTACTTTTTTACCAAAAAAAGTATCAGTCATTGACTTTGTAGGTGCTTATGCTAAAATATGTGAAGGCTTGGCACACACATGCAAACAAGAATAAGATAATATTGTTATCTCTATAGTATTTGATCGACTTAGGTATCCTGTAAGAGATGTCTAAGTCGATTTTATCTTTTATAAAGATTCATATCATGAAAACTACAGTAAAAATTATTTTCTTTTACCTCATTGTGCAAGTTAATTTTGCCATAGCGGTAGCACAAGAGACGAGTGTCCCTGCGAAGCTTTGGTCTTCAATAGGCGGAAACGATATCTGGCAGGAAACAAAATTTTTATTATTTTCTTGTAACGGAAATGACAACGCCAATCTATTAAATAATGAGGCCGAACGTTCCTTATTGTGGAATCGGGAAACTGGTGAATGTCGATTTGAAGGGCAATCTAAAAAAAATGAAAAACTAGTCTACTTATTCAATTTCAAAACTAAGAAATCACTAAAATTTTTTGTTAATGCGGTTGATGTAAGCACCCAAGAGTCGGCATTGCAAGAGGACATCAGGCAACAGATCAATGGAGACTTACAACTACTCTTGCTGCCCACAATAGCAGAACTAAAAGGAATAAACTTTTCGAATACCACTGCGAAGCTTTTAAATAGTGAAAAGCTCTTGAGTACCTCTGTGACCTACAACGGAAATTTTTATAATAGCCCAATCAGAGGGAACCTCATGATTCATGAAAATAACGGCGAAATAAAAGTATTCGAAAATAGTATCAATTCAATAAGCTATCAAATTGATCAGTATAAAGATACGGGATCAGGTTTGAGACTACCGACTTCATTTGTTGCGATCAACAATAAAAAAGAAAAGCTGTACATTTACAACCGTTTCTACATTTGAACAGGTAGAAGCTTCAAAATTTACTGATTTATAATATGATTAACTGGATTCCTCTTAATAGTTTAGACCAACTACAAGAAATATTGAATAGCGATCAAGTATCTGCCATTTTCAAACACAGCACTACTTGTGGTATCAGCGGCATGGCCAAGAAAAACTTTGAGCGCTTTGCGAACCTGACGGATAAGTCTTATGATGTTTATTACTTAGATCTGCTGTCGTTCCGCGAAATTTCTAATCAGATCGCTTCCATCTGGAACGTGGAGCATCAATCACCACAACTCTTGATCATAAAAGGCAAAACTTGTATTTTCAATGCTTCACATGGCGATATTGATTTTGACGATGTCGTAAATCATATAAAATAGAAAAAGCTACTTCGGTAGCTTCTTTTATTTTATATTTTTTTATATAGATTAGTTTTTACCTTCATCTTCCCACCAGTCTTCTTTTAAATCATCGATCTCACGACGATCTCTTTTAGTCGGTCTACCCGTACCTCGATCTCTTTTAAGAATGGGAGCATGGAAAGCCGATTTGTAGGCTGAGGTTTCCTCTTCAGGAGTTAAATCTTCATAAAATTGTACCGCTGTTTTAGCATCTACCCTTCTTTCCAGAAGCCCTAAAACTTTGACTACCTTACGTTCAATACCTTTCTGGACCTGATAGATTTCTCCAACTTTCACCACATACGAAGCCTTTATATTCTGCCCGTTCAATTTTACCCGACCCGCTTTACAAGCTTCAGTTGCCAAACTACGTGTTTTGAAAAGACGTATTGACCACAAATATTTATCGATTCGAAGTTTTTCAGTTTCTGTTGCCATTTGTACAAAAATAGTCATAAAGACTTAAAATCTGCTTATTATGCATTATAAATTGAACAAATTTTAACATATTTGTCTTCAATAAAAAGAACTGATAATTTTGAATTATAAAAGATGGTTGATCAATTAAAAAAACTTATTGAAGATGCCTGGGAGGATAGACTACTTCTAGAATATAAAGAATATGCAGAGGCTATTCGTACAGTAATCTTAAAACTTGACGCTGGTGAATTGAGGGTTGCTGAACCTATTGGTACGAGATGGCATGTCAATGATTGGATTAAAAAAGCTGTTATTTTATATTTCCCTATTCGTGAAATGAGTGAATCAACTGCTGGTCCTTTTGTTTACTACGATAAAATGAAATTAAAAACGAACTACAAAGAAATTGGTGTTCGTGTTGTTCCTGGTGCTTCTGCTCGCTTAGGGGCTTATTTAGCAAAAGGTGTTATCTTAATGCCTTCGTATGTCAATATTGGTGCTTATGTAGGAGAAGGTACCATGGTGGATACATGGGCTACTGTTGGTTCTTGTGCACAAATTGGTAAAAACGTTCACTTAAGTGGTGGTGTTGGTATCGGTGGCGTATTGGAACCTGTACAAGCAGCTCCAGTAATCATCGAAGACAATGTATTTGTTGGTTCTAGAGCTATCGTTGTGGAAGGTATCCGCGTTGAAACTGAAGCAGTATTAGGTGCGAATGTTGTCTTAACAGCATCAACTAAAATCATTGATGTATCTGGTCCTGAACCTGTCGAATACAAAGGTTATGTGCCTGCTCGTTCTGTTGTGATCCCTGGTTCATACACGAAAAAATTTCCGGCTGGAGAGTACCAAGTTCCTTGCGCACTAATCATCGGTAAACGTAAAGAATCTACAGACAAGAAAACATCGTTAAACGATGCGCTACGTGATCATAATGTAGCGGTATAGTATTTTATATAATTAAAAAAATGAGTGAATTTGTAGATAGAAATGATATTAACCAGGCTCTAGAAGTACTCAAGAGTGGCGGTTTGATTTTATACCCAACAGATACGATCTGGGGTATAGGTTGTGACGCAACAAATCCTGAGGCTGTAGAAAAAGTTTTTCAGTTAAAAGGTCGGGGAAAAGAAAAGAGCCTTATTGTTTTACTACATAATGAAAATCAATTGGCAAGTTACGTGACTGAAATTCCAGAAGTAGCTTACCAATTGATTGAATATACCGAGAAGCCGCTTACGATCGTTTATTCCGCAGCTAAAAACTTAGCGCCTAATGTTATTGCAGAAGATGGTTCAATCGGAATTCGCATTGTAAACCATGATTTTTGTCAACAGCTCTTACAGCGCTTTAGAAAACCATTGGTCTCTACATCTGCTAATATCAGCGGACAATCTTCCCCGACATGCTTTGACGACATCGCTGAAGAAATAAAAGAGCAAGTAGACTATGTGGTCAAATATGGTCAACATGTCAAAAGTGATGGTAAGTCTTCAAGCGTAATGAAGTTGGATCCTAGCGGAAAGTTTGAATTTATCCGAAAATAAGGTGAACATGAAAAAATTAATATTATTCGTAGCGTTAGCATTTGGCTTTTCATGGAATAGTCAAGCGCAACAAAAAGAAATTACACCTGCGAAGGTTGGTGTACAATATGGCAAAAAGGTTGATAACTCTAATGCAATTACAGTTGACAAATTGGAAAAATCGTTGGAGACATCTGCCAAATTTACGGGTAAAGTCACTGGCAAAGTTGTTGAAGTTTGCAAAAAAAAGGGCTGTTATTTGACCCTTGAGAGAACAGGAGACAAAGAGCCTGTTATGGTTCGCTTTACCGACTATAGCTATTTTGTACCCACTGACCTCATCGGAAAAAATGTAGTTTTAGATGGCTACGCAAAAGTCAAAGAAGCGACAAATGAAATCACTTTTGTTGCAGACGGCGTATTGGTCGTAAAATAAACGTACTATAAAAACACTGAACAGGCTAATTCCGTTGGAAATAGCCTGTTTTTATTTGTAGCATTTATTAAATAAGCTTGATACCTTTGTAGACGATGAAAATGATCCATACTACAGCCGCTCAATCGATCAACTTAAAAGGTCAAATAATGACATTTGATCGTCCCATCATCATGGGAATATTAAATGTGACGCCAGACTCTTTTTTTGATGGGGGACAAAATAATACGATAGAACAAATACTTATCCAGACTAGAAAGTTACTTGAAGAGGGCGCTGACATCATCGACATTGGGGCTTATTCTTCAAGACCTGGAGCAGCATTGATCAGTTCTCAAGAAGAGCTGGACCGAGCACTACCCGCTATCGCTGCCATAGTAAGTACATTTCCAGATGCCATACTTTCTATAGATACTTTCCGAGCAGATGTGGCCGAGGCCTGTATACATGCTGGTGTACATCTCATAAACGATGTATCTGGAGGCACTATAGATCCTCTTATGTTCGAAACCGTAGCGAAATTGCAGGTCCCATATATTTTGATGCATATGCGCGGCATTCCTGAAAATATGCAACAATTAACCGCATATCAGGATATCGTCACTGATGTTGCTACCTATTTTGGACAAAAAATTGCAGCTTTACGAAAACTCGGGGTGAAAGACATCATCCTTGACCCTGGCTATGGTTTCGCAAAAACAATAGAACAAAATTATGAACTGCTACATCGCGTCGATGAGCTCCATTATTTTGGCCTTCCTTTACTTGGGGGAATCTCCCGAAAATCTATGATCTATAAAAAATTGGGAATAACTCCACAAGAGGCCCTAAATGGGACAACAGCCCTCCATACTTTACTCCTGAGCAAAGGCGTACAGCTGTTGCGTGTGCATGATGTTAAAGAGGCTAAACAGATCGTAGATCTGTTATGTAGTTAACCTTTTTTATACATGAAAGGCTTGAATAATCAAGCCTTTTATTATTTATACAATTTAATATCAATATATTACAACACTTCCATCAGCTTTTCAAAGGCCATTCCCCGGGATGCTTTCAACAGGATAGTTGCACCCGAGATGGGATGGATGGATAGGCTCGATTTCACATCATCGGTCGTTTCAAAAAACTCAGAATCGCCATCTTTGTGTTCATAAAATGCTTTGCCGACGAAAATCAAGCGTGCTCCTACAATTGTTTTGGCAAGATCTACCACTTTTTGATGTTCAAAAGAAGATTCATCTCCAAGCTCAAACATATCACCCAAGATAATGACTTTCTGCTCAGCTTCGATGATCCCCATATTAGTCAATGCGGCCTCCATACTCGTTGCATTCGCATTATAATAATCACAGATCACGGTATTGCGGTCTGTCTTTGTTATCTGAGACCGATTATTAGTAGGTGTATATTCTGAAATGGCTTCGTTGATAAGCCCAAGAGGAACATCAAAATAATGTCCCAGTGCGATCGCTGCTAAGAAATTTTCTGTATTGTAAGAACCCGTTAATTGGGTATCTGCTTGAAAGACTTGTTCCGATTGTTGAAGATGCCATTCGATTTGCAATAATGGATTTGCCTTGATCAAACGGCCAATGATGGCATTAGACTCGGAAAAACCATAGGTTACCACCTTATTGATATGTCGTTGTGCTGCCATTTCTTTCAAAAAAGGATTATCCCCCTGCAGAAACAATGTTCCCTGATTATCTTGTAGCCAATCATACAGTTCTCCTTTTGCTTTCTTCACCCCCTCAAAAGAACCAAATCCTTCCAAGTGCGCTTTACCTACATTGGAGATCAGCCCATGAGTAGGTGCTGCAATCTGGCATAAAAAATCAATTTCACCAATATGATTTGCTCCCATTTCGATGATAGCGATTTCGATTGTCTGATCAATCGCTAACAAGGTCAAGGGAACGCCTATATGGTTATTCAAATTTCCTTTGGTCGCATAGGTCTTATAGGTTTTGGATAGCACGGCATTCAACAACTCTTTAGTCGTGGTCTTACCATTGGTACCTGTGACACCAATAAAAGGAATCTCAAATTGTTGGCGATGATAATGTGCCAAAGCTTGTAAGGTTTTCAAAACATCATCAACGAGTATAAATCGATCATCTTTTTTGTATTGGACCTCATCAATGATCACGTATCGAGCACCAGAAACCAGCGCATGTTCTGCAAATTCATTTCCATTAAAATTGGCTCCTTTTAAAGCAAAAAAGAGTGAATCAGGTAAGATATGACGTGTATCAGTTGATACCGCAGGATATTGTTTGAATATGTTGTACAGTGCTTGCAGTTCCATTCTAAAAACTTTTATGTGATTGCATTTATAAGAGCAATCATAAAACAAACTTAGATAAATTTGCTTTTATACCCAATTATAATCTTACTAAAGATAGCGAGTACCTATACCCCATCCGGAAGAGCGCCATAACAGATTATAGGTTTTTATGGAGAAAGGTGATGATTTTATCGATCATGGGCTGAAACCAAGGATTAAAAAACCAAAAGGTATGCGGAGAGTCTTCAAATGCACAAACCTCTGTATAGATCCCTAAATCATGCATCTTACGTATCATATCATCTCTCCCTGCGTGAAAACGGGGTATGGAGCTATTCAAAAATAATGTCTTTGCCGTGGAGATATTGACTTGATACAAAGGTGAGGCTTTTTCCCATTGTGCAGGCTCCTGATCATATGTTCCTCCTAGCCAAAATGAAGCCATCTCCCCTTCTTCAGATTCTGGATGATTAAAAGCTACAATCCCGTCAATATTGACAACGGCCTGAACATATGCTTTTTTATTTGCATCACTATTTGTACCCAATAAACTTGCTAACTGACCTCCCGAAGAGGTACCGATTACCGCAATTCGAGCCGTATCGATCGGCAATTGCTTCTGATTTTTGGCCCATAAGACCGCATCTATTAAATCTGTATATGCTGCGGGAAATTTAGCTTCTAACGAAAGCCTATATTCCACACTCAGAACTACAAATTGATGTGCTAAGGCATTTGCCATCGTTGCCATCATCTCTTTATTGCCAGAACGCCATCCCCCTCCATGTACTAAAATGAGACAAGGATAACGGGTGTCAAAATTTTGAGGGAGGTAGGCATCTAAGGATAATATCCTATCATCTGTTTTTTTATATGGGATTTGACGGATGGTCAAAACTGTACTGTCTACTTTTTCTGCCAAAGTAATATAAGGTCTTTTCTTACTTTCTTTAGCAAAGGTACCTTGTAAAGTAAAAGAGCTGTCAACTTTCAAGATCTCCTGTGCATGGAGCAAGAAACACAAACTATTAAGAATAAGAAGTAAAATACGAACCTTCATGATTTTGAATTTTTTATTGCTTATCCGTTTCAACGGTAAAAAAGCTGATTAAAGACATCATTCTATGGATCAATTCAATTGCTATTTTCTGTTGGTTTCCAATCTGTAAATATCGATGAAAGACTGGGTTGCTTATAGTTATTATTTAGGATTTGCTTAGACCAAGGAACACGTTTGGACAACTGTTTAAACCCCTCTCCTCTGCAGTTAATTTCTAAAAAAACCGCTGTTTTATATTTATCCGGAAACATGGTATCTCCATTCCATGGATCCCAACCTTCAGCGACTATATGTGAGCCCAAGTTGCAGGCATAAAACATAGCTTTAGCATTAGAGCGCCATGGTCTACCCAAATAAACCTGATTTACCTGCTCATTTTTTGCGCGCAGATCACAATTTAAAAATACAAATCCATAAGGGTGACCATATGAGTTTGAAGGTGCCGTAATATAAGAGTTCTTTAAACTTTCAATCGTACATTTAGAAAAAACAGCTGTTGCTGCTCCAAATATAAAATCTGTACTTCCTGAAATAAAACATTGGTCGATAAAATTTCTTGATCCTGCTCGCGCCAAATAAAAAGTATCTTGCCACCCCAGGATCTTACAATTACGAACGATCGTACGATCAGCATCAATATGCAGTGCCACAGCTTGCCCCTTTTCTCCAGCAGTATTCTGTATCGTCAGATTTTCAATGACACAGTCATTGCCTGCTACAAGAACCGTGTAAGAGGTATAAGTATTAAAAGGAGTTAGAAACTCATTTTGTACATTTCTTTTACCTGAATAATCGTCATTTGTAATGATGGTCGAATCTCTATCTTCCCCTACTATATGTATAAAATGTTTCCATGAGGGTATATTCAGCTTTTCATGATAAATCCCTTTGTGTACGAATATCGTAACTGGAGACTCGTAAAAATCCCGCACCGCATGGACCGCTTCTTGAATTGTTGGATATCCCTCTCCGTGCTGCCCTACGATGAGCATTTTCTTCTGTTGGGCACAACAAAAGATTACTAAAAAAAAGCAAAAGATACTGATAAGAAGTCTTTTCATATTTATCCAACATCACATAAAAAAAGTAAGCCTATACCTATGGCAAAGGAAGCACTGGTTACAACAAGTTTACTGCTAATCGGACGCAATCACAAATCCTGATTATGCAATCGTTCCCGAAAACGTTTGCATATTTTATGATAGGTGAAATCTCTTGATTCGTCTTTTTATTCCTTATTTTAGAGCTATACCAATACCAGTAACCCGATCTCATGATGTCAAAACGTATCATTTTTATTTTACTGATTATATTGCAATTGATACCTGTGTCCTATGCTCAAGAATATGATTACATCGTATCCAAAGAAGGGAATGGCGATTTTAGTACAGTGCAAGAAGCAATAAATGCCACACCTGACTTTAGAAAAAAAGCTACCCGCATATTAATAAAAAAGGGCATCTATAAAGAAAAAATCATTATTGCGGGCTCGAAGCAACTTATTCAACTGATTGGCGAACCAAACCAACAAGTTGCCCTTACCTATGATGATTTCGCTCAGAAGAAAAACAGCTTTGGCGAAGAGATCGGTACTTCAGGCTCATCAAGCATATTGATCTACGGTGATGGTTTCTATGCTCAAAATATCACCTTTGAAAACTCTTCTGGCCCCGTAGGTCAAGCGGTAGCCGCATGGATAGCTGCCGATAAAGCTATTTTTCAAAATTGCATTTTCTTGGGTTTCCAAGATACGCTGTATACTTATGGCAAGGGTGCTCGACAGTTGTATGTAAACTGTCATATCGAAGGCACAGTCGACTTTATCTTTGGCTCGTCTACGGTATGGTTTGAAAAATGTATTTTAAAATGCAAGAATAGTGGTTATATCACAGCAGCATCAACACCGATAGACGTCAAAAACGGATATCTTTTCAATCAATGTCTGATCATCGGTGACCGATCTACAGGAAAATTTTATTTAGGAAGGCCGTGGCGCCCCCATGCTAAAGTTATTTTTCAACACACGACATTGCCAGACTTTATTGATGAAGGCGGGTGGGACAACTGGCGCAATATTGAAAATGAAAAAACAGCATACTTTGCCGAATATGGAAATAAAGGATCGGGTAGCCAAGTGGAGAAACGCGTGCACTGGAGTCACCAGTTAACAGATTCCGAAGCGGCAAAATATCAGATCAATACTTATTTTGATGACTGGGATCCCAGCGATATCATCAAAAACCCATGATTTACCGGTAACGATTGCATAGATTTCACTTCGATTTCATCGACAAAGATCGTACACTTGTGTTACATACAACCCAATTATAAACTTTAAGACTTCCTAATTATGAGGACTTCCCGTAATTATTTCAGTAGCATCAAAAAAGGTATCCTAGCAGTTATAGTACTGTCTGGTTCTTCTGTCTTTGCTCAAGCACCTCAACCTCCGGTTGTTCAAACAGTATCATTCCGCTCCGACACGATCAATATCGTCAATCACGGGGCAAAAGGAGATGGCCATTTTTTAAATACAACTGCTATTAATAAGGCGATTGAACAGAGTAGTCTTCAAGGTGGTGGTGTTGTGCTAATTCCATCAGGACTTTGGCTGACAGGTCCTATTATCTTAAAAAGTAATGTCAATCTTCATTTAAAAAGAGATGCAATCCTATTCTTTACGGATGATTTTGATCAATATAAATTGATAGCAGCAAATTGGGAAGGACAACCTGCTTGGCGCAATCAGAGTCCAATCTCCGGAACTGATCTAACTAATATTGCGATTACGGGTTCGGGCGTTATCGATGGCAATGGTGATGCATGGAGAATGGTCAAGAAAAGTAAACTCACAGATTCGCAATGGAAAAATCTTGTTAATTCGGGCGGCGTTGTAGACAAATCAAATCAGATCTGGTATCCTTCTGAAAAATCATTGGCCGGATCTAAAGATAAAAAAGCGGGTGTCATGACTGCTGGGACATCTTCCTCCGATTATGAACATATAAAAGATTTTCTACGTCCCAATCTATTGGTGTTGACCAATTGCAAAAAAGTGCTCCTAGAGGGTGTCACCATACAAAATTCTCCAGCATGGAATCTGCACCCCTTGTTGTGCGAAGACTTGACATTGCGCCGTCTATTGGTCCGCAATCCATGGTATGGACAGAATGGAGATGGTGTTGATATTGAGTCATGTAAAAATGTACTGATCGAAGATTGCACTTTTGATGTAGGCGATGATGGTATCTGTATCAAATCGGGACGTGACAAATCGGGAAGGGAACGAGGAAAACCTACGGAAAATGTATTAATCCGCAACAATGTGGTTTACCATGCCCACGGTGGATTTGTGATCGGCAGTGAGATGAGTGGCGGTGCCAAAAACATCTGGGTTCAAGACTGCAGTTTTATTGGAACGGATATCGGCTTAAGATTTAAAACAAAAAGAGGAAGAGGGGGTACCGTTGAAAATATTTTTATCGAGAACATCAATATGATCGATATACCTGGAGAGGCTATTCTATTTGACATGTACTATGAAGCCATTGATCCTGTTCCTATGGCTGGAGAGAAGCGAGAAAAAGTTAAAGCTGAAAAAATCCCTGTCACTGAGGAAACTCCTCAATTCAAAAATTTTCATATTAAAAATGTATTTGTCAACGGGGCTGAAAAAGGAATATTTTTCAGAGGTCTACCTGAAATGAATATCCAAGATATAACCATCGAAAAGGTAACGATACAGGCAAAAAAGGGTATTGATATCATCGAAGCGTGTAACATAAAACTCAAGGATATCACCATTTTTTCAAAAGAAACTGCACCGGTACTACATATTGAAAATGCACAAAATATTGTTTTTGAAAACTTAAAATATCAGGATGATGCTACCCTGCTGTTTGATCTGTACGGAGAAAATTCAAAAAATATCCAAGTCATCAAAACAGATGTAAACAAGGCTAAAACAATAAGCAAGATAGCATCTGGATTATCAAAATCTGTACTGAAAATCAAAAAATAACCTGTGATGAAACAAATAGTTGCTCTTATATTACTTGTCTGTAGTCTATATACACATGGCTTTGGTCAGATACCTTTATCTGAAAAAATGACGCAAACTGCCATTGATAAACTATTTAAGGATAGTGTTTTTGTGAATAACACCAAAGGACCAAAATGGACTTACGATATGGGCGTGGTGCTTGAAGGGGTTGCTGAAACATGGAAAAATACGGGAAATAGCTCGTACTTTAGTTATATCGAATCTTGGATGGATAAGTTTGTCGGACAAGATGGGACCATAAAAAATTATTCGGCGAAAGACTTTAATATTGATCATATCAAAAATGGACGTACACTGCTCTTACTTTACAAAGTCACAAAAAAAGAAAAATACTTAAAAGCTTGCCATGCTCTTTACAAACAGCTATTAAATCACCCTAGAACTCAAGAAGGTGGCTATTGGCATAAAAAAATCTATCCCAATCAAATGTGGTTGGATGGACTGTACATGGCTCAACCTTTCCGAGCAGAATATGCTGCGCTCATGAATCTGACAGATGAGTACAACGATATCGCCAATCAGTTCTTTTGGATGGAAAAGAATGCCAAAGATCAGAAGACGGGACTACTCTATCATGGCTGGGATGAGTCTCGGGCAGAAAAATGGGCAAACGCCAAGACGGGGCAATCTCCTAATTTTTGGGCAAGAGGGATGGGTTGGTATGTGATGGGATTAGTAGATGTACTTGATTATTTCCCTCTTGAAAATGCCAATCGGCAGCCTTTGATTGATCTTTTGAATAGGACGCTAAAGACTATCGTAAAATATCAAGATCCAAAAACAGGTGTCTGGTTTGATGTGATGGATCGCGGAGATATCAAGGAAAATTATGTTGAAGCATCGGCTTCAAGCATGTTTGTATATGCTTTAGCAAAAAGTATCCGATTGGGATATGTGTCTAAAGGATATGCTAAAAATACTCAAAAAGCATATGAAGGACTTCTCAAAGAATTTATATCAACTTCAACAAATGGACAGATCAATCTCAATCATGTGGTTGAAGTATCGGGATTAGGTGGAAAGAAAAAATATAGAGATGGAAGTTTTGAGTATTATATGAGTGAACCTGTTGTAAGCAACGACCCGAAGGGCGTAGGTCCATTTATACTCGCTGCCTCGGAAATGGAAATCTTTCAAGAACAGCCTAAAGGAAAGCAATTGACCGTTACATTGGATAATTATTTCAATAACGAATATAAAGCTGATCCAACAGGAAAATTAAAACCTTATCATTATTTATGGGATGGCGAAGACAACAATGGTTTTTCGTTTTGGGGGAGAATTTTCAACAGAAAGCATATCCAGACCAACACACTCAAAACAGCTCCTAACTTGAGCAATCTTAGCCGATCCAATATCTATATTATCGTTGATCCTGATACCGAAAAGGAAACCGAACAACCCCACATGATGACTGAGCAATCTGCTTCTGAGATCGCTAATTGGGTGAAAAAAGGAGGCGTACTTGTATTACTACTCAACGACGTTGGCAATTGCGAAATAAAAGAATTCAATACGTTAGCCACAAAATTTGGAATTACTTTTAACGAGGACAGTAAGAATCGGGTGAAAAATAATAATTATGAAGAGGGTGCTGTATATGTGCCAAAAGGAACGGGTATTTTTCATGATGTAAACAAAATATATGTCAAGGAAATTTCTACTTTATCTCTAAAATATCCTGCAAAAGAGCTTGTCAAGCATCATGATGACATCATTATGGCCACAGCTTCATTTGGGAAAGGAACTGTTTTCGCTATCGGAGATCCCTGGTTATATAACGAGTATGTGGATGGTCGAAAATTGCCTAAAGATTTTCAAAACTTTCAAGCAGCAGAAGAATTAACAACCTGGTTGATCTCAAAAATTAAAAACTAATGGCTATGCGGTACTCATTTTTAACAACAGTGATGTTATGGCTATTTTCCAACCTGCTGTGTTTTGCTCAGCCCAATGAGATCAAAGATCCTATGGCTGAAAAGATGCTGATTTATCAATTAAAAAATGGGGGGTGGCCTAAGCAACTAAAAGATAAAAGTGTGGTTAACTATGACTTGGAGATCAGCAAATCGCTTTTAACGAGGATAAAAAGCACGACTATCGAGTCTGCAACCATAGACAATAAAGCAACCACGAGGGAGATAACGACTTTAATCAAAGCCTACAAAAAAACAAAAAACATAACGTATTTACAGGCGGCAGAAAGAGGTATTGATTACCTATTAGAGGCACAATATAGCCATGGTGGTTTTCCTCAATACTATCCCAACACTTCTCTCTATAGAAGCCAAATCACCTTCAATGATGATGCGATGATCAATGCATTGCAGATACTACATGATATCGCGACGGCCAACAATGACTTTGAACTGGTTGATAGATCCTATATCCCAAAGGCACAGTCTGCAGTAGAAAGAGGCATTGCCATCATCCTACAACTACAAGTAAAACAAGACAGCCTGCTGACGATATGGTCTGCTCAATATGACCCCGAGTCTCTTTTACCCGCTCAGGCCAGAAGTTTTGAACCAGCAGCATTGAGTACCAGTGAATCTGTTGGTATAGTTCGATTTTTAATGGCACAAAAAAATCCATCTCCAGATATTATAACAGCAATCCATGCTGCTATTAAGTGGTTTGAACAACATCAGATTGCAGGTTATCGATTTGACCATGAGATTGACCCTAAAACAAAAAGATCCATACGTCATTTGATCGCAGATACATCTTCAACTGTTTGGGCAAGATTTTATGATCTTGAGTCAAATAAACCCATTTACGGTGATCGAGGCAATTTGATCACATCCAATTTTGAAGATTTATCAGAAGAAAGAAAAAATGGCTATGCATGGTTTGGAAACTGGCCGGAGAAGCTTCTCCAAAAAGATTATCCTAAATGGCTCAAAAGAAATAATGTAGTGAATCCAAATTAATTATTAAACACGGAATAAAAAATGATTTTAAATCGCCAAAATCTACCAGAAATTACCAATACCGAAGTGCTGAAACCAGTGGATTCAGTTTTTGATCTTCCAGAGAAAATTATACAATTTGGTACTGGTGTATTACTGAGAGGCCTTCCTGATTTCTATATCGACAAGGCAAATCGAGAAGGGGTTTTTAATGGCCGCATTGTTATTGTAAAATCGACAGATCAAGGAGATACTGTTGCTTTTGAGCAACAGGGCAATCTCTATACCACCTGTGTCCGCGGAATAGAAAATAAGGAAACGGTCAACCAGCAGATTGTCAACGCTTCTATCAGTCGTGTTTTGACTGCTACAAAAGACTGGGATCAAATCATAGAAGCAGCGATCAACCCTGCTATTAAAATCATCATATCCAATACAACAGAAGCTGGCATCACATCGAGCAGTGAAGATATTTCTGTTGGAGTACCGTCTTCATTCCCAGGGAAATTATTGGCGATATTATTTGCAAGATTTCAAGAGTGCAAAGGTGATCCCAATGCAGGATTCATTATTCTACCTACCGAATTAATCAGTAATAATGCAGATCAACTGAAAGAATACGTGCTTCAATTAGCTGCTATCAATCATATGAATCAGCTTTTTATCCGATGGATAAAAACAACAAATTCGTTCTGCAACACACTTGTTGACCGCATTGTTCCTGGAAAGCTGGCATCTGAAGATTATAAAGAGACAACATCAAAATTAGGATACGACGACGAACTCATGATCATGGTGGAACCTTTTAGCTTATGGGCAATTGAGTCTTCTGATCCTCAAGTTATCGAAAAGCTTTCCTTTGCACAAGTCAATAAAGGAGTGGCGATCGTTCCTGATATTCAAAAATTTAAAGAACTTAAATTGCGCTTATTAAATGGAACACATACCCTATCCTGTGCAATCGCGCTGTTAATGGGCTTTGATACCGTTAAAAAAGCAATGGAGAATGATGATTTTCTAGGGTATGTGTCCGATTTAATGGAAACAGAGATCGGTCCTTCAATTTTGGACGAGACCATTACAAATGAAGATGTACAGGTTTTTTCAAAATCCGTGATTGACAGATTCCGCAATCCATTTTTGGACCACCAGTGGAAAGCCATTTCATTAAATTATACCTCCAAAATTAAATTAAGGATACTGGGTCTATTGAACAAATGGTATCAATTGCATCGTCATGCACCTGATCATATCGCCTTAGGTTTTGCGGCATATGTAATCCTCATGGATACCAAAGAAATCAATGGCGCTTTTCAGACACAACATATCGCCTCCAATTTTAATATTCAGGATGAATATGCGTCGGCATTATACCAGCAATGGGCGAAAGGATCTCATCAGATCAGCGATATCTTAAAGTCGACTGCAGTATGGGAACAAGATCTATCGGCTTTTCCAGGATTTTATAACGCTGTAGCAAACTACATTCAACAAATCAGCAGTATAGGAATAGAGGCGGTCTTAAAAAAACAGGAGCAATTAAAGTATGAAAACTAAGTTTTTACAGATCCACCCATTAGATAATGTGCTGGTCGCACTGCAAGATCTGAAAAAGGGAGAGGTCATCTCATTTAAAGGTAGTGATATCACCCTTACCGCTGATATTCCGGCAAAACATAAATTCTTTATGGATGATATGCATGCCGGTGATGATATTTTGATGTATGGAGTATTGGTCGGTAAATCTCAATATGCGATCGCCAAAGGAAGTCGTATGGATACAGACAATACAAAACACGCAGTAGATACCTATTGTTTTCGTCCTTATGATTATCAGTGGACAGCTCCTCATATCGATTCTTTTAAAGGCAAAACATTTAATGGTTATGTACGATCAGATGGACGTGTGGGTACGGCAAATCATTGGTTATTCATTCCTCTCGTGTTTTGTGAGAATAGAAATCTCGATATTATTAAGGAAGCCTTATACAATGAACTGGGTTATAATGTTTCTGAAAAATATAAGTCATTTACAAAGGCACTAGTACATGCGCACAAAAACGGAAGGCCATTACAGCAGGTCAATATGGATGAATTCGTCCATTTTTCTCCAACCTCTGAACGTGTTTTTAAGAATATTGATGGTATTAAATTTTTAAATCACCAAGGAGGCTGCGGTGGCACTCGTCAAGATGCGGCAATATTAAGTAAGCTATTGGGCGCTTATGCAGATCATCCGAATGTATGCGGTATCACCATTCTGAGTTTAGGATGTCAAAATCTTCAAATAAATGATTTTTTAACCGATCTAAAGGATCGAAATCCAGACTTCGATAAACCTATTTTTATTTTCGAACAGCAGCAGTCCAAGAGTGAAGAAATCCTGATCAAAGAAGCTATCACCGCTACATTTGAAGGTCTAGTCCAAGCCAATGAGATAGAAAGGCAGCCCGCTCCATTAAGCAAATTGGTTTTGGGAGTCAAATGCGGCGGAAGCGATGGATTCAGTGGAATTTCAGCCAATCCTGCTGTGGGATACACTTCAGATTTATTAGTGGCTTTGGGTGGAACTGTTCTTTTGGCGGAGTTTCCAGAATTGTGCGGAGCCGAACAAAGTTTGATTGATCGTACTATAGACGAGCATGCCGCTAAAAAATTCATCTCCCTGATGCAAGCTTATAGCGCTTCTGCAGAACAGGCTGGATCGGGTTTTCATATGAATCCATCACCGGGTAATATTAAAGATGGCCTGATCACCGATGCCATAAAAAGTAATGGAGCGGCAAAGAAAGGGGGCAACTCTCCTATTGTAGATGTGCTGGACTATACCGAATCTTATTCAAAACCTGGGCTTAATTTGGTCTGTACACCGGGCAATGATGTGGAAGCCACAACGGGAAAAACAGCATCAGGCGCAACATTGATCTTATTTACCACGGGTCTTGGTACTCCGACAGGCAATCCCATCTGCCCTGTCATCAAAGTAGCAACCAACACAAAACTTGCAACGCAAATGGCAGATATCATCGATATCAATACAGGACCGATTATCGATGGTGAAAAGACCATTGAAGAAATGGGTGAAGATATACTGCATTATTGTATCCAAGCGGCGAGCGGTGCGATTATACCCAAAGCCGTCTTACTCAATCAAGATGATTTTATTCCTTGGAAACGAGGAGTGAGTTTATAAATCCATATAATTCCATTTGATATGAAATCTTTTTTAGACGAAAACTTCTTATTAACGACAAAAACAGCGCAAGATCTATATCACGGTTTTGCGAAACATCAACCCATTATTGATTATCATAATCACCTTATACCGCAGCAGATCGTCGAAAATAGATCTTTTGATAATATCTCTCAGCTCTGGTTATATGGCGATCATTATAAATGGAGAGCTATGCGTACCAATGGTGTAGATGAAAGGTATATCACTGGAGATGCTACGGATGAGGAAAAATTTATCAAATGGGCAGAGACAGTTCCGTATACTTTGAGAAATCCACTTTATCATTGGACACATCTCGAATTGAAACGATATTTTGGTATTGAAGAAATACTTTCTGGTAAAAATGCAAAAGCTATTTACGACCGTATCTCCGAACAACTGCAATCACCAGAATTTAATGTCCGTGGTCTGCTCAAAAAGATGAACGTGGAAGTGGTATGCACAACAGATGATCCGATCGATAGCTTAAATGATCATCAACAATTTGCTTCTGAAAAAGAAACATTTAAGATGCTACCCACATTTAGACCGGATAAGGCTATGAATTGCGACCGTGTGGATGAGCTTAATTCATACATAGATCAATTGGAAAAGTGTACAGATATGGATATCAGTTCATTCCAAGATTACTGTAAGGCCATTCGGTCACGTCATGATTTTTTCGCCTCCAATGGCTGTTGCCTATCAGATCATGGCATCAACCAGATCTATGCCGAAGATTATACCGAACAGGAGATCATCCAAATATTTGCCAAAATCAGAAATAAACAGGATCTCAGTCTGCAAGAAAATTTAAAATTCAAATCTGCCATGCTCATCTACTTTGCAGAACTGGATCATGAAAAGAACTGGGTACAACAGTATCACCTTGGCGCATTACGCAACAACAATAGTCGTATGCTCACTATACTGGGTCCAGATACGGGATGGGACTCTATCGGCGATTTCAGTCAAGCGACGGCTCTTTCAAAGTTTATGAATAAGTTGGATCGTACAGACCAACTTGCCAAAACGATTGTTTATAACCTCAACCCTGCAGATAATGAATTGATCGCCTCGATGATCGGAAATTTTAATGACGGTTCGATTGCAGGAAAAATACAATTTGGTTCTGCCTGGTGGTTTTTAGATCAAAAGGATGGTATGACCAAACAATTGAACGCTTTGTCCAACATGGGACTTCTTAGCAGGATGGTCGGTATGCTGACAGACTCAAGAAGCTTTCTTTCATTCCCAAGGCATGAATATTTTAGACGTATACTTTGTAATCTATTTGGAGACGATGTTGAAAATGGGGAATTGCCAGATGATCAGGAATGGATCGGCAAGATCATTGAGGATATTTGCTACAACAATGCCAAAGCATACTTTAGGTTTTAAATATTGCGGACAAAAAGAGCTGCTCCATATTCAGATGATCTCTGAAAACGTTTGCGTAAATATAAGCAGTTCTTTTTGTTCAGTTTTATTATAAGCCTTAACTTTAGAGTATAGAATCATTTATCAACCTAAGTTACCAGGATGGACTTGTCCGTAGCTATTGATATACTCTTATTGAAAGGAATACGAACAAACTTACATTTCTTTATATCAACCATGTAAAGAAAAAGTACCTAAAAATATGAACAATAATAAACCAACAAAGTATCGCTGGAGCGTTTGTGCCCTCCTATTTTTTGCCACTACTATCAATTATTTAGATCGTCAGGTGCTCTCCCTAACTTGGAAAGACTTCATCAGTCCAGAGTTTCATTGGACTAATAATGATTACGGAACAATAACAGCACTATTCTCCATTTTTTATGCGGTGAGTATGCTTTTTGCTGGTCGTTTTGTCGATTGGATGGACACAAAAAAAGGATTTCTTTGGGCAATAGGTATCTGGTCTATCGGTGCTATCCTACATGCTTTTTGTGGTATCGCAACAGCGGGGCAACTGACAGGCAATTGGTTTTTAAATTTTGAGGAGTCCAAAGAAGTAATAGGTACGATCAATGATGTGGGCTTGGTGATCAGCACGAGTGTCACCTTATTTATTTTTGCTCGTTTTGTATTGGCCATTGGCGAAGCTGGTAATTTTCCCGCAGCGATCAAGGCAACAGCAGAATATTTTCCAAAAAAAGACCGTGCATTGGCAACCAGTATTTTCAATGCAGGTGCTACCATTGGAGCATTAGTAGCCCCCATTACTATTCCTACAATAGCGAAGTACTACGGTTGGGAAATGTCCTTTATTATTATTGGTGCCTTGGGATTTGTCTGGATGGGATTTTGGATATTTATGTATAAGAAACCTGAAGAACACCCTCAGGTCAATGAAAGTGAATTAACTTATATCCTACAAGATTCGGCACATCATACAGAAGAACAAAAGCTAAATGAAAAGACAAAAGTCTCTTTTATAGATTGTTTTAAGCATAAACAAACATGGGCTTTTGCTTTTGGAAAATTTATGACTGATGGTGTTTGGTGGTTTTTCCTATTTTGGATGCCGGCTTATCTGAGTGCTGTATATGACATTAAATCGTCCGATACCGAAGGACAGTTGGCCATTTTTGTTCTATACATGATTACCCTATTTTCCATCTACGGTGGATACCTACCTACTCTTTTTGTCGAAAAGAAAGGTATGAATCCGTATGAAGGCAGAATGCGCGCGATGTTGATCTTTGCTTTTATTCCCTTGATTGTTTTATTTGCACAACCTCTAGGTTATGTGTCTTACTGGGTTCCTGTAGTTTTTATCGGTATTGCGGGTGCAGCTCATCAATCTTGGTCTGCCAATATCTTCTCAACTGTTGGTGACATGTTTCCAAAGAAAGCAATTGCTACAGTAACAGGTATCGGTGGTTTAGCCGGAGGACTTGGTGCATTTATTATCAACAAAATATCTGGTGTTCTATTTGATTATGCCAAAGAAACTCAAATGAAATTTATGGGATTCCATGGCGAGGCAGCAGGCTATTTCATCATTTTTTCATTTTGTGCTGTTGCATATTTAATTGCATGGATAGTCATGAAAGCTTTGGTTCCTAAAATGAAAATCGTAGATTTATAATTATAATATATTCAACAACCTAATCCATAATTAAACTAAACTCTAAATGAACTTAGAATTAGAAAGTATTTTCTACGAGGAGAGTAACATTCCTCCTGAATTTACGCTCGAACAACAAGTCGATCAACGCGAGTTCCTTTCTGATGGGAAAATGATTCCTTGGGAAGGACAAATCAATGAAGTTTTTTCACCTATATGTGTCAAGACCAAGGACGGTCTTCAACGAAAGCGTATCGGTAGTTTTCCAGTATGTACTGAAAAAGAATCTATGGCAGCGCTAGATGCTGCTGTCCAAGCTTTTGATAATGGTCGCGGTGAATGGCCAACAATGAGTGTGGCTGATCGCATCATCTGTGTCGAAAATTTCACCAAAAAAATGATCGAGAAAAAAGACATTGTTGTCAAATTGATCATGTGGGAAATCGGAAAATCATATACAGATTCCATCAAAGAATTTGATCGTACCGTAGAATACATCTATGCCACGATCGATGCTTTAAAAGATATTGACAGACAGTCTTCAAGATTTGAAATCGAACAAGGTATTATTGCTCAGATCAGACGCTCACCGCTCGGTGTAGTACTTTGTATGGGCCCCTTTAACTATCCTTTGAACGAGACCTTTACTACGCTTATACCGGCATTGATAATGGGCAATACCTTGTTATTTAAACCACCTAAGCATGGTACATTATTGCACTACCCTTTGTTAGAGGCATTCAGAACTAGTTTTCCAAAAGGTGTAGTCAATACCATCTACGGTAGAGGAAACAACATTGTACCGAGCTTGATGCAGTCTGGAAAAATTAACGTATTAACATTAATTGGTTCTAGTAAAGTCGCAGATGAATTAAAAAAACTGCACCCTAAAGTAAATCGCCTACGTGCCATTTTAGGATTGGATGCCAAAAATGCGGCGATTATCACAAAAGATGCTGATCTTAACTTAGCTGTATCGGAAACGGTATTGGGGTCACTTTCTTTCAATGGTCAACGCTGTACAGCCATAAAAATAGTGTACGTACACCGTAGTATTGCACAAGAATTCTTAAAACGCTTAACAGCAGAAGTGGAGAAATTGAAGTTTGGTATGCCTTGGGAAAAAGGGGTGTCGCTAACACCATTACCTGAATTAAACAAACCGGCATACTTAACCGAATGTATCCAAGATGCCATTGCCAATGGAGCGAAGGTCATCAATCCAAATGGTGGACAAGTAGAAGAATCATTTGTGTATCCGGCGATCATGTATCCGGTAAATGCCAATATGAAGCTTTATAGAGAAGAGCAGTTTGGTCCAGTGATTCCTGTTGTACCTTTTGATGACTTAGAAGAACCGATTGAATATTTAATTGAATCTTCGCATGGTCAGCAAGTTAGTATTTTCAGTAATAATGCTGCTGTGATCTCTTCTTTAATTGATCCATTGGTCAATCAGGTAAGCCGTGTAAATATTAATTGTCAATGCCAGAGAGGTCCTGATAATTTTCCATTTACTGGTCGTAAAGACAGTGCCGAAGGTACGTTATCGGTCGTGGATGCATTGCGTGCATTCTCTATCCGTTCTCTCGTTGCGGCCAAATTTACAGATGACAATAAAAAGATGCTTAATGATATTGTGAGCTCCAACAGTTCCAATTTCTTAAGTACCAAATACATTTTCTAAAATAAAAAGGGGCTTTGCCCCTTTTTATTTTATCTTTTGCGCTAATTTTATCGACTGCTCTTTGATCCCTTGTACGACCAATTGGGCAATTACAAGCGCTCCGCGCTCATTCAGGTGTGTATCATCAATCTTTCCGTTAGGATAATTGGGATGAGGAGGAGGTACATGTAAAAACAAGTTTTTAGAAGACTCTTCTCCATACTCCATCAATAATGTACGCGTTTTTTTTTCCATATCAATCATAGGAACTCCTAATGTACGCGCAACACTCCTTACCCGATCTGGATATTGCCCATGCGTATCGACCAACTGACCATCCTCAAATTTCCTTCTTACTATAGAAGTCAATAAAATGGGATGCGCTTTCTTTGCTCGTACTTCGGCCACATATTGCATCAGATTCTGTTCATATTCCTGCAAACTTGTACCCACTGTGGGCCGGTCCACTTTTTCATCATTATGACCAAATTGGATCAAAACATAATCTCCTGCTCGCAAATCATTCAGCACCTCCGACCAGCTAGTATGTCCTACTGAATCATTGGGCTTACGGAATGATTTTGTGCTCCTACCGTTAATGGCTAAATTAATGACTTCTACATCTGCGTTAAAAAACTGCTTAAAAGGTGTTCCCCATCCTGTTTCAGGAAAGACATTTGCTTTTTTATCCGCGGCGGTTGAATCACCTATGATATACACCCTCGTTTTATCAAGAGAAAACGAAGATGCGAGCGCTGTTAAAATCAATAACAAAAATATCTTGTTCATATCATATTTTATGATGGTGACTAAAAATAGCCTGCCCATTTATACTAGACAGGCTATAAACTAAACAACCAAAACTATTTAATCCATCTCATATCACCAATACCATTCTCTTTTAGCGTGCTATTCGAAATTGTAAAGTCTCCCTTTGAAACATCTTTAAATCCTGGGTTCAGGGTTGTTCCCGATGGGTCAATCTTTATACTGGCAGATGATGTTGCTGTAAAATTTACGGCATTAAAATAATTATTGTTCGCTACTGTTTTTAATGTCGTGGCTGCTTGATTCGCCAGCAAGCCGTCCGTATTTGCAACAATATTCTTCGTAAATGAAATTTCATTTTTTGTTGCTCGCACATAGAATAACCTTTTCGTATTCAAATTAACCACATTATAAAATGTATTGTTTGAAACTTTCAGGATAACATTTTCACTTGGAAAATTGGTAGAGCCATCTGCATCCATACGAAACAAATCTCTTGCAGCAACACAGTTGTAAACGGTATTGTTAACGAATGTCAAACCTTTGACCAAACCTTTTCTGATATCAATAAAATCACCGCCAGTCCCTTCGATATTGTGGAAAATGCCCTGTTCAAATTGCACCGCATTAATCAGTGATTTGTCAGCAACATTCAGTAAGCTATTTTTATAATTTCGGATCACAACATCTTGTACATGAAGATCTCCATATGTTCCATTGTCAAACTGTTTGTAAATAAATGTAGAAGCCACTTCTTTTTTACCGTCCAGAATCAGATCTTTTATGGAAAGTGCTGCCCCATCGCTCACTATAAATCCGGCATTAATCAAAACGGGCTTATTGACCGATTCAATTCCTTTGATACTGATTACTTTACTAATGAGCAGGTCTGTACTCAACAGATATTCTCCAGATTTTAAGGCAAATGTTTCACCACCAACGGCATTTTTAATTGCTGATTCCAATTCAACGGCGGTCGTAATTAAAATCGCACCCCCCAAATCAATTGCCGTTGTAAAGCTTAATGTCCCACGTACTTTTGATTCATTCATCAAAGTGGCAACATAATTGGTTTCACCAATTAGGCCACTTACTGTTGCCTGTCCTTTAGCGATTTCGTCAGCTGTCACTTGATGAATGATATTTCCTGGTGAAAGTACTATCGTTGTAGCCTTCTCTCCTGCAGTCCATTCCAAAAAGGCTGCATTTGCTTCAATTTTGGATACATCGACAGCCTTAAAGATTTGTTCAGTGCTCGTTTTAAACGTAGCCGAACTCCACTTTGAATCCTTGATATCTGCTCCAACTGCCTTCACCCGTACAGCATAATCGGTATCCCCAGAAAGTCCTGTAATGGTATAGGGTACCTGATCAAAAAGGATATCAGAAACCACACGTTCTGGCTCTCCAGAAAAACTTTCATCTTTGGAAGCATACACTTCTACGGTATAGGAGGTTGCTTTTGATACCGCTTTCCAAGTCAGTCTCACTCCTGTCTGGTTGACAACACGTGTTTCTAATGATGTGGGCGAAAATACACGGTCTACATCTAAGGTGGTTATTTCGGCAAATAGGTCATCCTTGCAGCCACTCGTTCCCAATGAAATAATAAGGATAAAAGGATATATGAAGTTGTTAAACTTGATCATAATTTATTGTTTTCATTTAAATAATTACTGAAAATTAAACCCATTATTATTCAGCTTGCCATTACTTCCGTCCAGAAACACTTGCCAAATGGGCCAAAACTGCTGTTGATCTGGATCTCTTAAAAACAAACCATCCCAATACTTCACAGCATCAGAGGCTGCATTCAATGTCCAGGCTTTGCTAGATTCATATGTGCTTCCGACTGCATCTGTATCTCCTTTTTTTTAGCCCATAGATTTCTACTGTCTCTTGATCCGCTGCGGTTCTAAAATAAATTTTGGACAATAAGCCTTCATATTTTCCAGTTCGCGCTTCCAACTGCTGTAATTTAATTTTGGATGCATTCAGCTTCTCACTCAATAAATTCCACCGAATAAGATCCGATTTACGCAGCATTTCACCCACAAACTCCAAGGCTCGTTCGTCGACTATAGCATTAAAAAATAAGGTTTTGCTTTGTGTAATTTGGTTCATGTACTGATCCACTTTTGCGGTGTTATTGGCAAAAGCACGAGCCCTTACTTGTTTAAAATATGGAGCTGCTGCTTGTGGACCGTCCAATTCATTAATCGCCTCGGCCGCAATCAATAAAACATCGGCGTAGCGCATATACATCCAGTTCAAACCGTCATCATTGGTAGAAGTCACCACGCGACTCATCCATTCATAGCGATATTTACCAAAGTACCATTTGTTTAGACTGGTCGGTACTTGCTTGCCCCCGGTCCATTCATACGGAACACAAGAAACATCTCTGCGCAAATCACCCTCCTCATAATCATAATACATCGTTGGATTAGGTCCATTAGTACCACCTTTGTTTTGTCCAGTGTATTTATCCACTGTCGTATGTTTGACTCCCAGATCAAAGATCACACGACCTCTACCCTCGCTAAATGGAATCTCCCACATCGACTCCAGCCCGGCAGCTCCAGACTCGCGGCATAATGTTTTGAATACCTCCTCAAAACCCAACAACCGTTGTGTACCGCTATTGATAATATCCAGACACTCTTGTTTAGCAATTGCATAGGTTCTCGCTACAGCTAAATCTGGATCATTGCTTCTTCTAATCGTTCCATCAGAACGTTGAGAAAATCCGCCAGCTGCCAAAGCTAGACGAGCACGAAGCCCTTTTGCAAAAGCTTTATTTACGCGTTCCACAGAAGAAGTTGTAGAGGTTGCATTAGCCCAAGGCAATAAAGTAGCGGCCTCTTCGAGATCTTGTAACAACTGTTTGTAAATCACATCGCGATCACTTTTCTCGATATAGGTGGTTTCACTTGTTAAAGGTTCGAAGCGAGCAGGGACATCTCCCCATCCTTTTAATAAATCGTTGTACAGTACTGCACGCAATGTCAATACCTCTCCTAAGATTTGAGCTAATTCAGGATTATTCGCGACATTTCCATACGTACGTAGACCACGAATCGCCATATTTGCACGCTCTATCCCCTCATAAAATTTTGCCCAAGCGTTATTATCCGTGTTCATCTGCCCATTATTCACATTGGTATTATAATTGGATAGTCGCGATTTATCATCAGCAATTGTTCTTAACGCATTGTTTACTTCTGTATCTGTATTGACACCATAGAACACCAGATACCGACCCCTATAGGAGTTTGTCTCACCAAAAGACTGTATAATCCCAGCTATAGCACCAGAGGCTAAACTTGGAGTAGAAAAAATAATCGATTCATCTAATGAAGATTTGGTAGGGGCATCCAACACCTTACTACAAGAAGCGGATAAACTCGCAGCAACAAGTAAGATTGAAATTTTACTATATATTCTTTTCATCTTCTTAAAAATTTAAATTAATACCAGCAACAAATAGCCGACTCTTAGGGTAAGCTGAATAATCAACTCCAGGTGTAAGGTTTGTTTTTCTACGCGTAGACACTTCGGGATCAAAACCACTATAATTGGTCCACGTAAATAGATTATATCCCGTTACATAGAGACGTAAATTTTTGACGCTCGCTTTTTTCAACCACTGATTAGGCAATGTATAGCCTACTGATAGCGTACTAAAGCGCAAGAAGGAACCATCTTCAACTGCCCAATCACTGAATACAAAGCTTTTCATATGTGGAGACCACATTGTAGTATTGCGGTTCATCTCTTCCAATTGATTGGGATCGTTTGATAGAGTTCCATCTGGCAATAAATTGGTCCAACGCTGTCCCTCAGCCATGGTCGAGATCATATTACGTGACGAATATTTACTTGTTGAGGTGTATTCGATCTTATTGGCATTGTAAATATCATTGCCGTAACTCCAGTTGAATAAGGCTGAGATATCAAAGTTATATATACGACTATAGATCGAAAAACCTCCTGTATGACTTGGATTGGCATCTCCTATAATCGTTCGATCTGTCGCATCAACACGATTTCCTTCTCCTGCAATATTTTTCAATTTTATCATACCTGGTCTCAGTGCTCCTACCACGACCGTAGCATCGGCAACACCATCTTTTAAGATCCATTTCTTTGTCGTTGCATCGTATCCCGAAAAATCTGATACTTCGTAGCGTCCATCATTTAAGTAACCATACATCTTACCTACCGACAGTCCTTGCTGAACGATATACTCGGGATCGATCTCACTAGATGCCCATTGAGTTTGGGCATAAAAACTTTCCATCAGACCTAAAGAATTAACTTTGTTTCTGTTGAAACTGATATTTGCAGAGAGATTTAAATCTATATTCTTTTTCTGTATGGCCTTCCATGCCAACGACAATTCCAACCCTTTATTTTGGGTTTCTCCCATATTGCGATATTGCCCATCATATCCCGATCCCGGAATTGAAAATAAGATGAGTAAATCTTTAGTATGATTTAAATAGGCATCTATGGTACCGGTGACCGCTCCACCAAATAAGGAGTAATCTAGACCCAGATTGCGCGTTACTGTGGTTTCCCATTTTAAGTCCGAATTGGCCATGATCTTTGATGCAGCCCAATAGCTTTCAAAACCATTGACCCAATTAGTAGGTTGTACGACAAATGTTTGTGTCATCTGACCAGAAGGAATATTATTGTTTCCTGCAGTACCGTAACTAGCTCTTAGCTTCAAATCGTCTAGCCAACGCTTGGAATTATCCATAAAGGGCTCTGCAGAAATGCGCCAGGCTCCAGAGGCTGACGGAAAATACCCCCATCTGTTGTTTTTAGAAAATTTGGATGAACCATCCGCTCTAAATGTGGCACTTAGCAGATATTTACCCTTAAAATCATAATTTGATCGACCGAAAAATGACAGGAGCTTATCATCAGGGAATAGGTAGTTTTCAATGGCATTTGCATCACCTTGTGCGGATAATTTTCGAGCATCGTCAAAACCGAATGTCTTGGCGAAACCATGTACCGTTGTCGTATGTGACTCCGATATACTTTTGAGATACTCCTGCCCTAATAAAAGATTTAAATTATGATGGGTACCCATCATATCTTTAAAGTCATAGGTCAATGTATTGGCATTTCGAAGCGATTGTTTATTTAATTTAGTAAAAACAATCGCGGGAAAACCTTGATTTTCCGCAGCGGGAATATTGGCGACATAATAAGTTGTTTTTCCATAGAAGCGTTCATCGGCATTCCGAAAATCATCATAACCAATTTCTGATTTTATTCTCAAGTTATCAACCAATTCCCAAGCAACACTTCCATTGAGGTTATAGGTCCTCCTCTTTTGTAATTGATCATTATCGGAAAGGGCTTCCAATGGGTTATATAGGTTAAATTCATCATCAGTCTCATCCGTATTGGTTAACCCCTGAATGGCAAAAGGAGGATAGAGCATCGCATATTTCAAGCGTGAATCTGCTGAAGATATTTCTTTCTGTTCATTAGTCCCTCCGCCTTCAATCTTGGTATCTGAAAAGCGCATGCCCAAATCAACAGTAACTCTTTTATGCGGTTTATGGTTTAATTTAAAATTTAGATTTTGGCGCTGATAACCGGACATCTCCATGATGGCTTTATCCTTGATAAAAGTGTGACTCAGTGTATACTTGGTATTATCACTGCCTCCACTTAGACTGATATTTTGATTGAAAACATTCCCCGTTCTACCAAATACCAGATCCTGCCAATCATTTGCTTTGACTTGATCATACAGATCAATATCTTGGTAATTGCCAAAGTACTTGGTGTAGCCCCCTAGGTCGTTATTCAGTAGTGCATTTTCATATTGCCATTTGACATAATCGGCAGGAGTAAGTACATCCAGTGTATTAGCTATATTTCTAAAACCACCGTACGCAGCATAGCTGACCGCTGTTTTACCGGACTTGGCTCCTTTGGTGGTGACTAGGATCACGCCATTCGCTCCTCTGGAACCATAGATTGCCGCAGAAGAAGCATCTTTTAAAACATCGATTGTTTCAATATCTGAAGGAGCAATATCAGCAATAGAAGCAACCGGAAATCCATCGACAATGTAAAGCGGAGCGTTGTCTCCTGTTATGGATCCTCCCCCACGAATCCGCACCTTCATCTCCGCATCAGGAGAGCCTTCTGTAGATGATATCTGGATCCCAGCCATCCTTCCAGCAATAGCTTCTAATGCGGAGGCAACAGGAGCTTTTTGAATTACATCAGCAGATACGGATGATATAGCCCCCGTCAAGTCTTTCCTTTTAACAGAACCATATCCAATATTCACGGACACTTCTTCCAATGCATTGGAAAGGCTCTCCATATCCAAATTGATGATGGAGCTTCCTGTAGGGACGACGACCGTAATGCTCTTGTATCCTACATAGGTCAACACAAGCTCTGTATCTTTGGTGGGAACTGACAGGATGAATTTTCCAGATTTATCTGTAATGGCTCCATTCACTGACCCTTTTACACTAACGCTAACGCCAATCAAAGGACTTTCATCTTTCGCGTCTTTAACGATACCGGATACTTGTCTACTTTGTGCAAATGCATCATTTGCAAAAAAGGCTGTACACAAAAGGGTAGAAAACAACACTCTACTCATAATGTTTATATTAAGTTTAAAAATTGCTTATCAAAAAGTAATCAAGAAGAAATTGCTCTTAAAAGGCTAAAGAAATCTCTTACAATTGGTTTAATTTATGTAACAAGTTTACTAACTAAATACCATTTCAAGGACTATTTTCCACCAAAATCTATGCAATCGTTGCCGGTATCGTTTGCAATTTTGAGTAGACTAAAATTTGATATTATCAAAAAAAAACCATAACATTATATTTAGCCCAAAAATTATGAGATTCAAACCGTCGACTATTAAAGATATTGCGCTTGCACTTAATTTATCTACCTCCACGGTATCAAGAGCTATGCGTGATAGTTATGAAATCAGTGCTGAAACGAAAAAATTAGTTTTAGATTATGCTAAAAAAATCAACTATACGGCCAATCCTATCGCGAGAAGCTTAAAGGAGAGAAGAAGCTATTCGATTGGAATCATCGTCAGTGAGATCGCTAATAATTTTTATTCGCAGGTGATCAATGGGGTGGAATCTGTGGCCCATAACAAAAACTACCAAGTGGTGATTTCACAAACACATGAGTCTGCTGAAAGAGAAAAAATGAATGTAGAATACCTGTCTTCGCGATCTGTTGATGGTTTATTGATTTCTTTATCTTCTGAAACCAATGATATTGAATACCTCAAAACCCTGCATAAGCAAGGCTATCCGATTGTTTTCTTTGACAGAATACCCGAAGATTTTGATACATTCAAGGTGACTTCAAATAATTTTAAAGGGGCTTTTGATGCAACAGAACATTTAATTTTAAATGGACACAGCAAAATAGCACACTTGACTAATAGTAAATCTTTATCCATCACAAAAGAAAGACTGGCGGGATACCAAGCAGCGCTAAAAAAGCACCATATCCGCTATGATGAAAATCTAGTGAAGTTTTCGGAGTACGGTGGTATGCATATGCAAGAAATTGATGAAGCTATTGATGCTCTATTTGAACAAAAATTTGATGCTATATTTATTTCTGGAGATAAATTGTCAACTGGTTATTTGATGTATTCAAAAAAGAAATATCCAAAATTGATAAGCAAAATAGCAATTGCTGGATTTACAAACTCCAATGTGGTCAGTATTTTCTCTCCCTCGCTAACGGTTGTCCGGCAGCCTGCATTTGAAATGGGAAAAGTAGCAACGGATCTCCTTATTCAGATGATAGAAGCAAAAAGACCTATTACCGAATATGAAACTATTACATTAGAAACAGAGCTCATCGACGAAAAAGACTTGAAAATTTAAATTGGACTTGTATCAAAACAGAGATTCAATTTTTAATCTCCTTAATCTGATAACAAGAAAAGCTTAATAAAAAACCGCAAGTACTTTCGTACTTACGGCCTACATATTAAATAAACATTAAAACTATTTACATTTGTGAAGCAAGATGCTTTTATAAAGCTCGTTGCTTTTCTTCATTATCGGTATTCTTTTTCTTTGCCGCATTTTTCAAATTCCCAAATTTGTAAGAATAGGTCAAACGAGCCACTCGACGATCTTGATTTTGTCGGATCTTCGTATTAAAAGATGAAAAATTGGTTGATAGATTTTGATTGCTTGTATTGAAGATATCTGATACAGCGAGCTTAAGCGAGCTTCTTTTATCTTTAAAGTTTTTAGTAAGACCGATCTGTGCATCCCAACGGCTCTCCAATTTATAAATATTGTATGTGAAAGGAGAGAAATAACGTAGGTTCATTTCTGCAGATAATGAAGGTGACAGCTTAAATGTGCTCATCGAATTGACCTGAAATAGAAAACTCGTACTATTTACTATATCTCCTGCGATGGCTCCATCAAAATTCATATATACTGCGGTGATATTATTATAAGAAGACCAGAATTTTGTCACCTGTACCGGCATGCTTAAATTTAAAAAAGCCGAATTGTTTTTCCCTAGATTTTCACGTGTCACCCAAGTCGTTTTTTTAACAGAATCTTGTCCCATACTTTCCACGATTGCATCTGTCTGCGCATTGTAGCCTAAGGAAATCGTGTATTTTTTATAAAGCGTATAGTTCAAATTTAACTCATTTGCATATTGCGGATTCAAATAAGGGTTACCACGTTCTGAAGTATACTTATCAATAAAATAATCAAAGGGATTGAGCTGGCGGTAATTTGGTCTTGTTACTTTTCTCGAATAACCCAAAGAAAATATATGATTTTCATGGGCATCATAACTCAAATTTGCCGATGGGAATAAATCAAAATAATTTCGTTTTACCTGTTTGCTTTCTGTAAGCGAGTGACCATCTGATAAGGTATACTCTCCACGTAATCCCGCTTTAATTCCCCATTTTCCTATTTGATTGTCATAATCAACATAACCTGCCGCAATTTGCTCTTTATAGATGAAATGATTTGATCTGTTGACAATATTGGTCCACTTGTCATCTAATTGTTCTTCAAACAAGAGGTTATTATCTGACTTCACATTTGAATATTTTACCCCTGTCTCCAGATTGGAAGTTTTACTTAAGGGTTGATTGTAATCCAGTTTTGCAACATAGATATCAATTCCTATTGGCATCTCACTTCTTAAGATCTCTGGATCATGTATCAATTGATTGTTTTTGTCAAACAATCTATTATCATAATCAGCCTTTTTGCTATTTTTAAATTGGCTCCAATCCAAATCCAAGATCAATTTTTTACCCGTTGAATCAATCTTAAACTCGTTATTGAAATTGAATGAATAACGGTTAAAGCCTTCTTTAAACTGGGTCATGGAAATCAATGTAGAATCGATTGTGGTCAATGGTCCTATCAAAGATTTGCTATCATTGTCATTGAGCTCGACATTATTACTTCCATTAAATTGCAAAGACATTACATTACGATCCGAGGTTTTCTGTTCAACTCCAAATTTGTAGGTATGTGTCCTATCTTTGATATGCAGATTTGATTGTTGATCAAATAATGTTTCCATTCCATTGTTGGAAATGATGCGCTCTATATTAAGTCGATTGATATATTTATCGTCACTGTAAGAGTAAGATCCAAAGTAAGTCGTATTATTCTTTTTGTAGTTGAGTGACAAAGCTGAATTACCTCTAAATTTTTCACCTAATCCAGCAGTTGCAGAAAAGTTTCCATTAAAACCTTCCATTCGATTTTTCTTCATCACAATATTGATCGTTCCGACAGCTCCCTCCGCGTCATCTTTGGCAGTACGTGATTTAATAACTTCAACAGACTTAATCTGGTTTCCATCTGTACTTTTTAGTAGGGTCGTCAGCTGCTCTCCCGTCATATACGTTTGGCGGCCATCGATGGTAACTTTTACTCCAGATTGTCCCATGAGCTGTAAGTTATTGTCATTATCCAAACTAACACCAGGTGCGCGCTGCACAATATCTAAACCATTATTTCCTGCGGCCAATGGTGAATTTTCAACATTTAAGATTAGCTTTCCTTGTTTATTTTCTACAAGAGGTTTCTTTCCTTCTACGGTTACTTCAGACAAGGTATTGCTGCTCGGTATAATCTGCAGATCGGGTATTTGCTGTGCTGTTTTATTAAAATTAATAATAGCGGAGCGTTTCACTTCATAACCAATCATTCTAGCTTCTACATAATATGATCCCGCTGCAACATTTTCGAAAGAATATTGTCCGTCCTCTTTGGTAAAGGCTGTTTTTAAAATTATATGATTAGTACTGTGGATCAAATAAGCAGTAACAGCACTCATTTGTTCATTTTTTTCATTCACCACCTTACCTGTTATGCCCACCGCTGCCCATAGCAGTTGTGCACTGATGGCAAATAAGATTGTTAGTAATAGTTTAGTTTTCATTGAGTATAGGTTGTTCTATCCGAAATAGAAATGTTGACTAGTTAGTATAGGTTTTGTATAGAATGTTACAATAAGATTGATTTATTTAAAAAAAAGGGGCTTAACAGGCTTAAAGCCCCTTTTTTGTTAGATTTAATGGTGCCTTTCATGAAAAGGGCTTTCGGAATGAAGGTCTTTGATGTTCTTCTATGAACAGCGTTATTTTTTCTTCCCTTTTGTTTCTACGACAACAGTGCCCGGTGAAATGCTGATGATCGTATCGCGTCTTTCGATTACTGTATCTACTACTCCGTTTTCCTCTGTATCGTATTCTGTTTCAGCAATTTCTGGAAGAGCGCATTTCAAACCTAAATTTGTCATCACCCATTCTGTTTCTTTGATATCCTCATTGCTGTAACGATCCAAGCATTCGTAATACGAGATATCAGCATAGTTATGGCTCAAATCTCTATTTAATAATACTTTTGCTCCAACTGGAAGGTAAATCGTAACATTGACCTTTTGATCTCTATATAATTCATTTTCAGCTAATCTAAAATGACTATCGAAAATAATGCTCGTACTATCCTGAACGGCTTTGTAATTAATGGCAGATGCTCTTTTCGTTGCTAAATTATAATTAGCCCCCTTAGCAGAATATTCGTATTTGATATATGGCATCTGAGCAGAGTCGATCCGCTCAAAACGAATTCGGATATCGTCCTGTAAATATTCAGATAAATTCGTTCCCCTTATTTTTAGATTCGTGCGGGCATCGTCACCATTTATTTTGATCACTCGCACATCACGTTCCTGAATGCGGTAAATAGATCTTAATGCTAATGGTTTTTCTTCGACAATCTTACTTTCCTCTTTGAAATCCTTAGCGACCGATCCAGAATAGTAAATGATACCTCCCAAAGAAATCATCCACACTAAAAATAATGAGGTAGTGAGGTAATTATTCATCGGTCTGCGATCAAACAATAGCCGAATGATCAGATAAAATAATCCCGCAAATGGAATCCCGATAGCTAAAAATGCAGCTGTCAGTGCCCAAGGTGCTTGTGTTGGGTCGATCAGGTTTAGGGGTTCAATAATACCTCGATCGGTCACACCTGCGATTCCCAAGCTAAAAAAGATAAGTGCAATAAGCAATGATATTAAGCTTAAACCTATTGAAAAGGCAACAATCAAACCGATTACTTTTGCAAAAATCTTGACAATCTCTCCAAATGCCGTTCCCGCAGATTCAACACCTCTATTGAATGTACTTCCAGCACCCGAAAAATTATCCTTGAGACCACTCAACTCTTCCTCAAAACTTCTTTTAAAATTTTGAATATTGGGTGATTCGCCGCGCATTTCCATACGATCTGCTCTGGTAATTGCAATTGGCATGACGATCCACAAAATGATATAGACCAAAAATCCGGAACCAAACACGACGACGAATAAAACAAACAAAAGCCTAACCCAACGTGCCTCTATGCCAAAGTAATGGCCCAGTCCACTACATACACCACTGATCACTTTATCTTCAGGGTCTCGCATCAGCTTTTTACCAGTTCGAAAGTTAGCATAAGCATTGTTCGTCTGCTGATCGCTATATTGTTGATCTGTGTCATTGATTTCAAAATCACTAACACTTCCCATCTGTGCAATTACGGCATTTACATCGTCCATATTCAGTACCTCTTTGATGCCGGTCTGAATCTTCTCTGTAAACATTTCTGCAATACGATTTTCGATATCCTCCAAAATCTCTTTGCTATCTTCTGAACTTCCGAAATGTTTTTTAATATCAATCATATAATTGCGCAACACATCATATGCGTCCTCTTCTATATGAAAAACGATACTATTTATATTGATAATTATAGTCTTGTTCATGGTATGTATAGGTTATATTGATTTGTCAATTTTATTAATTCGATCTGCTAGGGACGTCTCCACCGCAAAAACCAGTTCTTTCCAAGTGACATCTAAAATGTCAAGAACTTGAAGTCCTTCATTGGTGATTTCATAATACTTACGGGGAGGACCAGAAGTGGACTCTTTCCATATGTAACTCAGCAAACCGTTATTCTTAAGTCTTGTCAATAGCGGATATAATGTTCCCTCTACAACCAAGAGCTGTGCTTTCTTCAGTTCGCTGATGATATCCGATGCATATATTTCCCCTCGGGAAATAATAGAAAGAATACAATATTCAAGTATCCCTTTGCGCATCTGTATTTGTGTATTTTCAGCTATCATAACAATACAAAGATATATGTTTTATTATGTACTATGCAATACATAGTACTATATAAATATCAATATTTTTCTTAAATACCTGTAAATCAGGTTAATAATTTTACTATGTGTTTCATAACATTATTTCACTTTTCTTGTATTTATGATTATTTTAGCACGAAAATTGATTATAAGGAGAGCATGATTAGATTATTATTAGATTATAAATGGGTAATGCTTTGGGCAGTAATAGTAATCTTACTTTGCTGTATGCCGGGACAGAATTTTGAAAAAGTACCGTCTTATCCCGGAATGGACAAACTTGTTCACGCGGGTATGTTCTTCGTTTTCTGCACTTTGATTTACAATGGTGTACTGGTGCAATTCAAAGGCCGCCCCACAAAATGGGTCCCGGTATTGGTGGTTAGTATTTTAGGTCTTCTTTTCGCTTTGTTGACAGAAGCATTGCAACTTTATATATTTACCTACAGATCTGGCGACTGGTGGGATCTTTTTGCAGATAGTGTAGGAATAGGTATGGCGGGATTCGCGTACTTGCTTTTTTATGTACGGAGAAAATAAAATTTAGTACACTAGGATTTGGCAGGAGCCACATCTCAACACTAAGCCCGCGCTAAAGTTAATACCGATAGGATACAGCCTGCCGCAACAAGTTGTTCTGCGGCAGCCGTTAATGTGGCTCCGGTGGTCAAAACATCGTCCACCAATAACACATGTTTCCCTCTTAGACGATCTTGATCGGGACACATAAAGACATTCAAAACATTGTCATATCGCTCCAGTCTGGATTTTTTAGTTTGGCTGATGTTATCTTTTTCACGAATCAATCCATGTTCTAAAATTGGTTTTGACAACCCCATTCCAATACCTTTTGCCAGATAAAAAGATTGATTATACCCCCTTTTGTTTAGCTTGTTTTTGTGTAAGGGAATTGGAATAATAACATCAACATCTGTAAATACATCACTTTTAGCTAATGTTTCACCATACTGCTTACCCAGAAAATAAGCCAATTGGGGTCGATTTGCATATTTTATTTGATACAAAATCCGTTCTACGCGCGACTTTCTTCGCAACAAAAACATAGCAGCAGCATGTTCAAATGGAAATTTACCCCAGAGCTGACGTGCTACCTGATTATTGGAGTCTAGATGGAAATTTGTAATGGGCAAATGAAATAAACAAGATGTGCAGATATATTTTTCTTGACTAACCAAAATATGGCCACAACCAGCGCAGATCTTAGGAAAAAATAGGGCTGAAAAATCTGATAAGTAATGGAGTAACCGGTTCTTCATATCGACTGTACCTATACCAACTTGATAAATTTTGTTTTATTTACGATCAAAATAGTAAATAAAACAAAATTTATCAAAAGAATCTATGTTATAGGATATTAGAAATTGCTTTCCAACTTGCGTTAACTCCTCCCAAACGAAATGCTGAAAAGAAATATAGATCGTCTATGATGATGATTTGATTAAGCTTCTTGAGCTTCTTTATCTTTAATTGCTAACTGTCCACACGCAGCATCGATATCTTTTCCGCGGCTTCTACGAACATTGGTAATAATTCCTTGATTCTTTAAATAATTAGCAAATACTTCAATTTTATCAGCGTCGGCATTTACAAAACTAGCGAGTGAAATTGGGTTGTATTCAATGATATTGACCTTACAAGGTACATTTTTACAAAATCTCGCTAATTCTTTCGCATCTGCCAGATCATCATTGAAATTATCAAAAACAATATATTCGAATGTTATCGGGCTTTTTGTTTTTGCATAAAAATATTTCAGTGCATCTGCTAAAGCCTCTAAGGTATTTTGTTCGTTGATCGGCATAATCTCGTTACGCTTTTTATCATTAGCCGCATGTAAAGAAAGGGCTAAGTTAAAACGTACTTGGTCATCACCGAGCTTCTTGATCATCTTGGCAATACCTGCTGTGGATACTGTAATACGTTTCGCGGCCATATTAAGACCATCGGGAGAAGTGATACGTTCGACCGATTTCATCATATTCGCATAATTCAAAAGCGGCTCTCCCATGCCCATATAGACAATGTTCGTCAATGGTTGTTGGTACTTTTCTTCTGCTTGTCTAGCGATTAAAACAACTTGATCATAGATTTCGTCTGCATTGAGATTACGTTTACGATCCATGTATCCCGTGGCACAAAACTTACAAGTCAAGCTACAGCCTACTTGTGAACTCACACATGCTGTCATACGTTCTGGTGCAGGAATCAAAACTCCCTCAATAACGTTGCCATCATACAGTGCAAAACTGCTTTTGATAGTACGATCAGAACTAATCTGCGATTGTTTGACTGTAACAGCACGAATAACAAAATTTTCTTTCAGCTTTTCTCGCAAAGGTTTGCTGAGGTTGCTCATCAAATCAAAATCCACACAAGATTTTGCCCAAATCCATTCGTAAATTTGTTTTGCACGGAAACCCTGCTCACCCATTTCAGTAAGCTTCTCTTTAATCTGATCTATCGACAGACTACGAATATCAATTATTTTACTTTTATCAGTCACACGACAAAGGTAAGGTTATTTCTATAAAAATCTTATTTTTATAATGTCATAAAAAGCCGAACTATCTGAATCATAAATTATTACTCTTGTCGATGTTGCTGCAATTTAGTTTACGCATCGGTCGTTCATTTCTTTTGTCCTTGAGATAGATACCAAAGAAGATACCTTAACTAAATGAAAAACAAGTTTATAATTCTTTAAAATACAAGATTAGTTTAAAATGCATCCAAACTTTTCCTAGTTTTGAAATGTGAATCGAGCAACATGTATTCCATGATAAACAAAAAACGATCATAACGCTCCAGATGGAAATTAAACATTTAGAACAACAGCATTATAATGATGTTGCACGCATCTATCAACAGGCAATCGATGCAGGAAACATTACTTTAGCTACAAAAATAAGCCCTTGGGAATCGTGGGATTATGACCATTTAAAAAACATGCGATTTGTTGCTCTGGAAGACAACACTGTTATTGGTTGGGTTGCTTTATCTCCTGTTTTACAACGAACGGGCTATCATGGAGTCACTGAACTCAGCATCTACATTGATGAAAATCATCATGGAAAAGGAATCGGTAAGATTTTGATGCAACATATCATCGATAGTTCCGAACAGGCCGGTATATGGACAATCATGTCATTTATTTTTCCAGAAAATGAGAAAAGTATTGCATTGCACAAGAAGTTCGGTTTTAGTGTCTTGGGTACCCAACATAAATCGGCACAACTGAAAGGCGTCTGGATGGACAATTGTATTTTAGAACGTAGATCAACGATCATATTATAGTAAAAACCCCATTTTCTATAAATTGAAAATGGGGTTTTTACGTTATCGTAATATTTATCCGTGGATCGCTTCCTTGGTACCGTATGATTGTATGAGTTTGCCTTCAAAATCCAGCCATTCTTTCCAACGTTTGTCCACATCTACATCGGTAGAAAATTGACGCGCAAAATTCAGAAAGGTAGTATAGTGATTGGCTTCTGAAACCATTAGATCATGATAAAATTTGGCTAACTCTTCATCTTTTATATGTTGAGACAAGACTCGAAAACGTTCGCAACTTCTAGCCTCAATCATAGCAGCAAATAGTAAGCGATCGATAAAGGCCATATTACGGGAACCATCTTTTTTATTGAATTTCATCAACTGGCCTACATAATCATCTTTACGTTCTTTGCCCAGGGTATAACCTCTTGCTTTAATGATATCAATGACCATTTGGAAATGTTGCATTTCCTCAATAGCAATTGCCGTCAATTCGTGCACCAATTCTTCATGTTCCGAATTGTACATAATTAGAGAAATAGCATTTGAAGCAGCCTTCTGTTCACACCAAGCGTGATCGGTCAGAATTTCTTCTAAATTTCCTTCCGCAATATTAGCCCATCTTGGATCCGTTAACAATTTCAATCCTAACATTTTGTCCTCTCTATTTAAAAAAAACAAAGTTAATCATATCTCAGCGATATAAAAATGTTCCTGTAAAGTTTTGCACTCTCCCTATTCTCCTTTTTTAAGTGCTGCTCTTACCTGTGGAGCAATCTTAGTTCCAAATACCTCAATCGCTTTCATCATTTGAAGATGACTTGGTGCCCCTACATCCATATGTGCAGAAAAACGGGTCAGTCCTAGAGACTCCTGAATTTTCAAGATTTTATCTGTGGCATAATCTGCATCACCGATGATCAGATGCCCGTGTGAAGACCGACCAAAGTCATATTGAGTACGTTGATATGGAGGCCATCCGCGATCACCACCGATGCGATTCATCTGTGCAGAGTAAATTGGATAATAAGCATCTGCTACCTGCTGTGAATCGTCTCCAAAAAGAGCGTGCATATGCACACCTACCTGAAAATTATCCATATCATGGCCATTGTCCGCATATGCTTGTTGATACATCTCTACCAAAGGCTTGAAAGCCTCGTATGTACCGCCAATAATAGCAAACATGACAGGCAAACCTAATTTACCAGCACGAATCACAGAGGATGTAGTACCTCCTATGGCAACCCAGATCGGTAATTTTGGTTGCACCGGACGCGGATATATCTGTTGATTCACTAAGGTAGGTCGAAATTTACCTGTCCAATTGATGGTTTCATGACTATTCAATTTAGTCAGTAAATCTAGTTTTTCCTCAAACAAAGCACCATAATCATTCAAATTATAGCCAAATAATGGAAAGGACTCAATGAATGATCCTCTGCCTGCCATAAGCTCAGCACGACCATTGGACAACACATCTACTGTAGCAAAATCTTGGTAGAGCTTTACTGGATCTGCCGAACTTAATACAGAAACAGCACTTCCCAATTTTATATTTTTAGTAACAGATGCAGCAGCGGCTAAGATAATTTCAGGAGCAGAAACAGCATAATCCCGACGGTGATGTTCCCCCATTCCAAAAAAATCAAGCCCGACTTCATCCATCAGTTTTATTTGTTCAATAATTTGATGTAATTTTTCTTGTGAAGATTGTATTTGTCCAGTTTTGGGATCAATATGCAAATCGCCAAACATTCCTATTCCTAATTCCATATTTTTCTATTTTTTTAAGATTAAACAAACATATCAATTATACTTCTTTAAAAATTGACCTACAACAAGAAAATTAGATTTATTTTTTCTTGACTTGACATCTCCCTCCTATATCACACGTTCCATAGCATAGAAAAGACCATCACTTCAACAACACACAGGAATGAGACTAAATTGAGCCGAGGCCATACAACACATCGTAAACCAATGAACTATATTGTGTAGCTGTAGACATGGATGATCTTTTCACAGGGAGTAGCATGAAGCTCAATCAGGTGATTATTAAATCTGCCCCCATAATATCATTATTTCGATGCAAAATATTTCACTGTTGCCTTCACGAGCTCCAGTGCATTTCCATTAAAATGATGATTCCCTTTTAAAAAGATGGCTTGAAGATTTGCCAAACGGATATTTTTAATCGGGAAGTCACTTTCATCTTCACCTAATACGATCGCTGTTTTTATACCAATCATCTTATTGATTTCGGCAACCACATCCATGCTTCGTTTGATATTACTCCGACCGAGTAAATCTGATACGTGAATTTCCAGATCAGTAGAAGTTGACGGTTCAATAAGCGCAACAGCCTGCAATCTTTTTTTCCAATCTGCTGTCAATTTGTTAACAACAAATGGGATCACATCTGCACCAAACGAATATCCAACAAAATATACATGTTGATTTTTTCTTCCATCCAACAATTGCTCAACACTCTTTGTCAGTTGCTTTGCGATCTGATCGGCAGATTTTTTATCCCAGAAAAAGCTTTTAGAATTTACTGCCCCGACAGTATATCCCTCTTTTCCCAAAAGTTCACAATAGCTCGAAGAAAAACTGTTAAAACCTCCGTCTCCGCTTAGAAAAAGTATCACTGGGTTAGTGGGATTATTATTCCAAATTTTGAGCGACGATTCTTTCTGCTGGCCCATTACTGTTATTTTTATCAAAAACAAGAGTATCAATAATCCTAATTTTGTGCGTATCATCTGCATTCTATTCATGATCAGGCCTCATTACTTTAGACAAAGCTTGCGGCAGTTGTAACAAGTCAAAATCATTGCCAAAAATTAAGTACTTGTTTTCCCAGATCGTCGCATACTTCTCTTTAAAATCTCTCAAGCTCTGATAATGTTTAAAAGACCCCACTTTATCCGCAGCAAACTTCATGATCTGCTCTGCTGGATTATCAGGAGATTCAATGCCACTCATGGGTACCATACCCAAATTGATATATTTACTCCCTTTTTTTCGGGCATAGCTGACCAATTCAACAATCATAGCATCCATACATCCGCCTGGTGCTGTTTCCACTTTCCTAATGAGGTCATACGTACATTCCCCTTCGGTAAAATCAGGAATAATATTTAAAAATGAGACGACTTTAGCCTGATCGTCCTGTACGACGATCACATCTTGTTCAGCAATTGCTACAGCATCAAACTGCCCTTGTGAAAAAATCATCTCTTTCTTATCAAATACGGTCAACCACTCATCAGATACTCTTTTTAATTCCGCAATAAACTGATCATCATGAGGCGCTAACACTAAACGAGTTTTATATCCTTTTTTTTCTAAACTATTTAAGGCATTTCGAAGTGATTTGCGGCTTTTACCTTCCAAGGAAAACAGTGATACATCCATCAATGCCTCCTGTCCGATAACTATTTTTCTTTTCCGAAGCATATTAAAATAGGACAGGCTATTTTCATCTACGCGGTAATAAACAGATTTTAATCCCAAGGAAGCACAATACCGTTCAAATTCGGCAATGACATCATCTTTATCATCATAGGCACAGACGGGTTCATCTAAAACAATTGCAAAAGCTTGACTGATCCGATAGGCAACAAAGCCATCGGTTATTTTAGAAAAATAGAGTTGCTTATCTGCCGCAATTTTAAAATAATCCATAGGTGAACCGCCAAACTGCTTGAGTAATCCCTTTGCTCTATCCAAGTCCTGTTGTTCATTATCCTCCTCTTTAATTATTCGAGGACATAAAAACGTATAAATTAACAGCATCCAAGAAAAGAGTCCTAAAAAATGGGTGATATTCAAAAACTCTCGTCCAAATGTGGTTCGTGGGATCAACTCATCATTAAATAACAAAAAGCTTTGCATCGTATAATAAAGCGATTGCTGCCAAGTAAAATCAACACCAAAATGTTTTTTATCAATCACATAAAAACAAACAAAACCAAATAAACAGACACCGGCTAATGCAATGAAAAACGTTGCAAAACCAATTTGCATCCAATTTTTATTAATCTTGATCCGATATTGCTTTCGATTGGAAATCAATAAAATGATAATAAATAACGATACTAGTGCTTCTTCATAATCTAGTGCTTTACCAATATGACCCAACAACGATAAAAATGAAAAGATAAGAGCAATCCAGTAAGCGGACCGATATCCCTTAATGAGGTATGCCGCACTCACCATAAGACCTAATCCTAAAACCAAAACCATCAACTTCGATGCATGCATCGCTTCGATGGGTAAATAATACTTTTCCAGTCGCATGCGCTCAACCAAAGGTGGTGTAGCTACTGAAATCAAATTGATAATACCCAAGAAGAAAATAGCGATGGCTGGTAAAATACGGGCTATAATCTGTCGCCCTCTCCAGATAAAGGAGATAACACCAAAAAGCAAAGGCAACCAAAATTCAAAGGAACGATATATGATCGTAATACTCAAGCCTTGCTCTTTGCTATAACCATACGACGTTAGGATGTACAGCATGGTAAACTCTACGGCACCAAGTCCCCTCAAAAAAGGAGATACCATCATCAATACGACTGTGATGGTATAGGCTACGGCGGCCGCTTCAAAAGATACATGAGTTTGTAATGCGTGCATACTGATAAATGCGTGAGCAATACCACATAACTCAATAGCAATGGAGATCCCAATAGTCATCCACAAATATCCCTTATGAATATGAGCAGAAAACAGCTCATGCATGTTAACAATCAGTTTCGGAAATTTTATTTCCAACCAGCGGTATAGGCCATTTTTAACTCTGATCGACCAAAAGAATATAAAAGAAAAGCCGAGCAAAATACCCAGTACAACTAATGAAATCCAAGCATTATCAAAACTTTTATGATCAAAAATAGTATACAGAATAATGGGTACACCTATGATAAAAACGGTCAGTAAACCCACATAGCCATATATTGCTCCTGCTTGATGAATTTTTGTTGCATTGAGCTGTTTCTTTCTCAATTGTGAGGTGGTATACGCCAAAGAGCTCACACCGCCAGCGGGAAGAAAAACGCTCAAAAGATTTCTTTTTAAAAACAACTCAATGGCATCCCATAGATTCAATTTTAAACCAATTGATCGAAAGCTAAAGATGTACATGACACCTTGTAGTAATATGTACATGATGGTTATCACCAAACCGACCAACAACCAATTGAAGTCTGCTGCTGCCAACTGCGGACCGATAGATGCAATTTCTTTACGTTCGCTTCTGAAAAATACAAAAGCCAACAAGACAATAAAAACAGCCAATAACTCTTTCCAATAGGTCTTAGGAGATAGTTTTTGGATTCCGCTTAGCAATAATTTCTTCATATCTGTACTGACAAAGTTAGCTCCACTAAATATAAAAAGTATTTACTCACATTAAATAAACAAATTGTAATCCTTGTTTTAAAACAAGATACATTTATTTATGGACCGCAAATAATGCCTTGATATAAATGGAAATGAATTGATATATGATCGATCTATCACTCTGCAATCCCAATTTGGTCATACTTATTTTTTTAATCATTCTTGATTCTTAGCATGTACGATTTGATCATCAGACCTACGCGATGAATCCCTAGCACAATTATCTTCATTTGAAAAACAAGCATTTGAAAAAATAATGAATATGGTCTAACGCTTTTTGTGTAAATTTCCGTCGATGGAAAAACAAGAAATACTTTTTATCGGTCTAGTATGGCCAGAACCCAGCTCATCTGCTGCAGGATTTCGCATCATACAATTGCTAAAAAGCTTTCAGAATAATGATAATACAATCACCTTTGCTAGTGCTGCGTCTAAATCACCATACAGCGCAGATTTAAGTGCAATGGGTATCCATGAAGTTGAAATAAAGCTCAATGATGCGAGTTTCAATGAATTTGTTCAAGCGCTCAATCCTAATATTGTTGTTTTCGATCGCTTTATGACCGAGGAGCAATATAGTTGGCGAGTCGCTCAAGTGTCTCCCGATGCTGTACGCATATTGGATACAGAAGATTTACACTTCTTAAGGCACGCTCGCCAAACCAATACCAAGAGTGGAGAGCAATTTGACCAAGCCTTACTCTATTCAGATATTGCCAAACGCGAGATCGCAGCAATCCTACGTTCAGATATATCCATCATTATTTCTGAACTTGAGATGCAGTTATTGACCAATCAATTTGCCATCAACCCATCGATTCTTTATTATTTGCCATTTTTAGAGGAAGAGATTGATGAAGCGTGCGTAGCAAGCTGGAAGACATTTGAAAAGCGCGCAGACTTTATGTTTATCGGCAATTTTATTCATGAACCGAATTGGAACACCGTACAGTATTTAAAAACCAAAATTTGGCCGTTACTGAGCAGGCAGCTACCAAAAGTTAACTTAAATATCTATGGTGCTTATCCGAGTCAAAAAGTATTGCAGCTCCATAATCCCAAGGAAAGATTCTTCGTTCATGGAAGAGCTGACCATGCACAGGATACCCTATCCAATCACCGTGTACTCTTAGCCCCTATTCAATTTGGCGCAGGTGTAAAAGGGAAATTTATAGATGCTATGCAAACGGGTACGCCATCGGTGACTACAAGTATCGGAGCGGAAGCTATGTGTGGTGATTTTCCATGGAATGGTTTTATAGCCAATGAACCTGAGCTATTTGTCGCAAAGTCTATTGAATTATATACCGACAAATCTGCATGGTTAGATGCTCAGCGCCACGGGATAGCAATCATCAACCAGCGCTATGCAAGAGACAAATTTGAAGACGATTTTTTAATGACGATTCGATTTATTAAAGCACAGCTTCAGGCACACCGTCAACAAAATTTTATCGGACAGCTCTTATTACATCATTCAGTATTAAGCACCAAATATCTATCCCTTTGGATTGAAGAAAAAAACAAAAAATAGTCTTATTTTATTTTAGATCTTCCCACCATTTACCATACTGTTTATTCATATTTTTCAGATAGACAATTTCGCCCATTGTAGGCGTTAATACAGGAATCCGTTGCTGCTCTGCATATTGACTGATAAGCTCAAGTGGTTCTTTCCAATCGTGCAACGCTAATGCAAATTTGCCCGAATGCACAGGTAAAAAATGTTTTGCACCTAAATCTTTGACTTCCTTTAAGAGTTCATCGGGCATCGTGTGAATATAATGCCAAGCTTCATTATATTGACCATTTTCCAATATCGCCAAGTCAAACGGTCCGTATTTATCCCCAATTGTTTTAAAATGCCGACCATAACCACTATCTCCGCCCAAAAACAAATTATAGGCAGCCGTCTGCAATACAAAGGAGGTCCATAGCGTGGTATTGCGTTTGAATTTTCTTCCAGAGAAGTGACGTGCTGGCGTAGAAACAATTTTAAATTCATTACCAAGACGAGTCTCCTCATACCAGTCCAGCTCTGTGATTTTGCTTTCGGAATACCCCCATCGCTCAAAATGCGCTCCAACACCAAGCCCACAAATCACCTGTTCAGTCTGAGGTTCCAGTTCAAGAATGGTTTCATAATCCAAGTGATCGTAATGATCATGACTGATGAGCAAGAGATCTATCGGAGGAAAGTCACCTGCCTGATAAGTGTATGACATATGGAAAGGCTTGTTACTACCTGGTACCGGCGAAGCATTATGCGAAAATACTGGATCTACCAAAATAATCTTACCGTCTATCTGCAACAGATAAGACGAGTGGCCAAACCAGATCATCAGATCATCTGCGGGTAAGTTTTTAAGATCCTGCTTCATCACCGGAAGCGGTACCTGAGGACTTCTGATAGCACGATCTTTAAACAAAAAATCATACATCACTCCCACAAAACTCTGCCCTTCTTTTAATGAAGGAGTATTTTCAAGATTTTGAAATTGTCCATCCCTAAAATTAGACGACTTCTTTACACGCTCCAAACGAGCACCACTGATGTGACCGCCAAACAGAGGCAGCGTTAAATAAACATTACCCATTACAATTAGTATAATTACACTAGTAAGAACTATCTTTAAACCTTTACCGATCTTCATTTCAACCAAACTTAGATAAATTTGTATTATTTACGATTATAATTGCTTGATACTTTACAAATTCTTCTTCATTTGGAATTGATGATTATTATCCAATTATTGATCCATTTGCTACTATCCAAAATTATTTCATAACGAATAAAATAACGCAATCTTCGACGGCAGTTTATTCGTTTCTCTCATTCCTATGACAAACCAGCACAGGTGTCTGCTACTGGATGTATTCTGCCTGCAGACAATATTGGATTTACTACAATCAAGAAACCTCACAGCATAGTAGACGGATGACCATACGTTATACTTTAAATTAAATGAGTGGTTTATTTTTTTACAAAAAGCTGACAGTTAAAAAGTGTTAATATGGTGTAAGATATCATTCTTGATACTACTTTTACCGCCAATATGAGAGCGATATATTTACTGGTGCTAATTTTCAATCTTCTCCTTGTACAAGGGGATGGCCAGATATCGACTTCAAGTAACCTACACCGCAATTTAATTACATCAAATTCGTCTGTAAGTGGGTTAAACGCAACAAAAATAAAAGTATCGCATGTTAACAGTATCTTCAGTAAAGCGATCAATGAACGCACTTACGACCTGACAGAAGATGATGTTGAAGATGAAATCGTATTCGAATCCCATTCCATTACAATTTTTAAAAATATTGCCTTACTTAGCTATGCCCTAGCATTAATTTTTATTCTTAAAAATTTAGACAGTCGCATATCGATTTTTAGAAAGCAACCTTTTACCCCTACAGACAAATACATTGCACAGCGCGTGCTTCGCCTGTGAATCCCTACTCACTTCAGTATCTTAGATCAATCCTAAAATAAACCGCATCAGCGTGTTATATTTTTTGTGCTGTATATCTTATTTTTTGATATTGTGCAACTGAAGTGTCTCCCCCATTCTAGAAATATCAACCAACTTATTTAAATATTATTATTAAAATTTCATTCATGAAAAGAATTAGCACAGGCATGTTCGTGTGTTTGTATGTCTTATTGATCCAAACCAGCTGCTCTCCTAAAAAAGAAGAAAAGATCGAGAACATTGAGTACCAAGTGACGACTCCAATATTATTGGATACCACGATTTCCAAAAACTATGTCTCACAGATCCAGTCGATCCGTAACATCGAAATTCGAGGTTTAGAAAAAGGATATTTGCAACAAATCTATGTAGATGAAGGGCAGACCGTACAGGCAGGTCAGCTTCTGTTCAAGATAATGCCCAAGTTCTATGAAGCCGAATATTTAAAAACACAGGCACAGGTAAAAGCCGAAGAAATAGAGCTAGAAAACACAAAGGCATTGTCCGATAAAAATATTGTATCGAAAAACGAATTGGCGCTAGCACAAGCAAAAGTTGATCAAGCTAAAGCTGAGATGTCACTAGCAAAACTACATGTGACAGCTACGGAGATCCGAGCACCTTTTGCTGGTACAATCAATCGCATTCCTTTAAAATTAGGGAGCCTTGTGGATGAAGGACAACTGCTGACCACCTTATCTGACAATAGTCAAGTATATGCCTATTTCAATGTATCCGAATCGGAGTACTTAGACTATCAAACTCATATTCAAAATAGAGCCAACAACGAAGTAAATTTACTTCTTGCCAATAATGAAGTGCTAAAGTACAAAGGAAAGGTTGAAACAATAGAGAGTGAATTTAACAACGAAACAGGAAGTATTGCCTTTAGGGCACGATTTCCAAATCCAGACAAACTACTTAGAAATGGCGAGACTGGCCGTGTTCAAATGCTTGTCCCATTAAAAAAAGCTTTGATCATACCTCAAAAAGCTACTTACGAGATCCAAGATAAAATCTATGTATTTGTCGTAGATAAAAATGGTGTTGTAAAATCTAGAAATATCACCATCGGGAATGAACTGCCAGATCTATACCTCGTCTCTTCAGGATTGGCAGAGACAGATCGGATCCTCATCGATGGCGTTCAAAAAGTCAAAGACGATGATAAAATCAAAGTCGAATTTGTAGCACCACAGGAGGCGATGTCCCATTTGCAAATACACGCTCAATAGTTCCACCTTAAAAAATCAACGATGTTTAATAAATTTATTCATAGACCAGTCCTGTCCATCGTCATCTCCTTGATCATTGTATTTCTTGGTGTATTATCGATGCTCAAACTGCCCATTACGCAGTTTCCTTCCATTTCACCTCCTAAAGTAAATATTACTGCAGAGTACCCTGGGGCAAATGGTGAGTTGATGGTCAAATCAGTACTTATCCCCCTTGAGCGCGCGATCAATGGCGTACCAGGTATGAAGTACATTACATCAGATGCAGGTAATGATGGCGAAGCTTCTATCCAAGTTATTTTCAACTTAGGAACGGACCCCAATCTCGCTGCGGTCAATGTACAAAATAGAGTTTCTTCTGTGATCAATAAATTACCGCCTTTAGTCGTTCGCGAAGGTGTAAAGATCACGCGTGAAGAGTCCAACATGCTCGTCTACGTCAACTTATTCAGTAAAGACCCGAAAGCCGATCAAAACTTTCTCTTCAACTACGGTGATATCAATATCTTATCCGAGCTGAAACGTATTGACGGTGTTGGTGTTGCCGATATTCTAGGTAACAGAGAATATGCCATGCGTATTTGGTTAAAACCAGATCGCATGCTGGCTTACAAAATATCTGCTGATGAAGTGTTAAAAGCTCTTGATGAACAAAGTTTAGAAGCCTCTCCTGGTAAAACGGGCGAAAGTTCGGGCAAAAGATCACAAGCATTTGAATATGTCCTTAAATATCCAGGTCGATTCAATACCAAAGAGGGTTATGAAAACATCATACTGAAATCAAATCCTAGTGGTGAAGTACTGCGCGTAAAAGATGTAGCAGATGTCGAATTTGGAAGCTCCATGTATGATATCTACTCGACCCTTAACGGCAGACCATCTGCGGCCATCGTGATCAAGCAATCGTACGGCAGTAATGCCAGTGATGTCATTAAAAATATCAAAAGCAAATTGGCGGAGATCAAAGCGACCAGCTTTCCTAAAGGAATGGATTATGAGATCAGTTATGACGTGTCTAAGTTTCTGGATGCGTCGATCGAAAAAGTAATCCATACACTGCTCGAGGCCTTTGTACTGGTGGGTATTGTAGTATTTCTATTTTTAGGCGATTGGCGATCTACCCTGATTCCCGCTATGGCAGTGCCCGTATCATTGATCGGTACGTTTGCTTTTATGTCCGTGTTCGGGATTACACTCAACCTCATCACCCTCTTTGCATTAGTGATGGCCATCGGGGTCGTGGTGGATGACGCCATCGTGGTCATCGAAGCGGTCCATGCCAAGATGGAGGAAAAAAATCTTTCACCTTTAAAAGCGACCGAAGAGGCCATGCATGAGATTAGTGGCGCGATCATCGCCATTACACTGGTCATGGCAGCTGTGTTTATCCCAGTAGCATTTATGTCGGGGCCTGTCGGTATCTTTTACAAGCAGTTTTCCATCACTATGGCAACAGCCATTATTCTATCTGGCGTAGTCGCACTGACCCTCACTCCAGCATTATGCGCCATGATCCTGAAAAATGAGCATGGAAAACCGAAGAAAAAAACATTGCTCAATAAGTTCTTGACAAGCTTTAACAACCTCTTTACTACAGGAGCCAATCGCTATCAAAACTTATTGAGTAAAATCGTCAATAAAAGATTGGTCACCTTTGTGCTTTTAGCAGCCTTCTGTTCCGCCATCTTCTTTTTAAACAACAGCCTGCCATCGGGATTTATTCCCAATGAAGATCAAGGGATGTTTTATGCAATCATCCAAACGCCTCCTGGGTCAACACTAGAGCGGACAAATCAAATTGCAGAGAAACTCCAGTCCATCGCCATGAATATCGATGGTGTAAAGTCTGTATCGTCATTAGCCGGTTATGAAATTCTAACTGAAGGTACCGGAGCTAACACTGGAACCTGCTTGATCAACTTAAAAAGTTGGGAAGATCGCAAAAGCTCCGTTCAGGATGTGATGCACGAGTTAGAAGAAAAGTCAAAAGATATTACTGGTGCCACCATTGAATTTTTTGGGCCTCCGGCAGTTCCCGGATACGGTGCAGCTGGGGGATTTGAATTACGTCTTTTAGATAAAGCAGGATCAGGTGATTTCAAAAAAATGGAGACCGTAAGTAAAGATCTCGTCAAAGAGCTGAGCAAACGCCCAGAGCTAGCATCTGTATTTACCTTTTACAGCGCTAGTTTCCCACAATTTATGTTGCATATCGACAACGAAAAAGCCGAACAAAAAGGAGTGACGATTGACAATGCGATGAGTACTTTATCCACATTGGTAGGAAGTAACTACGAAACCAGTTTTATTAAATATGATCGGCAGTATAAAGTCATGGTACAGGCATTACCGCAATATCGTGCGCAACCAGACGATATACTCAAACTTTACGTGAAAAATAATAGGGATGAGATGGTACCATATGCGGCATTTATGACACTGGAAAAAGTATATGGTCTTTCCGAAATCACACGACACAATATGTATAACTCTTCGGAGATAAGTGGCTCCTCGGCTCCAGGATATAGCAGTGGCGAAGCGATTAAAGCGGTTACAGAGGTAGCCAAGGCAACATTGCCTAGAGGGTATGGTATTGAATGGGCAGGTATTTCTAAAGATGAAGTTTCCCGAGGTAATGAAGCCATCTACATCTTTTTGATCTGTTTGACCTTCGTATACATGATATTAGCCGCCCAATATGAAAGCTTTGTATTGCCACTAGCCGTAGTACTTTCGTTGCCTGCAGGTATTTTTGGAGCATTCCTACTGCTCAAAGTATTGGGTCTAGAAAATAATATTTATGCTCAGGTCGCCATGGTTATGCTTATCGGACTGCTCGGGAAGAATGCGGTATTGATTATCGAATTTGCGGTACAAAAACACCATGCCGGTAGCTCTGTACTTGCTGCTGCTATTGAAGGAGCGGGTGTACGATTCCGTCCTATCTTGATGACTTCTTTTGCCTTTATTGCTGGTCTAGTACCATTGGCATTTGCAACCGGGCCAGGTGCTATCGGCAACAGGACCATCGGAAGTGCGGCAGCTGGTGGTATGCTAATCGGTACCGTATTTGGATTACTGATTATACCGGGACTGTATTATATTTTTGGAAAGATAGCATCCAGAAGCAAATTGGCAAGTTACGAAAACGAGAATCCTTTATCAGAAGAAATCGATCATCATGAATAATATCAAGATAAAAAAATGGATTGGAATAGGCTTGATCTGCGTTTCAGTAGCAAGCTGTAAGGTGCCTTCCGTTCCAATCATTAAAGAAAACAAAATCGTGCCTGTCGCATATAATGACAGCACAACGACAGCTTTAAAAGACAGTACGAATATGGTCGTCACGCCCTGGCGTGATTTCTTCTCCGATCATTATCTCAGCAACTTGATCGATACCGCTTTGAAAAACAATCAAGAGCTCATGATCACCTTGCAGGAGATCGAGATTGCGAAAAGTGAAGTCCGTTTTAAACAAGGTCAGTTATTGCCGACAGTAGGAGCCAAAATTGGCGCCGGAGTTGAAAAAGTAGGACGCTATACCAGTCAAGGTGCTGGCGACGCAAGTACAGATATCGTTCCGGGCAAGAAATTTCCAGATCCACTGATGAATTACGAGGCTGCACTGACAGGTAACTGGGAGATCGATATTTTGGGCAAACTCCATGATCAAAAGAAAGCAGCCATAGCCCGCTATCTCTCCACGATGGAAGGCAAGAATTTTGTCTTGACCAATCTGGTTGCCGAGGTTGCTAACAGTTATTACGAACTATTAGCCTTAGATAACCAACTCGATGTGGTGCAAGAAACCATCAAATTGCAACAGAATGCGCTTGAGGTGATCAAAGCACAAAAAGAGGCAGCTCGATCTACGGAATTGGCGGTACAAAAATTCAAAGCTGAAATGCTCAATTCGCAAAGCTTGGCTTATGAGATTAAACAGGATATTCAAGAAACGGAGAATCGGATCAATCTTTTATTGGGTAGATACGCTCAAAAGATTCCACGGGACAAAAATAGCTTTTTGACCATGGTATCACCTGCAGTTCATAGTGGTATCCCTTCACAGTTATTGGCAAATAGAGCGGATATCAGAAAGGCTGAGCTAGATTTAGCTGCTGCAAAATTAGATGTCAAAGTAGCACGTGCCGAATTTTATCCTTCTTTCAACATCTCGGCAACTTTGGGTTTAGAAGCTTTCAAGCCCTCTTACTTTGTAAAGATGCCAGAGTCGATGTTATACTCGCTTGCGGGAGAACTTGCTACACCATTAATTAATAAAAATGGTATAAAAGCTGAATTTAGTAAAGCAAGCGCACTCCAGTTGCAAGCAATGTACAACTATCAGCAAACGATATTGAGTGCATATGCCGAGGTGTCAAACAACCTATCGAAGATAAGCAATCTGCAAAAAAGTTATGATCTCAAATCGCAGCAGGTAGAAGCTTTGACCAAGTCAAATGATATCTCCAATGATCTGTTCAAGTCTGCCCGAGTTGATTACTTTGAGGTACTCATGACACAGCGGGATGCTTTGGAAGCAAAATTAGAACTGATCAAAACAAAAAGAGATCAGTTGAATACCGTAGCCGTTACCTACCGTGACCTCGGAGGTGGTTGGAAGTAAAGGGGCTGAGTGATTAAAATGCGCTTACTGGATGGTAAGCGCATTTATATTATCTTGCCATTAAGCTTACCACTTCACTCCAATCACCAATGCCATGTTTATTTCGAGCGCGAACTCTCATGTAATAGGTAACACCGGCTGTAGTAGGCGAAAAAACATTACCATAACTTGTACTTGTCTGAAAGCTTTCTTGCCATAGCGGTTGTTCAAATCCATCCAACTGACTTGTGATCTCGTATTCATAGATCAACGCGTAGGGTTGTGATTTAAATTTTATTTGTAATTGATTTTGTTGTTTACCATCAATTAAAGCTACCTGCAATAAAACACCAGGAACTTCTGGGGTACGGGGATCACGCTCAAGCACCAGACCAGAACTCAATAAAATAGATCGAGAACCCTCTGCAACTGTATTGACATAAAATGAAAGACTTCGAAGGGTTTTTACTAAGATTTGTTTGCTATCATTTTTTTCCGATCGTTCCAATATACTTCCTCCTCGACTAGCTTTCTGCCACTTGATTTTAAAGTCTTGCATCTGCATCTTGATCTCTTCTAAACTGATCGGCAAATCGGTCAATAAATGGTGTCCCTCCAAGCAGTCTACGACTTTTCCAATCAATGTATTGAACTCGTGATCATTAATTCCTGAATAATCCATAATTACTTTTTTCTTTCTCATACTGGATGCTTTGATGAGCTTAAGCTCGTTGAAATAATATTTATGATGTAGTTTCCGGATACACATCACACAAACATAAATTGATGGCAGATATAAACAGAAATCTGGGACAAAATGGGACAACAAATGGAAATGTGGGACAGTAAATATGAAATGTGGGACACCCGAATGAAAATATCTGCCCGATAAATGTGGATCCAACTATCATTTCTGTTGCCCAAATTTATCTAGAGCAACCTCATTATAGAAGAAATTGAACTACCAAATTCGGTTAAGTAATTACTATTTTTAAAAAAGTGATTACTTTATATACTGAAGTGATTACTTTTTTCTACTGAAGTACTCACTTAAGAAAAGTAGTAAAGCATTAAAAAAAAATCATAATCCATATTATTTATAAAAAGGAACATTTTATTTAATATAGGATATACTGATTATGAATAACAAATTTATAAGTAAAGAAAAGATAACCATATCTGCTCATAAACGACCACAGTACAAATATGTATAATCACAATATGATATTAAGTCAATATTTTTCAGCAATAGTGCGATGCATATTTTTTATTTTTAAGCATCATTAAATGAAAAGCAACTATTTTTTTCTAAAATAGCTGCTACCAAAATCTAGAAGGCAGTCCATGATTCAGCTCCTTTTTATATAAAAAAAACGACAGCCTCAGGATTACAGCTCTTTTCATTTACTCTTAAAATTAAACAAGAGTTTATTGATCTCGTCCATACTAGTCAAAAGTCACAAACAATTTTTCAAACATTAAAAGTAAAAAACAGTTTATATTAAAAACTACCGATAGATTTTAAACAATAGTTGTTATGTGGAAAAAGTACAATATTAATGTGATCTTGTTTGTCTGTATACTAGCCGGTTGCAAAAATGTAAAAAATGATGCAGACACCCTCTATTATGGAGGTCCCATATTAACGATGGAAGACACTATTCCTCAAGTGGAAGCATTAGCAGTAAATGATGGAAAGATACTTTTTGCGGGAACGAAAAAAGAAGCTATGAAATACGTTGGCTCCAATACGAATGAGGTCAATTTGGAAAATAAAACGCTCATGCCTGGTTTTATTGATGTACATAGTCATATCACTTCGCGTGCCGGTATGTCACAAGCGGTAGATCTTTCTCCCAGCCCATATGGCAAGGTAAATCGTATAGCAGACTTACAAACGACATTGCGAGACTATATCAGTAAGCATCAATTGGATGCAACGACTCCTGTGCTGGGTAATGGTTATGATGATGCCATCATGACCGAGCATCGCCATCCTACGCGTGAAGAACTCGACGCTGTCAGCAGTTCCAATCCAATTATCGTTATCCATGCTTCCGGTCACGCGAGTGTGATCAACACGGCGATGTTCAAACTATTACAGATACCGGAAGATGTAAAAGATCCTCAAGGAGGCCATTATGGACGCAATCCAAAAACGAATCGATTAAATGGAAAACTGGAAGAAAATGCAAGTTTTACCGCATTGATGAAACTAACGGCATTACTTCCCAAACCTCCTGAAACAGATAGCCTCTCGCAATCAATGAAAGATTTTTTGGCTGCTCAAGATGAATGGTTTAGCTATGGGCAGACTACGGTTTGCGATGGAAGAACCATGGGGGTAGGACTTACTTTGCTCCGTGAAGCGGCTGCGAAAAAATTAATCAAAGCTGATGTTGTCTATTTCCCCGATTTTGAAGCAAATAAAAAGGAATGGCAATCGTTTTTACCACATTATATGAAATACGAAAACAGGCTCAAATTTGGTGGGTTCAAATTCTCGGATGACGGTTCGCCACAAGGAAAGACAGCTTGGTTGACACAACCCTATCTCGATCCTCCAGAGGGACAAAGCAAAGATTATAAAGGCTTTCCAATATTTACAGATGAAGTGCTCTACGTAGATTTAAAAACAATCTTTTCAAAAAATATCACGGCCCAACTCCATGTCAATGGAGATGCTGCGATTGATCAAGCATTGCGTGTCATCGAAAAATTAAAACAAGAAGGAATCTACAAACCTGAACTTCGAGCAACCCTCATTCATGTGCAAAATAGTAGACCAGACCATATTGCTAAAATTAAAGAAATTGGCGTAATACCATCTTATTTTTCGGCACATACCTATCTATGGGGTGATTGGCACTACAATAGTGTTTTTGGTCCAGAGCGAGCAGCATTTATAAGTCCTGCCAAAGCGGCTAAAGATGCTGGAATAACATTTACCATCCATCACGATGCTCCTGTGACACCGCCAGATTTGATCACCGGTGTATATGCTGCGGTGAATAGAATAACACGTTCGGGGAGGGTACTCGGTCCAGACCAACGCATACCCGTCATTGATGCGCTAAAAGCGATCACCATCAATGCGGCATATCAATACCAAGAGGAAGATACCAAAGGTTCTTTAAAAGTTGGCAAGATCGCTGACTTGGTGATACTCAATAAAGACCCATTAACTATAGATCCAAAAGAACTGAGGTCAATACAGGTACAAGAAACAATCAAGGATGGTAAAACAGTATTTAAAAGATAGCTACCATAACAACTAGCTATAGGATCATAAAGCGAAAGGGGGTGAAATAAAATAAACCCTCTTTTTGTAGCCCTAAGTCTATCATCTTTTATGTATACCCATATGAACCATCATGTTAAATATTCATGTAGAACTATATTTAAATTTCCATCTTAAGACCATCAAAATAAATTTATAGAGAAATAATTGCCAAATAATCATTATATTGAGTTCTTTGTTTTTCTCATAGCGAACAATATATAAACCAATTCATGATGGCGAACTTCAATCTAAACCGCAGAAAATTCATTCAAAGCACGAGCGCAGTTTTAACATTATCTGCATTGCATGCTAACGGACTAGCTTTTGCTCGTCAAAATAAAAACATGCGCGTAGGACTAATTGGCACAGGTTGGTATGGCAAAAGTGATCTTTTTAGGCTCATACAAGTCCATAATATTGATGTAGTTGCTCTGTGTGATGTCGACAGCAGACATCTACAAGAAGCAGGAAGATTGATCAGTGAGCGCCAAATATCACGAAAGGTTCCAAAGCTTTATAATGATTACAAGAAAATGCTTGCAGAAAATCAGTTGGATCTTGTGCTGATCGGCACGCCAGATCACTGGCATGCCAGACAAGCGATTGATGCCATGCGGTCGGGTGCCCACCTCTATCTCCAAAAACCGGTCAGCATCGATGTCCTAGAAGGTGAAGCGATCCTCCGTACAGCAAGAAAATATAACAAAAAGGTGCAGGTAGGTACACAGCGACGAAGCACTGCCCATCTCATTGATGCAAAAAATCGTATTATAGATCAGGGATTACTCGGTAAAATATCACATGTCGAGATGTGCTGCTACTACCATATGAGAAAAAATGGCAATCCACCATTGGAAGCTATTCCAGATTTCCTTGACTATGAGATGTGGACTGGTCCTGCTCCTTTACGTCCATATGACGGTTTGCCGCACGGTGGGTGGTGGCGAACATTCATGGAGTATGGAAATGGTATCACCGGTGATATGGGCATGCACATGTTTGATACTGTCCGCTGGCTATTGCAGCTCAAATGGCCTAAAAAGATCAGTGCAACTGGAGGAATTTACGTTCAGAAAGAAGGAAAATCCAATATCGCGGATACACAGACAGCAATATTTGAATATGATGATCTAGACTGTATATGGCAACATCGAACTTGGGGAACACCTGCAGATCCAGAATATCCGTGGGCATTTATTATCTATGGAGATAAAGGGACGCTAAAAGGAAGTGTCATGAAATATGAATTTATTCCAGTTGGTAAAGGAGAGCGCATTGGTATGGATGTCGTTTTTGAGAAAGAAAAATTTCCAGCAGATCTGAATGAGCCCGGAATCGAACTGCACACCGCTCCTGCTACACGCCAACATATGCTGAATCTTTTATCAGCGATTAAAAATGACCATCTCCCAGTGGCAGATATAGAAGAGGGACATATCTCAACGGCAAGTTGTATTCTCGCCAATCTATCCATGTTATTGAATAGACCATTAGTCTATGATCCTATTAAAAAAATATGTGTGGACGATCCAGAAGCGACCAAATTATTAAGAAGACCTTATCGGGCACCTTGGCAACATCCGTTTTTGGGATAACTAATTAAATCCTTGATAAGGATAAAATATAAGTTCGGCAATTTATATTAATTTTTGCCGAACTTATATTTAAAATTTATGAAATAGATTGAAACAACTGAGAATTTGTTCGGCACAATCCCGCTCACAAGACTATTCCATTAAATAATTCCAACTTCCATGAATATCTTTTATCTCCCAAGATTCTACTTTCGTTTTATAATTATTAAAATTAGTGGTATCCCATTTGGTGATGTGATATCCTCTGCAGAGCTTACAATAGTAAGCTCTCTTGCAAGCATATTTTCCCATCCGATGTTTGATACGCTTACCGTCCGTCTTGTTTCTAATCCGTGATTTGAATTTAAATTGGAGCATTGCCCCCTGTGCTTCGATCATTGATGGAAATCCAACTTTTCCAGTTGCACGGCATTTCCATCTTCTCCCCTTTAATGTTTCCATAATCCGTTAATTTAAAACGTTTATATTTCAGTAAATTATTCCTTTTCAATAGGCACCTGAAGCATGACCCAGCCCTTGATACGTCTAGCAATTTTTGCTGATACCTCAAAATCGACCTTCCCTTCGAAAGGAACTTTTAGTACAATCCGAAGCCTTCCCCCTTTCAAGAGATAGCAAGCGTCAATCATATCAGCAGCTACTGCATGATAGCGGCCTATCTTCTGTACAAATCCATTTGTGTCACGTACCACTTCATTTAAGCTCCGTTGCTCACAGGCAATACGCTCACCCATATCCGTCTTTAGGTAAAGCTGTACGATCGGCGTATTATTATTGTTTTCAAATGCAAATAGACCTAGTTCGGAATACATAATTTTTTGAGTGAAAAATCTGTTGTTGAGTAAAAATTCCTCCTGCTCTGGATCGATTGATTTTACCCGAATAAGATCTATTTCTTCCGTCAGATCCGTTTCCTTTTCAGCCGCCCCCTCTGCCACAGTAATTTCTTCGGCCTCATTTTCAATCGATGACATGCTTTGTAACTGTTCATTAAGAATTGAAATCTTTAGATCCCGATGCAGGACCGTCCGCTCTAATTCAAGAATAGAGCACCTCCTTTTATGTTCGAGAGCAACATAAAAACAGGTTGTATACAAGATATTCAAGAACAGGACACCGCCAAAAATCACCAATAGCGGAAGCCAGAGCCACTCATCCTTCGGTATAGCCACAGGTCTAATCACCCCAAATAAAAATAGTGTAGGCAGTAAACAGCAAGTGAAAAGTTGGGTAGCAAAACGTTTTTGTGGATTCAGTAACCAGTTCTGCTTTCTATCAAGTACGATGATCAATGCCCGGATATAAAAGAAAGCTAGGAATACGATCAATACATAAAACAGATAGCTGACAACGACCGATGTGTTTTCAAGCCATGCATCAGAAGCCCCAAGGTAACCCAGATACCAGCATACACCGCCAAAGGCAAAAGAAGCAATACATAACCAAATAAAATCTGGATAATGCACGTCTACTTCCGTACCCTTGGGATACATGATCAATTGGCTACTTTTCATAATTAACAGTTTTAATCGCACACTGCCCCATAGCTGATTAATTATTAAACAGCTATGATATCAGTGTATTATGAAATTTCTTGTTAGTAAGAATTTTTCGTTATCTAAATTTAGCCAATATTTCGATAAGCAGTATACTTAATTAGGAAAACGTAGCTTTCAGATTCATCATAAAGTGGCAATAAGTATCTTAAATCAAAAAAACAACTCCCTTCGCTGTTGCAATTCCGGTTCTTATTGGGAAAAGAAGACTCTTAATGTAAAAAATATGCTCTTATTGAAATATATATAACATTTAGACATAATAGCTGTGTTTATGGGTAATTTTAATTCACAATAAACAAATGATATAAATCGCTGCTTATGAGAATAATAAACAAAAATTTCAGCTTCTTCAGTCGCAATTATATACTTATCATACTAGCAGTCTTAGTCACATGGTATGGACTTTTTTTAGCATCAACACTCTATTTACAGGTTTACAGTATTGGCATCCTTGTTTTGCTGATTCCTTTTTTGGAGATTCGTAGTCATCAGGTCGTGATGCAGCTTTTCTTTATTTTTTTTATCTGCATGATGATCAGCAGTATTTCAGTTTTTGATCGCCTGCCCTATAAGTTGCTACTGGTTTCACAGCCGTTTTGGATCGCTTTAAAATATGGAATAGCTTTAGCTTTAGGTCTATGCAGCCTTGCATATTTCTTATTTTATAAAAATACAAACCTGATCAAGATCTGCTGTATTCAATTTCCGATCATGATTATTACTTGCACCTGGTATATACGTATGATCCTGATCTTGAATAACTGTCAACATATACCAAATGCAAAATCGGTACATATTCCAGCAGTCGTGATCCAAAAATGCCCAGCCTGTTGTGATATCCATGAACTATGGTTTTCATTTCATCTTGAAGGTAAAGATCACCATGTTTCTATGGATGTCAATCCCAGGTTGCATGAGCGTAGCAAAGAAGGTGATACACTTATACTGCAGTTGCACACAGGCGCATACGGCTGGCCCTGGTACCATAAAGATATCAAAAGGAGGTATAAATGATCGTAAGCCTACAGTCCCTTACATTACAGGTAGAAACCCTCGAACGTCTAGGCTCGAAGGAAATACCATCTCGGTTATATTCCATTTCAGTAGCTTGCTCCGATAATTTTTCTGAGTCCTTGCACGCCTACCGTCAGGCGGGTAGCATTGATACTGCCCGTCAGGCGGTACGCTTATACCACACGCAATTACTTCGTCTGCACCAGAAACTCAATAGCTTCTGTTTGGATAGAAATATAAAAGATCGCAGCGCTTTATCAGCCCTAGAAGAACTGCTCGAGCGGATTGAATTTCTGTTTAAAAACGATATCGATCCCAGTACAGCGCTTCCGAGTCATTATCGGAACAAGATCAGGACATATGTCGATCATCATATCCACAGCATATTTGAAAAATTAGAGAATAAGCAGATCCCTCAGGTATACCTGGACGAAATCCTTTCCGCGATTAACAGTCTTTTTGAAGAAGGTAAGATCCCTTATATCCAATATCGGCACCAAGATTATATCATCCAGTTTGTAGATGCACTCCACCAACTGGCCAAAGACGACCGCAGCAATAAAAACTGGCAATTTCGCTTTTTGGTATTGATGATCAACTTCAATTTTAACCATATGGGATTTTTCAATCGCTGGAAAGAAATGTATAAGGACGATCCATCCTTTATGGATGGCTTGTTGCGCTTTCCCAAACATTTCTCCTGTATTCGGGGCTTTGCTTACAATAACAATAGCACCAGTTTACTCAAACTGATGTGCGAATATGTCCAAACTAAAACCAATGGATCACACCACGCAGCCATTGATCAAGTCGAACAATACCTCCATAGCAACTTCAATGGCAAAGAACTTAAGATCTGGATGCATCTCTGTGTCAAAGCCAAAATCACACAATCACCAGAAAAAAAAGAAGTTGCCAACGAATTTTCTAAACTGGTTAAAACCAGAGAAGGAACATTATTATCTCCCCATAGCCTGACCAAAATGGATAAAAGTGCCGAATATGATGCAGCAGTCAGCGTACAACGAAGATTAAAAGCCATGCTGAAGGAATTGGACGATAGTTTTCCAGATTTGAATAGATAAGTATAAAAAAGTAGGGGTATACCCCCATTACCCCTACACCAACCGGTCAGCTAATCCTTAAAAACAAGTTCCAGCTGTCTGTAGAGCTGATTATATAAATCAGCTTAAAAAGTCCGGTTTCCTACACACTACCCCCCAACCCATTCAAAAGCCCTTTAAAGCGTACATCACCTTATAAAAACAAGCTTTCACTACCCCTACGGTCAGCATTTTTCCATATTATCTTTGTTTTGAAGCGTACGAATAAGCAGAAGCTGACGCTTAAACAGGTCGCCCCGTCACAACGGGGAGTAAAGGACAGTGGCGCCCTGTTTTTAAAAATAAATAGTAAAACGCCTGCTATAAATAGTAATGGGTAGGAAATAAATAGTAAAACAGCATAAATAAATAATTGACGCTATGGACACTAATAAAAACATCAATATAATATATGGGCTACTACGGATAGTGATGCTCCTTTTTTGGATTTATGTCGGTATAGACAAAGTATGGCAGCTCCATGCTTTTAAGATCGCTCTACAGCAACAACCTGTCATTAGTCCTTTAGCTCCAATACTATATTGGTTACTTCCTATAGTAGAAATCAGTTTAGGCTTACTGTTAGCATTTCCATCACAGAAAGTACAGTCTTGGGGCTGGAAAGCTTCAATCCTACTTATTTCAGTCTTTACAGTCTATATCGCGTTAGGTGTATTAAATGTATATGAGCAGAAACCATGCATGTGCAGCAGCTTTTTGAGCAACGTCACTTGGAACACCCATCTCGTGATCAACAGCGTTATCCTAGCCTTATCGATACTTGGATGGGTATTAAATAAATCTTCCATTAAACACACGCACAAGACAGGCTTAAATGGTAAAGCCAGCATTGCGCTACTACTCATCGGCTTTCTTGCCATTGGTTCCTATACCTACAATAGTACAACCCGTATCCGGGCAATAAATCATTGGCATACACCAGACAGCCTATATGATCAAGAGCATAATACCGTCATGAGCTCCTTAAAAGGCTTGATGGCGTCCACATACGATCGGTACTTAGAACCGTACCGACAATTTTTTACCAAAGGTTTGCAGGCCGGTACAATTACTAACCCGTTATTGGTCTGCAATACAGAAAGGAGGATAGCAGTATGCTAACCAAATTTTTAAACAATTATGGCTACATGATATTAGGAGGAGCCATGATTTTCGGTTTTTCAGCATTTAAAAGTGCTGAGGTTTATTCAGGGAAAAAATTAAGCCCTGCAACAGTTTATTTCCATGGTGATGCCACCGATCCTGCTCAAGTAGCAGATGAATCGCGCTGGACAACAACGCCAAATGGTGAAAGTTGTGATAACACAGACGAACTGGCATGTTCCATTGTGGTAGACAACACAGATCTTAGCGGTAACACGTTAAACACCAATAAGATCCAACTGGAGGCACAACCCATAAATTCGGGCTATGTTCCTCAGTTGATGTCGGGTTCAAATCCGACACAATTTCAACCCATTAATAAAAGTGAATAATCTTTTATAGTTGTTGAAAATTTTACGGCCCTCATTAGGGCCGTAATCTTTTATCTTGGATTTTGTGGTATACCTGTCAATCTAACAATATCTGCAGGTAATGGCAGGGCATATCGATCAGAGTTTGGTTCAAGCGTATACACAATACCATTCACCATTCTTTTCAAAATGATATTTCGACCTTCTATATTGAGCCGTTTAATATCAATCCATCTCAGCCCTCTAAACAGCAGCTCCTTTCTTCTTTCTTCCAGTATTAAATTCAACACCTCATCCGCTTTACGAGCAGTAAAAGGAACAAAACTTCCAGATTGATAACGAGTAAGCAAAAGTCCATTTAAATTGTCAAGAGATTTATCAAATCTCCCGGACCTAGCGTAACATTCAGCCCTTATCAAATACATTTCGTCGGTTGCTATACCACCAAAAAGGAAAGAGCTCCCAGAATAATTACCTTTGAAATTGACCACATTTTTGTTGCTCTTAAAGTAGGCATTTTTTCTAAGATCATTGATATGGTAAGAACGGTAAAGACCGGAGTCAATATTTGCATAAGCATTGGTCATGATGGAGCCTTTTAATTCAAAATAAATCCCGGTCTCCTTATTAAAAATTGTAAATGGAAAATTGGCAGTTGAATTCACTTCAGCAGGATTGTTGAAATTCAGCAGCTCTTTTTTTATGGACAAATATTGATCTGCAAATTCAAATGCTTTGTCATATAAGCGCATTGAAAGATATACTCTTGCCAACATTCCTTTTACAGCCAGTTTATTTGGACGAAGTGCATGAATCGATTCCTCGGGAAGTAAACTGAGTGCATTATTAAGGTCAGCTATAATTTGTCTATAGGCCTCCTCCACCGAAGACCTTGTAGAAACCACATTAAAATCAGAAGTTTCTCTCAAAATAATTCCGAGGTCCTGCTGGGAGCTCGATGCATCATAGGCTTTTGCATAGGTCCATACTAAACTTAAATAGGAAGTAGCCCTAAAAAACAATGCTGTCCCTTTTACTTGATCCCAATCTTTTGCATTTGACATGTTCCGGTCTATTTTATTCAACCTTTCTAATACCAAATTAGATGTGTAAACCGAGTTATACATGGATGCCCATTCATTTGGGAAATTATATTGAGAATCTTCCCAGATATATTCCAAGCGCTCGGTCTCAGATAGAGAATTATAATTGACCGTTGGAATGTAGTAATTATCTGAAGCCTTCTCTCCTTTGGCGCATAAATTTAAGTTCATGACGCCGCCATTGTCCAACAGCCCTTGAAGATCTTCCAAACTTTTCGGAACGACTAGCTTATCGTTGGACTGAACATTCAAATATTTTTCACATGATTGTATAGAAAGTGAAAAAACACTGAATAAGAAAAGATATAATTTAATCATTTTCATCTGTATATAATTATTTTAAGCATTGCTCATTATTGGTGTAAATAATGAGCAACACTCCGTTTGAAAAAATTATTATGTTATAGATCAAGTTGAAGACCTAAAGAAAAAACTTTGGGAGGAGAAAGCCGATAGGCAAACTCCGGATCAATATGAAGTTTATTTACACGCCATACGATCCCGAGGTTGGAAAGGTTAACATTAAATTTTGGAAATATATCCCTTTTGCCAAAATTCAATTTTGTCTGCCATGACAGGTTAATATATTCCAGCCTGATGTGATCACCTTTGAGAACATGTATATCTGATTTCGTATAGAAAGAATCTGCATTTGAAGCAAGCGGATAAACCATTTTCGGCATATCGGTATGCTTTTCGTCGCCCACTTTCTTCCAGCGCGACTCAAAATCAATGTAGGCAACTCCATTGCTATATAAGCTAAAATATGAAGTAGCAGGTTTCTGGAAATAATACCCCGTCTTATAACTAAGGTTTACAGAGATAGAAAAATTGTTCCAGGTAAACGTATTGATAAAATTTCCAAACTGCTGAGGTTTGGAAGAACCAACGAAAGCAACAGTTTCATTATCTTCAATATTGCCATTTGCTATAGCAACCATACTTCTGTAATCTGTTGATAACTCTCCGTCCAGATATCCCTGAGCCTCCCCTTGGTCATTGAGCCCGCCCCAGCGATATGCCGCTATGGCATTGAGCGGTTTTCCGACAATTGGCGTAATATTATTACCATTTCCAAAAAAACGTGATAATCCCTGGTTCGTGGTCAAATAATACGCTGTTGTTATGCTCTTATTTACACTAAAATTAAAGGTAGAGATCCAGTTCAGTTTCCCATTGGTGTTAACGGTATGGATTGCCCAGTCAAGACCTTGCCCTTTCATTGCACCAACATTTTTAACAATGGTCTGTTGAAGTCCCCAGGTTGAATAATCATATTCTGTATTACCATAAAGATCATTACCAATTTTACGGTAATAATCTAAGCTCCCGGTAATTCTCCCTTTCAAAAACGCATAGTCTATAGCCACATTTAAGGTGCTCACTTTTTCCCAGCGCAATGCGGGATCATTGAGCGTGCGGATGGTCAATGATGGAAGATTGCTGTATTTTCCAGTATTAATATTTGCGATGGGCTCCGAAGTTTTGGAAACATCAACATTGCCACTATAACCAAAGGTGGTTCTCAGTTTCAAGCGGTCTATCCAGGCCAATTTTATAAAATCTTCTTTCCCAAGATCCCAATATCCACCGATAGCCCATAATGGCGACCATCTGTCGTTGGTCTTAGCACCGAAAATATTTGCACCATCTTGCCGATAACTTATAGAAAGGGCATATTTTTCTTTCCAAATATTGGAGAAATTAGCATAAGTAGAAATAAATCTATTGATCGTTTTTGAAAAATCGGGAGCCCCTAAAACCGTTTGATATAGATTATCAGGATTGGTTCTGTACAGGGATACATGATCCACGGCGACTGAAGTCAAAGGTCGGTCCTTATAACCATATGCTGTAAAGCTTGACCCCTGCAATTCGTTTTCCCGTATTTCAGCACCTAATACGCCAACAAGATGATGCTCTCCCAAGTGCTTGTTCACTCCTATCTGGCTTCTGACCGTGTAGGACTGTCCATGATTCTGGCTGCTTGCCTTTAAGCCCGAACGGGGCACAGGATAACTTGCTGTCAACGTGTTTGGATCAACTTGGGTAAATTGATTAATTATTGATCTAGCTTTATAACTATCAATAGTACTCAGTTCATCCATTGCTGTAGACTGAAGCTGATACTGACCTGAAAACATCAAATTGATGAAAGGCAATAACTGGTATGAGGCGCTGGCCGTAGCATAGAGTTCTGACTGCCTGGAAGTCGTATTCGCAGACCTGTTCTCGGATACAGGAAAGTAAGACCAGTCCAAAAAATTATCACTGTAATTCTGATCTAAATAAAGCTGTCTAAAGTCTCTTTCAAAAGGCATTTCATATCCATCCGAGTCGTAAAATTGCATATAAGGAACAGCCTTACTTCCATAAGTCAAACTTGTATACTCGGGTTTTCCTGATAGATTACGGGTACTGCTATAGTTAATTTTTAGATCCACCCGTAACTTCTCAACAGGCCTAAAACTATTCGATATCAAAACATTTAACTTTTTAGTCTTATCGCTCAGCTGACTGCGGTCTTCCATATATCCCAGACCAATTCCGTAGCTATTTTTTAGACTACCACCCGAAACGCTAAGTGCATACTGTTGCGTAAAGGGATCATCGTAAAAAGCATCTGCATAATTCGTCAGACCATTTTGTTTCAATAAATTATTAATAACGGTGGCAGAATCCTGCTCAGAAATAAGTCCTCGCTTCCTTTTATCAAAAATGTCGACAGCAGGTGTCATCGGAACATAGGGAGCAAAATTCAAAAAAACATCGTAATATCCATTGTCAAACAGCATTTTTTCAATATCAATAAAGTCTTTATTCGATGTCCGGTATAATTTTGATAGATCTGATTTCCCCTTAAACAACAGCGTACTGCTAAATGAGATCTTACTTTTCTGACTGTTCAAATTTCCATTTTTTGTTGTCAGCACAATGACACCGTTCCCTGCTCTTGCACCCCAGATCGCGCTAGCTGCGGCATCTTTTAGTACGGTCACGGTTTCAATCATATTGGGATCGATATTGCCTATATTACCTTCATAAATAAATCCGTCCAATACGATAAGTGGATCAAGATTTCCATTGATGGTACTCAGACCTCTAACGGATATATTCAATTTCTGGTTAAATGGATTTTGGATAGGCTGGTTATCAAACCGAATGGCAGGAACAATATTATTCAGACGTTGCAAAATATTTGTTCCTGTTTGCTGATTTAACATTTTATTGGATATGACATCTGCAGCCCCCGTAACTTCATTGGATTTTAATGTCTGATAACCGGTATTAATTTCAACTTCTTCAAGATATTGATCTGATTTCACTAACAACAGATTGCTGTTACTGTCAAAATACCCGATCGGAACAATTTGATTGTTATATCCGACAGAAGAAACCAATAGCGAATCATTCTTTTGAAGACCAAGGATGGTAAAGTTTCCATTTTCGGTAGACTTAACAACATTAGTATTATTCAGTAACGAACGTACTGTTGCCCCGCGGACAGGACTCATATCCCCACTATCCAGTAGCACCCCCTTCACGTTGACTTTTTCCTTTTGCTGGCTATAGCCAGACATGATGCATGTCCAGCATAGCAACAGTATACATATAGTCCTCATATTAATTGGATTGCTTGAGTGAATAGACATATGGATAACTTCTCTTCTCTTTAGTTAAACTGAATACAATGCCCCTTTCTTTAAAAAAATTTAACTTACGGTCGGTCTCCCAAGAGCTAAAACCTGCTGGTATAGTAAGATCAACCAGTAACCTGCTACGGCCGTCAATCTCTATGGGGAACTCAAATGCGTAGTATAGGCCATTTATGATATTCTCAATCGGAACACGTTGATAAAAAATCTCTCGTTCGACGTCAGATCCGCGCATAATACGCATCTTTTCACGGCTCGCTATCTTTTGAACGGCATCTGTAAATGTGACCCGATAAACATTTATACTGTCCTGCTTAACTGCTACAGCTACTTGGAAGTTCTGCTGAAAATCCTTTTTAAATATCTCAGAAAATTCGTTTTGCAAAACAGAATCACGTGAATAAAACTCATACCAATACTGATTGGCAGTTAACGTTGCATTCCTTAAATTTATCTTAAACTGCTTTCCAAGCCTATCATCAAACACAAACTGATTCCAGCTAAAGCCATCCATTTCAGATTTAAATGCCTGTTTTAAAAGGAAACCAAGATTCTGGTTTCCCATTTTAAGGTATGTCGTCCCATCTCTGTAAATTAAATTGGGATAAACAGGAAGAAAATGATCTCTGAACCCAGAGAAAGAAGATAAATAATGGACACCAGCTGTATCAAACAAGGGTTTTTCTCCACCTCTATTTCCGGCATTTAGATAAGTACCTAAATTACCGATACCCACAGGTTTACCATCATATATCGATTTGATATTTTCATCAGTCAATACTTTTGAATTTACTGTCGCGATAAATTCTCCAGATCTATTTATAATGGAAATACTGGGTAAAGTATTATGCTCAAATAACTTGGTGAACAATGTATCATCCAATAGTGTAGCCAAGCTAGGCGTATAGTTAAAATCATCTTTATATTTCTTAAAACGGTTTTTTATCCTTTCGGGCGTATCCTTGTTTAGCTTACTATTGACCATGAGGATTTCGACCTTACCTTTAAATCGATCCTGTATCAGCTCCATTTTTGGGATACCTTCTATACAGGCACCACACCAGGTCGCCCAAAAATCCAATATGATCAGCTTTCCTTTCAGATCTGAAAACTTCATGGTTTTCTTTTTGCCGTCAAAATAGTTGAGCTCCAATGTTTGGTTCCAAACAGCATCGGGGATCTTGTCACCAGGTTTTAGCGCAATAAGATGAGATAACCCATCAGCCCCGCTGTCCTTGCGGGGCGTCTGAGCTGATAAACTAAACATAAAAAACATCAGGACTAATAGCGAGTAAGTCCTGATACTCTTCAATTCCGTTAAAACACAATCAAGAAGATTGAAAAACATAAGCACCCGTACAGAAAAAGCCCTTCCTGTTTTCATTATCTTACAATGGTTACGTTGAACAATAACATCAATACCACTGGCAAGCGACTGATTTAAGATTGATTTAAAGAGGTTTGGTGCATTATTAATGCAAAACCACCCATACACCTGGCTAAATAAATTAAACCGCTTACAAGCGCTTATTTGAGATAAAGCACTCTTCAGGCATCGATCAAGTATAGATGAAGCATAGATAGTGCGTTGATAGTGCATGGATAGTGTATCAATGGGTACCGTTTTACGCACTATCCATGCTTGACCATTACTTAGCATATGCACTACGCATGCTTGGGAGATACATGAACAACGGTGTTCCCATGCTGGTCTACGCTCCGACTTTAGATCCACAGCCAAGCTACTGGCTTGAGTAGCTCTTTGGTACCTTCTCAGTAGCTTCTCCGTACATTCTCGGTACAGGATTGGTACACTCCCCGTGAATAACCCGTACACTAACGGTACACTCGTAGCCAATTTGAAAACTACTTTTTGCATCAAAATCAACAAAAAAGACACTAATGCTACTTGGATCTGATTCGTACTTTGTTTTAACCTTGTTCGTACCTTGTTTTGAACTTTCCTGTCTCTGCACCGCAGTTGCAAAGTCCCTGCACCGTCCATTTCCCGGGTCAGGGACGGGAAATAGGCGGTGCAGAAGCGGTGTATAGACGGCTGGCGGTAAAACAGCGTCCGAATCTGGTTAAAAGCAGATATGGATCTGGTTGCTGCCAAAAACTGCTTCAAAACATCCATTTGGTGTTTTACTGCATTTCTTCGAGCTTTCTTCGCCCTTTCTTCTAGCCTTGTTCTACCTTCCCCTGAGTCTCCTTCGAGTGGGCTTCGACTCTCCCTGCACGTACGTCGAAGCGGACTCGAAGCCCACTGGGAGCCCACTCGAAGCGACCTAGAAGATGGGGCGAAGTTGGTTAGGAAAAAGTCTGAATACAGTGATCGATTATCTTTTAGCACTCGACCAGTACACTTGCCGTATAATTGGCAAGCATACTTGGTCAGTGCCCGGTAGATGGAGGGTAAATATATTTTGACTTGTGTCAATAAATTTATTGCTTTCATAATTTATTTGTTAATGGTTTTTGGAAACTGCTTAAAAACATCAAATATTTTTTTTCCCATTGCGAGTTCCTGTTGATTATTGGTGCTATTCGCCAATACGGAGTAGTCTATTTCTGCCAGATCCATATTTCTATTATAGACCATATGGTAAGCCATATACATACGTAGCAGTGCGATGATAAACTCATGCATTTGATCGGTATTGAAAAGCAGTTTAGCTTGATCAGGATTGCCATTATAGACGGTCAATAGCTCGAGCATATATTCTCGAAAGCTTTTGATATCATACTTAGTCCAAAAATCCGTGATGTTTTGTACGGGATCATGATTTTCATCGTGCACTTCGTAGAGCGTCATGTCAAAATCAACCAGTTGCGATAAAAATTTCTTCATGCTTTAGCATTTTAAAACTGTAACCTATAAGCATAGCATCCCCTGTCCGATAGAAATCAGATGCTTCAGGGTCTAGTATGACTCAACGGTCACATAGACTAGTTAATAGTTAATAAAAGATTCAGATCGCGTTTGAAAGAAGAAATCACAAGGTTATATATCGGCATCACGCAATCCGTAGTTGTAAGTGCCAAATCATATTTGGCGAAGCCGGCCGAGCTACTCGGGGGCTGTAATAATGTTTTTGGATTGTTGTTTTTGAGAATTCATAACTCGCTTTTTAATTTAAACGAGTCTCTTAAAAAACTATAGCTAGGCCCTATGCTATCGCCGTGCAGGCTTCCGAGGGCCTTAGAACCGATAAACAATAGGGCCCATAACGCTATAGTGTGCATCAAAAATACACAAAATATCATTACGGGCATTGAAGACCTACTGTCTCGTTCTTAGCAAAACTCGGAATTTGCACGAGAGACTCTTGTACTCAACACCTTTAATCAGACACTGATCTGATTATCAATAATCAAAAATAATAAAAATTAATTAATAAAAAGAAACTATTTGCGGATTATTAATTGATTTAGAGTATTCTTTTGTAGTTATGAAAGCCTACAATGCTAAAATAACGTCTGAAAACATTAAGAATCATTTTGAAAAAAGTGGATTAACTATCGAAGTATTTGCAAATATACTAGAAGTGTCAAAAAGATGGCTTGAATACATTTTAGCTGGAGAAAAGAATTATGAATTTGCTCCAAATACAATTCAAAAAGCATGTGACTTTTTTATTGCTGATTTTAGAAAATTTACTACCGAACTACAAATTGTACCAAAAAATTTTCGCGAGTTCTTAAAAATGAAACATTCTAAAAATAGTGAATACAGTAAAATACTATTTGATGCCCCTTCTGTTCCTTTCATTATAGATGAAATTTTGATAAAAGACCATGAATTCATTAGTAGTGCAGGATTAGAGTTGAAATTTGTAAAACAGATAATATGGAGATATTATCCTGAACTAAAACTAACTAATCTATCAAGTGACCTACAAAAATCTGCCTCTATTCATCAAAGTTTGCATCCAACTAAAAAAAAGAAAACAAATATTTATCGGACAAAGGAACAAGTGCAAAAACATTCTTAACTCATTTCTCCAAAAAAAACGAAGATTTTTGCCTTCCACATTTACATAACACATGCTTTAGGTAGCAACTTTCTATAAATACCTTTTTTTAAAAAAACTTTTAATAAAAAAATACATAGTCAATTTCGCGGTATGGCGCAAGCAATCACCGGACGCACTTGACCATTTCTCCACGTGGGGAAATCATACAGGCACCATTCCCTTGCATTTTCCCGAGTATCCATATTAATTTGTTATCTCGGTGAATCACTCAGTCCTTCCTCCTCCCCCTTTCATGAACAACAAAAAATCCTAGACATGTTGCGAAGCCACACAGTCAACAGTGTGCTGTATTTTCCCTAACGTCTGAGACACCTTGAAATGAGTGTAAAACCTTTTTTCCACCTTCAACACCTATACGCCATAGTGCGAAACCACGATCCCATTTCAAAGTAAACATAAAATCGGCATTTAAGATAATTTAATCAGATTATCCACCTATTAAAACTCGCTTAACATGTGGTAGAGCGGAGTATTATCTTTAATGTAACAAACTAAAGTTTTACATTAATGATATCTTCATTAGATAACATACAAATATTTTCTTTATTCCTATTTATCGGATAAAGCTATGGCTATTACAGTTTAAAGATAGATGTATTTATAATTTTTGTAAATACATCTATCTTTAACCAAACTAAAAGATCGGTGGCAAGCCTAACTCTCTCAAAAATGCGTTATGCTTATCTGTGGCCTCTTTTATTCGTTCATCTATTTTGCCTAATTTATCATTCACTTCCTTCAAGTCAATTTGCTTTTCCTCAACCGATGTGCTAACATAACGAGAGATATTGAGGTTATATCCATTTTTCTCTATCTCTTCCATTGGCACACGACGAGCATAGCGTTCTACGTTTTCAGGGCGATTAATATAGGTGTCCACTATAGTCTGTATATCATTAGGCTCACCGTTTTCACCTTCACGCAAGCGATTTTGACGCTTGTCCTTTGCAAAGTGTTCTTTGGCACTTGCGTTAATAAACAGAACATCATCGTATTTCTTACATTTCTTTAAAACAAGAATACATACAGGTATACCCGTCGAAAAAAATAAATTAGGTGGTAAACCAATCACTGTATCGATATGATTATCCTTCAAAAGCTTGGTACGGATACGTTCCTCGGCTCCTCCCCGGAATAAAACCCCATGCGGGAGGATAATAGCCATTGTCCCTTCTTTTGACAGGAAATGAAAACCATGTAGTAGAAACGCAAAATCAGCAGCTGACTTCGGTGCTAGACCATAACTTTTGAAACGGAAGTCATCGCCTAGGGTTTCATTCGGTTCCCAGCGTAAACTAAACGGTGGATTTGCGACTATCGCATCAAACTCCATTTTCTTGGCCGGATTCATCTCGTTCAATAGATCCCACTCGTTCAGTAAAGTATCCCCATGATAAATTTCAAACTCCGTATCCTTTACACCATGCAGAAGCATATTCATACGGGCAAGGTTGTAAGTGGTGATATTCTTTTCCTGTCCGTAAATTTTACCGATACTCCCTTCTTTCTTTGGTCCCTTGATCTTTTCCCGTACATTGAGCAGCAATGAACCTGATCCGCAGGCAAAATCCAACACATTATCTAGTTTTCTCTTCTTTCCCTTTGTAGGATCTTGGCTATCTAAAGCAACTATTTCAGACAGGATGGTAGAAATGGGCTGTGGAGTATAGAATTCTCCGGCCTTCTTGCCCGAGCCTGCGGCAAACTCACCAATCAGATATTCATACGCATCTCCCAACGTATCTGAATCACTAGAGAAATCAGTGATCCCCTCTGCTATTCGAGTAATAATTGTGCACAGACGTTTATTCCGGTCGGTAGCTGTTTTCCCAAGCTTCTCTGAATTCAGATTGATTTCTGAGAACAAACCTTGAAACGTGCTGTCAAACGATTCGTTTTCGATATACCGAAATCCCTTTTCGAGTGTTTGCAATAGGTCTTTATCCTGTGTCCGCGCCAGTTCGTAGATATTTCCCCAAAGGTGGTCTGGCTGAATCACATAATGCACTTTACGGCGCATCTGCTTTTCAAATTCCTCCACATCATTTCCATTCTGATCGTACCAGACAGATAATGGATGTCGAGTGTCATTTTCAACCATTTGTGGATAATCTCGGCCCAATTCCTTCTTTACTGCTGTCTCATAATTATCCGACAGATAACGCAGGAAAAGAAAAGAGAGCATATAATCGCGGAAATCATCCGCGTTCATGGAACCTCTTAATTGATCCGCTATATTCCAAAGGGTCTTACCCAGCTGTTGTTGTTCCTTGTGTGTCATCTTGACTTTGTACTGTTTTTTCAACTAACATTTCCGGTAATTCAAATTGATATTTGTCCAAAAATGCTTTTAATATCTTAATAAAAAGGTCCTTTGTATCGGGTCCCATCTCCTGTGGTTCGTATATAGAATACTTACCATGGCTAAGCAAATTCAGTGCGCGCGAATAGAGTACCTCATCCTCGATACCATGTATACATTTAGAGAAATCATCGTAGCCAAAAAAGGTTCCTGTTTTCTCTAGAATGCTACGGAGCATATTGAAATGATAGGTATTAATCTTTCCGCTTTCCATCACTTGCTTCAATTCGCTCAATATAGCGACATGATGAAAGAACGGAGTATCATCCGTAGCACGAAGGGTATGCCCATCTCTACCATTTTTGAGCAAAAAGTGTCTTTTGTATTTTTGCTGTTTCAGTTCATTGCACATCACATTGAAAAATAAGGCATGATGTGAAGAAATAACTACTTTAACTTTATCCTTCCCTTTTTTAAGTACCTGAGCTAGATCGCTTGCTACGGCAATAGCATTGTTATCGTCCAAAGAGGATATCGGGTCGTCGATATAGATGTATTTTACCCAGTCATAAGCTTCTGCCCCATCGATCGCCAGCTCACAGATCGAAAGAAATAAACACCAGATAAAGATGTTCTCCTCGCCACGCGAAATCTTAATATGCGTCGTCTCTTCCTTATTGAACGTTACCGTCCATTCGTCATAATCGATTTTAAAATCAAATTCGGCATAGCGCTCGAGATAAGCAAAAATTTTCTCTTCTAAGGCTAGATCACGGAGGCCATTAAAAAATTTAGACTTACTATTAATCCTCAGAACTCGTTCTGTGTTATTATCCAAATCGTTGTCCCAGGAAAACAGATCTTCTGTAAAGGCGTTGAAATAAAGCGTGTCCGGTCCTGTACTACCTTTAAGCCTTTTCCCTCGTTCTTTAAACTCCATCGACAGACGTGTCTTCCCTGTACCGTTATAGGCGTACAGCAGCACAAAATGATTGTCATTGAGATCGTCCCGCAATCGTATAGCGATTTTGTCCAGCGTTTTATACTTTGTTATTTTAGGTTTGGTACTCATTGTCTATTCATTAATAGCTGGAAATAGTTTCTGCATCAGTCCTCTTTTATGGAACTTGAGCTGATCGATTTTATCGTATTGTGCAGTAATTAAATTATCCAATAAAGATAGGGTCTCGGCGATTTTGTCCTGTTCTTCCAAAATTGGTGGGAAAATCATCTTTACAGTTGAGAATGTTGTTTTATTGATTATTGGAACTGCATGATTTCCTGCCATTGTAGCTATTTTTTTAGAATTACTATCAAGTAAGGAGTATAAAAAATCACTTGAATACCCCTTATAAGAAATCAATGAATTTATTTGTTGGTTGGTGGCGCACTGAGACTTATTCTGAGCAATTTTTCCAATCGTTGAACCAATACAGACAAATAAAACACTATTTGCTGGGATTTTCCTTGTCTTTGAAAACCCAACGTCACTTAAATTAGTTTTGGTTTCCGTAACATATCTTTTATTACTAATATCCGCTGGTGATACAAATGAATTAGAACCATTATAGTTTATAACATCTTTTGTACTTGGAGTATTGCCTGTAACTATTTCAGCAACTTCCCCTAAAGTTTTCTGTACCCACTCTTCACCATTCTCAAACTCCTTAAATCGACACATTGGCACCTTCTCTCCTTCCTGCGGAAAAAGAACTTGCATCAATCCCTTTTTATGATCTTTAAGTACTTTTAATTTATTGGAATGTGCTGTTATTACTTCATCGAAAGAGGATAAACAATCAGCAATTTTTTTTTGCTCCCCACCATTTTTCGGGAATGAAATTTTAACGTTTGATAGCCTTGTTGCTGAGATTCCTAAAACTTTGGCTCCTTGTGATTCTCTCTGGATTTGCTTCCGGACAGGTTCAGATTTAAACAGATAACCACCGAAACCAACAATAAGTTTTTTATCTTTCGGTCTTGCCAAAATAGTGTGCAAACCAGAAACTAACTTTTCATTATTTAAATTCAAGATTTCAATACTTTTGCCAATATCATCCATATCTTCTGATGCATCGGCAAAAATCATATCCCCTTCCTTACAATAACTATCTTCTTTTAATTTGTTTAGCACAATACTAGTAGCCTTGATATAAGGCACTTCCTCCTTTGCTAAATTAAATAATGTTTCAAATTTAGTATGTATATCTCCGTAATGAATATTTTTAATTATACCATCATCATAGCTTAAATTTTCTCTTGAAAGGGAGTTTGTCGTCTTAAATTCATAAATATCTCCAACAGATTCCTCTCCCCATTCCCCATCATCCTTAAATTCCGGAAAACGTAGTTCGGGTATATTTTTATGGTCGTTATGTTTAGTCATTATCCTCTCTTATTTCAATCAATTTATGATTGCGTATCGCAATAATTTCTGCCAGTTCCTCTTCGGTAGGCAACACCGTTTTGTACTTAGAAGCAAACAGCTGCTTATTTTCTTTTAAAACCGAATATTTGACAATGGTTTCATCTTTCTCAGCACAGAGTATAATACCCATAGTCGGATTGTCGTCCTCGCCTCTTTTCAATGCATCAAACATACGAACGTACATATCCATCTGCCCAATATCGCCATGACTGAGCTTGCTTGTTTTCAAATCAATTACTACAAAGCATTTTAATAGGTAGTTGTAAAAAACCAGATCCACATAAAAATGTGAGGTCTCTGTGCTGATGCGCATCTGACGCTCGACAAAAGAAAATCCTTTTCCAAGTTCAAGCAGAAACTTTTGTAGGTTGCTGATTAATGCTTTTTCTAAAATAGACTCTTTTCCACTCAAATCTTCGGGCACATCCAAAAACTCGGCAATATAGGGGTCTTTTATAAAGTCCGCCGGGTTATATTTCTCCAGATCAGAAAGCGTATGTACATGCTGGGTAGAAAGTAATCTACGGTAGTAACCGCTCTTGATATTCCGTTCCAATACGCGTGAGGTCCAATTTTGCTCTGTGGCCTCCTTGATATAATAGTCCCGTTCGCTGGTATCATCGATCCGCATAATCAAACGGATATTTGTCCAGCTAAGATTCGCTACGCGCTGCGTAACGGATTGATCAAATTCAGGGAACACTTGGTAGAACTGCCTCATGTTCCGCAAATTGGCTTCTGAAAAACCTTTACCAAATGTATCTGACAAATACTTAGAAAGACCCGCCACTATGAAATCCCCATAGCCCGCACGGCTATTGCCTTGCTGTTCTTGCTCCACAATACGCTTACCAATCTGCCAATAGGTTTGTACCATAATGGTATTGACCGCACGATAAGCTTCGCTCCGTGACTGTGTAAGCAAGTTTCTAATTTCGCTATAGAAGTTATGTTCGTTATTCGAAAGTTCCATATTCCGACGTGTTAAGTCTAGCCTTATAATGTCTATTTTTCGTAAGCAACTAATCCTGCAATTTCTCTGCCTTGTGCCTGCTTGCGAAGCAATGGCAACAGATCCTCCATTAATTCCAACTCCCTGACTCGACGCTCTTTCCAACCCAGTTCCAAAGGTTCTAATAAATCTGTCAGTTTCTCGCCATCAAATATCATCCGATCGAGTATATCGTCAACAAAGGTCTTCAGATCAGCTACCTCCAACCCATTCTTTTGGGCGACAACAGCTAGTTCTTTTTCCTTTTTCTCAGTCTTGAATACATCGTATCCTATACGGATCTCCTTTTCGGTCAGCCCCTGATCGGAACTCAAGGTCTTGATAAAGGCAATCATATCTTCTTGCTCTTCCATCAGATTGGTATGTGAACTGAGCAAATCAATAAGTTGCGCCTTAGTCATCTTCTGTCGTGCAGGTTTCTTCTGCGTGTAATCCGCAATCAAACCCATGATATAATCATAGTCAATAATGGCAGACGAAAATAGTACAAATTCAAAATCCAATTGTTGAATTTCCTCCGGTGCATCATCGCCCTCCTTTTCTTGTATTTCCTTGAGCTGCTTAGCTGTCTCGATATAGGAACTTCTAAAGGATCGCAATCTATCTTCAGGAAGAATAGCTTCAATCTTGATACGTTGCTCCTCGTCCAGATCTGTATACTGGTCGAGCTGCGTCTTAAGTCGCTGTATCTCTTTGAAATGTTTAATAAAATTAATACGCGCGGTATCACCTCGAAGATTGTACACTTCTTCGGGTTCTTGGGCCAGATTGCTCTGCGTCATAAAATCGCCTAAAGCAGCAACCGCTTTTTCAAATTTTTCGATGACTATAGGTGCTGGGTCAATCAACCATATTTCTCGGGCTTTACCAGAATCCTCACCTGAGAATAAAGCAATCGATTCATCTACAGCACCTTTTTGACCACGAAAATCCAAGATATTACCATAAGGTTTTGTATCGTTGAGCACACGGTTGGTACGTGAAAACGCCTGTATTAAACCATGATGCTTAAGATTCTTATCAACATAGAGTGTATTGAGAAACTTGGAATCGAAACCTGTAAGCAACATATCAACAACGATCACGATATCGATCTTATTTTCATGCGCATAATCACCATTGCTGTATTTCTGATATTTGATACGTTTCTGCACATCTTGATAGTAGAGATCGAACTCATTAATGGAATGGTTGGTACCGTACTGCTTATTATAATCAGCAATAATTGTCTTTAACGCTTTTTTCTTCTCGTTTGGATTGTGCTGGTTGTCTTCTTTTTCCTGCTCCAGATCTTCCTGTAGTTGCTTGATATCGGCTATATTTTTATTGCTCTTATCCAAAACCTGTACAGGAGGTGAGAAAACACAGGCTATATTTAATAGAATGTAGTCTTTATTTTGAGACAGCTTCTCCTTCTGTATCGCTTTGAATAATTGATAATACTCGATTGCATCATTGATCGAAGCCGTAGCAAATACCGCATTGAACTTCCGTGAATTCGTAGCTGCGTTATGCTTCTCCATTATAGCCTCCGCGATTGCCTGGCGGGTAATCGTCTCACCCGGTTTGGGATTACTATTTCCCTGGCCCTTATAATAATCAATATGAAAACGCAGGACATTCTTGTCGTCTATGGCATGCGTAATGGTATAAGCATGTAAACGTTTTTCGAAGATATCTTCCGTGGTTTTATAAGATCCTTGTTCACCGTCCTTTTTGATATAAGTTGCATTAGTATCGAAAATCGGCGTCCCTGTAAAACCAAAAAGCTGTGCTTTTGGAAAAAATTCCTTAATAGCTTGGTGGTTGTCGCCAAACTGTGAACGGTGGCACTCATCGAAAATAAACGCTATACGTTTGTTGCTTAAAGATTGTAAACGTTCCTTATAATTTTTCTTGTTATTTGGATCTAAGGCTAATCCTAACTTCTGGATCGTGGTTACGATCACTTTATCCGCGTAATCTGTAGATAATAAACGTCTCACCAATGTCTCTGTATTGGTATTTCCCTCAACGCTTCCTTCCTGAAATTTATTAAATTCTTCCCTCGTTTGGCGATCAAGATCTTTTCGGTCGACCACAAAAAGACACTTTTCTATGTCGGGATTATCTTTCATCAAAGTAGAAGTCTTGAAAGAGGTCAGCGTCTTACCGCTACCTGTTGTATGCCAGATATAACCATTGCCCCTATTTTGATGAATACAGTCCATAATCGCTTTGACAGCATAAATCTGATAAGGTCGCATCACCAACAGCTTTTGCTCGCTTTCGACCAATACCATGTATTTACTAATCATTTCGCCAAGGGTGCATTTGGAAAGAAACTTTTCAGCAAAGGTATCGAGGTGTGTTATCTTTTTGTTTTTTTCATCCGCAAGTTGATAAACAGGTAAAAACTGCTCGTCAGCATTAAAACTGAAGTGCTGATTCTTATTGTTTGCAAAGTAATACGTGTTTGTCTTATTGCTAACGATAAAAAGCTGCATAAAACAAAGCAAACTATTGGTATACCCATTGCCTGCATCACTTCTATAATCAACGATCTGTTGCATGGCTTTGCGCGGCGTAATCTCCAATGACTTCAATTCTAACTGCACCAATGGCAATCCATTGATCAATAAAATCACATCATAGCGGTGATTGCTATTTTCAGTATTGATTCGCAACTGACTGATGACCTCATAGTCATTCTTACACCAATCTTTAATATTGATCAAGGTATAATGTAGCGGCGTACCATCTTCCCGTTGTAAATAATTGACTTCACGCAAGCGTTTAGAAGCAACAAAGACATCAGGTGTTACAATTTCGTCCCGTATACGAGAAAACTCTGCATCAGTTAAACTGACGCGGTTAAGCGTCTCGAATTTTTGTCGAAAATTTTTTTCTAAACTGTCCCGATCACGAATGTCAGGGCGCAATGTATATTTTAAGTCTTCCAACTTATTAATAAGACCTTCTTCTATCTGTTTTTCTCTCGTCATTTTCAATTCCTAGTAAGAATCTATGTTGCAAATCAATAAACCAGCTTGTAAAAATCAGTTTATGCAGGTAAATATAGCAAGTTTAAACTACAATAGCCTGCTTGACCAAGCTCATAATATACTCCAAATTTTTGGTATCCCCCACAATAATCTCATAATCACCATTGCCCCAATGTCCTATGGATGACACATCTCTAGCAAGCCCCTTAGGATCGTCTAAAGCTCCTCTTTTTAGGTTAATCCAGATTTTCAAACTGGATTTAAGGATACAGATATCCGTAAAAATCTTACCTTCTTTGGTGAAACCAATCTCCATCTTTTTAGGCCTAACGTCTATGTTACTATCCAAATTAAAAATAGATTGTTTGAACGTATCATAAAGCTCTCTCGTATGGTCTGGTTTTCCTTCCAAATGGGTATCTTCTGTATAAACCTTCACCTCATTGGAAATCTTTTCCAATTCAGAATTCGAGGCAGTCTTAATGGTTTTGATTGTGGGAGCTGATTTGGACTTCTTAACAGGATTCACGACAATAATATCATCCCCGTATTGTTTGACCTCCCATAACTCAATCGGAAGATCTTTAAAGTTTGAAGCTTGTTTTTGAAAGTCTGTGAATGAGGGTGACACAAAGATAACTTTTGACTGTGACCAATCCACCTCCGATCGCTTAAGGTTTTCTTGTTGGGACTCATTATATTCAACAATAAACTCAGCTTTATTTTCCAGCATGAGATTCAGATATGATACACCTTGGTCTACAACCGAGAAGTTACGTTCTCGTTTGTATTCAATTATTACAAAAGAGTTGTTGTCTCGGTCATAAGCTAAGGAGTCAAAACGCTGTGCTTTAATGATAAATTCAGATTTAATCAGCTTCAATCCGGTTATCACCTCAAGATTGTTTTCAAAGAGTCTTTGTAGGTTCTTTTCTAACTTAAACGGCTTTTCTTTTAATTCAGATAGTTTATTCTTTACCTGGGTAAATAATTGCATAGACTAAGATACGAATATTCTAAGCTACATTCAATTTTACGAATACTCAAGTCCAGCCGGATACCAGATATTAATACTTTAAAAGATCTATTTTTTTTAATCCGCAATTTGTTAATTGAACGTTGAATGTGTCGTGATTGCCTCTTCTTCTTCAGTAAGATCTGTTTAAAGACTTTTTTCTATCACCTTTTTTATAGTCTCATAGTCTGCATCAGATTCGATAAAAATTGATGCGGCACGACCGAAGGAAATATCATCAACATACATTAAATCCTTTGAACCGAGTCCCTGTATAGCGGGGTGAGCCTTTGCTCTGGCAATAGCATTTTTAAAAAGCAAATTATAGATAAGATTGGTGAATATTGCGACATATAAAGGTTTGGTCTTTTTTAATTTGGGTTGACCGCCAGCATGACTTCCGCATTAATCTTTCTCCAGTTCCTTTCCCTAATCTTTCTCCGGTTTCTTTCCCTAATCCTTTCCCTAATCTTTCTCCGGTTTCTTTTCTAAATCCTTTCCCTAATCTTTCTCCGGTTTCTTTTCTTAGTCCTTTCCCTAATCTTTCTCCGGTCTCTTTTCTAAATCCTTTCCCTAATCTTTCTCCGGTTTCTTTTCTTAGTCCTTTCCCTAATCTTTCTCCGGTTTCTTTTCTTAGTCCTTTCCCTAATCTTTCTCCGGTTTCTTTTCTTAGTCCTTTCCCTAATCTTTCTCCGGTTTCTTTTCTAAATCCTTTCCCTAATCTTTCTCCGGTTTCATTTCTAAATCCTTTCCCTAATCTTTCTCCAGTTTCATTTCTTAGTCCTTCTCCTAATCTTACTCCGATTTCTTTCCCTAATCTTTCTCTTAGAATGAACTTAATAATTCCCAAGAGGAGTGTTTACGAGTTCCTTTGTTGATAATTTTATTAAATTTTCTAAGCTCCGTTAATAAGTTTTCTATTTTCTTCTTCCTCTGTATCTCTGTCATCCAATCCGGTAACTTATTCCATAGCAACTCATCAATATCTTTTCGGGACATAGTACTATGCTGTGATAAAGCTTTTAAAATAAGGTCAAGATAATACTGATTATCAAAGGCCTTATTTTTTGTATAGCCGGCTTTGTCTCCCGCTTTCTGAGCGACATGCAATGAAATAAAATAATTAGGTTTTCGGCCTTCAATTAGCTTCTTGCGCCTTAATTCCTTCTCATCTTGATTACTTAAGGGCTTTCTCTTCTGCACTTTATCCAATGCCATAATATCTTCTAGGGAGAGAGCTTTATTCTGTGCTAATAAGCGAGCATAGTCCAAATTCAATACTTTACCGGAGATAGTAACCTTAACTTTATTATCTGATAGATCATAGTCTGGCATCGGAAAAAATCGAGCTCGCTGATAATTAAAGATCTTCTTAATCCCTCCTCCCGCAGTTTCAACCATTTTCAAGTTGAACATAGCTGTCGCTAAAAATTTATTCCGATAGAATTCTTCAGGTGCATCTTCAATAACCACCTTCTCTACACTACCCGGGATAAAAGAACCATAGTTTGTAAAAACCAGCTGATCCTCCATTTCGACTATATTAATGCGCGCGCCCTTTGTATAATCTTGATGAGCTATACAGTTATTGATAGCCTCGCGAATGGAAAAGGGTTCATATTTTGAGGTTTCTTCTGGAAAAATAGTCCCCTCTTTCATATAACGATATTTGATATTTCTAATCTTGGCAAATACCTTTTCAACCGAAAGAATTAGAGGTATTCCATAAATCTCATGGTCTATATCGTTATTATCACCATCAACCAACTTCCAACGAATCTTTATTTCAGCAGGACTCAACAGATGATCGGCCTCCTCTTTACCAAGCAAAATTAATGCGGTACGAGTGATCTTTCCTTTTATCGTAAGTTTAGCTTTGTTGAGAAAAGTAATGGTATCCCATGTATCGATCTCTTCTGCTTTATCAGGAAATTTACTTTTAAAATTTTTTCTTGCAACTGCAATGGCTTCTTCGTCCAGATCGTCAATCGAAGCATCCTGAACAATTTTGATACTCCAGTCTCCTTGAGTAGCTTGAGCTCTGATACGTTCTATTTTCTCAAGATTAAGAGGAACAAGTTCTTCTCCATCCCGAGCATAATAATGTCCATCAAAACTTACTGGAATACCACTTGGTGCGGCAGGTATCTGGAACATCAACACACGAAGTCCTTCTTTAATCACCTCATGTATCTCAATAAAGGTAATTCTATTGGTTGTCTTATTTGCTATTTCTCCTTTAAGCTTATCGAGATCACCACGATTAGTACAGTAATTACTCCCAACAATAGTATGCTTCTTATCCTCGACACCAAAAATTAACCATCCATAGGACTTACCACATAGACTAGCTTCATTGCTGATTGCAGAGAAATATTTCCCCAGTTTTGAAAAGTCATAGTTATTCTTCGCTTCCTTAAACTCAACTACCTCATTTTCCGAGGATAACCTTAAAAGTGTTTCGAGTACTTCGGTATTCATTAAAAAATAATTTACAATTGGCACTAACTAATATCTATCCATCGCTTAGTCATTACAAAGCTAAGGAAATACTTCCAATTGTCATTGATTAGCGTTGCAACTCTACTTCAAAAGAAATCTTCGAAATCATGACTTATTCTTCCATCTTCTTCTTCTCTACCTTTCAAATCCTCAAGCTTACTAGCTATAAAATACGGAGATGTTAAAATTATCATATAATTTTACATCAGTTAAGGTTATGATTTATGCATGATCAAATCCTGCTGAATATCAGATGTTAATATTTTAATTTGCAATTCGCGAATTGCAAATTATTATAATCTGAAACTCCTTTCAGCACCTAAGATCTATAGTTTAAGCCCTGGAATACCCTTAAAATCTCACATAAACATCTAAGAAGTAGAACGATATCACCATCAAATAATTTAGCTTCTAAACACCATATTGGTCTTACGAAGTCTTCTTTTTTGATGGGAGCATTCATATAATCAAAAAACAATTCTAAATGGGTCTCCCTCAAAAGATCAATTTTTTGTATCCGTAATTTGGTAATGAACTGTTGAATGTGTCGTGATTGCCTCTTCCGGTAAACTTTCCTAAGAAGCAGAGATATGATTATATAGCATCAAATCTTTCATTAAAAAAGAACAGCTAAAGGAATTACCTTTAGCTGTTCTTTTAATGCGCCGATGAAAAATCTTCTCGTTTGATTAATCTGACCAACAAGTATGATCTACTTACTACCTTTTGCTATATAAAGTAATTTTGGTGCATCCTTAATAAATACATCCAATACTCCGTCTGCAATTTTAACTGGCCCTTCAAAGCGAGTCGCACCTGGTGTTGATGGAATAACCGCCGCCTTTTTAGCAAGTTCTTGAGCTTTATCAAAATAACCCATACTATTGCTTTTACCCAATTCTACCTCCTGCAAACCTGTGACAGCAGCTTCTAAAGCCTCTCCCCATATTGCCATCGCATTTAACCAAGGCCCAGCCTCACGGACAAAACCCTTATCAATGGTTCCTGAACGAATAATATTTGGAGCATTTCTAAATTCTTGAGCATGATTTAGTAGACTTTTAATAGCCTGCGCACGGTCATCTTTATTACCATACGAAAGGGCATCTCTAAACTGATCTAGAATTAACTTTAATGATGGTGCTTGCACTTGCCAAGGGTGAGTTCCAAATGTTGGGGCTAAGTGCTGGGTATCGAAAAACAGCAATAATGCTTGAGTAGTTTTTGGATTATTTCCAGCTAATTGACGAGCAGCAAATGTCCAAGTACGAGAAGCATCGTAATCTTGATCATTCCAGGCAAAAGCAGCCACTCCCGTTATGGCCACTCTACTAGCAGCTTCCTGATTCATTGGATTGGACAAAATGCCAGCAAGCTGTTTTGACAACCCCGCTTCCCTTCTATCGTATGGCGCTAAAAGAAGTCTTCCTTTAGATTCTGCATAGTCATTTACAGGATAATTATCCCAGAGCAATGTTGGTTTTCCAAAAACCTTAGACTACAAGCAAAAAAAGCAAACCGGTATCCAGTTCTACTTTCGACTTCGGGCATACTATATTGGAGGTATAAATATTTATCTTCTATCGTCCGCATGATAATAATTCCACTTATAATACTTTACAAGGTTAAGTATGTTGATCCTATTTTGTCTATATTAAATATGTTCGAATCGATTATCTTTACATAAAAAAACTAATGTTTGCAAAAGATATCTTGATTAAAAAAAGGATCATCAAAAATTTTATCATTGTATCAGTCATTGGCATAGCTCTGGTATCATGTGGAAAACATGATGACGATAAAGAAATTAACGACATTTCTTTTCATACCATATTTGATCAATTCTGGAGTGGCATGTCTTCCAAATATGTGTATTGGTATAAAGATTCTTTGGAATGGAATCGAATTTATTATGAATACTGCAATAAGTTCTCGAAACTGGACCACTCCAATAGCAATGACCGTGTTTTAGCGATTGACTACTTTCAGAAAATTATCTCGCCACTTATTGATGGTCATTTTTATCTGGAGTTCCATGAAAAAGAATTGTCTGGTCTAAGGTTATATCCTAAAAGAGCATATTTGAAAAGAACTAATGCCCATTTACTCAATTATCAGTATTTCTCAGGTAATTATTATTATGCTAAAAATATTGAATCAGATATTGACCAATCAGCTCAGATCTTGATCGGGAGTATTGAGGATAATTTATACTATGTAGGGATCAATAATTTCAATATTGGACGTACCCTGACAAGCAATATCAACTCTACGTTCAAGTTAACATGTAAGAAACTCATTGATGATTTAACAAGTGGTACTGTAAATACAAAAAAGCTAATTTTGGATTTACGCGATAATTCTGGCGGTGATCTAGCAGATTTAAATGTTATTATGCCATTACTGCTTGAGAGATCTCTAGTAATTGGTTCTACGAGAAGTAAAAGCTCCAAGGGGCCCTTTTCTTATACTCCATGGATTAAAACAACAATTAATCCAAGCCCAGTTCGAACGAAATCTGCGCCAGAGCATATAGCCGTATTAGTTAATAAAAATACATCATCACTTGCCGAAATTTTTGCCATTTCACTTTCGGGCTTATCTAATACTAATATTATTGGTGAGAAAACTGCTGGTATCACTGGTATTCAAGGAGATCCTAAGATTTTCTTATCAGGATCTTTTGATATTCCTAATTTTATGACTGTAAATATGACATCATTAGATTATAGATCAGCTGACAATTCTAATTATGAAGGCGTAGGGCTACAACCAAAAACATTAATACGTATTGATACTTCAGACACAGCATCCAATTCTGATCCTTACTTGGAAGCAGCAATAAAATTTTTGCATGAAGTAAAACGCTAAAGACCATATGAAAGTTTTAGATATGGATTTATTCTATTTGGAAGAGTAAAAACATTATTATTGGAATTATAATTGTGTTTTCCTGACATATTATGCATGTAGTTTAGACCCAAACCTAAAATTAACTTTTTATGAACTGATGATGATAAAGATATGTTTCCTATTGCTCCAAATTTATAATTTCTATTTAAAGGTTCTCGGTCTGAATATCTTATCATCGTTAATTTCTCAATATATTCTCCGTTTTCAAAGGAAATATCACTCGAAAACACGTCAGCTGTAGTTCCATATTGAACACTTTTATATAATTTAGAACACCATATCCCTAAACCAAATCCTACTGTTACAGGAGTTATTAACAGTGTTCTATTCAGAAGAATCGGCAAAGTTATATTTCTTGCTTCTTTCTTGTAATTTATACGAGAGTCTGTCTTAGATTGAATCATATTTACATTTTGCCAATGCGAAAGCGCAATTTGTATTTGCCATGAGGAATTTATTTCCAACTCTACATCAATAGATGGTGAAAATCCAATGGAGTTATGTTCAGAGAAATTATTATCTTTTGTCGTAGGATAGGAGATGGGAATCCCATAACTAGTTCCGATTCCGATTCGAAGCTGGCTATAGGATTCTCCAATTAAATAGAATTGAATTAAGATTAAAAATAGTTTTAAAAAGTTACTTACTATCATATTTTGCTACAACAGTCATATTTGCTGTACTACCAAATATTTTCATTTGTGTAGTCTCATTAATATTCTCTTCATAAGATCCATATCTTCCTATCAATGGGTTATTTAGTATCAAAGATTTTTGATGAGTATCACTTTTAATAAAAATCTCATAAATGAAATGTTTATTAATTGGAGCATCTGATGGTACAATAGTAAATTTTCTCGCCGGCAAAACAAAGGTCCTAATTTCTTGCCCCAAACCAATAACCGACTGAGCTTTGGATTCGTATACCATATCCAAAGAATCTAAATTTTTGTCGGTGTTATTCAAAGGACGGTAAATCCGCAAGAACACTTCCAATTCTTTTCCGTTAAAATCTTTTAAAGTCTTATCATCTTTAATATTATTGGCCTGCAATGTAACAAACTCAGCATATCGATCTACGACAATTACTTTTTTTTGTTTTGTCAAATTTTGGATCTCATTGGTATTAGATAGCGTTACATTATAAATGCCGGCATCGAAGTATTGTATTATAGGTGATTTATCACTAGAGCTTGTATTGTTCCCAAAGTTCCAAGTGTAATTAGCTGTAGCACCAGAACTCGTCGATCTATTGACAAATGTTATCCATGTGAAAGTTGGAACACGAATTTCATCATCAAAAGATAAGACGTTATCTACTGATTTAAATCCGAAATCAGTTATGGACTTCTCTAGATTAGCATCTTTCGAACACCCGCTAAGAAGCAGTATAAATACTAAAAATACTTTGGGGTAATTTGTCATAATCATATGTATTTTTATAAACCGTAATTGAAGTTGAATTGTTCGTTCTTCTAGACTCTGTCTTTTTAAGGGTGTTAATTTTATTGTGTAACTATACCATCCCAAATTAATGAAAAAGACTTTACAACTTTTGTAGATGGATCACCGTTATTTGGAACTACATCAAAAGATACCCTAATAAATTCATTCTGCATTTCTTTACCATACGTACCGTAACCATAACCTTTTCTCAAGTAATACTCGCCGTCGCCTGTTTCTGTGCCGGCATAATATCTATTTTCTTGCGGAAGAGGAGTTCCAGGAGGTACTATCGCTGCTTTTCGGCCTTCGAATTCAAAAACCTGATAACCGGAAGGTAGCGCATCTTCAATTTCATTATGCCATAAATCATTTTCCGCAATTACGTAAGTGAAGACTTCCATTTTATAGTTTGCAATATGTGCCCCGCTTGAACTTGCATTGATAATTGCGGGGTTCCAGACCGGAGAAATTTTGCTTTGGTCTATCGTAAAAGGCGCTCTATAAACTCTTACCTCGCTTGTACCATTTTTCCCTCTAAAAGTAGTAACAGAGTAGGCGCCTTTTACTAATGGTTTCTGCGAAAGATTAAAGACACCCATTACACTATTGTAATATGGTATTACTCCTTGAACATTCTGCATGTTTTTTGTCCCTGGTAATGCCAAAGATATGTTATGAATATTAAATGTTTCCTGAATGCTACCAGTGAATTTATGATCAGATTTAATGTTCAATTTAACTCTGTAAGTCGTACCGCTACTGCCTCCTCCTAAACCTAAGACTGCATTCATTAATCCATTTAAAGAACCTGATTGAGCTGATGTAAATGCGTTTTTTAGTGATGTTTGTAAAGCGCCTGTAAATCCAAACGAATTCAATGCTGCAAGACTTCCTATTGAGATCACCCCACTTTGCACTTTATTAAATAGCATAGAGCCTAAACTTGAGGATGCAGAATTTGAAATAGTACCATTCACTGTAGAACTAGATACACCATTTAATTCAACATTTTGGATATTGACCGAATTAGTTTCAAATTTAAATGCACTCAATGTCGCTTCTTTGTTTGCTATTTGTGGATCATAACCAATATCAAATTCAGCTCCATACCAATTACCTGTCGCAGCCGTTTTGTATGGTTGGATTTGGTTACTTCTAATATCCGAAGAATCTATATTTATCTTTCCTCTAGTAGAGAAATTCAGCATCTTTGAGTCTATGCCCATTGGCAACTCCAGAGCGTGTTGAGCATAAAAACTTGGTATACTGAGACCTGGGGGAATATAGGAATATATTCTAAGCGTTCCACGATATTTATTATAAAGCGCAAAAACAAAAGGACCACTATGTTGGGGTAAACCAAAAGTATTATAAACCAACTCCCAACCTTCAATTTTTCTGTGGTCTCCGATAAAATGGTCCGGATAAGATCTATTTGAACCGCTAGCCCATGGGACTAAAACTCGATTATTATTTACCATTCCGGGCATATAATCTTCAGTTTCCCAATTAAAGTTCACGCTAGGTATTGCAGCTGAACTTGCTTTCTTTGAGGTAATCTGATCATCTATTCCTTTTTTGCTACACCCCGAAATTAATATTAAGGTCGCAAATAAAAATGACTTTATGCATTTATTCATAATTTTTATATTTTTTATCGGATAAAGATAAATAATAAACATATTTTTTCTCAAATAATGCCAAATAATAACAATATATTAACAATAATATAACATTAAAAAACTATATTCTTTTGAATTAATTATAAATAATGATCGTTCAAAAAAAACAACAAATAATCCTTTTCCTAATCTTTCTCCGATTTCTTTCCCTAATCTTTCTCTTAGAATGAACTTAATAATTCCCAAGAGGAGTGTTTACGAGTTCCTTTGTTGGTAATTTTATTAAATTTTCTACGCTCCGTTAATAAGTTTTCTACTTTCTTCTTCCTCTGTATCTCTGTCATCCAATCCGGTAATTTATTCCATAACAACTCATCAATATCTTTTCGGGACATAGTACTATGCTGTGATAACGCTTTTAAAATGAGGTCTCGATAATACTGATTATCAAAAGCTTTATTTTTTTGTATAGCTTGCTTTGTCTCCTGCTTTCTGAGCGACATGCAATGAAATAAAATAAATAGGTTTTCGGCCTTCAATTAGCTTGTTGCTCATTATTCTCATCTTGATTACTTAAGAGCTTTCTCTTCTGCACTTTATCAAATGCCATAATATCTTCTTATAAATAAAGTAAAAAAAATCTAACATTTGATACATTAATTCATTGATCAAAAGTTATTTACCATACTTTTGAACGAGACATTTATTGTTTGAGAGAACAAATTCAGCACTATCCTTTATCTGCATTCCTAACATTGAATAAACTTTTAAATCTTGTTCGACAATTATTTTAGCAATATCAATAAGTTTATCGCACTCATTTTTTTCAATATATAAGTTCATTAAACAATATTTTGCATACAATTTGTGAGGTACCATATACCTAGCAATATTAAGGTATTTTTCGGCCTCTGAATACAATTTCGACTTTTGATAACACAAACCTATATAAATATACAGATCTGCATGCGATAGCATAGTTGTGCACTCTAAGAAAGTTTTCAGAGCTTTCTCTTCCTCACCTTTTTCCCATTGCTGAACACCGTAATTGTATAAAAAAACAGGATTGTGAAATACAAAAGGATATAAAGTAGAATATCCATCCACTTTAACACTCTTGGATCTAGAGTTTTGAAGATTTATCAACTGAAAGTATAAAAACGCATGAAAAACAAATAAAATTAGAAAAAATGAAATAATAAACCATAAGTATTTTTTAGAAATTTTTAAAAGAAACACAGCATTTTCTTTCCTACTAAGCGATATAAGTGTCAAAATAAGTAGAATCAAAGGTAAAGAGTGTAAGCAATAAGAAAATAAAAACAAAACACTTAAGATCGCAAAAAACAATTTATAGACAAAGTCCTCGTTGTCAACTTGAGCAGGTAATCGCTTTAATATCCTTAGAACAAAACAAAAATAAATCCCTACCAATATGAGCCCAACAATCCCTAATTCAACAATCAATTGGAGATATTCATTTATTGCAAAAAAAGTATTGTTTAAAAGTTGATCATTCATCACTGATTTATTCAATACGGCGTTAGCTTGATAAAGGTTATAATGAAGTTTAAAACTATCAAAACCTATACCGCTAAATGGATGATCAGTAATCATATCTAGCGATATTTTGTAGATTTCAAAACGTCCTAATGTCGAACTAAATTTTAAATTCGTAATGATAAAAGCGAATAATACGAAAACTATGATTATCGATGATACAAAGAGTCTTTTAAAATGCTCGTGTTCTCTATACACAATCAAAAAAACATAAAAAACTGAAATTAAACAACTTAAAACAAAAAGCCGAGATTCATTAATTTTTAAGAGATATACGAAGAGAAAAAAACATACAACCTTAAAAACATTATGAGAGTTGAAATAAAAATAAACAACGTTGGGCAACAATAGAGCGAGATAGATAAATGATAGCCCATTATTGTGAAAATATCCATCATTGTTTTGGAGAATTGCAAAACTAGCAAAAGAAAGAAAGGCAAGACTTGAGGAATCCTGAATTATTAATTTTGATGAGCTTACATATAATACTAGCACGATGAAATTGGAACATAAAAGCAACCTGAAAAAGTCGAAGCTTATGAAAAACATAATACTTAATGAGAGCAAAACCATACAAATAACTCCAATGAGACGGCTTATTTTGACTTCTGTGGTAACGATAGCAATGAACGGCACGGTATTCAAACCGCAGAATATTAATCCTAAACCAGATAAGACATCGTCAGAAAAAAAACGCTCGCAATAAGGTAGTACTATAAAGATCGAAAATATATAGAAGCGATCGAAGTAAAATCGAAATGCACTGCTGGGATTGAGCATTTTTTATAACTAATTATTGATAAACAAAATATATCAAAGCTAGTCTGATAACTATTTGTACAATTTTGTTTATACAAAAAAATTATCAGACTAAGTTCTTTACCGTCAATTCGTTCGCTAACTTGATCCCTATTTACATTTAATTCATGGGAGTGAATGTTGCTCGTCCTCCTCCAGCAGTGGTGGCATGCCCTTCTACAGTAATGGTTCCAGAACTGCCATAGTAATTACCCTGATAATGTATTCCACAATAAAGAATTCCACTAAACGAGAATAAAACACTATTGGTCTGTTGCGAGGAAGCCGTCGAACTATTTAAATTAAAACCACCTATTCCACTAGTTGCATTCACGGTAACCAAATGTCCGGTTACATTTCCATGTGCATTTTTGGTCATTGCTACTTCTACGTCTAGGTCGCACCATGGATAGGAGTAATTGGCAAAAAAGCTTACTCGGATGGGAATAACACCAAATGCTAAGCCAGGACCGAAAGAGCCTCCACCGCCGCCAGATTCTTCAGAAAGCGAAAATGCTTGCGAAAGTGTACTGTTTGGGGAGATTTTATAAGATTGATTAGATTTAGTATTTGCTTCAACACTTATTTTCTTCAATGTCGGAAAACTTTTATTTTCTAATTGGTCTAGTAATGTATTTAATTCATCGTCTGAAGCTATTTCATGGTAAGAAATTCCTTTCTGTAACTTACCTGGATCGATTTGATTGAAACCTAAACTACTTAACCTTCCTTTTAGGGTATGATTTTCTGAATTTTTTGTTGACATTTCGATATTCTCTCTCTTCTCACAGGAAGATAATATTAATAATAGAAACAGGAAATAATAATTGATTTTCATATTTTTTATTTATTTTTCAAGATTAGACACATAATAATAGCCAAAAAATGGAATAAAGGCGACTATTATTAATCTCTTCAATTTTGTTATCTCATCAAGATCTTCCTTAGGAAACAATTTTGACACACAGTATCTTGTTATTAAGTATACATGAGCGATAATAAGAATGGTTATTACAGTTTTCATAATAATTTTTATTAATTAAAATAATTTTCAACTACATAATTTGATATTAAGGCGGCTTAATCGAATAAAAATGAATAAATGCAAGTATTACAAACATTCAGTTAAAATTTAATCATCTTTGATTCTTTCTCTTTCTGTACTGCGACATCAAGCTTTTTAAGTATCTCTGGTTTCTGGTCCACTGCAATCTGTTGATCATAAAGTCTCTTTTGCGATGGATCAATTGTTGTCCAAGTGCCGGCACTACGTACCTTAAGATTATAAGCGTAAACAAGGTTTGCCACAGCATCGCGATTAGCTTGATCTAAAAGATTAAATTTTTCAAGTGAAGTGAGGTTTTTTTCAGAATCGCTTTTAGCATTCTCATGATTTCGAACGACTACATAAAGCTGGAACTGTTGGCCGTGTAAGACTTTAGAGATGGCTGCCCACTCAAACTTCACTAAATCAATAGTACTTTTTTCGTAACGTTGTTTATATTCTAATACATAATACTGCCTTAGCGATAAAGATAGACTGTTAATTTGATTTGTATTTAGGCCTAATTCCTTTCTTTTGAATAGGACATGGCTGATTCTTGGATTATATGATGAATTCTGAAAGCTTTCAAATTGAATCAATTCAGAAGGTTTATCAAGTGCCAGTTTTGCATACTCTTTATTGACATCAAGATTTTTCTCTTTGAGCTTTAACCATTCGAAGTTAATCGCCTTCTCTAACTCATAGTTATATATAATATTATATAAATCCTCAATTTTCAAATCTAATTCCTCGAGCAATAAGCTTAAATTAGATACGTTAAGAGCGTCCACTGTATTATTATGTGCAAACAGGTGAAGCTTACCTTTGAAAAACCGTTTAGCTTGATCTTCTGAAAGATTTTTGGACATTGTCAAGTTTTCCAAACTATCTCTCAATTTCTTTTGATAGAAGTACAAATTTTCTACCTCATCAATGGCCGACAGTAACTTCATTATTTGTAGGTCACTTAAATTAAGATTTTTTCTATCCTTCACAATCCATCTTAATTGGGAAACCTCAGAGGATAGCTTTACATCCACAAAAGCTGTAGAGGCTAGATAGTCACAAAATTCAATAGGAGACAATAAACTTTTAAGTATTGCCAATTTATCATCAAAAGAATTACCACTTTTGTTATGTATCTGTGATTTCTCTTCAACACTTTTTTTAGACAACCCAAGTTTCGTAAGCTCATCTGCCAAAAAGACTTGCTTTTCTTCGGATATTGGAACAATATTTACTATTTCGTAAACTTGTATCACAATACTATTATCAAATCCACGCAAATCACCTAGAACCTGCCCGTAAAGTGGAATACAAATAAAAAATCCCACTAAAAAAATAACTAGTTTATGTATCATAGCATTAAAACCAATGTCGTGCATTATCTTCTGTTATTATAAATGGTCTTTCTTTTCCTTGCGAGTACTCCGGAACTAGCACCATTAGCACATTCCTTGGTACATTTTCAAACGACATAGTTCTCGAGCCATCGTTATACATTTGTTTATTGACAAGTTTCCACTCCCTATCCCAAATGTATAGCGAGTACATATTATCAGTTCTAAATATCAAATAACCCTGTTTTTCCTCAATTATAATATTTCTTAAATTACCATAGTCTGGTTTAAGTTCTAACTCATTATTAAATCCATTAATCCTGACGTCACCGGCTGGTTCTAGGTTGCCACCTTTAAAAAAGGCCGGTAAAATCGCCGTGCCTTTCGGCATATCCTTGAACACTACATTTTTTCCAATTGATCTACCCCACCAAATTGGTTGCCACTTTGCATCACTAAACATGCATGCATAAACGACCTGATTGTCCATTTCAGTTTGATAAAGCTTACTATAAGCATCTCTGGTATCCCAATATTCAGCTGTAACGTCAATATAATTTTGCGTTTGCATAAAGCCAGGAGGGATATTAGCGATCGAATCTTGAAATGCAAGTGATGACTTCTGTTTCGAATAAGTAGTACGGATAACTTTTGCGGGTTCCCTGGGAAGCGTATGATCGACAGGTGAGCCCGGCAAAGTGATATCGAACTTAACCGCATTCATATCGGCATCAAATACGGTATTTAGAAAATGTTTTCCGGAAGAAGTACCCCACAAGGGGATGTAATCGTAAGCTGTAGGAATACCTTGAGATCTAAATATGAACGCCACCATAGCCGCGACATCCTCACATGCTCCCTTTTTCCTGAAAATTAAATGTTTTGCCCCCAATCTAGGCAAGGGTTCATCACGAGACTCCTTATTCCATGTAAAAAGAAAAGACGTTTTATAATCAATTTGAGCTAATCCCATAACTGTTTTTAAGTCTAAGCTAAAAAGGCTATCAGTAATCCATTTATATTCTTCTTGGTAATTTTCGCGCCATTTCTGAATAGGTTCAATTGTTACCCGATAAGGTAATATATATTCGCAAAATATTTGGAAGGGTATATTCTTGATTTTCGAGTTTTTCCAAGATTTTATCGCAACTTCAATATTATTTATCAAATATTTCGCATCGATGGTTTTAATGTCTTCAGAATTAAATGGAACAGGGGTCAATTGACCTTTTTTCTCAACAATTTGCCTAAATGAAGTAACTGATTCTTTAAAATTTTGATATGAAAATTCGTTAAAATCAATTTTACAGCCCGAAGAATCAACCCAGTAATAATTGACTGCCTGATGTATATCCATATTTGAAATCAAGAATTCCGCAGACTTTAAACCGACTGTATCATTCTTATTCTTAAAATAGTTCAGAACCTCCTCAAGTTCTGATTTGTTTTCACCTGCATTAAGAAGCACAGCATTGACATCCGAAACCGTTGAATTACGCTGAGCATGTGAATTAAAACAAGTGAGATTAATAAGCAAAAATACGAGAAATGAAGAGTATAAATTATTCATTAGTTTATAGAGAATCTTAATCATTTTTAGTTGGTTCGTATTTATAATTAGTAGTGCATACTGACTGATACAGTATTTAAATAGTTTACATCATCAAATATAGCCATTCATTAATAACAACTAGGGGGGGGGATTCGTCTAATTTAGGGGCTTAAATGGTCGACACCATCAAATATAGCCCTTCATTCATAACAACTATGAGAGGGCAGATTCTTCTAATTTAGAGGAATAATTAATTATAACGGACATTCGGTATGCGATAGACATTAATTAGCGGAGTATTATAAAGAATAACTTAAAACACAAATTAAGTAAAAAAATAAATATCTTAATTATGAATAAATAACCAAAACTTATCACAAATATAACCGTAAATTAAACGTTAGAGATTGGTTAAATTCTATTTGAATTTTAAGGTAAAATTATAAGAAGGGGGTAATTTAAAATCTATTCTTCCTGCGGATCTACAGCATTGTACATACCGATCTTCACGTCGTAAAGCTTAGCTCCATAAGATCGATATTTTATATATCAATCAAATATCCGTGCTACAAATGTTAATATTGCAATTGGCAAATCGCAGATCATTATAATTTGAAATACTTTTCCAAAACATAAGACTTATATATAAAGCCTTCGAATTTCCTTAAAATATCACCTAAATATCTAAAAAGTATGAACGATATCACCATCAAATAATTTAGCTCCTAAACACTATATTGGTCTGATGAAGTCTTCTTTTGTGATGGGAGCATTCATAAAGACAAAAAACAATTCTAAATGGTTCTCCCTCAAAAGATCATTTTTTTGTAACCGTAATTTGGTAATGAACTGTTGAATGTGTCGTGATTGCCACTTCTGGTAAACTTCCTAATGTAGCAGTGATATAATTATACATCATCAAACCTTTCATTAAAAAAGAGCAGCTAAAGGAATTGCCTTTAGCTGCTCTTTCAATGAAAGATGAAAAATCTTCTCGTTTGATTAATCTGACCAAAAAGTATGATCTACTTACTACCTTTTGCTATATAAAGTAATTTTGGTGCATCCTTAATAAATACATCCAATACTCCGTCTGCAATTTTAACTGGCCCCTCAAAGCGAGTTGCGCCCGGAGTTGATGGAATAACCGCCGCCTTTTTAGCGAGTTCTTGAGCTTGTTCAAAATAACCGATACTATTGCTTTTACCCATCTCTAGCTCCTGCAAACCTGTGACAGCAGATTCTAAAGCCTCTCCCCATATTGCCATCGCATCTAACCACGGTCCAGCTTCACGGACAAAACCCTTATCAATTGTTCCTGAACGAATAATATTTGGAGCATTTCTAAATTCTTGAGCATGAGTTAGTAGACTTTTAATAGCCTGCGCACGGTCATCTTTATTACCATACGAAAGGGCACCTCTAAACTGATCTAGAATTAACTTTAATGATGGTGCTTGCACTTGCCAAGGGTGAGTTCCAAATGTTGGGGCTAAGTGCTGGGTATCGAAAAACAGCAATAATGCTTGAGTAGTTTTTGGATTATTTCCAGCTAATTGACGAGCAGCAAATGTCCAAGTACGAGAAGCATCGTAATCTTGATCATTCCAGGCAAAAGCAGCCACTCCCGTTATGGCCACTCTACTAGCAGCTTCCTGATTCATGGGATTGGACAAAATGCCAGCAAGCTGTTTTGATAATCCTGCTTCCCTTCTATCGTATGGCGCTAAAAGAAGTCTTCCTTTAGATTCTGCATAGTCATTTACAGGATAATTATCCCAGAGCAATGTTGGTTTTCCAAAAACCTTAGTAGCTGCTTTTGCATCATTTATAGAAATTGATGGCGGAACGACATCAGTACCTGTCCATTGAACAACGATATCTTGATTTAAATTTTTACGCAATGCGGCTTTATACGGGGTTTCTTTAGCATCATAATACTCGGTGGGAACCATAATTAAATTTGGCGCCTCAGGATCTACTCCCTTGATATAGTCCTGCAATTTATTTAATAAGGATGATTGTGCCACAGCGGCAGCTTCGGGGCCGGATTTCCCAAAAGTGATCGAGTCTTGATTACAGTTCCATTTTTGATATTCAATATCATCTAATGCCAAATAAAAACTACGCACACCCACACTTCTTAAGGCATTTACCTTGTCTTTTAACAGATCAAAATCTGTTTTACATGAAAAACAAATCGTTGGACCAGGCGATATTGCATAAACAAAGTTGATATGATTATCGGTTGCAATCTTTGCTATACGACCAAGTTCTGATAAGGTGTCTGCTGGATAAGGTTCTCTCCATCTATCTCTAGCATAAGGATCATCTTTTGGCGTATATACGTAGGTATTGGCTTTAACAGAGGATAAAAAGAATAAATGTTGCTCGCGCTCTAGCATAGTCCAGGGTTTCCCGTAAAATCCTTCCACAGAACCTCGGATAGGCTGAGCTGGGTAATCTTGAATCAATAATGATGGAAAGAAAGCGTTTGTAATTAACTGTGCAAAGCTTTGTGTGGCATGAAATAGACCATGCGCATCATGACCTATTAGTGAAATTAAAAATCCTTGATCTTTCTTTCCACTAGAAATTACATAACCTTCTTTGTGATTATCTAAATTTCCTTTGTGATTGCTAATAAGAGATTTTCCTTCCCCATTTTTACTCTCCCCTAAAATCACTACTGTACCTCGAATTGACTTAGGAATCTTTTGGGTTGTATTTACATTCTTCACTCCTGCCTTGTTCAGCATCTTTACTACTGCAGTTTTAGTATACTCACCAACCTCTGGTAATGCGACTAAAGTAACGGACTGTCCAAGAGGAAAGCTCTCTCCTTGAAGCTCCATAAACACAGGTGAGGGAAATATAGAGGGAAGGCTTGCTACGGTAGTGGTTTCAAAATTCTTTTGTTGGGCATACCCAAATTTTAAACTTCCGCTGAAAATAACTACCCCTAATAAACCATATATAATTCTTTTATTCATCATTAAATTAAGTTTAATTTGTATGCTAATTAATAGCATAAATTCCAAAAATAATATAATTCACCCATATAAATTCCATGTATGTGATTTATTACATAATCAAACTCACCGTAAGCACATGTTAACTTAAAATTGATTAGTATGACAACGATACCATAGATAGAGAATGAAAAGATAATTCATGCGCTTCTTTTGAGAAAGATTAATTGACGGAAAAAATGGAATTAAAAAGGGTTTTAATTTATATAAATCACACAAAAATACTTTAGCATAAAAAAGGACATATCCCAAACACAGCGCATAAAAAAAGCGACTCTTTTGGAGTCGCTTTTTAGTAGCCCGTAGGGGAATCGAACCCCTGTTTCTAGAATGAAAATCTAACGTCCTAACCCCTAGACGAACGGGCCTTTTTGTGTTTCGGTGTGCAAATATAGAAAGTATATTTAATTTACCAAAATAAATATGATAAAATTATTTATTTCTCTAAAAATTGTATCTTTAGATACACAACAAACCAAACAACTTATTCATTGATGAACATTCAACCATATAAAAAGTCCATTTGGCTGTCCACCACAATGGCTTTGCTGACTGCAAATCTATTTGCACAGTCACCATCAAATATTGAAAATAAAATTTCAGTGCGCTGGGAAGTTCCGACAGGAAAAAGCCTAAAAAAGAATCCAACCTCTAAATTGATCATACAAAATAATGACAGCCAGCAACTGGCGCTCAAAGATTGGTCGCTATGGTTTAATTTTATCCGTGGAATAGATGCCAAATCTGTTGACTCCCGATTTAAATTGTCTCATCGTAATGGAGATCTTTTCCAGATCGAGTTTGCGAAAAGCAATCTCACCTTAAAACCGAAAGATACCATCGAGATCAATTTCACGACACTAGGTGGCTTGATCAATTATACGGATGGTCCTATTGGTCTTTACATTAGCTATGACGACAAAGGGACTTATGCGGACATCAAAAAATATGATGCACAAAAAAACACATTTACACAGGAACAACAAAGAACTTACTTAGAACAGAAGTTTGCCAGTAATGCACTCCTTGCAAACGGTAAACAACAAGATATCTTACCCTTACCTGCAAAAATTACTGTTGACAGAACAAAATCTTTAAAACTGACCAATACGATTTCCATCAGTAATGATCCCGAATTTAATAATGAAACCGCATTATTCATTCAATTCCTGCAAGAACAAACGGCTGTAAAAGGTCAAAAGTCTCCAAACAGAGAAGCACAAATTAAAATCGTCAAGGAAACAGGATTTGCTGATGAAGCTTATGCTTTGAACATCGATAGCAAAGGAATCGAGATTAAAGCAAGTACTGCAACAGGAGTATTCTATGGCTTGCAATCCTTAAAATCTTTGCTTCCTGCTGTAGATTGGAACAGCAAGAACAAAACATTAAATTTCCCGTATGCCCAGGTAAAAGATCAACCTCGTTTCCCATACCGTGGTTTTATGCTGGACGTCGCCCGTAATTTCCATAGCAAAGCGGAGGTACTCCGTATCCTGGATGCGATGGCCCAATACAAACTCAATAAATTTCACTTTCATTTTATCGATGATGAAGGCTGGCGTTTAGAAATACCGGGACTACCTGAATTGACTGAGATAGGGAGTGTACGATCTGCCAACTATAAAGATGGGAATGCGATACAACCTGCCTATGGATCGGGCGCTGCAACTAAAGAGAAACAATACCTCAGCACGCAAGACTATATGGATATTTTGAAATATGCGGCCGCTAGACATATTGATGTGATCCCTGAAATTGAAACTCCAGGTCATGCACGTGCTGCGATAAAATCAATGGAAGCGCGATACCATAAACTAAAGAAAGCTGGAGATTTAAAAGCTGCTGAAGAATATGTGTTACATGACCCAGAAGACAAGTCGATTTATAACTCAGCACAGAACTGGAATGACAATGTATTAAATCCGGCCTTACCTTCGTCATACCATTTTTTAAGTAAAGTCATCGATGAGATAAAAAAAATGCATGATCAAGCAGGTGTACCTTTAAAAGTGATCGATCTAGGTGGTGATGAAACTCCTGCTGGTGCATGGGAAAAGTCTCCTAAAATCGAAGCTTTTATGAGAGAAAATAATATCTCTTCTGTACATGATGTGTGGCCATATTACATCAACCGTATTAATGAATTGTGCCACTCCAAAGGTTTGATTATGTCGGGTTGGGAAGAAATGGGGATGAAAAATTTCGGAAAAGGAATGGATGTAAATCCTGCACTTGCAGATCATAGTATCAACTTAAATGTTTGGAACAACCTGATTGGTGGTGGACAGGAAGATTTGGCTTATCGCTTGGCAAATGCGGGCTACAAAGTTGTCTTTACTTCTGCTTATAACAACTATATGGATATGACCTGGGATCATAACTTTGCTGAACCTGGACACAGCTGGGTAGGCTTGGTTGACATCAATAAAACATACTCTTTTGCTCCGGAAAATTACTACATCAACCTTGTTAAAGACAATTCAGGAAATGATTTACCGAAAGATTTTGCAAAAAACAAAGTGCATCTGACTGAAAAAGGTAAAGCAAATTTCTTAGGTGTCAAAGCTGCTCTTTGGTCTGAAAAAATCAATAATGATATCCGTCTTGAGGAAATGATCTTTCCACGTTTATTGGCTGTTGCCGATCGTGGATGGGCTCCTGAACAAAGCTGGGAGAATGGCGAAAATTTTGACAGTCAGACTTATCAAAAAGGTTATGCTGCCTTTATGCAGAAGTTAGGAAACGATGAATTGAAGAAATTGGACAAATTAAATAAGGGATATCATTACCGAATTCCTGCTGTTGGAGTTAAACTGGAAAATGGAAAATTGGTAGCAAATACCGATTACCCCGGTTTCAAAATTTATTATACAGAAGATAATACTGAGCCGACTTTAAAATCAAAAGAATACAAAGGCGCGATTCCTCTTAACAATAAATCAACCTACAAGTTCAGAACAATCACACAAAACGGTGGTCTGGGTATTGTATCCACCTATTAAGAGTAGAGTTGATCTGATGCAAAAACAGGCATTAAGATGGTGGTCATTTACGTAGGATAATGCCAAACACAACTCTGAATTGTTAAATGTAAAACAAAGAGACCAGAAAGTTAAAAAATTCTGGTCTCTTTATTTTGAAAGGAATAACTTCAAAATGCCTATCCAATTTTATTCCGTTTTCATAATACTGCATTTGTTATGTTCATCGCTATTAACAGCTTATAGAGCGATATTTTTATTTTTTATCGACAGAGTATTTACCTGGACCGATAAATAAGAGTCCTAAAAACACACAGCATAATTCAATCGCATGGGACGCCCCTTTAATTCCATCTCCTTTACCAAGATGAAAAAGCGCGGCAACAATCATGGTAAATGCGAGAAAAAGTAAAGTCGGTCTCGTCCAAAGTCCTATCAATAGAAATAGTCCACCGACTCCTTCAGTGATGGCCGCCATAAATCCCCAGAAAACAGGTAAAAAATGGATGCCTAAAACTCCCATAGAACCGCCCAACTTCGTCCATGTCTCCACTCCCCCCATCATCTTTGGAAATCCATGAACAATCATCATCACGCCCAGTCCAACACGCATGATCAATAAACCGAAATCTTTGTATTTTCCTAAAGTTTGAAATATGGCCATAGTATTTAATCGATATATGTTAATGAAACCTTGTTTTTTGTTGTCTTTAATTTGACTTTCTTCCCAAAAACTAATGCATGATTGTCATCAATATGACCTGCAGGATAAGCAAATGCAATAGGAAAATCTGCTTCCCTTACTTTATCCATCACAATTTCAGATACAGATTGTCCAAATGAAGGATCAGCATCTTTCATCCCGGAAAAACCACCTACGATCAAACCCTTCAATTTTTTAAATTTACCAGCACGCTTCAGCGCCCATAACATCCGATCGACACTATAGAAAGTCTCACCTACATCTTCAATGAATAAGATCTTATCATCGTAATTGACATCTGACTCAGATGCTAACACAGATAGAAGAATAGCTAAATTTCCTCCAATAAGGATACCTTCAGCCTCTCCTGCTCGATTAGGGAATTCTTCTTGCTGATATGAATAGTCGACCGCATCTCCAAAAAGTGCAGCTTTCAGTGTTTGCAAAGAAGCGGCAGTACCAGCTTCAAAGGATTTGGGCATCTGTCCATGGATGGTCGGAATAGAAAATTGACCTTGGATATGACTGTGAAGTACCGTGATATCACTAAACCCAACAATCCATTTGGGCTGTTTTTTAAACCTCGAAAAGTCAAGCCGATCGATAATGCGCACACTACCATATCCACCGCGTGCTGCAAAAACAGCTTTGATCGATTGATCATCTAAAGCCCATTGCAGATCATCAGCCCTTTGACGGTCATCTCCAGCAAATTGATGGTACGCCGCGGTGACAGTCTTGCCCACAAGCACCTCCAGACCCCAAGATTCTAATATTTTAACAGCTACATCTATATTTCCTCGAATAAAACTTGCAGGACAGACAATTGCGACTTTATCGCCTGCTTTAAGAAATTCAGGTATTTTCGTCATAATCTTTATTTTAATACCGCAAATTGAATTATCTTTGTCAAAGAAACAAACATTTGCTTTGTTTTTTTATTTCGCTAACAATTAATTTACTGTATAGCATTGAGTAATATATCCAAAAAACGTTACACCATTACATCTGCATTGCCTTATGCTAATGGTCCTTTGCATATTGGCCATTTGGCCGGCGCATATATCCCTGGCGACATTTTCGTGCGTTATTTACGCCTAAACGATAAAGACGTCGTATATGTCTGTGGTTCTGATGAACATGGAGCTGCCATTACCATACGTGCAAAAAAAGAAGGTATCACACCACAAGAAATCATTGATAAATACAATACTCAGATCAAAGAAAGCTTTGAAGAATTTGGTATTTCGTTCGATATCTATCACCGCACTTCCGAGCCTATCCACCATGCGTTGTCTCAAGAGTTCTTTTTGAATTTATATGAAAAAGGGGAATTCATCGAGAAGTTCTCAGAGCAATATTATGATGAAGATTTTAATCAATTTTTAGCAGATCGCTATATCGTAGGGACATGTCCAAATTGTAAGTCCGAAGGAGCATATGGGGATCAGTGCGAGAAATGTGGTACTTCATTAAGTCCGACAGATTTGATAAACCCAATATCGACTTTGAGTGGAAAAACTCCAGTATTAAGAAAAACGAAGCACTGGTACTTACCATTGGATAAATACCAACCTTGGTTAGAGAAATGGTTGATCGAAGGTAAAAAAGATGTTTTAAAATCAAATGTTTTTGGACAGTGTCAATCTTGGTTGAAATCAGGATTACAACCCCGTTCTATGACACGTGACTTGGACTGGGGAGTAGATGTTCCACTGAAAGAAGCGGCGGGCAAAAAACTATATGTATGGTTAGATGCTCCTATTGGCTACATCTCAGCGACAAAACAATGGGCTATAGACAACGGTAAAAACTGGGAAAATTATTGGAAAAAACAAGAAAATCCAGAAGATGATTCTTGCTTAATCCATTTTATTGGAAAAGACAATATCGTATTCCACTGTATTATCTTTCCTGCGATCTTACATGCTCATGGGGAGTATATTCTTCCAGACAATGTACCAGCAAACGAATTCTTAAATCTGGAAGGTGATAAATTATCGACTTCTCGTAATCATGCGGTATGGCTGCACGAGTATTTAGAAGAATTTCCTGGAAAACAAGATGAATTACGCTATGTATTAACTTCTATTCTTCCAGAGACATCTGATAGTGAATTTACATGGAAAGATTTCCAAGCGCGGGTGAACAATGAACTGGTTGCCATCTTTGGTAACTTTGTCAACCGTGTCATGGTGCTATCGCATAAATATTTTGACGGAAAAGTATTAAGTGGATCTCCTTTAAATGAAGTAGATCAAAATGTTTTTGCTGAATTGGCAAAGTTCCCGGATGCGATCACAGGTTCAATCCAACAATATCGTTTTCGTGAAGCATTAGCACAATTTATGAATGTGGCTCGACTAGGAAATAAATATCTGGCAGATGAGGAACCGTGGAAAGTCATCAAAACTGATGAAGAGCGTGTAAAAACAGTTTTAAATGTAGCGACTCAGATCGTTGCCAATTTAGCTGTTTTAGCGCAACCGTTTCTTCCTAAAACAGCGACTAAGCTGTTCGAGATGCTTGATTTTTCTCAGGTGAATTGGGCTGATGCAGGTAGGGCTGATTTGATTGCAGATGGGCATCAACTGAGTGAAGTACAATTATTGTTTGAAAAAATAACTGACGAGCAAGTCGAGTTTCAATTAAACAAATTGGCTGAAGCGAAAATCGCAAATGCAGCTGCAAATGTCAAAACAGAACCCGCTAAAGCAAATATTGCTTTTGAGGACTTTACAAAACTTGATATCCGTGTGGGTACGATCTTGGAAGCAGAGAAAGTAGCCAAAACGAAAAAGTTATTGAAAATAAAAATAGATACAGGTATAGATCAACGTACAGTAGTCTCTGGAATTGCAGAATTCTTCGCTCCAGAAGATATCATTGGTAAACAGGTATCGATACTGGTTAATCTTGAACCTCGAGACATCAAAGGAATCACTTCACAAGGGATGATCTTAATGGCAGAGGATGCGGATGGACGTTTGGATTTTGTCAATCCAACAACAGCCATTAAACCAGGCAGTACCATTAGATAATACTTTTTAAACAAGAAAAGGGAACTTAGCGTTCCCTTTTCTTGTTTAAAATAAAATGGCATTCAGCTTTTTATTAAACTCTTTTTCACCAAGCCAATCGTAAACGGAAGTTTTTAATTTGGCAATCACTGCTGCTTTCGGCTCTGCTACCACTTTCTTTTTCTTGGTCAGCACCTTGGATACTGGAGTATTGTTGAGCTCTACCTTGGTGGCAAACATATTGATATTCATACTAGGTATAGAAACTCCTAATATCATACCTGGTAGACCATGGATAAGTTCTGGTCCTGTAGGAACAGGGATCTGATTAGCGAAGAACGCAACGACATAGATGGAATCTTGAATAATTCCGTTTGCCCGGCGACAATCATATCCTGCAATATTACGATACTCATCCGTATATTTCCACTTCACTGTGGGCAATGAATCTTTCATTAATAACTCTTCATCACCGAAAGGCAACAACTTGAGGAAACTGTTTTCCTTAACGTTGATATAGGTTTTCGAGTCACTAATAAATGGACTATACCAAGACACATTGCGATAATTGGCAGGATACTCTTCTTTTATCGTTTCAAAAAGAGTTTCTTCATCGAAGAACTTCAAGCTATGGTGCGTAATCATCTCTACAGGTCCCGATTTGACCGCCTGCTCTATACTGATCTTATCCCACGTACCCAAATCTGGCTTATTTAAAAAATTGCGCTTCAGGTAGTTTTGTAAGTGAAATTTCCGCTCATATGTAATCGTTCCACTGCTCGGGAAAAAGGCATACTGTGCAGAGGCACTTGCCATAAAACAGACTAATAACAGCAATACTACAATATATTTTCTCATCTTATTTTCCTCCTTTCATAGTTGTAAAATTATAAATCACTTTCAACATGCCATAGCGATGCAACACTTCATTGCTGGACTGAATAAAGGATGTCCCACTTTGATACCGATTGATACCACTATTCTTATTTAAGATATCGTTGACAAAAAGTTGTGCTTCTAATGATTTATCTTTAAAGAACTTTTTAGATATATAACCATTCATATTGACAATATTGATCGATTCCAAGGTTTGGGTTGCGCTCTTATAATTTTGACGCCCCTCCAATGATATTTTAAAATCCTTTGGTAGATAATATGTTGCTCTACCAAACGTATTCATTTTGAAAGATGTTCTACTTAATTCCGGCTGTAAAGAAGAGCTTAGATTTTCAACCCCTGGACTAATTGATATATAAAAATCCATTTTATTAGCTTTAGAACGATTAAGCCCTATGCTAGGAGAGAGATTCAAACTTTCATTTTGATTTAGCTGAGGCTCTGTTCTACCGATTGATAAATAGCTGTACTGACTATAATAATCAATGTTAGCCCCAAGATTCAAATTTAATCCCCATTTTTTATGCAGGACAAATCGATATCCTGTACCCCCGTATATATTCCAGCTCGCCTTATCAACATTAACATATTTGATATCCTGCCTACCATCTGCATAATAGGTCACCCGACTCGATATATTGTCGATCCCTTGTGAACCATTTAAATACACATAGATACTTTGATCTTTAAGCTGCTTATAAGAATTAAATTCTAAAGAGTAATTATTATTAAAGCCGGCTTTTAAATCAAAATTATCTAAATACTGTACCAATTGCTGTGAGTTTTGTTTTAATGGCTCAATCTGCGTAAGTGAGGGTTGTACCGTTCTACCCGAATACCGAAAATAAATGCTTTTGCTTTTGGTTATTTTATAATTTCCAGAAAAAACTTGGTCGAATAGACGTTTGATTACGTTGAAGTGTGGTCCCCAAATTATTATATGCTCGCTTCACATCCTCATAATCCAATTGATTACTCAAATTAACGGTCAGCTTACTATCCTTATAATTAAGAGAAGTATTCAATCCATTTTTTATACTCGTAAAATCAAAATCATTAAGGATGCGCTCATCTAATACCGTATATTCACCAGTGACGGGGTCTTGATCAAAAGATTGATTTAAGGTTTCTGATGTATTGTTAAGGAATGAATATCCGAGAGAAGCAGTTAACCTTTTAGACAAAGGTTCGGTAAACGTCATCGATGCCCCAAAGTTGGTATTTTTATTTTTATCACGCTTAAATTGATCAATTGTAGCCGTACTATCTTTCACCTTAAAATAGGTTCCTGAAAAATAATTTGTTTTACCATCGCTTTGATTAGTATTTGTATTTAGAGCTACAGTCAACGATCTTCTTTCTTTTTTAAAACGACGGGTGAGCAAAAGATCTATATTGAATCTCTCTTGATCGCTTTTTACTCTATTTCGAGCATTCGTTTGAGTGATTGTATCCCCCTCTATCGTCTGCTGTCCACCAAATGTCTCAGAAAAATTATCGCGTTGTGATTTATTAAACCCCATCTTCACAGTCATGTCGGTCAAGGAATCTAATTTATAATCATAGCGCAGATTAGCAGCATTTACCCGACTCTCATTATCAGAATTTGTTTTGGAATTGTCAATACGTGCTTGATCAGGAAGATTATTCTGTGCAAGGTAAGTACTCGTATTCGTGACATTTAGTTGATTGCGTTTGTAGTTAACATTGATCTTATGCTTATCATTGGCTGTTTTATCGGAATAACTAGCTCCAAAATTAAGTGCTTTTGGTACTCCACCTCCGTAATAATTACCATCAAATCCACCATCCGAACCATCGCCTCCCGAAATCATAATACCTCCGCCATCCATCATCTCGACATTACCAGATCCACCTACACCATATTTCTGACCATCTTCAAAGCCCAACCCCACCATACCGTCATTGGCTGAAATACCAAATACAGCAATCTTTTGATTACCACTAAATCTATTGGCCATCACTTTTCCACCATAATAATTATCGGTACCACCCCCTGCGGTAGCCTGTCCAAACATTCCCTTTTTGCTATCAGCCTTTAGTTTGATATCAATAGTCTGTGTCCGTTCACCATCATCGACACCTGTACGGTCAGCTAAATCTGATTTCTTTTCGTATACCTGCACTTTACTGACCATATCCGACCGGATATTTTTGGTGATGAGTGTTGGATCATCACCAAAAAACTCTTCGCCATCCAATAAGACTTTTTTCACTTCTTTTCCATTGGCCGTGATTTTTCCATTTGCGTCAATGGTCATACCTGGCAGAACCTTTAAAAGATCTTCCACTTTTGCATCCTTCTCTACTTTGAAGCTACCGGCATCATATTCTACTGTATCTCCTTTAATAACAACAGGAATGCGACCAGTTACTTGTGCTTCTTCTAACAGTAAAGCTGCTTTTGACAATTTAATAGGTCCAAAATCAATAGTCTCTTGACCTACCTTAATGTCCTTTACAAAATCAACATATTGAGGAAAAGATACAATAAATCGATACGATCCAGTATCTATTTTTGGAAAGCTAAAATCTCCGTTTTCTTTTGTTCTCACAAACTTTACTAGTACAGAGTCCTTAGCATTTAATAACACAACAGCAGCTTTTCCGAGTTTTCCCCCATCCTTCGAATCAACAATCTCTCCCGATATTTTTGTTTGTGCTTGCGCTGAATTGGTCATCATAAATGAGCACAGCAGTACTATGCTCCAATAGAGTTTGGCCATTAGGTTTGGTTTATAATTATTAAAAACTAAAGATATAGTTTAAATACGATTTAATCGTATGATTTTTGTTAAATTTTCGTTAAAAATAAAAAAGGTCGAATTAGTTGACTAATTCGACCTTTTTTATCATATGTTTAATTTAACTAGCGCTCTTCTGTTATGTCCAAGTTTAATTGTTTTTCTTTATTAATTAAACTCGCAACACTCGTATCGTTTAGTATTTGTAGCATCGCATTACGGACTTCGACAAAAGTATCCCGTATACCACAAGCATGTTCTGTAGTACATTCATCACACGAACGGTAAAAATTAAGACTCACACAAGGTAATAAAGCAATAGGGCCATCAATCAACCGCATCACCTGTGATAGATAAACATCTTCAGGTGCTTTATTCAGACTGTATCCACCGCCTGCGCCTTTCTTGCTATATAAAATTCCTGCATTACGCATTTCTAACAATATCTGTTCTAAAAATTTCTTCGGAATATTTTCTTCCTCCGCAATTTTTACGATCTGCATCGGATCTTTTCCGTAGTTCCTACCTAAAACCATTAAGGCTTTAATTGCATATTTTGTCTTTTTAGAAAGCATACTCTTAAATCAAATTTATCTACAAACTTAGATAAATTTGTTCTATTTACAATTTTAATTGCATTGTATATAAAAACAAATTTATTCGTTTGAGTATTTTTTATCGGTGTCTGATGATTGTTTTTCAATTATCAGACAGGGTTTGTCTATTAATAAATATCGTGTAGCAGAACTTTAATAAATGCTATTTACCATATAGCACTAGAAGCAATACTACTGCCCTAGCACTTCTACAATAGGTGTACCAATACTACCATTAGGCTCCATGACATGCAATAATGCCGCGAGTGTAGGTGCAATATCAGTTACGTTAACTGCTTTATTAGACACCCCATGCTTGATACCCCATCCCATAAATACAAGTGGTATATGAGAATCAAAACTCGACCAAGTACCATGTGTTGTACCTGTAGAACGAGGTGTACCGTCATACCATTGCGGTTCTACCACAATCTGAATAACACCACTACGTTTTATATTGTATCCATTTATAGCTTTTTCACGAATAGCCATTGGCGCCTGCAACGCATCTCCTTTTGACATATCAAATACAAATGCAACACCATCTTGTTTTTTCAAATACTTGATGATATCCGTTTTGATCGCTTCTTCATCAAGTTTTAAAGTTTCAATTTTTTCATTGTCCAAATGAACTTGGTAATTCATTAAACTTTTAACCAATTTTTCTTGACCAAATTTAGCTTTCAGATTTTCATTCAATGCCGTAATAATCTGTCTGCTTGGGAAATATCCACCATTTCCCTTCATATCCATAAAATAACGCGAATTATAAGATGCAGCATGATCCGCCGTTAGAAAGAATGTATAATTGCCAGCACCCACTGTCTTATCCAAATAATTGAAAAGATCAGCCAACTCATGATCCAGTTTTAAATAAATATCCTCAATCTCGACAGAAGAAAGCGAATAGCGGTGTCCCACGTAATCAGTTGCAGATAAACTGACACACAGAAAATCTGTGTTCTTGGTAGGATTATTACCCAGTTTTTCATGTTCAATCGCTGCTTTGGCTAAATCTAAAGTCAATGTATTGCCCATAGGTGTCGTTTTGATCAATTCATAACCTTCAGTCTCCATCAACTTGGATGTCGCCCGTGGTAATGTTGGACTCGCTTCACCAGCAAATTTTCCTTCATAAATATTATCATCGGCAATACTTGACGTATAGGTTGATAACGGATAAGAAGGTTTCCAATCCTGTTTTAAATATTTTTCAGCCAATTTTTTCTTATTAAAATCTGCTACCCAATTTGGCAATTTGTCCATGTAAAAATTACTGGTAATCCAATTACCAGATTTGGACTCAAACCAATAAGCAGCGTCAGCAAAATGACCTGCGGGCAAGATACCTCCACGATCTTTGATCGCAATACCAATCACTTTAGATTGAAAATTGGTTGCTAATTTCAGTTGATCTGTGATGGTAGAAGCAAGAAGATTACGAGGCGATTGTTTTCCTTCGGATTCCGTAGTCCCAACACCGATGACATTGTCATCTTGCGTACAATACATTGGTTTGCCCGTCTGCTCCATAATCCAATCATTACCAGCAATACCGTGAATCGCGGGTACCGATCCCGTGTAGACCGAGCTATGCCCAATTGCGGTATAAGTAGGGATATAGTTAATCAATGTGTTCTCACAAGAAAATCCTTCATTCAACAGTCTTTTGAAACCACCTTCACCATAACGTTCAGCAAATCGGTACAAATAATCCCAACGCATTTGGTCAACCATAAGACCAACGACTAATTTTGGACGTTCTGGCGACTGTGCAAAGGTTGTCAAACTACTCAACCCTACGCACATCATTATTAACATTTTTTTAATCATGTCTTTTATTTTGTTTAGGCTATAAATGTAAAATTAATTCGTTAAATGCGTTTGCAAATATTGCCCTGTATAAGAATCTTTACATTTGACCAAGTCTTCTGGTAGTCCTGCAAAAACTAATTTTCCTCCTTTATCACCACCTTCTGGACCGATATCAATAACCCAATCTGCGGATTTAATCATATCCATATTATGTTCGATAACCAAAATACTATTCCCCAGATTAATCAATGCCTCAAACGATTTCAATAGTTTTTTGATATCATGAAAATGAAGACCTGTTGTCGGTTCATCAAATATGAAGAGTGTTTTCTTGCTGTTGTTTCCTTTAATCAAAAACGACGCTAATTTGATCCGCTGTGCCTCACCTCCAGATAACGTACTGGAAGATTGTCCCAATTTTACATAGCCAAGACCAACATCTTGTAGAGGTTGTAGTTTGGATAAGATCTTAGGTTGATCGGAGAAGAATACAATAGCCTCATCGACACTTAATGCTAAAATGTCCGAGACAGATTTACTTTTATATTGAACATCAAGCACATGCTGTTTAAAACGTTTTCCATCACAAGCCTCACATGGCAATACAATGTCTGCCATAAACTGCATCTCGATCTTCACCTCGCCTTCACCTTGACATACATCACAACGACCACCTTCTACGTTAAATGAAAATGCAGCAGGTTTCAGACCTTCAGCTTTCGCAGCTGGTAAATTTGAATATAAGGCTCTGACCTCATCCCATGCCTTCACGTACGTAACCGGGTTGGATCTAGAGGAACGACCGATCGGATTTTGATCGACCATTTCTATTTGTTCTACCTGCTCGATATCACCTTCAATACCGTCATAGACACCTGTTTGCTCACCAGAATAGTTTCCGATCGCTTTCTGTAAAGCCGGATATAAGATTCTTTTTACTAAAGATGTTTTTCCAGAACCTGAAACACCAGTAACAACAGTAAAATTGTTCAAAGGAAAAGTAACATCGATGCCTTGTAGATTATTTTCATGTGCACCTTTAACAGTAATGGAATTATTCCAAGACCGTCTTTTGGTAGGAATAGTGATGTTTTCCTGACCACTGAGATACTTTCCGGTTAAACTTCTTTTATCTTTAAGGATCTCATTATAGTGCCCCGCAAAAACCAATTCTCCACCATTCACTCCCGCTTCCGGACCGATATCAATCAAATAATCGGCTGCTTCCATCATTTCTTGCTCATGCTCCACTACAATAACGGTATTTCCAATATCACGTAGTGATTTCAATACCCCAATAAGCCTTTGTGTGTCGCGTGGATGTAAACCAATACTTGGCTCATCCAATACGTAGATCGAGCCGACTAATGAACTCCCTAATGAAGTGGCTAAGTTGATCCGTTGAGATTCACCTCCGGAAAGCGAATTAGAAAGACGGTTGAGCGTCAGATAACTTAAACCAACATCACATAAAAACTGCAACCTACTTTCAATTTCTGACAACAAGCGTTTCGCAATCAAAAGGTCATTTCCTTTAAGTTCTAATCTTTGAAAGAATTCCAAAGCTTTATCCAAAGGCATCAAAACGATATCCGTGATGGACTGATCGCCAACTTTAACATAAGTAGCATCATGACGGAGACGCGAACCATGGCACTCGGGACAGTCTGTTTTACCACGATACCGTGATAACATGACGCGATATTGAATCTTATAAGTCTGCTCTTCGAGTTCTTTGAAAAATTGATTTAAACCCGCAAAATATTTATTTCCTGTCCAAAGAATTTTCTTTTGTGCTGCTGTTAGATCGGAATAGGAACGATGTATCGGGAAGTCAAATTTTAAAGAAACTTTGATCAATGCTTGCAGCCATTCTCCCATCTTCTCACCTCTCCAAGGTGCGATTGCACCATCGTATACGGATCGGCTTTTATCAGGGATAACGAGATCTGGATCAATACCAATAACCTTACCGTAACCTTCACAACGACGACAGGCCCCATATGGGTTATTGAAACTAAAGAAATTGGCGGTTGGTTCTTCAAATAAAATACCATCCAATTCAAAGCGATCGGAGAAATGATGCAATTCACCTTCGACATCAATTGAACAATTTCCTTTTCCTTCAAATAAAGCCGTCTGAATGGAATCTGAAAGGCGGTTTAACGTATCATCATCCGATTCGATGCGAACACGGTCTGTAACAATCTCGATCTCTCCTTCTTTAATACTTTTATTTTCGACCTTCTTATTGTCGATAATACTCTCTATTTTCTGCAATTCACCTTGATACTTGATCCTCACAAAACCCTTTTGCAATAATAAAGAGAGCTCTTCTTTCAATTTCCGATCATTGGTCGGTATTAAAGGTGCATAAATCGTAATGGAAGTTCCTTCTTCTAAAGAAGTAGCAAAATCAACAATACTCGAAACCGTATCTTTTGTCACGAGTTGTCCGGATACGGGAGAATAGGTCTTCCCGATACGTGCATATAATAGTTTCAGATAATCGTAGATTTCTGTCGAGGTACCGACGGTAGAACGTGGATTGCTGGTAATCACCCGTTGTTCGATTGCAATCGCTGGAGCAATACCTTTGATGTAGTCTACTTCAGGTTTGTTCATCCTTCCCATAAACTGGCGGGCATAAGACGATAGACTCTCGACATAACGACGCTGTCCCTCTGCATACAAAGTATCAAAAGCTAAAGAAGATTTTCCCGAGCCTGACATACCTGTTATAACAACCAGCTTATTTTTGGGGATATCGACATCAATATTCTTTAAATTATTGACTTTTGCCCCTTTTATTTGAATATAATTTTTCGGACTATTATCCTGTGTCTTCGCCATTTATAAATTCCAATCTAATTTGTTTCAATCTGACATACAGATAAAAACAAAAATAAGGATTTAAAAATCCTTATTAATAATATGGACTAAGAAAAGCCCAATATTTTACAAATTCTTAATAAAAAAGTTATTTTATAATTCCTTTTTTCATTTGTTCAACCGCATAATTGACTGCTCTTGCAGTTAATGCCATGTAAGTCAATGATGGATTTTGGGTACCTGTCGACACCATAGAGGCTCCGTCGGTCACAAAAACATTAGGACATTGATGCATTTGGTTCCATTTATTTAAAATGGAGGTTTTAGGATTCAAACCCATCCTCGCTCCTCCCATTTCATGGATATCCAGCCCAGGGTTCTGGCCACTGTCATGAGTCAAGATATCTTTTGCTCCGCAAGCCTCTAACATTTCTGCTCCCTGTTGAAAGAAATCATCCCGGGATTTAAAATCATTTTCAGCATATGCTATTGCCGTAATAACCTGTGGGATGCCATATTTATCTGTTTTATCAAGACTTAATCGGATATGGTTTTTTTCTTGTGGAATAGTCTCGCCCTGCATCATCATACCAATTTTCCATCCTCCCAAAGTGCATAACTCATCTTTAAAAGCTCCTCCCACTTGATCTTCTAATTCAACGGCAGAGGATCGACCTCGATGCGCACCGAAAAATGAAGCATATCCTCGTAAAAAATCCATCTCCTGTCTTGCAACATTTCTAAAATTAGGTATGATCGGTTGTGTTGGTCTTCTTCCATAATAATAGCTGTCCTCAAAACCTTCAAAAGTAGCACTAAGTGATCCTAAATAGTTGTGGAAAGCAATATATTTACCCAAAATACCACTATCATTACCAATTCCCTGAGGAAATCTTTTCGAAGTAGAGTTCAACAAAATTTGGTTTGTTGCTATCGTAGAAGCATTTACAAAGATTACTTTAGCATAAAATTCTAGACTTTTATTGGTTTCGGAATCGATGACGCGAACTCCCACTGCTTTCCCTAACTGATCATCATAAATTACAGAATCAACAACAGAATGGGGTCTTAGCGTAAGATTACCTGTTTTCTGAGCCCAAGGTAAGGTTGATGCATTGGAACTAAAATATCCACCAAAAGGACAACCTCGCTGACAGAGATTTCGAGCTTGACATGATGTTCGACCTTGATCGATATGTATCTGTTTTGGTTTGGTGAGATGGGCACATCTTCCGGCAATGACGTAACGGTCAGAATATTTATTTTGGATGTTTCGCTGAATCTCTAATTCCACTTGATTCATCTCCCATGCTGCCAAAAAATCACCGTCTGGCATCGCATCAATTCCATCTAAATTACCTGAAATTCCGACAAATTTCTCCACATAACTATACCAAGGTGCTATATCGGCATAGCGAATAGGCCAATCGACAGCAAAACCATCCCTCGCTGGACCTTCAAAATCATATGCCGACCATCTTTGTGTTTGCTTGGCCCAAGTTAACGATTTACCACCTACTTGATAACCTCTTATCCAATCAAAAGGCTTCTCCTGAATGTAAGGTTGTTCATCATCAGAAGTGAAAAAATGCTTCGCATCTTCTTTGTAAGCATAACATTTTGACGCGATTGGATTTTTTTCTCTTTCTTTTAACGGCAATTGATTGGTATGCTCTAATTGCCAAGGATCCATATAAGCGGTAGGGTAATCTTTAATATGTTTGACGTCTCTCCCCCGTTCCAACACTAATGTTTTTAACCCTTTTTCACAGAATTCCTTTGCAGCCCATCCTCCAGAAATTCCAGAGCCAATTACAATAGCATCAAAATAATTATTTTTTTTCATTTATAAATTTAGGTTGTGGTTGATTTTAAAGGTATATAATCTCTACACTATATCCTAAACAAATCCAAATCTAATGAATAAATATAAATCTGTAAATCACTATAATCTATAAAAAATTCTGTCGCAGTAAAAACTTGTAAGTAATACGCCGTTTATATTTCAAGAGAAGATCGTATGATCATGCTCTGTAATGTAATATTATAAAAAATTTAAATCAGAGGTTTTAATTTTTTTTTATTTAATATGGTCCTAATATGTTGCATTACCTAATACCCAACTCCAGTTCTCCTTGGCTGCCTAATAGGCGGCCATACACCCGGTTTGCCGTCACGTCCTACAGGAAGCACACGTTGTTCACGATTGACCAATTGAGGCTCTTCTGAAGCTTTATAAGTCATCACAGCAGTCAGAATAACATTATACTTCAGATCATCAAATACTAATTTATCATAGGTATCCAAATTGGTATGCCAAGTATTACTGAAATAACCCCAAGATAAAGAGCTCAACATAAATGCAGGAACTCCTGCAGCGACAAATGAAGAGTGATCAGATCCGCCTCCGCCTGGAGATCCAGGAAATTCAGTTTTAATATCTTTGGTAACCGCGTTTGGTACAGCTGCCATCCAACGCGACATAAAGTCATAGGCGTGCACAAAACCAGAGCCGTTGATTCGCTCTACACGACCGGTACCATTATCCAGATTGAAAACTGCCTGCGTATTTTCTACGATTTCAGGATTGTCCAATACAAATGAACGAGAACCATTCAATCCTTGTTCTTCACTTCCCCATAAACCGATTAAAATAGTTCGCTTGGGATTAGGTAAGATTTTTTTTAAAATACGCGCCACTTCCATCATAGCAATAGTTCCAGTTCCATTATCTGTAGCACCAGAGCCACCCTCCCAAGAATCAAGATGCGCAGAAAGGATTACATATTCATTTGGAAACTCAGTTCCTTTAATTTCAGCAATGGTATTAAAGGAGGGCACATTTCCCAAATCTTTTGAAGCTGTTTCAACACTGATCTTGGGTTTAATTCCCTTTTCAGCAAGACGGTATAACATGCCATAATCTTCTAATGAGATATCCAAAGAAGGAACTTTATAGGATCTGGCACCAAATATTTTGTTAGCACCAAATTCTTTTGACCAATTGCTGGTCAGTATTCCTGCTGCCCCTGCCTCTTCTAATAGGGAAGGAATAGTATTAGCTGATACACCAGAAGCTTGAATACGATTATTCCACACTACAGTTAAAGAATCTCGAGATCTGTTCATCTTTTCAATAGATTCCTTTGTGCCAAACTCAGCCCAATTATGATCTGGACGACCAGTAGGTTGGGGCATTGAAATCATCACAAACTTTCCCTTAACAGCAGGCAACCAATTTCGAAATGATATAGAATCCTTGACATCTGGTATAGCAATTACTTCCCCTTGTACCGTTTTACCCTTTGTACTAGGGCTCCACGCTAACTGTGTCCCTGCTAGTGACTTCACTCTTGGAGTTACCATATCAATGTGCGAAATACCTCGTTCCCATCCCCTCCATTCTCCAAACTTTTGATTCTTAGCGGAGATACCCCAGCTTTCAAATTTTGCCAATGCCCATTCATTAGCACGGGTCATACCAGGTGTACCCACTAATCGCGGCCCCACCACATCCAACAGTTCAAAAGCAAGTGATTCTAATTGCGAATGATCATTGGCTTCGGTAACAATTTTTTGTACAATAGGCTCTAACACCTGCTTATCTTGTTGAAAACGGCCTTGGGAAAATCCATTTTCCACCAGTACAAAGCTTAAAACTAAGGCACAACCTAAGACTCTTTTTGATAAAATATATGTGAAATTACTTCTTTTCATAAAAATTTATTGTGTAGGTTTTATTTAATACGGTTTAATAAAAATCGAAATTTATATTGACAATAGCTAGTTTGCATTCATATTATTACAAAAGCATTAACCATACCCAATACATCAATTTTCCAAAATGTTGAAACAACGATGAAACGGATTTAGCATGATCTCCATATTTTATGGATAAAAAAAGATGATCATAAAAGATCATCTTTGCACTATAATTGGTGAAAATAGGCTAATTAATTTATTGCTAAAAAACTACCATTATACTTGCCCCCATCATGATAAATGCCTAAGCAGACTGAGGAATTACAAAAAAAAAGCCTCCGATAAATCGGAGGCTTCCTAATATTTAGATTCTAATATGTTATTAGAATTTTTTGTTCACTTTACGTTCACCTTCAGTTAAGTAAATCTTACGTAAACGGATAGATTGAGGAGTAACCTCGATATACTCGTCACCTTGGATATACTCCATTGATTCTTCTAAAGAGAATTTGATCGCTGGTGCAATACGAGTGTTATCATCTGTACCAGATGCACGCATGTTAGTCAATTGTTTCGCTTTAACGATATTGATTGTTAAATCGTTATCACGGATATGCTCTCCTAAGATTTGTCCTTCATAGATATCCACTCCTGGATCAACGAAGAATTTACCACGATCTTGCAATTTATCGATCGAGTAAGCTGTTGTAGTACCTTTATCTAAAGAGATCAATACACCATGTTGACGTCCAGGGATTGTACCTTTCCAAGGCTCGTAACCTTTCAAACGGTGCGCCATAACAGCTTCACCAGCAGTAGCAGTCAATACGTTGTTACGTAAACCGATGATACCACGAGAAGGGATCTCGAACTCTAAGTGTTGCATTTCACCTTTAGTCTCCATAATCAATAACTCACCTTTACGTTGTGTTACCAATTCAATTACTTTACCAGAAACTTCAGCAGGAACATCAACGACCAATACTTCAATTGGCTCACATTTCTTACCGTCAATTTCTTTCAAGATAACTTGTGGTTGACCTACTTGCAATTCATAACCTTCGCGACGCATTGTTTCGATCAATACAGATAAATGGAGAATACCACGTCCATATACTAACCAAGCATCAGGAGAATCAGTAGGAACTACGCGTAACGCTAAGTTTTTCTCTAATTCTTTTTGTAAACGATCATGGATGTGACGAGAAGTAACTAATTTACCTTCTTTACCAAAGAAAGGAGAGTTATTAATCGTGAACAACATGTTCATCGTAGGCTCATCGATATGAATAACCTCTAATTGCTCTGGGTTTTCAAAATCAGCAATTGTATCACCGATATCAAAACCTTCGATACCAACTACAGCACAGATATCACCACAAGCAACTTCAGTAACACGACGACGACCTAATCCTTCAAATGTATGTAACTCTTTCACACGAGATTTTACGATTTTACCATCGCGTTTCATCAGTGAAATAGGTTGATTTTCTTTGATTGTTCCACGTGCAACACGACCAATAGCAATACGACCTACGAAAGTAGAGTAATCTAACGATGTGATTTGCATTTGTAACGTTCCTTCATAAAAAGGAGATGGTGGGAAGTGAGAGATGATTGCATCTAATAATTCAGATACATCTTCTTTTGGCTCTTTCCAATCTGTTGACATCCAACCATTTTTAGAAGAACCGTATAATACTGGAAATGCCAATTGCTCTTCAGTAGCATCTAAGCTAAAGAATAAATCAAATACATTCTCATATACTTCTTCAGGACGACAGTTTTCTTTATCAACTTTATTGACAACAACTAAAGGCTTCAAACCCAATGCTAAAGCTTTTTGTGTAACGAAACGTGTTTGAGGCATAGGGCCTTCAAAAGCATCTACTAATAACACAACACCATCAGCCATTTTCAAGACACGCTCAACCTCACCACCGAAATCGGCGTGACCAGGAGTGTCAATAACGTTGATTTTTACACCTTTGTATTGAACAGAAACGTTTTTAGCAACGATTGTAATACCGCGTTCACGCTCTAGATCATTGTTATCTAGAATTAAATCACCTGTACCATCATTATCTCTAAAAAGATTTGTGAAGTGTAAGATTTTGTCTACCAACGTAGTTTTACCGTGATCGACGTGAGCGATAATCGCTATATTTCTAATATTTTGCATCCAGCAAGTAAATTTGTTTTAAATTCAGGGTGCAAAGATAAGTATTTTGCACCATAAATTCATATAACTATGTGTATTTTATTTGATTACACCTAAATCTTTTCCAACTTTCGTGAATGCAGCTATTGCTTTATCCAAATGACTAAGCTCATGACCTGCTGAAATTTGGACACGAATGCGCGCTTTTCCTTGTGGAACCACTGGGTAATAGAAACCAATTACATAAATTCCTTCAGCCAGCATTCTTGTTGCAAATTCTTGAGCCAATTTTGCATCATACAACATTACAGGGACAATAGGATGGAATCCAGGCTTAATATCAAAACCTGCTGCTGTCATTTTTTCACGGAAATATACCGTATTTGATTCTAATTTATCACGTAAGTCTGTCGTCTCGCTCAACATATCCAATACCGCTACAGAAGCTCCCGCGATCGCTGGTGCTAATGTATTAGAAAATAAATAGGGACGAGAACGCTGACGCAACATATCAATGATTTCTTTACGACCAGATGTAAAACCACCAGATGCTCCACCCAATGCTTTACCCAATGTTCCAGTAATGATATCAACGCGATCAATTACATGGTATAATTCATGAGTTCCACGGCCTGTTTTTCCAACAAAACCAGTACAATGTGATTCATCGATCATCACCAATGCTTCGTACTTATCTGCGAGATCACAGATGTGATCTAAGGGCGCTACTGATCCATCCATAGAAAAGGCACCATCAGTCACAATAATACGATGACGTGCTCCAGAAGCAGCTTGTAATTGCGCTTCCAAATCTGCCATATCTGCATTTTTATAACGGAAACGCTGTGCTTTACATAAACGAACACCATCAATGATTGAAGCATGATTCAATTCATCAGAAATAATCGCATCTTCAGCTCCAAATAATGGCTCAAAAACACCGCCATTAGCATCAAATGCCGCTGCATATAAAATGGTATCTTCTGTTCCTAAAAATTGAGAAATTTTTGCCTCCAACTCTTTGTGAATATCCTGTGTTCCACAAATGAAACGTACTGAAGACATACCATAGCCATGTGAATCAATTGCTCTTTTTGCAGCTTCTGTCACTTTGGGATGTGATGATAATCCTAAATAGTTATTTGCACAAAAATTGATGACATCTTCACCAGTGCTCACTTTAATATCAGCACCTTGGGGCGTAGTAATTACGCGTTCTTCTTTATACAAACCAGCTTCTTTGATAGCTGCTAATTCTTTCTGCAACGCAGGTTGAAGAGTTTTATACATAATAATTCAAAATTTTATACAATAATAAGATTTTAAAAGAGTATTTACTCCACGTATAAATGAAGTTTATGTTATTAATGCCTCAATAGCATGTGAAACCGTTTGCACAAATTTCACTATTCATAACGCAAAGCTTCCACAGGATCTAATTTTGATGCTTTAGAAGCGGGATAATAACCTGAGAGCATTCCAACAAGGATACAGACAGTAAAACCTAATATAATCCAGTTCCATGGAACAATAAAAGAAGCCCCTAATTGTAATGCCAAGACATTCCCTATGACGATACCCAACAGAATACCTGCTGCTCCACCGATCAGGCAGATGACGACCGCTTCGATTAAAAATTGTTTTCGTATCACAGAGGGTGTAGCTCCAATTGCTTTACGGATACCGATCTCACGTGTGCGCTCAGTAACAGATACCAACATAATATTCATCAAACCAATGGAGGCACCTATTAATGTAATCAATGCAATAACTACCGCTCCCATCGTTACAATCACCATATTTTGCAATAAAATCTGGGCAACTGCGTCTGATTTCGTGATCTCAAAATCGGATGCCTGTTTGGCTGTCAATCCTCTAATATTTCGAAAAGCAATGGTCGCCTCTCCGACAGCAGCTTCCAACCGAATAGGATCATTGGCCGATACCGTAATGGTATAAGAAGGGTTCTGACCACCCATTACTGTCCTTGCTTTTAGCAAAGGAATAAGACAGGCTTTATCGGCACCCATGCCTGCACTAGACCCCTTACTTTTCAATACCCCGATCACCTGGTAGCGAACGCCACCGATCGTCATAAATTCTCCGATGGGGTTGATTGTTCCTTTAAATAATTTTTGATAGATCTCGTCACCAATCATGACGACGGAGCTACCATTATAAACCTCACGATTAGTGAAATTACGACCTAATGCGACACTATATCCAGATGTTTTTAGGTAGGATTCATCTGAACCGATCACACCAATATTAGGATTTGTTTTTTCTGATTTATATTTTGCTGTTGCAGCCCAAGAAACATTGACGCTAATCGAAGTAACCGCATCAAATTTAAATGCCTCTTTAAAACTGGCAGCTTCACGATAGGTAATGGAAGAGTATACCTTTGACTGCTCCCCACTATTACCGATCCGTACATTTAAACCACGGTTTCGGATATTGAAGGAGTTAGAGCCCATTGAAGAAAAAGAATCTGTCAGCGAGGACTTAATGGCGTCTATGGATGTAAGCACGCCAATCAGAGCAGTGATACCGATCGCAATAATGAGTGCCGTCAAAAATGTCCGCAGCTTATTGCTTACAATAGATTGCAAAGCAAGCTTTATATTCTCTGAATAGGACATCTTAACAGCCATAGCAATTGTATTGTTAGTATTTAGATTGCTGAAATTACTGCTATTAAATTAATTATACAATGTTTTTAAAAAATTAAGACCTCAAAAAAGAAAAGCGCCCTTAAAAAGTGACGCTTTTCTTTTTTACCTAAAGTATTAATTAATCTTTTTCCAAGTTTCTGTCCGCCCAAATAAGCTCACCCCAACATAACCACGTATATCGAGCTTATCTGCTCCTTGTAGTGTCATCTTACAGCTATATGTTTTTCCAGATTTTGGATCATAGATTTTACCATCCACAAAAGAATTTCCGTCTTTCGAAAAATTAGTTAAGATTTCCAATCCTTGAATCTGTCTACTTTGTAAGCTTTTTTCAGGATTTTTCACATCCTTTTTGAGATTTCCATGAGCATCATTAGGTTCCTTCAACCAATATAGTTTACCATAATACTTATCACCTTTTTTATAGATTTCGATTCTTCCTTCCCCACTAGGGTTTTGCCATTTACCAATAATAGGATCAGATTGGGCAAAAATTGCTACTGATGTAAAGACCATCATGAGCATCATAATTATTTTTTTCATACTGTCTATATTATAATTGTTTATGTGAATTTACGAAAAATATATTATGCCTGCATAACATAATGAAATTAAATATGATCAGCCTAATATTAGGAAAACATTTTTATAAACTACAATCAATAATCATGATATCCTATTGTTTCTTATTTGGCACCGCATTTGTTATAAATTTGTCAGGAATTAACTAAAATTATAACTATCATGAAATTCATTATTAGCCTACTTATTACAGGTGTAGTGATTGCAATAGCAGCCTACATTTCACCGGGAGTACATGTTGCTAGCTTTCTTTGGGCTATCATTACAGGTCTTGTTATTGGATTTGTTAATGCAACAGTTGGTTCTATTTTAAGATTGTTCACCTTTCCATTAAATTGGTTGACTTTGGGTCTGGTTTCTTTTATCATTACTGTTCTTATGATTTTATTAACCGATTCCCTATTAGGTTCCAAATTTGATGTGTCAGGTTTTTGGACAGCAGCACTCTTTGCTATTGTTGTAGCTGTACTTGAAATGATCATCGGAAATATTTTCCCAAGTAAAAGCTGATTAGAAATTAAATGTTTTCAACATACAAAAAGCCAATCGTAATCGATTGGCTTTTTGTATTCATATAGGAAGTATTTCATTTTTTATTTAATCTCCCCCATCTGGAAGGTAACATCACCCGATCACGATCTCTCCGGCTATTCATTAGGAAAGTATTTTTTAATCAGAAATACTTAATTCGCGTCCCACCATACCCTATTGGTCAAAACTCCATTGTCTCCCTGGCTCACTACATTTTGGTTATTCGTATTGATCTCTGTTTCAGGATACATAAAACGCAATGGATACCCATTAGGTACTGGAGAAGACACGGAGTTAGGAAAGTTAGGATATCCCAGTCTTCTAAAATCATTCCATGATTGAATGTTATTAATATTATTTAAGGATAACCATTTCTGTGTAATAATACGCTCGATCTTGTTCGTAGCAGACGCATAATTCACATTAGTCAGATTGATATAAGATTGTATATTATAATGAGTAACATTGAATAAATAATTAAACGATGCTTGTATACCACTTTGATACAACTGACTTGCTATACCTGTTATCCAATCTCTTTCAACCGCTTCTGCACGTAAGAAATTAGATTCTGCCAACGAGATTAAAACAATAGACTGATTGAAAGATTTAATGATTCCAGCGGGTTGATTTCCATTTTCATTTGGTCCTTTTAAAGCTGAAGTATTAACTGCTGCATATTCATCTTTTATCATATTTTCACCGAAAATAACCCCTTTAAAATCTCCATTTATGCTCACATAATTTTGCCCCAATCGCGGATCATTGAACTCTTTATATTTTCCAATAAGATATTGACTAGGACGTATATTCGCATAATTAGCTACAGCCACTCCAGAATTATTACGATAGTAGGTTTCGTAAAATGGATTTATCTTCGAAGCTGTATTCAAGAAACCTGGATTTACACTAGCATCTTCTTCTAAAAAACCAGAACCTTCCTGTACAATTTTAGCGATTTCCTCAGTAATATAGGATGCTTGACTAGCAACTTCAGACTGTCTTAACAACGCTCTTAATTTCAGCGTATTTCCAAATTTTGCCCATTTCGTTTTATTCCCTTTGAATAATACATCATCATTTGCCGGAAGCAAAGACGCAACTTTAATGGATTCTATACCTTGAGTAATCAGATCTATAGATTTTTTGTACACATCTTTTCCAGATTCATAGCTTGGGTGCAAAATCGCAGATCCTTTTAAGGCATCCTCATAAGGCACATTATTATAGAAATCAACAAGGATAAAGAAGTGGTAGCCCATCATAATCTTGGCTATTCCTGAATAAAATTGAGCATCTTCTATTTCCGCTTGTTCTAATATTTCTTTATAATAAAACAGATTATTATATGTCGATTCCCAAACGGCTAATCCATCACGAGTATCTCTAATGGCTGGACCATTATACATTTTAAGAGATCCGAAAGAACTAATTCCTTCATTTGAAGTACCCCAATATCCTCCCCAAAGACCACCGATCAGGTTTAATTGAGTAGCTTCATAGGCAGCTGATGTCACCAATGCCGCAGGAAGTTTGGCATTCAAACTTAAGTTTTCCTTAATTGGTGAATTCGGATTAACATTTACATCTAAAAAATCTTTGCAAGAGGTCGATGCGAATAATAAAAAACTCATCAACCCTATCTTTATCATGTTGTATTTCATTATCGTATTTTTAAAAAGTCATATTAATATTGAATCCCATTGATCGCGAAGTTGGGATTTGTCTAAAACTAGAATAACCGTCCGTTTGATTATACAGTGCTTCGGGATCACCAATTTTATTGGAAGAATGTCTAATGATGAACAAGTTGTTACCAACAAAACCTATACTTGCTTTTTTAAACAATTTTTGTCCTGCTAAAAACTTTGCTGGCAAATCATATCCAACATAAAGCTCTCTTAATTTCAAATAGTCAGCTTTCGCAGCAGTAGTTGTCTGGATATTTCCATAAGCAGTCCACCAAGCTTTGTCACCTTTTGAATATACATCGGTATTGTCCACAATACTTCCATCAGCAAGGCGAATCATCGAATTAGGCATGATAAACGGTTGTCTATCATATTTCACCGTCTCTATATGTGTTCCAGCCGCATACATTCTTGGAAATACTTCTGAGTACATCCAGCTTCCTAATCTTGAATCTATTTGAAAACCTAGAGTAAATGACTGATAAGACAGTTTTGTGGAAAAACCAAAAAGATATGGAGGAACCATCGTACCCAATACAACCTCTTCATCTGAAGGAATAACGTTTCCATCCTTATCTAGCACTATTTTACCATCTTCTTTCAAAAAGTCGGTCATGCGAAGTGTTGGATACTGATGATCCTTTAGAGCATATGCTTGTCTAAAGATGTTAAATTCATCCCCTGCAAATAGATTTTTGGCTTTAGTATCTGTGTAACTAAAATTAAAGCCTAAATCTAACTTCAATTTATCATTTTTAATTACAGTTCCATTGATCATAACTTCGAGAGTTTTATTGATCATTTGTCCTGCATTGACTATGGTAGAATTAAAACCTGTTGCACTTGATATGCCCGCATTAAAAATCTGTCCATCAGAATCGGAATGTGCATAAGCAATATCAGTACTTAATCTATTATTAAAGAATCCAAGTTGAAGTCCGACTTCATAAGACTTTACAAACTCGGGTTTAATTAACAAATTAGGTTCTGAAAGAGAAGGCGTAAATCCAACCAAACTTCCATAGGGAAATCCTGCAGTCTGACTATAGGTTAGATTTAATCTATAAGGATCCAATGTAACGTTGCCCGTCTTATTGTAAGATGAATAAACTCGTCCATAATTTAATACCCTGTTATTCTTCAGACTTTCGATTGCATCTGTAAACACAAAAGAAGAACTTATCCCTGGTGAGAAGTAACTATTATTATTGGGATCGAGAACAGAAACTTTATCATTTCTTCCTGTCAAAGTCAAAAACAAATAATTTTTATAACCCGCGGTAAACTCTCCATATGTTGCCAATGAACGGTATTTTGTTATTGTAGAACCTCCAGTTAACTCTCCAGTTCTAGACCCCTGATTATAGATATCTTCAAACAATAAGTTGGATGCACTTACATTTATCTGTTTTCTGTCGTCCATTCTGACATTTTGACCAACCAATAATTTAGTAGAGAAGTCACCAAAATCCTTATGGAAATTCAATATCAAATCATTATTGAATCTTGTAAATCCAGAATGGGTATCATTCACAGATCCATTGATATTCCTTGTTGCTACGCTTGATGTTAATTTCCGATTTGTCACACGTCCTGGCTCAGACTGGAAATAGAGACCTGTTCTGTAAGTTGCATCAAACCAATCTGCAAATTCATAATTAAATTCTAATTTTGAGTTTAAAGTATGTTGATCCGATGTATTTCTATTATTATCAGCCATGAAAATTGGGTTTCTCGTACTTGCAACTGGGTTGTACCAATTTAAGGGGTGATTTGGAGAACTTGGATCTTCCCAATTTCTAGCGTCTTTATAATCGATGTTTGCAGGCTGAGTATAAGCAGAAAGCCAAGGACCGTCACTTGTTGTATTGTTCTTGAAAAATACATAATTTACATTAAACGATGTATTCAGTCTACTAAAACGACGAGAACCATTAAATCGAGCTCCGGTACGACTGGATTTATCCCCAGGAATAATTCCCTTTATACGAACATCCTGTAAGGACATAAAATATGAACTTTCAGTATCACCACCAGAAAACGATAGATCATTTTGGATTGTAATACCGGTATCAAAAAATCCTAAACGATTATCTTTACTAGGCACTTCATATCGCTTAGTCGGTTGTACACCATTAATTGGAAGACCAAAATCCCGCACTTCACCATTAAATTTATCACCCCAAGATTCATTAGCAACAGGACTATAAATTCCATTCTGTCCTTGACCAAATGTCACTTGAGCTGGTGGCAATAAGAACACGTTGGAGAAAGTTGTGCTATTGCTAAAATTAATTTGACCTCTATCAGATTTTCCCGATTTTGTTGTGATCATAATAGCGCCATTAACACCTTCAGATCCATAAAGTGCAGCAGCATTTGCTCCTTTAAGGACAGTGATATCCTGTATATCATTAGGATTTATGCGAGTTATATCCGGTAGTGGAACACCATCAACCACATATAAAGGGTCATTTTTTGACCGGTTTAAAGAACGTGTACCTCTTAGTCTAATCTGAATTCCCGGATCAGTTTTGCCCGTTGTAAGATCTGTAGCGTTTATACGCAATCCAGCAACCTTACTTGACAATGCTAACAATGGATTCACAACCTTTCCTAAATTAAGATCTTCATTATTGACAGTCTGTGCAGATGTACCCAACTCTCTTGATTGCCTTTTAATCCCAAGTGCTCCTGTAACAACCACTTCCGAGAGCAATGTATTATCCTTCATCAGGTAAATAACTCGATTTGACCAATCTTTATCAATAAAAATTTCTGTTGGCAAATATCCTACATGCGATACAATCAATTTTTGTCCTTGATGTGCAAGAATCCGAAAAGTACCTTGAGAACCAGTAATCACAGCTCCTGATCGATCATTTCCTTTAACCGAAACAGATACACCTCTTATCGGTTCGTCAGTTTGCTGCTCCAAAACACGTCCGACCAATGTAACATGAGTCTGCGCACACAATTCCGACGAATAAGTTATTAGGAGCAGTAAAATTGAAAAGTAATATTTTATCATCCTTGACTTTTTTAGTTAATACATGTAAAAATTTATATCTTTGACTTTAGAACGAGTCTAAATAAACGATTGTAAAATTAGATTAATTATAAATAGTGGAGTTACGATATCCGAAAAAGAAGCTTAACAATCCGAAATTAACTGATCATAATTTTAATAAACGCACCATAAATCAAGTGAACGGAATAATCTTCTTATACAGTCATATAAATTATGAAGTGAATTTTTTAGCTTTAAGCGATAATTTTTCACGAATCAAAACGGAGAAGAACAGTTCTATTCTTATCATTTCAATTGCTAAAAATAGTACTGTTATCCTGGGTCAACAGGAGGTTGAACTTAAAGAACAACATTCTTGTTTTTATTATTCGCAGGGTGCAGATCTCTATCTGATCGCGCAAGAAAAAGACGCTAAGGTTTTTATATTGACTTTTAAAACTGGATTTCTGCAGCACAGTGAGATTGAGCTCGATCATCAACAAAAGATAGAACAAAGCTTTCGATCTTCATCTATATTAAGAACGTTTAATGCCCCATCGCTATATAGCACCGCGATGGACCTGATCAACTCGCAATTTCCAGATGCTCTTATACCGACATTTTACAAAGCCAAATCCCTGAACATATTCTGTAAACTAGTTGCATATTTAGAGTTATTATCTGAACCCGGAAATATTCGATTGAGAGTGATCGATATGGAAAAAATAAAAGTCGCCAAAGAATTGATTGAGTCCAATTTGAATCAGAACTTCACGATTCCTCAATTGGCCAGAACTGTCGGCACCAATGAACAATATCTCAAAAAGCATTTTAAGCAATTTTATGGTAAGACTGTATTCAATTTTATTGTCGAATGCAAAATGCATAAGGCTAAACAAATGATTAAAGAAAGAGATCTTAAGATTAGTGCGATCAGTCAGCAGTTGGGTTACAAGCATGCCACCCATTTTACAACAGCTTTTAAAAAATTCTTTGGCTACACACCCAATGCATTAAGATATTTATTTGTAGTTTTCATAGAAAATTATGCGGCAACTAAAGATATTGCCAGCATCTTAATTTAACACAAAATCGTCCTATTAATAAATTAAGATATTTTAATTCTATTGCTTAATAGCACCAAAAAAAACAGTCGATCCTTAAAATTGAGTTTTTAAGGATCGACTGCTTATAGATATAAATCTAATTAGAATTCCCATCTTACGAAAGCCTCGATTGCTTCGTAGTTTGCAAGTCCCAATTGATCATATAATTCTGCTGTTTCACTTGTACGGTCTTCTGCACGTACCCAAAATTCGCGAGGATCATCTCCAGGGAAAACTGGAAGATCTTTTTGAGACTGATGTTTAAAAATCGCTAAACGTTTACGATACACCTCTTGTGGAGATAAAGGTACAGCCATTTCGATTTCATGGATAGGATATTCATGCCAAGCTCCGCGGTATAACCATAACCAACAATCTTTTGTCCACTCATCAGTAGCTTTTAAGCGTCTCAATGCTTCATAAAGAATGTTAAAACAAACTTTATGTGTACCATGTGGGTCTGCAAAGTCACCAGCAGCAAATACTTGATGTGGTTTTACTTGACGTAGCAACTCCATGGTTTGTTGGATATCATCTTCAAAAGAAACATCCTTAGAAAACTTCTGTCTATCGTAGAATGGCAAATCTTGGAAATGAATATTGGCATCTGGTAGACCTACAAAACGAGCTCCAGCAATAGCCTCACCTTTACGAATTAAAGCTTTTATTTTGCGAACAATCTCTGTATCAATTTGATTAGGCTTTTTAGTAGCAAAAATATCGCGGCTTTCTTTATACAAAGCAGCAATTTTAGATGCATCAATACCCATCTCTTTTGCAAAATCTTCTGCAAACTCCAAATAACGAATCACATCATCATCCCAAACAGCAGTATTACCACATGTTTGATACGCAACGTGTACATCATGACCTTGATCCGCTAGACGGATAAAGGTACCACCCATAGAGATCACATCGTCATCTGGATGGGGTGAAAAAACAATTGATGTTTTCTTTGCAGGATTAGCACGTTCAGGTCTTTGCGAATCATCAACATTAGGTTTTCCTCCTGGCCAGCCCGTGATGGTATGCTGTAATTCATTGAAAATGCGAATATTGATATTATAAGCAGGACCTGTTTGAGTCACTAACTTAGCCATACCATGATTGTTATAATCCTCTTCTGTTAATTTCAGGATCGGCTTTTTCACTTCTAAAGATAACCAAACGACTGCTTTTTTTACTAAAACAGGAGTCCACTCAATATCTTCTGCTAACCAAGGCAAATCAAATCTTGTTAACAAAGAAGCCGAATCTGTATCTAAAATGAATTCAACATGATCGGATAATTGCAAGTAAGTTGCGGGAATTTCTGATGAAATTTCACCTTCCACAGCTTTCTTGATGATTTCAGCCTTGTTGCCACTCCAAGCCATTAAAATAATTTCTCTAGCTTTGAAAATAGTACCAACACCCATCGTAATTGCCTTACGTGGTACATTCTCTTTACCTCCAAAATCACGAGAAGCATCACGACGTGTTAAATCATCTAAAGTAACAACACGTGTACCCGAGTTAGGAGCAGATCCCGGTTCATTGAAACCAATGTGACCTGTTCGTCCAATTCCTAAAATTTGAATATCTAAACCACCTAAATCAGTAATCTTTTGCTCATATGCCTCGCATGCTGCATTGATGAGGTCGGTTGCTAATGTTCCATCAGGAATATTGATATTTGATCGCTCAATGTCAACGTGATCAAATAAATTTTTATTCATGAAGGTCACATAGCTTTGTGCTGCATCCGGTTGCATAGGGTAGTACTCATCTAAGTTAAATGTGATCACATTTTTAAAACTTAGACCTTCCTCTTGATGTAAACGTATTAATTCAGCATAAACTTTAACGGGTGTTGCACCAGTAGCAAGACCTAAAATTGCATTTTCGCCATTTTTTTGCTTATTACGGATAATATCCGCAATTCGCTTTGCAACAACTTTGGAAGCTGTGCTTGGGTCAGGATACACACTTACAGGAACTTTTTCAAAGCGTGTTGCTTCCAATAAATTTAATCTAGCCATTATTAGAATATAGTATTGATAGGGTGAATTACAAATTTATAAAATATTGTAGCTTATCCACCATTTTTTGTAAGATTTTAAAACGTTTATAGCAAAAATGCAAATGCACACGATTGCTAAAACGTTTATATCTTCATTCCTCTAGATATTATTAAGTAAGTCAATTGCTTGTGTGAGTGTTTCTGTTCTTTTAGCAAAACAAATTCTCAAAATATATTGATCCAAATCCGATGTATAAAAAGCAGAAATAGGGATCAGTGCAACTTTGTTTTCAACCACCAATCTTTCGGCATAAGTTAAGTCATGCTCAGATGAAATAGCACCATAGTCAACATTTATAAAATAGGTTCCTTCACTCGGTAAAACAGTAAATTTTGAATTTGCTATACCCTTTACCAAGTAATTCCTCTTCTCTTCAAAAAAATGACCCAAATTTAAATAGCGATTCGTTTCTTCCAGATACTTAGCAAGTGCCATTTGCACTGCCCCATTGACACTGAATACATTATATTGATGAATTTTTCTGAATTCTCGTGTTAACTCGACAGGCGCAATGCAGTAACCTACTTTCCAGCCCGTAACATGAAATAATTTCCCAAATGACGCGATCACAAAACTTCTTTCCCGCAATACTGGATAAGCCACTAAAGAAATTGGCGCTCTACCGTCAAATACAAGATGTTCATATACCTCATCACTTAAAATAAATGCATTAGATGAAGTAACAATAGCTGTCAAAGCATCAATATCAGCTCGTTGTAGCTGCCTACCAGTCGGATTATTCGGATTATTAATAATGATCAATTTCGTTTTGCCATTGACTAAACTCTTCACATAATCCCAGTCGATCGCAAAATCTGGCGCCAACAGGGTTATGGGAATTACCTTCCCTCCAAATAATTTAACCGTTGGAGCATAGCAGTCGTAGGCAGGTTCAAAAATCAGTACTTCATCACCTATGTTCACAACCGTAGCAATAGCCGTAAAAATAGCTTGTGTCCCCCCTGATGTAACTGTTATCTCATCATTAACATCGACATGCACCTGATGTGTATTCCAAACTTTTTCTGCTATTTTTTCACGTAACGGTAAAACGCCAGGCATTAGCGCATATTGATTAAATCCTGTATGCATATAAGTGTGTACCAAATCAATCAAATCAGGGTCAGTATCGTAATCAGGAAATCCTTGTGCCAAATTTAATGCCCCATATTGTTGTGCTAATGCAGACATTTTACTAAATATGGTCGTACCCACCTCAGGAAGCTTAGATTGAAATTTTGAATTCATAGCTAGTTAGAATAAAATGCTAAAAATAATATTTTGCAACAATTAATAGACAATTGTAAAATAAATGTATAAAAATATAATATAATCTACCTAATTAATAGATTATATTATATTTGTAATCTAAATTCGTAAATAACAATGAAAAAAATATTTTTATATTTCCTTTTCTGCTTACCATTATTGGTTGTCGCTCAAAAAAAGGAACTCACGAAAGCGGATTACATTGCCCGCGTCAAAGCAAATCCTGATTCCGTTTCCTCATTAATTGATTTGAGAAGAGTTGGTGGTTATACTCCCGAGTATGCAGAATTACAGAATCTGTATAATACACTAGGTAAAAAGGTAAAAAACTCCAAGGATGGCAAAGAGTTTAAAGCATATCTAAAAGCGCTGTCTACGGTAGAAATAGGCAAACAAGCGCCAGCATTCACGCAAAATGATACCACAGGCAATCCCGTGAGCTTATCTGACTTTAAAGGTCAATATGTGCTGTTGGACTTTTGGGCATCTTGGTGTCCAGATTGTCGAGTAGAAAGTCCTGATCTAGTTAAAACGTATGCGGCCTTTAAAGACAAAAATTTTGAGATTTTAGGAATATCCTTTGATAGAGATCGAAACTCGTGGATCAAAGCTATCCATACCGATCAATTACATTGGAAGCATGTCTCCGACTTACAACGTTGGCAAAATAATGTAGGGACATTGTATGGGGTCAAATCTATTCCACAAAATGTTTTAATAGACCCTACAGGAAAAATTATTGCACGAAATCTCCATGGAGAAGACTTAAACAACAAATTGAAAGAAGTACTAAAGTAATTTTGATCTATAACATACAAAGGAGCGCTTATGAAGTGCTCCTTTGTATGTTATAACCATATCTCCTGTTCTTATCCAAACAAGGCTCTAAATACATCTTCTAATGTTGCCACAGGGCGAATCGCGATATTATACTTTTTAGGATCCAATCCTTTGGTATTAAACTTCGATATAAAAATACCTTCAAATCCCAGTTTCTCAGCCTCAGCAATGCGTTGCTCGATGCGATTTACGGCACGAATTTCTCCTGAAAGCCCCACTTCTCCCGCAAATGTGATATTCGTTTTTACAGCAATATCCTGTTGTGATGAAATAATAGCAACGATCACAGCCAAATCTATGGCAGGGTCTTCCACACGCAATCCGCCAGCAATATTTAAGAAAACGTCTTGCGCGCTCAACCTAAAACCAAAGCGCTTTTCCAGTACAGCAAGCAACATACTCAATCTTTTGGTATCAAATCCAGTAGAGGTACGCTGTGGGTTTCCAAATGCAGAATTACTGACCAATGCTTGCACTTCGATCATCATAGGGCGTGCACCCTCTAACATGGCCGCAATAGAAACCCCACTAACCGGAGCATCTCGTTGCGAAATCATGATTTCAGAAGGATTAGAAACCTCTCGCAGTCCCGATCCTTGCATTTCATATATCCCTAGTTCGGAGGCAGAACCAAAACGATTTTTCACGGCTCGCAAAATCCGGTATACATGATGTCGATCACCTTCAAATTGCAATACCGTATCGACCATATGTTCCAATACTTTGGGACCTGCGATAGAACCATCTTTAGTAATATGACCAACAATCAAAACAGGCGTACTTGTTTCTTTTGCAAAACGCAGCAACTCAGCAGTACATTCTCGCACTTGAGATACCGACCCGGGGGCAGATTCAATTTGAGAAGAATGTAGCGTCTGAATGGAGTCGATCACAATCACATCGGGCTGTACTACCTCAATCTGTTTAAAGATATTCTGAGTAGAAGTTTCCGTTAAGATATAGCAATTTGCATTTGATGATTGTGACAACCGTTCAGCCCGCATTTTGATCTGTTGCTCACTTTCCTCTCCAGAAATATATAAGGTCTTCACCTGTGGAATAGATAACGCGAGTTGCAACATTAAAGTCGATTTACCGATACCCGGCTCCCCTCCGATCAAGACCAAAGACCCCGGAACAATCCCTCCTCCAAGCACACGGTTAAATTCTTGATCAGGTGTTAAGATACGGGATTCATCTTGATACACGATCTCGTGGATAACGGCAGCTTTATTTGCGCGTTTAGGTGAGGATGTCACCGAAGTACTCCGCCATTCTGGAACTTTTGAACCTGATTTCTCGACAACTTCCTCCACTAAAGAATTCCATTGTTTACATGAAGGACATTGTCCCAGCCATTTTGCAGATTCAAATCCACAACTTTGACAGAAATATGCTGATTTTGTTTTAGCCATTGTACGAATTTACCATTTTTTAAACTTCTACATTTAGGTTATTAAAAATTCTTACCATATTTTGTAACAAGCACCGCGAATTATCGACTCATTAAGTATGAATTTGGAACAAGAGTTTGTTATCCTTTTAGAAAAAAATCAAAATATTATACATAAAATCTGTAAAATATACACAGATCAAGAAGATGTACATAAAGATCTTTTCCAAGAAATAACGATACAGCTATGGCACTCTTATCCCAAATTCAGAGGAGAAGCCAAATTTAGCACATGGGCCTATAGAATTGGATTGAATACAGCCATCTCCCTATTTAGAAACAAGAAAAAAGCGATCAGTATCATACCTTGGGATCAAGCATTAGAAAAGATATCCTATGAAGAATACGACCCCCAAAAAGACGATCAGCTTCGCTATTTATATGAAGCCATACATCATTTAAATGATATTGAAAAAGCACTCGTATACCTCTATCTAGAAGATAAAGATTATACTGAAATTGCTGAGACCTTAGGAATTAGTGAAGTAAATGCACGTGTAAAAATGAATAGGACAAAAACAAAGTTAAAAGAGATTTTAAAAAAGAAAGGAGCTTTATAATGGATGAGTTGGATCAATTTAAAAAACAATGGCAAGAGGATGAAAACTTCATTAAAGTAGATCAGACTGATATTAAAACCATGCTTCACAAAAGCTCTACATCGATCGTCAAATGGATCTTTATGATCAGTCTCATAGAACTGAGCTTAGGCATTATTTTATCTTTGCTATTACCCAGTTCAAATAGAGATGAGTTACCGTTTTTTCATTTTGTAGATTATGCTTCGGAAGTAGTTTTTTATTGCGCAATAGCATATTTTATCTATAACTTCTTTAAATCATATACCAGTATCTCGAGCACCAGTAGCACAAAAAATCTATTAAGTAGGATATTAGAAACACGAAAACATGTTGAAAATTACATTAAATTCAACATCTATTTCATTATGTATTCCTTTTTCATATCATTTGTAGAATTGGCCATACGCAAGATCAATCTAGCTAATCAATGGGGAGCAAATTTTTTAAAGGTTATTGCTATTGCTGTATTGATCACCTTAGTAGCATGTTTGTTTATTTCTATTTTTAAATTTTATTACAAAATCGTTTATCGAAGATTACTTAAAAAACTGAATAATAATTATGAAGAACTGACACGTTTAGAACAGGAGTAAAATAAAATATAAGATTTTATATTTCCTACCTTTACAGACCATGGAAAAGATTGCAGTCTATTATTTTTTATTTATTAATTTCATCAGCTTTTTAAGCTTTTATATAGACAAGGAAAAAGCTAAAAATAAAAGCAACAGAATCTCAGAAAAAACATTACTCACCTATTGCATCATTGGCGGAAGCTTAGGTGGATTTGCAGCCATGCAATTATTCAGGCATAAAACAAAAAAGAGAAGCTTTTTGCTTCCCTTTTATTTTATCGCTGTGCTACATATTGGATTAATCTACGGTTATGCCCGCTACCATGGCTCAGTTTAATTTTCATTCTCTTTTAATATTCTTAAAAAGTTTAATCCCATGATCTTTGCAATATCAGATGAGTCATACCCCCTCTTCAAAAGAGCGTGAGTTAAATTCGGAAATTTGCTGACATCTTCCAAACCCTGCGGAGTCGATTCAATACCATCGTAATCGGAACCAATAGCTACGTGATCAATGCCTATCTTTTTTACTAGATAGTCAATATGGTCCAATAATAAGGACATGGATACATTAGCTACATGCTTATGCTCACTTGTTAATTGCTCATACTGACTTGAAGCAGAAAGACTATAATTACCTTGCTTTCCAAATTGTTTTTTATATAATTTCTTCACTCGCTTTTCGTAATTTTTATCCAGAAAACCAGAATAGAAATTAACGCCAACGACTCCCCTATTTTTCTTCAAAGCCTCTAATTGGGCATCCTTCAAATTTCGAAAATGCGGGGTCAATGAATAAGAATTACTATGCGAGACTAAGACCGGTTTTGTGGAGATTTCCAATACATCATAAAACGTTTGCTCTCCAGCGTGGGATAAATCCACCATCATCCCCAGTTTATTCATTCTCCTGATAATCTCTTTGCCCAATGCAGACAATCCTTTTCCTTCCCTTGACTTTGTTTTAGATTCTTGAGCAGCAGCAGTTGCCCAAGACAAATCGTAGTTCCAAGTCAATGTCATATATCGTGCGCCTCGTTTATACAAAGCTTCTAGATTTTCCAGATCAGCCTCGATCATATTACCTCCTTCAATACCAATGAGCGCAGCAATCTTTCCAGATTTTAGAATGCGTTCGATTTCATCGCTATTTTTAGCCATTTCGATCTGATCTGGGTTTTGATCTAATACCTTCTCCAGAGCATCAATTTGATCATTGGCATGCTTAAAAGCTCCCGATTTCCATTTTTTATCATCAGACCAAACCGCAAAAACTTGAACATCCACTCCGCCCACAATCAACCTGGGAATATCTGTATGATTTACCATCAATTGCTGACTGATATCATGCCCTTTTAAAATCGAGGTAATGATCACATCATTATGGCCATCAACCACAATCATCTGCTGATGAATCGATCCGTAATCTTGCGCTTTCGCAGTTCCAATTACTGATAATATCAAAGTCAATCGTAAAACGTAATTTTTCATAAATATTATTTCTTCCCTTCTAGAATCGCTTCATAAATCGCATCTTGAATGCGACTTCTAATATTGAGATTCAATAATTTTGTAGAAACTTGTGGATGAACGCGATTGGACAGAAATATATAGACCAGCTGATTTGCTGGATCAATCCAAATGCAAGTACCCGTGTATCCCGTATGTCCATAGACACTTGAATTTGATAATTTTGAAGGGTATTCATTTTTGATATTGGGATCCCAACGATCAAAACCCAATCCTCGGCGGCTAGATTCAGACTGCTTTGACGTAAACAATTCGACTGTCTCTGATTTAAAATATCGCTCTCCACCATATTCCCCTTTATTTAGTAAAAGTTGTCCATAAATTGCCAAGTCATTAGCTGTTGCAAATAATCCAGCATGACCAGCTACACCCCCTGCCATAGCAGCTCCCTGATCATGAACATAACCTTGTAATAGTACCTTTCTAAAAGATGTATCCTGTTCAGTAGGTATAATTTGAGACTTTGAAAAACGCTCTCTAGGATTATATCCAGCAGTCTGCATCCCTAATGGTCGATAGAAATTATTCTGTACATAATCTTGCATCGGTATAGCAGTTTGATGTTCTGCCACTTCTTTCATGACATACATACTGATATCGCTATAGACATAACTGCCTACTGGCTTCACTTCAGAGTTGAGCATTTCAGGCCACATCACATCTCGATAATAATTGTTGAGCAAGTAACAACTATCAGCAACCTTGACGTTATGTGTAAACGAATAATTGCGTTGTACGTCGCCAGGCTTTAAATTTCTATAAAAGGGAATAAAAGGTGTAAATCCAGCCTCATGGAGCATTACACTTTTTAAAAGAATATCTTTTTTATTCGTTGATTTAGCCTGCCAAAGATAATCTCCTATAGGTTTGTTTAAATCAATAATTCCTTGCTCCGTCAAGCGCATAATGACCGGTGTAGTCCCTGCAATTTTACTCACAGATGCCAAATCGAAGATGTTATGTATCGTTGTTGGTACTTCTTTACTATAAGTATGGTAGCCATAACCTTTTTCAAAAATAACCTGTCCATTCTTGACCACCATAACAACAGCCCCAGGAGTAGCTTTTTGAGCAATTGCCTCTTCAGCGATAGCATCTATTTTCTTACTTAACCTCTCGATATTAAGCACATCATTCTTGGCCAAACTGTACTGGATACGCGTCTGACTTGTCGCTTCCCCCATACCCTTTAAAAAAATAGCAGAATATGTTTTCTGAAGTTTATTAGTAGCTGACAAGCCTCCAAAAATGGTCATAGCTGCATTTCTTTGCGTTTCATCAGAAAAATGTGCATTCCACAAAATTGGACTTTTAAAATCATCAAGCATAGCTAATACGTCACCCTTTCCAAAAACAGCGAGAATGATTTTTTTATTATTTCGTTCCGCCTGCATGAGCTGATCGACAAAAGAAGTCGTTAACTCTTCCGATTTAATTGCGACGATCACCACATTGCTATATTTCACATGCTCATCAAAATTTTTATAACCGACATAATTAACTCCTGCATAACGAGATAATTGCTCCTGAAACTGATTAAACAAGCTCGAATCAGGTGCACAAATAGTCATGTTATATTGATCCAATTTACCTAAAGGAAGTACCGCATCCATATTATTAAAAAGGACGGTTTCATTTTTAATAGAAGATCTGTATTGGGCTTTTAAGTGATTAGTATGGAGACAGCCAATAGCAAAAAGTCCAGTAATTAGGAGTTTTATTCTATTTATCATCATGTGTTTAATAAGGGTTTATATGTAAATGTACAAATAAAAGCTATACAATCATGCACAAAAACGCACAAGTAATCATAATATTCAATTATGACCGATTTTGATCCACTTCAATCATTAAAGATAGAAAAGAGCTTTACAAGCAGCATAGTATATTTTAAAGCTATTAAAATGGTCGGAAAATGAAATCTATGATATTTCACACGATTATAATTGGATACAAATGCAAATTTATCTAAGTTTGATTTATGCCAGAGGTCGTAGAAAACAGAACCATTTTTTCCTTATTGGAAGTAACTCGAAGCATTCAAAAAACTATTGCTGAACGCTATAAGAGTTTGTATTGGATCAAAGCGGAGATGAACAAATTGAATCATTACTCCCATTCTGGGCACTGTTATCCCGAATTAGTCGAAAAAACCGAAGGAAAGATCGTAGCTGAGATTCGTTCCATCCTATGGAAAGCAGATTATCAAAGAATCAACAACCATTTTCTTAAGATAGCTCAAGAACCTTTGCGTGAAGGAATTACCATGTTATTCCAAGCGAGTATCTCCTACGATCCTATGTACGGTTTGAGTCTTAGGATTGTAGATATTGATCCGACCTTTACTTTAGGAGAGCTGGAAAAAGAAAAATTAAACAGTATCAATAAACTGAAGCAAGAAGGTATTTTTGATGCAAATAAAAACCTTCCTTTTCCTACACTACCCAAGCGATTAGCTATTATTTCGGTAGAAACCAGCAAAGGATTATCCGATTTTTACAAAATTATTAATCAAAATCCTTGGGGATATAAAATTGAGCAAACACTTTATCCGGCATTATTGCAAGGAGATAAATCAGTTCCTTCAATCATCCGGCAGCTGTCCATCATTGCAGAACGCTCAGAAGCTTACGATGCAGTAGCAATTATCCGCGGTGGTGGCGGAGAAGTAGGCTTATCAAGTTACAACAACTACCTATTGGCAAAAGCTATTGCCATTTTCCCACTACCTGTATTAACTGGTATTGGACACTCCACCAACCTTACAGTAAGTGAAATGGTCGCCTATAAAAATGCGATCACACCAAGTGAACTCGCAGATTTCCTAATCCAAAAATTTCATAATTTCGCCATTCCCTTAGATCAATTGACAGCACGAATATTGCAAAATACAACTGCGATATTTAAAGATGAAAATGAAAAATTAAAAGCCTTTGCCTCAACCATTAAATGGTCTGTCCAGCAATCTATAAGACAATCAAAAATTGATTTGACTGCCTTTGAAAAAGATATTAAAACAAATTTAACCTACATCTTCCGTCAGAAATATACGACGCTCGATCATCTTGAAAAAATTATCCAGCTCGCAGATCCTATTCGACTGCTCCAAAAAGGATTTTCAATCACCAAAGTCAATGGAGAACTGTTGGTATCTGTAGGCCAAATCAATGAGAATGATGTACTCACAACTCAAGTCTGGGATGGTGAGGTGAGCAGCATCACACAAAAAATCAATAAAAATGGAAAATAATTATACCTATACCGACGCATTTTCGGAGTTAGAACAAATCGTACAGGAAATTGAAACTGGGAATACCAATATTGATGTCCTATCTGAAAAAATAAAAAGAGCATCTCTATTAATTCAAGTTTGCAGAGCACAGCTCACCTCCACAGAGGAGGAGGTCAATCTTTTATTAAAAAACTTGACCCCCAATGAAGATGAAGATGAATAGTTAATGCTTCAATAAACGGTAATAATGATTATCCAAATGTTTACGCATGCCTTCTTTAAAGGAAGTTACATCACCATTTTTTAATAATTTTATCAGATCTTTATGAGAAATAAACTCTTTTGAAGCATTATCGCTATTTAATAAACCGCTGTCATGGACATATTGGAAAATAGGTAACAAGAGTTCTTGAAAATCCATTAACATTTTATTACCGGAGATCTTATACAATTTACCATGAAAAGCAACCTCTTCTTCAATCTTAAAAGATCGCGTATCGCTATTAATTGATTCAACTCGCACGATTGCTTCCAATTCAGCTATATCTTCTTCCGATGTGCGATCGAAAATCAATTCTGCCATCCCCACTTCAAGAGCAAGTCGCATTTCAAATATATCTTTGAGCGTATCATCATCTAACATCGCTGGGTGGAAAATCTTCTTTAAAGGCGATAGCAGCTTTGGATTTGTTAAAACAGCTCCCCTGTGCTTGCGAGATTCTATTAAACCAACCATACGCAACCGTAATAAAGCCTCTCTAATAACAGTTCTGGAAACCCCAAAACTTTCAGAAAGCTCCAGTTCCTTTGGAAGAGATTCTCCAATTTGGATATTACGAGCCCTAATCAAATCAATAATATGATTTTCTACTTTGTCTACTAAACTTGATGTATCAACATTTTCAAATTTCTCTAACATGGGATTTTTTATTATGATTTTTCACTTGAATCAAAGTCATTACAAATGTTACACTTTTTTTTCTCATTTACTTGCTATAATAGAGATAAAAGAATAATTTTAATGTTTTAAATGTATGACATAATGCTTTTGGCTAATAATAATAAAAAGTATGCATGTAAACAATTTTGTAGAGACATTGCTTGTATTCAAAACAGAGGCAAGAATATGTATGATATATCGTCGGTATGTGACAATTTAATCATTCATCATTTAAGCACACTGCTCTGCTATAAAAAAATAAGGATACCATTTTTATACTGCTAACTAAAAAAATCTAAAGATATAATATTTACATCCATGAATAATCTCAAATTACAAGGCTTAATTGCAGCACCTTTTACTCCATTATTGTCCAATGGCGATATTAACATTGGCGCTATTCCAGCTTATTATGAATTATTGAAACAGAATCATGTTGCGGGCGCCTTTATATGTGGATCTACAGGCGAAGGGGTGTCATTAACTTTTGATGAGCGGGTCGCTATTATGCAAACTTGGGCAGAGACAACACTGCAGGATAAAGATTTTAAGGTGATCACGCTTGTTGGGGGTACAAATATTAAAGAATGCTGTTTGCTTGCTGCTAAAGCCGAAGAATTTGGACTATATGGTATATCCTTCACTTCGCCATTTTATTTCAAACCGGCAAATATAGATCAGTTAGCAAAGTGTTGCGCAGAAATCGCTTCAGCGGCACCGCATACAGCCTTTTATTATTATCATATACCCGTATTGACTGGAGGAAATTTTGCGATGATCGATTTATTAAAAGCAATTGACGGCAAAATCCCCAATTTTGCAGGTATAAAATATACCCATGAAGACTTTATGGATTACTTATCATGTCTTAATTTTGCTGACCGCAAATATGATATGCTTTGGGGCCGAGATGAAAACATGCTATCTGCCCTTGTCCTTGGAGCTAAAGGAGCAGTTGGAAGTACTTACAATTATGCCGCACCACTATATTTAGCATTAATTGCTGCTTATGATCAAGGTGATTTTGAGAAAGCAAACACATTACAACAAAAATCAATCGATATGATCACATTATTAGGAAAGTATGGTGGTATATCAGTCGGTAAATCTTACATGAAACTAATTGGTTTGGATTGCGGCGAATTTAGACTTCCTGTACGCAATATGACGACAACTGATTTTGAAAAATTTAAAGCTGATGTGGCAGCATTAGATTTTCAAAGTTTCCAATCAACGTTATAACATGATGAAAATTATTCCTCTTATCCTAAGCACTTTCTTATTTATGCAATGCAATACAACAAACAAAGTTGCCGAGATCAATTGGTCTATGGCAGACTCTTTACCCAAAACGATTAACGATCAAGTTCAAATAGGTGTGGCTGGCCCCATTGTTGGAATTCACCACAATCATTTATTGATTGCGGGTGGTGCTAATTTTCCAGAAAAAATGCCTTGGGAAGGAGGGGTAAAAAAATACCAGCATTCTGCATACATCTTTTCTCTTCACGATAACAAGCTACAATTGATAGACACCGTTTCATTTCATACATCAACGGCTTATGCCGCAAACAGTAGTCAAGAGGAGGGAATCTATACAGCAGGAGGCGAAAATGAAGAGGGAGCCTCTTCCCAATTTCATCGCTACACCTGGAGTAAGATAAAAAATAATTTTGTCGCTCAACCATTAGCCGATCTACCCCTTCCCTTGAGCAATGCAAGCCTCGTTTCAGATGAGCACAATTGCTATCTGATAGGAGGAGAAAATGCAAACCTGGTATCAGATAAAATATATCGCTATGACCAGCAATGGGAAGAATACATGAATCTGCCTTATCCGCTAACGCATACAGTAGCACTTACAAAAGATCACTTTCTTTACCTGTTTGGGGGACGAACGAAACAGGTAAATGCAGTAAGTACACTATACAAGACATGCTACAAAATAAATTTAAGAACAAAAGAATGTATTCAAATTGCTGATTTACCAGAAGCTCTTTCAGCAGGCACAGGATTCAAAGATGATAAAGGTCGCCTATTTTTAATTGGCGGAGATAATGGGATTACTTTTCACAAAGTCGAAAACCTCCTATTGGAGATTGCAAAAGAAACAGATCCGGTAAAAAAAGAAAAATTAATACACGATAAAGCAATAGTACAGTCCAATCATCCAGGATTCAGCAAAAAGATATTGCAGTATGATGACCAATCAAACACATGGCAAGAAGTTGGCAATTTGCCAGTAGGTTCGCCGGTCACCACTACAGCTGTCTTTCACCAAAAACAAGTTTATATTCCATCGGGGGAAATTAAAGCAGGTATTAGATCTGCAGGAATACTAACAGGTACATTACAATAACTATTATATAAACCAAATCATGATAAAAAATAAAAAATATTACCCGTGGGTCGTCGTAGGCCTGCTATGGGTAGTCGCTCTATTAAACTATATGGATCGGCAAATCCTGTCAACCATGCGTCCGACTATGCAGGTTGATATCGTCGAATTACAATCTGCAACCGTATTTGGGCAATTAATGGCAATATTCCTTTGGATATACGGCCTCATGAGTCCTGTTTCAGGAATATTAGCGGACAGACTTAATCGAAAATGGCTTATTGTTGGTTCTCTATTCGTTTGGTCACTGGTCACTTCGTTGATGGGCTTTGCCACTACGTATCCCGAATTGATGATCTTACGCGGCATCATGGGTATTTCAGAAGCCATCTACATTCCAGCAGGCCTGTCTCTCATTTCGGACTTTCACAGTGATAAGTCCCGTTCATTAGCGATCGGTATCCATATGACCGGTTTATATACAGGTCAGGCATTGGGAGGATTTGGAGCCACCTTAGCAAGCTCATACTCTTGGCATAGTACGTTCAAACTCTTTGGTTTGATAGGCATATTATATGCTCTAGTACTCATGTTCTTTCTCTCCGAAGCTCCTGTTAGAACAAAAAGTTCAAATGAAAAAGAAAAACCGGTCAATAGTTTCAAAGCCATCGGTATGCTATTAAGCAATATCTCCTTTTGGGTTATATTATTCTATTTTGCCATACCAAGTTTACCCGGTTGGGCAACAAAAAACTGGTTACCAACATTATTCTCCGATAACCTCCATATACCGATGTCCCAAGCAGGACCGCTATCTACTGTTACTATCGCTATTTCATCCTTCTTGGGAGTTATTTTTGGCGGTCTATTATCCGATCGCTGGATTCAAAAAAATGTAAAAGGCCGCATTTATACCTCTGCAATAGGTCTATTACTGACCATACCAGCTATGTTCTTAATCGGTTATGGACAAAATATAGTTCATGTCGTTGGAGCTGGATTGATGTTCGGTTTTGGCTTTGGGATGTTTGATGCCAATAATATGCCGATTCTCTGTCAATTTGTACCTAGTAAATTCCGAGCAACCGCATACGGCATCATGAATATGTTAGGTGTTATGGCCGGTGCATTCATCACAAAAGTGCTAGGAAGCTCTGCCGACGAAGGGAAATTAGGAAAAGACTTTGCCCTACTAGCCATCATTGTTTTCATAGTCGTCATCGTTCAACTGGTAGTATTAAAACCCAAATCAAATGCATCTTTGGATTAGAAAAATAATACTACTAACCACCATGGTCACATGGTGTACAGTCATGGTGTATCCGCAAAAAAAAGTTGCCTGCATCGGCGATTCTATTACCAAAGGATTAGGTATAAAAAATGGTGATAAAACCTATCCTGAGCAACTTCAAGAATTATTAGGCTCAAACTATGATGTTCAAAATTTTGGTTTTAGCGGTGCCACTTTATTACGTAAAGGGCATAAACCTTATGTCGAAACACCGGAATACAAGCAAGCACTTGCATTTCAACCAGACATCGCAGTTATAGCACTCGGAATAAATGATACCGATCCGCGTAACTGGCCTAACTATGGTGATGAATTTGAACACGATTACAGTTTACTAATCAGCGATTTGATAAAAACGAATCCACATATTTCGATATATATCTGTACACTCACTCCTATTTTTAGCGGGCACCCACGTTTCTTATCAGGAACAAGAGACTGGTATCAACAAATCAGTCTTCTAATTCCAAAAATTGCTAAAAATAATCAAGTAAAACTGATCGATATCAATGGTCAGTTGAAAAGTAGAATAGATTTATTCGAAGATAATATACATCCAAATGCCGCAGGTGCCACCCTGATTGCCAAGCAAGTGAATCGAGCATTGACAGGTGTCGTGCAGCCACTTTCAATCGATCTTAATTTTGGGGATCATATGGTTTTACAGCGAAACCGTGAAAATCAAATTGCTGGAAAAGCTTCTTCCCATGAAAGCATAACTCTCCATTTCAACAACAAAGTATACCAAGGAGAAGCGAATGAAAATGGTCATTGGTCAATTTTTTTACCATCTATGCCTGCAGGAGGTCCCTATGAAATTGTAATAGAATCCCAAAAACAAGAAGTTAAAATCAAAGACGTTCTATTTGGCGATGTATACTTGGCTTCCGGACAATCAAACATGGCATTTGAATTGAAACATGCGCTGTCATCAGACAGCCTCATGCTGATCAATGCTCCTCAGGTCAGGCTGTTTAAAAACACCAATTTAGTTCAGACAAACTCAACAACTTGGAATGCAACTACTTTAGAAAAGATTAATAATTTAGATTTTTTCTCAGGCAGATGGAGCTTACCGACAAAAGAAAACAAAGCAGATTTTTCAGCCATAGCGTATGCTTTTGCCTTTGAAATCTCGAGTAAGACGAATATTCCAATTGGCATCGTCGAGTTAGATGTACCAGGATCCAATACAGAGTCTTGGATAGACCGAACAACACTCGAACAAGACAATCTATTGGCGACATACATACACAATTGGAGGAAATCAGATTTTATTCAAGACTTCTGCCGCACTCGATCCGATCAAAATCTGGCTCTTGCAACCCAAAAATACCAAAGACACCCGTATGATCCTTCTTTCAACTTTGAAGCAGGAGTAGTCCATTGGTTAAAAACCCAATTCACCGCTATTCTATGGTATCAAGGAGAAAGCAATGCCCACAATATTGAGCTCCATGAACTATTATTTAAAACCTTGGTTAGCTCATGGCGTCATCAGCTCCAGCAGCACCTCCCTTTCTATTATGTCCAACTATCCAGTATCAATCGTCCTTCTTGGCCAAGATTCAGAGATAGTCAGCGCAAGTTGAACCAGCAGATTGAAGACACCTATATGGCTATTTCCTCTGATGTAGGAGATTCTTTGGATGTACATCCTAAAAACAAGGTGATCATCGGCAAGCGGTTAGCTAACTTGGCTCTAGCACATACCTATAAGTATCAGATTAATGCGGATTATCCATCGTTTAAGTACTACAAGAAAAAAGAAAAAACGATTGATGTGTATTTTAACAATAGTAAAACACTCACCACGAGAAATAAACAACCTCTACAAGGATTTATTTTAATCGATAACCAAGGATTTACCCATCAACCTGAACGTTTGTCGATTCAGAAAAATCGAGTTACGATCGATTTACCTGAGCATATTATCATCACCGAAATTCGTTACGCATATTCACCTTACACCACTGCAAACTTGGAAAATGAATCAGGAGTACCTGCTTCTACCTGCAGTTTCAAAATTGACTAACCTATGTATACTTTAACACAACTCGAGCAACTCGAAAAATTTTATAAAACACAGCTTCTAGAAGATACTGTACCCTTTTGGTTTCCCAAATCATTCGACTATGAAGAAGGAGGCTTTTTATTGATGCGTGATCAAGATGGAAGTTTAATAGATGACGACAAAGCTGTATGGATACAAGGACGGGCAACTTGGTTATTAGCAACACTATACAATACCGTAGAACCTCGAGAAGAATGGTTAGAAGGAGCTAAATTAGGCTATGATTTTATCCGAAAGCATTGCTTTGATCATGATGGACAAATGTTTTTTCATGTCACCAAAGATGGTCAGCCCATCCGAAAAAGAAGGTACTATTTTTCTGAAACATTTGCTGTTATTGCATTTGCAGCCTATGCAAAAGCTTCGAAATCGCAAGAAGCGGCAGATTTGGCACGTTCCATTTTTGGAAAATGCATCCAATATGCTTCCGGAGAAATCAAATTAACCCCAAAATTCACAGACACGAGACCCGCAAAAGGCATTGGCACACCTATGATCATGATCAATACAGCACAACAATTGCGAGAAACAATTGGTGATCCACGTTGTGATCAAGCCATTGCAAATTGGATTGAAGAAATAGAATCAAATTTTGTAAAACACGATTTAAAAGTAGTCATGGAACAGGTGTCCCCTACTGGTGAAATCATTGATCATATTGATGGAAGAACATTAAATCCAGGACATGCCATAGAAGGCGCTTGGTTTATCTTACATGAAGCAAAATATCGTAACAACGATCCAACACTCATCCAATTGGGTTGTAAAATGCTCGACTATATGTGGGAAAGAGGATGGGACAAAGAGTTTGGTGGTATCCTTTATTTTAGAGATCTATACGATAAACCTGTTCAGGAATATTGGCAAGACATGAAGTTTTGGTGGCCACAAAATGAAACAATCATCGCTACACTCCTTGCTTATCTGATGACAGGAAATCAAAAATATGCTGAGATGCACAAAAAAATTCATCAATATGCTTATGATAAATTTCATGATCAGCAACATGGCGAATGGTTTGGATACCTCCATAGAGATGGATCTATTGCGCAAACTGCAAAAGGAAATTTATTTAAGGGTCCATTTCACCTGCCACGTCAAGAATGGTATTGTTGGACTATTTTAAACAATTTTATAAAGGACAATAATGGACTGTAAACACCTCTTCATCAGTATCCTTATTACCATTACCGGTATGTGCTGGTATCCAAGATCATATGCGCAAGAGAACCTAATCCCTCTGCCCATAAAAATGGAATTAGGCAAGGGCAAGCTCAAGCTCCATAAGGGTATTATTGTACAAAATAATAATCTGTCCCTACAATCAGAATATCAACTTGCAGCAAATATTCTTGCGGACTGGAAAATAGAAGAAAAAGCATGGATTAAGAACCCATATCTTCCGGTATTAAAACTTGAACTTTTATCCAATACCCCAACAACTGCACATGACGAATCTTATCATTTAAAAATAGATGATAAAGGTATTTTTATAACGGCACATTCCAGAGCAGGCATTTTTTATGGCCTTCAAACATTAAGACAGTTTTCTGTCCAAAAGAACATGCTAACCTTTTGTGACATTCATGATGCACCTGCATTCTCCTGGAGATCCTTTTTGGTTGACGTCGGACGCAATTATCAACCACTTGAAATGCTAAAAGAGCAAATCGATATCATGGCTCGTTATAAATTGAATGTCTTACATTTTCATTTTACCGAAGATATTGCATGGCGTTTAGCTAGTAAAAAATATCCTGGCCTGACCGATCCATCAAATATGACAAGAGGAACAGGAGCACATTATTCAGAACAGGACTTCAGAGAATTAATCGCTTATTGTAAAGCAAGACATATCCTCCTGTTGCCGGAGATTGATATGCCCGGACATAGTGAAGCTTTTAAACGATATTTTGGAGTAGGCATGCAATCTGATTCTGGTCTATATTATATCAAAGAGTTGTTAAAAGAGTTTTCACAAACTTATAAAGACCTCCCATATCTTCATATTGGTGGCGATGAGGTAAAGATTAGCAACCAAAATTTCATGCCCGAAATTACCAGATACGTGGAGGGCTTAGGTTATAAAACGATCGGTTGGGATCCAGGCAGTAATTTGATGCCTCAAACCATCAGACAATTATGGATGGGTGGACCTAAAGCCATACAAGGAGGAGAGTTTGTCTATATTGACTCTAAACACCTCTACATTAATCACATGGATCCATTGGAAACCGTCACAACTCTTTTTCACCGCAAACTGGGGGAGCAAGATAAATCAAACAAGAATCTGATTGGGGCGACCTTGTGTGCATGGCCAGATCGTGCAGTTGCCAAACCAGAGGACATGTTCTATCAAAATGCCGTTTACCCTTCCATATTAACATTTGCAGAGCGCATATGGCGTGGTGGAGGACAATCGGGATGGATATGTAACATCGTAGATGAAAACACAAACGCCTATCAGGAGTTCAAAAATTTTGAAAATAGATTACTCCATCATAAGCATCAGTATTTTTCGAACAAGCCCTTTCCCTATGTGAAGCAAACTGGACTAAAATGGGATCTGATCGGACCTTTTCAAAACGGCGGAAATCTGACGCAATCTTTTGATATTGAGCAACAGCCCTATGCAAAGGGGTTAGCAGTAGCAAAAAAAATAGAAGGCGGCACCATCATACTCAGACACTGGTGGTCAGACATTATATCAGGAGCTATCAACAACCCACAACAAAATACCACCTGGTATGCACGTACTAAGATATGGAGCGATACAAACCAACCTAAATTATTTTGGATCGGGTTCAACAATCTTTCCAGATCTTATGCCAGTAATACACCTAAACTCAACACTTGGGACAATCTAGATAGTAAAGTTTGGGTCAATCATCAAGTCATCGCACCTCCATTATGGAATCATGCCGGAGCAAAAGGTCATTTAGAAATACCACTTACAGATGAAGGATATACCTATAGAGAACCCATGAAAATTTCATTAAAAAAAGGATGGAATGAAGTATTGATCAAACTACCCGTACGTGATTTTAAAGGAGAAGATTGGCAAAACCCGATAAAATGGATGTTTACTTTTATTCCTATCAACTAAAAAAATAAAACCAATATCATATGAAAACAACATTTTTAACCATTTGTGCAGGAGCACTTTTTTCGATGGCGCAAGCTCAAGAAGTGACCGTCTTTGAATCAGGAAAAGATGGCTATGCCAGCTATCGAATACCCGCAATCATTAAAAATAAAAACGGTGATTTATTAGCCTTTTCAGAAGGACGTGTAGATCATGCTGGAGATTATGGCAACGTAGACATCGTCTATAAAATCAGTAAGGACAATGGAAAAACCTGGGGAACTATTCATGTTGCTGCAGATTACGACCAGTTGCAAGCAGGCAATGCTGCCCCTGTAGTAGACTTATTGGATCCTCAATATCCCAATGGTCGTATCTTTCTGTTTTACAACACAGGGAATGGTCATGAGCATGAAGTAAGAAATGGAAAAGGATTACGAGAATGTTGGTATGTCACATCCACTGATGGAGGAAAAAAATGGGCAGCCCCTACAAATATCACAACAGCAGTACACCGCCCCAATCAACCATTATTAAATTCTAACTATACGTTTAAAGAAGATTGGAGAGCATATGCAAATACCCCCGGTCATGCTTTACAGTTTGATTCAGGAAAATACAAAGGCCGTATTTATATCCCAGCAAACCATTCTGAAGGAAATCCAAAACCTGCAGGAAAAGATTATTATGCACACAGTTACTATTCCGATGATAATGGTAAAACTTTCAAGATTGGCAATACTATAACTTTTGAAGGAGGAAATGAGACTATGGCAGCTCAAATATCAAAAACAGGACTTTACATGAATACTAGAAACCAGCAAGGAAATGTAAGGAACCGCATCATTTCCTATTCCAATGATGGCGGAGTAACATGGGATACAACTTTTTATGATAAAAATCTACCCGATCCAGTTAATCAAGGAGCAACTTTATCTTGGAAAAAAGGGAAAAATTATATACTAGCAGTCTGTAATGCTGCTTCAGAAAAAGATCGTGACAACCTGACATTGCGCATCAGCAAGGATCAAGGCAAAACCTGGTATTTCAATCAAGTTGTAGCAAAAGCACCAGCAGATTATAAAGGATCTTATTCCGCATATTCGGATATTGTACTGGTCGAGAAAAAGAAAATTGGGGTATTATACGAAAAGGACAATTATAAAACGATTGTTTTTACCGTCGTCCCTGTCAAATAGAAAACAGATCATGAGACAAAGGGGTTTGTATCGTGTTAGATGCAAACCCCTTTATTGTCATATTAAATAAAATCAATTAAAACATCGGAACCTCAATCAACAATACTTTAGCATCCGATGTTGCTTGTACATCAATATCCTCTATTTCCCATATTCCGATCGCATCTCTACGATTTATAACCTCTCCTGCGATTTGAAGACTACCTTCTAGTACGAATATATAAACACCATTGCCTTGTCCATGTAAAGCATAATTTGTACTTATACCAGCATCTAGATCTGCCAAATTAAAATAAGCATCTTGATGAATAAACGCAGCATGACTATCTGCTTTATTGGGAGATACAACAGTTGCAAATTTATTTTTACGATCTACATCTGCATAAGACTTCTGGTCATAACTAGGGGTCAACTGTCTTTCATTCGGGATGACCCAAATTTGAAGAAACTTAACCGGATTCTCTTTACTTCCATTAAATTCAGAATGCGTTACACCAGTACCTGCCGACATGATTTGCACATCTCCTGTTTGGATATCACGACTGGTACCCATACTATCTTGATGTGATAAAACACCTTCCAAGGGAATACTAACAATTTCCATATTGTCATGCGGATGACGACCAAAACCATTTCCTGCTTCGACAAAATCATCATTTAAAACACGTAATGCCCCAAAATTAACCTTATCTTGATCAAAATAGTTTCCAAAATTAAATGAGTGGGCACTTTTCAACCATCCAAAGTCAACATGTCCACGATTTTCTGATTTATGTATTATCTTTTGCATTTTCTTATATTTATATGTTCAAACACTCAAATAGCATACCAAGCTATAAATCAGCAAATAATGGACTTTTTAGCATGACATATTGACAAATCAACTGATCATTTCACACACCTATATCATCATCTTCACAAGGTTGTAAATCACACTGGCAACATTTCTATTGCAGAAGAATTCCCAGTAAGATATACACGTCATCAGGCTATTTTAACTTATCTGGTGAAAAAGCATAAATAAGTGCTCGCGCTAATATGCGATTTGGATCAATCAGATTCATGCCATTATGATCATTTTCTGGAAGCGCCAATGGTAGTTCTGTACATCCCAAAACGATGATCTCCGCTCCTGCCTTTTTCAATTCATCCATAGCACTATGCAGTTCCAGACGGACCTTATTTGTAACAGGAGTAGATTGTGCTTTAATACCATACTCTTTATCATATATAGCATCATGTACACGCCCTTGCCATTCATCACTAGGTTCCACGACTTCAAACCCTTCCTCCAATAACATATCCCGATAAAGACCCGAATTACGGGTGCCCGTAGTAGAAAGAATACCCACTTTTGCCTGTGGATAAAGAGCTTTCATAAAAGCAACGGTTTCGCTAATCAGGTGCAATACTTTAATCTTTTGATTCGTTCGGGCAAGCTCCTGCTCAAAGACAGAATAAATTGGAGCAGCATGCGCTGTATTACATGGAATACCTACCACGGTTACTCCCGCATGCTCTAATTGTCTTGTTATTTCGGCAATTGCTATAGCTGGATTTATGGTTGAATTTCCATTTAAATAGGCCGTTCGATCACCAATCAAATTAGGAAATGAATAAAGCATGACCGGTAAATGTTCCTGATCTGATAAAGCAATAGTCTCTTCAATAATTTTTTTATAAATGTCCAATCCCCCTAAAGGACCAACACCTCCTATAATACCAATCATATTCTTCGTTTTCTAATTTAATGCACCTCTTCGTTATCCATAAGACCAAAAGGTATCTCCTTTATCCAAAAATAATTCCATTAAAGATGTTTATAACACCCATTCATATATCGAATTATTAAACGTCACAGCAATTTTTCGATTAAGAATATAAAAACTCTTAACCCATAATCAGTATGCCAATCCACTATACCGCTTTCATTTTTTCTTTAGAAATATGCAAACGAGGTGCCAAAGGCAGATTGGAGTTGCTACCTGTGAGCACAGGTAAATGCGATTAAACAAGAATTTGAAACGGATCGTCAGATTTGAGGCAGCACAGGTATCATCCATCAGTTAAAAAGAAAAAAATAAATCTAGATTGTATGTTGATCGCGTAATGCAATAAATTGAATTTAAAGAGCAAGATTCGAAAGCGATTTAAACAAACTATGGACTCGTAGCAAAATTTCAACCTGTCCGATAAGAAAAATCCGTTTTTTCAACCTACATTTTTTTCCGCCCCACCTTGCACTGAGTTTTGTGGTAAATATCAACAAGATAAACAAAGGGGCCTCATCTAGTTGACGGAGGCCCCGATGAAATCATAAGAATAAAAACTAATTCTTTTTTAATAGGAGTTAATGGGCTAAAGAGGGATTAAATCAAGCCTACAAAATAGATATTAACTACTCTGATGATTTTATTTTCCTGTGGCAACTATTTTCCGTAAGGACTCGACAGGAACCGTATTTTTAACCACCATTTGCACACTGGGATTCATATCACTGTGCAAGAGCATGTTTGTATTGGACACTGTACCCACAACATTGCCATAGATATCCAATACGGGGCCTCCACTTGATCCTGTCGCATAATCGGCAGAAATGGCCATCATTTCACGATAAAATCTATTGGTTGGTTCTCCAGCTTGTTCCAGATATTTATTATTTACATAACCCTGAGTAAAAAAGTAATGCATACCCTTAGGATGGCCAAGTACAAAAACCTTGTCCCCAACAAGCGCTTGTTGCGCAAGCGGTAGGGCCGACAGGACATCGCCATTTGTCTCCAATTGCAGAATGGCAAGATCATCTTCTTTAGAAGAAGCCAATATCGATCTAACGTTGTAAGTTCGACCGTTAGAAAGGCGTACGAAAAAACCTTTGGACCTATTACCATCTTTCATGAAAGCATAAGTAGCCATTACATGGTAATTCGTAACGACAATACCCTTAGGATCAATAATGTAACCCGAAGATTCACTAAGATGAACTTTATCACATTTGGGGCAAAGATATGCACAGCCCGTAATGACAGTCGCTTTTTTAGCTAGCTCATAAAGTTCATTAGCCTTTAAAGCACGTTTCAAGGGTTTTGGTCCACTAATTTTAGCGATACTTCCTCCTTGTTTCAGTTGGTTTTGCGCCAAATCGATACTCAGGGTCCCGTCCGATGCCAGTAACGAATCTACCGAATGTTCAAACGCCGTTAAGATCTTTACATCATTTGTAAAAACTTGGGCTTTTCCTTTTCCGACGGTCAAGCCAGAAGCCACAATAATCGCAATCAAATATTTTTCAATGTTTATTTTAAGCATATGATATAGTTTATGGATTCTCCGCGCAACAGCTGCGCGGAGATGGTCTATTTGATATTATCTGTATATTCTTGATACTGCATCGATTCCTTTTTGAGTCGGTTAGCTAGGTTCTGAAAATAGGCTTTGATAGCCGCACGCTGCTCTGGAGAAGCCTTCGTCAGCTTACTATGCAGAATGCCGTCATACATCCCTTTAAAAACATCATCCGAACGCAATCGACCGATGTATCGGTTGTAGTAGCGGATCATCCCATCCAGGTCATTGTTTGCGACATATAGCGCTACCTTGGGCATATGGTGTTCAGGCACACTGGGATCCAACTTTAAGAGAGAGATGGTATAAGCAACTTCCTCCACTTCTTGTGGGGTATAAAATATATTGTAGCGCGCACCAGTTTCATTGGCAATAAAATACATATCCTTTCTCACTTTATCAAAGATGATTCTATTGGTCACTTCCGAACCCATCGCCTGGTCTATACGCACTTTTTCCAACATCAACTTTCTAAAAAACGGACTGCCAAATTTGGCTGTGCCCAAAGCCAGTTCCAGGTAATTTTTGCTGAAGCGCTCAAAATCTTGCGCATTTTCAAACAACTCATCCAACACCGGGCCGGGGTCCTGCGAATTTTGGTATAACGCCAACGCATAAGGCATTCCCGTATCCATACCCTTTTTTTCCTCATAAGCGGCCTTCAGACCGGGAAGCGAATTTTTAGGGTCAAGGGCAGCAGTCACCTTTTCGATAAATTCTTCCGCCGTAGATTTGCCAACGACCCTATTAATTTCTTGCCCTTTCGCATTGAGCAGGAGAAAAGTTGGATACGCTTTAACATTGTACTTTTGTGCGATCTCTTTTCCTTCCCCCTTCTCCATATCAAATTTTACGGATACAAATTTGGGATTGAAATAATCACCGGCGACTTTTTTAGGAAATTCCGTCGAAGCCATTTCGATGCAAGGAATACACCACGACGTATAACAATCGACCAAAATCAGCTTGGGTTCAGCAGGATTGCCCGCTTTGGAAATGGCCTCATTTAAGGTGATGTGCTCAAAATTAATCCCCTGTGCGGATACAGTCACCTGCCATAATAAACAGCACGCGAATAGAAACGCTGTATAAATTTTATTCATTTTATTGTGTTTAAGCTAATTTTAAAGATTTGACTCAATTAGTGTTTTCAATTTTGGATCAGAAGGCCTCGGCGCATTGAAATTTACCGTTTTACCGTTCTTGTCAAACACAATGTAACGCGGAATTTCAGCAACTTCATAATCTTGCATAAAGCGTGGCTCGCTGTTTGAAAAAAGCTGAACCCCAGACAATTGCTTTTGTTTGACCATATTCTGCCATTTTGCCTTATCGGTATCCAGCGATAGACTAATAAAAACCACATCTTTTCCTTCAAGTTCTTTCTCTAATTTTTCTAATGCGGGTATTTCAGCCAGACAAGGGGCGCACCAGGTTGCCCATAGATCCAGCAACACCACCTTTCCGAGGTTTTCGGAAAGACTATGCATCTTACCATTGACATCAGGATAGGTGAAATCAATCCACGATCCACCGGCAATCTGTAAATTGGCACGACGGAGCAATAAAGCTAGTTCTTTTTTCTGCGCATCATCCATCATGTATTTACGATTACCTTCCAAAAATTTGACTAGACTCTGCGTCACTCCGCGCTGCGCGTGCGCTAATATAAATTTCGCCCGCAGCTGGTCGTCTGCAATTTCGGGCACGAGCATTTCGCCGGCAATCCCTTGCTCATTATTATAAAGAATGTATTTTACGAAACTGAAATTGGACATATAATTATATGCCAAGGGCAGCGACCACAGATTCGCATCGGCAAATTTTTCTTCTTCGATCAATTGAGCTACCTGGACAGGATATTCGTTTTTGGATCTAAAGGAAAGACCTGTAGCCAACGGCATCAATAGGTCAAACTTATAGCTGTACGGCAGTAAATATTTGACCTGCTTATCGAAGCTATCGTTGCCTGTACGAATATTTTTCACAAAATCCTGTACCGGTTTCTCCAACGAATCAAGCAGGGAAACATAACGATCAGTAGGAAGGGTATACCCTTTTTTTGTATAGCCGTAATTTCTTAAAGGCGCAATGAGCTTGTACCAAGCTGCAAAAACCTGGTTTTCTTTGCTCACGTTGCCCGAATAACTTATTTTACCATCACCAGCTTCAATAGACAATTTTTCGCCAGGGCGTACATACACAGGATATTGCTCATCGAAAACGCCAATATATCGGATCACGTTTAGATCAGCTGGCTTAAGTGTCGCCTGGAAAGTTTGATCTGACTTTGATTTTAGTATTTCTTCAACGACAATCGGACCACCATCATCTGGTTTGGAAAAAAATACCCGATCAACATCTAAACCATTCGGTAATATTTTACGAAACTTTCCCTGGATTGTTGTTTGCGCTGATAGCGATGTCGAGAGCGTAACACTCAACATTAACATTACTATGTTTCTCATTTTATTTGTTTGTTTGTTCATTTTTAAAAATTGCTTAACAATTGTTTTATTTAATACGTGTTTGCTTATTGTATTTTAAAATTTACCTGTTCCAATATCTGGTGTATGATTGCATATTTATCCATAATACGCTGATTATCGCCGTATTTCTGTTTAAACTCGGTCTCTGTATTTGCTACAGCGGCCTCGAGGTACATACACACGTCCATCCAAGTGGACATCGGCGTATAATAGGGATTTCGAGGATCAGTAGCCAGAAAGCCTATTGCTTGTAATGTGATGGGCACGCCATCAGGGAGTCCCTTCACGTTGGTGGCGTTTAATGAATAGATATATAGACCATAAGCATCCATGTTGGGCACATATTTTCTGGATACTGCATAAAATTTGTCCAGCAAGCTGTTGAATCTGCTCTCCAGAATTGTATTGGTCAGTATAGCCCTTAAAATTGCCGCTTTGTAATTGGCCCTTGTCGCCGCATCCATGCCAGTAATTTTAGATACCTGCGCGATCACTACGGTATTGAACCCCTTAAAAGCATACGATCCAAAGGCATTGCTTGTCATATTATCCACCAACAGAATGCTCGGAACATGGACTCCTTTGGGCAACACTGGAATAATTTCTTGCCTGAGAAAGGTAAGCGCAGTCGCCACATCGGCTTTATTACAATAGGAAAATGACTGTACCAAAGGCGGGGCTCCACTCTGAATCCCGCCTAAAGAATAACTCATGGATAATTTTTCATAATGGGTGTACTCCTTGCCAAATACATCTATGCGCTGTTGCGAACCAATCGTGTCATTTGCAAACACCGGTATGCCCGTTTCTTTGAAGAAAAGGTATCTCGCATGGGTTGAGGCATCATTAGCGTCATCTTCTACCACCAACCAATTTTTGTCATAGTCGTTAAAAGCGGTGGTCTCCTCTTTGCTGCATCCCCCTGTCAGCGCAAGAACGATGAGCGAAATCATATAAAGTATATTTTTCATAAAGACGGAATTACAAGGGTTGAACAGCACGTACAGGACGCACAGGATTTGTTAGATCACCGCGGTTAAACTCTATTGCATACTTCGGTATAGGCACCTGCCAACATGCAGCATCCTGCTGAACACCTTGGAGCACATAATACCCTGCCCTTGTGAACGCATTGGATTGCGCATCGTAATTGTATGTCGGGTGTTTAATGGTAAATGAAGCTGGCAGCGGATACCTGGAGTTCACTGCATATCGTCTCAGGTCAAACCAACGGTGGCCTTCAAAACAGAGCTCACGACGACGTTCTTGCCGGATAAATTCAACCAGCGCGGCGTTAGACTGCGGTATCACTGCTGCCGTTGCGCTTTTTAAGCGCTTTTGACGGAGGCTTTGGATCTCATTTCGTGCCTGCGCATCTGAGCCTAGCATCGCCATCGCCTCGGCCCGGTTCAATAGAACTTCAGCTGCACGGAAAGAAAAAAGACAAGACACCTGTTCGGGATCATTATACGTTCTCCAGTTACGGTATTTGGCCGGCAACCAGGCTTTATTCTTTGTCGAACGCATAAAAAAAGCTGTTGGTCTTAAATCCTCCTGCTCGAAGCTTTCCATCAGGTTATCTGAACTTTTAAAGGCCGATGCACGACGGTCATTGCCTCCATACGCACCAAGAGAATCGTCCATAAAAACCGTAGGAATCATATTTGTACCCACCGTAAATACCGTCTCACTGGAACTACGGGCGCTAAAACTGGAATTTGTCACATATTGGTTCAGATCAGATACCGCGTATCCCAAGGATTCGAAGCCATCCAGCACGGCCAGTACTTTGTCGTAGTCTTCCGTATAAAGATACACCCGGCTCTGTAAGATTTTTACCGCTGCAATTCCAACCTGTATTTTGGAAACAGGGTTATAGTTGCTGAGGTAGTTTGCAGCTTGGTCGAGATCTGCTACGATCTGTTTATAAATAGCTTCATTCTTATCGCGTTTAAAATACCGGTCCTCCACCTTTTCACTGACCTTCAAGGGCACTCCTTCGTCAGTTGCTGCAGTGGACTTGCGATACGGTGAACCATACGTATTTTGCAACAGGAAGTAATAATAAGCCCGCAAAAAATAAGCTTCACCCCGCAGGTGCTTCAACTCATCATCATCGGGCATCTTTTCCGCTAGACTTGCTGCCTGAAAGAGAATGGCATTCAGTGCCCCAATTCTTTTGTAAAGCTTTCGCCAAAACACGTCTGTCCATTCCATATTAAGAATACTCCGTGCAGGTTCCTGACTCCAATTGTGAAAACCCGATAACATATAAAATGGAGTAGCTTTATCGGTGGCTACATAATCGACTAAAAAAGGTTCACTATCATCATCCATAACGTGTAACCACGGAGCCGTTATACCTGTTTCTGAAGTTAATGTTCCCATGGTTGCCTGATCGTAAATAGAAAATGTAACGTTATTCATATAGGCTTCGCCGATCATCAGGCTCTTTAGATCTGCTGTAGTCTCAACATACTTTTGATCGGTTGAGTACTCTTCCAAAAATTTACCACATGATGTTGTAAGATAAATCAATGGTAATATCAAATAAATATATTTCATAATAGACTCGATTTAAAAGGATACATTCAGGCTTCCTGAAAATGTAGGCCTTACTGAAAGATTAATATTGGGCGTAGACCCAGATTGTGTAGGATCTTGGCCTTTGAGTATTTTATTACTCAGCATAAATAAATTGGTGCCGGTAATACTGACATAAGCAGCGCTCAGACCAAGTTTCTTGGTCATTTTCTCCGCAAAATTGTATCGCAACGAGGCCGACTGCAACTTCAGATGATCTGCGCTCACCAAGCGTACATCCGAGTTATCGTACATTTCATACGCACTGCCGCCTAGATTATATTCAGTTGCTGGATACATTTGCCACCAAGACATGTTGATGTTGTTTGAAGCCAGCAGGCCAGGTATATCCGTATAGGCTTCGTCGCCCGGTTGGCGCCACCTTCTGACAAACTCTTTACGCATATTCTGTTGCGGATAAACATTGGTGGATGCATAACCCGAAGCAATTTTCATTAAACGGATTTTGTTCCCTAAAGAATAGCTCAGATTGAACGAGAATCCAAAATTGCGCCAGCCAAAGTAATTCGATAATCCTCCCTGTATAAAGGGTTCACGACGCCCCGACTCATCCATTATTTCGAGGTATACATCTTCTTTTTCCATTTGGGAATATTTCGCCTGGTACGCAGCCGCCTGTTCAGCTTCTGTTCCGTAGAAAATTGGAGATCCATCCACAGCACTCAGCCCTTTGAATTTATAGGAGTAAAACGTATTGATGGGTTTACCCGCCAGTTGCACACTTCCGTTCAGAAAATTATTATAAGTCAAATTATCGATGAGCACATTATTCCGGTTGTTTATGGCCCGGTTTAATACCTTGTTGAGCACCTGCCCCAACTGTGGGTCAAAACGCCACACAAAACCGCGGCGGGACTTGTCCAGACCAGCATTGTCGATAGCCGTTATGCTCAATGCCACCTCGACCCCTTTATTTTCGAGTGTACCGCTATTGATGACGTAAGACTCTAATCCGTTGATCTCCGATACTGTTTTATTCAAGAAAGCATCTTTCGTTTTCTTGTAAAAATAAGACAGCGTACCTTTTACTTTATTTCCAAAAAGGGAGAAATCAACACCTACATTTGACGACGAGGTACGCTCCCATTTTAAATCGGGATTTGGATAATTTACAATATTGGAAAATGTCGAATTGTAATAGGGATCGGTATTCAAAGACTGGCGGATGATCATGTAAGCAGACTGCCCGGGAAGCATATTGCCCTGCCATCCCCACGAGGCCTTCATGGCAAGATCATTGACCCACTCGACCTTACTGAGCAGATCTTCTTTCATGTTCCACCTTCCGGATAGCGCCCATATTGGCATAAATTTGTTGTTAGAACGTCTTCCGAACAGGTTCGACTGTTCACCGCGGACATGCACATTGAATATATAGCGGTCGCTCCAGGAATATCCAGCTGTGCCATACCAAGCTAGCTCATTGGTCAACTGCCTGCCGTAGTAGCCCAATGCCGGTTTTGTGGTCATCCATCGCTGATAATAGGCTGTATAATCAGTAGGTACAATATCAAAATATCCGCCCATTTCCCTAAAATATCCTCTTCGGGTGATATCAAATTCATTGTATTCATTGGACTTAATCTCTATACCAGACGTCGCGGATAAGAGATGTTTTTTTTCCGCTCCCAACGATGTGACATAATTGGCCTGCAGGCGTGCAGTATAGTTATGGTTGCGCGACTCGCTGCGCTGCAGCTCGCCACCGACAGGGCTCAGGTCATTACGAAGAGATCGATCAGCGCGCAGTTTATGGATATAGTACGTGTCTTTGGTATAATATAGCTCCCTGTTATTGCTGCTGATACCATAGGCAAATGTTCCTTCTACATCCAGCCCAGGTAAAACCTTGTACTTTAGTAAAGCCTTGATATTGGCTGCCATGAGGTCGGTCACATCGCCGCTATTTTCTTGTTCTTTCAGTATATTGTAGTTATAGATCAAAGAACCATCAGTCCGTGGATAAAAGAATAGGCTTCCATCCGGATTATAGGCTGGCACCGTTCGGCTTGTATTATACGCATAGTTCATTACGCCTAAGTCCGTGGGTGAATAGTTCCTTTTTGAATAATTTCCATTAAAAGAAATCTGCGCCATGAACTTTCTATAATCCGCCGTGAGGTTCATCATCGCCGAGTAGCGTTTTGCTCCCTCGCCTTTAATAACGCCGTGTTCGTCTAGATAGCCGATGGATGAATAATATCTTACATCCTGTGCTCCTCCGGAGAGACTTAGCGTATGATTTTGTGAATACGAATCTTTGGTCAGTAACCCGAGCCAATCTGTATTGATATTGGCATAATAATCGCTCTGTTTTTTAAACTCCGCGTAATCAATATGTCCTTTATAATAATCCTGAAGCGCTTTTTCATAGCCGGCCCATTCGGTTACATTATTATAGTGCATACCGCGATCGATCATCTCTTTCGACACATCCATGCGCTCCTGCGAGTTCATCATATACATATTTCGATCCGAATAGCGCGGTCTTCTGGTATAGGTCGCAGCAGTTGAATAGCTAATAGTTGGTTTTCCGGGCTTTCCCTTCTTTGTGGTAATGACAATAACACCATTACCTGCCTTGGCGCCATACAATGCTGTAGCGGATGCATCTTTAAGTACATCAATCTGTTCGATATCCTCCGGATTCAAACCTGCAATAGCATTTCCGAGTAAGTTAACAAAATCAAGGTCATTGATCTGCTGGGGGTCCACATTGACGGGATCTGTCAACACTATTCCGTCGAGCACCCACAAGGGCTCTCTGTTGCCCAAAATTGTTGACGTCCCGCGGATCCTCAATTTCGGTGCAGCGCCCACTTGTCCGGAGTTCTGCATAAAGATCATTCCGGGAACACGCCCTTCCAATAGCTTATCAATGGTATTGATGCCCGGCGTGAGGATATCATCCATTTTAAGTGTTGTTACAGCACTCGTAAGATGCCGCTTATCGATTTTTTGGTATCCAGTATTGACCACAACGTTGACTTCGTCCAACTTAGCAGCCGTCATTTGTAACGTCACCGTTCTGGCGCGCTGTGCATTAACTTCTAACTTACCATAACCCAAGTGATGTATTTCCAGTATAGCGTCGACATATTGGGCCGGAATAACAAAGTTGCCAAACTTATCCGTTCGTGTAGAAAACGCCTCATTTTTGACTTTGATGGTGGCTCCAACCAATGGATTGCCCGATTCATTGGTCACCCGACCGTTGATCGGCGTGACTGATAAGACCGACGCACCGCGCTTCGGAACAGTTGGAATTTTGTCAAAAATAATGATCATCCGGTCTTTGATCTCATAACTTAATGGCTGTTGAGAAAATAGTTTTTTTAAAGCATCCTGTAAAGATGCGTTGACAACTTTTAAGGTTACAGGCTTTGCTTTTTTTAAGATCTGATCATTGTAGGAGAAGTCATATCTCGTCTGTTTACTTATCGTTTCGGTAGCCTCTACAAATGAGGCGTTTTTTAAATTCAGCGAGACCGTTTGTGCATATGATGTATATAGTCCACTCATCAATAGGATGAATAAAAAGACTGTCCTGGTGAGAAATTTTGAAAACGTATATGGAATGGCTAGTTGATCATACCTCCGAGGCAATACACACCTCCCCCTACCCTTGTGGAAAAGGAAATAATTCATAATTTTGTAATGATTAGATTTTTGATAGTTGTTTAAATATCTTCAGATATCGGATCATATATGTTGGTGGTGTCCCCACACCATCAACTTTTTATTTTTAGGAACCGATCTTATAGTATAATCTATTCCATAAGCCTAACACTCCTTCCTTTTACATTAAACTTTAAACCAGTAATTTTCTCCAATGCATGTAACAGGGTTGACAAATTGCTATTACGGTTCATTGACGCATGAATTTTGATAGTATGTGGTACACCAGTATAATCTATTTGAAGATCATACCATCGCTCTATCTGTCGCAATACATCAGGCAAAGGTGTCGATCTGAATCTGAACTTACCATCTTTCCAAGAAGTGTAAAGATCCGCATCCACATTTTCGATAGAGATATCCGATCCATTATTGACGGCCTGCTGTGATGGGCTCAATAGTTTTAGCTTACGGTCCACTTTATCATTTATTTGAACACGGCCAGTAACTAAAGTTGTTATTGTCCTATCTTCGTTATGATAAGCATTGATATTAAAAGAAGTACCCAGAACTTTCACCTTCTGTTCAGCTGTTTTCACAATAAAGGGTTGCTTATTATTATGAGCGACTTCAAAATATGCTTCACCCTTTAGTTCAACAACCCTTTCTTTTCCACTAAAGACAGTTGGATAACTCAAAGACGATTCAGCATTCAGCCATATGCGACTACCATCACTAAGCGTCAGCTTATATTGGCCACCTCTGGGCGTTAACAAAGTTATAACTTCATTAGAAGATACATCGGTAAGCATATTTCCGTCTTTATATCGTACACTGCTCTGATCCGAAAAAATCTCATCTTTTTCATCACTTAAATTATAAACCTTACCATTGGGAACAATTAATTTTGCCTGATTTTTTCCTGGCAAAATATCCTGAAAATTGGCCACTTCTGGCTTATCTGCTGTTGATCGACCGATCATGTAAAAAGAAAAAGCCCCCAAAATCAACAAACAAGCAGCAATAGCTAATTTAAATCTAACGGAGCTAAACCAAGATCCAGATGAAGAGTGTTTATTGATTCGTTCATCGATACATTTCCAGGAATTATTTTTTAGCTCTTCAATGCCACTATCCCCGTCTAGAGTCTCGGGGCTTAGGCTGACGTCAGATTCAAAATAATTTTTTATAACCGCATCTAGCTCCGCCTCATTCTCGTTAATCTGACAGTAACGATACAATATGTTTAACTCTTCTGTAGTTATCGTATTATTAAGATATTTCAGGAATATGGCTCTCATTATTGAATTGCTCATTTTTGGTTGAATCTAATGCACTCTAATAATGAATACACACAACTAAAATAAAATAGCACCCCAAATAAAAATATTTTTAAAGAAAAGAGAGAAAAGTTGATTATTGAGTAATTAAGGGGGGTATTATGAAAATAAAAAAAGACTATTTGGCGTAAAAAACGTTAGCATTGTAGGTCATTCGCAATTAAAATATTAAAACGGAGCATCAAGGCGCAACAAAAATGATAATATCAGTAGAATGATGATATTATCAGTCTTTAAAATCTCTTTAAGTTGCTTATTTGCCTGTTGTATATGGTGGTTAATAGCAGAATCACTAATATTTAAAAGCCTTCCAATTTCGCGATAACTTAAACCTTCAATTTTATGCATGCAATAAACTTCACGTTGCCTCGGTGTCAACTTATCCAACGCAATGTTCAAAATCGTCTTCGCATTTGATTCGTCATCCACATCTTCAAAAGGCGAATAACTATCATTTTTGACAAACTCTCTTCTCATCAATTGATCGTAAATGCTTTTTCTAAAAACATTCTTAACTAAATTAGTGGCCATTTTATATAAAAGACCACCGAAATTACGTGTCGGATCTATGGACTCACGAATTTCCCATATTTTCACAAAAATATCTTGAAGCACATCCTGAGCTAGTTCCTCCGATTTAAGCAGGTAGACAAGTTTTAAAGTAAGCCGACCGTGGTACAATTCATAAAGCGCTTTAAACGCTTCCTTATCTCCATTTCGTAATTTTTGTAATAGGCGCTCTTCACTAATGATAGATATAGTTTTCAAGTATTCAGATAGATTAGTAATAGTAAAGTAATATAAATTTAAACTTTTTTTAAAAATTATCAAAATCCAAAATAAAATTACACCATACATCCAATCATCTGAGACATTGGCTTCACAAATGATCAACATCTATTAAAGAGAATTATACGCTATCATCGTTTTTTAGATCGACATCCATCCTCAATCTGACAAACAAGCTTATCATTTTTAAAAATTAACTGTCAAAGTTTTTTTTGCCAACAGTCAATCCAACAACATAGACCCTGTGAATAGATTACCACAACATTATTGTTAAAAATCATTTAGACTAAAAAATGCTTCTAAAGGGCCTTTTATTTTTTATAGGTTCACTTTTGCGACAGATTTCTCCCGATCGGCATTCAACAAGATCAGCATGGAAGGAAGATTCACGCCGACATTAAAAAGTTAAAATCATGTCAGGAAGTCGTCAAAGCAAATGACGCAATTCTTTCTATTGGTAATAATTATAAGATATGGAAATACCAAAAAACAAAAAATCCTGCAAATGTTTAATTTGCAGGATTTTTTGTTTTGACATCAAGTCTGGTAGCCCGTAGGGGAATCGAACCCCTGTTTCTAGAATGAAAATCTAACGTCCTAACCCCTAGACGAACGGGCCATTTGGCATCTCCATCGGGATATTTCCCTGTTTGGAGATGCAAATATAGATATTTTTATCAATCTTCCAAAAAAGATTTAAAAAATTTATTAGATCAAATCAAAACCAATATCTCTACGGAAATATTTACCTTCAAAATAGATCCTTCCAGCATCAGCTGTGGCCTGTTGCAAAGCATCAAATAAGGTATCTTGTAAAGTCGTCACAGCAATAACGCGACCACCAGCACTGACGATATCGCCATCCTGTGTCGCTGTTCCAGCATGAAAGACAATAGATTCTTTTACATTCTCTATATTTGAGATTACTTTGCCAGATTCATAGTTTCCAGGATATCCGCCCGCAACTAACATAACCGTTACAGCAGTTTTTGAAGAAACAGTATAAGAACGTGTATCTAAGTTGCCTTGCGCAACACCTTCTAACAAATCAATTAAATCAGATTCAATACGAGGTAAAACCGATTCTGTCTCAGGATCACCCATACGCACGTTGTATTCAATCACTAGCGGCTCCCCTTCTACATTCATCAAGCCTATAAAAATAAATCCCTTATACGGAATTTGATCTTTCTTCAATCCCTCAACAGTAGGTTTTATTATACGCTCTTCAACCTTACTTAAAAACACTTCATCAGCAAACGGAACTGGTGAGATCGATCCCATTCCTCCTGTGTTTAAGCCCGTATCCCCTTCACCGATACGTTTATAATCTTTTGCAGAAGGCAATACTTTATATGAATTGCCATCTGTCAGTACAAAAACAGATAATTCAATTCCCTTTAAAAACTCTTCAACAACAACTACGTCACTTGCAGCACCAAACTTAGAATCAGCGATCATCGCTTTCAATTCCAACTTAGCATCTTCCAAAGTTTCACAGATCAATACGCCTTTTCCCGCAGCCAGTCCATCCGCTTTTAATACGATGGGCAATTTTTGAGTTTCTAGATAAGCAAGCCCTTCTTCCAAATTACTCTTGTCAAAAGAGCGTGATGCAGCAGTCGGGATACCGTGACGATCCATAAATTGTTTTGAAAAGTCTTTAGAACCCTCCAATTGTGCTCCCTCCTGTTGTGGACCAATAACAGGAATATGTTTCAAATCTGCACGGTTCAAGAAATAATCATGAATACCTTTAACAAGCGGTTCTTCTGGACCAACCAAAACCATATTGATATCATTCGCCAAGGCAAAACTTGCGATACCATCAAAATCGGTTACCTTTAAAGCAACGTTTTGACCATATACACCCGTACCTGCATTTCCAGGAGCAATAAATAAATTTTGAAGACGCTTACTTTGCGAAAGTTTATAGGCGAAGGCTGATTCACGACCGCCAGAACCAATGATTAGGATATTCATATTACAAAGATATTTTTTTTAGCTTAATTATAAGAGAAAATTTAAAATTGCGTTGATATCCATTTAAAAACAACAAATTATTTAATATTTTTTCGTAATTTATTCCAAATTATTGATCCTCAATTTATGCGTCTTAAGGCAATTTTCTTCGGTTTGTTATGCATCATGTCATTGGTATCATTTGGGCAAACAGATATCCATCCACTCCTCGATAAATTACAGCGTCACGCCTCACAAAATCCAAAAGAAAAAATCCATATCCACATGGATAAGGAAAGCTATTCTGTTGGAGAAACCATTTGGATGAAGCTATATTGTACTTTTGCTCCAGAAAATCAATTATCCGGATTAAGCCGTATAGCCTACATTGATCTGCTTTCACCCGAAAATAAAACGATCAATACATTAAAAATACCATTGACAGCTGGTCTAGGAATTGCTGATTTTCCTCTCACAGACACCCTCATAGAAGGTTCTTACCGCATCCGAGCCTATACTCAGTGGATGAGAAATGATAGCTCAGCCTATTTCTTTGATAAGACAATACCGATATACAATGGCCGTTCGGATCACGTCATGACAGATGAGGAAATCATCGTCGATAGAGATAAAAAATATTATGCTATAAATCTAAAAACACTTTCAGGAAATCCTTTACCAGAGATTAATATCAATTATAAAACACAATTAAAAAATGGCAAATTAAAAATTGCACGGCAAAAAACAGATCAAAAAGGTCAAATTTTGATTGATATGAAAGATATATCAGCTGGTGAAACGATTAATTTATCTTTCAAATCTATAGATGGAATCACTGTTCATAAACTCCTGAGAGTCCCTTCCGATAAATCAAATTATAGCTTACAGATACTACCTGAAGCCGGTACCATTACACATAACATACTCACAAAAATAGGCTTCAAAGCACTTAATAGTAGAGGACTTGGAGAAAAAGCTGAAATCAAAATCGTTGATAATAACAATGAAGTGATGTCCCTATTCGAAACCAACCCGCTAGGTATGGCAAGCTATCAGGTAAATTTAGACGCACAAAAAAAATATACAGCTATTGCCACCTTTACAGATGGCACTCAAAAAGAAGTTCCTTTTCCTGCCGTACAACTTTCAGGATTAAATATGAATGTTGCCAACCTGATAGACGATAGAGTATTCGTCCAGGTAAGCGGTAGTCCAGATAAAATAGATCAACAACAGATTTATTTGATCGCACATTACCAAGGCACGATCTTCCATGTAGCCAAGCAAAAATTAAATACCAAAGAAATTCTTTTTTCCATTCCCAGACCAAGCTTGCCGCTGGGTGTCATTCAATTGTCCATCTTGGATGCCAATTTGAAACCGATATTAGAACGCATGATCTTCAACTATCGGTCTGATAAACGATTAGCGATCAACACCAATACAGACAAACCAACATATGGACTAAGAGAAAAAGTAACAATCACAGTTATAACTGGAAATAGCCAAGATTCTACTCGAATCTCCACATTATCCGCATCTGTGGTTAATACCAATAAGACAAAAATTGATTCTAATCACCGATCAAGTATCTATACATCCTTATTACTATGTTCAGAAATCAACGGCTTTATAGAAAATCCCAACTATTATTTTCCAGCTAATGAAGAGATCAAAAAAGTTGATTTAGACGACCTCATGCTCATACAAGGCTGGAGGAAATTGGATTGGTCCGCATTAGACGATACCCTCAATAAACCACAATATCCGGTTGAAAAGAGTTTATCCATCTCAGGCACAGTGAAGAAACTGAGTCGTAAGGTAGTTGTACCACAAGCCACTGTTACGTTAATCCCAACGTCCAATATGCTTGCCGCCATTGACACATTAACAGGCATAGACGGAAGATTTTCTTTTGATGAACTCTTATTTCCAGACAGTACCAAATTTATTATTACTGCTAAATCAAAAAAAGATAAAAATAGACTTGATATCGATTTAGACGAGATGGATATTCCAATAAATGATTCCAATAAAAATTTTCCAGAGATTATGAATCATATCAACACCAAATATTTGGAAAATATCAACAGTACCCAAACCTACTTTTCCGAACTCGAAAAAGCAGGACTTATGTCCAGGTCCATTCAACTCGAAGAAGTAAAAATAACACGTACAAATAAGAAAAAAATTGTTCAAAATTCAAGTAATCTAAATGGATCAGGAAATGCAGACCAAGTGCTTACAGAAGAAGATTTGGCAAACTGTTTTACGTTAGAACAATGCCTTGCAGGAAGACTAGCAGGGGTTAGATGGCAAAATGGCATACCCTATAGCACCCGAAGTAATGGTCCCATGCAAATTGTGCTTGATGGAATGTATATTGAAAGCGATCAAATTTCAATGCTAAGCGCACCAGATATCGCTAGCATTGAGGTATTACGCAATATTAATTACACCGCGATATATGGGTCCTATGGAGGTAATGGTTTGATCTTAATCACGACCAAAAGAGGTGATGGTGCTGCACGTGCTTTTACCCCCACTGGCATCCGAACCGTTATACCTAAGGGGCTTTACCTCAATCGTACATTCTATAAACCAATCTACGACGCCACACAAGCTTCGACAATAGGTTCAGACCTAAGAACAACGATACATTGGGAGCCCAATCTCATTACCAATCAATCAGGAGAAGCGAGTTTTGATTTCTATACATCGGACGAAAAAGGCCCTTATACCGTTATTTTGGAAGGAATAGACTTCACCGGCAGAATAGGAAGAAAAGCAATACAGATTAGTGTGAGAGATTAAATCGACAACAACAAAAAATATTATGAAACATATAGTAATCAAAACAGAAGATCGCATCGCAAATATATTTTTAGACCGTGGAAAATCCAATGCAATTGACATGGTTCTGTTGCAAGAATTAAATACAACTATTCAAGAACTAAAACTAGACCCTGCTATTGAGGGAGTCATCATACATGGCAAAGAAGGTTTTTTTAGCGCTGGTTTAGATTTGATTGCGCTATATGACTATGGTGAAGTCGAAATAAAAGCATTTTGGACCCTATTCTTGAAAAACACCAAAGATCTAGCATCATTTCCCAAACCACTCGTTGCTGCGATTTCAGGACATAGTCCTGCTGGAGGCTGCGTGATAGCACTTTGTTGTGATTATCGCATTATGGCAGAAGGCAATTTTATCATTGGATTAAACGAAATACCTGTTGGACTCATCGTACCCGATAGCATCTTTCATCTCTACAGCTTTTGGCTTGGTAAAGCCAATGCCTATCGCTTCTTATTAGAAGGAAAATTGTTGACACCACAAGAAGCCCTTACGGTAGGCTTAGTGGACGAAGTCGTTTCACCAAATGCCATCCAAACAGCCGCATTACGCAAAATTAAGTCCGTGACACAGTTCGATAAAGAAACATGGCAATCTTGCAAATTGAATTTTAGATCAGAACTTTTTGAACAGTTAACTGTAAAGCAAGAGGAGACAATTGAAAAAATATTAGTACAGTGGTGGAAACCATCTACACGTAGTATATTAAAAACAATCATCGATAACTTGACAAACAAGAAAAAATAACAATAAATTAACCCGATTAATTTATGACACATTTGTTTAAGACCTCCGATGTTCTATTTTTGTAAATAACTCAGGGAAATTCTAATCCATTTTTAGTAGATAATAACAATGATGTTAAAAAATATAATGGTTCTCTTGTTCATATCGATCATCGCGCTCGGTAGTTGCAACAGAACTGCTGATAAAAAAGAAAGTCAACAAGATTCCATCGCTACAACCACAGCAGATTCATTACCAAAAGTGATGGATACACTCGCTGTCCCGAAGCAAGAAATCGCACAAGATGAATCTATTGATCGAGCAATATCAAATATAGTACGTGCGTATAGCATGCAAGATTCAAAAGCATTAAACAGCTATATTGACAAAACAATAGGTCTCTATACCATTTACAGACCTGGAGTTCAAGCCATATATGTACATGCCACATCCATTGATTTTAATCATCCGATTCCAGAATATTATCCCTATCCAAAACCCAATTTCTCAGGAAAAGTAACCTTTGGAATACTGCCCGTATACGACTGTGGAAAAGAAACCTGGAATAAAAAAGGATTATTCTGTAACAATAAGCAACATCCAACAGAATTGTCCCAAACGGCAAAATTTATGAATGAAATTTTGGAAGCAAAAATATCAGATGCAGAAATACAAAAGTTAAAAGCACTCGAAGCCAAAAGCTACCGAGTCATCTTAACAGACAAAAATGCACCACTTATCTTTCATATCACGAAGCAAAGTAATCGATGGGTATTAACGGTTATAGATCGTGCCTATGGAAGCTGTGATGCTTAACCTGAAATTATATTTCACGAGAAAAGCATCATAATCCTAAAAAAAATTTTTAATTTGACAGTTTTAATTCACAAAAAAATGATTAGTCTGGATCAAGAAATACAAGCAAAAGTCAATCAATGGCTGGGCTCAGAATACGACGAAGCAACGAAAACAGCTTTAAAAAAATTAATCAACAACAACGAAACAACTGAATTAACAGATTCTTTCTACAAAGATTTAGAATTTGGTACAGGAGGTCTACGTGGAATCATGGGTGTAGGTTCCAATAGAATGAATAAGTATACCATTGGTAAAGCTACTCAAGGTTTAGCTAATTATTTAAAAAAACAATTCTCAAACCAACCGATCAAGGTTGCAGTTTCTTATGACAGTCGCAATAATTCACAAATATTTGGACAGCTAGTCGCTGATGTGTTTTCTGCTAATGGCATACAGGTTTATTTATTTGATGAACTTAGACCTACACCGGTACTATCCTTTGCCATCCGTCATTTTGGTTGCCAAAGTGGTGTCATGCTTACAGCCTCTCACAACCCAAAAGAATATAATGGATATAAGGCCTATTGGAACGATGGATGCCAATTAACAGCTCCCCACGATGAGAATGTCATTACAGAAGTAAATACTATTCAAAGTGTATCGGAAATACGATTTCAGTCTAATCCTGAAAATATCGTTTCCGTAGGACCAGAAATAGATGAAATCTATATTCAAGAAAATAAAAAATTAAGCATACATCCCGAAGCAGTACAAGAGCAGAAAGATCTTAAAATTGTATTTTCCCCAATCCACGGAACAGGAATAACCATTGTTCCCCAACTTTTAAAAGAATGGGGATTTGAAAATGTCATCATTGTGGATGAACAAGCGACCCCTGATGGCAATTTCCCAACTGTGATTTATCCTAATCCAGAGGAAGAAGACGCGATGGCCTTGGCAAAAAAGAAAGGCGAAGAGGTAGATGCAGACCTTGTACTAGCTACCGACCCTGATGCCGACCGTGTCGGTATTGCCATTAAAAACGATAAAGGTAATTTCCAGTTATTGAATGGTAATCAGATCGGGAGCCTATTGGTTTATTACGTATTAAGTTCAAAAAAGGAACAAAATCAACTCCACAATAATCCATACGTCGTCAAAACCATTGTGACGACCAACCTACAAGCGGAAATTGCCAACCATTTTCAAGTTCCATATTACGAAACATTGACTGGTTTCAAATATATTGGCGAGCTGATGACCAAATTAGGCGACTCAGCAACTTATCTTGTCGGCGGAGAGGAAAGCTATGGCTATTTAGTTGGAAGCCTTGTACGTGACAAGGATGCGCCAAATGCCTGTGCCTTCTTGGCCGAGATGACCGCTTATTATAAATCAAAAGGCAAATCCTTATATGAAGTTCTTTTGGATATCTATCAAGAATTTGGATGTTATCAAGAAAAATTGGTGTCATTAACAAAAAAAGGTAAGGCTGGTGCAGAAGAAATCAAATCCATGATGAGCAATCTACGTGCAAACCTACCCAAATCACTAGGTCATATTGCCGTCGTAGAAGTCCGCGATTACGAAAATTCGGTTGCGATTGATATGGCATCTGGAGATAAAAAAGCCATCGAATTACCAAAATCAGATGTCTTACAATTTATCACCATAGACGGAGATGTTATCTCAGCAAGACCATCCGGTACAGAACCTAAAATAAAGTTTTATTGTTCTGTAAAAGCAGCATTAACAGATCAATCCAATTACGCTGAACTTCAAAAAGAATTATCAGCAAAAGTAGATCGAATGATTGCTGATATTATTTAATCGTTGCTATGCAAAAGTGGAAACTACTCTCATCAGAATATATCAGTCAAGCACCTTGGGCAACCTTGCGTCGAGATACATGCAAACTGCCTGATGGTACGATTAACGATCATTATTACGTGCTCGAATATCCAAATTGGGTCAACATGGTAGGTATTACAGAAGACAATAAACTTCTTGTCATCAAACAATACCGCCATGCCGCGGAAGAAATTATTCTGGAGATTCCAGCTGGAACTATGGAAGAAGATGAAGAACCCCAATTCGCAGCGGAACGAGAAATGCTAGAAGAAACAGGATATGCTTTTTCCAAGATCGAGAAAATTGCTGAACTATATGCTAATCCGGCAACAAGTAAAAATATTACGCATACTTACCTGATGCAAGGAGGTAAAAAAGTTCAAGAACAAGATTTAGATGAAAGTGAAGATATTGAAGTCATGTTGGTATCGCTGGAAGAGGCTAAAGAATTACTTCTTCAGAATAAATTTGGACAGGCACTGCAAAGTTCTGCCCTATTTTATGCCTTTCACAAATTGAAAATATTTTAGGCAAAATAGATTCATATTTAACACAAACTTGACACAAATAGGGTTATTTTGATATCAAAATAACCCTATTATTATGAATTGATTAAATATCAGAGATTCAGCCATTCGTTTTCTCCACCCTATCATTTTTTGTACCTTTGCATGATGGTAAGAGAAATATTTGAAACCAAAAGAAAAGCACTTAAAATAAATCTAAACTCAGAGATTTACGGCACTTTTGCTGAAATTGGAGCCGGTCAAGAAGTCGCTCGTAATTTTTTCAATGCAGGAGCTGCATCGGGAACAATAGCCAAGACAATGTCTGCATACGATATGGCCTTCAGCGATGCCATCTACGGAGAAGAAGAAGATGGTCGATATGTAAGCCGCACCCGTTTAACAAAAATGTTAAAACATGAATTTGATCTATTGACAAAACGCTTACATGGTGAAAAATACTGCAATAAAAAATTCTTCGCTTTTGCCGATACCGTTACCACATTAAACTTCACAAAAACAAACGAACCACATGGTTGGATCGGTGTTAGATTTCAACATGAAGTAGATGGCCCTACCAATGATATCATTATACACGTCAGACTTCTTGATAGTGACAATCAGCTACAACAAAAAGTACTAGGCATCATTGGCGTCAATTTACTTTTTGCAGCCTATTACTATACTGATAACGTACAGACGATGATCGAGTCATTAGTTGACAATTTATCTGTTGGATCAGTAGAAATAGATCTTGTAAAAGTAAGTGGTCCTTTATTTGAAAATGTGAATGAAAGGCTTATTAACCTATATCTCATTGCAAAAGGATTTGCTAAAGCAGCTATCTTCAAACCAGATGGCAAAGCAGCACAGATCAAAGACTACCTTTACAAAAAGAATATCATTCTTTTAAGAACAAAATATAGACAAAAATCCCTGCCAAACTTTGACTTATTCAACCTTGCAGTTGATCAATTTAAAAAGAATACAGGAGCAACATCAGAAAATACAGTTGTACTGATTGAAGTACTGATGGGCAATGTGCTTGAAGAAGATCATATCATTACCGACAAAGATCTAGAAGAGTTCGCACATCGTGCCGAAGAACTGTGCTCAACAGGAAACAATATTATTGTCAGCAATTTTAGAAGGAATAATCACCTTGCAGAGTTTATCAATAATTTTAAACCAAAAAATATTGGTATTGCAACCAACGTTTCCAATTTAAAAAATATCTTTAATTCGGACAATTACAATAAGGAGCATTACACGAATGAGTTGCTTTCCTATATTTCAGGCATGTTTAACAAGAACATCAAATTGTATGCATATCCTTACTTATTGAAAAAGGAAAACAAGATTATTACGACACAAAATATGTCTGTTTCCGAAGAAGCAAAACCCCTATTCGATTTCCTAATTAAAAATGGCTACATCATAGACATCGAAAATTACGACATTAAATATGTGAAAACGGTGTAAACAACATCAGATATTAAACAATATAGGCTCCGAATGGAGCCTATATTGTTTATAAGAACTTTTTGTAGATCGAATATAAGATCTTCAGATCGTTATCCTTCAAGATGGCTACATTGGCATTACTCTGAATATAATGCTGTTTAAAAGCTTTTATCGCTGCATCTAAATTTTTAACATCATAACCAATAATTCTTAATGCCAATTTTGGATTGAAATCTATCGGCGGAGTCTCCAGATATTCATCGTACCAATATCCAAAACCTTTATCTGCTAACGTTTTCCAAGGAAAGCGTGAAGGGTCATTTTTTCGGGTAGGCGCCAAATCCATATGGCCAATGAAATTTGCCTGTGGAATATTGTATTTCACCTTCAGATATGACAATAATTCCGTCAGTGCATTGATCTGGGCATCAGTCCAGGGATCGGTAGTTCCATTATTATCTAATTCAATACCAATAGAAGAAGAATTCAGATCCGTATCATTTCCCCACTTGCCTATACCCGCATGATGCGCACGGTAATAATCATTGACCATCTGCACGACTTTACCAGTACGACCAACGACATAGTGCGCACTGACACCCGCTTTCTCAGAGTGAAAAGTACGTATCGTCTGTCCCAATGAATCCTGAGCCGTATGATGGATGACCACATAGTTTGGTTTGCGCATCCCAAAGTTTATGGATGCGATCCATTCTTTTTCAACGGATATCGGCAATTTACCAATAGCTTGGTTGATAACTGGAGTAGTAGCATATTCTTTGGCAAGGAGCTTTGCTTTTTTCTTATAGACTTTTTCAGTAGCCGCGTATTTACCTGTCGAACAGGAAGCAAATAGTGCTGTTATTACTAGAAAGGTTATTGTTGCTTTTATTTTCATTTTCAATGTGATTATTCGATGTGCACTTAACTCGTTTATCTCTAATTAATTCTCCGACAGCTTTTGCTACGCCTTATCAGCAAACGCCTACCTCAGTACAAACAAACTTAGATAAATTTGTTTTAAACAGTTATTAAATAACAGAAAATATCTTTTTAAATTTTACAGCGATATCCCCTTAGATACTCCACTGTTACCATATGCCTGCTGCATCAGTAAAATTTTATACTTAATCTCCAGATCATTTTATACAAAAAAGCCTTCATCTGATCAAATGAAGGCTTTTAACAAGAATATGCCTGGATTAAGCTTCAGCGTACTCCTCAATAGAAGGACATGAACAAATTAATGTTCTATCACCCTGTGAGTCGTTTACACGACCAACAGAAGGCCAAAACTTACGATCTTTCAAATAAGTCAAAGGATATGCAGCCGTTTGGCGAGAATAAGATTTCGTCCACTCGTCAGCGGTTACAACAGATGCAGTATGAGGTGCATTTTTCAACACGTTATCTACCTGATCAACATCCCCCAATTCAACCGCAGCAACTTCTTGACGAATAGCAATCAAAGCGTCACAGAAACGATCTAATTCCGCCTTAGATTCAGACTCCGTAGGCTCTACCATCAAAGTACCAGCCACAGGGAAAGAAACTGTAGGAGCATGGAAACCATAATCCATTAAACGTTTAGCAATATCCGCAACCTCAACACCTACATTTTTGTAAGAACGACAATCTAAAATCATCTCGTGTGCACAACGGCCATTTACTCCAGAATACAATACTGGGTAGTGGTTTTCCAAACGAGCTTTGATATAGTTTGCATTCAAAATAGCTGTTTTCGTAGCATTAGTCAATCCATCTGCACCCATCATTGCAATATAAGCATGCGAAATAATCAAGATCGATGCAGAACCAAACGGAGCAGCAGATACTGCAGTGATACCCTCAGCACCAGAAACTTCAACTACTTCGTGGTTTGGTAAGAAAGGAACTAAGTGTGCTGCCACACCAATTGGACCCATACCAGGACCACCACCACCGTGAGGGATACAGAATGTTTTATGTAAATTCAAGTGACATACGTCAGCACCAATACGACCTGGGCTAGTCAAACCAACCTGAGCATTCATATTAGCACCATCCATATATACCTGTCCACCATTTTCGTGGATAATTTCACAGATCTCAATGATAGGCTCTTCAAACACACCATGTGTTGACGGATAAGTCACCATGAATGAGTTCAAATTAGCCGCATGTTCTGCAGCTTTCGCTCTCAAATCTTCAACATCAATGTTACCACGATCATCACATTTAACAACGACAACTTTCAGTCCAGCCATAGAAGCTGAAGCAGGATTAGTTCCGTGCGCAGAAGCAGGAATTAAACAGATATTACGGTTATGATCTCCGCGGCTTTCGTGATAAGCACGAATCACCATTAAACCGGCATACTCACCTTGAGCACCAGAGTTTGGTTGGAAACTCATTTTAGCAAAACCCGTAATTTCAGATAACCACTCGTTCAACTCTCCGATCAACTGCATATAACCCGAAGTTTGGTCTGCAGGAGCAAATGGATGTAGACCACCGAAGTTAGACCAGGTAACTGGAGTCATCTCAGCAGTAGCATTCAATTTCATCGTACATGATCCCAATGGAATCATCGAGTGACATAATGATAAATCTTTAGCTTCCAAAGATTTGATGTAGCGTAACATCTCATGCTCAGAATGGTAGCTATTGAATATCGGGTGCGTTAAGTACTCAGAAGTACGAACCAAGTCAGCTGGCAACGCTGATGTCAGTGATGATTCAATAGATTCGAAATCAACATCTGCTATATTTTTTGCCTTAACTTTCGCAAATACTTTAACGATCGTTAAAATATCTTCATATGTCGTCGATTCGTCAATAGAGATACCAACTACCGAACCAACATAATGGAAGTTCATTTCATTGTTTAAAGCTTCAGATTTTAATCCAGCAACTTCACCTCCTAATTCGAAACGTACAGTATCAAAATAGTTTTTATTTAATTGTGTATAACCTAATTGTTGAACAGCTTGATCTAACAATTGAGTCAAATCATGAATACGGCTTGCAATATCTTTGATTCCCTGAGGACCATGGTACACTGCATAGAATGATGCCATGATCGCTAACAAAGCCTGTGCAGTACAGATGTTAGAAGAAGCCTTATCACGACGGATATGTTGCTCACGAGTTTGAAGTGCCATACGCAATGCATAGTTCCCGTTAGAATCAGTTGTAACACCAATAATACGACCAGGAATATTACGTTTGAAAGCATCTTTAGTTGCAAAAAATGCAGCATGAGGACCACCAAAACCCATTGGTACACCAAAACGTTGAGAATTACCCACAACAACATCAGCACCCCATTCACCCGGAGGAGTCAACAAAGTTAAACTCATCAAATCTGCAGCAGCACAAACAGTAATGTTTTTAGCGTGAGCGGCAGTAGTGAAAGCTTTATAATCAATGATAGAACCATCTCCAGCAGGATACTGAACAAATGCAGCAAATACATCATCCGTTAAACTATCTTCAGAAATAGCTTCAATACGAAGTTCAATCCCAAAAGATAATGCACGAGTTCTTAATACATCGATCGTTTGTGGATAAGCATTTTCAGAAACTAAGAAAACATGAGCATTTTTATTTTTACGAGCTGAGTAAAGCATAAACATACCTTCAGCAGCAGCAGTAGCCTCATCTAATAAAGACGCATTCGCGATCTCTAATCCTGTTAAATCACAAATAACAGTTTGAAAATTTAACAAAGCCTGTAGACGGCCTTGAGCAATTTCTGCTTGGTATGGCGTGTATTGTGTATACCATCCTGGATTTTCAAAGACATTTCTTTGAATAACACCTGGTAAAATCACATCAAAATAACCTTGTCCGATATAAGACTTGAACACTTTATTTTTTTCTGCAATTTGTTTTACCCTTTTCAAATAAGCGACTTCGCTTAAAGCAGCAGGCAATTGTAAAGCTTGTTTAGCACGAATCTGTGCAGGAACAGTTTGCTCAATAAGTTGGTCAAGCGAGTCAACGCCTAAAAATTCCAACATTTCTTTCGTTTCAACCGATCTTGGTCCGTTGTGACGATCTTCAAATTTTTCTTGAAAATGTATGTTACTCATGTGTGCAAAAAATTAATGCCTTTCGCTAGATTTTTACTTTTTTGGTTTTCTTAAAAATAATAGCAAAACAGCTGCTTTTTGGATGTGCAAAGATACATTTTTTAAAGTCCTAAAAAAAGCGGTTTATGATCGTAAAAATAATTATTAGAATACCTATACAAAACAATCGTTTGCGATCTCATTCTTAATCAAAATTTAAAGGCAATCTAGCACAGATAAACCCACCTGAAAACACCGTGCGTAACAACCTATAGTCATCCATGAAAAAGCCTTCAAAATCTTGCAAAAAAATTGTCACAATCAGCAGATTCAAATTTATCTTTAAAACCTCAAATCTGTACTACAAAAAACGGGGTGTTTCTTCATAATGAAGAAACACCCCGTTTTTTCTATTCAAAAAGATTAAAACGAATAGCGTAAGCCTAACTGAAATTGGTAAGGATTACCAGATGGATTGACCACACCTGTATTGTTCAAATTGTAATTAAATTGTTGTTTGACATTATCAAATGCAGGCAAAGCTGGATTTCCATTTGCAGCTTTTACACCCAATGAATATAGCGCTTGATTACCTAAAGATTCATTGACACCCCAAGTTTTCTTGAATAAATTGGCGACGTTAAACAGATCCGCAGATACTTCCAGTGCATGAGATTGATATAGATTAAACTTCTTCGCAATACGCAAATCGATTAGCCCATAAAAACCATTAATCCCTCCATTTCGCTGCGCCATAGCACCCTCATATTTTTTAATATATTCCTTTAAACTTTGACTCGCATTTGGATTGTTTAGCAATGCTTGCAGCCCATCAGCAAGGTTGGTTGGAGTCTTGCTACTATTTGGATCAAAGATATAGGCCAGATCATTATCTCCAGCAACAAAATCACCATTGATATTACCACCAGCCAGTAAACTATAACGTGTACCGCCGATACCAGAATAACGAACCCCTACGCTAACCCCATAAAATGTAGGCAATGTACCATAAATAACAACTTTTTTGCGGAATTGATTATTCGAGTAAGTCATATGGCTCAAATCCCTAGGATCATCTTTTACAGCTAAAGATAACGTTGCGGTATTGGCCACATTTCCGTTGTACGAAGTATTATCTTTAGCATCATTCCAGGTATAGCTCACCGAAATTGAACCATCCTTATAGTATTGGTAACTGGCGTCTAATACAACGGCAAATTGATTGACCTTACCTTCAGAATTTAACTCCAGTACACGACCAAATTTATTAGATATACGACCTTGTTTCCAATCAGACTCTCCATTTACGATAGCCGATAAGGGTACAAAGACCCCACGGTTATCCTCATTCTGCAATCTAAAGAATGGATCCTTCACCATGTTGCGATCGACATACATGTAATTGTTTCTTCCCAAATTCATATAAGCAGAAACTCCTACTTTCAATTTTTCGGTAAAGAAATGTGAATAAGACATATTTGCCTTATATACTACCGGTATTTTAGCATCTGGACCATAGGTATTAATGGTTGGAACTTGAAATTGTGCCAAAGTCGGAGTTGAAGAAGGATCTTGACGATATTTCACAAAATCTGGTGTAGGTACATCAGTACCACGAACATCAACCGTTGCAAAGTGCTTACCGTCAAATGTCAAATTATTGATCGTCATGTAATTATTTATGTCCGAAGCAAATATTCCTGCACCGATACGGAAGAAGTCTTTATGATTTTCATTCACATCCCATGTCATCTGAAAACGAGGCTGTATGACCAGAGATTTCAATTTATGATCCGTTCTAACCCCAACTTCTTTCAATAGCTCTTCATTTAACGGGGAAGTCGGATAATGTCCATAATCAAAACGCAAGCCCGCAACCAAATCCAGACCAGTGGCTAATTTGGATTGTAATTGTCCGTATGCTCCAGCATTAAAGATCTTACCAATAACTGTTGGATCGGCAACTAAAGGGACTTCTCTATAAAAATTATAGGCTTTTTGATCTTGAAAATTTTGAAGTGCAGTTCTGGAATCACTTGCTCCAAAGTGAAAGCGTCCGTTGACTTCGCTACCATATACAGAACTAGCATGCGTATACATCAGATCAACACCAAATGTATAATTGATCTTGTCGGTATTGTAGTATAGATTGTTAACTAATTGGAAGACATTGTTTTTAAAAGACTCTTGAGCAAAACGGTGTCCTCCTAACTGAGCAGTTGTTCTTAAATCATTAGTTCCCACTCGACTGACGATATTTTCTACGATCGCTCTTGGGATATTTTGACTTGGCAACTGATCACCAGGACTACTATTTTGATACGTATATAGATGCTGTAACTTCAGCTCATTGGTGATGTTTGATGAAACAGAAGTTCTCAATGTCGCTAAGAAGCTATTATCAATATTCTTGTCATTACCATACGATTCATAAAGAGTAATCGGTTTATTGTCCTGTAACCCCAATTTATTGATATCGCTAGTGAAATTATTGCGGATGGTCAGTAAATTACTATTATTGATCTGCCAGTCAATTCGACCAAACACGGCATCAGAATTTCTTTTTTTATCAAAAGAGCCAAACTGAGGGTCGTTGCTCACACCGTATTTTTGTCTACCGATATTAACAAATTCATTTAAATTTTCAGGTGAGATTTTAAAACGTTCCTCATCCAGAGTAGAAGTAATATCCGCTATAATCAACGGTCTAGCATCCTTTTGATGATCCCATGCAACAAAATAATGGAGTTTATCTTTAATAATTGGACCACCTAAGGTAAAACCATACTGATAAGTCGAAAAATCATTGGTCCTTTTTTTTCCATCAATCGTATAGGGACTAGATAACCAGTCTGCCCTTGAATAGATCCACGCACTTCCTTGTGTTTTATTGGTTCCCTGCTTCGTCACCGCACTAACAGTACCGCCTCCCGCTCGACCATAGGTGACATCATATTGATTGGTCACCACCTTAAATTCACGTACCGCTTCAATGGATATCGAAAACGGAGCACCACTTCGGCTTGTTGTAGAACCCGCAGATGTTGGATTTTTGGCATTCATCCCATCTATGGTAAAGTTGGTTGATGAACCAAGCTGCCCACCGATATTATCACCTTTACTCAAAGGCGACAAGTCCATTAAAGAAGTAAAGTTCCTTCCATTGACAGGTAGCTTTGCGATATCCTTTGCCGTTACAGAAGTTGCCGCACCCAAATTTTCAATTTGATTTTTCAAGGTGCTCACACCTCGCAATTCAACAGTCTCTAAAACATTCGATGCATTTTGAATGGGAATATGAACACGGATTAGATCCCCTTGATTTAAGTTATAGCCTTTTCTGATCTGTTCGCCATAACCGATATAGGTTACCTTAATTGTATAAGGACCGCCCAAAGGCAATTCTTTAAAATTATAATCACCATGAGCATTGGTAGATGTTTTGGTTGTAAAACCTGTCGATTCATTGCGAGCCTCGACCGAAGCTCCCTGTACCCCCACTGAATTTTCGTCCGTAATTTTTCCTGCAAAGCCAGCCTGTGTTGTCTGTGCATATAAACCCGATCCCATTACGGCTAAACATGTGGTTAGTAAAAATTCTTTCATCTAGTATTTCGTTACATTGTTATACGGCAAAACTAACGACCACCTGTTAACTAGAACTGAACTGTATGTTATCAAATTATAAATGAAAAAAGCCAGCTAAATGCTGGCTTTTAATATAATATAGTGAATTTAAAATCCAGAGGATTAAAATGTTTATATAACTCATCAAATAGGGAATCACCATATTTCACATAAAGTAAACCAAAGTTTTCGGACCTCTCTTGCAGGCCCCCTCCTGGGAATAGACGCTCTTTAATATGGTCAATATTTGACAATGCATCTTTATGATTACGCTTTTCAGCACGCATTAATTTTTTTTCCAAGTTATTGATGGCCTTTTTTAAGCGTGCTTTAATCGCTTCGGTACTTGGAGCAAGGCTTGGGTCGATCTTATGTGTGCGGAGTTTTATTTTACCAAAGATCGCATTCAGTTCCATCCACTCATCATTTAAATTCAAACGATGCTTGGTCTGTCTACGCACAAATTCTTTTTTAAGGATTTCACTATCTCGAAAGATACTTTTAAACGTAAGATCTTGTCTAAATATCTTAGAAACGACATTGTCCTCTGTGATCATCGCCGAATTGCGAGGGATCAGAATTGGAAAATCAATACCATATTGATCGAAATTAGCTTTTAACTGCATCCAATAGACCATCTCGGCACCACCACCAATATAAGCTAGGTTGGGCAATATGATCTCTTGATACATTGGACGCATCACCACATTGGGGCTAAAGCGCTCTGGATGAAGATCGATCTCTTGCTCCAATTCAGCTCTTGTAAAATATAGATCCTGATGGAGCACCTCATATCGACCATCGTCATTCAGCACGATACGCTCTCGATAATCATCTGTCAAATAAAAGAAATTGATTTCTCGAGCATGCACCTGTGTCGCAAATCCTGCTTCCTCCAATTCCTGAGACGTCTTTTCAATGGCCTTAAAGCTTTTTTCATTTAAAATATCATCGGCAATAATTGGTTTGAAAACAGCTTTAAGTTGCTCATCATCAGCATCAATGATCACTAATCCAAACTTCTTAAAAAGCTCATTGACCATATATCGGGTAGCATCCGCTAAATGCTCATGTTTAAGATAAGCATCTTCAATAATACGGGTGAGTTTACAAGAATTCTCAGAAAGTCCTAAAACACCATTATATTGTTTAACAGCCTCAACGATAGAGGCCGTATCCATCCTTCCTGTAGCCGATACCGCAGGGGTATCCCATACGATCTTCTTCCCTGAAAGTTTTGTATGATTGATTTCTGCAAAATCATGGTCCTCGGTAGCCATCCAATAGACCGGAACAAATTCCTTATCCGGAAACTTTACTTTTAGATCATCTGCCAGACGAATGGCTGTAATGATCTTAAATATAAAATAAAGAGGCCCAGTAAAAATATTAAGTTGATGTCCTGTCGTGATAGTATACGTATCTTCCAACAGTAACTTATCAATATGAGCAGAAACTTGAGGAGACGTTGTTAAGAGATCTCCATACTGCGCTTTTAGTCGGTCAACTAAAAGTGTACGCGAGAGAAAAGGTTTTTTTTCTTTAATCTGCTTTTCAAAACCAGCAACTGTAGGCCAATTTCCCACAAAAGGAGTTAAGGCCTGATCCTGATTTAAATAAGCAAGAAGTGTTTTAGAAAAGCTGTTGGTTTCACTATAGTCTATATAAGTTGCTTTCATTCGTAGTTACATTTGCACTAAACACAGATTAAGATACATAATTGCTATACAAAGTAAGCAAATTTATTTTCTCTGCGCACAAATGTACTGTTTACGAATAAAAGCAACAATTGGATCGTTATTATTTGACAATAGATCCATATAAATCAAAGTCTTCTGCACGGTCAACTTTTACCTGTACAAAGTCTCCGATACGGGCATAATTTGTTTTTGCATCAAGCACAACTTCGTTATCGACCTCAGGAGAGTCATATTCCGTTCTTCCGATAAAGTAATCACCATCAACACGGTCAATCAATACCTGATATGTATTGCCGATTTTCTCTTGATTAATTTCAAAAGATATTCCTTGTTGCACTTCCATGATCGCTTCTACACGCTCTTGTTTCACTTCATCAGGAACATTATCTTCCAAAGAGTGCGCATGTGTTTTTTCTTCATGTGAATACGTAAAACATCCCAAGCGATCAAAACGTGTTTCTTCAACCCATTCCAACATCTCTTGAAAATCTTGCTCCGTTTCATCAGGATAACCACAGATCAATGTCGTACGTAAGGCGATATTAGGAACTTTATCACGGATTTTATTAACCAGATCAATTTGTTTCTGCTTACTCGTACCACGACGCATCGAAGTCAGCATACGATCAGAAATATGTTGAAGAGGCATATCCAAATAATTACAGATATTAGAACGCTCGTTCATCGCATCAAGTATATCCATTGGGAAACCAGAAGGATAAGCATATTGCAAACGAATCCAATCGATCCCATCCACATCAGATAAATGGCGCATCAAATCAGAAAGATTACGTTTACCATAGATATCCAAACCATAATAGGTTAAGTCCTGTGCGATCAAAATCAATTCTTTAGTACCATTAGAAGCTAAGAACTTTGCCTCTTTTACTAAGTCATCAATAGATTTTGAGACGTGCTTGCCACGCATCAAAGGAATGGCACAGAATGAACATGGACGATTACATCCTTCGGCGATTTTAAAGTACGAATAGTGCGAGGGAGTCGTCAACATACGCTCACCCAACAATTCATGACGATAATCTGCACCAATAGATTTTAACAGATCTGGCAAATCATTTGTACCAAAATATCCATCTACATTTGTGATCTCAGACTGCAATTCAGGCTTATAACGCTCCGAAAGGCATCCTGTTACGATCACTTTATTTATTTTCCCTTCATCTTTCAATTCAGAGAACTGCAAGATGGTGTCGATGGACTCTTGTTTGGCATTATCGATGAAACCACAGGTATTGATGACAACGATATCGTTTTCTTGAATATTAGTCGCCTCGTGTACGACTTCAATTTGATTACCTTTTAATTGTCCCATTAAAACTTCACTATCGTGAATATTCTTAGAACAACCTAATGTAACCACATTTACACGAGGTTTTGATTTTGGCTCTACAGCCTTGCTATATTTTGTTTTCATACACTGGATGTGGATTACTTGAACAGCGAATCCACAAACTCTTTTTTGTTGAATAACTGTAAATCGCCGATTTTCTCACCGACACCAATATATTTTACAGGTATTTTAAATTGATCGGAAATGCCGATAACTACCCCACCTTTTGCGGTACCATCCAGCTTCGTCAATGCCAACGCATTGACATCTGTCGCTTGTGTAAATTGGGTACATTGTTCTATGGCATTTTGACCCGTCGAGGCATCCAAAACCAGTAGAATTTCATGCGGTGCACCAGGAACGACCTTCTGCATGACATTTTTTATTTTCCCCAATTCATTCATCAAGCCTACTTTATTATGAAGACGACCCGCAGTATCGATGATACATACATCATCGCCATTAGACACTGCAGATTGAACAGCATCATATGCCACAGAAGCAGGATCTGAACCCATAGCTTGCGCGACAACACGAACACCTACACGTTCACCCCAAAGTTTAATTTGCTCCACGGCAGCAGCACGAAAAGTATCTGCAGCTCCCAAAACAACTTTATTTCCTGCCGCTTTTAGCTGATGAGCAAGTTTTCCAATGGTCGTCGTTTTACCTACACCATTGACTCCCACCACCATAATGACGTAAGGCTTATGATTTCCGTATTCAAAATTTTCAAAATCTGAACTATTATTTTCTGCTAATAATTCTTGAATCTCTTCTTTCAATAGCGTATTAAGCTCTGATGTAGATACATATTTATCCCGTGCGACACGGGATTGAATACGATCGACAATTTTTAAAGTTGTCGTCACACCAACGTCTGAGGTTACCAATATTTCTTCCAAATTATCTAAAACATCATCATCGATAGTTGATTTACCAACAACTGCTTTTGTAATTTTAGAAAAGAAACCTTCTTTAGTCTTCTCCAAACTTTTATCTAAAGCTTCTTGCGCTTCAGGAGTTTCTTGTTTCTTCTTGAAAAAATCGAATAATCCCATTTATATATGTTCCGCTTATGAATACGTTATTATTTATCTTCGAATCAGTTTAAATACTGAGAGTCAAAGATAGATATTTGAAACCAACAAAAAAAGCCCTTTCGGTAGATACCAAAACGGCTATTTTTGAATTCTTTTTAAAGAAAAACTTTAAAAAAGGAAAATTACTAGTTATTTTTTGCAGCCTGTGCTAAAGTATCTTTTACTTTATCGTTGTGGATCATAGCCTCTTTGAAAGTATAAGCTCCAGTTTTAGCTGATTTAGTTGTAATAATAACCTTTGTATATTCTTTACCGCCACCTTTTTGTAACGATGCAACAGATTTCTTTGCCATGGTATTAATATTTTAACTTAGCGCCTACTCAGCAACCAAGATGTGAATTACTTAATTTCTTTGTGAACAGTAACTTTTCTCAATACTGGGTTGAATTTTTTCAATTCTAAACGCTCAGTAGTATTTTTCTTGTTCTTAGTAGTGATGTAACGAGACATTCCCGGAAGACCACTTTCTTTGTGTTCAGTACATTCTAAGATAACTTGTACTCTATTTCCTTTTTTAGCCATTGTTTTACTTTATTTTGAATCCTAAAAAATGATAGGATTGAAATTCATGAATGATATTTTATGCAACAGGCGAAAAATCAATTAGATTGATCCTTTTTTAATGAACTTACTGATAGCAGAAGTGATACCAATTTTGTTAATCGTTTTAATCGCCGAAGTCGAAACTTTTAATGTAATCCAACGATCTTCTTCTGGAATGAAGAAACGTTTTGTTTGCAAATTTGGGTAAAATTTACGTTTTGTTTTAGCGTTAGAATTAGATACATTATATCCATTCATTGCTGTTTTGCCTGTTAAATCACAAATTCTTGACATGATATTATGTTATTTTGTTGTCTTAATTTAAATATATCTTTTTGCAAAGAGTGTGCAAATATCTATATTTATTTTGTTAAATGCAACAATTTTAAGGATTTATTTTTAAAAAAATAAATATTCAGGTCTTAGTAATGGCAAAAATAATGCATTTAATTATATTATATTTGCTAAATCAAAGAAAATAGTTTTCAACAATTCACATTTGTAAACATTATGAATAAATATCTACGCCGAGGACTATTAGAAATTATACTTGCTATTTTACTCATTCTTTTGGGTTATTACCTCATGCAGTTAAAAAACAACTGGTATAGACCTGTCATGATTCTAGGCGTAATTTCATTTGCTATTGGATTCCTTCGTATCTTCTACCGACTGATTCGAAAAATCGATAGAACCAGTCTACTAGAAATGCGAAAAGGAAAAAAGAACAATTAAATATGCTTCATAAAACAAGAGGAATAGTATTAAAATCGACCAATTATTCTGAAAGTAGTGTTGTTGCACAAATCTATACAGAACATTTTGGTTTGCAGTCGTATCTGGTCAATGGTGCCCGCAAACCAAAAGCAAAAATTAGATCCGGCTTTTTACAAGCATTGCATCCCTTAGATATGGTTGTAACTTTTAAAGAAAACAACAGCCTACATCGCATCACTGAAGCCCATCAAGTACCTCCTTTAAAAACGATCCCCTATGATATCGTTAAAAGCTCACTAGCGATGTTTCTCAACGAGGTGCTCTATAAAATATTACGGGAACAGGCAGGAGATCCTTATCTATTTGAATATCTTTTCAGAGCTATCCTATGGCTGGATGAATCCGAAACAAATCTGGCTAACTTTCATTTGGTATTTTTAATTAACTTGAGTAGATTCTTAGGATTTTATCCTGTTGAATCCACAAAAGATTATCCTTACTTTAATTTAGAAGCAGCCACATTCTCCAATCAACTACCTGAGCACCCTTATGTACTGCAAGAACCGCACACTTCCCTGTTTAGAAAATTGATGGCTACAGAATTCAATTATTCTGAAAAAATCAAGATGAGCACAAAAGACCGTCAAATACTTTTAGAAAAAATAATTGATTTTTACAGACTGCATCTGACCAATTTCAAAGAAATAAAATCGCTTTATATCTTAGAAGAGATATTTCATTGATCCCTAAAAAATACCACCACCGACAAGCAATCGAAAGCCACCCAGCACAATAGCTATCGCACATAGAATGATACCCGTCTTTGGCTGGTTATTCGGCTGTATCGTGACATCATTATAAGCGATCAGACTGACGATAAGACCAACAACGGCGAAAGGTATATTAAGCCAATTTAACCACCCTAGACAGGGTATAAATGCAATCAACATCCCGATTAAGGATAGGATACCCAATACTAATCCAGCAATTCTCATATTTTTTTTAGGTTTATAATTTTTTCTATTATAAAGATAATAGAATTTATGAAAATCAACGAAAACAAAATCACACTACCCCCATTAAATTGTTGTGCGACGACAAACTGTCCCTCCTTGATACTCAGAAAGGCGCGAGTCATACCACAAAGAAAACAGGTAGATCCTTTCAACTTGGAAGGACATACCGGAGCAGTAGCAAGTAATAGCGAATTATCTAACAGATAGAACAGCACTAAAAAAAGAATAAGAAAGATTGAAATGATGGTCCAAGAAATATACAGGGCTTTTCGATACTCATTCGATTTCATAACAGGCAAAATGGAGTTATAAAAAAACCCGATTTCGTTCGGAAATCGGGCTTTTCTACAATAAATATATCTTAAAATCTGATTAGATAACTTTTACATTTACCGCATTAAGACCTTTACGACCTTGTTCAACTTCGTAAGAAACGTTGTCATTTTCACGAATTTTGTCTACTAAACCAGAAACGTGAACGAAAATTTCGCTCTCGCCTGAATTTGGAATGATGAAACCGAAACCTTTGGTTTCATTAAAGAATTTTACTACTCCTTCTTGCATTGTTTATTGTATTAAATTTCTTAAAGATATTTAAAAAAAATCAAAATCCTTAAACTTTTTAATTTTTTTTCCATTAAACTACTTCGCACAAACTGCGTCTACATCAATAGAAACAAACAATGGATCGATTTTTGAAAACAAGTATTAAAATAGAAAAGATATGAAAAAATTATTGTTAGGATTAATGCTATTTGCATCTGTACACAGTTTACAAGCACAACAAATGATGAATAAAGATATGGTCAGTACCATCGGAAGAGCGGAAGAAGAAGTTACTCCAGATATTATTTATATAAATGTCACTTTGAAAGAATTTTATCAAGATGGCAACATGAAGAAAAAAGTAACGATCGAAAATTTGGAAAAACAATTATTTCAATCTGCAACAAATATAGGTGTTGAGAAAAAAGATTTTACGATCCAAAACATTTACAGCACCAATTATACGACTAAAAAGAAAAAAGAAACAGATATTTTGCTATCTCGCCAATACCGTATCAAAGTAACCCAATTAAATAAGTTAAATGATTTATTCGACGGAGTTGATGCCGCAGGCATTCAAAGTACAGTGATCAGCGAACTTGATTATTCAAAAAAGAAAGAATTGGAGAAAACATTAAAAGTAAAAGCGGTTAAAGATGCCATGGACAATGCCAAAATCTTAGCCGAAGCTGCTGGTCAAAAAGTTGGTAAAGCAATTCTTTTATCAGAAAGTCCACAGATGATCTATTTCAATTCACCTCGTGTAATGTCAGCATCATTCAAGTCAGGAGCAATGGAATCTGACCAAGCTGCTGAAAACTTAGATTTAGACATTAAACCAATCAAAATTACAAGTGAAGTGAATGCATCTTTTGAAATATTGTAATGAAGAGAAATCTATCTTTAGCTGACAAAGAAAAAAGAAGAGACCACGATTTCGGATGGGTCGAAAGGCTATCTTGGCTGATGGACAATAACTTTCAGATAGCTGGATTCCGCTTTGGTCTTGATCCGATTCTTAACTTTGTACCTTTTGCAGGAACAATTGCCAGCTTTGGAACTTCATTTGTTCTAGTAATGGTCATGTGGAGAAATGGTGCCAGTTCAAAACTGGTCGTCAAGATGCTCATCAATATTTCAGTTGATGCAATTTTTGGAGCCATACCCGTTTTTGGGAATGTGTTTGACTTTTTTAATAAAGCCAATACCAAGAACATTAAATTGATGAAAGAGCATTATTACGAAAACAAACATCAAGGATCTGCCATTTGGCTACTATTAGGAATTTTAACAATTATACTCGTGTTTTTTGTAGGGACTATTTACTTCCTATGGATCGCCGGAGAATGGGTTTGGAATTTATTTTTTTAACACCCTGTATATTAAGATGACAAAATAGCGTTTATATGAAAGTATAAACGCTATTTTTGTACCTACAACTCCGTAAATATGAATAAAAAAAGAATTTTTATATGGTTAATCCTCATTGTTGCTGTTGTCGCAATTTGGACAAATCCAAAAAAAGAACAACATGAGATCGTTGTAAAACAAAAAGCCGAATATTTACTAAAAAAACAATTAGGAAAAAAAGAACAAGGAATATTTGATTTGGGAATGCAATTATTAGGGAGGGATGTCGTACAAGATTTCGTTTCAAAAAATGTGGTCGTAACAAATTATTATCTGTTCTCATTAACAAAGATTAAATGGGACGGCAAAGATAATACCATCGGTATCGGTGCTTTTGATCATATTTGGTTAAGCCCTAAAATTGATGAAAAAGCAGATGAAATAATCGCCCATATCAAAACAAGATAATGCCATATGTTAGAAATACTATACCAAGACGAAGATATTATTGCGATTAATAAACCACATGGCCTGCTCGTCCACCGTTCTTCTATTGCACGGGACGCATCCGAATTTGCGCTTCAACTGCTAAGAGATCAAATTGGTCAGCCCGTGTACCCTGCGCATCGACTAGACCGAAAGACTGCCGGCATACTCTTATTTTCGTTAAATAAAGAAACGGACAAAGAGCTCCAACAACTCTTTCAAAACCAGCTCGTAGATAAAAGATATATCGCTGTCTTAAGAGGTCATGCTCCCGAAGAAATGCTTATTGACTATCCGCTAAAAAAAGATAATGGCGTCATGCAGGAAGCACAAACCAATTTCAAAACCATCGCTAAAGCAGAACTGCCATTCTCGTCAGGAAAATTTCCAACCTCACGCTATAGTTTGGTTGAAGCTAATCCGACGACAGGAAGAATGCATCAATTAAGAAAACATTTTGCACACATCTTCCATCCGATTATTGGGGACCGTCCACATGGATGTAATAAACAAAATAAATTTTGGAAGGAAAATTTTGAAATGGATACCATGATGTTACATGCTTCGGAAATAACATTTAAACATCCGAAGACGCAAAATATAATAACTATACAGGCAGGATTACAACCCGAATTTCAGCGAGTTTTGACCTTGTTAAATCTTGAAAACTGACGATGAAAAATTTAATTTTAGACTTTTTCTTAACTATAACTGGGATTAGTGCTGCCTCGGGATTGATCTATCAAAATAACCATCTTTACTTAATTGCAGATAATAGCCAATATTTATATGATTTTTCATTAGACAACCGCCAATTATCCAAAATCCAACTGGATAAAACCTGTGGCGATTTAGAAAATATTGCTAAAGCTAAAAAACCAGATTTTGAAGCCATTGCATTCGATCAAAATCGATTTTACATCTATGGATCAGGATCAACTTTCAATCGTAATATCCGCCTTACTTATCAAAAAGAAGTGCATACAGAAGACTTCAGTAAAGTATACCATGATCTCCAGCAGAAATTTCAGGTAGATCAAGATAATTTTAATATTGAGGGAGTTATTCATACGAATGATGAAATTTGGCTTTTTAACCGTGGAAATGGTCAAAAGGCCCAAAACGGTATTTTCAAGATCAATAAGCTGAATCATCACGAAAGCAGTTTCAGTGCCGTGTCTCTCCCCTTGATTGATCAAGTTCAAACCGCTTTTACAGATGCCATACTCGTAGATGATACCGTTTACTTTATCGCAGCAGCTGAGGCTTCAAATTCGACCTATCTGGATGGAGAAATCGCAGGAACCATACTAGGCAAATTCAAAAGAAACGATTTGAAGAGCCTCGATACCATTCATATCCCAGGTAAGCATAAATTTGAAGGGATAACTTTAAAAGAACAGGGAAATGGGAAATTGACGTTTTTACTTTGTGAGGACAAAGATGATGATAAAGCAGAGACTGTGATTTATTCATTGACATTAGATCAGTAAATCGATTGCACAAATACTAAACTTTAAGCTAAAATCAATGTTTAATTTGTAAATTTGTAAATAAATAAAACTTATCGTATTATGATCAAAAATACTGCCCTTACGGATACGCATATCGCTTTAGGAGCGAAAATGGTACCTTTTGCAGGTTTCAACATGCCCGTTCAATATTCGGGCATCAATGATGAACACGAAACTGTTCGTACAGGTGTAGGTGTGTTTGACGTGAGTCACATGGGCGAATTCATTCTAAAAGGAGAGAAAGCGCTAGACCTCATTCAGGCAGTTTCTTCTAATGATGCTTCCAAGTTATATGATGGTAAAGTACAATATGGCTATCTTCCTAATGAAACTGGTGGTATAGTAGATGACTTTTTAACTTACCGCATCGACCAAAACACATATTTTCTTGTTGTAAACGCTTCCAATATTGAAAAAGACTGGAATTGGATCACAAAATACAACAGCTTTGGTGTTGACATGAAAAACATCTCTGATGAGACTTCTCTTTTTGCTGTACAAGGTCCAAAAGCAGCTGATGCATTACAGTCTTTAACAGATATCGAACTTGCTTCAATGGAGTATTATTCTTTTGCTAAAGGCAAATTTGCTGGAGTGGAGAATGTATTGGTATCTGCTACGGGATATACAGGTGCAGGTGGCTTTGAAATCTACGTTGCTAATGAAGATGCTCAAAAAGTATGGGATGCGATTTTCGAAGCTGGTGCTCCTTACGGGATTAAACCAATTGGTTTAGGTGCTCGTGATACCCTGCGCTTAGAAATGGGATTCTGTCTATATGGTAATGATATCGATGATACAACTTCTCCGTTAGAAGGTGGATTAGGATGGGTAACAAAATTCACGAAAGAATTTGTCAACTCAGCTAATCTAAAAGCTGAAAAAGAAGCTGGTATCAAGAAAAAATTAGTTGGATTTGAAATGATTGATCGCGGTATTGCCCGTCATGACTATGAAATCGTAGACGCCGAAGGAAATAAAATCGGCCGTGTTACTTCTGGAACACAGTCTCCTACATTAAAAAAATCAATCGGTTTAGGCTATGTAGATAATGCTTTCGCTAAAGAAGGTACAGAAATCTTCGTCAGTATACGCAACCAAAGTATAAAAGCAAAAGTGGTTAAACCACCATTTGTAAAATAATATTAATAAAAAGGGCTATCCAAAAATAGCCCTTTTTATTAATATTATTTTATCTTTTCCTGCCCTTGTCTTCTCCGCGCTTCTTCATTTTTTAAGTCTATTTGTACTTTTTTAAACAGCACACGCTTAAAATAAATAAAAACCACCAAGAGCGCTATTGAAATACCACATACTAAGATATTTCCGGCTTCGTAAGACTTATAGCCATAGTAGACTGCTCCTACGATCAATAAGTTGATAACGATATTTAAAATAAAATTTTTTGTCATAATATTAACTTCTACCAATTACCTTCTTCCTAAATTTGAAAAAGTAAAATATACCTGCAATTATATTAAAAAATATAATGAATAGTGCCATAAGCATCCGCTCAGTATTTGAAATACGACCAGAAAATATAATCTCCCGTAATGCTAATACGACCCAAATTAAAGAAAGTAATAACGATATACTGAAAAGTATTGGAAAAATTTCGAAATGAAATAATTTTGAGCCCAGTGAAATGCTATAAAAAGCAAGACTAAACAAAAATGCTTGTTTAGTCTGATGCTCGTAGTTTTTCATTAAATATGATTTGTTAATGGTAAACCTATACCGTTATTGATTTCCGGAACGAAAAGCATAACGCAGCTAGATTCATATTAATACACGTCTATCTCAGGATCAATCTCTTCTTTCCATGCAAGAATACCACCTTTTAAGTTTGACAAATTGTCAAAACCTTGTTGTTCCAACATCATTACTGCTTGAGCCGAGCGCTTTCCTGAGCGGCATTGAACAACAACGGGTTTATCTTTAGCAATTTTATCGACTTCAATTAAGATTCCAGATAAAGGAATATTCAATCCTCCCAAATTAGAAACCTCATATTCAAATGTTTCACGGACATCAATTAATTGAAAATCTTCATTATTATCAATTTTTGATTTAAGTTCTTCTACTGTTACTTCTTTCATGATGATTACAATTTATATCAAACTTAGATAAATTGCTTTTTATATGCAACATAATTTTGTCACATATAAAAACAATTTATGTTCTCTCCTCTGCCATTAAAAGCGATTAATTCATATAGAAAATATACTACTTAAGAGAAAAGATAATCCTTAATTCCCAAAATTAACCGCTAAAGAGTAAGGTCTTTTTGCATGACATAATCATCCAAAACATAACCATGATAAGGGATATCAACCGTTTCAGTGATCAAAAAGCCCTGCTTTAAATAAAAATAATAAGCTGGATTATTCCGGTTTACATTAAGTTCTAATCGTTTCAGATCCTTTGATTTGGCCAACTGCGCTACAAAATCCAGCAGCAGCTTTCCATATCCTCTACCCTTAACCTCAGCCAAAAGATAAAGTTTTTCTATTCTCATAATAGCCTGTTCCCTCACTTGAACAGAAACAAATCCTTTCGCTACAGCATCTTCATACAGCACATAAAAATCTTGACCACCAACCATTAAAGCTCGAATCGCTTCAACAGTGTAGTTTTTGTTCAACATAAAATCAATTTGTTCCGTTGTCAAAATTGCCGGATAAGTTTCCCAATAGCTTTTCTTTCCAATTTCACTAATCGATGTCGCTTCTGTTGCTCCAGCGAACTTGATACTTACCGTACTCATAGTTTTTCTGTCAATAAACAAAATTGTGGTGCTGAAAATCTGATACTAAAAAAACCATCGTTGATCGTTTCAAAATGATTTTCTCCTATTCTATTTAATCCGCTTGTTGCCAGATCACACCATGCAGGTTCGATGAAAAGATGATCACCAGAAGGCATCCATTTCTCAAATCCGGACTGAACAAAGATAGTCCTCTTATCATCATGCAACCAGACAAGATCAATCTCTTGGACAAAACTTTCCAATATCTCTTGATCAAACCCCGATCCTAATATATTAACCGCTTTATACCCTTCTGCAATAAGATAGCGCAAAGCGCTGGCGATATAATTTACGTCATAAAGAACAGTCTTGACATGTTCTTGCGGTAGATCAATCGGCACTTGGGTAAATATGACATCCACCTTGTATGCCTGCGAAGTAACCGCTTCGTACGAATTAACATCCGTAACGATCGTTGGCGACCATTCCAAAAGTTGGCCAACAAGTTCTTCATCGATACTATAAAAATCGGTTATAAGTAATGCAGGCTCCTGCCTTTCTCGAACAATATGATGTGACGACATATGTTTTACTGACCTAATCTTCGTAATGTCATATAAGCCATCAGCCCAATGCTCAATTGTAATGCATCCTCATCGATATCAAAAGAAGAAGTATGAACAGCAGACTGGATACCCTTTGCTTTATTTCCAGTACCCAGACGGTAGAAACAAGCATTTACTTCTTGAGAATAGTAGGAGAAATCTTCTGCTGCGGGCCAAAGATCCAAGTCTAAAACATTTTCTTTACCCAGATATTCTTCAGCAAAACCCCGGGCCGCTTTTGTCAGCTCAGGATTGTTGATTAAAAACGGATATCCTTTGCGTACATCAAAATCACAAACAGCCCCCATACTCTCCGCGATACCAGTAGCCATTTTAACCATCTTTTCATGCGCCTCAGCGCGCCAATCTTCATCAAACGTACGGAAGGTGCCTTCTAAATAAACTTCATCAGGAACGATGTTAGTAGCTCCATTAGCGATGATTTTACCAAAGGACAGCACTGTTGGAGTTCTTGGGTCAGCAAAGCGACTGGCTATTTGTTGAAGTGCTGTAATGATATGTGCTGTAATGACAATTGGATCAATATTTTGATGCGGATGCGCTCCATGACCGCCCTTTCCCCTTACTGTCATAAACAGCTCGTCACAAGAAGCCATATACTTACCTTCTCTAAAACCTACTTTTCCGGCTTCAATAAACGGCATCACATGTTGACCCATAATAGCCGTAGGAGCTGGATTTTGCAAGACTCCTTCTTTTATCATCAGAGAAGCACCACCTGGCAGACGTTCCTCTCCCGGTTGGAAAATCAATTTGACGATCCCTCCAAATTCTGCTTTTAAAGCCTGTAATATTTTTGCAACCCCCAGCAACGATGAAGTGTGCACATCATGCCCACAAGCATGCATGACACCGGGATTTTGAGAACCGTAGCTCCTGCCTTCCACCTCTTGAATAGGTAAAGCGTCCATATCAGCACGTAAAGCAATAACTTCATCCGATGCCATGTCGCCTGTCAAATACGCGACAATACCCGTGTCAGCCATTTCTTCAAAGGGAATCCCGATATCATTCAATACAGATTTGACATATGCCGAAGTATTGTACTCTTCAAAAGAAAGTTCAGGGTGTTGATGAAGATGTCTCCTCATTTGAACTGTTTCTTGAAAAAACTGTTGGGCTAAGGCATTAACTTGATCTTTAATACTTGCCATGATCATAAGATTATTGGTAAACAAAAACGTTTTCAGAAAATACGAATACGTTTTTAAATTGTTGGCGAAGCAAATTCATAAAATTATTTGCTTCAGATCGACTCCTAAAGTCTCCTACTTTGACCCTGTAATTGGGTTCGTCGTAATTGATATAGGTATCAATATCTTTGTACATATTTCTAAATCGTGCCTGCTCTGAGAAAGCATTATTACGATCACTGCCTGCGTAAATCTGAACTCTAAAACCGCGCACTGTGGTACGCGTAGCCGCGCTTCGTACAGGTGGTTTGGTTGGAACCGCAACAGGTTTGCTTTCGACAGGATTGATACCCATATTTGCCCGATAATGTTGTAAAATTGTAATCAATGTATCTTTTACAATCACTACATTATCGTTTTTCTGAGCCTTTACTTTTGAAAAAGTACAAGCAACTAAAGCAAAAACAACTATCAATCCTTTCTTAAGCATTCTTTTATTTTTTTAAATACCGCCTAACTATTAGCGCCGTGGCAGTTTTTGTATTTCTTTCCTGAACCACAAGGACAATCATCATTGCGGCCAATTGCATTTTCATTGCGAATAGGCTGTGTAGGTCCCAAGTCACGTGTATCTACATCTTCAGCACTCACCCCTATTGGAGATTCTAATTCTGCTTTTGTAGCTTTCACTTGAACTGGAGGTGCCTGTACCAAACGCTCAGGAACACTTTGCATATTTTGTCCTGGTATCTCACCTTTAAAAATGAAGCTAACAATATCCTTATTCATAGCCGCTAACATCGATTTAAATAAGTTAAAAGCCTCCATTTTATAGATAATGATCGGATCCTTTTGCTCGTAAACAGCATTTTGAACAGATTGTTTTAAGTCATCCATTTCACGTAAATGCTCTTTCCATGCTTCATCAATTAAAGCTAGAACAATCCCCTTTTCAAATGATTTGAAAACTTCTCTCCCTCCAGTTTCAATCGCTTTCTTCAAGTTTGTAGCAACTTGGATGCCACGAAGACCATCAGAGAAAGGAATAACAACATTTTCAACCACATTGCCACGTTCTTCAAACACATTTTGAAGTACAGGCATCGTATGAGCCGCTACGGTGTTTAATTTAGTATGGTAAGCATTAATGATCTGTTCAAACAAACGATCAGTCAACCCTTCAATTTTTAAGTTTGTAAATTCTTCTTCCGAAATCTCCGGATTGACAGCAAACACACGGATCACCTCAATTTGAAAATCTTCATAAGAACCACCCTCTTTGGCATCAACCACGATTTCTTCGACAACATCAAAAATCATGTTATTCAAATCGACATCTAGACGTTCTCCAAATAAAGCATTTTTACGTTTTGTATAGATAACCGTACGCTGTGAGTTCATCACATCATCATACTCCAAAAGTCGTTTACGAATACCAAAGTTGTTTTCTTCAACTTTACGTTGCGCACGTTCGATTGATTTGGTCAGCATGCTATGCTGCATCACTTCACCTTCTTCAACTCCCATCTTAACCATGATGTTAGAGATACGCTCCGAAGCAAATAGACGCATCAAGTTATCTTCCAATGAAACGAAGAATTGCGATGATCCCGGATCCCCTTGACGACCAGCACGACCACGTAACTGACGATCGACACGACGTGACTCGTGACGCTCGGTACCGATGATCGCTAGACCACCAGCAGCTTTAACTTCGTCTGTTAACTTAATATCCGTTCCACGACCAGCCATGTTTGTTGCGATCGTTACTTGACCAGGTTGACCTGCTTCAGCAACAATATCAGCTTCTTTCTGGTGTAGTTTTGCGTTTAAGACATTATGTTTAACCTTACGCAATTGGAGCATACGGCTCAATAACTCAGAGATTTCAACAGATGTTGTACCCACTAAAACGGGTCTACCTGCTTCTGTCAATTTTTGAATTTCTTCTGCAACAGCATTATATTTTTCACGAGCAGTACGGTAAATAAAATCTTGACGGTCATCACGTAAAGCAACGCGGTTGGTCGGAATTTCGACCACGTCCAATTTATATATTTCCCAAAGCTCACCCGCCTCAGTAGAAGCTGTACCCGTCATACCTGCAAGTTTGTGGTACATACGGAAGTAATTTTGTAAAGTAATGGTTGCATAAGTCTGTGTAGCATCTTCTACCTTTACATTCTCTTTTGCTTCAATCGCTTGGTGCAAACCATCTGAGTAACGACGACCATCCATGATACGTCCGGTTTGCTCATCTACAATTTTAACCTTTCCCTCGTCAACGATGTACTCAACATCATTTTCAAATAAAGTATATGCTTTTAATAATTGGTTGATCGAGTGAATACGCTCTGCTTTGATCGAATAATCACGCAATAATTCCTCTTTGCGGTTAGCCTTCTCCTCTAAAGGAATATCAGCTTTTTCAATATCAGCAATTTCAGAACCTACATCCGGTAGGATAAAGAATGAAGGATCTTCTCCAGAAGCCGTGATTAATTCAATCCCTTTTTCTGTTAATTCTACTTGATTGTTTTTCTCATCGATCACAAAAAATAATTCGGCATCCGCCTTAGGCATATTTTTGTTCTGCTCTTGCATGTAGTAGTTCTCTACTTTTTGCAAAATCTGACGATGATTATCTTCACTTAAGTATTTAATCAGGGCTTTATTTTTAGGCAATCCGCGGTAAGCTCTAAATAAGGCCAAGCCACCTTTTTCTGGATCAATATCTCCAGCCTTAACCGCTTTCTTAGCTTCATTCAATACCGTGTTGATATAAGCTTTTTGAGCATTTACCAAACGTTCGATACGTGGTTTTAATTGGTAGAATTCATGCTGATCACCACGAGGAATAGGACCTGAAATAATCAAAGGTGTACGAGCATCATCAATTAACACTGAATCGACCTCATCCACCATCGCAAAATGCAGCTTCCCTTGTACTAATGCTTCAGGAGTCTGCGTCATATTATCACGTAAATAATCGAAACCAAATTCGTTATTGGTACCATAAACGATATCAGAAGCATAAGCTTTACGTCTTTGTGGCGAATTTGGTTGATGTTTATCAATACAATCTACACTTAAACCATGAAACTCGAACAATGGCGCATTCCACTCCGAGTCACGACGTGCTAGATAATCATTGACCGTTACTATATGTACACCATTACCGGCTAACGCATTCAAATAAGTCGGCAAGGTACCGACCAAAGTCTTACCCTCACCAGTAGCCATCTGTGCAATTTTACCTTGGTGCAATACAATACCGCCAATCAACTGCACATCATAATGTACCATGTTCCAGGTTACCTCAGTTCCCGCAGCCAACCACACATTTTTCCATGTCGCCTGATCACCTTGGATCACTACATTTTGTTTTTGTGCAGCGATTTCTCGATCAAAATCGGTTGCTTTAACGACTAATTGTTTATTTTCTGTCAGACGTCTAGATGTTTCTTTTACCACGGCAAATGCTTCAGGTAAAATATCCATCAAAACTTCTTCTAATTTTTTATCACGATCTTTGGATAACTTATCCACGTTTTCATATATCGCAGTTTTCTGAGACATATCCAGGTCATCAGCCTCAGCTTCTGCCTTTAAAGTAGAGATCTCGGTATCAATATCTGCTAAATATCCTTTAATTCTATTTTTGAAATCAGCCGTTTTGCCACGCAATTCATCATCAGTAAGTGACGAAAGCTGCTCGTATTCCGATTTGATTTTTTCTACAATTGGTTGAACTCCCTTAATATCTCGCTCGGATTTACTTCCAAATAATTTACTTAAAAATTTTAACATAATATTCTTTTCTATCTCAATTTATGACTTTCATTCAATAATGACTCCAAACTAAAATTGCAGACAAATTGACACTAATCGGGCAAATTTAGTTATTAGATATCATATCTAACATACGATATCCATATTTTTTACTCTTTTTTATGACAAAAATAAATTCTTGTCCGTTTTCGGGATAAAGCCCATATCCTGAGCCTTATTAAACATGATTTCAATTGCTGAACGTCCCTCTTTTCCAAGCGCTATAGAATACTTATTGACATAAAGATCGATGTGTTTATACATCACTTCAATACTCATCTCCTGCGCATGTGACTTGATAAACTCCAGACCTGATGTAGGGTTAGCAAAAGCGTATTCGACACTTGCTCGCAAAATACGATTCAGTTTTTCCTTAATATCGGCAGGAATACTTCTTTTCACTACAATACCACCCAATGGAATAGGACAATTTGTCGTTTTTTCCCAGTAATCTCCCAAATCAACGACTTTAAAAAGCCCTTTTTCCTGATAGGTGAATCGATTTTCATGAATAATTAAACCCAAATCGATATCGCCAGACAACAAAGCTCCTTCGATCTCTGAAAAAACAAGCTCTTTTTTATTCTTCAGTTCTGGAAAAGCTAAACCTAATAAGAAATTAGCAGTTGTGTACTTGCCGGGATAGCCAACCTTTAATTGTTGCAATGCTGCCGTCAATGGGGTATTCGAAGACAGTTTTTCTTGAAGCTCTCTAGCCAAATGCTCATCGTGAGTGATCAACATCGGTCCAACTCCAAATCCTAATGCACTACCTGCATCCAAAAGCTCATAATCTTCTACCGCATAGGCAAAAGCATGATAGCTCAATTTCGTTATGGCTAAGTCTCCCTTAAAAGCTTTTAGATTTAAGGTTTCGACATCTTCATAAACAACGTCAAATTCTAGTCCTTCTGTATCTATTTTATGATGGATAAGTGCATCAAAAATGAAGGTATCATTAGGACAAGGGGAAAAACCCAATGTCAATTTCATATGGATAATTTATGTGTAAATATATAAAGTATCGTCGCTATACAGGTAGCAACCAATACTCCTTTTGCTAAGGCTTCTTTCTCTCCTTTAAACAAAAAACGTATCGCCAACAAATTGATAAATACCGCAACAGCATATATTAACATTGGTTTTTCGGCTATCGTTTTTTCAAAAAGTGTCGTATAGGTAGAAATTAAATAAGCGATTAAGGGCGCTATAGCTCCCAGTAAAATCCCTATGCCTAAATTGTTTTTCATACTAACTATCGAATGCCCAAGAATTTAATTGAGGGATAACGTGGTGAGCGGTCATATCAAACTGCGTTGGAACTATAGCTACATATCCTTTACTTAAAGCATACGAATCCGTATCCTCGCCCCGATCTTCCAACTCAAATCTACCTGTCATCCAATAATAATCTCGATCTCTAGGATCGACACGCTCATCAAACTCTTCGACATAATGTCCACCTGCCTGACGACAGATTTTAATTCCTTTGGCTTCATCTTTAGGAAAATTGACATTTAATAAAGATCCTTTTGGAAGACCATTTGCCAGTACTTGTTTGGTAATCGAAAGGAGATACGGTCTACAATGTGAAAAATCAGCATCATAGTCAAAATTATCTAAAGAAAATCCAATAGATGGAATTCCTTCAATCGCTCCTTCAACTGCCGCAGACATCGTTCCCGAATATAATACATTGATCGAATGGTTTAATCCATGATTAATACCCGAAACACATACGTCTGGTTTACGTCCTTTAAAAATCTTGTTAACAGCCAATTTAACACAATCTACCGGAGTTCCTGAACATTTATACATCTCCACACCGTCATATAAGTCAATACGATCTAAACGCAAAGGTCGCCCGATTGTAATAGCATGTCCCATGCCCGATTGTGGACTATCAGGAGCGACGACAACCACATGTCCTATTTTTTGCATTTCTTCAATCAAAACTTTAATACCAGGCGCAGTAATGCCATCATCATTCACCACCAAGATGGTTGGTTTTTTCTTTGTCATGACGCTAATTTAGGAAGAAAAAAAGAAAAGCTTTCGTTTTTAAGACAATGCTTTTTCTTTTTATACATTAAAAAGACCTAAGCTCATTTTTTATTAAGGCTAAGTGAAAGAGAGATAGGAAGCATATTAAATATTAAGCCTGATTTTTAACAGATATAAGATAGATTTAATACAGTATTTATAGAGCTTTACCTATACGAACCCTATAGAAACCCTCTATTATCTCTATACTAAAGCTTAATAATATATTGATCTAATCATAACCTGAAAATAATCTTATTCGTATAGTGGCCGAATTAAAAACAGGCAGATTTTTTATGATTAAAATCCCAAAAAAAGCAACGAGTAAATTTCTGTTTTTAAGTAACTTCGTCCATTCATTGTGTTTTCCAATTCAAAATGGTCAATTTTATACTTATCATATTCTGCATATGCGCCGGAATGCTGTTTAAGCATTTCAAACTCATTCCTGAAAATGCTTCTAAAAGCATTAATATTTGGGTATTGTACATCGCCTTGCCTGCAGTATCTTTTAAATATATTCCACAGATCAGTTGGAGCACTCAACTGATCTTTCCGGTGTTATCGCCTATATTAGTGGTTGCAGGAAGTTGGATATTTATGGAATTGTATTGTCGATATAAAGGCTATAGCCAACGTTCTCGGAGTACATTAGAATTATCTTCAGCGTATAGTAATACCTCTTTTATTGGGTTTCCATTGATCATCGCCTATTACGGGGAGCAAAACCTCAGCATTGCCATTATTTGTGACCAGGTCAATTTTATGCTTTTATCTACGGTAGGCATTATCTGTGCCATCAAGGGAGACCGCAGTCATAATGAAGGAATCAAAGTTGGCGCTTTATTAAAAAGGCTTTTTACTTTTCCGCCCTTTATCGCTTGTGTACTTGCGGTTATACTATCACAATATGTCGACTTGGGCATAACCGAACCATTCTTTGATAAAATTGCATCAACAGTTGCTCCCTTAGCCTTGTTCTCTGTTGGCCTGCAGCTCCAGTTTAAGGGAATGAAGCGAGAGATTTCTCAGATCTCCATGACATTATTATATAAGTTGATGCTAGCCCCTGCTTTGGTTCTGCTAGCTGCTGTGGCAATGGGCATAAAAGGTGATATTGCACGTGTCAGTATTATGGAGGCAGCCATGCCCACCTTAATCACAGCAAGTATGGTCGTACAACAATTCAGGTTGAACACCAAACTGATCAACTTGATCATCGGCTTGGGCATTATTCTCAGTCTGTTTACAACTGCCCTCTGGTCTTATATCATTTCTATTTTCATTTAATCTTTTTCCGATATCGATTGCGAAGATTATTGTGGCTTATGATGTTTTAATGTCTTATTTTTAACATATTTCTTAAATACGCTAAAATATGAAAACGAATTATGAGTCACGCTACGCAATTAGCCCAAATGAATGCAAAACACTTGACACCAAGTCTTTAAGAGAGAACTTTTTAATTGAAAATATTTTTGAAGCAGATAAGATCCATTTTACCTATTCACACTATGATCGTTACATGGCAGGAGGTGCCATGCCTGTTGCAGAGAAACTAAAATTGGAAACAATACCTGCTCTACTGAAAGAGCCCTATTTCCTCAGTAGAAGAGAGTTGGGGATCATCAATGTGGGCGCAGCTGGACAAGTTGAAGTCGATGGAACCGTCTACGATCTAGCGAATAAAGAAGCTTTATATATCGGTAAAGGAGTTGAAGAGGTCTATTTTAGTAGCAAGGATGCATCAAATCCAGCAAAATTTTATCTGAATTCAACCCCTGCCCATCATGCTTTTCCGACAAAAAAAGTGACAAAAGAATCGGCAAATAAGATCGAACTTGGTTCTCTTGAAACAGCTAACCATAGAACAATCAACCAGATGCTTTTGAATAAGATTGTCGATACCTGTCAGCTGCAAATGGGAATGACAGAGCTTAAGCCTGGATCTGTTTGGAATACGATGCCCGCACATACGCATGACCGTCGTATGGAAGTATATTTCTATTTTGAAGTGCCAGAAGGGCAAGCAGTCGCCCATTTTATGGGGCCAGTAGAGGAGACCCGTCATATCTGGATGAAGAATGAGCAAGCTGTGATCTCCCCGCCTTGGTCTATCCACTCTGGAGCAGGAACGAGTAATTATACCTTCATCTGGGGTATGGCAGGAGAAAATTTAGATTACGATGATATGGACAAATCTGCTATAACCGATTTAAAATAATAAGGTATGAGATCATTACTATCAGCTGTCTGTATACTTGGGAGTGCATCAAGCTTATTTGCTCAAAATACAAGCTCTTTAATTATTCAGAATCCATCAGCTTTCGAAAGAAAAGAAGTCATTAGCATTCCTTTCGAAAATTTTAAAAAGCATTTTGAATTAAAGGATAGCATTTTCTCCATTATAGATCAAGGATCAAAAAAACCGCTTATATACCAATTGGAAAAAAGAGGAAAATCAACACCTCAAAATGTCTTGATTGCTGTATATATTGCTGCTAAAGGAAAAATAGAACTTACCGTTTCGTCAGCTATTCCATCAAAAACAGCGAATAAAGTTTTTGCTCGCTATGTTCCTGAGCGAAAAGATGATTTTGCATGGGAAAACAATGTGGTTGCCTTCAGAGCTTACGGTAAAACATTGGAAGGCACTTCTGAAGATGCACAGGGGTTTGATTATTGGGCTAAACGTACTGATGAGTTAATTATCGACGAATGGTACAGAACTGGAGACTATCATGCAGACCACGGAAAAGGCCTAGATTACTATTCTGTTGGTCAAACCTTAGGCGTTGGAGACATAGCCATCTATTTTGACAAACAGATCCACTATACAAAACACTATCGCCAATATGAAATTTTGGACAATGGTCCTATACGGGCTAGCTTCAAATTAATCTATGAGCCTCAAGAAATAAATGGTCAAAAGATAGGGATAGAAAAAGAAATTTCCATCGATGCAGAAAGTCAATTGAGCAAAATCAATGTTCGTGTTCATAATGCGACCGCAGCCACGACACCTATTGTCATTGGTATTGCTAAACGAAAAGAAGCTAATCCAGTTATTGCAATTGATAAAAAAGCAAATTTCTTCGCGTATTGGGAACCAGAACAACATGGAAACATAACCGGAACTGCCTTATTGTTACCCGAGGTTAAGAAAGATTTTATGGACACTCCAAATCAATTTTTATGGAGCGTAACGGCAAAAAACAATCAATCGCTGACCTATTACATGGGTGCCGCATTTAATAAAGCAGGAAAAATTACATCTATGGATGCGTGGAAAAACTATTTAAAGCAGGCATCAGAGCAAATTCATAAACCTTTAACCATTAGCTATAAAAAATAATGTCTATACTACAATCATTTGATTTAACAGGTAAAGTTGCCCTGGTTACAGGGTGCAAAAGAGGGATCGGTAAAGCAATGGCTGAAGCATTGGCAGAAGCTGGTGCGGATATTATCGGTGTTTCAGCTTCATTGGAACTTGAGAACTCTGCTATTCAAAAATCGGTGGAATCTCTCGGTAGAAAATTTTACGCATATCAATGTGATTTTTCAAAGCGAAAGGATCTATATGCATTTATCACAAAGGTGAAAGAACAACATCCTGTCATTGATATTTTGGTCAACAATGCGGGCAATATCTTACGTAAACCAGCTGCTGAGCATCCGGATGAATACTGGGATGAGATCATTGAAATCAATCAAAATGCACCATTTATTTTGACGAGAGAAATAGGTAAAGCTATGATTTCACGTGGAACAGGAAAAGTTATTTTCACCGCATCCTTACTTTCTTTTCAAGGGGGGATCAATGTGCCGGGATATGCCGCATCAAAAGGTGCAATTGCTTCAATGACAAAAGCTTTTGCCAATGAGTGGGCTTCGCTAGGTGTCAATGTCAATGCTATTGCTCCGGGATATATTGCAACAGACAATACGGAAGCGTTGCGCGATGACCCAGAGAGATCTGCTTCTATTTTAGGTCGTATTCCTGCTGCAAGATGGGGACAGCCCCAAGACTTCAAAGGGCCGATCGTATTTTTAAGTTCTGATGCGTCTAACTACGTGGATGGAACAATTCTAACAGTCGATGGTGGCTGGATGGGTCGATAATCAAAATATGTAGCGAGGCTTTCCGCTGGAAAGCCTCGCTACTTTTTCTTTGCAACTCGAAAACCGAGGTTACTAAAAGAAGCACTGGGGTTGACCGAACCTATATATTGTGAGTTGAAGGAAGCGCAGCTATTTTTGACTGCACCACCATGAGCCACCGCGCGCATGCGCTACTTTTCGCCCTTGATCTCGAACTAGCGATCCTTCGCAAAATTCAAAAACATTGCCATATATATCATATAAACCTAAAGGATTTGCTTTGAATGATTTAACAGGTGAGGTATATAGAAAACCATCTGTCGTATCGGCAACTAAATGATTTCTTCCGTGCCATATATTAGCATAATCCATGATGTTATCTAACTCTACACCTTCAAAATATTTGGTTTGCGAGCCCGCTCTTGAAGCTACTTCCCATTCCTCTAATGATGGTAGACGAACTCCTGCCCATTCGCAATAGGCTAATGCATCACGATAGGATATACACGTTACGGGATGATCCATCTTTTCTTCAATGTCCCCCCTGCTTGTTCCATTTGGAAACCGCCAATAAGCCGTACTATCCTGTAGCCATCGAAATTCTGCTAAACCTGGTTCAAAGACCATAGCATTGTGATATCGTTCTGCCAACGTGATATAATTGGTCGAACCCACAAATGCTGCAAATGCCTCATTTGTTAATTCGGTCTCAGCGATTGAAAAAGCCGATAGACTGACAACTCTACGCGGGTTATCTAAACTGAGTGTGTCGCCTAATATATAGGTGCCTGCTCCTATGTCTATAAACCGTTGCTCTTGTGCAAAGGATTGACTGGTGCAAATAACGATTCCGAGCAGTAAAATCCAGACTTTCTTTATCATTTTGAAATCTTCTCTTTATAGTAACGACTTGCACGTTCACATATTAAATCTTCATTTGCTTTGTTATAATTCAGGAAAGAATAATAATTAGCATCAGGACCATATAACTTCTGGTAAGATGTTGATTTCAAAAACTCATCATACTCTCCCCGTTTCATTAAAAGCATCAGTAAGGTTAATGCATCCTTATCTTGAGCGGTGCTTTTGACATAACGAATGATAAAGGGAATCATTTGCCAAGCATTCATCTCTAAGATTGCTTCTTTATAATTTATCCCCATTCGTTTACTACGCACAACCGATTCTTCAATGAGTTTCATCACAGAGTCGCGATTTTCGATCAGAAAATCGGCTTGTCTTTGACTCCAGCTCGCTTCATTAAATCCTGTTTCCAATTGACTGAAAATTCTTTTTTGAATATCGTTCTGGTATTCTGGAATAGCGCAGTTCTGTTGGCTCATCTCAGCATGGATCATGACATAGGTAAACTTTTCTCTTAGACTTAGTGCTTTAAATTGTGCTGCGCTTATAGCTTCTATACCACCGTCCGAACTGCCCAATGGATCTTCTTTAAATGTAATCGTTTCGATCAACTGCTTTACTTTTGATAATCCGTAAGGCGGTATAGTCATTTTAGTGCGAAATTCGTAACCTTTTTCATCTCTGCTATAAGAGCTTCCTTCGTCTCCATTGGATTGAGCAAATGCCTTTATAAAGCCAAAAAATAAAAGGATAAATAATAATATAGAAGTTCTCATCATTTTTTCTTTAAAAATAATCAAAACACTCGAATTAAATGTTTGTTAAAAATAAGAATAAACTGCTAGAGGAGCACACGCAGTAATGGCGGTTTCACCCATCATGTTCCTCATGATTTTTTTATATTTATTATCTTGGCTTGTCACATTTAAAAAAATATCAAAACAAATTACATGATACTACAATCAAAAAACAGAACGATGTCAAACAGCTTTGCCCTACTTTTAGTATGTTCACTTTTTTTATATTCTTGTCAAAACGGGATTAAAGAAAAAATCAAGAATGATGATATCATTGAGTTCCAAAAAGATGATGAGGTGATGAATCACGCGATCGATGAAGCCAATAAGACTTTTAAAAATTTTGATATCGCATTTCAACAGCCTCAGGAAGGATATGAAAGTTTTGCTATTAAAGTCAAATTCGATACTGAAGACGGTGGTGGTGAACACATCTGGATTGGGGATTTAACATCTGATGGAAAATCGTACAGTGGCACTGTTAATAATGAACCTCAATTGACAAAGGCCGTAAAATTTGGAGATCGAGTCACCATAGACCCTAAAACCATTTCTGACTGGATGTATTTGGATAAAGGAGTTTTGCGAGGGGGTTATACGATTCGCGTGATGAAAAATAACTTGTCGGATGATGAAAGGAAAGCTTTTGACCAGGAGGTCGGCTTTATCATTGAAGATTAGTATTTCATAAAAAAGAGCGAAACTGGGTTTCGCTCTTTTTTATGAATATAAGCCTTTTTTCTCGATAAAATCTAAGACTTTGTCTGGAGTATAGAATTTGATATTTTTACCTTCTTTGATCGATTTTCTTAGAAAAGTTGAAGATAGTTCCATCATAGGTGTCTGAGTCATCGTGATCGATGGATGGTCTTTCATGGTATTGCCACTATATCCTGGTCTTGGATAGACGTAGATGTGGTAATCTCTTAAGATAACATCACTGTTCTTCCATTTGGAAAAGGTTTCCAAGTTGTCCTCCCCCATAATCAAAACAAAATCATGTGAAGGATATTTCTCAGCTAGATGCGTCAACGTATCAATGGTATAAGAGGGTTGCGGCAAACCAAACTCGATAGCACTCACTTTTAAATTGTCGGTATCTTCTATCGCTAGATTGACCATCTCCAGCCGATCGTACATATTTCCTAGGCTTTCCTTCTTCTTAAACGGATTTTGTGGAGATACCACAAACCATACCTCGTCCAATTCTGTATAATTAGCCATATAATTAGCAATAATTAAATGACCTACATGCACGGGATTAAAAGATCCGAAGAATAAACCAACCTTAGCCATGACTACTTGTTCAAAAATTCCATCACCAATTTTTCTGCCTCAACAACCGCTACATCCAAGTCATAATTTTTCAATATGACATCAAATTTATCAGCATACGATAATTCTGATTCTGCTTTTGCAAATCGTTCCTGTAATTTTTCTTCAGAATCGGTTCCTCTTCCACGAAGACGTTCTTTTAATACTTCCAGGGATGGAGGTTGCACAAAAATAGATAGGGCCTCATCTGGGAACTTAGAACGTAAGCGTAATCCACCGATCACATCAATATCAAATATAACGTGTTTACCTTTTGCCCAGATGCGTTCTACTTCCGAACGCAGTGTGCCATAAAAGGTACCGGAGTAAACTTCTTCAAATTCGATAAATTCTTGTTTGGCAATTTTATGCAGAAAGTCTTCTTTTGAAATAAAGTAATAATCTTTACCATCTATTTCTTCACCGCGAGGCTCTCGTGTACTTGCTGAAATGGAAAATTCCAACTTATCACTATGTTTACTTAATAAACTTTTTACTATTGTTGTTTTACCTGCGCCCGATGGTGCGGAGAATATAATTAACTTACCTGCCATTCCTATAATACGTTGAGCAATTGCTCTTTAATTTTTTCTAATTCTTCTTTCATTTTTACCACGATCTGCTGAATTCCAGCGTGGTTTGCTTTTGATCCCAGGGTATTGATCTCTCTGCCCATTTCCTGAGATATAAATCCTAATTTCTTACCGTTGGAATCCGATGCGGTCAAAGCTTTTTGAAAATAACGACAGTGTGAACGTAACCGTACTTTCTCTTCTGTGATATCTAATTTATCGATATAATAAATCAACTCCTGCTCAAAACGATTTTTATCTACGTTTTCCTTGCCCACTGTATCCTCTAGATAATGACCGATACGTTCTCTGATTAAAGGAATACGATCCATCTCTACAGATTCGACTTCTGTTAAATAAGTTAATATCAATTCAACACGTTCAGTCAGGTCTTGCGAAAGCACTGCACCTTCGTCTGCTCTGAAAAGGTTGAAGTGATCTACTGCGGCATAAAATGCTTCTAATAATAATTTTGACTCTTCTTCATCAACTTCATTATCATTATTGGCAATTACCTCCGGCATATTAAGGGCTAATTCGAAAAGAGAAACTTGTTTGTCACCCAATTCAAAGGCAATCTGTTGTAGTTGGGTATAATATTTTTTTAGCAAATCTGCATTTATAGTAGATGCTTTTGCTGTTTGATCAGTATATTCAACATTCACATACAGGTTTACCTTACCTCTTTCGATCAGTTTACTACACTCTGTACGTAACGTCAATTCCTTGTCTGAAACTGCTTTGGGTAAGCGAAGATTCAATTCAAGAAATTTAGAATTCAAGGATTTAATCTCGACACTGTACTTAACTTTTCCATTGTCTTTTACAGCGGTGCCGTATCCTGTCATTGATTTTATCATATGCAAAGGTAAGAAACATTCCAATAATGTATAATATCAAGACTATAAATTGATTAATTTACCAATCATGCTTAGCAATAATGACGCATAAATAGCTTTTTTGATTACCTTTCTTACCTACCGTGACATAGCCAATACCAATATCGTATAAAGATGCATTCCACTGATCCATGCCCAATAAGTGTTTTCGATGATGATATCCTGGTGCTTCCTTCCCGATGATGAGTCCCTTGATTCCCTCACTCGCAGTCGGCCAATTCCAAGCAATGGATTCAAAATTATTTGCTTTTTTATTTTTCAGCCAACTTGCATTTAATTCATAACCTGACTTTTGAATGTAATGATTGGGACCTATTCCGTCCGGATTAACATGGTCAAAATAATTTCTTTTGGCCATATCTTCGGCACGATCTTCAGCAACAGCCGCTAGTTTTTTATTCCAATTCAATGGTTTTCTGGTCACCTTATCCAAATTGAATAAACCGAGTTTCTTTTTATAACGTTCGGGATGCAGACGGATATCATTTAGAAGTTCAAATGCTGCTTTAGCCTGTTTTTTTTCAACTCGAACTTGCGCAGATGAACATGTAAACACGAAACTGAGAAAGATAAAAAGTAGATTCTTCATACACATATTTAGATAAAGCAGACTCCAAAAATAATAATTGGTTTAGGCCTTTCTTGATTTTTTTGTGTTCAGTACCTGTATAAGCATGGGAAACAGGCTGATAAAAATAATGACAAGTACGACGATCGAAAAATGGTTTTTAAAGAATGAGAGTTGACCAAAGAAATATCCTGCGAATAGAAATAAGGTTACCCAGAGAAAACCTCCAAGCATGTTATAAGTTCCAAATTGACGGTAGGGCATCTTACTTATCCCCGCAACAAATGGGGCAAATGTGCGCACAATGGGTACAAATCGTGCATAGATAATTGTTTTGGAACCGTGCTTTAAATAGAAGGATTGGGTCCGGTCCAAATATTGGGGTTTAAAAATGTTAGATCCAGTTCTGAATACGCGCTGTCCTAAATATTTTCCGATTTCATAATTGACAAAATCACCAAGAACAGCTGCAGATACTAAAACAAACCAAAATAAAAGTAATGATAACCCGCTCTCAGGAATAGCAATGATAGCCCCTAGAGCAAATAAGACAGAGTCTCCCGGCAAAAATGGAGCAACCACTAATCCTGTTTCTGCAAATACAATTAAAAATAAAAGGAGATAAGTCCATCCTTCATACTCATGCACGATCTGCACCAAGTGTCTATCGATATGTAAAATAAAATCAACAATATTGGTCATGATCTCCATACATCGAGTTCTTTTGAATAAACGGCTAGGTATCTACTACAGTATCTTTCTATCCAATAATTGATCCGTTGCTACTCAGATCATAATTGACTATATAAAAAAAGGAAGCTTTTAAGCTTCCTTTTTCTTTTTAAATTTTTCTTTTACGACTTCAAAGACAATCGGCAATATGGATAATAGAATAATCAATAAGACCACTTTTGAAAAATTATCTCTAATAATCGGTATGTTTCCTAAGAAATAACCCGCTAACGTAATTCCAACTACCCAAAGAACTGCGCCAATAACATTATAGGTTATAAAAGTACCATAATGCATTCTGCCAATACCTCCGACAAATGGTGCTAAAGTTCTTACAATAGGAACAAAGCGCGCAATGACAATTGTCTTGCTTCCATATTTCTCATAGAATGCATGAGTTTTCTGAATCTGCTCGTCCTTAATGACTTGTTTTCCAAAAAGTTTAAACTTGGTCATCTGCATACCAAAACGTTTCCCAATCGAGTAATTAAGCGAATCTCCCGATATCGCAGCTATCAGTAGGATGACGATCATCAACCAAACATTCAATTCGTTGGGCTGAGCTGCAAGCATACCGGATGCAAAAAGTAAGGAATCTCCTGGTAAAAATGGCATTACCACTACTCCTGTTTCGACAAAAATAATCAAAAACAAAATGAGGTAAGTCCAAGTTTTATAATCATTTACAATTTCTAGTAAATGTTTATCAATATGCAGAATAAAATCAATGATATGCGTGATAACTTCCAAAGCAGTCTGAATTAACCTATGTTATTTAACATAACCGGCATAACCAGCATTAAAATATCTTCATTTTCTTCTGCTACTGCTGGAATTAATAATCCGGCACGGTTTGCTGTACTCATTTCGATCACAACTTCCTCACTTGCCAAATTATTCAACATCTCTACTAAAAATTTAGCGTTGAAGCCTATCTCCATATCTTCTCCTTCAAACTGACAGCCTAAACGTTCATGAGCTTCATTAGAAAAATCTAAATCTTCTGCTGAGATATTTAATTCGCTACCAGATATTTTCAAACGTACCTGATGTGTCGTCTTATTGGCAAAAATAACAACACGACGTAGCGTATTTAAGAATAATAAACGATCAACAGTTAATTTATTTGGATTGACTTGTGGAATGACAGCTTCATAATCTGGGTAACGCTCGTCAATCAAACGACAAATTAAATTAATGTTACCAAAACTGAAGAATGCATTGGTTGAATTGTATTCAATTGATACATTAATATCTTCAGAAGGTAAAGAAGATTTCAGTAAGGATAATGCTTTTTTTGGAAGGATCAACGACGCTGGCTTTTCAACACCTATATCAGATCTTCTATAACGGACCAATTTATGTGCATCTGTCGATACAAATGTAATTGCTTTGTCTCCCAATTGAACTAAAACACCTGACATCGCTGGTCTCAATTCGTCGTTACTGACAGCAAAGATGGTTTTGCTGATTGCTTCTGCCAATATCGGAGCAGGCATGTTTACGGTATGAGCATTATCAATTACAGGTATCTTAGGGAAATCCTCAGGATTTTCACCACTCAATTTATATTTACCATCACCTGCACTGATTTCAATGGCTAATGTGTTGTTGTCAACAAAAAAGGCAACGGGCTGATCGGGTAGGGTTTTTAAAGTCTCGATTAAAATTTTAGAAGGCATCGCTACTTTTCCTTCTTCTTTAGCCTCAATTTGCAATGACGTAACCATACTTGTTTGCAAATCTGTTGCAGAAATCGTTAACGTATTGTCTTTTATTTCAAAAAGAAAGTTCTCTAATATGGGTAGAACTGTACTACTACTTGAAGCGCCATTAATAGCTTGAAGTTGTTTTAATAAAATCGATGTGGATACTATAAATCTCATTTCCTAAAATTATGAATTATATCTGCAATAATACGCAAAAGAATCTACATTTTTTAATCAGCGGTATGCAAATCACGTAATAGTAGCTTTCAAAACAAAATCAATATTGAAGACACTAAATCATTGGATTTCAATAAAATTAATGTCATTTAAGCCAATTATATTTTGTTTATAAATAAATGCTGTCTATTATTTATTACATTTGTATAGACTAGCAGTAGTATATGCAATTTAAAGAAATAATTGGACATGATTTAGTTAAAGCACATCTGATCAGCACAGTTCGTGATAACCGTGTTAGTCATGCTCAACTATTTCTTGGTCCAGAAGGATCTGGTTCTTTGCCTTTGGCTTTGGCTTATGCGCAATTAATCAATTGCGAAAATAAATTAGAGGATGATAGTTGTGGTCAATGTGCTTCTTGTCGAAAATACAGTAAGCTTATTCACCCTGATTTACATTTTTCATATCCTTTCATTGCCAAACACAAAGATGATCATGCTGCTACATTTATGGACAATTGGCGTAAGGCGTTTTTTAATAATCCATATTTGGGTTTAGAAAATTGGCGACAACAACTTGATGCAGAAAATAAGCAAGTTAATATCAATATTGCGGAGGCACATGAAATCATTAAAAAACTAAGTCTCAAGTCTTTTGAAGCTGAATATAAGGTCCTCATCATGTGGCTTCCTGAATATTTAGAAAAAGAAGGCAATGCTTTATTAAAATTGATTGAAGAACCACCTGAAAAAACATTATTTCTGTTGGTTGCTGAGAATCAAGAAAAAATATTAAATACCATTATTTCAAGAACGCAGCTTGTCAAAATCAATAAGTTGAGCCATCAGGCTATTACTTCTTATTTAATTGAAAGTAAACATCTTGAAGAATCAGAAGCGAGAGAGATTGCTTTTATAGCGGACGGCAACGTTCAAGAGGCTATAAATATGATTGATCTACATACCAATAATCATTTTGACCTTTTAGTGAGATGGTTACGTTTGGTCGTACAAGATTCGGGTTTAAATATCATTAGCATTTGCGAGGATGAATTAGCTAAATTGGGTCGAGAGAATCAAAAAACATTTTTGATGTATGCCATTAATATCATGCGTCAAATTGTTTTAATTAAACAAGACCTATCCAGTTTGGTTTTCCTTCCTTCGCATGAACTTGATTTTGTCAACAAGTTTGCTACTCATTATACCCTTGAACAAATTGAAGAGACAATCAACTTGTTTGAAACGACACATTATAGTGTAGAAAGAAATGCAAATCCTAAAATATTATTTTTAGATTTATCTTTGCAATTAGTATTAATGTTTAAATACAAAACGTTTCCGAAAGGAACTCAATATATATAGAAAACTATGGGATGTGGCAGTTGCTCATCCGGCGGAGGTTGTGGAAGTACGACGACAGTGGGCGGTACTCCAGCAGGTTGCCAAAATAATGGCTCTTGCATGACTAGCGGATGTAATAAATTAGATGTATATGACTGGCTATCTGATATGGATATGCCATCCAACTATAAACCTTTTGACATTGTAGAAGTTCGATTTAAGGGATCGAGAAAGGATTTCTTTATCAATTCTGACAATTTATATTTAGAAATTGGTGAAATGGTTGCTGTAGAACCTACTACAGGCGGATATGACATTGGACATGTTTCTCTAACAGGAGAGCTGGTTCGCTTACAATTGAAGAAAAACAATGTAAGTTTAGAAAGTGTTACCAAGAAAATTTATCGTAAACCTACAGAGCTAGATGTTGAAAAATTCAACATCGCAAAGGATTTGGAATGGGAGACTATGCATAAAGCTAGAAATCTGGCTTTAGAATTGGGTCTTTCTATGAAAATATCGGATGTAGATTATCAAGGTGATAAAACCAAGGCTACTTTCTATTATACGGCAGAGGGCCGTGTCGATTTCCGTGAACTGATCAAAAGAATGGCTGAATCATTCCGGATCCGGATTGAAATGCGTCAAATAGGTATGAGACAGGAAGCAAGTCGCCTCGGTGGAATTGGTTCTTGTGGTCGAGAATTGTGCTGTTCAACCTGGTTGACAGATTTCAAAACAGTCTCCACTTCGGCAGCAAGATATCAAAATCTATCGCTGAATACCTTAAAATTAGCCGGTCAATGTGGTAAATTAAAATGCTGCTTAAACTACGAACTGGATAGTTATATGGATGCCTTAAAAGACATTCCAAATAATATAGACCGCATCGAAACAACGAAAGGTAATGCATATTTGCAAAAAACCGATATTTTCAAAAAAATGATGTGGTTCTCTTATCCGGGAGCTGAAAGCTGGATTGCACTACCAGTTGATCATGTTAAAGAATTGATCGAAAAAAATAAACAGGGAATCAAAGTGGAAGAATTGGTCACTACTATCGAAGTTGAGATCAAAGAAGAAAAAATTATTAATTACGATTACGAAAATGTAGTAGGTCAAGATAGCCTAACGCGTCTGGACGAAAAAAATAAAAGAAAACGTAATAATAAAAGTAAAGCTAAGCCCAATAATAGAGCTAGAGGTTCTTCCGACCAAACGGTAAAGGCACCGGTAGTAAAAACCGAGAAACCACAACAGAAGCAAGATAAAGCTCCAAAAGTAGTTGCTACAGATAAAAATACGTCAGCGACTCAAAGTAAAGAGGGAGCAACAAATAGACCCAAAAGAAGATTCAATAAGAATCGAAATAACAGAAATAAGGGCAATAATTCTGCTCCTTCGGCAGAGTAATAAGTTTATGATAGTAGTTGGCGAGCATCATGATGCTCGCCAACTTAATATACTCAAATGAGCATGAAAACATATACTTTTCTAATGAGTTGTATCCTATTATCACTATTTGTGTCATGTGATTCCAATACAATTATAGATGAAAACGTAAGCATTCCTAAAAGAGCGTGGGATCATACTAATAGACCAACCTTTAAAGTTCATATCACCGATATTTCTAAAAAGTATGATGTTTTGTTAAATGTTCGACATACCGCAAATTATCCCTATGCTAATCTTTTTATTTTGGTGTATGAGAAAGGACCTCGTACAAAGGAATATATTTTTAGAAAAGAGCTTAAATTAGCTCAATTAGATGGCAAATGGACAGGAAAAAGTGCAGGATCTCTCTATACACAGCAAAGTCTTATCCATCAAGATTATGTATTTCCTGATACTGGAGTATATCACTTCAGTTTTGAACAAAACATGCGCGACAATCCCTTATTGGAAATCTCTGATGTAGGCTTGAATATTACAGGTAATTGATCATGAAGGTCTTCCGTTTACTTTTATTTCCTTTCTCCATACTCTATGGACTTGTGATCTGGATTAGAAATAGATTATTTGATCTGCAGATATTGAAATCTAAATCTTATCCGATTACGACAATTGTGGTCGGTAATCTTGCCGTTGGAGGAACAGGGAAAAGTCCAATGACCGAATTTATTGTCAAACTGCTTCAAAATAAACGTCAGATCGCCACTTTAAGCCGAGGATATGGCCGCAAAACTAAAGGTTTTAAATATGTTGAGGTATCCTCAATGGCTGATGAAGTTGGTGACGAACCTCTCCAATTTAAAAATAAATTTCCAGACCTTACAGTAGCTGTTTGTGAAGATCGATGTCATGGTGTGGAAACATTAATGGATAAACATGATGTCATTGTATTGGATGATGCTTTTCAACACCGCAGATTGAGACCTAAGTTTTCGATCCTCTTATTTGAGTTTACCTCTTGTCTGCATCCTATGTTTGTATTGCCCATGGGCAATTTTAGAGATCTTCCAGGAGAATCCAGTAGAGCTAACCTTATTGTGGTCACTAAGACGCCATCAAATGCTACTCCTGATCAAAAAGAACGCATCAAAAAAACTTTAAGTAAAAAGAGTGGAACTACATCGGTCTTCTTTACTTCTATTGTCTATGGCAATGCTATTCCGATAACCAAACAATCCATTCAAATAAGCAGCAATACGGCTGTTTTGTTGGTCACTGGTATAGCGAATCCACTACCGTTAATAAAGTACCTTAAACCTCTTGTAAAGGATGTTGAGCACCTGTCCTATTCCGATCACTATGCTTTTAAATTAAGTGATATCTTAATCTTTAAACAGCGATTCGAAGAAATGGCAAATGACAATAAAATAATCATAACAACAGAAAAAGATGCTCAGCGACTACGCAATCCTGAATTTTTAAATGTCTTACGTGATCTCCCAATCGCCTACATTCCCATCGAAATTGCTTTTGAAGATGAGCATAAACAACTGTCATTTGAAAAAAATATTCTATCTATCTGTGACATAAGTGTTAATGAATCTTAAATTTTAATAATCTCTAAACTTTGCTATTTAATTTTTGTCTTTTTACTAGTTGTCGTTAAGTGGACGGCAGCACGGATCAATAATAAAAAAGATATGAAAAATTTAAAATTAGCTTTATTTGGCATGATGGCGCTTTTTGCTACAGCAACTGTAGCACAAGAAAAACAAAGTAATCCGGGATGGCAAAGAACACCTGAAGATCAAGCAAAGAATACGGTAGAACGATTGGATAAACAATTAAAACTATCACAGAACCAAAAAGACTCCATCTATGTATACGCGCTAGATATGTCTAAAAAACAACAAGACCTATTCAAAAATACGGATGATCGTAAAGCAGCTTTTGAAAAAATTCAGCCGTTGAGACAGACCACAGATGCAAAAATTAAATCTTTCTTAAGTCCTGAACAAAGCAAATCTTATGATATACTGCAAAAAGAAATGCAAGAACGCAGACAGCAAAGACAAAAATAGCATGGAAATAGATTATTGGTATTCAGCATGCAGTAAAATAGCTATTAACAATAATGATCTAAATATGAGATAGTTAATTCATATTTTTTGTTAAAAATTTGTTAAAGTAACATATTTGATACAATAATTGGAGGTGATTGGGAGTTTTAGTTGTAGAATTTTAGTTATTGAATATTTACATTAAAACATAGCAATCATGAAAAAATTATTTTTAACAGGAATCGGATTCTTCTTAGCATTGAGTTTAACATTTGCACAACAAGTGACTCCAGAAGAACATGCTACTCAGGTAACAACCGAATTGACTCAAAAATTAAGTTTGACAGATGAGCAAAAAACTGCGGCTTATACCATTACGTTAGATCAAGCAAAAGCTGAATCTGCTTTATTGGGTGACACCACAGCAACGAAAGAAGTTTTGGTAGAACAAATCAATAAATTGCAAGCTGAGGCTGATGTAAAGGTAAATGCCTTATTGACAGAAGACCAAAAAGAATTATTCAAAAAGGTAGTGGAAGAAAGACCTGCTAAGGTAATACCAGAAGTAGCTCCTCAGCCCGTGAAAGAAGAAAAGAAAGAGAACACTGAAGAGACCAACACCACACTATAGTCATTAAGAACTTGTTCATAAACATTATCCATTTGGATAAAAAAAGGGATTCTGATTAGAATCCCTTTTTTATTTGCGCTGCTGTAAGTGATATTAAGCTTTAAGCTTTTTCATGATATCATTTACATATGTTTTAAATTTCTTATCGGTTTCGATTAGATCTTCTACGGTCTGACATGCATAAATAACGGTAGAGTGATCTCTTCCTCCAAAGAAAGAACCGATCGTTTTTAAGGATGATTTGGTATGATTCTTGGCCAAATACATTGATATCTGTCTTGCCTGTACAATTTCTCTTTTACGGACTTTAGATTTAACCATTTCCACAGGAACTTCAAAATACTCACAAACAAGTTTTTGAATGAATTCCATTGATATTTCTTTATGGGTGTTCTTAACAAAATTCTTAAGCATTGATTTAGCTAAATTTAAATCAATCTCTTTTTTGTTTAATGTTGATTGTGCCAATAAAGAAACCATAGCTCCTTCTAACTCACGAACACTATTGTCAATCTGATTAGCAACATATTCTACTACATTTTCAGGTAATTCAATACCATCAGAATACATTTTCTTTTTCAAAATTGCCATTCTTGTTTCCAAATCTGGAATCTGAATATCTGCAGATAAACCCCATTTGAAACGGCTTAATAAACGTTCTTCTAATCCTGCTAAATCTTTAGGAGCTTTATCAGATGTTAAGATGACTTGTTTTCCTGACTGATGTAAATGATTGAATATATGGAAGAATATATCCTGCGTTTTTTCTTTACCGGCAAAATTATGTACATCATCCATAATGATGACATCCATTGCTTGATAAAAATTGACAAAATCGTTAATCGTATTATTTTTTAGTGAGTCTACAAACTGTTGACAAAATTTCTCACAAGAAACGTAGATGACCAGTTTATCCGGTAAGTTTCTTTTGATTTCATTTCCGATTGCTTGCGCTAAGTGTGTTTTCCCTAATCCTACTGCACCATAAATCATCAATGGATTGAATGATGTGCCACCTGGTTTATTTGCTACAGCAAAGCCTGCAGAACGTGCAAGACGATTACACTCTCCCTCAATGAAATTATCAAAAGTATAATTTTGATTCAATTGTGGGTCAACTTGCAATTTTTTTAGTCCAGGAATTACAAATGGATTTTTGATGTCCTTATTTAAAGATACAGGTACGGGAATAGATTGTTTCTTACCTTCTGCTCCATTGCCGTTAGATGGGATATTAGTCGTATAAGGAATAGATGCTGAAGACTTCTCTACCACAATATTGTATTCCAACCTACCTTGTTCTCCTAAGAACTTTTTTACTGTCTTACGCAAGATGCCAACATAGTGTTCTTCTAACCACTCGTAAAAAAATAAACTAGGTACTTGAATAGTCAAAACGTCACCCTCCAAACGTACTGCTTTCACAGGCTCAAACCAGGTTTTAAAACTTTGCGCTGGTATATTGTCTTTGATTATTGCAAGACAATTATTCCAAACACTTGTACTCGTTTTTTCCAT